>NZ_JANTHZ010000010.1 GCF_024752355.1 Ancylobacter mangrovi
GTCCGCCACCACCGACGCCCCCGCGCCCTCATACTCCCCGTCGCCCACGCCCGACGCCGAACCCGCACCCGACGAAACCACAACGTCAGCCCCAAGGCCCACATAACGCTTAACCGTGTCCGGGGACCCCGCCACGCGGGGGTCGACCGATGGGTCTTCCTTCACTATCGCCAGCCGCATTCCCTTCCTCCCTTCAGTCGTTTCGTTAGCCGGTTATCGTTCGATCGTTCCGAAGCTCATTCTTCCAGCACCACCAGCAGGTCCTTGGCGTCGATGGCGTTGCCCGGCGCCACCAGGATCTCCTGCACCGTGCCCCCGCGCGGGGCATGGATCGCAGTCTCCATCTTCATCGCCTCGATGGTGAGCAGCACGTCGCCCGCGCCCACCACCTGCCCGCTATGCACGCCGAGCGAGGAGATGGTGCCGGGCATGGGCGCGGCGACGTGGAGGTCGTTGCCCTCCTCCGCCTTGCGCCGCCCGGCGACCTTCGGCACCGCGTCGCGGTCGGCGACGACCACCATGCGCGGCTGGCCGTTGAGCTCGAAGAACACCTCGACGAGGCCGTCGTCGCGCGTCTCGCCCACCGCGGTGAGGCGCACCATCAGCGTCTTGCCGCGCTCGATCTCGACCGTCGCCTCCTCGCCCGGCTTCATGCCGTAGAAGAAGACAGGGGTGGGAAGCGCCGAGACCGGCCCGAACTTGGCGACCACCGGCGCGAAATCGGCGAACACCTTGGGGTACATCAGATAGGAGGCGAGCTCGCGGTCGTCGGCCTCGTGGCCGACCAGCTTCGAGGCTTCCGCGCGCTCGGCGTCGAGATCGGCGTCCTCCAGCAGCGAGCCGTAGCGCACCGTGATCGGCGGCTCGCCCTTCAGCGCCTTGGCCTGCAGCGCCTGCGGCCACCCGCCGAGCGGCTGCCCGTATTCGCCGTGCAGCATCGCCACCGCCGAAGCCGGGAACGCGACGTCGCGTTTGGGATCGAGCACGTCGGCGGCGGACAACCCCTGGCTCACCATCATCAGCGCGAGGTCGCCCACCACCTTGGAGGAGGGCGTGACCTTGATGATGTCGCCGAACAGGTCGTTGGCATCGCGATAGGCCTTCGCCACCTCGTGCCAGCGGCTCTCCAGCCCCATGGAGCGCGCCTGCTCCTTGAGGTTGGTGAACTGCCCGCCGGGCATTTCGTGCAGGTAGACCTCGGAGGCCGGCCCCTTCAGGTCGCTCTCGAAGGCGGCGTACTGGGCCCGTACGCCCTCCCAGTAGAAGCTGATGCGCCGGATCGCCTCCGGGTCGAGCCCGGTGTCGCGCGCCGAGCCGCGCAGCGCCTCGACGATCGAGCCGAGGCAGGGCTGCGAGGTCATGCCCGACATCGCGTCCATGGCGAGGTCGACCGCATCGACCCCGGCCTCGACCGCCGCCAGCACCGAGGCGCCGGCGATGCCCGACGTGTCGTGGGTGTGGAAGTGGATCGGCAGGCCCACCTCCTCCTTCAGCGCCTTGAACAGCACGCGCGCCGCCGCCGGCTTGACAAGGCCGCCCATGTCCTTGAGGCCGAGGATGTGGATGCCGGTCTTCTCCAGCTCCCTGGCCATGGAGACGTAGTATTTCAGGTCGTATTTCGACCGCGCCGGGTCGAGCATATCGCCGGCATAGCAGATGGCGCCCTCGACCAGCTTGCCGGTCTTCAGCGCCTCGTCGATCGAGACCCGCATGTTCTCGATCCAGTTGAGGCAGTCGAAGACGCGGAAGATGTCCATGCCCGCATCCGCCGCCTGGCGGATGAAGAAGCGCACCACATTGTCGGGGTAGTTGGCATAGCCGACGCCGTTCGCCCCGCGCACCAGGGTCTGGGTGAGGATGTTGGGCACGCTCTCGCGGATCTTCGCCAGCGTCTCCCACGGGTCCTCGGACAGGAAGCGCATGGCGACGTCGAACGCCGCCCCGCCCCAGCACTCCAGCGAGAGCAGTTCCGGCAGGCCGCGCGCATAGGAATCGGCGACCTGCGCGAGGTCGTAGGAGCGCATGCGGGTGGCGAGCAGCGACTGGTGCGCGTCGCGCATCGTGGTGTCGGTGACGAGCACGCGCTCCTGCGCCAGCATCCAGTCGGCGAAGCCCTTCGGGCCGAGCCGGTCGAGAAGCTGGCGGGTGCCCGGCGCAGGCTCGTTGAGGAAGGACGGCGCCTCCGGCACACGCGCGGTGGCGGCAGGCTTCGCGCGGCCCTTCACCTCGGGATGGCCGTTCACCGTGACGTCGGCGATCCAGGCGAGCAGTTTGGTCGCACGGTCGCGCCGGCCGCCGAAGTCGAACAGCTCGGGCGTGGTGTCGATGAAGCGCGTGGTGTAGCGGCAGCCGGTGAAGTCGGGATGGGTGAGCACGTTCTCGAGGAACGGCAGATTGGTCGCCACGCCCCGGATGCGGTACTCGCGCAGCGCCCGGTACATGCGCGCGATCACCTCGTCGCTGGAGGGCGCCCAGGCGGTCACCTTCTCCAGCATCGGGTCGTAGAAGCGCGTGACCACCGCGCCCGAATAGGCGGTGCCCCCGTCGACGCGGATGCCGAAGCCCATGGCGCCGCGATAGGCGGTGATGCGCCCGTAATCCGGGACGAAATTGTTCTCCGGGTCCTCGGTGGTGATGCGGCACTGCATGGCGTGGCCGTTGAGCCGGATCTCTTCCTGAGCAGGAATGCCGGTCTGCGCGACATCGCCGATATGGCCGCCTTCGAGGATGCGGATCTGCGCCTTGATGAGGTCGAGGCCGGTGACGACCTCGGTCACCGTGTGCTCGACCTGGATGCGCGGATTGACCTCGATGAAATAGAAGGCGCCGGTGTCGGCATCCATCAGGAACTCGACCGTGCCGGCGCCGACATAGTCCGTCGCCCGGCCGATGGCGAGCGCGGCGTCGGTCAGGCCCTTGCGGGTCGCCGCGTCGACATAGGGCGCCGGGGCGCGCTCGATCACCTTCTGGTTGCGGCGCTGGATCGAGCAGTCGCGCTCGAACACATGGACGAGGTTGCCATGGGTGTCGCCGAGGATCTGCACCTCGACATGGCGCGCGCGGCGCACCAGCTTTTCGAGATAGACCTCGTCCTTGCCGAAGGCAGCCTTGGCCTCGCGCTTGGCGGTCATCACCGCGTCGAGCAGCTTGTCCTCGCTCTCGATCGGACGCATGCCGCGCCCGCCGCCGCCCCAGCTCGCCTTGAGCATGACCGGGTAGCCGACCTTGCGCGCCGCCTCCAGCACCTGGGCGTCGTCGTCCGGCAGCGGCTCGGTCGCGGGCATCACCGGCACATCAACCGAGATGGCGAGGTTGCGCGCGGCCACCTTGTTGCCGAGCGTGCGCATGGTCTGCGGCGAGGGGCCGATGAAGATGATGCCGGCGGCCGCGCAGGCCTCGGCGAATTCCGGGCTTTCGGACAGGAATCCGTAGCCGGGATGGATGGCGTCGGCCTTCGCTTCCTTCGCGACCCGGATCACCTCGTCGATCGAGAGATAGGCGTCGATCGGCCCGAGCGGCCGCTCCAGCCACGGGCCCCGGCCGACGAGATAGGCCTCATCCGCCTTGAAGCGGTGCAGCGAAAGCTTGTCTTCCTCGGCATAGATGGCAACGGTCGAGATGCCGAGTTCGGTCGCGGCCCGGAAAACGCGGATCGCGATCTCTGATCTGTTGGCGACGAGAAGCTTCTTGATCGTGCGGGTCATGGCGGGACCGGGCCTGTGGTTGCGGTCGGGGAACGACGTTTCGGGACCTACATCCTGGCTTCGGACAATGATGAACGTGACGCCGCCGCCCTGCCGGTCCGTCCCTCCGGCGATGCATGAGCCATGCCGGAGAATTATCGCACCGACCCGCTTGCGCGGACTTCCTATTGGTATACAGAATTACGAATGCCAGCAAGTTGATTTCGCGTCCCGGCGGTCGACCTGCTGTCCATTCCCGGCGAAATGCCATGCCGAGAGCCGGCAAGCCGGTCTGACGGCACCGAATTGCTGCAATGCGAAAGGAATTGCGCGGCACAACATCGATTCAAGTCGCGTTCCCGCGAGCGAGCGCGAAGTTGTGAACGGTGTCGTCGCCAAACCGACACGCTGCAGTGCAAGATAACAACTAAGCGACAACTGTCCCGTTTTGGTTCATAGCTGAGATGCTGGCTGCGCGCCGGCACGCTTCACGACGGAGGATTACCCATGGTTATGCGGCGGGAACGCGCGACGAAGATCGTGGCGACGCTCGGGCCGGCATCGTCGAGCCCGGAAATGATCAAGGCGCTGTTCGAGGCCGGGGTCGATGTATTCCGGCTCAACTTCAGCCATGGCACGCAGGAGAACCATGGCCGCGTGCTGGGCGCCGTGCGGGCGCTCGAGAAGGAGGTCGGCCGCCCCATCGGCGTCCTCGCCGACCTGCAGGGTCCGAAGCTTCGCCTCGGCAAGTTCGTCGACGGCTTCATCAACATCACCGCCGGCTCGACGCTGCGCTTCGACACCGACCCGGCGCCCGGCGATGAGAAGCGGGTGCCGATCCCGCACCCGGAGATCATCGAGGCCCTGCACGAGGGCTCGACCGTGCTGCTCGACGACGGCAAGGTGCGCGTGCGCGTGGTCCGCAAGGGCTCCGGCTACATCGACGCCGAGGTGATCGCCGGCAACAAGCTGTCGAACAACAAGGGCTTCAACGTCCCCGACGTGCTGCTGCCGGTCTCGGCGCTCACCGACAAAGACCGCTCCGACCTGTTCTTCGCCCTCGACCTCGGCGTGGAGTGGATCGCGCTCTCCTTCGTGCAGAGCCCGCAGGACGTGATCGACGCCAAGGAGCTCATCCAGGGCCGCGCCCAGGTGAACCTGAAGCTGGAGAAGCCGCTCGCGGTCGAGCACCTCACCCGCCTGACCGAGCTGTCGGACAGCATCATGGTCGCGCGCGGCGATCTCGGCGTCGAGCTGTCGCTGCCGGAAATCCCGGCGCTGCAGAAGCGCGTCATCCGCGAATCGCGCCGGCTCGGCAAGCCGGTGATCGTCGCCACCCAGATGCTGGAATCGATGATCAGCGCCCCGGTGCCGACCCGCGCCGAAGTGTCCGACGTCGCCACCGCGGTCTATGACGGCGCCGACGCGGTCATGCTCTCCGCCGAGAGCGCGGCCGGCCAGTACCCGGTCGAGGCCGTGGCGATGATGGACCGCATCATCAAGCAGGTGGAGCAGGACCCGGGCTACCGCGCGATCATCGAATCGCAGCGCCCCGATTCCGGCCACTCGGTCGCCGATGCGGTGACGCAGGCCGCCTATCAGGCGGCGAATTCGGTCAATGCCGCGGCCATCGTCACCTACACGCTCTCCGGCACCACGACGTTGCACGCCGCGCGCGAGCGCCCGCGCATCCCGATCATCGGCATCGCCAGCCAGCTCTCCACCGCGCGCCGGTTGGTCATGTCCTACGGCGTCCACGTCGTCCATGCGCCCGAAGAGATCCACACCTTCGGCGAGATGGCGACCAAGGCGACGCAGGTGACGCTGGAGCACGGCTTCGCCAAGGAAGGCAACTGCATCGCCATCACCGCGGGCGTGCCCTTCGCCACCCCCGGCACCACCAACGTGCTGCGCCTCATCACCCTCGACAAGGCGATGATGGCACAGCTTCCGAGCGGCTCGAAGCCGGTCGAGGTCCCGCGCCGCGCCGCGGCGAAGACCGACGACGCTTCGGTGCTCCGCTCCGCGCCCGTCGCGAACGAGGCCGAGTAAGGCCTGCTGCCACGACGAACGGCTGGACGGAAAGGCCCTCCTTCGGGAGGGCTTTTCTCGTTTCGGGGTCACGCGCGGAATGGCGATACGCCGGCGGGGATCAGGCGGGCGGGGGATCAGGCCGGCGGGGTCGTGTCGCCCGCGCCCAGCGCGCGCTGCATCAGCACCGTGTCCACCCAGCGCCCGTGCTTGAAGCCGATCGAGCGGAACGTGCCGACATCGGCGAAGCCGTGCCGGCGGTGCAGCGCGATCGAGCCGGCATTGGCGCTGTTGCCGATCACTGCGATCATCTGCCGCCACGGCCCCTCTTCGCAGCGCGCGATCAGCGCGCCGAGCAGCCGGCTGCCGATGCCACGCCCGCCCTGCCCCTCGGCGACATAGACCGAATCCTCCACCGTGAAGCGATAGGCCCGGCGCGGCCGGTAGGCGGTGGCATAGGCATAGCCGGCAATCTCCCCGCCCGAGACGGCGACGAGATAGGGCAGCCCGGCCTCGAGCACGGCGGCGCGCCGGCGCAGCATCTCCGCGAGCGGGGGCGGCTCCTCCTCGAAGCTCGCCAGCCCGTGGCGCACATGATGGGCATAGATCGACTGCACGCCCGCCATGTCGGCCTCGCACGCCTCGCGCACCACAAGGCCCTCACCGCGAAGACATTCGCTCATCATCCGATCCCGCAGCTGCGGCGCGGGTCACTCCCCCGCCCGCACGGGCTATAGCCGAGCCGTGCGCCGCTGTCCTTCCTTGCGGATTGTGAGCCGCCGGCTCACTGGCTGGCGGTGACGATCTCGCCGCTATAGGGATCGGCCAGCGCCGCGTCGGGGCGGCTGACGGGGATCTTGCTCGAGGTCATCGCGGACAGCTTCTCCGGCCCGGAGCGGCGGAGCACCTCGCGGAAGCTCTCATGCATGCCGCCATCGACATAGGGCGGGGCGATCGCCGGATTGGCGGCGGCGACGGCGACCATCTGCGCCGTCTCGGCGAGCTGGCGCTGCTCGAGCTGCTGCGCGATCTGCTGGCTGCTAGGATCGGCCGGGCAGGCGCCGAGCGGGTCGAGCGCCGCATCCTCCGGCGAGGGCTGGGCGGTGAAGCGGTAGCGCCCGGCGCAGGCGGTGACGACCGGCGGGCGGCGCGTCATGTCGAAATAGTCGACGCCCTCCTCCAGATTGCGCCAGAACGGCACGTTCGGATCGTTGCGATGGGCGGCGAAATTGGCCGGCGTCATGCGGAACGGCAGCGCCTGCACCTGGAATTCCTCCTGCCCGCCCTTCAGCGCCTCGCGCGCCAGCGCGTAGATCTCCGCGACGCCGCCGTCGGTCATGGCGTAGCAGCCGGCCGAGGTGCACGCCCCGTGCACCATCAGCGCGCTGCCGGTGTAGCCGAGCGCGCTCTCCAGCTCGTTCGGGTAGCCGAGATTGAACGACAGGTAGAATTGCGAGCGCGGATTAAGCTGGGCGCGGGTGATGGTGTAGAAGCCTTCCGGCGCCTGCCGGTCGCCCTCGCTGGTCTTCGGCCCGAGCTTTCCCGACCAGCGGCACATCGGATAGGTCTTGAGCAGGGCGTAGGTGCCGCGATTGGTGCGCTTCCACACCTCGAGCTCGCTCTCCTGCTTGTAGATGCGGATCATGATCGGGTCTTCGGGCGTCATGCCCTTCTCCGACATCTCCGACAGGATCTTGCCGTTCAGCGGCACCGCGCCGCGATCGTCGCTATCGATGGAGGCGCAACCGGCGAGCGCCAGCGACGCCAGCAGAAGCGCGCATATTCCAAATCTGGCCAGCAGCTTACTCACGACCCGGAGCTCCCGACGCCTCACATGGCTCGCCCCTCAATGCCGCCCCAACACGGCGGATCGATGGACGGCGAAGGCTTCGGCTCCATAAAGCGCCGAATATGGTTTGCCCTTTATGAACGACGCGCGTGGCAGGGTGGATCGTCGGCGCCGGACGGCGGCCGGAGCATTGATGCGTGCGATGAGGCGATATTAGATCGCCACCCGCTCTCTTCCACCCGCCAAGGCCCGCACCATGCCCGCCTCGATGCCCGCCACCCTCGCCGGCGCCCCCGCGAAGACGGGGCGCGTGACCTGCCTCGACGGGCTGCGCGGCGTCGCCGCCTGCTCGGTGGTGGCGTTCCACTTCTTCTATGCCTTCACCCCCGGCCCGTTCTCCGACAGGGCCCGCACCGGCTTCACCGTCTTCGACACGC
The DNA here is from genome assembly GCF_024752355.1 of Ancylobacter mangrovi. GTDB lineage: Bacteria > Pseudomonadota > Alphaproteobacteria > Rhizobiales > Xanthobacteraceae > Ancylobacter > Ancylobacter mangrovi. The sequence goes on from NZ_JANTHZ010000010.1 coordinate 7,941, forward strand.
CGCTCGCCGTACTGTGGAACGGGCATTTCGCGGTCGCCGTGTTCTTCGTACTGTCCGGTTTCGTGCTCGCCGCCTCGAGCCCGAAAAGCGCGCGCGAAGCGCCGCTGATGATCTTCCTGCGCTATCTGCGCCTCGGCCTGCCCGCCCTCGCCTCATCGGCGCTGGCCTGGGCGTGGCTCAACGGTTTCCCGGACGCCGCGCGCGAGGCGCAGGCGATCAGCACAAGCTCATGGTTCCGCTGGACCTACCAGCCGCCCATCCCGCCGCTGTCGCAGGCGATCTGGGAGGGCGGCGTCGGCGTCTTCCTGAACGGGACAACCCGCTTCAACAACCCGCTCTGGACCATGCAGGCCGAGCTCTTGGGCTCGATCCTGATCTACGGCTCCTACGCGGTGCTGCGCGGGCGGTGGCGGCCGCTCGCCATGGCGCTCGGCATCGTCGGCTTCGGCGCGGCGGGGCTGTTCTATCTCGCTGCCTTCTGCGCGGGGGCGCTGGTGTACGAGATGCGCGAGCGCCTGCGCGAGCTTCCTGTCGCCGGGCTCGTCATCGGCCTCGTCGGGCTGGTGATCGGCGCGACCTACCCCTATCACGCCGGCGGGCCGGGCCTCGTCTCCACCCTCCAGTCGCATCTCGGCATGGACGGGTTCCGGGAGGCCGGCGCGGCGCTGGTGCTGGTGTCGGTGCTGATCACGCCGGCGCTGCGGCGCTTCTTCGAGAGCGGGCCGTTGCAGCGGCTCGGCGAGCTCTCCTTCCCGATCTATCTCGTCCACGTGCCGCTCATCGTCGCGCCGGCGGCGTGGCTGTTCGTCGCCTTCGCCCCGCTTGGCCCGGCGGGACTGACGGCGCTGTTCGCCGCGGCGTGCCTCGGCACGCTGGGGCTCGGCACGCTCTTCCTCGTCGCGGTGGAGCGGCCCGTGCTCGCGGCGCTCAAGGCGATCCGCACCCGCGCCCGCGGGCAGGCGCGCCCGGCAGGGGCGGCGCCCTGACGCGAGGGTCCTAGGCTTCCAATGCCCGCAGGTGCCGGATCGGCCGGCCGGGCGAGATCGACTGCGCCGCCGCGACGATGGCGTTGGCGTCGATGCCGTAGTGCCGGTAGAGATCGGCGATGGTGCCGGTCTGGCCGAAATGCTCGACGCCGAGCGCGCGCGTGCGATGGCCCGCCACCGAGCCGAGCCAGCCCAGCGTCGCCGGATGGCCGTCCAGCACCGTCACCAGCCCGCACTGGCGCGGCACCGCGTCGAGCAGCCGCTCGACATGGCTGCGCGCGTTCACGAGGCCGCGCTCGCGCGCCCGGGCGCCGGCGGTCCAGCCGGCATTGAGACGGTCGGCCGAGGTCACGGCCAGCAGGCCGACATCCTTGCGGTCCTCGGCCATCAGCCCGACCGCCTCGATCGCCTCGGGCGCCACCACGCCGGTATAGACCACGACGATCTCGGCGTTCGGTCCCGGCCGGCGCACCCAATAGCCGCCCTCGATGATGTCGCGCTCCAGCGCCGGGTCGATCACACGCCCCGGCTGCTCAAGCGTGCGGGTGGACAGGCGCAGATAGACCGAGCCGCCGGTCTCGTCGCGCAGCCAGTTCTGCTCCTCGGGCTCGCTCTCGAAATCCGGCGTGCCCTCGCGCTGGAGATGCTCGAACGCCCAGCGCAGCACCACCGCCAGTTCGTCCACATAGGCCGGCTCGAAGGCGGCGAGCCCGTCCTGCGCCATGCCGATCAGCGGTGTGGCGATGGACTGGTGCGCCCCGCCTTCTGGCGCCAGCGTCAGGCCGGAAGGGGTGGCGACGAGGATGAAGCGCGCCTCCTGGTAGCAGGCATAGTTCAGCGCATCGAGCCCGCGCTCGATGAACGGGTCGTAGAGCGTGCCGACCGGGATCAGCCGTGCGCCGAACAGCGAATGCGACAGGCCGAGCGCCGAGAGCAGGCTGAACAGGTTCATCTCGGCGATGCCGAGCTCCATGTGCTGGCCCTTCGGCGAGAAGGTCCAGTCGAAGGTGGAGGGAATGCGCTCCTGCCGGAACAGGTCCGCCACCGCCTCGCGCGCGAACAGCCCGCGCCGGTTGACCCAACCGCCGAGATTGGTCGAGACGGTGACGTCCGGCGAGGTGGTGACGATGCGGTCGGCGAGCGGGCCGCCCATCCGCGCGATCTCCGCCATGATCAGGCCGAAGCCCTGCTGGGTGGAGAGCGCGGTCTGCTTCGGCACCGCGAGCGCGCCCGGCACCTCCAGCTTCGCGTCGGCGAAGCGGCGCGCGCCCAGCGCGTTGAACGGCACCCGGCCGAGGAACGCCTCGACCTCCGCCGGGGCGATGTCGAGCCCCTCGAACCGATCCCACTCGTGGCCCGGGCGTACCTCCATCGCGGCGCGCAGCGTCTCCATCTGCGCCGGCGTCATCAGCCCGGCATGGTTGTCCTTATGCCCGGCGAGCGGCAGGCCGTAGCCCTTGATGGTGTAGGTGATGAACAGCACCGGCCGGTCGTGGTCGATGCGCTCGAACGTGTCGACCAGCGAGGCGAGGTCATGGCCGCCGAGATTGGTCATCAGCGCCGAGAGCTCGTCGTCGGAGCGTCGCTCGATCAGCGCCGTCACGTCGCCCTGGTCGCCGAGATCGTCGAGCAGGCGCTTCCGCCAGGCCGCGCCGCCCTGGAAGGTCAGCGCCGAGTAGAGCTGGTTGGGCGCGCGGTCGATCCATTCGCGCAGCCGCTCCCCGCCCGGCTCGGCGAAGGCCTCCATCAGCTTGCGGCCATATTTCAGCGTCACCACCTCCCAGCCAAAGGCGCGGAACAGCGCCTCCAGCCGCGCGGGAAGGCCCTCGCGGATCACCGCGTCGAGGCTCTGGCGGTTGTAGTCGAGGATCCACCAACAGTTGCGCAGACCCTGCTTCCAGCCCTCGAGCAGCGCCTCGTAGATGTTGCCCTCGTCCATCTCGGCGTCGCCCACTAGGGCGATCATGCGCCCATCCGGCGTATCGGCGCCGAGCTTGTGGGCCCGCACATAGTCCTGCACCAGGCTGGCGAACAGCGTCTGGGCGACGCCGAGGCCGACCGAGCCGGTGGAGAAGTCGACGTCGTCGATGTCCTTGGTGCGCGAGGGATAGGACTGGGCGCCCTTGTAGCCGCGATAGGCTTCCAGCTTCTCGCGCGTCTGGTGCCCCAGGAGGTACTGGATCGCGTGGAAGATCGGGCTCGCATGCGGCTTCACCGCCACGCGGTCGTGCGGGCGCAGCACGGCGAAATAGAGCGCCGTCATGATGGTCGAGAGCGAGGCCGAGGAAGCCTGGTGGCCGCCGACCTTCAGCCCGTCGGCATTGGGCCGCACATGGTTGGCATGGTGGATGGTCCAGGCCGAGAGCCAGGACACCTTCCGCTCCAGCGCGTCCAGCACGGCGAGGTCGCGCGCCGAGGGTACATGCGCACCGGGATCCGCGGTCCGTCCACGAGGTGGGCTGTCATGCCGGCGATCGTCGCTCTTGACCATGTTGTCCTCCCGTCGCGACTAGAATGACGCGGGCGGGATCGGCGACGCAAGGTCAAGTTGCGGGTGTGACGCGAATGCGATCAGTTCGCCGGCGTCGGATAGGTCGAGGCGCCCGGCACCAGCCGCACGGGCGCGCCGACGCCGGAATCGCCGGACGGCGCGGGAGCCGGCGCGTACTGGCTGGCGCCCGACGAGGACGGCGAGACCTGCCGCATCTGCACCGGCGGCACGCCGGGCAGCACGGGCGGGGCGCTGAAGGGCGAGTTCTGCCCGCTGGACTGCACCGCCCGCGAGGGCGCCTCGTCGACCACCGCGCCGGGCTGGGGCGCGCCGCGGGTGATGTGCGGCTGCGTGCTCGGGGCGAGCTGCTGCGAGGTCCCCGGCCCCGGAACCGAGGGATAGCCCTCCACCGGGTCCACCAGATTGCCCTCGTAATAGCCCGGCTGCACCACCGGCTCGGGCGCGGGCACGGCGCTGCCGTAGCGCCGGCGGCTGGGGGTGGCGGTGCGCGCGGGCGCCGGCTCCGGGCCAAGCCAGCCGTCGAGCACGGTGCCGTCGCCGCTGATGCCGGAGGGATAGGCCAGAGGCCCGCCGACGCGGCCGAGCCCTTCCGGCTCGCCCATCGGACGCCCGTAGGGCTGCCAGCCCTGGGGCAGGAAGTAGCCGTTGATCGAGTAGCGGTACATCACCCGCAGCAGGTCCTGCTCGCTGGCGCCGACCTGGCACAGGCGGAGGCGGATGGCGAGGATGCCGCGGTCATGCCAGAACAGATAGACCGGCACCTGCGACTGGATCCTCTGCCAGCCATAGATGCACAGCTCGCCATTGCCGGCATTGCCGATGGCGTAGTTGAACGGCCCGTAGCGGTTCTGCACGTAGTAGTTCGAGACATGCATGGCGACGCCGGGCATGCGCTCGGTCATCTCGTCGTCCAGCACCTCGTCGTTGAGCCAGTCGTCCTTGCGCAGGTTCTCGCGGCCGGTCGAGCCCTTCACCGGCCCGAAAAACACCGCATAGAACGCGTTCTGTCCACGCGTGCGGGAATTCGTTTCGAGGATGATTTCCTGTTCGACCGCATTGAGATAGTCGGTCTGGAGCACCGCGATCACGGGCGGCGCGGCGCCGGGCTCGGGCAGCACCAGCGCGTCGGAGACGGGCTTCTCTATGGTCGTGGTCGCGACCTGCGGGCCGCCGGCGTAATTGTTGCCGAACCATCCATAGGGCGTGCATCCCGCCAGCAAAAGAGCGACGGATACTGCTACACACCTCAGAAGGGGTACGTGCGCACGCCTTCGTCCCATGGACCCTTCGAGCTTTCGACCAATACCAGAGACGAACTTCAGCGCTGACTGAATCGAGGAAACAGCCGCGAAAAGACGCCGAATCACTTGCTTGGTGAGACTTTAGCCCGAGCAACCGCGAGGTGGAATCGACCAAATGACCGGTTAGTCCGAATTTGGATAGATTTCTTCAACCTCTCGGCCCTAAGACACGTTTGGATGGCGACCCCGCGGCATGGTGCAAACCGAGCAGGAGGAACGATGCGGAAGGCTTGGGCTGCCGGCGTGTGGGCAATCGCATCACTGATCGTCGTATTCCTCATTACGCTCCCGATCAGCCTGCAGGCTCATCTCATCGCCGGCTCCATCGTTGTTCTGACGATGATCTTGCTGAAGACCTTCGGCCCCCCGGTCGGCGTCTTCCGCATGATCGCGCTCGCGCTCGGCACCGCCATCGTCCTGCGCTACGTCTATTGGCGTACCACCAGCACCATTCCGCCGATCAGCCAGATCGAGGACTTCATCCCCGGCTTCATGCTCTACATCGCCGAGATGTACAGCGTGTTCATGCTGTTCCTCAGCCTGTTCGTCGTCTCCTCGCCGGTCCCCAAGCGCCCCACGCCGCCGATCCCCGCCGACCAGACGCCCACCGTCGACATCTTCGTCCCGTCCTACAATGAGAGCTCCGACCTGCTGGCCTCGACCATCTCGGCCGCGCTCGGCATCGACTATCCGGCCGACAAGTTCACCGTCTGGCTGCTCGACGACGGCGGCACCGACCAGAAGTGTGAGCAGGACGATTCGGTCGCGGCGGAGGAAGCAAGATCCCGCCGGGCCGAGCTCCAGCGGCTGTGCGAGGGCCTCGGTGCGCGCTACCTCACCCGCGCCCGCAACGAGCACGCCAAGGCGGGCAATCTCAACAACGGCCTGGAGAACTCGACCGGCGACCTGATCGTCGTGCTCGACGCCGACCACGCGCCCACGCGCGATTTCCTGCAGGAAACGGTCGGCTTCTTCCTGCAGGAGGAGAACCTCTTCCTGGTCCAGACGCCGCACTTCTTCATCAGCCCCGACCCGCTGGAGCGCAACCTCGACACCTTCGACTACATGCCGTCCGAGAACGAGATGTTCTACGGCATCATCCAGCGCGGCCTCGACAAGTGGGACGCGGCGTTCTTCTGCGGCTCGGCCGCGGTGCTGAACCGCCGCGCGCTGAAGGAGACCAACGGCTTCAGCGGCATCACCATCACCGAGGACTGCGAGAGCGCGCTGGAGCTGCATTCGCGCGGCTGGCACTCGATCTATGTCGAGAAGCCGATGATCGCCGGCCTGCAGCCGGACAGCTTCGCCAGCTTCATCACCCAGCGCTCGCGCTGGGCGCAGGGCATGATGCAGATCCTGCGCTTCCACTTCCCCCCGCTCAAGCGCGGCCTGACGCTGGCCCAGCGCCTCGGCTACTGCTCCAGCAGCCTGTTCTGGCTGTTCTCCTACCCGCGGCTGATGTTCCTCATCTCGCCGCTGTTCTACCTGTTCTTCTCGCTGCAGATCTTCACCGCGGCGGGCGCCGAGTTCCTCGCCTACACCACGACCTACATGCTGGTGAACCTGCTGATGCAGAACTACCTCTATGGCCGCTACCGCTGGCCATGGATCTCCGAGCTCTACGAATACATCCAGTCGGTCTACCTGTTCCCCGCCGTGGTGTCGGTCATCGCCAACCCGAGCAAGCCGACCTTCAAGGTCACCGCCAAGGGCGAGACGCTGGAGGAAGGGCACGTCTCCCAGATCGGCCGCCCGTTCTTCATCATCTTCGCCATCCTCGTGGTCGGGCTGTTCGTCACCATCTACCGGCTGCTCACCGAGCCGTTCAACGCCGACGTGCTCATCGTCGTCGGCGCCTGGAACGTGCTGAACATCATCATCGCCGGCTGCGCGCTCGGCGTGGTGTCGGAGCGGCGCAACCGCCGGCGCTCGCATCGCGTCGAGCTGATGCGCCGCGGCGAGTTGCTGGTCGGGGGAGCCACCTATCCGGTCTCGATCGAGGACGGCTCGCTCGGCGGCACCCGGCTGCGGCCGAATGCCAATGTCGTGCTGCCGGAGATCAACCGCGGCGACATGGCCCTGCTGCGCTTCAAGACCCTGGCCAACAACATCCCCATCGACACGATCCCGCTGGCCATACGCAACATCGAGAATGACGGCGAGGGCGTGCTGCTCGGCTGCCAGTTCATGCCCGACCAGCCGCTGCACCACCGGCTGATCGCGGACCTGATTTTCGCCAATTCCGACGAGTGGCACAAATTCCAGCACTCGCGCCGCAACAATCCGGGCGTCCTCATCGGCACGATCCGGTTCCTGCGGATGTCGATCTTCCACACCGGCCGGGGCCTGTCCTACCTCGTCCACCTGCACAAGCTCTGGCGGGAACGGCGGCGGCGGCGGCCGACCGGCGCGGCGGCCAAACGGGGATGATGCACATGCGCGCATTCTCCACCCTCGCGGCTGCGAGCCTGATCGCGCTCTTCGCCGCCGGCGCGGCGGCCCAGCAGGCCGGTTCGGCCGGCCAGGGCACGGGCGGGTTCTCGATGACGCCGCCGATCCCGGGCTATAACGATTCCGCGGCCCCGGCGGCGACGCCCGCTCCCCGCACGACCGCCTCCAGCGCGCCGGCCCCCGCGACATCGCCCGCTCCCGCGCCGACGGTTTCGGCGCAGGCGTCCCCGGACAGCGGCTCGGGCGCGACCTCGCGCGTGCCGGCCTTCACCCAACCGAGCTTCCCCTCGGCCGCGGCGGGCGCGCCCGCCCCGGTCACGCAGAACCGCACGGCGCCGATGGCGCAGGCGCCCCAGACCCCGCAGCCGCCCGCCCCCGCGGCGCCGGCGCCCTCGACCTCCGCGCCCAACACATCCGCGCCTAACACCGGGATCGACCTGCCCGGCGAGCCGGGCGCGCCCGCGCCCTCCGCGGCGCCGTTCCAGATGGTTCCCGGCCAGCCGGCCCCGGTGATCACGCCGATCCCGAGCGCCAACACGGCGCCGTCGGCGCCCGCGCGTCCGGACCGCTACATCATTCCGCAGCCGCGCATGATCTTCGCCGGCGAGGTCGCCTCGCGCGCCTGGGTCGTGTTCCTCAATGCCGACGAGGCCTCGCGGGAGGCGACCTTCCTGCTGAGCTTCATCAACTCAGTCGTGGTGATGCCGGAGACCTCGCGCATCCGCGTCACCATCAACGGCCAGGCGATCATCGAGACGCCGATCGCCTCCTCGCAGGAGCCCTCCAGCTTCTCGACGCCAATCCAGCGCGGCATCCTGCGCGCCGGCGCAAACCTGGTCCGCATCGACGTGGTGCAGCGCCACCGCACCGACTGCACCGTCACCGCCACCTATGAGCTGTGGACCGAGATCAACAACGAGGGCACCGGCATCTCCTTCAGCGGCGGGCGTCCGCCGCTGACCGGCGGTCTCGACGACCTGCCCTCGGTCGGCTTCGACGAGACAGGCGTCACCTCGATCCGCGTCATCACGCCCGGCCCGATCGAGGGCGGCGGCAGCACCCGCGTGCTGCGCGCGGTGCAGGGGCTCGCCGTGCGCGGGCAGTTCCCCAACCCGTCCGTGACGATGGCGGAAGGCGTCCAGGGACCAACCCCGCCGGGCGGGCTGACCATCGTCATCGGCACCGCCTCCGAGCTGCCGCGGCTGATGGCGACCCATCTTGCCGAGGCCAGCCAGAGACCGATCACCAGCTTCGTGCAGGATGACCGGCTGGGCGGGCCGACGCTCGTCATCTCCGGGCCGACGCCCGCCGATGTCGACCGCGCCATCGACCGGCTGAACAGCTTCTCGATCGACCAGAGCGAAGCCATCAACACGCAGACCCGCTGGTCGCCCAACGCGCCGATCTTCGACGGCGCGCGCAATGTGCGGCTCGCCGAACTCGGCGTCACCACCCAGGAGTTCTCGGGCCGCCGCCTGCGCGCCGAGTTCCAGATCGCCCTGCCGCCGGACTTCTTCGCCGAGGCCTATGGCAACGCCACGCTGTTCATCGACGCCGCCTTCACCGCGGCGGTCCGCCCCGGCAGCCACATCGACCTCTATGTGAACCAGCAGATCGCCTCGACCCTGCCGATCACCACGCGCGGCGGCGGGCTGCTCCAGCACCAGGCCATGTTCGTGCCGCTGCGCAACTTCCGCGCCGGCATCAACCGGCTGTGGCTCGAGGTCGTGCTCGACACCGAGTCCGACGCGCGCTGCCTGCCCGGCGCCACCCTGCCGGCCGATAACCGCTTCGTGCTGTTCGATTCCTCGGAATTCTCGATCGGCAATTTCGCCCGCATCGGCCGCATGCCCGACCTCGCCGCCTTCACGGCGAACGCCTTTCCCTACTATCTCGACGGCAGCCCGATCGCGGTCGTGCTGGCGCGCCAGGACGCCTCGACCCTGTCGGCGGCGAGCACGCTGATCGCCCGGCTCGCCCTGTCCAAGGGCACGCCGCTGCCGATCGACGCCTCCCCCGCCTCCGTGACGCTGGGCGAGCGCAACGCGATCTTCGTCGGCGGCATCGACCACATCTCGGCCAGTGTGCTGAACCAGGTCGGCGTCGCCGAATCGACCCGCGCCAACTGGGTGGTCTCGGCCGGCGACGAGGCCGCCGGCGATTCGGCCAGCGAGAGCTACGACAACGTGCTGGAGCGCTTCCGCAGCCGGCGCGCGGGCGAGACCCCGGCCATCCCGACCGAGCAGCCGCGCGAGCACAACACGCCGGAGATCTACGAGCGCTGGCGCGAGAACGTGCAGAGCCGCGGCGGCATCTACGCGATCATCGACAGCTTCGAGAGCTGGCTGCGCAGCACCTTCTCCATCGGCTTCGATTCGCTGCGGATCCAGGAAGGCCCGCGCACCATGTACGAGCCGCCGCCGCGCACCTCGATCCTGATGGCGCAGGGCTCCAGCACCAATGGCAACGGCGCGTGGACGCTGGTCACCGCCCGCACCTCTGACGCGCTGGCGGGCACCATGGCGCGCTTCACCTCGGACCCGGTGTGGAACCGCATCGGCGGCCAGGCGGTCGCGTTCCAGAACTCCACCGGCGAGGTCGAGCGGCGTGACGCGGGCGCGTTCCGCTTCATTGTCACCCAGCCGCTGAGCTTCTCGAACTTCCGCATGATCGCCGCCAACTGGCTTTCGACCAACATCATGCCTTATGCTCTGATGCTGCTGATCGCCGGTACCCTGCTGGGTATCTGTACCGCGTTTCTCCTGCGCAGACTGGGACGCCCTACATGATGCGATACCTGCTAGCTGGCGTCCTTCTGCTTGCGTGCGGGGTTCTTCAGGCAATGGCTCAGTCCCAGACCCTCATCTCGCAGGAGGCCTGGGCGACCTATATGAAGCAGTTCGTCCAGGACAATGGACGGGTCGTCGACGAGGCGAATGGCGGCATCAGCCACAGCGAGGGCCAGGGCTATGGAATGCTTCTGGCGTTTTTGGCTGGTGACAGAAGCAACTTCGAGCGCATATGGAGTTTCACGCGTACCGAGTTGCTGATTCGCGACGACGGACTCGCTGCATGGCGCTGGGATCCGAATTCAAATCCTCACGTGACCGACGTCAACGCGGCGAGCGATGGCGATTTGTTAATTGCCTATGCTCTGGCGAGGGCCGGCCGCACTTGGGGAATTCAGGGATATACCGACAGCGCCACCCGCATTGCACGGGCAATCGGCCACAAGCTGGTGGTTCAGAACGGCAGCCGGCTGGTGCTGCTGCCGGGCGCCACCGGCTTCGCGTCGTCCGACCGCAAGGACGGCCCGATCCTCAATCTATCCTATTGGATCTTCGAGACTTTTCCGGTCATGGCGCAGCTCGCGCCGGAGACCGACTGGGCAGCGCTCGCCAAGAGCGGCCTGGAGTTGCTGACCATTGCGAAGCTCGGTCCGGCCCGGCTCCCGCCGGACTGGATCTCGGCGCCCGACAACGCGCCGGTGACCGTGGCCGACGGGTTCCCGCCGGTCTTCGGTTACAATTCGTTAAGGATATCTCTTTACCTGTTGCGTGCAGGGATAGCGGACGCAGAGTTACAAGAGTCATTCCGCCGGAGCTGGCTGACGGAGAACGGGGGAAGTCCCGCCATCGTCGACATTCCGACCGGACGCGTGCTTACGCGGCTGACCGACCCGGGCTATCGGATGCTCGGCGCGGTTCTGGCATGTGCTCTCAATGCGACCCCTATTCCGCAAGACCTGCGGCGGTTTGAGCCCACGCTCTACTACCCGTCGACACTGTATCTTTTGGGTTGGGCCCTGGTCGCGGAGAAATATCCGAGATGTCTCTAAAGCGAGCTGCCTTGCTGATCGTGCTTGCGGGAGCCATCGTTCCCGCGATCGCCCAGCAAGTCCAGCTCCCTGGAGGCTCCGGCAACTCCACCAATAGCGGCTCCCGCCCCAAGGTCGACGAGACCGCCCTGCGCTACTTCGCCTCCCAGGGCGACACGCGCCGCCTCGAGGCCGAGATCGCCCGCCTGCGCGCGCTCTATCCCGAGTGGTCGCCGCCCGCCGACCTGTTCGGTCCGCAGACCGACACCGAGCTGGAGCGGATGTGGAAGCTCTACGCCGACGGCAAGTATTCGGACGTGCGCAGCGCCATCGCCGCCCGTCAGGCCGCCGACCCGCAATGGGACCCGCCGGCCGACCTGCTGGCCCGCCTCAACGAGGCCGAGGGCCGCCAGCGCCTGATCAACGCTTCCGACGCCCAGCAGTGGAACACGGTGCTGCGCATCGCCACCGAAGCGCCGGGCCTTCTGACCTGCGCCAATGTCGACATACTGTGGCGCGTCGCCGAGGCCTTCGCCAAGACCGACCAGACCCCGCGCGCCCTCGACGCCTACACCTACGTGCTCACCAACTGCAACGACACCAGCGAGCGCGTGGCGACGGTGCAGAAGGCGATCCCGCTGCTGACGGACGACGAGATCCAGAACCTGCTCAAGCTCGAGCGCAAGGACGCGCAGGGCAAGCCGGAATTCGCCGTGCTGCGCGACGACCTGATCCGCCGGCGCATGGGCAAGGCGGCCGAGAACCCCGAATTCACCGTCCCCGAGGCCGACATCACCCGGATGGAGGAGCTCTCCAAGCAGAGCACGACCGCGGGCGATCCGCTGGTGCTCGGCTGGTACCTGTTCCGCCACGACGACGCCAAGCGCGCGCTCGAATGGTTCAAGCTGGCGCTGGACCGCAAGGGCGGGCCGAAGGCGGCCGAGGGCTACGTGCTAGCGCTCAACTCGCTCGGCCGCGCGCTCGAGGCGGAGCCGATCGCCTATGAATGGCGCGACAGCGCGCCCGAGAACAACAAGGCCTATCTCGACGTCGTCATCAGCCTGCTGACCGCCGATCCCCCGCCGGTGCTGGACGAGATCGTGCTCACGCGCTTCAGCCCGGTGGTGATGCGCGACAAGTACGTCCCCGGCGCGCAGGCGCTCGGCTGGTACGCCTACAATACCGGGCAGATCGTCACCGCCCGCTCCTGGTTCGAGACCGCGCTCAACTGGGACCCGAACGACGAGCCTTCCGCCTACGGCCTCGCCCTCGCCTACTGGCGGCTGAAGGACGGCGCGCGGCTCAACGCGCTGGTGCGGGCCTGGGGCACGCGCTCCGAGCGCATCGTCGCCCTGGTCGACCCGGCGGTCCGCGCCCGGCTGGAGGCGCGCAACGCCCAGTCCCAGATCACCACCTATACCGACCCGCTGATCGCCGCCGCCGCCCGCCTGACCCCGACCCCGACCCTGCAGCCGCCCCCGCTCGGCGCGCCGAGCGCGACGCTGGGCTCGAACACGCAGTTCCAGCCGGTGCCGGGCTCCACGGTGACGGCCTATGCGCCCACCAGCCAGTTCCAGCCGGTGCCGCAGTTCGAGGGTTCCTCGGCGCAGCCCGCGGCCCAGCCGGTGAGCTACACCGAGCAGACGACCTACACCGCGCCGCCGACCCCGCCGCGCCGCCGGAGCGTGACCCGCTCGGTCGCCCGCACCGGCAGCAGCGTGTCGGAATCGGGCGGCTCGGCCGGCGCCGCGCTCGCCCGCGCCTGGAAGCTGATGGAGCTCAACCGGCCGATCGAGGCGATCCCGGAATTCGACTACGCGATCAAGTACGGCCAGGGCCGCACCGCCGAGGACGCCGCCTACGGCAAGTCCCTCGCCTATATGCGCAAGGGCATGACCAACGCCGCCCAGGCCGCCGCGCTCCAGGCGCCGCAGAACCCGCGCCGTTCGCTGCAGCTCAGCGCCGACCTGCTGGCCCAGCGCGCCTACGAGTTCTATCGCGACGGGCGCTATGTCGAGGCGATCATCTCGCTCGACGAGCATGCCCGCCTCGCCCCCGAGCAGCAGGACATGATGCTGCTGCGCGCCTGGTGCTACTACCAGCTCCACGACTACCAGTCGGCGAAGCGCATCTTCAGGGCGCTGGCGGCACAGGGCAATGTGAAGGCCAACGAAGGCATCAACGCGATCGCCGCTTCCACCCGCCAGCTCCGCGACGCCTACTGAGGGCGCGCCACGGGCTCCGCACCCAAGGTGCGGTGCCGGTCAGCGCGGGGCGGAGAGTGGCGGAAGAGAGTGGGAGTCGAACCCACCAGAGACCGGCTCGCGGCCCCTCCCGGATTTGAAGTCCGGACGCCCCACCAGGGACGCCTCTCTTCCAGAAGCTTCCGGCGCAGTCTCCCCGATCGGCCCGAACAGGTCCAGACGGTGCCGGTTGATGCGCCTGAGATCTCCCCGGCGCAGCGTGACGCCGTGGCGGTCGAGGAATTCGAGGATCTGGATCGCCACCTTGCGCCCGACCGCATGCTCGCCATGCTCGATCCGGTCGCGGAAGGCGGCGGCAGCGAACTGTCCGCCGGGCGCGGCCTCGGCCAGCTCCTTCGCCATGCCCACCATCGCGGCGACGGTGGCGCGCAGGAAGAAGTGGTCGTGCGCCACCTCGTCGACCCGCCCCATGCGGCCGAGCAGCTTCATCAGCCGGCGGATATCGGCCTCCGGCTCGCCGGTCGCCCCGGCGATGTCGCGCACGCGCGGCGGGCGGAAGCGCTCGACCCCGGCAAGGCGCGGTTCGATCCGCTCCCACAGCAGCTCGTCGTCGCGGGTCAGGCGCACCTCGTGGCCGGGCAGCCGCACCCATGCCCCTTCCAGCACCAGCCATCCCTCGCCGGCCAGGCGCCGCAGTGCCTCGGCGAAGACCGGTCTGTCGAGGCGCGGCACCAGCGCCAGCCGCAGCTTCTCCGCGCCCATGCCCGCGAGATCGGGATTTGCGTCGTGAAAGCGTGTCAGCTCGTCCAGCAGCGCGGCGCGCAAGCTTTCCCAGCGCCCGGCCGCGAGCGCGACGCGCGCCTCGCCCGCGCTCAGCAGCACCAGCCCGGCATCGGCCGCGAGCGCCGCGGCGGCTTCCGCGCCCAGCGCCCGGTCGCGGGCGAAGGCGCCGAGCTCGACATGCCAGGGCTCCACCGCCAGCAGCCCGGCGAGCGCCTGCGCGGGGTCGGCCCGCTCCATCGCCTCGAGCTGGGCGAGGCGCGCGGGCGTCCGGCGGTGGCGCGCCGGGGCGCGCAGGTCGAGAAAGGTGCCCCCGCCAATGGTGCGCCGGGCGGAGGTGTCGCGGATCACGAAGCGGTCGCCGCAAGCCGCCGCGACCGGACGGTCGAGTACGAGCTGCACCAGCGCCCGCCCTCCCGGCGGCACGGTCTCGGCCGACAGCGGCACCAGCCGCGCGCCGACCTCGGCGGAGGCATGATGCAGGCGCACCGGAAACCATTGCCCGAGCGGCTTCGGCTCCTCCGCCAGCACGCGAAGGCGCGCGTCGATGCGCGCGGTCGGCGCGTGCAGGGTCGGGTCGAGCACCATGTCGCCGCGCGCGATCGCCTCATGGGTCACGCCCTCGCCGGCGAGGTTCAGCGCGCAGCGGTCGCCGGCGACGCCGCGCTCGGCCTTGCGGTTCTGGGCATGGATCGAGCGCACCCGCGCGCCGAGCCCCGGCGGGCTGACCGTCACCCGGTCCCCCACCGCCACCGCTCCGGAGAGCACCGTGCCCGTCACCACCGTGCCGGCCCCGGCAAGGGTGAAGCAGCGGTCGACGGCGAGGCGGAAGCGGCCCTCCCCGCTGCGGGCGGCGAAATCCCGCGCGGCGGCGACTAGGCGGGCGCGAAGATCCTCGATCCCCTCGCCGGTCGCTGCGGAAACCGGAACGACCGGCGCGCCCTCGAGCACCGTGCCCTCGGCCAGCGCCGCGATCTCGGCCGCGACCGCGTCGCGGCGGTCCGCATCGGCGAGGTCCGCCTTGGTCAGCGCGACGATGCCGTTCGCAATGCCCAGCAGGTCCAGCAGGGCGAGATGCTCGCGCGTCTGCGGCATCACCCCGTCGTCGGCGGCGACCACCAGCAGGGCGAAGTCGATCCCGCTCGCCCCGGCCAGCATGGTGTGGATGAAGCGCTCATGGCCCGGCACGTCGATGAAGCCGAGCGTGCCGGCCTCGGTCGGGAGATAGGCAAAGCCGAGGTCGATGGAGATGCCGCGCGCCTTCTCCTCCTTCAGCCGGTCGGTATCGACCCCGGTCAGCGCACCGATCAGGGCCGTCTTGCCGTGGTCGATATGCCCTGCCGTGCCGATGATCATGGCGCCGTCCCCAATGCGCCGAGGCTGGCGAGGAAGCCTTCCGGGTCTTCGAGGCAACGCAGGTCGAGCAGCAGCGCGCCCTCGGCGATCCGTCCGATCACCGGCACCGGCAGCGCGCGCAGCGCCGCCGCCAGCCCGTTGAGCAGGCCGCCCGACGCCCCGTCGGCGGGGCGGATGGCGAGCGCGGCGCTCGGCAGCGTCTCCAGCGGCAGCGCGCCCGAGCCGATCTGGCTGGCGCAGTCCGCCACCTCGACCGAGAAGTCGGCGCCAAGTATCTGCGCGACCGGCCCGGCCAGCGCGGCGCCGAGCGCGGCGAGTTCCTCGCGCGTGCGGGTCAGCAGGCGCAGCGTCGGCAGCCTCTGCGCCAGCCGCTCCGGGTCGCGATAGAGCCGCAGCGTTGCCTCCAGCGCGGCGAGGCGGATCTTGTCGACTCTCAACGCGCGCTTCATCGGATTCCTGTTGATCCGGGCGATCAGGTCGGCGCGCCCGACGATGAAGCCGGTCTGCGGCCCGCCCAGCAGCTTGTCGCCCGAGAAGGTGACGATGTCCGCCCCCTCCGCCACCGCCTCGCGCACGGTCGGCTCATGGGCGAGGCCGAGCCGCGACAGGTCGACCAGCGTGCCCGAGCCGAGATCGTTCACCAGCGGCACGCCGCGCTCCCCGGCGATTTCGGCCAGCTCGCGCGCGCCGACTTCGCTGGTGAAACCCTCGATCCGGTAGTTCGAGGTGTGCACCTTCAGCACCAGCCCGGTCTCTGGCGACAGCGCGCCCGCATAGTCCTTCGGGTGGGTGCGGTTGGTGGTGCCGACCTCGACCAGCTTCACCCCCGCCCGGGCCATGATGTCCGGCATGCGGAAGGCACCGCCGATCTCGATCAGCTCGCCCCGCGAGACGATCGCCTCGCGGCCGAGGCCGAGCGTGTTGAGCACCAGCAGGACGGCGGCGGCGTTGTTGTTGACGACCGTCGCATCCTCGGCCCCGGTCAGCTCGACCAGCAGGTCGCGCACATGGTCGTCGCGCTCGCCGCGCCGGCCGGTGTCGAGGTCGAATTCCAGCGCCACGGCGGCGCGCATGGCGGAGGTCGCGGCCTCCACCGCCTCCTCCGCCAGCAGCGCCCGGCCGAGATTGGTGTGCAGCACTGTGCCGGTGAGGTTGAAGACCGGGCGCAGCCGGCCGCGCGCCGCCCGCGCCAGCGCGTCACCGGCGGCCAGCGCGACATGGTCGGGCGAGGGAAGGCTCGCGAGCTGGCCGGCCAGCAGGAAGCGGCGCACCTCCTCCAGCGCGGCGCGCACCGCGCCGGTCGCGGCGGCGCGGCCGAAGCGCTCGGCGGCGAGCCGGGCGGCCGGCGTCTTCAGCACGAGGTCGACCGAGGGCAGGTCGCGCAGCGAGGGTCGGTCGAGGGAGCCGTCGGTGGAAGCATCCATGGCGCGTGCCCTCAATAGCCGAGCAGGAAGGGGTTGAACGCGGCGCGCCGATAGGGGCCCTCGCGCATCATCAGGTCGAGCGCGAGCGTGCCGATGTCGTCCGCCATCGGCTCGATGGCGGGGTCCTTGTTCTGGTACATCACCTTCACATAGGTGCGGCACTCGTCGCAGGTCTCGGCCTTGATGGTGCCGGGGCTCTGCTCGATCTCCTGATAGCCGATGCCCTTGGTGGTGCCGCAGGAGCAGCAGCGTATGCGCACATAGTGCCAGAGCGTCGAGCACAGCGAGCAGGCGCAGAAGCGGTTGCCGTGCGCGTTCGGCCACTCGACGATGAGCGAGGCGACCGGCGGGCCGCCGCAGGACGGGCACACGCCGTCGCCGACCGGCTGCAGCGAAGGCGCGTCGAGCGCGGCGGCGAGCCTCGTGAAGTGCACCTGCAGAGCCGCGGCGACATAGATGTGCTCGGCCAGCATTTCCACCGGCATGGCGTGGGCGAGCACGTCGCGCACCATCTGCGCGCGCTGCGCCCCGTCCGCCGCGCTCACCCGGGCCAGCGCCTCGCCCGCCTCGTCCGGCATGGCGACCTGCGTCGCGGCGTCGAACAGCGCATCGAGCGTGGTCTCCAGCGTGTCGTCGAGCGTCGTGCCGGGCCGGTCGAGCGGCGGCATCTGGTGGGAAGCGGCGCGGGCCAGCATCTCCGCGTCCGGCATCTCGACCGGTGGCAGGCCGGCGAGGATGGCGTGCTGGGCATCGACCAGCCCGGCGACGAAGCTGAGATAGGGCTTGAGCGGGCTGACCTCGGCATAGGTCCTCAGCCGCGCGGCGCGCGCCGTGAACACGCTCGCAGGATCGGGCAGAACCGCGAAGGGCGGGGTCGAGACAGTGCCGATCACGCTGGGATCGGGCTGCGGAATGACTGACATGCTGTCCTCACGAACCGTACCGGCCACGTGGATACGCGACGGGGGCCCCTGCCGGGACCCGGAACCCTGCCGGCCGGCGACCGACCGCCGAAGCGGCGGCCGACCGGCCCGACGGGCGATATAGGGCACCGCCGGAGCGCCCGCCAGCCGCCGCCTCACGCGGGAGGCACACCGGCAGGCACGGAGGCCGGACGGCGGTTGTTCCGCCTACTCGGCCGGCGCGCGCGGGCCGCGGGCCCGCCGACCCACCAGCTCGCGCAGCCACTTGCGATGGTGGCGCCACGCCCAGCCGCCGGTGACGCTGCCGCGCGTCATCGCGCCGATCGTTCCCTTCACCCAGATCGCGGCATAGACGTGGATGATCCACACGCAGATGATCACCACAGCGGTGATCGAGTGCACGAGTATCGCGATGCGCTTCTGCTCGATGGTGGTGTAGGGGAAGAAGTACTGGTCCCACATCACCACGCCGGAGAGGATCAGGATCACGATCAGCCCGGACATGGACCAGAACACGCCCTTCTGGCCGGCATTGTACTTGCCGACCTCGGGCATCTTCTCCTCGTGACCCGCCAGCAGGTCGCCCGAATGCGCGACCCAGGTCACGTCCTCGCGCGCCGGAAGGTTGGCGCGGAAGAAGCGGATGAACAGGATCATGAAGGAGAAGAACAGCACCACCCCGATCCAGGGATGGATGGCACGCGTCCACTGCCCGCCGCCGAACAGGGCGGTCAGGAAGAACAGCTTCGGCGTGTAGAGCGCCAGTCCAGACAGCGCGAGCAGCACCAGGCTGATCGCGGTGATCCAGTGGTTGATGCGCGCGGCGACGGTGTAGCGATCGACGATCACCGGCCGGCCGGGATGCACCGCGTCGCCCGCTTCGACATCGTCCGGAACCTCCGGAGCCTTCCGGTCGTAAGCCGTCATGGCGTCCTCCCCCGGCTTGGCGGCTCGGAAGGCGGGGACGGCGGCGGCGCGGTCCGGCCTTCTGTGAGCCTCTCGGCGTTCTCCTCGTCCTCCTCCGTGACCTTGTTCGGTCCGGCGACGACATAGTGCAGGAGACCCGCGGCGGCGGCGAAGCCCATCACGGCGAGGCCGACATATTTGGTCGCGCCCTTCCAGGCCTGCACGATCGGCGAGATGTGCGGATCGTCGGGCAGGTTGGCGTAGATGGACGGCTGGTCCGCATGCGGCAGCACGTACATGACATGGGTGCCGCCCACGCCCTGCGGGTCATAGAGCCCGGCATTGTCGAAACCGCGCGTCTTCAGGTCCTTGATGCGGAAATCCGCCCAGTCCTTCATCTCGGCCTTAGTGCCGAAGACGATGGCCTGGGTCGGGCACGCCTTCTGGCAGGCCGGCCCCTGCCCGACTGCGACGCGGTCCGAGCACAGCGTGCACTTGTAGACCGTGTTGTCGGCCTTCGACATGCGCGGGATGTCGAACGGGCATCCCTTGATGCAGTAGCCGCAGCCGATGCAGTTCTCGTGGATGAAGTCCACGATGCCGTTGGAGTACTGCACGATCGCGCCGGGCGAGGGGCAGGCCTTCAGGCAGCCCGGATCCTCGCAATGCATGCAGCCATCCTTGCGGATGAGCCATTCGAGATTGTCGGTCTGCGGATTCACCCATTCGGTGAAGCGCATCAGCGTGAAGGTGTTCGCCGTCAGGTCCATGGGGTTGGTGTAGACCCCGTGGTTGAAGCCGATCTCCTCGTGCAGCTGGTTCCATTCGAGGCAGGCCGACTGGCACGCCTTGCAGCCGATGCACTTGGAGATGTCGATCAGCTTGGCCACCTCGGTGAGCCGCTCGGCGGGCGGCGTCACCTCGGAGGCCGAGCGGCGCATGATGTCCTTCTCGCCGAAGCGCGGCTTGGCCGCGGCCGGGTCGACGGACGGGTTGGGAATAGGTGGGAACATCGCGCCGCCTCCCTTACGCCACCGGCCCGGTCGAGGGCTCGATATTGACCATGAACGCCTTGTATTCCGGGGTCTGGATGTTGGCGTCGCCCACGAAGGGGGTCAGCACGTTGGCCGGGAAGCCCTTGCGGGCCGCGCCGACGAAGCCCCAGTGGATCGGCACGCCGACGACGTGGACGGTCTTGCCGTCGATCGTCATCGGCTTGATCCGCTTGGTCACCACCGCCTTGGCGAAGAGCGAGCCGCGCTTCGACCACACCCGGACCCAGCCGCCGAGCTCGATGCCCTTTTCCTTCGCCAGTTCCTCGGAAATCTCGACGAACTGCTCGGGCTGGAGGACCGAGTTCACGTGGTTGTTCTTGGTCCAGTAGTGGAAGTGCTCGGTGAGGCGGTAGGTCGTCCCCGCATAGGGGAAGGCCGGGTCGCCGATGTCGGCGAACTGCTTCCAGTCGTCCGCGAACACGCGCGCCGCCGGGTTGCCGCGCACCTTGGGCGCGATGACGTTGGCGACCGCGCTCTCGAACGGCTCGTAATGCACCGGGAACGGCCCCTCGCGCATCATGGTGCGCGCGAACAGGCGCCCGGTGCCCTCCGGGTTCATGATGAACGGCCCGACCTCGCGCGGATTGGCGGTCGGCGCGATGTCCGGCACGTCATAGCCGGTCCATTTCTGGCCGTTCCACTCGATCAGCTTCCGCGAAGGGTCCCACGGCTTGCCGTCGAGGTCGCAGGAGGCGCGATTGTAGAGGATGCGCCGGTTGGCCGGCCAGGCGAACGCCCAGTTGAGATAGGCGCCGGTGTCGCCGGGATCGGAATTGTCCCGCCGCGCCATCATGTTGCCGGCCTCGGTGAAGCTGCCGGTGAACAGCCAGCAGCCGGACGCCGTGGTGCCGTCGTCGCGCAGCTGGCCGAAGCCGGAGAGCTGCTTGCCGCCCTCCAGCAGCCGCTTGGTCGGGTCGTTCGGATCGAACACGTCGACCAGCGCCGAGCCGTTCATCTCCCTGGCGAGCTCGGCGGGGGTGGGCTCGCCGGGGTCCTGATAGGCCCAGTTGAGGTTGACGATCGGATCGGGGAAGGCGCCGCCTTCCTTGCGGTAGAGGTCGCGCAGGCGCAGGAAGATCTGCGCCATGATCCAGCTGTCGTGCTGGGCCTCGCCCGGAGGCGAGCCGCCCGCCCAGTGCCATTGCAGCCAGCGGCCGGAATTCACCAGTGCGCCCTCGTCCTCCGCGAAGCAGGTCGTGGGAAGCTGGATCACCTCGGTCTGGATGCTCGCCGGGTCCGCCTGGTTGAAGTCGCCATGGTTCTCCCAGAACCGCGCGGTCTCGGTCTCGAGCGGGTCCATGATCACGAGCAGCTTGAGCTTGGCGAGTGCCTCGGCGAGCTTGGCCTTGTTGGGGAAGGCCTGCAGCGGATTGAACCCCTGGCAGAAATAGAGGTTCATCTTGCCCTGCTTCATCCGCTCGAAGGCGAGCAGGATGTCGTATTGCGGCACGTCGAGCTTGGGCAGGTAGTTGTAGGCCCACTCGTTCTCCGCCGTGGCGGCGTTGCCGAACATCGACTTCATGAAGCTGACGAAGAACTTGCGGTAATTCTGCCAGTAGCTCATCTGGTTCGGCCGCAACGGCTTGAAGCCGCGGGTCGACATGTAGGTCGCGAAGTCCGGCTCGCTGTCCTTGGGGATGTTCAGATAGCCCGGGATGAGGTTGCTCAGCAGCCCGAGATCGGTCAGCCCCTGGATGTTGGAGTGGCCGCGAAGCGCGTTCACCCCGCCGCCGCGCATCCCGATATTGCCGAGGATGAGCTGCAGCATCGCCATGCAGCGGATGTTCTGCGCGCCCTTGGAGTGCTGGGTCCAGCCGAGCGCGTACATCGAGGTCATGATCTTGTTCGGCGCCGAGCACTCGCCGATCATCTCCGCCACCTTCAGGAACTTGTCCTTCGGCGTGCCGCAGATGCGCTCGACCACTTCCGGCGTGTAGGCGGCGACATGCTCCTTCAGCAGGTTCCAGACGCAGCGCGGATTCGCCAGCGTCTCGTCGACCACCGCATAGCCGTCGTCGCCGATCTGGTAGTCCCAGGTGGAGCGATCGTAGTCGCGCTTTTCCTCGTCATAGCCGGTGAACAGGCCGTCATGGTACTCGAAGCCCTCCTTCACCACGAAGGTCGCGTTGGTGAAGGGCTTCACATAGTCCCAGAGCACCTTGTCGTTGATGATGCACTGGTTGATGACGCCCAGCAGGAAGGCAATGTCGGTGCCCTGGCGGATCGGCGCGTAATAGTCCGCCACCGCCGCCGAGCGGTTGTAGCGGGGGTCGACGACGATCAGCTTGGCGCCGCGGTTGGCCTTCGCCTCCGTGACCCATTTGAAGCCGCACGGATGCGCCTCGGCGGCGTTGCCGCCCATGATGATGGCGAGGTCGGTATTCTTGATGTCCGTCCAGGAGTTGGTCATTGCTCCACGGCCGAAAGTTGGGGCGAGACTCGCCACCGTCGGGCCGTGTCAGACGCGTGCCTGGTTGTCGAACGCCAGAATGCCGGTCGCGCGCACCACCTTGTAGGTGGCGAACGCGGTTTCGTTGGTGGTCGCTGAGGCGGCCAGGAAGCCGGCGGTCAGCCAGCGGTTCACCGTGACGCCCGCCTCGTTGGTCGGGATGAAGTTCGCGTCGCGGTCGTCCTTCATGGCGCGGGCGATCTTGTCGAGCGCCGCATCCCAGGAGATCGGCTCGAACCGGTCGGACCCGGCCTTGCGCAGCATCGGCCGTGTCAGGCGCGTCTCCGACTTCACGATGTCCAGGAGCGCCGCGCCCTTGGGGCACAGCGTGCCGCGGTTGGTGGGATGGTCCGCATCGCCCTCGATATGGACGATGTTGGCCTTCTCGCCCTTCCTGAGGTCGCCCTTCGAATAGAGGATGATGCCGCAGGCGACCGAGCAGTAGGTGCAGGTGTTTCGCGTTTCCGTGGTGTTCACCAGGCGGAACGGCTTGACCGCCGCGGCCACCGCCGCCTCCGCCTCGCTGAAGCCGAAGGCTCCGAGCGTCGTCCCCGCGATCCCCGCTCCGGACGTTTTCAGGAACGTCCTGCGCGAGAGCTCCATGTTCATGTGAGCCTCCCGAGTTGCCGTTGCGAAACCCATCACGCGATAGGCATCGCTGATCAACGACGCTAACTTTTTCACTGTTCCAATGTCAAACCGTCTAAAGACGTAGCCGGCCGGAAAAACGCTTTCATTCCAATAACCTCTCCACCCCTGCCGTGCGTTTCGGCAATATTGCGATGCGGGAGGGCCGAGTTCGCCCCGCCGGCCGATTGACGAGGTGGCGGCAGCGGCGCAGCATCGCCCGCGTGCTCACGAAGCAGGCTCCCGCGTGCCGGGGCTCCCTCAACTGGCTTGCCGCGCTGACTTTTGCTTCCCTTGCGTCAATATCGCCGGGGGAAACGGCGCTCGCCGCGCCCGAGACCCTCTCGGCCGAGCCGACATCGCCTCTGCCCTATGGCCAGCCCGCCCCGCCGCTCGCGCGCCCCTCGCTCGATCACGGGCCGATCGACCGCGCCGCGCTGCACAATCGGACCGTCATCGTTCACTTCTTCGCGACATGGTGCGAGCCGTGCCGCGAGGAGATGGCCGCGCTCACCCGCTTCGTCGAGCGCCACCGCGACCAGCCGGTCACCGTGCTCGCGGTCGATGTCGGCGAGGTCGAGGTGCGGGTGCGCCGCTTCTTCGAGAGCCAGCCGGTGCCGTTCGCGATCCTGCTCGACGAGGACCGCTCCGCCACCAAGCGGTGGGGCATCGAATTCCTGCCGACCAGCTACGTGGTCGACCCGGCCGGCAATCTCGGCCTCTTCGTCGCCGGTCCCGTCGACTGGGACGACCCCGCCACCGACAGCATCATCCAGAGCCTGACGACCCCTGCGACCTCGCCCGCGCAAGGCGAGCTGCCGCCCTCTCAACCGATGATCGGGAGCAAGCCATGACCAGCCGTCGCGATTTCCTGAAAGCCGGCGCCGCCCTCACGGCCGTCGCCGCCCTTCCCCCGTCCGCCTTCGCGCAGGCCGCGAGCCCCGCCGCCGCCGCGACCTTCGCGCCGAAGCCCGGCGCCTGGCGCCAGTTCGAGGTCGTCACCACGCTCGACGTCGCCCCGGTCGAGGGCAAGGCCGGCCCGGCGCAGGCCTGGGTGCCGCTGCCCTCCTACACCGCCGAGGACTGGTTCAAGCCCGCGAGCAATAGCTGGAAGACCAACGCCAGGACCGCCGAGATGGTGAAGGATCCCCATTACGGCGCCGGGATGCTGCATCTCGTCTGGGCCGAGGACGAGGCCAAGCCGACGGTCGAGATCACCTCCAAATTCGCCACCCGCGACCGCGCCACCGACTTCTCCGCGCCGGGCAACGTGCCCGCGCTGGCGCCCGAGCAGCGCGCGCTGTTCCTCGCCGCCACCGACCTCATCCCGACCAACGGCATCGTCAAGGAAACGGCGGACAGGATCGTCGCCGGCAAGACCACGGACATCGACAAGTCCCGCGCCATCTATGAGTGGGTGGTCGAGAACACCTATCGCAACGCCGCCACGCCCGGCTGCGGCACCGGCGACATCGCCTCGCTGCTCAAGAGCGGCAATCTCGGCGGCAAGTGCGCCGACCTCAACGCGCTGTTCGTCGGGCTCAACCGCGCCGCCGGCGTTCCCGCGCGCGACCTCTACGGCATCCGCGTCGCCCCCTCCGCCTTCGGCTACAAGAGCCTCGGCGCCAACTCGCCGGTCATCTCCAAGGCCCAGCACTGCCGCGCCGAGGTGTGGCTCGACGGCTATGGCTGGGTGGCGACCGACCCCGCCGACGTGCGCAAGGTCGTGCTGGAGGAGCCCCCGGGCAAGAACGCCATGGACGACGCCAAGGTGCTCGCCGCCCGCAAGGCGCTGTTCGGCGCCTGGGAGGGCAACTGGCTCGCCTATAATGACGGCCATGACATCGCCCTGCCCGGCTCAAGCGGCCCGAAGCTCGGCTTCCTGATGTACCCGCAGGCGGAAGTCGCGAGCCTGCGCCACGACTGCCTCGACCCCGGCACCTTCGCCTACAAGATCACCGCGAGCGAGCTCTCGGCCTGATCCGGCGCGCTTTCGGCGCCCGTGCGCCCCTACCGACGCGATCCCTCCTCCGCGCGGGGAGGCAAGCATGGAGCCCATCATGCTCGACAAGCCTGCCGCGGGCGCGCCGTCCGGCGCCCCGTTCCGCCTCACCAGCCTCGCCCATGGCGGGGGGTGCGGCTGCAAGCTCGCGCCCTCGGTGCTGCGCGAGCTCCTCGCCGAGCAGCCGGCCGGCGGCCCGTTCGAGCGGCTGCTGGTCGGCACCGAAACCGGCGACGACGCGGCGGTCTACCAGCTCGACGACGAGACCTGCCTTATCGCCACCACCGACTTCTTCATGCCGATGGTGGACGACCCCTACGAGTTCGGCCGCATCGCCGCCACCAATGCCATCTCCGACGTCTACGCGATGGGCGGCAAGCCGCTGATGGCGCTCGCCATTCTCGGCATGCCGCTCGGCAAGCTGCCCACCGCCATGGTGCGCGAGATCCTGAAGGGTGGGCAGGCGATCGCGGCGGAGGCCGGCATTCCCGTCGCCGGCGGCCATTCCATCGACGCGCCCGAGCCGATCTACGGCCTCGCCGTCATCGGCACCGCCTCGCCGGCGACGATCCGCAAGAACAGCACCGCCCGGGCCGGCGACGCGCTCATCCTCACCAAGGCGCTCGGCGTCGGCCTCTATTCGGCGGCCTTCAAGAAGGAGGCGCTGCCTCCCGCCGCCTATGCCGAGATGATCGGCTCCATGACCACGCTCAACCGCATCGGCACCGAGCTCGGCCGCCGCGCCGAGGTGCATGCGGTGACCGACGTCACCGGCTTCGGCATTCTCGGCCACGGCCTCGAGGTCGCGCGCGGCTCCTCGCTGACGCTCCATCTCGACGCCGACGCGCTGCCCGTGCTCGCCGAGGCGGAAAGGCTGGCACGCGAGGGCTTCGTCACCGGTGCCTCGCACCGCAACTGGGCGAGCTATGGCGAGGCGGTGGCGCTGCCGGACGACTTCCCGGACTGGCGCCGCCACCTGCTCACCGACCCGCAGACCTCCGGCGGGCTGCTCGTCGCCTGCGAACCGGGAGCGGCGAGCACCCTGCTCGCCGAGATCCGCGCGGCGGGCTACCCCTCGGCCGCCGTCATCGGCCGCATGGCCGAGGGCGCGCCGGGCGTCGTCGTCTCCGGCTGACGGCGGGCCGCGCGCACCCGCGCGTGGTTCGCGTCCGCCCAGGCGATCAGCCCGCCCAGCGGCACCATGAGCGAGCGGCCGAGCTCGGTCAGCTCGTAGTCGACGCGCAGCGGCACGGTGGCGAACACCGTGCGCGAGATCAGCCCGTCATTTTCCAGTGAGCGCAGCGTCTGGGTCAGCATGCGCTGGGAAATATCCGGGATCGCCCGGCGGAGCTCGGAGAAGCGCCGCGCGCGAAGGGCGAGCTCCATCAGCACCAGCACGCTCCAGCGATCGCCGATGCGATCGAGCAGCGAGCGTGTCGGGCACGCCTCGGCCACACTCGCCCTGTCCGGCTTCATCCTCGTCTCCCGTGCCTTCGCGCCCGCGAGAGGCGCCCATGGTTACGCGGCGCATACCGAGGCACTTCAAAAACCCTTCTTGCGCCTTGGATACGTTTTAGCATCTTAGTCTCAATTCGTAACCATGGGCAGCAGACTGTCCGTCAGAAGGAACCGACCATGATCGCCATCACCGCCGCCAGCGGAAAGCTGGGCGCCGCCATCGCCGACGTGCTCCTCGAAAAGGGCCGGGCCGCCGGCACCCGCCTCGTCGCCCGCTCGCCGGAAAAGCTCGCCGCCCGCAAGGCGCAGGGCTTCGACGTCGCCGCCGGCGACTATGAGGATCCCGAAAGCCTGAAGGCCGCCTTCGCCGGCGTCGACACGCTCGTGCTCATTTCCGGCATGGGGCCGAACGAGGTGCGCATCGCCCAGCACCACAACGCCATCGAGGCGGCGAAGGCCGCGGGCGTCGCGCGCATCCTCTACACCAGCGCCACCAACCCGAGCGACGCCAGCCTGTTCGACTGGGCCAAGGCGCATGTGGCGACCGAAGCCGAGCTCAAGGCCAGCGGGCTCGCCTGGACCATCCTGCGCGACAATTCCTATTTCTCGAACAACGACGCGCTCTTCGCCCAGGCGAAGGAGAGCGGCGTGCTGCCCTTCACCGGCATCGACGCCAAGGTCGCCTATGTCACCCATGAGGACGTGGCGGAATCGGTCGTCGGCGCGCTGGCGCCCGGCCATGAGAACAAGGTCTACGAGATTGCCGGCAGCGAGGCCTGGAGCGCGGTCGATCTCGCCGCCATCCTCTCCGAACTGACCGGCAAGGAGATCCGCGCCATCGACGTGCCGGTGGCTGCCTTCGAGCAGCAGTTCCGCTCCATGGGCCTGCCGGACTGGGTCGCCTCCGGCGTCGCGAGCTTCTACGCCGCACTCGGCGCGGGCGAGTATGCCGCCACCTCGGCCGATGTCGAGCGCCTGGCCGGCCATCCGTCTACCAGTGCCCGCGACTACCTCGCCTCTGTGGTCTAGCGCCGAACTAAAGGCGGCGCCGTCTTCGACGAAAGGAGCGGCGCCTGCTGCAAATCCGCCGAAATCTTGCCGCCAGCCGGGGCTAGATCGCGTCCCATGGCAAGCTTGTACGGCGATCTCATCAGCCTCATCACCATGGTCGGTCACCTGATCATCGAGGCCTTCCGGTTCCTTGGCAGGTAGCCGGGCGCACGCGCGGCGCCCGGTTCTGCGGGCCGCGACATCGCGCCCTCGTTGATCAGGCTCGTCATACGGTAACCAGATGTGGGACTATGGCGGTGCGGGACATCGTTACCCGGCTTAGTCCCAATAGGAACGGCGTGAACTTTGTGGCTGATAGAACGTCAACGATGAAGCGGCTCACGAAGGACGGAGGAACGGCGTGCGGGTCACAAGGGAAAAGGTTCTGGAGCATCGCCACGCCATACTCGACGCGGCGTCGCAGCTTTTCCGCGAGCGCGGCTTCAGCGATGTCGGCGTCGCCGAGATCATGCAGGCGAGCGGGCTGACCCACGGTGCCTTCTACGGCCATTTCGACTCCAAGGCCGACCTCGCCCACCAGGCGTGCCGCAACGCCTGCGCCGAGGGCCTCGCCCGCATGGCCGAGACCGGCAGCCTCGGCGCCATCATCGAGCGCTACCTCTCCCCCGCCCACCGCGACAATGCCGCGCATGGCTGCGCCCTCTCGGCGCTCAGCGGCGAGGTGGCCCGCCAGTCGCCGAGCCTGCAGGGCGATTATGCGGCGGGGCTGGCGGACTTCATCGGCGAGATCGAGCGCCGGCTCGAGGAACCCGATCCGGACGCCCGGCGCCGCGAGGCGATCGGCATCCTCTCCACCATGGTCGGGGCGCTGACCATGGCCCGCGCCGTCGCCGGCGGCGACGCGGAACTGTCGGACGAGATCCTCGCCGCCGCCCGCGCCCGCCTCGGCGAAGACGCAGCCGAGTGACGCCCGGCGCGTGAGGCCGGCGCGTAAGGCCCGGCGGGGCGACCCCCGCTGAACGACGTATTGCCCGCGCGGGACCGGCCGGGGACAAACGGGGGGACGCCATTCCGGCGCAGGGTGCCGCCTCCGCATGTCGATCCGGATCCTCCACGAATTTCGCGGCCAGCGGGTCGGGGTGATCCACCCGCCGGGCGAGCCGTGCACGAGCCTCGTCGGTCACCTGCGCGGGATAGGCTGCACGGTCGAGACGATCTGGCCGGTGCCGGAGGCGTGGCCGGAAGCGGAAATCGTGTTCCTCGCCATGCCACCCGAGGCCAAGGCGGCGATCCTCGCCCTGCTCGGCGCCCCGGCCGAGCGGCGC
Source organism: Ancylobacter mangrovi (assembly GCF_024752355.1). Classification (GTDB taxonomy): domain Bacteria; phylum Pseudomonadota; class Alphaproteobacteria; order Rhizobiales; family Xanthobacteraceae; genus Ancylobacter; species Ancylobacter mangrovi. The sequence continues at coordinate 36,528 of NZ_JANTHZ010000010.1, forward strand.
CCGATGCTGGTCGCCGTCGTCGGCCACGAGGACGCGGCGGCGCTGCCGCTGGTGCTGGAATCGAACGCGGCGGCGGTGATCGAACAGCCCATCGAGCCGGTCGGCCTGCTCGCCAATCTCGCGGTCGCGCGGGGTCTCTGGCTGGAGCGGGAGGAAGCCCGCCGGACCATCGCCCGGCTCGAGCGCAAGCTCGGCGGCGTGCAGAAGATCCAGCGGGCGAAGAACATCCTGATGGCGTTCCAGGGCATTTCCGAGGAGGACGCCTATCAGAGTATCCGCCGCCAGGCGATGGCCAAGCGCATGCCGATGGAGGATATGGCGCTCACCATCATCCATGCCAGCGAGCACTTGAACTACAGGCCCAAGGATGCTTAAGTCAGTAATCGGATGAACAGCGTTCTTTATATGCGCTACACCTTCCGTCGGGCCATCAATGACGCTGGCTCCGCCTGGCTATGCAGCCCGTGACGTTCGCAAGGACCTGACGGGCTTTTTTTGTTGCTTGCCTCTGGCGGGACAATGACGTCGCCGCCGCGCAGTCCACTCACCCTCCGGCAGGTCCCGACGCCGGCGGGCCTTCAGTCCATGTCCCGGAACGCAGGGCCGCACCGCCGAGGTCGGCGGCACAGGCTTTCACGCGAGGAGAAGACCATGTTGCACGGCGATGTATCCAGCAGCAAAGACACCGTCGGTGTCGCGGTGGTGAACTACAAGATGCCGCGGCTGCACACCAAGGCCGAGGTGCTCGCCAACGCGAAGAAGATCGCCGACATGGTCCTCGGCATGAAGGTCGGCCTGCCGGGCATGGACCTCGTGATCTTCCCCGAATACTCGACCCACGGGATCATGTACGATTCCAAGGAGATGTACGACACCGCCTCGACCGTGCCGGGCGACGAGACCGAGATCTTCGCCGAGGCGTGCCGCAAGGCCAAGGTGTGGGGCGTGTTCTCGCTCACCGGCGAGCAGCATGAGGAGCACCCCAACAAGGCGCCCTACAACACGCTGATCCTGATGAACGACAAGGGCGAGATCGTCCAGAAGTACCGCAAGATCATGCCGTGGGTGCCGATCGAGGGCTGGTATCCGGGCAACTGCACCTATGTCTCGGAAGGCCCGAAGGGGCTGAAGGTCTCGCTCATCATCTGCGACGACGGCAACTATCCCGAGATCTGGCGCGACTGCGCGATGAAGGGCGCCGAGCTGATCGTGCGCTGCCAGGGCTACATGTACCCGGCCAAGGACCAGCAGGTCATCATGGCCAAGGCGATGGCCTGGGCCAACAACTGCTATGTGGCGGTCGCCAACGCGGCGGGCTTCGACGGGGTCTATTCCTATTTCGGCCACTCGGCGATCGTCGGCTTCGACGGGCGCACGCTCGGCGAGTGCGGCGAGGAGGAGTACGGCATCCAGTACGCCGCGCTCTCCACCTCGCTGATCCGCGACGCGCGCAAGAACATGCAGTCGGAGAACCACCTCTTCAAGCTGGTCCATCGCGGCTACACGGGCATGATCAATTCCGGCGACGGCGACAAGGGCGTGGCCGAGTGCCCCTACGACTTCTACAAGAAGTGGGTCGCCGACCCGGAGGGCACGCGCGAGATGGTGGAATCCTTCACCCGCCCGATGGTCGGCACCGAGGAAGCTCCGATCGAGGGCATCCCCAACCCCGAGACCGCGCATCGCTGACGCGCCGCGCCCCTCCCGGCCACGGGGCGGCGGCACCGCCGCCCCTTCTCACAACAACGCGGCGGCGGCACCGCCGCCCCTCTCCCGCCGCCGTCCCTCCCGGCGCTACCCCTCAGCGCCGGGCGAGGCGGAAATAGAGTTCGGACAGGCGCATCGGCAGGTCCTCCGCGCGCCGCACCGGCATGGCGTTGGCCTTGCCGAAGATGCGCGCACCCGAGCCGACGCCGGCCGGGTCGAGCATGACGCCAAACGTGTCGATGCCGGCCGCGCGCAGCGCCATGACGGCGCGGCGGGCGTCGACCACAAGGTCCCCGGACGCCACGTCGATGTCGGACGGCTCGCCGTCGCTCAGCACCAGCACCAGCTTGCGGAAGCTGCGCACCCGGGCGATCGCCGCGCCCGCATGGCGTAGCGCCGCGCCGAGCCGCGTCGAGAGCCCCGATTCCAGCCCGGCGAGCCGGGAGAGCGCCTCCCCGCCATAGGGCTCGGCGAAGTCCTTCACCGTGGTCACCCGCACGTCGCCGCGCCCGGCCGAGGCGAAGGCCAGCAGCGCGAAATCGTCGCCGAGCTGGTCCAGCTTCCCGGCCAGCATGGCGACCGCCAGCTTCTCGATGTCGAGCACCGTCGCGCCGTCCGCCAGCCGCTCGCGGGTGGACTGCGAGACGTCGACCAGAACCAGCACGGCGAGGTCGCGCTGGTTGAGCACGGTGGAGCGGAACACCCGCATGTCCGTCACCTCGCCGGCCTTGCGGGCGATGGCGGTCTCGATCGCGGCGTCGAGGTCGAGATCGTGGCCCTCCGCTTGCCGCTTCAGCCGCAACGCCCGCCCGACCTTGGCCGCCCGCACCAGCCGGGCGATGCGTGCGCGCAGCGGCGCGGCGCGGTCGAGCGCGCGTTGCAGGGCGCGGGGGTCGCCCCAAACCGGGACGATGGCGCGCACGCTGGTCCAGTCCGCCCGCTCGATGCCGGCCGCCGCGTCCCATTCGGGATAGGTCGCGATCACCCGGCCCTCGCTTGCGGGCGGGGACGGCCGCGCCCGCCTCGTGGGCTCGCTCGCGGGCGGCTCGTCGGCCTTTCCGTCCTCGGCCTCGCGGCGCTCGATGCGGGCGGCGTCGACGGCGAGTTCGACCTCGTCCGTCATTTCGGGATCAATGTCGGAGAAGTCCCACAGCCCCAGCCCGTCGTCGCGATAGGCCGGCTCGACCACATGGCCGCGCGCGTCGAAGCGCAGGCGCCGCTGGCCGACATCATTGGCGAGGCGGGTGCCGATATCGAGGCTGATGGCGGGATCGCCGATCCGCTCCTGCGCCTCGCGGAACAGGCGCTGGGCCTTGCCCACCAGTTCGTCGGGATCGCGATAGGAGGGGTCGAACAGCCCGCGCGCCACCCGCGCCAGCAGCGCGGCGGTGGTCGGCCCGTCCTCGGGCGTGGCGACATGATAGGGCGCCCACAGCCGGCGCAGCCCGGGATAGCGGCCCATCGCCAGATATTCGATCCGCGCATCCTCCACCAGCGTCGCCAGCGCCATCTGCACCGGCTTGAACCGGGCGATCGGAAAGCGCGGATTGCCGAAGGCGAGATGCGCGCCGGCATGGATGGCGGCGGCGAGATAGAGCCGGCGCGCGCCCGCCTCGTCCACCCCGGGGAACACCGCCGGCATGCGGATCACCGGCCCGGCGATGTTCACGCGCCGGGGCGCGTCCCGCGCGCCGGGCGGCAGAGGCTGGAGCAACGGGGGCTGGAACGGCGGGGCGGCGCCCCACAGCGCGGCGAGCACCATCTTCAGTTCGCCCTCGAGCGCGTCGAAGCCCGGCCCGGCGCCGATGCGCTCCAACATCGCCCGCGCCAGCGCGTCGTCGAGCGCGAAGAACGCCAAGCGGCGCGCGCGGTCGCGCCCGGCCGCCTTCAACCCGGCATCGACGAACGCCTCGAACGCCGCCACATGGCCGGCTACCAGAACGTCCGTGGCGCGCAGGGCGAGCGGCTCGACGCCCTCCGGCGCCGCCATCGCCAGCTTCACCAGCGAGCGCCACCAGACCGCGCGCTCGCCCGCGTCGGCGAGCCGCGTGTCGATGCGGGCGAAGGCGTCGAGCGCCGCCGCGGCCGGCTTCGCGCCGGCCTCGCGGCAGATGGCGGCGGCCTGACGCCCCGCCTCGGCGAGGCTCTCCACGTCGAGCCGTCCGCAGAGCCCGGTGCTGGCCTGCCAGAAGGCGAGCAGGCAGCCCGCGCCGGCATTGGCCTCGACCAGCGCGAGCGCGCCCTCGGCCCAGGCCTCCATCGCGCCGGCGCCGAACCGGCCCTCGAGCCGTCGCCATGTCGTCTCGAAAGGGCCGCGCAGCGTCTGCCGGCCACGCATCAGCCGGGCGAGGCGCGCCCCGGCCGGCGCCTCGATAGCCGGCAGAACGCTCATGCGAGACAGGCGGCGATCGCCGCGCCGAGCGCCTCGCGCACCTCCGCGTCGTCGGTGATCGGCAGCACGATCCCCGCATGCACCGCCGCCTCCAGCGACACGCCGCCGGCCGCAAGGCGTCCGGCATGGATGAGCATGCGGGTCGAGGCGCCCTCGTCCAGCCCCTGCCCGCGCAAGTTTCGCGAACAGGCGGCGATAGAGACCAGGGTGCGCGCCAGATCCGGGCCCACGCAGGCCTCGCGCATGACGATCTCCGCCTCCAGCTCAGGGACCGGATAGTCGAAATCGATGGCGACGAAGCGCTGCTTGGTGGACTCCTTCAGGTCCTTCACCGCGCTCTGGTAGCCGGGATTGTAGGAGATCACGAGCTGGAAGTCGGGATGGGCGGAGACCAGCTCGCCGCGCTTCTCCAGCGGCAGGATGCGCCGCGCATCGGTCAGCGGATGGATGACGACGGTGGTGTCCTGCCGCGCCTCCACGATCTCGTCGAGATAGCAGATGCCGCCATGGCGCACCGCCTGCGTCAGCGGCCCGTCATGCCACACCGTGCCCTCCGGGGTGAGCAGGAAGCGCCCGGCGAGGTCGGCGGCCGTCATGTCCTCATGGGCGGCGACGGTGATCAGCGGCTGGTGCAGGCGCCAGGCCATGTATTCGACGAAGCGCGTCTTGCCGCAGCCGGTCGGCCCCTTCAGCATTACCGGCAGGCGGTGGAGCCAGGCCGCCTCGAACACCGCCACCTCGTCGCCGACGGGGCGGTAATAGGGTTCGGCAGCGATGCGGTAGGCGGAAAGGTCGGTGTCGACGAGCATGCGGGGTCTCCGTGAGGGCTCCACGGGCACTCCCCGGCATGCAGGGACCACCCCGGAAAGGGCTGCCGGCCGTCCCTGCCGCCAAGGCCGCGACGACGCTGTCGCGGCCCTTCGCAATTAGAAATCCGATTTGCCGCGCCGCACAAGAGGGCGAATGCCCCCGGGCGACGCTCAGGTGAAGTCGAGCACCATGCGCCCGTCGATCCGGCCGTCCTTCAAATCGGCGAAGATGTCGTTGATCTTCTCCAGCGGCGCCTTGTGGATCTCCGCCTTCACCTTGCCCTCCACGGCAAAGGCGACCGATTCATCGAGGTCGCGCCGCGTGCCGACGATCGAGCCCCGCACCGTGATGCGCTTCAGCACGACGTCGAAGATCGGGGTCGCGAATTCGCCGGGCGGCAGGCCGACGAGGCTCACCGTGCCCTTGCGCCGCACATAGGACAGCGCCTGGCTGAAGGCCGGCGGCGAGACGGCGGTCACCAGCACGCCATGCGCCCCGCCGCCCGTCGCCTTCACGATCTCGGCCACCGCGTCGGGCGAGCGCGCGTCGACGGCGAGGTCGGCGCCGGTCGCGCGCGCGCGTTCCAGCTTGTCGGGCGAGACGTCGAGCGCGGCGACGTGGAAGCCCATCGCCTTGGCGTACTGGATCGCGATGTGGCCGAGCCCGCCGACGCCGGAGATGGCGACCCATTCGCCCGGCCGCGCCTCGGTCTCCTTCAGCCCCTTGTAGGTCGTCACCCCCGCGCACAGGATCGGCGCGAGCTGGGCGAAGTCGCCCTTCGGCGGCAGGCGCGTGACGAAGGGTGCGGCGGCGATGACATATTCGGCGAAGCCGCCGTCGCAGCTATAGCCCGTGTTGTGCTGGTGCTCGCACAGCGTCTCCCAGCCGGTCTCGCAATATTCGCAAGCGCGGCAGGCGTCGTGCAGCCAGGCGACGCCGACCGCGTCGCCCTCCTTCAGGCCGGTCACGCCCGGGCCGAGCGCGACGACATGGCCGGCCGCCTCGTGGCCGGGGATGAAGGGCGGGGAAGGCTTCACCGGCCAGTCGCCATCGGCTGCGTGCAGGTCGGTGTGGCACACGCCGCAGGCGACGACCTTGACCAGCACCTCGCCCGGCCCGGGGACCGGCACCGGCACCTCCTCGATCGTGAGCGGCTTGCCGAACGCCCGCACCACTGCCGCCTTCATCATGTTCGCCATGTCAGATCCTCCGATGTCGGGCGGACCTTAACGGCCGGCGGGCCGGCGGCGTTGACAGCGGTCAAGTCGGGGCGCGGCGAAAAGGGGCATGATGGGTAAATCACGTCGCCCGGGGCGTCCGTCCCGCCAAATCCCTTCCGCCTGCACAGTGGCGCCCCATTCCGGTCGAATGGTGATGGCGCGTCCGGCCGGCCTATACTACCGAACCGCTGCTTCGAGGTCGTCACGATGAAGGCTATGGTCCTTTCCGCCTACCGCACGCCGCTGCGGATGGAGGAACGCCCGACGCCCGTTCCCGGGCCGGGCGAGATCCGCGTGCGGGTGGAAGCCTGCGCCGTCTGCCGGACCGACCTGCACGTCGTCGACGGCGAGCTGCCGCCCGGCAAGATGCCGGTCGTGCCGGGCCATGAGATCGTCGGCATCGTCGAGGCGCATGGCGAGGGTGTCACCGCGCCCGCCGTCGGCCAGCGCGTCGGCATACCCTGGCTCGGCCATACCTGCGGAACCTGCCCCTACTGCACATCGCACCGCGAGAACCTGTGCGACGATCCTTTGTTCACCGGCTACACACGCGACGGCGGCTTCGCGACCCATGTGGTGGCCGACGCCAGCTACGCCTTCGCGCTGGACGGATTCGACGACCCTGTTTCCACCGCGCCGCTGATGTGCGCCGGGCTGATCGGCTGGCGCTCGCTCAAGATGGCGGGCGAGGCGCGCCGGGTCGGCCTCTACGGTTTTGGGGCCGCCTCCCATCTCATCGCCCAGGTGTGCCGCTGGCAGGGGCGCGAGTTCTACGCCTTCACCAGCCCCGGCGACCAGGCGGCGCAGCAGCATGCGCTGTCGCTCGGCGCCTCGTGGGCCGGCGGGTCGGACGAGCCGCCCCCGGTCCTGCTCGACGCCGCCATCATCTTCGCCCCCGTCGGCGCGCTGGTGCCGGCGGCGCTGCGCGCGGTGCGCAAGGGCGGGCGGGTGGTGTGCGGGGGTATCCATATGAGCGACATCCCGCAGTTTCCCTACTCGATCCTTTGGGAGGAGCGGCAGGTGCTCTCGGTGGCGAACCTCACGCGCGACGACGCGCGCGAATTTCTCGCCCTGGCGCCCGAGGCTGTCGCAAAGGTGACAACAACGACCTATCCGCTGGAGCGCGCGAACGACGCTCTCGCGGATCTGCGCGCGGGCCGCTTCCAGGGCGCGGCCGTGCTGGTACCGTGACCGGCGCCGCCGGTCGCTCGACTTCACGTGATGATGGATCTGACAGGAGGACAACGGATGGCGGTTGAGCAGAGCGCGACGACAGGCCCGCTGACGCCCGAACTGATGTCGCGCATGAATGCGTGGTGGCGGGCGGCGAACTTTCTCTCGGTCGGACAGATCTATCTTCTCGACAACCCGCTGCTGCGCGAGAAGCTCGCCATAGAGCACGTGAAGCCCCGCCTGCTGGGCCATTGGGGCACCACGCCGGGGCTCAACTTCCTCTATCTCCACCTCAACCGCGTGATCAACGACACCGGCTCGAACGTGCTGTTCATCGCCGGGCCGGGGCACGGCGCGCCGGGGGTGGTCGCCTCCACCTATCTGGAAGGCACCTATAGCGAGCTCTACCCGGACGTCTCGCGGGACGAGGAAGGCATCCGCCGGCTGTTCCGCCAGTTCTCCTTCCCGGGCGGCATACCGAGCCATGCGGCGCCGGAGACGCCCGGCTCGATCCACGAGGGCGGCGAGCTCGGCTATTCGCTCTCGCACGCTTACGGCGCCGCGCTCGACAATCCCGACCTCGTGGTCGCCTGCGTGATCGGCGACGGCGAGGCCGAGACCGGGCCGCTCGCCACCTCCTGGCACGGCAACAAGTTCCTCAACCCGGCCTCGGACGGGGCGGTGCTGCCGATCCTGCATCTCAACGGCTACAAGATCGCCAACCCCACCGTGCTCGCCCGCATCACGCCGGAGGAGCTGAAGTCGCTGATGGAGGGCTTCGGCTACACGCCGGTGTTCGTCGAGGGTGACGATCCCGAGCTGATGCACCAGGCGATGGCGAGCGCCTTCGACAAGGCGTTCGCCGACATCCGCGCGATCCAGAAGGCCGCCCGCGAGGACGGCTCGAGGGAGCGGCCGCGCTGGCCGATGATCGTGCTCAAGAGCCCCAAGGGCTGGACCGGCCCGAAATTCGTCGACGGCAAGAAGACCGAGGGCTTCTGGCGCTCGCACCAGGTGCCGTTCTCCGACATGTCCAAGCCCGAGCACCTCGCTCTGCTCGAGGAATGGATGAGGAGCTACAAGCCCGAGGAGCTGTTCGACGCCGATGGCAGCCTGAAGCCGGAGATCGCCTCGCTGGCGCCGGATGGCGCGCTGCGCATGAGCGCGAACCCGCACGCAAACGGCGGCGCGCTGCGCCGGCCGCTGCGGCTGCCGGACTTCACCGACTATGCGGTCGACGTGCCCCAGCCCGGCGCCAAGGACGGCGAGTCGACCTACATCATGGGCACCTTCCTGCGCGACGTGATGAAGGCGAATCTCGAGAGCCGGAACTTCCGCGTGTTCGGCCCGGACGAGACCGCCTCCAACCGGCTGCAGGCGCTGTTCGAGGTGACCGAGCGTGCGTGGGACGCCTCGACCATCCCCGAGGACGAGCATCTCGCCCATGACGGGCGGGTGATGGAGATGCTGAGCGAGCACATGTGCCAGGGCTGGCTGGAGGGCTACCTCCTGACCGGCCGGCACGGCCTGTTCTCCTGCTACGAGGCGTTCATCCACATCGTCGATTCGATGTTCAACCAGCACGCCAAATGGGTGAAGTCGGCCAATGCCGTGGAATGGCGCCGGCCCATCGCCTCGCTGAACTACCTGCTCACCTCCCATGTCTGGCGGCAGGACCACAACGGCTTCAGCCATCAGGACCCCGGCTTCATCGACCATGTGGTGAACAAGAAGGCGGACATCGTGCGGGTCTACCTACCGCCCGACGCCAACACCCTGCTCTTCGTCACCGACCACTGCCTGAAGAGCTGGAACCGGGTTAACGTGATCGTCGCCGGCAAGCAGCCGGAGCCGCAATGGCTCGACATGGACGCGGCCATCAACCACTGCACCAAGGGCATCGGCATCTGGGAGTGGGCGAGCAGCGACGCGGAGGGCGAGCCGGACGTGGTGATGGCCTGCGCCGGCGACGTGCCGACGCTGGAGACGCTGGCGGCGGTCGACTTGCTGCGCGGCTATTTCCCGGAGCTGAAGATCCGCGTCATCAACGTCGTCGACCTGATGACGCTGCAGTCGAGCACCGAGCACCCGCACGGCCTGAACGACCGCGACTTCGATGCCCTGTTCACCACGAACAAGCCGGTGATCTTCGGCTATCACGGCTATCCGTGGCTGATCCACCGCCTGACCTACAAGCGCACCAACCACCACAACATCCATGTGCGCGGCTATGTGGAGGAAGGCTCCACCACCACGCCCTTCGACATGGTTGTGCGCAACCGGCTGGACCGCTTCCATCTCGCCATGGACGCGATCGAGCGCATCAGCTCGCTGGGCAGCGTCGGCGTGCATGCGCGCGAGGAGCTGCGCGACAAGCTTACCGAGCATGCGCGCTACATCCGCGCCCACGGCGTCGACATGCCGGAGGTGCGCGACTGGCGCTGGCCGACCGAGGCCTGACGCCGCGCCGACGGAAAAGCGCGATGGCGGGGGAGCCCGCCGCCATCGCGCACGCCCGACAGCTTCCTGACAGGTGGCCGGCCCTAGCGTGCCGGTGCTCGCCGAGCGAGCCCAACGCCCGAAAGGAAGAACACCCATGCGCAGAATCGTTGCCGGCCTCGGCGCCCTCGCCGTGATCGCCCCCGCCCTGCTTGCCCCCGTCGCCGCGTTCGCCGGCCCCACCTGCACCACCGAAGCCAAGGACAAGTGGATGAGCCAGGACGCCATGAAGGCGAAGGTGGCGGAGATGGGCTACCAGAAGATCAAGACCTTCAAGGTCTCCGGCAGCTGCTACGAGATCTACGGCTACACCAAGGACAACAAGAAGGCCGAGGTCTACTTCAACCCGGTCACCGGCGCGGTCGTCAAATCCGAGATCGATTGATGCGCGAGCGCATCGCTCCGGCCGGAGACGCGACGTCTCCGGCCACCGGCACCGCCGTCCGGGTGTGGGACCCGGTCGTGCGTCTGTTCCACTGGACGGTGGTCGCCGCCTGCATCCTGAATCTGTTCATCCTCGACGACGGGGACCCGCCCCACAGGATCGTCGGCTATGTCGTCGCCGGCGCGCTGGCGGTCCGGCTCGTCTGGGGCTTCATCGGCACGCGCTACGCCCGGTTCTCCGATTTCGTGCCGACGCCCTCCCGCCTCGCGCGCTATCTCGCCGCGCTGGCGAAGGGCCGCGAGCCGCGCGTGCTCGGGCACAATCCGGCCGGCGCGGTGATGATGCTCGCCCTCATGGTCCTGCTGGCGGGCGTCTGCCTGACCGGCTGGATGATGGGGCTCGACGCCTTCTGGGGCGAGGACTGGCTGGAGGGGCTGCACGAGACGCTCGCCAACGCCATACTGGTGCTGGCCCTGCTGCATGCCAGCGCCGCGCTCTTCGAAAGCTGGCGCCACCGTGAAAACCTCGTATGGTCGATGGTGACGGGACGCAAGCGCGCATGAGGGAGCGGTGAGGCTGCTTCTGGTCGAGGACAGCGCACGCCTGCGCCAGCTGATCGCCGAAACGGTCCAGGGCGCAGGCTGGCGCCTCGACATGGCCGGCGGCCTCGACGAGGCGGAAGCCGCGCTCGCCGCCGCGAGCTATGATCTCGTGCTTCTCGACCTCGGCCTGCCGGACGGCGACGGGCTCGACCTGCTGCGCGCCCTGCGCCGCCGCAAGGACCCCACGCCCGCCCTCGTGCTCACCGCGCGCGGCGCGGTCGACGAGCGCATCGCCGGCCTCGACGCCGGCGCCGACGACTATCTCACCAAGCCGTTCAACAATGGCGAACTTCTCGCCCGCGCCCGCGCGCTGCTGCGCCGCGCGCCGCTCTCGGCCGCGCCGGTGCTGGAGGCGGGCGCGCTGCGCTACGATCCCGCCACCCATGAGGTGAGCTGCAACGGCACCGCGATCGTCCTCGGGCCGCGCGAGCGCGCCGCGCTGGAAATCCTGATGCGCCATGCCGGCCGCGTCACGCCGAAGCGCGGGCTGGAGACCATGCTCTCCCATTTCGAGGGCGAGACCAGCGCCAACGCGATCGAGCTGCTGCTCTCGCGCCTGCGCCGCAAGCTCGCCGCGCATCCCACCGGCACGGCGATCGTGACGGTGCGCGGCGTCGGATACATGCTGCGCGAGACCGGCGCGTGAACGCCGAGCCGCCCGCCCCGCGCCGCTCCCAGCCGCTGGTGCGCATCGTCGCCGGCCGCATCGTGCTGTTCGCCGCCATCGCCATGCTGGCCCAGCTCGTCGCGGTGCTGGTCGAATATGGCCGCGACCCGCAGAATCTCGCCCGGCTCCTGCTCGAGCGGGAGACCGCGGAACTCGCCGGCGGCCTGTCGCTTCATGACGGCCGCCTCGCCTTCGAGCTGCCCACCGATCTCGCCTCGCGCTACGGGGTGCCCGCCTCCGGCTATTTCGGACGCATCCGCACGGCGAGCGGCGTGGTGCTGTTCTCCCATTGCGACGAGGAATGCACCGAGCATTTCCTGCCGCTCGAATTCAACCCGCCCTCCTTCTGGATGCGCACCATCCGCCCCGGCTACCCGCTCACCTTCGCCGGCGGGCGTGAGGTCGACATCGGCGAGCGCAGCGTGCTGGTGGAGATAACGGTATTGGGAGACCGCCAACAGGCGGTCTGGAGCGTGCTGGCGAACGAGGCGCTCGACCACATGCTGCTGCCGATGAGCCTCACGCTCATCTTCGTGCTCGGCGCCACGCTGGCCTCGATACGCACCGCCCTGCGCCCGGTCGCCGCCGCCGCCGGGCAGGCCGAGAGGTTCGATCCGCTCGTTCCCGACAGCCGGCTGGACGAGGCCGGCATGCCGCTGGAAATCGCCCGCCTCGCCGGGGCGGTGAACCGTTCCTATGCGCGCACACGCGAGCTGATGGCGGCGCAGAAGCTCTTCACCTCGGCAATCGCCCACGAGATCCGCACGCCGCTCGCCATCATCCGCATGGAGCTGGAGCGTATCGATCACCCCGCCGCCCGCCAGGCGATCGGCGAGCTCGACGAGCTCGACCATTTCGTCGGCCAGCTCGTCATGCTCGCCCGGCTGGAGGCGGCCGACCGCTCCGGCTTCGAGCCGGTGGATCTCGACGAGCTCGGGCGCGACATCGTCGGCGCGCTCGCCCCCTATGTCTACGATCACGGCGCCAGCATCGCCTTCGACGCCTCGTCCGGCCCCTCGGTGCTCGCCCATCCGCCCCTTCTCAAGGATGCGGTGCGCAACCTCATCGAGAACGCGGTGCGCCATGGCGGCCCGGCAGTGCACATCCGCGTCGGCACCGATAATGGGCCCGGCCTGTTCGTGGAGGATGACGGCGTCGGCTTCGCGCCCGCCTCCCGCGACGCGCCCGCCGGCGACGCGCCGGGGCATTACCGGCGCGCGGGCGGGCTCGGCATCGGGCTCGAGATCGTGCGCCGGATCATGGCGCTGCATGGCGGTTATCTGGAGACCAGAGAGGCGACGCCGTGCGGCGCCCGCGCGCGTCTCGTCTTCCCGCCGGCCGGGGAGGCGCCGGTCACACCCGCTCGATGAGCGCCATCGCCGCCGCGGGATTGCGGACCTTGAAGCCCGAGATCACGAACAGGAACACCTCGCGCGGCGTCTTCTCCGCCGGCGCGGCGACAAGCTTGTCCTTCAGCGCCGCCGGCGTCTCGCCCTTCGCCCATGCCTTGGCGCAATCGGCCCAGCGGTCGAGCGCGGCCGGCGCATAGCCGAGCGGATGGTCCTCGCTCGTGCCCATGATCCGCGCATAGACAAAGGGCGCCGTCACGTCGGCGATCTCCGGAAATTCGGAATCCCCGGCATAGATCACCGCCACGCCATGGGCGCGGGCGAGCGCGATGAACTCCGGGTCCCTGAAGCTGTCATGGCGCACCTCCACCGCGTGGCGGATGGCGTGCCCGCCGACGGATTTCGGCAGCAGCTTGAGGAAGCCCTCGAAATCGGCGGGATCGAACTTCTTGGTCGCCATGAACTGCCAGTTCACGGGGCCGAGCTTCTCCTTCAGCTCGGTGACGCCGCTGTTGAAGAAGCGCTCGATCGACTCGCCCGCTTCGGCGAGTACGCGCCGGTTGGTGGCGAAGCGCGGCCCCTTCAGCGCGAACACGAAGCCGTCCGGCGTCTCGGCGTGCCATTTGGCGAAGCTTTCCGGCTTCTGCGAGCCGTAATAGGTACCGTTGATCTCGATCGCCGTGAGCTTGCCGCTGGCGAATTCGAGCTCGCGCTTCTGCGCCAGCCCGTCGGGATAGAAGGCGCCGCGCCACGGCTCATAGGTCCAGCCTCCCACGCCGATGCGGATCGGTGCCGCGTTCTTCGCCATCATGGATCTCCGGGTTCGCGCAAGGCGAGGCACGATAGGCGCCTGTTGATCGGAATCAATGCCCGCCCGCCGCTGCCGGGGCATTTCCCACACAGGGGAAAATCATCTCCCCGATCTTCAGAAGCATGCGGAACCGCTGGAAGCGAGCCTTGTCCGAAAGGCCGGCTCGCCGCTGTCACCGGCTCCCGCTAGGCTGGTTCGCGCTGCGGAAGATCAATCCGGGTGCAGGGGCGGTTTGGGGGAGCCGGCCCGGTCCCGTTCACGGTCCGAACGATCAGGAATCGGTTTGACGCATGACGAAATCCCCCAGGAAGCTGATCCTCGCCATCGTCACGCTCGCCGTGCTCGGCGCCGCCTATTACGGCTGGCGCTTCTATCAGGGGAACGGGCTACCCGAAGGCATAGCGGGCGGCAACGGGCGCATCGAGGCCACCGAGATCGACGTCTCGACCAAGACCGCCGGCCGCATCCGGCAGATCCTCGTCGACGAGGGCGACTTCGTCATTGCCGGCCAGGTGCTCGCCCGCATGGACACGGTGCAGCTCGAGGCGAAGCTGCGCCAGGCGCAGGCCGAGCTCAAGCGCGCGATGATCAGCGTCGACACGGCGAACAGCCTCGTCACCCAGCGCGAGGCCGAGCGCAACGCCGCTGAGGCGACCATCGCCCAGCGCCAGGCCGAACTCGACGCCGCCGAGAAGCGGCTCGCCCGCTCCTCGCAGCTCGTGACGACCAACGCCGTGTCGCAGCAGACGGTCGATGACGACCGGGCGAGTGAGCAGGGCGCGAAGGCGGCGGTGGAGGCGGCGAAGGCGCAGCTCGCGGCCGGCGAGGCGGCGATCGGCTCGGCCAAAGCCTCGGTGGTCGACGCCGAGGCCGCCGTCGATGCGGCCAGGGCCGCGATCGAGAGCATCCAGGCCGACATCGACGACAGCGTGCTCACCTCGCCGCGCGACGGACGCGTGCAGTACCGCGTCGCCGAGCCGGGCGAGGTGCTCTCGGCCGGCGGGCGGGTGCTGAACCTCGTCGACCTCGAGGACGTCTACATGACCTTCTTCCTGCCTACCGCGCAGGCCGGGCGGGTGGCGCTCGGCACCGAGGCGCGCATCGTCCTCGACGCCGCCCCGCAATATGTGATCCCCGCCAGCGTCAGCTTCGTCTCCGACGTCGCCCAGTTCACGCCCAAGACGGTGGAGACCGAGGAGGAGCGGCTGAAGCTGATGTTCCGGGTCAAGGCGCGCATCCCGCCGGACCTGCTGCGCAAGCACATCCACCAGGTGAAGACCGGCCTGCCCGGCATGGCCTATGTCCGGCTCGATCCCGATGCCGCCTGGCCCGCCGACCTGACCGAGAACCTTGTGAAATGACCGAGGCGCCCGGCGAAGGGGGCGGTGCCCCGCCCGGGGGGGCGCCACGGGCGGAGAACGTCGCGCGCCTCGAGGGCGTCGGCCTGTCCTATGGCAAGACGCGTGCGCTCGACGCCATCACGCTCGACCTCCCGGCGGGGCGGATGGTCGGGCTGATCGGCCCGGACGGGGTCGGCAAGTCGAGCCTGCTCTCGCTCGTCGCCGGCGCGCGCAAGGTGCAGCAAGGCCGCATCGAGGTGCTCGGCGGCGACATCGCCGACGCCACCCACCGCCGCCTCACCTGCCCGCGCATCGCCTACATGCCGCAGGGGCTGGGCCGGAACCTCTACCCCACGCTGTCCGTGTTCGAGAACATCGACTTCTTCGCCCGCCTGTTCGGCCAGGGGCGGGAGGAGCGCGAGCGGCGCATCGGCGAACTGCTGAAGGCGACTGGGCTCGACCCGTTCCCGGACCGTCCGGCCGGCAACCTTTCGGGCGGCATGAAGCA
The DNA here is from genome assembly GCF_024752355.1 of Ancylobacter mangrovi. GTDB lineage: Bacteria > Pseudomonadota > Alphaproteobacteria > Rhizobiales > Xanthobacteraceae > Ancylobacter > Ancylobacter mangrovi. The sequence continues at coordinate 51,991 of NZ_JANTHZ010000010.1, forward strand.
GAAGCTCGGCCTGTGCTGCGCGCTGATCCACGACCCGGACCTGCTCATCCTCGACGAGCCTACCACCGGCGTCGACCCGCTCTCGCGCCGCCAGTTCTGGGAGCTGATTGGCGAGATCAGGCGCGAGCGTCCGGGCATGAGCGTGGTCGTGGCGACCGCCTATATGGAGGAGGCGCAGGGCTTCGACTGGCTGGTTGCGATGGATGGCGGGCACGTGCTCGCCACCGGCACGCCGGCGCAGCTGCTCGAGAGCACCGGCGCGGCCAATCTCGACGCCGCCTTCATCGCCCTGCTGCCGGAGGAGAAGCGGCGCGGCCACAAGGCGGTCGTCATCCCGCCGCGCCCGGCCGACGGCAAGGAGGAGTTCGCCATCGAGGCGGAGCACCTCACCATGCGCTTCGGCGACTTCACCGCCGTCGACGACGTCAGCTTCCGCATCCCGCGCGGCGAGATCTTCGGCTTCCTCGGCTCGAATGGCTGCGGCAAGACCACGACCATGAAGATGCTCACCGGCCTGCTGCCGGCGAGCGAAGGCACGGCCCGCCTGTTCGGCCGCGAGGTCGACCCCAACGATATCGAGGTGCGCCGGCGCGTCGGCTATATGAGCCAGGCCTTCTCGCTCTATACCGAGCTCACCGTCCGGCAGAATCTCGACCTGCACGCGCGCCTGTTCCGCATGGCGCCCGAGGCAATCCCCGGACGCATCGAGGAGATGGCGCGCCGCTTCGGCCTCACCCACATCATGGACACGCTGCCGGACGCGCTGCCGCTCGGCATCCGCCAGCGCCTGTCGCTCGCGGTGGCGATGATCCACGCGCCCGACATCCTCATCCTCGACGAGCCGACCTCGGGCGTCGACCCGGTCGCGCGCGACGGCTTCTGGCAGATGCTGTCCGACCTGTCGCGCAAGGACAATGTGACGATCTTCGTCTCCACCCACTTCATGAACGAGGCGGAGCTGTGCGACCGCATCTCGCTCATGCATGCGGGCCGCGTGCTGGTGAGCGACACGCCGAAGGCCATCGTCGGCAAACGCGCGGCGGCGACGCTGGAGGAGGCGTTCATCGGCTATCTCCAGGAGGCGATCGGCGCCAGTGCCGCCCCGCCCTCGCCCACCCCCGGGGCCGCCGGCGAGTTGGCCCCGGCGCCGGCGCCCGCCGCGGCGGGCCGCGCCCGCTTCGACCTGCGCCGCATGCTCGCCTATTCGCGCCGCGAGGCGCTGGAGCTCCAGCGCGACCCGATCCGCGCCACCCTCGCCCTGCTCGGCACGGTGATCCTGATGTTCGTCGTCGGCTACGGCATCAATCTCGACGTCGAAAACCTGACCTTCGCCGTGCTCGACCGCGACGACACCACGCTCAGCCACGATTACACGCAGCAGATCGCCGGTTCGCGCTACTTCATCGAGAAACCGCCGCTGCGCGACTATGGCGACCTCGACAAGCGCATGCGCGAGGGCGACATCAGCCTCGCCATCGAGATCCCGCCCAACTTCGCGCGCGACGTCTCGCGCGGGCGCACGGTCGAGGTCGGCGCCTGGATCGACGGCGCCATGCCCACGCGCGGCGAGACCGTGCGCGGCTATGTCGAGGGCATGCACGCGCAGTGGCTGACGCAGAAGGCGCGCGAGCTCTATGGCGACGCGGCGACCATCGGCGATTTCACCATCGCGCTGCGCTACCGCTACAACCCGGGCATCGAGAGCCTGATCGCCATGGTGCCGGCGGTGATCCCGCTGCTGCTGATGATGATCCCGGCCATGCTCGCCGTGCTCAGCGTGGTGCGCGAGAAGGAGCTCGGCTCGATCATCAATTTCTACGTCACGCCGGTGACGCGGATGGAGTTCCTGCTCGGCAAGCAGCTTCCCTATGTGGCGCTGGCGAGCCTCAACTTCCTGATGCTGGTCGCCTTCGCGATCTACGTCTTCAAGGTCCCCCTCACCGGCAGCTTCGCCGCGCTCAGCGCCGCCGCGCTGCTCTATGTCTTCGCCGCGACCGCGCTCGGCCTGCTGCTCTCGACCTTCATGCGCAGCCAGATCGCCGCCATATTCGGCACCGCGCTGATCACGCTGATCCCCACCGTGCAGTTCTCCGGCATGATCGACCCGGTCTCCTCGCTGCAGGGGGCGGGCGCCTTCATCGGCCACATCTATCCCGCCAGCTACTTCGTCACCATCGCGCGCGGCACCTTCTCCAAGGGGCTCGGCTTCGAGGAGCTCGGCTCCGCCTTCATCCCGCTGCTGCTGGCCGGGCCGATCCTTCTGGCGCTCAGCGCCGCCCTTCTCAGGAAACAGGCGGACTGACCATGCGCGCGGCCAATGTGCTCCAGCTCGGGATCAAGGAACTGCGCGGCCTGCTGCGCGACCCGATGCTGCTGATCCTGATCGTCTATTCCTTCACCGTCTCGATCTACACCGCCTCGACCGCCATGCCCGAGACGCTGAACCGGGCCTCGATCAGCATCGTCGACGAGGACCGCTCGCCCGTCGCCTCGCGCATCGTCACCGCGTTCTACCCGCCCTATTTCACCGTGCCGAAGCTCATCACCGCCTCGCAGATGGACCGGCGGATGGATTCCGGGCTCGACACCTTCGCGCTCGACATCCCGCCGAACTTCCAGCGCGACCTGCTCGCCGGGCGGGCGCCGACCATCCAGCTCAACGTCGACGCCACCCGCATGTCGCAGGCCTTCTCGGGCGGGGGCTACGTGCAGTCCATCGTCTCGGGCGAGGTCAACGAGTTCCTGAATCGCTACCGCGGCGAGACCGAGGTGCCGGTCGAGCTCACGCTGCGCACGCGCTTCAACCAGGAGCTCAACAAGAGCTGGTTCGGCGCCGTGACCAACGTGATCTCCTCGATCACCATGCTCTCGATCATCCTCACCGGGGCGGCGCTGATCCGCGAGCGCGAACACGGCACCATCGAGCACCTCCTCGTCATGCCGGTCACGCCGGTCGAGATCATGCTCGGCAAGATCTGGTCGATGGGGCTCGTCGTGTTCATCGCCACCACCGTCTCGCTGATCCTCATCGTACAGGGCGCGCTCAAGGTGCCGATCAACGGCTCGCTGACGCTGTTCCTCATGGGCACCGCGCTGCACCTCTTCGCCACCACCTCGATGGGCATCTTCCTCGCCACCGTGGCCGGCTCGATGCCGCAATTCGGGCTGCTGCTGATGCTGGTGCTGCTGCCGCTGCAGGTGCTCTCCGGCGCCACCACGCCGCGCGAGAGCATGCCGCAGATCATCCAGGACATCATGGCGTTCGCGCCGAACACCCATTTCGTCATCCTTGCCCAGTCGATCCTGTTCCGCGGCGCCGGGCTGACGGTGGTTTGGCCGCAATTCCTGGCGCTGCTCGCCATAGGCGGGGCGCTGTTCTTCCTGTCGTTGCGCCGGTTCCGGCGCTTCCTGCGCTAGAAGCGGCGCCAGCCGCGGCTCTTGCCGACAGCTTCCGCAAAGCGGGCGTGATCCTCGCCGGTCACCGACCCGTCCGGCTCGAAGCGCCGGGCGGGCACGCGCAGGGAGGCGATGTCGGCGCCGCACAGTTCGGCGAGGCCGAGCGAGGTCATCTCGTGATGGGCGGGAACGACGACCGCCCGCCCGCTCGCCGCGGCGAGGAAGCGGCCGAAATAGGCGCTCTGCGACAGGCCGCCATCGATCGAAACGGTAGCGATCGACCCGACCGATGCCGTTGCCGCCTCGATCAGCCCGACGGTGAGCATGGCGATGCCTTCCAGCACCGCCCGCACCATGTCGGCGCGCCCGGTCGCGGCGTCCATGCCGATGAAGAGCGGCGCCGCCTGCCGGTCCCAATAGGGCGCGGCGAGGCCCGACAGCGCCGGGACGAAGACGAGGCCGCGGCCGAGCGCGGAGGGCCCTTCGAAGCCGTCGAGCTCGGACGGTTCCGCATAGAGCCCGATGCGCCGCGCCCAGTCGAGCGCCGCGCCGGCGTCATAGACCCCGCCCTCGATCGCGAACATCGTGCCCTCGCCCGTGCGCCGCCACGCCACCGTGGGCAGCAGGTCGGACGGCGCGGGCCGCTCGTCGCCGGTGACCGCGAGCAGGAAGGCGCCGGTGCCGAAGGTGATCTTGGCGTCGCCCGGCCGGCGGCAGCCATGCCCGTAGAGCGCCGCCTGCTGGTCGACGATCGACACCTTCACCGGCGTGCCGTCGAGGCTGCCGAAGCCGGCATCGACGGCGGCGATCTCCGGCAGGCACTCCATCGGCACGCCGTGGAGCGCGCACAGCTCCGGGCTCCAGCGCACGGTCGAAAGGTCCAGCAGGCCGGTGCGCGAGGCGGTCGCGATGTCGGTGACGAAGCTGCCGCACAGCCGGTCGAGGAAGAAGGCGTCGGTGGTGCCGAGCCGCAGGCGCCCCGCCTCGAGCGCGGCCGCGACCTCGGGGAGCTCCGCCAGCAGCCAGGCGAGCTTGCCGGCCGAGAAATAGGGATCGAGCGGCAGGCCGCAGATCGCCTTCGAGCGCGCCTCGGCCGCTTCGCCGAGCGCCGCCAGCGCGCCGGCCGTGCGCGCGTCCTGCCAGACGATGACGGGCGACAGCGGCGCGCCGCTCACCCGGTCCCAGGCGAGGCAGCTCTCGCCCTGATTAGCAATGGCGATCGCGTCCACCTGCCCCGCCGCCTGCAGCACGGCGCGGATGTTGCGCAGCAATTCCTCCCCGTCCTGCTCGACCCGGCCAGGCGCGGGGTGGTGCTGGCTATGGCGCAGGCTCGCGACGACGCGCGCCTCGCCGGCCGCCTCGTCAACCAGCAGGCAGCGCGTAGAGGTGGTGCCCTGGTCGATCGCCGCCACCCGCATCAGCCGGCCTCCCGGAACCGGACATGCACCGCGCCCGCCTCGGCGGCGCCGGGCGGGATCGGCACCAGGATGCGCCGCTCCGGCAGGAAGGTGCCCTCCCCCGCCCATACCTCCGATCCGTCGAGCGCCAAGGACAGCCGGCCGCGCGCGCGGCGCAGGAAGCGGAGCTGGAACTCGCGGAAGGCGGGCTCGCTACCCGCGCCCCGACGCAGCAGGCCCGGCACCACCAGCTTGACCGGCGGGTCGAACGTCACCGGCACGGGCGGGGCGATCTGCGCGTCGCGCGCCAGGTCCGCCGCGATCGCCCGCCCGACGGCGCGCCCCTCGCGAAAGGCCCAGCCGCCGGTCTCGACCGCGCGCAATATGTTGCCGCTGGCGAAGACCATCGGATCGGCGGTCCGCCCGTCCTGGTCGATGGCCGGTCCCGCGCTGCCGGCCTCGACCCCGATCGTCGACTGCCGGAACAGCGCCGATTCCGGGGTGAAGCGCCCGGTCAGCAGCACCCCGTCGCAGGCGAGCGTCTCGACCGCGCCGTCGCTCCGGCGGAAGGCGACCGCCTCGACCCTGTCCGCGCCACGAATGTCGATCACCTCGGCCCCACAATGGAACGGCACGCCGGCGATGCGCGGGAACCACGCGAAGGGGGCCCGGGCCAGCGGATTCGGCGCGCTCTCCAGCAGCGCGAGCGGGCGCGCGCCATGGGTGAGGCAGGTCAGGACGGCGGAAAGGCTCACCAGCTCGGAGCCGAGGATCACCGGCCGCCGGAACGGCATCAGCCCGTGAAACGCGACATAGGCCTGCAGCGTGCCGGTGGTGACAACGCCGATCGGCCGGTCGCCGGGCAGCAACCGGTCCGCGCGCGGGCGCTCGCGGGCACCGGTGGCGATCATGAGGCGCCGCGCCGACAGGGTCTCGGCGCCGCGCGCCGAGGCGACCTCGAGCCGCCCGCCGTCGAGCATCCGCACCACCGAATGGCCGAGCCGGACGTCGACGCCCGCCTGCCCGGCCTCCTGCGCCAGCCGCCGGCCATAGGCCGCGCCGAGATAGACCCGGCCGAACTCGCGCGTGCCGAAGGGAGAGTGGCTGCAATGGCGCGTCGCCCCGCCGAGCTCCGGCTCGCGGTCGAGCAGCACGACCCGCTCCACGCCGCGCCGGCGCAGTTCCACCGCCGCCGCCACGCCGGCCGGGCCGCCACCGACGACGATCACGTCGATCATCGCCCCGCTCATGACCGCCCGGGCTCCTCGTCCTCGCCGACCGCGAGCGGCTCGGCGAGGCGCCCGCGCGTCATCTCCGCGAGGCGCGCATTGCAGTAGAAGCCCTGGCAGCGGCCCATCCCGGCGCGCGTGCGCCGCCTCAGCCCACCGAAATCGCCCGGCGGCACCGCGCTCTCGAACGCCGCCTCGATCTCGCGGCGCGTCACCAGCTCGCAATGGCAGACGATCTCGCCATGGTCGGGCTGCTGCCAGTCGCGCTCGCGCGTCTCGGCGAGGTTGGGCAGATGGACAGCCGGCGCTCCCACCGGTGCAAGCGGCGGCCCTTCGAAGGCGGCGTGCAGTTGCAACGCGTGCTGCGCGAGGCCGAGCGCGGCGCTGAGCCCGGTCGAGCGTATGCCGCCGAGCGTGATGGCCCGGCTCTCCGGCCGCGCGAAGATGCGGTAGCCCTTCTCCTCGCTCGCGGGCCGCAGCCCGGCATAGACGGCCGTTACCGGCACGCCCTCAAGCGCGGGCACAATCTCGGCGCCGCGCTTCAGCAAGGCGCGCAGCGTGTCGGTCTCGACGGTGGCGCGGGTGCGATCCTCCTGCTCCTCCGCCGTCGGCCCGATCAGCACATTGCCAAAGGCGGTGGGACACACCACCACGCCCTTGGTGATCTCGGTCGGCACGGGAAGGACGATACGCGGCACGTGAGGAAAGGCCGCCTTGTCGAGCACCACGAACTGGCCCTTGCGCGGGCGGATCTCGAACTCCGGCGCGAAGCCGAGCCGGCGGTCGACCTCGTCGCCATAGAGCCCGGCGGCGTTGACCACGGCACGCGCGCGCAATTCGCCGGCCGAGGTCGCGAGTGTCCAGTCGCCACCGAAGCGGCCCTCGATCAGCTCGGCTCGGCGCAGGAACCGCGCGCCCAGCGCCACGGCCTGCGTGAGATAGGCGAGCGGCGCGCTCCAGGGGTCGATGATGTGCTCGCCCTCGACCTCGATCGCCGCCACCAGCCGCGGCGAAAGCGCGGGCATGCCCGCGCGCGCCTCATGCGCGTTCAGCAAGCGCAGCCCGGCGACGCCATTGTCGCGCCCCTGCGCCGCGATTGCCTCCAGTTTCGCCGCCTCCGCCTCGTTCCAGGCGCAGACCAGCGCGCCCGTCGTGACGAGCGGCAGGCCGAGGCTGTCGCGGATGTCGAGATATTCCGCCCGCCCGGCCTTCACCAGCTCCAGCTCCAGGCTGCCGGGCGGGGCGTCGAAGCCGGTATGCAGGATGGCGCTATTGGCCTTGGAGGCGCCGCTCAGAATGTCGCTGCCCTTCTCGACCAGCACCACCTTCGCCCCCGCCAGAGCGAAGCGGCGCGCGAGAGCGCAGCCGACCACGCCGGCCCCGATGATGGCGACGTCGAACATCTCCTGAAGCGAGGGGGCGGGCGTCGGCCGGGCCTGCGCGTGGAGCATCGTTGCTCCCTTCCTGTCACAACGCGACCGGCGCGAGGCCGGTCACGGCACGTCACTCGGCTCCGGCGTGCGCCGGGCCGTCGGCGCCCCGCCCGCATGGGCGGAGGCGCCATAGGCGGCAGATGAGGTCGGTCCCGATCAGCGATAGGGGTAGCCGGCCTTCTGCATCGTCTCGGCGTATTTCTTGAAGGCGGCGACCACCTTGCCCGCACGCGGGCTGGAGGCGGCAACCTCGTCCCAGAAGCCCGTGGCGTCCTGAACCACCTGCGCCCATTCCTGCGGCGGCAGCGAGGTGAGCTCCATCTTCTCGCCTTCCACGCGCAGCTTGGCCTCGCCGCCCCAGTACCAGACGTCGCGATAATAGTGCGACTGGTCGATGGACATGAGGAACAGCTCCTTCAGGTGCGGGGGCACCTTGTCCCAGCTCGCCGTGTTGGCGAAATAGCTGCCGAACCACGCGCCGGTGACCGAGTTGGAAAGGGCGTAGTTGCACACGTCGGCCCAGCCCACCTCATAGGCCTCGGTGAAGCCGCACCAGGCGACGCCGTCGAGCTCGCCGGTCTGCATCGCGACTTCGACGTTGTCCCACGGGATCGTCACCGGCACGAGACCGTACTTGGACAGGAACTTGCCCGCGGTCGGCACGCCGAACACGCGCAGGCCCTGCATGTCGGCGAGACTGCGGATCGGCTTCTCGACGGTGAAGATGTGCAGCGGGTCCCAGGCGCCGGTGGACAGCCAGGTGACGTTCTCGACCTCGGAATAGGCCTCTTCCCAGATCTCCTTGAGCCCGTAATAGCGGAACAGCGCCGGCACATCGAGGCTGTAGCGGGTGGCGAAGGGGAAGTAGCCGCCGAACACGGCGATATCGACCGGCGAGGCCATGGTCGCCTCGTCCGACTGCACCGCGTCGATGGTGCCGCTCTGCAGCGCGCGGAACAGGTCGGCGGTCGGGACCAGCTGGTCGGCGTAGAACAGCTCGATCTCCATCTCCCCGTTCGCCGCCGTGTTGAAGGCCTCGATCTGCGGCTTGATGACATGGGCGCCGAGCGGGGCGCCGGAATAGGTCTGCAGGCGCCACTTGATCGGGCCGGTCTGCGCGATGACGGCGGGGGCCGCCAGGGTGGAGCTCGCCAGCGCCACGCCGGCGCCGAGGCCGGCCTTGCCGAGGAAGTTGCGGCGCGTCGCCAGGATCTTCTCCGCCGCGCCGGGCTTCTTGAGGCTGCCCGGCTTCGTGCTCTCGGGCGTCAGGATGCCAGACGTCTTGGTCTTGTCGCTCATCTGCTGTTCCTCTCGTTTTGGAAGGTTCTGGTTGCCGGCAACATGTCCTCAGCCCCGCACATTGGTGTGGGTGGGAAGCCAGAGCGCGAGCTGCGGGAACGCCATGATCAGCGCGATGGTGAGCGCCATGATCAGCACGAACGGCCAGATCGACCGGTAGATGTCGACCAGCGTGATCTCCTTCGGCGCCAGCGAGCGCATGAGGAAGAGGTTGTAGCCAAAGGGCGGGGTGATGTAGGCGATCTGGCAGGTGATGGTGTAGAGCACGCCGAACCAGATGAGCTGGTTGGGGAAGCCGAGGTCCAGCGTCTTCACCAGCGGGATGTAGAGCGGCGCGACGATCACCAGCATCGCGGTATCGTCGAGGAACATCCCCATGATCAGGAAGCTCACCTGCATCATGATGATGATGGTCCAGGGGTCGAGGTCCCACTGGCGCACGAACAGGTTCTCGATCGCCTTGACCGCGCCGAGGCCGTCGAACACCGCGCCGAAGGCCAGCGCGGCCAGGATGAGCCACAGGAACATGCAGGAGACGGCGAGCGTCTTCATCGACGTCTCGCGCACCAGCCGCCAGGTGAACCGGCGCTTCATCACCGCCGCCAGCGTCGCCGACGCCGCGCCCACCGCCGAGCTCTCGACGAGGCTGGTGTAGCCGGAGACGAACAGCCCGGTCATGAAGAAGAAGATGGCGAAGGGAATGATGCCCGCCCGCGCCAGCGCCAGCTTCTCGCGCAGGGGCATGTTCAGCTCCTCCTCCGCCACGATGGGAGCGAGCTTCGGGTTGGTGCGGGCGCGGAACATCACGTACAGCACGAACAGCGCCGCCATGATGAGGCCCGGCACCAGCCCGGCGAACCACAGCTTCGACACCGGCTGGCGGGCGATCATGCCGTACAGCACCATCACCACCGAGGGCGGGATCAGGATGCCGAGCGAGGAGCCGCCCTGCACGACGCCGGAGATCAGCACCTTGTCGTAGCCGCGCCGCAGCATCTCCGGCAGCGCGATGGTGGCGCCGATGGCCATGCCGGCGACCGACAGGCCGTTCATGGCGGAGATGATGACCATCAGGAAGATGGTGCCGATGGCGAGCCCGCCGCGCACGCGCCCGAACCACACGTGCAGCATCCTGTAGAGGTCTTCGGCAATGCCGGACTCCGACAGGATGTAGCCCATGTAGATGAACATGGGCAGCGTGAGCATGGCGTACCAGTTGAAGAGCTTGAACACCTGGTTGAAGGGCAGCTCCACCGCGCCGTGCCCGTAGAGCAGCAGCGCCGCGCCGGCGGCGACGAAGCCGATGGCGGCGAAGACCCGCTGGCCCGAGACCAGCAGCAGCACCATCGAGGCGAACATGAGAAGGGCGATCGCCTCGTAGCTCACCGCAGATCCTCCCCGCGCAGCGTGGCGACGTGCTTGAAGAAGAGCGCGACGGCCTGCAGCAGCATCAGCACGATGCACGCGACCATCAGCGACTTGATCGGGATCACCGACGGATTCCAGATCGAGAACCGCCGCTCGTCGGTGGCGATGGCGTAGGCGAGGCTGGAGATCGAGCCCGCGAGCAACACGCCGAGATAGAAGATCAGGCACCAGACGGTGAAGATATCGACCTTCGCCTTGCCGCGTACGGAAAGGTTTCCGTACCAGAGGTCCATGCGGACATGCTCGTCGTTCTTGAGCGTGATCGGCCCGCCCATGAAGTAATAGGCGGCGAGCGTGAACTGGGTGAGTTCCACCGCCCAGTGGACCGGCATGCGGATCAGGTTGCGGGTGACGGCGTCGAACAGCAGCGTGGCGCCCATGAAGAAGATGAGCGAGGCGGCGAGGTAGCCGACATAGTCGGAGATCCGATCCGTCAGGCGCACATAGAAGGCGATCCATCGCCACATGCCCGTCTCTGTCCGTTCTGCCACTTCGGAAGTCACATCCACGCTCCGTTCCTGTCCGATATGCACCCGCTCGGTCCTGAAGGCCGGCGCCGGCGCGCCCGCCGCCGGAAAATCCGCGTGACGCGCCAGACGGCCCCGCCGCGCCCGGCACACACGGGCGCCGGCGCGCGATCCACAAGACGGCGCCGACGCGATCGCCGCCGATGCTCGCGCAACTAGGCATCGCCGCGACGTCAGATGCCGATCATGAGGCCCATCTGCCAAAGGCGGTCATATGCAATCCCCTCGCGCCCGCTGCACGCCGAATGTGCGCGCCGTTATTTTCAGCACTAGCAAGCACCATACCGCTTTCGATACGGAAGGAAAGACCGAATTATCATCATCGGCGGCCATTTTGACCGAAATGGTTGACTATGTAGCCCGTATAATCAACATATGGCTCTTGCAGTTGACTATTCGGTCATATCACGCGGAAATATCGTCGGCTACCCAAAGGTAAATGCCCGAATCGGCGTCGCCTCCGTACAGCGGCGCGGTCTCATTGACCCAACAACCGGCGTCACTTACCGATTCAGCAATCGCCGTCGCGTGGAATCGGGCGCGCCGCCGGGCCGCCCGACCGGGCCGAAAGCCCGAGCATTCACGAAAGGCAAGCAGGGAAACGCCGTGCAGCCCTCCTCCCGCCATGACGACATCATCGCGCTGCTTTCCGAGGCCGGAGAGCTGAGCGTCGAGGCGCTGGCCGACCGGCTCCGCGTCTCGCGCGAGACGGTGCGGCGCGATCTCGGCCGGCTTGACGCGGCCGGGCGGCTGCGCCGCTTTCACGGCGGGGCCAAGGCGATCGGCGTGCCCGCCCCGGTCATGGACAAGGAATGGCCGTTTGCGCAGCGCATGGCGCAAAATGCGGCAGGCAAGAAGAGCATCGCCGCGGCCGCCGCCCGCCTGTTCGAGCCCGACGATTCCCTGTTCATCGATACCGGCAGCACCACCGTCGCCTTCGCCGAGGCGCTGGCGGGAGCCCGCTCGCTGACGACGATCACCAACTCGCCGCGCATCGCCGCGATGCTCGCCGCCAATCACGCGCACAAGGTCTTCCTCATCGGCGGCGCCTATGGCGCGGATGCCGGCGAGAGCCTGGGGCCGCTGGCGCTGGAACAGGTCGCCAAGTTCCGCGTGCGCCATGCGGTGCTGACCATCGGCGCCATCGATCCGGCCTGCGTGATGGATTTCGACCTGCAGGAGGCCGAGGTCGCCAAGGCGATGATCGAGCGCGCCGACCGCGTCACCGTGCTCGCCGACCACAGCAAGTTCGACCGGCGCGCCGTCTTCGAGGTCGCCCCGCTCGCGCGCGTGCACACGCTGGTGACCGACCTTGCGCCCTCCGAGCCGATGGCGAAAGCCCTCGAGGCCGCCGGCACCCGGCTGATCGTCGCCGGCGCGGAGTGAACGCGCCGCTTCGCGAGCGGGGCGATAGTCGAGGGCGAAGCCGGACCTAACGTTGTGCGGGCCCCTCGCGCTGCAACGCTGGGGCATATAGCGAGTGGACCGCGATCGGCGCACCTCAGCATCGGAAGCTTCGGTGCAGGGCAAAGTCCTCATGCTCCGCACGGGCGCCGAGAAGCTGAGGAAGCCGGCCAATGATGGCCTCATGGCTCGATCAGACTTGCCTATCCCAAATAGCGAATAAAACTATTTTATTGATGCCCCGCGTGGCCTCACTCTGATCCTCTACGTAAATGGCGGGCGCGGCACGACGGGGACGGAAGGTTCGCGTCGGTGGTGTGCGCCTCGTCGCCCTCGCCCGCGGCAGCGGGTCGACGGCATGGTCCGAGCGGCCCATTGGGCCGACGGCGGCAAACCCGCGCGCCACCACACTCCAGTATTATCATGTATATAAAGTGATCCTATGCCGCGCATAGGAGCATTGCTTTCACGTCTTTTGATTCATTTCACGAACGTGTCAAATCATGTTCATAGGATTTGATTATTCTGAGCGTGATTCATTCGCACTCCATTTAATCAAATGACGAGGAAAAAAGCGCCATCTGCTCATTTTGGCGCATTTTGCGGCATTTGATCCAGATCAACTGTTGACCACCCAACCTTCCGTTCGGACAATCCTCGCACATTCACGAGGTACCGGACATGCTCGAGCTCTCCGCCCGGGAGACCAGGGCGCTCATCGGCCGCAAGCAATTGTCGCCGGTGGAGGTGCACGACGCCTGTCAGGCCCGCATCGAGGCGGTCGACCCCCATCTGAACGCGCTGGTGGCGCGCGACTTCGAGCGCTCGCGCCGGGACGCCCGCCGTGCCGAGGACGCGGTGATGCGCGGCGAGCCGCTCGGCGTGCTGCACGGCCTGCCGGTCGCCATCAAGGACCTCACCGAGACCGAGGGCCTCGTCACCAGCTTCGGCTCGCTCGCCCATGCCGACAACGTGCCGTGGCGCGACGATCCGCTGGTGGCACGCATCCGCGCGGCGGGCGGCGTCGTCATCGCCAAGAGCAACACGCCCGAATTCGGCGCCGGCGCCAACACGGTCAACAAGGTCTATGGCGCCACGGTGAACCCGTTCGACCCCACGCTGTCCTGCGCCGGCTCCTCCGGCGGGTCGGCGGTGGCGCTCGCGACCGGCATGGTGCCGCTGGCGACCGGCTCGGACCTCGGCGGCAGCCTGCGCACCCCCGCCTCCTTCTGCGGTGTGGTCGGACACCGCCCTTCGCCCGGCGCGGTGGCGAGCGAGGGGCGCGCCCATGGCTGGTCGCCCCATCTCGTCGAGGGCCCCATGGCCCGCTGCGTCGACGACGCGGCGCTGCTGATGGCGGCGATGGTCGGCGAGAGTTCGCGCGACCCGCTGTCGCGCCCGCTCGACCCGCGCGACTTCCTTCATCTGCACAAGGTCGATCCCGGCACGCTGCGGGTCGCCTTCAGCGCCGACCTCGGCGGCGTGCCGGTGGCGCGCGAGGTGGCGGAGCACTTCGTGGCGGTGGCCGAAGGGTTGGCGCCGCTCTTCTCCCACAGCATGTGGAAGGACCCGGAGCTGCCGGAAGTCGACGCGACCTTCGAGACGCTGCGCGCGGTCGGCTTCGCCGGCGGCATCACCGACTATGTCGAGCGCCACCGCGCCCTCGCCACGCCCAACGTCGTCGCCAATACCGAGCTGGCGCGGCGGTTCGCCATCACCGACATCGCCCGCGCCCAGGCCGGGCAGACCGAGATCCTGCGCCGCTTCCAGGACTTCTTCGCCGATATCGACCTGCTGATCTGCCCGGCGGCCTCGGTGGTGCCGTTCCCGGTCGACGAGCTCTACGTGCCCGAAATCGACGGCGTCGCGCTCGACACCTACATCAGCTGGTGCGCCATCGCCTATGCGATCACGCTCACCAGTCATCCCGCCACCGTCATCCCCTGCGGGCTCGGCCCGTCCGGCCTGCCCTTCGGCCTGCAGATCGTCGGCCGGCTGCGCGACGACGCCGGCACGCTCGCCGCGGCCGCCGCCATCGAGGCGGCGCTGGCCGACGACCCGGTGCTGGCGCGCCCCGCTCCCGATCTCACCCGGCTCGCCCGGATGCCCAGCCGGGCGGGAGCGGTCATCGCCGCCCTCGCCGGCCCCTTCGAACGACCCGGCGCCCATGCGCGCCACGCAGTTGCCCCGTGACGGGTGGAGGAAGTGCTTTGCTGATCAAGGACGTGCGCGTCAGCGTTCACCGCTTCAAGAATTCGGTGCCGCTGATCAACAAGCCGATCGAGGATGATTACCGCATCATCTGCGAGATCGAGACCGACGAGGGCCATGTCGGCATCGGCATGGCCTCGCGCTTCCTCTGGCACGGCGTCGCCGCCGTCGCCGGCAAGCATCTCGGCCCCGCCATCATCGGCATGGACCCGCGCGACCTGGAGAAGATCCACGCCCGCCTGCAGCCGCTGATCTCCGAGCGCGGCGCGATGACGGGCATCAACCTTGCCGGGCTCTCCTGCATCGACCTCGCGCTGTGGGACATCATCGGCAAGGCGAGCGGGCGCACCGTCGCCCAGCTTCTCGGCGGCGCCAAGGACTATGCCGACGCCTATGTGACCTACGGCTTTGCCGCCTTCGAGACCGAGCACCTGATCGAGATGGCTCGGATCCTGATCGGCAAGGGCCACACCCGGCTGAAGATGCTGGTCGGCACCGGGCGCGGCCTCGTCGAGGACGCGAAGCGCGTCGCTGCGGTGCGCGAGGCGATCGGCGAGGACATCCTGCTCGCCGTCGACGCCAATGAGGGGCTGCGCCCGGAAGAGGCGCTGCGCATCGCCAAGATGATCGAGCCCTGCAACATCGCCTGGTTCGAGGACCCGCTGCAGCGCGTCGACGCGCGCGACCTCGGCAATATGCGCAAGCGCACCACCATCCCGCTCTCGGCCGGGCAGATGGACGGGCATTCGCTGCGCTTCCGCGAATGGGTCGAGCACGACGCGATCGACATCTTCATGCCGAACAGCATGTACAACGGCGGCATGACGGAGACCCGCCGGGTCGCGCATCTTTCGCAGATCTACAACAAACCCTTGTCGGATGCCGGCGGCGGCGGCGTGTGGTGCCTCCATCACGTCGCCGGCTTCCGCAACGGCACGCTGGCCGAAATCCATCTCGGTACCGAGCAGGTCGAGGAGCAGATGTTCCTCGATCCGCCCAAGGCCGTGAACGGGCGCGTCGCCATACCCGACGCGCCGGGATTCGGCGTCACCCTCAACAGGGACATGCTGAAAGAAACGCTCGTCACCGCGTGACGAGCCAATCAATCAACGAAGGAGAGTGGGAACATGGCCTATCGCTTCAATATGCGTCACGCGCTCGGGGCTCTCGCCCTCAGCACCAGCCTGGTCGCCGGCGCCGCCTTCGCCGAGCCGCTGCACCTCAAGATGGCGAGCCCCTCCCCCGCGGGCGGCTTCGACACCATCATGGCGCAGAAGGTCGCCGACAAGATGAAGGCGAAGATGGGTGACGAGTTCACCTACGAGCTGTTCGACAACGCCACCATCGGCGACGAGATCGTGCACATGCAGCAGGTGCGCACCGGCCAGATCGACATCACGCCGATGGGCTCGGACGCGGTCGAGCTGGACAACGCCTGGGCGGTGTTCGACATGCCCTTCATGTTCCCGGACCGCGAGGCGGTGGCGAAGGTGCTGGACGGCGAGTTCGGCCAGAAGCTCGCTGCCTCGATGCGCGAGAAGGCGGGCCTCGAAGTGCTGGCCTTCGGCGAGATCGGCTTCCGCCAGATCACCAATTCGGTGCGCCCGATCAAGACCCCGGCCGACTTCCAGGGCATGAAGATCCGCGTGCCGGGCAGCGAGACCCGCATCCTGACCTTCAAGACGCTGGGAGCGACCCCGGTCAACATGAACTTCGGCGAGGTGTTCCTCGCCCTGCAGAACAAGACCATCGACGGCCAGGAAAACCCGCTCAACGACATCGTCGAGCGCTCGCTGCAGGAGGTCCAGCCCTACATCTCGATCTCCAACCACGTCTACACGCCGATCACCTTCGCGATGAACGCGAAGAAGTTCGACTCCCTGCCCGACGACCAGAAGGCGATGCTGAAGGAAGCCGCGCTCGAGGCCGCCAAGGAAATCCGCGCGCTCGGCGCGCAGAAGGACAAGGACCTGCTGGCCAAGCTGAAGGCCAACGGCAAGAACGAGATCATCGAGATCGACCGCGCCACCTTCGTCGAAGCCTCGCAGCCGCTCTACGCCGAGATCGGCAAGATCGCCGGCGGCACCTATGCGGCCGACATGCAGGCCGCGCTGCAGTGACCCCCGCCTAGCCGACGATGCGCCGGGCGTCCGGCGGGCTCCGACCCGCCGGACGTCGCCTTTCAGAAACCGATGCCATGAGACGGATGCCATGAGCCTGCCCGAAGACCCGCAACCGCCGGAGGCCGACCTCGGCCGGCAGATGGAGGAGGCCGGCTTCGAGCTCGAGCTCGGCCAGAACGAGCACGGCCTCGACGCCTGGATCAACGGCATCGCAGGCGCGCTCGGCGCCGCGGCGCTTGTGACGGTCACGCTGCTCGTCTTCCTCAACGCCTCGCTGCGCTACCTCTTCAATTCCGGGATCATCTGGGCCGACGAGATCGTCATCGCGCTCATTCCCTGGCTCACCATGCTCGGCATGTTCCTCTCGGTGCGCCGGCGCGAGATCATCCGCATCGAGCATTTCGCCAACCGCCTGCCGCAGGGCGCGCGACGCATCCTCAACGCCTTCGCCGACCTGCTGTCCGCGGCGTCCTTCGCCTATCTCGCCTTCGTCTCGTTCGACTATTTCGCGATGTTCGGCGGCGACAAGACGACCTATCTCAAGCTGCCCAAGGGCTGGTTCATCTCGTCCATGCTGGTCGGCTCGGCGCTGCTGGCGCTCGCCTTCCTCGCCGACTTCGTGCGCACGCTGCGCGCGCGCAGCCTCGCCCCCATTCCCGAGGAGAAGGCCGCGCGATGACCGGGGCAATCGTCGGCATCGCCGTCCTCCTCGTCCTCCTGATGCTCGGCGTGCCGATGGTGGCCGCCCTGCTCAGCGCCGTCGCGCTGCTGCTCTATCTCAGCGGGCAGTGGGGCATGTCGCTGCCGCAGACCATGGTGGCGGGCCTGTCGGGCTACACGCTGCTCTCGCTGCCGCTCTTCGTCTTCGCCGGCACGCTGATGAACTCGGGCGGCATCGCCGCGCGGCTGTTCGCCTTCGCCCGCGCGCTGGTCGGCTGGACCCGCGGCGGGCTCGCGCAGGTGAACGTGCTCACCAGCGTGTTCTTCGGCGGCATGATCGGCTCCTCCGCCGCCGACCTCGCGGGATCGGGCTCGGTGCTCATCCCCGCGATGAAGCGGGACGGCTATTCGGGCGCCTTCTCGGCCGGGGTGAGCGCCTCGTCCTCCGGCATCGGCCCGCTGATCCCGCCCTCCTCGCCGGTGATCCTCTATTCGGCGGTCACCGGCACCTCGCTGAGCGCGCTGTTCCTGGCCGGGCTGATTCCCGGCCTGCTGCTCGGCCTCGTCTTCATGGCGACCATCACCTGGCTCGCGCACCGGCACGGCTACCCCGCCTTCGGCCATTTCTCGCCGCGCGAGATCGGGCGCACCGGGCTTGCGGCGCTGCTCGCCTTCGGCATGCCGGGGCTGATCGTCGGCGGGCTTGTGGCCGGTGCCTTCACGCCTTCGGAAGCCGGCGCCTTCGGCGTCGTCTACGCCGCCTTCCTCTCCTTCGCGGTCTACCGCACGCTGAACCTTAAGGGGCTCTACCAGGCGACGGTCGCCGCGGTGCAGATGACGGGCGAGCTGCTTGGCATCGTCGCGCTCTCGGTGGCGCTGGGCAGTGCGCTGTCGGCCGCCCATGTGCCGCAGGCCTTTGCCGGGCTGATCGACGTGCTGACCATCGGCGACAGCCCGTTCATGCGGCTGCTGGCGATGATGATCATCGCCATCATTGCCGGCATGTTCATCGACCCGCTGATCCCGGTGTTGGTGCCGATCCTCCTGCCCTCGCTCCAGCTCTTCGGGGTCGACCTGATCCATTTCGGCGTGCTGATGGTCATGGCGGTGGTGATCGGCCAGATCACGCCTCCGGTCGCCATGTCGCTGATCATCACGGCGCGGATCGCCAAGGTCGACCAATGGCAGGTATTCCGCGCCAACATGCCGTTCTTCATCATCACCCTGCTGTTCACGCTGGTGCTGATGGCGGTACCGGCGCTATCCACCTGGCTGCCGATGCACATGCGGAACTGAGCGCCCCGGAGAATGCGAGGGACGCGAGCGGGCATGAAAGGAGACGGACGGGTGAGCGACGAGTGGGCGATCATGAACTGGATCAAGCGCGGCAATGTCCGCTCCAAGATCTGGGCGATCCTGCCGGTGGAGAGCCTGGCGGTGCTGCCGCGCCTCCATGACGAGGGTCATTGGGAGGAATATCGCCGCCTGCCCGCGCGCCGCTTCGTCGACGAGGACGGGGCACGCGAGGCGATCGAATCGGACGGCTTCTGCTTCATCCCCGAGCGCATGGCGATCGGCCCGCTGGCGGACTAGCGGCGCGCGGCAAGGCCCGCCCCTTCGTGCCGGTCGCCTCGCCTGTCATTTTCCGCTATGCGGATGCCCATGCCTTCTGCACGGGCAGCGGGGCTGCTCCCTGCTTCGCGCCCGGAGAAGGGAACGTGTCATTTGGACGGGGCCCGAGCCATGCCATCGCCGACCTTCATCCCGAAGCCGCTCGTGGACCAGGCGTTCGAGTGGCTGGAAGAAGCCATCATCAAGGGCACCTACGCGCCGGGCACCAAGCTCGACGAGGTGGCGCTGGCGCGCGCCTTCAACATCAGCCGCGGGCCGGTGCGCGAGGCGATTCGCCGGCTCGAGGGCAAGCAGCTCGTGGAGCGCGTGCCCAATATCGGCGCGCGGGTAGCCTCGTTCGCGCCGGACGCCATCTTCGACCTGCTGGAGGTGCGCGAGGGGCTGGAGGGCATCGCCGCCCGGCTGGCGACGCAGCGCATGTCGAAGGAGGCGATCGCCGGGCTCGACGCCCTGCTCGACCGCCACGCGGAGCAGGGCGAGGTGCAGGCGGGGGAAAGCTATTTCCAGCGCTCGGGCGACCACGACTTCCATTTCCGCATCATCCAGGGATCGGGAAACGCCAAGCTGATCTCGATGCTGTGCGACGACCTCTACAGCCTGCTGCGCGTCTACCGCTACCGTTCGGGCCTGCGCCCCGGCCAGGCGCCGAAGTCGCTGCAGGAGCACCGCAGCGTGGTGGAGGCGATGAAGGCGGGCGACGCGGACCGGGCCGAGCACCTCATGCGCGAGCACCTGCGGCAGGCGCGGGCGCGGCTGCGCGAGGAATTCGAGGAAGACGCGCGCAAGTCCGCGTGACCTTCGACGCCGGGCGACTCTGGCGCGTCAGGCGGTCGGCGGATGCCGGCGCACCGCCGCCTCGTCGATGTCCGTGCCCCAGCCCGGCCGCTGCGGCAGCACGAACTGGCCGTCCACGATCTCGGGCAGGTGGGTGTAGAACTCGCCGCGCCACGGCACGCCGTCCACGTCCATCTCCATGACGCGCAGATTGGGGATGGCGGCCGAGAAATTGGCGCTGATGAAATCCGCCAGATGGCCGAAATAATTGTGCGGCGCGATGTTGATGTCGTAGCTGTCGGCGCAGGCGGCGACCCTCAGCCCTTCCAGATAGCCGTTCCAGATCAGGTCGACGATGGCGACGTCGACCGCCCCCGCCTCGAAGAAGGCGCGGTAGCCGCGCTGGCCATAGACGTTCTCGCAGGAGGCGACCGGCGTCGTGACGCAGCGGCGCACATGGGCGAGGAAGCCGGGCTCGCGGCTGTCCATCTCGATCCACCCCAGCCCCGCCCCTTCGAGGATGCGGCACAGGCGCAGGAAGCCTTCCGGCTTGAAGTTCATGTTGAGGTCGAGATTGATCTCGACCTCCGGACCCGCGCCGGCGCGTAGCGCCTCGATCTGGCGCAGGATCTGGCCCTCGGCGACCGGGTTGGGATTGAGCTCGGGAAAGCCCCCGCTCGCCCCGCGCCCAGGGCGGTAGGCGACGAAGCGGTCGTCTTCCTTCAGCAGAAGGTTGGTCTTCAGCGCGCGGAAGCCGCGCGCGCGCACCTCTTCGCCGATGCGCGAGAGGTCGTCATAGCTGCGCGGCGGCTCGACACCCAGTTCCTTCGGGTAGCGCGCGCGATAGCCCACGCAGTGCGACCAGTAGAGCGGGACGCGCTCGCGCAGCGTGCCGCCGAGCAGCTCGCGCACCGGCACGCCGAGCGACTTGCCCTTCACGTCGAGCAGCGCGTTGACGATCGCCGCCACCGCCTGCTGGTTGAGCCCCACCGGCGCCTGCGAGATCAGGCTGCCGAGCCGGGCCGCGATCGCCTCGATCGCCAGCGGGTCGCGGCCGACGATCTGCTCCGCGAGAGCGGCGACCACCGCGCTGATGCCGGTGTTGCTGGAGCCCGGACCATCCGTGTACTCGGACCAGCCGACGATGCCGTCCGAGGTCTCCAGCCGCAGGAAGGAGATGGTGCGCCATCCGAACGCGGCGTGGAGGATGTCGGCGCGCGTGATCTTCATCGTGTTGTTCTACCGGCGATGGCAAGGAGGCCGGGGCGCGCGGCCCCGGCCGGAGGGATCACACGAAGCCGGGACCCTCGATGACGGGGTTGGCCTTGATGAAGTCCTCGTCGACTTCCAGACCGATACCCGGTCCTTCCAGCGGATGCACGCAGCCATCCGCGCCGACCTCGTAGGGCTTGTTCTTGAACGGACCCTCGCGCAGCGGGTTGCAGCCCTCGCTCGACTCGAAGAAGCCGCCATTCTCGATCGAGGCCAGCACGTGGATGCCGGCCGCCAGATCCAGTCCGGTGACGCCGCCATGCGGATGCACGGCGATGTTCCAGGTCGAGGCGCAGGCGGCGATACGCATGATCTCGGTCACGCCGCCGCACTTGCCGACATCCGGCTGGAAGATGCGGATGTTGCCGGAATCGAGATGCGGGATGAACTCGAAGCGGGTGTAGGAATTCTCGCCCAGCGCGAGCTGGGTCGAGGAGAAGGTGGCCGCGATCTCGTAGGCCTTGGTGTTGGTGGCCGGGAACGGCTCCTCCAGCCAGTACACGTCGAGCTCCTCCATCGCCGGCATCACGCGGCGACAGTCGTCGAGGCTGTAGGCCGTGTTGGCGTCGGTGAGGATGGTGAGGTCGGGGAAGCGCTCGCGCACCGCGCTGATGCGGGCGATGTCCTGCTTGTTGGTCTGGCCGAGGCGCAGCTTCACCGCGCGGAAGCCCTTCTCGACGAAGCCGCCGACCTCCTCGACCGTCTCCTCGGGCGTGCGGAAGCCGAGCGCGCCGCCACCGCCGGCATAGGCCGGGATCGGCTTCTGCGAGCCGCCGAGCAGCTTGTAGAGTGGCATGTTGGCCGCCTTGCCCTTGATGTCCCACAGCGCCATGTCGATGCCGCTCAGCGCGATCACCGAGCCGGCGCCCATGCCATGGCTGCCGATCTGGGCCTTGTAGACCTTGTCCCAGATCGCGGTCGTCTGCGAGGCGTCCATGCCCAAGACGAGGTCGCGCATGGTGGTGTTGATGATGTGCGCCACCGCGCCGGGGTTGCGCGCATGGTGCGCCTCGCCCCAGCCGATGATGCCCTCGTCGGTCACGATCTTGATGATGGTGGCGTCGCGCTTGGTGAGCTTGCCCAGTCCCAGCGTGTTCTGCCGCTCGGGGGGAAGCCGCACCGAGAGCGGATAGCCGATGACGTCGATGATCTTCATGTCGAACTCCGGAATATGGGCGTCGTCGGGCCCGTCGGCACAGTTATTCGGTCTCGATCACGCTCTTGAAGCGATGCCGGACGAGCGGGTAGAGCAGGCAGAGGAAGGCCACCACGAGCAGGGCCAGGCTGATCGGCCGCTCGAAGAAGACGGTGGGCGAGCCCATCGAGATCACCAGCGACTGGCGCAGCGCGTTCTCCGCGTCGGGCCCGAGCACGAGGGCGATGACCAGCGGCGCGGCCGGGATGCCCGAGGCGCGGAAGCCGTAGCCCAGCACCGTGAAGGCGATCATCAGCCAGATGTCCCACATCGAGTTGTCGACGCTGTAGACGCCGATGACGCACAGCGAGGCGACGATGACGGGGAGCGTCCGCTCGGAGATGACGAACAGCCAGATGAAGAACGGCACCAGAAGGATGTTCTGCGCGAGCAGCATCAGGTTGCCGACATACATGCTGGCGATCAGGCCCCAGGCGACGTCCGCATGCTCGGTGAAGAGCCGCGGGCCCGGCTGGATGCCGAGGATGATGAAGGCACCGATCAGCACCGCCGTGGTCGCCGAGCCGGGAATGCCGAGCGCGAGCAGCGGCACGAAGGCGCCGGAGCTGGCGGCGTTGTTGGCCGATTCCGGGCCGGCGACGCCTTCCAGCGCACCCTGGCCGAAGCGTTCGGGCGTCTTGGAGATCTGCTTCTCGACGCCGTAGGAGACGAAGGAGGCGATGGTCGCGCCCGCACCGGGCAGGATGCCGAGGAAGAAGCCGAGGAAGCCGCCGCGCACCATCGCCGCCCAGGTCTGCTTGAGATCGGCCATGGAGGGCAGGATCTCGCGGATCTTGAGCTTGATGTTCTGCTGCTTGGCCTCGGGTTGGGGATGGACGATGTCGTAGACGATCTCCGACAGGCCGAACAGGCCGACCACGGCCGGGATGAAGCCGATGCCGTCGATGAGCTCCATCGTGCCCCAGGTCAGGCGCGCCTGGCCGGAGATGATGTCCTGCCCGACGGTCGCCAGCAGCAGGCCGAGGAACAGCGACAGGAACGACTTCACCATGTTGCCGCGGGCGAGCGAGGAGACCATCACGAAGGCGAGGATGGTGACCGCGAAATATTCCGGCGGGCCGAACACGAGCGCCATGCGGGCGAGCGGGATGGCGAGCACGCTGAGCAGGATGAGGCCGATGGTGCCGGCGATGAACGAGCCGATCGCCGCGAGGCCGAGGGCGACGCCGCCCTTGCCCTGCTTGGCCAGCGGATGGCCGTCATAGGTGGTAACGACCGAGGCGCTTTCGCCCGGCACGTTGAGCAGCACCGAGGTGATCGTGCCGCCATACATGGCGCCGTAATAGATGCCCGCCATGGCCACCAGCGCGATCAGCGGATCGACGCCATAGGTAATGGGCAGAAGAACGGCGATGGCCGCGCTCGGTCCGAGGCCCGGCAGGACGCCGACTAGCGTTCCCGCGAAGGTACCGAGGAAACACATCAGGAGCAGCCAGGGGTCCATCATCCTGGCGAAACCGTCGATCAACGGGGTAAGCATTTCGGATCCTTAGCTCTTGCTGGAAGGCTTACGAAAACAACAAGCCAGGTTCCAAAGGAACTTCGAGCAGGTAGTGGAAGGCGGCATACAGCGCGGCGCCCCAGATGACGCTGAAGGCGATGTTCTTGACGAGGCCGAGGCCGGAGAAGAACTGGCAGAACAGGAAGCAGAAGAGGATCGTCGAGAACAGGAACCCGACCACGTAGATCGAGGCGACGAACAGGACGAGAAGGAGGATGCACAGCACTCCCCTCATCGAGTTCTTCTCGCCGACCCCGTCGCTTCCCCCCTGTCGCACGGAATCGAACAGCACCGCGGCGCTGCAGATCAGCAGGCCGATGGAGTAGATCATCGGCAGGGCGCCGGGTCCGAGCGTGTAGTCGGCGGACAGAGAAAGCTGGTTGGCCGCGTAGACCTGAGCGGCGGCGAACGCCACCATGAAGGCCGAGACCACGATCTCGGCGTTTAGGGGGAAGGCTTTATTGCCCATGGACAAGGCTCCACTCGCGGAGAGCCCGCAGGCTCTCCGCTGCCGAGATGACGGCCGCTCCGAAAGGTCACTTCTTCGGAAGCGACTGGCTTAGGAATTCGATCTGCTTGGTGACCACGTCCCGCACTTCTTCCGGCGAGCTGTAGGACACCCGCTGGGAGACCTTCTTGGCACGCTCGACATATTCGGGATCTTCGGTCGCCTGCTTGACGGCGTCCCGCAGCTTCTTCAGGACCGCCGGGTCCATGCCGGCCGGCGCGATCATGCCGCGGCTGGAGGCGCTGATCGGCAGGTCGAAGCCCTGCTCCTTGAAGGTCGGCACGTCCGGGATCAGCGGATTGCGCTTGTCGCCGCCGACGCCGAGGATGCGCACGCTGCCCTCCTGCATGAGCGGGAGGACCTCGCTCACCGCCAGGCCGAGCGCGTCGATATGGCCGCCGAGCAGCGCGGTCACCGCCTCCGGCGTGCCGGCGAAGTTGACGACGCGGAACTTGGCGTCAGCCTTTGCCGCCAGCGCCAGCGACACCAGCCCGTCGAGGCTGGTCGAGCCGGTCGCGCCGTAGGACAGCCCGCCCGGATGCGCCTTCAGATAGGTGACGACGTCGCCGAGGCTCTTGTAGGGGCTCTTGGCCGGGACGACGACGATCGCCGGGTCGACCATCACGTTGCCCAGGAAGTCGAAGGACTTGAGCGGGTCGATCGGCAGGCCGCCGCTGGCGGTAACGCCGGAGATCGCGGGATAGTTGACGCTGCCAAGCGTATAGCCGTCCGGCTTGGAGCGGGCGACCTCGGTCCAGGCCACCGCGCCGCCGGCGCCCGGCTTGTTGATGACCACGACCGGCTGGCCGAGGATCTTCTGAAGGGTCGGGGCGACGGTGCGGATGGTGGCGTCCATCGCGCCGCCGGCGCTGAATCCGACGATCACCTGGATCGGACGATCCGGGTAGTCGGCGAAGGCGGCGGCAGAGGTCAGAAGCGTACCCGCGACCGCAAGCGCTACGCGCAAGGTTGATTTCATCGTTTCCTCCAAGGTTGACGAAAGTTCTTTGGCCGGATGTCGTTAATCGCATCCGGTACAACGTATCATATATGATATCACATCGACAGAACGTCAAGCTTTACTTGTTGTTTCTTGCTATTTTTGAGCCTCTCCGCTGAGATATATTACATACGTTGCAGCAGTTCGATTTTGATACGTTCCGGACCTTCGATGAATACGGTCCAGACACCCGGACGGGCCATCGTCACCGGCTCGACGATGACCGCACCCTTCCCGACCAGTTCCTCCGCCGCGGCCTTCACGTCGGCCACCACGAAGGCGAGATGGTCGATCGGCCCCGGCCCGCCCACGGCGCCGCCCGCCGCGCGCGGCGAGAGCGTCAGCTTCACCCCGCCGAGGTCGAGATCGACCTTGGGCCGCGCCGGCGGGTCGATCCGGTTGACGACGCGCGCGCCGAGCCGGTCGCAGAACCAGTCGGCCGCCGCGATGTAGTCGTCGAGCCGCAGATGAACGTGATCGAACCGGCACGCGATCGACATGGGTCCACTCCTCGCCGCCGCCGTCACCAGGCGACGGAGACGTACTGCGCCTCGAGGAATTCGAGCATGCCCTCATGCCCGCCCTCGCGGCCGAGGCCGGACTGCTTCACGCCGCCGAACGGCGCCGCGGGGTCCGACACCAGGCCGCGATTGAGGCCGACCATGCCGAAGTCGAGCTGCTCGGAGATGGCGAGGCCGCGCTTGAGGTCGCGGGTGAAGAGATAGGCGACGAGACCGTATTCGGTGTCGTTGCACTTGCGCACCAGCTCGGCCTCGTCGTCGAAGCGGGTGATCGCGGCGACCGGGCCGAATATCTCCTCACGGAAGCAGTCCGCATCCTCGGGCACGTCCACCATCACCGTCGGCGGGTAGTAGAAGCCGTGGCCATTGGGCAGGGTGCCGCCGGTCGTCACCCTGGCGCCGCGCGCCACGGCGTCCTGCACCAGCTCGTGCACCTTGCGGCGCGTGGCGTCGTTCACCAGCGAGCCGACCTGCACACCCTCCTCGAGGCCGTAGCCGACCTTCATCTCGGCCATGCGCGTTGTCAGCTTGTCGGCGAAGGCGTCGTGGACCGAGGAATGCACATAGAAGCGGTTCGCCGCGGTGCAGGCCTCGCCGAGATTGCGCATCTTGGCGAGGATGGCGCCCTCGACGGCGGCGTCGATGTCGGCATCGGCCAGCACTGCGAAGGGCGCGTTGCCGCCGAGCTCCATCGCCGGCTTGACGACGGTTCGGGCCGCCACCGCGAGAAGCTTGCGCCCGACCTCGGTCGAGCCGGTGAAGGAGACCACCCGCACCCGCGGGTCGCCGAGCAGCATCTCGGCGAGCGGGCCGGAGCGGCGCGAGGGAAGGACGTTGACGAGGCCGGCCGGCACGCCCGCCTTCTCCAGCAGCGGCATCAGCGCCAGCATGGTGAGCGGCGTCTCGGAGGCCGGCTTGATGATGACCGGGCAGCCCGCCGCCAACGCCGGGGCGATCTTGCGCGTGCCCATCGCCGCCGGGTAGTTCCACGGCGTGATGAGCACGGCGATGCCCGCCGGGCGGTGCTGGACGAGGATGCGGGCGCCGGTGGCCGGCCCGCGCGCCATCTCGCCGATGTTGCGCACCGCCTCCTCGGCGTACCAGCGGAAGAACTCGGCGGCATAGGAGACCTCGGCGCGCGAATCCGGCAGCGCCTTGCCGTTCTCCATCGTGATAAGGCGCGCGAGGCGCTCGTGATCGGCCATGATGAGCTCATAGGCCTTGCGCAGGATCTCGCCGCGCTCGCGTGCGCTGCGCGCCGCCCACGGCCCGAACGCCTTGTCCGCCGCCTCGAGCGCGGCCGCACCGTCCTCGAGGGTGGCGTCGGCGACCTCGGCGATGGTCTTGCCCGTGCCGGGATCGACCACGGGAAACGTGCCGCCCTCGCTTCCCTCGCGCCATTGCCCGTCGATGTACAGGCGGGTCGGCACGTTCAGGAGCTCCTGGTCGACGGCAGGTTCGGAAAGGGACATCTCGCACCCAACATAATATATGATCTGATATATGGTTATGACGGCGGGCGCGACACGTCAAGCATGCCGATCACCTCATAGGGCCGCTTTATCGAAACCGGGGCACCGCCCCGGCCCGTCAGTCGAACACCGACATCACGCGCTGGCGGGA
This sequence comes from Ancylobacter mangrovi, assembly GCF_024752355.1. GTDB lineage: Bacteria > Pseudomonadota > Alphaproteobacteria > Rhizobiales > Xanthobacteraceae > Ancylobacter > Ancylobacter mangrovi. The sequence continues at coordinate 79,145 of NZ_JANTHZ010000010.1, forward strand.
CTTCTCGATATGCGAGCGCATGGCCGCCGCCGTGCCCTCCGGATCGCCCTGCTTCAGCTTGTCGAAGATCTGGCGGTGCTCGTCGATCGCCTCCTGCGTCACCCGCGCATGCGAATAGAAGCGGAAGATGTGGATGTGCGTGTGAAGGCGCTCCAGCGAGTCGGCGATCAGCGTGTTGCCGCTCAGCGAGGCCAGGTAGTCATGGAACTCGGAATCGTGCACCGCGAAGTCGCGGTAGTGGTTGCCCGGGTGCGCGCCGGCCATCTGCTGCACGATCATCTCGGCGCGCCGGATCTTGTCGGGGTCGATGGCGGCGGCTGCACGCGCGGCCGCGGTCGGCTCCAGCAGCAGGCGGAAATCGAACAGCTCCTCGAACTGGCTCTTGGTGAGCTGCGGCGCCGCGCGATAGCCGACCAGGTGGGTCTTGATGACGAGGCCGTTCACCTCGAGCCGGCTAAGCGCCTCGCGTACCGGCGTCTGCGAGACGCCGAGCTCGCGCGAGAGATTGTCCACGCGCAGCCGTTCGCCGGGCTGGATCTGCAGCGTCATGAGCTGGCCCAGCAGCACGTCGTAGACATTGTCGACGAGGCTCGCAGGACGCGCCATCAGGGCGCTGCCGGGGGAGTTGTCCTTCTTCGATGGCTTAATCATGCAGCGCACATCCCGATGGGATTCCTTGACTCCGGAAGGCCAATTCGTATCCTCGATATAATATATGATTGGATTCTGAGGCGCGATAAAAAATGCTCGTCAAGGCTGAAACAGCGCGAGAAGTCTGCATCGCCGCCCTCACCCGACATGGCGTTTCCGCTGCAAATGCGGGCATTCAGGCCGAGTTGCTGGTGCAGGCGGAACTGATGGGACACCCCTCCCACGGCCTCCAGCGCCTTCCGCGAATCATCGAGCGCATCGGCAACGGCGTGATCGACCCGGTCGCGACCGGCGCCCATGACTGGCGGACCCCGTCGCTGCTCGACGTAGACGGGCAGATGGGGCTCGGCCCGGTCGTCCTGGTGCAGGCGCTCGAGGAGGCAGCCCGCCGGACCCCGGAGACGGGCGTGGTGCTCGGCGCGATCCATAACAGCAACCATATCGGGATGTTGAGCTGGTACGTCCGCCATTTCGCGGAACGCGGCTTCGTCAGCATCATCGTTACAACCAGCGAGGCGCTTGTCCATCCGCTCGGCGGCCGCCGCGCCATGATCGGCACCAACCCGCTGGCGATCGGCGTGCCCGCCACGCCCGACCCGTTCGTGCTCGACATGGCCTCGGGACTGGTCTCGATGGGCAAGATCCACGACTACGCCGCGCGCGGCGAGCCGATTCCCGACAACTGGGCGCTCGACGCGGAGGGCAACCCGACCACCGACGCCGCCGCGGCCAAGGGCGGGGCCATCGCCCCCTTCGGCGGCGGCAAGGGCTACGGCCTCGGCCTCGGGATCGAGCTGCTCGTCGGCGCGCTCACCGGATGCGCCCTCGGCACCGACGTCAAGGGCACGCTCGATTCGGACAAGGTCTGCAACAAGGGCGACCTGTTCATCCTCATCGACCCCGCTCACGTGCGCGGCACCGGCATCTCGGCCTATCTCGACGAGATCCGCCACATCGCCCCCATCGACCCCGCCTCCCCGGTCCTGGTGCCGGGCGACCGCGCGGTGCGGGTGCGGGCCGAGCGCACGGCCAAAGGCATTCCCGTGAACCCGGACGTCTGGCGGCAAATCGAGAATTACACCACCCAGAAAGGAAAGCTGTCGTGACGAGTTTCGGTGTCCTGCGTAGTCCGCGCACGGTTCTTTTCGGCAGCGGCCAGCGTGCCGCGCTCGGCTGGACGGCGCGCTCCCTCGGTCAGCGGGCGCTGATCTGCACCGACGAGCGCATGGCGCGCGACCCGCTCTTCCACGAGATGGTCGAGGATCTCGGGCGCAACGGCGTCGCCGTACACGTCTATGACGGCACCATGGTCGACGTGCCGATCGGCCTGGTCGAGACCGCGGCCGAGGCGGCGAAGCCGTTCGGCCCCGACGTCGTCATCGGCATCGGCGGGGGAAGCTGCCTCGACCTCGCCAAGGCGGTGGCGCTGCTGCTCAGCCATGGCGGCGACGTGCGCGGCTACTATGGCGAGGGCAAGGTGCCCGGCCCCATCCTGCCGGTGATCGCCATCCCCACCACCGCGGGCACCGGCTCAGAAGTCACCCCGGTGGCGGTGCTCTCCGACCCCGACCGTCTGCTCAAGGTCGGCGTGTCGAGCCCCTATCTGGTCCCGACCGTCGCCATCTGCGACGCGGAGCTGACCCTCACCTGCCCGCGCGGGCTGACCGCCGTGTCGGGCGCCGACGCCCTCACCCACGCCATCGAGGCCTATACGGCCGTACGCCGGCCGGCGACCGCCCAGCTCGCGCAGACCAACGTCTTCGTCGGCAAGAACGACCTGTCCGACCAGTTCGCGCGCGAGGCGGTGCGGGTGATCTTCGCCAATCTGCGCCGCGCCTGCGAGGACGGCTCCGACCTCGCGGCACGCGAAGGCATGATGCTCGGCTCGCTCACCGCCGGGCTCGGCTTCGGCAATGCCGGCACGGCGCTCGCCCACGCGCTGCAATATCCGCTCGGCGCCCTCACACACACCTCGCATGGCGAGGGGGTGGCCGCGCTGCTGCCCTATGTGATGGAGTTCAACCAGCCGGCGGCGGCCCCGCTCTATGCCGAGCTCGCCGGGCCGATGGGGCTGGGCGCCATGGCCGACGAGGCCACGGCCTGCGACGCGGCGATCGACGCGGTCGCCTCGCTGTTCGCCGATATCGGCATCCCGACCAGCCTCGGCGCCATGAGGCTGGAGGCCAAGGACATCGACCGCGTCGCTTCCGAATCGCTCCACGCCGCGCGGCTGATCAACAACAACCCGCGGCCGGTCGACGTGAACGGCGCCCGGCGCGTGGTCGCCTGCGCGCTCGCCGGCGACCGGGCGGCCGCGCGCGAAGAGCTGCGGGCGGACTGAGCCGGGACGATGAAAAGCGTCATCCGCTCGCCGCACTACGCGCAGCAGCTCGTGCCGGTGATCCGCCGGCTGCTCGGTAGCGATCCGGTTGTCCCGCAAGACGAGGCGGAGTGCTACCGCGTGGTGGGCGAGGCGGATGTGCTCTTCTGCCAGCCCTCGCAGATCAGCCCCGAGCTGGTGCGGGCGATGGCGCAGGCGCCGCGCCTGCGCTGGCTCCAGGTGCTGGGCTCGGGGGTCGACAAGCTCGCGAGCCTCGAGCGCCCCGACCTCGTCATCACAAACGCCGCCGACGCCTACGGCCCGGCGGTGGCCGAGCACGCGGTGGCGCTGGCGCTCGCGCTGTTCCGGCGGATTCCGGAGCTGGTCGAGGCGCGCGAGCGCCGGCAATGGACCAAGCCGAGCATCGACGACCGGCTGGATTCGCTTGAGGGCGCGGTCGCCGCCGTGGTCGGCTACGGCGCCATCGGCGCGGCGATCGTCCGCCGGCTGGAAGCCTTCGACGTGTCCTCCATCCGCGTCGTGCGCCGCCGGCCCGTCCCCTCCCCCGATGGCGAAGCGGGCCGCGCGCGCTTCATGCCGCTCGACGAGGCGCTGTCGGGCGCCGACATCGTCTTCCTCGCCGTGCCGCTCACCGGGCAGACCCGCCGCCTCGTCGACGCGGCGCGCCTCGCGCATCTCGCGCCGGGCGCGCGGCTCGTCAACGTCTCGCGCGGCGACGTGGTGGACACGGACGCGCTGATCGCCGCGCTCGCGAGCGGGGCGCTCTCGGGTGCCGCGCTCGACGTGTTCGAGACCGAGCCGCTGCCGACCGCGAGCCCGCTCTGGGCGCTGCCCAACCTCATCGTCTCGCCGCATGTGGCCGGGCGCGGCAATCGGCGCGTCACCGAGCGGATCATCGGCATCTGCGAACGCAACATCACGGCCTTCGCCGCGGGCGACCTGCGGAGCAGCCAATAACCCGCAGCCCGATCGGGCATGCGGAATCCGGGAGGATTTGAATGAAGATAGTCGATCTCAAGGTCGAGCTGTTCCGGTGGGACGCGGTCGCCAATGTCCGCTACGGCGCGCACAGCGCCGCGCGCGGGGCGAGCCAGTCCTGCCTGGCGCTGGTGAGCGTGCTGACCGACGAGGGCGTGAAGGGACATTCCTTCCTCGGCGCCTATTCGCGCTCGGCTGAGCTCGATGCGCTCTCGCTGGTGCGCGCGCTGAAGCCGATGGTGGTGGGCGAGGACCCGCTCGACCGCGAGCGCCTGCTGAAGCGGATGATGCAGCGCATCAAGCTGACCACCTACCGCGCCGTCGGCGCCGTCGACGTCGCGCTGTGGGACCTCGCCGGCAAGGTGGCGGGGCTGCCGGTCTACAAGCTGATGGGTGCCTTCCGCGACAGCGTGCCGGCCTATGCGAGCTCGGAAGTGCTCGGCTCGGTCGGCGACTATGTCGAGCAGGCCCAGCGCATGAAGGCCGAGGGCTGGAAGGCCTACAAGATCCACCCGCCGGCGGACTGGCGGGAGGACATCGCCATCTGCAAGGCGGTGCGCGAGGCGGTCGGCGGCGACTATCCGCTGATGCTCGATTCCACCTGGTCCTACACCTATGAGGAGACGATCCGCGTCGGCCGCGCGATCCAGGACCTCGACTATTACTGGTACGAGGACCCGCTGCCGCCCGAGGACCTGCTCAACTACGTGAAGGTGAAGCAGCAGCTCCACATCCCGATCGTGGCGACCGAGTACTCGGCCGGCGGCTTCGCAGGCTTCGCGCCGTGGATCGTGAACCGGGCAACCGACGTGCTGCGCGGCGATCCGGCGGTGAAGGGCGGGCTGACCGCCTGCCTCAAGGCGGCGCATCTCGCCGAGGCGTTCGGCATGAATTTCGAGATCCACCACGGCGGCAACTCGCTCAACAACGTGGCGAACCTGCACCTGATGTGCGCGATCCGGAACTCCGAGTTCTTCGAGGTGCTGCTCCCCGACGAGGCGCAGAAATACGGGCTGGTCGAGGACATCAAGGTCGGGCCGGACGGCATGCTCAAGGCCCCGACGGGGGCCGGGCTCGGCGTCGAGATCGACTTCGACCTGGTCCGCCGCAACTTCGTCGCCGACGTGGTCTGAAACCGGGAGGCGGGAGACCCCTCCCGCCCCTAGGCGGGGCTCCGGCCTCCCCTTCCAGGGCGCCAGCCCTTCCGGGCCGGCGCCCTTTTTCTGTGGCCTCCAAAACAAAAGGAGCGGAAGGCACGCCTCCCGCTCCAGTCGCCTCTTTGGTTCGGTTCAGGCGCCCGCCGCGGCGGGTCGGCGCCTGGTCAGCGACGTCACTTCTTCAGCGCGTCCTTGAGGAAGGTGATCTGGTCCTCGACCGCCGTACGGACCTGCTCCGGCGAGCGGTAGGTGATCTGCTGCGAGACCTTCTTGGCGCGCGCCAGATATTCAGGGTCCTGCGTCGCCTGCTTGATCGCGTCGCGCAGCTTCTTGAGGATTGCCGGATCGACGCCGGCGGGCGCCAGCATGCCGCGGCTGGATTCGTTGATGGGCAGCGTGAAACCCTGCTCGGCAAAGGTCTTGACGCCGGGCAGCAGGTCGCTCTCGCTGGTGCCGCCGACGCCGAGCACGCGCACCTGGTCGAGGAAGGGCTGCACCTCGCTGACCGCGAGGCCGACCGCGTCGACATGCCCGCCCAGCAGCGCCGTCGCCTGCTCGGCCGTGCCGGCGAAATTCACGACGCGGAACTTGGCGCCGGCCGTGCGGTCCAGCGCCAGAACCGTCAGGCCGTCGAGGCTCATGCTGCCGGTCGCCCCGTAGGAGAGCCCGCCCGGATGCTCCTTGAGATAGGCGACGACGTCCTTCATCGACTTGTAGGGGCTCTTGTTGGAGACGACCGCCACGGCCGGATCCACCATCACGTTGCCAAGGAAGGCGAAGGTCTTCATCGGGTCGAACGGAAGCCCACCGCCGGCCGTCACGCCGGAAACCGCCGGGTAGTTCACGCTTCCCAGCGTGTACCCGTCCGGCTTGGCGCGGGCGACCTCGGTCCAGGCCAGCGCGCCGCCGGCGCCGGGCTTGTTGATGACCACGATCGGCTGGCCGAGGATCTTCTCGAGCGTCGGGGCTATGGTGCGGATGGTCGAATCCATGCCGCCGCCGGCGCTGAAGCCGACGATGACCTGAATGGGATGGTCCGGATAGTCCGCCTTGGCGAGGGCGGGCGTCAGCGACAGGCAGGCCGCCGCCATGACGAGGGTACTGAACTTCATGCTTTATCCTCCCAATTGGTTATATGATTTAATATCTGATATTATTTTGAAGGGCAACGCTGTCAATCCGGGCCGGGGATGCCTCTGCCGGCCGCGCGGCGCGAAGGTCCGCCGTCCTCACCCCGCCGGCGGCACCTTCGCCGTCTGGCCGGAACGTGCCAGGGCCTGCGCAACGAAGCCGCTGGTCTTCATATCGGTGACGAACGCCTCCAGCAGGTCGCGCGCATGGCTGCGCCCCTTGGGCACGCCGATGGCCTGCCCGATCTCCATGAACGCCTCCTCCATCACCCGGTAGCCGGGATGGGCGGCGGCATAGGCATCGAGCCATGCGCGCACGCCGGCCGCGGCGTCGAGGCGCTCGGCCACGAACAGGTCGATCATGGCGGCGGAGCCCCCGCGCGGAGCGCGCACGATCCGCGCATGGGCGAGCGTGCGCGAAAGGAACAGGTCGTATGCCGAACCCGGCCCCACCGACACCCGCATTCCCGGGGCGTCGACATCTCGCGGCGTGCGCAGCGGCGAGGAGGCCGGCACCATGTAGGTGCCTTCGATCATCGCATAGGGGCTGGTGAACGCGATCTGCGCCTCCCGCACCGGATCGATGGCGAGGAACGCGATGTCCCACGCCCCCGGCTTCAGCGCCTCGAACAGTATGCCGGCCGCCTCGAACGGCACGATGTCGAGACCGAGCCCGGTTCGGGAGGCGAATTCCGTGGCGAGATCCACCGCGATCCCGGTCGGCGCACCGTCGGCGCCGCGCTGGGCGAGGACCGTGTTGCCGAAATTGATGGCGGCGCGGAGCACGCCCGTCGGCGCCAGTTCGTCGCGCTCTTTCTCAGTCAGCATCACGGGGTTTCCTCCTTGCAGGGGACGGGCGGGTTGACGAGATAAGGGAGGGCATAGGCAGCCCACGCAGGCCCGCCGGCCGCCGCCCTGCCCCTTCGGCAAGGCGAGCTATCGCCATGAGCCTGTTTGCTGTTTGTCTGCTATAGTGTGGCGAGCCAATCGGGCACCCCGCCACCGACACGACATCCGGGAGCCAATGCGGAGCAACAGCCTTTCCAAGCGCATCGCGGCGTCGATCACCAAACGCATCCAGGACGGTGAATTTCCCCCTGGCGCGCATCTGCGCGCCGAGCAGATGTCCGAGATCTTCAAGGTGTCCCGCTCGCCGATCCGCCAGGCGTTCCAGATCCTCGCCGCGCAGGGGATCGTCGAGCAGAAGGTCAATCGGGGCTTCTTCGTCAGCGAGGACCCGGCGCTGCCGGCGCCGCGGCAGGACCTGGCCGAGCATACCGATGCGCCCGAGATCCATTTCCGCTTCGCCGAGGACTGGCTCAACGACCGCATTCCCGCCGACGTTACCGAGCAGTTCCTGCGCGACCGCTATCACCTGACCAAGGCACAGGTCTTCGAACTGCTGACCCGCGCCGCAAACGAGGGCTGGGCCGAACGCAAGGAAGGCCGGGGCTGGCGCCTTCTCGCCGTCGCCAAGGCCACCGAGACGCTGGAGCAGATCTACCGTTTCCGCGCCATCATCGAGCCGGCGAGCCTTCTCGAACCCGGCTTCGCCCTCGACCGGGCGGCGATCGCGGAGCAGCGGCGGATCCAGGAGGGCATGTATGCCGGCGACATCGAGCGCATGTCGGCCGACCGCCTGCTGGTGACCGGCGTGAACTTTCATGAAGCGCTGGTCCGCATGTCCAACAGCCCGTTCTTCCTGCAGTCGGTGGTCCGCGCCAACCGTATGCGGCGGCTGCTCAACTATCGGACGCTGGTCGACCGCGCGCGCTTCTACGACCAGGCCCGCGAGCACCTGCAGATGCTCGACCTGCTCGAGCGCGGCGAGAACCTCGAATGCTCCTACCTTCTCAAGCGCCATCTGACCGGCGCCCTGGCGCAGCGGGCGATCTGGCAGGAATCGGCGCCGAAGAACATGCTCGTCTCCAGCGCCGCCGAGTGAACGGCCTCAGATCGCGAGCTGCGAGATCCTCGGCAGCGCGCGAAGGTCGTTGAGCTGTTCGAGCAGCCGGCGCGGATCGGCGATCACCCCGTCCACCAGATGCAGGAACTTGGCGTCGAGCTCTTCGGCGCTCATCGGATTGCTCGGCGCGCCGCGGAAGTCGCGCCGCTCGATGGCGAATTCGCGCCCGTCGCGCAGCCGCACGCGCAGCTTCGTCGCCCATGCCGCGCCCGGCGCCTTGCTCTCCTCGTTCAGGGTGAGCACCACCCGCTGGGCGAGATCGATGATGCCGGCATCCTCGTGCGGGTTGTCGAGGAAGGACGAGGGCTCGCTCGGATCGCGCCAGGCCGCCGTCGCCATGCAGAACGGCAGGCTGTACTGGGCCGTCGCAATGTCGTTGGGGTGGCGGATGTCGTGGTGGCTGAGGACCTTCTCGCTGGTCGCGATGTGAATCTCGGCGATGTCCTGCGCCGCGAAGCCGTGCGCGGCCTGCAGGTCCCGAAGCGCCTGGATCGGCGTGTTGGCCGTCACATGGCAGGGATAGGCCTTCATGCAGATCCGGCTGGTCTCCCAGTTCGAGCCAAGCCCGGCCGTCAGTTCGTCGAGCTTAGGCTCGCGGGTGAAGGCCTCGAAGAAGCCGAGCTTGCCCTCCAGCACGACGTCGGGCCCGTCGAACCCGGCGGAGGCGAGGCAGGCCGCGAGCACGCCGCCCTCCGATGCGCGCCCCGTATGCAGGCGCTTCACCGTCCCGCCATTGCCGGCCTTGGAGAAGGCGAGCAGCCCCGAGCACAGAGAGCCGGCGATGCCGAGCGCATTCGCCATCTGGCGCGGATCGAGCCGGAGCAGCCGGCCGGCGGTGACCGCGGCGCCGAAGGTGCCGGTGAGGCCGGGCGAGTGGAAGCCCAGCTTCTCGGCCGTGTTGCGCGCGGCGACGCCGATCCGGCACATCACCTCGCACCCGGCGACGAAGGCGACGAGCAGGTCCCGCCCGCCCGCATCGACCTCGTCGCCGACGGCGAACATCGGCGGCAGCAAGGTCGAGCCCGCATGCACGCCGGCGCTCGGCTGGCGCAGATTGTCCATCTCGAATCCGTGCGCCAGCGTTCCGTTGGCCAGCGCCGCGAACGGCGTCGCGACGCGCGCCGGGGTGCCGAGGATGCGACCCGTTCCCCCGCCGCCATACTTCACCGCATAGTCGATGACGATCCGGCTCCACGGCAGGGTCGAGCCGAAGACGGTCGCGGCGACCGAATCCACGATAGCGTCGTTGGCCTTGCGGACGATCGCGTCGGGAATGTCCTCGAACGACAGGCGGGACGCGAAGTCGGCGAGGATCTGAGTAGGCGATGACACACGCATTCTCCGTGCTTTGTCGATGACGGGATGGCGGGAACGGCGGGGGGCGCTAGGCTTCGGCCTCCGCCTCGGCGACGATCCGCCGTGCCGAACGCACCCGGTGCAGCAGCGGCGCGCACAGGATCACCGCCGCCAGGATGAGCAGGACGGCCGAGATCGGACGGTCGACGAGGATCATCGGGTCGCCGTTCGACATGGTGAGCGACTGGCGGACCGCCCGCTCCATGGCATCGCCGAGCACGAAGCCGAGGATGAGCGGGGCGCTCGGGAAGCCGAGCTTGGCCATGCCGTATCCCATGATGCCGAAGAAGACGAGCAGGCCCACATCGAACATGTTGCCCGACGCGCCATAGGCGCCGGCGATCGCCACGCCGAGGATCATCGGATGCAGGATGTAGATCGGCACCCGCAGGATCTGGGCGAACACGCCGACCAGCGGCAGGTTCATCACCAGCAGGGCGACGTTGCCCACATACATGCTGGCGACGAGGCCCCAGAACACGTCGGGCGACTGCTGCATCATCAGCGGGCCCGGCTTCACCCCCCACATGATGAGGGCGGTGAGCATGATCGCGGTCGATGCGCCGCCGGGAATGCCGAGCGTCAGCAGCGGCAACAGCGCGCCACCTGTGTCGGCGTTGTTCGCCCCTTCCGGCGCCGCCAGCCCTTCCGGCGCGCCGTGGCCGAACCGTTCGGGGTGGCGCGAGACGGCCTTCTCGATCCCGTAGGAGACGAAGGAGGCGATGGTCGAGCCGGCCCCCGGCAGCAGCCCGATGAAGAAGCCGGTCAGCGAGCCGTTGAGGAAGGCGAAGCGGCAGTCCTTCAGTTCCGCCCAGGACGGGAACAGGTTGCGCAGCCCCTTCGGCACCTTCAGCAGTTCGACGGTCCCCCTCGCCTCGATGTTGAGCAGGATTTCCGAGATCGCGAAGATGCCGATGGCGAGCGACATGAATTCGATGCCGCCAAGCAGCGAGCTCTGCCCGAAGATGAAGCGCGACTGGGCGGTGAACAGGTCGGTACCGATGCTCGCCAGCCAGAGCCCGACCAGCGTCGACAGGATCGCCTTGGGAAAGTCGCTGCCGCCGAGCAGGACGACCAGCGACAGGCCCATGACCATCAGCGCGAAATATTCCGGCGAGCCGAAGGAGAGCGCGAACGAGGCCACCGGCGGGGCCACGAAGGTCAGCATCAGCAGGCCGACCGTGCCGGCGACGAAGGAGGCGATCGCCGCGATGCCGAGCGCCGCGCCGCCCCTGCCCTTCTTGGCCATCTGGTAGCCGTCGACGCAGGAAATGACCGAGGACGCCTCGCCCGGCATGTTGAGCAGGATCGAGGTGGTCGAGCCGCCGTACTTCGCCCCGTAGTAGATGCCGGCGAACATGATGATGCCGCCGGTCGGATCCATGTTGAAGGTCAGCGGCAGCAGGATCGCGATCGTGGCCGACGGCCCGAGGCCGGGCAGGATGCCGATGACGGTGCCGAGGAAGCAGCCGACGAAGCACCACAGCAGATTCATCGGCTGCAGGGCGATGCTGAACCCGTGAATAAGTCCTTCGAATACGGTCATGACTCAGGCCCCCCAGAACATGCCTTCGGGAAGATCCACTTCGAGAAGGACCGGGAAGAGGATGTGGAGCGCGACGGTGATCGCGGCTGCGACGATGAACGCCCGCAGATAGGACTGGCCGAAGATGAAGCGGACCAGCAGGAAGGTGAAAATGCCGAACCCGGCCATGAAGCCGAAGATGTCCATCAGCGGGATCGCCAGCGCGAGCCCGACCCAGGCGGCGAGCGCGGCCCACACGCCCTTGGGATCCTTTTCCTCGTCGTCGGCGAAGATGCCCTCGGCCGGCGCCACGCGCAGGCTGCGAAAGGCGAGGTAGATGGCGACGACGACGATCAAGCCGCCATAGAAGATGGGAAAGAAGCCGGGTCCGGGCCCCTCCGGTCCGAAGAACTTCCAGGCACTGCTCTCCCAGACGATGTAGGCACCGAGGGCCGTGAGGCCCACGCCGGCGATCAGGTCGCCCGTCGACTGTCTTGTCATCGTTCTTCCGTCCCTATTCGTATGTTTTTGTGTGCCCGCCCTAGCGAACATCGATTCCCAGCAGATGGAGGCCTCCCAGGCACAGCCCCGCGGCCATGAGCAGCGAGATGGGAGGAAAGCGCGGACGCAGCAGGAGGATGCCGGCGGTCGCGCCAGCGATGGCCCAGGAGGCCGGGCCGGCGTCGGCGATCCGGAACAGCGATATCGCGCCGGCGGCAAGCAGGCCGGTGCCCACCGGGGTCAGCCCCTCCTGGAGGATGGAGTGCCACTTCGTCCCCTTGTGGCGATCCCAGGTCAGCGTGGCGGCGTAGCAGAGGAACGAGCTCGGCAGGAAAAGCGCCACCGTGGCGACGAAGGCGCCCGTGACGCCATAGAGCTTCCAGCCGATCAGGGTCGCGAGCATCGAGCCCGGCCCCGGCGACATCCGGGCCACGGCGAACAGGTCGACGAAGTCCTGCGGGCTCATCCACTGGTGGACGTCGACCGCCTGGTGCTGCATCGCCGGCAGGATGGCGACGCCGCCGCCTATCGAGGCCAGCGACAGTGGCCCGAACACCATGGCGAGGGCGATCAGCGGATTGCTCTCAGCCATCGGCGCGCCTCCGCCAGGCGGCCATCGCGATGCTGCACGGCACGACGACGAGAACCACCGGGATGAGCGGCCACCTCATGACGCCGACCGCCCAGGCGGTGCCGGCGATGACGGCGAGGCTGCCTACCTGCCGCGACACCTGCGAGGTCCCGCGGATCACCACTACCAGCAGGAGCCCGATCGCCGCGGCGGTGACGCCGGCGAGCCCCGCCGTGATCGCGCCGATCTGGCGCAGCCAGTCGTAGGCCATGGCCGCGCCGATCACGACGAAGAACGGTCCGAACAGCAGCGCCGACAACGCCACCAGCGATCCCGGCCATCCCCGCAGCCGCTGGCCGACATAGATCGCCAGATTGCCGATATTCACGCCGGGAATGATCTGGCACACGGCGAGGCCGCTGAGGAATTCGCGCTCGTTCATCCAGCCGCGGCGCGTGACGACCTCGTGGAAGACGAGGCCACTCATGCCGCCGCCGAACGCCGACAGGCCCAGCTTGGCGTGCAGCATCGCGATGTCGATCAGCCGAACGGGCCGGTCGGGCGCGGCCGCCTGCCCCGTCGGGTCCGGTCGATCGAGCGTCTCCATCAGGCGGCTCCCGCGCCGGCGAGCCGGACGGCGTCGCCATGGGGGGTGAACCGCGTCTGGAACCGGGCCGAGCGCTGCGCCACGAGGTCAACCACATCCGCGCCGCAGGTCAGGTCCAGCGCGTGCGGATTGATCTCGCCGTCCATCCGGGCCGGGATGTATTCGACCGCGCAGATGCGCTTGTCCTCGATGAGGCAGCGCACGATCATGGTCTCGTTCTCGTGACCCTTCTTCAGGTTCTGCTGGGCGAAGGTGAAATTGCCGAGCGAATAGAAGATGGCGCGGCCCTTGTAGACCTCGATGCCCTGCAGCACGTGAGGATGCGAGCCGACCACCAGATCGGCCCCCACATCGACCGCGTGACGGCCGAGCTCGACCTGATATTCGGCGATCTCGCGATAGCCGCGCGAGACGCCCCAGTGGAAGGCGCAGACGACGATGTCGGCCCCCCGCCGCGCCGCCGCGATGTCGGCGGCGAGCTGTTCGCGGTCCTCCTCGAACAGCCGCGTGCGCACGATCGGTGGAGTCCCGGGCACCTCGAACACCCGGCGCGGCGCCTCGTAGGACGTGCGCGCCCGCATGACGGCGAGGCCCGGCGTGTCGGGTCCCGCCGCCCATTCCGGGATGAAGACGGAGGTGTAGCCGAGCAGCGCGATCCGGCATCCGTGCTTCTCCACGATTGCCGGCCGGTGAGCCTCGGCGAAGTTCTCGCCGCCGCCCGTGTGCTTGATGCCGAGCCGGTCGAGATGGCCGAGCGTCTCGCGCAGCGCGTCATGGCCGAAATCCAGCATGTGGTTGTTGGCGACGGTGACGGCATCGAAGCCGGCGGCGCTCAGCGCCGTCACCTGCCGCGCGTCGGCGCGCCAGTTCGTCTCCTTGATCGACCAGGGCGCCCCTGAATCGGAGGTCGACCCCTCCAGATTTCCCAGGGTGAAATCACCGCTCTTCAGGAAGTCGCCGACATACTTGAAAACACTTGGCGGATCGTCGCGCTGCACGAACACATCGCCCACAAGAAGCATGGTCAGTTGCTTCTTCTTCGATTCCATCTTCAACCTCACGCCGATGGTCAAGTGACGGGCCCCGGCCGCGGACGGGACCCGCCGTCCTGGTTCAGGGATTCACTTTCATCCCGGCCTGCACGAGAATGTCGCGCATCTTGGCGACATAGGCTTTTTCGAACTTGGCCAGTTCTTCCGAGTTCATGTAGCCGTCTTCGAGCTGGGTCTTCTTCAGATAGTCTTTCCAGCCGTCCGACTTCGCGAGCTTGGCGAACAGGTCGGAATAATAGGCTTTGGCATCCGCCGACATGCCGGGAGGTCCGATCACGCCGCGCACCTGCGGCACGCTGGTGATCTCGTAGCCGGCCTCGGTTAGCGTCGGCACGTCGGGGAAGGCGGGCAGGCGCTTGTTGGCGATCTGCGCCAGCGCGCGCAGCTTTCCTCCGGTGACGAGACCTGCCTCCTCGCTCGGCTCGATCATCATCAGGTCGGTATGGCCGCCGAGCAGCGCGGAGATGCGCTCACCCGCCGAGGGATAGGAGACATAGGCCCAGTCGGCGCCGGTCTTGGCCATCAGCAGGTGGCGCACGATCGCCTCGCGGGCGAGCGGGTTGCCGGCCGACTGCTTGTATTTCTTCGGCTCCGCCTTCGCCGCCTCGATGAAGTCCTTCAGCGTCTTGAACGGCGAATCCGCACGCACGACGATCAAAGCCGGCTCGTAGACGAGGTTGGCGATCGGCGTCAGCTCTTCCATGGTGGTCGTCTTGACCTCCTGGACCAGCGGATCGATCAGGTAGGTGCTCGAATAGAGCCCGATCGTGTAGTCGTCGCCCTTCTTCTCACCCAGAAAGTTGCGGGCGTTCGCGCTGCCGCCGCCGCTCTTGTTGATGATCTGGAAGCGGACCGGAATGAGGCCCTCCTTCTCCATGATCGAGATCATGGCCCGGCCGAAGATGTCGTTGCCTCCGCCCGGCCCCGCATGGACGATGATCTCGACCGGCTTCTTGGGCACGAACTCCGCATGCGCGGCACCCGCGAACACCAGGGCCAGGCCGGCCGCGGCGATCAATGAAAGACGTCCCTTGGCTTTCATGCATTTCCTCCCGGTTATTCTTGCGTGATTTTTGCACGCTGTTCGTTGTGCGCGTCCGCCCTTTTGGCGTGGCGGACGCGCTAGACTGCTACCGCGCCGTCTGAATGCCGGCATCCGTCAGGATTTTCTTCATCTGCTCGGCATATCCGGCCAGGAATTCCTTGAGCTGGTCGCCCGGAATGTACCGGTTCTCAAGCTGGTTGTCGGCGATGTACTTCTTCCAGGTCGGCGTCTGGACCATCTTCGCGAACAGGTCCTGGTAGAAGGCGACGGCCTCCTTCGACATGCCCGGAGGGCCGACCACGCCGCGCGCCTGCACGGGGATGTCGATCGCGTAGCCCGCCTCGCGGATGGTGGGCACGTCCGGGAAGCCGGGGATGCGGGTGTCGGAGACCTGCGCCAGCGCACGAAGCTGGCCCGAGCGGATGAGGTCGCCCGCCTCGGTCGCGTCCAGCACGTACATGTCGGTGTGCCCGCCCAGCAGCGCACTGATGCGCTCGCCGCCGCCCTGGAACGAGATGTAGTGCCACTTGGCGCCGGTATTGGCCATCAGCAGATACCGCACCACCGCGTCACGTCCGATCGGCGAGCCGCCCGACTGCTTGAGCGTGTTCGGCGATGCCTTGGCGGCGTCGATGAAGTCCTTCAGCGTCTTGTAAGGCGAGTCGGCACGCACGACGACAAGGGCCGGCTCGACGATGAGATTGGCGATTGGCGTCAGGCCCTGGAGCGAGTTCTCGGCCTCTTTCTGAACGATGTGGTCGCTGGTCCAGTTGCTCGCGAACAGCGCGATCATGTCGTTGTCGCCCTTGGCGGCGGTGACGAAGTTCATCGCGCTCACGCTGCCGCCGCCGGTCTTGTTGACCATGACGAAGCGGACCGGGCTGAGCTTCTCCTTCTCGATCACATTGATGATCTGCCGGCCGAACACATCGTTGGCCCCGCCGGGACCGGCATGGACGACGATCGACACCGGCTTGCTGGGCACGAATCCGTCGGCCGCCGCAATGCCCGAAGCCGCCACCACGCAGGCGGCGACCAATGCTGTCCGCAAGAGAATACGCATGAGAACCAGCCTCCCTACTGATTGAATTTTTTCTTCTAAGATTGAACGATAGCATTCATCAGTGCAAAGTCAACGCGAGCAATCCCCCCTTTATGGCGGTTTGCTCGGCCCCTCATAGGGACAAGAGAACGCCATAGTGCAATCACGGGGAGGACGTCATGAAATTGGCGATATTCGGCGCCGGAGCGGTCGGCGGATATGTCGGGGGACTGCTCGCGCATGAGGGATGCGAGGTGACGCTGGTCGACATGTGGCATGAGCATGTCGCCGCGATCCGCGACCACGGCCTCGAGATCACCGGGCCCGAGGGAAGCCTCGTCGGCCGCCCGCGGGCGGTGACGATCGGCGAGTTCACCTCGACCGTCTGGCCGGAGCCGGTCGACATCGCCTTCATCTGCGTCAAATCCTACGACACGGAATGGATCGCGACCCTGCTCAAGCCGCATCTGGCGCCCGACGGCTTCGCCGTCTCGCTGCAGAACTGTCTCAACGAGGGCACCGTCGCGCGGGTGCTGGGCGCCGAGCGCACGCTGGGCTGCGTGGTGGCGAGCATCTCGGTCGAATTGTTCGCGCCCGGCCGCATCCGCCGCGAGCGCGCGCGCCGGACCGAGGGCCATAGCGTCTTCCGCGTCGGCGAACTCGACGGCCGCCAGAGCGAGCGCACGCACCTCGTGAGCGAGATGCTGCACAAGGTGGACAACGCCAGGGTCACCACGAACCTGCAGGGCGAGCGCTGGTCGAAGCTCGCCAACAACGCGATGAACAGCGGCATCGCCGCCACGACCGGGCTGTCGGCCAAGCAGGGAATGGCGGATGCAGCACTGCGCCCGGTGATGATCGACCTCGCCATGGAGACCGTCGCCGTCGGCACGGCGCTCGGCCACGCGCTCGAGCGCGTGGGAAAGGTCGACGCGGCCCTCTATCTGCGCGCCGCACGGGGCGACGGGGCGGCCCGCGGCGAGATCGACGCGCTGCTGTCGGCCCAAGGCGACCCGAGGCCGGCGACGCGGCTTTCCTCGATGGGCCAGGACATCGCCAAGGGGCGCCGGACCGAGATCGATTTCCTGAACGGCTATGTGGTGGAGATGGGCCGGCAGGCCGGGATCGCCACCCCGGCCAATGCGCGCGTCGTTGCTCTCGTGCAGGAGATACAGGCGGGCCGGCGCGCGCCGCACCCGGACAATCTGCGCCGGCTGGCGGTTCCCGGCTAGCCGGCCGCGCGCGACTTCGCGGCGCTGATGAAAGCCTTGGAGCCGCGCGCCATGAACTGCTTCTGATGCACGTTCACCCAGCGCAACCCGAGATCCATGTAGTGGCCGACCGCGTCGATCTCGTCCTGCACGTTCATGCCGGCGATCTTGCCGGCATCGGCGGTGCGCCGGATACCGTCCTCGACCAGCGAGCGAACCTTCGGGTTCTTGCGGTCGCCCTTCAGCCCCATGGACTCGGCGAGGTCGTTCTGACCGAAATAGAAGACGTCGACCTCCTCGAGCTTCAGCAGCTCGGGCAGGCACTCGATGCCCTGCCGGGACTCGATCATGAAGATGATGATCTTGTCGCGATAGTCGCCCTTGTCCCAATGGCTCATACCGTCGAGAAGCGCCCTGCCCTCCTCGACCGAGCCGACCTTCGGCGCCTGTATGCCGCCGGCGCCGCAGCTCAGATAGCGGTTGATGAGCCCCGGCTCCTTGCTGTAGGGCCGCAGCACGGACGCCATGTTCGACACGCGCGCCGCGCGCGACAGCTCTTCGACCAGCTTGAAATCGGTGCTGCTCTGCTCGCAGTCGATGAAGAGCGCGTCGAAACCGAGATCCCCGACGAATTCGACCATCTGCGGCGTCGGGAAATCGGTATTGCAGACGGTGATGATCTTCTCGGAGAGAACCTTCTGCTTGATCGTGCCGGCCATGATCGCCTCCCTAGGCCCTGTTTTTCTCGATGTAGTCCCAGTTGAGCTCGTATCCGAAGCCGGGCTTCTCGTTCATGTAGACGAAGCTGTCGCGGATCTGGGCGCGGTCGGCATAGATGCCGTGCCAGATCGGGTCGCGATGGGGCGAGCCGTGCGATTCCACGGCGTAGCCCCCGCGCGGGAAGGCCGCGACCAGATGACAGTGAAGCTCCGGCGCGTGGTGCGGCGAGATCAACACGCCGTGGTGGTCGGCCAGATGCGCCACACGCAGCGCCTCGGTGAAGCCGGCATAGCGGGTGGCGTCGAACTGCATGTAGCGGATCGCGCCGCTGGTGATGAAGTCGCGGCAGGTGAAGCGGGTGATCTCACGCTCGCCATGGGCCAGCGCGACCGGGGAAGCGTCCGCCAGGAGCCGGAAATCGGCCGGCTGCAAATACCAGTGCAGCGGCTCCTCGAGCCAGGTGATGTCGTAGGGCGCGACCGCGTTGGCGAATTCGATGCAGGTCGACAGGTCATAGGCGCCGTTCATGTCGAGCATCAGCCCGACATCGTCGCCGATCGCCTCGCGGGTCGCGCGGATGCGGGCGACTTCCTCCTGCATGGCGCGCGCGCCGGTCTTCAGCTTCACGGCCCGGAAGCCGGCCGCGACGAAGCTCGCCATCTCGTCGGCGCAGGCGGTCAGTTTCTCGCCCTCGACGTAATAGCCGCCGGTCGCATAAGTGAAGATCGGCCGGTTCTCCGCACCGAGGATGCGGAACACGGGCAGGTTCGCGGCCTTGCCCTGCAGGTCCCACATCGCCATGTCGATGCCGCCGATCGCGCCCATGATCTGCGGCCGGGCTCCGCGCGGCAGCCCGCCGCCGCCCACGCGCGGTGCGGTCAGCGAGAACAGCTTCTCCCACACGCCGAGCGGCGACAGCGCGTCCATGCCGATGACCGCCTCGGACAGGCGATCGATCCAGCCGCAGATCTCCTTCATCGGCGTGCTGCTCACCTGGCCGTAGCCGACATGCCCGTCGCTGCTGCGGATCTCGACCAGGATCAGCGTGACGTCGTCCCGCGGCTCGTGGGCCGTGTGGTGCTTGCGCTTGAGCGGCGCACGAAGCGCGTGGGCGGTCACGGATTCGATTTTGGTCAAGGCGTCCCCCGGCGAACTGTTTTTGGTTCGCCTTAATTGCACAAAACAACTCTTTTGTGCAATAGAATGGCAGCTAAAATTGGGGTACGGCAGCGCTCGCCGCGAAGCCGGATTGCACGATGAAAGCGCTTTGCGCTCTGGAGTCAATCACTCGTCGGGGGACGACCGCCCGGCCCCGCCGCTACTCGGACGGCGCGGTCGGCGGTGGGGCGAGCCGCTCGGCCTCGTGCTTCAGCCGGGAGAAATACTGCGGGGTGATGTCGAGATAGGCGGCGAGCAGATGCTGGGGAATGAGCCGCCAGTCGGCCGGCAGTTCCTTGTCCATGTCGGCGAAGCGCTCGCGCGCCGTGCGCTGGCGCAGCGCGAGATAGCGCTGCTGCTTGCGGCTGAACGTCTCCTCCGTCATCCGCAGGGCCAGCGTGTTCCACTCGGGGTGCCGGGCCGCCGCCTCCTGCCGCAGCCGATAGGGCCAGACCCACATCGCGCACGGGATCACGGCCTGCATGCCGACCTCCGAGGGCACACCCTTCACGGCCGCGTCGAGCGCCAGCGCCATGCCGCCCCGGAAGATGAAGTCGAGCACGATGTTGCGCCCGTCCGAGCCGGGGGTGAATACCTGCAGGATGCCGCTCTCGAGAAAGCCCAGCTCGTGGTCGCTCTGCCCGACGCGGCAGAAGACCTCGCCCTTGGCGAGCAGCCGGCGCTCGGCCTGGGCTTCGAACCATTCGATCTCCCGCGGCGGCAGATCGGCCCGTTGCAGGATGTAATTCGACAATGACGACATGAGGTTGGCCACGCGGGTCAGCTTTCGGTCGACCGATTCCAGCGATCGACCATATCCGCGCGGGAGGTACTTTGCCACCTCGGCAAGGGCGAAATCGACCCTGCCCTGCCTCTTCGTAAGCCGTGTCGCGCCCTTGAAGCCGGCTCGACCTGCGGCCGCGTCAGCCCCTGCCGCCGCCCAGCACCAGATCGTCCCGGTGCACCATCTCGGTGCGGCCCTCGAAGCCGGTGATGGTCACGATCTCGTCCGACGAGCGCCCCTTGATGCGCTCGGCATGGTCGTGGTCATAGGCCACCAGCCCGCGCCCGATCTCCGCCCCGTCGGGGCCGCGCAGGATCACCGCGTCGCCGCGCTCGAAGATCCCCTCCACCCGCTTCACGCCCGCCGGCAGGAGCGAGGAGCCACGGCGCAGCGCGGCCACGGCGCCGGCGTCGAGATGCAGCACGCCGCGCGGCTCCAGCGCGCCGGCGATCCAGCGCTTGCGCGAGGCGACGGGGTTCGCCGGAGCGAGGAACCAGGTGCAGCGCCCGCCGGTCTCGATCGCGCGCAACGGGTTCTTCAGCTTGCCGGAAGCGATGACCATGTGCGCGCCGGCGGTGGTGGCGATCTTGCCGGCCTCGATCTTGGTCTTCATGCCCCCGCGCGAGAGCTCCGAGCCCGCCGAGCCGGCCATGGCCTCGATCTCGGCGGTGATGCGCGGCACCAGCGGCAGGAACTCCGCGTCCGGATTGTCGTTCGGCGGTGCGGTGTAGAGCCCGTCGATGTCCGACAGCAGGATCAGAAGGTCGGCGCTGGTCATGCCGGCGACGCGCGCCGCGAGGCGGTCATTGTCGCCGTAGCGGATCTCGGAGGTGGCGACCGTGTCGTTCTCGTTGATGACCGGCACCACCTTCAGCGCCAGCAGCTTGGCGATGGTGGAGCGGGCGTTGAGGTAGCGGCGGCGCTCTTCCGTGTCGCCCAGCGTGATCAGGATCTGCCCGGCGGTGACGCCCTCATGCGCCAGCGCCTCCGACCAGGCGCGCGCCAGCGCGATCTGGCCGACCGCCGCAGAGGCCTGGTTTTCCTCCAGCTTCAGCGGGCGGCGCGGCAGCTTCAATATGTTGCGCCCGAGCGCGATGGCGCCGGAGGAGACGACGAGCACCTGCCGCCCCTCGCGGTGCAGGTTCGCCACGTCCTCGGCAAGCGCCGCCAGCCAGGCATGCCGCAGCGCCCCGCGCGCGGAATCGACCAGCAGCGCCGAGCCGACCTTCACCACGATGCGGCGGAAGGAGGAGAGCTGCGGCAGGGCCGCCGTCTCGGCGATGTCGGTGGAAGTGGCGGCGTGACGGGTCATGGGAAGGGCGACTTCGGTGCTGGCGTCGGGCGACAAGGGGCGAATGCCGGCTACATACGCCCATTTGCGGGCGATGGCGCGGGAATTTGCGGGGCCGCCCCGCCCCTCGATGCGAGGGAGCGGCAGCGGCGCCGCGTCACGCCCTCACGGTCGCCAGGGCTCGGCGACTTCCTTGGTCTGCTCTTCCTCGCGGCCCTCGTTTATGACATAGGCCAGCGCGCGCAGCGCCTCGCGCACGCCCTGCCCCGAATGGGCGGAAAGCGCGAGCGGCTTCTTCTTCGCCGCGCGCTGCAGGCGGGCGAGCTGGAGCTTCAGCGTCTCCGGGTCGAGCGTATCGACCTTGGACAGCGCGACGATCTCCGGCTTGTCCTCGAGCCCGTGGCCATAGGCGTCGAGCTCGGCGCGCACGCTCTTGTAGGTCTTGCCGGCATGCTCGCTGGTGCCGTCGACGAGATGCAGCAGCACCCGGCAACGCTCGACATGGGCGAGGAAGCGGTCGCCGAGACCCACGCCCTCATGCGCGCCCTCGATCAGGCCGGGAATGTCGGCGAGCACGAATTCGCGCCCGTCCACCCGCACCACGCCGAGGCCCGGATGGAGCGTGGTGAAGGGATAGTCGGCGACCTTGGGCTTGGCCGCCGTGGTGGCGGCGAGGAAGGTCGACTTGCCGGCATTGGGCAGACCCACGAGGCCCGCATCGGCGATCAGCTTCAGGCGAAGCCAGATCCAGCGCTCCTCGCCCGGCAGGCCGGGATTGGCACGGCGCGGCGCCTGGTTGGTCGAGGTCTTGAAATGCGCGTTGCCGAAGCCGCCATTGCCGCCCTTCAGCAGGCGCACCTTCTGGCCGACATCGGTCATGTCGGCAAGCACGGTGTCCCCGTCCTCGTCCAGCACCTCGGTGCCGGCGGGAACGCGCAGCACGATGTCGTCGCCCCTGGCGCCCGACCGGTTGGCCCCCATGCCGAAGCCGCCCTTCTTCGCCTTGAAGTGCTGCTGGTAGCGGTAGTCGATCAGCGTGTTGAGCCCGTCGACGCATTCGATGACCACGTCGCCGCCGCGCCCGCCGTCGCCGCCGTCGGGGCCGCCGAACTCGATGAACTTCTCGCGCCGGAACGAGAGGCAGCCCGCCCCGCCATCGCCGGAGCGGACATAGATCTTGGCCTGGTCGAGAAATTTCATCGCAATGCGCTCAACAAGATGGACCCCCGCAGATGCAGGGGCCGGCTCAGTCTATCAAATCGGCCCGTTCAATGCCGGGTATCTATATCGCGGCGGATGGGGTGCGCGCTGGCGCCCCAGGCGCGCAGCGAACTCCACAGCCGCCGTTCGAGGCGGAAGCGGTCGACCGGCACCGAGGCGCCCAGCGCACGCACCCGCGTCAACCCGACCCCGGTCCACTGGAATCCGCACTTCTCCAGCACCCGGCGCGAGGCCGGATTGACCACGCGCGCGGCGCCCACCAGCGCCTCGAGGTCGCGGTCGCCGAAGGCGTGGTCGATCAGCGCCCGGGCCGCCTCGGTGGCGATGCCGCGATCCCAATAGGGCTCGCCGAGCCAGTAGCCGATCTCCGGCACGTCGTCCTCGCGGCGGTTGAAGCCGCACATGCCGACGGGGATCGGCGGACCGAAGGTCGATTCGTCCGCGCCGCGCAGCGCCGCCTCGTTCTTCAGGAACACCGCGAAGGTGACCGCGTCCGGGCCGCCCGGCAGGTTGGCGACGAAAGCCGCGGCATCCGCCATCCCATAGGGATGGGGAATGTTCGCGGTCATCTCGGCAACCTTTCGGTTGTCGGCCAGCTCCGCGATCCAGGCCATGTCCTCGATGCGCGGCGCGCGCAGGATCAGGCGGCCGGTTTCGAGGACGGCGGTACTGCTCTCGGCGAGGGGGGACCCGGGGGTCGCTTCAACAAGGGT
Source organism: Ancylobacter mangrovi (assembly GCF_024752355.1). Taxonomy (GTDB): domain Bacteria; phylum Pseudomonadota; class Alphaproteobacteria; order Rhizobiales; family Xanthobacteraceae; genus Ancylobacter; species Ancylobacter mangrovi. Next base: position 102,165 of record NZ_JANTHZ010000010.1, read on the forward strand.
CATCGGGGATCTCCTGGGGGCCTGAACGACGAAGGGGAGGCGGTTTCCTCGCCTCCCCTGTCGGGTACCCGGGATGTCCCCTTACGGACGTTCCGGAAATCCTACCAGTCGGGCGAGACCGGTGGGATTTCAAGAAACCTCACCGGTATTATTCGGCGGCCTCGGCGGCCGGAATGACGTTTACGTAGGTTCGGGAATTGGCTTTGGCACGGAATTCGACGCGGCCCTCGCAAAGGGCAAAGAGGGTGTGGTCTTTGCCCATGCCGACGTTCACGCCGGGATGCCACTGCGTCCCACGCTGACGAACGATGATGTTGCCGGCCACGACCTTCTCGCTGCCGAACTTCTTCACGCCCAGACGGCGGCCGTCCGAGTCGCGACCGTTGCGGGAGGAACCGCCTGCCTTTTTGTGAGCCATGGTGCTCTCCTATTCCTTCGCTGGCGGTCTCAGGCGCCGGTGATCGAGGTCACGCGGACCACGGTGAAGTCCTGGCGGTGGCCGATCTTGCGGCGCGAATTCTGCCGGCGGCGCTTCTTGAACGCAATGACCTTGTCGCCGCGCGTGTGCTTGACGACCTCGACTGTGACCTCGGCGCCGTCGACCAGCGGCGCGCCGACCTTCGGGCTTTCGCCGCCGAGCATCAGCACCGGCAGGGTCACGGAGGCGCCGGCTTCGGCGTCGATCTTGCCGACGGTGACGACCTCGTCGGGGGCGACGCGGTACTGCTTACCGCCCGTCTTGATGACCGCGAACATGTTCTGTCCTTTCGTTCGAGCCCGATCTCCCGCCTCATCGGCGTGGACCGGCTTCTTTCGGTCGGGTTATAGGGATGCGTGACGGGCGCGAGACGCCCATTACGCGAGGGCCGGTCCATAGCGGGCAAGGCCAGCGCTGTCAAGGACAAGGGCGTGCCCGGCGGCTGACGTCCCCCGCGCGCCCTCCCCGCGCCCGTTCCCGCCCGCGGATGAACCTTCCGGCCTGCGCAGCGTTGTGTGAGCAGACGTCGCCGCCCGGCGGCACCTGTTGATCATACACTCGCAGTGGAGAGTTCGTCATGGACACGCATCGCATCACCGGCGCCGCCCGCCAGGCCGGCGGAAGACTGCGCGGCATCGCAGGCCGGGCCGGCCATGACGCCGCGCTGCGGGCCGAGGAGGCCTATGAAGAGGCGATGGGCGCCGGCGGCCGCGCCTTCGGCGACGTGCGCGAGCGCACCCTCGCCCTCGCCGACGACGCGCTGGAATCGGGCCACGAGCTCTATGGCCGCTCGATGCAGGCGCTTTCGCGCCAGGCGGCCGTGCATCCGCTCGCGCTGGTGGTCGCCGCCGGCCTGACCGGCGCGGCCGTCGCCTGGTTCCTCAGCTCCGGCTCCCGCCGCTGAGCGAAGCCCCGGCGCCGGTCGGCCCGTCAGCGGGCCGGAGGCGCCGGGATTTCGAAAGGGCGGGTCCCGGTCTTCAGGCAGGAAGGTACACCAGCCTCTCGGCAGGCCATCGGGCGTTTGGCGAGGCGGCGCAGCATCTCCTCGGCAGGATCGGCAGCGGGCCCTTGTGATAGGGAGAGCCGACGCCTCGCGGCGTCGGCTTCCACGAGGCAGGCATCGGTCGCCGCGAGCCACCTCGCCCTTAGCGGATGCAACGCCCGCGCGCCCTCGTTCGCGCCTCCCGCGTTCATGCGGCGCCTCCCGGACTTCCTCGTCATCGGGTGTGAATTGCGGCGCCGAAGCACGGATTTCGCGACATGAGACGTTCACGGCACTTGTGCGCTCCTGCCGCCTCGGTTATTCAGCCCCCGCTCCAAGGCGTGGCCCCGGCCCGCCTCGCGCGCGGAGAGGTGCCGGAGTGGTCGATCGGGACGGTCTCGAAAACCGTTGTGCGTGCAAGCGTACCGTGGGTTCGAATCCCACCCTCTCCGCCAATTTCATTACATTAGTCGTTGATTTCATTTCGGTTTTTTCGCATGACCTTATGCGCTCATCGCCACCCCTCCCACATTATTGCGGTGGTGGGCACGCGGCCGAGGGCTGAAAGAGTGAGGCGGCCGGCCCGTTTGGTGACATTCTGTGTTTGGCGCAGAGCGTTGAGGTCTCTTTGGCGCCAATCGCGGACGGTCGACTGAACTCAGGAGCGGACGCTCAACCGTGCGCCGGGGACAATGAACGCTGAGGCGAAGCCCGCGCCGCAGGTGCCTTACGCGGCCACGTTCAGCACAACCTTCCCGAACCCGCCGCCTGCTTCGATATAGCGATGAGCCTCGGCCGCTCGGGACGTGATATCACCGGCCCGCGTGCATCCCGATCCGCCTGCATCCGCCATCCGGTCGAGTGAGCCGGGCCCGCATCCATTCGATTGGAGCGAAGCCCGGCTCATTCGCCTATTTCGACGCGGGGGCGACGCCGGGTGCCGGGTGTTCGACATCCCGGGTCGACATCTGCTTTAGCCACGCTGTCATGGATTCCAGCGAGACCGGTCCTTCTCCCAGGTCGACCGCGATAGATCCGATCTTGCCGGTGAAGTTTGCCGGTATCTGATAGTCAGCATCATCGACCGGCGTACCGGTATCGTGACCCACGTCGAACGTCTCGTCCCAGGCGAAGGTGAACGGGACCGTCTCCGGCAATGTCAGCTTCGCCGCTTCCTTTCCGTCCACGGTCAGGATACCTGTCCCGCCGCGTCCGAAAAGCATTTTGCCCTGCGGGTCCAGCGCGAAATCGAACACCAGCGTGTGCTGCCCACCGGTGAGCGCGTCTGCGGCCTGCCATTTCGGGCGCTTCAGGTCGAGCAGGTTCATGGTGAAGGTTGGCTTGCCATCCTTCAGATAGAGCCCCCAGCCGGCGAAGCGGCCACCTTGCGTCACAAGAACGCCGCTCCCCCCATCGGCGAGAACGGTGATGTCCGCGGTGATGCGGAACGACCGGTTGAGGATGCTGGGCGCGGCGTTCGCCTGCGTGCAGCAGGAGGGGCCGGTATAGACGAAATGCGTGCGGCCGGCGGCCGGGCCCGGACGCGGGGCGACCATCGCGGTGATGGAATTGTTCAGCGGGAAGACCTGGTTCTTCTGGCCCTCCATGATGAAGAGTTCCTGCAGCGCCTCGAGCCTGGCGGGCTCCGCCTTGGCGAGATCGTGCACCTGCGTCGGATCATCCGCGAGCTTGTAGAGCTCCCACGCATAACCGTTCATCACATCCGAGGGGCGCGGCGCAGCCACGCTGGCCCAGGGCGGCACGGGCGGCGTCGTGCTGGCGATCCAGCCATCGTTGTAGAGGGCGCGATTGCCCAGGATCTCGAAATACTGCGTTGTGCGCCTCGAGGGCAGCGCCTTGTTTTCCGCCGGAAGGGTGTAGGCCATCGACACACCGTCCATCGGACGCTGTGCGATCCCGTTCACCATATTGGGCTGGGGAATGCCGGCGAGGTCCAGGATCGTCGGGGCGATGTCGATGACATGATGGAACTGCTGGCGGATGCCACCATGGTCCTTGATCCTTGCGGGCCAGGAGATCGCCATGCCATTGCGGGTGCCGCCAAAATGCGAGGCGACCTGCTTGGTCCAGCGATACGGCGTGCCGAACGCCCAGGTCCAGCCCACCGCCATGTGGTTATAGGTCTTGTCGGTGCCCCAGGCGTCGTACCAGGGCATCTGCTGCTCGGCGTCGAGCGCGACACCGTTGAAATACATGACCTCGTTGGGCGTGCCGTTGACCGAGCCTTCGGCGCTCGAACCATTGTCGCCGCTGATATAGATGATCAGCGTATTGTCGAGCTGGCCGAGCCGCTTGACCTCGTCGATGACACGTCCGATCTCGTGATCGGTGTAGGCGAGATAGGCGGCATAGACATCGGCCTGCCGGATGAAGAGCTTCTTCTCGACATCCGTCAGGTCGCTCCAGCGCTTCAGCATGTCCGCCGGCCATGCCGGAAGAACGGCATTCTCCGGAATGACGCCGAGCCGCTTCTGGTTGGCGAAAATGCGCTCGCGTAGCGCTTCCCAGCCATCGTCGAACAGGTGCATCTGCTCAATGCGATCCACCCATTCCCGGGTGGGGTGGTGCGGGGCATGGGTGCCGCCCGGAGCATAGTGGATGAACCACGGGCGGTTCGGCGCGATCTCGACGTTCCTGCGAAGATAGTCGATGGCGTCGTCGGCCATGGCCGTGATGAGGTTCCACCCCGGATGGCCGTCATAGGGATGGATCGGCGTGGTGTCGCGGAACAGGTTGCCGGGCTGCCACTGGCTCGTATCGCCACCGACGAAGCCGTAGAAATAGTCGAACCCCTGCCCGGTCGGCCAGTTTGTGAACGGGCCGGCGGTGCTGGCTTCCCATGGCGGCACGTTGTGATCCTTGCCGAACCAGGCCGTCGCGTAGCCGTTCTGGCGAAGAATGGCCGCGATGGTGGCGGTCTCCGGCGGGATGATGGCGTTGTAGCCGGGAAATCCGGTCGACAATTCGCTGATGTCGCCGAAGCCGACCTGATGATGGTTGCGACCCGTCAGAAGGGCGGCGCGCGTGGGCGAACACAGCGCGGTGGTGTGGAAGGTGGTGTAGCGCAGCCCCTCATTCGCCACCTCGTCCAGCGTCGGCGTGGGAATGACGCCGCCAAAGGTGGACGGCGCGCCAAATCCCACATCGTCCGTCAGGATCAGGAGCACGTTCGGCGCTCCCGCCGGCGGCATGACCTGGGGCGGCCAGGCGGGCCTGCTGTCGACGGCATTGGGAAGGATTTTCCCGGAGAAGGGCGGCGAAGGCGCCGGCAACTGAAGCCCGGGCAAGGTCATCACCGCGTCCGGCGCCCCTCGCGCGCCACGGATAGTTTGGGCCTCGGCCCTCCCTATCAGCGGAACGGCCATGGCCAATGCGAGAAACTGAAGCATCAGCGATCGGAACATGCGACCCTCCCTTGCACGCTCGCCTTCAGTACAGCCCAAGCGTTCGTTGGCCGAATACTGCAACCGATCGATAGGGGGCGCCTTGACCCTGATCATTTGAGGTAGAAGGCACGGCCGCTCGCCGCGCGAACCTGACCTCGGACCCCGATCTTCCTTCAGGTTTGAGGTGAGTTCCTTCTCCTTATCCTCGGTGACACAGGCCTCCCGCCAGCCTTCCTGCGGGGCTACGGTCGCCAGCACCGGACTGGCGAGTTCGCTTGCTCGGGCTTCGCCGCGGATCGGCCCGCGAACCGCGCCGATTGCCGTTCGCTCGCAGCCCGTAAGGAAACGAAGGCCGTCTAGGCGAGAGCCCTGCCGCTTCGCTCGTCGAACAGATGGGTCAGGTTCGGTTGCGGAGCGATGCGGATCGTCTCTCCCGGCGCGAAGGAGAGACGTTCGCGGAACAGGCAGTTGATCTCCTGCTCGCCCACCTTCGCGACGACGAGGATTTCCGCGCCCGTCGGTTCGGTCACCAGCACCTGTGCCGCCACGCCTTGCGGATCGGTCTGCATGTGCTCGGGTCTTACCCCGTAGACCGCGGGCTGCCCGTCCTCCACGCCGCCGGGCGACGAGAGCGGAAGGGCGATCCCGTCGGGCGTTTCGAACCGGGGAGTTCCATCGAGCCGCACGTGCCCTTTCAGGAAGTTCATGGAGGGCGAGCCGATGAAGCCGGCGACGAACTGGTTCGCCGGCCGGTCGTAAAGGTCGAGCGGCGCCCCGATCTGCTCGACGATGCCGTCATGCATGACGACGATCTTGTCGGCCATGGTCATCGCCTCGATCTGGTCGTGCGTGACATAGACCGTGGTGGTGTGCAGGCGCTGGTGGAGCTCCTTGATCTCCGTGCGCATCTGCACCCGCAGCTTGGCGTCGAGGTTCGAGAGCGGCTCGTCGAACAGGAACACCTGCGGGTCGCGCACGATGGCGCGCCCCATGGCGACACGCTGGCGCTGGCCGCCCGACAGCTGGCGCGGATAGCGATCCAGCAGATGGTCGAGGCTGAGAATCTCCGCCGCGCGCCTCACCCGCGTCTCGATCTCGGCCTTCGGCGCCTTCCGCAGCTTCAGCGAGAAGCCCATGTTCTCGGCGACAGTCATGTGCGGGTAGAGCGCATAGTTCTGGAACACCATGGCGATGTCCCGGTCCTTGGGCGGCATCCCGTTGACGACCTGCTCGCCGATCCGGATCTCGCCGCCGGAGATATCCTCCAGCCCGGCGATCATCCGCAGCAGGGTGGACTTGCCGCAGCCCGAGGGTCCCACCAGCACGACGAACTCGCCGTCCTCGATATCGACATCGACGCCATGGATGACGGCCGTTGCGCCATAGGCCTTCTTCACGGCACGAATTTCAACAGTCGCCATCATGGCCTCCGATATCTCGACGGGTCACGCTACTTGACCGCGCCCGCGCTCAGTCCGTGGATGAGCTGGCGTTGCAGGAACAGGAACAGGATTGCCGGCGGGATGATGGAGACGATCGCGCCCGCCGCGATCTTCCCCCACTCGACGCCGAAGTCGGACAGGTAGAAGTAGAGGCCCACGGAGACGAGGCGCATGTCCTGCTTGGCCGCGAGGCTGACGGCGATGATGAATTCGTTCCAGACGTAGACGAAGACGATCAGCCCCGCCGCCAGCAGCCCGGGCACGAGCTGCGGCAGCACGATCCGCACGAACGCGCCGGCGCGGCTGCAGCCGTCCACCAGGGCGGCCTCCTCCAGCTCCGGCGGGATCGAATTCATGAAGGAGCGGAGCAGCCAGAGCGTGCCCGGAAGCTGCCAGGCGGTGAAGACGATCACCAGGATCGAATAGGTGTTCAGCAATTGCAGCTTCGCCGCCAGCGCGTAGAGCGGCACCAGCACCGCGATGACCGGCGTCATCGAGGCGAGGAGGAGGCCGATCATGATGGTCTCGCGTCCCGGGAAACGGTAGCGCGAGGCCGCATAGGCGCCGAGCGTCGCGCAGGTCAGCGTGCACAGCACCGTGAACAGCGCGACGATCGTGGTGTTGAGGAAGTACTGCGCCATCATGCTCTGGAAGATCACGGAGGCGTAGTTCTTCAGCGAATACACGCCCGAGCCGGAGGCGATGCCCTGGTTGGGATCCAGCGACAGCAGGAACAGCCAGGCCAGCGGCAGCACGGCGCCGATCGACGTCAGGAGGATGGCGACATAGGCCCACCAGGGCGCCTTATCTCTGAACATCGGCGCCCCCCTTGACGGCGAATTTGCGGATGTAGACCAGTGCCAGGACGAGGTTCAGGCAGAACACGACCACGCCGGCCGCGGCCGAATAGCCGAAGTGATAATTGGTGAAGGCTTCGCGCCAGACCCGCAGCGACAGCAGATAGGTCGCCTCGTTCGGTCCCCCGCTCGTCATGATGAACGGGATGGTGACCAGCGTGAAATATTCGAAGGTCAGCAGGATCAGCACCACCATCGCGGTCTGCCCGGCCATCGGCAGCGAGATGTACCGGAACTCCTGCCAGCGCGTGGCCCCGTCGATGCGCGCGGCCTCGTACATTTCCGAGGGAATAGACTGAAGCGCCGCCAGCATCAGGACCAGGGCGAACGGATAGGAGCGCCAGACATTGGCGATCACCATCGAGGCCATGGCGCCGAACTCGTTGCCAAGCGGGGCGAAGCTGACCCCGAACATCACCTGGGCGAGATGGGCCAGCGGGCCGAAATTGGCGTCGAGCATGGCCTGCCAGAGGAGCGCCGTGACCACCTGCGAGACCAGCCACGGCACCATGACGACCGTGCGCAGCAGGCCGCGATTGCGCAGCGGCGCCTCCAGAAGCAATGCCAGGAAAATGGCGAGCGACAGCGCCAGCACGTCGGACGCGATCACGAAGATCGCGGTGGCGACGAAGGAGCGCATGCCGCTCGCGTTGAAGAGCGAGAAGAAATTGGCTCCTGCGTTGAAGGAGCCAATCTGGAAGTAGTTGGTCGCGTGAAACGCAATCCAGAACAGGTTCACGATCGGGTAGAGCGTGATCGCGAAGATGATGACCGCTGCCGGCGTCAGCAGCAGGTACGGGCTCGCACGCGAGACGATTGTGTTCACGACGACTCCTGTGGGATTCGCTTGGAGCGCAGGCGGTATCGCCAGCGAGGCGGGATCAGCCGTTGCGCGCCTGATCCCAATCCGTGGCGACGCGCTCCAGCGCCTCCTTGATCGGCGTTCCCGTCATCATCTGCTGCGCCGCGAGGGCGAGGCGCGTCTGCAGGAAGTCGGTCCTCTTCGGGAATTTGAAGAAGTGCGGCGTCTCGGCCATATAATCCATGGCGAATTTGAGATCGGCCGCTTCCGGCGTCTTGAACCAGGGATCGGCGACGACGGATTTCCGCGAAGGCAGCTCCTTCGCCATCTGGGCGTTGATGAGCTGGGACTGCGGCGAGATCATGCTTTCGATGAACAGCCCCGCGGCTTCCTGCTCGTGGCAGCTCTTCGTCATCATGATGAACTTGCCGGCGGCGAAGGCGGGGCAGGCACCGTTCGGCCCCGGCTGGCGCGCCAGACCGAGATCGTCGCCCAGCGCGCTCCGGGCGGAGGCCACGATGTTGCTGGTGAGGATGGTGGAGAGCGCCTTGCGCCCCTTCATCGCGTCGAGAACATTGTCGCGGGTGAGCGCCGAGATGTTGTCCGGCGTCAGCTTGTGGACCTTCACCATGTCGAGGATCCACTGGAACGGCTTCATGCCGTTCTCGTTCAGGAAGCCGACCTCGCCCGTCTCGGTCACATATTCAGCGCCGCAGGCCCAGAAGGCGGGAATGAGCCAGTCGGTGAATTCGATGGCGTTGCCCTGCTGGCTGAGGCCGGTGAGGAAGCCCGGCTTGCCATGCTTCTTGGCGAGCGGGGTGAGGAAGGATTGCAGGCCGTCCCAGGTCGTCGGGATCTCGCCGTCCACTTCGCTGCGGATGTACCAGAACTCGTTGTTGAGCAGCGAATTCCAGTAATAGGCCATCTTCTGGCCATCATAGACCGTGTTGTCCCACGGAAGGATGAAGTCGTCCTTCTCGGCCTGCGACCAGTTCTTGCCGACGACGTCGTTCAGCGGTGCGGCCGAGCCGGCGCCGACCTGATCGGGCAGGTTGGTGGTCGAGAGCTGGGCGATGTCCGGTCCGCTGCCCGCCATGACACCCTGGATCACCTGCTGGCCCATGACCTGCCACGGCACGGGCTGGATCTCGACGGCGATTTCCGGGTGGGATTTGGTGAACAGCTCGACCATCGCCCCTTCGGCCTTCGAGCGGGCGTTGTTGGACTTGGGGTCGAGCGGGCTCCAGTAGACGAGCTTGACCTTCTTCGCCAGGGCCGGGCGGGGAAAGGCGCTCGCCGCGGCGAGCGTGCCGAGGCCCAGGGCGGCCCCGCCGAGGAACGTACGGCGGTCGAGATGGGGACCTTGCCCCTTCATCTTCTTGGTCATCGGGTGTTTCCTCCTGTGCGATCTGTTTGGCGTCGCGTCTTTTCGCTTCACATATGAAGCATTATTTTATAAATGATGCGCTGGATTGGCGATGGGCGTCAATCGCGTAGCGATGTCGAAGGCCTGGCTCCATGGTGATGGAAGATGAAAGCGATACGGACGAGCAATCGCGCTACATCGTTCCGGGACTTCGGCGCGGCCTTGCGGCGCTGCGCCTGTTCACGCGGGACCGGGCCGTCGTCTCCGTTCCCGAAATATCGCGCGAGCTGAAGATCTCGCGCGCCACCGCCTTCCGGATCGTCTACACGCTCGAGGCGGATGGCTACCTCCAGCGCACGCCGCATTCCCACGCCTACAAGCTCGGCGTGAACGTGCTGTCGCTGGGATTCGAATATCTTGGGTCGCAGGACCTGCTCGACATCGCACGGCCGGTCCTGGAGAAGCTCCGCGACGACACCGACGCCTCGGCCCATATGGGACTGCGCGACGGCACGCAGGTGGTCTACGTGCTGAAGTCTGCGTCCCAGCATCGCCTGCGCAGCAACGTGTCGGTCGGCACGCGTCTCGCCCTGCACGCCACCTCGATCGGACAGGCGCTTCTTCTCGACACGCCGCGCGCGGAGCTGGACCGGCTGTTCGAGGGCTTCGAGATGCTTCAGTACTCCGACCAGACGCCGGCGACCGTGCAGCAGCTCGTCGACCGGCTCGACGAGCATCGGCCGCGCGGCTACGTCGCCTACCGGTCGGCCTATGCGAAGGGCATCGACAGCGTCGCCGCCCCGGTGAGGGACGCGCAGGGCGCCATAGTGGCGGGCATCAATGTCTCGGATCATGAGTCCCTCCCGATCATGCAGGAGCAGCACGGGCGACTGAAGGATCTCGTCATGGAGGCCGCCGCGAGCATCTCGATGCAGCTCGGCTACCGGCCTCCCGCGCGTCGTTAGGCCCGGGCGATGGGCGAAACAGGCGGCCGGGCCGCACGTCCCGCCCGGCCGCCCGGCACCTCAGTTGATCTGGTTGCCGTGGATCGGCATGCCGAGATCGCGCAGGATCTCCTGCACCTTCGGCACCGGCACGTCCCTCACCCGGATGCCGTCCTCCACCGCGACCGCGGCCGCGATGCCGGCCGCCTGTCCGGTCGCCATGCAGGCCGGCATGTTGCGCGAGCGCGCATGCGCGCCGTGATCGGCGGAGATGCAGCGCCCGGCGATGAGAAGCTGCTCCACGCCCTTGGGAACGAGGCAGCGATAGGGAATCTCGTAAGGACGCATGCCGCGGAAATCGACATCGGCGCCCTTCGGGTCGTGGATGTCGAGGGCGGAGGCGTCGGCCGCGATGCTGTCCTCGAAATACGGTCCGTCGAGCACGTCATGCTCGGTGAGCGTATATTCGCCGACGACGTGGCGCGTCTCGCGCACGCCCAGCACCGGGGAGATCTGCGCGATCTTGGCGTTCTCGAAGCCGGGTATGCGTTCCTTGAGGAAGCGCGCATAGGCGTCGACCTGGCGGTAGCACTCCAGCACGGCGTCGGAGAACTCCTTCGGCGAGAACACGTCGACGCCGAGCACGCGCGTGGCGTTGACATAGAGCTGACCGTCGGCGGTCTTGAGCGTGATGTTCTCGCGCTGAAGCTTGATGCCGGTGTCCTGCTGGAACTTGCGCAGCGACCCGTTGAAGCCGGTCAGCCACAGGCCATAGGCCAGGTCCTCGTCCTTCTCGGGGATCGCGCGGGCCGGCACGTCGTCGGTCTGGCGCGCCCAGTCGGCCAGCCGCTTGATGTCGACATTCACCATGGTGAAGTACATCGACACCGGCTGCATCGTCGTGGTCGCGTCGCCCGCGCCCATCACGAAGGGCACGTCCGCCTTGGCGGCCATGTCGCCATCGGCCGAACAGTCGATCAGCACCTTGCAGCCGACGAACTGCCGGCCGCTCTTGCTCTCGACGACGACGCCCCTCACCTCGCCGTGCTCGACCACGGGGCTGGACACGAAGGTCTCGAACAGGATCTGCACGCCCGCCTCGGCGCACAGGCGGGTAAGCAGCATCTTCATGATCTCGGGATCGCAGGGCGAGGCGATCTTGACGCCGCCCGACTTCGACACCGCCATGTAGTCCTCGCCGGCCCCGCCGACCGAGCGGGCGAGATTCCAGATCTCCAGCGGCAGCCCGCCAACCAGCGCGCCCGACGGCTTGGTGTTGAGGCCGAGCGTGAGGTTTCCGCCCAGCGAACCGAAACGCTCGATCAGGACCACGCTCTTGCCCCGGCGCGCGGCGGCTATCGCCGCGATCGGCCCCGTGGTGCCACCGCCCACGACGACGATGTCCGCCTCCATGAGGACGGGCGTCTCGCGTGCGGGCTCCTTAATGACCTTGTCGAGCACAGGGGCGTTCATGCTTCGCGTCTCCCTAACGGTCGCCCTTGGCAGGGCTTGTTTTATATATGAAACATCAGTTCATATATGGTTCATTAAAATGAGACGGCCGTCAAGCGCCGGGCCGATCGGCGTCGGCTCGTCGCAGCTCGACGACTTGCGGGCGGTTGGGGAGACGGAATCGATTGTGGACGAGAGAACGTCGTCGCTGCGTTCTTGCCGAATTATTATCGGCATAAGATAGTATCTATACGTCGACTTTATGTAATTTATTCTAAATATGCGGATTAAATCCGCGATGATGCTTCGATCAAACTTGATAGATTAGGACGACTTCTGCTTTGCTTTCGTCAGTTCCACAATAGCCGGAAAGTCCGGGCGGCTCTGTAGTCAGACGCGAGCTCGTTGGGATCGGCGTCGCTGATACATCCCCTTGGGCAACCTTGAAGACGTCAGGGCATAGGACAGGCTCGATCGCCGGCAGCGAGGCGCCGTTCCGTCCCGCGCAGCACCCGCCACGGCTGAAAGCCGGGAGCCCCTGCCCCGTCAGAACGGGCAGGACGAACGACATCCCGTCTCGTCCGCCAGCCGCACCAGGTCGGCGACGGTGTCGGCCGGGAGCATCAGCCCTTCGGTCCGGTGGCGGGCGTCGTTGCGGGCCTCGATCTCGCCCGGATAGACGATCTCGTCGAAGCCCTTGGCCAGCGGCGCCTGCTTCAGCTCCGCGATCAGCGCCTCCATGCGTGCGCCGAACTCGGCCAGCGGCTGGAAGGCGGCAATGTCGAAGGCGATCATGAAATGGCCGGTGCGGCCGGGACGCTCGAACTGGTAGGGCCCGCTCACCGCCTTGCCGAAGCCGCTGCCGCTGAGCACGCCGGAAAGCATGTCCATCATCACCGCGATGGCGTAGCCCTTGTGCTGCGCCATCGGAAGGATGTTGCCGGCCAGCGCCGCGGCGGCGTCGGTGGTCGGCTCGCCCGCCGCGTCGATCGCCCAGCCCTCGGGAATGGCGAGCTTCTTCTGCTGCGCGAGGTAGATCTTGCCCCGCGCGACGGCGGTGTTGGCGATGTCGAGCACCATCGGCGCGTGCCGCCCGGCGGGCGCCGCCCAGGACCATGGATTGGTGCCCACGCTCTTGGCCCGCCCGCCCCATGGCGCCATGGCCGGGCTGGCATTGGTCGACAGGAAGCCGACGCAGCCCGCGCGCGCGGCCATCAGCGTGAAGTACATCGCCGTGCCGAAATGGTTGGAGTTGCGCAGCGCCGCGACGCCCACCCCATGCGCCCGGGCGCGCGCGATCGTCTCCTCCATGGCGCGGGCGGTCAGCACCTGGCCCATGCCGTCATGGCCGTCGATGACGCAGATCGCGCCGGCGTCGACCACGCGCTCAGGTGCCGCCACCGGCGCGACGACGCCCGCGCGCAGCCGCGCCGCATACCAGGGCAGGCGCATCACGCCGTGGGACTGGTGCCCCCAAAGGTCGGCCTGCACCAGCGTGTCGGCCACCAGCCGCGCATCCTCTTCGGACATGCCGCAGGAAGCGAAGACGGCGCCGGCGAAATCGCGAAGCGGCCCGTCGGCGACCGGGACCAGCCCGTCCGGGGCGCGCGTGGCGGCATCAGGAGACGGCATGGCTCAGATCCTTCCGCCGCGCTCGGAATCGATGGACCGCGTGTCGCCGGTGGCGACGATGGTGCGGGTGGCCTCAATCGAGGCGTAGGTCCAGAAGATCCGCATCCGCTCCGTTTCCGAGGTGTTGATGAAGCGGTGCGGCAGGTTGGCCGGCACCCAGGTGGTGTCGCCCGCGCCCATGCGGTGCGCGGTGCCGTCGATCTCAACGACCGCCTCGCCCTCCAGCACCATCACGCTCTCCTCGCAATTGTGGGTGTGGAGCGCGATTGCCGCGCCGGGGGCGAACTCGGTGATGCCGTTGAGCAGGCTGGTCGAGCCCGAGGCGCGCGTCACCAGCGGAATGGTGCGCGCCCCGTTGCCACGGTCATGCGGCGTGATCTCGCCCGGCCGCAGGATCGCGGCTCTCGCGCGCGGCGTGTCGTTCATCTGGCTGTTTCCTTGGGCTCGGCGGCGGTGGCGGCGGTCCTCGCCATCCCGCATCCGCCGGCCCGGCCGCTGCGGGCCGGACCGGCGTTTCGCGTGGAGCGGTTCTGCGAGGCGCCGTCAGTCCGGAATTTCGAGCTCGACCAGCGGGCCGTGCTGCTGGCCGCCATAGATGTCGCCGCAGTCGCGCGAGCCCTGGATCGCCGGCCGCGGGATCGAGATCTTGATCGCCCGCGCCGCGTCGTGCTCGAAGAAGGTCACCTCCTCCTCCGGCACGCGGTAGATCGAGGCGAAGCTCGCCTTGGTCAGCACCTTGGAGGCGCAGACCTTGCGGTAGACGTCGTCGGTCTCGAACATCACATCGAAGGTCAGCGTGAACGGGCCGGCATTCTTCGACCGGATCAGACGCGCCAGATCACCCAGTTTCGCCATCGCTCAGACCTCCAGGAACTCGGTGCGGAACATCTCCAGCGGATGGTCCGGCTCGACGATGTGGTTGAGGTTGAAGCGGTACACCGCCCCGCGGTTCACATGGCTCGGCGCCATCGGGTAGGCGATGCCGGTGATGAGCCCGCGCCATTCCGGAATCGGGTAGTGGACCGCGAAATGGGCGAAGGTCTTGGCGATAGAATCGGTGATTGCCTCGTCGGCGGTGGTGATGGTGAAGACCAGCCCGACCTCGTGGCCGATCTGGTCGGCGAGCGGCTCCAGCGAGCCCATCACCCCGTCGCGGCCATAGACGCGGACATGGATGTCGTAGTCCTCGCGCCCGAGCCGGCCCTGGAACATCTCCTGCACGCGGGCGAAGAACTTGTCCTGCATGCCCTCCAGCCAGGAATCGAGCTGGCGCAAGATGAAGGGCTCGCGCACGCCGCCGATGATCAGCGCCTGGTAGCCGGCGAGCTCGGAGCCTTCGAGCTTGATGGTGAGGCGCCCGGACGGGCGGAAGCTCGAGCCGCGCACACGCACGGCGCGCTCGTTCAGCGCCTCGTACTGGGCGTCGAGCGTGTCGATAGTGCCGCTCGGCTCGGTGATGAGGAACGGGTCGGCGTTCTCGTAGAGCGTGTGCGAGGCGACGCTCTGGGGGCTGCAGCGGACGTCGAAGTCCATCGGCTCGATGTCGAAATGGTCGTCGCGCACCCAGGCCATCAGGCTGTCCGGGCGCTTGCGCTGCACCACGCAGGCAGTCCCGCATTCGAGGATCTTGGCGGCGTGCCAGGCGGCGCCGGCATTGGCGCCCATCATCAGCGGCACGGTCGCGAACAGCGAGGTGTCGGAAGCGCGGCCCGCGAGCACCACGTCGGCGCCCTTTTCGATCGCGTCGGCGATCGGCTCGTGGCCCATCATGCCGACGATATGCGAACTGCGATCGATCACCTCGTCGTTGATCGGCGGCGCGGGGTTGAGCGCGGTGATGCGCCCCTCATGCAGGCGGCGCTTGAGATAGGCCTTGTCCTGCTCCGAGCGCACGAGCGCGAGGTTGAACTTCAGCCCCTCCTCGCGGGCGATCTCCAGCGCGATGTCGCGCATCCAGTCGACGCCGGCGTCGCCGCCGCCGAAGCCGCAGGAGCCGACGATCAGCGGCGCGCCGACCTTGGCGCGGCCGAGCAGCATCAGGCGCAGGTCGCGCTTGGTGCCCTCGCGCGAGAAATGCGGCTTGCCGCTGCCCAGATGCGCGGGGCCGGCATCGGTTGAGCCGCCATCGCAGGCGATGACGTGCGGCTCGAGCGAAATGCCGCGCGCGAACGAGGATTCAAGGAAGCCCGAACCGATCTGGCCGGACGCCGACAAAACTCTTACTTCAGTCATCTCTCACCTCAACCGTCTCCAACCCGAATGTGCCGGCGCGACGGGGCGCCGCGCCGGCCCGGCGTCAGCCGAGTTCCTGCAGCGCCTGATCGACGAAGCGGGTGTCGATGAAGCGGTTGAGGTCGGGCTTGCCCTTGATGGCGCCGGCCTTCTCGTAGACGGGGATCAGCTCCTCGAAATATTCGCGCTTGAACTCGCCGTCGTTCGGCCAGGCGTTGATGTCCTTCGAGAGCTTCTCCCACACGGGCTTCAGCTCCTCGTCGGTCGCCTCCGAGGCCTTGGCGACGGTGGCGTATTTGCGGAAGCCCGCCGCGAAATACTCGTAGTCCTTGTTGGCCCGCCGGAACGACTGGATGGTGGCCTTGTTGAGGTCGACGATGGCGCGGAAATTTTCCTTGTCGTCGACCCACTTGCCGGGCACCAGCCAGGCTTCCGAGTACCAGTGCTTGTAGGCCTTCCACGGCTCGATCAGCACCTTGTAGTTGCCCTGCTTCACGATCGTGGCTGCCTGGTCGAAATGCACCGGCACCGCGGCGACGCGCCCGCTCAGCAGCGCGCGCATGCGCGAGCCCGAGCCGCCCATTTCCACGATGGTGGTGTCGTCGATATTGATGCCGTGCTGGTTCAGCACGCCGCTCAGCAGCACGTAGATGAAGTCGCCGCGCGAGTTCAGCGCGATGGCGTTGCTGGTGTTCTTGAAGTCGTCATAGGACTTGATCATGTCGGCGTTGACGACGAACACCTGGCTCGTGCTGTTGTAGACGAGCCCGGTCAGGCGGACGTCGGCGCCGAGGCTGTTCGCCAGCATCGCGGTGACGACGTCGGAGTCGCCCGCATTGGCGGAGCCGGCGACGATCGACTGGGTGATGACCTGCATGGATTCGATGCGGTCGATCTTCGGTTCGGGGTAGCCGAGTTCCGCCAGTCCCTCGCGCAGGGCGATGACCTCGGGAATGTGGATCGCCAGGCTGAAGCCCTGGATGACGATGCTCAGCCGCTCCTTCTCCGCGGCGAGCGCGCCGCCTCCGCCGGAAAGGACGAGGCCGGCCGCGCCGGCGCCGGCCGCACTCTGAAGCAGCCTTCTGCGTGTCAGATTCATTGGTAATTCCTCCCTTTTGTCGTTGATTCTTCGTGTCGTCCGCTCGCCGCGGCGATGCTCAGTCGATGGCGACCGGCGCGGCGAGGATCTCGAGCGGGGCGAGGCCGCAGCGCGCCGCCTCCGCGTCCAGCGCGGCGTGCACGTCGGCAGCCAGCGGGATGCCGGTGCGCAGGCGCTCCTTCTCCCGCCGTGCCTCGCGCTCGCCCGGCACCAGGATCTCCTCGACCCCGGCCGCCCGGGGCTGCGCCTTCATGCGCACGACCAGCTCGTCCATGCGGGCGAGGAACATCTCCTCCGGCATGAACAGGTCGGTGCGCAGGCACAGGAAGAAATGGCCGACATTCTGCGGCCGGTCGAAGCTCTGATGCGGGTTGCCGACCTCGCCGCCGAAGGCCGCGCCGGAGAGGACGCCGCTCAATATGTCCATCAGCATCGACAGCGCCGCGCCCTTGACGCCGCCGAAGGGCAGCATCGAGCCGCCGTCGATCAGCGCCTTGGGATCGGTGGTCGGCCGGCCTTCGGAATCGAGGGCGAGGCCGGGCGGGATCGACGTGCCGGCCTGCGCGGCGACATAGACATTGCCGCGCGCCAGCACGCTCATCGCCATGTCGAGCACGAAGGAGGGCTCGCGCCCGGCCGGCACCGCGAACGCCATCGGGCTGGTGCCGAAGAAGGGCGCGCGCCCGCCCCAGGGCGGGAAGGCCGGCGAGGCGTTGGTGAAGGCGATGCCGATCATTCCGGCTTCCATCGCCTGCAGCACGTAGAACGCCGCCATGCCGTAATGGTTGGAATTGCACACCGAGACGAGGCCGGTGCCGTGCCGGCGCGCGAGCTCGATCGCCTCGCCCATCGCCCGGCGCCCGACCACCGCGCCCATGCCGTTGTCGCCATCGACATGAGAGGCGGCATCCGCGACCTTGCGGACCGCGATGTTGGGTGCGCGGTTGTTCAGCCCTTCGCGCAGGCGCTTGAGATAGGTCGGCGCGCGGAACACGCCATGCGTGTCGGTGCCGCGCAGATTGGCGCGCACCAGGCACTCGGCGACGGTCGCCGCGTCGGCCGGCGGAAGGCCGGTGGCGGCGAACAGGCCGGCCACGAACTCGCGCAGGCGGCCCACTTCCACATGGACGCGGCCGTCGACGTCAACCGCGCTCATACCCGCGCTCCCTTCTTGAGGATCTGCCAGATCTCGCGGCGCAGGGCGAGGAACTCCGGGTCGCTCTTGAGCGCGTCGCGCCGCGGGCGGCCGAACGGCACGTCGATGATCTGCTCGATGCGGCCCGGGCGCGGCGACATCACCACGATGCGGTCGGCGAGATAGAGCGCCTCCTCGATCGAGTGGGTGACGAAGATCACCGTCTTGCGCTGGCGCTCCCAGATGGAGAGCAACTCGTCCTGCAGCAGGTCGCGCGTCTGCACGTCGAGCGCGCCATAGGGCTCGTCCATCAGCAGCACCTGCGGCTTGATGGCGAGCGCGCGGGCGATGCCGACGCGCTGCTGCATGCCGCCGGACAGCTCGTGCGGATAGGAGTGCTCGAAGGCCGAGAGACCGACGAGGTTGACGTATTCGCGCGCGATATCGAGCCGCTCGGCCTTGCCAACGCCCGTGACCTCGAGGCCGAAGGCCACGTTGTCGATCACCTTGCGCCAGGGGAACAGCTCGAAGCTCTGGAACACCATGCCCCGGCCGTCGCCCGTGGTGTTGGTGACGTTCTTGCCGTCGAGCACCACTTGCCCGCTGTCGCAGGTCTCGATGCCGTCGATGATGCGCAGCAGCGTGGACTTGCCGCAGCCCGAGGGACCGAGCAGGACGAGGAATTCGAGGTCCTTCACCGCCAGCGAGAAGTTCTCCAGCACCGGCAGGCTGTTGCCGCGCCCGTGGTAGTATTTGGTGACGTTGCGGATCTCGAGCTTGTCGGGCGCGCCGGTCCCGGCGGGTCGCGTTTCGAGTTCGGACATTGCGAGGCTCATAGGGTCACCCGTTGTTGTTCGTACCAGGGGGCGAGCCGCCGGCCCGCTTCGCCCAGGAGCCAGTTGAAGAACAGGCTGACGATCATCAGTGTGATGAGGAGGCCGAGCACCGGCCCGGTGTCGACCAGCAGGCCGGAGCGGTGGATGAGCCCGCCATAGCCGATGATGACGAACATCTCGGCCAGCACCATCGCCCGGATGGCGTGCACGAGCCCGATGCGGGCCCCGGTGATGAGGAAGGGGTAGATGGCAGGAAGCGTCACCTTCCAGAAGATCTGCAGCGTGCCGGCGCCGAAGGACCGCGCGACCGCGACCTGCATCGGGCTGACCCCGCGCGCGCCGTTATAGGCAGTGAGCACGATGTACCAGACGCTGGCGAGGAACACGATCGTCACCCGCAGCATGAAGCCGGTGCCGATGGTGAGGATGAACAGCGGGATCAGCGCCGCCGTGGAGGTCACGACGAACATGCTGACCCACGGCCGGAAGATCGCGTCCGCGACGTCCGAGCGCCCCATGGCGACGCCGAGCGGCATGCCGACGATGCAGGCGGCGAGGAAGCCGACGGCCATCTGCCGCAGCGAGCCGGCGAGCTCGCGCAGCATGTCGCCCTGGCGCAGCAGGTCGACATAGTCCACCGCGACCGCCGAGGGCGGGGCGAGAAGGGCAGAGCCGAGAATTCGGCCGCCGATCTCCCACAGCCCCAGGAACAGGGCGAAGCCGACGCAGGCGAGCATGATCGAGCGAAGCTTTTCCATGATGGTCACTTCCTCACATGCCAGTGCAGGATGCGGCGCTCGAACATCGCGATCAGCGACTGCGCCACCAGACCGAGCAGGCAGATCAGCAGCACCACGGAGAGCAGCGCGGCGGTGTCGAACTGCTGGGTCGAGCGCTTCATCAGCCCGCCGAGATTGACCGCGGCGAACAGCAGCTCAGCGGTGATCATGCCGTTGATCGCCCGCGCCGAGCCGACGCGCAGCGCGGCGACGAAGAACGGCATCAGCGCCGGCAGCACGATCAGCCGCAGCCGCTGGCCGTTGCGGGCGCCGAAGGAGCGGCCGACATCGATCAGCGAGCGGCGCACGTCGCGGGCGCCGGCGATCATCACGATCAGCACGTCGAAGAAGCTCATCAGGAAGACGAGCGCGACGCGCGCTTCGAGGAACAGCCCGAACCAGACCACCAGGAAGGGCACGAAGGCGACGGGCGGAATGGCGTAGATAGCGGTGATGAGCGGCTCGAACATCTGGCGCATCAGCTTCGAGCGCCCGATCACGATGCCGAGCGGCACGGCGAGCGCCAGCGTGAGGCCGAAGCCGAGGGCGAGCTGGATCAGCGACTGGCCGAGCGCCGACATCAGCCGCGCCAGCCAGGACGGGTCCAGGAACTTGCCGATCACCTCGACCGGCGAGGGCAGCAGCATGCCGGAGACGTGGCTCGAGCCCCACTGCCACAGGGCCAGAACGACGATGACCGACACGACCGACAGCCACCGCCTGCCAGCTAGAATGCCTGCCGCAATCACGTTGAACGACGACGAGCCAGACGGCCCGGCGCCGTTCCGGCGGTCCTCAAGGGCTTGGATGCTCAAGGCCTTTCCTCACTGGGGTTTCCTCCGCTCGGCGGCTTTTGCCGCTCTTGGCCGCTTGAAAGCGCAGCCTTTTTTCGAGTAGACTTGTGTAGATGTCTAGTCAACTTAACCAGCGATGCGAGCAGCGTGTCAACCCTCATTCCTAGCCGCACCACCTCGGCCGATCGTTTCACGCCGCTCTACGTCCGGATCCAGGAGCGCATCCGCGCCGCGATCGCCGACGGCACCATGGCGGCGGGCGATCGCGTCTGGTCGGAGGCCGAACTCGCCCGCGAGTACAAGACCACCCGCTCGACCGTGCGCCAGGCGCTGGCCAAGCTCGAATTCGAGGGCCTGATCGTGCGCCATGTCGGCCGCGGCAGCTTCGTGGCCGAGCGCACCACGGTCCGCTCGCCGATCGATTCGCGCTTCTCGATGTCGTTCGAGGAGCAGGTCGCGCAGAGCGGCCGCATCGTGACCTACCGCTCGCCCACCCTCGAGCTCATGATGCCTCCCCAGCCCTTCGCGGAGACGCTCGGGCTCGAGCCGCACACGCTGGCCTTCAAGCTGAAGCGGGTGCGCGTCATCGACGGGCGCCCGGTCTGCCTCGAGGTGCGCTACATGCCGCGCGAGATCGGCGAGCGCGTCACCGGCGAGATGCTGGCCAGCCGTTCGGCGCAGAGCTTCGTCGGCGACATCATCGGCGAGAACATCCCGACCATCGTGGTCTCCGTCACCGCGGAGCTGGCCCAGGGATCGGTGGCCTCGCTGCTCAACGTTTCGGAAGGGTCACCGCTGCTGGTGCGAAAGAACTCGCACTACGCCAGCTCGGGCGCGGTGGTTCAGTGCGGGCGCTCGCTTTTCGTGGGCGACGTCAGCACGGACTACGTGCTCGGCCGGCCGCCGCCGCACCCGCCGAAGTGACGGCCAATACCAAGGGGAGGACGTGGCGCGCGCGCCCATGGCGCCGTCGGCACGCATGTAAACGAAGGAACGCCAGAATTGCTGTTTCACCCGCCGCAACGCATCGAGACCCGTGTTTTCGCCCGGCTGCCGGACAGCCTGCGCCTGACGGGGAAGCCTTCCGCCTGGTCCTTCGGCAAGGGGAACGACAACCTGCATTCCTTCCTCGAAGGCCCGGCCTTCGACCGCGCGGGCAATCTGTTCCTCGTCGACATCCCCTTTGGCCGCATCCTGCGCGTCACGCCTGCGGGCGAGTGGAGCGTCGTCGCCGAATATGACGGCTGGCCCAACGGCCTCGCCATCCACAAGGATGGGCGCATCTTCGTCGCCGACCACCTGCGCGGCATCATGGCCGTCGACCCGGCGAGCGGGGCCGTCACGCCGGTGCTCGAGACGGTGCGGCGCGAGGGCTTCAAGGGCACCAACGACCTCACCTTCGCCAGCAATGGCGACCTCTACTTCACCGACCAGGGGCAGACCGGACTGCAGGACCCCAGCGGGCGCGTGTTCCGGCTGCGCGCCGACGGCACGGTCGACTGCCTGATCGACAACGTGCCGAGCCCGAACGGGCTCGTGCTGTCGCGCGACGAGAAATCGCTCTTCCTGGCGGTGACGCGCGCCAACCAGATCTGGCGCCTGCCGCTGCACGCGGACGGCACCACGACCAAGGTCGGCGCCTACATCACCCTGTCGGGCGGCGGCGGGCCCGACGGCATGGCGCTCGACGACACGGGCGGGCTGGCCATCGCCCATGTCGGCCTCGGCGTGATCTGGCTGTTCGACCGGCTCGGCGAGCCCGTCGCCCGCGTCGCCTCCTGCGAGGAACTGGCGACCACCAACGTCGCCTTCGGCGGGCCGGACGGCAAGACGCTCTTCATCACCGAATCGGAGAGCGGCACCATCCTGCAAGCCGACGTCCCCCAGCCCGGCCGCAAGCTCTATTCGCACATGTGAGGGGATGGGGCCGGGTTCCGGCCTCGTCGCTGCGCCACATCGTCCGGCCGTTTGCCGGGCGATGGTGCCGGCAGGCGAGCGGGGGCCCGCCGCGATCGCGCGGCGGGGTCTGGCTGACGATGCCGGCGCCTAGGCCGCCACGATCAGTTCGCGCGGGCAGCGCTCGGTCCAGCACTCGACCGAGTTCTCCTTGACGTGGAAGGTCTCCTCGGTGTGGTGCCGGCAGCCCGCGTGGTAGTAGCTGTACTCGATGCAGATGATCGAATCCGGCTCGATGACCGAGCGGTTGACCTGGTTCAGGCGGGGCTGCTCATGCGCGCCGACGCCGATCCCGTGGCCGAGGAACTCGCGCGGGAACTTCTCCAGGTACTTGGAGATCATCGCGTAGCCCTTGTCGAACACCTCGCCCCCGGTCATGCCCGGGCGCATGCCCATGCCGAGCTCCATCTGCACCTCGTTGAGCCACTTCCAGATGTCCTGATGGCGCTGGGAGGTCTCGCCGACGAAGTAGGAGCGGACGAAGTCGGCCGAATAGCCGAGGCAGGTCGCGCCCATGTCGACCTTCACGAAGTCGCCCCGGGCGATGGTGTGGCCGACCGGGAAAGGCGCGTGGGCGGCATAGGAGGTCTTCGGCCCGCAACCGATATTGATGAAGCGGTAGCCGTCCGACCCCTCGTCGATCATCTTCCTGACGATCACCTCGAACAGGTCGCGGTCGGTGGCGCCGACCTTGATCGCCTCGCGAAAGGCGGCATGGGCCTCGATGGTGATGTCGGTCGCCTTCTTCAACCGCCGGATTTCCTCAGGCGACTTGACCATGCGGACGATTTCCAGCGGCCCGCTGAAGTCGACGACCTTGTTGCCCTCGAGCAGTTCGTCGAGCCTGGTGCGGTAGCCGGAGGGAAGGCTGTCGCCTTCCGTGCCGATCACGAAGTTCTTCACCTTCCGATCGTCCAGCACGGCGCGCGCCGCCTGGAAGAAGTCGTCGTAGAAGTGCGTGTCGATGTCGGTGAAGAACTCCGCCATCGCATAGGCGCGCACGTCCTCGATCCAGGTCGAGTCCATGGCAAGGTGCAGGTCGACCGCCGGCACGATGAAGGCCGGGGCGAGGGCGGGGTCGCGGAAATAGAAGACCGTGAACGGCCGGTAGGTCAGATGCCCGCCATTGTTGAAGAACTCGGACAGGTATTTCGAGTTCTCGTTGCCTCGGACGATGAGGAGATCGACGCCTTCCTTTTCCATGGCGGCGCGCAGGCGGGTTTCGCTGAACAGGATGGGTTTACGTGACACGGTCGTTGTTCCAGCTCGGGACGGGAGGGGACGGAGTTCGCGGCGTATCCGCGCTCACTTCGAAACGGTGGTGATGACTTCCTGCATGAGGTCGGGACCGACCTTCTTGCCGATCTCGTCCCAGAGCGGGCGCATGACCGGCGTGAAGCTCGCCGCGTCGATCTCGCCCACCTCGGAGGTCTTCTTCATCTCGACGACGTACTTCTCGTCGAGCTCGGCACCGCGGGTGAAGGAGTACTCCGCCGCCGCCTTCGCCGAGGCCTTCACCGCGTCCTGCACCTTCTTCGGCCAGGCGTCGAAATAGGTCGGGCTCGCCATCATCGTGCAGGGCGTGAACAGGTAGTTCGCGATGGTGATGTACTTCTGCACCTCGTTGAACTTGGCGCCGTAGATCGACGGCAGCGGGTTCTCCTCCCCGTCCACCACGCCCTGGCGCAGGGCGGCATAGGTCTCGCCGAAGGCGATCGGGGTCGGATTGGCGCCGAGCGCCTCGAAGATGGTCTTGCGGAACGGCGTGTTCGGGATGCGGATGCGCAGCCCCTTCAGGTCCTCGGGCGTCTTGATCGGCCGCACATTATTGGTGATCTGGCGGAAGCCGAGCTCTGTCAGGCTCAGCCCGACGATGCCCTTGGCGGTGAGGTTGGCCATGATCTTGTCGCCGATCGGGCCGAACACGATCTTCTTGGCCTCGTCGCGCGTGGTGATGAGGAACGGCGCCTCGAAGATGCCGAGCGTCGGCTCGACCGACTGCACCGGCGAGCAGGCGATCGTCATCTGGTGCGTGCCGAGCTTCAGCCCGTTCATCACGTCGACATCCTTGCCGAGCTGCCCGCCCGGCACGATCTCGACCTCGACCTCGCCCGGCAGGCGCGCCTCCAGGTCTTTCTTGAAGAAGACCATGACGTCGTAGATCAGCGATCCCGGCGAGGATTCGATGCCTGCCTTGATCTTGGTCTGGGCATGTGCCGCGGAGGCCATCCCGATGGTCAGTGCGATGGCTGCGGCTTTCAGGACGGCTTTATTCATGGATCAGTTCCCCAGGATGGCGCGGCGCGCGGGAGGTTTCCTCCGCCTGTTTCAGGTCGCGTTCGATGGACTCGAACTTGTTCATGATGTGCGCACGCATGATCTGCCCGAGCTCGATCGGCCGGCGCATCTGCAGAAGACAGAGCATCGTGTCGTGCTCGCGCACGGCGGCCGCCCAGCGATCCAGCGAGACATGCGAATTGAAGCGTGAGGCGAGGATGCGGCCCGACACGCCGCGATGGGCGAGGGTCAGCGCCTCGTTTCCGGCCGCCGCCAGAATGGCGTCGTGGATGGCCTGGTTGATGTAGAAATAGGTGTGGCGGTCGCCGGCGCGGAACGCCTCGATCATCTGCGCCTGCAGGTCCTCGATGCGGGCGATGTCGCCGTCGGTCATGCGGGTCGCCGCCAGCTCGCCCGAATAGCCCTCCAGCACGCCCATGACGCCGAACAGGCCGCGCAGATCCTCCAGAGTCGGAGCGGCGACGCGGGCGCCGCGGTTCGGCTGGATCTCCACCAGCCCCTCCGACGAAAGAACCTTCAGCGCCTCCCTGAGCGGGGTGCGGCTGACGCCGAAACGCTCGCACAGATCGACTTCGGAGATGCGGGCGCCGGCCGCCAGATCCCCTTCCGTGATCAGGATGCGTATGCGCTCGACCAGCGCCTTGTGCAGCGACTGCGACCGCTTGCGCCGCCCGGCGGTCGGCGGAGACAGGCCGGCGACCGGGCTCTGGCCGGCCTCCAAATGCTGCTGGATGTCGTCGTCGCTCATGGCGAAAAGCCTCTTATATAATTCAATTTGGCGCAATATACCGGAATGGGCATTTTTTAAGCACGACCGTTTAAAATTCAGACTTTTGATTTCTAAGTCATTTTTCTACTCTTGATCCGACTATCGCGCCCTCCCATCAAGGCGAGCCTGGCATGATTGCATTATATTTCCCCCAGCGGCCGTCGGCGATCGGCGCCCGGCTCGCGCGCCGCCCCTCCCCCGCGACGGCCTCCCGCGAGCGCCGGGCATGACGGTGCAGGTGAGCTCCATGGCCGCTCCCGCCATCGTGTCGACCGCACTCGACCTGCTCGACGCCGTGGTCCGGGCTCTGGTGTTCGTCGCGCGCGGGGTCGTCATCGCGATCGCGTTCTTCATCACCATCTCGATGATCCTCGGCGTGTTCTTCCGCTTCGTGCTGAACAGTTCGCTGGGGTGGACCGACGAGGTGTCCTCGCTGCTGCTGGCGGTGATGATGTTCATCGCGGTCGGCATCGGCTTCCACGACCGCCAGCACATCGGCGTCGGCGCCCTCGTCGAACGCCTGCCGCCGCACGGCCAGCGTCTCGCGGACGCGGCCCTCCACCTCGTCAGCACCACCTTCTTCGCCATCGTCGGCTGGGTCTCGATCCGCTTCGCCGAGATCGGCATGGGCATGACGCTCGCGACCATCGAGCTGCCGCGCGGTCTGTTCTACTGGGCGGCGCCGATCGGCTGCGGCTTCGCGGCGCTGGTGTGCCTCAACAACGCGGTGCGGATGCTGCGCGGCCTCGACAAGCCGCGCTTTGGCGGAGTCGACTGATGGCGGGCGTATTTCTCGGGCTTGTCGGCGTCATCCTCACCGGACTTCCCGTCGCCGTCGCGATGGGCGTCGTCACGCTGATCGCGCTGTCGACCACCTCCGTCCCCTATGCCGTCATCCCGCTGCAGATGTTCTCGGGGATGGAGAACTTCGTCTTCATCGCCATGCCGCTGTTCATGATCGCCGGCGAGCTCATGAACCGCTCCGGCATCGCCGAGGACCTGATCGAGCTCGCCTCGAGCATCGTCGGCTCGATCCGCGGCGGGCTCGCCATGGTGAATGTCGGCGCCTCGATGCTGTTCGCCGAGATCTCGGGCTCGGCGGTAGCCGACGTCGCCGCGCAGGGCACCATCCTCATCCCGCAGATGGAGCGGCGCGGCTATCCGCGCGCCTTCGCGGCTGCCATAACCTCGTCCTCGGCCTCGATCGCCATCATCATCCCGCCGAGCCTCGCCTTCATCATCTATGGCGCGCTGGCCGAGGTCTCGGTCGCCAAGCTGTTCATCGCCGGCGTCGTGCCCGGCCTGCTGCTGAGCGCGATGCTGGCGGCGACCTGCTACGCCTTCGCGCTGCGCTATGACTGGCCGACCGAGGGCGCCTTCCAGCTCGCCCGCGTCGGGCGCGCCTTCCGCCGCGCCTTCTGGGGGCTGACGCTGCCGGTCATCATCCTCGGCGGCATTCTCTCAGGCGTCTTCACGCCGACCGAAGCGGCGGCGATGGCGGTGCTCGCCGCCCTGCTGATCGGGCTGTTCATCACCCGCAAGATCACGCTGGCGCAGCTTCCCGCCCTGTTCCTGGCGGCCTCGGTGCGCACCAGCCTCGTCATGCTGATGGTGGCGGCGTCCTTCGCTTTCGGCTGGTACCTGACCAATGCGGGCATCCCCCAGCAGATTGCCGGGGACGTGCTCGGCATCTCGGACAACCGCTACGTGGTGATGTTCATCATCAACATGCTGCTGATCGCGCTCGGCGTGATCATGCACGGCTCGGCGGCGATGGTGCTCACCGTGCCGCTGACGCTGCCTCTGGTCACCCAGATGGGCTACGACCCGATCCATTTCGGGGTGATCCTCGCGCTCAACGGCGCCATCGGCCAGCAGACGCCTCCCGTCGCGTCGGTGCTTCTCACCGCGTGCTCGGTCAGCGGCTGCCGGGTCGGCGAGGTGATGAAGTACAATTGGTGGTTCATCCTCATCATGTTCGTCGTCCTGCAGATCGTCACCTATATGCCGAGCATCTCGCTGTTCCTGCCCGCCGTCCTGATCAAGTAGACGCCCGCGACCCAGAGCCTCCTCCCCGCCCCGAAACGGGCGCCGCCCGCGGCTCGCCGGAGAACCGGGAGCGCGCGGGCGGCGTGGCGATGTCGGGGGGCCTGCGCGGTGCCTGGGCTCAGGCCGCGTCACCTGTGGCGCTTTTCATCGCGCGTCACTTCGGGGAACAGCCACATGGCAACGACCATGAAGATCCCCAGCAGGACCACGGCGTATTTCGGGCCGACCTGCCCGAGATGGGCCTGCAGGGCATAGCCCGCAGCCGCGGCAAGAATCACGATCAGCGAGATGGTCAGCTTCACGACGGCGGGCATTGTTACCTCCGGACGAAAGATCGAGGATGGCGTGGGTTGTCACGTCGGCCTCCTCAGGCGAGAGGGGCGAAGACCGCGGCGCCCACATGGTACAGCGCGGCGATGGTGGCGACCTGCACCACCAGCAGGGTGGCCAGAACGGCCCGGCCGTCGCGCAGGCGCTCGGGCCAGATCTCGTAGGTCGCCGGGACGAACAGGAAGGCGAGCCCCATGACGATGATCAGCGATGTCACCTTGAGCTCGCTGAAGCCGTAGAAGACGGTGGCCCCGACCAGCACGCACATGAGCGCGCCGTTGACCAGCGCCAGCGCGACGCTGGCCGGTCGGCCGAGAATCCGCGCCCGCTCCAGCATGACGCCCAGCGGGAAGGAGCCGGAGAGCACGAGCAGCCCGATGCAGCACAGCGTCCAGAACAGGCTGAACCAGGCGAGTGGCACGATATTGGGTTCGATGGCAGCCATTGCGACCTCTTCGCGATTGAGCCGTTTCGAGGGTGAGAGGCGGGCCGGCCCGCGCGGCGGCGGGCCGGGGGACGCCTATTCAGCCGGTTCGACGACGGGAGAGGATCCGCCCATCGGCGCGGCGGGCCTCGGCGTGCGCGAGGTCTTGCGCATGTCGCGCTTGATGTAGCGGGTGTCGTAGCCGTTGAAGAGATGGCCGAAGAACCCGCGGTTGAGGTCGGAGGTGCCGAACAGCCAGTCCATGATCGGGAAGGTGAGGTTCATGTTCCTCTCCATCATGATCGACTGGTTGTGGTGCGCGGCATGGTGGCGGCGGTTCGTGTTGATGAACGGCATCGTCCGCACGAACCAGTTCTCGTCGATATGCGTGGTGAAATGCATGAACTCGTAGAGCAGGTAGACCGAGCTCGTGGTGATGATGAACAGCCAGCCGACATTCGGCGAGATCAGCCAGGACAGCGCGACCGCGCCCGGGATCGACATCAGCGTGAAGGTCACCAGCGCATAGGGCGGGAAGAAGGTCACGCGCCAGTCGTGATGGCCGGCGAAGCGCATCTCCTCCTCGGTGAAGAACTGGTGGTGCATCAGCGTATGGCGGTTGTAGACCGCGCGCAGCAGCGGGATGCGCGAGGGCCGGTGCATCACGAAGCGGTGGATCGCCCATTCGAAGAAATTGCAGAACAGGAAGACCACCGGGACGGTGAGCCATTCCCACCAGCGCACGTCGTGCACGTTCGAGACGTAGACGTAGAGTGCGGTGAAGCCGATCGTGTAGATCACCGCGATGTGCAGCCAGCCATTGTACCAGCCGGCGACCCGTTCCCTGTAGGTCGCGCGGTACTTGCGCTGGCGATCGGTCATGGCGCTGACAGCGAGTTCCATGTCGTTCTCCTCAAGCCTTCCCTCACATCGCGCTCGCTCGCGCAGGCCGGTCGAGCGCTTGCCTTCTGTTGAGATGCAACTAATATATCAATGCTACATCAGATGGCAAGCACCAGATGACAAGTGCCTGTCGCCGCTCGGTTCGCGACGCGGACCGGGGAGCGGGGCACGACAGGGGAGGAAGACGAGTGCCGTTGAGTTACCAGGCCGCCGTGCTGCATGCGCCGCACGCGCCGCTCGCGATCGAAACGGTGATCGCGGAACCGCTGAAGCCCGGCGACGTGTCGGTGCGAATCAAGGCCGCGAGCCTGTGCCACACCGATCTCGAAGTGATCGAGGGCGGCCTCAGATTTCCGATGCCCATCGTGCTCGGGCACGAGGCGGCGGGCATCGTCGAGGAGGTCGGATCGGATGTGTCGGGGGTGCGGCGCGGCGACCATGTGGTGCTGTCGTGGAACCCGCATTGCGGCGGCTGCTTCTACTGCGACCGCAGCCAGCCGATCCTGTGCGAGGGCTATCTCGCCAACGGCCCGCAGGCGTTCGGCTTCGACGGCGAGCCGCGCGCCCGGCTTGAGGACGGGCGAAGCCTGCGCCAGCTCATGTATCTCGGCGCGTTCGGCGAGATCTGCGTCGTGCCGGCCCAGCAGGCGATCGTGATGCCGAGGGATCTGCCCTTCGACCGCGCCTGCCTGATCGGCTGCGGCGTGATGACCGGCGCCGGCGCGGCGATGAACGTCGCCTCGATCCGCGACGGAGATACGGTGATGGTGCTGGGCTGCGGCGCGGTCGGCCTCGCCGCCGTGCAGGGCGCCCGGCTCGCCGGCGCGGGCACGGTGGTCGCGGTCGACCTCAATGCGGACAAGCTGCGGCTCGCCGCGCAGATGGGGGCCGATGTCGGGGTCAACGCCGCCGAGGAGGACCCGGTCGAGGTGGCGCGCCGGCTCACCGGCGGGCGCGGCGCCGACGTGGTGATCGAATCGGCGGGCAATGCGGGCGTCTTCCGCACCAGTGCCGAGACCGTGCGCCCGGGTGGCGAGATCATCTGGCTCGGCAAGATCGACGTCGAGAAGGACGTCGCCTTCCGCTGGGGCTCGCTGATGGGCGAAAAGCGCATCCGCCGCTCGAGCTATGGCGGCGCCCGGCCGCAGCGGGACTTTCCCCTGCTCGCGCGGGCCTATCTCGACGGGCGGCTGAAGCTCGACGAGCTGATCTCCCGCCGCATCGCGCTCGACGAGATCAATGCCGGCTTCACCGCCCTGAAGCGCGGCGAGACCATCCGCAGCGTCATCATGTTCTGAAGGCGGGAGACGCCGGCGATGCCGCGCGCATCGCCGGCATCAACGCTCAGTCGTCGAGCGTCTTGCGGGCGAAGGATTCGATGTAGTCCATCAACCGATCGGAGGCCGCCGCGGCCCCCGCGCGATCGCCGCGGGCGATGGCGGCGGCGAGCTCGGCGTGCAGGTTCGCCGCCAGCGGCAGGTCGGCGACGCGCTTGTAGTGCTGGTACCAGAAGCGGCGCGAGAGCGCGTGCATCAGCCCCATCGAGCGGGCGGCGAACTCGTTGCGGGCCGCCTCGGCCGCCAGCGTGTTCAGTTCGCGGTCGTAGCGCATGAACTCGATCCCGTCGGAGCGCTCCGCCGCCTCGCGCATGCCGCGCGCGATCTCGTCGAAGGCGGCGCGCTCCTCCTCGCTGGCGCGCTCGGCCGCCAGCTCCGCGATCAGGCGCTCCAGCACCCGCCGCGTCTCGAGCAGGCGAAGCTGGGTGCGCAGGTTGATCTCGGAGACCAGGATGCCGCGGCGCGGCAGCACGATGACGAGCCCGTCCCGGGCGAGGCGCTGCAACGCCTCGCGTATCGGCGTGCGGCCGATGCCGAGCCGGTTCGCCAGCGTCAGCTCGGCAAGCACCGTGCCCGGCGGAAGCTGCAGCGTGGAGATCAGTTCCTCGAGCTCGCGATAGGCGCGATCCGTGAGGGTGAGATCCTCATCATCCTTGTCGCGTGGCCGACGTCCGCGGGAAGTCGAGGATTTCTGCGCGTCGGACTTGCTGACCCGCTTGATGCCTGCACTCGGCATGGGCACTCCTGAACAACATGCGCCAGCGATAGTGCCGACAGTGATGCACTATTGCAATGCCACTGGAATATCACTGGAATCCGACAATGGTATTATACGTTTCCGCGGCACATGAGCACAGGATCCTGAGGGCGAAGCGGTGCGGGTCGTGGGCCATCAGATTGTGGCCGGCGCCGCTCCATTCCTCGTAGCGCGCGCCCGGGATGAGCGCGGCGATTCGCCTTCCGTGGCTGGCGGGGCATTCCTCGTCGACCTCGCCGTGCAGCACAAGAGTCGGCAGGTCGATGCGAGGAAGATCGGGCTCCAGGTCGCATCCGCGCACCGAGGCCCAGGCCCCGGCGACGGCGAGCGGGTCGGCATATTCGCGCAGGGCAAGACGGGTCGCGCGCTCCTGCGCCTCCGCCACCAGCGCCTCGGGCGTCTGCGAGCGGAACCACACCGCCTCGCCGCCCGGCCGGGCAGTGCCGCTCGCGAGCACGAGCCGCTCCAGCCCGTGCGTGCCGTGGCGCCTCAGCGTCTCGATCACCACCAGCACGCCCATGCTCCACCCCACCAGCACGGCGGGCTTGGGGGCCATGGCGAGGATGGCGGCGAGATCGTCGGAGAAGCCGGCCAGCGTGTAGCCGTCGAGCCCCGCCGGCCGATGCGAGCGCCCGCGCCCGCGAAGATTGGGGATGATGAGCGCGCGCGGGTCGTCGAGCCGGCCGGCCACCGTCTCCCAGCTCGCCGCGGTGCCCTGAATGCCGTGCAGCAGCACGATGGAGCCGGCGTTCGCCCCGTTCGCGGCGCGGCCATACCACTCGACCGGGCCCGCCGGCGTGTCGAGCAGGTGAGCCTCAAGACCATCCACGTCCGTCACGCCCTTGCGATCAGGCCGCGACGGCGCCCAGCGCGGCGTCGATGTCGGCGCTGGTGTATTCCCACTCATTGCCGAAATTCGCGACCACGTCGCGCATGAAGCGCTCATAGTGGCTCTTCGCCAGCGTGGGATTGCCGAAATGGTCGACCAGCATGGCGAAGGCGAGCTGCGCGGGGGCGTGGCCCTCATAACTCCACTCGAAGCCGTCGCGGCTGATCTCGAGCAGGTCGGTGCGCTCCGGCAGCGGTGCGCCGTCGACCGTGACGGCGACGCCGTCGATGGTTCGGTCTCCACGATAGTTCTTCATGTTCGTGCTCTTCTTTCGCAGTGACGGATGGCTGGAAAGGCGGCGCGACCTGAAGGCGTGCGCCGCCCCTGTCTCACTTGGCGCGTCTCACTTGGCGCGTCTCACTCGGCCGCCACCGGCCGGCGCGAGCGCAGGCGGCTGAGGCCGTCGGAGATCGGGCCCCACAACAGCAGCGCGAGGGCGATCACCATCAGGCTGGTCACGAGGCCGTTCTCCCAGAACACCGAGAGATCGCCGCCCGAGCCGATCAGCGCCTGGCGGAACGCGTCCTCCGCCCGATCGCCGAGCACGAGGGCGAGGACCATCGGCGCGAGCGGATAGTCGAGCTTCTTGAACGCGTAGCCGACCACGCCGAAGATCAGCATCAGCCAGATGTCGAACTCGGCATTCGCCACCGTGTAGGCGCCGATCGCGCACATCATCAGGATCACCGGCGCGATCAGCGCGAACGGGATCCGCATGATGGCGGCGAACAGCGGGACGGTGGAGAGCACCACGATCAGCCCGACGATGTTGCCCAGATACATCGAGGCGATGAGGCCCCACACGAAGTCGCGCTGCTCGACGAACAGCAGCGGGCCGGGCTGCAGGCCCCAGATCATCAGGCCGCCGAGCAGCACCGCCGCCGTGGCCGAGCCGGGGATGCCGAGCGCCAGCATCGGCAGCAGCGCCGCCGTGCCGGCCGCATGTGCCGCGGTCTCGGGGGCGATGACGCCCTCGATCTCGCCCTGCCCGAAGCGCTCGCCGCGCGAGGAGAAGCGCTTGGCGAGGCCGTAGCCCATGAAGGAGGCCGCCACCGCGCCGCCCGGCGAGATGCCGAGCCAGATGCCCGCGAGGCAGGAGCGGATGAAGGTGAAGATGTAGCGCGGCATCTGCGCCCAGGTGCGCAGCACCACGATCGGGTCGATCTTGGCGTTCTTGCCCCGGAAGCTCATGCCCTCCTCGAGCGCCAGCAGGATCTCGGAGATACCGAACATGCCGATGACGACGACGAGGAAGTCGACGCCGCTCATGAGCTCGGTCACGCCGAAGGTCATGCGCATGTCGCCGGAGATGGTGTCGATGCCGACGCCGGCCAGGATGAAGCCGAAGGCGAGCGAGACGATGATCTTCGCCTTGTTCTCCTTGCCCATGCCGATGAAGCTGCAGAAGGTCAGGAAGAACACCGCGAAGAATTCGGCCGGGCCGAAGCGCAGCGCGAACTTCGCCACCAGCGGCGCCAGGAAGGTGATGAGCAT
The DNA here is from genome assembly GCF_024752355.1 of Ancylobacter mangrovi. Classification (GTDB taxonomy): domain Bacteria; phylum Pseudomonadota; class Alphaproteobacteria; order Rhizobiales; family Xanthobacteraceae; genus Ancylobacter; species Ancylobacter mangrovi. The sequence continues at coordinate 135,608 of NZ_JANTHZ010000010.1, forward strand.
CACGCCGGAGATGGCGCCAACGAAGGAAGCGGTGAAGGCCGCGGTCAACGCCTCGCCGGCCCGGCCCTGCTGGGCCATCGGGTAGCCGTCGAAGGTGGTGGCGACCGACCAGGGCTCGCCGGGAATGTTGAACAGCACGGCGGTGATCGCCCCGCCGAACAGCGCGCCCCAGTAGATCGAGGTCAGGAGGATGATGGCGCTGGTCGGGTCCATGCCGAAGGTCAGCGGCAGCAGGATCGCCACGCCGTTGGGCCCGCCCAGGCCCGGCAGCACGCCGACCACGATGCCGAGCAGCACGCCGATCAGCATGAACAGCAGGTTGTGGAGCGACAGGGCGACCTGGAAGCCGTCAAGCAGATAGACAATGTTTTCCATGGCGCCCTCAGAAACCGAGCATCGCTTCGAGCGGGCCCTTGGGAAGGGGAACCTCGAACTGCATCTCGAACACCCAGAAGGTGATGACCGGGATCAGCACCGAGGCGGCGAGGATCGTCCACCAGCGGAACGAGCCGAAGGCGATCATGAAGCCGGCCAGGAAGAAGACCGAGGCGACGTAGATGCCGAGATAGCCGATCGCCAGCACGTAGAGGGTCAGCGGCAGCAGGACCATCGAGACCTGCCGGAGCTGCCCCCAGGTGACGAGGATGCCGCGTTCCGCGCGCAGCCCCTGGAAGAACACCACCGCGGAGGCGGCGAGCAGGAGCCAGGCCATGCGGGCGGGGAAGAAGCCGCTCTGCGGCCCGCCGTCCCAGCCGGCGCCGCGCCCGTAGCTGTCCCACAGCACGGCGATGGCGACGGCGCAGAGAAGGAGGGCGACGATGCATTCGACCGCCCGGCGCGAGAGGCCGGACTCGGTCTCGTAGGGTTCAAAGGATGACATGGGCCACTCCAGGCGCATGGACCGGGCCGTCACCGGCGCGGTCATGAAAGGGGCAAGGAGACGGCCCGCGCGTCGGAGGCGCGGGCCGCAGTGCGGCCGGGATCAGTTGGTCGGCAGGAAGCCGGCCTTGGCCATGAGGTCCTTGTGCTTGGCTTCGTCGGCGTTCAGGAAGTCGACATAGTCCTTGCCGGTGCGCACATCGGCCTTCAGCGCGTTGCGCTCGAGATATTCCTTCCACTCGGGCGTGGCGGTGACCTTCTCGATCAGGTCGACATAGTAGGCCTGCTGCTCGGGCGTCACGCCGCTGGGCAGGAACAGGCCGCGCAGCATGTTGTAGGTGAACTTCAGCCCCTGCTCGCCGCAGGTCGGCACGTCGCTCCACGCCATGTCGGTGGTCACCTTGGCGGTGTAGGCGATGCGCTTGGGCGACAGCACGCAGAGCGGGCGCGTGAGGCCCGCGCGCCAGTTGGCGACGTCCTCGGACGGGTTGTTGGTCTCGACCACGATGTGGTTGCCCGCGAGCTGGGTCGAGGCCTCGCCGCCGCTCTTGTAGGGGATGTAGGAGATCGGCGCGCCGAGCTCGCTGAAGACGCCGAAGCTGACGAGCTCGTCCTCGCGCTTGGAGCCGCCGCCGCCGACCTTGAGCGGCGGATGGGCCTCCTTGGCCGCCTTGGCGAGGTCGCTCACCGATTTGATCGGCGACTCCGCGTTCACCCACAGGCCGAATTCGTCCTGCGCCACCATCGCGACCGGCGTGAAGTCGTGCCAGCTCACCGGGATCTTGGTGGCGAGCGGGGTCATGTAGATGGTGCTGGAGGTGGTGATCAGCTTGTGGGGATCACCCTTCGACTTCTTCATCTCCATCATCGCCTCGCCGCCCGTGGCGGCCGGCTTGTTGACGACGATGAAGGATTCCTTCGAGAAGCCGTGCTTCTGGATGATGGCCTGCATGGTCCGCGCCATCTGGTCGGACGCCCCGCCGGGGCCGAACGGCACGATGATCTCGACGGATTTGGTCGGCTCCCAGGCCGAGGCGGCGAGTGTGGACAGCAGCAGGGCTGCGCCGGCAAGGGCAGCTCTTTTCATGGGTGTTCCTCCATTTAGGGCGTGTTCCGTGTGGCGCGTGTAGCCCGCACCTTGGAATGATACTGGATCAAAGCTCTATGATGTGCAACTCATATATTTCGGATATCCTAGTTGCGGACAATGCGCACATGACGTTATCGTGCCAAGCTGGAGGGGCCGGTCCGTGCCCCGAAAATGCCCTGCCCGCACATACCGAGGCGGGGCTCGTGTCGGCGGCTCATGTGCCGTTGCCATGCAAAAAACATATCAGGAGGAAGCACGATGGACAGAGAAATTGGCGGCGCTGCGTGCGACCTTCCCGGCAGCGCGGCGATGCCGCTGCGGCACCTTGCTCGCTGAGGTCCGGGCCCGATGGACGCGTCTACCCATCCCGCCCGCGGGGGCTGGAACAGCCTCGCGCGCAACTATGAGGCCCGCATCGCCCGCGGGCACGCCCTCGTCGGCGGCAAGGTGGTCCCGGCCGACCGGACGACCGCGCTTCTCGAGGCGGTGATCGAGCCGGGCGACCGGATCTGCATCGAGGGCAACAACCAGAAGCACGCGGACTTCCTCGCCCGGGCGCTGGCCGAGGCGGCGCCCGAACGGGTGCACGATCTGCACGTCGTGCAGTCCAACATCGCGCTGGCGCCCCATCTCGACATCTTCGAGAGCGGCATCGCCCGGCGCCTCGACTTCTGCTACGCCGGCCCGCAGGGGCTGCGGCTCGCCCAGCTCGTGGCGGCCGGCAAGGTCGAGGTCGGCGCGATCCATACCTATCTGGAGCTCTACGGCCGCTACTTCACCGACCTCACCCCGCGCGTCAGCCTGATCGCGGCGGAGGCGGCGGACCGCGACGGCAATCTCTATACCGGCCCCAACACCGAGGACACGCCGGCCATCGTCGAGGCGACGGCGTTCCGGTCCGGCGTGCTGATCGCCCAGGTCAACCGCATCGTGGACAAGGTGCCGCGGGTCGACGTGCCGGGCGACTGGGTGAACTACGTCGTCGAGGCGCCGAAGCCGCACTACATCGAGCCGATCTTCACCCGCGACCCCGCCGCCATCACCGACATCCAGGTGCTGATGGCGATGATGGTGATCCGCGGCATCTACGAGAAATACGGCGTCACCCGGCTCAATCACGGCATCGGCTTCGACACGGCGGCGATCGAGCTGATCCTGCCGACCTATGCCGAGGAGCTGGGCCTGCGCGGCAAGATCTGCCGCTACATGTCGGTCAATCCCTGCCCGACCCTGATCCCGGCCATCGAATCCGGCTTCATCGACGCCATCCACTGCGCCGGCTCTGAGCTCGGCATGGAGCGCTACGTCTCCGAGCGCTCGGACGTGTTCTTCATCGGCCGCGACGGCACGATGCGCTCGAACCGCGTCTACTGCCAGCTCGCCGGCCACTATGCCGACCTGTTCATCGGCTCGACGCTGCAGATCGACCTGGAGGGCAACTCCTCCACCGCTACCCATGCGCGCATCACCGGCTTCGGCGGCGCGCCCAATTTCGGCTCGGAATCGCGCGGGCGCCGCCACGGCAGCCCGGCCTGGCTCGCCGCAGGGCGCGAGGCGCACCGCCAGGGCATGCCGCGCGGGCGCAAGCTGGTGGTGCAGATGGTCGAGACCTTCAAGGAAGGGCTGTCGCCGACCTTCGTCGAGCGGCTCGACGCCTGGGACCTGATGGACACGTTCAACATGCCCCTGCCCCCGGTGATGGTCTATGGCGACGACCTCACCCACATCGTCACCGAGGAAGGCATCGCCAACCTGCTGCTCTGCGACAGCCTCGCCGAGCGGGCGCAGGCGATCCGCGCCGTGGCCGGCTACACCGAGGTCGGCCGCAAGCGCGACCGGCAGATGGTGGAGATGCTGCGCGCGCGGGGCGCGGTGGTCTACCCGGAGGACATCGGCGTCGACAAGCGGCTCGCCAGCCGCGACCTGCTCGCCGCCCGCTCGATCAAGGACCTGGTGCGCTGGTCCGACGGTCTCTATGCGCCGCCGGCGCGTTTCAGGAACTGGTAGGAGGACGCGGCATGGAGCGTCTGGAATTTCGTTTCGCCGGCCGGCCCGGCACGCCTGTCGCCGAAACCGGCGAGGCCTTGGTCGGCGTGGTCGGCTCCGGCAATCTCGAGGTGATGATCGAGCGCGTCGACCTCGGCGGCGGATGCCTCGCGGTGGTCGACACATCGATCCACGGCTTCGGCGACACCTGGCAGCAGGTGCTGGCCGACTTCGTCGACCGGCGCGGCCTCGCCAACATCCGGCTGTCCATCAATGACGGCGGCGCGACCCCGGCGGTGGTGGTGCTGCGGCTCGACCAGGCCTGGGCCGGGCTCGAGGAGGGCGAACGATGATCCCCGCCCGACACTCCTTCCAGGAAGCCGGCGCCCGCGCCCGCATCCGCGCCCTGCTCGACGCCGGCACGTTCCGCGAGTTCTGCGGCCCGGCGCAGCGGCACACCAGCCCGCATCTGCCCACCCTCGGCATGCCGGTCGCCTTCGACGAGGGGGTGGTCGTCGGCGAAGGTGCCATCGATGGCCGCCCGGTGCTCATCGCCGCGCAGGAAGGCGCGTTCATGGGCGGGGCGGTCGGCGAGGTGCACGGCGCCAAGATCACCGGCCTGATCGAGCGCGCGCTCGACACGCGCCCCGACGCGGTGGTGCTGCTGCTCGACAGCGGCGGCGTGCGCCTGCACGAGGCCAATGCCGGGCTGATCGCCGTCGGCGAGATCCAGCGCGCGGTGTTCGACGCCCGCGCCGCCGGCATTCCCGTCGTGACGGTGATCGGCGGGCGCAATGGATGCTATGGCGGCACCTCGATCATCGCCCGCTCCTGCGACCGCATCATCGCCAGCGAGGAAGGGCGCCTGTCGGTGTCCGGCCCGGAAGTGATCGAGGCGGTCGAGGGCGTCGAGGAGTTCGACGCGCAGGACCGCGCGCTGGTCTGGCGCACCATGGGCGCCAAGCACCGCCGCCTGATCGGCGAGATCGACGCGCTGGTCGCCGACGACATGGAGGCGTTCCGCGGCGCGGTGTCGGAATCGCTCGGCAAGTCGCGCCCGCTCGATCTCGACGAGTTGGAAGCCGAACATGCGCGCCTCGCCGAGCGCCTCGCCCGCTTCGAGGGCGTCAGCGACGCCCGCGAGATCTGGGCGGCGCTCGGCGTGAACGACCCCGACCGTGTCTCCGAGATCGAGGCGGACGAGTTCAACCGGCTGGTCGCCACCCTCGAAGGAGCCCGAGCATGAACGCCGATGCCGCCCTTTCCGCTCCGCCGGTCTCCTCGACCGAACGGCTCATCGATGCGCTGTTCGACCAGGCGAGCATCTCCCGCGCCGGCCCGCTGGTGACCGGCACCGGCACGCTCGACGGGCAGGCCATCGCCATCCTCGCCACCGCCGAGCGCGCGCAGATCGGCGCCGACCTCGCCCTCGCCATGGCCCGCAATGTGCTGGACGTCATGCGCGAGGCGCCGGGGCGGCCGATCCTGATCGTCGTCGACAATAGCGGCCACCGGCTCGGGCGCTGGGACGAGCTGATGGGCAACAATGGCTATCTCGCCCATCTGAGCACGTGCCTCTACCTCGCCCGCCGGCGCGGCCACCGCGTGATCGGCCTCGTCAACGAGCTCGCCGTGAGCGCCGGCTTCATGGCGCTTGGGATGGCGACCGACGCCTGCTACGCCATGCCCGAGGCCGAAGTGCGGGTCATGGCGCTGAACGCGATGTCACGCGTCACCAAGGTGCCGCTCGACCGGCTGACCGAGCTGTGCGCCACCTCGCCGGTGCTTGGCCCAGGCGTCGCCAACTTCATCCGCGTCGGCGCGCTGCGGGGCATCTGGTCGGGCGACCTGTCGGCGCATCTGCGCGAGGCGCTGGCCGAGATGCCGGGCGAGCGCGACACGCGCCGCGAGCTTGGGCTCGAGCGGGGAGGACGCACCCTCGCCCGCGACATCGCCGCCCAGGTGCGTGCCGGAGTGTGAGCCGATGCGGCCCGACCACGGCGCGCGGATCGGCGAGGCGCGGGCCCACCCCTTCCGGGAAGCGCCGTCCTTCGCCCGCCACGATCTCGTCTGGCTCGATCCGGCCTGCGAGGGCGTGCTCGAGGCCGGCCGCGCACAGGACCGTGCGCTGGCGGCGGCGTGGATCCGGGCCGGGCGCCCGCTCGTGGTCCGGCGTGACGAGCAAAGCCCCGCGCCCGCCGGCTCGGGATGGCTCGCCCTCGGCCTGCCGCTGCCGACCCGGTTTGACCGGCGCCGCATCGGCCTGCGCGTTCCCGAGGCCATGATCGTCCGGCGCGGCCGCATGCCGCTTCTCGCCGAGGCCGGCCCGTCCGCCTTCTCCGGCTGGCGCGCGCTTCTGCGCGATCTCGCCCGCGACCTCGCCTCGTGCGGCGCCACGGTGCGCGTCTATGGGTCGCTCGGCTGGCAATATCTGACCGGAGAAGGCTATCTGCATCCCGCCTCCGACATCGACCTGCTGATCGAGCCCGGCGCGAGGCTCGACCTCCATCGCCTGCTCGCCGTGCTGGGAGAGGCGGCATGGGCCGACCGCCCGCGCCTCGACGGCGAGATCAGGCTGGCACCGGACCGCGCGGTCGCCTGGCGCGAACTGCTTTCGAACGCCCCGGAGGTGCTGGTGCGCGAGCTCGACGGCCTGTCGCTGGTCCCGCGCGCGGCGGCGCTGCGCGAATTGCAGCCGGGCGTCCCGGCATGACGGGCGCTCTTCCTGCGTCCGCCCTGCCGAGCCCGCTCGAGGAGGCAGCAGCCGGGATTGACCGCTGCGCCGTCTGGGCGCTGGAGATGGAGGTCCGGCTCTTTCCCAAGGCCGGGCTGGTGAGCTTCGTCGACACCGGCAGCCATGACGACATGGACGCCGGCACTTTCCGGCGCAGCGCCGCCGCGCTGAAGGGCTATTTCGGCCGCATGGCCGAGGCCGGCGCGCGCGGCGCGCCCTTCGCCGAGATGAAGAGCCTCGGCATGGCGGCCGAAGCGCGGATGTTCGCCGCGACCGGCGGCATCAACACCCATCGCGGCGCGGTGTTCTCGCTTGGCCTGCTCGCCGCCGCCACCGGGCGGCAGGGCACGCCGGCCACCGACAGCGCCGTGGCGCGCAGCCGCGACCTGTGCCGCGCGGTCGCCTTGTGGGGGCCCGACATTCTCGCCGCGCGCCCGAGCGTCGATGCGAGCCACGGCGCGCAGGTCCGCGCCCGCTATGGCGCGGCAGGCGCCCGCGAGCAGGCCGCAGCGGGATTCCCGGTGCTGCGCAACCATGCCCTGCCCGCCTTCGATGCCGTCTTCGATCGCGGCGGCGATGTCGAGCGGGCGGGGCTGCAGGCCTTCTACGCCACCATCGCCGTGCTCGAGGACAACAACCTGCTGCACCGCGCCGGGCCGGACGGCCTCGCCTTTGCGCAAGGCGCGGCGCGGGACTTCCTCGCGCGCGGCGGCATGCTGGCGGCGGACGGCTATGGTCGGGCGCGGGCGCTGCACGAGGCGTTCGTCGCCCGACGCCTCAGCCCGGGCGGCGCGGCCGATCTCGTGGCGGCCGTCCTGTTCCTCGCGGCGGTGACCGGGCGCGTGCCGCCGCGGACATTCGCATGGCCGTGATGCTGCTGTGCCCGGGCCAGGGCAACCAACACCCGGCGATGTTCGAGCGCCTGCGGGACGAGGGGCCGGCGCGCCCGGTCCTTGACCTCGCCTCCGAGCGCCTCGGCGTCGACCTCCGGCGCCTCGGCGGCGCGGACGACAGGCTGGATTATGCCGATAACCGCACGGCGCAGATCCTCCTCACCGCCCACTGCCTCGCGGTGCGCGCCGTGCTCGGGGCGGAGATCGGCGACATCTGCATCGGCTACAGCGTCGGCGAGATCGCGGCCGCGGCCTGCGCGGGCTGCCTCGACCCGGTGGCGAGCTTCGATCTGGTCGAGGCGCGGGTGCGCTGCATGGATGCGGCACGGCGCGACAGCGGCCTCGAACAGGGCATGATGGCGGTGATCGGCATCCCGCTGGCGCGCATCGCCACCTTCGCCGACGAGGCCGGCCTCGCCATCGCCATCGTCAACGGTCGCGATCACGTGGTGCTCGGCGGCGCTGCCGGCGTACTCGATAAGATCGAGGCGGAACTCGCCGCGCGCGGCGCGCACACGGTGAAGAGGCTGCCGGTGCGGGTCGCCTCGCATACGCGCTTCATCGCCTCGGCCGGACCGGAGTTCCGCGCGGCGCTGGAGGCCGCGCCGCTTCGCACGGCGCGCCTGCTGATGCTCTCAGGGATCGACGGGCGCACCATACGGGTGAAGGACGAGGCCGTGGCCGCGCTCTCCGAGCAGCTTCACACCCGGCTCGACTTCCGCCGCTGCCTGGAGCTCGCCGGCGAGCGGGGCGTGGGCTGCGCGGTCGAGATCGGCCCCGGCCACAGCCTGACGCGCCTGTGCGCGGAGGTCCTGCCGCAGGTCGCCGTGCGCCCGTTCGAGGATTTCCGTTCGCCCGCCGGCCTCCTGAAATGGATCGAGCGCGCGTCGCGGGGCTGAGCACGCCGGCCGGGAGCCCTCCCGCGCCTCAGACGGCGGCGGTGACGAGGATCTCCACCCGGCAGGCCGGATTGTTCATCTCGACCTTGCCGCAGCAGCGCGTCGGCGTCCGGCCGGGCACCACCCATGCGTCCCAGACCGCGTTGAAGGCCGCGAAGTCCTCCATGGTGCGCAGCCAGACCTGCGCTGTGAGGATCCGGCCGCGCTCGGAGCCGGCCTCCTTCAGCAGGTCGTCGATCTTGTCGAGCACCTGCCGCGCCTGCCCGGCGATGTCGAGGCTCATGTCGTCCGGCACCTGCCCGGCGGTGTAGACGATGCCGTTGTGCACGATCGCACGGCTGCGGCGCTGGTTCTGGTCGATGCGGGTCATGTCGTTCATGCCGGACTGCCTTTCGGTTCAATTCTGCGTAGCGGGTCCGCCGGCCGGCGTGCCGTAGCCGCCGCCACCCGCGGTCTCCATCAGGATGCGGTCGCCGGCCTTGAGCACGCGCGGCTCGGTGGGATCGACCTGCGTCCCGTTGATGACGAGGCGCCCGGGCTTGCCCGAACCGCCACCCGCAAAGCCCGCCGTGGGGGATTTGAGCTGGGTCATCAGGAACGAGGTCATCACGTCCGAGGCGTCGGGCAGGATCTCGAACTCGAAGCTGATGCCCCCGCCCCCGCGATGCTGGCCGGCGCCGCCGCTGCCGCGCCGGATCTCGCGCCGCAGCACCCGGATCGGCGCCAGGTTCTCCATCATCTCTACGGGCGTATTGCCGAGATTGGCGGGGAAGCTCAGCGCCGAGAAGCCGTCGCGCCGCGCCGTCGCGCCCTGTCCGGCATTGAGGAAGTTCACCACCGCGAAGCGCTTGCCGCGATACTCGCCCGACATGGTCAGCGAGGAGTTCGGCGAACCCGCCGCCCACACCTTGTCCGGCAGCACGTCCGCCAGCGCCTTGAACACGGCGGCCGGCAGCAGGTGGCCGATCGCGCTGCGCCCGCCGGACGCGGCCGGATAGGTCGGGTTCAGCAGCGAGCCGAGCGGCGCCGTGGTGGAGATCGGCAGGAAGCTGCCTTCGTTGTTGGGAATGTCGGGGCAGAGCAGCGCCTTCAGGCCGTAGACCGTGTAGGCGAAGGTGTAGATCGGCACCACGTTCAGCGCGTGGGGAAGCTGCGGACTGGTGCCGGCATAGTCGATCGAGATCTCGTCGCCCTTCACCGTCAGCTCGCACTGGATGACGATCGGCTTGTTGTCGAAGCCGTCATGCTGGACGGTCGAGCGATAGACCCCGTCCGGGATGGCGCGGATGGCGTCGCGCATCGCCTTTTCCGAGCGCGCGCGCACCTCGGCGCCGAGCGCGTCGAGATCGACCGTGTCGAGCAGGCCCTGCAGGCGCTCGCCCATGGTCCGGCAGCCGGCGACCTGCGCCCAGACATCGCCCATGCCCTGCTCCGGCACGCGGATATTCTGGGTGATGAGCTCGATCAGCACCTCGTTCGGCCTGCCGCCGTCGAGGAGCCGCATGAGCGGGATCTGCAGGCCTTCCTCGTAAATCTCGCGGCTCGAATTGGAGCGCAGCTTGCCGCCGATGTCCGGCAGGTGCGAGACCACCGCCGCGAAGGCGACGAGCTCGCCGCGGTGGAAGATCGGCGTCGCCGTCGTCACGTCGTGGACGTGGCCCGAGCCCTTCCACGGATCGTTGGTGATGAACACGTCGCCCGGCTTGATCGTCTCGGGCGGGAACTTGTCGAGGAAGTGCCGCACCGTCGCCGGCAGGCAGCCGATGAAGCCCGGCAGCGACATGGTCGACTGCGCCAGCGAGCGCCCCTGCGCGTCGGTGAGCACGATGGCAAAGTCGTTGCCGTCGCGCACCAGGGTCGAGAAGCAGGTGCGCACGAAGGCCGCCGAGGCCTCGTCGACCACGCTGATGAGGCGCTTCCAGAGGATCTCGAGCTCGATCGCGTCGAAGCCGCCGTTGCTCCGCGCATCCGTGACGGAGGCCGCGTCGGCGGGACGTTCTGCGGCGAGGTTGTCCATGTCAGTCGAACTCCTTGATCGTCACGGCGACGGTGAGGTCCGGCCGGATGGTGACGTCGGCCTCCACGGCGACGACGATGGTCGACTCGCGCTCCTCAAGGATCAGCGGCCCCTGCAACGTGCGGCCCGGCTCGATCGAATAGCGGTCATGTACCGGGACCGGGCCGAAGCCGCCCTTGAGCGGCAGGTAGATCTCGCGGCGGCCGGTCGCGCCCTGCGAGGCGCCGTCCCCGCCGCGCACGCGGTTGTCGCCCCATTCGAAATGGTGGCCCTCGCTCGGCGCACGCCCGACCAGGCGCCAGGTGATGACCTGCGGCGCCGCGTTGGGGACGAGCCGGCCGTAGAGCCGCTCGTACTCGGCCTCGAAGGCGGCGAGCAGCACGCCCGCCGTGGCCGGCGAGACGCCCTCATAGGGGATCGACACCGAAAGCTCGGCGCCCTGCCCGTAATAGCGCATGGCCGCGCCGATCACCCATTCGACATCCTGCGCGCCCGCCTCGGCGAGTTCGACCTCGCTCTGCCGGCGCAGCGCGGCGAGGTTCTCCTCGACCTGCGCCCAGTCGACATCGGCGAGGAGCTGCGGGTTCGACCAGGCGCGGTCGATGCGCGCCGGCGCGGCCAGCATGCCGAGGCACGAGCCGGCGCCGGCGGCGATCGGGATCAGCACCCGCGGGATGCGCAGCTTGCGGGCGACTTCCACGGCATGCACCGGCCCGGCGCCGCCGGTCGCGACCATGGTGAAGTCGCGCGGATCGAGGCCGTTCTCGGCGATGTGGATGCGCGCGGCGCTCGCCATGTTCTCGTTGACGACGTTGCAGATGCCCCAGGTCGCCTCCAGCGGGCTGACCTTCAGTTCGCCCGCGAGCCGCGCCATGGCGGCGGTCGCATTGGCGACGTCGAGCGCCATCTCGCCGCCGAGGAAGTTGTCCGGGCTGAGGTAGCCGAGCAGCAGGTCGGCATCAGTCACCGTCGGGTCGGTGCCGCCGCGCCCGTAGCAGGCCGGCCCCGGCACCGAACCCGAGGATTCCGGCCCGATATTGAGCAGGCCCAGCCGGTTGCAATGGGCGATCGAGCCGCCCCCGGCGCCGATCTCGATCAGCTCGATGCTCGGGATCAGGATCGGCAGCCCCGACCCGCGCTTGAAACGCTCCACCCGCGCGCATTCGAAGCTGTGCGCGATCGGCGCGTCGCCGCCCACGGCGACGCAGGCCTTGGCGGTGGTGCCGCCCATGTCGAAGGCGAGCACCTTGTCGATGCCGCTCTGCCGCGCGGTGTTGAGCGCCGACATCACCCCCGCCGCCGGGCCCGATTCCAGCAGCAGGATCGGCGACTGCGCGCCCGATTCCGCCGAGCTGAAGCCCCCGCTCGACACCATCACCCGCAGCGGGATGCCCGGACGGATCGCGGCGATGCGCGCGTCAAGCTCCTGCAGGTAGGTCGCGACCAGCGGCTTCACGTAGGCGTTCGCCGCCACCGTCGAGGTGCGCTCGAATTCCTTGATCTCGCGCGCGAGATCGGAGGACAGCGACACCGACAGCTCCGGCAGCGCCGCCTTCAGCCGGGCCTCGATCGCCTTCTCGTGCTCGGTGTTGACGTAGGAATGCAGCAGCGAGACCGCGACGGATTCCACCTCGAGCCCGCGCAGCGCTTCGACCATGCGGGCGAGCTTGTCCTCGTCGAGCGGGTCGAGCACTTCGCCGCGCGAGTCGAGCCGTTCGGCCACCTCGACGCGATCACGCGCCTCGATCAGCGGCTTGGGCAGCTCGATGTCGAGATCGTAGATGTCGTAGCGCCACTCGCGCCCGATATCGAGCGCGTCGCGCATGCCGCTGGTGGTGACGAGCCCGGTCTTCGCGCCCTTGCGCTCGATCAGCGTGTTGGTGATCAGCGTCGTGCCGTGCACCACCTCCGCCAGCGCGGGCGCCGCCTCAGCGCTGCCATAGGACTGCTCGACCTGGCGCAGCAGGTCGCGGATCACCGTCGTCACCGCCTCGCCCGGATCGGCCGGCGTGGTGGGCGACTTCGCCACCCAGATGCGGCCCTGCGGCGAGAGGGTGGCGACGCCGTCGGTGAAGGTTCCGCCGATATCGACGGCTATGCGCAACGTATTGTCGAAAGCGACAGGCTTGTTCATCTCGATCGTCGTTTCTGAACGGAGAGAAATCGGTGCTCAGTAGGCAATGGTGATGAGCCGTTCCTCGGTCATCTCGCGGATGGCGTAGGCGGGCCCTTCGCGGCCGAAGCCGCTGTCCTTCACCCCGCCGAACGGCATCGCGTCGACCCGGGCGCTCGACGCCTCGTTGATGTGCACGCCGCCGAAGCGCAGAAGGCGGGCGGTCCTGAGCGCGGTGCTGATGTCGGAGGTGAACAGCCCGGCCGAGAGGCCGAACGGGCTGGCGTTCGCCCGCGCCACCGCCTCGCCGACATCGTCGAACTCGATGACGCTCACCACCGGCGCGAAGATCTCCTCGCACACGACGCGCATGCTCTCGTCCACCCGGTCGAGCACGGTCGGCTCGAACACCGAGCCTTCATGCGTGCCGCCGGTAAGGATGCGCGCGCCGCCCGCCACCGCCTCGCGCACCCAGGAGGCGGCCCGCTCGGCATGTTCGGGGGTGATCATCGGCCCGATGACGACCGAGGGATCGGCCGGATCACCGGCCTTGGCGGCGTGCACCGCCTCGACCAGCCTCGGCACGAAGCGCCCCGCGATGCGACGGTCGACGAACAGGCGCTGCACCGAGGTGCAGACCTGCCCGGCCTTGCGGAAGCCGGCATTGACGATCTTCGGGATCGCCCGCTCGATGTCGGCGTCGTGGCACACGATGGTGCTCGCGATGCTGCCGAGCTCGAGCTGCGTGCCGCGCAGGCCGGCGGCAGCCTGGATCTCCCGGCCCACCCGCGTGCTGCCGGTGAAGGCATAGAAGGCGATGCGCGGGTCCTCGAGCAGCCGCCGGCCGATCGCCGAACCCGGCCCGTGCAGCAGCGCCAGCAGCTCGGGCGGCAGCCCGGCGTCGATCAGCGCGCGGCACAGCTCGACCGCCGAGAGCGGGGTGTGGTTGGAGGGCTTGATCACCACGGCGTTGCCGCCGGCGAGCGCGGGGGCCACCTTGTGCGCCAGCACGTTGAGCGGCGAGTTGAACGGGGTGATGGCGCAGATCACTCCCCGCGGCACGCGGATGGTGAAGCCCAGCCGGTCGCGCACGCCCGCGCCCGCTTCCATCGGTACCAGCTCGCCATGCAGTCGCTTGGCCTCTTCGGCCGAGAGCTCCAGCGTCTGGACGCAGCGGCGGACCTCGTTGTCGCCGTCGGCGCGGGTGAAGCCGGCCTCGTCGCGCATCAGCGCGATCAGCCTCTCGCTGCGCTCCTCCACCAGCCGCGCCGCGGCGGAGAGGATGCGGTAGCGTTCATAGGGCGCCAGCGTCGAGGCCTCGACGGCCGCCAGCGCGCCCGCCACAGCCTCGTCGACCTGCTCGGGCGAGGCGACCGCCATCTCGGCGAACACCTCGCCGCGGAACTTGTCGACCAGCCGGTCAGTCGAGACGCCGTCGACCCAGCGGCCGCCGATGAGAAGCTTGGACATCGCTACACCCGCCGGTCCGTCACGCGCTGGCCTTGAGGCCGTTCATGAAGTTGAGGCGGATCTTCACCGGGTCGCGCTCGGTGACGCCGGCGGGCTTGGTCTGGTCGATCTTGGCCACGATCAGCCACGGCCCGTCTTCCGTGAACGCGCGCCCGACCAGCGCATCGAAATGCTCCTCGTCGGCGGCCCACTGCGCCTGCTTCAGCCCGGCCCCCTTCGCCATCTCGACGAGGTCGACGGTGGAGGAGGTCAGGGTCTTCTGCGCGCCGGTGATGTGGTAGGCGCCATTGTCCCAGATGATGATGGCGAGGTTCTTCGGCGCCACCGACGCCACGGTGCCGAAGCTGCCGAGCTGCATCAGGATCGAGCCGTCGCCGTCGAGCGCGAACACCTTGCGCTGCGGCTGGGCGATGGCGACGCCCAGCGCGATCGGCGTGGCGAGACCCATGCTGCCGAGCATGTAGAAGTTCTGCGGCCGCTGGCCGCTCGCCCACAGGTCGAAATTGGTGTGGCCGATGCCGGCGACGACCGCTTCCTCGGACTTCAGCTTGGCGACCAGCCGGCGCGTGAGCGCGGTGCGGTTCAGCAGGACGGCGCCGTCGCGGGTGACGTTGGGCTCGATGTTCGACATGGATCAGTTCCCCTTCACGCGGCGCGCTTGGTCAGCAAGGGCGACAGGATGAGGGCCGCCGGGGCCTGGGTCGCGAAGGCCTGCCGGACCATGCCGTCGACCACGAACTCGACATGGGCCCGCTCCTGAATGGCGAAGTGCTCGATGCCGAGGCTCTGCAGGACCGGGCGCATGGTGCGGCAGACGATCGCCTGCCCCTGCTGGAACTCGCCCAGCGTCCCGCGCTCCGAGATCATCAGCAGCAGTGGGATCTGGAACGGGCAGGCGAGCGAGGCCAGCGCATTGACGATGGTGGCGAAGCCGCTCGTCTGCATCAGCGCGATGCCGCGCTTGCCGGCCATGTAGGCGCCGGTGACGATGGCGACCGCCTCCTCCTCGCGCGCCGGCGCGACCACGGTGAAGAACGGGTCGGCCTCGATGAGCCGGATCAGGCGCGAGAGCACATTGTCGGGAACGTAGGTGACGAGACTGACCTCGTTCGCCTTCAGGACGCGGACGACAATCTCTTCCCAGGTTTCATTCGTCGTTTCGCCAGACATGCCTATTCCAGCTCCAGATTTCGCAAGAGACCGCAGTGTCGGCCGACGACGACGTAACTGCCCGCATCGCGGGGACGGGACCCCGTGCTGCGGGAACGACGTTAGCGGGCGCCATTTGTCGGCACAAATTGTGAATTTTTGTCCATTATTAGTTTAATACGATAAATGGTTGCTGCGGCGAATGCCGGGTTCGGGGCGATTGGATGGAAGCGGATATAGGTATAAAATTACCTCATTCTGCCTGCCACAAAGCTCGCGCCGCCCCGCAGACCGCCTCAGCCCGGCTTTGCCTCCTCGGGCGGCGCGGTGAGGAAGCTGCCGCGGCCACTGGCGAGCAGGCGGCCGGCCTCGTCGAAGATCGACGCCTCGCAGCTCGACACCTGCTTGCCGAGCCGGATCACCCGGCCCCGGGCGACAAGGTCGCCCTTGATGGCGATGCGGTGGTAGTCGACGCGCAGGTCGATGGTGAGCACGGGACGGCCGATCGAGTTCATCAGGGCGAAATTGGCGGCGAAGTCGATCAGCGCGGCGTGGATGCCACCCTGGGTCTGGCCGATGCCCGGATTGGCGACCCATTCCGGGCGCCAGCGCGCCTTCGCCTCGATCGTGTCGTCGCCGAGCGAGAGCACCTCGATGCCGAGCCAGGACAGATAGGGGCTGCGGTCGACGATCGCCTGCACGTCCGCCGCCGTCTTGCCGAGTGTGCGAACGCTCATGCCCCTGCCCCTTCCTTCCGCGCCCCGGCGCCCGCTTCCTCACGCATCCGCCGCGCCTCCGCCTCCAGGAAGCGGCGGTCGATCTTGCCGACGCCGGTCATCGGCAGCGCGTCGAGGAACGTCACCCGGCGCGGATACTGGTAGGGTGGCGCGTTGCGCAGCGCGTGCTGCTTGACCTCCTCGTCGGTCAGCGACGAGCCGGACCGCTTCACGAGGAAGGCATAAGGCACGGTGTGCTTGATCTCGTCCGGCGCCGGCACCACCACGGCCTGCTCGATGTCGGGATGGCGCTCCAGCATCAGCTCCACCTCGGCCGGGTAGATGTTGTGGCCGCTGGAGGTGAACATGTCGTCGGAGCGCCCGACGAAATGGTACCAGCCGGCCTCGTCGCGCCGCAGGATGTCGCCGGTGTTGAACCAGCCCTCGGCATCGAAGCGCTTGGCCATCTGCTCCGGGTTGTTGTGATACCCGTTCATCATGCCGGGCCCGCGCACGTGCAGCGTGCCGAAATCCTCGCTCTCCTCGCCCACCAGCCGGAACTCGTTGCCCGCGATCGGCCAGCCGATCGAATGGCGCGGGCGCGGCGCGCCCTCGGGATGGCGGCCGAACAGCGCGGCGCTGGTCTCGGTGATGCCGAAGATGAGGTTGATCTTGGCGTTCGGGAACAGCTCGGCGACCTGGTCGATCAGCTCGTCCGAGGCCGGCGCGCCGCCCATGGTGGCGAGCCGCACGAAGCCGTAGTCGCGCCCGGCCAGCAGGTCGCGCTGCTGCAGCATCATGGCCAGGATGGTCGGCACGCCCGAGACCACCGTGGTGTGGTAGCGGTTGATCGCCTCGATATAGGGGCGCGCCTCGAACTTGCGCATCAGCACGACCGTGGCGCCGCCGAACAGCACGCACTTGATCGAGTTCATGGCGTGCTTGTGGTAGAGCGGCGCGGCGACGATCATCCGGTCGGCCGGCGAGAAGTCGCGGTCGCGCGAGATCGTCTCGGCCACCCAGCTATGGGCCCGGTGCGACAGCAGCACGCCCTTCGGCCGCCCGGTCGAGCCGGACGTGTAGGGTTGGAACGCCACCGCGTCGTGGTCGGGCACGAAAGGCTCGAGCGGTCCGGGGTCCTTGAACGCGTCGAGCCCGTCCGCGCCGTCGGAATCGACCACCACGACGGGCGTGCCCGCCGGAAGCTTCTCCCGGAGGCCGGCCTCGCAGAACACCAGCTTGATCGCCGAATCCTCGAGGATCCAGGCCAGCGTGTCGGCCGGCAGCAGGATGCCCATCATCACCGGTATCACCCCGGCACGCATCGAGCCGTAGAACGCCTCGAGGAATTCGGTGCGGTTGGAGCACAGCACGCCGACCCGGTCGCCGGGCCGGAAGCCGCGGCGCACCAGCCCGCGCGCCACCGCGTCACAGGCCGCGTGGAAGGTCGGGTAGTCGATCTCGCGCGGGTTCTGCGGGTCGTGCAGGTCGATGATCGCCAGATGGCCCTTGTCGCGGAACGCGCTGCCGAGGCAGCCGAGATTGGGGATGGCACCTGTCATGGGGTCACGATCACCTTGCCGAAAATGCGCCGCTCCTCGAGCAGGGCGACGCCCTCCGCCGCGCGCTCGAGCGGCAGCCGCGTCTCCATCACCGGCTTCAGCCGGCCGGACGCGACATGCTCGAGGCAGGCCACGATGTCGTCCGGCACATAGGCGCGGCTACCGATGATCTCGGTCTCGCGGTGCCACAGGAAGCGGACGTCGATGGAGCTGAGATGGCCGGCGGTCGAGCCGCAGGTCAGGATGCGCCCGCCAACCGCCATGCAGCGCTGGGTCTGGATCCAGGTGTCGCCGCCGGTGAAGTTGACCGCGACGTCGACCCCCTTCTTGCCGCTCGCCGCCCATACGGCGCGGGAGAATTCCGGCGTCTCGACATAGTTGATGATGTGGTCGGCGCCGAGCTCCTTCAGCTTGCGGCCCTTCTCCTCGGAGGAGGTGCAGGCGAAGACCTCGCAGCCGGCCATCTTGGCGAACTGCAGGCAGGAGACGCCGACGCCGCCGCTGGCGCCGAGGATCAGCACCTTCTCCCCGGCCGTGATCCGGCCGCGCGTGAACAGCATGCGGTGGGAGGTGCCGTAAGCGATCGGCAGTGCGGCCGCCTCCTCGAAGCCGACATTGTCGGGGATCTCGATGAGCTGGCGCTGGTCGACGGCGATGAACTCGCACAGCCCGCCATTGCCGTTCTCGCCCAGCACGCCGCCGGTCGGGAAGCGCGGGAACAGCACCACCCGCTTGCCGACCCACGCCGCGTCCACGCCCGGTCCGGCCTCGCGCACGATGCCGGCGATGTCGCCGCCGGGAATGCGCGGCATCTTCGTCGGCATGTCCGGCATGCCGTGCATGACGAACACGTCCATGTAGTTGAGGCCGCAAGCCCTGATCTCGACGAGCGCCTGGCCCTCGCCCGGGACCGGCCGGTCCCACTGTTCGAACCTGAGCTGCTCGACGCCGCCATGGGCGTGCAGGGCGACGACATTCATGGATGCATTCATGGCGGAGCGGATTCCGTCCTCGCTGATCGTTCTTTCGAAATCGATAAGCGGTCGGGAGCCACGCCACAAATTATTAAATCTTTTCGATTGTTCGCCTCAGAAAATATATCCGGCTGAACGCCATCGATGGCCAATTCATTGAATGCATTGACCTATTCCCTCCGCAAGCGGGGCAAAGGGGCGGCCCGGAACTGCCCGGCGGAGGGCAGAGCTGCGCACGGGATGCGCAGGCGCTGGCGCATCTATAGGCACCTGACCGCCCCTCCTGCTATTTATTTTCGTAATCAATCAATCAAGCAGAATTAGTAATTTGTCGTAATGAAGAGCATTCGTGATAATTCGCCTAATCAAGATAAAGCCGGGGAACTTGGGTAAGATGGATAATGGGTAGGTCGCATTAAGCGCCCGGTCGGCACCGCGTGCCGGCCCGCACCTCGTCATTGGGTTCGCCCGCATGACGCCGAGCCGCGCGATGCTGCCGGCGCGGCGTCGGACCAAGCAGTCGAAACACGCCGATGAAGCCGCCTCCCTTCGCCTATTTCCGTCCCGGCACGCTCGACGAGGCGATCGCCATCCTTGGCCGGACCGAGAACGCCAAGGTGCTCGCCGGCGGCCAGTCGCTGATGGCGATGCTCAACCTGCGCTACGTCTTCCCCGACGCGCTGGTCGACATCAACGACCTCTTCGAGCTGAGCGGCATCGAGATCGCGCCGGAGCGCATCCGCATCGGCGCCATGACGCGCCAGCGGCGGATCGAGCTCGACGCCGAGCTGTACGAGGCGATGCCGATCTTTCGCGACGCGCTGAAGCTGGTCGGCCATCGCCAGACCCGCAACCGCGGCACCATCGGCGGCAGCCTGTGCCACCTGGACCCCGCCTCCGAGCTGCCCACGCTGGCGCTGCTGCTCGACGCCGGGATCGAGACCGCCGGCCCCGCCGGCGTCCGGCGCATCCCGGTCGGCGAGTTCATCACCGGCTACATGATGCCGGGCATCGGCCCAGACGAGATCGTCACCGCGATCGAGTTCGCCCCGTGGAGCGTCGCCCACGGCCACGCCTTCCACGAATTCGCCCGCCGGCATGGCGACTTCGCGGTCGCCTCGGCGGCGGTGATGGTGGAGCGCGACCGGCAGGGCGTCGTCACGCGCTGCGCCATCGCCATCGGCGGCATCGGCTCGGTGCCCCAGCGCCACGGCGCGGGCGAGACCGCGCTCACCGGCAGCGACGGCGGACCGGATGCGATCGCCGCGGCGCTGGAAAGCTGCGCCGGACTCGACATCCTCGGCGATTTCCACGGAGGCCCCGACTACCGCCTCAGCGTCGCGCGCACGATGCTGCGCAGAAGCCTCACTGCCGCGCTCGCGCGCGCTTCCGAGCGGACCCAGCAGGCCTGATGTACGAGATCGAACTCCTGATCAATGGCCGCCCCTTCCGCGGCGCGGCCGAAGCCCGCACCACGCTGGCGGACTTCCTGCGCCACACGCTGCGGCTGACCGGCACCCATCTGGGCTGCGAGCACGGCGTGTGCGGCGCCTGCACCGTGCTGGTCGACGGGGTGAGCGCGCGTTCCTGCCTCATGCTCGCGGTCCAGGCCGACGGCGCCATCGTCGAGACGGTGGAAGGGCTCGCCGAGCACGACGGCACGTTGCACCCGCTGCAGCAGGCCTTCCGCGATGCCCACGGCCTGCAGTGCGGCTTCTGTACCCCGGGCATGCTGATGACCCTCGTCGAGCTGCTGCGCGAGACCCCGCACCCGAGCGAGGACGAGGTCCGCGACGCCATTTCCGGCAACATCTGCCGCTGCACCGGCTATCAGAGCATCGTCGACGCCACGCTCGCCGTCGCCGGGGCCGCCGGCACGGAAGGGAGCGAGCCATGACCGGTACGCCCGCATCTCAACCCCGCGTCGTGACACGTCCCTCGGTCGGGCGCCCGGTGCCCCGGCTCGAGGACCTGCCCCTGCTGACCGGGGCGGGCCGCTATCTCGACGATATCGAGCTGCCCGAGCTGCTTCACTGTGCCTTCGTGCGCAGCCCGGTCGCCCATGCCCGCATCGAGCGCATCGATGTGGAAGCGGCGCGCGCCATGGACGGCGTGCACGCCGTGCTCACCCTCGCCGACCTGATGCCGAAGCTGACCTCGGGCCGGATGCCGCTCGGCGCCAGTCCGATCAAGGGCGAGAACAGCAGCACGCCCTTCGTGCTGGCCGACCGCGAGGTCGCCTATGTCGGCGAGCCGATCGTGCTGGTGGTCGCGCACTCGCGCTATCTCGCCGAGGACGCGGCCGCGCAGGTGCAGGTCGATTTCACCCCGCTCCCGGTGGCGAGCGACGCGCGCGCGGCCATGGCGCCCGACTCCCCCCTCGTGCGCACCGAGCTGAAGAGCAACGTCCTCAACAGCTTCAAGGTCGGCTTCGGCGACGTGGAGGCGGCCTTCGCCGGCGCCGCCCACGTCTTTTCCGACGTGCTCTCCCAGCATCGCGGCTGCGGCCATTCGATGGAAGGGCGCGGCGTGCTCGCCGAGATCCGCCCCGGCGACGAGCTCTGCGTATGGTCGTCGACGCAGATGCCGCACGACCTCTACTACATGCTGCAGACCATGCTCGGCCTGGATCAGGACGCGCTGCGCGTCGTGACGCCGGATGTCGGCGGCGGCTTCGGGCCGAAATACTGCCTGTACCCGGAAGAGGTCGCCCTGCCGGCGGCGGCGCGGCTGCTGCGGCGCAGCCTCAAATGGGTCGAGGACCGGCGCGAGACCTTCATCTCCTCGATCCAGGAGCGCGACCAGTACTGGTCGGTCGAGGTCGCGGTCGATGCCGAGGCCCGGCTGCTGGGCATTCGCGGCAGCCTCGTCCACGACCAGGGCGCCTATGCGCCCAAGCCCGTGAACCTGCCCTATAACGGCGCCACCGCCATGAGCGGGCCCTACATCCTGCCGGCCTACAGCATGGACGTGCACGTGGTGCACACCAACAAGGTGCCGGTCTCCTCGGTGCGCGGGGCCGGCTACCCGCAGGCCGTGTTCGCCATGGAGCGGACCATGGACCTGATCGCCGCCGGCATGGGGCTGGACCGTGCCGAGGTCCGCCGGCGCAACCTGATCCCGCCCGAGCAAATGCCCTACACCAAGAAGCTCAAGGCCCGGTCCGGCGCCGCGATGGTGTATGACAGCGGCGACTATCCGGCCTCGCAGCGCGAGGCGCTCGCCGCCGCCGGCTGGGACGACTTCCCCGAGCGCCAGAAGCGGGCGCTGGCGGAAGGACGCTATATCGGCATCGGCATGGCCAACGCGGTCAAGGGCACCGGCCGCGGCCCGTTCGAGAGCGGCGTGGTGCGCGTCGGCCAGAACGGCAAGGTCAGCATCTTCACCGGCGCCGCCGCCATGGGCCAGGGCCTCGCCACCGCGCTGGCGCAGATCTGCGCCGACCAGCTCGCGGTCCCGCCCGAGGACGTGACCGTGATCTCGGGCGACACCTCGAAGACGCCGCTCGGCCTCGGCGGCTTCGCCAGCCGCCAGCTCGTCACGGCGGGCTCCTCTGTTCATCTGGCGGCCCGTGCGGTCGCCGAGAAGGCGATCCGGGCGGCGAGCTCGATCCTCGAGGTGGACGAGGACCAGCTCGAGCTGCGCGAGGGGCACGTCCATGTCCGGGACGGCAATCGCAGCCTCGGCCTCGGCGAGATCGCCCGCATGCTGCGTGGCGCGCCCGGCTACGCCTTCCCCGCCGGCGTCGACCCCGGCCTCGAGGCGAGCGCGCAATGGCGCACCGACTCGCTCGCCTACGCCAATGCCTGCCATGTGGTCGAGGTCGAGGTCGAGCCGACGCTCGGCAGCGTCGAAATCACCCGCTACGTCGCGCTCAACGATTCCGGGCGGATGATCAATCCGATGATCGTCGAGGGCCAGGTCCAGGGCGGCATCGTGCACGGCATCGGCAACGCGCTCTACGAGTTCATGGGCTACGACGATTCCTGCCAGCCGGTGACCACCACCTTCCAGGAATATCTGCTGGTGACCGCCACCGAGCTGCCGCGGCTCGAGACCATCTTCCGCGAGACCCCCTCGCCCAAGAACCCGATCGGCGCCAAGGGCGTCGGCGAGACCGGTACCATCCCCGCGGCCGCGGCCGTGATCTCGGCGGTGGAGAACGCGCTCGCGCCGTTCGGCATCCGCATCTCCCAGACGCCCGTTCCTCCCCAGTCCCTGTTCAGGCTGATCGAAGCAGCGCGCCAGTCGCAAGCCGGGCAGCCGCCCCGACGCAAGGATCTTCCAGATGACCAAGAAACTTGAGCTCACGCTCGCCTGCGGCGACTACGAGATCATCCGCCCGCTCAAGGAAGGCGTCGTCCGGCCCGATGGCATCGAGCTCAACATCCTGACCGGGGCGGATTCGGCGACGCGGCACTGGCGGTTCCTGCGCAACGGCGAATACGACGTCGCCGAATGCTCGGCCTCGTCCTACATCGCCGCCCGCGACCGCGACATGCCGTTCCGCGCGCTGCCGGTGTTTCCCCATCGCCGCTTCCGCCACGGCTTCATCTTCACCAACACTTCCAAGGGCATCACCAAGCCGACCGACCTGATCGGCAAGAAGGTGGGCGTGAAGTTCTACCTGGTGACCGCGACGCTGTGGCTGCGCGGCATCCTCGAGCACGAATACGGCGTGCCGCACCAGTCGATCGAGTGGTTCGCCGAGCTCGACGAGGACATCAGCTTCACCCCGCCGCCCGGCGTGAAGCTGACCCGCCTGCCGGACGACAAGTCGGTCGAGGCCATGCTGGCCGAGGGCGAGCTCGACGCCGTGCTGCACCCCGACATCATCGACCCGATCGTCCAGCGCGACCCGCGCGTCGGCCGCCTGTTCCCGGACTACAAGGCCGAGGAGCAGGTCTATTTCGAGCGCACCGGCATCTTCCCCATCATGCATGTGCTGGGGCTGAAGCAGGAGCTGGTGGAGAAATATCCCTGGGTGGTGCCGAACCTCTACCAGGCCTTCGACGAGGCCAAGAACATCGCCATGAAGCGCATGCGCAACCCGCGCCTGGTGCCGCTCGCCTGGTACCAGGAAGCCTGGGACGAGCAGGAACGCCTGCTCGGGCCGGACCCGTGGGAATACGGCCTCAGCGACGCCAACCGGCACAACTTCGAGACGCTGGTCGGCTATTCCTACGAACAGGGTCTGATCGGCCGGCGGATCCCGCTCGACGAGCTCTTCCTCCCGGTCTCGCAGGGGCGCAAGCGCGGCAAGTTCCGCACCTGACGCACAGCCAGACCGACAGGAGGAAAGGGAAGACCCGCCATGGAAATCAGGAACAGCTTCGAGATCCCGCTGCCGCCCGACGAGGCGTGGAACGTGCTGATGGACATTCCGCGCATCGCGCCCTGCATGCCCGGCGCGGCGCTCACCGGCCAGACCGGGGACGGCGGCTATGAGGGACAGGTGGCGGTGCGGCTCGGCCCGGTCGCTCTCTCCTTCAAGGGCGTCGCCCATTTCATCGAGCGCGACGCCGCCGCGCGGCGGGCCCGGCTCAAGGGCCAAGGGGCGGACCAGAAGGGCCGCGGCGGCGCCAGCGGGCTCGTCACCTTCGAGCTCAGCCCGAGCGGCGCCGGCACCCGGGCCGACATCACCACCGAGGTGGCGCTGTCCGGCCCGGTCGCGCAATATGGCCGCGGCACCGGCGTGATACAGGGCGTGGCGACGCAGCTCTGCAACCAGTTCGCCGACAATCTGAGGGCGCTGATCGCGGCCCCGGGTGCCGGCGGAACGGCGCCGGACGGCACCCCGGCAGCACCAGCGGCGGCCCCGCCGGCGGCCAAGCCCATCAGCGGCTTCTCGCTGATCCTCACCGTTCTCTGGCAGAGCCTGCGCCGCCTCTGGTCGCGCGCCTGACCCTCCGGCCGGGCGCGCCGGTCGGGCGCGCGCCTCTCACAGCACCTTGGCGCCGTGGATCTGCTCGGACGACTTGATGGTCGCCATCAGGATCTCGAGGATCCTCTGCGTGCTCGGCGAGTGCGAGCGCAGATGGCGGGTGATGAGGCAGATCTCGCGGGTGAGCAGCGGCTCGTGCAGCTCGCGGAACTCGAACTCGGTCAGCGGGCTCGTGCGCGCGGCCAGCAGCGGCAGGACCGAAATCTTGCCCCCGAGGTGAAGCAGCGCGTAGAGCGAGGTCGTGCTCGAGGCATGGTCGTGGTTCTCGGCCCGGTCGAGCAGCCCGAGCTCGGG
Organism: Ancylobacter mangrovi; assembly: GCF_024752355.1. Classification (GTDB taxonomy): domain Bacteria; phylum Pseudomonadota; class Alphaproteobacteria; order Rhizobiales; family Xanthobacteraceae; genus Ancylobacter; species Ancylobacter mangrovi. The sequence goes on from NZ_JANTHZ010000010.1 coordinate 160,328, forward strand.
CTGGCGGGCGAGGATGGCGCCGATGCCGGTATCGTCGGTGAGGCCGACATAGTCGAACGGCTTGAGGTCGCTCCATGTCAGCCGCCCGCGCCGCTTGGCCAGCGGATGGTCCTTCGGGAACACGACGCCGAACGGGTCGGCCAGCACCGGCACGTAGTCGAGGTCCGGGAAGTTGTTCAGCGGGCTGGAGAGGCCGAAATCCACCCCGCCGTCGAGCACCGAACGCTCGATCTTGTCCGAGCCCTGGTCGTAGACGGAGATGGTGACGTCCGGGTAGAGCCGGCGGAACGCGCTCAGCGTGGGCGCCAGTACATGGGCCATGATCGACGGCGCGACGGCGATCTTGATGTGACCGCGCTGGCTCTTCGAGATCGCCTGCAGGTCGGAGAGCGCATTGTCGAAGTCGCGCAACACCCGCTCGGCGACGGTCTTGAACCAGACCGCGTCCTTGGTGAGTTCGACCCGGCGGGTTGTGCGGTCGAACAGCTTGAGGCCGGCCTCTTCCTCGAGCTGCTTGATCGTCGCCGTGAGCGATGACTGCGTCTGGAAGAGACGGCTCGCCGCCAGAGTGAAGGATCCGGTTTCGGCGACGGCGACGAAGCACCGCAAATGCCGAAGCTTGATGGCTGCGCCCATGTCCCGAAGCGGTTCCTGTCCTGATTCTCGCCTCTGATCGGAGGGCGCAACGTAGCACGGCGCACGCGCACCAAGAGCGTCAAACCGCGCACACCGGGCAATGCCCGCCGGCGGGACCGGACCGGCCGTTCGGCCTCCCCGCCCGGCCGCGCCCGCGCGGGACACGGCCGGGCGGGAGCGGCATCAACTGCCGAGGATCGGGAACACGCCCTCGGGAAGCGGCAGGTGCAGGAGCAGGTCGAACAGCAGGTAGATCAGCCCCGCCGTTCCCAGCACGTAGAGCAGGCAGACCAGCCAGGACGCCTTCGCCACGATGCGCAGATACAGCACCGTGAACACCGGCAGCGTGACGAGCAGGCCGACCGTGTAGAGGCCGACGAAGAAGAACACGATCCAGCTCACCACCGATCCCCACATGCGCTTGTCGGCGCGGGTGAAGATCTTGTGGAACTCGTCCTCGTTGCCCTGGTCCTCGTCGCCCTCGACCAGCTGGACATCGTCGCTGCCATGCCCGCCCCCGGCGCGGGCCGGGACGGCGGCGGGGGCCGGCGAGAGCGTCTGCCAGATCAGCGCGCCGAGGTTCAGCAGGCACAGGATCAGCCCCACCGCGCTCAGCAGGCGCGGGAAGAAGGCGGCGTTGGCCGGCCATTTGAGGCTCAGCGTGTAGGCGCCGGCCATAATCGCGATCAGGCCGAAGGTGATGATCCAGTCGCCATAGGCGACCGTGCGGGGGCTGCCCGCCACGCTCTTCGCGCTCATGAACGCACCTCCTTGAGGCTGGCCGCCTGCCGGTCGCGCGCATGCTTGCGCACGTCCCAGCCGGTCTTGAACAGGATGGCCACGGCGGCGATCGCCAGCACGATCACCAAGGGCCGCTGGATCCACGACCAGCCATAGAGCGAGCTCGACAGGAACAGGTAGCGCTCGCACAGATCGCCCAGCACGGCGCCGAGCAGCAGCGGCGCGCGCGGCCAGTTCCACCGCAGGCAGACGACGCCGACGAAGGCCGAGGTCGCCATCACCCAGATGTCGAACATGCGGTTGTTCTCTGCATAGGCCCCGAGCACCACGAGGATCAGCAGGAACGGCACCAGGATCGGGCCTTCGGTGAAGGTCAGGCGCGCGAGCGGCTTCAGCAGCGGCAGCGCCAGGATGACCACGATGATGTTGGCGATGATCGTGATCCACACCATCGAGAAGGTCACGTCGAGATGGGTGGTCAGCATCTCCGGGCCGGGATTGAGGCCGGAGATCAGGAACGCGTTCAGCAGGATCGCCGTGCTGACGCTGCCCGGCAGGCCGATGGCGATCATCGGGATCAGCGCGCCGCCGTCCTTGGCGTTGTTGTTGCCGCCGGCGGCCAGCAGGCCGTCGATACTGCCCTTGCCGAACTCCTCGGGATGCTTGGAGGTCTGCTTGGCGTGGCCATAGGCGATGAACTGCGCCACCGAGCCGCCGACGCCCGGGATCACACCGATGCCGGCGCCGATCAGGCCGGCGACGGCGACGGTCTTCCAGTAGCGGAAGGTGTCGAGGATGCCCTGGCCGACGCCGACGATCTTGCGGCTCGCCGACTTGCCCGCGATGCTCTCCTTGCTGAGCATGAGCTGGAGGATCTCCGGCCCGCCGAACAGGCCGATCACCACCGGTACGATGCCGATTCCGTCCCACAGCTCGAGCTGGCCGAAGGCGTAGCGCGGTACGCCCGCCTGCGGGTCGATGCCGACCAGCGCGATCAGCAGCCCAAGGCAGCCCATGATGAGCCCGCGCAGCATCTGCCCGCGCGAGAGCGAGGCGATGAAGATCAGGCCGACCACCGTCAGCATGAAGAATTCCGGCGGCCCGAAGGCCAGCACGATCGGACGGATGACCGGGATCGACAGCCCGAGCGCCAGCGCGCCGATGATGGCGCCCACCAGCGAGCTCATCAGCACCGCGCCGAGAGCGCGGCCGGCCTGCCCCTTGCGCGCCATCGGATGGCCGTCGAGCACCGTCGCCGCCGACGTCGCCTCGCCCGGAATGCCGAACAGCACCGCCGTGATGTCGCCCGTCGTCGACGTCACCACCTTCATGCCGAGCAGGAAGGCGAAGACGTGGATCGGCGGCATGCCGAAGGTGAAGGGAAGCATGAGCGCCATGGCCACCGGGCCGCCGATGCCCGGAAGGACGCCGACGACAAATCCGATGAAGATGCCGATCATCATCAGCATCATTGAGTCCGGGCTGAGAACCTGGAGCAGGCCGGACAGCACTGCGTCGAGCATAATTCGTCCTATCGTCTCTGGAAGGGCCTCCCGCGCCGGACGGCCGGCATGGGGAGGCGCGGTTCCGGGATCTTGCGTCCCGTTATTGCGTGCCCGTTATTGCGTGAACGACTCGTGGAGCAGGTCGAGATACTCCTTCGGCGCGCCCTCGGTCGCGGTCTTGATCAGCTCGGCCACGCGCTTGCCCGAGAGGGGCTCGACGGGGCGGTTGAGCTGACGGGATTCGTCGAGGAAGGCGGTGCTCGCCACGGTGCGGTCGAACGCGTCGCGCAGGCATTGCAGGCGCTCCGGGGCGATGCCGGGCGGCGCGGCGAGCGCACGGCCGGCGGCCGTCACCGACGCCTGCACCGTGATGAGCGGCAGGAACTTGGCGTCCACCACCTCCGACAGCGGCACCAGTTCGGGTCGGCTCGGCTCGCGCTCGGTGCCGAAGACCCAGAGCGTGCGCGCGGTCTGCGCCTTCTCCGCCGCCTCCGCCGCGCTCAGCGAGGAGGCGAAGAGGTCGAGATCGCCGCGCCCGAGCGAGGCGAAGACCTCCGGCGCGCCGCTGAAGCCGGTGATGACCTGCGACTTGGTCTCGATGACGGTCGCGAGCAGCCGGGCGGTGATGTATTGCGGCGAGCCGAGGCCGGTCGAGCCGATGCGCACCGTGCGCTCGCCGCCGATCTTGGCAATGTCGGCGAGGCTCTTGATCGGGCTGTCCGGGCCGGTCGCGATCACGTCCGGCTCGCCGGAGACCCGGCCGATCCAGGAGAAGCCGTTGGTCTTGAAGGCGACGCCGGCCGCCCCGCCGAACTCGGCGGCAATCATGCCGCTCGCCGCGATGAGCTGGATCCGCAGCCCGTCGGGCTTGGCGGCCCAGGTCTGGTTGGTGGCGAGCAGGCCGCCGGCGCCGGGCTGGTTGCGCACGATCATGTTCGCCGCGCCGAGCTCGTCGCCCATATATTTCGCGACCATGCGCCCATAGGCGTCGAACCCGCCGCCGGCGGAGAACGGAACCACCAGCTCGACGGTCTTGTCCTTGAAGAAGGCGCACTCGTCCGCCGCGCGGGCGGCGGTGAGCGGTACAAGAGCGAGCGCCGCCACCAGCGACAGCGTGCTCAGACCCTTCGCCGGGGCGAACGCCCGGCCATTTTCGGCTTGCTTGAAAAACGTCCCGGCCATGTCTCGGCTCCCGGCAACCTCATCCTGCCGGCCGGCGGAACGCGCGTCCCGCCGGCCGGCGCGGCCACATGTCGAACAGCAGGGCTACTGGGCGTAGGCCTTGTGAAGCAGCTCAAGATAGTCCTTGGGCGCGTCGTCGGTCACGCTGCGCACCAGCGTGGTCATCTTCTGGCCGTCGAGCGGAGCGACGGGGCGGTTGATCTTCTTGGACTCGTCCAGAAGCTTCTCGCTCGCCATCGCGCGGTCGAACGCGTCGCGCAGGCACTTCAGGCGATCTTCCGGCACCTTGGGCGGCGCCGCCAGCGCGCGTCCGGCGGCGACCACCGCGGCCTGCGCCTTGATCAGCGGCAGGAACTTGGCGTCGACGACCTCGGACAGGGGCTTGATCTCCGGGCGACCGGGGACGGCTTCGGTGTCGAACGACCAGAGGATGCGCGCCGTCTCGGCCTTTTCGGCCGCTTCGCCGCCGCTGAGCGAGGAGACGAAGAAGTCGAGCTCGTCACGGCCCAGCGAGGCATAGACCTCCGACGAGCCGCTGAAGCCCGTGATCACGTCCGTCTCGACGCCCAGCATCTTCGCCAGCAGACCGGCCTCGATGTAATCGATGTCGCCGACGCCGGAGGAACCGATGCGGATCTTGCGATCGGCCGCGATCTTCTTGACGTCGTCGAGCGACTTGATCGAACCGTTGGGCGCGGTGGCGATCACGTCCGGCTCGCCGGAAACGCGGCCGATCCAGGAGAACTGGCCGCTCTTGAAGCCGACGCCGTCGGCGCCGCCGAGCTCGGAGGTGATCATGCCGCTCACCGACATAAGCTGGATCTTCAGCCCGTCGGGCTTCGCGGTCCAGGTCTGGTTGGTGGCGAGAAGGCCGCCGGCGCCGGGCTGGTTGCGCACGATCATGTTGGCCGCGCCGAGCTCGTCGCCCATATATTTCGCGACCAGGCGCCCATAGGCGTCGAAGCCGCCGCCGGCCGAGAACGGCACGATGAGCTCGACCGTCTTGCCCTTGTAGAAGTCGCAGCCATCGGCCGCCTGGGCCGGGCCGGCAAAGGCGGCGGCGAGGACGACGGGCAGCACCAGCGGCAGCATGCGGGCGCCGCGGCGCCCCACGCCTGCGGCGTCACGGAAGGAAAACAACGCGCTCAATTTGATCTCCCACTCAATAGTTCCTGGAAGGACCGTTTCGTTTTCCAACCGACTTACGGGTCGACGCGTCGAAAAACACCCGGCAATTTTTGATAAATGCCAACCTGAGCGATGCAATGAAGGAGAATTCGATCGGCTATACTTCAGGAGCGGGCAAGGACGACGCAAGCAGTGGCGGCGCGCAGCCCGCATTCCGGAGCGATAGCCAGCAGGTCTCCTCTTACCAATTCGCACACCGCGCGAGGCCGTAAGAGGGCATTATTGCGACGTCAGCTAGAGGCACAAATTCATAATAATTCTGGCTTATTCGTTTTTGATTATATATGGCCCCGCTGCGATCGGTAACGCGCTTAGCAAGAGGACATCCGGCTCCCGCCGCACGGACGACCTCGATTTACAGGGTCGCCTCGTTTTTCATCATGGCTAGCGGGAGATGCGAGTTGCGCGGCCAATATCTCCGCGAAACGCGCCTTCAGCGGAGGTGAGCGTCGAATAATTAGGCATCGCGGAAGACGCGAACCGCGGCCGTTTCCCGATATCATGATACCTCGTCCGATCGCTCGTCCGCGAACGACCCGCCGAGCGGCCCGCCCGGCGACCCGACGCGAATTTTCGCGCGGGCCCTTCGACATGCAGCTCAGCTTCATCGGCCATCGGGGCGAATTGCCCACCCGGTCGAGCGGATGATCGTCTGCGCGCCCGAGCGCATCATCATCGCCCATGACAGGTGGTATGATCGCGGCGGCGGCGCCGGGCTGAAGCGCACCTTCCGCCGGGTGCTCCGAGCGACGCCGCCATTGGAACGCGTGGTGGGGCGCCCTGTCACGCGCTCGTGATGAGCCGTGCCGGCCTGCCGGGCGAATAGCGGCGGGGCGGGCGGTGTTTGCCTCGGGTTGAGGGGCACCTGCACGAGTGACACCACATGCGCCTAATATCCGATCGCGAGCCCACGGCCCGGCCCATTCCTGCCGCCGGCGCGGCGCCCATCCCTTCCCGCGACGCGCCGCCCGCGCGCCTGCTCTCGCTCGCGACCGCCGTGCCCGAGCACGTGCTGAAGCAGTCCGACGTCGCCGGCGCGATGCACCGCTTCTTCACCGAGGTCTTCAGCAGCTCCAGCACCATGGCCGGCATCTTCGCCAGCACCGGCATCCGCCAGCGCTACGCCGCCTGCCCGCTCGACTGGTATCTCGAGCCGCGCGGCTGGCCCGAGCGCACCGCCGTCTACGTGAAGGCCGGCGGCGACCTGTTCGTCGAGGTGGCGAACAAGGCGCTGAAGGGCGCCGGCTGCAGCGCCGCCGAGGTCGATACCGTGGTCTATGTCTCGACCAGCGGCATCGCCACCCCGAGCCTCGACGCGGTGGTGCATGCCCGCATGGGCTTCCGCGCCGATGTCGAGCGGGTGCCGGTGTTCGGGCTCGGCTGCGCCGGCGGCGTCACCGGCCTCGCCATCGCCTCGCGCCTCGCGCAGGCGCGCCCGGGCTCGACCGTGCTGATGGTTACGGTGGAGCTGAGTACCCTCGCCTTCCGCCTCGACCGCCCGGACAAGGCGCATCTGATCTCGACCGCGCTGTTCGGCGACGGCGCGGCGGCCTGCGTGCTGCGCACCGACGGGCAGGGCCTCGCCACGGTCGAGGGCGCGGGCGAGCATCTGTGGCCCGACACGCTCGACATCATGGGCTGGAGCATCGATCCGGTCGGCTTCGGCGTCATCCTGCGCCCGGACGTGCCTGCCTTCGCCGCGACCCATCTCAAGCCCGCCGTGACGGGCATATTGGAGCGCATCGGCCTCGCGCCGGAGGATGTCGGCCGCTTCGTCTGCCACCCCGGCGGGACGAAGGTCGTGGCGGCGATCGAACGGGCCTTCGGCCTCGGCCAGGGCGCGCTCGACCACGAGCGCGGCGTGCTGGCGGATTTTGGCAACATGTCGGCGCCCACCGTGCTGTTCATCCTCGACCGGGTGATCGCGCAGGGCCTGCCGGAGCGCGCCGCGCTGGTGACGATGGGGCCGGGCTTCACCGCCTCCTGCGTCTCGCTCGCGCAGGCGGCATGAGGGGCGACGGCGATGGACGCGATCCTCATCCTCGGCTTCGTCACGCTGCAGCGGCTCGGCGAACTCGTGCTGTCGAACCGCAACACCGCGCGTCTGCTCGCCCGGGGCGGGCATGAGGTGGGGCGCGGGCACTACCCCTTCATGGTCGCGCTGCACGCGCTGTGGCTGGCCGGCCTGTGGTGGCTCGCTCCCGGGCGGCCGGTCAGCCTCGTGCTGCTCGTGGTCTACGGGTTGCTGCAGGTGATGCGCGTATGGGTCATCGCCTCGCTCGGCCGGCGCTGGACCACGCGCATCATCGTGCTGCCGCAGGCGCCGCTGCTCCGGCGCGGGCCCTACCGCTTCCTCGCTCATCCCAACTATGTCGTCGTCGCCGCCGAGATCGCCGTGCTGCCGCTGATCTTCGGGCTCACCGGCTTTGCCGTGCTGTTCTCGGCGGCGAACGCGCTCATCCTGTGGGTGCGCATCCGCACCGAGAACGCTGCGCTCGGCATCGGCGCGGCACGGCGGGAGATGCGGGCGTGAGCGCGGACGCCGCCATGCCCGGCGGGGCGGTGGCGCCGCGCATCTGGATCGGCTTCGCCGCCATGTGCCTCGGCATGTTCATGGCCGTGCTGGACATCCAGGTGGTGGCGACCTCGCTGCCGGCGATCCGCACCGCGCTCGGCATTCCGGCCGAGCTGATGAGCTGGGTCCAGACCGCCTATCTCATCGCCGAGGTGATTGCGATCCCGCTGACGGGCCTGCTCACCCGCGCGCTCGGCATGCGGCGGCTGTTCGTTGGCGCGACCGGCATCTTCACGCTCGCCTCGCTCGGCTGCGCGGCGAGCACCGGCTTCGCCACGCTGGTGGCCGCGCGGGTGGTGCAGGGCTTTTCCGGCGGCATGCTGATCCCGCTGGTGTTCTCGGCGGTGTTCCTGCTGTTCCCGTTCCGCCTGCAGGGCTTCGCCACCACGCTCGCCGGCATGCTCGCGGTGCTGGCGCCGACCGTCGGGCCGGTCGTCGGCGGCTGGATCACGCAGACCACCTCCTGGCACTGGCTGTTCCTCGTCAACATCGTGCCCGGCATCCTCGCCTGCGCGGTCGGCCTCGTGGCGCTGGCGCGGCAGGCCCTGGACGCGCCCCTGCTGCGCAGCCTCGACACGGCCGGCCTCGCCTTGCTCGCGCTCTGCCTCGCCAGCCTCGAGATCGGGCTCAAGGAGGCGCCCCAGCGCGGCTGGCTGGCGCTGCCGGTGCTGGCGCTGCTCGCCGCCAGCCTCGTCGCCGGCGCGCTGTTCGTGCGGCGCATGCTGGCGGGTGGGGCGCCGCTGGTCGAGCTGCGCACCTTCCGCGACCGCGGCTTCGCCATCGGCTGCGCGCTCAGCTTCATTCTCGGCATGGGGCTCTACGGCTCGGTCTATCTGATGCCGGTGTTCCTCGCCTTCGTGCGCGGCCACGGGCCGCTCGCCATCGGCATGGTGATGCTGGTCACCGGCGTCACCCAGCTCGTCACCTCGCCCATGGCGGTGGCGCTTGAACGGCGCGGCAGCGCGCGCCTGCTTACCCTCGCCGGCTTCGTCATGTTCGGCGCCGGCCTCGCCATGAGCGCGTTCTCAACCCGCGAGACCGATTTCGACGGCATGTTCTGGCCGCAGGTGGTGCGCGGCGGCGCGATCATGCTGTGCCTGCTGCCGCCGACCCGGCTCGCGCTCGGCCGGCTGGCGCCGGAAGCCGTGCCCGACGCCAGCGGCCTGTTCAACCTGATGCGCAATCTCGGCGGCGCTATCGGCATCGCGCTGGTCGACACCGTGATGTTCGGCCGCGCGCCGATCCATGCCGAGGCGCTGAAGCAGAGGCTGCTCGCCGGCGACACCTCCGCTGCCGAGTTGGTGGGGCTGCCGCCGGACGCGCTGAGCGGCCCGGTCACCACGCCGGTCGACCCGGCGATCGAGGCCTTCGTCCGGCCGCTGGTCGAGAAGGCGGCGCTGGTCCAGTCGATCAACGAGGCCTGGGCCCTGCTGGCCGCCGCCATGTTCGTCGGCTGCGTTCTCGCTCTGCTGGCGCCGGCCGCGGATGGCCGCCCCGGGCCCGGCCCCACCCATTAGCGCGGGGGCGGATCCCGGGACGGCTTCGCCTGAAGCTGCGCCCCTCATTCGGAACGGTAGACCATGCGCCTCAGCACGTCGTCGCGCAGGAGGTGATGGTGCAGCAGCGCCGCGGCGGCATGCAGCCCGGCGACGCCGATCAGCGTCCACGCCACGGCATTGTGCATCTCGGCGAGAAGATGGCTGTTCTCCCGCCCCAGCACGATCAGCGGCGGCACCGCGAACAGGTCGAAGAAGCGCAGGCCGCCGCCCGCGGACCAGCCGAACAGGAAGCCGAGCACGGCCTGGGCGAGCAGCAGCGCGTAGAGCGCCAGATGCACCGTGCCGGCCGCGAGCCGCTCCAGAGGGCCTCCCGCCGGCGGCAGGGCATGGGGACGGGCGAGCCGCCAGACGATGCGGGTAAGCACGACGAGCGCGAAGACGATGCCGAGCGCGACATGGGTCGAGATCAGCGCGTGGCGCAGCGGCGTGCCGCGCGGGAGAAATTCCCAGACATGGGCGCTTGCGAACTGCGCGAGGACGAGCACCGCCGTCGCCCAGTGCAGGGCGATGGTGAGCCCGTCGTGCCGGTCGGCGGAAACGGAGCGGGTGGTCGCTGTGGCGGGAAAGGACATGGGGAGTCTCCTTCGAGTGGATGCCCGCCAACACCTTGGCGCCCAAGGATATTCGTCCGTTTGGAGAACTTTTCCCGCGCGCCGCCGCTGCACGCGCCGTCAGGCGGAGAGCCGCTCGGCGAGACCCGTCGCGAGGTCCTTCATCCGCTCCGGGCCGGCATGGCCGATCAGCATGAAGGCGTGGTCGGCGCTCGACCAGTAGACGACGTTCATCCCGCGGCGCCGCTCGCTCTCCATCGGCTGCCGGCCGCCCTCGGGGTGGGCGGTGATGCACAGCGCCATCGGTCCGGTCTCGGGATCGAGATAGGCGATCTGCACCAGTGGTTGGCCGTCATAGCTCAGGATCTGCGCACGCCGATATTCGGCCGAGGGCAGCGCCACCGCTTCCGGCGACAGCGACAGGCCGAGCCGCTGCTCGATGAAGGCGAAGTCGGCGCGCTGGCTCTGCGGCGAGGGCGTCGGCCCTGACAGCGTCTCGCGCGTGTAGAGCGACATGTAGCCCGCCACCGCCTTGCGCCATTCGCTCGCCTCGTCCTCCTCCTGCGCGGCCGGTACGGAGAGACGCACCAGGGCGCGGTCGGCGACGATGCCGGCAAGCAGCGAGGCCGCCATGGCGCCGACGAGGCTCCGGCGGGTGAGCCATCCGTTGCGGGCGGGCGCCGGCGAGGGTGTCGCCGCCAGCGCCGCGGCGAGCCGGTCGTGCGGCGCGGCGTCGAGCAGCGGGGCGAACGCCTCGCCGAAGGCCAGGCTGGCCCGGGCGAGAAACTCGATCCGCTCGGCGACGCGCGGGTCCTGCGCGGCCAGCGCCTCGAGGCGCGCCGCCTCCTCGGGCGGGAGCTCGCCGTCGAGAAAGGCGGTGATCTCCTCGTCGGTGATCTTGTCGGGGTCGATGCTCATCGTGCCTCCACCTCCGAAAGCCGGGTCGCGATGCGGGCGCGGGCGGCCGCGAGGCGGCTCATCACCGTGCCGATCGGGATGTCCAGCACGTCGGCCACCTCGCGGTACGAAAGTCCCTCGACATAGGCAAGGAACACCGCGCTGCGCTGCGCCTCGGGCAGCGCGTCGACCTGCTCCAGCACCTGGCTCGCGAGCACGCGCGTCTCGGCCTGGCTCGCGCCGTCGACCGACAGCACGTCCCCGGAATCGAGGACGCCCTGGCCGAGGCGGACCTTGCGCGAGCGCAGCTCGTTTAGCCAGATCGAATGCAGGATGGCGAGCAGCCAGTGGTCGAGCCGGGTGCCGGGCTGGAACTGGCCGGCGCGCTCCAGCGCGCGCAGGCAGGTCTGCTGCACCAGATCGTCGGCGACGTCGCGCTGGCGCGACAGCACGAGGCCGTAGCGCCAGAGCCGGGACAGGTGCCGCGACAGACCCTGCCTTATCTCCGCTTCACTCGCGATGCTCGCCTCCGTCGGACGTACCGACACGCGGACGGCCGGTCGCTGTGCGGCCCGCCCTGCGTCGCCAGCATAGACCGGCGAGGGGACCTGCGCGAATGCTGCCATGGCAAGGCCCGCCGTGTTTGCCGGTTCGCCCTTTCCGTGCGGCTCAGATGCCGGACGGGTCGGCCAGCGCCTCGCTCAGGTCGCGATATTCCTCGCAGCCGGTGCCGCAGAGCTTCTCGATCGTCTGGAGCTGCTCGCGAGCGAGGTCGAACCGTCCCTTGATGACGTAGGCTTCGCCCAGATATTCACGCACCTTGGCGTAGTTCGGGTCGAGCTTCACCGACTGGAGATAGTAGGTGATGCCCTCGTCGGTGCGCCCGAGCTTGCGGGTGGCATAGCCGCGATAGTTGAGGACCTTGGCCGTGTTCGGCTCCTTCACCGTGTCGAGCACGGCGAGCGCCTCCTCGTAGCGCCCGGCCTTGGCGAGCGAATAGGCATAGTCGGCGCGGTTGTCGTCGGGGATGTTGGCGCCCTGCTGCTGGACGCATTTCTGCGCCTTCTGGTCGTAGATCTGGCCCTTGGGGCAGGTCGGGGTGGTGTCCTCGCCGAGGGCGTGGGCCGGCACCGGCAGGGCGGCGATGGCGAGGCTGCCGCCGACGATCAGGGCGGCGGCGCGAAGCATGGTCGTGGTCATGTCTGGTCTCCGGGGAGTGGCGACGTTGCCTGACGCGAACACCCCAGCGGCGACCTTATTCACCGGCGGATGCGATTTTTCCGGCGGTCACCGCCGACGGGCCCGGATGCCCCGTCGGCGAGGGTGCATGCGGCGGGCGCATCGACCGTCCGCCGCGAGGCCGGATCGACCGGCCGCCCTCAGCGCATGGCGTCGAGGATGTCGCCGCGCGTCAGGCCCATGTCGTCGAGCAGGTAGTCCGGCAGCGACAGCATGAGCCGGTAGTCGCGACGCCGACGGCGATGGGCGGCGGACATCCAGCGCGGCCATAGCCGGCGCCACGGCACGGCGGGGAGGGATATCGAGTTCAGCCCGGCCGTCGGACCGGAACCAATAACAACTTGATAAGGCATCATTCTTTCCTCCTTTCCGAGGACGGGACAGGTCATTCGGGCCTGTTGGGAAATGCCGCGCCGTCGGGCGCGCGCGGACGCCGCGCGAACCCGCTTCCGGCGCGGCGTCGTCAGTGCAGACGCACCGGCATCGGCGTGATCTCGCGGATGCCGCCGAAGCCGCTCAGCCGCGGCAGCTTGCGGATCTCGACCTCGCGCACATTGGCGGCGAGCGCGGCGAGGCATTCCTCCATCTCGATCCGCGCCAGCGTCTCGCCGATGCAGCGGTGCGGGCCGAGGCCGAACACCGGATGCAGGCGCGGATGGTCGGCGCGGCGGATGTCGAAGCGCTCCGGCTCGGCATAGAGGCCGGGATCGCGCAGCGCCGACATGGTGCTCAGCCGCAGCGCGGTCCCCGGGAACACGGTGACGTTGCCGATCTCGATCGGCGCCGTCGCCACGCGCAGTACCGAGCCCACCGAGGGGTCGAAGCGCATCGCCTCGGCGACCGCGCCGGGAATCAGGCTGTTGTCCGCCCTCACCGCCTCCCAGGCGCGATGCTGCACCAGCAGCGCCACCAGCATGGCGAAGGCCGCCCGGGTGGTGTCGCTGCCGCCGATGATGACGCCGATCACCTGGAAGATGAGGCTCTCCAGCGGCATTACCGGGTCGCGCCGCCAGCTCGCGGCGAGATGCGACAGCAGGTCGTCGCGCGGCCTGTCGAGGCGCAGGCGGATCTGTTCGGCGACGTAGCAGAACAGCTCGCCGGTCGCGTTCTCGATCGCCCGATGGTGCTCGTAGGGGTAGATCGGCCCGATGGCGCGGGCGATGGTGTAGACGCGCCGGGCGAAGAACGCGCTGTCCTCCTTCGGCAGGCCCAGTATCGCCGCGATCATCTCCGCCGGCACCCGCGCGGCCATGCGCTCGACGAAATCGAACATCTCCCCGCGCGGCAGCTCGGCGACGATGCGCTCGGCGACCGCGCGCACGTCCGGGCGCAGGCCGAACATCGCCTTGTAGGCGAAGCTGCGGGCGAACAGGCCGCGCTTGGCGCGATGCTGCTCCGAATCGGAGAAGATGAAGAAGTCCTTCAGGAAGCGCGCCGTGATCCCGTCCGGGATCTGGTTCAGGGCGACGTACTCGGTTCCCTCGACCTGCCGCGTGCGCGGGTCGGAGAGCAGCGGGATGACGTCGTCCGCGCGCAGCACGAGATACTGGCCCTCCGCCAGCTGGACCAGCGGATGCTCCCTGCGAAGCGCCGCGAGGCCGGCATGCGGATCATCGATAAGCGCTCTCGGGTCGACGCGCACAGGTGCGCTCTTCCCGACCAGATTGTTGATTCGAAGCATGTGTTTGCTCGTCCAATGCCCGCCGCCGACGTCGTCCGTATGGCGGCGTTGCGCGAGGTGGTGGTGATGTCACGAATGGCGGGGGGAGCATGTCGCGCGCCAGCGTTGTGGCGAGCGTTGTAACGGCGATGGTTTTTAGCGGCCGAAACGTTGTTTTTCGGCGTAGAATGCGCCCGTCCGTCCAACGGAACGGCGCGTCCGAGGTCGCACTTCACTTGCGATGATGTCCGGAACGCAACGATTCCGCTGCGGCACGCTGTGATGTATCGCTGCACGCCCTTATCGGGCCACCGCAAGGCCGGCCCACCTCACGTAAAGGCTGTCGCATGCGCCACGAAGCTGCATTTGAAGGTCCCGACGCGGCCCCGGACCTCGAGATTTCGCTGCTCGGCGAATTGCGCGTGGTCCGGCTGGGGGCAGAGGTCGCGCTTCCCGCCTCGCGCAAGGCCCGCGCGCTGCTTGCCTTTCTGGTCGCGACCGGCCGCCCGCACCGGCGCGAGCGGCTGAGCGAATTGTTCTGGGATCTTCCCGACGATCCCCGGGCAGCGCTGCGCTGGTCCCTCACCAAGCTGCGCAAGGTGGTCGACAGCCCGGGACGCCCGCGCATCATCGCCGACCGCGAGCGCGTCAGCTTCGACGCCGAAGGGCTCGCCATCGACATGCGCGGCGTTCGCGGTGCGCTGCGCGATCCCGGCGCCGACATCCCCCTGAGCGCGCTCGAAACCATGGCCGAACGGCTGGAGCAGGTCTTCCTCGACGGGCTCGACGGCGCCGGCGCGGATGACGGGGCGTTCGATTCCTGGCTGACCGCCGAGCGCGAGGACATGCGCGCCGCCCGCTGCAGGGTCCTCTACCGGCTCGCCACCCATCCCGACATGGACCCGATCCCGGCGCAGAAATGGGCCCGGCTGTGGCGCGAGGTCGACCCCGAGGGCAACGAGGCCCGCCGGCCGGGCCCGCCGGCGCCCCATCGCCGCGAGATGGCGGAGGCCCGCGAGAGGCCGCCCCCGCCCGCCCTCATCGCCGGACCGGGCACGGGACTCTTGCAACTGCCGATTCCGCGCTCGCCGGTGCCCCGCCCCTCCGTGCCGCAGCTCATCGAGCGCGCCCTGCGCTCGCAGCGCATCGGCTTCTGCGAGGTCGGCGACGGGACCAAGATCGCCTACGCCATCACCGGCTCCGGCCCGCCGCTGCTGAAGGCTGCGAACTGGCTCAACCACCTCGAATTCGACTGGTCGAGCCCGATCTGGGGCCGCGGCTTCGCCGAGATCGCGCGGCTGCGGACCTTCGTGCGCTATGACGAGCGCGGCTGCGGCCTGTCGAACTGGGACGTCGACGACCTCACCTTCGACGCCTTCGTCGAGGACCTCGAGGCCGTGGTGGACAAGCTGGGGCTCGAGCGCTTCCCGCTGCTCGGCATCTCGCAGGGCGCGGCGGTCTCGATCGAATACGCGGTGCGCCACCCCGAGCGGGTCTCCGGCCTGATCCTGATCGGCGGCTACGCGGCCGGCTGGCGCCACCTCTCCTCCCCCGAGGAGCAGGCGCGGCGCGAGGCGGTGCGCGACCTGACCAAGGTCGGCTGGGGCACCGACAATCCCGCCTATCGCCACATCTTCTCCCAGACCTTCATGCCCGACGCGGGCCCGGAGGAACTCGCCTGGTTCGACGAATTCCAGCGCCGCACCACCTCCGCCCACAACGCCGCCCGCTTCCAGGACGCGTTCGGCGACATCGACGTGCGCGACCGGCTGGCCAAGGTGCGCACGCCGACCATCGTGCTCCATTCCCGCTACGACCAGCGAGTCCCGCTGGAGGTCGGCCGTGCGCTCGCCTCCGGCATCCCGGACGCGCATTTCGTGCCGCTGGAAAGCCGCAACCACATACTGGTCGACAACGAGCCGGCCTGGCTGACCTGCGTCGACGCGGTGCGCCGTTTCATGCTGAAGATGCGCATCTGAGACGCGCCGCACCGGAACCGCCGCGCGCGGCTTCGTGACCGCTTACGCCGTCAGGGGGATGGCCGGCGGCATACGCCTTGGGGCAGGCTGGGGCCGACTCCTCGCATCCGAACTCCTCGCATCCGAAGGCAGAGCCGATGTCCTCCAACGTTCCCGCGATCCCTCTCAATGACGGCAACAGCCTTCCGCAGATCGGGCTCGGAACATGGCAGATCGCCAATGACGCCGTGCCCGCCATCATCGAAGCGGCGGTCGGGGCCGGCTACCGCGCCATCGACACAGCCGCCGCCTATGGCAACGAGGCCGGCGTCGGCGAGGGCATCCGGCGCTCGGGGCTGCCACGCGCCGAGATCAAGGTGACGACCAAGCTGTGGAACGACGGCCACGGCCGCGACGCGGCGCTGCGCGCCTTCGACGCCAGCCTCGCCGGCCTCGGCCTCGATACGGTCGACCTCTACCTCATCCACTGGCCGGTGCCGGCCAGCGGGCTCTATGTCGAGACCTGGAAGACGCTGGTGGAGATCGCCCGCGAAGGGCGCGCCCGCAGCATTGGCGTCTCGAACTTCACCGCCGAGCACCTCGAGCGGGCGATCGAGGCGACCGGCGTCGTGCCGGCGGTCAACCAGATCGAACTGCACCCGCACTTCCAGCAGCACCAACTGCGCGCCTTCCACGCCGCGCATGGCATCGTCACGCAATCCTGGAGCCCGCTCGGGCGCGGCAGGCTCCTCGACGATCCGGTGCTGGAGGCGGTCGCGCGCAAGCACGGGCGCAGCACCGCGCAGGTCGTGCTGCGCTGGCACGTCGAGAACGGGCTGGTGGTGATCCCGAAATCCGTCCGCGCCGCGCGGCTCGACGAGAACATGGCGATCTTCGACTTCGCCCTCGACGCCGAGGACATGGCGGCCATCGCCGCGCTGGACCGGACCGACGGGCGCGGCGGCCCCGACCCCGCGACCTTCGGCTGAGGAGACCGGTCCGCCGCCTCCTCCCACCACCGTCGCGGTGGCGCCGTCTCCTCTCCCGGACTACCTTCGAACGCGCAGCCTCCTCCTCACGAGACGGGACGATCATGGCCGGCAGTCGCAGCCTCGGCGGTTTTCTGAGCTGGTGCATTACCTCGGCGGCGCACGCGCTGGCCGATTTGCGCCGCCATCCCGGACTTGGCGAGGAGGCGGGCTACGGCGCGAGCCCCAGCCTGCCGACGCCGCGCCCGACGCGGATTCCGATCATGAAGATCGCCCCCGCGGTCGGCTGGCCGCCGGGCGGCAAGCCGGTCCCGGCGCCGGGCTTCAAAGTCGAGGCCTTCGCCACCGGCCTCGACCATCCGCGCTGGGTCTACGAGCTGCCGAACGGCGACATACTGGTGGCGGAGAGCACGTCGCCGCCCCGCCCGGCGGGCATGGGCGGGCTGCGCGCCGTGGTCGAGGACCTCGTCATGGTGCGCGCCGGCGCGGGACGGCCGAGCGCCAACCGCATTACCCTGCTGCGCGATGCCGACGGCGACGGCGTGGCGGAGCAGCGCTTCGCCTTCCTCGAAGGGCTCTATTCGCCCTTCGGCATGGCGCTGGTCGGCGACCGGCTCTATGTCGCCAACGCCGATGCGCTGGTGCGCTTCCCCTATGAGGACGGCGTCACCCGCATCACCGCGCCGGCGGAGAAGGTCTGCGACCTGCCGGCCGGGCGCAACCACCACTGGACCAAGAGCCTGGTGGCGAATGCGGACGGCTCGCGCCTCTATGTCGGCGTCGGCTCCAATTCCAACGTCGCCGAGTTCGGCATGGAGGAGGAGGTCGACCGCGCCGCCATCCTCGAGATCGACCCGGCGACCGGCACCCACCGCGTCTTCGCCGGCGGCCTGCGCAACCCGGTCGGCATGGACTGGAACCCGGTCACCGGCGAGCTTTGGACCAGCGTGAACGAGCGCGACGAGATCGGCGACGACCTCGTGCCGGACTACATGACCTCGGTGAAGGACGGCGCCTTCTATGGCTGGCCCTACTGCTATTTCGGCCAGATCGTCGACGAGCGGATGAAGCCGCAGCGCCCCGACCTCGTCGCCCGCTCGCTCAAGCCGGACTACGCGCTCGGCTCGCACACCGCCTCGCTCGGCCTGACCTTCGCCAGCGACGGGCGCTTCGGCGAACGCTTCCGCGGCGGCGCCTTCATCGGCCAGCACGGCTCGTGGAACCGCAACCCGCCGGCCGGCTACCGCGTGATCTTCATCCCCTTCACTGAGGGCAAACCGTCCGGCCCGCCGGAGGAGATCCTCGGCGGCTTCCGGGTCGACGGCAAGGCGCTGGGAAGGCCGGTCGGCGTCATCATCGACCGGCGCGGTGGCCTGCTGGTGGTGGACGATGTCGGCGACTGCGTCTGGCGGGTGCGCGCGACCGCCCCCTGAACCCGGCCGCGGCGGCGGCGGCGCCCCCCCCCCCCCCCCCCCCCCCCCCCGTCAGCAAAAAGACGGTTCGCGCCGCCCGCCCCGCCCCCCGGGGGCGGAGC
>NZ_JANTHZ010000011.1 GCF_024752355.1 Ancylobacter mangrovi
GCTCCTGCGTCGGGGGGGGGCGCGCCCCCGCCCCCTCACCCCGGCCGCGCCGGCGCCGGCGCACCCCTCGGCCCCATCCCCGGCATCTTACTGAAAAACGTCTTTGCGCACCGGCCGCACGGCCGCCGTTGTCCTGCGCGATTACATCGCATGCGATCCTGAAACCCGTCTCCAACGCCCAAATACTTGGCCGGAGCAAGCCCGTCCTTCACGCTGGAAGGGCGCACGGGAATGTTGTTGACAGGTCTATAAATAATCCCGGATAGTCCCCCCCAACAGCCCGATCAACGAGGCTGAGCATGATGGTGGGGCAAGCCATCCCGCCTGATCAGGGAGGATTTACCATGGAGCGCGGTCCCTCGCGTCGGACCTGTCTCGTCGGCATGGCCGCCGGCGTCCTGTCGATGCCCTATATCAGCCGGGCGCACGCCGCCGCACCGATCCAGCTCAAATTCGCCACCGCCGACACCCAGCAGGACAAGTCCTACCTGGTCGGCGAACGCTTCGGAGCCGAGATCGCGGAGAAGACCGGCGGCAAGTACAAGGTCCAGATGTATGTGGGCGGCGCGCTCGGCAGCACGGTCAACATCGGCAGCAGCCTGCAGACCGGCATCGTCGACTGCGCCATCCTGACCTCGGGCTACATCGAGAGCCTTGTGCCGACCGTGCAGGTGATCGACCTGCCCTTCATCTTCAAGGACGAGGCCAGCGCCGCCAAGATCCTGGACGGCGAGGTCGGCCAGAAGCTGCTCGCCGACATGGCGCCGAAGGGCATCGTCGGCCTCTCCTGGGGCTGGTACGGCTGGCGCCAGCTCGAGCTGCACGACCGCGTGGTGAAGACGCCGGACGACATGCACGGGCTGAAGATCCGCATCCAGCCCGGGCCGGTGTTCGCGGCCATGTTCAAGCAGCTCGGCGCCATCCCCATCGTGCTCGACGGCAGCGAGGTCTACCTCGCTCTGTCGCAGAGCACGGTCGGCGCGGTCGACTTCCCGGTGCCGACGGCGGTGACCTTCAAGGTCTACGAGGTGACGAAGAACCTCGCGCTCACCCGCCACGTCTACAATGCCGGCGCGCTGATGGTCAGCAAGGCGCTGTGGGGCCGGCTCTCCCCGGCCGAGCGGGACATCTTCAAGGCCGCGGCGGTCAACGTGCAGCCGTTCTGGCGGCAGGCGGTGGCGGACGCCACCACCGACGGCATGAAGTTCCTCACCGACCACGGCATGCAGGCGACGGAGACGGACTTCGCCGCCTTCCGCGCCAAGATGGACCCGGTCTACGCGCAGTTCCGGCCGAAATACCAGGAGCTGTTCGACAAGATCATGGCCCAGCAATAGAGGCCGACGCCGCCCTGCCCCTCGGGGCCCCAGGCATCGCGGAACCCCCGACCATGAATGCCCCAACCGCCCAGGCCCACCGGACGGGCTGGATCTTGCTGCTCGACCGCCTGCTCGACATCACGGTCGGCATCGCGCTGATCGGCGAGTTGCTCGTCGTCATCGGCAACGTGCTCGGCCGCACCTTCATCGACGCCCCGCTGCTGTGGAGCGACGAGGTGGCGACGCTGGCGCTGTCGACCATCGCCTTCATTGGCGGGGCGGTCGCCTATCGCCGCGATGCCCACATCTCGGTGCGCACCATCGTCAACATGCTGCCGGAAAAGACGCAGGCAGTGGTGCTCGCCGGCGCGGACTGGGTGGTGCTGGGGCTCGGCCTCCTCAGCTTCTTCTACTCGATCGGCCTCGTCGAGGCGCGGTGGGAGGAACTGACGCCGATCCTCGAGATGCGCGGCGCCTGGTTCGCCGTGCCGCTGTCGGTCGGCATGGTCATGCTCGCGGTCTATGCCCTCGTCCGGCTCTACGAGCAGCCGCGCGGCGCGGTGCTGGCGGCGTTCGTCGCCGTTCTCGTGCTCGCCGCGCCGTTCGTGCTGTTCGGCTTCCTCGCCGACGCGCCGATGGCGAATGGCAGCGCCATCAGCATCGCGCTGCTGCTCGTGCTGGTGACGGTGCTGCTCGGCCTGCCGGTGGGCTTCGCGCTCATGCTCGGCACCATACTCTATCTGCACATCGGCACCTTCGTGCCTCTGATCGCCGTGCCGCAGAACATGGTGGACGGCGTCGGGCGCTTCGTGCTGCTGGCCCTGCCCTTCTTCATCTTCGCCGGCTTCATCATGGAAGGCGGGGGCATATCGCGCCGGCTGGTCGAGCTGATCGCGGCACTGGTCGGGCGCCTGCGCGGCGGGCTGATGCAGGTGATGGTCGTCAGCATGTACATCGTCTCCGGCATCTCCGGCTCCAAGGCCGCCGATGTCGCCGCTGTCGGCCTCGTGATGCGCGACATGCTGGACGAGGAGGGATACGACCGCGCCGAGGCCGCCGCCGTGCTCGCCGCCTCGGCCGCCATGGGCGAGTGCATCCCGCCGAGCCTCGCCATGCTGGTGCTCGGCTCGGTCACCTCGCTGTCGATCGGCGCGCTGTTCGCGGCCGGGCTCATCCCCGCCGCGGTGATCGCGCTGTGCCTGATGGCGCTGATCTATTTCCGCGCGGCGAAGTTCAACACCCGCCAGCACGGCAGCCGCAACTGGCCGCTGATCCGCCGGCTGGCGCTGCGGGCGATCATCCCGTTCTCCATGCCGGCGCTCTTGTTCGGCGGCATCTTCAGCGGCTTCGCCACCCCGACCGAGATTTCCGCCTTCGCCGTGGCCTACGGGCTCGCCATCGCCGCCCTGCTCTACCGGGAGGTGAACCTCAGGCAGTTCGGCCGCATGATCGCGGAAGCCTCGACCGTCTCGGCCATGGTGCTCTTCACCCTCGCGGCGGCGCAGACCTTCTCCTGGGTGCTCTCCGCCGCCCAGCTTCCCCATTCGCTGGCCGCGCTGGTCGCGACCTGGCACGACAACGCCACCCTGTTCATGCTGGCCTCGATCACGGCGGTGGTGATCCTCGGCTCGCTGCTGGAGGGACTGCCGGCGCTGCTGATCCTGGCGCCGCTCCTTCTGCCGCTCGCGCCCGATCTCGGCATCGACCCGCTGCACTACGGCATCGTGCTGCTGGTGGCGATGGGCATCGGCGCCTTCCTGCCCCCGCTCGGCGTCGGCTTCTACATCGCCTGCGCGGTCACCCGCGCGCCGGTCGACCGCGCCTCCGCCTTCATGATCCCCTATGTGCTGATCCTGCTGATCGGCCTGCTGCTGGTCACCTTCGTGCCCTGGTTCACCCTGCTGGTGCCGGGGCTGCTGGGCTTCGCGAGCTGAGGCACGGGCTTCCCGCTCAGTGCGGGAACAGCACGAGGATCACCACGCCGAGGGTCGCGATGCTCAGCACGCTGCTGGCGAGCACCATCGAGCCCGCCGCGGTGGAATCGAGGCGGTAGTCGACCGCGAACAGGATGCCGAAGAAGCCCGACGGCACGGCCGCGAGCAGGATCGCCATGCGGGCGATGTCGGCCGGCACCGGCAGCATCCAGACGAGGAGCGCCGTCACGCCCGGCCGCACGATGTCCGCCAGCGCCGTCGCTCCGACGATCCGCCAGTCGAGGCGGAACGCCTGTCCCGAAAGGATCAGCCCGGTCAGGAACAGCGCCACACCGGCGGCGGCGGTGCCGATCAGTTCGAGGCTGGCCTCGATCACCGGGCCGATCGGGACCCGCAGCAGCGACAGCAGGATGCCCAGCGCCGGCGCCAGCACGACCGGCTTGGTCAGCGAGCGCCGCAGCGCGGCGAGGATGCGCGCCCCCGGCGCGGCGGCGCTTTCCCGGCCGGGCATGTTCATCTCGACCAGCAGCAGCGCGAGCGGGCTGACGAGCAGCGATCCCGCCGCCAGCCCCACCGCGACCGGCACCGCGCCGGCCGGGCCGGCCACGGCGGCGGCGATCGGCAGGCCGACGCCGGCGAAATTGGGAAAGGCGATGGTCAGCGCCTGCATCGACGCATCCGCGCGCGACGCCGGGGCGAGGAGGTACCAGCCGAGGAAGACCGCCAGCATCACCGTCCCGAGAAGCGCGACCAGCGGCCATTGCGCCAGCATCTCGCTGCGCGGGGCCGAGGCGGTGGCGACGAACATCGACGCCGGCAGGGCGAAGCTCATGACCAGCGTGTTGAGGCTGCCCACCTGGCGGTTGTCGACCACGCCAAGCCGGCCGGCGCCGTAGCCGAGCGCCATCACGAAGAACACCGGCGCGATCGCCAGCAGAATGACATCGGCCCTCATGGCGCATTCCCTCGTGGCTGTCGGGAAGCACCCCTCCGGCCGCCCATGCGGCCCCGGCGCTCCTTCACGGGCATCGATCATCCCGTCAAACGCTGCGGAATGCTGTCGCAAATACACGCCGCGCCGCGACGTGCGTGCATTCGTCGCAAGGTCATGTCGAGCGCCTGCCGAAGACGATTCCGGCGCGCGGATGAAGACCAAGTGATCAGCTTGGGTGAACGCGATATTTGCCTGTTCGCACCAGCAATTACTTATGCAGTTCTTCGCGACAATCACCGCGGGAAGAACTGACTAGCTTCGGCGTCACGAAATAGTCGCCTGCATCCCGCGCCGCACGTTTCCGCCGCCGGCGCTCCGGTCATCCGCCAGGGGCAGGAGCCCCACACGCCAAGAGGTGATACCATGCCGTACCGTACCCTTCGCCCCGCCGCGCTCCTCACCGCGCTGCTCGCGCTCGCCGCCCCGGCCGCCGCGGCCGATCCGATCCACAACATCGTCCTGGTGCACGGCGCCTGGGTCGACGCGTGCGGCTGGAAGCCGGTCAGCGACATACTGACGAAGGACGGCTTCCACGTCTCCATGGTCCAGGAGCCGGAGACCTCGTTCCCGGACGACGTCGCCGCCACCAAGCGCGTGCTCGACATGCAGGACGGACCGGCCATCCTGGTCGGCCACTCCTATGGCGGCTCGATCATCACCGAGGCGGGCGTGCACCCCAAGGTCGCCGGCCTCGTCTATGTCGCCGCCCACGCGCCCGATGTCGGCGAGGACGAGAGCGAACTCGGCGGGAAGATGCCGAGCGTGCTGGCCAAGACCCCCGGCGCCATCGAGAAGACGCCGGACGGCTACACCTATCTGAAGCCCGATCTGTTCCCGAAGCTGTTCGCCCCCGACCTGCCGAAGCAGCAGGCCACGTTCGAGGCCCGCTCGCAGGTGCTCGCCAAGGCCGACGTCTTCAGCACCCCGCTGACCGCCGCCGCGTGGAAGACCAAACCCGTCTGGGGCGTCGTCGCCGGCAACGACCAGATCATCAACCCGGACCTCGAGCGCTTCTACTACAAGCGCGCCGACGCCCCCTTCGTCGTCATCAAGGGCGCCAGCCACTCGGTCTACGAGACCCATCCGGCCGAGGTCGCCGCCGTGATCGAGAAAGCCGCCCGCACGGTCGGCGCGAAAACGCCCTAGGATACCCCCGCCGCCGGATGCCGCCGGCACATGAGCCGGCGGCGCGGCTTCGCGGCGCCCGCAACCAGGAAGACCATCATGGCCATTCTCTATTCGACGCGCGTCACCGCCAGCGGCGGGCGCAAGGGCAGCATCCGCAGCGAGGACGGTCTCCTCGCGCTCGCGCTGGCCATCCCGAAGGAGCTGGGCGGCATGGGCGGGGCCACCAATCCCGAGCAGCTCTTCGCCGGCGGCTACGCGGCCTGCTTCGAGAACGCGCTGCTGCGGGTGGCCCGCCAGTCCGGGCACCGCTTCGCCGACGGCGATGTCGAGGTGGTGGCCGAGATCGGCCTCAGCCGCAACGAGGCCGACGCCTTCGTGCTGCATGCGAGCCTCGCCATCACCATGGCCGGCATCGACCAGGCGAGCGCCGAGGAATTCGTGCGTGGCGCCGACGCCATCTGCCCCTATTCCAACGCCGTGCGCGGCAATGTCGACGTCGTCAAGACGGTGACGGTGCGCTGAGCGCCCACGCGGACAGGGCGGGCGCCCGGTCAGGTGCCCGTGCCGCCCCGCCCCGGCCGGCGCACGACCCGCAGCTTGCCGCTGGTGGCGCCGCCGCAGAAGAAACGGTCGGCGCCGTCCGATTCGAGCCCCGAGACGACGGTTCCCGCCGGCATGTCGAGCCGCTCCATCACCTCGCCGGTCTGCGGGTCGATGCGGCGGACGTCGCAGGTCTCGTCCTGCCAGGTGCCGTGCCAGAGCTCGCCGTCGACCCAGGTCACGCCGGTGACGAAGCGGTCGGTCTCGATGGTGCGCAGCACGGCGCCGGTGTCGGGGTCGACCTGGTAGATCTTCCGCGCGCGGTACTGGCCGACCCAGAGCGACCCCTCGGCCCAGGCAAGGCCCGAATCCTCGCCATTGCCCGGCGCGGGGATCATCGCCACCACCTCGCCGGTCGCGGGGTCGATCCTGTGGATCGCCGCCTCGGCGATCTGGAACAGGTGCCGGCCGTCGAAGGCCGTGCCGGCATCGGCGGGAACCGAAAGGGCGCCGACGATGGCGCCGCTGTCCGGGTCGAGCGCGTTCAGCCGGTCGCCGGAGGCGAACCAGATCCGCCGGCCGTCATAGCTGACGCCGTGGACGCCCTTCGCCTCGGGAAACGGGCCGTATTCGCGGATGATCTCGGCGGGGGAATGTTTCATGGCTCCAGTCTAGCCCTCGCTTATCCGGGCGGGGAGTAACAAGCTTGTCGGGAAGCCCGGCACGCCCGCCGCCAGCCAGCGCCGCGCGGGTCCGCGCCCGAAGTTCTCCACCTTCGCCTCCTGAGCCAGCGCGTCGAGCGCGCGCTGCACGGTGCGCGCGCTGACCCCGAGCGCCAGCGCCAGCGCCGAGCTCGACCAGGCCTCGCCGTCGGCGAGCAGGGCTAGCACCTCGCCATGCTCGCCCTCGACCGGCGGCGCCAGCACGCCGACCGGCGTCTCTCCGTGCGGCAGCAGCGCGAAGCCGCGCCGTGTTGCGTCGAGCCGCGCCAGCGGGGCGAGCGCGGCGCGCAGCCGTCCGATCTCGACCCTCAGCCGCGCGCGGTGGGATTCGTCCGCCTCGCGGGCGCGGAAGGCCCGTGCGACCAGCGCCGCGCGCGGGACGTCGCCCGGCCACGCCTCGGCCAGCGCCCGGGCGAGCGCGAACAGCACCGGCCGCCCCGTGAGCGTCACCACGTCGGCCCCGCGGCGCACCGCCATGCGGCACGCATCGACGAGCAGCGTGCCCGAGCCGATCAGCGCCTCGACCTCGCCGAGCCCGAGCAGCCTCTGCCCGTCGCGCCCGATCAGGCGGGCGGCGGGTGCGTCGAGGGCGTGCGCGGTGGTCTCGACCTCGGCCGCCAGCGCGACGATGCCGCTCGCCCGCGCCGCGCGCCTGGCCTCGTCGAGCGCCGCGCGTGCCGGCCCGGCCTGAATGCGGCGTATGGCGATGCCGGCCGCGACCAGCCAGTAGCCGGGCCGCGAGGCCGGCGGCAGCGCATCGACATCGACCGCCGCCAGCACGGTCTCGGCCTCGCCGAGGCGCCCGATCAGCAGCAGCAGCCGCGCCTCGAGGGCGCCGGCATGGGCGGCGTTGGCCGCATCGCCCAGCCCCGCCAGCCGCGCCCGCGCCGCCCCCAGCACCTCGGCGGGATAAGCGAGGTCGCGCGAGACCAGCGCGATCTCGGCTTCGGCGAGCACGCAGCGGGCCCGCGCCGTCGGCTCCCTCGGCCCGAAACCGCGCGCGGCGCGGCGCAGCAGCAGCCGGGCGCGTTCGAGATCGCCGAGCTGGGCCATGGCGATGCCGCGCAGCGCCAGCGCCGGCGGGTCCTCGCGCAGCGTGACGCGCTTCAACGCGGATAGCGGATCGCCCGCCGCCAGCGCCCGGGCGGCGGCGGTGATCAGCGAGTCCATCGAAATCCCGTCACACTTGTCACTCTCACCCCGCCCCGGCCCCGCCCTAGCCTGCTCCCGTCGCCGCAGGGAACGCGGACGACAATCGATCGCAAGCCGGAGAATGACAATGCCGACAGCCGCAACGGAAGGCAGCGAAGCGATCCGGCCGGCGTTCGGCCTCACCGACGGGCTCGCCCTCGGGGCCGCACCGACCTTCGCGCTGATGGCGGGGATCACGGCCCTGAACGCGCCGCCCATGGCGCTCTGCTCCACCGCGCCCGGCGGCCTGCCGATCGACGGCATGAGCGCGATGTACCTGCTGATGAGCCTGTTCCACCTCTCGCCCTGGCTGAAGCGCGCCCGCCTGCGCGCCTCCCGCTGACCGACAGACAAGGAGACCGACCATGAACAAGGCGATCAATCCCGCGACGAGCGACGCCACGACACCCGTCCCGAACCACGCGGTCGTGCCGCGCGCGGAGTGGCTCGACGCCCGCAAGGCGCTCCTTGCCCGCGAGCGCGCCCTGACCCATGAGCTCGACGCGCTGCGCGCCGAGCGCCGGGCGCTGCCCTGGGTCAGGATCGACAAGCCTTACGTCTTCGAAGGCCCCGGCGGCCGGCGCAACCTCGCCGACCTGTTCGGCGGGCGCAGCCAGCTCGTCGTCTACCATTTCATGCTGACGCCGGGCTCGGACCACATCTGCCCCGGCTGCTCCTTCATCGCCGACCATGTCGACGCGGCGCGCCGGCATTTCGAGCAGGCGGACCTCTCCTTCGCCGCGATCTCGCGCGTACCGCTGGCCCGCATCGAAGCGGTCAGGGCCCGCATGGGCTGGAGCTTCCCGTGGGTGTCCTCGCAGGGCAGCGACTTCAACTTCGACTTCGGCGTGTCGTTCACGCCCGAGGACATCGCCGCCGGCCGCGCCATCTACAATTACGGCACCGTCATCCGCCGCAGCCAGGACATGTTCGGCGCGAGCGTGTTCGTGAAGGGCGAGGACGGCGCCGTCTACCACACCTACTCGACCTATCACCGCGGTGCGGAACTGCTGATCGGCGCCTTCAACTGGCTCGACCTCGTGCCCAAGGGCCGCAACGAGACGACCGGCACCATGGGCTGGGTGCGGCTGCACGACGAATACTGAGGCGCCCTTCCCTCCTAGCCCCGGCGGTCCGGCTCCACGCCGAGCCGCCGGGGATCAAACAGCGCCCGTCCCTCGGGCGTCTCGAAAGCCGTGTCGAGCACCGGCACGCGCACCACCGCGACGCGCCGCCCCTCCGCCTCTCCCGTGGTCGCGAGCGGCATCAGGCTCGCCGCGTCGAGCACCGCGATGGGATCGGGGCTGGCGGCGGCGAGCGCGCCGTCGACCCACAGGAAATGGTGCTCGTTCTTGATCCAGATCCTCGCCCGCCGGCTGGCGAACGGCCCGGTCCCGACAAGCTCGTACGCCGCCTCGCGGAAGGCGTAGGGCTCCTCGCTGCGCCAGCGCATGCTCACCTCGCCCTCGAAGGAGAGCTCGCCTCCGGTGAAGGCCAGCACCGCCTCGAGCCGCTCCGCCGCCGCCCCCGGTCCGCACAGGCGCCGCCCGACTTCCATCGCATGGCCGATGCTGCCGGCGATCAGCCCGCCGCGCAGCTGCCCGAGCGGGCCGGGATAGGCGAGGCAGGCGAGCCCGCGGCCCGACGCCGCCCGGTTGAGCTGCCGAGCCATGCGGTCGGCCATGGTGGCGCTCGCCGCCGCGCCGATCACCGCCTCGCCGCCGAGCCGGTCGACGAGGGCGAGCGGGACCGGCGGCAGGCCGGCGAGGTCCAGCTTCGTCATGCCGAGCTCGGGAATGCAGCGCCCCGCCGCGTCGGCGTCGAGCACCGGCAGGCCGAGCCGGTGCGCCGCGATCAGCAGCGCGGCGGTGGCGAGCGAGCCCAGCTCGACCGGCACCAGCGCCCTGAGCGGCGTGCCAAGCCGGGCCGACATCAGCCGCACCGCCCTCTCGAAGCGCGTCGGCAGGTCGAGATCGCCCGCCGGCACGCCGAGCGCGGCGCGGACGGCGGGGTCGAGCGGGTCGGCGGGATCGCGCCCGCCGATGATGATGCCGCAGGCGACGGGCGCGTCGTCCGGCAGCGCCTCGATGGCGGCGAAGGCGATGTCGGACGGCGCCAGCCCTTCCTGAAGCAGCAAGGCGAGCCCGGCCTGCGCCGAGCCGCCGCCGCCGGTGCCGTAGAAGCTCAGCCCCGTGAACAGCGCCTCCAGTCCCGCAGCATCGAGACCCTGCGCATCGAGACCTTGCGCATCGAGCCTCGCCTCGTCGCCGGCACCGGCCCGCCTCATGCCCCGGCGCCTTCGAAGATCGAAAGCCCCAGCCGCGTCGCCTCGAAGCCGTTGCAGATGTTGCGCTCCTGCGGGCAGTTCGAGATCGCCACCACGAGGTCCATCTGCGCCTCGAGGTCGATATGGTCGCCGGCGCGCGAGAGCGGCGCCTCGACGCCGATGGCGCCGTCCGCCTGCACCGGCACGTTCATGAACACGTTGAAGGTGTAGGGAATCTCGCGATAGCTCACGCCGTGCGGCTCCATCACCGCGGCGAGGCTGGCGCGGCAGTTCGGCCCGTCCTCGACGCCGTAGCGCAGCCGGTTCAGGCCCCGGCAGCAGGTGCCGGCGAGCAGATCGTGCCGGCCGACCGTGTCGGCGAGCACCTTCAGCATCGGCCGGGCGTCGTCGGAGAACACGGTGCTGCCGATGCCGACATGGATGTTGCCGTTCAGCATGATGGTGGTGTGGATCGAGATCTTCTCGCCGAGATCGTGCTTGTTGAAGCAGATGAAGTCCGCGACCTGCTGCCCGTCGAGATCGACAATGCGCAGCACCTGCCCCTTGGCCAGCTCGAAGCCGATCCGCCCCTTCGGCTCGATGATGTGCTCCCAGATCGGCTGGCGCCGGGCATCCTCCGCGCGCGGGCTGTCGGATCGGCTATTCATGGTCTCAACTCCTGGATAAGGCCTCGGCTCCGCGGCCCGGCGCCTGTCAGCGGGCGGGCTGCGGTGAGGGAAACGGCGGGGCCAGCGCGGCGAGGAAGCGCGCCAGCCGCGGATCGCGCGGCGCGTCGAGCAGGCGGGCCGCCGGCCCCTCCTCGACCACATGGCCGCCATCGAGGAAGGCGAGCCGGTCGCACAGCCGCCGCACGAAGCCGAGGCTGTGGCTGACCACCACCAGCGCCCGGCCCTCGCCGGCGATCGTCCGCAGCAGCGCGGCGACCTCGCCGGTGAGCTCGGGGTCGAGCGCCGAGGTCGGCTCGTCGAACAGCAGCACCGGCGGGTCGAGCGCCAGCGCGCGGGCGATGGCGACGCGCTGCTGCTGGCCGCCGGAAAGCTCGGCCGGCCGCATCGCCGCCCTGTCGGCGATGCCGAGCCGGGCCAGCAGGGCGCGGGCGCGCTCGGTTGCCACCGGCGCCGGGCGACTGAGCACCACGCTCTGCGCCCGCGTCACATTGCCGAGCACGTCGAGATGCGGCCACAGATGAAGCTGCTGGAACACGAAGCCGATGCGGTGACGTTCGCGCGAGATGTCGCGCCCACGTCTCCACCCCCGGCGCACCACGCCGGCCGGCGAGACCTCGGGGCCGAAGGCGTGCCCGCCCACCCGCACGAAGCCGTCGTCGGGCGGGTCGAGATGGGCGATGGCGCGCAGCAGCGTGGTCTTGCCGCAGCCGCTCCGCCCGATGATGCCGAGCACCTCGCCCGGCGCCACCGACAGCGAGACGTCGTCGACCACCGGCCGGCCGGCGAAGCTCTTGCGCAGGCCGATCACCTCCAGCGCCGGCGCCGCGTCCGGCTGCGCGGCCCCGCTCACGGACGCGGTCCGAATGCGTCGAGGGAGAGGAAGCGGTCGGCGATCCGCCCCTGCGGCCGGCGCCGTGCGTGGCGGCGCGAGCCGCGCGTGCTCGCCGTCGCCAGCGCGTGGCTGAGCACCCAGTAGAGCGTGCCGGTCGCCACGAACACCTCGACCGGCGAGAAGGTCTGCCCCTGCACCAGCAGCGCCGAATAGGTCAGCTCCGGCACGGTGATGCTGGAGAGCACAGCCGATTCCTTGATCAGCATCTGGGCGATGTTGGTAGAAGGCGGCAGCAGCCCCGGCACGAGCTGCGGCGCGATGATGTGGCGTACGCTCTGCAGCCGCGTCATGCCGACGGCGCGGCCCGATTCCATCTGCCCACGCGGCAGGGCGAGCACGGCCGCGCGGATCACCTCGGCGAAATAGACCGCGCCGAACAGCCCCAGCGCGAAGGTCCCCGTCACGGTCGCCGGCAGGCGCGGCCCGAAGAAGGGCAGGCCGAAATGCAGCAGATAGAGCAGCACCAGAAACGGCATGCCCCGGACCACCTCGATCAGCAGCGCGGCCGGCAGGCGCAGCATCGGGTGGCGGGCGAGCTTCAGCGCCGCGATCGGGATCGCCATGACGAAGCCGAGCACGATGGCAAGCGCCGACAGCATCACTGTGACGGCGAAGCCCCGCGCGAGCACCGGCCAGTTGTCGATCAGTATAGCGGGATCGAACGACATGATTCAGATCCGCATCGCTCAGACCCGCCGCGCCGCCAGCCGGCGCTCGACGAGCCCCGCGCCGAGGCTCACGCTGGCATTGATGGCGACATAGAGCAGCGCCACCGCGCTCAGCGTCTCGAACGGGCGGAAATTGCCGGCATAGATCTGCTGGCCGGTGCGGAACAGCTCGACCACCGTAATGACGGAGAGCAGGGCCGTCGCCTTGACGAGGATGGTGAACTCGCCGATCAGGCTCGGCAGGATCGCGGCGTAGAGCTGGGGTAGCACGACCCGCAGCCAGATCGCCGCCGGACGCAGGCCGAGCGCCACGGCTGCCTCGATGGCGCCGGGGTTGAGCGTCGCCAGCCCGCCGCGCATCATCTCGCTGACGAAGACCGCGCTGTTGAGCGACAGGGCGAGGATGCCCGCGCTCATCGGCCCGAGGTCGATCCCGACCGCCGGCAGGACGTAGTAGAAGACGAAGATCTGCACCAGCAGCGGCGTGCCGATCACCACGCTCATCAGCACCGCGACCGCCGCGTTGACGGGCCGCCACTTGCAGGCCCGCAGGATGGTGAGCGCGGTGCCGCCCAGCAGGCCGAGCAGCGTCGCCGCCAGCGCGATCTCGACCGTGAGCAGCGCGGCCGGCAGCAGCCGTGGCAGGGCCTGCAGCAGAAACGCCGGATCGAAGGTCATGCCATCCTCGCCGGACCGGCCGAGCGGCTCAGACCGCGCCCGGCGGCAGGTAGCCGCTGTCGGGGATCGGCATGCGGAAGCCGAACCACTTGTCCTGGAACGCGTAGAGCTTGCCGCTGTCGCGAAGCTGCCGGATCACGCCGGAGATGTAGTCGCGCAGGTCCTTGTCCTCCGGCCGCGTGACCCAGCCCATATAGCTGATCGTCTCGCTGGCCGGGCCGGCGAGCGCGAATACGCCCGGCTGCTGCTTGATGAGCACGGCGGCGTTGGGAAGGCTCTGCACCACCACGTCCACCTCGCCATTGGCGAGGGCGAGATAGGTCTCGGGGAAGCTCGGATAGAGCTTGAGGTCGGAAAAGCCCTTGCCGCCGGCCTTCTTCAGCTTGGCGTTGGTGGCACGGGCGGCCTGCTCGGTGGTGGTACCGAGCTGGGTGCCCACCACCTTGCCGTTGAGGTCGGCGCCGGAGGAGATGCTGGCATCGCCCGCGCGCTTGATGAAATAGGGGGTGCTCTCGGCGATCGGCAGGGTGAAGGCGTATTTCTTCGCCCGCTCCTCGTTGATGCCGACCGAGGTCGCCACGAAGTCGAACTTGCCGGCCAGCACGCCGGGCAGGATGCCCTGGAACGGCACGTCGAGCTGGTTGAGCTCGACGTCGAGATCGGCCACCACGACGTTGAGGATGTCCTTGCCGTAGCCGACGATCTTGCCGTCCTCGACGAACTCGAAGGGCGGGAACGCCGCCTCGGTGCCGACGGTCAGCTTCTTGGTGCGGCGGATCCGCTCCAGCGTGGTCTCGGCAAAGGCGGGCGCCGTGCCGAGCGCCGCGACGGCAGCGCCGCCGAGCAGGGTCAGGCCGAAGGCACGACGGGTGAGGGACATCATCTCGAGGGCTCCAGGGCAGCGGCGTGGGGAGAGGACGGAAGCGACGCTAGCGCCGTTCAACGAGCGCGAGAAAGCATCAAAAACGCACAATTGCGATGCCTCAAAGGCTCCGGCGTCGTGGTGGGTGCGGTGCTTTCCGGGCATCGAAGCGGGACCAAATTGATGCTTCCCCGCGCCCGCCCCGCCGGGCACTAGTGCCGGACAGCGTGACGCAGGAGGCCGTGCCCATGACCGCACCCGACAACTCTCCGGACCGGGGACCCGTGCGGACGGGCGAGGCGCGTCTCGACGAGGTTCTGCCGCCGCGCGCGCGGATCGGCTTCGCGATGGACCAGGGCGAGGTGCTGCGCATCACCGATCTGGAAGGCCAGCAGGTCGCCGACCTGGTCTGCTTCAACCGGCACAACACCGCCGAGAAGCTCTCGGTCCACGTCACCATGATGGACCAGGGCTCGATCTACATGGTGAAGGGCAAGAGCCTGCTCTCCAACGACTGCAACAGCCTGATGACGCTGACCGAGGACACGTGCGGGCGCCACGACCTGCTGGCGGGCTCGTGCAACGAGGGGGCGAACTTCAAGCGCTACGGCCTGCATCACACCCCGAACTGCCGCTGCAACCTTGAGGTCGCGCTCGCGCCCTTCGGCCTGCCGCTGCGCGAAATCCCCTACAGCTTCAACATCTTCATGAATGTCGACCTGAAGCCAGACGGGGCGATCCGCACCGTCGAGCCGCTCTCGAAGGCCGGCGACTTCGTGGAGCTGCGCGCCGACATGGACCTGATCGTCGGCATCTCCAACTGCCCGTCCGACCAGGGTCCGTGCAACGGCTACAAGCTCACCCCGCTACGCGTCGAGGTGCTGCGGGCACCGGAGGGGTGAGGCGGGGCCGATGGTCGAGACACGCTCCTTCCCGTTCGCCGTACGCGGCGCCGAAAGCCTCGCGGTGCGGGCCGGCGGGCTCGTCGTCACTGGCGGCCTCGCCGCTGCCCCCGGCGGAGACCCGCTCGCACCCGCGCAGGCGATGCTGGAGGCGCTGGGCAGCGACCTGCCCGCCGCCGCGAGGCTGAAGGCCTATCTCGCCGACATCCGCTCCGCCCAGGCCTTGCGCGCGCGCCTGCCGGCCTTTCCCGCCGCCACCTCGGCTGTCGGGGCGATGCTGCCCGACGGCGTCGACGCACTGGTCGAGCTGATCGCCGGCGCGGATGAACCGCCGGTGCGGCACTCCTCGCCGGGCGGCCCGGGTGTCACGCAGCTCGGCGGGCTCCTGTTCTGCGACGGCGCGCACTTCGATCCTTCGAGCGGCGCGGAGGAAGCGGGTGATCTGCGCGCGCAGGCGCGGCAGGTGCTGGGCGGCATACTGGGCGCGCTGGCGCCGCTCGGCGCGGGCGCGGGCGATCTGGTGAAGGTCAACAACACCGCCGCCCGCTGGCACAATTACGGCTTCTACAACGAGGTCTACAACGAGCTTCTCGCCGGCGCGAACGCCGCGCGCTGCTCGGTCGGCGGGGTGCTGGAGCAGCCGCTCGCGCTGGTCGAGGTGGACGCGGTGGCGGCGAGCGGCGGCGGGCTGCGCTTCGTCGATTCCACCATGAGCGGCGTCGGCCGCACCAGCTTCAGCTATCGCGACGACACCGTCTATCTGCCGGAACTCGGCCCCTGCAAGGGACCCCACGCCCATGGCGCGCGGGCGGGCGATGTCGTGTTCATCGCCGGCGAATGCCCCTATGACGCGCAGGACCGGCTGGTCGGCCCGGGCGACATCGCCGCGCAGACCCGCCAGACCCTGCGCAATGTCGAGCTCTCGCTCGAGGCGCTGGGCGCTGGCCTGTCGGACGTGGTGCGCACCAATGTCACGCTCTCGGACATGCGGCTGTTCGAGGGTTTCGATGCCGCCTATGCCGCCGCTTTCGCCGGCCCCTACCCGGCCCGCACCGTGGTCGGCGCGCCGCTCGGCCAGTACGGAATCCTGGTCGAGATCGAGGCCATCGCCGTGATCGGCGCCGGCCTCGAAGGTGTGTTCCTGACCGGGGAGCCGGCATGAGCGCGCTCACCGTGGTCACGACGCCGGCGGCGCAGACCGCCTGCGACGCGCTGATCCTGCCGCTTGCCGCCAACCACAAGCCGCTCGACCCGTCGCTCGCCCGTGTCGTCGCGGCGGAGGACGTTCCCGGCCGGCCGGGCGAGGCCGTCGTCATCGCGACCCTCGGCCTGCTGCCGGCGGCGCGGCTGGTGCTCGCCGGCCTCGGCGCCGGACCGGTCATGCCGGAGGAGGCGCGCCGGGCCGCCGGCGCCGCTGTGAAGGCTCTGCGCGGGCGCGAGGTGAGCCGGATCGTCATCGACACCGCCGGCCTCCCGGAACTCGACGGGGACGGCTTCGCGCGCGTCGTGCAGGCGCTGGTCGAGGGCGCGCTCTCGGCCGACTACGAATTCGCCCGCTACCGCACGGAGGAACCCGGCCGTGCGCGGATCGCGCATCTCGCCGTCGCCGTTTCCACCGAGCGGCAGGCGCAGGCGGAACCGGCGCTGCGCCGCGCCGGCGCGGTGGCCGATGCCGTGAACGCCGCCCGCGACCTCTGCAACGAGCCGCCCAACCGGCTGACACCCGCCGCCTTCGCCGCCTGCATCGAGACGCTCGGCGCCGATCCGCGCCTGAGCGTGAGCGTGCTCGGCCGCGCGGCGATGGAGGAGCTGGGCATGGGCGCGCTGCTCGCCGTGGCGCAGGGCTCGCGCCACGAGCCCCGCTTCGTGCGCGCCGACTACCGGCCGGCGGAGGCGCCGAACCTCGATGCGCCGCTCGTCCTCGTCGGCAAGTCGGTGACTTTCGACACCGGCGGCATCTCGCTCAAGCCCGCGCTCGACATGGAACGGCAGAAGGCCGACATGGGCGGCGGCGCGGCGGTGTTCGGCGCGCTCACCGCGGCGCTGGCGCTCGACCTTCCGCTCGCCGTCATCGGCCTGTTCCCGATCGTCGAGAACATGCCGGGCGGCGGCGCCACGCGACCGGGCGACGTGGTGCGCACCCTCTCCGGCCGGACGGTGGAAATCCTCAATACCGACGCCGAGGGCCGGCTCATCCTCGCCGACGCGCTGCACTATGCGCGCTCGCTGAATCCCCGCGCCATCATCGACCTCGCGACGCTGACCGGAGCGAGCTCGATCGTGTTCGGCCCGGTCGGCATCGGCCTGTTCGCGAGCGACCCGGCGCTGGCCGCGGCGTTCCAGCAGGCGGAGGCGACGGCGGGCGAGCGGGTCTGGCCCCTTCCGCTGTGGCCGGAGTACCGTGAGCTGCTGCGCAGCCGGATCGCGGACCTGCGCAACATCTCGACCACGATCCAGCAGGGCAGCATGATGACGGCGGCATCCTTCCTGCGGGCCTTTGTCGGCGACGAGCCGTGGGCCCATCTCGACATCTACAACACCGCCTGGAACGAGGCCGAGCATCCGCATCTGCCGAAGGGGCCGACCGCGAGCGGCACCCGCCTGCTCGCCCAGTTCCTGATCGACGAGGCGCAGCGCGCCGGCGCGCCCGCATGAGGCAGTTCGCTCCCGGCATGCCGGTGATCGAGATGTCGGGCGTGCACCTCGCCCTCGGCGCGGCGGAGATCCTGCGCGGCATCGACCTCGTGGTCGGCTGCGGCGAGCGCGTCGCCATCATCGGCCCCTCGGGCTCGGGCAAGTCGAGCCTGATCCGCTGCATGAACGCGCTGGCGCGTCCCCGCGCGGGGCGCGTCACCGTGCTCGGCGAGGACTTGGCCACCCCGGCCGGGCTGAAGGAGTGCCGGCGACGCACCGACATGATCTTCCAGTCCTTCAATCTCTATTCGCAGATGACGGTGCTGGAGAACGTGATGCTGGCGCCGCGCCACCTCCTCGGCCTGCCGGCAGCGGCGGCGCGGGCGCGCGCGCTCGAACATCTCGCGGCGATGGAGATGGACGGCTTCGCCGCGCGCTACCCGTTCGAGCTCTCCGGCGGCCAGCAGCAGCGCGTGGCGCTCGCCCGCGCGCTCGCCAAGGCGCCGGACATCCTGCTGCTCGACGAGCCGACCTCGGCCCTCGACCCGGAGCTGGTGCGCAGCGTGATGGCGGCCATCGTCACCGCCACTGCGCGCGGCATCACCACCGTGACCGTCACGCATGAGATCGGCTTCGCGCGCGAGCACGCCCACCGGCTGGTGTTCCTGTGCGAAGGACGGGTGGTGGAGCAGGGCCCGCCGGAGGACATGCTGGCGCGGCCGAAGAGCCCCCGCCTCGCCGGCTTCCTGAAGGCTAGCGCGCGCGCCTGAGCTGCGGCGTGGCGTGCCATTCCACCAGCCGCACGAAGCGCGAGACCGCGAACACGGCGGCGAGATAAACCAGCGCCGCGAACACCAGCGGCGGCACCAGTTCGAAGGTGCGGAAATAGACCTGGTTCGCCGCGCCCATCAGGTCGCGCACGGTGATGAAGCTCACCACCGCCGTGCCCTTCAGCACGAACACCGCCTCGTTGCCGAAGCTGCGTATGCCCAGCCGCACCGCGTGCGGCGCGACGATGAAGCGAAACACCTGCGGGCGCGAGAAGCCCGCCGCCCGCGCCGCCTCGACCTCGTTCGCCGGCACGTTGCGCAGCGCGCCGGCGATGATGTGGGTCTGGAACCCGGCCGAGTTCAGCGACAGCGCGATCACCGCCACCGTGAACGGGTCGCGCAGCAGGAACCACAGCACGCTCTGGCGGATGCCCGGCACCTGCGGCAGGCCGTAATAGACCAGGAACAGCACCACCAGCAGCGGCGCGCCGCGAAAGAACAGCACGAATCCATGGCCGAGGCCGCGCAGCGCGCGGTTGCGGGCGTTGCGCGCGAAGGCGAAGGGCAGCGCGATCAGGAAGCCGATCGGCAGCGTCAGCACGAACAGCAGCAGCGTCGTGCGCGCGCCTTCCAGGAGCAGCGGCAGATAGGGCCCGAGGCCGGCAACGAGATCGGGCATGCCTCAGGCGCCCAGGAATTTCGAGGCGCGCCGCTCGATCCGCCCCTCGACCAGCCAGATCGCGGCGGCGAGGACGAGATAGACCGCGAGCGCCGCGAGATAGAAGGTCAGGTAGTGCTTCGTGTTCTTGCCGGCGTCGCCCGCCACCCGCAGCAGGTCCTCCAGGCCGACCGCGGCCACCAGCGGCGTCGCCTTGAGCGTCACCACCACGAGGTTCATCAGCCCCGGCAGGGCGAAGCGCAGCGCCAGCGGCAGCTTCACCGTGACGAAGGTCGGCAGCGGGCGCAGGCCGAGCGCGGCGGCCGCCTCCAGCGGGCCCGCAGGCACGGCGGCGAAGGCGCCGCGGAACACTTCCGAGCAATAGGCGCCGTGCACCATGCCGATCGCCAGCACCCCGGCCCAGAACGCGTCGATCGCCACGAAGCCGTCGACGCCGAACGGGGCGAGCAGCGCCTGCAGCGCGAAGGAGAAGCCGTAATAGACCGCGAAGATGACCAGCAGCTCCGGCAGGCTGCGCATCACCACCTCGTAGCCGCCCACCAGCCGCGCCGCGGTGCGCCGGCGCGAGGTGGCGACCAGCGCCCCGCCGAGGCCGAGCGCGGTGCCGAGAACCACCGAGGCGGCGGCGAGGGCGAGGGTGACGAGAAGCCCCCGCGCCAGCGCATCACCCCAGCCCGAGCCGAAGGCCAGAAGGGACAGGTCCATCGTGTCTCCCCGACCCGCTCGGTCGGGCCGTCACTTCCAGAGCGGCTCGGCGCTCACATCCACGCCCGGCTTGAAGTAGCGCGCGGCGATCTCCTTGAACGTGCCGTCCGCATAGACGGCGCGGATGGCGTCGTTGACCTTGTCGCGCAGCGCGGTCTCGTCCTTGCGGAACATGGCGCCGGCGCCGCGCCCGAGGAGCGGGTCGCTGTAGCTCGGGCCGAACCATGCATAGCCCGCGCCCTCCGGGGAGGCGAGGAACACGCTCACCGGAAGCTGCGCGTTGAAGCCGTAGTCGATGCGGCCGGCCTCGAGGTCGGCATTCACCTGGTCGAGATTGTCGTAGCCGCGCACATCGACCTTATCACCCCATTTTTCCTTGATGAAGCGCTCGCCGGTGGAGCCGGACAGCACGCCCACGCTCTTGCCGTCGAGGCCCGCCGGCAGGGTCACGGCGCTGCCCTTCGGCCCGTAGAAGCGGAACTGGTCGGTGATGTAGGGGATCGAGAACAGCCCGACCTTCGCCCGCTCGTCGTTGATCGACATGTAGGAGAAGATGAAGTCGTACTTCTTCGCCTGCAGCGCCGGGATCATGCCGGAGAAGTCCTGCTTCACCCAGGTGCATTCGAGCCCGGCATGCTTGCAGATGGCGTTGCCGAGGTCGATCTCGAAGCCGGTGAAGCTGCCGTCGGCCTCAGTCTGGTTGAAGGGCGGGAAGGCGCCCTCGGTGGCGATCGTCACCTTCTCGGGCGCAGCCGCGTGGCTCACCCCCGGAAGGCTCGCGCCCAGCGCCGCGACGATCATGCAGATGCTCGAGGCGCGACCGATCAGGCCGGACAGATTCATCGTCAGCTCCTTGCTTCAACCAGCTTGGGAAAGATGGCGGCCGAAGCGGATCAGGCGCCTTCCCGTTCATCTGTACGCCCTAGGCTCCCGCATTATACTGCCGCTTGAGAAGCACAGATTTGGAAGCATAGTGGTGCCTTTCCGGCACCGTTCAGGGAAGCCTCGCGCCGCATGCTGCACTCGCGCCTGATCCGCTACATCGACGAGGTCGCCCGCGCCGGCTCGATCCGCCAGGCGGCGGAGAAGCTCAACGTCGCCTCCACCGCCATCAACCGGCAGATCATCGCCTTCGAGGAGGAGCTCGGCCTGCCGATCTTCGAGCGGCTGCCGCGCGGCGTGCGGCTGACCACGGCCGGCGAGATCCTGGTCGAGCACATACGCAACACCATGAAGGACCACAGCCGCGCGATGCTGCGCATCGGCGACGTGAAGACGCTTCGGCGCACCAAGATCACGGTGGCGACGCTGGAGGCGCTGACCGCCGACGTGCTGGCCCATGTGGTGAGCGAGTTCCAGCAGACCTATCCGCTCACCAAGATCATCGTGCGGGCCATGCCGGCGGACGCCATCGTCACCGTGGTTGCGGGCGGGGACGCGGATTTCGGCGTCGGCTTCGACTTTCCCTCCGAGACCGGCCTCACCGTCCATGCCCGGGTGTCGTGCAGCCTCGGCGCGGTGGTGCGCCCTTCACACCCGCTCGCGACGCGCGCCAGCGTGCGGCTGAGCAACTGCCTCGACTACCCCTTCGTGCTGCCGGCCGAGGACCTGACCCTGCGCCAGCTTTTCGACCGCATGGCGCGCAAGGCGCGGGTGTCGATCGAGCCGCTGATGGAGACCAACTCGATCGACCTGCTCAAGCGCAACGTGATGCTGGCGGACGTGGTGACGGTGCTCACCCGCGCCGATGTCGAGCTGGAGCGGCTGCGCGGCGGGCTCGCCTTCGTGCCGTTCCGCGACTCCGATGTCGGCGCCCAGACGCTGACCATCGTCCACCGCAACAGCGCCCGCTTCGATGCGGTGACGATGCACTTCGCCGAGAAGCTCGCCGAGCTGGCGCACCAGATCGGCGACTGACGCCGGGACGGCGACGGCCCGCCTTCTCAGGCCCGCGCCGGTGCGCTCGGCCGGGCATGGGCGGCCTGGAGCTGCGCCCGCGTATAGGCGATCGCCTGCCGCGCCAGCACTTCGCCGTCGGCCCACAGGTTGCGCCAGATGGCGAGGTCGGCCGAGAGCTGCTCGGCGACCACGGCGGAGGAGAAGGATTCGAAGGTGATCGGCCCCGCATAGCCGATATCGGCGAGGCCGTGGAAGAAGCCGGTGAAGTCGATATGGCCCGAGCCCAGCGGGCCGCGATGGTTCTCGCCTATATGCACATAACCGAGCCGGTCGCCGACCAGGTGCAGCGGGCGGACGAAATCGTCCTCCTCGATGTTCATGTGATAGGTGTCGAGGTGGATCATCACATTGTCGGCGCCGATCTCGTCGGCCAGCGCCAGCGCTTCGGCGGCGGTGTTCATGACGTGGGTCTCGTAGCGGTTCACCACTTCGAGGCCGAGCGTGACGCCGAGCCCCGCCGCCTCGCCGGCGAGGTCGCGCAGCACCGACACCGCATTGGCGCGCCCGCGCGCGCTCACCGGCCGCGAATATTTGCCGAGCGCGCTGAACAGCGCCCCGGTGAGGATATCGCCGCCAAGCGCCGCCGTCT
Source organism: Ancylobacter mangrovi (assembly GCF_024752355.1). Taxonomy (GTDB): domain Bacteria; phylum Pseudomonadota; class Alphaproteobacteria; order Rhizobiales; family Xanthobacteraceae; genus Ancylobacter; species Ancylobacter mangrovi. Next base: position 22,122 of record NZ_JANTHZ010000011.1, read on the forward strand.
TCTCGATCGAGGAGCGTAACAGCCGCACGCCGCGCTCCACCACCGCCGGGTCCTCGTTCGAGATGTCCGCCTCGAAGGAGAGGCCGCGCGAGCAGGCGACCTTGAGCGAGGCCCCCTCGATGGTGGCGCGCGCATGGGCGACCTCGAAGCTGTCGAGCCCGTGCAGCGACAGTTCGAGCAGGTCGTAGCCGGCCTCGACCGTGCGCTGCACTGCGAATTCGATCGACTCCGGGGACGTGTCGCCGACCCAGACGAGCGCGTGCACGCCGAGCGGGTTGGTCATGGAATCGGTCATGGTCGGGAACTCCTCTTCTGCTCGCAGCGCTGCCGAAACGGCCGGGCCGCCGCCGTCCTGCACAGGCGCAGGGCCACCGGCCGGCCATCGGGACGCCGCCCCTTTTCCGCGATTCGCCACCTGTCGGCGACGCGGGTCGCGGGAGGCTATGCCGCGCCGGCGCCGGCGGGAAGTTGGCCTTTAAGCGGTGCCTGCCCCTCGCCGCCGGTCGCGGTGGCGGCCATCAGATGGGCACGCGCCACCTCCGCGATGCGCGGCAGCTTGTGGTCGCGCAACATGGCGACCCCGGCCATCAGCGGCGGCACGTCGTCGACGATGGCGAGGCGTCGCACCGCCCGCCCGTCCACCGCGCGGTCGTTGCGGAACGGCGTGTTGAACAGCGTGTAGCCGAGCCCGTTGGCGACCATGGAGCGCGCCATTTCCGGCGACTGGGTGCGATAGGCGACCCGTGGCGAGCGGCCGGACGACCAGAACACCTGGCGGAAATATTCGGCACTGTGGGGAAGATCGAGCAGGATCATCGGCTCGTCCGCCAGCTCCGCGATGGACACCGCCGCGCGCTTCGCCAGCGCGTGGCCGGGCGGCACCAGGGCGTAGACCGGGCACGCCATGAGCGGGGCGAAGGCGATCGAGCCGGGTATGCCGAGGTCGAACATCACGGCGAGCTCCAGCGCACCGCCATGCAGTTCCTCGATCAGCCCGAGATGGTCGCGCTCGTGGCAGTTCAGCTCGGCTTTCGGATGCGCGGCGGTGAAGCCGGCCATGAGCGCGGGCATCACCACCGGCGCCAGGGTGAGGATGCAACCGATCTCCGCCGTGCCCACCACCTCGTCGGAAAGTTCCAGCGCGAAATGGTCGAACCGCTCGGCCTCCTTCAGCAGGTTGCGCGCGGCCGCGACCAGCCGCCGCCCGGCCGGGGTCAGCGCCAGCCCGCGCGCCTGGTGACGCACGAACAGCGTCACGCCGAACCTGTCCTCGAGCTGGCCGATGGCGATGGAGAGCGAGGGCTGCGAGACCCGCAGCCCCTGCGCCGCCGCGGTGATGCTGCCCTTGTCCGCCACGCTCACGAGGTAGCGCAGATGCTTCAGCGTGTAGTGCGCGCGGCTCATCGGACGCCTCTCCGGGACCGGCCGGAGCCGATCTTTAAGAATAGCTATGACCCGGATTAGTTTTATATCTTTCTCATATAATCAAGCGCGCTGTTAGCCTCCCTTCATGAGGAGCCCTTTGCCGGGGCTCCGCTTGGCGAGAGGTGGCGGTGGGCGTCGGAAGCGAAGTCTCGAAGGTCCGTGACGTCCCGCAGGGCCGGGGCATAGGCGCCCGGCTGGCGCGCAAGGAGGACGAGCGCTTCCTGCACGGGCGCGGGCGCTACATCGCCGATCTGCGCTTCGCCAATCTGCGCGAGGTCGCCTTCGTCCGCAGCCCGGTCGCCCATGCCCGGCTGACGCGCGTGCACGTGCCCGAGCACCTGCGTGCCAGCGTCTTCCTCGCGAGCGACCTGTCGGACGTCAGCCCGATCCGCGCCGTCTCTCCCCTGCCCGGCTTCTTCCCCACCGAGCAGCCGCCGCTGGTGGTCGACCGCATCCGGCAGGTGGGCGAACTCGTCGCCATGTGCGTCGCCGACACGCGCGCGGAAGCCGAGGACATCGCCGCCCAGGTGCGGCTCGACTACGAAGAGCTGCCGGCCGTCGTCGACATGCTGGAGGCGCAGCAGCCCGGCGCCGCGCAGGTGCACGACGGCATGGCGAACAACGTCTATGTCCGCGTCGCCTTCGAGGGCGACATGGCCGACATCGCCGCGAACGCCCCGGTGCGCGTGCGCCGCCAGGTCCGCACCTCACGCCAGGTGATGTCGCCGATCGAGTGCCGCGGCTTCGTCGCCGAGTGGGACACCCGCACCTCCCAGCTCGTTCTGCACGGCGCCACCCAGTTCCCGCACGTTGTGCGCAACGGCCTCGCCCGCGTGCTCGGCATCCCCGAACTGCAGATCCGCGTCATCTCGCCCGATGTCGGCGGCGGCTTCGGCTACAAGGCGATCCTCGGCGCGGAGGAGGTCTGCCTCTCCTGGCTCGCCATGCGCTGCGGCCATCCGGTACGCTGGCTCGAGGACCGGCGCGAGCAGCTCGTCGCCAACGCCAATTGCCGCGAGCACGCCTACGACATGACCGCCTATGCGGATGCCGAAGGCCGGCTGCTCGGCTTCGAGGCCGAGTGCGCGGTCGATACCGGCGCCTATTCCGCCTATCCCTTCACCTCGGCGATCGAGGCCTCGCAGGTCTCGGCCATCCTGCCGGGGCCCTACCACATCCCGGCCTATCGCTGCAGTACGGCGGCCATCGCCACCAACAAGTGCCCGAACCTGCCCTATCGCGGCGTGGCGCGGCCGGGCTGCTGCTTCGCCATGGAGGTGATGATCGACGCCGTCGCCCGCACGGTCGGGCGCACCCCCGAGGCGGTGCGCTACGCCAATCTCGTGCGCCCCGAGCAGATGCCCTACGACAACGCCTCCGACAAGCATTTCGACAGCGGCGACTATCCCGCGCTGCTGCGCATGGCGCTCGAGGCGATCGACGTCGAAGCGGTGCGCGCGCGCCAGGCGGCGGGCGAGCCGGACGGGCGGCGCATCGGCATCGGCATGGCGATCTTCTCCGAGCAGACCGCCCACGGCATGACCGCCGACGGCACCCGCCGCACTCTCTACGAACAGGCCTTCGCCCGCATCACGCCCGACGGGCGGCTGGAGGTGCGGGTCGGCATCCAGACCATCGGCCAGGGGCTGGAGACGACGCTGGCGCAGGTCGCCTGCTCCTATCTCGGCATCGACCCGGACCGGGTACAGGTCAAGCTCGGCGATACCGAGCTCTCGCCCTATTCGAGCGGTGCCTGGGGCTCGCGCGGCATGGTCTGGGTCGGCGGCGCGGTGGCCGCCGCCTGCGACGACCTCGCCTCCCGCGTCATGGCGATCGGCGCCGCGCTCCTTCAGACCACGCCGGACCAGGTGACGCTGGCGGAAGGGCGCGTTGCCTCCGCCGCCGGCTCGGTGTCGCTGGAGGATATCGCCCGCGCCTACTATCTCGCCCCGGCCGACCTGCCGCCCGACATCGACCATCACGGGCTGGAGGTCACCTCCGGCCACGCCCCCGCCTGCCTCACCGGCATCCACACCGGCTCTGCCCATGCCTGCGTCGTCGCGGTCGACCCGCAGACCGGGCAGGTGGAGATCCTCGACTACGTGGTCAGCGAGGATGCCGGCGTGGTGGTCAACCCGATGGTGGTGGACGGCCAGATCATCGGCGGCACCGCGCAGGGCATCGGCACCGCGCTGTTCGAGGAGATGCCGTTCTCGCCCGAGGGCCAGCCGCTGGCGACCACGCTCGCCGACTACCTGCTGCCCGGCTCGGCCGAAGTGCCCAATGTGCGCGTGCTGCACATGGAGACGCCCTCGCCCTACACTTCCTTCGGCCAGAAGGGGGTGGGCGAAGGCGGCGCCATCGGCCCCGGCGGGGCGATCGCCAACGCGGTCAACGACGCGCTGGCCCCGCTCGGCGTCGAGATGCTGAAGCTTCCGATGACGCCGCGCCGCATCGTCGAGGCGCTCGCCGCCGCCCGGCGCGGAGACGCCCGATGAGCGCGGAGGCCGGCGAGACGCTGCATTTCGACACCGACGTGCTGGTGGTCGGCGGCGGCGGCGCGGGCATGTATGCCGCGCTCTCGGCCGCGGCGGACGGCGCCCGGGTGATCCTGCTCGACAAGAACGTGGTCGGGCGCGGCGGCGCCACCATCATGGCGCAGATGACCTGCGCCTCGGCGCTGGGCGAGGCCGAGCCGGACGGGCCGCAGGCGCATCTCGCCGACACGCTCGAGGCCGGCCGGGGCCTGTGCGACGAGACGCTGGCCGGCATCGTCTGCGAGGGCAGCCCGACGCGCATCCGCGAACTCGGCGCGTGGCGGGTGAACTGGGCCCGCGACGAGGAGGGCCGCATCGCCCAGGTGCTGGCGCCCGGCCACAGCCGCCGGCGCTGCGTCTATGTCGACTTCCTCTCCACCGGCACCGCGATCTCCGCCGCGCTGCGCCGCGAGACCGGCCGCAACGCCGCCGTGCGTCGGCTCTCCAACGTCACCGTCACCGACCTCGTGGTCAGCGATGGCGAGGTGACAGGCGCGGTCGGCTTCGACATTGCGGGCGGGGCGAGCGTGACCATCCGCGCCGGCGCCACCGTGCTCTGCCTCGGCGGCATGGCGAAGCTCTACCGCCGCACCACCGCGCCGGCCAACTCCGCCGGCGAGGGTCTCGGCCTCGCACTGAGGGCCGGGGCGCGGCTGGTCGACATCGAGTTCCTGCAGTTCTACCCCAACGGCCATCTCGCCCCGCGCATGGTCGGGCTCGACCCCACCACCTGGGAGCCGACCCGGGTCAAGCTCGGCGGCCGGCTGCTCAACAGCGAGGGCGAGGAGTTCCTCGCCCGCTACGGCGAGGGCGGCGAGGGCTACAACACCACGCGCGACCTGCTCACCCACGCCATCTACCGCGAGGTGGCGGAAGGGCGCGGCACGCCCAATGGCGGCGTCTACCTCTCCTTCCAGCACATCGCGCCCGAGCGGCTGAAGGCGGCGCTCGGCCCGTTCATCGACATCTTCGCGTCCAACAACATCGACATCTCCAAGCAGCCGGTCGAGATCTTCCCCATCGCCCACTACCAGATGGGCGGCATCGTGGTGACGCCGGACCTCGCCACCGACGTGCCCGGCCTCTACGCCGCCGGCGAGATCGTCGGCGGGGCGAACGGGGCGAACCGGCTGTCCGGCAACGCGCTGCCCGAGGCGCTGGTGTTCGGCGAGCGGGCCGGCCGCTCGGCGGCCGCGCATGCCCGGGCGCGCACCGGCACCGCCTGGGACGAGAAGGCCGCCGCGCCCCATCTCGCGCGCCTGCGCGAACGCCGCGCCGCGCGTCCCGGCGGGCCGCCGCCGGTGGCGCTGCTGGGCGAACTGCGCTCGCTGATGTGGGAGAAGGTCGGCGCCTTCCGCAACGAGGCCGACCTCGAGGCGGCGCTCCGGCGTATCCGGCAGATGCAGGCCGACGACCTGCCGGCTCTGTCGGTGGGCGATCACAAGGTCCACAACACCGACCTCGTGGAGTGGTTCGAGCTGCGCGGCGGGCTGGTGGCGGCCGAGGCGCTGACCCTCGCCGCCCTGCGCCGCCGCGAGAGCCGCGGCGCGCACCAGCGCGACGACTTCCCCGACACCGACCCCGCCCTCACCCGCAACCAGTTCCTCCGCCTCGACGGCGGCGCGCTGGTTTCGAGCTTCGGAGCCGCGCCATGACCGCGCCCCCGACGAAGACCGCGCGGCTCGAGATCTGGCGCGGCACCGACCGCGCGGACGGCCGCTTCGAAATTCACGAGGTGGCGTTCCAGGACGGCGATTCCGTCCTCGACGGCCTCATCCGCCTGCGCAGCGAGGGGCTGAGCGACCTCGCCTTCCGCTATTCCTGCTTCAACGCCAATGTCTGCAAGGAATGCACGATGCTGATCGACGGGCGGGTCGAATATGCCTGCATCGCCCGCCTCACCGAGACGCTCACCCGGCTGGAGCCGATGCCGAAGATGGCGGTGCTGCGCGATCTCGTCACCGATACGCTGACGCCGAGGGAGAAGCCGTGAGACGCCTTTCGCGCTGGGTTAGGCCATGAAGCCGGCCGTCTTCGACTATGCCCGCCCCGGCACGCTGGTGGAAGCCGCGCGCCTGCTCGCCGATACCGGTGCCGGTGCCAAGGCGATGGCCGGCTCGCAGTCGCTGGGTCCGATGATGAATCTGCGCCTCGCCCGGCCCGGACGCGTGGTCGACCTCACCGCCATCCCCGCCCTGCGGGCCGTCACCCGGCGGGCGGACGCGCTGGTGATCGGCGCCTGCGTCACCCATGCCGACATCGAGGACGGCCGGGTGGAGGACGTCACCGCCGGGCTGCTGCCGCATGTGGCGGGCCGCATCGCCTACCGCGCGGTGCGCAATCGCGGCACGCTCGGCGGCAGCCTCGCCCATGCCGATCCGGCCGCCGACTGGCTGACCGCGCTCTCCCTCGTCGGCGCCGTCGCCGAGCTGCGCTCACCGCGCGGCGGGCGCGAGGTCGCCGTGAGCGAGCTGATGGTCGCCTCCTTCACCACCGTGCTGGAGCCGGACGAGATCATCGCCGCGATCCGGGTGCCGGTCGCCGGCGCGGGCGCGCGCTGGGGCTGGACCAAGCTTTCCTCCAAGGTGGGCGAGTTCGCCCACGGCCTCGCCGGCGTGTTCGCCGATCCCGGGCGCGGCACCTTCCGCGCCGCCATCGGGGCGCTCGACACCGCGCCGATCGTGATCGACGACGCCGCGCCGCTTTTCGGCGGCCCGTTCGGCGAGCGGTTGGACCAGCGGCTGGACGAGGCCGCGCTCGACCGCCGGCTCGATGAGCGCGACGTGGTGGACGACTATGTGCGCGCCATGGCCCGGGTCGCGCTGGCACGCGCCGCCGCGCAGGCGAGCGCACGGCAGGCGAGCGCAGGCGAAGGAGAGCGGGCATGAGAACCGTCGCCCTCAGCGTCAACGGGCGCCCGGCCGCCGCGCCGGTGGCGGCCCGCACCAGCCTCGCCGACTATCTGCGCGAGACACTGTCGCTGACCGGCACCCATGTCGGCTGCGAGCACGGCGTGTGCGGCGCCTGCACCGTGCTGATCGACGGCGTGCCGGCGCGCTCCTGCATCACCTTCGCCGCTGCCTGCGAGGGCGCCAGCGTCACCACCATCGAGGGGCTGGAGACGGACCCGGTCACGGACGCGCTCCGCGCCGCCTTCTCGCGCCATCACGGCCTGCAATGCGGCTTCTGCACCCCGGCCATGCTGGTCACGGCGCGCGACATCGTCACCCGCCTGCCCGACGCGGACGAGGCGCGCATCCGCGCCGAGCTGAGCGGCAATCTGTGCCGCTGCACCGGCTATGTCGGCATCGTCGCGGCGATCCGTGAGGTGCTGGCCGCGCCGCCCGCCGCGCCCGCGCCAGTTGAGCGCGCGCTCGGCCCGGTCGGCGCGCGCACGCCCGAGCCCCGCACCGGGCCGGAGGCGCCGTCCGCGCAGCTCGCACAGCCCGCGCCGTCCGGCGTCGCCGTGGAGGAGAGCGACACCGACGGCGCGGCCGACATCGCCGCGCAGGACTGGGATCAGGTGATGAAGGACGGCACGCGTCTCGCCCAGTCCTTCACCGTCGCCTTCCCACCCTCGACCGTCTGGCGCTTCTTCGCCGATGCCGGGCGGGTGGCGGGCTGCATGCCCGGCGCGCGGGTGAGCGCGCTCGGCGTGACGGACGGCAGGCGGCAGAGCGTGCGCGGCGAGGTGCGGGTCAAGCTCGGCCCGATCGTCGGCGCCTTCGGTGGGGTGGCCGAGATCGAGACCGACGAGGCCGCCATGAGCGGCACCGTGCGCGGCCTCGGGCGCGACGCCAACAGCGATTCGCGCGCCCGCGTGGTGATCCGCTACGACGTCGCCGACGCGGGTTCCGGCACGCCGGGCGGCACGCGGGTGGATGTCACCCTCGCCTTCCTGTTGTCCGGCACGCTGGCGCAGATCGGCCGCTCGGGGCTGGTGCGCGACGTCGCCGACCACGTCACCCGCCAGTTCGTCCGCAACCTCGAGGCGGCCCTCTCCGGCACCCCCGCCGCCGCGCCCGACGAGGGTGTGCTCGATGCCGGCGCCGCTGCCCGCTCGGTGCTCGGCGCGCGCCTGCTGCGCTTCTTCCGCCGGCTGTTCGGGCGCGGCTGACAGGCCGCGCGGGGTCAGGTCGGCTGCTCGTTGCGGTTCAGCGGCGGGCCGAGGAACTCCACCTGCCAACGCGCGCCGAAGGCGTTCAGCGCGTCGCGGTCCGGTATGCCGTCACGCATTATGCCGGAGAGCTCGGTGAAGAAGGCGGTCGCGTCGAGCGCGGGGGCGATCAGGATGTACTGGCGCGCCGGCGCGTCGGTCACGTTGACGAAGCCGTGCGCCGCGCCGCCGGGAATGCTCACCACGTCGCCCGCCTCGGCGAAGAAGCGCCGACCGTCCACCTCGTAGAGATAGCGCCCCTCGATCACCCGGAAGATCTCCGCCTCGCGGTGCCGGTGGCGCGGCGGCCCGGCGCCGGGGGCGTTGACAGTCTCGATGAAACAGAATTCGCCCCCGCTCGCCGCGGGCGGCAGGCGCACGAACAGGTCGAGCCCGATGGCGGGAACCTTGATCGGCGGCTCCGTTCCCGGAGAGTGGAGAAAGCTGACGCTCATGGATGTGTCCTCGATGACGGATGCATGCGAAGCCGACGGCGGATGGGCTTCAGGGCGATGGGCTTGCGGCGGCCGGCGGGCGCGCGCCGAGCGCCTCCATGTAGCGGGCGACGCGCTCCCACTCGCCGTCGGCGACCGCCATGGCGAGATAGCCGTCCGGCCGCACCAGCTCGATTCCGCCCGCAGCCGGGTTCGGCCGGACCGCCGGATCGACCGGGCCCTCGAACAGCCCCGCCGGCGGCGGCCCCGCCCCCTCGCCCGCGCGCAGCGTGAAGAGCGGCGTGTCGCCGGCGCCATAGGGCGCTTCGTCCTCGCGCGGGGCCACGCGCGCGCCGGCCCGCGCCCCCGCCTGCCAGGAGACGCCGTTGAGCGGGCTGTCCTCATAGCCGATCGAGGTCTCGGTGAGGTTGCCCTCCAGCACATGCTGCACCGGCGGCAGGCCGAGCGCGAAGTGCATCACCGCGTTGCGTATGTGCCGGGCGAGCGGGTTCTTCAGCGTGGCGAGGCGGGTGAGCCGGCCGGAGGTCGCGATCACCTGCGCGCCGACCGCGCGGCGCTCGGGATCGTAGCTGTCGAGCAGCACCGGCGCGGTGCACAGGCCGCGATGCACCAGGGCGAACTTCCAGGCGAGGTTGATGGCGTCCTGCATGCCGGTGTTCATGCCCTGCCCGCCGGCCGGGCTGTGCACATGCGCCGCGTCGCCGGCGAGAAACACCCGCCCCGCCCGGTAATGGGCGACCTGGCGCTCGTTGATGCGGAAGGCGGAGGTCCAGATCGCGTCGCGCAGCACGATGCCGCCGGGCCCGCGCCGGTCCAGCAGGGTCTGGAAGGTCTCCACCGGCGGCGGCGCGGCGCGGCTCGAGGCCTCGTCCGAGGCGCCGAGTCCGACGATCATCCGGTAGCGGTCCGGCCCCATCGGAAACAGCACCAGCGGCCCTTCCTCGTGCCAGTAGGTGGCGAATTCGTTGACCGGGAACGGCACGCCGGCCATGTGGAAATCGCCCTGCGCCCAGTCGCTGCCGAGCGTGTCGCCCTCGAAGGGCAGGCCGAGGTGGTGGCGGACCACGCTGTGGGCGCCGTCGCAGGCGATCATCCAGCCATGACGCACGCTCTCGCCGCGCCCGTCGGCATGGCGCAGCGTGGCGCTCACCGCCTCCCCGTCGGCGTCGAAGCCCTCGAGTTCGACGCCGAGCTCGGCGCTGACCCCGAGCGCCTCCAGATGGCGCACCAGCACCCGCTCGGTCTCGCTCTGCGGCAGCATCAGCACGAAGGGATAGGGCGTGGCGACGTCCTTGAGCTCGACGCGGGCGATCGGCTCGTCGCCGGCAAGGATGTTGGCGACGGTGACCCTGTTGCCGAGCCCGACCAGCTCGTCCGAGAGCCCGCCCCCGGCACGCGCGAACAGCTCCAGCGTGCGCGGCCACAGCGCCACCGCGCGCGAAGTGTTCGCCCGCGCCGTCATCGCGTCGACGAGGCGCACCGGCACCCGGTAGCGGGCGAGCTCGAGCGCCATGGTCAGCCCGACCGGCCCGGCGCCGACGATGAGGACACTGTCGGCCATGGGGTGATCCTTCGGCTCGCGCGCTATCGGCCGGTGCCGCGAGGGAGCGGCGGACGAAGATGCACCGGCGCTGCTGCGGGCCGGCGCGCTGCCAGCCTATCCCCGCCATCCCCGCCACGCCAGTACGCGCCGAAGGGGCGGTGCTGAGGCAGAGGCGGGAGGTGGCGCCGAACGGACGGCCCGTGCCGCGGCGAGCTTGATCTCACCCCAGGCCGGCGGAATCCGATAAGCGCCGAAGTCGTAGAGCTTCGGGGCGAGCCCGCTATGCTCGGCCTCGGGAGCCGCCGCAACAGACGGCAGCGCCGGCGTGCCGTAGGCCATTCCCGCATGCCTGCCCCCGACGTCGCGCGATCGCGGGATTTCGTCCGTTCTCCCGCAGTTCACCGCCGTTCCGACACCGCTGTCCTCGGCACACAAATCGGAGCGATCAAAACCCGCCCATGATGGCGAGGTCAGAAAACGAGTTGCTATCAGGGCAAGCGGCGGCCCGAGTTTCACAGTCGTTTTTTTACAACTGCGTTCATCTAGAATTTTGTGCCGCCGCTAAACCGGAAGGCCTGCGTCTGGTCGTAATCCTCCTTGGTGAGGACCCAGGCATAGTCGAAGCGCAGCGGACCGAAGGGCGACTGCCAGATCAGGCTGACGCCGACCGAGGAACGGATGGAGTCGCTGTCGGCCACGCAGACATTGGCGTAACCCTTCGTCTTCGACCCCTGTATCGCGCTGCAGTCCGTCAGACTGTCTTCCCACCCGCTGATATTGGTGAAGGTCGTGTTGCCCTCGTACCCCCAGAGCGAGCCCGCATCCGCGAACAAGGCCATCTTCAGATTGACCTCCTTCGGCATGAAGGACAGCGGGAACTGCAGCTCCGCGCTTGTGCCCCAGTAGAGCGTGCCGCCCAGCGCGTCCGGATCGGAGCCGTCGCTTCCCGAAGCAAGGTCGCGCGGGCCGATGCCGTTGGATTCGAAGCCGCGCACCAGGTCTGGGCCCTTGAAGAAGTTGTCCAGGATGCGCAGGTCCTCGCCGCCCCAGGAGGAGATGTTGCCCGCCTGGCCGCGCAGCATGAAGACAGCGTCGCCATAGACCGGCATGTACCAGCGCGAGTCGAAGGTCGACCGGACGTAGTTGACATCACCCCCGACGCCCGCGAAGTCCTGCTTCAACTCGAGCAGGTAACCGCCGGTCGGATTGAGATTGTTGTCGAGCATGTTGTAGGTCAGCGTGTAGCCGACCAGCGAGGTGATGTAGGCCTCGTTGTTGATCTCGAGCAGCGCCCATGACGGCGTGCCGTAATCCTCGATCGTGTCCTCGTCGATCGTGATCTCTTTTTGGTAGAGGCTGTAGCGCAGACCCAGCGTCAGCTCGTCGGTGAGCGGCAGGGAGACGCGCAGCGTACCGCCTGCCATCGACGAGTCGTAAGGGCTGTAACTCGTCGCTTCGGTCTCTTTCCAATAAAGGTCGAAGCCGGCGGCGATGCGGTAGTCGAGGAAGTAGGGTTCGGTAAAACTGAAGTCCAGTCCCTGCGTATCTTCCCCCAGTGAGCCCGCGAGGCGGACATACTGGCCGCGGCCGAGGAAGTTCTTCTCCGAGACCGATACCTCACCGATGAAGCCATCGGTGGTCGAGTAGCCGCCGGAGACCGAGAACTCGCCGGTCGGCTGGTCCTCGACCGTGACCACCAGGATCACCCGGTCCGGCGCCGTGCCCGGCTCGTTGGTGATCTTCACGTCCTTGAAGTAGCCGAGGTTGCGCAGCCGCCGCT
>NZ_JANTHZ010000012.1 GCF_024752355.1 Ancylobacter mangrovi
GTCCGCCACCACCGACGCCCCCGCGCCCTCATACTCCCCGTCGCCCACGCCCGACGCCGAACCCGCACCCGACGAAACCACAACGTCAGCCCCAAGGCCCACATAACGCTTAACCGTGTCCGGGGACGCGGCAACCCGTGGCTCCGAACCAGAGCTCTCTTTGACAACAGCTATACGCATGATCGAACTCAGGAAGTAAGGATGAGGAGGAAGGCGAGGATGGCGAGCAGGCCGAACAGGAATTTCGGTTTGCCGTCCTCGGAGGCGAGCCCGATGGCGGTCACGGCGACGGAGGCCAGGGTGCCGATGGTGAACAGGCCCCAGTGGCCGTTCGCCCCGCCGAGGGCCAGCGAGAGCATGAAGCAGGCCACGCCCAGCGTGCCGACGAGCGTCATCTTGGTGAAGAGGTGATAGGTACCGGTGTGCTCGGCGTAGTCGTTGCCGTCAGCCGTGGCGTATTCAGGCGCTCCGTGATCGGCCATCTCGACCCCCTCCAAAGGAATAACCAACGCGAGCATCCGCTTTAACGGAAGACGCCCCTTCCGGCAACGTCACCTCGGCCTCGGCTCAGGCCAGACCCGCGCCCGCGAGCGCGGCGCCTTGACGCGCCGTCACCTCCTCGATCGAGAAGTCGGCGATCGCCTGCTCGAACAGCGCGTGGAAGTTGAGCTCGGCCTTCAGATGCAGGAACACCCCGCCGAGCCCGATGGCGGCGCGGTCCATGAAGACGAACTCGCGCGGCACCCGCACCGGCCCCTTCTCCTTCAGCGCGCGGTGCACGGTGAAGGCCTCGCGCCGGCCGTACTCGCCCGGCGCCACGCCGTCGGCGATGGTGCGCACGCGGTCGTCGAGCAGCGGGCCGTAGATGAAGCGCGCCCAGATGTTGAGCACGTCGATCAGCTCGCGCTTGAGGCCGCGGAAACCCCAGGTCTCGTAGGCGTGCACCACCCGCGCCTCGTCGCCCGCCTGCAGGCCGCGATAGAGGTCGACCACGCCGCCGACGAAGCGGGGCGGGAAGATGCGGATGCAGCCATAGTCCAGCAGGTTGATGCCCGACGGCTCCCCCGCCTCCTCAAACACGGTGTAGTTGCCCAGATGCGGGTCGCCATGGATCACGCCGAAGCGGCTGAACGGCACCCACCAGGCGGCGAACATGGCGCGCGCCAGCCGGTTGCGGCTCTCCAGCGGCGCCTCGGTGAAGTCGAGCATGCGCCGCCCCTCGAGCCAGTCGAGGGTGAGCAGGCGCCCGGTGGAAAGGTCCGGATGGGTGCGGGGTACGCGCACCGCGGGCTCGTCCGCGAGCATGTGGGCGTAGAGCGCTGCATGGGCCGCCTCGCGGCGATAGTCCAGCTCCTCGCGCACCCGCTCGCCGATCTCCTGCGCGATCTCGCTGGTGTCGATCGCCGGGTCCATGCGCCGGTGGATGGCGAAGACGAATTCGAGCTGGCGCAGATCCGCCTCCACGGCGGACTGCATGTCGGGATATTGCAGCTTGCAGGCGAGCTCGGTGCCGTCGAGGGCGCGGGCGCGGTGCACCTGGCCGAGCGAGGCGGCGGCCGCCGGCTCCTTGTCGAAGGAGGCGAAGCGCGCCATCCAGTCGGGGCCGAGCTCGGCCATCATGCGCCGCTTGACGAAGGCCCAGCCCATGGGCGGAGCCTGGCTCTGCAGCGTGGCGAGCTCGGCGGCATATTCGGGCGGGAGCGCGTCGGGGATGGTCGCCATGAGTTGGGCGACCTTCATGATCGGCCCCTTCAGCCCGCCGAGCGCGCTCGCCAGCGCCGCCGCATTGCCCCCGCGCCGCCCTTCGAGGCCGAGGAAGCGCGTGCCGGCGATGCGGGCGGCCACCCCGCCCACCTGGGTGCCCACCCGGGCATAGCGGGCCGCGCGGGCGGAAAGGCGATTGGCTTCGCGGTCGGGTCCGTCGGTCACGATGATCTCGCAGCTACGCGCTCTAGATAGGCCGGGCGCGGCGCCGCGCAAGCGGAACGGGCCTCACGCCGCGGGGGCCCGGAAGAACAGCTTCTGCAGCAGCAGGAGGCCGAGCACGGCGATGGGGGTGAGGAAGTCGGTGTAGAGGATCGGCCCGGCATTGCCGGCGGCCATGTTCCCGGTCTGCGCGATCTGCACGATGTGGCCGACGCCGGCGCCGCCCAGGAAGCCGACCATCACCACCCCCACCGCGGCGCGGAACCCGGCCGAGCGCACGAAGGCGCCGATGATGCCGGCGAGGCCGATGCCGAGATTGGCCATGCCGACCTCGAACTGGAACGGGCTGGTCGCCCAGCCGATCGCGGCCGCCGCCTGCTCGGCGAAGAAGACGTGGCCCATGAACGCCCACAGCCCCATCAGCCCGACCGGGAACACGAGGATATAGCGCAGCAGCTGGTCGATCACCCGCCCGATCGTGATCGGGCGCGGGCCTTTCAGCACCATGTAGATGGCGACGAAGAGCGCGGCGCCCCACGCCAGCAGCGGAACCCAGAAGACCATCCCCACCTCCCCTTCGCTGCCGCCAATGTAGTGCGTTTTCGCGCCGAAAGGGACTGCCGCGCGTGCCGGTCCGATGCCGACGAGCTACCCGCCGCGGGCGATGCGCTCCAGCGCGTCCGCGACCGCGTCGCGGTGCTCGGTCAGCGCCTTGTAGGCGAGCTGGTCCGGGTCGAGCGCGAGGATCTGCTCGCGCAGGGAGGCCGCGAGTTCCCTGCCCTGCGGGTGGCGCCGGAAGGCGCTGAACGGGTCGACATGGATGCGCACGGTGAACAGCATGTCACCGCTCGCCGGCATGCGGCGCAGGGTCTGCCGCTCGACCCGCACGAAGGCCTCGGGCGCCGGATCGTCCGGGTCGGCGAACCAGTCGCGCGGGCGTTCCTTGGATTCGGGGTGGTGAAGCGCGTCGTCGGGATAGATCGACCAGTTCACCCGCCACACCGGCTGGTCGACCTTCAGATTCTCGAAGATGCGGTTCATCACCCGCGACAGCTTCGCCTGATAACCCGGCACCGCCTCGTGCAGGCCGTCCAGCGTCTGGCCGAAGCGCTCGGCGAGCGACCAGGCGGAGGGAAAGCACAGCACGGCGGCGGTGAGCCTGTAGCCGGCCTCGCCGCGCGTCAGGATCAGCAGGTCGTCGGGCACGATCCGGCCGGCGATCGCCAGCGGCGCCTCGCCCTCATCGTCCAGATCGAAGCTGCGGCCCGTCGGCACGACGGTGAGGCGCCGGTCCTCGAGCCGGTAGATCGCCGGCCAGCGCGCCGCCACATGGTCGATGATGAGCAAGAGCGCCTCACGCTGCGCGTCCCGGCTCGACGCCTCCTCGCGGAACACCACGGCACACCGCTGGTCCAGCAACGCCTCGCGCTCGGCGAGATGCCGGGCGAGATGCGGGTCCGGCTCGATCCATTCGTCGAGATCAAGCGGCGCGAGGGCGATGGCGAATGCCTGGCGGGAGCCGTCATAGGGCGTGTGGACGAAGGCAGGAGCCTCCGGCGCAGCCGGTTCCGGGCCGGCCTGCTCAGGGTCGCCCTGTTTCGGGGCGGGCGCGTCGGGAACGGCGTCGCCCGCCTCGGCGCGGGTCACTCCTCCAGCGCCTCGAGCTCGGCGATCATGCGCTCGATGAGGTTCAGCCCGGTCTGCCAGAACGCCGGGTCGCGGGCGTCGAGCCCGAACGGCTTCAGCAGCTCGGAATGATGCTTGGTGCCGCCCGCCGCCAGCATGGCGAGATAACGCTCGGCAAAGCCTTCCGCCGCGTTCTCGTAGACCGCGTAGAGCGAGTTCACCAGGCAGTCGCCGAAGGCATAGGCATAGACGTAGAAGGGCGAATGGATGAAGTGGCCGATATAGACCCAGTAGCTCTCATAGCCCGGCCCCAGCAGGATGCCGTCGCCCAGGCTCTCGCCCTGCACTTCCATCCAGATCCGGCAGATATGCTCGGCGGTCAGCTCGCCGGACTTGCGCTCGGTGTGGATGCGACGCTCGAAAGTGTAGAAGGCGATCTGGCGCACCACCGTGTTGATCATGTCCTCGACCTTCGAGGCCAGCATCGCCTTGCGCGCCTTCGGGTCCGGCGCGGCGGCCAGCAGGCGCTGGAAGGTCAGCATCTCGCCGAACACCGAGGCGGTCTCGGCCAGCGTCAGCGGGGTCGGCGCCATCAGCGCCCCGTTCGGCGCCGCCAGCACCTGGTGCACGCCGTGCCCGAGCTCGTGGGCGAGCGTCATCACGTCGCGCGGCTTGCCCATGTAGTTGAGCAGCACATAGGGGTGGGCGGAGGGCACGGTGGGGTGGGCGAAGGCGCCGGTCGCCTTGCCAGGGCGCACGCCGGCGTCGATCCAGCTGCTGTCGAAGAAGGTGCGGGCGATGTCCGCCATGCGCGGGGAGAAGCTGGAATAGGCGCCCAGCACCGTGTCGCGCGCCTCTTCCCAGCCGATCGGCCGGGTCTCGACCTTGGGCAGCGGGGCGTTGCGGTCCCAGAAGTCGAGCCGGTCCTTGCCGAACCACTTGGCCTTCAGCTTGTAGTAGCGGTGCGCGAGGCGCGGATAGGCGTCGTGGACGGAGGACACCAGCGCGTCCACCACCTCGCGCTCGACCCTGTTCGCCAGATGGCGGGAATCGGCGATGTCCTCGAAGCCGCGCCAGCGGTCGGAGATTTCTTTGTCCTTGGCCAGCGTGTTGGTGATGAGGGTGAACAGGCGCAAATTCTGGTTGAACACCTTCGCCAGCGCCTCGGCGGCAAGGCGCCGCTTCTCCTCGTCCGGCTCGGCGAGATAGTTCAGCGTCTGCTCGAGCGGCAGGCTCTGGCCGTCCACCTCGAAGCGCAGGCCGGCGATGGTCTCGTCGAACAGACGGTTCCACGAGCCGCGGCTGGTGACGCCCTTCTCATGGAAGAGCTGCTCGATGCGGTCCTCGAGCTGGTAGGGCTTCTCGGCCCGCACGTCCTCGATCCACGGCCGGTAGCGGGCGAAGGCCGGGCTCGAGAGCGCCGCCTCCATCTTCGCGTCGTCGAGCCGGTTCAGCTCCAGCGTGAAGAACAGCAGATGCGTCGAGGCGTCGGTCAGCTTCTCCTGCACGTCGCCGTAGAACTTGGTGCGCACCGGGTCGGTGGTGTCGCCGGAATAGACGAGCCCGGCATAGGAATAGAGGCGCCCGAGCCGGTCCTCGATCTTCTCGTAGCGCTCGACGATCAGCGCCATCTGCTCGCCGGCATCGGCGCCGTCGAGCACGCCCGCGAGCTTGCCCTTATAGGCCTCCTCGAATTCGGTGCATTCGGCGCCACAGATGTCGAGGTCGGCCTTCAGCTCCGGGGATTCCATGCCCGGATAGAGATCGGTCAGATCCCATTGCGGCAGGTTGCCGAGGCTCATGGCAGCGGCGTCGGGCGAATGGAGGGCGGGGACGGCAAAGCGGAAGGGCATGGTCACTCCGGCGGGAAAAGGCGGCTTGAAGTCACTGATATCGTGCGGGCGGGCGCCCTATCAATCCGCCATACGCATCCGTGTTCCCCCCACGGCTCCCGTTTCCGGCGCCAGCCCGCGCCCTCACGCGGCCAACCGGCGCCGCTTCCCCTGCAATCGCAACCGCTGAAGCCGCACGGAAAACGGGCCGCGCCCGGCCTTCACAGCCACGCGCAGCCCGTCATTCTTGTTGGCTAATCGAACCGGCAGGCGAACCTGCGTCGGTCGAACCTGCGTCAGTCGAACGCCCGCTCCACCCGCTGCACCGGCGAGTTGCGCCCCTGATAGAGCGGGGCCGTGAGCGGCTCGAACAGGCCGTTGTGACGGTTGTCTTGGACCTGCTTGCGACGCACGCGCTCGCGCTCCAGCACGTCGCGCTGCTCATAGCTGCCGATCTTCGGCAGCGGCTTGGTCGAAGTGGACGTCGCGTAGGCCGGCACGGAAACGGTGACCGGCAGCGCGAAGGTCGCGGCAAGAACTGCGATGGAAATCGTCTTCGAGATCATGTCTGCCTCCCGTAGAAGTCACGTTGCCCTGACAACGAATAGATCTCGAATTTGTTTCGTGCCGGCTGCGCGTCATGGGGAATACGGTTCCCCGTGGACAGGTCTCCTGCGGGAGCGGCCGGAAACTTGGTCGGCGATGAACACGCAGGCACCTCCACCACGACGAAGGGCGGATTATCTTCCCTTCTCGTACCGTCGACCTATTTGCGATACTGTCATGGTCTCAGCGGACGAAAGGGGTCCGGCATCTTCAGAATGGGCTCGTGGACGTGCCACGCTCGTGCCGTCTTGCCCGGGATATTGATGTCGATCAAACACCGTCGCTGATCTGTGACGTACGGAAAGGTTTGACGCGCCGGCAGGACTGGAAGTTGAGTGCGCCATGTCGAAGGCTATTCGTGACGCCCTGATCGTCGCCGTTGTCGCCATCTGCGCCTATCTGCTGGCGCTGGCGACCAATTTTTACGACTGGGTGCATGACTTTCTCGTCACGAACGAGAACTGGCAGGCCGACGAGATCTTCATGGCGCTGATCGTCGTCGGCCTGGCGGCGATGGGCTATGCGGTGCTGCGGCTGGTCGACCTCAACGAGGAGATCCACCGCCGCCGCGAAGCCGAGGAGCGAGCCGAATACGCGGCGTTCCACGACCTCGTCACGGACCTGCCCAATCGCCGCTTCGTGGAGATGAAACTGGCGGATGTCGTCGCCCGCAAAGGCCGTTTCACCACCGTCTTCCTGCTCGACATCAACGATTTCAAGCAGGTCAACGACCTTGTCGGCCATCATGGTGGGGACCAGTTCCTCGCCGGTTTCGCGCAGCGCCTGCGCGAGACGGCGCCCGGCGCCCTGATCGCGCGGCAGGGTGGCGACGAGTTCGTCGTCGTCTCCGACGTAGCGTGGGAGAACGTGGGCGATCTCGGAGGCCGCATCGCCACCGTCACCCACAAGCCGCAGAACATCGACGGCATCTGCCTCGAGACGTCGGCCGCCATCGGTTTCGCGTCCTTATCCGCCGCAGGGGATTTCGCCACCGCGATGCTCCAGGCGGAAATGGCGATGCAGGAGGCCAAGCGCAGGAAATCGTCCGTGCCCTGCGCTTATGACCCGCAGATGGCCGAGACGCTGGCCGAGCGGCTGCGCATCGAGACCGAGCTGCGCGACGCCATCGCGAACGATACGCTGATGCCCTATTTCCAGCCGCTGGTCCGGCTCAACAACCGCACGGTCTACGGCTTCGAGACGCTGGCGCGCTGGCAGCGGCAGGATGGCAGCTTCGTGCCGCCGGACGTTTTCATCCGCACCGCCGAGAATGCCGGCCTCATCACCGACCTGTCGGACAAGCTGCTGCGCAAGGCCTGCCTGGCGGCGCGCAACTGGCCCGCCAACCTGATCCTCGCCTTCAACATCTCGCCGCGCCAGCTCAGCGACCAGTTCCTCGGCAACCGGCTGCTGCGGATCCTGAAGGAGGTCGACTTCCCGCCGCAGCGGCTTTCGATCGAGATCACCGAGTCGGCGATCATCCGCGACATCGGCGAGACCGTCCGCATTCTCGACCAGCTGCGCGCCGTCGGCGTGCGCATCGCGCTCGACGATTTCGGCACCGGCTATTCGAGCCTCGCCCAGCTCGCCCAGCTTCCCTTGGACAAGATCAAGATCGACCGTCAGTTCACCGCCAATTTCATGGAGAACGACAAGCAGTCCAAGATCGTCCGTTCCGTGCTCGAGCTCGGCCGCGTGCTGGAGATCTCGATGCTGGCCGAAGGCGTGGAGACCGACGAGCAGTACCAGATGCTGCGCGCGATGGGCTGCTATCTCGGGCAGGGCTACCTGTTCGGGCGCCCCATGCCGGCGGAGGCGGTCCCCGCCTATCTCATCGACAGCCAGCGCAATTCCGAGAACGTCTCGCTGGCGAATTGAGGCATCGGCGCGCGGACTACACCACGCGCCTCGCCCTTCCGGCGGGCGGAGAGGTTCTTCAGTTCGTCGAACCGCAGGAAAGAGGCCGCGCGGCCTCTGTCTCGCCGTAGCGCCGGCCGGCCTCGATCGCGAGCCCGGTACCGACGGAGCCGAACGTGTCGCCCTTGACCACGCGCGCTTGCGGCACGCACGCGCAGATCGCCTCCCGCACATGCGACAGGTGGGTCGATCCTCCGGTGAGGAACAAGGCGTCTATGTCGTCGGGTGCGAGGCCCGCCGCGGCCAGGCACGTGGAAATCTGCCGCGCGATGCGCTCGGCAAGCGCCCCGGTGTGCTCCACGAGATCCTCATGGGCGATGCCGACCGACAGCCCCGCCTCCAGCATGGCGAGATCGAGGCTGGTCCGGCCCGCCTCCGCCACGCGGATCTTCGCGGCTTCGACATCGAGCGCCAGGCCGTGCCCGCGCTCGTCCTCGATCGCCCTTGCCAGGCGGCGGACCATTTCCGGGCGGGCGGCATCGCGTTCGAGCTCACGGATGGTGCGGGCCGTCCGCCCATCATAGAGCCGGTTGATCGCGGACCAGGTGGCGAGGTCCTGATAGATGCCGGCCGGCATCGAAAGGCCCTCGCGCTTCAGGGGGCTGCCATGGCCGAGCAGGGGCATGACCATCGAGAGGGAAAGGCGGCGATCGAAATCCGTCCCGCCGATGCGCACGCCCTCATTCGCCAGGATGTCGGACGCGCGATCCGCCTCGCCCGACCGTGCCCGGCAAATGCGGACAATGGAAAAGTCGGACGTGCCGCCGCCGATATCGGCAATCAGCGCCAGTTCCTCGCCCTCGACCTGCCGCTCATAGTCGAGACTGGCGGCAATGGGCTCGAACTGAAACGAGATGTCCCGGAAGCCGATGTCGCGGGCAATGGCACCGAGCACGTCCTGCGCGCGCGCGTCGCCTGCCGCGTCATCGTCGACGAAATGCACCGGCCGACCGAGCACGACGCGTGTCAGCTCCTCTCCCACGGAGCGTTCGCCCCGCGCCTTCACCTCGGCGAGATAGGCGGCGATCACGCCGCGGAAGCTGAGCCGGACACGGCCGACGGCGGTCGTCTCGTCCACCAGCGAGGTGCCGAGCACCGATTTGAGGGCCCGCATCAGGCGCCCGTGCTCGCCGGCGACATAGGCCGCCATTGCGGCCCGCCCAACCATCGGCGTGCCCGTCCGCGGAAAGAAGATGGCGCTCGGCAGCGTATCCGCTCCGTCCTCCAGCGCCACCAGTCGCGGTCCGCCCCTTCCCATGGCGCCGAGCGTCGTGTTGGAAGTGCCGAAATCGAGGCCACAGGCGGTCATGGGACCTCCTTGCAGGGTGCGGGCTTGGAAGGGGACGGGCTTGCTAGCTCATGGTGCGCTGCAGCACAAGCGGCAGGTTCCGCCATCGGCCGGCGATCCGGGCGGAGCCGTGGGATGTTCCGTTCGCCGGCCCGCGGACCTCGCCGGCTGCCGCCACGAACCGCCACGCGCGTGCATCGGGGGTTAGCGTCACCGGTCCCATGGTTTAATGGTCCCTTAACCGCCGCCTGCCGACGCTCGATGATCCCCTTCGGATCGAAGACGCTATATGGATCGCGATCTGCTCCTCACCGCAATGGACCGTCTGCGCCCGGGTCGCCCCCGGTCTCGGCCCCGTGGTGCGGTTGGAAGCCTGGCGAGTTCGAGGGCGGGCGGGTTGTTCGCAGCCCCATATCGCGCATGGCTGATCGTGGTTGCCACCGCCCTGATGGCGGTCATGAGCGCCGTGCCTGCGCCGGCTTTCGGGGCGCCGGCCGAACTGCCGTATTTCGTGTCCCTCAAGAGCAGCATCACCAATGTCCGTGTCGGACCCGGCTTCTCCTACCCGGTCAAATGGGTGTTCAAGCGCGCCCGATGGCCGGTCGAGGTGGTCTATCGCTATGGGAACTGGCGGCGCATTCGCGATAATACGGGCGCCGTGGGCTGGATCCATGCGGTGATGCTTTCGGATCGCCGCTTTGCCGCCATTCGGGTGCGGGGCGGAAGGCTGGTCGATCTGCGAGAAGCTGCCAGCTCAAAGGCGCAACTGCTTGCCCGGTTGGAAGCAAATGTCCTTGTGCGTCCGACCAGTTGCCGCCAGGGCTGGTGCCATGTCCAGGTCGTAGGGCATGGGCTGGAGGGCTTCGTCCCCGAAATTCGCCTCTGGGGCGTATACCCGGCAGAGATATTCTAGCGTCGGGAAACGTTACCTGCGTGGAAGTTCAGGAAGGAACCACCCGTGAAGTCCGGCAGCTCGACAGTGGTGATCTACGCCGCCCTGGCAGGCAATCTCGCCATCGCCGCCACCAAGTTCGTCGCCTCGTGGTGGACGGGGTCGAGCGCGATGTTCAGCGAGGCGCTTCACTCGCTCGTCGATACGAGCAACCAAGGCCTCCTGCTGTTCGGTCTCCACCGTTCCGCCCGCCCCGCGACGCGCAAGCATCCGTTCGGACACGGCATGGAGATCTACTTCTGGGCGTTCGTGGTCGCGCTCATGATCTTCGCCCTGGGCGGCGCCGTGTCGATCTATGAGGGCGTCATTCGCCTGACCGCGCCCGAGCCGATCCGCGATCCGTGGATAAACTTCGCCGTGCTCGGCATCAGCTTTGCCATAGAAGCGGCCACCCTTCGCGTCGCCTGGCGCGAGTTGCGGCAGAGCCAGCCGGCAAAGCCCATCATGGATGCCTTGCGAGGCAGCAAGGACCCGAGCATTTTCTCGATCTTCTGCGAGGATGCCGCCGCACTGCTCGGCCTCGGCCTCGCCGCCGTCGGGCTCGCCCTGGACTACGCTCTCGACGAGCCGCGTTTCGACGCGGCCGCCTCGATAGCCATCGGGCTGGTTCTCGTGCTTACGGCCGTTTTCCTCGCCCGCGAAACGCTGAGCCTGATGACGGGCGAAAGCGCCTCCTCCGAGGTCCTCGAGGAGGTCAGTTCCGTGCTCGATCGCGATCCCCGGATCCTGAAGGTCGAGGAGATACTGAGCATGCATCTCGGCCCATCGGACATACTGCTCGGCATCTCGATCGATTTCCGGGACGATATGACCAGCGACGACATAGAGGCGGCCGTGTGGGATCTGAGTGCCCGGCTTCGCGAAAGAGAACCTTCCATCCGCAGGATCTTCGTGCGGCCGGTCCGCCGCTCGCCGACGCCCCGCGCTGCAACGACGTCGTAGAGCCTCGGCGCGCTCGCGAAGAGCAGCTTGACCCGCTCCACCGCCCATCCATGACAAGACCACGTCCGCCGATCTCGGGCCTCGGCTGTTGCGTCTCTGATTGCCCACGAATCCGGCATGCGCTCATATCCAAGGCAAAACCTCACCATATAACCGGCTCCGCAGCATCGATTGAGCGTTCGTTACATGAGAATGGACTGATTTCCATCGTATAATGGACCGATTTTCTTTGCATTGAGATTACGCGGGGTGAGATGGCATCATAATGCCGTGTCATATTACGGTCGCTTGACTGCCCAGTTTTCTGACAGTTAACTTCGTCCCAACGACTGATGAGCCTTTCCACCTTCCTTCCGGAGGAAAATATTATGAGCAGAATTGTCGTCGAGCAGGATGGCGTAAAGCGTAGGACAAGCGGCTCGTTTTTCAGAGGCTCCACAACGAATTTCTACCCGAACGATCAGTCGTTGAAGAAGAATTATGCCATCGATCAATATATGACTCACGGCTTTATGCCGAAAAGCGGATTTGTCACCAAGAGCACGCCCATCGTTGCTTTCGGCTCATGCTTCGCAGCCAACATCAGCAATTATCTTCACGATCGCGGCTTCAATATTCTTACGAAGAAGGCCAGCAAGGCCTATGTGACCCAGATGGGCGATGGCATGGTGCACACCTACGCCATTCGCCAGCAGTTCGAATGGGCCTGGCTGAACAAGACGCCGTCGCTCGATCTCTGGCACGGCTACAGCGCTGAGGAATTCGGCTACAGCGAAGCGGCTCGCGCCGATACGAAGGAGCTGTTCGATACAGCCGAGGTCTTCGTCATCACGCTCGGCCTGAGCGAGATCTGGTACGACGAGCCGACGGGCGAAGTGTTCTGGCGCGCCATTCCCAAGGACCGCTACGATCCCGAGCGCCACAAGTTTCGCGTGGCGACGCACGCCGAGACGCTGGCCAACATCAAGGCCATCCACGAGCTTATCCGTTACTTCCGGCCCGAAGCGACGATCATCTTCACGGTGTCGCCGATCCCCCTCACGGCGACGTTCCGCCCGGTCGCGTGTCTGTCCGCCAACGCCGTGTCCAAGGCGACGATCCGCTCGGCCGTCGACGAATTCATGCTCGAGACCGCCCCGGCGGACGATCGGCTGTTCTATTTCCCGAGCTACGATATCGTCATGTACGCCTTCAACAATCAGTGGACCGAGGACAGGCGGCACGTCTATCGGCACATCCTCAACTTCAACATGAAGATATTCGAGCATTATTATTGCGATCCGGCCTTGCCCAAGGCCGATCTGCAGGCCGCGCTGGACAAGGCGCAACGGCTCGACAACCTGATCGGCACGCTCGGCCACGCCGCCGTCGCCATGAAGGAGAAGACCGAGGTCGAGGTGGAGGCCAGCCCCGAAGCCAAGCGTGAGGAGCGCCGCCTTCAGCGCAAGCAGGCGCGCATCCAGGAGCGGGTGGCCCAGAGAATCGCCGCCGTCTCCGCCCGCAGGGCGGCGGCGCGTGCTGAAAAGGCGACCGCCGTCGCGGCCGAATGATCCGAGGCATCTAGCGTGGCCTTCCATCGTCGGGCCCTCTCCCTGATCGGGAGGGGGCTCTCCTTTTATTGGGCGGTGATGATCTGCCAGATCGGCGTGGCCGCGGCCGACTCCCGGCCGATCTGGCAGATATCCGGCTATGGCCAGAGCCTGTCGATCGGCGTGCTGGGCACCCCGGCGGTGACGACCCGGCCGAGCTTCGGCAGCCTCATGTTCGCGCAGGGCATCCGGCCGCCGGTCGACGGCCACGTCGAGCTCGATGCGCTGGTGCCGCTGGCCGAGGCGGACGACCACAGCCGCGGGGAGACCGGCATTGCCGCCGCCGCCGATATGTTCGTGCGGACCTTTTCGCGGTTGAAGGGGGTGGAGCCGGACCAGCTGGACGTCACCCTGCTCGGCTCGAGCGCGGGGCGCGCCGGCGCCCGCCTCGTCGGCCTGCTGCCCGACACGGGCAACTACCGCCGGCTGCTGCAGATGATCCGCGCGGGAAAGACGCTGTCTGCCGCGCAGGGGCGCGCCTATCTCTACCTCGCCACCCTCTGGTCGCATGGAGAGACCGACCAGCTGCGCGGCACCTCGGGCGCCGCCTACGCCTCCAAGCTGGCCTTGCTCACCGAAGCGATTTCAGCGGACGCCCGCCGCATCTCCGGGCAGGAATGGTCGCCGCCCTTGCTCGCCTACCAGCCCGCCAGCCAGCTGGCCTATCTCGCGCGGGGAAAGCCGGAAACGCCGTTCCGCCCGGAAATCGCGCTGGCGATCAGGAGCGCCGCGCATTCAAATCCCGACATCTTCTGCGTTCTTCCGCTCTACATCGGCGATTTTCGCGACGACATTCACGCGACGAACCTCACCTATCAGGAGATCGGCAAATATTACGGTCGCGCCCTGGCGAAGCTGGTTCATGCCCGGATGGGGCACGCGCCCGTGCCGCCTCTTGCGCTGGACCTCGCGAATGCAAGCTGGAGCGCCGACGGCGTTCGCCTGCGTTTCGCGGTGCCGCATGGCCCGCTGGCGTTCGACACGCAATGGGTCGCCGCCGTCCCGAATATGGGTTTCGACCTGTGGACGCCGGACGAGCAGCTCATTCCCGACGCCATTACCGGCGTGACCATCGTGGCGCCCGACGAGGTGCTCATATCCTTTGCGCGGCCCGTGCCGAGCGGCAGCCGGCTGACCTATGCGTTCGGCCGCCCGGGCGACCCCGCGCGGGGCGGCCGCGAATATGGCCCGCGGGGCAATCTGCGCGACAGCGAGGGCGATGGCGACAGCTATACGGACGTGTCTGGAACGACGCGCCGCCTCGACAACTGGGCCCTGATCTTCGAGGTCGCGAAGCCCTGAGGGCGCATCGCAAGCGTGCGCCCGCCCCGTCATGATCGGCCAGGGGATGTGGATGGAAACCGCCGCCGTGCCCGCCATGGCCAAGACGGCGATTTCCACGGCCATCTCCAGCGTCTTGGCGTCATCTCATTCGCAGCGGAACTCGCTGATCTGGCGATCCGCTGCCTGCTTGCGCTTCCAATCCGAGAACTTGTCGCGCTGGTGCAGACAGGTGCCCTGACGCTTCCAGGGTTTACACAGCAGACACCCGGCGCGGCCCGACTTGGGACGCTTGCGCTTGAAGTTCATGTTTGCCTCCGGTCATTCCCGGTGCGCCCCTATGGCGCACGGTCATGATCCGGTAGGCGAGTGCGTGATCTGTCATGTGGGCACGCTATCACGAAAAAGACCGCCGCTCGTAGGGGCGCTCGGCCCTCGCCTTCCGGCGGATCTGTAAAGCGATCTCTGGCGAAATCAGCCGAAGGCAGGCGTCGGGAAAGTGTTGTCGCCGCTTATGTTGCGCCATGACGCCGCGGTGCACATGGCCGAGGATGGCGCTCCGATGGATCGCGCAAATCCTCGGACATTCGAACGTCGCGATCACCCGAAAGGCGTATGCGCGATTCTCGCCGGCTACCTGCACAAGGCGGCGACGTCACTCGAATGCGGCATCGACCGGTTCACGCGAACCGCGGGAAGAATGCTTCCGATGCCGTAAGGCGTTGATAGTGTTGGGATTGGAATGGTGGGCGCGACAGGGATTGAACCTGTGACCCCTACGATGTCAACGTAGTGCTCTCCCGCTGAGCTACGCGCCCATTCCGTTTCCCGCGAGTGCCGTCCTTTCGGCGCCGGCCTCGTCGGGCGGGGCTCCCCTATATCGAGAAGCCCGATGCCGCGCAAGTGACCCCGGAAGGTCGCGTGCGGCTGCCCCCAGCCTTTGTCCCCGCCTCGGGCCTCAGGCCGCCAGCATCTTGCCGACCTCGTTGACGAGATCGCGCAGGTGGAAGGGCTTGGAAAGCACCTTGGCGTCCTTCGGGGCCTGGCTGTCGGCGTTCAGCGCCACGGCGGCGAAGCCGGTGATGAACATCACCTTGATGTCCGGGTCGAGCTCGGTGGCGCGGCGCGCCAGCTCGATGCCATCCATCTCCGGCATGACGATGTCGGTAAGCAGCAGCTCGAACGGCTCCTCGCGGAGCCGGTCATAGGCCGAGCGGCCATTGTCGAACGAGACGACTTCATAGCCCGCCTTCTGCAGCGCGCTCACGAGGAAACGCCGCATGTCGTTGTCGTCTTCGGCGAGCAGGATCTTCAGCATCCCTTGCACCTTGGTCTGATTCGGCTATCCGCGGGGCTGGGCCACCGCCTTTCCCCCTTCGGTACTCCCGGTGCTCTTAGCACATCGTGAATCGGGGCGGGATCATGGCATTCTTAACCGCGCCGCTTCAACTCGCCCGCCTCTCGGCGACGTGTTCACCTCGCCTGCCCGGCCGTGCATTGAGGCGTTCCGTGACCGGAGCGGCCATGCTAGACAGGCGGGATCGACGGCGGGATGAGCGTGGCGCGTGCCCACGTGCCGGATCAAGAGTGGGTTCGTGCTGGTCTGACAGAATGATGGCCGTCATCGCAGATATGGTCGATCCGACCTTCGAGATCGTGGAGCCGGCAAGGCTCACTGCCCCGTTTCTGTTCAATTCGCCCCATAGCGGCGTGATCTACCCCCGCGCCTTCGTCGAGCAGTCGCGCCTGCCGCTGCAGACGCTGCGGCGCTCGGAGGACACGCTGGTCGACGCACTGTTCCGCGATGTCACCCAGTCCGGCATGGCGTTCATGCGCGCACATTTCCCACGCTGCTATCTCGACCTCAACCGCGAGCCCTATGAGCTCGACCCGCGCATGTTCGAGGGCCGCCTGCCCGCCTTCGCCAATACGCGCTCGATGCGCGTCTCCGGCGGCCTCGGCACCATCGCGCGCATCGTCGGCGAGGCGCAGGAGATCTATGCCCGGCGCATTCCGATCGACGACGCGATCGTGCGCATCGAGACGCTCTACAAGCCCTATCACCGGGCACTGCGCCAGCGCATGGTGCAGATGCAGCGCGCATTCGGCGTCGCCGTGCTGGTCGACTGCCACTCCATGCCCTCCGGCTGCCATCGGGACGAGCGCTCGCGCGTCGACATGGTCATCGGCGACCGCTACGGCACGAGCTGCGCGCCGGTGCTGCCCGACATCATGGAGACCGAGCTGCGCCGGCGCGGCTATTCGGTGGTGCGCAACAAGCCCTATGCCGGCGGTTTCATCACCGAGCATTACGGCAACCCCGCCTCGGGCATGCACGCGCTCCAGATCGAGATCAACCGCGCGCTCTATATGGACGAGCCCACTTACCAGGCGTCCGAACGCTTCGACGCGCTGCGCCAGGACCTTCTGGATGTGGCGCAGGCGCTTTCGCGCATCGCGCAGATCGAGCTCGCGCCGGCCCGCCATGCCGCCGAATAGCGTTGTTGCACAACGCTTTGCCGGCATCATTTCAAAAATCTTATTGCCTGATGCAAAATGAGGCATAACAGCCTTGCATTTTGAGCATGAGGGCTATACGAATTCTGCACGCTCGGATCGGGCGGACGCTTCCCCACCTCTCTGGAGGTCATAACCGCGAAGACGCGGAGCGGGCGAGCGCCTCTGATCCTGAGTCGCCCTTCTTGGGTGTCGGGACCACGAAACGGGAACCGGGAAAAGGCGGACATGAACCGCCCGCGGTGATCCTGAGGTCCGGCACAAAAGAAAGAGGCCGCTCGCGCAAAAGCGGGAGCGGCCCAAGTCTAGGGAGGAAACGCCCAAGGAGGGCTGTACGAAGCGACGCCAATCGCTGCGTACGAACATGAAGATGTATGTGCATTGCGGAATAATCAAGGCACGCGCGTCATTTTCTGGCATACCAAATACACCTAGCCACGCAGTGTGACTTTAATGTCGCGTTTCTGACCGCGAAAAGGCTGCCGTCCCTCGTCCTGGAGGATGGCAGGCACCGGGGCGCCATGGGGTCGAGGACATGGCGCCAGGTGCATTCCCCTTATCCGCCCCCTTCCCTTCATCGATTCGTATCTGCGCCGCGGCTTGTGGCCCGAACCGCTTGCTTTTCAGCCGTTTGCGCGGGATCTCGCGAGAGCGGACGCCACTGCGCCCGGGTTCTGCCGAGCGCAATGGCCCTGAGATGAGGCGTGCTTTGGCGGATCGGCGATCGAAGCCGCCACCGTCTGCCGATGGTGGGCGGTGGTCGAGCCGCTCGCCCCTTGAGCGAAGCGTCTCCCATCGCGCGAAGGTCACCCATTCCCCTCGCGCATGCCTCATCGAGCGAATGTACCACCCTAAACGAGCTGGGAGCGCCGACTCGCCACGGATCGGCCGGGACGCGCCAGGTGAGACTGCGCGAACAGACGGTATCAGGCCACGTTTCTGGAGATTGCTCGACGCGTCGTCCGCGGCGACGCCTCCCCGCCGCACGGACGCCATGGCCCGAAAAGAAAGAGGCCGCTCGCGCAAAGCGGGAGCGGCCCAAGTCTAGGGAGGAAACGCCCAAGGAGGGCATACGGAAGCGAGACGCCAATCAAGCTTCCGCAGTGCGATATGTATAGCTGTGCAACGCACAAAAGGCAAGCTGAGAAACGAAAGAAGCGAAACCAGACGGCGGAACGAGAGGCGCGAATAAATCAATTCGCGCCCGGTGTGCGCATCCGGGCCCGAGTACGGCAGAAATGGTTGGGCCTTAACCTGACCTTGGGGCATTTAACCGGCATGCCCGCACCGTCCCGTTTCGCGACCCGAATGGCCGCGCAGCGAAAAACCCTGATTTTTCAGTTGGGTGCCTAAAAAGAAAGGGGCCGCTCACGTTGCCGGAGCGGCCCAAGTCTAGGGAGGAAACGCCCAAGGAGGGCAGCGGGAGGGCAACGCCAATCGCCCTGCCGCGCTGCAATAATATGGCAGCTTCACTTCCCGATAGCAATGGGAGTCAGTGCCTAATCCTTGGTCTTGCTGGAATAGCAGCCATGCGCGCCACGCGGGACGCGACGCAAGGAGAGATGGGTGGCCGATACGGCGAAATTGAGGAGCGCCCCTCATTATGCGCCCTTCGCTAGGTCCCGCGCCGCCTTCCCCTCCCCTTATCTCCACGCCGTCGTTGCCGAGCCCGGCGCCGCCCGATATGGCTTGGCCGGTCCGCTCGGCGTTGCCGGGACGGGGCCGCGATGTGGGATCGACCGGAGCGTTGACATGAGTGCGGTGGACTTCGAGAGCTTCGTGCACGAGCTGGCCAATGTCTCGGGGCAGGCCATCCTGCCGTTCTTCCGCACCGCGCTCGGGGTGGAGGACAAGAGCCGTGGCACGGCTTTCGATCCTGTCACCGCCGCCGACCGCGCCGCCGAGCAGGCGATGCGCACGCTGATCCGCCGCACTTTTCCCTCGCACGGCGTGCGCGGCGAAGAATTCCCGGACGACAGCCCGGACGCCGACTTCGTCTGGATCCTCGACCCGATCGACGGCACCAAGTCCTTTATCGCCGGCCTGCCGGCCTGGGGCACGCTGATCGGCCTGTGCCGCGAGGGCCGGCCCTGCTACGGCATGATGCACCAGCCCTTCATCCGCGAACGCTTCTACGGCGACGGCGCGAGCGCGCGCTATCGCGGGCCGGCGGGCGAGCGGCGTCTCGCCGTGCGTGCCTGCGCGGGGCTCGAGGAAGCGATCATGCTCACCACCAGCCCGCTGCTGATGAACGAGGCCGACCGCGCCCGCTATGTCGAGGTGGAGCGCCGCGTGCGCCTGCCGCGCTATGGCGGCGACTGCTACGCTTATTGCATGGTCGCCGCCGGCCATGTCGACCTCGTGGTCGAGACCAACCTCAAGCCTTACGACATCCTGCCGCTGGTGCCGATCATCGAGGGCGCGGGCGGTGTCGTCACGAGCTGGGAAGGCGAGAGCGACCTCTCCTCGGGCCGCGTCGTCGTCGCCGGCGACAGGCGCGTGCACGAGGCCGCGCTGGCGGTGCTGCAGAACGCCTGAACGAGACGCCTGAACAGGTGGCCCGGATCAGCCGCCCGGATCAGCCACCACTGCCGGGAATGAAGGCGTCGAAGGCGGCGAAGAGCGGCTCGCGATAGACGTCGCGCTCCTGCAGCAGTTCGTGCCGGGCGCCGGGAATCACCAGATGAGCGCCCGCGATCAGCCGCGTGCCCAGATGCTCGATGGCCGGCGTCGAGACGATGCTGTCCGCCCCCGCCGCCA
Source organism: Ancylobacter mangrovi (assembly GCF_024752355.1). Lineage (GTDB taxonomy): Bacteria > Pseudomonadota > Alphaproteobacteria > Rhizobiales > Xanthobacteraceae > Ancylobacter > Ancylobacter mangrovi. Next base: position 19,237 of record NZ_JANTHZ010000012.1, read on the forward strand.
CCATCAGCAGCGGCTGGCGGATCTTCCGCGCGGTCGCCGGGTCGGTCAGCGTGTCCATGAGCTGGAACGCCGCCCGCACCCAGCCGATGGTCGGCGGGCCGACATCGAGGCCGGGCTGTTCCATGGTGATGGTGAGGTTGCGGGCGAAGCGCATCGGGTCCGAGGTGAGGCGGTTGCCCTCGAAATGCACCTCGTCGAGCCGCACCTTGCGCCCGCGCGGCACGTAGAAGCTCGACATGCCCACGCCCGCGCAGAGCCGCGCCATGCGCCGCGCCGCCACGTCGTGCTTCAGCAGCGACAGGTCGAGCATCGGCGCGACCAGCATCATCCGGTCGAACCAGCGCCGCCCGTGCCGGGCCGCATCGAGCAGGATGGCCGAGCCCATGGAATGGGCGAGCGCGAAATAGGGCGGCGGGCAGTCGGGCAGCACGATCTGGCGCATGAAGGCCTGCAGATCGTTCTGGTACTCGTCGAACGAGCCGACATGGCCCTTCATCGGGTTGCGCAGCAGGCGCTGCGAGCCGCCCTGCCCGCGCCAGTCCATCGCCGCGACGGCGAAGCCGCGCCGCGTCAGGTCGCGCACCGTCTCGAAATACTTCTCGATCTTCTCGGTGCGCCCGGGAAACAGGCACACCGTGCCGTGCTTCACGCTCGCCGGCCGCCAGCGCGCGAAGCGGAGCTGCACGCCGTCCTGCGTTGTCACGCCGCCGCACACCGCACCCTCGGGCACGGGATTGTCCATGGTGGCATAGAGGAACATGGCGGGTTGCGGGCTTCTCGTTACAAGCGGAGACGGTGGAGGCGGCTTATACCGCAGTGCGCGGGCGCCACAAGGCGCCGCCGGCCCGGCAGGCCGCCCGGCGGCTCAATAGCGCTTGTCGCCGTAGCCGATCACCTTCATGCCGCTGATGGCGCCGGAGGTGCTGTCGACCACCACCTGAACGCGCTCGCCGCGCGGGCCGTTGGCCTCGAGCAGGATGGTCGGGCCGCGCCGCCGGATCACCGAGACATTGGTGAAGCCGCGCGCCCGCAGCATGCGCGCCGCCCCCTCGCCATCGACGCCGGGCCCGCTGCCGCGCGCGGGCGGGGCGTCATAGGGCGCGAAGGGGCCGGGAGGCGGGCTCATCCGCTGGGCGAACGCGGTCCCGCTTCCGGCGACCACGAGGAGGCACAGCGCGGCGCCGGCCATGGCCCCGAAACCGAGCCACACCCTGCGCCAATATCCCAATAAGGACGCAATACGATGCGTCGACACCTCCACGACCTCCCCTCCCCCGCCTGGGGGAGCCAGCTACCGCCTTTTCCCGCAGCCTTTTCCTAGCCCCACGGCACTGAACGCGCGCCGAGCCGGGCGTTCATCGCCCGTTCATCTTCCGCCGTCCGTCGCCGCATGCGCGCCTCTTGCGCGGCGCCGGGCGCTTCCTATCTCCCATTCGTACCGGCCAGAAGGCGGTACGCAAACCGGGTCCGGCTCAGTTGAGAGGACCTCCAGACTGCATGTCGCTTGAAGTGAGGATATGCCATGCGTACGTTTGATTTTACCCCCCTCCACCGTTCGACCGTCGGCTTCGACCGTCTTTTTTCGATGCTCGACCAGGTCGGCAATGTCGAAAGCGGCACCACCTATCCGCCCTACAATATCGAGCGGACCGGTGAAAATGCCTATCGCATCACCGTAGCGGTGGCGGGTTTCACCGATCAGGACCTCGACATCGAGGTCAAGGAGAGCACCCTCTCCATCCGCGGCGACCGCAAGGTCGACGGCGCCGGCAAGTCCGGCGAGGTGCTCTATCAGGGCATCGCCGCGCGTGCCTTCGAGCGCCGCTTCCAGCTCGCCGACCATGTCGAGGTTCGTGGGGCCACGCTGCAGAACGGCCTGCTGCATGTCGATCTCGTGCGCGAGATCCCGGAGGCGATGAAGCCCCGCAGCATTCCGATCGCGGTCAGCGGCGGCGCCACCCGCGTCCTCGAGGCCAAGCCGAGCGAGGGCAAGGTCGCGGCGTGACGATTGCCGCGGCCTGACGGCACCCGTACGGAACGAAAACGAGGCGCCCCGGGAAACCGGGGCGCTTTTTGTTTGGGCGCGGGGGTGCGGTCACATTCGACCGCGCGGCCCTTGCCGGCGGCTACGGCGCGGCGGCCGGGGCCGGCTCCACCGTGTCGCGGGCGATGACCGAAGCGGTGCCGGCCGCCGTGTTGGCGCCCGCAGCGCTGGTGCCGGTGCCGCTGCCGGTCTTCGGCGCGGTCGCCGAAGCGGCCGGGGCGACCGGTGTCGGCTCGGTGCCGGGCGGAACAGCGATGCCGGGAATGACCCGCACCGCGGTCTGAGAAGATGCCGGCGCCGCAGGCTTGGCATCCAGGGGCTTGGCATCGGCGGGACGCGGCGAATCAGCCTTCCCGGGCGCCTTGGCGGCATCGTCGGCCGGCGCGGCTTCCGCCGGCTGGGCATCCCCCGGTTTGGCGGCGGCTGAGCCCTCATCCTTCGCGTCCGCCGGCGCAGCCACGACGGGAGCCGCCTCGACCGGCGCGGCACCCGCGGGCGCGGTGCCGGCCGGACCCGTCGCCGGCGGCGTCAGCGCGGCGAATTCCGGCGGCTTCTCCGGCGGCACGGGGCCGACCGGCGGCAGGACCGGGCGCCCCACCGGGGGCGTCGCCGCCACCGCCGGACCGCCGCTCGACCGGCCGACCGGCCGGCCGATGGGCCGCACCTGGATGATGCCTGCCGTGAACGCGTTGATGGTCAGGCGCACCCGCGAGCCGCCGGGATCGGTGGCGTCGACCACATAGGTGTTGCCGTCCACGCGAACCCGCCCGACGGCGCGCATGCCCATCGAGCGCAGCATCGGCTCGACATCGGCCGGCGGCATCGTCTCCGGGTTGTCATAGGCGGGCGGCGGACCGTAGGCCGGGGGCGGGCCATAGTAATAGCCCGGCGGGGGACCGTAGATCGGCCCGGACCACACGCGCGCATAGGGACGGAAATAGACCTGCGCCTCGGCCGGCGTCGCCACAGCGGCCACGGCCGCGCCGGCGATAAGCGGCGCGACGAGGACGGGAATGACGGATCGCGAGGCGGACCGCTTCGCCATGGAAGCCTCCGGAAATAGCTTAAGAGCGGGCGTATTGGAACGCGCGAATGCGGCACGCTCACGACCATGCGTCACCTCGCGCGCGCCCGCTCCGCCGCGCCCGATGCGTCCCCAGCGTCGGGCAACTCCGTTGCGCCAATGTTGCAGGCGCCTTACCTTTCGTTGCGCGCCGGACGCCGGCGCCGCAAGAAGAATGCAGATTCGCAATCGGCGACAGGCGCGCGACGCTTGTGCGCGAGCGCCAATTCTGGCATCTTCGCGATTGATAGGGCAGTCATGCTGTCCTATAATTTCGATAGGCTGACGCTGTGCAAGGCACGGCTCGGTCGATGCTAGCCAAGTTCGACGACGGCGTGCATGCTTCGCGGGTCAAGGCCGCGCGAAGGCGGACGAGGGTCCGGCACGCCGGCAAGCGACCCTAAGGGAGTACGGGGATGAGTGAGGAAATGGGCGGCGCTGCCGCGCGCATGAACGGCGAGGCCACGGTTCGTCCGGCCGCGACGGATCGCGCCGACGCCAAAGCCATTCCGCACATCGATCCGGGCCTGCCGGCCGCGCGCGGTCTGTACGATCCGCGCAACGAGAAGGATTCGTGCGGCGTCGGCTTCATCGCCGACATCAAGGGCCGCAAGTCGCACCAGATCGTGCAGGACGGGCTGCAGATCCTCTTGAATCTCGAGCACCGCGGCGCCGTGGGCGCGGACCCGCGCGCGGGCGACGGCGCGGGCATGCTTGTGCAGATCCCGCACCGCTTCTTCGCCAAGGAGGCGGCCAAGCTCGGCTTCGAGCTGCCCGAGCCCGGCCATTACGCGGTCGGCCACCTGTTCGTGCCGCACGATGCCGAGGGGCAGGAGATCATCCGCTCCACCATGGAGCGCGTGGTGGCCGAGGAAGGGCAGGTCCTGCTCGGCTGGCGCGACGTGCCGACCGACAACACCTCGCTCGGCCACACCGTGCTGCCGACCGAGCCCCGGCACCTGCAGATCTTCATCGGCCGCGGTGAGGCGACCACCAATGAGGACGACTTCGAGCGCCGTCTGTTCATCCTGCGCAAGGTGGTCTCCAACGCGATCTACGCCGCGCACGACCCGCTGACCGCCGGCTATTACGTCGTCTCGCTGTCCTGCCGGACCATCGTCTACAAGGGCATGTTCAACGCCGACCAGCTCGGCGCCTATTATTCGGACCTGCACGACCCGGATTTCGAAAGCGCGGTGGCGCTCGTCCACCAGCGCTTCTCGACCAACACCTTCCCGGCCTGGTCGCTCGCCCATCCCTACCGGATGGTCGCCCATAACGGCGAGATCAACACGCTGCGGGGCAATGTGAACTGGATGGCGGCCCGCCAGGCCTCCGTCGATTCCGAGCTGTTCGGCAACGACATCTCCAAGCTCTGGCCGATCTCCTATGAGGGCCAGTCCGACACCGCCTGCTTCGACAACGCGCTCGAATTCCTGATGCAGGGCGGCTACGAGCTGCCGCATGCGGCGATGATGCTCGTGCCCGAGGCGTGGGCCGGCAACCCGCTGATGGACGAGGAGCGCCGCGCCTTCTACGAGTACCACGCCGCCATGATGGAGCCGTGGGACGGGCCGGCCGCGATCGTCGCCACCGACGGGCGCCAGATCGTCGCCACGCTGGACCGCAACGGCCTGCGTCCCGCGCGCTACCTGGTGACCACGGACGACCGGATCGTGCTCGCCTCCGAAATGGGCGTGCTCACCTTCCCCGAGGACCAGATCGTCACCAAGTGGCGCCTGCAGCCCGGCCGCATGCTGCTCGTCGACATGGTCGAGGGCCGCCTCGTGCCGGACGAGGAGGTGAAGACCGGCCTCGCGCGCGCGCATCCCTACAAGGAGTGGCTGAAGCGCACCCAGCTCGTGCTGGAGGACCTGCGCACCGTCGAGGCGCGCGAGGTGCGCACCGACGTGACCCTGCTCGATCGCCAGCAGGCCTTCGGCTACACCCAGGAGGACCTCAAGCTGCTGATGGCGCCGATGGCGACCACCGGGCAGGAAGCGGTCGGCTCCATGGGCTCCGACACGCCGATCTCGCCGCTGTCGAAGAAGTCGAAGTCGCTCTTCACCTATTTCAAGCAGAACTTCGCGCAGGTCACCAACCCGCCGATCGACCCGATCCGCGAGGAGCTGGTGATGAGCCTCGTCTCGTTCATCGGCCCGCGCCCGAACATCTTCGACCTCGAGGGCAATTCGCGCCGCAAGCGGCTCGAGGTGCGCCAGCCGATCCTCACCAATGCCGACCTCGAGAAGATCCGCTCGATCGGCTTCATGGAGGAGCGGTTCGACACCCGCACGCTCGACATCACCTACACCGTCGACAAGGGCGCGGCGGGCATGGAGGACGCGGTCGAGCGGCTGTGCGAGCGCGCCGAGGCGGCGGTCCATGGCGGCTACAACATCATCATCCTGTCCGACCGCCTGGTCGGGCCGGACCGCATCCCGATTCCCTCGCTGCTGGCCACGGCGGCCGTGCACCATCACCTGATCCGCAAGGGCCTGCGCACCTCGGTCGGCCTCGTCGTGGAGACGGGCGAGGCGCGCGAGGTGCACCATTTCGCGTGCCTCGCCGGCTACGGCGCCGAGGCGATCAACCCCTACCTCGCCTTCGAGACCATGATCGACATGCGCGTCGACATTCCCGAGGAGGTGGACGAGTACGAGATCGTCAAGCGCTACATCAAGTCGATCGACAAGGGCCTGCTCAAGGTCATGTCCAAGATGGGCATCTCGACCTACCAGTCCTATTGCGGCGCGCAGATCTTCGACGCGGTCGGCCTGTCGGACGAGCTGGTCGAGAAGTACTTCTCGGGCACGGCGTCCTCCATCGGCGGCGTCGGCTTCGCCGAGATCGCGGAAGAGACCGCGATGCGCCACCGCGTGGCCTTCGGCGACGCGCCGATCTACCGCAGCTCGCTCGACGTCGGCGGCGACTACGCCTTCCGCCTGCGCGGCGAGGAGCACGCCTGGGACCCGGAGACGGTCGCCGTGCTCCAGCACGCGGTGCGCGGCAACGCACAGGACAAGTACCGCCACTTCGCCAAGCTGGTGAACGAGGCCGGCGCCAAGACGCTCAACATCCGCTCGCTGTTCCGCATCCGCAACGCGGAGGAGATCGGCCACGCGCCGGTGCCGCTGGAGGAGGTCGAGCCGGCGGCGGAGATCGTGAAGCGCTTCGTCACCGGCGCCATGTCGTTCGGCTCCATCTCGCGCGAGGCGCATACCACCCTCGCCATCGCGATGAACCGCATCGGCGGCAAGTCCAACACCGGCGAGGGCGGCGAGGAATCGACCCGCTTCAAGCCGCTGCCCAACGGCGACAGCATGCGCTCGGCGATCAAGCAGGTGGCCTCCGGGCGCTTCGGCGTCACGGCGGAGTACCTCGTCAACGCCGACATGATCCAGATCAAGATGGCGCAGGGTGCCAAGCCCGGCGAAGGCGGCCAGCTGCCCGGCCACAAGGTCGACGCGGTGATCGCCAAGGTACGCCATTCGACCCCGGGCGTGGGCCTCATCTCCCCGCCCCCGCACCACGACATCTACTCGATCGAGGACCTGGCGCAGCTCATCTACGACCTGAAGAACGTCAACCCCGCGGCCGACATCTCGGTGAAGCTGGTGTCGGAAGTGGGCGTGGGCACGGTCGCGGCCGGCGTCGCCAAGGCGCGCGCCGACCACATCACCGTCTCCGGCTTCGAGGGCGGCACCGGCGCTTCCCCGCTCACCGCGATCAAGCATGCCGGCTCCCCCTGGGAGATCGGCCTCGCCGAAGCGCACCAGACGCTGACCATGAACAACCTGCGCGGGCGCATCGCCTTGCAGGTGGACGGCGGCCTGCGCACCGGGCGCGACGTGGTGATCGGGGCGATGCTGGGGGCGGACGACTTCGCCTTCTCCACCGCGCCGCTGATCGCGGCCGGCTGCATCATGATGCGCAAGTGCCACCTCAACACCTGCCCGGTCGGCGTCGCCACCCAGGACCCGGTGCTGCGCAAGCGCTTCAAGGGCACGCCCGAGCACGTCATCAACTACTTCTTCTTCGTCGCCGAGGAAGTCCGCGAGTTCATGGCGGCGCTGGGAGTGCGCAGCTTCAACGAGATGATCGGCCATTCCGAATGGCTCGACCAGCGCGAGGCGATCGAGCACTGGAAGGCCAAGGGGCTCGACTTCACCCGCATCTTCGCGAAGCCCGAGGTCGGGCCGGAGGTCGCGATCTACCACACCGAGCGGCAGAACCACCCGATCCACCATGTGCTCGACCGCACGCTGATCGAGAAGGCGATGCCCGCGCTCGAGCATGGCGACCCGGTGAAGATCGAGACCGGCATCAAGAGCATCAACCGCTCGGTCGGCGCGATGCTCTCCGGCGAGGTGGCCAAGCGCCACGGCGAGGCCGGGCTGCCGGACGACACGATCGACATCCACCTGTCCGGCACCGCCGGCCAGGCCTTCGGCGCCTTCCTTGCGGCGGGCGTCTCCATGACGCTGGTGGGCGAGGCTAACGACTATGTCGGCAAGGGCCTGTCGGGCGGGCGCATCGTGGTGCGCCCGGCGGACAATGCCGGCATCGTGCCGGAGAACTCGATCATCGTCGGCAACACCGTGCTCTACGGCGCCACCTCGGGCGAGTGCTACTTCCACGGCGTCGCCGGCGAGCGCTTCGCCGTGCGCAACTCGGGCGCCATCGCGGTGGTCGAGGGCACGGGCGACCATGGCTGCGAGTACATGACCGGCGGCGTGGTGGTCGTCATCGGCCAGACCGGGCGCAACTTCGCGGCCGGCATGTCGGGCGGCGTCGCCTATGTGCTGGACGAGGACCACAGCTTCAAGAACCGCTGCAACCTCTCCATGGTCGACCTGGAGCCGGTCGAGGAGGAGGAGGACCTGCTGGAGCGCCTCCACCACCATGGCGGCGATCTGGAGTTCAAGGGCCGCATCGACGTCATGGCCGACATGGGTCATCACGACGAGGAGCGTCTCCACCAGCTCATCGCCAAGCACCTGCACTACACCGGCTCGAAGCGCGCCCAGACGATCCTCGACAACTGGGCCGAGTATCGCGGCATGTTCGTGAAGGTGATGCCGGTCGAGTATCAGCGCGCGCTGCGCGAGATGGAGAAAATGCGGGGCCTGCAGGCGGCCGAATAGGCCCGTCCTGCGGCCCGGTTTCCGCCGCATCGCCGGGTTCACCGGCAGGCCGGCCTTCGGGACGGCATCGGGAACGGCACGGAGGCGTCCCGCTGACGGGATCGCCTCCGGCTCCGGAACGCGGATGGCGGAAACGCTGTATTTTGGCGCGGCTGTGTGCCGCGCCGTCATTTCCCAACTGGCATGATTGATGTATCTGGCACCGGAGGTGGAATGCCTCCAAGGTGGTGGTGCTCCGCGAAAGAGGGCGCAATGGGTAAGGTTACGGGTTTCCTCGAGATCGATCGCCGCGAGGCTAAGTATCAGCCGGCGTCAGACCGCATTCGCCACTTTCGTGAGTTCACCCTGCCGTTGCCGGACGCCGAGGTCGCCAACCAGGCCTCGCGCTGCATGGATTGCGGCATTCCGTTCTGCCACGGGCCGAACGGCTGCCCGATCCACAACCAGATCCCGGACTGGAACGACCTCGTCTATAACGGGAACTGGGAAGAGGCGACGCGCAACCTCCACTCCACCAACAATTTCCCCGAATTCACCGGCCGCATCTGCCCCGCGCCCTGCGAGGAGGCGTGCACGCTGAATCTCGAGGACGTGCCGGTCACCATCAAGACCGTCGAGCAGGCCATCGCCGACAAGGCGTGGAAGGCCGGCTGGATCAAGCCCGAGGTCTCCGCCCACCGGACGGGCAAGAAGGTCGCCGTGGTCGGCTCCGGCCCGGCGGGCCTTGCCGCCGCCCAGCAGCTCGCCCGCGTCGGGCACGACGTGCATGTCTATGAGCGCGAGCCCAAGGCCGGCGGCCTGCTGCGCTACGGCATTCCCGACTTCAAGATGGAGAAGCACTACATCGACCGGCGCGTGGCGCAGATGGAAGCGGAGGGCGTGACCTTCCACTACGGCGCCAATGTCGGCGTGACCGTGCCGCTCGACGAGCTGCTCGAGAACCACGACGCGGTGTTGATGTGCGGCGGCTCGGAAGCCCCGCGCAATCCCGAGCTTCCCGGCCAGGAGCTGGAAGGCGTGCACTACGCCATGCCCTATCTCGTGCAGCAGAACCGCCGCCTCGGCCGCGAGGACGTCAGCAACGAGCAGCCGATCCTCGCCGCCGGCAAGCATGTGGTGGTCATCGGCGGCGGCGACACCGCCTCGGACTGCGTCGGCACCGCCTTCCGCCAGGGCGCGCTCTCCGTGCACCAGCTCGACATCCGCCCGGTCCCGCCGCTGAAGGAGGACAAGCTGGCGGTGTGGCCCTACTGGCCGACCAAGTTCCGCACCTCCTCCTCCCAGGCCGAGGGCGCCGAGCGCGAGTTCGCCGCCGCCACGCTCGGCATCGAGGGCAAGAAGGGCCGCGTCACCGGCGTGAAGTGCGCCCGCGTCGACCTGAAGCGCCTGCCGATCGAGGGCACCGAGTTCAGCATCCGCGCCGACCTCGTCTTCATCGCGCTCGGCTTCGTGCACCCGCTGCACGAGGGCATGCTCTCGCATGCCGGCCTCTCGCTCGACCGGCGCGGCAATGTGCAGGCGGGCGACGGCGACTACGCCACCACCGTGCCGAAGCTGTTCGCCGCCGGCGACATGCGCCGCGGCCAGTCGCTGGTGGTGTGGGCGATCCGCGAGGGGCGCCAGGCGGCGCAGTCGATCGACACCTACCTCATGGGCACGTCGGTCCTGCCGCGCTGAGGGCCCTGCCCGGCTGAAGAGTCCGTAAAGCCGGGGGCGGCGCCGTCAGGGCACGCTCTCGACCAGCGGCGTGCCCCCGAGCTCCAGCCGCACCCGCCCGCGCCCGGCGGGATGGATGCGCAGCGGCGCGTCCTTCTCCTCCAGCCGGCGCCGGAGCAGCAGCAGCCGCGTCTCGAGATTGTCCTTGAGGTCCGGCAGGCGCAGCTCGGGCGCGCGGCGGATCTGCTGGTTGGCGAACTCGGTCCGGCCGGTGGCGAGATAGTCGCGCAGCATCAGCATGACGAGCCGCCCAGCGACGCCGCGTATGAGATAGTCGCCGCCGATGAACACCGCGTCGTCGAAGCGGTGGTGGCGCACAAGGAACGGCACGCCCCCGGTGAGCGTCGCCGCTACCGGCTGCGGCGCTTCCGCCATCGCCGCCTCGGGCGTCGCGGCACCCGTGGCCTCCCCCGCGCCCAGAGCGTTCATCCGCAGCCCCGCCGCCAGCGGCAGGGCAATCAGGCTCAGCGCCGCCTCGTGCTCGTGGCAGAAGGCGAAGCGTTCCGGCGATTCGGCGAACAGCACCCCCGTCAACCGCCCCTGGGCCACCAGCGGCACCGCGATCTGGCTCTGCGGAGCCGCGAGGCCCGGCAGCGCGATCTCCCGCTCCGAGCCCGCCGGCCCCGCCCCGGCGGCGGCCGCGTAGCGCCGGCCCCGGCTCATGTCGCTGATGCGCACCGGCACCCGCCACTCGCCGACGAGGCCGATCACCCCCTCGCCGAGCGCCACCTCCGAGCCGACCCCGCGCGCCGGATAGCCCCGGCTGGCGAGGGTGACGAGCCGGCGCCCCTCCCCGGCCGGCACCAGCACCATGGAATGGCGGATGCCGAGATCGGTGGCGAGCCCCTCCAGCGCCCGGTCCAGCATCGCCCCGGCGTCGGGCTCGGCGCCGATGGCGGCGGCCAGCAGCGCGACCGCCTCCAGCTTCACCCGGCCGGCCGGGTCGGTCGGCGCCGCCGCCACGCCCGGAGAGGGCACGGCGCGAATCGCCTCGACGCGGTAGATGTCCGCCGAGCGCAGCTTCATCACCTCGCCCCAGCCACCATGCCCGCTGGTCGCGGCGAGCTGGATCGACATGCGCTCGAACAGCGGGCCGGCGTTCTCCCGCCGCACCGGTGCGATGTCGATGAGGAACTGGTCGCCGCTGCGCCCGTCGACCACCATCAGCGTCGCCGCGCAGCGCAGCGCGATATTGGCCGCGGTCTTGGAGAAGAACTGGTTCGTCAGCGCCACATGCGCGTCGTCGACGAAATGGACCTGCGAGAGATAGGAGACGTTCGGCATCCCCTCGCCGTCCACCGTGGCGACGATGGAGGGAATGACGCCCTCGAAGCAGGCGCGAAGATCGGCGAGGCGCACCGTCATGGCACGGGCTCGCCGAGCCGGCGGCCGGCATCGATGCCCGGCGTCTGGGCATAGAGCGCCAGCGGGCGGTAGCGCACGCGCTGGAGGTCGAGCTCGCACAGCCACGCCCCGGCCGGGCGCGCGGCAACGCCGACCGCGGCGAGGCGCCGCGTCATCTCCGCAACATAGCTCGCGGCGCGGCGCCGGTCGTCCTCGTCCGCCGTCCCCACCTCCAGCACCACGGACTTGACCTGATAGCAGCGGTAGTCCTCCAGCCCCGCGAAGGTGAGGGCGAGCGGCGCGCCCGGCACCAGATCGCCGGTCAGCTCCGGCCACTGCACCCGCGAGACCAGCGTCTCGAACAGCGCCGGCCCGGCCCGCCGGGTGCCGACCGCGCGCCCGATCGCCGCCCGCATCCGCGCATCGCGCGAGGCGAGGATCGTCATCACGGCGCCCTCGATGAAGCCGGCGATCTGCTCGTCGATCATGCCCCCCGCCTCCGCCCTGCGATCCGCTCCCCGCGCGGCCGCGCCAGATTAGGACACTCTTAGGAAAGGTGCCCGGGCCATTAGCATGAATTTAGGAAGCGCCGACCCCGCGCCCGCCCTATCCCCGCGCCATCCGCAACACGACGTAGCCCTCCCCGCCCTCACCCGGGCGGGCGGATGGCGACGCGCTTTTCGAGAACCACCATGGACACCTTCAGCCCCGTGCAGACCCTCGCGCCCGGCGATCACAGCCTCGCCCCGCGCGACATCCCGGCCGAGCCGTTCCGTCTCACCCCGCGCGAGCTCGACGCCTATCTGGCCCGCATCGGTCTCGGCCGGCCACGCGCGGCCGATCTTCCCACGCTCGTCGCGCTGCACCACGCCCATGTCACCAGCTTCACCTGGGAGGCGATCGACGCCTTCATGGGCTGGCCGGTCGATCCCCACCCGCACGCGGCCTTCGCCAAGATGGTGGACGGCCCGCGTGGGGGCTGGTGCTACGAGATGAACGGCCTGTTCGGCGCCGCGCTCGCCGCGCTCGGCTACAAGGTGACGCGCCTGTGCGCGGGGGTGCGCCGCGCCGAGTTGGGCGACATGGCGGTCGGCAATCACCTCACGCTGCGCGTCGACCTCGACCAGCCCTGGCTCGCCGAGGTTGGCCTGGGCGACGCCATCCTCGCGCCGGTCCCGATGCGGCTAGGCGCCGTCGAACAATACGGCCGCGCCTTCGCCATCGCCGAGGCCGACGGCGGCTGGCTGCGCTTCCACAACCACCGCCACGGCGCGGCGCCGAGCTTCGACTTCCGGCCCGGCCATTGCGACGAGGCGGCGCTCGCCGCCGCCCATGAGATGCTGATCCGCGACGCCGGCTCGCCCTTCCTGCGCAATCTGGTGGTGCAGCGCCACGCGCCTGGCCGCACCGAGGGCATCTTCAACCACACGCGGCGCATCGTGACCGATGCCGGCGTGGAGGAGCGCCCGATCGCCGATGCGCGCGAATTCGCCCGGCTGATGCGCGAGGTGTTCCAGATCGAGGTGCCCGAGCCCGAGGCCGTCTGGGCCCGCGTGGTCGAAACCGAGCGCGACTGGCTGGCCGCCTGACGCTTTCCGGCGCGCGGAAAATCGCTCAGGGCGTCGCGGCTGGCGCCGGGGCGGGAGCCGGGCTGGCGGGAGCCCCCATGGAAGGCGCCGCCGTGGTCGTCCCGGCCGCCGAGGGCGCGGCGGCGGCCGGCTGCGTCGGAGAACCCGCCGGCCAGCGGAAATCGTCGGTGCGGCCGGTCACCGAAGGCAGCGCCGCACCGCTGACGAGCACCCGTGCCGGCTCCGGCTCGCCCTCGTCCGCGGCGGGGGTCGCGGCCGGCGTCGTACCCGGCGCGCCGGCCAGCACACGCGCGCCCGCCGAGGTGCCGCCGGTGAGCAGGATGATGGAGGGTCGCGCCGCGGCGGCGCTGAGCGCGGCGGCGGCCGGATCGGCGGGATCGACCAGCAGATGGTCGAGCTCCTTGTCGACGAAGAAGGCGAGCTTGCGTCCACCCGCGCGGGTGAAGCCCACGCCGTCGGAATCGCGCAGGCGCCGGCGCTGGCCGTCGACATCGGGGCCCGACATCATGAACTTGCCGTCCTCGTCGACGAAGCCGTCCGTCACGTCGGCATAGATCAGGCCGGCGCGCTCGACATGCTCCTTGATGAGGGCGTTGAGCTTGGTGACGCGCTCGTTGAGCGGCCCGTCCTCGACCGGCGGCAGGCCAACCATCACCACCGGCCGGCCATAGAGCTTGAGGCCGAGCAGGAACTCGTCGAGCCGGCGGCCATAGATGTTCTGCCAGCGCTCGTCGAGCACCTCGGCCCGCCCGGCGGGATCGTCGATCGGCTTGAGGTCATTCATGCCGGCGAACACGACCACGATATTGGCCTGCGAGGCGGTGGCGATCTGGCGCGCCGAGCCCGCCCAGTCGAAGCCGCTCTGCGGCCCGAGGCCGGAGCCCTTCTCGGTCTTGCCGACCACCGCCACCGTCTCGCGATCGGAGGCGAAGGCGTCGGCGAGGCCCTGCGCCAGCGGGTCGGCGTATTCGTCGCCCATGACCAGCACGAACTGCGAAAACGTGTCGGAATCCTTCCGCGCCTCGTCGGCAGAGGCGTAGACTTGGCCGCGCGGCTCGGAAGGCTGCTCGATCGCCGGGGCGGCACGCTGCTGCGCCGGGGCCGAGGGCACGTAGCGCGGCTGGCTCGGCGCGGCGGTGCGCGGGGTCGAGGGGCTGAACAGGTCGATCAGCGGCTGGAACGGCGACCAGACCTTCTTCTGGCGCGGCGGCGGGGGAAGCTGCTGGCGCTGGCGCGCGGGCTGGCGCTGCTGCTGGCGCACCGGCTGGTTGCCGACATTGCCCGGCGGGCGGAACCAGTCGCTCTGCGCACGGGCGGGCACCGGGCCATCGAAGGCAGGGCCGGCCAGCAGCGCACCGGCCAGAGCCAGCGCCCACACGCCCAGCCTCATCCCTCGCCTGTCCGGCCGTCTCGCCATGGTGCGCCTTCCGATGCCCGTTCCGGGCTGAAGCGGTGGACCATTATCGCGGCCGTTTCAAGTCCCACGGCCGGCGCGCCGGCCGTGGACCGCGCTCAGGTTCCGCCCGAGCGCAGGCTGTCGAGCACCTCACCGGTGGCCATGCCGTCGGGCAGCATGCCCACCCGCACCTGATACTCGCGCACCGCGCTGCGCGTGCTGGAGCCGAGCACGCCATCGGCCGGGCCGACATCATAGCCGCGCGAGGCGAGGCGCTGCTGAAGCTCCGTGCGCTCGGTGCGCGAGAGTGCGCGCATGTCGTCCGGCCAGGGCTGCACGAAGCCGTCGCCGCCGCGGATCCGGTCCGCCAGATGGCCGATCGCCAGCGCGTAGGAGTCGGAGGGGTTGTAGCTGAGGATGGCCTTGAAATTGTCGGTCATCAGGAAGGCTGGGCCCTTGGCGCCCGCCGGCAGCAGCAGATAGGCGGTCTCGCTCGCATTCGGCATCGGCCGGCCCTCCGGCCGCCGCACGCCGAGCGCCCACCATTCGCGCATGGTCTTGCGCCGGTGCTTGTCGGCCAGCATGTAGTCGAAGCTGCGCGGCAGCACGACCTCGTAGCCCCAGCTCATGCCCGGGCGCCAGCCGCCGCGCTTCAGCTTGTGCGCGGTGGAGCCCATGGCGTCGGCGACGGAATCGACCACGTTGCGGTGCCCGTCGCCGTCGAAATCCACCGCGTCGCGCTGGAACGCGGTCGGCATGAACTGGGTCAGGCCGAAGGCGCCGGCCCACGAGCCCTTCAGGTGGCTCTCGGGAATGTCGCCTCGGTCGACGATGCGCAGCGCGGCGATGAACTCGTCGCGGAAATAGGCCTTGCGGCGGCCGACGCAGGCGAGCGTGCCCGTCGCCTCGATCACCGGATAGGAGCCGCGCGCGCCGCCGTAATTGGTCTCGATGCCCCAGATCGCCGCCACCACATAGGGGTCGACGCCATAGGTGCGACCCACCGCGTCGAACACCTGGGCGTGCGCGGCCATCGCCTCGCGGCCCTTGCGGATGCGGGTCTCGGACACAAGCATGTCGACATAGTCGCCGGCGGTGCGGGAGAATTCCGGCTGGGTCTCCAGCTTCTTCATGATGTCCATGTCGGGCTTCAGCCCGGCCGTGTAGCGGCGGAAGCCCGCCGCCGACACGCCCTTCGCCCGCGCCCGGGGCTCCAGCGCGGCGATGCAGGCGCTGAAATTGCGCTCGTCGCGCGCGAGCGCGGCCGGCGTCATCGCCGGATGCGTCGCGGCGGGCGCGGAAGCCTGGGAGGACGACGCGTGCGAGGCCGGCGGCGGCACGGGGCGCGGCGCCGGCGAGGCGGCCGCGGTGCGCACCGCCATCGGCGAGGAATCCGTCAGCGAACCGGTAATGTCGTCGGGCGACGCACAGCCGGCGAGACCCAGACAGAGGAGCATTGAACCGGCCAGCATCGGACCGGCAGCAGAACCGCCGGCCGGGCGCCGGCCGTGAAGCGGGCGAAAACTCATAACGCATACCCTAACGCGAGGCCGAGGTCTGATTAGGGAGGCATCATGGTTTCAGTCGGCTTAACGCGATCAAATTTCCCATGGGGAATATGCGTTCCGCACGCGCCGGTCCGCGCCTGTCGTGGCGCGGGCGGGCCACGCCGCACTGCGGCACCTAATCGCCGCAAACGCGTTAGTGACTGTGTTCTCTCCGTAAGGAAGACGCTAAGCTTGGGGCGCTAGACCTTCGGCGCCACTCACCTATCCATTGTGCAATCGAAAGCGGCAACACGTTCATATGGCCAGTCAAATCCGCAAAGCGATCCTGCCGGTAGCCGGCCTCGGCACCCGGTTCCTGCCCGCAACGAAGGCGGTCCCGAAAGAAATGCTGACGGTGGTCGATCGCCCCGTCGTCCAGCATGTCGTCGACGAGGCCCGCGCCGCCGGCATCGAGCACATCGTCTTCGTCACCGGCCGTAACAAGGGCGTCATCGAAGACCATTTCGACCGCCAGTACGAGCTGGAGGAGACGCTGAAGGACCGCGGCAAGACGCAGATGCTCGACATGCTGAAGCGCGAGACCATGGGCCCGGGAGCGACCAGCTTCACCCGCCAGCAGCTTCCGCTCGGCCTCGGCCACGCCGTGTGGTGCGCGCGCGACCTGATCGGCAACGAGCCCTTCGCCCTGCTGCTGCCCGACATGCTGCACAAGCCGCGCAACGGCACCGGCTGCCTCGCGCAGATGGTCGATGCCTATGCCAAGACCGGGGGCGGCAACCACATCGCCGTCTACGAGGTCCCGCCCGAGCAGACCGAGCAGTACGGCATCGTCGCCCTCGGCAACGAGATGGCGGAGGGCGTGCACAAGGTCGCCGGCATGGTCGAGAA
Source organism: Ancylobacter mangrovi (assembly GCF_024752355.1). GTDB lineage: Bacteria > Pseudomonadota > Alphaproteobacteria > Rhizobiales > Xanthobacteraceae > Ancylobacter > Ancylobacter mangrovi. Next base: position 35,932 of record NZ_JANTHZ010000012.1, read on the forward strand.
GCCGAAGAAGGACGTCGCGCCGTCCAACCTCGCCATCTCCGGCCGCTACATCCTGCAGCCGGAGATCTTCGACCTGCTGGCCAGCCAGGAGCGCGGCGCCGGCAACGAGATCCAGCTCACCGATTCCATGCTCAAGCTGGCCCAGAAGCAGGATTTCTACAGCGTCACCTTCGACGGCTCGATCTATGACTGCGGCTCGAAGCTCGGCTTCCTGATGGCCAACGTCGCCTATGCGCTGGACAACCCGGAAATCTCCGGCTCCTTCCGCCCCGAGCTCGACGCGCTTCTGGCGCAGAACTGAGACGCGCCGCGCCGGCCCTGCCCTGTCGCGGAGCGCCCGGGCCAAGCGGTGATACCGAAGGTCATGCCGAACGAAAAAGGGCGCCCCGCAAGGCGCCCTTTCATTTTCTCGCACGGTCTCCGTGCAGCCGGTCAGGCCGCTTCCTCGACCACGCCGGGCCGGGTGTCGAACAGCAGTTCGTCCTTGCCGCGCTCGACCACCACCACGTCGCCATCCTTCACCGTGCCGGCGAGGATGCGGCCGGCCAGCGGGTCCTGCAGCAGCTTCTGCATCACCCTCTTCAGCGGGCGCGCGCCATAGGCCGGGTCGTAGCCCTTCTCGGCCAGGAAGTCCCGCGCCTCCGGGGTGATGTCGAGCGCGATCTTGCGCTCCTCCAGCAGCTTGTCGAGCCGCTTGACCTGGATGTCGACGATCGCGCCCATCTGCTCGCGGCGGAGGCGGTGGAACAGCACGATCTCGTCCACGCGGTTGAGGAACTCCGGCCGGAAGTGCGAGCGCACCACCGTCATCACCTCCTCGCGCACCGCGTCGGTGTCCTGGCCTTCCGGCTGGTTCACCAGGAACTCGGCCCCGAGGTTCGAGGTCATGATGATCAGCGTGTTGCGGAAGTCGACCGTGCGGCCCTGCCCGTCCGTCAGGCGCCCGTCGTCGAGCACCTGCAGAAGGACGTTGAACACGTCCGGATGCGCCTTCTCGATCTCGTCGAACAGCACGACCTGATAGGGCCTACGCCGCACCGCCTCGGTGAGCGCGCCGCCCTCCTCATAGCCGACATAGCCGGGAGGCGCGCCGATCAGCCGGGCCACGGAGTGCTTCTCCATGTATTCCGACATGTCGAGCCGCACCATCGCGGTGTCGTCGTCGAACAGGAAGGCCGCGAGCGCCTTGGTCAGCTCGGTCTTGCCGACGCCGGTGGGGCCGAGGAAGATGAACGAGCCGATCGGACGGTTGGGGTCCTGCAGGCCCGCCCGCGCGCGGCGCACCGCGGTGGAGACGGCCTCCACCGCCTCCTTCTGGCCGATGACGCGCGTGGCGAGCACCTCCTCCATGCGCAGCAGCTTCTCCTTCTCGCCTTCCAGCATCTTGTCGACCGGCACGCCGGTCCAGCGCGAGACGACGCCGGCGATGTGATCGGGCGTCACCGCCTCCTCGACCATCGAGCCGGCCTTCACCTCGGCGGCGAGTTCCTGCGTCTCCAGCGCGGCGAGCTTCTTCTCCAGCGCGGGGATGGTGCCGTAGGCGAGCTCGCCCGCCTTCTGGTACTCGCCGCTGCGCTGGGCGATGGCGAGGTCGGCGCGCGCCTTCTCGAGATCGCTCTTGATCTTCTGGGCGTCGCCGAGCTTCTCCTTCTCCGCCTTCCAGCGCGAGGTGAGCGCGGCCGACTGCTCCTCGAGATCGGCGAGCTCCTTCTCGAGCTTCCTCAGCCGGTCCTTCGAGCCCGCGTCGTGCTCCTTCTTCAGCGCCTCCTGCTCGATGCGCAGGCGCACGATCTCGCGGTCGATCGAATCCAGCTCCTCGGGCTTGGAATCGACCTGCATGCGCAGGCGCGAGGCCGCCTCGTCCACGAGGTCGATCGCCTTGTCGGGCAGGAAGCGGTCGGTGATGTAGCGGTTGGACAGCGTCGCCGCCGCCACCAGCGCCGAGTCGGTGATGCGCACGCCGTGGTGCAGCTCGTACTTCTCCTTGATGCCGCGCAGGATGGAGACGGTGTCCTCCACCGACGGCTCGTTGACGAAGACGGGCTGGAAGCGGCGCGCCAGCGCGGCGTCCTTCTCCACATGCTTGCGGTACTCGTCGAGCGTGGTCGCGCCGACGCAGTGCAGCTCGCCGCGCGCCAGAGCGGGCTTGAGCAGGTTCGAGGCGTCCATCGCGCCGTCGGTCTTGCCGGCGCCGACCAGGGTGTGCATCTCGTCGATGAACAGGATGATGCCACCTTCGGCCGCCTGCACCTCGGAGAGTACGCTCTTCAGCCGCTCCTCGAACTCGCCGCGATACTTCGCGCCCGCGATCAGCGCGCCCATGTCGAGCGCCAGCAGGCTCTTGTCGCGCAGGCTCTCGGGCACGTCGCCGTCGACGATGCGCAGCGCCAGACCCTCGACGATCGCGGTCTTGCCGACGCCCGGCTCGCCGATCAGCACCGGGTTGTTCTTGGTCCGGCGCGAGAGCACCTGGATGGTGCGGCGGATCTCCTCGTCGCGGCCGATCACCGGGTCGAGCTTGCCCTCGCGGGCCGCCTCGGTGAGGTCGCGGGCATATTTCTTCAGCGCGTCATAGGCGTTCTCGGCGGTCGCGCTGTCGGCCGTGCGGCCCTTGCGCAGCGCCTCGATGGCGGTGTTGATCTTCTGCGGGGTGGCACCGGCCTTGGCGAGGATCTTGCCCGCCTCGCTGTCCTTCTCCAGCGCCAGCGCAAGCAGCAGCCGCTCGACGGTGACATAGCCGTCGCCCGCCTTCTTGGCCGCCTGCTCGGCGGCGTCGAACACGCGCGCCAGCGCCGGCGCGAGATAGACCTGCCCGGCCCCCGAGCCGCCCACCTTGGGCAGCTTGGCGAGGGCGGCCTCGGTATCGGCCAGCACCATGCGCGGATCGCCGCCCGAGCGGCTGATCAGCCCGGCGCACAGGCCCTCCGGGTCGTCGAGCAGCACCTTCAGCAGGTGCTCGGGCGTGAACTGCTGGTGGCCTTCACGCAGCGCAAGCGACTGCGCCGACTGCACGAATCCACGCGAGCGCTCGGTGTAGGTGTCGAAATTCATGTTCTGTGCCTCCTGGCCCCACATCCGCCCTCTGCGAGGCGCGGACGGTCATTCGGGACGACGGCGCCCGTATCCCGGCCGCCGCAACGGACCCCGTTGCGGCGATCCGTCCCTGCTCATGTAGTGTTGCCCATCGGCAACGGAAGGGGCGTTGAGGCAGGTCAAGCGCAGGATTTTTCGCCGCCCTCCGCGCCGGCTCCGGAGGGGACCTCAGTCGGCCGCCCGCGCGCCCGCCATCATGTAGTTCACCGACAGGTCGCCCGACAGGCGCCAGGTGTCGGCCAGCGGGTTGAACACGACGCCGGTGCGGTCCGTCACGCTCAGCCCGCCCGCCTCCAGCGCCGCCTTGAGCTCCTCGGGGGTCACGAACCTGTTCCAGTCATGCGTGCCGCGCGGCAGCCAGCCGAGCACGTATTCCGCTCCGACGATGGCCAGCGCGAAGGAGCGCTTGGTCCGGTTGAGCGTCGCCGCCACCATCAGCCCGCCCGGCTTCACCATCGAGGCGGCGCTGGCGATGAACAGGCCGACATCGGCCACGTGCTCCACCACCTCCATGCACAGCACGACGTCGAAGCGCTCGCCCGCTTCCGCCATCTCCTCGGCGGTGGTGGCGCGGTAGTCCACCGGCACGCCGCTCTCCTGCGCGTGCAGGGCGGCGATGCGGGTGTTGCGCTCGGCCGGATCGATGCCGACCACATCGGCCCCCATGCGGGCCAGCGGCTCGCTCAACAGGCCGCCGCCGCAGCCGATATCGATCAGCCGCAGCCCGTCCAGCGGCCGGATCGCCTTCGGGTCGCGGCCGAAATGGGCCACCAGCATCTCGCGCAGATAGGCCAGCCGCACTGGGTTGAACTTGTGCAGCACCCGCATCTTGCCGCGCGGATTCCACCACTCCGCCGCCAGCGCGGCGAAGCGTTCGACCTCGGCCGGATCGACGGTCGATGTGTGGGCGGCGCTGTTCTGCATGGTCCTGTTCCTGGTCCCGGGCCTTCGAGCGGGCCGTCCGCCGGTCCTCTTTCGATAAGCGTTCCAAGCGCGCGCGGCACCGTTGCGGGCCGGACGCGACGTCGATATGTATACGCGCCTTTTTGGCCGGGAGCCCACCTGTCTTGCCCGGCCGTCCATAGAATACGGTTACGGTTTCCCGCAATGGCACGTCTGGTGATGAAGTTCGGCGGCACCTCGGTCGCCAACATCGAGCGCATTCGCAACGTCGCGCGGCACGTCAAACGGGAGATCGAGGCCGGCAACCAGGTGGCGGTGGTCGTCTCCGCCATGGCCGGCAAGACCAACGAGCTCGTCGCCTGGTGCCGCGAGACCTCGAGCCTGTACGATTCGCGCGAATACGACGCCATCGTCGCCTCCGGCGAGCAGGTGACGTCCGGCCTGCTGGCGATCGCGCTGCAGGAGATGGGCGTCCCGGCCCGTTCCTGGCAGGGCTGGCAGCTTCCCATCGCCACCGACGAGGCCCATGGCTCGGCGCGGATCCTGTCGGTCAATGGCGACGAGATCGTCAAGGGCTTCGCCCGCGGCGAGGTCGCCGTCATCGCCGGCTTCCAGGGCATCCACGAGGCCACCGGGCGCATCGCCACGCTGGGGCGCGGCGGCTCGGACACCAGCGCGGTGGCGGTCGCCGCCGGCATCAAGGCCGACCGTTGCGACATCTACACCGACGTCGACGGCGTCTACACCACCGACCCGCGCATCGTCCCGAAGGCCCGGCGGCTGGACAAGATCGCCTTCGAGGAGATGCTGGAGATGGCCTCCCTCGGCGCCAAGGTGCTGCAGGTGCGCTCGGTCGAGATGGCCATGGTCCACAAGGTGCGCACCTTCGTGCGCTCCAGCTTCACCGATCCGGACGCGCCGGAACTGAAGACCGCCGGCGATCCGCCCGGCACCCTGATCTGCGACGAGGAGGAAATCGTGGAGAGTGAAGTCGTCACCGGCATCGCCTTCGCGCGGGACGAGGCACAGGTCAGCATCCGGCACGTGCCCGACAAGCCCGGCATCGCCGCGAACGTGTTCGTGCCGCTCGCCGATGCCAACATCAACGTCGACATGATCGTGCAGAACATCTCGGCCGAGGGCTTCACCGACATCACCTTCACCGTGCCCTCGACCGATTTCGAGCGCGCCAAGGCCGCGCTGGCCGGCGTGCGCGAGGAGATCGGCTACGGCAGCGTCGAGGGTGCGACCGACGTGGTGAAGATCTCCATCATCGGCATCGGCATGCGCAGCCATGCGGGCGTCGCGGCGCGGGCGTTCAAGGCCCTGTCGGAGCGCGGAATCAACATCCGCGCCATCTCGACCTCGGAAATCAAGATTTCGGTCCTGATCGACGCGGCCTATACCGAGCTTGCCGTTCGAACGCTCCATTCGGTATACGGGCTCGACGCCTGAGCTTCAGGCACGAGGCCTGAGCAGGAGGCTCGGGCGAAAGACCCGGGCGGGAGGCTCGGGCAAGCCGGCGCGGCAGCGAGCCTGCTCGATCCCGCGCCTTGACGACACCGATCCGGGGAGCGGCTCCCGGAAACCGAGGACGGCCCATGCGTGGCGCGCTCGGCGGCCCGCGCGTGCTATTGAGGCGTCTCCGCGAGGTCATGGCGGAGCCGGTCAGCGCGCAGGACCGCCTCGACAAGATCGTGGTTTTGATCGCGGCGAACATGGTAGCCGAGGTGTGCTCGGTCTACGTGCTGCGCGTCGACGGCACGCTCGAGCTCTACGCCACCGAAGGCCTGAACCGCACCGCGGTCCATCTCACCGTCATGCGCATCGACGAGGGCCTCGTCGGCACCGTGGCGCGCGAGGCGGAGCCGATCAGCCTGTCGAACGCGCAGGCCCACCCCGCCTATTCCTACCGTCCGGAAACGGGCGAGGAGATCTACCACTCCTTCCTCGGCGTGCCGATCCTGCGCGCGGGCAACACGCTCGGCGTTCTGGTAGTGCAGAACCGCGCCCGCCGCACCTATACCGAGGAGGAGATCGAGGCGCTGCAGACCACCGCGATGGTGCTCGCCGAGATCATCGCCTCGGGCGAGCTCACCGCGCTGGCCCCGCCGGGCGCCGAGCCGGCCGCCCGCCGCCCGCTGCACCTGTCGGGCCTCGCGTTGTCGGAAGGCATCGGCCTCGGCCACGTGGTGCTGCACGAGCCGCGAATCGAGGTGACCAAGGTCATCGCCGACGACCTTCCGGGCGAACTGAACCGCCTCGACGACGCGATCGAGACGCTGCGCTCCTCCATCGACAACATGCTGGAGGACGAGGGCGTCGCCCGGGTGGGCGAGCATCGCGAGATCCTCGAGGCCTACCGCATGTTCGCTCATGACCGCGGCTGGATCGCGCGCATGCGCGAGGCGGTGATGACCGGCCTCACCGCCGAGGGCGCGGTCGAGCGCGTGCAGTCCGACACCCGCGCGCGCATGCTGCGCATGACCGACCCGTATCTGCGCGAGCGCATGCACGACCTCGACGACCTGGCGAACCGCCTGCTGCGCCAGCTCGCCGGGCGCAGTTCCGGGCCGGAGCACATGTCGCTGCCCGAGAACGCCATTATCGTCGCCCGCAACATGAGCCCGGCGGCGCTGCTCGACTATGACCGCACCCGCATCCGCGGCATGGTGCTGGAGGAAGGCGCGGCGACGAGCCACCTCACAATCGTCGCCCGCGCGCTCGGCATCGCCGCGGTCGGCCATGTGGAGAACATCGTCGGTCTCGTCGACGCGGGCGACGCGATCATCGTCGACGGCGTCTCCGGCGAGGCGCATGTGCGCCCGCCCTCCGACGTCGAGGAAGCCTATGTCGAGAAGGTGCGCTTCCGCGCCAAGCGGCTGGAACAGTATGCCGCGCTGCGCGACGTGCCCTGCGTCACCCGCGACGGCGTGCCGATAGAACTGCACCTGAACGCCGGCCTGCTGGTCGACCTGCCGCATATCGAGGAGACCGGCGCGGCGGGCATCGGCCTGTTCCGCACCGAGCTCCAGTTCATGATCGCCTCCGCCTTCCCGCGCACCAACGAGCAGCTCAAGCTCTACCGCGCGGTGCTCGACGCGGCGGAGGACCGGCCGGTCGTGTTCCGCACGCTCGACATCGGCGGCGACAAGGTGCTGCCCTATATGCGCGCCATCGAGGAGGAGAACCCGGCCCTCGGCTGGCGCGCCATCCGCCTCGGCCTCGACCGGCCCGGCCTGCTGCGCAGCCAGATCCGCGCGCTGCTGCGCGCCGCCACCGGGCGCGAGCTGCGACTCATCTTCCCCATGGTCTCGGCGGTCGAGGAATTCGACAAGGCACGCCACATCGTCGAGCGCGAGCTCACCCATCTGCGCCGCCACGGCCACGGCCTGCCCGAGCGGGTGCTGATCGGCGTGATGCTGGAAGTGCCGGCGCTGCTGTTCCAGCTCGACCAGCTCTTCGCGCGGGTGGACTTCGCCTCGGTCGGCTCCAACGACCTCGTGCAGTTCCTCTACGCGGCCGATCGCGGCAATGCCCGCGTCGCCGACCGCTTCGACCCGCTGGCGCCGCCCTCCATGCGCGCGCTGAAGCTGATCGCCGACAAGGCGAACGCCTTCGGCAAGCAGGTGACGCTGTGCGGCGAGCTCGCCTCGCGCCCGCTGGAGGCGCTGGCGCTGGTCGCCATCGGCTATCGCAAGCTCTCGCTCTCGCCGGCCGCCTACGGCCCGGTGAAGGCGATGCTGCTGCAGCTCGATCTGGCCGCCGTCTCGGCGCTCGTCGCGCCGCTGCTCGACAGCGCGGCGGAGCCCGCCACGCTGCGGCCCCTGCTCAAGTCGTTCGCCGAGAAGAACGGCCTGCCGCTGTGACCATCGGTGATTGCCGTGACTGAACTGCCCGACGCCCGGCTCGACCAGCTTCTCGCGCGCCATGCCGAGATCGAGCATGCCCTCTCCGGTACGCCGGACGCCGACAGCTTCGTGCGGCTGTCGCGCGAGTTCGCCGACCTCGCCCCGCTCGTCGCCAGCGTGAAGGCGCTGCGCGCCGCCCAGCGCGAGCTTCGCGACGCGCGCGCCCTCGCCGAGGACGCCTCGACCGACCGCGAGATGGCCGACCTCGCCGAGGAGGAGGCCGCCGAGCTCGATGAGAAGGTCGAGGCGCTGGCCTATGAGGTGCGCCTCGCCCTGCTGCCCAAGGACGCGATGGACGAGCGCGGCGTCATCCTCGAAGTGCGCGCGGGCACCGGCGGCGACGAGGCGGCGCTGTTCGCCGGCGACCTGTTCCGCATGTATGAGCGCTTCGCCGCGCTCAATGGCTGGTCGGTTGAGGTGCTCTCGCTCACCGAAGGCGCGGCCGGCGGCTTCAAGGAGATCGTCGCCGCCCTCCATGGACGCGGCGCCTATGCGAAGCTGAAGTTCGAATCCGGCGTCCACCGCGTGCAGCGCGTGCCCGAGACCGAGGCTTCCGGGCGCATCCACACCTCCGCTGCCACCGTGGCGGTGCTGCCGGAGGTGGAGGAGGTCGACGTCGACATCAACGAGGCGGATCTGCGCATCGACGTGTTCCGCGCCTCCGGCGCCGGCGGCCAGCATGTGAACAAGACCGAGAGCGCGGTGCGCATCACCCACCTTCCCACCGGCGTGGTGGTGGCGGTGCAGGACGAGCGTTCCCAGCACAAGAACAAGGCCCGGGCCATGGCGCTGCTGCGCGCCAAGCTCTACGAGGCCGAGCGCGAGAAGCGCGACAGCGCCCGCGCCAGCGAGCGCAAGGTGCAGGTCGGCTCGGGCGACCGCTCCGAGCGCATCCGCACCTACAATTTCCCGCAGGGCCGCGTGACCGATCACCGCATCGGCCTCACCCTGCACAAGCTGCCGGACATCCTCGCCGGCGACGGGCTGGGCGAACTGGTCGACGCGCTGACCACCGAATACCAGGCCGCGCTGCTGGCGGAGGCCGAATCGGCCGGCTGGGGCGAGCGGTGAGGACGCGGCGGTGAACTCCCGCGCCGACCTGCTCGGCGACACGGTGCGCCGTCTCGAGGCGGCGGGCATCGAAAATCCCGGGCGCGAGGCCCGCCACCTGATGCGCGCCGCCCTCGGCCTGTCCGATCTCGATCTCATCGCCCGCGCCGACGCTCCCGTCGCCGGCCCGGATGCCGAGAAGCTGCGCTCATGGACAGACCGCCGGGCGGCGGGCGAGCCGCTGGCGCGGCTGACGGGCACGCGCGAATTCTGGAGCCTCGATTTCGCCCTCTCCCCCGAAACGCTGGTGCCGCGCCCGGAGACCGAGACCCTCATCGAGGCCGCGCTCGACGTCTTCCCGGACCGGGCCGTGCCGCTGCGCCTGCTCGATCTCGGCACCGGCTCGGGGGCGATTCTCGCCGCGCTGCTCGCCGAATACCCGAACGCGACCGGCGTCGGCGTCGACCTGTCGGAGGGTGCGGCGCGGCAGGCGCGGGAGAACCTCGCCCGGCTCGGCTTCGCCCCGCGCGCGGCGGTGCTGGTCGGGCGCTGGGCCGGGGCGCTCGGCGCCCGGTTCGACCTCGTGGTCTCCAACCCGCCCTATATCGCAGGTGCGGAAATCGGCGGGCTCGATATTGCGGTCCGCGCGCACGATCCCCATCTCGCTCTCGATGGCGGACCGGAGGGGCTAGATGCCTACCGCGCCATCGCCGATGCCCTGCCCGGCCTGCTCGTGCCCGGCGGGCGCGCGATACTCGAACTCGGGATTGGACAGGAGGCGGCGGTGGCCGAACTCCTTGCTGCGCGGGGTCTGCCCGCTGACGGCCCCGCCCGGCGCGATCTCGCCGGGATCGCACGCGCACTCGTGACCCTGGCCCGCTGAGTTTATGGGCGGTGCGGCAAAAAAGGGCTTGGAAGGCCGTATCGAACCGATTAGTGTCCTCGACAGGAATCGACCCGAGACATCACCTGGCAGATATGTTCGATCGGCGGTCGCTCTCTTGAGTGATCAGGTCACGTCTGACAGCAGCGCTGGGGCAGCGCGGTTGGTGTCTTTACGGGTGAATGCTTCACAGGTTTGTCGGTGCGGCCTTGGTTGCACGATGAAGCATGGGGTCGGCCCGGCGCGCAGGAAGCGTCGGCCGAATTCTCGGTCGGATGATCGTCGACCGGAATCGAACGCCATCGCAAGGCGGTGGCGGAGCATCCTCAAGGATGCGTTCCCATGGCACGAGGTCCGATGGTCGTCGCGACCAGCGGGACTTGCCGCGGCCACCGGCCCGGCCTGACCCGGTCTGCGACGACATATGGACGACGATTCCGCCGTTCCGGCATCTTCGATGGTAGCCCGTTCCGGGCTTTTTCCGGAGGAGACGAGGACGACGGCTTTTACGGCGATTGACACGCCCGTACCTGCGCCGACCCGGAATGATCCGGCAGGCGCCGTACCGGCACCAGAGACTAGCTCGATGCGAAATAACAATCAGCAGAAGCGTATGCGGGGCCGCAACAACAACCGGCGCAGCCAGAATCCGCTTACGCGCGTCTATGAGTCGAACGGCCCCGATGTGAAGGTGCGCGGTACCGCCCAGACCATCGTCGAGAAGTACCAGCAGCTCGCGCGCGACGCTCAGGCTTCCGGAGACCCGGTGGCGGCTGAGAACTACCTGCAGCACGCCGAGCACTATTATCGCATCATCGCGGCGGTCCAGGCGCAGTTCGGCGTTACGGCGCAGTCCTTCCAGCGCTCGGACGAGGATGACGAGTTCGACGAGAACGAGGAAGCCGGCGGCGGCGACGTCCAGCCCGCCTTCCAGTCCCGCGAGCCGCAGCACCAGCGCGAAGGCAATCAGCGCGAGAACCAGCGCGACTTCTTCCGCGACCGGCGCGACAATCGCGAGCGCGGCGGACACGAGCGCAATCAGGACCGCCGGGACGGGCGCGAGGATCGCGGTCGTGACGAGCGCGGTCGTGACGATCGTGGCCGCGACGAAGGTGGCCGCGAGGAGCGCGCGGCGGGCGAGCAGCGCGGAGGCCGCTGGAACCGCGACAACCGCCCCTATCGCGAGCCGCGCGAGAACAATGGCGAGCCCTATCGCGATCCCGGCCAGCAGCCGCAGCCGCGACTCGGCCCGGAGGTCGAATCCGAGATCGGGCTTCCCGCCTTCATCACCCAGAGCACGGGTGCCGCGAACGGCGCCGGCCCGCACGCGTCGGACGACGGCCAGCCGGCCGCCCGGACCGAGGCGGCGCCCCGCAGCGAGGCTCCCGAGCCGGCCAAGGCCGAGGCCCGCGCCGAACCTGCCGCCGAGGCAGCCCCGGCACCCGCGCCGCGCCGGACCCGCAAGACCGCGGCCGCCGCCGCTCCCGCTCCCGCGCCGGAAGCCCCGGCCGAGGAAGGCGAGGAAGCGGCCCGCGCCCCGCGCACCCGTCGCCGCCGCTACCGCCGCGCCGATGGCGAAGCGGGCGAGGCCACGAACGCCAACGAGCCGGCAGAAGCCGGCGAGTGAGTGGATCACAGGCGCGGCACGCACGCCGTCCCGCGCCTGCCCGCCTCCATCGCGTGAAACGACAAAGGCCCGGCTCAGCCGGGCCTTTTGTTTTGGGAGATATGGGCCCGGCTCAGCCGGGCCTTTTTGCATTCGAGTAGGGCTTGGGCGGTCTCGGCCGGCCTTCTGTTTTCAGGGAGCTAAGGCCCGGTCCAGCCGGTTCTTTTGCTCTCGGAGAGATATGTTCAGCTCGGCCGGACTTCCTCATGTCGGGAGCGTCGCGCCGCTCCCCGGGCCGCGCCTTACAGCCGCAGCCGCACCTCGTCGCCCTGGGCGAGCAGGCCGCCCTGCTCGATCTCGGCGAAGATGCCGCAATCGGTGTGGCCGAAGCTGCGCATCAGCGTGCCCGGCAGGTCCATGTCGCGCCGAGCGGTGGCGGGGTCCACATTGGTGGCGGCGCAGCGAAAGATGCGCTGCGTCACCTTCAGCCGCACATGGTTGCCGACCTCGATCGTGTGGCCGACGAGGTCGAACTCCTCCCACGGCTCGAGGCCCTCGAGATAGAGATTGCCGCGGAAGCGCAGCGGATCGACCGGCGCCCCGACGATCTCGCCCAGCGCCCGGCAGCTCGCCAGGTTGATCAGCGAGACATAGCCCTCCGTCGTGTCGACGAAGCGGAAATTGTCGGGCGCGGGCAGCACCTTCGGCGCGCCGCGCAGCTCGTAACGCGAATAGCGCTGGAAGAACGCCTCGATCGCCGCGCGCCCGGCCTCGGTGTCGAGCTTGCCGCGCGCCACCTCCGCGCCCTCGTGGCGGATGACGAGCTCGTGCGTGGCGTCCTCGAAGCGCGCATCGAGCGCGGCGAGGCGCTCGTTCCGCATCAGCATCAGGAACTTGATCTTGGGCTGGAACGCAGGCGCCTCCGGCACGAAGCCGGACGGCCCGTTCTCGATCGCGTAGAGCCGGTCGCCGGGGAAGTAGCGCCCCGCCTCCAGCTCCACCACCTCCAGCCGCTCGGGCGTCAGCCCCTTCACCGGGTAGCGGTAGAGCGAGGCGATGGTCGCGAACGCGACCGGACCCGCCGGCGTCTCGGCGGGGGCGGGATTCTCGGTCTCCGGGGTCGAATCGTTCATCGGGTTCACCATATAGATTCGGCCATCGCCCGTCAGCGGCGCAGGATGGCGCAGACGCGAGCGTAGCGCCCGGTTGCTGCGCCGCCGCATTTTCCCCTTTTCCTTGCCGGGCGAATCCGTATCAATTCACACATATTTCCGCTCAGGAAATGGCAAGGAGGGGGTTATGCCGCGGCTCTTCACCGCCCTCGAAATTCCGTCGGACATCGCCGAAGGCCTGTCGATGCTGCGTGGCGGCCTGCCCGGCGCGCGCTGGATAAGCCCGGAATTCTACCACGTCACCCTGCGCTTCATCGGCGACGTCGACCACGCCGTCGCCCGCGACGCGGCGGCGGCGCTGGACGAGATCGACCATTTCAGCTTCGAGGTGACGCTGGCTGGCGTCGACCAGTTTGGCAATCACAAGCCGCGCGCCATCTTCGCCGGGGTGAAGGCGAACGAGGCGCTGACCGACCTGCAGGCCGAGCATGAGCGGGCGATGAAGCGCATCGGCCTGCCGCCGGAAGGGCGCAACTTCCGCCCCCATGTCACGCTGGCGCGGCTGCGCGACGTGACGCCCCGGCAGGTGGCGGAATATCTCGCCCTGCGCGGCTATTTCCGCAGCCCCGCCTTCCCGGTCTCGCGCTTCGTGCTGTTTTCCTCGCGCGATTCCGTCGGCGGCGGCCCCTATCGGGTCGAGGCCGCCTACCCGCTGATGTGACGCGCTATTGAACACGCGCGCGCATGTGACCATCTCTTCCCCGAGGAGACGATGATGGCCACGCCTTTCGACGAGACCTTCGACTTCGACGCCGCCACCGGCGATGCCGAGGACAATGAGCGCAAGGTACGCGCCGGCTTCTGGAAGAAGCTCGGCTCCGGCGCCTCGCGCCTGCCCTTCGCCGAGGAGGCGACGGCCGCCTATTACTGCGCGCTCGACAGCGCCACGCCGACCCGTGTGCGGGTGCTTCTGTTCGGCGCGCTCGCCTATTTCCTGCTGCCCACCGACGCCGTTCCGGACCTGTTTCCCGTCCTCGGATTCACCGATGACGCGGCCGTGATCGCGGCGACGCTGAACATGCTGGCGGGCCACGTCACCCCCGCCCACCGGGAAGCGGCACGCGCCGCGCTCGACCGGATCCGCGCCCGCTAAGGGCTCAGCGTCGATTCCCCAGCGTTAACAGGGCGTTCACCATATCGTTGATTTGCCGCCAACACGCCGCCATTTGATCGGCAAAGCGCTTCGTTTGCGGCTCGAAGGGTTCACAGCCGCCGACCGGGCGGATATCCCTGTAGCGGCTTGTCTGGGGAATCGATTGCGCCCGCATGGGGCGAAAACTCAACTTGGGAGAAGAGACCATGGCACGACGCATCGTGCGCGCGGCACTCGCCGGCTTGGTTCTGGCACTCGTAGGCGCAACCGGCGCCAGCGCTCAAGGTGCGCCGAAACTCGTCGGCCAGTTCGGCGACTGGGGTGTCTATGTGGACACCAGCGGCAAGGGCAAGATCTGCTATGCGCTTTCGCAGCCCAAGGCCCGGCTCCCGGCCGGTCTGAACCGCGACCCGGCCTACTTCTTCATCAGCACCCGCACCGCTGAGAACGTGAAGAACGAGGTCAGCGTGGTGGTCGGCTTCCCGCTGAGGGAAGGCACGGACGCCAATATCGACATCGGCGGCACCTCCTTCGATCTCTACACCCGCGACACCGGCGCCTGGGTGCGCAACGTCGCGGAGGAGGCCAAGCTCGTGGACGCCATGAAGCGCGGCAGCGACCTCACCTTCAAGAGCACCTCGTCGCGCGGCAACGTGACCACCGACCGCTATTCGCTGAGCGGCGTCACCGCGGCGATCGACCGCGCCGCGCAGGAATGTCGCTGACGGGCCGGCCCGGCTCGCATTATCATGGCGGGCACGGACGGGAGCGCCGCACGGCGCTTCCGTGGCCTCGTCTGCAGAACCAAGGCCTGCTCGCCCATCCGACACGAGGAGTGACATGCCGGTCGAACTGCGCCTGATCCCCTGCCTCGCGGACAACTACGCCGTGCTCCTGCGCGACCCCGCGACGGAAGCCACGGCCGTGGTGGACGCCCCGGAAGTGGCGCCGATCCTGGCGGCGCTGGAACGCGAGAACTGGGACCTCACCCATATTCTCGTCACCCATCACCACACCGACCACACCGCCGGCATCGAGGCGCTCAAAGCCCGCTTTGGCGCCACCGTGATCGGCCCCGGCGCCGAGCGCGACTCGATCCCCGGCCTCGACTTCACCCTGGTCGACGGCGACCCGGTGGCGGTCGGCGGCCTGGTCGGGCGGGCGATGGAGACGCCGGGCCACACCAAGGGCCACATCGTGTTCCTGTTCGAGGACGAGCGCCTGCTGTTCTCGGGCGACACGCTCTTCGTCATGGGCTGCGGGCGCCCCTTCGAGTGCGATCCGCCGGTGCTGTGGGAATCGCTGCTGCGCCTGCGCGCCCTGCCCGACGACATCAAGGTCTATTGCGGGCACGAATACACGCTCTCCAACGCCCGCTTCGCCGCCAGCGTCGACCCGGACAACGCCGCCCTCGCCGCCCGGCTGAAGGAGGTGGAGGAGCTGCGTGCCGCCGGCAAACCGACCCTGCCGACCACGATCGGCGCGGAGAAGGCGACCAATCCCTTCATGAACGCGGACGATCCCGAGCTCGCCGCCCGCATCGGCCTGCCGGGCGCCGACCCGGGCGCGGTCTTCACCGAGCTGCGCAACCTGAAGAACAGCTTCCGGGGCTGAGCGATGGACCTGTCCGGCCTCACCGCGCGCGAGATCGTGGCCCGCCTCGGCCTCCAGCCGCACCCCGAGGGCGGGCATTTCCGCGAGACCTTCCGCGACGCGCACCGGACGGCGGAGGGGCGCGCGGTGTCGACGGCGATCTATTTTCTGCTCGCGGCGGGAGAGACCTCGCACTGGCACCGCGTCGACGCGGTCGAGATCTGGCACTGGTACGCCGGCGCGCCGCTGGAACTGCTGATCGCCGAGGACCAGGCCGACCCGGCGGTGAACTACCGGCTCGGGCCGGATCTCCTCAACGGGCAGGAACCGCAGCGCGCGGTGCCGCACGGCGCCTGGCAGTCGGCGCGCAGCCTCGGCGAATGGACGCTGGTGGGCTGCACGGTCGCGCCCGGCTTCGAATTCGCCGGCTTCGAGCTCGCCGCACCCGGCTGGTCGCCGGGCTAAGGATCAGCGGCGCGCCAGCAGCGTCGCCACCGCCGCACCGCCGACGATGAGCGCGCAGGCGAGCGCCAGCGACCAGCTCGCCGCGGCGAATCCGGCCGCGATCAGCAGCAGCGTGGACAGCACCGGCGCCGCATAGGAGGCGACGCCGAGCAGGCGGATGTCGCCGCGCTTCATGCCGATGTCCCAGGTGTAGAAGGCGATGCCGACCGGGCCGATGCCGAGCGCCAGCACGGCGAGCCACTCATGCGCGCCGTTCGGCCAGATCGCCGGCTCGAACAGCAGGTGGCACGGCACGGAGAGCACCGCCGTGGCGAGGCAGAAGCCGGCGACGACCTCGGTCGGCACGCTCTCGAAGCGGCGCGAGGCGACCGAATAGACCGACCACACCACCGCGCACACTCCCGCCGCCGCGTAGCCGGGCAAGTAGTCCGGCGAGAAGCCGAGCCCGCCGGCGCGCGCGCCGAGCAGCACGATGGTGCCCGCCAGCCCCATCAGCGCGCCCGCCACATGGGCGACGCGCAGCCGCTCGCCCGGCAGGAAGGCCGAGAGCAGGACGATCAGCAGCGGCCAGAGATAGGCGATCAGCCCGGCCTCGGCCGGCGGGGCGAGCTTCAGCGCCGAGAAATAGAAGAAGTGGTAGCCGAACAGCCCGCCCACCCCGTGCAGCCAGACCGGCCAGGGCTGGCGGAACACGCCAAGCCCGACCCCGCGCATCAGTCCCGCCAGCAGGCCGACCGAGCCGCCGATGGCGAAGGTGAGCGCGGTCAGCAGGAAGGGCGGCACGGCGCCGGTCGCCGAGGTGGCGAGCGCGAGCGTCGACCAGAGCAGGATGGCGGTGAAGCCCGTGAGGGTGGCGGCGTTGCGGGACATGGGATGCGGCTGCGGAAAGGAGCCCCCGCTTAGCCCAATTCGACGGGGCGCGCATCCGCGAAGATGGTCCACCCCGCCCCGCGCAGGCTGGAGACGGGGCCCACCCGCGCCAAGGGCTGGCGTGCGGGCTCACGCCGCCCTCCCCGGCGGCCCGCTGCCCGCGCGCCGCCTCTCAGCGATCCGGCGTCAGCGCCGGCGTCAGCTCATGTACTGGCCGCCATTGGCGCTCAGCGTCGAGCCGGTGATGAAGCCCGCCTCGTCGGCGACCAGGAACACCACGCAGCGCGCGACCTCTTCCGGCTCGCCGAGCCGGCCGGTCGGGATCAGCGGCAGCACCCGCTTCTCCAGCACGTCCTGCGGCATGGCGCGCACCATCTCCGTGCCGATATAGCCCGGGCAGATCGCGTTCACCGTGATGCCCTTGATGGCGTTCTCCTGCGCCAGCGCCTTGGTGAAGCCGATCTCGCCCGCCTTGGCGGCGCAGTAGTTGGTCTGCCCCATCTGGCCCTTCTGGCCGTTGATGGAGGAGATCGTCACGATGCGGCCGAAGCCGCGCTCGCGCATGCCCTCGATCACGTTGCGGCACATGTTGAACACCGAATTGAGGTTGGTGTTGATCACCGAGTGCCACTGCTCGGGGCCCATCTTGTGCAGCATGCCGTCGCGGGTGATGCCGGCATTGTTGACCAACACCTCGACCGGGCCGAGCTGTTCGGTGACCTGCGCGATGCCCGCCTTGCAGGCTTCGAAGTCGGACACGTCCCATTTGAAGGTGGGGATTCCGGTCTCGGCCGAGAAGGCGGCGGCCGCCTCGGCGTTTCCGGCGTAGTTGGCGGCGACGCTGTACCCGGCGGCCTTCAAGGCCTTGCACACGGCCGCCCCGATCCCACGGGTGCCGCCGCTGACCAACGCAACTCGACTCATCTCACGCCCCTCTGGTTTCCGTCCCAAAAGCTACGACGGCTTCTACGTCGTTTTTATTGAGCGACGATACGGGTTTAGTACATAGCCCGCTCGTCTTTTCCCAAGGGAGATACGGCCGCCCCGCTGGCGATAAGGGGCGGCCGGTATTCGTCAGTCGCGCTCTACGCACATGGCGATGCCCATGCCGCCGCCGATGCACAGCGTGGCGAGCGCCTTCTTGGCGTCGCGCTTCTGCATCTCGTAGAGCAGCGTGGTCAGCACGCGCGCGCCGGAGGCGCCGATCGGATGGCCGAGCGCGATCGCCCCGCCATTGACGTTGACCTTGGAGGTGTCCCAGCCGAGGTCCTTGTTGACGGCGCAGGCCTGGGCGGCGAAGGCCTCGTTGGCCTCGATCAGGTCGAGGTCGGCGGCGCTCCAGCCGGCCTTCTCCAGCGCGCGGCGCGAGGCCGGGATCGGCCCGGTGCCCATGATCGAGGGATCGACCCCCGCCTGCGCCCAGGAGACGATGCGCGCCAGCGGCGTCTTGCCGGCGCTGGCGGCCTTGGCGGCGGTCATCAGCACGATGGCGGCGGCGCCGTCATTGATGCCCGAGGCGTTGCCCGCGGTCACCGTGCCGTCCTTGGCGAACGCCGGGCGCAGCTTGGCCATGGCGTCGATCGTGGCGCCGTGGCGGGGATATTCGTCGTCGGCCACCACGATGTCGCCCTTGCGGGTGGAGATGGTCACCGGGGCGATCTCGTCCTTGAAGCGCCCGGACTTCTGCGCCGCCTCGGCCTTGTTCTGCGAGCCGACCGCGAACTCGTCCTGCTGCTCGCGGGTGATCTGCCACTGGCGCGCGACGTTCTCGGCCGTCATGCCCATGTGATATCCGTTGAAGGCGTCCCACAGCCCGTCCTTGATCATGGTGTCGACCATCTCGAGGCTGCCCATCTTGGTGCCGGAGCGCAGATGCGCGCAGTGCGGCGCCTGGCTCATCGATTCCTGGCCGCCGGCGACGACGATCTCGCTATCCCCGTTCATCAGCGCCTGGTAGCCGAGTGCGACCGAGCGCAGGCCCGAACCGCAGAGCTGGTTCACGCCCCAGGCCGGGCTGCCGACCGGAATGCCGGCGGCGATCGACGCCTGACGCGCCGGGTTCTGCCCCTCACCCGCGGTGAGGATCTGCCCCATGATCGTCTCGCTCACCTCGTCGGGCGCGACGCCGGCGCGGTTCAGAGCTTCCTGGATCGCCACCTTGCCCAGCTCGTGGGCCGGCAGAGACGAGAGCGCACCGTTGAAGGCGCCGACCGGCGTGCGCGCCGCGCCGACGATGACAATGTCGTCTTTCATGAATGACGTCCTCCGCTAGGTCGGGCTCGGCGCCTGCCGATCGTCGCCAGGCGCGCCGTTCGCCTCTGAAATGTGCCGTCATCGTTGTTGGCGCAACTGACACATGTCAATGGCGCCGCAGATTCCGCGCCGAATATTGCCCGAAGGGCCGACGCGACGATGTCGTGCGCTGCGTCAGAGCGCCTGCACAATCCTGTAGCCGGGGGATTTGAAACGTCCTAGAGTTTTCAATGGGAAACGAGCAAGGCGACCGGATCACAATGGCAAAATCCAACGAACCCGTCACCATCAAGAAATATGCGAACCGCCGTCTCTACAATACCGGCACCAGCACCTATGTAACGCTGGAAGACCTGGCGCAGATGGTCAAGAACGGTGAGGACTTCGTCGTCTACGACGCCAAATCATCGGAAGACATTACGCATTCGGTACTGACGCAGATCATCTTCGAGCAGGAAGGCAAGGGGCAGAATCTGCTGCCGATCAACTTCCTGCGCCAGATCATCCGTTTTTACGGTGACAGCATGCAGATGCTGGTTCCCCGGTACCTCGACATGTCGATCGAGAATTTCGCCAAGGAGCAGGCCACCCTGCGCGAGCAATTCTCCAAGACCTTCGGAGTCGGCGGCTTCGGGGTGATGGAGGATCAGGTGCGGCGCAACATGGAAATCTTCGACCGCGCCTTCAAGATGTTCCTGCCCAATGGCCGCGGCGAGGAAGCGACGCCCGCCACGCCGGCCGCCGCCGCGGCGGCCAAGCCGGACGATTTCGACGAGCTGAAGCGCCAGGTCGCCGACATGCAGAAGCGCCTCGACAAGCTGGGCGAGACCCCCAAGGAATAGAGGCGGAAGCGGCCGGACGCCGGCAGGCGTCCGGCGGTTCGTTCCGCCGATGGCGACAGGCGCGCGGCAAGGCGGACCGACCGCGTTCGGGCGCCTTCCCTTCCGGCGCGCCGGCCCGCTCAGTTCGCGGGCGGCGGGTTCGGGATCGGGCGCTCGCTGGCGAGCCCGATGAGCTCGCCCTGAAGATAGGTGCAGCCCCAGTCGACGAGCTGCCGGCCTGTGGCCTCGTCGATCACCCATTCGGCGACCGTCTCGATGCCGAGATTGCCGGCGAGCTCCAGCAGCGAGCGCACGAAGTGGCGGTCGTCCGCCGACTGCATCATGGTGCAGATGAAGCTGCCGTCGATCTTCAGATAATCGACGTCGAGCCGGCGCAGGTTGCGGAACGAGGTGTAGCCGGCGCCGAAATCGTCCATCGCCACCTGCGCGCCGAGGCTGTGCAGCCAGTGCACCCGCCGGCGCATCGCCTCGATGTCGGCGATGGTCGCGCTCTCGGTCAGCTCGACGATCACGCGCTCGGCAAGCCCCGCCTGCGCGCCCTCCTCCATCAGCTCCAGCCAGACACCGTCATGGATGGTGGCCGGCGAGACGTTGACCGAGAGTCGCAGCTCGGGATCGTCGGTCAGCGCCGCCAGCGCCAGCTCCAGCGAGCGGCGGTCGAGCAGGCGGGTGAGGCCGAACCGGTCGGCGGCGGGGATGATGGCGGCGCCGTCGAACACCTGCCCGTCGCGCCCGGTGATCCGCACCAGGCATTCATGGAAGGCGATGCGCCGGCTCTTCCCCTCGGCGATCGGCTGGAACGCCAGCGACACCCGCCGGTCGGCCAGCGCGGAGACGATGTCGTCGGCGAAATGCAGGTTGGCGCGCCGCTCCGCCGCGCGGTCGAAGCTCGGCGCGTAGAGCTCGACGCCGCCGCGCACCGCCTCGCGCGCGCTGTGCAGCGCATCCTGGGCGCGGGCGAAGATCTCCTCGACGCTGCGCGCCTGGCGCGGCGCGATCAGCCCGCCCGCGGTGACAGAGGCGGCGACCGCGCCGGCGCTGGTGCGCGGCGGCGTCGCGTTCACCGAGGCGACGATCTGCTCGAGCGCGCCGACGAAGCCGTCCATCGGCCGACCCCTGACGATCAGCCCGAACTTGCTGCCCGAGAAGCGCGCCAGCTCGTCGCTTGGCTCGATCCGCGCGCGCAGGCGCATGAACATGATGTCGATGACTTCGTCGGCGGTGTGGAAGCCATAGGCATCGTTGAGCTGGCCGAGATGGTCGAGCCCGATCAGCGCAAAGCCGAACTCGCCGCCTTCGCCCAGCACGCGGACGAGGTTCTGCTCCAGCAGCGTGGCGAGGCGCTGGCGGTCCGGCTGTACGGCGAGCGCACCTTCCGCACCGTCGCGCACCGGGCGTCCGCTGGAGAGCCGCCGCAGCAGGCCGTCGACCCGCACGAGGCGGCCCTCGGCGTCGAAATGGCCGATGCCGCGATCCTCCACCCACAACCGGCCAAGCTCGGTGTCCGGCGGCAGGTCGAGGCAGTAGCTGGTCTCGAACCGTGCCGCTCCCGGCGAATGCGCAGGCGCCGCGACGTGAGCCGCCTCGAAGCGGCTGGCGCCGGAACCAGTGGCGATCAGCCGCGCGAAGTCGCGCCCGCTGAGCGACCAGGCGAGACGCTCCGGGCCGAGCAGGCCGGCGGCGCAGGAACTCCAGGTGACGCGGTCGTCCTCCAGCGTCCAGCGATAGGCGACGCCTTCCAGCCCGCGCAAGATGTCGGCGACCGTCTCCGGCGGCAGCTCTTCGGTTGGCCCGATTTCGGGCGATCGTGTCTTCTGCCCAGCGGACGGGTTCGGCGAACCATTCTCAGACATGGCGCACCCCGGCTTGGCGCACCCCGGCTTGGCGCACCCCGGCTTGGCGCACCCCGGCTTGGCGCACCCCGGCTTGGCGCACCCCGGCTTGGCGCACCTCTACATGGCGCACCCATGGGCCGGGATCGGGCGGAAGCGTCATGAGCGGGACTCTACATCAACTGGAACGGCGGGGCTCGGGTCGGCGCGAACCAATGGTCAGGTCGTCCGCGCCGCCCGGCAAGTCCGTTTTTCGGGTTACTGGCCCGGCGCTGCCCGCTGCGCCTGTGCGACCATGGCGGTATCGGGATCTTCCGCCGCGCTTGCGGCCGCCTCCCCCTCCGGCGCCGCGGCCGCCGCAGCCTGGGCGGCTTCCTGCGCCGCGTCCGGTGCGCCCGTCGCGGGCACGGGCGGCGCCGTGGCGGCCGCGGCCGGCGTGATGAACTTCGGCAGCGAAAGGGTAAAGCGGTCGAGGCCGTGGAACTGGATTCCCGCCACGTTCACCTCGTCCTTCTTGCGCGCCGCCGCCCCCGCGACCATGCCGCGCAGCTCCGGCGCCATCTCGGCGAGCTGGGTGAACTTGCCGTGGTTGAACCCGTCCTGCGCCTTGACGTCGGTCATGTCGACCACGACGGCGCCCATCTTCACAAGGTCCTCGTCATTGGTATAGGCGCCGAGCCGCGGCTTGCCGCCGGCGATGAAGTCGGACAGGCCGAGCGCCTTGTCGTCGCGCGAGACCACGACGATGAACGGCTTGTGGGGCGCGCGGAAGCGCGCCAGCTGGGTCTTGAACACGTCGACGTCGATGTCGGGCGAGGCCAGGATGATGTTGCCGATCTTGCCCTCCGGCAGCGCCTTGCCGGAAATCGCGATCTGCCGCAGCGCCTCCACCGTCACCCAGTTCCCCATCGAATGGGCGAGGATGCTCACCTGCTCGGCACCGCTGTCGAAGGCGAGGCGAATGGTCTTCTCGAGCTCGTCGCGCGCGGCCGTGGCGCTGTTGCTGTCATAGACATAATCGGCGGTCGAGCCGCGCGAGGCCCAGGTGAACAGCACCGGCACGGCGGGCGACTTCGAATCCTCGGCGAGCTGGGCGAAGCGGTACAGCGCCTCGGAGAACAGCGTGTTGTAGCCGTGGACGAAGATGAAGATGTCCTTGTCGCCCTTGGGCCGCTTGGCGAGCTCGCCCTTCAGGTCGTCGACGAACTGCTGCCCGCTCTGGCGATAGAGCGCGTCGCGCACCACCATGTCGGTGGCGGGATTGGGCAGCGCGCCCTGCTTGGGAAACTCCACCATGCCCGGCTTGTGGGTCGGCGGCACGGTCATGTCGATGCGCGCGAAGCTCAGCTTGTCGGCGCGCTCGCCGCTGTAGAACACGCCGGGCCTCGGATCGGGCTCGCGCGCCGACGCGACGAGGATCACGTGTTCCGTGGTGCCGGGCACGTTGTCCTCGGTCGCCGTCAGCGCATCCGGTCCCGGGCGCCCCGCACAGCCGGCGAGCACGCCGCCGGCCACCACGATCACGCCCACGCGCACCACTAATGCGCGCACCACGACCGCGCCGGCGAAAACCCGCCGGCGACCCCTGACATCGGCCCCGGCAGGGCCCGACCTACTCCCGATACGCAACACGCAGCGTTCCCCCGACCTGGACGTGCCCCGACGTTAGAGACGGGAGTTGTACCACCTCGCGAGGGGGCTGGTAAGCTCCGCGCGTGGCTGACGGTATTCCATGGCTAACAAGGCTTTGCCGCCCGGACGAGCCGTCCCCCATACACGAAAAGGCCGGCTCCGATGTGGAACCAGCCTTGCTCATGTCGCGCTGAAAATGCTCGCGCGGCGACGCGGCCGCGCCGGCGGTCAGGCCTCGGCCTTGACCTTGAGGACCTGGCGGCCCTTGTACATGCCGGTCTTCAGGTCGAGGTGGTGGGGACGGCGCAGCTCGCCGGAATCCTTGTCCTCGATATAGGTCGGCTTGGCGAGCGCGTCGGCGGAACGGCGCATGCCGCGACGCGACGGGCTGGTCTTCTTCTTCGGAACGGCCATGGTCTACTCCTCTGCCGGCAAGACGCGCGCTCCCATGGGGCGGGCCGGCGCCGGATCCTGCGTAATTCGAGTGGCGGCTTATACAGACTCGCGCGCGCGAATTAAAGGGGGCCGCGGCACATGGCTGCGTTCCGCAAACGCTTCGTTCGCGGGCGCTACCGGTCGAGCCCGAGACAGGCGGTCAGCTCCGGCCCCTCGCGCGGCAGCCGGGCCTGCAGATTGCCCGCGAGCCGGCTCAGCCCCGGACCCGGTTTTCCCGGGCGGCGATGGTGCGGATTGGGCAGGGTGACGGCGAGAAGCGCCGCCTGGCGGGCGCTCAGCCTGTCCGCCCCGCGCCCGAAGGCGGCCTGCGCCGCCGCCTCGGCCCCGAACTCGCCGTCAGGCCCCCATTCGGCGATGTTGAGATAGATCTCGAGCTGCCGGCGCTTCGACATGACGACGTTGAGATAAAGCGCCAGCGGCATCTCCAGCGCCTTGCGCACATAGCTGCGCCCGTTCCACAGGAACAGGTTCTTGGCGAGCTGCATGGTGATGGTGGAGGCCCCGCGCGAGGCGTCGAGGCCGTCGCTGTCGTCCAGCACCTGCTGCAGCTCGACGAGGTCGATGCCGATATGGGTGCAGAAGCGCGCATCCTCGGAGGCCAGCACGCTGCGCACCAGCGCCGGGGAAATGTCGGCGATCGGCCGCCATTCGCGCACCACCGGCTGGCCGCTCACCCAGCGCGCCAGCATCAGCGTCGAGACCGGCTGGACGAGGTTATAGAGCAGCCCGAGCACGAGCGGCGTTGCGACGACGATCAGCGCCGCCTTCCAAGCCCATGCCCGTATCAGCCCCATGCTCTCCCCTTCGTTCCCCTACTCTACCTAGCGGCACGGGCGCGTTCGACCAAGACCGCGTTCAAGACGCGTTGAAGAATCGGCGCATGTGCGGTCTCACGCGCGCTCCCCATGCGCGCCATCGCCGGGCGGGCAACGATCCCGCGCGCAATTCGTGCTGCACTGGATTATGGTCCCGCCATCGCCGGCCGGTCGCTTGACCCGTCACTCGAGCTGGGGCACCCAGACCTCCCGCCCTGTAGAGCATAGTAATGACGAGCTCCGCCGACGATCCGTCCTCCGCCCTGGCTCTTGCGCTCGGCGAGACCGCCGATGCCGTCGTCGCCTATCTCGACGATGCGATCACCGGCAATTCGCCGCGCAGCGCGCGGCTGGCGGCGGCGATGCGCCACGCGGCGCTGGCGGGCGGCAAGCGGCTGCGCCCCTTCCTGCTGGTCGAATCGGCCGCCCTGTTCGGCGTCCCGCGCGCGGCCGCCCTGCCCGCCGCCGCGGCGCTGGAATGCGTGCACTGCTATTCGCTGGTGCATGACGACCTCCCGGCGATGGACGACGACGACCTGCGCCGCGGCCAGCCCACCGTCCATCGCGCCTTCGACGATGCCACCGCCATCCTCGCCGGCGACGCGCTGCTCACCCTCGCCTTCGACATACTGGCGCGCGAGGACGCGGCCGCCGACCCGGCGATCCGCATCGCCTTGGTGGCCGGCCTCGCCCGCGCGGCGGGCGGCGCCGGCATGGTCGGGGGGCAGATGCTCGACCTCGCCGCCGAGGGCCGGTTCGAGAACGGCGCCCGCTCTCCCCTCGCGGCGCCGGAAATCGAGCGCCTACAGGCGATGAAGACCGGCGCCCTGCTCGATTTCGCCTGCGCGGCCGGCGCGATCCTCGGCTCGGCCGATGCCGAGCGGCGCCAGTGCCTCGCCCGCTATTCCCACGCCCTCGGCCGCGCGTTCCAGATCGCCGACGACCTGCTCGACGTGGAGGGCGACGCCGGCACGGTGGGCAAGCGCGTGGGCAAGGACGCGGCGGCCGGAAAGGCGACGCTGATCGATTCGCTCGGCATCGACGGTGCGCGGCTCGAGCTCGAGCGTCTGGTCGGAGAAGCCGAGGCGGCGCTTTCGGTTTTCGGCAGCGCGGCCACACTTTTGGCGGAAGCGGCACGTTTCGTGGCAAATCGGCGGAATTAGGGGTTTCCTCATCTCGACGGAACGATAAGGTGCGCCCATTCTTATCGTGACGTAAGCGTGCGTCGTGCAGATGCTTCGCGCAGCCTTGCGTCGCCAGGAGGTGAAAATGCGTGCCGCTCCGCTCATCCTCGCCGGCCTGCTCGCCGGCGCCGCCCTCGTCGCTACCGCGCCGGCGGAAGCGCAGGAGACGCGCATCATCATCCGCAAGCAGCCGCCCCGGTCCTATCTCGATCCCGGCCCGGTGGTGAAGCCCGGCACGGCGCGCGACCTGAACTACATCTTCGCCACCCAGCCGCGCTATCCGCAGTATGGCGGCGAAGGCGGAATCACCGGCAGCCGCTATCCGCTGCCGACCGAGTTCTACCTGCCGCAGTACTGAGCCGCCCGCCGGCCCTTCGGGGCTGGCGCGGTTCACACGGCATAAAAAAGCCCGGCTCGCGCCGGGCTTTGTCGTTCGTGGCTGGTGTTTTCGGGCCGGGCCGGTGGCTCAGCCCGCCTTGCCGAGCTCGGCGAGGATGGCATCGCCCATGCCGGTGGTGCCGACCCGGGTCATGCCGTCCGAATAGATATCGGCGGTGCGGTAGCCCTGCGCCAGCACGCCGGCGATCGCCGCGTCGAGCTTGTCCGCCGCCTCGCCGAGGCCGAACGAATAGCGCATCGCCATGCCGAGCGAGCCGATCATGGCGATCGGATTCGCCAGCCCCTTGCCCGCGATGTCCGGCGCCGCGCCGTGCACCGGCTCGTAGAGCGCGCGGCGGCGGCCGGAAATCTCCTCGACGCTGCCGAGCGAGGCGGAGGGCAGCATGCCGAGCGAGCCGGTCAGCATCGCTGCCACGTCCGAGAGGATGTCGCCGAACAGATTGTCGGTGACGATGACGTCGAACTGCTTGGGATTGCGCACGAGCTGCATGCCGCAGGAATCAGCGAGCTGGTGCTCGAGCTGGACATCGGAGAACTCCGAGCCGTGCACCTCGCTCACCACCTGCTTCCACAGCACGCCGGTCTTCATGACGTTGTGCTTCTCGGTGGAGACGACCCGGTTGCTGCGGGTGCGGGCGAGCTCGAAGGCGACGCGGGCGATGCGCTCGATCTCGTAGGATTCATAGACCTGGGTGTCGACCGCCCGCTTCTGGCCGTCCAGCAGGTCGGTGATGGTCTTGGGCTCGCCGAAATAGACGCCGCCGGTCAGCTCGCGCACGATCAGCACGTCGAGGCCCTCGACCAGGTCGCGCTTGAGGCTGGAAGCCTCGGCGAGCGCCGGGTAACACACGGCCGGGCGCAGGTTGGCGAAGAGCTGCAGGTCCTTGCGCAGCCGCAGCAGGCCGGCCTCGGGACGTACGTCGAAGCCCACCGTGTTCCACTTCGGGCCGCCCACCGCCCCGAGCAGGATCGCATCGGCGTCGAACGCCTTGGCCATGGCGTCGTCGCTGATCGGCACGCCGTTCTCGTCATAGGCGGCGCCGCCGACGAGGTCTTCCTCGATCGAGAAGGAGGCGAAGCCGTGCGAATCGAGCCAGCCGACGACCTTCTTCACCTCGGCCATGACCTCCGGGCCGATGCCGTCGCCGGGAAGGAGGAGGAGCTTGTGGGTCGCCATGGGTTCTCTCGCTTGCGCCTGTTTTGAAACTCGTCGGATCAGTCGGGCGAGCGAGTGCTAATGGTTGGCGCGTGTGCTGGCAAGCGGCGCGTGGCCACCTAAGAGCAACCGAACGCCCATCGGCGCGCCCGCCGGCCGGAGCCTCGCCCCGGCATCGCGCGTTCCGCCTCCGGCCGTCCCCTGCGCCGGCGCGCGTCGCTACTCCGCCGCCGCGAGCGACGGCTGCGCCCCCGCCTGCGCCAGCCGGCCGGGCGCGACCGGGCCGACAGCGGCGCCCGGAATGTCGCCGCGATAGATCAGGCAGCAGCAGCGCAGCAGCGAGGCGAAGTTGCGCACCTCGCCATGGAGCTGAAGCACCTCGTCATGCAGGTGGGAAACGAACTTGCCCAGGCTCATGCCCTGATGGGCGGCGAGCTCCTCCAGCACGTTCCAGAAGGCGGCTTCGAGGCGGATGGAGGTGGTGTGTCCGCCGACCCGGACCGAGCGGGTCTGGCTCTCATAGGTATCGGGCGCTTGGCCCGCAAAAATACGGCACATGGCGTTCTCCCGGTAGGCTGTTCTGCTTGGCGCGAATTCCATCCCGGGAGAGGCGGGCTGTAAAGGTCAAAAATTCTTACCGGCGACGGCGGGCGGTAACCTCGATCTCGATCTTCATTTCCGGCTGCAGCAGCCCGGCGACGATGAGGGTCGCAGCCGGCCGCGCGGTGGCGAAATAGCGGCCGAAGATCGGGAACACCTCATCCGCATAGTCGCGCTGCGCCACGATGTAGCGCACCCGCACCACGTCATCGAGGCTGGCCCCGGCCTCGGCAAGCGCGGCGGCGATGTTGGCGAAGCAGGCATGCGTCTGCTCGGCGAGCCCCTCGGGCAGGGTCATGCGGGCATAGTCGTAGCCGGTGGTGCCGGAGACGAAGATGTCGTCGCCGTCGACCACCGCGCGCGAATAGCCGGCCAGCGCCTCGAAGGGCGAGCCGGAAGAGATCAGCCGACGGGTCATGCGCGCCTCGCCTCCAGGCTTCGCGAACGGACGGGCAGGCTCTCGCGTTCGGGACGGACAGCCGGGACCCGCCCGGCCGTTCGGCAGCTCTATCGGCCCGGCGCGGTGCCGGGGCCGGCCGGGATCACGCCCAGGGGCGCTCCTCGGCGAGCGTCGCCTCGTAGGACTTGATCTTGTCGGCCTTGACCTGGGTGAGGCCGATATCGTCCAGCCCGTTCAGCAGGCAGTGCTTGCGGAACGGGTCGATCTCGAAGGTGATGCTGCCCCCGTCCGGGCCGGTGATGGTCTGGTTCGCCAGATCGACCGTCACCACCGCATTGGCCCCGCGCGCGGCGTCGTCGAACAGCGCCTCGAGCTGCTCGGGCGTCACCTTGATCGGCAGGATGCCGTTCTTGAAGCAGTTATTGTAGAAGATGTCGGCGAAGGACGTGGAGATCACGCAGCGAATGCCGAAGTCGAGCAGCGCCCAGGGCGCGTGCTCGCGCGAGGAGCCGCAGCCGAAATTGTCGCCGGCGACGATGATCGACGCGCCCTTGTAGGCCGGCTTGTTCAGCACGAAGTCCGGGTTGACCGAGCCGTCATCCTTGTAGCGCAGCTCCGAGAACAGGCCCTTGCCGAGGCCCGTGCGCTTGATCGTCTTCAGATACTGCTTGGGGATGATCATGTCGGTGTCGACATTGACCATGTGCAGCGGCGCCGCGACGCCGCTCAGGGTGGTGAACTTCTCCACGTCTCGTTCCTCCGATCCGCCCGGCATCGCGCCGGCACGCGGGCTTTCCCGCCTTCCTAGCAACCCGGCCGACGAATGCCCAGCGGATCGGCCGCCTCAATGGCCCGGCAGCATCCGGCGCATCACGTCGTCCTTCAGGATCGTGTGATGCGCCACCGCCGCGAGCGCATGGAGCAGCGCCAGGATCACCAGCGCATTCGCCAGCACCTCGTGCAGTTCCTGCACCTGCCCCGCCAGGGTCCGGTCCGTCGCCACCGGCGAGGGGATCGTGAACAGGCTGAAGAACGTCACCTCGTTGCCGCGCAGGAAGGCGAGATAGATGCCGACAGCGGGAGTGACGAGCAGGAGCACGTAGAGCAGCACGTGAGCCAGCGTCGCGGCCAGATGGACCGGTCGCGACAGGGCCGCCGAAGGCGGCGGAACCGGCCCGATCGCGCGCAGCGCGAGCCGCGCCACCACCAGGCCGAGAACGGTGAGGCCCACGGAGATATGGGTCCACCAGATCACTTCGCGCCCCGCCGAGCCGCGCGGGAACAGAGCCTCGAGATAGGTCACCCCGTAGACGACGATGATGGCGACCACCGTCAGCCAGTGAAGTGCCCTGAGCGGCAGGCTGTAGGCCTGGACAGGGGCCGGAGCGGAGACGTCGCGAGCCATGATGGCGAAACCCTCTACAGTTTAGAGAGTTTCTAAAATGACATGGATTATGTCGCCAATACGGCCGGTTACGTACCCGCCTCCTGCTCCACCCGCTCCATGTCGTCGTCCGAGAGGCCGAAATGGTGGCCGATCTCGTGCACCAGGACATGGGTGACGATGTCGCCCAGCGTCTCCTCGTTCTCGGCCCAGTAGTCGAGGATGGGCCGGCGGTAGAGGAAGATCATGTTGGGCAGCGCCCCGGAGGCCAGCTCGTAGCCCTGCGCCAGGCCGATGCCCTGGAACAGGCCGAGAAGGTCGAACGGGCTCTCCGTCTCCATCTCGTCCTGCACCTCGTCGGTGGGGAAATCCTCGACATTGATGACGAGGTTCCCGCACATGGCGCGGAAGCCGTCCGGCAGGCGGGCATAGGCGTCCGCGGCCATCGCCTCCATGTCGGGCAGCGAGGGCGCGCTGCGCGCCGACCAGGCCAGTGCTTCGCTCATCTCGGCGTCGCTCATCACCGTCACCGCAGATAGGTGGCGAGGAGATAATAGGCGAGCGCCAGTCCCACCACGATCGCCAGCCCGCGCCCGATCCGCCGGCCCCACACCTCGATGGGGTCATCCTCCGGCGGATCGGTGTAGGGCGGGCGGTCCACCGGACGCTCTCCCCGCGCCGCCTCAGGCCGCGTGCGGCCAGCGGCGCACGTCGACGAAGCGGCCCGCGATCGCCGCCGCCGCCGCCATGGCGGGGGAGACGAGATGGGTGCGGCCCTTATGGCCCTGCCGGCCCTCGAAATTGCGGTTCGAGGTGGAGGCGCAGCGCTCCTCCGGGCCGAGCTTGTCGGCGTTCATGGCGAGGCACATGGAGCAGCCCGGCTCGCGCCAGTCGAAGCCCGCCGCCTTGAAGATCGCGTCGAGCCCCTCGGCCTCCGCCTGCAGCTTCACCAGACCGGAGCCCGGCACGATCATGCCGCTCACGCCCTCGCGCACCTTGTGGCCGGCGACGATCTTCGCGGCGACGCGCAGATCCTCGATCCGGGCATTGGTGCAGGAGCCGATGAACACCTTGTCGATGGCGATGTCGGTGATCCTGGTGCCGGCGGTGAGGCCCATATAGGCGAGCGCGCGGCGCTTGGCCTCGCGCTTGCCCTCGTCCTCGATCAGGTCCGGATCGGGCACCGCGCCTTCGACCGAGATCACGTCCTCCGGGCTGGTGCCCCAGGAGACGATCGGCGGCAGCGCCGCGCCGTCGAGGCGGATCTCCTTGTCGAAGAACGCGCCCTCGTCCGAGCGCAGCGTCTCCCAGTAGCGCAGCGCCGCGTCCCAGGCGGCGCCCTTCGGCGCGCGCGGGCGGTCCTTCACATAGGCGAAGGTGGTCGCGTCCGGCGCCACCATGCCCGCGCGGGCCCCGCCCTCGATGGACATGTTGCAGACCGTCATGCGGCCTTCCATCGTCAGGTTGCGGAACACTTCGCCCGCATATTCGATGACGAAACCGGTGCCGCCGGCGGTGCCGGTGGCGCCGATGATGGCGAGCGTCACGTCCTTGGCGGTCACGCCTTCGGGGAGCTTCCCGTCGACGGTGACGCGCATGTTCTTGCTCTTCTTCTGGATCAGCGTCTGGGTGGCGAGCACGTGCTCGACCTCCGAGGTGCCGATGCCGTGCGCGAGCGCCCCGAACGCGCCATGCGTCGAGGTGTGGCTGTCGCCGCACACGATGGTCGTGCCCGGCAGGGTGAAGCCCTGCTCCGGCCCGATGACGTGGACGATGCCCTGGCGCTTGTCGAGCTCGTTGAAGTACTCGATGCCGAAGTCGCGCGCATTCTCGGCCAGCGTCTCAACCTGGGTACGGCTCTCCGGGTCGTCGATGCCGAAGCGGCGGTCGGTGGTCGGCACGTTGTGGTCGACCACGGCCAGCGTCTTGGAGGGCGCATGCACCTTGCGGCCGGCGACGCGCAGCCCCTCGAAGGCCTGCGGGCTCGTCACCTCATGCACGAGGTGGCGGTCGATATAGAGCAGGCAGGTACCATCCTCCTGCCGGTCGACCACATGGTCGTCAAAGATCTTGTCGTACAGGGTACGGGGAGCAGACGTGCTCATCTCGGCGTCTCACTTGTCTGTAACGGGGGAAAATCGGGCTTGAAGCAGCGCAGCCGGGAGCACGGGACTCCGGGCGGCGCTCAGCTAAGCCCCGCCACCGCGCAGGCGGTGAAACGGCCGAAGAAGCGATTGGGCATGCGCACATGGTCGGGCACCGCCGCGAAGCCGATCGTGGTCGGCAGCCGCCGGCGCGCCTCCGGACGTGCGCAGTCCTGGGCCGCGCCATCCCGCGCGCCCCGGCACACATCCGCTATGCAGCCAATCGTCATCATCGTGGAACCCTTCTAGCAAGTCTTGGCGCCGCGAACAATGCGCAGCTCCACGCCGACGACGTCGGGACGTCCACGCCATCATGCGCGGGCCGCAATCGCCCCACTGGAATAATGTATTAAGAATGGAATATCCGTATTATTAAGTATTACGAAGGAGAATGACTCCATATATCCAGTCATTCCGCAGCGTCATTATCTATAGCGCAACAAAAAACCTTGCGTTAGGTTCATCCGGTGAAGGCTGGAGTTCTTGATGCGCGTCACCGACATCGCACTCATCATCGCCGCCATTGGCGCACTCGTCGCGGCCGTCGAGGCGAAGAACCGCATCGACATCGGCCCGGCGGTGGAGAAGGAGCTGCCGCGGCAGAGCCAGTTCATCACCTGCCCGCTGCGCAAGCCGGACTTCGCCACGGTGATGCAGGCCGCCTTCGTCGGCGACGGCACACTGATCGTCGAGCAGCAGACGCAGACCAAGGTGCGCCACATCAAGGATTGCTGAGGCCCGTGCGCCTCACTCCGCCCCGCCGGACGGCGGCCAGCACCGCGCCCTTCGGAACGCAAAAAAGCCGGGGCGAGCCCCGGCTTTCAAAATCGTCGGCGATTCGTCCCGCGCGCCATCGGCACGCGGGCGGCCGGATCACTCGGCGGCGGCGACCGGCGCGGCCTTCTTCTTCCCGGCGTTCTTGTCCTGACGCTCGGCGATACGCGCCGACTTGCCGCGGCGATCGCGCAGGTAATAGAGCTTGGCGCGGCGCACCTTGCCGCGGCGCACAACCTTGAGGCTGTCGATATTCGGCGAGTAGAGCGGGAACACTCGCTCGACGCCCTCGCCGTAGGAAATCTTGCGGACGGTGAAGCTCTCGTTGATGCCGCCGCCGGTGCGGGCGATCACGACGCCCTCATAGGCCTGCACGCGGGAGCGCTCGCCTTCCTTCACCTTCACGTTCACGATGACCGTGTCACCGGGCTGGAAGTCGGGAATCTCGCGCTGGGCGGCGAGCTTGGCGGCCTGCTCGGTCTCGAGCTCTTTAATGATATCGACCATAACATCACCTCTGGCGGACCGGCCTTCGCCGCCCGCATCTTGCTGTTGTCAGTTCATAGTGACGGCGCGCCCTATACGCGAAGTCGCCGCGCTTGTCATTCCTTATTCGTCGCAGAACCGTCATGCGCCTGCGCGTAAGCCGCCCACAGGTCCGGCCGGCGCGCGCGGGTCGTCGCCTCGGCCTGCTCGTGGCGCCAGCGCGCCACCCTGGCGTGGTCGCCGCTGGTCAGCACGGCGGGAATCTCGCGCCCCTCGAAGCTCTGCGGCCGGGTGAATTGCGGATATTCCAGCAGCCCGGCGGAGAAGCTCTCCTCGGTGCCGGAATCGGGATGGCCCATCACGCCGTCGAGCAGCCGCACGCAGGCGTCGAGCAGCACCAGCGCGCCGATCTCCCCGCCCGAAAGCACCACGTCGGCGACCGAGACCTCCTCGAGCCCGCGCGCTGCCACGAGTCGCTCGTCCACGCCCTCGAAGCGCCCGCAGACGACCACGACGCCCTCCCCCGCCACGAGCTCGCGCACGCGCTGCTGGGTCAGCGGCCGCCCGCGCGGCGTCATCAGCAGGCGCGGGCGCGCATCGCCTTGCGGCGCGGCCGCGTCGATGGCGCGGGCGAGCACGTCGACCCGCATCACCATGCCCGGCCCGCCGCCGGCCGGCGTGTCGTCGACCGAGCGGTGGCGGTCCGTGGCGTGGTCGCGCGGATCGACCGTGTCGAGCGCCCACGCGCCCTGCGCCAGCGCGCGCCCCGCCAGCGAGAGGCCGAGCGGGCCGGGAAACATGTCGGGGAAGATGGTGACGACCGAGGCGCGCCACATGAGCCGCGCTCCTAGCCTCTGTCCGCCTCGGCGGGCGGGGCTTCCTCGCGCGCCCACTCGCCGGGATCGACGACGAGGCGGCCGGCGCGGATGTCGACCGTCGGCACGACGGCGCGGGTGAAGGGCAGCATCAGCGTCTTGCCGCCCTGTTCCGGCGCGATCTCGAGAATGTCGCCGGCCCCGAAATCATGCACGGCCACCACCTTGCCGAAGGGCGCGCCCTCCGTCGTGACGGCGGCGAGCCCGATCAGGTCGGCCTGGTAGAAGTCGTCCTCTTCCTCGGTCGCGGGCAGCAGGTCGCGCGCCACGAACAGGCCCTCATTGGTGAGCGCCTGCGCCGCCTCGCGGCTGTCGACGCCCTTGAGGCGGGCGACGAAATGGTCCTTCGCCGGGCGCAGCGCCGCGAACTCGAAACGCCGCCGGCCGGCCTCGTCGGTCAGCGGGCGGTAGTCGAGCAGCGCGGCCGGATCCTGCGCGAACACGAAAAGGCGCACCTCGCCCCTCACCCCGTGCGGGGCGCCGATGCGGGCGATGAGGATGCGCTCGTTCGGCATGGCGGGCTGTCACGCTCTGGGCCTCTCCCTCGGGAGAGACCGGGTCGGGAATCGGAGGCGATGGCCGCGACCCTCGCCCCACGCGGGGCGAGGAACCCGGCCGGGCCGGGCGCCTCGCCGACGCGAAGGAAAGACGTCGAAGCCCGGGCCTCACTCGGCCGGAGCAGCTTCCTCGCCAGCAGCGGCGGCGGCAGCGGCGGCAGCGGCACGCTCCTGCGCTTTCTTGCCCGGCTCGGCCTTCTTCGGGTTGTTGCGCGCCTCGCGCTTGCGCAGCTCGAGCGCGTCGAGGAAGCGGGCGACCCGGTCGGTCGGCTGGGCGCCCTTGGCGAGCCAGGCCTTGGCCTTCTCGACGTCGAGCACGAAGCGATCCTCGGCGTCCTTCGCCTTCAGCGGATCGAAGGTGCCGATCTTCTCGATGAAGCGGCCATCGCGCGGGGAGCGCGAATCGGCGACGACGATGCGGTAATAGGGACGCTTCTTGGCGCCACCACGGGCGAGACGGATCTTCAGGGACATTGGTCTTTCCTTTCAGCTAGTCGATGTCAGTCGTGTCGTGCGTCGCTTGCGGGCCGGTTCCGGAGCCCCGCGCCGGCCGCTTTCGGGCGGCGGGTGGAGAGCCGGAAGGCGAAGCTCGCGACGGTGTGTCGGATCGTCACTTCTTCTTGCCGAAGCCCGGCAGGCCCGGAAGCCCGCCCGGCTTGCCCAGTCCCGGCATGCCGCCGAGGCCGGGCATGTTGCCGGGGAAGTTCGGCGGCAGGTTCGGCAGGCCGCCGGCCGCGCCCTTGCCCCCGCCGGGCATCTTCTCCGCCATCTGTTTGAGCTGCTCGGGGCTCGGCATGCCGCCCCCCAGACCGAACATGTTGGCGAGACCCGCCATCGGGCCGCGCTTGGCATTGGGGCCGCCCATCGCCTTCATCATGTCCGCCATCTGGCGGTGCATCTTCATCAGGCGGTTGATTTCCTCGACCTTGGTGCCGGAGCCGGCGGCGATGCGCTTGCGGCGCGAGCCGTCGAGCAGCTTGGGATTGCGCCGCTCCTTGCGGGTCATCGAATCGATGATCGCCTTCTGGCGCTTGATCACGCCGTCATTCATGCCCGAAGCGGCGAGCTGGTTCTTCATCTTGCCGACGCCCGGCAGCATGCCCATCAGCCCGCCGAGCCCGCCCAGCTTCTCCATCTGGTCAAGCTGCATGCGCAGGTCTTCGAGGTCGAACTGCCCCTTGCGCATGCGCTCGGCGGCGGCCATCGCCTTCTCGGCGTCGATGTTCTCGACAGCCTTCTCGACCAGCGACACCACGTCGCCCATGCCGAGGATGCGCCCGGCGACGCGGCGGGGATCGAAATCCTCCAGCGCGTCCATCTTCTCGCCGGTGCCGATCAGCTTGATCGGCTTGCCGGTGACCGCCCGCATGGAAAGGGCGGCACCGCCGCGCCCGTCGCCATCGGCGCGGGTCAGCACGATGCCGGTGAGGCCGACGCGCTCGTCGAACGCCTTGGCGGTGTTCACCGCGTCCTGGCCGGTGAGACTGTCAGCGACCAGCAGCACCTCGTGCGGCCTGGTCGCGGCCTTCACCTCGGCCACTTCCGCCATCAGCGCCTCGTCGAGCGTGACACGGCCGGCGGTGTCGAGCATCACGACGTCGTAGCCGCCGAGCCGGCCCGCCTCCATGGCGCGGCGGGCGATCTGCACCGCACTCTGGCCGGCGACGATCGGCAGCGTGGCGACGTTCACCTGCGTGCCGAGCGTGGCGAGTTGCTCCATCGCCGCCGGGCGGCGGGTATCGAGCGAGGCCATCAGCACCTTGCGGCTGCCGCGCTCGGTCAGGCGTTTGGCGATCTTGGCGGTGGAGGTGGTCTTGCCCGAGCCCTGCAGGCCGACCATCAGCACCGGCACCGGAGGCGCGGCCTCGAGGTCGATCGGCTTGGCGTCCGAGCCCAGCATGCCGATGAGCTCGTCATGGACGATCTTCACCACCATCTGGCCGGGCGTGACCGACTTGATGACCTCCGCGCCGACCGCGCGGGCGCGCACCCGGTCGGTGAAGGAGCGCACCACGTCGAGCGCGACGTCGGCCTCGATCAGGGCCCGGCGCACCTCGCGCATGGCCTCGTTGACGTCGGCCTCGGTGAGGGCGCCGCGCTTCTTAAGCCGGTCGAGTATGCCGCCGAGGCGGTCGCTCAGTGAATCGAACATGCGTTCGCCGCTCCATTCCCGCCGGTGTATCCCGCAAAGCCGAATGGCCCCCGAGGGCGCGTCGCGCTGTCGGAGGTTGACCTCCGGGCTCACGGGCCCGGGCGGTGGTTCGGCTCGCGAGATGTGCGAGGATCGGCAGGGCTGTACTTTGGGAAGGTGGCGAAGTCAAGGAAACCGGCCCGTCGCCCGCTTCCCCGGCACCTTCCCGGCCCGCTTTCCGCGCCGGCCGGATCGCCCCGCGACCCGGCCGCCCGCCATGTTCGCGCAACCTTCCGCGCGCCGCAACGCCCGGCATGACGTGCTATCATCGCACGGGAATCGTGGAAGACGGGCCATGGATCTGGAAGCTCACATTCTCTCCATCGTCAGCCGCAGCCGCGGCGGCCTCACCGCCGAAAGCGTGGCCATCGCCTATGCGAAGGACATGGAGGGCGAGATCAGGTCGATCCTCGACAAGCTCGCGCGCGACGGCCTCGTCAACAAGAACCGCGGCGCCGACCAGGCGACCTACCACAAGCTGGTCGCCACCCGCAGGGTCGAGACCCGCTAGACTTCCCCTACGACATAACGGTTTCCACGCACGGCCGGCCGGTCACAACCGCGCAATATCGCCCTCCTAGCCTGATCCCGTTTCATGCAGGAGCTCTGGTGATGAACGTCCGCGAGAAGGCTGCCTCCCTCTCCGCCACGGCCGACGACCTCGACGACGGCGCGCTGTTCGAGGCCGTGCTGGCGTTGCGCGGCGTGGTCGCGCAGGACGGCGCGCCGCTTGCGGCCCGCTTCGCGCAAGCGGCCGGCCGCGAGGAGCCCGCCCTCGACAACCTCGCCCATTACCTCGCCCTGCGCCATCACGACCTGCGCGGTCTGCAGCGCGAGCTGATGCGGCGCGGCCTGTCCTCGCTCGGCCGGCTGGAGAGCCGGGTGCTGCCGACCCTCGACGCGGTGCTGGCGGTGCTCGCCGCGCTCACCGGCCGCCCCGCCCCGTTCCCGGCGCCGGATGCGGCGGCCTTCTTCGCCGGCGAAGCCCGGCTCGAC
Organism: Ancylobacter mangrovi; assembly: GCF_024752355.1. Lineage (GTDB taxonomy): Bacteria > Pseudomonadota > Alphaproteobacteria > Rhizobiales > Xanthobacteraceae > Ancylobacter > Ancylobacter mangrovi. The sequence continues at coordinate 73,547 of NZ_JANTHZ010000012.1, forward strand.
GCGGCGAGCGCGGCAAGCCTCGGCACGGAGCCGCCCGGGCGCTACACGAGGATCATGGTCACGCTGCCGAGCGAGGCGGCGACCGACGCGGCCTTCGTCGCCGCCCTCGTCGAGCACGGCATGGACGTCGCGCGCATCAACTGCGCCCATGACGATGCCGAGGCGTGGCGTGCGATGGCCCACCACGTACGCGCGGCCGGCGAGGCACAGGGCCGGCGCATCGCCGTGCTGATGGACATTGCCGGGCCGAAGATCCGCACCGAGGCGGTGCTGCCGATGAAGAAGGGCAAGCCTTCCGGCCGGCTGATGACGGGCGACGCGCTGCGCCTCGTCGCCCAGGGCGCCCCGCGCCCGGACGAGGAGGTCTCCTTCTCCGCCGCCGTCTCGCTGCCGGAGATCGTCACCCGCCTCGCGGTCGGCGACCGCGTGCTCTATGACGACGGCAAGGTCGAGGGCGTGGTGGAGAGCCTTGCCGAGGGCGAGGCGGTGATCCGCATCCGCCATGCCCGCGAGAAGGGCACCAAGCTCAAGCCGGAGAAGGGCATCAACCTGCCCGACACCGCGCTCGGCCTCTCCCCCCTCACCGCGAAGGACGACGCCGACCTCGCCACCGTGATCGAGTGCGCGGACATGATCGGCTATTCCTTCGTCAGCCGGCCCGAGGACATCGACCTGATCGAGGCAGCGATCGCCCGCCACGGGCGCGACCCCGGCCGCCCGCTCGGGCTGATGGCGAAGATCGAGCGTCCCGACGCGGTGAAGAACCTGCCAGACCTGATCGCCCGCGCCGCCGGGCGCGGCCCGTTCAGCGTCATGATCGCGCGCGGCGACCTCGCCGCCGAGATCGGCTTCGAGCGCCTCGCCGAGATGCAGGAAGAGCTGCTGTGGATCTGCGAGGCCGCCGCCGTGCCGGCGATCTGGGCGACCCAGGTGCTGGAGGACCTGGTGCGCGACGGCATCCCCTCGCGCGGCGAGATGACGGACGCCGCCATGGCCGCGCGCGCCGAATGCGTCATGCTGAACAAGGGGCCGGCGGTGATCGAGGCGGTCGACCTGCTCGGGCGCCTGCTCGGCCGCATGGCCGGCCATCTCGACAAGAAGACCCCGACGCTGCGCGCGCTCCGCAGCTGGTAGTCCCGGCGCGCCCTAGGGCGCGACAAGATAGTGGTGCGACCACTCCGAATCCGGGATCGCCGAGCCCAGCTTGTAGCTGAACGTCTTCACGTCCATGCCGTCATGCTCGGTGAGACAGTCATAGGAGAGGTGGTACCAGGTCCGGCCGCTGCGGATCGCCGCACCCGGGGCCTTGATCCTCGGCCCTTTCAGATGCGTGTCGGAATAGGCATAGGCCACGAGTTCGTCCGGCTTCATGCCCTTGTGATCACGTCCGACCTCGCCCATCGCCTTGGTGTTGCAGCGCTGCTCTATCCGCTCGGAAGGATCGAGCATCTTCATCTCGGCGTCGCGCGAGCGGGCCTCGGCCGTCGTTGCAACGGCGATCAGGATGAGACCGCCAAACGCGAGACACATGATGGTTGCGGTAGTCGAAGAAGACATGAGCACCCGAATCCCTTTCGTATTGGCTGGTACCTTCAACCGGCCGCATGTGTCCATCCTGTGTCTTCACATCCGCGTTCTGCCGCAGGTCCACCGTGTTGCCGCCACCCGCGCGGCAGATTAGAACCGCGCCATGGCGTTGATGGATCTCGCAAACCCAACCCGCTTTCTCGCCCTTTCCGGGCGCGTCCTGCCATGGCTATCCGGTACCGCCATTGTGATCGTGGCCGTCGGGCTTGTCTTAGCATTTCGCGCCCCGGCGGATTACCAGCAGGGCGAGACGGTGCGGATCATGTACATCCACGTGCCGTTCGCCTGGCTCGCCATGCTCGGCTACACGCTGCTGGCGCTGTCCTCGCTCGGCATCCTGGTCTGGCGCCATCCGCTGGCCGACGTCGCGCACAAGACGATGGCGCCGATCGGCGCGTGCTTCGCCTTCCTGTGCCTCGTCACCGGCTCGCTCTGGGGCCGGCCGATGTGGGGCACCTACTGGGTGTGGGACGCGCGGCTGACCTCGATGCTGGTGCTGCTGCTGCTCTATCTCGGCCTGCTGGCGCTGCGCTCGGCGATCGAGGACCCGAACCAGGCCGGCCGCGCCGCCGCGGTGCTCTCGCTGGTCGGCTTCATCAACGTGCCGATCGTCAAGTTTTCGGTCGACTGGTGGAACACGCTGCACCAGCCGGCCTCGGTGTTCCGCATGGGCGGCTCGACGATCGACCCGAGCATGCTCTGGCCGCTGATGATCTGCGCCATCGGCTTCACGCTGGTGATGTTCGCCCTGCACATGGCGGCGATGCGCACCGAGATCCTGCGCCGGCGCCTGCGCGTGCTCGAAGCCCGCGCCGCCGCCGAAGCGGCCTATGCGTGAGCCGCGCCATGCTGGGTGAGCACGCCGTCTTCATCATCGCCGCCTTCGCGGCCAGCGTCGTCGTGCTCGGCCTGCTGACGCTGTGGACCGTGCTCGACGGGCGCGCCGTGCGCCGCCGGCTGGCGGAGCTGGAAGCGCGCGGCATAAGGCGTCGTTCGGCGGGCGGTGACGCCTCGTGAACGCCGCCCCCCCTCCCCCCGAAGCCTCCCGCGCCGCGCCCGAGAAGCCGGCCGGGCGCACCGGCCGCCGGCTGCTGGTGCTGCTGCCGCTGATCGCCTTCGCGGCGCTGGCCGCGCTGTTCTACGGCAGGCTGTTCTCGGGCGATCCCTCGCGCCTGCCCTCGGCGCTGATCGGCCACCCCGTGCCGAACTTCGCCCTCGACCCGCTCGAGGGGCTGACGCGCGACGGCGCGCCGGTGCCGGGCATCTCCTCGGCCGGGATGAGCGGCGGCGTGACGGTGCTGAACGTCTTCGCCTCCTGGTGCGCGCCCTGCCGCGACGAGCACCCCTATCTGGTCGAACTGTCGAAGATGCCGGGCTTCCGGCTGGTCGGGCTGAACTACAAGGACGACGGGGAGAATGCGCGCCGCTTCCTCGGCCGCTTCGGCAACCCCTATGCGGCGGTCGGCGTCGACCCCAACGGGCGCGCCGCCATCGACTGGGGCGTCTACGGCGTGCCGGAGACCTTCGTCATCGGCAAGGACGGGCGCATCGCCTACAAGTTCGTCGGCCCGATCGACGAGCAGGGGCTGCGCGAGCGGCTGGTGCCGGCGATCGAGAAGGCGATGGCCGCCGGCTCCTGACGGCCCTCAGTTCCGCTCGTCCGGCAGCGCCGGCAGCGGCATCACCTCGATCTCGTCCTCGAGCAGCGCGCGCACTTCCTCATGGCTCGCCTCGCCATGGATCAGGCGCTTCTCCTCCGCGCCCTCATGCATGCGCCGGGCGGTCTCGGCGAACTCCTCGCCGACATAGTCGGAATGGGTGAGCACATGCTCGCGCACCGCCTTCAGCATGGCGCGAAGCTGCTGCTCCTTCTCCGACATCAGCGCGACCGGCTGCGGCGCACCGGGCGGGGCCTCGCGCGCCGGCTCCGGCTCGCTTGCCGCCTCGTCCTTGCCGGTGCCGCGCCCGAGCGAGGGCGCCATGATGGCCTTATCGACCTCGGCCGAACCGCAGGCCGGGCAGGAGACGAGCCCCCGCGCACGCTGCTCGTCATAGGCGGCCGAGTCGCGGAACCAGCTCTCGAAGCGATGGTCGTGCGCGCAGCGCAGCGAATAGAGGATCATGCCGCGTCACCGGAGGCGGCGAGGTGGAGCCGGCCCGTATCCGCCGGCCCGACCAGCTCGAAGCGCCGGCCGTGCTCGAGCGAGGGGATGCGGGTGCGCACCGAGGCGACCTTCGCCGGGTCGATCTCGGCGCTGATGACGCCGGGCTCGGTGCCGCCCTCGGCGAGGATCGTGCCCCACGGGTCGATGATCAGGCTGTGGCCGAAGGTCTTGCGCCCGTTCTCATGCACCCCGCCCTGCGCGGCGGCGAGCACATAGGCTCCGTTCTCGATCGCCCGCGCCCGCAGCAGCACGTGCCAGTGCGCCTCGCCGGTCGACTGGGTGAAGGCGGCGGGCACCGCGAGCATGCCGGCCCCGCCCTCGGCGAGCGCGCGGTACAGCGCGGGAAAGCGCAGGTCGTAGCAGATGGTCATGCCGAGCCCGATGCCGGGCAGCTCGGCCACCACGGCGAGCTCGCCCGGCCGGTAGGCCGCGGATTCGCGGTAGACGTCGCCATTGGGCAGGTCGACGTCGAACATGTGGATCTTGTCGTAGCGCGCCAGGATCGCCCCGTCCGGGCCGAGCAGGAAGGAGCGGTTGGCGGCCCGGTGCTCGCTCGCCTTCACCGCCAGCGAGCCGATGTGCAGGTGCACGCCGAGCTCGGCCGCGAGCGCGCGAAAGGCCCTGAGCGCGGGATCGCTCTCCTCCTCGTGCAGCACGGCGAACAGCGCCTGGCGGTTCTCCTCCATGGTGCCGGTCATCTCCGGCGTCTGGATGTAGCTCGCTCCGCCGGCCGCCGCCTCGCGGATCAGCTCCGACGCCGCCGCGACATTCGCCTCGACGCTCTTGGCGGTGCGCATCTGGACCAGCGCGGCGCGGAACGGAGCGCCCCGTTCGGGCGCGTTCGCGGCTGTGGAAGCATCGGTCATGGCGTGTCTCTGTCGGCTGAAGGTCGGTCAGGTGGCGAGCAGCGTGTCGAGCTCGCCCGCCTCGTCCAGCGCGTAGATGTCGTCGCAGCCCCCGACATGGCGGCCGTCGATGAAGATCTGCGGCACGCTGGTCCGCCCATTGGCCCGTTTCGACATCGTCGAGCGCGCGACCGGGTCGCCGGTGACGTTGATCTCGGAGAATTCCACCCCCTTGCGCTTCAGCAGCTCCTTGGCGGCGATGCAGTAGGGGCAGGTATAGGTGGTGTAGATCTCGACCTGGGACATGGGATCGGCCTCGTCAGCCCCGGCACGAGCCGGCGGCTTCCTATGATATGGGCGATGAGGGCCCGTCAACAACCCGCGCGAACACCAGAACGTCCACCCTCCCCGCGCCCGCCCGGCTCAGCGCCTTGGCGCAGGCGTCGAGCGTCGCGCCGGTGGTGAGCACGTCGTCGACCAGCACCACGCGCCTTCCCTTCAGCTCGGCGCGCGCCTCGTCGGGCACCTCGAAGGCGCCGGCGACATTGGCCGCGCGGGCGGCGCGGTCGAGCCCGACCTGGGGCGGCGTGGCGCGGCGGCGCGCCAGCCAGGAGGTGCGCGCCGGCACGCCGCTGATGCGCTGCAGCGCCAGCGCGAGAGCGGCGGACTGGTTGAAGCGCCGCCGCCACAGCCGCATCGCGTGCAGCGGCACCGGCACCAGGGCCTCCGCATCCGCCAGCACGTCCGCCCCGGCCCGGGCCATCATGCGCGCCATCGGCGCGGCGACGTCGAGCCGGTCGGCATATTTGAGCGCGTGCACGAGGTCGCGCGCCACCTCGCCGAACAGCGCGGCGGCACGGGCGCGCTGATAGGCGGGCGGCGCCTCCAGCGCGGCGGCGGAGAGGCGCGGGCCCCCGCCGCCGGGATCGGAATCATAGGGCAGCGGGATGCCGAGTCGGTCGCAATAGGGCCGCTCGATGAGGCTGAGCCTTGCCCAGCAGGACGGGCACAGGCAGCCCGGCTCGCTCACCGCCGCCCGGCAGGCCATGCAGCTCGGCGGCAAAGCGAGGTCGACCGCGCCGCGGGCAGCCGCGCGCATGCCCCGGCCGACGCGCATCGCCGTGCGGGCCAGCAGCCCCGCCTCGGGTGCTGCCTCGTAGCCGCTTCCCGCGGCGATTTCCGGCCCCTGCCCATTGTCCATGGCGACCAGCATACCATCTGCGCAGGAGCCGTCACCGATCCGTGCACCGGCCGCCGGCCACCGGGCTTTGACCCGGCCGCGCGAGCGTCCTATGGCTCCGGCGACCCAACCTCCGAGGAGTGCCGATGTCCGGACCCGTCGCGATATTCGACCCCGAGGCGCTTGCGGCGCGGCGGCGGCGCGCGCTGGCGCTGGGCGCCGAGACCTTCCTGCTCGACAGGGTGGCCGAGGACCTCGCCGACCGGCTCGGCGCGGTGAAGCGCCGCTTCGAGAGCGCGGTCGACCTCGGCACGCCCGCATCCGCCGTCAGCGCGGCGCTCGCCCGCTCCGAGATGGTCGGGCGGCTCTTCGCCTGCGGGCCGGCCGAGCGCGTCGACGTCGATGCGGTGATCGATCCCGAGGCCCTGCCCTTCGGCGCCCAGACGCTCGACCTCGTCGTCTCCGCGCTGGCGCTCCAGACCATCAACGACCTGCCGGGCGTGCTGGCGCAGATCCGCCGCGCGCTGAAGCCGGACGGGCTGCTGCTCGCCGCCCTGTTCGGCGCCGGCACGCTTTCCGAGCTGCGCGAGGCGTTCGCGGTCGCCGAGAGCGAGACCGTGGGCGGCATCTCGCCGCGCGTTGCGCCGTTCGCGGACCTGCGCGACCTCGGCGCCCTGCTGCAGCGCGCCGGTCTCGCCCTGCCGGTCACCGATGTCGACCGCATCACCGTGCGCTACGCCCACCCGCTGGCGCTGATGCAGGACCTGCGCCGCATGGGCGCGGCCAACCCGCTCGCCGACCGGCGCCGCGCGCCGCTGCGCCGCGACACGCTGGCTCGGCTGTTCGAGGTCTATGCGGAGCGCTTCTCCGATCCGGACGGGCGCCTGCGCGCCACCTTCGAGGTGGTGTGGATCTCCGGCTGGGCGCCGCATGAGAGCCAGCAGAAGCCCCTGCGCCCCGGCTCGGCGAAGATGCGCCTCGCCGACGCGCTCAAGGTGCCCGAGGGGCGGCTGCCCGGCGAAAACTAGAACGCGCTACCGCCCCGGCCCGAGCAGATCGAGCAGCACCGGGATCAGCGGCTCGTCGGCCGGCGGCATCGGGTAGTCGCGCAGGCGGCCGGGCTTCACCCAGGCGAGGCGCTGGCCCTCGCGGCCGTGCGGCGTGCCTTCCCAGCGCCGGCAGATCCATAGCGGCATCAGCAGCTGGAACGTCTCATAGGTGTGGCTGGCGAAGGTGAGCGGGGCGAGGCACGGCTCCGCCACCGTGATGCCGAGCTCCTCGGCGAGCTCGCGGATCAGGCACTCCTCCGGCCGCTCGCCCGGCTCCACCTTGCCGCCGGGAAACTCCCAAAGCCCCGCGAGCTGCTTGCCCTCGGGGCGCTCGGTGAGCAGCACGCGCCCGTCGGCATCGACGAGCGCGCAGGCGGCGACGAGGACGAGCTTCATCGGCGCGCCCTCAGGAACGGTAGTCGCCATTGATGGCGATATATTCCTTGGTGAGATCGCAGGTCATCACCCGGTCGGAGCCGCGCCCGAGCCCGATGTCGACAGTGATGTCGATCACCTCGTTCTTCATGTAGGCGGAGGTCTCGGCCTCGTCGTAGTCGGGATCGCGCGCGCCCTTGTGGGCGACCCGGATGTCGCCGAAGGAGATCGTCAGCAGGTCGCGCTCGGCCGGCTCGCCCGCCTTGCCGACCGCCATGACGATGCGGCCCCAGTTCGCGTCCTCGCCCGCCACCGCGGTCTTCACCAGCGGCGAATTGGCGATCGACATGGCGATACGCCGCGCCGAGCGCTTGGAGACCGCGCCGGTGACGTGGATCTTCACCAGCTTGCGCGCGCCCTCCCCGTCCCGCGCCACTTGCTCGGCGAGATCGGCGAGGACGCCCTTCAGCGCGCGGCGAAAGCCCGCCAGCCGGGCATCCTTCGGGTCCGCGACCATCGGCGCGCCGGCGGCGCCGGTGGCGAACATCATCAGCGTGTCGGAGGTCGAGGTGTCGCCGTCCACCGTCACGGCGTTGAAGCTGTCGACCACGCCCCTCGAGAGCAGCGCCTGAAGCGCGGGGGCGGCGATCGCCGCGTCGGTGAAGACGAAGGAGAGCATGGTCGCCATGTCGGGGGCGATCATGCCCGCGCCCTTGGCGATGCCGGCGATGCGCACCTTCACCCCGTCGATGGTCGCGCTCGCGGTGGCGAGCTTGGGAAAGGTGTCGGTGGTCATGATCGCCCGCGCCGGGTCGATCCAGGGCAGCGGCGCGAGACGGGTCGCCGTCTCCTCCAGCACGCCGTCATATTTGGTGGCGTCGAGCGGCTCGCCGATCACGCCGGTGGAGGCGAGGAAGATCTCGCCCTCCGCGCAGCCCAGCGCCCGGGCCGCGATCTTCGCCGTCAGCGCGGTCGCCTCGCGGCCCTTCTGGCCGGTGAAGGCGTTGGCATTGCCGGAATTCACCACCAGCGCCCGCGCCCTGCCGCCGGCGAGGTTGTCGCGGCACCACTCGACCGGGGCCGACGGGCATTTCGAGCGGGTGAACACGCCCGCCACGCTCGTCCCCTCGTCCATCTCCACCAGCAGCACGTCGGTGCGGCCCTTGTAGCGGATGCCGGCCTCGGCGGTGGCGAAGCGCACGCCGGCCACCGGGCCGACATCGGGCGTCGTCTTCGGCGCGAGGGGAGAGACCGGGGAAGCGTGGGACATGGGACGTCTCGGCTGGATGGGCGGGGAAGGGCCGCACGGGTGTGCCCGAGAAGCGAGACATCCGCAAGACGGCGTGGACAAGACGGCATGCACGGGCGCGGCGGACGGACCAAATAAGGAAAAGGCCCCGGATGCGCGATCCGGGGCCTTCGTTCCGTCAGTCGATCGGGACCCGAAGGGCCGCGATCACTGCGCCGGCTTCGCCGGGTCGGCGGGCTGGGCCGGGGCATCCGTGGCGGGCGCGTCCGCCGCGGGCGCGTCCGGCTTCGGCGCGGCGTCGGTCTTCACCACCTTCGCCTGCTCGCGCAGCTTCTGCACCGCCTCGGCCTGCGCCTTCTGGGCGAGGAACTGCTGAATCTGCGGCTTCACTTCCTCGAAGGTCGGCACCGGCTTCTCGCGGGTCTCCTCGACCTTGATGATGTGCCAGCCGAACGGGCTCTTCACCGGCTCGGAGATCTGGCCCGGCTTCAGCTTGAAGGCGGCGTCGGCGAAGGCCGGCACCATCTGCTCCTTGGTGAAGAAGCCGAGATCGCCGCCATCCTCCTTGCCCGAGGGGTCCTCGGTCAGCTCCTTGGCGACGGTGGCGAAGTCCTCGCCCTTCTTCAGCCGCGCCTCGACGGCATCGGCCTTCTTCTTGGCGGCCTCGGAGGACTTGGGATCGTTGGCGTCGACCCGGAACAGGATGTGGCGCGCATGCACCTCCTCCTCCGGCTTCTGGTTCGCCACGGCGTCCTGATAGGTCTTCTGCATGGCCTCGTCGGTCATCGCGTCCTTGACCGCCTTGTCGAGCGCGGCCTGCATCAGCAGACGCTGGCGGATGAAGTCCATCTGGCGCTTGAACTCGGCGGTCTGGTCGAGCTTCTCGGCCTCGGCGGCCTGGGCCACAGCGGTCAGGTCGATGAGGAAGCCGAGCACGTATTCGTCGCGGGCCGGCCCCTTGAGCTGCGGCGGCAGGTTCTGGCCCAGCTCCTCGGTGGCTGCGGCGACGTCGCTGCGGCGGATCTCGGTGCCGTTCACGGTGGCGAGCACGGGATCGGAATCCGTCGCCGCCGGGGCGGCGGTGTCGGACGGCGCGGCGGCGGGCGCAGCGGTGGACGACTGGGCCAGCGCCGGCAGGGTCGGCAGCACGGCAACGCCGAGCAGCGCGGCCAGGGCGGCGGCGCGCAGCAGCCCGGCAGGGCGGAGGCGCGACGTGTGCGCGGCATGCAGGCGATGGGGGGTCATGAAATCTGTCCTTGGGTTGCGGTTGTCCGCGGTTGAGGCGGCGAAAGCTGGCCCAGTCGGGCGTTTGTTGCAAGGGTAACGGTACGGACAATGAACATCGGCCCGGCACGGGGCGGCCGCGCCGTCGTGACGATCGGGCAGCCCCGTCCGGCCGGACGGCGGTCCGGGAAAACTCCACGCGCCGACGTCCGACCCGCGATTGACAACCCCCAAACCCGTTCATAAGTGTGGCACGCGGTGCGCGGCCTCGGTCGCGCTCGCGTTTATGTGACGCAAGAACCCGCAAGCCGTTCGCGGCGGCGCGGCCCGACAGACCCATTTCGGCCGTAAATGGCGTCTCGATGAGGTGAGCCTCGCGCGCGCCTGCCGCTTGCGAACCAAGGGCTTGCAAACCAAGGGCCCGGCGGCCCGTCTCGCCGCGCCCCGGACCTACTCTGGCGGGAACGGATTGGAAGCCTCATGCTCGGCGCCATCGCGCGAAAGATTTTCGGATCGGCCAATGACCGCCGCGTGCGCGGCTACCAGCCGAAAGTCGCGGCCATCAACGCGCTCGAACCGGAGCTCTTGAAGCTCTCCGACGAGGAGCTGCGCGCGCGCACCGTGGCGTTCCGCGAGCAGCTTGCCAACGGCGCCAGCCTCGACGACCTGCTGGTGCCCGCCTTCGCCACCGTGCGCGAGGCGGCGCGGCGCGCGCTCGGCCAGCGCCACTTCGACGTCCAGCTCATCGGCGGCATGGTGCTGCACGAGCGCGGCATCGCCGAGATGCGCACCGGTGAAGGCAAGACGCTGGTGGCCACCGCCCCGGTCTATCTCAACGCCCTCACCGGCAAGGGCGTGCACGTCGTCACCGTGAACGACTACCTCGCCAAGCGCGACGCCGAATGGATGGGCCGCGTCTACCGCTTCCTCGGCCTCACCACCGGCATCATCGTCCACGGCATGGACGACACCGAGCGCCGCGAGGCCTATGCCTGCGACGTCACCTACGCCACCAACAACGAGCTCGGCTTCGACTATCTGCGCGACAATATGAAGTACGAGCTGTCGCAGATGGTGCAGCGCCCACACCATTACGCGGTGGTGGACGAGGTCGATTCGATCCTGGTCGACGAGGCGCGCACGCCGCTCATCATCTCCGGCCCGCTCGACGACCGCTCCGACTTCTACAACACCATCGACACCTTCATCCCGCGCATGGCGAAGGAGGACTACGAGGTCGACGAGAAGCAGCGCACCGTCACCATGACCGAGGCCGGCATGGAGAAGATGGAGCAGATGCTGCGCGACGCCGGGCAGCTCAAGGGCGAGACGCTCTACGACATCGAGAACGTCACCGTCGTCCACCATGTGAACCAGGCGCTGCGCGCCCACACGCTGTTCCAGCGCGACAAGGACTACATCGTGCGCAACGGCGAGGTCGTCATCATCGACGAGTTCACCGGCCGCATGATGCCGGGCCGGCGCTATTCGGAAGGCCTGCACCAGGCGCTGGAGGCCAAGGAGCGGGTCCAGGTCCAGCCCGAGAACCAGACCTTCGCCTCCATCACCTTCCAGAACTACTTCCGCATGTACGAGAAGCTGGCCGGCATGACCGGCACGGCGGCGACCGAGGCAGAAGAGTTCCAGGACATCTACAATCTCGAGGTGATCGAGATCCCGACCAACCTGCCGGTGCAGCGCATCGACGACGACGACGAGGTCTACCGTTCGGCGGGCGAGAAATACAACGCCATCATCGACCTGATCGACGACTGCAAGACCCGCGGCCAGCCGGTGCTGGTCGGCACCACCTCGATCGAGAAGTCCGAGCTGCTCGCCGAGCTCCTGAAGAAGCGCGGCTTCCGCCAGAAGGACTTCGCCGACCCCGACGCCTTCCGCCCGCTCTATGACGGCGACCAGGGCAAGGCCGACGACAGGGTGTTCGCGGTGCTGAACGCCCGCCACCACGAGCAGGAATCCTACATCGTCGCGCAGGCCGGCGTTCCCGGCGCCATCACCATCGCCACCAACATGGCCGGCCGCGGCACCGACATCCAGCTCGGCGGCAATGCCGAGATGCGGATCTCGCACGAGCTGACGCATCTGCCCGAAGGCGAGGAGCGCGCCGCAGCCGAGGCCCGCCTGCGCGCGGACATCGCCGTCCTCAAGGAGAAGGCGCTCGCCGCTGGCGGTCTTTACGTGATCGGCACCGAGCGCCACGAGAGCCGGCGCATCGACAACCAGCTGCGCGGCCGTTCCGGCCGTCAGGGCGACCCTGGCCACTCCCGGTTCTTCCTGTCGCTGGAAGACGACCTGATGCGCATCTTCGGGTCGGACCGGCTCGACGGCATGCTGCAGAAGCTCGGCCTGAAGGAAGGCGAGGCCATCATCCATCCCTGGATCAACAAGGCGTTGGAGAAGGCGCAGCAGAAGGTCGAGGCGCGCAACTACGACATCCGCAAGAACCTGCTCAAATACGACGACGTGATGAACGACCAGCGCAAGGTCGTGTTCGAGCAGCGCGTCGAGCTGATGCACGACGAGGACGTCGCCGAGACCGTGGCCGAGATGCGCCACGGCGTGATCGAGGACCTCGTGACCCGCTTCGTGCCGCCCAACGCCTATCCCGAGCAGTGGGACACGGACGGGCTCGGCGAGGCGCTGCGCCACGTGCTCGGCCTCGAGCTGCCGGTCAAGGAATGGGCCGCCGAGGAAGGCATCGCCGACGAGGAGATGCGCGAGCGCATTCAGACCCGCGCCGACGAGGCCATGGCGGCCAAGGTGGCCCAGTATGGCCCCGAGATCATGCGCTATGTCGAGAAGTCGATCCTGCTGCAGACGCTCGACCATCTCTGGCGCGAGCACCTCGTCACGCTCGACCATCTGCGCCAGGTCATCGGCCTGCGCGGCTACGCCCAGCGCGACCCGCTGAACGAGTACAAGTCGGAGGCCTTCCAGCTCTTCGAGGCGATGCTCTCGAACCTGCGCGAGGCGGTGACCGCCCAGCTCATGCGGGTCGAGGTGATGGCCGCGCCGCAGACCGAGCCGGAGCCGGCGATGACCGCGCACCACATCGACGCCGTCACCGGCGAGGACGAGTTCGCGCTGGCCGATGCCGAGTTCGCGAGCGCCGCGACGCTGGCGCCGGAGGCCGAGGCCGCGCCGCGCCGCGATCCCAACAATCCTGCGAGCTGGGGCCGGGTCGGGCGCAACGAGCCCTGCCCGTGCGGCTCGGGCCTCAAATACAAGCACTGCCACGGCAAGTTCGCGTAAGCGGCAGGGCCGGCTGGATGAGCGGGATGTCCTCATGAGCGCGTCGGAAGCCGGCCCGCCATCGGAGGACATCCTCGCCGAGATCGAGGCGGCCGAGCAGCGCCTGCGCCACGCCGCGCTGCACGGCAATGTCGCAGCGCTCGACCGGATCCTCGCCGACGACCTGATCTATGTCGACCAGAACGGGCAGTTCCTCTCCAAGCAGGACGACATCGACCTCCACCGCACCGGCGCGCTGAAGCTCACGCGGCTGGTCTTCTCGGACATCCGGCTGCGCGCGATCAGCGAGGACGCCGGGCTCGCGGTGGTGCGGGTGGATGTGCGCGGCCACGCGGCCGGCGTCGCCTTCTCGGCGACGATGCGCTACTCGCGCGTGTGGCGGCGCATCGCCGGCGACTGGCGCGTCGTCTCGACCCAGTCGACCTTCATCGCCTGAGCGGCGGGCAGGCTTCCGCGACGCGCCGCATGGGGCGCGCCTTCCCCGGACGGATCGTCCCGGGGCAACTCATATCCACCTGAATCTGAAAACCGGCGCGGCCGCGCAAGGCTGCCTGCCGGCCGCCGTCACTGCACCGAGGAGGAGAAGCCGCCGGGCGACAGGATACTGGCGCCGGGCAGGCCCGATTCCGTGCGGGCGGGCGTGGTGCCATAAAGCGCTTCCTGCCCGTTCGCGGCGACCGAGGGCCGCAGCGCCGGCCCAGCGGCGGAGCCGGACGCGGGAGCGGTCGCCGTCGCCGGCGAACCCGAAAGCGTCTCGTAATAGGCCTGTGCCGCCGCCTGGCCGGGGCTCGGCACCACCGGCATGCGCCTGGGCTGCTGCGGCGTCGCCGGGGCGGCGGAGGACGTCGTGGTCGTGGCCGCCGGGCGCTGGCCCGGTGCGGCAGGTGCCGGACGCGGCGCCTGGGTCGGGACCGCGGCGGTCCGGGCCGGCGCGGCCGGGCGCGCCGAGCTTTGCGCGGGCACGGCCGGACGTTCCGGCGGCACCGGCGCGTCGACGGGCATCGCGGCGCTCGGCGCCGGCTCGGAGGAGCCGCCGCCGAACAGGCGGCCGAACGAGAAGCCGCTCGACGTCTCGCCGGTAGGCGCCTCGGTGACCGGCGCCGCGGCTGTGGCCGAGGCATCCGGGTTCTCGCCGCTCCGGCTGAACAGGCTGCGCACGCTGTCGAGGAAGCCGCCGCCGGATTCGAGCGAGGCGACCTGCGCCGATGCGGGCGCCGCGTTGCCGGCCGCCGGCGCGTCCTGTGGCACGGCGGAGGACGCGGCCTCGCGGGCGGTCGAGCTCGGGATCAACCGGCTGAGGAAGGAGGGCTGCTCGGCGGAGGACGCCACCTGCGTGCCTGCCCCCGGCGCATCGTCCGGGCGGGGCGTGGGCAGCGGCACGTCGGCGCTCACCGGCACCATATCGGCCTTGGCGAGCGCGATCGTGTCCTCCGGCGCCGGCTCGTTGGTGGCGACGCCATAGTCGCTCCCCGGCGGCTTCACCACCGCCGGCAGCGAGCCGGGCGCGGAAAGCTCGGGATTGGCCAGCTTGGCGAGGAACACCTTGTTCATGCCGCCGTCCTTGCCGGTCGTGACCGGGGCGACGGGCGCGAGCGGGCCGGCGCTGGCGATCTGGGTGTCGACCTGCCGGGCGCGCGCGGCCAGCGTCTCGGCGAGACCCTCGGGCTGGGTGTATTCCGGGCAGGGCAAGGAAGCGTCGAAGCGCCGGCCCGGATCGACCGGCGTCGCGTCGAACACGTAGCGCTTGCTGCAATAGTCGACCTTCGGCGGCTGCTTGGTCAGCTCGAACGTGTCGCTGCCGCGCTTCAGCATCTTCCAGAAGGCGAGGTTCGGGTTGTTGCGGTGGCGGACCAGATTGTCCGCCGTCATGCGGAACGGATAGGCCTGCACCTGGAAGGCGCGCTGCCCGCCCCGGAAGCTCTCGCGGCCGAGCGCGAAGATCTCCTGAACCTGCTCGTCGGTCATCGCGTAGCAGCCGCGCGAGGAGCAGTCGCCATGCACCATCAGGTTCGAGCCGGTGCGGCCCCAGGCACGGTCATAGGCGTTGGGAAAGCCGAGATCGAACGACAGGTAGTAGCTGGAGTTCGGGTTCATCTGGCCGGGGGTGATGGTGTAGAAGCCCTCCGGCGCCTGCCGGTCGCCTTCCTTCACCTTGGGGCCGAGTTCGCCGGACCAGCGGCAGATCGGATAGGTCTTGAGCAGCGCGTAGTCGCCGCTCGTGGTCTGCTTCCAGACCTCAAGCTCCGATTCTTCCTTGTAGATGCGCACGACGATCGGGCTGTCCTTGGACATGCCCTTGTCGCTGATCAGCGCCAGCGTCTGCGGCGAGAGCGCCTTCATCGCCTTGGCGTTGATGGAAGGGGATTCGTCGCCGGTGCAGGCGGCAAGGGCGAGTGCGGCGCAGCCGCCGAGCAGGGCCATGCGCCAGCGCGCACCCGCTCCTGCGCCGAAGAGCCGAGACAACACCGGAAGGCTCACCTTCACCACTCCCCGCTCGTCCTCGAACAAGACGAACCCGATTCGAAAGCGTTACCCTCGGTCGTACCCTACCGCAACCCGGCCGGGATACCCCTCAGAGATTGCGCCCTATGGCGAGGAACTTCTCGCGCCTCGCCTTGCGCAGGCCCCGCGGGTCCAGGCCCTCGAGCTCGCGCAACGCCGCTTCGATGGCGTCTCCGGTCGCGACCATCGCCGCCTCGGGATCGCGATGCGCCCCGCCCACCGGCTCGGCGATGACCGAGTCGACGATGTGAAGGCGCGCCAGATCCTGCGCGGTGATCTTCATGTTCATCGCCGCTTCCTGCGCCTTCGCGGTGTCGCGCCACAGGATCGAGGCCGCCCCCTCGGGCGAGATCACGCTGTAGATCGCGTGTTCCAGCATCAGGACCCGGTTCGCCGTGGCGATCGCGATCGCTCCGCCCGAACCACCCTCGCCGATGATCACGGCGACATTGGGGACGCCGAGCGCGAGGCACGCATCGGTCGAGCGGGCGATCGCCTCGGCCTGCCCGCGCTCCTCGGCGTCGAGGCCGGGGAAGGCGCCGGCCGTGTCGACCAGCGACACCACGGGCAGCTCGAAGCGGTCGGCGAGCTCCATCAGGCGCACCGCCTTGCGGTAGCCCTCGGGGCGCGCCATGCCGAAATTGTGCTTGATCCGGGTCTCGGTGGTGGAGCCCTTCTCATGGCCGATCAGGCACACCGCCTGCCCGCGGAAGCGCGCCAGCCCGCCGACGATCGCCGCGTCGTCGCCGAACTTGCGGTCGCCGGCCAGCGGGGTGAACTCCTCGAACAGCGCGCTCGCATAGTCGGAGAAGTGCGGGCGCATCGGATGGCGCGCCACCTGCGTCTTCTGCCACGGCGTGAGGCTGGCATAGAGCTGGGTCAGCGCGTCCTGCGCCTTGCCCTCGAGACGGACGATGTCGTCCCCGATGGCGACCGCGTCGCCCTGCGCCGCCATGGCGCGCAGTTCTTCCAGCTTGGCCTCGAGCTCGGCCACGGGCTTTTCAAAATCGAGGTAGCTTCGCATTGATTGTCGATGGAACCGGGGGAAAGGAGAGTGGGGCGCCCGGACGAGCAGCCGGCGGAAACGGGCGGAAGCTGCCCGGATAGGTGGGCGACGTCAAGGCAGGCCCGGCATTTGGGTTACTCGCTTTCCTCCGAGCCGAGCGGATGAAGGTCGCGCACGAGGCTTTTCAGCCGCTCGTCTAGTACGTGGGTATAGATTTGCGTGGTCGAGATGTCGCTGTGCCCGAGCAGCGTCTGCACGATGCGCAATTCCGCCCCGTGCGCCAGCAGGTGGCTGGCGAAGGCGTGGCGCAGCACGTGGGGCGAGATACGCGCCGGGTCGATGCCGGCGGCGAGCGCGAGATCCTTGAGGTCGAGCGCCACCTGCTGGCGGGTGACGTGCCCGCTCGCCGCGCCGGAAGGAAACAGCCAGCGCGCCCCCGGCCCGCCCGCCTTCGCGGCCTGGGCGCCCGCCGCCCGGCCCTCGCGGGTCTTCTCGCCGGACGTCCTCGCCTCGGCGGCTTTCGCCATCGCCTCGCCATAGGCGCGCATGGCGGCCTTTGCCGCGTCCCCGAGCGGCACCAGCCGCTCCTTGTTTCCCTTGCCGCGCACGATGATCGCCTCGCCCTTCAGCCCGGCGGCGGAAGCGGGCAGCGCCGCGAGCTCGGACACGCGCAGCCCGGTCGCGTAGAGCAGCTCGATGAAGCAGGCGACGCGCGCGCGTCGCGCCGCCTCGCCCGGCGTCGGCGCCTCGGCCCGGGCGCGCTCATGCGCGATCTCGATCAGCCGTGTCACCTCCGCCTCGGCCAGCACCTTTGGCAGCGGGCGCACCCGGCGCGGGCCTTCCAGCACGGCCGCCGGATCGTCGCCGCGATGGCCCTCGACATAGAGGAAGCGGTGGAACTGGCGGATCGCGGAGAGCTTGCGCGCGACGCTGGCGCCCGCGAGCCCGCGCCGGTCGAGCTCGGCGAGGAAGGCACGGATGTCCTCGGTGGTCGCCGCGCCCGCCTCCAGCCCCCGGTCGAGCAGGAAGGCCTCGTAGTCATCGAGGTCCCGGCCATAGGCGGAGAGCGTGTTGGCGCCCGCCCCGCGCTCGGCGGCGAGCATGTCGAGGAACGCCCGCGCGCTTCCCGTCATGGCGCCGATCCCCTCATGGCGCGCGCGGGCTCATTTGGCGAAGCGGTCCTGCGGCACCGTCAGGTTCATCTCCCGCGGCTGCGGATGGACGAGATTGGCGAAGGCCCACAGCGTGCCGTAGCCGATGCCCCCGAGCAGGGCGAGAATGACGAGGAGACGGATAAGGCTCGGCATGGGCGATGCACGACCGTTCGAATCGATGAGTCCGGAATGGCCCATGCTAGAGCGTTTCGGCCGGCATAAGGAAGCAGCAGCGCCACATTGCGTCCCCGGATCGCCAATGATAGGTCGCCAGCGAGCAACGGACACGGGCGATGACGACCGATTTCGACGACGCCAGGGCGGCGAGGCTGCGCGAGCTGCTGGGCACGCGCTCCATAGTGCTGGTCGGCATGATGGGGGCGGGCAAGTCGTCGGTGGGCAAGCGCCTCGCCCGCCGGCTCGCCCTGCCCTTCGCCGATGCCGACACCGAGATCGAGCAGGCCGCGGGCATGTCGATCCCGGAAATCTTCGCCCATCACGGCGAGACGGCGTTCCGCGACGGCGAGAAGAAGGTGATCGCCCGCCTTCTGGAAGGCGGCCCGGGGGTGCTCGCGACCGGCGGCGGTGCCTATATGAACGCGCAGACGCGCGCCGCCATCGCCGACGCCGCCGTCTCGGTGTGGCTGAAGGCCGACCTCGACCTGCTGCTGCGCCGGGTGCGCCGGCGCGACGACCGGCCGCTGCTGCGCACCGAGGACCCCGCCGGCACGCTGGCGCGGCTGATCGATGAGCGCTATCCGGTCTATGCCGGGGCGGCCGTCACCGTCACCTCGCGCGACGTGCCGCAGGAAGTGATGGTGGACGAGGTTATCGAGGCGCTCGACCGCCATCTCGGCGGCAGCGGGACGGGAGCAGACGCGTGAGTGAAGCCGCCATTCTTTCCAACGATGTCACTACGCTGCCGGTACAGCTCGGCGAGCGCTCCTACGACATCGTCATCGGCCCGCGCCTGCTCGCCGAGGCCGGCGCGCGCATCGCCGCGCTGCGGCCGGGCGCGCGGGTGGGCATCGTCACGGACCGCAACGTCGCCGAACGCCATCTCGCCACGCTCGAGGACTCGCTGCGCTCCGCCGGCCTCACCCCCTCGGCGGTCGTGGTCGAGCCGGGCGAGAAGTCGAAGAGCTACGGCGTGTTCGAGCAGGTGGTCGACGCGCTGCTGGAAAGCCGCATCGAGCGGCGCGACCTGGTGCTGGCGCTGGGCGGCGGCGTCGTGGGCGACCTCGCCGGCTTCGCGGCAGCCTCGCTTCGGCGCGGGGTCGATTTCGTGCAGGTGCCGACCAGCCTGCTGGCGCAGGTGGATTCCTCGGTCGGCGGCAAGACCGGCATCAATTCGCGCCACGGCAAGAACCTCGTCGGCGCCTTCCACCAGCCGATCCTGGTGCTGGCCGACACCGACGTGCTCGGCACACTGCCCCTGCGCGAGTTCCGCGCCGGCTATGCCGAGGTGGCCAAATGCGCGTTGATCGACAACGCGCCCTTCTTCGCCTGGCTGGAGCGCCGGTGGCAGGACGTGTTCGGCGGCGGCCCGGCGCGGATCGAGGCGATCGCCAGCAGCTGCGCCGCCAAGGCGGCCGTGGTCGCCCGCGACGAGAAGGAGACCGGCGACCGCGCCCTGCTCAATCTCGGCCACACCTTCGGCCACGCGCTGGAGGCGGGCGCGGGCTTCTCCTCGCGCCTTCTCCACGGCGAGGCGGTGGCGATCGGCACCGCGCAGGCGTTCCGCTTCTCCGCCAGCCAAGGCCTGTGCAGCGCCGAGGACGCCGAGCGGGTGGCGCGCCATCTCAAGTCGGTCGGCCTGCCGACCCGCATCGCCGACATTCCCGGCGCGCTGCCGGACACGGACGGGCTGATGGACCTGATCGCGCAGGACAAGAAGGTCTCGCGCGGCTCGCTGACCTTCATCCTCACCCACGGCATCGGCCGGTGCTTCATCGCCCGCGACGTCGACCCGGCCGCCGTGCGCGCCTTCCTCGACCGTGAGCGCGCCGCCGGCTGAGACGCGCAGGCTAGAAACGGGCGGGCGGACCCTCGGGCCGCGCGCGCACATCGTCGCTGCCGCCCCGCCGGTCCGGGCAGGGAGCGGCACCAGAGCTGGGGAAGCCGAATCCCGGGAGGGCCCATTGACGACCTATGACTGGCTGGCTCTCGGTGCTGTCGCCGTCTGTCTGCTGCTGTCCTTCTTCTTCTCGGGCAGCGAGACCGCCCTCACCGCCTCCTCCAAGGCGCGCATGCACGCGCTGGAGAAGAACGGCGACAAGCGGGCCACCCTCGTCAACCGCATGATGGAGCGCCGGGAGCGGCTGATCGGCGGCATCCTGCTCGGCAACAACCTCGTCAACATCGCCGCCTCCTCGCTCGCCACCGGCCTGCTGCTGGCCTGGTTCGGCTCGGCCGGCATCGCCTATGCGACGCTCGGCATGACGATCATCGTCGTCATCTTCTCCGAGGTGCTGCCCAAGACCATCGCCCTCAACCATCCCGACAGCGTGTCGCTGATGGTGGCGCGGCCGATCCGCGCCATCGTCAGCCTGTTCGGGCCGCTCACCCTCGCCATCGAGGCGCTGGTGCGCGCGCTGCTGGGCGCCGTCGGGGTGCCGGTCGGCAAGACCAAGAGCGTGCTCACCGCCGCCGAGGAGCTGCGCGGCGCGGTCGACCTGCTGCACCGTGAGGGCAGCGTGGTGAAGGACGAGCGCGACATGCTCGGTGGCCTGCTCGACCTCGGCGAGCTGGAGGTCTCCGACATCATGGTCCACCGCACCAAGATGGCGAGCCTCAACGCCGACGAGCCGCCCGAGAAGCTGGTGAACGAGGTGCTGGCCTCCCCCTTCACCCGCCTGCCGCTGTGGCGCGAGCGCCCCGACAACATCGTCGGCGTGCTGCACGCCAAGGACCTGCTGCGCGAGCTGCGCACCATCGGCAACGACATCGCCGGGCTGGACATCGAGAAGATCGCCCTGCCCGCCTGGTTCGTGCCGGACGTCACCTCGCTCGCCGACCAGCTCAAGGCGTTCCGCCGCCGCAAGCAGCACTTCGCCCTCGTCGTCGACGAGTATGGCGAGGTGATGGGGCTCGTGACGCTGGAGGACATCCTGGAGGAGATCGTCGGCGACATCTCCGACGAGCACGACAAGGCCTTCGCCGGCGCGCGCCGCAACCCGGACGGCTCGGTGAGCGTGGAAGGCTCGATGGCGATCCGCGACCTCAACCGCGCCATGGGCTGGGAGCTGCCGGACGAGGAGGCCACCACCATCGCCGGCCTCGTCATCCACGAGGCGCGCATCATTCCCGAGCCGGGCCAGGCCTTCATCTTCCACGGCTTCCGCTTCCAGGTGATGCGCAAGCAGCGCAACCGCATCACCCTGCTGCGGGTGAGCCCGCTGCCGCGCCCGGCCTGAGGCGCGGGACGGGGAACCTATCGCTCGCGATACGCTGGAATTGGCGCGTGCACGCCCCATATAGGCTGGGCCAGTCTCCCGGCATCGAACGCAGGCGCGCCGCGCCGGGCCTATTCGCCCGGAGCCGAGGCCTCGATCGCGAGGGCGTGCAGGCCGCGGGCGATCTCGTCCGCCAGCAGGCCGTTCACGATGCGATGCCGGGCGAGACGGTTCTGACCGCGGAACGCCTCCGCCACGATCCGCACACGAAGATGAGTGAGATGTCCCGCACGGTGCCCGCCATGGCCTTCATGCCGATGACTCTCGTCCTCGAGCTCGAGCACCTGGGGCGAGAGTTCGGCCAGCGCCGCCCGCACGCGGGCCAGCGCTTCGGCAACGGCATCGGTACGATCAGGGGTGGCGCTCATGGTCGCTGCGGTATCCGTCCAACGGCCCGGCGTCAATATCGTCCGAACGGACGGTGACGGCGCCGCGGTTTCTTGTATACCTGGCCCGGCAGAAGCATAATCGATCCGTCATGAAGTTCGACTCCCCCATATTCGACCGCATCCGCGTGAAGCCGGACCGCGATCGTCGCCTTAAGGCGGAAGGCCCCGTCTGCGAATGGCAGGGGTGCTGCAATCCGGCGACCCATCGCGCGCCGAAGGGCCGCGACCGCGAGGGCCAGTTCTGGCGCTACTGTTTCGATCACGTGCGCGAGTACAACCAGTCCTACAACTACTTCTCCGGCATGCCGGACGAAGACGTCATGGCCTATCAGAAGGATGCCATGACCGGCCATCGGCCGACCTGGAAGATGGGATCGCGCGGCGGCGATTCGGAACGCCGGGCCTATGCCCGCCACCACCAGCCGGAAGGCTTTGTCGACCCGTTCGGCATGTTCGGCGAGGTCGGCGGCAGCGAACGACCCGAGCCGGAGGCCCCGCGCGAGAACCGGATGATCCGCAATGCCGAGCGCCGGGCCTTTGAATCGCTCGGCGTCGAGATCTCGGCCACGCCGCAGGAGATCAAGGCGCGGTTCAAGCTTCTGGTGAAGAAATACCATCCGGACGCCAATGGCGGCGACATTTCGACCGAGGACCGCCTGCGCGACGTCATCCAGGCCTATAATCATCTCAAGAGCGCGGGCTACTGCTAGCAACGCCGTCCGCCAGACCAGCCCGCGGCAGAAGCCCGGTAACGGAGGAAGAATGACTGCCTCGCACACGCAACCCGCGCTGCCGGACATGAAGGTTTCGGTCCGGCAGGTGTTCGGCATCGACGTGGATCTCGACGTGCCGGCCTATGCCGAGCCGGACGAGTACGTGCCGGAGGTCGACCCCGACTACCTGTTCGACCGCCCGACCACCCTCGCCATCCTGGCAGGCTTCGCCCACAACCGGCGCGTCATGGTCACCGGCTATCACGGCACCGGCAAGTCGAGCCATATCGAGCAGGTCGCGGCCCGCCTCAACTGGCCCTGCGTGCGCGTCAACCTCGACAGCCACATCAGCCGCATCGACCTGATCGGCAAGGACGCGATCGTGGTGAAGGATGGCCTGCAGGTCACCGAGTTCCGCGACGGCATCCTGCCCTGGGCCTACCAGAACAACGTCGCGCTGGTGTTCGACGAGTACGACGCGGGCCGCCCGGACGTGATGTTCGTGATCCAGCGCGTGCTGGAGAGCTCGGGCCGGCTGACGCTGCTCGACCAGAACCGCGTCATCCGCCCGCACGGCGCGTTCCGCCTGTTCGCCACCGCCAACACGATCGGCCTCGGCGACACGACGGGCCTCTATCACGGCACGCAGCAGATCAACCAGGCGCAGATGGACCGCTGGTCCATCGTCACCTCGCTGAACTACCTGGCGCACGACAAGGAGGTCGACATCGTCGTCTCCAAGGCCAAGCAGATGCAGACGCCGGAAGGCCGCGACACGGTCTCGCGCATGGTGCGCCTCGCCGACCTCACCCGCCAGGCCTTCGTCAATGGCGACCTGTCGACGGTGATGAGCCCGCGCACCGTGATCACCTGGGCGGAGAACGCCGAGATCTTCCAGGACCTCGCTTTCTCCTTCCGCGTGACCTTCCTCAACAAGTGCGACGAGCTGGAGCGCCCGCTGGTGGCGGAGTTCTACCAGCGCTGCTTCGGCAAGGAACTGGCCGAATCCGCCGTCAACGTCGTGCTGTCCTGACCCGGCGCCCGCGCCCTCTCCCGGCCCGTGAACGGCCGGGGAGAGGGACGGGGCGGCGCGGCGCGCGTGCCGGCCTCCGGCGCGGCGGGCCGCCCTGCCCCGCCGGAACGGAAATTCGAGACGCCCTCCCCCGCCCGGGGGAGGTGACGCCACAGACAAGGCGACTGCCATGACCACCTCGAACCGCCCGACGCGTACACCGCCCAAGGAGGCCCCGACCGAGCCGCTCAAGCGCGCCGTCACCGGCTGCCTGCGCGCCATCGCCGGCGACCGCGAGATCGAGGTCACCTACGGCTCCGAGCGTCCCGGCTTCGCGGACGGGCGCGCCCGCCTGCCCGAGCCGGGCCGGCGCATGTCCAAGCAGGACGCGGCGGTGATGCGCGGCCACGCCGATTCGATGGCGCTGCGCCTCGCCTGCCACGACCCCAAGGTGCACCGCCGGCTGGTGCCGCAGGGCCAGACCGCCCGCGCCGCCTTCGAGGCCGCCGAGCAGACCCGCTGCGAGGCGCTCGGCGCGCTGCGCATGGACGGGGTCGCGCTCAACCTCTCGGCCATGCTGGAGGACCGCTACCAGAAGGCCAATTTCGCCAATCTCGCCGACCGCTCCGACGCGCCGATCGAGCACGCGCTCTCGCTCATGCTGCGCGAGCGCATGACCGGCATGGCCCCGCCTGCGGCCGCGCGCGAGCTGGTGAACCTCTGGCGCGGCTTCGTCGAGGAGCGCGGCGGCGCGGCGCTGGACGAGCTCGCCGGCTCGGCCGACGACCAGTCCCGCTTCGCCGAGGCGATGCGCGACCTGCTCTCCTCGCTCGGCATGGGCGAGGACATCGCCCCGTTCGACGAGAACAACGACCCCTCCACCGACGCCGACGACCGCCAGGACGAGGATTCCGGGCAGGGCAGCGAGGCGGACCAGGAGGACAGCTCGGAAGGCACCACCGAGGTCGACACCGACCTTTCCTCCGACCAGACGCCGGAGGAGAGCGAGGAGCAGCAGGAGCAGCCCAGCTCCGAGCTGGCGGACGACACCGAGCTCGGCGAATCCGACGAATCCTCCGAGCCCTGGCGCCCGCAGAACGCGGTGCCCAGCGAGCCGCGCCCACCCGAATACCATCCCTTCACCCCGCGCTTCGACGAGACGGTGAACGCGGACGAGCTGTGCGACCCGGAGGAGCTGGCGCGGCTGCGCGCCTATCTCGACAAGCAGCTCGTCCATCTGCAGGGCATCGTGGCACGCCTCGCCAACCGGCTGCAGCGCCGGCTGATGGCGCAGCAGAGCCGCGGCTGGGAGTTCGACCTCGAGGAAGGCATGCTCGACCCGGCGCGCCTGCACCGCGTCATCCTCGACCCGATGCAGCCGCTCTCCTTCAAGCGCGAGCGCGACACCGACTTCCGCGACACGGTGGTGACGCTCCTGCTCGACAATTCCGGCTCGATGCGCGGGCGCCCGATCACGGTCGCCGCCGCCTGCGCGGACATACTGGCGCGCACGCTCGAGCGCTGCGGGGTGAAGGTCGAGATCCTCGGCTTCACCACCAAGGCGTGGAAGGGCGGGCAGGCGCGCGAAGCGTGGCTCTCCTCCGGCAAGCCGGGCTCGCCCGGCCGCCTGAACGACCTGCGCCACATCATCTACAAGGCCGCCGACGCCCCCTGGCGCCGGGCGCGGCGCAATCTCGGCCTGATGATGCGCGAGGGCCTGCTGAAGGAGAACATCGACGGCGAGGCGCTCGACTGGGCGCATAACCGCCTGCTGGCGCGCAATGAATCGCGCCGCATCCTGATGATGATCTCCGACGGCGCGCCGGTGGACGATTCCACCCTCTCGGTGAACCCGGGCAACTATCTCGAGCGCCACCTGCGCTGGGTGATCCAGCAGATCGAGGACAAGTCCCCGGTCGAGCTGATCGCCATCGGCATCGGCCATGACGTGACGCGCTACTACAAGCGCGCGGTCACCATCGTCGACGCCGAGGAGCTGGGCGGTGCCATGACCGAGAAGCTGGCCGAGCTGTTCGACGAGCGCTCCCGCGGCGACAAGGGCGGCAAGGAGATGGCCGGACGGCCCTCGCGCCCGAGCCCCGGCATCCGCCTCGCGGGCTCCGGCGCAGGCGCTTCGGGTGCCGGCGCGACGCCGATCCCCACGCGCCGCGTGCACTGAGCGGGGCGAGCCGGCCTGAAGAGAGGCCGGCTTAAGCTCCGGGCGAGAGGTGGCGTCCGGGAAAACGCAGGCGATGCGCTCGCCTGCCTTTTCGGGATCGCCGCTTTTCGATGGACATCCGCGCGGGTGACGGTCGCCGGCGCCTAGGCCTTCTCAGACCGGCGAAAACATGCCCGCCGCAATCGCCCGTCGCCCCCTTGAACGGCGGGCATGCACCCCCATATAGGCTTCAACCCGCCAGAAAGGGCTTTCGGCATGTTGGCGCCTCGTCAGCGCCTCGCCGATCGGACCGGGGTCAGGACGGATGTACTCCGGCCACGGTCTTTCCCTCCGGTCGCCTGACGAGCGGCCGGCATCTGGCGGTGCTCTTTCTTTGGAACGAGCCGGGGCGTACCGAAAGGTGCGCCCTTTTTCTTTGCCTGTCCCACAGCAGCCGAGGCCCATTGCCGCGCGAGCGGGAGGCGCCGCCCGCCGGGACGGGCGGCCCCCGATCACACGCCGAAGGTCGCGCGCTTCTCGCTGGTCTCGTCCTCGGGAAACGGGCCCGGGCCGGGATCGTCCGGCAGGTGCGGCGCGGCGACCACCGGCTGGGCCAGCGGCACCGAACGGTGCGCGGCGGCCGGGGACGGCACCGGCGCGGGGGTGTCGATCGGCTTGGGCACCGGATCGGCCGCCGGCGGGGTCTTCAGCGGCGCGGGGTCGAAGGCGGCGGCATCGGCGGCCGCGCTCTCCACCTCGTTCTTGATCTCCTTGGCCGCACGGCTCTCCAGCGCGGCGGCGATCGCCGCCTTCACCCGGTCGGCCTCGTTCTCCAGCAGCGGCGTCGCCGCCACGCCCGGCGGCAGCCGCCACTCGAAGGCGTCGAGCTTGCCGGTCACCGGCGACACCGGGCCCCAGTTCTCCGCTACCACGCCGTCGGCGACCCAGGCCGGGTCGCGCGGCGCGCGCACCGCACGCGCGGTCCATTCGCGCGCCTTGCCGACATCACCATTCTCCGCCGCCTCCAGCTCCGCCATCAGCAGGCAGGTGCGCTGCGACGGCTCGCCCAGCAGCGGGCCGAGCGAGGTTCGCGCGACGTCGAACTCCTGCGCGTCGAGCGCGGCGCGGGCGAGCGCCAACGCGCTCTCGGCATGGGCCGGCATGCGCGCGGTCAGGGTGCGCATGCGCTTCAGCCGCTCGCGCGAGGAGTCGCCGGGCCGCAAATGCAGATAGGCGTCGGCGAGATCGGGGTGCGGCGTCGCCGCATAGGCGGTCTCCAGCACCTTGGCGGCCTTGCGCGTGTCGCCATTGGCGCCGAGCAGGCGGCCGGCGGCCTCGGCCGCGGGCACAAGGGTCGGCGCGAGGCGGGTCGCCTCCACCGCCTTCTCGCGCGCCACCGCCGGATCGGCCAGCTCGAGCGCCTGCGCCTGCGCCGCCAGCAGCACGGCACGGCGGCGGCGATGCGCGGCGCGGTCGAGCCCGCCATGGGCGGCCTCGCGCTCCAGCACCGCCAGCGCGCCGGCGAAGTCGCCGGCATGGCAGCGCGCCTCGATCACCGCATCCGCCGCCCAGGCGAGACCGGGCTCGTAGCGGGCGGCTTCCTCCGCCGCCATCAGCGCCGCATTGGCGTCGCCGCGACGGCGCGCCTCGACATGCAGGCCGCGCAGGCCGAGCATCCGGGTCGAGGTGGTCTCGGTCATGGCGCGGAAGGTCGCCTCGGCGCCAGCCGCGTCGCCCGAGAGCTGCGCTGCCTGCGCGGTGAGCAGGTGCGTCAGCGGCTCCTGTCCGAGCAGGCGCTGGGCGTCGTTGGCCGCGCGCTTGGCGCCGAGCGTGTCGCCCGAGCCGACCGCGACCAGCCCGCGCGAGATCGCCGCCCAGCCTCGGTTGCGGCGGCGCTGGCGGTAGGAGCCGGCGATCATGTCGGGCGAGCGCACGATCAGCCGCAGCAGCGACCACAGCAGGATCACCGCCGCGACCAGCACCAGAAGGCCGCTCGCGGCCACCAGCACGCTGGTCTCGATGTGCCAGCCCTGCCAGTCCATGGCGATGGTGCCCGGACGGTCGGCGAGCCAGGCGACGCCGAAGGCGATCCCGGCGAGGATCAGCAGATAGACGACGAGCCGGATCATTGCGCACCTCCCGCCAGCGAACCGAGAATTCGGTGGTTGAGCGCGGCGATTTTGCCGAGCGCCTCCTGCCGTGCCTCAACCGTCGCGATCACCTTGCCTGCGGCGGCGCGGGTGTCCTCCGGCAGCGCGTGGAGGGCGGTCAGCGCCGCCTCGTAGTCGCCGCGCATCAGAGCCGCCTCGGCGGTGGCGAGCGCGGGCGGCGCGGCATCGGTGTGGCGCACCGCGACGAGGCCCTGCGCGCTTTTCATCAGCCGGTCGATCACCCCGTCATCGGGCGAGGCCGCCGGTGCCGTGCCCTCGGCGGGTGCGGGGGCGGTCGCCTGCTTCAGCTCGGCGGCGAGCGCACGGCCGCCGGGAAAGCCGTTCGCCGCCATGGGCTTGAGCGGGTCGAGCGCGCTCGCCTCCTCGCCGAGCAGCGACTGCGCGACGCTCAGCTCGCTGGCGAAGGGATGGTTGGCGACGAGCGCGTCCTGCAGCGCGTCGAGCGCGAGAAGCTGGGCCGGGCCGCGCTCCCCGGCCGCCTGGGCGGTGGAAAGGGCGGAAAGACGCTGCTCCAGCGTGTCGACGCGGGCATTGGCCGCGGCGAGGTCGTCGGGCGAGGCGGCCGGCGCAGGGGCGGGCATCGCCTCGACGCGCTTCTGGAGCGAGGCCAGCCGGTCGCTCAGCTCCGACAGGCCGGCCGGCGGGGCGGGCGGCGCGTCGACCTTCTTGCCGAGCGTGTCGAGCCCGGCCTCGAGCTTGTCGAGCCGCGAGGCGAACTCGGCCGGCACGGCGCCGCCGTCGCCGGTCGGGGCCGCGTTTTCCTTGGCCTCGATCGCCTCGACCCGCTGGCGCAGGTCGAGCGCGCGCGCCTCGAGCTCGGTGATGGCGTCGACGTTCTGGCTGGCGCCGTAGAAGGTGGACGCCACCGCGAAGGCGAAGGCGCCGCCGATCAGACCGGCGACCAGCGCCGCGATCGACACGCCGACGAGGCCGAGCTGGCGGCGCGGCGGCGGGGCGACGGGAGGCGTCGCGGGTTCGGCGGCATCGTCCCCGGAGCCGCCGTCGCCCGGCGCGGAAGCCGTGTCCGGCGCATCCGGTGCCGGCGTCTCGGGCGTGGCGGCGACCACCGTCTCGTCCTTCGGGTCGGCCTTGGCGGGCGTCTCGTCGAGGTCGAGGACCGGCACCTTGCCGGAAGCGCCGTGCGGCGCCGTCCCCTCGGGGGCGGTCTCGCCGGACGCCGTCTGCGGCGACGCGGATTCTCCGGAGATGGGCGCACCTGCGGGCGGAACCTCGTCCTCCGGTGCCTTGGGACCGGCCGACTTCACCTCAGTGGCGGCGAGGTCGAGCGTCGGCGGCGGGCGGCGGCGCGATTTGCCCGCGCCTTTCTTTCCGCCATCGTTCTTCGGCTCGAATGTCGGATCGTCAGTCGCCACGGGCATACCTCTGGAACATAAAGCGCGGGCCGGGTCGTGGTTCCCGGGATAGACCGGGGGGCAGCCGGCCGCAACCTCGGAGGACCCCATGCTTCATCGCTTCAGCAGCGCGAACAACCCCTCTTCGCTCGGTGTCGCTGCGATACGGGTACGCCATCCGGCGGTGCGGAGCGGTGCGGCGACCCCTGCCGAGAAGCATAGATGCTCCACTTCGGCCAGCCGCGCGGCCACCCCCGCCTCATGCGCGCGCTCCGCCAGCGTCGCCGCCGTACGTGGGGAAAAGTGGAACGCCGCCCCCACCTGCCCGCCCTCGATCGCGGCGATGGTGGCCGGCGCCAGCACCCTCGCCGGCACCGCGCGATAGATCACGAACAGACCGACATCGATCCCCGCCTCCGCGAGCTCGGCGCCGAGATCGACCGCCCGGTCCTCGCCCGCCACATGCAGCAGCCGGGTGCCGGACGGCAGCTCCGCCCGCAGCAGCTCGGCCAGCGTCGCCCCGCTGCCGCCCGCCACGCGGGTCGCCGCAAAGCCCGCCGGCGCGGCCACCGCCGTGCGTCGTCCGACCGCGTAGAGCGGCAGCGCGCGCAGCCCGGCGAGCTCGGCCCGGCCGGCCAGCAGGCGCGCCCCGTTCACGCTGGTCAGCGCCACCGCGTCGAAACGTCCCTCCGGCAGGCTCGCGCCGGGCAACGGCTCGACCACCAGCATCGGGTCGACCACGGCCGCGAACCCGGCCGCCCGCAGCCGGCCGGCCGTCGCCTCGGCGTCGGGCGCCGGGCGGGTGACCAGCACGCGGGCCGCGGCCGCCATGGCGCTCAGCCGCCGATCAGACCGGGCGGCACCATGGCGCGCAGCTCGCGCCCCGCGGCGATGCCCAGCTCCAGCGCCCGGTTCACCGGCCCGTGGCGGACGATCTCGTAATACTGCTCGCCATCGGGCGAGAGCACGACGCCGCGGAAATGGATCTCCTCGCCGTCGACCTCGGCGAGGCCGGCGATCGGCGTGCGGCAGGAGCCGTCCATCTCGCCGAGGAAGGCGCGCTCGACGCGCAGCGCCAGCCCCGTCACCGGGCAGACCGCCTTCACCAGCAGCGCGTCGACCTCGATGTCGCCGAAGCGCGATTCGATGGCGATCGCCCCCTGCCCGACCGCGGGCAGGAAGTCGTCTGTGCCGAGAATCGCGCTCGCCTTGTCGGCGATGCCGAGCCGCTCCAGCCCGGTGAGCGCGAGCAGCGTCGCGTCGAACTCGCCGCGCTCGAGCTTGCCGAGGCGCGTCTGCACGTTGCCGCGCATCAGCCCTATCTCGAGGTCCGGCCGCAGCCGGCGGAGCTGGGCCGCGCGGCGCAGCGAGGCGGTGCCCACCTTCGCTCCCTGGGGCAGGTCGTCGAGCCCGCCGCCGTCGCGGCTCACCAGGCAGTCGCGCACCTCGCCGCGCGGCAGGTAGCCGACGATGTGCAGCCCGTCCGGCAGCCGCGTCTCCATGTCCTTGGCCGAGTGCACGGCGAGGTCGATGCGCCGGTCGAGCAGCGCTTCCTCGATCTCCTTGATGAACAGCCCCTTGCCGCCCGCCTCGGAGAGGGCGCGGTCGGTGAGGGCGTCGCCCGTGGTGCGGATGGTGACGATCTCGATCGCCTCAGGCTCCCAGCCATGCGCCTTGAGCAGCGCGTCGCGCACCGCTTCGGCCTGCCAGAGGGCGAGAATGCTGCCGCGCGTGCCGAGGCGGAGCTTCGGCGAGGCGGAAGGATCGGAAGGCGCGGAGGAAGGGGACGATTGCGTCATTGGGCCCTGCGATGCTAGCGGTTCACGGGGCAAAAAAACGCCGTCCGGCATCCGGAAGTCAATGCGCGATCTTCTTCTTCTCGGCATCGAGACCACCTGCGACGAAACCGCCGCCGCGATCGTGCGCCGCCGCGCCGATGGCAGCGGCACGATTCTGTCCAATATCGTGCTGTCGCAGACCGACGATCACGCGGCCTATGGCGGCGTGGTGCCGGAGATCGCCGCGCGCGCCCATGTCGAGGTTCTCGACCATGTGATCGAGCGCGCGCTGCGCTCCTCCGGCGTCAAGCTGGTCGAGCTCGACGCCATCGCCGCCGCCGCCGGCCCGGGCCTCATCGGCGGCGTCATCGTCGGACTGACCACCGCCAAGGCGATGGCGCTCGCCGCGCGCAAGCCGCTGGTCGCGGTGAACCACCTCGAGGCGCACGCGCTGACGGCCCGGCTCACCGACGCCGTGCCCTTCCCGTTCCTGCTGCTGCTGGTCTCGGGCGGGCATACCCAGCTCGTCGCCGTCACCGGGGTGGGCGAATACCACAAGCTCGGCGGCACCATCGACGACGCCATCGGCGAGGCCTTCGACAAGACCGCCAAGATGCTCGGCCTGCCCTATCCGGGCGGCCCGGCGGTGGAGCGCGCCGCGCTGCGGGGCGACGCCTCGCGCTTCCACCTGCCGCGCCCGCTGATGGGCAAGCCGACGCCGGACTTCTCGCTCTCCGGGCTGAAGACCGCGGTGCGGCTGGAGGCGCTCGCCATCGCGCCGCTGCACGACCAGGACGTCAACGATTTGTGCGCTTCCTTCCAGGCGGCGGTGGTCGACGTGCTGGCCGACCGGGTGCGCTGCGCGCTGCGCAAGATGCGCGAGCACGGCATCAAGCCGAACGCGCTCGTCCTCGCCGGCGGCGTCGGCGCGAATCAGGTGGTGCGTCGCACGCTGCACAAGGTGGCGGCCGATGGCGGCACCCGGCTCGCCGTGCCCCCGCCGGAGCTGTGCACCGACAATGGCGCGATGATCGCCTGGGCGGGCGCCGAGCGCCTCGCCCTCGGCCTGACCGACGAGCTCTCCTTCGCTCCGCGTGCGCGCTGGCCGCTCGACGAGGTCGAAGGCGCCGCGAGCCTCGACTGATGCCTCCTCCGCTCCAGCGCATCGGCGTGGCCGGGGCCGGCGCCTGGGGCACCGCGCTCGCCAATGCCGCCGCCCGCGCCGGGCGCGAGGTGGTTCTGTGGGGGCGCGACGACCGCGCCATCGCCGCCATGCGCGCCACGCGCGAGAACCGGCCCTACCTGCCCGGCGTCGCCCTCGCCGACGGCGTCGAGCCCACCGCCGACGCCGAAGCGCTCGCCGCCTGCGACGCGGTGCTACTGGTGGTGCCGGCGCAGGCGAGCCGCGCCGCCGCCGCCGAGCTGTGCCCGCACCTCGCGCCCGGTACCCCGCTCGTCACCTGCGCCAAGGGGATCGAGCGCGGCACCTCGCTGTTCATGACGCAGGTTCTGGCCGAGGCCTGCCCGCAGGCGCGCCCCGCCATCCTCTCCGGGCCGAGCTTCGCCGTCGACGTCGCCGCCGGCCTGCCGACCGCGGTCACGCTGGCAGCGCGCGAGCCCGGCCTTGCCGAGGCGCTCGCCGCCGCGCTCGGCTCGTCCTCGTTCCGGCTCTATCACAGCGACGACGTGCGAGGCGTCGAGATCGGCGGCGCGGCCAAGAACGTGCTCGCCATCGCCGCCGGCATCGTCGGCGGGCGCGCGCTCGGCGCCAGCGCGGCGGCGGCCCTCATCGCCCGCGGCTTCGCCGAGCTCGCCCGCTTCGGCCGTGCCTTCGGCGCCCGACCGGAGACGCTGGCCGGCCTATCGGGCCTCGGCGACCTCATCCTCACCTGCTCGACCGCGCAGTCGCGCAACTACGCCCTCGGCCTCTCGCTCGGGCGCGAGGGCGGGCTCCATCCCGCCGGCAAGCTCGCCGAGGGCGCGCTGACCGCCCGCGTGCTGGTGGCGATGGCGCAGGCTCAGGGCGTGGAAATGCCGATCGCGGCGGCTGTCGAGGCGGTGCTCGCGGGGCACTGGAACGTGGATCAGGCGATCGGGTCGCTGCTGGCCCGGCCGCAAAAGGCGGAACTTTGAGAATGGCGCACTGGCTCTACAAGTCCGAACCCTTCAAATGGTCCTGGGCGCAGCAGATCGCCGCCGGCACCAGGGGCACGCACTGGGACGGGGTGCGCAACCACCTCGCCAAGCAGCAGCTTCAGGCGATGAAGACCGGCGACCACGGCTTCTTCTACCACTCCAACGAGGGCAAGGAGATTGTCGGCATCGTCGAGGTGATCAGGCAGGCCTATCCCGACCCCTCCGACGCCTCGGGCAAGTTCGTGATGGTCGACCTCAAGGCGGTCGCGCCGCTGGTCAAGCCGGTCTCGCTCGCCGCCATCAAGGGCGAGCCGCGCCTCTCCGAGATGGCGCTGATGAAATATTCCCGCCTCTCGGTGCAGCCGGTCACCGACGAGGAATGGGCGATCGTGCTCGAAATGGCCGGCGGCATCTCCGGCCTCGCTCCATGACGCGGCGCGCGGCCGCCGACCCGGCCGCCTTCATCCGCGCCGAGACGCGCCCGCTTGCCGTGCCGCTGGTGCCGGAGATCACCCTCCAGCTCGCGGTCGAATCGCTGCCGATCTGGCAGCGCACCGAGGAGGAGCTGGGCGAGATCGGCCTGCCGCCGCCCTTCTGGGCCTTCGCCTGGGCCGGCGGGCAGGCGCTCGCCCGCCACGTCCTCGACCATCCCGACATCGTGCGCGGCCGGCGCGTGCTGGACTTCGCCGCCGGCTCCGGCCTCGTCGCCATCGCCGCCCGCCTCGCCGGGGCGCGCGCGGTCGAGGCCGCCGACATCGACCCGTTCGCGCAGGCGGCGATCGTCCTCAACGCGGCGCTGAACGGGGTCGAGGCGCCGCAGGTGCTGGCGCAGGACATCGTCGGCACCGACGCCGGCTGGGAGGTCGTCCTCGCCGGCGACATCGCCTATGAGCGCGATACGGCGCTGCGCGTCTTCGCCTGGCTGGAAAGCCTCGCCGCGCGCGGCGCGCAGGTGTGGATCGGCGACCCCGCCCGCACCTATCTCCCGCGCGAGCGGCTGGAGAAGGTCGCCGATTACGGCGTGCCGGTCACCCGCGAGCTGGAGGATGCGGAGATCAAGCGCACCGCCGTCTGGCGCCCGCGCGCCCTTCCCTAGGGGCTACTACATACCGACCAAAGTCGCGCGCGCCCGATCCTTGTCGGGGCTAAGGTGCGTGCCCATAATCCCGCCGACACGCGCGAACGCCTCACGCATTCCGCAACGTCAATAAAAGCCTCGAGGGATGAAACGCCATGTCCGACAAAATCTATGACGTCCCCGCCGCGTGGGCGCAGCGCGCCTATCTCGACGACCACGGCTACAGGGCGAAGTACGAAGCTTCCGTGCGCGATCCCGAGGGGTTCTGGGCGGAAGAGGGCAAGCGCATCGACTGGTTCGAACCCTACACCAGGGTGAAGAACACCTCCTACGACCCGGGCCACGTCTCCATCAAATGGTTCGAGGACGGCGTGACCAACGTCGCCTGGAACTGCATCGACCGCCATCTCGACGCGCGCGGCGACCAGGTCGCGATCATCTGGGAGGGCGACGACCCCTCGGAATCGAGGCTCATCACCTATAACGAGCTGCACGATCAGGTGTGCCGCTTCGCCAACGTGCTGCGCAACCGCAACGTCGAGAAGGGCGACCGCGTCACCATCTACATGCCGATGATCCCCGAGGCGGCCTATGCGATGCTCGCCTGCGCGCGGCTCGGCGCCGTCCATTCGGTGGTGTTCGGCGGCTTCTCGCCGGACAGCCTCGCCGGGCGCGTCCGCGACTGCGGCTCGCGCGTCATCATCACCGCGGATGAGGGCCTGCGCGGCGGGCGCAAGGTGCCGCTCAAGGCCAATGTCGACGCTGCCATCGCCAAGGCGCCCGACGCCGAGGTCGACCATGTGATCGTGGTGAAGCGCACCGGCGGCACGATCGACATGACCCCCGGCCGCGACGTCTGGTACCACGAAGCCGCCGACCTCGTGACCAGCGAATGCCCGGCCACGCCGATGAACGCGGAAGACCCGCTTTTCATCCTCTACACCTCGGGCTCGACCGGCAGCCCGAAGGGCGTGCTGCACACCACGGGCGGCTATCTCGTCTACGCCGCGATGACGCACCACTACGTGTTCGACTACCACGAGGGCGACGTCTACTGGTGCACCGCCGACATCGGCTGGGTCACCGGCCACAGCTACATCCTCTACGGCCCGCTCGCCAACGGCGCCACCACGCTGATGTTCGAGGGCGTGCCGAACTACCCGTCCAACTCCCGCTTCTGGGAGGTGATCGACAAGCACAAGGTCAACATCTTCTACACCGCCCCCACCGCCATCCGCGCGCTGATGCAGGGCGGCGACGCGCCGGTGCTGAAGACCTCGCGCGCCTCGCTGCGCCTGCTCGGCTCGGTCGGCGAGCCGATCAACCCGGAAGCGTGGGAATGGTACTACCGCGTGGTCGGCGAGGAGCGCTGCCCGGTGGTCGACACCTGGTGGCAGACCGAGACCGGCGGCATCCTCATCACCCCGCTGCCCGGCGCCACCCGGCTCAAGCCCGGCTCGGCGACACGCCCCTTCTTCGGCGTGATCCCGCAGGTGGTGGACGCGGAAGGCAACGTGCTGGAAGGCGCCTGCGAGGGCAATCTGGTGATCGCCGATTCCTGGCCCGGGCAGATGCGCACGGTCTATGGCGACCATGAGCGCTTCATGCAGACCTACTTCTCCACCTATCCCGGCAAGTACTTCACCGGCGACGGCTGCCGGCGCGATGCCGACGGCTATTACTGGATCACCGGCCGCGTCGACGACGTCATCAACGTCTCCGGCCACCGCATGGGCACGGCCGAGGTGGAGAGCGCCCTCGTCGCCCATCCCAAGGTGTCCGAGGCCGCCGTCGTCGGCTACCCGCACGACATCAAGGGCCAGGGCATCTACGCCTATGTGACGCTGATGGCGGGCGTGGAGCCGACCGAGGAGCTGCGCAAGGAGCTGGTCGGCTGGGTGCGGCGCGAGATCGGCCCCATCGCCTCGCCCGACCTGATCCAGTTCGCCCCCGGCCTGCCCAAGACCCGCTCGGGCAAGATCATGCGCCGCATCCTGCGCAAGATCGCCGAGGACGAATACGGCAATCTCGGCGACACCTCGACGCTGGCGGACCCGGCGGTGGTGCAGGACCTGATCTCGCAGCGCCAGAACAAGAAGCACGCCGAGGCGTGATCCCGGGCGTGCGGGCGTGATCTTTTTCGCGCCGGCCCGGCCTACCGTCCGGCCTTTGGGAACCGGGACCGCGTTCGCGTGGCCCCGGCCCTTGGGGACCTTGAAGGCGATGGAGCGGCTCGCTCTCCATCGCCGCTATTGGGGACGATAGACGGCCTCACCTCCAAATCGGCTGGTATGGGAGCCGGGCCATGCCCGGCCGCCCATCATGTCGATTGAGAACCGCGCCGCGCGCGGCGGCGGGGCGAGTATGGGCCCGCCCCTTTCCCGTCAGCTCCGCACCAGGTCGCCCAGCAGGCTGGCCGCGACCGACAGCTTCGACACGGACAGCCCCGAGCCGGCGATCTCGTGCACGCCGTTGCGCGCCCGCTCCACCGCCTCGCCGCGCGCCGCCGCCCAGGCGGCGACGCTCTCCGCGCCGGTGCCGTGCTCGGCGATCACCTCCGCCGTCAGCCGGCGCACCGCGATCTCGAAGGCGGCGAGCGCGCGCTCCAGCGCCAGCCGGTCGTAATAGTCGCTGACCGACAGGTTCTGCGCCGCGCCGAGGATCCGGTCGAGCCGGAAATGCAGCGCCAGCGCGAAGAAGGTCGCCGCCACCTCGGCTACCGGCGCCCGCGTGCGGTCGGCGATGATCACGATGTCGGTCGCGCTCGCCACCGCCGGCAGGCGGGCGATGCCGCGCGCCAGCGCCTCGGGCACGCCGGCATCGGTCCAGCGGGCGACGCGCGCGTCGCGCTCGGCCCGGGCCTCCTCCGGCAGCAGCTCGCGCACCACGCCGCTGAGCGCCTGCTCCACCGGCTCGATGCCGGCGGCGTAATGCGCCACCAGCGCGTCGAGCCCTTCGCGCAGGTCCACATTGCGCAGGAACCACACGGTGCGGTCGAGCAGCACGTCCTGCACCGTGGCGTAGAGGTCGAGCTGCACGCCGCCGGGCACCGTGCCGTCCAGCGCGTCGATCGCGGCGTTCAGCGCGTCGAGGTCGAAGCTCTCGCGCGTCGCCGCGAACGCCTTGGCGATGGAGCCGACATCGGCCCCGGTCTCGTCGTTCAGCCGCGCGAGGAAGGCCGGCCCGCCATGGTTGAGCATGGCGTTGGACAGGCGCGTGGCGATGATGTCGCGCCGCAGCCGATGCCCCTCGATCCCCTGCGGGAACCGGCTCGCCAGCTCGGGTGGGAAATAGGCGGTGAGCTCACGGGCGAGATAGGGATCGTCCGGCACGGCGGTGTCGAGAAGGTCCGAATGGGCGGTCAGCTTGGCATAGGCGAGCAGCACCGCGAGCTCGGGCCGCGTCAGCCCCTCCCCGCGCCCGCGCCGCTCGTTCAGCTCGGCGTCGCTCGGCAGCGCCTCGACCACGCGGTCGAGCAGGCCGCGCCCCTCCAGCCGCTGCATCAGCCGCTGGTGGAAGCCGAGCTCGTCGAGCGCGCGCCGCTCCGCCAGCGAAAGGGCCAGCGTCTGCAGGTAGTTGTTGCGCAGCACCAGCGCGGCGACCTCGTCGGTCATGGAAGCGAGGAAGGCCTTGCGGCTCTCCGCGTCCAGCCGCCCCTCGCGCACCGCCGGCACCAGCGCGATCTTTATGTTCACCTCGACGTCGGAGGTGTTCACGCCGGCCGAATTGTCGATGGCGTCGGTATTGAGGCGCACCCCGCGCCGCGCCGCCTCGATGCGCCCGCGCTGGGTGACGCCGAGATTGGCGCCCTCGCCGATCACCTTGGCGCGCACCTCGGTGCCGGCGATGCGGATCGGGTCGTTGGCGCGGTCGCCGGCCTGCGCGTCGGTCTCGGACGAGGCGCGGATATAGGTGCCGATGCCGCCGAACCACAGCAGGTCGGCGGGCGCGCGCAGGATCGCGCTCATCACCTCGGCGGGCGAGGCCGAGCTCCTGTCGAAGCCGAGCGCCTCGCGCACCGCCGGGCTCAGCGCGATGCTCTTGGCCGAGCGCGGGAACACCCCGCCGCCGGCCGAGATCAGCGACTTGTCGTAGTCCTGCCAGGAGGAGCGCGGCAGCGCGAACAGGCGCTGGCGCTCCTTCAGCGAGGCCACCGGATCGGGGTTCGGATCGAGGAAGATGTCGCGATGGTCGAAGGCGGCGACCAGCTTGATGGTGTTCTCCAGCATCATACCGTTGCCGAACACGTCACCCGACATGTCGCCAACGCCCACCACGGTGAACGGAGCGACGCGGATGTCGACGTCCATCTCGCGGAAGTGCCGGCGCACCGCCTCCCACGCACCGCGCGCGGTGATGCCCATCGCCTTGTGGTCGTAGCCCACCGACCCGCCCGAGGCGAAAGCGTCGCCGAGCCAGAAGCCGCGCTGCTGGGCGATGGCGTTGGCGGTGTCGGAGAAGGTCGCGGTGCCCTTGTCGGCGGCGACGACGAGATAGGGGTCGTCCTCGTCGTGACGCTCGGTCTTGAGCGGATGCACGATCTCCGCGCCCTCGATATTGTCGGTCACGTCGAGCAGGCTGGAGATGAAGAGCTTGTAGGCCTCGGTGCCCTCGGCCTGGATCGCCTCGCGCGGCCCGGCCGGCAGCTGCTGGGGCACGAAGCCACCCTTGGCCCCGACCGGCACGATGACCGCGTTCTTCACCTGCTGCGCCTTGACGAGGCCGAGCACCTCGGTGCGGAAGTCCTGCGGCCGGTCGGACCAGCGCAGCCCGCCGCGCGCCACCCGGCCGAAGCGCAGATGGATGCCCTCCACCCGCGGCGAATGCACGAAGATCTCGAACAGCGGCTGCGGCAGCGGCATGCCCTCCACCTTGTGCGAGACGAACTTGATCGCGATCGCGGGCTTGGGCCCGGCATCCTCGCCGGTCTGGTGGAAATTGGTGCGCACCGCCGCCTCGATGAGGTTGGCGAAGCGGCGCAGGATGCGGTCCTCGTCGAGGCTCTGCACGTCGGCGAGCGCGGTCTCGATCTCCTCGCGGATCGCCGCCTCGCGCGCCGCGCGCTGCTCCTCGCCGCCGCCGAGGTCGAAGCGGGCGTGGAACAGCGACACCAGCCGGTCGACGATGGCCGGGTGCGCGTTCAGCGTCGACCACAGATAGTCCTGGCTGAAGGGGATGCCGATCTGGCGCAGATAGCGCCCCAGCGTGCGCAGCATCGCGATGTCGCGCCAGCCGAGCCGGGCATTGAGCGCCAGCGCGTTGAAGCCGTCGCTCTCCGCCGTGCCGCGCAGCACCGCCATCAGCGTGGCGTGCAGGCGCGATTCCAGCGCCTCGAGCTCGATCTCGCCGCCGCCACGGCGCGCCAGCACCATGTCGTGGACATAGACCGGGCTGCGGTCGCGGGCCGCGACGGTGAAGGTGCGCTCGTCGATGACGACGAAGCCCATCGCCTCCAGCATCGGCACCCGCTCGGAGAGCAGGCGCGGCACGCCGTAGCTCAGCACCTTCAGCGCCGCGCGCTCGCGCCCGGCCAGCGAATCCGGGCGGTGGAAGTCGGCCGCCACCGGGTTCTGCTCGCCCAGCCGCTCGATCAGGCGCAGATCCGCGACCGCCTCCTCGGCGGCGTAGCTGCTCTGGTAGCCGGGCGGGAACGCCTCGCCATAGCGCAGGCCGAGCGCGCTCGCCTGTTCGGCCGGGAAGACGAAGCGCAGCGCCTCGTTGAAGGCGTCGGTCCAGGTGTGGATGACCGCGGCCACCCCCTCCTCGAGCTGGGCGCGGCTCACCTCGGGCTCGCGCCCGCCGGTGCGCTCGATGATGAAATGCACCCGCGTCAGCGGCCCGTCCATGAACAGCGGGCGGAACATCGCCACCTGCCCGCCGAAGCTCTTCTCCAGCAGCGCACCGATGCGCTCGCGCACCTCCGAGCCGTAGCGGTCGCGGGGCACGAAAACGAGCACCGAGACGAAGCGGTCGAAGCGGTCGCGCCAGGCGAGCACGCGCACGCGCGGATGCTCGTCGAGCTGCAGGATGGCGAGCGCGTAGTGATAGAGCGGCTCCGGCTCGATCTGGAACAGGTCGTCGCGCGGGAAGCTCTCCAGCACCTTGACCAGTGCCCGGCCGGAATGGCTCTCCGGGGCGAAGCCGGCGCGCGCCAGCACCGCCGCCACCTTGCGCCCGAGCAGCGGGATGGTGCTGACCGAGCGCGTATAGGCGGTCGCGGTGAACAGCCCGGCGAGGCACAGCCCGCCGGTGATGTTGCCCGCGTCATCGTAGCGCTTGATCACCACCACGTCGATCCAGGTGCGCCGGTGCACCACGGAGAAGGTGCGCGACTTGGTGACGATGAGCGGGCTCGGCTGTGCCAGCACGTCGGAGAGGTCGGCGCTGACCGCGCGCGGGTCGCTCGGCCGGCGGAACAGGCGGAACTCCTCGTCGGCGAGCAGGCCGAGCGCGTCGGTCATGCGGCGGTCGAAGCGGGTCGGCGGCTGGCCGGCCGACGCCGCGCCGGCGGTGTCGTAGCTGCGGCAGCCGAGGAAGGTGAAATTGCCGGCGAGCAGCCATTCGAGGAAGGAGATCGCCTCCTCCACCTCCTCGCGCGGCACCGCGGCCGGCGCGTGGCCGAGATCGGCGACGGCGGCGCGCACCTGCGCCATCATCGGCTGCCAAGCGTCGACCGCCGCGCGCACCTGGGTCAGGGTGGCGGAAAGCTCGGCCACCAGCGCCTCGCGCTGGGCCTCGTCCTCGATGCGCGGCACATGGATGTGGATCAGGCTCTCGCGCCGCATGCGCCCGGCGCCGGCGTCGCCCACGCCGTGCAGTTCGCCCGCCGCGTCGCGGTCGACGCCGAGGATCGGGTGGACCACCAGCGAGGCGGTCAGGCCCTGCGCGTTCAGCGCCGCCATCACTGAATCGAGCAGGAACGGCATGTCGTCGTTGACGATCTCGATCACGCTGACCTTGGCGAGCCGCTCCCCGTCCTTGACCGGCGCGGGCGGCTCGACGCGGATGTCGAACGCGCCGGGCCGGCGGCTCTTCAGATGGGCATAGGCGCGGCCGGCGAGGCTCGCCAGCTCGTGCGCCGTGTAGAGCCGCACATCTTCCGCAACGGCGCGGCCGAACAGCCGGCCGGCGAAGCGCGGCGGCACCTCGCCATCGGTCGCCTGGAGAATCAGGTCCGCCTGCTCGACGAGCTGGCGCGCGGCACGCTCGTCCTCGGTGGCGAGGAATCCTTCGACGCCCATGATTGTCCTCCCTTGCCGGTTCTCGGCATCCGTGCCGCCCATGGCAGCGGCCGGACTTATGGATGCATCCTATCCTGTCCACGCGATGACGGCATATCGCGCGTGTGCGACAGGGTCGCGGCGGCGCTGCACGGACACGATTCCTGCGCACACGACAGGTCTGTTGCCGTGCGGTCACATGAACCGCGCGGCGCATGCGCCTTTTGACATCGATCAACCCCGCCCGTCCCGCCCGGTCGCAGGAATGTGTTCATGGCCGCTGTGGGGACGGGGGCCGCCTCAAAAGGTTCAGGGGACCACAATGTCGATCCGTCGTTTCACCCTTTCCGCCACCTGCGCGGCGCTCGTCGCGCTGCCGATGGCCCTCACCGGCGCCGTCACTAGCGCTATGGCCGCGGACGTCGCCGCGCCGGCGCCGGCCTACAAGGCGCCCGCGCCGGTGGCCCAGCCGAGCCCGTGGCAGATCCGCGTGCGCGCGCTGGTGGTCATCCCGGAGGACAAGGGATCGGTGGACGGCATTTCCGGCTCGGATCTCGAATATTCGACCTCGGTCGTGCCCGAGCTCGACATCACCTACTTCTTCACCGAGAACTGGGCCGCCGAGCTGATCCTCGGCGTCACGCCGCACGACATCAACGGCGCCGGCTCGCTGTCCGGGCTCGGCAAGATCGGCGAGGTCTGGCTGCTGCCGCCGACCCTCACCCTGCAGTATCACTTCACCGATTTCGGCGCCTTCAAGCCCTATGTCGGCGCGGGCGTGAACTACACCATCTTCTTCGACCAGAAGGCCGACAGCGCCGATTCGCTCGACGTGCACGACACCTGGGGCTTCGCCCTGCAGGCCGGCTTCGACTACATGCTGGACGAGCACTGGGGCGTCAACGTCGACGTCAAGAAGCTCTTCCTGCAGCCCGATTTCGACGTCACCGTCGCCGGCACCGCGCTGACCGGCAAGGCCGATCTCGATCCGTGGATCGTCGGTCTGGGCGTCACCTACCGCTTCTGAGCGTCGGGGGATCGACTCGGAAGCCGAAGGGGGCCGGCGCGAGCCGGCCCCTTTTCGCGTCCGCCGCTCAGTGGCGGAAGTGGCGCACCCCGGTGAACACCATGGCGACGCCGGCCTCGTCGGCGGCGGCGATCACGTCCTTGTCGCGGATCGAGCCGCCGGGCTGGATCACCGCGCTCGCGCCCGCCTCGATGGCGGTGAGCAGGCCGTCGGCGAAGGGGAAGAAGGCGTCGGAGGCGACCACGCAGCCCTTGGTCAGCGGCTCGGCGAGGCCCGCCGCCTGCGCGGCGTCGCGAGCCTTGGAGGCGGCGATGCGCGCCGAATCGACCCGGCTCATCTGCCCCGCGCCGATGCCGACCGTGGCGAGGTCCTTCGCATAGACGATGGCGTTGGACTTGACGTGCTTGCAGACGCGGAAGGCGAAGGCGAGGTCGGCGAGCTCGGCATTGGTCGGGGCGCGCTTCGTCACCACCTGCAATTCCATGTCGTCGACCACCGCATTGTCGCGCGACTGCACCAGGAGGCCGCCGGCGAGCGACTTCACCAGCGTGCCGGAGGCGCGCGGATCGGGCAGCGCGCCGGTCACCAGCAGGCGCAGGTTCTTCTTCGCGCCGACGATGGCGATCGCCTCCTCGCTCGCATCGGGGGCGACGATCACCTCGGTGAAGATCTCGACGATCGCCCGCGCCGCGTCGGCGTCGAGCGTGCGGTTCAGCGCCACGATGCCGCCGAAGGCCGAGGTCGGGTCGCACGCCAGCGCCTTGCGGTAGGCCGCCTCCAGCGTCGCGCCCTCCGCGACGCCGCAGGGATTGGCGTGCTTGACGATCACCACCGCCGGGCCGCGCGCGGGATCGAACTCGGCCACCGCCTCGAAGGCGGCGTCGGTGTCGTTGAGGTTGTTGTAGGACAGCGCCTTGCCCTGGAGCTGGCGCGCGGTCGCGACGCCGGGGCGCGCCGCCCCGCCGGTGTAGAAGGCCGCGCTCTGGTGCGGGTTCTCGCCATAGCGCAGCGCCTCGGCCAGCGTGCCGTCGAAGATGCGGGTGTTCGGCGTGGTGTCGTTCTCGACCTGCGCGAACCAGCGGGTGATGGCGGCGTCGTAGGTGGCGGTGCGGGCATAGGCGAGCTGGGCCAGCTTGCGCCGCGTCGCCAGCGTGGTGCCGCCCTTCTCCTCGAGCTCGGCGAGCACCCTCTCGTAACTCGAGGCGTCGACCACCACCGCGACATCGGCATGGTTCTTCGCCGCCGCGCGGATCATCGCCGGGCCGCCGATGTCGATGTTCTCGACGCACTCGTCATAGGAGGCACCGCGCGCCACCGTCGCCTCGAACGGGTAGAGATTGACCACCACCAGGTCGATCGGGGCGATCGCGTG
Organism: Ancylobacter mangrovi; assembly: GCF_024752355.1. Classification (GTDB taxonomy): domain Bacteria; phylum Pseudomonadota; class Alphaproteobacteria; order Rhizobiales; family Xanthobacteraceae; genus Ancylobacter; species Ancylobacter mangrovi. Next base: position 117,017 of record NZ_JANTHZ010000012.1, read on the forward strand.
CTCCTTCATCGAGGCCTGGTGGGCGGCATCGTCGCGCACCGCGAGGATGCCGCCATGCACCGCCGGGTGCAGCGTCTTCACCCGCCCGTCCATCATCTCGGGAAAGCCGGTGAGGTCGGCGACGTCGAGCACCTTAAGCCCGGCCTCGGCGAGCGCCTTGCGGGTGCCGCCGGTCGAGACCAGCTCGACGCCGTGCGCGGCGAGCCTGCCGGCGAAGGCGACGAGCCCGCTCTTGTCGGAGACGGAGATCAGGGCGCGGGCGATGGGGCGGACATCGGTGGACATTGGACGGGCCGTTTCGTGAGCGGGATCAGGGCGCCGCCCTATCACGTCCGCGCCCCGACGGAAACCGGCGCGCGCGATGCCGGCCCCGCGCCGGCCCCAGGGCTCAGGCCCTTCACCGCCTTCAGCCCTTCACCGCCCTCAGCCCTTTACCGACTTGGCACGCACGAAGGTCCACGCCACCCGCGGCACCTCCCGGGCCTGGCCGGTGATGACGAGCTGGGCGGTACGGCGCGGCCCGCTGCCGGCGGCGAGCATGATGCTCTCCTCGATCGTCACCGCGCTGTCGGGCGCCGCGAAGGCCCAGCGGTCGCCGTCCGGCAGCTTCAGGATCACGCTGTGCCCGTCGCTGGCACGCGAGGGCTGGACGGCGGGATGCAGATGGAAGCGGATGGCGTAGCCGCTGGGCTGGTCGGCGGAGAATTCCTCGCCCTGCGCTACCCGGAACAGGTCCTCGCCATCGACCCGCGCCCCGTCCGGCGACAGCCGCCAGGAACGCTGGTGGATGATGCCGAAGCGGCGCGCATAGCCGTCGTGGCTGGCGCGCAGCACGTCCGCGCCGCCGCGCTCGGAGCGGTCGACATGGAGTTCCGCCGGTCCCTCGAGGATCGGCGTGCCGCACAGGCGCATCAGCGCGCCGCCGGTCACGAAGCGGCAGGAGGAGGTCTCCTCCACCGTCGCCGTGGAATGGGCGGCGGTCTGGCGCGCCACCGCGCGCCATTCCTCGCGCGCGGTCGCCGGCATGCCGCAATTGACCACGATCCGGTTGCGCCCCGCCGACATCTCGAAGGACAGGCACCCCGCATGGGCCTCGTGGCTGAGCGGCATGGGCGGGGGCGCGCCGGTGTCGGCGATCAGCACCGTGCCGGCCGCTTCCATGCGCTGATAGCCCGAATAGGGCGCGTTGGAGAGCGGGCGCCCGCGCGCGTCGTCATAGGCCAGCACGGTGGCCAGCCAGTCCGCCGGGGTCGGGCCCATGCCATTGAAATGGGCGAAGGCGCCGTCGACATGGCGGAAGAAGCGCAGCATCGGCATCATCCGGTCGATGGCGTTGAGCAGCGCGGGCGGCGGGGGCATGTGGCGGGCGCCGAAGCACTGGCGCAGCGGCAGCAGGTCCAGCAGCACCTCCACCAGCATGCCGGGATTGCGGCTGGCATGGCCGCCATCGGCGAGGATCTGCCGGTCGAGCTCGTCCACCAGGCGCTTCTGCGCCAGCTTCATCAGCCGGGTCTGGTCGGCCATGCACAGGCTGGCGAAGGCGAGCGCCAGCGCACAGGCGAGGCGCGGGCGTCCGTCGCGCGCATCCGCGCCGATATTGGCCAGCATGCGCACCTGGCTGGTGAGGCTGCGGATGAAGCGGCGGTGGAAGCTCGGATCGGCGTCCTGCAGCACCAGCGGCGACTGGGTGAGCCAGCTTATCACCCGCCGCGCCATCACCTCCGGCGAGGAGGCGATCGGCATGCGGTGGCCGCGCATGCCGATCCAGTCGCCCACCAGCGCGCGGGCATTGGCGCGGGCGATCGGGGTGCCGGCCGCCTGCATGTGGCGCAGCCAGGCGAAGGACATCAGCTCCTCGGCCCATTCGCGCGAGGGTGGCTCGACCTCGAACGGGGAAACGCCGTCGGTCAGCACCACCTTGCCGGCGAAGGCGAAGCGCCCGGCATAGAACTCGCTGGCCCGCGTGGGGTCGCCGGTGCGCAGATCGTGCGGGGCGAAGAGCAGGCGCGAGGGCACCGGCACGGAGGTGCTGCGCCAGGGAAACAGCGGGTGCGCCATCAGGCGCGTGCGCAGCCGGTGCCAGCCGAACTGCGTCACGAACAGCGCCAGCCGGGCACGGTCCGCGTGGAGATCGCGGGCCATCAGCGGCCTACCTTTTGTCGTTGCGTGCGGGCAAACCTGGGCCCTCCCCCGGATGACAGCTTATCGAAGCCCTCTTCCGCCTCCAACAGCCTCGAACGGCGCCGTCCCCGGCTCATGCGCGCCGCAGCCGCGCGGCGAAGAAGCCGTCGAGGCCGGCCTGGCGCGGGTCGGCGTCCGGCAGGTGGGTCGGCAGGGTGCGCAGCTCTCCCGCGGCGTTGATCCACTCCGCCGGGATGCCGCATTCGCCCGGCCCGATCGGCTCGCGGCGGAAGTCGGGCCGCGCGGCGAGCAGCGCCTCGACCTGCCGCTCTCCCTCCTCCGGCTCCAGCGAGCAGGTGGAATAGACCAGCACGCCGCCGGGCCGCACCAGCTCGGCGCCGCGCGCGAGGATGCGCGCCTGCAGGCCGGCGAGCGCGGCGACGTCCTCCGGGCGCTTGCTCCAGGCGACGTCGGGATGACGGCGTATGGTGCCGGTGGCCGAGCACGGCGCGTCGATCAGCACGGCGTCGAACGGCCCGCCGGCGAAGCTCGCCGCATCCGCCTCGACGATGGCGGCCGAGAGCCCGAGCCGGTCGAGATTCTGCTTCAGCCGCTTCAGCCGCTGGCCGGAGCGGTCGACCGCCGTGACCTCGCCGCCCGCCGCCGCGAGCTGGGCGGTCTTGCCGCCCGGCGCGGCGCACAGATCCGCGATCGTCATTCCCGGGGCGGGATGGAGCAAGCGCGCGGGCAGCGCGGCGGCCGCGTCCTGCACCCACCAGGCGCCCTCCGCGAAGCCCGGGAGCGCGGTGACATTGCCGGCATCGACGAGGCGGATCGTGCCGGTGGGCAGAAGCCGCCCGCCCAGCGTCTGTGCCCAGCCGGCGGCATCCGCGCGCGCCGTCAGGTCGAGCCCCGCCTCGTGCGCCAGCGCCTTCGAGATCGCCGCGCCTTCCTGCGGGCCATAGGCCTCGCGCCAGCCCTCGACCATCCATCCCGGCTGGTCGGGACCCTCGGGGAGCGTGTCCTTTCCCTCGCGGGCGACCCGCCGCAACACCGCGTTGACGAGGCCCTTGAAGCCGGCGCTCGCCGGGTCCTCGCCGGCCAGGGCGACACTGGTCGCCACCGCCGCATGGTCCGGCACCTCGGTGAGCAGGATCTGCGCGGCGCCGACGACGAGAAGCGTCTCCACCCGGCGCGCCTTCTCCGGCAGGCCGCGCTCGACCATGCCGCGCAACAGGGCGCGCAGGCTGCCGAGGCGGCGCAGGCTGGTGGCGGCGATCATGCGGGCGAGCGAGCGGTCGCGCTCGTCGAGGTCGCGGGTCAGGCGGTCGAGCGCCTCCTCGAGCGGGCGGCCCTTGTCGAGCACGGCGTCGATCGCATCGACCGCCGCACGGCGCACGGCGAGTCCGGGCGTCTGCGCCGGGCGCGAACCGCCGGCCTTCCTCGGAGCCTTGCCGTCGGGACGGCCCGGACGGCGGCGATTCGGAGCGCGAGGGGTGTCGTTCATCGCCAACGCACTAGGCCCGTGCCGGCGCGAACGCAACCATACCCTGAGGTGGTGTGGAGGGCCGAAGAAGCCACTCGCCGCAAAGAGTTGGCCCCGCGCCCTTGTGGAAGCGCGCGAGATTGGCTCCTATCTGTGTCCCGGAGCGGGCCACCGCGTCCGGTCCCGGCGCCGCCGGGCCGGCCGCATGTCGCGACCAGCGTAGGATCAGCGTTAGCTTTCATGCCGAATCTCGTCCTGATCGCCGATATCGGCGGAACCTCCTCCCGCCTCGCCAAGGTCGGCGCCGACGGCGTGCCCACCGACGTGCAGATCCACCGCAACGATTCGTTCGCCGGCTTCGAGGCGATGATCGAGGCGGACCTGTCGATGCGCGACGCGGCGAGCGTCTCGGCGATCGGCGGGGCGGTGCTGGCGGTCGCGGCCCCGGCCGACACCGAGACCATCAAGCTCACCAACCGCGACTGGTCCTTCACCAAGACCGGGCTGCGCAAGCATTTCGGCTGGCAGAAGCTGTCCATCGTCAACGATTTCGAGGCGCTCGCCCAGGGCGTGCCCGCCCTCACGGCGGAGGACCTCGTCCCGGTCGGCCACGCCCATGCCGACACCTCCGCGCCGATGGTGGTCTGCGGCCCCGGCACCGGCTTCGGCACGGCGGGCCTGCTGCGTATCGGGCGCACCTATCACACCGTCACCGGAGAAGGCGGACGCTGCCGGCTCGGCGCCGCCAATGCCGAGGAGGCGCGCCTGCTCGCCCATCTGCTCAGCGAGCTCGGCCCCGTGGTGGTGGAGCATGCAGTGTCCGGCTCGGGGCTCGGGCGCATCCACCGCATCTTCGCCGGCAAGGACCTCTCCCCCGAACAGGTGATCGCCGCCGCCCATCGCGGCGACGACGCGGCGCGGGCGAGCATCGACATCTTCCTGCGGCTGTTCGGACGCATCGCCGGCGACCTCGCGCTCATCTTCAACGCGCGCGGCGGCGTCTTCCTCGCCGGCGGCGTGTCGACCGCGCTGGCACCCTTCTTCGAGGGCTCGCCGTTCCGCAAGGCGTTCGAGGAGCATCCCCCGCACGAGGCAAGGCTCGTCGCCACGCCGGTGAACATCATCAATCACCCGACGCCCGGTCTCGTGGGCTGCGGCCAGCTCGGCGCCCGGCTGGCGCGCGGCCTCAAGGACGCGAAGCCGAACCTTCACCTCGTGTGAAGGACGCGGCGTCGGCCGCCGCCTCCAGCGCCGCGACCTCGAACCCGGCCCGCTCCAGCGTTGCGCGCATATGGGCGGGCAGCGGCGCGCTGACGTCGACCGGCGCGCGCCCCTTCTTCTGCGGCACCACCACCCGGCGCGAATGCAGGTGCAGCACCGGCCCGCCCGGCAGGCGCGAGGCGCCGCCATAGATGCTGTCGCCGAGGATGGGGTGGCCGATGGCGTCGAGATGGACGCGAAGCTGGTGCGTGCGCCCGGTCAGCGGCGACAGCGCCAGCACGGCGAGCCCCTCCCCCGCCGCCAGCAGCCGCCACTCGGTGATCGCCTCCTGCCCGCGCGGGTCGACCTGCATCCACCAGCCGCGCGTGGGCGAGCGCTTGGCGAGCTTCAGCTCGATCCGCCCCGCCTCCTGCGCCGGCACGCCGCGCACCACCGCCACATAGGTCTTGCCGACGCTGCCGTCGGCGAAGGCCCGGCCGAGCTCGGCCAAGGCCTTGCGATGGCGGCCCAGCACCAGGCAGCCGGAGGTGTCCTTGTCGAGCCGGTGGGCGAGTTCGGGCGCCGCGGGCAGGCCGAAGCGCAAAGCGTCGAGATGATCGGCCAGCGTCTCGCCGCCCTTCGGCCCCTTGTGGACCGCGAGTCCGGCCGGCTTGTCGATGACGAGCATCATCCCGTCCCGGTGCAGCAGGCGGGAGGCGATGTCGAGCGGGGCGGGAGCGTCGGGCGCGATCTGGCTCATCGCGCCGTCACAGCACAGAGCAGGCGGCGCGTCGAGAGGCATGGTGGGATGCCGGCCGTCGGCGCCGGCCTCCCGATCGGCACGCAGCAGCGACCACATGACGACGGTGCGCGGCGTGCCGCAGACTTTGTAGCCGATCGCGCGGCGGGCCCTCCCGCCGCAACCCGGCCTCCGGCGAGCCGTTCCGGGGGTGTCGTTGTCCGGCTCGACGCGATGTGTCTCCAAGACGCCGAAACAATGCGCGAGCAGAGCCCTCATCGCCTCGACCATCGGCCTCTGCCCGCGCGCCTCGAGAACCAGGATACCCCTTTCGCCAGCCTGCGATTCCAGGGCCGCGGGTATATGAGTCGATCACGCCCGACAAATCCGCGCCGCCGCGGCGCGCATGGCCCAAGCGGCGTTCCCGTTCGGGTCGCCTGCCGTCGAGGAACGGATCCGCCGAAAGGCCGTCGCCTCGTCGACGCTAGGCGGCAGATCCCTCAAGCGCATGGCCTCGGCATCGCCATAGGCGCGATGCAGGCCGGCGACGTCGCCCGGCGTCAGCGGGCGAGCCGCAGCCGGCCCGTCTCCAGTTCCGGCACCAGGACGGCCTGCCGCTGGCGTCCTCAGCTCTTGCGCAGTTCCTCGCCGACATCGAGCGTGGAGCGCACGCCGATGTCGTTGAAATGCTGCTCCAAGAAGCTCTCCGCCGCCTCGCGGCCGATGGCGTGGAGATAGAGCAGGAACTCCCACTCCGCGTTCATCTTGGTCGAGGCGTCGAGCGCCACCAGCTTCTCGGCCCCGTCGATGCGGTGGATGCGCAGGTCGCGGTAGCCGTCGATGCCGTCGCCCTTCTTCTTCAGGTTGCCGTGCTTCAGCAGCCGGCCGACGAACTCCGCCGCGCGAAGCTGCGCCAGCAGCGAGGCGTTGAAGGTGATCTCGTTCATCCGGTCCTGGATGTCGCGCGCCGTCTTCGGCGTATCGCGGCGGATGATCGGGTTGATCTGGACCAGCAGGATGTCGTCGGTCTTGACCGCGCTGTAGAACGGGAACAGCGCCGGATTGCCCATATAGCCGCCGTCCCAGTAGGGCACGCCGTCGATCTCGACCGCCTGGAACATGAACGGCAGGCAGGCCGAGGCCATGATGGCCTGCGCGGTCAGTTCGTGCTTGGCGAACACCCGCACCTTGCCGGTATGCACGTTGGTGGCGGACACGAACACGTGCACGTGGCGGCACGACTGCACCGCTTCGAAATCCACGTGCTGCTCGATCAGGTCCATCAGCGGGTTGATGTTGAGCGGATTGAGGTCGTAGGGCGAGAAGAACCGGCTCATCACGTCGAAGGCGATGTAGCTGGGGTTCGAATTGAGCGACCAGTTGCCCATCAGCCGGTCGAGCAGCGTGCGCTGGAGCGGGCTGGTGCGCCCGTCCTTGGAGACCGCGCGCCAGTAGCGGCGCAGCGCCTCGCGCCCGCCCTCATTGCCGCCGCGCGCGAGGCCGGTCGCCAGCACGGCGGCGTTCATCGCCCCGGCGCTGGTGCCGGAAATCCCCTCGACCGAGATGCGCCCGTCCTCCAGCAGCCGGTCGAGCACGCCCCAGGTGAAGGCGCCATGCGCGCCGCCGCCCTGCAGCGCGAGGTTGATCGGCTTGAGCGTCGGGCTCGAGGGCTTGCCGGGCTGGCGCTTGACCTTGACCTCGCCGGTCGGCGTGGCGAGCGCACCGGCCACGGCCTCGGCCTTGGCGCTCTCTGCCTTTGCGCCCGTCTTCTCGGCGGAGGCGTCCTTGGCCGGAGCTTCGGCCCTCGCGGCGGAAGCCTTCGGCGCCGCCTTGGCCGCCGCGCCGCGCCGGACCGGCTTGGCAGCGGGCTTCGCGTCGGTCGCCTTCGTCTCTGCAGGCTTGGTCTCCGCCGGCTTGGTCTCTGCGGGTGTCGCCACGGGTGCCTCTGCGACGGCCATCTTGGAGGTGACCGTCTCGCTCTTGGCCGAAGCAGGCTTCGGCGCCGTCTTGCGGGCACCCGGTTTGGCCGCGCCGGACTTGGCAACAGCGGGCTTGGCCGTATCCGCCTTGGCCGTCCCCGGCTTCGTGCGACCCGGCGTCGCCGTCGACGCGGCGGCGCTTCCGGCCGCCTCGCCGCCGGCGAGCTTGCCGACCGCCGCTTCTCCGGCGCCCTTCCGGCTCGCCCCCGACTTCGCAGCCCCGGTCTTCGCCGCTCCCGTCTTCGCAGCCCCGGTCACGCCACCGCCGGCCGCCACCGACGTCGCCGGCTCGACGATGTCGGGCGCCGGGCTGGCGGGTGCCGTCGCCTCGGGCGTGGGCGTCGACACCGTGCGGCGCGACGGCCCGGTCGCGGCAGCCGTGCGGCTGCCAGCGGGCGCCTTAGGCGACGCCTTCGCAGACGGCTTGTTGGCAGACCGCTTGGCTTGTGCTTTCGCGGGGGTGGCGCGGGTGCGCCTGGGCGTATCGGCCACGCGGCTCCTCCTCGACTTCGTTACTCGGCGACCCAGCCGCCGTCGATCTGCTGCAGCGCGCCGGTGATCGACTTGGCGTTGTCGCCGCACAGGAACACGGCGAGGGCGGCCACCTGCTCGACCGTCACGAATTCCTTGGTCGGCTGCTCGGCCAGCAGGAACTCCTTCACCTGCTGCTCGGTGATGCCGCGGGCCTTGGCGGTGTCGGGAATCTGCTTCTCGACCAGCGGCGTCCACACATAACCCGGGCAGATCGCATTGCAGGTAATGCCGAAGGTAGCGGTTTCCAGGGCCACCGTCTTGGTCAGGCCGGCGATGCCGTGCTTGGCCGAGACATAGGCCGACTTGAAGGGCGAGGCGACCAGCGCATGGGCGGAGGCGGTGTTGATGATGCGCCCCCATTTGCGCGCCTTCATGCCCGGCACCGCCGCCTTGATGGCGTGGAAGGCGGCCGACAGGTTCAGCGCGATGATGAGGTCCCACTTGTCGTCCGGGAAGTCCTCGATCGGCTCGACATGCTGCACGCCGGCATTGTTGATGAGGATGTCGACCGAGCCCAGCTCGCCCTCGGCGAACTTCACGAGGCCGGCGCATTCCGAGCCCTTGGTGAGGTCCGCGCCCGAATAGATCGCCTTGACGCCGAACTCGCTTTCGATGCCCGAGCGCTCCTTCTCGATCGCCGCCGGATCGCCGAAGCCGTTCAGCGTCACGTTCACGCCCTCGGCCGCAAGCGCGCGCGCATAGGCGAGGCCGATGCCGCTGGTTGAGCCGGTGACGACGGCGTTCTTCCCCTTAAGCATTCAAGAGCTCCTGAGCTGGAGGGCGACGGGTCGAGGCCTAGCGGCTCGCATCCTGCCGTCCGAATTCCCATATGATCTACGCTAGCACGGCATACCGCACTGCAAACACCCTTATCGCACAGCGGCTTCCAACCTTCCCGCGATCCTGCCGGCATGGTTTTCGGTTTGCTAGCGCTGGAGTACGATCACCGCATGACGTCGCACCTCGAAACCGGGCGCAAACCGCTCCACGCCGATCACGACCACAGCACCTGCGTCGCCGACGCGCTGTCGCGGGCGGAGATGTGCTGCGAGGAGCGCGGGGCGCGGCTCACCCCGCTGCGCCGGCGCGTGCTGGAAGTGCTCGCCGACAGCCATGTCCCGCTCGGCGCCTACGACCTCGTGGAGCGGCTCGGCGCCACCGGCGAGAAGCCGCCGCCGATGTCGGTCTACCGCGCGCTCGACTTCTTGGTCGGCGAGGGCCTCGCCCACCGGGTGGAGAGCCGCAACGCCTTCATCGCCTGCGGGCGCGAGCATGCCGCCGACGAGGTGGTGGTGTTCCTAATCTGCGACGAGTGCGGGCTGACGACCGAGATCGCCTCCCACGCCGTCGGCCGCGACCTCGCCTGGGCGAGCCGGGCGGCCGGCTTCACCCGCCGCGCCTCGGTGGTCGAGATCCCCGGCCTGTGCGCGCGCTGCGCCGAGGCCGGCCGTCACGCCGATGCCACGCAGGCGGTTCAGGCTGGAGAGGATCGTTGACGGCGGCGGACGCCGCGTCTACCCGAACAGGCGCTGCCTTCGCGCCGCGCCACTGGAACGTCCCCCGATGACCCTGCTCCGCGACACCGCCGAACCGACCGCTCTCGAACCCATCGTCGCTCCCGAGCTCGAGGCCGCCGGCCCGGCCCCTCGGCGGTCGACCGTTCCGGTGATGGTCGGCGAGGTCGCTGTTGGCGGCGGCGCGCCGGTCGTGGTGCAGTCCATGACCAACACCGACACCGCGGACGCGGCGGGCACGGCGTTGCAGATCGCCCAGCTCGCGCGCGCCGGCTCGGAGATCGTGCGCATCACGGTCGACCGGGACGAAGCCGCGCAGGCGGTGCCGGAGATCAAGGAACGCCTGCTGGCGATGGGGCTCTCCACCCCGATCGTCGGCGACTTCCACTATAACGGCCACCTGCTGCTGACGAAGTATCCCGACTGCGCGGCCGCGCTCGACAAGTACCGCATCAACCCGGGCAATGTCGGCTTCGGCGACAAGCGCGACCGTCACTTCGCCACCATCATCGAGCTCGCCATCAAATACGACAAGCCGGTGCGCATCGGCGCCAACTGGGGCTCGCTCGACAACGACCTGCTCACCGCGCTGATGGACCAGAACGCGAAGCTTCCGCGCCCGGCGGACGCGCGCGCCGTCACCCGCGAGGCGCTGGTGCGCTCGGCCCTGCTCTCGGCCGCGCTCGCCGAGGAGATCGGCCTCAAGCGCGAGAAGATCATCCTCTCCGCCAAGGTGTCGGCGGTGCAGGACCTCATCACCGTCTATTCCGAGCTCGCGCGCCGCGCCGACTACGCGCTGCATCTCGGCCTTACCGAGGCCGGCATGGGCTCGAAGGGCATCGTCGCCTCCTCCACCGCCATGGGCGTGCTGCTCCAGCAGGGCATCGGCGACACGATCCGCGTCTCGCTCACCCCCGAGCCGGGCGGCGACCGCACCCGCGAGGTGACGGTGGCGCAGGAGATGCTGCAGACCATGGGCCTGCGCACCTTCGTGCCGCTGGTCGCCGCCTGCCCCGGCTGCGGGCGCACCACCTCCACCACCTTCCAGGAGCTCGCCTTCGAGGTGCAGGACTTCATCCGCACCTCGATGCCGGAATGGAAGAAGCACTATCCCGGCGTCGAGACGCTGAACGTCGCGGTGATGGGCTGCATCGTCAACGGGCCGGGCGAATCCAAGCATGCCGACATCGGCATCTCGCTGCCCGGTACCGGCGAGTTCCCCACCGCCCCGGTCTATCTCGACGGCAAGAAGGCGATGACGCTGCGCGGGCCGAGCCTGCGCGACGACTTCAAAAAGATCGTCGAGGAGTATGTGGCGCGGCGGTTCGGCGTGGGACGGACGGAAGCGGGCAGCGTCGACGCGGCGGAGTGATGATCAGATTTTACTGGAGATTTTTTCCAGAAGTATCTCCACCTCTGAAATATCAGATCGCACTAGACTCCAACCTGAACCATTGACGCTCTTATCATACCTAAATGATGCGTTTCCATAATAGTCGTAGGCTTTATTTATCTGACTAATTTCAATACCATTTTCGTCATAAACAATCTTGAATGAAGGTCTGGACCCATCACCATCTACGCCGATGCGGACAAAGCACGGCTGCCTTTCAGACAAAACCATTCGATGATGGATTCTCTGCAACCAACCGGCCGGATTTTTCATCTTTCCGATTGCAAGCATCGTTTCAACGGTTGAGTCCTTCGGCACAGTTTTCGACTTCATGAATGCGCCCTGTGGTTTCAGGCGTCGATTCTAAGTCCGCCTCACAATCAACATCAAGCCTCACCAATCCAAGACTCGTCCATTGCCCTTCCCCGCCTATAGGCGTAAAAGCCCGCGCTCGTCCGAGCCTGTGAATGGCAGGACTTTCAGGAGAAATATGATGGGCTACAAGGTCGCCGTCGTCGGCGCCACAGGCAATGTGGGCCGTGAAATGCTCGACATCCTCTCGGAGCGGGGTTTTCCCGCCGACGAGGTGGTCGCGCTCGCCTCCCGTCGTTCGGTCGGGACGGAAGTCTCCTTCGGCGACAAGACCCTGAAAGTCAAAGCCCTCGAGCACTACGACTTCTCCGACACCGACATCTGCCTGATGTCGGCGGGCGGCGACGTGTCGAAGCAGTGGTCGCCCAAGATCGGCGCCCAGGGCTGCGTGGTGATCGATAACTCCTCAGCCTGGCGCTACGATTCCGACGTGCCGCTGATCGTGCCGGAAGTGAACGCCGACGCGGTGAAGGGCTTCACCCGCAAGAACATCATCGCCAACCCGAACTGCTCGACCGCCCAGCTCGTCGTGGCGCTGAAGCCGCTGCACGATCTGGCGACGATCAAGCGTGTCGTGGTCGCGACCTACCAGTCGGTCTCCGGCGCCGGCAAGGACGCGATGGACGAATTGTTCTCGCAGACCCGCGCCGTGTTCGTCTCCGACCCGATCGAGCCGAAGAAGTTCACCAAGCGCATCGCCTTCAACGTGATTCCGCACATCGACGTCTTCATGGAGGACGGCTACACCAAGGAAGAATGGAAGGTGATGGCCGAGACCAAGAAGATCCTCGACCCGAAGATCAAGCTCACCTGCACCGCGGTGCGGGTCCCGGTGTTCATCTCCCATGCCGAGGCGGTGAACATCGAGTTCGAGAAGCCGATCACGGTCGAGGAGGCCACGGAGGCGCTGCGCAACGCCCCCGGGGTGCTGGTCGTCGACAAGCACGAGCCCGGCGGCTACATCACGCCCTACGAGGCGGCCGGCGAGGACGCGACCTACATCTCGCGCATCCGCGAGGATGCGACGGTGGAGAACGGCCTCTCCTTCTGGTGCGTGTCGGACAATCTGCGCAAGGGCGCGGCGCTGAACGCGGTGCAGATCGCCGAGGTTCTGGTCAACCGCAAGCTCCTTCAGCCGAAGTCGCAGAAGGCGGCCTGAACGGCCGCGACCGCGAGACCGCGACGGCCGCTTCCGGGCGGCCCGATATTACGGGAAATGCAACGGCCGCCCTCCGGGGCGGCCGTTGTCGTTCTGACATTACCGCGTCACCGTTCCGCCGAAGTCGATGTACAAGGTGCGCCGCACCTCAACTTCGGATGGAATCGTGCTGACGCGTCTTCTCACCATCGCGGCGATCGTCGCGGGCGGGCTGGCCTCGCTCTCCGCCCCGGCCCTCGCCCATCCCCATGTCTGGGTGGTCGTGAGATCCCAGTTCAATTATGCGCCCGACGGCTCGCTGGTCGACGTGCGCCACGACTGGACCTTCGACGAGGGCTTCTCGAGCTTCGCGCTGCAGGGGCTGGAGACCGGGCCGGACGGCAAGCCGACCGAGAAGACGCTGAAGGAGCTCGCCCAGGTCAACATCGATTCCCTCAAGGACTACGACTATTTCACCTATGCCCAGCGCGGGAAGCAGAAGTTCCCGTTCGCCCCGCCGAAGGACTACAGCCTCACCTATGACGGCACGTCGCTGACGCTGCACTTCACCCTGCCGCTGGCCAAGCCCGTGCCGGCGAAGGGCAGCACCGCGATCGACGTCTACGACCCGACCTATTTCGTCGCCTTCCAGCTCGCCGATGACAATCCGGTCAAGCTGGCGGGCGGGCCGCCCGGCTGCACGGTCGACCTGCACCGGCCCGATCCGGCCGCGACCTCGAGCTCGACCATGACGCTGTCCGAGAGCTTCTTCAACACGCTCACCTCGGCCAGCAATTTCGGCTCGCAATTCTCCAACCGGGCCACGGTGACCTGTCCGTGAAGCGGCTCGCGCTTGCCCTTCTGGCCGTGCTCGGGGCGGCGCTCGCGCTCCATCCCGCCTTCGCGCAATCGCCCTTCGGCGTCGGCGCCCCGGCCCCGCCGGAGCCCGCCGGCATCGCCGCCTTCATCCTCGCCAAGCAGGCCGAGTTCTACCGCCTGCTGACCTCGGCGGTGCGCGCCTCCAAGCAGGACGGCAGCGCGCTCGCCGTGCTCGGGGGCATTTCATTCGCCTACGGCATCTTCCACGCCGCCGGCCCGGGGCACGGCAAGGCGGTGATCTCCTCCTACCTGCTCGCCAACGAGGCGACGCTGAAGCGCGGCGTCGGCCTCGCCTTCGCCAGCGCCTTCGCCCAGTCGATGACCGCCATCCTGGTCGCCGCCCTGTTCGCGATCGTGCTCGGCGCCACCGCCGTGACGATGAGCCGGGCGGTCTATGTCGTGGAACTCGCCGCCTACGCGCTGGTGGTGCTGATCGGCCTGCGCCTCGCCTATGCGAAGGGCCGCGCGCTCATCGCCGCCTGGCGCGGCCTGCCGGACCATGTCCACAATGGCGACGAGAGCTGCGACGATCACGGCCACCTGCCTGGTCCGGACGCGCTGCCCAAGGGGAGCGGCTGGCGCGAATGGTGGGGCGCGGTGCTCTCGGTCGGGCTGCGGCCCTGCTCGGGCGCGATCCTGGTGCTGATCTTCGCCCTGACGCAGGGCATCTTCTGGGTCGGGGCCGCCTCGACCCTGCTGATGGGCGTGGGCACGGCGATGACGGTGAGCGCCGTCGCCGCGCTCGCGGTGTTCGCCAAGCGCACCGCGGTGCGGCTGGCGGCGACCCGGCCGGGCTCGGCCGGGTCCGTCGTGCTGCGGGGCGTCGAATTCCTCGCCGCGCTCGCGCTGATCGCCTTCGGCCTCGCCCTGATGTTCGGCTTCATGCTCACCGAGCGCCTGTCGCTCGGCTGAGGCCGGTGGAGGCGCCGGCGCGAAGGCCTCAGTCCTTCATATAGTCGTGGATCACCTTGCCGAGGCCGAGCGTGAGGTCGGACTTGATGTGGGTGGCGGAGAGCACCTCCAGCACCGGCAGCTTGGCGACGTCGCAGATGGCGTGCGGGAACAGCCCGAGCGCCGCCGGCCCGGTCCACGCCTCCTTGATGATGACGTCCTCGAGATAGTACTCGACCAGCTCGCAGATGCGCGGGCCACCATCCACGTCGGGAATGATCTTGATCATCCAGTTCGGCGCCAGCATCGACTTCAGCGTCGCGTCCTTGTCGACCGCCTGGTACTTGTAGCCCATGGTGCCGCAGGCGCAGAGCACGCTGCCATAGTTCAGCTTGGCGACCAACGTGTCGCTCTCCACCGCGATGCTCGGCTTGGCCAGCTTCTTGGGAAAGCCCCAGATCTCGCGCCCGCCGGCGATCGGCGCCTCGTCGTCGAGATACATGGAGTGGACGAAGCCGCCCTTGCGGCCCTCGAACTCGACCGGGATCACCTGCCCGGTCTCGGTGTAGTCGCCGAAGCCGGTGGAATCCGGCATGCGGATGAACTCGTATTTGACGATCGGGTCCGTCACCTTCAGCGGCTCGGGAACCACCTTCTCCAGCGCCGCCGGGTCGGTGCGGTAGGTGATGATGAAATATTCGCGGTTGAAGAAACGGTACGGACCCTTCGGATAGGAAGGGCTGGTCAGCGGCATGGAATAGGCAGTGCGACGGACGTCTTCAATCTTCATGACGGGCCCTCAGCTGGAACGGATTGCGAGCCTAATGCACCGCACGCGGCCGCGACAGTGCGAACCGCGTCATCGCACCGTCACAGCACGATCAGCCCGCCCGCGCCGTCCTCGGTGCCGATGGCGAGCGCGCCGCCATCCGCGCGCCAGGCGAGCGCGCTGACCGCCCCGCCCGACGGCGAGCGGGCGAGGATCTCCGCCCCGTCCGAGATGCGCACCAGCAGCACCATGCCGTCGTCATAGCCGCAGGCGATCACCTCGTCCTTGGGATGCGCCCCGACGCAGGAGACGCGCACGTCGCGCGGCGCCAGCATGGTCGGCTGCTTGCCCATCGGCCCTTCCTTCGAGCCGAACGGCCAGAGCACCGCCTCGCTGGAGCCGGAGGTGGCGAGGAAGCGCCCGCCGGCGGTGAAGGCCATCGACTTCACCCGCGAGGGATAGCCCGACATGCGCATATGCGCCCCGTCCGGCAGCCGCCAGCCGTGCAGCGCCGCCTCCTGCATGGTGGTGACGATGAAGCGCCCGTCCGGGTGCCAGAGGATGCCGCGATGCGAGCCCTTCCATTCGAGCGACTCGGGCTTGGCCTGCGCGTTCGGGAACCACAGCGTCGCCCCGCCATAATGGGCGATGGCGAGCCGCGTGCCCTTCGGCGCGAAGGCGAGCCCGCCGACCGTCGAGGGCAGGTCGAGCGTCTTCGGATCGCCCTTGGCGGGCCGGAAATAGGCAGTGCGGCCGGCGGAGAAGGCGACCGAGCCGTCCGGCCCGGCGGCCACCTGGTCGATCCACCGGCCCTTCTGCTCGAACAGCACCCGGCTCGACCCGTCGCCCGCCGTCTCCACCACGCGGCCATCATCGCCGCCGGTGACGAGGCGGCGCCGGTCGCCGTCGACGCTCAGAATGGCGCCGCCGTGGGCGTCGAGGCGCCGTTCCTCTTCGCCCGCGAGCACGATCTTCCCGCCGCCGAGCGCGAAGGCGGCGACGGAACCGAGGAAGCGCACGCCGACCACGGGATCGCCGAGATCGATCGGGGTGAGCTTCGAGGTGATGGAGGAAGGCGTGGAGGAAAGGGCAGCCATGGCATTTCTGTCGGTCGCGGGCAGGTGCAGAGTTAGCCGATGCGGGCGCCGCCGTCACGCCCCGCTCTCATGCGCTGGTCGGCCGTCGCGTCCGCCCGCCGCTCAGCGGGCGATCCAGCCGCCGTCGATGACCAGCAGGTGGCCGAGGATGAAGCGTGCCTTCTCCGAGCACAGGAACAGCACCGCCGCGGTCAGCTCGTCCGCCTGCCCGAGACGGCCGATCGGGAACATCTTTCCCGCTTCCTCGGCGCTGATGCCCTCGCGCTCCATCCACTGGTGGAACACGTCGCCGGGCGCGTCGATGCCGCAGGCGGCGATGGCGTTGACGCTGATGCCGTGCTTGGCGACTTCCAGCGCCACCGACTTGGTGAGCCCGTCCACCCCGCCCTTGGAGGCGGCGTAGAGGCTCTCGGTCGGGTTGCCGGTCAGGCTGCCGGTGACGGAGGACTGGTTGACGATCGCCCCGCCGCCATTCTTCTTCATCTGGCGGATCTCGTGCTTCATGCAGTGGAACACGCCGCGCAGATTGGTGTCGACGTGAAGGTCGAAGCTCTCGCCGGTCTCCTCGTCGATCGGCGCGAAGCGGACCACGCCGGCATTGTTCACCGCGCAGTCGAGCCGGCCATAGCTCTCGACGGTCTTCGCGACCATCTCCTCGACCTCGCTCTCGACCCGCACGTCGGTCGGCAGGAACAGGCCCTGCGCGCCCGCCTGACGCACCATCTCGAGCGTCTCCTCGCCGCCGGCGCGGTCGATGTCGGAGATCACGACCCGCGCGCCCTCGCCGGCGAAGGCGAGCGCGGTCACGCGGCCGAGGCCGCGCGCCGCTCCGGTGACGATGACGACCTTGTCAGCGAATTCGCTCACGCCGCCGCCTCACGCCGTGCAGGAGAGGAAGCCTTCCTCCAGCGCCTTCTCGTCGAGATGGCGACCGATGAAGACGATGCGGCTCGTCTTCGCCTCGTCCGCGCGCCAGGGGCGCTGGTGGTCGCCGTCGAGGATCATGTGCACGCCCTGGAACACGAAGCGGTCCGGGTCGTCCTTGAAGGCGAGGATGCCCTTGGAGCGCAGGATGTTCGGCCCCTCGCGCTGGGTCAGCTCCTGGATCCACGGGAAGAACTTGTCCGGGTCGAGCGGCTTGTCGGAGGCGAAGGAGACCGACTTCATGTCCTCGTCGTGGAAGTGGCGGTGGCCGCCTTCCAGGAAGTCGGGATCGATCGCGGTGATGCGGTCGAGGTCGAACGCGCCCTGCCCCAGCACCTTGTCGATGGCGATGTCCGAGCGCTGCGTGCGGTGGATGCGCGCGAACGGGTTGATGGCGCGGATGCGCATCTCCACGTCCTTGAGCTCGGTGTCGGTGACGAGGTCGGTCTTGTTGAGCAGGATCACGTCGGCGAAGGCGATCTGGTTCTTCGCCTCGGGGGCGTCCTTCAGCCGCTCCTTCAGCCATTTGGCGTCGGCCACCGTCACCACCGCGTCGAGCGAGGTCTTGGCGCCGACGATCTCGTCGACGAAGAAGGTCTGCGCGACCGGGGCCGGGTCGGCGAGGCCGGTGGTCTCGACGATGATGCCGTCGAAATCGCCCTTGCGGCGCAAAAGGCCGTCGATGATGCGGATCAGGTCGCCGCGCACGGTGCAGCAGATGCACCCGTTGTTCATCTCGAACACTTCCTCATCGGCGCCGACCACCAGGTCGTTGTCGATGCCGATCTCGCCGAACTCGTTGACGACGACGGCGTACTTCTTGCCGTGCGGCTCGGAGAGGATGCGGTTGAGCAGCGTGGTCTTGCCGGCACCGAGATAGCCGGTGAGGACGGTGACGGGGATCTTGTCGGACTGGGTCTCGGGCATGGTGCCACTCCAATGGTCTCGTCAGACGCATTGTCCCGGACGTCGTCCTGCGACATCCGGGACCGCTATTCTTCATTCCCGCCGGCCGGCACCCCCGCGACGCTTGACGCGTCTGCGGAATGCCAGCTCAGCGCGGGTCAGCTCGACAGTGCCGACGAGAACTGGTGGATGTTGTTCTCGATCATGTCGATGTAGGTGCTCGCCGGGCCTTTGTCATCGGACAGGGCGTCGGAGTAGACCTCGCCGCCGATCTTGGCGCCGGTCTCGGCGGCGATGCGCTGGATGAGGCGCGGGTCGGAGATGTTCTCCATGAACACGGCCGGGATCTTCTCCGCCTTGATCTGGCGGATGATGCTGGCCACGTCCTGCGCCGAGGCCTCGGCGTCGGTGGACACGCCCTGTGGCGCGATGAACTCCATGCCGTAGGCGGCGCCGAAATAGCCGAACGCATCGTGCGAGGTGATGATGCGCCGGCGCTCCGGCGGGATCGCGGCGATGGCGGCCTTCACCTCGTTCTCCAGCGCGTCGAGCTTGGCGGTGTAGGCGGCGGCGTTGGAGGCATAGGCCGCCTGCCCGGCCGGGTCGGCGGCGATCAGCCCGTCGCGGATATTGGCGACGTAGAGCTTGGCGTTGGCGACCGACTGCCAGGCGTGCGGGTCGAGCCCGCCATGCTCGTGGCCCTCGTGCTCGTGCGCGGCATCAGCCTCGTGCGCATCACCCTCCTCTTCCTCCGCCATCTCGCGCGGGGTCACGCCCTCGGACGCGACGACGATCTTCGCCTTGGTGCCGGAGGATTTCAGCAGCCGGTCCATCCAGCCCTCGAAGCCGAGCCCGTTGACGAACACGACCTTGGCGTCCGCCACCTTCTTGGCGTCGGCGGGCGCAGGCTGGAACACATGCGCGTCGCCGTTCGGCCCGACGAGCACGCTCACCGCGACGCGGTCGCCGCCGACCTGCTTCACCAGGTCGCCGAGGATGGAGAAGGTGGCGACGACCGGCATCTTCTCGGCCGGCGCCGCGTCCTGCGCCGAAGCGGGCGTGAACAGGGCCGGCGCGGCGAGCGCGGCCGTGGCGAACACGGCGAGCCAGGAACGACGGGTGGGCCGCCAGTTGATCAGCATGCGAATCTCCTCAGGCTTCGAGGTGACGACGGGGAACGAGGCGCGGCAGCAGTCCGCCGACCGGCCCGAACAGGACCGACAGCACATAGGCGCCGCCGGCGACGAGGATGATGGCGGGCCCCGAGGGCACGCCCGAATGGTAGGAAACCAGCAGCCCCAGCGCGCCGGAGCCGCAGGCGATCAGCACCGACAGCCAGACCAGCGTGGTCAGCTCACGGCTCCAGAACCGCGCGGCGATGGCCGGCAGCATCATCATGCCCACCGCCAGCAGCGTGCCGAGCGCGTGGAAGCCGCCGACGAGGTTGAGCACCACCAGAGCCAGGAAGGCGAGGTGCGAGGGCGCCCCCGCCCGGCTGACCGAGCGCAGGAAGCCCGGATCGACGCTCTCCATCACCAGCGGGCGCCACAGCACCGCCAGCACCAGCAGGGTGATGCTGGCGATCGAGACGATCAGCAGCAGCGTCGGGTCGTCGAGCGCCAGCACGGTGCCGAACAGCACGTGCAGCAGGTCGACATTCGAGCCGCGCAGCGACACCAGCAGCACGCCGAGCGCCAGCGACACCAGGTAGAAGGCGGCCAGCGCCGCGTCCTCCTTCATCTGCGTGGCGCGGGCGACGGCGCCGGCGCCGATCGCCACCGTGAAGCCGGCCACCATGCCGCCGATGGTCATCGCCCAGAGGTTCAGCCCGGCGGCAAGGAAGCCGACCGCCGCCCCGGGCAGGATGGCGTGCGCCATGGCGTCGCCGGCAAGGCTCATGCGGCGCAGCATCATCAGCACGCCGATGGGCCCCGCGCCGACGCCGAGCGCCAGCACGCCGACCAGCGCGCGGCGCATGAAGTCGAACTCGGCGAACGGGCCGACGATGTAGTCGTACAGCATCATCACGCGGCCTCTCCGGGTGCGCACGCCGGCGCGTTCTCGTCCCAGGCCTCGCACATGCGGCGGGCGACGGCGAGATTGGAGGTGGTCAGCACGTCCAGCGTCGCGCCCCAGGCCACCGTCGAGCGCGCCAGCAGCAGGGTCTGGGGAAAATGCGCGCGCACCAGCTCGAGATCGTGCAGCACGGCGACCACGGTGCGCCCCTCGCCGTTCCAGCGCTCCACCAGCGCGGTCAGGTCGGCGATGGTGCCGGCGTCGAGCGCGTTGAACGGTTCGTCGAGCAGGATCAGCCGCGCATCCTGCAGCAGCAGGCGGGCGAACAGCGTGCGCTGCATCTGGCCGCCGGACAGGGTGGCGATGGGCCGGTCCTCGAAACCTTCGAGCCCGACCGCGGCGATGGCCGCCTCGATCCGTGCCCGGTCGGCGCGGCCGATGCCGCCGAACAGCCCGGTGCGCCGCCACAGGCCCATGGCGACGAGGTCGTAGACGTCGATGGGAAAGGAACGGTCGACCTCGGCCGCCTGCGGCAGATAGGCGGTCTCCTGCGCCGGCACGGCGCCCTCGATCCTTCCCGACAGCGGCGCGAGGACGCCGGCAATGCCCTTCAGCAGGGTCGACTTGCCGGCGCCGTTCGGCCCGCACACGGCGAGCAGGGAGCGTTCCGGCACCTCACCCTCGAGATGGTGCACGGCCGGGTGGCGCTCATAGCCGAGCGTCAGGTCGCGGAAGGCGAGCACGGGTGCCATCACGCCCCCACCCCGCCGATAACCCACAGCGCCGCCGCCCACAACAGCGCCGCCAGCGGCACCGCCATAGCGAGCCGCTGCCACACCGAGAGCCGCAGCAGCGAGGCCGAGGGCCGCGCCGGCGGATGGCGCCGCCCGGGCCCATGGGAATGACCGTGCGGATGCCCATGGGCGTGCGCATGCCCGTGCGCGCCGGAAGGGGTGTGGGTGTGGGCACCCTCATGCGAACTCGCCGGGGCATGGCTCTGCGGCGGGGTGCGATGGGGGTCGTGGGACGGGGGCGGCACGCTGGCGATGGGCATCGGGTCTCTCCGGGAGCGGAAGTGATATAACATATCAATTCGCTTTGCCTAGAGAAAATGATGCAATGTATCGCCTGGTCCCCACATCCCTCGCCGCGCCTGAGCCACGTCAACGACCATGCCGGCCGGCGGAGATAGGCTAAATTGACCGCACGGCGCGTCTCGACGGCGCGGCCGCGCCGACTTAAGAGAAGGCGCGTTGCCCTGCCGGCGCTGCCGGCGCTTCCGACTGGAGCCCGTTCATGGATATTTCCCGCATCTCGGCCGGACCGAATCCGCCTGAGGAGATTCACGTCATCATCGAGATTCCCGCCGGCGGGGCGCCGGTGAAGTACGAGATCGACAAGGAATCGGGCGCGCTCTTCGTCGACCGCTTCCTGCACACGCCGATGTTCTACCCGGGCAATTACGGCTTCATCCCGCAGACGCTGGGAGACGACGGCGACCCGCTCGACGTGGTCGTGATCTCGCCGATCCCGCTGCTCGCCGGCTCCGTCATCCCCGCCCGTCCGGTCGGCGTGCTGATGATGACCGACGAGAAGGGCGGCGACGAGAAGATCCTCGCCGTGCCCGCGGACTCGGTCTACCCCTACCACGCCAAGGTCAAGAACTACTCCGACCTGCCGCCGCTCATCATCGAGCAGATCGCCCACTTCTTCACCCACTACAAGGATCTGGAGAAGGGCAAGACGGTCTCCGTCGCCGACTGGCGCGACGCCGCCGGCGCCCACGAGATCATCAAGCGCGGCCTCGCAGCCGCGAAGAAGTGAGCACGGCGCCGCACCGGGCACCGACGAGCTGACGACAACCCGGAGGGCCGGTTCCACGCGGAGCCGGCCCTCCCTCGTTCATGGGCGCCGCGCCGGATGGGCATCGGGCGGATACGCCTTGGCATCCTGATTGCTCGCTCCGGCTCCGGCTCATATCCCGCGCCGGAGTTCCCATGCCCCTCAATTTCCAGAACCGCGGCTCCTATCGCGACCGCATCATCCCCGCCTCCGAGCTCAAGGACGTCGGCCCGCCGCCCTATGGCGACAGCTACCCCGTGAAGCTGCCGGACGGCGACTGGGCGGACCTGCCCTTCCTCGCCCTGCCGCCCGATTTCGACACGGCGATTGCCTATCTGTGCATCACCGAGAACTCGTTCGAGCTCGAGGACCGACTGAGCAGCGCCATGGCCGACGCCGTGCGTGACCTCGCGCCGGAAATCGTGGTCGGCATGCCGACGCTGGGCATGGTGCTCGCCGCCTCGGTGGCGAAGAAGCTCGGCCACCCGCACTACGTGCCGCTGAGCTATTCGCGCAAGTTCTGGTTCGAGGACGAGCTGTCCATCCCCGTCATCTCCATCACCAGCCCGCTCAAGCCGAAGACGGTGTTCATCGACCCGCGCCTGCTGGAGCGGATGGAGGGCAAGCGCGTGCTGCTGGTCGAGGACGTGATCTCCACCGGCGGCACCGTCTCCGCCGAGCTGGAACTGATGCGGCGCATCGGCGCCGATGTGGTCGGCGTCGTCACCGCGATCCGGGAGACGAACGTCTGGCAGAAGGCGCTCGGCGCCATCGACCCGTCCTGGCCCGCCCTCGTGCGCGCGCCGATCTCCTGCCCGCTGTTCCGCAAGGGCGAGGGCGGTTGGTACCCGGACTGGTCGACCCTGCCGGAATGAGCGCGGAAAGCGTGCGTCCGCTCAGCCGGTGAAGCCCATCCCGGCCAGAGCGCGCTGCAGCGCGCCGCCGATCACCACGCCCTCCCCGGCCGCGCGGTCGCGGTTGGCGAGGCGCCGGGTGCCCGGCAGCCGCGCGCCGGGCTCGGCCTCGATGGTGCGGGCCAGCCGCTCGAGATGGTCGAGATAGGCGTCGCCCGCCCCCCGCGACGGGTCGATGGCGATGACGAGCTGGCCGAGCGCCGCCGGCGGGCCCTCGCCGTCGAAGAAGCTCGGCGCGTCGATCGAGAGGGTGGAGGCGGTCAGCGCCGCCGCCATCACCTCGATGATGAAGGCGAGCGCCGTGCCCTTGGCCTCGCCCATCGGCACCATCGTGCCGCCGAGCCCCGCCTTCGCGTCGGTGGTCGGCCGGCCCTCGGCGTCGAGCGCCCAGCCTTCCGGGATCGGCTCGCCGCGCTGGGCCGCCGCCATGAGATTGCCGCGCGCCACCTTCGCCACCGAGAGGTCGACCACCGCGGGCGCGCGCCCCTTCAGCGGCGTGGCGAAGGCGATCGGGTTGGTGCCGAACATGGCCCTCCGCCCGCCCCAGGGGGCGATCGAGGCCGGGGCGGTGGCGAAGGCGAGCCCGACCAACCCCTGCTCCGCCAGCCGCTCAACCGGCTGGCCGGCGACGCCGAAATGGCTGGACCGGCGCAGGATCATCAGGCCGATTCCGGCCTCGCGCGTGATCGCCTCGAGCTGGGGCAGCCCGGTTTCGATGGCCGGGTAAGCGAACCCGTTGCCGGCATCGACGGCGAGCACCGCCGGCGCCACGCGCCGCGCCACCGGCACCGCGTGGCCGTCGATCTTGCCGCTCGCCACCATCGCGGAGTAGCTCGGCAGCCGGCTCAGCCCGTGCGTCGCCAGCCCGTCCGCCTCGGCGGCGACGAGGGCGCGGGCGGTGAGCGCGGCATTGGCCGGCAGCGTGCCGAAGCGCTCCAGCACCCGGGCGGCATAGAGGCGGGCCTCGTCGAGCGTTACCCGGCGGGGAGCGAGCGGCGAGGCGGCGGCCTTGTCGGCGGAGGCCTTATCAGCGGAGGTCTTGTCGGCTGAAGTCCTGGCGTCCATCAGAGCGCGGCCCCGCCGAGCGGTCCGGCCGGCAACCGCGCGAGATCGAAGCGGTGCACGTCCGCCAGCAGCTCGACGAAGGCGCGCGCGCCGTAGAAGGCGCAGGTCTCGCCCTTTTCGACGCTGGCCTCGGTGGCGTCGCCCATGGCGCCGGCGGGCTGTATGTCCTGCGCCATCCAGCCAAAGCCGGCCGGCGTGCCCGCGCGCAGGAAGGCGAATTCCTGCTCCATGGCGAGCGTCGCGGGCGGGAAGTCGCGCACCTGGTCCATGCGGATCATGTCCGGGCGGAACGCCATCATCAGCGAGGTCTCGATGCCGCCGGCATGGATGCCGTGCTGGCGCTCCTGCGGCGAGAACAGCCCTTCGGGATAGCCGAAGCGGTGCCAGGAGACCGTCACCGCCAGCATGCCGAGCCGGGCGCGCAGGTCGCGCGCCACCACGTCGAGCATCGGCACGTTGCCGCCATGCGAATTGGCGATGACGAGCTTGCGCACCCCGGCGCGGTGCACGCTCTCGCCGATCTCGCTCCAGGCGCGGATGACCGTCTCCGCCGACAGCGTGAGCGTGCCGGGGAAATGGATATGCTCGTTGGACTTGCCGATCGCCTGCAGCGGCAGGAACACCGCCGGCAGGTCGTCCGGGAGAAGCTTCATCACCTCCTCGATATAGCCCTCGCCGATCATCGTATCGACGCCGACCGGCAGGTGCGGGCCGTGCTGCTCGACCGCGGCCACCGGCAGCACGGCGATCCAGTCGGCCGTGTCGCCCTCGGCGAAATCGGTCCAGGCGAGTTCGGTCCAGAAGCGTTTGGGCGGCATGGCACTGATCCGGCAAGTCGAGCAATACGGGCGGCGGCGATACAGGCGGTGGATGGGCGCGTTCTAGGCTCAATCCGCCTTCGCCGCCAGCGCCTCGACCTCGACCTTGAACTCCGGCCGGGTGAAACCGGAGACGATCATCAGGGTGGAGGCGGGCGGCGGATCGGCGATGAAGGCGTCGCGCGCGGCCATGTAGCCGGCCATGTGCGCGCGGTCGGTCACATAGGCGTTGAGACGCACGATATCGGCCGGCCCCATGCCCGCCTCGGCGAGGCAGGCGGCGATGGCGGCGAAACACAACGTCGCCTGCGCCTCCGCGCTTTCGGGGATGGCGTCCTCGGGCGAGATGCCGAGCTGGCCCGAGACCAGCAGGAGGCGCGCCCCGGCGGGAATTTCGACCGCGTGGCTGTAGCGCGCGAACGGCCGGCGGACGGCGTCGGGAACGAGATGGCGAAGCATGGCCCCACGCTAGGAGCACCCGGCGCGGTTCGCAACTGCGGGAGAGGACGGTACAGGCATATGTGCATCCGTCTTAAGCTCGCCTATCATGGCGCCATCTGCACCCCGCCCGCCGCCCCTTCGCACCGGATGGAGACATCGATGCGCCTGCGTCTTCCGCGCCTGCGTGATCTCGCCCCCTTCGCCGCCCCCCTCGCCGCCGCCTTCGCCGTCTTCCTCACCCTCGCCGCGCCGGCCGCACGGGCAGCCGACAAGGTGACCTTCGGCACCAACTGGGTGGCGCAGGCCGAGCATGGCGGCTTCTACCAGGCGGTAGTGGACGGCACCTATGCGAAGTACGGGCTCGACGTGACCATCGTGCCGGGCGGGCCGCAGGCCAATAACCGGCTGCTGCTGCCGGTCGGCAAGATCGACTTCTACATGGGCGCCAACATGCTGCAGGCCTTCTCCTCGGTGGCCGAGGAGATCCCGACCGAGGTAGTCGCGGCCATGTTCCAGAAGGACCCGCAGGTGCTGATCGCGCACCCGGACGTGAAGACGTTCGAGGACCTGAAGACGCGGACCCTGTTCATCTCCAAGGAAGGGCTGGCGAGCTACTACCAGTGGCTGGTCGCCGATTACGGCTTCAGCGAGAGCCAGGTGAAGCCCTACACCTTCAATGCCGCGCCGTTCCTCGCCGACGAGAACAGCGCCATGCAGGGCTACATCACCTCCGAGCCGCTGGCGGTCGAGAAGCAGGGCGGCTTCAAGCCGAAGCTGTTCCTGCTGGCCGACGAGGGCTTCGACACCTATTCGACCACGATCGAGACCCGCACCGAGCTGGTGAAGGAGAACCCGGACCTCGTCCAGCGCTTCGTCGATGCCTCGATCATTGGCTGGTACAACTATCTCTACGGCGACAACACCAAGGCCAACGAGCTGATAAAGAAAGACAATCCGGAAATGACCGACGAGATGATCGCCTTCTCCATCGCCAAGATGAAGGAGTACGGCATCGTCGATTCCGGGGACACCAGGACGATGGGCATCGGCGCGATGACCGACGCGAAGATGAAGAGCTTCTTCGACAAGATGGTCGCCGCCAAGGTGGTCGACGGCGGCATCGACTATAAGAAGTCCTACACGCTGCAATTCGTGAACAAGGGCGTCGGCAAGGACCTCGCCAAATAGGCCGATGCCGTTTCGCATGAACGCCGCCATCCAAAAGCCCGCCACCCGAGAGCCCGCCGCCCGCATGTCCGCCCCCCTCGTCTCGCTCGACGGCGTCGGCAAGCGCTTCGCCAACACGGTGACGGCGCTTGAAGGGCTCGACATGCAGGTGCGGCAGGGCGAGTTCCTCTCGCTGCTCGGCCCTTCGGGCTGCGGCAAGTCGACGGCGCTGCGCCTCATCGCCGGCCTGTCCGAGCCGAGCGCCGGCACCATCGAATGGAACGGCGAGCAGGCCGCGCGCCGCTCCATCGGCTTCGTGTTCCAGGAGCCGACGCTGATGCCCTGGGCGAGCGTGTTCGGCAACGTCCACCTGCCGCTCAAGCTCGCCGGCGTCGGGCGCCGGCAGGCCGAGCCGGCGATCGCCGAGGCGCTGGAGATGGTCGGACTGTCCTCCTTCCGCGACGCCTATCCGCGCGAGCTCTCAGGCGGCATGAAGATGCGCGTCTCCATCGCCCGCGCGCTGGTCACGCGGCCGCGCCTGCTGCTGATGGACGAACCCTTCGCCGCGCTCGACGAGATCACCCGCTTCAAGTTGAACAACGACCTGCTCGAGGTCTGGCGCCGGCTCGGCTGCACCATCGTCTTCGTCACCCATTCGGTGTTCGAATCCGTGTTCCTGTCGACCCGCATCCTGGTGTTCCGCGCCCGCCCCGGCCGCGTCTCGGCGGAGCTGTCGATCGATCCCGACCAGCCGCGCGACGAGGCGTACCGCACCTCGCCGGAATATGTCGGCCTGTGCCGGGAGACCTCGCTCGCGCTCGCCCGCGCGATGGACGCGCAGTAGGACGGGGCGCGCCATGGAGACCTCCCCGCTCCGCTGGCTGCTTCCGGTGGCTGTCATGGCCGCCCTCGTCATCGGCTGGGAGGCGATCGTCGATCTCAACGACCTGCCGCCCTACATCCTGCCGAGCCCGGCCCAGGTGGTGGAGACGCTCATCGCCGACCACGCGGTGCTGCTGCAGTCGATGCTGGTGACGCTGCGCACCACGGCGCTGGCGCTGACCTTCGCGGTGGCGGGCGGGGTGGCGCTGGCGCTGATCTTCGCCAGCGCGCGGATCGTCGAGTTCTCGCTGTTCCCGATCGCCGTCATCCTGCAGGTGACGCCGGTGATCGCCATCGCGCCGCTGATGCTGATCTATCTGAGCACCGATACCGCGGTGCTGGTCTGCGCCTGGATCGTCGCCTTCTTCCCGGTGCTGGCCAACACCACGCTCGGCCTCAACTCGGTCGACCCGAACCTGCGAGACCTGTTCCGGCTCGCCGGCGCCAGCCGCTGGCAGACGCTGGTACAGCTCCGCCTGCCGACCGCCCTACCCTATTTCCTCGGCGGGCTGCGCATCGCCGGCGGGCTGGCGCTGATCGGTGCCGTGGTCGGCGAGATCGCCGCCGGCTCGGCCGGACAGGGCTCGGGCCTCGCCTTCCGCATCGTCGAATCCGCCTACCGGCTGAACATTCCGCGCATGTTCGCCGCGCTGCTGCTCATCTCGCTGGCCGGCATCCTGATCTATGCCGTGCTGAGCCTCATCTCGTGGCTGGCGCTGCGGCGCTGGCACGAGAGCGCGCTGGCGAACGGCTGAATGCCATGGACCGTCAACCTGCCAACGTTGCTGCCGACCTCGCCGATCTCCCCGCCGCCTTCACCCTCGCCGGTGCGCACGTACCGGCCTGCCTACTGCCGGACGGCGCCTGGAGCGCGGGCCGCGAGGGGCTGGCCGCGGTCGACGTCGCGGTCGCCGACGGGCGGGTGGCGGCGCTGACGCCCGCCGGCGAGGCCGCACAGCCCGGCCCGGCCCGCCTCGACCTCGCCGGGCGCCTCGTTCTGCCCGGCTTCGTCGACATCCACACCCATCTCGACAAGGGCTTCATCTGGCAGCGCGCGCCGAACCCGGACGGCAGCTTCGACGGCGCCATGGCGGCGGTCGCCGCCGACCGCGCCGCCAACTGGTCGGAGGAGGACATCGCCCGCCGCTTCGACTTCGCGCTGCGCTGCGCCCACGCCCACGGCACCGTGGCGATCCGCACCCATCTCGATTCGGAGGGCCCGCGCGCCGCCACCGCCTGGCGCGTCTTCGCCGCGATGCGCGAGGCCTGGCGCGGGCGGATCGAGCTTCAGGCGGTCGGCCTGATCCCGATCGACAGCGTGATGGACGACGCGCTGTTCGCGACCCTGATCGAGCTCATCCGCGCCCATGGCGGGCTGCTCGGCAGCTATACCTATGCGACGCCCAACCTCGTCCCCGGCCTCGAGCGGCTGTTCGCGGCGGCGGAGCGCTGGGGCCTCGCCCTCGACCTCCATGTCGATGAGCGCGACCGCAACGGGCGCGGCCTGTTCGAGATCGCCACCCTCGCCCGCGAGCGGCGCTTCGAGGGGCCGATCCTCGCCGGCCATTGCTGCGCGCTCTCGGTGAAGGCGGCGGAGGAGATCGACCGCACGCTGGACCTCGTCGCGCAGGCCGGCATTGGTGTGGTATCGCTGCCCATGTGCAACCTCTACCTTCAGGACCGCGCGCCCGGCCGCACCCCGCGCTGGCGGGGCGTCACCCTGCTCCACGAGATGAAGGCGCGCGGCATTCCGGTGATGGTGGCGAGCGACAACACCCGCGACCCCTTCTATGCCTATGGCGACCTGGACCTTGCCGAGGTCTATCGCGAGGCGACCCGCATCGCCCATCTCGACCATCCCGCCGCCGACTGGCCGGCCGTGGTCTCGCGCGCCCCGGCGCAGTGGATGGGGCTGGAGGCCGGCCGTCTCGCGCCCGGCGCGGCGGCCGACCTCGTCCTCTTCCGCGCCCGCAGCCTCAACGAATGGCTCGCCCGGCCGCAGGGGGCGCGCGGCGTGCTGCGGAAGGGCCGCCTCCTCGACGCGGCCGTGCCCGACTACGCTGAACTCGACGACGCGATGCAGACCCGGAAGGCCCCGCGCCATGGCCCATGACATCCCCGCGCTCAAGGCCCGGCTCGCCGGCATCCGGCTGGAGGACAATCCCGCTCTGGTGCGCCAGAAGAGCCGCGACTTCTACTGGTACTCGCCGACGCTGAAGCGCCAGCTCGACGACGTCACCGGCGAGATCGTCGCCTTCCCCGCCAGCGAGGACGAGGTGCTGCGCATCCTCGAAGCCTGCTTCGCGCTCGCCATCCCCGTCACCCCGCGCGGCGCCGGCACCGGCAATTATGGGCAGGCCATGCCTCTCGCCGGCGGACTGGTGCTGGACCTCTCCGGCCTTAACGAGGTGCTGGAGATCGCGCCCGGCCGGGTGCGGGCGCAGGCCGGCGCCATCATGGCCGATATCGACGCCGCCTGCCGCGCCTCCGGGCAGGAGCTGCGCCTTCATCCCTCCACCTACCGCACCGCCTCGATCGGCGGCTTCGTCGCCGGCGGCTCGGGCGGGGTCGGCTCCATCACCTGGGGCGGGCTGCGCGACCTCGGCAACATCCTGCGCCTTCGCCTCGCCACCATGGAGGCGCGCCCGCGCATCCTCGAGCTCGAGGGCGAGGCACTGCAGAAGGTCTCGCACGCTTACGGCACCAACGGCGTCATCCTCGAGGTCGAGATGCCGCTGGCGCCGGCCTGCGACTGGATCGAGGCGATCGTCGGCTTCGAGGACTTCGCCACCGCCGCCGCCTATGCCAACGCGCTCGGCGAACAGGACGCCATCCTCAAGAAGCTGGTCTCGGTGATCGCCGCGCCGCTGCCGCAGGACTATTTCCTGCGCCACCGCCCCTATTTGCCGGACGGCCTGCACGTGGTGCTGGCCATGCTCGCCCCGGTCGCCGGCGCCGCCTTCGCCGATTTCACGGCGCGCTGGCGGGGGCGCATGCTGTTCCGCTCGGACCAGCTCGATCCCGACGCGCGCAAGGGCCTGCCCCCGCTCTACGAGCTGTCGTGGAACCACACCACGCTGCGCGCGCTCCGGGTCGACCCCTCGATCACCTATCTGCAGACGCTCTACCCGTTCCCCGACCAGCTCGACCTCGTGGCGCGCATCCATGCCGAGCTCGGCGAGGAGGTGCCCGCCCATCTCGAATTCGTGCGCTTCGACGGGAAGGTGACCTGCTTCGGCCTGCCGCTGGTGCGCTTCACCACCGAGGAGCGGCTGGAGGAGATCGTCGCCCGCCACGAGGCGACCGGCATTCCGGTGTTCAATCCCCACCGCTACACGCTTGAGGAGGGCGGCATGAAGCAGACCGACGCGGCCCAGCTCGCGTTCAAGCGCGAGGCCGACCCGGCCGGCCTACTCAATCCGGGCAAAATGATCGCCTTCGAGCATCCCGATTTCGATTTCGGCGCCGGGCGCACCTACCTCTTTCGAGGCCTCGGAGGCGTAGCCTGATGCGCGCGCTGGTCGTCTACTGCCACCCGGTCGGGGAGAGCTTCAGCGCCGCGCTGCGCGACGCGGTGCTGCGCGGGCTGAAGGCGGGCGGGCACGAGGCCGACCTGATCGACCTCTATGGCGAGGACTTCCAGCCCGCCCTCACGCGCCAGGAGCGGCTCGACTACCACCAGCCCGGCCTCAACGCGCAGACGGTATCGGAACACCTCGAACGGCTGAAGGCGGCCGAGGCGCTGGTGTTCGTCGCTCCCACCTGGTGGTACGGGCCGCCGGCCATGCTGAAGGGCTGGCTGGACCGTGTGCTGGTGCCCTACGAGACTTTCGGCCTGCCCAGGCCCTTCCGCCCGCTCGAACGCCGGCTCACCAATATCCGGCTCATCGCCGCCGTGAGCACGCTCGGCTCGCCCTGGTTCTGGTGGCTATGGGTCGGCCAGCCGGGGCGGCGAATCCTGCTCGACGGGGTCGGCGGCATCATCCATCCGCGGGCGCGAAAGCTCTGGCTGGCGCTGCACAGCATGGACTCTACCACCGAAGCCAAGTGTTCGGCCTTTCTTTCGCGTGTCGAGGCGCGCTTCGCCCGGCTATAGATCCTACCACCGCGAGAGGTATTTTGACGGCGAAGAGGTTTGCCGCCATCTTTCTGTTACGGCGCGCGGTTCTTGTTGCAACACGAAGTTGCTGTCGCGGCGAATCGAATGGGGGCCACCATGAAGGACGGCTTCGAAAAGAATATCGGACATCGGCTCCATCACGCAGCGCGCCTGCAGCGCGCTCTTGCAGCCCGCAAGCTCCACGAGTTCGGGCTCTTCCCCGGCCAGGAAACGGTGCTCAAGCTGCTCGCCGAATCGGACGGGCGAACCATGACGGAGCTCGCCTCGGCGTTGCAGGTGCGCCCGCCCACCGCCTCCAAGACCGTGGGCCGGCTCTCCGCCCAGGGTCTTCTGGCTCGCCGGGCGGCCGAAGGCGACGCCCGGCTGGTGCGGGTCTACCTCACCGACGAAGGCCGTGCCCGCGCCCAGTCCATCGACGACATATGGACCTCGCTCGAGGACACCATGGTCTCGGGGCTCGACGGCAAGGACCGCAAGCGGCTGCGCAAGCTGTTGCGCCGCATCGAGAAGAACCTTTCGGGCCAGCTCGGCGCGATCAGCGTCGAGCCGGACGACGATCCCGTCGATGCGGACGAGACGGCCTGAGACCCTACCGAGACGTACAGGAGTACCAATGTCCGCTACCGATTCCCGGCCCGAGCTGCTGCAGACGGGCCCGATGATGCCCATGATCGAGGCCCAGCTCACCGAGCGTTTCACGGTCCACCGGCTCGACGGCGCCGATCCCGAGGCGGTGCTGGCGCAGGCCGGCCCGCGCATCCGCGCCGTCGCGACGGGGGTCGGCTCGACCGCCGGCGGCAAGCGCCGCGTGACCGGCGACCTGCTCGCGCGCCTGCCCAAGGTCGAGATCGTGGCCAATTTCGGCGTCGGCTACGACGCGGTGGACACGGACGCGGCGGCCGGGCGCGGCATTGTCGTCACCAACACGCCGGGCGTGCTCGACGACGAGGTGGCGGACCTGTCGGTGGCGCTGCTGCTCGCCACCATCCGCCGGCTGCCGCAAGCCGAGCGGCACCTGCGCGCCGGGCTGTGGCCCAAAGGCGGATTTCCGCTGACCCCGACGCTGCGCGACCGCACCATCGGCATCGTCGGCATGGGCCGGATCGGGCGCGCCATCGCCCGCCGGCTGGAGGGTTTCGGCCGGCCGATCGTCTATCACAGCCGGCGGCCGGTCGCCGACGTGCCCTACCGCCACTATCCCTCGCTGGTCGAGATGGCGCGGGACGCCGACGCGCTCATCGTCATCGTGCCGGGCGGGCCGGAGACGAACAACATGATCAATGCCGAGGTGCTCGCCGCGCTCGGCCCCGCCGGCACGCTGATCAACGTGGCACGCGGCTCGGTGGTCGACGAGCCGGCGCTGATCAAGGCGCTCGCAGAGGGCACCATCGCCAGCGCCGGCCTCGACGTGTTCGCCGACGAGCCGAACGTGCCCGAGGCGCTGATCGCGATGGACAATGTCGTCCTGCTGCCGCACGTCGCCTCCGCGACCCACGTCACCCGCAACGCCATGGGCCAGCTCGTGGTTGACAATCTCGCCGCCTGGTTCGAAGGCCGCCCGCCCCTGACGCCGGTACCGGAAACCCCGGTGCCGGCGAGGGTCTGAGGAGGCCCGCATGAGCGCTCCGGCGCGGCGTCCCGGGCGGTGCGGAACGGGCGGCGTCCCGCCCTCGTGGCGTCTCGCCGCGTTCCTGTGCGCGCTCCTGCTCGCGCCGGCTATGCTCGCCCTTCCCGGCGGCAGGGCGCTGCGCGCGCAGGACGCCGACGTGAGCGAGCCCTCGCAGACCGACCTTTCGCAGGCCGGTTCCGCGTCCACCGACCCCTCCCCGGCGCAGGCCGCCGCCACGCTGGCCGCCGACTACCAGCTCACCAATGCCGATGGCGATCAGGTCTGCGCCATGTCGCTCTCGGCGCGGCGGCGCGGCGGGCAGACGGCCGATGGCGGGCCGCTGTTCGACCTCAGCTTCAACAGGCAGGCCTGCGCCGCCACCATCCTGTTCTCGCCCGACATCGCCGCCTGGACGCCCGCCTCGGGCAACGCCATCCAGCTCCTGCGCGGCGACGGCAGCCTCGTGGCCGAGTTCACCGAGGGCATAGACGGCACCTGGGAGGCGCTGCGCGAGGGCGACGGCGTCTATTTCCTGGTCAATCCGCGCATCGCCGACGCCGCGCGGCTCCAGCCCTCCGACCTGTTCGGCCAATGGGACCTCGGGCGCGCGCCGGGCCGGCCGGCCTGCCGCATCCGCTTTTCCGACGCGCCGATGCGCCCGAGCGGCTACCGCCTCGATCCCGACCCGAATTGCGGCCTGCTGTTCGGCCGGGCCAGCACGCCCGACCGCTGGCGGCTGGAGCAGGGCGAGCTCATCCTCGAGAACGCGACCGGGGCGCGCCTGCATTTCAGCCCCAACGAGGACGACGACTGGATCAAGGTGCCGGCGAACAACCGCCCGCTCTTCCTCACCCGCGTCCCCTGAGAGGGGCCCGCGCTACACCCCGATCGGCATGCGCGAGGGATCGCGTGCCACCGCGCGCGGAGCGACCAGCGCCTTCCAGGTCGAAAGCGCCCGGTTCACCGGGTTGAAGGCCGGGCGCGGGATGAAACGGCCGCGCCCCGGGCGGGGCGCATCGTTGCGCCCCTCCGACCAGACCACCTCGCCGCGCGAGAGCGTGTAGCGCGGCAGGCCGCGCACCTCGAAACCCTCAAACACGTTGTAGTCGATGATGGATTTCTGCCGCGCGGCGGCGATGGTCTTGCCCGCCTTCGGGTCGAGCACCACGATGTCGGCATCGGCGCCGGGGATCAGCGCCCCCTTCCTCGGATAGAGGTTGAGGATGCGGGCGATGTTGGTCGAGGTCACGGCGACGAACTCGTTCGGCGTCAGCCTCCCGGTCTCCACGCCCCGCGTCCACAGCATCGGCAGCCGGTCCTCCAGCCCGCCGGTGCCGTTCGGGATGCGGGTGAAGTCGTCGAGGCCCATGCGCTTCTGCGCGGTGCTGAACGCGCAATGGTCGGTGGCGACGACCTGGAGCGAGCCGGCCGCGAGCCCCGCCCACAAGCTGTCCTGATGCACCCTGTCGCGGAAGGGCGGCGACATCACGCGCTGGGCGGCATAGTCCCAGTCGGTGTTGGCGTAGACGCCCTCGTCGAGGGTGAGGTGCTGGATCAGCGGCTCGCCATAGACCCGCATGCCCTTCTGCCGCGCCCGGCGGATCGCCTCATGCGCCTGCTCGCAGGACACGTGCACGATGTAGACTGGCACGCCGGCCGCGTCCGCGATCATGATCGCGCGGTTGGCCGCCTCGCCCTCCACCTCGGGCGGGCGCGAGAAGGCGTGCGCCTCGGGTCCGCGCGTGCCCTCGGCGAGGAACTTCTGCTGGAGCGCGGCGACGATGTCGCCGTTCTCGGCATGCACCAGCGGCAGCGCGCCGAGCGCGGCGCAGCGCTGGAACGAGGCGAACATCTGGTCGTCGTCGACCATCAGCGCGCCCTTGTAGGCCATGAAGTGCTTGAAGCTGTTCACGCCGCGCGCGACCACCGCCTCCATCGCCTCGAAGATCGGCTCCGACCAGCCGGTGATGCACATGTGGAACGAATAGTCGGCGCTGGCCTGCCGGCTGGCGCGCGCCTCCCAGGCGTCGAGCGCGGCGGTCAGGTTCTCGTCGTCCGGGATGACGAAGTCGACCACCAGCGTGGTGCCGCCCGAGAGCGCGGCGAAGGTGCCGCTTTCCCAGGTCTCGGCCGCCGTGGTGCCCATGAAGGGCATTTCGAGATGGGTGTGTGGGTCGATGCCGCCGGGCATCACATAGGTGCCGGAGGCGTCGAGCACCGTGTCGGCCGACAGGCCGGCGCCGATGGCGGCGATCGTCTCGCCCTCGATCAGCACGTCCGCCTCGTAGGAGCGGTCGGCGGCGATCACGGTGCCGCCCTTGATGACGATCGACATCGGCACGTCTCCTCCGCTCTGTCCTCAGACCGCTTCGGCGGTGGCGAGCACCGCATGCAGCAGCACGTCGGCGCCCGCCTTCGCCCATTCCGGGGTGATGGTCTCGTCCTCATTGTGGCTCAGCCCTTCCACGCAGGGGCAGAAGATCATGGCGGCGGGCGCCACCTTGTTGACCCAGCAGGCATCGTGGCCGGCGCCGGAGACGATGTCGCGGTGGCGATAGCCGAGCCGCTCCGCCGCGGCGCGCACATGGCCGACCAGCACCGGGTCGAAGGTGACCGGATCGAAGGCGTTCACCTCCTCGATGGCGATGCCGAGCCCCATCCGGGCCGCGATCTCGGCCGCCCCGGCGCGGATCTCCCGGTCCATCGCGTCGAGGGTCGCGAGCTCGGGATGGCGGATGTCGATGGTGAACACCGCCCGCCCGGCGATGATGTTGCGCGAATTGGGATAGACCTCGACATGGCCGACCGCGCCGACGGCGAGCGGGGCGTGCTTCCACGCCACCGCGTCCACTAGCTCGGTGACGCGGGCCATGCCGAGCCCGGCATTGAGCCGGCGCGGCATCGGCGTCGAGCCGGTATGCGCCTCGCGTCCGGTGAGCGTCACCTGAAGCCAGCGCGTGCCCTGGCCATGGGTGACGACGCCGATGTCGAGCCCCTCCGCCTCAAGGATCGGTCCCTGCTCGATATGCAGCTCGAAATAGGCATGCGGCACCGGCCCGCCAGCGGCGAGCTCGGCCGGGCGCTCGCCGCGAAAGCCGATCCGCTCCAGCTCGGCGCCGAGCGTCAGGCCGGCGGCGTCGGTCGCGGCATAGGCGTCCTGAAGGCTCATCACCCCGGCATAGACGGCTGAGGCGACCATGGCAGGGGCGAAGCGGGTGCCCTCCTCATTGGTCCAGTTCACCACCTCCACCGGATGGCGGGTGCGGATGCCGAGATCGTTCAGCGTGCGCACCACCTCCAGCGCGCCGAGCACGCCCAGCACGCCGTCGAACTTCCCGCCGGTCGGCTGGGTGTCGAGATGCGAGCCGATCAGCACCGGCGCGGCCTCGGCATCGGTGCCCTCGCGGCGGGCGAACATGGTGCCCATGGCGTCGACGCTGACCGCCAGTCCGGCCTCGGCGCACCAGCGCGCGAACAGGCGCCGCCCTTCGGCATCGGCGTCGGTCAGCGCCTGCCGGTTGTTGCCGCCGCGCAGGCCCGGGCCGATCTTCGCCATCTCCATCAGGCTGTTCCAGAGCCGCGCGCCGTCGGCACGCATATTGTCGGTGGGGGCGGTCATGCGCGTTCACTGCTCCGGCTGCCGGCCCGGCGAAGAGGGGCCGCATAGGCGGCAGGCAAGCCGCGGGCCAGAGCCGGACACGCGGCCGACGGGGTCGCGCGCCCCGATGATAGCGGCGCCGACCCCGCCCCTGTCCACCGCTCCCCCCACCCTCCGGCCCATGGCACGCCGATGTGCCGGCACAGGAGACCTCGTGACGCGGCGAGTTGTTCCGCGAAACGCCTGAGATCAGGAACGAAATTCGGCCCGGACCCGTGCCCGCCGGAAGGCGCGGCGAAGGCTATTCGAACGATGTTCGATCGATCTGTCGAGCCGCCTAACAATCCCGATGGCCCGGCAAGGCCATGTGATACTGAACACACCGAATGGTTGTTCTGGCATTGACGCGGGAACCGCCGCCGGCGCCCGGATTTTGACTCAATGTGAACGGCCGCTCTATGGTCGCTCGAATCCCAATCGCCGCCATCACGCGTACTACGGAGCGCACAAGCCCGGTGGAAGACCAGCCGGCCACAAGCATTTTGCGGAGGAGCCCATGAAGATTTCGCGCGCACTCACCTGCCTCGCGGCAGGCGCCACTCTGGCAACACTCGCCTCCGCCGCTTCGGCCGCCGACCTGCAGATCGTCTCCGGTGCCGTGGGCCGCGACATCCAGGTGCTGCGCGAGAATCTCGACCGCTTCGAGAAGATGACCGGCAACAAGGTCACGATCGTCGAGATGCCGTCCTCCTCGACCGACCAGTTCGCCCAGTACCGGCTCTGGCTCTCGGCCGGCAATTCGGACATCGACGTCTACCGCACCGACATCATCTGGGCGCCGCAGATCGCCGCCCACCTGCTCGACCTGTCGAAATACGAGAAGGCCGCCGCCGCCGCGAAGGAGCACTTCCCCTCGATCATCCAGTCGCAGACCGTGAACGGCAAGCTGGTGGCGCTGCCCTATTACACGGACGCGCCGGCGCTGTTCTACCGCAAGGACCTGCTGGAAAAGTACAAGCTCGACGTGCCCAAGACCTGGGACGACCTCGCCAAGGCGGCGAAGACCATCCAGGACGGCGAGCGCAAGGCCGGCGCGGGCAATTTCCAGGGCTACGTGTTCCAGGCCGCCGCCTATGAAGGGCTGACCTGCAACGGGCTCGAATGGCTGGTCTCGCACGGCGCCGGCCACATCGTCGAGGCCGACGGCACGATCTCGGTCAACAACCCCAAGGCTGCCGCCGCGCTCGAGCAGGCCGCCTCCTGGATCGGCACCATCTCGCCCGAAGGCGTGCTGGGCTACAAGGAGGAGGAGGCGCGCGGCGTCTGGCAGACCGGCAATGCCGCCTTCATGCGCAACTGGCCCTATGCCTATGCTCTCTCGAACAGCGACGACAGCGCGGTGAAGGGCAAGTTCGGCGTCGCCGCGCTCCCCTCCGGCGGGGCCGGCTCGGCCGCGACGCTCGGCGGCTGGAACCTCGCCGTGTCGAAATACTCCAAGCACCCGAAGGAAGCGGTGGAACTGGTGCTGTTCCTCACCAGCGCCGAGGCGCAGAAGATGCGCGCCATCGAGAACAACAACCTGCCGACCCGCCCCGCGCTCTACGAGGACCAGGAGATCCTGAAGGCCCAGCCCAGCATCGGCCTGTGGAAGGACATCTTCAACAATTCGACCCCGCGCCCCTCGGCCGCGACCAAGGCCGACTACAACGAGGTCTCCAAGGAGTTCTGGGACGCCGTCCACGCCACGCTCGCCGGCAAGGGCAGCGCCAAGCGCAACCTCGCCCGGCTGGAGGCGCGGCTGAAGCGCCTGAAGGGTTCCGGCTGGAAGTGAAGCCGGTCCCGGAGGCATGAAGCAGAGCACAGGCCGCACCCTGACCATCAGCGCGCGACGGCGACGAGCCGCCGCGCTCTTCCTCGCCCCGATGCTGCTGGTGCTGGTGCTGGTCGCCGGCTGGCCGCTGCTGCGCACGCTGTGGTTCGGCTTCACCGACGCCTCGCTGGGCGACCTCGCCGGGGCGCGCTGGATCGGCTTTTCCAACTACCTCGAATGGCTCTCCTATGGCGAGGGTGACGGGGAGTGGGTCGGCCTGCTGGTCGACGGCGAATGGTGGCGGGCGGTGTGGAACACGCTGGTGTTCACCTTCATCACCGTCTCGGTCGAGACCGCGCTCGGCCTCGTGGTCGCGATGGTGCTGAACGTGCGCTTCCCGCTGCGCGGGCTGGTGCGCGCCGCCGTGCTCATCCCCTGGGCGATCCCGACCGTGGTCTCGGCCAAGATGTGGGCGTGGATGCTCAACGACCAGTTCGGCATCATCAACGACATCGGGCTGAAGCTCGGGCTGATCTCGAGCCCCGTCGCCTGGATCGCCTCCGCGGACACGGCGATGGTCGCGGTGATGCTGGTCGACATCTGGAAGTCGACCCCCTTCATGGCGCTGCTGATCCTCGCCGGGCTGCAGATGATCCCCGAGGACATCTACGAGGCGGCGAAGATCGACGGGGTGAACCCCCTCGTCACCTTCTGGCGGGTGACGCTGCCGCTCGCCGCGCCCGCGATCATGGTCGCGGTCATCTTCCGCGCGCTCGACGCGCTGCGCGTCTTCGACATCATCTACGTCCTCACCCCGAACAATGCGGAGACGCGGACCATGTCGGTCTTCGTGCAGGAGAACCTGTTCCAGTTCGACCAGTTCGCCTACGGCTCTGCGGCCTCGACGCTGCTGTTCCTGGTGATCGCGTTCATCACGCTCGGCTACATCCGGGCGGCGCGGCTGAATCTCGGCTGAGGCGGGCCATGAAGATCCTCAAGACGTTCGCCTTCTACCTGCTGGTGGCGCTGATCCTGCTGTTCTCGCTGTTCCCGTTCTACTACGCGGTGCTGACCTCGTTCGAGACGGGGACGGCGATCTTCACCCCGAGCTACCTGCCGCAGAACATCGACCTCGCCAATTACGCGCAGGTGCTGAGCCAGGGCTTCTTCCCGCGCAACGTGCTCAATTCGGTGATCGTCGCGGCGGCGACGGTGGCGATCTCGCTGTTCCTCGGCCTCACCGCCGCCTTCGCGCTGGCGCGCATCCAGTTCCGCGGCCGCAAGCTGCTGCTGCTCACCGTGCTGTCGGTCTCGATGTTCCCGCAGATCGCGGTGCTGGCGGGGCTGTTCGAGATCGTGCGCGCGCTCGGGCTCTACAATTCGCTCGGCAGCCTGATCATGAGCTATCTCATCTTCACCCTGCCCTTCACGGTCTGGGTGCTCACCACCTTCATGCGCGACCTGCCGGTGGAGATCGAGGAGGCGGCGATCGTCGACGGCGCCGGGCCGTGGCACATCGTCAGCCGGGTGTTCCTGCCGCTGATGTGGCCGGCGCTGGTCACCACCGGCCTGCTGGCCTTCATCCAGGCGTGGAACGAGTTCCTGTTCGCGCTGACCTTCGTCTCCTCCAACAGCACCCGCACTGCGCCCGTCGCCATCGCCCTGCTCTCGGGAACCTCGGCGCAGGAGACACCGTGGGGGGCCATCATGGCCGCCTCGGTGATCGTGACCATGCCGCTCATCATCCTCGTTCTCATCTTCCAGCGCCGCATCGTGGCCGGTCTCACCGCCGGCGGCGTGAAGGGATGAACACCGGGAAAGGACAGGACCTCCCATGGCGCAGCTGACGCTCAGGAACCTCTGCAAGTCGTTCGGGCGGGCGGAAATCATCCACGGCATCGACCTCGACATCGCCAAGGGCGAGTTCGTGGTCTTCGTCGGCCCGTCCGGGTGCGGGAAGTCGACCCTGCTGCGCCTGATCGCGGGGCTGGAGGAGATCAGCTCGGGCGAATTGCTGTTCGACGGCGAAAAGGTGAACGACCTGCCGCCGAAGGAGCGCGGCATCGCCATGGTGTTCCAGTCCTACGCGCTCTACCCGCATATGAGCGTGTTCGACAACATGGCGTTCGGGCTGAAGCTGGCGAAGAGCGACAGCGGCACCATCCGCGAGCGGGTGGAGGAGGCCGCGCGCCTGCTGGAGCTTGAGCCGCTGCTGAACCGCAAGCCGCGCGAGCTCTCCGGCGGCCAGCGCCAGCGCGTCGCCATCGGCCGCGCCATCGTGCGCAATCCGCGCGTGTTCCTGTTCGACGAGCCGCTCTCGAACCTCGACGCCGCGCTGCGCGGCCAGACCCGGGTCGAGATCGCGCGGCTGCACGAGCGCATGCCCGACACGACGATGGTCTACGTCACCCACGACCAGATCGAGGCGATGACGCTGGCCGACCGCATCGTGGTTCTGCGCGCCGGGCGGGTCGAGCAGGTCGGCGCGCCGATGGAGCTCTATCTCAAGCCCGCGACCCGCTTCGTCGCCGAGTTCATCGGCACGCCGGCCATGAACATCCTGCCGGCGGAGGTCACGGCCGAAGGCGGGCTGCGGCCGAAGGGCGGCGCCGCCCTGCCCCTGCGCGCGCCGGCGAAGGCCGAGGGGCTCGGCCTCGGCGTGCGGCCCGAGGACCTCCACATCGCGGAGGAAGGCGAGCCCGCGCTCTATGAGGGGCGGGTGACGCTGGTGGAGCGGCTGGGCGAGTCCCAGCTCGTCCACGTGGAGATCGGCCACGAGGTGCCGCTCGTGGTCAAGCTGGCGCGCACCGTGCCCGCGCGGCGCGGTGAGACGCTGCGGGTCGCGGCCCCCGTGGACGCCTTCCACCTGTTCGGCGCGGACGGCCAGGCCCTTGATATACGGCCGCAATAAACCCACTTCGTGTGGAGTTGCCCGCCGCAATTTGGTCACGGACTGGACTTTTCAGGCTATTTGCGGTAGGTAGGATCATCTACTTGAAGGCAACTTGCCTTTTCGAGCCGTCCTTTGCGTCTCTACGGCGCATGGTTTTGGAACGGATTTCGTCGCGTTTGACGCGCAAGCGGGAGATCGACTTCTTATCGGATCCTAATGAGACGCAAGTTACTATCCATACATCGGAATTACTTGCGATCGAGGGGGTCTGACGCAGATATCGAGTGGGATGTCGCTGCGTCAGTTTTAGTCGCTCTTCAGTAAATGGCGGTCCGTCGGCATGGCCAGTCCGGCCGTGCGAGAGATCGGCGCGCATGGTTCGGCTCGCGCCCCGCAACGATAGGAGAGATCGACTCGATATGAAGCAAAAGCAGGAGGTCGTTCCCGCGATTGATCGGATCGCGGTCATGGGTGGCGGCGCCTGGGGCACCGCGCTTGCCGTGACCGCCGTCCGCGCCGGTCGAAAGGTGACCCTCTGGGCACGCGAAGCCGAGGTGGTGGACGCGATCCGCACGTCGCGCACCAATCCCGTCTTCCTTCCGGGCATCGAGCTGCCGGACGGCATCGAGGCGACGGCCGATCTCGGCGAGGCCGTGACGGACGCCGACGCCGTGCTGCTGGTCGTGCCCTCGCAGCATGTGCGCGAGGCCTGCCAGGCGCTGAAGCGTCATCTCGCGCCGCGCATGCCGATCGTCATCTGCGCCAAGGGCATCGAGCAGGACACCGGGCTGCTGCTGCAGGCCGTCCTCGCCGAGGAGCTTCCCGACCATCCGGTCGCCGTGCTGTCCGGCCCGACCTTCGCCTCCGAGGTGGCGGCGGGCCAGCCGACCGCGGTGACCATCGCCTCCGACGACGTGCCGACCGAGGGCGAGACCTCGCTGGCGGCGCGCATGGCGGTCGCGCTCGGCACCCAGACCTTCAGGCCCTACGTCGCCGACGACGTCACCGGGGTCGAAGTCGGCGGCGCGGTGAAGAACGTGCTGGCGCTCGCCAGCGGCATGGCGAGCGGCCTGTCCTTCGGCGCCAACACCCGCGCGGCGGTCATCACCCGCGGCCTCGACGAGATCAAGCGGCTCTCCGAGGCGCTGGGCGGGCGGCGCGACACGGTGACGGGCCTGTCCGGCATCGGCGACCTGACGCTCACCTGCTCCAGCGAGCAGTCGCGCAACATGCGCTACGGCATGGGCCTCGCCATGGGCCGCTCGGCCGCCGACATCTTCGACGGACGCCCGGTGGTGGTCGAGGGCGTGGAGAACGCGGTCTCGGTGACCAACCTCGCCCGCCGTCTCGGCGTCGACATGCCGATCTGCGAGGCGGTGCGCGCCGTGGTGATCGACGGCACGCCGATCCACGAGGCGATGGCCGCGCTGCTGGGCCGTCCCTTCAAGGCCGAGCCGCGCAGCATCGAGCTGATGCTCCCCGGCCCTTCCGACACAACCCTACCCAGCATGGAGGATCGTCGCTGATGGGACTGGCCAATGGCAACAAGCGGCTCGTCCTGGCGACCGATCTCGACGGCACCTTCCTCGGCGGCGACGATGCCCAGCGCGCCGCGCTCTACGACTGGATCGAGGCCCGGCGCGACGAGGTCTCGCTGGTCTTCGTGACCGGGCGCGACCTGCCCTTCGTGCGCGCGCTCGCCGACCAGGGTGTGCCGCGGCCGGACTTCGTCATCGGCGACGTCGGCACCACCATCGCCGGCGGCGAGGGCATCGAGCCGGTGCCTGAGCTGGAGCTGCCCATCGCGCAGGCCTGGGGCAACGCCAGCGAGCGCGTGCGCGACTTGCTGCGGGACGAGCCGGGGCTCACGCTCCAGCCGACCCCGTTCCGCTACCGCATGAGCTACTATTACGAGCCGGCGACGCTGCGCCCGAGCGCGCGCGAGAAGGTGGAGGCGGCCGGCTTCGACTGCATCACCTCGGCGGACATCTATTTCGACGTGCTGCCGCGCGGCGTCTCCAAGGGCCCGACCCTGATCCGCCTGATGGAGCATTTCGCCGTTCCGCGCGAGCGGGTGCTGGTGGCCGGCGACACGCTCAACGATCTCTCCCTTTTCCGGACGCCCTATGCGGGCGTCGCGGTGGGCAATTCGGAGCCGGCGCTGGTCGCGCAGGTCTCCGGCATGCCCAACGTCTATCTGAGCCCGCGGCCGGGAGCGGCGGGGATCGCCGACGCCATCGAGCGTCACGGGTTCATGACCGAGGGTGCACTGTGAAGAAGTCAAACCTAGTCATCGTCTATCACCGCCAGCCCTATGAAGAGGTCGTCGAGGACGGCAAGACCGTCTATCGGGAGAATTCCAGCCCGAACGGCATCGTCCCGACCCTCAAGAGCTTCTTCGGGGAGGTGGAGCAGGCGGCCTGGGTCGCGTGGAAGCAGGTCGACCCGAAGGACAAGAAGACCTTCGAGCGCGTCGTGCGGATGAAGGATTCGTATGGCGAATACAACGTCTCGCGCCTGCCGCTGACCGCCCATCAGGTCCGCAGCTTCTACCACGTCACCTCGAAGGAGGCGCTCTGGCCGATCCTTCATTCCTTCCCGGAGAAGTACAATTACGATCCGGTGGACTGGGAGACCTTCCGCGAGGTGAACTGGCTGTTCGCGGAAGCGGCGGTGCAGGAGGCGGCGGAAGGCGCCGTGATCTGGGTGCACGACTACAATCTGTGGCTCGTGCCGCTCTATGTGAAGCAGTTCCGGCCGGACGTGAAGGTGGCCTTCTTCCACCACACGCCGTTCCCCGAGCCGAGCATGTTCAACATCCTGCCCTGGCGCGCCGAGATCATCGAAAGCCTGCTCCATTGCGATCTGGTCGGCTTCCACATCCCGCGCTACGCGATGAACTTCGTCTCCACCGCGCGCAGCCTGAAGAAGGTCGAGATCCTCGAGGAGATCGACGTCGAGGACGGCCTGTCGCCGCACGGCATGGCGCTCTCCGTGCCCAAGGTCGCCACCCGCATCGGCTATGAGGGGCGCGAGATCGCGGTCGACGCCTTCCCGGTGGGCACCAAT
Source organism: Ancylobacter mangrovi (assembly GCF_024752355.1). GTDB lineage: Bacteria > Pseudomonadota > Alphaproteobacteria > Rhizobiales > Xanthobacteraceae > Ancylobacter > Ancylobacter mangrovi. The sequence continues at coordinate 161,203 of NZ_JANTHZ010000012.1, forward strand.
GTCGGCTTCATCGACGAGCTGTGCGCCAGCGAGAAGACGCATGAGCGCGAGAAGGCGATCAAGGAAACGCTCAACGACCGCAAGTTCATCATCTCGGTCGGCCGCTCGGACTACACCAAGGGCACGCGCGACATGCTGCTCGCCTTCGAGCGCCTGCTCGGCCGCCGGCCCGAGCTGATGGAGAAGGTCCAGCTTCTCGTCACCTCGGTGGCCGCCAATTCGGGCATGACCGTCTATCGCAACGTGCAGCGCGAGATCGAGCAGATCGCCGGGCGCATCAACGGCAAGTACTCGACCCTCGCCTGGCAGCCGCTGGTGCTGTTCACCCAGGCGATCCCGTTCGACGAACTCGTCGCCTATTACCGCTGCGCCGACATCTGCTGGATCACGCCGCTGCGCGACGGGCTGAACCTCGTCGCCAAGGAATACATCGCCGCGCGCGGCGACCTGAAGTCGGGCGCGCTGGTGCTGTCCGAGTTCACCGGCGCGGCGATCGAGCTGCCGACCGCGATCATGGCCAACCCCTATTCCAACCGGAACATGGACGCGGCCATCGACCAGGCGATCGACATGCCGGCCGAGGAACAGACCGACCGGCTCGCCGCCATGCTGGAGAAGGTGCGTCTGTACGATTCGGTGCACTGGGCGCAGCACACGGTGGAGCGCTTCCGGGGCATCCCGGCGGACCCGCGCTACGGCATGAAGGGCGTCGCCGCCTGAGGCAGGCCCGCTCACCGAACCACGCGACACGAGGGGCCGGGCAACCGGCCCTTCGCCATTTCTGCCGCCGGCCGGCCTCCCCGGAAGCGCCTCCCGAGGCCTGCCACGGACGCGACACAGGCGCGCGCGACCCTTTGCTATCAGGCACTTCGCGCGGGCGAGCCTAACCAGAAGGCCAGTTAATCCTAATTTACGCCGCCCTCCGGCGGGTATTGTTTACGGATCGAAAAATCGCCGGCAAAGGCGCGCCTTGCCGGCCGAAAAGGGAGCCGGTAATGGCCGACAAGCGCAACATGGTCCTTGGCCTTCTCGCACTGCCCAACGGCTCGCATTCCGCGGCCTGGCTGTTGCCCGGGGCCCTCGACGGCGCGTCGGTCAATATCGACTACTACCACCGCCTCGCGCAGACCGCCGAGCGCGGCAAGCTCGACTTCTTCTTCATCGCCGACCGCCCCAGCGTGCGTGTGGACCGGATGGAGGTGTGGAGCCGGGCGCCGACCTACACCAACATTCTCGAGCCGTTGACCCTGCTCTCCGCCGTCGCCGGCGTGACGAGCCATATCGGCCTTGGCGCGACCACCTCGACCAGCTTCTTCGAGCCCTACAACGTCGCCCGCCAGTACGGCTCGCTCGACCACATCTCCGGCGGCCGGGCCGCCTGGAACGTCGTCACCAGCGCCAGCAACGATTCGGCCCGCAATTTCGGCCTCGACAAGCTGCCTCCCCACGAGGAGCGCTACGCCCGCGCCCGCGAGTTCGTCGAGGTGGTGCTGAGCCTGTGGGACACCTGGGAGGACGACGCCTTCGTCTACGACCACGAGGCCGGCCTGTCCTACCTGCCCGAGAAGTTCCACCCGACGCATCATCACGGCACCTATTTCAAGGTCGATGGCGGGCTGAACATCTCCCGCACCCCGCAGGGCCATCCGGTCATCATCCAGGCCGGCGCGTCCGAGACCGGCAAGGCGCTCGCCGCCGAGACCGCCGAGGTGGTGTTCGGCCCCAGCGCCAGCATGAAGGCCGCGCAGGACTTCTACGCCGACCTCAAGGGCCGGCTCGCCCGCTTCGGCCGCGACCGCGATTCGCTGAAGATCGTCTCCGGCATCTCGATCGTGCTCGGCGCGACCGAGGAGGAGGCCCGCGCCAAGCTCGCGAGCTGGCACGACTATGTCCACCCCGACCTCGCCCGGGTGTGGATCGGCGAGGACCTCGAGGCCGACCTGACGGATTTGCCGCTCGACGCGCCGGTGCCGGAGGATCGCATCCCCACCAACGCCCGGATGCACAAGGCCTATGCCGACGAGATCATCGCCATGGTCCGCGAGGGGCTGACGCTTCGCGAGATCTGCCGCCGCTACAACCGCAGCCGCGCCGTGCTCTGCGGCACGCCGCTGCAGATCGCCGACATGATGGAGGAATGGGTGAGCGCGCAGGCCTGCGACGGCTTCATGCTCTCCCCGCTCACCCTGCCCGGCTGCCTCGACGAATTCATCGACGGGGTGATCCCCGAGCTGCAGCGGCGCGGCCTGTTCCGCACGGAATATGAGGGCCGCACGCTGCGCGATCTCCTTGGCCTGAAGAGACCCGCCAACCGGCACGTCGCCGAGCTGGTGGACGCCTGATCGACGCGTCGTTTCTGCCGCCGCACGGGCGGATGACCGGAGTACCGACCTTGAGCGAATCCACGCACGCGGAACCGTCCGCCCCCCGCCACATGGCCCTCGGCGTCATGGTGCATCCCACCGGGAACCATGTCGCTTCCTGGCTGCACCCGCAGGCGCAGATCGATGCCGGGACCAATTTCGAGCACTATGTCGAGGTCGCCCAGATTGCCGAGCGCGGCAAGCTCGACTTCATGTTCCTGGCCGACGCTGTCGCCACCCGCGACGGCAATCTCGAGGCGCTGAGCCGCTGGCCGCAATACATGGTGTTCTTCGACCCGCTGACGCTGCTGGCGGGCATCGCGGCGCGCACCAGCCATATCGGCCTCGCCGCCACCATCACCACCAGCTACAACGAGCCCTACAACGTCGCCCGCCGCATCGCCTCGCTCGACCATATGAGCGGGGGGCGCTGCATCTGGAACATCGTCACCTCGGCCAATCTCAGCGAGGCCTATAATTTCGGGCGCGAGGAGCATTACGGCCACGAGGAGCGCTACGAGCGCGCGGCCGAATTCGTCGACGTGGTGACCGGCCTGCTCGACAGCTGGGACGACGATGCGCTGGTCCGCGACCGCGCCAGCCAGCGCTATTTCGACCCCGAGAAGCTGCACTTCCTGCGCCACAAGGGCGAGCACTTCTCGGTACGCGGCCCGCTGAACACGTCGCGCCCGCCGCAGGGCTATCCGGTCTTCGCGCTGGCGAGCGCCTCCGAGACCGGCAAGGAGCTGGCCGGGCGCGTCGCCGAGATCGTCTTCACCCCGCTGCACAACCTTGCCCAGGGCCAGGCGCTCTACCAGGACCTGAAGGCCCGCGCCGCGCGCTTCGGCCGCCGGCCGGAGGACCTGAAGGTGGTGCCGGGCCTCAACCCGGTGATCGGCCGTACCCGCAGGGAGGCGGAGGAGAAGTTCGACTATCTGCGCTCGCTGATCCACCCGGACGTGGGCAAGGAGCTGCTCTCGAACGCGCTCGGCAACCTCGACCTCAGCCCCTACGGGCCGGAGGACCGCCTGCCCGAGGCGACGGTCGACCAGCTCATGGCGACCAACAACCCGCGCTTCAAGGCGTTCCTGAGCAAGGAGCGCACCATCCGCGAGATGTACGAGATCTATGCCGGCGCGCGCGGCCAGCGCACCATTCTCGGCTCGCCCTCCGAGATCGCCGACGAGATGACCTACTGGTTCCGCGAGCAGGCGGTCGACGGCTTCCTGGTGCACCCCTCGGTGTTCCCGACCCATCTCGAGGAGTTCGTCGACCTGGTGATCCCGGAGCTGCAGGAACGCGGCGTGTTCCGCACCGAATATACCGGCAAGACGGTGCGCGAGAATCTCGGCCTGACGCGCCCGGCGAGCCGCTACGCGGTGCCCGCCAAGGACGCCGTTCCCGCCTGACAAGCGCCGCCCGCCGCAGCGCTACCCCGCACATGAAAGACCCGGCAGTCGCGAACCGACTGCCGGGTCTTTTCGTCTGGGAATGCCTTTTTCGGCAAGCGCGCCCCGTGCGGCCCGCGGCCCTTCGGCCACGGGCAAGGGGGCGCGACGTCAGGCGTTGGGCGCCGGGGCCGCGCCCCGCCGCGCCAGCGCGGCCAGCAGGAAGAAGCCGAGCGCGGCGAGCACCAGCAGCGAGGAGGCTGCCGCCAGCGTCGGATCGACCGCCACCCGCACGCCTTCCCACAGCTTGACCGCGATCGGCATCTGCAGCGTGCCCAGCACGAAGATGCTGATGAGCAGTTCCTGCGCCGACTGCATGAAGGCGAACAGCGCGCCGACGATGATGCCCGGCGCCACCACCGGGAAGGTGATGGTCAGCACCGCCCGCACCGGATGCGCGCCATGGATCACGGCGGCACGCTCCAGCGTCGGGTCGAAGGAGCGCAGGCTCGCGCCGAGATTGATCACCACGAACGGGATGCCGCCGATGGAATGGGCGATGGCAAGACCGAGGATGGTGTTGTTCAGCCCCAGCGGCACGTAGAACAGATAGGTAGAGACCGCCCGCACGATGTGCGGCGCCACCAGCGCCGAGAGCAGCAGCGCGGTGACCAGCGTCTTGCCCTTCACCCGGTAGCGCGACAGCGCGAAGCCGGCCGGCACGCCGAACAGCAGCGACAGCAGCGTGGTGATGGCGCCCACCTCGAGCGTGACGATGAAGGCGTTGATCCAGTCCGGGTTGCCGGCGATCTCCTGATACCATTTCAGCGAGAAGCCGCTCGGCGGAAACTGCAGCGCCGTCGTCGGATTGAACGAGGCGCCGATCACCACCACGATCGGGAACAGCAGGTAGAGCAGCACGGCGACGACGCTCGCGCCGAGCACCCATACGTCGATGCGCGCGTTCATCGCTGGTCCCCTCCCCACAGGCGGTCGATGTTGAAGAAGCGGTCGTAGATGATGGTCAGCACCATCGTCGCCACCAGCAGCACGATCGACAGTGCCGCCGCGTCGGTCCAGTTCAGCAGCGTCTCGGCGAGCACCAGGATCGACTGCGTGATCATGGTCTGGCGCGGGCTGCCGATCAGCGCCGGCACGATGAAGAAGCCGAGCGCGGAGATGAAGATCAGCAGGCAGGCCGAATAAACGCCGGCAAGGCTCAGCGGGAAGAACACGGTGCGGAAGGCGCGCCAGCGGCTCGCCCCGTGGATCTCCGCCGCCAGCATCAGCCGCCGGTCGATGCGCGACATGGCGCCGAACAGAGCGAGGATCATGATCGGCAGCAGCACCTGGATCATGCCGACGCAGACGCTGAACAGGTTGAACAGCAGCGGCAGCGGCTGGTCGACGATGCCAAGCCCGACGAGGATGTTGTTGATCAGCCCGCGCCGGCCGAGCAGCACGATCCATGAATAGCTGCGCACCACATAGTCGAGCCAGTAGGGCAGCGTGACCAGCACCAGGATCAGCGCCTGCAGGCGCCGGCCCACCACCGTCAGGGCGAAGGCGATCGGATAGCCGAGCACCAGGCAGCCTATCGTGGTGATGATGCTGATCTGCAGCGTGTTCCAGAACACCTTCAGGTAGATGTCGGAGCTGAAGATCTTGATGTAGCCCTGAAGGCCCGTGTCCATCAGACCGCGCCAGACCATGAGGGCGATCGGCGCGATGTAGAAGAAGATCAGCCAGAGCAGCGTCGGCGCCAGCAGCACGGTCGGCGCGAACCAGCTGCGCTGGAACAGCGGCAGCACGGGCGCCGGCGACGTCGGGCTCGGTCCGGAATCCTGGGAGCCGGCCATGCGCCTACTCCCCTGCCGGCAGCAGGCCGGCGCGGCCCGCATCCCAGGCCACCCGCACTGGCGCCCCGACCGACAGGTCGGCGATCTCGCGCGGCGAGGCCCACAGCATCAGGGTGTCGCTGCCGATGTCGACGATCAGCTTGTAGCTGTCGCCGAAGAACAGCATCTCGTGCAGCGTGCCGTTGAGCGTCGCGGAATCGGCCGTGCCCGGCGCGGCGAGCGCGAGGTCCTCCGGCCGCAGCAGCAGCATGACGTCGCTGCCGGCGATGAAGGTCCGCCGGCCGCCGCTCGGCAGGGTGAGCGCCGCGCCGTTGGACAGGCGCACCGTCTGCCCCTGCCCGTCCGCCGCCACCACCTTGGCCGGCAGCAGGTTGGCATTGCCGAGGAAGGAGGCGACGAAGGTGTTCTCCGGCTCCTCATAGACCTCGCGCGGGGAGCCGAACTGGGCGACCTGCGCGTTGCGCATCACCACCACGGCGTCCGACATGGTCAGCGCCTCGGTTTGGTCGTGCGTCACATAGATGAAGGTGGAGCCGAGCTTGCGGTGGATCTCCTTGATCTCGACCTGCAATTCGTCGCGCAGCTTCTTGTCGAGCGCGCCCAGCGGCTCGTCCATCAGCAGCAGGCGCGGGCGCCCGACCAGCGCGCGCGCCATGGAGACGCGCTGCTGCTGGCCGCCGGAGAGCTGGCGCGGATAGCGGTCCTCGAAGCCGGAAAGGCGCACGAGCTGCAGCGCCTCGCGCACCCGCTCGCCCAGCTCGTCCTTGCGCAGCTTGGTGCGCATGCGCAGCGGATAGGCGACGTTGTCGAACACCGTCATATGCGGGAACAGCGCATAGGACTGGAACACCATGCCGATGTTGCGCTTGTGCGGCGGGATGTCGGTGATCGGCTTGTCGTCGAACAGGAGCTGGCCGGCGTCGGGCGTGACGAAGCCCGCGATCATGTTCAGCGTCGTGGTCTTGCCCGAGCCGCTGGGCCCGAGCAGCGAGACGAACGAACCCGGCTCGATGTTCAGCGAGATGTCGTCAATGGCCAGCGTTCCGCGGAACGCCTTGCTGACGCCCACGAGGCGCACCCCGGCGCCCGCGGCGGTCTTCAGGTCGGCCGGGTCAACATTATGCATCGGCTATCCTAGGCGGTGGCGGGCGCGAGGGCCCGGCTCTGGTCGTGTCGGCAGGCTATCGGCACAGAAGGCCCAGCCGCTCGCGCGGCCGGGCCCCGGGATGTGTCGGACGAGGGGATCAGGATTGGATCCAGGTCTCGAAGCGCTGGGTGACGGCTTCGTAGTTGTCCACCCAGTACTTGAAGTCGATCTGGAACATCTTCTCCTCGTTGGCGGGATAGGACGGCATCGTCTCCGCGAACTTCTTGTCCAGAAGCTTGTAGGCCTTCTGGTTCACCGGAGCGGCGAAGATGATGCGGGCGAAGGCTGCCTGCGGCTCGGCGCTGGCGGCGAAGTTGAGGAACTTCATCGCGCCGGTCGGGTTCGGGCAGCCGCGGCAGACGAACCAGCACTCGGCATTGCCCTCGCTCGCGCCGCCGTCCCAGATGATCTCGAAGGGCTGGTTCTGGTTGAGGATCGAGTCGTTCGCGCGGGTCGACCAGATGGCGGTGAACTCGAGCTCGCCGCTGGCGATGAGCTGCTGCGGCTCGGAACCGGTCGAGAACCAGGTGACGATGTGCGGCTTGATCTCCTCGAGCTTCTTGAAAGCGCGGTCGAGATCCAGCGGGTAGAGCTTGTCCTTCGGCACGCCGTCGGCGAGCAGCGCGAATTCGAGCGTCTTGACCGGCGTACGCTGCAGCGAGCGCCCGCCCGGATACTTCTTCTGGTCCCAGAAGTCGGCCCAGGTCTTCGGGTGATCGTCCCCCGGCCAGCGCTTCTTGCTGTAGATCATCACCGTGGCGACGGAGCAGGCGCCGATGGCGTTCGGGTATTCGAGCTGCTCGGGCGACAGGTTGTTCTTGTCGATGATGCTGAAGTCGAGCGGCGTGCCCAGATTGTCGCGGATCATCCGCGTCGAATCCATGCCGTTGACCTCGACCGCGTCGAACTGCTGCTGCTTGGCCTGGTCCATCGCCAGCAGCTTCGAATAGTCATACGGGCTGACATAGCGGACCGGGATGCCCGACTTCTCGCTGAAGGGGTCGGCCAGCGCCTTCATGATGGCGTCCTTCCACGGACCGCCCCAGCCCATGACCGTCACCGGCTCCTCGGCCGCCTTGGCCGCGGTCGAGCTCAGAACGCTGGTGAAGGTCGAAAGGAGGGCCGAGCCGGCGGCGGCGGCACCCAGGCGGGTCAGAAAGGCACGGCGGTCCATGCCGCGCGTTTCTTCGAGGACGTCGCGCAAAATGCCGAGCGCTTCTTCTGTCTCTCTGTCTCGCATCAATCCATCTTTCGAGTTCGAGGTGCTGACCTATAAGCAAACGTAAACAATACACCAGCGCGTCACCAGTGCATGACCCATGAGGCGCACGCCCGCCCGCGCGCGCAATTATTTCTTTTCAAGCCCAATGCCATTATTTTCGAAAGCATTTGTTGTACTGATAAAATTTTACTCCAATACAAACGAAAATGACCACGAATCGGGCGCGCCAGCCAAACTGATGACCCACGGGAAATGGCGGCCGCTACACGGCCTGGCGCATGTGCCGCCCCGGATAGGCCGGCACCATGCCGGGAATGTAGGCATCCGAGATGAAGCCGGCGGAATGGGTCGCAAAGGCCTCCACCAGCCGCGATTTTCGGACGCTGGAGAGCGTCATCAGCCCGAGGTTCAGCACCGGAAAGTCGTTGGCGAGGCGCAGCCGGATCAGGCGCCGCCCGTCCAGCGCCAGGTCCGAGCGCGGGCGGGTGTTGGCGAGAGCGTAGCCGTGCCCGTTCGCCACCATGGTGCGGATGATTTCCTGATGCGTCGAGCGGGCGGCGATGTTCGGCTCCAGCCCCTCGCGCATGAACAAGGCAAGGAAATAGTCGCGCCCGCAGGGCAGGTCGAGCAGGATGTAGGGGAGCGGCGCCAGCTCGGCGAGCGTGGTGACAGACTGGCGCGCCAGCGGGTGCCCCTCGCCCACCAGCACATGGGTCGGCATGGCGGCGAGCGGCTGGAACTCGACCTCGGGCGGCAGGCGCAGGTCGAGGCTCAGCGCGGCATCGATCTCGGCGCGCTGCAGCGCCGCGATCAGGCCCTCCTGGTCATGGGGCGTCTGGTGGATCTTGGCGCCCGGATAGGCGGCCTCGAAGGAATGGGCGAGCTCGGGCATGACCAGCGGCGCCAGCGTGACCAGGCTGCCGACATTGATCTGCCCGCGCACCTGCGTGGTCGCCTCGGAGGCCATGGAGTACAGCCCCTCGGCCTGCCCGACCAGCGCCTTGGCCTCCTTCAGCATCGTCTGCCCGATCGGCGTCAGCGACAGGCCCTGGGCGTGGTGCCGCACGAAGAGCTGCACGCCGAGCTCGCGTTCCAGATGGGCGATGGCGGTGGATATCGACGGCTGCGAGATATGAACCCGTTCCGACGCCAGCGTGATGCTGCTCGTCTCGCCGGCCGCGATGAAGTACTCGAGCTGCCTCAACGTATATCGCATAGGTTACCCTCGCGGGGCCGGTACACGCGATGAGAGCGCTTCGTCCCCTGTCAGAGGCGCCTCATTTCCATATGGTATGGTTAGCTAGCAAACCGCATGCCGTTCACGACTAACGCTGTCGCCACCATCCACTTCTGGCGGTGCAGCAAGACCGATGCCGTTTGGCCGCCCGGCGTTGGGAATAAATTCTGCTTCATGAATTCAGAGGCCGGACCACGGATTTGTCTATTGCCGTCGCCGGCCGGCGGGGGCGAACCCATGGATACGGCACGGGATTATACGTATGACAAATGTGCAAACGGACGGCTTTATATGTATATACTAAATGCAATTCCACATTGCACGCTGAAGTCTTCCTATCTTCAAATTGTATACAATATTGCCGGGCTTATAGTTGCGGAATCCTCGAACCAAGGTAGCGCCTCGCCACCCGATTGCGCGCCCTCGCGGGACGCCGACGTGACGGTGAAAAGGAAGACGCGCGGCCCGGAAGGCGATGCGCATAGAGTTGACGTAAAAATAGGCGATTTACAGCCTATATAATAGGCATTTGCTTATAATTAGAACAATTACTAATTTCGCGCTTGGCCACGGCGGTTCGGCGCCTCCCCGTCGAAGCGCCGGCACTCCCCGGCTTAAACCTGCCGGAACAGCGGTGATCCGCCCCGCCCTCAGCCGCCCGTGTCAGATCAGCCGCAGGCCCTTCAGGCTGGCATGGCCGCTCTTGCCGACGATGATGTGGTCGTGCACCTCGATGCCGAGCGGCTTGGCGACGTCGATGATGGTCTTGGTCATCTGGATGTCGGCATGGGACGGCGTCGGGTCGCCGCTGGGATGGTTATGGACGAGGACGATCGCGCTCGCCGACAGCTCCAGCGCCCGCTTCACCACCTCGCGCGGATAGACCGGCGTGTGGTCCACCGTGCCGCGCTGCTGCACCTCGTCGAGAATGAGCTGGTTGCGCTTGTCGAGGAACAGGATGCGGAACTGCTCCTGCTCGGCGAAGGCCATCGCCGCGCGGCAATGGGCGAGCACCGCGCTCCAGGAGGACAGCACCGGGCGCGCGCGAACCTCCCCGCCCGTCACCCGCTCGACCGCGGCGCCGATGAGCTTCAGCTCGGTAGTGATCGCGTCCCCTACGCCCTTCACCTCGCGCAGCCGTCCCGGCGGGGCGGCGACCACCTCGGCGAAGGAGCCGAAGCGGTCGATCAGCGCCTTGGCCAGCGGCTTCACGTCCGCACGCGGCACGGCGCGGAACAGCACCAGCTCGAGCAGTTCGTAGTCCGGCAGCGCGTCGGCGCCCGCCTTGCGGAAGCGTTCGCGCAGACGCTCGCGATGGCCGATGAAATGCGCCGCCGGCTCCGACAGGCCGCCCGGCGCCGCGCCGGCTGGTCCGGCCGCGCCCTCGTCCTGCCCCCTTCTCCGCGCCATGCGGGCTCCCGAACGTTCAGTTGCCGCTGCTGAAGACGGGCTTGTGGTAGCCCTTCGGCGAGAGGGTGAAGATCTCGCAGCCGGTCTCGGTCACGCCCACCGTGTGCTCGAACTGGGCCGAGAGCGAGCGGTCGCGCGTCACCGCAGTCCAGCCGTCGGAGAGCACCTTCACATGCGGGCGGCCGAGATTGATCATCGGCTCCACGGTGAAGATCATGCCCGGCAGGAGCTCGGGCCCCTCGCCGCGCCGGCCGACATGGACGATGTTCGGCTCGTCGTGGAAGAGCTGGCCCACGCCGTGGCCGCAGAAGTCGCGCACCACGCTCATGTGGAACGGCTCGACGAAATCCTGGATCGCCGCGCCGATGTCGCCGACATGCCCGCCGGGACGGATCGCGGCGATGCCGCGCATCATCGATTCATAGGTGACGTCGAGCAGCCGCTCGGCCCGGCGCGGGATCTCGCCGACCGCGAACATGCGGCTCGAATCGCCGTACCAGCCGTCGAGGATCAGCGTGATGTCGACATTGACGATGTCGCCCTCGCGCAGCGGCTTGTCGTTCGGAATGCCGTGGCACACGACATGGTTGATCGAGGTGCAGACCGACTTGCGGTAGCCGCGATACATCAGCGTCGCCGGCAGCGCGCCGTGGTCCATGGCGAACTCGAACACCACATTGTCGATGGCGTCGGTCGTGACGCCCGGCCCGACCATCTCGTGAATGAGGTCGAGCGCCTGCGCCGCGAGCTGACCCGCGCGCCGCATGCCGGCAAATCCTTCCGGTCCGTGCAGCTTGATATGGCCGGTCTTGCGCAGCGGCGCGCCGGCCGCCTCCACATAGCTCATTGTCTGAATTCCACCATCGGATGTCGGGCTGAATGTAAGCGATCCGCGCCCGGGCGCAAGAAAGGCGGCACCGAAGGCTGCTCCTTGGACGGGCGCCGGGCCGCCTCAACCCACCGCCTTCGCCATGTGCACCAGCCGGCGGTCCGGCATCTGCTCGACGCGTTCGATCGAATAGCCCTTGCGGCGGTACCAGTGGATGTTCGCGGCCAGCGGCTCGCCGGTGTAAAGGCGCAGCGTACGCCGGCCGAGCGCCCGCGCGCGCACCTCGCCGGCGGCGAGCAGCAGGTTGCCCACGCCCTGCCCCTGCGCCATCGGCGCCACCGACAGGCTATCGATGACGAGATCGTCCGGGCGGGTGTGCAGCACCAGCACGCCCGCGAGGCCCTTCTCGCCGTCCAGCACCCACACCTCGCGCCCGCGCATGATCTGTGCGTAGTCCCACAGCAGCGGCACCGGCTCGACGCCGAGCAGGATGCGGTTGCTGGCATAGGCGGCCTGCTGCACCGTCCGGATGGAATCGAGGTCATCGAGGCTGGCGCGGCGCAGCGTGCCGCCGGGCAATTCCAGCGCATTCGCGTTCAGCACCGCGAGCGGCACGATCTGGCGGCCCTCGGCGTCGAAATTGCCGGCCGCGAGCCAGGCTTCCATCGCCACCGCGCGCTGCGGCCATTCCTCGGCCAGCATCGAGAACCAGGCCGTGTCGCGGTTGCGGCCCTTGACGATCATGTGGTGGCGGAAGACGCCCTCGAACACGAAGCCGTAGCGCTCCGCCGCCCGGCGCGAGGGGGCGTTGAGTGCGTTGCACTTCCATTCGTAGCGCCGGTAGCCGAGTTCCTCGAACACGTGGCGCGCCATCAGGTACATCGCCTCGGTGCCGCCCGGCGTGCGCATCAGCGCGGGGACATAGAGGATGTTGCCGACCTCGATCACCCGGTTGGCGGCGTCGATCCGCAGATAGGTCACGTGGCCGAGCACCGCGCCGTCCCGCACGTCGAGGATCGCGAACAGCAGCGGGTCCTCGCGCGTCGCGGCGGCGCGGTAGTGCTCCTCGAAGGCAGCATAGTCGGCGAACGGACCCGCGCCGAGATAGGCCCACAGCCAGTCATGCTCCGCCCCCTGCGTCGCGGCGAACAGGCCCGGGCCGTGGCGCTCCACGTCGAACGGAACCAGCGTGATGAAGCGTCCGTCCAGCGCCTCGCGGGCCGGGCGGCATGCCGGAGCGGCATCGACCGGCTCTCCGAGAGGCAGCATCCTGTCTTCGCTCATAAGCTCACCACCCGGGGATTGTAAGCGGCACCGGCCGCAACAGCATACGCACTTGAACGACCCCGCTGTCCGTGTGACAGGAAGGAAAAAACTACAAGTCGTTTGTGCGGGAAAAGCCGGCACAAACCTGCCTAGGACCCGAAGATGCCCGCCACGCCTTATGTCATCCGCCCCGTTGCCGGCTTCGAACGCATGGGCGAGGAGAACGCCTTCGCCGTGCTTTCGCGCGCCAGTGCCCTTGCCGCGCAGGGACGCGACATCGTCAATCTCGGCATCGGGCAGCCGGACTTCCCTACACCCCAGCATATCGTCGAGGCGGCTATCAAGGCCCTGCGCGACGGCCATCACGGCTACACGCCCTCGACCGGCATCGAGCCGCTGCGGGTGGCGGTCGCGGCCGACGTCCAGCGCCGCCTCGGGGCCGAGATCGACCCCGGCCGCGTCGTCATCGTGCCGGGCGGCAAGGTGACGATGTTCGGCGCAATCCTGATGATGGGCGAGCCGGGTGCGGAGATCCTCTATCCCGATCCGGGCTTTCCGATCTACCGCTCGATGATCGAGTTCACCGGCGCCCGGCCGGTGCCGGTGCCGATCCGCGAGGAGAACGGCTTCGCCTTCTCGGCCGAGGAGACGCTGGACCTCATCACGCAGGACACGCGGCTGCTGATACTCAACTCCCCGGCCAATCCGACCGGCGGCGTCGCTCCCAAGGCGGAGATCGACAAGCTGGTGGCCGGCCTCGCCGACCATCCCCACGTCGCCATCCTCTCCGACGAAATCTACGACCAGTTCCTGTTCGACGGCGAACAGCATACCTCGCTGCTCGCCTATCCCGAGATCCGCGACCGGCTGGTGCTGCTGAACGGCTGGTCGAAGACCTATGCCATGACCGGCTGGCGGCTCGGCTGGGCGCTGTGGCCGGACGGTCTGTACGACGCCGCGCGCAAGCTCGCAGTCAACGCCTGGTCCTGTGTCAACGCGCCGGCACAGTACGGCGCGCTCGCCGCCCTCACCGGGCCGCAGGACTGCGTGGCCGACATGGTCGCCGAGTTCGACCGACGCCGGCACCTGGTGGTGGACGGGCTGAACGCGCTCCCCGGCGTCTCCTGCACCATGCCGAAGGGCGCCTTCTACGCCTTCCCCAACATCACCGGCACCGGCTGGCCGTCCGCCAAGGAGCTCGCCTCGACGCTCCTCGAGAAGGCCGGCGTCGCCACTGTCGGCGGGCCGGATTTCGGCATCCATGGCGAGGGCTATATCCGCCTGTCCTACGCCAATTCGGCGGAGAACATCGCGCGCGGGCTCGACCGCATGGGCCAGTTCCTCGCCACCGAGCGGGCAGCGTGAGGGGACAGGGAGGCGGCAGGACGATGGCGGCACGCCTCCCCCTCCTCCCGCTCTGCCTGCTCGCCCCCATGTTGCTCGCGGCCGCGCCGGCCGCCGCCCGCGACGGCGTGCCGGAAGCCGCCGGCTGCCAGTCGCCGACCCTGGCGCCGCGCGAGTATCTCGACTGCCTGAACCGCGAGCAGAAGCGCAGCGACCGCGACGTCTCCAATGCCGTCGCCGGGGCTACCGCCGCCATCCAGGCGCGCGAGGATCTGCAGTCGGCGCAGCGCCGGCGCTGGGTCGCGCTGCTGAAGGAGGCGCAGGCGCGCTTCGTCGGCTGGCGCAACTTCGAATGCCAGAGCATCGCCCCCTATGAGGGCAGCGACGGCAGGCGCACCATCGGCGGGCGGATCGGCGGCATCGGCGTGATCGAGGAACGGCTGTTCTGCCTGATCGCCGCCAACAGCCACCGCGCGGCCGACCTCTCGCGCCGCTATCCCCCGCCTGCCGGCTGGCAGCCCCCGGCCGACAGGCCGGAGGCGGACGCCGCGCCCGATCCGGTGGAGGCCGCGAGCCGGGTCCCGAGCGGGCCGGTGCGCATCATCGACATGGCCCCGGCGGGCCCATGAGGGCGAATTCGGCGGCGCGGGTTGCCGCGGGCGGCGAATAAGGCGAGTCTGGCCCGCCCATCAGCACGCGCCCGGCCGTCCGCCGCCGCGGCGCAGCAGGAAAGGCATCCGATGTCCAAGGTCATCTCGATCGGCGAGGTCATGGTCGAGCTGTCGCGCGGCGCGGACGGGCGCTACGGCCTGTCCTTCGGCGGCGACACGTTCAACACGGCGGTCTATCTCGCCCGGGCCGGCGTCGAGACGGCCTATGCCACCGCGCTCGGCGACGACCCCTATTCCGAATCGATCCAGGCCGCGGCCAGCGCCGAGGGCATCGACATCCGGCACATGGTCCGCGTCGTCGGGCGCACGGCCGGCCTGTATCTGATCGACACCGACGCCAGGGGCGAGCGCAGCTTTACCTACTGGCGCGACAGCTCGCCCGCGCGCGATCTGTTCGAGCTGCCGAACTGGGAAGCGACCGCCGAGCGCATCATCGAGACCAGCGTGATCTACCTGTCCGGCATCACGCTCGCCCTCTATTCGAACACCGGGCTCGGGCGCCTGCTGGCGACGCTCGAATTCGCCCGCGAGCGGGGATCACGCATCGTGTTCGACGGCAATTTCCGCCCCGCCGGCTGGGGCGGCGACATCGCCCGCGCCCGCGCCGTCTACGCGCAGGCGCTCAAGCGCACCTCGATCGCGCTGCCGACCTTCGACGACGAGACGCGGCTGTGGGGCGACGCCTCGCCCGCCGCCACCGCCGAGCGCCTCGCCACCTTCGGCGTGCCGGAAGTGGTGGTGAAGAACGGCGCCGAGGGCGCGCTGGTGATGGCCGGCGGCGCTTCCCAGTTCGTGCCGATCCCGCGTCCGGTGGAGCCGGTCGACACCACCGCCGCCGGCGACAGCTTCAACGCCGCCTATCTCGCCGCCCGACTCGACGGGCAGGCGCCGGGCCCCGCGGCCGAGGCCGGCCACGTGCTCGCCGGCCAGGTCATCCGCCATCGCGGCGCGATCCTGCCGCGCCAGGCCAACGCCTGATTGCCGGGCCACGCCGGGCCAGGTTCGGCGGAGGCGAGAACGCTTCTGAGAATTACTTGCAAGTTATTGGCCTGACTTGATTTTCTGCGCCTGTGAGGCTATCCGTCCGGCCCGTGGCGCGCGGCGCCGACGGTCACACAACGGCGGCGCAGATGACACAGACCCTTCGGATCGCGGTGGGCAGCGTGGGCGTCAGCATCCTCGTGCTGGCGCTCAAATACCTCGCATACCTCCTCACCGGCAGCATCGCGCTCTATTCGGACGCGCTGGAGAGCCTGGTCAACGTCGCGACGGCGGGAACGGCCGTGCTGGCGCTGCGCGTCAGCGCCCGGCCCGCCGATGCCGCGCACCCCTATGGCTATGCGAAGGCCGAATATTTTTCCGCCGTAATCGTCGGCGTGCTGATCGTCGTCGCCGCGCTGTCGATCTTCCGCGAGGTCTATCTCGGCTGGCTCAACCCCGTGCCGCTCAACGCCGCCCCGTCCGGCCTCGCCGTCAACGCCCTCGCCGGCGTGATCAACGCGGTGTGGTGCGTGGTGCTGCTGCGCCAGGGGCGCCGCGCCCGCTCGCCGGCCCTCACCGCCGACGGCCGGCATCTCTTCACCGACGTTCTGTCCTCGGCCGGCGTGCTGGCTGGCGTCGTCGTCGCCGGCATGACCGGCTGGGAACGGCTCGACCTCATCCTCGCCGGGCTGGTGGCGGTGAACATCCTGTGGTCGGGCTGGACGGTGCTGAAGGAGAGCGTCGGCGGGCTGATGGACCATGCGGTGCCGGAGGATACGCTCGGCCTGATCCGCCGGCGCATCGCCGACGAGGCCACCGGCGCCATCGAGGCGCACGACCTGCGCACCCGGCAGGCGGGGCGGATGATCTTCGTCGACTTCCACCTCGTCGTGCCGGGCGAGATGGCGGTGCGCGAGGCGCACGCCATCTGCGACCGGATCGAGGATGCGCTGGAGGCCGAGGTGGCCGACATCCTCGTCAACATCCATGTCGAGCCGGAAGGCAAGGCCAAGCACCAGGGCATCCCGGTGCTGTAGCCGGCCAAGGCGGGAGCGTCACGCCGCCCCCGCCCGTGGCCTCAGCGCCCGGCCTGAAGCGCCGCCAGCAGCTCGGGCGTGGGGTAGGAATCGGCCGGCATGCCGAGCCGCATCTGCTCCACCTTCACCGCCTGCCGCGTCGCCGAGCCGAGAATGCCGTCGACCCCGCCGACATGGTGGCCGCGCTGGTTGAGCAGCGTCTGGAGCTGCCTTACCTGCGACATGGACATCACCGGGATCGCCTTGCCCGCCCCGCGGTCGAACGGCCCTGCCCCGGCGACGCGGGTGGCGAGATAGGCCGCCGAGGTCGCGTAGACGAGCGAGTTGTTCCATTCGGTGAAGACGTCGAAATTGGGATAGGCGAGGAAGGCCGGCCCGCTCCGCCCCATCGGCAGCAGCAGCGATGCGGTGAGTTGGTCGGCCGGCAGCTGCCCGCCGCCCGCCCGCACCACGCCCATGCGCGCCCACTGCGAACGCGGCAACTTGATCGAGAGATCCGCCTGGTCCCAGGGCAGGTTCTTGGGCACGCGCACCTCTTCCAGCCAGGGCTGGCCGCGCTTCCAGCCGAGCGCGCGGATGTAGTTGGCGGCCGAGGCCAGCGCGTCGGGATGCGAACGCAGGAGGTCGACCCGCCCGTCGCCGTCGAAGTCGACGCCGTAGTTCAGATAGTGGTCCGGCAGGAACTGGAACGAGCCGAGCTCACCCGCCCAGGGCCCGCGCATCGACTGCGTGGTCAGGTCGCCACGGTCGATGATCTTCATCGCGGCGAGGAGCTGGGTGCGGAACATCTCCGCCCGCCGGCAGTCCCAGGCCAGCGTCGCGACCGAGCGGATGGTCGGCTTGTCGCCCATATTGGCGCCGAAATCCGTCTCCAGCCCCCAGAACGAGACCAGCACCGCCCCCGGCACGCCGAACTGCTGCTCGATCCGGTTGAACAGCGACTGGTTGCCGTTGATGAGCTGGCGCCCCTTCTGAATCCGGTAGTTCGCGACCATGCGGTCGGAAAACTGGAAGAAGCTCTGCGCGAACACGCCCTGCCGGCGATCCAGCGCCACGATGTTGGGATCGTAGCGCACGCCGTCGAGCGCGGCGGCGGCGGCACGCGGCGAGACGCCCTGCGAGACCGCGTAGTTCTTGAACTGCGCCAGCCAGGCGTCGAATCCGGCACCGCTGGTGCCGCATTGCTGGAGTTGCTGGGCACTTGCGGCGAGAGGCGAGGCGAGAGGCGCACAGAGCGCCGCCGCGATGGCGACGCGGCGGAGCCTGGTGGTCAGGCGGCCCATGAAGTTTCCCCCGAATGATTCGTGTTCGATTGGGCGACAGCTAAGCAATCTACAGGAAATGCGGCGACGGCGGGGTCACGGGCACGCAATCGGCGAGGCGATCGGGCACGAAGGCGCCTCTCCGGCGAATTGACCGGGCTCCGCCTTTGGTCGACTATGGCCCCGTTCCAAGGGGAGCCCCGCTAGGGGGCTGAGAAATCGCCGGCGGAGCCTTCGGGCTTTCGCGACGCGTTGACCCTTCGAACCTGATCCGGGTCATGCCGGCGAAGGGATCGGAACCGAATGGCGCCTCGTGCCGACCGCGCAACGCCATCTTTCCCCTGACGTCACACTGCCCGGGTCTCCCAACCGATGGTTCAGGAGATCCACATGACGACCACCCCGCAAAAGCCGCCGCACAATGCCGCTTCCCCTAAGGAGGCGGGCGACATCGGCGTCGCCACCGGGCCGATTCCCGGCTCGCGCCGCATCTATGCCGAATGCCCCGCGCGCGGTTTCCGCGTGCCGTTCCGCGAAATCCAGCTCCACCCCTCGGCCGGCGAGCCGAACCTCGCCGTCTATGACGCCTCCGGCCCCTATACCGACCCGGCGGCGGTGATCGACATCGCGGCCGGCCTGCCCCGCCCGCGCGAGGAATGGGTGCGCGCACGCGGCGACGTCGAGGACTATGACGGCCGCCTCGTGAAGCCGGAGGACAACGGCCATGTCTCGGCCGAAAGGCTGGTGGCGCCCTTCCCGCTCCACCGGCGCCCGCTGCGCGCCCGCAACGGGGCGGTGACGCAGATGGCCTATGCGCGCGCGGGCATCGTCACGCCGGAGATGGAATATGTCGCCATCCGCGAAAACGGCCTGCGCGAGCGCGTGCGCGACATCATCCGCGACGGCGAGGATTTCGGCGCATCAATTCCCGACGTGGTGACGCCCGAATTCGTGCGCGACGAGGTGGCGCGCGGGCGCGCCGTCATCCCGGCGAACATCAACCATGGCGAGCTGGAGCCGATGGCGATCGGCCGCAACTTCCTGGTCAAGATCAACGCCAATATCGGCAATTCCGCCGTCACCTCCTCGGTCGCCGACGAGGTCGACAAGATGGTGTGGGCGATCCGCTGGGGAGCCGACACGGTGATGGACCTCTCGACCGGGCGCAACATCCACAACATCCGCGACTGGATCGTGCGCAACTCGCCGGTTCCGATCGGCACCGTGCCGATCTACCAGGCGCTGGAGAAGGTCGGCGGCGTCGCCGAGGATCTGAGCTGGGAGGTGTTCCGCGACACGCTGGTCGAGCAGGCCGAGCAGGGCGTGGACTATTTCACCATCCATGCCGGCGTGCGCCTGCCCTTCGTGCCGCTGACCGCCAACCGCGTCACCGGCATCGTCTCGCGCGGTGGCTCGATCATGGCCAAGTGGTGCCTCGCCCATCACCGCGAAAGCTTCCTCTATGAGCGCTTCGCCGAGATCTGCGAGATCATGCGCGCCTATGACGTCACCTTCTCGCTGGGCGACGGGCTGCGCCCCGGCTCCATTGCCGATGCCAACGACGCCGCTCAGTTCGCCGAGCTCGAGACGCTGGGCGAGCTGACGCAGATCGCCTGGGCCAACGACTGCCAGGTGATGATCGAGGGCCCCGGCCATGTGCCGATGCACAAGATCAAGGCCAATATGGACAAGCAGCTCGCCGCCTGCGGCGAGGCGCCCTTCTACACGCTCGGGCCGCTGACGACCGACATCGCCCCGGGCTACGACCACATCACCAGCGCCATCGGCGCGGCGATGATCGGCTGGTTCGGCACCGCCATGCTCTGCTACGTCACGCCGAAGGAGCATCTCGGCCTGCCCAACCGAGACGACGTGAAGACCGGCGTCATCACCTACAAGATCGCCGCTCACGCCGCCGACCTCGCCAAGGGCCACCCGCTGGCGCGCGCCTGGGACGACGCGCTCTCGCGCGCCCGCTTCGAGTTCCGCTGGCAGGACCAGTTCAACCTCGCGCTCGATCCCGACACGGCGATGGCCTTCCACGACGAGACGCTGCCCAAGGAGGCGCACAAAGTGGCGCATTTCTGCTCCATGTGCGGGCCGAAATTCTGCTCGATGAAGATCAGCCAGGACATCCGCGATGCCGCCCGAGCGGCCGAGCGGGAGAACGGCATGGATGCGATGAGCGAGGCGTTCCGCGCCGGCGGCGGCGCGCTCTACCGCCCCGCCCCGGCGGCGGAATGAGGGCGTGCGGGCGGCTCCCCGGCGCCGCCCGCGCACCCTTCCCTCCCCCTGCCCCTGCCTCGCGCGGGGCCGGTTGTCACCGGGGACGGCGCAGCCCATTGTGCCGTCCCCGTCGTCCCAGGCTCCCCGTCGAGGCTTCCATGCATGTCGTGATGCTGCTCTACCCGAACCTCACGCAGCTCGACCTCACCGGCCCCTACGAGGTGTTCGGCCGCTTTCCCGAGCTCGAGCTGCACCTCGTCTGGAAGACACGCGATCCGGTCGCCGACTGCCGTGGCCTCACCTTGCTTCCGACCCATGATTTTGCCGACTGCCCGCCGGCGGACATCCTCTTCGTGCCCGGCGGCCCGGGCCAGCTCGCGCTGATGGAGGACGCGGGGACCCTCGATTTCCTGCGGCGACAGGCGGCGGGCGCACGCTACGTCACCTCGGTCTGCACCGGCTCGCTGGTGCTGGCGGCCGCCGGCCTGCTGGCGGGCCGGCGCGCGACCTCGCACTGGCTGTCGCTGGACCAGCTCGCCCTGTTCGGCGCGGAGCCGGTGGCCGAACGCGTGGTGATGGACGGGCCGGTCGTCACCGGCGCGGGGGTGACCTCGGGAATCGACTTCGCGCTCGCCCTCACCGCGCGCATCTTCGGAGAGGCGCGGGCGCGCCATGCCCAGCTCTTCATGGAATACGATCCCGCCCCGCCCTTCCCCGGCGGCTCGGCCACGACCAGCGAGCCGGCACTGGTGGCGCAGATCCGCGCCGAGACCGGCGCTTTCCAGAACCGTCGGAACGAGGCGGCCAAGCGTGCGGCGGCTCTCCTTTCGGCCGGTGCGGAAGGAGCGGCCTCGTGAGCGCGCCGACCCGGCCCATCCCCGCTGTCCTTGCCGTCGTCGTGCGGGACGGAGAGGTGCTGCTGGTGCGCCGCGCCAACCCACCGGACCAGGGCCTGTGGGGCTTTCCCGGCGGGCGCATGGAGATGGGCGAGACCCATCTCGAGGCGGCGCTGCGCGAGCTCTCCGAGGAGACCGGCATCGTCGCCGACACGCCGCGCCTCATCACCGCGCTGGACTTCATCCAGCACGACGCGGCGGGCACGCTCGCCCATCATTTCGTGATGATCGCGGTGCTGTGCCGCTGGCGTGCGGGCGAGGCCGTCGCCGCCGACGATGCGCTGGAGGCGCGCTGGTTCTCCCGCGCCGAGATCGCCGGGCTCGGCGACAGCGCCAGCCTGAAGGTGGAGTGGCTGAGCGAGGCCGCCTTCTCCTTCGCCACCGAGACGACCTGACGCGCGCCCACAAAGAAAAAGGGGCCTCCCGTGGGAGGCCCCGATACGTGTCGCGCCGGCCGGCTCGCGGCCCGCCGGCGCGTCGTCCGTCAGGCGTGCGCGGAAGCCGTGCCCGCCTTGCCCTCGATGACCGGCGTCGCCGGCGCGAGGGTCGACTTCGCGACATGGGCGTTCAGCACCTTCGGCAGCACGGCGAGCGCGAGGAAGGCGGCGAACAGGTCCATGCCGGCGACGGTGTAGAGCACGGTCGACCAGGTGCCGGTCGCCTCCATCAGCACGTTGCCGATCGGCACGAACAGGGCGCCGATGCCCTTGGCGGTGTAGAGCACGCCGTAGATCTTGCCGATGTGCTTGGTGCCGAAGGCGTCGCCCGCCAGCGCCGAAAACAGCGAGTAGACCTCACCCCAGGCCAGGAACACCACGCCCGACAGGATCAGGAACGCCCACGGATTGTGGCCGAAATAGCCGAGCGCGATGATGCCGGTGCCTTCCAGCGAGAAGGCGATGACCATGGTCTTCTCGCGGCCGATATGGTCGGAGACCCAGCCGAACAGCGGACGCGAGATGCCGTTCATCACGCGGTCGAGCATCAGCGCCAGCGGCAGCGCGGCCATGGTGAAGAAGTAGAGGTTGACCTCGAACTCCTTCACGCCGAGGTCCACGGCGATGACGCCGAGCTGGGCCACCGCCATCATGCCGCCCGTCACCACGCAGGTGAACATGAGCAGCATCAGCCAGAACAGCCTGGTGTTGAGCGCTTCCTTGAGCGTGTAGTCGCGCCGGCTCTGGCTGACCTTGCCGGACACCTTCACCTCGCCCGCCGCCGGCGCGCGCAGGAACCAGGCGGCGATGAAGGCGAGGCCGCCCTGCAGCAGGCCGAAGAAGAAGAACGTCTCCTGGAAGCCCGAGGAATCGATCATCGCCGCAATCGGCAGGATGGTCGCGGCCGAGCCCGCGCCATAGCCGCCCGCGGTGAGGCCGACGGCGAGGCCGCGACGGTCCGGGAACCACTTCAGCGCATTGTTGATGCAGGTGGCGTAGATGCAGCCGACGCCGACGCCGCCGACCGCAGCGCCGAGATAGAAGCCGGGAAGGCTCATGGCCTGCGAGTTGATGACCCAGGCGGTGCCGATCATCAGCGCGCCGAAGGCCACCATCATGCGCGGGCCGAGCTTGTCGATGAAGTAGCCCTCGATCGGCGCCAGCCAGGTCTGGACGAGGACGAAAATGGTGAACGCAATCTGGATCGATGCGCGCTCCCAGCCGAAGGTTTCCTGGATCTCGGGGACGAACAGGGTCCAGGCGTACTGGATGTTGGCGGTCGCCACCATGCAGACGACGCCGACGGCAAGCTGAAGCCAGCGACGGCCTTCCGAGAATTCCGCGCCGGAGCCCATGGGCGCAGGGGTGGACGTAGACGTGCTCAAGGGGCGATCTCCTCTCCCAATCGACAATTCGCCGCGGATCGGCGTCCTTGTTGCGGGCCGGCCCATCGGGCCGATCCGGGCTCTTCCGGCCCCGGCGCACAGGGCGCCGCCGGCCGCGTTGCGCGACAGGTCCCTTGCCCCATCCCGTGACCCCTCGCGGGGGTTACTGAGGGTGACGCAGGGTTTCTTCGCCAATCCGCTGTGTGGCGACCATATTACACAATATTATGTATGCCAATTGCCTTTTTGAGGTGGGATACACCTAGGTAATATTCAGATTTATATTCTATATATTCTTAGAAAACTCAATTCATGTCAGATTTATTCGGGCATCCCCACACCTTACGCTGCGTATCACGTCAGTTTCCGTCCGATATGCCCCTGTAATTCCCTAGCGTAAATACGACGACGAACCCGCCTCCCTCGCCTCGCCCTGCCAAGGCGTGCTGCCGGGCTTGGCGATTCGGGGCGGCGATTACGTTCGGATTTCTGGAAGCTTGCTGACGTCTCGCCCGCGGGTCCCGCACGGCCGGAAGCGGCCGGCACAAACAAAAAGGGCGCGCCCGCAGGCGCGCCCGAAAGAAAGGGTCCGAAGACCGAAGATGGAAGCGGACTACTCCGCCGCCATCGCCGAGGTCGACGCCGCCTGCGCGGTGCGCTTGCCGTGCGCCTGGCGCAGCGGCTTCAGCACCACGATCGCCATCACGGCGGCGATGATGTTGAGGGCCGCGGCCGACAGGAACACCGCCTGCCAGTTGCCCGTCATGGTGGTGATGATGCTGGTGAACGGCACGATGATCGCCGCCGTGCCCTTGGCCGTGTACAGCAGGCCGGCATTGGTGGTGGCGAAACGGGTGCCGAAGGCATCGCCGCACATGGCGGGGAACAGGCTGTAGATCTCGCCCCAGGCGAAGAACACGAGGCCGGTCAGGATCACGAACATGAACGGGTTGTGGCCGAGCACGCTCAGCGCGTAGATGCCGACGCCCTCGATGGCGAAGGCGAGGAACATGGTGTTCTCACGGCCGATCTGGTCCGACACCCAGCCGAAGAAGGGGCGCGTCAGGCCGTTCAGCACGCGGTCGATGGCCGCGGCGAAGGTCAGCGCCGGCAGGGTGATGCCGATCAGCGTGACCGGGGCCTCGGAGATGCCGAAGTCCTTGGCGATCGGGCCGAGCTGGGCGGTCGCCATCAGGCCGCCGGCGGCCATCATGACGAACATCGCGTACATGACCCAGAACAGCGGGGTGGAAAGCATCTCCTTCGGCGAGAAGTCGCGGGCCGACTGGGCGACCTTGGTGGCGACGTTCACGGCGAACTGGGCGATCTGCTCCTTCTTCGGCGCCATCAGGAACAGCGAGAGCACGGTGATGACGATGCCCTGGCCGATGCCGAAATAGAAGAAGGCCGCCTCGTAACCCTGACCCTTGATCATGTTCTGGATCGGGATGACGGTCAGCGCCGAGCCCGCGCCGAAGCCGGCCGCGGTGATGCCGGCGGCGAGACCGCGGCGATCCGGGAACCACTTGAGCGAGTTGCCGACGCAGGTGCCGTAGACCGCGCCGGCGCCGATGCCGCCGACCGCCGCGGCGATGTAGAGCACCGTCAGCGACATGGCGTAGGCGTTCAGCACCCAGGCGAGGCCGCACATGATGCCGCCGAACAGCACCACGACGCGCGGGCCGTACTTGTCCACGAACCAGCCCTCGACCGGCACCAGCCAGGTCTCGGTGACGATGAAGATCGAGAACGCGACCTGGATGGCGGCACGATCCCAGCCGTGACGCTCCTGGATCGGGCTCACGAAGAACGTCCAGCCGTACTGCATATTCGCGATCATGCACATGCAGATCACACCGAACAGCAGCTGGAGCCAGCGCGTCTTATTCATTGATGACGTTACGGCAGTGCTCATTTTATTCCTCGAACGTTTCCGAACGTAAGTGGTGAAGGGTTTATTGTTCTTGTTGTTGAATCCACACACGACCAGCCCCTTCCGCAGGAGTTCGGTCAGAGATCGTTGGGGAATATAGCCGGATTTTTTTGTTATGCAAAATTTTGCATACCAGCCATCCCCAACGGCAGGAGCGGGAAACTTCCCTAACGTAAGTTTCCCTTGGGGAATGCTTGCCCTCATCTTTACCTAACGGAATGTCGACCGATCCTTCCATGCCGGCTCCCGGCCGAGCCATGCGGCAGGCGCAGGCATGCGCCGGCTGCCCGCCGGACGCTTCGTGCGGCCGCGTACAGCGTGACGAGGGGTGCGGAAATGAAGGGAATCAAGCCGTCGCGCGGCGCTTCATCGGGCCGGAAGCGGCCCGTCGCGACATCCGCCCGGGCGGACCGGGGTACGGCAAAACCCGCTGATGGACATTCATTATATGTTATATGATGTTGAGAACGCCTGTCGGGGCCCGGGAGAATCGGGCGCCGATCCCAAAAGATCGAGCCGCCGGCACGGGCCAGCCCCGCTGCCGGACCGAACGCTCGGCGACAACAACAAAACTCACTATGGAGAGGACCCCGACCTGTGGAAAGCGCCGACCAGACGAGACTGAACATCGCTCCCCTCGCGGCCAATACCAGCCTGCGCACGCTGGCCTATGATGCCATCAAGAAGGCCATCACCGAGATGGACATGTATGGCCAGGAGAGCGAGATCCGGCTCGACGAACGGCAGCTCTCGCAGGACCTCGGGGTGAGCCGCACGCCCATCCGCGAGGCGCTCACCGTGCTGGAGCAGGAGGGCTTCGTGCGCTCCGTGCCGCGGCGCGGCATCTTTGTGGTGCGCAAGTCGAAGGGCGAGATCATCGAGATGATCATCGTCTGGGCGGCACTGGAGAGCATGGCCGCGCGCCTCGCCGCCGAGCGCGCGCGCGACGACGACATCGCCCAGCTCCGCGACATGTTCCACGATTTCGACGACGACGCGCCCTCCGAGCACATGAACGAGTACTCGGACGCCAATATCCGCTTCCACCAGACCATCATCCGCCTCTCGGGCTGCCAGATGATCGCCGAGATGACGGCGAACCTGTTCATCCATATCCGCGGCATCCGCGCCGTCTCGGTGCGCCAGGAGAACCGCTCCGAGCGCTCGCTGCAGGAGCACCGCGCCATCATCGCCGCGCTGGTGGCGCGCGATGCCGACCTCGCCGAGCGCCTGGTGCGCGAGCACACGCTGGGCCTCGCCGCCCATGTCGAGAAGCACGGCCGCTTCCCCTCCTGAGCGGGCGCCCTGCGGGGCCCGGGCCGGCGACGCTGCCCGGACCTGAGCCCCGGCCCCATCCCGCGCCGAATCCGACCCGCGGAGCCCTGCCCTCTCGCCGACAAGCCGCCGGGCGGCCCGCTCCGCCCACGCTGCGGGCGGCGCCCGGCAGTCCCTTCCTGGCCCGCGAATCGGCCTGCCGCCTCAGGCGCTTGGCACGCCGCGCCGGAACTTTTGAACACCGCCCGGCGCATTCTGTTCAGCCCGCCTCGCCATGCGTGCCAAGCCGTGGTATATTGCATACTGTAAATGCGATGCGCCTCGTAAACCCGACAGACAGAAAGGGATTGGGCGCATACGTGACGATAGGGAAAGAGGAGCGCGGCCGCTCCCGGCAGAGGGGACATTCCAATTGACACGTTGGTATTTGGTATGCCAATGTTTCCGGAATTCCCCGGCGGATTTTCCGCAGAGGACATTTCGGTGAGCAGCAAGGCGGTACTGAACAAGCGTTGGCAAAGTGGTGAGCACGGCCTGGCCATCGAACGACTGCCGGCCAAGGAGAGCTTCAAGAGCAAGGCCTACGCCGCTCTGAAAGAGGCGATCACCAACATGAACATCTACGGCTCCAGCGAGCCGTTGCTGCTCGACGAAAGGGACATTTCCGAGCGTCTCGGCGCGAGCCGGACGCCGATCCGCGAGGCGGTCGCGATGCTGGAGCAGGAAGGCCTGCTCCGGGCCGTGCCCCGGCGGGGCATACTGGTGGTTCGCCGCAGCAAGGCCGAGATCGTCGAGATGATCGAGGCCTGGGCGGCGCTGGAAAGCATGGCGGCCCGCCTTGCCGCGCAACGCGCGAGCGACGAGGCGATCGCCGAGTTGAGGATGTTTTTCAAGGAATTCGACCTCTCCCGTATCGAGCGGGACCGGTGTGACGAGTATTCGACCGCGAATATCGCGTTCCACCAGGCCTTGATACGGTTGAGCGGCTCGAAGCTGCTCGAGGCGATGACGGAGAACCTGTTCTTTCACGTCAGGGCAATCCGGCACCGCACGATCTTCGAGATGGACCGGGCGCAGCGTTCGGCGTCCGACCACCTCGAGATCATCCTCGCCATCGAAGCGCGGGACGCGGACCGCGCGGAACGTCTGGTCCGGGACCACACGTTCAGGCTGGCGAGATATGTCGAGAACCATGTGGACCTAGATTAAGGCGGCCGAACCCGCCGGAAGTGTTTGGGAGGGAAAATGGGATGTCCGCAGTCGCACAAATGATTGACGTAAACGCCGCCGCCGACGCCGAGCAGGAGCTCACCGACGGCTTCCATCTCGTCATCGATGCGCTCAAACTCAACGGCATCGAGACGATCTACGGAGTGCCCGGCATTCCGATCACCGATCTCGGCCGTATGGCGCAGGCCGAAGGCCTCCGCGTGGTGTCGTTCCGCCACGAGCAGAACGCCGGCAACGCGGCCGCCATCGCCGGCTTCCTCACCAAGAAGCCCGGCATCTGCCTCACCGTCTCGGCCCCCGGCTTCCTGAACGGCCTGACGGCGCTGGCCAACGCCACCACCAACTGCTTCCCCATGATCCTCATCTCGGGCTCCTCGGAGCGCGAGATCGTCGACCTTCAGCAGGGCGACTATGAGGAGATGGACCAGCTCGCGATCGCCAAGCCGCTCTGCAAGGCGGCGTTCCGCGTGCTGCACGCCGAGGATATCGGCATCGGTGTCGCCCGCGCCATCCGCGCCGCGGTCTCCGGCCGCCCGGGCGGTGTCTATCTCGACCTGCCGGCCAAGCTGTTCTCGCAGGTGATGGACGCCGACAAGGGCGCCAAGTCGCTGGTCAAGGTGATCGACGCGGCCCCCGCGCAGCTCCCCGCCCCCTCCGCCGTCGCCCGCGCGCTCGACGTCCTCAAGGGCGCCAAGAAGCCGCTGGTGATCCTCGGCAAGGGCGCCGCCTACGCGCAGGCCGACGAGGAGATCCGCACCTTCGTCGAGACCTCGGGCATCCCCTTCCTGCCGATGTCCATGGCCAAGGGCCTGCTGCCCGACACCCACGAGCTCAACGCCGGTGCGGCGCGCTCGGTGGTGTTGAAGGACGCGGACGTGGTGCTGCTGGTCGGCGCGCGGCTGAACTGGCTGCTGTCGCACGGCAAGGGCAAGACCTGGGGCGACGCGCCGAAGCAGTTCATCCAGATCGACATCGAGCCCAAGGAGATGGACTCCAATGTCGAGATCGTCGCCCCCGTGGTCGGCGATATCGGCTCCTGCATCTCCGCGCTGCTCGACGGCGTGAAGGCCGGCTGGACCGCTCCCCCCTCGGAGTGGATCGAGACCATCAAGGCCCGCAAGGACGTCAACATCGCCAAGATGTCCCAGCGCCTGCTCAAGAACTCCACGCCGATGGACTTCCACTCGGCTCTGGGCGCGCTCAAGCAGGTCATCAAGGAGCGTCCCGACGCGATGCTGGTCAATGAGGGCGCCAACACCCTCGACCTCGCCCGCGGCGTGATCGACATGTACCAGCCGCGCAAGCGCCTGGACGTCGGCACCTGGGGCGTGATGGGCATCGGCATGGGCTTCGCCGTCGCCGCCGCGGTCGAGACCGGCAAGCCGGTGCTCGCGGTCGAGGGCGACTCGGCGTTCGGCTTCTCCGGCATGGAGGTGGAGACGATCTGCCGCTACAACCTGCCGGTCTGCATCGTGGTGTTCAACAATAACGGCATCTATCGCGGCCTCGACACGGACCCGACCGGTCGCGATCCGGGCACGACGGTGTTCGTGAAGGACTCCCGCTACGACAAGATGATGGAGGCCTTCGGCGGCGTCGGCGTCAACGCGACGACCCCGGACGAGTTGAAGCGCGCCGTCGACGCGGCGATGGACTCCGGCAAGCCGACCCTCATCAACGCGGTGATCGATCCGGCCGCCGGTAGCGAGAGCGGCAACATCGGCAGCCTCAACCCGCAGAGCGTCGTGAAGAAGAAGAGCTGACGACAAACCGGCGGGTGGGGAGATCCCCGCCCGCCATCCCCTCAAGACGAGAAAAACAACGGCGTAAAAAACGCCGAGTACTTCGAGAGGAAACCTCATGGGCAAGGCATTGGACGGCGTTCGCGTCCTCGATTTCACTCATGTTCAGTCGGGACCGACCTGCACCCAGCTTCTGGCGTGGTTCGGCGCCGACGTCATCAAGGTAGAGCGCCCGGGCGAGGGTGACGTCACCCGCGCCCAGCTCCGCGACGTTCCGAACGCGGACAGCCTCTACTTCACCATGCTGAACTCCAACAAGCGCTCGATCACGCTCGACACCAAGAATCCCGAGGGCAAGAAGGTCCTCGAGGAGCTGGTGAAGAGCTGCGACGTGATGGTGGAGAACTTCGCCCCCGGCGCCCTCGACCGCATGGGCTTCTCCTGGGAGCGCATCCAGGAGCTCAATCCGCGCATCATCCTCGCCTCCGTGAAGGGCTTCGGCCCCGGCCCGTTCGAGGATTGCAAGGTCTATGAGAACGTCGCCCAGTGCACCGGCGGCTCGGCCTCGACCACCGGCTTCCGTGATGGCCTGCCGCTCGTGACGGCCGCCCAGATCGGCGATTCCGGCACCGGCCTGCACCTGGCGCTCGGCATCGTCACCGCCCTCTATCAGCGCACCCTGACCGGCCGCGGCCAGAAGGTGCTGTGCGCAATGCAGGACGCGGTACTGAACTTCTGCCGCGTCAAGCTGCGCGACCAGCAGCGCCTCGAGCGTGGGCCGCTGCGCGAATACAGCCAGTTCGGCGAGGGCATTCCCTTCGGCGACGCCGTGCCGCGCGCGGGCAACGATTCCGGCGGCGGCCAGCCCGGCCGCATCCTGCGCTGCAAGGGTTGGGAGCACGATCCCAACGCCTACATCTATTTCATCACCCAGGCTCCGGTCTGGGAGAAGATCTGCGACGTCATCCACGAACCCGAGTGGAAGACCGACCCCAATTACGCGACGCCGGCCGCGCGCCTGCCGCACCTCAACGAGATCTTCACCCGCATCGAGGCGTGGACCATGGCCCACACCAAGTTCGAGGCGATGGAGATCCTCAACGAGCTCGACATCCCCTGCGGGCCGGTGCTCTCGATGAAGGAGATCGCCGAGGACCAGTCGCTCTATGCGAGCGGCACGCTGGTCTCGATCGATCACCCCACCCGCGGCACCTACCTGACCGTCGGCAACCCGATCAAGCTGTCGGACAACGACGTCCAGGTCGCGCGCTCGCCGCTGCTGGGCGAGCACACCGAGGAGATCCTCGCGCAGGTGCTCGGCTTCGACGAGGGCCGGATCAGCGAGGTCAAGGCCTCCGGCGCCGTGGGCCTTCCGGTCCGCCTCGCCGCGGAATGAGCTTCGGTGCCGGCGCTTCGGTGCCGGCATCCCCGTGCAGGCGACGGCGCGCGAGCGCGGCCTGACCGTTCCGGCGCCGGCGGCGGCTCCACCGCGGAACGGCAGGCCGGCACGAGCGCCGGGCGGTACGGGAGACGGCACGCGGACGAAGCGCGTGCCGGGACGGAACAGGAAGAGCGGACGCAGCCGATCGCGCCCGCCTTTCCCGAGAAGAAGCGGGCACCGCGCTCTCGCGCCGGCAGCCCGTGACGAAACAGTCCGCCGGACCGGGAAGCGCGTGTTGCGCCGGCGTCCGGCGGGGTGTGAGGCCAGGGTGAGCGAAAAGAAGTCGTGAATATTTCCGAAGTCGAATCACCACCTGGGAGTTACCCGTAGCCCATTCCGGGTCGCGGGTTTGGGGAGAAGGAAGTAGTCCCGACCAAGAGGGCCGGGAGTACACTTTCCGGCGGCAGGGTGAGCCTCCGTCGGACTGTTAACGCTTAAAAGGGAAGTCGACCGAGATGTCTAAGCCCCTCGAAGGTATTAAGATCATCGATTTCACGCACGTTCAGGCCGGTCCTGCCTGCACGCAGCTTCTCGCCTGGTTCGGCGCCGATGTGATCAAGGTCGAGCGCCCCGGCGCCGGCGACGTCACGCGCTCGCAGCTGCGCCATGTGAAGGATGCCGACGCGCTCTACTTCACCATGCTGAATTCCAACAAGCGCTCGCTTACGCTCGACACCAAGACCCCGCAGGGCAAGGAAGTCCTGACCAAGCTCATCCAGGACTCGGATGTCATGGTCGAGAATTTCGGCCCCGGCGCGCTCGACCGCATGGGCTTCTCCTGGGAGAACATCCAGAAGCTGAACCCGGGCATGATCCTCGCCTCGGTGAAGGGCTTCTCGGAAGGCCACGCCTATGAAGACCTGAAGGTCTACGAGAACGTCGCGCAGTGCGCGGGCGGCGCGGCCTCCACCACCGGCTTCTGGGACGGCCCGCCGACCGTGTCGGCCGCCGCTCTCGGCGACTCCAACACCGGCATGCACCTCGCGATCGGCATCCTCACGGCGCTGCACGCGAAGCTCAAGTCCGGCAAGGGCCAGAAGGTCGCCGTGTCGATGCAGGATTCGGTGCTGAACCTGTGCCGCGTGAAGCTGCGCGACCAGCAGCGCCTCGACGCCCTCGGCTACCTCGAGGAGTACCCGCAGTACCCGCACGGCGAGTTCTCGGACGTGGTGCCGCGCGGCGGCAACGCGGGCGGCGGCGGCCAGCCGGGCTGGGTGCTGAAGTGCAAGGGCTGGGAGACCGACCCGAACGCCTACATCTACTTCACCATCCAGGGCCACGCCTGGGCGCCGATCTGTAAGGCGCTGGGCAAGCCCGAGTGGATCGACGACCCGGCCTACAACACCGCCGAGGCGCGCCAGGACAAGATCTTCGACATCTTCGCCTTCATCGAGGGCTGGCTTGCCGACAAGACCAAGTTCGAGGCCATCGACATCCTGCGCAAGTTCGACATCCCCTGCGCGCCGGTGCTGTCGATGAAGGAGATCGCCAACGACCCGTCGCTGCGCAAGAGCGGCACCGTGGTGGAGGTCGAGCACCCCAAGCTCGGCAAGTACCTGACGGTCGGTTCGCCGATCAAGTTCTCCGACGTCGAGGTCGACATCACCGCCTCGCCGCTGCTCGGCCAGCACACCAACGAGGTGCTCGCCCAGCTCGGCTACTCGCAGGAAGAGATCTCCGCGATGCACGACGCCAAGGCGGTCTGATCCGTCCGGCGTCCGGGCGGCGCGCCCAGCGCGTCGCCCTCCCCCGCGGCCCTGCCGCGGCCCCTATCGGCCACCCGGCCCGAATGGCGGAACGAACCGCCGGCCGACGGGTTGGCCTACGAGCCTCCCGGAGCAGGACGAAGGGTCATTTCCCAACGTTCGGTTCCTCCTAGGCGACTGGTGCCGGCACACTCGGAGAGCGGGGTGCCGGCATTTTTTTGCCTGAAGAAAGACGGCGGAAGATGCGCGGGCGCTATCCAGCCAAGCGCTGTTCGTGCCAAAGCTCTTGCGACGTCCGCCCTCGCCCTGCCCGCTCGCCGATCCGGGCCCTAGGCCGATCGGTCGGATCTGGCGCGATGGCCGCGACGATTTCCGCTCACAACCCCGAATAGCGCGTCGTCAGACGCTGTGCGGCCTCGCGGACCTGGCGGCCGAGATCGGCGATGCGCTCGGGCGGCATGCGCACGGTCGGCGCCGAGATCGAGATCGCCCCCACCGGCTCGCGCCATTCGTCCAGCACCGCCGCCGCCACGCAGCGCATGCCCGGCGTGTGCTCCTCGTCGTCGATCGAATAGCCGCGCTCGGCAATCGTCGCGAGGTCGGCCTGAAGCGCGCGCCGGCTCACATGGGTGTGCTCGGTGAAGCGCTGGAGCTGGTCGCCGCCCAGCCAGGCGCGCCGCGCCTCCGGGTTCATCGCCGCGAGGATCGCCTTGCCGCCGCCCGAGGCGTGGATCGGCAGGTCGCCGCCGATGCGGAAGAAGGCGCGCACCGCCGCGTGGCTTTCCATCTGCGCCACGCAGATGAGGTGCGGCCCGTCGATCAGCGACAGGTTCACCGTCTCGTTCACGCCGTGCGACAGCTCGCGCAGCAATCCGCGCGCGATCTCCGGCAGCTTGCGGATGCGCAGATAGGCCGAGCCGATGCGGAACAGGCCGAGCCCGACCATCCACTGGCCGGTGGCCGGGTCGTGCCCCACCAGCCCGCGCCGCTCCAGCGTGGTCAGCAGGCGATGCACGGTCGAGGTTGGCAATTCCGCCGCGCGCGCTACTTCGCTCAGCGTCATGCCGTCGGAAAGCGCAAGCACCTCCAGAAGGGCGATGGCGCGGTCGAGCGACTGCACCTCGCCACCGGTCTCGGTCCCTCCGGAACTGGAGGGCCGGCCGCGGCGGCGCGTGACCGTGACGGCGTCCGTCATCCGCATGTCACCTCCCAACCTCGCCTCCTCCCGGGTTCCGTGCCGCCATCGTCCTGGCCTCGGACGAGGCGTCGATGCGGGCATCCATATTGGCCTCGGCGGTTATCGCACCGACCGGCGCCGCCCTCGCCCTAGCATAAAGGCGCATCCTCCGCTTTTTCGCAAATCAGAAATACATCCCGTATTGCGGGAATGCGGCGGGCGTGGCATGTTTCCCCCGATTTCGGAAATTCTTTCCGCAGTGCGGGAAGAATGATGCTGCGTTGCATGCTGCCGTTCCGGCGCCATGCGCTTCGCGCGGCCGCCGAGACCGGAGATTTTGAACAAGCCTGAAGTCCGGTGCCGGGCACGCCGCCCCTGAACCGAAGGGGATGCCCTCGCCGGCGATGACGCCAGGAGGAAATGCCATGGCCAAGATGCGTGCCGTCGATGCAGCGATACGGGTTCTCGAAAAGGAAGGCGTGACCACCGCCTTCGGCGTGCCCGGCGCCGCGATCAATCCGCTTTATTCCGCCATGCGCGCCTACGGGAAGACCCGGCACGTGCTGGCCCGCCACGTCGAGGCGGCCTCCCACATGGCCGAGGGCTACACCCGCGCCAAGGCCGGCAATATCGGCGTGTGCATCGGCACCTCGGGCCCGGCCGGCACCGACATGATCACCGGCCTCTACTCGGCCGCCGCCGATTCGATCCCGATCCTGTGCATCACCGGCCAGGCGCCGCGCGCGCGCCTCTACAAGGAAGACTTCCAGGCGGTGGACATCGAGTCGATCGCCAAGCCGATCGCCAAGTGGGCGGTGCTGGTGCGCGAGCCGGCGCTGGTGCCGCAGGTGTTCCAGCAGGCGTTCCACGTCATGCGCTCGGGCCGCCCGGGCCCGGTGCTGATCGACCTGCCGATCGACGTGCAGATGGCCGAGATCGAGTTCGACGAGGACACCTACGAGCCGCTGCCGGTCTACAAGCCGAAGGCCTCGCGCAAGCAGGCCGAGAAGGCCCTCGCCATGCTGAACACGGCGGAGAAGCCGCTGATCGTCGCGGGCGGCGGCATCATCAACGCCGACGCCTCCGACAAGCTCGTCGAGTTCGCCGAGATCACCGGCGTGCCGGTCATCCCGACCCTGATGGGCTGGGGCACGATCCCGGACGACCACGACCTGATGGCCGGCATGTGCGGGCTCCAGACCTCGCACCGCTACGGCAATGCGAACATGCTGGCCTCGGACTTCGTGTTCGGCATCGGCAATCGCTGGGCGAACCGCCACACCGGCTCGATCGACGTCTACACCAAGGGCCGCACCTTCATTCACGTCGACATCGAGCCGACCCAGATCGGCCGCGTCTTCGGGCCGGACCTCGGCATCGTCTCGGACGCGGGCGCCGCGCTTGAGCTCTTCATCGAGGTGGCGAAGGAATACAAGGCCGCCGGCAAGCTGAAGGACCGCTCGGCCTGGGCCGCCGAATGCCTCGAGCGCAAGAAGACCATGCTGCGCAAGACGCATTTCGACAACGTGCCGCTGAAGCCGCAGCGCGTCTATGAGGAGATGAACGAGGCGTTCGGCCGCGACACCCGCTACGTCTCGACCATCGGCCTCAGCCAGATCGCCGGCGCGCAGATGCTGCACGTCTACAAGCCGCGCAACTGGATCAATTGCGGCCAGGCCGGCCCGCTCGGCTGGACCCTGCCGGCGGCGCTCGGCGTGCGCGCGGCCGATCCCGACGCCGAGATCGTGGCGCTGTCGGGCGACTACGACTTCCAGTTCCTCATCGAGGAGCTCGCGGTCGGCGCCCAGCACAAGCTGCCCTACCTCCATGTGGTCGTGAACAACTCCTATCTCGGCCTGATCCGCCAGGCCCAGCGCGGCTTCAACATGGACTTCGAGGTCTCGCTCGCCTTCGACAACGTCAACGCGGTGGAGAATGCGGGCTACGGCGTCGATCATGTCGCGGTGGCCGAGGGCCTCGGCTGCAAGGCGGTGCGCGTCTCCTCGCCCAACGAGTTCAAGGACGCCTTCACCCGCGCCAAGGCGCTGATGAAGGAGCACCAGGTGCCGGTGGTGATGGAGTTCATCCTCGAGCGCGTCACCAACATCGCCATGGGCACCGAGATCGACAACGTCAACGAGTTCGAGGAGGTCCTCGACCTCCCGCTCGACGGTGCCAAGGCAGGCGCCTGACCGGCCGGCGCTGATCTGCCGGCGCCCGACCGGCGCGTGAGCCGCGGGCGCCCGCCCCTTCCAGCTTCGGGATGCGGATTCCGATCCGCCCCCTTATGCTCGGCGCGCTTTCCTGCGATCGGCAGGCGAGCGCGCCCAAGCCGCCGGGGCGCGCCCCGCTTCGGGACGCGCCTCCCGCCCAGAAAATCTGTCCATGCCTAGGAGCGGTCCATGCCCCGTTTTGCCGCCAATCTCACCATGCTGTTCAACGAGGTGCCCTTCCTCGACCGGTTCGAGAAGGCTGCCGAAGCCGGCTTTTCCGGCGTCGAGTACCTCTTCCCGTACGACTTCTCGGTCGAGGATCTCGTCTCCCGCCTGAAGGCCAACGGCCTGAAGCAGGTGCTGCACAACCTGCCCGCGGGTGACTGGGGCGCGGGCGAGCGCGGCATCGCCATCCTGCCCGAGCGTGTGGACGAGTTCCGCGCCGGCGTCGACAAGGCGATCACCTACGCGACCGCGCTCGGCTGCCCGCAGGTGAACATCCTCGCCGGCATCGTCCCCGCCGGGGCCGATCGCGAGGTGCTGCACAACACCTTCGTGAACAACCTGAAGTTCGCCGCGCCGAAGATCAAGGAAGCCGGCCTGAAGCTGCTGATCGAGCCGATCAACACCCGCGACATCCCGGGCTTCTTCCTGAACTACACGAAGCAGGCCAAGGCGATCATCGACGAGGTCGGCTCGGACAACCTCTACATCCAGTACGACATCTATCACATGCAGATCATGGAAGGTGACCTCGCCCGGACGATCGAGGCCAACCTGCCGCAGATCGCGCATATCCAGCTCGCCGACAATCCGGGCCGCAATGAGCCGGGCACGGGCGAGATCAACTACGAGTTCCTGTTCCGCTACCTCGATTCCATCGGCTACGCCGGCTGGGTCGGGTGCGAGTACAAGCCGAAGGGCGACACGGCGGCCGGTCTTGGCTGGCTGAAGACGCTCACCGGCGCGGCGTGAGGCCGCGACGGTCAAGAAACACAGTCTAGGAAGCGAGGACGAAACGATGGCGAAGGTTGGATTTGTAGGTCTCGGGATCATGGGCGCGCCGATGGCGGGTCACCTGATCGACGCGGGCCACACGCTTTATCTGTACGACATCAAGCCGGTCCCGGCG
>NZ_JANTHZ010000013.1 GCF_024752355.1 Ancylobacter mangrovi
TGCTGTTCATCAAGCGCGGCATGGCCGCCGGCTATGCCGGCGTCGAGAACGAGCTGTTCTTCCGCGACAACACCATGATGCTCTTCGCCGACGCAAAGAAAATGGTCGAGGATATCGTCAAGAACCTGTAATAAGGTTCGAGTTTCGAAATAACGGCCGGGGGGCGACCTCCGGCCGTTTTCATTTGTCTGCGCAAATGACGCGGCTTGCTTAACCGGCTGTCAACCAACGTCGCCTAGCTTGCCCTCATGACGCGCGGCGTTTCCTGGTTTTTCGTAGCCCCGCTCGTCCTCCTGGGGCTGTCCGGTTGCAAGTTCGGGCTCGAGCAGCGCGAACCCTGGCGTTCGGAAGCAGAGGAACGGTGCCTGGCGGAGGGCCTCGTCAAGCCCTCCGCCTACACCATTCCCGTTCGCGAGGTCGACGGCGCCGGCACCTGCGGGATGGACCATCCCTTCAAGGTGCTCGCCTTCAATGACGGGGCCATCGAGCTCTCGCCCAAGGCGACGCTGGCCTGCCCGATCACCGCTTCGGTCGACCGCTGGATGCTCGAGGACATCCAGCCCGCCGCCATGGCCTGGTTCGGCCAGCCGGTGGCCAAGGTCAAGCAGCTCTCCTCCTATTCCTGCCGCAACATGAATGGCGGGCCCTCGGGCAAGATTTCCGAGCACGCCTTCGGCAACGCGCTCGACATCGGCGGCTTCGTGCTGGCGGACGGGCGCGAGATTTCGGTGAAGACCGGCTGGAAGGGCAGCACCGACGAGCGCGGCTTCCTGCGCACGGTGCAATATACCGGCTGCCAGCGCTTCTCGACCGTGCTCGGGCCCGGCTACAACATCTATCACTACGACCACATCCATGTGGACCTGATGCGGCGCTCCTCCGGGCACCTGGCGTGCAACCCGAAGGTCGCGCTGCCGACGCCTCCGGCGCCGTTCAGCCCTCCGATCTACAAGGCGCCGCCCATGGTGAACCCGATCTACAAGGCGCCCCCCGGGCAGGCGCCGTGGAACGCGCGTCCCATGGTCTCAGCGCCGCCGCAGGCGACGCCGGTCGTCGATACCGAGCCGGCTGAGGATGACGGCTATGCGCCGGCCAACGCCACCATCTTCTCCTCGGCGCCGATCTCCCGGACGCCGGTCGCTCCCGCGCCGTCCGCCGGGCGCCGTCCGCCGCCGCCCGGGCCCGAGACGGCAGGCGCGCCGGTGCCGCTCTCCGCGCCCGGTGCGCCGATGGTGCTGGCGCCGAACGCGCCCGCGCCGGCCTATGGCCATGGCGTCGACCCCGACTATCGCTCGCCGACGCCCGATTACGGCGCGCCGACCCCGCTCACGCCGCCGGCGGGTGCGCCTCCGCGGTCGGCCTATCCGGCGCAGAGCGCGCCCTCGGCCTATCCCTCGCAGCCGGCGAGCGCCTATCCGGCCCCATCCTACCCGCCGCCCGCTGCCTATCCGCCTCCCTCGGCCTATCCCCCGCCTTCCGCCTATCCGGCGCCGGCACGCGCCGCGCCGCCGGCAGGCTCGCGCCCGCCGAGTTCGCGCCCGCCGGGCATCCCGCTGCCGCCGGCCTCGGTCCCGCTGGCGCAGTGGCTCGGCATCGACACCACCGCGACCGGCTCGATCGGCGGTGGCGGGGCGGGTCATGCGACCGGCAATGTGCGCTCCTTCACCGCGGAAAGGGCCTTCGCCAGCCCGATCCCCGCGCCCGAGGCCGAGGCCGGCGCGGACTGATCGCGCTTCAGTCGAGCAGCATGTCGAGGCCGCGCCGCACCCCGGTCCAGCCGCCCACCTTGCGCGCCGCCAGCAGCGTGCCGGCGACATAGGGCGCGGCGGAGGAGCCGGCGTCGTGGCGGATGGTCAGCCGCTCGTCCGGCGCGCCGAGGATGCTCTCGATGGCGAGCGAGAAGGAGGGCATGCGCACCGCGTGCACCCGTACCTCGTTCGCGCCGGTGCCGATCGCCCCGCCGCGCGTCTGCGGCAGGCCGACCACGGTGTCGACCGGGCGGCTGGTGGCGGGCCGGCGCACCTGCGCCAATGCCTCGGCGAGCTCGCGCCCGGTGCCCGAGGGCGCGTCCGGCTTGCCGGCCGAGGCGTATTCGATGATCTCCACATCGGCGACATATCTCGCCGCCTCCAGCGTGAAGCGCTTCATCAGCGTGGCGGTGATGGAGAAGTTGCCGGCGGCATGCAGGCCGACGCCCTTCGCGCGGGCGATCGCGTCGAGCCCGGCATAGTCGTCGGCGTCGAGGCCCGACGTGCCGACCACCACGGCGAGCCCGGCCTCGAGCGCGGCGGTCGCGTTCGCCTTCACCACGTCCGGCTTCGTGTAGTCGATCAGCACGTCCGCGGGGACGGCGAGCGCCTCGCCGACGGTCGCGAAGACGGGCGCGCCATCGATCTCGGTGCCGGCGGTGGCGCGGGAGACGGCGGCGACGAGGTCGAGATCCGGCGCGGCGGCGATGGCGGGCACGAGGGCGCGGCCGACCCAGCCGGTGGCGCCGGCGAGGATGATGCGAAGGGGCATGGGCATGGCTCCGGGCGGATGGGTCAGGCGGCTTCGGGCCGGGCGGGGAGGGGGGCGAAGGGCTCGGCGGGCGCGAACACCGCGCTGACCTCGCCGGCATAAACCTCGCCATTGGCGATGGTGAGCTTGCGCACCGGCGCGCCGGGCGCGAGGTCGAGCTTGGCGAGGTTGATCCAGAAGGCGCTCGGGCGGGTCGCCGAGTCGAAATAGTAGATCAGGTCCCGCTGGTTCGCGACGCTCCGCCAGATGGTCGAGGAGATGTTCGGCTGCTCGGGCGTGGTGATGCCCAGCGGCACGCTCACGGCCCGCTGGACGCTCATGACGCAGGCGACGGCCTGATGGGCGTAGGTGTGATCGGGCACGCCGGCGATATAGGCCTTGTCGAGGCTGCGCGGGATGGCGCCGAGGAGGAACGAGGCGCGGGCGAAGCGGTCGGCGGCGTTGTTGGTGCCGGGCAGGAAGGTGAGGCCGCCGATGCGCTGCCAGTAGGCGTTGAGCGCCACCTGCTGCTCATAGGGCGGCGAATTGGTCATCACCACATAGTCACGGCCGTGATGGATGACGAGTTCGCCCGCCAGATATTCGAAGATCGCCGAATCGCCGCTCGCGTCGGAGACCGAGAGATGGAGCGTCGCCTCCGAGCCGTTGGGCAGCATGGGCGCGAGCAGGATGAAAGGGTGGGCGGCGAGCGCATCCACCGCCTCGGCGACGGTGGCGAAATTGTCGAGCACGTACTGGCCCCACAGCGCGATGCTGAGGAACGGGCCGGCGCCCGCCTGGGGGCCGTAGCTGGATTCGGCGAGGTAGAGGATGTTGGCGACGAGGCCCTTCTCGTTCATGCCGTCCGTGGTGCCGGCCTCGTAGCCGCTGATCGTGACGCTGCCATAGCGCGAGGTCCAGGCGATGGACTGCGGCCCGGCCGCGCCGTCGCGCTTCATGCCGGCGGGGAACACCCACAGATTGGAGTACATGTCCTCCTTCCAATCCATGTTGCGTCCGGTAATGACGAGATCTTCCGTACCGACATAGAGCGTGCGGGTGCACATGAGGCAGCTTCCTTCCGTCCGGGCCTGGGCGCCATCATCTATGGCACAGGCCGGACAGGAAACCTGCCTGGACGGAGAGTTCAAGATGCCAGCCGGCCTGTAAGCCGGGTTCTGTATGGCGGGATCGCTCCCGCGTGACGGCCATTCCTCTGGGACGCCGGTTACCCGGCGCCTCGAGCAGTCAACCCGGGCGGCTGTCCGGAGACAGGACCTGAGGCAGGGCATCGCTGCCCGGCCTCGTGCCACCCCTATACGACTTTGCTCCCGGTGGGGTTTGCCGTGCCGCTTCCGTTGCCGGCCGCGCGGTGCGCTCTTACCGCACCGTTTCACCCTTGCC
The DNA here is from genome assembly GCF_024752355.1 of Ancylobacter mangrovi. Taxonomy (GTDB): domain Bacteria; phylum Pseudomonadota; class Alphaproteobacteria; order Rhizobiales; family Xanthobacteraceae; genus Ancylobacter; species Ancylobacter mangrovi. The sequence continues at coordinate 3,904 of NZ_JANTHZ010000013.1, forward strand.
GCGGACGAATCCGAGGCGGTCTGTTCTCTGTGGCACTTTCCCTGGGGTCGCCCCCGCCGGACGTTATCCGGCACCGTGTCTCCGTGGAGCCCGGACTTTCCTCGGCGCCCCGAAGGGCGACGCGGCCGTCCGGCCGGCTGGCGGGGGAGCAATGGGGGAGAGCGGAGCCCGCGTCAAGTCGCGTCCCCCGCCGACATTGCGCAGGGGCCTTCGTTCGGATCGTCGGGAAAAGCCGGGAGACCGCGCATGGAGGCCGGGGGCACGCGAGACCTGAGCCGGCCCGGCCGCCATGCGCGAAACGTGTCGGTGCCGTGGCGGCTCAGTTGGCGGCCATGAGGGTGCGGGCCTTGGAGCAGTAGACGCGCGCGGCCGAGGACATGCGCCGGGCGCCGTGGCCACCCTGGTAGCGCATCACGGTGCCGCAGGTGTCGCCCTCGGCGAGGCGATAGGCGCCGGCGAGATAGCGCATGCCGAACTTGATGTTGGTGGCGGGCTCATAGAGCGCGGCGCGCGAGCCGCGATAGCCGACGCCGCGCGCGGTCTGATGCTTGATCTGCATGAGCCCGACCTCGCCGGCACGGCCGGTCAGGTGGCTGTTCCAGTTGCTTTCGATGCGCACCACGGCGCGGGCAAGGGCGACCGGCACGCCATTGGCGCGCGCCTCGCTGTCGACGAGGTCGGCCAGCTTCTCGCGCGAGGTCTGTTTAGACGTGGTGGAAGAGACGGGATCTTTGATGTTCGACTTGGCACTTGCGATGTTCGCGCCCGAGAGGGTGATGAACGCGACGGCGAGGGAAGCACAGGAGACGCGAAGAAAGTTCATTACCAGGATTTTGCCTTTGTGGGCTGAGGAAGATCGGCGGGGAAAATCCCCGAAAATCTGTCCCCAATGAGGCTCGAATCCTGCGCGGGCGTGGCAATAGCCTCGGCGTGCGCGATTGTCGCGTCACCGTCGAGTCACAGTGTGGCGCAACCGCAACGTTTGCGAACGAAACTTGCGCGTGTAGATGGCCCCACGCAGCAATCCGTCGGGGTCGCCGTCAATATAGGCATGCAAATGAATCAGGCGAACGGCGCGCCTTCGTCGGCCGGACGTTCGGGCCGCGACATCGAGAGCCGATAGAGCGTCTGCAGCGTCGAGACGTCGGCGATGCCGTCGACGCGGGCGCGGCGGAAATGGCGCTGGAAGGCGCGCACTACCGCCTCGGTCTGTGCGCAATAGCTGCCGGAGACCGGCACGTCATAGCCATAGAGCGCGAGCATGGCCTGCAGCGCCTCGACCGGCTGGCCGTGCTCGCCGCGCATGAAGAAGCGCCCGTCGCTCGGCGGCACCTCCTCGACCAGGTGGCCGACGCCGGCGCGGTGCAGCACCTCCCACGGAAACTTCTCGCCCGGGTCGTCCTTGCGCAGCGGCGCGACGTCGGAATGGGCGAGCACCCGGTCGGGCGGGATCGGCCGGCGCGAGAGGATGTCCTTGGCGAGCGCGGTGACGGCTTCGATCTGGATCGCGGGGAAGGGCGGGTAGCCGTGCGCGTGGCCGGGATTGGCGATCTCGATGCCGATCGAGCACGAATTGATGTCGCTCGCGCCCGCCCATCGCGCCGCCCCGGCATGCCAGGCCCGCCGCGCCTCCGGCACGAGTTGGGCGATGCGTCCGTCCTCGAACACGAGATAGTGCGCGGAGACCTGCCTCTCGGGCGAGCGCAGCCAGTCGAGCGCTTCGGGCGTCGATTCCATGCCGGTGTAGTGCAGCACCAGCATGTCGGGCGCGCCGATGCCGATGCGCTCGCCGTGATTGGGCGAGGCCAGCACCTCGGCGGCGAGCGGCGAGTCGGCCGGGAAGTCGGGCGCTGAGGCGGCGGGCATCTCTTTCATGGCGCCAGCTAAGCGGGCGCCGATCGGGATTCAACCGATTCTTAAGGTTCATGCAGCGTTAATCGGCCATCACCGGCCGGATGGTTCGGTGCGTCGCGCGGTGCGGCGCCCGGGGTCCATTGGCAGCCGTTCCATTGACGCCCATCATATCCCATGGTAACCCAAATCATTCCGTTGCAGTACCAAGTCGACAAGGTCAGCGGCGCCCACGCGGCGTCCGGTGCCGCGCGGCGTGCTGGCGGCGGATGGCGTAGCTGTGACGGGGCGTACCGGGCCGATGGATCGTTTCGTATCGACCTATGCGATGCGGCTGGATTCGAAGGGCCGGATGTCGGTACCCGCCGCCTTCCGGGCGCTGATCGCGCGCGACGGGCTGGAGCATCTCTACTGCCACCCGGCGCTGGACCTGCCGGCGCTGGAAGCGGGAGGGGCCCGGCTGATGGCGGGGATCGACAGCCTGGTCGAGCGCTTCCCGCCCTATTCGGAAGCGCGCGAGGAGCTGGCGGGCGCGCTCTATGGGGCGATCGAGACCCTGAAGCTCGATCCCGAGGGGCGTGTGGTGCTGAGCGAGACGTTGAAGGCGCATGCGCATGTCAAGGACGAGGCCATGCTGGTCGGCCTCGGCGACCGATTTCGGATCTGGGAGCCGGAGCGCTTTCGGTCCCACCTCGCGGAGGCCACGGCGAAGGTGCGGACCTTGAAGCGGCAGCTCGGTTCCCGGAACGCGGGGGAAACCCGCGGCGAGGAGGCGTGATGGCGGGTCGCGGCGGTTCGGAGACGGACGCTGCCGGCGGACCGGCCCGCCATCTGCCCGTCCTGCTCGCGGAGGTGCTCTCCCACCTCGCGCCGCGCGACGGCGGCGTCTATGTCGACGGCACCTTCGGCGCGGGCGGCTATACCCGCGCCATCCTCGAGGCGGCCGATACCCGCGTCATCGCCATCGACCGCGATCCCAACGCCATCCGCGACGGGCAGGCGCTGGTCGCCGAGAGCGCCGGGCGGCTGACCCTGGCACATGAGCGCTTCAGCCGGCTCGATGAGGTGGTGGAAGCCGAGGGCACGGGCCTCGTCGACGGGGTGGTGCTGGATATCGGCGTCTCCTCCATGCAGCTCGACGAGGGCGAGCGCGGCTTCTCCTTCCGCCGCGACGGGCCGCTCGACATGCGCATGTCGAGCGAAGGGCCGTCCGCCGCCGATCTGGTGGCGCGGCTCGGCGAGACCGACCTCGCCAACCTGATCTACCGCTTCGGCGAGGAGCGCCAGTCGCGCGCCATCGCCCGTGCCATCGTGGCCGCGCGGGCCCAGGCGCCGATCGAGCGCACGCTCCAGCTTGCCGAGATCATCGCCAAGGTTGTGTGGGCCAAGCCGCACGAGCCGCATCCGGCGACGCGCAGCTTCCAGGCGCTGCGCATCGCGGTGAACGACGAATTGGGCGAGCTCGCCCGCGCGCTGTCGGCGGCCGAGCGGGCGCTGAAGCCCGGCGGCCGGCTGGTGGTCGTCACCTTCCATTCGCTGGAAGACCGCATCGTGAAGAATTTCCTCGCCCATCGCGCCAAGGCGTCGGCCGGCTCGCGCCACATGCCCGCGCTGGACGGACCCGCCCCGAGCTTCCGGCTGGTGGCGCGCGGCGCCGTCGAGGCGGGAGACGAGGAGACGGCACGAAATCCGCGCGCCCGCTCGGCCAAGCTGCGCGCGGCCGAGAGGACCGAGGCGCCGGCCCATCCGCCGGGCGACCTCGACCGTTTCCTGCCCCCGCTTCCCGCCGCCGACGCCCGCAGCCGCTGAGGTCGAGACATGTTCCGCATACTCAATGCCGTCTCGGTCATCGCCCTTCTCGCCGCGGCCGGCGCCGTCTACCAGGTGAAATATTCGGCCGCCTTCGAGGCGCAGAAGATCGCCAAGCTGCGCGACGAGATCCACAAGGAGCGCGACCGCATCGCCGTGCTCAACGCCGAATGGGCGCGCCGCACGGCGCCGGACCGCATCCAGGCGCTGGCCGAGAACCATCTCGACATGCAGCCGCTCGACGTCGATCACATGGACCAGCTAGCGAGCCTGCCGGCCAAGCCCGAGAACAATTCCGACTCGCTCGGCGGCATGATCGAGGCGCTGGTGGACGGACCCACGCCCGCCCGCGCCGCGCCGACCTCCGCCAAGCCGGTGCCCAAGCCCGCGCCCGCGACGTCCGGGCCGCGGCCGGCGCCGCTGCCCGGCGACGGGCCGCTGGCCGACGCCTCGGGCGACGACGACCCGCCCGGCGCGCCGCTGCCGCTGTCGGCCATGCCGGCGGCCGGCAACATGGCGCCGCCGCGCGCGCATTTCGTCGGTCCGCAGGGTGCGCTCGGCGCCCCGCTCAATCCCGCCGCATCCCGGCCGCTCCTGCCTCCGGGCACGGTCGGACAGTAGCTCACGGAGGTCGCTTCTCATGGCCATGTCGTCTTCCTCCATCGCTGCGCATCTGAAGGCGGGCCTGGTCGCACTGCCCGGCGTGCTGCTGCGCCTGCCGCTATACGTCGTGCGCCTGCTGGTCGGCCTCGTGCGCGCCGCCATCGGCCGCGGCCGGCCGGAGCCGCACGCGGTCGCGCGGGCGCGCATCGTGCTGTGCATGCTGTTCTTCGCCTGCGCCTATGTCGCGATCGCCGGGCGCCTCGCCATGCTGGCCTCGGTGCCCGAGGGCACGATCGCGCGGCGCGGCCTCGCCGCCGACGCGGTGGCCTCGGCGCGGCCGGACATTCTCGACCGAAACGGGCTGGTGCTCGCCACCGACGTCAAGTCCGCCTCGCTCTATGGCGAGCCGCGCCGGCTGATCGACGTCGACGAGGCGGTGGAGGCGCTGACCGCCATCCTGCCGGACCTGAACGTGGACGAACTGCGCGACCGGCTCTCCAGCAAGCGCGGCTTCGTCTGGCTGAAGCGCGACATCACCCCGCAGCAGCAGCGCGAGATCCACGCCCTCGGCCTGCCGGGCATCGGCTTCATGACCGAGAACCGCCGCGTCTATCCCGGCGGCACGCTCGGCGCCCATGTGCTCGGCTCGACCAATATCGACAACCAGGGCATCGCCGGCATCGAGAAGTGGATCGACACGCGCGGTCTCGCCGATCTCCACCTCGCCGGCTTCGCCTCCGACCGGCAGCAGGAGCCGGTCGAGCTCGCCCTCGACCTGCGCGTGCAGCACGTGCTGCGCGACGAGCTGTTCAATGCCAAGGAGAAGTTCAAGGCCATCGCGGCGGCGGGAACGGTGGTGGATGTGCGCACCGGCGAGATCATCGCCATGGCCTCGCTCCCCGACTTCGACGCCAACGACCCGGCCCGCTCGCTCGACCCGAAGAACCTCAACCGTCTGACGACCGGCGTGTTCGAGATGGGCTCGACCTTCAAGGCGCTGACCTTCGCCATGGCGCTGGACAGCGGCAAGTTCACGCTCAACTCGACGCTAGACGCGCGCGGGGCGCTGCAGTTCGGCCGGTTCAGGATCCACGACTACCACGCCGAGAACCGCGTGCTGACGCTGCCGGAAGTGTTCATCTACTCCTCGAACATCGGCACCGCGCGGATGGCGCTGGCGCTCGGCGTCGACGCGCACAAGGCGTTCCTGAAGAAGATGGGCCAGCTCGACCGGCTGCGCACCGAGCTGCCCGAGAGCGCGGCGCCGATCGTCCCCAAGCACTGGGGCGAGCTCAACACCGCCACCATCGCCTTCGGCCACGGCCTCGCGGTCGCCCCGATCCAGGTGCTGATGGCCGAGGATGCGCTGGTGAACGGCGGCTGGCTCATCCCCCCGACCTTCCTCAAGCGCACGCCCGAGGAAGTGGCCAAGGTCGCAGTGCGGGTCATCAAGCCGGAGACCAGCGTCAAGATGCGCTATCTGATGCGCCTCAACGCGGTGAAGGGCTCGGGCAAGAAGGCCAACACGCCGGGCTATTTCGTCGGCGGCAAGACCGGCACGGCGGAGAAGGTGGTCAATGGCCGCTATTCGAAGACCAAGCTGCTCACCTCGTTCATCTCCGCCTTCCCGATGGACGATCCCCAGTACCTTGTGCTGGTGATGCTGGACGAGCCGAAGGCGGTCGAAGGCACCTATGGCTACGCCACCGCCGGCTGGAACGCCGCGCCGACCACGGCCAACATCATCCAGCGCGTCGCGCCGATGCTCGGCATCATGCCGCGCCCGGACCTGCCCTCGCCGGAGAGCATCCTGACCAGCTCCGCCAAGGTGGCGCAGGCGCAATAGGCCAGGCCGCCGATTTCCGGTGCGTCACGGGCCCGGAATCGGCTATTGCCATAGCCGGACGGACCTTCGGGCCCGCCGTGCTCCGTGCGAGCAGGACCACGAGGATGTCTGATCCGACCCTGTCGACGACCAAACGCCACCGGACCCTGACGCTTGGGGAAATGGTGGGAGCGGATGCCGACTACCAGGCGGCGGATCCGGCGATCGAGGTCGCCGATCCGGTGCTCGACAGCCGCAAGGCGCGCGCCGGCGACGTGTTCTTCGCTCTGGCCGGCTCGAAGGCGGACGGCATGGCCTTCGCCCGCGACGCGCTCGCGCGCGGGGCGGTGGCGGTCGTCGGCGAGGCGGAGCTCGACGGCATCGAGCCCGGTATCTCCTATGTCCGCGTCGGCAATGCGCGCCGGGCGGTGGCGCTCGCCGCCGCGCGCGCCTTTCCCCATCAGCCGGAGACGATCGCCGCCGTCACCGGCACCTCGGGCAAGACCTCGGTCGCGGCCTTCGCGCGCCAGATCTGGCAGAAGCTCGGCCATGCCAGCGCCAGCCTCGGCACGCTGGGCGTGGTCGCGCCCTCGGGCGCGGTCTACGGCTCGCTGACCACGCCGGACCCGATCGCCCTGCACCGCACCCTGCACGATCTCGTCGGGCAGGGGGTGACGCATCTGTGCCTGGAGGCCTCCTCGCACGGGCTCGACCAGTACCGCCTCGACGGGGTGCGCCTGTCGGCCGGGGCCTTCACCAACCTGTCGCGCGACCATCTCGACTATCATCCGAGCATGGAGGCCTATCTCGACGCCAAGCTGCGGCTGTTCCGCGACCTGCTGCCGCGCGGCGGCGGGGCGGCGGTGTGGGTGGACACGACCGAGGGAAGCCATGTCGCCCAGATCGCGGCCGACCACGAGCTGAACGTGCTCGGCATCGGCGTCGCCGGGGCCGGCATCGCGCTGCTCGGCCGCCATGACGAGGGGCTGGGCCAGCGGCTCGAGGTCGAGGCCGACGGCGAGCGCTTCTCGCTCCGGCTGCCGCTGGTCGGCGCCTTCCAGGCCGCGAACGCGCTGATCGCCGCCGGCCTCGTCATGCTCACCGGCGCCTCGGCCGGGGAGGCTCTCGGCGCGCTGGAGACGCTCCAGGGCGTGCCGGGGCGGCTTGAGCTGGTCGGGGCGAAGGAGGGCGCCAGCGTCTTCGTCGACTACGCCCACAAGCCCGACGCGCTCGCCAACGCGCTCGACGCGCTCAGGCCCTACGTCTCCGGCCGGCTGATCGTGGTGTTCGGCTGCGGCGGCGACCGCGACCGGGGCAAGCGCCCGCTGATGGGCGCGATCGCCGCCGAGAAGGCGGACGTCGTGATCGTGACCGACGACAATCCGCGCAGCGAGGACCCCGCGCTGATCCGCGCCGAGATCCTCGCCGCCGCGCCCGGCGCGCGCGAGATCGGCGACCGGGCGGAGGCGATCCGCGCCGCCGTGGCGATGGCGCATTCCGGGGATGTCGTGCTAATCGCCGGCAAGGGCCACGAAACCGGCCAAATCATCGGCGACCGGACACTCCCCTTCTCCGACCGCGACGTCGCGGCGCACTGCCTGGGAGGCTGAACGCGATGGCCGACGCCGAGCCGCTCTGGACGCCCGACGCGCTCGTGCACGCGACCGGCGGCACGCTCATCGGCACGCACGGCGTGGCGATCGGCGGCGTGTCGATCGATACCCGCACGCTCCAGCCCGGCGACGTGTTCGTCGCCCTGCGCGGCGACAATAGCGACGGCCACGCCTATGTCGGCGCGGCGGCCGGGCGCGGGGCGGCGCTCAGCATCGTCGAGCGCGCGCGGGTTCCCGACATGCCCCCCGAGGCGCCGCTGCTCGCGGTCGACGACGTGCTCGCCGCGCTGCAGGCGATCGGCCGCGCGGCCCGCGAGCGCACGCGGGCGCGGATCGTCGGCGTCACCGGCTCGGTCGGCAAGACGACCACCAAGGAGGCGCTGCTGCTGGCGCTCGGGGCGGACGGGCCGACCCATGCCTCGGCCGCGTCCTACAACAATCACTGGGGCGTGCCGCTGTCGCTTGCGCGCATGCCCGAGCGCAGCGCCTATGGCGTGTTCGAGCTCGGCATGAACCATTCCGGCGAGATCACGCCGCTGGTGGCGATGGTGCGCCCGCATATCGCGGTCATCACCACCATCGAGCCGGTCCACATCGCGCAGTTCCCCAATATCGAGGCCATCGCCGACGCCAAGGCGGAGATCTTCAGCGGCGTCGAGCCGGGCGGGGCGGCGGTGCTCAACCGCGACAACCCGCAGTTCGACCGGCTGGCCGAGGCGGCGCGGGCGGCGGGGATCGACACCGTGGTCGGCTTCGGCGAGGCGCTGAGCGCGCAGGTGCGCCTGCTGAGCGTGGCGCTGCAGCCGCAGAGCTCGACCGCCATCGCCGACGTGATGGGCGAGACGGTGAGCTTCAAGGTCGGGCTTCCCGGGCGCCACATCGTGCAGAACATGCTGGCGGTACTCGCCGCCGCCAAGCTCGCCGGCGCGGATCTCTGCCTCGCCGCCATGGCGCTGGCCTCGCTCGGCCCGCCGCCGGGGCGGGGCGTGCGCACCATGCTCGGCGTGCGCGGGGGCACCGCGACGCTGATCGACGAGAGCTACAACGCCAATCCGGCCTCGATGCGGGCCGCCCTCGCCGTGCTGGCCGGCTGCCCTGTGGCCGGACGCGGGCGGCGCATCGCCGTGCTCGGCGACATGCTGGAACTCGGTCCCTCGGGCGAGGCGATGCACCGCGAGCTCGCCCCGTCGGCGGCGGGCGCCGATCTGGTCTTCTGCGCCGGCTCGCAGATGCGCGCGCTCTGGGAGGCGCTGCCGGAGAACCGGCGCGAGGCCTGGGCGCCGGACGCGCAGGCGCTGCTCCCCCTCGTCGCCGACCGCCTGCGCGGTGGCGACGTGCTGATGGTGAAGGGCTCGAACGGCAGCCGCATGGGCCCGCTCGCGCGTGCCCTGATCGAGCGGTTCCCCGCGCCCGAGGCGGCGCAGGCGGATGCCTCCGAATGATGCGGATGCGCCCCTTCACCCTTTCTCCGCCGGTCGCGCCGCGCTCCGCCCGCCGCCGCGCCGTGCGCCCGCGCATGTCCTCCCCGGAAGGTTGATCCGATGCTGCAATGGCTGGCCCAGTTCCAGGAGAGCCTCCCGGCCCTCAACGTGTTCCGCTACATCACCTTCCGGACCGGCGGCGCGATCATCACCGCGCTGCTCTTCGTGTTCATGTTCGGGCCGGCGATCATCGCCCTGCTGCGGCTGAAGCAGGGCAAGGGCCAGCCGATCCGCACCGACGGGCCGCAGTCGCACCTGCTCAGCAAGAAGGGCACGCCCACCATGGGCGGGCTGATGATCTTCTCCGGGCTGATGGTGGCGACGCTGCTGTGGGCGAACCTGTCCAACCCCTATGTGTGGGTGGTGCTGTTCGTCACCATCGGCTTCGGGTTGATCGGCTTCTATGACGACTATCTCAAGGTGACCAAGCAGACCCATGCCGGTCTTTCCGGGCGCACGCGGCTCGCCATTGAGGCGGTGATCGCCGGTTCGGCGGCGGTCATCATCATGCATGTGGGGCGCGAGCCGCTCTCTTCTTCAGTGGCGTTCCCCTTCTTCAAGGATCTGCTGCTCGACCTCGGCTGGTTCTTCGTCATCTTCGCCGCCTTCGTCATCGTCGCTGCCGGCAATGCGGTGAACCTGACCGACGGGCTCGACGGGCTCGCCATCGTGCCGGTGATGGTGGCGGCGGGCAGCTTCGGGCTGATCTCGTACCTCTCCGGCAACGTGCTGTTCGCGGACTATCTGCAGATCCACTACGTCGCCGGCGTCGGCGAGCTGGCGGTGATCTGCGGCGCGATCATCGGCGCGGGCATCGGCTTCCTGTGGTTCAACGCGCCGCCGGCGCAGATCTTCATGGGCGACACCGGTTCGCTGGCGCTGGGCGGCCTGCTCGGCACCATCGCGGTCGCGACTAAGCACGAGATCGTGCTGGCGGTGATCGGCGGACTGTTCGTGCTGGAGGCGGTGTCGGTGATCGTGCAAGTGATCTCCTTCAAGCTCACCGGCAAGCGCGTCTTCAAGATGGCGCCGATCCACCACCATTTCGAGCAGCTCGGCTGGACCGAGCCGCAGATCGTGATCCGGTTCTGGATCATCGCCGTGGTGCTGGCGCTGATCGGCCTCTCGACCCTGAAGCTGCGCTGAGGCGGCGCGGCGTCCGGACAAAAACGTTCAGGGCAGCGCCATCACCTTCTTCACGTTGTTGGCGTGGACCTCCTCATAGGGCCCGAAATAGGTGAGGGTGCCCGTGGCGAGGTCGCCGGCGATGAAGGTCGACAGGTCCTGGTCGGCCAGCGACATGTCGGTGCGGGTGCGGATCAGCTTCCTTACATAGCGGATCGTGGCGTCGATCAGCTCCGGCCCGTAGCCGCCGGCGGCGATCACGTCGGGCGCGCCGTGATTGGGCAGTATGTGCTGGTAGCCCCACCCCTTGACGCGCTGCAGCTCCTCGAGATGGGCGCCCAGCCGCTCGGGCTCGGCCACATAGGTGATCGGCTCCTCCAGCGTGTCGCCGGCGAGCATGATGCCCAGCTCCGGCAGCAGCAGGATCAGGCCGTCATGGCTGTGGATCTCGGCCGGCTCCAGCTCGACCGTCAGCGCGCCGACCTTCAGGCGGGTCGGGCCGGTGATCACGTGGTTGGGCATGACCAGCGGGTGGATCGGCGGATCGCCGCTCTCCAGCGCCGCGCGATGGGCGGCGAGGGCGCGCTCGGTGGCGGCAAGCGCAATGATCTCGCAATCGGCGAACACCTCGTTGCCGGCCACATGGTCGTCATGCCAGTGGCTGAGCACGACCCGTATGGTGCGCACGCCCGCCTCCTCCAGCGTGCGGCGCATGGCGCGGGCATGGGCGAGCGAGATGTGGGTGTCGTAGACGATCGCGTCGGTGCCATCGACCACCGCGTAGACGCACACGCCGAGCGCATAGGCACCGTCGTCGAGCCAGTTCGGCGCCGCCGACCAGGCGCGTGCGCCCTCGATGCGGCCATCATAGAAGGCGTAGAGGTTTGGATGCGGGCGCAGGACGCGCATCGTCGAGCCGAGGGGGAGCAGGGTGACGTGTGGCATGCGCAATCTCGTCAGCGTTCCACCGATCATTTCATTGGGCGTGGAAATGCGCTAGCCAATTGAACGGTCCTTCCGACCGCCTCCCGGTCCGCTCGAGATCCCCGTCACCGACATGATTCCCGTGAACACCCTGAACGATCGCGCCGTCGCCCTGTTCGGCCTCGGCGGCTCCGGCCTCACGACGGCGCGCGCCCTGATGGCCGGCGGCGCGCGGGTGACGGCCTGGGACGATTCCCCCGCCTCGGTCGGGAAGGCGGCGGCCGAGGGCATCCCGACCGGCGACCTGAACGCGGCCGACTGGAGTTCCTTCGCGGCGCTCGTGCTGGCGCCCGGCGTGCCGCTGACCCATCCCGAGCCGCACTGGACGGTGCGGCGCGCGCAGGCGGCCGGGGTCGAGGTGATCGGCGACATCGAATTGTTCGTGCGCGAGCGCCGGCGCATCGGCCAGCCGGCGCCGATGGCGGCGATCACCGGTACCAACGGCAAGTCGACCACCACCGCGCTGCTCGCCCATCTCATCCGCGAAGGCGGCCGCGACGCGCAGATCGGCGGCAATTTCGGGCCCGCCATACTGGGGCTGGAGCCGCCCGCGCCGGGGCGGGTCTATGTCGTCGAATGCTCCTCCTACCAGATCGACCTGGCGCCGAGCCTCGACCCGACGGTGGGTATCCTGCTCAACCTGTCGCCGGACCATCTCGACCGGCACGGCACCATGGAGCACTACGCCGAGATCAAGGAACGTCTCGTCGCCGGGGTCGGGGCCGGCGGGACGGCGGTGATCGGCGTCGACGACGCCTGGTGCCGGGGAATCGCCGAGCGCGTCGAGGCGGCGGGCACGCGCGTGGTGCGCATCTCCGTGCTCGGCCCGCTCGACGACGGCATCCATCTCGACGGGACCGATCTCGCGGTGATGGAGCGCGGGCGCCGCACCTTCACCCTGCCGCTCGCCGGCATCGGTTCGCTGCGCGGCGCCCATAACGCGCAGAACGCCGCCGCCGCCTTCGCCGCCGCTCATGCGCTCGGCCTCGCGCCCGAGACCATCGCCGCCGGCATGCGCAGCTTTCCCGGCCTCGCCCATCGCATGGAGCAGGTGCGCACCATCGGCAGCGTGCTGTTCGTCAACGATTCCAAGGCGACCAATGCGGACGCGGCCGAGCGGGCGCTGGTCTCGTTCGAGGACATCTTCTGGATCGCCGGCGGCAAGCCGAAGGAGGGCGGCATCGTGCCGCTGAAGCCGCTGTTCCCGCGCGTGCGCAAGGCCTATCTCATCGGCGTCGCCGCGCCGGACTTCGCCGCGACGCTCGGCGAGGCGGTGCCGCACGAGATCTGCGGCACGCTCGACGTCGCGGTGGAGAGGGCGGCGCGCGACGCGGCGGCCTCCGGCCTGCCCCATCCCGTGGTGCTGCTCTCGCCCGCCTGCGCGAGCTTCGACCAGTTCCGCAACTTCGAATTGCGCGGCGATGCGTTCCGTACGCTCGTTGAAGGTCTTCGGTTACCACCAAAATAGCCGGCACTCGACCATATAGTGTGGAAGGAGTGGGAAACACGCATGGCAGACACCGCACCCCCGGCATGGATGGAATGGGTCAACGTGCCCCTTCTCCTTCTGGCGCCGGAAGCGGACAGGGTGCTGGCGTTGAACGGGGCGATGCGACGGCTGCTCGCGGGCGATAGTGCCGAGCCGGGCGACACCTCCGAGCCCAGTAGCCCTACGTTCCTGCCGATGGCGCTGGAGCGGCTGGTCGGGGCGGAGGCGGCCGCGCAGTTGGCGCGGGCGGCAGTGCGGCGCGACACTCCCGACACCGGCGCCGATGCCGGCGCTCATGCGGCCGGCGCCCCGTCCGTCACCGCGCGTCTTCCCGGCCATCCGCGTGCGTTCCGGCTCGAGCTCTCGCCCGTAGACGAGCCGCCGGGCCACTGGCTCGTCACTCTGTGCGGCGAGGTCGTCGGGAAGGAGGAGGGGAAGGCCATCTCCTCCATCTACGAGGACCTTCAGGCGGTGCTCGAATGGATGCCGGTCGGCATCGAGATCTACGACAAGGACGGCGACTGCGTCTTCACCAACACGCATGCGCAGCGCCTGTTCGGCTGGGAGAAGGACGAGCTGATCGACCTCGACGACTGGTGGGAGCACGCCTATCCCGATCCCGCCTACCGCGACGCGGCGATGAAGGCGTGGGACGAGGCGCTGGCCGCCTCCCAGGCGGACGGCGTTGCGGTGCCGATGAACGACTGGAAGGTCACCTGCAAGGACGGCACGCAGAAATTCGTCCATTTCCGCCTGCGCTGCATCGGCGACCATCCGGTGCTGGTCTATTGGGATGTCTCGCAGGAGCAGCAGGTGCAGGCCGAGCTGCGCCACCGGGCGGAGACCGACGAGCTCACCGGCCTGCGCAACCGCCGCCGCTTCTTCGCCGACGCCAAGCTGGTGCTGGACACGGCCGCGGCGTCCGGGGACCCGGTCTCGGTGATGATGATCGACATCGACCACTTCAAGGTGGTGAACGACCTGCACGGCCATGCCGTGGGCGACGCGGTGCTGCGCGCCTTCGCCGAGCGCTGCCGCTCCGTGGTCGGCGACGGGGTGCTGGCGCGCCTCGGCGGCGAGGAGTTCGTGGCGCTGCTGACCGGCCTCAGCCAGGACAAGGCGGCCGAGCGCGCGGAGGAGCTGCGCCGCTCGATCGAGACGCTGGCGATCTCGGCGCAGGCCGAGCCAGTGGTGCTCACCGCCAGTATCGGCGTCGCCACCGCCGCGGCCCCGTTCGACATCGACGCGCTGCTGATGCGTGCCGACCAGGCGCTCTATGCGGCCAAGCGCGCCGGCCGCGACCGGGTTGCGCTCGACCGCGGGGCGATCGGCTCCGCCTGAGGCGTTGCCGGCGGGCGCATTAAGCTGACGTCAACCTTAACCACTCGATAGTCGGGAGAACGTTCTTCCGGAGTGGCGTAGATGATTTCGCGTGCCGAACGCACCATTGTCGGCGAGTGGTGGTGGACGATCGACCGGCTGCTGCTTGGCGCGCTGGCCGCACTTATGATCATCGGCATCGTGCTGGCGCTGGCCGCCAGCCCGCCGATCGCGGCCCGCCTCGGCATTCCCGATCCCTTCTATTTCGTGCACCGGCAGGTGATGTATCTGGTGCCGGCGCTGATCGTGCTGATCGCGACCTCGTTCCTGTCGCCGCGCAACATACGCCGCCTGTCGCTGGTGCTGTTCCTGGTCTTCCTCGGCCTCGTCTTCGCCACGCTGGTCATCGGCCCGGAGGTGAAGGGCGCGCGGCGCTGGCTGACCATCCTCGGCGTGACCGTGCAGCCCTCCGAATTCCTCAAGCCGAGCTTCGTCATCATCGCCGCCTGGCTGTTCTCGGAAAGCGTGCGGCGGCCGGAGATGCCGGGCCAGCTCCTCGCCATCGCGCTGCTGGGCATGGTGGTGACGCCGCTGGTGCTGCAGCCGGACTTCGGCCAGACCATGCTGGTCTCGCTGGTCTGGGGCAGCCTGTTCTTCCTCGCCGGGCTCAGGATGATCTGGGTGATCGGTCTTGGCGGCATCGGCGCGACGGGGCTGTTCATCGCCTATGCGACGGTGCCGCACGTCACCCAGCGCATCGACCGCTTCCTCGACCCGGATTCGGGCGACACCTACCAGATCGACCTCGCCATCGACAGCTTCATGAATGGCGGCTGGTTCGGGCAGGGGCCGGGCGAGGGCACCTTCAAGAAGGTGCTGCCGGACGGGCATACCGACTTCATCTTCGCCGTCGCCGGCGAGGAGTTCGGCGCCATTCTGTGCATGATGATCGCCGGCCTGTTCGCCTTCATCGTGCTGCGCGCGCTGTCGCGGGCGATGAACGACGAGGACCCGTTCGTGCGCTTCGCCGTGGCGGGGCTGTCGATCCTGTTCGGGCTCCAGTCCTGCATCAACATGATGGTCAACCTGCACATGATGCCGGCCAAGGGCATGACGCTGCCCTTCGTGTCCTATGGCGGCTCGTCGCTGCTCTCGCTGGCCTACGGCATGGGGATGCTGCTCGCGCTGACGCGCCGGCGCCCGCGGGTCTCGACGCTGGCCGAGCTGGAGCGGCTCGGCACCCGTCTGGGCACGCGCAAGGCCCCGGCAACAGGCGCGCCGCTGGCGCATCCGGGCTGAGGCGCGCCATGGCCACGCCGGACACGCCGCTCGTGCTGATCGCCGCCGGGGGAACCGGCGGCCATCTGTTTCCCGCCGAAGCTCTCGCGACCGCGCTCGGGCGGCGCGGCATCGCGGTCGACCTCGCGACCGACGCGCGCGCGGCCCGCTATGCCGGGCATTTTCCCGCGCGCCGGCTCCACGTGCTGCCGGCCGACACGGTGCGCGGGCGCTCGCCCGTGGCGCTGGCGCGGACCGCGCTCGCGCTCGGCACCGGCGTCCTCAAGGGCTTCGCACTGATGCGCTCGCTGAAGCCGGCGGCGGTGGTCGGCTTCGGCGGCTATCCCACCGTGCCGCCGCTGCTCGCCGCCGCCTTCGCCGGCCGGCCGACGCTGATCCATGAGGCGAACGCGGTGATGGGCCGGGCCAATGCGATGCTGGCCTCGCGGGTCAGCGCCATCGCCACCGGCTATCCCGACATACTGAAGGGCAACCCCTCGCTCGCCGCCAAGGCGCACCACACCGGCAACCCGGTCCGGCCCGCGGTGATCGCGGCGGTCGCGCCGTTCGCGGCGCCGGAGCCGGGCGGGCGGTTCGAGCTGCTGGTGTTCGGCGGCAGCCAGGGCGCGCGGGTGATGAGCGAGGTGGTCCCCGCCGGCATCGAGCGGCTCGACCCGTCGCTGCGCGCGCGGCTCTCCATCGTGCAGCAGGCGCGGCCGGAAGATCTCGACCAGGTCCGCGCCACCTATGCCCGCCTCGGCGTCGCGGCCGAGGTGGCGCCCTTCTTCGACGACCTGCCCGCCCGCATGGCGCGCGCCCACCTCGTCATCGCCCGCTCGGGCGCCTCGACGGTGGCGGAGCTGTGCGTGATCGGGCGCCCGTCCTTCCTCGTGCCGCTGCCGGGGGCGATCGACCAGGACCAGCTTGCCAACGCCTCCGCGCTCGCCGGCGCGGGCGGGGCGGCGCTGGTGCCGCAGGCCGAATTCACCCCGCAGAGCCTCGCGACCCGGATCGCCGCGCTGATGGCGGAGCCGGCGGAACTCGCGGCCATGGCCGGGGCGGCGCACCGGCTGGGACGGGCGGACGCGGCCGAACGGCTGGCCGAGCTCGTCATCCGCACGGCGGGCCTCGATGGCTAGCGACACTACCATAGGCGGGATGACGTACCGGACGGCCTCGTCTATTGCTGCGCGCCCGGAAATTGTGCCCGCGCGAACCTCGCGCACAGGCCGAAGGAAGATCGCATGAAGCTCCCGCTCTCGCTCGGGCCCATCCATTTCGTCGGCATCGGCGGCATCGGCATGAGCGGCATCGCCGAGGTGCTGCACAATCTCGGCTACACGGTCCAGGGCTCGGACGTCGCCGAGAGCGCCAATGTGAAGCGCCTCGTCGAGAAGGGCATCGCGGTGCATGTCGGCCACCGCGCCGAGAACATCGACGGGGCGGAGGTGCTGGTCGTCTCCTCCGCCATCAAGCGCGACAATCCCGAACTGGTGGCGGCCCGCGCGCGGCGCCTGCCGGTGGTGCGCCGGGCCGAGATGCTGGCCGAGCTGATGCGGCTGAAGAGCTGCGTCGCCATCGCCGGCACCCACGGCAAGACCACCACCACCTCGCTGGTGGCGACGTTGCTCGATTCGGGCGGCTTCGATCCGACCGTCATCAATGGCGGCATCATCAACGCCTACGGCACCAATGCGCGGCTGGGTGATGGCGAATGGATGGTGGTGGAGGCCGACGAGAGCGACGGCACCTTCCTCAAGCTGCCGGTCGAGGTGGCGGTGGTCACCAATATCGACCCCGAGCATCTCGACCACTTCAAGACCTTCGAGGCGGTGCAGGCGGCGTTCCGCAGCTTCATCGACAACCTGCCCTTCTACGGCTTCGCGGTGATGTGCACCGACCATCCGGTGGTGCAGGACCTCGTCGGCCATGTCGAGGACCGGCGCGTCATCACCTATGGCGAGAACCCACAGGCCGATGTGCGCCTCGTCGACATCGACCTGAAGGGCGGGCGCTCGCGCTTCGGCGTGCTGTTCCGTGATCGCGAGGGCCGGGTGGTGCACGAGCTGCGCGAGCTGGTGCTGCCGATGCCGGGCAAGCACAACGCGCTCAACGCCACCGCCGCCATCACCGTCGCCCACGAGCTCGGCGCGACGGACGAACAGATCCGTTCCGCGCTGGCCGGCTTCGGCGGCGTGAAGCGGCGCTTCACCCGCACCGGCGAGGTGAACGGCGTGACGATCTTCGACGATTACGGCCACCACCCGGTCGAGATCGCCGCGGTGCTGCGCGCCGCGCGGGCCTCGACCGACGGGCAGGTGATCGCGGTGGTGCAGCCCCATCGCTACACCCGGCTGCAGTCGCTGTTCGACCAGTTCGCGACCTGCTTCAACGATGCCGACCACGTCATCGTCGCCGACGTCTACGCGGCCGGCGAGACGCCGATCGCCGGGGTCGACCGCGACCATCTGGTCGAGGCGCTGCGCGCGCGGGGCCATCGCTCGGTGACGGCGCTGCCGGGGCCGGAGGCGCTGGCGGGGATCGTCGGCTCCCTGATGAAGCCGGGCGACTACGTCGTCTGCCTCGGCGCGGGCAGCATCAGCCAGTGGGCCTATGCCCTGCCCGACCAGCTCACCGCCCTGCGGGAGAGCGCGGCGTGAGCCTTCCCGACATCGCGCCCGAGCTTGCCGCCGGCATGCCCGGGCTGCGCGGGCGCATGCTCGCACACCAGCCGCTGGCGGACCTCACCTGGTTCCGCGTCGGCGGGCCGGCGCAGGTGCTGTTCACGCCCGCAGACGAGGAGGACCTCGCCTATTTCCTGGCGCGGCTGCCGGGCGAGGTTCCGGTGACGGTGATCGGCCTCGGCTCCAACCTCATCGTGCGCGACGGCGGCGTGCCCGGCGTCGTCATCCGGCTCGGGCGCGGCTTCAATGCGATCGCGGTGGACGAGGGGTATCGCCTGCGGGTCGGCACCGCGGTGCCGGACGTGAAGGCGGCGCGGGCGGCGGCGGATGCGGGGATCGACGGGCTCGCCTTCTATCGCGGCATTCCCGGCGGCATAGGCGGCGCGCTGCGCATGAACGCCGGCGCCCATGGCGGCGAGACGAAGGACGTGCTGGTCGAGGCGCGGGCGGTCGACCGCGCGGGCAATGTCCGCGTGCTGGGCAACGCCGATTTCGGCTACAGCTACCGCCATTCCGACGCGCCGGCGGACCTCGTCTTCACGCAGGCGCTGTTCCAGGGCCGGCCGGGCGAACCCGCGGCGATTCTCGCCGAGATGGAGCGAATCACCGCCGCGCGCGAGGCCTCGCAGCCGATTCGCGAGAAGACCGGCGGCTCGACCTTCAAGAACCCGCCCGGCCACAAGGCCTGGCAGCTCATCGACGCGGCGGGCTGTCGCGGGCTGATGCGCGGTGCGGCGCAGATGTCGCCGATGCACTGCAATTTCATGATCAACACCGGTGGCGCCACCGCCGCCGACATCGAGGCGCTGGGCGAGGACGTCCGCGCACGCGTGAAGGCCCATTCCGGCGTCGGGCTGGAGTGGGAGATCAAGCGCATCGGCATTCCGGCGGACTAGGCGCCGCGGCCCCTGCGGCCGGCGCACGAGGAGAAGAGCATGGCGAAGCATGTCGCCGTCCTGATGGGCGGCTGGTCGGCGGAACGCGAGGTGTCGCTGAACTCGGGGGAGGCTTGCGCGCAGGCCGCCGAGAGCGTGGGCTACCGGGTCTCGCGCGTCGATGTCGGCCGCGACATCGCCAGCGTGCTGGCCGAGCTGAAGCCGGACGTGGCGCTGAACATCCTGCACGGCCGCCCGGGCGAGGACGGCACCATCCAGGGCATCCTCGAGATCCTGCAGATCCCCTACAGCCATTCGGGCGTGCTGGCCTCGGCGCTGGCGATGGACAAGGCGCAGGCCAAGATCATCCTCGCCGAGAACGGCATTCCGGTGCCCGAGGGGCGCGTGGTCTCGCGGCTCGAGGCGGCGCGCGGCCATGTGCTGGAGCGGCCCTATGTGCTGAAGCCGGTGCGCGAGGGCTCCTCGGTCGGCGTTTTCATCGTCCCGGAGGACCAGGAGCACCCGCCGCAGGAGCTGAATCGCGACGACTGGGCGTATGGAGATACCCTTCTCGCCGAGCGTTACATCCCCGGATTGGAGCTCACCTGCGCCGTGATGGGCGATGAGGCGCTCGACGTCATCGAAATTCAATCCGACTTAAGGTTCTACGATTACGAAGCAAAATACGCTCCGGGCGGTTCCCGCCACATTCTCCCGGCACAAATTTTACCGAATGTTTACCAAAAGGTACGGATGCTAGCGGTTAAGGCGCATCGCGCGCTCGGCTGTCGGGGCATCAGTAGGTCGGACTTCCGTTATGACGACCGGACCGGGGACGAATCCGGTTTGGTCTGTCTGGAGGTGAACACCCAGCCCGGAATGACCGAGACGTCGCTTGTGCCCGAACTCGCGGCCCATGCAGGCTATTCGTTCGGTGAGCTGATACGATGGATGGTGGAGGACGCCTCGCTCGACCGCTGAACCCCAGGCAGAAGCCTGCGGGCGGGCGCGCCGGTGCGGCATCTGAAGATTCGGGGCGGACGGTAGCGCGGGGACGTGGTTCCCAGGCGGCGCCGGCTGCCGTGTCCCGGCCTGCGGCCAGGGCCCGTTCGGCGCGGCCGGGCCGCACGCGATTCGTCGACCGCGCCATCATCGGCGGTCGCCGGTTCTTCGTCGGTCTCTCCGCCTCGCGGGTGGTGAACCGCGGCGCCGGCATCTGGCTGGTCGCCCTGCTGTTCGCCGCCACCGGCATTTACGGCCTCGAGCGCGGCGGCCACATGCCCGCCGCCATCGAGACCGCCCGCGACGTGGCCGATACCGGCGCAAACCTCGTCGGTTTCCGGATCGCCAACGTCAACCTGAACGGCCAGAGCCACGTCTCCCCGGGCGAGATCCTTGCCACGGCGGGCGTCAAGCCGACCTCCTCGCTGCCGTTCTTCGACGCCGAGGGCGCGCGCCAGCGGCTCGAGCAGCTCGCCTGGATCAAGCGCGCCACGGTGCAGAAGCTCTATCCCGACCGGCTCGACATCCAGGTGGTCGAGCGCGAGGGCTTCGCGCTCTGGCAGAAGGACGGCAAGATCAACGTGATCGCCCGCGACGGCACCATCATCGCCCCTTATTCCGACGACCCGCGCTACATCCGCCTGCCGATCGTGGTCGGCGAGGGCGCGCAGTCCCACGCGGTCGAGATCGTCGACGCGCTGAGCCTGGTGCCGGGCGTGCGCGACCAGGTGCGCGCCGCCATCCGCGTCGCCGACCGCCGCTGGACGCTGAAGATGGGCAACGGCATCGACGTGCGCCTGCCCGAGCGCGGCCTCGACGACGCGCTGCAGCAGCTCGCCGTGCTCGACCGCGACAAGCAGCTTCTCAGCCGCGACGTCACCATCATCGATCTGCGCTTGCCCGACCGCGTGACCGTCCGCCTCTCCGACGCCGCCTACGAGGCGCGTCAGGCCGACCTCAAGGCCCAGGCCAAGGCGAGGAAGGGGAGCAGCACATGATGCGGTCGTATTTTGAGATCGCGCCGAAGATGCGCCCGCTCGCGCCGCGTCGCAGCGGCGTGGTGGGCGTGCTCGACGTCGGCACCTCCAAGATCGTGTGCATGATCGCCCGGCTGAAGCCGCGCGAGAGCTCCAGCCTGCGCCGGCGGACCCATTCGATCGACGTGCTCGGCATCGGCCACACCAGCGCCCACGGCATCAAGGGCGGCGCGGTGATCGACATGGAGCGGGCCGAATACGCCATCCGCCGCGCGGTCGACGCGGCCGAGCGCATGGCCGGCGTGCAGATCGCCTCCGTGGTGGTGTCGATGGCCGGCGGGCGCCTGTCCTCCGAGCACTTCGCCGCCGAGGTCGACCTGCCCGAGCCGGCGGTGGCGGAAGGCGACATCCGCCGCGTGCTCGACGCCGCCTCCACCTTCGCGGTGGGCGAGGGGCGCACCATCCTTCACGCGCTGCCGGTCGGCTACGCGCTCGACGGCGTGTCGGGCATCGGCGAGCCGCGCGGCATGCTCGGGCGCCGGCTCGGCGTCGACCTGCACGTCATCACCGCCGACGGCGCGGCGGTGCGCAACCTGCTGCTGTGCATCGAGCGCTGCCATCTCGGCGTCGAGGCGATGGTCGCCGCGCCCTATGCGGCCGCGCTGTCGACCCTCGCCGACGACGAGGCCGAGCTCGGCGTGACGCTGATCGACTTCGGCGCCGGCACCACCACCGTCTCGGTGGTCGAGAACGGGCACTGCGTGCATGTCGACGGCATCGCGGTCGGCGGCCAGCACGTCACCAACGACGTCGCGCGCGGCCTTTCCACCCGCCTTGCCGACGCCGAGCGGCTGAAGAGCTTGCATGGCGGCGTGCTCGCCATCAGCGCCGACGAGCGCGAGATGCTGACCGTGCCGCCGATCGCCGACGACCACCACGACCTGCCGCGGGTGATCCCGAAGTCGCAGTTGCTGCGCATCATCCGCCCGCGGGTGGAAGAAGTCATCGAGCTGGTGCGCGACCGGCTGGTCGCCTCCGGCCATTCGGCCGGGGCGGGGCGGCGCATCGTGCTCACCGGCGGCTCGGCCCAGCTCACCGGCCATGCCGAGCTGGTGGGCAAGGTTCTCGGCGGGCAGGTGCGCATCGGCCGCCCGCTCGGCATTTCCAAGCTTCCCGAGGCGGCGCGCGGCGCCACCTTCGCCGTCGCCACGGGGCTTCTTGTCTATCCGCAGGTTGCGGGGCTCGAGCATTTCGAGGCCCGCCGCCGTCGCCTCTCCCACGGGGAGGAGAGCGGATACTTCTCGCGCGTTGGCCATTGGCTGCGGGAGGCCTTCTGACGTGTTCCATCCAATCCGCGCCGGCGGAACCGGCACCATAGTGATCGAGACGGGACGAGGGCCCGCCGGCGTTAGGGGACAACAGCAATGACGATCAACCTCCAGGCACCTGACATCCGCGAACTGCGCCCCCGGATCACCGTGTTCGGCGTCGGCGGCGCCGGCGGCAATGCGGTCAACAACATGATCACGGCGGGTCTGTGCGGCGTCGACTTCGTGGTCGCGAACACAGACGCGCAGGCGCTGACGCTTTCCAAGGCCGAGCGCATCGTGCAGATGGGCGTCGCCGTGACCGAGGGCCTGGGCGCCGGCTCGCAGCCGGAAGTCGGGCGCGCGGCCGCCGAGGAGGCGCTGGACGAGATCCGCGACCACCTCGCCGGCGCGCACATGGTGTTCATCACCGCCGGCATGGGCGGCGGCACCGGCACCGGCGCCGCGCCGGTCATCGCCCGGGCGGCCCGCGAACTCGGCATCCTCACCGTTGGCGTGGTGACCAAGCCCTTCCACTTCGAGGGCCAGCGCCGCATGCGCATCGGCGAGATGGGCATCTCCGAGCTGCAGAAGGGCGTCGATACCCTCATCGTCATTCCGAACCAGAACCTGTTCCGGGTGGCGAACGAGCGCACCACCTTCGCCGACGCCTTCGCGATGGCCGACCAGGTGCTCTATTCGGGCGTCGCGTGCATCACCGACCTGATGGTCAAGGAAGGCCTGATCAACCTCGACTTCGCCGACGTCCGCGCCGTGATGCGCGAGATGGGCAAGGCGATGATGGGCACCGGCGAGGCCTCCGGCGAGAAGCGCGCCCTGCATGCGGCCGAGGCGGCGATTGCCAACCCGCTGCTCGACGAGGTGTCGATGCGCGGCGCCCGTGGCCTGCTGATCTCCATCACCGGCGGCAAGGACCTCACCCTGTTCGAGGTGGACGAGGCGGCGACCCGCATCCGCGAGGAGGTCGACCCGGACGCCAACATCATCCTCGGCGCCACCTTCGACGAGACGCTGGAAGGCCTGATCCGCGTGTCGGTGGTCGCGACCGGCATCGACCCGGCGGTGATCCCCGAGCAGATCCCGCACAGCTTCTCCAACCTCGCCGACATCGGCGGGCGCCGCATGTCCAATGCCGGCCGCGCCGCCGTCGAGGCCCGCCGCGACGCCGCCCTGCACTCGGTGGCCGCCGCGCTGACCGAGGACGAGGAAGCCTACGGCGCCTCGGAGGAGAGCTACGAGCCGACCTATGCCGCCCACGCCGCCGACGACCACGTCTATGGCGAGCCGGACCGCGCGCCGGCCGCGATCGACGAGGTGACCATCCGCCAGCTGGCTCCCAAGCCCGCGCTCTACGCCGAGCCGGAAGCCCCGGCGGTGAGCGAGGCGGCCTATGAGGACGAGACGCTCGAGCCGTTCATCCCGCCGCAGGCCGAGCGCCCGTCGCCGCGCATGCCGCGCGTCGACGAGCTGCCGGTGCCGGCGCAGAACCAGATCCGCGCCGCCCGCGGCGAGGCGCCCGAGCATCACCAGAACGAGAAGAAGCGCATGACGCTGCTTCAGCGCCTCGCCAATGTTGGCCTCGGCCGCCATGCCGAGGAAGAGGAGGAGGTCGACCCGCCGGCGGACATGCGTCCGGTGGTGCGCCGCGCCCCGCAGGCAGAGCCGCGCGCCCTCGCCGAGCGCCGTCCCGAGAGTTCGGAATTCGCCAAGCGCCCGGCCGCGCCGCGCCCGATGGACGCCCATGGCCGCCCGGTCGCGCCGCGTCCGGCGGACGACGATCACCTCGATATCCCGGCCTTCCTCCGCCGCCAGGGCTGAGGTGCCGGCGGGCTGGCATCCCAGCCTGTAACAAAGCGATTGCGCAATGCAGCACCCGGGCCGCGAGGCCCGGGTGTAATTCATTGATTGTAAAGGATTTTAGACTCTACTGCGGCAGCGAGGCCACAGTAACAGAGCGTAATCAAGAGTGAGTTGGCGCCACCCGGGGGCGTCGATATGGTCCGGACAACGAAAAGCCGTCACGGGATTCGGTTCCCGGAACGTTAATGGCGGTTAACTGTGTTGTTTTTTGGAGAGGGGAGCGGACGCGTAACGAAGTCCGTTCTGGGGTCCGGAATGAATGCTGTAGTGCAAACCACTCTTGCCGATAGCGTCGCCCTTTCGGGCGTCGGCGTTCATTCGGGCAAGATGGCGCGGTTGAGCATCGCTCCCGCCGACGCCGACAGCGGCATCGTCTTCCACCGTTCCGACTCCAACCAGTCCGTGCGGGCCTGCCGCAGCGCCGTGCGCGGCAGCGACCTCGCCACCGTGCTGCGCGATTCGAGCGGCCCTGCGGTCTCCACCGTCGAGCACCTGCTCGCCTGCTTCTCCGGCCTCGGCATCGACAACGCCCGGGTCGAGATCGACGGGCCGGAAGTGCCGATCCTCGACGGCAGCGCCGACGAGTTCGTCGCCGCCCTCGACGAGGTCGGCGTGATCGAGACCGGCACCCCGCGCCGCTATCTGCGCGTGCTGAAGCCGGTGCGGGTCGAGACCGAGACCGGCTTCGGCGAGCTTTCGCCCTACGACGTCGGCTTCCGGCTGGAGGTCGAGATCGATTTCGACCACGCCGCGATCGGCCGCCAGCGCTACGCCGCCACCCTGTCGCCGGACGTGTTCCGCAAGGATCTGGCGCGGGCGCGCACCTTCGGCTTCTTCTGCGATGTCGAGCGGCTGTGGCAGGCGGGCTTCGCGCTCGGCGCCTCGCTCGACAACACGATCTGCCTCGGCGACGACGGGGTGATGAACACCACCGGCCTGCGCTACGCCGACGAGTTCGTGCGCCACAAGGCGCTCGACGCGGTGGGCGACCTCGCGCTCGGCGGCCTGCCGATGATGGCGCGCTACCGTTCCTATCGCGGCGGCCACAAGCTTAACTTCGCCGTGGTCGACGCGCTGCTGTCGGACCGCTCGGCCTACGAGATCGTCGAGGCCCGCCTGCCGGCCCGCCGTTCGGTGCGCGGCACGGCCGATGTCGCCGCCGTCGCGGTGCCCGCCTACGCCCCCGAGCTCTGAGCGTCCCGCCGGCGTTCCTTGCGCCGTCCTTCCTGTGCCGCGCTTCGTGCCGGATCGGTCGCCCGGGCCGGCCATCGGGCGGCAGCCATGATGCCCGCTCGGTCTTTTCGGCTTGCCCTCGTGCCGCAGCCACGTTATCGCCGCCATAATGCGGTCGGAAAGCGGCTTTAGCGCGTAGATGCGCGCCGGCCGGGCGACATCGACAAGATCGGGATCGATATCTGTGATGCGTCTTCTCTCCTTCGCCCGTCCCGACCTCTCCTCCTCCCGGGACCAGGCGCGGCGAAAGCGCGCCGCCGGCCTGCTGGCGGTGCGGCTCGCGGGCCTCGTCCTCGTCGGGGCCAGCCTCGGTGGCTGCGCCAGCATGTTCGACACCGACAAGGAAGAGAAGATCTACCCGGACGTTCCGGCCGAGCAGCGCTACAATGAGGGCCTGACCCTCATGGAGAAGGAAGATTACGGCGAGGCGATCCGCCGCTTCGAGGATGTCGACCGCCAGCACCCCTATTCGGAGCTGGCGCGCAAGTCGATCCTGATGATCGCCTACATCAACTACAACCAGGGCAATTACGACGAGTGCATCGCGGCCGCGCGCCGCTATCTGGCGCTGCATCCGGGCTCCGAGGATGCCGCCTATGCGCAGTACCTGATGGCCTCGTCCTTTTACGACCAAATCCCCGACGTCTCGCGAGACCAGGCCCGCACCCAGCGCGCCATCGACGCGCTCGACGACGTCGTGCGCAAATATCCCGATTCCGAATACGCCGTCAGCGCCAAGAAGAAGCTGGAAGTCGCCCGCGACCAGATCGCCGGCAAGGAGATGCTGGTCGGGCGCTACTATCTCGAGCAGCGCAACTATGCCGGCGCGATCAACCGCTTCAAGGTGGTCGTGACGCGCTACCAGACCACGCGCCATGTCGAGGAGGCGCTGTACCGCCTGACGGAAGCCTATATGGCGCTCGGCGTCATCAGCGAGGCGCAGACCTCCGCCGCCGTGCTGGGCTACAATTTCCCGGAGAGCTCCTGGTACAAGGACGCCTTCAAGCTGGTGCAGTCGCGCGGCGTCGACCCCAAGCTCAACGAGGAATCCTGGATCGCCAAGGCGTTCAAGGGCGTCGGTCTCGGCTGACGGGCCGCCCGATCGGCCCGCCCCGCGCCGGCCGGCCCCGCATGGCTGGCTTTCCATCCGGCCAGTCGTGGCATTCTCGAACAGAATAAGAACACCGGTGCGTCCGCGCCTGCGACCTGCTAAAAGGGGCGGGGTCGCCGTACCCTGCGGATTCGTTGTGGAGCGTCACGCATGCTGGCCGCCCTGTCGATCAGGGACATCGTCCTCATCGAGCGGCTCGACCTTTCCTTCCTGCCCGGCCTGACCGTGCTGACCGGCGAGACCGGCGCCGGCAAGTCGATCCTGCTCGACGCCTTCACCCTCGCCCTCGGCGGGCGGGGCGACGGGGCGCTGGTGCGCCACGGGGCGGGGCAAGGGCAGGTGACGGCCGAGTTCGACATCGCCGCCGACCACCCCGTGCGGGCGCTGCTGGCGGACGCCGGCATCGACGATGACGGCGCGCTGGTACTGCGGCGGATGCAGCACGCGGACGGGCGCACCCGCGCCTTCGTCAACGACCAGTCGGTGAGCGCGCAGATGCTGCGCAGCGTCGGCCGGCGGCTGGTCGAGATCCATGGCCAGCACGACGACCGGGCACTGGTCGATGCCACCTCGCACCGCGCGCTGCTCGACGCCTATGGCGGCCTCACCGGCCTTGCCGAGGAGGTGGGCGGCCTGTGGCGGGGCTGGCGCGAGGCGCGCAAGGCGGCGGCGCAGGAGAAGGCGCGGCTCGATGAGGCCGCCAAGGAGGCGGACTATATCCGCCATTCGGTCGAGGAACTGAACGCGCTGGCGCCCGAGCCCGGCGAGGAGGACCGTCTGGCCGATCGGCGGGCGGAGATGATGCGTTTCGAGAAGATCGCCAGCGACCTCAACGAGGCGCAGGAGGCGGTGGGCGGCGCCGCCTCGCCGATCCCGGGCCTCGCCGCCGCCGTGCGCCGGCTGGAGCGCCGTGCGGGAGAGGCGGACAAGCTGGTGCGCCCGGCGGTGGAGGCGATCGACGCCGCGCTCAACGCGCTGGACCTCGCCCGCACCCATCTCGACGAGGCGCTGCGCGAGGCCGATTTCGACCCGCTGGAGCTGGAGCGGATCGAGGAGCGGCTGTTCGCGCTGCGCGCGGCGGCGCGCAAATTCTCCTGCACGGTCGAGGACCTGCCGGCGGTCGCGGCGCGCTTCGCCGACGACCTCGACGCGCTCGACCACGGCGCGGAGGCGCTGCGGGCGCTGGAGGCGAAGGCGCAGGAGACCGAGGCGATCTATCGCGCGGCGGCGCGCGACCTGTCCGGGCGCCGCCATCTCGCGGCGGCGGCGCTCGACGCGGCGGTGAATGCCGAGCTCGGGCCGCTGAAGCTCGAGCGCGCGCGCTTCATCACTCAGTGCCAGAGCGACGAGGCCGACGAGCAGGCCGACGGCTTCGACCGGGTCGAGTTCTGGGTGCAGACCAATCCCGGCACGCGTCCCGGCCCGATGATGAAGGTCGCCTCCGGCGGCGAGCTCGCCCGCTTCCTGCTGGCGCTGAAGGTGGTGCTGGCCGACAAGGGCTCGGCGCCGACGCTGGTGTTCGACGAGATCGACACCGGGGTCGGCGGCGCGGTGGCGGACGCGATCGGCGCCCGCCTCGCCCGCCTCGCCGAGCGCTCGCAGGTGGTGGCCGTGACCCACGCTCCGCAGGTGGCGGCGCGGGCGGGCCACCATTTCCGCATCGCCAAGGAGATGGTGGCGGAGCAGGACCGGGTGGCGACCAGCGTCGCTCCGCTCGCTCCCGACCACCGCCGCGAGGAGATCGCGCGCATGCTCTCCGGCGCCGAGATCACCACCGAGGCGCGGGCGGCGGCGGAGCGGCTTCTCAAGAGCGCCGAATCCGCTACATAGCCTCATATGAACGCGCGCGCGCCCGAGATCGACGTCGCCAAGCTGACCGCCGACGAGGCGGCGAGCGAACATGCCCGGCTCGGCGCGGAGATCGCCGCGCACGACAAGCGCTACTACCAGGAAGACGCGCCCACCGTCTCCGACGCCGCCTATGACGCGCTGCGCCGGCGCTACGACGCGATCGAGGCCGAATATCCCGAGCTTCGGGGCATCGACAGCCTGTCGGAGAAGGTCGGCGCCGCGCCCTCGGCCAAATTCGCCAAGGTGCGCCACCGGGTGCCGATGCTCTCGCTCGGCAACGGCTTCTCGGACGAGGAGGTGGAGGAGTTCGTCGCCCGCGTGCGGCGCTTCCTCGGCCTCGCCGCCGGGGCCGACCTCGCCTTCACCGCCGAGCCGAAGATCGACGGCCTGTCCTGCTCGCTGCGCTATGAGGGCGGGCGGCTGGTGCAGGCGGCGACGCGCGGCGACGGCTTCGAGGGCGAGGACGTCACCAACAATGTGCGCACCATCGGCGAGATTCCCGACCGGCTGAAGGGCGACGACGTGCCCGGCACCGTCGAGGTGCGCGGCGAGGTCTATATGAGCCACGCCGATTTCGCGGCGCTGAACGAGCGCCAGCAGGCGGCCGGCAAGCCGACCTTCATGAACCCGCGCAACGCGGCGGCGGGCAGCCTGCGCCAGCTCGACGCGAAGATCACCGCCAGCCGCCCGCTGAAGTTCTTCGCCTATGCCTGGGGCGAGGTGAGCGCGGGCGGGTTGCCGGGCGACACCCAGTTCGGCGTGATCAAGGCCTTCGCCCGCTGGGGCCTGCCGACCAATCCGCTGACGGTACTGTGCCATTCCGCCGAGCAGCTTCTCTCGCACTACCACCGGATCGAGGAACAGCGCGCCGCGCTCGGCTACGACATCGACGGCGTGGTCTACAAGGTCGACAGCCTCGCCCTGCAGGAGCGGCTCGGCTTCGTCTCGCGCTCGCCGCGCTGGGCGCTGGCGCACAAGTTCCCCGCCGAACGGGCGGTGACGCAGCTCGAGGGGATCGACATCCAGGTCGGGCGCACCGGCGCGCTCACTCCGGTCGCCAAGCTCACCCCGATCACGGTGGGCGGCGTCGTCGTCTCCAACGCCTCGCTGCACAATGAGGACTACATCCGCGGCATCGACAGCGATGGCGAGCCGATCCGCGGCACCGTCGATGGCGAGCCGGTGGATATCCGCATCGGCGACTGGGTGGTGATCCAGCGCGCCGGCGACGTGATCCCGCAGGTGGTCTCGGTCGAGCTGCAGCGCCGGCCGAAGGAGGCCGCGCCCTTCGCCTTCCCCCATCTGTGCCCCGCCTGCGGCTCGCATGCCGTGCGCGAGGAGGGCGAATCGGTGCGCCGCTGCACCGGCGGGCTGATCTGCCCGGCGCAGGCGGTGGAGCGCATCCGCCATTTCGTCTCGCGCGACGCCTTCGACATAGAGGGGCTGGGCGAGAAGCAGGTGCAGGCGTTCTACGACTGGGGGCTGGTGCGCCAGCCGGCGGACATCTTCACGCTGGAGGCGCGCGATTCGGCGCCGGACGCGCTGACCCGGCTGAAGAACCGCGACGGCTGGGGCGAAACCTCGGCGCGGAACCTGTTCGCTGCCATCGCCGCGCGCCGGCAGGTGCCGGTGAACCGCTTCCTCTATGCGCTGGGCATCCGCCATGTCGGCGAGACCAACGCCAAGCGGCTGATGCGCCATTACGGGACCATCGAGGCGCTGCGCGAGGCCGCGCTCGCGGCGATCATGCCGGACCCGAAGGACAGCCCCGGCGAGCACCCCAAGGGCAACGAGGCCTGGCAGGAGCTGGTCGCCACCGAAGGTATCGGCGCGGTGGTCGCCGAGGCGGTGGTCGACTTCTTCAAGGAGCCCAACAACGAGACCGCGCTCGATGCGCTGCTGGCCGAGGTGACGACCGAGCCGATGGAGCAGACCGCCACCGGCGGCGCCGTCGCCGGCAAGACGGTGGTGTTCACCGGCGCGCTGGAGCGCATGACCCGCGACGAGGCCAAGGCGATGGCGGAACGGCTCGGTGCCAAGGTGGCGGGGTCGGTCTCGAAGAGGACGGATTATGTGGTCGCCGGCGCGGATGCCGGCTCGAAGCTCGCCAAGGCGCGCGATCTCGGCGTCGCCGTGCTCACCGAGGACGAGTGGCTGGCGCTGGTGCAGGGCTGAGCGTCGCGCCGCTTTCCGCAGCGCTCTCTGCGCCCGGGCGCAAGAAAGGCCGCCGCGAGGAGGACACGCGACGGCCTTCGCCTTCCCGAAAGGTCGGATCGGCCGGGTCGGACCCGGTCAGGCTTGACCCGTCAGGTTTGGCCCGGCCAGTTCCGACCCGGTCAGGTCGGGACCGCCCGGTCAGACCCGCCCGGTCAGCATCATCACG
This sequence comes from Ancylobacter mangrovi, assembly GCF_024752355.1. Lineage (GTDB taxonomy): Bacteria > Pseudomonadota > Alphaproteobacteria > Rhizobiales > Xanthobacteraceae > Ancylobacter > Ancylobacter mangrovi. The sequence goes on from NZ_JANTHZ010000013.1 coordinate 34,586, forward strand.
ACCAGCACTACGAGCAGGATGGTAACGATGCCGCTGGGGCCATAACCCCAACTGCGGCTGTAACCCCAGCTCGGCAGCGCGCCGATCAGAATCAGAATGAGAATGACGAGAAGAATGGTGGTCATCCGACGCCTCCGTCTGCCCCGTTGTAACGATCGGAGTGGTAACGCGGCGTCCGAATGATCGTTCCATAGGCGCAAGCGGATGCTTCCGGCGCGCTTCTCTTGCGCCGGCGTTCCCTATACAGCCCGGTGTCTTGCTGCGGATGGTCTCGCGCGGCCGGTTCTCTTGAGGCCGCCGCGCGGTCCGGTCAGTCCGCCAGCGGCGCGGTGGCGGCCTCGAGCCATGCCCGGGTGGGGCCGTCGACCAGCGGGCCGACCTCGGCGCGCACCCGCGCGTGATAGGCGTCGAGCCAGGCGGCCTCCTCCGGCGTGAGCAGGGCGCGCTCGACGACGCGGCGGTCGAACGGGGCGAGCGTCAGCGTCTCGAAGGCGAGCAGCGGCTTCTCCGCGCCCTCGACCGTGGGCGCCTCGACCACGATCTCGAGGTTCTCCAGCCGGATGCCGAAGGCGCCGGTCTTGTAGTAGCCGGGCTCGTTGGAGAGCACCATGCCGCGCGCCAGCGCCACGGTGCCGAGCTTGGAGATGCGCGCCGGGCCCTCATGGACCGACAGATAGGCGCCGACGCCATGGCCGGTGCCGTGGTCGAAGTCGACGCCCGCCGCCCACAGGAACTGGCGCGCGAAGGGATCGAGCTGGGCGCCGGAGGTGCCGGCCGGGAACACGGCGCGGGCGATGGCGATGTGGCCCTTCAGCACGCGGGTGAAGCGGTCGCGCATCTCCGCGCTCGGCTCGCCGACGATGATGGTGCGGGTGACGTCGGTGGTGCCGTCCTCGTACTGCGCTCCGGAATCGATCAGGAACAGCTCGCCGGCGCGGATCGGCCGGTTGGTCGCCTCGGTGACGCGGTAGTGCACGATGGCGCCGTTGGCGCCGGCCCCGGCGATGGTGGGGAAGGACACGTCCTTGAGCGCGCCGGTCTCGCGGCGGAAGGTCTCGAGCGCGGCCACGGCGTCGATCTCGGTGAGCCCGCCCTTGGGCGCCTCGGCGTCGAACCAGGCGAGGAAGCGGGCCAGCGCGGCGCCGTCGCGCAGATGCGCGGCGCGCATGCCGGCGAGTTCGGCCGCGTTCTTCGCCGCCTGCATCAGCGCCACCGGGCTCGGGCCGGTCGAGACCCTGCCGCCGGCCGCCTCGATGCGCGCGGCGAACAGGGCCGGGGCGGTCGCCTGGTCGAGCCGGATCACCGCGCCGCCGGTTGCGGCCTTGTCGATCGCCCGGTCGAGGAACACCGGCTCGATGATCTCGGCGTGATGGGCGAGCTCGTGGCGGGCGGTGTTGGAGAGCTTGCGCCCGTCGATGAACAGGCTGGCGCGGCCCTCGCGCGGGACGATGGCCCAGGAGAGCGGCAGCGGGGTGAAGGCGACGTCGCCGCCGCGTATGTTGAAGCTCCAGGCGACGGCGTGCGGGTCGGAAATCACCAGCGCGTCGAGCTTCTCCTCGGCGAGCGCGGTGCGGATGCGGGCGAGCTTGTCCTCCGTGCTCTCGCCGGCGAGGGCGAGGTCGCGTAGCTCCACCGGGGCGGTCGGGGCGGACGGGCGATCCGCCCACACGGCGTCGACCGGGTTGCCGTCGACCGCCACCAGCACCGCCTCGGCGGCGGCCGCCGCCCGCTCGAGCTTGTCGAGCCCGGCGACCGTCACCAGCCACGGGTCGTAGCCGAAGCGCGCGCCGGCGGGCAGGTGCTTCTCCAGCCAGCGCTCGGGCGACGTTTCGGCCAGCGGCACGACCTCGAAGGATTGAGTGTCGACCTGGTCCGCCGCCTGCAGCGTGTAGCGCCCGTCGACGACGATCGCCGCCTCCTCGCGCAGCACCAGCGCGACGCCGGCCGAGCCGGTGAAGCCGGTAAGCCAGGCCAGCCGCTCGTCGCAGGGGGCGACATATTCGTTCTGGTGCGCGTCGGCGCGCGGCACGATGAAGCCGTCGAGCCCGCGCCGCTCCAGCTCCGCGCGTAGCAGCGCGAGGCGCTGGGTGCCGAGCGAGGGGGCGGCGGCGTCGGCGAAGGTCTGGAACCTGGCTTCGAACATGAGTGGCGGTCCGTTGCGGCGTCAGGAGCGTTGGGCGATGCCGCGGCCGGCATCGAGAAGCGACTTGGCACCGAACGCGATGAACATCAACCCGACGAGGCGGGTGATGGCGGTGCCGTGGCGCAGGAAGAAGCGCCGCACCGGCGCGAGACCCGCCGCCCAGACCAGGATGATGTCGGCCAGCACGAAGCCGGCGAAGGCGGCGACGAGCAGGCGCGGCGCCGCGTCCCAGGACAGCCCGGCGGCGTAATGCGCGGTCAGCGCCGTGAACATGGCGACCGAGACCGGGTACGCCTTCGGATTGGTGAGGCCGAACAGCACGCCGGTCATCACCGGCCGGCTGGCGCCCACCGGCGCCGGGGTGCCGCCGCGCGACATCACCGCCTTGAAGCCGAGCCAGCACAGATAGAGGCCGCAGGCGATGCCGAGCAGGTCGAACAGCAGCGGGCCGAGCTGGTTGACGCCGATGATGGCGGCGAAGGCGAGCGCGGTCCAGAACAGGTCGCCCACCAGATGCCCGCCGACGAAGCGTGCACCCGCCGCGCGGCCCTGGGTGGCGGCGAGCGAGAACAGGGCGAGGAAGGCCGGCCCGGGGGACAGCACATAGAGCGCGCCCGCGAGGGCGGTCATGAGATAAAGACCATAGGACATGGAAAGGACCGGCTGGACTGGCTGGAGTGGATGGGTCAGCATCGGAGCGAACGGAGACCGCGTCAATCGCCTCGGCGCATGGGAGACTCCATGATCGCGGCCTTGCGTCTGCTGCTCCTCGTGGGCCTTTGGATACTCGCCGGTGCCGGCGCACCGGCGGCCTTCGCGCAGCCGGCCGATTCGCCCGCCGGGCCGGCGCCGATCCGCGTCGGCACCTTTCCCGACAACAAGCCGTGGGAGTTCCACGACCCTTCCGGCGCGCTGGTGGGATTCGAGGTCGACACGATCGAGGCGATCGCCGGCGAGATGGGGCGGCAGGTGGTGTTCGTGCCGATGCCGTTCCAGGAGCTGATGCCCGCGCTGGAGGCGGGGCGGATCGACGTCGCCATGTGCTCGATCACGCTGACCGCGGCGCGGCTGAAGACGTTCGATTCGACGCAGCCCTATTACGATACCTCGCAGGGCATCGTCGTGCTCAAGACCTCGCACATACGCGCGCTCACCGACCTGAAGGGCAAGACCGTCAGCGTCGAGCCGGGGACGACGAACGAGCAGTGGCTGACGCGGAACGCGCAGCACTACGGCTTCGGCCCCATCGTGCCGGTGCAAGGGCTCGACGCGGCGGTCGACATGCTGCACCGCCGGCAGGTGGACGCCTATTTCGGCGACCTGCCGGCGCTGCTCTACCGGCTGCTGAAGGCGCCGGACCTCGCCGTGGTGCAGCGCCTGCCGACCGACGACCGCTACGGCATGCTGCTGGCGCGCCATTCGCCGCTGACCGCCCCGCTCGACGCGGCGCTGTCCGCGATCAAGAAGGACGGCACCATGGCACGCATCCACGAGCGCTGGTTCGGCAGCCTGCCGCCGCCCGGCTCGCCGGTGGTTAAGGCGCTGCCGCGCCCCTGACCGGCGCAAAAAGGCGCCGCCCTCGCCAAACGGGCATGCCGGTGCCATTTTGTTCGCGCAGGAATCACGTGCATGACAGCGAGCGGGCCCTTGGCCGATCCACGTAAACAGCCGCACGACAGCGCGGGCGGCGACGACTTCGACATTCCCTTCGACCTGCCGGCCGACACCTCCGCCCCTCGGCCGCGCCCGGGCGGCATTGCCGCGCGCGCCGCGGCGCTGGCCAATCCCGGTGGTCCGTCCTCGCCCGGCGGGGCCTATCTCGACGGGCTGAATCCCGAGCAGCGCGCGGCGGTGGAGGCCACCGAGGGCCCGGTGCTGGTGCTCGCCGGCGCGGGCACCGGCAAGACGCGGGTGCTGACCACGCGCATCGCCCACATCCTTTCGCTCGGGCGGGCCTGGCCCTCGCAGATCCTCGCCGTGACCTTCACCAACAAGGCCGCCCGCGAGATGAAGGAGCGCATCGGCGCCATGGTCGGCGAGCAGGTGGAGGGCATGCCGTGGCTCGGCACCTTCCACTCGATCGGCGTGCGCATGCTGCGTCGGCACGCCGAGCTGGTGGGGCTGAAGTCCGGCTTCACCATCCTCGACACGGACGACCAGATCCGCCTGCTGAAGCAGCTCCTGCAGGCCGAGAACATCGACGAGAAGCGCTGGCCCGCGCGGTTGCTGGCGAACACCATCGACGGCTGGAAGAATCGCGGCCTGTCGCCCCAGCAGGTGCCGGCCGGCGAGGGCGCGGCCTTCGCCAACGGGCGGGGGCAGAAGCTCTACACGGATTATCAGGCACGGCTGAAGGCGCTGAACGCGGTGGATTTCGGCGATCTGCTGCTGGAGAGCATCCGGCTGCTGCGCGAGAATCCGGACGTTCTCGCCGACTATCACCGCCGCTTCCGCTACATCCTGGTCGACGAGTATCAGGACACCAACGTCGCGCAGTATCTGTGGCTGCGCCTGCTGGCGCAGGGCTCGCACAATGTGTGCTGCGTGGGCGACGACGACCAGTCGATCTATGGCTGGCGCGGCGCGGAGGTGGACAACATCCTGCGCTTCGAGAGCGACTTCCCCGGCGCCAAGGTGATCCGGCTGGAGCGCAACTACCGCTCCACGGGTCACATTCTCGGCGCCGCCGCGCACCTCATCACCCACAATGAGGGGCGGCTCGGCAAGACGCTGTTCTCCGAGGGCGAGAGCGGCGAGAAGGTGACGGTGACCGGCGCCTGGGACAGCCAGGAGGAGGCGCGCGCGATCGGCGAGGAGATCGAGCAGCTCCAGCACCACAGCCACGCCCTGTCGCAGATCGCGATCCTGGTGCGCGCCTCGTTCCAGATGCGCGAATTCGAGGACCGCTTCGTCACGCTGGGCCTGAACTACCGCGTGATCGGTGGCCCGCGCTTCTACGAGCGCGCCGAGATTCGCGACGCGCTCGCCTATCTGCGCGTCATCGCCTCGCCGACCGACGACCTCGCCTTCGAGCGCATCGTCAACGTGCCCAAGCGCGGGCTCGGCGACGCCGCGCTGCGGCAGATCCACGAGCATGCGCGCGCCATGGGCCTGCCGCTGGTCGAGGCGGCGCGTCAGCTCGTCGGCTCCGAGGCGCTGAAGCCGAAGGTGCGGCTGACCCTGCGCGACCTCGTCGGCGCCTTCGACCGCTGGCGCGAGCAGATGGCGAACATGCCCCATCACGAGCTCGCCGAGATCGTGCTCGACGAGAGCGGCTACACCGAGATGTGGCAGAAGGACCGCTCGGCCGACGCCGCCGGCCGGCTGGAGAACCTGAAGGAGCTCGTGCGCTCCATGGAGCCGTTCGAGAACCTCGTCGGCTTCCTCGAGCACATCTCGCTGGTGATGGACGCGGAAGGCGCGGGCGGGGGCGACGCCGTCAACATCATGACGCTGCACTCCGCCAAGGGGCTCGAATTCGACACCGTGTTCCTGCCCGGCTGGGAGGAGGGCGTGTTCCCGAACCAGCGCGCGCTCGACGAGCAGGGCCGCGCGGGGCTGGAGGAGGAGCGCCGCCTCGCCTATGTCGGCATCACCCGCGCCCGGCGCCGGGCCAAGGTGTTCTTCGCCTCCAACCGGCGCATCCACGGGCTGTGGCAGTCCAGCGTGCCGAGCCGGTTCCTCGACGAATTGTCCGAGAAGGACGTCGAGGTGACGGAATCGCGCGGCGGCTCGGGCTGGGGCGGCGGGCAGAGCGGGCGCTACGGCTACGGGCCGAGCCGCTTCGACGAGGCGCAGACCTTCGGCGGCTCGTCCTATTCCACGCCCGGCTGGCAGCGCGCGCAGAATGCGGGGCGCGGCGAATCCCATTCCGGCGGGGGCGGCGGACGGTTCAGCGATTCCGGCTTCTCGGACAACCGCCCCTCGCGCTATGCGGCGACCTCGGCGGCGCGCGGGCGGGTGATCGAGGGCGAATTGATCGCGCGCTCCTCCGGCTCGCCCTCGGCCTTCAAGCGCGGCGACCGGGTGTTCCACCAGAAGTTCGGCTATGGCGAGGTGATGACGGTGGAGGGCAACAAGCTCACCGTCCAGTTCGACAAGGCCGGCGAGAAGAAGGTGGTGGACAGCTTCGTCCAGGCCGCGTGAGAAGCGCGGCGCGGTGAGGGCCGCGCCGGTGCCTGCCGGCAACGCGGCGCTGGCGTTCCGCCGCCACCTCGCCTAAGGAGCGCGCGTTTCACGCGCAGCGAGGACCGCCATGCTCGAAGGACTGCCGCCCAACGGGGCGACCCATGTGATGCGGGTCGAGGCGCCCGAGCACGAGGCGCGCCTCATCGCCGACCTCATCTCCGAGAGCTTCGATCCGGCCGAGGTCGCCACCTCCGCCTTCGAGGTCGAGGTGACGGCCGAGGGCTCGCCCTGGGCGGTCGAGGCCTATTTCGGCGAGGAGCCGGACGAGGAGGCGGTCCGCGAGCTGGTGGCGCTGATCTCGCCCGACCACGCGGCGGCGGCGGTGTTCTTGACGCTTGACAGGAAGGACTGGGTGAGCGCCTCGCTGGAGGGGCTGGCGCCGGTCGCGGTGGGGCGCTTCCTCGTGCATGGCTTCCATGACCGCGGCAATGTCGGCCCCAACCGCATCGGCATCGAGATCGAGGCGGCGCTCGCCTTCGGCACCGGCCATCACGGCACGACCAAGGGCTGCCTCGCGGCCATCGCGGCCTATGGCAAGAGGCGCCGGCCGGCGAAGACACTCGACGTCGGTACCGGAACGGGGGTGCTGGCGATCGCCGCCGGGCGGCTGTTCCACGCTCCCGTGGTCGCCAGCGACATCGATCTGGTGGCGGTGACGACCGCGCGCGCCAATGCCCGCGCCAACCATGCGGCGCCGCATATCCACTTCCTGCATGCACCGGGGCTCGACGCCGGGGCGTTCGGACGCCTCGGCCCCTACGACCTGATCGTCGCCAACATCCTGCTGGCGCCGCTCAAGCGCATAGCGAAGCCGCTCGCGCGCCTGCTGGCGCCCGGGGGAAGGGTGGTGCTGTCGGGGCTTCTGCCCTCGCACGCGAATGCGGCATTGGCCGCCTATCGCGCGCAGGGGCTGAGGCTGGTGCGCCGTCGCACCCTCGAAGGGTGGACGACGCTCGAGCTCGCGGCCGATGCGGGGCGCCCGAGGCGCGACCCGGACCGGCCGGGGTCAAGAGGCTGAGGTCAAAGGGCTGAGGTCAGCCGTTGCGCTCGACGCCGCGCAGGGCGGCGGCCATGCGGTCTTCATACCGGGCCATCTCGGCCTCGACATGCTTGGTCTGGGCCTCGATGACGCGCTGCAAAAAGCGCGCGAAGAAGCCGGGCTTGGCGGGAGTGGAAGCCAGCGTCGTCCGGGACGGGGCGGCGATGGCGAAAGAAGCGTGCGCCATGAGTTGTCTCCTTTCTGGAGCGGAAGTTTATGCTCCAGGAAGATAGACATTTCGCGCTGCACAAGAAGACGCACAACATCATGGCTGGCCTGCAAAATGTGCACTGCACAGCAGGCAGCCCGAAGCTTGCCGAAGACCGACCTTCCCGAGAGGCGACGCCTCAGGACAGGTGGATCGGCATGTTGACCGGGCGGCCGAGACCTTCCGGCATCGGCAGCGCCCGATGGGCCGCCTTCATCAGCGCGAGACGCTCCAGCATCTCGTCCGGGAAGGCGGAAACGCGGCGGCTCTCCGGCTCCATATGCTGGGCGATCTGCTCGCAGGTCGCCGCGGTCCAGCCCTCGCGGGCATGATGCAGCTCCTGGAACAGGTGCATGCGCTTGTCGTCGTAGTTGATGAGGCGCAGCGTCACCCGGACTTCCTGGCCCGCGCGAAGATCGCGCAGGAAGCGCAGATGGGACTCGGTGGTGAAGAAGGAGGCACCGCTGAGGTCGATCGGGTGGGGGCCCAGACCGACGAGGAAGGCCGCCTCCTCGACCGCACGGTCGAAGAGCAGGCTGTAATAGGCTGGTTGCAGCCGCCCGTTGTAATCAACCCAGTTCGTCTCGACCGTCATGACGGACGAAACGAACGGAGCGAAAAACACGGGTTCGAAGTCGATCCCGTCCAACATGACATCATCCCGACAGCTGAGCGCGTAACCCGCGCTGCCTTATTGGCGAGCATTGTGCCGACTTTCCATGCAAGCGTCATCTGTTTTGATGGCGATTGGTTGACTGAAATTCAGCGATAGCGGGGTTTTGCGACGACTTTTACCGTTCGCCCCGCTCATGAACGGCTCGCCGCCGCGCGCGATAAGGTATATGCCTCCCTCGCATTGCGTGCAGGCGGATGGGATTGGCAGGAGACGGGCATGGTGGATCTGGTCGAGGAGCGCGTGAGCGGCACGGCGGACGGCGCGGCGGCGCAGGCGGTAATCGCCAGTCTCTCCAGCCACTTCGGCGACCGGCTCTCGACCGGCCGGGCAATCCGCGAGCAGCACGCCAACACGATCACCTGGCTCGCCAACGAGGCGCCCGACGCCGTGGTGTTCGTGGAGAGCACCGAAGAGGTTCAAATTGTCGTGCGCGCGTGCGCGAAGCATGGCGTGCCGGTCATCGCATTCGGCACCGGCTCCTCGCTCGAAGGCCAGATCAATGCGCCCAAGGGCGGCATCTCGATCGACCTGTCGCGCATGAACCGCGTCCTCGCGGTGCATCCCGAGGATCTCGACTGCGTGGTCGAGCCCGGCGTCACCCGCAAGCAGCTCAACGACCATCTGCGCGACGTCGGCCTGTTCTTCCCGATCGATCCCGGCGCCGACGCCTCGCTGGGCGGCATGGCCTCCACCCGCGCCTCGGGCACAAATGCGGTGCGCTACGGCACGATGAAGGACAACGTGATCGCGCTCACCGCGGTGCTCGCCAATGGCGAGGTCATCACCACCGCGCGGCGGGCCAAGAAGTCCTCCGCCGGCTACGACCTCACCCGGCTGTTCGTCGGCGCCGAGGGCACGCTCGGCATCATCACCAGCCTGACGCTGCGGCTTTCCGGCCTGCCGGAGGCGATCTCGGCGGGCGTGTGCGCCTTCCCGACCATCCGCGAGGCGTGCGACGCGGTGATCCTCACCATCCAGTCCGGCCTGCCGGTGGCGCGCATCGAACTGCTGGACGAGGTGCAGGTGAAGGCCTGCAACGCCTACTCCAAGCTCGACCTCGCCGAGCAGCCGACCCTGTTCGTGGAGTTCCACGGCACCGAGGCGAGCGTGTACGAGCAGGCCGAGCGCTTCGGCGAGATCGCCGCCGAATATGGCGGGGGCGAGTTTGCCTGGGCGACGCGCCCGGAGGACCGCTCGAAGCTCTGGCAGGCGCGGCACGACGCCTACTGGGCCTGCCTGCCGATGAAGCCGGGCGCCAAGGCGCTGGCGACCGATGTCTGCGTGCCGCTCTCGCGCCTTGCCGACTGTGTCGACGAGACCAAGCACGACATCGAGGAGATGGGCATGGTCGCGCCCATCGTCGGCCATGTCGGCGACGGCAATTTCCACACCGTGACGCTGGTCGACATGGAGGACCCGCACGACGTGGCGAAGTGCAAGGAGTTCATCGGCCGCATGGTCGAGCGCGCGCTCGCCATGGGTGGCACGGCGACCGGCGAGCACGGGGTCGGGCAGGGCAAACGCAAATATATGGAGGCCGAGCACGGCACGGCGACGCTCGACGCGATGCGCGCCGTCAAGGCGGCGCTCGACCCGCAGAACATCATGAATCCCGGCAAGATCCTGCCCTGAGCCGGCCGTGGGGGCCCCGGCATGCGGGTTGGTGCGTGGCTTGCAGGCAGGTTGATTTCACGCTTTGCGTGACATCGTGGAGATTGCGAAAAATATCAATAATCTAGCGCTATGACCGGGGCCGGACTGCGCTGGCTGCCGTGAAGGGCGCGCCGAGGCCGGACCGGTCCGGAGGAGATGCGTGCAGAACCTGCTGCTCACCATTGCGAGCGCCATCATCCTGGCGGTGGCGGCCGCCTTCGCGGCACCGCTCGTCATCGACTGGACGCAATGGCGCTCGACCTTCGAGGCCCAGGCGACGCGGATCGTTGGGGCCCCGGTGGTCATCGACGGACCGATCGAAGCGCGGATCCTGCCCGCGCCGCGGATCACCCTGCACGGGGTGACGGTCGGCGTCGACGAGGCCGGCACCGGCATCAAGGCCGAGGAACTGAGCGGGCGGTTCTCGCTGGGCGCGCTGATGCGTGGCCAGGTGGTGGCCGAGCAGGTCGATCTCGTGCGTCCGCATCTGCGCCTTGTGCTCGACGCCGAGGGCCGGGTGGCGGCCCCGACCGGCGCCAATCGGCCGGCCGGCTTCAGCATCGCCGCGCTCGGCATCACCGACGGCACCGTCCAGATCCTCGACCGCGCCAGCGGCCGCGAGCTCAACCTCGATGCCGTCGATCTGAGCGGCGACGTCGGTGGGCTCGCAGGCCCGCTGCGGCTCGACGGCGCGGTCGAGATCGGCGGGGTGCGGCGCAAGCTCCGGCTTTCGCTGGCCGAGCGGGCGCAGGACGGCACGGCGCGGCTGCGGCTCTCGGTGCAGGACATCGGCGACCCGGTCGCGATCGAGGCCGACGGCGCGCTGAGCTTTGCCGCCGGCTCCCCGGTGTTCGAGGGGCGGGCCGCGCTCACGCGCGGCGGCGGTTCGCAGGCGCCGGCCCTGCGCGACAGCGACGGCACGGTCGGCGGCGGGCACCTTCTCGGCGCCTGGAGCCTCGCCGGGCGCGTGCGGGCGACCATGAAGTCGGCCGACGTCAGCGATCTCAGCCTGTCGCTGGGCATGTCCGACCACCCGGTCGAACTCTCCGGCAATGCGCGCTTCGTCGCCGGCACGGGGACGAACGGGTCCGGTTCGCGGCTGCAGCTCTCGCTCGGCGCGCGGCAGATCGATCTCAACGCCGCCACCGGCAATGCGCCCCCGCTCGCCGCGATCGATGCCTTCGCGCGCACCGTGACGCCGCTGGCGGGGCTCGCCGACACCGGCTCGCTCGACCTCGCCAGCGACACCGTTCTGATGGGCAATTCGGCGATGCGCGAGGTGCGCGCCGGCCTCGACTGGTCGGCCGCGGGCTGGCGCGCGCGCACCGTGGAGGCGCGGCTGCCCGGGCGGGCCAACGTGAAGCTCGCCGGCCGGCTGCCGCAGGCCGGGGCGGGCAAGGCGTCCACCGGTACCGGGGGCGACCCGGCGGTGTTCGCCGGCACCATCGTGCTCACGGCCGAGGACCTGCAGGCCTTTGCCGCCTGGGCGGCACCCGACGCGACAACGCTGCTCGCCGGCCTGCCGGACGGCGCGGCGCGGCTGGAAGCGGACATCGCGCTCGGCGGCGACCGGGTCGCGCTCGACCGGATAAACGCCACCATGGGGCCGGTGCGCCTGTCCGGCACCGGGGCCTATGTCTTCCCCGAGGCCGACAGCCGCGGGCAGCTCGATGCCGCGCTCTCCACAGAGCAGCTCGACCTCGACCCGCTGCTGCCGCCGCTGCGCCGGCTGCTCGGCTTCGGCGGCGAGCGGTTCGACCTCGCGCTCAGCTTCAGCGGCAGGGCGGTGAAGCTCGCCGGCGTCACCGTCGCCGGGATGGACGTCGCGCTGCATAGCAATGCGAGTGGGATCAGCATCGAGCGGCTCTCGCTCGCCGATCTCGCCGGGCTCAACCTCACCGGCTCGGGCCGCCTGGCCGCGCCCGGCGCCAGCGGCAGCGAGACCGACGCCCATTTCACCGCGCGCCTGTCCGGCCCGCGCGCCGACGGCCTGCCGGCACTGGCGCAGGCGCTCGGCCTCGCCCCCGCCGCCACGCTCGCGCGCACGCTTGGCCCGGCGCTCGCCCCGCTCGATGTCGGGCTGACCCTCGCCTCGCAGACCGGGCGCACGACGCTGGAGGCGAAGGGCCGGCTCGGACAGGTGAGCGGCGACGTCAGCGCCGGTTTCGGCGGCGACCGGCCCCTCGACGGGCGCGCCACGCTCGACATCGCCGACGGCAGCGCGGTGCTCGGCGGGCTCGGCGTGCCGGGGCTGCGCGCCGGCCTCGGCGCCGCCCGGCTGGAGGCGACGCTCGGCTCCGGCTTCGACGGCCGGGTGAGCTTCGCCGGTGCCCAACTCGCCGCGAAGGGAAAGCTCGGCTGGGACGATGACGGCCGGCTCTCGCCTGCCCTGACGCTCGACCTCGACGGCGCCGACCTCGCGCGCCTGTTCCCCGCCGTCGATGCCGGGGCGCCCGGCGCGCTTCCCGCGACGCTGCACGGCCGACTGTCGCGTGACGGCGACAGCTGGAGCGTCGGCGAGCTCGCCGGCACGGTCGGCGGGCAGCGGCTGAGCGGGCGCGCCTCCTACACGCCCGGCCTGCCGCAGCCCTATGACGCGGCGCTCTCGATGGAGCGCTTCAGCCTGCCGGCCGCGCTGGCGCTGGTGAGCGGTCATCCCGCTGGCAGGGCGGGCTCCAATGGCGGCTCGAACGGACTTTGGCCGGATGGGCGCTTCGGACCGGCCATGCTGGCGGACGTTCCCGCGACGGTGGCGCTCGAGGTGGGCACCTTCGACCTTCCCGGCGGGCTCAGCCTCGGCGGGGCGCGGCTGAAGGCGCGGCTCGGCGATGGCGGCGCGGCGGTGGAGGAGATGACCGGCCGGCTGGCGGGCGGCAAGTTCTCCAGCCATTTTACGCTGCGTCGGCGCGGCGACGTCGCCCAGCTCGACGGGCGGCTCTCGCTGACCGACGCCAATGGCGCGCAATTGCTGCAGGCGGCCGGCGTGCCGCGTCCCGACGTGCAGGGCAAGGTGTCGCTCTCGCTCGACGCGACCGCCAGCGGCGGCTCGCCGCGCGCGCTCGCCGCCTCGCTGCAGGGGCAGGGCAACATCGTCGTGGACGGGCTGGAGATCGCCTACACCGACCCGCGCGCGCTGCAATATGTGATGCTCGCCACCGAGCAGGGCCTGCCGCCGGACCAGGCGCGCACCGTGCAACTGCTCAATGAGGGCCTGTCGCGCGGGCCGCTGCGGCTGGACCGGGTCGAGAGCGCGCTCAGCCTCGTCAACGGCGTGGCGCGCAGCGCCACGGCGCGCGTCGCGGTCGGCGACCAGCGCTACGCCCTGACCTCCAGCCTCGACGTCGCCGCGCTGTCGTTCGAAAGCACGCTGGAGATCGACGACGTCTCGTCGGGTGACGGTCCGGCCTCGCCCGCGGCGGGCGTGCAGTGGCGCGGGGCGCTGGCGGCGCCGCAGCGGCGCTTCGACATCACCGGCCTCAGCGCCGCGATCAATCTGCGGGTGCTGGAGCGCGAGCGGAAGCGGCTCGAGGCCGACTACGGCCGCACCCCGCTGACCGATGCCGGCCATTCGACCGACGCTGCCCCGGCGACACCCGCCGCGCCGGCTCCCCAGCAGATGCCCGCTCCCCAGCAGGCGCCCGCGCAATCCGCGCCGGCCCAGCCCGCGCCGTCCCGTCAGGTGCAGACGCCCGCGCCCGTGCGGCCGCAGGCCCCGCCGACGCCGCGCGCGCCGCCGCCGGACCCGCTCTATCCTGCGCCGGGCAGCGCCGCCCCGCCGCTCGCGCCGCCGGTCGAGATTCCGCCCGACCCGCTGCGCAACCGCATCATAATGCCCCCGCTCGCGCCCTGAGCGCCGCGCTAGCCGTGCACGAACTCGTCCGCGCCATAGCCCTGCAGGTAGAGCAGCGCCGTGAGGTCGCCATGGTCGATCCGCACCGGCGCGCTCTCGGCCACCTTCGGCTTGGCGTGATAGGCGACGCCAAGCCCCGCCTCGGCGATCATGGCGAGGTCGTTGGCGCCGTCGCCCACCGCCAGCGTCGCTTCATGCGGAAGGCCGAGCGAGCCGCGCATGTCGGTGAGGGCGGCGAGCTTGGCCTCGCGGCCGAGGATCGGCTCCTCCACCAGCCCGGCGAAAGTCTCGCCGTCGGCGATGAGCACGTTGGCGCGGTGGGCGTCGAAGCCGATCAGCGCCGCTACCCGCTCGGTGAAGAGGGTGAAGCCGCCCGAGACCAGCAGCGTGTGCGCCCCGTGCGCGCGCATGGTGCGCACCAGCTCCGTCCCGCCGGGGGTGAGGCGGATGCGCTCGGCGATGACCGCGTCCACCACCGCCAGCGGCAGCCCTTTGAGCAGGGCGACGCGCTCGCGCAGCGCCGGCTCGAAGGCGATCTCGCCGCGCATGGCGCGCTCGGTGATGGCGGAGACATGGGCCTTCATGCCGGCATAGTCGGCCAGCTCGTCGATGCACTCCTGGCCGATCATGGTGGAATCCATGTCGGCGAGGAACAGCTTCTTGCGCCGCCCGGCGACGGGAAGTATCGCGACGTCGACCGGCGCCGGGGCGAGCGCCGCGCGCAACGCCTCGCTGTCGGCATCGCCCGGCAGGGCGATCTCGGCCGCGATGCCGGGGGCGAGGACGCGCACCGCACCGGCGCCCGGAAGGCTTGCGCGGGCGCGCGCGATCAGTGCCTCGTCGACCGCCGGGGCGGCCGGGTTGGAAATCAGCACGGCGACGTGGGAAGAAATATCGGTCATGACGGATCGGGCTGCAGGCCGCCGGTGCGGCGGCGGGGAGAGGCGGAAGGTGCGCGATGAAGCGCCGTGATGCGCGGATGACGGCATGGCCGGACGCCATTTGCCGGCGGGCCGGCCGATGAGCGCGGCCGCCATCCGCCCGCGCGCGGTGCTTATTGCAGGGCCGACCGCGAGCGGCAAGTCGGCGCTCGCCCTGGCGCTGGCCGAGCGCAGCGGCGGCGTGGTGATCAACGCCGATTCCATGCAGGTCTATCGCGACCTGCGCATCATCAGCGCCCGCCCGACGCGGGAGGAGGCGGCGCGCGCGCCGCACCGCCTCTACGGCCATGTCGACGGGGCGCAGGACTATTCCGTCGCCCACTGGCTGGAGGATGCGCGGCGCGAGATCGCGGCGGCGTGGGAGGCGGGCCGCCTGCCGATCCTGATCGGCGGAACGGGGCTCTATTTCAAGGCGCTGACCCAGGGGCTCTCGCCCATGCCGCCGGTGCCGCCCGAAATCCGCGCGCGGGTGCGCGGGCTCGGCGAGGATGCAGGCCGCCTCCACGCCCGGCTTACCGCGCTCGATCCGGCGAGTGCCGAGCGGCTGCGCCCCTCAGATACGCAGCGGCTGATGCGTGCGCTCGAAGTGTTCGAGGCGACCGGGCGGCCTCTGGTCGAATGGCAGAAGGAGCGCGGCGCGCCGCCGCCGCTCAAAGAGGAGGAGACGGCGCGGCTGTTCCTCGCCACCGACCGCACGGCGCTTCGCGAGCGCATCGCCGGGCGCTTCCACGCCATGATGGCGGCTGGCGCGCTGGAAGAGGTGGCGGCGCTCGACGCACGCCGCCTGCCCGAGGACCGCACCATCCTGAAGGCGCATGGCGTGCCGTGGCTGAGGCGCCACCTCGCCGGCGAGATCGGGCTCGAGGAGGCGATCGCGGGCGGCATCCTCGACACGCGGCGCTACGCCAAGCGGCAGGACACCTGGTTCCGCCACCAGCTTCAGGGCTGGACCACCCTGCCGGCCGAACTGGCCTGGCCGTGGCTGGAGCAGCAGCTCGTATAGACCCGCTCCCGAGCGACCGGCGCGAGGCGTCGAGAGCGCGTCAGGCCCGCGCGGTGCGGGCGCGGGGCGCGGGCAGGGGACGCCAGCGCAGCACCACGCTGCTCGCCACCGCGATGGCGAGGCCGGTGGCCGCCACCCACCAGGCGGGGCGGAGCGAATAGCCGAAGTCGAGATTGGCGGCGAGCACCCGCACCGGGTCGACCCCGGTCGCGGCGAGGTACCAGCCGGCCTCCAGCAGCGCGGTGGCGAGGCCGGCGAGGAGGGCGAGCGCCACGAGATTGACGAAGCCCGTGCCGCGTCCGGCGCGCTGCATCAGCCGCCAGCCCATCAGCCACAGAAAGAAGCCGGCCATCAGCGTCGGCTCGGTGACGTCGAGCTTCTGCTGCATGAAGAAGTGCAGCAGGCCGAGCGCGACGATCGGGTAGACCAGCATGTGCAGGCGTGCCCAGCGCTCGGCGCCGAGCCGGCGGATCGCGCCGTCCCACGAGGTCGCGGCGAGCACCATGAGGCCGACGAGGGCAACGAAGCCGATGGTGAGGTAGATGCGCAGCACGATCTCGCGCGCGGCGGTCGTGAGGCTGCCGGTGTCGATCAGATAGAAGGAGAAGTGCACGGCGATGTAGAAGGCCGCGCCGACGCCCAATGTGCGGCGGGCGGCGAGCAGCTTCGGCCAGTTGAACAGCCGGCGCGCCGGCGTGATCGCCAGGGTGATCAGCAGCAGCCGGATGGTCCAGTCGCCTATGACGCGGATCACCTCCACCAGCGGGCGCGCGCTCAGCGCCGGCCCGGGCCCGTCGAGGCCAGGGGTACCAAGTCCGGGGCCACCCAGCCCCGGCGCACCTAGCCCCGGTCCGCCGGCGCCCGGCGCGCCGATGCCGAACGGCTCCAGCGTGGTGAAGCCGCCGCTGAGCGCGCGGGCAATCAGCAGGGCGAGCGGGTACAGCACGATGAGAAGGGCAACGATCTTCTCGGGGCTGAGGCGGCCGTTTCGTTCGCGAAGGAAGTGCATGGCGGGGCAAGCGATGTGGTGAGGTCG
The DNA here is from genome assembly GCF_024752355.1 of Ancylobacter mangrovi. Classification (GTDB taxonomy): domain Bacteria; phylum Pseudomonadota; class Alphaproteobacteria; order Rhizobiales; family Xanthobacteraceae; genus Ancylobacter; species Ancylobacter mangrovi. The sequence continues at coordinate 51,323 of NZ_JANTHZ010000013.1, forward strand.
GATGAAGAAGTCTCATCGACCATACGCAGCCTGCCCGCGCATTATTTCAAGCGCGTACCGCACGTTCCTGTGAAGCGCGGTGCGAAACAGACGGACGAGGGCGTCCGCCTGCGCCGGCCGGCGGCTCATGCCTCGGGGCGGATGCGGGTGACGTGGCCCATCTTGCGGCCCGGCCGGGCCTCGGCCTTGCCGTAGAGATGAAGATGCGCGCCCGGCTCCGCCAGCACCTCGTGCCACGTGTCGGCCTCGTCGCCGATCAGGTTGGTCATCTCGACCCGGCCCAGCCGTTCGACCGCCCCGAGCGGCCAGCCAGCGATGGCCCGCACATGCTGCTCGAACTGCGAGGTGACGGCGCCGTCCAGCGTCCAGTGCCCGGAATTGTGCACGCGCGGGGCGATCTCGTTGACGATGACCGCCTGCTCGCCGCCCTCGACGACCAGGAACAGCTCGACCGCGAACACGCCGACATAGCCGAGCGCCCCGCCGATGTGCCGGGCGATCGCGCTGGCCGACGCCTCCACCGCGGGGGTGACGTCCGCCGGCACGGTGGAGCGGTGCAGGATGTGGTGGCGGTGCTCGTTCTCGGTCACCTCATAGGCGGCGAAGCGCCCGTCGGCGGTGCGCGCGGCGACCACCGAGACCTCGCGCTCGAAAGGCACGAAGCCTTCGAGGATCGCCGGGTGCCGGCCGATCGCGGCGAAGGCGGCGGATGCGTCGTCGCCCTCGCGGATCATCACCTGCCCCTTGCCGTCATAGCCGAAGCGCCGGGTCTTCAGCACCGCCGGCCGGCCGACCGTGGCGAGCGCGGCCTCGAGGCCGGCCTCGTCGTCGACGGCGGCGAAGGGCGCGGTGCGGATGCCGAGGCCGGCGACGAAGCTCTTTTCTTCAAGCCGGTCCTGGGTGATGCCGAGCGCGCGCGGGCCCGGATGCACCGGCACGAAGGATTCGAGATGGCCGGCGGTCGCCACCGGCACGTTCTCGAACTCGTAGGTGACGACGTCGACCGTGCGGGCGAAGGCCTCCAGCGCGGCGAGGTCGTCATAGGCGGCGCTGCTGTGCGCGTCGGCGACCTGGAAGGCGGGGTTGTCGCCCGCCGGGGCGAAGATGTGCGTCTTCAGGCCGAGCGGGGCGGCGGCGAGCGCGATCATCCGCGCGAGCTGGCCGCCGCCGAGAATGCCGATCGTGTTGCCGGGCTTCAGCATGGGCGCGCTCACGCCGGCCGCTCGGCGACGGCCTCGGTGCGGGCCGCGCGCCAGGCGTCGAGACGGGAGGCCAGCGCCTCGTCGGAAAGCGCCAGCACGGCGGCGGCGAGCAGGGCGGCGTTGGTCGCCCCCGCGCGGCCGATGGCGAGCGTGCCGACCGGAATGCCGGCGGGCATCTGCACGATGGAATAGAGGCTGTCGAGCCCGGACATGGTCTTCGATTCCACTGGCACGCCGAACACCGGCAGCGGGGTCAGCGCGGCCACCATGCCCGGCAGGTGCGCCGCTCCGCCCGCGCCGGCGATGATGGTCTTGTAGCCGGCCTCGCGCGCACCCTTGGCGAAGGTGTACATCCGCTCCGGCGTGCGGTGGGCCGAGACGATCAGGCAGTCATGGGGCACTTCGAGGATGTCCAGCGTTTCCGACGCGTGGCGCATCGTCTCCCAGTCCGACTGGCTGCCCATGATGATGGCGATCGGCCGCGGTTCGGTGGCCGTCTCGGCCGTGGGCTCGCTCATGTCTGGTTCATTCCCCCGAAAAGAAGGCGCGGATTATAGGAATCGCGCCTGCCGCGGCAAGGCGGAACTGCGGCAGGGCGGAACTTGTGCGCCCCCGCGCCGGTGGGGCGTGCCCGGCGCCGGATTTGCCGGCCGGCGGGGCGAAGCTGCGATCATGCTTAACATGACCTTTACTTCGTTCGGTCACAGTGCGTTGTCGGCACGGTTGGCCCTCGTCCCGGTGTGGCATGAGAGCGACGGCTGGCAGACAAGCGGGAACATTATCGTTTTCGTGAGTTGAACCGGTATGGACCCGCGATTGAAAGTGGCGGGCCCGCTATCCGCCTTGCAGGATGGTACGAGGGTGCGGAGAGGGTTTATGGTCGGGCGTATCGGGAAAGAGGCTGGGATGCGGCGCAACGGGCGTTATCTGACAGGTGGCGCGTGCGCGCTGGCGGTTTCGGTCGCCGCCGGCCTCGCCGTGGCGCTGGCCCATCCGTTGCCGGCCTGGGCGCAGGAGTTCTCCGGCGCGCCGATCGCCGTGGATCCGGCCGGCAACGGCACCGGCGACGCGGTCGCCGCCTTCGATCCCGCCGCCTCCGGCATGCAGGACACCGGGCAGGGCGCCTCGCTGCTGGCCTCGCCCGGCGACGAGCCGGCGCCGTTCGACATGAACGAGCACCGCCGGCCGGCCGTGCGCCAACGCACCGCCGCGCTCTCGGCGCCGCCCGAGATGGTGCCGCCGGCCGAACCGGCCGCCGCAGTCTCCAACACGCCCGCCGCTCCCGCGAGCGAGGGCATGACGCCGGCGACGCCCTCGGTGGGCAACGGCGCGCCCGGCACCGGCGCCGCGACGCCCGGCTCTACTACCCCGGACGTCGCCACCCCGGCAGCCCCGACGCCGGGCGCTGTCACTCCCGGGGCGACCCCGGCCGCCCCGACCCCGGCCACCGCCGAGCAGCCGCAGGCGCCCGGGCAGATGGTGCCGACCTATCTCTCCGATCTGCTGTCGAGCCAGGCCGGCCACTATGTGGCGCGCGAGAACGAGCGCCAGGCGCTGGTCGATTTCTACACGGCGCGCGACTACCGCCCGGCCTTCACCGCCGGGAGCGGCCTGTCGCCGCTCGGCAAGGCGGCGGTGGCGGCCTTCGCCGGCTCGTTCGCGGACGGGCTGAACCCGGCCGACTATGTGGCGCCCGCGCTGACGCCGGATGCGCCCGATGCGGCGGTGGCGGAAGCCGAGCTGCGTCTCGCCGGCGCGGCGCTGCTCTATGCGCGCCACGTGCAGAGCGGGCGCTTCGACCCCAAGCGCATCTCCGACAATATCGGCCCGAGCCCGACCGTGCCGGACCCGGCCGCGGTGCTGGCGCAGCTCGCCGGCTCGCCCGACCCGCGCGCGACCTTCGCGTCCTTCGCGCCGCAATATGACGAATACCGGCTCCTGAAGAGGCAGCTCGCGCGGCTGGAGAAGTCCGGGCCAGCGCTGCCGCCGCCGACCGTGCCGTCCGGCCCGCTGCTGCGCCCGGGCGACAGCGATCCGCGCGTGCCGGTGCTGCGCGAGCGGCTCGGCATCGGCGGGGCGCCGGAGGACACCACCTATGACGACCTGCTGGTCGAGGCGGTGCGCGACTTCCAGAGCATGGCCGGCCAGAAGGTGGACGGCATCGTCGGGCGCGACACGCTGAGCGCCCTCAACGAGAATTCCGCCCCCCAGGTCGCCGACGTGATCGCCAACATGGAGCGTTGGCGCTGGCTGCCGCACGACGTGGCGCCCGCCTATGTGATGGTGAACATCCCTGAGTTCATGGTCCGCGTCGTCGTCAACGAGCAGACGGTGCACGAGACCCGGGTGGTGGTCGGCAAGCCGCAGAACCAGACTCCGCTCCTGACCCAGGACATGGAGTATGTGGTGTTCAACCCGTCCTGGCATGTGCCGCCCGGCATCATCCGCAAGGAGATGCTGCCGGCGCTGCGCGCCAACCCCTATGCGCTGGAGCGCCAGGGCATCGATGTGGTGCGCAACGGGCGCATCATCGATCCGGGCACGGTGGACTGGAGCCGGGGCACGCAGGGCTATTCGTTCCGCCAGCCGCCGGGCGAGCGCAACGCGCTCGGGCGCATGAAGTTCATGTTCCCGAACAAGTACGCGGTCTATCTGCACGACACGCCGAGCCGCTCGCTCTTCAGCCGCGACTATCGCGCCTACAGCCATGGCTGCGTGCGCGTCTACGAGCCGCTGAAGTTCGCCGAGGTGATCTTCGGCCTCGGCCTGCCCAATGACGGCTGGGGCGAGCAGCGCATTTCGCGGCTGATCGGCGGCAACGAGAAGTACCTCAACCTGAAGCAGCACATTCAGGTGAACCTCGTCTACTTCACCAACTTCGTCGATGCGAGCGGCCGGCTCGTCGCGCGCGACGACCTCTACGGCATCAACCAGGCGACCAAGACCATTCTCGGCCTCGACGGCACGAGCCGGGTCGCCGACCGGCGTGGCGTGATCTCCGCACGCTGAGGGCGGGCCACCTTCCCAAGAGTTCCGGATGGCGGGCGCACGGGCGCCCGCCGCTGCGCCGGCGAATCGAACCTCCACCTCGTCAAAGCCTGCCGCTCCGGCATCCTTCAGGCGGAAGTAATGCCGCGTCGACGTGATTCGGCGCCGGCAAGTATGCGGCACTGCACGCATTTCAGCCGTGGTCGGAAGTGATCGCGCCGCGCGCCGGATGTATCATTTTCAGCACGCGAAATCGGAAAATGGTGATTATCACGGTAGTTCAGTATGAATTTGGCGTGATGGCACTCTTTCGCCACAGTCCGTTTCTAGCGAGGGAGGCAATAAGCGTGGGGGGTGGGCCGTAAACGGCCTCTTAACCAGACCCGACAAGACTGTATTCACCATGTACGCCACGGTCATGCGGACCGTGTCGTCTCGAGGAAACACTGTTGCTCGGGTCCAGGTTCGTGCGCATCATCCCGGCTCTACCTACTCGTCCTCTGATGAAGGCCGCGCTGCTGGCGGCGGCGGTCACATTGTGCAGCGCCGATCTGCTGGAGGACGCGGTCGCCAATGGCGATACCCGCACGCTCAGCTTCCACCATGTCCATTCCGGCGTCAGCGCGACCATCACCTTCAAGAAGGACGGGCGCTACGTTCCCTCCGCGCTGAAGCAGCTCAACGTGCTGATGCAGGACTGGCGGCTCAAGGAGCCGACCAACATGGACCCCCGGCTGTTCGACATCATCTGGGAGGTCTATCGCGACGTCGACGCGAGCCGCCCGATCGAGGTGATCGGCGGCTATCGTTCGCCCAGGACCAACGCCATGCTGCGCCAGCGCTCGCGCGGCGTCGCCAAGACCAGCCTGCACATGCAGGGCAAGGCGATGGACTTCTTCATTCCCGGCGTGCCGCTGGAGAAGATCCGCGAGGCGGGCCTGCGGCTGCAGCGCGGCGGCGTCGGCTTCTATCCTACCTCCGGCTCGCCCTTCGTCCATCTCGACACCGGCGGCATCCGCCACTGGCCGCGCATGACGCGTAGCCAGCTCGCCCGCGTCTTCCCGGACGGCAAGACCGTGCACATTCCGGCCGACGGCAAGCCGATGTCCGGCTACCAGGTCGCCCTCGCCGAGGTGGAGGCGCGCGGCAAGGAGCCGGGCGGCGCCGGCGCGAGCTTCGCCGGCCTCGCGGCGACCAACAACCCGAAGCCGCGCAAGAACCTCCTCGCCTCGCTGTTCGGCAAGGATGACGAGGACGACGATGCTGACAGCGGCGCTCCGGCGCCGGTGGTGACCGCCAGCGCCACGCCCGCCGCGGCGACGCCTGCGGCAGAGGCTCCGGCGTCCCAGGCTGAGGCGTCGGAGGCTGCCGCGCCGGTCGCGCTCGCCTCGGCCGCGCCGATCCCGATGCCCGTGCCCAATCCGCTGCCGCGCCTTGCCACGGCCGCGCCCGCCGTTCCGATGGACAAGCCCGCCGCGCCGGTTCTGGCTGCTGTCGTACCTTCGGCCATGCCCAGGCCCGCGCCCGCCCCCGGCGTCGATCCCTCGCTGGCCGCTCTCGCAGCGGCGGTGCCGCTGCCGGAAGCCACGCGTGCCGCGCCGATGGTGGTGGCGAGCGCCGCGCCGGTGCCGCTCCCGCTCGCCCGTCCGGCCGAGGCCGATGGCGGCGCTGCCCTTCCCGAGGTGATTACGCGCGGCGCCGGCGGCGAAGGCGGCCCGGTGCTCGCCTATGCCTCCGCCGCGACCGGCTTCTATCCGCGCCCGCGCCTCCAACCGGGACGCGCCCCCGCGCCGGCGGCGGCACAGGGCACGGCGTCAGCCGCGACGCCGAGCGCCGCGGGCCGGACCGGGCAGGGCCATTCGTCCGAGATGCAGGCCGAAATCCGGCGCCTGTTCAACGGGCCGACCGTCGCCCGTAATGTGCACCTGCGCCAGCCCGAGCTTCGCCGCTTCGCCAATTTCGTCGCCCCGCCGCGCTCGGTGGTGGCGGGCGGCTTCGGCGGCGACGGCTCCAACGGGCTGTCGACCTCGCGCTTCCAGGGCGCCGCCGTGGTGGCGGTGCCGGTGGTGGCGATGGCCTCCGGGCCGGCGCCTCTGCGCGACCCGCTCTGACGGCGATGTCTGCCGGCGCTTCCCACCGGCAGTGCCGGGCTCAGCTGCCGCCGAGCATCCCCAGCGCCTGCATGTAGAGGTCCACGATGGCCTCGTGCTCGGCGCGCTGGTCGGCGTCCTGCTTGCGGATCTTCAGAATCTCGCGCAGCGCCTTGGTGTCGAAGCCGTTGCCCTTGGCCTCGGCGAAGACGTCCTTGATGTCATCGGCGATGGCCTTCTTCTCCTCCTCGAGCCGCTCGATGCGCTCGATGAAGGCCTTGAGCTGGTCCTTTGCGAAGCTCGCAGGGGCGTCGGAGACCGGCTGGTCGTAGGAAATGTCGGACATGATGTCTCCCGGTTCTGCGCGCGCCCGCGCCCGCGCAGGCTCGAATTTCGGGCGGCGATGAGGACCCGAAGCGGAGCCCCGCGTCAAGGCGTGGCGACGCCGCGCGGCGCGCTGCACCCGCAATCCACCGTTCTTTGCGACGATCCGCGCCACCGCCATATCATGGCCGGATTGCGCGGGCGCGCCTCCCGCCCGCGGCGGGGTGACGGATCAGTGCCCGCCGGGGCCGGTGAAGGCGGCCTTCTGCGCCGGGCTCGCCTCGGCCTGATGGGTGGCCTTCCATTCCTCATAGGGCATGCCGTAGACGATCTCGCGGCTTTCGTCCCTGGTCAGGGGAAGCCCGCGCTCCTGCGCTGCGTCGAGGTACCAGTTGGACAGGCAGTTGCGGCAGAAGCCGGCGAGGTTCATCAGGTCGATGTTCTGCACGTCGGTGCGCGCGCGCAGATGCGCCACGAGGCGGCGGAAGGCGGCGGCCTCCAGCTCGGTGCGGGTCTTCTCGTCGATCTCGGTCATGTCGGCCTCCGGGGATCGGGCGCCGAGGGGCGCCGTTCACGGATAGATAGGCGGTACCGGGCCGGTGCGCGAGCCATAGGCGTGCCGCTCGTGCAGCAGCGGCTCGGCGAGGATGGCCGGCAGCAGCCCGGCGAGGCGGTCGGCCCAGGCCTGCTGGCCAGCCTCGTCGCCGATCAGGTCCTGCCGGATCTCGATCAGCGTGTGGGCGAGGCCGCGCGAGGTGCCGTGGCGATAGAGGCAGTCGTTGCGCAGGGCCCCGTCATAGGGTTCGTTGTCGCCGACGATGAGGTCGCCCGGCGCGCGCAGCGCCTCCAGCAGCGGGGCGGTGAAGCGCGGGTCGGCGTCCCACAGCAGCGCGACATGCCAGGGCCGCGGCACGCCGCGCCAGACCGGGGTGAAGCTGTGGACGGACAGGATCGCCGGAACCGCGCCGGCGGCGAGGGCGCGCGCGATCTCGGCCTCGATGGCCGCGTGATAGGGGCGGTGGAACAGGGCGAGCCGGCGTTCCACCTCGTCCGCGTCGGCATGGCGGTTGCCGGGGATGACCGCGCCGTCGGAGAGCCGCATGACGAGGGTCGGATCGTCCTCGCCGCGGTTGGGATCGATCAGCAGCCGCGAGAAATGCGACAGCACGGCCGGACAGCCGAGCGTTGCCGCCAGCCGCCGCGTGACGCCGGCGACGCCGATGTCGTAGCCGATGTGCCGCTCCAGCTCGCCGGGCGGCAGGCCGAGCCCCTCATAGGCCGCGGGCAGCGCGTTGGAGGCGTGGTCGCAGATCAGCAGCAGGCCGGCCTCGGCGGCGCCGGGGATCACCTCGAAGGCGGGAAAGGAGGACGGGTCGTCGATCGTTGCCGCCTCGTCACGACCTCCGTCATGATCCTCGGCACGATCTTCCCGGGAAAGGCGACGCATATTGGCCCAGTCGCGAACGATAAGATGACGCAGGATAGTGACGCAGCCCGCCGGGTGCCATAGGAATACGCGCGTTTCGTGTCGCGCATGGGCCGGATTCGGTGCCGGATTCCGTGCGGCGGCGCAGAAGGCGAAGGTAGAAGATGCGGCGGCCGAACCGCCGGGACAGCGGCTCGTAACGAGCAGGGTGGAATGAATGAGTGACGTTTCGGCGCGTGCCTTTCTCGATCGGCTGTTCACGGCGGCAGTTGCCGCCGCCCATCCTTCGACCTGCCTGCCGCCGGCCCTGCCGCCGCCGCCCGCGAGCGGACGGCTGATCCTGCTGGCGGCCGGCAAGGCGGCCGGCTCGATGCTGGAGGTCGCCGAGGCGCATTATCTCGACACGCTGGGCCTCGATCCCGCGCGGCTCGCCGGCGTCGGCGTCGCCCGCCACGGCTATGGCCGCCCGACCCGCCAGCTCGAAATGGTCGAGGCCGGCCATCCGATGCCGGACGCGGCGGGCCTCGGCGCGGCGCAGAAGGCGCTCGATCTTGCCGCCTCGGCGACCGCCGACGATTTGGTGCTGGTGCTGCTCTCGGGCGGGGCCTCGGCCAACTGGATCGCGCCGGCTGTCGGCGTCGAGCTGGACGACAAGCGCTCGCTGACGCGCGCGCTGCTGCGCTCGGGCGCGAACATCACCGAGATCAACACGGTCCGCAAGCATCTCTCGCGCATCAAGGGCGGTCGCCTCGCCGCGCTGGCCCAGCCGGCGAAGGTGGTGACGCTCTCCATCTCCGACGTGCCGGGCGACGATCCGGCGGTGATCGGCTCCGGGCCGACCGTCCCGGACCCGACGACGCTGGCCGAGGCCCGCGACGTGCTGGCGCGCTACCGCATCGACCCGCCGCCCTCGGTGGCGGTGGCGCTGCGCGACCCGGAAAACGAATCGCCCAAGCCCGGCGATCCCGCCTTCGCCAACAGCGAGTACCTTCTCGTCGCGCGCCCGGCCGATTCCTTCGTCGCCGCCGAGCGGATCGTGCGCGAGGAGGGGCTGGAGCCGATCCTGCTCGGCGACAATCTCGAGGGCGAGGCCCGCGAGGTGGCGGCGGCGCAGGCGGCCAAGGCCCGCGAGCTGAAGGCGGCGGGCAAGAAGGCGGTGCTGCTCTCGGGCGGCGAACTGACCGTGACCATGCGCGGCCAGGGCCGCGGCGGCCCGAACCAGGAATTCGCGCTGGCGCTCGCCGTCGCGCTGGAAGGGGCGGCCGGCATCTATGCGGTGGCCGGCGACACGGACGGCACCGATGGCGGCGGCGGCGACGCTTCCGACCCCGCCGGCGCCTATGTGATGCCCGACACGCTCGCGCGGGCGAAGGCGGCCGGTCTCGATCCTGCCGCCTTTCTCGCCAATAACGATTCCACGAGCTTCTTCGAGCCCTTGGAAGACCTTCTGACGCCAGGGCCGACCTGTACCAACGTCAATGACTTCCGCGCTGTCTTCATCGACGATTGAGATCGCACCTGCCCGCCGGGGCGGGCGCCGGGCCGCGTCGCGCCGGTTGAGCGCGCGCGCGACGTGGCGCGCGCTGATCCCGGCGCTGGCGGCGGCGTCGATCTTCGCCGCGACGACACCCGCCGCCGCCGATTTCCGCCTGTGCAACCAGTCGGCGAGCCGGGTGGGCATCGCGCTCGGCTACAAGGACGGCGACGTCTGGGCCACCGAGGGCTGGTGGAACATCGGCGCCAAGAGCTGCGAGACGCTGCTGCGCGGGGACCTCGTCGCCCGCTTCTACTACGTCTACGCGATCGATTACGACCTCGGCGGCGAGTGGTCGGGCAAGGCCTTCATGTGCACGCGGGAGAAGGAATTCACCATTCGCGGCATCCAGGACTGCCTCGCCCGCGGCTTCGACCGCACCGGCTTCTTCGAGGTCGACACGCACGAGCAGAAGAGCTGGACGGTGCAGCTCACCGAGCCGAAGAACAAGCATCCCGACCAGACCGCCGGCGCCAACATCGACGCCCCGCCGCTGCCGCCGCCCAAGCCCTGACGGGCGCGGCCTGACCGGCGCCGGCCTGCGCAGTGGCTTTAGCAATTGCCCCGCGCGACCTTGGCAGACTTCTGCGCTGATCGACCGCTCCGAAACACGGCGGGCGTTCATACGCCGGACGGGCAAGCCGCCGAACGACCCACGAAAATCCGGCCGAACCGATTCGCCGTTTACCGGAGCAAATCCCGCGACGCTTCGGGCCTCTGCCCGGGCGGCGTCGCGGGCGAAGGCGGCGCGCTAGTCGATCGGCAGCGCGGTGAAGCGCACCTGGCCCTCGGCGTCGCTGATCATCAGCAGGGCCGAGCGGCGACCGTCCGCCTTGAGCTCGGCGATACGCTTGGAGATGTCCTCCGGCGTCTCGGTGGCTTCCTGGTTGACCTCGACGATCAGGTTGCCGGCGACCAGACCGCGATCGGCGGCCGGCGTGTTGGGCTCGACCGAGACGATGACCACGCCCTTCAGCTCGTCCTTGATCTTGAACTTGGTGCGCAGCTCCGGGGTCAGCTCGCTCACTTCGAGGCCGAGCATCTTGGTGGTCTCGGCGGGGGTCGTGTCGGGCTGCTCCTTCGGGGTCTCGTCGGTGGCTTCGGTGTCGTCGCCCTCGTCAAGGCGGCCGACGACGAGCTTCAGCGTCTCCTCCTTGCCGCGGCGGACGACGACCACGTCGACCTCCTTGTCGACCGGCGTGTCGGCCACGATGATCGGCAGCGAGCGCATGTCCTTCACCTCGTGGCCGTCGAAGGCGACGATCACGTCGCCGGCCTTGATGCCGCCCTTGGCGGCCGGGCCGTCATCGGTGACCGAGCCGACCAGCGCGCCGTGCGGCTTGTCGAGCGACAGGCTCTCGGCGATGTCCGGCGTCACCTGCTGGATGCGCACGCCGATCCAGCCGCGCCGCGTCTCGCCGAACTCCTTGAGCTGGGCGATGACCGGCGTCGCGGTGTTGGAGGGCACGGCGAAGCCGATGCCGATGGAGCCGCCCGAGGGCGAGATGATGGCAGTGTTGATGCCGATCACGTCGCCGTCCATGTTGAACAGCGGGCCGCCCGAATTGCCCCGGTTGATGGCGGCGTCGGTCTGCAGGAAGTTGTCGTAGGGGCCGGAGTTGATGTCGCGGTTACGGGCGGAGATGACGCCCACGGTGAGCGTGCCGCCGAGCCCGAACGGGTTGCCGATCGCCATCACCCAGTCGCCGACGCGCAGCGAATCCGAATCGCCGAACTTTACTGATTTGAGCGTCTTGCCGGGCTCGGGCGTCACCTTGAGCAGGGCGAGGTCGATCTTGGTGTCGCGCCCGACCAGTTCCGCCTTCAGCTTCGAGCCGTCGGCGAAGTTGGCGTAGATCTCGTCGGCGTCGGCGATGACGTGGTTGTTGGTGACGATGAGGCCGGACGGGTCGATGACGAAGCCCGAGCCGAGCGAGGAGACGCGGCGCGGCGTCTGGTCCTCGCCCTGCTGCTGCCGGCGCTTGAAGAATTCCTCGAAGAATTCCTCGAAGGGCGAGCCGGGCGGCAGCTCGGGCGTGGGCACGCCGCGCGAGGGCGCGACCGTCTGCGAGGTCGAGATGTTGACGACGGCGTCCATCACCCGCTCGGCCGTGTCGGCGACCGTGTCCGGCCCCTTGGTCGACGCGGCATGGCCGGCGACCGGCATCAGGGCGAAGGCGCCCGCCGCCAGAGTGGCGGCGAGGAGGAGGGCGCCGGCGCGGCGCGGCAGGGAAAGAGGCACTGCCCGGGCGAACGCCTGCAGCGGTGCGAGGGGCGAAGCTTCGGCGTCCCGCTCGCGCCGCCCGAGACCGTGAACCCGCTTCGTCATGCTGCCTCCTTCGCGCCGTCGCGCCGTGCCCGGCGGGCCGCCCGGTTGGCCGGGATGTGCACCACCTCAGCGGGAGACGCTTAACCGGGACGCGGTCCGATGCAAGCCAAAACCACGCGAGGCAGACGCGACGTCAGGCCGCCGCGAAGGGCCGGCCGCGGTTCGCCCTCGCGCGCCTTCGCACCGAGGCCGTGACGGGCGTCGTCAGCCGCGGATCAGCCAGACGATGAGCAGTCCGATGACGGCGCCGGCCAGCCCCGTAATGCGCAAGGGCATGTCGGGAAGCTGGTCGATCGCCTCCATGGCGCGACGCACGGCACTGGGTGCCGCCGCCAGCATCAGTCCCTCGATCACCAGCACGAGGCCGAGCGCGACGACGAGATCGGCCATGGCCCGCGCGTCAGTTCGCGGGGGCGGGGCTGGGCTGCGAGCCCGTCTCCGGGGCCGGCGTGGCGGCCGGTCCGGAAGCGGGTGCCGGTGCGGCGGAAGCGCTGGGCGCCGACGGCGCCCCGGTGCCCGCAGGGACCGGGTTGTTGAAGAAACGGAAGAAATCCGAATCGGGCGCCAGCAGCATCCGGGTGTCGCCGGACTTCATCGAGGCTTCGTAGGCCTGCATCGAGCGATAGAAGTCGAAGAAGTCCTTATCCTTGCTGTAGGCCTGCGCGAAGATCTCGTTGCGCTGGGCCTCGCCTTCGCCGCGCAGCTTGTCGGCGGTGGCGTTGGCCTCGGCGACGATGACGGTAGAATCGCGATCGGAGCGGGCGCGAATGGCCTGCGACGCCTCGGCGCCCTGTGCGCGGATCTCGGATGCCTCGCGCTGGCGCTCGGTCTGCATGCGCTGGAACACCGCCTGGCTGTTCGCCTCCGGCAGGTCGGCGCGGCGGATGCGCACGTCGAGGATGTTGATGCCGAAATTCTGCGCCTCGCGGTTCACCTGGTCGCGGATGCGGCCCATCAGCGCCTCGCGCTGGTCACGCACCACCTCGATGAAGCTGGCTTCGCCCAGCACGCGGCGCAGCGCCGAGTTGAGGATGGTGGCGAGGCGCGAATTGGCGCCCTCCACCGTGCCCACCGACTGGTAGAAGCGCAGCGGATTGACGATGCGGTAGCGCGCGAAGGCGTCGACCACGAGCCGCTTCTGGTCAGCGGCGATCACTTCCTGCGAGGGATTCTCGAGGTCGAGGATGCGCTTGTCGACCAGGATCACGCTGTCGACCAGCGGGATCTTGGCGTTGAGGCCGGGCTGCTCGATCACGCGCACCGGCTCGCCGAAGCGCAGCACCAGCGCCTGCTGGGTCTGGTAGACCTGGAACAGCGCCGAATAGAGGACGATCAGGACGGCGGCGGCGAGAATGGCGAGGATGAGGCCGATGCTGTGCTTCATTTCGCGACTCCCTGCGTGGCCGGGGCCGGCTTGGCGGAGGATGGGCTGAGCGCGCCGAGCGGCAGGTAGGGAACGACCCCGTTGCCGCTCGCCTTCTGGTCGATGATGACCTTGTCCATGCCGCCGAAGACACGTTCCATGGTTTCGAGATAGAGGCGCTGACGGGTCACTTCCGGCGCCTTCTGGTATTCGGCCAGCACGCTGAGGAAGCGCGAGGCCTGGCCGCGTGCCTCGATGACCGCGCGCTCCTTGTAGCCTTCCGCGCCCTGGGTGATGCGGGCTGCCTCGCCGCGGGCCTCGGGCACGACTCGGTTGGCGTAGGCCTGCGCCTCGTTCTGCAGGCGCTCGGCGTCGGCGCGCGCGGCTTGCACGTCGCGGAACGAGTCGATGACCTGCTGCGGCGGGTCGACCTTCTGGAGCTGGACCTGGGTGATGAGGACGCCGGACTGGTAATCGTCGAGGGTCTTCTGCATCAGCTCGTGCACGGCGGTCTCGATGTTCTGGCGCGCGCCGGTGAGGATCGGCTGGATGTTCGTGCGCCCGACCACCTCGCGCATCGCGCTCTCGGCCACCGCCTTGATGGTGCCTTCGGGATTCTGGACGTTGAACAGGAAGTTGGCGGCGCCGATGTCCTCGGTCGAGCCGGCGGCAGCGGGCTTCACCATCCAGAACACGGCGAAATCGACGTCGACGATGTTCTCGTCGCCGGTGAGCATCAGGCTCTCCTCGGCAACGTCGCGCATGGCGGCGCCGCGACGGGGATCGTCGCCGGTGCGGATGCCGATGTCGATGCGGTTCACGCGCGTGACCTGCGGGGTCAGCACGGTCTCGATCGGGTAGGGCAGGTGGTAGTTCAGGCCGGGATTCGAGGTCGCGACGAAGCGGCCGAAGCGCAGGACCACGCCCTGCTCGTCCGGCTCCACGCGGTAGAAGCCCGACAGCAGCCACGCGACGATGGCGAGGGCGACGACGAGGATGATGCCCTTGCCGCTGCCGAAGCCGCCCGGCATCGCACTGCGCAATTTTTCCTGGCCGCGGCGGATCAGGTCTTCGAGATCGGGAGAATTTGGTCCCGGCGATTGCGGGCCGGTGCCCCAGGGACCGCGCGGACCGCTGCCCCACGGTCCACCGCTCTGGTTCTTCCACGACATTGCGCGGCTACTCCGTTTGCGTGCCCGATCGCCCAGGCCCGCATACGCAGAACCGTGAGACGCCACCGTGCAGATCGATTCCGCGCTCTCGTTGCGAGAAACGCGGGCGAGGGCGTTATAGGTGACGAGACACCGGGTTACAACGCGCCGTCGCGTGGCGTCATATGGGAATGTACGAAATGTTACGCAACGGTAGACCGCACGGGCATGCTGCGTTCGCCGTGATCGGCGCCGTCGCGCATGTTGGGAGAGTTACGATAGTGGGCAAGCACATAGAGCCGTATCGCCGATGAAAGATTGCCCTGGTTCCGACCGGAATCGATGGAGGCGACGATCTCCGACAGCGTACTGCGCCGATTTGAGGCGATCTCCTTGAGCGCATCCCAGAACTGATCTTCAAGGCTTACGCTCGTCTTGTGCCCGGCAATAACGATCGATCGCTTCACCACAGGGCTCTTCATGTTTCATCCTCTCGAATTCGCCTATGGCCGTCCAGCAAGTTCGCCCGGCGCTGCTCCTGGGCAGACTCCGCCGTTTTCTGCGCCTTCGACCGGCCAAACTCCAAACGCCTGATCGCGGCAATTTGTTCCGCAGCTTCGCGACGAAGGCGCTTGCGATGTCGATGAAGGTTGATCAGATCCGCCATAAGTAGAATAATACCGCATCCGCCCAGATTGCTCTTCCGATATACCTCTAGTGCAGCAATTTGACCGCATACAGACTTTTTTTTGTCCGTGATTTGGTGGCCGGAGACCATTCGCCGGGTGGGCAGCCCCATCGTGAGTCGCGAATCTGTAGGTAATAGGCTTATCTCTACCTTGCGTTGCTTGAACTGCTCGGTTCAGTCTAGTCAGGTTGCGGACGGGAAGGGGTCACTTTCGCGCCGCGCAAGGCGGCGCAAGGCGTCGCGGCACGCCGGCGCCGCTCCCGGGCGCATCACGGCCTCGTGAAACGGGGTTGATATCCGCGTTTTCGGCTGGTCCGCCCACTCTCCGCAGGGCGCATTTGCGGGGCCTGCCCCGCATGCTAAACCCGGCCGCGCCCCAGGCCCTCGTGCCCGATTGGGACGGTTTTAAGGACGCGCTGATCCGAGAGGCTAAGAAATCATGAGCAAGACCCGCATCGAAACCGACACGTTCGGTCCCATCGACGTGGAGGCGGACAAGTACTGGGGTGCGCAGGCTCAGCGCTCGCTCGGAAACTTCAAGATCGGCTGGGAAAAGCAGCCGCTGCCGGTGGTTCGCGCGCTCGGCGTCATCAAGCGGGCCGCGGCCGAGACCAATCTCGAGCTCGGCAGGCTCGACCCGGAGCTCGCCCGCGTCATCATCGCCGCCGCGCAGGAAGTGATGGAGGGCAAGCTCGACGCCCATTTCCCGCTCGCGGTCTGGCAGACCGGCTCGGGCACGCAGTCGAACATGAACGCCAACGAGGTCATCTCGAACCGCGCGATCGAGATGCTGGGCGGGACGATGGGCTCCAAGAAGCCGGTCCATCCCAACGACCACGTCAATATGAGCCAGTCCTCCAACGACACCTATCCGACGGCGATGCACGTCGCCTGCGCGGAGGAGATCGTCCACCGGCTGGTCCCGGCGCTTCAGAAGCTGCGCAACGCGCTGAACGACAAGGCGCAGCAGTGGAAGGGCATCATCAAGATCGGCCGCACCCACACCCAGGACGCCACGCCGCTCACCCTCGGCCAGGAATTCTCCGGCTACACCCAGCAGGTTGAGAACGGCATCGCCCGGATCGAGCAGACGCTGCCCTCGCTGATGGAACTCGCCCAGGGCGGCACGGCGGTCGGCACCGGGCTCAACGCGCCGGTCGGCTTCGCGGAGAAGGTGGCGGAGCGGATCGCCGCCATCACCGGGCTTCCCTTCACCTCGGCGCCGAACAAGTTCGAGGCGCTCGCCGCCCATGACGCGATGGTGTTCTCGCACGGCGCGATCAACACGGTGGCGGTGTCGCTGTTCAAGATCGCCAACGACATCCGCCTGCTCGGCTCCGGCCCGCGCTCGGGCCTCGGCGAACTCGCCCTGCCGGAGAATGAGCCGGGCTCCTCGATCATGCCCGGCAAGGTGAACCCCACCCAGTGCGAGGCGCTGACGCAGGTCTGTGTGCAGGTGTTCGGCAACAATGCGGCGCTCAGCTTCGCCGGCAGCCAGGGCCATTTCGAGCTCAACGTCTACAACCCGGTGATGGCCTACAACTTCCTGCAGTCGGTGCGGCTGATGGCGGACGCGGCGGTGAGCTTCACCGACAATTGCGTCGTCGGCATCGAGGCGCGCGAGGACAATATCGAGGCGGCGCTGGAGCGCTCCTTGATGCTTGTCACGGCACTGGCGCCGAAGATCGGCTACGACAACGCTGCCAAGATCGCCAAGACCGCGCACAAGAACGGCACCACGCTGCGCGAGGAAGCGGTCGGCGGCGGCTATGTGACGAATGAGGAATTCGACGCAATCGTGCGGCCGGAGAAGATGATCTCGCCCGGTTAACAGGCGTTCAGCTACATGAATGACTGTTCATCTAAGTATCCGTAAGTTTCTACTGGAACATTACGGAAGTTTCACTTGGTAAGTTGCCGGTCGTGCGTCAGCATCGGCCTCACTTCGAAAGGAGATGAGGCCAATGAAACGCACGATCATTGCTGCTGCCGCAACAGCCCTTCTGGCGAGTGCCAGTTTTGCGGTCGCCCAGTCGAATAACGCCGAGGCCCCCAAGCCGCCGACGGCCGAACAGCGGGCGGCGAATGCCGACGCGATGGCCGATGCGCGCATCGCGGCGCTGAAGGCGGGCCTGCGGCTGACGCCGGAGCAGGAGAAGCTGTGGCCGGCGCTCGAGACCGCGCTGCACGACTACGCCAAGGAGCAGTCCGGCTGGCGCCAGGAATGGCGTGAGCAGCATCGCGACTGGCGCGAGCAGCATCAGGCGATGCGCGGGCCGGGCCGACCGGGTCCGGACGGCAAGCCGGCGCCGGGCCCCGGTGCGCCGCCTCCCGGCGCGCCCGGTCCCGACATGGGTCAGGCACCCGGCGCGGGTCCCGATGCGGGTCCCGGCCCCGGTCCCCGCATGGGCGCCGGTCCCGACGGTCCGCACGGCGACGTCGTCGCCCGGCTCGAGAAGCGGGCCGACAGCATGGTCGAACGGGGCAGGGCCCTGAAGAAGCTCGCCGATGCCGCGGAGCCGCTCTACGGCACGCTCGACCAAGGCCAGAAGTTCCGCTTCAACCTGCTGTTCCGCGAGGCGCAGCAGGGCGGCTTCGGCCACGGTCCGCACCATGGCTGGGGTCCCGGCGGGCACGGTAAGGGCTTCGCCATGATGGGCGGCCACGGCCCGTGCGGCCCGGGCATGGGCCGGGGACCCGGAATGGGGCCTGGCATGGGTCCTGGGATGGGTCCCGGCATGCACAACGGCATGGGTCCGGGCATGATGAACCCGGATGGCGGGCCGGCCGATGACGAGGGCGACACCCTCTGATCGCGGCACACGGACGGGGATCGCCGCCGAGCGGCGGTCCCCTGCCGGCGGACCTTCGCCTGCCAGCTTCCTCGACGGTCGATTTGCAACGGAAAGCGCCGCCGGTTTCGACCGGCGGCGTGCCTATTCGCCGGCGAGGCGGACGAGGGCCTCGCCGCTGACGCGCTGCACCGTCCATTCGTCCATCGGCACTGCGCCGATGGAGCGGTAGAAGGTGATCGCCGGCTCGTTCCAGTTCAGCACCCACCATTCGAAGCGGCCGAGGCGCTCGGCGACGCAGCGCTTCGCCAGATGGCGCATCAGCGCGGTGGCGATGCCGCGCCCGCGAAAGGCGGGGCGCACGAACAAATCCTCGAGATAAAGCCCGTGGCGGCCGCGGAAGGTCGAGTAATTGTAGAACCACAGCGCGAAGCCGGCCGGCTCGCCCTCCCATTCCGCGATGTCGCAGAAGACGCGCGGGCTCGGCCCGAACAGGTCGCGCGCAATGTCGGCCTCGCCGGCCTCCACCTCGTGCAGCAGCTTCTCGTATTCGGCGAGCTCGCGCACGAAGGCGTGGATCAGGCCGGCATCGCCGGGACGCGCAGGACGGATAGCGAGCGACATGCCGTGATCCGTCAAACCGCCACCGGCGCCCGGATGGCGGGGTAGGGGTCGTAGGCCTCGATCGCAATGTCCTCGAAGCGGAAGGCGAACAGGTCGTCCACCGCCGGGTTGAGCTTCAGCCTCGGCAGCGGGCGCGGCGTGCGGGCGAGCTGCTCGCGCGCCTGGTCGACATGGTTGAGATAGAGGTGCACGTCGCCGAAGGAGTGGACGAAGTCGCCCGGCTCCAGCTTCGTCACCTGCGCCACCATGTGGGTGAGCAGGGCGTAGCTCGCGATGTTGAACGGCACGCCAAGGAACACGTCGGCGGAGCGCTGGTAGAGCTGGCAGGAGAGCCGGCCGTCGGCGACGTAGAACTGGAACAGGCAGTGGCAGGGCGGCAGCGCCATCTTCGGCACGTCCGCCGGGTTCCAGGCCGAGACGATCAGCCGGCGCGAATCGGGATTGCGGCGGATGTCGGTGACGAGCTGGGCGATCTGGTCGATCACCCCGCCGCGCCCGTCGGGCCAGCTCCGCCACTGATGGCCGTAGACCGGGCCGAGATCTCCGTTCTCGTCCGCCCACTCGTCCCAGATCGAGACGCCGTTGGCCTTGAGGTAGGCGATGTTGGTATCGCCGGCGAGGAACCACAGCAGCTCGTGGACGATCGACTTCAGATGCAGCTTCTTGGTGGTGACGAGCGGGAAGCCCTTCGACAGGGCGAAGCGCATCTGGTGGCCGAACACGGAATAGGTGCCGGTGCCGGTGCGGTCGTCCTTGCGCGTGCCTTCGCGCAGGATACGTTCCAGGAGCTCGTGATATTGCCGCATGAGCCTCTCATGTGCCGCGCCGCTCTCGTGGTCGGGGCCGGCCGTTGGCGTTTCGACCCACTATATATAGCGCGCAAGGGCGGGCGGCGCACGGCCACCCGCCCTTCTGTCCGGGCGTGAACCACAATTTTTTGGCGCGTGCGTCGCGTCAGAGGGACGTCACTCGCACAGGGTGCTCACGCGGATGAGGCCGGACCGGGTCTCGCGCTCCACCATGCGGCAGTCCGACGCCGGGGCGCGGCGGTTCACCGCGCGCGGCAGCGGCGCGGGATAGGGCGGCACCTCGCGGTACCAGCCATTGCCGGCATAGGGGCCGTCCGCCGGCTCGGCGACGATCACCTGCCGGGGCTCGTAGGCGGGCGGCTCATCGGCCGGGGCTTCATAGGCGGGCGCTTCATAGGTCGGGGCCTCGCGCACCACCACATGCGGGGGTTGGGTCACGACATAGTCCGGCGCGTCGTAGGACGGCTCCTCGCGCACGATGACGGTGGGACCCGGCTCTGCGGGCACGGCGAGCACCGGCCCGGCGGGCTCGGTGGTGCGCACATAGACGTCCTGAGCGAGGCCGGGCGTTGCCGAGAGGGCGCACAGGCCGAGGGTAGCGGCCACGCCGCTCATCGTCAGATTGGCGATCTTCATCGTTCGTCTCCGTGTCTGCTCCCCCAGACGGGACCAGAACGGCCGGCAGCGGCGGACGTTCCGCTGCGGGACGTGATCATTCTGCGGCGTTTTCGCGGCGCAGCAGGGGACATGACGTCGGGCGGTAAGGTACGGCGGTATCATCGGAACTTCGCGGCCGCGTGGTACTTGTCATCGAGGCCGGCGCCATGCGCGCCCGCCCGACGTTGAGGAGGGAGCCCGATGACCGACACCGTGAAGGCCACCGACAGCACCAAGGCTCTGGCGAGCGAGTATCACCGCCTCGCCATGCATCTGAATCTTCTGGAGAAGGATGCGACCCATCCGCTCGACTTCAAGGTCGACGCCTCCAACACCTCGCCCGCGCTGGTGCTGCGCGCCGGCCAGTCGCTGCGCAGCGCCCATTCCGACGTGAAGCTCGACTACGAACTGATGCGGCAGATGCTGATGGAGTCGCTGCGCGCGCGGCTCACCGATCTCGACGAGAAGCTCGCCGGCACCGAGGGCGGCAAGCTGCCGATCGAGCGCCTGCAATATGGCGACCAGACCGAGGCTTGAGGCCGCCGACGCATAGGTAACTGTGCGAGAGGCGCCCGGCCCCTTCCAAGCGGGAGGGGGAGCGCCTATATTCCGGGTGCCGGCGCAAGCCGGCTACGGCGATAAACGGTTACCGCAATAAACCTTTCGGACCCGGGGGCAGTACCCGGCGCCTCCACCCGAGCCCATCCCGCCTGCCTTTCGGCCCGGTGGGTTCCGGCGGGGGCGAAACAGGATCGACGAGGGCGTAAAGGGTAGGCTTTCGCTCGGCATGGTACCGCCGTCATCGGACCAAACATATAGTTGCCAACGACAACTATGCTCCGGTTGCTCAGGCCGCGTGAGCGGTTTGATCTCTGGGAAATAAGTCCTTGCGGGTAGCACTGTAAGGCGGGGTTCGGAGGCACCTGGCAACAGAAGCCTCCACTTTCTTTTAATCTTAGGTCCGGCTGGCGGTCGGGGCTGGAATCGGGTTCATTGCCGGCATGAGCGTCGATCTGATCCGTTATGACCTTCTCGTGCAGGACGCCTTGCGCGCCGTCGTGCGCCGCGTGCTGAACGACGTCGCCCAGGACGGCCTGCCCGGCGACCATCACCTCTACATCTCCTTCGACACCTGCGCGCCCGGCGTGCGGCTTTCCCCGCGGCTGAAGGAGAAGTACCCGGAAGAGATGACGATCGTGCTCCAGCACCAGTTCTGGGACCTGATCGTCAGCGAGACGTTCTTCGAGGTCGGTCTGTCCTTCAACGGCATTCCCGAGCGGCTGCACGTGCCGTTCTCCAGCCTGAAGGGCTTCTTCGACCCGTCGGTGAAATTCGGTCTGCAGTTCGAGCCGGCACCGGACGAGGAGGAGGCCGAGGTCGAGGCGCCCCAGCCCGCGCCCGCCGCCATGCGCCCCACCTCCGTGCCGACCACGCGCGGCCCCGTTCCGGCCGCCCGGTCGTCGCAGGCGGAGGCGAAGCCCGCCAAGTCCGGCGCCCGGAGCGAGAGCGCTCCGGCTGCTTCCGGCCGTGCCGAGCCGCGTCCCGTCGCGGCGGAGACGCGGCGCTCGCGCATCGGCGAGGGCGAAGAGGCCGGGGGCGACGTGGCGAAGGCCGAGACTTCCAAGGCCGCCGTGAAAGGCGAGGGTGCCAAGGGCGATAGTGCCAGGGCCGAGGGCGCCAAAGGCAAGGCCGCCGCCGACCAGGAACGCGCGGACGGCGCGAAGCCGGAAGCCGAGCCGGCGGGGAGCCAGTCGGGCGCCCAGGTCGTGCGGCTCGACGCGTTCCGCAAGAAATAGTGCTTGAACGATTAGTGGCGTGAGCGACATGCGTGATGTGATCGTTGTCGGCGCCGGCGCCGCAGGTCTCGCCGCGGGCGCCCGGTTGCACCAGCGCGGGGCCGACGTCGTCGTGCTGGAGGCGGCCGACCGCACCGGCGGGCGCGCCTTCACCGACACGACCAGTCTCGGCGTGCCGTGGGACCAGGGCTGCCACTGGCTGCATTCGGCATCCGTCAACCCGCTGCGCGCCGCCGCCGATGAGCTCGGCCTCACCTATCTCAAGCGCGGCACGCGGCAGGCCCGGGCGACCCATCTCGGGGATCGCTGGGCGGACGAGGTCGAGCGCGAGGCGGCGTGGCGCTCGATTGACACCGCCTTCACCGCCGTCCACCGGGCCGGCGAGGAAGGGCGCGACATCGCCGCCAGCGAGGTGATGGACCCGGCCGACCCCTGGTACCGGCTGGCGCGGCACTGGATGACCCTGATGTCCGCCGCCGAGCCGGAGCGGCTCTCGACGCTCGACTACGCCGCCTATGGCGACACGGGCGAGAACTACCCGGTCGAGCGCGGCTATGGTGCACTGGTGCAGGCCGCGGCGGCGCAGATGGCGTCCGACCTGCCGGTCGTCACCGGCTGCCCGGTGAGCCTCGTGGACTGGTCCGGCAGCGGCGTCGCGGTGGAGACGCCGCGCGGGCGGCTCCTCGCCCGGCTCGCCATCGTCGCGGTGCCGACCACGGTGATTGCGCGCGGCGGGCTGCGTTTCGCCCCGCTGCTGCCGCCCGACCTCGCCGAGGCGTTCGAGGCGCTGCCGCTCGGCGCGGCGGAGAAGGTCGCGATCCGGTTCGACGGCGACGTCTTCGGCGTCGGCCCGACCAGCTATGTCGACACGATCGACCTGCGCGATCCCGCGCGCCGGCCGATCAATTTCGTGCTCAACCCGTTCGGCGCGCCGATGGCGATCGGTCAGCTCGGTGGCGACAATGCCGCCGGGCTCGTCGCGGCGGGCCCTCAGGCAATGGAGGATTTCGCCATGGCCGCGCTCACCGACGCCTTCGGTGCGGATATACGTCGTCGCGTCACCGGCGTGGCGACCACCAACTGGGTTTCCAACCCGCTCATCGGCGGCGCCTATAGCTGCGCGCTGCCGGGCCTCGCGCCGCTGCGCGCCCGGCTCGGCCAGACGCTCGGCGAGCGCGTGATGTTCGCCGGCGAGGCGGTGTCGCCGCACGCCTATTCGACCGCCCACGGCGCCCACCAGACCGGCCTTGCCGCCGCCGACGCGGCGCTGGCCCAGCTCACCGGGAAAGCGGCATGAGCGGGACCGAGAACGGCACGCCGCCGACCCTCGCCATCGTCGCGGCGATCGCCGCGAACGGGGTGATCGGGCGCGGCGACCAGCTGCCCTGGCACATTTCGGGCGATTTGAAGCGGTTCCGGGCCATCACCTGGGGCAAGCCGATCCTGATGGGGCGACGCACCTTCGACGCCATCGGCCGCCCGCTGCCGGGCCGCACCACGATCGTCATCACCCGCGACACCGGCTTCGTCACGCCCGACGGCGTGATGGTGGCGCCGACGCTCGGCGCGGCGCTGGAGAAGGCGGAGCGCGAGGCGGAGCGGATCGGCGCCGACGAGATCGTCGTGGTCGGCGGAGCGCAGATCTATGCCCAGGCGCTGCCGCTGGCGAACCGGCTGCGGCTGACCGAGGTGCACGGCACGCCGGAAGGCGATATCCACTTCCCCGATTTCGACCGGGCGCAGTGGCGCGAGGTCGCCCGCGAGGAACCGCCGCAGGGCGAGAAGGACGACTTCGCCGTCAGCTACGTGGATTACGAGCGGGTCTGAGCGGGGGCCCGCTCAGATCGGCCGACCCTCGATCTTGAGCGAGAGGGTCTTCTCCATGTCCTCGACCGATTCGAGGTGGGGATAGATGGCGAGCGCCCGGCGCGCGGCCTCAAGCGCATGCTTGTCGTCGCCGATCTGCTTGCAAATGATGGCGATGCCGGCCCACGCGCCGTAATGGCGCGGCTCGCGGGTGACGACCTGCTGAAGGTCCGCCAGCGAATCGGAGAAGTCTTCCTGCAGGAAGAACACCGTCGCGCGCTTGTTCCACGCTTCCAGATGATCGGGCTCGATGCGGATCACCGCGTCGAGCAGCTCGATCGCGAGGTCGTAGTCCTTCACCTCGGTCGCAAGCGCCGCCCGGCCCATCAGCAGGTCGGCGGTGGCGCTGCCGCTCGGGGCCAGCGCGATGTCGATCCGGTCGGCGATGGCCTTGGCCGAATCCTTGTCCGGCGCCGCCTTCAGCGCCGCGAACAGGGCGTCGAGCCGCTTCTTGGGGTCGGGTTCGGCCTTGGCCTGCGCTTCCAGCCCCTTGTCCTGCTTCGCGGCGCCGGTGGTCGCGTTCTCGTCCGGCCCGTCGGGCGTGGCGACGTCGGGATTGGTGTCTTCCGGACCGGTGATCTCGGGATCGATGAGGCCGGGGTCCGCAGGCTCCTCCTCCGGCGTCACGCCGGGGGTCTGGACCTGAAGGATGCGCTCGAGGCCGGCGGCCCGGCGCGTGGCGCCATGCACCGTCGCCGGCGGCTGGTCGGCCGGCGATTGGGCGGAAAGGGCCAGTGCGGACGGGGCCGGAAGGGCGACCGGTGCCGCGGCGATCATCAGGGCAGCAAAAAGGGCGCGCATGGCTCCAGTGTAGGAGCGATGGCGCCCTCGTCAATTCTTGGCCGGCCCAGCCGCGAAAACGTGAACGCGGCCGCCCGGAACGCCCTGCCCCGGTGGCCGGCGAACCGTCCCCGAAGCCGCTGGGCGCGAAGCCTCAGCCCTGGCGGGCCTTGAAGCGCTTCTGGGTCTTGTTGATGATGTAGACGCGGCCCTTGCGGCGCACCAGACGGTTGTCGCGGTGACGGCCAAGCAGCGACTTGAGGGAATTGCGGATCTTCATGACACTCAACCTTCGGATCGATAGCGCCTGCGCATGAGACGGCGCCTCCATGGCCGCGCCCCGATCCGCCAGCTTGCCTGAATTCGAGGCCCGGCTGATAGCGGAGCGGAGGGGCTTTTGTCAATCCGCCGTCGGGCGATCCGCCCCGACTTTGCGGGGATTGGCGGCCTTGCCGATCATTCCGAGATGGGTGTGGCCGAAAGCGTCGGGATATTTGAGCCCGTAGCCGAGGGCGCGGTCGAGCCCGTTATGGGCGAACCAGATCGCGGCGAGCGCCCCGAGCCACGGATCGGCGAGGAGATAGCCGGCCGCCGCGAGCAGGGTCGGGCCGATATGGGCGTGCATGGCGTTATAGAGCCGGGCGCCGGCGGCCGGGCCGGCGAGATAGCCGGCCATGGCGAGGTCGGGCGCGAGGAACAGCAGCGCGAACAGCCACCAGCTCTGCCCGAGCGCGGCATAGGCGAGCACGCCGCCGGCCAGCACCGCGAGGCCCTCCAGCCGCAGCAGCACGGCAGGCGCGCCGCGGACGGCGCCGGAGGTAGGTTCGGGCGCGGGATCGGGTGCGGCGCCCATGGCGGCTCAGCTCCCGCCGTGGCGGCGCTTGTAGGGCGCCATGCCCTCGCGGGCGAGCTCGTCCGCGCGCTCGTTCATCGGGTCGCCGGCATGGCCCTTCACCCAGTGCCAGTGGATCTCGTGGCGGGCGATGGCCGTCTCCAGCCGCTCCCACAGATCGACGTTCTTCACCGGCTTCTTGTCGGCGGTGCGCCAGCCATTGCGCTTCCAGCCGGCGACCCACTTGGTGACGCCGTTGCGCAGATATTCGCTGTCGGTGTGGAGGTCGACCGTGCAGGGGCGCTTCAGCGCGTCGAGCGCCTCGATCGCCGCGGTCAGCTCCATGCGGTTGTTGGTGGTGGGCGATTCGCCGCCGGAGAGTTCCTTCTGCGCGCCGGCATAGCGCAGGATAGCGCCCCAGCCGCCGGGGCCGGGATTGCCCGAGCAGGCGCCGTCGGTCCAGATCGCGACGATGCCCTTGGCGGCCTCGCGCGGGGCGTCGTCGTCGAAGACGCGCGCGGTGCCCGGGGCGGTCTTCACGCCGCGCTCCCGGCGAGGGCGATGCCGTAGTCGCGCACGTTGCGCACCGCGCGGTGGAAGCGTAGACGGCGCAGATAGTCCTTCGGGTCGTGCGGGCGCACCAGCGCGCCGGGCGGCACGTTCAGCCAGTCGACGAGCCGGGTGAGCAGGAAGCGCAGCGCCGCGCCCCGGCACAGGAGCGTGAGGGCGTCGATCTCGGCCGGCTCCAGCGGGCGCTCGGCCTGGTAGGCGGCGAGCAGGGCGCGGCCCTTCGTCTGGTTGTAGGCGCCGTCCGGCTCGAAGCACCAGGCGTTGAGGCAGATGGCGATGTCATAGGCCAGCAAATCGTTGCAGGCGAAGTAGAAGTCGATCAGCCCCGAGAGCCTTCCGTCGGTGAAGAAGACGTTGTCCGGGAACAGGTCGGCATGGATGACGCCGGCGGGAAGCCCGGTGGGCCAGTTCGGCTCCAGCGTCGCGAGCTCGTCGGCGATGAGGGCGGCAAGGCCCGGCGCCACCGTGTCCGCGCGCGCTTCGGCCTGCTCGAACAGCGGCCGCCAGCCGGGCACGGAGAGCGCGTTGGCGCGGCGGAAAGCGGTGAAGTCGGCGCCGGCCTTGTGCAGCCCGGCGAGCGCGGTGCCGAGCGCGGCGCAATGGCCGGCGGAAGGCCGGCGCACCGAGGTGCCAACGAGGAAGGTGGCGATCGCGGCCGGGCGGCCGGCGAGCGTGCCGAGCGCGGCCCCGGCGCGGTTCTTCACCGGCTGCGGGCAGTCGATGCCGCGGCTCGCGAGGTGCTCCATCAGCCCGATGAAGAACGGCAGGTCGGCTGGGTTCACCCGCTTCTCGTAGAGAGTGAGGATGAAGCTGCCGGCCTCGGTCTGCAGCAGGTAGTTCGAGTTCTCGACGCCCTCGGCGATGCCCTTGAAGGCACGCAGGCGGCCGATCTCATAGGTGGCGAGGAAGGCTTCGAGCTCTTCCGGGGAAACGTCGGTGTAGACGGCCATGGGATTATTCGGCGGCGTCCGGACGGAGCTGGCGGGGGAGGGGGAAGAAGACGTCCTCATGGGCGGTGTAGACGGTCTCGACCCGCACCGTGAAGCGCTCGGCGAAGGCGTCGATGATCTCCTCCACCAGCACTTCCGGCGCCGAGGCGCCGGCGGTGATGCCGAGCGAGGCGATCGAGCCGAACACGTCCCAGTCGATGTCGCCGGCGCGCTGCACCAGCAGGGCGGCGCGGCAGCCCTCGCGCTCGGCCACCTCGCGCAGGCGCTGCGAGTTGGAGGAATTCGGCGCGCCGACCACGATCATCGCCTCGACCTGCGGCGCCACCCGCTTCACCGCTTCCTGTCGGTTGGTGGTGGCGTAGCAGATGTCTTCCTTGTGCGGGGCGACCATGGAGGGAAAGCGCTCGCGCAGGATGGCGACGATCTCGGCCGTGTCGTCGAGCGAGAGCGTGGTCTGGGTGGTGAAGGCGAGGTTTCCGGGGTCGCGCGGGGCGAAGCTGCGGGCCTGCTCGGCGGTCTCGACCAGCGTGACCGCGCCGGCGGGGAGCTGGCCCATGGTGCCGATCACCTCGGGGTGGCCGGCATGGCCGATCAGCACGACCTCGCGGCCCCGCTTGAAATGGACGACCGCCTCGCGATGCACCTTGGTCACCAGCGGGCAGGTGGCGTCGATGGCGAAGAAATTGCGCTGCGCGGCCTCCTCCGGCACCGACCGGGCGACGCCGTGGGCGGAGAAGATGACCGGCGCGCTGGTGCCGGCGGGCACCTCGTGCAGTTCCTCGACGAAGATGGCACCCTTCGCCTTCAGCCCCTCGACCACGTATTTGTTGTGCACGATCTCGTGGCGCACATAGACCGGTGGGCCGTAGATCTGCAGCGCGCGCTCGACCGCGTCGATCGCACGCACCACGCCGGCGCAGAAGCCGCGCGGGGCGCAGAGCAGGATGCGCAGATCGGGCTTTGGGGCGGCGCTCATCATACGGTCCATCGGGGGTTCGCCACCGTCATGGGTGGCGGCGCCCTCCGTGTCAAGCGCGCGCGGCGCCCCGCCGCTCCGCCGGCGCGCTCAGGAATTCTTGCGGAACACGCCGACCAGGTCGAGCTTCACCTCGTCCGATACCAGCGGAACGGCGACGCCGAGGCCGAAATCGCTGCGCCTGAGCGTCGCGGTCGCGGTGAAGCCGATCTCCTCGCGCTTGCTGCGCGGGTTGATGCCGGCGCCGAACAGGCTCACCTCGAGCGTCACCGGGTGCGTCACGCCGTGCAGCGTGAGCTCGCCCTCCACGGTCGCCTTCGCCCCGTGCGGCGTCACCTTCGTGGACTTGAAGGTGGCGGACGGGAACTTCGCCACGTCGAAGAAGCCGGAGCCGCCGAGATCCTGGCCGAAGCTCTTCGAGGTGACGGCGAGGGTCGAAATCGGGATGGAGAGCTGGAGCGTCGCCGCCTGCGGCGCCTTCGGGTCGAGATTGAGCGTGCCTTCGCCCGCGCCGAACATGCCCGAGAGCGGGGAGAGGCCCAGATGGTCGACGGTCCAGATGATCTGCGTGTGGTTGGTGTCCACGCCGTAGGTGCCGCCGGAGATGCGGGCGACGTCCGCCTTGCCGGGCATTTCCTGCGCCGCGGCCGGCATGGCGAGCCCCAGCGCGAACGCCAGCGCCAGTAGGGAGAGCGGTTTCATCGACATTCGTTCCGTTTCTGCCGGGCGCAGGGCGTGGCCGCCCGCGCCGCCCATGGGATCAACACGGTCGGCGCGAGGCCGATCCGTGCGCTATTTATTTCGTGAAGCGGGCGCCGCGTTGCTAAATCCTTCCTAAGCGGCGCAAATGTTCCCGGCGCGGCCGAAAGCGACAGGCGAGGCCGCCGTCGGCGCGGGGCGGTGTCTTTGCGTTTGCAGGATGGAAGCGGCGCGCCTATATTTAAGTCATCCCGGTCATCGTGAGACGGTCCGTGGCTCCGCCCCAGTCGGGCGGCGGAGCGCGTGAGACTGCTTGTCTGGCCGAACCAATCTTTGAGGAGACGCGTCCCATGGCGAACGCCCCCCTGATGCCGAAGGCCACCGCCGTGTGGCTGGTCGAGAACACCGCGCTGACGTTCGACCAGATCGCCGACTTCTGTAAGCTTCACGTGCTCGAGGTGAAGGGCATCGCCGACGGCGAAGTCGCCCAGGGGATCAAGGGGCTCGACCCGGTAACCACCGGCCAGCTCTCGCGCGAGGAGATCGAGCGCGCCGAGCAGAACCCGAATCACCGGCTGAAGCTGCTGGAGCCGAAGGTGAAGCTGCCCGAGGCCAAGCGCCGCCGCGGCCCGCGCTACACCCCGGTCTCCAAGCGCCAGGACCGGCCGAACGCCATCCTCTGGCTGCTGCGCAACCATCCCGAGCTCAAGGACAGCCAGATCATGCGTCTGGTGGGCACCACCAAGACCACGATCGAATCGATCAAGGAGCGCACCCACTGGAACGCGGCGAACCTGACGCCGATGGACCCGGTCACGCTCGGCCTGTGCTCGCAGATCGACCTCGACATCGAGGTGCAGCGCTCCTCCAAGGACCGCCCGGCGGCCGCCGCCGGCGAGGGTGGGGCGACGCTGCTGCCCGCCGACGTCACCACCGGCGCCGGTGCCCAGGAGCCCTTCGTGCCGGCGCAGAAGCCGCGCGAGGAGGCGATCGACCTCGAGACCGTGTTCGCCAAGCTGGGCGGCTCGCGCAAGAGCGAAGCCGAGGACGAGTGAGCCTTCCGGCTGCGGCGGGACGAGGGCTCCCGCGCGGCGGAAACGCCTTTCCGGCGGAATAAAAAAGGGGCGCACCGGCGCCCCTTTTGTTTTGTCCGTTCGTCTCGCGAGCGTCCGCTCCGGCGGGCCCCGCCGGCGCCTAGGCCGCCGAAGCCTTCGGCAGCCCCCGCGCGCTCAGCGCGGCGGCGATCTCGTCCAGCGAAGAGGGATCGTCGATCGTCGCCGGCATGTTCCAGGGCTCGGCATCGGCGATCTTCTTCATCGTGCCACGCAGGATCTTGCCCGAGCGCGTTTTCGGCAGGCGGTGCACCGCGATGGCGATGCGGAACGCCGCCACCGGGCCGATGCGCTCGCGCACCAGGGCGACGATCTCGCCCTCGATCTCGTTCGGCGCGCGCGCCACGCCCGCCTTCAGCACCACGAAGCCGCAGGGCACCTCGCCCTTGAGTTCGTCATGGATGCCGATCACCGCGCATTCGGCGACGTCCGGGTGGGAGGCGAGGACCTCCTCCATGCCGCCGGTGGAGAGGCGGTGGCCGGCGACGTTGATGATGTCGTCCGTGCGCCCCATGATGAAGAGCTGCCCGTCGGCATCGCAGAAGCCGGCATCGGCGGTCTTGTAGTAGCCGGGGAACTCGGCGAGGTAACTCTCCCGGAACCGCTCGTCCTGCTGCCACAGCGTGGGCAGGCAGCCGGGCGGCAGCGGCAGCTTGATGGCGATCGAGCCCATCCGGTTCGGGCCGACGTGATGCCCGCCCTCGTCGAGGATGTCGACCTGGTAGCCGGGCATGGGCACGCCGGTCGAGCCGACCTTGACGTCGAGCGCGCCGAGGCCCACCGGGTTGCCGGCGATGGCCCAGCCGGTCTCGGTCTGCCACCAGTGATCGACCACCGGAATGCCGAGCCTGGTCTCCGCCCAGACCACCGTGTCCGGGTCGGCGCGCTCGCCGGCGAGGAACAGGGTGCGCAGGGTGGACAGGTCGTAGTCCTTCATCAGGAGGCCCTCCGGGTCCTCCTTCTTGATCGCGCGCAGCGCGGTCGGCGCGGTGAACAGCGCGGAGACCTTGTATTCCTCGATCACCCGCCAGAACACGCCGGCATCGGGCGTGCCGACCGGCTTGCCCTCGAACAGCACCGTGGTGCAGCCGGCGAGCAGCGGCGCATAGACGATGTAGGAATGGCCGACCACCCAGCCGATGTCGGAGGCGGACCAGAACACCTCGCCGGGCTTGACGTCGTAGAGCCCCTCCATCGACCAGCGCAGCGCCACCATGTAGCCGCCAGTGTCGCGCACCACGCCCTTCGGCTTGCCGGTGGTGCCGGAGGTATAGAGGATGTAGAGCGGGTCGGTCGCCGAGACGGTGGCGCACTCCACGC
The DNA here is from genome assembly GCF_024752355.1 of Ancylobacter mangrovi. GTDB lineage: Bacteria > Pseudomonadota > Alphaproteobacteria > Rhizobiales > Xanthobacteraceae > Ancylobacter > Ancylobacter mangrovi. Next base: position 82,201 of record NZ_JANTHZ010000013.1, read on the forward strand.
CGCGCGCGCTCGTCGCCACCTTCTCGCGCATCGCCGCCCAGTCGAGATCGCGGCCCTCCTTGAGGCCGGCCTCGGCCTCGGGGCGCTGGAAGATGACGCAGGCCGAGGGCGCGTGCTTGGCGATGGTCAGCGCGAGGTCGAGCAGCGGCTTGTAGGCGACGATGCGGTTCGGCTCGATGCCGCAGGAGGCGGAGAGCACGACCTTGGGGCGGGCGTCGTCGATGCGGCTCGCCAGCTCCGCCGCCGCGAAGCCGCCGAACACCACCGAGTGCACCGCGCCGATGCGCGCGCAGGCGAGCATCGCGAACACGGCCTCGGGGATCATCGGCATGTAGATGACCACCCGGTCGCCCTTGCCGACGCCGAGCTCGCGCAGCACGCCAGCGAGGATGCGCACCTCGCGCAGCATCTCGGAATAGGTGACGGTGCGCTTGGCGCCCGTCACCGGGCTGTCGTAGTAGATCGCCGGCTGCTGGCCGCGCCCGGCGTCGACATGCCGGTCGAGCGCGTTGTGGCAGACATTGGTGAGGCCGCCGACGAACCAGCGGCCATAGACGCCGAGCGCGGGATCGAAGATCGCGCGCGGCTCAGCGATCCATTCGACGGCGCGGGCGGCGTCGCCCCAGAAACCTTCGGGATCGTCGATCGAACGGGCATGGATGGCGGGGTAGCGGCTCGCGCGATCGGAGCGTGGCTCGGCGGACATGGTGGCGTCTCCAGGGGACCGGTTGTTCTTCTTGTTCTAGACCCGAGAATTCCGGCCCGCGGCTGTGATTTCAAGAAGGCGGAAATGCTTACGACCTTGGTCGATGCCGGAAATCCTGTCGGGCGGCCTGTCGTGGGGCTCGGTTCCGGAAGGGGTCCGAAATACAAACCGCCGGCCTGCGAGGCCGGCGGCGGAGTTAGTTTCGCCAGGTACTCCGCTCAGTGGAGCGGCGAGCCTCTGAGCCGCGTGATTTCGTCCTTCAGATGAAGCTTGCGGCGTTTCAGGTCCATGACCCGGACTTCATCGGAGCCCGGTCGGGCTACTTCCTCCCGTAACTCCTTCTCGAGCGCCTGGTGGCGACGTTCCAACTCCGCAACATGCGCCTGCATGGACATGGACAATATCTCCCTGTCTCTGGAAGTGAACGTCATCAGTCTGTCACTTGCGGCTACCGCTGTCGACGAAACGATGCGCTGCACCGCAACACGACGGCGTGCGGGCGGCCGTATTGCGGGGCGGCGGAAGGACGGCGATACTGCGTGAAACGCCCCGGCCGGAACGGGGCGAATCGGTCGCGGTTCGAGCGTTAGGCACAGATGACGGATGAAGAACGCGAGCTTCGGGCCCTTCTGGAGCGCCTGAAGCAGGAACATCGCGATCTGGATGCAGCGATCGAGGCGCTGCACGAGATGCCGGGCAACGATCAGCTCCAGCTCGCCCGCTTCAAGAAACGCAAGCTGGCGTTGAAGGACCGGATCAGCTTCGTCGAGGACCAGATCTGCCCCGACATCATCGCCTGAGCGGCGGGGGTGCCCCGCCGGGCGGCCCCGGCGCGCGAGGCTTCATGCGCGCCGGAGCCTGATGGTCAGAACTGCGTGAGCAGCACGTCGGCGTTGGTCTTGTCGGCCTTGCTCGGCACGTCCTCGACATTGAGGATCAGCACCTCGCCATCGTCGACCAGCATGGAATAGCGCTTGGAGCGCACACCGAGGCCGGCGGCCGCGCCGTCGAAGTCGAGGCCGAGCGCCTTGGCGAACTCGCCATTGCCGTCCGAGAGGAACAGGATCTTGCCGCCCGCATTGGAGGCCTTCTCCCAGGCCGCCATCACGAAGGGGTCGTTGACCGCCGTCACCGCGATGGTGCTGACGCCCTTGGCGAGGATCTCGTCGGCACGGGCGATGAAGCTCGGCAGGTGGTTCTTGTGGCAGGTCGGCGTGAAGGCGCCGGGCACGGCGAACAGCACGACCTTCTTGTTCTTGAAGACCTCGTCCGTGGACTTCGGCACCGGCCCGTCGGCGGTGGCGACACGGAACGTGGCGCTGGGAAGCATGTCGCCAACCTTGATCGTCATGGGCTTTTCCTTTCGACGCAATGATTTCACGCGGGTCGGCGGGCCGCGGCCGCAGGCTCCGCCCGGCCGCGATCATACGCGCGCGGCGGCGGAGCCGCACGGGCCCGCTGGCGCGGTAGCATAGTCATTTCCCGCTTCTCGGGAAGAAGCTTCAGTGCGTGGAAAGCGGGGCCTCGACCTCGACCGCCCGGCTGCCGTCGGTCAGGGTGAAGCGCAGCGGCGTGGTGGCGATGTCGGCGCCATCGGGCACCCCGTCGACCGGCAGCACGAACACGATCTTGCCGTCCGGGCCGGCCTCGCGGGTGGGGAGGGGCAGCGCCCAGCTCTCGTCCGGGCCCTCGACGAACAGATCGGCATGGTCGGCGTTCGAGGTCTTGGCCTCGATGCGGATCGACTTGTCGTCGCCCGCCTGCTCCAGCACCGCGGTCTCGATGGCCGGCGTGCCCGTCGCTCCGAGCGTGGCCGGCTTCGGCACGCTGGCGAGCGCGGCGGCGAGCGCGGGGGAGGGGGCGTCGCCGCCGGGCGGAAGGTCGAGGCTGAGGGTGGCGTTGGCCGGCTGGCAGATCTTCTCGCAGACGGCGAAGTCGAGATTGAGCTTCAGCGTCACGGGCTTGGCCGCGTCGGTCGGCGTGACCTCGATCGGGATCACGACGTCCTTCTTGTAGCCGATGGACAAGCTCCCGCCCTCGTCGAAGCGGATCGGTGCCGGCCAGAGGATCTTCACGCCGCCGACATTCTGCGAGCCCGACCAGTCGAAATGCGGGGGCACGCCGGCATCGCCCGGATAGCGCCAATAGGTCTTCCAACCCGGGGCGAGGCGGATCTCGACGCCGCCGGTCAGCGAGGTGTGGTCGGCCGGCCCGCCGATAAGGCGCACCGCCGTGCCGTCCGGCGCGGACCAGTCGGAGGCGGCTTCGGCGCGCGCGGCGCGGGTGCCGAACGGCACGAGCGCGGCGGTGGCGAACAGGGCGAGGACGATCGGAAAGCTGCGAGACATGACCATGGCGATAGCCTCTCCCGCCGCGGCGCGAAAGTATGCGGCCCGCACTTTCGTGTGAGCCCCTCGGCGCCGCAAAGCCGGGGCCGGTGGCGCGGGGTTGAAAATGCGCCACTTGGGTTTACGCTTTCCTTCATGTTGATGGGACGAGGAAGCGACGAGGGTGCCGGCGGCGGGTCCGGCGGGACCTTCCTTGACGGACAGATGCTGGTCGCCATGCCCGGCATGCGCGACGAACGCTTCGCCCGTGCCGTGATATATCTGTGCGCGCACTCGCCCGAGGGGGCGATGGGCATCATCGTCAACCAGCCGGCAAATCACATCAATTTCACCGACCTGCTGGTGCAGCTCGACGTGATCCCGCAGGAGGAGCGCATCCACCTGCCGAACAGTGCCGGCGGGGTGAAGGTGCTGCGCGGCGGCCCGGTGGAGACCGGGCGCGGCTTCGTGCTGCACAGCGCCGACTTCTTCATCCAGGATTCGACGCTGCCGATCGACGACGGCATCTGCCTCACCGCGACGCTCGACATATTGAAGGCGATCGCGGCCGGCGGCGGGCCGGCGAGCGCGGTGCTGGCGCTGGGCTATGCCGGCTGGGCGCCGGGGCAGCTCGAGAACGAGATCCAGCAGAATGGCTGGCTGCACTGCCCGGCCGACACGGCGCTGGTGTTCGGCGCCGACACGGCGGCGAAATATGAGCGCGCCCTGCGCAAGATCGGCATCGATCCGGGCATGCTCTCCTCCGATTCCGGTCACGCCTGACGCGCGCCCGGGCGGGTCACGTCCGGCAAAAAGCGCGCCGCTCGCCATGCGCGGTGGCTGGGCAGCTTCCCACGAAATGCCTTCGAACCGGGTTCCGCTCGCAAGCTCCGCATGCGTTGCGGGGAGGGCCGGAAGTCGGCCGGCTCAGGAAGTCGGTTTGGACTGGGCGAGGGCGGGGCTCGTCGAGGGCGCGGCGCCCGGGCCGGCGCCGGCCGATCCACCCGTGCCCCCCGGATTGCCGCCCGTCGGCTTGGAGTCCGCCGGCTTGGCGTCCGCCGTTCTGGCAGGCGCCGGGCGCGGGGGAGCGGGACGCGGCGGGGGCTGGTCGCCCCGAACGGGCGCAGCCGCCGGGGGCTGGCCGCGGACCGCGCCGGTCTTCGCCGTGGCAGCGTTCGACGGAGCGTTTGTCGCCCCATTGGGCGCGCCGCCCGCCGGGGCGCCTTCGGCCGCGCCCGGACGGACATCGGGCTGAGGCCGCGCGTTGGCCGCCGCTTCCGCTGTGGCCGCACTGGCGCCGGCCTCGGCGGGCTCGCCCGGCGCCGCGCTGCGGGTGCTCGTGCGGCTCACGCCGCGGGCGGCGGCGCGCGAGAGCTGGCGTCCGCGCTCGGACAGTGCGCGCCCGCGCTCCATCAGCGAGGGCGGCGTGCCGTCGGCGATGATGAGCTTGCGCGCTTCCTCGGCGTTCATCGGCTCGCCGAACAGTCGGCCCTGACCGAAGCGGCAGCCGAGCTTGCCGAGCGCGACCGCGGCCTGCTCGGTCTCGATCCCCTCGGCGACGATGTCCATGCCGAGATCGTGCGCCATGTTGATGATGGTGCGCAGGATGATCGGCCGCTGCGCCTTGTTGCCGTTGCGTCCCAGCGCCTTCATGAAGGTGCGGTCGACCTTGATGGTGTCGAAGGGGAAGCGCTGCAGATAGGCGAGCGAGGAATAGCCGGTGCCGAAATCGTCCAGCGACAGGCCGGCGCCCAGCTCGCGCATCCGGGTCAGGATCTGCGCGGCGTATTCCGGGTTCTCCATCGCCAGCGACTCGGCGAGTTCCAGCTTCAGCGTGCCGGGCGCCACCACGTTGCGGGCGAGCACCGCCTTGATGTCCTGCAGCAGGTCGTGGCGCAGCATCTGGCGGGAGGAGATGTTGACCGAGACGAAGATCGGCTCGCTGCGCGAGGCGCGCTGCCAGCCGCCGAGCTGGCGCGCCGCGCTGTCGAGCAGGAACAGGCCGAGATCGACCACCAGCCCGGTATCCTCGGCGATGGTCAGGAAGTCGTCGGGGCCGAGCGTGCCCAGGCTCGGGTGCTGCCAGCGGGCCATGGCCTCGAAGCCGGCGACGGCGCGGCTCGAAAGGTCGACCACGGGCTGGTAGACGACATTGATCTCGCCGCGCTCCAGCGCCTGGCGCAGATCCTCCTCCATGCTCAGCCGGTCGAGCTTGTGGGTGCGCATGCTCGGGCGGAACACCTCGATGCGGTCGCCGCCCACGCGCTTGGCGAAGAACATCGCCAGTTCCGCGTCCTTCAGCATCTCGCCGGGCGAGCGCTTCTGCCCGTCCGCCAGCACGAGGCCGATCGAGGCGGTGATGAAGATCTCGCGGTCGCCGAAGGTGATGGGCGCGCGCAGCGTGCGCCGGAGCGTGTCGGCGAAGGCGGTGATGCGCTCGGGATCGCGCTCGGACAGCAGGATCAGCGCGAAATGGTCGCTGCCGAGCCGGGCCAGCGTGTCCTGCTGCTTGGTCAGGCGCATCAGCCGGCGGGCGACGGTGAGCAGGATCGAGTCGCCCGCGGGCATGCCGAGGCTGGCATTGACCTGCTTGAAGCGGTCGAGGTCGATCATCATGATCGTCGGCTTCAGGCTCTCATCCGCGCGGGAGAGGCCGTTGGCCGAGGCCAGACGGTCAAGGAACAGCTCGCGATTGGGCAGGCCGGTCAGATTGTCGTGGACCGCGTCATAGAGCATGCGCTCCTCGGCGGTCCGGGTCTCGGTGACGTCGGACAGCGTGCCGATGCAGCGCACCACCTCGCCGTCGGTGCCGACCACCGGCCGGGCGCGCAGGTTGAACCAGAGATAGTGCCCGTCATGCGAGCGCAGGCGGAAATCCTGGTCGATGCGCCCGCGGCGCTGGTCCAGCAGCCCGTCGAGCGTGGCGCGGAAGCGGTCGCGGTCGCCGGGATGGATGATGTCGAGCCAGCCGGCGGCCTCGGTCTCCAGCGTGCCCTGCTTGAGGCCGAGAAGCTGCTCGGCCTCCGGGCTGACATGGATGCGGTCGGTGTCGACGTCCCAGTCCCACACCACGTCGCCCGAGCCGGCGACGGCGAGCGCGCGGCGCTCCAGCTCCTGCGCGCTGCCGGCGACCGAGCCGATGCCGGCGAAGGCGTGCTGCATGACGGTGAAGCCGATCAGCATGACGATCAGTACCAGCCCGCCCAGCAGGGCCGGGGCGACGAGGTCGTTGCCGATATAGCCCGACACCGCCATGCCGGCGGCGATGACCCACACCACCAGCAGGAACAGGGTGGGGATGATGAGCACGGCGCGGTCGTAGCGGTGGAAGGCGAGCCACATCACCACGCCGAAGCCCATGAAGGAGACCACCATCAGCGAGGGCCGGGCGATGCCTGCCGCCGCCGAGGGGTCGAGCAGGGCGAGGCCGACCAGCGCGGCGAGGAACACCAGCCAGCCGGCGGTGACATGGGCGTAGCGCACATGCCATCGGTTGAGGTTGAGATAGGCGAACAGGAACACGACCAGGGTGGCGGCGAGGATGGCCTCGCCCGCCGCCCGCCAGAACTGCTGCGCCACCGGCGATATGCCGAACACCTTCGACCAGAAGCCGAAATCGAGGCCGATATAGCCCAGCACCGCCCAGGCCAGCGCCGCCGCGGCCGGGAACATGGCGCTGCCCTTCACCACGAACAGGATGGTGAGGAACAGCGCCAGCAGGCCGGCGATGCCGATGACGATGCCGTTGTAGAGGGTGAAGGAGTTGACCTTGTCCTTGTAGGCCTCCGGCTCCCACAGATAGAGCTGGGGCAGGTCCGCGTCGCCGAGCTCGGCGACCAGCGTCACCGTCGTGCCGGGGTCGAGCGTGATGAGGAACACGTCCGCGTCCGGGTCGTTCTGGCGCTCCGGCCGGAAGCCCTGGCTCGCGGTGATGTTGATGATGCGCCGGTCGCCGAGGTCGGGCCAGAGCACGCCGGAGCCGACCATGCGGTAATGCGGCGCGACGATCAGCCGGTCCACCTGCTCGTCGGTGTTGTTGGCGAGGGCGAACACCGCCCATTTGCTGCCATTGGCCCCCGGCGCGACCGCGCGCACCTCGATCCGGCGCACGATGCCGTCGGCGCCGGGAACGGTCGAGACCTGGATGCGGTCATTGTCGCTGGTGCGGCGCTCGATGGCGGGGGCGAGGTCGACCACGGCGGCGTCGAGCCGGATCGCCACCGCCTCCAGCGCGAAGCTCGGCGTGGCGGGCATCAGCAAAGCGAGGAACAGCGCCATCGCGCCCAGCACGCCGCGCACCGCGCTCATGTCCCGGCGCGGGGCGGGGCCCGGCGCGCCGCTACCCGCGCGGCGGCTCTCCGGCAGGTCCGGCAGAAGGGACAGGAGGCGACGGACGATGGCCAAACCGGGTCCTCTGGTCTTGTGCGTGGGCCGCGCTCGCCGGCTCCCCTCGGCGATGCGGGGAGATGAGTAGCGGTGCGCGGCGGCCTGGGCAAGGCGGGCGGACGATTCCTCCCGAGGATCGGGTGCCTGGAATGTCGAGGCGGGCACAATCAGGCCCAATCGTGAAGCATTTGCGGCGGACCTTACATGGTGGCGGAGGCGGTCCATGCCTTTGCACGGTTTTCCGCTTCGGTGCGCTGCTCGGGCGAAAGCGCGGCGACCATCTTGTCGAGCATCGGGTCGTCGAGCTTCTGCGCCTTGGCCATCATGTGCCAGGCGGCGGCGGCGACCTTGTCCTCCGGCACGCCGCGCCCGGCCGAGAGGATGCGGGCATAGCGGTTCTCGGCGATGGCGTTGCCGGCGAGCGCCGCCTTGCGGAACAGGCCGGCCGCGCGCTCCTCGTCCTTGGGAACGCCGGTGCCGTTGAACACCATGATGGCGAGCTCGGTGGTCGCGACCACATTGCCGAGGTCGGAGGCGCGCAGCAGCAGGCGGGCGCTTTCCAGCGGGTCCTTCGGCACGCCGTTGCCGTCGCGATAGAGGATGGCGAGCGCGTAAAGCGCGTCCGGCTGGTCCTCGTCGGCGGCGCGGCGGAACCAGTCCGCGGCCATGGCCGGCTCCTTGGGCGCCACCAGGCCCTGCAGGTAGACCAGGCCGAGATTGTAGGCCGCCTCCGCATTGCCCTTCTCTGCCGCCTTGCGGAACAGCTCCACCGCCTCGTCCTTCTGCTGGGTCGAGGAGGACTGCATCTTGATCGAGCCGAGCGCGAACAGGGCGTCGGGATTGCCCTTGGCGGCGGCGGCCTCGAACCAGGCGCGCGCGGCGGTCGAATCCTGGCGCACGCCGTAGCCGATCGAGAGCAACTGCCCGGCGAGCACCATCGCCACCGGGTCGTCCGAGGCGTTGGCGCGCTTCACGGCAAGATCGAGCGCGGTCTTGAAATGCCCGCGCTGGTAGGCGCCATAGGCAGTATCGGTCTTTTCCTGGCCAGCCTTCTGCTGGCCGGCCTTGGCGTCGCCGGCCGCGCCTTTCTTCGCCGAATCCTTGCCGGCCTCTGCCCTGCCGGGCTTGTCGAGCGAGATGGAGGCGGGGGCCTTGGTCGGAGTCGCACCAGTGATCGGGCCGAACGAGTCGACGCCCGGCGCCTGCGCCCATGCGGCGGGGGCCGCGAGGCCGGCGAGCGCGAGCAAGGCGAGCCCGGCGGCGGTGCGGCGGGCCGGGTTCCGGGCCGTGTGGTGGCGCGGTGCCGCCATCATCCCGCCCCGGCGCCGGTCGCCATCGCCCCGCCGAGGCCGGCGGCGAGGGCGCGCGCCCCCTCGACCGGATCGTCGAGCACGAGGCCGTCCACGGCGACGAAGTCGACGCCGGCGGCCACGAGCGCGGCGACCTCCTCCAGCGTGGCGGCATAGGCGACGCAGGGCGGCTCGAAGAGATGGGCCCACCACTGGGCGCGCTCGAGCGTGGCGTCGAAGGCGGGCCGGCGCCCGCTCGCGTCGGGTTCGCCGAACATCACATAGTCCGCGGTCTCGCCCGCGGTCATGGCATCGTGCCGGCTGCGCAGGCCGCCGACGCCGGCAATGCCGTCCGGGCGCAGGGCCGGCAGCGCCGCCCGCAGCGCGTCGGGACCGTCGAGATGGGCGCCGTCCGCACCGAGCGCGCCGGCCAGCGCGGTGTTGCCCTCGACGAGGCAGGCGGCGCCGATCGCATGGGCGGCCTCGACCAGCGGGCGCAGCCGCTCGGACGATGCCTCGCCGTCGGCCGCGCCGGTGCGCAGGAGCACGGCGGCGATGTCCACCGCGCCACCGGCACGGGTGAGGGTATCGGCGAGCCGCGCGATTTCCTCCGCCGCGCCGGTCACGGGCACGAGCAGATAGAGGCGGGGGGCGGTCGGTTGGGGTTCCGTTCGGGATCGGGCCATGTTCGAGCCATGTCGCAGGATGGCGGCGAAAGCGCGGCGCTGTCGCACGGTCTTCATCTAGCCGCCGATGGCGCGAGGGTCCAGCGCCCCGAACGCGCCGCGCGCGGCGCAGGCCCCGCGCGGGCCGCTCAATCCCGCGCGAGCCGGCCCGGCCGGGCGCTTCACCGCGGCCGTGGAGAGGTGGTAGACATCGACCGCCAAGATTCCTGGCGCGCCCCTCGGCCGGCCTGTCGTCGGCCGGCGACGCCTTTCGGGGGAAACATGCCCAGCCACAGCGTTCGCTTCGCCACTTGCGCGGCGGTCCTGACGACCGCCGCCGCGCTTACTCTCGCCCCGGCCCTCGCCCAGCAGCCCGCCGCCACCCCGCCCGCACAGGCCGCCGCACCCGCCGATGCCGCCGGCTCGGCGGTTCCGGCCGCGCTGGCCTGGCCGAAGACCTTCGCCTATGGGGACGAGCAGCTCGAGCTCTACCAGCCGCTGATCGAGGCGTGGGACGGCGACCAGCTCACCGGCCGCGCCGCCGTCGCCATCGGCAAGAAGGACGGCACGCCGACCTACGGCATCGCCCATTTCACCGCCCGGGTCGCGGTCGACAAGCCGGCGAAGATCGCCCAGCTCGGCAACATCGCCATCACCAAGGTGGACGTGCCCACCGACACTTCGCAGGACGTCGCGGTGCGCAGCGCGCTGGAGGCGCACATTCCCCCGGAGGGGATGACGGTCGCGCTCGACCACCTGCTCACCAGCTACGCCGCCGCAAAGAATCTCAGCAAGGAGATGACCGAGCCGGTCGACAACACGCCGCCCAGGATCATCTTCGCCGACAAGCCGACGCTGCTGGTGCTGGTCGCCGGCAAGCCGGTGCTGCACGCGATCGACGGCGTGGCCGGCTTCCAGCGGGTGGTCAACACCCACCCGCTGGTCCTGGTCGACACCGCCGGCGCCTTCCACCTGCAGGCGGCCGGCACCTGGTACGAGGCGAAGTCGATCGACGGGCCGTGGGTCGTCACCCCCGCACCGAGCCCCTCGCTGGAGGCGGCCGGGAGTATGGCGACCTATGAGGAATCGGCCGAGACCATGATGCCGGCCAACGGCCAGAAGCCCGCCGTGCCGCCGGCCGTCGTCTCCTCCACCAGCCCGACCGAGCTCGTCGTCACCGCCGGCGCGGCGCAGATGGTGCCGGTGGACGGCACCTCGCTGCTGCGCATGGCCAATGCCGACCACGCGGTGCTGATGGATCCCTCGAACAACCAGTATTACGTGCTGGTCTCCGGGCGCTGGTTCCGCGGCGCGGGGCTGAGCGGGCCGTGGACCTACGTCCCCGGCACCAGCCTGCCTGCCGACTTCGCCAAGATCTCGCCGAAGGACCCGGTCGCCAACGCGCTGGTGGCGGTGCCCGGCACCCCGCAGGCCAAGGAGGCGGCGATTGCGGCGACCGTGCCGCAGACCGCGACCATCTCGCGCGACACCCAGCTCACCGTCCAGTACGACGGCGGCTCGCCGAAATTCGTGCCGATCAAGGGCACCACGCTCAGCTATGCCGAGAACACCCGCACCCCGGTGATCATGCTCGACCCGACGCGCTACTACGCGCTGTTCCAGGGCGCGTGGTTCGTCGCCGGCGCGCCGGAAGGGCCGTGGTTCGTCTCCGCCGTGGTGCCGGCGGCGATCTACACCATCCCGGTCACCTCGCCGCTGCATTACGTGACCTATGTGCGGGTCTACGCGTCGACGCCGGAAGTGGTCACGGTCGGCTACACGCCCGGCTATATGGGCGTCGCCATCGCGCCGGACGGCACGGTGGTCTACGGCACCGGCTATGAGTGCCTCGGCTATGTCGGCACCTACTGGTACGGCTGCCCGGCGACCTATGGCTACAACGCCGCCTTCGGCTGGGTCGGCGGCTTCGCCTTCGGCTTCGCCGCCGCCTATGACTGGGGTGCGTGGGGTCCCTACTGGGGTCCGTATTGGGGCCGCGGCCCGTGGGGCGGCCCGTGGGCCGGCGTCAACGTCAACCGGACCAACATCTATGGCCGCTGGGGCGGCAGCGCGACCGTGACCCATGCCTGGGGCTACAATCCCTGGACCGGGGCGGAAGGCGCGGGCAACGCGATTTCCGGCGTCACCGGGCGCGGCACCGCGTTCCAGGGCCGCTCGGGCGCCGCCTTCAACCCGTGGAACGGCAATTACGGCGCCGGGCGCGAGGGCAGCTACTACAACCCGGCCACCGGCGCGCGTGGCGCGGCCCGCTCGGGTGTGGTCGGCAATGTCGACAACGGCAACTTCGCTGCCGGCCGCCAGTCGGCCAACTTCAACCCGACCACCGGCTTCGGCCATGCCTCCGAGACTGGCGTCACCCGCGACAACGGGCAGCTCAACGTGGACAGCCGCGGCGTCGCCGGCAACGCCCGCACCGGCAACGGCGTGGCGTGGAACAACGGCAACATCTACACCGACCACGACGGCAGCATTCACCAGTATGACGGGGCCAATGGCTGGGAGCATCGCGACGGCAACAACTGGCGCGCCGACGCCGACCAGGGCCAGATCGACCGGCTGAACCAGCAGCGCAGCTTCCAGCAGCTCGGCGATCAGCGGGTCGACAACTTCGCCCGTTCCGGCGGCTTCGACGACTTCCGCGGCGGCGGCGGTGGTGGCTTCGGCGGCTTCCACGGTGGCGGTTTCCACGGCGGCGGCTTTGGTGGCGGCGGGTTCGGCGGTTTCCATGGCGGCGGCTTCCGCCGCTGAGGCGGGCGCCGGCTCGCGCCGGGTGGAGGCCTGAAGACGACGATCCGACGCCTGCCCGGTGACGTGATGTCCATCGGGCGGGCGCCGGGTCCTCCTACCTGCGCCCGTGACGGCGCGACGCTTTGATCCCCGGCGCCCGCGCCGGGGATTTTCGTTCGGAGCCGTGATGTGCCGGGAGTGCCGGCCGCCTAGCCCATCTTGCCGGTGACGTAGCGCGCGGTGCGCTCGTCGGCGGGGGTGGCGAACAGGGTCTGCGTCGGTCCGAACTCGATCAGCTCGCCGAGATAGAGGAACGCCGTGTAGTCGGCGATGCGCGCGGCCTGCTGAAGGTTGTGGGTGACGATGACGATGGTGCTGACCGCCTTCAGCCCCTCGATCGTCTCCTCGATCTTCGCCGTCGAGATCGGGTCGAGCGCCGAGCACGGCTCGTCGAGCAGGATCACCTCCGGGCGCACCGCCGTGGTGCGGGCGAGGCACAGGCGCTGCTGCTGGCCGCCGGAAAGGCTCAGCGCGCTGTGGCCGAGGATGTCGCGCACCTCCTCCCACAGCGCGGCCCGGCGCAGCGCGTCCTCCACCCGGGCGTCGAGCTCGGAGGGCGCGAGCTCCTCGTTGAGCCGCATGCCGATGGCGACATTGTCGTAGATCGACATCGGGAAGGGGGAGGGCTTCTGCGTCACCATGCCCACGCGCCGGCGCAGCGTCAGCACGTCGACATGCTCGGCGAGGATGTTCTCGCCGTCGAGCAGCACCTCGCCCTCGGCGCGCTGGTCCTCGTAAAGATCGGGCATGCGGTTGAAGACGCGCAGCAGCGTGGACTTGCCGCAGCCGGACGGGCCGATCAGCGCCGTGACGCGGTTGGCATGGATCGGCAGCGAGACGTCGTTCAGCGCCAGCGTGTCGCCATACCGGAAGCTGACATGGCGCACCTCCAGCTTGACGGTCGAGGGCCGGGGCGTGCCGGCCGAGCCGCCGGCGAGGTTCTCGACCTCGAAGCCGATATGCGGTGGGCCACCCCTCAGCGCGTGTCGCACGGCCCGTTCTCCCCTCTGGCTGAAGAAAAGGCTAGGGGAGGAGCTTGGGTGCCGTCTTGCGTAAGATCAAGCGGCAGACGCGGTTTTTTGCAGGAAGTACCTGAGCCGGCAAAGAATAAAGGCGCCACCCGCGGGCGGCGCCTTCGATGTTTTCGCGATGGCCGCGCGGATCAGGCGGCTTTCTTCTGCTCGACCTCTTCGCTCCACTGCCCGAGCGCGGCGAGATAGTTCATCTTCGCGCGGTGGGTGAAGGCGGCCTGGCCGGCGGCGACGTTCTCCGGCTTGCCCGACCACGCCTTCTGCGGCGCGGCCTGGAGGGCGCGGCCATAGGAGAAGGTGAGGTTCCACGGCAGCCCGCCGGCGCGGATCATGGCGTCGAGATGGGCGGTCGCCTCCTCGTCCGACTGGCCGCCGGAGAGGAACGCCACGCTCGGGATCGCCGACGGCACGCAGTTCTTCAGGCAGCGGATGGTCTTCTCGGCCACCTCGGCGACCGGCGCCTGCTTGGCGGACTTCTTGCCGGCGATCACCATGTTGGGCTTGAGCACCGTGCCCTCGAGCTTCACGCGGCCGTAGAAGAGCTGCTGGAACACTTCCTTCAGCACCCACTCCGTGACCTCGTAGCAGCGGTCGATGTCGTGGTCGCCATCCATCAGCACTTCCGGCTCGACGATCGGCACGATGCCGGCCGCCTGGGCGAGCGCGGCGTAGCGCGCCAGCGCCTGCGCGTTGGCGATGATCGAGGTGTAGCTGGGAATGTGCGAGCCGATGTCGATCACCGCGCGCCACTTCGCGAAGCGGGCGCCGAGGTCGTAATATTCCTTGAAGCGCTCGCCGAGGCCGTCGAGCCCCTCGGTGATGGTCTCGCCGGGGCAGCCCGGCTGCGGCTTGGCGCCGAGGTCGACCTTGATGCCGGGAATGGAGCCGGCATTCTCGATCAACTGGACCAGGGTCGTGCCGTCCACCGCCTTCTGGCGGATGGTCTCGTCGAACAGGATGACGCCGGAGATGTATTTCGACATCGCCTCGTCCGACCGGAACAGCATCTCGCGATAGTCGCGCCGGTTCTCGAAGGTCGATTCGACGCCGATCGCGTCGAAGCGCTTCTTGATCGTGCTTGAACTCTCGTCGGCGGCGAGGATTCCCTTGCCGCCCGCCGCCAATTTATACGCAACCTCTTCGAGGCTAGCCGTCATCTCTCTCTCCCGCGCGAAACAGATGGACCCGGCCCCGCAGCCTGGTTTCCGACGGGGCCGGACCGATTGGAGTGTAGCATCCGGGGGCGGGATGTCTCGATCCTCGAGCCGTCCCGACCCCGATGGGCCTCAGCGCCTGAGCGCCTCGACCCCCGGCAGTGCCTTGCCCTCGAGCCATTCGAGGAAGGCGCCGCCAGCGGTGGACACGTAGGTAAAGTGCCCGGCGACGCCCGCATGGTTCAGCGCCGCCACCGTGTCGCCGCCGCCGGCGACCGACAGCAGCTTGCCCGCATCGGTGAGTTCGGCCGCCGCCTTGGCCACCGCGACCGTCGCGGTGTCGAAGGGCGGCAGCTCGAACGCACCGAACGGGCCGTTCCAGACCACGGTCTTCGCCGTGTTGAGCCGTTCGATGACCTTCCCGACCGAGGCCGGGCCGGCGTCGAGCATCATCTCGTCGGCCTTGATGTCGTCGACCGAGGCCACGCGATGGGGCGCGTTGGCCTTGAACTCGGTCGCCGCCAGCGCGTCGACCGGCAGCACCACCTCGCAGCCGGCCGCCTTGGCCTTGTCGAGGATCTCCAGCGCCGTCGGCGCGAGGTCGTGCTCGCACAGCGACTTGCCGACGTCCTTGCCCTGCGCCGCCAGGAAGGTGTTGGCCATGCCGCCGCCGATGACGAGGATGTCGACCTTGGCGACGAGGTTGCCGAGCAGCTCCAGCTTCGACGACACCTTGGCACCGCCGACCACCGCCAGCACCGGCCGCTCCGGTGCTTCCAGCGCCTTGGCCAGCGCCTCGATCTCCTCCTGCATGCAGCGGCCGGCATAGGCCGGCAGGCGATGCGCGAGGCCCTCGGTCGAGGCGTGGGCACGGTGGGCGGTGGCGAAGGCGTCGTTGACGTAGAGATCGCCGAGCGCCGCCAGGGCGGCGACGAAGTCGGGATCGTTCTTCTCTTCCCGCTTGTCGAAACGGGTGTTCTCCAGCAGCAGCACGTCGCCCGGCTGGAGCGCGGCGACGGCGGCCTCGGCGACCGGGCCGATGGTGGCCGGGCAGAAGGCGACCTTGCGGCCGAGCCGGGAGGCGACCTCGCCGGCGATGGGCGCCAGCGACAGCGCCGGGTCCTCGCCCTTGGGCCGGCCGAAATGGGCCAGCAGGATCACCTTGCCGCCCTTGTCCGAAATCTCGCGGATGGTGGGCAGCACGGCCTGGATGCGGGTGTCGTCGGTGACTTTTCCGTTCTCGACCGGGACGTTCAGATCGACGCGCACGAGCACGCGCCGGTTCGCGACGTCGGCGTCGTCGAGGGTGCGGAAGGCGGAAGCCTCGCTCATGGGGCACTCTCCCTCGGATAAGTTGATCTTGATACGAAACGGCCGGATCTCCCAGGGGAAGGTCCGGCCGGAATGCACTCAGATCAGCTTGCCGAGGGCGACCGCCGTGTCGGACATGCGGTTCGAGAAGCCCCACTCATTGTCGT
Organism: Ancylobacter mangrovi; assembly: GCF_024752355.1. Classification (GTDB taxonomy): domain Bacteria; phylum Pseudomonadota; class Alphaproteobacteria; order Rhizobiales; family Xanthobacteraceae; genus Ancylobacter; species Ancylobacter mangrovi. The sequence continues at coordinate 98,045 of NZ_JANTHZ010000013.1, forward strand.
ACCAGGACAGCACGCGCACGAAGGTGCCTTCCAGTACCTTGGTCTGGTCGAGATGGAAGATCGACGAGCGCGGGTCGTGGTTGAAGTCGGAAGAGACGTTCGGCTGGTCGGTGGTGCCGAGGATGCCCTTGAGCGGGCCGTCGGCGGCGGCGGCCTTGATCGCCGCGTTGACCTCGTCCTTCGTCACCGGCTTCTTGGCCACGAACTTGAAGTCGACCACCGAGACGTTGGGCGTCGGCACGCGGATCGAGGTGCCGTCGAGCTTGCCGGCGAGCTCCGGCAGCACGAGGCCGACCGCCTTGGCGGCGCCGGTGGTGGTCGGGATCATCGACAGCGCCGCGGCGCGGGCGCGGTAGAGGTCCTTGTGGAAGGTGTCGAGCGTCGGCTGGTCGCCGGTGTAGGAGTGGATCGTCGTCATGAAGCCGTGATCGATGCCGATGGCATCGTTCAGCACCTTGGCCACCGGCCCGAGGCAGTTGGTGGTGCAGGAGGCGTTGGAGACGACGAGGTGGTCCTTGGTCAGCTTGTCGTGGTTCACGCCGTAGACGACGGTGAGGTCGGCGCCCTCCGAGGGGGCGGAGACCAGCACCCGCTTGGCGCCGGCGGTCAGGTGCGCGGCGGCCTTGTCGCGGGCGGTGAAGATGCCGGTGCACTCCAGGGCGATGTCCACGCCGAGCGCCGCGTGCGGCAGCTCCGCGGGATTGCGCACCGCCGTCACCTTGATCGGGCCGCGGCCCACATCGATGGTGTCGCCGTCGACCTTCACCTCGCCGGGAAAGCGGCCGTGCACACTGTCGAACCGGAAGAGATGCGCGTTGGTCTCGACCGGTCCCAAGTCGTTGATAGCAACGACCTCGATGTCGGTGCGCCCCGACTCGATGATGGCCCGCAGAACGTTGCGGCCGATGCGACCGAAGCCGTTGATGGCAACCTTGAGCGTCATACGTTTAATTCCCCAGGTGAGCTTTCTCATCACGATCCGCGCGTGCGCCTCATAGCGCGGCGGACGTTGGGACACCAGTCGCACATTCTACTGATGCCCCCTGGGGGCGGGTCTGGCGCATTTCCCATGCGCCAGACGCATAGCTGAAAGGGCTCGAATCAGCGCCCCAGGCGGCTCAGCGCGGTCTGCACGACGCCGTCCACGGTAATGCCGAAATGGGCGAAAACCTGGGGCGCCGGGCCCGAGGCGCCGAAGCCGGTCATGCCCACGAAGGCGGCGTCGGAGCCGACGATCGCGTCCCAGCCCTGCCGGATCGCCGCCTCGATGGCGACCTTCACCGGCGCCTTGCCGACGACCTGGCGGCGGCTCTCCTCCGGCTGGTTCATGAACAGCTCGAAGCAGGGGACGCTGACCACGCGGGTCGGCACACCCTGTTCCTCCAGCACGTCGCGCGCGGCCATGGCGAGCGAGACTTCCGAGCCCGAGGCGAAGAGCGAGACCTGCGCCTCCTCGGAAGCCGAGGCGAGCTCGTAGGCGCCCTTGGCGGTGCGGCAGCGCTCGCTCGAATCGGTGCGCAGCAGCGGCAGGTTCTGGCGGGTGAGGGCGAGCACGCTCGGCCCGGTTTTGTGCTCCAGCGCCAGCTTCCAGGCCTCCGCCGTCTCCACCGTGTCGCAGGGGCGGAAGACGAGCAGGTTCGGGATCGCCCGCAGCGCGGCGATCTGCTCCACCGGCTGGTGGGTGGGGCCGTCCTCGCCGACGCCGATCGAATCGTGGGTGAACACGTAGGTCACGCGCACGCCCATCAGCGCCGCGAGGCGGATCGAGGGCCGGCAATAGTCGGAGAACACCAGGAAGGTGCCGCCATAGGGGATGAAGCCGCCATGCAGGGCGATGCCGTTCATCGCCGCCGCCATGCCGTGCTCGCGGATACCCCAGTTGACGTAGCGCCCGTCATAGGCGGGAGGCACCACGTCGACCGAGGTGGCCTTGGTCTTGGTGTTGTTGGAATGGGTGAGGTCGGCCGAGCCGCCCACCATCTCCGGCAGTGCGGCGGTCAGCGCCTCCAGCACGATCTCCGAGGACTTGCGGGTGGCGACGGCGCCGCCGTCGGCGCGGGCCTTGGTGATGACGTTAGCCAGCACGTCGCCCATCTTGGAGGGCAACTCGCCGCGCACCCGGCGCTCGAACTCGGCGCGCTTGTCAAGCTCGGCGTCCTTCAGGCGCTGGCTCCAGCTCTTGTGCGCCTGGCGCGAGCGCAGGCCGGCGAGGCGCCACGCGTCGAGGATCTCGCTCGGGATCACGAACGGCTCGTATTCCCAGTTCAGCGCCGCACGGGCGCCGGCGATCTCGGCGGCGCCGAGCGGCGAGCCATGCACGGCGTTGGTGCCGGATTTGGTCGGCGCGCCGTAGCCGATGGTGGTACGGCAGGCGATCAGCGAGGGCTTGTCGGTGGTCTTGGCGTGCTCGAGCGCGGCGAGGATGGCGTCGGGGTCGTGCCCGTCGATCCGGGTCGCCTCCCAGCCCGAGGCCTCGAAGCGGGCGAGCTGGTCGGTGGCCACCGACAGGCTGGTCGCGCCGTCGATGGTGATGTGGTTGTCGTCCCACAGCACGATCAGCTTGGAGAGCTTCTGGCGGCCGGCGATCTCGATCGCCTCCTCCGAGATGCCTTCCATCAGGCAGCCGTCGCCGCAGATCACATAGGTGTGGTGGTCGACGAGGTCGGCGCCGAACTGGGCGGCCAGCATGCGCTCGGCGAGCGCGAAGCCGACCGAGTTGGCGAGGCCCTGGCCGAGCGGGCCGGTGGTGGTCTCGACGCCGACCGTGTGGCCGTATTCGGGATGGCCGGGGGTCTTCGAGCCGAGCTGGCGGAAGTGCTTGATGTCGTCGATCGTCATCCCCTCGTAGCCGACGAGGTAGAGCAGCGAGTAGAGCAGCATCGAGCCGTGGCCGGCCGAGAGGATGAAGCGGTCGCGATCCGGCCAGTGCGGGTCGGTGGGATCGAATTTCAGCACCTTGCCGAACAGCACGGTGGCGACGTCCGCCATGCCCATGGGCATGCCCGGATGGCCGGAATTGGCGGCTTCGACGGCGTCCATGGCCAGCGCCCGGATGGCGTTGGCCATGCGATCATGCTTTTCGCGGTTCGACATGAGGACCGATGTCTCCGAAGGGATCGCGTTGCTCTTGGGCGATGTGTCTGGGGCGTTTGGGCGAATGGTCTGGCGAATGGTTCGGCGTCGAGGCTTGCTGGACGGTGATCGTTCCGGGCGAGCCTCACTCGCCGAGGCTTGTTGGTGGGCCGCCGGGGCCCGTCGGGGCTCCTGGCTCCGGGGCTCCTGGCTCGAGGCATGCGGCCCGCCGGCGCCTCACCCCACATCCCGCAGTGCGGCAGCGACGGGCGGGCGAGTGATATCACCCCGCCGCGCCGTGTCAAAGCCGGGGATGTCACAAGCCTGGGGGCGAAGATCGGGCGCGGATCGGCGGCCTGCGCGCGCGGCCGGGCCGCCGCGCGGTTGACGCTGGCGGGACGGGCAGGCTCAATGTCGCCGGAATCGGGTGCGAAACCATCCGTTTGCGTTGCGCCTGCGCGTTCCGTCCGCGACGCCTCCGCCCGGGGGCGCGCCGGGCAAGGGCAGGCGCGGGGCGGGGGAACGTCTTTCGGAGCTATTGCCCATGAATCAGCCGGCTGCGGGCGAATCCACGGCCCTCGACGCCGCGCTCAAGCGTTTCGATGCGGCCCTTGGAACCCTCGAGTCGGCGATTGAACGCCGGCTGGAGGTGGAGCGGCAGGAGGCGGCGCTGTCGCAGCAGGTGCATGTGCTCAGCATCGACCGCTCGCGCCTCGCCGACCAGCTCGACGACGCGCAGACGCGCGCCGAGCGGATGGAGAGCGCGACCGACGAGGTTTCGCGCCGGCTCGGCAGCGCCATGGAAACCATCCGCGCGGTGCTCGCCGCGCATGAACGCTGAGGGGCGGATGGCACAGGTCACGGTCACCATCGGCGGACGCGCCTATCGCATGGCCTGCGACGACGGGCAGGAGGACCACCTCACCCGTCTCGGCACCGAGGTCGACGCGCGTATCGACCAGCTTCGCGCCGCCTTCGGCGAGATCGGCGACCAGCGGCTCAGCGTGATGGCCGCCATCACGCTCGCCGACGAACTGTCCGAGGTCCGCCGCCGGCTCGGCGAGGCCGAGCGCAACGCCAGCGCCGAGCGCGAGGCGCGCGACGAGGCGGCGCGCCAGCTCGGCCGGGTCGAAGCCTCGCTCGCGAGCACGGTGGTCTCCGCCGCCGAGCGCCTGGAGCAGCTCGCCCGCGAGCTCGGGCCGAGCCCGTCCGGCGGCGTGGGCATGGGCTAGGCGCTCCGCCCGCCACGCTCCGCGGGCGCGCCGGCCTTGACGCCATGCCGGCCGGAGGGCAGGAGGAAGGCCATGCCCATTCCTCGCGGCCGGCCCGTGCCGCCGCCCTCGCATCCGCCGGAAACCTTCCATGATCCGCTCTCCGCTCATCACCGTCATGGTGCAGGCCGTCCGCAAGGCCGGCCGCTCGCTCGTCCGCGACTTCGGCGAGGTCGAAAATCTCCAGGTCTCGCTGAAGGGGCCGGCGAACTTCGTGTCCAACGCCGACCGCAAGGCCGAGCGCATCCTGCATGAGGAGCTCGCCAAGGCGCGGCCGGGCTTCGGCTTCATCATGGAGGAGAGCGGCGAGGTCGACGGCACCGACGACAGCCACCGCTGGATCATCGACCCGCTCGACGGCACCACCAACTTCCTGCACGGCATCCCGCTGTTCGCGATCTCGGTCGGGCTGGCGCGGGACGGCGTGCCGATCGCGGGCGTGATCTACAATCCGATCGCCGACGAACTCTATGTCGCGGAGAAGGGCGCCGGCGCCTTCCTCAACGAGCGGCGCATCCGCGTCGCCGCCCGCACCCGGCTCGCCGACGCCGTCGTTTGCTGCGGCATGCCGCATATGGGACGGGGCGGCACCGACCAGTTCGGGCGCGAATATGCCGCGCTGGCGCCGGGCGTCGCGGGGCTGCGCCGCACCGGCTCGGCGGCGACCGATCTCGCCTGGGTGGCGGCCGGCCGGTTCGACGGTTTCTGGGAGCGCAACCTCAGCCCGTGGGACATGGCCGCCGGTATCGTGCTGATCCGCGAGGCGGGCGGCTATGTCAGCGATCTCGACGACAGCGACAAGATGCTGGCCAAGGGCGACATCATCGCCGGCAACGAGACGATCCGCCGCGACCTGCTGGCGGCGCTGCGCAAAGCCTGACGACAAAAGGGAAATCCCGCATTCCATTTCCCTCTCGCTGTGGCATAGTCCGGCGCAAGGGCGGCGTCGCAGGCTAGGCGCCTGCGATTGAAGGAGATGGCCAGGGGCATGGATGCGACGGATCCCTTTCACAAGCTTTCATCGCCCAGGATCTTCCTGGTGCGGATGTTCGTCTTTGTGCTCCTGTGCGTGGCGTTGGCCTCCGTGCTCTACCAGCAGATCTGGTCGGCCTTCCTCAACAATCCGGGCCTGAACGGCGTCATCTTCGGCGTGCTGTTCATCGGCACGATCTTCGCCTTCCGTCAGGTCATGCGGCTGCTGCCCGAGGTCGAGTGGGTGAACAGCTTCCGCCTCGCCGATCCGGGCCTGGAGGTGCGCCGCGCGCCGCGCCTGCTGGCGCCGATGGCGTCGCTGCTGGGCGACCGGGTCGGGCGCATGGCGATCTCGCAGATGACCATGCGGGGCATCCTGGAATCGATCGGCACCCGGCTCGACGAGGCGCGCGACCTGCTGCGCTACCTCACCGGCCTGCTGGTCTTCCTCGGCCTGCTCGGCACCTTCTGGGGCCTTCTCGAGACGGTGGGCTCGATCGGCCGCGTCATCGGCTCGCTGAGCGTGGGGCCGGAATCGGGCTCGGTGCTCGACACGTTGAAATCGGGCCTCGCCGCGCCGCTGGGCGGCATGGGCATCGCCTTCTCGTCCTCGCTGTTCGGCCTCGCCGGCTCGCTGGTGCTCGGCTTCCTCGACCTGCAGGCCGGGCAGGCGCAGAACCGCTTCTACACCGACCTCGAGGACTGGCTCTCCACCACGGTGGAGGACCTCGGCGCCGACGTGGCGCGCAGCAGGCCCGCCCCGGTGCCGGTGCCGCCGACCTACATGCCCCCGCCTCCGGCCCCGCCGCCGGCGCTGGTGGCCCCGGCCGGCCTCCTGCCGCCGCCCGATTTCGCCCAGCTCACCGAGGCCATCGCCCGGCTCGACCGGACCATGACCGAGGCCGGCTCGCAGCGCGTCACCACCGCCATGGCCCATCTCGCCGAGAGCCTGCAGGGGCTGGTGCAGCACATGCGCGGCGAGCAGCAGATGGTGCGTGACTGGGTGGAGGCGCAGGCCGAGCAGCAGAAGGACGTGAAGAAGCTTCTGGAGCGCCTCAACGAGACGCTGGCGAACCGCGAGCGGGCCTGATGGCACTCGGACGCTCCCGCCGCGGCGATCGCCACATCGACTACTGGCCCGGCTTCGTCGACGCGCTGTCGACGCTGCTGCTGGTCTTCGTCTTCCTGCTGTCGGTGTTCGTGCTTGCCCAGTTCGTGCTGACGCAAGAGATCGGCTCCAAGGACGACGCCATGGCGCGGCTGCAGCAGCAGATCCGCGAACTCACCGACCTGCTGGCGCTGGAGCGCGCCAGCGACGCCGATTCCGAAAGCCAGATCGGCACGCTGAAGGCCAGCCTCGCCCAGCTCCAGCAGGAGCGCGACACGCTGCGCGACGCCGCCTCCGCGCTGGCGACGCCGGACCAGATCGCCGAGGCCGAGAACCGCAACAGCGAGCTCGCCCGCCAGCTCGGCCAGGAGAAGGATGCGACCGCCCAGGCCGCGGCGCAGATCGCCCTGCTCAACCAGCAGATCGCCGCGCTGCGCCGGCAGATCGCGGCGCTGGAGGAAGCGCTCGACATCTCCGAGAAGAAGGACAAGGAGAGCCAGACCCGCCTCGCCGATCTCGGCCGCCGGCTCAACGTCGCGCTGGCGCAGCGCGTGCAGGAGCTGACGCGCTACCGCTCCGAGTTCTTCGGCCGGCTGAGCGCGATCCTCGGCAACCGCCCGGATATCCGCGTGGTGGGCGACCGCTTCGTGATGCAGTCCGAGATCTTCTTCGACCGCGCCTCGGCGGACCTTCGGTCCGGGGCGATGCCCGCGCTCGACGATATCGCCCGCACGCTGGTGGCGCTCGAGAAGGAGATCCCCGACGACCTCCCGTGGGTGCTGCGCGTGGACGGCCACACCGACGACCGCCCGATCCAGACGCCGCAATACCCGTCGAACTGGGAGCTCTCGGCCGCCCGCGCGATCGCGGTGGTGCAGTATCTCGCCGCCCATGGCGTCTCGCCCAAGCACCTCGTCGCCGCCGGTTTCGGCGAGTACCAGCCGATCGACACCGCCGACACCGACGACGCGCGCGCCCGCAACCGCCGGATCGAGCTCAAGCTCACCGAGAGATGAGCCGGCGGCGATGACGGAGCGCCCCGCTGCCCGGCTCGCACCCTTCGAGTGGGGCCGCATGCCGGCCATGGCGGACCTCTGGGTCGAGGCGTGGCAGGAGACCATTCCGGAGATCGACTTCGAATCGCGGCGCGGCTGGCTGCTCCACCGCCTCGGCACGCTGATCGACGAGGGCGCGGTGATCGATCTCGCGGTGACGGACGACGAGGCGGCGCGGCTGCTCGGCTTCGTCTCGGTCGATCCGCGCACCGGCTATGTCGACCAGCTCGTGGTGCATCCCGACCATTGGGGCGAGGGCGTCGCCCGCCAGCTCGTCGCGGCCGCGGAAGCGCGCACGCGCAAGGGTCTGTCGCTCGACGTCAATGAGGAGAACGAGCGCGCGGTGCGCTTCTACGAGCGCGCCGGCTTCAACGTCGTCGGCCACGGGGTAAACGCGACCTCGGGCCGGCCGACGCTGAAGATGGAGCGGCCGCCGCGCCGGGCGTGAAGGGCGGCCGGCCGGAGAGGCCGGGCTCGCGCGTCAGCCGCCATTGCCCTCAGCCGCCATTACCCTCGCCGAACTGCAGCGCGGCGAGCCGGGCGTACAGGCCGCCACGGGCGACGAGGCTGGCATGGGTGCCCTCCTCGACGATGCGTCCGCCGTCGATCACCAGGATCCGGTCCGCCGACAGCACGGTGGCGAGGCGGTGGGCGATGACCAGCGTGGTGCGGCCCTGCATCGAGCGGTCGAGCGCCTGCTGCACCAGCGTCTCGCTTTCCGCGTCGAGCGCCGAGGTCGCCTCGTCGAGCAGCAGCACCGGCGCCCGGCGCAGGATGGCGCGGGCGATGGCGATGCGCTGGCGCTGGCCGCCGGAAAGGGTGACGCCGCGCTCGCCCACCGGCGTCTCCCAGCCTTCCGGCAGGCGGGCGACGAACTCGTCGGCACGGGCGAGGCGGCCGGCCTCCTCGACCTCCGCGTCGCTGGCGTCGGGATGGCCGAGGCGGATGTTCTCGCGGATCGAGGCGGCGAAGATCGCCACTTCCTGCGGCACCAGCGAGAGGCGCGTGCGCACCGCCGTGGGGTCGGCCTTGGCGATGTCGACGCCGTCCACCATCACCGCGCCCGAGAGCGGGTCGTAGAAGCGCAGCAGGAGCTGGAACAGCGTGCTCTTGCCCGCGCCCGACGGACCGACGATGGCGATCCGCTCGCCCGGGCTCACCTCGAAGCTTACCCCGTTCAGCGCCGGCAGGTCCGGCCGCCCGGGATAGGCGAAGCCGACATTGTCGAAGCGCACCGCGCCGCGCGGCGGCTCGGGCAGGGGCAGGGGATTGGCCGGGGCGGCGACCCTGGGGCGGTCGGCCAGCAGCTCGGCGATCCGCTCGGTGGCGCCGGCGGCCTGCGAGATCTCGCCCCATACCTCGCCGAGCTGGCCGAGCCCGCTCGCCGCCAGCACGGCGTAGAGCACGAACTGGCCGAGCGTGCCGGCGGTCATGGTGCCGGCGAGCACGGCGGTGGCGCCGGCCCACAGGATGCCGACCACGCTGGCGAAGACGAGGAAGATGCCGACGCCGGTGAGCCAGGAGCGGGCGCGAATCGCGTCGCTCGCGGCGGAGAAGGCGTGCTCGACCTCGCCGGAGAAGCGCGCATCGGCGGCGCGCTCGGCGGTGTTGGCCTGCAGGCTGCGCACCGCGCCGATTGCCTCGGCGGCATAGGCGGAGGCCTGCGCCAGCATGTCCTGCGCGCTGCGCGAGCGCTTGCGCACGCCGCGCCCGGCGCCGATCAGCACCGCGACGATGACGGGAATCGCGATCAGCAGGGTGGCGGAGAGCCACGGGCTGGTGACAACCATCATCGCCGTGGCGCCGATGAACAGCACCATATTGCGCAGCGCCACCGAGGCGGAGGCGCCGACCGCCGACTTGATCTGCGTGGTGTCGGCGGTGAGCCGCGAGATCAGCTCGCCCGACTTCGCCTGGTCGTAGAAGCCGCCGTCGAGCGTGAGCAGATGGGCGAAGACCTGCGAGCGCAGGTCCGCGACGATGCGCTCGCCCAGCGTCATGACGAGGTAGTAGCGCGCGGCCGAGGCGCCGGCGAGCACCGCCACCACCACGATCATCATGCCGAAATAATTGTCGATATAGCCCGCATGGCCGGCGTCGAAGCCGAGATCGATCATCCGCCGCACCGCGATCGGCACCACCAGCGTCGCCAGCGCCGCGGCGACCAGGGCCACCAGCGCGGCGCAGGTGCGCCCGCGATAGCGCTTGAGGTGCGGCCACAGCGTGGCGAGCGGCTTCAGGCGCGGACGGGGGCTGGCGGGAGGGCTCAAGGCGGGGGTCTGGAGCGGAAGCGCGTCTGTCTTGTTGGCGTCTGTGCTGGCGGCTTGTGTCACAGGCATGTCTCGGTTATAGAGCCGCTCGGATTTCCGGCAGGATCGTTTTTGAGATCGCCGCATGGTTCCCGGAAGGGACCAGCCGTGCGGCGGCGAGGATGCTACCCATGAAGAGCGACATCCATCCCGACTACCACTTCGTCAAGGTGGTGATGACGGACGGCACCGAGTACACGACCCGCACGACCTGGGGCAAGGAGGGCGACGTCCTCCAGCTCGACATCGATGCGAAGTCCCACCCGGCCTGGACGGGCGGTTCGACCCAGCTTCTTGATCGCGGCGGCCGCGTGTCCCGCTTCCAGAAGAAGTTTGCAGGCTTTCTAAAGTCCTGACGAGCCTTCCGAAGCGGCAGGTGCGGGCCTCGCCCGCGCCATTCGGCCGCGCCGCGATGGACGATCAACCCTCGGTGAGGCGGCCGCCTCAGCGAGGGTTTTTGTTCGTCGGGACTGCGGAAAGGGGTCGCCGGCGGATCGTCCGGCCGGTCCCGCGCGCGCGTCAGCCGCTCTCTAAGCTGGAGCGCAGCCGCCGGATATGGCCGGCCACGGCGTTGTCCGAGGGAGCTTCCGGCGCCGCGAGGCCGGCATCGAGCCGGACGATGCGCGCCTGCAGCGTGTGGCTGCGCTCGACCAGCGCGCGCAGGCTCTCGGGCAGCGCGGTCTCCTGCTCCTCGTCGCGCGGCGAGCCCAGAAGGTCGATCTTCGCCGCCTCGCGCCGCGCCGTCTCCACCGACATGTCGCCCTCGGCCACCGCCCGTTGCAGCAGCAGCCAGGAGGCGAGCTGCATCAGCCGGGTGGAGAGCTTGAGGCTCTGCTGGGCATAGGCGTTGAGCGCGGTGCGGTCGAGCGCGCGGCTCTCGGCGCGCCCGCTGCCGTCGAGATAGGCCGCGGCCTCGTCGACCAGCGCCATGCCTTCGGTGAACAGCGTCTCGAACGCCGCCGAATCGAGGCGGCGCGCGGCGAGGTTCACCGGCTGCCGCTCATTCCTGTCCGCGTGTCCCATCCTGCCGTCCCGACGACTGATCGCGCCACGAGGCGCCAGCACCAAGCCTGTCGCGCAGATGAGCCCGGCTGTCCAGCCATGCCAAGCCCCGCGGCGGCGGACCGCACAAAAAAGAGCCGCCCGGAGGGGCGGCTCGAAAGTCTAGACAGGGATGCGTCAAACAGAGTGGACAGGGGCCACTCACGGCCAAAATCGACCGCTACCAGTAATAGATCGGAAAGCTTAATGCGCAGTTAAGGCGGGCAGCCGCGTGCCGATGCCGGCACGCAGGCAGATGCCCGGCGCAAGAGGCGCCCGGATATTCGCCGAATACTTGGCCCGCGCCGGGCGGGGGCGGGCGGGGACGCCCGGCCGCTCAGCCGCCGTACTGCGCGTCGCTGACATGCTCCATCCAGTCGACCGCCTTGCCGTCCAGCTTCTCCTGGATGGCGATATGCGTCATCGCCGTGGCCGGGCCGGCCCCGTGCCAGTGCTTCTCGCCGGGCGGAAACCAGACCACGTCGCCGGGGCGGATCTCTTCGACCGGGCCGCCCTCGCGCTGCACGCGCCCGACGCCCGCAGTGACGACGAGCGTCTGGCCGAGCGGATGGGTGTGCCAGGCGGTGCGGGCGCCGGGCTCGAAGGTGACGGCGGCGCCGGCCACCCGGGCCGGGTCCGACGCGTCGAATAGCGGGTCGATCCGCACCTCGCCGGTGAACCATTCTGAGGGGCCCTTGCGGGAGGCCTGATCGCCCGCGCGCTGGATATTCATGGGTCTTCCTTTCAGGTGTGACGGCCCGGGCACGTGGCCGGCGCGGGTGCTGCGTCGCGCCGTGCGTGTCGCCCGGGCGGGCAGCCTATCGCTTGAAGAAGGTGTCCGCCGCCGTGCGCGAGGCGCGCTTCGATTCCAGCGTGCGCCGCAGGCGCTCGATCTCGGACTGGAGCGCGCCGATGCGCTCCTCGATCTCGGCTTCCGACAGGGCGGAGAGGTCGGTGCCGAGCTCGTGGGTCGCCGGCTTCTTCGCCGGGGGCGCTCCGAAGAGGTCGTCCGCATCGATCGCCATGGTCATCCTCCGTCTTGCCGGCACTGCCGGGCGATCCTATTCCCGGCCGGGCGCGGTTGCCAGTCACGGCCCGCTGGCCTACGAAGCCGGCACGAACGCTTTGCCGCGAAGAGGATGGATGCCGTGACCGATCTGCCCGCCACCATGACCGCCATCGGCCTGCCGACCCCCGGCGGCCCGGAAGCCCTGGTCCCCGAGCAGCGCCCGGTGCCCGCCCCCGGCGTCGGCGAGATCCTGGTCAAGGTCGCGGGCGCGGGCGTGAACCGGCCCGACGTGATGCAGCGCAAGGGGCTCTACCCGCCGCCGCCCGGCGCCTCCGACATTCCCGGGCTGGAGATCGCCGGCGAGATCGTCGCCCTCGGCGAGGGCGTGAGCGGCTGGAAGACGGGCGACAAGGTGTGCGCGCTTGTCTCCGGCGGCGGCTATGCGCAGTACTGCCTCGCCGATGCCGGCTCGGCGCTGCCGGTGCCGGCCGGGCTCTCCATGGTCGAGGCAGCGGCGCTGCCGGAGACCTTCTTCACCGTGTGGACCAACGTGTTCGACCTCGCCGGGCTGAAGGCGGGCGAAACCTTCCTGGTGCATGGCGGCACCTCGGGCATCGGCACCACGGCGATCCAGCTCGCCAAGGCGTTCGGCGCCACCGTGTTCGCCACCGCCGGCAGCGCCGAGAAGTGCGACGTCTGCCGCAAGCTCGGCGCCGACTACGCCATCGACTACAAGACCGAGGACTTCGTCGCCGTGGTGAAGGAGAAGACCGGAGGCAAGGGCGTCAACGTCATCCTCGACATGGTCGGCGGCTCCTACATCGCGCGCAACTACGAGGCCGCCGCCCCGCTCGGGCGCATCGTGCAGATCGCCTTCATGGAAGGCTCGAAGGTGCAGATCGACTATATGCGCCTGATGCTGAAGCGCCTCTCGCACATGGGCTCGACGCTGCGCTCGCGTCCCAAGGCGGAGAAGGCGGCCATCGCCGTCTCGCTGAAGGAGAAGGTCTGGCCGCTGATCGCGGCTGGCACCGTCAAGCCGGTGATGGACCAGGTGTTCCCCCTCGAGGAAGCCAGCAAGGCCCATGCCCGCATGGAGACCAGCGCGCATATCGGCAAGATCGTGCTGAAGGTGGGCTGAGCGCGGCCAAGGTCGGCCAAAAGTGGCCGGGCATGACCGAGGATGGACGGGTGCGACGACGTGGCGCCGGGCGGCTCTCCTGCCGTTGCGGGCGGATGCGGTGCACATCGTGCACGACCCTCTGGCAAAACGCCCCGCGACGTCCTAGATTTGTCGTGCGGGGCTGCGAGGCTCGTCAGGAGAACATATTCCCCGGGGCCTTATCGATCTCAAAGGGAGCTGTCCCTGACTGGACCCCTGGGTCCGGATAAACGGCGCCCACCTACGTTGTAGGTTCCCGGGATCGATCATCCAACGGCCATCGCGGCTCCGCACAGTTCATTCATTATGTCCGAAAGTAACGCGCTCACCGACAAGGCCAGCCTCCGCTCCGTCGCCCTGGGACGGCGGGCGGCGCTCGACCCGTCGGCGCGCGAGGTCGCGGCTGCGGCCGCCGCCCGCTTCGCCCTGAAATGGCTGGGCGACGTCTCCGGCGAGACGGTCTCCGTCTTCACCCCCATCGGCACCGAAATCTCGACCGACCCGCTGGTGCGCGGCCTGCGCGCCGCGGGCGCCGCCATCGCGCTGCCGGTGGTGATCGCCAAGAACAAGCCGCTCTCCTTCCGGCTGTGGGAGGAGGGCGTCGAGCTGGTGCCGAGCGCGGGGCCCGGGTTGATCGTCATTCCCGCCCCGCCGGACGGCGCGCGGATCGTCGAGCCGGACGTGCTGGTCGTTCCGCTCGCGGCCTTCGACGCGCACGGGCACCGGCTGGGCTACGGCGCCGGCTTCTACGACCGCACCCTCGCCGGGCTGCGGCGGGCCAAGCGCATCGAGGCGATCGGCTATGCCTTCTCGGTGCAGCAGCTTCCCGCCGTGCCGGCGGAACCCCATGACGAACGCCTCGATGCCATCGCTACCGATGCCGGCATCATCTGCCCGGCGGAGGATTAGTGCATGCGCCTGCTTTTTCTCGGCGATGTCGTCGGCCGGCCGGGACGGCAGGTCGTGCTCGACCACCTGCCGCGCCTGCGCGAGGCATGGACGCTCGATTTCGTGGTGGTGAACGGCGAGAACGCGGCCGGCGGCTTCGGCATCACCGAGGCGATCCATGACGACCTGGTCGAGGCGGGCGCCGACGTCGTCACGCTCGGCAACCATTCCTTCGATCAGCGCGAGGCGCTCGTCTTCATCGAGCGCGCACCACGGCTGATCCGCCCCGCCAACTATCCCGCCGGCACGCCGGGGCGCGGGGCGGCGCTGGTGGAGGCGCGCGGCGGCGAGCGGGTGCTGGTCGTCAACATGATGGGCCGCGCCTTCATGGACCCGATGGACGATCCCTTCGCCGCCATCGACCGCGAGCTGGAGGCCGGTCCGCTCGGCCTCGTCGCGGACGCGGTGATCGTCGACTTCCACGCCGAGACCACCAGCGAGAAACAGGCCTTCGGCCATTGGTGCGACGGGCGCGCCAGCCTCGTCATCGGCACCCATACCCATGTCCCGACCTCCGACCACCGCATCCTGCCGGGCGGCACCGCATTCATGACCGATGTCGGCATGTGCGGCTGCTATGACGGGGTCATCGGCATGGACAAGGAGGAGCCGCTGCGCCGCTTCACCCGCAAGATCGGCTCCTCGCGCTTCGAGCCGGCGATGGGCGAGGGCACGCTGTCGGGCCTCGCGGTGGAGACGGACGGGGCGGGCCAAGCGATCAAGATCGCGCCGGTGCGCATCGGCGGTTCGCTGCAGCCGGCGCTGCCGGATTTCTGGTGACCCTTGCCGCCACCGGCGGGCAGGGCGTCGCGAATGCTGGGTGCCGTGATGATGCCGACCGGCCGAATTCCGCTCGCCATCCTTCTGGCCGCGCTCCTCACGGTTGCGGGCGCGCTGGCGGCGCGCGCCGCTGACGACGTTCCCGTCGGGGTGAGAAGCTTCGACGTCGGGGTGCCCGAGCGCGGCGCGCCGGTGACGGTGGAGCTGTGGTATCCGGCCGCGCCGGGCGGGACGATCGAGGCCTATGGCGCGTCGCCGCTCTTCGTCGGGGTGAAGGCCGTGCGCGATGCGCCGGTCGCGGCGGGGCGCTTTCCGCTCGTGCTGCTGGCGCATGGCGGGCTGCGCTCGAACCCTTCTCTCGCCGGCTGGATTGCTGCGCGTCTCGCCGGTGCGGGGCGCATCGTCGTCAGCGTGCACCCTCCCGCGCTCGGGCCGCGGCAGGCGGGCGAGGCGGTCGACGAGTTCCGGCTGCGGCCGGCGGATCTGCGCGCGGCACTCTCCGCCGCCGAGGCGCTGCCGGAAGTCGCCGCCCATCGCGTACCGGGCAAGGTGGGGGCGGTCGGCTTCTTTCTCGGCGGCACCTCGGTGCTGGCGCTCGCCGGCGCGCGTTTCGACGTCGGTCACCTTCGTGCCGCCTGCGATACGCCGGCGCGCGGGCCGGACTGCCGCTGGTTCGCGGCCTCGGGCATCGACCTGCACCGGGCGGTGGACGAGGCTTTCGGGACGGACCGGACTGACCCGCGCATCGGCGCCATGGTCGCGGTCGATCCCGAGTTGATGGACGCCTTCGACCCGGCGAGCCTTGCGGCGATCGCCGTTCCGGTGACGCTGCTGCGTCTCGCCGCGGATAGCCCGTCGCCGCAGCCGGCGCTCATCCCCGGCGCCCACGCGGAGACGATCGCGGATGCCGACGCCTTCACCGCCTTCGGCGCCTGCACCGGGCGGGCGGCGGCGATCCTGAAGCAGGAGGGCGAGGACGAGGCGATCTGCCGCGAAGGCGCCCGGCCGCGCGCCGTTCTCCAGGCGGAGATCGCCGCGCGGATCGAAGAGGGGCTGGCGCGCGGGGCGGGCGCGCCCTGAGGGGCGACGCACGCGGCCCGGCTTTACGCGCGCACGCCCTGTCGCCTATAAGCCGGCACTCAGTTTTCCGGAATTCAGACGCGGCAGGCCAGGGCGCCCGGCCGCGCGACGTGGAGGCGGCCATGGCCGGGCATTCGCAGTTCAAGAACATCATGCACCGCAAGGGCAAGCAGGACGCGGTGCGCTCCAAGCTGTTCTCCAAGCTCGCGCGCGAGATCACGGTCGCGGCGAAGCTCGGCATGCCGGACCCGGCGATGAACCCGCGCCTGCGCGCGGCGGTGCTGGCGGCCCGCGCCGAGAACATGCCCAAGGACAATATCGACCGCGCCATCAAGAAGGCGGCCGGCGGCGACGCGGAGACCTATGACGAGATCCGCTACGAGGGCTACGGGCCGGGCGGCGTCGCCGTCATCGTCGAGGCGCTGACCGACAACCGCAACCGCACCGCCTCGGAGGTGCGCTCCTACTTCACCAAGTCCGGCGGCTCGCTGGCGGAGACGGGCGCCGTCGCCTTCATGTTCGACCGTGTCGGCGTGGTGGAGTTCGACGCCGACAAGGCTTCCGCCGACGACATGCTGGAAGCGGCCATCGAGGCGGGCGCCGACGACGTCTCCTCGAGTGAGGACGGCCACGAGGTGGTGTGCTCGATGGAGAATCTGCACGAGGTCGCCGGCGCGCTGGAAGCCAAGTTCGGCGAGCCGCGCAAGTCGGCGCTGGTCTGGCGTCCGCAGAATACGGTGGCGGTGGACGACGAGGTGGCGGAGAAGCTGATCCGGCTCGTCGACAACCTCAACGACAATGACGACGTGCAGAACGTCTACGCCAATTTCGAGATCTCGGACGAGATGATCGCCAAGATGAGCGCCTGAGCGCTCATCTTCAGCGAAGACATTCTGAGCGCCTGAGCGCTCATCGTCAGCGAGGACATCCGAGCGCGTGAGCGCTCCTCCTTCCGCGAGGACCCTGAGCGTCGCCTTCAGCGTCCCAGTAGCGTGTCGAACACCGGCAGGCTGAGTAGCAGCGCGAGGGTGATGATCCAGTAGGCGATGAAGCGGAAGTTCCGGTCCGAGGTGCCGCGAAAGGCCCGGGCGCCGAGGAACAGGCCGGCGGCATAGGCCGGCCCGAGCACCAGCACCAGCCAGCCGACCTCGCGCGTCAGCATTCCGTTGGCGGCATAGGCGGTGGCGCTGGCGACCGTGACCAGCGCAAAGAAGCCGAACATGTTCGCCCGCACCAGCGCCGGCGGCTGGTTGCTGCCGAGCCAGTAGGCGACGAGGGGAGGGCCGGACATCTGCGCCGCACCGCCGAGCACGCCGGCGAAGGCGCCGAGCGCCAGCTTGGAGGGCAGCCGCTGCTGCCCCGAATGGCGCCATCCGGCCATCACCGGCGCCAGCATGGCAAGGCCGAGCCCGGCCAGCGCCCAGCGCAGCGCCAGCGGGTCGGCATGCCTGAGGATGGCGACGCCGGCCGGCACGGCGACGACCGCGCCGATGGCGAGCGGGGCGACCTGGCGCCACACGCAGTCACGGAACGCCCGGATGACGAAGGGCAGGGTGAGCGCGGTGTCGACGATGAGCAGCGTCGGCGCCGAGACCCGCGGCCCGTAGGCGGCACTGATCAGCGGCACGAAGATCAGCGCGCCGCCGAAGCCGGCAAAGCCACGTGTCGTTCCCGCGACCAGCGCGGTAAGAAGGGCTCCGGCGAGAACCGGATCGAAGCTCATGGGAAGACCGATGTAAAGGCGCATGCCCGCAGGGCGCGGTGCCGTCAGGTGGTAGTCCCGCCGGTCCGGCGCGTCAATGCGAGCTTCCATCGGCTTTCGTGAACGGGCTTATCGGCAAAACTCGTTTGCGAACAAAGATCGCTCGCGCCACATTCGTCTCAACTTTGCCGCCGCTGCGGCACCACCCTTCGAATTGGCCGCCGAGCGGCCGGATGTGATCAATGCAGAAGCCTCTTGCTCCGCGCGCGACCGGCGCCGCCGACGCCGCGCCTCTCAACGGGCGCCTCGTCGGCTATGGCTGCGCGCTCCTTGCCGTCACCATCTGGGGCGCGTGGATCGTCTCGACCCGCCACGCCGTGCATGGCCACCTGCCGCCGGCCACGGTCGGCTGGCTGCGCTTCATCGTGCCGGCCACCATGCTCGCCCCAGCCTGGCTGAGGGTCGGCCCGTGGCCCAAGCGCGGCCTGGTGCCGTTTCTTTTCTGCTTCTTCGGCGCCGGCGGCATCTTCTTCCTCGTCGTCGCCAATGCGATGCGCTTCGTGCCGGCGGCCGATGTCGGCCCGCTGCTGCCGGGCACCATGCCGCTCGTGGTGGCGGTGATCTCGGTGCTGGTGTTCCGCGAATGGCTCGGCACGGCGCGGGCGGTCGGCTTCATCTGCATCGCGCTCGGCGTGGTGACGCTGAGCGGGCGCGGCCTGTTCGAGCCCGAGGACGGTGCCTGGCGCGGCCATCTGCTGCTGCTGTGCGGGGCGACGATGTGGGCGGGCTACACGCTCGCCTTCCGCCGCACCGGAATGAAGGCGACCGAGGTGGTGGGGCTGATCGGCCTGTGGTCGGTGCTGATCCTCACCCCCACCGGCCTGCCCGGCGTGGTGACGGCGGTGCGCGAGGGCTACGGCGCCGAGGTGCTGTTCCAGTTGCTGATGCAGGGCCTGCTCTCGGGCGTGGTGGCGCTGGTCGCCTTCGGCATCGCCATCGAGCGGCTCGGCTCCTCGCGCGCGGCGGCGTTCACCGGCCTCGTGCCCGCGCTCGCCGCGCTCATCGCGGTGCCGGTACTGGGCGAGCATCCCGACACGGCGGCGATCATCGGCGTCATAGGCACCGGGGTCGGGGTGGCGCTGGCGAGCGGGGCGTTCAGCCGGTCCCGCTAGACGGCGCCGGCATTCCCGCTCCGTGCGTTGCGGGCGCGCACGAAGTCGAGGAAGACCCGCAGCGCGACCGGCATGTGGCGCCGGCTCGGATAGTAGAGGAACGGTCCCTCGAAGGGCGGGCACCAGTCCTCCAGCAGCGAGACCAGTTCGCCGCGCGCGACGGCGGGGGCGGCGAACTCGCTGAAATTCATGCCGATGCCGATGCCGTCGATGGTGGCGCGGATCATCATGTCCGAATTGTTGCTAATGAACGGCCCGCGCGGCTCGATCATCAGCGTGCGGCCGTCCTTCTCGAATTCCCAGGGCCGCACCGCGCCGCCGGCGAAGCGCAGCAGGATGCAGCGGTGCGCGAGCAGGTCGTGCGGCGTCGAGGGCACGCCGTGGCGCTCCAGATACGAGGGCGAGGCATAGACGCCATAGCGCTGCGGCGGGCCGAGCGGCACCGCGATCATGTCCTGCGCCAGGCTTTCCCCATAGCGCGCGCCGGCGTCGAAGCCGGCCTCGATCACGTCGACGAGGCGCTCCTCCAGATGCACTTCCAGAGTGAGGTCGGGATAGGCGGCGAGGAATTCCGCCAGCATCGGCGCCAGCACCAGCCGCGCCACCGGCCCGGGGACGTTGAGCCGCAACAGGCCGCCCGGGCTGTCGCGGAAGCTGTTCACCTCGTCCAGCGCCTCGCCGAGTTCGTCCAGCATCGGGTTCAGCCGCTCATAGAGCCGCCGGCCCGGCTCGGTCAGCGTGACGCTGCGGGTGGTGCGGTTGAGAAGGCGCACGCCAAGCTGGTGCTCCAACCGCTTCATGGATTCGCTCAAGGTCGAGGCCGAGACGCCCCGCTCCTTGGCGGCGCGGCGGAAGCTGCGGTGGCGCGCGACGGCGGCGAAGGCGTCCAGCAATGCGAGATCGGCAGAATGCATTGTGCGGATTTCCGAACGGTTCATTCAGATAAGAATAGATTATCGAACAGGTTCCCCCGCGCCATATCTGTCCCATCCCGCCGGGACTGCCGGCGGCCGCGATGGAGACGCATCATGACCCTTTCCCGCACCAAGCTCGGCGCCACCGGCCCGGAGGTTTCCACCTTCGGCCTCGGCGCCATGGGCATGTCCGGCATGTACGGGCCTTCCGACCGCGAGGAGAGCCTCGCCACGCTGCACGCCGCGCTCGACGCCGGCATGACGCTGATCGACACCGGCGACTTCTACGGCATGGGCCACAACGAGGTGCTGATCGGCGAGGCGCTCACGGGCGTGCCGCGCGAGGCCTACCAGCTCAGCGTCAAGTTCGGCGCGCTGCGCGACCCGGCCGGCGGCTGGGGCGGCTACGATCTGCGCCCGGCGGCGATCCGCAACGCGCTCGCCCAGTCGCTCAGCAAGCTGCGGGTGGACTACATCGACATCTACCGCCCCGCGCGCCTGCCGGCGGGCACCGATGTGGAGGAGGTGGTCGGCACGCTCGCCGACATGGTGAAGGCCGGCTATGTGCGCCATATCGGCCTGTCCGAGGTCGGGGCCGAGACCATCCGCCGCGCCGCCGCCGTGCACCCGGTCTGCGACCTGCAGATCGAGTATTCGCTGGTCTCGCGCGGCATCGAGGACGAGATCCTGCCGGCGCTGCGCGAGCTCGGCATCGGCGTCACTGCCTATGGCGTGCTCTCGCGCGGGCTCATCAGCGGCCACTGGCAGGGCACGCAGGGCGCGGGCGATTTCCGCGGCGCCAGCCCACGCTTCCAGGGCGAGAACGCCGCCGCCAACCTCGCGCTGGTCGAGGCGCTGAGAAAGGTCGCCGAGGCGCGCGGCATCTCGGTGGCGCAGGCGGCGATCGCCTGGGTGGACGCGCAGGGCGCGGACATCGTGCCGCTGGTCGGCGCGCGCCGGCGCGACCGCCTCGCCGAGGCGCTGGGCGCGGCGGATATCCGCCTCTCGCCCGACGATCTCGCCGCGATCGAGACGGCGGTGCCGAAGGGCGCCGCGGCCGGCGAGCGCTATCCGGCCATGGCGATGGCCGATCTCGACAGCGAGCGCAAGGCGCGCTGAGGCGCTACAGCCGCACCAGGTCGGTGTGGCCGAAGCCCTTCGAGTAGTCGAGCAGCGAGATCACGCTCGGCGTGACGCGGAAGATGCGGATGTCGTCCGGGCTCGGGCGGACGATCGGCACCGGGGCTGGCGCGTCGGCATAGGCGGCGATCATCGCCGTGATCACCCGCTCGGCCTCGGCGCGGTCCTCGACGGTGTGCGCATGGCCGGCCAGCGACAGCGCGCTGATGGCCATGATGTCGGCCGTGTCGTGGTCGATGGTGAGCGAGACGCGGTCGTCGCGGGCGATGTTGGCCGCCTTCTGGCTATCGAGCGCGCACAGGAAGTAGATCGCCAGCCCGACATGCACATAGCCGACCGTCGTCGCCTGCGGCCAGCCGTCCGGCCGCAGCGTGGCGACGGTGCAGATGCGGTGCGTGTCCAGCACCTTCAGGATCTTCTCGCGCAGAAGCGGGTCGATCTTCCCGCCGTCGGTCGTCGCGTTCATCGCCGTCACCCCCGAGGGACCGGAGGCGCCAGCATGCGCCCGGCGCAGCGTCACGGTCTTGACCGGCGTCAACGGGCGTCGGCGATATCAACCTTGCGTTAACCATAACCGGCCGGCGGGCGGGCCGGCGGCGCCCGCGGCCTTCACGTTCGTCCTTTGTTCGGGTACGCCGATGATATGGCGCCACCTGCGATTCGCATCCTCGGGCTCGACCCCGGCCTCCGCCGCACCGGATGGGGGGTGATCGAGGCCGCCGGGACTCGATTGACCTTCGTCGCCTGCGGCACGGTGCTGCCGCCGGAGGAGGGCGGGCTCGCGGACCGCCTCGCCGCGCTCCATACCGAGCTCGCGCGCGTGCTCTCCGCCTATCGCCCGGACGAGGCGGCGGTGGAGGAGACCTTCGTCAACGTCAACCCGGCCTCGACGCTGAAGCTCGGCCAGGCGCGCGGCGTGGTGATGCTCACCCCGGCCCTTGCCGGCGTGCCGGTGTCGGAATATGCCGCGTTGCTGGTGAAGAAGACCGTGGTCGGCGCCGGCCGGGCCGAGAAGGCGCAGATCCGCATGATGATGAAGGTGCTGCTGCCGCAGGCCGATTTCGAGACCGACGACGCCGCCGACGCGCTTGCGGTGGCGGTCACCCACGCCCAGCATAGGGGCATGGCGCAGATGAAGGCCCGGATGGCGGCGCGATGATCGGCAAGCTGAAGGGCGTGGTCGATACCTATGGCGAGGATCACGTCATCCTCGACGTGCATGGGGTGGGCTATCTCGTGCACTGCTCCGGGCGCACGCTGCAGGCGCTGCCGCCGGCGGGCGAGGCGGCGACGCTGTTCATCGAGACCTTCGTGCGCGAGGACATGATCCGGCTCTACGGCTTCATCTCCAAGGCCGAGAAATCCTGGTTCATCCTGCTTCAGAACGTGCAGGGGGTCGGCTCCAAGGTGGCGCTCAACGTGCTCTCCACCCTCTCGCCCTCCGAGCTCGCCAATGCGGTGGCGATGGGCGACCGGGCGATGGTGGCGCGTGCCAACGGCGTCGGGCCGAAGGTCGCCGCGCGCATCGTCGCCGAGCTCAAGGACAAGGCGCCGGGCTTTGCCGACGTCGACCCCGCGCTGGCCCAGCTCGCCGGGCAGATCGAGGAGCGTAGCGCCCCCGCGCCGGTGAGCGACGCGGTCTCGGCGCTGGTCAATCTCGGCTACGCGCAGATCCAGGCCAGCGCCGCCGTGGCGGCCGCGCTGCGCGAGGCGGGGGAGGGGGCCGACGCCGCCCGGCTGATCCGGCTCGGGCTGAAGGAGCTGGCGCGATGATGCTGCGCCTGCTCTCGCGCCTGCGCGGCGCCGACCGGCGCGAGCCGGCCGTTTGGCCGTGGCCGTCGCGTATCCCGGCCATGATCTTCGCCTATGGCGGCGCGATCATCGCCGTTCTGATGATCGAGCGCCTGATGCACAGCCTCATGTCGGCCAACTACGCCGCCATCGCGGTGGTGCCGGGCGGGCTGGCGGCGGGGATCTGCGCCTTCGCGCTGTCCTTCACGCCGCGCTCGCGGCTGTTCGTGCTCGTGGCCGTGCTCGTGGTGTCGCTGCTGCCGCTCGCCGTGGTCTTCCTGTCGATCGATTTCAAGGAATACGAAGCGCTGTTCGAACACCGCGCCATCATCCTCGCGCCGATCTTCGCGGCGACGATCGTGATCGTCACCGGCGCGCTGATCGTCGGCGGCGTGTTTCCCTCGCGTCGCGGGAGCCCGCCGGCATGAACACCAAGCGCCTCATCACGCCCGACAAGCGCGAGGAGGATCTCGCGGAGGCGACGCTGCGCCCGCAGACGCTGGCCGATTTCGTCGGGCAGGAGCAGGCGCGCGCCAATCTCGACGTGTTCATCAAGGCGGCGAAGGCGCGCGGCGAGGCGCTCGACCACGTACTGTTCGTCGGCCCGCCCGGGCTCGGCAAGACGACGCTGGCGCAGATCGTGGCGCGCGAGTTGGGCGTCGGCTTCCGCTCCACCTCCGGCCCGGTGATCGCCAAGGCGGGCGACCTCGCGGCGCTGCTGACCAATCTCGAGGAGGGCGACGTCCTCTTCATCGACGAGATTCACCGCCTCAACCCGGCGGTGGAGGAAATCCTCTATCCGGCGATGGAGGACTATGAGCTCGACCTCATCATCGGCGAGGGGCCGGCGGCGCGCTCGGTGAAGATCCAGCTCTCCAAATTCACGCTGGTCGGCGCCACCACGCGCTCGGGGCTGCTGACCACGCCGCTGCGCGACCGCTTCGGAATCCCGGTGCGGCTCAATTTTTACACCGTGGACGAATTGGAGCTGGTGGTCTCGCGCGGTGCGCGGGTATTCGGCATCCCGATCTCGAAGGACGGCGCGCGCGAGATCGCCCGCCGTGCGCGCGGCACGCCGCGCATCGCCGGGCGGCTGCTGCGCCGGGTGCGTGACTTCGCGCTGGTCGCCGGCCGCGAGGTGATCGACCGCGCCGCCGCGGACCATGCGCTCGGGCATCTCGAGGTCGACGCCGCCGGGCTCGACCAGATGGATAGGCGCTACCTCACCGTGGTCGCGGTGAACTATGGCGGCGGGCCGGTCGGGGTCGAGACCATCGCGGCGGCGCTGTCCGAGCCGCGCGACGCGATCGAGGAGATCATCGAGCCCTATCTGGTGCAGCAGGGCTTCATCCAGCGCACCCCGCGCGGGCGCATGCTGACGGCCCATGCGTTCAAGCATCTCGGCCTCGCCGTGCCGACCAGCACCAACCAGATGCCGCTCTTCGACGACGGCGACGAATGACGCGCACGGGGCGGCGTGCATCGGCGCAATCGACGCGGATCGCGCGGTGATGTAAGTGCCATTCACATGAGCTGGTCGAGAAACGGCGAATCCCGCGGCTATCATCACGGCAACCTGCGGGAAGCCCTGATGAAGGCGGCGCTCGAGCTGATCGCGGAGAAAGGCACGGCAGGCGCCACCTTCGCCGAGGCGGCGCGGCGCGCCGGCGTCAGCCCCGCCGCGCCCTACCGCCATTTCCGCGACCGCGACGAATTGCTGGCGGCGGTGGCGACGGAAGGCTTCGAGCGCTTCGCCGCGGCGTTGCAGGCGTCGTGGGGCGAGGGCCGGCCGACCCCGGTCGAAGCCTATGAGCGCATGGGCCGGGCCTATCTCGACTTCGCCCGCACCCACCCTGCCGACTACGTCGCCATGTTCGAATCCGGCCTGTCGGCCGAGGCGCATCCGGCGCTGGCGCAGGCGAGCCAGGACGCGTTCGGGGTGCTGCGCGCGGCGGCCGACGTGCTGGTCGCCTCGATGCCGGGGCAGGGGCGCCCGCCGGCGCTGATGGTGGCGCTGCACACCTGGGCGCTCGCCCATGGCGTCGCCTCGCTGTTCGGTCGCGCGGACGGGGCGCGGCGCAAGCTGCCCATGTCGCCCGAAGAGCTGCTGGAAGCGGCCTTCCTGGTCTATCTGAAGGGCCTCGGCGCCCCGACAAACTGAGCCGTCCGCGAAATCGGAAGGGGCGATCCTTGACAACGAGCCGGGCCGTCTCTACCTATGTAAATGTGATTAACATTAACCCAGGAACGGATGCCATGGAGCTCGCACAGAAGCTCGACTACTACGGCAAGCCCGCCTGGATCGCACTCACGGTCCTCGGCTTCATGGCCTGGTGGCCCCTGGGTCTGGCGATCCTGGCTTTCACCATAGGGAGTGGACGGATGTTTTGTGGCGGCAGGCGCGGCTTCGGCCGCTGGCAGGAAGACGGCGCGGAGATGATGCGCAGCGCATTTGGCGGCCGCTGCGGCCGGCGCGGCGGCTTCGCCTCGAGCGGCAATCGCGCCTTCGACGAGTATCGCGAGGAGACGCTGCGCCGCCTCGAGGACGAACAGAAGGACTTCCGGGACTTCCTGGACCGTCTGCGCCAGGCCAAGGACAAGGCCGAGTTCGACCAGTTCATGACCGAGCGCCGCGACCGTCCCACGCCGCCCCCCTCGGACGTGCCCCCGTCCCAGCCCTGGAACCAGCCCCAGAACGGGGGCTGACCATCCGGCGCTGACCTCCACGCCTGATCGAGACGGCCCGGCCCTGCGCCGGGCCGTTTTCTTTGTCGCCACGGCGGGACGGGACCCGCGCGGGCTTTGTTCACAACGCGGCCGCGCTCGGCTATGAGGGCGACTATGAACGAGCGCCCCGAACCGCTGTCGCCGGACGTCCTGAAGGCCGATCCGTTCCTGCACCTCGCCGGCCGGCTGGTGCCGGGCGGGCATGTGCTGCCGGTCCGCGTCTATTACGAGGACACGGATTTCTCCGGCATCGTCTACCACGCCAACTACCTGAAGTTCATGGAACGCGCCCGCTCCGACCATCTGCGGCTGATCGGCGTGGTGCAGGGCGATCTGTTCGGCGAGGCGCTGGCCGAGGCGCCGGGCTTCGCCTTCGTGGTGCGCTCGATGGATCTCCAGTTCGTGCGCCCGGCCCGCATCGACGACGTGCTGGAGATCCACACCGCCCCGCTCGAGGTGGCGGGCGCCTCGATCACGCTGCAGCAGAAGGTGATGCGCGGCACGGAATTGCTGGTCGAGGGCAAGGTGAAGGTCGCCTTCGTCTCCCAGGGCCGGGCCCGGCGCATCCCCGACGCGCTGCGCCTCGCCATGAAGGCGGCGCAGGAGGAGGCGCCGAGGGACGGCGCCGCAACGGACGGGGCTCCGCGCGGCTAGGGAGCACCGGCGCGGGCCCGCCGCTGTTGCGAGGCGGTCACGCTAACGGTGCATTAACCTTGTCGATTGCTTAATCGGGTCGGCGCAACCCTTTGCACGCCCTAGTTTCGTCGGATTCGCCGTCGAACACGGGCGGACGGAAAGAGGGCGGCATGGACCCAGGACACCGCGTCCGGGCCGGTTCGCCCTGCTGGAAATTGCCGCAGGGCGTTGCCGCGTCGTGCTTTCCGGCCGTCCATCCGGGCGTGGCCGGCCTATCGTGCTGAGGTTAACACACACATGAATCCTGCCGATGTGGCGCAGACCGCCATGGCAGCCCCAACCGCGGATCTGACGCTGATCGGGCTGTTCCTCCAGGCCAGCATCGTCGTGAAGATCATCATGGTCGGGCTGATCCTCGCCTCGGTCTGGGTGTGGGCGATCATCATCGACAAGACGATCCTGTTCGGCCGCATGAAGCGCCAGATGGACCGTTTCGAGTCGACCTTCTGGTCCGGCCAGAGCCTCGAGGAGCTCTACCGATCGCTCGCCTCGCGGCCGAACCACGCCATGGCCGCCATCTTCGTCGCCGCGATGCGGGAGTGGAAACGCTCCTATGAAGGCGGGGCGCGCTCCTTCTCCGGGCTCACCCAGCGTCTCGACAAGGTGATGGACGTGACCATCACCCGCGAGGTCGAGCGGCTGGAGCGCGGGCTGCTGGTGCTGGCGACGGTCGGTTCGGCGGGTCCGTTCATCGGCCTGTTCGGCACGGTGGTCGGCATCATGACCAGCTTCCAGTCGATCGCCGCGTCGAAGAACACCAGCCTCGCGGTGGTGGCGCCGGGCATCGCAGAAGCCCTGTTTGCGACAGCGATCGGCCTTTTCGCCGCCATCCCGGCGACGATTTTCTATAACAAGTTCGTTTCCCAGGTTAATCGACAGGCGCTGAGGCTGGAAGGTTTCGCGGACGAGTTCTCGGCCATCCTGTCCCGGCAGATCGACGAGCGGGGCTGACGAATGGGGATGTCCGCAGGAGGCGGAGGCGGCTGGACGTCGCGGCGCTCGCGCCGGCGCGGCGGCGGCGGCGTCATGTCCGAGATCAACGTCACGCCCATGGTCGACGTGATGCTGGTGCTGCTCATCATCTTCATGGTGGCGGCGCCCATGCTCACCGTGGGCGTGCCGCTCGACCTGCCGCAGACGCAGGCGCAGGCGGTGCCCCAGGACAACGAGCCGCTGGTGGTCAACATCACCAAGGACGGCAAGGTCTATCTCCAGGACACGGAGATCGCGGTCGACGAGCTGGTTCCCAAGCTGCAGGCCATCGGCAAGGCGGGCTATGAGGAGCGCATCTTCGTGCGCGCCGACAAGAGCCTCGACTACGGCACCGTGATGCGCGTCATGGGCCGCCTGTCCGGTGCCGGCTTCAAGCACGTCGCCCTGGTTTCCGAAGTCGAGCAGGGGAGCTGAGCCATGCGCGTCGGCATCGTCTCTTCGACCGCCCTTCATCTCGGCATCATCGGCTTCATGGTGATCTCGTTCGCCTCGCCCTCGCCCTTCGAGGTGCCGCCGAGCGAGGCCATGCCGATCGACATCATCTCCGACGCGGAGATGAGCCAGATGATGGCCGGCAAGAAGGACGCGCCGCGCAAGGAAAACCCCAAGCCGGTGGTCGAGAAGGTCGAGGACAAGCCGAAGCCGGCCGAGAATCTCGAGGCCAAGGTCGAGGACAAGCCGGAGATCAAGGCGAGCCGCGAGGCCGCCGCCCCGCCGCCCCCGCCGCAGGAGCAGGCCAAGCCCGCCGAGCAGAAGCCCCCGGCCGAGAAGGCCGAGGCCAAGCCCGAGCCGGCGCCGCCGAAGGACGCGGAATCGCTCGCCGCCAAGCCGCCCGAGCCCAAGCAGGAGCAGCAGCCCAAGCCCGAGGAGACCGCGCAGGCGGCCCCCGCGCCGGTGCCGCCGAGCAAGCCGAAGAACATCCCGCCCAAGGTGGTGCAGGCGCCGCCGAAGGACCAGAAGGAGTTCAACCCGAACGACATCGCCGCGCTGCTGAACAAGCAGGACGCGCGCCGCATGGCCTCGATCGGCGACACCATCAACAACACCAGCTCGCTCGGCGCCTCGACCGGCTACGCCCCGACGCTCTCGCTGACCGAGCTCGACGCGCTGCGGGCCTATCTCGCCCGCTTCTGGCACATGCCGACCGGCGCCGCCGACGTCGGCCGGGTGAAGGTGATGGTGGTACTGCGGCTCAGCCCGAACCGCACCCTGATCGGCCGGCCGGAGGTCGTGGGGATGGAGAACGCGTCGAACCCCTACGCGCCGCAGATGAGGGAGAGCGTGCTGCGCGCCATCTACGCTGCGGCGCAGCAGCCCAACCCGTTCCCGATGCTGTCGGCCGAGAAATACGACGTCTGGCGGGAGATGCAGCTCACCTTCGATCCCTCATGGATCAACTGACAATGCACGGCGCCGGCAGGACGGGCGGGAGGCCGATGGCGGAGTATGACCTTGCGGAACCTATGCGTGATGTGATTCGACAAAAGACAATTGGGGCGGGCATTCGCCATCAGGGATTAGATTCGAGATCGATATTATGAGTCACATTGTCCGTCCGGGCCGTTCCGGCCTCCTCATCGGTCGCCGCAGTCTCATTGCAGGGGCCGGCGCCCTCACCGGCCTCAGCCTGCTCTCGCGCCCGGCCGAGGCGGTGCTCAAGCTCGACGTGACCGGCGGCACGGTGCAGCCGCTGCCCATCGCCATCACCGATTTCGTCGGCGGCGGCAGCCCGCAGGACGTGGAAGCGGGCAAGGGGGTGACGCAGATCATCACCGCCGACCTGCGCCGCTCCGGCCTGTTCGCGCCGATCGACCCGGCCGCCTTCGTCGAGAAGATCACCAACCCCGACACCTCGCCCCGTTTCCAGGACTGGCGCGTGATCAACGCGCAGGCGCTGGTGACCGGCCGCATGACCCGCCAGCCCGACGGGCGGGTGAAGGCCGAGTTCCGCCTGTGGGACGTGTTCGCCGGCCAGCAGCTCATCGGCCAGCAATATTTCACCCAGCCGGAGAACTGGCGCCGCGTCGCCCACATCATCGCCGACGCGATCTACGAGCGGCTCACCGGCGAGAAGGGCTATTTCGACACCCGCATCGTGTTCGTCGACGAGAGCGGGCCGAAGGAGAAGCGGGTCAAGCGCCTCGCCATCATGGACCAGGACGGCGCCAACGTGACCTATCTCACGCGCGGCGACGACCTCGTGCTGACGCCGCGCTTCTCGCCGACCAGCCAGGAAATCACCTATATGAGCTACGGGCAGGGCGAGCCGCGCGTCTACCTGCTCAACATCGAGAACGGCCAGCGCGAGGTGGTCGGCAACTTCCCGAACATGAGCTTCTCGCCGCGCTTCGCCCCCGACGGGCAGCGGGTGATCCTCTCGCTCCAGCAGGGCGGGGATTCCAACATCTTCGTCATGGACCTGCGCTCCAAGGCGACGACGCGGCTGACCGACACGGCGGCGATCGACACCGCGCCGTGCTATTCGCCGGACGGCTCGCAGATCTGCTTCGAGAGCGACCGCGGCGGCTCCTCGCAGATCTACGTCATGAATCCCGACGGCTCGAACCCGCACCGCATCTCGTTCGGGGAAGGGCGTTATTCGACCCCGGTCTGGTCGCCGCGCGGCGACGTCATCGCCTTCACCCGGCAGGCGCAGGGGCGCTTCGCCATCGGGCTGATGAACCCGGACGGTTCGGGCGAGCGCATCCTGACCGAGGGCTACCACAATGAGGGGCCGACCTTCGCCCCGAACGGACGCGTGATCATGTTCTTCCGCGATCCGGGCGGCGAATCGGGGCCCCAGCTCTATACCGTGGACATCACCGGCTATAACGAGCAGCGGGTGCCGACGCCGAGCTACGCGTCGGACCCGGCATGGTCGCCGCTGCGTTCGTGAGCCGGTAGGGAACGGTTAACCATAAGAGATCGTTGAGGCGATGGTCTTGGAATCGACGCATTTGAGCAAGGTTCCGTAAAGGTTGACGGACCATCCATAAACGTCATCACGCTAGATCGGGGCGCCCGGTCAGGGGAATCAGGAGTCAGCGGTTATGATCGGTATGTTGCGCCATCTGGGCGGAGCGCGCGCCGCCTTCATCATCGGTTTTGCCATGCTCGCGGCAGCCTGCGCGAAGAACCCGATGGATGGTGCAGGCCAGCAGCTTGGCTCGGCCCCTCCCGGCAGCCCTCAGGAGTTCATCGTCTCGGTCGGCGACCGCGTGTTCTTCGAAAGCGACCAGTCCGACCTGTCGGCGCAGGCGCAGGCGACGCTGGACAAGCAGGCGCAGTGGCTGAACCACTACCGGCAGTACACCTTCACCATCGAGGGCCATGCCGACGAACGCGGCACACGCGAATACAACATCGCGCTCGGCGCCCGTCGCGCCCAGAGCGTGCGCGACTATCTGGTCGCGCGCGGTGTCGACGCCAACCGCATGCGGACCATCTCCTACGGCAAGGAGCGCCCGGTCGCGGTGTGCAACGACATTTCCTGCTGGTCGCAGAACCGGCGCGCGGTGACGGTGCTGAACGCCACCAACTCCTGACGCACGCTGGGGCAGCTTCGGGGCCCGGTCCGCTTCACGGCGGGCCGGGCCTTGCCATGTCCGGCGTGCCGGGACCGGCGGGCCACACTTTGGACGCGATCGGCCCGGTATGTTCGGCTATCATGCTGCGGCTCCCGTCGCCGCCTGAAGCCGGCCGCCCGTTCCGGGCCGCCTCAATCCCATCCAAGCTTGCGCTGCCGCTCGCGCCGAAGCCTGCCCCAGTTGTCATGATGTTCCGTATCTCGCGATTTTCCGCCCTTCTGCTGCTCGCCGGTCTCACTGCGGCGGTGCCCGCTGCCTGGCAGGGCGCGCAGGCGCAGGCGAACAACGATTTCTTCGGCAACCTGTTCAAGCCGCCGGGCCAGGTGCGCCAGGGCAATAACGCCAATGAGGGCGATTCACCCGACTCGCTGTCGGCGCGGATGGACCGGCTCGAGAACCAGATGCGGATGATGACCGGTCAGATCGAGCAGCTTCAGTACCGCAACCAGCAGCTCGAGAACCAGCTCCGCGGCGTGCAGGGCGGCGCGGCGCCGGCCGGCATGCCGCCGGCCGCGCCCGGCGCCGGCCGCGGCTCGGACGCGTTCGACCCGTCGAGCCAGCCGGGCGCCGCCGGCGCGCCGCGCCCGCTCGGCACCACCGCGCCCTCCGGCCCGCCTCCGGGCGCCTCGGCCGGCACCCCGCCCGGCGCGCCGATGGACCTCGGCGCCCTGTCGGGCTCCGTCGCGGCGGCCCCGGCGCCGAGCTCGGAGAGCCCGAAGGACCTGTACGACCGCGCCTATGGCTACATGCTGCAGCAGGATTACAGCCAGTCGGGCCAGGCCTTCGAGCAGTTCATCCAGCTCTATCCCAACGACCGGGCCGCGCCGGACGCCTATTACTGGCTCGGCGAGACGCAGTTCCTGCGCAAGTCCTACAAGGAGGCGGCGCAGAGCTTCCTCAAGGTCTCGACCGACTATCCCAACGCCGTGAAGGCGCCGGACGCGCTGCTGCGGCTCGGCCAGTCGCTCGCCGCGATCGGCGAGAAGGACGCGGCCTGCGCCACGCTCAACGCCGTCAACAACAAGTATCCGCGCGCCTCCACCACCATCAAGCAGGGTGTGGCGCAGGAGCAGAAGCGTGCCGGCTGCTGAGGCAGCCCCACGCTCCCGCGGGCCCGGCGACGCCGCGCTCGCAACTTCCTTCGCGCCCTTCGAGCGGCACCGCAAGGTACTCCTCGCGGTCTCCGGCGGCCCCGATTCCACCGCGCTGATGCTGCTCGCCAGCCGCTGGCGCGCGGCCATGGCCGAGGCGTCGGCGAAGGTGCCGGAGCTTGCCGTCGCTACGGTCGACCACGGGCTGCGGCCCGATGCGCGGGCCGAGGCCGAGGCGGTCGGCCGCCTGGCCGGTGCGCTCGGGCTCGACCATGCCGTGCTCGGCCTGCCGCGCCGCCTGCCGGCGACCGGCGTGCAGGAGATGGCCCGCAACGCCCGCTACGACGTGCTCCTCGCCCATGCCCGGGCGATCGGGGCCGACGCCATCGCCACCGCCCATACCGGCGACGACCAGGCCGAGACGGTGCTGTTCCGGCTGATGCGGGGTTCCGGCCTGTCCGGCCTCGCCGCGATTCCCGCCGAGCGCGACCTCGAGGGCATCGTCCTGCTGCGCCCGCTGCTCGGCTGGGCCAAGGACGAATTGATCGCCGTCTGCGCCGCGGCCGGGGTCGATTTCGCCCGTGATCCCTCCAATGCCGATCCACGCTTCGCTCGCGCGCGCCTTCGCGCGCTGATGCCCGAGCTGGCGCACGAGGGGCTCGACGCCGCCCGGCTCGCCCGTCTCGCGGCGCGGATGGCGCGGGCCGATGCCGCGCTGGAGGCGGCGACCGATGAGGCTGCCGCCGCGCTGTGGCGCGAGCAGGGGGAGGGAATCACCTTCGACCGCGCGGGCCTGCTCGCCCAGCCGGCGGAGATCGGCCTGCGACTCATTGGCCGGGCGGTCGAGCGGGCGGGCGGGCGGGCGCCCGAGCTCGCCAAGCTGGAGGCGGTGCAGGCCTGGCTTTCCGCTTTGCCGGCCGGCACGGGCGGAGCGCGCACCCTCGCGGGCGCGCTGATCCGGGCCGGGCAGGTGCGAGTGACGGTGCGGCAGGCGCCGGCGCGCCGGCCGGGAACCGGGCGTCCCGGCGGGGCGTCGTCAGGCGCCCGGGAGAACGCCCGCTGACGTGAATGTGCGCCTTGCCGTTAGCCGCTTTTTTTGCTGCATCTTGGCAACGATCAATGGCGGACCTAAATTACGGTGCGACAAGGGAGGTCCGCCAGCGCCGGCGGAACCCGAGCGTCGGGCTTATCCGACGCCGAAAGGAACGAGATGAACGCCAATATCCGGAATTTCGCCCTGTGGGTGATCATCGTTCTGCTGCTTCTGGCGCTTTTCTCGCTGTTCCAGAACCCGGCGCAGCGTCAGACGGCAAACGACATCAGCTTCTCGCAGCTCCTCAATGAGGTCGATCAGGGCCGCGTGCGCGACGTGGTGATCCAGGGCCCGGAAATCACCGGCTCCTTCACCGACGGCCGCGCCTTCCAGACCTACGCGCCGAACGATCCCTCGCTGGTGCAGCGGCTCTACGGCAAGGGGGTGTCGATCACCGCCAAGCCGCAGCAGGACAATGTCCCGTGGTTCGTCAGCCTGCTCATCTCCTGGCTGCCCTTCATCGCGCTGATCGGCGTGTGGATCTTCCTCTCGCGCCAGATGCAGGGCGCGGGCGGCAAGGCCATGGGATTCGGCAAGAGCCGCGCAAAGCTGCTGACCGAGGCGCATGGGCGCGTCACCTTCGAGGACGTGGCGGGCATCGACGAGGCCAAGAGCGATCTCACTGAGATCGTGGAATTCCTGCGTGACCCGCAGAAGTTCCAGCGCCTCGGCGGGCGCATCCCGCGCGGCGTGCTGCTGGTCGGCCCGCCCGGCACCGGCAAGACGCTGCTGGCGCGCGCCATCGCCGGCGAGGCCAACGTGCCGTTCTTCACCATTTCCGGCTCGGACTTCGTCGAGATGTTCGTCGGCGTCGGCGCCAGCCGCGTGCGCGACATGTTCGAGCAGGCGAAGAAGAACGCGCCGTGCATCATCTTCATCGACGAAATCGACGCGGTCGGCCGCCATCGCGGCGCCGGCCTCGGCGGCGGCAATGACGAGCGCGAGCAGACGCTGAACCAGCTCCTGGTCGAGATGGATGGCTTCGAGGCCAATGAGGGCATCATCCTCATCGCCGCGACCAACCGTCCCGACGTGCTCGACCCCGCGCTGCTGCGTCCCGGCCGCTTCGACCGCCAGGTCATCGTGCCGAACCCGGACGTCGTCGGCCGCGAGCAGATCCTCAAGGTCCACGCCCGCAAGGTGCCGATCGCGCCGGACGTGAACCTGAAGGTCATCGCGCGCGGCACGCCCGGCTTCTCCGGCGCCGACCTCGCAAATCTCTGCAACGAGGCCGCCCTCATGGCCGCCCGGCGCAACAAGCGCATGGTGACGATGAGTGACTTCGAGGACGCCAAGGACAAGGTGATGATGGGCGCGGAACGCCGCTCGCTCGTCATGACCGAGGACGAGAAGATGCTGACCGCCTATCACGAAGGCGGGCATGCGATCGTCGCCCTCAACGTCCCGGCCACCGACCCGGTGCACAAGGCGACCATCATCCCGCGCGGGCGGGCGCTTGGCATGGTCATGCAGCTTCCCGAGCGGGACAAGCTGTCCATGAGCTACGAGCAGATGACCTCGCGCCTCGCCATCATGATGGGCGGGCGCGTGGCCGAGGAGCTGATCTTCGGCCACGACAAGGTCACCTCGGGCGCCGCCTCCGACATCGAGCAGGCCACCCGCCTCGCCCGCATGATGGTCACGCGCTGGGGCTTCTCCGACAAGCTCGGCCAGGTCGCCTATGGCGAGAACCAGGACGAGGTGTTCCTCGGCATGTCGATGCAGCGCCAGCAGAACGTCTCCGAGGCGACGGCGCAGACCATCGACAGCGAAGTGCGCCGCCTTGTCGACGAGGGCTATGGGGAGGCCAACCGCATCCTCACCGAGCACAAGGACCAGCTCGAGACGCTGGCCCGCGGCCTGCTGGAGTACGAGACGCTCTCGGGCGACGAGATCGTCAACCTGCTCGACGGCCAGCCGCCGGTGCGCGACACCACGATAGAGCCCGCCCATACGCGCGGCTCGGTGGTGCCCACCGCGGGCAAGAACCGCCCGCCGCGCCCCGATGCCGGCATGGAGCCGCAGCCGCAGGCCTGAGCCGGCGGCAGCGAACGAGTTGAAGAGCCCCGGCCTCGGTCCGGGGCTCTTTTCGTTTGAGCTGGCGGGCGGGGGAGAGCGGCGAGGGGCGGATCCGGCAGCGGATATGCCGCTCTCCTTATCTCAGCCGCCAGCGGGCCAAGCTGTCGGACACTGCCGGGAGAGTTCCACGGGCGACATCGGGCACATGCACCGGTCGCAACCCATGGGACGCGGTCCGGCTAGCTAGGCCGGTGCCTCGCGCTTGCACACACGCCCCTTCATTCGCCTGAATCCTGACCTCCCGCCGACAGTCTGAAGGGTGCTGGAGCACCATGGCATGATCGTTGAATGGCTTCCGCAGCGGGAACGGGCATCGCGCCCTGTCACAGCAGCGGAGGAGTTCGGCATGACGGCGAAAGTGCACCCGGTGGACGAGCGGCTCCCCTGGCCGCGGCTGACCACGCTCGGTCTCCAGCATGTGCTGGTCATGTATGCCGGCGCGGTGGCGGTGCCGCTCATCGTCGGGCGCGCGCTGAAGCTGGCGCCGGAGGACGTCGCCTTCCTCATCAGCGCGGACCTGTTCACCTGCGGCATCGCCACGCTGATCCAGAGCATCGGCTTCCCGGGCGTGGGCATCCGCCTGCCGGTGATGATGGGTGTCACCTTCGCTTCGGTCGGGCCGATGCTCTCCATCGCCACCACCGGCGACATCGGCATTCTCGGCATCTACGGGGCGGTCATCGCGGCCGGCATCTTCGGCATCGTCATCGCGCCCTTCGTCTCGCGGCTGCTGCCGCTGTTCCCGCCGGTGGTGACGGGCACCATCATCATGGTGATCGGCATTTCGCTGATGCGGGTGGGCATCAACTGGGCCGGCGGCGGGCTGCCAACGCTGACGCGGGTGGTGGACGGCGAGCGCGGCGCCTTTCCCAATCCGGCCTACGGCCAGCTCGGCGGGCTCGCCATCGCGCTGTTCGTGCTTCTCGCCATCCTCGCCCTGACCCGGTGGGGAAGGGGCTTCGTCGCCAATGTCGCGGTGCTGCTCGGCATCGTCGCCGGCTGCGTGCTGGCGAGCGCCATCGGCGTGATGCACTTCGACAAGGTGGCCGCAGCGCCCTGGTTCGGCGTCGTGGTGCCGTTCCATTTCGGCGTGCCGGAATTCCATCTCGTGCCGGCGCTGACCATGTGCCTCGTCATGATCGTGGTGATGATCGAATCGCTCGGCATGTTCCTCGCGCTCGGGGAGATGACCGGCCGGCACATCGACCGCGCCGCCCTCACGGCGGGCCTGCGCGCGGACGGCGTCGGCACGCTGTTCGGCGGCATCTTCAACACCTTCCCCTACACCTCGTTCTCGCAGAATGTCGGCCTGGTCGGCGTCACGGGCGTACGCTCGCGCTATGTGACGGCGGCGGGCGGGGTCATCATGCTCGCGCTCGGGCTGCTGCCGAAGATGGCCGCCATCGTCGAGGCGGTGCCGCAGGTGGTGCTCGGCGGGGCGGGGTTGGTGATGTTCGGCATGGTCGCCGCCACCGGCGCGCGCATCCTCACCGCGGTCGATTTCCGCGACAACCGGTTCAACCTCTACGTCGTCGCCGTTTCGGTCGGCTTCGGCATGATCCCGCAGGTCGCGCCGAACTTCTTCCGGAACCTGCCGCACGCCCTGCATCCGCTGCTCGAATCCGGCATCCTGCTGGCGGCGATCTCGGCGGTGCTGCTGAATGCCTTCTTCAACGGCGTGCGCAGCGCCGAGGAGGCGGAGCGCGAGGTGGCCGCGGCGGCGGCTGCCGCAGAGCACGGCTGAGTTGCATTGCAAGGTGCGCTTACACTTTGTGAAACCCTTTCGTTCAATGTCGGTGCTAGACAGATGACATGGCGGCGCGCGGTCCCCCCGCGCGGCCGCCCTCGTTCGATGGTCGGCGCCCCCAGAGGCCGCCGATCCGTGAGGGGCTGAAGATGGGACGCAGTTATTTCGGTACGGACGGCATTCGCGGCCGGGCCAACGGGGCCATTACGCCCGAGCTGGCGCTGCGCGTCGGCATGGCGGCGGGCTATGTCTTCCACCGCGGCGACCATCGCCACCGCGTGGTCATCGGCAAGGACACGCGCCTGTCCGGCTACATGATCGAGAACGCGCTGGTCGCGGGCTTCACCTCGGTGGGCATGGACGTGCTGCTGCTCGGGCCGATGCCGACCCCGGCCGTGGCGATGCTCACCCGTTCCATGCGCGCCGATCTCGGCGTCATGATCTCCGCCTCGCACAACCCGTTCGACGACAACGGCATCAAGCTGTTCGGGCCGGACGGCTACAAGCTGTCCGACGCCATCGAAAGCGAGATCGAGGAACTGATCGGCGCGGAGAACATGTCGGCCCAGCTCGTCGAGCCGGCGCAGATGGGCCGCGCCAAGCGGCTGGAGAGCGTGCATGCGCGCTATATCGAGTTCGCCAAGCGCACCCTGCCGCGCAACCAGTCCTTCGAGGGCATGCGGGTGGTGGTGGACTGCGCCCACGGCGCCGCCTACCGCGTCGCGCCGGAAGCGCTGTGGGAGCTCGGCTGCGAGGTGATCGCCATCGGCGACAAGCCGGATGGCTTCAACATCAACCGCGAGGTCGGCTCGACCGCGCCCGAGGCCCTGATGGCCAAGGTGCGCGAGGTGCGGGCCGATATCGGCATCGCGCTCGACGGCGACGCCGACCGGGTGCTGATCGTCGACGAGAAGGGCCATCTGGTCGACGGCGACCAGCTCATGGCCGTGGTGGCGGAAAGCTTCAAGGAGGAGGGGCGGCTCTCGCGCGAGGGCATCGTCGCCACCGTGATGTCGAATCTGGGCCTCGAGCGGCATCTGGCCGGGCTCGGCTTGTCGCTGGTGCGCACGCCGGTCGGCGACCGTTACGTGCTGGAGCGCATGCGCTCCGAGGGCTTCAACGTCGGAGGCGAGCAGTCCGGCCACATCATCCTGTCCGACTATTCGACCACGGGCGACGGCCTCGTGGCGGCGCTGCAGGTGCTGGCCGTGGTGCAGCGCCACCAGCGTCCGGTGTCGGAGGTGTGCCACCGCTTCGACGCGCTGCCGCAGATCCTCAAGAATGTGCGCTACAAGAAGGGCCGCCCGCTCGACGATGACGGCGTGATCCGGGCCATCGCCGCCGCCGAGCTCAAGCTCAACAGCCATGGCCGGCTGCTGATCCGTCCCTCGGGCACCGAGCCGGTGATCCGCATCATGGGCGAGGGCGACGACCGCGACCTGGTGGAGGCCGTGGTGGCGGACGTGGTCGAGGCGGTCGGCGTCGCCGCGATCTGACGGCGGCGCGGCCGCCGTTCTGCCGGGGAGGTAGCCCGCAGTCGCGGACCTGCCTAACCCTCCAGCCGCCTGAGCAGGCCGCGATAGATCTCGTCGTCGTCGCACAGGCCGGCGAGCCGGCCGAGGTCGTCCACCAGCAGGATCGGCAGGTCGGTGTGGCGCTTCAGCTCGATCGCCGCCTTCAGCCTCAGATCGACCGGCGCGATGATGCAGTCGCTGGCGATGGCCAGCTTGTCGTCGATCGCCCCGGCCTCGCCGTCGGCGACCGCCAGCAGCCCGGCGCGGCCGTCGAGGTCGATGGCGATCGGCCGGCCTTCCGGATCGACCTTCACCTTCACCCGTCCGGCCTTGTCCAGCACCACGGCGTCGCCCTCGCGCGGCAGGCCCGCGGCCGGGCGCATCACCGCCGTGCCGCGCAGCACGTTGAGCGGGTTCATGTGCTTGACGAATTCGGCCACGTAGTCGTTGGCCGGGCGCAGCAGGATGTCCTCCGCTGTGCCCGCCTGCACGATGCGCCCGCCCTCCATGATGGCGATCTTGTTGCCGAGCTTGAGCGCCTCGTCGAGGTCGTGGCTGACGAAGACGATGGTCTTGTGGATGCGCCGCTGCAGGTCCAGCAACTCGTCCTGCAGCTTGTCGCGGATCAGCGGGTCGAGCGCGGAGAAGGGCTCGTCCATGAGCAGGATCTCGGCGTCGGTGGCGAAGGCGCGGGCGAGGCCCACGCGCTGCTGCATGCCGCCGGAGAGCTCGTTGGTGTATTTCTCGGCCCAGTTGGTGAGGCCGACCATGGCGAGCTTCTCGTCGACGATGCGCGCGCGCTCGGCGGCCGGCGTGCCGCGCAGCTCCAGCCCGAAGCCGACGTTGTCGCGCACCGTGCGCCAGGGCAGCAGGCCGAACTGCTGGAAAACCATGGAGACGGTGTGCATGCGGATGTCGCGCAGCGTCGCCTCGTTGCAATGGGCGACGTCGATCGCCGTGCCCTTGTGCTCCACCAGCACCTCGCCGCGCGCCACCTCGTTCAGCCTGTTGATGGCGCGCAGAATGGTGGACTTGCCCGAGCCCGACAGGCCCATCAGCACGCAGATCTCACCGCGCTCGACGGCGAGGCTCACCCCGGCCGCGCCGAGCACGGAGCCGGTGGCGCTGAGGATCTCCTCGCGCGAGCGGCCTTCGTCGATCAGCTTCAGCGCGCCCTTCTGGTCGTTGCCGAAGACGATGTCGATGTTGCGGAATTCGACGGCCGGCATGGATGCCTCCCCGCTCAGTTCTTGCGCGAGCGGCGCTCAGGCCGCTTGCACACGCGGTCGAGCACGATCGCCAGCACGACGATGGCGAGCCCGGCCTCGAAGCCCATAGCGATGTTGACGGAATTGAGCGCGCGCACCACCGGCTTGCCGAGCCCGTCGGCGCCGACCAGCGCCGCGATCACCACCATGGAAAGGCTGAGCATGATGCACTGGGTCACGCCGGCCATGATGGTGGGCAGCGCATGGGGCAACTCCACCTTGAACAGGAGCTGCGTCGGGGTGGCGCCGAACGCCTTGCCCGCCTCGTGCAGCGCTGGCGGCACCGAGGAGATGCCGAGATGCGTGAGGCGGATCGGGGCGGGGATGGAGAAGATGACGGTCGAGATCAGCCCCGGCACCGCGCCCAGCCCGAACAGCACCAGCGTCGGGATCAGGTAGACGAAGGTGGGGATGGTCTGCATCAGGTCGAGGATCGGCCGGATGGCGGTGTAGAGCCAGGGGCGGTGGGCTGCAGCGATGCCGATCGGCACGCCGACGATGACGCAGACGAGGGTCGCGCAGATGACGAGCGAGAGCGTCTCCATCGTCGCCTCCCAGTAGCCGAGATTGGCCACCAGCAGCAGCGCGGCGAGGATGAAGACGGTGAGCCCGATCGAGCGGTGCACCAGCCACGCGGCGAGGGCGAACAGCGCGATCAGCAGCAGCGGCGGCACCCAGAGCAGCACGGCGGTGAAGCCGCCGATGAGCCCGCCGAGCACCAGCGAGATGAAGTCGAAGACGTTCTGCCCGTGGGTCGTCAGCAGGTCGACGAAGTCCCTCAGCCAGAGCCCCAGCGGGATCTTGTGATCGGTCAGCCAGTCATACATGGGGTCCGGCCTCGAATGCGGGTTGAAGCGAAGGGCGCGGCCGCTCGGCCGTCACCGCGGGAGCCGCCCGCCCGCCGGCAGCGCCGGCGGAACGGGTCAACGCAAGGTGGCCTGCGCCCGCCCGGGTGCCCGACCGTGTACGCGGCGCCTGCGCCGGGCCCGAAGCGGGCCACTCCCGCCGGGGACGGGGGCGCCGGCGTTCAGAGGCCGACGCTGGCCTTCACCGCGGGAACCGCGGGCTTGCCGTCGATCGTGGTCACGCCGGCGAGCCAGGGCTCCCACACCGTCGGGTTGGCCTTCAGCCACTTCGCCGCCGCCTTGGACGGCTCCATGCCGTCGAACAGGATGTAGCCCATCACCACGTTCTCGGCGTCGAGCGAGAACTTCAGGTTCTTGATCAGCGCGCCGACATTGGGGCACTCGCTGACATAGCCCGCGCGGGTGTTGGTGTAGACCGTGGCGCCGCCATAGTTGGGGCCGAACACGTCGTCGCCGCCCGACAGGTAGCTCATCTTGTACTTGGAGTTCATCGGGTGCGGCTCCCAGCCGAGGAAGACGATGGCCTCCTTGCGCTTGGTGGCGCGCTCGACCTGGGCCAGCATGCCCTGCTCGCTGGATTCGACGAGGTCGAAGCCCTTCAGGCCGAACTTGTCGTCCTTGATCATGTCAAGGATCAGCCGGTTGCCGTCATTGCCCGGCTCGATGCCGTAGATCTTGCCGTCGAGCTTGTCGCGGAACTTGGCGATGTCGGCGAAGGACTTCAGCCCCTCGTCATAGAGATAAGTCGGCACGGCGAGCGTGTACTTGGCGCCTTCGAGGTTCACGCCGATGATGTCGACGCTCTTGTCCTCGCGATAGGGGGCGAGGTCGGCCTCCATGGTCGGCATCCAGTTGCCGAGGAACACGTCGATGTCCTTGGTCTGCATGGACTTGTAGGTCACCGGCACCGAAAGGACCTGGGTCTTGGTCGTGTAGCCCAGCGCCTCGAGGATCGCCGAGGTGACGGCGGTGGTGGCGGTGATGTCGGTCCAGCCGACATCGGCGAAGCGCACCGTCTTGCAGGCCGCGGGCTCGGCGGCCGCGGCGCGGGGCGTGGGAAGGGCGAGGGTGAGACTGAGGGCGGCGGCGGCCATGAGTCCCGCGGATACGAATTTCAAGCTGCGCATCGTTGCTGTTCCCGTTTGCATCCTGGCGGGATCCTGGATCCGGGCGGCCATCACGCCAAGCCCGCCACGACCCGTCTCGACAAGTCGGAGTCCGCACGCCGGTCGCGTCGAGCGGGGTAACCGCTCCGCCGGGCGGCGCCGCGACGGGCCCCGACGGCACGCGAACGCGAACGACTCTGGCAGCATCGCAGGGCTGATGCGAGCACCAGCCCGATACCGGATGCGGCCTCTGGAGGCTTCTTTTGAATAAGTATTCAATACGCCTATTCCGCATTTGTCACGCGTAATTTTTACCCACGTACCCGCTGATTCATGCGCTCATTCCGGGCATTTTGGTCCGATGCGCCGGCGCGCTTGAACCTTTGCGACACAAGGAGCGAGGCTACATGAGGGGACTTTGCGCCCTCGGGCAATCGATGTATTGTTCAGACATTCAATAATGCCCATTCAGCGGTGCGACCGCCCGATCAGGGAGACGATGGTGGCCTCGACCGATGCGCATTCGCCCACTCACCCCTCCACCCATCACCCCGCCCGCGCGAGCGAGCCGTCGGGCCCGCGCTACCTCGCGTCCGGCGCCGAGGAGATGCGCCGGCGCGAGCCGGAGGACGTGCGCCGGCGCCAGCTGATCGAGGCGACCATCGATTCGCTGGCCGAGATCGGCTTCAACGCCTCGACGCTGGCGCAGATCGCGCGCCGCGCCGGCGTCTCGCCGGGCCTCGTGGCGCATTATTTCGGCGACAAGGACGGGCTGCTGGAGGCGACGCTGCGCTCGCTTTCGCTGCGCCTCTACCGTGCGACCGCCAGCCGGCTGCGTGTCGCGCATGGCCCGCGCGCCCGCGTCCAGGCGCTGATCGACGCCAATCTGGCGCCCGAGGAGTTTGACCAGCGCACCTCCAGCGTCTGGCTCGCCTTCTGGGGGCAGGTGCTGCATTCCGAGCGCCTGCGCCGGGTCCAGCGCGTCTATCAGGCGCGCATGCTCGCCAATCTGCGCCACGATCTGCGCGAGCTCGTCGTCGCCGGCGAGGTGCACCGCCTCGCCATCACCATCGCCGCGGTGATCGACGGGCTGTGGCTGCGCTCCAGCCTTTCCGCCGCCGGCGAGACCGATTCGGTGAGCGCGCGGCAGGTCGCGAGCGCCTTCGTCGACGCCCAGATCGCCGCCGCCGCGCCGGCCGCGCCAGTTGATGGACCCAGAATGAGCATGCCCCTTCAGATCCACGCCGGCCATATCGGCGGGCGCTACCGCCCGACCGGCGGCGAGACCTTCGAGACCCGCAATCCCGCCACCGGCGAGGTGCTCGCCGCGATCGAGATCGCGGGCGAGGCCGAGAT
The DNA here is from genome assembly GCF_024752355.1 of Ancylobacter mangrovi. Lineage (GTDB taxonomy): Bacteria > Pseudomonadota > Alphaproteobacteria > Rhizobiales > Xanthobacteraceae > Ancylobacter > Ancylobacter mangrovi. The sequence goes on from NZ_JANTHZ010000013.1 coordinate 140,694, forward strand.
CGACGCGGCGGTCGAGGCGGCGCGCAAGGGCCAGAAGCTGTGGGAGGCGATGACCGGGGCCGAGCGTGGGCGCATCCTCAAGCGGGTCGCCGATATCCTTCGCGCGCGCAATGACGAGCTGGCGCGGCTCGAGACGCTCGACACCGGCAAGCCGATCCAGGAGACCAGCGTGGTCGACGTGCTCTCGGGCGCCGAGTGCATCGAATACTATGCCGGCCTCGCCGCCTCGCTCTCGGGCGAGCATGTCGATCTCGGCCCGTCCGCCTTCGGCTATACGCGCCGCGAGCCGCTCGGCATCGTCGCTGGCATCGGCGCGTGGAACTATCCGCTGCAGATCGCCTGCTGGAAGTCGGCGCCCGCGCTCGCCTGCGGCAACGCCATGATCTTCAAGCCCGCCGAGCTGACCCCACTCACCGCGCTGAAGCTCGCCGAGATCATGGCCGAGGCGGGGGTGCCGGACGGCGTGTTCAACGTGGTGAACGGCTTCGCCGACACCGGACGCCTCATCACCCGCCATCCCGCCATCGCCAAGGTCTCGCTCACCGGCGAGGTCGGCACCGGCAAGAAGGTGATGGCGGACGCGGCCGGCACGCTGAAATACGTCACGCTGGAGCTCGGGGGGAAGTCGCCGCTGATCGTGTTCGATGATGCCGATCTCGACGACGCCGTCTCCGGCGCTCTGCTGGCGAACTTCTATTCGGCGGGCGAAGTCTGCTCGAACGGCACCCGCGTCTTCGTCCATGAGCGCGTGCGCGAGGCCTTCCTCGAAAAGCTGGTCGCCCGCGTCGGGAAGATGGTGGTCGGCGATCCGCTCGACCCGGCGACGCAGGTCGGTGCGCTGATCTCGCCCGAGCACATGGAGAAGGTGCTGTCCTACATCGCCCGCGGTCGGGCGGAGGGCGCCAAGCTGCTCGCCGGCGGCGCGCGCGTCACCGCCAACGGGCTCGACAGGGGCTGCTTCGTCGCGCCGACCGTGTTCGACGGCTGCGCGGACGAGATGGGCATCGTGCGCGAGGAGATCTTCGGCCCGGTCATGGCCGTGCTCTCCTTCGCGGAAGAGGACGAGGTGATCGCGCGCGCCAACGACACCGAGTTCGGCCTCGCGGCCGGCGTGTTCACGCGCGACCTGGCGCGCGGGCACCGCGTCATCGCGCAGCTCCAGGCCGGCACCTGCTGGATCAACCACTACAACGTCACGCCGATCGAATTGCCCTTCGGCGGGGTGAAGCAGTCGGGCCTCGGCCGCGAGAACGGACGGGCCGCGATCGAGCACTACACGCAGCTCAAGAGCGTGTACGTCAATCTCGGCCGCGTCGAGGCGCCCTACTGATGAGCGCCGCCGCCGAGAGCTTCGACTATGTGATCATCGGCGCCGGCTCGGCGGGCTGCGTGCTGGCCGACCGGCTGAGCGCGGACGGCAGCCGCCGCGTTCTGGTGCTGGAATATGGCGGTTCGGACCGCTCCATCTTCATCCAGATGCCGAGCGCGCTCTCCATCCCGATGAACATGAAGAAGTACAACTGGATGTACGAGACCGAGCCGGAGCCGGGGCTCGGCGGGCGCCGGCTGCACTGCCCGCGCGGCAAGGTGCTCGGCGGCTCCTCGTCGATCAACGGCATGGTCTACATGCGCGGCGCGCCGCAGGATTTCGACCGCTGGCAGGAGGAGGGGGCGCAGGGCTGGTCCTATGCCGACGTGCTCCCCTATTTCCGCCGCGCCGAGGGACGGCGCGAGGGCGGCGACGAGTATCGCGGCGGCGAGGGCCCGCTCGGCACCAGCTACGGCACGCTGAAGAACCCGCTCTACGGCGCCTTCGTCGAGGCGGCGCGACAGGCCGGCTATCCGGCGAGCGAGGACGTCAACGGCTACCGGCAGGAAGGCTTCGGCCGGATGGACATGACCGTGAAGAACGGCGTGCGCTGGTCGGCGGCCAATGCCTATCTCAAGCCGGCGCTCAAGCGCCCCAACCTCAAGGTCGAGACCGGCGCGCGGGTGCAGCGCATCCTGTTCGAGGGGCGCCGCGCGGTCGGCGTCGCCTATGCGCGCGGCAGCCAGAGCTTCACCGTGCGCGCCGCGCGCGAGGTCATCCTCGCAGGCGGGCCGATCAACTCGCCGCAATTGCTCAAGCTTTCCGGCGTCGGCCCGGCGGACGAGTTGAAGGCGCACGGCATCGAGGTGGTGGCGCACCGGCCCGGCGTCGGCGAGAACCTGCAGGACCATCTCGAATATTACTTCCAGTTCGCCTGCACGCAGCCGATCTCGCTCTATGCGCATATGGGGCTGTTCGCGCGCGGGCTGATCGGCGCGCGCTGGCTGCTGACCGGGCAGGGGCTCGGCGCCACCAATCATTTCGAGACCTGCGGCTTCATCCGCTCGCGCCCGGGCATCGCCTCGCCCGACATCCAGTTCCACTTCCTCCCGCTCGCCGTCACCTATGACGGCAAGGGCATGGCGAACGAGCACGGCTTCCAGGCCCATGTCGGGCCGATGCGCTCGAAGAGCCGGGGCTGGGTGCGGCTGAAATCCGCCGACCCGTTCGAGGTGCCGCGAATCCGGTTCAACTATCTCTCCCATCCCGACGACATGGAGGAGATGCGCGCCAGCGTGCGGCTCACCCGCGAGATCTTCGCCCAGCCCGCCTTCGATCCCTATCGCGGGCGCGAGATCCAGCCCGGTGCCGACTGCACCTCGGACGAGGACATCGACGCCTTCGTCCGCGCGCACAGCGAGAGCGCCTATCACCCCTCCTGCACCTGCAAGATCGGGGCGCCCGCCGACCCGATGGCGGTGGTCGACCCGCAGCTCCGGGTGATCGGGGTGGAGGGGCTGCGCGTGGTGGATTCGTCGGTGATGCCTTCCATCACCAACGCCAACCTCAACGCGCCGACCATCATGATCGGCGAGAAGGGGGCGGACCACATTCTCGGCCGGTCGCTGCTGGCGCCGTCCAACGCGCCCTATTACACCGCGCCGAACTGGCGGACCGCGCAGCGCTGACGGCCCCGCGCGTTCAGCCGCGCAGCACGCCGATATCGCGCAGATGGGCGAGGATTTCGCGCGCCGCCTCCTCGGGCGGCGGGTCGACCAGCACCCGGCCGCCGCCGCTGGCGGCTTCGGTCGCGGCCTTCAACCGTTCCGCCGCGCTGGCGCCGGCCGCGCTCTTCGCGATCAGCTTCGGGCGCGGGCGATAGGCGCGCTCCTCGATCGCCCGCTCGCCGCGCGGGGAGGCGATGCCCGCCCGCTCCTCCACCACGCCCCTGCGCCGCGCGGCATAGGCGAAGGGAAGCGGCGCGGGCGCGGCGGGATGAACGGTGACGAGCGCGGGCAGGCGCACCATGAGCCGGCGGCGCGCGCCCCTGGGCAGCGCCTGTTCGACCAGCAGCGTGCTGGGCTCCGGCCCCTCGCGCAGCGCGCTCGCATCGGGGACGACAGGCAGGCCGAGCGCGCGGGCGAGCGCATAGGGCAGGAGGCCGCTGTCCTCGCCGCCCTGTCCGACGCGGCCGGCGAGGACGAGCGCGGACTTTTCCGTCCCTAGCGCCGCGATGAGGCTCGCCAGCGGGTCGTCCGCCTCGCCGATTTTGAGATGGACGAGCCGCGCCAGCCCGTGGCCGAGCGCGTCCGCTATCGTCTCGGATGCCGGGCCGGCATGAAGGCCGGTCATCTCGGCGCCGAGCGCGTTGCCGAGCCCGATCGCCTGCATTTCCACTGGCACCGGGCACGCTCGGCCCGAGACCGGATGGTGCCCGGCGGAAAGCAGCACGGCCACGTTCATCGGCTCACGCATCGACCGCCTCCGCTTCGCTTTCGCCCGCGCCCGCGTCGTGCGTCTCCGCGTCGGCGGCCTTCTCGGCGAGCAGGCTCAGCAGCGCCGGCATCACCTTCTGCGCGTCGGCGACGACGGCGAGCCCGGCCCGCTCGATCATCGCCGCATGCAGGTCGGTGTTTACCGCGACCACATGCTCGCAGCGTGCCACGCCCTGCAGGTGCTGCGGCGCGCCGGCGATGCCGAGCGCGAAATAGCAGCGCGCCTCCAGCACCGTGCCGGACGCACCGACCTGCGCGGCGCGCGGCATCAGCCCGGCGTCGCACACCACGCGGCTGGCGCCGGGGGTGGCGTGGAGCGCCTCGACGAGGTCGTGGAAGCTGGCGAAGTCGGTGATGCCGTTGCCGGCCGAGACCACGAAATCGGCCTCGGCGAGCGGCACGCGCGACGGGTCGGCCGGCACGTCGTCGGCCGAAAGGATCGCCCCGGGCGGCAGCGGGGGAAAGGCGAAGGCGACCTCGAGCGCCTCGTGCAGCGTGCCGGCATGGGCCGCGGCAGCATCGGCGGCGAGGGTGAGGAGGCGCGGCGGCACCATGCGCTGCTCGGTGCGCCGGCCGGCGGCGGGGCGGGTAACGGCGCGCGCGGTCAGGCTCTCGGCGCCGGCGAAGAGCGGCTCGCCGGTGAGCGCGGCGAGGCGGCGGGCGAGATCGCCGCCTTCCGGGCTCTCGGGCAGCAGCACGTGGCGGATGTCGAGGCCGGCCAGCACGGCCTGCAGCGCCATCGCCCGGGCTTCCGGATCGTAGCCGGTGACGGGCAGGGCCAGCACGCGGTCGGCGCCGGCGCGGGCGAGCTCGTCCGCCGGCGCGCCGGCAAGCACCAGCACCGCGCCGCCGCCGGCATCGGCCAAGAGGCGCGCGGCGCCGAGGAGCTGGCGGTCGTGCGGGGTGAGACGTCCGCCGGGCGCGTCGGGCACGGCGGCGACGAGGAAGGCGGGCTCGGGAATGGCGACGAGGCGGGGGCCTGCCTGCGGCTCCGGCGCGCGGGCGGCCGGGGCGAGGTCGAGGGCGGCGACGCGCTGGGTGCGGTCGAGCCGGAGCCGCGCGGTGCCGGGCACCTGAGCCAGCCGGAACTCCGCGCGCGGGTCGCGGCGCGCCCGTCCGTGCAGGCCGGACGGCGCGGCAGCGAGGTCGAAGCGCGGGCGCGCCGCGCCCTCGACCCGGTGGCGGGAGCGCTCGCTGCGCGGATCGCGCCGGAGCCGGCTCACGTGGCCGGCTCCCGGGCGCGGGCGGGCATCGCCTCCACCGCCTCCAGCACCAGCTCGGCGATGTCGCGCACCTCGGGCCGGGTGCCGGTGACGCCTTCGAGCATCGCCGTGCATTGCGGGCAGGCGACGGCGACGATGCCGGCGCCGGTCTGCGCCGCCTGGTCCATGCGGATGTCGGGAATGCGCCGCTCGCCCTCGATGTCGCTCAGCGGCGCGCCGCCGCCCCCGCCGCAGCACATGGAGCGCCGGCCCGAGCGCTCCATCTCCAGGCGCGCGAGGCCGAGCCGGTCGAGGAGGCGGCGCGGCGCGTCGATCTCGCCATTGTAGCGGCCGAGATAGCAGGGGTCGTGATAGGTCACGCTCGCCTTCAGCGGCGCCACGCCGAGCCGGCCTTCCGCAACCAGCTCGTCGAGGAACGCGCTGTGGTGCACCACCTCGTAGATGCCGCCCAGGGCGGGATATTCGTTGCGCAGCACGTGCAGCGCATGCGGGTCGGGCGTGAGGATGCGGCGGAAGGAATGGCGCGCCAGCGTCGCGATGTTCGCGCGGGCGAGGCGCTGGAAGGTCGCCTCGTCGCCGAGGCGCCGGGCGATGTCGCCGCAGTCGCGCTCCTCCTCGCCCAGCACGGCGAAGTCGACGCCGGCGAGGTGCAGCAGCCGCACCAGCGCGCGCAGCGTGCGGCCGTAGCGAAGGTCATAGGCGCCCTCGCCGAGCCAGAGCAGCACCTCGGCGCCGGCCCTGGCGGATATGAGCGGCAGGTCGAGCCCGGCGGCGAAGTCGGTGCGGGCGGCAAGCGGGCGGCCCTGCGGCTCGTCGGCATAGCGCAGCTCGGCGAGCGGGGCGGCGGCCTTTTCGGGCAGCGCGCCGAGCTCCAGCGTCTGGAAGCGGCGCAGCGCGACGATGGCATCGACATGCTCGATCATCATCGGGCATTCCTCGACGCAGGCGCGGCAGGTGGTGCAGGACCACAGCGTGTCCGGGTGGATCATCGCGCCGGCGCCGACGATCGGCAGGTCCGGCCCGCCGATGCCGGCGACCTCGCGCGCATGCGGGTAGGGGCTGCCGGCATAGGCCACGTTGGTCGCGCCCGGCACCATGGAGGTGGCGAGGTCCTGGATCAACCGCTTGGGGTTCAGCGGCTGGCCGGCGGCGAAGGCCGGGCAGGCGACCTCGCAGCGTCCGCACTGGATGCAGGCATCGAAGCCGGCGAGCCGGTTCCAGGCGAAGTCGGCCGGGGTGGCGACGCCGAGGCGCGGCGCCTCGAGGTTCAGCGGGGCGAGCGCCGTCTCGCGCCGCCCCTCGAAGCGCGCCGCGCGCGGATGGGCGACGAGATGCAGCGCGCCGGCGAAGGCGTGGCGCATCGGCCCGCGGTCGAGCTGCATGGCGAGGCCGAGCCCGCCCGCGGCGGCGAGCCACAGGCCCGGCCAGGCGAGCGGCCAGACCGATCCCGCCAGCGCCGCGTCGAGCGCGACCAGGAAGGCGCCGCCGGCATAGGCGGCGAGCAGGAACGGCAGGCGCTGGAATTTTCCGCCCGACAGCCGTGCCGGCCTTTCCGGATAGCGCCGCCGCCCGACCATGAAGCCGCCGGCGAGCGCCACCGCGAAGGCGAGCGCGACCAGTGCCCAGAACAGCCGCGAGCCGCCGAGCGGGGGGAGCAGCGCCAGCAGCGCGAGGGCCGAGCCGCCCAGCAGGCCGCCGGCGGCGAGCGCGTGCATGCGCGCGGCATAGGGGTCGCGGCCGACGACGTGGTGGACGTCGACGAGGTAGCGCTTGGGCAGCGCCATCAGGCCGCGCATCCAGTCGACCTTCGCCGGCCGGCCCGCGCGCCACAGCCGGGCCCGTCCACCGGCCATGACGGCGGCGATCGCCGCGAGGGCGAGGATCGCCAGCGAAAGGCTGAAGGCGGCCTCCGTCATCGGCGCCTCCCGAGGGGGCCCTGCCGGAATGCTATCCCGGCGTGCACGGGCGTGCGGGAGGGGGGGGTGTCCATGGCTCCGGCCCCTGTCCGCGCGGCGCCCATGGCCGCCTCACAGGTCCTTGCACAGGCGCAGCGCATCGTAGATCGCCGCGTGGATGTTGCGCCCCGCCCAGGCGTCGCCCACGCGGTAGAGCGCGAAGCCGGGCTGTCCGGTCCAGCGCTGCGGGCGGCCGGCGACCAGCGCGTCGAGGTCGGTCTCGCCGTCATTCACCGATTTCCCGCGCAGTGCCTCGAACAGGCCCTCGACCGGCAGCGTGCCGTAGTCGACGACCACGCGGTCGACGACGCGCTCCTCCTCGGCGTCGGTCATGGTGTTGCGCAGCGCGGCGACGAGGCGGTTGCCTTCCGGGTAGATCTCGATCAGCTCCATGTTCGGCGTCATGACGACGCCCAGCCGGTAGAGCTCGCGCAGGTGGATCGGCTGGTTGGTGGTGCCGACCTCCTCGGCCACCATGCGGTCGTGGGTCGCCACCTCGACGAGGCAGCCGCTGCGCGCCAGCACCTCGGCGGTCGAGGCGGCGTTGTGGCCGCCGATCTCGTCATAGACCAGCACCGAGCCGGTGGGCTCGACCCGGCCGGTCAGCACGTCCCAGGTGGTGACGGCGTGCTCGTGGCCCTTTGCATGGCCGGCATTGGGCAGGCCGCCGGTCGCCATGATGACGACCTCCGGCGCCTCCGCCAGCACCGCCTCGGGCGTCGCCTCGGTGCCGAGCCGGATGTCGACGCCCTTCTTCGCGACCTGGCCGTGGAGCCAGCGCGGAATGCCGGAGAGCGCCTCGCGCCAGGTCGCCCTGGCGGCGATGTTGATCTGGCCGCCGACCACCTTCTCCTTCTCGAACAGCACCACCTTGTGCCCGCGCTCAGCGCTGACGCGCGCCGCCTCGAGCCCGCCCGGGCCGGCGCCGATGACGACCACCTTGCGCAGCGTCTCCGCCTTCGGGATGACGTGCGGCATGGTCGCCTCGCGCCCCGTCGCCGCGTTCTGGATGCACAAGGCGTCGCCGCCGACATAGATGCGGTCGATGCAGTAGCCCGCGCCGACGCACTGGCGGATGTCGTCCTCGCGGCCCTCGGTCAGCTTCTTCACGAGGTGCGGGTCGGCGATGTGGGCGCGGGTCATGGCGATCATGTCGACATGGCCCTCCGCCACCGCCCGCGCACCGGTGGCGAGGTCGGTCACGCGCTGGGCGTGGAAGATCGGCACGTCGACCTCGCGCTTGATGGCGCTGGGCAGGAACAGGAACGGCGCCACCGGGAACGACATGTTCGGCAGCGAGATGGCGTGGGCGATGTGGTCGCGGGCTTGCCCGCCGAGGATGTTCAGGAAGTCGACCAGCCCGCGCCGCGCATATTCGGAGGCGATGGCGACGCATTCCTCATGGCTGAGGCCGTCGGCGATCATCTCGTCGCCGGACATGCGCATGCCGATGACGTAGTCCTCGCCCACCGCCTCGCGCATCGCCTCCAGCACCTCGATGCCGAAGCGCATGCGGTTCTCCAGCGAGCCGCCATATTCGTCGCTGCGCTGGTTCACGCTCGGCGACCAGAACTGGTCGACGAGATGGCCGTGGGCGGCGGAAATCTCGCAGCCGTCGAGCCCGCCTTCCTTGCAGCGCTTCACCGCCTCGGCGAAGGACTTCACCACGCGGCGGATGTCGTTCCTGTCCATGGCGCGCGGGATGGTGCGCGAGGCCGGCTCGCGCCGCACCGAGGCGGAGAGGGTGGGGAACCAGTTCTCCGTGTCCCACTTGGTGCGCCGGCCCATATGGGTGAGCTGGATCATCAGCTTGGCGCCGTGGGCGTGCACCCGCTCGGCGAATTGCTGGAAATAGGGGATGACGCTGTCGTCAGCGACCGAGATCTGCGCCCAGGGCGCGGCCGGGCTGTCGATGGCGACCGAGGAGGAGCCGCCGAACATGGTGAGGCCGATGCCGCCCTTGGCCTTCTCCATGTGGTAGAGCTGGTAGCGCTCCTGCGGCTTGCCGTCCTTGCCGTAGCCGGGCGCGTGCGAGGTCGACATCACCCGGTTGCGGATGGTGAGCCCCTTGATGGTCAGCGGTTTGAGCAGTGCCTCGGCATTGGCGATCATGGGGGTCGCGCGCGCTCCTTCGCCCGGCCTATCCTTCGGGATGGTCGCACGATAGGTCGCATGCGCCTATGGCGAACAGAAGATTTGCGCCATCGGGCCGGTAGGGTTGCGACCCGGCCGCAACCCGTTCGCGGCGCGCGCGTCTTCCGCCCTCAGCCGCCGGTGCGCGAGGGGCCGTCCACCGTGCGGCGATAGCGCACCAGCGGCGAGCGCAGGCCGTGGCTCCATAGCACCCGGCGGATCGCCGGCGTGGTGCCGGTGACGATCACGCGGACGCCCGCCCGCTGCATCTTGTGGGCGAAGCTCTCCAGCATGGCGGCGGCGGTCGAATCCACGAACGGCACCGCCGAGAAGTCGAGCACGAAGCGCTTCGGCAGCCGCGAGATGCTGTCCAGCACCGCGCCGACGGTCGAGGCGGCGCCGAAGAAGAAGGCGCCGGACAGGCGGTAGATCAGCGTGTCGGAATCGGCCTGCGGGCCGGTCGGCGCGGGAACGTCGGCATCCGCCTCGTCCTCGACCGCGAGCGGGGCGGCCTCGACCCCGACCGCCTGCGACATGCGGTGCAGGAACAGCAGCGTGCCGAGGGTGAAGCCGACCACGATGCCCTCGGTGAGGTCGCGGAAGATGGTGAGCAGCAGGGTGGAGAGCAGCACCAGCGCATCGCCCCAGCCCGAGCGCAGCAGCGCGCCGATGGCGTGCTTCTCCACCATGTTCCAGGACACGACCGCCAGCAGGCCGGCCAGCGCCGCGAGCGGGATGTAGCTGGCCAGCGGCGCGGCGACGACGATGAACAGCAGCACGAACAGCGAGTGCAGCATGCCCGAGACCGGGCTGCGCGCGCCGGCGCGCACATTGGTCGCGGTGCGGGCGATGGTGCCGGTGACGCAGATGCCGCCGAAGATGGCGGAGGCCATGTTGGCGACGCCCTGCGCCACCAGCTCGCAATTGGAGCGGTGGCGGCGCCCGGTCATGCCGTCCGCCACCACGGCGGAGAGCAGGGATTCGATCGCGCCCAGCATGGCGAAGGCGGCGGCGTTCGGCAGCACCGCCATCACCTTGGCGGGCGAGAGGTCCGGCAGCACCGGCGCCGGCAGGCTGGAAGGAATGCCGCCGAAGCGGGTGCCGATGGTCTCGACCGGCAGGCCGAGCACCAGCACCGCGACGCTGGCGAGCGCCACCGCGATGAGCAGGTTCGGCCAGGCCGGGGCGACCTTCTTGATGCCGACGATGGTGACGATGGTCAGCAGCGAGACGCCGAAGGCCGAGGGGCTGATGGTCGACAGCGCGCCGGTCAGCACCTGGAGCTTGGGGATCAGCGCCGCCGGCTCCTTCACCGTCAGGGTAAGGCCCAGCAGGTCGGTGATCTGGCTCGAGAAGATGATGACGCCGATGCCGGCGGTGAAGCCGACCGTGACCGGATAGGGGATGAACTTCACATAGGTGCCGAGCCGCAGCAGCCCGATGGCGGCGAGGAAGATGCCGGACAGGAAGGTGGCGAGCAGCAGCCCGCTGAGCCCGTGCTGCTCCGCCGTCATCGCCACCAGCACGATGAAGGCGCCGGCCGGACCGCCGATCTGGTACCGGCTGCCGCCGAGCGCGGAGACGAAGAAGCCGCCGACGATGGCGGTGTAGAGCCCGCGCTCCGGCGTGGTGCCCGACGCCATGGCGATGGCCATGGAAAGCGGCAGGGCGACGATCGCGACCGTGAGGCCGGACACGAAGTCGGCGCGCAGGCCGGCAAGGCCGTAGCCCTCGCGCAGCACCGTTATCAGCTTGGGAGTGAACAGGTCGGCGAAGCTCGGCGCGTGCGGGCGTGTCAGCGTGGTCATTGAAAATATCGATCGTGGGGCGGGAACTGATAGAAAATTTTGCGCCTTCGGCGTCCCGGCTGCAAGCGGATTAACGCGTATCAGCCATTCGCCTTCGGCGGTGCTGCGGTGCGCCGCTCGGTGCTGGGCGGGCGGCCGAAGCGGCGCGCATAGGCGGTCGAGAAGTGCGCCGCCGACTGGAATCCGCAGGCGAGGCCGACATCGGTGATCGGCAGCACGGACAGGCGCAGCAGCTCGCGCGCCCGCTCCAGCCGCAGGCCGAGCTGGTAGCTGGCCGGCCCGGTGCCGAGGTGGCGCCGAAAAAGCCGCTCGAGGTGACGGGGGGAGACGTCGAGGCGGCGGGCGATGCCGGCGACGCCGAGCGGGTGCTCGATGGTGCCCTCCATCAGCCGCACCGCGCGGGCGAGCGTCGGGTCGGGGAGGGCGGGCCGCGGGCGTGCCGACGCCTTCGCCTGCGGTGCGCGCGGCGCGCGGTCGACGATGAACTGCTCGGACACCTTGTCGGCGAGGCTGCGCCCGCCGCGGGCGGCGATCAGCTCCAGCATCATGTCGAGCGGGGCGATGCCGCCGGTGCAGGTGAGCCGGTCGCGGTCGATGACGAAGGGCTCTTCCACGAAGTGGATCTCGGGGAATTCCTCGCGGATCGAGGACAGGTTCTCCCAGTGCACGGCGCAGCGGTAGAAATCGAGCAGGCCGGCATCGGCGAGCACGAAGCTGCCGGTGCACAGCGCGCCGAGCGCGACGCCCCGGCGCGCCAGCCGGCGGAGCGCGTCGGCGATGATCGGGGTCGCCGCGTGGCGCACGTCGACGCCCCCGCACACCAGCAGCAGGTCGAGCGGCCCGGCCTCGTGCAGCGCGAGCGTCGGCGTGAAGCCGAGCCCGTTGCTGGCGGTGGCCATGGTGCCGTCCAGCGTCACCACGTGCCAGGAGTAGAGCGGCGCCTCCGCCACGTAGTTCGCCATGCGCAGCGCCTCCAGCGCGTTGGCGCAGGCGATCATCGAGTGGTTGGCGAGGGTGAGGAAGCCGATGCGCGTCAGCGAGGCGGGGTCGATCACGGCGGCGATCTCAAGGGTGGACGTTGCCGAAGGTTGCAGCGCTCCTTCTTCAGAAGAAGCATCCACATTGGGAAAAAGTCACGCAGAATTACCCGGGCTTCGTCACCGGCCGGCACGATTGCCGCCGCAAAAAGGTCGCGGCTCCTCCGCGAAATGGTCGCTGCACATTGCGGATTCCCCGTGGAGAGACGACATGCGACTTGCGCCCGTGCCGACGACGAGCCTCGCCCGGTTCCAGGGCTGGCTTCCCGGCCGCGTCATGCTGCCGGTGGGCTTCGCCGCGATCCTCGCCCTTGGCGTCTACGCGGTCGGCACCGGCCGGCACGGCGCGGAGGGGGAGACGGCGCAGGCCGCGCCCCCGAGCGACGTAGTGCGGGTGATCAGCGCCGCTTCCGACGACACGCCCGCCCCGGCGCGGGCGGGCCACCAGAAGGATGACGCCCCCGCGCCGAGCCTGGTGATGGCGATCGACCCCGGGGCGGTGTACCGGCCCCGCGCCGAGCATGCCGCCGGCGCGGCGCGGACGGCCACCCATGCCGGCGAGGACATGACCATACCGGCGGGGGTCGAGCGCTTCGACACCTGCGGGCCCGGCTGCGATTCGCGCGATCCGCTGGTGCTGCATTCGTCCTATCCGGTCCGGGTGGCGCCGGCGCAGGTCGCGCCGGCCGAGTTCGCCACCACGCAAGCCGCACCGCAAGCCGCCCGGCCGGCCGAGGCGGACGACGACGGGCTGTTCGACCTGCCGTCGCTGCCCGCGCCGGGCGAGGTCTATGACCGCGCGGTGGAAGGCACGAGCGCGGTCTACGACACGCTGAAGCAGGCCGTGGGCGGGGTGGTCCAGCGCTTCCGCTGACCGCCTCGCCGCCGGCGGCCGCTCAGCGGTCGACGACCAGGTTGCTGGTGGGCTTCGAGCAGCACAGCAGCGCCATGCCGGCGTCGATCTCGCGCTGGCGGATGCCGCCGCCATGCTTCATGTCGACCGTTCCCGAGACCAGCTTGGACTTGCAGGTGCCGCAAAGCCCCTTCGAGCAGGAGGAGGGCAGGCGCACCCCGGCCCGCCGCGCCGCGTCGAGCACGAACATGTCGGAGCGGCAGTCGATGCTGCGCTTCTGCCGGACGAACTCGACCGTGTAGGTGGTGACGGGCGGGGCCACCGCCTCTTGCACCGCCGCCAGAGCCTCGGCGGAGACGACCTCGGCCGCAACCTCGGGCGCGTTCTCGGCCAGCGTGGCGAAGTCGAAGCTCTCCTCATGGTGGCGGCTCATGTCGAAGCCCGCGCCCTTGAGCATCTCGCGCACCGCCGCCATGAACGGCGCCGGCCCGCAGACGAACACCTCGCGCTCACGGAAGTCCGGGGCGATGTGGTTGAGGAGGCCGAGATTGAGCCGGCCGCGCAGCCCGTGCCACGGCTCGCGCAGGCTGTCGGCCTCGCAGATCGGCGCAAAGCGGAAATTGCCGGGCTGGTTGCGCGCCATCAGCTCCAGCTCGTCCCGGAAGATGATGTCGACCGGCGAACGCGCCGCGTGCACGAACACGATGTCGCGCGGTTCGGCGAGGTCGTGGAAGGTGCGGGCCATCGACATCAGCGGGGTGATGCCCGAGCCGCCGGAGAGGAACAGGTAGCTCGGCGCGGGCGAGGGCCGGCCTTCGATGAAGCAGGAGAACTCGCCCATCGGCCCGACCGCCCGCAGGATCGAGCCGACCGATATCCGGTCGTGCAGGAAGTTCGACACCGGCCCGCCCGGCACCCGCTTGACGGTGATGGAAATCGTGTGCGGGCGCGTGGGGGTGGAGGCGATGGTGTAGCAGCGATTCACGCTCTCGCCGTCGATGTCGAGATCGAGGGTGAGGAACTGGCCCGGCGCATAGGCGAAGGTGCAGGGCTTCTCCGGCGCCAGCACGAAGGTCTTCACGTCCGGCGTCTCCTCGCGGATGGCGCGCACGATCAGCGTGTCGTCGAGGTCCGGGTTCCACGGCGGCAGCGTGCCGGCAAGGCGCGCGGCGGCGGGATCGGGCGGGACGGCGGGGAGGGAGGCCATGTGTCGGTTTCTCGGGATCCGGCCGCGTCCGGCCGTGGCAGCGCCGGTCCTCTCCCCGGCGGGGAGAGGACGAGGAAGGGAGCGAGGGTCAGGACCCGTCAGCGGCCCACATGCTCGGCCATGCGGGCGATGTACCAGTTGCAGAACTTGTCCACGAGCATCTCGGTGTGCGGCGAGTAGGGGCCGGGCTCGTAGGCGGGGCTGCGTGCGCCTTCCTGGCAGTAGCCGACCAGCGTCGAATCCTGGTCGTTGGTCGCGTCCCACACCGAGACGAGGTTCTCGATGTCGTAGTCGACGCCCTCGACCGCGTCCTTGTGCACCAGCCACTTGGTGCGCAGCAGCGAGCGCTCGGCGTCGAGCGGCAGCACCGAGAACACCACCGCATGGTCGGACATGAAATGATGCCAGCTATTGGGCTGGGTCCAGAAGTGCAGCGCGCCGTGGCGGGGATCGTTGATCTTGCCGAGCAGCTTCCTGCACGCGGCCTTGGTGTCCGAGGTGTGGCTCTCGCCATCGCCGGCGAGCGGCAGGCGCTCGGTGCGGTAGCCGGTGACCATGTCGTCGAGATGCTCGATCATCTCGGAGGGGAAGCCGCAGCTTTCCCATTCGCGGTGCGAGTTCGTCACCAGCTTCGCGTAGTCCTCGGCCTCCTTGCGGCCGTGCTCGTCGAGCTCCTCCGGCGCGAAGCCGAAGCCGTAGGCGAACAGCGGCACGGTGAGCTCGGGATGGTTGCCCGCGCAGTGATAGCACTCGCGGTTGTTCTCCATGGTGAGCTTCCAGTTGCCGGGCTCGATGATGTCCTTCTCGAACGCGACCTTGGCGTTCTTCAGGTCGTGCGGGGCGAGATAGGGCGCCATCTTCGCGGCCATGAGGTCGAAATCGGCCGGTGGCTCGTCGGAGAGGCACACGAAGATCAGCCCTTCGAGCGAGCGGCAATTGACCGGCTTCAGCCCGTGGCAGGACGGGTCGAAGCCTGCGCCCATGTGCTCGGCGAAGAGCAGCTTGCCGTCGAGACCGTAGGTCCAGCTATGGTAGCGGCAGACGAGGTTGCCGACCGTGGTCTTGTAGTCGAGCACGAGGCGCGCGCCGCGATGGCGGCAGACATTGTGGAACGCGCGCACGTTCATGTCGTCGTCGCGCACGATGGCGATCGAATACTTGCCGATGTCGAGCGTCATCGCGTCGCCGGGCTCGGGAATGTCGGGCTCGACGCCGACGAAGATCCAGTGCCGGGCGAAGATGACCTCCATGTCCGCCTCGAAGATCTCGGGGCTGGTGTAGAACGGCGCCTCCAGGCTGTAGCCGGGCTGGCGGCGACGGATCAGCGACTTCAGCGGGGTATCGGTGGTGTCCAGCATCGACGTGTCTCCGTGGCGGAACCTGAGCGACCGCCTGTCGTCTGGACTGGAATTGTTCGACGGAACCGGCGCCCTGACTTTCACGCAAGCGACAATCGCTTTCCCGGACACGACATTTGCCGGCGTCCGAGACCCCTGAGGACACCGCGATGGCGGGACGGCCCCGCGCGTGCCAGCATGGGCGCGACCCCGATGTCTCTCGGGGGGCACCCTCCGGCCGTGCGGATGACGAATGAAAGCGCTTGTGTCGACCTGGCAGTTCTGGGCCGTGCTCTCGGCCGCCTTCGCGGCGCTCACCGCCATCTTCGCCAAGGTCGGGGTCGCCAATGTCGGCTCGGACTTCGCGACCTTCATCCGCACGCTGGTCATCCTCGCCGCGCTGGCGCTGATGCTGACCGTGACAGGGAGCTGGCAGGGCCTCGGCACGGTGTCGGCGCGCTCGGGCACCTTCCTGGTGCTGTCCGGCCTCGCCACCGGCGCGTCCTGGCTGTGCTATTTTCGGGCGCTGAAGCTGGGCGAGGCCTCGCGCGTCGCGCCCATCGACAAGCTGAGCGTGGTGCTGGTGGCTGTGTTCGCGGCGCTGTTCCTCGGCGAGCGGCTGAGCGCGACGGGATGGCTCGGCGTGGCGCTGATCGGTGCCGGGGCGATGCTGATCGCGACCGGGCTGTAGCCGGCCTTACTCGAACAGGCGCTGACCGACGAGGTTGCGGGCCGGGGCGCCCGGTGCGCGTGCACGCGCGTCCGAGGGGGTGAAGCCGTGCTGCGCCTTGAACTGGCGCGAGAAATGGGCGCAGTCGGAAAAGCCCGATTCCAGCGCGATGTCGGTGACCGAGCGCCCGGTCGTGTCCAGCAGGAAGCGCGCATAGCGCAGGCGCAGGCGCCGGTAGAACTCGGCCGGACGCTGGCCCATCACGGTCTGGAACAGGCGCTCGAGCTGGCGGGTGGAGAGCTGCAGCCGGCGGGCGATGTTGGCGATCGGCAGCGGGTCGGCGAGGTGCTGCTCCATGAGCAGGAGCGCGCGGCGCACCCGGTCGTCGGCGACGAGGTCGGCGATCGGCGGGTGGGGCTGGGATTCCGAGCCGGTGCGCTGGCGGTCCAGCAGCAGCACGTGACGGCTCTTCTGCGCCACCGCGCGGCCGAGAAACTTCTCGATCAGCGCGGTGGCGAGGTCCGCCGCCCCGCCGCCGCCGGCGCAGGTGATGCGGTCGCCGTCGATCACGTAGAGCCGGTCGGCGACCGGGGTGTGGTGGGGGAACTCCTCGAGGAAGTCCTGGTAGTGGTACCAGGAGACGCAGCAGCGCCGCCCGGTCATCAGCCCGGCGCGGGCGAGCACGAAGCTGCCCGTACATACGCCCACCAGCGGCACGCCCGCCTTCGCCGCCCGCTTGAGATAGGCGACCGTCTCGTCGTCGAGCTGCTGGCCGGTGTGCAGCAGGCCGCCGACCACCACGATGTAGTTGAGCGTCGCCGGGTCCTGCAGCGGGCCGGAGGGCGAGACCGTGACCCCGCAGCTCGCGCGGATCGGCTCGGCCTTCGAGGACATCACCTGCCAGCGCGCGAGGATGGGGCGCGAGCGGTCGCCGTCATCGGCGGCGAGGCGGAGCTGGTCGACGATCAGCGAGAAGGCGGAGAGGGTGAAATTGTCGGTCAGGATGAAGCCGACATTGAGCACCGGCGCGGGGTTGGCCGGGGCGGGAACCTGTCCGGGAAGGGGCGTGCGCATCACGTTCATGGCGTCATCTTCCTCGTCACAGCATAGCCTAATCGGCCGGTTGGGGTAGCAAAGATGATGCCGTTTCATCCGAAGATAGCGTGCCACTCAACATTCGGGAAGGTTCACCGCCAGGCCGCCGAGGGAGGTTTCCTTGTATTTGGAGGCCATGTCGCGGCCGGTCTCGCGCATGGTGACGATCACCTTGTCGAGCGAAACCACATGCGTGCCGTCGCCGTAGAGCGCCAGCGAGGCGGCGTTGATGGCGCTGACCGCGCCGAAGGCGTTGCGCTCGATGCAGGGCACCTGCACCAGCCCGCCGATCGGGTCGCAGGTCATGCCGAGATGATGCTCCATGCCGATCTCGGCGGCGTTCTCGATCTGGGCGTTGCTGGCGCCGAGCGCGGCGGCGAGGCCGCCCGCCGCCATCGAGCACGCCACGCCGACCTCGCCCTGGCAGCCGACCTCGGCGCCGGAGATGGAGGCGTTCATCTTGAACAGCGCGCCGATGGCGGTGGCGGTGAGCAGGAACAGGTGCATGCCCGCGCGCGAGGCGCCGGGGCAGTGGTCGCGGTAGTAGCGCAGCGTTGCCGGCACCACGCCGGCCGCGCCGTTGGTGGGGGCGGTGACGACCCGCCCGCCGGCCGCGTTCTCCTCGTTCACGGCGATGGCGTAGAGGCTGACCCAGTCCATCACCTCGTGCGGGGTCGGCGCGTTGCGGGCGGTGAGGCTGTCGCGGATCGCCTTGGCCCGGCGTTTCACCTTCAGCCCGCCGGGCAATTCGCCGGTGGTGGAGAGGCCGCGGTCGACGCAGGCCATCATGGCGTCGGCGACGCGGTCTAGATGGGCGTCCACCTCCGCCTGCGGGCGGCCGGCGCGCTCGTTCTCGGCCACGAGCTCGGCGATGGTGAGGCCGGCCGCGGCCGCCATGTCGAGGAGCTGGCGGGCGTTGCGGAACGGGTGGGGCAGGGCGACGTCGCCGGCGGCGACGGGCCGGCCGACCTCGTCTTCGGGCACCACGAAGCCGCCGCCGATGGAGCACCAGCGCTCCTCGCGGATCAGCGCGCCCTCGGCCGTGAAGGCGCGGAAGGCGAGCGTGTTGGGATGTTTGGGCGTGGCCGAGACGCCGTCGAGCACGATGTCGCGCTCCGGCTCGAAGCCGATGAAGTGCAGCCCGGCGAGCTCCAGCCGGCGCTCGCCCGCCGCCTGCGCCACCAGCGCGTCGGCATGGTCGGGGTCGACCGTGTCGGGGCGCTCCCCGGCAAGGCCGAGGATCACCGCCTTGTCGGTGCCGTGGCCGCGGCCGGTCCAGGCGAGCGAGCCGAACAGCGCCACCTCGACGCGCGCGACATGCGCCAGCACGCCGTGCGTCGCGAGGTCGGCGGCAAAACGTGAAGCCGCCACCATCGGCCCCACCGTGTGGGACGAGGAGGGGCCGATACCGATCTTGAACAGCTCGAAGGCGCTGATCATGGATGCCCTGCTGCCGGCGTGGCGTTTCAACTGCGAATGAGGGGCGCCCCTCCTTCCGCCCGGCGGCCTTGCGGACCGGTGCGGATACGGGATCGGTTTTTGGCATCCCTGCCCGGTTGCGGACAAGCAACAGGCGGATGCAGTCGCGGGCGGTGCACGAGAGAGGCGCGGTGCGCTCCCCTGGTGCGTAACTCGGAGGCGGCGCGGTCAGGCGAACTCGCGCCGGCCCTCCTCCAGCAACTCCCACACATAGGGCGCGAAGGAGCGCCAGACATCGATGTGGAAGATATCGGGTGCGGTGCGCACCAGCACGATCTCGGCCTTGTGGAAGAGCGTGCGTGTGCACATGCCGACCGGGAACGCTTCCGGGGAGAGGTCGAGCGGACAGCCCTGACCCAGCACGAAGGCGGCCTGCGGCCCGGCAATCTCGATGCCGGTGCTGCGCGCGGAGACGTCCGTCAGCGCGTGCGGCAGGCCGGCGGTCGCGGCCTCGATGGCGGCGAAGATCGGCGCCGGGTCGGTGTCGAGGGCGAGCAGCATCCACTCGTCCGGGCCGAGCCAGAGCGCGTAGCGCCCGTCCGCGGCGTTCACGCGGCAGGCCTCGCGCGGCAGCGGGACGCCGAACGCCTCGCCCGCCGGGCCGATCGCGGCCTCGCGCCCGCGGAAGACGAGGCGCGCGGCGGGGCCGAGCGCGACGAGGCGGGCGACGGCGACGTCGCGGGGCGCGGCGGCGAGCGTGTCGAGGGGCAGGGACGGCATGAGCTCAGCCATCGAGGCGCTCTCCCTTGGGGTCGTAGAACACCGGCTCCACCACATCGACCTCGATCATGCGGCCGGGCATCGGCACGACCAGCGTCTGGCCGATCCGCGCGCGCCCGCCCTTGACGACGGCGAGGGCGATGGAGCGCTCGAGCGTGGCGCTCATATAGGACGAGGTGACGTGGCCGAGCATCGGCACCGGCACCAGCGCCTTCGGGTCGGCGACGACCTGCGCGCCTTCCTCCAGAACGGTCCTCGGGTCCTTCGTCAGCAGGCCGACGAGCTGCTTGCGGTCCGGCCGGAAGAAGGCGGCGCGCTCGAGCGAGCGCTTGCCGACGAAGTCCTTCTTCGCCTTGCCGACCGCCCAGCCGAGGCCGACATCGTCCGGCGTCGCGGTGCCATCGGTCTCCTGGCCGACGATGATGTAGCCCTTCTCGGCGCGCAGCACATGCATGGTCTCGGTGCCGTAGGGCGTGATGCCGAACGGCTCGCCGGCGGCGAAGATCGCCTCCCACACCGCGCGCCCGTAGGTCGCGGGCACATTGACCTCGAAGCCGAGCTCGCCGGTGAAGGAGACGCTGAACAGCCGCGTGGGCACGCCGCAGATGCGCCCCTCGCGCACGCTCATGTGCGGGAACGCCTCGCGCGAGAGGTCGATGCCCTCCACCAGCGGCTCCAGCACGGCGCGCGCCTTCGGACCCTGCACGGCGATCACCGCCCACTGCTCGGTGGTCGAGGTCAGCCACACGTCGAGGTCCGGCCATTCGGTCTGGAG
The DNA here is from genome assembly GCF_024752355.1 of Ancylobacter mangrovi. Taxonomy (GTDB): domain Bacteria; phylum Pseudomonadota; class Alphaproteobacteria; order Rhizobiales; family Xanthobacteraceae; genus Ancylobacter; species Ancylobacter mangrovi. The sequence continues at coordinate 160,790 of NZ_JANTHZ010000013.1, forward strand.
GTAGTCCTCCATATGGGCGAGCACGCGCGGCGCGCCGCCGGTGGTGGTGGTGACGTGGAAACGGTCCTCCGCCATGCGTCCGACAACGCCGTCATCCATGACGAAGCCGTCCTCGCGCAGCATCACGCCGTAGCGCAGCCGGCCGGGGGCGAGCTTCAGCCAGGCATTGGTGTACATGCGGTTCATGAATTCGGCCGCGTCCGGGCCGACGATCTCGATCTTGCCGAGCGTCGAGGCGTCGAACATGCCGACCGAGGAACGCACCGCCCGGCACTCGCGCGCCACCGCCGCGTGCATGTCCTCCCCGGCCTTGGGGAAATAGTGCGCGCGCTTCCACAGCGACACGTCCTCGAAGGTCGCGCCGTGCTCGGCGGCCCAGTCGTGGATCGCGGTCTTGCGGACCGGATCGAACAGGTCGCCGCGCGCCTCGCCGGCGAAGATGCCGAAGGTGGTCGGGGTGAAGGGCGGGCGGAAGGTGGTGAGGCCGATCTTCGGCACCGCCTCGCCGATCGCCTCGGACACGATGCCGAGGGCGTTCATGTTCGAGGTCTTGCCCTGGTCGGTCGCCATGCCGGTGGTGGTGTAGCGCTTCACATGCTCGATGGAGCGGAAGCCCTCGCGCGTCGCCAGCTTGATGTCCTTGACTGTGACGTCGTTCTGCCAGTCGACGAAGGCCTTCACGAAGGCCGGGTTGCGGGCATGCGGCGTGGCGCCGATGAAGCCATCGGCCGACGCATGATCGCCGGCGGCGTTGAAGGCTCGGCCCTTGGCGACGCTGGCGGGGGCGGCGGCGCGTCCCGGCGCGGCATGGGTGCGGGCGTCGCTGGCAGCGGCCTCGCCCTTCGCGTAGCCGTCCTCGAGCACGGCCGCGAGGCCGTAGACGCCCCGGCATGCGCCCGCCGAACGCTCGCGCTCCGCCGAGGTGCCGGGCAGGTAGGCGCCCGCCGCCTCGTCCCAGACGAGCTTGCCGCGCGACTGGGAGAACAGGTGCACGCTCGGCGTGAGCCCGCCCGACATCAGCAGCGCGTCGCAGGCGATCTTTTCCGAGGGGCCGACCGCGCCGTCCTTCACCTTGGCGAGATGGGCGGCGGAGATGCGCAGGCGCCCGGAGGTGCCGGTGACGACGGTCGCGGGCCGCACGTCGATGCCGGCGGCGAGCGCGCGGGCGGGCAGGTCGCCCGTCACCTCGGCGCGCAGGTCGGCAACGGCGACGACGGCGACGCCGCCGGCCTTGAGGTCGAGCGCGGTGCGGTAGCCGCAATCGCCGGCGGTGAAGATCACCACCCGCTCGCCCACGCGCGCACCATAGCGGTTGAGATAGGTGCGCCCGGCATCGGCCAGCATCACGCCCGGCCGGTCGTTGTCCGGGAACACCAGCGGGCGCTCCAGCGCGCCGGCGGCGATGACGACCTCGCGGGCGCGGACCTTCCAGAGCCGCTCGCGCGGCTGGTTCGGGTCCGGGCTCGCCAGATGCTCGGTGACGCGCTCGGCGAGCGCGATCAGATTGTGCGGGAAATAGCCGAAGGCGGTGGTGCGCGGCAGCAGCGTGACGTTGTCTCGCGCGGTGAGCGTGGCGAGCGTCTGCGAGAGCCATTCGGCGGCCGGCTGGCCCTCGATGGTGGCGGTGGTCTCGGCCAGCAGCGAGCCGCCGAGCTCGGCCTGCTCGTCGCACAGCACCACCTTCGCCCCGCTCTCGGACGCCGCCAGCGCGGCGGCGAGGCCCGCCGGGCCGGCGCCGACGACCAGCACGTCGCAGAAGGCGTGGTTCTGGGTGTAGCGGTCCGGGTCGGGCAGGGTCGGGGCGACACCGAGGCCCGCCATGGCGCGGATCTTCGGCTCGTAGAAGCGCTTCCACGCGCCTGCCGGCCACATGAAGGTCTTGTAGTAGAAGCCCGCCGGCAGGAAGGGCGAGAACAGGTCGTTCATCGCCCCGGCGTCGAAGCCGAGCGAGGGCCAGCGGTTCTGGCTGGTGGCGTTCAGCCCCTCATAGAGCTCGACCTGCGTGGCGCGCAGGTTCGGCGCCGTGCGGGCCCTGTCGCGGGCCACGTCGACCAGCGCGTTGGGCTCGTCCGAGCCGGCGGAGATGAAGCCGCGCGGGCGGTGATACTTGAAGGAGCGCCCGACGAGGTGGACACCGTTGGCGATCAGCGCCGAGGCCAGCGTGTCACCCCGGAAGCCGTCATAGGTCTGCCCGTCGAAGCGGAACGAGACCCGGGCGCGGCGGTCGATGCGCCCGCCGGAAGGGGTGCGGAAGCGGTTGGTCATCTCAGCGGTCCCCGCCTTCGGTGCCGGCATCCGGGCGCGGCTCGCCGGCCTTGTAGGTGACGACGAAGAAGTCGCTCACCGTGTCGCGGACGGCGTTGAAATAGCGCCCGCAGCCATGGAGGTGGCGCCAGCGCTCGGCGTGCAGGCCCTTAGGGTTGGTGCGGTTGTAGAGGAAGTCGGCCCATTCCTGGTCGGAGAGCGCCGACGGGTCGGACGGGCGGGCGATGTGCGCCTCGCCGCCATAGGCGAACTCGACCTCGGGCCGCGCGCCGCACCAGGGGCAATCGATGATGAGCATGGCTCAGAGCCTCGTCTTGACGACGGCGGTCGCCGGATCGCCGGTGTTGGGCGTGCCGGCCGGCTCGATGATGACGAGATGCGTCTCCTCCTCGGCGACGGGGCAGTGCTCCACGCCCTTGGGCACGACATAGAGCTCGCCCGGGCCGAGGATGACGGCGCTCTCGGCACCCTGCGCGTCGCGCAGCCTGATGGTGAGACGTCCATTCAACACCAGGAAGAAGTCGTCCGTGTCGGGATGGGAGTGCCAGTTGAACTCCCCCTTCACCTTCACGACCATGACGTCGTGGCCGTTGAAGTCGGCCACCACCTTGGGCGTCCAGTGCTCGGTGAAGAGCGAGAGCTTCTGCGCGAGATCGATGGCGGCGGGCATCGGCCGTCTCCTCAATGCGCGACGGCGGCGGCCGCCGCCTCGTCGATCAGGAAGCCGTCGCGGAAACGCTCCAGCGTGAAGGCGGCGTTGATCGGGTGCGGCTCGTCGCGGGCGATGGTGTGGGCGAACACGTGGCCCGAGCCCGGCGTCGCCTTGAAGCCGCCGGTGCCCCAGCCGCAGTTCACATAGAGCCCCGGCACCGGGGTCCTGGCGATGATCGGCGAGCGATCCGGCGTCACGTCGACGATGCCGCCCCAGTTGCGTAGCATGCGCAGGCGGCGGAACTGAGGGACCAGCTCGCAGATCGCGTCGAGCGTATGGGTCGTGATGTGGAGCGCGCCGCGCTGCGAGTAGCTCGTATAGGCGTCCGTGCCGGCGCCGATCACCATCTCGCCCTTGTCGGACTGGGAGATGTAGGCGTGGATGGTGTTGGACATCACCACGGTCGGGAAGGCCGGCTTGACCGGTTCCGACACCAGCGCCTGAAGGGGATAGCTCTCCAGCGGCATGCGCACGCCGGCCATCGCCATCACCACCGAGGTGTGGCCGGCGGCGGAGACGCCGACCTTGCGCGCGCGGATGAAGCCCTTCGAGGTCTCGACGCCCTCGACCGCGCCGGAGGCGTCGCGGCGGATGGCGGTGACCTCGCAGTTCTGGATGATGTCGACGCCGCGCGCGTCGGCGGCGCGGGCGAAGCCCCACGCGACCGCGTCGTGCCGGGCGGTGCCGCCGCGCCGCTGCAGCGCGCCGCCGAGGATCGGGTAGCGCATGCTGGAGATGTTGAGCGGCGGGCAGAACGCCTTGCACTCCTGCGCGTCCAGCCACTCATTGTCGACGCCGTTGAGGCGGTTCGCGTGGACGTGGCGCTTGAAGCTCTGAACGTCGTGATGGTTGTGGGCGAGCATCAGCACGCCGCGGGCCGAATACATGACGTTGTAATTGAGGTCGGCCGAGAGGCCTTCCCACAGCTTCACCGCGTGCTCGTAGAGCCCGGCGCTCTCGTCGAACAGGTAGTTCGAGCGCACGATGGTGGTGTTGCGCCCGGTATTGCCGCCGCCCAGCCAGCCGCGCTCGATCACCGCGACCCTGGTGATGCCGTGCTCCTTGGCGAGGTAGTAGGCCGCCGCGAGGCCGTGGCCGCCGGCGCCGACGATGACGACGTCGTATTCGGGCTTGGGTTCGGGGCTGCGCCATTGCGGCTGCCATCCCTTGTGCCCGGAGAGGGCGCGGCGGAACAGCTCGAAGCCGGAGAATTTCTGCACGATGAGCCTCCGACAAAGGAGCGTCGCGTGACCATGACGAGATATGCTCGCGCACCCTGTCGGCCGGAGCGAGCATCGTTTCGGCGCCGGCGTTGAACGAATCCGACACGGCTTGTCCGCCGGCGACGCCGGTAAGCCGTCGCATGGCGCCGTGTCACCCGTTTGATGCCGGGTCCGTGCATCACCTGATGCTGATCGGCCCGCCCTGCTGTTTCCTTGCGCTGGCCATGATCCACACCTAGGGGACTTGACCATACGTAAGGAAGGACCCCCGATATGCTGAACAGCGGAAATTTCGACGCCCGGCGGCTTCTCGACATGTTCCTGTCGCCCCAGCAGGGAGCGGCCGGCCAGCCCCCCGCGACGCAGGACAATCCGCTCGGCGGCTTTCTTGGCGGCCTCGGCGGGGCCGGCCCGGCGGGCGCCGGGGCCTCCGGCGGCGACATGATGGCGCGGGCGAAGGACTATCTCGCCGGCAATGGCGGGGCGCTCGCGGGCGGGGCGGCGGCGGGTGCGCTGATGTCGCTAGTGCTCGGCAGCAAGGCGGGGCGCAAGCTCGGCGGCAATGTGGTGGCGCTGGGCGGCCTCGCCCTCGCGGGCACGCTCGCCTACAAGGCCTACCAGAACTACCAGCAGGGCCAGGCGCCGCATAAGGCGGCCGAGCCGCTGCCCGCGGCCGGGGCGGCGCTGCCGCCGCCGGAGTCGCCCTTCCACCCGGCGCATGCGGGCGCGAGCGAGCTGCCGGTGGTGCTGCTGCGCACGATGATCGCGGCCTCGCTCGCCGACGGGCATATCGACGAGCAGGAACGGACGGCGATCTCGGCCAAGCTCGACGCGGACGGCGCGACGCTCGGCGAGGCGGAAGCGTTCCTTACCGCCGAGCTCGCCAATCCGGCGAGCGTGGAGGCGATCGCCGCGGCGGTGACGCGCCCGGAACAGGCGGCCGAGGTCTATATCTGCGCGCTGCTGGCGATCGACGGCGACAACAGCGCCGAGCGCGCCTTCCTCGCCCGGCTGGCCACGGCGCTGCGTCTCGACCCGCAGCTCACGCCGCACCTGGAGGCGGCCGCGCGTGCCGCCAAACAGGACGGATGAGGGCGCAGTTGAGCGTGCGGGGTGAGGGGCCGGTAGCGGATCGTTAAGGTTAAGCGCTCCTTAAAGAATCGCTGAGAGACTGCGAATCCGACAGGGGCGGGCGACCGTCCCGTCGGAGGGTTTCTCAGCGGGTTCTGCGATGCGTGGCGTGTGCTCTTTCCGGATCGGTGCGGTTCTTCTGGCGATGGGTGGGAGCCTTCTCGCCCCCTCGGCCAGGGCCGCCGACCTCGACGGCGCCGACGACCTGCTCGCCAATGCGCCGGTGATCGAGGACAGCACCGGCTGGTACCTGCGCGGCGATGTCGGCTATGTCGTCAACGAGACGCCGGACTGGTCGTCGCTGAACTTCGATTCCGCCGCCGCCGACCTCGGCGACGCGTGGCTGCTCGGCATCGGCGGCGGCTTCAAGCTCAATGACTGGCTGCGCCTCGACCTCACGGCCGACTACCGCACCGAGGCCGATTACGGCTCGGCCGGGCTCTCGGCCGACTTCAGCGCCGCTACCTTCCTCGCCAACGCCTATATCGACCTCGGCACCTGGAACGGCTTCACGCCCTATCTCGGCGCAGGGGTCGGCGCCGGCTTCGCCTCGTTCGACAATGTCGATTTCAACGGGTCGCGGATCGGTGACGCCGACGGGTGGGGGCTCGCCTGGGGCGTGATGGCGGGCGTGTCGGTCTCGCTCGGGCCGAACTGGCTGCTCGATGTCGGCTACCGCTATCTCTCGCTCGACGGCATCGACCTCGGCAACGGGCTGCCCGACTTCGACCAGCGCGCGCACGAGATCCGCATCGGCGCCCGCTACCTGATCAACTGAACGGGGCCATAAGGCCCCGCTCCCCCGCCAGATTTTCCTGCAGATCGCCGCTCGCGGCGGCCCCGGTCAGGCCGAGGCCGCGTTGCGCGGACGGAACTCGCCGATGCTGATCGCCATGACCTCGCCGCGCGGGCCGGCATCGCGACGCGCCGGCTGGGCGGGGCGCGGCGGGTTGAAGAACGAGCGTCCCTCATGCACGCCGTAGACGAGGTAGTGCAGCAGCGGGTTGATATTGGCCGCGCGCACGTCGGGATTGGCGTCGAGATAGGCCCGTCCGTCGAAATTCGCGCTCGGATTGCAGCCGATGGCATGGCCGATGGTCAGATAGTGCTCGATCGCCTTGTCGGGCTCGACCCCATAGGCGCGCGCGTACCATTCGACGTCGAACACGCCGCTACGGCGCACCAGGTTGATGCCGGGGATGTGCAGCGGCTCGGCCGTGCCCTTCGCCGGCGCTTCGGTCGCCGGGGCGGCCTCGAGCGAAATGGCGGCGGGGGAGGGGGACGCCTCCGCCATGGCCGGCTCGGCGGCCGGGGTGGACGGCATCGTCCTGGCGGGGCCGAAGGCGTTGAGGAGCCGCGTCACGAGGCCGGAGGGACTGCGCGCCGCGAGGCTGCCGGCGAGGGCGTTGAGCCCGGCCAACTCGGCCATCAGTTCGGTGACCGGGTCCTGCGCCGGCGCGTCGGCGGTGTCGGCGTCCCCGGCGTGGTGCTCGGCCTGCCCGTCCGCCGCCGCGAGCCGCGCATGGGTGTTGCGCAGCTTGCCGAGCAGTTCGCGGGCCAGTTCCTCGCGCGCCGCCACGAGGGCGGCTTCATGATCGATGCGGGAGTCACGCTCGGTGAGGCGCTCCTGCGCGGCGGCGAGTTCGCTGCCGAGCTGGGCGAGCTCCGCCGCCTGACGGGCGATGGTCGCGGCCTGCTCGTCGTGGATGCGGCGCTCCTCGTCCCGGGCGCGCTCGTGCTCCTCGACGCAGCGATCCGCCCGCTCGACCGCGCCGTTGGCCCAGCTCTGCAGGGTCTCGATCGGGTTGGCGTCGCCGCTCGCGGCGTCGACCAGCACCGAACGGGCCTCGATCGGCCGGGGCGAGCGCGAGCACACCGCGACCAGATACACCGGCTCGCCGGCCGGGGCGGGTGAGCGGGTCAGCCCGTTCGGGTCGAGCCACCACAGCGCGTCGGGGCCGGACAGCGCGGCGGCTTGCATGTCGATCGGCGACAGGAAGGAGGCGAAGGTGGTGCGCTGCCCGTAGAGGCGCACGGCCGGGAAGATGGGGGCCAGCAGCGCGGCGAATTCGTCGGCCGACATCTCGGCGAGGTGGAACGGGTTGCGGTTGCCGATCCGGTCGGTGAACACGTCTCGGTCGGGCGTCGAGATGATCATGACGCCATCGGGCTTCAGCACCCGCCGCAATTCGCCGAGCGCATGCGCGGGGTCGCGCACATGCTCGATGGTCTCGAAGGAGACGACGACGTCGAAGCTGGCATCGGGGAAGGGCAGGTCGCCGATGTCGGCGAACTGGAAGCGCGGCCCGGCCGGCCCGCCATAGCGCGCCTCCGCATGGGCCACCGCCTCCGGGTCGATGTCGACGCCGACCACGCTGCGGGCGCTGCGGGCGAGAAACGCGCTGCCGTAGCCCTCGCCGCAGGAGACGTCGAGCACGTCGAGCCCGGCGACGAATTGCGAGGCGAAGGCGTAGCGGTGCTGATGCTCCGAGGCGATGGGCCCGGTCACACCCGGGACAAAACGTTCACCAGTGAATTCCACGATCGTCACCTGCGAATGTCTGGGGCTGCGAATATCCGGCACTTGTCGAAACCGCGTGCGCGCGAGCGCCGCAAATCGCGTGTGTCATTCCAGGCGAATCCCCCGACACTTTTTTCGATTCGTTGTTAACGAAAAACCCTTTCCGAAAAGTTCGCGTGCGCGGGTCCGGTTCCCTCCGATCGGAAAAAAGACGCGGCACCCAGCGCGCGGGTCCTTTTCGGCGGGGTCATCGGCGCCGGCGAGCCGGTGATGCTGATCGTGCCGGTGCGGGTCGCGCCGCTGCCGGGGGAGGCGGCCAATCCCGGCGACATCGGGCTGGTGCCGGGCATGCTGGTGGAGGCGTTCATCCGCACCGAGGAACACGCGGTGCTTAGATACCTCGACAAGCGGCTCACCGAGCAGGTGATGCGCACCTTCCGCGAGAAGTAGATTTTCCTTGTCGAACCAAGGTTCGGCGCGCCTCGACTTGCCGCGCGCAAGACCTCGCCGGCCCGCACGTGCGGATCGCGTGTAAATCCCGCTTGCCATTTTTCGCGCCGGGGACTACACGGGCTGCGGGCCACCCCTCCCCACCGAGGGGCACCCATCTGGAAGGATGGCTATCATGACCACGATCGCTCTGCCGGCGGCGAAGCCGGCGAATCCCAATTTTTCTTCTGGTCCGTGCTCCAAGCGTCCCGGCTGGACGCTGGAAGGCCTGAGCGATGCGCCGCTCGGCCGCTCGCACCGTGCCAAGGTCGGCAAGGCGAAGCTGAAGCTCGCTCTCGACCTCACCCGCGAAATCCTCGAAGTTCCCGCCGACTACCGGATCGGCATCGTCCCCGCCTCGGACACCGGCGCGGTGGAGATGGCGCTGTGGTCGATGCTCGGGCAGCGCCCGGTCGACGTGCTGGCCTGGGAGAGCTTCGGCGAGGGCTGGGTCACTGACATCGTCAAGCAGCTCAAGCTCAAGGACGCCCGCACCCTCAAGGCTCCCTATGGCGAGCTGCCGGACCTTGCCGAGGTGAATTTCGACCATGACGTGGTCTTCACCTGGAACGGCACCACCTCCGGCGTGCGCGTGCCGAACGGCGACTGGATCGCCGCCGACCGCAAGGGCCTGACCATCTGCGACGCCACCTCGGCGGCCTTCGCCCAGGCGCTCGACTTCGCCAAGCTCGATGTCGTCACCTTCTCCTGGCAGAAGGTGCTCGGCGGCGAGGCGGCGCACGGCATTCTCATCCTCTCGCCGCGCGCGGTCGAGCGGCTGGAGAGCTACGTCCCGGCCTGGCCGCTGCCCAAGCTGTTCCGCATGACCAAGGGCGGCAAGCTGATCGAGGGCATCTTCGAGGGCGAGACCATCAACACCCCGTCCATGCTCTGCGTCGAGGACTATATCGACGCGCTGCAGTGGTCGAAGTCGCTCGGCGGCCTCAAGGGGCTGCGCGCCCGCGCCGACGCAAACTTCAAGGTGCTGGCCGACTGGGTGGCGAAGACGCCGTGGGTCGACTTCCTCGCGAAGGACCCGGCCACGCGCTCCAACACCAGCGTCTGCCTGGTGGTGGTCGACCCGCAGGTGACCCAGCTAGCCGCCGATGCCCAGGCCGCCTTCGCCAAGGCGATCGCCGGCGCGGTGGAGAAGGCCGGCGTCGCCTACGACATCGGCGCCTATCGCGACGCCCCGGCGGGGCTGCGCATCTGGGCCGGCTCCACGGTCGAGGCTTCCGATCTCGAAGCGCTTCTGCCCTGGCTCGACTGGGCTTATGCCGAGGCCAAGGCCGGTCTGAAGCAGGCCGCCTGACGCCCGTTCCCGCTCCCCGCCGCTGACGCGAGGGGACGGCGAACGGGCAATGCTCCGGAACGGTGGCGAAGGGCTTTCTCCTCCCGGCCGCGTCTCGCCACCGACCTCCGTCGAGCTCTGCCCGACGAACGCTTCGTCGTCCCCTCCCGCCAGCGGCGGGACGCACTGCCCCCGCCCGGCGGCGGGTCGACATCAACCGTCTCAAGGGACGAAATACATGGCTCCCCGCGTTCTCATTTCCGACGCCCTTTCCCCCGCCGCCGTGCAGATCTTCAAGGATCGCGGCATCGAGGTCGACTTCCAGCCGGCCCTCGGCAAGGACAAGGACAAGCTTGCCGAGATCATCGGCAATTATGACGGCCTCGCCATCCGCTCGGCCACCAAGGTAACGCCGAAGATCCTGGAGCAGGCGAAGAGGCTGAAGGTGGTCGGCCGCGCCGGCATCGGTGTCGACAATGTCGACATCCCGGCCGCCACCGCCCGCGGCGTGATCGTGATGAACACGCCGTTCGGCAACTCCATCACCACCGCCGAGCACGCCATCGCGATGATGTTCGCGCTGGCCCGCGAGATCCCCGCCGCCGACGCCTCCACCCAGGCCGGCAAGTGGGAGAAGAACCGCTTCATGGGCGTCGAGCTCACCGCCAAGACGCTCGGCATCATCGGCTGCGGCAATATCGGCTCGATCGTCGCCGACCGCGCGCTGGGCCTGAAGATGAAGGTGATCGCCTTCGACCCGTTCCTCAGCCCCGAGCGCGCGCTCGACATCGGCGTGGAGAAGGTCGAGCTCGACGACCTGCTGGCACGGGCCGACGTGATCACCCTGCACACCCCGCTGACCGACCGCACCCGCAACGTGCTCTCCGCCGAGGCGATCGCCAAGACGAAGAGGGGCGTGCGCATCATCAACTGCGCGCGCGGCGGGCTGGTCGACGAGGCGGCGCTGGCGGCGGCGCTCGATGCCGGCCATGTCGCCGGCGCGGCGTTCGACGTGTTCTCCACCGAGCCGGCGAACGAGAACCCGCTGTTCGGCCATCCCAACGTGATCTGCACCCCGCATCTGGGCGCCTCCACCACGGAAGCGCAGGAGAACGTGGCGCTGCAGGTCGCCGAGCAGATGAGCGACTACCTGCTGCGCGGGGCGATTTCCAACGCGGTCAACTTCCCCTCGATCACGGCGGAAGAGGCCCCGAAGCTGAAGCCCTTCATCGAGCTGGCCGAAAAGCTCGGCTCCTTCGCCGGTCAGCTCACGGACACCGACATCAAGACCGTGCGCATCACCTATGAGGGCTCGGTCGCCGGGCTGAAGATCAAGGCGCTGACCTCCTCCGCCGTCGCCGGCCTGCTGCGCCCGGCGCTGCAGGACGTCAACGTCGTCTCGGCCCCGAGCGTCGCCAAGGAGCGCGGCATCGTGGTCGAGGAGACCACCCGCGACGTCGCCGGCGACTATGAGAGCCTGGTGACGCTCACCGTGGTGACGGAGAAGATGGAGCGCTCGGTCTCCGGCACCGTCTTCGCCGACGGGCGCCCGCGCATCGTCGACATCAAGGGCATCAAGGTCGATGCCGAGTTCGCGCCCTCGATGATTTACGTGACCAACGAGGACAAGCCCGGCTTCGTCGGCCGCTTCGCCAGCCTGCTGGCCGATGCCGGCATCAACATCGCCACCTTCGCGCTCGGCCGCGACCGGCAGGGGGGCGATGCCATCGCGCTGGTGGAGATCGACGGCGCCGCGCCGGCCGAACTGCTCGCGCAGGTGCAGGACCTGCCGCATGTGAAGCAGGCCAAGCCGCTCGCGTTCTGAGGGGCGGCTCGCATTCCGGGCGGCCCGACGAAGCACCGGCCGCGCGTTTCCAGAGACTGAAGGACCCGGCCGCCCGCGCGGCCGGGTTTTTCGTATCCGCACGTCGCGTCAGGAGCTGCGCGGATACCAGAACACGTTGGAGACCGGCTCCATGCCGGCCTTCTCGTAGAAGCCGACGGATTCGGGGACCGCGCCGAGGATGACGCAGACCCCGCCGCCGAGCTCGGCGCGCAGCCGGTCCAGCAGCCCCTTGCCGACGCCGAGGCCCTGCGCCCCGGCCTCGACCGCGAGGTCGGAGACGTAGCAGCACCAGGCCGAATCGGTGATGGCACGGGCGATGCCGAGCAGTTCGCCGCGGCGGCGCGCGGTGACGATCATGTTGGCGCCGGCGATCAGCGCGGCGAGGCGCGCCGGGTCGTCGACGGGCCGGATCCGCGACAGGCCGGAGGAGAGGAGCACGCGGCGGAACTCCTCGACCCCGACGCCGGCCTCGCGGGCGAAGACGATGCCATCCCCGGCCGCCATCTCCGCCCCCACCGCCCGCCTCCGTGCGTCAGAGCGGGAAGGCGGCGCGGTGCAGCTTCGACGCCGCCTTGGCGAGCGCCGCGATCTGTTCCCAGTCGCCCATGGTGACCGCCTCGCCCGGCGCCACCCAGGAGCCGCCGACGGCGAGGATGTTGGGCTGGGCGAGATAGGAGCCGACATTGGCCGGGCCGATGCCGCCGGTGGGACAGAAGCGCAGGTCCGGCAGCGGGCCGGCCAGCGACTTGATGAGGGCGACGCCGCCCGCCGACTCGGCCGGAAACAGCTTTAGCACCGGGAAGCCCATCGCGTGCAGCGTCATCGCCTCGGTCGCGGTGGCGCAGCCCGGCATCACCGGCACCGGCGCCTCGGCCAGCGCCTCGGCGAGCGCGGGCGGGCAGCCGGGGCTGACGAGGAAGCGCGCGCCGGCGTCGATCGACTTCTGGATCAGCTCCGGGCGCGTCACCGTGCCGGCGCCGACGATCGCGTCCGGCACCTCGGCGGCGATGGCGGCCATCGCCTCCAGCGCCACTGGCGTGCGCAGCGTGACCTCGATCAGAGGGAGCCCGCCTTCGACCAGCGCCTGGGCGAGCTTCACGCCCGCCGTGACGCTCGGCACCGTGACCACGGGAACGACCGGCGCGCGGGCGAGGAGGAAGCTGGGATCGGGGAGCGACATCGGGCACCTTTGGAGCGTTGCGGTCATCAGGAAGGCCGGGCGGGGAACCTTATACAGCCGATGCAAGATTTGTGCGGCGTCGGCGACGCGGTGTTTCGCCCGCGCTCATAACGCACTAGCCTGACGGCTCGACAAAGTCTCGTTCCCTTGCGTGCCGGCCGGAACCTCTCGCACATGTTCAACATCGATGCACCCTATCCCCGCGACATGATCGGCTATGGCCGCACGCCGCCGGACCCGAAATGGCCGGGCGGGGCGCGGGTCGCGGTGCAGTTCGTGATCAATTACGAGGAGGGCGGCGAGAACAGCATCCTGCATGGCGACGCGGCCTCCGAGGCGTTCCTGTCGGAGATCGTCGGCGCGCAGCCCTGGCCCGGCCAGCGGCACATGAACATGGAGTCGATCTACGAATACGGCTCGCGCGCCGGCTTCTGGCGGCTGTGGCGGCTGTTCACCGGGCGCGGCCTGCCGGTCACGGTCTACGGCGTCGCCACCGCCCTGGCGCGCAACCCGGAGGCGGTCGCGGCGATGAAGGAGGCGGGGTGGGAGATCGCCAGCCATGGGCTGAAATGGATCGACTACCGTGACCATTCCTACGCCGCCGAGAAGGCAGATTTCGAGGCGGCCATCGACCTGCACACCCATGTCACGGGCGAGCGCCCGCTCGGCTGGTACACCGGGCGCACCTCGGAGCATTCGCGCCGCATCGTCATGGAGGAGGGCGGCTTCCTCTATGATTCCGACATCTATTGCGACGACCTGCCGTTCTGGGTCGAGGGGCCGCGCGGGCCGCATCTGAGCATCCCCTACACGCTCGACACCAACGACATGCGCTTCGCCGTGGCCGCCGGCTTCAATTCGAGCGAGCAATTCTACACCTATCTGCGTGACAGCTTCGACGCGCTCTATGCCGAGGGGGCGGAGGCGCCGAAGATGCTGAGCATCGGGCTGCATTGCCGGCTGGTTGGCCGGCCCGGGCGCATCGTCGGGCTGCAGCGCTTCCTCGATCACATCGCCAGGCATGACCGGGTGTGGGTGCCGCGCCGCATCGACATCGCCCGCCACTGGCACGAGCATCACAAGCCGGCGTGAGGCGTTCCCATGCGTGTCGTTTCCCTACGTGTCGTTCTTCGGCGAGCCGTTTCCAGGCGTGCCGTGCCTCTGGCGGCGGTCGCCGCCTTCACCCTTCTGGCGGGGGCGGCGCAGGCCGCCGACCGTATCGTCATCGCGCTGCCCAAGGGCAGCTCGGTCGTCACCAGCAAGGTCAGCTACAGTTGCGACCGCATCAAGGGCGTGGAGGCGACCTATATCAACGCGCCGCCCAACGCGCTGGCGACCATCGCCTTCAACGACGAGTTCGTGGTGATGGCCAACGTGCTCGCCGGCTCCGGTGCGCGCTACGCGGGCGACCGCTTCATCTGGTGGACCAAGGGGGCGCAGGCCAGCCTCTACGACCTCACCAAGGGCGAGGACGCCCCGCCCATCGCCACCTGCACGCAGGACTGAGGCGTGGCCCGCTCACGGGGCCTCGCGCCGCGCGCCGAGGAGATGGGGAAGATGGCTCTGCAGCACGTAGATGAGCAGTGCCGTCGACCAGCCGAACATCATGATGCCGCTGCCGGCCGCCATCGGGCCCAGCAGGCGGGTGCGGGTGGCCTGCAGCACGTCGCCATAGCCGAGCGTCGTGTAGTTGACGAAGGCCGAGTAGTAGGCGTCGCCCGGGTTCGAGACCAGGCCGAGATAGCCGTACACCCCGCCCCAGATGCCGACCTCGATGAGGTGCGCGCTGAGCAGGATGACGTTCGCCGTGAGCAGGGCGAAGGTGACGCGCGCATGCGGAAATTTCCACAGGGCCTTCTCGAACGGGCGGGTAAGCGCGAGCAGGGTGAGGGTGGCGCTCAGATGCACCAGCATCACCGCGACGTTCACGGCGACGCCTGTAATCAGCTCGTCCATCATGGGATCAGTTCCAGCGCGAATCGGCGGTGTGTAGCATGACTGAGGCGGTTCACATTCGATTCCTCGATCGCGACGAAATTCAGCTCGTGTCGGATTGGGCGGCGGGGGAGGGCTGGAACCCGGGCCTCGCCGACGCCGCCTGCTTCGGCGCGGTCGACCCGCAGGGCTTTCTCGTCGCGGAGGTGGACGGCGCGCCGGCGGCGACGATCTCGGTGGTCAATTACGACGAGCGCTTCGCCTTTCTCGGCTTCTACATCGTGCGCCCGGAGCTGCGCGGGCGCGGCATCGGCTGGGCGCTCTGGCAGGCGGGCATCGCCCATGCGGGCGCGCGCACCATCGGGCTCGACGGCGTGCTGGCGCAGCAGGCCAATTATGCCCGGGTGGGCTTCACCTTCGCCTATCGCAATATCCGTTTTGCCGGCCCGGCCCCGCAGGAGGGCGCGGCGGCGGAGCGGTGCATCGACCTCGCGGAAATCCCCTTCGCGACGGTCGAGGCGAGCGACGCGGCGATCTTCCCGGCGGCGCGGCCGGCATTCCTGCGGGCCTGGATCGACACTCCCGGTCATGTCGGGCGCGCGCTGCTGCGCAAGGGTCGGCTCGCCGGCTGGGGCGTGGTGCGGCCGGCGCGCGAGGGCTGGAGGATCGGGCCGCTGGTGGCGGAGGACGAAGAGGCGGCCGAGGCCCTGTTCGCGGCGCTGGGCGCTGCGACGGGCGGAGGCGGAATCGTGCTCGACGTTCCCGAGCCGAACGGCGCGGCGGTGGCGCTGGCGCGCCGGCACGAGCTGGCGCCCGTGTTCGAGACCGCGCGCATGTATACCGGCCCGATCCGCGAGGTGGCGCTGGAGCGGCTGTTCGGCGTCACCAGCTTGGAGCTCGGCTAGGGCGGCGTCGCGTTCGTCGCGCGGCCGGGCGCCCAGATGGTGGCGATGGCGATGCCCGACAGCACCAGCGCGTAGCCGGCGGCATGGTAGAGATGGGGCACCTCGCCGAGGAACACTATGGCGAGCGCCGAGCCGAACATCGGCATCAGGTGGAAGAACGGCGCCGCCCGGTTCGGGCCGATGAGCTGCACCCCCCGGATGAAGAACAGATAGGCGAGCACCGAAGGGAAGACCGCCACATAAGCGAAGGCGAGCAGCGCGGTGGTGTCGAGGACGAAGCCCTCGCCGAAGCTGCGCTCCACCGCGAAGGCCGGGGTGAGGAACAGGACGCCGAGGAGCAGCGTGGTGGTGAGGAAGCCGAGCTGCGACATGGCCGGCCGGCGCGCCAGCAGCGCGGAATAGATGCCGTAGACGATCATCGCCAGCAGCACCAGCACGTCGCCGCGGTTGAAGCGGATATGCACCAGCACGTCGAGATCGCCGCGGCAGACGATGGTGAGCACGCCCATGAGCGACAGGGTGATGCCGGCCGCCTGCCCGCCCGAGAGCCGCTCGCCGTTCAGCACCAGCGACCAGAAGGCGATCATCAGCGGGCCGGTGGACTGGATCAGCAGCGCATTGATCGCCGGCGTGAAATGCAGCGCGTAATAGGCGATCGTGTTGAACAGGGTGATGCCGGTGAGAGCCAGCACGGCCAGCAGCTTCCAGTGGCGCAGCACCAGCGGATAATCCTGGCGCAACGCCCGCCAGGCGAAGGGCAGCAGGATGAGCGAGGCCAGCGCCCAGCGCATCCAGGCGAGCGTCACCGGCGGCACATGGCCGGCGACGTAGCGCCCGAGCACCAGATTGCCGGCCCAGAACAGCGAGACGAGCGTCAGCAGGAGATAGGGGGCGTCGAACAGGCGACGGAACATGGCGGGACCGCGGAAGGACCAGATGGGTGCCGGCGATACGTAGCGACGGCCGGCCGATGGTCTAGAGCATTCCGGGCCGCGATGGACCACCGCGTCCAATGAATAAACTTCATGCTGCGCCGCACTGCGTTTATGAGGCAGTGCAGCGTGTCGGCGGGGGTGCCGCTCAGCCGTCGCGCGAGACCACGTGCAGACGGGTGCCCCAGGGGTCGGCAATGCTGAAGCCGTGCGCGATCGGCGAGGGGCTCTCGCCGGCCGCGCGCAGGCGCGTGCTCGCGGCCTCCACCGCTTCGGCGTCGGGCAGCACGATCTCGAAATGGGCGAGGCCGACGCTGTTGGCCGGCGCTGGCCCGCCGCCCCGGCTCTGCCAGATGTTCAGCCCGAGATGGTGGTGGTAGCGCCCGGCGCTGACGAACAGGGCGCCCGGATAGCGGTCGGTCGTCACCGCGAAGCCGAGGCGGTCCACATAGAAGCGGCGCGCGCGCGTCAGGTCCGCGACCTGCAGGTGGACATGGCCGATCACCGTTCCCGCCGGCATCGGCGCCGCGATGTCGGCATCGGCCGGCAGTTCGGCGAGCAGGGAGCGCATGTCGAGCTGGTAGGTCGCCATCTCGACCGTCGCGCCGTCCCAGCGCCAGTCGCGCGGCGAACGGTCGCGATAGACCTCGATGCCGTTGCCGTCCGGGTCGTCGAGATAGAGCGCCTCGCTCACCAGATGGTCGGAGGCGCCGAGCCTGACGCCGCGCTCGATCAGGCGCCGCAGCACCAGGGCGAGGGCGGGGCGGTCCGGCACCAGGATCGCGACATGGAACAGGCCGGTGGTGCCGCGCGGGCGCGGGCGGGCATTGGCGACCGGCTCCAGCTCGATCAGCGTTTCGTCCCCCGCGCCGAGCCGTACGACCCCGTCCGGCGCGGTGCCGAGCACGGTGAGGCCGAGCACGCCGCTGTAGAAGGCGGTGGAGCGGGCGGCATCGCTGACGCGCAGCCGCACCGCGCCCATGCGCAGCGCGTCGGGCAGGCTGGCGGCGCGTGTATCGGCGGGGGCGTGGGCGACGCCTTCGGTGGTCGGCGGGGCGGAAAGGGGGGCGGTCATGGTCGTGTCCGGTGTGGCGTTCCCCCTTAAAGTCATGGTGCGGCGCGGCGCGCGCAAGCGCCGGCTGCTTGCGGGCACGCAATGTCGATCTGTCGCCGTCGCCGCGGGCGACATGACGCTGTCGTCATCCTGCTGCACGAGGCACAATTTCTTGCCTCGTTCCTGCGCATCCCTTAAGACGAAGCGGCCCCGGTCGGATCGTTTCGCCGGGGTTTTGTCTGCGCAAGCGGCGCCATGCGTGGCCCCTCGCGCGCAATCAGGAGCGTGGCTCAGTGGCGAATGTGGTCGTCGTCGGTTCCCAGTGGGGCGACGAGGGTAAGGGCAAGATTGTCGACTGGCTCAGTGAGCAGGCGGATGTGGTCGTGCGCTTCCAGGGCGGCCACAATGCCGGGCATACGTTGGTCGTCGGCAACACGACCTACAAGCTCTCGCTGCTGCCGTCGGGCCTGGTGCGCGGCGCGCGCCTGTCGGTGATCGGCAACGGCGTGGTGCTCGACCCCTGGGCGCTGGTGAGCGAGATCGAGCGCATCGGCGGGCAGGGCGTGGAAGTCACTCCGGAGCGCCTGCGCGTCGCCGACAATGTCGCGCTGATCCTGCCGCTGCACCGCGAGCTCGACGCCATCCGCGAGAACGCCGCCGCCTCCGGCACCAAGATCGGCACCACCAAGCGCGGCATCGGCCCCGCCTATGAGGACAAGGTGGGCCGGCGCGCCATCCGTCTGGTGGACCTCGCCTTCCCCGCCACGCTCGCGGGCAAGATCGAGCGGCTGCTCGCCCATCACAACCCGCTGCGGCGCGGGCTCGGCATCGACGAGGTCGACGCCGAGGCGCTGCGCAGCGAGCTGCTCGCCATCGCCCCGAGGGTGCTGCCCTTCATGGACCGCACCTGGTCGCTGCTCGACGACGAGCGCCGGCATGGCTCCAAGATCCTGTTCGAGGGTGCGCAGGGCGCGCTGCTCGACGTCGACCATGGCACCTATCCCTTCGTCACCTCGTCCAACACGGTGGCGGCGCAGGCGGCGACCGGCTCCGGCCTCGGGCCCGGCGCGGTGGACTATGTGCTCGGCATCACCAAGGCCTACACGACCCGCGTCGGCGAGGGGCCGTTCCCCTCCGAGCTCGAGGACGGTATCGGCCGGCGGATCGGCGAGCGCGGGCACGAGTTCGGCACCGTCACCGGCCGCGCCCGGCGCTGCGGCTGGTTCGACGCGGTGCTGGTGCGCCAGACCGTGCGCACCTCGGGCATCAACGGCATCGCGCTGACCAAGCTCGATGTGCTCGACGGGTTCGATGAACTTAAAGTGTGCACGCGCTACCGCCTCGGCGGCGAGGAGATCGACTATTTTCCCGCCGGGCAGGACGCCCAGGCCGAAGTCGAACCCGTCTACGAGACCATCGAGGGCTGGAGCGAATCGACCGCCGGCGCCCGCTCCTGGGCGGATCTTCCGGCCGAGGCCGTCAAATATGTACGTCGCATCGAAGAACTCATCGGCTGCCCCGTGGCGTTGTTGTCCACGAGTCCGGAGCGCGATGATACGATCTTGGTGCAGAATCCCTTCGAATCGTGAACGGCAACTGATTCGCCGACCCTGATGGCCGATTATTATCCGCTTCTCGCACGCGCCATTGGCGGGCTCCCCAACAAGTCTAGGGACGCCCGGAAGGTGGTCTATGATCGCGCCCGGCGGGCGCTGCTGACGCAGCTGCGCGGTGCCGAGCCGCCGCTGACCGAGGACGACGTCGCGCGCGAGCAGCACGCGCTGGAAAACGCGATACGCCGGCTCGAAGCCGAGTATGGCGGGGCGCCCGCGCCCGAGGAGCCGCGGCGCGCGCCGTCTCCGCCGCCCGAACCCGCGCCTGCCGCGCCGCCGCCGGTCGCCCCGCTGCCTGTCGCAACTCCTCCCGTCACTCCCGCGCCTTCGACGGCCGAGCCTCCCGCACGGGCGGAGCGGCCGGCGCCCTTCGCGCCGTCGCGTCCCGCAGCGCCGCCGCCGGTCGATCACGACGAGGAAGACCTCTACGCCGCCGCGCTCGGGGCGCCCTCGCCTCATCTCGGGGCCGAGCGGCGCTATCCCGCCGGCCGGTCCGGCGAGGATTTCGGCGGGTTGCGGCCGGAAGACGAAGTGCCCGCCGATACCGGGTCCGCGCCCCTCGGAGAGCACGCGGATCCCGCCGCGCCGGAGCCTGCCCGCCCGGCGCGCGGGCGGCTGATCGCGATCGCGGCGGTGATCCTGCTGGTGATCGCGGGCGCCGTGGTGGGCTACACACAGCGCAACACGATCATCGCGCTGATGGGGCGGGCCTCCGGCCAGCAGACGACCTCGGTACCGGCCGATGCGCCGACCGCGGGCACTTCGGCGCCCGAGGTTACCAAGTCGACCGATCGCATCGCCCAGGCGCCCGGCGGCAACGCGCCGAGCTCGACCTCTTCCTCCAGCCCGTCGGCCGCGCCGTCCTCCTCGGCTCAGGGGACCGCCGCGCAGGGCCAGAGCCCGGGCGTCGCGGTGGCCCAGCGCGCCGTGCTGTTCGAGGAAAGCCCCGGCGGCGGCGAGCAGGGGCTGCAGCAATATGTCGGCACGGTGGTCTGGGACACCGAGAACTATTCGCCGGGGCAGGGGCTGGCGCCCGATGTCGGCATCCGCGCCACCATCACCATCCCCGACCGCAAGATGAAGGTGACGCTGCGCATCCGGCGTAACCAGGACGAGAGCATCCCCGCCTCGCACATCGTCGAGATCCAGTACGACCTGCCGCCGGACTTCGATCTCGGCGCGGTGGCGAACGTGCCCGGCATGCGGGCGAAGGCGGTGGAAGGCGCGTCGGGCGCGCCGCTGACCGGCATTTCGGTCAAGGTGGCGCCGGGCTACTTCCTTATTGGCCTGTCCTCGCTGCAGGCCGAGCGCCAGCGTAATCTCGGCCTGCTCATCACCCGCAACTGGCTCGACATCCCGACCGTGTTCGAGAACGGGCGCCGCGCCATTCTGGTGCTGGAGAAGGGCGTTCCGGGCGATCAGGCGTTCCGCACGGCGTTCTCCGCCTGGGGCCTGCCGCTGCCGCCGCCCGCCGAGCCGGCGAACTAGGACGGCCCTGAAGAGACAGGGTAGGGCGGTCTTCTGGCCGTCCCGAACCTGATTTGCCGCAGGCTGGAGCGTCCGTTCCGGCGTCGCATGGCGTTATGAGGCGCCGCTGCGTCTCGTGGGCTCCGGGCGCACCCCGACTTGCAATATTTCCGAGCTGAAGCGGCCGCCGGAGCGATGCGTTCCGGGCGAACGAGTGCCGGTTCGGGGCCAATGTTACGCCTCCCGGACACTGACGTTTTCGACTTGCCGGTTGGGCGCGGTTCCGTTTTGGCGGCGCGTTGCCTTATGAGGCAGGGCTGCGTCTCGTAGGCTCCGGGCTTCCCCCGACTTCCAAGACTTCCGATCCGAAGCAGTGCTGGGGCGGGGCGCCCCGGGGGCTTCGTGCCCTTGCGCACAGGCTGCTCGTTCGGGCTTGTCCCGGCGCGGGCAGTAAGCGGCGGCGCTGCATTCCATCACAACGACATCTCAAGGCCGACAGCGTCATTCGGCTGCCTCGATGGCGCCGGCCTGCCGCGCGCAGTCGCCCCGCGCATGCGGTCGTCCACGCCGGAGCGCTGCCGCTATGCGCACGGCGCAGTGGCACGTCCTGATATTAGGTATACCAAATACCAGATACACAAACTAAGGTCCGGGCAGATACAGCTCGCGATCGGGGTCCTCGCATGTTCCAGACGGTGTTTCCTGTCCTCCCGCTTCTCATCATCTGCCATGCGTGGATGACCATCGTCTTTGTCGAGACGCTCGGCCGTGAGGAAGGCGCGGCGCTGCCGCCGGAATGCTACCCGGCTTGACACGGCGCCGGCCGACATGAAAAAAGCCCCGCGCCGGGTGGCGCGGGGCCTTTCTCGTTGGTGCGTGTCGCGTCGGGCGTCAGGCCGCGGCGCGCTTGTTGAGCACGTCGACCAGGGTCTTGCCCAGCCGCGCCGGGGAGGGGGAGACCACGATCCCGGCCTCTTCCATCGCCGCGATCTTGTCTTCCGCGCCGCCCTTGCCGCCGGAGATGATGGCGCCGGCATGGCCCATGCGACGGCCGGGAGGGGCGGTGCGGCCGGCGATGAAGCCCACCATCGGCTTCTTGCGCCCGCGCTTGGCTTCGTCCTTGAGGAACTGCGCCGCCTCTTCCTCGGCCGAGCCGCCGATCTCGCCGATCATGACGATCGATTCGGTGGCGTCGTCGGCCAGGAACAGCTCCAGCACGTCGATGAACTCGGTGCCCTTGACCGGGTCGCCGCCGATGCCGACCGCCGTGGTCTGGCCGAGGCCTTCCTGCGAGGTCTGGAACACCGCCTCATAGGTGAGGGTGCCCGAGCGCGAGACGATGCCGACATTGCCCTTCTTGAAGATGTTGGCGGGCATGATGCCGATCTTCGATTCGCCGGCGGTGACGATGCCCGGGCAGTTCGGCCCGATGAGGCGCGACTTGGAGCCGTCCAGCGCGCGCTTCACCTTCACCATGTCGAGCACCGGAATGCCCTCGGTGATGCAGACGATGAGCGGGATCTCGGCGGAGATGGCCTCGCAGATCGCGTCCGCCGCGCCCGGCGGCGGGACGTAGATCACCGAGGCATCGGCGCCGGTCTGCTCCTTGGCCTCGGCCACGGTGTCGAACACCGGCAGGCCGAGATGGGTCATGCCGCCCTTGCCCGGCGAGGTGCCGCCGACCACCTTCGAGCCATAGGCCAGGGCCTGCTCGGAGTGGAAGGTCCCGTTCTTGCCGGTGAAGCCCTGGGTGATGATCTTGGTGTCCTTGGTGATGAGAACCGACATCACGCAGCCTCCTTCACGGCCTTGACGATCTTCTGGGCGGCGTCGTCGAGATCGTCCGCCGGGATGACGTTCAGTCCGCTGTCGCGGATGATCTGCTTGCCTTCCTCGACATTGGTGCCCTCGAGGCGCACCACCAGCGGGACCTGGAGCCCGACCGCCTTCACCGCCGCGATCACGCCGCGGGCGATGACGTCGCACTTCATGATGCCGCCGAAGATGTTGACGAGGATGCCCTTCACCTGCGGGTCGGCGGTGATGATCTTGAACGCCGCCGTCACCTTCTCTTCCGTGGCGCCGCCGCCGACGTCGAGGAAGTTCGCCGGGCTCTCGCCGTAGAGCTTGATGATGTCCAGCGTCGCCATGGCGAGGCCGGCGCCGTTGACCATGCAGCCGATGGTGCCGTCGAGCGCGATATAGGCGAGGTCGTACTTGGAGGCCTCGATCTCCTTGGAGTCCTCCTCGGTCTCGTCGCGCAGCGCCATGATGTCGGCGTGGCGGTAGAGCGAGTTCGAATCGAAGGAGATCTTCGCGTCGAGGCACTTCAACTCGCCGCCCTTGGTGACCACCAGCGGGTTGATCTCGAGCATCGCCATGTCCTTGGCGACGAAGGCCTTGTAGAGCTTCTCGACCAGGCTGCCCGCCTGCTTGGCGAGGTCGCCGGACAGGCCGAGCGCCTTGGCCACGGTGCGCCCGTGATGGGGCATCACGCCGGTCGCGGGGTCGACGGAGAAGGTGTGGATCTTCTCCGGGGTCGAATGGGCGACCTCCTCGATGTCCATGCCGCCCTCGGTCGAGACGACGAAGGCGACGCGGGAGGTGGCGCGGTCGACCAGCGCGGAGAGGTAGAACTCCTTGTCGATGTCGGAGCCTTCCTCGATATAGACGCGGTTCACCTGCTTGCCGGCCGGGCCGGTCTGCACGGTTACCAGGGTCTTGCCGAGAATGAGCTTGGCGTTGTCGGCCGCCTCGGCGGCGGACTTGACGACGCGCACGCCGCCCTTCTCGCCCGCCTCGGTCTCCTTGAACTTGCCCTTGCCGCGTCCGCCGGCGTGGATCTGGCTCTTCACCACCCACACCGGGCCGGCGATCTGCGCGGCCGCCGTCTCGGCCTCCGCCGCGGTCAGCACCGCCACGCCACTCGGCACCGGGACCCCGAATTCACGGAGCACTCCCTTGGCCTGATACTCATGGATATTCATTCGTCCCGCTCCTCCACAACCGTGCGGCCGGGAACGCGCATGGCACAGTGCGCGCCGCACGTTCCCCTCGATTGGCGTATCCTATTCCCCTATAGGCGCAACAGCGCCAAGACGCTACTGCACGAAAGTGTTGCTGAGCGTCCCGATGCCCTCGATCGCGATCTCGACCGCGTTGGAGGGTTCCTTCATCGTACCCACGCCGACCGAGGTGCCGCAGCAGATGACGTCGCCGGGATTGAGCGTCATGTCGTGCGAGATCCGGCTCACGAGCTGGCGGGCGGAGAACACCATGTCGCTGATGGGATAGTTCTGGCGTTCCTGCCCGTTCAGGATGGTGCGGACGACGAGGCTGGCCGGGTCGACATCGGTGGCGACGACGGGGCCGAAGGGGCCGAATCCGTCGAAGCTCTTGGCCCGCACCCACTGGGCGAAGGTGGCGTCCTTGTTGATGATGTCGGCGGCGGTGATGTCGTTCACGCAGGTGTAGCCGAAGATGCAGTCGCCCGCTTCCTCCTCCGACACCCCGGTCGCGGTCTTGCCGATGACGATGCCGAGCTCGCCCTCATAGACGACCTTGCCGTCATAGGACGGCGGCCGGCGCACGGTGGCGCCGGGGGTGGTGAGGCAGGAGCCGGCCTTCAACAGGTACAGCGGATCGGCCGGGATCGGCGAATTCAGCTTGGCCGCGAGGGCGCGGAAATTGTTCCACAGAGCGATGATCTTGGTCGGCTCGGTGGGCGTGAGCAGCTCGACCCCGGAGAGCGCGACGCGCTCCCCGGTCGGCGTCGCGCCGTTGAACATGTTACCGCCGTGGACGACGATGGTGTCTCCCTCGAGCGTGCCGAAACCGACGGCGCCCGAGCGATTATAGCGAACCCAATGTGCCATGTGTCGTCGACTCAGCTGTAGCAGCCGGCGATCTGCGCACGCTGGCGAACCAGCGAGAGCACGACGTCGATGGTCGGGGTCGGGATGCCGGCGAGACGGCCCATTTCCTGGACCACGGTCACCAGCGGGTCGATCTCCATGGCGCGCGAGCGCTCGAGATCCTGCAGCATCGAGGTCTTGTGCGCGCCGACCGCGCCCGCCCCGTCGATGCGCCGCTCCACGCCGACGCGGAAGTTAACGCCGGACTGCACCGCGATCTCCTGCGCCTCCAGCATCATCGCCTTGGCGACCGCGCGGGTGCCCGGATCGGAGGCGATGACGTCGAGCGTCGCATGGGTGAGGGCGCTGATGGGGTTGAAGCACAGGTTGCCCCACAGCTTCAGCCACAGCTCGTCGCGGATGTTCGGCATCACGGGCGCGCGCATGCCGCCGGCGGTGAACGCCTCGGACAGCTTGTTGACGCGATCGGTGATCTCGCCCGAGGGCTCGCCGAGCGGGAACTTGTCGCCATAGACGTGCTTGATCACGCCCGGCTCGATCACCTCGGTCGCCGGATAGACGATGCAGCCGATGGCGCGCTCGGGGCGCAGGCCGTTCCACTGCTTCGCGCCGGGATCGATGCTCTCGAGCGTCTTACCTTCGAGCTGGTCGCCATGCTTGTAGTAGTACCAGTACGGCACGCCGTTGACGGCGGTGACGACGGCGGTGTCGTTGCCGAGCAGCGGCTGCATCAGGTCGACGACGCCCGGCACCTGGTGCGCCTTCAGCGCCACGATCACGTAGTCCTGGGGACCGAAGTCGGCCGGGTTGTCCGAGCAGGGAATGTGCTCGACCCGCTCCTCGTCGTCGATGAGCAGCTTCAGGCCGTTGCTGCGCATGGCCTCGAGATGGGCTCCGCGGGCGATCAGGCTGACGTCGACGCCCGCCCGCTTGAGCTGAACACCGACATAGCCACCGATGGCGCCGGCACCATAGATGCAGACCTTCATTGGACTCCCTCCTGCCCGTAGCGCCCCCGCGGCGCACGGAACTTGTTTGGTATTTTGTATGCCATGATTGGGGAGAATGAGCCCCGCGTCAAGGCCGATCTGTCGGGCGTGATAATACGTCGCGCATGTTAAGCCGCATCCGAGGCAGCGCCGGGCGTGTTTGCGACGTGTGACCTAAGTTACGTCGGCAACCGGCGGTTTGTCCACGGTGTATAGGGCAGAACAATTGTCTCCCGGCGTGCGCAAAAGACTACCGGGGCGCCTGGTTCCACTACAGGGGAAGCATTGCTTACTGGTCTTCAAAAACACTTCGGGGGCGCCTGGCGCCCCCGAAACTAATTTGCATTCATTATTCAGTCAGCAGTCGTCGATCGCCTCAGGCGTCGGGCATGACGGTGTGGTTGGCCATCATCTCCAGCGCCTTGACCAGCGCCGAGTGGTCCCACGCCGCCCCGCCATTGGCCGCGCAGGCCGAGAACAGCTGCTGCGCCACCGCGGTCGCCGGAAGCGCCATCTGCAGCTGGCGCGCCCCGTTCAGCGCCAGGTTCAGGTCCTTCTGGTGCAGCTCGATCCGGAACCCGGGGTCGAAGGTCCGCTTCACCATCCGCTCGCCATGCACCTCGAGGATCCGCGAATTGGCGAAGCCCCCCATCAGCGCCTGGCGCACCTTGGCCGGGTCCGCCCCCGCCTTGGAGGCGAACAGCAGCGCCTCGCCCACCGCCTGGATGGTCAGCGCCACGATGATCTGGTTCGCCACCTTGGTGGTCTGGCCGTCGCCGTTGCCGCCCACCAGCGTGATGTTCTTGCCCATCTTCTCGAACAGCGGCTTCACCGTCTCGAACGCCTTGTCCGGACCGCCGACCATGATGGTCAGCGAGGCCGCCTTGGCCCCGACCT
>NZ_JANTHZ010000014.1 GCF_024752355.1 Ancylobacter mangrovi
CGCCGGGACCGGCTTGATGTCGTACAGATAAAGCGTGTGGCCCGCGTCGATCAGGTGACCCGCCATCGGCGCGCCCATGATCCCGAGACCTACAAATCCAACCTTCGCCATCGTTTCGTCCTCGCTTTCCTGCTTGTTTCGCTGCGGTCAGGCCGTGACCTTGAGCACGTCGGGATTGACGCAGGTCCCGGGCGCGCGCCCGTGCAGCACGTCGATGATGTTGGTCGCGGCGATGCGGCCCATGGCGAGCCGCGTTTGCGGCGTCGCGGAGGCGATGTGCGGCACGACGACCACGTTGGGGAGCTCGGCGAGGCCGGGCGCGAGGGCGGGCTCGTCCTCGAACACGTCGAGCCCCGCGCCCCAGATCTCGCCGGCCTTGAGCGCCTCGACCAGCGCCGCCTCGTCAACCACCGGGCCACGGCTCGCATTGATGAGCACGGCGGTCTTCTTCATCGCCCTCAGCTCGTCCGCGCCGATGTAGTGGTGGGTCTCGGGCAGCAGCGGGACGTGCAGGGTGAGGAAGTCGGATTCGCGCAGCAGCGTCTGCTTGTCGACATGGCGGGCGCCGGTCTCCGCTTCGAAGTCGGCGTCGCGGTGCATGTCGGCATAGATGATGTTCATGTCGAAGCCGCGCGCCTTGCGGGCGACGTTGCGGCCGATGCGCCCGAGCCCGGCGATGCCCAGCGTCTGGCGGTCGACGTCGAGCCCCACGAAGGTCATCGGCGCCCATCCCTGCCACCGGCCCTGGCGGACGAAGGCGTCGGACTCGGCGATCCGCCGGGCGGTGGCGAGCAGCAGCGTCATGGTGTGGGTGGCGGTGGCGTCGTCCAGCACGCCGGGCGTGTTGGTGAGGACGACGCCGCGCCTGGTGGCGGCGGCGAGGTCGAAATTGTTGAAGCCGACCGCGTAGTTGGCGACGACGCGAAGCTGCGGGCCGGCGGCGTCCAGCACCTCGCCGTCGATGGTGTCGGTCAGGAGCGTGATCGCGGCGTCCCGGCCCCTGAGGCGCTCCTTCAGCTCGTCGCGGCTCAGCGCCCGGTCCTCGGGATTGACCTCCACGTCGAAATGGGCGCGCAACTCCTCGATGGTCTCGGAAGGAATGGCGCGCGTCACATAGACGGATTTGCGGCTCGTCATGGATCGGATCCTGGATCAGTGGGTGTCGAGGGAGGCGGCGAGGAGGTCGGCGATGGCCTGGTCCTCCTCCGGCGCGAGGCCGCTGATGCCGACGGCGCCCAGGAGGCGGCCGGCGGCGTTCTTCACCACCGCGCCGCCGGGCAGCGCGGTGAGGGCGGGATCGCAGAAATAGCTCGCCGGGATGTTCTCGCGGTGCAGGCGGGCGAGGAAGGCGTCGGTGCCCACGCCCATGCGCGCGGCCGAATAGGCCTTGCCCTGCGACAGGGCGATGCTGCGTACCGGGGCGCCGTCGGCCCGCGCGAAGGCGAGGAGGAAGCCCTGCGCGTCGCAGGCGGCGGCGCAGATCGGCCGGCCGTATTCGCCGGCGGCGCGGGCGAGGGCGTCGGCGACCATGCGCCGGGCCTGTGCGTAGTCGATCGTCTCCATGGGGAAGCGCCTTTCACGGTTCGGGGCCGGCGGGGCCGGAGGGATCCCGGTCCCGCGCGGCGGTTTCGGCCCCGGCCACGCGCCGGACGGGCGCGGCCAGGGGCTCGGGCAGGGTGGGAGCTGTCGGGAGAAGCCGTCAGGGCTTGCCCTGCTCATAGGCGGGGCGGTCGGTCACCAGCGGCGGGGGCGCGGTCTCGTCCATGGCGACCATTCCCTCCGCCAGCCGCTCGGCGTTCCGCTTCTGCACCTTGCGGTAGACATAGGCGGTGAGCAGCGGGGTGAGCACGGCGGTGACGATGACCGAGGCTGCCACCTGCACGGTCGCGACCGGGGCAATCGCGGCATAGGAGGGGTCGGCGGCGGCGATGGCCTTGGGCACGGCCGCGGCATTGCCGGCGGTGCTGGAGGCCGCAGCGCCCGCCACACCCGAGCCGCCGAGCATCTTGTCGGCGAAGACGCAGCAGATGCCGGTGACGACGAACACCAGCAGGCCGAGGAAGATGCCCGACAGGCCGCCGGCGACGACGTTGTTCAGGTTGATGTTCTGGCCCAGCGTGAAGGCCATGAACGGCACCACCAGCCCTTCCTTGGAGCCGAAGAACTCGCGCAGGTCGCCGTCGAGATTGCCGAGGATGGCGCCGGCGAAGATGGGCGCGACCACCGAGACCATCGACAGCCACGGGATGTTGGCGAGGCCGGCGCCGACCAGGATCACCATGGTCAGGAACGGGCCGGTCTCGATGCTCTGCGCCACATAGGTGCCGGCGTCCTCCTTGTTGCCCATGGCGCTCGTGAGGGCCATGAACATGCCGCCATTGGTGTCGCTCATGGCCACCAGCAGGGCGAGGGTGGAGAGGCCGAACAGTTCGCCGCCGAAAAACTTCGCCACCGACAGCGAGATCAGCATCGCCACGGCGACCTTGGCGAACAGGATACCGAAGCCGCGCTTCAGCATGCGCGGGGCGGCGTTGAAGGTCATCTTGGTGCCGACCGTGAAGAGGTACATGCCGAGCACGGTCGGGTAGCCAGCGCCGCTGAGCGCCTCGGTGAAGCCGCCGATCTTGAGCAGGTTGGGGCAGAAGGTGTTGATGATCATGCCGAGGAACAGCGGCACGACCATGAGCCCCCCGGGCACCTTGGTGATGGTCTGGTAGATCTTCATGGGCATTTCCTCTGACTTCTTGATTCGTCGACAGCGGCCCCGGAAACGCGCCCCGCGAGGCGCTTTCCGTAGCGTAAAGGTAATAAAATACTACCTATGGCCATGCGGCGGCCCGCCCGCGCGACGGCGGGACCGGCCCGTTTCCATCGAGAAGGCTGGCTTCAGGTGCCGGCGTTTCGCCGGATTTTTCGTTGAGCTGTCAGTAAGGCGAACGATAGGGCGGGCGCGTGCCTACCCCACGAGCATGGCGGCATGGGTGCATGGACCCGGTCTCCCTAGATAATTCCATATGTGGAACTATAATTCGTTATACGGATATGCTAGTTGTGTTGCCGGAGGAGATCAATGGGGTAGAAGCCCGCAACGGCACCGTTCCGCGGCCGCGGGCGGCGGGTGCGACGTTCTGGAGCAGGTGATGGCCGACGGGCATACGGACGCGACGAAGTCTTCGGCGCCGGCGCTGAGCAAGGGGTTCGCCATTCTCGAGCTGCTGGCCGAGGAGCCGGGCCTGCGCTTCGCCGAGATCCGCGCGCGCCTCGGCCTGCCGGGCAGCAGCTGCCACCACCTCATCAACACGCTGTGCCAGCTCGGCGCTCTGCAGATGAACGAGCAGCGCGGCTACGTGCTCGGCCTGCGGCTGCTGGAGCTCGGCGCGCTCGCCGCCGGCCAGCGCCAGATCGAGCACCAGGCGCTGCCGAGCCTGCGCCGCATGTCGCGCGAGCTGCAGCTCACCTGCCATCTCGGCGTGCTGGAAGGGCACGCGGCGATCTATCTCCTGAAGGTCGAGGGCCAGCGCGAGATTAGGGTCAATACCTGGGTCGGCAAGCGCCTGTCGCTGCACAGCTCCTCACTCGGCAAGGTGCTGCTGGCCTGGTTGCCGGAGGCCGACATACGCGACCGGCTGCAGCACGCGACCTGGGAGCCCAAGGGGCCGAAGACCATCACCGACCCGGCGGCCTACCACGCCCATCTCGCGCTGGTGCGCGAACAGGGCTGGGCGCTCGACGACGAGGAGGACAACCCCAACATACGCTGCATCGCCGCGCCGGTGCTGGACCTGCGCGGGCGCGTGGTGGCGGCGATCAGCGTGGTGGGAACGGTGCTGGACATCGGCCCAGAGCACATCGACACGCTGGCCTGCGCGGTGCGCGGCACGGCGGGCAGCATCTCGCGCGAGCTCGGCTATCGCGGCGCGCCGGAGCCGGCGCTGCCGGTGGACTGACCGGCGCGCGGGATCAGACGCTCTGGCCGACCTGCCGGCGGATCTCGTCGGCGATCGGGTGCAGGTCGCCGGGCGCGACCGGGCCGACGAGGCTGTAGCCGATGCCGTCACGGGCCCAGCTGAAGCCGGTGAGGTCGCCGGTGCGGGTCTGCGACATCAGCGCGTTCCTGTCGGCCGCCATCGGCCGCGTGACCATGACCAGCCGCGTGCCCTTGTCGTCGTCATACATCAGCATCAAAGCTGGCCCGTGAGCGGTCGGCACCAGCCGCCCGCCCATGAATCGGTAGCCGGAGGGCTTCAGATCCGGGATCTTCACCGGGTGGCGCAGCCGGTCCGAGGTCCAGGAGACGAGGTCGCTGCTGTCGGCGGCGGCGATCTCGACCGGGCGAACCCGGTCGGCGGCGAACACGGAGTAGCTGTCCGCCGCCTCGCTGGCGAGCGCGCCTACTCCCTCGGCCGGGCCGGCGACGCGGCCATGCACCACCCATCCCCCGGCAAGGCCGATGCCGAGCAGCACCACCGCGGCGGCGAGGTCGCGCCAGGAGCGGGCGGAACGGCCGAAGCGGTCGTGCCGGCCGCGGCGGCGCTCCTCGACCAGATGGGCGAGGTTCAGCTCGGAGGGAACGGGCTCCTCGACCACCGGGCCAAGCGCGGCGCGGAGCTGGTCGCGCTGGTCCATATAGGCGGCGACGCGCGCGCCCGCCTCCGGGTGGGTGTCGAGATAGTCCTCGACCTCGCCCCGCCGCGCCGGGTCGAGCCTGCCGTCGACATAGGCCTGGAGGTCGTCTTCGCTGATCGGTCGTGCGTTCATTTCACTCTCCGCTGGCGGAACGGCAGCACCTGTCCGGCCTCGCCGCCACCCTGCGCGCCCGGCTCCATGATGTGGCGCAGGCGCTCGCGGGCGCGGGCGAGGCGGCTCATCACGGTGCCGATCGGGATGTCCAGCACGCGGGCGGCCTCGGCGTAGCTCAGATCCTCCACCGAGACGAGGAGCAGCACGTTCTTCTGCTCCTCCGGCAGGGCGTCGAGCGCCTTCATCACGTCGTGCTGGCGCAGGCCCTGGTCCTGGTCCGGCGCCTGCGCCACCACCTCCTGCTGCAGGTCGTCCAGCGGCACGTGCACGCCGCGCCGCTTGCTCTGGCGCATGCGCGAGATCGCGAGGTTGTGCAGGATGGCGAAGGTCCAAGAGCGTGCGTCGCTGCCCTCGCGCCGCTGGTGCCAGCGGCTGATGGCGAGCTCGAGGCAGTCCTGCACCAGGTCGTCGGCGGCCGCCCGGTCCCGCATCAGCGCCCGCGCATAGCGTCGGAGCGGCGGGATCAGGGGCTCGAGCAAGGTCACCATGTCGTCCATGACAGGTCTCTTTCGGGTTGGCGGCCCCTGCGTGGAGGGGAAGGCCCGCCGGCAGTCTACAGGCCGGCGGGCCGGGCGGCTCACTCGACCGCGGTCTGCACCTGCACCGGGGCGCCGATCTTCTCCATCGAGCCGGAGGCGATCACCAGATAGCGCCGGCTGCCGGCGCTCCCGCCCTGCACCACCTGCCGGATCGGGCCGACGGCGTTGACGATGGACGAGCCCGCCGGATTGGCCTTGAAGGCGGCGAGCGGTTCGAGCTCGCCCGAGCCGTCGGGCTTGTCGGCGAGCGCCAGCACGTAGGGGCTGCCGGGTTCGAGGCCGGTGACGGAGGCTTCCAGCACCTGCGTCAGCCCCTGGTCGAACAGCGCCACGCTGGTCGGGCTGGCGCCGTCCTTCGCGCCGGGCGCGGAGAGACGGAAATGCGCCACCGCGCCGGCGAGGCCGAGCGGCTGCAGATTGGCCGTGCCGGGGCCCTGCGGCACCGCGTCCGGCACATAGGCCACGGCCTGCGGCGCCTGGCCGATCGGGATCGTCGCCACCACCTTGTTGGTCAGCGTGTCGATGGCCGCGAGCTTCGCCGCGTTCTCGAGGCCGACATAGACGCGCGTGCCGTCGCCCGAGGGCCACAGGCCGTGCGGCAGGTCGCCGACCGGGATGGTCGCCACCTCCTCGAACGTGTCGGTCCGGTAGACCTTGACCTCGTTGAGCCCGCCGATCGTCACATAGGCGAAGCTGCCCTTGGCGTTGCGGGCGAAGTTGACGTGGTTGGTGATCGGCCCGCTGTCGATGGTCTTCAGCACCTTGAAGGGCGGGCGGGCGTCGAACACCTGGACCTTGCCGACATCCTTGAGCGTGAACCAGACCTGCTTGCCGTCGGGCGTGGCGGCGATGTTGGGGCAGAACGGGCTCGCCTGCTTCACCCGGCCGACGATCTTGTGGGTCGCGACGTCGACCACGTCGGTCTCCGGGTTGAAGGACGAGCAGACATAGCCGTACTTGCCGTCCGGCGAGAAGATCTGCATGCCGGGGCCGGCGGGCACCTTGATGCGCGTCTTCTCCTCGAAGGTCTTGCCGTCGAGCACGGCGACGTAGTCCTCGCCGCGCACCGTCACCCAGACCTCGCGGCCGTCCGGGGTGAAGAACGCCTCGTGCGGCGAGCGGCCGAGATAGGTGGTGTGCTTCACCGTGTTGGTCGCCGTGTCGATGAAGGTCACCGAGTTGCTGCCGGTGGAGACCACGGCGAGCGTGCGGTTGTCGGGCGAGAAGCCCATGCCGTGGACGAGGGTCTGGCCGCGATAGAGCGGCGAGAGGTTGCCGGGCTGGGGATCGCCGAGGCGGATGACGCCGAGCAGCGTGTTGCTGGCCGGGTCGGTGACTGAGACCGTGTTGGAGTACTGCTCGGCGGCGTAGACGCGGTCGCGATGGCTGACCGGAATGTCCTTCGCGGCGGCGGCATAGGGGGCCTGGCCCGCGAAGGCGGCGGCGCTGGCGAGCAGCGTCCCGGCCAGCGCGGCCAGGAAGGGGATGCGCTTCATCGGATTTTCCTGAGGTTTTGGATGGGGGAGGCGGCGGCGCCCGGATGGGCGGGCGGCCTAGTCGGCCGTGCCGGTGGGCGAGGGCGTCGAGGGCGGCAGCTTCTCGCCCACCGCGAGGCGCATCGCGGCGATCTCCTGCTGCTGCGTCACGATGATCTCCTGGGCGAGATATTTGAGCTTCTGGTTGGTGCCGTAGCGCAGCTCGAGCTTCGCCATGTCGATCGCGCCCTGGTGGTGCGGGACCATCATGTCGACGAAGTCCTTGTCGACGTCGCCGGTGGGCGCCACCGCCATGCCGGCCATCATGGTCGACATGGCGGCGTCATTGCCGTCGAGGAAGGGACGCTCGGCCGCGAGCGCGGCGGGGTCGGTGCCGGGCGCGGGCGCGGGGGCCGCCATCTTCATGGCGCCCATGTTCATGGCGTTCATGTCGTGAGCCAGCCCCGGGGCGGCGCTGCCACCCAGTGCCAGCACCGTGCCGACCAGCGCGCCGCGGGCGAACCCCGGGAGGGGGCGGAGGCTGCCGGAAAAAAGATTGCCGGCAAAGTTTCTGCGGAAGGTCCTGCGGATCGCGCCGGTCATCGGCCACTCCTTCGTCCGGTGATGAACGTCTGGTGGCGTAGACGCGGGCCGGGCGGGGATTATTCCGCCGACGGAGCGGGAAGGGCCGCGCCGCCGGTCACGGCTGCTTGATGGACCGCGCGGGTCCCGGCATCGCGGGCGGGTTCAACCGTTCCCGGATGCCGAGCCGGCCGGCTCGAAGGCGTGGTAGACGGCTTCCGCGATCGGCAGCAGCGCGTTGCGGGCGAGCGGCGCCGTCACCGCGAAGCCGAAGCCCTGGTCGAGCCAGGCGAGCGTCGAGGCGTCGCCGTCGCGGAAGAAGCGGAACGCGGTCTGCGTGCCGTCGGAGGCCTGCACGTAGAGGGTCAGGCGCTCGCCGCCGGCGTTCTCGTACATGAGCTGGGCCGCCGCGCCCCGGCGGGCCGGCAGCAGGCGCCCGCCCATCAGCGCGTAGCCGAAGGCGCTGAGATCCGGCGCCTCCAGCGGACGGCCGAGCCGCTTCGAGAGCCAGGTCATCAGGTGCTTCTCGTGCTCGGCGCCGACCTCGACCGGATGCGCCACCTCCACCACATAGGTGCGGTAGGCGGCCATCGCGCCCTGCGAGACCGCGTCGGCCGCCGCGAGGCGCGCCGCCGGTAGCGCGATAGGCGCCCCGCGTCCGAGCACCCAGCCGCTGCCGCAGCCGAGCGCGAAGATGAGCACCGCCGCGGCTGCCGCGCGCATCCAGCCGCGTGAGCGCCGCCGGCGGCCGGCGCGGATGCTGGAAACGCGCAGGCGCGCGGGAACAGGCTCCTCGAACTTCGCCCGCAACTGCTCCCTCAGCACCTCCACCTGACGGCGCTCGCGCTCGAGGCGGGCGCGCACCTCCGGCTGCTCGTCGAGATAGGTCTCGACCAGGGCGAAGCGGTCCTGCGCGATGCGCCCGTCGACATAGGCCTGGAGATCGTCCTCGCCGATCGGGGTGTGAGGGCCCTTCATTTGACTCTCCGCAGGAATGGGATGGCCTCGCCCTCCAATAGCTC
The DNA here is from genome assembly GCF_024752355.1 of Ancylobacter mangrovi. Lineage (GTDB taxonomy): Bacteria > Pseudomonadota > Alphaproteobacteria > Rhizobiales > Xanthobacteraceae > Ancylobacter > Ancylobacter mangrovi. The sequence continues at coordinate 8,419 of NZ_JANTHZ010000014.1, forward strand.
GCGCAGCTTGCGGCGCGCCCGCGCGAGGCGCGACATGACGGTGCCGGACGGGATGGCGAGGATGTCGGCGGCCTCCGAATAGGAGAACTCCTCGACGCCGACGAGCAGGATCAGCGAGCGGTAGTCCTCGGGCAGCCGGTCGAGCGCGGCCATGACATCCTTCACGTCCAGCGCCCCCTCCTGGCCCGGCGAGACGGCGGGCGCGGGCGCCTCCTCGAGCGGGACGCTGGCGCCGCGCCGCCGGCCGGCATGGTAGGCGTTGATGAAGATGTTGCGCAGGATGGTGAAGAGCCACGGCCTCAGCGCATCCGCGCCGCGATGCAGGTGCCAGCGCGAGAGCGCGCGCTCGAGGCAGTCCTGGACCAGATCGTCGGCGGCCTCGTGGTCGCGCGTCAGCGCATAGGCGTAGCGCCGCAGGGCGGGAATCTCGCCCTCGATCAGCTCGTCCCTGTCAGCCTTCGCCATGGCGATCGCTTCCCTGATCGCTTCCCTGCCGGTGCTGCGGACCGGAAGGCGCCGGCGCCGGGCGGGCCGGCGCCGATGCCGTTCGCATCACGGCTTGGCGACGTGCCAGGCGCCGTTGAGCAGGCCGTCGCCGGAGGCGTCCCCGGCCTTCTCGTCCTTGACGAAGGTGTAGAGCGGCTTGCCCTTGTAGGCCCATTGCAGCGAGCCGTCCTGGCGCGTCACGATCGAGTAGCCGGCCTCGGCCTTGGCGCCCTTGGCGGCCATCAGCGGCGGCCAGTTCTCGGCGCATTTGCCGTTGCAGGCGGACATGTCCTTGCCGTCCTTGGAGAAGGTGTAGAGCGTCATGCCGTGGGCGTCCACGAGTGCCTCGCCCTTGGCGGTTTTGCCGGCCATGGCCGGCGCGGCGAGGGCGCTGCCCGCGGCGGCGGCCATGATCACGACGGCAAGCGAAAGGGTCTTCAGCATCGGTTCTCTCCTTGTTGCATCGTCGCGGCGATCGCGACCTGCAGCAGAGAGACAGCCGGGGCGGGCGATCTATTTCGCTCCCGCGCAGTTTTTTCGCGGCCCGGGGCGGCAGGCGCCCGGCAGCAACGCAAAAGGGCGGCCGCCGGGCCGCCCTCGCGCTTGGATAGACCGGCCGCCCTACAGGTCGAGAGCGCCGGAGAGGTCGCCCATGGGCGGCTGGTGATGGGCGGCGAGCGCCTTGTCGCGCTCGATCAGGCCGGGCAGCACCGGCAGGTTCCAGCGTTCGGTGATGAAGCGCAGGATCGAGGTGGTGTCGTACTGGGTGTGGTCGACGAAGCCCTTCCGCGCGAAGGGCGACACGATCAGCGCGGGAATGCGCGAGCCCGGGCCCCAGCGGTCGGCCTGAGGCGGGGTGACATGGTCCCAGAAGCCGCCATTCTCGTCATAGGTCAGCACCACCAGCATGTGGCCCCATTGCGGGCTCTTCTGAAGGTGGGCGATGACGTCGGCGATATGCGCGTCGCCCGCCGCCACCGAGGCGTAGCCGGCGTGCTGGTTGAGGTTGCCCTGCGGCTTGTAGAAGGTCACGGCGGGCAGCTTGCCGGCGTCGATGTCGGCGATGAAGGCGGTGCCGTTCATGCCGCCGTCGCGCAGATGCGCGGCCCGCGCCGGGGTGCCGGGCGCGAACTGGGCGAAATAGTTGAAGGGCTGGTGGTGGTACTGGAAGTTCGGCACCGGCTTGGCGTTCTTGCCGTCCAGCGCCGCCTGCCAGGCGCCCGCATACCAGGCCCAGTCCACGCCCTTGGCGCTGAGCAGGTCGCCGATGGTGACGTCATGCTGCGGCGGCAGGGTGGTGGCGACGGAAGGGTCGGCATAGGCCGGGCCGGACTGCTCGGTCGGCGGGTTGCCGCTCGGCTGGTACGGCGGCTGCATGGTGTTCACCGCGTAGAAGTCCGGCGTCAGGTTCGAGCTGTTGGCGAATTTGGGCGGGCCGTCCATCGCCGAGCCGGGCGCGTTGGCGGCTGGCGTCAGGGTCACGCCGTCCGGCTCGACCTTGGAGATCAGCCCCTTGGCCGGGCTGTTATCGGCGTCGGGATAGCGCGGGATGCAGGCGCAGATCAGCTCGAAATGGTTGAGGAAGGAGCCGCCGAACGCGCCCTGGAAGAAGTTGTCGGCCAGCGTGTATTCCTTCGCCACGTCCCACAATTGCTGCTGCGCATGGGCGTAGTTGCCCATCACCAGCCCACCGGAATCGGCGAAGGCGGCGAACTTGTCGTTCCGGCCGCCGTCGATCTGCATCTGCTCCTCATAGAAGCGGTGCCACAGGTCGCGGGTGATGACGCTGTCGGCGGTGTCGAAGCCCTTGGGGTCGTCGATGGCGAAGGGTGCGTTGGGCAGGTGCTCAGTCTTGGCCTGGGTCACCACTGGCGTCACGCCCTTGGCGGTGAGCCCCTCCCAGATGGCCGGAAGCTCGGCGAGCGGCTTGCCGTCGCGATCCACCTGCCGCGCCGCCTGTGGGGTGACCTCCTGAAGGCCGCGCGCGCCGGGGAACTTGCCGTAGATATTGTCGAAGCTGCGGTTTTCCGCGTAGATCACCACAACCGTATCGATCTTATCGAGATCGACTGCCGCTGCGGAAGATATGGTTGCCGCAAAGGCAACCAGTGACGCGCCGGTCAGGAGCAACGTGCGAAGCGGATGCATATTTTCTTCTCCACCTTTCGGGCGAACGACTGGCCCACGCCACGAGACAAGCCGTCGAGCGCTTGGAATTATTCTTAGCTACGCCTGTCATATTGCAGTTTCGTGATCCTCCGACGGCCGCCATCACGCCGCTGTCATGGAACGGGCCCAACGATTCACCGGCACGCGCGCCGGCGCGTCCGGTTTCGAGGGAGAGCGCAGCGTGACGAGGGAGCGGAAGGAGAAGGAGATCGCCCGCAGGGCTGGCGTTTTCGGTCCGCGGCAGGCCGCCGGCATCGGTCTGCTCGCGGCGCTCACTGTGGCGATGGCGGGGGCGCCGGCGATGGCGGTCTCGGGCGGGCTGTCGCGGGCGGACGCCTATGCGCGGGCCGACGCGCTCACCGCGCTGGGGCGCAAGATGTTCTTCGACCCGAGTCTGTCAGCCTCGCACGCCCTGGCCTGCGCCTCCTGCCACGCGCCGTCGGCGGGCTTCTCGCCGGCGGATGCGGCGCCGATCCGCTTCGGCGGCCCGCATCTCGACCAGCCGGGCGGGCGCGCCGTGCCCTCGCTGACCTATATCGAGGTGACGCCCGCCTTCACCGAGCACGAGTTCGACGGCGAGGAGGAGGGCGACCCCAGCGTCGACAACGGGCCGACCGGCGGGCTCGACTGGGACGGGCGGGCGGATCGCGGACGCGACCAGGCGCGCTTTCCCCTGCTCGCGCCGAACGAGATGGCGAATGCGAGCCCGGCCGCCGTGGTGGCCTCGGTGCGCGCCGCGCCCTATGCCGGCGAGGTGCGCGCGCTCTCCGGGGGAAGCGACGACGCCGCGCTGTTCCGCACCGTGGTGGCGGCGCTGGAGGCGTTCGAGCAGGACCCCGCCACCTTCTATCCCTACACCAGCAAGTTCGACGCCTATCTCGCCGGCAAGGCGACGCTGAGCAATGCCGAGGCGCGCGGGCTGAAGCTGTTCGAGGACGAGGACAAGGGCAATTGCGCGAGCTGCCATCGCAGCCAGGTGGACGCCACCGGCACGCCGCCGCAGTTCACCGATTACGGCATGATCGCGCTCGGCCTGCCGCGCAACCCGGCCATCCCCGCCAACAAGGACCCGAATTTCTACGATCTCGGCCTGTGCGGGCCCTACCGCACCGACTTCGCCGGCGAGGCCGACTATTGCGGCCTGTTCAAGACGCCCTCGCTGCGCAACGTGGCGCGCCGCAAGACCTTCTTCCACAACGGCGTGTTCACCAGCCTGCGCGACGCGGTGGCGTTCTACGTCTATCGCGACGTGCAGCCCGAGCGCTTCTACCCGCGCCGGGCCGATGGGAGCGTCGCCATCTATGACGACCTGCCCGAGCGCTACCGGCAGAACCTCAATCAGGACCCGCCCTTCGGCGGCAAGCCGGGCGACAGGCCGGCGCTGACCGAGGCCGAGATCGACGACGTGGTCGCCTTCCTGAAGACGCTGGACGACGGCTACCAGCCCCCGCATGCGGGAGTCTCGTCGAGCCGGTGAGGCGGGGTGGCCCTGCTCGTCAGAAGCCCATCGGCCCGCCGTCGCTGCGCGGGTCGCCGGCGCCTTCCAGCACGCCGTCGGCATGGCGCGCGATGGCGCCGGCATGGCCCATCATCTGGTCGAACGGCGCCACGACCTCGACGTCGTGCCCGGCCTCCCGCAGCGCCGCGACGAGTTCCGGCGGGAAGCGGCTTTCGAGCTTCAGCGTCACCGTCTCCGCGCCCCAGGTCCGCCCGAGCAGCCAGCGCGGCGCGGTGATCGCCGCCTGCAGCTCCTGCCCGAACAGGGCGTAGCGCGAGAACAGCGCCGCCTGCGTCTGTGGCTGGCCTTCGCCGCCCATGGTGCCGTAGACCAGGCGCCGCCCGTCGGCGAAGGTGGCGAAGGCCGGGTTGAGGGTGTGGAACGGCTTGCGGCCGGGCGCCAGCACGCGCGGGCCCTCGCCACGGAGCTGGAAGCTGGAGCCGCGGTTCTGCCAGACGATGCCGCTCTGCGGCAGCACGACGCCAGAGCCGAACTCGAAATAGATGCTCTGGATGAAGCTCGCCGCCATCCCCTCGCCGTCGATGGCGCCGAGCCAGACCGTGTCGCCGGCCGAGGGTGGCGCCGGCCAGGGCAGGGCGCGGGCGGGATCGATGCGGGCGGCGAGCCGGTCCAGCGCCTCGTCGGTGAGCCAGGCGCGCGGGTCCTCGCCCATGGCGTCGGGATCGCCGACGATCCGGTTGCGCACCAGGAAGGCCTGCTTGGTGGCCTCGACGAGGCCGTGCACGTGCGCGAACCCCTCCGCCGCGTCGACGCCGAGCCGCGCGAACAGGGCGAGGATCATCAGCGAGGACAGGCCCTGCGTGGGCGGGGGCATGTTGTAGAGCGTCATGCCGGGAAGGCCGACCGAGAGCGGCGCCACCCGCCGGGCGCGGCAGGCGGCGAGGTCCTCGGCGCTCACCGGCGAGCCGGCGGCGGCGAGGTCGTGCGCGATCTCGCGTGCGAGCGCGCCGCGATAGAAGGCGTCCGTCCCCTCGGTGCCGAGCCGGGCGAGCGTGTCGCCGAGCGCGGGCAGCTTCATCACCGATCCGGTCGCGGGCGCGGCGCCGTCGACGAGGAAGCTCGGCGCGAAGCCGGCGACGTCGGCGAGCTCGGGCAGCTTCTGCGCCGTCAGCTCACTCTGGCTGGCGGTGACGGGGAAGCCGTTGCGCGCGTGCCATACCGCGTCCTCGACCAGCCGGGACAGCGGCAGCCGGCCGCCCTTCTCGGCGCTGAGCGCCAGCGCCTCGCCCCAGCCGGCGACGGTGCCGGCGACCGTGTTGGCGGCGAGCGGACCGCGCGGGGGAATGACCTCCAGCCCGGCGTCGAGATAGAGCGCGGGGGTGGCACGCGCGGCGGCGCGCCCGCAGGCCTCGATGCCGACCGGCGCCTCGCCCGGCGGGGCGACGAGCCAGAAGCCGTCGCCGCCGATCGCGGTCATGTGCGGGTAGACCACGGCCAGGGTCGCGGCCATGGCGAGCGTCGCCTCGACCGCGTTGCCGCCCTCGCGCAGCACGCGCAGGCCCGCCTCGCTCGCCAGATGATGCGGCGATGTCACCATGCCCCGGCGGGCACGCGATGTGTTGAGCATGTGATGGGTACTCCGGCTACCAGCCGATGGCCCGGGGCAGCCAGGTGGCCAGGTCCGGGAAGGCGAACACCACCGCCACGGCGGCGATCTGCAGCGCGATGAAGGGCAGCACGCCGCGGTAGATGTCGCCGGTCGCGACCTCGGGCGGCGCCACGCCCCTCAGGTAGAACAGCGCCCAGCCGAAGGGCGGGGTGAGGAACGAGGTCTGCAGCACGGTGGCGATCAGCGCGGCGGCCCACACCAGGTCGACCCCGGCATTGTTGAGCAGCGGCAGGAACATTGGCACCACGATGTAGCTGATCTCGATCCACTCGATGAAGAAGCCGAGCACGAAGATGATCGCCAGCATGAAGATGATGATGCCGTTGGTGCCGCCCGGCACCAGCGAGAACGCGTCGTGCACCAGTCGCTCGCCGCCGAGGCCGCGGAAGGACAGGGCGAAGACCTGCGAGCAGATCAGCACGAAGAACATCATCGCGGTGATGCGCGCCGTCGACTGCACCGTCGCCACCAGCACCTTCCAGGTGAAGCGGCGGGCGATGGCGGCGACCAGGATCGAGCCGAGCGCGCCCATGCTGGCGGCCTCGGTCGGCGCCGCGATGCCGGCGATGATCGAGCCGAGCACGGCGAGCACGAGGCCGATCGGCGGCAGGCCAACCTTGAGCACCTTCAGCCACAATTCGCCGCGCGGCATGGCCCGGCGTTCCTCGATCGGGACGGCGGGCACCTTCTCCGGCGAGACGATGCCGACGACGATCATGTAGATGCAGAACACGCCGGTGAGCAGCAGCCCCGGCATCAGCGCGGCCGCGAACAGCGTGCCGACCGATTCGCCGAGGATGTCGGCCAGCAGGATCAGCACCGTGCTGGGCGGGATGAGCTGGCCGAGCGTGCCGGAGGCGCAGATGGCGCCGCAGGCGAGACTCTTGTCGTAGCCGCGCCGCAGCAGGGTCGGCAGGGTGAGCAGGCCGAGCGTGACGATGGTGGCGCCGACGATGCCGGTGGTCGCCCCCATCAGCATGCCGACCAGCACGATGCCGAGCCCCATGCCGCCGCGCAGGCTGCCGGAGACATGGCCGATCACGTCCATCAATTCGTCGGCGAGGCGGGATTTCTCCAGCATCACGCCCATGAACACGAAGAGCGGGATGGCGATCAGCGTGTAGTTGGCGGTGACGCCGTAGATGCGGGCCGGCAGCAGGTTGAACAGCGTGGTGCCGAAGCCGAGCCAGCCGAAGAAGAAGCCGCTGATGGCGAGCGTGAGCGCCACCGGCACGCCGGCGAGGAGCAGCACGAAGAAGGAGGCGATGCAGGACATCGCCAGGATTTCATTGACGGGCATCGGTGGGCACCGGCGAGGCGGGATGGGACCCGCCGCCAAGGAAGGGCTGGATCGCGCGAAGCGTCGCGGCGATGCTCTGGAGCAGCAGCAGCGCGAAGCCGGCGGGGATCATCGCCTTGAGGATGAAGCGGTAGGGCAGGCCGCCGGGATCGGGCGAGCCCTCGCCGATGACGTAGGACTGCTTGACGTAGTGCCAGGACAGCACGATCACGATCACCGACAGCGCCACCACGCACAGCGCGGAGAACAGGTCGATCACCTCCCGCACCACGGCGGGGAAGTGGGCATAGGCGATGTCCACCCGGACATGGCCCTCATGCTTGACCGTGTAGGCGATGCACAGCAGCGTCAGCGGCGACATCAGGTGCCATTCCAGCTCCTGCATCGCCACCGAGCCGACGTTGAAAATGTACCGCGCCAGCACGTTGCCGGCCATGACGAGGACGAGCGCGAGGCCCGTCCACGCCGCGGCCCGGCCGCAGACCTCGACGATGGCGTCGAGGACGCGGGCGCATCTTTCCAGCGCTTCGTTCATGCGCCCCTGCGGATCTGGGTCTGGTAGACCGCTTCCGACAGGCCGGCCCACTGGCTGTGCTGGGCGGCGAAGGCGTTGAAGCTGTCATAGACCTTCTGGATCTTCGGGTCGGAGGCGGCGAGCTGGTCGAGCGTGGTCTTGGTGACCTCGCGCAGCTTGTCCACTACGGGCTTGGGCAGCGGGCCGGCGATGACGCCCTGGTTCTGCACGAGGTCGGTCATCGCCTCGCCGTTGGTCGCCTCGCACCAGGTGTGGCTGATGACGTTGCAGGCCGCGGCCGCGGTGCGCACGATCTCCTTCAGGTCGTCGGGCAGGCTGTCCCAGGCGGCCTTGTTGACCACCAGCTCGGTGACGTTGTTCGGCTCGTGCCAGCCGGTCGTGTAGTAGTACTTGGCCGCCTTCTGCAGGCCGAGGCGACGGTCCTGGTAGGGGCCGACGAACTCGGCCGCGTCGATCACGCCGCGCTCCAGCGCGGGGAAGATCTCGCCGCCGGGCAGCAGCTTCACGTCGACGCCGAGCTGGGCGTAGACCTTCCCGGCGAGGCCCGGGATGCGCATCTTCAGGCCCTGGAAGTCCTCGACCTTCTCGATCGGCTTGCGGAACCAGCCGGACATCTGCACGCCGGTATTGCCGAGCGGCATCGGCACCAGGTTGAAGGGCTCGTAGAGCTCCTCCCAGAGCTGCAGGCCGCCGCCATGGTAGATCCACGCGGTCTGGCCCTGGAAGTTGAGGCCGAACGGCACGCAGGTGAAGAACTGCGCCGCCGGCACCTTGCCGGCCCAGTAATAGGAGTTGGCCGCGTTCATCTCGACCGTGCCGGCGGAGACCGCGTCGAAGCCCTCCAGCGCCGGGATCAACTCGCCGGCGGCGAAGTGCTGGATGTTGAGCCGGCCGCCCGACATCTTGCCGACCAGGTCGCAGAAATAGGTCGGGCTGCCCGGACCGACGACATAGAAGGGCGAGCCGGGACCGTAGGCGTTGGTCATCTTCCAGTTGAACGTCTGCTGCGCGCGGGCGACGTGCGGCGCGGCGACGGTGGCGACGGCCGCTGTACCGGCGAGGCCGGCGCCCAGAAATCCACGACGATCCATCTCGAATCCCTCTGATGTTTGCGCCCCGACGGGTTCCGCTGGGCGATGCGTGGCCGGAATATCCCGGTTATACCGCAGTGCGGCAATGCCCCCTGTGGTGCAGAAATGCGCGTGCGGGGGCGCGACGAAAAGGCATGAAATCGCCGTTTATGATGCAACCACAAATGGTTGTAAGGGCATGCCCGGGAAGTGGGCAGCCCCGCCGGGCTGGCGCCAGACAAGTTTTTGTGCGCCAATCGTCAAACAGCTTCGCCGGCCCCTCGCCGGCTTCCTCCCATGAAGATCCGCCCCATGAGCCGCACCGTCCCGGTCTCGATCGCCGCCTTCCCCGCCAGCAAGCAGGAGGCCGCCTGGCGCGAGACGCTGGGCATGCTGTCGCTGTCCGACCAGTGGCCGAAAGGGGCGGCGTTCCATTTCGGCGAGATCTCGATCAAGCGCTCGCCGACGCTGGCGACGCTCGCCCTGCTACGCTCCACCGCGCAGGTGCTGAAGACGCGGGCGGACGAGGCCGACGGCGTGCTGATCGGCTTCGTGCATTACGGGCGCGGGCACCTCACCGATACCGGCCGGCGCGCGTTCGAATTCGCCGATGGCGATCTGTGGGTGTGCGATCCGCTCGCCGCCGGCACGATCCAGTTCCGCAACGATTTCGAGCTGCTGCTGCTGCGGGTGCCGCGCGAGCGGCTGGCGGGGCGCATCGGCCGGGGCGCGGAGGTGGCGACGATCGTGCTCGGCGAGAGCGTCTCGGCCGCCGCCACGCGGCCGATGATGCGCGCGCTGGCGGCCAATTTCGCGATGATGGAGGATGGCGAGCTGATCGCCGCCGAGACCGCGATCACCGAGCTGGTGCTGTCGGCCCTGCTGGCCGAGGCGCGCCCGGAGGAGGACAACGCCACCCAGGTGCAGGCCGCCCATCTCGCCCGCGTCTGCGCGCAGATCGAGGCGCGGCTGCGCGAGCCCGACCTCTCGGTCGCCGACATCGCCAAGGCCGAGGGCCTGTCGCCGCGCTACGTGCAGCGCCTGTTCGAGGGGCAGGACCGCGCCTTTTCCGACTATGTGCGCCATCGGCGGCTGGAGCGCTGCCGGCTCGACCTGATCAACCCGCACCATGCCGACCGCAGCATCGCCGAGATCGGCTATCGCTGGGGCTTCGGCGACCAAGCCCATTTCAGCCGCGTGTTCAGCGCCGCCTACGGCATCGCCCCGCGCGAGTTCCGCAAGTCGAGCAGCGGCGCGGTGGAGACGCGCTGGACCCGCGGCCGGCCGATCCATAGCGGGGTGCGCCCGATGCGGCCGGGGCCCTCGCCGGTGCCCGCGCCGGAGGAGGCCGACGCGCCGGCCGCCGAGGCCCGCGCGCGGGCGCCGGAGCCCTCCGAGCCCGGCCGCCACCATCTTCCCGTCTCGCGCGAGACCGTGCACTGGGGCTATCTCAGCCGCTCCATCCCGCCGGTGCTGCGCGTGCGCTCGGGCGCCATCGTCACGGTCGAGACGCTGACCCAGCACGCCTATGACGACCATGAGCGGATGATAAAGGGCGATCCGGGCGCGGAGAGCGTGTTCCGTTGGAGCCGGGACTACAAGGCGGTCGACCGGCGCGGCGCCGGGCCGGTGAATGCCAGCATCTTCGGGCGCGGCGCCGGCGAGGGGTTCGGCGTGCACATCTGCACCGGGCCGATCTTCGTCCATGGCGCCGAGCCGGGCGACGTGCTGGAGGTGCAGATACGCGACCTGCGCCCGCGCCCCTGCGCCAACCCGGCCTATGCCGGGCAGGCCTTCGGCAGCAACGCCGCCTCCGCCTGGGGCTTCCACCATGACGACCTGCTGGACGAGCCGCGCAAGCGCGAGGTCGTCACCATCTACCGCACCGACGCGGCCGGCGAGAGCGGCTATGCCGAGGCGGTCTATTCCTTCCGCTGGGTGCCGCAGACCGACCCGTTCGGCGTGGTGCACGAGACCATCGACTATCCCGGAATCCCGGTCGACCACGCCCGGCTCACCGAGCGCCACGGCGTGATGAAGGGCGTGCGCGTGCCGGTGCGCCCGCATTTCGGCTTCATCGCGGTGGCGCCGCGCGAGAGCGACATCGTCGATTCCGTCCCGCCCGGCTATTTCGGCGGCAATGTCGACAACTGGCGGGCAGGCAAGGGCTCCTCGGTCTATCTCCCCGTCACCGTGCCCGGCGCGCTGCTTTCGGTCGGCGACCCGCATCTGGCACAGGGTGACGGCGAGATCAGCGGCACGGCGCTGGAATGCTCGCTGACCGGCGAGATAAGGCTGGTGTTGCACAAGAGGGGCGAGACCGAGAAGGCGTTCCTGAACGGGCTCAACGCGCCGCTGATCGAAACCGAGGGCGCCTTCCTGCTGCACGGCTTCAGCTACACCAACTATCTGCGCGAGCTCGGGCGCAACGCGCAGTCCGAGGTGTTCAAGCGCTCCTCGCTGAGCCGGGCGCTGCGCAGCGCGGTGCGCGCAACCCGCAAGTTCCTGATGGAGCGCTACGAGCTCGACGAGGACGAGGCGATCTCGCTGATGTCGGTGGCGGTCGATTTCGGAGTGACGCAGGTCGCCGACGGCAATTGGGGCGTCCATGCCAAGGTGGACAAGCCGATGTTTCCCGCCCCGGAGCGGTGAGGGGATGGCCGCCCCGTTCGCGGGGAACGGAGCGGCCGGGAGAGGCGGCGCGGGCGGCTCAGGCCGCGGCCGGCACCAGCAGGTCGTCGAGCCCGATCGGGAAGTGGCGCACCCGCACGCCGGTGGCGTGCCAGACCGCGTTCGCCACCGCGCCGGCCGAGCCGGTGATGCCGATCTCGCCCACGCCCTTGATACCGAGCGCGTTTACGTGCGGGTCGTGCTCCTCGATCATCAGCGCATCGAGCGAGGGCACGTCGGCATTCACCGGGATGTGGTACTCGGCGAGGTCCGCGTTCAGGATGCGGCCGGAGCGCCGGTCCATGACGGCGTGCTCGTGGAGGGCGAAGGAGATGCCCCAGATCATGCCGCCATAGAACTGGCTGCGCACCATCCGGGGATTGATCACCCGCCCGGCCGCGAAGGCGCCGACGAGGCGCGTGGCGCGCACCTGGCCGAGGTCCGGGTCCACCTTCACCTCGGCGAACACCGCGCCATGGGCGTGCATGGCGTAGGTCTCCTGCACCGACGGGTCTGGCGCCGCCGAGCCCTTGCCCTCGATCTGCGCGAGGCCGGCGCGGGCGAGGATGTCGCCATAGCCCTCGCTACGGCTCTCGTCGTCGCGCCGGTGGAGCCGTCCCTCGCGGGCGACGACGCCGGCATTGCCGGCGCCGAACAGGGGCGAGCGCTCGTCGCCGGTGGCAAGCGCGGCGAGTTTGGCGACCACGTCCGCGCCCGCATTGTGGATCGCCATGCCGGCGGTGGCGGTGTGGGCCGAGCCGCCGGCGATGCCGGCATCGGGCAGGTCCGAGGTGCCGGCGCGGAACTCCGTCCGGTCGAGATCGAGGCCGAGGGCGTCGGCCGCGATCTGGGCGAGGGCGGTCCACGCCCCCTGGCCCATGTCGTGGGCGCCGGTCTCCATCACGCCGGAGCCGTCGCGGCGCAGCACTGCGCGCGCCTCGGCCTGGAACATCAGCGCCGGGAAGGTGGCTGTGCCCATGCCCCAGCCGACCAGATAGCCGTTCTCGTCGCGCATCTTGCGCGGCTCGATCGTGCGGCGCGACCAGCCGAAACGCTCGGCGCCCTGGCGGTAGCATTCGCGCAGCGCCTTGGAGGAGAAGGGCTTGCCGGAGATCGGTTCGACCTCGGCATAGTTCTTCAGGCGGAAGGCGAGCGGGTCCATGCCGCAGGCGAAGGCGGCCTCGTCGATCGCCCCTTCGAGCGCGATCGAGCCGGTGGCCTCGCCGGGCGCGCGCATGAAGAGCGGGGTGCCGATATCCGCCCGCACCGCCTCGTGCGAGGTGAGGATGGCGGGGGCGGCATAGAGCGTATGGGAGATGTCCGCCGCCGGCTCGAAGAAGTCGTCGAAGGTGCTCGAGACGGTCTTGGCGTGGTGGTGGAGGGCGGAGAGCTTCCCCTCGCCGTCGAAGCCGAGGCGCAGCGTCTGGCGGGTGGGCGGGCGATGGCCGACCGGCCCGTACATCTGGTCGCGGCGCAGCACCAGCTTCACCGGCCGTCCGACCAGCTTCGCCGCCATGATGCCGAGCACCTGCGGGCCCGAGACCAGGCCCTTGGAGCCGAAGCCGCCGCCGAGGAAGGGGCTGCGGATGTGGATGTTCTCCGGCGCGATGCCGAACAGGCCGGCGAGCCGGCCCTGCGCCATCGCCAGGCCCTGGCTGGGCGTGTCGATGGAGAGCGTGTCGCCGTCCCAGGCCGCGACGATGGCGTGCGGCTCCATGGCGTTGTGGTACTGGGCCGGCGTCTCGTAGGTCGCCTCCAGCCGGTGCTCGGCGCGCGCGAGCGCGGCCTCCACGTCGCCGCGCTCGATGCGTGCGGGCGAGCCGATGCCGATCGCCGCCGGCTCGAAGCTTTCGTCGGCGTCGAGCCCGACCCGGGCCGGCTCCTCCTCGTAGCGCGGCGCCAGCAGCGCCGCGCCCTCGGTCGCGGCCTCGAGCGAGCGGGCGACCACCACCGCGATCGGCTGGTGGGCGTAGCGCACCAGATCGTTCTGCAGCAGGTCGAGCCGGAACATGAAGGGGTTGGTCTTCGCGTCCGGGTCCATGGCGAGCTCCGGCTTGTGCGCCGGGGTCATCACGTCGACCACGCCCGGATGGGCCTTGGCCGCGTCGACGTCGAGCGCGACGACGCGCCCGCGGGCGATGGAACTGGTCGCCATGACGGCGAACAGCATGCCCTCGGGATGGTTGTCGGCGGCATAGGTGGCCGCGCCCGTCACCTTCAGCACGCCGTCGCGGCGGGTGAGGGGCTGGCCGATATTGGAGCCGTGCCTCGTATGGGCCGGCACCGTGGAGAGGCTGATCTCAGACGTCATGGTGCAGTTCCGGAAGCGAGGAGAAGGGCGAGCCGGGCAGGGCGGGCACGCGCTCGGGCGTGCCTGAGGCGGCGAGCGCGAGGGCGCGCACCACCAGCCGGCGGGCCAGCTCGATCTTGAAGGCGTTGTCGCCGGAGGGGCGGGCCCCGGCGAGGGCGAGCTCCGCCGCGCGGCGGAACGCTTCCTCGTCCGGGCGGGCGCCGGCGAGGGCCTGCTCGGCCCAGGCGTCGCGCCAGGGCTTTGCCGCGACCCCGCCCAGCGTCAGCCGGGCCTCGGCGATCACCCCGCCCTCGAGGCGCAGCATCGCCGCCGCGGAGACCACGGCGAAGGCGTAGGAGGTGCGCTCGCGCAGCTTGATGTAGCGGGCATGGCCGGCGAAGGCGGCAGCGCCGGCCGGCAGGCGCACCGCGACGATCAGATCGCCGGGCTCCAGCGCGGTGTCCTTCTCCGGCGCGTCGCCGGGCAGGCGGTGCAGCTCGGCGAGCGGCACCTCGCGCCGGCCGCCGCGGCCCTCGATCTCGACCACCGCGTCGAGCGCCACCAGCGGCACGCAGAAGTCGGACGGATGGGTGGCGATGCAGGCATCGCTCCAGCCGAGCACGGCGTGCAGCCGGTTCTCGCCGGCGCGCGCGTCGCAGCCCGAGCCCGGCACGCGCTTGTTGCAGGCGCTGTCGAGGTCGGCGAAATAGGCGCAGCGCGTGCGCTGGAGCAGGTTGCCGCCGACGCTGGCCGCGTTGCGCAGCTGCCCTGAGGCGCCCGAGAGCAGGGCCTCCGCCACCGCCGGGAAGGACGCGGCGAAGCGCGGATCGTGGGCGAGGTCGGCATTGCGCACCATGGCGCCGATGCGCACGCCCCCGTCTTCCAGCCACTCGACGGCGTCGAGGCCGGGCAGGCGGGTGACGTCGACCAGCCGGCCGGGCCGGGCGACACCGCCCTTCATGAGGTCGAGAAGATTGGTGCCGGCGGCGAGATAGGCCGCGCCGGGCGCTGCCGCGGCCGCGACCGCTTCGGGGACGGTGGCGGGGCGGATATAGTCGAAATCGTTCATGCCGCGTCCCTCCGGCCCGCATCGGTACCGCCGGCTTCGGCCAGCTTCTTCTGGGCGTCGAGCACCGCCTCGGTGATGCCGGCATAGGCCGAGCAACGGCAGAGATTGCCGCTCATCCCCTCGCGCACGCGCTCGGGATCGCCGTCCGTCTGGCCTTCCTGGATCAGGCCGATGGCGCTCATGATCTGGCCCGGCGTGCAGAAGCCGCACTGCAGCGCGTCATGGGCGATGAAGGCTTCCTGCACCGGGTGGAGGTGCCCGCCCTCGGCAACGCCCTCGATGGTGCGGATGTCGGCCCCGTCATGGCTCAGCGCCAGGGCGAGGCAGGAATTGATGCGCCGGCCGTCGACCAGCACGGTGCAGGCGCCGCACTGGCCGCGGTCGCAGCCCTTCTTGGTGCCGGTGAGTTGAAGTCGCTCGCGCAGGAGGTCGAGCAGGGTCACCCGTGGGTTGTCCAGCTCGACGTCGCGCCTTACACCGTTCACGGTGAGGCTGATGGAGAAAGTCATGCGGAACTCCGATCAGTGTCGTCGTCGAATGTCGTTGAGGGCCGCACGCGGGTGCGGCGGGAAGCCGGGGGTTGGGAGGGAGGCGTCATCGGGACGCCAAATTTGCCCGGCGTAATGGATGGGCTCTCGCGTGGCCCATCTGGAATCATTATACGGAGGGACCCTCCGCTTTGCAAGCGGCAGGGTGGAGCCGTTCGAATCTGGCGGACCAGTTGGAATCCGATGGGAGAGGCCGAGCCGAAAATCGCGCGTAAGCCGCGCGCGGACGCGATCCGCAACCGCGAACGGGTGCTGGATGCCGCCAAGGTGGTGTTCAGCGCCGGCGGTCCCGATGCGAGCCTCGATGCGGTCGCACGGCGGGCGGGCGTCGGCATCGGCACGCTCTACCGGCATTTCCCCACCCGCGAGGCTCTGTTCGAGGCGGTCTACCGGCGCGAGGTCGACCAGCTCGGCGACTTCGCCGAGGAACTGAAGGGCGAGCCCGACCCGGTGAAGGCGCTGCGGCGCTGGCTCGGCGCCAATGTCGACCTCGTCTCGACCAAGAAGGGCATGCTCGCCGCGCTGGCGATCGCCTCCTACGGCTCATGCGACCTCTACGCCTACAGCTTCGAGCGCCTGACGCGGGCGATCGGCCTCTTGCTGGCGCGCGCGGTGGAGGCGGGCGAGATCCGCGACGACGTGAGCGCCGAGGACCTGCTGCGGGCGCTGGTCGGCATGTGCTACCTGCACGACCAGGTCGGCTGGCAGGCCAATGTGGTGCGGCTGATGGACGTCTTCGTCGACGGGCTGCTGGTGCGCAAGCCGGGGTGAGGCGGACCGGGCAGGACGATCACGCCTTCACGGCGAGTGCGGCCTCCACCGCTGCGAGAGCGGCGCCGGCGCGCGCCGTGTGCGCGGCGAGGGCATCGATGTCCCGCTCGCGCAGCGCGAACATCCAGTAGGGCACCGGGATCTCCAGCGCGCCGACGCGCGCCAGCAGGCCGGCGCGCAGCAGCGGGGCCGCCGCCCGTTCGGGCACCAGGCCGAGGTGGTGCCCGCCTTGCAGCGCCGACATCACCGCCATGCTCGAGGCCAGCCTGAGCTTCGCCGGCGCGAGGCGGCCGGGGTCCAGCCGCTGCGCGGCGAGGCCGGCCAGGATCGTCGGCGCGAGGTCGCCATGCTCCCAGATGACGGGGCCGTGCTCCTCCAGTTCGCGCCAGCCGATCGCCTCCGGCACCTCGCGCGCCCGCAAGGGATGGGCGCACAGGATCAGCCGGTCGGCGAAGACGCGCACCTGGCGGAACTGCGGGTGGCTCGGCATCACGCTGGTGAGGCCGACATCGGCGCTGCCGCGCATCACCCAGGCGGTGACCTCGTCGAGCCCGGCACGCACCAGATTGACCTGCGGCGCCCCCGCAGCGCAGGCGATCCCCGCCATCCAGTGGTCATAGGCATTGCCGGTGCAGGCGACGATGGCGAACGGGTCGGCCGGCCGCCGGCTCTCGATGCGCTGGATGGTCAGTTCTACGTCGCGCAGGATGCGCTCGGCCTCGCCGAGCAGGACCTGCCCGGCTTCGGTCAGCACGAGCCGGCGCCCGGAGCGCTCGAACAGGGCGACGGCGTGCTTCTCCTCGAGCTTCTTGATGCACACGCTGACGGCCGACTGGGTGATGCCCAGCCGCTCGGCCGCGTAGGTGAAGCTGCCGTAATGAGCCGCTTCCAGGAAGATCCGCATCTGCTCGAAGGTCACCGCCGGCCTCCTTCCCGGGCGCCGCGGTCGCCGAACCGGCCCCGGCCGATCCCGGCGGCACCCGCGCCGGGCGCCGTTCAAATTCCCACCACGCCCCGCCGGCCCATGCCGCCAAAGCGGTCACTGTCCCGCCGCAGGATAAGTCCCGCTCATCTCCCGCGTCGCATTGCATGAAGATGGCGTCGCTCCATTAATAATATTCTCCAACCATGAATGGAATGCATGTCATTCCAAATATTGCTCAGTATTTTCTCATTTTCGGCCTAGTTTATGGCCATAGCCGATCAAATAGCGGGCAAACTCACCGTTTCGCTGCCGCAGGGAAATTCTGGCGCGGCGCTTGCCCTGAAGGCACCGAGATCGAGAACGCCGCCGGCAGGTCCGGGCGCCCGTCGCGCCGGAACGGACCGGGCCGTCGCTCCATCGATCCGTCATGTGATGAACTGGTGAGAACTACGATGGAAATCGGCATCTGGCTTCCGGTGTATGGGGGATGGCTGCGCTCCCTCGACGCGCCAACGGGACCCGACGTCGCCGCCTGCCTCGCGATCGCCCAGCAGGCGGAGGCGCTCGGCTTCGACTTCCTCTACGCGTCCGAAAACCTGCTCAACTGCATTCACGGCCCGGCCGAGAGCGTCGCGGACGCCTGGAGCATCCTCGCCGCCATCGCCGCCGTGACCAACAAGGTGGGGCTGTGCGGGGCGGTGAAGCCAGGCTTCCGCTCGCCCTTCCTGGTGGCGCGGATGCTGGACACGCTGTCCAAGATCTCTGAGCGCCGGCTCGGCATGAACATCGTCTGCGGCTGGTGGAAGGAGGAGTTCGATCTCTCCGGCGTCGACTGGCTGGACCATGACGGGCGCTACGACCGCGCGGCCGAGTTCCTGCGCTCGCTGAACGGGCTGTTCCAGCCGCCGGCCGACGCGATGGCGGGCGGGGAGGACGGTGCCGGCGAGGGCGGGATCGGCGCGCCGCCCAGCTATGGCCTCGACCCGGCGGCGCTGCCCGAGATCTGGATCGCCGGCCATTCCGACCGCGCCGTGCGCATGGCGGCCGAATGGGGGCACTGCCTCTTCCTGAACGGCATGAGCGACGAGGAGCTCAAGCAGCGGATCGAGAACATCCGTCAGGAGGCCAACAACTGGGGGCGCGACATCCTCGTCGCCGCCAACGCCTACGTCATCGCCACCGAGACCAGCGAGCAGGCGCGGCAGCGGTGGAAGTCGGTCGTCTCGCGGCGAAACCCGGACACGATCGGCTTCTTCCGCCAGGTGATCGGGGATTCGGGGGCGGCGGCGTGGTCCTCGCTGTCCGAGGACCAGATGGTCGACTCCAATGCCGGCTTCGAGCTCGGCCTGATCGGCTCCTTCGAGGACATCCGCCAGCGCATCCCCAAGCTCGAATCGATCGGGCTGAACCGCATCGTGTGCCAGTTCGACGACCCGATGCGCGACGCCGGCCCGTTCATGAAGCACGTCATCCGGCCGCTGCGCACCTCGCGGCCGCTCGAGCTGACCGCGAAGTGAGGGCGCGCAGGATGACCCCGGACCCGATCCCCACCCCGGACGACGTCAGGCGACGCTTCAAGGACGTCTTCAGCCGGCTCGCTTCCGGCGTCTGCGTGGTCTCGTTCTGGCGCGGCGGGCGCGTGCACGGCTTCACCGCGACCTCGGTGACCTCGGTGTCGCTCGACCCGCTGCGGGTGCTGTTCTGCCTGTCGCGGGCGAGCGACAGCCACGCCTGCCTGCGGCCGGGCGCGGCGATCGGCATCTCGGTGCTGCATGCCGAGCAGCAGATCCTCTCCGAGCGCTTCGCCCGCCAGGCCGATCCCGGCGGCTACGACGATGTCGGTATTTCCAAGGATATCCCGCATGCCCCGCTGATCGAGGGGGCGATCGGACAGATCGCGGCCACGGTGGCCGAGATCATCCCCTCGGGCGACCACGTCATCGTGCTCTGCGACGTCTCGGCGGCACAGGCATCGGACCATGGGGACCCGCTTCTGTACTGCAAGCGAACCTATCACAGACTTCACCACATCCTCTAGAACTGCGGAGAAGATCGAAATGGACAAGTCGATATTTGCGTCTATGCCGAGTCTCACGCCTTCGCTCGGCTTCGCGTCGATGATCGGGCTCGGACTGTTCTCGCTGGCCCTGTCCTACGCCGTGAAGACGCTGCTGGTGCGCAACACGCACGACTTCATCATCGCCGACCGGCGCGTCGGCTTCGGCTTCGGCGTCGCCTCGGTCATCTCTGTCTGGACCTGGGCCATGGCGGTGATGATGAGCTCCGCCATGACCTTCCAGTGGGGCCTGTCCGGCCTGTTCTGGTTCGTGGTGCCGAACGGGCTGGCGGTGATGGCGATGATCCCCTTCGCCCGCGTGCTGCGCCGCAACATGCCGGAGGGCTACACGATCTCGGAATTCATCCAGTACCGCTTCGAGCGCTCGCGGGTGGCGACCGGCATCGTCACGCTGACCATGATCTTCGGCATCATCCTCGAGATCCTGATCAACCTGAAGGGCACCTCGGTGGTGGTTTCCACCGTGTTCGGCATCGACTGGAAGGTGGCGACCATCGTCGGCATCGTCTGCGTGCTCGCCTATTCCTATTTCGGCGGGCTGTGGACCAGCGTGCTGACCGGCACGCTGAACACGCTGATGATCACCGTGCCGGCGGCGATCATCGTCGCCGCGGTGTTCGCCGCGGTGCCGGGCGGGTCGGAGGCGGTGTTCAACGCCGTCGGCGACGCGGGGGCGCAGAACCTCTCCGTGCTGCGGCCCGACGCGGCGGCGGGCTTCGGCATCACGCTCGCCTTCGGCCTGCTCGCCGCCACCGTGTCCGACCAGACGTTCTGGCAGAAGGTCTGGGCGATCAAGAGCCGCGACGTGGGGCGCACCTTCCTGTGGGCGGGCGCGCTGTTCTACCCGATCCCGATCTGCCTCGGCATGCTCGGGCTGGTCGGCATCGCCGCCGGCCTCACCCCGGCCGACATCGGCGGCGACATCGCGGCCATCGGCCCCTACATCGTCGCGCATATCGGCCTGCCGCTGACGCTGGTGCTGCTCTACGTGCTGGTGATCCTCGCCGCCTGCTACTCGACCATCGACGGCGCCAGCTCGGCGCTGTCGTCGATCGTCGCGGTCGACATCGTCAAGCGCTACTTCCCGGCCACGCCGGAGCGGCTGCTGTTCCCGATCACCAAGTTCTCGGTGCTGCTGGGCGGCGTGATCGCCACCATCATCGTGCTGTCCGGGGTCGACTTCACCACGCTGGTCCTGACGACCTACGCCCTCAAGACCTCGATCCTGCTGCCGCTGATCCTCGCCATCCTGTGGCCGAAGACCAACACGGTCGGCTTCGTCGGCGGGGTCGTCGCTTCGATCGCGATCGGCATGCCGATCTACGAGATGGTCGGGGAGCTGGCGGGCACGCTCTCCATCGTGGCGATCGGCGGCCTCGCGGTGGTCGGCTGCGGGCTGATGGACAGCAAGGAGTTCGACGTCACGCAGCTCCGGCGCGTGTCGGACGAGATCGCGAGCCCCGCCCCGGGGGCCGAATGAGAGCGCGCCGCCTCGCCGCCTGGGTGGCGGGGCCTTCTCCCTCACGGATTTTCAGAAGGACATGACGATGTACACGCTCATTCTCGTTCTCGGTATCTGCGCGGCGGCCCTGTTCCTGGCGGGGTTCGCGCGCGGCCTTCGCAACGCGGTCATCGAGTACAGGCGCGGCAAGCCCGAGCCGACCGAGGTGCCCGACTACAACTATGTCGGCATGGCGGCGATCTCGGTGGTCATCTCGGCCACCGTGATCGCGCTGGTCGGGGTGGCGCCGATGTGGATCTATGCCGGGCCGCTGATGGTGCTGGGCACGGCCGCCGGCATCGGCGTCGCGTTCTTCGTCGAGCGCCCCAGCGCCTGACGTCGCGGGCCCGAGGCTCGTGGCCCGATCTTCGCGGGCCCGACCTTCGCGGAATCGACGACCGCCCCTTCCGAACAGTCCGCATGGCCGCCGCCGCGGCCATGCCCGCTTCATGACGACTGCAGCGCGAGGCGCCAGACATGACGACAAAGAACAAGAAGCACGCCCATCTTCTCGGCTTCATCCAGCACGGCGTGAACAGCCACGCCACCGGCATGTGGCGCAACGCCCGCGACAAGATCGGCTGGGACTTCGCCCGGCCCGAATACTGGCAGCACATGGCGCGCACGATGGAGCGCGGCCTGTTCGACGCCATGTTCATCGCTGACGAACTCGCGCCCTACAACACCCACGAGGACAGCTCGGACGCCATCGTGAAATGGGCGGTGCAGTGCCCGACCCACGAGCCCTCGACCATCGTGCCGATCATCACGACCGCCACGAAGCATCTGGGCGTGGGGGTGACGCTGTCGACGGCGTTCGAGCATCCCTACTCGATGTGCCGGCGGCTCTCGAGCCTCGACCACCTCTCCTCCGGCCGCGTCGCCTGGAACATCGTGTCCTCCTACTCGAAGAGCGAGTGGGACGCCTACGGGCAGCCCATGACCGACCGCAGCGGGCGCTACGAGCGGCTCGAGGAGTATATGGAGGTCTGCTACAAGCTCTGGGATTCCTGGGAGCCCGACGCCATCATCGCCGACAAGGCTTCGGGCATCTATGCCGACCCCGCAAAGGTCAAGGTGGTCCACCACCAGGGCAAGTACTACACCTGCAACGGCCGCCATTTCTGCGCGCCCTCGCCGCAGGGCCGGCCGGTGCTCTGGCAGGCGGGCTCGTCCGGGCAGGGGCGCGACTTCGCCGCCCGGCATGCGGAGGCGATCTTCGCGGTGCATCCCAATGTCGAGCGGATGAAGCAGTATACGAGCGACCTCGACGACCGGCTGACCAACAAGTTCAAGCGGGAGCCGGGCTCGGTGAAGCTGATCTTCGGCCTGCAGACGGTGGTTGCCGACACGCGCAGCGAGGCGCAGGACAAGTACGAGCGGATCAAGGCCTGCATTCCCCCCGAGGGCGCGCTGGCCTGGATGTCCGGCCATTTCGGGCTCGACTTCTCCAAGTTCCCGCTCGACGCCGTGGTGCAGAACATCGAGGTGCCGGGCATCCAGGGCCTGTTCGAATCGATCATCTACGCCAAGGGCGGCGCGCCGGTGACCGTGAAGGAGGCGGCGATGATCTACGCCCAGGGCATGGGCATGCCGGTGGCGGTGGGAACGGCATCGGACATCGCCGACCAGATCGAGCACTACATGGACGACGGCGGCGCCGACGGCTTCATGCTGGCCGCGACCTACACGCCCGGCTGCTTCGAGGAATTCGTTGACCTCGTCGTGCCGGAGCTGCAGCACCGCGGCCGGCTGCGCACGCGCTACACCGGCGCGACGCTGCGCGAGAACCTGCTCGAGGCTTGACGGGGAGCGCCCGCGGGCCCGGCGCCGTCAGACCGGGGAGGCCGCGCGCGCGGCCTCGTCTCCGCTCCCGCTCCCTCTCCCGGCCGCCTCGCGGCTCTTCGCCCGCGCCGCGATGGACAAAACCAGCACGCCGGCGACCGCCGACAGGATCGAGGCCATGAACACGGCGATCTTGGCGGCGGCGAAATCGGCGGGCTCGGCGAAGGCCTGCCCGGCGATGAACAGCGACATGGTGAAGCCGATGCCGGCCAGCATGCCGGCGCCCACGAGCTGGAGCCACGAATAGGCCGCCGGCTTCACCGCCACCCCTGAGCCCACCGCGATGGCGCAGGCCAGGACGATGCCGAGCGGCTTGCCCAGCGCCAGCCCGGCGACGATGGCGAGCATCAGCGTCTCGTGTCCGTGCCAGAGGTCGGGCGTGAGCGCGACGCCGGCATTGGCGAGCGCGAACAGCGGCAGGATGACGTAGCTCGAACGCATGCTGGCGTGCCGCAGCAGCCGGTCGGCGGGCGATTCCAGCCGGTCGTGGATGGCGTCGAGCGCCCGCATCGCCGGCAGCGAGGGGCCGTGCCGCAGGGCATCGCCCTGATGCGCCTCGGCGGCGATGATGGTGTCGGCCTGGAGCGTGAGCGCGCGCAGGTTCGCCGGCGGGCGCGTCGGGATGGCGAGGGCGAGGATGACCCCCGCCAGCGTCGCATGCAGCCCGCTCGCATGGACGCACGCCCACAGCGCGATGCCGACCAGCACATAGGGCGAGACGCGGTAGACATGGGAGCGGCTGAGCCCCCACAGGCACAGCGCGAGCACGAGCGCGGCGGCCATGTAGTCCAGCCGCAATTCGCCCGAATAGAACAGCGCGACCACCGCGATCGAGCCGATGTCGTCGACGATGGCGGCGGCGGTGAGGAAGATGCGCAGCTCGACCGGCACCCGCCGCCCCAGCATCACGATCAGGGCGACGGCGAAGGCGGTGTCGGTCGCCATCGGCACGCCCCAGCCATGGGCCCACGGGCCGTCGGGGATGACCAGCCGGTAGATCAGCGCCGGGGCGACCATGCCGCCGATGGCGCCGGCGATCGGCAGCGCCGCCGTGCTCACGCTGGCGAGGCGCCCGACTGTCATCTCGCGCTTGATCTCCAGCCCGACGACGAGGAAGAAGATCGTCAGCAGGCCGTCATTGATCCAGTGCAGCAGCGACATGCGGAACGCGGCATCGCCCACCAGCAGGCCGAGCTCCTGGTGCAGCAGGTTCTCGAAGCCCGGGCCGAGCGGCGAGTTGGTGAGGATGACGGCAAGTATCGTCGCCACCAGCAGCAGGATGCCGGCCGAGGGCCCCCAGCTCGCGAAGTCGATCGCCGCCGACTGCACCCGGTGGCCGAGCCGCCCGAGCATCGCGTCCGCCAGCGAGCTCTCGTCCCACGGCCCGTCATAGCGGCGCCCGTTGATGAAGAAGGTGGGGGTGAAGCGCACGCCGCTCGCCTGCGCGCTCGCCGTGTCCGCCGCGACCCGTGCCTTGGCGCGCCCTTCCTCCTCCGCCGAGCGGCGCGGGTCCTCGCTCGCCAGGCCCAGATCGTCGGCGACCGCGACCAGGTCCTCCTCGGTCAGCGTCGCCGAGCGCGTCATCAGCTTCACATGGGCGTGCCAGAAGCGCTCGGCGTCGCCCGCGCGCTCCACCAGTTCGGCGGCGCGGCGGGCGATGTCGCTGCCGGTGAGGGGGCGGTGGCGGAAGACGTAGCGCACCCGCTCGCCGAAATGATCGCGCACATGGGCGATCTCCTCATTGGCGGCGCGGCAATAGGGGCAGGCATAGCTGCCATATTCGACCAGCGTCATCTCGGCGCGCTCCGAGCCGAGCACGTGGTCGAGGCTCTCGTCCACCGGCCGGTCCAGCCGGTTCGCGGGTTCTGGCTGCATCATCGGCCGACCGGACTTTCCTGTTGCCCTTCCCGAAGCGTCGTCAGCGCGCCGCCGCCGCCAGGCTCGCGAGCCAGCCATGAATGGCATGCACCACCACGGATCCCTCGCCGACGCTGGAGGCGACGCGTTTGACCGAATCCGCCCGCACGTCGCCGACCGCGAACACGCCGGGAATGCTCGTCGCGTGCTGGGCGACGGCGACCCGGTCGTCATGGACGTAGCCGGTCTTCACGAAGCCCTTGTCGTCGAGCGCGACGCAGCCGCTGAGCCAGTCGGAGTTCGGCTCCGCGCCGATCATCTGGAACAGGTTCGAGACCTGCCGCTCGGTCTCGGCGCCGCCGTGCTCGCGCCAGCGCACGGCCTCCAGGCACTCCTCGCCGATGAGCGCGGTGATCTCGCAGCGCGGGTGCAGCGTGATGGCCGAGGATTCGACGATCCGCCGCACCAGATAGTCCGACATGGTGTCGGTGAGCCCCTCGCCGCGCACCAGTATGTGGACGTGGCTGGCCTTGCCGGAGAGGAAGATGGCGGCCTGGCCGGCCGAATTGCCGCCGCCGACCACCACCACCTCGCTGTCGACGCACAGCCGGCCTTCCAGCGAGGTCGCCGCGTAGTGCACGCCCTGCCCCTCGAAGCGGGCGAGGTCGGGTACGTCGAGCCGCCGGTAGCGTGCGCCGGTGGCGACCACGATGGTGCGCGCGGCGATGGTCTCGGTGCCGTCGAGGCTCACCCGGTAGGGGAAGCCGCTGCAGTCGAGGCTGGTCGCGGCCTTGGCGACGACGAGGCGGGCGCCGAATTTCTGCGCCTGCACCTGCGCCCGGCCGGCCAGCGCCTGCCCGGAAATGCCGGTCGGGAAGCCGAGATAGTTCTCGATGCGCGAGCTGCTGCCGGCCTGCCCGCCCGGGCCGACCGCCTCGATGACGATGGTGTCGAGCCCTTCCGAGGCCGCGTAGACCGCGGCGGCGAGGCCGGCCGGGCCGGCGCCGACGACCGCGACGTCGTAGACATGGTCCGGGTCGAGTTCCTCGGTGATGCCGAGCGCGTCGGCCAGCGCGCGGTTGGTGGGATGCTCCAGCACCTGCTCGCCGCTCAGGATGACGACCGGCAGCGCGCCGGGGCCGAGATGGAAGGATTCGAGCGCCTGCTGGGCGCTGGCGTCGTGGTCGATGTCGATCACCCGGTGCGGGTAGCCGTTGCGGGTGAGGAAGCTCTGGATCCGCAGCGCGCTCGCCGAATGGCCGCTGCCGAGCACCACCGTGCCGCCCTCGGCGTGCTGGATCAGGCCGACGCGGCGCAGGATGAAGGCGCGCAGGATGATCTCGCCGATATCCGGCTCGGCGCTCACCATCCGCCGGAACGCGTCCCGCGTCACCCTGATCACCCGCGTCGGGCGGGCGGCGCGGGCGCACACCAGCACGGCGCGGCCGGTGAGGTGGTTGAGCTCGCCGGTGAATTCGCCCGGCTCGTGGGTGATGATGAGCACGTGCCCGTCGCGGCCGTCGCTCTCCAGTATGTCGACCGCGCCGTCGAGGATGAGGAAAAAGTCGACGCCGCGGTCGCCGACCTCGAACAGGTAGTCGCCGCCGTCGAAGCTCGCCGGCTCGCCGTAGCGCGAGATGCGCTCGACCATGGCGGGGGGCAGCTTCGGGAAGGTCTGGCCCGGCCGGTCATAGGGATCGGTCGGCATGCCGCCGTCGCCGGCGGGGCCGCGCCGGTCGGGTGGGGAGATGTTCATCGGACGTCTCCTGTTGCTGGCGGGATGATCGCACGAAAGGGCACGTCGACGAAGGCGGCGCCGGCGGGGAAAGCCGGGCCGGCGGCCGGAGCGCCGGCGGATGCTGCCAGCAGATCGCGGCCCCTGTCCAACGGCGTTTTCGCCGCCGCACCCGTCAGGGCAGGGCGGCCTCGTCGAGGCGGGCATAGTCGGTGTAGCCCTCGGCGCCGCCGCCGTAATAGGTCGCCCGGTCGGCCTCGGCGAGCGCCGCGTCGCGGCGCAGCCGTTCCACCAGGTCGGGATTGCCGATGAAGGGCCGGCCGAAGGCCACCATGTCGGCATAGCCCGAGGCGAGCGCGTCGATCGCGAGGCGCCGGTCATAGCCGTTATTGGCGATGTATCTTCCGCCGAACGCCGCGTGCAGCGCCTTGAAGTCGAACGCGTCCGCCGCGTTGGGCCCGCGCGTCTGGCCCTCGACGCAGTGGAGGTAGGCGAGGCCGAGCGTGCCGAGCTCGCGCGCCAGATGCCCGTAGGTGGCCTGCGGCGTGCTGTCGAGCGGCGTGTCGCCGGCGGAGCGGGTGAGCGGGGAGAGCCGCACGCCGACCCGGTCGGCGTCCCAGATCTGAGCGACGCCGGTGACGACCTCGACGGCGAGCCGGGTGCGGTTCTCGATCGGGCCGCCATAGGCGTCGGTACGCCGGTTGGTGCTGTCGCGGATGAACTGGTCGAGCAGGTAGCCGTTCGCCGCGTGCACCTCGACGCCGTCGAAGCCGGCCTCCTTCGCCAGCCGCGCCGCGTGACGGTAGTCCTCGATGATGCCGGCGATCTCGTCGGTCTCGAGCGCGCGCGGCATGGAGGGCTGCGCCTGGGTACGCGTCTCCAGGAAGATCAGCTCGCCGGCACGGATGGCGGAGGGCGCGACCGGCGCGGCGCCGTTCTCCTGCAGGTCCACATGCGAGATCCGCCCGACATGCCAGAGCTGGCAGACGATCCGCCCGCCGGCCCGGTGCACCGCCTCGATGACGGGGCGCCACGCCTCGACATGGGCGGGCGTGTAGATGCCGGGGGTGAAGGCGTAGCCGCGGCCCTGGCGCGAGATGTTGGTGGCCTCGGTGATGATGAGGCCGGCCGAGGCGCGCTGGCGGTAATAGTCGACGGCGAGCGGCGAATGCACCCCGTCCATGCCGGCGCGCGAGCGTGTCAGCGGGGCCATGGCGATGCGGTTCGCGGCCTCGATGGCGCCGATCCGCGTCGGCGAGAAAAGGGCGTCGGCGTCGGGCATGTCGGGCTTCCTTGTCGTGGGCGAGGTGCTGCGGCACGAGGCGGAGCGGCCGCCGCGCGCGCAGCCTAGCGCGCCGCGCGGCGCGCGCCCGTCAATCCTGGTGAAAACCGGTAAAGGCGAAGGCGGGCGGATCGACCCTCGCCACCCGGCATAGCTTTCAATTTTACCAATTTTAACTCGCGGGGGCCCGGGGCGAATACTAACATTCCCCTGCGTACGTCATGCCGTCAGGCAGTGTTCAGGAGAGGAGCCTCCCGATGGCCTTTTCGCTCAATGTAAACGGCAGGAGCTATGCGATCGACGTGGACGCCGACACGCCGCTGCTGTGGGTGCTGCGCGACGTCATCGGCCTGACCGGCACGAAGTTCGGCTGCGGCGTCGCCCAGTGCGGGGCCTGCACCATCCATCTCGACGGGCAGGCGGTGCGCTCCTGCGTGACGACGATCGAGAGCGCGGGCACCTCCCCGATCACGACCATCGAGGCGATCGGCGACACCCCGACCGGCCACCGCGTGCAGCAGGCCTGGCTCGAGCAGGAGGTCGTCCAGTGCGGCTACTGCCAGTCCGGCCAGATCATGTCCGCCACCGCGCTGCTGAACGAGAACCCGGCGCCGGAGGACGAGGACATCGACGCCGTCATGGCCGGCAATATCTGCCGCTGCGGCACCTATCCGCGCATCCGCGCCGCCATCAAGAGCGCGGCGGCGGGCGTGCCGGCCGGCAAGGGAGGCTGAGATGGGTATTCTCGCCCGGGCCGGGGATCTGCGGCTCTCGCGCCGCTCCTTCGTGGTGTCGGCGCTGTTCGCCGGCGGCAGCCTTATCATCGCGCCGCGGCTTATCGGGACGGCGCAGGCCGCCGAGGCGGCGGAGCTCAACGCCTTCATCCGCATCCCGCCGGCCGGCCCCATCGAACTCGTCATCGCCTCGGTGGAGATGGGGCAGGGCGTCTATATGGGCCTGTCGACCCTGCTCGCCGAGGAGCTGGAGGTCGGGCTCGACCAGATCGTCGCCGTGCCGGCGCCGGCCAATCCCGCGCTCTACTCCCACCCGGTGCTGCGCGACCAGATAACCGGCGGCTCGGTGAGCATTCGCGGCTTCTGGGAGCCGATGCGCAAGGCCGGCGCGACCGGGCGCCTGATGCTGGTCGCGGCGGCCGCCGACAGATGGGGCGTGCCGGCGGCGAGCTGCCGCGCCGAGTCGGGCGAGGTGATCCACGCCGCGAGCGGGCGGCGCCTCGCCTATGGCGAGCTGGCGCAGAAGGCGGCCGGCATGCCGGTGCCGCAGGACGTGCCGCTGAAGCCGGCGAGCGCGTTCCGGCTGATCGGCAAGCCGGCCCGGCGTATCGACACGCCGGCCAAGGTGGACGGCACCGCCCGGTTCGGGCTCGACGCCCGGCCGCCGGGCGTCGCCTTCGCCGCCATCAGCATCTGCCCGACCTTCGGCGGCACGCTCGGCTCGGTCGACGACGCCGAGGCGCTGAAGGTGCGGGGCGTGCGAAAGGTGGTCCGTCTGAGCGACGCGGTGGCGGTGGTGGCCGACCATACCGGCGCCGCGCGCAAGGGGCTGGCGGCGCTGCGCATCGACTGGGACCGCGGCGCCAATGCGAGCCTCACCACGCAGGAGCTGGAGCGCCGCGCCGACGCCGCCATGGCGGGCGACGCGCTGGTGGCGGTGAACGAGGGCGATGTCGAGGCGGCGACCGGCGGGCCGGTCGTCGAGGCCGTCTATCGCATGCCGATTCTCCCGCACACGACCATGGAGCCGATGAACTGCACCGTCCATGTGCGCCCCGATTCCTGCGACGTGTGGGTCGGCACGCAGGTCGCCGGCCGCGCCCGCCAGACCGCCGCCGAGGTGACCGGCCTGCCGGTCGAGAAGGTGATCGTCCACAACCACCTGCTCGGTGGCGGCTTCGGCCGCCGGCTCGACCATGACGGCGTGACCATGGCGGTGCGGGTGGCGCAGCAGGTCGAGGGGCCGGTCCAGGTGGTGTGGAGCCGGGAGGAGGACGTGCGGCACGATTCCTACCGCTACCTCAACCTCAGCCGGATCGACATCCGGCTCGGGCCGGACGGCATGCCGGTGGCGCTGCGCCACCGGGTGGTGGGGCCGGCCATCATGGCCCGCTTCCTGCCGATCTTCTTCAAGGACGGGGTCGATTTCGACATCATCGACGCCGCCGAGAGCCCCTATCGCATCCCGAACAAGCGGGTCGAATTCGCTCGCCACGAGGCGCCGGAGGGCATGCTCACCGGCAACTGGCGCGGCGTCGGCCCGACCCGCAATGCGCCCGCCATCGAGGGCGGGATCGACGAGGCGGCCCATCTCGCCGGCATCGACCCGGTGGAGTACCGGCGCCGGCTGCTCTCCGGCAATCCGCGCCTGCTGGCGGCGCTCGAGCTCGCTGCCGGCAAGGCCGGCTGGGGCGGGGACCTCGGGCCGCGGCGCGGGCGCGGCGTCGCGCTGATGGCGGCCTTCGGCAGCTTCGCCGCCACCATCGCGCATGTCCATGTCGGCCCGGACGGGGCGCTGAAGGTGGAGCGCATCGTCTGCGCCGTCGATTGCGGGCAGGCGGTCAATCCCGAGGTGCTGCACCAGCAGGTGGAGAGCGGCATCGTCTACGGGCTCAGCGCCGCGCTCTACGGGCGGCTCACCATCGAGCAGGGCGCGGTGGTCGAGAGCAATTTCGACGACCAGCCGGTGCTGCGCATCAACGAATGTCCCGAGATCGAGGTCCATGTCATCGAGAGCGGGGAGGCGCCGGGGGGCATCGGCGAGCTCGGCACGCCGGGCGTGGCGCCGGCGCTGATGAACGCGATCTTCGCGGTGACCGGCAAGCGGCTGCGCGCGCTGCCGATCGACACCGCCGAACTCAGCGGGAGCTGACCATGCGGGGGCAACAGCTGCGTGAAGCCGGCCGTGCCGCGCTGGTGGCGCTGGTCGCGGGAGCGGCGATCACCGGCATGATCGCGGTCGCCAGCGGCTCGTCGGGCGACCCTGCGGCCTCGGGCGGCGGGGCGCTGAAGAGCGTCGCCGAGTTCCGCTCCATAGCCGCCACCGATGCGCGCTCGCGGGCGCTGTTCACCGAGGCGGCGCGGGTCATCACCGATCCGCGCTGCATGAACTGCCATCCGGCCACCCGCAGCCCGACCCAGGGCGACGACCTGCACCCGCACATGCCGCCGATACAGGCGAGCGAGAGCGGCATGGGCGTCGCCGGGCTGAACTGCCATTCCTGCCACCGCTTCGAGAACACGACCCTGCCGGGCACCCGGGTCGGCTCGGTGCCGGGCGCCGAGCAGTGGCTGCTGGCGCCGGCGAGCATGGCCTGGCAGGGGCTCACGCTCGGCGAGATCTGCCGCCAGATCAAGGACCCGGCGCGCAATGGCGGGCGCTCGCTCGCCGACATCCTCAAGCATATGGGCACCGACCATCTGGTCGGCTGGGCCTGGCACCCGGGCGCGGGACGCGAGCCGGCGCCGGGCACGCAGGAAGCGTTCGGCGCGCTGATCGAGGCCTGGATCGCGACCGGGGCGCACTGCCCCTCGTGACGCTCCGGCCCGTCAGGCGCCGCTCAACGCGCGGCGATAGGCGCCGCGCCCCATGAACATGACGAGCGCGGAAAGCGGCGCCAGCAGCCCCGCGACGACGGCGAGCGAGTGGCCGATCTCCTCGCGGCGCACGAAGACGTGGTCGGTCAGCAGCGCCACCAGTAGCGGGCCGAAGGTCAGGCCGAGCACCCCGATGACAAGGTAGTAGACCGCCGCCGTCCGGCCGTGCAGGCGCGGCGGCGCGACGTCCTGGATGGCGCCGATCAGCAGGCCGACCGGCAGCGAATAGCAGGCCCAGGCGAGGGCGAGGAAGGCGAGCGCGGTGCCCGCCTTCGGCGCCAGGAAACCCGTCACCGCGAGCGGCGCCACCAGCGCGATGGCCGGCAGCGCGATATCGATATTGGCGGTGGCAAGCCCACGTCCGCGGGCGCGGCTCGCCAGCGCGCCGCCGGCGAAGGAGCCGAGTACGCCGGCGACGAGCAGGACGAGGCCGAATTTCAGGCCGGTCTCGGCGGCGCTCCAGCCGAAGCGGCGGATGAAGAAGGCCGGGATCCAGGCCAGCAGGCCGAAGGCGATGGCGCCGTAGAGCGCGATCGCGCCGTACTGGCAGGCGAAGAAGCGGCGATGGGCTGCGAGGCAGCCGAGCAGCGTGACGGCCTGCGGGCGATCGGCGAATTGCGGTTCGGCGCGGCGGGCCGGCTCGCGCAGGATGGCCATCAGCAGCGGCACGATCAGCCCGGCGAGGCCGACGATGATGAAGGTCGCCTGCCAGGAACGCACGATGCCGAAGAGCGGCAACTCGATTTGTGGTGCCTGCTCCACGGCGCGGATGACGGCTCCGCCGCCGATCAGCGCCAGTCCCGAGCCGATCGAGGCGGCGCCGACATAGACGCCGAGCGGCAGGGAGCGCCGCTCGGGCGGGAAGGAATCGCCGATCATCGACACGGCGGCGGGCGACAGCGAGGCTTCGCCTGCCCCGACCCCGACCCGGGCGAGGAACAGCCGGCCGAACGAGCCGGCAAGGCCGCAGGCGACGGTCGACAGGCACCAGGCGGTGGCGCCGGCCACCACGATCCATTTGCGCGAGGCGCGGTCCACCAGCCAGCCGAAGGGCAGGCCCATGGTCGAGTAGAAGATCGAGAAGGCCAGCCCCTGCAGCAGCGAGAGCTCGGTGTCGCTCAGCGCGAGGTCCGTCTTTATCGGCTCGACCAGCAGGCTGATGACCATGCGGTCGACGAAGGACACCGTGTAGGCCAGGGTCAGCAGCAGGACCATCGTCCAGGCGCGGGCGCGGGACGGCAGGGCGTGGTCGGGCGTCATCGCATTCCTTCCGCCGGCGGGCCGGTGGCAGGCGGGCGGCCTGCGCGCTCCTGTGCTCGCCGGGCCGTTCAGGCCGAGGCGGTCTGCTGGCCCCGCTTGCCCAGCCTTTCGCGCAGGCGCTCGCGCGCTGCGGCGAGGTCCGCGAAGTCGTAGTCGCCGGACGAGCGGGCGTGGCAGGCCTCAAGCACCTCGAACGCCTCGCCGAGCCGGCACTCGGCCTCGAGCTTGGCGGCGAGGGCGAGGGCGGCGCGCACCTCGAGCGATAGCGCGCCGATCTCCTGCGCCGCGCGGATGGCCTTGGCCATGAGCCGTTCGGCCTCCTCCGGCCGGCCGGCGCGCAGATGGACCAGCCCGTCGAGGCGCAGCACCTCGGCGAGGCACCACATCTCGCTTTGCGCCTGCACGCTCGCCCGCGCATCCCTGACCGCGCCGCGCGCCTCCTCGATCTCGCCGGCGGCGAGCAGGGTCTCGGCGAGCATGCAGTGATACATCGGCGCGCGCACCACGAACCGCCCGGCGATCAGCTCGGCGAGCCGCGCCTTCATCTCGGCGACCCCGCCGGGCGCGCCCTGCCGGGCCCTGAGCGCGCTGCGGAAAAAGCGGCCGAGCGGGCTCCAGACGGCGATGTTCTCGCGCCGGAGATTGTCCTCCAGCATGGCCTGGAACCGGGCCGCACCGTCCTCGTCGCCGGACCACAGGGCGATCGGTATCGCGCCGAACGCCAGCGCGTTCGACTGCGAGACGATGTGGCCGATGGCGTCGGCGCGGTCCACCGCGTCCTCGGCGACGCGCGCCGCCCGCGCCGGTCCGCCGGTGAGCCAGAGCAGGAAGGCGAGTGAACAGCCGATCGCCACCAGCCGGTCGAGCTGGAACCGGGCGATGCGCGCGCGCTCCTTGGGCTGGCGGTAATAGGCGGCGAGCCGGTCGAGCCGCTGCCGGGCGCTGGCGAGCCGGCCTATATAGGTCTCGGCCATGGCCAGCACCCGCTCGCCCTCATGGATGGCGGACCAGTCGGCATGCGCCTCGGCGAGCTCCATGAATTCGCCGAGCCGCCCGATCGCCTCCAGCGGGCGGCCGGTGAAGACGAGGTAGATCGACAGCCCCCACAGGCCGCGAAGCTGGTATTCGAGGCTGTCCGCCTCCACCCCCAGCCGGTAGCAGTCGAGCCAGGCGGCCTCGGTCTCCGGCACCAGCGTCTGGGCGAAGTTCATGCCCGAGGCGCGGGCGGCGGCGAGCTTCATCTTCAACTCGGCCGGGCAGTCGCCGATCTCGCGGACCGCGAGCAGGGCGCTGTCGACGCGGGCGCGGGCCTCGGCCACGGAGGACAGTTCGTCCCACAGCGGGATGGCCGCGGCGGTGAGGCGGACGCCAAGCATGCGGATGCCCGGCAGCCCATCCCCGCCGGCGCCGCTCCCGCCCTTCGGGCCGAACGCCCAGGCCATCACCTTGCGCAGGTCGTCGATCCGCCCGGCATATTCGGCCAGCCATTCCTGCTTCTCGCGCCACGACCATTGCTCGTCGGCGCGCTCGAACAGCGAGAGCACGTGCCGGGCGTAGCGGGCCATCGCCCGGTTCTGCTCGCCGGCCGCGGCCAGCCGCTCGCCCGCATAGGCGCGGGTGCTGTCGAGCAGGCGGTAGTGCAGCGCGCCGTCGCGATACTCGACCGCGACCAGCGAGCGCGCCGTCAGCCGCTCGATGGCGTCGATCGCCTGCGCGGGCGCGAGGCCGGCGGCTTCGGCCACCGCGATCGCGTCCTGCAGGTGGAACACGCCGGCGAAGACCGAAAGGAAGCGCAGCAGCGTCGCCTCGTCGTCGGAGAGCAGGCGGTAGCTCCAGTCGAGCGTGGCGAGCAGGGTCTGCTGGCGCAGCGGCGCCTGGCGCGGGCCGTTGCTGAGAAGCTGGAAGCGCTGCTCCAGCATCTGCAGCAGGGTCGCGACGTCATAGGCGCCGATCTTGCTAGCGGCGAGCTCGATCGCCAGCGCGATGCCGTCGAGCCGCTGGCAGATCGCCGACACCAGCGGGGCATCGGCATCGGTGAGCGCGTAGTCGCAGCGCTCCCGGGCGCGGGTGACGAACAGGCGGATGGCGGGAAATTCCAGCGCCTGCTCCGCCGTCATGGCCCGGCCCGGGGCGGGCACCTCGAGGGTCGGCAGGCGGTGCACATATTCGGGCGCGACGCGCAGCGGCTCGCGGCTGGTGGCGAGCACGGTGAGCAGCGGCAGCGCCGTCGTCAGCCGCTCGACCGTCGCGGCGACGGCGGGGGCGAGGTGCTCGCAATTGTCGAGCAGCAGCAGGACGCGCCGCTCGTGCAGCGCGTCGATGATCCCCGCGAGCCCGTCATCGGCGGCCTGCCGCGCGCCGATGCCGGCCGCGATCGCCGCCGGCACGTATTGCGGGTCGTCTATGGTCGACAGGTCGACGAATGAGATCCCGTCGGCAAAGCCCGCCCGCGCCTCATGGGCGACGGCGACCGCGACGGTGGTCTTGCCCACCCCGCCGGGCCCCACGATGCTGAGGCAGCGCGCGCCGGCGAGCCGGTCGGCCAGCCGCGCGATGTCCTGTCGGCGCCCGATCAGCGGGCGCAGCGCGGGCAGGGTCCTCGAATGCACAGGGGCGGCGGGGGCGGTCGGCAGCGAGGGTTCGGCGGGCGGCGCCATCGGCTCGACCGCGACCGGGACGACGAAGCGGTAGCCGCGGCCAGGCACGGTGGCGATATAGGACGCGTCGGAGGCGTCGCTTTCGGTCCCGGCCAGCACGCGGCGCAGCGCGGCGACGTTCACCTTGAGGTTGCCCTCGTGAACGAAGGTGTCCGGCCAGCCGAACTGCAGCAGTTCCTTCTTGCTGACCAGATCGCCGGAGCGGCGCACGAGCAGGGTGAGAAGGTCGAAGGCGCGGGCGCCGATGCGCACCGGCACGCCGTCGCGGCTCAGGCTCTGGCGGCTGGGATGCAATCGGTACGGGCCGAAAATGAACGCGCGATCGTCCGGTTCCGTCGGCTGTGGTCCCATGCCTGCAACCGCCCCGCAGCCTTCAAGCAGCTGGCCCCGATGGCCTTTTCCCAAAGTCCATCAGCTCCGCGCATCGGCTCGATCCATGAGTAAAAAGCATGCCTTATGGCGGGAGATGGCGCAAGGTTACCACAACGAGGGCGGGCAGCCGGCGGGCCCGTCGCGGGGCATGGGGCGAGGGGCCGGGCAAGGGGGCGACGCTAACCTCGCTTTGCCGGGCCGCCGGCACCACGCCGCCACCGCCGAGCTCGGGACCTTCCCGGTCGACGTCTCGGATCGCGAGGGGCTGGGCGCGCTCGTCGAGGCGCTGGAGGCGCGCTTAGGCGACGGCGAGTGCTGATGACCATGCCGCCATCT
This sequence comes from Ancylobacter mangrovi, assembly GCF_024752355.1. GTDB lineage: Bacteria > Pseudomonadota > Alphaproteobacteria > Rhizobiales > Xanthobacteraceae > Ancylobacter > Ancylobacter mangrovi. The sequence goes on from NZ_JANTHZ010000014.1 coordinate 43,913, forward strand.
CCCCGCCGGCGCCATCGTCTAGAACCGTCCGGCGCTGTCGCGCTGGCACCCCGACTACGCCGGGGTCCTCGCCGCCTTCGTCGCCCGACTCGGGCCGCCGGATCGGAGGCGCCGACCTCCCGCGCCACCTCCTCCTGCGTCACGTGATGCCGCCGGGCCATACCCGTCCCATTGCGTGAGCGCGCCATATTGCCGGATGGCCCGAGGGCCGGTACGAAGCGGCATCGAGTCCGACCACGGCGACGAAAGTTTCTTCCGCCCTGCCCTGGCCGAAGGGAGGCGTTCCGGCCCGGCCGGGGCGCCGGGAGAAAGCCATGCGCGCGCTCTGGCCGGTCCGCCGATGCACAAGCCGCTAGTCCGCTCCGAGCCGACGGACGCCGCCGTCGCACCGCTCGCCGCCCGCCCGCCCGGGCCGGCCGCCGGCACCCGGCTGAAGGCGGTGATCGTCGCCTGCGCCATCTTCATGTCGAACCTCGACGGCACCGCCGTGGTGACGGCGCTGCCCTCCATGGCGCGCGACCTCGGGCTGCCGCCGCTTCATCTCAGCGGCGCGATCACGGCCTATCTGGTGGCGCTGACCGTCTCGGTGCCGGTGAGCGGCTGGCTGGCCGACCGGTTCGGCGCCAAGCGGCTCTTCATCACCGCGATCATCTGCTTCACCATCGCCTCTGCCCTGTGCAGCACCGCCAACGGCCTCGCCGAGATCATCCTGTTCCGCTCGCTGCAAGGCGTGGGCGGGGCGATGATGATCCCGATCGGCCGGCTGCTGGTGTTGCGCGATGTGCCGCGCGAGGAATTCCTCACCGCCACCACCTGGCTCACCACGCCGGCGCTGGTGGGGCCGGTGATGGGGCCGCTGATCGGCGGCTTCCTGACCGACCTGATCTCCTGGCGCGCGGTGTTCTGGATCAACATCCCGATCGGCATCGCCGGCATCGCCATGGTCGCGCGCTACATTCGCGACGTGCCGACCAAAAGGCCGCCGCCGCTCGACGTCACCGGCATGGTGCTGGTGGCGGTGTCGCTGGCGGCCATCGTCGGCGGGCTGGAGACGATCGGGCGCGGGCTGGTGCCGGCCGTGGTGCCGGCGGCTTGCCTCGCCGGCGGCGTGGTGCTGGCGCTTGTGCTGGTGCGCCATTCCCGCCGCCACCCGCACCCGCTGGTCGATCTCGACATACTGCGCATCCCGACCTTCGGGGCCACGATGCTGGCGGGCTGCTTCGTGCGCATCGGCATGGCCTCGGTGCCGTTCCTGATCCCGCTGTCGATGCAGATCGGCTTCGGCCTCTCGGCGACGCGCAGCGGCGGCGTGCTGCTGGCGAGCGCGCTCGGCGCGTTCATGACCAAGCCGATGGTGCGGTTCGCGATCCGGGTGCTCAACATGCGCCACGTGCTGATGGTGAACACGCTCGTCTATGCCGCCTCGATCGCCAGCTTCTCGCTGCTGGAGCCGGGGTGGGCGATGCCGGCGGTGTTCCTGCTCGTGCTGTTCAACGGCGTGACCCGCACCATCTCGCTCACCACCATGGGGGCGCTGGCGCTGGTCGACGTGCCCTCGGAGCGGATGTCGGCGGCGACGCCGATCTTCGCCACCGCCCAGCAATTACCGCAGGCGCTCGGCGTGGCGGTGATCGCCGGCACGCTGCAGCTCGCGGTGATGCTCTCCGGCAGCGCGAGCGCGGGGCTGCCGCAGTTCCATGTCGGCTTTCTGGTGGCGGCGGCCGGCGTGCTGCTCGCCGTGCCCTGCTTCGCCCGCCTGCCGCACGACGCCGGCGAGGGGATGTAGCCCCTGCCGGCGCGGGCATGCCGCCCCTAGTCCTGCCGGGCCTCGACCATGGAGCGCACGGCGTCGTGGAGCCCCGCGCGCGAGCCGTCGCGCCAGTAGAACATGTGGCCGCCGGGGAATAGCTCCAGCCGCACCCGGGAGGGATCGCCGAGGGCGGGAAGCTGGTCGAGCAGGAGCCGGCTCTCGAAATAGGGCGTGACCAGATCGGTGAAGCCGTGCGCCACGATCACCTGCACCCGCGAGTCGAGCGCGAGCACGTCGCGCAGTTCGCTCATGGATTCGCGGTCGCCGCGCCCCTCGCCATAGTCCCAGCGATGGCTGACCTGGTCGTTGAGCAGGAAGTAGCGCCCCTCCGGCTGCCACTTCAGGTCGTTGGCGTAATAGTCGAGCATCGCGCTGGTGAGCGGCGCGGTGAGGGCGTCGAGCACCGCGTCGGGCGCGCGGTCGCGGGCGGAGTCCGGGTCGGGATCGAGCGCGGCGACGTTGCTGTCATAGGGGCTCGCGACCATCTGCCGGTCGCGATCGATTTCGCGCAGGAAGGTGCGGGTGTCGACCTTGCCGCCGAGCCGCTCGACGACGTCGCGGTCGAGCCCGGTCAGCGCCGCCACCCGGTCGGTCATGCGCGCGACCGCCTGCCGGTCGCGCGGCCCCTTCATGAGGTCCGCGAGATAGTCGCCGGTGGCGTAGCTCTCGGCCGCGTGCAGCGCGTCGGGCGAGAGCTTGCCCTCGCGCTCCAGCCGGGTCGCCGCCATGCTGGGCAGCGGCACCACCCATTTCAGCGGCGAGGAGCGGCTGTCGCGCTCATAGGTGAAGTCGAGCACCGGCGAGAGCATCACCAGCCCGGAGACGCCGATGCCGTCGCCGGTCTGCAGTTCGCGGGCGATCTTCGGCACGCGGAAGCCGCCATAGCTCTCGCCGACGAGGAATTTGGGCGAGGCCAGCCGGTTGTTCTGCCGCAGCCAGTTGGTGACGACCCGCGCGAGCGACTTGTAGTCGCCCTCGACCGACCAGAGCAGCTTGCGGTCCTCGTCGCGCTCGGAAGCGAAGCGGCTGAAGCCGGTGCCCACCGGATCGACGAAGACGAGGTCGGTGAAGTCGAGCCAGCTCTGCGCGTTGTCGACGAGCAGCGGCGGGCTGGAGGGGGAATCGCCCTGTCCGCCCGCGCGTAGCCGCCGCGGGCCCATCATGCCGAGATTGAGATAGGCCGAGGCCGCCCCCGGCCCGCCATTGAAGGCGAAGGTGACGGGGCGCGACACCGGGTCTTCGTCCGGGCCGCGGTCGAGCACATAGGCCACATAGGCGATGTCGGCGAGCTTGCGCCCGCTGGTGTCGCGCACCGGCAGCGAGCCGGCGGTCGCGGTGTAGCGCAGCGTGCGATCGCCCAGCACCAGCTCGTGTTGGGTAACCGAATCGGCTGGCAGCGACAGGCCGGCGGAAGGGCCGGCCTTCCGCGCATCCTGCTCCGCGCTGGCACCCGGTCCGTGCCGGGGCGGCGCTTCCTGCGACCAGGCGCCGGTCAGGGGAGCGAGCGCGGCCGCGGCGATGAGCGCGACGCGGGCAAGGGTCAGTGACGCATGAAACCGCATGGGAACCTCGATGCCAGTCCGGTCGGCCTGCATAGGGCGGCAACAAGGCGATAATGAATGAGCCAAGCCCCATTCGCACCGCGAGGGCGCCGGCTCACGCACTCGTCATGTTGCCTTGGCCGGAAATGACCATCTTAATCGGCGCCAACGACGGAGGAACCGGGATGTCATTCTACCGAGGCATGAGCTGCGAGAACGTCACCCTCGCCGGTGACGGGGGCACCCCGATCACAGCCTATGTCGCCCGCCCGGAGGGAGACGGGCCTTTCCCCGCCGTGGTGCTGGTGCATCACCTGCCCGGCTGGAGCGAGTTCTACATCGAGACCACGCGGCGCTTCGCCCATCACGGCTATCTCGCCATCTGCGCCAATCTCTACGAGCGCGCCGGCGCCGGCGACCCGGACGACGTCGCCGCGCGGGTGCGCGCGGAAGGCGGCGTGCCGGACGCGCAGGTGATCGGCGACACCGCGGCGGCGGTCAAATGGGCGCGCGCGCAGGCGGGGCACAACGGCAAGGTCGGCCTGTTCGGCTCCTGCTCCGGCGGGCGCCACGCCTTCCTCTATGCCTGCCGGAAGGACGACGTCGACGCCTGCGCCGAGCTGTGGGGCGGGCGCGTGGTGATGGCGCCGGAGGAGCTGAACGAGAAGACGCCGGTGGCCCCGATCACGCTGACGGCCGGGCTCTCCTGCCCGCTGATCGGCCTGTTCGGCAACGAGGACCGCGCCCCGAGTCCTGAGCAGGTGGACCAGCACGAGGCGGAGCTGAAGAAGCACGGCAAGAGCTACGAGTTCCACCGCTATGACGGCGCCAGCCACGGCTTCTTCTACTGGCACCGGCCGATGTACCGGCCCGAGCAGGCGATGGACGGCTGGGGCCGGATCTTCGCGTTCTTCGGCCGGCATCTGGCCGGCTAGCAGTCCTTCGGCGAACAGGGAGGTGCAGCATGTGCACGTCGATCGTTGAGATCATCGGCGCGGACGGTATGGCCAAGCGCGGCGAGGAGTGGTTCGCGCTGACGCAGGCGGTGGTCGCCTATGACCATGCCCGCCACGCGCCGCATGCCGACGTCATCACGCTCGATTTCATCAATGCCGGTCTCGATCCGGGCGCGCGGGCGGGCATCGAGCTGACGCTGGAGAGCGCCCGGGAGCTGCTGGCCGCGCTCGACCGGGCGATCACCGCCGCCGATTTCGAGGAGGCGGAAGTGCGCGGCCGTAGGACGCCGGGTCTCGTCGAGGCAGCGTGAGGGGCGCCGTCCGCCGGAACGCGGTGGGCGGGCTCACTCGGGCATGTACTCGAATTGCGGCAGGTCGAGCGGCGGCGCCCAGCCGAGCCGGCGCGCCGTGAACATCTCCAGCATCGGCCTTATGCCGGCGGGATCGTCGAGGCTGCCGAGGGTGACGAAGACGGTGCCGGGGAAGCTCTCCAGATTGGAGGAGAAGACCCTGGCGCCGCAATCGGGACAGAAGTTCCGGTCCAGCCCCTTGCCGGATCGGGCGATGTAGTGGAACGCCCGGGGCCGGCCGCCGGTCAGGGTGAAATCCTCCTCGGGCACGCCGAAGAACGTCGCCGCCTCGCCGCCGGACGCCTTCTTGCAGTCGAGACAATGGCAGACGGCGACGAAGGTCGGGTCGGTGTCGAACTCGAAGGTGGTCGCGCCGCAGGCGCAGCGGGCGGTGTGCTTCTTCGTCATGGTGACCTCTCCGTGCGCCGACGGCGTTCCCCTCGTGCATCCGCGTCGGACTCTAGCGGGGCGGGCGCTCCGGGCGCAGTGAGAAGTCGTAAAATCCGGTGAAACGGATCAGGCCCGGGACGGCTCCGGGCAGGCGGCCTCCGGCACGGGCGCGAACCAGCGCCGGAGCGCCTCGCGCAATCCCCCGATGCCGCCCGCCTCGCCGACCCAGGCGACACAGGCGTCGGAACGGATCAGCAGCGAGGGGCTGTCCTCGAGCGCGACGCAGCGTATGCCGTCCGTCGCGGCGGCGGCGAGAAGGGAGGCTTCCTGCCCGCCCGAGGCGTCGAGAAGGACCCATTTCCCGTCCGCCATCAGCTCGTGAAGCGAAAATTCGCCCGTGCGGGCGCGGATCCGACGGTCGCCGAGCAGCCGTCCGAGCTCGTCCGGTCCCGGCCCCAGGTCGTAGTGGGTGGAAAGCCCGCTCATCATTCCGGCGATGAACCGGGTGGCGTCGTCGGACTGCATGAGGCTCGCGAAGAGGTCGCGCATGGCGCCCGATTGCGGGTCGGGCCGCAGCAGCGCCACCTGCGCCCGGGTATTGGCCAGAACCGCCTCGGCGACCGGGCGCCGCTCGTCGTCGTAACTGTCGAGCAAGGCGTCCGCCATGTCGCCGCGCAGCACGGCGGCGAGTTTCCAGCCGAGATTCGCCGCATCCACCAGGCCGAGATTGAGGCCCTGGGCGCCGAAGGGCGGATGGATGTGGGCCGCGTCGCCGGCAAGCAGTATCCGGCCGCGGCGGTAGCTGTCGGCGAGCCGGGTATGGTCGGTCCACCGGCTGGCGCTTTCGAGCCGCCGCACGCGGACATCGGCGCCGCTGACGCGCCGCAGGACGACGTCGATCTCCTCGCGCGTGACCGGCGCGTCCCGGTCCGCCGGCGGGCCGGAGAAGTCCAGCATGAACAGCCGGCCCGGGAACGGCCCGCAGGAAAACACGCCGCCCGGGGTGCGGTTCCAGCCGACCGGCAGCAGCCGCTCGGGATGATCGATCTCGCCGATCGCCTGGTACATGGTGAGCGTCGGCGTCGTGCCGGGGAAGGCGAAGCCGGCCATCTTGCGGATGGAACTGCGCCCGCCGTCGCAAGCGACGAGATAGGCGCAGCGTAGATGCCCCGCGCCGGCCGGCGAGGTCCATTCCACCTCGACGCCGTCCGCCTGCTGCGTGACGCGGGTGACGTCGCAGCCGCGCCGCAGGTCGATCCCGAGGGCCAGCGCGCGCTCGCCCAGCATCGCTTCGACGGCCGGCTGGTCGACCATGCGGGCGCACCGATCCGGCTCGGCCTGCGGGTCGCGGCGGACCGGCAGGCCGGCGAAGTGGCCGCTGAACCTTGAGGCGCGCTTCGCGAGGTCGGTCCCGCTCTGCGCGGAGAATTCCGCGATCGCCGCGAGGCTGCGTGCTTCCGCGGTGGCGAGGGCGGCGCCCATGCCGCGGCGCTGCAAGGCTTCGCTTCCCAGCGCTCCGACCGACAGGGCCTTCATCGCCGTGCTGGGGGCGGCGAGCCGCTCCAGCACCATGACGCGTGCGCCATGCACCGTCAGCTCGATCGCCGTCAGCAGCCCGACCGGGCCGGCGCCGACGACCACGACATCCACCATTTCCATGATATATCCGATACAAACATGTACTCAGTATATATCTGAAGCGATGGTGGCGACGTGTCAATGTAAATATGTACTCGGTACAGTCAGCGTGGTATCGCGGGGCCATGACCACGCCCTCCGACCGCCGGTCCCGCAAGCGCCTCGCCACTCGGGAGGCCATCTCCGAGGCGGCCACGCGCCTGTTCCTCGAACGTGGTTTCGATCACGTCACGGTGGACGAGATCGCGGCGGCCGCCGATGTCGGGCGGATGACGGTGTTCAACCACTTCCCGCGCAAGGAGGACATGTTCTTCGACCGCGACGAGGAGGGGCGCGACCTCCTGCGCGAGGCCCTGCGCGGGCGCGATCCCGGCATCTCGCCGGTCGAGACGCTGCGCCTCCTTGCCCATCGGCTGGTCGCCGAGGCGAGCCCCTATGTCGACTTCTCCCCCCGGAGCCGGGGCTTCATGGAGACGATCGAGCGCAGCGAGACGCTCAAGGCGCGCGCGCGGGCGATCCGGGATGAACTGGCCGGGCTGGTGGCGGCGGCGCTGGCGGAATGCGTGGGGCGCGCGGCCGGCGATGCCGATGCCCGGCTCGCGGCGGACCTGCTGCTCGCGACCTGGGGCGCCGCCTTCATCGAGGCCCACCGGGCCGCCCGGCAGGGGCGCGATCCCGGGCAAGCGCAGGCGCTGTTCCTCGCCATCGTCGATCGGGGGACGGCCGGTGTGAAGGCGGCGATGGCCGGCACGCCCTACGCCTGACCGGCGGTCTCCGCCTCCCGCACCCGCGCGCCGAGCTTCAGGAAGCTGCGCAGCGAGCGCTCGAGGAGGGCGGGCGACAGGCCCTGAACGATGAAGACGAGCAGCGACTGGCGCCCCTCGTCCAGCCAGCGCTCGAGATGCTCGGCCGGATGCAGCAGGGCGTGGACGCCGTGCACCACCACCGGCGTTGGCGAGCCCTCGACGTTCAAGAGCGCCTTGAGCCGCAGGATCTTGTCGCCGTGGCGCTCGACCAGCAGGCTGAGCCACAGGCCGAAGGCGGTCCATTCGACCGGCTCGTCCAGCGTGACCACCAGCGTGCGCACCTCGTCCGCCTCCGTACCGTCCTCGCCATGGAACCGGGCGAGGCGCGCGCGGGCGATCTCCGGCGCCGGGCCGGTGCGCAGCCGGGCGCGGCCGGAGAGGGCGGCGTCGAGCCATCGCCGCGCCTCGGCGCTGCGCTCGGCCGGATCGGCGCTGCCGATCCCCGCCAGCACGTCCGGCCCGGCGGCGCCCTGCACCGTGCGCTCGATGCGCGCATGCGGGTTGAGCGCGGCTACGTGCTCATGGGCGCGCACGCACTGGGCTTCGTCGGCGATGTCGACCTTGGTCAGGAGCACGCGGTCGGCCAGCGCCACCTGCTTGCGGCTCTCGGCGAAGCGGCCGAGGCTGGTGGGCGCGTTCACGGCGTCGACCGTCGCCACCACGCTGCCGATGCGCATGTGATGGCGCAGCATGGTGTCGTTCATCACCGTCGCCATCACCGGCGCAGGGTCGGCGAGGCCCGTCGTCTCGATGATCACGCGGTCGAAGCGGGGAACCTCGCCGCGCGCGCGGCGGGCGTGGAGGTTGCGCAGGCCCGTGCGCAGGTCCTCCTGCAGCGTGCAGCAGATGCAGCCGCTCTCCATCAGCACGGTGGAGGGATCGAGCCGCTCCACCAGGAGATGGTCGAGGCCGATCTCGCCGAACTCGTTGATCAGTACCGCGGCGCGGGCGAAGGCGGGATGCGCCAGCACGTGGCGCAGCAGCGTGGTCTTGCCGCTGCCGAGGAAGCCGGTGACGATGTTGACGGGGATTGGCGCCGTCTCATCCATCCAGCGCCTCCAGCAGCGCCGGGTCGAGCGGGTCGAGCGGCCGGCCGGTCACCGCCTGCACCCGGACCCACAGCTCGCCGAGGTCGGCGGCGATCTCCACCCGGCCGGTCGGGCCGGTGACGGTGAAGGAGGTGCCCTGCCAGTCGCGCACGGTGACGCGGTGACGGCGCAGGATCTCGTTGGCGAGCGCGACCGAGCGCTGGCGCGCCTGGCGGCGTAGCCACGGGCGCGCGGTGCCGGAGCCATCGCGCCCGCCTATGCCCTCGCTCCAGTGGGCGGCGCCGCCCAGCACGCCGCACAGGCCGCACATGGCGCGCTCACCGGCGCGGCGAGCGGCGGGCGAAATCGTCCGCGATCGCGTCGAAGGTGGTGAAGCGCACGCCCTCATGCGAACTGATATGTGCGAAGAGCCGCTCCAGCATCATCAGCACCTGCGGGCGGCCGGAGACGTCGGGATGCACCGTCATGGTGAAGACCGCATAGTCGTGCTCGCGATAGACCCAGTCGAACTGGTCGCGCCACATCTGCTCGATGTCGCGCGGGTTCACGAAGCCATGGCTGTTGGGCGACTTCTTGATGAACATCATCGGCGGCAGGTCGTCGAGATACCAGCTCGCGGGGATCTCGATCAGGTCGGTCTCGGTGCCGCGCACCAGCGGCTTCATCCAGGCCGAGGGGTGCTTGGAATAGTCGATCTTGGTCCAGCTGTCGCCGACGCGCACATAGTAGGGCTGGAAATCGTGGTGCATCAGGCTGTGGTCGTACTTGATGCCCTTCTTCAGCAGCAACTCGTTGGTGACGGCGCTGAACTCCCACCACGGCGCGACATAGCCGGTCGGCCGCTTGCCGGTGACCTCGGTGATGAGGGCGATGCAGTGGTCGAGCACCGTCTCCTCCTGCTCGGGCGTCATGGCGATCGGGTTCTCGTGGCTGTAGCCGTGCACGCCGATCTCGTGGCCGGCCTCGGCCACCGCCTTGATCTGCTCGGGGAAGGTCTCGATCGAATGGCCCGGCACGAAGAAGGTGGTCTTGATGCCGAGGCGCTCGAACAGCTTGAGCATGCGCGGGATGCCGACCTCGCCAGCGAACAGGCCGCGCGAGATGTCGTCGGGCGAATCCTCGCCGCCATAGGAGCCGAGCCAGCCGGCAACCGCGTCCACGTCGACGCCGAAAGCACACAGGATTTCCTTCGCCATTTGCTCCTCCTCGGATGCGGGTTCAGTCTGCGATGCGGCCGACGGCCGCGACGATCTCGTCCATCGCCGCTCCGGCCCCGACCAGGACCGAAAGCAGAATGCGTGCCTTGATGCCGCTGAGGTCGCCGGCGAAGATCGCGCCGGCCTGCGCGACGTCCTTGCCCCCGCCATTGCCGTAGATCGGCTCGACCCGCCCCTGCGGGCAGCGCGAGGTGACGAGCACCGGAAGGCCGACGGCGACGCAGGCGCGGATGCCCTCGAGCGCGCCGGGCGTCACGTTTCCGCGGCCGAACGTCTCGACCACGATGCCCCGCACGCCGGCGTCTCGCGCGGCGTGGAAGAAGCCGGGGCCGCAGCCCATGGCGAGCCTGACGAGCTCGATCGCCGGCTCGACACGCTCGACGTCGAACGGCGCACGCGCGCGGGGCGTGCGGTAGATGAGGATGCGGGCGCCGTCGACGTCGCCGAGCTTGCCGTGCTCGGCCGACTGGAAGGCGCCGACCCGCGAGGTGTGGGTCTTGGTGACGTCGCGCGCGGCGTGGAACTCCTCGTCGAAGGCGATCATCGCCCCGAAGCCGCGCAGGCGCGGGTCGGCCGCGAGGCGGATCGCGGCGGCGAGGTTGCGCGGACCGTCGCGATCCGGCTCCTCGGCGAGCCGCTGCGCCCCGGTGAACACCACCGGCTTGTCCGAGCCCACCGTAAGCTCGGCCATGAAGGCGCTCTCCTCCATCGTGTCGGTGCCGTGGGTGACGACCACGCCCGAGACGTCCGGCGCGCGCAGCGCCTCGTCCGCCGCCCGGGCGAGGCGGAAAGCGTCGTCGAGCCCGAGCGCATAGCTGCCGAGGTTGAAGAGCTGGACCACCTCGATATCGAGCCCGTCCGGCAGGCCGCGGAGATCGGCGACGAGCTCGGCGCCGCCGACCACCGCACGGATGTCGCCATGCTCCGGGTCGAGGCGGGAGGCAATGGTGCCTCCCGTGCTCAGGACCACGACTTTCGCCATGTCGAAGGCACTCCCGTCGACGTCGCGGCCGCGCCGCGCATGGACCCCGAGGCCGGAACGGCGGACGCCTCGCGGCGCCCGTCCTTCCCGTCCTATTCCTGGAACGCAGCCTCGCGCCGGCGCCGTACCGAGGGCGCCGCCACCACCACCAGCAGGATCAGCGCCGCCGCCAGCAGTGCTGCGCTCAGCGGCTCGGTGATGAAAATCGCGGCGTCGCCGCGCGACAGCAGGAGCGCGCGCCGCAGGTTCTCCTCCATCAGCGGGCCGAGGATGAAGCCGAGCAGCAGCGGCGCCGGCTCGCAGCCGACCTTGGCGAAGCCGTAGCCCACCGCCCCGAACACCGCCGCGAACAGGAGGTCGTTGGGCTCGTGGTTGATGCTGTACACGCCGATGCAGCAGAACAGCAGGATGGCGGGGAACAGCATGCGGTAGGGCACGCGCAGCAGCCGGATCCAGATGCCGATCAGCGGCAGGTTGAGGATGACGAGGATGATGTTGCCGATCCACAGGCTGGCGATCAGCCCCCAGAACAGGCGCGGATCGGAGTTCATCACCTGCGGGCCCGGGGTGATGCCCTGGATGGTCAGCGCGCCGAGCATCAGCGCCATCACCGCGTTGGGCGGGATGCCGAGGGTCAGCAGCGGCACCATGGAGGTCTGCGCGCCGGCATTGTTGGCCGATTCCGGCGCCGCCACGCCCTCGATGGCGCCGCGCCCGAAGCGGCTCGGGTCGCGGGCGATCTTCTTCTCCACCGTGTAGGAGGCGAAGGAGGCGAGCAGCGCGCCGCCGCCCGGCAGCACGCCGAGCAGCGAGCCGAGGAAGGTGCCGCGCACGATCGCCCCCGCCGCCTGGCGGATGTCGTCCCGGCTCGGCAGCACCCGGCCGAGGCGGGAGGTGAACACCTCGCGCTTCTCGCCCTGGGCGAGGTTGGCGAGGATCTCGGCGAAGGCGAACAGGCCGACCGCGATGATGACGAAGTCGATGCCGTCGGACAGCGACAGGATGTCGAAGGTGAAGCGGCGCATGCCGGTGTTGAGGTCGGTGCCGACCGTGCCCAGCAGCACGCCGAGGATGACCATGCCGACCGCCTTCAGCAGCGAGCCGCTGGCGAGCACCACGGCGCTGATGAGGCCGAGCACCATCATCGAGAAATAGTCGGTCGGTCCGACGCTGAGCGCCACCTTCGACAGCAGCGGGGCGAACAGGAACATGACCAGAGCCGCCACGCAGCCGGCGAAGAAAGAGCCGATGGCGGAGATGCCGAGAGCCGGCCCGGCCCGTCCCTGTCGCGCCATCTGGTAGCCGTCGATGCAGGTGACGACCGAGGTGGATTCGCCGGGAAGGTTGACCAGGATGGCCGAGACCGAGCCGCCATACTGGGCGCCGTAATAGATGCCCGCCAGCATGATGAGCGAGGTTTCCGGCGGCAGGTTGAAGGTCAGCGGCAGCAGCATCGCGATGGTTGGCACCGGGCCGAGGCCGGGCAGCACGCCGATCAGCGTGCCGAGCAGGCAGCCGACGAAGCAGTAGGCGATGTTCATCGGCGTGAGCGCGACGGTCATGCCGAGAACGAGGTGGGAGAGCGCGTCCATCACGTCACCACGCCGGCCAGAGCGGCAGGTGCATGCCGAGCGCCCAGTCGAAGACGGCGACCGAGAACACCGCCAGGGCGAGGGTGAGGGCGGCGACCTCGTGCAGGCGGAACTCGTGGCCGGCGCAGGCGCCCACGACCGTGAGGACGACGATGGCGGGCACCAGCCCGCCGCTCGTCACCGCGAGCGCGAACAGGGCGACGGCGACGAGCACGAGGAACGGGCGCAGCGCGGTGCCGGTGATCTTCTCGCCGTCGGCGATCAGCCCGCGCAGGGTGACCAGCGCGCCGATGCCGCACAGCAGGAAGCTCAGCAGGTCCGGGAAGAATCCCGGGCCCATCGACGTGGCGGTGCCGGTCGGATAGTCCCGCCCGATCCACAGGGCGGCGATGCCGACGCCGAGGAACATCAGCCCGGCCCAGGTATCCTGCCTTCTGAAAGCGCGTTGCAACATTCGTCCACCTCTGGTTCTCGGTGCTGTCCGCCGGGTCCGCGCATCGCTGACGGATGCTTTGTGCGGGGCGGTCCGGTTGTCGAAAAGCTTCCTCGCTAGCCCGCGTCCCCCGCGAGCAGGATGCGCGCGTCGACGACGGCGCAGCCCTCGGCATTGACGATGACCGGGTTGAGATCGATCTCGACGAAGTCCGGCGCGGACATCGCCAGTGCCGACACCTCAAGCAAGAGTTCGACCAGTCCCTCCCGGTCGACCGGCGCCATGCCGCGCGCACCCTCGAGCAGCGCCCGGCCGCGGATCTGGTCCAGCATCTCGCGGGCGTCGGAACGGCTGACGGGAAGGGTGCGGAACACCACGTCCTTCATGATCTCGACGAACACGCCGCCGAGGCCGAACATCAGCAGGCGGCCGAACTGGGGATCCTCGGTCACGCCGATCACCACCTCGACCCCCTTGCCCGCCATCGGGGTGACGAGCACGCCGGCGATGTCGGCACCGGGGCAGGTGGCGCCGATATGGGCGAGCAGCGCGGCGCTCTCGGCCTCGATCGCAGCTGCGCCGGAAATGCCGAGCCGCACGCCGCCGACGTCGGATTTGTGCAGGATGTCGCGCGAGACGATCTTGAGCGCGACCGGACCGGCGAGGAGCTCAGCCGGCAGGCGCGCGGCGTCCGCGGGCGCGCGCAGCAGCGCGAAGGGCGGGATGGCGACGCCGGCGCCGGCGAGGGCCTGCATCGCCTCCGGCTCCAGCAGCGCGCTGCGGCCCTCGGTGCGGGCGGCGGCGGCAAGCTGCGCCGCCTCTGCGCTCGCCGGCGTGGGCGCGCTCGCCTCGTCCATCGGCGCCGTCGAGACCTCGTGGAAGCGCTGCGCGGCGGCGAGGGCGGCGGCGGCGATCTCGATCGAGCGGACGACGACGATGCCCCCTTCGCGCAGGATCGCGATCGCCTCGGTCGGGAACTCGGCATAGTGGCACTGCACCACGACCGGCTTGCCGTGCTCCCGGGCGAGCGCGACGAGCTGGTGGGCCGCCTCGTTCTCGATCTCGCGCAGCGAGGCGCCGTAGCGCACCTGGTAGCCGCCGAAATAGCCGACGATAAGCAACGCATCGACGGCTAGGTCGGCGAGGATCTCTCGGGCGCAGGCGGGCATGTAGCGCGGATGGGGATCGGTGCCGCCGCCGGCGTCGATCGGGTTGGAGAGCTGAGAGGCGTTGGGCGTGATCGTCTGCAGCGCCGCCACCGTCGCTTCCGCCAGCGGCGGCAGGTCGAGGCCGCGCTCGGCCAGCGCGTCGGCCGCCTGCGAGATCGGGCCGCCGCCTTCCGACAGTACGGCGACGCCTCGGGTCGGGCGCCCGCCGGTGCGCGAGACGAGGTCGGCGACGACGAACATCTCGTCGGAGCGCTCGACCTGGATCACGCCGGCCTGCCGCAGCGCGGCGCTGGCGGCGACATAGTTGCCGGCGAGCGAGCCCGAATGCGAGCGTGCCGCACCCTCGCCCTGGTCGGTGCGCCCCGCCTTGTAGAGGACGACCGGCTTGCGGCGGGCGACCTCGCGCGCCGCCTCGAGGAAGGCGCGCCCGTCCTTGAAGCCCTCGGCATAGACGATGACCGCCTTGGTGTTGGGGTCGTCGCCGAAGAAGCGCAGATATTCGTGGAACCGGATGTCACCCTCATTGCCGACGCCGACGAAGGTGCTGAAGCCGGCATGGCCGTTCTGGTGGCTCTGGGCGAGCAGCGACAGCGCGACATTGCCCGACTGCGACAGCACGCCGAGCCCGCCGGCGTAGACGCTGGGCCAGCCGGTCAGGTTGAGGCCGGTATGGCCGTCGAACATGCCGTTGGTGTTGGGCCCGATCAGCCGGACATTGCCCTTGCGGGCGGCGGCGAGCGTGCGGGCCTCGAGCTCGGCACCGGCCGGACCCGCCTCGCTGAAGCCGCCTGCGAGCACCAGCGCGCCGTGCACGTCGCGCTCGCCGCACAGGGCGATCACCTCGGGGGCGACGCGCGCGGGCGTGCACACCATGGCGAGGTCGATCTCCCCCGGCGCGGAGGCAAGGTCGGGGTAGCAGGGGAGGCCGAGGATCTCGGTCTCCTTCGGATTGATCGGCAGGATGGTGCCGGCATAGCCGCAGTCGAGCAGGGTCTGGATCGCCCGGTTGCCGCGCTTGGAGGGATCGCGCGAGGCGCCGATGATGGCGACCGAGCGCGGCTTGAGGAAGTCGAGGGCGGCGGGCATGTCGGCTCCGGCTTGGGTAACGATCGAGGGGGCCTTCGCGAGCGCCGTGCTCATGTCATCGTCCTCGTGAAACGCACCGTCTGGGCGCGGGCGTCGTGGTCGGTGACGACGTTGACGAGGGCGGTGCGCCCCTGCGCGACGGCGGCGGCGGCGCGCTCCAGCGCCGGGCGGATGTCCTCGGGGCGCTCGACATATTCACCGACGCAGTCGAGCGCCTTGGCGAAGTCGTGGAAGCGGGTGTAGCCGAGGTCGCGGCCGGGCTTGATGCGCTCGGGGTCGGCGGTCCAGCCGCCATTGAGGCTGATGACCACGATCACCGGCAGCTTGTGGCGCACCGCGGTGTCGAGCTCCATGCCGTTCATGCCGAACGAGCCGTCGCCGTGCAGCACCAGCACCGGCGCGTCCGGCTTGGCCGCCTTGGCGCCGAGGCCGAAGGGCAGGCCGACGCCCATGGTGCCGAAGGTCCCCGAATTGAGGCGGTGGCGGGCGACATAGGTCGGGATCGACTGGCGGCCGTAATTGAGGATCTCCTGGCCGTCCACGGCGAGGATGGCGTCGCGGGGCAGGAAGTCGCGGATCTCCTTGCACAGGCGCAGCGGGTGGATCGGCACTTGGTCGGTCGCGAGCTGGGTCTCGAACTTCGCGGCCTTCTCCTCCTCGACGGCGGACAGGCGTCCGATCCAGGCGCCGTAGCGCGCGGCGGCGACCCGCTCGCCGGCGCCGTCGATGAGCTGGCCGAGCACGGTGTGCGCATCGCCGACGATGCCGAGCTCCACCTGCGGGGTGGAGGCGATCTCGCCGGGATCGATGTCGATGCGGATCAGCTTGGCGCTGCGGGCGAAGCGCGGCGCCTGGCCCTGGCCGAACACGTAGTTCAGCCGCGTGCCGACCACCAGCACCACGTCGGCCTCGCGCAGCGCGGTCGAGCGGGCATTGGGGAACAGGCCGGGGTGATCCTCCGGCACCACGCCGCGCCCCTGCGGGGTGGTGTAGAGCGGCATGCCGGTATGGGCCACCCATTCGGCGAGCCTCTCCGACGCGTCCGACCAGAGCACGCCGCTGCCGGAGATGACGACCGGGCGCTGCGCCCCGGCGAGAAGGTCGAGCGCCTGTGCCACCAGCGCCGGATCGCCGGCCGGGCGGCTGCGATGGCCGTCGGGCGGGATCTTCGGCCACACCACCTTCGCCTCGTCGACCTCGGCGTAGAGGATGTCGCTCGGGAAATCGAGATAGACCGGGCCGGGCTTGCCGCTCAGCGCCTGGCGGAAGGCGAGGTTCACGATCTCGGGGATGCGGTGCGCCTCGTAGACCCGGTCGGCCCATTTCACCAGCGGGCGCATGGCGGCGAGCTGGTCGAACTCCTGGAACGCGCCGCGGCCATATTCGCCGATCGGGCTCGAGCCGCCGAGGGCCACCACCGGCACGCCGTCGACCAGCGCGGTGGCGAGGCCGGTGCCGAAATTGAGCGTGCCGGGCCCGGAGCAGGCCATGCACACGCCGGGGCGGTTGGCGACGCGGGCATAGGCATGGGCCATCATCGCCGCCGCCTGCTCGTGGCGCACGTCGATGCCGCGAATGCCGAGATTGATCGCCGCCTTCTCGCCGGACGACATCGGCGCGCCCATGATGAAGAAGAAGGTGTCGACGCCCTGCTGCTTGAGGGCCTGCCCGAGCAGGTCGTGTCCCATCACGCCCATGAGGAGACCTCCCGGGCCGATGCCGTGGACGGGTCGAGATTTACCGAAGGGGGCACGATGGACACTCCATTTCACTGGGCAGGTCGGGCACGGCCCGCGCGGCGGACGGGGCCGCCCGGCGCGGCTCGGCCGGCGGCGCCGCGGATCCGGCGCGGGATGCGAAGCTTCATGCTGAATTGTTCAACTATCGATATTTTCATACATTTTTCGCATTAATCGAAGGCATTCCCGCCTGTCACTCTGCCGATCGGGGCGCCGGCCGGACCTGGCGGCGCCCCGGCCGGGCGTCACAGGGCCGCGGCGATCGCGGCTCCGACCTCCTGCGTCGAGGCGCTGCCGTGAAGGTCCGGCGTTCGCGGACCCTCGGCGAGCACGGCCTCGATGGCGGCGACGATGGCGGCGGCGGCGTCGGGCTCGCCCAGATGCTCGAGCATCATCGCCCCGGACCAGATCTGGCCGATCGGGTTGGCGATGTTGCGCCCGAAGATGTCCGGCGCGGAGCCGTGCACTGGCTCGAACATGGAGGGATGCAGCCGCTCCGGATTGATGTTGGCCGAGGGCGCGATGGCGATGGTGCCGGTGCAGGCCGGGCCGAGATCGGACAGGATGTCGCCGAACAGGTTCGAGGCGACGACGACGTCGAACCATTGCGGGTTGCGCACGAAATGCGCGGCCAGGATATCGATGTGGAACTGCGCCGTGGTGATGCCGGGATACTGCGCCGCCATCTCCGCGAACCGCTCGTCCCAATAGGGCATGGTGATCGCGATGCCGTTGGACTTGGTGGCGGAAGTGACGCTGGAGCGCCGCTTGCCGGCGGCCTCGAAGGCGTATCTGAGGACGCGGTCGACGCCCTTGCGGGTGAAGATGCTCTGCTGGACCGCGCGTTCCTCCGGCGTGCCGACATTCTCGCGCCCGCCCACGGCGGAATATTCGCCCTCCGTGTTCTCGCGCACGATCAGCATGTCGATGTCGCCCGGCTTGCGGTCGGCGAGCGGGGAGCGCACGCCGGGCATCAGGCGCACCGGGCGGACATTGGCGTACTGGTCGAAATTGCGGCGGATCGGGATCAGCAGGCCCCAGAGCGAGACGTGGTCCGGCACGCCGGGATAGCCCACGGCGCCGAGATAGATGGCGTCGTGGCCGGCGATCTCATCGAGGCCGTTCTCGGGCATCATCTGCCCGGTGCGGTGGAAGCGCTCGCACGACCAGTCGCGTTCGTCCCAGGTGAGGGTGAAGCCGAAGCGCCGGGCGGCGGCCTCCAGCACGCGCATGCCCTCGGGCATGACCTCGTGGCCGATTCCGTCGCCCGGAATGGTGGCGATGCGATACGTCTTCATGCTGCTGACTCTCTGTGGCACGGGGGGCGAGCGACCGGCCGCAGCCGGCCGCTGCGCGTCACTCGACCGTCAGTTTAGCGTGATGTGCGCTTCGGTGATCAGGGTGTGGAAGCTCGCGATCTCCGAATCGAGGAAGCTCGCGAACTCGGCCGGGCTGGTGCCCTGCACGACGAGGCCGAGCTCGGTCAGGCGCTTCGCCACCGCCGGCTCGGCCAGCGCCTTGACCACGGCGGCGTTGAGCTTGTCGATGATCGGCTGCGGGGTGCCGGCGGGCGCCGCCATGCCGAGCCAGCCGCGGGCGACGAAGTCGGTGACGCCGGCCTCGGCCATGGTCGGCACGTCCGGGAGCTGGGCCGAGCGCTTGTCGACCGTCACAGCGAGCGGGCGGAGCTGGCCGGAGCTGATGTAGGGCATCGCGCTCGGGATGGTCTCGAACATCAGCTGGATGCGGCCGGCCACCAGGTCCGTCATGGCCGGGCCGCCGCCGCGATAGGCGACGTGCACCATGTCGACGCCGGTGCGGCGCTTGAACAGCTCGCCGGCGAGATGCTGGGAGGCGCCGAGGCCCGAGGAGCCGAAGTTCAGCTTGCCGGGATTGGCCTTGGCGTAGGCGATCAGCTCGGCGACGCTCTTCACCGGCAGCTCGGGATTGACCACCAGCACGTTCGGCTGCAGCGCGACCAGCGAGATCGGCGCGAAGCTCTTCACGGGGTCGTAGCCGAGCTTCTTGTAGAGGCTGACATTCACCGCCAGCGGCGAGGAGGCCATGAGCAGGGTGTAGCCGTCGGGTGCCGCCGCGGCGACCGCCTCGAAGCCGATATTGCCGCCGGCGCCGGCGCGGTTCTCGACCACGATCGACTGGCCGAGCTCCTTGGTGAGCTCCTGGCCGACGATGCGCGACACCGTGTCGACGCTGCCGCCGGGGGCGAAGGGAACCACCAGCTTGATCGGCTGGGTCGGGTAGTCGGCAGCGTGCACGGGCGCGGCGAACAGGCATAGGGACGCGCCGAGCGCGCAGATCATCTTCCGCATAGTTTCGTCCTCTGGATTGTTTGTTCGGCCTTGTCCTTGCCCGAGCCGGCGCTTCTTCGACGCCTGACAGCGGGCAATCAGTCTCGCGGCCGTCGGGGCATGCCGCCCGACGGCAAGATCCGTGTTTGCCGGCGGCGTCCCGCCGGGCCGGCGCCGCTCTCAGAGGCGGCCGGCGTAGGGGGCGATGATCGCCTGCACGCTCTTCACCGCCTCGTCGAGGGCGGCGGTGTCGGCGGCGCTCCAGTCGCGCGCGCCCTTGCTGTAATGGACCGAGATCCAGCCCTGCAGCGCGTCCTTGACGATGATCGGCGCCAGCATCTGGGCGCGCGCGCCGTAGATCTCGATCAGCGCCTGCGGGGCGGGCACGTCGGTATTGGACAGGTCGCCCTGGATCAGCGGGCGGCGCTCGCGGTCGAGCCACTTCACGGTCTCGACGGCGCGCTGGTCGATGCCGGTCTCGCCGCGCAGCGACTTCTCCTCCGGCCGCCGCGCCTCGCCGGCGACGTCGTTCACGTGGAAGCCGAACTCGGGCAGGTCGATCCGCAACGTGGTGCGGCTGCCGGCGGTGCCGTCGAGCAGGGCGGAGAGGACCGCGTCGAACCGTCCGCCAATATCCTGCGCCGCTTTCATCGTCCCTCCACCCGCATCCCCGGAACCGTTCCAGGGATGCTAGGTGGCGGTGTTCTTCATATCAAATAATTTCTGATACCGTTTACTGATGCGATTTTCGCATATATCTCTCGGATCTCGCCGCTCCCGCTCCGACGGACCGCCGCCATGTCAGACATCCCGGACCTGTCCATCCGCCAGCTCAAGGCGATCACGGCGGTGGCGAAGTATTCGAGCTTCATCGCCGCCGCCTCGGAGCTGCAGCTCTCGCAGCCGGGCCTGTCGCGCATGATCCGCTCGGCGGAGGAGGAGCTCGGCATCGCGCTGTTCGACCGCACCACGCGCCATGTCGCGCTGACGACGGCCGGCGCCGAGTTCGTGCCGCTGGCGGAGCGGATCCTGCACGATCTCGAGCTCGGCTCGGAGGCGATACGCGAGCTGCGCGACCAGACGCGCGGTCATCTGGCGATCTCGTGCCCGATGTCGTTCGCCACCAACATGCTCTCCAACATGGTGATCGAGTACAAGCGCGCGAACCCGAACGTCATCATCCAGATCTTCGAGGGCATCCAGAGCAACACGATGGGGATGATCCGCTCGGGGCAGGTCGACTTCGGCATCGGCACGCTGAGCGAGCCCTATGAGGACCTGTTCGTCGACAAGCTGTGCCAGCACCACTACCACGTGGTGTTCGCCAGGGGCCACCGCTTCTCGCGCTATGAGCGGGTGAGCCTGCAGGACCTGAAGGATGAGCCGCTGGTGTCGATGCCGCCCTCCTCGAACCTGCGGCGCATCTTCGACGGCGCGGCGGCGAGCGCGGGGTTCCGGCTGAACTACACCATCACCGTCAACACCTACAGCGCGGTGTCCCAGTTCGTGCGCGCAGGCGTCGGCGTCACCATCCTGTCGAGCACCTCGCTGCCCGAGGACGACCGGCTGGAGACGCGGCCGGTGGACCCGGCCGTGTTCGGCGGCACGCTGGCGATCATGCGCCTGCGGGGGCGGCCGATGTCCTCCGCCGCGACCGGTTTCCAGTCGCTGATCCGGCGCCATTTCGCCGAGGCGTCGGGCCTGCCGGGCGGCGCCTAGCGGCGCCCGCCGACCCTGCCGGAGGGAGCCGGACACCTCTTTGCAGCAATACTTTACCGCCGGCCGATTAACCGGACGTTAACCAAGATTAACCGAATCTATCCCTCCAAGAGGGGGGAGATTCGAGCCGTGAACGCAGTGAGCCAGACCGGACCGTCGATCCGCTTCCGTGGGCGCTCCTTCA
Organism: Ancylobacter mangrovi; assembly: GCF_024752355.1. Classification (GTDB taxonomy): domain Bacteria; phylum Pseudomonadota; class Alphaproteobacteria; order Rhizobiales; family Xanthobacteraceae; genus Ancylobacter; species Ancylobacter mangrovi. The sequence continues at coordinate 64,883 of NZ_JANTHZ010000014.1, forward strand.
TGGCGCTGACGCTGGTGGCCGACACCCCGCTTCAGCCCTGGCTGGCCGATTTCGACGTCTGGGTGCAGCGCTCGCCCGGCTTCTTCACCGGCCGCACCGTGGTCCTCGATTTCGCCGACACCGCGCAGAGCAAGGCGGATGTGGAGCGCTGGATCGGCGAGCTCGCCGCCCGCGGCGTCCGCCTGACCGGCCTCGAGGGCGTGCGCCCCAGCCTGGTCGACGCCTCGATGCCGCCGGTGCTGCGCGGCGGGCGCGATTCCTCCATTCCCGTCGCCGAGGCCGCGGCGGCCGCCGAGGTCGCGACGCCGGCCCCGGCCGAGCCGCGCAAGCCGGCGACCCCGGTCAACATGCTGGTCGAGCGGCGCATCCGCTCCGGCCAGTCGCTCATGTGCCTCGAGGGCGATGTCACCATCATCGGCTCGGTCGGCGCGGGCGCCGAGATCATCGCCGGCGGATCGATCCACGTTTACGGGACCCTCGCCGGCCGGGCGATCGCGGGCGCGACCTTCGGCGCCGAGTCCCAGATCTTCTGCACCCGGCTGGAAGCCGAATTGCTCGCCGTCGACGGCATCTACCGGACGGCGGAAGACATCGACGACGCCTTCAGGGGGAAGGCCGTGCGGGTATGGACTGCCGACGACACATTGCGGATGGCCGCACTTTAGGAGCGAAGCGAGGCATGGCTAAGATCATCACAGTCACGTCGGGAAAGGGCGGCGTCGGCAAGACCACGACGACGGCCGCCATCGGTGCCGCACTGGCCCGGACCGGCGACAAAGTGGTCGTCGTCGACTTCGACGTCGGTCTGCGCAACCTCGACCTGATCATGGGGGCGGAGCGGCGCGTGGTCTATGACTTCGTGAACGTCATCCAGGGCGACGCCCGGCTGCCGCAGGCGCTGATCAAGGACAAGCGGCTGGACTCGCTGTTCCTGCTGCCGGCCTCGCAGACCCGCGACAAGGACGCCCTGACCGAGGAGGGCGTCGACAAGGTGATCGGCGATCTCTCCCGCCATTTCGACTGGGTGGTCTGCGACAGCCCGGCCGGGATCGAGCGCGGGGCGACGCTCGCCATGCGCCATGCCGACATTGCCATCGTCGTCACCAACCCGGAAGTCTCGTCGGTCCGCGACAGCGACCGCATCGTTGGCATCCTCGACGCGAAGACGCTCAAGGCCGAGCGCGGCGAGACCGTCGACAAGCGCCTGCTGCTGACACGCTACGATGCCGTCCGCGCGGCGCGCGGCGACATGCTGAAGACCGAGGACGTGCTGGAGATTCTCTCCCTGCCGCTGCTCGGCATCGTGCCGGAGAGCTCGGACGTGCTCAAGGCCTCCAACATGGGCGTTCCGGTTTCCATCCACGAGCCGAACAGCGCGCCGGCGCGGGCCTATCACGACGCGGCGCTGCGCCTCAAAGGCGAGGAGATCGCCATGGAGGCGCCGAAGCAGCGCCTCGGGCTGTTCGGCAAGTTCCTGCGGAGGGCGGCATGACGTTGTGGAAGCGCCTGTTTTCAAACACCAGCGCGCCCCAGGCGCGTGAGCGGCTGCAGATCCTGCTCTCGCATGAGCGCCAGGTGCTCGGCGGCAACGACCTGCTGTCGAGCCTTCGCGAGGACATCCTCGCCGTGGTCGCCAAGCACGTGCCCTGCGAGCGGGACAATGTGAAGGTGCGGCTCGAGCGCGGCACGCCGATGTCGGTGCTCGAGATCGAGGTCGAGGTGCGCGGCAACATCGAGCTCGGGATCAGCCAGGCGGCCTAGCCGCACATTTGGCCGCACGCTTGGCCACACATCAGACGGCGGCGGCGGGCCGCCCGCTTCCGGCCCGTCCGCCGCCGCCGTCCCTAGGCGCGCACGCCGCGTCTCCCGCTTCCGCCGCCCACGAATGCTGTGCCGGCTGGCCATTCGCCGGAACGGCGAAGCGATCCGACCGATCCCGCGATGCGTAGAGGGTACAGCCCCTAGCGTCCCGTCGGGAGGATCGTCATGCATCGCCGCCTCGCGCCTGTCCTGGCGCTTGCCCTCGCCCCAGCCCTCGCCACCACCCTCGTCCCGGCCCCGGCCCGCGCGGGCTCGCCCGATCCCTTCGGCGTGTGGAACCGTGGCGACGGCAATGCGCGGGTGCGCATCGCCCCGTGCGACGACAAGATCTGCGCGGTCAATCTGTGGATCGGCGACACGTCCGGCGGGGAAGCCGTGGGCGACCGGCTGGTGCTCGCCCTCCAGCCGCAGGACGCCGACACGCTGACGGGCACGGCCTACGACCCCCAGCGCGACCTGACCTATTCGATGCGGATGACGGTCGGCAAGGACCAGCTCGAGACCCGCGGCTGCATTCTCGGCGGCCTGATCTGCCGGTCGGTCTCCTGGTCGCGGGTCGAGTGAGGGCCTAGCCCTTCAGCCGGTAGAGCCCGACATCGATGGCGCCGGCGCGGAAGCCCCCCTCGCAATAGCCGAGGTAGTAGTCCCACAGGCGGTGGAACTCGGGATCGAAGCCGAGCTCGTCGATCTGCGCCCGCGCGGCGACGTAGCGGGTGCGCCACTGCTCCAGCGTCTGCGCATAGCCGGACCCGAAGAACTGCGTCTCGATCAGCTCCAGCCCCGCCGCCGCGGCATGGCGGGCGATGTGGGCCTTGGTCGGCAGCATCCCGCCCGGGAAGATGTGGCGCTGGATGAAGTCGGTGTTGCGCCGGTAGCCCTCGAACCGGGATTCGTCGATGGTGATTACCTGCAGCACCGCCGTCCCGCCGCTTGCGAGGCACTCGCGCAGCTTGGCGAAATAGACCGGCCAGTAGGCTTCGCCCACCGCTTCCAGCATCTCGATCGAGACGATGCGGTCGTAGCGCCCGGTCACCTCGCGATAGTCCTGCAGGCGGAACTGGGCATGGGCCGCGAGATGCGGATCGGCGGCGACGAGCGCGTTCGCATGGGCGAGTTGGGCGCGCGAGAGGGTGATGCCGGTGACGTCGACCCCGCGCCCCGCCAGCGTGGCGGCGAGCGTGCCCCAGCCGCAGCCGATCTCCAGCACGCGCTGGCCGGGCGCGACGTCCAGCATCGCGACGATGCGCTCCAGCCGCGCTAGCTGCGCCGCCTCCAGGCTCTGGCCCGGGGCGATGGCGATGGCCGAGGAGTAGCTCATGCCGGCGTCGAGCCAGAGCCGGTAGAAATCGTTGCCGAGATCGTAGTGGAAGGCGATGTTGCGCCGGCTGCCGGCCCTCGAATTGCGCCGGAACAGGTGGCGCAGCCGGTTCCACAGCCTTATCGGCGGCAGGGCGGCGATGCGGTCGGCGATCGCGGGAAGGTTGTGCGCCGCGAGCTCGATGAAGGTCGGCAGGTCCGGGCTCGACCAGTCGCCGGCGACATACGCTTCGGCGAAGGCGACGTCGCCGCCGACGATCAGCCGGCGAAGCGCGCGCCAGCGGTGCAGCACCAGCGTCGCCTCCGGCCCCGGACGGCGTCCCTGTCCGCACAGGCTGCGCCCGTCCGGCGTCACCACGGTGAGCGCGCCCATGGCGAGGTGCCCCAGCACGCGCGCCAGCACGGCCTCGCGCAGGCGCAGCGGCGGGGCGGCCGGCGCTTCGCGATGGCGGGCAAATTGGGTGGCGCGATTGGCGTCCATGCGCATCGGCATCTGTCCTCAGGAACGGTGCGTGGGCGAAACGGTGACGGGGTGCTCGGGCGCCGGCGGGCGCGGGCGCAGCCGGATGCCTTTCAGCCAGATCCGCAGCGCCTCCCAGTGAATGCCGGCGATCACTTTCAGCGTCAGCAGCGGCTGGCCGAGCAGCACGCGGGCGAGCCCGGCATCATCCAGCGGGCGGCGGCGGGCGGTGTGGACCGCGCTCAGCACCGGCCCCTGCGCGTCGCTGGCGAGGATGGCGATGCGCAGCGCCTCGCCCGGCGGGTCGACGCGGAAGGCATAGGAGAGGTCCATGTCCATGAAGGGCGAGACGTAGAAGCGCTTCTCCGCCTTCTGGCGCAGCGGCGCCTCTTCTCCCCGGGCGACCGGGATCAGATAGGCGTGGCGCTGGCCGAACGTGTTGTTCACCTCGTAGAGCAGCGCCAGCAGCGAGCCGTCGCGACGGTGGCAGAAATAGACGCTCAGCGGATTGAAGGCGTAGCCGAACAGGCGCGGCATGGTGAGCAGCCGCACCGGTCCGCCATCCGCCTCCAGCCCGGCCTCGCCGAGCAGGCGCTCGACATGGGCCTTGAGCGAGCGGCCGTCGCCGTTCCCATAATCGCGCTCGAAGAGGCTGAAGACGTTGAAGCGGTTGAGCGAGAACAGGCGCAGCTCGCGGTCGAGCGCGCCGAGCTCGTCGAGGTCGAGCAGCAGCGAGAACAGGCGGTAGGCCAGCCGGTGACGCTTCGGCCGCACCCGCACATGCATCACCGAGCCGACATAGAGGGCGGAGTGCCAGAGGGCGGAGTGCCGCGCGCTCATCAGGCGAACTCCCGCATCGGCGACAGTGCCGGGATCCCGGGCAGCGTGATGCGCCCGGATTCCTCCGCCACCGTCCACGGCCGGCGCACGCCGCCCAGCGCCTCGGCGACGGCGAGCCCGGCCTGCAGCCCGTCCTCGTGGAACCCGGCACCGAAATAGGCGCCGCAGTACCAGACCCCGCCCTCGCCCTGGAGCGACCACAGGCGCGCCTGCGCGGCCATCGCCCGCGCGTCGAACATGGGGTGCCGATAGGTGGTGCGGTAGGCGACGGCCTGCTCGGCCGGCGGCGCGACCGGGTTGAGGGTGACGAAGAGCGGACGCTCCTGCGGCAGGTGCTGGAGCCGGTTCATCCAGTAGGTGACGCAGAGCTTCCCGCCGCCGGAGACGGTCTCACCGGGTTCCGCCGCGCCGCGCCGGTCGGCGAGGTAGTTCCACGCCGACCACGCTGCGCGCCGGCGCGGCATGAGCCGGGCGTCGGAATGCAGCACCGCCTCGTTGCGGCTGTAGCGAAAAGCACCGAGCAGCTCGCGCTCGGCCGCCGTCGGCGCCTCCAGCATCGCCAGCGCCTGGTCGGCATGGGCGGCGATCACCACGTGGTCGAACGCGTGCTCGGTGCCGTCCCGCGTGCGCAGGAAGACGCCGCCCGCGAGCCGCCGGATCCACGTGACCGCGTGACCGGCGGCGACCGTGCCGCGATAGTCGTCGCGCAGCCGCGCGACATAGTTGCGGCTGCCGCCGGTAACGGTGCGCCAGGCCGGGCGGCCGGTGAGCTGCAGAAGGCCGTGATTGTCGCAGAAGCGCACGAAGGCCGCCGCCGGATAGCGGCCCACATCGGCCGCCGGCGTCGACCAGATCGCCGCCGCCATCGGGTAGAGATGGTCGTCCCGGAACGCGCGGCCGTAGCCGTTGGCGTCGAGATAGTCGTCGAGGCTGGCCAGCCCGAGCGCGGGCAGGTCGCGCGGGGCCTGCCGGTAGAAGCGCAGCAGGTCCTTCAGCATCGAGGCGAAGCGGGGCGAGGCGAGGTTGCGCGGCTGCGCGAACAGGCCGCGCAGGCCCGAGCCGGAATATTCCAGCCGCCCCCCGTCCAGCGACACGGCGAACGACATGTCGCTCGCCCGCGTCGCGACGCCGAGATGGGCGAACAGCGCGGTGAGATTGGGATAGGTCGCCTCGTTGTAGACGATGAAGCCGGTGTCGACCGGGGTGCCGTGCGCCTCCACCGTGTTGGAGTGCCCGCCGAGCCGGTGCTCGGCCTCGAACAGCGTGACCTCGTGGCGGCGCGAGAGAAGCCACGCCGCCGAGAGGCCGGAGATGCCGGCCCCGACCACGGCGATGCGGCGCGACGTGCCGGGCGCGAAGTCCTGACGAATGTTCATGGCGCGCGGTTTCCTGGCCGGTGGAGCGATCGGGCGAGCTTGTCTAGTCTGTACGCAGCGTCCCCGGCGCCGGATCACCCGTCGGATCGACCGGCGGTGAATGATCCGGCCGCGCGGGCCGTGCGTAGAAGAGGTCATGAATGCCCTGCTCGACCATGCCCGATCCGCCATGCCTACCGGCGCCCCGCCGGCGCGCCGGGGGACGGTCGTGACGCATCTCATGGAGGACGAGGCGGTGCCGGACGGCGACGAACTCGCCGGGCTGATCCGCAAGGTCGCGCAGGATCGCGACCGCCAGGCCTATGCGCGGCTGTACAGCTATTTCGCCCCGCGCGTGAACGCCTTCCTGCGCCGATCGGGCCTGCCCGCCAACACCGCGCAGGAGGTCGCGCAGGAAGCGATGCTCAATGTCTGGCGCAAGGCGTCCTATTTCGATCCGGCGCGGGCGGGCGCGTCGACCTGGATTTTCACCATCGCCCGCAACCAGCGGATCGACCATCTGCGGCGCGCCCGCGTGGCGAGTTCCGCCGAGGGCGAGGTGCCGGTGGAAGACGAGCCGGCGCCTTCCGGCGAGACGCTGCTGCTTGCCGCCGAGCGCGAGGCCAGCGTGCGGGCGGCGCTGAAGGCGCTCTCCGACGAGCAGGCGCTCGTGGTGCGGCTCGCCTTCTTCGGCGACAAGGCCCATTCGGAAATCGCCCGCGAGCTGGGCCTGCCGCTCGGCACGGTCAAGTCGCGCGTGCGTCTCGCCCTCGGGCGGCTGCGTGCGCTGCTGGAAGCCCAATCATGACGATCCATCATCACGCAACGGACGAAACCCTGATGCGCTACGCCGCCGGCGACCTCGACGCCGGCCCGGCGCGCGTGGTGGCGGTGCATCTGGCGGGCTGCCCGGCCTGCAGCGCCCGCCTCGCCCAGTTCGAGGCCGTGGGCGGCGCAGTGCTGGAGCAGATGGAACCGGTGCCGATGGCGCCGGACGCCTTCGCCGCCGCGCTCGGCATCATCGAGGCGGAAGAGGCGGGGAGGGCGGCTCCCCGCAAGCCGGCGGCCGCGCGTTCCTCGTCCGGCCGCGCGCCGTCGCTGCTGCCGGGCGGCATCCCCATTCCCGCGCCGCTCGCCGATTGCGAGTTCGGGCCGTGGCGCTGGATCGGCATCGGCGTGCGCGCCAGCGCCGTCCGGCTGCCGGAGGACCCGGAAGCCCGGCTGACGCTGCTGCGCGTCGGGCCTGGCCGCAAGCTGCCCGAGCACGGCCATGTCGGCACCGAGTTCACGCAGGTGCTGGTCGGCTCGTTCTCCGACGGCTACGGGCGCTATCTGCCCGGCGACCTGAGCGAGATGGGCCACGAGATCGAGCACCAGCCGATCGTCGATCCCGAGGGCGAGTGCATCTGCCTCGCCGCGCTGGAGGGCGGGATGCGGCTCACCGGCTTCTTCGGCCGCCTGATCCAGCCCTTCATCAAGCTCTGAGGCCGCCATGCGCGAGCTTGTGCTGGTCGCGCTCACCATGCTCGCCGGCGGCACTGCGACCGCCGTCGTCGCCCCGGTCGCCGCGCTCAATACGCTGTCGCGGCTGGAAGACGTCGTGGCGACCACGGGGCTCGCCTATGCGGACGGCCCGCGCCACGGCATCGACGTCTACGCTCCGCGTGGCGCGAGTGAGGGCGACGGCACAGGCACCGGCCGGCCGGTGGTGGTGTTCTTCTATGGCGGCGGCTGGGAGGAGGGCGAGCGTGCGCTCTACCGCTTTGTCGGCGCGGCGCTGGCGAGCCGGGGCATCGTCACCTTCATTCCCGACTACCGCGTCTACCCCGAGGTGCGCTTTCCCGATTTCCTGAAGGACGGGGCGAGGGCGGTGCGCTGGGCGCGCGACCACGCGGCCCGGTTCGGCGGCGACCCAGGACGGCTGGTGCTGGCCGGCCATTCGGCCGGCGCCCACATCGCCGCCATGCTGGCGTTCGACCCGCAATGGCTGGCCGGCGAGGGGCTCGACGCGCGGCGCGACGTCGCCGGCCTTGCCGGGATCGCCGGACCCTACGACTTCCTGCCGCTGCACAGCGCCACGCTGAAGGCGATCTTCGGCCCGGAGCCGGAGCGGGCGCTGAGCCAGCCGATCAACTTCGTCACCGGGCGCGAGGCGCCGGCCTTCCTCGCCACCGGCGCGAATGACGACACAGTCGAGCCGGCCAATACGCAGCGCCTCGCCGCCCGCATCCGCGAGCGGGGCGGGCGGGTGACGACGCGGGTCTATCCGCGCGTCGACCATCGCACCGTGCTCGGCGCCTTCGCCTGGCCGCTGCGCCTGCTGGCGCCCGTGCTCGACGATGTGAGCGTCTTCGTGCACCGCGTCACGGACGGGGAGGGGGCGACATGAGCCCGCTCGCCGCCATCCTCCTCATAGCGGCCGGGCTTTCGCTTGCCATGGCCGGCGCCTGGCTCACCGCCGAGCGCAGCGGCAATCACGGCTGGGTCGACACGGTCTGGTCCTTCGCCACCGGGGCGGGCGGGGTCGCCGCCTGCCTCCTGCCGACCGGGCCGGGCTGGCCGCCGCGCCGGATCGTGGTGGCGGCGCTGATCGCGCTGTGGGCGCTGCGCCTCGGCGGCCATATCCTTCAGCGCACGCTGCGCGGGCACGACGACCCGCGCTATGCCGAGCTGCGCCGTGAATGGGGCCCGCACGCCTCGCGGCGCCTGTTCGTGTTCCTGCAGATCCAGGCGCTGGCCTCGCTCGTGCTCGTGCTCGCGGTGATGGCCGCGGCGCATAACCCCGCGCCGTCCTGGCGCTGGGGCGACGGGCTCGGCGTCGTGCTGGCGCTGGCGGCGGTGGCGGGCGAGGCGGTCGCCGACCGCCAGCTCGCCCGGTTCCGCGCCGACCCGGCCCGGCGCGGGCAGGTGTGCGACATCGGCCTGTGGGGGCTGACGCGCCACCCCAATTATTTCTTCGAATGGCTCGGCTGGCTCGCCTATCCCGCCATCGCCATCAGCGTCACCGGCACCCATCCCTGGGGTTTCGCCGCCTTCCTCGCCCCGCTCCTCATCTATGTGCTGCTCGTCCACGTCTCCGGCATCCCGCCGACGGAGGCGCACATGCTGCGCTCGAGGGGCACGGCGTTCCGCGACTACCAGCGGCGGGTCAACGCGTTCTGGCCCGGTCCCCCGGGCCGCCAGCGGAGCTCGAGAACATGACCCTCATCGCCACGGCCGGCCGCGTCGCCGAGCGCCTGCCCCTGCCGGATTCCCTCACGCGCCTCGGCATCGACATGCTGGTCGGGCGCACCCGCCGCGCGCTCGCCGCGCAGCCGCCGGGCACGGAGCGCCGCTTTGCCGAGGAGATGGCGGCGCGGCCCATCGCCGAGCATCCCGAGCGCGCCAACGACCAGCATTACGAGCTGCCGCCGGAGTTCTTCGCGCTCACCCTCGGGCCGCACCGGAAATATTCGTGCTGCCTCTATGACAAGGGCGCCGCGACGCTGGCCGAGGCCGAGCTGCACGCGCTGGAGGAGACCTGCGCCCATGCCGGGCTCGAGGACGGCCAGCGCATCTTGGAGCTGGGCTGCGGCTGGGGCTCGCTCAGCCTGTTCATGGCCGAGCGCTTCCCGGCCGCGCGGATCGTGGCGGTCTCGAACTCGGCTCCCCAGCGCCTCCACATCGAGGGCGAGGCGCGGGCGCGCGGCCTTGCCAATCTCGAGGTGCTGACGGCGGACATGAACGCCTTCGACACCCGCGACATGTTCGAGCGCATCGTATCGGTGGAGATGTTCGAGCACATGGCCAACTGGCGCGCGCTGCTGGAGCGGGCGCGGGGCTGGCTGGCGCCGGAGGGGCGGCTGTTCCTCCACGTCTTCACCCACCGCGCCGTGCCCTACCGCTTCGACCATGCGGACGAGGAGGACTGGATCGCGCAGCACTTCTTCACCGGGGGCATCATGCCGAGCGAGGGGCTGGTGCGCTGCGTTAGCGACAGCTTCGCGGTCGAGGGCGAATGGCGCTGGAGCGGGCGCAACTATGCGCGCACCGCCGAGGACTGGCTCGCGCGTTTCGACGCCAATCGTGGGCGGATCGACGAGGTGCTGCGCGACGTCTATGGCGCGGAGGGCGGGCTGTGGCGGCGGCGCTGGCGCCTGTTCTACCTCGCCACCGCCGGGCTGTTCGGCCATCGCGGCGGCGAGGAATGGGGCGTCAGCCACTATCTGCTGCGCCCGCGCGGATGACGTGCGGGCGGGCGGCGGCGTCCGGGCGTCAGCCCGCGCCGCCGGCCAGCGCCCGCGTGACCAGCATGCCGGCAGTGGCGGAAATGCCGGTGAGCACCGCGCCCCAGGCGAGGTCGGCCACGGTGATCAGCGTCGGCCAGTTGCGCAGCGTCGCCTGGTTGGTGAGGTCGTAGGTGCCGTAGGCGACGAGGCCGAGGAAGGCGCCCAGCATCAGCGCCGTGGTCCAGCGGCCCGAGGCGAGCGCGGGCTGCACCGCGAAGACGACGACGCCCGCCACGTAGAGCAGGTAGAACAGCACGGCCGGGGCGGGGCTGATCCGGTCGGCCATCAGCTCGCCGATCATCGGCCGGTAGAGCCGGCTCGCCATCAGGCCGAGCCAGACGGCGTCGACCGCCAGCAGCACGATGCCCGTTGCCAGATAGCTGATGAGGAATGCCATGTGTCCGACCACCCGATCCGTTGCCTGAAACCTCTACGAACGGGGCCGGCCGGCGGATCAGGCGGGTGGAGGAGGCTCGCGGCGGGGGGGCGGAACTAGCCGGCCGCCTGCTCCTCCAGCGCCGCCAGCCGCTTCTTCAGCGCCTTGGTCTCCTCGAAGCGGGCGGTGACGTCGCGCACGGCGGCGACCATGCCGGTAACCTTGCCGGCGGCGTCCTTGAGCAGGACGATGGTGAACTCGATGGAGAGGCGCCGTCCGTCGCGGTGCAGGCCCGGCACGGCGAGCAGGTCGCCGGCGCCGTAGCGGCTGCTGCCCGTGGCGACGGTCTCGCGATAGCCCTCCCAGTGCCGCGCGCGGAACGGCTCGGGGATGATGATGTCGAGCGAGCGGCCGAGCGCCTCCTCCTCGGCGAAGCCGAAGATGCGCTCCGCCCCCGCGTTCCACAGCACGATGTCGCCCGCCGCGTCGCTGGCGACGATGGCGTCGCCGGCGCTGTCGAGCAGGGCGTCGCCGATGGCCTCGCGCGCGAAGCCGGCCAGCGCGCGTGCATGGCGGGGGCCGGGCGCCGCCGGCGACGGCGCGGCGGCGGGCCGGCCCTCGGAAGGCTCGCCCATGAGGTCGTCGACGGCGCCGAAGAATTCGTAGTGCACGCGCGCCGCCGGCACGCCGGCCTCGATCAGGCCCGGCACGAAGGTCCGCATGAAGTCGAGCGGGCCGCAGACGAGATAGTCCGCCTCGGCGACCGGCGTGTGGGCGGCCAGCCAGTCGAGCGACAGGCGCCCGGTGAGGTCGAAGTTGCGGCCCTCGATCTCGCCCTCCTCGGGGCGGGTGTGGAAGAAGGTCGTCGTCGCCCCGGCCTTGGCGGCGAGGTCGCGCACATGGTGCTGGAACGCCTGCGTGCGCCGGCTCCTCGTGCAGTGGACGAAGTGCAGGCCCGGCCTGCCGCCCGCCGCGCCGGCGACCTCGAGCATGGCGACCATCGGGGTGAGGCCGACGCCCGCGCTCACCATGACGACAGGGCGCGTCCCCTCCGGCAGGATGAAGCTGCCCGAGGGCGGCGCCACCTCGATCCGCGCGCCGGGCGCGGCCTTGTCGTGCAGCCATTGCGAGACCAGCCCCTGCGGCTCGCGCTTCACCGAGATGCGGTAGCCGGCGCCGTCCGGCGCGCTGGAGATGGTGAACTTGCGCTTGTGCCGGCCCGCTTCCGGCAGGTCGACCAGCAGGGTGAGGTGCTGGCCGGCGACATGGGGAAGGGGCGGGCGGCCATCGGCCGGCACCAGCACGAAGGAGGTGATGACGTCGCTCTCGGCATGGCGGCTCTCGATCACGAAGGGACGCGGCGCGCCTTCCTGCGCGAGCTCCGCGCCGCTGGCGCCGGCCACCCCCGTCCCGGTCGTGCCCCTGCTCTCAACCATCGCTTGGCCTCCGTATAAATCATGTATATGGTATACATGTTTCCATCGCCTGGAAAGCTTCCAGACAGGCCGCCCATGCAGCTCACCCTCTATTCGGACTACGCCATGCGCGTGCTGCTCTATCTCGCCGCGCATCGCGATAAGCTGTGCTCGATCTCCGAGATCGCCTCGGCCTACGGCATTTCCCACAACCACCTGATGAAGGTGCTGAACGATCTCGGCAAGGCCGGCTATGTCTCCAGCGTGCGCGGGCGCGCCGGTGGCTTCCGGCTGGCGCGGCCGGCCGGGCAGATCCGAATCGGCGCTCTGCTGCGCCACACCGAGGACGATTTCGATCTCGTCGACTGCCCGCATTGCGCGCTGTCGAGCGGGTGCGGCCTGTCCTCGGTGCTCGACCGGGCGATGGCGGCCTTCTTCGCGGTGCTGGACGGCTGCACGCTGGCCGACCTTGTCGAGCGCGAGGAGGGCTTCCGCAGCCTGATCCTGACGCTCGACCGCGCGCGGGCGCAAACGCCCGCCCAGGCCTGAGCCGGTCCATTCCTCCCTTCCCGACCACATACCGGAGATAACCTTGTCCACCACGGCGCGTTCCAAGCTGTTTCGACCCATGCTCGCGGGAGCGACGCTGCGCGACCGTCTGTTCGCCAGCCTCGGCGCGCTGTTCGGCATCGGCATGACGGCGCTGATCACCGGCCTCGCCGCGAAGGAAGGCACGCCGCTGATCTGGATCGTCCCGCCCATGGGCGCGTCGGCGGTGCTGCTGTTCGCCGTGCCGGCGAGCCCGATGGCCCAGCCCTGGGCGGCCATCGGCGGCAACATCATCTCGGCCTTCATCGGCGTCGTCATCGCGCATTACATGCCGCTGTCGGCGCTCGCCGCGGCGCTGGCCGTCGGCGGCGCCATCGCCGCCATGTCGCTGCTGCGCTGCCTGCATCCGCCGGGCGGGGCGGCCGCGCTGGTCGGGCTGTTCGCCGGCAGTTCGTCGAGCTACCTGCTGCCGCTGCTGCCGGTGGGCGCGAACGCGGTCGTGCTGGTCGCGTGCGCGTGGCTCTATCATCGCGTGTCCGGCCACGCCTATCCGCACCGGCCGCCGGCGCCGAAGCCGGCCGACACGCCGGCCTGGACCTTTGATCGCGGCGACGTCGCGCAGGCGCTAGAGGAGATGGGCGAGACCTTCGACATCAGCCCCGAGGATCTCGAGACCCTGCTGGCGGTGCTGAAGCAGCGCGCGCTGGTGCGCGCCTATCGCCAGCTCGCCTGCCGCGACCTGATGAGCGCGAACGTCGTCTCGGTGCCGGCCACCGCGACCGCCGAAGAGGCGCGCGCGCTGCTGGTGGCGAAGGATGTGCGCCGCCTGCCGGTGCTCGACGCGGGAGGGCGCGTGGTCGGTGCGGTGGGGCTGCGCGAGCTCGACCCTTCCGCGCGGACCGTCGCCGACATCATGTCGCCGGCCTCGACCGCGGCGCCGCACACGCCGGCGATCAACCTGCTGACGCGCTATGCCGAGGAGCGGGTCCATGCCGTCTTCATCGTCGATCCCGAGGGCCGGCCGGTCGGGGTGGTGACGGAGGCGGACTGGCTGGCGGTGCTGACGCGTGGCTTAAACTAAGGCGCGCTGGCGGGACGGTTGCGCGGGAGGCGTGCGGCGTCTACCCAGAAGCGTCCGCGTTCGCGGTGCGGCGCGGCCGGAAGACCATCGCGAGGGACGCATGACCGATCAGGATTCGTCGTCGGCCCGCATCGACGCGAAGCTCGCCAGCCTCGGCGACTGGCGCGGCGAGGCGCTGGTGCGGATGCGCGGGCTGATCCACGAGGCCGATCCCGAGGTGATCGAGACGGTGAAGTGGGTGAAGCCCACCAACCCCTCCGGCGTGCCGGTGTGGGAGCACGCCGGGATCGTCTGCACCGGCGAGGTCTACAAGGCCTATGTCAAGCTGACCTTCGCCCACGGCGCGGCGCTGCAGGACCCCGCCGGGCTGTTCAATGCCGGCTTCGGCGGCGGCACGCGCCGGGCGATCGACATCCGCGAGGGCGAGGCGGTCGACGCCGCCGCCTTCAAGGCGTTGTTCCAGGAAGCGGTGGCGTTCAACCTCGGGAAGAAGAAGCCCGCCGGCAAGTCCGCGCGCGGCTGACGGCGGCCTATCGCCCGGCCGCCGTCCGGCGCCGGTCGACATTCGGCAGCAGCGCGGCCAGCACGCCGATCGCCGGCAGGAAGGCGCAGGCGCGGTAGACGAAGTCGATGCTGGTCCAGTCCGCCAGCACGCCGAGCACCGCGGCACCGACGCCGCCCATGCCGAAGGCGAGCCCGAAGAACAGGCCCGACACCATGCCGACCCGCCCCGGCATCAGCTCCTGCGCATAGACCACGATGGCCGGGAAGGCGGAGGCGATCAGCAGGCCGATGACGACGCTGAGGGCGACGGTGGCCGGCAGGCTGACATAGGGCAGCGCCAGCGCGAAGGGCAGCACGCCGAGGATCGAGACCCAGATCACGGTCTTGCGGCCGATCCGGTCGCCGACCGGCCCGCCGATCAGCGTGCCCGCCGCCACCGAGGCGAGGAAGACGAAGAGATAAATCTGCGCCTGCGCGTCGCGGATGCCGAACCGGCCCACCAGGAAGAAGATGTAGTAACTGGTGAAGGTCGCGAGGTAGAACCACTTCGAGACCATCAGGCAGAACAGCACCGACAGCGCACCGCCGACCTGCCTCATGGTGAGGTCGGGGTGGATGACCGCGCCGCCGCGCGCCGCCGGCCGGGCGTGGCCGTTGCTCGTGTACCAGCGGCTGAGCGCGGTGAGGACGAGCATGCCACCCAGCGCCGCGAGCGCGAACCAGGCGAGGCTCGCCTGGCCGTGCGGGAGCACGAAGAACGCCACCAGCAGCGGCCCGAGCGCCGCGCCGAGATTGCCGCCGATCTGGAAGATCGACTGCGCGAGGCCGTGCGCACCGCCCGAGGCGAGACGCGCGAGACGCGAGGATTCCGGGTGGAAGATCGACGAGCCGATGCCGAGCAGCGCGGAGGCCGCGAGCAGCATCGGGTAGCTGGAGGCGACGGCGAGCACCAGCAGCGCGACCATGGTCACGCCCATGCCGAAGGGCAGCGAATAGGGCTGCGGGCGGCGGTCGGTATAGATGCCGATCAGCGGCTGAAGCAGCGAGGCGGTGAGCTGGTAGACCAGCGTCAGCAGGCCGATCTGCGCGAAGCTGAGATCGAAGCCGCCCTTGAAGATCGGGTAGGCCGCCGTGAACAGCGACTGGATCATGTCGTTGAGCAGGTGGCAGAAGCTGGCGCCGGCGAGCACCGGGAACACGGTGGCGCCGGCCGTCCTCGGCCGCTCCAGACTGACCTCGCTCATGGGGAATTTCCTCGCCACCATCGCGCCGGGCAGCCGGCGCCTCGGCCGCCAACATAGTGGGTGGCCGCCGGCCCGCTACTTCGTTAGGGTCAATATCTTACGCGAGTGGGCCACGAGATGGGACGGAACGAGACCACGCTTCGGGAGGACGTACCGCGCCCGGTGATCGCGTTTGGCTCGGAATATCCCGACGGCCACGTCATCGCGCCGCATCACCACCGGCGCGGCCAGCTCCTGCATGGCTCGACCGGCGTGGTGCTCGCGACCACCCGGCACGGCACCTGGATGATGCCGCCGCAGCGCGGCATGTGGATTCCGCCCGGCGTGGTGCACGAGGTGCAGATGCTGGGCGAGGTGCGGATGCGCAGCCTCTATTTCGCGCCCGAGGCGATCCACGGCATGCCGGAGCGCTGCCAGGTGGTCGGCATCTCGGCGCTGATGGCGAGCCTGCTGGCGGAGGCCGTGGCGCTGCCGGCGGAATACGAGCTGGAGGGGCGCGACGAGGCGCTGATGACGCTGATCCAGCACGAGATGCGCCATCTGCCCTCGCTGCCGCTGTCTCTTCCGCTGCCGGCCAGCCCGGCGCTGGCCGCGCGCTGCCGGCGCTTCCTGCGCAGCCCGACGCCGCACGACACCATCGATGGCTGGTGCGAGGCGCTCGGCCTCAGCCGGCGCAGCTTCACCCGCCTGTTCCGGCGCGAGACGGGCTTGAGCTTCGTCGCCTGGCGCCAGCAGGCGTGCCTGATGGCGGCGCTGCCGCGCCTCGCCGCCGGCCAGCCGGTGACGACGATCGCCATCGACCTCGGCTACGACAACCCGGCGGCGTTCACGACCATGTTCAAGAGGGTCCTCGGCGCGTCGCCCCGCGCCTATCTGCGCGTTTCCTGATCCGCGCGGCGATATCGGCGAGCCGAAATGGCGGGCGTGGCGTTCCGCCCGGGCGCCTTGCCCGCCGGGGGGACTGGGGACATAAGGGGCGTGCGCCGGTGCCGCATCCCGTCCCGAAACCACGCTCAAGGTGAAACAAGGTGACCTCGCCCGCCAGTCTTGAGGGCCCGCTCGACCGTGCCTTTGCCGTGCTGGAGTTCGTCGCGGGGCAGCTCAAGGCGGTGTCGGCCGCCGAGATCGCCAAGAATCTCGACCTGCCGCTGCCGACGGCGCACCGGCTGATCGGCAATCTGGAGGCGCGGGGCCTGCTGCAGCGCGCGGCGGGCACGCGGCGCTATGTGGTCGGCAACAAGCTGGTGGTGCTGGCGGGAAAGACCATCGGCTCCGCCTTCCGCTCGGCGCGCCGGCACGCGGTCCTGCAGAACGTCGCGGCGGAAATCGGCGAGCAGTGCGAGATCGGCATCGTGCGCAGCAATCTCGTCGTCTATGTCGACAGCGTGCGCGTCACCGCCCCGCAGGGCCTGCAGTTCGACCCCGGCAACGGCGCGCCGCTGCACTGCACCTCGACCGGCAAGATCTATATGAGCCTGCTGCCCGCCCGGGCGCGGGAGAAGCTGGTGCGCGCGCTGGCGATGGAGCGGCACACGGAGCGCACCATCGTCGACCCGGACCGCCTGCTCGCGGTGCTGGAGGAGACGCGGGCCGCCGGCTGGGCGCGCACGAACGAGGAGTTCGTGAAGGGTGTCGTCGGCTGCGCGGTGCCGATCAAGGCGCCGGACGGCACGCTGCTCGCCTGCCTCGGCGTCTCGGTCCCGGTGGCGCGGGTGAGCTTCGAGGAGCTGGAGCGCTTCCGCGAGCCGCTGCTGCGGGCCGCCCGGCTGCTGTCGGACACGATCCTGCAGGTGGACGCCGACTTCGACGGCGCCTAGCGCCGCGCGACCGTCGAGACCTTCCCGGAAAGCTTGACCACACAGGCACTTCGCCCTCATGGCCGTGCGCCCTCTTGCGTGCGGATCCCGCGGCAGAGGTCGTCGCGCATCTAATAAATTCTCATAAATCGGAATAAAAACTACTCATAAAATGACATTCATATGGACGGAACGATGCCTTCGCCTATCCTTTGATCGGCGGCACCGGGTGGTCCGTTTTTGTGCAGTGCGGCCGCTCCCCGCGAGCGCCCGCGGTGAGTGCATCGGCATCGGGAAGGCGACGCCCGCGCGGCGGGGCCGGTCCGCCGGCCGATTGGAGACGATGATGACGAAGCATTACGACGTCGAGGCCGTGAGGAAGCTGTTTCCCGCCGCGGAGAGGCTGACCTACCTCGACTCCGGCTTTCAGACCCCGATGTCGACCCCGGTCCGCCGGGCGCTCGAGACCTTCATCGACGAGGCCTACGAGACCGCGGGGCCGAAGTCGGTCTGGATCGAGCGGATGGAGGCGACGCGGGCGAAGCTCGCCGCGTTCCTCAACGCCGTACCGGAAGAGGTCGCCTTCACCAAGAACACCTCCGAGAGCATGAACATCGCCGCCAACGCGCTGCCACTGGCCGCTGGCGACAACGTGCTGATGGTCCATGGCGACCACCCCAACAACGCCTACGCCTTCCTCAACCTCGCCCGGAAGGGGGTCGAGGTCCGCTTCGTGCCGATGACGGAGACGGTGAACGCGGAGAGCTTCCGGCCGCACATCGATGCCCGCACCCGGGCGATTTCGATGTCGCAGGTCACCTTCCATGCGGGCCATCGCTTCGACGTCGAAGGCGTCGGCCGGCTGTGCGCGGAGGCGGGGCTCTACTATGTGCTCGACATCATGCAGGGCGTCGGCGTGGTGCCGATCGACGTCAGGCGGGTCGGCGCCACCTTCATCGGCTCGGGCACCCATAAGGGCCTGCTGGTGCCGCAGGGGCTCGGCCTGCTCTACTGGGACCGGACCCGCACCGAGCTCGAGCCGGCCTATCTCGCCGCCATCAGCCTCGCCCGTCCGCCGGCGGACCTGATCGCCCGGCCGGACGACCTCGAGCCGGCGCCCACGGCCGCCCGCTTCGAGATCGGCAATTTCAACCTGCCGGCGACGCACGCGCTCGGCGCCGCGCTCGATCTCATCGGCTCCATCGGCGTCGAGAACATCGCCGCCCACTGCTTCGACCTCGGCGACCGGCTGATCGAGGGCCTCGACGCGTGCGGCGTCGCGCTGGTGGGGCCGCGCGCGCGCGCCCACCGGGCGCCGCACATCTATGTCGCCGCGCTGCCGGCCGAGGAGTGGCTCGACTATTTCGCCAGCCGCGGCGTGCGCCTGTCGCCCGAGCGCGACGGCGTGCGCATCTCGTTCGGCATGTTCAACACCGCCGCCGACGTCGACCGCTTCCTCGACGTGGTCCGCGAGCGCGGCGTCCGGCCCGGACGCTCGCCGAGGGCCGCCTAGCCGCAACCGGACGCGGTCCGCCCGCTCCCGCCGTCAAGCCAATGCCCTATAACCAACCAGAGGGAACCAAACTGATGAAACTGGCCACGTTCCTTTCCGCCGCCGCCCTGTCGGTGCTGACGCTCTCGGCCGCGCAGGCCGGGCCGACGCTCGACCGCATCAAGTCCAACAAGGCGATCTCCATCGGCTATCGCGACGCCTCGATCCCGTTCTCCTATCTCGGGGCGGACCAGAAGCCCATCGGCTTCTCGCTCGACCTCTGCTCGAAGCTCGTCACCCGGCTCGAGGCCGATCTCGGCGAGAAGATCGCCGTCAATCTGGTGCCGGTGAACTCGTCCAACCGCATCCCGCTGATCCAGAACGGCACCATCGACATCGAGTGCGGCGGCACCTCCAGCAGCAAGAAGCGGCTGGAGCAGGTGAGCTTCAGCGTGTCCACCTTCGCCAGCCAGCCGTCCTGGCTCACCATGGCCGACAGCGGCATCACGTCCGCCGCCGACCTGAAGGGCAAGACCGTCGTCGTCACCCAGGGCTCGAACGCGGTCGGCATCGCCCAGGGCATTTCGCAGAAGGAGGGCCTCGGCCTCAGCATCGTCCAGGCCAAGGACCACGCCGAGTCCTTCCTGATGCTCACCTCCGGCCGCGCGGCGGCGTTCATGGAGGACGACATCCTGCTCGCCGGCCTGAAGGCCCAGTACAAGGACCCGGCGAAGCTCGCCTTCCTGTCCGACCAGTACCCCAAGACCTATTACGGGCTGATGTTCTCCAAGGACGATCCGGAGTTCAAGGCGACGGTCGACGACGTGCTGGGCAAGCTGATGGCTTCGGGCGAGTTCACCAAGCTCTACGACAAGTGGTTCGTGTCGCCGATCCCGCCCAAGGGCATGAACCTCAACTTCCCGATGAGCGAGGCTCTGAAGGAGCGCGTCGCCAAGCCGAGCGACGTCGTGGATTACTGATCCTGCCGGCGGCGCGGTCCCCCGACCGCGCCGCGCCACGGCGGGCGGAAGGAGGCGCGCGATGTTCACCGTGCTATTCGACCAGGGCTCGGACGGGCGCATGTACGGCGTCTGGCTGCTGTCCGGCCTCGGCTGGACGCTGAGCCTCGCCTTCTTCGGCTGGTGGCTCGCCTTCGCGATCGGGCTGGTGGTCGGTATCGGCCGCACGGTCGAGAACCGGACCATCGCCATCCTCTCGCGCGTCTATGTCGAGGTGTTCCGCAACATTCCGGTGCTGGTGCAGATGTTCCTCTGGTACTTCGTGGTGCCCGAGCTGCTGCCGGCGAGCCTCGGCACCTGGATCAAGCAGATGCCCCCGCCCTGGGGCGCGTTCTTCCCCGCTTTGGTGTGCCTGTCCTTCTACACCGCCGCGCGCGTCGCCGAGCAGGTGAGGGCGGGCCTCGAGGCCCTGCCGGCCGGCCAGCGCGAGGCCGCCGCGGCGCTCGGGCTCACCGAGCGCCGGACCTACTGGCTGGTGCTGGTGCCGCAGGCGCTGCGCCTGATCGTGCCGAGCCTGACCAGCGAGGTGATGGGCATCTACAAGAACACCTCGGTGGCGCTGACCATCGGCCTGCTCGAGCTCACCGCCGAGGCCCGCCAGATCAGCGAGGAGACGTTCCAGACCTTCGCCGCCTTCGGCGCGGCGACGATCATCTACCTCATGCTCGCGCTCGCCGCCTACCAGCTCATGAGCTGGATCGACGAGCGGGCGCGGATCCCCGGCACGGCGCCTCCCGCCCGCAGGAAGAGCCTGCGGCTGCTGGCGCGCCGGCTGCCGGAAGGAGCCTCCCCATGAGCCAGCTCGACTTCAGCGTCGTCTTCGACAACCTGCCCTATCTGTGGCAGGGGCTGCGCTTCTCGCTGCTGCTGACGGCGGTCGCCTTCGCCGCCGGCATGGTGCTGGGCACCGGCCTCGCGCTGCTGCAGCATCTCGAAGTGCCGGTCGGCGCCCAGCTCGCGCGCGGCTATGTGGCGCTGATCCGCTCGATCCCGCTCATCCTCGTGCTGTTCTGGTTCTTCTTCCTGGTGCCGCTGATGCTCGGCGCGCTGATGAATGGCGGGCGGCCGATGCCGATCGGCGGGGTCTGGACCGCCTTCATCACCTTCTCGCTGTTCGAGGCCGCCTATTACTCGGAGATCATCCGGGTCGGGCTGCGCTCGGTCAGCAAGGGCCAGTACGAGGCGGCGCAGGCGCTCTCGCTGTCGACCTACAAGACCTACCGCTTCGTGATCCTGCCGCAGGTGGTGCGGGTCACCAGCCCGATCATTCTCAACCAGACCATCATCCTGTTCCAGGACACCTCGCTGGTCTACGTGCTGTCGCTGACGGACCTGGTCGGCGCCGCCTCGAAGCTGGCGCAGCTCAACGGCCGGCTGGTGGAGATGTATCTCGCCGTTGCCGCCGTCTACCTCGTCATCTGCTGCACGGCCTCGCAGCTCGTCGCCTATCTGCGCCGCCGCACCCAGCTCAACCAGAACCGGTAGCCGCACCGATGAACATGCACCTGCCCACGCCGAGGCTCGCCGGCCCCGCGCAGGCCGAGCCGGCCATCGTGCTGGAAGGCGTCACCAAGTTCTATGGCGGCTTCCGGGCCCTGAACCATGTCGATCTGGAAGTGGCGCGGGGCGAGACCGTCATCATCTGCGGGCCGTCGGGCTCGGGAAAGTCGACGCTGATACGCTGCCTCAACCGCATCGAGACGCACGACAGGGGGCGGATCGTGGTTAATGGCCACGAACTCACCGACGCGCTGAAGGACATCGCCGCCGTGCGGCGCGAGGTCGGGATGGTGTTCCAGAGCTTCAACCTGTTCCCGCACCTCACCATCCTCGAGAACTGCATGCTGGCGCCGGTGCAGGCACGCGGCATCTCCCGCCGGGAGGCGCGCGAGACCGCGATGCACTTCCTGTCGAAGGTGCGGATCCCCGACCAGGCCGGCAAATATCCCGGCCAGCTTTCCGGCGGGCAGCAGCAGCGTGTGGCGATCGCCCGCGCCCTGTGCATGCGCCCGCAGGTCATGCTGTTCGACGAGCCGACCTCGGCACTCGACCCGGAGATGGTGAAGGAGGTGCTCGACACCATGGTCGGCCTCGCCGGCGAGGGCATGACCATGGTCTGCGTCACCCACGAGATGGGCTTCGCCCGCGAGGTCGCCGACCGCGTCGTGTTCATGGACAAGGGCGCGGTGGTCGAGCAGGACACGCCGGAGCGCTTCTTCTCGGCGCCGGCAAGCGAACGGGCGCGGGAATTCCTGCGGCAGGTGATCCACTAGTCGGCGCGGACGCCGTTAGCGCGCGCCCGCGCGCAGGGTGTCGGGGCGGGCGCGTTCGCCGCGAAGCTTGGCCTGCCAGGTGCCGGCGCTCACCATCTCGGCGATGACGTCGGCGAGAACCTTGGCGACGGCCTCGCTGCCGCGCGGGTTCATCGTGCGCTGGGAGACCACCACCGAGAGCCGCCAGGACGGGGTGGGGTCGATGATGGGAATAGCGACCATCTCGCCGCGCTCCATCTCGTCGCCGAACGCGAAATGCGGCATCACCGCGAGCGCGCGCCGCGCGCCGACCATGCGCGCGATCGCCGGCAGGCTGTCGCAGGCGGTGGCGTGGGGCACGACGTCGTGGCGGGCGGCGAACTGCTCGATCACCGTGCGCATCACGTTGGGCGCGCCGGGCAGCACGATCGGCAGCTTGAACATGTCGCGGAAGGCGATCTGCCCCTCGCCGGCCACCGGATGGTCGGGCGGGGCGAACAGCATGAGGTCCTCGACCATCATCTCGGTCCAGGCGACGTGCTCGAACGCCTTGTGGTCGTAAAGAAGCGCGACGTCGAGCCGGCCCATCTGGATGAAGTCGTCGAGATAGCCGGTCATGGCCTCGACGAGGTGCAGCGTGATGTTGGGCTGGCGCTCGGCCATGGCGTTGATGAGGGGCAGCGAAAGCCCCCGGCAGGCCGAGGTCGGCAGCCCCACCGAGACCTTGCCGGAGGGGTTCTGCGACTGCGAGCGCACGACCTCGCGGGTGCGCTCGACCTCCTGCAGGATGCGCCGGGCGTGGTCGTAGAACTGCTGGCCCATATCGGTCGGCGTCACGCCGCGGGCATGTCGCAGCAGCAGATCGACGCCGAGCTCGTCTTCGAGGTTCTTCATCTGCTGGCTGAGCGAGGGCTGGGCGATGCGCAGCACTTCCGCGGCCCGGGAGAAATTGCCGCTTTCGGCGATCTGGACGAAGTATTTGAGCTGACGCAAATCCATGGAGGCGGCCTTTCCCGGCCAACTCTGCCGCCGCCCGGCCGTTTGTCAAACGACTAAAAAATAGGCCATATGCACAAACTATTGACAGGTAATATGAAACTATGAAGCGAAATCAGTGGCTTGGGAAGAATTGGCGCTCATAGTCGCTGCCTATGTTTCGCTGTAATAGCTCAAACCTATATGAGCCATCGGAAATTAATCTTTGTCGATAGGCGCCACTTATATTTAGCCTGATTAGGCACCCAGAAGATCCGGGCCACGACGCTCGCCGAACCGCGAATCCTGCCGACGACAGGAGAATAAATCGTGTCTTATCAAGGTTTTGGGCGCGGCCAGCCGCTGGTCGCGACGCTGCCGCTCGGCCTCGAGAGCCCGGCGCCGGCTGCCGGGCGGGGCAGGGGAGTGGATGTCGCCCGCGCGTGCCGTGCGGTGCGTTTCCGTTCAATCGTGAAGGAGTGACCATGTCTCGCGTCATCGACCTGAGCTTGCTCATCGAAGACAACATGCCGGCGCACAAGCTCTTCCAGCGCCCGGTCATTACCACTCATCTGAGCCATGACAGCTCGAAGGCGCTCGGCCTCGGCGTGCCGGGCGACGCGATGACGTTCCAGACCAACTTCATCGCCATGCTCGACCACGTCGGCACCCATGTCGACGCCTTCCGCCATGTGAAGCCGGACGGCGCGCCGATCGACGAGATGCCGCTCGAGATGTTCATGGGCAAGGCGGTGTGCTTCGACCTCAGGCACATTCCCGATCTCGGCGACATCGGCGCCGAGGACATGAGCGAGGCCGAGGCGAAGGCCGGGGTGAAGGTCGACGGCCACATCGTGCTGCTCTGCACCGGCTTCCACCAGCGCAACTATCCGCGCCTCGATTCGGTCTGGAAGAACCCGCTGCTGACGGCCGAGGCGACCCGGTGGCTCTATGAGCGCGGCTCGCGGATGCACGGCGTCGAGGGGCCCTCGACCGACAAGCCGACCGACGACATCTTCGCCCAGCACCGGCTGTGCCGCGAGCTCGGCATCAGCCACTGGGAGTGGCTGGTCAATCTGGAAGAGCTGATCGGCAAGGGCGAATTCCAATTCTTCGGGGCGCCGCTGAAGTTCAAGGGCGGGTCGGGCTCGCCGGTGCGCGCCTTCGCCATCGTCGACTGAAAGTGCCGGCCGTATGCCGGCCTGACGGTCCGGCATACGGCACCCTTCTTGCTACGCGGTAGGCGATGATGTCCCGTTTGCTAGCACATGCTCCCTTTACCCGGCTGGGCGCGCGCGAGGCCCGCGCGCGCATCGCCCGGCGCGAGGTCTCGCCGGTGGAGCTCACCCGCGCCGCGCTCGACGCCGCGCGGGAGACGCAGGCGAGCCTCAACGCCTTCTTCCTCATCTTCGAGGAGGAGGCGATGGCGGCCGCGCGGGAGGCGGAGGCGGCGGTGATGCGGGGCGAGGCGACCGGCCCGCTGCACGGGCTGCCGTTCTCGGCCAAGGACCTGATGGCGGTGAAGGGCGCGCCCTATGCCTCCGGCTCGCGCGCCATGGCGGACAACATTGCCGGCGTCGATGCGCCGGCGGTCGAGCGCGCGAGGGCGGCCGGCGCCATCCTGATCGGCAAGACTACGACCAGCGAATTCGGCTGCAAGCCGGTCGGCGACAGCCCGTTGACCGGCATCACCCGCAATCCGTGGAACCTCGACAAGACGCCCGGCGGCTCCAGCGCCGGCGCGGCGGCCTCGGTGGCGGCGGGCGTCACCCCATTTGCGCTCGGCACCGATGGCGGCGGCTCGATCCGTATTCCCTGTGCCTTCTCCGGCCTCGCCGGCATCAAGGGGCAGTTCGGCCGGGTGCCGGTGTGGCCGACCTCGGCGACGCCGACGCTGGCCCATGTCGGCCCGATCGCGCGGGACGTCGCCGACGCGGCGATGCTGTTCGCCGCGATCGCGGGCTATGACGCGCGCGATCCGTTCAGCGTCGCCGGGCCGGTGCCCGACGTCGAGGCGGCGGTGGACGCGCCGGTCGCCGGCATGCGCATCGCCTGGAGCCCGACGCTCGGCTACGCACGGCCGGACTCGGAGGTGCTGCGCGTCACGCGGGCGGCGGTGGAGCGCCTCGCCGGGCTCGGCGCCGTCGTGGAGGAGGTCGAGACCGTGTTCGGTTCCGACCCCGCCGATCTGTGGGCGGCCGAGTTCTATGCCGGCGTCGGCACGCGCCTGCGTGAGGTGGTGGAGACCCGGCGCGAGCTGCTCGACCCTGCGGTGGCCGAGGTGCTGCAGGCCGCGCTGTCGCAGGAGATGCGCGCCTATTACGAGACCGTGTTCCGCCGCTACGCGCTGCGCGAGGAGATGCGCGCCTTCTTCGAGCGCTACGACGCGCTGGTCTCGCCGGTGCTGCCGGTGACCTCGCTCGATGCCGGGCTCGACATGCCCGCGCACCTGTCCGAGCGCAACCTCCTGAGCTGGGTCTTCTACACCTACCCGTTCAACCTGACCGGCCAGCCGGCCGCCAGCGTCTGCGCCGGGCTCGACGCGGACGGCATGCCGGTCGGGCTCCAGATCGTTGGCCGCGCGCTCGGCGAGGCGCATGTGGTGCGCCTCGCGGCCGCGCTCGAGCGCGTCCGGCCCGCCTTCGATCCCGTTCCTCCCGCCTTCCGCCCCGTACCCGTCGAGGTCCTCCAATGAGCACGCCAGAAGTCTTCATGCGCCGCGCCATCGACATCAGCCGCGACAAGATGCGGGCGGACGGCTGCGCGCCGTTCGGCTGCGTCATCGTCAAGGACGGGGTGATCGTCGGCGAGGGCGTCAACAACGTCGTCAACAACCACGACGCCACCTCGCATGGCGAGATGGAGGCGATCCGCGACGCCGGCCGCAACCTCAAGACCTGGGACCTGTCCGGCTGCGAGCTCTACACCTCCTGCGAGCCCTGCGAGATGTGCGCCGCCGCGATGTTCTGGGCCAAGATTTCGAAGATGTACTACGCCAACACGCTCGGCGACTGCGAGCAGATCGGCCTCGACTGCGCGCCGCTGCGCACCATGGTCCGCTCCGATGTCGAGGAGCGCGCGCTGCCCGCGCGGCGCCTGCTGGGCCCCGAGGCCCGCGAGGTGCTCGACGAGTGGGCCGCCATGCCGAGCTTCGACCCGTTTCTGTGACGTGCCGCGCCTTCCGCCCGCGTCGACCGGAAAAAGCGTCGGCACGGTTTCAAACAAACAACCTTCCCGATGGAGCCTTCGTCCATGACTGAGTTCGACGGAAAGATCACGGATTTCCGCGGCCTGCTTCACCCGCTCAACCGCCGCCGCTTCCTGCAGGGCGCCAGTGCGCTGGCCGGTGCCGCCGCGGTCGGCGCCGCGAACGCGCCCGCGCCGGCCTATGCCGACGACAAGGTGCTGAACCTTTTGAGCTGGCCGGGCCACGGCGATCCGGCCTTCGTAAAGCCGTTCGAGGACAAGTACGGCGTCAAGGTCGTCGCCAAGGAATATGTCGGCGGCGAGCCGATGCTGGCGCTGATGAACCAGTCGCCGCCCGGCTCGTTCGACGTGGTGCTGGCCGACGCCGAGTACATCCACATGCTCCAGGAGGGCGGCTTCATCGACAAGATGAACCCCGCCGACTACCCGCTCGCCGACTACTGGCCGGAATTCCAGCACTTCCCGCCGCACTGGGTGGGCGAGGACCTCTATTCGGTGATGATCCGCTTCGGCTATCTCGGCATCGCCTACCGCACCGACGTGCTGAGCGCGCAGGACGTCGAATCCTACAAGGTGCTGTGGGACGAGAAGATCAAGGGCAAGGTCGGCTTCTTCGACTGGTACCTGCCGACCATGGGCTGCCTCAGCCTCTATGACGGCAACAGCAAGCCCTTCGACATCTCCGCCGACGCCTTCGACAAGCTGAAGAAGACGATGTTCTCGCTGAAGCCGCAGGCGTCGGGCTTCTACTCGATGGCCGACCAGTTCTCGATGCTCACCAACGGTACCGCCGCCGCCATCCCCGGCATCGGCGACTGGGTGGTTCTGCTCCTGCAGAAGAACGGCGTGCCGGTCTCCGCCACCGTCCCCAAGGAGGGCGGCATCCAGTGGACCGAGTCGATGTCGATCGTCTCCTCCTCCACCAAGAAGGACCTCGCCAAGGCGTTCATCCAGTACGCCTCCTCGCCGGAAGGCCAGGCGCGCTCGGCCATCCTGCCGGCTTACTGGGCCTCGATCCCCAACAAGAAGGGGTGGGAGGTGCTGAACAAGGAGCACCCGGCCGACGCCAAGGCGCTGCGCCTCACCTTCGACGAGCGCAACGTCATGGACGAGTACAAGGACGGCAAGATCCACATCCGCCAGACGCCGGTGCAGCAGTCGATCGAGGACTGGAACGACGCCTGGTCCGAATTCAAGGCGATGTGAGGCGACGGCATGAAAGCCGCGCCGGACGGCCCCCCGGGCCGCCCGGCGCGGCGCTGTCAGCCGCCGCTCCCCATCCGTCACCCCCCACGCTTGCACAGGCCGCCGCGACCCTTCATGTCCGATCAAAGCGCCCCTCCGGCCCCCGCGCCGGCCTCTCCGGCGAGAACGACCTCCTCGGCCAGGGCGACCCGCATGCGCTTCGCGGCGGTGTGGGGGCTGCCGCCGCTGCTGTGGCAGCTCGCCTTCTTCGTGACGCCGCTCGGCTTCCTGGTGGCGATGACCTTCTGGTCGGTGAAGAACTTCCGCCTGATCCCGGACGCGACGCTCGCCAACTGGCGGTTCATCCTCAATGCCGGCTTCTTCCGCAGCGCCTACGTCTACACCTTCTGGCTGGCGGCGCTGACGGCCCTGATCGCGAGCCTCGTCGCCTTTCCCGCCGCCTACACGCTCGCCTACCGGCTGAAGCCGGCGACCCGCCGCTTCCTCATCTTCATGCTGGTGGTGCCGTTCTTCACCTCCTACCCGGTGCGCATCTACTCGACGCAGATCTTCTTCAGCCCGGAAGGCATCATCAACGCGCTGATCGCGCCGCTCGGCTTCGGCCCGGTCTCGGTGCTGAACACGCCGACCGGCACCGTGGTCGGCTATCTGGTGCTCACCCTGCCGCTGGTCGTGCTGCTGCAGACCTTCGCGCTGATGAACGTGCCGAAGACGCTGATCGAGGCCGCGCACAATCTCGGCTGCGGACGCCTGCGCACCATCCTCACGGTGATCGTCCCCTCGGCCCGCGTCGGGCTGATCGTCGCCGCCACCTTCACCTTCGTGCTGGCCTTCGGCGACTATGTGGCGCCGCTCTATCTCGGCGGCTCCAAGCCGCCCACCCTGTCGATCCTGATCGCCGATCAGGTGAAGTCCGGCAATCACTGGCCGCGCGCCTCGGTGGTGGCGGCGATCATGATCCTCACCCTGATCGTGGTGATGACCGGCATGCTCGGCCTCGCCTATGGCCGCAGGGGAGGCCGGCGATGAGCGCCAACCTGCTGCGCCGCGCGGCGCTCATCGCCTGGACAGCACTGGTCTTCGCCTTCATCTTCGCGCCGATCGTGTCGACGGTGGTGTTCTCCTTCAACGCCGACCGCTTCCCGAGCCTGCCCTGGGCCGGGTTCAGCCTGCGCTGGTACGAGGCGATCTTCGCCGATGCCAGCATCCAGCGCGGGCTGACCAACAGCCTGATCGTGGCCGGCGCGACCTCGGTGCTCGCCACCTTCCTCGGCTTCGCCGCCGCCTATGTCGACTATCGCTACCGCTTCGTCGGCAAGATCGCCTACACCGCGCTGGTGGCGCTGCCGCCGACCGTGCCGGTGGTGATCCTCGGCGTCGCCATGCTCACCTTCGAGGGGCGCGTCGGCCTGTCGGGTACGCTCACCGGCGTCACCGTCGGCCATGTGGTGCTGGCGGCGCCCTTCGCCATGGCGCTGGTGCGCATGCGCCTCGCCGACCTTGATCCCGACATCGAGGGCGCCTCCGCCAATCTCGGCGCCACGCCGTGGCGCACCATGACCGGGGTGGTGATCCCCTTCTGCCTGCCGGCCATTCTCGCCTCGCTGTTCCTCACCGCCGCCGTCTCCTTCGACGAGTT
This sequence comes from Ancylobacter mangrovi, assembly GCF_024752355.1. Lineage (GTDB taxonomy): Bacteria > Pseudomonadota > Alphaproteobacteria > Rhizobiales > Xanthobacteraceae > Ancylobacter > Ancylobacter mangrovi. The sequence goes on from NZ_JANTHZ010000014.1 coordinate 93,699, forward strand.
CATGATCGCCTGGTTCGTGTCGGGCGTGAACGAGACGCTGCCGGTGCGGGTGCTCGCCATGCTGCAGGGGCAGGTGAGCCCGCGCATCAACGCCATCGGCGCCATCGTGTTCATCGTTTCGATGACGCTGGTCGTCCTCGCCCAGATCCTGATCGGCCGGCTGCTCGGCCGCCGCAGCAAGGAAGCCTGACATGACCGGAAGCAAAGCCGGCCCGATGCTGGAGATCGACCGCCTGGCCAAGCGCTACGGCGACACGGTCGCGGTGGCGGACGTCTCGTTCGGGATCGAGAAGGGCGAGTTCATCGCGCTGATGGGCCCGTCCGGCTGCGGCAAGACCACCACGCTGCGCATGATCGCCGGGCTCGACACGCCGAGCGGGGGCGAGATCCGCCTGTGGGGCCGGCGCATCAACGAGGACGCGCCGTGGGAGCGCGAGGCGCCGCTGGTGTGGCAGCACTACGCGCTGTTCCCCTTCCTGTCGGTGGCGAAGAACGTCGAGTTCGGGCTGAAGCAGCGCGGCCTGCCGGCGGCCGAGCGGCGCCGCAAGGCGATGGAATGGATGGAGCGGCTGGGCATTGCCGGCTTTGCCGAGCGCGGTGTCGACCAGCTCTCCGGCGGCCAGCGCCAGCGGGTCGCGCTCGCCCGTGCGCTGGCGCTCGAGCCCGAGATGCTGCTGCTCGACGAGCCGCTCTCCGCGCTCGACCCGCATCTGAGGGTGCGCATGCAGTCCGAGCTGGTGCGGCTGCACCGCGAGCTCGGCATCACCTTCGTCTGCGTGACGCACAGCCATTCGGAGGCCTTCGCCATGGCCGACCGGGTCGTCATCATGAGCGAGGGGCGGGTGCAGCAGATCGGCGCGCCGCGCGAGATCTATCGCCGCGCCGCCAACCGCTTCGTCGCCGAGTTCGTCGGCGGCAACAACCTGTTCTCCGGCACCGCCGCGGCGGCAGGCGAGGGGCTGCTGCGGGTCGAGGGCCCGTTCGGCACCGCTCTCGCCCCGCGCCCCGCCGACGTCGCGCTGCGCGAGGGCGGCGAGGTGACGCTGGTGGTGGCGGCCGACCGGATCGACCTCGGCGCCGCGCGCTCGGGCGCGGGCAACGAGATCGAGGCGAAGGTGGTGACGCTCGAATTCGTCGGCTCCTCGGTCACGGTGTTTTTGGAGACCGCCGGCGGGGCCGAGCTGCGCATCCAGCGCTCGCTGCGCCAGATCGAGAACACCCCGCTCAGCCCGGGCGACGCCGTCATCGCCCGCTGGCCGCAGGACGAAGGCTTCTTCCTGCCGGCCTGACCGCGCTTTCCAGCTTGCATCCAGTCATGGAGTGATCCGATGTCGACCTTTATCCGCGGCGCCACCGTACTCGCCATGGGCGGGGCGTCCGGCAGCACGCCCTTCACCGGCGACGTCCTCATCGAGGGGGACCGCATCGCGGCGATCGGTCCCGACCTGCCGGTGCCCGAAGGCGCGACCATCATCGAGGGCGCCGGCAAGCTGGTGATGCCCGGCCTCGTCAACTCGCACCTGCATTCCGGCGAGGCGCTGTTCAAGGGCCGCTACGACAACCTGCCGCTCGAACTGTGGATGCTCTATTCCTACCCGATCCTCGGGGCCAAGGCGCTGGCGGAGCGGATGATCTATCTGCGCTCCATGGTGGTCGCCATCGAGTCGCTGAAGACCGGCGTGACCTGCCTCACCGACGACATCTTCGAGGCCCCGCGCCAGTCGCTCTCCCAGCTCGGCGCGGCGGTGCAGGCCTATGACGACGCGGGCATCCGCGCCACCGTCTCCGGCCATGTGATGGACAAGGACTTCCTCGATTCCATCCCCTTCTCGCGCGAGCACGTTCCCGCCGAGCTGCAGGCCGAGGTCGCCAGGCTCGGCGTGCCGACCACCGCCGAATATGTCGATTTCGCCAGGCAGGCCTACGCCGAGTTCCATGGCCGCTCGGGGCGCATCCGCTTCATGCTCGCCCCTTCGGCGCCGCAGCGCTGCACCGCCGAGCTGATGCAGGCGGCGAACGAGCTGGCGCTCGAATGGAAGGTGCCGTTCCACACCCACATCGTCGAGACCAAGGTGCAGGGCGTCACCGGGCCGGTGCTCTACGGCAAGACGCTGATGCGCTACATGGCCGATCTCGGCCTGATGCACCGCGGAACCACCATCGCCCATTCGGTCTGGGTGACGCCGGACGACATCGCGCTGATGGGCGAGGCGGGGGTGTCGATCGTGCACAACACGATCTCGAACCAGAAGCTCGGCGCGGGCATCGCGCCGGTGCGCCAGCTCCTCGACGCCGGGGTCAACGTGGCGCTGGGCTCCGACGGCATCTGCTCCAACGACACGCCGCGCATGTTCGACGTGATGCATGCCTGCGGCCTGATCCACAAGGTGACGACGCCGGATTACAGCCAGTGGGTGAGCGCGCCCGAGGTGCTGCACGCCTGCACGCTCGCCGGCGCCCGCAGCGCGCTGATCGAGCACGAGACCGGCTCGCTGGAGGCGGGCAAGAAGGCGGACCTGCTGGTCATCAACCTCGACACGGTGAGCTTCACGCCGCGCAACGACATCCTCAACCACCTCGTCTATTGCGAGAACGGCTCCTCGATCGAGAAGGTGATGGTGAACGGCGAGATCGTGGTCGAGAACGGCCGCCTGACCAAGGTCGACGAGGAAGCGCTGCTCGCCGAGCTGAGGGCGGCGATGCCGGGCTTCAACGAGTACCATTCGGGCGTGGAGCGGGCGAACAAGGCGTTCGAGCCCTATTTCGACGCCATCCACCGGCGCTGCAACCAGATCGACATCGGCGTGCACCGGCTGATCGGCAACAGCGACATGTGGCCCGCCACGCCGTCGGGAAACTTCTGACATGGCCGCGTCCCCGACCCAGATCGCCGACCTCACCTGGTACGACTTCGTAGAGCGGGTGAAGGCGAACCCGATCGTGTTCCTGCCGATCGGATCGGTGGAGCAGCACGGCCCGCACCTGCCGCTCGCCACCGACACGCTGCTGCCGCAGGCCCTCGCCACTGCGGTCGCCGAGCGGGTCGGCGGCCTCGTCGCGCCGCCGGTCGCCTATGGCTACAAGTCGCAGCCGAAATCGGGCGGCGGCAACCATTTCCCCGGAACGCTCAGCCTCGACGCCAATGTTCTGATCGGCCTCGTGCGCAACATCGTCAACGAGCTGGTGCGCCATGGCGTGCGCCGGATCGTGCTGTTCGACGGCCATATGGAGAACCAGTGGTTCCTCGTCGAGGCCGCCGACCTCGCCCTGCGCGACCAGGCGATGCTGGGGCGCGACGACGTGAAGATCATCAAGCTCGGCTATTGGGAGTTCATCACCAAGGCGACCGAGCAGGTGCTGTTCCCGGACGGCTTCCCGAGCTGGGAGCTGGAGCACGCGGCGGTGATGGAGACCTCCGTCATGCTGCATGTCCGGCCCGATCTCGTGCGCAGCGCGCTCATTCCCGATGGGCCGGCGGCGGCGTTCCCGCCCTATGACGTCTATCCCTTCGATACCGGCCCGATCCCGGACACCGGCGTGCTGTCCTCGGCGGCCGCCGCCTCGGCGCAGAAGGGCGAGGTGGTGCTGGCGCAGGTGGTGCCCGACATCGCCGCCGCGCTGCGGGAGGCATTCGGCCCTGAATGAGGCTGCCAGGTCGCCACCGGCGCGCAAAAAGGGCCCCGGTGCGTCACCGGAGCCCTTGTGGTCGGAGCTCTTGCGTTCGGAGCCCTGCGCCTCAGACCTGCGCCAGGCCGCCGTCGACGAACACCTCGCCGCCGGTCATGAAGCTGCTGTCCGAGGAGGCGAGGAAGGCGGCCACCGCCCCGGTCTCGGACGGGTCGCCCACGCGCCCGAGCGGCGTCGTGGCGCCGAGCGCCTCCAGCACGTCCTGGCCCACCACTTCCATCGCCAGCTCGGTGCGGGTCGGCCCGGGCGAGAGCACGTTGACGCGGATGCCGGTGTCGCGCAGGTCCAGCGCCCAGCTTCGCGCCAGGTTGCGGACCGCCGCCTTGGTGGCGCTGTAGATGCTGAACTGCGGCGTCCCCATCACCCCCGTGGTCGAGCCGGTGAGGATGATCGACCCGCCCGACGACATCAGCGGCAGCGCCTTCTGCACGGTGAACAGAAGCCCCTTCACATTGACGTCGAAGGTCTGGTCGTAATGCTCGGGCGTGATCTCGCCGAGCGGGGCGATGATGCCGGTGCCGGCATTGGCGAACAGGATGTCGAGCCCGCCGCGTTCGTCCTTCACCACCTGATAGAGCCGGTCGAGATCGGCGAGATCGGTCACCGAGCCCCGTACCGCCCGCGCCGACGTCCCGAGCTCCGCGAGCGCGGCGTCGAGCGCTTCCTGCCGGCGGCCGAAGATGTAGACGAACGCGCCTTCCTCGACGAACCTCTTGGCGGCACCGAGGCCGATGCCGCTGCCGCCGCCGGTCACCACCGCGGTCTTGCCTTGTAGCCTGCTCATGATGTGCTCCTTGTTTAAGGTTGCACTGAGTTGGCCGGGTGCCTACCTATCTACAAGTATGCACCTTTTGGTAAGTACCTGAAAATGTCATCCGATCGCACAGACCCGACCGTGCCGGCATCGACCACTCCCCCGTCGACGGTTCCCCCGTCGACCCTTGCCTGCACGCCCACGCTGCCGGGCTTCACCTGCGGGCTCGACGCCACGCTGCGGGTCATCTCGGGCAAGTGGAAGCCGCTGATCCTGTACTTCCTCGCCCAGGGCGGCCCGACCCGCTACGGCGAGCTGCGACGCTCCGTGCGCGACGTCAGCGACAAGATGCTGATCCAGCAGCTCAAGGAGCTCGAGGCCGACGGGATGGTGAAGCGGACCGACTACAAGGAGGTCCCCCCGCGCGTCGACTACAGCCTCACCCCGCTCGGCGTCAGCCTCGCCGGCGCCCTCGTGCCGCTGTGCACATGGGGCACGGAGAACATGGCCGAGGTCGCCCGCGTCTTCGCCCAGCGCGAAGCCTGGAACGGCCGCGCGCGCTAGCTTTCCCGGCCCCGCGGGGACGAAAATACCCGCTCGCTCCCCCCCGATCCCGGCTTCCGCCCCGGAATAAAGCCGCTGCGAAAATCGCGAGCGGGCTTGGCAGCCGACGCGTGTGGTTTCAGGTTATGGCCCGGCCACGACGAAGATCGGCGGCCCAATGATGTGGGGGAAACCATCCATGAACGAGGACAACGCCATCACGCCGCCGGGCGGGCCGGGCGGCCCGGCGCGCTGGACGTCGAGCGCCAAGGTGGGCGTCGGCACCGCCCGCACCGCCGCGAGCCGGCTGTGGTTCACGCTCAGCCACGGCATTCTCAACGAGATCTACTATCCGCGCGTCGACGCCGCCTGCACGCGCGACTTCGGCTTTCTCGTCACCTCGTCGGACGGCTATTTCGCCGAGGAGAAGCGCGACGCCGACCACGAGGTCGGCGTGCTCGAGCACGGCGTGCCGGCCTATCACCTGCTCAACACCGCGCAGGACGGGCGCTGGCGCATCCAGAAGCAGATCATCACCGACACCCGCCGCGAAGCACTGCTGCAACAGGTCACCTTCGAGGCGCTGATCGGCGACATCTCGGACTACCGGCTGTTCGCGCTGCTCGCCCCGCACCTCGTCAATGCGGGCGCGGACAACACCGCCTGGGTCGGCGAGTACAAGGGCACGCCGATGCTGTTCGGCTCCGGCCGGCAGGGCGTCTCGCTCGCGCTCGCCTGCTCGGTGCCGTGGAAGGCGCGCTCGGTCGGCTATGTCGGCGCGTCGGACGGCTGGCGGCAGCTGCGCAACGACGGCTGCCTCGACGAGCGCTACCAGCGCGCTGAGCACGGCAATGTCGCGCTCAGCGCCGAGATTGACCTCGCCGCCTGCGACGGCACGATGCTGATCGCGCTCGGCTTCGGGGTGCGCCCGGAGGAGGCGGGCTTTCGCGCCGTCTCCAGCCTGCTCGACGGCTTCGAGGAGTTGCGCCGGGACTATGTGCAGGGCTGGCGCGCCTGGCAGGGCACGCTGCTGCCGCTCGACCATCCGCAGAACCGCTCCAACATCAACACCTACCGCGCCAGCACCATCGTGCTCGCCACCCACCAGCCGCGCTCGGTCGCCGGCGCCATCATCGCCAGCCTGTCGATCCCGTGGGGCTTCAACAAGGGCGACGAGGACCTCGGCGGCTACCATCTCGTCTGGCCGCGCGACCTGGTGGAGAACGCGGGCGGGCTGCTCGCCGCCGGCGCGGTCGACGAGGCGAAGTCCGTGCTCGGCTATCTGCGGGCGATCCAGGAGGAGGACGGCCACTGGTCGCAGAACGTCTGGCTGGACGGCTCCGCCTATTGGGGCGGCGTGCAGATGGACGAGTGCGCCTTCCCCATATTGCTGACCGACATGATCCGGCGCGGCGGCCATTTCGGCCATGGCGAGCTCGCCTCCTACATGGACATGGTGGCGCGCGCCGCCGCCTTCATCCTGCGCAACGGCCCGGTCACCGGGCAGGACCGCTGGGAGGAGGATGCGGGCTATTCGCCCTTCACGCTGGCGGTCGAGATCGCCGCCCTGCTCGCCGCCGCCGACATGATGGAGATCGCCGGCCGTCGCGACGAGGCACGCTATCTGCGCGAGACCGCCGACGCCTGGAACGACTGCGTCGAGCACTGGACCTTCGCCACCAATACCGAGCTCGCCGAGAAGCTCGGCGTCGAGGGCTACTATGTGCGCATCGCGCCGGTCGAGACGGCCGACGCGGCCTCGCCGCTCGACGGCTTCGTGCCGGTGAAGAACCGGCCGCCCGCCGACACCGACAAGCCGGCGGCGCAGCTCATCAGCCCCGATGCGCTGGCGCTGGTGCGCTTCGGCCTGCGCGCGCCGGACGACCCGCGCATACTCGGCACCATCAAGGCCATCGACGCGCTGCTGAAGGTGGAGCTGCCGCAGGGCCCGCTCTGGTACCGCTACAACAGCGACGGCTATGGCGAGCACGAGGACGGCGCGCCCTTCGACGGCACCGGCATCGGCCGCGCCTGGCCGCTGCTGACCGGCGAGCGCGCGCATTACGAGATCGCAGCCGGCAATCTGGTGCGCGCCGCGCAGCTTCTCGTCACGCTGGAGGATTCGGCCGGGCCCGGCGGGCTCCTGCCCGAACAGGTCTGGGACAGCGAGGACATCCCCGAGCGCGAGCTGTTCAAGGGCCGGCCTTCGGGCAGCGCCATGCCGCTGGTATGGGCGCATTCGGAGCACATCAAGCTGATGCGCTCGCTGCGCGACGGGCGGGTGTTCGACATGCCGCCGCAGACCGTGCAGCGCTATCTGGTGGACAAGGTGACCTCGCCGCGCCGGACCTGGCGCTTCAACGAGAAGCTCCGCTCGATCCCGACCGGCCTGATCCTGCGCATCGAGCTTCCCGCGCCGGCGGTGATCCACTGGTCGGCCGACGGCTGGGCCACCACCCACGACACGCCGACCGCCGCCAACGCCTTCGGCCTCCACATCGCCGACCTGCCCACCAGTGGGGCGGCGCATGGCCGGCACCTGCGCTTCACCTTCTTCTGGACCGGGGCGGACACGTGGGAGGGCACGGATTTCGCGGTGGCCATCGACGGCGAGGGCACCATGTTCCACGGCAGCCAGGACCCGCAGGCGCCCGACGCCAGCCGGCGGGTCGCCGAACCCGCCGAAACGGCGCAGTGAGGGAGTGAAGAAGATGGCCAGCAAAGCGGCAGGCATTCTCGCCGTCGACATCGGCGGAACCGGGCTGAAGGCCGCGGTGATCGACAAGGACGGGGCGATGCTCTCCGAGCGCGAGCGCGTCGAGACGCCCCATCCCTGTCCACCGCCGGCGCTGCTCGACGCCTATGCCGGCATGGCGGGCCGGCTGCCGGCCTTCAACCGGATCTCGATCGGTTTTCCCGGCGTGGTGCGCCACGGCACGGTGCTGACCGCGCCCAATCTCGGCACCGACGCCTGGGCCGGCTTCACGCTGGCCGACAGCATGTCGAAGCAGCTCGGCGGTCACCCGACCCGGCTGATCAACGACGCCGAGATGCAGGGGATGGGCATCGTCTCCGGCAAGGGGCTGGAGATGGTGCTCACCCTCGGCACCGGTGCCGGCACGGCGCTGTTCCGCGATGGCGAGCTGATGCCGCACATGGAGCTGGCGCACCATCCGGTTCACCACAAGAAGACCTATGACGAGTATCTCGGCGTCGCGTCCTACGAGAAGCACGGCAAGAAGCACTGGAACAAGCATGTGAAGCGGGTCATCGAGCTGCTCTACGTGCTGCTCCACTACGACCGGCTCTATCTCGGCGGCGGCAACGCCAAGCATGTCGAGATCGACCTGCCGGACAACGTCACCATCGCCTCGAACGACGCCGGCCTGACCGGCGGGGCCGCGCTCTGGCGCAAGCGCTGAGCGCCGGAGCGCGGCTCCGCCGGCGCGCCCGGCTTTTCTCGGGCACCTCCCCGGTCGATACTCCCCCGGCAATCGCCGGGGGAATTTCGGGGGGCGAGATGTTCAAATTGAGCGAAACCACCCGTCCGTGGTGGGTGCTCGTGGCCGCGAGCGCGGTGCTCGGCCTCGTCGTGCTCGACGAGACCGTGGTCGGCGTGGCGCTGCCGACCATGTCGGCGGACCTCGCCATGTCGCAGGTCGAGAGCCACTGGGTCGTCAACGCGTACCTTCTCACCTTCACCTGCTTCCTCGCCGTCGGCGGCAAGCTCGGCGACATGCTGGGGCGGCGCGTCGTGTTTCCCGCCGGTGCGGGGGGCTTCCTCTTGGGCTCGCTGCTCGCGGGCCTCGCCCCCTCGGGCGGATGGCTGATTGCGGCGCGCGCGGTGCAGGGCATCGGCGCCGCCGTGACCTTCCCGGCCTCGATGGCGATCGTCACCCACACCTTCCCGCCGGAGCGGCGCGGCATGGCGTTCGCCGTGCAGACGACGCTCGCCGGCTGCTTCATGGCTTCCGGGCCGCTGGTCGGCGGCGTGTTCGCGCAGACCATCTCCTGGCGCTGGATCTTCCTCATCAACCTGCCGATCGTGCTGCTCACCGTCGGCGTCCTGTGGTTCGCCTATGTCGAGAAGCCCGTCGTCCGGCCCCCCGGGCTCTTCGCCCGCTTCGACCGGGCCGGGCTGGTGCTGCTGGTCGGCGCCCTCACCGCGATCACCATTGGGCTGATGCAGGCCACCGAATGGGGCTGGTCGTCGCCCGCGATCCTAACGCTGCTGGCGGGCGGTCTCGTGCTGCTCGCGGCCTTCGTCGGTGTCGAGCTGAAGCGCGCCGCGCCCCTCATCGAGCTCGACCTGCTGGCGATCCCGACCTTCACCGGCGGCAACATCGTCTTCGCCGTGTTCCAGTTCGAGAAGACCATCGTCTTCATTTTCGTCGCGCTCTATCTGCAGCACGTGCTCGGCCGGACGCCGATCGCGAGCGGCCTGCTGGTCTCGATCGCGATCTTGCCCACCCTGCTAACCTCGCGCCTCGCCGGGCGGATCCGCGACGCCCGGGGAGCGCGCGGGCCGCTGACGCTGGCGCTCTTCCTCACCGCGCTCTGCGTCATGGCGATCGGCATCGGCACGGTGCTGCGCAGCGAGGTGCTGATCGGCGCGGTCATGATCTTATGGGGCGCGGTGATGCCGGGCATCGCGGTCACCGCGCGCCCGGCTCTGATGAGGGCGGTAGCGCTCGACAAGCAGGGGCAGGCGAGCGGCGTGAACCTGTCGATCCAGATGCTCGGCGGCACGGTGGCGATCGCCGTCTGCGGCACGCTCTTGGTTGCTACCGGCGCCTACTGGCTGGTGTTCCTGGTCACCGGCCTGTGCACCCTCGCCGCGGCGGGGGCGGCGTGGCTGCTGGTCGAGCGGCCGGGGTAGGGAAGACGGGCCACCGTCCGGCGCGCCGAGGTAGGAGGCCGCCATCGCGGCCACCGATCCTGTGTCCGGCCGGGTCGGCTTCCCCGACCCGCCACCGTATCGGTTGCCCGCCGTTCCGGCGGCGGGCCTCGACCGTCAGAAGTTCACCTTCAGCGTCGCGTTGAGGCCATTCTGGGTGGTGCCGTCGCCATACTGGCCGGAATAGGCGACGCTGAGGTTCGCCCTTTCCGACGTCGCCAGCCGCAGCCCGGCCTCCACTACCGCCGCGTCCTCGGCGATGGGCAGTCCGCTTGTGATGAAGGAGGCGCCGCCGAGGGCGAAGTAGGACACGTCGGTCGGCGTCGTGTCGCCGAAGGCGTGCTGCCAGCCGACGCTGCCATAGAACGACATGTCGGCGCCGGCGACGGCGAGCGGCAGCGAGGTGCGGATGCCCAGCGTCGTGAAGCCGGTCTCGCTGGTCGACCCCTCGGTGACCAGCGCGGCGCTGCCGCCCTGTTCGCCGTAGCTGTCGGTGTGCAGGTTCACATAGGCGAGGTTGGCGAAGGGCTCGAAATGAGCGAGGGCGGTGTCGATGCCGTAGCCGAGCTCGCCGAAGGCCTGGAAGGTGCCGGCGTCGTAGTCGGATTTGAGCGTGTCGGTATAGCCATTGAACGCCAGCGACCGCGTCGTCTCGAGGCCCTGCCAGCTATAGGCGAGGCCGGTGCGCAGGGCGAGCGCGCCCCATTTGCGCCCGGCATAGGCGCCGCCATGCCAGTTGTCGCTGTCGCCGGAGGAGGCGCGGGCGTCGACGTCGATGCTGCCCGAGCTGTAGCCGCCGAGCACGCCGAGCCGCCAGCCCTGGAACTCGCCATCGGCGCCGATGAAGAAGCCGCCGATGGTGCTGTCGAGCCCCGCCGCGTCGCCATTGCCGTTCATCGACGACCAGTTGCCGAAGCCGCTCGCCCACAGCGTGCCGGGCGAGGCCTCGGCCGGGGCGGGGGCCGCCTTCGTCGGGAAGGGCGCGCTCGCCGCCGGGGCCGGCGCCGGCGCGCCGTAGAACAGCGGCGCGACGGCGATGTCGTTGGCGCCGCTGTTCCCGTCCATCGTGCGCAGCCGGTCGAACACGGCGCGGCGCACGAACTGGCTGTCGGTGATCATCACGCTCTTGGCCGAGGCGTTGATCTCCGGCGAGAGAGAGGAGAAGGCCGCCGGAGCGGTGCCGGCATTGAGCGAGAGCAGGGCGTCGTCGAGCGGCGTGCTGCCCGCTTGCATGGTGTCGCGCGCGGCGGCGACGGCGGTCTGGTTCGCGGTGTTCGCGAGCGCCACGAAGGGAACCTCGCTGCGCACCGTGTCCAGCGCCACGCCGTTGGCGATGTAGGACACGACGGCGTCGAGCAGGGGATAGGCGGTGCCGAACGGGTCATTGACGCCGGCAAAGGCGCCGTTGACGCCGCCCGCCGCGCCGAGGATCTCGTAATGGCGCAGGCCCATATACGGGCTGGCGAGGCTGAGCTGAAGGTTCGCGCCCGCGACCGCGACGGTGCCGCCGGCGGTGATCAGGTCGGCGGTGCCGTCCTGGGCGAATTCGGCCTGGTAGGTCGTGCCCGGCGCCAGCGTGACATTGCCGCCTACGGTGACGGTGCCGACCGAATTGCCCGGGGCGATGGTGCCGGCGGTCACCATGAGGTCGCGCTGCACCGTGCCGGTGCCGAAGAACAGGCCGCCCGTCTCGACGCTCCCGGTGACGGTGCCGTTATTGCCGAAGGCGCCGGTGCTTTTCACATTGCTGTCGACCAGCGCGTCGTTGATCAGGACGCCGTCATTGTGCACGGCCGAGCCGCCGCGCGCCGAGACCGTGCCGGCATTGTAGAAGGTGCCGGCCTGGCCGATGGAGAGCGGGCCGACGATCGAGCCGGTCAGGGCCAGCGTGCCGCCCTCGACGGTGGTGCCGCCCGTGTAGAGGCTGTTGCCGGCGAGGACGAGCGTGCCGCTGCCCCGCAGGGCCAGGCCGCCATCGCCGGTCATGTCGTTGGCCCAGACGTCGAAGGCGTTGTAGCCGCCGCGCGCGGCGTTCATCGTCACCGTCTGGATGCACCCCTGCGAGCCTTCGCCGCCGCAATTGAGCGCGCCGAAGCCGTCGGCGGCGGCGTACAGGTTCAGCCGCGCCCAGCCCATACCGTTGTCGAACACGTTGCCGGACGGCAGTTCGGTCGTCCTCAGCACCTCGCGCCGCTGGTCGGCGGTGAGGTAGGGGAAGCGGGTGGACAGCAGGACCTCCGCTCCCTCCGGCACGACGGGCGCCTCGGTGGTGGAGGTGAGGTCGGGCAGGTTGTAGGTGAGCAGATTCAGATAGTCCTGCCGGTCCTGCGCGAACCGCGCGGCGGTCGGGATGACGCCGGCGCGGATGCACCCGATGACGTTGTTCTCGCAGCTCGCGGCATAGGGCGAGCCTCCGCCCGAACCGATATAGGCCTGCAGCGACGCGCTGGCCGCCGCGAGGTCCACGGGCTGCAGGGACAGGGTTCCCGGGTCGCCGTCCGGCACGACGACGCCGTCGTAATTCACGCCGTTGAGCCACTGGGCGATGTTGTAGGTGGCGAGGATGCGGCCGCTGATGACGTCCAGCGGGTAATGCACGCCGAAGATGTTGCGGCTGAGGCCGAACTCCACGCCGGCCCTGAGGAAGTCCTTGAAGTACTCGGGGGCCATGATGCCCGTGAGCAGGGCAAGGGTGTTGCCCATGGTGGAATGGCCGCTGGGAAAGGCCGAGCTGTCGATATAGGTTCCCCAGTCCTGGGCCTTATAACCCTGCGGCACGTTCGAGGATTGCTGGATCGTCACGGCCAGCGGCGATGCCTGGTCGGTGGTCCAGGGATTGCTGTGGATCTCGGACGACACCACGAAGGGGCGGGGATCTCCGGCGGCCTCACCCGCGTATGTGGGTAGAGTCGTATATTGCTGGCCATAGCTGTTCAGGGTGGAGCTGTTGCCGAAATAGCCCTTTAGCCCGCCGGCAATGTCGACGAATGCGTTGACCGCATTGAAGGTGTTGGCGATGTAGGCCCCGTGCGTGTCGGGAAAATTCGTTCCCGGTGCGAGCAGGTTGCCCGCGTCGAACAGGTAGCTGAGCTGCGGGACCGCGTGGTTCCAGATGTTGTAGTACAGCGTCGGGGACTGGAGCTGGCTGTCGAGCGCCGCCGTCTGCTTCTGTGTCGAGGTGGAGGTGGAATAGATCTCGACCTCGGTCGCGAGGTTCTGTTTCAGGATATCGATGCCGGCGCTCGACTGGGTGAGCGTGCCGAAATTCGACAGGAGCTGGGTGTTGCAGTCCCACACGCCGCAGCCCGAAGCCTGCGCGAAGGCCGCCGAGCCGCCGATTGCCGAGAGACACATCATCGCGGCCGGAGCCACGGAAACTGCAATAATTAGCCGACCGAACGGCTGCCGGATCCCCACCACGGCTCTGTCCCTTTTCTAAAGGCGTCCCCTGCACGCCGTCCCGCCCCACCTTCAGCTAAAACGCATTTCGTGATGAGTTGAAGTCATTTGTCGCGCTCGGGGCGCTTTCTTGGAAGGTGTCATCCTACCGCAACACTGCCGTGGCCGGGGGTGCGTCAGCTTTCGGGCGCGGCGGGCGCAAGCGCGTGATCGGCGCCGTCGCGCCCGCGCGGGGGAGCGGATCGGTGCTATCCTCCCGCCGCGCCTCATGGCGGGCGCGACGGGAGTCCGCTCCGTATTCGGGATCTTCAGCATGTCGACGCATATGCCCGCACGGCGCCTCGGGCGCAGTGGCCTGACAGTCTCGCGCCTCGCGCTGGGCGCGATGAATTTCGGTGCCCGCACCGATGAAGCCGAATCCCTGCGCATGATCGCGGCGGCGGCCGAGGCGGGCGTGAACTTCATCGACACCGCCGACACCTATGCCGGCGGCCGCTCGGAAGAGATCGTGGGCAAGGCGATCGCCGCCGACCGCGACGCGTGGGTGCTGGCGACGAAGCTCGCCAATCGCAACGGGCCCGGCCTCAACGACCGCGGCCTGTCGCGCAAGTGGATCCTGCACGAGGCGCATCAGAGCCTGCGCCGGCTCGGCACCGACTACGTCGATATCCTGTATCTCCATATGGAGGATCCGCTGACGCCGATGGAGGAAACGGTGCGCGCGCTCGGCCAGCTCCAGCGCGACGGCGCGATCCGCTATTTCGGCGTGTCCAACCACAGCGCCTGGCGCATCGCGGCGCTCTGCGCCCTCTGCGACCAGGAAGGGATCGACCGTCCGGTCGTCTCCCAGCCGCTCTATCACGCGCTGGACCGCACGGCCGAGCGCGAGCTGCTGCCCGCCTGCCGGCATTTCGGCCTCGGCGTCGCCGTCTACAGCCCGACGGCCCGGGGCATCCTGTCCGGGAAGTACCGCCCCGACGCGCCGCCCCCGCCCGATAGCCGGGTCGCGGTGGCGGACAGGCGCATCCTGGAGGCCGCCTATCATCCCGATTCCGTCGTCGCCGCGATGCGCATCGCCGGCTACGCGGCCGAACGGGGCGTGCCGCCGACCGCCTTCGCGCTGGCCTGGGTGCTGGCGAACGACTACGTGACCTCGTGCATCGTCGGCCCGCGGACCTTCGAGCAATGGCAGGACTATCTGGCGGTGCTCGACGTCACCTGGACCGCCGAGGACGAGACGACCGTCGACGCCATCGTCCCGCGCGGCGCCACCGCCGCTCCCGGGCTGGTCGATCCGAAATTCGCGATCGAGGGACGCGAGGGGCCGGCGCGCACGGGGTAGCGGCGACGCAAGGTGCCTGCCCGCGAGGAGCCTGCCGGCGGGGAGCCCGCCGGCCCTTCAAGCGTCCTGCTAGGCCGGCAGGACGACCACCTTGGTGTTGACCGGCGTGCGGTCGTACAGGTCGATCATGTCCTGGCTCAGCAGCCCGACGCAGCCGCTGGTGATACCGGAGCCAATCGTCTCGGGGATGCTGGTGGCGTAGATCGTGTACAGCGTGTAGGTGCCGTTCTGGTAGAGATAGAGCGTGCGGGCGCCGAGCGGGTTGTCGAGGCCGCCCGGCATGCCGCCGGCGTACTTCGCCGCCTCGGGCTGGCGCTGGATCATCTCCTTGGGCGGCGTCCAGATCGCCCATTCCCCCTTGCGCCCGACATAGGCGTCGCCGCTCCACAGGAAGCCCTGGCGGCCGACATTGGCGCCGTAGCGCGTGGCCGAGTTTTCGCCGTCGACGCGGTAGACGTAGTAGTTGGAGGGGTCGACGATGATCGTGCCGGGCTCTTCCTTGGTCTCGTACTGCACGGTCCGCCGGTAGTACTTCGGATTGACCTTGCTGACGTCGACCGCGGGGATCGGGAACTTCTCGTCCGGCACCGGCCCGTAGACCTTCTGCGCCTCGGCGAGGGTCATGCCGCCGGACGCGCAGCCGGCGAGCCCCAGCGCGCCGAGGCTGACGGCCGAGCCGACAAGAAACGACCGGCGGCTGAAAGCGCCTGCCGGGCGTCCGAACGGGGTAAACTCGCCGAGCCCGCGGGCATCGGCATTCCCGCCGTCAATACTCATGATCCTGAACTTCCCCACTATCCCACTGGCCAGCGGGCGCGACCCGCCGGGCATCCTTCGGCGCCGGAGACTGCCGATGCACATTCGTACTGACAGGCTCGGCCTTTGGCTGAGCCGGGTTCGGCGTGCGTCGCGGCCGGCAAGGATCGGTATTCCTAGCCAGCATCATGGCGAAGATGCGTCCTGCGGTGGCGGAATTGGCCGGATTTTCGCTCCGCTTGGCATGTTCCGGGCCTGAGAGGCAACGCGAAGGGCTTTCCGGCTCCAGCCCTCGGCCGCCTTCACGGTGATCGTCAATGCGTTGCGGTATCGAGGCCAGGGCGATCGGCGGGTCCTGCTGACGCCGGCCGGGAACGCGCCGGTGCTTCGGTCATGAAAGAAGTCATCCGGCACTGGCGCCGATGGTCTTTCGATACCTAGGATCTGGCAATACTGAGAGCATGCCAGGTCCTCGCGGCGGTCGACCTGCGGTGCAACAAATCGCCGATCGGCGGCCGGTTGCGGATGCTTCAACATCAATTGGACTTGTCTTTACGTCATCCTCGCCCGATGCTGCGGCCGGCGAAAACGCCAGAGTTCCGTTCATTGATGGAATTCGATTTAAACTCGTCGCGATGTCGAAGAATTACTTGAGGCATCGCGAACGTGTTGAGGGAGGCGAAAATGCGTATTCGAGGGCTACTGGGCGCCGTCATGTTCGCAGCGACCACATCCCTGACGGCCATAACCCCAGCAAAATCGCAGCAGCCACCGGACAAGCCAAATATCCTCGTCATCTTTGGCGACGATATCGGCCAGACAAACCTGTCGACCTACAGCTTCGGCCTGATGGGATACCGGACGCCCAATATCGACCGGATCGCCGACGAGGGCCTCAAGTTCACCGATTACTACGCCGAGCAGAGCTGCACCGCCGGCCGGTCGACCTTCATCACCGGCCAGTCGACCCTGCGGACCGGGCTTTCCAAGGTCGGCCTGCCCGGCGCGGATGTCGGGCTTCAGGCCAGCGACGTGACGATGGCCTCCGCCCTGAAGGACCTCGGCTACGCCACGGGGCAGTTCGGCAAGAACCATCTCGGCGACCGCGACGAGTTCCTGCCCACCGCCCACGGGTTCGACGAGTTCTTCGGCAATCTCTATCACCTCAATGCCGAGGAGGAGCCCGAGAACTTCAACTACCCGCAGGACCCGGAATTCCGGAAGAAGTTCGGGCCGCGCGGCGTGCTCCATTCCTATGCCGACGGCAGGATCGAGGACACCGGTCCCCTGACGCGCAAGCGCATGGAGACAGTCGACGACGAGACCTCGGGGGCGGCCATCGACTTCATCGACCGCCAGGCCAAGGCCGGCAAGCCGTTCTTCGTCTGGATGAACACGACGCGGATGCATTTCCGCACCCATGTGCGGCCGGAGCATCGCAGCAAGCCGGGCCTGACCGCGCTCACCGAATATGCGGACGGGATGATCGAGACCGACAAGGTGATCGGCACCATCCTCGACAAGATCGACCAGCTTAACCTCGCCGACAACACCATCGTCATCTACACGACCGACAACGGCCCCCACCAGAATTCATGGCCGGATGCCGGCACCACGCCGTTCCGCAGCGAGAAGAACACCAACTGGGAAGGCGCCTTCCGGGTGCCGGCGATGATCCGCTGGCCGGGGCACATCAAGCCCGGCTCGGTCGCCAACGGCATCTTCTCCGGCCTCGACTGGTTCCCGACCCTCATGGCCGCCGCGGGCGAGCCCGACATCAAGGAAAAGCTGCTTCAGGGGACGACCATCGGCGGCAAGCAGTACAAGAACCATCTCGATGGCTACAACCAGCTCGACTATCTGACCGGCAAGACCGACACGAGCGCCCGCAAGGAGTTCATCTACTTCAACGATGACGGGCAGGTCGTGGCGATGCGCTACGAGAACTGGAAGCTCGTGTTCTCCGAGCAGCGCGCGACCGGCACGCTGCGGATCTGGGCGGAGCCCTTCACGCAGCTTCGCGTGCCCAAGATCTTCGACCTGCGCTCCGACCCCTATGAGCGGGCCGACCTCACATCCAACACCTATTACGACTGGATGCTGGACCGCGCCTATCTCCTCGTCCCGGCGCAGGTGGCGGTCGGCAAGTTCCTCGAGACGTTCAAGGAGTATCCGCCGGCCCAACGGGCGGCGAGCTTCTCGATCGACCAGATCCAGCAGCGCCTCGAACAGCAGTTCGAAAACGCGGGCGGCGGCCAGTAGCGCCCGCGACCTCGCAGAGGCGGTGTCCCGGCGTGGTGAGCGCGCCGGGACACCGTCCAGCTCCCCGAGCGGGAAGGGCGGGGGCCATGAGTGGCCCCGGGCTTCTTCACCTCTCATGGGTCGAGTGGCCGGCGCGTGGACCGGCGGAAAAATCGTTTGAGGCGGGTCGACATGGCGGCGATTGATGCCGTTCGCGAGATACAGCAGCGCGTGAATGCCTCGATCATCGGGCAGGAACGCGTGGTCGAGCGGCTGCTGATCGCATTGCTCTCCAATGGCAACGTGCTGCTGGAAGGACTGCCGGGCCTCGCCAAGACCCGCGCCATCAAGAGCCTGTCGCAGGCGCTGGAGAGCGAATTCAGCCGCATCCAGTTCACCCCGGACCTGCTGCCCTCGGACGTCACCGGCGGCGAGATCTACCGCGCCGAGGGGGCGGAAGGGGGAAGCTTCGAGTTCCGCAAGGGGCCGATCTTCGGCAATCTCGTCCTCGCCGACGAGATCAATCGTGCCCCGGCCAAGGTCCAGTCCGCGCTGCTGGAAGCGATGGAGGAGCGGCAGGTCACGGTCTCGGGCACCCGTTATCGCCTGCCCGAACTCTTCATGGTGCTGGCGACCCAGAACCCCATCGAGCAGGAGGGGACCTATCCGCTGCCCGAGGCGCAGATGGATCGTTTCCTCATGCACGTCACCATCGGCTATCCCAGCGACGCGGACGAGGCGAAGGTGATGCGCCTGGTACGCGCCGAGCGGATGGGGAGCGGCGAGGAGCCGCCGCCGAAGATTCCCCAGAGCGTGATTTTCGACGCTCGCCGCGAGATCGACGCGATGACGATGGTCGAGGCGGTGGAGACCTACATCGTCGCGCTGGTGGCCGCGACGCGGCGGCCGGCCAAATTCGGCGATCAGCTCAAGGACTGGATCGGCATCGGCGCGAGCCCGCGCGGCACCTTGGCGCTCGACCGCGCCGCGCGCGCCTTCGCCTGGCTGCAGGGCCGCGACTACGTGAGCCCCGAGGACGTCCAGAACGTCGCCCATGACTGCCTGCGCCACCGCGTCTCGCTGACCTATGAGGCGACGGCGGACGGCAAGACGGCCGACGACGTCATCGACGAACTGATCCGCCAGGTGGCGGTCGCGGTCTAGGCGGGTGGCCATGGCTCGCAATTCCCCTCCCGAAGCCCGCGCCCACATCACGCTCGACGATCTGCTGCGGCTCGATCACCGTGCCAAGGGCTTCAGCTTCCTGCCGAAGCAGCCGGTCCACTCCCTGCTCGCCGGCCGCCACGCGTCGCGGCTGCGCGGGCGCGGCCTCGAATTCGAGGAACTGCGCCACTACTACGAGGGCGACGACGTGCGCGCCATCGACTGGCGCGCCACGGCCCGCCTCGGCGAGACGCAGCTTCGCGTCTATGGCGAGGAGCGTGACCGCCCGGTCCTGCTTCTGGTCGACCAGCGGCTCGGCATGTTCTTCGGCAGCCGGCATGCGATGAAGTCCGTCATCGCGGCGGAGGCAGCGGCGCTGGCGGCGTGGCGCGTGGTGTCGCTCGGCGACCGGGTCGGCGGGATCGTGTTCTCCGAGAACGGCATGGACGAGATCCGGCCGCGGGCGCGGCGCGCCGCCATCGGGCCGCTGTTCGAGGCCATCGTCCGGCACAATCGCGCCCTCAGGGCCGACGATCCCCGCCCCTGCGACCCCGGCCTGCTGAACGCCGCCCTCGCCAAGGTGCCGCAATTGCTGCGCCATGACGGGCTGCTGACGCTGATCACCGACGCCGCGGGTGCGGATGCCGAGACCGTGCGGCTGGTGACGCAGATGATGGCGCATAACGACGTGCTGATGATCTTCGTGTCCGATCCGCTCGAGGCCAGCCTGCCGGATATCGGCCGGACCGTTCTGGCGGAGGGGCTCCGGCAGATCGAGATCGACAGTTCCGCGCGCGGGCTTCGCGGCGACTTCGCCGCGACCTTTGCCGAGCGGCGCAACGCCATCGACGGCTTTTCGAAGCGGCGCGCCATTCCGGTGCTGCCGCTGACGACCGGGCGGGACACGGCCGACCAATTGCGCGAACTGCTCGGGCGCCGCCTGACCCGGTCCGTATCGGCGGACCATCGCGCGAGGGCCGGGTGATGGACGACGCGGCCGATCTCTCCCGCCTCGCGGACATCGTGGTGCCGCCGCCCCCGCCGTGGTGGCCGCCGGCGCCCGGCTGGTGGATCCTGGCCGCCGCGCTGCTCGCGGCGCTGGCCCTCCTCGCCTTCGCCGCCGCCCGTCGGTGGCGCCGCAACGCCTATCGGCTGCAGGCCCTGGCCGAGATCGACGGGCTGGGGGCGGTGACGCACCCGGCGGATGTCGTCGCACTGTCGGCCATCCTGAAGCGCACCGCGCTCGTCGCCTATCCGCGCCCGCAGGTGGCCCCGCTCACCGGACCCGACTGGGCCGCCTTCCTCGACCGGACGGGCGGTGAGGGCGGCTTCCGCGAAAGGGCGGGCTTTGCCGGCGGTGTCGCGAATGGCGTCGGCGACGACGGGGCCGCCCTGCTGGCGAGCGCGCGGCGCTGGGTGAAGCGCCACCCGGGAGGGCGATAGCGATGCTGTCCTTCGCCAGCCCATGGTTCGCCCTGCTGCTGCCGGCGCCCCTGCTGGCCTATTGGCTGCTGCCCGCCTATCAGAGGCGTCGCGCGGCGATACGCGTGCCGTTCTTCGCCGATCTCGCCCGTCTGTCCGGGGCGGAGGTCCGAGAGGGCGTGAGCATCAGCCGGCGAAGCCTGTTTCGGCTGCTGACCCTTCTCGCCTGCTGGATTCTCACCATCGCCGCGCTGGCGCGCCCGCAATGGATATTGCCGCCGATCCACCAGGATCGTCCCGCGCGCGACCTGCTGCTGCTGGTCGACCTTTCGGGCTCGATGGACACGGCGGATTTCACCGACCCGTCCGGCAACAAGGTGAGCCGGCTCGCCGCGGTGAAGCAGGTGCTCGAGGACTTCCTCGCCCGCCGGCAGGACGACCGCGTCGGTGTCGTGGTGTTCGGCAACTCGCCCTTCGTGCTGGTCCCGTTCACCGCCGATCTCGGGCTCGCGCGGCAGCTGCTGGGCGAGATGCAGGTCGGCATGGCCGGGCCGCGCACCGTCCTTGGAGACGCCATCGGCCTCGGCATCAACCAGTTCGCCGCCTCCGCGGCGCCGGCGAAGACCATCATCGCGCTCACCGACGGCAACGACACGGCGAGCCTGGTGCCTCCGGTGGAGGCGGCGCGGGTGGCGAAGGACAAGGGCATCGTCATTCACACGGTGGCGATCGGCGATCCCGCCGCCACCGGCGAGGAAAAGCTCGACGAGGGGGCGTTGAAGCAGGTGGCGGAGACGACCGGCGGCGGCTTCTACCGCGCGCTCGACCGGGAGCAGCTCGCGCAGATCTACGCGCAGCTCGACCGCATCGAGACGCGCAAGGTCGAGACCGTGTCCTTCCAGCCGAGGGTCGAGCTGTTCTGGATGCCGCTGGCGGCGCTCGTGCTGCTTTCCATGCTGGCGCAGGCGATGCGTCTGGTGCGCCGGCCACGCCGGCGGGTGGCGGAGGCGGTTCCATGATCGAGGCGCTCGCTCCGTTCCACTTCCTGCGGCCCTGGTGGCTCGCGCTGATGCTGCCGGCGCTGGGGCTGTGGTGGCTGCAAAGGGGAGAAGTGGACACGACGGCGCGCTGGCGCAGGGAGATCGCTCCCGAGCTATTGCGGCATCTCACCGTGGGCGGGGACCGGCGCGGATGGCTGAGCCCGGAGAGCCTTTTTCTGGCCGGCTGGATCGTCGGCATCGTCGCCGTGGCGGGGCCGACATGGCGGCAGATGCCGTCCCCCTTCGCGCAGGCGGCGCGGCCGGCGATGTTGGTGCTCGAGGTTCGGCCTTCCATGATGGAGCGCGACCTCGCGCCCACCCGCCTCGACCGGGCGCGCCAGAAGATGGCGGACCTGCTCAAGCTGCGCGAAGGAGCGCCCAGCGGTCTGGTCGCCTATGCCGGCTCGGCGCATCTGGTGCTGCCTCCGACACCGGACGCTTCCGTGGTGCTGTCCATGGCCGGGGCGCTGGCGCCGGAGCTGATGCCGCGCCAGGGCGACGCGCTCGCCGATGCGGTGAAGCTGGCGGCCGATACGCTGGCGAAAGGCGGGCAGGGCGGCTCGATCGTGGTGTTCGCGGATTCCGCGCCGGCGCTTCAGGATATGGACTCCTTAGCGCCGGTGACCCTGTTCGCCATCGTCTCGCCGGATCGCGCCGATCGCGAGCCCTCGCTCGAGGCTGCCGCCGGGGCGCTGCACGGCGATGTCGTCGCGCTGACCCTCGACGACGCGGACGCCACACGCATCGCCCGCCGTCTCGCCACCGCAGGGCCGCCTCCGCCCGCGCCGGGCGAGGAGGCGCGCTGGGTGGATGCGGGCTACTGGCTGACGCCGCTGCTCGCTTTGCTGGTGCTCGCCTGGTTCCGGCGCGGATGGGTGCTCGCATGAGGATGGGACGCGCCTTTGCCCTGCTTGGCCTCGCCCTCGTTCTGGGGCTCGCTGTCGGTGCGTGGAGCGTGGGATGGGCGAACCTCTGGGCCAGCCCCAACCAGCGCGGCCGCTACCTGTTCGAACGCGGCCGCCCGGCCGAGGCGGCGGAGCGGTTCCGCGATCCGCTGTGGCGCGGCGTGGCCTATTTCCGCGCCGGCGACTTCAAGGCGGCGGAGGCGGCCTTCGCCGGCGTCGATACGCCCGAGGCGGCGTTCGATCAGGGCAATGCGCTCGTCATGCTCGGCAAATATGACGAGGCGGCCGCGCGCTACGGCCACGCGCTGGAATTGAGGTCGGGCTGGGTCGAGGCCGAAGCGAACCAGCGCATCGCGCAACTACGCGCGGAGCGGCTGAAGGCACCCGGCGCCGATGCCGGCGACCAGCGCGAGGGAGCCGACGAGATCGTCTACGACAAGGATGCGGAAAATCCGCGCGGCGAGGAGACGCAGAGCATGGGCGCGCCGATGGACGACGCGGCGATACGCGCGCTCTGGCTGAAGCGGGTGCAGACCAGGCCCGCCAATTTTCTGCGGGCACGCTTCGCCTATCAGCTCGAGGCGCAGCCCGGCACCGGGCAATGAGGCGAGGCGATGATGGCGAGGCGATGATGGCTTGGCTCGCGACGCTTCTGTTCCTGCTGGCTTGCGGGCCTCTTGCCGCGCAGGAAGCCCTGCCAGCGGCCACACCCCCGCCCGCCGTCGTCGTGCGCCAGAGCGTCGAGCCCGCCTCCGGTGCGGTTATCGGCCAGCATGTCGTCCTTCATGTCGACGTGCTGTTTCGTGGCGAGATGCCGCGACCGCCGCGCGTCGGCATGCCCGATGTGCCGGGCCTGCAGATCATCCGCTTCGAGACGCAGGGCACGACCATGCGCGACAGCCTCGACGGCGAGACCTATGTCGGCCAGCGTTTCGAATTCGCGCTCTACCCGCGGCGCGGCGGCACGTTCGACATTCCCCCGGCGTCGGTGACGCTGTTCGACCGCGCAGGTGACGTCTCGGGAGACATCGAGGGATCAACGGTCCGACTGTCCGTCGTGGTGCCGCCGGGTGTCGATCCGTCCGGGCCGGTCGTCGCCACGCGGCGATTGTCGCTGAATCAGCAATGGTCCGACCCGCCGGCCGGCCGCTTCCAGGCGGGCGACGCCATTGTGCGCACCATCACCCGCAGCGCCGAGGACGTGCCGGGCCTCGCCCTGCGCGACCTCGAAACCGCGGCGCCGGAGGGCGTGCGGGTCTATGCCGACCCGCCCGATATCCAGGACACCAGCAATCGCGGCGTCGTCACCGGGCACAGGACCGACCGCATCACCTATGTGTTCCAGCGCGGCGGCGGTTTCGACCTGCCTTCGGTGGAGCAGCCCTGGTGGAACCTCGCGGCCGGTCGCCTCGAGACCGCTGTGGCCGAGGGCG
This sequence comes from Ancylobacter mangrovi, assembly GCF_024752355.1. GTDB lineage: Bacteria > Pseudomonadota > Alphaproteobacteria > Rhizobiales > Xanthobacteraceae > Ancylobacter > Ancylobacter mangrovi. The sequence goes on from NZ_JANTHZ010000014.1 coordinate 117,282, forward strand.
TCGCGATCCGCGTCGCCGGCGCTGTGCCTGCCGCGCCGGAAGGCGGGATGAGGACGTCCCCCGTGCTCCTCGGCATCGGTGTGGCGATTCTCGCCGCGCTCGGCCTCGGAATGCTGCTGGCGATCCGCTGGCTGCGCACCCGCCAGCGCGATCCCGAACGAGCCTCCTATGCGGCGCTTGAGAAGGCCTGCGTGCAGGGCAACGCCGCCGAGATCTATCGCTGCTTTTCCGCATGGATGCGGCTGCTGCCCGCGGACCGGCAGGGCGAGGCGATCCGCGCGGCGGGCCCGCTGCTTGGCGCGCTGTTCGCCGGCGCCGCGTGGGCGCGCGGCGACGCGACCCGTCTCCTCGCCAGCCTCGCACCGCTCCGCCGCCGGCGGGCCGATGCCGACCGGCGCACCTTTCTGCCGCCACTCAACCCGCGACCGGCCGATCCGCCTGGGTGAGACGTCCCGCGACGGAGCCCGTTCCTCTCTACTTCGTCACCGACAGGGGGAAGGCGACGGTGATGAAGGCCGAGGTTCCCTCGAGCCGGTTCACCGCGTCGAACTCGCGATAGACCTTGAGCCGCGTCGACACCGGGGTTTGCCCGAGCTCGAAATTATAGGCGATCGTGCCGCCGAGCGCCGTCACCTCGCCCTTGAAGTCGCCCAGCCGCGCGCCGGCGCCGCTGTCGCCGGTGACCTGGTCGTAATAATAGCCGACAAGCCCGACCGAGAGCTGCTTGGTCAGCGCCTTGGTGGCCGACCACTCCACGTGGAATTCCGTGCCCGTCGTGTAGTCGGTCACGTCGTTCGTGCCGTTGAAGGTGAAGCCGGCCGCGGTGGACAGCTCGATCCCGCTCGTCGGCTCAAGCCACGTCACCGCGGCGGAGATGTCGCCGGCCCAGCGGTGGAAGGCCAGATTGGCGATCTCGCCCTCGCGATAATCGCCGATCGGGATGTTGAGGAGGCCGGCGACGTTCCAGTGCCAGTTTCCCGAATGCCAGCCGAGCGCGACCGAGGCGACCGGATCGCCGAAGACGAAGGCGTCGTCGGTGACCTTTCCCGTGATCGGATCGGCATCAGCCGGGTTCAACAGGATGTTGGCGGTCACTTCCGGCCGGCCGGCCGGCACAAGGACGCCGACAGCGAGGTTCCCGCCCAGCACTTGCGGCGGCAGGACCCAGGTTCCGGTCAGGAAGTCGGCGCGGACCTCGCCGCGGACATTGGCGATGAGCTGCCCGCCGGAAAGGAAGCGCCGGTTCGCATCCGCCTTTCCGCTGTAGAAATAGACGTCGTTCTGAAGGTAGAAACCCGGTGGCGGGATGTAGCCCGCCATGGGCCCGCGCCCGCCGAGCAGGTAGAACCCGATGCCGTTCTCGGCGGCATGCAGGTCTCCCGCGGTCGACATCGCACCGGCCACGATCGCGCCGGCCATCCACCGGCCTGGCCGCCTTCCGCCGGCCTTCATCCGCCCCTCCCGTCCTTTCACGGCGACCGCTCACCGGCGATCGTCGGCAGAGATCGTCATTGCGTCGGAAAGAGGTAGGTCACGCTCAGCCTGCCGCCGAAGCCCTCGGGGCCGTATTCCGAGGTCCGCGCCCAGTATCGGACGCCGGCCTGGAGGCTGACGGGCTGATCGTGGATGGTAAGAAGCTTGCTGATCTGGAAATTGATGGGGATAGACCAGTTCTCCCCCGTCCAGTCATAGGTCATCTCGGAGTTGACGGCGAACGTCCACGCATCCTTGGTCGTGTAGGTCAGGAAGGGCTGCACGAAGGTGGAGTTGACGTCGGGATGTTCCTCGTCGCCCGCGACGGACCAGATGTGGTTGGCAAGGATGCCGTAGGTCCAGCCGCCGGTCTGCTTGAGTGCGACGGCGGTCGGGCCCACGCCCCATTGCCGGCTGCCGAGCAGGTCGTCCGTGCCGGTCGGCAACAGGAATACCGGACCCACGCCCCATATGATGCCGGCAGGGCCGGGCTCCTTGGGCGAAAGGAACAGGCTCTGGACCGTATCGCTCAAGCCGAACTGGTCGCCGGAGCGGCCCGCAACATCCGTCTGCCACACCACCGGGATGATCGTGCGCGAGATGAGATTCCAGTCTTCGTTCAGGTCGAACGGAATGACCGGCTGTATGTTCAGCAGGACGCGCGAACCGTTGGCCGGGCCGATATTCGTGTCGTAGTTGAACTGGAACGGAAAGCTGATGAGCGAGGCGATCGGATTCGAGAGCTCCTGAGCGAGCTTAGCGTCCTGTGCCCGGGCGTGCGGCGCATAGAGCATCGCGACCGCGGCCAGAATTGCGGGAACACTTCTCATGTCTTCCCCTCCCACGCGCGCTCATACTCGAATGGTCTCGTCGAGCATAAAGCGGCCTCGCATCGGCGAAGCGAGCTTACGGTGGAATATTACGTAAGGAGAGGCAGCAAATTACCTTGCTTCGGTCAACGCAATTTTTGCGTGTACGCGCGACTTTTCTGTCACTGACTCGAAGCGAGGAAGCATATCCCGGCGGCGGTGAGCGGGCCCGAGGTGATTGAGGCGCGACGCGCCGGCCCCATCTCAGCCGCCCGCCGCCCTCATTCGAGCGCGAGGGCCCGGGGCGTCAGCCAGGGGGCTATGGCGAGCATCGGCGGCAGGGCATGCGATCGCGCCATGCTGCGCGCGACCTCCGCGATGCGCGGCGCCAGATCGGCGAAGTCGCCGCGCCGCGTCGTCAGCAGCAATTCGCGCGAGAAGGCCGTGCCCGGCAGCGGCATGGCCACGACGCCGTCAGTATGCGCCGCCCCCTGCAATATGCAGAGCGGGGTGGTGATGGCGACGCCCATGCCGGTGGCGACCATAGCGACGAGGGCGTCCGAGGTGTCGAACTCGAACGCCCGTGGGGGCCGAAGCCCCATCCGGCCGAGATGCCGCTCGATATGCTGGCCGGCATAGGAGCGGGCACTGTGGCGCACCAGACGGTAGCGCTCGAGGATGGCCCGCAAATCCTTGCCGCGCACCGCATCGATCTCGGTGCGCGGGGCGATCAGCACATAAGGTTCGCGAAAGACCACGATCCGCTCGACCCCGCCGAGCCCCTCCATCGGATCGCAGGTCAGCGCCGCATCGATCTCGTGCCGCATCAGCGCCCGCGTATGGGAGAAGGCGAGGCCCGACCACGCGGTCACGGTCAGGGCAAGGGCGCCGTCGGCAAGCTCCCGCACGATGCGCGCGCCGATGGTGCCGGCCAGCGAATCGACAAGGCCGATACGCAGATCGATGCGTCCCGGCAGTTCGGCGGCGGCCCGCGCATCGGCCAGCAGCCGCTCGGCCGCGCGGGCGAGCTCGTCCGCCCGGCTGGCAACCATTCGCCCGACATGGGTCGGTGTGAGGGGCCGCCGGCTGCGGTCGAAAAGCGGGGCGCCGATGAGCGCCTCCGCACGCCGCAGAGCCTGCGAGACGGCCGACTGGGTGACCCCGGCGCGCTCCGCCGCCGCGGTCACGCTGCCGGTATCCGCCACGGCGGCGACGATCCGGAAGGTATGCAAATCGAGGTCGACCACAACATTATCATCGTAGCGAATGATTCTTTGTAGATCTACTGAATATGCCGCATTTCGATTGACCCCGGCGCTATGCCGTGATCGTTTTTGAGACATGACTTCATTTTGTGCAGAGAAGAGGCGTTAGAGCCGTGGAGCGGGCGCAGATTGCCGTCGTCGGTCTTGGTGCCATGGGCATGGCGACGCTTTACCAGCTTGCGCGGCGGGGCGTCGACGCGATCGGGATCGATCGCTTCGAGCCGCCGCATGATCTCGGTTCGAGCCATGGCGAAACGCGGATCACCCGCCAGGCCGTCGGCGAAGGCGGCGACTATGTGCCGTTCGTCCTCGCCTCACATGCGATCTGGCGGGAGCTCGAGGCGGCCTCCGGCGAGCCGCTGCTTGAGGCGTGCGGCGTGCTCGTCATCGCGCCGGGCTCAGGCGCGTCGTCCCATCACGGCAAGCCGGATTTCGTGGCGCGCTCGATCGAGACGGCGCGGGCGTTCGGCATTGCGCATGAGGTTCTCGACGGGACCGAGGCGCGCCGGCGGTTTCCGCAGCTCGAAGGCATTTCGAGCGACGACAAGGTCTATTACGAGCCGGGCGGCGGCTATGTGCGGCCGGAGCGCTGCATCGCGGTCCAGCGGGACCAGGCGCAGGCGCTGGGCGCCCGTCTCCGGCTCGGCGCGCAGGTCACGTCGATCCGGCAGGAGGGCGATGCGGTCCGCATAAGCGTCGGCGGGAGCGAGATCGTCGCCGATCAGGTTGTGGTCGCGGCCGGCGCCTGGACGGTGCCGCTGCTCGGCGCGCCGTTCGAGCGTCTGCTCACGGTGAGACGGCAGGTGCTGCACTGGTTCCGGCTGGAGGACCCTGCGCCGCACGCCGGAGCCCCGGTCTTCATCTGGATGCACGGGGCGGGCGACGAGGATTATTTCTACGGCTTCCCCCCGCTGCCCGGCGACGATCGATTCAAGGTGGCGACGGAACAGTACACGGCCGCGACGACGGCCGAGAGCCTCGACCGCCAGGTCTCTCCGGCCGAATCCGCCGCGATGTGGCAGGCGCATGTCGCCGGCCGCGTCACCGGCGTGACGCCCGAGGTCGCCCAGGCGGCCGCGTGCCTGTACACGGTCACGCCCGACAGCGGCTTCATCATCGACCGCCACCCGCAGCAGGACCGCGTGATGGTGATCTCCGCCTGTTCGGGCCACGGTTTCAAGCATTCGGCGGGCATCGGCCAGGCCGTGGCCGCTGCGGTCACGGGCGCGCCCAGCACCTTCGACCTGACCCCCTTTTCGCTTAAGCGCTTCCAAGTCGCCTCCGCATGACACACTAATTGACGTCCGGCGGTTTGCTTTTCGCCGGCTGCGATCACCTGAACGGCACTCTTGGTCCCAATTTCGAAGAAAGGTTCCCTCGCATGCGCAAATCGATGATCGCTCTTTTCCTTGCCGGCGTGCTCGCGCCCGTGGCCGCACACGCGGCGGACGGTGTCGACGCCATCAAGCAGCGGGGCACGCTGGTCGTTGGCGTCAAGGCCGACTACAAGCCCTTCGGCTTCCGTGACCCGTCGGGCGCCGTGGTCGGCATCGAGCCGGACCTCGCGGCGGACGTCGCCAAGCGGCTGGGCGTGAAGCTCGAGCTCGTGCCGGTCGTCTCGTCGAACCGCATCGAGTTCCTGCAGCAGGGCAAGGTCGACATGCTGATCGCGACCATGTCGGACAAGCCGGAGCGCCGGAAGGTCGTGCAGGCCATCGACCCGCCCTACTACTCCGACTTCGTCAACGTGCTGCTGCCCAAGAAGGCCGGCGTGAAGGACTGGTCCGAGCTGAAGGACAAGCCGCTCTGCGCGACCTCGGGCGCCTGGTACAACAAGGAAGTCGCCCAGAAGTACGGCGCGAAGATCGTCGCCTTCGACGGTTCCGAGAAGCCGCTGTTCGCGCTCAAGCAGGGTAATTGCGTGGGCTATGTCTATGATCAGACGTTCATCCAGGGCAAGCTGCTCGACTCCGAGTGGAACGGCGACTACGCAATGCCGCTGAAGGGCATTCTGGATGCGCCGTGGATCATGGCGGTCGCGAACGGCAATGAAAGCCTGATGAAGTTCCTCGAGGGCGTGACCAAGGACTGGATGAAGACCGGCTTCATCGTCTCCGAGGAGAAGAAGTTCGGCATCGAGCCGACCGAGTACTCGAAGGCCATGTACGAGAAGATGAAGAGCTCGACCAACTGATCGCATGGCGCGGCCGATCCCCTTTAGGGTCGGCCGCGTCTTCTGACGTTTTGAGACGGCGCGCCTTTCACGGATCGCCAACCGGATAGCGCGATGGACGTCATACCCGCCTGGTTCAAAGACCTCTACGAAACGACGGGTCTCAATTTCACGGTCTTCTACGACCCCTATGACTGGCACCGCTATGTCGACGGTGTGAGGATGACCGTCCTGCTGACGGTCTCCACCATTCTGGCGAGCCTTCTGATCGGCGCGGTCGGCGCCCTGCTGCAAAGCGCGCCCTCGCGCATCGTGCGCGGCGCGGTCAACGGCTTCGTCGTCCTGTTCCGCAACACGCCGCCGCTGGTGCAGATCTTCTTCTTCTATTTCGGTATCGGCGCGGTTCTGCCCGCTGGGCAGGACCAGTTCGGCCTGCGCCAGCCCTTCATCGACAATGTGGAGTGGGCGATCATCGCGCTGTCGCTGTTCGCCGGCGCCTTCAATGTCGAGATCTTCCGGTCCGGCGTCGAAGCCGTGCCCAAGACCACGGTGGAGGCGGCCGAGGCGCTCGGCTATACGCGGCTCAAGGCCTATGTCTACGTGATATTGCCGCTCGCGCTGCGCGTGTGCCTGCCGGCCCTGAACAACAACCTCGTCAACCTGCTCAAGACCACGACCCTCGCCTATGCGATCGCCGTGCCGGAGACGCTCTACGCCGTGAAGCAGATCTGGTCGGAATCGCAGAACGTGTTCGAGATGATGCTGGTGCTGTTCGTGACCTACGGCATCCTGGTGGGCATCCTGGTCTGGATCATGCACCGATGGGAGAAGTCGCTGCGCATTCCGGGGTATGGCCGATGAGCACCAAAAACACGCAGACGAGTGCGGACGCGCCGCTGCCGGTCCTGTTGCCGTTCCGCATCGAGCCCACCCGGCTGGGAACGCCCCGCCTCGCGCCCGTCCATGCCGTGCTGATCGGCGCGGGCCTCGCGCTGCTCGCGGGAACCGCCTGGGCGCAGGCGGACGCCGCCCAGCTGTCGCCGCTCGACGTCATCATCAAATGGGCGCCGCTGCTGCTGTACGGCTTCGCCTTCAACATCCTGATCTCCATGATCGCGATGGCGCTCGGCACCGGCGCGGGCCTCGGCGTCGGTCTCGGCATGCTGTCCGAAAATCCGCTGCTGGCCCGCGTCTGCTGGGCGCTCACGCAGTTCTTCCGCAATGCGCCGTGGCTGGTGCTGCTGTTCTTCGTGATGTTCCTGGTGCCGTTCCAGATCACGGTGTTCGGCGTCCGGATCCCCTTGCCGGACTGGGTGAAGGCGACGGTCGGCTTCTCCCTGCCGGTGATGGCGAATGTCGCCGAGATCGTGCGCGGCGCCGTGCGCTCCGTGCCGTCGACGCAATGGGAAGCGGCGGAATCGCTCGCCTTCACGCCGCGCCAGACCATGTGGCAGATCATTCTGCCCCAATGCGTCAAGCGCATGCTGCCGCCGTGGATGAACCTCTATTCGCTCGTCACCATGGCGACCGTGCAGGCCTCCATCGTCGGCGTCTCCGAGATGCTGACGCTCACCGCGCAGGTCCACACGGCCGAGGGCGGCCGGCCGGAGCTCTTCGCGCCGCTCTATGGCTTCGCCCTGTTCTGCTTCTTCCTCTATTGCTACCCGATCGACCGGTTCACCGCCCGGCTCGAACGCCGGTTCCATATCCGCTGAGAGACCATTCACGCATGGCCGCTGCGACCGACCCCCGCCCCTGGACACCCGATCAGCCCATCGTCCAGCTGATCGACGTCCATAAATCCTTCGGCACGCTCGAGGTGCTGAAGGGCGTCAGCTTCGACGTGAAGAAGGGCGAGGTGATCTGCATCATCGGCCCGTCGGGCTCGGGCAAGTCGACGCTGATCCGCTGCATCAACGCTCTGGTGCCGGTCACGTCCGGCACCATCCTGGTCGAGAACATCGAGGTGGCCGACCCCAAGCTCGACAAGCTGGCGCTGCGCCGCAAGGTCGGCATGGTGTTCCAGCAGTACAACCTGTTCCCGCACAAGACCGCGCTGCAGAACGTGATGATGGCGCCGATCCACGTGCTCCATCAGGACAAGGGCGAGGTCGAGGAGCGCGCCCGCGCTCTGATGAAGAAGGTCCGGCTCACCGGCAAGGAGGACAGCTATCCGGGCGAGCTGTCCGGTGGCCAGCAGCAGCGGGTCGCCATCGCCCGCTCGCTCGCCATGCGGCCCGACATCATGCTGTTCGACGAGGTCACCGCCGCGCTCGATCCGGAGACGGTGAAGGAGGTGCTGTTCACCATCCGCGAGCTCGCCGAGGACGGCATGACCTGCCTGCTGGTGACCCACGAGATGAACTTCGCGCGCGACGTCGCCGACCACATCTACTTCACCGATCACGGCGTCATCGTCGAGCACGGGCCGCCCGCGAGCTTCTTCAGCGCGCCGAGCGACCCGCGCACCCGGGAATTCCTGTCCCAGGTGCTGTGATGGCCGGTGCTGTGATGGCCGGTGCTGCGGGGGGCGCCGGGCGCAGCGTCGCCGAACAGGCGGCGGATTTCCTGATCGGCCTGCGCCACACCTCTCTCGACACCGACGTCGTCGCCATCGCGCGCACCGCGCTCGCCGATTATGTGGGCGTCGCCCTCGCGGGGGCCTCGGAGCCGGTAGCCCGCAATGTGCGCGCCTGGGCGGGGGAGCGCGCCTTCGGCACCATGGACGCCACGGTGATCGGTGCCGGCGGCCTGCGGCTCGACCCCGAAAACGCCGCGCTCTGCAACGCGGTCGCCGGCCACGCGCTCGATTTCGACGACACCAGCTGGACGACGATCGGCCATCCCACCACCGTGGTCGCCCCGGCGGCGCTTGCCATTGCCGAGCAGGTCGGCGCCTCCGGTGCCGACGCCCTCCGGGCCTATGTCGCGGGTGTCGAGGTCGCGCACCGCATCGCCGAGTTCTGCATGCCGGAGGTTTCCGAGGCCGGTTGGCACACCACGGGTGCGCTCTACGCGCTCGGCGCCGCCGCCGCGGCCGCCCTTCTCCTGGATATCGACCGGGCCACATGCGTTCATGCGCTCGGGCTCGCGGCGTCGCGTTCCGGCGGCGTGCGCTCCAACTTCGGGACGCAGGCCAAGCCGTGGCATGCCGGCATGGCGGCCCGCAACGGGCTCGAGGCCGTGTCGCTCGCGCGCGCCGGCGTCACCGCCTCGCGCACGGCGATCGAGGGTCAAGACGGCTACGTCGCATGCCTCGCCGGTGCCGCGTCCCGCGCGCGGATCGCCGGCCGCGACCTCCCGTTCGGCGCGCCGTTCGATCTCGTCGCGCGCGGTCTGGCGTTCAAGCGCTTCCCCTGCTGCAGCGGAGCGCATCCGGCCTGCGACCTCACGCTCGACCTCATGGCCGAGCATGGCTTCGGCGCCGACGAGGTCGAGGAGATCCAAGTCGGCGTGAGCCTGCTCGCCGAGCGGGAACTGGTCGCCCACGCGCCGCGCACGCCGCAGGAGGCGCGCTTCTCCATGGAGTTCGCGCTGGCGGCGACGCTCGTGCACGGCCCGCTGACCTGGGACCTGTTCGCGCCCGAGACGCTCGCCGATCCGGCGGTGCGGCGGCTCATGGCGGCCGTCCGGCTCGACGTGTCGCCCGAGCTTGCGGCGCTCGGTTTCATCGGCACGGCGCCGGTCCGGATGACGTTTCGCCTGCGCGACGGCCGAACCATCCACGGCGCGCGGGACCTCGCCATCGGCAACCCCGAGTGCCCGATGAGCGCGGAGGATCACGCCGCGAAGTTCCGTTCGTGCGCGGCGCGCGCCATGGCGCCGGAAGCGGCCGACGAGCTTCTGCGGCGCCTGCGCGCGCTCGATCGAGAACCGGATCTTGGCGCGCTGTGGGCCGCGGCGGCTCAGTTCGAGCTCACGGCATAGCCTGCACCGGATGGTTGCCGGGGGCGCCAGCTCTTGGCGGCGGGCCGGATTGTCCCACCGGTTCCGCCCGGCTTTGGCAGGGATGTCGCCATTGCGGGCCGCTCAGCCGCGCGGCGAGCCGAGCTCTTCATCCAGCGTGAGATGAATGGACGTCGTGAACTCGTTCAGCGCCTTGCGGGCAACGCGTTTCGAGTCCAGCGCCATGACGAGCGACACCTTGAGCTCCGGCTCGAAGGGACGCATCGTCAGCCCCTCCGCTTCGGCGTCGATGATCGTGAATTCGTCGACCAGGGTGATGCCCATGCCCTGGCGCACGAGCCGCACGGCGATCGAGTAGCGATTGGTCTCGGTGGCCGATTGCCGGTGGTGGAGAAAGCCGGGGATGCCCGCCGACAGCAGCATGACGAGGCGTGCATCCGTGGTGATGTAGATGAGCTCGGCGGGGTCGATGTCTTCCCAGTGGACCGCGGGCGATGTCGCCAGAGGATGCGCCTGCGGCAGCACGCAGACGATCCGGCCGCGGCGCAGCACCATCAGGTCCTCGCGTTCATCCGCGGAGGGTATGACGGCGAGACCGATATCGTACTGGCCGCGCTCGACCAGTCCTGCGATTTCATGGTTCAGGTGCATGTCGAGCGAGAGGCCGTAGCTGGGCAGCTGCTGGCGGAACTTGCGGGCGACGAGCGGCAGGAAATTGAGGGCCAGAGCGGGCGTCGCGGCCACTCTCAACTGGCCCGCCCGAAGGTGGCGCACATCGTCGAGATAGCGGTCGAAGCGGGAGAGCTCCTCCTCGATGCGCAGGGCCTCGCCGAGGATCAGCCCCGCCTCGGCCGTGGGCACGAGGCGCCCGCGGACGCGCTCGAACAGGCGAAGGCCCAGCCGGTGCTCCATGAGCGCGATCGACTTGCTCACCGAAGGTTGCGCGATTCCGAGCGAGGTTGCCGCCGCGGTGAGGGAGCCCAGCCGCATCACGGTGGAGAAGATCGTCATTTCCCGCCGGTCCAAGGCATTCCCTCAGGCTATGGATATCGCAAAAATCTATATTGGACAGAATATGCTCTGCTTGTCACCGTTGCGTCCAAAGCCAAAAGGCAACGCTCGGCAGCCCTGTCATCTGCCGGCGAAACCAACCAGAGGACGAACGAAGATGAAGTCTATGCGAGAGGTGCTCCGCCGTTTCCTGCCCGCGGCGCTTGCCGTCGCGGCCTCGGTCGGCATGAGCGTTCCGGCGGCCCAGGCGCAGGGCGTCAACGAGTACCAGAAGATCCTCGATGCCAAGGTCGTGCGCGTCGGGGCCGTGCAGGCGCCGCCATGGTACGATCAGGATCTGGCGAGCGGCCGCTGGAAGGGGCTGGTGCCCGACATCATGGAGGCGATGTTCTCCAAGCTCGGCGTCAAGATCGAATATGTCGAGACCCAGTGGGGGACCGCCGTCGCGGGTCTCCAGTCGAACCGCTTCGATCTTCTCGGCGCGTATAACGCCACCCCGGAACGCGCGAAGGCGATCGACTTCACCAAGCCGATGGGCGAGCTGAAGTTCGCCATCCTTACCCTGAAGGGTCCGGCGGACGCCTACAGCACCTGGGACAAGATCGACACGCCGTCGGTCCGCCTCGCCGCCATCGACGGTGCGGGCGCCACGCGCGCCCTGCTGCCGCTGCTGCCGAAGACCAACTGGTCGATCGTGCAGTCCAGCGACAACATGTATCTCGAACTGCAGAGCGGACGCGCCGACGCGCTCGTCACCAGCGACGTGCAGATCGGCCAGTACCTCGAGAAACGCAAGGACGGCATCATGGTGGTCCCGACGCCGGTGCGCGCCCAGCCCACGAATATCGGCCTGCGGAAGAACGAGGACAAGACGCTCGTCGACTGGCTCGACGGCCAGCTCGACCAGATGCGCGCCGATGGCACTCTCGACAAGATCTGGGCGAAATACGTCCCGACGTCGAACTGAACGTCGTGTCGCTGGAAGGCCGTCTGCGATGAATGCTGGTCGCACTGTGTCCACGGACGCTCCCCTGCTTGTCGTGGACAATCTGCGCAAGTCCTTCGGCGCCCATGAGGTGCTGAAGGGCGTGTCCCTCTCGGTGAAGCCATCGCAGGTGATCGGCCTTCTCGGCCGCAGCGGGTCGGGAAAGTCGACCCTGCTGCGCTGCCTGAACATGCTGGAGGTGCCTTCGGGCGGGCGCATCCTGCTCGAAGGCGAGGAGATCGGCTTCGAGACCACCTCCGGCGGCCGCCGCCGGCCGCTTTCTGCGAGCCGGCTCGCCCTTCAGCGGGCGTCGATGTCCATGGTGTTCCAGCACTTCAATCTGTGGCCGCACCGAACCGTCCTCGGCAACGTCGTCGAGGGGCCGGTCCAGGTTCTGGGCATGGCGAGGGAGGAAGCCGAAGCGCTGGGGCTCGACCTGCTCGCGCGCGTCGGGTTGCGCGACAAGGCGGACAGCTACCCGATCCGCCTCTCCGGCGGGCAGCAGCAGCGTGTCGCCATCGCCCGCGCGCTCGCCATGCGGCCGAAGATCATGCTGTTCGACGAACCGACCTCCGCCCTCGATCCCGAGCTCGTCGGCGAGGTGCTGCAGGTCATGCTCGATCTGGCGAAGAGCGGGACCACCATGGTGGTCGTGACCCATGAGATGAGCTTCGCGCGGAACGCCTGCGACGAGGTCGTGCTGCTCGAAGGCGGCCAGATCGTCGAGCGCGGAGCCCCGGACTATGTGATGACGCAGTCCGAAAACCCGCGAGCCCGCCAGTTCTTCGCCAGCCAGCGGCCGGAAAATGCGGGAGGTCCGGTGTGAGTTACCAATGGGACTTCTCGATCCTGACCGAGTATCGCGGGCTCCTGCTCGGGGCCGCGGCGGTCACCTTTCAGCTCGTGTTCCTCTCGGTCGGGCTGGGCATCCTGATCGGGCTGATCCTCGCCCCGTTTCGCATGGCGGAGCGCCGGCTGCTGCGTTATCCCGCGACGGCGATCATTGAAGTGGTCCGCTCGATCCCGCCGCTGGTGCTGGTGGTGTGGTGCTATTACTGCCTGCCGATCCTGACGGGGCTGGCCCTGCCGGCCTTCTGGACCTGCGTCTTCGCCATCGCTCTCTATTCGGGCGTGTTCTTCGCGGAGATCTTCCGCGCCGGCGTGCAGGCGGTCGATCGCGGGCTCATAGAGGCCGGCATGTCGGTGGGCATGAAGCCCCTGACGGTGATGCTGCGCGTCACCGGGCCGCTGGCCTTCCTGCGGGTGCTCCCCCCCTTCACCAGCCAGTGCGTGATGGCGATCAAGAACTCCGTGCTCGGCAGCTACATCGCCGTCGGCGAGATCCTCTATGAGGGCCAGCGCCTGTCGATCCACACCTTCCGTCCGCTGGAAGTCCTGACCCTGGTCGCGGCCTTCTTCGTGGCCGTCATCCTGCCGCTGACGCTGACGGCGGGAGCCATCGAGCGGCACGTCTTCCTGAAATATTTCCGTCGCTGAACCCGCGCGGTTACTGGCTTCGACGTTCAACATGACCACGACAGAGCACGCGGCATCGACCGTTGCCTCTCCCGGCGCGTCTGCCGATCCGGGCGACGACGACGTGACGGCGACCGTCGCCGCCTTCGCCGCGGAACTGCGCTACGAGGACGTGGCCGCTCCCGTTCTCCATCGCATCAAGCTGCATCTGCTCGATGCGATCGGCTGCGCGGTCGCCGGGAGCGATCTCGACATATCGCGGAGCGCCCGCGCGGTCGCCTCGCGGATGGGTTCGGGCGGAGCCTCGCGCGTCTTCGGTACGCAGGAGCGCTTCACGCCGATCGCCGCGGCCTTCGCCAACAGCGTGATCGCCAACGCCCTCGACTATGACGACGGCTTCGAGGTCAACGGCAAGGGCATGGGGCACCCCAGCGCGAGCCTCGTTCCGGCTGCTCTCGCCGCGCTGGGGCGCCGGCCGGTTTGCGGGCGGGCGTTCCTCGTCGCGCTGGCCGCTGCCTATGAGATCAACAACCGCCTCATATTGGCGATGCAGCCCAGCGCCGCGCGCTTCCGGCAGGTCTACGGCATCGGCCAGCACCAGGCGATCGGGGCGGCACTGGTCTTCGCCAGGCTCTCGGGCTGCGATGTCGCGGGCATCCGCAACGCGATCGGCCTCGCCGGCGCGCTGACTCCCCTGCCGAGCCTGCACAAATACAACTGGCAGTCCCGACCCATCATCTCGCTCAAGGACGGCGTCGCGCCGGCGGCGCAGGCCGGCGTGCAGGCGGCAATCATGAGCGAGGAGGGGTTCGTCGGAAGTGCCGATCTGCTCGACGGGCCGCAGGGCTACTGGCGGATGATCGGCTCGGACAGGTTCGATGCGTCGCTGGTGGTCGATGGTCTCGGAACGCTGTGGCTGGCGGGCAAGGGCAGCTTCAAGACCTACCCGGCGTGCCGCTGGCTCGCGCCGGCGCTGGAGGCGTTCGAGAACGCCTATGTCAAAGCTCGCCTGACGCCGGCGGCGATTGCCCAAGTGCGGGTCGCCACCTTCGGCATCATCGCCGACAAGCTGATGGAACGCCGGCCGCTCAACCCCATCGACGCACAGTTCAGCCTGCCCCATCTCATCGGCGCGATCGCGACGGGGCGCCCGTCCGGCCCGAGCTGGTTCTCGGCGGGCGCCTTTGCCGATGAGGCGTTGCGCGAGGTTGCCGACAAGGTGGAGGTTTGCGTCGACCCGGCGATGGACCGCCTCATGAACGGCAGAATGCGCCGACCCTCGGCCGCCGTGGAGGTGGTGACAACGGATGGCCGGCGTTTCGCGAGCGAGGTCGTGGCGCCATTGGGTGGCGAGCGCAGGCCGGTGGATGACGGCGTGGTGCTCGACAAGGCTGCCAGAAATCTGGGCGGGCGGGGCGACGCCGCCGGGTTGATCGCAGCCATTCTCGCCATCGAAAACTGCGACGACGTCGCCGGCCTGTTTGATGAGTGCTTCTGAACCCCGTGCCGCGTCGACGGGCCTGCGACCCGGTAATCGGTTCTCGGCCCTGCGCAGGCGATCACGCCGCCGTCGAGGGCGACGGCGGCTCCGGTGTATTGCCTCGCTAGGGCGCCTCGTTTCCTGTCTGATCAGCCCGCGGCGGTCGGCACCGGCGTGTTGAGCAACTGCTGCTCCCAAAGATAGGCGATGCCGCTGCCGCCCCCGTGCTGTACGAACACCTCGGTGAGCTTGCCGGCCGTGTCGAGCCGGGCCCAGTCGCGCTGCCATTCGGCCGCCACCGCGATCCAGGTCATCATGTTGGCGCCGGCCGCGATCATGCGCTGGATGGCGACCTGGTGGGATTCGACCGAAACGCCACCGCAGGCATCGGTGACCACCGTCACGTCCCAGCCCTCGCCGAGCGCCTGGATCGCCGGCATCGCCACGCACACCTCGGTCCACAGGCCGGCGATGATCAACTGCTTGCGGCCGGCAGGGCGTCGATGTCCGCCCGCACCCGCATATCGGTCTCGGCACCGTCACCTACCTCTTTCGCGGCGACTTCCATCACCGGGACAGCACCGGCGCAGACCAGACGATCCGTCCGGGCGAGCTGAACTGGATGGTCGCCGGGCGCGGCGTGACCCATTCCGAGCGCACGTCGGCTGAAGCCCGAAGCGGTCCGAACAGCCTGTTCGGCATCCAGACCTGGCTGGCGCTGCCCGAGCGTGACGAGGATATGGCGCCGATGTTCGAGCACCATGGCGGGGCTGCGCTGCCGCTGATCGAGGATCGCGGCGTCTCGGTCCGGCTCATCCTCGGCAACGCCTATGGCGAGAAGGCTCCCGCGACGATGTACTCGCAGACCTTCTACGCCGACGTGGCGTTGGAAGCGGGCAGCCGGCTGCCGATGCCCGATGACCACGAGGACCGGGGCATCTACATCGTCGAAGGCTCGATCTCGATCGCCGGCCAGGATTTCGAGGCGGGCCGGATGATGGTCTTCCGCCCCGGCGACCGGATCACGGTCGCCGCCGGCGACAGGGGCGCGCGCCTGATGATCCTCGGCGGCGCGACGCTTCCGGGTCCGCGCTACATCTGGTGGAACTTCGTCGCCTCGTCGCGCGAGCGCATCGAAGAGGCCAAGGCCCAATGGCGCGCGCAGAAATGGGGCAGGGGGCTGTTCGACCTGCCGGTCGATGACCGCGACGAGCACATTCCGCTTCCGGACTGACCGGAGCCCTCCGGTCGATGGCCCGCGCCGTTTGTTCGGCGCGAGCCCTGCGAGCTTGCAGCGTTGCCGGCGATCTTGATCGGCAGGTTCGAGCGTCGCTTTCCGGGGTGATCCGGTCGCATTCGCCGGTGGAAGATTTAGGCTTTGACCGCTCCTGCCGTCAGTCCTGCCACGAAGTGCTTCTGCATCAGGAAGAACAGGCAAACCGGCGGCAGGGCCGCGAAGAGGGCCGCCGACGAGATGAGGTTCCAGGCCGTCAGCCATTCACCCTTCAGGCCGGCAATGCCGAGCGTCAGAGGCTTGGCGGAATCGCTTTGCACGAGCACCAGCGCCCAGAAATAGTCGTTCCACACGAAGGTGAAGATCAGCACGGCCAGCCCCGCCAGGGCGGGTCGCAGCAGCGGCAGCACGATCCGACGCAGGATCTGCAATTCGGTGGTGCCCTCGATCCGCGCGGCCTCGAACAGTTCATTGGGCAGCGAGATGATGAAGTTGCGCAGGAACAGCGTTGCGAAGCCGGTCTGGAACGCGGTGTGAAACAGCACCAGGCCCTAGACCGTGTCATAGAGCCCGACGTCCAGCACCATGTTGCGCACCGGGATCATCAGAATCTGGTAGGGGATGAAATTGCCGCCGATAAACATGGCGAACAGCAGAGTGCTGCCCGGTACGTTGTATTTGGCCAGCGCTACCGCCGCCATGGTGGCGAGGATGAGCACGAGGATGACGGTCGTCCCGGTGACGGTAACGCTGTTGAGGAAAAATCCCCACATGGGGGACGTCGCGAATACCTCGCGGTAATTGTCGAACAGCGAGAAGTGCGACGGTGCTCCCCAGTAATTGCCGGCAAGCAGGTCCGATTGCGAGCGGATGGCCGTCATCATGATGGCGATGAGCGGCAGCATCCACACCCAGAGCAGTCGTCTCAATCGCGCGCTCTGAGTTCGTCTATTCTACCTTCGCGAGGTCGCTCGGTTTCCAACTGTAATCGACCGCCCGCTCGCCCGGGCCGTAGAGGCGGAGGATTGCAAAGAAGCCGCGGCCGGGCGCTGTCGCCAGCCAGTTCGCATCCTTTCCCTCAGGCGACTTGGGGCCGACATAGAGGTCAATCGTTCCGTCCGCGTTCACGACCGGCTTATCGCGCGATCCAAGCGAGGGAAACCTCCGTGCCTCTGTCGCCAACCCTGAGGCGTTCTCGGCCTCGTAGAGCGTCAGTGACCAGAAGTTCTCGGCCGGCACGTCAGGGGGCAGCGTCAGCTTGTAGGACGCATCACCCGAAAAGGAATGACCCTCGGCGTCGTTGAATGCTACGTAATAGGCTGCGCCGCGGCCCGGCGTCTGGGACACCATCCCTGGGCTCCAGGAATAGTAGTCGGTGAAGAACCAAATCCGCTGCTCGAGGTCGGTAAAGCCGTGTTCGCGGTTCGCGAACGCCAGATCGAGCGATTTCTCGGGTCCCGGTTCGGCGGCGTTGTTGGCCGGATTGACCCAGTGAAGCTCGGGCCAGACACGATAGGACTTGCCCACGACGTCCTCGCTAAGTCCGATCACACGGCTCATCTTGTAGGCTGCGGTCGCGGCGGCACCGAGAATCGCGCGCATCGCGTCGTCCGGCTTGAACGGCTCTCCCTGCACCAGCCCGACGCTGGCCAGCATCCCGAGCCCGTCCGCGCTGGCAAGGCTCTTGCCCTCGCGGTCGACCAGCCATTTCAGCTGCTCGAAGGCAGAGAAATCCGAGCGCGGCAGCATGTTCGCTGGCACCCCGGATGCATTCGGGAACTCCATCGGCTTGCGCTCGGCCTCAGGCAGGTTCAGCGGATAGACCTTCGAGCGCTCCAACAGCTCGATGGCCGGCGAGAGATCGCTCGGGTCCTGGTAGAAGGCGCGCAGGAAGATGAAGACGTTGTTGGTGCCCGAGCGGTAGACGTAGTAGCCTTCGGGTACCTCACCGGTGTAGCCCGGCGGCAGTATCAGGAACTTGCCGCCCTTGCCTGCGTCGGGGCCGGGCAGACCGACGTCGCCGAAGAACTTGCCGCCGTCCACCGGAATCGGACGCTGCCAGAAATCAAGCAGGATGCCCTGCAGGTTGGGCGGTGCCTCGAACACGATCGGCCCGGTCTCGCCCATGTCGACGTAGCTCATGGCATAGATCACGTCGGAGTTCGGTGTCGTCACCAGCGTCTTTGTATCCAGCCGCTCTTTCCAGATCGGCAGTATGTTGTAGCCAGCTCCGAATACTTCCTCCGAACCGAATTTCATGCCGAGGGTGTTGATGAGCGGCAGCGCCCAGAGATAGGCCTGTGTCGCCTGGTGAAAGGCCAGTTCGTCAAGGAGCGTTGCCGCCGTCTCGGGTGTCGGACGGTTTTGCTTGAACGGGAGGTTGGCGAGACTGTCAAATCGCGCCTGATCGGCATGTGCCGGGCCCAAGCCAGCTGCGATAAGACCGAATGCTGCGACTGATGATAAAAGGAATGTGCGTTTCATCTCCTATCTCCTCAGCTTCACAAGCTGGACGGTTTCGCCTGCGATACCTTGCGAGGCACCGTCATCGAACCGGGACACCGAGGCGTGGCGCAGCGAAAGACGGCACTGCGCAGCGCGCCTCACGGTGCAGGTCGATTTTCACCTGACCTTTTCAAAGTCGGGCAGTCCCCAGGACTTGTCGAAGAACGGCTCGGTTGGTCCATAAAACCGGAAGTAAGCAAACCAGCCTTCGCCAGGGTTGGTCTGGACCCAGTTGGCTTCCTTGCCTTCAGGTGCCTTGGGGCCGAAATAGACATCGATTGAACCGTCACTGTTCGCAACGATATCCTCCTTGCGCGAGGATATGTCCGGTCTGCCCTGTTCGGTCACCACCATCTGGCGGGTACCTTCGGCATAGGCGGTCACCGACCAGAAACCTTCTGCCGGCGGATCGGCCGGGACGTGCAGGCGATAGATGGTCCCTCCCGTCAGCCAATCGCCGTCCTTGTCCTTGTAAGCCGCGATGTAACGCTGGCCGACACCGGGCGTCTCCGACAACATGGCTTTCGAGATAGCGACGGCTTCGTAGAACCAGGCGGCACGTTCGTCGAGCTGGTCATAGCCCGGCTTCCTCTGGTCGGTCGAAACCACCAGGGCGTGCTTCCAGTGCGTGCCCTCCCAGAAGGGCGGCTCGACGCGCTTGTCGGAGGTATTTGCCTTGGCCATGGCTTCGCCAACGACCGCCGCGTCCTCCAGAATCTTCTTCTGCCGGGCGTCAGGCTTGAACGGCTTGCCCTTCTCGATTCCGAGGAATCGGAGCTGTGCCAGGACAAATCGATCCCTCTCCTCGACCGGTTCGAGTTGCACAACGTCGTTGAGGCTTTCCCAATAGGGCAAGCCGTGCGGCGGCATCTGACTCCACTCGACTTCGCCCTCGGCGCGCACCGGCATCACCTCGCCCGTGCCCTCGGGGGACCAAGTATAGGTCTTGATTCCGGGAATGAGCTCGGCAATCGCCTTCTCACGGTCGGGTGCGAGAAGCCGAACCCCCATGAACACCACGCGACCAGGCGACTGGACGACGAAATAGCCATCAGGAGCTGTCCCTTCATATCCCGGTGGCAGGATCAGGAACTTTCCGCCCTTGCCCTGGTCTGGGCCGACCGCGCCGAGATCGGCAAGCACACGCTGCCAGACGTCCATCACCATGCCAGCCATAAGACCGGGTGGAAGCTCGAGGACGATCGGTCCGGTTTTCTCAAGATCGGCAATTCCGACGATATACGGAGTGGTGTAGTTTGGCGTCAGAATACCGAGCTTCTCCTTGAAGCTGAGGAACGACAGCATCTGGCCGTTCTTCGCCTTGAAAACATCCGCCTGAGCCTTTTGCCATTCATTGATGCCGACTGCCGGTAGGCCCCAGATGTAGGCCTGGGAGGCTCGCTGGAAGTCCATCTCGTCATAGAGCTTCTGGACTGTCTCGTCTGAGGGATAACCACTCTCGAACGTCAGGTTGCCGATGCGGGTGTCGATCGACTCCTCCGCACTCGCAGGGCATGCCCCAATCGCGATCAGCATGGCGGTGAATGAAACTGTCGATAGTGCAATGCGATTCATCATGACACCCTCCCTGTCGCCGCGGCTGTGCGACACTGAATCGATCATGCGTTCCGGGCTTCTTGCCTGTTTGCCTTTGCCCTATGAGGAATAATCCAACGGCTTCTACTTTTCGGCTATGCGGATCGTGCCAAAGTGCATCAAAGGAACATATCCTCGCCGCGTGATCGGTTTCGCTTGCGCGTCTCGTGCGGGTACTCCCCGAACAGCGCCCGATACCAGCTCGCAAGTCGTCCTAGTTCGCCGATGCCGCAGCTCCGGGCCAGCGCCGAAATGGTCTGATCCGCTTCCCGCGTGGACAGAATTTGTTGGCGAATCCGATTGAGGCGCACGATCCGCACATAAGACTGCGGAGTGGCATTCAGGACTTCCCCGAACGCGCGGAACAATGTTCGACGCGACGTTCCAGCCACAGTGGCAAGCGCATCCATTGAAATGCGGGAGGATAGATTGCGCTGGATGTAATCCCGTGACTGTTCGACGATCGCTGCGTGGCATTTAGTTTGCGGTTTTTTCACCGCCGCTGTCTGCCGGGTCACGCTTTCAAGCAGGTGTTTCGCAATCGCCGCAACAGCCATGCTGGAGCAGGTCTCCCCGGTGTGAATCCGGAGCAATTGGTCCTCTACCCAGGCGATCCAGTCGTTCGAGAGGGCCCGCCTTAGCAGGCCGCCGACGCCAGTGTGGATGCATTTGACGTCGCATTGCTGCTCAAACCTCTTCGCGGAAAGGGTAAGTGCAAGATAGATATCTCCGGGGCCATAGTGGGCATTGAGGCAGAATCCGGATGTGATGGCCGCAATATCGCCCGGGCGTGAATGTTCCAGTGCAAGCAACGTTCTTGGCCCCGTCCTCACGTTGGCGACAAGGATCACCGTCCCATCCAATTGATTGCCCGAGACTGCGATATTGCCTTGGACAAGTCCGGAACTCAGGAAAAACCCGTTTCCAGCGGCAAACGCGAGACTAGCGCCTCTGAGCGGGCCTCTGAGAAGAGCAGCATCGAGACTTGCACCAAGCACAGCGTTCCGAAATTGCTCGATTTGGTGAACTTCGAACCTCTGCCAGGCTCCAACTGAAACGCCTGTGAGTGCTGCTGACGAATCCACGCCCATCCGACGGCGTTCCCGCGATACAATTACGCCGATGCCAATCGTCTTCGCGATCAGCGACCTGGATCGCCAAAGTCGCACGGCTCCGACAGAACCCCGGCATTCCGAAATGATAGGGAGGCTGTTGACGACCAGCTATGCGCTTTTTGCCATTCAGTGCAGGGAAGCTGGAGATTGCGCGCTTTTGGTGCGGTTGGCTCGCGACAGTGTCTCGCTGGGCCGTTCCCCAAACAATCCGCGATACCATCCTGCCAGGCGGCCCAACTCGCTGATACCCCATTGGTTTGCGATAACGGTGATTGTGCAGGCTAGCTCCGTATCGCTGGCCAGGTTCTCGCGAATCCGATGCAAGCGCAGCCGACGAACATATGTCTGTGGGCTATCGTCCAAGATGTCTGCGAAGGCGCGATAGAGTGTTCGACGGGATGTGCCGGCGGCGGAGGCGATCGCGTCGAGGGCGATAGGCTCGACCAGATGTTCGTGGATATAGGCACGCGCCTTCTGGACGATCCGGGCATGCATGTTCCGGCTCACCCGGCGATCGTGATCTATCGGAAAGCGGGAGAGATGTTCGATGAACACTGACAGCAACTCGGCGACAACGCCCGTACCGCTGTCCTCACCAGAATGGATACGTTCGAATCTTTCGGCCAGGCGCTCAGTGGAACTTGCCGCAAGCTTCCGGGAATGCAAGCGGGTGCCTCCCAATGTTTTCCGATCCAGAACGAGATCGTATTTTGCGGCCTCAGCCTCCAACCGCTCCGCGGAAAGCGCAACGACCGCATACAAAGAACCAGGGCCATAAACGGAATCGTGTTCGTCTGCTTCATTGAAAATGGCAACGTTTCGAGTTTCCGCTTCACTCAACCATTGCCAGCATCCGGGAGCCAACCTGAGCCCGAGTCCGATCGTGATGCCATCGCAGGACAACGGGCCTTGAAGGCTGACCCTGCCGCCCACATAGCCACTCGTGCAACCAACGCCGTCTTCTTCTGCGAATGCGAGGCTGCCGAACAGCGGATGAGCAGACAGTTGTATCGTCCTAAGGTGCGCGTCGCGAACGGCATCGCTTAGGTCCTCGATCCGCTCGATCCGCAATCGACGGAAGGGTGGCGGAGCAATCTTTGGATCGACAGATGTCATGGCAGCCCCCGTGACATCTACACGTTAGGGTAGGCGCTCGTAGCCGTATTCTAGCAAGAAAATTCCGTCGACGCACATGAGTCCGAATGCCCGAACGGTATGTCCGCTCCTGGCGCAACTATGCCTCCAGGGCGGTAAGCAGCAACGTCTGCTTGCAGGAATCCGCTAATCTGATCTTCACGGCCGAGATGGGGCGCTAAGCGGACGTTCGCGATGGCGTGCCTGAGGGGCCACTAAGGGGCAGCATCAGCGTCGGCTTCCGCCAAAGGTCTTGGATCTGCGGCGCGGGTTTCCGGGTGACGTTGCCCCCCTGAAGCGCCCTCGGTTTGAATTGGACTCCGTCGGAAGGAGACGGAGATGAAGAAGAGCCGCTTCGCGCTGTCTCGGGCTCGCCGAGCGTCGCTGAGGGATACCAGCGGGTACGGCCCGATCGCCAGTAGCTTTTGTTTGCCCTCAAATCGATACGCGAGCCGCCAGAGCTTGCTGCCCGAAGGCTGTATCCAGAGCTGCAACCCTCCGCCATCAAACAGCTTTCTGAGGGTTTTGCCAAGCTTGGCATTTCTGCATGCAATATCGGCAAGGGGCATCGTTGGCGTCCTCTTGGGGTGATACCAACAGCCCCAACATGCGATACCAACAATTTTATCGGATGCCCATGTGCCGAACCGGTCTACGTTCGACAGCTCGAAAGTGCGATCTTATTGAGATATTTGATATTTTTGGATGTCTCTGGACCGCATCGGACCAGGAAATGGTGCCCAGGGGCGGAATCGAACCACCGACACTGCGATTTTCAGTCGCATGCTCTACCAACTGAGCTACCTGGGCGCCGCCGGCGCGGGCAAAAGCCGTCCGGAGCGGGCCGCCTTATAGAGTCTCCTCCGGCGCATGTCCATATGGTCGGCTAGCGAAAAAGCCGCCTTCCCCAGTTCGTCCCGCGCCCGGCAGACGCCGTCCAAGGGCTTCCCGGTACCTTGGGTCGGCACTCGCTCCAACCCGCATTCTTTACGAGTCCCGGCCCTAGCGCTCGCGCGGCGGGGCGGGGGTCAGGGTCGGTTCCTCGCCGTCCTCGTCGTCGTCCTCGGTCACGGGAATGGCGTAGGCGCCGGTGAGCCAGCGGTTGAGGTCGACGTCCGCGCAGCGCGCGGAGCAGAAGGGGCGGTACTTCTCCGCCTCGGCCTTGCCGCAGATCGGGCAGGCGGAGGCGGTGGGGCGGCCGGGGTGCCGGTCGCCGGGCGTGTCAGCGCTCATGGTCCTTCTCCCTGGCCGGGCAGGCTCATCCGGCCGTGGCCCAGGCGTGATGGATGGGAAACCGCTCGCCGGCGAGCAGAGCCACCGTCTCGGCGAGCGGCAGGCCCACCACATTGGTGTAGGAGCCGACCAGCTTGATCACGAAGCTGCCGGCCAGCCCCTGAATGGCATAGCCCCCCGCCTTGCCGTGCCATTCGCGCGAGGCGATGTAGAACTCCATATCCTCGCGCGACAGCCGCTTGAAGCGCAGCCGCGTCTCCACGAGGCGCGTGCGCACGCCGCCCCGGGGCGTCATCAGCGCCACGCCGGTATAGACCCGGTGCGCGCGCCCCGAGAGCAGGCGCAGGCAGTCGGCCGCCTCGTCGGAAAGCTCGGGCTTGGGCAGGATGCGCCGGCCCACCCCGACCACCGTGTCGGCGGCGAGCAGATAGGCCTCGTCATACTGGTCGCCGGCCTTGCGGCGGGCGTCGGCCGCCATCAGCTTCTCGCGCGCGAGGCGCAGGGCGAGGCGGCGCGGCAGCTCGCCCCGCTCGGGCGTCTCGTCGATATCGGCCGGCAGAAGGGCATCGGGTTCGAGACCGG
Organism: Ancylobacter mangrovi; assembly: GCF_024752355.1. Classification (GTDB taxonomy): domain Bacteria; phylum Pseudomonadota; class Alphaproteobacteria; order Rhizobiales; family Xanthobacteraceae; genus Ancylobacter; species Ancylobacter mangrovi. The sequence continues at coordinate 141,259 of NZ_JANTHZ010000014.1, forward strand.
CCTGGGCCAGCAGCGCCAGCCGGCGCGGCGAGCCCGAGGCCAGCACCAATTGGGGGCGGGCGCTCACGCGAAAACTCCTTTTCCCGCCGGAACGTCCGGCGGGCCATGTCGCAAGGACCGGCAAGCTAGAGAATTTTCCGATCCGGTGAAATCACCCCGGGCGCAGAAATCCGCGCCGGAGGTCGCTTTGCGCCCAAGGGGATGCGTCGGGGACGCGTCGGGGACGCACGGAAGAAGGTTCTTTCCTCAGCGCGGGCGGAAACGCGCGCGGATTCGCTGCTCCAGCTCGTCGCGCACGGCGCGGTAGGCGTCCATGCGCTGCTCGCGATTGCCGCCGGCCAGCGTCGGGTCCGGGGTCGGCCAGTACTCGACATCGATCGCGTTGGTGCGGGTCAGCTCCAGCGCGCGGTGGTGGGCGTCGGGCGAGAGGGTGACGACGAGGTCGAAGCCGAGCCCCTCATTCTCCTCCAACTCCTCCAGCGTCTGCGGCCGGTGGCGGCCGAGGTCGAGGCCGATCTCGTCGATGGCGGCGCGCACAAACGGGTCGTTCTCGCCCTTCATCACCCCGGCCGAGCCGACATAAAGCGAGCGGCCGAACAGATGATGGGCCAGCACCGCCGCCATGGGGGAGCGCACCACGTTCTGCCCGCACATGAACAGCACGGATTGCGGGCGCTCGCGCCGGGGCCGGGCCAGCGGGCCGGGAAGCACGTCGGAAGCGGAGGGAACGGCCACGCTCAGCCCTTCCAGTGCAGCGCGCAGACCAGCGTGAACAGCCGCCGGGCGGTGCCGAAATCGATGTCGACCTTGTCCTTCAGCCGCTCGCGCAGCAGCTCCGAGGCCTCGTTGTGAAGCCCGCGCCGGCCCATGTCGATGGCCTCGATCTGCGAGGGGGTGGCGGTGCGGATGGCGGCATAATAGCTCTCGCAGACGAGGAAATAATCCTTCACCACGCGGCGCAGCGGGCTCAGCGAGAGATGGTGCTGCACCACGGGCGCGCCGTCCTCGCGGGTGATGTCCAGCATCAGCCGCCCCTCGGCCAGCGCGATGGTGAGGTGATAGGGGCCGGGCATGGGGTCGCCCTGCGGGGAGAAGCTGTTCTCCTCGATCAGGTCGTAGATGGCGACTGCCCGCTCATGCTCGACGTCGCGATTGGCGCGGCCGATCGAATCGGCGTCCAGCGTCACGGCGGAGAGGCGGCGGCTGTCCGGGAAGGGGTCGGCCTCGCGCCCGGCCTCGCGCGGCGCGTCGCCTGTCTTCCCTGCTGCCTTGGCGCGGCCGTCGTCGCCGTCGGGGGTGTCGCAGCTCTCCCGGCGGGACGCGCGGTCGGTGTCCTCGCCCTGCGCCATTGCCTCGCCTCAGAGGTTGAGCCGGATCGCGACCGAGCGCGCATGGGCGCCGAGCCCTTCCGCCTCGCCGATGGCGATCGCCGCCGGCCCCAGCGCGCGCAGCTGCTCGGGCCCGCATTTCAGGATCGAGGTCCGCTTCATGAAGTCGAGCACGCCGAGGCCGGAAGAGAAGCGGGCCGAGCGCGCGGTCGGCAGCACGTGATTGGAGCCGCCGACATAGTCGCCGATCGCCTCCGGCGTGTGGCCGCCGAGGAAGATCGCCCCGGCATGGCGGATATGCCCGACCAGCGCCTCCGGGTCGGCCGCCATGATCTCGAGATGCTCGGGCGCGATGCGGTTGGCCAGCGCCGGCGCCTCGTCGAGGCCGGCGAGCCGGATCACGGCGCCGAAATCGGCCCAGCTCGCCGCCGCGATGTCGCGGCGCGGCAGGGTGGCGAGCTGGCGCTCGACGGCGGCGATCACGGCCTCGGCCAGCGCGTCGTCGTCGGTCATCAGGATCGACTGGGCGGCGGTGTCGTGCTCGGCCTGCGCCAGCAGGTCGGCGGCGATCCAGTCCGGGTTCTGCGCGCCGTCGGCGATCACCAGCACCTCGGAGGGGCCGGCCACCATGTCGATGCCGACCGTGCCGAAGACGTGGCGCTTGGCGGCGGCGACATAGGCATTGCCGGGGCCGACGATCTTCGCCACCGGCGCGATGGTCGCGGTGCCGTAGGCGAGCGCCGCCACCGCCTGCGCCCCGCCGACGCGGTAGACCTCGTCGACGCCGGCGAGCCGGGCGGCGGCGAGCACCAGCGGGTTGAGCTGCCCGTCCGGCGCAGGCACCACCATGGCGAGGCGTCCGACGCCGGCGACCTTGGCCGGCACCGCGTTCATCAGCACGGAGGAGGGGTAGGCGGCTGTGCCGCCCGGCACGTAGAGCCCGACCGCGTCGACCGCGGTCCAGCGATGGCCGAGCTCGACGCCGATCGGGTCGACATAGCGCCCGCTTTCGGGAAGCTGGCGCGCATGGTGGGAGCGGATGCGCTCATGGGCGAGCTTCAGCGCGTCGAGCGTCGCGGGATCGCACGCCGCGAGCGCCGAATCGATCTCGGCCTCGCCGATGCGGATGCCGAGCGCCTCGAGGTCGACCCGGTCGAACCTGCGTGAGAGTTCCACCAGCGCCGCGTCGCCGCGCGTGCGCACCTCCTCGATGATGTGCGCCACCGCCTGCGCGACGTCGGCGGAGACTTCCCGCTTGGTGCCGAGGAAGGCAGTGAAGCGGGCGTCGAAATCGGGAGAGCGTGTGTCGAGGCGAAGCGGCATCATCATGTCCTGCGGCAGGCGGGGCGTCGGTCCGTCCTATCGCAACCGGGCCGCCCGAACACAAGTGCGCCGTCCCGCGCCGGTCTTGGCGGCCGGGATGTCGCGCCGGCCGGGCGAGCCGTCAATCGGCCTCGTGGCACGGCGTGCCCTTGGCGTCCCAGGCCGGTCCCAGATCCTCCATGCCCGCCTCCATGCACTCGACGTCGAGCTGCAGCTCGGCGCCTCCGGAGAACAGGAAGGTGACGGTGCCGGAGGGCGCGTCGGTCTCGGCGAAATGCAGCGCGAGCAGGTTCAGCACGCCCTGCCGGTTCCTGAGGTCGATGCCCCGCACCCGCGCGCCGAGCACGCGGTCGAAGTGCAGCCCCGCGCGGCGGCGCACGCAGGGGCCGGCCGCGGCGGCCGCGACGCCGGGGGCGGTGTCGAGATCGGCCATCGCCTCGGCCTGGATCGCCTTTTCCCAGTCGAAGCGGTTGGCGAGCATGACGAAGCGATGCTCCTTCGGCAGGTAGGTCATGTCGGCGACCGACACCACCGCATCCTGAAGATGGACCGAGAGGACCGCCAGATCCTCGCCGTCGAGCGCAATGAGTTTGAGACCCGCCATTTTTCAACTCCGCATCGCCACCAGCCGGAAATGGCCACGAACCCGCATTGGCCACGAGCCGGAAATGGCGATCTGAGTGTGACACGGCAAGGGGTTAGGTAGAAGCACGCATGATCGACCCGCGCATGCCAGATGCGCGGGCGCGCGCCCTTGCGGCGGGCGGCACGCCGCCCGTGCGGAGCGGTCTGCCGTTCGAGGTGGTCAGCCGGCGATGCGCTCGATCTCGGCGCCGCAGGCGGAGAGCTTTTCCTCCAGCCGCTCGAAGCCGCGGTCGAGGTGGTAGACGCGGTGGATCATGCTCTCGCCCTCGGCAGCGAGGGCGCCGATCACCAGCGACACCGAGGCGCGCAGGTCGGTCGCCATCACCGGCGCGCCCGTCAGCTTCTCCACGCCCTCGATGGTCGCCTTCTCGCCGTCGAGATGGATGCGCGCGCCGAAGCGTGCGAGCTCCTGCACATGCATGAAGCGGTTCTCGAAGATGGTCTCGGTGATGTGCGAGGTGCCGCCCGCGCGCGTCGTCAGCGCCATAAGCTGGGCCTGCAGGTCTGTCGGGAAGCCGGGGAAGGGCGCGGTGGTGACGTCGACGGGGAAGATGCCGGCGCCGTTGCGCTTCACCTTAAGCCCCTCGTTGGAGACCGTGATCTCGGCGCCCGCCTGGCGCAGCGTGTCGAGCGCGGAATCGAGCAGGTCCGCCCGCGCACCCGCCAGCATGACGTCGCCGCCGGTCATCGCCACCGCCATCGCATAGGTGCCGGTCTCGATGCGGTCGGGCAGCACGGAATGGCGCGCGCCCCTGAGGCGCGGCACGCCGACGATGCGGATGGTGGCGGAGCCCTGTCCCTCGATGCGCCCGCCCATGGCGTTGATGCAGTCGGCGACGTCGACGATCTCCGGCTCGCGCGCGGCGTTCTCGATGATGGTCTCGCCGTCGGCGAGGCTCGCGGCCATGAGCGCGGTGTGGGTTGCGCCGACCGAGACCTTCGGGAACACGATGCGCGCGCCCTTCAGGCCCTTCGGGGCGCGGGCGAGCACATAGCCGCCGTCGATCTCGATCTCGGCGCCGAGCGCGCGCAGCGCGTCGAGATGGAAGTCGACCGGGCGCGTGCCGATGGCGCAGCCGCCGGGCAGAGACACCTTCGCCTCGCCCATGCGCGCCACCAGCGGGCCGATGACCCAGAAGCTGGCGCGCATCTTCGAGACCAGATCGTAGGGCGCGGTGGTGTCGACGATCACCCGGGCGTCGATCTCCATGGTCTGGCCGGCATAGGCGTCGTCGCCGCGGCGCTTGCCGTTGACCGTGATGTCGATGCCGTGATTGCCGAGGATGCGCTGGAGCAGGGCGACGTCGGCGAGGCGCGGCACGTTCTCCAGCACCAGCTTCTCGTCGGTGAGCAGGCCCGCGATCATCAGCGGGAGGGCAGCGTTCTTGGCGCCGGAGATCGGGATCGACCCGTTGAGCGGATTGCCGCCGATGATGCGGATGCGGTCCATGAGGTTCGAAACTCCTTGCCCAGTGTCGCCCGGCGGCCCTCGGCGCGCAGCGCCTTGCCGGGTTCGGCCATGCCCTGAGTATCGGGCCGATTCGTGGCGCCGGGCAGGATGCCGATCCCAAGGGTTAGCGCGACTGGGCCGGCGACACAACGAGCAGGCGAGACGTGCCGGGCGAACGGCGCCGGACCGGGCGGTGCCGGGTTGCCGCGGAGCGGCGGTCCGTGCCGGGCAGAACTACTCCGACCCGGTCCGCGTCGGGTTCGCCTTCACCGGCTCACCCACCGCCGCTTCGCCGGCGTCCGCTCCGGAACCGGCCGTCGCGTCGCCCGTATCCCGTGCGGGGGCGTCGTCCTTGCGGCCACGCGCTTGCGCCTTGCGCCGCTTCAGGTTCTCGCGCAGGGCGGCCGCGAGGCGTTCGGCCCGCTGCTGTTGATCCTCTCCGCTCATGGGCTCCATCCTGCTGGCGTGCCGTCGACGCTGCGCCTCCCGCGGCGCTGGCCCGACCCGTCCTGCCATAGGGCGGAATGCGGCCGCACGGAAGGGGCGCCGGTGGGGCCGGGGGAAGCGGCGGTGCATGAAGGGCAAGGTCGAGCTTGCGCGCGCGGGCATGCTGTGGCAAACGTCGCCGCGCTCCGGCGGGCACGGCCCCCGACGCGCCGGCGCTGCGGTAGCTCAGTGGTAGAGCACTCCCTTGGTAAGGGAGAGGTCGAGAGTTCAATCCTCTCTCGCAGCACCAGCATTCTCAACGGTTTTTTGCCGCCAAAGGAAGTTCCCTCAGGTTCAGATGAACGTGGGGCGAACATGCCGAAGACTAAATGCGCCCGCTTCGTCGGATTCCGAGGTGATGAGCAGCTGTGGGCCGCCCGCCTGTTCGGTCGGCCCGATCTGATCCATCGAAAATGGGACCAAATCGCCCCGCGCAATGCCGATCTCCGGTATGCGCAGAGTTATGTCGTTGCTCGCCATGGGTTTCATGGCCGGAAGGTCTGACCTCCATCCCTGACCTGAAGAGTTCGTTGAGCTGAGGCATCCTGCGGCCCGAAAATTCGGCGCCATGCATCTCGATCTACGAAATAGCTTTCCGTTTCTTCAGATCAGCTCGACACACATCCAGTATGTGCTGGGAAAAGGAGGCATCGTCCCTGCATGCTCTGGAGAGAATCATCGCCCCAACCAGGCTTGAATAGAACGCAATAGCTTCGTCCTCTCTATCCTCGCCGAGGTGGAGGGTTTCGCCCAGGCGCTCAGCGGCATGGCGAACGCCCCGGGCCAGCGCTTCGCGGACGATAGGCGTCCCGCGCGCCGCTTCCGAGCCCAGTGCGGCTACGACGCAGCCTTGTTCGGGATGGTCGCGATGGAATGCCCCGACATAGGCGTCGATGACGGCATCGGCCGGCGATTCCGCTCCCTTGGCGGCCGCGTCGAGATAGTCCGATGTTTCGTCCAAGGCGCGTTCGAAGATCGCGGCGACGAGTTCGTCCTTGGAAGCGAAGTGCGCATAGAAGCCACCATGCGTGAGGCCCGCCTCTTTCATCAGGGCCGGCACGCTGACGCCGTCGATCCCATCGCGCCGAAACAGCTCGCTCGCCTTCTGCAGGATGCGTTCGCGCGTTTCAGCCTTGTGTGCCTTGCTGAGGGGCATATCGCCCTCCTTTGTCATGGTCGCCCCAGACCCCGATGCGACCACCTATGGATCGCTATCAACGGCCGGATATCGCTGCCGTTTTCGGCGTGGTGAGCGAGGCGCCACTGCGAAGTGTCCCCGGGAGCGCTCCGCCCAGCCCGGAGCGTGTGGGAGGGGGCGGGAACCGGGCCTGCACATCCGCCGAACTGTTTGCATGATATTTATCATATAAAAGAAGATGGTCAACGTGTGGCCATCTCACGGTGCCGCTTTGGCGCTCGTGACGACCTGTGCCGAGGAGGCGACCTTGCGCCGTGCCGTTGACCGCTGCGCACCCTGATCAGGACGGCTCTTCCGTCGCGCAGAACGAGCGTGGACGTTTTGCCGTCTCCGGCCACGCGGATGGCGGGGCACAGCGGCCGACCGATACGGCGTAGAGCACAAAGGCTACGATCTGCCGGGGCGTCGTGTCGGGCGCGGCCTGCCCGAGCAGGCCCGGATAGGTGAAAGCCAGCATCGCTGCCCGGACGCACCCGACGCTCACCGCGACATCGCGTACGGCAAAGTCGCCCGAGACCGCCCCGCTCTCGAGGGTCAGCCGGAGCAGGCGGTCGATCTGGTTTGTGTGCTCGGCGCAGGCCTTCCACGATTCGCCCATGCCGGCCTCGATCAGCTCCCGCATGTGATCGTCGGTGCCAAGAACGGTCGCGGTCGTCTCGACCCAGGCCAGCAGAAGCGCACGCAGCCGGTCCGGTGGCGCAAGGTCTGCGCGCGCGACAACGCCGTGCAGCGTCTCCACGATCCCGCCGAGTACCCGCTCGGCCACGGCGTCGCCAAGGACGGCCTTCGAGCTGAAGAACCGGAAGACATTGGATGGGCTCATCCCGAGCTCGGCCGCAATATCCGCTACCGCCGTCCGGCGAAAACCGACGCGTCGGCACCAGCGCTCCGCCACTGAAACGATTGCGGCGCGGGTGTCTGTCGTTCCCGCCTTGTAGCGGGCCGGAGCGGTCGCGGACGCGAGCGTTTGCAGACTCATCCCTGCCTCCTGATTGCCGCGACGGCTCCTCGCTGCTTGCGAGGGCGGCGGACCAATGACGACTGATAAAAAATGACAACCATCATTTTAACGGTTGCGGGGTCGTGACCTGTCGTTTTATATGATGATCATAATATTTCTACAACCCACTCCTCTGGAGGGTCCCATGGTCGCCTTTCAACGCTTCGCCTTCGCCGCGACAGCGCTCGCGGCTCTCGCCATCAGCGGCTGCAAGCCGGAAGCCCAGGCCGATCCGCGACAGGCGCCCCGTATAGTCCAGACCACGACGGTCGAGGCCGCCCGACCGGTCGAGCGCGCCTTTACCGGGGTCGTTGCCGCCCGGGTCGAGAGCAATCTGGGCTTTCGCGTAGCGGGCAAGGTGACGGAACGGCTGGTCGATACCGGCCAGACCGTGACCGCCGGCCAGCCGCTGATGCGCATCGACCGCACCGATCTCGATCTCGAGATCGCGGCCAAGGAACGTGCGGTCGCGGCCGCCGACGCGGTCCGTACGCAGGCGGCCGCCGACGAGGTCCGCTATCGCGAGCTGCGCGAGAACGGCTGGGCGACGCAGCAGCGCTACGAACAGTCCAAGGCCGCGCTGGATACGGCCAATGCCAATCTGGAAGCCGCCAAGGCGGAAGCCCAGGTGGCACGTAACCAGAGCTCCTACTCGCAGCTCCTCGCCGACGAGGACGGTGTGATCGTCGACACGCTGGCCGAGCCCGGCCAGGTGGTGGCGGCGGGCCAGACCGTGGTGCGCCTGGCCCATCGCGGCGCGCGCGAAGCGTCGGTCAATCTTCCCGAGTCGGTGCGGCCCGAGATCGGCTCGCCGGCGCAGGCGACGCTCTATGGCAATCGCCTCACGGGGCGCGCTACGCTGCGGCAGCTCTCCGATGCCGCCGATCCGCACACGCGCACCTATGAGGCGCGCTATGTGCTGGAGGGCGACGCCGCAAAGGCTCCGCTGGGCGCCACCATCACGATCAGCATTCCCCTCGGCAACGCAGCGCCGCTGTCCTCCATCCCCATCGCGGCGCTGAACGACGAGGGATCGGGGTTCTTCGTCTGGGTCGTGCTCGACGGTGATCGGCTGGAACGCCGTCCCGTCAGCGTCGGCAGGCTGGGCGCCGAGCGCGTCACGCTGTCGGGCGGGGTCGTGCCGGGCGAGACCATCGTCGCTACCGGTGGCCACTATCTCCATGCCGACCAGGAGATCCGGATCGCCGAGCAGAAGGCGGCCATGCAATGAACCGCTTCAACCTCTCGACCCTCGCCGTGCGCCAGGGCAGCGTCACACTGTTCCTCATCATCGCCATCGTGGTTGCCGGCCTCGTCGCCTATCTCAAGCTCGGCCGCGCGGAAGACCCGGCCTTCACCGTCAAGGCGATGACGGTGACCGCGGCCTGGCCGGGTGCCACGGCCCAGGAGATGCAGGACCTCGTCGCCGATCCGATCGAGAAGCGACTGCAGGAGCTCGACTATTACGACCGCGTCGAAACGGTCGCCCGTCCCGGCCTCGCATTGATCACGCTGTTCCTGCTCGATTCCACCCCGCCGGCAGAGGTCCCGGACCAGTTCTACCAGGCCCGCAAGAAGCTCGAGCTCGGCGATCTCAGGAGCAAGCTGCCGCAGGGCACCATCGGCCCCTTCGTGAATGACGAGTATTCCGACGTCGTGTTCGCGGTCTATGCGCTGAAGGGTGCCGGCCTGCCGCCGCGCCAGCTGGTCCGGCACGCCGAGACCGTGCGCCAGCGGCTGCTGCATGTGCCCGGCGTCAAGAAGGTCGACATTCTTGGCGAGCGGCCCGAGCGCATATTCGTGAACTTCTCCTATGCGAAGCTCGCCACTCTCGGGGTCAGCCCCGACGACGTCTTCGCCGCCCTGCAGCGGCAGAACGCGGTGGCGCCGGCGGGTTCGGTGGAGACCGCCGGTCCCGAGGTGTTCCTGCGTCTCGACGGTGCGCTGGACGACCTGAAGAAGATCCGCGACACGCCGATCGTCTCCAACGGCCATGTGCTCAAGCTCTCCGACATCGCCACGGTCGAGCGCGGCTATGAAGACCCGCCGAGCTTCCTTATCCGCAATGACGGGCAGGAGGCGCTGATCATCAATGTCGTGATGAAGGACCACTGGAACGGCCTCGATCTCGGCAAGGCGCTGGCGCAGGCCGAGACGACGCTGGGCGACGACTTGCCGGCCGGCGTCACCATCTCCAAGGTGACCGATCAGGCGATCAACATCGAGGAGGCGATCGGCGAATTCACGCTGAAGTTCTTCGTCGCCCTCGGCGTGGTGATGATCGTCTCGCTGCTCAGCCTCGGCTGGCGCGTCGGTATCGTCGTCGCCGCCGCCGTGCCGCTCACACTTGCCGCCGTGCTGGTCATCATGATGGTGACGGGCCGCATGCTGGACCGCATCACGCTCGGCGCGCTCATCCTCTCGCTCGGTCTGCTGGTCGACGATGCCATCATCGCCATCGAGATCATGGTGGTGAAGCTGGAAGAGGGATGGGGCCGCGTGGAGGCGGCCTCCTATGCCTGGTCGCACACCGCCGCGCCGATGCTGGCGGGCACGGTCATCACCATCATCGGCTTCCTGCCGGTTGGCTTCGCGCGCTCCTCCGCAGGCGAATATGCCGGCAACATCTTCTGGATCACCGGCTTCTCGCTGCTCACCTCCTGGCTGGTCGCCGTCTATTTCACCCCCTATCTCGGGGTGAAACTGCTGCCGGAGATCCGGAAGATCGAAGGCGGCGCCTATGAGCACATCTACAACACCCCGAACTACAACCGCTTCCGTCGGCTGGTGGCCTGGTCGATCCGGCGCAAGTTCTTCGTGGCCGCGGCCGTCTTCACTGTCTTCGTGACGGCGGTGGTCGGCATGGGCAGCCTGAAGCAGCAGTTCTTTCCTACCTCCGACCGCCGCGAGGTCTTCGTCGAGGTGCAGATGCCGGAAGGCACCGGCATCAACGCCACCGAAGCCGTCGCCCGCCACGTCGAGGACTGGCTGCGCCAGCAGCCCGAAGCCAAGGTGGTGACGACCTATATCGGCGCCGGCGCCCCGCGCTTCTGGCTCGCCTACAACCCCGAGCTTCCCGACCCGTCCTTCGCCAAGATCATCGCCCTTACCGACAGCCAGGAGGCACGCGATGTTCTGAAGCTGCGCACGCGCCAGGCGGTGGCGGACGGTCTCGCGCCCGAGGCCCGCATCCGCGTGACGCAGCTCACCTTCGGCCCGTATTCGCATTTCCCGGTCGTCTTCCGGGTGATGGGGCCGGATGCCAACACGCTGCGCGGAATCGCCGACAAGGTGGAGAAGGTGCTGCGGGCCGATCCCAATGCCCGCATGGTCAACCGGGACTGGAGCGAGCAGGTGCCCACAGCTCATTTCGTGCTCGACCAGGACCGGCTGCAGGCGATCGGCCTGACCTCGATCGATGCCGCCGAACAGCTTCAGGTGCTGCTGCGCGGCGTGACCATCACCCAGGTCCGGGAGGACATTCGCGCCGTCGATCTGGTGGTGCGCAGCGACCTCGGCGAGAAGCCCGATCTCAGCCGGCTGGACGATCTGACCCTCGTCAACCATGACGGGCAGCCGATCCCGCTCAGCCAGATCGGCCATGTCGAGGTGCGCCCCGAGGACCCGGTGCTGCGTCGGCGCAACCGCATCCCCACCATCAGCGTGCAGGCCGACTACAATGAGCAGCTCCAGCCGCCGCAGGTCACCGCCGAGGTGTGGAAAGCGCTCCAGCCCGTCATCGCGGAACTCCCGCCCGGCTACCGGATCGAGATCGGCGGCAATGCCGAGGAATCGAAGAAGGCGAACGATGCGCTCGCGCCCATCTTCCCGATAATGATCGGCCTCACCCTGCTGGTGATCATCCTGCAGGTGCGTTCCTTCTCCGCGATGTTCATGGTGTTCCTCACCGCGCCGCTCGGGCTGGTGGGCGTCGTGCCGATGCTGCTGATCTTCCAGGTCCCGTTCGGCTTCAACGGCATACTCGGGCTGATCGGCCTGTCCGGCATCCTGATGCGCAACACGCTGATTCTCATCGACCAGATCCACGTGAACCAGGAGAACGGCTTCGCTCCGTTCGAGGCCGTGGTGGAGGCGACCGTGCAACGCGCCCGGCCCGTCATATTGACGGCCCTTGCAGCGGTGCTTGCCTTCGCACCGCTGACGGCATCCGTGTTCTGGGGCTCGCTCGCCTACACGCTCATCGGCGGCACGGCGGCCGGAACCGTCCTCATCCTCGTCTTCCTGCCGGCGCTCTACACCATCTGGTATCGGATCCGGCCGGAAGGCGAGGCCACGACGACGGGCCTTCACGCCCCAGGCAGGCAAGTCGCCAGTCACTGAGAGGCCAGCCTACAATTCGATAACGCGGCGTCGGGAGCCAATGCCTGCTTCCGACGCCGTAAACATGAGAAAGCGATCGGTTCCCTCAGCCCGACCTCAAGGTTCTCTGAAGCCCGTCACGCTGACGCGGCGCCGACGTTGCTGTTTTGTTTGCCTATTCCAGGATCGACGGGAAGGTTGGCTCCAAAGAAACCTTGTCGAAACAAATTGAAACAGCAGCGCGTGCAGAGGTCGGGTTAAGATTACTGCGTCTGATGAGTGCGCAACCCTCGTCGGACTTGGCTGAGGCGCTGGTCTACGACTTCACCCGTCAATCGGCGCCTCAGCCGCTTAGATAGCCATGCCGGTCGCATGACCGGTGCTCCGTTCTCCTCCCCGCTCCGGAAGTGTGCTCGAGGGTCAATGAGGCATTCCCCGTGACTGGGGGGGGGGGCGAAGCCGCGTGGTTCGCGGCCGGCGCAGCTCGGTCGGCTCTCGTGAGATCCAGCGTCCCAGCGTCCCAGTACGCGTCGGGGTTCGATGTCAGTTGTATCCGTTCGATTCGAAGCCGATGTGGCAACAAATAAGAAAAATAATCAGGCGCTTGGCGAATCATCTGGGATCATCAATATAAAATATTTCGCATGACAAAGTAAAAAATTATCGGATAACCGAATATTGTCGAATTTGCGGCGCGTATATTAAAGAATAATAACATATATACACATATAGACTTAGTAAGAAACAATAGAAATCTAGACATAACCACTCGGTCGCCGTACTTATGTTTCGTCAGTGTGGTGGGGCTGGCCGGCCAGTGATCGGCGAGAGTGGCCTGCTCGTCGAGGAAAATAAGTAATTACCGTATACGCCGTGCATGTATTGGCGGGTTTTAAGTAAAAAAGGAATAGTAAAAATAGATAAGTAACGACGGCGATGAGTGGGTAATTATGTGTTGAGTGACATGAAATCTTCGCGGTATGTGGCCATGAACGGTGGTTGGTTCGGTAAGACGATTTCGTTTCTGGCCATTGTTCTTCTCTTTGTCGTCGGCAATGTTGCTGTGTCGTGGTCGGCGGCCGGAGGGGCGGCCGCATCCGTTGTCGTCGAGGGCAACCAGCGTGTGGATGCGGACACGATCTGCTCCTATTTCGCGACCGATCCCGGGCAGTCGCTGACGCCGGCGAAGATCGACGAGGCGCTGAAGTCGCTCTACGCGACGGGGCTGTTCTCGGACGTCACCATCAGCCATCGCGGCGGCCGGCTCGTCGTCTCCGTCAAGGAGAACGAGGTCATCAACCGCGTCGCCTTCGAGGGCAACAAGAAGCTCAAGGACGAGCAGCTCGCCAGCGAGGTGCAGTCGA
>NZ_JANTHZ010000015.1 GCF_024752355.1 Ancylobacter mangrovi
TCGACTGCACCTCGCTGGCGAGCTGCTCGTCCTTGAGCTTCTTGTTGCCCTCGAAGGCGACGCGGTTGATGACCTCGTTCTCCTTGACGGAGACGACGAGCCGGCCGCCGCGATGGCTGATGGTGACATCCGAGAACAGCCCCGTCGCGTAGAGCGACTTCAGCGCCTCGTCGATCTTCGCCGGCGTCAGCGACTGTCCCGGATCGGTCGCGAAATAGGAGCGGATCGTGTCCGCGTCCACACGCTGGTTACCCTCGACGATGATCGAGCTCGAACTCTGGGCGACAGCGGCGACGGGCGCCACGACAGTTCCGGCGACACCGGCAACAGCCATCAGTGCGACGACACCGACGACCGAGGCCATTCTACTCACAAACCGGACACAAGCAGCCATCTGGTGCGCAACCTTACCGTTGTTCTGACGTCGTGACCGCAAGCGCGCGCACGCTGCCACGATCCTTCACCGTGCGTCCCGCTTGTACAGGCTTTTGCTGGGCCTGCAAACCGAACGGAACCCTCACAGACACCTTTTCCCCGAGGCGTGGCGCGTGCGCCACGCCGCTCTCCAAGCGGCTCAAGATTTTGATATATTGAGGATATCGTTCCAAGTCGCAAACAGCATCAGCATCAGCACCAGAGCCAGTCCGATCCGGAAACCCACCTCCTGCGCCCGTTCGCTGAGCGGCCGGCCGCGCAGCGCCTCGATGGCGTAGAAAAGCAGGTGTCCTCCGTCCAGCAACGGTACGGGAAAGAGGTTAAGAAGACCGATCGACACCGAGAGCACCGCGGCGAGCTGAAGCAGCGCCGCCATGCCGAAGGTCGCGACCTGACCCGATACCTGCGCGATTCGGATCGGCCCGCCAAGCTGGTCGGCGGATTCGCGTCCCGTCACCACCCCGCCGATATAGCTGAAGGTGCGGTCGACGATGAACCAGACCTCGCGCGCCGCCATGGTGACGGCCTGCACCGGGCCGTAGGTCTGGGTCTTGATCTCCCCGCCCCCGGTCGAGCGCGAGATTCCCAGCACGCCGAGCCGCTGCACGTTGCCGAAGCGGTCGGTGATCTCGCGCCGGTCCGGCGTCGCGGTCAGCGTCAGGTGCTGGCCATCGCGGTCGATCTCGATGCGCAGCGGCTCGTCGGCGCTGACGCTGACGATGCGCTGCATGTCGCTGAAGGTCTCGATCGGCGTGCCGTCGATGGATAGGATGAGGTCGTGCGGCTGGAACCCGGCCTTCTCCGCCGCGCTGCCCGGCTGCACCGCGTCCACCAGTGGCGTCATCACCGGCCGGCCGACGGTCATGAACAGCACCGAGAAGATGACGATGGCGAGGATGAAGTTGGCGATCGGGCCCGCCGCCACGATGGCCGCCCGCGCCGCCACCGGCTTGTGGAAGAAGCTGCCGCGCCGGTCGGCCTCGCTCATCTGCTCGAGCTGGGCACGGTCGGGCGTGCTGGCGGCGTTGTCGTCGCCGAGGAACTTGACGTAGCCGCCGAGGGGAATCGCGGAAATCTTCCAGCGCGTGCCGTGCCGGTCGTAGAAGCCGACCAGCTCGGGGCCGAAGCCGATGGAGAACGCGACGATCGTCACGCCCGCCCGGCGCGCCACCCAGAAATGCCCGAGCTCGTGGAAGAAGACCACGATGGTGAGCACGAACAGGAAGGGGATGACGTAGCCGAGAAGCCAGCTTGCGGTGCCGCCCATCGAGGCGAGAATTTCCATATCGAGTTTCCCAACGTCTGCGCCGAATGATCCGCAGCTCACCCTTTAGGGGTGGTTTAAGGCGAACTTGGGCAAAAGTCCTGAGCAATTGACCGGTCTTTGGCGCCGCGTTGCCGCATTACCAGATCAGCAGCCCCTGGGCCGGCGCGGCACCGTCGCGCAGCAGCCCGACCACGAGCGCCAGCGCGGCCGCGGCGATGAAGCCGTCCAGCCGGTCCATCAGCCCGCCATGGCCGGGAATCAGGGCGCTCGAATCCTTCACCCCGAAGCGCCGTTTCATCGACGATTCGAACAGATCGCCCGCCTGGCTCACAACGCTGGCGAGCACCGCCACCGGCGCGGCCAGCATGAAGCTCTCGATGCCGGCCAGATGCACCACGATCATGCCCGCGAGCGTACCGAAGGCCGTGCCGCCGATGGCGCCGGACCAGGTCTTGTTGGGGCTGACGCGCGGCCAGAGCTTGCGCCCGCCGATCAGCCGGCCACAGAAATAGGCGGCGACGTCGGTGCTCCACACCACGGCGAACAGCCAGACGAGGCTCGCGAGCCCGAGCGCGGGATCGTCCCGCAGCACGCCGACCGGAATCGCCATCGCCGCCGCATAGAGCACGCCGAACGGCGTCCACAGCCGCGCGGTACGCCCGCCGCGCGCGATCAGCGCGGTCGCCACCAGCGCCAGCGCGACGATCATCACCGCCGAGGCCGGCGGACGTATATGGAGAATCAGCAGGGCGGCGAGCAGCCCGGCCCCGCCGACCGACACAAGCACCGCGCGCGGCCGGCCGCCGACGATACCGACCCATTCCCACAGCACCAGCACGGCGGCGACGCCAACCAGGATCTCGAACGGCCATCCGCCCAGGATCGCGGCGCCGATGACGACCGGCGCCAGCACCAGGGCGGAAGCCAGCCTTGGCAGGAAATCGGCACCGAGCCGCACTGCGTCACCGCTCCGTCGGGTCGAGGCCGCCGAAACGCCGGTCGCGCCGGGCGTATTCCGCCAGCGCCTGCTCCAGCCAGCTGCGATCGAAATCGGGCCAGAGCACCGGAAGGAAGACCAGCTCGGCATAGGCCGACTGCCATAGCAGGAAGTTCGACAGGCGCTGCTCGCCGCTGGTGCGGATCACCAGATCGAGTGGGGGCAGGTCGGCGGTGTCGAGCGCGCCGGCGAGGTCCTGCTCGGAGATTTGCGACGCCTCCAGCCGGCCGGCCGCGATCTCGGCGGCGAGCTTGCGCGCCGCGCGCAGGATCTCGTTGCGCCCCCCGTAATTGAACGCCACCGTCAGGTTGAGGCCGGTGTTGTGCCGGGTCAGTTCCTCGGCCTCTTCCAGCAGCGCCTGCACCTCGTTATCGGAGGGATGGCGCTCGCCGATGATGCGCACGCGCACATTCTTGGTGTGCAGGTCCCTGAGGTCTGAGCGGATGAAGCGCTTGAGCAGCGACATCAGCTCGCCGATCTCCGCCGCCGGGCGCGACCAGTTCTCGCTCGAGAAGCTGTAGATCGTCACCGCCTCGATGCCGAGCTCGCGCGCGGCCGCTATCGTCCGGCGCACCGCCTCGACGCCGCGGCGATGACCCTCGGCGCGCGGCAGCCCGTGGGCCCTCGCCCACCGGCCGTTGCCGTCCATGATGATGGCGACGTGGCGGGGGCCCGCACCGCCCGCCCGCGACATCTTCTCCGGTCCGATCGAGGCACTCGGTCGTGCCCCCAGCTTCATGACATTCACGGAGGCCCCCCTCCAGGAGCCTGGCGCGCCTAGACGGCCAGTATCTCTTTTTCCTTCGTCGACAGAACCTGGTCGACCTCGACGATCGACTGGTCGGTAGCCTTCTGGACCTGATCGGACATGCGGCTGAGCTCGTCCGAGCTCATCTCGCCATCCTTCTCCGCCTTCTTCAGCGTGTCGAGCCCGTCGCGACGCACGTGACGGATCGAAACGCGCGCGGCCTCGGCATATTTGTGCGCGACCTTCACCAGTTCCTGGCGCCGCTCCTGGGTGAGCTCGGGAATACGCACGCGCAGCACCTGCCCCTCGGTCTGCGGGTTGAGGCCGAGATTGGAATCGCGGATCGCCTTCTCCACCGCCGAGACCATGCCGCGGTCCCACACCTGCACCGACAGCAGGCGGGGTTCGGGCACGTTCACCGATGCGACCTGACTGAGAGGCATGTGGCTGCCATAGGCTTCGACCTGGATCGGTTCCAGCAGGCTTGCCGAAGCGCGGCCGGTGCGCAATCCGGAAAGCTCCTGTTTCAGCACGCTGATCGCGCCCTGCATGCGGCGTTTCAGATCGGCAATGTCGATCGTCTCAGAGCTCATGGCAAACCTCGTCTCTTCATGCTCCCGGCGCGGCAGGCGCGCCGATAGTCCGCCGCCGGGCCCGTTTCGGGATGCGGCTATATCAATGGTCTTGCGCCCGGAGGCAAGCCGTTAAGGCGCAACCGTGGTCGCGCGCCCCTGCCCCCGGATGGCGGCGGCGATGGCGCCCGGCTCACGGATCGAGAACACCACGATAGGCAGGCTGGCTTCGCGGGCGAGAGCGAAAGCCGCAGCATCCATGACCTTGAGGTCCTTGGCCAGAGCCTCGTCATGCGTCAGCCGGTCGTAACGGGTGGCGGAAGGGTCGAGCTTGGGATCGGCGGTGTAGACGCCGTCCACATTGGTCGCCTTCATCACGGCGTGGCATTCGAGCTCGGCCGCGCGCAGCACCGCGCCGGTATCGGTGGTGAAATAGGGATTGCCGGTGCCGCCAGCGAGCAGGACGATGCGGCCGCGCGAGAGGTGGCGCGCCGCCGTCTGGCGCGCATAGGGCTCGCAGATCGTCGGCATCGGGATCGCCGACAGGGTGCGCGCCGGGCTGCCGGCATGCTCGACCGCCTTCTCGAGCGCCAGCGCATTCATCACCGTGGCGAGCATGCCCATATGGTCGGCGGTGGCGCGGTCGAGCCCCTCGCCGGCGACGCTCGCCCCGCGAAGGATGTTGCCGCCGCCCACGACGACGGCGATCTCGGCGCCGGTTTCCTTGGCGTCGACCAGGTCGCGGGCGATGCGCTCGATGGTCGGCCAGTGGAGGCCGAAGGCCTCGCTTCCCATCAGCGCTTCGCCGGAAACCTTAACCAACACGCGCCCATAGGCGAGATTGTCCGGCTCGGACGGCATCGTCATGGGGCACCTCGGCTTTGCGCGATTCGCGACCGCGCGCAGTAAAGCACGCCGGGCAGCACGGTGACGGCCCGGCGTGGACTTATCAACGATCGGCGATCAGGCGCCGGCCGCGGCCGCGACCTCGGCGGCGAAGTCGCTCTCCTGCTTCTCCACGCCCTCGCCGAGCGCGAAGCGCACGAAGCCGACGATGCGCACCGGCGCGCCGACCCGGCCCTCGCTCTCCTTCACCGCCTGGGCGACGGTCTTGGAGGGATCGTGGATGAAGGCCTGCTCCACCAGAGTGACCTCCTTGTAGAAGGTCTTCAGGCCGCTCTCGACGATCTTCTCGACGACGTTCTCCGGCTTGCCGGAGGCCTTGGCCTTCTCCGCCAGCACGCCGCGCTCGCGGGCAACGACATCCGGGTCGATGGCGGCAGCGTCGAGCGCCTGCGGATTGGCGGCGGCGACGTGCATGGCGATCTGCCGGCCGAGCTGCGCGAGCTCGTCCGCCTTGCCCTCGGATTCGAGCGCGACCAGCACGCCGATCTTGCCGAGGCCCTCGCTCACCGAGCCGTGCACATAGGTGCCGACGACGCCGGACGTCACCTCGAGCTCGGCGGCGCGGCGCAGCGTCATGTTCTCGCCGATGGTGGCGATCGTGGAGGAGATGGTCTCCTCCACCGTGCCGCCGGCCGGGAACGGCGCGGCCTTGATCGCCTCGATGTCGGCGCCGGCGGTCAGCGCCACGGTGGCGATGCCGCGCACCAGCTGCTGGAACTGGTCGTTGCGCGCGACAAAGTCGGTCTCGGAGTTGATCTCGACGACGACGCCCTTGTTGCCCTCGGTGGCAATGCCGATCAGGCCCTCGGCGGCGACGCGGCCGGCCTTCTTGGCGGCCTTGGCGAGACCCTTCTTGCGCAGCCAGTCGACAGCGGCCTCGATGTCGCCCTCGACCTCGTTCAGGGCGGCCTTGCAGTCCATCATGCCCGCGCCGGTCTTCTCGCGCAGTTCCTTCACCATGCCCGCGGTGATGTTGGCCATATTCAATTCCTCACACGATCTCATGTGTCATTCGACGACACGGCCGGCCGGAGGGTTCCGGGCCGGCCGCGCGGTGCAGTATCTGGCGCCGCCAATGCTTGGCGCCGCTATGTGACGCCGTCGCGAAGGCGAACGGTCACTCGACCTCGGCGGTGAGGCCCTTCGCCTGGGCGATCCAGCCTTCGACACGACCCGGCAGGCCGACTTCCTCGCCGAGGCGATGCGCGTCCGCCGCGTCGAGGCCGGCGATCTGCGAATAGTGGAAGATGCCGAGGTCGGTCAGCTTCTTCTCGATCTCCGGCGAGACGCCGGTCAGCTTCTTCAGGTCGTCGGCGATGCCGCGCGGGCCCGAGAGCGGCTCGAAGCTCGACCAGGTGGCCTCGGCCTCGACCGGCAGGTCCTCGACCATCGGCACCTCGGAGGCGCCGACGTCGATGCCGAGATCGCCCTGGGCGCGGCCGATGCCGTCGATCGCGGCGCGGGCGATGAGGTCGCAATAGAGGTTGATCGCGCGGCCGGCATCGTCATTGCCCGGCACCGGGAAGGCGATGCCGTCGGGATCGCAATTGGTGTCGAGGATCGCCGCGACCGGGATGCCGAGACGGCGGGCCTCGGCGACGGCCAGATCTTCCTTGTTCGTGTCGATCACGAACAGCAGGTCGGGGATGCCGCCCATATCGCGGATGCCGCCCAGCGCGCGATCGAGCTTCTCCTTCTCGCGCTGCAGCGTCAGGCGCTCCTTCTTCGTATAGCCGACGCCCTCGCCGGCGTTCAGGAGCTCCTCGAGCTTCTTCAGGCGCGCGATCGAGTGCGAGATCGTCTTCCAGTTGGTCAGCATGCCGCCGAGCCAGCGGGAGTTGACGTAGTACTGGGCCGACCGCTTGGCGGCATCGGCCACCGCGTCCGACGCCTGGCGCTTGGTGCCGACGAACAGCACGCGGCCGCCGCGGGCCACGGTGTCGGACACCGCCTGCAGCGCACGGTGCAACGAGGGCACGGTCTGCGCCAGGTCGATGATGTGGATGTTGTTGCGGGTGCCGAAGATGAACGGAGCCATCTTCGGGTTCCAGCGGTGGGACTGATGCCCGAAGTGCACGCCAGCTTCAAGGAGCTGACGCATGGTGAAATCAGGAAGCGCCATCGTCGTTTCTCGTCCGGTTAAGCCTCCGCGGACATGGCCGTGCCGAGGGATTTCGGCTTACGGCACCGGAACGGCGATGGATGCCCCGTCAGAGCCACGTCTCGGTCACGTCGAAGCGTGCAGTCGTGTCAAAGGGTATCCGGCCGCGAGTCCGCGTGCGGAATGGCGCGGCTTATAGGCGAAGCCGCGCATACGCGCAAGCATATGGGCCGGATGGGACGCAACGGCAAGGACAGAGGCGGATCGCGCCGATTGCGGGCCGGCCCGAAAGCCGCGCCGCCAATGATTCAGCGATAGCCGGCCATGGCCTCGGCGCAGAACTTCTTGCCCGTGGCGCGGCGCAGCCGCCGCCTCGCCGAGCGAAGACCCCGACAGCGTCTGCGCGTTCTGTATCACCTGTTCCTGGTAGATGACGACGCCGGAGGCCTTCTTCAGGCGCATCGCTATGGGCACCGCTCCCGCCGCGATGGCCGAGGCCCCGACCTCGCCCGGGAGGAGAGCCCGACGGCAAAGACCCCGGCGGCGGGATCAGGAAGCACGATCCGAAGGCAAGTTCCCGAGGCTAGTGCGCCTCCACCTCCACCACGCCCGGCACCGCCTTGATGGCGCCGGCGATCTGCGGCGAGAGGCTGAAGCGCCCAGGCAGCTTCACCTCGACCTCGGTCGCCCCGCGCTCGCCGAGCAGCAGCACGAAGGCGACCTCCCCGTCCCCTCGCCCGCCGCCCAGCGCGCCCAGCCGGGCCGCCACGCTCTCCAGCGGATCGGGAGAGCGCAGGAAGATGCGCATGCCCTTCTGCATGCGCGCGGTCGCCGCGTCGAGCGGCTCGGCGGTCTGGATGCGCGCACGCACATCCTCGCCCTGGAGCTCGGCCGAGACCTGCAACAGCAGCGCCGTGCCCGGCTCCAGCAATTCGCGATACTGCGCCAGCGCCTCGGAGAACAGCACCGCCTCGAACTGGCCGGACGGATCGGAAAGCCCGACGATGCCCATCTTGCTGCCGCTCTTGGTCCGCCGCTCCTGCTTGCTCACCACGGTGGCGGCGAGGCGCCCGGCGATCGAGCCCGCGCGCACGGAGCGGGTGAAGTCGGTCCAGCGCTGCACGCGCAGCTTGTCCAGCGCCTTGGCGTAGTCGTCGAGCGGATGGCCGGTGAGGAAGAAGCCGATCGCCTCGTATTCCTTCTGCAGCCGGTCGGCCGGCAGCCAGGGCGCGGCGGCCGGGATCGGCAGTTCCACCGCCTGCGTCGGCCCGCCGAACATGTTGCCCTGCCCGATCGCGGCTTCCGCGCCGACCGAGGCGGCGTGCGCGAGGATCGAATCGATCGCCGCCGCCGCCCGCGCGCGGTTCGGCTCCAGCGCGTCGAACGCGCCGGCATTGACCAGGCTCTCCATGGTCCGCTTGTTCAGCGCCTTGGCGTTGATGCGCGAGGCGAAGTCGGCGAGGCTGGCGAACGGCCTGTCGCCGCGCGCCTCGACGATGGCGTCCACCGCGAGCACGCCGACGCCCTTGATGGCGGCGAGCGCGTAGAGGATGCGCCCCTCCTCGACCGCGAATTCGCGCCCGGAATAGTTCACCGACGGCGGCATCACCTTGATGCCGAGCCGCTGCGCCTCCTGGCGGAATTCCGCCAGCTTGTCGGTGTTGCCCATGTCGAGCGTCATCGAGGCGGCGAGGAACTCGGTGCAGTAGTTCGCCTTCATGTAGGCGGTCTGGTAGGCGACCAGCGCATAGGCCGCCGCGTGGCTCTTGTTGAAGCCGTAGTCGGCGAACTTGGCCAGCAGGTCGAAGATCTCCGACGCCTTGGCCTTGGCGACGCCGCGCTCGACCGCGCCGTCGACGAAGCGCGCGCGCTGCTTGTCCATCTCGGCGCGGATCTTCTTGCCCATGGCGCGGCGCAGCAGGTCCGCCTCGCCGAGCGAATAGCCCGACAGCGTCTGCGCGATCTGCATCACCTGTTCCTGGTAGATGATGACGCCGTAGGTCTCCTTCAGGCTCGCCTCGAGCGCGGGATGGACGTAGACCGCGTCCTCCTGACCGTTCTTCACCGCGCAATAGACCGGGATGTTCGCCATCGGCCCCGGCCGGTAGAGCGCGACGAGGGCGATGATGTCCTCCAGCCGGTCGGGCTTCATGTCGACCAGTGCGCGCCGCATGCCCGCGCTTTCCACCTGGAACACGCCTACCGTCTCGCCGCGGGTGAGCATGGAGTAGCTGGCCGCGTCGTCGAGCGGTATGGTCGACAGGTCGAGCTTGATGCCCCGCTGCGCCACCAGCCGCACCGCCGTCTGCAATACGGTCAGCGTCTTCAGGCCGAGGAAGTCGAACTTCACCAGCCCCGCCTGCTCGATCCACTTCATGTTGTACTGCGTCACCGGCATGTCGGAGCGCGGATCGCGGTAGAGCGGCACGAGCTTCGCCAGCGGCCGGTCGCCGATCACGATGCCGGCAGCGTGGGTCGAGGCATGGCGGTTGAGGCCCTCCAGCTTGGTGGCGATGTCGAAGGCCCGCTTCACCACCGGGTTCGCCTCGCTCTCGCCCTGCAGGCGCGGCTCGTCCTGGATCGCCTGCTTCAGCGACACCGGGTTGGCCGGGTTCTGCGGCACCAGCTTGCAGAGCTTGTCGACCTGGCCGTAGGGCATCTCCAGCACGCGGCCGACGTCGCGCAGCACGCCGCGCGCCTGCAGCGTGCCGAAGGTGATGATCTGCGCCACCTGATCGCGCCCGTAGCGCTGCTGCACGTAGCGGATCACCTCGTCGCGGCGCTCCTGGCAGAAGTCGATGTCGAAGTCGGGCATCGACACGCGCTCGGGGTTCAGGAAGCGCTCGAACAGCAGCCCGAACCGCAGCGGGTCGAGATCGGTGATGGTCAGCGAATAGGCCACAAGAGAGCCCGCGCCCGAGCCACGACCCGGCCCGACGGGAATGCCCTGCGCCTTCGCCCACTTGATAAAGTCAGACACGATAAGGAAGTAGCCGGGAAACTTCATCTTCTCGATGATCCCGAGCTCGAAGGCGAGGCGGTCCTCATAGTCCTTCTCGCTCAGCCCCGGTGCCGGCCCGTGGACGGCGAGCCGGCGCGCCAGCCCTTCCTGCGCCTGGATCCGCAGCTCCTCCGCCTCGTCGCGCTCCAGCGTGAAGCGCGGCAGGATCGGCTTGACCGTGCGCGGGCGATAGGCGCAGCGGCGGGCGATCTCGATCGTGTTCGCGAGCGCCTCCGGCAGGTCGGCGAACAGCTCCATCATCTCCGCCCGGGTGCGGAACCGGTGCTGCGGCGAGAGCTGGCGACGGTCCGGGTCGGCGACGATCCGGCCCTCGGCGATGCAGATCAGCGCGTCATGCGCCTCATAGTCCCCCTCGGCGGCGAAGAAGGGCTCGTTGGCGGCGATCAGCGGCAGCTCGAAGCGGTAGGCGAGCTCGATCAGCGCCGCCTCGACCCGCCGCTCCTCCGCCACGCCGTGGCGCTGGACCTCGACATAGAGCCGGTCGCCGAACAGGCCGGCCAGCGCGGCGAGGCGCTGCTCGGCATGGTCGTTGCTGCCGGCTGCCAGCGCCCGGTCGATCGGGCCGGCAGGGCCGCCGGTCAGGGCGATCAGCCCGCCCGTGAGACCTTCCAGCCAGTCGAGCTTGAGGTGCGGCGCGCCGTCGGCGGCGGTGTCGAGATAGGAGCGCGACACCAGCTCCATCAGGTTGCCCCAGCCCTCCTCGCTCGCAGCCAGCAGCACGATGCGCGGGCGCTGCGCGCTGGCGGGCCCACGCGGCGGGGAGCCGGGAAACTCGATGGCGAGCGAACAGCCGAGGATCGGCTGGACCCCCGCCCCTGCGAGCTTCTCCGAGAATTCGAGCGCGCCGAACAGATTGCCGGTATCGGTGAGCGCGATCGCGGGCTGGCGGTCCTGCTTCGCGAGCTCGGCGAGCTTCGCCACCGAGAGCGCGCCCTCCAGCAGCGAATAGGAGGAATGGACGTGCAGGTGCACGAACCCGACATCCGACAGCGCCATGTTCACCTCTCCCGACTCACTGACTCAAGGGTGGGCGCTCGGGCGCGGCGCGTCTACCGCTCGCGGGCGCCATCCCCGCTGTCCTCAGATGCCGGTGAAGACGCCGGCCCACAGGCCGATCATGGCGACGAACAGCCCGACCGAAGCGAGCGTGGCGACTTCCTGAAGAAGGATACGGATCATGTCGACCTCCATGGAACATATGGAGAACATTACCCCCGCAATCCCCAGAATCAACCCTTGTTCTTCTTTCGTTCCGCGCAATGGTTTACGATACGGAAATATTTGCGGACAGTTTCCCGCTATCAGCGCGGCTCGCGCAGGCGCGGCGGCCAGACGAGATCGAGCCTGAGCTGCAGCCCGGAACGGGCGCTGCCGACGACGATGGCGTCGCAGCGCGCCGCGCGCCCCTTCAGCACCTTCTCGAAATGGACGATCTCGTGCACGGCGACATGGCCGACGCGGGCCTCCTCGACGCGGACCCAGATCGCGGTCAGCTCGCCGGTCTGCGCCGCTTCGGGAATCAGCTCGGCGAGGCACTCCTGCCCCGATGCGGGCGGGTTGCGCCCCGCGATCCGCCCCAGCGCCGGCTGGTGCGCGTCGGCGCCGGCGACGCCGTATTCGAAGCTGCCGTCACCGCTGAGCGCCAGCCGCGCCTTCGGCGCGACGTAGCGCTGGCCGGTCCAGCGCAGGGCGATGATGATCGCCACCGCCGCCGCCACCGCGATGGCGAGCAGCGTCATATGATCGAACCGGCCGAGATACTGCGTCAGATACTCCACCATCGCCCCCGTTCCGCGCCCATGGGCACAAATTAGGGGAGGTAGCATGTCACGGCAACGGCGCCCGAACCGGCGGCCGGTTTCGCCTCTGCCGACGCCCTGCCCGGCGCTCTAGCGCAGCTCGACGACCTTGCCTTCCTGGAGCGTCACCCTGCGGTGCATCCGCTGGGCGAGGTCCAGATTGTGGGTGGCGATCACCGCCGCGAGGCCGGTCGCCTCCACGAGCTGCGACAGCGCGTGGAACACGTGGTCCGCCGTGTGCGGGTCGAGATTGCCGGTCGGCTCGTCCGCCAGCAGCACCCGCGGCGCGTTGGCGACCGCGCGGGCGATGGCGACGCGCTGCTGCTCGCCGCCGGACAGTTCGCCCGGGCGATGCTCCAGCCGCTGGCCGAGGCCGAGATAGCTCAGCAGCTCCTTCGCCCGCGCGGAAGCCTCGCGCCGCGACAGCCCGCGGATCATCTGCGGCAGCATGACGTTCTCGAGCGCGGAGAACTCCGGCAGCAGGTGGTGGAACTGGTAGACGAAGCCGACATCGGTGCGGCGGATGCGGGTGCGCGCGGCGTCGGCGAGCCCGGCGGTCGCTGTGCCGCCGATATAGACCTCGCCCTTGTCCTGGTGCTCCAGCAGGCCGGCGATGTGCAGCAGCGTCGACTTGCCGGTGCCGGACGGCGCGACCAGCCCGACCGACTGGCCCTCCATCACCGTGAACTCCGCGTCGCGCAGGATGTGCAGCGTACCCTCGCCCTGCACATAGCTGCGTTCGATGCCTTCGAGGCGCAATGCGACCGTCATCCTCGCCTCACTCGTAACGGAGCGCTTCGACCGGATCGAGGCGCGCGGCGCGCCAGGACGGGTAGAGCGGAGCGAGGAAAGACAGGACCAGCGACATCAGCACCACCGTCGCGGTCTCGCCCGCGTTCATCTCCGCCGGCAGCCGGCTGAGATAGTAGAGCTCGGGGGAGAACAGCTCGGTGGCGGTGATCCAGGAGATGAACTGGCGTATCTCCTCGACGTTCAGGCACACCACCAGCCCCAGCACGAAGCCGGCCAGCGTGCCGACGACGCCGATCGCCGCGCCGGTGACGAGGAAGATCCGCATGATCGCCCCGCGCGAGGCGCCCATGGTGCGCAGGATGCCGATATCGCGCCCCTTGTCCTTCACCAGCATGTTGAGGCCGGAGACGATGTTGAACGCCGCCACCACCACGATGAGGGTGAGGATGAGGAACATAACGTTCCGCTCGACCTGCAGCGCGTTGAAGAAGGTCGCGTTCCGCTGGCGCCAGTCGACGATGTAGACCGGCCGCTCGGCGGCGGCGTGCACCAGCGGGCGCAGGCGCTCCACGTCGTCCGGGTTGTCGGTGTAGACCTCGATCGCGGTCACGTCGCCATTCTTGTTGAAATAGGCCTGGCTCTCGGTGAGCGGCATGAAGACGAAGGCGCTGTCATATTCCGACATGCCGATCTCGAACACCGCCGCGATCTTGTAGACCTTGATGCGCGGCGTGGTGCCCATCGGCGTGACCGAGCCGCGCGGCGCCACCAGCGTGAGGTTGTCGCCCGCCCGGAGCGAGAGCTGGTCGGCGAGCCGCTTGCCGATGGCGATGCCCGAGCCCTGGTCGAAGCCGTCCAGCGTGCCCTCGCGGATGTTGGAGCCGATGGAGGGCAGCGCGCGCAGATTGGCCTCGGAGATGCCGCGCACCAGCACGCCGCCAGCGTTGAAGGCCGAGGAGGCCAGCGCCTGCCCTTCCACCAGCGGCACGGCGAGCTTGATGCCCGGCACGCCGGCGATGCGCTTGGCCACGGCGTCGTAGTCGGTCAGCGGGTTGTCGAGCGGCTGGATCAGCAGATGGCCGTTGAGGCCGAGGATCTTCGACAGCAGCTCGGTGCGGAAACCGTTCATCACCGCCATGACGATGATCAGCGTCGCCACGCCGAGCATGATGCCGAGAAAGGAGAAGCCGGCGATGACGGAGATGAAGCCTTCCTTGCGGCGCGCGCGCAGATAGCGCAGCGACAGCATCCACTCATAGGCGCTGAACGGGCGCGTGCCGGTCGGCTCGGCGTCCGGCATCGCCGACGCGCCCGTCGCCGCCTTGCTCGCCTTCGCCTTGCCGGCCGATCCCCTGGCCACCTTGCCCCGCCGCGCCTCGCTTCGTGCCGCCATGCGTTCTCCGCTCGCCCTTCGCGCTCAGCCGACGATCTTCGCCAGCGCCGCCTCGACCGGCAGCGTCTCGCGCGAGCCGTCGGCGCGGCGCTTGAGCTCGACCGTGCCGGCGGCGAGGCCCTTCGGCCCGACGATGATCTGCCACGGCAGGCCGATCAGGTCCGCGGTGGCGAATTTCGAACCCGGCCGCTCGTCGGTGTCGTCGTAGAGCACGTCGACGCCGCGGGCCGTCAGTTCGGCATAGATGGATTCGCACGCCGCGTCCGTCGCCGCGTCGCCCGCCTTGAGGTTCAGCACGCCGACCCGGAAGGGCGCGATCGCCTCCGGCCAGATGATGCCGTTCTCGTCGTGGGAGGCCTCGATGATCGCGGCCGCGAGGCGCGACGGGCCGATGCCGTAGGAGCCCATATGGACCGGCCGCTCGACGCCGTCGGGGCCGGCGACCTTGGCGCCCATGGGCTCGGAATATTTGGTGCCGAAGTAGAAGATGTGACCGACCTCGATGCCCCGCGCGGAGAGACGATTCTCTTCGGGAATCGCTGCGAAGGCCTCCTCGTCATGCTTTTCCTCCGTGGCCGCATAATGGCTTGTCCAGCGGTTCACGATGGATTGCAGTTCCCCAGCGTTATCGAAATCCACCCCGGAATCGGGGGTGGGCATTTCGAGATAGGCCGAATGGCAGAACACCTGGCTCTCGCCGGTGGTGGCGAGGATTATGAACTCGTGGCTGTGGTTGCCGCCGATCGGCCCGGTGTCCGCCACCATCGGGATCGCCTTCAGCCCGAGCCGTTCGAAGGTGCGCAGATAGGCGACGAACATGCGGTTATAGGCGGCGACCGCGCTCTCGAAATCGAGGTCGACCGAATAGGCGTCCTTCATCAGGAACTCACGCGAGCGCATGACGCCGAAGCGCGGGCGCACCTCGTCGCGGAACTTCCACTGGATGTGGTAGAGGTTCAGCGGCAGGTCCTTGTAGGACTTCACATAGGCGCGGACGATCTCGGTGAGCATCTCCTCATTGGTCGGCCCGTAGAGCATCTCGCGCTCGTGCCGGTCCTTGATGCGAAGCATCTCCTTGCCATAGTCCTCGTAGCGCCCGCTCTCGCGCCACAGATCGGCCGACTGGATGGTCGGCATCATGATCTCGATGGCGCCGGAGCGGTTCTGCTCCTCGCGGATCACGGCGCAGATCTTGTCGAGGACGCGCTTGCCGAGCGGCAGCCAGGCATAGATGCCAGCGCTCTCCTGCCGGATCATGCCGGCCCGCAGCATCAGCCGATGCGAGACGATCTCCGCTTCCTTCGGCACTTCGCGGAGGATCGGAAGGAAATAGCGGGAAAGACGCATAGGAAAGGACTCGCGATTCGACCGGCGCCGCGCCTGCGGCGGGATGGGCGAGTGAAACCGGATCGGTCGCGAAAAGACAAGCCCTTGCGGCCACCGCAGCTGTCCGGCCCGAACTTACGTGCGGGGCCGGCGCTCCCCGATCCCGTTCTATTGCATTGCACAATAGAACTATTGCGACGCAGGGATGACAAGCGCGCTTCGTTTGCTCTATGTTGCCGGCCTCTAGAAAGAGGTCCGCCAGTCGCCGCTTCCAGCGCGATGCCGGTCCAGGTCTCGGGAGGAATGACGGTCAAGAAAGCCCCCCGGCAGACGCCGAAACGGCGCGGAACCGGGTGCGGGCGGTCAGATCAAAGAGTAGGCGGGGCCGAGGTCCCGCCTCTTTTTTTTTTGCTCGACTGGCTTTTTCTTCGACCGCGCCGGGGCGTTATTTCAGGTCGTAGAGCTTCGGGTCGAACGGCATCGGGAACATGTCGAGCCTGATCCAGCCCGACTCGATGATCCAGGCGATGACCAGCACAACGATGAGCGCGACCACCGAGGTGATCAGCGCCTTGCGCAGCAGCTGCGGGCGCTGCGGCGCACCCGGCTCGGTACCGTCCTCCACCTTGCCGTCCTCATGCTGCGAGCGCACGCCGAACGGCAGGACGGCGAAGATCACCACCCACCAGACGATGAAATAGATGGCGATGTAGGTGGTCAGCCCCATGTCAGCCCCACGTGGTCAGCCCCATGACGTCACCTCAGGCCTGCTCGAGCTCGACGAGCGTGCCGAGGAAGTCCTTCGGGTGCAGGAACAGCACCGGCTTGCCATGGGCGCCGATGCGCGGCTCGCCCGAGCCCAGCACGCGCGCCCCGGCCGCTTTCAGCCGGTCGCGCGCGGCGACGATGTCGTCGACCTCGTAGCACAGATGGTGGATGCCCCCGTCCGGGTTGCGCTCCAGGAAGCGGGCGATGGGCGATTCCTCGCCCAGCGCGCCGAGCAGCTCGATCTTGGTGTTGGGCAGTTCCACGAACACCGTGTCCACCCCGTGTTCGGGCTGCGGCACGATGGCGGAGACGCTCGCGCCGAGCGTGTCGCGGTAGGTGGCGATCGCCGCGGCGAGATCGGGCACGGCGATCGCGACGTGGTTGAGGCGGCCGATCATGATGCGCCCTCCGTTCGTTCGAACGGCTCCTTCATACCGTGATGACGAGCACATGGCAGAGCGGCTTCTTGCCCCATGAGGCATTCAGCGCGCCGCGCACGGCCCGTGTGAGCGATTCCGCCACCGCGTCGGGATCGCGCCGGCGCGGCTTGGGCAGGCCGTCCAGGCAATCGAGCACGGCATCCTCGATCACGTCGTCGAGCAGCTTGCCGCCGGAGCCGCGCTGGGGGACGCCCGACAGGTCGATCATCGGATCGCCGACCACCTCGCCCTTGGCGCTCATCGCCACCGCGACCGAGACCAGCCCGGCGAAGGACATGCGCCGGCGCTCGGCGATCGAGGAATCAGCCGAGGCGACCAGCACGTGGCCGTCCTTGTAGAGACGCCCGACCGGCACCTCCTCGATCACCTCGGCGGCGAGCGCGGGATCGGCGCTGGCGAGGCGCACCATGTCGCCGTCGACGAGGCGCACGACCTCCCGCACGCCCGTTGCCCGGGCGAGATCGGCGTGCTCGGCGAGATGCAGCGGCTCGCCATGCACCGGCACAGAGACCTGCGGGCGCAGCCACTTGTACATCTGCTCGAGCTCGCCCCGGCGCGGATGGCCGGAGACGTGCACCAGCCCGTCGCGGTCGGTGATGACCTTCACCCCCTGCAGAACCAGCGCGTTGATGATGCGGTTCACCGCGCGCTCATTGCCGGGAATGGTGCGCGAGGAGAAGATCACCTGGTCGCCGGGCGAGAGCGCGATCTCGGGATGGTCGTCGTCGGCGATGCGGGCCAGCGCGGCGCGCGGCTCGCCCTGGCTGCCGGTGAGGATCGCCACCACCTTGTCGCGGGGCAGGAAGCCGTAGGCGTCCGCCGAGCGGAACGGGGGCAGGCCGTCGAGCAGGTGCTGCTCGCGCGCGACCGTGATCACCCGCTCCATGGCGCGCCCGACCAGCACGCATTCGCGCCCGGTGCGCATCGCCGCCTCGGCGATGGAACGGATGCGCGCGACGTTGGAGGCGAAGGTGGTCACGGCGACCCGGTGCGGGGCCTTGCCGATCAGCTCCGCCAGCACGCCCTGAACGTCGGTCTCGGAGGGCGAGATGCCCTCGCGGATGGCATTGGTCGAATCGCAGACGACCGCGCGCACCCCCTCGTCGCCGAGCGCGGAGAAGCGCGCCGGGTCGGTGACGTTGCCGACCACGGGCGTCGGGTCGATCTTCCAGTCGCCCGTGTGCACGACGAGGCCGAGCGCGGTGCGCAGCCCCAGCGCGTGGCTGTCGGGAATGGAATGGGCGACCGGCAGGAACTCGACGTCGAACGGGCCGATCTGTGCCCGCCCGCCCGAGGGCACCACGTGGAAGGGGATCTTCGGCGCGCCCGGCTCGCCGAGCCGGCGCGCCTCCGCCAGCGCGTGGGTGAAAGGCGTCGTATAGACCGGGCAGCCGAGCTTCGGCCACAGGTCGACCAGCGCGCCGACATGGTCCTCATGGCCGTGGGTCAGCACCAGCCCGACGAGATTGCCGCGCTCGCGCTCCTCCTCGAGAAAGGCGACGTCCGGCATGATGATGTCGATGCCCGGAATTTCCGGCGGCGCGAAGGAGATGCCGAGGTCGACCGCGAGCCATTTGCGCCGGTTCTTCGGGCCGTATCCATACACCCCGAGATTCATGCCGATCTCGCCGACACCTCCCAATGCGGCGAAAACCAACTCGTCCGGCGACTTGCTCACTCAACTTGCCTTTCACGCCTGAGCGCCGGGCGACGGGAATACGTCGCCGGCGCTGATCGTCTCGCGCACGCCATCGGCGCGGCGCAGAACCATAGCACCGGAAAAGTCCAGCGCCTCGAACACTCCGCTGGCCTCGCGGTCGCCGAAGCGCACCGTCACCTCGCGCCCGAGGCCGGGCGCCCGCCGGATCCAGGCCTCGCGCGTCTCGTCGAAACCGGCGCCGCGCGCCCATTCGTCGAGCCGCGCGCGCAAGGCGAGGTCGAGCGCGCCGAGCATCTCCATCGGTGCGGTAGGATAGCCCGCCGCCGCGAGGTCTGTCGTCGGATAGGGCGTATCGGCGGGGTGGTGCGCGCAATTGACGCCGAAGCCGATCACCGTCACCGGGCGTCCATCCGGCAGCACCGTGCCCTCCAGCAGGATGCCGGCGAGCTTGGCGCCGTCGATCAGAACGTCGTTCGGCCATTTGAGGCCGATGCGCAGCGGATCGATTCCCGTCACCGCCCGCACCGCGTCGTAGAGGCCGAGCGCGGAGACGAAGCAGAGCTCCGGCAGGCGGGCCGAGGGACCCGCATCCACCAGCAGCAGCGAGGCGTAGAGATTGCCGGGCTCGGACGTCCATGGCCGGCCGCGCCGGCCGCGCCCGCCGGTCTGGCGGTCGGCCACAAACCAACGTGGCGCAGGCCCCCTCGCCTGCGCCAGCGCTTCCGCATTGGTCGAGCCGATGCTCGGATAGTGAACGACCGGCGTCGCCCCCGGAACGCGGACCATCCCTAGAAGAGCGCCCTCGCCGCCGCGCCCGCCGCCGCCAGCAGCGGCGCGGGATAGACGAAGAACAGCAGCGTGAACAGGCCGGCGATACCGAGCACCGCACGCAGCTCGGTCGGCATCGGCTCGAACGCCTCGGCGGGCTCGTCGAAATACATCACCTTGACGATGCGCAGATAGTAGAAGGCGCCCACCACGCTCGACAGCACGCCGATCACCGCCAGCGTGTAGAGCCCGGCCTGGATGGCGGCGAGGAACACGTAGTACTTCGCCAGGAAGCCGGCGAGCGGGGGGATGCCCGCCAGCGAGAACATGAGCGCCGCCAGCAGGAACGCCTTCACCGGGCTGGTGCGGGCGAGCCCGGCGAGGTCGTCATAGTTCTCGACCATGCCCTCCTTGCGCCGCATCGACAGGATGCAGGCGAAGGTGCCGAGCGTCATCGCCACATAGATGGTCATGTAGACCAGCACGCCGCGCACGCCCTGCTCGGTGCCGGCCGCGAGGCCGACCAGCGCGTAGCCCATGTGGCCGATCGAGGAATAGGCCATCAGGCGCTTGATGTTGCGCTGGCCAATCGCCGCGAAGGAGCCGAGCAGCATGGAGGCGATGGAGACGAAGACGACGATCTGCTGCCACTGGTGGACGACATGCGGCAGCGCCTCGATCGCCACCCGCACGAACACGGCCATGGCCGCGACCTTCGGCGCGCCGGCGAAGAAGGTCGTGACGGGCGTGGGCGCGCCCTCATAGACGTCCGGCGTCCACATGTGGAACGGCACCGCCGAGACCTTGAAGCACAGCCCCGCGAAGATGAAGACGATGCCGAAGATCAGGCCGAGCGTCGGCTCCTGCGCCGCGGCGGCGATGTGCAGGAAGTTGACCGAGCCGGTGAAGCCGTAGATCAGCGAGGCGCCGTAGAGCAGCATGCCCGAGGACAGCGCGCCGAGGACGAAATATTTGAGGCCCGCTTCCGTCGAGCGCACGGAATCGCGGTTGTTGGCCGCGACCACGTAGAGCGCGAGGCTCATCAGCTCGAGGCCCATATAGAGTGCGATCAGGTCGCCGGCCGAGATCAGCATCATCATGCCGAGCGTCGACAGGATGACCAGGATCGCGAACTCGAACCGGGCCTGCTTCTCCACCTTCAGCCAGTCGACCGACATGGCGAGCGTGCTGCCCGCCGCCAGCAGCGCCAGCACCTTGAGGAAGCGCGCATAGGCGTCGAGCTGGAAGCTGCCGTTGAACAGCGTCGCCTCGGACGGGCCGAGGATCACCAGCACCAGCGCCGCGAAGATCGCCGCGAGCGCGAGGCCGTTGACGGTGTCGGTCGACTTCGGCCCGGCGATGGCGCCGAACAGGATGAGGATGACGGCGGAAACGGCCAGCAGCAGTTCGGGCAGCGCGGGACCGAGCGCGGACAGGGTGAAGATCATGAGCGGGGCTCCGCGGGGCTCTCGGTTCGGGTCACGGCAGCATCAGGCTCGCGGCCTTCACGGCGCCGCTCGCCATGTCGGCGCGCGCCATGATGGCGTTCACCGCGACATTGCAGGCGTCGAGGATCGGCTGCGGCCAGATGCCGAACAGGATGGTGAAGAACAGCAGCGGAATCAGGGAGAGCATCTCGCGATGGTTGAGGTCGAGGATGCTCTTGAGGCTCTCCTTCTCCAGCGGCCCGAAGATCACGCGGCGGTAGAGCCACAGCGCGTAGCAGGCGGACAGGATGACGCCGCTGGTGGCGAAGAACGCCACCCAGCTGTTCCGGCCGAAGGTCGCGATCAGGGTCAGGAACTCGCCGATGAAGCCCGAGGTGCCCGGCAGGCCGACATTGGCCATGGTGAACACCATGAACACCGTGGCGTAGATCGGCATGCGGTGCACGAGCCCGCCATAGGCCGCGATCTCGCGGGTGTGCATGCGGTCGTAGACCACGCCCACGCACAGGAACAGCGCGCCGGAGACGAAGCCGTGGCTCACCATCTGGAACACCGCGCCCTGGATGCCGGCCTGGGTCAGGGTGAAGATGCCCATCGTCACGTAGCCCATATGGGCGACCGAGGAATAGGCGATCAGCTTCTTGATGTCCTCCTGCATCAGGGCGACCAGCGAGGTGTAGACGATCGCGATCACCGAGAGCGTGAAGACGAAGGGCGCGAAATAGGCCGACGCCTCCGGGAACATGGGCAGGCTGAAGCGCAGGAAGCCGTAGCCGCCCATCTTCAGCAGGATGCCGGCCAGGATCACCGAACCGGCGGTCGGCGCCTCCACATGCGCGTCCGGCAGCCAGGTGTGCACCGGCCACATCGGCATCTTCACCGCGAAGGAGGCGAAGAACGCCAGCCACAACCACTTCTGCATGCCGGACGGGAAGTTGAAGTGCAGCAGCGAGACGATGTCGGTGGTGCCCGACTGCCAGTACATGGCCATGATGGCGAGCATCATGAGCACCGAGCCCGCCAGCGTGTAGAGGAAGAACTTGAACGTCGCGTAGATGCGCCGCTTGCCGCCCCAGATGCCGATGATGATGAACATCGGGATCAGGCCGCCTTCGAAGAAGATGTAGAACTGCAGCAGGTCCAGCGACGAGAAGGTGCCGATCATCAGCGTCTCGAGCACCAGGAAGCAGATCATGTACTCCTTGACGCGGAGCTGGATCGACTCCCAGCTCGCCAGGATGCACATCGGCATCAGGAGCGTGGTGAGCAGGACGAAGGGCAGCGAGATGCCGTCCACGCCCATGCGGTAGGCCGCGATGTCGCCGATCCAGCTCCGCGTCTCCACGAACTGGAACTCGGTCGCCGACGGATCGAAGCCGAGCAGCAGCAGCAGCGAGATGACGAAGGTCACCAGCGTCGCCCACAGGGCGACCCAGCGCGCATTGCGCTTGGCGACCTCGTCGTCGCCACGGATCATCAGCACGATGAGAAGCGCGCCGACCAGGGGCAGGAAGGTGACGACGGAGAGAATGGGCCAGTCGTACATCAGTGCGCGCCCCCGAACATGAACCAGGTGATGAGGGCCGCGACGCCCACCAGCATCACGAACGCATAGTGATAGAGATAGCCGGTCTGCAGCCGGATCACCCGGTTGGTGACGTCGACCACGCGGGCCGACACGCCGTTCGGGCCGTAGCCGTCGATGACGCGGATGTCGCCCTGCTTCCAGAGGAAGTTGCCGAGCCACTTCGTGGTGCGCACGAACAGGAAGTCGTAGATCTCGTCGAAGTACCACTTGTTCAGCAGGAAGCGGTACAGCACGTCGTTCTGCTTCGCGAGCGCCTTCGGCACCGCCGGGTTGGCGATGTACATCCAGTAGGCGGTGAGGAAGCCCAGCGCCATCATCGCCGTCGGCGCCCATTTGGCCCAGCCGGGAATGTGGTGCATCTCCTCGAGGATCTTGTTCTCCGGCCCCATGAAGATCGCTTCGCGGAAGAACTGATCGACGTCGTGCCCCACGAAATACGGGTACAGGATCATGCCGGCGAAGAGCGCGCCCAGCGAAAGCACGCCCAGCGGGATCAGCATGGTCTTGGGAGATTCGTGCACGTGATCATATGTGTGATGATCCGCGCGCGTCTCGCCGTGGAAGGTCATGAACATCTGCCGCCAGGTGTAGAAGGCGGTCAGCGCCGCGGCGGCGACGGTCAGCACCCAGGCATAGGTCGCGAACGGGCTGCTGCTGACGAAGGCGGTCTCGATGATCGCGTCCTTCGAGTAGTAGCCCGCGGTGAAGGGGAAGCCCGTTAGCGCGAGGCCGCCGATCATCATGGTGCCGTAGGTGAACGGGATCTTCCGCCACAGCCCGCCCATGTGCCGCATGTCCTGCTCGTGGTGCATCGCCGTGATGACCGAGCCGGCGGCAAGGAACAGCAGCGCCTTGAAGAAGCCGTGCGTCAGCAGGTGGAAGACGCCGACCGAATAGGCCCCCGTGCCGAGTGCGGTGAACATGTAGCCCAGCTGCGAACAGGTCGAGTAGGCGATGACGCGCTTGATGTCGTTCTGCACGCAGCCGATCGTCGCCGCGAAGAAGGCGGTCGAGGCGCCGACGAACAGCACCACGTTGAGCGCGGTCTGCGACAGTTCGAACAGCGGCGACAGGCGCGCCACCATGAACACGCCGGCGGTGACCATGGTCGCGGCGTGGATGAGCGCCGACACCGGGGTCGGGCCTTCCATCGCGTCCGGCAGCCAGGTGTGCAGGCCGAGCTGGGCTGACTTGCCCATCGCGCCGACGAACAGCAGCAGGCAGATGATGGTCGGCGCGTGCCATTCATGGCCGAGGAACAGGATGTTCTTGTCGACCAGCGAAGGCGCGCTGGCGAACACCTGCTCGAACGCGACCGAGCCGGTCATCATGAAGACGGCGAAGATGCCGAGCGCGAAGCCGAAGTCGCCCACGCGGTTGACGATGAACGCCTTCATCGCGGCGGCGCAGGCCGAGGGCTTGTCGTACCAGAAGCCGATCAGCAGGTAGGAGGCGAGGCCCACCCCTTCCCAGCCGAAGAACAGCTGCACCAGGTTGTCGCTGGTCACCAGCGTCAGCATGGCGAAGGTGAACAGCGAGAGATAGGCGAAGAAGCGCGGCCGGCTCGGGTCCTCGTGCATGTACCCCATCGAATAGAGGTGCACGAGCGCCGAGACGGTGGTGACCAGGATCAGCATGACCGCGGTGAGCGAGTCGACCCGGATCGCCCAAGTGACGTCGAGCCCGCCGGTCGACATCCAGGTGAACAGCTCGACCGTGCCGTCCTCGCCCCCGAAGGTGGTGCGGAAGAACACGATCCAGGCGAAGAAGGCGGCGATGAAGAGCAGCGTCGTGGTGACGAGCTCCGACGCGCGCGCGCCGATCATCCGCCCGAACAGTCCAGCAATCAGGAAGCCGAGCAGGGGGAGGAAAACGATGACCTGATACATGAAAGGCCCCTCACCCCTTCATCGTGTTGATGTCCTCGACGGCGATCGAACCGCGATTGCGGTAGAACACCACGAGGATGGCGAGGCCGATGGCGGCCTCGGCGGCGGCCACCGTCAGCACGAACAGAGCGAAGATCTGGCCGGTGATGTTGCCGAGGAAGGCGGAGAAGGCGACGAAGTTGATGTTCACCGCCAGCAGGATCAGCTCAACCGACATCAGGATGACGATGACGTTCTTCCGGTTGAGGAAGATGCCGAGCGTGCCGAGCGTGAACAGGATGGCCGCGACGGTCAGGTAGTGCGGAAGTCCGATTCCCATGGTCACAGCCCCTTGCCCGACGGCACCTTGACGACGTCGATCGCCGCCGCCTTGGTGCGTGCGTTCTGCACCGGGATGCTCTGGCGCTTGACGTTCGTCTTGTGGCGCAGCGTCAGCACGATCGCGCCGATCATCGCCACCAGCAGCACCAGCCCCGCCGCCTGGAAGAAGTAGACGTAGTCGGTGTAGAGCACCCGGCCGATCTGGACCGTGTTCGACACGCCGGCCGCGGCCGGCAGCACCGCCCCGGTCACCCCCTCGCCGAAGGTCCAGGAGCCGAACACCAGCACCAGCTCGGCGAGGAAGACGAGGCCGACCAGCGCGCCCACCGGCAGGTACTGCAGGAAGCCCTGGCGCAGCTCGACGAAGTCGACGTCGAGCATCATCACCACGAACAGGAACAGCACCGCGACCGCGCCGACATAGACCACCACCAGCAGCATGGCGAGGAACTCGGCGCCGATCAGGATGAACAGCCCGGCCGCGTTGACGAAGGTCAGGATCAGGAACAGCACGGAATGAACGGGGTTCCGCGACGCGATGACCATGAAGGCCGACGCCACCGCGACGGCGGCGAAGAGATAGAAGAACAGCGCGGCGAGGCTCATGTCCGGCTCCCCCTGACCCGTCCTGCCGCACGGACAGCCCGTCCGCCGGCAGCGCTCGCCTTTACGGCTTCTCTCGTCACGATCTTCACGTCGTCCAATCCCTTGCGTCGCTCAACGGTATGGTGCGTCGAGCACCATGTTCCGTGCGATTTCTCGCTCCCAGCGGTCGCCATTGGCGAGCAGCTTGGCCTTGTCGTAGTAGAGTTCCTCGCGGGTCTCGGTGGCGAACTCGAAGTTCGGCCCCTCGACGATGGCATCGACCGGGCAGGCCTCCTGGCAGAAGCCGCAATAGATGCACTTCACCATGTCGATGTCGTAACGCGTGGTGCGGCGGGTGCCGTCGTTGCGGCGCGGGCCGGCCTCGATGGTGATGGCCTGCGCCGGGCAGATCGCCTCGCACAGCTTGCACGCGATGCAGCGCTCCTCGCCGTTCGGATAGCGGCGCAGCGCGTGCTCGCCGCGGAAGCGCGGGCTCACCGGCCCCTTCTCGAACGGGTAGTTCAGCGTCGACTTCGGCTTGAAGAAGTAGCGCATCGCCAGGAAGAACGCCGAGACGAACTCGGTGAGCAGCAGCTGGCGGGCCGCCAGGTCCAATCTCATGTCGCTCTCCTCACTCGGCCATGGCCGCGGCGAGGCCGAAGCCCACCAGCGGCATGGAGACGGCGAACACCCGGATCACCGTCTTCCACCAGGAAACCACGCCCTCCAGCTGCTCACGGCTCAGCTTGCGGGCTTCTCGGGAACCGCGGATCGACAATTCCATCATCCGCGGCAGGATGAACCACTCGGCCGCCCCGAGCAGGGCGCCGATCAGCGCCCCCGCCCAGGCCACCGCCGAGGCTTCGAACAGGATCGCAAGCGCACCCTCGCTCATCTCAACCTCCCGCCCCGGGCGCCAGGCCCGAGAAGTGCAGCACGCCCGCGACCAGCACGACCATGAACAGCGAGATCGGCAGGAACACCTTCCAGCCGAGACGCATGAGCTGGTCGTAGCGGTAGCGCGGGACCATCGCCTTCACCATGGCGAACATGAAGAAGACCAGCAGAACCTTGAGCAGGAACCAGATCACGCCCGGCACCCAGGTGAAGGGCGCGAAGGGCAGCGGCGGCAGCCAGCCGCCCATGAACAGGATCGCGGTCAGCGCGCACATGGTCATGATCGCCACGTACTCGCCGAGCATGAACATCATGTACGGGGTCGAGCCGTACTCGACCATGAAGCCGGCTACGAGCTCGGATTCCGCCTCGCCCAGGTCGAAGGGCGGGCGGTTCGTCTCGGCCAGTGCCGAGATGAAGAAGATCACGAACATCGGGAACAGCGGCAGCCAGTACCAGCCGAGGATGCCGTAGCGGGTGTTCTGCGCCTCGACGATCGCCGACAGGTTCAGCGAGCCCGCGCACATCAGCACGGTGACGATGACGAAGCCGATCGACACCTCGTAGGAGACCATCTGCGCCGCCGCGCGCAGCGCGGAGAGGAACGGGTACTTCGAGTTCGACGCCCAGCCGCCCATGATGACGCCGTACACGCCGAGCGAGGAGATCGCGAAGATGTAGAGCACGCCGACATTGATGTCGGCCACCACCCAGCCGGCGTCGAGCGGCACCACCGCCCAGGCCGCCAGCGCCAGCAGGCAGGTGACGAAGGGCGCGAGCAGGAACACGCCCTTGTTCGACCCGTCCGGGACAACCGGCTCCTTCAGCACGAACTTGATGAGGTCGGCGAAGGACTGGAACAGGCCGAACGGCCCGACCACGTTGGGCCCGCGCCGCATCTGCACCGCCGCCCAGATCTTGCGGTCGGCGAGCAGCACATAGGCCACCACGATCAGCAGCCCGACCAGGAGCGCCAGGCTCTGGGCGAGGATGATGACGACCTGGATGAGAGTGTCGAGCCAGCTTGTGTTGGTCATGCTCTCCCCCTCACTCGGCCGCCGCCGCGAGGCGGCTATGGGCGAGCGCCGAGCACTCGGCCATCACCGCCGAGGCGCGGGCGATCGGGTTGGTGAGATAGAATTCGGTGACGGCGGCACGGAACGGCGCCCGCTCCGGCGTGCCGCCCAGCCCCGCCAGCGCGACGATCGCCGCCTGGCCGGCCGGCTCGACATGGTCGAGCCGGGCAAGGTGCGGGAACGCCGCGTAGAGCTTGACGCGCAGCTCCGAGAGGTTGTCGAACGGCAGGCGCTGGCCGAGTACGTCGGACAGCGCGCGCAGCACCGCCCAGTCCTCGCGCGCCTCGCCCGGCGGGAACGCCGCGCGATTGGCGAGCTGGGCCCGGCCTTCCGTGTTCACATAGGTGCCGGACTTTTCCGTGTAGGCCGCGCCCGGCAGGATGACGTCGGCGCGGTGGGCGCCGCGATCGCCATGGGTGCCGAGATA
Source organism: Ancylobacter mangrovi (assembly GCF_024752355.1). Taxonomy (GTDB): domain Bacteria; phylum Pseudomonadota; class Alphaproteobacteria; order Rhizobiales; family Xanthobacteraceae; genus Ancylobacter; species Ancylobacter mangrovi. The sequence goes on from NZ_JANTHZ010000015.1 coordinate 27,187, forward strand.
GACCACGAAGGCGCCCGGCGCGATGTCGATCTCGTCCGCGCCCAGCGCGAACAGCACGTCCACCCCGCCCGGATTGGTCATGGCGACGGCATCGAGACCGCCCTCGCCCGGCACGGCGCCGACATCGAGCGCGCCGACGCGGGCCGCCGCGGTGTGCAGCACGCCGAAGCCGTCCCAGCCGTCCTTCACCGCGCCGACCGACACGGCGAGCCGGGCCGCGAGCGCGAGCACCGCCGCGCCGTCCGGCCGCGACAGGGCGCCCTGCCCGATCAGCACCAGCGGGCGCTGCGCGTTCTTGAGCGTGGTGGCGAAGGTGCCGTCGCCGACCAGGTCGGTCAGCGTATCCGCGCCGGCGCCGAGATAGTCATAGGGATAGGTCAGGTCGACATGCTCGCCGACGAGGCCGATCGGAAAATTGCCCGCCAGCCAGCGCTTGCGGATGCGCGCGTTCAGCACGCTCGCCTCGCGGCGCGGATCGGCGCCGATGATCAGCAGCGCGTCCGCCTGCTCGATGCCGGCGATGGTCGGGTTGAACAGGTAGGAGGCGCGCCCCAGCGCGGGATCGAGCTTGGTCCCGTCCTGGCGGCAGTCGATATTGGCCGAGCCGAGCGCGCTCAGCAGCGACTTGAGCGCGAACGCCTCCTCGACCGAGGCGAGATCGCCCACCAGCCCGCCGATGCGGTTGCCGGGCACGCCCTTCATCTTCGCGGCGATGGCGGCGAAGGCTTCCGGCCAGCTCGCCGGCTTAAGCCGGCCGCCGACGCGCACATAGGGGCGGTCGAGGCGCTGGGTCTTCAGGCCGTCCCAGATGTAGCGGGTCTTGTCGGAGATCCACTCCTCGTTCACGTCCTCGTTGAGGCGCGGCAGCACGCGCATCACCTCGCGCCCGCGGGTGTCGACGCGGATGTTGGAGCCGACCGCGTCCATCACGTCGATGGATTCGGTCTTCACCAGCTCCCACGGACGGGCGTGGAACGCGTAGGGGCGCTGGGTCAGCGCGCCGACCGGGCAGAGGTCGGCGACATTGCCCTGCAGCTCCGAGGACATCGCCGCCTCGAGATAGGTGGTGATCTCCATGTCCTCGCCGCGCCCGATGGCGCCGAGCTCGGCCACGCCCGCCACTTCCGTGGTGAAGCGCACGCAGCGCGTGCACTGGATGCAGCGCGTCATGGAGGTCTTGATCAGCGGGCCGATATACTTGTCCTCGACCGCGCGCTTGTTCTCGATGTAGCGGGACGTGTCCACGCCATAGGCCATGGCCTGATCCTGCAGGTCACATTCGCCGCCCTGGTCGCAGATCGGGCAATCCAGCGGGTGGTTGATGAGCAGGAACTCCATCACCCCCTCGCGCGCCTTCTTCACCATGGGGCTCTTGGTGAGCACCACGGGCGGCTCGCCGTTCGGGCCGGGGCGCAGGTCGCGCACATTCATGGCGCAGCTCGCCGTCGGCTTGGGCGGACCGCCCTTCACCTCGACCAGGCACATGCGGCAATTGCCGGCGATCGACAGGCGCTCGTGGAAGCAGAAGCGCGGAATCTCCGCGCCGGCCGCCTCGCACGCCTGGAGCAGCGTGTACTCCGGCGGAACATCAAGCTCGATGTCGTCAACGATGATCTTAGCCATGATGCTCTCTCACTCCGCCGCGACCGGAACGGGGTCGGAATGCGGGTTCGCAGAATACTGGTCGATCCGCTTCTCGATCTCCGGCCGGAAATGCCGGATGAGGCCCTGGATCGGCCAGGCCGCCGCATCGCCCAGCGCGCAGATGGTGTGCCCTTCGACCTGCGTCGTCACCTGCAGCAGCAGGTCGATCTCGCGCTTCTGCGCGCGGCCCTCGACCATGCGGTCCATCACCCGCCACATCCAGCCCGTGCCCTCGCGGCACGGCGTGCACTGGCCGCAGCTCTCGTGGCGGAAGAAGTAGGAGATGCGGGAGATCGCCTTGATGACGTCGGTGGTCTTGTCCATCACCAGCACGCCGGCGGTGCCGAGGCTGGACTTCACGGCGCGGCAGCCGTCGAAGTCCATGATCAGCTCCTCGCACTGGTCGGCCGGGATGATCGGGCAGGACGCGCCGCCGGGGATGACGGCGAGCAGGTTGTCCCAGCCGCCGCGCACGCCGCCGCCATGCTTCTCGATCAGCTCCTTGAACGGGATGCTCATCGCCTCTTCGACGATGCACGGCGTGTTCACGTGGCCGGAGATGCCATAGAGCTTGGTGCCGACATTGTTCGGCCGGCCGATGGCCGAGAACCAGGCCGCGCCGCGCCGCAGGATGGTCGGCGCGACCGCGATCGACTCGACGTTGTTCACCGTGGTCGGGCAGCCGTAAAGGCCCACATTGGCCGGGAACGGCGGCTTCAGGCGCGGCTGGCCCTTCTTGCCTTCCAGGCTCTCCAGCAGCGCCGTCTCCTCGCCGCAGATATAGGCGCCGGCGCCGTGGTGAACGTAGATGTCGAAGTCCCAGCCATGGACGTTGTTCTTGCCGATCAGGCGCGCCTCATAGGCCTGGTCGACTGCCGCCTGCAGGTGCTCGCGCTCGACGATGAACTCGCCGCGCACATAGATGTAGGCGGCGTGCGCGCCCATGGCGAAGCCGGCGACGAGGCAGCCCTCGACCAGATGATGCGGATCGTGCCGCATGATCTCCCGGTCCTTGCAGGTGCCGGGCTCGGACTCGTCCGCGTTGACGACGAGATAGTGCGGGCGCCCGTCGGACTGCTTGGGCATGAACGACCATTTCAGCCCGGTCGGGAAGCCGGCGCCGCCACGCCCGCGCAGGCCCGAGGCCTTCATGTGGTCGATGATCCAGTCGCGGCCGGCGTCGAGAATGGTCTTGGTGCCATCCCAGGAGCCGCGCTTGAGCGCGCCCTGCAGCCCCCAGTCGTGGAAGCCGTAGATATTGGTGAAGATGCGATCCTTGTCGGCAAGCATGGTTCGCTCCTCAATCCGCCTTGGTGCCGGGCGGCGGCGCCACGGGCTTCTTCGGCTTCTCGCTGTCGGCCTCGCCCGCCGCCTCGACCGCCTTGGCCGGCGGGGGCTTGGCGGGGGCCGGGTCGCCCTTGGGCGGAGGCGGGGGCGCCGCAGCGGCGGCCGCCGCCGGCGGTGCGGAAGGAGCCGCCTCCCCGTTCTCGCGCGCCGCGATCGCCTCGCGGGCCAGAGCCAGCCCGGCGCCGGCCCCGACCATCGAGCCGTCATAGAGCTCCGGCGAGGTCAGGACGCGAAGCCCCGTGACGGGCTCACAGCTCTTGCGCCCGTTCTGCGGGCCGGGCGTCGGCTTCTCGCCGCGCTCGAACGCGTCGAGGATCTTCTCCAGATCCTCCGGCGTCAGGTCCTCGTAGACGTCCTTCCACACCTGGATCATCGGCGCGTTGGTGCAGGTGCCCGCACACTCGACCTCTTCCCAGGAGAAGTCGCCATCCGCGGAGAGGTGGAACGGCTCGGCGTTGATCCGCTTCTTGCAGACCTTCATCAGCTCGCCCGCGCCCATCAGCATGCAGGGCGTGGTGCCGCACACCTGGACATGCGCCTTACGGCCGACCGGCTGGAGCTGGAACTGGGTATAGAAGGTCGCGATCTCGTAGACGCGGATCGGCGCCATGCCGAGCATGTCGCCCACATAGCGCATGGCCGGCTCGGACACCCAGCCGCCGGCCTGCTCCTGAGCACGCATGAGCAGGGGTATCACCGCGCTGGCCTGCCGGCCGGGCGGATATTTCGCGATGGTCTTCTCGGCCCAGGCAAGATTCTCGTCCGTGAACACAAAGCTCTCGGGCTGAACCTCTTTTGGCGCAAGCCTACGGACAGACATTCCGTACCCTTCCGATCAGACCGCTGGACCCTTCCGGGTCAGCGGTCCACTTCTCCGAACACGATGTCCAGCGATCCGAGGATCGCCGAGACGTCCGCAAGCATGTAGCCGCGGCACAGGAAATCCATTGACTGAAGATGCGCGAAGCCGGGCGCGCGGATCTTGCAGCGATAGGGCTTGTTGGTGCCATCCGACACCAGATAGACGCCGAACTCGCCCTTGGGGGCCTCCACCGCCGAGTAGACCTCGCCGGCCGGCACATGGAAGCCTTCCGTGTAGAGCTTGAAGTGATGGATGAGCGCCTCCATCGAGCGCTTCATCTCGCCACGCTTGGGCGGCACGATCTTGTGGTCCACCGCAGAGACCGGGCCCGCTTCCTTCAGCAGGCGCTCGCAGCACTGGCGCATGATGTGCGCGGACTGGCGCATCTCTTCCATGCGGATGCAGTAGCGGTCGTAATTGTCGCAGTTCTTGCCGATCGGAATGTCGAATTCCATCTCGTCATAGCACTCGTAGGGCTGCGCCTTGCGCAGGTCCCACGCCGCGCCCGAGCCGCGCACCATCACGCCGGAGAAGCCCCAGGCGAAGGCGTCCTCCAGGCTGACGATGCCGATGTCGACATTGCGCTGCTTGAAGATGCGGTTGTCGGTCAGCAGCCCCTCGAGGTCGTCGCAGACCTTGAGGAAGGGGGGGATGAAATCGAGGATGTCCTCGACCAGCTTGCGCGGCAGGTCCTGGTGCACCCCACCCGGCCGGAAATAGGCCGCGTGCATGCGCGAGCCGGAGGCGCGCTCATAGAACACCATGAGCTTCTCGCGCTCCTCGAAGCCCCACAGCGGCGGGGTGAGCGCGCCGACGTCCATCGCCTGCGTCGTCACGTTGAGCAGGTGCGAGAGGATGCGCCCGATCTCGGAATAGAGCACGCGGATGAGCTGGCCGCGCTTGGGCACCTCGAGGTCGAGCAGGCGCTCGATGGCGAGGCAGAAGGCGTGTTCCTGGTTCATCGGCGCGACATAGTCGAGCCGGTCGAAATAGGGCACGGCCTGCGTGTAGGTCTTGGTCTCGATCAGCTTCTCGGTGCCGCGATGCAGCAGCCCGATATGCGGGTCGACACGTTCCACGACCTCGCCGTCCAGCTCCAGCACGAGGCGCAGAACGCCATGCGCAGCAGGATGTTGCGGACCGAAGTTGATCTGGAAGTTGCGGACGTTCGGGTCGACCTTGGTGGGTGCGTTCATCGATCTGACCTCACCTCAGCCCGCCTTCGGGCCGCTGGCCTTCTCGTCGCCGGGGAGCACGTATTCGGGCCCCTCCCAGGGCGACAGGAAGTCGAAGTTGCGGAACTCCTGCGCGAGCTTCACCGGCTCGTAGACCACGCGCTTGCGCTCGTCGTCATAGCGGACCTCGACGAAGCCGGTGGTCGGGAAGTCCTTGCGCAGCGGATAGCCGTCGAAGCCGTAGTCGGTCAGCAGGCGGCGCAGCTCCGGATGGCCGGAGAACAGGACGCCGTACATGTCGTAGGCTTCGCGCTCGAACCAGAGCGCGCCGGCGAACACCGGCGTGGCCGAGGGAACGGGCGTCGTCTCGTCGGCCTCGACCCGCACCCGCACCCGCGCATTCAGGGTCGGCGAGAGCAGGTGATAGACCACGTCAAAGCGGCGCTCGCGCTTCGGCCAGTCGACGCCGCAGATGTCGATGAAGCTGACGAAGCGGCAGGACGGGTCGTCGCGCAGGAAGGTCAGGACCTTGATGATGTCGCCGGCGGACGCGACGAGGGTCAGTTCGCCATAGGCGACGATCACCTCCTCGACGGCGTCGGCGAGCGCTTCCTTCACATGTGCGCCCAGCTCTTTCAGCGTCTCGTCCATGTCGTTCCCGTGTCTGCCTTCCGTTGAGGCCGGCGTCAGCGTTCGATGGTGCCCGTGCGGCGGATCTTCTTCTGCAGCAGAAGCACCCCGTAGAGCAGCGCCTCGGCCGTCGGCGGGCAGCCCGGCACGTAGATGTCGACCGGCACGATGCGGTCGCAGCCGCGCACCACCGAGTAGGAATAGTGATAGTAGCCGCCGCCATTGGCGCACGAGCCCATCGAGATGACGTAGCGCGGCTCGGGCATCTGGTCGTAGACCTTGCGCAGCGCCGGGGCCATCTTGTTGGTGAGCGTGCCGGCGACGATCATCACGTCCGACTGGCGCGGGCTCGCACGCGGGGCGAAGCCGAAGCGCTCCACATCGTAGCGCGGCATCGACACCTGCATCATCTCGACCGCGCAGCAGGCGAGGCCGAAGGTCATCCACATCAGCGAGCCGGTACGCGCCCAGTTGATGAGCTCGTCCGTAGCAGTGACGAGGAAGCCCTTGTCGGCGAGCTCCGCGTTCACCTCGACGAAGAACGGGTCATTGGCGCCGACCGGCCTGCCGGTCGACGGGTCGATGATCCCCTTGGCCGCCGGAGCAACGAGCGGGCTGTTGGCGGTCAATCCCATTCGAGCGCTCCCTTCTTCCATTCATAGACGAAGCCGACGGTCAGCACGCCGAGGAAGATCATCATCGACCAGAAGCCGAAATCGCCGAGATCCCCGAAGGTGATCGCCCACGGGAACAGGAAGGCGACCTCGAGGTCGAAGATGATGAAGAGGATGGACACCAGGTAGAAGCGGACGTCGAACTTCATGCGCGCGTCGTCGAACGCATTGAAGCCGCATTCATAGGCCGACATCTTTTCGGGGTCGGGGCGGCTGTAGGCCACCAGGAACGGTGCCACCAGAAGCGCGAGGCCGATGACAGCGGAAACGCCGATGAAGATAACGACGGGCAGGTAATCCTGGAGCAGGCTGCTCATTGACCTTCCTCCTCCCCGGTGAGGCGCGCCACGCGGCACAGCCGCTAGTCGCGAATTATTCAAAGCATGAGGGCAGGCTTATCTCACCGCCCCAAGCGAGGCAAGGGCATCGGTGGGCCTTTCGCTTCTGCGTGGTATACAGAATTCACAGCTTGCTGGCAGTCCCCCCGACATAACGTTGCGGGACCACGGTGCACTGCGGCATCTCATTGTCGCACGTCGCGATTATGACGGCGACCGCCAATTTCCGCATGGCAGACGGCCGGCGCATCCGGCGGCGTGACGGGCATACGGGGCGGGCGCGGGCCGGTATGGGAATGAGGCCGGGCATCGGGCCGGCGGAGGCTCCGCGAGGGCGCGGCGCAGGGGACAATCGGGACGCGAAACCGGCCCGCGAGAGGTCGCCCGGAAGGGCCCGGAATCACCTTTCGTCGAATCGTTGCCCGGCCCGCGCGCCGGACACCGAGATGTGACGTCAGCCCCGGCGGGCGCCCGGTGTCCTTCCCAGGGCCGTCCTATTGCTGGCGGACCCACTCATAGGTGGCCTGGATTCCCTCCAGCAGCGGCATGCCACATTGCCACCCGAAATCGGTGCGGGCGCGGCTGACGTCGAGCACCGAATGGGACACGTCGATCACCCGGCCGGGCTTGTAGATGGGCTGGATCGGCTGGCCCGTCACGGCGGCGAGGATCTCGATGATCTGCCGGATTGAGGTGCCCTGCCCGCTTCCCGCATTGTAGGGCCCGACCCTCTCGCTGGCGACGGCGCGCGCGCACAGCTCGGCGAGGTCGGTCACGTGCAGATAGTCGCGCACGACGCTGCCGTCGCCCCAGATCTCGATCGACTGGCCCGCATTCAGGCGCGACAGGAAGGTGGAGATCACCCCCTGCACGCCCGCATGGCCCTGGCGAGGCCCATAGGGATTCGACGCCCGGATCACCACCGGCGACATGCCACGCGTGCGCCGGTACATCTCGAGATAGTGCTCGATCGAGGCCTTCACGATCCCATACGAATTGATCGGCCGAAGCGGGTGCGTCTCCGGAATCGGCACGATGTCGGGAAGGCCGTAGACCGTCCCGCCCGACGACAGGAACAGGATGCGGCTGATTCCGAGCCCACCCATCGCGTCGAGCAGCGAGAGCGTGCCGATCAGATTGTCCTGCACGTCGGTGGTCGGGCTGAGGTCGGCCGTGCCCGGAAAGGTGGTGCTCACCAGGTGCATCACCGCCTCGACACCCGCGAGGGCCTCGATCAGCGCCATGCGGTCCCCGAAACTGCCGGTGACGTACTCGACGCCCTCGAGCGGCGGGCGGAAGCGTTCCATCTGCCGGTCGAACACCTTCACCGCATGGCCGTGGGCCAGCAGCCGGTCGACGACATGGGAGCCGATGAAACCGCATCCCCCGATAACAAGCACTTTCATTCCAGATCTCTTCCCGCTGCGCCGGCCATGGACGTGATCGCTGCCGGCGCGTGCCGGGCAGGACCGCGCCAGGTCAGCGGGTCACGCCGCGAATATTGGTCACCAGCGTATCCCATCCATTCAACGCCGGAATCACCCCGAAGAGGCGTTCCAGCGCGTGCAGGTCGGTCCCGTCGTCGGCCAGCGGCTCGCGCGGATAGTCCGACCAGTCGAGATTGAGGTCGACGAACGGCTTCAGCGCCGCCGAGCGCATCCAGAACATGGTGCCGATCGGGAAATTGATCATCCGCGGCAGCGATTCATGGCCCATCCGCGCGGCGATGCGGCTCGCCGCCCGCAGGTTGCGCGTCCAGCCGAAGACGTGCGGATCGTCCGGGTAGACCAGCCCGACCCGCGGCTCGTCCTGCATCGTCTTCATGATCAGGTCGAGCATCGCCCCGCCCTGCGCCCCGCCGAGCATGTTCTCGAACAGGAAATCGCTCCAGGCGGCGACGAAGTCCGTGCTCTTGAGCTGGCCGCTGCGCTTGATGTGGATGTGCCCGACGACGTCGTACTCTGCGACCATCTGCGGGCCGAAGGCGGTGAGGAACGGGCCGATGTCGCGCCCGGCATTCGGCGCGTGGTTCACTGTCACCGCGCCGCCGTAGTGCCGGAACACCGCCCTCACCTGCTCGGCCGACGCGCCCTCGCCGATGCTGACGAACAGATCCGGCCGGGTCCGGTTGCCCGCCAGACGTTCGGCGACCTCGGCCAGCCGGTCCGTGAAATAGGCGTGGATGTGCAACGCGCTATTCAGCGTCGCCGCCGGAACGTCCGCGGCCACCGCCGCGCCGCCCTCGAGCACCGGCAGCAGCCACGGGCCGGCCGGCCGGCCCTTGCGCAGGAAGTCGGCATAGGCGTCGGTGCCGCTGTCATAGCCGGTCGCCTGCGCGGCATAGATGAACGGGTTGAAGCCCGGCTCCGGCTTGCGGGCCGCGCCGACCCAGTGCAGGCGGTCGATATAGTCGGTCACGCCCCGCTCGGAGACGGCCGCCGACGCCGGCTCACCGGCGAAGAAGTCGGGCCGGAAGCCGCCCAGCCGCACGATGTCCCCGATATCCTTCTCCTGCGCCTCGTGCCGCCCCCCGGCCTTCAGCGCGAAGGCCTCGATCGTGGCGACGTAGCGGTCGAGGTCGGCGAAGGTCTCGGCGCACTGTTTCGTCTTCAGCGAAGTCTCGTCATAGAGGGCCTGCGAGGTCGCCAGCGCCCGGATCTTCTCGGCGAGTTCGGTCGTGTCCATGTATTCACCGAGGCAGGCATCCTGCAGCCCGCCCGCTGCCAGCAGGTCGGCAATGCCCGTCGCCTCCTTGAAGCAGAGCACCGGCAGGCCGCGGCACAGCGCGTCGATCGCCACGTTGGGCAGCGGGTCGAGCCGGCTCGACAGCAGCAGGACGTCGGTCAGCTCATACGCGTACTCGATCTCCGAGGTCGCCGGCAGAATGGTGACGCGGTTCTCGATACCCGCGCGCTTGAGCTGGTCGCGCAGATAGACCGAATAGGCGAAGTCGCGATCGGGCGCGTAGCCGGCACCGATCCAGGCGAAGCGGATGCGCTCCGCGCCCGGCCCGTTGAGCACCCGGGTCGCGATCTCGATGAAGAGATCGACGCCCTTGCGGATCTCGACCGTGCCGGCGCCGAGAACGACGAACTGCCGGTCCCCGGCAAGCTCGGGCGCCAGCGCCTCGCGCAGGCGGCTCCGCTCCGCCTCGCTCGACCCGGCCGACAGCTTCGGCGTCGGAATCCGGCATTGGCCCTGCGGCAGGACATGCAGCGTCGGCGTGAAGTCCATCAGGTTGTTGTCGAAAGCGTTGTCGAGCGTCAGCCGGGTCGAGAAGATCGTGTCGTCCGCGAACCGCATCGCCTCCGGGAAGGCCGCCTTCTTGCCGGTATAGGAGGCGAACTCGTGCAGCAGCGTCACGGTGGGCACGCCGCACTGGTTCAGCGCCCGCAGCACGGCGTGCGACTCGACCGAATTGACGACCGCGAAGGCGAAATCACGCTTCTCCGTCATCCGGCCGATGAGGTCGACATAGTCCTCCCACTCCATGCTGTGCAGACCGGCATCGACCACCTCCTCCGACGCCGCGCAGAAGTCGTCGATGAGCTCGCCGCCGGTGAGGCACATGAAGGTGACGTTGTAGCGCGCCGACAGTTTCTCGCCGATGTTGAGCGTCAGGATCGGCGCGCCTGTCCGGCTGGCCTGGTGGCTGACGATGAGCACGTTCGGCCGGTTCGGGTCGTGCCTCTGCCGGCCCGCATGGACGCGCTCCCTCTGCCCCGCCGATAAGACGGCGATGGCGGTGGACGCCGGCGCCTCGCCCGGACCGGACACCGGCCGGGCCGGATCGCGGCGCCGGGCGCGGAACTCGAACTTCGCTGCCGCCTTCCTTGAGAACGGGCGCGAGACACGCGACAGCCACCTGTAGAGCTTGAACTTCAGCTTGTTCTTGACGAGCTTCCAGGGACGGCGCCTCGCCCGCACCAGTTCCCGCTCGAGCTCGGCGATGTGCAGCGCGGTCGCGCTCGACTGCGCCGCCGCGTTCTGCAACTCCTGGCGCAGCGTCGCGTTCGTGGTGGCGAGTTCCTCGTGTCTTCCGCTCTGCGGAGCCGCACCCGCACCGCCGGCCTGGACGATTGCGATGCTCTCTTCCGCGATAGCGGGATCGAAGCCGTTGGCGCGCAGCACGCGCTCGCGCTCTTCGACGCTCAATTCCTGCAGCGCCGCCATCTTGATGAAGGGAAATCCCTCGCGGATGAGTTGGCGCCATTCGGTGAGCGTACGATTGGTGGTCCCGCGCGAGGGGAACAGCACCTCGCCCTTCAGGCCGGCCGCCTCGAAGGCCTCCAGCGCCTGAATCTCATACGCCCTGATGACTTCGTGCTTGCTCTCCAGCCACCGGACTTCGGAGAGGAAGTCGAGGAGCTTCTCCACTCCGCGGTCCTTGGCCGCCAGGAAGTAGCTCTGGAAGTGATGCTTGAACTCGAAATTGTCGGTCATGCCGATCAGCTGCGCATCGGCGGCATAGACGCGGCTGACGAGCGCCTTCATCGCCTTCTCACTGAACGGCCCCAGCAGGCTGTCATTGGCGAGGCACAGCAGGCGCGTGGCGCTCAGATCCAGCTCGCGCGCCACATGCGCCCAGGCGGCGAAGTCGAACCCGCCGTTCTCGCGGATGAAGAGTCCGTCGACCCGGTCCAGCAGCGGGGCGGTGTCGATCTGGTCTTCAGGCTCGCTGACGATGATCAGCACCGTGGCGAGGCCGGCGGCCCTCAGCGCGTCGAGATAGACCGCCACATGCGGCTTGATGCGGCCCGCCGGCGCGTGGGTGACGAACAGCACCAGCTCGTCCGTCCGCTGCGGCACCTTGAGCGCCTGGAGCAGCGCCTCCTCGACGTCGCGCGAGAGGTCCATCTGGTTGCGCCGCCGCCGCTCGGCCTGGCCGTGATGGAGATAATGGAACAGCGGGTCGACCCCGGCGGCCGTGGCGTCCGGATATGTGTGCCGGTACCAGGTGGGATCGAAGTCGGCCGAGGGCCGCAAGCCGGCCTCGGAGCCGAACCTTATGTAGTGCACGAGCGGGTTGAGCAGGCTCGCCGCGGCCTCGGGGTGGCTCGCGACGTACCAGCGGCTCGAGAAGAAGGGATTGGGATCGCGCCCCTCGCGGGCGCCGTAGTCGAGATAATGGCGGATCGGGCCGCCACCATAGGCCGCCGCGTCGGGGTTGCGGGCGAGATACCAGTCGGCATCAAACAGGCCCGACGCCGCGACCAGCGCCTCGTCCTCGCTGGGGGCGACGCCTTCCGCCCGCTCGCGGCGGCGCTTCGCCTTCCGGCGCGCACCCCAGTAGAGGAGCAGGCTGCCGCGCTTCTCCAGACCCGCGACACGCTCGTCCAACTCGACGATATCGGCCCGCTCCTCGGACAGCTCCCTCTTCGACTGGCTCAGTTCCTGCGCCTGGCTCTGCAGGCCCTGGACCGTCTGGGCCTGCTGCTTTTCAAGCGCAGCGTGCATCTTCGCGTTCTCGGCCTGCAGCGACGCTACCCGCCCGCGCAGGTCGCCGATCACGGTCTCCGCCCTGTCCAGCCGGGCGACGGCCTGCGCCAGCACGTCCGGCGTCGCCTCGATCGGCACGCTCTCCTGAACCTCGATCTCCGCCGAAAACACGTCGACGTCATGCGAGAGGTCGTGCCCGTTCGTCGGCGAGCCGGTCCCCGGCTGCGCCTCGGCCGCGGCGGCGCGCGCTTTGGCGGCGGCAGCGGCCGCGTTGCGCTCGGCGATCTCGATCCGCGCCAGGACGAGGCGCGACTGCGCCTCCAGCTCGTTCGGGTCCGGCGCCCGCTCGCGCCGCTCGAACAGGATCGCCCAAGGGCACAGGAACGAGCCGTCATAGCCCGCCCTCGGCGCGAACCCTTCCTCGGCGAAGAGCTGCATCCAGTAGAGCGGCGGCTGGACGTTGATGTGGGTCTCTTCCTCGAAATCGACCGGGCTCGAGGAGAACAGCACCTGCGGCGCGACGCTGCACAGGTTCTTCACCGCCAGCCGCGCATCCTCGGGCGGCATGTGTTCCAGCACCTCGATGCAGGTCACGAGGTCGTAGCTGCCTTCGATCGGATCGGTGATGGAGGCGCATTCGCAATAGGGCCTCAGCCCGGCCGGCACCTGGCTGATCGCATAGGTCGAGAAGTCGCGGCCGAACGCCTCGATGCCGCGTGCGCGCAGTGTCTCGACCAGGAAGCCGATGGCGCAGCCTGCATCGAAGACAGTCTTGGGGCTCAGCGTCTCGTCGATCCGCTGCGCGACGTTGCCAAAGAACCGGAGCCAGTGGGGCTCGTCGCGATTGTAGGGAATGCCACAATGCGACAAGAAATAATCCGCACCATAATCCTGCTCAGCCACAACTCTACTGCCCTTGTCGAGGTAAAAAGGTCTGCGTCGCACCCGAGATACTGGTCACGCGGGAAGGCTTCGGCGCCGGCTCCGAACGGTATCCGGCAGCGCGAGGGGGCATGAGGGCGAGGCGGTGCAATATCAAGGGTGATTCCGAAATCGCAATATATCGATACGTGCATATTACGTGATTCACGGCCCGCCCACCCCGCAGCTTTTGCTTGAGCGCCAGGCCGCTGTTCGCATGCCTGCACCGCCCCTGCGCCGTCACGACCCTCGGAAATAGACGCGTTTGAACGCGGCCAAACAATGACCCTATCCCCCGCTTCGAACGCACTGCACAACCCTGCGTTCCGCAACGGTATTTCGAGGTGGGCTGAGGGGCCGGCCACGGGGATACCGAGGGCCACGGGGAAAGAGATCGGCAACGTTCGCAAATGGCATCGGCCAACAGGACGGACCGATTCGCGCTACCTGGCGCCGGGTCGACCGCGACCGGCAAGCCGGCGCTTCACCGATCGCCGAAGAAAGCGCCGCAACCCGGCGGCCCGCCCCGGATCGCTCGCCGCCAGCGCCGCGCCGAAACTTCCCTGGGCGAAGGTCCCACCGACGCTCCGTGGCGGCTGGACGCCCGCGACCAGCAGGGGATAAGGAATAATTCGAATTCGTTGTATTTCGAGGAGCGAACCTCTCGGACCCCGATGGCCATTCCCGACGCCATATACACCGGCATCCTGACATACATGCAGGGAGGCGTGGTCGTCATAGACCTTCAGGGCACCGTCCGGGCGTTCAACCCCGCGGCCGAGCGCATGCTGGGGCTGGCGGCTCGGTCAACGCTGCGCCAGCCCTTCGCGGCCTACTTCTTCGAAAACCCGGCCAACGACACCTTCGCGCAGGCCGTGCTCGACGCGATCTATGATCCGAACACCCAGCACACACGCGACCTCACCTTCCACCGCGACGACGGCGTCAGCTGGCTGAACGTCATCACCTCCTTCCTCTGGTCGCCGGCCGATGCCGACGGGCCGTCGCGGAAGATCGGGGTGGTGGCGCTGTTCGTCGACATCACCGAGCGCAAGAAGGCCGAGGCGAACCTGCAGCGCATCAACGACCAGCTGGAGCAGCGGGTGCGGGCGCGCACGTCGGACCTCGCGGCCATCAATCGCGAGCTCCAGCACGAGATCGACGAGCGGACTATCGCGCAGCGCCGCCTCGCCTATCTCGCCGAGCACGACGCGCTGACCGGGCTGCCCAACCGCCGGCTGCTGGAGCAGCGCCTGACCCGCGCCCTGGTGAGCCTGCCGCACTTCGCGGTCGCCTATCTCGACCTCGACAACTTCAAGATCGTCAACGACGCCTACGGCCACGATGTCGGCGACTGGCTGCTTTCCGCCGTCGCCGGCCGCCTCGAGGAATGTCTGGGACCGGAGGACCTCCCCGCGCGCCTCGGCGGCGACGAGTTCGCGATCTTCCTCAGCGACGCCTCGGCCGCCGAAGCGACCGTGAGCCAAGTCGTCGAGCGATTGAGCCAGCCCTACCGACGCGCCGACGGCACGACGCTCGACATCGGCGTCAGCGCCGGCATCGCGCTGCATCCCGAGGGCGGGCGCACGGTGCGCTCCCTCATCCAGTCCGCCGATGCCGCCATGTACCGTTCGAAGCGCTCGAGCCGGCGCTGACCGGCCGGGATATCGAGCCAAGTAAGGCATAGGCGCCCGCCCGGCCACGAACCGGCCCCCGCGAGCCGTTTCCACGGTAAGCTGTTACAGCCCCGACGTTTCCCTGTAGTATTGGATACCGGGGGTCGTCATTCATCGCTGTTCTCTGGGGAAATTTCATGACGTTCAAGCTGAAGACCACGCTCGTCGCTGCCGCCATTCTCGTTGCCGCGCCGGCTGCCGCCCAGCAGTCGAACTATGTCGCCGCCGCCTACAGCAAGGATACCGGTAATGTCGGCTTCGCTACCGGCCATTCCGAGGATTCGGTAAAAACCACGGCGCTTTCGGAGTGCCAGACCGGCGGCGCCAGCGACTGCGTCGTCGCCATTGCCGGCCCCGACATGTGCATTTCCCTCGCCCGGGCGACCAACAAGAACCGGCTCGGCCTCGGCGGCGGCGCAACGCGCGCCGACTCGCAGAGCAAGGCGATGAGCGAATGTGCGCAGAACGACGCCCAAGGCTGCAACATTCACGACACCTATTGCGCGCCAGAAACCATCCGGTAGCGGGCGCGCTCGCACAGGTCGCCCGGCGCACGGACAGGCCCGTCACGGTGCCGGGCCGATGTCACGGATCTTGCGGAAGCGGTGCTGAAGCGGCGCCAAGCCGTTGAAACGACTGGCGGGAGTGACGGGGCTCGAACCCGCGACCTCCGGCGTGACAGGCCGGAAGAAGATTAGTCGTTTCCGCAGCTTGTGACACTTTCGGGCGCCATTTCAGGGCTCCAAATGCGCGAAAGTGTCACGCTGTCGATTGTAGAAAGTCCGGTGTGCGGTCGACGAAGATAATGTGCGGGGCGATCCTCTATGGTGAGCGAGTTAGGGCAACCTCGACCAAGAGGCTGGGATGAGGCACGAAGACTCAAATGGCGAAGACCCGTGCAGGCAACGTCTTTGCGCTGCCTGTGTAGGTGAGCGCTTCTTGAAGGCGGTCATCCGCAAGGAAGGCGAAATTGCTCGATGCAATTTCTGCTATCGTCGGAAGAGCCGCACCTTCACTCTGGAGCAAATGGCGGACAGAGTCGAAGCGGCCTTTGCCGACCATTACGTGCGGACGTCTGATCAGCCCGACGATCTAGAGACTATGGCGATCCGTTATGGCGAACTCGTTTGGCATCGGCATGGCGAACCGATCGGTGAAGCGATTCAGATGGCGGCAATGATTGATGAACCGCCAGCGAGCGCCATCGCAGAAATACTCGCTGAGCGCCACGACACTTTTGTCCCCGGGGACGTCGACGGGGAGCAAGAATTTGGCCCTGACAGCCACTACGAGCGATTGGATGTGGTCAAAGATGATCATTTTCATCAGAACTGGGAACGGTTCGAACAGAGCCTGAAGAGCGAGGTTAGGTTCTTCAGCCGCACCGCCCAGCAGGTATTGTCAGACACTTTTTCGGGGATCACTGAGGCTCGGACAAAGTCCGGCATGCCAGTTATCGTCGCAGCCGGTCCGGGAACAGCAATCACGTCACTTTTTCGCGCACGCGCCTTTCAGTCGCGCGATCGCCTCGAGGCAGCCCTGTCTCGCCCGGACTTGGAGATTGCTCCACCCCCCTCCAAAGACGCGCGAGCGGGCCGCATGAATGCCCGCGGCGTGCCGGTGTTCTACGGTGCGACGGATGCGCAGATCGCCATGGCCGAGGTCCGGCCTCCAGTCGGGGCAGAGGTTATAGTAGGCCGCTTCGAGATTATACGATCGCTTCGGCTCTTAAACGTTACCTTACTTGGTAAGGTTTTCGTCGAGGGCAGCGTTTTCGATCCGACGCTTGCCGGAAGAGCACGACGCGCCAGTATTCTCGCTACACTCAGCCGGCGGATCGTTCGGCCGGTGATGCCCGACGCTGAGGACTTCGAATATCTCGTCACCCAGGCTATGGCCGATTACTTAGCTGACCATCCCGGCTTCGCGCTCGACGGCGTGCTCTTTCCCTCAGCGCAGAGCAGGGTAAAGGGTTACAATGTCGTGCTCTTTCATAAGGCGGCTCGCACTGCCGAGTTCGACATGCCTAAGGGGACAAAGGTTCAGGCATACTTGCACGGCGGCCGTTCGGACGAAGATGACGAGCCATTGATGTGGTCGGTGCTCGAAGAGACACCTAAATCGACCAGGGAGAGCAAGCCGATGACTACCGGGGGTTCATGTGGGGATCTAGAGGCTGTCTTTTCCATGCCGAGCCTAGTGCGGGATTTTTGGTGGGGCGAGGAGAAGGATCCACGCGAGTTAAGCCTTCGGCTCGACCCAGATTCGCTATTGGTGCATCGTATCAACACGGTGCAGTTCCGGACGACCGTAACGCCGGTTAAGCGGACACGCCGCGAAAAGCCGGAAAGCGAGCCGTTCTAGCGCACGTTGACACACCAACCGGCCGGGCTGATGCCGAACAGGGACCGTTTTCAAGGTTACTTGCGAGCCTGTCCGCGATTTTCGGAATCCTAAGCTGGGGCGGCCAGAAGCTCGCTTTGGAAGGTCAGCGACGATAGTCGAACTGACCCAAGAACTACCGGCCATCACCCTTCGCCTCGCCGGCCCCGATTCCGCTGCAAACTACGCGATCACCGCCGCACAACGTCGCATGCCCGATCGGGCGACGGTCGCCCCATCGAGCCGCCCGCATGGCGATGAAATGCTTGAGCGTCATGTTCCTCGCCGAACCACACCGCGACCCAGCGCTGCCCATCCACGTGCTCCACGGTCGCGCGTGACGCCGCAGAGGCGTAGAATCGAGCGCCGCGCAGCATGTCGGTTGCCAGTTGCTCCGGTAGCCAGACGCTGTACGGAAAATCGCGTCGGATCGCGTCGGGGCTGATCTCACCCTTGCGCCGCATCGCCTACCCTCCGCGACGGCCGACCGCGAATGTAGCCCCAGGAGGCTTCCTGCCGGGCCATCTCCAGCGCCACCTCGAGATATTGCTGGCCGATGAGCAGCGCCTTGATCGTCGCCCGCAAATCGCCATCGCAGGCCGCGATCGCCTCGTCGACGTCGGCCTCCGAGATGGCAATGGGTTCCCGTTCGGCGGGCGGTTGCTCGCTCGGCATGGTCGTCTCCCTCGTCTGAGGAGGGATTGATTCCACGAGAACGAAAAGAGAACAAGCCCGGCGGAAGGACATGTCACCGTTTTGAGGAGAGGTTGGCGGAAGAGGGCTGAGTAGCTCCCCGGAACCAACGTTCCGCCACGTCGTTCTTCAGCCGCTTGGGGTTGGCATCGATGGAGATCGACATGACGGACAAGGCCCTCGACACCCTCTTTCACGAAACCCTGAAGGATATCTATTTCGCGGAGCGGAAGATCCTGAAGGCCCTTCCCAAGATGGCCCGAGGCTGCCAGGCGCCTGAGCTCAAGGCCGCTTTCGAGAAGCATCGCGACGAGACCGAAGGTCAGATCGAGCGGCTTCAGCAGATCTTCGAGCTCATCGGCAAGCGCCCCCAGGGCAAGACCTGCGCGGCGATCGAGGGCATCCTCGAGGAAGGCGAGGAGATCCTGGAGGAGTTCAAGGGACAGCCCGCGCTCGATGCCGGTCTCGCTGCGGCGGCCCAGGCGGTCGAGCATTACGAGATCAGCCGCTACGGTACGCTGAAGCGCTGGGCGCAGGTGCTCGGCATGAAGGACGCCGAAAAGCTGCTCGACGCCACGCTGCAGGAAGAGTCGAAGACCGACGCGGCGCTTTCCAAGCTCGCGGACAAGGTCGCCAACAACAAGGCGCTGAAGGCCGCGTGACATGCCGAGGGCTCGGCTCGAGGCCGGGCCCTCGCATGCGTCTGGCCGGGTGTGGTGCGGGCCGCTCCCTATCGGTGACGGTCCGCCCCGCCGCGGTTAGAGCTGTAATTCCCGTTCCCGAAACGCCGGGATCGCCCGCAGGGCGAAGCGAAGCAGGGCGTCCCGTTCGCGTAGTCCGAGCCTGGCTCCCTCCAGCACCGCCGACGCCAGCATTGTGCGGATGCCGTCGTTCAGCGGCACACGCACCGAGACCCGCCCGCAGGCGTCCTCGAGGACCTGCTCGAGAAACGCCACGGTTTCAGGGTCGTAGCTCTGATCATACATGACCGACGCTCCCGTTCAGGATGGCGACGCTCATGTAGACGAGCGGGGCCGTTCCGCAAGAGCCCATCTTCCTGACATCAAAAGAAAATCCGCTTGCCGGGCAAGACTGGCCCTCGCGGAACGCCCGGCCGGGCGTGGCCCCTCGGCGGGGGATCTCCTTGGCACGGATGTCGGCCCCTTCGGCCGCGGCGGGATGAGCTCAGGGCTGGCCTGGTCGGGGCGGGTATTTCCCGGCCCCGATGGCGATCGTCACAGAGCGAATGCCGGCTGTTGTGAAAGCATCGCCTCGAATTGCGCCACCGGAACGGGCTTTCCGAAAAGGTAGCCCTGAGCCTCCGCACAGCCATTCTCGCGCAGGAACGCGAGTTGAGTACGGGTCTCCACTCCTTCAGCGATGACCTCGAGACCGAAACTCTTTCCCAGATAGATGATGGCCTTCACGACGGCGGCGTCCTCGGGATCGGTGTCGACGTCGCGGATAAAGGACCGATCGATCTTGAGGCAGGTCACCGGATAGCGCTTGAGAAGGCTGAGCGACGCAAAGCCGGTGCCGTAGTCGTCGAAGGCCAGCCTGACGCCGAGCGCTTTCAGTTCCTGGAGGAGCCGGAGAATGGTGGTGTCATTGCGCAGCAGGATCGTTTCGACGATTTCCAGCTCGAGTGCCGCCGGGGGGAGATTATTCTCGGCGAGCGCCTCCCGGACGGAGGTCAGGAGCCTGCCGGCGCGGAATTGCGCTGCGAACAGATTGACTCCTATGCGGAAGGAAGGGACGGCTTCGCGCCAGATTGCAGCCTGCGCGCAGGCCGTGCGCAGGACCCATTCCCCGACGGCGCCGGCCGACGGCTTCTCACTGAGGACTTCCATGAACGAGGCTGGCGTGAGCAGGCCGCGTTGAGGATGGTTCCAGCGCATCAGGGCTTCGGCGCCGACCAGTGCGCCCGTCCGGGTGTTCACCTGCGGCTGGTAAAACAGTTCGAACTCACCGTGCTCGAAGGCAAGCCGAAGTTCCTGCGCGAAAGCGCGGCGTGCGATTACCACATCTCGAAAGACAGGCGAGAACATCTCGGCCCGGCCCCGGCCCGACGCCTTTGCCCGATAAAGCGCGAGATCGGCGGCGCTCAACAGTTCCTCGGGGCGCGCGCTGTGGGCCGGCGTCAGGGCGACGCCGATGCTGACGCCGACCTCGACCTTTTCTCCTGCAAACTCATAAGGGCAGGAGACAATGGAAACGAGCTGATCGGCAAACGTGGCGGCATATTGCGGATCGTCTCCGGGAAGCAGCGCGACAAATTCGTCGCCTCCGAGCCGGGCGATTATGATCGCATCTTCACAGGCGAGCTTCAGCCGCGCGGCAACCTCCTTGAGCACGGCGTCCCCGGCCGAATGGCCGAGCGCGTCGTTGACCTCCTTGAAGCCATCCAGGTCGAGAAGAATGATGGTGGCCGGCGTCTCGGCAGCGAGCGTGTCGGTGAGACAGTCGCGCCAGGCGCCACGGTTCGGCAGGTCGGTGAGAGGATCGAGCGAGGCGAGGCGAAACAGGCGTTCCTCGTTGCGACGGCGTTCGCTGATATCCCGGACGATGGCGCCGACGCTCGTCTCGCCGCCTTCTCCCCAGGTCGAGAGCGAAAACTCGGCGGGAAACTCGGTCCCATCCTCGCGCAGGCCGGAAAGTTCCACCGTCCGGTCCGCCAGTTCCAGTTTCTTGCCCTGGTGCAGTCGGGTCAGTTCCGCTTCATAGATCCGCCGCCAACTGTCCGGGACAATGACAGCGCCTGTCCGTCCGATCATCTGATCGGCGGAATACCCGAATATCCGTTCGGCCGACCTGTTCCAGAAGGTGATTTCTCCCCTGGCATTGCTGCAGATGATGGCGTCGGGAGATGTGGCCGCGATGTTCTCGAAACGGGCCTGGCTCAGCGAACGCACATAGTCGAGGCGCCTCATTTCCATGCGGTCCATCACCAGCGCCGCCAGATCGGAGAGATGCTCGCGATCCAGTTCGGTGAAGGATGAGCGCGGCTCGGTGTCGATGAGGCAGACGGTGCCGATCTTCTCTCCGCCTGGAGCGACCAGCGGCTTGCCGGCATAGAATCGAATGAAGGGCGGGCCCAGTACCAGCGGGTTCGACCGAAAACGCGGATCGCGCGTCGCATCGGGAATGAGCAGGATATCGTTCTGAACGATGGCATGGGCACAGAACGAGACTTCACGGCTGGTCTCGCAGACGTCGAAACCGACGCGCGCCTTGAAGAACTGCCTGTCGCGCTCGAGCAGAGAAATCAGGACGGTCGGAACATTGAAGAGACGTGCGGCCAACTTGGCCAACCGCTCGAAATCCTCCTCCGGCGGCGTATCCATGAGCCGGTACTCGGCCAGGACGCGAAGGCGCTCCTCTTCGTTGCTGGGCACTGGGTAAGGCAAGTTCATATGCGGGAATATAGTTCGACATCGGAGCGGGAAGAAGTGCCTCTCCGGGCATCTTCCAGGTCAACAGGCACGACCGGATCCGCCGATGCCGGAAATAGATTTAACCGATCTGCAGATCGCCATATTGCGAGCGATGGCAACGGACTATGTCCGCAACGGCAAGCTGCGCATCCATACCGTCGCCTCTATTCGCGGCCCACACGTAAACGGGCGCCATCGGGATCATGCCAGATTCAACACCGGCCGCGCCGCACGGTTCACGTTGAGGAAGCCAAAAAACACCCTGCCTCCCCTGGGCGCACTGATGGGCAGGAGGCAGGGCAAGAGATGATTACAGGCTCTTCTCCAACGAAGCCCGCCGACGTCGGTTCCGAAACCAAAAAAGCCCCCCTCCCGGAGGAGAGCGGGACCAGGGTGATATTCGGCGCGACGGCACCCGGGGAGGCGCACACCACGTGATGCCGGGATCGGTCCCGGCGGCCATCCGCGCAAAGCGCGCGGATCTCTCACACGTCGGCGAGGGTGCGCAGGAAGTCCTTCGGCCAGAAGCTGGCCTCGGCTTCCGCCTCGAGCGCGGCCCGCCGGCGGGCGACCTCGCGCAGGATGAAGCGGCCATGCGCCTCCTGCGCGTCCAGCGTCCCAATGCTGGTCGCCCCGCGGAAATGGACGATCAGCCGGCCGGTCGGCGCGTGCCAGGCCGAACGCTCCGCATCATATCCAGATGGTCCAAGGTGCTGATGCGGCGCCGTTTTCATCGCTCGAATACATTCCAGAATGTAATTGGGAGAACGGCGCAACCTCGACGACAATGCGCGAGGGAGGGCACGACATGGAACAGTCGCCGCGCCAGATCATCGAAGCGTTATCCGCGCTGGAAGGCGCGCTTGAGGATCACTCATTCGCGCTGTCGCGGGTCAGGCGCGCCCTGATTTCCGGCGAGGATCCACTCACCGCCATCGCGAGGGCTCGAGTTACATGGCAGCGGCTTGCCGGCGTTCAGGGACAGGCCGATCAGCGGCTGTCGGGTCCTGCGCTCACGATCGTGCAAAAAGGCCCCTGAGCACGGCCAGCAGTTCGTGCCAATAGGTCGTGATCAGCCAGACCACGCCGCCGAAGACGAGCGAGAAGCCCGCGCCGCCCACCGCCGTCACCGCGCCGAACCGATCCCGGAACGTCCTGTTGGTCGCGATCTCCCCGGCGTGCTCGTCGAGTCTCTTCTCGTGTTTCTTGACCGTCTCCGCGACCGGTCGGATCGCGTGTCCGACTTCCGAGACGCCGGCCTTCACCTCCGACATCTCGTCGCGGACCTCCTTGCGGAAATCGGCGTTCACCCGCCGGTCGGCCGTCTGGTCGTCCTTGAGGTTGCGCATGTCGGCCGCGAGCTCGCCCAGCTTGCTCATGATCTCGAGAAGGATCGCATCGGACATCAGCCGGTCCCGTTCCGGTAGCGCTGGGCCATGGCGTTCCATCCTTCGCGGCAGCCCTTCAGCCGGGCGCCGAAGGCGTCGCGCTCGCCGGCGAGCTTGGCGACGGTCTGCTCGAGCGGCTCGCCGGTGCGGTAGTCGACCGGTGGCGGGGCGTCGCACACCGCCGGTGCCGGCGGCACCCGCACGCTGGCCGCGGTAAGGCTATTCGGGCCGGCGCAGGCTGCGGCGAAGATCATCGCCGAGCACGCAATCACCGGCCCGGCGCACCGCCGAGGCATATTTGGTCGCGAGCGCATCCCGCTCCTCCTGAAGGCTGGCAAGGTCCATCTGCGATTTGGCGAGCGAGGCCTCGGAGCGCTGCTGCACCTCCTCGGCGATCGTGGCGTCTCGCTTGAGCGCGGCGTTCTCAGCCGCGAGCCGTCCGGCCTCGCAGGCCGCCTGCGCCCCGGAATAGCCGGCGAGGTAGCAGGCATAGCCGATGGCTGCCGCGCCCCCGATCTGCACCAGGGCGCGGTATGGGGCGAGCGGGAACAGGCCGTAGACCAGCGCTGCGCCGCCGAGCACGAGGAAGGCCCATGCCGAGAGACCGTTAAGCCAGGCGGGGAAGAGATCGAGCAGGGCCCCCATCACTGCAGCCCCGTCACGCAGAGCTCGCCCTCGCCGAGGCGGCTCGCATCGCCCATCTCGCGGCGGTGGACGAGGCCTTGCAGCACCTTCCCGCCGGCGCGGTTGAACGCGGTCTGCGCATCGCACGCCGCCCGCCAGTTGGCGGCCCGGATCATCCGCGCGGCGGTCGATCCGCACCACCCACGTCGAGGCTCGACACTGCCGACCCCGAAATTGTAGGCACCTCCTGTCATGGCCGCCTGCACCGGCACCGGCGCCCGAGTGAAGTTCGGCGCCGCGCATTGCGAGATCGGGATGTAGAAGTCGCGGTAGACGCGCTCATAGAGCATCGCCACGCATTCGGCCTTGGTCTTGCGCATCCCGGCGCGAACGCCCTTGGTTTCGCCGTAGCAGATGGTCCAGACCCCGACGGCGTCGCGATAGGCGGAAAGGCGCAGCCCCTCCCAATCCTTGATGATGAGGTCGGCCGCCATCACCACGGCGGTCGGGTACTGCTTGCCGGTCGGGGCGACCGAGTACCACGTGCCGCCGATCAGCATGGCGGCGGCCATCACGGCCGCGATCGCCGCCGAGGCGCGCTTCGTGGGGCGGAGCTTCTGCGTCGGCATCAGCGGTCTCCCATGGATTTCTGCGCCAGCAGGCGGGCCACGAAGGCGCCGGCGACGACGAAGGTGGTGAGGGTGGCGAGCAGGCCGGCGGGGATCGGCAGTTCGCCGAGGTAGGGCAGCGCCGCCTCGAGGCCGGACAGCAGTCCGGCGAGTACGAGCAGGCGCACGCTCCAGGCGCGCGTGAGCACGGCGCGCCAGTCATTGACCAGCCGCATGGAGAGTCTCCGGATTGTGAGGGACGAAGGAGGTCGCGCCGGAGCGCTTCGAAAAGTGCTAGGCGTGCCACCGGGACGATGATTGCGGACGTGGCGAAACTGGTAGACGCACGAGACTTAAAATCTTGCGCCGTTAAAGGCTTGCGGGTTCGAGCCCCGCCGTCCGCACCATGCTGAAACCGCTTTGTCAGCGGCAACGTTTGGGCAGGTCCTCTTGGGAGAGGACGAATGCTTCGGCGCCTGGCTGCAACTTGGCGCTCTCATCGACATGCCGCGAGTATCATCAGGTACAAGAATCGATGGACAAGACTCGTTCAGGCACCAGGATATGATTGATATTGACGCTCTGATCCGCCGCTCCGAGGCGCTCCAGATGCGAAAGCAGGGATCTGCCGCAACCGGCTACGAGGCGATGTCGCGTATCCGCCAGGATCTATCCAGTAAGGTCGATCCGACGGCGCTTTCGAAGCTGGATGCCCACATTCGGCAATTGTGGTGGTGCCAAGCCCGACACCGAGGCTCACCCCTGGACAGGTCGACAGTCGTCGTGAAGTAGCCGACAACGGCATTGTCGGTGGCGGAGGAGCGTTGTGTGAGCCGTCGTAGAAGTGGACCCGCGCGGACTCGCTACCCTCACCGCATGTCCGCGCGCCGCGCGCGTTTCGAAGCGCGGCGTGCCCGCAGGCAAGGGCGATACCTTCCTGCCGGCCATCCCTATGCCCTTCTGCCGACATGGGTTCCTTACGTCCTGGCGCGCATGCTGGGCGGCGTGTTCGGCGCCATCGGACGCCTTGGGGGCCTCGCTCGATAAGCAACGTCACAAAAAAACCCTTCGCCGCCGAGACGGTGCCGCTCCTTTCGAGGAGGCGACGGCAGGCCTTTTCGGTAGATGAAACGGCATGTGAGCGCTCGATGCGGCCCCAAGACGCCCGCTATCTCCTGACGGCGATTTTCATTGGTCTCGCGATCTGCGCCGCCATAGGAGGCGCGGTCGGATTTGCGCTCTACCATCTTCCGGATGCGCTCGCCTGGCTGAAGGCGCACTGACGTTTCGAGCTCTCTATGCCGGCAATTCGGGGGGATGCGCCGGGGCATGGGCAGCCTTCACACTGCAGGATATCAGACGGACATCGACGCGCCGCGGAGGTGCCTGTGCTTTTCGCGTGGAATAAGTTCTACTTTCCTTGCGTCAACCACCTGGACCGAATGGCTGGCGCGCTGCGCCGGCGCCTGCTTGGCGTGGCGGGATGGGCCGGGGACGTGCCACCCACTTTCCCGGCCCACCTTTCAGATAGCGATGTTCGCTTCTGCGATTGGCCGTAGGTATATTACCACTCGCGTTGCCGTCGCTCGTCAGCTCCCAGTACCTGCCACGGGCGCGAGGTACGGACGGGGCCGAACGAAACCGGGGCGGTCGCACGGCCCGTCAGGGTCTCGCTCTTCGTGTCCCCCTCATCCCCACACGCGCAGCGGCGGGTCGGGATCGATGCGATAGGCGGCGAGCGCCTCCGGCAGGCTTTCCAGCGGGCCGCACCACAGGCCGTTGACGTGGTAGCCGGGCAGTTCGTCCATGACCGGCGCGCCGTCCTCATCGACCTCGCCAGTTGGCTCGTAGAGCGCGCCGATGTCGTCGATGCACCAGTAGATGCCCTCCCACCAGCCATCCGCGGCGAGGTGCTCGATCGTTTCCTCGCCGATCAACGCGGCGCCCGTGGTAAGTGCCGCCTCGCGATCGGGGAAGCGCAGATAGATCGGATTACGCTGCATAGGGCACCGCCAGACTTTGAATGCGGGCGTTGTCCGCGATTTCCGGGAACCACGCCGTCTGATCGTAGAAACCCGACCCGACGGGCGCGGATAACGCGGCGCAGCGACCGAGATACACGACGCCGTCGGTCACACCGGTTTCATTGGCGTCCTCAGCGATCGCGCTGCCGTTCAGGCAGACTTTTCGGCTAGGTGCGTTCGAACCTGCGAAGACGGCCCCGAAGTCGGAAGAGAAGCCTCCGTCGTCACTATCTGCCCGGAGAGCCACCACCTGATTGTAGGCGGTAATATTGGCGTCGGACGGCCCGCGCGAAATAAGAGCGACGGAGCTTCGGCCGCCAAGGACCCGTGCATTGGGCGCTGGCGTTGTCAGTTTGCCGCGCACCAGGGCCGTCGCCCCTCCCGCCAGCATTGAGACTATCGCGGGCAGGATCTGGAAGCTCTCGATCGGCCGCGTCACTGCTGCCAGCGCGTCGCCGGGGATCGGCGCGTGCGGAGCGAACGCCTGTTCGTAGAGACCGGGCAGGATGAAGAACACCGTCGTGCCAGGCCAGACGATAATCACGATGCGGTCGGACGAACTGCCGGGCGTCAGTCCCGGACAGGTCACCCTCCCGGGAGAGGACTCGATGATCTTCGCGCCCGTCCCGCCGCTCTCAAGTCGCAGGGTCGGCTTAGTGCCGGCACCGGTCGACCAACCGAACAAGTCGAGCGTGTGCGGGTTGACGTTCCCAGTCAGCCCGACCGGATAGATGAAAAACGGAGCACCCGATCCGCTCGGGTTGTCAGCGAAGTACACCTTGCCGTTGGTGCAGATCGGGTCCAGCCCCATTGCCGCGATCTCGTCCGGCCGGTCGGCGACGCCGTAGGTTGCGCCCGCAGGTGGCGCGCCGACAGCGATCTTGCCGGCGTCGACCGGATTGTGCTTGCGGCACTCCAGCTTGTTGGTGAGCGCGTCCTCGAGCACCAAGCGGCGCCGGCCGGACTCCCAGGAGAAGCGCGGCTGATTGGCGGCGAGGTTGCTGCGCAGCTTGCCCGACGCATCCCAATAGGTGCGCGAGGAGGTCCCGGCCGCCATGAAGCTGGCGAACCATTCGGCCTGGCTCGCGCGCGTCGGCAGGCCGGACACCGGGTTCGGCAGCCAATAGATGCCGCGCACGAAGTCTGCGCCGGCTGTCGAGCCGGCGAGGCCCTGGGCGGCGAGCCATGAGCCCATGTAAAGAATCCTACCCCGCCGACGGCGCGAGACCAGCGAAAGCCCGAGGTCCATCTCAGGCCACCGTGTGGATTTCGAGGCCCTCGGTCGTGCCCGTCGCGAGCACGCGCCGCACCAAATATTCGAGGATGCTCACCTGCCCGACTGGCAGCGACAGGATGAGCGGCGCGTCGTCGGCCTGGTCCACCGGCAGGACCGAGATCTGCGCATCCTCGGCATCGGCCGGCACGAAGATGCGCAGGCGGGCATAGCGCGCGAGATCGTCATCGTCGCTCGGCGTCACCACCGCTCCGGAACGGCCGAGGCCGACCGAGGGCGTCACCTGTGCGTACCACGGGTCTTTGGCGGGATCGTAGGGCATGGGGAGCTCCGGACATAAAAAAGCCGCCCGAAGGGGGCAGCGGCAAAAGAGAATCCAACTGGAACAGAGCAGTTCTTTTGTAGCTATTGCCGCCCAAAATCACCGCTGCGTATAATGAAGGCCACGAGCGTGTCTGATGTCATTCCGATCTCGCCATGGACCTCTTGAATGTCGATAGTTAGAAATTCAATTAGAAAAAGAACGATTATTATCGGACGGCATGTAACGAGCGTCTCTCTTGAGGACGATTTTTATAACGCGCTAAAGGAGATCGCTGCCGCTCGACACCTCCCGCTCTTCGCTTTGATCAACATGATCGACGCCGACCGGAGAACATCCAATCTTTCGTCAGCGCTGCGGCTGTTCGTTCTTGGTGAAGCCCGCAATGGCAGGCTGCCCCCGGCACGAACCTAGACGTCTCGGCGCGCACCGCCCCGTGCCCCATGCCGCTTAAGCAGCATGGACAGATAATACCTCTAGCGTTCATGATCAACGAGCGATCACTTTTGGTCACCCTGCTGAAGGTCATCGAATGGCTATAGGTAACAGTTTGGTGAAACGTAGAACTATTATGGTCGGGCGTGAAAAGCGCAGCGTGTCTCTCGAAGATGAGTTCTACGTTGCCTTAAAAGAGTTAGCGGTGAATCGCGGCATGCCAATTGGCAAACTGGTTTCTCTTATTGATTCCAGGAGGGTGACCGCGAACCTTTCGTCAGCGTTGCGTCTGTTTGTCCTCCAACAAGCACGAGATGGCGCGCTGTCGCCGCGGCAACCGAACCCGATTCGATCCGAGGATGCTCCGACGGGGGCACCACAATCGATGCCTAGTGTTTCCTGACACTCCCTCACGCCGCCGCCGGCCAGCCGACGGCCGGCAGCTCGGCGAGGAAGTCGGCGATTTCCGGCGCGGCGCGCTCGCCCGCCGTTACCTTCGCCAACTCAGTGAGCGCATAGGACCACACGGCCGAGCGCCATTCGAACAGCGCCTGCGCCTCGGCGGCATAGGTCTCGTTCGGGTCGCCGCGATAGGTCACGGCAGTCTGGATCGAATCATACTGGCGCTCGCCCGCCGTGGCGTCGAGATGCGCCTGGATCGCCGCGACATAGTCGGCCTGCGTCCCCCGCGCCCTCGTCATCCGGTTAAACAAGGGCAAGCCCGCCATCCGCCGTCGACAGGGTGAACGGCGCGCTGCCGGCGCGCGGCGTCACCTCGAGCTCGACCAGTTTGCCGACAAGGTTCAGATCCGTGAAGCGGATCGCCGGCGCCGGCGCGCTCGTGTTTCGATGCAGCGGGATCCTGATCGTTGCGGTCATCTCGGCTCCGGACATAAAAATGCCGCCCGAAGGCGGCGTGCGGGACAGGCGGGCGTGGTGGAAGCGTCAGGCCGAGACGAATTCGAGCGGGATGACGAGCGTTTGCCCGTCGCCCGTCACGGGGTGCGAGCCGTCTGCGGTGGTGATGATGAGCTGGTCCGATCCGGCGGCGACGGCGGCGGACAGGAGCAATCCGGCGCTGGTGTTCTGGCCGGGCTTGGCGGTCGATATACGCGCCGCGAACGGCAGCGTGACGGCGATGCCGTTCGCGGCCGACCCGTTGGCGCCCACCGTCACCGTGACGGCGCCCATGACGTGGTCGAAGACGGCGCTGCAATCGAAAGCCGCCGTCGCCGAACCGATCGTCCCGGAGACACCCGCCACGGCGAGGCCGGTATGGTTTCCGCTCTTGGTGTCGTTGAAGGTCGCCTTCCTTGTGTCGCGCGCCGTGATCGAGCAGTTCTTGAGCCGCCCGGCCAGGTCCAACGCGTCGACGATCGCCGATCCGCCATAGGAATAGACGTTCTGCCCACCCGGGCAGTCGAGCGCCAGCGCATCGTGGATCTGCCCGATACTGTTGAACTCGCGCAGGCCGATGGCGAGGCTGCCGGTTCCCGCATTGGCATAGATTATGCGCCCGACACCATTTGTATGGTGCGTATTCAGGGCGAAGCCGTCCATGCTCGCATCGAGGTCAAACGTCTCGATATTGATGTTTCCGTCGTTCCCCGACCCCTCGAACGAGAAGTTGAACACCATGTCGTTCATCATTGGGTGGGTCGGATCGTCGAAATAGATGCCGATCTGCATCTGGCCGTAATTGACGATGTAGCAGGTCTCGAACTTGAACTGGTTGGCCCTCGTCAGAATAAGAGACGGCTTGGTCTGGCATTTGACCAGAAGCCCTTCGGCGACATAGGTGCTGAAGGTCGAGGTGTCGAGGTCGACGGTGATCTCGTTGCCGACGATCGAAAGGATTTCCGCGCGCTCCTTCCATACCTCCACCATGCCCTGGACATCGACGCTGAAGGTCACGAGATCGCCCACCTCGAGCGGGGTGGCCGACATGTCGGAAAAGGTTATGACGGCATTGGCGGCCTTGGTGATGCCGGTGATCTTCGCCCCCACCGATGGCACATAGATCCAGCTGTCGCGCAGGAAGGTATTGTTCCCGTGGCTGACCGGACCCGAGCGCAGGGTCGTGAATTCCGAAGTGACGGGGAGAAGCGACGTGTTGCCGATATGGATGCCGATCCCCGCGTCATATTGCGAGTTGCACCAGATATTCTGGTGAGCGGTGTTCTCTTCCTGCCCGTAGGAAAGATAGGCCGCCTCGCTGAAGAAGCCGAGCGTGGAACAGCCCTGAAACAGGCCCTTTCCGCACCCCCTCAAGGTGGAGGGGCCGGAGATCCAGGCATGGGAGGGCATGTCGTTCTCGTCGCCGATCCACGCCACGTTCGTGATCGTGTAGCCGCTGGAGCCGGACAGATCGAACATCGGCTTGCCGGCGCACTTGCCGAGAAAGAGGCCACCCCGGATACGCCACCCATAGGAGGCTATCTCGGTGAGATCGATCGTATCGGTGATAAGGAACGGACCGCCGCTGAGATCGAGGAAAACGCCCATTGCATTGGCGCCCCAGGCCGGGTCGAGCGACGTGAGGGAGCTGTTGAGGCCCAGGATCGCCCTCACGGCATCCACCGCCGACTGGACGGCGGCGGTATCGTCGTTCACCCCGTCGCCCTTGGCGAAGAAGTCGAAAGGCGAGATGGCGCCGCGCGCGCGCGCGAAGTTGACGCGCTGCCACCATGCGCCGTCGAAGCTCTGGATATCGCCGGTCAGGCTGTCGGCGCGCCGGAAATAGCCGCCCATGCCGTCATGGGGCGCGTCCTCGCCCAGCACCCGCACTGCGTCCGGCGAAACACCGATGGTTGCCGCCTCGAGATCGCCGATCGTCGAGAAGGTCAGGGACGCGGCCGCGTCAAGCTCGCCCTCGATCGCCGCCAGGCGACTTCCCGCGTTGAGGCTCTCCAGCGCGTCGACGCGGCCGGAAAAGCTCGACAGGTCGGGCGACCACAGCTCGTTGTCGGTCACGTCGCTGGCGGCTATCACCTCGATATCGGTCTTCTGCGACGTTCCCCACGTTTCCACATAGAGGCGGTAATAGCGCGCCGTGCCGGGCGCGACGACGTCGACGCCGGTGCCCGCGGCGGCCGCGAAGATCTTCTCCACCGAAGTGCGTCCGCCTGAGACGATCAGATCATCCCAGACATGCAGGTCGGTCGAGGAAATGTACTCGCGCGAGGCGGTGTACCACGCGATCCTGAGCGCGACGGCGTCGCCGGACGGATCGCCGGTATCGACGTTTCGCTGCACCACGGCCCGGGCGCGGTAGGTCCGGCTCGGTTCGACGGCCCGCAGGCCGCGCC
The DNA here is from genome assembly GCF_024752355.1 of Ancylobacter mangrovi. Taxonomy (GTDB): domain Bacteria; phylum Pseudomonadota; class Alphaproteobacteria; order Rhizobiales; family Xanthobacteraceae; genus Ancylobacter; species Ancylobacter mangrovi. Next base: position 58,345 of record NZ_JANTHZ010000015.1, read on the forward strand.
CGGCGATCAGCGCGCTTCCCGTGAGCCGGGCCACACGCCCCCGGCTGGACGTGACGACCCAGGCCGGCGGGACCGACGGCGCCGTCGCCTCGTCGCCTGTCAGGCCGCTCGCGAAACGCTCGGGCGACACGCCGGGACGGTTCGCGTCCGTGGCATCCACACGCGCGCGGATCGCCGCCTCAGCCGCGATCGCCGACATCCGGGCCGAGACCTCGAGATTGATCTGGAGCTGTAGCGCGGCGTCCTTGGAATCGAGCCGCGCCAGCATCGCACCGGCCTGGTCGCCGAGCGCGTTGATGTAGTCGACGACGTCCTGATGGGTCGACGGGATAAGGGGCATGAGCGGTCCTCGGAGTGGATCAGAGCGCTTCGACGAGCGTTAGGGTCGGGTCGGCGAACTTGCCGAGGTCGAGGTCGAGCGGGATCGACGACAAGCCCTCCGGCCAGCACTGCAGGCGCAAGTTCTGAAACGACAGGCGCGTACCGGCAGGCGCGGCGGCACGCAGCGGCGGCAGGAACCACAGTTGAACCGGCGTCACCCCCAGCGTCGGCGCCGGCCACGGCTCCCCGCCCGTCCATGCGTCCGCATCGAGCCAGTTGTCCTGTGCCTCGCCGGGCGCCGTCACTGCCACCACGCGGTAAAGACGATCGCCGATCGAGAACATTGCCCCCGGCTCGGCCTCGATCCCGTAGATCGCGACCAGCGCCGACACCGAGCCAATCGGCACGGGCGAGAGCACGGTCGCGCTGCTGCCCGCCGCGTCGGCACCCGTTGCTCGGTGCATGTCGTAGACTGTGGCGACAACGGCCTCGCCGGCTTTCATCCGCGTCACTAGCGCCCGCCAGGCGAGCACCTGTTCTCGACTGCGAATGGCGAAGGTGTAGGAAAGGCGCCAATAGCCCGCATCGGAGAGCACGCGCTGCTCGAGGCCGTTGCTGGTCCGCCCGCCGGTGGCATAGGACGCCACGAGTTCCGGATCGGTGATCTGGCTCGGCTTGAGCGAGGAAGGCCAGGTTGCGGTCATGGCAGCGTGATAAAGTTCGGGCCGTCGGCGGCCGATTGCACACCCGACCCGTTCTCCACCTTCACCCAGTAGTACCAGGTGCCGGAACCGGGAGCGGGGTCGACGAAGGAGAGGACGGCATTCGGGCCGCCATAGATCGGGCCGGAGATCTCGTCCGCGCCGGCGAAGCTGCCGTCCGTGTCGCGGTAGACCCGTCCGGCAACGACATTCCGCGAGTTCGGGTTGCGCCAGGTGATCGTGGCATTGGTCGTGCCGTTGACGCTGGTGATGCTCGGCGCCGCGGGGGCCGTGTTGTCCGCCGTCGCCACGATCCCGGAGATCACCGCCCAGGTCGAGGCGCTGCCGGCACCGACGTTCCGGCCGCGCACATTGTAGGTGGCGCCGTCGACGACACCGACGATCTGCAGCTTTTCCTCGCCGTCGTCGACGCTCCCGCCGGGCTGCCAGATCCCATCCGCCTGGTTGGCGTACTGGACCTCGACCCGCAGTCCCGGCTGCGCGGCCTGCGTCCACGTCGTGATGATGGCCGGTGCCGAGGTGCTGCCGGACACCGCCACCGATCCGCCGGTGGCGTTGAAGCCGGTCGGCAGCGGCAGGCTGGTTTCCGGCACCGCCTCCGCGGCGGTCGGCGCGGTCCCCTCCTCGGTGGCCGGGTCGAAGCTGTAGGCCGCGCCGGAGAACGAGGCGATGGACAGGGTCACCGACATGCTCGCCATGTCGAAGTCGACCCCGGTGACCTCGAACGTCTCGTTCACCTCGAGATCGGCGATGATGACGCGGATCCATCTCTCGTCCCAGGCCCGGAGCCCGGCGAGGGTGGTGTGGATCGTCCCCTGCCAGCGCGGCGAGCCGCGAAAGGCGGCGATCTTCATCAGCCGGCGGGCGAGGTTGTGGTGCTGGATCTCGAAGGCCTCGATCGTGGTCGAGCGCACTTGGCCATAGGCCGCGATCTCACTCTCGATCCGCCACGGTTCGGCCTCGACCTCGGCGAAATACTGGCCGGGATCGGTGTACTTCAGGCGGTACTCGTTCGCCTCGCGCAGCGGCCCGCCGCCATCCGAGAGCGAGAAGTCGATGATCTGGTCGTCGGTGATCGTCACCGTGGGGTCGGCCCACACCCCGACCCGGAAGCCGATCCGCCCGTCGGGCCGGAGCCGGATGTCGCCGTCGCACATCGTGATCAGCCGCGAGAGGATGCTCTGCGGCTCGGCGTCGAACTGGTAGCTGAGCGCCCCGAAATAGCGCGGCACCGTACCGCCGGCCTTGACCGGCACCGCAGCGTCGCAGGCATTGGCGGCCGCGATGAAGTCCGCATCGTCGATATAGGCCGGGTCGATCTGCAGCCCGTCCGCATGGGTCAGGTAGTCGCGCAGGAACAGCGCCGGATTGGTGCTGTAGACCACGCTCGCGCTGCGCGGGTCATAGGTTTCCGCCGCTTCGAAGATACCTTGAAGCGACGGAATGCGGTTCGGGTAGACGTCGGCGATGATCTCGGCATCGGCGTTGCGCGCCAGCAGATACGCATGGGCGATGCCGTCGCCGCGATGACCGGTCGTCCAGTAGGGATCGCCCAGCGCGGCGACGAGGCTCGCATAGGCAGCCTGCGAGGCCGAACCGTCCCGCTGCTCGATCTTGACCGTGTTCGCGGGATAGGGCGCCGTGACCACCCATCCCGACACGTCGATGCCGACCCCGCGCCCGTCGATCACCCAGCCGAGCTGGGCGTGCATCTTCTGGCTGCCGAAGGCGACGACCTGGTGCAGGTCGCCGTCCTTGGTCTCGATCATGGCGAGCGACCCGCCGATCATCACCTGCCCGTAATGGCGCCAGCGCGGCCCGACCGAATTGCGCAGCGTGGTCTTGACGTCCTGCGGCTTCGGGGCGCCCGACGAACGGCTGAAGAGCGCGTTGGCGGCGTAGGAAATACCGATCGTGAGCCCGAGGGCGATCGCGCTCGATGCAATCGCGATAGTTCCCGCCGTCGCCGTCGCCGGCAGCAGCGCGAAGGCGAGATAGGCGCCCACGGCCTGCGGCATGGCAGCGGCGGGAAGCACGGACGCCACCAGCAGCACCGCGATGAAAAAAAGGCGCATTCACACGCTCCACATGGCGACAAGATGGGGATGGGCGACCGCGACGATCCCGCTCTCGGACTTCGCCGCCCAGCGCATCCCCGGCGTACAGACCATCGCCAGGTGCTCGTCGCGCTGGCGCACGATTCCGAAGGCGCCGGGCCGCGCCTCATTGAGCCGGGATGCGCCGGCCGACGCGGCGAGGCGGGCCACCAGCCTGAGAAGCCCGCCTTCCCGCACCAGGACCGCGCGGCATTCCTCGCGCGTGGCATAGGTGCCGCGCAGGGGCGCGGCGGGATCGTGGCCATGGTTCGCCAGCCACCAGTCCGCCACCGTGAGCGCGCAGTCGAACCGTCCCCAGGCGAACGGCTCGGAAGCCATCCGCCGGAGAAAGGCCGTAAGATCCGCCGTCATGGCCAGTTGATCACCCTGCCCTCGATCCCGGCGACGCGATCGAAGAACCGGTCGCCCGGCGAGCGCGCCTTCTGGTCGGCATCGGTGTAGAAGCCGTGGCGCGGCCGGCGATTATTGATGAACGGTCCTTCGGCGCGCACCGAGACCGTGTAGACGTGCCGCATGTTGCTGTCGTCCCAGCTCCGGCTCGCGGTCATGGTCTTGAGCTGGGCGAAGCGGAACGGCATCGGCAGGTCGAGCGGCTGCCAGGACTCGTCGAAGAACTGCCAGAACACGATGACGACCGCGTCGTACCAGTTCGCCCGGTCGCCCTTCACCTTGGCGGCGAAGTCCGCATCCACGCCCGACACCGTCAGGTCGAGCGGCGCGGCCGCGCCGTTCACCGACTGCCCGAGGCCGGAAATGTCGCCGACCACGCGAAGCCCGGACCAGAGATAGCCGTCATTCGTGCGCAGCGCGCGCGCCCCATTCCACAGCCGCACGGCGCCGGTGGGGAAGTCGAAGCGTACGAGTATGCCGCAGCGGACCAGTCGACCGCCCAGCTGGGCGTCGATGGCAGCGGGGAAATCAGCCATGCAATTAATCCATGGATCGGTAGGGCCGTGCCAAAGGCCCGGCGGCGCCAATGATGCGATGATTATTCAGTCGGAGGCGTCGGCCATCGACACTTTCGGCAACGCTGTTACCGTTGCGACTTGAGGGAGGCGACAATGACACTTAAGGCGCTAACGGTCGTCGCGGCCGTGACTTTGATCACAGCATGCACTCCGAATATCAAGTATGTCGCAGACACCTATAAGGACATTCCGCGTACAGTATATAAGGTGCCGCCAAATGATGGATTGCCTGCTGTCCGTGAGCTTCCAAGTGGAAAGATCGCAGATGTTTCTAAGGCGTACATCATCTTCGATAACACCTCTGTTGGAAAGCTGATGATATTGCCTTCTGAACAGGACATAGCATCAGCCGGAGTTGTCCGCGGATACACCTTTGGGGCCGTAGATCTTATCCCGACAGAGGATGCATTCCGCGAAGCGGCATCCGGATATTTGCGATCATCCGGAAGGCAATGCGAAATCATCTCGATCCGTGAGATGGACGAGCCCGTCCACGAAATCTCCTACTCGTGCTCTACCATCGACACAGGTCAGCCGAGCCCGCTCTGAGCTGGTGCGCGGAGGCGATCCTCGGAAACCCAGCCCGAAACGTTGCCACGCACCTGCGTGACGACCTTCCGGTTGTTTTCGTCGAGGATCCGACGGAACTGCTGCTCGCTCATCTGCGAGCCGCGCGCGTCGATGTTGTAAACGGGGGCGAAGGTGTTCCCCGTGGAGGAACCCGCAGCATGAACGCCTCCCGGCGCGGAAAACTGGCGCGCCGTGGCACCTATCTCCTGCCGTTCCGCGTAGCCCCCCTCCGCATATCCCTTCTTCAGGCTGCGATGCAGCATGTCGAGATGGCCGACGCCCGCTTGACGGACGGCTGCCTGGGAGAAGACGAATTCGCCCCTGTGAACGACGCCCGCCGGCTCGTTCCGGCCGCCGGCGCCCGTATAGCCGCCCGTGTCGAAGCCGGGGAGTAGGCCGAAGAGACCGCCGCCATTCCCGCCACCGAACAGCCCGACCATGGCCTGCCGCGCTGCATAGCGCGCCAGATCCGAGATCATGCTGTCGACGAGGCTCTTGAAGTCCAGCTTGCCCGTGCTGGCGAAGTCGGCGAACGCGTCCTCGAGCGAACCGAACACCCCCTGCACCAGGTCGGCCGTGCGCTCGGCCTCCGTGCCGAGGGAATCGAAGTAACGCATCGTTCCGAGCTGCAGGCCGCTCAGCGGGTCAGACGATTTCCCCAGCCGGTCCATCAGGTCCTGCTTCTCGGCATCCGCCAGCGCCTCGGCGGCCTTCGAGGCGTTGCGCGTATACGTGTCCTGATTGATCGCCCCCTGCGCCAGCAGATCGTTCAGCTTGGCGATCTCCGCCGCATAGCGCTCCGCCGCGGTGCGGGTCTGCTCATAGTAGCGCTCGGCGTCGCGCAACGTGTCCCGCTGCGCCCGCGCCGCATCACGGGCTCGCGCGCTTGCCGCCTTGTCGGCCGCTGCGCGAGCCTGCTCCGCGGCGTAGTTCTTGGCCGCCTGCTCCTCGATCTGCTTGCGCAGGTCCTGCGGCACCCCTTGCCCCAGGTTGTCGGTATAGCGGCCGATGAACTCAGCCCGGGGGTCGCCGATGCGGGAATAGTCGCGCCGCAGTCCTTCGAGCGCCTTGGTCGCTGAAGCGATGTCGCTTGCGGCATCGGCGACGCCCACCAGCTGCTTCTGCGCATCGGTCGCGGTGCCGGCGAGCACGGCAAGCTGCGCCTCGAGCATCTTGGCGCCGCCGGCCGCGGCCGACAGGCTGTTGTCCGCATCGTCCGCGTTGCGGATGATGCCGAGCAGTTCCGAGGCCGTCTTGGCGACCTGCGGCGAGGTCTCGCCGATCTGGCCGATGCTGTCGACGAGCCGGTCGACGTCGGGTGCGCCGGCCTTCACCGAAGCCAGGAAGTCGTTTATGGGGCCGGCGAAGGCTTCGTAGTCGCCGCCGACGGTGAACCGGCGCTGCGCGCCTCGCCCCGCATACGTGCCGACGTCCCGGAGGAAGTCGCCGGAAAGATCGTTGACCTGCGCGCGCATGTCGGCGAGCGCCTGCGTGGTCTCGACCACCGTCGCGGAGCGGCTGGCATTGTTCCATTTGGTGGCGGCGCCCGACACCTCGTCATAGGCGTCCTTCACCAGCTTCAGCAGGCGTTCCTGCTCTTTCAGGTCGTCGCTCAGTGACTTCGTCGACGAGCCGAATGCCGACCACGCGGCCTCCGCCGCCAGCCCCGCCCCCACGATACCGAGAAGAGCCAGGTTGACGGGCGTCGCCATCGACAGGACCGCCTGGCCGATGCCCATCACGGCGCCCTTGACGCCCTTGTCGCCGAGGATCTGGCTGAGCTGCCCGCCCTGAGTGGCGATGACCTGGAATGGCGAGGCGCCCGATGCGAGCATCGTCGCGACATCGTTGAGCTGAAACTTCAGGTTTGTGAGCTCATGCGAGGCCAGCTGGAAGTTATCGTTCGCGCCCGGCGGGCCCTGCTTGGCCTTCAGCAGTGCAAGGGCCCGGCTGTATTCCTCCGCCGTGATGATGCCTTGCTGCATCGCCCGATCCAGCGTCGCCTGGCCGCGCGCGAGGTTCTGCTGCGCGCGGTACTCCTCGTCGATCGAGCGCCGCAGGCGATCATAGGCATTCACAGCCGAGAGCTGGCGCCGCGTCACCGTGTCGGTGACCGTCGCCACCGTCTGGCCGGTGGCGGCGACCTTACCCTGCGCCGCCGCCACCGCGTCGAGGTCGGCAACCGACTTCTCGGCGCCGCGGCTGTCATACTGCGTGACCACGCGCCGGATCTGTTCGACCGATGCCATGAAATTCCCCTGCAGGATGCGCTGGCGCTATTTCGGCCGCGCCATCACCTTCTCGACGAATGCCGCGTCCATCGCGGCGATCAGGACGCGGAGCCTCTCGAAGGCGTCGCCATGAACGTCATAGCGACGGGCGAAGCGATCGATCGCGGAGAAGGATATGCGGCCGATCATGGCGAAGCCGAGCGGCCGGTCGTTCTTCAACGCCCAGAAGGCGCTCCACGCGAATTCCAGATGCGCCGGTATGGTCGGCTGGTTACCAAGCGCCGGGATGGCCTCGCCTTCCTCGGCCAGGTCCTGGAGCCACTCGATCTTGTCGCCCCACTCCATCTGCCAGAGCAGGGCGTCGGTCAGTTTTTTGCGTCGGTCTCCAGGGCATCGCGCCCCTGCGCCGCGACAACCGCGGCGGCATAGGCGACACCCTCGCGCATCGTCTCGCCGATCTCAGGATCGGTGAGCAGATCGAGCGCGGCCTCCGGGGTGAACGGGATCAGCGCATCCGCTTCGTCGGTGAGGTTCCAGTCGAGAAGGACCGCCCGCGCCATGACTTCGGTCGCGATCGCCTCGACCGTGTCCGCCGGCAGCGCCGTGCGCTGCTCCTCGTCCAGCGCCGCGATCAGATCGGCGCGCAGCTTGATCGCGTCGGGATTGCGGGCGCCACGCACCCGGAAGGCGACGCCTTCGAGCGCGTCGATCGGGATGCGGTCGACCCACCCTCCTTCCGTCACGTTGCGCACGCCCTTGCGGATCCGGGAGAGCTTCATGTGGTGCTTCCTTCCTGCCGCCCGAACGTACGGGCTTATGACCGATTGTCGTCACGCCACCGCCCGGGTGATCTTGATCGAACAAGCCTCCGCCGCGTCGTAGACGGCGCGGAACGGGATGTTGACCATCACGTCGTCGCTATTGCCGCCGACCTGCCGCTCGCCGTTCAGGAACACGATCTTCGGGAACAGGAAGGTGTACTTCTTGCCGGCATCCTTCCCGATCGTGAAGCTGAGCGCGCCGCCGCCATGGTCGAGCACGGCCTGGTAGAGCGCATTCGAGCCGAAATAGGCGTTCAGCGTGCCGGTGACGTTGCAGCGCCCGAGCCCGAACTCCTCGGAATAGAGCGAGCCGACCACCGGCCGGGTCCGCAGATCGTTGTTCACCTCGAACGAGACCGAGCGCAGCTTCGGCGCCGGATCGAGAGAGGCGACGGCGAGCGAGGCGATGTTGCCGGAGGCGCTGAGGATCGGCTCGGCATTGGCCGCCGTGTAGGTCGCATCCTCGATCACGGCCGTGTCGAGCTCTTCCTTCTGGCCCATCAGGCCGATGGAGCCCGTCACCTTCTCCCGCGCCGACACGGACAGCGAGAAGGTGTTCACCATGCAGCCCGAGAAGCGGGAGAAGCTGTCGGTGGCGCCGAGCTCCAGCGTCTCCTCGAAGGTGAAGCTCTTCGGCGTAACGCCGTTCTTCAGCACGTCGCTCGCCCAGGCGCCCATCAGCGCCCCATCGAGCATGTCGTCGAACGTCCCGTAGGAGAATTCGAAGGGGTAGGCGCCGGCGACGTCCATCCCGACCATGCTCTCGTCGGGAACGTTGCGGTCGGCGCGGATCTCGTCCGACGTGATGGTGGTCTTGCTGGTGCGCGGACCGCCCCCGGTCGTGCGGAAGACCTTGAAGGCCGGCGTCGCCGGCGTGGTGCCGAAGGTGGCTTCGGCGACATAGGCGATGCGCGCCCCGCTCGATGCGGCGAAGGACATGGCGTGTCTCCAGAGGTGAGTGGGATCAGGCGTGGATGTCGGCGTCGTAGAGCACGGCCGCGCTCAGCAGCCAGAACTTGCCGTCGTCATTGCGATCGTCGAGCACGGCCGGCGAAGCGCCATAGGTGCGCACGCCGTCGAACTGCCTTGAGCGGAACAGGGCGCGCAGGTCGTCCATCCATTCCAGCCACGGCGCGATGCGCGAACCGCGCGGAATCGCCAGCACGAGGCGGAGGACGCCGCTCTCCCGGAACACGTTCTGTCCAGGCGCCCCGATGGTGATCTGTTCCTCGTTGCTGACCGGGAACTGGAACGTCACCCACGGCGGGTCCTGTGCCTCGGAGACATCGTTGAGATCGACGACAGGCGACCGGCTCCAGTTGACCTCGAGGCGCGCCTGCACGGCGCTGAAAACGCTAGCCGACGCCATCGCTCACCTCATCTGGATCACGACGGCGGGCTGGCGCGTCGCGTGCTCGCGGTTCCGAGCCTCGGAAACGCCGGCACCCGAGACAAACCGGCCGCGACGGTCGCGCGTCGCCGGCGCGCCGACCGGGATGTAGGCGACGATGCCGCCCTCCTGGAAAGACCGGTAGGAAAAGCGGATATGGGCGAGATTGCCGAAGCGCGCGCGAGCCATGGCGGCGACGGCCTCATAGACGCCTTCGGGCGCCTGCGGCGACAGTCCGCGCTCGATCTTGCGGGCATAGGGCTGGACATTGATGAAGACGTATTCCTCCGCCGACGGCAGCGCTGCGCCGGGATCGACCTGCACCCCGTCGGCGAAAAAGAGATGGCTGTCGGAATAGCGCCCCGTGCGCACCGGCGAGTGTTTCACCAGCATCTCGCCGACCCATTCGAACAGATCGCCCAGCAGGTCGAACTCGAAGACAATGACGCCATCCGGCTTCACACTCTCGAGCGGCGCGCCTTGGCGTCCGTCGACGAAGGTTTCGTGCGGCGGCACGGCGCCCGTCGCCTGACGGTTGATCTCCTGCGCCTCCGCAAGCGCCTGCCGGGCGAAGGCGGCGAGCCTGGCGCCGCGTTGGGCCGGATCCTCGCCCTTGCGAATGGCCAGCACGATGTTCCGGTCGATCGGCTCGACCCGGGTCGAGACCCGCGCCATCAGCCGCGGACCTGCAGGTTGATCCGCACCAGATCGCCCCCGATGTAGCGCGGATCGACGGCGATGACGGCCAGCGACCGGCTTCCGGAGATTATGACATCACCCTGGCGCGGCAGTTCGCCGGCGCCGTCCGGCCAGGCCGATGCGCCCAGCTCGGTCGGAGAGATGACGATCTCGCTGTCGCCTTGGACGATTCCACCCGTCAGCTCATCCGGCCGATAGCCCCGAAGGCAGACACGGACTGGCAGATCGGCCGATGTCCGGACGGTTCCCGCCCAGGCCTGCCTGCGCAGCAAGGCATCATGGCCGTGCTTGCGAAGTTGCCGGTCGAGGGCGGTGATAGCTGAGCTCGGCGTCATGAGACCCACATGGTGCGGAACGGTTCGAGCAACGCCTGGACGGTGGAGGAAAAGGCGCCCGGTACGGCGCCACCGATCCCGCCGACCCAGAATTCCTGTTCGCCGATTCCATCCACTCGATCGCGCTTAAGCAGCGGATCGCGCTGCGTCGCCGACCACTGTTCCTGCACTGCGACGGAAGCAGCCAGCACCAAGTCGCCCGGGACGTCGTCGAAGCCGGCTGCATAGGTGATGACGACGGTCGCCGGCTGCCACATGGCAGGCCGGGATTCTCGGAGCCGGCGCAGCATCCCGGCACTGGCGTCGAGTTCATAGTCGGAGGTCGCTGCCGCCTCACCGTCGATGCTGACAGAGGTCACGCCTGACACGAAGCGGCGCGCGAGCAGGAGCAGCGATACGGGGCACGACAGGCGGAAAGTCTGTTCGACCGTCTCCCGCTTCAACGTGGGCGGGCGCACGCCATCGCCGGCGATGCCGCATTCGCGGGCGATACGATCCGACACGCCGAGGCCAATCCTGGCCAGATCCATGTCGTGACTCGCATCGCTTGATGCGAAGCCGGCGGCCACCCGCAATTGCTCGATCGACAGCAGATTGCGGTCGTCCGCCGGCGTCACGATGGTAAGCATCACGAACCCGGCTGTTCGGTCCGGCGGGCTATCTCCGCCTCGATGACGGCTTCGGCTGCCGCGGTGTCGGCGGGCTCCTGCCCGCTGATTTCGCGGGCGAGCTTCTTCTTGGTGGCATGATGGAGCTCATGCCAGTTTTCGGGGATCTCCACGGGAGCGTCCTGCGCCCCGGACGCGTTCGACGTCGACGGCGGGGACCGCAGGTCCGCGGCGGCGGCCGGATTACCCGACCCCGGCGGGAGGCCCGGCGCGGTGATATAGCCGGCACCGACGAGCCCCGGCGCGAGTTCGCCGAAATCGCGTTCGGCTCCCACCTGGAGCTGCTCGATGTGGACACCATCAGGCGACCACGGGAAGGGCTTGCTGACGACGTGCATGTCAGCCTCCCGCGCTGGCCAGCTTGAGCGAGCCGGCGTCGTTCCAGATCGATAAGCCGTCTTCGGGATCGGTGGTGGGCAGAGAGGCGACGGTGACCACCGCCGCCGTCACGTCGGCGCCACCCACAATGATCGCACCGCCTTCCTCGACGGTGATGACGCCACCGGAGGCAACGACGAGCTCATCGCCGCCCTGTTTCCGGTACACCTTGCCGGCATAGTCCGACATGGCCCTGTCCTTTCCTGTGCTGGGATGGAACGGCGGGTTTGCCCCGCCGCCGGTCATGCCTCGTTCGGATCGTTGAGCAGCGCTCCGGCGATGACGCCGGCGGCATGGACGGTGGGCCGCGACATCGCGCCGTACTGGATCGCGAGGATGCCGTCGACGACGGCATTCGCCGTCCCGCGCTCGAGCACCGCCCGCACGTACTGTTCGCGCGGCTTGTGGACGTCGAGCAGGAGAACGGCGCTATCGGCGTCGCTGGCGCCCGCCGTGAAGCTGGCCGCGCCGTCCAGTTCGGCCATGCCGCCGGCGGCGTTGGCGGTGTTCTGCTCGGCCTTGAGAGCCAGCACCGAGCCGGTGGTGACGTCGCCGAGCAGCGCCACGAACATCACGCCGTCATAGCCGGCCATGTCGAGGATGCTGCCGTTGACGTCGCTCTGCGCCGCGACGGCGGCGTTGGCCACGCGGGTGACCTTGACGTTCTGCAGGAGGTTCATCGTCTTGCTCCGAATTGGGAAGGGAGAAGAAGGCGGGCCGTGGCCCGCCCCGTTCCGCGCGGCTATCCGGCCGAGACCACCAGCTTCTTGAGCGCGTCCGCCTGGCGAACGCCGCCGCCCACCCGTTTGCGGCAGCGGAACACGACCACGCCGTTGTCCGCGCCGGTGACGTAGTCGGGCTGGAACGCGATGGCGACGCGATCGACGATGATGTAGGCGCGCCGGAAGTCGCCATAGGCGATCGGGAAGGTTCCGGCCGCGATATCGGGCATGTCCGGGAACTCGACGTAGTTGGCGCCGAGGATCGTGTTCGGCACGCTGCCGGCGATCCCGGGCAGCCACAGATACTGGCCGTTGCCGTCCTTGAGCTTGCGAATCGCGCCGATGGTCTTGCGGTTCAGGGTGAAGACGGCGCGAGAGGCATAGCCGGTCTTCAGCGACGACCACAGGTTGATGATGCCATCGCCGGTGAGCCCGTCGGCCTGCCCGGTCGCCACCGACGCGACGCCGGCCGATGCGTGGAGGAAGCCCTGCGCTTGGTTGGCACCGCCCGGCCCTCCCACATACTCCGCATTCTCGCGGACCATGAACTGGTCCACGAACTCCGAGCGCAGCTCACCGACCAGATCGTAATCCGCGTCTTCCAGCATCTGCAGCGAGATTTCGGCACGGGCGAACATCTCCGGCGCCTGGAATTCGAGCATGCCGTAAGCCGGGTCGCCGGTATTGGGCCGCGGCTGGACCTCGCCGACGCGCGTCGCCGCGCCGGCTGCCGTCGTTCGCTTCGGCTGCTTCAGCGAAGGACCGCCGATGATGCGCACCGTCGCCAGCGAACGCATCGGCGACATCTCGATGATGTCCTTGATGATGTCCCGGTTGACGTCCGGCGGAGCCAGCAGATAGCCGGCGCCGGCATCGTCGCCCTTGACCAGCGTGTTGCGCCGTTCGTTGATCAGCGCGACCTTGGCAGTGTCCCGGCGATCGGGCGCGCGACGCAGGCAGTGGTCGAAGGCGTCGTTGTACTCGGTATCGGCCTCCATGCCGTCGCCGGGCTTGCGCGGGCGGTTGAGGGCCTTCTCGACCTGGTCGAGCTGTTCCTGCATCGACTTCTGGCCGTCCTGCACCTTGGTGAGCGCCTGGTTGAGCGGCTCCCACTTGTCCATGTGCTCGTTGAGACGGTTGAGCTTGTCGTCGAGCACGCCGTCGCGCTTCTTCAGGTTTTCGTCGTTGGTCTTCTTGAACTCCTCGAACCCGGCCATGAAGTCGTCGACCGACTTCTGGAGCGTATCGAGCGAAGGCGCGGCCGCAGCGGCGGCGATGACCATCGGCGCGGGACCGAGGTGATGGGTGGCGGCAGCTACCGCCACGCCGAGTTCGGGAACGGCCACGAGGGCCAGGGCGGCGATGAACGCGCAAGCGCAGACCGCCGCGAAGACGCGGTAATTGGTCATATCTTTCTCCGGTCGATCAGGATTTGAAGAGATGAGCCGCGCGTTCGAATCGACGCGTGAGCTCTGCAACGGCTGCGCTGTCGACCTCGTCGCGAGGTGCGACCTCCCGCTCGTCGCGAGCGGACTTGAAGACCCTCGCCGCAGCGGCAGCGACGCGCTTGGCGAGGTTGCTCGGCATCTGCTCCGCATCGCGCAGGAGATGCTCGAACTGACGGACCTCCGGCAGATCCGGTGCGGTCCGCAGGTCGGAAGGAGTGTTCTGGTAGATGTCGAGAAGGGCCGATCGGGCGGCCTTCTTCTCCTTCGTCTTATTGGGCGTCACGGAATCGGCGAAGCCATCGTCGACGGCCTGCTGACCGCGGAACCAGGTCTCCGCCTTCATCCACACCTTCAGGGCGTCGGCGTCGTTCTCCGTGCGGGCACGGTAGATGTCGACGATGCCCTGCTCGAGCCCGTCAAGGACATCGGCTTCCGCGCGCATCTCGTCGGCATCGCCGATCATGAAGCTCCACGGCTTGTGGATCATGATGTTGGCGGATTCGCCCACCCTGATCTCGTCGCCGGCCATGACGATGACCGACGCGATGCTGGCGGCGATGCCTTCGACATGCATGACGATATTGGCGTCGTGCGAAGCGAACGCGTTATAGATGGCGATGCCGTCGAACACGACGCCGCCGGGGCTGTTGACGTGGACGTTGAGCGTCGCGACGTCGAGGGCGGCGATCTCCTCGGCGATTTCCTGAGGTTCGATGCCGCCCCACCAGCCGCCGATGTCGCCGTAGATGTAGATGTCGGCGGCATCGTCGGCGGCATTCACCCGGAACGATCCGTGACCGAGCCGGGCCGGCGCGCGATTGACCGCCCGCACCGACCGCAGGCCGGCGAGGTTCACGATGTGCTTGGCCATGGTGCTATTCCGCCTGCTCTTCGAGCTTGGAGAGGACGGCATCCAGATTTTCCCGGGCGCCGCGGATCCTGCCTTCGTTCTCGGCCGACAGCACAAGGCCGGCATTCATGCGGCTCTTGGGAGCCTTCGGCGCCTCGCCATCATCCTCCGCTGCAGGAGCATCGTCCGCGGAAGGATCGTCGGCCACCGTGCTTTCCAGCGAAGGGTCGCCATTGTCGCCGATACCGCGTGGCATCGCCGCGTTCTCAACGGTGGTCATCGTCGAGGGAACGAAATGCCGCTCGCCACCCTCGAAGCCGTCTTGGTCCTCGAGAGCGAAGATGTCGTTGGGCGACATGCCCATCTGGAACATCTTCCAGTAGTACTCCGCCCGGTCCTTGGCGGCGCCACGCAGGAGCTCGGTGTCGAAGAACTTGAAATAGTACCCCGCCTTCACCTCTTCCCGGGTGAGCAGGGAGCGTTTCATCGAACGTTCGAACCGCCGGTGCCAGGGCCGCACCGTATGGACCGCATGGGCGAGGAACATCTGCTCCGCGCTCGCATAGGTCGCCGCCTTGTCCGAATAGCCCACCATGATGGGCATCACGCCGTAGGCCCGGCAGACCTCCTCGATCTGCAGCTTGCGCGTCTCGACATGCTGGGCGTCGACACCGCTCAGGTCGATCGGCTTCCAGTCCGCCTTGCGGTCGAGGATGAGCGGCTTGCCGCTATTGCGCGCCCCAACATGGTGGAGGTCAATCCACGCCTTCAACCGCTTGTACTGATCGGGCACGAGCTCCCCCTCGACGGAATAGATGCCCGTCGTCTGCAGGCCGTTCGCGAAGCGCTGCGCATGCGCGTTCTGGGTTGCCATCGCTAGGCCGAGCGCCTCGCGCGACAGCCGTGTGATGTCCAGCCCGGTCCAGGAATTCCACGAGGGGCCGCGCAGGTGCCACATCGCCGCCTGGGGGAATTCCTCGACCGAGCCGTCGATCGCACTGACGTGGTAGACGAGGCTGTAATCGTCCTTTCGCTCGACCCTCACGCCGGCCGGCTCCAGCGGAATCATCTCGACGATGCGGCCGCGAACCCGATTGAGGAAGGTGTAAGAGTTCCCGGTGAAGACGGTGTGCAGCGTCTTCGTCTCGAAGAACTGCAGCGGGTCCATCCATCCATTGGGCTCGTAGTCGAAGAGTTCGTAGAGCGGATGGTCGAATGCCGGTGCGCGCCGGCCCGTCGCCGGATCCTTCCTCATAAGCTTGCACGGCACGGTCGACACACCGTCCGCGATCACCAGGCCGCACCGAAGCGCGGTGGTCACTTCCAGCGCGGTCTTCCAGGTGACGTGCTCGCCGGAACTTGAGGCGCCCCCGACACCGAGATCCTGCCAGAACGATTCCGAGAACGCGACGTTCTGCGGCGGGCTCTTCTTGAACAGAGAGAAAAGCCACATCACGGTGTCCTGTCGGTCTCGTCCGAAACGAAGTCGTCCACGTCCCAGAAGGACTTGGCGGTATCGACCGGCTGCGCCAGGGCCGCGCCCGTGGCCATGGCGATCGTCACCATTCCGTCGATGCGCCCGCGCGAGCGCTTCTTGTCGAAGGCCCGGTTGTTCATGCCGTCGGCGATGACGTGCGCATTGGCGGCACAGGCATAGGTCACGGGTGTGTGGTCGATAACGATCGACTTCTTGAGGATCTGGTCCTCCAGCCGCTCGATTGACCTCGGCATGCAGAGCCGCTCGATGGGCTTCCCGTTCTCGTCGAGCTGCTTGTAGAACACGATCCGCGTGCCCTGGCCGTGCGGTACTAGCATCAGCCCGTTGCCCGCATATGTGTCGGGCCCTTCATAAAGCCAGGCGGGCAAACCGATGTCCTCGCAGGCCTCCATGAACGACCCGATGCCTGCCGGATCGAAGGCGAGGCATCGCGCCTCGTGCGAGGCGCAGATCTCGGCAACCTTCGCCGCCACGAAGCTCTTGTCGATGACCGCTCCGTCCACGGCGGTGATATGTCCCTCGAGCGCCCAGCGGTCATAGGGGGCCTGATCGGCCTTCGCCCGCTCCTCGAGCCCGTCTTTCGTGGTCCAGTACCAGGTCTTGGCGTAGAGCTTCCCGTCCTTGAGCCACACCGCGGTCAGCGCGGTCAGGTCGTTCTTCTGCGAGAGGTCGAGCGACAGCCAGCAGGGACACCCCCGGAATTCGTCGGCATCGACCCTTCCCTGGACCGCCGACCATGCCTCCTCGGCGATCCAGAACTCGGTCGCGCCGATGGGAATCCCGAAATAGAGGCGCTTGAGCGAGAGCGCCGTCGAGAGCAGCGACTTGGCGGTCTTCACCTGGCCGCGGATGTTCTCGATCGGGAAGGTGACGCCGAGCGCGGGAAGCGCCTTGGGCCAGCAGTCCTCGTTGTCGAACACGGTCTCCCGGTCGGCCTTGTCGACGCGGGCGACGAAGGCGAAGGCCTCGTCGTCGTCGATCTCGCCGAGTGCGACCTTCTGGTAGAACTCCGAATATTCCGTGCCGACGATCTGCGTCGACGAGGGCGTGTTGGTGCCGAGCAGCATGAAGGCGTCGCCCGGCATCTTGGCGATCGCCGCCTTCCACAGTTCGATCGACGTGTTGTTCTTGAACTCGTGGATCTCGTCCGCGCCGACGAAGGTCGGCTTCGGACCCGAGATCGCCTCGCCGTTCGCCAGCGACTGGAAGATGGATTCGCTCTCGATGAACTCCAGCTTCCAGGCGTTATCCCCCTCCCCGCGCACCACGACATGGCCGCTGGCGACCAGCGTGTCGTCTTCATCTCCGCCGGGGATCGGTGCCCGGCACATGGCGACAGCGTCCTTGAACAGCACGTTCGCCGTGTTCTTATCCTGGCCGATCGCAAAGGCGCGAGCACGGTGGATGCCGCAGAAGCCGCTCATGTAGAGGCCGGTGGCCGCCATGAAGGGGCTTTTTGCCTGTCCCTTTCCCGTCTCCAGCCACCCGCTGCGGAACCGCATGCGACCGCTGTCCTTGCGCCATCCGAACAGCGAGCCCGCCACGAAGGTGTGCCAGGGGAGCAGCTGAAACGGCTGCCCGACCTTGGTCCCCTCAGTGATGGTCAGCATCGCCGGGTAGAACCCGATGGCATGCGCCGCCTTCTCCGGACGCCAGTGCAGGCCGCGCGACGGGCCGTCCTTCAGGTCGCGGAGGTGCCGTTCAGCAGCATGCCGCACGAGCTCGCCCGCGACGATGCGGCCCTCGACGACATCACGAGCCCAACGGCTGGTCGGGTCATTTGGATAGCGATCCGAGGTAACTGTCCGCGGCGCGCGGGGCTTTCTTGCCACGTTGCACCTTCCCGGCCTTGTTGCGCCGCAGAGGCGAGAGACCAAGCTCGGCTTCGTTCATGCGGATATGCTCGTCCGCCTGCCGCATGACGGTCCAATAGGGGCTGGTCTGTGGGACCTTCGTCCGCCGCGCCCGGGTGATCGCTCCGAGCTCGCCAACCT
Organism: Ancylobacter mangrovi; assembly: GCF_024752355.1. GTDB lineage: Bacteria > Pseudomonadota > Alphaproteobacteria > Rhizobiales > Xanthobacteraceae > Ancylobacter > Ancylobacter mangrovi. Next base: position 76,077 of record NZ_JANTHZ010000015.1, read on the forward strand.
GGCGGGCGGCCCGGCGATAGACCACGTAGAACTCGACGAGCCGCTGCACGGTGTGGCCGTTGACCATCGCCAGGGTGCCGGCCTCCCGCAGCTCGCGGGTCACGATACCCCAGCGCTCCTTCGCTTCGACGATGTCGAGCTCATCGGTGTACTGCGAAGCCCAGTCGGGCTCCGGCGGCGCGCCTTCCCCACCTTCGACAGAGGTAAGTTTCATGTTCACCCCCTATGGGGGTGGCGGAAACCCCCTTTCCAAAATCTGCTCGCAGTGCGAACGCTTGGCCCCTGCCGGTCCGGGTCCCCAACCGCCCAGAGATCGGATACCCCCCCGGGGGTCACCGCCGGTTCCAGGGATGGCTCGGATCGATCGGGCGCCCGTCGACGGTCGATCCCCATCGGCCGCCGCTGCGTTCCTCGCGTTGCTTCGTGCTGGAATGGTGGGTCGAGCAGAGCCCTTGCCAGTTGTCCGGATCGCGCAGGAGCCGAAGTGCGGTTGCCTTCTCCTCAGGCGTCCGCGCCTGACCGTATCGATGCGGGATGATGTGATCGACCACGGTTGCGGCGGTCCGCGTCCCCTGCTCTGCGCAGCGCACGCACCACGGATGCTCGGCAAGGAACTGGGCTCTGGCCCGCTCCCAACGACCGTCGTAACCGCGTGCGCGAGCTGGCTTCCGTCCGATACCCGCATATTCATTCATCGCGAGTTCCGCGGCTCGAAACGGTATCGGTGCAACCCAAGTTCTACACCGCACGTCTCAATTCTGTGGACGCGGGCGCTTAGATTCTGTCGAGAGACAATTGTCGCTATTCTTCCGACCGTCTCTGATGCAGCTTATAATTGCGGTGTTGCCGCAATGGACCCAAGGCGAAATCTAGAGAGGCTATGGGCATGGCTAACGTGAAGGGCGGCAAGGATCATTCTGATCGCATAGAGAAGCTGGCGGGACAGAAGCTCCGCGATCCCAAGGCTGGCAAGGATATGAAGGCGCTCGCTGCCGCCGTTATTGCACACGGAGACGGCAAACCCAAAAAGGCGCCAAAGAAGAAATGAACCCGTCCACAGGCGGAGATTTGGTGCATTCTTCGCGGTAGCGGCTGGTCCTCTCGCGGCTCTCCCCGCTTCAATCCGCAGCCCAAACGAAAAACGCCCGGAATTGGCATCCGGGCGCATCTATCGAACTTGAAGAAATTAGGTCTGATTTGGGGGCCTGCGTCAAGCGTCAGCGGAGCCACGATTCGAATTTGACTGAAGACGAGGCTGGTATTGGTACTCGCGCAACCGTTGGCGAGCGCGGTCGAGCTCTCTTTCGGAGAAGAGGCCGTGCCAGCGACAATTTTCTATGACAACGGCCTCGACGGTCAGATCAAGCCGCTTTCGCATATATAGCGCCGTATAGCCGTCGGACGGCTTCGATGCATTGATCAACGTTTTCGCCGTGCTCAAGCCGCCGTTGTCGGTAAGCATCTGAAGGAAAATCGTCGCATTGTAGTGCGCCTCTTCCTTTGCACGGCGGTAGACCTCGAACATCGCTTGGTCGAACTGCTTCTCAAGGGAGGTCATGGGGCGATGCTCCGTTACAGGCGGGCCCTGGATCGATGGCGACCATTCGAGAGCTTTGATCGTTCACCCCTTCGGATCAAGCATCATTGGCGCCGCCCAGCCTCTCCGCATTGCTCTGCCTCTTGCGAAGATCGCCCTTGTCCGTCACGTCCCACTCGGTTGCGGGTCCACTTGTGCTCTCTCGTGTCGACCGCATCTTCGGCAGCGTCGGAGGCTTTTCCCGCCAGAGCTCCGCCAGCAGATCCAACGCGGCCGTAACCTGGCCAGAGACGAACCCTTCGGCCCGCTTTCCGGACAACCGGCCGTAGTGCTCGGCCATCTGCTTGATCGGCACGAGTTCGCCGACGACGGCCACCGTGTAGCCGTAGAGCGTCTTGCCCAGACGCTCCCTCGCCTCGCGCAATCGCGCCTGCGCCTCCATGGCGTCGACATTCATATCCGGCTGCGGCGACGTGCCGTCGACGACTTCCCGGGCCGGGTCGATCGCCTTCAGGTTTCCGATGCCGGCGCGCTCGTAGAGCCGTCGAAACTGATCCGCCGCTCGGTGCTCCGCTTCATCGATCGTCCCGGCGGCGAGCATGTAGGACACGGGGCTTTCATGAACGTTGATCGTGACGGCCAGCGGCTTCCCATCCGCCGGGCTCGGCACAAAGCGTTCCTTCCGCTCCCGACGTCCCGGCAGGTCGGCCGGGATGTCGTCGGGAATGCGAAACGGCTGGCGAGCCAGCTTCTTCGGCTTTCGGGCCTTCGGTGCCGGCGCCGGCGGGCTGGCGGCGCAGCGCGCGGCCAGACGCCCCGCATAGTCGGACATCTGCATGATCGGCCGGTACTTGGCGAGGATCCTTTCCTGCGCCTTGGCCTGAAGCGCGCGCTTGCCGATCGACCGGCGCAGCTCAGCCGCCCGGTCGGTGTTTCCCCTGCCCTCCGCTCGCGCCAGCGCTTTTGCGTCTCGCTCATTCAGCGTAAGTGCCTTCTCGAGCCGGCGCGTCGCGGCCTCGACCCTGTCATGCGCCGTGCGCCTGGTAGCTTTCTGCATGTCCCTCTCCGTCACTCATCGCTCGCCTGCCGCCTTCTGCAGGAGGTCCGGTCCGTCCCTTGTCGGCGGCCACTCGCTGGGGAAGTACCGACCCGTCATTTCGCGATCGCGCCCGGCCATCGGTCGCGGCGGGAGGATGACCGCCCTCAGTGGGTACGCGGCCTCGCTGGCAACGGCCTCCCACGCCCTCCAGGCAGCCGTGCCGCATTCGACGAAACGGGCGCCTGCGAATGCCGCGCCGGCGGACCGCCGCAGCGCCGCGACGGCGGGAGCCTCCGGGGGCCGTGGCTTCAGCGCGCCGGCGAAATTGTCGAAGATGCGCCGCGACAGGTAGGCGCTCGGATCGAGCATCTTGCGAGGCTTCGGCCGTTCGGCAGCGCATGCGGCCCGGTAGGGCCCTATGGCCGCCTTGGCCCGCTTGCGCTCGTCAGCCGTCAGCCGGTTCCAATGGCGCCGTGGCGTGAGCCTCGATGCCATGGGCGGCGGATCGTAGGCCCTCAGGAACTCCTCGAATTCCTCATCCCGATCGTTCGCCTCCCCCGCCCCCTTGGGGGCTATGGGGGTAACCTTCGGTTCTTCTAACGGTTCTATGGGGGTGTCAGCAGTGACACCCTCGGGGGTGTCTACCGTGACACCCTCCCCCTGCATCGGGAGGGTTTCAGCCTGACACCCTCCCTCGCGAACGTTCTCGGAATGTCCTTGCAACGATGCAACATCATCTTGGGTAAGAAGACGCGACAGAACCAACCGATAGTGGTTTGCCTTCTGGCGCCCGCTCGTCTCATGCATCTCGCTCTTGACGACGAGCCCATGCTCGACCAGCCAGTCGAGCCGCCGAAGAACCGTGCTCTTGGATTGGCATGACTCCTCGCAGATGCGGGCGATCGTCGGCCAGCACTCGCCGGTCTTCTTGTCGGCGTAGTTGGCAAGCGAGATCAGCACGAGCTTCGTCGCCGCGTCGCGGATATACTGATCCAAGGCCCAGGCGACGGCTTGAACGCTCATGCACGGGCGCTCCCGTCGGCCTTGAGCACATAGCGCGAGCGCCTGATGCCGAGAGAAGCGTCACCACGCCAGTGCCCTCGCACGACCTCGAGTTTCCCCAAGCGGATGCGAAGATGAGCTCGGCAGAAGTGCAGCGCCCGCTCACCGGTCAGGTGGGCCTCGGTCGATTTCTCTCCCGATGCATCATGAGGCGGTGTGACGTGAAGCTTGATCTCAGTCCATGCGTGCAGGGGGAATTTGCCAATGGCACGGCGCTGGGCGACCAGACGACGCTCAAGCCCACGATGAGGCATATGCTGGCGTCGCCCGATGATCTTGGGCGTGTTGATGAACGCGAGTGCACCCGTCAGCGCCAGTGATAACAGACTCACGGCCCTGTTGTGTTCTTCCGGCATCTTGCCCTTTACGCGGACTATGCCGTCCCGCTCCATATCAGACGAACCGGCAAGCGGGACGGTGAACTCAATGGGGAAGGAGGCGAAGTGACCCTCGGCGCGTCTCGCGCCGCAAACCCAGGCGACGCCGCCAAGCTCTTCGAGCAGGAACCCACTTCGCTCGCCGCTGTCGGGATCTTTCCATTCAACCCATGTCCGCGACGCCGGAAGAAACGAAGTCTCCCGCGCCATGGCAATGATAGGCTTGCCGCCTTCAGCAACCAATTGAACGATCAAGGCAAAAACTTCGCTCAACTCGAAGCAGTGGATGTCGGACATCCGAGGCAACAGCCCGGTGGGGTCCGAGAATGTTCGATCCCTTATCGGCAGCGTCAGTTCCTTGACGATCTGGTACGCAAGGGGCGTCATGCCGCCACGCTCCCTTGTAGGAAGCGCTCGGCGAGCGCACGGATGCGGCTGCCATCCGAGAGAACGGGCATGACGCCCTTGCCCGGATCGACGATGCCCTGCGCCTGGCTGGCCTTGAGGCCGAGCATGCTGACGATCAGGGGATCGGAGCCGCCATTGGCGTGCAGGAAGATCGCCGTCACCTGCTCGCTCTGGCCCGGCCGGTCGAGGCGACCGATGACCTGCTCATGGACCTTGGGCGACCAGTCGAGCTCGCCGAACACCACGTGGCTGCATCTCTGCTGCAGGCCGTCGAGGCCGGCGCCGGAGCGCAGCGAGATCATCATCAGGTTGGTATCGCCGTTGATGAAGGCAGCCTTGGCCCGATCCTTCTGTGAAGGCGTCTCGCTGCCCGTGTAGAGCACGGGATCGAACTCGCCGAGCTCCCGACCCCAAATGTCGTAGACCTCGCGGTGCCAGCCGGCCAGCAGCACCGGCAGGCCTTCGTTCAGCAGCAGACGGACATAGGCAGCGACCGATTTGGCCTTGGCGAGACCCGTCACCATGCGGGCCATGATGTCGAGCTCGCGCGCCGCCTGCCCTCTCTGCGCAAACGATCCGCTGACCACAGTCGAGGCCAGCGTGCGCATCAGCGCGAGAGAATCGGCCTCGACATCCTCGTCATAGTCGACCTCGATCGGGATGGTGTTGACGTTGCCGCCCGCCCGCTCGCGTCGCAGCACGAGCTGGATTTCACGCAGATAGGTGCCGAGCGCGTCCGGCTCCTTCACGATCGCCTTGCGGCCACCGAAGCTGCACCATTCGCGCAGGAAGTCCTCATAGGTGCCCAGCGCTCCCGGCTCGATCGCCTCGACCACGTGGAACATCTCCGGCCCGTAATTGTAAACCGGCGTCGCGGTCAGGCCGATGCGCATGCGGGTGTTGGCCGAAAGGATCGCGGCCGCCTGCCCCTTGGCCGTCGAGGTGCCGGTGCGAAGCTCCTGGATCTCGTCATAGACGACGGCGCGGAACCTCCCGGTAGCGAAGACGTCGACCCAGCCGGCGATGTTGGAATAGCTGAAGAGGTAGAGGTCGGCCTCGGGAAGGTCATACGGCTGCGTGCCCTGGATGATGTGCGCCCGCAGCGTCGTGAACTTCTCGACGTATTCCTTCTTCCATTGCGTGCGCAGATGCGGCTGCACGACGATGGCGGCGGGCAGGTTTTCGCCATCGGTCAGCGCGCCGAGCGCCGTCACCGTCTTGCCCAGCCCGACATCGTCGAGCAGGAGCAGCCGGCCGAGCTTGCGAACGACCTCCGCCGCCTCCGCCTGGTAGCGATAGAGCTCGCGGCCGGGCTGGAAGCCGAGCGTCGCCGGCGGCGTCCAATCGGGCACGAAGATGCGCTCGACGTCGTTGCGCCGACCCGTGAAGGCGTCCCGGCCGGCGAGCATGCGCGCGCGGTCCGCCTCCGCCATCTCCATCGGGTAGCGATGCAGGAACCATTCGAGGTCGCTCGCCATGGCGACGCCGTCCGGGAACGTGAATGGCCCAGTCGATGCCTTGGGCACGCCCGGGAACATCGCTTTCAGCTTGATGGCGACGTGCGGCTCGAGGCCGGACATCACCCACCGCTCGCCGTCGAAGTGAAGGGTGCCGTACATCCTCACAGCCAGGCCCTCCCGAGATTGAGGACGGCCGTCGGCTTGCCCTTCAGCGACGGCGGGAAGCCCATGGCGACATTGGTCACCAGCAGGATGGCGGAGACGCTGTCATGGCCGGCATAACGCTCGCACTGGCGGTAGATCGCGCGGCGCTGCCCCTTGATCTTCACCTCCACGGCGACGGTTCCGACCATGAAGTCGACGATATCGCCGGGGCCCAGCGTCACCTCGCGCTCGAAGGCGAGGCCGCTTTCGATCAGATGCGCCTCGATCGCCTCCTGCAGCGGCTTTTCGCCGCTCAAGGGAAAGCGGGCCGGTGCCAGGCAGTCGTAGAGGGCGTAGAGGTGGGTACTCATGCGGGCGCCCCGGCAGCCGTCTGCACATCGAACTTCGTCACCTCGTTGCCCCAGCTCGCCCAGCCCTCCCGCGTCTGCCGGGCGAAGATCGACACGCGCCGAGCCTCCGGCCATGCCGCCTCGCAGCGCGCATAGAACTCGTCTGGCTTGCGGGAATGTTCGCGGGCGAGACCGTCGAGCGAATCCGCCTCCAGTGTCTCCACGAGGTTGGGAAAGCCCGCCCCGGCCCAACGGGCGCCGGGCAGCTTGGCGATGATGTAGGGCTCGTGCAGGGAGCGCGCGGAATAGCCCGTGCCCCAGCGCAGCTTTCCGCTCGCCGTGCGCTTGGCCCAGCCGCCGCCGGTCACCGGCAGCAGCCCCCAGCCCTTGATCACCTCGACATGGGCGCCGACCGCGACCAGCGGCCAGGTCGTCCACATGACGCAGATTCCGCCGGGCGCGAGCAGGTTGCCGACCGGCATCGCCTTGATGTCGGCGAGCGACATGGTCGTGTATTGCGCCTGCGCCGACTTCACTGCGACCTTCGCCGAATACAGATCGAAGTTCCACGCCGGGTCGATCTCGACCAGGTCGAAGCCGAACAGAGGAAGGGGATCGAAGAACCAGGTCACCGCTCTATCTCCTCTCGATAGGCCGTGTGGCGATGGAAGTTGCCGGACGAACGCCGCAGCGTTGCGGCCACCGCCCCGCCCTCCCGTAGAGGCGCGGATCGATCGCGCGGGCCCGACAGGCGGAAGGACCCCGATCAGCCGGGATCAGGAGGCCCAATCGCTGCTGGAATCGCGAGTGCGCGGGGTTTTTCGCTGCGGACTGCGCACAAGTGGTCATACGGCCGGAGGCCGGGGGTATAGCGTTGCCGAATGTGGCGGCGCACCGTGCGGGTGACCTGACGTTGACCGGCCCGGTCGCGCGCCTCCACCGCAAGAAAGTCGCGGGCACTCCGATGCGAGGTGCACCGACGACATAAGATCTGGGCGGGCGCATCTGCGCGTTGTCGGGACAGCGGTGCCGTTCGGGAGCCGCAGCCTTCGAGTCGCTTATGCCGGGCGCGGGACTGACCGCGTTTCTGAGCCCACTCGTCCACGTCGGTAGCTCACCGGCGGCAACATCCCGAAACCGATGACCGAACATTCGGAGAGTCGTGCGCGCATCATCTGCGCCATGGACGCGCGCCTTATCGGCCTGCGCGAGGAAGATGTCGCGGCCTTCGTCGAGCGGTTCTGGCCGGTCGTGGCGAACGAGATCAATGGCGGGCTGCTCGACCTGGAAGAGGAAGTCGACGCCGATCGGATCGCCGAGCTGCGCAGCCTGATGCAGGAGTACCGTAATTTCCGGCGCTGAGGACGGCGAAGGTGTACCTTTCGTGGTCATGCCTCGCCTCCTATCGCCCGCTTGAGCGCCATCACCTCGTCGCGTCGGTCCGGGTCGGCTTCGACCAGCCGCGCCACCTTCCGCACGCCCGACAGCACGGTCGTGTGGTCGCGCCCGCCGCAACGCCGGCCGATCTCCGGCAGCGAGCGCATGGTCAGTTCCTTGGCGAGGTACATCGCGACATGACGCGGCCACAGCAGGTCGGCTGTGCGTCGCTGCGACAGCAGGTCCGGAAGCGAGACGCGATAATGCCGGGCCACGGCCCGCATGATGTCGTCGATCCGCAACCGCTGATGGCCCCCGAAGACGCTGCGCAGGAAGCCGCGCAGGATGACGTCGGCCTGCTCGAGCGACGGCACGGCACCGGTGAGCTCGAACTGCGCGCGCAGCCAGTTCAGCGCCCCGCCGATATCGCGCCCGTTCAGCCCGCCCCGGCCAGCGATGGCGTCGACGATGCGGGCGGGAACGACGAACCCGGGCACATCCGCCGCGATCGCCGCGATCCGTGCCGCGACCAGGTCCCGCCGCAGGGCCGCGTCCATGGGATCGATCTCGGCGACCAGCCCGCCCGCGAGGCGGGAGCGCAGGTGCCGATCCAGATGCTCGATCTCTGAGGGCGGCATCGCGGCAGCGAGGATCAACGGCTTGCCCGCGGAAAGCCGGAGTTCGACGATTGCCGCGAATTCCCGGTATGCGCCCTTCCCGGTGATGCGGTGGATGTCGTCGATCAGCAGCAACCCGACGCCGCAAGCCACCTCGCGCAACGCGCTCGCCTTGAACGCGCCGCCGCCGGCGGCCAGGCTCATGAAGTGCTCGGCACCGAGATAGAGCGCGGCGCCCTGCCCGGCCTCGCGTGCCGCCGCCTGCAGCAGGTGCGTCTTGCCCAGCCCCGGGCCGCTATGCAGCAGCAGAGGGCTGAAGCGTGCCTCCTCCGCCGCGGCCTTGCGCATGGCGGCAAGAGAAAGTGCGTTCCCCTGCCCTGCGACGAAGCTGTCGAAGGTCAGGCCGGGAGTGAGCGGCGAACCGTTCGGGTCCGGCACGCAGATCGGCGCGAGCGGCGGCGCGCGATCGAGCGGCACCGGGGCTGTGATGGTGAGCGCGGCGGCCGGCATTGCGGTCGGCGAGCGAAATGCCGCCGTGCGCACCGTCAGGTCGATCCGCTCGACACCCGCCTCCTCACGCCAGAGTGCGCCGAGGCGATCGGCATAGTGCTGCTGGATCCAGGACCGGAGGAACCGCGTCGGCACCGACAGCCGGACACAGCCGCCGGTCACGCCCTCCAGCCGGAGACGCGGGAACCAGCTCCCGTAGATCTCCTCGCCGATCTCGACCCGCAATCGCCGGCGTACCCGGTCCCAGGCCTCGCCCGCGCTCTCCGTGACGTGCTCGATCGCATTCATGGCGGACCTCAATGTTGCAGGAAGGCGATGCGCCGGCGGCTCTGCCAGCACAGCGCGCAGGTGGAGCAGGATTCCGTCTTCCCCGTCTGCTGCGGGCACAGCACCGCGTCCGCCGGCACCTGCCTCGGATGCTCCACCGTGACCGTGGAGCACTCGTCGACCGGCGCGTTCGAGAAGCGCAACGCGAAGCGGTCCCAGTGGGCGAGCGTGAGCTGGACCAGCGCCCGGGCGACAGGGTCGCGCCGCCCGTCGATCCGGGCGGTGAAGCCGAAGACGTGGAGCGCCGGAAAGCAGGCGATCAATGAAGCCCACAGCGCGACGTAGCGCTCGGAATAGAAGTCACCCAGCACATGCAGGCGAACCGCGAAGCCGCGCGGGTGGCGGGACTGGAGGATGGCCACCTCATGGGCGAGCCGGTCTTCCAGCGCCTCGCCATGGCGGATGCGCTTGGCGAAGTGCATGTGGTTGCCGAAGCAGGAGCGCCAGTGCCGGCACGACGCCGGGCAGGTCGCGCGTTCCTCGAGCGTCAGCGCATAGACCGGAAACCCGGCCCAGCGACCCTTGCGGATCTCTCCGCCGATCTTCCAGTGGTTGGCACCGGCGACGAGCACGTTCAGAAGTCCGTCGACGCCGGTCACCGTGGCCGGGTAGAGCGTGCGGTCTTCGGCCAGCGCCGGATGGTCGACCGGCGGCATGGTCACGGCGCGATCGGTCGCCACCTTCGGCGCGAAGCGCGACTTGCTCCGCCGCGGTCCCTTCGGGCGGAGCAATCCGTGCCGCTTGCGCTGCAGATAGACATACTGGCGCGAGCAGCCGAACCGCTCCGCTATCTCCGGGTCCTTCAATCCCTCCTCGACGGCCGCACGGAGGTCGGCCTCCGGCAGCTTCGCCGGCCGGCCGCCCCGGCGTGCCACCGGGAACGGGACGACGGCCGCCGGCCGGTCGAGGGGATTGGTCAGGTTGGGCAGGAGACGGCCAGCCATCGACAGATTCCAGCGATTGCACGAGATCCGGCCGACCCCTCAGGGGCCGGAGCGGAGCTATTCATGAGCAGGAGAAAGGGCACCGACGGGCGTCACCCGATCATCCCGAGCGCCTGCAGGTAGAGGTCGACGATCGCGTCATGCTCGGCGCGCTGGTCGGCGTCCTGCCTGCGGATCTTCAGGATCTCCTTCAGGGCCTTCGGATCGAAGCCGGTTCCCTTCGCCTCGGCGAAGACGTCCTTGATGTCGTCGGCGATGGCCTTCTTCTCCTCCTCGAGACGCTCGATGCGCTCGATGAAGGCCTTGAGCTGCTCCTTGGCGAAGCTCGCGGGAGCGTCGGAAAGAGGTTGGTCTTTCGGCTGGTCGGACATGGAATCCCTTCCTTGATGGATGACGGGTGTGCGGCCGGTGCCGCGGGAATTACGCGTCGAAGAGATCGGCGACCGGCACGGGCCGGTCACGGCGCATCGGCATCGCTTTCAGTTCGGCCCGCAGCAGCGCCGTGGTGATCTCTTCAAGCTGCCGGGCGATCGACGCCCTCGGCCGGTGATATCTGCGGAGCCGGGCGTACTCGGCTCGCTTCTCGTTGCGCGCGACGCGCAGCCTCTGCTGCGCGGCCTGCAGGCGGTCGGCGAGAGGATCGGCCGTGCGCACATAGATCCTCGCCATGGGATCACTCGCGCAGGCGCCGCACATTCGGCGGCACCTCGTCTGAAGCGTCTTCCCTAGCGGCATGAGCCGCCTGCAGCTCGCTGTAGAGGGCGCTGGTAACGGCCAGCACGTCGGCGACGAGAGGCAGCACCGTCGCTATTTCACGCGGCGTCAGCGACGCGCCGCCTTCCGAAGTCGGAGACAGGCTCGCAGAGAGCTGAACCAGCGCCTCGCCCACCTCCTGCATCATCGTGCTGGAGAGCTCGGCGAACTTCCCCTCGCCGTCCGGCAGCGGCAGGAACACGCCGCCGGCACAGAGAGCCAGGTGTTGGGCGGCCTCGATGCAGGCGAAATGACGGGTAAGCTGGGCGACCCGGGCGTAAGAGACCTCGGAACCCTTCTGATCGGGGTCGAGCTGCTTGCGCAGCGTCGGTTCGGCGATGTCGAGGAACGAAGCGACGACGCGCACGCCCTCGGTCGGCGATCCCTTCTCGCCATGGCGCTCGCCGATCCCGTCGAACATGCGGTCGAGAGCCTCATGGGCGGAGCCCGGCTGCCGGCGTTTTGTCATGGCAAAACACCCTCGCGATTATCATTTTCGGAGGTGCCGGCGTCGGGCATGGTGCCCACGTTCACCGGCGCACGCGGAACCCCTTCGGGCCATTCCACTCCAGACGGCCAATTCGTCGAAAACCAGCGGATGATCTCGTCGTACTTGCGTGCGGTGAAGGAGCGACCGGACGCAATTCTGGAGAAGAAGCTGCCGTCATTCGCCGCCAGACGTCCGACGGTAGACAGCTCGAAACCTCTAGCCGTGGCGTAGGCTTCAGCACAGACACGAAGATTGGACCGGAGCTCATTTTCCATGCCGCATAGATAGTGGGATTATTCCCACTTCGCAACATGAATTTCCCACGCATTAACCCACTTTGAATTGTGGGATAATTCCCAACATGGAGAGTAAGCTGCAGCGGGTCGTCGAAGGCCGCTTGAAGGAACTAAATATCGGCCCGGTGCAAGCTGCCACAGCAGCGGGCATGGAGCGCACCTTCATTCGGGACATTGTGATGGGGCGTAAGACCTCGGTCCGTCAGTCCAGCATGCCACCCCTTGCGCGTGCTCTGGGGTGGTCGGTCCAACAGCTTAACGCAGCCCTCGAAGGAAAGTCGGACGTATCGTCCAATGAACTTCAGCCGGTAACAGCCGCGCTCATTCCCGTTCGCCTCCAAGGATCAATCGAAGCCGGATCCTGGCGGGAAGTGGATCAGTTCGACGATGTCCAGGACGAGCTTATCTACGACACCCGCGACCCCGACTTTCCGCAGGCCCGTCTCTTCGCCAACGATGTCGCCGGCGACTCGATGAACGATCTCAAGCCGCGGCCGATCATGCCCGGGGACCGGATCATCAGCGTGATGTTCGACGACCTACGCGGGCGGGTCCCGCTAAGGGACGGCATGGTTGTTGTGATCGAACAGACGCGCGATGGCGGGCAGATGCGCGAGCGCTCCGTAAAGCAACTCGCAATCTTCGAGGACCATTACGAGTTTCATCCCCGGTCCACCAATCCGAAGCACAAGCCGATCGTCGTGAACCGAGACCTTGAGGCCGATGACGGTCGAACAGTCGAGGTGCTAGGGCTCGTGCGGAAAATCATGAACACGATCCCGATCTCGTTTCGGTAGGCCCTGGGGGGTCGCTCTCAATATGCGCGCCTGACAACCCTCGGTAGACTCGCCACACTCTGGTGTGGAATCATCTCCCATTAGGAAGTCCGGATGAGACAAAGCAGATAATGCTACCATCGTCACTCATTATACCTCTTGGGGCCGTCGCCGCCCCTATCATCGCCAAGGTCCTCAGCCATGGCGGCGCGCGCACAGGCAGACCCAGCGGCGAAGTCAGCGCGGTGCGCACAATGACGCTCGACGGCTTCGATGAAATCGCCGCCGCTTGGGCGCCGATCCTAGGCGCTGGGGGATTTCAAATCGAATTACACTCAGTCTTCTGCCACTCGCGCCCGCACGTCACCTTCGCGCCGGTACCGCATCCGATGTACCGAGGTGGCACGACGCCCCGTCGCTGCGAACTCGCGGACCTCCTCATCGTGATCGACTATGTCGATCGCAGAGAGAAAGTTGAAGATCGTCGCGCGGTCCTGGTCCAGGCGAAGATGCTTAAAGGTGCCCCCCTTAAACTATCGGGTAAAGAATGGGTCCAGCATGAGTTGCTCGCCTGGCTTCCCGCCTTCACCTTCGTGGACAAGGCTTATGATCCGCGCATCCGTGATTTGAAGGGACCACCGATAGTCGGCTTTCCCAGATGCACCGCCGAATACGGAGGCATCGACCTCAACAATTCAACTCCTGAATGGTGGAACCTGCTAGCCGAGACCACCAAACCTTGGTGTGTTTCTCGTCTTCCGCTCTCTCTCTTTATGGCAAAAATGGCTACCGGCGATTACTACTGTAGCCGTACCGCTATAAGAGGGGGTTGCGACGATTGGTCATTCACCGTGGACGAGTTGCTCCGCGTAACGGCATCACTTCCGATCACCAAGAAGAGCGACGTCGCGCGCGGCAATTACAATGTCGTCGGCTTCATCGCTGAAACGTCGTCACTTACCGGCCTGGGAGATGGTGGCGGCGAGGATTTTATTGAGGGCGAGGTACCGGAATGGCCTGAAGGCCCAATGAGCACCGTCCACGTAACGCTAAGCCGTATGGAGTGATAGTGTCGACGCCCTCTACGGAATAACCGCGTCGCTAGCTCGCCTGTCCGTCAGAAGCTATATGCAAGTTGACTTCTGCTGGAAGGCACTCGCAACCGACTGGGCTGTCATAGGTTCTTTTCAGGCATTTTAGGCTGAGCCGATTGTGTATCTGTCCCGGCGCCGGCGGACGCAGGGACATCTCCAGCCTTCGAGTTTACGGAGGCTCCTTCGGGAACCTCGGCTGCCTTGGTCGCCGGCTCTTCGGTACCTTGCTGATACGGCAGCCCGGAAGGTCGAGCGAGTGCCGTACAGACCACAAGCACCAGAAGAAGCGTCGCCGCGATACCTCCTATCCAGGCAGCCAAATAGAACCCACCCTCCGCCGACGCTGCGGGCCCCACAACCATCGTCTCGTAGTCACTCTCCGGCATGAACCGATAGATCTTCGCGTGCCACTCACGGCGAAGGCGCCTTTGAAGGCCGACATAGTGCAAACCCGACGCAACTATCGCCGCGACATATAGAAACAATACCACTCCTATGACCGCGACGGCTTGTCTAACGATCAGGGCGGGATTATCGAGGGCCAACCGTCCCGCAATCAAGGCAATTCCTGCGAACAACGCCGCCGCAACAGCCGAGGCAATACTTCGTGTTGTGTCCGACAGCTTTCCTATTTCTTCGCTGACAGCTTTGCGAAGTTCGGTCATCGCTTTGAGGCTATCTCGACTGACTTCTGATAAGCCGAAGGCTCGCGCCATGATTGCTCCCTCTAGGGCCGATTCAGCAGCCAATAGGAACATCGCTCCCGCTCCTTGGCCGCTATGAGCCGTCCGGGCAATTTCTGGCGCAAAGAGATCATGCCGCGGTCGCATCTCGACCGAGGACTCGAAAACCCAAGATGCCGCGCGCTGGACGGCACGCATGCCTTGCGGACTTAACGCACCAATTAAGTCAGCTTCCGGCTTCAGACGCGAGAGTGGCGGCCCCCTAAACAGGAGGGTGCCATCCTCCTCAACTTCGTCGCTCAAGCAGCGGAGAAGCCCCGGAAACGCATATTTTGCCCAAGCAACAAAAGCCCAATGCGTAACCGGCCAGTCCAGATCTGGGTCACGCACCAGCCAATGATCAATCTGCGCTGTCACTAGGCGCTCAGGTGCAAGCTCGCGGACCACCTTACGAGGATCACACCCTGTTGCCATCGGGACGAAGACGGTTTCGTCGCCCCAAGGCGCGATCCGATTGGCCTTCGTCTCAAATGCGCTCGGCAACCCCGCCACCCAAATCACTGGAGGGCGCTTATCGTCAAGCAACCAGTCGGTTAGGCCAGAACGGGTAAGAGCCATCGCTGTGCCCTCTGGTCGCGCCGGCTTCGTTACCACCAGCCGATACGGCTCAAATCCGGGCGAGATCTGTTCACGGTTTATGACTTCGGGTGTGGCGTCCTCAATGACATATGTCCAACCGAGCGCAGCGACCGCCTCAACAATGGCCGTTGCGTCGACAGCACCCAGACGGGCAACCGTCAGATTACCCGCACTTTCCGTCACAGCGGCGCGCTCGGTCTGAACGAGACACTCAAGCGCTGACGCGAGATCTGTCGGGAAGGGTGCCATCCTCAACCAGCTTTTCTTCCGTCTGAACCGTGATGGTGGCCCCGCCATCTGGCAGGAACTGACGACGCACGGTCTTATTCTCCTGGTCGCCAGGAAACTCCACAATAACGCCTTCCGCAGTACGGATTCGACGCCGTGCGGCTGTACGCAACACACTGGCATCTGGCTTGAAGGCGACGCCGTTGAGCTTCTTGGCCTTTAGCTGCCGGGCGACCGCCCTCTCCACCGCCGCACGCACCTCTTCCTCGTGAGGCCGGCCGGCCGCGACGAGCATTGCCTCACGCACAGCCGCTTCATCCACCTCTTCGCGCCCTTGCAGGGCTTCCTTGACGGCGCGCAAGGCGGCGGGAACATCGCGATTGGGAAGGTGATCCCGCAGCCCTTCGACCACAGATCGCAACGCACCACGCAGATCTTCGCTCAGCTGAGCATTGTTGCGTTCACGTTTTACATCCAGAAACGCCTCAAAATAATCGGTTAGATCGGGAGCTCGACCCATCCGGTCCCTAGCTGAAAGAGCCTCCTCCACCACGCCGTCGCGAGTGCGAACGATGGCGGATTTCTGGATTGCCCCTTTCTCCTGGACAAATGCCTGCACTATCTGCCGCAACGCGTTACGGCCCTGTTTTTCATAGAGCTCCACCGCCTGTCGATAGTCGTACTTCATCATGCCATAGAGCCGCACCGTAGGATCTTCGACGATGAGTTCGAAGACGAAAAAGGCTCCAGCCGTCGCGGTCTGCGGATGAACATTGTCGAATCGGCGGGTAAGCTCTTGCGCCCCCGTTTCAAAACGAACGGAGCCAGACGCGATTTTCTCAATCGTCGCCTTCGCGTCGGAACCCGCTTTGAATTCATGAACACTGTCGAGCGCAGCATCTACCAGACGCGCCAAAAAGAAATCAAGATGGTCTACACCACTCAAATCCAATTCCGGCTGAGCAACAAATTCCTCTCTGCTCTTGCTAACGACGTGCAGAGTCATTTTGTTTATCCGCAGATTCACCAATTCTTCATCGCTGAAGAAGCCCATTGTTTCCCCCTCCCCATGAACAAGCGGTAGGGAGACACTACACTGTGACGACTGCGAGGAACAGAACCGCGTGCACCTGAAGATCAGCACCTGGCCCACTCTCCTTCAGGCGAAATGCCGTGGGCGCGACCGGCGGCCGGCTGGCATGGGCAGGCATGTTTCTTCATCGCCTCCGCGCAGCACATGGCGCGCCATGGCGATGTCATCGGCACGTATGCCGGTTTCCGACATGATCGCCTCGGCAAGCGCCGCCTCCTCGGCGACCCAGTCCAGAAGCGAGGCGAGAAAGCGCGGATCGCTTGCGCAGGTCCTGACCGCTCTCGCCTCGATCCCCATCTCGGTAAAGAAGCGCTCGAGGCGCAACGCATCGTTCGCGAGAGCGCCCAACACGCGTACGGCGATCCACTCGGCATAGTCGCGAGCCTGTCCGACACCATCACGCATCGCATGCCTCCGGCAGTCTCAGTTGCACCACGCCGGCAATGAGCCCGATAGGGTTCGCACAGGAGCTGCAGACGAAGCGCTGGCGCTCCAGGAAGGCGCTCTCGAGCAGCTCGTCGATCCCGGTCGGCGCATCGTCGACCCGCGGGACGTCGACGAAAAACTGGCTCTCGGCGACGCAGTGCTCGCACCTCAGATCCAGCCGGAAGCGCGCCGCCAGGCGCTCGTAGTCCCCTTCTTCGGCTTCGTTCATGATACCTCACACCCTGCAATGTTCTTGTTATGTTCCGATCCTCAAACATGATCGCTCGTGAGTCGAGTCCAATCGGGCGGCGGTAGCCAGCTTTTCTGGTTTATGGGTTATTTCCCACTTATAGATTGACAGTGGGAAATAACCCACTTAACGTAACTCCATCAGCCGCTCCTGCTGATGCGTGCCCGGCGGCGGTCTACCGCTCCCCCAGCCCTACCGACCGCCGGGCACGCCAACCGCTGATGGAGTTCGCGCCATGTGCGATTGCATTGCCACGACGACGGAACTGCTGAAGCCGCACAACGCCGGCGTCACCTTCAACCTGATCGGCCCGGCGCGGGCCTGCGTCGACCTCTACAAGCTCGATCCCAAAAAGCGCGGGCGCCCGCCGATCCTCCAGGCGACCTTCTGCCCCTTCTGCGGTGAGCGGTATGCCGACAGCACTTCGAGCGCCGGCGAGCGCATTCCCGACGCTCCCAGCCTGAAGACCGACGGCGTCGCCCTCTCCTGAACTTCGGCGGCCGCATCTCCCGCCACGGCCGGATCGCTCCTCCCTCAATCCCAAGTCGATCCGGCCGCCCTTCTCTTTCCAGAGGCCAGCGCATGATCCCGCATTCCCATGCCGAGGAATCCCAGCTTGCCCGGACGCCCGAATTTCAGGCGGCCCGCGCCATCGAGCTCGCGGCCTCGGAACTCGAAACCCTGCGTCTCCAGGCGCTCGATCTCGCCGAGACGCTCTCCACCCACATCCGCTCGCTCAAGGCTCGCTCGCGCGACATGCGCGACCGCCCGTTCCGGACCGAGGACTGCTCCAATGAACGCCGTTGAGACGCCGGTCGAGAAGTGGCGCCAGCGCAAGACCCGCGCCGAGGCGACCCGTGAGCTTCTGGTCCAGCGCTTCCCGCGCTGCTTCATGCCCAAGGGCCAGCCCAAGCTGCCGTTGCAGAAGGGCATCCGGCAGGCCATCCGCGCCGTGGCACCGGAGATCAGCGCCCGCCGGCTGCACGAAGCGCTTTCGGACTACGTCCACGGCCGCACCTATCTGCGCGCCATGACGGCCGGCGCCGCCCGGATCGACCTCGACGGATGGCCGGACGGCATCGTCTCCGAGGACGAGGCGCGCGAGGCCCGGGTTCGCCTCAGGCGCGCCGATCGCAACGCCGCACGCAAGGGAGCCGACCATGGCCATCGCGATGCTGCGTGATCTCTGCGCCCTCTGGCTGTTCCTTTCAGCCCTCGGCTTCTGGGCCGGCGTCTTCACGGGAGCGATGTGATGGTCTGGAAACAGCGAGGCACCATCGAACGCGTGCAGGTGGAGGTCGACCTGAGCGACTTCGACACCGGCCAGCTTCTTCAGGAACTGATCGACCGGCAGATCATCGAAAGTGCCGACGCCGAGAAGTTGCTCGCACGCGAGAAGATCACCGTACAAGGCACAGCGATCTCCCCTAACGACGAGATCTGCCTCGCGCGTTCCGAGCTGGCGATCGGCCGCAGGAGCGAAGCGCTCATCCATATCGAACGCGCCCTCGGCAACGACTTCATCGGGAGGCTCGCCTGATGGCCTGCGCCCTGTCCTCCCTCACCCTCGACGGCGCCGTATTGGGCCTTCTCTTCGGCCTGATGATCTTCGGGCCGCTCGGTTTCTGGGTCGGCCTCCGCACCGCCTGGCAGGACGATTTCCCTGCCCCCGGCTCCTCCGATCCCTACGCCCAACCCTTCCAGGACGACGTGCGCGAGGTGCCCCATGCGTGAGCACGACGAGATCGTCGACGCCATGGCGATCAGCCTGGCGCAATCCACCTGCGATCTGGCGGACGAACGGGAGGTCGCGCTTCTCCTGCTGAGCGCCGGCTACGACGAACGGGAGATCGCCGATCACCGCCGGCAGGCGGTCCGCCTCGCCGCCGCCAGCCGGCGCACCGACAGCATCTGTGCCGGCCTGTCGGGAGGCGCCTATGGCTGAGGTTCATCCCACGCCGGAATTCGCGGCTGCCACGCTGGCGATCAAGGCCCAGATCAACGACCTGATGGCGCGCATCGTCGCGTGTGGGCTGTCGCCCGCGGAGGTCGAGCGCCTCCTTGTCGGCATGACGGGCCGCGCCGCTTGCTTCTGTGCCGGCGCTTCGAAGGCGCTTGCGGGATCGCCGCCTCCTTCCGATGCCCACCCGGACGACATGCTCGAATGGGTCGACAAGACCCTGGCGAGGATCCGGAACGAGATCGAGGCGGAGCTGCGCCAGGCCGCCGCCCGCGCCTTCCCGGAGGTGCAGGGCCATGGCTGACCTCGTCAAGCGCCTCGCCGCCTGGATACGGCGGCCCTGCCCGGCCGAACTGGACATGCGCGCCATTCTGCGCCGCGACGCGATCGATCCCGGCGTCTGCCGCAACTGCCGCTTCTGGAAGCGCGGGCCCGCCTATTCGCAGCGGGGCGAGTGCCGGCGGCTTCCCCCGCCCAACGATCTCGGCTGGCCGCGCACCGACATGCACGGCTCGTGCGGCGAGCACCAGCGGATCGGAACCGGAGTTCGGCCATGACGGACGCCCCGAACATCTTCGTCGCAGGGCTCGGGCGCTGCGGCACCACGCTGGTGATGACCATGCTCGACCGCGGCGGCTTTCCGGTCGTTGGGAGCCGTCCGGCTTACGAGCTCGACGAGATGCGGCCCGGCCAGCACCAGGAAGTCATCCTTCGGCAGATGCGCGGTCGCGCCGTGAAGTGGATCGACTCCATCGCCTTCTCGGTGCCGATCGGCACCCGGGCGCTCACGGTCTGGATGCATCGCGACCCGATCCAGCAGGCCCGCTCGCAGATGAAGCTGCTCGGGCTGGAAGCGAACCGGCAGGATGCACGGCGCATGGCGGCACGCATACGCGCCGACGAGCTTCGCGCGCGGGAGACGGTTCGCCGCCTCGGGCCGGTGCTCGACATCGCCTTCGAGAGCGTCCTGCAGGATCCGACCGGCACCGCCATCCGTCTGTCGGTCTTTCTGGAGGGTCATGGGAAGCTGGAGACGGCGCCGGCGGCAGCAGTCGTCATTCCGCGCTCGCCGCTCTGCGCGCCGGACCTCTCCATCGAGTTTCACCTCATGCGGGAGGCCGGCCATGTCTGATGCCCCCGTTCTCCGACGCTTCCGCGATGTCGTCGCCGCAGGCGGCTATATCGGCGCGGGCGATCCCGACGCGGTCGCGGCCTTCGGCGAGCACGGCGCGATGGCGGCACAATCGGCCACCACCGGCCCGCTCGGCGGCTCCGTGGATGGCGCCATAGCCTTCAAGGAAGCGCTGTTGCCCCGTTGGTTCTGGCGTTGCGGGCACGGCAGCCAGGAGCCGGGCTGGGCTCATCTCAACCGCGTTCACCCCGACCACTGTGACCGGCTCGACGAAGCGAACGGGAAAGCGTCAACCCCGGCCAAGGCCCTGGTGCTGGCGGTCCTGAACGCGGCGCTCGCCATGGCGGAGGCGGGGCAATGCGCATGAACCCCTCCGTGAACCGCTACCTCGCCGACAAGGCAATGGATGATATCGATCATGCTCTTGGCCGGCCGCTCGACCCGATGGGCGAGACCTACCGCAACCGTTTCGCCACCAGCGGGGCGAAAGCCGAGGAAATGGCCTCTTCACCGCACTGGGAGGAGTTCGAGCGCGCGGCAACCATGCGCTTCTTCGGCGTGACGGCGGAAGGCCGGAAGGCACTCGCCGATCATCTGCGGGCGATCGGAGATCGGTACCGCGCTTTCGTGGTCAGCTTCGAGGGCTATGAGGACGTCGTCGCGGCGCCGTCTCCTGCCGAGGCGCGCTACAAGCGGTGGCTTAGCATCAGCGATAGCTGGAGCGAACTCACCTTCGGCGAGTTCCTGCGCGGCTCCCGCGTCCGGAGGGCCGCATGAACGCTCGCCTCTCCTATCGCCGGTTCCTCGAAGCGAAAATGAAGGTTGCCCCGTCGACCGGCATCTCCGTGCCGCTGGACGGGATCAACCCGGCGCTCAAGCCCTTCACGCGAAGCATCGTCCAATGGGCAGCGGCGGGCGGGCGGCGGGCCATCTTCGCCAGCTTCGGTCTGCACAAGACCTCGACGCAGATCGAGCTCTGCCGGCTGCTGAAGGCCCGCGTCGGCGGCGAGGCGCTGATCGTGCTGCCGCTCGGCGTGCGTCAGGAGTTCTTCCGCGACGCGCGCGAGCGCTTCCACGACGCTTTCGCGGTCTCGCTTCGCTTCGTTCAGTCAGACGACGAATTCCACGGGGCCCGCGCTCAGGGCGACCACATCTACCTGACGAACTACGAGAGCATCCGTGAGGGCAAGCTCGACCCCGGCAACTTCGCCATCGCCAGCCTCGACGAGGCGTCGATCCTGAGAAGCTTCGGCTCCAAGACCTTCCAGACCTTTCTGCCGCTCTTCGACAAGGCGCGCTTCCGCTTCGTCGCCACCGCCACCCCTTCGCCCAACCGCTTCAAGGAGCTGATCCATTACGCCGGCTTCCTTGGCGTGATGGATACGGGTCAGGCGCTGACACGCTTCTTCCAACGCAACTCGGAAAAGGCAGGCGATCTCACGCTCTTTCCGCACAAGGAACATGAGTTCTGGATGTGGGTGTCCACCTGGGCCGTCTTCCTCCAGAAGCCGTCGGATCTGGGGTTCTCCGATGAAGGCTACGACCTCCCGCCGCTCACCGTCCGCTGGCATGAGGTGCCGGTCGACCTGGTCGGCTCGACGGCCGATCGCGACGGGCAGCTGGCGCTGATCCGTCCCGAGGCCAAAGGTCTGTCGCAGGAAGCGCGCGAGCGGCGCGCCGCCCTGCCTGCCTGCATCGGTAGGATGCAGGAGATCATCGCCGGCGATCCGACAAGCCATCGCATCCTTTGGCATGACCTCGAGGATGAGCGCCGGGCGATCGAGGCGGCGGTGCCGGGCGTCCGGTCCGTCTATGGCACGCAGGAGCTCGAGGAGCGCGAGGGCCGCGTCATCGGCTTCTCGGACGGTGCCTTCCAGTTCCTCGCTGCCAAGCCGGTGATGCTCGGCTCCGGCTGCAACCTGCAGCGCCATTGTCACAAGGCGGCGTTCCTCGGCGTCGGGCACAAGTTCAACGACTTCATCCAGGCGGTCCACCGCATCCAGCGGTTTGGCCAGCTCCATCCCGTCGAGATCGACGTCATCTATCCCGAGAGCATGCGGCCGGCGCGACGCGACCTCGAGGCCAAGTGGGCGCGCCATGAGGAAATGGCCGCGCGCATGAGCGAGATCATTCGCAAATACGGGCTCAGTCTCGCCGGCATGGCGGAGGTCCTGCAACGCTCGATCGGCATCGAGCGGATCGAGGCCAGCGGCCAGGGCTGGCAGGTGGCGAACAATGACTGCGTCGAGGAGTGCCGGCGGATGGACGCCGATTCCGTCGACCTGATCGTCACGTCGATCCCGTTCTCGAACCACTACGAGTACACGCCGACCTATGACGACTTCGGCCACACCGACGACGATGACCACTTCTTCGGCCAGATGGATTTCCTGACGCCGGAGCTGCTGCGGATCCTGAAGCCGGGCCGGGAATGCTGCATCCACGTGAAGGACAGGATCCTGTTCGGTTCCGTCACGGGCGCCGGGACGCCGACGGTCAACCCGTTCCACGCGAAGACGCTCTTCCATTTCATGAGGCACGGCTTTGCCTACATGGGCATGGCGGTGATCGACACCGACGTCGTGCGCGAGAACAACCAGACCTACCGGCTCGGCTATTCGGAGAATGCCAAGGACAGCACGAAGATGGGCTTCGGAAGCCCGGAATTCCTGCTGGTGTTCCGCAAGCTACCGAAGGACCGCTCACGCTCCTATGCCGATCAGCGCGTGGCGAAGGAGATGCCTGCTGTCGAGATGCCCGACGGCGCGATCGTCTCCTTTAACGACAAGGGACGCCCGGTGCCCGGCACCGGCTATTCCCGCGCTCGTTGGCAGACCGACGCGCATGCCCGTTGGCGGTCGAGCGGCAACCGCCTGCTGACGGCGGACGAGCTTGCGAAGCTCGATCCCGATGTCATCGGAAAGGTCTTCAGGCAGTTCAGCATGGAGACCGTCTACGATTACGAGACGCATGTGCGGATCGGCGAGGAGCTGGACTATCGCGGCGTCCTGCCGGCCGTGTTCATGGCGCTCTGGCCCGGCAGCAGCCGGCCGGATGTCTGGCACGACATCGACCGGATGAAGACGCTGAACACGGCGCAGGCCTCGGCCGGCCGGGAGCTCCACGTCTGCCCGCTCCAGTTCGATGTCGTCGACCGCTGCATTACCCGCTACTCGGCGCCCGGGGAGCTCGTCTTCGATCCTTTCGGCGGGCTCTTCACGGTGCCCTACCGGGCCCTGCATCTCGGCCGGCGCGGGCGAGCCGCCGAGCTCAACCACAGGTATTTCCTCGACGGCGTGAAATACCTCGAGGCGATCGAACGCAAGAAGGCCATTCCGACGCTGTTCGACTTCCTGGCTCCCGCGGATCAGCCGGAGGCGGCGGAGTGATGAGCGACGTCGAAATCCGCCACTTTCACATCTGCTGCGGCCTCGGCGGCGGTGCCAAGGGCTTCAACAAGGGACAGGCGCGCGTCGGCTCACTGAGGGCGAAGTTCCGCTGCATCGGCGGCGTCGACAGCGACGCCGCGGCGATCCGCGATTTCAGCCGCTCGGCCGGCGTGCCGGGCACCGTGATCGACCTGTTCGACCGCCAGCAATATCGCGACTTCCACGGGCACGAGCCGCCGGCGGACTGGCACGAAGCGGCGTCGGAGGACATGCGGCGCGCCGCCCACTACGAGCGCCCGCACATCGTCTTCGCCTCGTTCCCCTGCAAGGGCTTCTCCGGCCTGCTGTCGGAGACCAAGAGCCTCAGCACCAAGTACCAGGCGCTCAACCGGCTCACCTTCCGCGGCCTGTGGCTGGCGCTCGATGCCTGGTCGGACGACCCTCCGGAGCTGTTCATCTTCGAGAACGTGCCGCGCATCGCCACGCGGGGCCGTCACTTCATCGACCAGATCGTCGCCCTGCTGCGCAGCTACAACTATGTCGTAGCCGAGACCACGCATGATTGCGGCGAGATCGGCGGTCTCGGCCAAAGCCGCAAGCGCTTCCTGCTGGTCGCCCGCCACCAGGTGAAGGTCCCGCCCTTCCTCTACGAGCCGCCCAAGCGCCGGCTGCGCGGTGTCGGCGAGATCCTCGAAAAGCTCCCGCTCCCGGGCGACGAGACGCGCGGCGGCCCCATGCACCGTGTGCCCTCGCTCCAGTGGAAGACCTGGGTGCGCCTCGCCTTCGTCGAGGCCGGGTCGGACTGGCGCTCGCTCAACCGTCTCGGTGTCGCCGACGGGGTCCTGAAGGATTTCGGCATCGCGCCCGATGCCGACTGGCAGGCCGGCGTGCTCGGCGTGCAGCCCTGGGAGCACCACAGCGGCGCCGTAACCAGCCGCGGCGGCCCGACCAACGGCACCTTCGCTGTCGCAGATCCGCGCGTCGACGGGCACCCGAAGTCGGTCCAGCTCGGCGTTCGAGAATGGAACAGGACCGCCGCCACGGTGAAGGGCGACGTTTCGGTCGGCACCGGGCCCTACGCCGTGTGTGATCCTCGGCTGCAGGGCGCCCCGCGCTTCAACAACACCTTCCGGATCGTGCCCTTCGGCGCGCCCTTGCCGGCGATCGCCGGCCCGGGCGGCCCCGCCGGCGGCCTGGCCGTGGCGGACCCGCGCCCGAGCGACCGGCCGGACTACAAGCAGACGAAATACCGCGTCACGCGGATGGACGAGGCGTCCGGCGTCGTCATCTCGGCCTCGACCACCGGCAACGGCGCCTTTGCCGTCGCCGATCCTCGAACGGGATTTGGGCCGGCCACACATCACAACATCATGCAGGTGCATGGCTGGGAGGATGCGGGGAAGACTGTCACCGGCGCCGCGCACCCGAGCGGCGGCGCGCTCTGCGTCGCCGATCCCCGGCCGGCCGCGCTAAGCCGGGAGGATCGCAGCGTCTACCTCACCGGCGGCCACTACGGCGTCACCGGCTGGGAGGAGACGAGCGGTGCGGTACCGGCCTTCGCAAAGAACAACAACGGCCATTGGTCGGTCGCCGATCCGCGCGCGCCGGAGGCGGCCGTCGCCTCGATCGACGCCCTGCCGGAGGGCAACACCAATCTGGTCGCCATCATCCGCGCCCTTGACGGCACCTGGCATCGCCCATTCACCACGCTCGAACTCGCCGCGCTGCAGAGTCTCGTCGACCCGGAGACGCTGTTCACGCTGGAGGGCCGGAGCGATTCCGCGTGGCGCGAGCGCATCGGCAACGCCGTGCCGCCCGATGCCGCCGCGGCGATCGCGTCCGTCATGGGCCGAACGCTGCTGCTCGCCTGGGCGGGCGAGAGCTTCATGCTTTCCGCCGACCCGATATGGGTCCAGCCGCTGACGGTGGCGCTGTCGGTCGACCAGCGAGGAGCTTTCCCATCGGAGCGAAGCCAGCCATGAGCCAGGCATTCCCCCTCTCATGGCCGCCCGGCCGCCCGCGCAGGACGTCGCGCCGCACCGCCACGTTCGGCACCACGAAGCGCGGGAGCTTCAAATCGCGGCTCACCGTCGCCGAAGCGATGCAGCGGCTGCAGTCCGAACTCGATCTGCTTGGCGCGCGCTATCCGATCGTGTCGTCAAACCTCGAGCCACGACTGGACGGGCTCCCGCGCTCCGGCCAGCGCGAGCCGACCGACCCGGGCATCGCGCTCTATTTCCAGCTCAACGGCAAGCCGCATTGCATGCCCTGTGACACCTATGACCGCGCCGCCGACAACATTGCCGCCATTGCCGGGCATATCGAGGCGACGCGCAAGATCGAGCGGCACGGCGTGGCGACGGTGGCAGAGATGTTCTCCGGGTTCGCCGCCCTCCCGCCCCCCGACGCGCGGCGTCCGTGGCGTGACGTTCTGGAGCTCGCCAACGTGCCGGGCAGCCACATTACCCGCGAAACGATCATGGCCGCCTATCGCCGTCTCGCGCGCTCCAAGCACCCCGATGCTGGCGGAAGCGAGACGGCTATGTCCGAGTTGAATGTCGCCCGCGACGAGGCGCTTAAGGGGAACGGGAATGGCTGACACACCCGTCCGCATCCGCCTCTCGCGCGCCAGGGGTTGGCGCATGCCGCGCGACACGGTGAAGGTCGACCGCTCGACGCCGTGGGGAAACCCCTTCGTGGTGGGCCGGGACGGCACCGCTGCCGAATGCGTCAGGCTCTACCGGGCGCTCCTCGGTGGCCTCGTCTGCGTCTCACGCGATGCCGTTCCGCAGGACCAGCGAGACGCCGAGCACCACGCGCGGGCCCACATCAGCGAGATACGCGGCAAGAACCTCGCCTGCTGGTGCGCCCTCGACAAACCGTGCCACGCGGACGTGCTGCTCGAGGTCGCGAATACGCCGGAGAGCGGGGAGGCGCGACCATGACCTGCGGATGGCGCGCCCTCTCGATCATCCAGCCGCGGATCTGGTGCATTGCCCACCATGGCAGGTGCGATGAGTACTTGCGTCCGCCGTCAGTCATATACTACCGGTGGACGTTGCTCTGTTCAGTTGCGTCCGTCGTTCGGCGGTATGAATACGCCACTAGCTTCGCTGTGGCGCTTCCTTTCCAACCCCGTTTGCCGCAACGCCTCGGCGCGAGATTTCATGATGCGCATTTATCTGGCATTCGCGCTGGCTGTCGCTGCCCGTGCCGTCGCTCCTCGTGGCCTGCGCCGTTATTTCGATACCCCAATAGAGGCACTTCGAAGCTACATCGAGCCGATGTGACGACCGACAACACGACATTCCCTTCTCCGGCCCCCGTTACCCGCAAACGAGACCGGTCCCTCCCCGCCTCAGCCGAACCCGTCGGCCCGGCCGTCGCCGCCTTCGAGCAGGGCGCGCGCCACGTCGAAATGCAGGCAGTCGCGGTCGAGCTCGCCGATGCGGATCGGAACCGGGCGGCCGGATTCGAGCACGAGGAAGGCGGGCGAGGTGCCGCGCGCGGCGAGCATGGTGAAGGTTTCCGCCCGCAGCACCCCGGCCAGCACCGGGCCGGCGCCCGGCTCGATGGCATAGCTCGCCGTCGAGGAGCCCATGGTCCGTGTGCGCAGCCAGCCATCGCCGCGCAGATCGCCGCGGGGCAGCGGCGCCGGCGTGGCTGCCGGCATCGCACCGGCCGGCCGCTCGTCGCGCGGACGCGGCCCGGTGCAGCGGCATGTGTTCTCTGGGCAGAAGGGCGCCGCCAGCCAGGCGGCAAGGGTCCTGTTCAAGGCCCGCATGAGGAATGCCTCCCCCGTGACATCCGGCCCGCGATGAGCCTTCGGGGGAGGAACCGGTGGTGGACGCCGGCGTTCCTCGGCGCCCCGGCATCTCGATCGGGAGGGTTAACCTTCCCTTTCAACAAACGGTCGATTTCCGGGCAAGCCCCAGAAAGGCAAGTCAAATCATGACCTTCGGCCATCTCGCCGGCGCCGGATCAGCCATCGCCTTCTGCTTGGTCGTCATCCTCTGTTTTCGCCGGCTCGCACGGCACCAGCAGCGGGACCGGGACGATGGCTGAACCGCGCCGTCTCCAGCTCACGAAGATCGCCGGCCGCACCATCGTGCCGGCCGGTTCCGTGAGGGTCGATCGCGCCACCCGGTGGCGCCCGCCATTCTGGCTCGATCACCGCTATGTCGAGTACCTGCTAAAGGCTCGAGGATGGCTGCCGACGCAGGCGAACCGATACGGGGTTCTTGCCTACCTGTATCGCGTCTGGCTTGCCGGCGGCCTCAAGAGCAGCGATTTCCATTACGATGGCTTCCGGGCCCGCCACTTCGACCAACCGCCGCCGCTGCCCCCGTCGCAGGAAGAGATTGATCGGCACCTTCGAGGTCGCAACCTCGCCGACTGGCCGAAGCCCGGATGCCCCTGCGTCGGCGATGTCCTTCTGTCGATCGCCAATCGAGGACCCGATGGCACGCCGTTCCCGACGGCGTCAGATGCTTATCGACCGGCGCGCATGCCTCGTTCGGGCAGTTCGCGCCGCAGCGACGCCTATCAGATCACGCGCTTTGGACGGTGAGCATGGCGTTCCGGATCGAGACGGGCGTCAGGCCCAACCTCAAGAGCGCACGTCGCAAGCGTCAGCGCCCGCTCCCGGCGCCGAGGGCCCGCCTGAAGGATGAGACCCATCTGCGGATCCTGCGCCAGCTCCCGTGCCTCGTAAGCGGCACGGCGCCCGCCGGCGAGGCCGCCCATATCCGCTACGCCAGCGCGCTGCACGGCAAGGGCATTACCGGGATCGGAACGAAGCCTGACGACAAATGGGCAGTGCCGCTGTGTGTCTGGCTTCACACGATGAGCTCGGGAGCCCAGCACCGCGACGGCGAGGAATGGTGGTGGGAGGAGCGAGGCATCGATCCTCTCTTCATCGCGGCGCAGCTCTATGCGGTCTCCGTCGCCATGCGCGACGCCAAGGTGCCCGAGCATGATGTCGTGCGCCAGCTCACCCGGATGGTGATCGATTTCCGCCGGAACGTTGGTTGAGGTGACAAATGCGGCGCGCTCCCTCCGTCCGATTCCCCGTGGATCCTCGCGACGTGCCGGCCGAAAAGGCGGCACGCCGCCTTCACCTCACGCTCGCGGAATTCGAGGCGAAGCTGCTCTCGTTGCAGGATCGCGGGTTCCCTCGCGCCGACCCCACGACCGGCATGTTCGACCTGAAGGCGATCGACGCCTGGATGGATCGCCGGTCAGGCTTGACCAGGCCGGAGCAGGCGCGCGACTCTAGGGAGGTAGCGCTTGGCCGCATCGCCAATCTGTGAGCTTCCTTTGGGCACCGACAAGATCCGCTATCTGGTCTTCGTGCAGGGAAAATGGCGCTGGCGGCCGACGCGGGCCATGAAGGCCCATGGCTTTCGGCTGGTGACGTTCGGCCCTCGGCTCACAGTTGAACATCAAGCTCGCGCTCTTGACCTCAATGCCGAATGGGATGTCGCGCGGCGCGCCGGTCCGCCGGGCGTCGTGGCTAGGCCGTCCTATCCTCCCGGCAGCGTCGGCGACGGCTATCTCCGCGCCATGTCCATGCGGACCAGGGATCGGGTGAGCAAGGGCAGATCGTGGTCGAGCGAGCAGAGCAGCCGCGACGATTGGCCAAGAGCGTGGAAATGGCTTGCTCCGGTCTGGGGTGATGTCGACCCGAAAACGATCCAGCCGGAAGAAATGCAGGCCTTCCGGGAGAAGATCGCCGCCAGGGTTTCGCCGTCGGAGGCGTTCCGGACCATCAAGGTTTGGCGGGCTCTATGGAAGAAGATGGCGGTCATGGGCTATTGCGCGCCGGACCGCGACCCGTCTCTTGCCACCGCGAACAGCGCACCGTCTCCTCGATCGGCCGTCTGGCAAGACCGGGAGGTCAAGCTGATGGTCCAACGGGCCTGGCGCATGGGCTACCGCGGCCTCGCGGCATGTATGGCGGTGATCTGGGACACCCAGTTGTCGCCGGTGGATGCACGCACGCTCACAACGGCTCAGCGCCGCACAGACGCCACCGGAACCTATTTCGCGGTGGAGCGGGCGAAGACGGGCCAAGCAGCCGCCGGAACCCTCTCCCGATGGTCGGAAGCGATCCTCGACGCGTATGTCGCGCAGCTCGGATTTGATCTCCTCGAGAACGCGCCGATTTTCCGTACTCGTTCCATCTCCGCCTCGGGCAGGGGCGGGCGCCCCTATTCACCGGTGCCCTACAGCAAGGATAAGCTGGGCAAGGACTTTGCGACTGTCCGAATTGCGGTGTTCGGTCCGACCGAAACGCGGATGCTTGCGGATATGCGTCGATCCGGAACGGTCGAAGCTTTCGCCGGCGGCGCCACGCCTGGCAGCGTCTCGACAAAAATGGCGAACACCCTGTCCGCTTCGAACCGGCTCCTGAAGACCTACAACCCGGTCCACGTCGCGACAGTGCGCCAGGTAGACGAAGCTCGCGAGCGCGGCCGGGCACGCATCAAGGAACAAAATGGCAAGGAAAGTGTCACGGCGCCGGTCCGGAAAGTATCACGGATTGTTCGGCACGGGCGCCAAGCCGTTGAAACGACTGGCGGGAGTGACGGGGCTCGAACCCGCGACCTCCGGCGTGACAGGCCGGCGCTCTAACCAACTGAGCTACACCCCCAACGACGGGTCGGTGGCGACCTCGCGTCGAGTGCGGCGGGTGTTAAGGCAGGCACTTACGGGTGTCAAGCGGGTGCGTGAGCATCCTCGTCGCTTCACCCAGGAAGGTGTGGACGACGCTTCGCCAGTATGGCGTCCATCAACGCCATCGCCGTGATCAGCAGCGGCACCGAGAGGAAGGTGCCGACCGGCCCCCACAGCCATGTCCACAGCGCCATTGAAAGGAACACGGCGAACGGGTTGAGCGACACGCGGCGGCCCACGATCATCGGCGTCAGGAACTGCCCCTCTATGCCCGTCAGGGCGAGGAAGGCGGCCGCCGGCAGCAGCCCCTCCACCAGGTCCGGGAAGGTCACGATGCCCGCCATGGCGAGAATCGCCGTCATCGCCGCCGGCCCGAGATAGGGCACGTAGTTGAGCACGCAGGCGAGCGCGCCCCACATCGGCGCGTTGGGCAGGCCGAGCGCGAAGGTCATGAGCGCCGTCGCCACGCCGAGCCCGATATTGATCAGCGTCGCCGTCACCAGATACGCGCCGAGCCGCTCCTCGATCTCGCGGAAGACGCGCAGCGCCGTCAGACGCGTCGAGCGCGGCGTCATCGCCTGCACCACCCGCCGCTTGATCTGGTTCCGGCCCGCCAGGAAGAAGATCAGCGACCCGACGAACAGGATGAACTCCCCGATCGCCGGCGTGATGAGGCCGACCATGCTCTCCACGAGCTGGGAATCGGCGATCTCGACCTTCATCGGCGGCGAGGCCATCCGGCCCATGGATTCGATCGACTCGGCGAATGAGGACAGCCGGTAGATGAGCGGGCGGAACGCGGCGAGGCGTTCCTGCAGGATCCCGCCGATCTCCGGCCCGCGCGCGGTCCAGTCCGCCACCGGCCCTGTCAGCGCCATCACCGCGCCGTACACGCCCGCGACCAGCGCCGCCACGATGATTAGCGTGCCGAGCCAGGTCGGCAGGCCGCGCCGCGCCATGGCCTCGATCGCCGGTCCGATCACGCTGCCGATCATGACCGCGGCCACGATCGGGATCAGCACCGGCCGCGCCACTACCAGGGCGGCGGCGAGCATGACGACCGCGACGGCGATGATCGACACCTGGGTCACGCGCAGCCACAGCCGCTCGTTGCGCTCGCCGGGCGTGGCCGTGGAACGGTGGCCCCCCTGCGCCGCGATCAGGAATGCGCCACCGGAGGCGCCCTCTCCGCCCGCTTCGTCCACCGCCCCGGACCTCATAATCGGTTACCTTCGCTCCACACCAACGTCACTCGCGCCGCCACGACAAGAACGCGGGGCGGATGCGTCGGTTCCGGAGCGTCGCGCGCGCGGCCGGCCGACGGCGAGCCGGGCGGCCGCGGCGTTGCGCAGCGGCATGGACAATTCGTCCGTTTCGGGCATTCTGCACCCCTTCCAAGGAGATCACGTCCATGTTGAGCCCCGCGCCCGTCGTTCCCGTCATTCTCGCTGGCGGCAGCGGAACGCGGCTGTGGCCGGTATCGCGCGACAGCCTGCCCAAGCAGTTCCAGGCGCTGATCGGCGACCACACGCTCTACCAGGACACGCTGCGGCGGGTGTCGGACCGCACCCTGTTCGCGCCGCCGATCGTGCTGACGCATGAAGACTTCCGATTCTTCGCCCGCCGCCAGGCGAGCGACCTCGGCATGGACGTCACCGTGGCGCTCGAGCCGACGCGGCGCGATTCCGGGCCGGCCCTGCTCGCCGCCGCGATGATCGCCCAGCGCCTTGCCGGCGAGAGCTGCCTGGTGCTCGCCCTCGCCGCCGACCACATCGTCCTCGACGAGCAGCTCTTCGTCGACGCCTGCCGCACCGCCGCGATCGCGGCCAGCGACGGGCGCATCGTCACCTTTGGCATCACTCCGACCGAGCCGAGCACCGCCTATGGCTACATCCGGCCCGGCAGCGAGACCGGGCAGGCGGATGCGCGCGTCGTCGACGCCTTCGTCGAGAAGCCGGACCAGAAGACCGCGACCGGCTACCTCGCCGACGGCTATCTGTGGAACTCGGGCAACTTCCTGTTCCCGGCCGGCCTGCTGATCGAGGAGGCCGAGCGCTTCGAGCCGGAGATCGTCGCCTCGGTGCGCGAGGCGGTCGAGCTGGCGGTAGAGGACCTCGGTTTTATCCGGCTCGACGCCAGGGCCTTCGCCTCCTCGCCGGCCAAGTCCATCGACTATGCCGTGATGGAGCGCACCTCGCGCGCCGCGGTGGTCGAGGGCCGCTTCCGCTGGTCCGACATCGGCAGCTGGGACGCGCTGCGCGGCGTCTCGGAGAGCGACGCCTCGGGCAACGTGACGCACGGTCCCGTGACGCTGCTCGATTCCCACAACACCTTCGTCCACTCGGACGGCCCGCTGGTCGCGGCGGTCGGCCTCGACGACGTGTCGGTGGTGGCCACCGAGGACGCCGTGCTGGTGATGCCGGCTCATCGCTCGCAGGACGTGAAGGCGCTGGTCGCCAAGCTGAAGAGCGACGGGCACAACGCCGCCAGCGAGCACCTGAAGGCGCACCGTCCCTGGGGCACCTATCAGACCATCTGCCGCGGCGAGCGCTTCCACGTGAAGAAGATCGTGGTCGAGCCCGGCGGCCGGCTCTCGCTGCAGAAGCACTATCACCGTGCCGAGCACTGGGTGGTGGTGAAGGGCACCGCCGAGGTCACGCTCGACGGCAAGGTGTTCGAGGTGCGCGAGAACGAATCCACCTATCTGCCGCTCGGCGGCGTGCACCGCCTCGCCAATCCCGGCAAGATCCCGCTGGAGCTGATCGAGGTGCAGACCGGCTCCTATCTCGGCGAGGACGACATCGTCCGCATCGAGGACGTCTACAACCGGAGCTGAGCCGCCGGACGGGCGACCTCCTGCCCGCTCCGGCGTCCACCGCTTCCGCTGCCCGCCTGATTGCGTCGCGGGCCGAGGACGCTTATTGACGCCCCTCTGCGGCCGTTTTCATCTGCTTCAGGGTGGAATGATTGCGCGTCGGGCGAGCAAGGGAGTATCGCTGTGGGCATGGCTCAGTCGGAGAAATTTCCCGCCACCGAACCGGCCCGCGAGGAGCATCCCATCCGCGTCAGCGTCCGGCACACCCTCGCCGTCGAGGCGCAGGGCCTGGCGGCACTCAGTGCGGCGGTCGACGGGCCGCTCGGCGCGGCGATCGAGCGGGCCACCCGGCTGATCGAGGCGGCGCGCGGGCGGGTCATCGTCACCGGCATGGGCAAGAGCGGGCATATCGGCCGCAAGCTCGCGGCCACCCTCGCCTCCACCGGCACGCCGGCGCTGTTCCTCCACGCCGCCGAGGCGAGCCATGGCGACCTCGGCATGGTCACGCCGGACGACGTTCTGCTCGCCATCTCCTGGTCCGGCGAAACCGCCGAGCTCGGCGACGTGGTGCACTATGCCGGCCGCTTCGCGGTCCCCCTGCTCGCCATGACCTGCAATGTCGAGAGCACGCTCGGCCGCGCCGCGGACGTGGTGCTGGAGCTGCCGAAGGTCGAGGAAGCGTGCCCCAACGGCCTCGCCCCCACCACCTCCACGCTGATGCAGCTCGCGCTCGGCGACGCGCTGGCGCTGGCGCTGCTGGAGCGGCGCGGCTTCTCGGCCTCGGACTTCCGCGTCTTCCACCCCGGCGGCAAGCTCGGCGCGCGCCTGCTCAAGGTCGCCGACCTGATGCACGAGGCCGACAGCCTGCCGCTGGTGGCGATCGGCACGCCGATGAGCGAGGCGCTGATCGAGATCACCGGCAAGCGCTTCGGCTGTTGCGGCGTCACCGACGCCCGCGGCCAGCTTGTCGGCATCATCACCGACGGCGACCTGCGCCGCCATATGAGCTCGGACCTGCTGCCACGCCCGGTGGAGCAGGTGATGACCAACTCGCCGCTCGTCATC
The DNA here is from genome assembly GCF_024752355.1 of Ancylobacter mangrovi. Taxonomy (GTDB): domain Bacteria; phylum Pseudomonadota; class Alphaproteobacteria; order Rhizobiales; family Xanthobacteraceae; genus Ancylobacter; species Ancylobacter mangrovi. The sequence goes on from NZ_JANTHZ010000015.1 coordinate 109,996, forward strand.
GCGCCGGCCGACCTCGCCAGCTCCGCGCTCGGCCAGATGAGCCGGCTCCAGATCACGGTGCTGTTCGTGGTCAGCGCCGGCGAGCCCGTCGGCATCCTCCACATTCACGACCTGCTGCGCGCCGGCGTCATCTGACCCCGCCCGCCTTCATCGAGGTATCCGACAATGAGCGGCCCGTCCGCCAATCCCATCGTCACCGTCGGTGACGTCCGTTTCGGCAATGCGCTGCCGCTGGCCCTGATCGCCGGTCCCTGCCAGATGGAGAGCCGCGAGCACGCGCTCGAATGCGCCGCCGCGATCCGCGAGATCACGAGCCGGCTCGGCATCGGCGTGGTGTTCAAGACCTCGTTCGACAAGGCAAACCGCACCTCGATCAAGGGCGCGCGCGGCATGGGGCTCGACGCCGCCCTCCCCGTCTTCGCCGAGATCCGCGAGCGCTACGGCATGCCGGTGCTGACCGACGTGCACGAGAACGACCAGTGCGCGCCGGTCGCCGAAGCGGTCGACATCCTCCAGATCCCCGCCTTCCTGTGCCGCCAGACCGACCTGCTGATCGCCGCCGCCGCGACGGGGCGTGTGGTCAACGTCAAGAAGGGCCAGTTCCTCGCGCCGTGGGACATGAAGAACGTCGTCGCCAAGCTCACCGACAGCGACAATCCGAACGTTCTGGTAACCGAGCGCGGCGCCTCGTTCGGCTACAACACGCTCGTCACCGACATGCGTTCCCTGCCGATCATGGCCGAGACGACCGGTGCGCCGGTGATCTTCGACGCCACCCATTCGGTGCAGCAGCCGGGCGGACAGGGCACCTCCTCGGGCGGGCAGCGCGAGTTCGTGCCGGTGCTGGCGCGCGCCGCGGTCGCGGTCGGCGTCGCGGGCGTCTTTATCGAGACCCATCCCGACCCCGACCATGCGCCCTCGGACGGGCCGAACATGGTACCGCTGAAGGATTTCGAGGCGCTGGTCGCCCGCCTGCAAGCCTTCGACCGCCTGGCGAAGGGCGCCGCCTGAACGGCGCCCCTTTCCTCACAGGCTCTGGTTATAGGCGCCCACTTCCGGGTGGGTGCGCAGCACGCCGTCGACCAGCCTGAACATGTCGCGCATGCGCGCCTCCGACACCGGGCTCTCCACCACCACGACCAGCTCCGGCTTGTTCGAGGACGCCC
>NZ_JANTHZ010000016.1 GCF_024752355.1 Ancylobacter mangrovi
CTCCGATCCTTGCTTCGCTTCGCTGTCCTTCGCCGGCCTGGTGGCCATTGCGAGGAGCCTGAACCCGATCCCATCCCGAACTCGGCCGTTAAACTCCTCAGCGCCGATGGTACTATGTCTCAAGACCCTGGGAGAGTAGGTCGCCGCCAGGCCTGCAAAGAACAGCGCGCTTCTCATACGATACCAAACACCAAAACCCCGCTCGTGGCTCAAACCACAAGCGGGGTTTTGTGCGTCTGGGGCACGGGGAGGAAGGGCGACGGCTCTACCCGAGCGCTGCGCACCGCCGCTGGTCCCAGAACAACATTGCCGGCGCGGCCCTTCGATGCGCGGAATGGCAACCGACATTGCCCCTTCGGAGCGCGCTCGACTGGGATCTGCGGGCCGCTGGTTCGCCGAACGGCCGTCGACCAACGAGTCCCGACAACAACCGCCAAATAGCCGCTCCGGGGAACGCGCGCCCGCGAGCGATCCCTTATGATAGGTTTGACGACCCGAGGTTTCCGCTCCCTCAGCCCATCGATAAACCTACATCTATGCCCGATTTCCCGCGCGCGATGCGATAGGTGATGCGCGGCTGTCGAGCGTCATCGAGCCTGCGGATTGGGGGCCTCCTTCCTTGTTCGAGCGGCGCAAGACCGTCGCCAAGCTGAGTGAAAACCGGCGACTTGCATCGGTAACGTAACCCGACGTGTGGCAATCGGGCTCCGTCTGCTGACGAGCTGGCGCCTAATGGGTATTCCGTTGGAGCGTGCACATGCCACGGCTGTCCGCCGGCGACAGCCCGGTCCCCGTCGAGTTTTTCCGACGATCAGAGCCAGGCGGCTGCGAGCCGATCGACAACCCTCGCATGCAGAGAACAGCCGGCTAACGACGAGGCCTCCGCCTTAGAGAGGACGGGAGAGCAAGCAAACCGCTGGCGTTCCATTGTCCCGGATTTCCTGCATCGGCCCACCCCGGTTGGGCTGGAACGAGACTACACATTCTGGGGTCTCAATACGCTTTGCGCGGACTGCGTTCAAAAACTCGCTGATATGAATCCTTGCGCCATCGCCCCTGGAGCGGCCGAGACTGGCCGAAACGCTTTCGAGGTGTGGCACCGGCGGGTGGCACTCAACACCCATAGCGGATCGCGCCTGCACACATGCAGTAACACAGCCGGCAATCGATCGTGCCCCGAGGCTACGCCGTTTCGTTCCCCACCGCCGACTCCCGGTCCCCTCAGCTAAACCCCGCCACGCGGTGCGGCACGTATGGTTCTTCAAGCCATGCGATCTCCTCCGCCGTCAACCGCAGCTCCAGCGCCGCGACGGCATCGGTCAGATGCCCCGGCTTTGAGGCGCCGATGATCGGGGCGGTGACGCCAGGCTTGGCGCACAGCCAGGCGAGCGCCACCTGCGCCCGGGGCACGCCGCGCTTGGCGGCGATTGCGCCCACCGCGTCGACGACGGCGCGATCGGCCTCGACATAGAGCGTCTTGCCGAAGGCATCGGTCTCGGCGCGGTGCGTGCTCTCGTCCCAGGCGCGGGCGAGCCGTCCGCGCGCCAGCGGGCTCCACGGGATGACGCCGATGCCCTGGTCGAGGCACAGCGGCAGCATCTCGCGCTCCTCCTCGCGGTAGAGCAGGTTGAGGTGGTTCTGCATGCTGACGAAGCGGGTCCAGCCATTGAGCCGGGCGGTGAACAGCGCCTTCATCATGTGCCAGGCGGGCATGGAGGAGGCGCCGATATAGCGCGCCTTGCCGGCCTTCACCACGTCGTGCAGCGCCTCCAGCGTCTCCTCGATCGGCGTGGAGGGGTCCCAACGATGGATCTGGTAGAGGTCGACATAGTCGGTGCCGAGCCGGATGAGGCTGGCATCGATCTCGGCGAAGATCGCCTTGCGCGACAGGCCGCCGCCATTGGGGCCGGGGCGCATGCGCCCGTGCACCTTGGTCGCCAGCACGATCTCCTCGCGCCGGGAGAAATCACGGATGGCGCGCCCGACGATCTCCTCCGAGGAGCCGTCGGAATAGACATTCGCGGTGTCGAGGAAGTTGATGCCGAGTTCGATCGCCTGGCGGATCAGCGGCCGGCTCTGGTCTTCTGGCAGGGTCCAGACATGGTTGCCGCGGTCCGGCTCGCCAAAGGTCATGCAGCCGAGGCAGAGCCGCGAAACTTCGAGCCCCGTATTGCCGAGCTTCACATAGTCCATGCCGCCTCTCCCGATCATTTCCGATGTGGGGAGGCTAGAGCAGCGCCGGCCGTCGGAGAACGTCCGCGCGCTAATTTGATCGCGCCCCCCCGGCGCCGCGGCGCACGGCAAAGAAAAAGGCGCCCCGCCGTTCGCTCGGGGCGCCAGTCAGCCTTGGGAGAGGCGGCATCCGGCGGGTTCTTCGCCGAATGCCGGTCGGCGGTCAGCCCGCCTTCTTGAAACGTTCGGCTTCTTCCGAACCGCCGGTCGCATTGCCCTTGGAGTAGGAGTGCGCGCCGGTGCCGGCGAGCGCCCCGCCCTGGACGATGAGATACTCGTCGCGGATCGGCCGGCCCTCGAAGAAGCATTCGAGGATCTCGCGCGTGCCGGCGGCATAGCGCGCCTGCGCGGTCAGCGTGGTGCCGGAGATGTGCGGCGTCATGCCGTTATGGGGCATGGTGCGCCACGGGTGATCCTTCGGCGCCGGCTGCGGGAACCAGACGTCGCCCGCATAGCCGGCAAGCTGGCCGGATTCGAGCGCGCGGGCCACGGCGTCGCGATCGCACAGCTTGCCGCGCGCGGTGTTGACGAGATAGGCGCCGCGCTTGAACAGCTTCAGCGTCTCGTCATTGATCATGTGCTCGGTTTCCGGGTGCAGCGGGCAGTTGAGCGTGACCACGTCGCAGACCGGGTACATCTCCTCACGCGTGGCGTGCCAGGTGAGGTTCAGCTCCTTCTCCACCGATTCCGGCAGGCGGTGACGGTCGGTGTAGTGGAGGTTGACGTCGAACGGCGCCAGGCGGCGCAGCACGGCGAGGCCGATGCGGCCGGCGGCGACGGTGCCGACCTCCATCTTCTCGAGGTCGTAGGCGTGCTGCACGCAGTCGGCGATGTTCCAGCCGCCGCTCTTCGCCCATTCGTGCGAGGGCAGATAGTTGCGCACCAGCGACAGGATCATCATCACCACGTGCTCGGCGACGCTGATCGAGTTGCAGTAGGTGACCTCGGTGACCGTCACGTTGCGATCAATAGCCGACTGAAGATCGACGTGATCGGAACCGATGCCGGCCGTGACCGCCATCTTCAGGTTCTTCGCCTTGGCGAAGCGCTCGGCGGTGAGATAGGCCGGCCAGAAAGGCTGCGAGATGACGATGTCGGCGTCGACGAGCTCCTTCTCGAACACCGAGTTCGGGCCGTCCTTGTCGGAGGTCACGACCAGCGTGTGGCCGTTCGCCTCCAGATATTTGCGCAGGCCCAGCTCGCCGGAGACCGAACCCAGCAGTTCGCCGGGGGTGAAGTCGATTCCCTTCGGCGTCGGCAGCGTCTGGCCGCCGGGATAGTGCTCGAGCTTCGGCAGGTCGTCGCGCGCATAGCTCTTCGGGTAACCGTCGATCGGATCGTCATAGAGGACGCAAAGTACCTTTGCCATGTTGGCATCTCCTCGCTAGGGGCACACGGAAGCGCTTCCGCCGCGGGAGCGACAGACCGATTGGCCGGGGCGGGCGCCCCGGATCCGGATCGTGATGTGGTCCGTGCATCGCCGACGGTTCCGGCGGGCGAGGCGACGGGCGTTTCCGCATCGGCGCGGCGCGCGGCCTGATCTCCACCGCTTCGCCGCCGATGAACAGAGTCTGGGGCGCAGGAGCGTTCTGTTCAAATCGAAAGGGATGAAGAATTGATAGATGGCGGCGATCAACCAGCCATTACTTAAAAATATTCTCAATCGACATTACGGAACCCGGCAGCGCCGCGCCGGCGGGACTGCGCGAGAGGTCGCGCGCCATCTTCATCAGCGCGCCGGCGACCGGGCTCAGCGGCTCGCGGTCCGAGAGCACGAGGCCGATGGGCTGGGTGTGGACCGGGTCGACCAGCGGGATGCCGACGAGGTCCGTCGCGTCGCCGAGCCCGCGGAAGCTCGCTTCCGGCACGATGCTGGTCCAGGGGCCGTTGCGCACGAAGCTCCACACCCCCATGAACGAGCTGGTCTCGATCGCCGGCTGCGCGGCCAGCCCGGCATCGCTCATCACCTGGTCGATGATGCGCCGGTTCTGCATGTCGGAGGTGAGCAGGCACAGCGGCTGGGCGGCGGCCTCGGTCCAGCCGATGGTGCGTCGGCGCGCCAGCGCCTCGTCGCGGCGGGTGACGAAGACGTAGCGCTCGACATAGAGGTCGAGCCGGCGCACGCGGTTGAGCGGCTCGTTCTCGAGATAGGTGATGCCCGCGTCGAGGTCGAGCTCGTCGAGCCCGCGCTGGATCGCGACCGAGCTGAGGGTGAGCATCTGCACCTTCACTTGCGGATGCCGGTCGCGGAACCGGGCGAGCAGGGCCGGGGCGGCTGCCGTGGTGGAGGGGATGGCGCCGACCCGCAGCGTGCCGGAGAGCTGGCCGCCGGGCTCGGCGCGCTCCTGGCGCAGGCTCTCATAGTCGGCCGCGATCTGCCGAGCCCAGCCCAGCACCCGCTCGCCCTCGGTCGTGAAGCCGAGGAAGCGATGGCCGCGCACGACGATCGGCAGGCCGAGTTCCTGCTCCAGCTTGCGGATGCCGGCGGAAAGCGTCGGCTGGGAGACGTGGCAGGCCTCGGCGGCCCGGCCGAAATGCTTCTCGCGGGCAAGGGCGACGAGGTAGTGCATCTGGCGGACGAACATCGAACCTTCCTGCGCTCGGGCGCCTTTTCTTATTCCTTCTTCGATACAGGATCAAAATAGGCGGCGATACGCCGGCGGAACGTCCTCGGGCGCTCGGCGAACAGCCGCCGGTGGAGGTGGAGGGCGGAGTGGGCGAGCCGGTGCTGGCGGGCCTCGGCGGCGGCGCTGACGGCGGCGTGCCACGCCTCGTCCTGCGCGACCGGCTCATAGGCCGCGAGGCGCGCGGCCAGCGCGGCGAGGTCGTGATGCTTGCCGAGCTTGTCCCGCAGCCGCTGGAGCTCGTCCTCCCACACCTTGCCGAGCCGCGGCCAGAGCGGGGTCACCAGCCCCATCTGGTAGCGCTGCGCGATCACCGCCTTGCGCAGGTCGTGCAGCCCCTCCGCGTCCGCCGGATCGACCTTCCGGCCGCGGCGGCGGGCGCGGGCGTAGTCGTCGGCGAGTGCGTCGACGAGCTGGCCGGTCGACATGGCACCGGCGAAGCGCGGCGTGTCGATGAGGCAGCGATAAACCAGCGCGTTGAGGTCGGCCTCGTGCGGCCCGACGCCGAGCGTGGCGTGGCCGCTCTCCTCGGGCGCTGAGAGGGCGAGCATGGCCGCCTGCGCGTGCGCGGGCGCGAGCTCCGCCTTGGCGACGAGGTCGTCGAGAGCCTCCTGCCGCGCGGCGTGGTCGCGCGCTCCGGACAGCCGCCGCGCCGCGTCGGCGAGGGCGCGCTCGAGTGTGCGCGCGTCATGCGCCTTCTTGCGGCCGCGCACGAGGCGCAGCAGCGCGCGCAGGCGCTTGAACGCCTTGCGCAGGTCGTGGACCGACTTGACCGGATCCCTGGTGTCGAGCGCCGTCCGCGCTTCCTGCGCCGCGTGGAGCAGGGCATGGCCGAGCGGGCCGAGCGGCGTGTCGGTGTCGGAGGCGAGTGGGGCGGCATCTTCCACCATCACGTCGTCCCTGAGCTCCGCCATCGAATTTCTCCGTGTCTTCAGGCGCTTGCGACACTACCACCGATGGCCGCGACGAACTGATGACAAAAAGTTAGCGCGCAGCCCTTTCAATTGGCCATCGGGATTGCTAGATACGCCTCGTCGACGCGGCGCGGCCCTCCGGGAACGCGAAAAAGTCGGCTCTGACGCGGGGTGGAGCAGCCCGGTAGCTCGTCAGGCTCATAACCTGAAGGCCGCAGGTTCAAATCCTGCCCCCGCAACCAAAACTACCAAGATGATCGACGATTTGAATGAGGCCGGCGCAAGCCGGCCTCTTCTTTTTTGGCGTCGCGGGCGCCCGGCCCGCCTGGCGAAGGGCGCCGCCTGAACGGCGCCTCTTTCCTCACAGGCTCTGATTATAGGCGCCCACTTCCGGGTGGGTGCGCAGCACGCCGTCGACCAGCCTGAACATGTCGCGCATGCGCGCCTCCGACACCGGGCTCTCCACCACCACGACCAGCTCCGGCTTGTTCGAGGACGCCC
>NZ_JANTHZ010000017.1:2500-5646 GCF_024752355.1 Ancylobacter mangrovi
CGCACCGTCGTCGAGTGAAATGCGAAGCAAGCTGGTCTTTAGAATAGCTTTGATGCCGTGTGACGGGTCTCTCAAAACCGTCACGCCCCCGATCCTTCCGCACAGAGGGGTCGTTCGTTCCGTTGGGGTGGGCATCGAAGATGAGAACGATCAAGTGTCTTAAGGGCATTCGGTGGATGCCTTGGCGCTGAGAGGCGATGAAGGACGTGGTACGCTGCGATAAGTCTCGGGGAGCTGCGAACAAGCTTTGATCCGAGAATTTCCGAATGGGGAAACCCACCTTCGACGACTGGAACTCCGAGGCCTCGCCTTGGGGGCGACCCTGAGCCGCGAGGTTTAGGAATTCCAGTTGTCAGATGAAGGTATCAAATCCTGAATACATAGGGGTTTGAAGCGAACCCGGGGAACTGAAACATCTAAGTACCCGGAGGAAAGGACATCAACAGAGACTCCGTTAGTAGTGGCGAGCGAACGCGGACCAGGCCAGTGGTGAATGAGCGACAAGTGGAACCGGTCAGGAAAGCCGGGCCTTAGTGGGTGATAGCCCCGTACACGTAATGCAATCATTCATCCTTGAGTAAGGCGGGACACGTGAAATCCTGTCTGAACATGGGGGGACCACCCTCCAAGCCTAAGTACTCCTCAGCGACCGATAGCGAACAAGTACCGTGAGGGAAAGGTGAAAAGCACCCCGACAAGGGGAGTGAAACAGTTCCTGAAACCGGATGCCTACAAACAGTAGGAGCCCAAGGTTCGTCCTGGGTGACTGCGTACCTTTTGTATAATGGGTCAGCGACTTAGTCTGGCGAGCAAGCTTAAACCGATAGGTGTAGGCGCAGCGAAAGCGAGTCTGAACAGGGCGTTCAGTTCGTCGGATTAGACCCGAAGCCGAGTGATCTAGCCATGAGCAGGTTGAAGGTGCGGTAACACGCACTGGAGGACCGAACCGGTGCCCGTTGAAAAGGTCTCGGATGACTTGTGGCTAGGGGTGAAAGGCCAACCAAACTCGGAAATAGCTGGTTCTCCGCGAAAACTATTTAGGTAGTGCCTCGCGTGAATACTCCAGGGGGTAGAGCACTGGATGGGCTAGGGGGATTTACCATCTTACCAAACCTAACCAAACTCCGAATACCTGGAAGTACTGCGCGGGAGACAGACGGCGGGTGCTAACGTCCGTCGTCGAGAGGGAAACAACCCTGACCTACAGCTAAGGCCCCCAAGTCGTGGCTAAGTGTGAAAGGATGTGAGAGTCCGAAAACAACCAGGAGGTTGGCTTAGAAGCAGCCATCCTTTAAAGAAAGCGTAACAGCTCACTGGTCTAGGATTCTTGCGCCGAAAATGTAACGGGGCTCAAGCCACGCGCCGAAGCTTAGGGTTCATCTTCGGATGAGCGGTAGCGGAGCGTTCCGTAAGCCTGCGAAGGAGGATCCGTGAGGACCTCTGGAGGTATCGGAAGTGCGAATGCTGACATGAGTAACGACAAACAGTGTGAGAGACACTGTCGCCGAAAGTCCAAGGGTTCCTGCGTAAAGCTAATCTGCGCAGGGTTAGCCGGCCCCTAAGGCGAGGCCGAAAGGCGTAGTCGATGGGAATCAGGTGAATATTCCTGAGCCTGTGGGTAGTGACGAATCCCGTGTGTTGTCAGACGAATTGGTTCTGTTCTGGCTTCGAAGGGGTTCCAGGAAATAGCTCCCACGTATAGACCGTACCCGAAACCGACACAGGTGGACTGGTAGAGTATACCAAGGCGCTTGAGAGAACTATGCTGAAGGAACTCGGCAATTTACCTCCGTAACTTCGGGATAAGGAGGCCTTCCACTTGGGCAACCAGGTGGGAGGGGCACAGACCAGGGGGTGGCAACTGTTTAGCAAAAACACAGGGCTCTGCGAAATCGCAAGATGACGTATAGGGTCTGACGCCTGCCCGGTGCCGGAAGGTTAAGAGGAGAGGTGCAAGCTTTGAATCGAAGCCCCGGTAAACGGCGGCCGTAACTATAACGGTCCTAAGGTAGCGAAATTCCTTGTCGGGTAAGTTCCGACCTGCACGAATGGCGTAATGACTTCCCCGCTGTCTCCAGCATAGACTCAGTGAAATTGAATTCCCCGTGAAGATGCGGGGTTCCTGCGGTCAGACGGAAAGACCCCGTGCACCTTTACTGCAACTTTGCACTGGCATTCGTGTCGGTATGTGTAGGATAGGTGGTAGACTTTGAAGCGAGGGCGCCAGCTCTCGTGGAGTCACCCTTGAAATACCACCCTTATAGATATGGATGTCTAACCGCGGTCCGTCATCCGGATCCGGGACATTGCATGGTGGGCAGTTTGACTGGGGCGGTCGCCTCCCAAAGAGTAACGGAGGCGCGCGATGGTGGGCTCAGAGCGGTCGGAAATCGCTCGTCGAGTGCAATGGCATAAGCCCGCCTGACTGTGAGACTGACAAGTCGAGCAGAGACGAAAGTCGGCCATAGTGATCCGGTGGTCCCACGTGGACGGGCCATCGCTCAACGAATAAAAGGTACGCCGGGGATAACAGGCTGATGATGCCCAAGAGTCCATATCGACGGCATCGTTTGGCACCTCGATGTCGGCTCATCACATCCTGGGGCTGGAGCAGGTCCCAAGGGTTCGGCTGTTCGCCGATTAAAGTGGTACGTGAGCTGGGTTCAGAACGTCGTGAGACAGTTCGGTCCCTATCTGCCGTGGGTGTAGGAATATTGAGAGGATTTGTCCCTAGTACGAGAGGACCGGGATGAACGTACCTCTGGTGGAGCTGTTGTGGCGCCAGCCGCAGTGCAGCGTAGCTATGTACGGACGGGATAACCGCTGAAAGCATCTAAGCGGGAAACCCACCTCAAAACGAGTATTCCCTCGAGAACCGTGGAAGACGACCACGTTGATAGGCCGGGTGTGTAAGTGCAGTAATGCATTGAGCTTACCGGTACTAATCGTTCGATTGGCTTGATCGTTCTCATCCTCGATGGCCATCCATCAGGATCAAAGCCAGAGACCAGACAAGATCCTCCGATCCTTGCTTCGCTTCGCTGTCCTTCGCCGGCCTGGTGGCCATTGCGAGGAGCCTGAACCCGATCCCATCCCGAACTCGGCCGTTAAACTCCTCAGCGCCGATGGTACTATGTCTCAAGACC
>NZ_JANTHZ010000018.1 GCF_024752355.1 Ancylobacter mangrovi
AGGTTCTTGACGATATCCTCGACCATTTTCTTTGCGTCGGCGAAGAGCATCATGGTGTTGTCGCGGAAGAACAGCTCGTTCTCGACGCCGGCATAGCCGGCGGCCATGCCGCGCTTGATGAACAGCACCGTCTTGGCCTTCTCCACGTCGAGGATCGGCATGCCGTAGATCGCCGAGCTCGGGTCGGTCTTGGCCGCCGGGTTGGTCACGTCGTTGGCCCCGATCACGAACGCCACGTCCGCCTGCGCGAACTCCGAGTTGATGTCCTCCAGTTCGAACACCTCGTCATAGGGCACGTTCGCCTCGGCCAGCAGCACGTTCATGTGCCCGGGCATGCGGCCCGCCACCGGATGGATGGCGTACTTCACTTCCACGCCCTCCTCCTTCAGCTTGTCCGCCATCTCCCGCAGCGCGTGCTGGGCCTGCGCCACCGCCATGCCGTAGCCCGGCACGATGATCACCTTCGAGGCGTTCTTCATGATGAAGGCCGCGTCCTCGGCCGAGCCCTGCTTCACCGGGCGCGTCTCCACCGCGCCCGCCGGGCCCGCCGCCGCATCGCCGCCGAACCCGCCCAGGATCACCGAGACGAACGACCGGTTCATCCCCTTGCACATGATGTAGGAGAGGATCGCGCCGCTTGAGCCCACCAGCGCCCCGGTGATGATCAGCGCCGTATTGCCCAGCGTGAAGCCGATGCCCGCCGCCGCCCAGCCGGAATAGCTGTTCAGCATCGACACCACCACCGGCATGTCCGCCCCGCCGATCGGCACGATGATCAGGCCGCCCAGAACCAGCGACACCAGCACGATCAGCCAGAACACGGTGTGGCTCTCGGTGCTCACCAGCACCACGATCAGCACCACCAGCAGCGCCGCGAGGCCGAGATTGATGGCGTGCCGCCCCGGCAGCAGGATCGGCTTGCCCGACATGTTGCCGTTCAGCTTGGCGAAGGCGATCACCGAGCCGGTGAAGGTGATGGCGCCGATCGCCACGCCCAGGCTCATCTCCACCAGCGCCTGGCCGTGGATCATCCCCGGCTCGCCGATGCCGAACGCCTCCGGCGCGTAGAGCGCCGCCGCCGCCACCATCACCGCGGCGAGACCCACCAGGGAGTGGAACGCGGCCACCAGCTGGGGCATCTGCGTCATCGCGATCTTCTTCGCGATCACCGCGCCGACCCCGCCGCCGATGGCGAGGCCGCCGAGCACCAGCACCCAGCCCCCGACCCCCGCCGGCGGGCTCGCCGCCAGCGTCGTCAGGATGGCGATGGTCATGCCGACCATGCCGAACAGATTGCCCTGGCGCGACGTCACCGGGCTCGACAGCCCGCGCAGCGCCAGAATGAACAGAACCCCGGAGACGAGGTACAGAAGGGCCACCAGATTGGCGTTCATCGTCCCGTGCCCCTCACTTCTTCTTCGCGTACATGGCGAGCATCCGGCTGGTCACCAGGAACCCGCCGAAGATGTTCACGCTCGCCAGGATCAGGCCGAGGAAGCCGAAGCCCCGCGCCCAGCCCGTCCCCGCCGTCACCGTGTCGACGCCCACCGCCAAGAGCGCCCCAACCACGATCACCGACGAGATCGCGTTGGTCACGCTCATCAGCGGCGTGTGCAGCGCCGGCGTCACCGACCACACCACGTAGTAGCCGACGAACACCGCCAGCACGAAGATCGACAGCCGGAACACGAACGGGTCGATCGCCCCGCCGCTCAGCGCGTGCGCCGCGGCGCCCGCCATCTCCGCATAGTGCTGCGCCGCCGCGTCGGCATAGGCCTGCGCCGCCTCCGCCGCCTGCCGCGCCACTTCCGCCGCCGTGCGCGCCCCTTCGAGCGCTCCCTGCGCGGTCAGGTCCGAGCCTGCCCCGCCCGAAACACCGCCTGCCGCATTCTGGGCGAGCTGCATGCCCGCGCCCATCACATCCCCTGCCGGATTGGCCATTGTCCTTCCCCTGAAGCTGTCAAGGCCGGGCGCCGCGCGCTCGCCGCGCCGCCGCGCCGTCCCGTTTGATCCGTCGTTGCCGCCGCGCCCGGCCCGCCCCGGGGGCAATACCTCCGGGGCAGGACGCCCCGGGAGCAGCCCCCGGCCGGCGCGCCGGCTATCGCGCGCGCGGCCGTGACCGGGCGGCCTTAAGCCGCGCTCGCCGCGCCCGTCTTGTCCGCGTCTTCCGCCTTGCCGCCGAAGCCCGGATGCACCACCGCCCCGTCCTTCGTCAGCAGCGTCGCCCGCACCAGCTCGTCGTCCCACTTCACGCCGAGCGTCTTCGTCTCCTTGTCCACCAGCGTCTCGACGAAGGCGTAGAGGTTCTTCGCGTAAAGCTGCGACGCCGTCGCCGCCAGACGACCCGGCACGTTCAGATGGCCGACGATCTTCACCCCGTTCGGCGTCGTCACCACCTCGCCCGGCACCGCGCCCGCGACATTGCCGCCGCGCTCCACCGCCAGGTCGATGATCACCGAGCCCGGCTTCATCGACGCCACCATCTCCTCCGACACCAGCTTCGGCGCCGGACGCCCGGGGATCAGCGCCGTGGTGATCACCACGTCCTGCTTGGCGATGTGGCTCGCCACCAGCGCCGCCTGCTTGGCCTGGTACTCCGCCGACATCTGCTTGGCGTAGCCCCCGGCCGTCTCGGCCTGCCTGAACTCCTCGTCCTCGACCGCGATGAACTTGCCGCCGAGGCTCTCCACCTGCTCCTTCGCCGCCGGACGCACGTCGGTCGCCGACACCACCGCGCCGAGCCGGCGCGCCGTCGCCACCGCCTGCAGCCCCGCCACGCCCGCGCCCATCACGAACACACGCGCCGCCGGCACCGTGCCCGCCGCCGTCATCATCATCGGGAACGCCCGGCCGAACTCCGACGAGGCGTCGATCACCGCCCGGTAGCCCGCGAGGTTCGCCTGGCTCGACAACACGTCCATCACCTGCGCCCGGGTGATGCGCGGCATCAGCTCCATCGCGAACAGGCTCGCCCCGGTCCTGGCGATCGCCTCCAGCTCGCTCTCGTGCCCGTAAGGGTCCGCGATCGCGATCACCAGCGCCCCGGGCTTGGCCCCCGTCAGCAGCTCCGCCGGAGGCCGCCGCACGCCGAGCACGACGTCCGCCCCGGCCACCGCCGCGGCATTGTCCGCCACCACCGACGCCCCCGCGCCCTCATACTCCCCGTCGCCCACGCCCGACGCCGAACCCGCACCCGACGAAACCACAACGTCAGCCCCAAGGCCCACATAACGCTTAACCGTGTCCGGGGAC
>NZ_JANTHZ010000019.1 GCF_024752355.1 Ancylobacter mangrovi
CATGTTCCCGAAGCCCTCGGCGTCACTTGTTCCGAACACCTATGCGTATGAGACGGTGCCTCTGGTGAAGCCGACGGGGTTTCGCGAATATGACGCGCGCTGGCTGTTCGGCTCGGAGCTGAACCTGATGGGGGTGCAGGCGCTGGGGCTCGGGCTGGGCACGCTGATCCACGAGCTCGGGGTGCGCCCGGAAGTGGTGACCGGGCACGATTTCCGCGGCTATTCGGCCTCGATCAAGCAGGCGCTGGCGCTGGGGCTGATGGCGGCCGGGGTGAAGGTGCACGACATCGGCCTCGCTCTGTCGCCGATGGCCTATTTCGCCCAGTTCGCGCTCGACATTCCCTGCGTCGCCATGGTCACCGCCTCGCACAACGACAATGGCTGGACCGGGGTGAAGATGGGGGTGAACCGGCCGCTGACCTTCGGCCCCGACGAGATGAGCCGGCTGAAGGAGATCGTGCTCTCGGGCGCCGGGCAGGCGCGCCCGGGCGGCGGCTACCGCTATGTCGCCGACTTCCCCGAGGTCTACATCAAGGACCTGACCGACCGGCCGAAGCTGAAGCACCCGGTGAAGGCGGTGGTGGCCTGCGGCAACGGCACGGCGGGCGCCTTCGCCCCGCGCATCCTGGAGGCGCTGGGGGTCGAGGTGGTGCCGCTCGACACCGAGCTCGACCACACCTTCCCGAAGTACAATCCCAACCCGGAAGACCTCGAGATGCTGCACGCCATGCGCGACGCGGTGCTGGCCTCGGGGGCGGATGTCGGGCTCGGCTTCGACGGCGACGGCGACCGCTGCGGGGTGGTGGACGACCAGGGCGAGGAGATCTTCGCCGACAAGGTGGGGGTGATGCTGGCGCGCGACCTCTCCGCGCTCCACCCCGGCGCGACCTTCGTGGTGGACGTGAAGTCGACCGGTCTGTTCATGACCGACCCGGTGCTCAACGCCAACGGCGTGAAGGCCGACTACTGGAAGACCGGGCACTCCTACATGAAGCGCCGGGTGCACGAGAGCGGGGCGCTGGTCGGGTTCGAGAAGTCGGGCCACTACTTCTTCAACCGGCCGATCGGGCGCGGCTATGACGATGGCCTGGTCTCGGCGATCGCCATCCTCGACATGCTGGACCGCAACCCGGGCAGGAAGCTCTCCGAGCTGCGGGACGCGCTGCCGCGGACCTGGTCCTCGCCGACCATGTCGCCGCACTGCGCGGACGAGACCAAGTACGGTGTGGTCGAGGCGGTGGTGAAGCACTTCGAGGCGATGAAGGCGCGGGGCGAGACGATCGACGGCCAGCCGATCCGCGACCTGGTCACGGTGAACGGGGTGCGGGTGACGGTGGAGGACGGCTCGTGGGGACTGGTGCGGGCGTCCTCGAACAAGCCGGAGCTGGTCGTGGTGGTGGAGAGCCCGGTGTCGGAGGCGCGCATGCGCGACATGTTCAGGCTGGTCGACGGCGTGCTGCGCACCCACCCGGAAGTGGGCGCCTATAA
>NZ_JANTHZ010000020.1 GCF_024752355.1 Ancylobacter mangrovi
CAGTCGCTGACGCCGGCGAAGATCGACGAGGCGCTGAAGTCGCTCTACGCGACGGGGCTGTTCTCGGACGTCACCATCAGCCATCGCGGCGGCCGGCTCGTCGTCTCCGTCAAGGAGAACGAGGTCATCAACCGCGTCGCCTTCGAGGGCAACAAGAAGCTCAAGGACGAGCAGCTCGCCAGCGAGGTGCAGTCGAAGCCCCGCGCGCCGTTCTCCAAGACCACGGTGCAGGCCGACACCCAGCGCATCATCGAGCTCTATCGCCGCTCCGGCCGCTACGACGTGCGGGTGACGCCCGAGACGATCGAGCGCGGGCAGGGCCGTGTCGACCTCGTCTTCAACATCACCGAGGGCGACAAGCTCGGCGTGGCCGAGATCCGCTTCGTCGGCAACAAGGCGTTCTCGGACTACAAGCTCAAGGACGAGATCACCACGACCGAGTCCAACTGGCTGTCGTGGTTGAAGAACACCGACATCTATGACGTCGACCGCATCAACAACGACCAGGAGCTGCTGCGCCGCTTCTACCTGCGCAACGGCTATGCCGACTTCCGCATCGTGTCGGTGACCGCCGATCTCGACCGCGCCAAGGGCGGGTTCATCCTGACCTATGTGCTCGACGAGGGCGCGCAGTACCGCGTCGGCACGGTCGACGTCGTTTCCGGCATCAAGGACGTCGACCCGGCCCGCATCCGCTCCGCGCTGCGCGTGAGCCCCGGCCAGGTCTACAATGCCGAACTGGTGGAGAAGTCGGTCGAGAACGCGACCATCGAGGTCTCGAAGAGCGGCTATGCCTTCGCGCAGGTCCGCCCGCGCGGCGACCGCGACGTGCAGACCCGCAAGATCAACCTGGTCTTCGCCGTCGAGGAAGGCCCGCGCGTCTATATCGAGCGCATCGAGATCCGCGGCAACACCCGCACCCGCGACTGGGTGATCCGGCGCGAGTTCGACCTCGCCGAGGGCGATGCCTATAACCGGGTGCTGATCGACCGCGCCGAGCGGCGGCTGCGCAACCTCGGCTACTTCAAGGACGTGAAGATCACCAACGAGCCGGGCACGGCGCCGGACCGGGTGATCCTGGTGGTCACGGTCGAGGACCAGCCGACCGGCGAGTTCTCGGTCTC
>NZ_JANTHZ010000001.1 GCF_024752355.1 Ancylobacter mangrovi
TCCTTGGTCAGGATGTACGCCTCGGCCTTGAACTTGGTGTGCGGCTTCACCGAACCCGGCTTGCACACGACCTGGCCGCGCTCCACGTCCTCACGCTTGGTGCCGCGCAGAAGCACGCCGATGTTGTCGCCCGCCTGCCCCTGGTCCAGAAGCTTGCGGAACATCTCCACGCCCGTCACCGTGGTCTTGGTGGTCGGGCGGATGCCGACGATCTCGACTTCCTCGCCCACCTTCACGATGCCGCGCTCCACGCGACCCGTCACCACCGTGCCGCGGCCCGAGATCGAGAACACGTCCTCGATCGGCATCAGGAACGGCTGGTCCACCGGACGCTCCGGCTGCGGGATGTAGGCGTCGACCGCCTCCATCAGCTTCAGCACCGCCTTGGCGCCAAGCTCCGGATCCCCGTTCTCGAGCGCCACCAGCGCCGAGCCGCGGATGATCGGGATGTCGTCGCCCGGGAAGTCGTACTTCGACAGAAGCTCGCGAACCTCGAGCTCCACCAGCTCGAGAAGCTCCTCGTCGTCGACCATGTCGCACTTGTTCAGGAACACCACCAGCGCCGGAACGCCCACCTGGCGCGCCAGAAGGATGTGCTCGCGGGTCTGCGGCATCGGGCCGTCCGCCGCCGACACCACCAGGATCGCGCCGTCCATCTGCGCCGCGCCCGTGATCATGTTCTTCACGTAGTCCGCGTGGCCGGGGCAGTCCACATGCGCGTAGTGGCGGTTCGAGGTCTCGTACTCGACGTGCGCCGTCGAGATCGTGATCCCGCGCGCCTTCTCTTCCGGCGCCTTGTCGATCTGGTCGTACGCCGTGAACGTCGCGCCGCCCGTCTCCGCAAGAACCTTCGTGATCGCCGCCGTCAGCGACGTCTTGCCATGGTCAACATGGCCAATCGTCCCAATGTTGCAGTGGGGCTTCGAACGGTTGAACTTCTCTTTGGCCACGGGGCTCTCCGTCGGTCAGTATTCGATGTTGTTATGACTTCGCTCAGTGAAAGGCTCAGGCGTACTTCGCCTGAACCTCCTGAGCGACGTTCGACGGCACCTGTTCGTAGTGGTCGAACTGCATGGTGAAGGTCGCGCGGCCCTGGCTGAAGGAACGCAGCGTATTGACGTAGCCGAACATGTTCGCGAGCGGCACCATCGCATTGATGACGTTCGCATTGCCGCGCATGTCCTGGCCCTGGATCTGGCCACGGCGGGAGTTGAGGTCGCCGATCACCGAACCCGTGTAGTCTTCCGGCGTCACCACCTCGACCTTCATGATCGGCTCGAGCAACACCGGACCGCCCTTCTGCAGGGCCTCCCGGAACGCCGCACGCGACGCGATTTCGAAGGCGAGAGCCGACGAGTCGACCTCGTGGAAGGCGCCGTCGATCAGGGTGACCTTGACGTCCACCACCGGGAAGCCGGCGAGCACGCCCGCGCCCATGACGCTCTCGAGGCCCTTCTGGACGCCGGGGATGTACTCCTTCGGCACCGCGCCGCCGACGATCGCGCTCTCGAACTCGAAGCCCTTGCCGACTTCGTTCGGCTCGACCACGAACTTCACCCGCGCGAACTGGCCGGTACCACCGGTCTGCTTCTTGTGGGTGTAGTCGACTTCGGTCTTGCGGGTGATCGTCTCGCGATAGGCCACCTGAGGGGCGCCGATGTTGGCGTCGACCTTGTAGGTGCGCTTCAGGATGTCGACCTTGATGTCGAGGTGCAGTTCGCCCATGCCCTTGAGGATGGTCTGGCCGCTCTCGTGGTCGGTCGACACGCGGAAGGACGGGTCCTCGGCGGCGAGCTTGGAGAGCGCGATGCCGAGCTTCTCCTGGTCGGCCTTGGACTTCGGCTCGATCGCGATCTCGATGACCGGCTCGGGGAACTCCATCTTCTCGAGGATCACCGGC
Source organism: Ancylobacter mangrovi (assembly GCF_024752355.1). Lineage (GTDB taxonomy): Bacteria > Pseudomonadota > Alphaproteobacteria > Rhizobiales > Xanthobacteraceae > Ancylobacter > Ancylobacter mangrovi. The sequence continues at coordinate 1,901 of NZ_JANTHZ010000001.1, forward strand.
TTCACCGGGTCGCACAGCGTGTCGCCGGTGCGCACTTCCTTGAGGCCCGCGAGAGCGACGATGTCGCCCGCATAAGCTTCCTTGATGTCCTCACGATTGTTCGCGTGCATCAGCAGCATGCGGCCGACGCGCTCGCGCTTGTCGCGGGTGGAGTTCAGCAGGCCCTGGCCCGTCTCGATCTTGCCCGAGTAGACGCGGCAGAAGGTGATCGTGCCGACGAACGGGTCGTCCATGATCTTGAACGCGAGCACGGAGGCCGGCTCCGCATCGGACGGCTTGCGGTCGGTCTCTTCCTCGGTGTTGAAGTCGATGCCCTTGATCGCGCCGCGATCGATCGGGCTCGGCAGGAAGTCGACGACCGCGTCGAGGAGCGGCTGCACGCCCTTGTTCTTGAAGGCCGAGCCGCAGAACACGGGGTTGAACACGCGACCGATCACCGCCTTGCGGATCAGGCCCTTCAGCGTCGCCTCGTCGGGCTCGACGCCCTCGAGGTAGTTGGTCAGCGCGTCATCGTCGAGCTCGACGGCCGCCTCGACCAGCTTGCCGCGATACTCGGCGGCCTGGTCGGCGAGTTCCGCCGGGATTTCCTCGTCGTGATACTTCGCGCCGAGCTCCTCATTGTCCCACACGACAGCCTTCATGCGGATCAGGTCGATCACGCCCTTGAAGTTGTTCTCGGAACCGATCGGGAGCTGGCAGCACACCGGCTTGCCGGCGACGCGGTCGATGATCATCTCGACGCAGCGGAAGAAGTCGGCGCCGATCTTGTCCATCTTGTTGACGAACACGATGCGCGGCACGTTGTACTTGTCCGCCTGGCGCCACACCGTCTCGGTCTGCGGCTCCACGCCCTGGTTGCCGTCGAGCACGCACACCGCGCCGTCGAGCACGCGCAGCGAGCGCTCCACCTCAATGGTGAAGTCCACGTGGCCGGGGGTGTCGATGATGTTCAGGCGCTTGCCCTGCCAGAAAGCGGTCGTCGCGGCCGACGTGATCGTGATGCCGCGCTCCTGCTCCTGGGTCATCCAGTCCATGGTGGCGGCGCCGTCATGGACTTCGCCGATCTTGTGGCTCTTGCCGGTATAAAAGAGGATCCGCTCCGTGGTCGTGGTCTTGCCGGCATCGATGTGGGCCATGATGCCGAAGTTGCGGTAGTCCTCGATAGCGTGCGTGCGCGACATATCAGATCCTCGTCCCGGCTCTCGTCATCACCAGCGGTAGTGAGAGAAGGCGCGGTTCGCCTCCGCCATGCGGTGGGTGTCTTCACGTTTCTTCACGGCCGTGCCGCGATTGTTCGAGGCGTCGAGCAGCTCGCCCGACAGACGCTCGACCATGGTCTTCTCGTTGCGGGCACGCGCAGCGATGATCAGCCAGCGGATCGCCAGCGCCTGACGGCGCTCGGGGCGAACCTCGACCGGCACCTGGTAGGTGGCGCCGCCGACGCGGCGGGAGCGCACCTCGATGGCCGGGCTGACATTGTCCAGCGCCTGCGTGAACACGCCGAGCGGCTCGGACTTGGCACGGTTCTCGACGAGGTCGAGCGCGCCGTAGACGATCTTCTCGGCGACCGACTTCTTGCCGTCATACATGACGGCGTTCATGAAGCGGCTCAGCACCTCGCTCCCGAACTTGGGATCGGGGGTAACTTCGCGGCGCTCTGCACGGTGACGACGGGACATCGCTCAGATCCTCACTTCGGCCGCTTGGCGCCGTACTTCGAACGGCGCTGCTTACGATTCTTGACGCCCTGGGTATCGAGCACGCCACGCAGGATGTGGTAGCGCACGCCCGGAAGGTCCTTCACGCGGCCGCCGCGGATCATGACCACGGAGTGCTCCTGAAGGTTGTGACCTTCGCCAGGGATGTAACCGATGACTTCGTAGCCATTGGTCAAACGAACCTTGGCGACCTTACGAAGCGCCGAGTTCGGCTTCTTCGGGGTCGTGGTGTAGACGCGGGTGCAAACGCCGCGCTTCTGCGGGCTGGCCTGGAGTGCCGGAACCTTGTTCCGGGCCTTCTGGGCTTCCCGCGGCTTGCGGATCAGCTGGTTGATCGTCGGCACGTCTCTCGCCTTCGTCTCGCTGCGCCAAGGACGCAAGCGTCCCGCGCTAACCCAATTCCGCGGCCGCAACCGCATTGAACTCTCGACTGGCAGGAACTCATCGCCTGACCGCCGGTCCAGCCGGCTTCCGGGGCACCTAGCGAACGAAAGAAGCGCCGCCGGCCAGAACCTGGCCGAGGGCGCTGCACGTTCAGAGGATCACGCCTGGGCTTTCGCCCCTTGGTGCGCGATCTTGCGCCGGATGTGGTCTCGCTTGCGTCCCAGCAGCGTCTCGGAACTATCCGTCTGGACAAGGTGTCCTAACGCGTCAATTCCGACCTGCCTGCCGTGAAAGTAGGCGCCTTCTACGCGCCGACTCGCGTTCCGTCAAGCCCGAAGCTGCAATTTGGCGGCTCACGGCGGCGTGCGAGCGGTTGAGGACATTAGATTCCGCCCGCGGGGGCCGGCACGCAACAAAGTAAGCCGGATAGTCCGGGCGCGCGACCCGGATCGCGGGCGTGGCTTTCGGCACGGGCCCGCCGAATCCGGCGCGCCGGTGCTGCGTCTTCAACGTTCGAGGAGATTTCGGTACTCCTCGCTCAGGACCTCGATCTCCTTGGCCGAGAACGGCCATGCCCCGTCGATGATCCCTTCCCGGATCTCATTGGCCAGAACAGGCCAGAATCGATCCACTAAGTCGCTCGCCTCCTGATCGTCGAAGCCCTTCGCCTTCAGATCGAGGAGACAGATCTCCCGCGCCGTCTGCTCCGTTCTCTGCACCGCCGCTCCTCGTCGACGTCCTGCCCATCCCCATCGGGCAGTTCTGGTGCATCTATAAGCCGTTAAGGCCGATTTGCGCTAGAGGAAGATGTCGATGGAACGATGCGAATCCGCACGAATCGTGAAGGCGAGGCCGGACGCTGTCAGGTCGCCGATATCGATGCCGACGGAGCGCCCATCCTCGAGGACGAGCACGGCGCGGCGCGCGTGGCGCGCCTCCACCATCGTGCCGACTTCCGCCGTCAGGACACCGTCCGCCGAGGACGCCGCCTCGTCCGCGCCCGACCGTCGTACCGTGATTTCGTAGGACGCCGTGGACGAGCCGAAGCCGAGCGTGCGCAGCCAGCCATCACCTTTGACGATCGTCGCCGTCATCGTGTTCCCCCAGAACTGTCCGCGGGAGCGCCATCCGCAAATTTCCGCCTTCGCGGACGCTCCGCCTGGATGATCACGCGGCGAAAGATCGTTCCGCCGCCTGCATGATCCGTGGTTACGCCGGATTGTTTAATGTCGTCTTTCATCCGGTAGACCGGCGCGCGGTAGTTTCAGCCGGTCCGGAACGAAAAAGGGCCGCTCCCTGCGGAGCGGCCCCTCGATTTTTCGGCTCGGCGGCGCCGGTCACTCGGCGGCGGCGGGGCCTTCGATCTGCGGCACGTCGGAGGCAGCGTTGTCCTGCTCGTTCTGCGCCGCGATCAGGTCGTCGCGGGTGGTGGCGGTGACGCGCAGCTTCGACATCTGCGCGCCGGTACCGGCCGGGATCAGGCGACCGACGATCACGTTCTCCTTCAGGCCGGCGAGGTCGTCGGACTTGCCGTTGACCGCCGCCTCGGTCAGCACCCGCGTCGTCTCCTGGAAGGAGGCGGCGGAGATGAAGGACCGGGTCTGCAGGCTCGCCTTGGTGATGCCGAGCAGGACCGGGTGGCCGGAGGCGGGCTTCTTGCCTTCCGCCAGCAGCACCTCGTTCATCTCGTTCAGCTCGGAGGCGTCGACCTGCTCGTTGGTGAGCAGATCGCTGTCGCCGGCGTCGTCGATCTCGACCTTCTGCAGCATCTGGCGGACGATCACCTCGATGTGCTTGTCGTTGATGAGCACGCCCTGGAGCCGGTAGACCTCCTGGATCTCGTTGACCAGATAGGCGGCGAGTTCCTCGACGCCCTTGATCGCCAGGATGTCGTGCGGAGCGGGGTTGCCGTCGACGATGAAGTCGCCCTTCTCGACGAGGTCGCCATCCTGCAGGTGGATGTGCTTGCCCTTCGGGATCAGGTACTCGGCCGGCGAGTCCGTCGAGTCCTGCGGCTCGATGGAGAGGCGGCGCTTGTTCTTGTAGTCCTTGCCGAAGCGGATGGTGCCCGCGATCTCGGCGATGATCGCCGCATCCTTCGGACGACGCGCCTCGAACAGCTCCGCCACGCGCGGCAGACCGCCCGTGATGTCGCGGGTCTTGGCGCTTTCCATCGGCACGCGCGCCAGGACGTCGCCGGCCTTGATCGGCGAGCCCGGGTCGCAGGACAGGATCGCGTCGACCGGCAGCGTGTAGCGGGCGTCACCGCCGCGCGGCAGCTTCAGCACCTTGCCGTCCTCGCCGCGGATGACGATCGCCGGACGCAGCTCCGAGCCGCGGCCCGTACGCCAGTCGATCACGAGGCGCTTGGCGATGCCGGTCGACTCGTCGACCGTCTCGGTCATGGACGCACCTTCGACCAGGTCCTCGAAGCCCACCGTACCCTGAACCTCGGTCAGGATCGGGCGGGTGTAGGGGTCCCACTCGGCGATGCGCTGGCCGCGCTTGATCGCGTCGCCCTCGTCCACCTTCAGCTTGGCGCCGAACTGGATGCGGTGCGCCGCCTTCTCGCTGCCGTCCTGATCGACGATCAGGACCGAGAGGTTGCGGCTCATCGCGATCAGCTCGCCTTCCGAGTTCCGCACCACGTTGCGGTTGCGGATCTTCACCGTGCCCTCGAAGCTGGCTTCGATGAAGGACTGCTCGGAGAGCTGCGCCGCACCGCCGATGTGGAAGGTGCGCATGGTGAGCTGGGTGCCCGGCTCGCCGATCGACTGCGCCGCGATGACGCCGACCGCCTCGCCGATGTTGACCGGCGTACCACGCGCGAGGTCGCGGCCGTAGCAGGTGCCGCAGACGCCGTTCTTGGCTTCGCAGGTCAGCACGGAGCGGATCTTGATCTCCTGCACGCCGGCCTTGGTGATGCGCTCGACATCGGCCTCGTCGATCATCTGGCCCGCGGCGACCAGGACGTTGCCGGTGCCGCCCTCGATCACGTCCTCCGCCGTGGTGCGGCCGAGCACGCGCGAGCCCAGCGTCGCGACGATCTGGCCGGCGTCGACGATGGCACGCATGGCGATGCCGTTGGTCGTGCCGCAGTCACGCACCGTGATGATGCTGTCCTGCGCCACGTCCACCAGGCGGCGGGTGAGGTAGCCCGAGTTCGCGGTCTTCAGCGCGGTGTCCGCAAGGCCCTTTCGGGCGCCGTGGGTCGAGTTGAAGTACTCGAGAACCGAGAGGCCTTCCTTGAAGTTCGAGATGATCGGCGTCTCGATGATCTCGCCCGAGGGCTTGGCCATCAGGCCGCGCATGGCGGCGAGCTGGCGCATCTGCTCGCGCGAACCGCGGGCGCCCGAATGGGCCATCATGTAGATCGAGTTGATCGGCTTCGCCCTGCCCGTATCGGGGTCGGTCTTCACCGCCGAAATCTCGGCCATCATCTCGTCGGCGAGGCGCGCCGAGCACTTGCCCCACGCGTCGACGACCTTGTTGTACTTTTCGCCCTGGGTGATCAGGCCGTCATTGTACTGCTGCTCGTATTCCTTCGTGAGCGCGCGGGTCTCCTCGACCATGTTCCACTTCTTCGACGGGACGACCATGTCGTCCTTGCCGAAGGAGATGCCGGCGCGGAAGGCGTTGTAAAAACCGAGCGACATGATGCGGTCGCAGAAGATGACCGTCTCCTTCTGACCGCAATGGCGGTAGACGGTGTCGATCATGTTCGAGATTTCCTTCTTGGTCATCAACTTGTTGACGACCTCGAAGGAAGTCTTCGCGTTCCTCGGCAGCAGTTCGCCGAGCTTCATGCGGCCGGGCGTGGTCTCATAGACCTTCGAGACCTCGTTGCCGTCCTCGTCCACGCCGATGTAGCGGCCCTTCACCTTGGTGTGCAGGGTGATGACCTTGTTCGCCAGCGCGTGGTCGATCTCGCCCATATTCGCGAACGCCATGCCCTCGCCGGGCTCGTTGTCGCGCATCATGGTGAGGTAGTAGAGGCCGAGCACGATGTCCTGCGAGGGGACGATGATCGGGGCGCCGTTGGCCGGGTGCAGGATGTTGTTGGTCGACATCATCAGCACGCGCGCTTCGAGCTGCGCCTCGATCGACAGCGGCACGTGCACCGCCATCTGGTCGCCGTCGAAGTCCGCGTTGAAGGCGGCGCAGACCAGCGGGTGAAGCTGGATCGCCTTGCCCTCGATCAGCACCGGCTCGAACGCCTGGATGCCCAGACGGTGCAGCGTCGGCGCGCGGTTCAGCATCACCGGATGCTCGCGGATCACCTCGTCGAGAATGTCCCACACCTCGGGACGCTCCTTCTCGACCAGCTTCTTCGCCTGCTTCACGGTCGCGGACAGGCCCTTCGCGTCGAGACGCGAATAGATGAAGGGCTTGAACAGCTCGAGCGCCATCTTCTTCGGCAGGCCGCACTGGTGCAGCTTGAGCTCGGGACCGACCACGATAACCGAACGGCCGGAATAGTCGACGCGCTTGCCGAGCAGGTTCTGGCGGAACCGGCCCTGCTTGCCCTTCAGCATGTCGGCGAGCGACTTCAGCGGGCGCTTGTTGGCACCCGTGATGACGCGGCCGCGCCGGCCGTTGTCGAACAGCGCATCGACCGCCTCCTGAAGCATGCGCTTCTCGTTGCGGATGATGATGTCCGGCGCCTTCAGCTCGATCAGCCGCTTCAGGCGGTTGTTACGGTTGATGACGCGGCGGTACAGGTCGTTCAGGTCCGAGGTCGCGAAGCGGCCGCCGTCGAGCGGCACCAGCGGACGCAGGTCCGGCGGGATGACCGGGACATGGGTCAGGATCATCCACTCCGGCTTGTTGCCGGAGAGCTGGAACGCCTCGACGATCTTCAGCCGCTTGGCGAGCTTCTTCGGCTTGAGCTCGGTGGTCGCCTCGGCGATCTCCTTGCGCAGGTTGCCGGCGATCTTCTCGAGATCCATGCCGCGCAGCAGCTCGCGGATCGCCTCCGCGCCGATCAGCGCGGTGAACGAATCCTCGCCGTACTCCTCCTGCGCCCGCAGATAGTCCTCTTCCGAGAGGAGCTGACGCTCCTTCAGCGGGGTGAGGCCCGGCTCGATGACGCAGTAATATTCGAAGTACAGGATACGCTCGAGGTCCTTGAGCGTCATGTCGAGCAGCAGGCCGATGCGGCTCGGCAGCGACTTCAGGAACCAGATGTGCGCGACCGGGGCGGCCAGCTCGATATGGCCCATGCGCTCGCGGCGCACGCGCGAGAGGGTGACCTCGACGCCGCACTTCTCGCAGATGATGCCCTTGTACTTCATGCGCTTGTACTTGCCGCACAAGCACTCGTAGTCCTTGATCGGCCCGAAGATGCGCGCGCAGAACAGGCCGTCGCGCTCGGGCTTGAACGTCCGGTAGTTGATCGTCTCCGGCTTCTTGATCTCGCCGAAGGACCACGACAGGATTTTCTCCGGACTCGCGATCGAGATCTTGATCTGATCGAAAGTCGGCGCCGGCGTGGCCGGATTGAAGAGATTCATGACCTCTTGATTCATCGCCGTCTCCTTCGGCTGGACCCTGCCCCCGCCGCCGCGGGTCGCCTGGGTCGCTGAAAAGTCTGATCTGGGACGCGTAGGACGCGGTCGGAGGACGCGGGTGCCGTCAGGGGCTCCCGCGTCCTCGGGTCAATCGGTCATTCGGCCGCCGGCAGGCTCTCTCCGGCGCCGGGCACCGGGCTGTGGGTCTTGGAGTTCATCAGCTCCACGTTCAGACCCAGAGAGCGCATTTCCTTCACGAGCACGTTGAAGCTCTCGGGAATGCCCGCCTCGAAGGTGTCGTCGCCGCGCACGATGGCCTCGTAGACCTTGGTGCGGCCGGCCACGTCGTCCGACTTCACGGTCAGCATCTCCTGCAGCGTGTAGGCGGCACCGTAGGCCTCGAGCGCCCACACCTCCATCTCGCCGAAGCGCTGGCCGCCGAACTGCGCCTTGCCGCCCAGCGGCTGCTGGGTGACGAGCGAGTACGGGCCGATCGAGCGCGCGTGGATCTTGTCGTCCACCAGGTGGTGCAGCTTCAGCATGTAGATGTAGCCGACGGTCACCTTGCGGTCGAACTGCTCGCCGGTGCGCCCGTCGAACAGCGTCGACTGCGCCGACTTGTCCAGCCCGGCCAGATCCAGCATCCGCTCGATGTCGCCTTCGCGCGCACCGTCGAACACCGGGGTGGCGATGGGCACGCCGCGCCGCAGGTTCGATCCCAGCTCGACCAGCCCATCCTCGTCCAGGGACTCGATGGTCTCGTCATCACCGTAGATCTTGCCGAACGCGTCCTTCAGCGGGGCAACGTCATGGGTCGCTCGATAGCTCTCGATCGCCCGGTCGATCACCCGGCCGAGGCCCGCGCAGGCCCAGCCCAGATGCGTCTCCAGGATCTGCCCAACATTCATGCGGCTCGGCACGCCGAGCGGGTTGAGCACCATGTCGACCGGGGTACCGTCCTCAAGGAACGGCATGTCCTCGACCGGGACGATGCGCGAGACCACGCCCTTGTTGCCGTGCCGGCCGGCCATCTTGTCGCCCGGCTGGATCTTGCGCTTCACGGCGATGAAGACCTTGACCATCTTCATCACGCCGGGCGGCAGCTCGTCGCCGCGCTGCAGCTTCTCGACCTTGTCGAGGAAGCGCTGCTCGAGACGCTTCTTGGACTCGTCGTACTGGTTGCGGATCGCCTCCAGCTCGCTCATGAGCTGGTCGTCCGCCACCGCGAACTGCCACCACTGGCTGCGCGGATAGTCGGCCAGCACCGTGCGGCTGAGCACCGTATCCTTCTTGAAGCCCTTGGGGCCGGCGACGCCGGTCTTGCCGTCCAGCATCTCGGCGATGCGGCCGAACACGTTGCGGTCGAGGATCGCCTGCTCGTCGTCGCGGTCCTTGGCGAGACGCTCGATCTCCTCGCGCTCGATGGCCTGCGCACGCTCGTCCTTGTCGACGCCGTGGCGATTGAACACGCGCACTTCGACGATGGTGCCAGTAACGCCCGGCGGGACGCGCAGCGAGGTGTCGCGCACGTCGGCGGCCTTCTCGCCGAAGATGGCGCGGAGGAGCTTCTCCTCCGGCGTCATCGGGCTCTCGCCCTTCGGCGTGATCTTGCCGCAGAGGATGTCGCCGGCCTGCACCTCGGCACCGATATAGACGATGCCCGCCTCGTCCAGGTTCTTCAGCGCCTCTTCCGACACGTTCGGAATGTCGCGCGTGATTTCCTCCGGACCCAGCTTGGTGTCGCGGGCCATCACTTCGAACTCCTCGATGTGGATCGACGAGAAGATGTCGCCCTTCGAGATGTTCTCGGACAGCAGGATCGAGTCCTCGAAGTTGTAGCCGTTCCACGGCATGAACGCGACGAGGATGTTCCGGCCGAGCGCCAGGTCGCCGAGATCGGTCGAGGGACCGTCGGCGATGATGTCGCCCTTCTTGACCCAGTCGCCCACGCGCACCAGCGGACGCTGGTTGATGCAGGTCGACTGGTTCGAACGCTGGAACTTCTGCAGCCGGTAGATGTCGACGCCCGACTTCGACGGATCGTTCTCTTCCGTCGCGCGGATGACGATACGGGTCGCGTCCACCTGGTCGACGATGCCGGTACGGCGAGCGCCGATGGCCGCGCCCGAATCACGGGCGACCACGCTCTCCATGCCGGTGCCGACGAACGGCGCATCGGCGCGGACCAGCGGCACCGCCTGGCGCTGCATGTTCGAGCCCATCAGCGCGCGGTTGGCGTCGTCGTTCTCGAGGAACGGGATCAGCGCCGCGGCGACCGACACGAGCTGCTTCGGCGACACGTCCATGAAGTCGACGCGGTCCGGCGTGACCAGCAGCACGTCGCCGGCGTGGCGGCAGACGATCAGGTCCTCGGTGAAGCGGCCTTCCGCGTCGAGCGGGATGTTGGCCTGCGCGACGTAGTACTTCCCCTCCTCCATGGCGGAGAGATAGACCACCTCGTCCTGGACCTGGCTGTCCTTCACGCGCCGGTAGGGCGCCTCGATGAAGCCGTACTTGTTCACGCGGGCGAAGGTCGCCAGCGAGTTGATCAGGCCGATGTTCGGGCCTTCCGGCGTCTCGATCGGGCAGATGCGGCCGTAATGCGTCGGGTGCACGTCGCGCACCTCGAAGCCGGCACGCTCGCGGGTCAGACCGCCCGGGCCAAGCGCCGAGAGACGACGCTTGTGGGTGATCTCCGAGAGCGGGTTGGTCTGGTCCATGAACTGCGAGAGCTGCGAGGAGCCGAAGAACTCGCGCACCGCCGCCGCCACAGGCTTGGCGTTGATCAGGTCCTGCGGCATCACGGTGTCGATGTCGACGGACGACATGCGCTCCTTGATGGCGCGCTCCATGCGGAGCAGACCGACCCGGTACTGGTTCTCCATGAGCTCGCCGACCGAACGCACACGGCGGTTGCCGAGGTGGTCGATGTCGTCGATCTCGCCCTTGCCGTCGCGCAGCTCGACCAGCGTCTTGATGACCGCGAGGATGTCCTCGCGGCGCAGCACGCGCACCGTGTCCTCGGCGTCGAGGTCGAGGCGCATGTTCATCTTCACGCGGCCGACGGCCGAGAGGTCGTAGCGCTCGGAATCGAAAAACAGCGAGTGGAACATCGCCTGCGCGGAATCGAGCGTGGGCGGCTCGCCCGGGCGCATCACGCGGTAGATGTCGAACAGCGCGTCCTCGCGCGTGACGTTCTTGTCGATCGCCAGCGTGTTGCGGATGTAGGCGCCGATGTTCACATGGTCGATGTCGAGGATCGGCAGCTCGTCATAGCCGAGCTCCTCGAGCTGCTTCAGCATCTTCTCGGTGACTTCCTCGCCGGCTTCGACGTAGATCTCGCCGTTCTGGGGATTCACCAGATCCTGGGCCACGTACTGGCCGATCATCTCCTCGTCGGAGATCTTGAGCGCCTTCAGGCCCTTCTCGGCCAGCAGGCGGGCCTGGCGGACCGTCACCTTCTTGCCGGCCTCGATCACGATCTCGCCGGTGTCGGCGTCGACCAGGTCGGCGACGGCCTTGTAGCCCTTCATGCGCTTGGGATCGAACGGCATGCGCCATCCGCCCGCGGCGCGGGTGAAGGAGATGGTGTCGTAGAAGGTGTTGAGGATCTCCTCGCCGTCGAGGCCGAGGGCGAACAGCAGGCTCGTCACCGGAATCTTGCGGCGGCGGTCGATGCGCGCATACACGATGTCCTTGGCGTCGAACTCGATGTCGAGCCAGGAACCGCGATACGGGATGATGCGGGCGGCGAACAGCAGCTTGCCCGAGGAGTGCGTCTTGCCCTTGTCGTGGTCGAAGAACACGCCCGGGGAACGGTGCATCTGCGAGACGATGACGCGCTCGGTGCCGTTCACGATGAAGGTGCCGTTCGACGTCATGAGCGGGATGTCGCCCATGTAGACGTCCTGCTCCTTGATGTCCTTGACGGACCGGGAGCCGGAATCGGGATCGACATCGAACACGATGAGGCGGAGGGTCACCTTCAGCGGCGCGGCGAAGGTCATGCCGCGCTGGCGGCACTCATCCACGTCATATTTCGGCGGCTCGAACTCGTAGCGAACGAATTCGAGCATGGCCGCGCCCGAAAAGTCCGAGATCGGGAAAACCGACTTGAAAACCGCCTGAATGCCGTCGTCCGCGCGACCGCCCTTCGGCTCGTCGATCTGCAGGAACTGGTCGTAGGACGCCTTCTGAACCTCGATGAGGTTCGGCATCTCTGCGACTTCCTTGATCTTGCCGAAAAACTTGCGGACCCGCTTACGACCGGTGAACGTCTGCGCCATGTCGCTCCTCGCTCCGTCCGAGTACCCGTCCGCGCCGCACCACACGAGGGCGAACCCCTCGCGCAGCGAGACGCATGCTGCCGGAACAATCCGACGAGGATGCGGCATGCCGCTCCCCGCCCTGCTCCGCGCCGACGGCTCGCCTGGAGATCCCGCTCGGGGATCGCCGGGGAAGCCGTCGCGCTTCCCTTCATCGCCGCCGGCAAGCCGACGGCAGAGGCCGCCGGCGTACCGGCGGCCCCGAAATCGTCAGAGGCTCACTTGAGCTCGACCTTGGCGCCGGCCTTCTCGAGCTGGCCCTTGAGCTTCTCGGCCTCGTCCTTGGCAACGCCTTCCTTGACGGGCTTGGGCGCACCCTCGACGAGGTCCTTGGCTTCCTTGAGGCCCAGGCCGGTGATGGCGCGGACTTCCTTGATGACCTCGATCTTCTTGTCGCCGGCCGCGGCCAGGACAACGGTGAACTCGGTCTGCTCCTCGGCGGCCGGAGCGGCAGCGCCGCCGGCCGGAGCGGCGGCCACGGCCACGGCGGCCGCGGCGGAGACGCCCCACTTCTCCTCGAGGAGCTTCGCGAGCTCGGCGGCCTCGAGAACGGTCAGGTTGGAAAGCTCGTCAACGAGCTTCGACAGATCAGCCATTTTACTTAAGTCCTTGGATTTCGGTTCGAACCAGAATTTACCGGTAAAGCCTCACGCGGCTTCGTTCTCGCGGCTGTAGGCCCCGAACACGCGGGCGAGCTTCGCCGCCGGCGCGGTGCTGAGCTGGGCGATCTTGGTCGCCGGGGCCTGGATGAGGCCAACCAGCTTCGCACGCAGTTCATCGAGGGACGGCATGGTGGCCAGAGCCTTCACACCATCCACATCCAGGGCCGTCTTGCCGAAGGCCCCGCCAAGGATGACGAACTTGTCGTTCGCCTTGGCGAAGTCGACGGCAACCTTCGGAGCCGCAACGGGATCGCTCGAATAAGCGATGATGGTCGGCCCCTTCAGCAGGGACGCGACGTGCGCGACGTCCGATCCTTCGAGAGCGATCTTGGCGAGGCGGTTCTTGGCCACCTTCACGGTCGCACCGGACGCCCGCATCTGCCGGCGCAGGGCCGACATCTGGGCGACGGTGAGTCCGGAATAGTGGGCCACGACGACGACAGAGGTGCTCTTGAACACCTCGCCGAGCGACGTGACGAGCTCTTCTTTTTGTGCTCGATCCACTTCACTTGCTCTCCGGTGGCGAGGAAGAGGACTTCCCCGCCTGGTTTGCGCCTTGCCCCCTCCCGCGAGCGGGAGGTGACGGTTAGCATCCTGTCCCCTTGGGACCGGAAAACCGGCCAAGGCGCTGGTTCGAGCCGAAATCCAAGTTCCGGCACGCCGGAACCCTGCACTACGGTCGTACCCCGTCTATGCTGGCCCCGGAGCGGGATTAAGCCACCCCGAAGGGAGGCACCGGCAGTCTCGGACAGGACTTTGGCCGGCAGGGCGAGCCCTACCGGCCTCTCCACCCGGTTTTACGCGGGCGAAAGCCTCGAATCTCATCAGCTCCGCGCTCGACCGGAGTCGAGAGCGAAACCGCCCATATAGAGGGTCGATTGGGATTTGTCACCCCTGATAGCACCCGGGACTTGACAAATCCACCCCTTTAAGTTCACGGCGCCGCGACCCGCAAAGGCGGGCCGCGCAGGGCCGCTCAGTTCGCGGTCAGCACCGAAGCCGGCTCGATCTTCAGGCCGGGGCCCATGGTCGAGGACACGGCGATGCGCTGGACATAGGTGCCCTTGGCGCCGGTCGGCTTGGCCCGGACCACCGCGTCGGCGAAGGCGCGGATGTTCTCGGCGAGCTTGTCGGTCGAGAACGAGATCTTGCCGATGCCGGCGTGGATGATGCCGGCCTTCTCGACGCGGAACTCGACGGCGCCGCCCTTGGCGGCCTCGACCGCGCCCTTCACGTCCATGGTCACGGTGCCGACCTTCGGGTTCGGCATCAGGCCGCGCGGGCCCAGCACCTTACCGAGGCGGCCGACCAGCGGCATCATGTCCGGCGTGGCGATGCAGCGATCGAAGTCGATCGTGCCGCCCTGGACGGTCTCGAGCAGGTCCTCGGCGCCGACGATGTCGGCACCCGCCGCCTTGGCCTCGTCGGCCTTGGCGCCGCGCGCGAACACGGCGACGCGCACCGTGCGGCCCGAGCCGTTCGGGAGCTGGCACACGCCGCGGACCATCTGGTCGGCGTGGCGGGGATCGACGCCGAGATTCAGCGCCACCTCGACGGTCTCGTCGAACTTGGCGGTCGCCTTCTCCTTGAGAATGGCGATCGCCTCATCGAGGCCGTACAGCTTCACGGGATCGACGCCCTCGCGGACGGCACGCATACGCTTGGAGATCTTGGCCATCAGCTCAACCCACCACCTGGAGGCCCATCGAACGGGCGGAGCCCTCGATCATGCGAACCGCCGCTTCGACGGTCTCGCAGTTGAGGTCCTTCATCTTCTTTTCGGCGATCTCGCGCATCTGCTCCTGCGAGACCTTGCCGACGAAGCCGCCCTTGCCCGGGGTCTTGGAGCCCGAGCCGGGCTTCTTCTTGGTGTCGAGGCCGGCGGCCTTCTTCAGGAAGTAGGAGACCGGCGGGGTCTTCAGCTCGAAGGTGAAGGAACGGTCCTGATACGCGGTGATCAGAACCGGGATGGGCATGCCCTTTTCCATCTGGGCGGTCTGCGCGTTGAACGCCTTGCAGAACTCCATGATGTTGAGGCCGCGCTGGCCGAGCGCGGGACCGATCGGCGGGGCGGGATTCGCCGAGCCGGCCGGCACCTGCAGCTTCACGTAGCCGGTGATCTTTTTCGCCATGGGGGACTCCTCGACGTCGCGACTGCCGGTCGCAAACGCCAAAGCACGCCGACGCGACGGCGGGTCGCGGGCGGCGCATATTGAGGATCGCGGTAGCGGCGTGCTTCGTTCCGGCTGGCGAACCGGACACGCCTCCCGCGTATGGATGCATCCGGGGATGCGGCCGCCGCCATACAGCAATTCGGGCGGAATGGAAAGTCCCTGCCGCGAATTGGCCTGCGGCGGGGAGCGTCTTCAGATGGGGATTCAGGCGATCGACGGCAAGCCTTCCCGCCGGACGCCTTCGCGGCGGGTGCCTTCGTGCCGGACGCCCTCACGGCTGGCCCCTTCACGGCGAACGTCGTCCGGCGCCGCCCCCTCCTGCCGGCGCGAACGGCGCGCCTCGCGCGCGAGAATCGCATCGGCGTCGAGGCTGCGGATCGGCGTTCCGAGGTCGCGCGGCACGTCGCCCTCGACCTGCAGGGCGAGGTAGCGCCCGCAGCATACCCGCAGGAAGGAGGCGAAGTTCTCCACCTGCCCGTGGGCGAAGGTCAGCTCCTCGTGCAGTCGGGAGAGGAGCTGCGGCAGGCTCATGCCGTCGCGCCGGGCGATCTCCTCCAGCACCTGCCAATAGAGGTTCTCCAGCCGCACGCTGGTCGAGAAGCCGTGCATGCGCACGGATTTGAGGCGCGTCTGCCACAGGCGCGGATCGGCCTCGACGAAGAGCTTGCACATGGCGCCCTCCCTGGCTGCGGGGCGGACGGCCCCGCCCGCATCATAGCCCCTATCGGTGGGCCCGCGAACCGGCACCGGAGCCTCCCGGTGCCGGCGACGCGGGGAGGCTCAGGCTGCCTTGCGCGTGGCGGTGTTCACCTCGCCATGGACGAGCGAGGTGCCGAGCACGGCGAGGAACTGGCCGATCCAGGCCGGATGCGCCGGCCAGGCGGGGGCGCTGACGAGGTTGCCGTCCGTCACCGCGGCGTCGATGGCGATGTCGGCATAGGTGCCGCCGGCGAGCTCCACCTCGGCCCGGCAGGCGGGATAGGCCGAGCAGGTCCGCCCTTCCAGCACCCGCGCCCCGGCGAGGAGCTGGGCGCCGTGGCAGATGGCGGCGACCGGCTTGTCGGCGGCAAAGAAGTGCTGGACGATCTCGATCGCGCGGGCGTTCATCCGCAGATATTCCGGCGCCCGCCCGCCCGGAATCACCAGCGCGTCGTAGCGCGCCGGGTCGACCTCGGCGAAGGTCGCGTTGAGCGCGAAATTGTGCCCGCGCTTCTCGGAATAGGTCTGTTGGCCCTCGAAATCATGGATCGCGGTGGTGACCGTATCGCCCGCCTTTTTGTCCGGGCACACGGCATGCACCGTATGGCCGACGGCGAGCAGCGCCTGGAACGGCACCATCAGCTCGTAGTCCTCGACGTAGTCGCCGACGACCATCAGGATGCGCTTGGCGGCCATCTCATATCCTCCCATGTCCGGCCTTGTTGGCGGAGGAAGGATAGGCCGGGCGTTCCGGGCACGGGTGTTAACCCGCTAACGCGCCGCGACGGCCCGATGCGATGGCCGCCCGACGAAACGAAAAAGGCGCGGACCCTGCCCGCGCCTTCATGCCTGCATTCCGAAGCTTTCGCCCTGCCGGTCAGGTCTTCTCGACCTGGCCGTATTCGAGTTCCACCGGCGTGGCGCGGCCGAAGATCGACACCGCGACCTTGAGGCGCGAGCGGGCGTCGTCCACTTCCTCGACGATGCCGTTGAACGAGGCGAAGGGGCCGTCCGCCACCTTGACCGTCTCGCCGACCTCGAAGGTGACGGAGGGCTTGGGCCGCTCGATGCCTTCCTGCACCTGCTGAAGGATGCGCATGGCCTCCTTCTCGGAGATCGGCATCGGCTTGTTGTCGGCGCCGAGGAAGCCCGTGACCTTCGGCGTGTTCTTGATGAGGTGGAAGGCCTCGTCGGTGAGGTCCATCTTCACCAGCACGTAGCCCGGGAAGAACTTGCGCTCGGCGTCGACCTTGCGGCCGCGGCGCACCTCGACGACCTTCTCGGTCGGAACCAGCACCTGCTCGAACAGGTCGGAAAGACCACGCTGGCCGGCCTGCTCCTTGATGGAGTCGGCGACCTTCTTCTCGAAGTTCGAATAGGCGTGGACGATGTACCAGCGCATCGGCATCGCGTGTCTCCTCAACGCCCGATCTGGAGGATCTGGCCGATCACGAAGCTCAGGATCTGATCCGCGACCAGGAAGAACAGCGAGGCCAGCACGACCATGACGAAAACCATGGCGGTGGTGATCAGCGTCTCGCGACGGGTCGGCCAGGTCACCTTGCGCGCTTCGGCGCGGACCTGCTGAAAGAACTCGACCGGGTTCGTCTTCGCCATGCTCGTCTCGAAATGCCTCTGTTGCGCGAAAGGATCACGCAGCTGCGGAAACCCGTGCGGCGGCCGGAAGGCTTTCGCATCCTCTTCCGTCCACGCGCACGATGCGGGCGTATAGCCCGCCAAACCGCCTCGCGTCAAAGGACGTCTGCGTTTCGCCTGCCATCCTGCGGAATGGATGGCAGGAGTGGAGGGACTCGAACCCCCAACCCCCGGTTTTGGAGACCGGTGCTCTAACCAGTTGAGCTACACTCCTAGACCGGCGTCCCGAGGCGGGAGACGGACGCTCGCCGGCTTCGGACGACGATCGCGCCGCGACCCGCGAAAACCGGTCCGGCGCATCGGCCGCGTGTGTGTAGTGGTACGCGCGCCGCCTGTAAAGAGGACCCGTACCGGGAACGCCATCTCGCCCCTCCCCGCCCCGCGCAACGCCCTTCACGCCCGCTTCGTGCCCGCGCGCGGAGCATTGAGGTGCGCCCTCGATGCGGCCGGAGGCGGCACTCGCGATTCGCCTTGTCGGCGGACGGCGCCGTGACCATCCGTTCAGCGCCGTGCCGCGCCCTTCTCCGCATCACGGGCATCGCGCCAGCGGCGATAGTCCTGCGGCAGGCAGACCGCGCAGGGCCGAAAGCCGGCCGCGATCGCCGTCGCCTCGTCGGCGAAGAAGACCCGGTGCGGCACATAGCCCCCGCGCGCGAGCGCCCGCAGCGCCGCTGCACAGTCGAGCCGGCCATACACCTTGGTCTGGCGATGGCCGCCATAGGTCCCCGGAACGGCGCTTTCATAGACGCGCCGGTCGGCCCCCATCAGCTTGAACATCTTGCCCATCTTTGCCCCACGTTTCCCCTGCCCGGCAGGATCGGGCGAAACGGCGGGTTCGCAAAGCACACGCTTGCCGGCGCGACTCAGTCCGGGCCGGTGTCCTTCGCACCAGTCGCCTCCTTACCCAGCACGCAGTCGCGGTTGAGGCCGGTGCCGGGCGCGTTCTCGAAACGGCAGCGCGTGGTCGGCGGCGTGCCGCAGACGCGGGTCAGGTTCTTGAAGCCGACGCATCGCCCGTCCGGGCCACGATAGCCCGGCCCGCCCCGGCAGCCGCACCCCTTGCAGGGCGGCCGTTCGGGACACCCCGCGCTGGCGGCGGGTATCGGCAGCAGCAGCGCGAGACAGGCGAGGCACAAGCCGATCGGGCGAAGCACGTCACGAAGCATGACCGCCAGCGTTGCCTCAAACCGGCGCGCGCTCAAGTGCAAAACAACTATTGCGTGTATTCCGCCGTCTGCACGCGAACACACGGCTTCACGCCATTCGCCACGCTGGAGTAGCCGCGCAAAGAAAAAGGGAGCGCGAGAGGCGCTCCCTTTCCGATTCTCTCGACGAGGACCGGCCCTGCCCGCCCGCGGGCGGCGCCGGAAGGGACGCGGCTCGCGCGTCCCTCTCGATCACTCGATGATGGCGGCGACGACGCCGGCACCGACGGTGCGGCCGCCCTCGCGGATGGCGAAGCGCAGCTTCTCTTCCATCGCGATCGGAACGATCAGATGGACGTCGACCGAGATGTTGTCGCCCGGCATCACCATCTCGGTGCCCTCGGGAAGCGTCACCACGCCCGTCACGTCCGTCGTGCGGAAGTAGAACTGCGGACGGTAGTTGGTGAAGAACGGCGTGTGGCGCCCGCCCTCCTCCTTGGTCAGGATGTACGCCTCGGCCTTGAACTTGGTGTGCGGCTTCACCGAACCCGGCTTGCACACGACCTGGCCGCGCTCCACGTCCTCACGCTTGGTGCCGCGCAGAAGCACGCCGATGTTGTCGCCCGCCTGCCCCTGGTCCAGAAGCTTGCGGAACATCTCCACGCCCGTCACCGTGGTCTTGGTGGTCGGGCGGATGCCGACGATCTCGACTTCCTCGCCCACCTTCACGATGCCGCGCTCCACGCGACCCGTCACCACCGTGCCGCGGCCCGAGATCGAGAACACGTCCTCGATCGGCATCAGGAACGGCTGGTCCACCGGACGCTCCGGCTGCGGGATGTAGGCGTCGACCGCCTCCATCAGCTTCAGCACCGCCTTGGCGCCAAGCTCCGGATCCCCGTTCTCGAGCGCCACCAGCGCCGAGCCGCGGATGATCGGGATGTCGTCGCCCGGGAAGTCGTACTTCGACAGAAGCTCGCGAACCTCGAGCTCCACCAGCTCGAGAAGCTCCTCGTCGTCGACCATGTCGCACTTGTTCAGGAACACCACCAGCGCCGGAACGCCCACCTGGCGCGCCAGAAGGATGTGCTCGCGGGTCTGCGGCATCGGGCCGTCCGCCGCCGACACCACCAGGATCGCGCCGTCCATCTGCGCCGCGCCCGTGATCATGTTCTTCACGTAGTCCGCGTGGCCGGGGCAGTCCACATGCGCGTAGTGGCGGTTCGAGGTCTCGTACTCGACGTGCGCCGTCGAGATCGTGATCCCGCGCGCCTTCTCTTCCGGCGCCTTGTCGATCTGGTCGTACGCCGTGAACGTCGCGCCGCCCGTCTCCGCAAGAACCTTCGTGATCGCCGCCGTCAGCGACGTCTTGCCATGGTCAACATGGCCAATCGTCCCAATGTTGCAGTGGGGCTTCGAACGGTTGAACTTCTCTTTGGCCATAACTCTCTTCCCTCAGCGACGTCCGGGGGCCGGAAAAATCGCGGCGTGGGATAGGCGGTTTCCGCCCGATCCGCAAGACCTGCGTGACAACAAGCGCAGGCGCGACAATGCGCGGCGCGCGGTGAAGCGCGTCCCACAGCACGGCAGCGACGACAGCCGCATGACAGTCGGAAGGCGCGGATCAGCCCCCGGGACGCGGCAGAACTGGAGCGGGTGAAGGGAATCGAACCCTCGTCATCAGCTTGGAAGGCTGTTGCTCTACCATTGAGCTACACCCGCGCAGGCGACCGACGGGGGCCGCAGACGTGGTGGGGGAGGTAGGACTCGAACCTACGAAGGCATAGCCAGCGGATTTACAGTCCGCCCCCTTTGCCGCTCGGGACACTCCCCCAAGTCACTTCGAGAAGTCACTTGAACACGTCGACTGGTCGCAACCGCCCACGAGAGGAACCGGCTGGACCGCGCGGGAGGCGCAAGGCGATCTCCCGTGCGGCCGGCTTTATGGTGAGGTGCCCCTGCCCTGTCAACCCCGCTACCCGGCACTGTCCCCGGTGACGGCGCGGCTTGGTGCCGGCCGGAGCGCAGGCGCAAATTGCCAAGCGCCCCGGGGCGTGACAGAAGCGCGCCATGATCGATCGTCCGCGCCACCCTCCGCACCGGCCCCAACGTTCGCCCTCGCCGCGCCCCGGCGGGGCGGGCGGGCGCCATGGCGAGCGCGAGCGTCCGGCCGGACGGCCCTTCGGCGAGTGGCCGGACGACGTCGCCATCCTTTATGGCTGGCACAGCGTCAGCGAGGCGCTGCGCAATCCACACCGGCGCTTCCGCAAGCTGATGGCGACGGAGAACGCGCTCAAGCGGCTCAACGACGAATCGGTGCCGCTGTCCGTCGAGCCCGAGGTCGTCCGCCCCGGCGCCATCGACCGGCTGCTCGACCGCGACGCGGTGCATCAGGGCCTGTTCGCCGAATGCGATCCCCTGCCCGCGCTCAGCCTCAAGGAAGCGGCGCAGAACGATCTCCTGCTGGTGCTCGACCAGATCACCGACCCGCACAATGTCGGCGCCATCGTGCGCTCGGCCGCGGCGCTGAAGGTGGGCGCCATCATCACCACCGCCCGCCACAGCCCCGCCGCCACCGGGGTGCTGGCGAAGAGCGCCAGCGGCGGGCTCGAGCACGTGCCGTTTTGCTTCGTCGGCAACCTCGCCCGGGCGCTGGAGGAGCTGAAGGCGCAGGGCGTTCAGGTGGTCGGGCTGGACAGCGAGGGCGCGGCCGACCTCACCGACACCGCGCTGCGCGCCCCGCTGGCGCTGGTGCTGGGCGCGGAGGGCAAGGGGCTGCGCCAGCTCACGCGCCAGACCTGCGACGTGCTGGCGCGGATCGACCTTCCCGGCGCCATCGTCAGCCTTAACGTCTCGAACGCCGCGGTGCTGGCGCTTCACATCGCCCACCGCGCCATCGGCCGCGCGCGCTGAGAGCCCGGCTCCCCGCCCGGCACGGGTGGCGGAACGGGTTACGACCAATTGCCAATCGTCAAGCTGAAGCGTTTTCGTCAAGCTTTCCTCTAAGGCAGCGACGGAATCGAAGAATTGCGCGCGCCTGTCGTCCGGAGAAGGGCGCTGGTAGAGCGGGCCGTCTCCGGGAGGAAACAGCCCGAGCGTAAGGTGTTCCCCCAGGAACTCCCAAACTCGACCAAGACCAACAGCCGAACTCCCCGACGGAGCTCGTCGGGAAACGTGCGTCGTGCGACGCGCGGCTGGACTTCTGCGCGACATAACTTTGGGGAAGGGAACGATCATGAGCGTCTCAACGGCGGCTCCTGCCGCGAAGCCGGGACGGATGACCGGGGAAGAGAGGAAGGTGATCATCGCCTCCTCCGCCGGCACCGTCTTCGAATGGTACGACTTCTATCTGGCCGGTTCGCTGGCGGCCAACATCGCCGCCACCTTCGTGCCGGGCACCAACGACACGGCGAAGTTCATCTTCGTGCTGTTCGGATTTGCCGCCGGCTTCGCTGTGCGCCCCTTCGGCGCCCTGGTGTTCGGCCGCCTCGGCGACCTCATCGGCCGCAAATACACCTTCCTCGTGACCATGACGCTCATGGGCATATCCACCTTCCTGGTCGGACTGCTGCCGAGCTACGCGGCGATAGGCTACGCCGCCCCGGTCATCTTCATCGCCTGCCGCCTGCTGCAGGGCCTCGCGCTCGGCGGCGAGTACGGCGGCGCGGCGACCTATGTCGCCGAGCACGCCCCGCACGGACGGCGCGGCTTCTACACCTCGTGGATCCAGACCACGGCGACGGTCGGCCTGTTCCTCTCGCTGCTGGTCATCCTGACGCTGCGCCTGTCCATGTCGCCGGAAGACTTCGCGGCCTGGGGCTGGCGCATTCCGTTCCTGCTGTCGATCATCCTGCTCGGCTTCTCGATCTGGATCCGCCTGCAGCTCAACGAATCGCCGGCGTTCCAGAAGATGAAGGCCGAGGGCCTGCGCTCCAAGGCGCCGCTCACCGAGGCCTTCGGCCGCTGGTCCAACGCCAAGATCGCGCTCATCGCGCTGCTCGGTGGCACCGCCGGCCAGGCGGTCGTCTGGTACACGGGCCAGTTCTACGCCCTGTTCTTCCTGACCCAGACGCTGAAGGTCGACGGCACGACGGCGAACCTGCTCATCGCCTTCAGTCTGCTCATCGGCACGCCGTTCTTCATCTTCTTCGGCTGGCTGTCGGACAAGATGGGCCGCAAGCCGATCCTCATCGCGGGCTGCCTGATCGCGGCGGCGACCTACTTCCCGCTGTTCGAGAACATCGCCCGCATCGCCAACCCGAAGCTCATCGCCGCGACCGAGAACGTGAAGATCGACATCACCGCCGATCCCGCGAGCTGCGGCACGCTGTTCGACCCTGTCGGCGTGCGTCAGTTCACCCGGCCCTGCGACGTGTTCCGCCGCACGCTGGCGACCAATTCGATGCACTACCAGCTGATGCCCGGCGCGCCCGGCTCGGGCGTCACCGCGACCGTCAACGGCACCGAGGTGACCATTCCGGAGACCGACAAGACCGGCGCCGCGATCGTCGCGGCCGCGCAGGCGGCGGGCTATCCGGCGGCGGGCGACGCCTCGATCCTGAAGGCGCCGAGCATCGGCGGCGTGCTGTCGGATCCGCGGGCGCTGTCAATCATCGGACTGCTCTTCATCCTCGTCCTCTACGTGACGATGGTGTACGGCCCGATCGCCGCGCTGCTGGTCGAACTGTTCCCGACCCGCATCCGCTACACCGGCATGTCGCTGCCCTACCACATCGGCAATGGCTGGTTCGGCGGCTTCCTGCCGCCCACCGCCTTCGCCATCGTGGCGGCCTCGGGCAACATCTTCTCCGGCCTGTGGTACCCGATCGTGATCGCCCTCATGACGGTGGTCATCGGCCTGCTGTTCCTGCCGGAGACCAAGAACCGCGACCTCGAGAACTGGCACTGAGCCTTACGACCCGCCGCCTTCCGCGGCGGGCTGGTTCCAACAAAACAAAACGGCCCCGTCCTGCGACGGGGCCGTTCTTTTTGTCCGGAGCGGACGGGCGGACCCGGTCAGATCGCGGCGGTGACGACGATCTCGACCTTGTAGTCCGGCGTCGCCAGCGCGGCCTCGACGGTCGCGCGGGCCGGCGTGTTGCCGGGCGAGACCCAGCTTTCCCACGCCGCGTTCATCTCCGCGAAGGTCGCCATGTCGGCGAGGTAGATCGTGGTGGAGAGAAGCTTCGACTTGTCGGTGCCGGCGGCCGCCAGCAGCGCGTCGATCTGCGCCAGCACGGCCTTGGTCTGCGCGCCCACGCCGTCGCCGGCGGCGACCTGTCCGGCCAGATACACGGTGGAGCCGTGCACCACGGCCTGGCTCATGCGCGGGCCGGATTCGATTCGCTTGATGCTCATTGCGAAAAACCCTCTTCGTCAAAGGAAAGGCCGGCCGGCGCATGCGCACCGGCCGGCCCGTGGATACGGCAAGCGGCGACGATGTCGCCCCTCACCTCATTGCGGGTTGGTCGTGCCCTTCGGCATCGGCGCGACGGTGCCGATGTTGTAGATCTGTACGCGCCGATTGATCGGATCGTCCGGCTTGGAGGGCACCTGCAGCGCCTCCTGGCCGAGGCCGAGCGCCTGCAGGCGGTCCGGCGAGATGCGGTAGAGCGTGATCAGCGCCTGAACGATGGCGTCCGCGCGCTTCTGGCTGAGCTCCAGATTGTACTTGCGGGTGCCGGTCGCGTCGGTGTTGCCGACCACGACGAACTTGTAGTTCCACAGGATCGGGTGGTGCATCGCATCGGCGATCGAGCCGAGCGTCGCGTAGGACTCCGGACGGATGACCGCGGAGTTCAGCGCGAACTGGATCTGCACCGTGATCTGCGCCAGCTTGTCGAGCTTCTTGGCGATCTCGGACTTGTTGAGCGAGAGCGGCTGGTTCGCCGCCACGGCGTCCTGCGCCATCTTGCGCAGCAGCTCGACGGTCAGGCTGGGATCGTCATTGGTGACGCTCGACAGCCCCTTCATGATCTGCGCGGCGCTGTCGTCGGTCTGGGCGCTGGCGCTGGTGGCGAGCGGCGCGGCGAGCACCGCGGCGAGGGCGAGTCCCCCGAGAATGCGGGTGAAGCGGGTCATGATCAGTCTCTTTCCCCTGGACGTTGCCGTGGCCGTCAATTCGCCCAACCGGCGTTGAGCAGCGTTTCCTTACACACGGGCCGCACGACCTTGGACGAGGCGAGCAGGCAGTCGAGCAGGTTGGCATCGCCCGGCTGGACGCCGGAGCAGAACTGCTGCGCACTGGCGGCGCAGGCCTTCCACGCGCCCTCCTGGGCGGCGACGCGCTTGGCGATCGAGGCCTGCACGGCCGCGAAGTCGGTGAAGCACTGCGGCGGCACCTTGTCCTTGTTGTCCTGCAGGCACTTCTGCACGTCGCCGGTGCCGATGTTGAACTTCGAGCAGTAGCGCTCGATCGAGGGACCGCAGCTCTTGGCGATGAGCGCGCCCGCCTGGGCGTAGCTCATGGTCTGTGCCGATGCCGGGGCCGCAAGGCCAGCCAGCATGAGGGCACCGAGCGCTAGGATCTTTCCCTTCATTTCCCGCCTCCCGAGAAGGTTGGTCGTCTCCGGCGGCGACTCCGCCGGGGAGGGAAGACGCATCGCTCCTGTCGGCACCCCTTCCCGCTGACTCGTCTCGCAGATGCCGGGCCTCGGCGCAATCGCTTAATCCACCATTCTACCGGCACGGTGGGCCGGCCCCGCCGGGCCGGACGAGGCGCGCGACGAGCGGCGGGCGGACGGCGGGAATGGCGCTGCGCGGCGGTCCGTAACCCCGAAAATGCCGACATGGCGGAGCGGCGGCGCAGTGCCGTGCGCCGTTCAGGCGCTTGACCCATAGGCGCAGTTGGGGGAAGACGGCCGTGTCGAGGCTGGCCGCTGGCGCGGGCCGGCCGAGTTCGGCATCCTGCCGCCAAATGCCGGTTTAGCTCAGCGGTAGAGCAGCGGTTTTGTAAACCGAAGGTCGGGGGTTCGATCCCCTCAACCGGCACCAGCATCGCCTGCGATTCGCCTCAGCCGTCATTGCCGAAGGGCGAGGGATGGTCGCGCAGGGCGGGCGGCGGGTCCAGCGTGGTGATGGCCGGTGCCGGCGCGGGGCCCTCGACGAGGTGCTCGCGCGCGAGGCCGGCGAGCCAAAGCGTCAGCCCGATCAGCGCCGCGATACCGACCCACGCGCCCGGATCGGACCTGCGACGGGCACGCGCGATCGCGGCGGCGATGAAGAGAGATCCGAGCAGAACAACGATCCACGGAGCCATGGCGTTTCCCCGATCGTCTGCGACCCAGCGCGCCGGCCTTCGTGCGCGGAACGCGCATCGCGCCCCCTTGTTCCGGCCCGTGATGCGCCCGTGACCCGCGACATCAAGACTCAGCGTCATTTCTTTCGCGTAAGGCACTGAGATTCCCACGAATCAGCTATATTGATTCAAATTTCCGGGGGATTGGACATGCAAGCTAAGTGGCGTGCGCCTGCGTGCTATGTCGGTGTTGCCGTCATATGTGCCTTGTATCTCTCCATCGTGCCGGGTGTCCGGATCACGGATGTCTGCGCCGGCGCGGGGATCGGTGCCGCAGTGATGTGGGCCATCAACGAGTGGGAGACCGGCAAGTGGAACGTGCCGGTGACCACGCAGACCATGGCGCTCGCCGCACAGGCGGTCGCGATCCCGGTGGCGCAGGCAGCGGTTCCCGCCGGGGCTGTCGCTACGGTGCCGGCAGCCGCACCTCAGGCGGCTCCGCCGCAGCCGGCGACGGACGAAGCCGCCGTCGCCGCGCATGGTCCCGAGCCGCGTCAGCGTGTCGATTCGGGCGTCGCCACAGCGGAAACGCTTGAAAAATGGGACATCGACGAGAACGAGCCGAGCTGGGATCCCTCGGCGCTTGCCGAGACCTGGGCCAAGCTGCGCCGCGAACTCTCGAGCGCCGGTCCCAAGCGTGCCACCGCCGTCGCGGCCGATCTTCCCCGCACCGCCCAGCTTGCCAAGGGGCCGGTCGGCGGGGTTCCCAAATCCGGCCCGGCGCCCAAGTCCGGCTCCGTGCCGAAGTCCGGCTCGGCCGGTATCACGCGCCACCACAATACGCCGCCCGCCAAGCCGATGACGGCCAAAGCCGCAGCCGCGAAGCCGGTGACCGCCATGGCCTCGGCCATGCCGACCCTGTCCTCCCGGCTGGCGGCGAACTCCTACGCGCCCGCCCCGGTCAAGGCGTCCTACGTTCCCGGCGGTTCCTTCAGCGGCTACGGCTCGACCCCGACTCCGCCCGCCGGCACGCTGCGCAAGGCGGCTGGCGCGGGAGAGCCGACCAGCGCGCCCGCCTTCCTGCGGCCCGGCACCAGCCGGCCGCGCTGAGGCCGACCACCCTTAAAGCAAAACGGCCGGGCTGAGCCCGGCCGTTTCGATTCAGAGAGCCGCCGGTCGACGGCCGCCGTTGCAGAAGCGCTCACTCGTCGTCCGAGTAGCGCTCCTCCTTCCAGGGATCGGCGTGGTTGTGATAGCCGCGCTCCTCCCAGAAGCCGCGCTGGTCGCTGGTGCGGAACTCGATCTTCTTCAGCCACTTCGCGCTCTTCCAGAAATAGAGATGCGGCACCATCAGCCGCACCGGCCCGCCATGCTCGAGGGTCAGCGGCTGCCCCTCCCAGCTATGGACCAGCAGCGCATCCTCGGCGGCGAAATCCTCCAGCGGGAGATTGGTGGTGTAGCCGTCATAGGACTGGAGCATGACGTGGCTCGCCTCCGCACGCGGCATGACGATGTCGAGCAGGTCGCGGGTCGAAAGCCCCTCCCAGCGGTTGTCGTAGCGCGACCAGGTGGTGACGCAGTGAATGTCCGTCACCTCGCTCGTCTGCTTCTGCGCGCGGAAGGTCGGCCAGTCCCAGGAGACCGGGGTCTCCACCGCCCCCGTCACGTCGAGCCGCCACGTCTCCAGCGGGATGCGCGGCTGCAGGCCGAGGTCGAGCACCGGCCAGTCGCGCACCAGATGCTGGCCCGGCGGCAGGCGCTCGTTCTCCGACCGCGTCACGCGCCCGGTGAGGAACTTGCCCTCGCGGGCCCAGCGCTGCTTGGTGGTGGTGAGCTTGCTATCCGCGGGCAGCGCGTCGTCGCCGCCCGCCGCCTCGTATTCCTCGGCCATGCCCGGAGCTCCTGCGATTGGTTGCTCCATCATAGCATCGTCCGGCGGCGCGTCCTTTCAAGGGGCACGCCGCCGGAGCGTCTGTCGGCCGCCGCCCTCAGGCCGCGTGGCGGCGGCGCTGGATCATGTTCAGCATCTCGACGCCGGCGGAGAACGCCATCGCCGTGTAGATGTAGCCCTTCGAGACGTGGGCGCCGAAACCCTCGGCGATAAGCGTAGTGCCGATCAGCAGAAGGAAGCCGAGCGCCAGCATCACGATGGAGGGATTGCGGTTGATGAAGTTCGCCAGCGGGCCCGCCGCGAACAGCATGGTGAGCACCGCCACGATGACCGCCACCACCATGATCGGGATGTGGTCGGTCATGCCGACCGCGGTGATGATGCTGTCGACCGAGAACACGAGGTCCAGGATCAGAATCTGCACGATCGCCGCGCCGAAGCCCATAGAAAGCGACCCTCCCTCCATGGCGTCCTGCTCGTCCGGCGGCGCCATGGCGTGATGGATCTCCTTGGTCGCCTTCCACACCAGGAACAGGCCGCCACCGATCAGGATCATGTCCCGCCAGGAGAAGGGCTGGTCGAACAGGGTGAACACCGGCTCCGTGAGCTGGACGATGATCGCCACCGTGCTGAGCAGGCCGAGCCGCATGATGAGCGCCAGCCCGATGCCGATCCGGCGGGCGCGCGGACGGATGTCGGGGGGCAGCTTGTTGGTCAGGATCGAGATGAACAGCAGGTTGTCGATGCCGAGCACGACTTCCATCGCGATCAGCGTCACCAGCGCCGCCCAGGCCGCCGGGCTGACGGCAAGTTCGATCAGATAATCCACCGGATCACTCCCCCCAGGTCGAGACACCGTCCCGCATCGCGCGACGCGGCGCGGGCACGGGATCACGGTACAGGAAACAACGCTTCATGAGCGGACACGACTCCAGCCGGCGCGACATCGGAAAAGCGATCCGACATCACGCGAACGCCGGCTCGGCTCGCGTCAGAGGGGCCCGGATCAACGGGTAGGCGGAATTTAGGCCACCCCTGCCGCAACGCCAGCGAAACCGGACATGACAGATTGTCGCACCCCTATCCACGCACCCCTTGCCGGCACCTGCGGCAATGTTGAACGGAATCGACGCCCCTCTTGTCTTCATCCGACAGCATCCCCTGCCCCTACGCGCGGCGCTTTGTGGGCCCGAAAGCTCGTGTCATCGTCCGTTCATCGCGCCTCACTAGAGCGGACGCGGTTCCGCCCCCCGGGGGCTAAGGGAGGTTCAAATGTCTCGTTTTTCCCGTCGCGACCTGATGAAGGCCAGTGCCTTCGCCCTCGCCGCCCCGGTGGTGCTGCGCGCGCATGACGCGCTCGCCACCTCCGGCTCGGTCGACGTCTATGCGTGGGGTGACTATTTCGACAAGAACACCGTGCTGGCCGACTTCACCAACGCCACCGGCGTCAAGGTGAACCTGTCGACCTACGGCTCGAACGAAGAGGCCGAGAACAAGCTTCGCGCCGCCGGCGGCAAGGGCTTCGACCTGCTCTTCCCCTCGGTCGACACCGGCCCGAACTACTACAAGGACAACCTGCTGCAGCCGATCGACGAGAAGAAGTTCAAGGTCGACCAGGTCATCCCCTCGATCTACCGCAACTCGCTCACGCTCGGCGCCGCCTATCGCGGCAAGCGCTACCTGGTGCCCTTCGACTGGGGCACGGAAGGCGTGACCTGGGATTCGACCAAGTTCCCCGGCAAGAAGTCCGGCGAAATCTCCTATGGCGACATGTGGATGCCGGCCAACCCGAAGCAGACCGCCATCCGCCAGAAGTCGGTGTTCAACGGCGTCGCCCTCTATCTCGACGCCAACGGCACGCTGCCGTCGAACCGCGGCCTCGACCTGTACAAGTCCGAGGCTGACTCCCGCCGCGTCTTCGAGGGCTGCCTGAAGTTCATCGTCGAGCACAAGGGCGACATCGGCGCGTTCTGGAACAACGCCACCGAGGCGACCGCGGCCTTCACCGACGCCGGCTGCACCATCGGCCAGACCTGGGACACCACCGGCATCCTGCTCCACCGCAACGTCGACAAGAAGTGGAGCTACGGCATGCCGAAGGAAGGCGGCCTCGCCTGGACCGACACGCTGGCCATGCCGGCCGGCGCGGCCAATGTCGAGCAGGCCTACGCGCTGGCGAACTTCCTCTACCAGCCGGAGATCGGCGCCAAGTTCTCCAACACCACCGGCTACAATTCCTGCGCCAAGGGCTCCTCGGAGTTCCTCTCCGACGAGGCGCGCTCCGCCTTCGAGGCCGCCTATCCGGGCGACACCATCGACAACCTGTTCTGGTGGCCGATGCAGACGGACTTCTACGCCAAGCTGCGCGGCGAGTACGTCGAGAAGCTGACCAACGCCTGACCGGCGTTCCCTCCAGCCAACGTCATCCCCGGGCGGGTCCCGGGGATCCACGCCAGCTCGGATGGCCCCCGACGACGTGGAAGGCCGGGACATGCCCGGCCTTGGCGGCGAACACGGCGCCGATGGCGATCCCATGCGCGGCAAGGACGTACGTCTCGACAAGGTGTCGATCCGCTTCGGCGAGGCGACAGCGGTTCATCCCACCGACCTGTCCATCCATGCGGGCGAGTTCTTCTCCATCCTCGGGCCGTCCGGCTGCGGCAAGACCACGATCCTGCGCACCATTTCCGGCTTCATCCACCCCACCGAGGGCCGGGTGCTGATCGGCGGCGAGGACATGGCGGGCAAGGAGCCCAATGAGCGCCCCACCGCGCTGATCTTCCAGAACCTCGCGCTGTTCCCCTTGATGAGCGTCGCCGAGAACGTCGCCTTCGGGCTCGAGGCGCGTGGCATCGGCAAGGCCGAGCGGCTGAAGCGCGCGCAGGAGCTGCTGGAGTTGGTGGCGCTCGGCGGGTTCGGCGACAAGAAGCCCGCGGACCTGTCCGGCGGCCAGCGCCAGCGCGTGGCGATCGCCCGCGCGCTCGCGGTCGAGCCCTCCGTGCTGCTGCTCGACGAGCCGCTCTCCGCGCTCGACCTCAAGCTGCGCCAGCACATGCGCACCGAGCTGCGCGCGATCCAGCGGCGGGTCGGCATCACCTTCATCTACATTACCCACGATCAGGGTGAGGCGCTCGCCATGTCCGACCGCGTGGCGGTGATGAGCCGGGGCCGGCTGGAGCAGGTCGCGGAAGCCGACATGCTCTACGCCGATCCCGCCACGCCCTTCGTCGCCACCTTCGTCGGCGAGCAGAACGTGCTGCGCGGCCGGGTCGCGACGCTCGCCGGCGGCGAGGCCGGCGTCGACACGCCGGTCGGCCGGCTGCAGGGCCGGACCAGCGGCACGCTGTCGGTCGGCGACGAGGCGCTGGTCATGGTGCGGCCCGAGCGCATCGCGCTCGCCGGCACCGGCGAGAACAGCTTCCCCGCGCGCCTCGTCTCGCGCAGCCTCGAAGGGCCCTCGGTCAATCTCGACTGCGCCGCCGCCGACCAGCAGTTCATGGTGACGCTGCCCAACGGCCCGGCGATCCGCGAGCTGCCCGAAGAGCTCTCGCTCTCCTTCGGCCGACAGGATGCGCTGGTGTTCCCGGTGGGAGCGCTCGCCAATGGGTAGCCTCGCCCGCGCCTACGGCAAGCCGCTCGCAACGCTGATCGCGCTCATCACCGTCATCTGGATCCTCGCCCTGATCCTCGTGCCGCTCGGCGCGATGGTGCAGCAGTCGCTGTGGTGGCGCGACGCCAAGGGCAGCGTCTCGCTGACCATCGACCGGCTCTACAACGACATCGCGGTGCTGGAGCTCGACCAGGGCAACGCCACCGACCCGGCCAAGAAGGCGGCGATCGAGGCCCAGCTCGCGGCCAAGCAGGCCGAGGTGACCGAGCTCGAGGCGCAGGAGAAGAACCCGCCTAAGACCTACGGCTTCGCCAACTTCACCCGCATGAGCTCGCTGCACTTCTACATCTTCGTGCGCACCATCATCTACGCGCTGATGGTGACGCTGCTGGCGCTCGTCGTGTGCTACCCGGTGGCCTATGTGGTGGCGCTGGCCTCGGGGCCGCGCAAGGCGGTCATCCTGATGGTCTGCCTGATCGTACCCTACGCCATCAACGAATTGCTGCGCGTCTATGCCTGGCTGATGATCCTCGACTATCGCGGGGTCATCAACGGCATCCTCGGCTGGCTCGGCATCGTCGACCTCGACAATCGCGGCTGGATCCCGTTCCTCGAGAATCCCTCCGCCGTGTTCCTGGCGATGATCTACACCTACGTGCTGTTCATGGTGTTCCCGATGGTGAACACGCTGGAGACGCTCGACCGCAACCAGATCGAGGCGGCGCGCGACCTCGGCGCCTCGACCGTGCGCATCCATCGCCGGGTGATTATCCCCCACGCCAAGCCGGGCATCGCGGTCGGCTGCATCATGACCTTCATGCTCTCGGCCGGTTCCTATTCGGTGCCCTCGATCATGACCCGCGGCCAGGGCGGGGACTGGTTCAGC
Source organism: Ancylobacter mangrovi (assembly GCF_024752355.1). Taxonomy (GTDB): domain Bacteria; phylum Pseudomonadota; class Alphaproteobacteria; order Rhizobiales; family Xanthobacteraceae; genus Ancylobacter; species Ancylobacter mangrovi. Next base: position 33,798 of record NZ_JANTHZ010000001.1, read on the forward strand.
CAGCTCGTCTACCGGCAGTTCTACGAGAGCAACAACTGGAACATGGGCTCGGCCTATGCGGTGTCGCTGCTGGTCGTGTGCACGATCTTCATCCTGATCATGATGCGCCTGTTCGGCGTCGGACTGAGGGACATCGCGAAATGAGCGCCTCCGCCGCCGACAGCCGGTCCGCCCAGCTCGTGCTCAACATCTATGTCGGGCTGTTCGTGCTCTATCTCTTCCTGCCGCTGGCGGTGATGTCGGCGGCGGCGTTCAACTCCTACGACTACCCCTCGGTGACGCAGTGGCGCGGCTTCACGCTGGAATGGTTCGTCGCCCTCGCCCACGACCAGCGCCTGCTGCAGGGGCTGGTGAACTCGGTGCTGGTGGCGCTGGGCGTGATCGTGGTGTCGATCCCCGCCGGCCTGTCGGGTGCGCTCATCCTCACCCGGCTCGGCCAGCGCTCCGGCACGATGCTCTATTCGGTGCTGGTCTCGCCGGTGCTGACGCCGGGCATCATCCTCGGCATTTCCAGCCTGATCTTCTGGCGCCAGTTCGGCGTCGCCGGCGGCCTGTTCGTCGCGGTGATGGCGCAGTCGAGCTTCATCGCCTCCTACGCCATGCTGCTGTTCCTCGCCCGGCTGCAGCGCCAGGACCGCACGCTGGAGGAGGCCGCGCTCGACCTCGGCGCCAGCCATACCATGGTGTTCCGGCGCATCACCCTGCCCTTCCTCGCGCCGACCTGCTTCACCGCCGCGGTCGTCGCTTTCCTGCAATCGTTCGAGAACTACAACACGACCGTCTTCGCCATCGGCGGCGAGTGGACGCTGGTGACCGAGATCGCCTCGCGCATGCGCTTCGGGCTTTCACCTGTCATCAATGTCGTGGGGGTGATCTTCGTCGTGGTGACGCTGCTGGCCGCGACGAGCTATGTGGTGTTGAGGGGCAAGCCGAAGCGCTGACCGCGCGGCGCGCCCTGTCAGGTTCGAGGGGCGTTCCAATATGAAGTCTGCCTATGCCGCCGCGGTCGTGGCCGTTCTGTTCGGGGGACCGGCCTTCGCCGCGGAGAACGAACTCGGCGTGTCGATCACGACCCAGCGCGAGCCGAACGACTTCAACGCCAGCAAGGCGACGGTGACCGGCGTCAGCTACGGGCACACCTTCGACAACAACGTCGTCGCCGCGCTCACGAGCAAATATTACGACATCTCCGGCACCGATGCCTGGGACCTGAAATCCGAGGCCGGGCTCGGCTACAAGTTCGTGCTCTCGGAGGCGTTCTCGATCACCGGCATCGCCGCGCTCGGCAGCAATGTGCAGAGCGCGGGGCCGGACTTTCCCTATTACTCGCTGACGGCTTCCGCGGACTGGAAGGTCACGCCGATCGTCACATGGTCGATCGTCAACCTGCGCTACCGCAACGCCTTCGACACGGCCTACGATTTCGACACGCCCGCGGTCGGCACCTCGCTCGGCTTCCGGATCGACAAGGCCAACTCGGTCTCGGTCGGCTTTACCCGCGAATGGGCCAACGGCAAGGTGTCCGACAACGAGATCGGGCTCGGCTACAAATATCACTTCTAGGCAGCCTCTCACCCGAACGTGAAGCGCGGCGCCGTGACCGGCTGACGTAGCGCCACTAGCCTGCGCCGGCCTGCCCCCTCGGGCGGCTCTTGCAGCCATGGAGCCCGCAATGACGAACCTCTCCCGCCGCCACATCCTCGCCGGGGGCGCCGCCCTGCCGGCCCTTGCCGCCACGCTTCCGCTGGCCTCCGGCGTGCTCGCGCCGAGCCCGGCCGCGGCGCAGACCGGCTCCGGCCAGCAGGTGCCGGGCCTCTACCGCTACAAGGTCGGCGACATCGAGGTCACGGTGGCCAATGACGGCGCCCGCAGCTTCCCGCTCCCGGAGGGCTTCGTGAAGAACGCCAGCCGCGACGAGGTGAACGCGGCGCTGGAAGCCGCCTTCATGCCGAAGGACACGATGACGATCCAGTTCAACCCGCTGCTGCTGAGCACCGGCGGCAAGCTGGTGCTGATCGACACCGGCAACGGCCCGCAGGGCGGCAACGCGCCGGTCGGCAAGCTGCCCGCCAACCTCGCCTGGGCCGGGGTGAAGCCGGCCGATATCGACACCGTGGTCATCTCCCATTTCCACGGCGACCACATCAACGGCCTGCGCGCCACCGACGGCGCCCTGGCCTTCCCCAATGCCGAGATCCTGGTCCCGGCGGCGGAGTGGTCCTACTGGATGGACGACGGCGAGATGAGCCGCGCGCCGGAAGGGCTGCAGGGCAACTTCAAGAACGCCCGCCGCATCTTCAAGGACATCGACAGCCGCGTCACCAGGTATGAATGGGACAAGGAGATCGCGCCCGGCCTCACCTCGGTGGAAGCGGTCGGCCACACGCCCGGCCACACCGCCTTCGTGCTGGCGGACGGCGACGAGAAGCTGTTCATCCAGTCCGACACCACCAACCTGCCGGCGCTGTTCGCGGTGCATCCCGAATGGCAGGTGCAGTTCGACATGGACGGGCCGAAGGCGATCGAGACCCGCAAGCGCATCTACGACATGGTGGCGGCCGACCGGCTGCCGATCACCGGCTATCACTACACCTTCCCCGCCCTCGGCCATGTGCGCCGCAACGACGGCGGCTACGAGCTGGTGCCGGCGATCTGGAATCCGGTGCTCTGAGCCGGTAGCCCTTCCTTTCCCGATCCCATCCGACCCGAACTTGGCAAGGTGCGGGGGCGCGGCTATGTCTCGCCTCCGCATACCAGCCCCGAGGACGACCATGACCGACACCGTGCCCGGCACCCTGCCCGACCGACTCTCCAGCGACCCGAACAGCCCGTTCTATGACGAGGAGCTGCTCGCCCGCGGCGTCGGCATCCGCTTCAAGGGGGTCGAGAAGACCAATGTCGAGGAATACTGCGTCAGCGAGGGCTGGGTCCGGGTCGCCGTCGGCAAGGCGAAGGACCGCGCCGGCAACCCGATGACGGTGAAGCTCAAGGGCGCGGTCGAGCCCTATCTGCAGGACAAGCCGGAAGGCTGAGCAGCCACGGAACCGACGGTGCGGGCGGGCGGCCCGCTCGCCCCGTCGCTTATTCGCCCGTCGTTTATTCGCCGGTCTCCTGCTCGATCCAGTCGAGATAGTCGGTGTCCCCGCCCGTGACGGGCAGGAACAGGATCGCCGGCATGTCGTAGGAATGGCGCGCCCTCACCGCCTGCGCCACCGCGTCGGCGAGGTCCTCTCGGGTCGCGAGGATCATCACCACCTCGTCCGCCCGCTCGATCTCGCCGCGCCAGCGATAGATCGAAACCATGCCCGGCATTATATTGACGCAGGCGGCCAGCCCGTCGGCGACGATGGCGCGACCGGCGGCTTCGGCCTCGACGGCGCTCGGCCAGGTCGTATAGACCATCATGGTGCCAAACTCGTCTTCCGGCGCCACCATATCCACCCCCCTGCCCGGGCTCACATGCATGAACGACGTCGCCCGCCCCACCCCGGAATCACCCGCGGATGCTGACGCTGCGCCAGCATATGGCCGAATCGCCTTTGTCGCGAGCGAGGCACCGGACGCGCTCCACGCGCAGGCCCAGCTCGTCGCCCGCTACGGCAACATCGCGCCGGAGGATGCCGACATCGTCGTCGCGCTCGGCGGCGACGGCTTCATGCTGCAGAGCCTGCACCGCTTCCGCGATACCGGCATCCCGATCTACGGCATGAACCGGGGCTCGGTCGGCTTCCTGATGAACTCGTTCCGCCAGGAGGACCTGCCCGAGCGCATCGCCGCCGCGCAGCGAGTCGTCATCCATCCGCTGATGATGGAAGCGACCGACGTGAATGGGCGCCAGCATCGCGCGCCCGCCATCAACGAGGTGTCGCTGATCCGCCAGTCCTATCAGGCGGCCAAGCTGCGCATCGCCATCGACGGCAAGGTGCGCATGGAAGAGCTGATCTGCGACGGCGTGCTGGTGGCGACCCCGGCCGGCTCAACCGCCTACAACCTCTCCGCCCAGGGGCCGATCCTGCCGATCGGCACGCCACTGCTCGCGGTCACGCCGATCTCGGCGTTCCGGCCGCGGCGCTGGCGCGGCGCGCTGGTGCCGGACCGCGCACGGGTCGACATCGCGGTGCTGGAATTCGAAAAGCGCCCGGTCAACGCCACGGCGGACCATTTCCAGGTGCTGAACGTGGTGGCGGTGCGGGCCAAGCTCGACAACGCCTCGTCGATGACCATGCTGGTCGATCGGGATCATTCGATCGAGGAGCGCATCCTGCGCGAGCAGTTCGGCTGAGGCCGAACCGCCGCCCTTTCCGAGAACGCACCGCCGTCAGGCCGCGAGTTCGCGCTGCTCCCGGCGCTCGCGGGCGTCGCGCACGGCATTTTCCTTCCAGCGCTCCAGCACGCCGACCAGCTTGTTGTCGGTCTCGCCCTGCGATGCGTAGCGGTCCAGCACCGTGTCGACGATGCGCCGCTTGAGGCCCGCCTCCTCCTCGTCCGCCTCGTCGACATAATCCTCACGCTGCAGCACCTCGAGCGCGGTGCGGAAGGCGAGATAGGCGCCGGCGGGCAGGCCGATCCGGTTGTAGAGCACGCGGAAGGCGTCGCCCGAGCGGTCCGCCGCCAGCGCCGCGATGCGGTCGGTCGGCAGGCCGGAGAGCACCGAGACGGTCTCGAGGAACATGCGCACCTGCCCGGAGAGCAGCGAGCGCAGCGCGAGCGCGGGCGTGAGCTCGCCCTGGCTTTTCAGGATCTCGACCAGCGCGCGCACATCGGCACCCTCGCGGCCGGCGGTCTCGACCGCGGCGCTGTCGCAGGCCTCGCGGACCACGCGCGCGGCAACGTCGGGCTCGAGCCACTGGCGCTGGGCGACGAAGCTGGACAGCGTTCCCGCCACCGCGCGGATAACAGCCTGATGCGCCGCCGCCGGCAGATCCGGACGCGCCAGCAGCGCCTCGCGGATGGTGCCGACATGGCCGTGGCGCACCACGATGCGCCCGAGCGCGAAGCCGGGAATGTCGGCCGAGACGTTGCGCACCAGCGCGAGGCACGCCTCGGCGTGGCCGGTCTCGGCGAGCGCCGCGGCGACCGGGGCCGGCAGGCCCTCGCGTGAGGCGATTGCGGCCTGGCGCACGGCGTCGCCGCTCTCGCAGAACTCAATCAGTTCGCGCGTGTTCAGCACCGGGGAGTGGGTGAGCATCACCTCGCCCGCCTCGCCGTCGAGCTCGGCCAGCGTCAGCACGATGTCGACGGGCACCAGCGGGTGGCGGCTCAGCGCGCTCGCCAGAGCGAGCCGGACGTCGGGCGAGGGATCGGCGGCCAGCAGCGGCAGCGCGGTCTCGAGCGCGGCGCGGTCCGCGGCACCGAGATCGGCGCTCGTATAGGCTCGCGCGAGAGCGGAGATCGCCTTGGCCCGCGCCGCGTCCGGCGCCGTCCGGGCCCACAGCAGAAACTGACGCACGATCATCTCAATGCCCTCCGTCTCTAGGGGAGAGGCAATGATGAAGGCGTCTTGATTAAGAAAGCGTTGACCATAATACCGCCGGCCCTTGATGGCGCCGGCGGGCCCGTCAGTCGCCCGAACCCTCTGTCAGGTCGGGCGGGGCGGCCTGCTCGCCGACGACCACCTCGATCGGGCCGTCCTTGCCGGCCTCGACGTTGAAGTCCTTGCTGTAGGTCTTGCCCTCGTAGCGGGCGACGGCGGTGTATTCGCCCTCGGCCAGCGCGAGGGTCGGCGTCGAGCCGATCGATTCCTTGATGGCGTCGCCGCCGGGACTGAGCACCGACCATTGCGTGCCCGGCAGCGGCTCCTGTCCGGCGGCGTTCACCAGCCGAAGCGTCACCTCCGCCGCACGGTGATGCAGCGTCGCCTCGGCCACCTTGCCGGCGACGACCGAGACGTCGACCTGGATGGTAGCGTTGCCGTCGCCATAGGTGGAAACGACGTAGTAGTTGCCGGCCGGCAGCACGACCAGATCGCCCGAATTGGCGCCGCGGAAGAACGGGCGGCTCGACGCCCGCCCCTGCAGGAAGCTTCCCTCGTAGATGTCGTAGGTCACCTTCTGCGCCGGGATCGGCTTGTCGGCGACGTCGCTCTCCAGCCGGATCGCGCCGGCCCTGAGGATGAGCTGCTCGCGGCGCGATTCCTGCCCGACCACGATGCGCCGCGCGACGCTCGCCAGCCCGTAGGAGACGTGCACGACGTAGCCACCCGGCGAGAGGAAGAACACCGGCGCCGGCTCGGCCGCCTCCGCCACCAGCGGGTAAGCGCCGGAAGCCTCGGCGCGGTCGGCGAAGACGCGCCAGACCAGCCCGCGCGGGATCAGCGGCTCCTTGTCGCCGAAGCGCGCGCTCATGCCGATGGCGGCCTTTCCGGGCGGCGGCTGCGGCAGGATCGTGTGCGGGTCGCCATGGGCGGGCGTGCCGGCGGCGGCGGGAGGCACCAGCGGCGGCGCCATGCGGTTGGTGGGCGAAATCGGCTCGTCGCCGACGAAGGGCAGCGCCTTCGGGCCCCCGTTCTGGGCGGGCGCGCCCTGCGCCATCGCCGGCATAGTCCCCATGACGACGACTGCCGCAAGGGCAATCCGCAGGGCGGTAAACGCCGGAGCTCGACGGAAGGCGGGGCGATGGCGGGCGGGCTGGACCATGTGGCACTGGTGACCGCAAACGGCGGCAAATTCAAGTCATCTAGAGCCCTCATCCGCATGGCCCGGCTGCGACGCGCGCTGTTGGTCAGCGGCCGCCCGGCGTGCTACCGGCTAGGGCAGAAGGATGCTCTCCATGACCGCTGCACCTGCCGCCTCCCCCCACGCCCCGGCGAACGCCACCCTCTCCCTCCTCAAGACCCGAAAGAGCCCGAAGGTGCTCGACATGGCCGGCCCCGGGCCGACGCCGGACGAGGTCAACGAAATGCTCGCCATCGCCTCGCGCGTGCCCGACCACGGCAAGCTCGCGCCCTGGCGCTTCATCGTGTTCGAGGGCGAGGCGCGCGAGCGCGCGGGCGAAGCCATCGCCAAGGTCTTCCTCGCCGACAATCCCGATGCCGATGCCGAGCGCGTCGCCATCGAGCGCAGCCGCCTCACTCATGCGCCGGCGGTGATCGCGGTCGTCTCGAAGGCCGGGCCGCATGCGAAGATTCCCGAATGGGAGCAGACCCTCTCGGGTGCCGCCGCCGCGACCCTGCTGGTGGTCGCCGCCCATGCGCTCGGCTATTCCGCCACCTGGCTCACCCAGTGGTTCAGCTATGACGCGCGGGTGCGCAGCGCGCTGGGGCTGGCGGAGGACGAGCGCTTCATCGGCTTCGTGCATATCGGCACCCCTGCGCACCCGCCGGAGGACCGCCCCCGCCCCGCTCTCGCCGACATCGTCACGAGGTTCTGATCCATGTTCTACGAGCCCGCCCGCCGCAATCACGGCCTGCCGCACGACCCGCTCAAGGCCATCGTCGCCCCGCGCCCGATTGGCTGGATCTCGACGCTGGCGGAGGACGGGACCGCCAATCTCGCCCCCTATTCCTTCTTCAACCTGGTGAGCGAGAATCCGAGCATCGTGATGTTCTCCAGCGCCGGCATCAAGGATTCGGCGCGCAACGCCATCGCCAGCGGCGAGTTCGTCTGCAACCTCGCGACGCTGGAGCTGATCGAGCAGGTCAACCTGTCCTCGAAGCCCATTCCCTCGGACGAGAGCGAGTTCGAGCTCACCGGCCTCGCCACCGCGCCCTCGCGCGTGGTCAAGCCGCCGCGCGTCGCCGCCGCGCCCTGCGCGCTGGAATGCGTGGTGACCGAGACGCTGGAGGCCAGGGACCGGCACGGCGCCGCCTCCGGGCGCCACCTGATCTTCGGCGAGATCGTCGGCGTCCACCTCGACGAAGCCTTCATCGAGGACGGCCTGGTGCGCACCGACCGGCTCCACGCCCTCGCCCGCTGCGGCTATTTCGACTTCGCCTGGGTCGAGGATCTGCGCTCCCTGCCGCGGCCGGCCTGACCGCATCCGCGGCACCCGCCGGCCAACACCTGCCGCCCGTGTCCGTCTCACGCGTCTGGCAACAACTTATTCACCATAAGCGCATTATTATGTGCCAAGTTGATCGCTGGAGGGTTGCGGATCATGAAAAGTTTCGATCGTCGCGCTGTGCTCGGCTTCTCGCTCGCCGGAGCCGCGATGGCGCTTGGCGGATGCCAGAGGACCACGACCGCCGGCGCGCCGCTGGAGCCGATTTCCTCGGTGTCGAGCTATGCGAGCATGGGCAACACCGCCGACCATTACGGCGAGGTGCCTGACCGCTTCACGATCGCCGCCTTCGACACGTCGTCCATCAACCCGGTCTATCTGCGCCACGAGGTGCCCTACACCACCAGCCAGCCGCCGGGCACCATCGTCATCGATCCGCGCGAGCACTTCCTCTACTACGTGCAGCCCGGCGGGCGGGCGATCCGCTACGGCGTCGGCGTCGGCAAGGAAGGCTTCGGCTGGTCGGGTACCGCGACCATCAATTCCAAGCAGGAATGGCCGGACTGGTACCCGCCCAAGGAAATGATCGCGCGCCGGCCCGACATCAAGCCGCAGCTCTCCCAGCTGCAGAGCGGCATCGGCGTGCCGGGCGGCCTGTCCAACCCGCTCGGCGCCCGCGCCATGTATCTGTGGCAGAACGGCAAGGACACGCTCTACCGCATCCACGGAACGCTGGAGCCCACCACCATCGGCACCAACGTCTCCTCCGGCTGCATCCGCATGATCAACCAGGACGCCATCGACCTCTACAGCCGGGTCGCGGTGGGCACCAAGGTGGTCGTGCTCGGCTCGCGCGCCGGCGTCTGACGCCGGGAGCCTGACCCGGCGGGGGCTATGCCGCCGGCCGTCGGCAGGGTCGCCCTCCGCGAATAATCGTTGCCGCCCGCCCGCTGCAGTGCAAACCTGCGCCGGCGGGGGGCCAGACCGATGAGCGGCCGAATCATCACCATCGCCCAGCAGAAGGGCGGCTCGGGAAAGACGACGCTGGCCGCGCATCTGGCCGTCGCCCTCGCGCGCGCCGGCGGGCGCGTCGTGCTGGTGGACTGCGACCCCCAGGGCAGCCTCGGCGAATGGTTCGAGGCGCGCGAGCAGACGCTCGGCGAGGACGGCACCGGCCTTTCCTTCCGCACCGCCAGCGGCTGGGGCGCCCGGCGCGAGGCCCGCGCCCTCGGCCGCGACTACGACTTCGTCGTCATCGACACCCCGCCCAAATCCGACATCGAATCCCGTCCCGCGATCGAGGCCGCCAGCCTCGTCGCGGTGCCGGTGCAGCCCACCCCCATCGACCTGTGGGCGACACAGCCGACGCTGGAGATGATCGCCAAGGAGGGCATTCCCAGCCTCCTCGTCATCAACCGCGCGCTGGCGCGGGTGGCACTCACGCAGGAGATCACCGAGGCGATCCGCGCGCTCGGCCACCCGGCCGCCGTCACCCGCCTCGGCAACCGCGTCGCCTTCGCCGCCAGCATGGGCGACGGGCTGACGGTGATGGAGACCGCGCCTGGCAGCAAGGGCGCGGACGAGGTCGACGCGCTGGCGCAGGAGATCCGCGCGCAGATCGCCGACTGACCGCCCTCCCGATCCCCCCTTCCGATCCCCACCACGGCCGATTCCATGGCCCGCCCGTGCGACTCCCGGGGAACCTCTCCCGTCCCAACCCGTTGTTTCAGCAACGCGCGCCGCTGTGGCAGCCTGATTGCCCCGGCGCTTAGAGAAGGGAGACGTGACATGAAGAAGCTCATCATCGCCGCTGCCGCCGCGGGCACGCTGGGTCTTTCCGCCGCCGCCGCCAATGCCGACGTGATCGTCGACAGCTATGGCAATCCGGTCGTGGTCGAACGCCAGATGGTGCCGCAGCACGCCCCGGTCATCATCGAGGGCCGCAACGTCGCGGTGCCGCAGCAGGGCCCGACCGGCACCTATTATCGCGGTTACCCGAATCCGGTGCCGGACTGGTACCGCCCGGGCGTCGAGCCCTATATCGGCAAGCAGATCGAGCAGGACCACAAGGGCGGCTGACGCTGAGGTCCCTCGCGAGAATATCGTCTCCGCTTCGTCGGAGATCGTGACCTTCGAAAGGCGCGGACGGCAACGTCCGCGCCTTTTTTCGCTGTTATCCAGGCCCGTGACCGGTTGACCCAGCGACGGTATCGCGGCAATCAGCTTCTATAATTAGGTTTGGAAAGTGAAAATTCATTGCCGTGGCGATAGGTTCGCGGCTTCATCGTGTCTTCGTGCTGCGGCGTGCGAGGCGCCGGTTCGAACCTGACGTCGGATGAAGAGTATTGAAGGGTGGCGTAGCTAGGGTCCTGGGGGGAATGAGACGCGCTCCGTGCGTGCTCCTTGCGCTCGCCTTCGCCACGCTCGCCGCCCCGCATCCGGGCAGCGCCCAGAGTTCGACCCAGACAACCACCGAGACGGACGTCGAGAAGAAGACGGAGCCGGGTCTTTTCAACGACTTGGCGAACCTTTTTAATCCGCAGCGCCTTGCCGATGCCGGCCCGCCGCCGGCCGACGCCACGCCCTATACGGTCAAGATCGAGGTCCATGGCGACAACGACCTGCGCAAGCAGGTGGAGGCGGCCTCCAATCTCGAGACCCTGAAGGCTCGTCCTCCCTCGGGCGCGGCCGGGCTGGTCCGCCGGGCGCTGTCCGACCAGCGCGACATCAACGCCGCGCTCTATTCGGCCGGCTATTACGCCGGCACGGTGCGCATCCTGATCGCCGGCAACGCGCCCGACGCGCCGAACATCTTCGAGATCGTCGAGGCCGCCCGCAAGCGCGGCCCGGTGCCGGTCATGGTCGACGTCCAGCCCGGCGCCCTGTTCCATTTCGGCACCATCCGCGTGCTGGACGCTTCGAGCGGACGCCCGCTCGCCGACGGCCCGACGCTGAACGAGCTGCGCCTGCGCCCCGGCGAGCCCGCGCTCGCGACCGAGGTGGTGCGCTCCGAAGGCATCATCGTCGACTATTACCGGCTGCATGCGCGCCCCTTCGCGCGCGTCGTCTCGCGCGACGTGGTCGCCGACCACGCCACGCACACGCTCGACGTGACGCTGAAGGTCGATCCCGGCCCGCACGCGGCCTTCGGGCGCTTCACCGTCTCCGGCGCGGACTTCCTCACCCCCGGCTTCGTCGAGCAGCGGATCGAGATCCCGCCCGGCACGCCCTATTCGTCGGACGCGCTGAACCGGCTGCGGCGGCGCCTGCTGACCTATGAATCCATCGGCAGCGTGCGCATCAACGAGGCCTCGAAGCTCGACCCGGACGGCACCCTGCCGATCGACATCGTGGTCTCGCCGCGCAAGCCGCGCTATTTCGGCTTCTCGGCCTCCTATTCCTCGACCGACGGCTCGCTGATCGACGTCTATTGGGGCCACCGCAACCTGTTCGGCGGCGGCGAGACGCTGCGCCTCGACGCGCAGGCCTCCTGGTTCGGCGAGCAGCCCGAGGCCGTGCCCGACGCCGACCCGTTCGGCTACAAGATCTCGGCATCCTTCATGAAGCCGGGCATCTACACCGCGCAGGACGACCTGCTGGCGGACGCGGCGGTGCTGCGCGAGGTGACCAACGCCTATGTGCGCGAGGCCGTGACCTTCGTCGCCGGCGTGCGCCACCGCTTCAACGACCAGCTCAGCCTGCAGGTGAGCCTCGACCTCGAGCAGTCGCAGGTGGAGGACACCACCGGCACGCACGACTACAGCATCGTCGGCGTCCCGTTCTATCTGAAGTACGACACCACCGACAGCGAGCTGGACCCCTCGCGCGGCATCCGCTTCTCCGGCACGGCGGAGCCCTACGCCTATCTCGGCGACGCGGGCGCGGGGCCGACAATGGTGGATGTGGCGTTCTCGACCTACCACGCCTTCGACGAGGAGAAGCGCTTCATCCTCGCCGGGCGGGTGGCCGGCGGCAGCGTCATCGGCGCCAACGACATCTACGACGTCCCGCCGCAACGCCGCTTCTATGTCGGCGGCGGCGGCTCGGTGCGTGGCTACGACTACCAGTCGATCAGCCCGCGCAACGAGGACGGCATCATCATCGGCGGTCTCAGCTATTTCGAGGCCTCGGCGGAAGCGCGCATCCGCGTCACCGACACGATCGGCATCGTGCCGTTCTTCGACATGGGCGCAGCCTTCTCGTCGGCCACACCGGACTTTGATGGGCTGAAATATTCCGCGGGCATCGGCCTGCGTTACTATACGGCGGTCGGCCCGCTGCGGCTCGACCTCGCCTTCCCGATCAACCCGGGGCCCGACGACGGCGATTTCGGGCTCTATGTCAGCTTGGGGCAGGCTTTCTGATGAAGCGATTCCTGAAGGTCCTCGGCATCACCCTGCTCGCCCTCGTGGGCGTGGTGCTGCTCGCCTTCGGCGCGATCCAGACCCCGCCGGGCAAGGCGATGCTGGCGCGCCTCGGCTCCTCGCTCGCCTCTTCGGAAGGGCTGAAGGTCGGCATCAGCGACATTCGCGGCTTCGTGCCCTTCGACATGAGCGTCGGGCGCATCGAGGCCGCCGACGCCAAGGGCACCTTCGCCGAGATCGACAATCTGCGCCTCGCCTGGCGCCCGCTGGAGCTGCTGCGGCGCACGCTCGACGTCACGCGCCTCGAAGCCGACGCGCTGAAGCTCGCGCGCCTGCCCGAGCTGCCACCCGCCGCGCCGTCGGAGAGCTCGGGCGGCACCTCCTTCGCGCTGCCGGTGCGGGTCGCGCGGCTCGCCATCGGCGACATCGACATCGCCGAGCCGGTGCTCGGCCATGCCGCGCGCCTGTCCTTCGAGGCCTCGGCCGACGTCGCCTCGCTGGCCCGCGGCCTGTCGCTCGACTTCGACCTCAAGCGGCTCGACGAGCCGGGCAGCGTGAAGGGCCGGGCCGCCTATGCGCCGGAGACCAGCCGGCTCGAGCTCGACATCGCCGCCAGCGAGCCCGCCGGCGGCCTCATCGCCCGCGCCGCCGGCCTCGACGGCCTGCCCGAGATCGCGGCGACGCTGAAGGGCGCCGGCCCGCTGGACAATTGGGACGGCCGTCTCACCCTGAAGGCCGGCGACGTCGCCGAGGCGGGCGGGGTCGCGGGCATCCGCGCCGTGGGCGACGCCCATCGCATCACCTTCGCGCTCGACGCCGACATCGCGCGGCTGCTGCCCGGCGACATCGCTCCGCTGTTCGAGGGCCGCACCGAGCTTTCCGGCGCCGCCACGGTCGATCCGAACCAGGCGGTCGCGCTGGAGAAGGTGAGCGCGCGCGCCGCCGGCTTCGGGGCCGCGCTCAACGGCACGATCAGCCCGGAGCGCGTGTTCGACCTCGCCTTCGACGTCACCGTGGGCGACGCCGCCCGCTTCTCCGCCCTCGCGCCCGGCGTGAGCTGGCAGAGCATGCGGCTCAACGGCACGCTGGAGGGGACGCAGGCCGCCCCCGCGCTGAACGCCAGCCTCGCCGCTGCCGGCCTTTCGGGCATGGGCTACGGCGCCTCGACGCTCGACGCCACCTTCGCCACCACGCCCGGCACTGGCGGCACCCTCGCCCTCGCCGCCAAGGGCACCGCCGGCGGGCTGAGCGCGGAGGACCCGCAGGTCGCCGGCGCGCTCGGCACCAGCGGCGATTTCAGTCTCGCGGCCACCGTTCCCTCGGGCCCCGATTTCGCCAATGCCGTCCTCACCGACGTCGCGCTGCGCCTCAGCGCGCTGACGGCCCGCTTCGACGGGCGGGCGGACGCGCAGACCATCGCCGGCAAGCTCAATGTCGAGCGGCTCGATCTCGCCGCCTTCGGCCCGCTCGCCGGCCGTCCGCTGGCGGGCGTCGCCACGCTCGACGCGGATGTGGACGGCACCACCGACCTCAGCCGGCTGTCGCTCACCGTGAAGGGCAACGCCGACAAGCTCGCCACCGGGCTCGCCCAGCTCGACGGGCTGATCGGCGGCGGGCTCAGCATCGACGGCGCGCTCGCCCGCGACGGCGAGAACGCGATCTCCGTCAACGAGCTGAAGGTGAATGCGCAGGGCCTCGCCCTCGTCCTCGACGGGCGGGTCGCGACCGACCTCGCCGACCTCAAGGCCAAGCTCACGCTCGACAATCTCGCGCGGCTCGACCCACGCGTCTCCGGCGCGCTCGACGCCGACGCCGCCTTCTCCGGCACGCTGGAGAATCTCGGCGTGACGGCGAAGATCTCGATCCCGGACGGCCGGGCGATGGACCACCCGATCAAGGACCTCGCCCTCGACGTGACCGCCACCGACCTGACCGGCAAGGTCGGCGGCCGCTTCCAGCTTTCGGGCGATGTGGCGGGCAAGCCGGCGACCGGCGCCGGCAGCCTCGAGACGCTCGCCGACGACACGCGCCGCCTCACCGGCCTCGACATCGCCATCGGCTCGGTGACCGCGCGCGGCGACGTGGCGCTGGCGCCGAGCAATCTCGTCACCGGCACGCTCGCGGTGAAGGCGGGCAACCTCGCTGACATCTCGGCACTGACGCTCACCGAGGCGTCGGGGCGGCTCGACGCCGACGTGACGCTCGACGCGGCGGACGGGCGCCAGCGCGTCGCCGTGAAGGCCGACGCCGCCGATGTACGCTTCGCCGGCCAGCGCGTGGGCACGGCGAAGATCGACGCCACCGTCGTCGATCCCGCCCGCGTGCCACTGATCAACGGCACGGTGGACCTCGCTGCCGTGGACGTCTCGGGTGTGGTGATCGAAAGCGCCAAGCTCAACGCCAAGGGCAGCACGGCCGGCACCGACCTGACCCTCGACGCGCAGGCGCAGGGCGTGCGGCTGAACACCGCCGGCCGGCTCGACCCGCTCGACAATAACGGCGCGCGGCTGCGCCTCGACACGCTGAACGCGACGCGCGGCAAGGTCACGATCCGCACCACCCAGCCTGTCACCTTCACGGTCGCCGACGGCTCGGTCAGCATCGACAAGCTGGCGCTGACCGCCGGCAGCGGCAGTGCCACGGTCTCGGGCAAGGCGGGGCAGACGCTCGACCTGTCGGTCGACATCCGCGCCCTGCCGCTTTCGCTGGCCGACATGGCGGTGCCCGGCCTCGGCCTTACCGGCACGCTGGCCGCCACGGCGCGCGTGACCGGCACGGCGAGCGCGCCGACCGGCAACTACCAGGTCACGGTCTCCCGGCTCAGCAGCCCGGACATCGCCAATGCCGGCGCCGGCCCGTTCGACATCGCCGCCAACGGCAACCTCGCCAATGGCCGCGCCAGCATCACCTCCACCATCAGCGGCCGCAATCTGCGCGGCGTCACCGTGAACGGCTCGGTGCCGATCGCGGGCGGCAATCTCGACCTCGCCATCCGCGGGGCCATCGATCTCGCCATCATCAACCCGCTGCTCGGCACCACCGGCGCGCGCCTCACCGGCAACGCCAATATCGACGCCACGCTGCGCGGCACCGCCGCCGCCCCGCGCGCGGGCGGCACGGTGCGCATCAGCGGCGGGCGCTTCGACGACGCGGTCAACGGCGTGTCGCTCGACCGCATCGAGGCGGTGATCACCGGCACCGAGCGCTCGGTCACCCTCACCTCCTTCTCCGCCCGCACCTCCAATGGCGGCACGGTGACCGGGCGCGGCAATGTCGCGCTCGATCCCGCTGCCGGCCTGCCGGGCAAGATCGACCTGACGCTCAGCAACGCGGCGCTGGTCAACAGCGACCTGATGCGCCTCGTCGCCGAGGGGCCGCTCAGCGTCGAGGGCGCGTTCCTGCGCGATCCACGCATCACCGGCCGCATCACGCTGCGCGCGCTCGACATCAGCATCCCGGACCGCTTCCCCGGCGGCGTGCAGGACCTCGACGTGCGTCACGTCAACGCCAGCCAGAAGTACCGGCAGGCGCATCCGGCACGCCCGTCGGAGGCGACCGCCAGCGGCCCGAGCAGCGGCGGCATGCCGCTCGACCTCGTGATCGCCGCGCCCAACAACACCGTGTTCGTGCGCGGCATGGGCGTCGACGCCCAGCTCGGCGGCGAGCTTCGCCTCACCGGCACCAGCCACGCGCCGGTGACCAACGGCGCGTTCGAGATGCGCCGCGGCACCTTCGAACTCGGCTCGCGCCGGCTCACCTTCACCCGCGGGCGCATCACCTTCACCGGCAACACCGACCCCGAGCTCGACTTCGTGGCCGAAACCACGGCGCAGGACATCACCGCCCGCGTGCTCATCTCCGGGCCCGCCTCGCAGCCCGACATCACCTTCACCTCGACGCCCACCCTGCCGCAGGACGAAGTGCTCTCGCGGCTGCTGTTCGGGCGCAATGCCGGCGCGCTCAACGCCAGCCAGGCGATCCAACTCGCGCAGATCGTCGCCCAGTTCTCCGGCGGCGGCACCGTGCTCGACAGCGTGCGGCGCTCGCTCGGGGTCGACAATCTCGACGTCGGCGCCGACTCGACCGGCAGGGGCGGACAGGTCGGTCTCGGCCGCCGGCTGAACGACAACATCTATCTCGGCGTGCGCCAGGGCACCTCGTCGAATTCGAGCCGCGTGACGGTCGACATCGACGTCACCCGCAACATCAAGCTGCAGGGCGCGACCAGCGCCAGCGGCGCGGCCGAGGTCGGCATCGGCGCCCAGTGGGACTACTGAGCGCCGCACCGGCCACCGGTTTGCGCGGCTATTCGGCCGCCTCGGCCTTCAGCCCGTAGCGCGCCGCCGCGTGATCGCGCGACACGTTCGGCAGTATCGCCATGCGGGCGGCGACCAGCGCGTCCCAGGCACCGGCATCCGGCAGCGAGGGGATGGTGATCACCTCGCCCATCTCGAGCCCGGCGAGGGCGGCGGCGACCAGTTCGTCCACCTCCATCATCATCTCCGGCGGATAGGACGCGATATTGAGCCCCGAACGATCGAAGAACTCGGTGCGGGTGAGCCCCGGCAGAACCGCCTGAAGCCGCACCGGGCCGTCCTTCAGCTCGTTGTGCAGCGACTGGGTCAGCGCCAGCACGTAAGCCTTGGTCGCGCTGTAGGCGCCGAGAAGGTTCTCCGGCATCAGCGCCACCACCGAGGCGATGTTGACCAGCGTGCCGCGCCCGCGGGCCGCGAAGGCATTGGCCGCCGCCACCGCCAGCCGGCTCAGCGCCACCACGTTGAGCTGGACCATGGCGTCGATCTTGGCGACATCGGCGCCGATCACCGGGCCCTCCGTGCCGGCGCCGGCATTGTTGACCAGCAGGGTGATGGCCGGGTCGCCGGCGATGCGATCAGCGAGCGCGGTGACGTCCGCCGCGCTTTCGAGATCGGCCACCAGCACTTCGAAGCTGCGGCCGGGCGAAGCGGTTGCGAGTTCGCCCGCCAGCGCCTCCAGCCGCCCGCGATTGCGGGCGACAAGGACGAGATCGTAGCCCTTGCGCGCGAGCTGGGTGGCGTAGCTGCGGCCGATCCCGGACGAGGCGCCGGTGACGACGGCGGTTCCAAGTGACTGGGAATTCATGAGGATCTCCAATGTTCGACGGGCGGCATGCCCAAGATGCTTTTACATTATCATCATCATATAAAAAATGCCATGGGGCCTGCCCTTCTCGACCGGAGGGCACGAACTATCTGCTGCCGGGCGGCGTGATCCGCGCCAGGATCCTGATCGTAAAAGCGGTCTCGTCCGCTTCCACAGAAGGTGCGCGATGAACGCTCCCGCCGCCCGCCCCGCCCTGGTCTGGCTCCGCGACGACCAGCGGCTCGCCGACAATCCCGCCCTCGACGCCGCGCGGCGCAGCGTCCGCCCGCTGGTGTTGCTCCATGTGCTGGAAGAAGGCCCGGACATCCGCCCGCCCGGCGGCGCGGCGCGCTGGTGGCTCGGCCGTTCGCTCGCCGCCCTCGCCCGCGACCTCGCCCGGCACGGCGGCACGCTGACGCTGCGCCGCGGCGATGCGCGCGAGATCCTGCCCGCGCTCGTGCGCGAGACGGGAGCCGGCGCGGTCTACTGGAACCGGCGCTATGACAGCGCCGGGGTCGCGACCGACACGGCGCTGAAGGCCGCCCTTCGCGACGAGGGCATCGAGACCGAGAGCTTCAGCGCCACCCTGCTGCACGAGCCCTGGACGGTGCTGACCCGCGAGGACGGCGTCTATCGCGTCTTCACGCCGTTCTACCGCGCCGCACGGGGTCGCGAGGTGCGCCAGCCGCTCGCCGCGAGCCATGCCCGCTGGCACTGGGCCGAGCCCCCCGCCGGCGACAGGATCGAGGACTGGCGGCTCGAGCCGCGGGCGGCGGACTGGGCCGGCGGGCTGCGCGCCACCTGGACACCGGGCGAGGCCGGCGCCCGCGCCGCGCTGGAACGCTTCCTGGAGGACGGAATCGACGGCTATGCCGCCGGCCGCGACCGGCCCGACCGCGAGAACACCTCGCGGCTCTCGCCCTATCTGCGCGCCGGCAACATCTCGCCGCACCAGATACGCGCCGCGCTCCTGCATGCGGAGGCGAGCGGCGAGGCGCGGTCCGCCGATGTCGAGAAGTTCCTCAGCGAGCTCTACTGGCGCGAATTCTCCTACCACCTGCTGTTCCACAATCCGGACCTCGCGACGCGCAACTTCAACGCCCGCTTCGACGGCTTCGCCTGGCAGAGCGACGCCGCGTTCGAGCGCGCCTGGCAGCGGGGCCTCACCGGCTTTCCGATCGTCGATGCCGGCATGCGCCAACTCTGGCAGACGGGCTGGATGCACAATCGCGTGCGCATGATCGCCGCCTCGCTGCTCATCAAGCAGGGGCTGGTGGACTGGCGGCGCGGCGAGGAATGGTTCTGGGACACGCTGGTCGACGCCGATCCGGCCAACAATCCCGCGAGCTGGCAGTGGGTCGCCGGCAGCGGCGCCGACGCCGCGCCCTATTTCCGCATCTTCAATCCGGTGCTGCAGGGCGAGAAGTTCGACCCGGACGGCGCCTATATCCGCCGTTTCGTGCCCGAGATCGCGGCTCTTCCCGCAAAGGTGATCCACAAGCCGTGGCAGGCGCCGGAAGAGGTGCTGCACAAGGCGGGAATCGTCCTCGGCGAGACCTATCCGCGCCCGGCGCTCGATCTCGACACCGCCCGCCGCCGTGCGCTCGAGCGTTTCCAGCGGCTGGGCAAGGATTGAGGACAGGCGGCGGTTGCCGATCCCCACCGGCGCGACTAACGTCGTGAATCCTTTAAAACGCCACGCGTCGTATTCTCATGAACATCAAGAACGGCCTTGTCGAGGCCATCGGCAACACGCCGCTCATCAAGCTCCAGCGCGCCTCCGAGATGACGGGCTGCACCATTCTCGGCAAGGCCGAGTTCCTCAATCCCGGTCAGTCTGTGAAGGACCGCGCCGCCCTGTACATCATCCAGGACGCGGTCGCGCGGGGCACGCTGCGGCCGGGTGGCGTCGTCGTCGAGGGCACGGCGGGCAATACCGGCATCGGCCTCGCGCTGGTCGGCAATGCGCTCGGCTTCCGCTCGGTGATCGTCATTCCCGAGACCCAGAGCCAGGAAAAGAAGGACATGCTGCGGCTCGCCGGCGCCACGCTGGTGGAGGTGCCCGCGGTCGCCTATGCCAACCCCAACAACTACGTGAAGGTCTCCGGCCGCCTCGCCGAGGCACTCGCCAAGACCGAGCCGAACGGGGCGATCTGGGCCAACCAGTTCGACAACGTTGCCAACCGGCAGGCCCATGTCGAAACCACCGGCCCGGAGATCTGGGACCAGACCGAGGGCGAGGTCGCCGGCTTCGTCGCGGCGGTGGGCACCGGCGGCACGCTGGCGGGCACCGCGATGGCGCTGAAGGAGCGCAACGCCCACATCAAGATCGCGCTCGCCGACCCGTTCGGCGCCGCGCTCTACAGCTACTACACGACCGGCGAGCTGAAGTCGGAGGGCTCCTCCATCACCGAGGGCATCGGCCAGGGGCGCATCACCGAGAACCTCAAGGACGCACCGATCGACCTCGCCTACCGCATCCCGGACTCGGAAGCGGTGCAGATCGTGTTCGATCTCCTCGAGCATGAAGGCCTGTGCCTCGGCGGCTCGTCCGGCATCAACGTCGCCGGCGCGATCCACCTCGCCAAGGAGCTCGGGCCCGGCCACACCATCGTGACCGTGCTTTGCGACTACGGCACCCGCTACCAATCCAAGCTCTTCAACCCCACCTTCCTGCGTGAGAAGGGCCTGCCCGTGCCGGGCTGGCTGGAGCGCAAGATCGAGCTGCCGAACGTTCTGGTGTGATGACGACCGCTCTCCTGTTCCGCGACGACGCCTATCTCGCCGAGACCCCGGCCACCGTGGTCGAAGTGACGCCGGAGGGCGGCATCGTCCTCGACCGCACGGTGTTCTACGCCACCGCCGGCGGCCAGCCGGGCGACCGCGGCGTGCTGGTGCGCGCGGATGGGGCTGAGATCGCCATCGCCACCGCCGTCTACGGGCCGGACAAGGCCAACGTGATCCACGTGCCGGCCTTCACCGACGCGGCGAAGCCCGAGGCCGGCGAGGCCGTGACGCTGCGTCTCGACTGGCCGACCCGCCACAAGCGCATGCGCATGCACACGGCGCTGCATCTTCTCTCCGTCGCCCTGCCCTACCCGGTGACGGGCGGCTCGATCGGCGAGGAGGAGAGCCGGCTCGACTTCGACATCCGCGAGGCCGGGCTCGACAAGGACGAGATCACCGCCCGGGTCAACGAGATGATCGCCACCGGCGCGCAGGTGAGCGAGCGCTGGATCAGCGACGAGGAGCTCATCGCCAATCCCGGCCTCGTCAAGACCATGTCGGTCAAGCCGCCCATGGGCACGGGGCGGGTGCGCCTCGTCGAGATCGCGGGGCTGGACCTGCAGCCCTGCGGCGGCACCCATGTGCGCAGCCTGGCCGAGATCGGGCCGGTGCAGGTCACCAAGATCGAAAAGAAGGGCCAGCAGAACCGCCGCGTGCGGCTGGCCTGGGCGTGAGCCTCACGCCCGAAACCCTGGAGTTCCACCATGTCCAGTGACAGTCACTTTGTCTCCACCGAATGGCTGGCCGCCCATCTGGGCGCACCAAACCTCGTCATCGTCGACGGTTCGTGGCACCTGCCGGCGGCGGGCCGGAAACCGCATGACGAGTACCGTCAGGCGCATATTCCCGGCGCGGTGTTCTTCGACATCGAGGCCATCGCCGATGCGGCCAGCCCGCTGCCGCACATGCTGCCGTCGGAGATCGCCTTCTCGGCGGCGATGGAATCGCTCGGCATCGGCCGGCTGATGAAGATCGTCGTCTACGACACCGAGGGCCTGTTCTCGGCGCCGCGCGTGTGGTGGACGCTGCGCGCCTTCGGCGCCATCGACGTCGTCATCCTCGACGGCGGCTTCCCGAAATGGCAGGCCGAGGGACACCCGGTCGAGAGCGGCGACGTCAAGCACCTGCCCTCGCATTTCGAGGCGAAGCTCGACCGCGCCTGGGTCGCCAGCATGGACGACGTGGCGAAGGCGATCGCCGGCGGCACCGCCCAGGTGCTCGACGCGCGCTCGCCCGACCGTTTCCGCGGCGACACGCCCGAGCTGCGCCCCGGCGTGCGCGCCGGCCATATTCCCGGTTCGCGCAACGTGCCGGCCTCGAAGATGGTGAAGGACGGGCATCTCGTCGATCCGCAGACGGTCCGCGCTGCGGTGGCGGCGGCGGGCATCGATCCCGGCCTGCCGATGATCACGAGCTGCGGCTCCGGCGTGACGGCCGCCATATTGTGGCTGGCGTTGGAGAGCATCGGCGCCCAGCCCAAGGCGCTCTATGACGGCTCCTGGACCGAATGGGGCTCGTCCACCAAGCCGGTCGCCACCGGCCCGGTCTTCTGACGCGCCTTCCCCGCCCCTGACGAAAACGGCCGGCCGCGCTCGCGGACCGGCCGTTTGCTTGTCGGCGCCTCGCCCGCTCAGTGCAGGATCTGGCTGAGGAACAGCTTGGTGCGCTCGTGCTGCGGGTTGGAGAAGAACGCCTCGGGCTCGTTCATCTCGATGATCTGGCCGGCATCCATGAAGATGACCCGGTTCGCGACCTGACGGGCGAAGCCCATCTCATGGGTCACGCACAGCATGGTCATGCCTTCCTCGGCGAGGCTGACCATGGTCTCCAGCACCTCCTTCACCATCTCCGGGTCGAGCGCGGAGGTCGGCTCATCGAACAGCATGATCTTCGGCTTCATGCACAGCGCGCGGGCGATGGCGACGCGCTGCTGCTGGCCGCCGGAGAGCTGGCCGGGATACTTGTTCGCCTGCTCGGGGATCTTCACCTTGGTGAGGAAGTGCATCGCCAGCTCCTCCGCGTCCTTCTTGGGCATCTTGCGGACCCAGATCGGCGCCAGCGTGCAGTTCTCGAGAATGGTGAGGTGCGGGAACAGGTTGAAGTGCTGGAAGCACATGCCGACCTCGCGCCGGATCTCGTCGATCCGCTTGAGGTCGTCGGTCAGCTCGATGCCGTCGACCACGATCGTGCCCTGCTGGTGTTCCTCCAGCCGGTTGATGCAGCGGATCATGGTCGACTTGCCGGAGCCCGACGGCCCGCAGATGACGATGCGCTCGCCGCGCTTCACCTTGAGGTTGATGTCCTTAAGGACATGGAACTCGCCGTACCATTTGTGGACGCCGACCAGCTCGACCGCGACCTCGTGGCCGGGGGCCGTATGCACCGCGTGCAGTTGGGCGTCCGGCACGATGGAGTGGGATTCGCTCATTGGACAGGTTCTCCGTCGTTTAACGCCAGAGGCGTGGTCGGCGTCAGTGCCGGTGGGAGGTGTTCAGCCGCCGCTCCACGAAGAGCGAGTAGCGTGACATGCCGAAGCAGAAGAAGAAATAGATCAGGCCGGCAAAGGCG
Source organism: Ancylobacter mangrovi (assembly GCF_024752355.1). Taxonomy (GTDB): domain Bacteria; phylum Pseudomonadota; class Alphaproteobacteria; order Rhizobiales; family Xanthobacteraceae; genus Ancylobacter; species Ancylobacter mangrovi. The sequence goes on from NZ_JANTHZ010000001.1 coordinate 56,576, forward strand.
AAGCCCGTATAGAGCGTCACCGGGCTGGCCCAGTTCGGGTCGGTGAAGGAGGCGCGAAGCTGGCCCAGGAAGTCGAAGATCGACACGATGAGCACCAGCGTCGTGTCCTTGAACAGGCTGATGAAGCTGTTCACGATGCCCGGGATCACCAGCGTCAGCGCCTGCGGGAGGATGATGAGGCGCATCATCTGGCTCCAGGTGAGGCCCATCGCCATGGCGCCCTCATACTGGCCCTTGGGGATGGCCTGGAGCCCGCCGCGCACCACCTCGGCCATGTAGGCGGCCGAGAACAGCGCGACGCCGACCAGCGCGCGCAGCAGCCCGTCCGGGTTGGCACCCGCCGGCAGGAACAGCGGCAGCATGTAGGTGGCGAAGAACAGCACCGTGATCAGCGGCACGCCGCGCCAGAACTCGATGAACACGATGGACAGCAGCCGCACGATCGGCATGGTCGAGCGGCGCCCGAGCGCGAGCGCGATGCCGAGCGGCAGCGAGGCCACGATGCCGGTGACCGCGATCACCAGCGTCACCAGCAGCCCGCCCCACTGGCGCGTCTCCACGTAAGGCAGGCCGAAATCGATGTCCCAGATCAGCACCAGCACGCCGAAGGCGGCGAACACCATCAGCGTGTTACGGGCCGCCGAGGGCGCGCTGCCCCCGATCACGCCGATCACCGCCCCGACCAGCAGCGCCACCACGATCGCGGTCAGGATGTAGTCCACCCAGAAGGCGATGTTGATCCCGGCGATGGTGACGTCGCCGACGATCAGGTGGATCAGCCCGAAGCGCTCGAACAGGAAGGCCGAGGCGTCGATGTTGCCGCCCGTCAGCAGCACGAAGGCGACGATCGGGAAGGCGACGAAGAACAGCAGCGCGTTCAGGCGCTTCATCGGCCAGCTCGGCACCAAGAGCGGCACCAGCAGCAGCGCGCCGAGGGCGAAGACGACGTTCGGGCGCCAGCGCTCCTCGATCGGGTAGAAGCCGTAGATGAGCTGCCCGAACTTCGCGCCGATGAAGGGCCAGCACGCGCCCACATCCGGCCCGAGGCAGGCCTCGCGGCTGTCGCCGGTCCATACCGCGTCGATCACCATGAAGCGGAGGAGCGGCGGCACGATCAGGAGGAACAGGCCGACGCCCACGATGGTGAGGATGGTGTTCAGCACGCTCGAGAACAGGTTCTCGCGCATCCAGCCGATGACGCCGATATTGCGCACCGGTGGCGGCAGGGGGGTCTCCATCTCCGCGCGGATGAAGGTTCCATCGTCGAATGTCAGGCTCATCGCCGCCCCCTCACCGTTCCACGAGCGCGACGCGCTTGTTGTAGGCGTTCATGATGATCGAGGTGATTATCGACAGCAGCAGGTAGACGCCCATGGTGATGGCGATGATCTCGATCGCCTGCCCGGTCTGGTTCAGCGCCGTGCCGGCGAACACCGCGACGAGGTCGGGATAGCCGATGCCGACCGCCAGTGAGGAGTTCTTGGTCAGGTTCAGGTACTGGCTGGTCAGCGGCGGGATGATCACCCGCATCGCCTGGGGAATGACGACGAGGCGCAGCGTCTGGCCGTTGCGCAGGCCCAGCGAATGCGCGGCCTCGGTCTGGCCGTGGCTCACCGCCTGGATGCCCGCGCGCACGTTCTCCGCGATGAACGCCGCCGTGTAGGTCGCCAGCGCCACGGTCAACGCCACGAATTCGGGAATAATGCGGATGCCGCCGGCGAAGTTGAAGCCCTTCAATTCGGGATGGTCGAAGCTGATCGGGAAGCCGGTGACGATCAGCGCCACCAGCGGCAGCCCGATCAGGATCGCGAGCCCGATCCGCAGCATCGGCATGCGCTGGCCGGTCTCTTCCTGGCGCGCACGCGACCAGTAGTTGATCAATACGACGGCAAGTATCGCGGCACCGGTCGCCCACACGACGAGGCCGGAGCCCTCGCCGAACACCGGGCGGGGCGCGAAGATGCCGCGATTGGACAGGAAGAACTCGCCGAACACGCTGATGCTCTGGCGCGGCCCCGGAAGGGCGCTGAGCACGGCGAGGTACCAGAACAGGATCTGGAACAGCGGCGGCAGGTTGCGCAGGATCTCGACATAGACGGTCGAGAGCGCCCGGACCACGAAGTTCTTGGAAAGTCGCCCGACGCCGACCATGAAGCCAATGATAGTGGCAAGGAAGATGCCGACGACGGCGACGAGGATGGTGTTGAGCAGGCCCACCACGAAGGCGCGGCCATAGGTCGAGGTCTCGGTATAGGGGATCAGGGTCTGGTTGATGCCGAAGCCGGCGGTGTTCTCGAGAAAGCCGAAGCCGGTGGCGATCTTCTGGTCGGCGAGGTTCTCGCGCGCATTGTCGATGAACATCCATCCGAGCACGACCACGACGATCAGGGCGATCACCTGAAGGCCGATGCTGCGCACCTTCGGGTCGTTGATGAATAGCGACTTAGATTGCCCTTCGCCGGGCATGGCCATATCCGACATGGTCCCCCTTCGCCTCTTTGCGAGGCCAGATCATTGCCCGGGCCGGACTTGGCGCCAGCTTGGCCGGGAAAGGCGGGCCCCCGGCATAACCAGGGGCCCGTTTCATCGAAACGTCAGCGGATCGGCATGCCGTACTGGATGCCGCCCTTGGTCCACAGCGCGTTGACGCCGCGCGGCAGCTTCAGGGGGGTGTCGGGACCGACGTTGCGGTCATACATCTCGCCGTAATTGCCCACGCTCTTGATGATGTTGTAGGCCCAGGCGTTGTCGATGCCCATGCCCTCGCCGTACTTGCCCTCGAGGCCGAGCAGGCGGCGGATCTCGGGATTGGTCGCGGACTTGAGCTGGTCGTCGACGTTCTTGGAGCTCACGCCGAGCTCCTCGGCGTCGATCTGGGCGTAGAGCACCCACTTCACGATGTCGAACCACTGGTCGTCGCCATGCGAGACCACCGGGCCGAGCGGCTCCTTGGAGATGATCTCCGGCAGCACGATGTGGTCGTCCGGGTTGGTGAGCTTGAGACGCTCGCCGGCGAGGCCGGAACGGTCGGTCGTCAGCACGTCGCAGCGGCCCGCGTCATAGGCCTTGACCACCTCGTCATTGGTGGCGAAGGCGATGACCTCGTAGGTCATGTTGTTGGCGCGGAAGAAGTCGGCGAGGTTCTGCTCGGTGGTGGTGCCGGTCTGGGTGCAGACCGAGGCGCCCGAAAGCTCGAGGGCCGAGTTCACCTTCTTGTCCTTGCGGATCATGAAGCCCTGGCCGTCATAATAGGTGACGCCCGCGAAGTTCAGGCCCAGCGAGGTGTCGCGGGTGATGGTCCAGGTCGTGTTGCGCGAGAGGATGTCGATATCGCCCGACTGCAGCGCGGTGAAGCGGTCCTTCGCCGACAGCGGCGTGAACTTCACCTTGTCAGGGTCGCCGAAGACCGCCGCGGAGACCGCGCGGCAGAAATCCACGTCGAGGCCCGTCCAATGTCCCTGGTCGTCCGGGCTCGAGAAGCCCGGAAGGCCCTGGCTGACGCCACACTGGACGAAGCCCTTGGACTTCACCTGTTCCAGCTTGGTGGCCGCCTGAGCGCTCACGGCCGCGAGGCCGAAAGCACCCGCAAGGGCGAACGTGGAGAGGAGGCGTTTCATGTTTCTAGCCTTCTTTCTTCGGTTTTGACGGAGGCATCAGGTCCAACGGGCGCACCTGACGCTAGCGAAAGTCGAAGCAATTCGTGTGCCGGCCGGCGCATCATTTTCCGCGGGCGCCATCCGTCATTCGTCCAACAGAGCGCAGAGAGACGCTCGTCCTGGCCTGCCGCAGCGGACCTAACGTCATGAGAACGCCGTATTTATGCTTGGTCAAGCGCTTGACGATACTTCGCGGGAAAGACTCAATGGCGTTTCAGTAGCAGGCAAAGGACAGCGAGAGGGCATGGCCAAGCAGGCAAGAACCAAGAATTCACCGGCCTATGCCGTCGAAACGGAACTGGTCATCGGCGGTCGCGACCCCCAACACTCCTACGGCTTTGTGAACGTGCCCGTCGTGCGCGGCTCGACCGTGCTCTCGCCGACCGTCGCCGACCTCGAAGGACATACCGGCCGCTACGCATACGGCCGGCGCGGCAACCCGACCACGGAAGGGCTGGAAGAGGCGCTGACGCGGCTCGAGGGTGGCGAGGGTGTGGTGCTGGCGCCGTCGGGGCTCTCCGCGGTCAGCCTCGCCCTGCTCTCGGTGCTCGACAGCGGCGACCATTTGCTGATGGTCGACACCGCCTATCAGCCGACCCGGCGCGTCTGCAACGTGACGCTCAAGCGCTTCGGCATCGAGACCACCTTCTACGACCCGCTGGTCGGCGGCGACATCGCCGCGCTGTTCCGCCCCAACACCCGCGCGATCTTCATGGAATCGCCGGGCTCGCAGTCGTTCGAGATGCAGGACGTTCCCGCCATCACGGCCGCCGCCGCCGAGCGCGGCATCTTCACGCTGATGGACAACACCTGGGCGACGCCGCTGTTCTTCCGGCCGCACGATGTCGGCGTGGACATCTCCATCCATGCCGGCACCAAATATCTCGGCGGGCATTCGGACCTGAACATCGGCACCGTCTCCGGCAATGCCCGCGCCTTCGGGCGGATCAAGGCGACCCATGGCGACCTCGGCATCACCGTGGCGCCGGAGGACGCGTTCCTCACCGCGCGCGGCATGCGCACGCTCGGCGTGCGGCTCGCCCGGCACCAGCAGTCCGGCCTCGCCATCGCCCGCTGGCTGGCCGAGCGGCCGGAGGTGCTGCGCGTGCTTCATCCGGGCTTGCCGAGCGACCCCGGCCATGCGCTGTGGAAGCGCGACTACACCGGCGCCTCGGGGCTGTTCAGCTTCATCCTCAAGCCGGTGCCGAAGGCGGCGGTGGACGGCTTCCTCGACGAGTTGCAGTTGTTCGGGCTCGGCTTCAGCTGGGGCGGGTTCGAGAGCCTCGCCATCCCGTTCGACTGCTCGGCCTACCGCACGGCGACAAGCTGGCAGCCCGGCGGGCCGGCCATCCGCGTGCATGTCGGGCTGGAGGACACGGACGACCTGATCGCCGACCTGACGCGCGGCTTCGCCCGCCTCGCCTCGCTGAGCTGAGCGGGGACGGGCCGGCCGCGCGAGGCCAGTTCGAGCGGCCGGCAGGCGGCTTCAATCGGCGTTGCGGTAGAGCGAGAGCCGCACCCGGCGCCCGGCCGCGGGATCAAAGCCCGCGACCTCGGCGCCGCGCTCGATGTGCAGGCCGAGCCATTCGGCGCGGCGCCCGAACCGCGCCTCCTGGCGCCGCTCGACGAACACCACCCGGCAGCCGGGCTGGTCGAGGAAGTCGGCCGCCCCCTCCCCGTCGACGAAGCGCACCGGGCCGGGCATGGCGAAGAGCAGGCTCGGCTCGCTGAAGCCGGCCGCCGCCACGATCCGCTCGCCGGAGCCTTCGGCGCAGGGCGTGCGGGACGCGAGCGCGGCGAGGCGCGGCGAAATCCACAGGCTCTGCATCTGCGGCAGCACGAGCTGCACCACGCCGAAGCCGGAGACCAGCATGCCGGCGATGGCGAGCAGCGTCGCCTTCTCGATCCCGTAGTCGCGCACGAAGGAGGCCGCCGTCACCAGCGCGTAGAAGCCCGCGATCAGCAGCGGCCAGGCGAGCAGGCTGGTGGTGCCGTCGAACACCGCGAGCCCCAGTAGCGCCAGCACCGCGATCAGCGCGCCGATCACCGGCCACAGCCAGAGCACCCGCACGAGCCGCGTATTGGAAAGCGCCAGCGCCCCGCGCTCGACCGCCACCGCAATGAGGATCGCCAGCGCCGGAAAGACCGGCATGAGCTGGGCCGGCACCTTGGCCGGCAGCAGCTCGAACAGGATCCAGGCCGGCAGCACCCAGGCCACCAGGAAGCGCATGGCGCGCAGCCGTCGCGCCTTCCAGACGATCGGCACCGCCAGCGCCGCCAGCGGCGCGCCCGGCCAGAACATGCCCCAGAACATCAGCAGATAGGTGCCCGGCAGGGCGCGGAACCCGTCGAACACCGGGCGGACCGCGCCGGTCAGCGCGCGCAGGGCGGGATCGCCGTCCGAGCCGCCGAAATGGCGCAGCACGAACCACAGCGCCCCGACCACGAGGCACAGGCCGAGACCGGCCAGCGGGGCGCTGCCGCGCAGCACGCGCGCCGAGCGATCCACCGCGACCAGCGCGCCGACCGCCAGCGCCGGGTAGAGCGGCGCGATCAGCCCCTTCACCATCAGCGCGAGGGCCAGCGCGCTCCAGAGGATCGCCGGCAGTCGCCAGCCGCCGGCGTCCGCGACCGCGTCACGCATGTAGAGCCGGCCGAGCGCGCCCATCATGGCGGCGATGCAGGCGACGAGCGGCATGTCGGGCAGTGCGAGCCGGCCGGCAACGCCGAACGAGGCGGAGGAGACCAGCAGCGTGGCCGCGAACAGCGCCGCGCGGCGGCTGGTGAAGGCGAGCGCCGCCCAGTAGGTCAGCAGCGCCGCGGCGATGCCGCCGGCGAGCGAGGTGAGCCGGTAGAGGCCGATCGTGCGCGGCGCCTTGGCATAGCCCGCCGCCTCGGCCGCCCTGACGATGCCCGCCTGGATCCAGTGCAGACCCAGCGGGCGGGTATGGCGGGCCTCGAGGCCGACACGGACCTCGGCGAGATCGCCGGTCTCGACCATCTGGCGCGACACATAGGCGAAGCGCGCCTCGTCGCGATCGACCGGCGGGATGGCGAACATGCCCGGCAGCAGCGCGGCGAGGCACAGCAGCACGAGGAACAGCCCCGCCCGGCGATGCGAAGACGCGGCGGCGTCGAACAGCGACATGATCCGCGCGGCGACCTGCCAGCCGTCGCGCCGCAGGTGCGTCGCACCGCGCTCCTGCTCGCGCGCCGTCACTGGCTTCATCGAGTCGGCCCCTGAAGAGAGTTTGAGCATAGCTGGCTGGAGGGAAAGATGAAATTGCGCCTAAGGCTTAGTGTCAGACCGCCCGGTCGAGCGAGGCGGAGGCCTGAAGGGCGACCTCCTTGGCGTTCCAGCCCTTCAGCAGGCCCGGAACGCGCGCGGCCGGCAGCGCTTTCGAATACAGGAATCCCTGCGCGAAGTCGCAGCCATTCGAGCGCAGATAGGCGGCCTGCGCCGGCGTCTCGACGCCCTCCGCCACCGTCTCGATGCCGAGGCTCTGGCCGAGATTGATGACGGCGCGCACGATCGCCGCGTCGTCGATGTCGTGCTCGATGTCGTGCACGAAGGAACGGTCGATCTTGATGCGGTCGACCGGGAACTGCTTGAGATGCGACAGCGAGGCGTAGCCGGTGCCGAAATCGTCGAGCGCGATGAACACGCCCGCCTGGTGCAGCGCCTGGAGGCTCTGGCGCACGGTCTGCGCGGTGCGGCCGAGGAACACCGTCTCGGTCACCTCCACCACCAGCCGCTCCGGCGGCACGCCGGCCGAATCGAGGGCGGAGAGGATGCGCTCGGGAAGCTCGCCGCGGGCGAATTCCGGGGAGCTGACATTCAGCGCCACATGGCCGAAGGAGCAGCCGAGTTCCATCCACGAGGCCATGTCGCGCGTGGTCAGGGCGAGCAGCCGCTCGCCGATGGCGACAGACAGGTCGGCATCCTCGAACACCTGCCCGAACTCCTGCGGACCCAGCAGCCCCTTGCGCGGATGGCGCCAGCGCAGCAGCGCCTCGAAGCCGACGATCGCGCCGGTGTTGAGGCAGACCTTGGGCTGGTAGTAGGGCAGGAACTCGCCGTTCTCCAGCGCCAGCCGCACCCGCGCGGAAAGCTGGATCCGGCTCTCCGTCGCCTGCTGCATCTGCGGGTCGTATTCGACCGCGACGCCGCGCCCGGCGGCCTTGGCGCGGTAGAGCGCGATGTCCGCGTTCTTCAGCAGCGTCGAGGGGTCGGTACCGTGGGCCGGCGCCATGGTCACGCCGATGCTGGCCCGGCAGGACAGCGCGGTGCGGCGGTAGACGAAGGGCGAGCTGAGCGCGGCCAGAATGCGCTGCGCCGCCACCATGCCCTCCTGCGGGCCGTCGATGCCGGTCAGCAGGATGATGAACTCGTCGCCGCCGAGGCGCGCGACCGTGTCGACCTCCCGCACGCAGTTGCTGAGCCGGCGCGCCGCCTCGATCAGCAGCGCGTCCCCGGCATCGTGGCCGAGCGTGTCGTTGACGTCCTTGAACTGGTCGAGATCGGCGAGCAGCACGCCGACATGCTTGCCCGAGCGCCGCGCCCGCCGCAGCGCGGCGTCCAGCTTGTCGCGCATCAGGCCGCGATTGGGCAGGCCGGTCAGCGCGTCATGATTGGCCATGTGCCACATGCGCTGCTCGGCTTCCTTCTGCTCGGTGATGTCCTGCAGGATGCCGAAGGCGCGCACCACCCCGTTGCCGTCGACCTCCAGCTCGCAGGACTTGCGCACCAGCCGGTGGTGGCCGTGCGCGTTCACGAAGGGCAGCTCGATCTCGAACGGCTCGCGCTGGTCCAGCGCCGTTTCGAATTTGCGCAGGAACTGCTGGCGCGCCTCGGGCGGGAAATGGGACAGGGCGATCTCCGTCGTCGTCTCCCGACCGGGCGTCAGCCCGTAGATGCGGTACACGCCGTCGGACCAGGTGAGCCGTTCCGAGGCGACGTCGATCTCCCAGCCGCCGACCTTGGCGAGGCGCTCGGTCTGCGCCAGCAGCGTCTGGCGGCGCCACAGTTCGCGGCTCTGCATCTCCAGCAGGCTCTGCCCGGTGCGCCGGTGCTCGAGCTCGCGCTTGGCCCGGCGCGTCGCCTCGTGCAGGCGGAACTGATCGACGATGATGTTGGACAGGTGCCGGACGACGTCGAGCTGCTCCTCGCTGAACTCCCGCGGCTCGGGATCGAACAGGCACAGCGAGCCGATGTTGAGCCCCGGCCGCAGCGCGATCGGCGCGCCGACATAGAAGCGGATATGCGGCTCGCCGGTGACGAAGGAGTTGGAGACGAAGCGCTCGTCCGCGCGCGTGTCGGGAACCACCAGCACGTCCGAGCCGAGAAGGGTCCAGGTGCTGAAGGAATCCTCGCGCGTCGTCCCCTCCATCTCCTCGAAGCCCGACTGCGCCATGAACCACTGGCGGTCGCGGTCGACGAGGCCGACGCAGGCGAAGCTGAGATTGAGCACCTGCCGCGCCAGCAGGCAGATGCCGTTCAACGCGGCGGACCGGCCGGAATTGAGGACGTCGAGAGCATAGAGCTCCGCCAGCCTCTCCGCCTCGTTCTCCGGCACCGGATAGTTCATCGCGCACCTGACAGGGCAGCAGTCGAACCGACGAACGACCCCTCGCCCGCCAAGTCATCCCGGCGCGACGACGGGATTCGACTATGCCGAATACGGTACGGCCGCCGCGCGCAAACCAAACGGCATTTCAGCGTGTTTTCGCGCGCCCGTCCATAGAATCGCTCCCGTTTCAGGGGTGCGCCGCGCCTATGGAGGCTATTTCGTCCAGCCCGCCGGTCTCGACGATGAAACGGGCCACGTCCTCCACCCCCTGGCCGGAGCGGATATTGGTGAAGACGAAGGGCCGCCGGCCGCGCATGCGGCGCGAATCGCGGTCCATCACCTCCAGCGAGGCGCCGACATAGGGGGCGAGGTCGACCTTGTTGATCACCAGCAGGTCCGAGCGGGTGATGCCCGGCCCGCCCTTGCGGGGAATCTTCTCGCCGGCGGAGACGTCGATCACGTAGATCGTCAGGTCGGCGAGCTCGGGCGAGAAGGTCGCCGCGAGATTGTCGCCGCCCGATTCGATCAGGATGAGGTCGAGCGCGGGAAAGCGTCCGCGCATCTCGGCGATCGCGGCGAGGTTGGCGGAGGCGTCCTCGCGGATGGCGGTGTGCGGGCAGCCGCCGGTCTCGACACCCATGATCCGCTCGGCCGGCAGGGCGCCGGCGCGGGTCAGGATCTCCGCGTCCTCCTTGGTGTAGATGTCGTTGGTGATGGCGCACAGATCGTAGCGCTCGCGCAGATGTCGGCACAGCGCCTCCATCAGCGCCGTCTTGCCCGAGCCGACCGGCCCGCCGATGCCGACCCTGAGCGGGCCCGAACTGTCCTGTGCCATCACCTTCCCCTCGCCTTCAGCTTCGAAATAGCCGCGTATACTGCGTCTCGTGGCGCATCGACGCGATGTCGGAGCGCAGCGCCGCCCCGCCGATCCGCTCCAGCGGCACCTCGCCCGCCTCGGTCGCGGCGAGACGGATGGTCGGCAGCAGCGCCGCCAGCACCCGGTTGCCGTCGCTCTGGCCGAGCGGCACCAGCCGCACGGCGGCGGAAATCAGGTTCGCCGCCACCGCGTTGAGGAAGGCGGCCAGCGTCGCCGGCAGCGGCAGGGCATGCGCGGCGGCGGCCGCGCCGACCGCGACCGGATAGGCGACCCGCCCGTCCCACATTGCCGCCATCCGCTCCAGCGCCGCCGACGGCCAGGCGTGGCGGGTGGCGGCCATGAAGGCGTCGCCCTGGTTCAGCGTCTCCATCTGCCGCTCGCGCGAGGGCGCGAAGGCGGCGGCGAGCTCGAGCACCTCGTGCAGGCCCGCCTCGTCCCCGGCCGCCATGGCGCGCCAGCCATGGGCCAGCAGCACCGCGTCCGAGAACGGGCCGCCATGGAGCAGGAGGTCGCCGACCCAGCCGCGCAGCGACGCCGCGTCGCCGACGTCGCCGGTCTCGACCGCCCATTCGAGCCCGTGCGAATAGGCGAAGGCGCCGACCGGATAGGCGGGCGACAGCCAGACGAACAGCGCCAGAAGGTCCGCCGCGCCGGCTCCCGCCGCGCCGTCGGCGTCGCTCATCGCTCACCCACGGCGGTGGCCATGATCGTGATGGGCATGGTCATGATGGGCGTGATCGTGATCGTCGTGGGCATGATGGTCGTGGGCATGCTTGGCGTGGTCGTGCTTGGCGTGATCGTGCTCGCCATGGCCATGATCGTCGTGGTCGTGGCCGCAGCCGCACGCTTCGCCATGTTCGTGGGAGTGTTCATGCTTCCCGGCGTTCGCCTTATGCCCCTCGTCATGGGCGTGCGCATGCTCGTGATCGTGCCCATGGTCGTGGTGGTGGGCATGGTCGTGGTCGCCATGGTCATGGCCGCAGCCGCAGGCCTCGCCATGCGCATGGTGCTCGTGGCCGTGATGGCCGTGCGCCTCGGCCGCCTCATAAGCGCCGCCCTCCGGCTCGAACGCCGCCTCGACGATCTCGACGCTCGCCCCGAGCCCGCGCGCCATCTCCTCCAGCACGCTGTCGCGGGCGATGCGGATGCGGTCGGCGAGCAGCTCGGCCGGCACGTGGCGGTTGCCGAGGTGCCAGGCCAGCCGGGCGAGGTGGTGCGGGTCGGTGGCGACGATCTCCGCCACCGGCTCCTCGGCCGCGACCACGGCGACGGTGCGCCCGTCGTCCAGCGACAGCCCGTCGCCGTCCTTCAGCCGCATCGCCTCCGGCAGGTCGAGCAGGAAGGCGACGTCGGCCTCGCCGCGCATGGCGATGCGGCGGCGGTGGCGCCCGTCATGGGGCAGGACGACGCGGTCGGCCGCGGTGGCGGGATCCCAGGTGCCGGCGGGCAGCAGCGAACGGGCGTGGATCATGATCGTCTCCTCGAGGGCCTGGCCGGCAACGCTGGCGCCGCATTGCGGCCGGATGAGGCCCTGCATGTCGTGGCCGCGCCGCGGCCGGTCAAGCGCCGGCCGGCTCCGGGCCGTCGATTCATCCTTAGAACAGGAAGTAGCGCTGCGCCATGGGCAGCTCGCTGGCGGGCGCACAGGTCAGCAGCTCGCCATCCGCGCGCACCTCGTAGGTCTCGGGATCGATCTCCAGCACCGGGGTCGCGCCGTTGTGGACCATGGACGCCTTGCCGATGCCGCCGCGCACGTTCTCGATCGCCACCGTCTGCTTGGCGAGGCCGAGCCGCGCGCCGACGCCGAGCTCCACCGCCGCCTTCGAGACGAAGGTGTAGCTGGTCGCCGTGCGCGCCTTCCCGAAGGCGCCGAACATCGGCCGGTAATGCACCGGCTGCGGGGTCGGGATCGAGGCGTTGGGGTCGCCCATCAGCGCGGCGACGATCGCCCCGCCCTTGATCACCATGTCCGGCTTGGTGCCGAAGAAGGCCGGCGACCAGACCACGAGGTCCGCCAGCTTGCCCTTCTCCACCGAGCCGATATGCGTCGACATGCCGTGCGCGATGGCGGGGTTGATGGTGTACTTGGCCACATAGCGCTTGGCGCGGGCGTTGTCGTTGCGCTCGCTGTCGCCCGGCAGCAGGCCGCGCTGCTGCTTCATCTTGTGCGCCGTCTGCCAGGTGCGGGTGATGACCTCGCCGAGCCGGCCCATGGCCTGGCTGTCCGAGCTCATCATCGAGATCGCGCCGAGGTCGTGCAGGATGTCCTCCGCCGCGATCGTCTCCTTGCGGATGCGGCTCTCGGCGAAGGCGAGGTCCTCGGCGATCAGCGGGTCGAGATGGTGGCACACCATGAGCATGTCGAGATGCTCGTCGAGCGTGTTCACGGTGAAGGGCCGGGTCGGGTTGGTGGAGGACGGCAGCACGTTGGGCAGGCCCGCCACCTTCATGATGTCCGGCGCATGCCCGCCGCCCGCGCCCTCGGTGTGGAAGGCGTGGATGGTGCGGCCCTTGAAGGCGGCGATGGTGTCCTCGACGAAGCCGCTCTCGTTGAGCGTGTCGGTATGGATCATCACCTGGATGTCGTAGTCGTCGGCCACCGACAGGCAGTTGTCGATCGCGGCCGGCGTCGTGCCCCAGTCCTCGTGCAGCTTGAGCGCGCAGGCGCCCGCCTCGATCTGCTCGACCAGCGAGTCCGGCAGCGAGGCGTTGCCCTTGCCCGAGAGGGCGAGGTTGACCGGGAAGCTGTCGAAGGCGCGCAGCATCATCTCGATGTGCCAGGCGCCGGGGGTGCAGGTGGTGGCGTTGGTTCCCGCCGCCGGGCCGGTGCCGCCGCCGAGCATGGTCGTGACGCCGCTCATCAGCGCGTGCTCGATCTGCTGCGGACAGATGAAGTGGATGTGGCTGTCGAAGCCGCCGGCGGTGATGATCTTGCCCTCGCCGGCGATCACCTCGGTCGAGGCGCCGATGACGATGTCGACGCCGGGCTGGATGGCCGGGTTGCCGGCCTTGCCGATGCCGGCGATGCGCCCGTCACGGATGCCGATATCGGCCTTCACGATGCCCCAGTGGTCAAGGATCAGCGCGTTGGTGATCACCGTGTCCACCGCGCCGCCGGCGCGCGTCACCTGCGACTGGCCCATGCCGTCGCGGATGGTCTTGCCGCCGCCGAACTTCACCTCCTCGCCATAGACGGTGAGGTCCTTCTCCACCTCGATGACGAGCGAGGTGTCGGCGAGGCGCACGCGGTCGCCAGTGGTGGGGCCGAACATCTCGGCATAGGTGGAGCGGGAAATCTTGATCGACATGGAAAAATCCGTCTCGGGCCAACGGGCGGCGAAGGGCGGCGGAAAACGCGGGCGAACGAAGGGCTAGAGCGGGCCCATGACTTCCTGGCGGAAGCCGTAGACCTCGCGGTCGCCGGCGAGGGCCACCAGCTTCACCTCGCGCGACTGGCCGGGCTCGAAGCGCACCGCCGTGCCCGAGGGGATGGCGAGGCGCATGCCGCGCGCCTTGTCGCGCTCGAAGGCGAGCGCGGGGTTGGTCTCGAAGAAATGGTAGTGGCTGCCGACCTGGATCGGGCGGTCGCCGGTATTGGCGACGGTGAGCGTGACGAAGTCGCGCCCGGCGAGGAGCTCGATCTCGCCCTCCTCCAGGATGAACTCGCCCGGCGCGCCGGAACCGTGATGCCAGGGAATGGGCTCGTGCACGGTGACGAGCTTGGTCCCGTCCGGGAAGGTGGCCTCGACCTGGATCTCGTAGATCATCTCCGGCACGCCCGGCATGACCTGATCGACGGTGAGCACCTGCGCGCCCAGCGCCATCAGCTCGGCCACCGTCCTGCCGTCGCGCGCGCCTTCGATCACGACGTCGGTGATGAGCGCCACCGCCTCGGGGTAGTTGAGCTTGACGCCGCGCTCCAGGCGGCGGCGGGCGACCATCGCCGCCATGGAGACCAGGAGCTTGTCCTTCTCGCGCGGGCTCAAATTCATCGGGCGTCTCCGGATACTGAAAAGCTGAGCTTAAATCGGGCGGGGCGTCGGTGCCGGCGTTCGTGCGTCGGCGATGCTTGCATCATGAATGCCAGATGCGCGGGACCTCCGCCACGCCGAGCGCGGCGATGGCCCGGCGGATGGCGGTCTCGAGCGGCGCGCCGTCGCGCGCGAGCAGGCGGACCGACAGCATGCCGTCCCAGGCGCTGGCCCCGGCCTCGAGCGTTTCCGGGCCGCGACCGGCGGGACCGGGCACGTCCGGCGGCTCGTCGGAGGCGCCGTCCGGCAGGCCGAGCGCGGCGCGCACCGCGGCGAGCCTGCCCTCGGCATCGGGCGCGACAAGAAGCAGCGTGGCGAAGGCCGCCCAGCCGCCGGCAGCGGCGCGGCAGTCGAGCGTGGCGGCGATGTCGCCGTCCAGCACCAGCCCGTCGGCATAGATCAGGCGCCCGTCGCGCCGGACCCGCCAACTGTCATGCAGCCGGCCGGTGGAGAAACGCTCGCCGCGCGCGGTGCGCCCGAGCACGACCGGCTCCACCAGCAGCAGCCGTCCGCCGGGCGCGACCTCGGCGGCGATGGAGCGCTCGACCCGCGCACCGTCGAACACGATGGTCGCCTGCGGCATCCAGTCGAGGCTCGCCCCCTCCCCGGCCGAAAGGTCGACCGAGATGCGTGAGAGCGAGCCGTCGGATCGGTAGATCTTCTCCGCCGCCTGCGTCGTGACCACGAGATGGGCACCCGATGCCGCGCGGATGGACGTGTGCGAGGTGTCGCCGCCGGCGAGCCCGCCGCCGGTGTTGATCAGCACCGCCTCCAGAGCGTGGCCGCGCCGGCCCGACAGGGGAAAGCGCGCGCGGGCGAAGCCCGCTTCCTCGATCCGCCCGCGCACCGTGCGCCCGGCCTGGGCCAGCGCCTCGACCGAGAGCCGCCCGTGCCCCCGCCGCTCGACCGGGATCGAGGCGGGACGGGCCGGCTCACACGGCAATTCGGTTGCGTACATCCGGGTCCTCGAGGGCGGCGCCACCGCCCGACATCACCACCGCGCCGCGCTCCATCACGATGAAATGGTCCGCGAGCTCCTTGGCGAAGTCGAAATACTGCTCGACCAGCACGATGGCCATATCGCCCTTGCTCCGCAAGTAGCGGATCGCATTGCCGATATCCTTGATGATGGAGGGCTGGATGCCCTCGGTCGGCTCGTCCAGCACCAGCACCTTGGGCCGCATGGTCAGCGCCCGGCCGATGGCGAGCTGCTGCTGCTGGCCGCCCGACAGGTCGCCGCCGCGCCGGCGCATCATCGAATCGAGCACCGGGAACAGCGAGAACACGTCGTCGGGGATGGAACGGTCCGAGCGCTTGAGCGGGGCGAAGCCGGTCTGGAGATTTTCCGCGACGGTCAGCAGCGGGAAGATCTCGCGCCCCTGCGGCACGAAGGCGATGCCGCGCCGCGCCCGCTCGGAGGGCGCCATGGTGGTGATGTCCTCGCCGTCGAAACGGATCGAGCCCTTCGCGACCGGCGCCTGGCCGACGATGGCGCGCATCAGGCTGGTCTTGCCCACGCCGTTGCGCCCGAGCACGCAGGTCACCTTGCCCGCTTCGGCCTTGAGCGAGACGCCGCGCAGCGCCTGTGCGGCGCCGTAGAACAGGTTGATGTCGTTGACTTCCAGCATGCGTCAGCGCCCCAGATAGACTTCGATGACGCGCTCATTGGCGCTGACCTGGTCGAGCGTGCCTTCCGCCAGCACCGAGCCCTCGTGCAGGCACAGCACCCGCACGCCGAGGTCGCGCACGAAGGTCATGTCGTGCTCGACCACGACCACCGAATGGCCGTTGGCGTTGATCTCACGCAGCAGCTCGGCGGTCTGCGCGGTCTCGGCGTCGGTCATGCCGGCGACCGGCTCGTCGACCAGCAGGAGCTTGGGGTCCTGCGCCAGCAGCATGCCGATCTCCAGCCACTGCTTCTGCCCATGCGAGAGATTGCCGCCGAGGCGGTCGCGATGCTCGGTCAGCTTGATGGTCTCGAAGATCTCGTCGATGCGCTCGCGTTCGGCCGCCGTCTCCTTGCGGAAGATGTTGGCGAGCGCCGCCCGCTGCCCCTTCAGCGCCAGGCGCAGATTGTCGAGCACGGTGTGGCTCTCGAACACGGTCGGCTTCTGGAACTTGCGGCCGATGCCGAGCGTGACGATCTCGGTCTCGTCGAGCTTGGTGAGGTCGGTCCTGCCCTCGTTGAAGTAGACGTCGCCTTTGTCGGGCCGCGTCTTGCCGGTGATGACGTCCATCATCGTCGTCTTGCCGGCGCCGTTGGGGCCGATGATGGCCCGCATCTCGCCGGGATCGACGGTGAAGGAAAGCTCGTTCAGGGCGCGGAAGCCGTCGAAGGTGACGGTCACGCCGTTGAGGTAGAGCAGCGCCTCGGTGAGGCCCGTCTTGGCCGCGCCCAGCCCTTCGGCGGGGGCGTCGGCGGTTTCGGGAGCCAGCGTTTCGATGTCGCTCATGACGCGTCCCTCACTCGGCGGGCCTGGGTTCGGCAACGGGCTCGTCCGCCTCGCCGGTAGCTGCCTTCCGCCGGTCGCGCCACTCGTAGAAGGTGCCGACGATGCCCTTGGGCAGGAACAGCGTCACCGCGACGAACAGCCCGCCCAGCATGAACAGCCAGTAGGGCGCGAGGAAGCCGGAGGTGAAATAGGTCTTGGCGTAGTTCACCAACACCGCGCCGAGCGCCGCGCCCACCAGCGTGCCGCGCCCGCCGACGGCAACCCAGACGATGATCTCGATCGAGTTGGCGGGCGAGAATTCGGACGGGTTGATGATGCCGACCTGCGGCACGTAGAGCGCGCCGGCGATGCCCGCCAGCGCGGCGGACACCACGAAGGCGACCAGCTTGTAGTTCTCCGCCCTATAGCCGGTGAAGCGCACCCGGGTCTCGGCGTCGCGGATGGCGATCAGCACCTTGCCGAAATGCGAGCGCACCAGGTAGCGGCACAGCACGTAGCCGAGCGCCAGCGCCAGCGCGGAGAGCGCGAACAGCGTCGCGCGCGTGCCGTCGGCCTGGATGTTGAAGCCGAGTATGTCCTTGAAGTCGGTCAGGCCGTTATTGCCGCCGAAGCCCATGTCGTTGCGGAAGAAGGCCAGCAGCAGGGCGAAGGTCATGGCCTGGGTGATGATCGACAGGTAGACGCCGGTCACGCGCGAGCGGAAGGCGAACCAGCCGAACACCAGCGCCAGGATTCCCGGCGCCAGCACCACCATGACGGCGGCGAATGGGAACATGTCGAAGCCGTACCAGAACCAGGGCAGCTCCTTCCAGTTCAGGAACACCATGAAGTCCGGCAGGATCGGGTCGCCATAGACGCCGCGCGTGCCGATCTGGCGCATCAGGTACATGCCCATCGCGTAGCCGCCGAGCGCGAAGAAGGCGCCGTGGCCGAGCGAGAGGATGCCGACATAGCCCCAGATCAGGTCGACCGAGAGCGCCAGCAGCGCATAGGTCAGGTACTTGCCGAGCAGCGAGACGACATAGGTCGGCACGTGCAGGGCCGATCCCGGCGCGGTGAGCAGGTTCAGCACCGGCACCAGTATCGCGGCCGCGACCAGAACCGCGATGAAGATGAGACCGCTCGTGCCCAGCAGGGCGGGCGGGCGCGTATCGCTCGTACTCATGCCTCGATCGACCTCCCCTTGAGCGCGAAGAGGCCACGGGGCCGTTTCTGGATGAACAGGATGATGATGACGAGGAGCGCGATCTTGCCGAGCACGGCGCCCGCATAGGGCTCCAGCAGCTTGTTGGCGACGCCCAGCGACATGGCGCCGACCAGCGTGCCCCACAGATTGCCCACGCCGCCGAACACCACCACCAGGAAGCTGTCGATGATGTAGCCCTGGCCGAGATTGGGCGAGACGTTGTCGATCTGGCTCAGCGCCACCCCTGCCATGCCGGCGATGCCGGAGCCGAGGCCGAAGGTCATGGCGTCGACCCAGTTGGTGCGGATGCCCATGGAGGCGGCCATGCGCCGGTTCTGCGTGACGGCGCGCATCTCCAGCCCGATGCGGGTGAGCCGCAGCACCGCCAGCAGCGCGGCGAAGACCAGCATCGCGAAGATGATGATCCACAGCCGGCCATAGGTGATGGAGAGCTGGCCGATGTCGAACGAGCCGGACATCCAGCTCGGCGCGCCGACCTCGCGGTTGGTGGGCCCGAAGATGGTGCGGATCGCCTGCTGCAGGATCAGCGAGATGCCCCAGGTGGCGAGCAGTGTCTCCAGCGGCCGGCCATACAGGAAGCGGATCACCGTGCGCTCGATGATGACGCCGATCAGCCCGGTGAACAGGAAGGCCAGCGGGATGGCGATGATGAGCGAGGCGTCGAACAGGCCCGGATCGTAGGTGCGGATCGCCTGCTGCACCACGAAGGTGGTGTAGGCGCCGAGCATCACCATCTCGCCATGGGCCATGTTGATGACGCCCATCACGCCGAAGGTGATGGCGAGGCCGATCGCGGCGAGCAGGAGCACCGAGCCGAGCGAGAGGCCGTACCAGACGTTCTGCACCACGTCCCACATGGCGAGGCTGTGCTGGATGCCGGCGATCTCCTTCGCCGCGGCTTCCTTCACCTCGGGCAGCGCGTTGTCGGGCAGGCCGCGCAGCACGGCGAGGGCGTCCTGGTTGCCTTCGGCGCCGACCACCTCGATCGCCTTGATGCGCTCTTCCGGCGGCACGCCGTCCATGCCGATGACGATGGCCGAGCGCGCCAGCGTCATGGCCGACTTCACGTGCCGATCGGTCTCCTTGGCGAGCGCCTTCTCCAGCGCCGGCAGGGCGGCCTCGTCGCGGGTACGCAGCACGGCGCCCGCCGCGGAGAGCCGCGTGGCGGCATCGGGGCTGGTAAGGGAGAGCGTGCCGCTGGCGGCCTCGATGGCGCGGCGGATACGGTTGTTCACGCGCACCGGCTTCACCGGGCCCGGATCGGGCACCGGCTGCATGGTGAGCGGGTCGAGCAGCCCCTTGTCGGTCTCGATGAACACCTTGCGCGGCAACGCATTGCTGAACACCAGCTTGCCGTCCGCGAGCGCCTGGACGATGCCGGCGGCGGCCGGGCTGCCGCTGACCGCGAGCTCGCCCAGCGCCGCTTCCGTGGCGCCGTAATTGCCCTGGGTGAACTGGTCGAGGGCGCCGCTGATGTCCTGGGCCGAGGCCCGGCCGGCGCAGAGGAGCGTGGCAAGAGCCAGCGCGGCGAAGAGAAGCGCGCAGGACAAGCTGCGGCAGCGGGCGGGTGAGGTCATCACAATCCGTCGGTGTAGCGCTGCGGACGGCCGGAATGGCGCCTGCGGCGGCGGAAAGGCGCCGATGCCT
Source organism: Ancylobacter mangrovi (assembly GCF_024752355.1). Classification (GTDB taxonomy): domain Bacteria; phylum Pseudomonadota; class Alphaproteobacteria; order Rhizobiales; family Xanthobacteraceae; genus Ancylobacter; species Ancylobacter mangrovi. The sequence continues at coordinate 76,017 of NZ_JANTHZ010000001.1, forward strand.
TTCCCGGGATGTGGAAGCGGAAGCCGGCCGCCCGGAGGCGACCGGCACAGGTCAGACGAGGACGGGCCCCATGCGCGGGCGGCTCACTGGCCGGCGCCGCCGCACTTGCCGGTCTTGACGTTGAAGTTGCCGCAGTTGAGCGGCTTGCGCCAATCGGCGATCAGGTCCTTGGAGCCCTCGAGATAGGGGGACCATTCCTGCGCGACGATCAGGCCCGGGGTCTGCTCGACGATGTCGAACTGCCCGTCATCCTTCACTTCGCCGATCAGCACCGGCTTGGTGATGTGGTGGTTCGGCATCATGGTCGAGTAGCCGCCCGACAGGTTCGGCACCGAGACGCCGATCAGCGCGTCGATCACCGCGTCCGGGTCGGTGGTGCCGGCCTTCTCGACCGCCTTCACCCACATGTTGAAGCCGATCATGGTGGCTTCCATCGGGTCGTTGGTCACGCGCTTGTCGTTCTTGGTGTAGGCGCGCCACTTCTCGATGAAGTCCTTGTTCTCGGGCGTGTCGACCGACTGGAAGTAGTTCCAGGCCGCGAGGTGGCCGACCAGCGGCTTGGTGTCGATGCCGGCGAGTTCTTCCTCGCCCACCGAGAACGCCACGACCGGGATGTCGGTCGCCTTGATGCCCTGGTTGGCGAGCTCCTTGTAGAACGGCACGTTGGCGTCGCCGTTGATGGTCGACACCACGGCGGTCTTCTTGCCGGCCGAACCGAACTTCTTGATGTCCGCCACGATCGTCTGCCAGTCGGACTGGCCGAACGGCGTGTAGTTGATCATGATGTCCTCGTCCTTGACGCCCTTGGACTTCAGGTAGGCTTCAAGGATCTTGTTGGTCGTGCGCGGATAGACGTAGTCGGTGCCCGCGAGCACCCAGCGCTGCACGCCCTCGTTCTCCATGAGGTAGTCGACGGCGGGAATGGCCTGCTGGTTCGGCGCGGCGCCGGTGTAGAACACGTTGCGCTCGCTCTCCTCGCCCTCGTACTGCACCGGATAGAACAGGATGCTGTCCAGCTCCTTGAACACGGGCAGCACGGACTTGCGGGACACCGAGGTCCAGCAGCCGAACACCACGGCCACCTTGTCCTTGGAGATCAGCTCGCGCGCCTTCTCGGCGAAGAGCGGCCAGTTGGACGCCGGGTCGACGACCACCGCCTCGAGCTTCTTGCCGAGCACGCCGCCCTTGGCGTTCTGCTCCTGAACCATGAACAGCACGGTGTCCTTCAGCGTGGTCTCGCTGATGGCCATGGTGCCGGACAGAGAGTGCAGAACGCCGACCTTGATCGTTTCCTGCGCATGAGCGGGGACGCTGGCCGCAGCCAGTGCCACGGCAGCCGCGCCGACAGCGGCGCGGCCGGCTATGCGCCGCGCCTGGGTGAACAGGTTGAGCATATTCTTTCCCTTCTGGAGTTCGCACGCAGGACCCCCGTCCGCGTGCCAGGGAAAGTTTTGCAATGGCCGTGCCAAAGGCCGCCGGCCGCCAGCCCGCACTACGACGAAGGTCAAAAACGACGATGACCGCCGGGCGCGCCCAAAACTTAGGCGTCGCGCCCGATATCAGGCGAAAATGAGTCCATTCCCGGATTTATGTGTATACATTTTCCGGCGAAAGCCGATCCGATGCCTTTCCCGTCGCCTTTTCCAGCCGCCCCAGAGCGCGGTCGAGCGTGGCGTCGGTCTTGGCGAAGCAGAAGCGGACCACGCTCTCCACCGGCTCCTGGGCATAGAAGGCCGAGACCGGGATCGCCGCCACGCCGTGGCGCCGCACCAGATCGAGGCAGAACGCCTCGTCGCGCGCGGCCGGGTCGAGCGGGGCGAGGTCGACATTGAGGAAATAGGTGCCCGACGATGGCAGCACCGGGAAGCCGCGCGCGCTCAGCCCATCCACCAGCCTGTCGCGCGAGCGCTGCAGCCCGGCGCGCATGGAGACGAACCAGTCCCGCTCCTTGGCGAGGCCGTAGGCGACCGCATATTGCAGCGCGGGCGGGGTGGTGAAGGTGAGGAACTGGTGCGCCTTCGACAGGGTGCGCATCAGCTCCGGCGCGGCACAGACGAAGCCGACCTTCCAGCCGGTCATGCCGAAGATCTTGCCGGCCGAGCCGATCTTCACCGCGCGCTCGCGAAGGCCCGGCAGGTCCAGTGCCGAATGATGGGTCAGCCCGTCGAAAATGACGTGCTCCCACACCTCGTCGCTCACCAGCACCGCGCCCGAGCGGGTGCAGAAGCGGGCGAGCAGCTCCAGTTCCTCGCGCGTGAACACGCGGCCGGTCGGGTTGTGCGGGTTGTTTAACAGGACGAGGCGGGTGCGCGGAGTGAAGGCGCGCTCCAGCGCCTCCTCGGTCAGCCGCCATTCCGGCGGCACCAGCCGCACAAGGCGCGGCACGCCGCCCGCGCGCAGCACCAGCGGCAGATAGGCGTCGTAGAGCGGCTGGAACAGCACCACCTCGTCGCCCGGCTCGATCAGCGCGAACAGCGCGCCGGCCAGCGCCTCGGTGGCGCCGGAGGTGACCATCACCTCCGCCTCCGGGTCGAGATCGAGCCCCTGCCAGTCGCGGTAATGCGCGGCGACGGCGTGGCGCAGCTCCGGCACGCCCATCATCGGCGGGTACTGGTTCCACCCCTCGACCACCGCCTCGGCCGCCTTGCGGCGCACATCCTCCGGCCCGGGATCGTCCGGGAAGCCCTGGCCGAGATTGACCGCCGCATGCTCGCGCGCAAGCCGCGACATGGTCTCGAACACAGTGGTCGGCAGGCCGGCGAAGAGGCTGTTCATTTACAGGCGATCCATGCGGAAAGGCGTGAAAGTCGCGCCACCGCTGTTTTATCCGCCCGCCGCCGGCAAAAGGCAACGCCGTCAAAGCGCCGGGCTCAGCCCGCAGCCAGCACCGCGTGGTTGTCGAAGCGCGGCCCGCCCGAGCGGCGAGCGACGACGCCCACCCCTTCCTCGTCGGCGGCGATCAGCGCCACCTCGCCGAGCCCGCTGGTGGCGAGGAACTGCCCGCCCTGGCGGGTCGGCGCGAGGCCGCATCCGTCGACCAGGGTGAGCGAGCCGAGGAAGCGGCCGTCGCGCTTCCACACCGCGACGCGGTTGCCGCGCGGGCTGGCCGCGGCGACGAAGGCGCCGGAGGCGTCGACCGCGACCGAGCCGACATAGGTGCGCAGCCCGCGCCACTCCTCATCGGGAGCGTCGAAGGCGCGCAGCCCCTCGCCTTCCACCGCGTAGACGAGCGGACGCGCCATGCCGTCGGCGAGCAGGTCCTGCGCGGCGATCACGGTGAGCCCGTCCGGCCCGCTGGCGAGATGGCGCAGCGAGAGCGATTCCAGGTCCTCACCCAGCTCCGCTACCGAGCGCACCTCGCCGGTCTGCGGATCAAGACGCGCAACGCTGGCGCCGGCGACCTCGGCGCCGACCGCTTCGGGCGTGTGCGGCTCGACGCCGCCATTCGCCACCACCAGCGCGCCATCGGCGGGCAGCATGTCGTGCGGGCCGATGCCGGCGGAGGCCCATTCCGCCTCGATGGCGAAGTCGGCCTCGACCACGCGGCGCGTCACCACGCCCTGCCCGCTCGCGCGCTCGATCTCGACCGCGAGGAAGCGGCGCCCGCCCTCGATGAAGCGCCCATGGCCGGAGAAGACCCGTCCCTCGCCCGGCTCGAAAGTCGCGAGCACGGCGCCGGAGCGGCACTCGAACAGCACCGCCATGGTGCCGGGACGGCGGGCGACGGCGATCGCCGTGCGCCCGTCCGGGTTGGGTTCGACCCAGTGCAGGCGCTGCGCACCGGCCTTCACCTGCGTGGCGGCGTAGTCGGCGCCGAGCATGACCGGGGCGAAGCCGCCCTCGACGCCTGCGGTCGCCAGCCATTCGGCGTCGAGCGCGTGGTCGTGGGCGTGGGCCGCGCCGCCGAACAGCACGCGCGGGGCGCGGGCGAGATCGCCGAACCGGCCCATGAGGTTGCGGCGGGAGAGATCGAGAATGCCCATGTCTGCCTCCTCAGTCGCCGTCGAGCGCGTTGAAGCCGAGCGGCACGCCGAGCCCGGACGCCAGCGGATCGGCGACGCTCGCCTGCGCCGCCTTGAACACCGCCATGGCGTCGCCGAGCTGCTTGCGGCCGGCTTCGGTCTCGGCGGCCGCGCCGATGTCGTCGGGAAGCGCCTTCGCCGCCGCGTCGGCATCGGCCATATTCTTGTCGATGGTCGCCTGCGTCGTCGCGTCGAGCCCCTCGGCGAGCCGCCGGCCGAGCGCGTCGGCGCTGGTCACGATGGCGACGATGGTCTCCTTGGAGAGCCCGCTGCGGCGCCGGTCGGCGAGCAGCGGCTTGGCCTGGTCGACATTCTTGCCGAGCACCACCAGCAGGCGCAGGTCGTTGACGCGCTGATAGGCGCCGGCGAGGTCCGTCACCATCTGGCTGAGCAGCGCGTTCGGGTCGGGGAAGTACACCGGGTCCGACTTGCCGGCATAGAGCTGGCCGAGCAGACCGGAGCTGCGGTCGCCCCAGCCCTCGCGCAGTTCGCCCGCCAGCTTGGCGAGATTGCCGGCGATGGCGAGGCCGAGCGCGCAGCGGCGCTTCGACTCGGGGCCGGAGACGAGGTCGGCATCCGCGCCCTCGTCAAAGAGCAGGCGCTCCATCGCCGGCAGGCCCTGCACCGCGGCGCTGAGGCGGAAGAAATGGTCCGGCTGGAGCCGCTCGTCGGTCTCGTCGGCGATGATCTCGGCGACCGAGCGGCCGACCGCGTTGCGCCGTTCCGGGAAGAAATTGAACCGGTCGCCGCGCAGCGACAGCATCACCGGACCGAAGGACACGAACTCGACGCCCGACCAGTCGAGCGAGAGCGCGGTGAAGCTCTCCTTCAGCGTCTTCACCCCCTCGGCGGACGGCGCCTTGCAGAACGCCTCCCAGGCGGCGAGCTGCGTCTTCGCGTCGGTCCGCAGCTTGTCGTAGCGCGGCAGCAGCCACTGTTCGACCACCTCCGGGGCGGACACGGCGGCGGCATGGGCGCGCACCGTGAACATGCCGGTCAGGAAGGTCGCCACCGTGGCCACGGCGGGCACGCCCTGCACGGCCTGGCCGAACTGGCCGGCCAGCGCGAGCGCCAGCGCATAAGGGGAACGTTTCATCATCGCCTCGCTAGAGTGAGGACACAAAATCGACCAGCGTCTGCCGGTCGCGCGCATCGAGCGCTTCGAATCGGGTTCGCGCGCCGGCGGCCTCGCCATCGTGCCAGCGCACCGCCTCGGCGACGTTCGCCGCGCGGCCATCGTGCAGCAGGCCGGCGCCATGCGCCAGCGACCGGGAGAGGCCGGCGAGCGGGGCGGTGCGCCACTCCCCCGCCCCCGCGCCCGGCACGCCAGCGCTGTCCGCGAGCCCCTTGCCGAGATCGTGCAGCAGCACGTCGGTATAGAGCGACACCTGGCCGCCGCCTTCGGTCGGCAGCGAGGGACGATGGCACGCCGCGCACCCCGCCGCCGCGAACAGCGCCGCGCCCTTCGGGTCCGGTGTGGCGGCCCGGGCCTTCAGTCCGCGCAGATAGAGCACGATGCGCCGTACGATCGCGTCGGAGATTTCCGGCTCGCCCTCGGCGTCGCGCCCGTGCGGGGCGTTGCGGCAGGCGGTCTGCGCCTCGGTGCAGTCGCCCCAGGGTTCGAGGCGCTCCGGCGTCGACAGGCCGAGATCGAGCGAGAACGCCTCCGCCGTCTGGCTGGCGATGGTGGCGTGGCTCGCCTTCCAGCCGAAGCGGCCGATCGAGGAGCCGCCTTCCGGCGTCTCCAACCGCCGCGCGCGCCCGCGCACGCCGTCGCCGTCGCGATCGTCGGGGTCCTGAAGGGCGAGGATGGTCGCGTCCGAGACCCGCTCCAGCGCCCCGCGCCCGTGCAGCTCCGGCGCCACGCGCAGCGAGATGTGAGTGGCGGAATCGAGCGGACCGTAGCCGAGAGCGTCGGCATGGGGCACGCGCCGGCCATCAACCACCGAGACGCCGATAGCCCCCTCCGCCGGAACGCCCGGCAGCGTCATCGTCTCCAGCCGGTGGCCGTAGACGGGATCGGGCCCGCCATCGTCGCGGAACAGCGACAGCACCAGCCCGAGCCCTTCGGGTCGCCCGGCGGCATCGAGCGCGGTGGCGCCGTGGCCGGAGCCGGGATGGCAGGACGAGCAGGAGCGCGCGTCGAAGAGCGGGCCGAGACCGTCATTGGCGCGGGTCGAGCTCGGCGCCGGCACCCAGGGGCGCTCGAACAGCGCCTTGCCGATGGCGGCGTCGAGGCGGGTATCGTCCGCCATTGCGGAGGTCGCCAGCGCGAGGCCGAACAGCGGCGTGCCGAGAAAGGCGAGCATGGCGGCGACACCCCGCCCCGCCCGGCGCGGGGCCGGGGCAGCCACAGCCTGCCGGCGGCGCGCGTTCATCATATCACCCGGAACCAGCCCATCATCCCGGTCTCCATATGCTCCAGGATGTGGCAGTGGAACACCCAGTCGCCCTGCGCCGCGACGAAGCCGATCTCGACCGCCTCGTTCGGCTGCACCAGCACGGTGTCGGCGAAATGCTGCGGCAGCCGCCCCTTCGATGAGCTCAGCACCGCGAAGGCATGGCCGTGCAGGTGCATGGGATGGGAAAAGCGGGTCTCGTTCTTGATCTGGATCCGGTAGCTGCGGCCCTCGTTCATCACCGCCAGCGGCGGCGGCAGGCCGAGTCGGTTTCCGGTGGCCCAGGACACCTGCCCGATCGACCAGTACGTCGTCGCGCCGACGCAGAAGCTCGCCACCAGCGCCTTGGACAGCGGATCGTCCGGCGGCAGGCCGAGCTGCTTCACCGCCTGGTCGGTCGCCTGCTGCAGGGTGAAGGAATGGAATTCGGCGGAATCGAGGTCGGGAAAGGGCAGCTCCGCGCGCGGCAGCGCCAGCGGCCCCTCCCCCGGATGCGCCTTGGGCGTGCCGGACGCGGCGAGGCTGGCGAAATAGTAGATGTCCGCCGCCGCGTAGTCGCCGACACGCACCGGTGCGCCGTCGGTCGGCATGCGCAGATGGACGTCGATGCGCTGGGCCGGACCCATGCGCCAGATGCCGTCCGGCAGGTCGTCGAGCAGGATCGGATCGAGCGCGTGGCCGTCGACCGCGATCAGCCATGCCTTCGCGCCCTCGACGCCGATGCCCATGACGCGGCTCGCATCGACGTTGAGGATGCGCAGGCGCACGTCGCCGCCGGCGGGCGCAGTGAGTTCGAGCTGCGGCACGCCGTTGACGCGGCGGGTCTGGCCGAAGGTGCCCGCCTTCGAGGCGCCGGACGGCTCGGTCAGCTCGAGGAAGCTGCCGTCGTCGTCGAGACGCCAGTCCTTGAGGCACAGCACCTCGTCGAGGTCGAAGGGCGGATCGCGCTCGTCCTCGACGATCAGCGTGCCGACCAGACCGCGGCCGGACTGGCCGGTCTCGTCGCAATGGGGATGGAAGAAATAGGTGCCGGGGTCGTCCAGCGGCAGGCGGTGGACGAAGCGCTCGCCCGGCCCGACCAGCGGCTGGGTCAGCGGCGGCACGCCATCATATTCGTTCGGCATGCGGATGCCGTGGAAATGCAGCGAGGAGCCCTCGTCGAGCCCGTTCACATAGGTCGCCTCGAGCCGCGTGCCGCGCGGCATGCGCAGCAGCCTCAGCGGCTGGCCGTCATAGGCGTAGACGCGGGTCGCCGGCTTGTCGGGCCCGAGCAGGTGCAGCTCGGTCTCGCCCGAGGTGAGCGTGAGCGTGCGGGTCGGCACGAAGGGCTCGGGCGTATGGGCCCGGCCCGTGCGCGAGGGGGCTATCGCCGCCATCGCGCCCAGAGCCGCGCCCGCACGAAGGAAGGCGCGGCGCGAGAATCCCGCGCCGCTTCTCGTCATGACGGCCTCACTGGCCGACCTTGGAGGGATCGTCCAGGCTGTCGGAGCCCTCGACCTTGATCTGCAGGCCGAGCGCGGCGACCACGCCCTCGAAGGCGCGGGCCTGGGCGACGAGCGAATCGACGCCCTTCTGCACCAGCGCGTTGCCCTCGACATTGCCCTCGCCGATCATCTGGTCATAGGCCTCCTTGCCGCTGTCGCCCTCGTCCTTGATCGCCTTCAGCGCGGCGAGCGCGGCGTCGACCTTGGTCTTGGCTTCATCGGCCGCCTTCGGCGCCTTGGCCGCGGCATAGCCGGCGACGGACGCACCCTCGACCACCGAACCGTCCACGCGGGTGTACTTGCCGCGATAGATGGAGGCGATGCCCAGCTCGTCATAATAGTGCGAGTTGTAGGTGTTGTCGGAGAAGCAGTCGTGCTCTTCCTCCGGGTCGTGGAGGATGAGGCCGAGCTTCATGCGCTCGCCGGCGAGCTCGCCATAGGAGAGCGAACCGAGGCCGGTGAGGATGGTGCCGAGCGCGGCGTTGTCGTCCTGCTCCATCACCGCGGCGCGGGCCTTGCCGTCCTTGCCCCACCAGTTGTGCATGTCGGTGAGGTCGGAGACCAGCAGGTCGGTCGCGGACTTGAGATAGGCGGCGCGGCGGTCGCAATGGCCGTGCGTGCAGTTCTTGGTGTCGTAGTCGGTCGCCGGCCGCTTGCCCGCGCCCGGACCCGTGCCGTTGAGGTCCTGGCCCCACAGCAGGAACTCGATGGCGTGATAGCCGATGGCCACGTTCGACTCGACGCCGCCCGCTTCCTGCAGGCTGTCGATCACCTCGGGCGTGATCGTGGTCGCGTCGATGGTCGTCTTGCCGACGCGGATCTGCGTGTTGGCGATCACGTTGGCGGTGTAGAGCGGGTTCTCGTCCGAGGAATCGCCGTAGCTCTTGTCGACATAGTCGATCAGCCCCTCGTCGAGCGGCCAGGCGTTCACGCGGCCCTCCCAGTCGTCGACGATGGCGTTGCCGAAGCGGTAGCCCTCGCTCTGCTGGTAGGGAACGCGGGCCGCCTTCCACGCGGCCTTCGCCTTGTCGAGATTGGCCTCGGTCGGCGCGGTGAGGAAGGCGTCGACCGCCGTCTGCAGCGCCTGCGCGGTGGTCAGGCTGTCGCCATACATGGCCTCGGCGATGTCGGCGTAGTTCACGACGATGTCGTGGACCTTCGGCGCATCCTCGGCCCGTACCGGACCGGCGACGACGACGGTGCCCAGCGCGACGGCCGCCAGCAGCGGCGCGGCAAATAATGATCTGGCTCGCATGATATCTCCTCCCAGCCGCCAAAGCGGCGCCCGTGTTGGCGGAGACTCCTACGCCAGCGCATCAAACACTCGCAAGTGTTTGAACTTACTTTAGAATTGTTTTACATCAAAACTCCGGCCGCAACTCCCTCCACTGCATGTAATTCTGCAGTAATACTTGAGATAAAATAAATATTCATGACGCAGCGTCAAGCAGCGGCTGCAAGGCTTCGCGCAAATCGTCGTCATGGACTTCGGACAGCGGCTTGAAGAGTTTCGCCGCTTCGGTGCGACGGCCGGGGCGCATCACCAGCACCACGGTCTCCGCGCCGCCGCAGGCCGGGTCGCCGCAGGCGATCTCGGTGATGGAGATGGTGGTTTCCTCGTCGACCCCGAGCAGCGCCCGCGCCCGCGCGGCCAGCTCGCGTGCCGCGTCCGGCGCCGCTTCGGCGCTCTGCCCGCGGCGGAAAAACAGCCGGGCCATTCCGTCCTCCACTCCTCGCCCGGCATGTCGGCCGGGCGTTCGCCCGCGCTTGCGCGCCCCTAGGAGGTACGCCGCCTGCCGGCGTGTCGCAAGCCGGCGCGGCGACGGCCCGGCTCCAAGTAATCACACGCGCGAATAGTTTAGAACTGTAATAATATTCAAAGATAATCGTTGTCGAATGCAGTGCAGCGGCGTATTTCTCCACGCGAAGTCGCCGGCAGCCCTGCTTACCTTCTTTCGGAACGCAGGTTGATCGGCGCCCGCTTCGCGAGGCCATCTTCCCGGCAGGTCTCGTGAACCGCGCGGGACGACGGCACGCGCTCCCTCAGCCGTCGTCCCGCGCTTTCGTTTCCCCTACATCCGCCGCGCTCCATGCCCCTCGCCAGGGGTCGGGCGGCGCGAGGCCGAGATGGGCGAGCATGCCGCATGCCGCCGTATGGCCGGTGGCGAAACATCCCTGCAGCAGGTAGCCGCCAGTTGGCGCTTCCCAGTCCAGCATCTCGCCGGCCGCGAAATTTCCCGGCCGCGCGCGCAGCATCAGCCCGGCGTCGAGCGCCGAGCGGGAAATGCCGCCGGCGGAGGAGATCGCGCGCTCCAGCCCGCTCATGCCGCTCACTTCCAGCGGCACCGCCTTGATGAGCGCGGCGAGCTTTTCCGCCTCCGCCGGCAGCGCCGCGATCGCCTCGCGCAGCAGCCCCGCGGCGGCGGGCGACAGGCCGGCGGCCTTGCGCAGGCGGTTCGCCATGCTCTCGCCCTTGCGGCTGCGCGACAGCCGCGCCGCCAGCGCCTCAAGGGAGAGGTCCGGGCGCAAATCGACGAGGAGACGCGCCCGCCCCTCCCAGGCCGCCGCCTCGCGCAGCCGCGCCGAGAGGGCGTAGACCGCGCCGCCCTCCAGCCCGGTCTGCGCGATCACCGCTTCGCCGCGCACCGTCGCGCCCTCGGCGGACAGCGCGATGCGCTTGAGCGGCGCACCGGCGAAGCGGGTGCGGAAGATCTCCGACCAGGCGATCAGCGCGCCGCTATTGGCCGGTTGCAGCGGCGCGAGCGCGACGCCCTCCCGCTCCAGCAGCGCGGTCCATCGCCCGTCGCTGCCGAGGCGCGGCCAGCTTGCCCCGCCGAGCGCGAGCAGGGTCGCGTCCGCGCTCACCGCCCTCTCGCCCTCGGGGCTCATGAAGAGCAGGTCGCCACCCGGTCCCCAGCCGCGCCAGTCATGGCGCAGCCGCAGCTCGACGCCGAGCCCGGCGAGCCGCGCCAGCCATGCGCGCAGCAGCGGCGAGGCTTTGAAGGCGCGCGGAAACACCCGCCCGCTCGAGCCGACGAAGGTCGGCTGGCCGAGCCCTTCCGCGAAGGCGCGCAGCCGGCCGGGCGGAAAGGCGTCGATCATCGGCGCCAGCCAGTCGGCGGCGCGCCCATAGCGGGCGAGGAAGGCCTCGCGCGGCTCGGAATGGGTGAGGTTCAGCCCGCCGCGCCCGGCGATCAGGAACTTGCGCGCGGGAGAGGCCATGCGCTCGAACACCGTCACACGGCACCCCGCCTGCGCCAGCGCCTCCGCCGCGATCAGCCCCGCCGGGCCGGCGCCGACGATGGCGATGCGCGGATTTTGCGAGTCGCGCGAGGAAGTTGCACTCACCTGTTCGCGATCCGATTCAGGCCGAACCCGGCGAGAAAAGAACCGCGCCGGCAAACGACTGGCGCGGCCGGCCGAGAAACCGATTCCGCCGGCCACGCGTGCGCCGGCCGTCCTTCACGTGTCGATTCAGGAAGGTCGGAATTCGATTCCGGAAGCCGGCGCATGGTCCTGATTGTCATGGCATTTCCAGCGGCGCAACGTCGGTGATGCGCAGGGAGGGCTGCGAGCGCCCCTGCCAGCTGTCGATCTCCAGCACGCCAGCGGCGTGGACCTGCCGTCCGCGCGCGGCGATCAGCGCCTGGCCGAGCGGGGTCGCCGCCGAGCGGAAGGCGATGGCGGACAGTACCGCCCCGTCGGAACCGCGCAGGCGCACCCGCACATGGTCGCCATTGCCGGCCTCGGCATAGACCACCCGGTGCGCGGGGAACGCGAATACCGGCTGCGGGTTGCCGGCGCCGAACGGGCCCGCCTTCTCCACCAGCTCGATCAGCTCGGTCGTCGCCCCGGCGGCGGAGAGCGCGCCGTCGATCATGGTCTCGTCCACCGCGCGGGCCTCGTCCACGGCGTCGGCCAGCGCCTCCTCCAGATAGGCGCGCAGCGCGCCGAGCTGCTCGCGCTCCACGGTGAGGCCCGCCGCCATGGCGTGCCCACCGCCCTTGACCAGCAGCCCGCGCTCGACCGCGCCGCGCACCGCCCGGCCGACATCGACACCGGGGATGGAGCGCGCCGAGCCCGCGCCATGGGTGCCGGTGAAGGCGACCGCGAAGGCTGGGCGCCCGAACTTCTCCTTCAGCCGCGCCGCCACGAGGCCGACCACGCCCGGATGCCAGCCCTGCCCGCTGGCGAGGATGACGGGCGTCGCCCCCTCGCGGCCGAGCGCGGCTTCGGCTTCCGCCTCGGCCTGGGCGACGATGGTGCGCTCCATCACCTGACGCTCGCCGTTCAGCCGGTCGAGCTCGGCGGCGATCACCTGCGCGTCGATCGGATCCTGGCTGAGCAGCAGCTTGGTGCCGAGCGCCGCATCGCCGATGCGCCCGCCGGCATTGATGCGTGGGCCGAGCAGGAAGCCGAGGTGCCACGCCTTGGGCGGCCCGGAAAGCCGCGCCACGTCCATCAGCGCGGTCAGCCCCGGCCGGTGGCGCTGGCGCAACGCGATCAGCCCCTTGGTGACGAAGGCGCGGTTGAGCCCGACCAGCGGCACCACGTCGGCCACCGTGCCGAGCGCCACAAGATCGAGGCTGGCGAGCAGGTCCGGCTGCGGGCGGGCGCCGGTCCACCAGCCGCGCCGGCGCAGCTCGCGCAGCAGGCCGACCGCGACCACGAAGACGAGGCCGACCGCGCACAGATGGCCGAGGCCGGACAGGTCGTCGGCCCGGTTCGGGTTCACCAGCGCCGCCACCTCGGGCAGTGCCTCGCCGGCCTGGTGATGGTCGATCGTCACCACGTCGAGGCCGAGCTCGCGGGCGCGGGTGAAGGGCTCGAAGCTCATCGTGCCGCAGTCGACGGTGACCAGCAGCGTCGCGCCCTGCGCGGCGAGGGATTCGATGGCGGGCACGTTGGGGCCGTAGCCCTCGAAGATGCGGTCGGGAATGTAGAAGGCGGGGTCGAGCCCGCCCGCGCGCAGCACCTCGACCAGCAGCGCGGTCGAAGTGGCGCCGTCGACATCGTAGTCGCCGAACACCGCGACCTTCTCCCCCGCGGTCACCGCGTCGGCGAGGCGGGCGACGCAGGCCGGCATGTCGGTGAGCGAATCCGGATCCGGCAGCAGGCGCTTCACGGTCGGGTCGAGCCAGGCCTCGGCCTCCTCGATGCCGACGCCGCGGCCGGCGAGCACGCGGGCGAGGATCTCCGGCATGCCGAAGCGCTGCACCATCGTGAGGGTGGCCTGCGCGCCGCGCAGATCGATGCGCTCGCGCCAGAAGCGGCCGCAGGCCGAATGCGCGACGCCGAGGAAGGGCCGCGGCGCGGGCGCGGCGGTGGGCTGAACGAGACTCATGCGGCAAGGATAAGCCCGAAGCCGGCCGCCACGTCGAGGGGGCGGGGCCCGTGCGGGCTCACGGAGCGAAGGTCAGGCGCAGGAAATCGCGGAACAGCAGGATCTGGCGCGGCAGTATGGTCGGGTCCTTCAGCGCCCGGCCCATCACCAGCCCTCCCTCGACCAGCGTCGAGAGCATGTCGGCGAGCGCGTCGAGGTCGACCGGCTGGCGCGGCGGGTAGCTGGCGGCGATCGCCTCCAGCCGGGCCCGGAAGCGGCGGCGCCAGGCCAGCACGCTTTCCGCGTTCAGCGCATGGACGGTGCGGTCGAAAAGCTGGTCCTGGTAGCACAGCGTCGCGGCGAGGCAGCCGGGATGGGCCTGCGGCAGCGCGTCCATCATCTCGGCGAACAGCTTCAGGCCGACCAGGAAGCCGTGCAGCGGATCGTCGTTCAGCTCGTCGGCGCGGCGGAAGATGTCGTCCAGCAGTTCCCGGTCGCGCGCGATGTGGCGCTCCAGCAGCGCGCGGGCGAGCTCGTTCTTGTCCCTGAAATGGTAGAAGAAGCCGCTCTTGGTGATGCCGACGCCGGCGATCAGCTCGTCGATCGAGGTCGACGCGAACCCCTTCGCCAGAATCGCCTGCTCGGCGAGGCCGAGCAGGCGCTCGCGCGTGTCGGTGCGGCGCCGAGGTACCTGTTGCAGCATGACGTAACTGTACCACAGGTACAGTAACCTCGCGCGGCCGCTCCTCCGCGCGCCGGCGCCGAAGCGCCTCCTTCGGCGCAAGCGACTGCAAATGCGGACAAATTTCTTTCCCCCGCCTCACTGGACCACGAGACGGCTAGGTCGCGCGCGCCGTTTCTGGCCATCTAGCGGACGGCCGGCGGGGCTTTCCGCCACCCGGAACGGGAGGACATCATCATGACCCATATCGACAATCGCGGGTTCGGCATGGCCCGTGCCAGGTATCGCGACGATCTCCCGCTGCTCGCCGACCGCCTTTTCCTGATGGATGGCGGCATGGAGACGACGCTCATCTTCCACGAGGGCATCGACCTGCCCCATTTCGCCGCGATCGACCTGATGCGCCGCCAGCGTGGCCGCGAGGCGCTGCGGGCCTACTATGCCCGTTTCCTCGAACTTGCCCGCGAACGGCGCACCGGCTTCGTGATGGACGCACCGAGCTGGCGGGCCAGCGCCGACTGGGCGGCGCCGCTCGGCCTGACGCAGGAGGAGCTGGGCTGGCTCAACCGCAGCAGCATCGGCCTCATGTCGCGCCTACGCGAGCGGTTCGAGACGCCCGCGACGCCGATCGTGCTCTCCGGGGTGGTCGGCCCGCGCGGCGACGGCTACACGCCCGGCGCGCAGATGACGGCCCGGGAGGCGGCGGACTATCATGCCTGGCAGATCGGCATTTTTGCGGACACCTCGGCCGACATGGTGAGCGCCTACACGCTCAACTATGTCGAGGAAGCGATCGGAGTCGCCCTCGCCGCGCGCGAGGCGGGCCTGCCCTCGGCGATCTCCTTCACGCTGGAGACCGACGGCCGGCTGCCGAGCGGGCAGGCGCTGGCGAAGGCTATCGAGCAGGTGGACGAGGCGACCGACGCGGCGCCGGTCTACTTCATGATCAACTGCGCCCACCCGACGCATTTCGAGCACATCCTCGCCGGGGGCGGCGCGTTCCTCGACCGCATCCGCGGGCTCAGGGCGAACGCATCGATGCGCAGCCATGCCGAGCTCGATTCCGCGCCGGACCTCGACGACGGAAACCCGGAGGAGCTCGGCCGCCAGTACCGCGACTTGCGGGGCCACCTGCGCCGGCTCAACGTCGTCGGCGGCTGCTGCGGCACCGACTTCCGCCATGTGGAGCAGATCTGCTTCGCCTGCCAGTCGGTCGACGCGGCGTAAGGTGACGTGACGGGGGATGTCGTGCCGGTGCGGCACGACGTGGCGGGGGATGTCACGCCCCCGTCACCCGTCCGTTACGTCAACTACATGAGCGGAGGTCAGGAAGTTCGGCGGCATTGCTGCCGAACCACTGGAGAACCGCTCATGTCCCGCACCTCGCTGCTCGCGAGCGCCGCGCTGGCGCTCGCCGCGCTCGGCGCCGCTTCCGCCGCCCGCGCCGACGACGCCTTTCCCGCGACGCTCGCCGGCCACGCCGTGCTGCCGGCCGAGAGCTTCATCGCGATGCCCGCCGACGCGCCCGCGGACCTCAGGAACGCCGGCAAGTACACCACCGGCAAGCGCGTCGAGACGCTGGGCTCGGTGGAAGGCACCTCCGCCGGCCGGCCGACCGGCGTGTCCCTGCCCTTCGAGGGCCAGCCCCGGCAGGGCAATTCCGGCATCAAGACCATGCCGGACGGCAGCTTCTGGATCCTCACCGACAACGGCTTCGGCTCGAAGGCCAACAGCCCGGATTCGGCGCTCTACCTCAACCGCTACCGGATCGACTGGAAGGCCGGCACGTTCGAGCCGCTGGAGACCATCTTCCTGCGCGATCCGGACAAGAAGGTGCCGTTCCGCATCGTCCACGAGGACACGGATGCGCGCTACCTCACCGGCTCGGATTTCGACCTCGAGAGCTTCCAGATCATCGGCGACACGCTGTGGATCGGCGAGGAGTTCGGCCCCTTCCTCATCAAGGCCGACATGAGCGGCAAGGTGCTGGCGATCTACGAGACCATGGCCGGCGAGATGCCGGTGCGTTCGCCCGACAACTACCAGGTCGCCTCGCCCTCCGCGCCGGACCAGACCGGAAAGTTCAACGCGCGCCGCTCCAAGGGCTTCGAGGGCATGGCCGCCTCCAAGGACGGGCGGTTCCTCTATCCGCTGCTCGAAGGCCCGCTCTGGGACGCCGACAAGAAGGCCTGGCAGCAGACCGCCGACGGCAAGGACTATCTGCTGATCCTCGAATTCGACGTGGCGAACGAGAAGTGGACCGGGCGCTCCTGGCAGTATGTGCTGGAGCAGAACGGCAACGCCATCGGCGACTTCAACATGATCGACGCCACCACCGGCATGATCATCGAGCGCGACAATGGCGAAGGCACCGCCGACAAGGCGTGCGCGCAGGACACCAAGGGTTCGGACTGCTTCAGCGACATCGCCAAGTTCAAGCGCATCTACAAGATCGAGATGACCGACGCCAACGTCGGCGGCCCGGCGCGCAAGATCGGCCATATCGACCTGATGAAGATCGCCGATCCGGACAAGCTGGCGCGCAAGCCGCTCAATGAGGGCGTGCTCACCTTCCCGTTCTTCACCATCGAGGACGTGGACGTGGTCGACGCCACCCACATCGTGGTCGGCAACGACAACAACCTGCCCTTCTCCTCCAGCCGCGACCCGAACAAGGCAGACGACAACGAGCTGATCCTGCTCGAGGTCGGCGAGTTCCTGAAGGCGAAGTGACGGCGTTTCGACGTCCGCCGGCTTGTTTTAGCCGGCATGCATTGGCAGGGGCCGGGGCGGCAACGCTCCGGCCTTTTCCGCGTCAGGCCGTGTCGGGCAAAGCCGCGTCCCGGCGCCGCAGGATCAGCGCCACGCCGAGCACCATCACCAGCGCGCCGATCATCTTGACCGGGGACGGGTCGTCGCCGATCAGCACGATGCCGAACAGCACCGCCAGCAGCGGGTTCAGCATCGAATAGGGCACGACCGCATTGATGGAGTGCCGCCGCAGCAGCCAGTACCACACGCCATAGCCGACGATGGACGAGCCGATGGCGCTGTAGACCACCGAAAACCAGCCGTTCCAGCCCGCCAGCGGCACCATGCTCCAGCGATCGGATTCGACCAGCCACGAGGCCAGCAGGAGCTGGGGCGTGGCGAACAGCGACGACCATCCCATCATCGCCATCGGCCCGACATCGGGCATCGCCTTGATGATGAGGTTGGTCACCGCCCAGGCGGTTGCGCTGACGACGAGCAGCGCGAAGGGGGCCAGCCCCGGCAGCGTCGGCCCGGCGGCGAGTATGGCGATGCCGAGCACCGAAATGGCGAGCCCCGCGAGGCGCATCGCACCGAGCGGCTCGCGCAGGAACAGGCACGCTAGCAGTGTCGCGATCGGCGCGCCGAGCTGGATGATCACCG
The DNA here is from genome assembly GCF_024752355.1 of Ancylobacter mangrovi. GTDB lineage: Bacteria > Pseudomonadota > Alphaproteobacteria > Rhizobiales > Xanthobacteraceae > Ancylobacter > Ancylobacter mangrovi. The sequence goes on from NZ_JANTHZ010000001.1 coordinate 93,341, forward strand.
CGCTGGTCCCCGCCTCGGCCGACTGCAGCGCCACGAACAGAGCGCCGAAATGCAGCGAGCCGAAGGTGAGCGAGACCAGCAGCACGCCGGGCAGGCGCGCCAGCGGAAAGCGCGTGAACGGCACGACGAGCGCGGAGACCAGGATGAAGCGCAGGGCGCACATCAGCATGGGCGGAATCTCGGCGACGCCCAGCTTGATGACGATCATGTTGAGCGCCCACAGACAGACGACGGCGAGCGCGAGAATCGAGTGCCGGATCGGCATGGCAAACCGGAGATGATGCGAGGATGGCGATTCGCACGGGTTTGGCGGCGCCGACGACACGGCAATAGCCCCGCGGCCGCGTGAAGCAAAGGGGGCGCGCCCTCGCGTCGCGCCGTCTCGGATGCGACTTTGGGAGGATGCGTCCGGAGAGAACGGCCCCGGGGCGCGGCGCCTGTGAAGAACCCATAGCATGGCGCCGCCGAGGGCCCTCCGCCGCCGCTCGCGGCTTTTCGCGGGCCGGTACGCGCATTATGGTGCGCGCCATGCTCGACCTCTCGCTCATGGGCCGGCTCAGCTTCCGGCACGCGCCGCCCACCAGGCCCGCCCTTCCGCCCGGCCGGCACGATCTCGGCCTGTTCGACACCCGCGACTATGTGCTGGTGGTGCCGGAGGGAATCGATCCCGCCGCGCCGACGCCGCTGGTCACGCTGTTCCATGGCGGGGGCGGCAGCGCCGAGAAGATCATGCCGATCCTGCGCACCCACGCGCAGACGCGCGGCTTCCTGCTGCTGGTGCCGCAGTCGCTGTTCCCGACCTGGGATATCGTCATCGCCGGCAACGGGCCGGATCGCGAGCGGCTCGACGTCGGCCTTGCCGAAGTCGCCTCGCGCTTCACCCTCGATCCCGGCCATTTCGCCTTCGCCGGCCATTCGGACGGCGGCAGCTACTCGCTCTCCACCGGGCTCAGCAACGGGCGGATCGTCAGTCATATCCTGGCCTTCTCGGCCGGCTTCATGACCGTGCTGGCGCAGGAGGGGGAGCCGAAGGTGTTCATCGCCCATGGCCAGCGCGACACGCAGACGCCGATCGGCACCGCCGGCCGCTCGCATGCGCGCAAGCTGCGCCGCGCCGGCTACGATCTGACCTATGTCGAGCATCCCGGCCCGCACGCCTCGCAGCCGGCCATGGTGCAGCTCGGCGTCGACTATTTCCTGCGCGACGTCGCCCGGCGGGGCTGACGCAGGGCGACTTTGCTCTGCCCGAAAAAGCAAAAGGCCGGCGCGAAGCCGGCCTTTTTTCATCGGGATGCGAGGTCGCTCAGGCGACCTTCTTCACCGTCTTGGCGATCTCGGCCACCCGGCCCTCGTCGCGGGTCGCGAGCTCGGCGAAGGCGGCGGGGCCTTCGTTCAGCGCCTTCTTAACGTCCTCGGCCCAGGTGATGTGCTGGAGCGTGAAGGTCGAGGTCGCCGACGAGCCGAACTTCTTCGCGAAATGGTCGCCGAGCTTGAACGGCACGGGCTCGGAAGCGAGGAAGCGGGTCGTAGGGTGCTCCTTCACGAAGGCGGCGTAGGCCTCGGCGGCCTCGGTGTACTTGCTGGCCTCGATCAGGGCGGTGAGGTTCTTCAGCAGGCCGGGCAGCTCAGAATGCATAGCGGACATGGGTCGTTCCCTTGTAACTGGTCTTCGGCATTCACGAAGAATGCGCCGTGTCACGCCCTTGGTATACAGCACACAGGACGATCGCCAAAGGGTCGAGGCGCCAAAGCGCGTCGTTTCGCCGGTGAAACGGCCCGGTTGGCCCCTCCGGCGGGCGGAAACGAAAACGGGACGCCGAAGCGCCCCGTCCGTCAAGAACGACCGCTGCGGGCCCGCTCAGCCGAGATGGAACTTCGACAGGTCGCGGTGCTCGGCCTCGATCCAGCGCACCGTGCCGGAAGCCGAGCGCATGACCACCGTGTGGGTCTTCACCACGCCCTTCTCGTACTTCACGCCCTTGAGCAGGTTGCCCGTGGTGACGCCGGTGGCGGCGATGAGGCAGTCGCCGCGCACCATGTCGTAGATGGTGTAGATCTTCTTGGGGTCGGCGACGCCCATCTTCTTGGCGCGCTCGCGCTTCTCCTCGGTGTCGAGGATCAGGCGGGTATACATCTCGCCGCCGATGCAGCGCAGCGCCGCCGCCGCCAGCACGCCCTCGGGCGCGCCGCCGGTGCCGATGTAGATGTCGACGCCGGTCTCGTCCGGGTTGGTGGTGTGGATCACGCCCGCGACGTCGCCGTCGGTGATTAGCTGAACCGCCGCGCCGGTGCCGCGCACGGCGGCGATCAGGCCGGCATGGCGGGGACGGTCGAGGATCAGCGCGGTGATCTCGGACGGCTTCACGCCCTTCGCCTTGGCCAGCGAGTGGATGTTCTCTTCCGGCGAGGCGTCGATGTCGATCGTGCCCTTGGGATAGCCCGGGCCGACCGCGATCTTCTCCATGTAGACGTCCGGCGCGTAGAGCAGCGTGCCGCCCTCGGCCATCGCCATCACGGCGATCGAGCCCGGCATGTTCTTGGCGCAGAGCGTCGTGCCCTCGAGCGGGTCGACCGCGATGTCGACCGCCGGCCCCTTGCCGGTGCCGACCTCCTCGCCGATGAACAGCATCGGCGCCTCGTCGCGCTCGCCCTCGCCGATCACGATCCGGCCGGCGATCGGCAGGCGGTTGAGCTCGCGGCGCATGGCGTCCACCGCCGCCTTGTCCGCCGCCTTCTCGTCGCCGCGACCGCGCAGGCCGGCCGATGAAACTGCCGCGCGCTCGGTAACGCGCACCAGTTCGAGCGTCAGGATGCGCTCGAGAGCCTGGCCAGCCTTGACCGTGATTTCAGCCATATTCGGAGCCCCTCTCAGTCTTTCTCGATCCGTATCACCTGCGGCGGCGAGGCGATGACGCCGTCCGCGTCGATCGCCTCGATCGCCCGGCGAACCGCGTCTTCCGTTGTAGCGTAAGTGATCAGCACCACGGGTGCCGGATCCTCCGCGCTGTCTGCCCGGTCGCCGCCATGCGGACGGCCGCGCCGATGCTGCATTATGGACTCGAGCGAGATGTTCTGCTCGGCCATATGACGGGCAATCGCTGCCGCCGTTCCAGGCCGGTCGACCGCCGCGAGGCGGATATAATACCCACCTTCATGACGCTGGATCGTCGGTTTGCCGGCCGGGCGCAGCGCGTCCACACGCCAGCCGAACGGTGTACCGGCGCGGCCGGCCGCACGGTCGCACAGATCGCCCACCACCGCCGAGGCGGTGGCGTCGCCGCCCGCGCCGGGGCCGACCAGCGTCAGCGCCACCGCGTCGCCGTCGATTGCCACCGCGTTGGTGACGCTCGAGACCTGCGCGATCGGCCAGTGCTTGGGCACCATGGTGGGATGGACGCGAAGCTCCACCGCCTCGCCCGAGCGCGCGGCGACGCCGAGCAGCTTGACGCGGTAGCCGAGCTCGTCGGCGGCCTCGAGGTCGGCCAGCGTGATGGTGCGGATGCCCTCGACGTGGATCGCGTCGGGATCGGGCTGGACCCCGAAGGCGAGCGCGGCCAGCAGCGCCAGCTTGTGGGCGGTGTCGAAGCCGTCGACGTCGAAGGTCGGGTCGGCCTCGGCGTAGCCGAGCTGCTGGGCCTGGTCGAGGCAGATGTCGAAGGACAGCCCCTCCTCCTGCATCCGGGTCAGGATGTAGTTGCAGGTGCCGTTGAGGATGCCCGAGACGCGCGCGATCTCGTTGCCGAGCAGCGCCTCGCGCAGCGCCTTGATGACCGGGATGCCGCCCGCGACGCCGGCCTCGAAATCGATGCCGACGCCCTTGGCCTCGGCCATCTTCGCCAGCGTCATGCCGTGATGGGCGAGCAGCGCCTTGTTGGCGGTGACGACGTCGTGCCCGGCGGCGATGGCGGCCTCGACCGCCGCCTTGGCGGCGCCCTCATGGCCACCGATCAGCTCGACGAAGACGTCGATGTCCGGCGAGGCGGCGAGTTCCTCGGCACTGTCGAACCAGGCGACGCCCGAGAGGTCGCAGTCGCGATTGCGGTTGCGGTCGCGCGCGCTGACGGCCACCACCTCGATGGGCCGGCCGATCCGTGCCGCGATCTCGTCCTTGCGGCGCGCCAGCATGCGAACCACACCCGCGCCGACCGTACCCAGGCCGGCGATGCCAATCTTGAGCGACGGCGCCATCACGTATCCGAACTCGATAGAACTGGAAGCAGCGCCACCCGGGAGGACCGGACGTCAGCGCGCCGCAGCGAGAGGGACGACGTTGTGCAATGTTTCCGCGCCGGTTTCAAGGAAGCGGCGGACATTGCGGGCGGCCTGGCGGATGCGTTGCTCATTCTCCACAAGGGCGATGCGCACATACTCGTCGCCATGCTCGCCGAAGCCGACGCCGGGGGCGACGGCGACGTCCGCCTTCTCGATCAGCAGCTTGGAGAATTCGAGGCTGCCGAGGTGGCGGAACTTCTCCGGAATCGGCGCCCAGGCGAACATCGAGGCCTGCGGGACCGGGATCTCCCAGCCCGCCTTGCCGAAGCTGTCGACCAGCACGTCGCGGCGCTTGCGGTAGATGGAGCGCATCTGCGCGATGCAGTCCTGCGGGCCGTTGAGCGCGGCGGTGGCGGCGACCTGGATCGGCGTGTAGGCGCCGTAGTCGAGATAGGACTTCACCCGCCCCAGCGCCGAGATCAACCGCTCGTTGCCGACCGCGAAGCCCATGCGCCAGCCGGCCATGGAGAAGGTCTTGGACATGGAGGTGAACTCGACCGTCACGTCCATCGCGCCGGGAACCTGCAGCACCGAGGGCGGCGGGTTGTTGTCGAAATAGACCTCCGCATAGGCGAGGTCCGACAGGATGATGAGGTCGTGCTTTTTCGCAAAGGCGACCACGTCCCGGTAGAAATCGAGATCGGCGACGCAGGCGGTCGGGTTCGAGGGATAGCAGAGCACCAGCGCCAGCGGCGAGGGAATGGAGTGCGCCACCGCCCGCTCGAGCGCGTGGAAGAACTCCGGCCCCGGCTCGCACGGCACCGCGCGGATCGCCGCGCCCGCCATCAGGAAGCCGAAGGCGTGGATCGGATAGGACGGGTTCGGCACCAGGATCACGTCGCCGGGGGCGGTGATCGCCTGCGCCATGTTGGCGAAGCCTTCCTTCGAGCCGAGCGTGGCGACGACCTGCGTGTCGGGGTTGAGCTTCACGCCGAAGCGGCGCTCGTAATAGGCCGCCTGGGCGCGGCGCAGGCCCGGAATGCCCTTGGAAGCGGAATAGCGGTCGGTGCGCGGCTTGCCGATGGTCTCCTTGAGCTTCTCGGCGACATGCGTGGGCGCGTCGAGGTCCGGATTTCCCATACCGAGATCCACGATGTCGGCACCAGCGTTGCGGGCGGTGGCCTTCACACGGTTGACCTGCTCGAACACGTAGGGCGGAAGCCGGCGGATACGGTGGAAATCGGTCATGGCTCTCAGGCTCCAAGCCGCCCGTCTCGTCAGGGGCGGCGCAACGGGCGCTTCATATCACTGTTCACGCGAGCGCACAGCGAGGGATGTCAGGCCAAGGTGGCATAAGCGTGGTTAAATCAACCCTTCCGGCGCCATTTCCGGCGCTATTGCGACTGCTCGATATCCTGGAGCATCTTCTGCTCGCGATCCTTGGCGAGGTTTTCGAGATCCGACTGCACCTTCTGGGTCTCTTCCGGCGTCATGACCGGCCGGTCGCCGATCTGCTTCGGCGCCCCGAAGTTCGGATAGGGCAGGTCCTGCGGCGCGCCGGTCATGGCCGGATTCGGATTGTTCGGGTCCTGCTTGGGCGCCGCGCCGATCGCCTGCGCCAGCGTCTCGGCCGGCGCGTCGGACGATTTGTCGCCGATGGCCGCGCAGCCGCCCAGAATCAGGGCGACGCCCAGGAGGGAAAGGCACCCCGCGAGGCGCCCGGCAGCCGCGTTGCGCTGGTCCGGCTTCATATCTGGTTCATCCGCCATGCTCACTCTCGCCCCGGCGCCTTCCGGTCAGTTACGCACTCGCTACGCCCGGGCGGCGCGTCTATGATGTCCCACCTATGAACGCACGTACCCGCGGGGACAAGCGGTGAGCAATCGACGTACCACCCGGACGCCAGCCGACGGCTCCACGACGCCCTCCACCCAGGAACGGATTCCGCCCGCCACGCCAAAGGCTTCGGCGAAAAGAGCGGCCTCCGGGGCGGGCAAGTCGGCATCCACCAAATCCGCGCCGGCCAAAGCGGCTCCCAGCGAGGCGACGGGTTCGAAAACGGCATCGGCCGCGCCGCGCGCCGGCAAGGCCACGGCGGGGACGGCCGCGGCGGCGAAGACGACACCCGCTCGGTCGACGAAGATGAACGCGGTACCGTCAAAGCCGCGTGATGCGAAGACGGCGGCGGGTGGACCCGCCCCGACCGACAAGGCCCGGGCGGCGGCCACGGCCAAGCGTACCGAGCGCGCGCCCGCGAAGACCGAGGCGGCCGGCAAGAAGAGGGGCGCTCCGAAGGCCGCGACCTCAAGGCCGTCTGCCGGCAAGGCGGCATCGGGCACGACGGCGGCGGCGAAGGGCACCAAGCCGATGGCGTCGAAGGCTGCCGGCGGCGGAGCGTCGGCAAAGGCAATCACCGCGAAGTCTTCGGCCTCCAAGTCCTCCGGCCCCAAATCGCCCTCCTCCAAGTCTCCCACCCGCACATCGCCCGCCGCCATCGCCACCCCGCCGTCGACGCGGCGGCCGGGGCTCGCCCGCCCGGCGGCCGCCAAGCGGGTCGCGCGGCAGGCCGTGGCCGCCGGAAAGGGCAGCGAGGCGCCGAATCCGGCCGCGCTCACGCCCGACGAGACGCTCGCCCTGCCCCGCTACGCGGTGCGTCCCTCGCAGCGGCGCAGCGCCCGGGAAGCGGTCGTGGCCGCCCGCGCGACCCCGCCACGCGCGGGCGCCGCTCCGCTCGCCGCGGCCAAGCCGACCTCGGGCACGCGCCCTTCCCGCCCCGCCTCACCCCGCCCCGAGGCGGTGACGGCCTCGCCGCCCCCGTCGGCCGTCCCCTCTGCCAAGCCGGCTGACGATTCCCGGAGTGGCGGGGAGGAGGCACAGGGCTCGCCGATCGACTTCGAGGCCTTCGCGGGCAATCTCGCCCGGCTGGTGGAGGAAGGCGGCAAGGCCATGGCCGCCTATCTGCGCCCGCGCGAGGAAGGGCTGGTCAAGGACGACGTCGCCGACGACATCGCCGACGTGATGAAGACGATCGGCAACGTCGCCGAATACTGGCTCGCCGATCCCCAGCGCACGCTGGAGGCGCAGTCGCAGCTCGTCGGCGGCTACCTGTCGCTGTGGGCGTCGACGCTGAAGCGCCTCAGCGGCGAGAAGTCCCGCCCCGTGGCCGAGCCGGCGGCGCGCGACGCGCGCTTCATCGACCCGGAATGGACCAACAACCCGTTCTTCGATGCCCTGAAGCAGACCTACCTGCTCACGACCAACTGGGCCGAGGACATGGTCGAGAAGGCGGAGATCGACGCCCACACCAAGCACAAGGCGGAGTTCTACGTGCGCCAGATCGCCAGCGCGATCTCGCCCTCCAACTTCGTGCTGACCAATCCCGAGCTGCTGCGCACCACGCTCGCCTCCAACGGCGAGAACCTCGTGCGCGGCATGAAGATGCTGGCCGAGGACATCGAGGCTGGCGGCGGCGACCTGAAGATCCGCCAGACCGACGCCACCAAGTTCCGGGTCGGCGAGAACCTCGCCTCGACGCCGGGCAAGGTGATCTTCCAGAACGAGCTGATGCAGCTCATCCAGTACACGCCGCAGACCGAGAAGGTACTGGCGACGCCGGTGGTCATCGTGCCGCCCTGGATCAACAAGTTCTACGTGCTCGACCTCAGCCCGGAGAAGTCGTTCATCCGCTGGGCGGTGGCGCAGGGGCTGACCGTGTTCGTGGTGTCCTGGGTCAATCCCGGGCCGGAGCTCGCCGGGCGCGGCTTCGACGACTACATGAGCGAGGGCGTGCTGACGGCGATCGACGTCGCCAAGAAGGCCTGCGGCACAAGGCACGTCCATGCGGTGGGCTATTGCGTGGGCGGCACCATGCTGGCGATCACGCTGGCCTGGCTCGCCGCCACGGGCCGCGACGTCGGCATCAAATCGGCCAGCTTCCTGACCACGCAGGTCGACTTCACCTATGCCGGCGACCTGAAGGTGTTCATCGACGAGCAGCAGATCGCCCAGCTCGAGCGCAAGATGCTCGAGGCCGGGGTGATGGAAGGCCGCACCATGGCCAACGCCTTCAACATGCTGCGCGCCAACGACCTGATCTGGCCCTATGTGGTCAACAACTACCTGAAGGGGCAGGCGCCGTTCCCGTTCGACATCCTGTACTGGAACTCGGATTCGACCCGGCTGCCGGCGGCCAACCACTCCTTCTATCTGCGCAACTGCTACCTCGACAACCGGCTGGCGCAGGGCACGCTGTTGCTCGCCGGCAAGCAGCTCGACCTGAAGAAGATCAGCCTGCCGATCTACAATGTGGCGACGCGCGAGGACCACATCGCGCCCGCCCCCTCGGTGTTCTACGGCGCGCAATATTACGGCACACCCGGTCGCTTCGTGCTGGCCGGCTCGGGCCACATCGCCGGGGTGATCAACCCGCCGTCGCGCGGCAAGTACCAGTACTGGACCGGCCCGGCGCCGAAGGGGAAGATCGAGGACTGGCTGAAGGGCGCCGAGATGCACCCCGGCTCCTGGTGGCCGGACTGGTTCGAGTGGATCGCGGCGCAGGAGCACCGCCACGTCGCCGCCCGCGTGCCCGGCACCGGCCCCTACCCGGCGATCGAGGATGCGCCGGGAAGCTATGTGAAGGTGAAGGCGTGATGTCCGCCCGCGCCCACGCAGCCGTCGCGGCCGCCGCACTGGCCGGCGCCGTGCTCGTCGTCGCCGGTGTGGCCGCTTCCCCCGCCTCCGCCGCCAGCTTCGACTGCGGCAAGGCGCGCACGCCGGACGAACGCGCGGTCTGCACCGACCCGGCGCTGTCCGCGCTCGACAGCGAGATGGGCGCGCTGTGGTTCGCCTATAGCCGCATGCCGCTGCTGATGGGCGCGAGCGGGGCGCGGCGCGACGATGCCCGCACCTTCCTGTCGGACCGCGCCGCCTGCGGCGCCAACACCCCGTGCCTCACCGCGCTCTACCACAAGCGCAACGCCACGCTGAAGCAGCATCTCGGCGGCGCCATCGAGACCCTGACGAAAGAGGCGAACGCCGATCCCGCCCCCACGGCCCCGGCGCCCCGGCCGGTGATGGACCAGGTCAGCACGCTGTTCGCGCAGTGCCGCAATCTCGGCGGCGAGCTCAAGGGCAATGCCTGGCCGGAGCTGATGAGCGCCGACATCGACCATGACGGCCAGCCGGACTACGTGCTGAACGCGCAGAACCTGCAATGCGACGGCGCCGCCACCGCCTATTGCGCCAACAACGGCTGCGACATCTGGGTCGACCTGTCGACCGCCGGCTACGCGCCTATGAAGCTGCGCGGCAGCCACCCGACGCTGGTGCAGGGCGTGGAGCTGACGACGCTCGACATCTGGGTCGACAAGAGCCAGTGCGCCGACCTGCCGACTGGCGCGGCCTGCTGGGGCACGTGGAAATGGGACGGCTCTGCGCTTAAGGCGAGCTACGCCCCGCGCCCGGGCTGAACGTCAGGCGGCGCGCGGCGATGAGCCGGCTAAGCGACGGGGCGACCGTCAACCAACTCGAACGACAGGACGGCACGCCGGCCGGAGCCGGGTGCCCAGCCCCGGCCGCCGACGAGGTGACTCCCGCCGGCAAGCCCTCCGCTCAGGGAAAGAGCGCGATCTGTTCGAGCCCCGTCGTCTCGGGGAAGCCGAGCACGAGGTTCATGCTCTGGACCGCCTGGCCGGAGGCACCCTTGACCAGGTTGTCGGTCGTCGAGATGACGATGACGCGGTCGGCGGCGCGGTCCTTGATCACGCCGATGAAGCACATGTTCGAGCCCTTCACGAAGCGCGACTGCGGCACCTGGCCGAGCGGGAGCACGTGCACGAAGGGCTCACCGCGGTAGAAGTCCGCCAGCACCCGGTGCACGCCGTCCACGCCGACCCCGGCGGCGGTCTTCACATAGATGGTGGCGTAGATGCCCCGGCTCATGGGAATGAGATGGGGCGTGAAGCTCGGCACCACGGTACGGCCGGCGGCCTTGGAATATTCCTGGTCGAGCTCGGCCATGTGGCGATGGCTGCCGACGCCATAGGCGTGCATGCCGTCCGTCACCTCGGCATAGAGCAGCGATTCCTTGGCCGAGCGCCCCGCCCCGGTCACGCCGCTCTTGGCGTCGACGACGATCTGGTCGGGCTCGATCGCGCCGGCCTCGATCAGCGGCACCACGGGCAGGATGGCGGTGGTGGTGTAGCAGCCCGGATTGGCGACCAGCCGCGCCTTGCGGATATCGCTCCGGTACAGCTCGACCACGCCGTAGACCGCTTCCTGCTGCAGCTCCAGCGCCTGGTGCGGATGGCCGTACCACTGCTCGTAGACGCCGGGGTCGCGCAGCCGGAAATCGGCCGAGAGGTCCACCATCTTGATATGCGGCGCGGTCTCGAAGACGCGCTTGATCACCTGCTGCGTGGTGCCGTGCGGCAGCGCGCAGAAGGCGAGGTCCACCCCCGACCAGTCCACCTCGTCGATGGTGACGAGCTTCGGCAGCACCAGAGTGGCGAACTGGGGAAACACCTCGGCCATGGCCTGGCCGGCCTTGCGGTCCGCGGTGAGCGCGACGATTTCGACGCGCGGGTGGCGCGCCAGCAGACGCACCAGCTCCGAGCCGGTGTAGCCCGAGGCTCCAAGAATGGCGATCCGTGCCTTGCCTTCGCTCATCGTCGCGATCTCCGTCGCTGGCCGCGCGCGCATCGGCATGCGCCGCGTGGGTGAAGGCGCGCCATTACACCGGATGCATGTCCGGCGGAAGACGCGATGCGCGCATGGCCCCTGCGCCGCGCACGCGCGGAACCCGAAGCCACCCGCCGCACTTTGATTGATGCCGTCCCGGCCCCTCTCCCTGGAAACCCCGCATGCTCCCCTTCACCCTGTTCTCGCTCGGCGTCGGCGTCACCCGCCTCGCGCTCGATTCCCAGCTCGTCATCGCCGAGCGCCTGAGCCGCCTGTCGCGCGGCGATCCCGGCGCCGCGGTCGAGGCCGTGCGCATGGTGGCCGAGAAGACGGTGGCGCTCGGCGAGGCCAATGCCCGCATCGTCTCGGCCGCCGCCACCGGGCGGCTCGACAAGGTCGGGCCGGAGATCGTCGCCCTCTATGGCCGCAAGGTGCGCGCCAACCGCCGGCGGTTGGCGCGGGAGCGCGCGAAATAGCAGGGCTGCGTTCATGGCTTGTTCCTGCTAATGCTGACGGCACCCAATCTGTGCTCTAATCGAATCGACCCTCCACCGTCAGCCGAAGGCCCCCACGCTCGATGTCGAACGCCGACGACCTGTTCGCCTCCCCTTCTCCCGAGCCGCGCCGACCCGCCAAGCCGGCGCCGCGCAGCGCCCCGGCGGCCGGCCTGCCCGGCGAGAACGGCTACACCGCCGCGGACATCGAGGTGCTGGAGGGGCTGGAGCCGGTGCGGCGACGGCCGGGCATGTATATCGGCGGCACCGACGAGAAAGCGCTGCATCACCTGTTCGCCGAGGTGATCGACAATTCGATGGACGAGGCGGTGGCCGGCCATGCCAGCTTCATCGAGGTGGAGCTCGGCGCCGACGGCTTCCTCACCGTGACCGACAACGGGCGCGGCATCCCGATCGAGGAGCACCCGAAATATCCCGGCAAGTCGGCGCTGGAGGTGATCCTCACCACGCTGCACGCCGGCGGCAAGTTCGATTCGAAGGTGTACGAGACCTCGGGCGGCCTGCACGGCGTCGGCGTCTCGGTGGTCAATGCCCTCTCCGACATGCTGGAGGTGGAGGTCGCGCGCGGGCAGACGCTGTTCCGTCAGATCTATTCGCGCGGCCTGCCGCAGGGGCCGATCCAGGAGGTCGGCCGGGTGCTGAACCGGCGCGGGACCCGCGTGCGCTTCCACCCCGACGCGCAGATCTTCGGCGAGGGAGCCCGCTTCAAGCCGGCGCGCGTGTTCAAGATGGCGCGCTCCAAGGCCTATCTGTTCGGCGGGGTCGAGATCCGCTGGAGCTGCGACGCCGAACTGGTCGCCGGGACCGAGATCCCGGAGAAGGCGACCTTCCGCTTTCCCGGCGGCCTGAAGGACTATCTCGCCGCCGACATCGCCGGCCACACGCTGGTGCATCCCGACATCTTCGCCGGCAAGACGTCGCGCCCCGGCGGGCACGGTTCGGCGGAATGGGCGGTGGCCTGGCTTGCCGACGCCGACGGCTCGGTCGCCTCCTACTGCAACACGATCCCCACCGCCGAGGGCGGCACGCATGAGGCGGGGCTGCGCTCGGTGCTGCTGAAGGGCCTGCGCGACCACGCCGAGCGCACCGGCAGCGCCAAGCGCGCCTCCATCGTCACCTCCGACGACATCATGTCCGGCTGCGCCGCCATGCTCTCCGTGTTCGTGCGCGAGCCGGAGTTCCAGGGCCAGACCAAGGAGAAGCTCGCCACCGCCGAGGCGACCCGCATCGTCGAGGCGGCGATGCGCGACGCGTTCGACCACTGGCTCGGCGGCAACCCGAACCAGGCGAGCCGGCTGCTCGACTGGGTGGTGGAGCGCGCCGAGGAGCGCCTGCGCCGCCGGCAGGAGAAGGAGGTCTCGCGCAAGACCGCCGTGCGCAAGCTGCGCCTGCCCGGCAAGCTCGCCGACTGCTCGAACAATTCCGCGGCCGGCTCGGAGCTCTTCATCGTCGAGGGAGACTCGGCCGGCGGCTCGGCCAAGCAGGCGCGCGAGCGCCAGACCCAGGCCGTGCTGCCGCTGCGCGGCAAGATCCTCAACGTCGCCAGCGCCGGGCGCGACAAGCTCGCCCAGAACCAGCAGATCGGCGACCTCGTCCAGGCGCTCGGCTGCGGCACCGGCGCGAACTACCGCGAGGAAGACCTGCGCTACGAGCGCGTGATCATCATGACCGATGCCGATGTCGACGGCGCGCACATCGCCTCGCTGCTAGTCACCTTCTTCTTCCGGCAGATGCCGAGGCTGATCGAGAACGAGCACCTCTTCCTCGCCGTCCCCCCGCTCTACCGCATCACCCAGGGCGCCAAGACGCTCTATGCCCGCGACGAGGCGCACCGCGACGAATTGCTGGCGCGCGAGTTCGCCGGGCGCGGCAAGGTCGAGATCGGCCGCTTCAAGGGGCTGGGCGAGATGATGCCGGCGCAGCTCAAGGAAACCACGATGAGCCGCGCCACCCGCACGCTGCTGCGCGTCACCATCGAGGAGGCCGAGCGCGCCGCGACGGCCGACGCGATCGAGCGGCTGATGGGCAACAAGCCCGAAAGCCGCTTCGCCTTCATCTCCGAGCGCGCCGCCTTCGCGAGCGAGGAACTGCTCGACATCTGACGGCCGGCTCGCTGGCGTAAGGCTTAGCGCTGGTCCAGCGCGATGCGCGCGGCGAGGCCGAGGAAGATCACGCCGGTCAGGCGCTGAAACGCGCGGGCGAGGCTGGCGCGGCCTGCCATCCGCCGGCCGATCACGCCGGCGAAGCCGCCGACCAGCGCGTTGACCAGCGTGCCGCCGCCATTGAGGATCGCCCCCAGCAGCAGGAACTGCAGGAATGGCGAGCCGCGCGACGGGTCGACGAACTGCGGCAGGAAGGCCAGCACGAACACCACGATCTTCGGGTTGGTGAGGCTGACCACCACCGCCTGCCGGAACGCCGCCCCCGGGCTCTCCCTCAGCGCATCCTCCGCACGGAGATCGATGCCCGGCGCGCGGAGCGCCTTCACCGCCAGCCAGACCAGATAGGCGACGCCCGCCCAGCGGATCGCCTCGAAGGCGCCGGGATGGGCCGCGAGCAGCGCCGCGAGGCCGAGCGCAGCGGCGAGCGTGTGGATGACGCCGCCGCAGGTGACGCCGAGGCTGGCGGCGATGCCGGCCTTCGGACCGGACTTCATGCCCTGCCCGAGGCAGAACAGCATGTCGTTGCCCGGCGTCAGGTTGAGCGCCAGCGCGGCGGGGGCGAAGATCAGCAGGGTTTCGGCGGAAAGCAGCATGAAACGGCTCGCATTCAATGCGTCGCTTCTGCCCGCCTTTCCACGCACCCGCAAGGTCGACAATGGACAAGGCCGTCAATGGGCATGGCCGACGACCCGCCGCACCTAGCCCGCCGGCGACTGTCCGCCCAGCGCCCGGAGCGCGTTGAGGATCACCGCGACGTCGATCGCCTCCTGCGCCAGCGCCCCCTGCACCGGGCTCAGCAGGCCGGCGGCGGCGAACCCCATGGCGAGGAAGGACAGGCCGATGCCGGCCAGCACGCTCTGCCGCGCGATGGCGAGCGAGCGGCGGGCGATGCCCATCGCCTCGCCCAGCCGGTCCAGCCGGTCGGTCATCAGCACTGCGTCGGCGGCCTCCGAGGAGGCGGCAGCGCCGCGCGCGCCCATGGAGACGCCGAGCGTCGCGGCGGCGAGCGCGGGCGCGTCGTTGACGCCGTCACCGAGCATCATCACCGGCCCGCGCCTGCGCTCCTCTTCGATAATGGCAACCTTGTCCTGCGGGCGGAGCTCGGCCTTCACCGCGTCCACGCCGAGCGCCGCGCCGATGCGCTCGGCGACGTCACGCCGGTCGCCCGAGGCGAGGACGATGCGGCTCACCCCCTGCCGGCGCCAGGCACCGAGCGCGTCCATCGCCTCGGCGCGCAGCCCGTCCTCCAGCAGCATCAGGCCCCCCGGCCGGCCGTCGACGGCGACCGCCACACGCAGCGTGCCCGGCAGGCGGGAGCCGCCCTCCTCGAAGCCCGCGCTCGCCCGGCGCACATAGGAGACGCCGCCGACGCGTACCCGGTGCCCGTCCACCTCGCCTTCCACGCCCTCGCCGGGCGCTTCCTCCACATGGCTCGGCGGGGTGAGCGCGAGACCGCGCGCCTGCGCCGCGTTCACCAGCGCGGAGGCGACCACGTGCTTCGAGGCCTGGTCGACCGAGGCGGCGAGGCGCAGCACCTCGTCGGCGGATGCTTGGCCGAAGGTCTCGATCCTCACCAGTCCGGCGCGGCCATAGGTCAGGGTGCCGGTCTTGTCGACGACCGCGGTGCGGATGCCGGCCAGCGCCTCCAGCGCGCCGCCGCCCTTCACCAGCACGCCGCGCTTCGCCGCCCGCGAGACGCCGGCGATAAGCGCCACCGGCACGGCGAGGATGAGCGGGCACGGGGTCGCGGTGACCAGCACGGCGAGCGCGCGCACCGGATCGCCGCTGACGAGATAGGCGCCGCCCGCGATCACCAGCACCACGGCGAGGAAGACCAGCGCATAGCGGTCCGCGAGGCGGCCGATCGGCGCCTTGGCATCGCGCGCCGCCTCAACCAGCCGCACGATGCCGGCATAGGTGCTCTCCGCCGCCGGGCGCTCGGCCACGAGATCGAACGGCGCGCCGGCATTGAGCGCGCCGCTCGGCACCTCGCCTCCGACGCCATGCGTCACCGGCAGCGCCTCGCCGGTCAGCGCGGAGAGATCGAGCAGGGCCAGCCCCTCCGCGACCCGGCCGTCGACCGGCACCACCTCGCCCTTGCGCACCAGCACGCGATCACCGGGCACGACCGCCTCGATCGCGACTTCCTGCAGGCCGCCCTCGCCGTATTTCATCGCCGCGCGCGGGGCGCGCTCGAGCAGCGCCTCCATCTCGCGCTGGGCGCGCCGCTCGGCGAAGGCCTCGAGATACTGGCCGCCCGCATACATGAGCGCGACCACCACGCCGGCGAGATATTCGCCGAGCAGCAGCGCGCCGCCCATGGACAGCGCGGCGACGATGTCGAGCCCGGTATCGCCGCGCCGCAGGCTGGTGACGATCTGCGCCAGCAGCGCCCCGACCACGGGCAGCGTCGCCAGCGCCCAGACCGCGCCGGCCGCCGGGCCGTGCCCCGCCGCCAGCAGCGAGAAGCCGGCTATCAGACCAAGGGCGGGAATGAGGACGAGCAGCGGGCGGATCGTGCTCATCCACACGCGGCGCAGGCGAACCATGGCGGCGGACGGTTTCAGCGGACGCGGCCCGCCCGAGGCGCCCGGCGCCATGCCGGGCCCGGCGAGGATACAGATTGGAACAATTGAAAAGAAGAGCCTCGCGGCGCCCGGGCACGGTGCGCGTCCCGCCGCGCGGGAGCGTCTAGTCGGGCGTCGCCTCCGGTGCCGGCTCGGCCGTGCGGTCCACGGCGACGATCTCCATCGTGCCGGCGGGCAGCTCGATCTCGTCGCCGACCCACTTGCCGGTCAGCGCGCGGGCGACCGGCGAGACCCAGGCGATGCGCCCGAGCTTGGGGTCCGCCTCGTCCTCACCGACGATCCGGAAGGTGCGCTGCCGCCCGGCTGCGTCCTCGAGCGTCACGGCCATGCCGAAGGTGATCGCCTCGCCCTCCTGCGGGGGATCGACCGGCTCGGCGCTGGCCCGGCGCGCGCTCCAGTAGCGCAGCTCCCGCGAGGCGGCGGCTACCACGTCACGCTCGCCGCGGGCGCTGGCGGCAGCGAGCGCCGCACGCTGGCGCGCCGCTTCGAGCTCGATCAGCGCAAGGCCGCGGCGGGTGACGAGATTGCGCTCGGCACTGACCGGACGCTCCGGCAGCGCCTCGCCGCCGCCGTCTTCCTTCACGAAAGCGCGGCTCATTGCGCGAGGCTCCCGGAGAAGAGGCGCGCGGCAGACCTGCGAAAACTCTTGACAGGACCGATTTCCATTGACTTTCCGAGCATTGTGCCTATGTTGCGGCGCGTCGTCTAATAAATCCGACCGATGCGTTCCGCGCGACGACATTGCAGCCCGTTCCCGGTTACGGCTCGAGGGCGCTGGCAAGCGGTGCGCTGCCGCAGAATTGATCCTAGATGCCTTTTACCGAACTGGGCCTGAGCGACAAGGTGCTCTCGGCCGTTGCCGACACCGGCTATACCGAGCCCACGCCAATCCAGGCGCAGGCGATCCCGCACGTGCTCGCGCGCCGCGACGTTCTGGGCCTCGCCCAGACCGGCACCGGAAAGACGGCCGCCTTCACGCTGCCCATGCTGACCCTGCTTGAACAGGGTCGCGCCCGGGCGCGCATGCCGCGCACGCTGATTCTCGAGCCGACGCGCGAACTCGCCGCGCAGGTGGAAGAGAACTTCACCCGCTACGGCAAGAATCACAAAGTAAACGTGGCGCTGCTGATCGGCGGCGTCTCCTTCGGCGACCAGGACGCCAAGCTGCTGCGCGGCGTCGACGTGCTGATCGCCACGCCGGGCCGCCTGCTCGACCATGTCGAGCGCGGGCGCCTGCTGCTCTCGGGCATCGAGATCCTCGTCATCGACGAGGCCGACCGCATGCTCGACATGGGCTTCATCCCGGACATCGAGCGCGTCTGCAAGCTGGTGCCGTTCACGCGCCAGACGCTGTTCTTCTCGGCCACCATGCCGCCGGAGATCCAGCGCCTCGTCTCGCAGTTCCTTTCCAATCCGGTGCAGATCGAGGCCTCGCGCCCCTCGTCCACCGCGTCGACCATCACGCAACTTCTGGTCGCCTCCGGCAAGGAGGACTACGAGAAGCGCGAGACGCTGCGCAACCTGATCCAGAACGCCGAGAACCTGCAGAACGGCATCATCTTCTGCAACCGCAAGCGCGATGTCGCGGTGGTGCACAAGTCGCTGCAGCGTCACGGCTTCAAGGTGGTCGCGCTGCATGGCGACATGGACCAGCGCTCGCGCATGCAGGCGCTCGACCAGTTCCGCACCGGCGAGGCCAACCTGCTGGTCGCGTCCGACGTCGCCGCCCGCGGGCTCGACATTCCGGCGGTGAGCCACGTCTTCAACTACGACACGCCGCACCACGCCGAGGACTATGTCCACCGCATCGGCCGCACCGGGCGTGCCGGCCGCGCCGGCGCGGCGTTCACCATCGTCACCCCGGCCGAGGTGAAGTCGGTGGCGGCGATCGAGAAGCTGATCGGCCGCACGATCGACTGGAAGGACGGCGCCGGCCTCGACACGGTGAAGCCCTCCGAGCCGCGCGCGCGTGGAAGCGAGCGTGGCGGAGAACGCGGACGTGGACGCGATGGCGACGGCGAGCGTCGCGGCGCCCGCCCGGCCCGCCGGCGCGACGGTGCCGAGCGTCCGGCTCCCAAGGCCGAGCCCGCCATGGACGAGGTGCAGGAGATCGCCGCCGCCAAGCCCTCGCGCCGCCGCTCAGCCAAATCGGGTGCTGCGTCGGGCGAGGCGTCTGCCGCCAGCGCTCCGGCGGCCAGCGCTCCGGCGGCCAGGGCCCCGGCGGCCAAGGCTCCGGCCTCTGCCGCGAGGCCCGCGAACAAGCCGGCAGCCAGCGCCGCTCCGGCGCGTGCGCCGGTCACCCCGCTGTCGCATCGCCGCAACGAGCGGTCGGCGCCGATGGACGAGCCGGCCGATACTTCGCACCTGCCGGCGTTCCTGCTGCGGCCGGTGCGGATCAAGGCGGGCTGAGGCCCGCCTTCCTCACGAAGGCTTCGATGCGCCGTCCATGATGCGGCTGCGCAGATAGGCGACGAGATCGCCCCGCGCCCCGCCGGCATCCGCCGCCGAGGCCCAGCCGGAAAAGCCGATCTCCACCCGGTCCAGCGCGATCTTCGAGATCGCCGCCGACGGGCCGGGCGCGGCGGCGACGCGGGGATCCGCCTTCAGGAAGGCGAGCCCGTCCGCCATCACCCCTTCGATATCGGCGTCCGGCTTCAGCTCCAGCGAGAAGCTGAAGCTGCGCGCGCCATAGACCGACTTGTTGACGATCGGCCCGCCCCAGACGCGGCTGTTGGGCATCAGCACCTGCACATTGTCGCCCGAGGCAATCTCGGTGGTGAAGAGCGACAGCCCCTTCACCGTCCCCGCCTGCCCGCCGACCTCCACCGCGTCGCCGACCTTGAACGGGCGGAACAGCAGCAGCATCACCCCGGCGGAGACGTTCTGCAGCGTGCCCTGCAGGGCGAGGCCGATGGCGAGGGAGGTCGCGCCCAGCACGGCGATGATGCTGGTGGTTTGGATGCCGAAGCGCTGAAGCACCGCGATGCCGACGAACACCAGCACCGAATAGCGTGCCAGGCTGGCGGCGAAGCCGACTATGGTCGGATCGACGCGGTGCGTCGCGCTCAGGGCGCGCGTCACCAGCCGCTCGATGAGGCTCGCCACCCACCAGCCGACGATCAGCAGCACGACCGCGTAGAACACGTTGAGCCCGTGCAGGATCAGGACCTCGCCGAGGCCGTCGAGTTCGCCGAAATCGCTGAAGTTCATGCCGCCCGCCCTGGCTCGAATCCGCTCCGCAGGCACCAAGGTAGGCATCGCGCGGCGGCGGGAGCAAGCGCGAGGGTTACGCGCGGGCCTTGCGTTCGGCGTCCCTTCAGGCGGGCAGTGTGCCCCGCCGGGCGGCGCCCCGCCCTTTTGCGCGCGGGCGCTTCGCCCCCGCGGCCATGCGCGCGATGCCGAGCGCCGTGCAGGCGAGCTCGGCCGCGTCGTCGGCATCGTCCAGCGCCGCCTCGGGCAGCGACCAGTAGGCGACCGTCACCGCGCGGCCCTTCGCCTCATAGACGAACGGCTCCGCCCCGCGCGCGGCCAGCGCCCGGGCGAAGTCCTCGTCGGTCTTGAGATAGATGCGCCCCTTGATGACGAGCGCGAACATCATCCCGTCGGCATAGACGCCGAGACCGCCGAACAGGCGCCGGCAGCGCACCGGACCGAAGGCTGCGAAGATGTCCGCGACCGCCGCCTCGTCCATGAGATGCGCTCCCGCGCGGCGCTCCGGCCGGGATCAGGCGCCGACCGAGGCCTCCGGCCGGGCCGGCGTGATGGCGACCGATTCGCCGCAGCCGCAGGCCGAGGTCTGGTTCGGGTTGTTGAACACGAACTGGGCGGCGAGCTTGTCGGTGCGGAAATCCATCTCGGTGCCGAGCAGATACAGCACCGCCTTCGGATCGATGAGCACCTTCACGCCCTTGTCCTCGACGACCTCGTCGAAACGCCCGGCCTGCTCGGCGAATTCCATCGTGTATTCCATGCCGGCGCAGCCGCCGTTCTTCACGCCCACGCGCAGGCCGATCACGGGCCTGTCGGAACGCTCGATGATGCTGCGCACGCGCGCCGCCGCGGCGTCGGTGAGACGCATCACGGGCGGACGGGAACGGGTCTCGGTCATTTACGCTCGTCTCCACATCGGCGCCGGTTCAAGGCCGGCGGATCGGTACGCCTAAGATGGGGCACTCCGCGGTCCGGTACAAGTCAGGGCGTCTGCGCAGCGGCCGGGCGCGGGACGCAAGGCTTGCCAGCCTGCGCGGCTTCCGGCGTCAGTAGTTCAGCCACAGGCCGGGCGTGGCGAGTTCGACGAGATTGGCGTCCGGGTCGCGGAAGTAGAGGCTGATGCCGCCCCCACCCCAGTCGACCCGGCTCTCGATCGTCACCCCCTGCCCGGTCAGATGGGCCTGCCACGCCTCTACCGACCCGGCAGGGATCGCCAGCGCGTAGTGCAGCGGCCCGTGGCCGTCATGGGGCGGAATGGTGCCGCCGTCGAGCTCGACCGGCTCCAGCGTGCCGCCGCGCGTGAACAGCAGCAGCACGCTCGCCGGCCCGGCATTGTAGGCGCAGAAGCGGGTGTCGGCGACCATGGGCTCAAGCCCCAGCACGCGCTCATAGAAGTCGCGGGCACGGGCGAGGTCGTCGACATAGAGCCCGGTTTCGAGAACGCCGGTGATCGGAGGCATGCCCGCCCGGCCCGGCATCGAACTCACCAGAGATTGAGCGCCAGCCGCGCCTCTTCCGACATCCGCCCCTGGTCCCAGGGCGGGTCGAAGGTGAGGTTGACGGTGACGCCGGACACCCCGCCCACGCTCGCCACCGCGCCTTCCACCATGCCGGGCAGCTCGGCGGCGGAGGGGCAGTTGGGCGTGGTCAGCGTCATCTCGACCGCGACCTGCCGGTCGTCGGTGATGTCGACCTTGTAGATGAGCCCGAGCTCGTAGATGTCGACCGGGATCTCCGGGTCGTAAACGGTCTTCAGCGCCGAGACGATCTCGTCGGTCAGGCGCTCAAGCTCCTCCTGCGGGATCGCGGAATCGATCTCCGGCGCGTTCGGGCTGTCCGCGGCGGTGGCGCCGCTGGTCTGGGTCTCGCTCATGCGAAAAGATCCTGAGCCTTGATGAGGGCGTCGGCAAGCGCGTCGACTTCCTCATGCGTGTTGTAGAGCGCGAACGACGCCCGGCACGTCGCCGTTACACCATATCGCCCCAGAAGCGGCATCGCGCAATGGGTGCCCGCGCGCACGGCGACGCCGGCGCGGTCGATGATGGTGGCGATGTCGTGCGGATGGGCGCCCTTCACATCGAAGGCGAAGATGGCGCCCTTGCCCGGCGCGTCGCCATAGATCTGGATCGAGTTGATCTGCGACAGCCGTTCCTTGGCATAGGCGGCGAGCGAGGCCTCGTGCGCGGCGATGCGCTCGCGGCCGAGGCTCTCCATGTAGGCCAGCGCCTCGCCGAGCCCGATCGCCTGCACGATCGGCGGCGTGCCGGCCTCGAAGCGGTGCGGCGGCTCGCCATAGGTGACGCCGTCCTCGGTGACGGTGCGGATCATCTCGCCACCGCCCTCGTAAGGCGGCATCTTCTCGAGCAGCTCGCGCCGACCGTACAGCACGCCGATGCCGGTCGGCCCGTAGAGCTTGTGGCCGGTGACGCCGTAGAAATCGACGCCGAGTTCCTGCACGTCGACCGGCATGTGCACCGCCGCCTGCGCGCCGTCGACCACCACCACCGCGCCGACCTCGTGGGCGAGGCGCGCGATCTCCCTGATCGGCGTCACCGTGCCGAGCACGTTCGACATGTGGGTGATGGCGACGATCCTGGTGCGCTCGTTCAGGAGTTCCTTGAACGCGTCGAGATCGAACGCGCCCTCCTCCGTCACCGGCGCCCAGCGGATCACCGCGCCCTTGCGCTCGCGCAGATAGTTCCACGGCACGATGTTGGAGTGGTGCTCCATGATCGAGAGCACGATCTCGTCGCCCTCGCCGATCGACTGGCCGAGCGAGGAGGCGACGAGGTTGAGCGCGCCGGTGACGGAGCGGGTGAAGATCACCTCCTCCACCGTCGGCGCGTTGAGGAAGGCGCGGCAGCGCTCGCGCGCCTCCTCATAGGCCTCGGTCATCGCGTTGGCGAGGAAGTGCAGGCCGCGATGAACGTTGGAGTACTCGTTCTCATAGGCGAAGCGCATGCGGTCCAGCACCTGCACCGGCTTCTGGGCCGAGGCGGCGTTGTCGAGATAGACCAGCGGCTTGCCGTAGACCGTCTTCGACAGGATGGGGAAATCCTGCCGCACGCGGTGGACGTCATAGGTGCCGTTCGCGACGGCGGGATGGATGGTGACCGGCTCGGTCATGGTGCGGCCTCTCCAGAGGGCGTCATCCCGGACGAAGCGAAGCTTCGAGCCGGGATCGCGGGCCGACAGCGGCCCCTATTCCGCGGACGATCCCGGATCGCGGCTCTGCCGCGTCCGGGATGACGACATCAACGGGCGGCGTGGCGGGCCTCAGGCCCGCGCCTTCAGCCAGCCTTCCGCACAGGCGATCAGCGCCTCGCGCAGGCCGTCATGCTCGACGGTCTCGATCGCCTCGCCGACGAAGGCCTGGACGAGCAGGCTCTGCGCCTCCTTGAGCGGGATGCCGCGGGCACGCAGGTAGAACAGCAGCTCGTCGTCGATGGCGCCGCAGGTGGCGCCATGGCCGCACTGCACGTCGTCGGCGAAGATCTCCAGCTCCGGCTTGTTGTCCATCTCGGCGTCGTCGCCGAGCACCAGAGCGCGGCTCATCATCCGCCCGTCGGTCTTCTGCGCCGCCTGGCGGACCACGATCTTGCCCTGGAACACGCCGCGGCTCTGATCGTCGAGCACGGTCTTGAACAGTTCCCGGCTCTCGCAGCCCGGCACCTTGTGGTCCACGAACAGGGTCGAGTCGGAATGCTGGCGGTCCTTCAGCAGCGTGGCGCCGTTGAAGGCGATGTGGCTGTCCTCGCCCGACAGCGTCGCGTAGAGCGAGGTGCGCGCGACGGCGGCGCCCATGGCGAAGGTGAAGGTGTGGAGCTGCGTCCGCCGCCCGACCTCGAACAGCAGGGTCGAGAGATGGATCGCGCTCGCGCTCTCTTCCTGAAGGCGCACCACGTCGAGATGGGTCTCGTCGCCGACATAGAATTCGGTGGCGCTGTTGACCTGGTAGGCGATGCCTGCCGGCCCCTCGAAGCTCTCGACATAGGTGAGCGTCGCCCCCTCGCCGACCACGACCAGCGAGCGGGCAAAGCTCGCCGCCGGCGCGCTGCCGGCGAAGACGTGGACAACGTGGATCGGGCGCTCGATATGCGCGCCGGGCGCGACCTCGAGCACGACGCCATCCTTCGCCAGCGCGGTGTTGAGCGCCAGCGCGGCGTCGTAGCGGCCGGGGACGATGCCGCCGATGCGCGCCGCCACGTCGTCGCCCGAGGCGATCACGTCGGCGAGGCTGCGCAGCGTCAGCCCTTCTTCCAGAGCCGAGAAGTCGGACAGCTCGGGCACCACCGCGCCGTTGGCGACGACGATGCGGCGGGCTTCCACCTCGCGCAGCAGCTTCGCGCGGGCGTCGGCCTCCGCGACGGCGGCGGTGCCGGCGACCGGAACCGCGTCGCGCATCAGCGTGCGCAGGTCGGTGTATTTCCACTCCTCGACGCGCCGGTGCGGCAGGCCGTTCTCCTCGAAGGAGCGGGCGGCGGCGAGGCGCAGATCGCCCAGCCGGTCGTTCACCGAGGGGAGCTGGTCGAGCTCGGCGATGAGCGCCTGCTCGGCCGGCGTCCGGATCGGACGGATGTCAGCGTTCATCATCCTCTCCTCACGCCGCGTCCTGCTGGTACTCGGCATAGCCATTGGCCTCGAGCTCGAGCGCCAGCTCCTTGCCGCCCGAGCGCACGATGCGGCCCTTGTTCATCACATGGACGACGTCGGGGACGATGTGGTTGAGCAGGCGCTGGTAGTGGGTGATGACGATCATCGCGCGGTCCGGCGAGCGCAGCGCGTTCACGCCCTCGGAGACGACCTTGAGCGCGTCGATGTCGAGGCCGGAATCGGTCTCGTCGAGGATGCACAGCTTGGGCTGGAGCACCGCCATCTGCAGGATCTCGGCGCGCTTCTTCTCGCCGCCGGAGAAGCCGACATTGACGCCGCGCTTCAGCATGTCCTGGCTGATGCCGAGCCCGCCCGCGCGCTCGCGGATGAGGCGCAGGAAGTCGGGGGTGGAGATTTCCTCCTCGCCGCGCTTCTTGCGCTGCGCGTTCAGCGCCGAGCGCAGGAAGGTCATGGTAGCGACGCCGGGCACCTCGATCGGGTACTGGAAGGCGAGGAACAGGCCCTTCGCGGCGCGCTCGTCGATCTCCATCTCCAGAAGATCCTCGCCCTCGAAGGTTACGGAGCCGTCGGTGACCTCGTAATCCTCCTTGCCGGCAAGGATGTAGGAGAGGGTCGACTTGCCCGAGCCGTTCGGGCCCATGATGGCGTGCACCTCGCCGGGGTTCACGCTGAGCGTCAGCCCCTTGAGGATTTCCCGGCCCTCCTCGCCTTCGATCTTGGCGTGGAGGTTGTCGATTTCGAGCATGGCCATTTCATCAATTCCGTTCTGGAGCGCATCGTCCCCGCGGTCGGGTGGCGCTGATGTCCGATTGAGGTTCCGGAGCGCGGCCGAGCCGCCTCCGGAACGACGAAGATCGAAAGGGGCGTCAGCCCACCGAGCCTTCCAGGCTGACCGAGATCAGCTTCTGCGCCTCGACCGCGAACTCCATCGGGAGCTGCTGGAGCACGTCCTTGACGAAGCCGTTCACGATCAGCGCGGTCGCCTCCTCGGGATCGAGGCCGCGCTGCTGGCAGTAGAACAACTGGTCCTCGGAGATCTTCGAGGTGGTGGCCTCGTGCTCGAACTGCGCGCTGGAGTTCTTCGACTCGATATAGGGCACGGTGTGCGCCCCGCACTTGTCGCCGATGAGCAGCGAGTCGCAGTTGGTGAAGTTGCGCGCGCCGGTCGCCTTGCGATGCGCCGAGACGAGCCCGCGATAGGTGTTGTCCGAGTGGCCGGCGGCGATGCCCTTGGAGATGATCCGGCTGGTCGTGTTCTTGCCGAGATGGATCATCTTGGTGCCGCTGTCGACCTGCTGGTAGCCGTTCGAGATGGCGATCGAGTAGAACTCGCCGCGGCTCTCGTCGCCGCGCAGGATGCAGCTCGGGTATTTCCAGGTGATCGCCGAGCCGGTCTCGACCTGGGTCCAGGAGATCTTGGAGCGGTCGCCGCGGCAATCGCCGCGCTTGGTGACGAAGTTGTAGATGCCACCCTTGCCCTGGCTGTCGCCCGGGTACCAGTTCTGGACCGTCGAGTACTTGATCTCGGCATCGGCCAGCGCGACCAGCTCGACCACGGCGGCGTGGAGCTGGTTCTCGTCGCGCATCGGCGCGGTGCAGCCTTCGAGATAGCTCACATAGGCGCCCTCGTCGGCGATGATGAGCGTGCGCTCGAACTGGCCGGTGTTGCGCTCGTTGATTCGGAAATAGGTCGACAGTTCCATCGGGCAGCGCACGCCCTTCGGCACGTAGACGAAGGAGCCGTCGGAGAACACCGCCGAGTTCAGCGTGGCGAAGAAGTTGTCGGTGACCGGGACCACCGAGCCGAGATACTTCTTCACCAGCTCGGGATATTCGCGGATCGCCTCGGAGATCGGCATGAAGATCACGCCGGCCTTGGCGAGCTCTTCCTTGAAGGTCGTCGCGACCGAGACCGAATCGAACACCGCGTCGACCGCCACCCGCGAGGCGCCGCTCTCGATGCCGAGCAGCGCGTCGCGCTCGCGCAGCGGGATGCCGAGCTTCTCATAGGTCGCCAGGATCTCCGGGTCGATGTCGTCGATCGACTTCGGCCCGTCCTTCTTCTTCGGAGCGGCGTAGTAGTAGAGCTCCTGGTAGTCGATCGGCGGATAGTTCACCCGCGCCCAGTCCGGCTCGCGCATGGTCTGCCAGCGCCGGAAGGCTTCGAGCCGCCATTCCAGCATCCATTCCGGCTCGTCCTTCTTGGCCGAAATGAAGCGGACGGTCTCCTCGGTGAGACCCTTTGCGGCCTTCTCCGACTCGATATCGGTGAAGAACCCGTACTTGTACTGATCGACGTCGATGGAGCGGACCTGCTCCACTGTCTCCTGTACCGCCGGCATCGTCTCATCTCCTCTCCCGCGCGGGGTCAAGGCCCGCGGGTCAGGTCAACTGGACCCCTTTAAGCTGCTTCGTGCGCGCGAAACCGCAAGGGGAAAGGCACGTTCGGCGCCGTGCCGGGCACGGGCGCCCTTCGCTTCGTCACGCCGCGCGGGCGCGACGCAAAAGACCGGGCCACACACGGCGGAACGCGCCGAGTGCCCGGTCGACATCCTCTTCCCCGCTCGACCAGCCGAAGGACAGGCGGATGGCGGAACGGGCGATCCGCTCCGGCACGCCCATCGCTCCCAGCACGTGCGATGCGGTGACCTTGCCCGACGAGCAGGCGGCACCGGCACTGGCCGCGACCCCTGCCAGGTCGAGCGCGATCACCAAGGTTTCCGCGGGCACGCCCGGAAAGGCGAGGCACGACGTGTTGGGCAGGCGCTCGACGTCGCCGACGAGCAGGACCAGCTCGGGGAACTCGCTTCTTAGAGCGCTTTCAAGCCGTTCGCGCAAGGCGTCGATGCGCGCCATTTCGTCTATGACCGACGCGCCCGCGCGCTCCGCCGCCGCGCCGAAGGCGGCGATGGCGGGAATGTTCTCGCTGCCGGCCCGGCGACCCCTCTCCTGCCCGCCGCCGGCGAACACCGGCGCGGGGCGCAGGTCCGGGTCGGCGGCGACCAGCGCCCCGGCCCCGGGCGCGCCGCCGATCTTGTGTGCCGAGAGCGACAGCAGGTCGACGCCGAGCGCCCCGATCGACACCGGGATGCGGCCGGCCGCCTGCACCGCGTCGGCATGCACCAGCGCGCCGTGGGCATGGGCGCGGCGCGCCACCTCGGCGAGCGGCTGGATCACGCCGGTCTCGTTGTTCGCCAGCATGACCGAGACCAGCGCGCGCCGGCCGGCCTGCGTCGTGCGCTCGAGCGCCGCGTCGAGTTCCTCCAGGATCACGCGCCCGCGCGCGTCGACGGGCAGCAGCTCGACCCGCTCGGTGGGGAACCGATGGCCGCGCAGCACGGCGGCGTGCTCGACGGCACTGGTGAGCAGCACGTCACAGCCGAGCGGCGCCTCGCCGCGGCTGAAATCGGGCGTCAGGGCGAGCGTGTCGGCCTCGGTGCCGCCGGCGGTGAAGATCACCCCGCGCGGGTCCGCGCCGACCATGGCCGCCACGCGGGCCCGCGCGGTTTCGATGGTCGCGCGCGCCCCGCGTCCCTCGCCATGGACCGCCGAGCCGTTACCGGTCGCGTCCAGCGCTTCGATCAGGGCCGCGCGCGCCTCGGGGCGGATCGGGGCGGTGGCGTTATGATCAAGATAGGTTCGTTCGTGCATGATGCTCGTGGGCTCGAATTGCCGGGCTCACGTCCTATATAGGTATTGCCTGCGCGATGCGCCTGCCCTGCACTCGGCGAGCTTGCAAATTGAGTCGCCGTCCGGCATAGCTTCGCATCCGCATCTACGTCGGGCTGGCCAGTAGGCGATTGAGCGCGCAACCGCTGCAACCGGACGTTGAAAGTTAGAATTATTCTAATAAATTAGGATTCATACCCCTTGCCGTCAAGGCGCTCGCGGCAAGATCAGGTCCGGACGGCGTAGGCTCCACGGCCCGCGCCGGGCCCGGAAATCATCGGATCCGCCCGCACCGCACCCCAAGGTTTCGAACTTCATGCCCGAGGTCATCTTTACCGGCGAGAAGGGGCGTCTCGAAGGCCGCTATCAGCCGGCCAAGACGCGCCATGCGCCGATCGCCATCATCCTGCACCCGCACCCGCAGTTCGGGGGCACGATGAACAATCCGGTCGTCTACAACCTCTATTACCAGTTCGTGAATCGCGGATTCTCGACGCTGCGGTTCAACTTCCGCGGCGTCGGCCGCTCGCAGGGCTCGTTCGACCACGGCCAGGGCGAACTGGCGGATGCCGCCGCCGCGCTGGACTGGGCGCAGTCGATCAACCCCGACGCGCGCGCCTGCTGGATCGCCGGCTTCTCCTTCGGCGCCTGGATCGGCATGCAGCTTCTGATGCGCCGGCCCGAGGTGGAGGGCTTCATCTCCATCGCCGCGCCGGCAAATCTCTACGACTTCTCGTTCCTGGCGCCCTGCCCGTCCTCGGGCCTGTTCGTCCATGGCGACAAGGACGCGGTGGTCCCGTTCTCCGCCGTCACCGGCCTGGTCGAGAAGCTGAAGACCCAGAAGGGCATCATCATCGAGCAGCAGACCGTGCCGGAGGCCAACCACTTCTTCGACGGCAAGACCGACGAACTGATGGAAGTGGTGGGCACCTATCTCGACAAGCGCCTGCCCGGCACCGCCAAGAAGACCAGCGCCGCCTGAGCGCCCCACTTGGGGGCGCTAGGCTCCCGTCGCGGCGGGGCCGGCGAAGGACGACATGAAAAAGGCCCGGCGCGTCTCGTGCCGGGCCTTTTTCTTTCCGGCCGCTCCGCGTCAGTTCAGGACGAGGCGGGCCGGATTGGTGACCAGCACGGCGTCGCCGCGGCGGGCGATCTCGACGGTGCGGGTCACGCCGTCGCTGGCGCCGGGGACGGAGAAGCTCACCACCTGCTCGGGCTGAAGCGTGGCGGCGACGCGTACCGGCGCGCCATTGGCCGCGCTCAGCGTGGCGACGACATGGTAGCCGTCGTTCTGGGCGACGTAGTAGGCGATGCCGGTGACGTAGCCGAGTTCGATCTTCTGCGCCGCGCCGGGCTGAAGGCCGGCTTCTGCCACCTTGTGTGCCTCCTCGGCGCGCAGCGGGGCGATGACGGCGACGGCGATGAGGCCCCCGGCAACGGCCAGGGGCAGGATGTCGCGGAAAAGGCTGCGCATCTTCTTTGCTCCAAAGTTCTGTCCAGGCTTGTTTTGCGGAAGCTGCCTGCCTGGCGAGCCGGACTTCCCGGGAGCCCTCAAGATATACTGGATTTTGTGCGCCGCATCATCGAGTTTTGCATCGCACCATTGCATTTCAGGAATACTGCGACAATCGATCCATAAATTCAGTTTTTCTGAAGATAGTCTTCAATTCGGCTTTCGCCGCGTCCACGACGCCTCAGGCGCAGAGAATCCGGCCGCCGGAAAGGGGGCGCGGCGCGCCGGTCGTGGTGGGAAAAGTCAGCGGCAGGCCGCGCACCGCGCGCACGGCGAGGAAGCCGAAGGCCTGCGCCTCCAGGAAGTCGCCGGACCACCCGACCGCGTCGGCCGTGACCAGCTCGATGCCCAGCCGCGCGCGCAGCATGGCGAGCAAGGTCGGGTTGCGCGCCCCGCCGCCGGCCACGATGACGAGGCGCGGGCGCGCCGGCAGAAGCGGCAGGCAGGCCGCCACCGAGGCGGCGGTGAGCGCGGTGAGCGTCGCCGCGCCGTCCTCCAGGCTCATGGCGTCGAGGCCGCCGCGCTGCGCCACCCAGGCACGGAAGTCGTTGCGGTCGAGCGATTTGGGCGGCGCCTTGGCGAAGAAGGGGTGGTCGAGCAGCCGCGCGATCGCGCCCTCGTCGACCGTGCCGCACGCGGCCGCTGCACCGTCGCGATCGCAGGGCGTGCCGGTGCGGGCCTTCATGAAGTCGTCGATCAGCGCGTTTGCCGGGCCGGTGTCGCCGGCCACCGGGTCGCGCTCGCCGTCGATGAAGGTGATGTTGGCGACGCCCCCGAGATTGAGCACCAGCATGGGCCCGGGTGAGGCGAGCCGGCGCGCCAGCGCGCGATGATAGACCGGCACCAGCGGCGCCCCCTGCCCGCCCGCCGCGACGTCGGCGGCGCGCAGGTCATAGGCGAGCACCGGGCCGGGCGACGGCACCATGGCCCGCACCGCGTCCAGCAGCGCCGGCCCGTCGCCGATCTGCACGGTGAGGCGCCGCTCCGGCCGGTGCAGCACCGTTTGGCCGTGGAAGCCGATGACGGAGACGTCGCGATGCTCGGGAAACTCGGTGAAGAATGCGGCCAGCGCCTGCTCGTGGCGCTCGGTCAGGCGTTGCTCCGCCTCCTCGATCACCCCCGGACGCGCCGTCCGGTCGGTGAGGCTGGTCGCCGCCTCCAGCGCCTGTTCGAACAGCGCGCGGTCGGCCGCCTCATAGGGGAAGGTTTGTCCGGGACCTAACGCGTCAACATCTTCGCCGTCGGTCTCGACGAGCGCCACGTCGACGCCGTCGAGCGAGGTTCCGCTCATCAGCCCGATCGCCTTGACAGGCCGGTCCATGCACAAGTCTCCGGGATGCTTTCCCCGCGTGAAGCTGTTACATCACCGGCCCGTTCCTAATATGGCGTTGATGCCGGCAGGCCGAGATGATGAGCTTCCGATCCGATTTCCTCCGCACGCTCGACGAGCGCGGCTTCATCCATCAGATCTCCGATGATGAAGGTCTCGACAAGCTTTTCGCTACGGAAACCGTCACCGCCTATATCGGCTTCGATCCGACCGCGCCGAGCCTCCATGCCGGCTCGCTGATCCAGATCATGATGCTGCATTGGCTGCAGGCGACCGGGCACCGCGCGGTCTCGCTGATGGGCGGCGGCACCGGCATGGTGGGCGACCCCTCCTTCAAGGACGAGGCGCGCCAGCTCATGACGCTGGACACGATCGAGGCCAACATCGCCTCGATCAAGCGGGTGTTCTCGAACTATCTCGACTACGACGCCGGCGCCACCAGCGCGCTGATGATCAACAACGCCGAATGGCTGCGGGGCCTCAACTACCTCGAATTCCTGCGCGACGTCGGCCGGCATTTCTCGGTCAACCGCATGCTGTCCTTCGACAGCGTGAAGATGCGGCTCGAGCGCGAGCAGTCGCTGTCGTTTCTCGAGTTCAACTACATGATCCTGCAGGCCTACGACTTCGTCGAGCTGGCCAAGCGCTACGACTGCCGGCTGCAGATGGGCGGCTCGGACCAGTGGGGCAACATCGTCAACGGCATCGATCTCGGCCACCGCATGGGCACGCCGCAGCTCTATGCGCTCACCTCGCCGCTGCTCACCACCGCCTCCGGCGCCAAGATGGGCAAGTCCGCCAACGGTGCGGTGTGGCTGAACGCCGACATGCTCGGCGCCTACGAGTTCTGGCAGTACTGGCGCAACACTGAGGACGCGGACGTCACGCGCTTCCTCAAGCTCTACACCACGCTGCCGATGTCCGAGATCGCCCGCCTCTCCGCGCTCGGCGGGGCGGAGATCAACGAGGTGAAGAAGATCCTCGCCACCGAGGTCACCGCCATGCTGCACGGCCGCGCGGCGGCCGAGGCGGCAGCGGAGACGGCGCGCAAGACCTTCGAGGAAGGCGCGCTCGCCGCCGACCTGCCGACCGTCGAGCTGGCGGGCGGCACGCTCGGCGCGGACGGGATCGGCGTGCTCTCCGCCTTCTCCGAGGTGGCGGGCCTCGTCGCCTCCAATGGCGAGGCGCGGCGGCAGATCAAGAGCGGGGGGCTGCGGGTCAACGACGTCGTCGTGACCGACGACAAGCGCGTCCTCACCCCGGCCGACCTGACGCCGGAGGGCGTGATCAAGCTCTCCTTCGGCAAGAAGAAGCACGTGCTGCTGAAGCCGGTGTGAGCCGGGCGCGCGCCGCGCGTCATGGCGGAAAACACCCGGCCGCCCGCACGCCCGGCCGCCCGCTAGCGCGTCGGCACCAGCGCCGGCGGGGTCGGGTCCGGCGCCTGCCGGAACTCGAAGATCTTGCGCAGGAAGCCCGGCGCCACCGCCGAGATCGGGTTCACCCGCAAGGTCGGGCCGCTGAGCGGGCCGACGACCTCGTAGGTCACGCCCACCAGCCCCTCATTCGGCCCGCCGCCGAGGAAGAAGCCCAGCACCGGCACCCGGCTGAACAGGTTGTTGAGCCCGAAGGCCGGCACATAGGTGCCGCGCACCGCGACCCGGTCGGCGGCGAAGTCGAGCGTGCCGTCGAAGGTCGAGCCCATGGTCGGGCCCCAGATCGCGCCCTCGCGGATGGTGAGCTGCTCGGCCGAGCGCTGGAAGTCGGCCTGCAGCTTGCGGAAGGCGATCGCCGCGCCCGGCGCCGGCCGGCCGTCCTTGGTCTGGGTCGGGGCGGCGGCGATCAGCCGGTCGAGCCCCGGCTCGCCGCGGATCACGAAGTCGCGCATGTTGACCACGCCGCTCTGCGGCCTGCCGTCGCCGCTCGGCGGGTCGACGTCGATCCACAGGTCGCCGCCATAGATGCGGGTGTAGAGATCGACGAAGCGCAGCAGCGCGCCGGCGTCGCTGGTCGCCACGCGCAGCACGCGCTGGCCGCCCTGCTTGGTCAGTTCGCCCTTCACCCCGCCGTCGCGCCCGACCAGCGCGGCGAGGTCGAAGGCGGTGAGCGTCCCGTTGCGCCGCGACATGCGCAGCACCGCCTGGCGCATGGTCTCGCCATTGTTGCCCGCCACCACGCCGAGATTGACGTCGAGGTCGATGTCGGCCGGCTTGTCGTTCTGACGCCCGGCGACCGGCGCCTCGAGCAGGTTCTTGAGGAAGGCGCGCGCCTCGATCACCTCGCCGCGCACGGTCAGCTTCATCACCCCGTCGACGTTCTCCGCCTTCACGCTCGCCTTGTCGCCGTCCGAGAGCTGGAAGGTCGGCAGGTTGGCGCTCACCAGCGAGGCCTTGGCATCGAGGTCGACCGAGCCGCGTATGTTGACGCCCTGCCCGGTGATGACGAGGTCGTCGAGCTCGGTCTCGGAGTTCGTCACCACCGCCTTGGCGGTAAGCCGCGCCGGGCGGCCGGCGGGCTTCGACCAGCCGGGCACCAGCTCGGCGAGGCGGGCGCCGGTGAGGTCGATGTCGACGTCGGCGGTCTTGCTCTTCGGCCCGATCTTGCCGGAGAGCTTCACCCCCACCGTCCCCGACAGGCTGGCGAGGTCGAGGTTGAGATTGCTCCGTGCCGCATCGTCGAGCGTGGCGGCGACGGCGAAGGTCGCGTCGCCCTTGGCGGGCTTGGTGTAGTCGAAGCTCGCCAGCGCGCCGCCGACCTTGCCCTCGCCGCGCAGCACGGTGGCGGCGGGGGTCACGAAGGCGCGCACGGTGGCGTCGTCGAGCTTCTGGCCGAGCAGGATGTTATCGGCGCTGAAGTCGGACAGATTGGCGTCGAAGGCGTAATCGACATCGGCCGGCGTCATGTGGTCGGACAGGCGGACATTGATCTGCGCCGTGCCCTTGATGGTGCCGCCGACATCGGCCGGGTCCATCTGCTCGGCCGCCGCGCCGCGCAGGGGCGGTGTGCTGCCGAGCTCGACCGCCGCCGCCGCCGAGCCGCTCACGCTCACCTGGATCTTGGCCGGCGGGTTGTCGACCACCACGTCGGGCACGTCGAGCACGCCCTGCGGGAACTCCAGCTTGCGCCCGTCCGGCGTGTTGATACTCGCCTTCGTGGCCTCGACATGGGCGCTGCGGCCGGTGGCGTGGACGCTGATGTCGGCGCCCTCGAAGGGCGGCAGGTCGGGGATCGGGCGGAACACGCCGTTGCTGCCGGTGACAATGATGGAAACGGCGTCGGCCGGCAGCGGGCGCTCCTTGTTGCCGATCGAGCCGAGCGGCGCCGTGAAGGAGATCTCGGCGCTGGTCACGTCGCCGGAGACGACGTGGTCATAGACCCATTTGCGAACCGGCGGCGCGGCCACGATCGGCCACAGCCGCTTGAGCGACGTGGCCGACATCGGCGTCGCGCTGACCGAGAGCGCGAGCGAGGGCTCGACGCCGCCGAGGTCCAGCGCGCCCGTCAGCTTCACCCCGCCCTGCGGCCCCTTCAGGTCGCCCTGGTCGATGACGATGCGCGACTGCGCCGGGTCCATCGAGAGGGCGAGCGCGATGTCGTCGAGCACCAGCGGCGGCTCGTTCTCGGAATATTGGCCACCGCCGCCGAACACCGCGCGCGCGGCGGTCGTGCGCAGCTGCCACTTGCCGCTGCTGTCCGCCGGCCCCTGCACCTCGCCTGTGAGCTGGAGGGCGAACGGGCCGGCATGGATCGACAGCGGCGCCAGCGCCAGCACGCGGCGCGCGGGGTCGTAGCGGAAGGTCAGCGAGGCCTCGTCGACGAGGGTCCGCCCGGCCTTGTCCGGGCCGAGCTGGAACTCGCCCGCCCCCGCCACCAGACGCCCCTCGCTGCCGATCAGCACGCCCTTCCGGTCGATGCGGGCGGAGATATCGACCGAGATGGGCGAGGTCGCCACGAGGTCGGCATCGGCCTTGCCCGCGGCGATCATCAGATCGCGCGGGGCGAGGTCGCGCACCTTCACCGTGAGCGGGCGCGCGCCGTTCCTGAGCCCGCCGATGGTGGCACTGGCCGACCACGGGCCGTCCGTGCCGCCGGCGGTCAGGTCGAAGCTCATGCCCCCTTCCGGCGGGCGCGAGAGCGAGAGGTCGATGTCGTCGAAGGTCCATTGCCGGCCGCTGATGTCGCTGCGCACGACCAGCGTGCCGTCCTTGAGGCCGATTTCCGAGAGGTCGGCGCCGTCGAGACCACCGCGGTCGATGCCGTCGGCGAAGGCGGCGAGGCTGGCAAGGCGCAGTGGTCCCACCGGCGTCGGCGCCGCGCCTGAGGCGGGAACGGCAGCGGTGCCCGTGGAGGCCGGCGCGGCTGGATCGGTGGGCGGCGCGGCCTGCGGCGTCGATGTGTCGCCCACGGTGGCTTCCGGCGCGGCGACGTCCGGATCCGTGTCCTGTGCCGGCGTCTCCAGCGGCTTGCTGCCCTCGGTCGAAATGACGATGCCGCCCTGCGCGTTTACCCGCACCATGAGCTTCACGCCCACGAGGTCGATGCGCCGGGGCCGGGCGATCCAGGGCAGCAGGCCGTCCTGCATCGTGACCTCGGCCTGCGGCGCCACCGCGATGATATCGCCCGCCGCGTCGCGAACGGTAATGTTGCTCGCCCTGAGCTGCATGCCGCCATCGGGCGCGCGCGCCGCGACGATCTCGCCGATCGCCACCTTGCGCCCGCCGCCGAGGCGCGATTCGAGCGCGCTTTCGACATAGGGGCGCGCCATGTCGACGGTCAGGATGCCGGTGTTGAACATGAGGTAGAGGCCGAACGCGGCGGCGAAGCTCAGGCCGACCAGCGTGCCGAACGACCAGCCGCAGACTCGAAGCCAGCGGCGCCCGCGCCGGGAGCGCGCAACGCCCGCCTTCGCGACGCGCCGTGGACGCGGGCGCCTAATGACGCGCTTCGCGCCGGCACCCGCCTTCGGCCTGGTCGGCTGCTTCATGAATGCTTCGAATCTCCGCGACGTGCGCCATAATGCCCGGGCCGCCCCAGCCCCGCGATACCTTTTGCCTCAAAGTTCCCGCCAGCGGAGCGACCGTCTCCTCTTCAGCCGATCACCCCAAAACCCGCCGAAAGGAAGGCAGATGACGCGTATAGACGTCGGCAGCCCCGCCCCCGACTTCACGATTTCCACCGACACCGGCGAGAGCCTGACGCTCGCGGCCTGCCGGGGGCACAAGCTGGTGCTCTACTTCTATCCGAAGGCCGGTACCCAGGGGTGCACGATCGAGGCGCACGACTTCGACCGGCTCGGCCCGCAATTCGCGGCGGCGGATACGCGCGTCATCGGGATCTCGCCCGATTCGGACCGCGCCATCGGGCGCTTCCGCTCCAAGCAGGCGCTCTCGCTGGCGCTCGCCGGCGACGAGGCGCACGCGGTGCTGGAGGCCTATGGCGTGTGGACCGAGAAGAGCATGTACGGGCGCAAGTTCATGGGCGTCGAGCGCACCACGGTGCTGATCGACCGCGAGGGACGCATCGCCCGCATTTGGCCCAAGGTGAAGGTCGCCGGCCACGCCGAGGAGGTGCTGGAGGCGGCGAAGGCGCTGTGACGGATCGAGCCGGCCGGAAGCCCGGCCGGCGGGCGGCCGCCTTTAGTCGACGTCCTCGACGTCGGCCGGGCCGCCGCCATAGGCGCGCTGGGCCAGCGCCGCTTCCATGAACGGGTCGAGGTCGCCGTCCAGCACTTCCTGCGGCGTGCCGGAGGAGACGCCGGTGCGCAGGTCCTTCACCAGCTGGTAGGGCTGCAGCACGTAGGAGCGGATCTGGTGGCCCCAGCCGATGTCGGTCTTGGCGGCCTGCTCGGCGGCGGCCTGTGCCTCGCGCTTCTTCAGCTCCAGCTCGTAGAGCTTGGCGCGCAGCATGTCCCAGGCGGTGGCGCGGTTCTTGTGCTGGGAGCGGTCGCCCTGCGCCACCACGGCGATGCTGGTCGGGATATGGGTGAGGCGCACCGCCGATTCGGTCTTGTTGACGTGCTGGCCGCCCGCGCCGCCCGAGCGCATCGTGTCGACGCGCACGTCCGCTTCCTTGATGTCGACCACGATGCGGTCGTCGATCACCGGGTAGACGTCGATCGAGGCGAAGGAGGTCTGGCGCCGCGCGTTCGAATCGAAGGGCGAGATGCGCACCAGCCGGTGCACGCCGGCCTCGGTCTTCAGCCAGCCATAAGCGTTGTGGCCCTTGATCAGCACGGTCGCGGACTTGAGACCCGCCGCCTCGCCGGGCGAATCCTCGATCAGTTCCACCTTGTAGCCGCGCCGCTCCGCCCAGCGCGTGTACATGCGCAGCAGCATCTCGGCCCAGTCCTGGCTGTCGGTGCCGCCGGCGCCGGCATGAACCTCGAGATAGCTGTCATTGGCGTCCGCCTCGCCCGAGAGCAGCGCCTCGAGCTGGCGGCGGGCGACCTCGGACTTCAGCCGCTCCAGCGCGGCGGCGGCCTCGTCGACGATGCCCTCGTCGCCCTCCATCTCGCCGAGCTCGATCAGCTCGACATTGTCGGCGAGCTCGCGGTTGATGCGCTCGATCGCGCCGAGCCCGTCCTCCAGCGTGCCGCGCTCCTGCATCAGCTTCTGGGCGCGGTCGGGATCGCTCCAGAGATTGGGGTCCTCGGCGAGCGCGTTGAGCTCCGCCAGGCGGGCTTTGGAACGGTCGAAATCGATGTGCTGCCGCAAGAGGCCGGCGGCTTCGCGGATTTCGTCGACGCTCGCGGCGAGCTCGGCGCGCATGGGAACACTCTCAAAAGGACGCGGAAAGGCGGCGGAAAATAGAGGCGTTGGGCAAGGCTGTAAACGGGCGGCGGCGCGCATGGCTGAACAGGCGGCGTTGCGAGCCGAACGGCGGGCGGCGCGGCACCCGGCTCCGTGAGCCGCCCGAAGCTTCGGCCGGCGGCGGCCCGCTGGCGCCCGGCGCGCCAGCCCCTAAGATCGCGGGCGCCCCTGCCCACCGGCACCAAGGAGGAAAGCCCGAATGCGCCTTATCGGCATGCTCGATTCGCCCTATGTCCGCCGCGTCGCGATCTCGCTGACCGCGCTCGACCTGCCCTTCACCCATGAGAGCGTGTCGGTGTTCCGCCACTTCGACGCCTTCGCGGCGATCAACCCGGTGGTGAAGGCGCCGACGCTGGTGACGGATGACGGCGTGGTGCTGATGGATTCGACGCTCATTATCGCCCATGCCGAGCGCCTCGCCGCCCCCGGAATGAGCCTCGAGCCGGCCGGCATCGCCGCCCATGCGCGCAGCCAGCGGCTAATCGGCCTTGCGCTGGCGGCCTGCGAGAAGACGGTGCAGATCGTCTACGAGCACCAGTTGCGCCCGGAAGAAAAGCGCCACCAGCCCTGGCTGGACCGCGTGCAGGGCCAGCTCTTCGCCGCCTACCGGGCGCTGGAGGCTGAGATCGGCGAGGACTGGCTGACGGGCGAGCGGCCGATGCAGGCCGACATCACCACCGCAGTCGCCTTCATCTTCACGCGCAACATGATCCCCGAGGTGGTGCCCGCCGACGCCTTTCCGGCACTGGCGCGCTTCACCGCCCGGGCGGAGGCGCTGCCCGCCTTCCTCGCCATGCCCTATGACGGCTGAGCCGATGCCGGCCGGGCTCAGTAGAGCCCGCCGGTTCCGCTGTTGCCGAGCGCCCGGTCCGCCTCGGGCGACACGCCGATCGGCTTGCCGGAGGCATCGGTCGCGCCGATCACGGAGTAGCTGTCGGGCGGGGCGGTGCCGGGCTTGAACGCCTCGAGGATCGAGGGATCGCCCGGCCCGGCGCGCAGGCCGGTCTTCGGGTTGACGCGCACCAGCTTGATCCCGGGCGGCACGCGGAACGGCACCGCCGGGCGGTCGGCCAGCGCCGCCTGCATGAAGTCGCGCACCACCGGCGCGGCGAGAACGCCGCCGGTCGAGCCATGGCCCATCGGCTTGGGCGTGTCGAAGCCGAGATAGACCGCGACCACCATGTCCGGGGTGAAGCCGACGAACCAGGCGTCCTTCTCCTCGTTGGTGGTGCCGGTCTTGCCCGCCACCGGCTTGCCCAGCGCCTTGAGCGCCGAGCCGGTGCCGCGCTGGACCACGCCTTCCAGCATCGAGGTGATCTGGTAGGCGGTCATCGGATCGAGCACCTGCTCGCGCCGGTCGATCAGCGTCGGCTCGGGCTGGTGCTCCCACTTCTTGGCGTCGCAGCCCCGGCACTCGCGTTCGTCGTGCCGGTAGATGGTCTTGCCGTAGCGGTCCTGGATACGGTCGATCAGGGTCGGCTTGATCTTCTTGCCCCCATTGGCGAATTCCGAATAGCCGGCCGCCATCCGCATCACCGTGGTCTCGCCCGCGCCGAGCGACATGGAGAGCACCGGCAGCAGATTGTCGTAGATGCCGAAGCGCCGCGCATATTCCACGATGGTGGGCATGCCGAGATCGTTGGCGAGCCGCACCGTCATCACGTTGCGCGAGTTCTCGAGGCCGAAGCGCAGCGTCTGCGGCCCGTAGAACTTGCCGGAATAGTTGTTCGGCCGCCACGTGTCCTGGCCCGGCTGGGTCAGCTCGAACGGCGCGTCGAGCACGATGCTGGAGGGCGTGTATCCATTGTCGATCGCCGCGGCGTAGACGAACGGCTTGAAGGAGGAGCCCGGCTGGCGCATCGCCTGGGTGGCGCGGTTGAACTGGCTCTCGTCGAAGGAGAAGCCGCCAGCCATGGCGAGCACGCGCCCGGTCTGCGGGTCCATGGCGACGAGCGCGCCCTCGATCTTCGGCTCCTGGCGCAGCCGCCACTGGTCCGGCTTGCCCTCGATGGCCTCGACATAGATCACGTCGCCCGGCTTCAGCACCGAATCGACGCCGGCCTTCTTGCCGCGGATCGCCCATTTGGCGCCGTCCTGCGTGATCAGCCCGACCTGGCGCTGCTTGGACAGGCTGCCGGAGCGGTCGCGCTGCGGCTGCAGGCCGATGCGGGCCGAATCACCGTCCGCCTCCAGCACCACGGCGAGACGCCAGGGAATGTCGGTGAACGAGCTCACATCGGCGAGCCGCGCGCCCCAGTCGCCCGAAGTCTCGATGCGCGAGACGACGCCGTGCCAGCCGCGCTTCTCGTCATAGCCGGTGAGGCCGTCGATCAGCGCCTTCTTGGCCATGAGCTGGAGCTTGGGATTGAGCGTGGTGCGGACGGAAAGGCCGCCGCCATAGAGCTTGTCCTCGCCATAGCGCTCGAAGATCTCGCGGCGCACCTCCTCGGCGAAATATTCGGCGGAGAAGATGTGCGCGCCGGTCGGGCGCACGGTCACGGCGAGGTCGGTCGCCTTGGCCTTGTCGGCCTGCTCCTGCGTGATGTAGCCGTTCTCGGCCATGCGATCGATCACCCAGTTGCGGCGTTCGACGGCGGCTTCGTGATGGCGGAACGGGTGGTAGTTGTTCGGGCCCTTGGGCAGGGCGGCGAGATAGGCCGCCTCGGCGACGGTCAGCTCGGAGACCGACTTGTCGAAATAGAGCAGCGAGGCGGCGGCGACGCCGTAGGAGCCGATGCCGAGATAGATCTCGTTCAGGTACAGCTCGAGGATCTTGTCCTTCGAATAGGCCTGCTCCATGCGCAGGGCGAGCAGCGCCTCCTTGATCTTGCGGTCGAGCGAGACCTCGTTGGTCAGGAGGAAGTTCTTCGCCACCTGCTGGGTGATGGTGGAGGCGCCCTGCGGGCGGCGGCCGGAGCCGTAATTCTGCAGATAGGCGAAGGCGGCGCGGATGATGCCGGTGATGTCGATGCCGCCATGGCTGTAGAAATTCTTGTCCTCGGCGGAGATGAAGGCCTCCTTCACGAGGTCGGGAATGTTCTGGATCGGCAGATAGAGCCGGCGTTCCTTGGCGTACTCGGCCAGCAGCGAGCCATCCGCGGCGTGGATGCGGGTCATCACCGGGGGCTCGTAGTTCTGCAACTGGCTGTAGTCCGGCAGGTCCTGCGAGAACTTCCAGACGAAAAAGCCGGCGACCCCGCCGCCGATGATGAAAAGAATGGTGCCCAGGGCGAACAGAAAACCCAGGAACCGCAGTAGCAGCCGCATGCGGCCTCGCCCTCTCAGCTGCGACCCCTTCTCCGTCCAGGCGAAAAGAGGTCCGTATCCGATGTCGCCCTAGGGGCACCCCTGTGCGGGGCAACTATGGCCTTATCGCGGCTTCCGGCCGGCTTCCACCCCCGGAATCACCAACCGTCGCATCAAGGCTGGCAGGCATGGCGACCGGAAGCACCTGAGCCGGCTTCTGGGTCGCGAAATAGGCATTGATCGCCACCACCATGGCGTCCGTAACCTTAGACTGCCAATCCTTCGATGTCATGAGTTCGAGGTCCTTGGCGCTCGAAAGATAGCCGAGCTCGAACAGCACCGAGGGCACGTCGGGCGCCTTCAGCACCTTGAATCCCGCCGATTTGAGCGGCGACTTGTGCAGGCGGGCGGTGTCCTCGATGTAGCCCGCGAGCGTGCGGGCGAACTGGGCGGAGAAGTTGCGGGTCTCGCGCTGGGCGAGATCGAACAGGATGCCGGCGACGTCGTTCGGCTCCTCGGAGAGGTCGACGCCGGAGATCATGTCCGCCTTGTTCTCCGAATCGGCGAGGCGCTGGGCTTCCGCGTCCGAGGCGCGGTCGGACAGGGTGTAGATGGTGCCGCCGCGCGCATCGCCCGAATGGCCGGGCAGCGAATCGGCGTGCAGCGAGATGAACAGCCGCGCGCTGCTCTCGCGGGCCACCCGCACGCGCTGGCCGAGCGGCACATAGGTGTCGTCCTCGCGGGTCATCAGCACCCGGTAGCGGCCGGTGGCGTTGAGCTTGTCGCGCAGCTCGAGGCCGACGGCGAGCACGAGCTCCTTCTCGGCGACGCCCGACGAGACGCTCACCGTACCCGGGTCGATGCCGCCATGACCCGGATCGATGACGATGACCGGACGGGTGTCGCCGGCCGCCGCCACGGCGGGCGCGGGCATGGGCGGCTCCTGCATGCGCCGCACCGGCGCCGCGACCATCTTGAGGAAGCTCTTGCGGTCGGTCTTGACGAGATCGACGACGAGGCGCGCCGGCTGCCCGTCCATCGGCTCCAGCACGAACGCCTTGTCGATCTTCACCGGCGCCGACACGTCCATAACGATGCGCGCCTTGCCGGGCGCGAACAGGCCGAAGCGGTAGGCGGTGACGAGCCCCCTGCCCTCCTGCCCAGCGCTGGCCGGCAGGGTGAAGACGACGTCGGGCACGTCGACAACCACGCGGTAGGGATCGGCGAGGGTGAAGGCGCCGAGCGGCACCGAGCGCGACAGGTCGACCACCAGGCGGGTGCGCTCGCCGTCGCCCGCAAGCCGCGCGTCGGTGGCGATCGCCGGGGCGCTGTCCACCACCGCCTTCGGTACCGCGCCTGTGACCGTGCCGGTGGTGGTCGGATCGACCGCGCCGGTGGTTGCGGGGGAAGACGCCTCCGGGGCAGTCTTGTCCGAAGCGTTTGCGTCCGCCGTGCTGGCGGCCTCGGCCGTGGTGCCCTGGCTGGCGGCAATCGGGGCCGACGCCTTCGCACCCGGCTTTGAGGCCGCTCCGGCGTGAGCAGGCATGCCGGCAGGCGCGAGGGCCGCAACCGCCGCGAGCATGACCGCCAAGATCGCCCTGCGCCACTTCATGCCGGGATCCGGCCTCCAAAAATTGCACGCGCGTCGCCGTGCGCTTTCGGCCGTGCATCGGCCGCGTCGTTCCTGTCGCTATTCTCTAACGAAATATAAAGGCTCGGTTAACCGAACGTTGCGGTTGCGCGGCGCGTCTGCGGCACGGCGTGGCGCCATGGCAACGGCAGGGCGGTGGCAACATGATGACGAACCGGCGAAGGGTCGCAGGCGACCGACTGACGGCAATCCTTGCCAAATCGGCACGCATGCCGCTATTAAGGGCATGCATATGGTTCGCATTTCCGGGTCGCTCGACTGACATCCGGCATTCGCGGTCCGGCGGCGACGGGCGCACCAGCGATGGAAGCCTGCATCCGGTCACGATTGGGTCCCTTGTGGGCGCGTGACTGCCGTGAGCGCGGGCCGAGGCCCGCGACGCCAAGGGACAGCGCACCGCCGATGTCGCCACCGGGCTTCCGGACGCGGCAGGGTTTCACGTCCGGCGCCGGACGCGCCCGCGCATTTCGTCACCATATGTCGCGAGTCGGGCCGTGCGCGGTCGCGGCTCACCCTGTTCGGTCGAGAAATGGACGGCACTCAGCGATGACGCGACAGTCGGCAAGTGCGGGAGAGGCGCGGAGCAGCTTGCTTCGTCGCGCCCACAACCGCCGCCGCGCCGCGTCGCCGACCTCCCGTCCGCGCTGCACGTTCGCCGTGCTGCGCCCCGCTCGCCGGTTTTCGGACCCGTTATCGGTCACCGCTTGCAGGCACGGTTCATGCCGTCGGACGTCCCATGCGACGTCGACGCCGCCGTTGCCGGATATGAGAGTTCAATGGCCAACAAGATGCTTATCGACGCCACCCATCCGGAGGAGACCCGGGTGGTCGTGGTGCGCGGCAATCGAGTCGAGGAATTCGACTTCGAGGCCGCCGACCGCAAGCCGCTGCGCGGCAATATCTATCTCGCCAAGGTAACCCGGGTCGAG
Source organism: Ancylobacter mangrovi (assembly GCF_024752355.1). GTDB lineage: Bacteria > Pseudomonadota > Alphaproteobacteria > Rhizobiales > Xanthobacteraceae > Ancylobacter > Ancylobacter mangrovi. Next base: position 136,464 of record NZ_JANTHZ010000001.1, read on the forward strand.
CCGTCGCTGCAGGCCGCCTTCGTCGAATATGGCGGCAACCGGCATGGCTTCCTCGCCTTCAGCGAGATCCATCCCGACTATTACCAGATCCCGGTCGCCGACCGGCAGGCGCTGCTCGACGAGGAAGAGCGCCAGCAGCGCAAGGAGGCCGAGGACGAGGCCGAGGAGAAGCCGAAGCGCTCGCGCCGCCGCAGCGCGGCGAAGAAGTCCAGCGCCGAGGACACCGTCTCCGAGGACCCCGCCTCCGGCGAGGCCGGCGCGTCCGCCGGCGACGATGAGGTTGCCGAGAAGCCGAGGCGCTCGCGCCGCCGCGCCGCGCCCAGCGACGACGAGCCGGGCGGCGAGGTCGAGGAGATCACCGCCGAGGAGGACGTGGTCGAGCAGGTCGGCTCCGACGACGCGATGGAAGAGGTGCCCGAGCGCCAGGCGCCACGCACCCGCGCCCGCACCTACAAGATCCAGGAAGTGATCAAGCGCCGGCAGATCATGCTGGTGCAGGTCGTGAAGGAGGAACGCGGCAACAAGGGCGCCGCGCTCACCACCTATCTCTCGCTCGCCGGCCGCTATTCGGTGCTGATGCCGAACACCGCGCGCGGCGGCGGCATTTCGCGCAAGATCACCTCCGCCGACGACCGCAAGCGGCTGAAGGAGGTCGCCTCCGACCTCGACGTGCCGGAGGGCATGGGCGTCATCCTGCGCACGGCAGGCGCCAACCGCACCAAGACCGAGATCAAGCGCGACTTCGAGTACCTGCTGCGGCTGTGGGAGAATGTGCGCGAGCTGACCCTGTCCTCGACCGCGCCGTCGCTGGTCTACGAGGAAGGCTCGCTGATCAAGCGCTCGATCCGCGACCTCTACAACAAGGACATCGACGAGGTCCTCGTCTCGGGCGACGACGGCTATCGCGAGGCCAAGGACTTCATGCGCATGCTCATGCCGAGCCATGCCAAGAACGTGAAGCCCTACAAGGAATTGCAGCCGATCTTCACCCGCTTCGGGATAGAGAGCCAGCTCGACGCGATGTTCCTGCCGCAGGTCCAGCTCAGATCCGGCGGCTACCTCGTCATCAATCCGACCGAGGCGCTGGTCTCGATCGACGTGAACTCGGGTCGCTCCACGCGCGAGCACAACATCGAGGACACGGCGCTCAAGACCAACCTCGAAGCGGCCGAGGAAGTCGCCCGCCAGCTGCGCCTGCGCGACCTTGCCGGCCTCGTCGTGATCGATTTCATCGACATGGACGAGAAGCGCAACAACCGGGCGGTCGAGCGCAAGCTGAAGGAATGCCTGAAGAACGACCGCGCGCGCATCCAGCTCGGCCGCATCTCGCATTTCGGCCTGATGGAGATGAGCCGCCAGCGCATCCGCACCGGCGTGCTGGAAAGCTCCACCGAGGTCTGCCCGCATTGCGGCGGCACCGGGCATGTGCGCTCCTCGGCCTCGGTCGCGCTCCAGCTCCTGCGCGCCTGCGAGGACCTGCTGCAGCGCTCGAACACGCACAACCTCATCGTGCGCACCCGCACCGAGAACGCGCTCTATGTGCTGAACCACAAGCGCGCCCATCTGCATGAGCTGGAAGCGCGGTTCGGCGTCATCATCACCATCAGCGCCGACGCCACGCTGACCGGCCTCACCCCCTTCGCCATCGACAAGGGCGAGGCGGTGCTGAACCCGATCCCGATCCCGCGTGCGCCCGAGCTCGTCGTCGAGCCCGAGGACGAGGTGGATATCGAGGAAGAGGAGGTCGAGGAGACCGAAGAGCCCGCCGAGGCTCCGGCCCAGCGCGCGGCCAGTGGCGAGAACGCCGATGGCGGTGGCCGCCGGCGTCGCCGCCGGCGCCGGCGTCGTCGTGGCGGCCAGAACGGCGAGAGCCAGGGACGCGACGATAATGGCGGGTCGGACCTCGACGCCGCCGGAATCGAGTTCGAGGACGACGGCGAAGGCGAGGACTCCGACGACACGCCGGCCGCCGCGGCCGACTCCGCTCCTGCCGATTCGGTGCACGAGGCTCCGGCCGAGGACGCGCCGGTCGCCGAGGCCCCGGTCGTGGGCGACGCCGCCGAGCAGGCGGTCGAGCTCGCCGAGGCCGGCGCGGCCGAAGCCGCGGAAGCGACCGAGGAGCCGGCGGCCGAGAAGGCCCGCCCGCGCCGCGGCCGTCGCGGCGGCCGCCGCACCCGCGCCGAGAAGGCAGAGGAAGAGACGGCTGAGGGCGAGAAGGTCGGGGGCGAGCAGGCTGGGGGCGAAAGCGTCGCGGCCGCCGAGGCACCGGCGGAAGCCGCTGCCGAGCCCGCCGCTGCCGAGCCTGCGGAACCGGCACCCGAGCCGGAAGCCAAGCCCAAGCCGCGCCGTCGCCGCTCCACCGTGCGCGAACGCGCGCCGGTCGCGGACACCGCTGCTGCCGAGACGCCCGCCGAGACGGCGCCGGCCGAGACCGTGACGGCCGAGCTGGCCGCGGAAGCGGCGCCGGAGGCCCCATCCGTCGAAACGGCCGCCGAGGCCGAGCCCGCGCCGGCCGAGAACGCGCCCGTCGAGGAAGAGCGCCCGCGCCGCACCGGCTGGTGGCAGCGCAAGCTGTTCGGCGAATAAGGCCGGCCGGCCCGAAGATCGAAAGGCCCCGCGAGCGCACGCAAGCGGGGCCTTTTCATTTCAGAGCGCCATGGGTGGCCGGGCGCGCATCGGCCCCGCCCTCGTTCAGCCCAGCGCTAGCTCAGCCCCGCGCGAGAAACGCGCCGATCCGCTCCACCGCCTCGCGCATCTCCTCCCGGCTCCCGGCATAGGACAGGCGCAGAAAGTGGTGGCCGCGATGCGGGTCGAAATCGACCCCGGGCGTCGCCGCCACATGCGCCTCGTCGAGCAGCCGCCGCGCGAAGGCGGCGGAATCGTCGGTGAAGCGGGAGATGTCGGCATAGAGGTAGAACGCCCCGTCCACGGGCAGAAACTCGGGCAGCCCCGCGCCCGGCAGTCCGCGGGTGAGGATCAGCCGGTTCTCTTCATAGCCGTGCTTGACCGCCTCCATCTCGGCCGCCCCGTCGAAGGCCGCCTCGGCGGCGACCTGCGAGAGCGTGGGGACGGAGATCATCAGGTTCTGCTGCAGCCGCTCGACCGCGCGCACCAGCGGCGCGGGCATCACCATCCAGCCGACCCGCCAGCCGGTCATGCAGAAATATTTCGAGAAGGAATGGATGATGGTGGCGTTGGGGCTCAGCGCCGCCGCGGTCGTCGCCGGGAAGGCGTAGTCGAGGCCGTGATAGATCTCGTCCGAGATGAAGCGGATGCCGAGCCCCTCGGCGGTGGCCAGAAGCTCGGCCAGCGCCTCGGGCCGCATCATGGTGCCGGTGGGATTGGCCGGGCTCGCCACCAGCACGCCGCTCAGCGGGGCCTGCCGGTGCGCCTCGGCGAGCGCCTCCGGCGTGATGACCCAGCGCGAGGCGGCGTCGGTCTCGATCAGCACCGGCTCGCAGCCGAGCGCGGTGAGGATGTGCCGGTAGGGCGGATAGCCGGGATTGGCGATCGCCACCCGGTCGCCGGGCTCGAACATGGCGAGGAAGGCGAGCAGGAAACCGGCCGAGGAGCCGGTCGTCACCACCACCCGGGCCGGGTCGAGGTCGACGTCGTAGGTCTCGCCATAGTGGCGGGCGATCCGCGCGCGCAGGCTCGGCAGGCCGAGCGCGGTGGTGTAGCCGATCCGTCCATGGTCGAGCGCGCGCCGGGCGGCCTGGCGCGCGCTTGCCGGCGCCGGGGCGGCGGGCTGGCCGACCTCCATGTGGATCACCTGCCCGCCCTGCGCCTCGATGCGGGCGGCGCGCTCCATCACGTCCATCACGATGAAGGGGGCGATCTCGCTGCGGCGCGACGCCTGGAGCAGGAGCGTAGCGGCCGCCGCCTCGCGGGACGCGGAAAGAGGGTTCATGCGATCGGCCCTGCCGGCTATGCCGTAACCGTGCCGCAATCTGCGGCTGCTCTCGGCATACTTCAAACGAAGATGATGTGCACAAGACTTGACCCTGCGTCGATGACAGCGTCAGGTCCCCGCACATTCAGTTCCGCCCGATGGATGATGCGTCTCAACCAGCTTGACAACCCCTCGCTTCGGCCAAGGGGCCCCGAAATCCGCCCGACCCGCCCGCGCCCGGCGCGGCTTCTCGCGCGCGTCGCGGGCCGCACGGCCTATGGCCTCGCCGTGCTCGCCACCGGCATGCTCGCCGCCGGCCCCGCCCGGGCGCAGTCGCGCGGGCCGAACATCATCCGCGACGCCGAGATCGAGACGCTGTTGCGCGACTATACGCGGCCGATCTTCAAGGCGGCGGGCCTGACCCAGCAGAACATCAAGGTGGTGCTGATCGGCGACGATTCGTTCAATGCCTTCGTCGCCGACGGCAAGCGCATCTTCATCAATACCGGCGCGCTCAAGCAGGCGAAGACGCCGAACGAGGTCATCGGCGTCCTGGCGCACGAGACCGGCCACATCGCCGGTGGGCATCTGGCGCGCCAGCGCGAGATGCTCGAATCCGCGCAAACCGCCGCCATCGTCGGCATGCTGCTGGCCGCGGGCGGGGTCGCCGCCGGCGCGGCGAGCGGCACCAATATGGGCGGCGCGGCGGCCGGGGCGATGATGATGCCGCAGGACATGATGCGCCGGACCATCCTCTCCTACCGGCGCGAGCAGGAAATGGCGGCCGACCGGTCCGCCATCAGCTTCCTGAACGCCACCAAGCAGTCCGCCGCCGGCATGCTGACGACCTTCGAGCGGTTCGAGAACGAACAGATGTTCATCAGCCAGCGCGTCGATCCCTACGTGCTGAGCCATCCCATGGCGGCGGACCGCATCGCGCTGCTCTCCAACCTCGCGCACAAGAGCCCGTACTTCAACGCCAAGGACTCGCCGGCCCTGCAGGCGCGGCACGACATGATGCGCGCCAAGCTGGTCGGCTACACGGAAACGCCGGACGCGGTGAACCGCACCTATTCGCCCTCCGACACGTCGCTGCCGGCGCGCTACGCGCGGGCGATCTCGGCCTATCGCTATGGCAGCATTCCCGGCGCGATCAGCCAGATCGACGCGCTGATCGCCACACAGCCGTCCAATCCCTATTTCTACGAGCTGAAGGGCCAGGCGCTGCTGGAAGCCGGCCGGGCGCGCGAGGCGGTGCCGCCGCTGCGCCAGGCGGTGAAGCTGTCGGGCGGCAATCCGCTGATCCGCATGCTGCTCGGCCAGGCGCTGGTCGCCACCGACAACAAGGCGGTGATGGACGAGGCGGTGCGCGAGCTGACCTTCAGCCTGCAGCGCGAGCCCGATTCCCCCGCCGGCTGGCGCTATCTCGCCATGGCCTATGGCGACAAGGGCGACATTCCGAATGCCGACCTCGCCTCGGCCCAGTCCGCCTTCGTCGGCGGCGATTACGCGCTCGCCAAGGAGCTCGCCTCCCGCGCCCGCACGAAATTTCCGCTCGGCTCGCCCGGCTGGCTCAAGGCGGATGATATCGTGAAGTTCACGCCGCCGCCGAGTTCGCGCGCGCAGCGCCGTCCCTGACCGACGACCGACCGAACAACGTCCTTTCCGGAGATGAACATGCCGCCGCTCACCTTTTTCCGCCGTGCCGGGTGCAGTGCGATCGCCGCCTGCCTCCTCCTCGGCATCGGCCTCGCGCCGGCCTCCGCGCTCGACGACAGCCAGCGCAAGGAGTTCGAGGCGGTGATCCACGACTACCTCCTGAAGAATCCCGAGGTGATCCAGGAGGCCATCGTCGAGCTGCAGAAGCGCCAGGCCGCGGCCGAGGCGAACCAGCGCGACCAGGCACTCGCCTCGCTGAAGCCGCTGATCTTCGAATCGCCGCGCGGCGCCGTGGTCGGCAACCCCAATGGCGACGTCACGCTGGTCGAGTTCTTCGACTACAATTGCGGCTATTGCCGCCACGCGCTCGCCGACCTCGTCAAGCTGACCCAGGAAGACCCCAAGCTGAAGGTCATCCTGAAGGAATTCCCCGTGCTTGGCCCGGGCTCGGTCGAAGCCGCGCAGGTGGCGGTGGGCGTGCGCATGGTCGCGCCCGACAAGTACTTCGCCTTCCACCAGAAGCTGCTGGGCGGGCGCGGGCAGGCCAACAAGGACAAGGCTCTGGCCGCGGCCAAGGAGGCGGGCGTCGACATGAGCGCGCTGGCCAAGGCGATGGCCGACCCGGAAGTGAACGCCACGCTGCAGGAGAGCATGAAGATCGCCGACGCGCTCGGCATCGACGGCACGCCGAGCTATGTGGCGGGCGACTCGGTGATCGTCGGCGCGGTCGGCCACGACCAGCTCAAGAGCGCCATCGACTCGGTGCGTTCCTGCGGCAAGACCCAGTGCTGAACCGGAGGCGGGGGCGACCCGCGACCTTGCGTCCGGGGATTAACCCCCGCTCCGGCCGGCTCGGGGCTTGGCGGCGGGCCGGGCATTGCCTATAAACCCGCGGCCCCGGCAAAAGTCGGGCAGCGGCTGATCTTTCGAGGGGCGATGCCCGACACGGTACATGTTCTCAACGGCCCGAACCTGAACCTGCTCGGCACGCGCGAGCCGGAAGTGTACGGCCACGCGACCCTCGGGGACGTCGAGAACGCCTGCCGCGCGGCCTGTGAGCGACACGGGCTGGAGCTCGTGTTCCGCCAGACCAATCACGAAGGCGAGCTGGTAGGCTTCCTGCAGGAGGCCCGCGGCTCGCTCGGCGTCGCGCTCAATGCCGCCGCCTACACGCACACCTCGGTCGCCGTTGCCGACGCTATCAAGGCGGTCGGCCTCAATGTCGTCGAAGTGCACCTGTCCAACGTCTTCGCGCGCGAAGCCTTCCGCCATCACTCCTATGTCTCGTCGGTCGCCCTCGGGGTGATCTGCGGGCTCGGGATCGATGGCTACCGGCTCGCCATCGACGCGCTTGCCGCGCGCCGTGTCAGCTGAGGGAGGCGGGCAGCCCCCCGTCACGGGATGATGATGAAAACCAACAAGCCGAACATCGACCCCGCGCTGGTGCGCGAGATCGCCAACCTTCTCTCCGAGAGCGACCTCACCGAGATCGAGGTGCAGCACGAGGATCTGCGGATCCGCGTCGCGCGCGCCGCGCCGGTCTACGCGCCCGCGCCGGTCGCCATGGCGGCGCCCGCGCCGATGCCGGCCGCCCTGCCCGTGGCCGCCGCGCCGGCCGCCGCCGGGGGCGACGACCTCGCCAAGCACCCCGGCATGGTGCCCTCGCCGATGGTCGGCACCGCCTATCTCGGCCCCGAGCCCGGCGCCAAGCCCTTCATCGGCGTCGGTTCCGTGGTCAAGGAGGGCCAGACCCTGCTGATCGTCGAGGCGATGAAGACGATGAACGCCATCCCCTCCCCGCGGGCGGGAACGGTCACCCGTATCCTTGTGGACAATGCGCAGCCGGTCGAATATGGCGAGCCGCTCCTGATCATCGAGTGAGACACGCCTGATGTTCGGGAAGATCCTCATTGCCAATCGCGGCGAGATCGCGCTGCGGGTCCTTCGGGCCTGCAAGGAGCTCGGCATCGCCACCGTCGCCGTGCACTCCACGGCCGACGCCGACGCGATGCATGTGAAGCTCGCCGACGAGAGCGTGTGCATCGGCCCGCCCGCCGCGCGCGACAGCTACCTCAACATCCCCGCGCTGCTCGCCGCCTGCGAGATCACCGGCGCCGAGGCGGTGCATCCGGGCTACGGCTTCCTCGCCGAGAACGCCCGCTTCGCCGAGATCCTGATCGACCACGGCGTGAAGTTCATCGGGCCCAAGCCCGAGCACATCCGCATCATGGGCGACAAGATCGAGGCGAAGAAGACCGCCAAGAAGCTCGGCATCCCCTGCGTGCCGGGCTCGGACGGCGGGGTCTCGAGCGACGAGGAAGCGGCCAAGGTCGCGAGCGAGATCGGCTTTCCGGTGCTGATCAAGGCCGCCGCCGGCGGTGGCGGGCGCGGCATGAAGGTCGCCCGCTCCGAGCAGGAGCTCTCCTCCGCCCTGTCGACCGCCCGCTCGGAAGCGCGCGCGGCGTTCGGCGACGACGCGGTCTATATCGAGAAATATCTCGGCACGCCGCGCCACATCGAGATCCAGGTGCTGGGCGACGGCCAGGGCAATGCGGTCCATCTGGGCGAGCGCGACTGCTCGCTGCAGCGCCGGCACCAGAAGGTGTGGGAGGAGGCCCCCTCCCCGATCATCACTCCCGAGCAGCGCGCGCGCATCGGCGGGACGGTGGCGCAGGCCATGCGCGACCTGAAATATCTCGGCGCCGGCACGATCGAGTTCCTGTACGAGAACGGCGAGTTCTACTTCATCGAGATGAACACCCGGATCCAGGTGGAGCATCCGGTGACGGAGGCGATCACCGGCATCGACCTGATCAACGAGCAGATCCGCGTCGCCGCCGGCCTGCCGCTCGACATCACGCAGGACGACGTGGTGCTCGAGGGGCACTCGATCGAGTGCCGCATCAATGCCGAGCACCCGCGCACCTTCCGCCCCTCCCCAGGCAAGATCGACTACTGGCACGTGCCGGGCGGGCCGGGCGTGCGCGTCGATTCGGCGGTGTATCAGGGCTATTCGATCCCGCCCTTCTACGACAGTCTCGCCGGCAAGCTGATCGTCCATGCGCGCACGCGCGAGGAATGCCTGCGTCGCCTGCAGCGCGCTCTCGACGAATTCGTGGTCGAGGGCATCGAGACCACGCTGCCGCTGTTCCGCGAGCTCGTCACCAATGACGACATCCGGCGCGGGGCCTACGACATCCACTGGCTTGAGCAGTTCCTCGCCGACGGCGAGCCGGCGAGCTGACCGGCCGCCGGCCGGCGTCGGACAGCGCGCGGTAAGGCGCGCCCAGCCGGCTCCCTGCCGGGCGATGCATCCGGGGTTCCACAGCTGTGATCGCGGGCGGTTGCCGCCCGCCCCGGCGGCGCGCGATTTGCCTTCACAGCGCCGCCCATCTCGGTCATGCTCCCGCCATGTCACACCCGCGCGAGCATCAGGTCGAGATCACGCCCGAGGTCCTGCTGAAGGCCTATGCCTGCGGCATCTTCCCCATGGCCGAGAGCGCGGACGACCCCGGCCTTTACTGGATCGAGCCGGAGCGGCGCGGCGTGATCCCGCTCGGCGAATTCGCGATCACCGACCGCCTCGCCCGCACCGTGCGTTCGGACCGCTTCGAGATCCGCATCGACCATGATTTCGAGGCGGTGATCGACGGTTGCGCGGCTCCCGCCGAAGGGCGTGGCTCGACCTGGATCAACCGGCGCATCCGCAAGCTTTATACCGACCTCCATTCGCGCGGCTTCTGCCACTCGGTCGAGGCGTGGGAAGACGGCGCGCTGGTCGGCGGGCTCTACGGCGTGCGGCTCGGACGCGCCTTCTTCGGCGAGAGCATGTTCCACCGCTCGCGCGACGCCTCGAAGGTCGCGCTGGTGCATCTGGTGGCACGGCTGAAGAAGGGCGGCTTCACCCTGCTCGACACCCAGTTCGTGACCGATCACCTGCGCCGCTTCGGCGCCATCGAGGTCTCGCGGCGCCACTACCACCGCCTGCTCGCGCAGGCGCTGGACGGCGAGGCGGATTTCTACTGCTGGGGCCCGGGCGAGGCGATCACCGGCGCGGTCTGCTTGCAGTCGGTGAGCCAGACGTCATAGATCGGGTGCTCGACGCCGTGCAGGCCGGGGCTGGAGGCGAACATCCAGCCGCCGAACAGCGGCTTGATCTTGCCGTCGAGCGCGATCTCCTGGATTTCCACGAAGCCGGTCGTGTTCTGCTTCTCGGTCGAGGGCCGGGTGTAGCAGGCGCGCGGGGTGATGCGCAGCGCGCCGAACTGCACCGTCTCGTTGACGGCGACGTCGAAGCTGATGATGCGGCCGGTGATCTTGTCGAGGCCGGCGAAGACCGCGGTCTTGTTCTCGATCTTCTCCTCGGGCGGCTGGACGACCTCGATGTCGCCACCCGGCCCGTAGGTCGCCTGGCCGGGAACATCCGGCTGCTCGGGTGCGGGCGTGCGCGGGGCCTCCCCGCCTTCCGGCGGCTCCATGATCGAGGGGACGCCCGGTCCGCCGGGCGGGGAATCGGGGTTCTGCACCTGTCCGCTATCGGGAGCTGCCGGCTGCCCCTGAGGTGCGGGCTGCCCCTGAGGTGCGGGCTGGCCCTGAGGTGCGGGCTGGCCCGGCGGGGGCGCCAGGGGCTGCGATTCGACGCCGCCCTGCCAGCCCTGCTGCGCGGCCAGCGGGCCGCCAAGGGCCAGGAGCGCCACGGCGGCGCAAAGGAAAGAACGCATCGGAACGGCCACACTCGAGAGGGCGCGCGGCGCGCGCATCGGGCTGCCCTTCGCAGCATGCCGGGCAATGCGGCGATGTCGGGGCGCGTCCGGGGTGAAGGAGGCGGATGCCGGGGCGTCGCCCGGCTCGTTCCCCGCTGCCGGCCGGTTCCCTTCCGACGGCGGAAGGCTCACTCCGGCGTCCAGGCCTTGTAGTCGCCCGTCACCGCCGGGCGATGGCCGAAGCCGAGCGTGGAGCCCGGCGGACGATAGGCGGCCGGCGTGCCTGTCGGGTTCGGCCGGTGCGGCTTCTGCCATTCGCGCGGCACGTAGTTTTCCTCGCTCGGCGGCACGTCGGAGCGCTGGTGCATCCAGGCGTGCCAGCCGGGCGGAATGGCCGTCGCCTCGGCCGGGCCGTTGAAGATCACCCAGCGGCGCTGGAAGCCGAGCGTGGGGTCGATCTTGCCGCCCTTGGCGCGATAGTAGCGATTGCCGAACTCATCCTCGCCGACGAGCTCGCCGTAGCGCCAGGTATGGAAACGGGTGCCCATGGTCTGCCCGTTCCACCAGGTGAACATTTCGGTGAGGAAGTCGGAAAAGGTCACGGAAGTCGTCCTGCGCCAGCTCAAGCTTGGCCGGAACATGCCACCCGGGCCGGCCCGTGTCCAGCCGAGGAAAGGCGCCGGCGGCGCCTATGTCGCGGCCGAACGCGGCTCGGTGAAGAAATAGAGCAGCGCCAGCACCAGCGCGGCGATTCCGGCCACCGTCACATATCCCCAGCCGCCCTGCTGGTAGAGCGGGCTCGCCACCGCCGAGCCGACCGCGCCGCCGAAGAAGAACAGCGCAATGAACAGCCCGTTGAGCCGCGAGCGGATCTCCGGCGCCAGCATGAAGATGGCGCGCTGGCCGAACACAAGATTCGCCGTCGCCGCGCAGTCGAGCAGGATCGCGCCCACCGCCAGCACCACCACCGAGCCGGAAGCGACGCCGATCTCGGTGACGCCGAAGCCGAGGATCGCGCACACCAGCGCCCCGCAGGTCGCCGCACGCGAATAGCCGCGATCGGCCAGCCAGCCGGCAAGCGGCGAGATGACGACGCTGGCCGCGCCCGCGAGGGCGAAGATGGCGATTCCCTCCTGGCCGAAGCCGAACACCGGCCCCGCGAGCTCGAGCGGCACCGCGGTCCAGAACAGGGTGAACACGCCGAACATGGCCGACTGGTAGGCCGCGCGCCGGCGCAGCACCGGCTGCGAGCGGAAGAGCGACCAGAGCGAGCCGACCAGCGCGCCATAGGCGGCGCCCCCGCCGGTGGCGGCCGCCTGCGGCCGGCGCACCGGCAGGGCGAGCCTCAGTCCCACGGCGAGGGCGAGGATCATCACCGCCGCGATCGCGAACACCGCCCGCCAGCCGAGGAAATGGGCCACCATCGAGGAGGCGGGCCGCGCCAGCAGGATGCCCGTCATCAGGCCGCTGACGACGCTGCCCACCTTGCGCCCGCGCTCCTCGGGGCGGGCGAGATGGGCGGCGAAGGGCACCGCGATCTGCGCCACCACCGAGCCGACGCCGAAAAGGAGCGCCGCGAGGAGGAAGACCGAGGGCGTCTGCGCGCTGAAGGCGAGGCCGAGCCCCGCCGCCGCGCAGATGAGCACGGCACCGATCAGCCGCCGGTTCTCGACGATGTCGCCGAGCGGCACAACCAGCAGGAGGCCCAATATGTAGCCCGCCTGGCCGATGGTGACGACGAGGCTCGCCAGCGTCTCGTCGAGCCGGATGTCGTCGGCGATCAGCGCGATCAGCGGCTGCGCGTAATAAAGATTGGCCGCACCGAGCCCCGCCGCCAGCGCGAGCAGAAAAAAGGTAAGGGCGCCGGCGGAGGGCCCGGCGGGCGTGTCGGTGCTCATGAAGCGGGACCGCAATGAGAAAGGGCAGGAATGCTGCCCGTCATTTGAGGGGCCGGGACGCCGCTGTCCAGATGCCCAAGGGACAGAGCCGCCTTGCAGGAATGCATTCCGGCAAAAGCGGCGAGTCCCGAGCGCGGCTCGTACCCGTCTTCCCCGTTCTTCACCGGGCAAACCGCGCCCGCACATCAAGGCTGGACTCGGCCCGCGAATCCGCGCTCGATTGCACCCCTTAGGGGTGGAAGGTCGGACCTCGCGTCACCATCTACATTTAGCGTCTCGTTAAAGCTTCCACACTAGAATTTGTGACGAAAGGTTGACGGGCCGGAGTGAGTCAGCCAGTTTGGATCGCGTCGCTCGCAGCGTCGGTTCGCGGGCGGCGACAATCCAGAAAGAGGCAGACTCCAGCGCCGATGGCATCATCGGCGAGTGTTTGTGCGTGCCAAAAACAATCCACACGGGGATGGCAGGATGCCGCCACCGGCGTGGAGAGACAGGCAGGTGCGGACGGAGATCCGGGCCTATTTGATATTCGGCGCGCACCGGGGCAGGTGCGCCACGAACCGGGGACGAAGATCATGCGCATCGAGCGCCGCTATACCAAGGCTGGCCGTTCACCCTATGCGGACATCGCGTTCCGCAAGGCGACGAGCGAAATCCGCAATCCCGACGGATCGGTGGTGTTCCGCCTGGAAGGCATCGATGTGCCCGAACACTTCTCCCAGGTCGCGACCGACATCCTGGCGCAGAAGTATTTCCGCAAGGCCGGCGTGCCCGCGCATCTGAAGAAGGTCGAGGAAGAGACCGTCCCCTCCTTCCTGTGGCGCGGCACGGCCGACGAGAAGGCGCTCGGCGCCCTGCCCGAGAAGGAACGCCTGATCGGCGAGACCGATTCCCGCCAGGTGTTCGACCGTCTCGCCGGCACCTGGACCTATTGGGGCTGGAAGGGCGGCTACTTCGATTCCGAGGAGGACGCGCAGGCCTTCTTCGACGAGCACCGCTACATGCTCGCCATGCAGATGGCCGCGCCCAACTCGCCGCAGTGGTTCAACACCGGCCTGCACTGGGCCTATGGCATCGACGGCCCCGGCCAGGGCCACTTCTATGTCGACTACGCCACCGGCAAGCTGACGCGCTCCAAGTCCTCCTATGAGCATCCCCAGCCGCATGCCTGCTTCATCCAGTCGGTCGGTGACGACCTGGTGAACGAAGGCGGCATCATGGACCTGTGGGTGCGCGAGGCGCGCCTGTTCAAGTACGGCTCGGGCACCGGCTCGAACTTCTCCGCCCTGCGCGGCGAGGGCGAGCGGCTCTCGGGCGGCGGCAAGTCGTCCGGCCTGATGAGCTTCCTCAAGATCGGCGACCGCGCCGCCGGCGCCATCAAGTCGGGCGGCACCACGCGCCGCGCCGCCAAGATGGTGGTGGTCGACGCCGACCATCCCGACATCGAGACCTATGTCGACTGGAAGGTGAAGGAGGAGCAGAAGGTCGCCGCCCTCGTCACCGGCTCGAAGATCGTCGCCAAGCACATGAAGGCGGTGATGAAGGCCTGCGTGAACTGCGAGGGCGAAGGCGAGGACTGCTACGATCCGGCGCTCAACCCGGCGCTGAAGCGCGAGATCCGCGCCGCCAAGAAGGCGCAGGTGCCGGAGAACTACATCCGCCGCGTGATCCAGTTCGCGCGCCAGGGCTACACCGACATCGAATTCCCGATCTACGACACCGACTGGGATTCGGAGGCGTATCTGACCGTCTCGGGCCAGAACTCCAACAATTCGGTGCGGGTCGACGACGCCTTCCTCACCGCGGTCGAGGCCGACGGCGCGTGGAACCTGACCTCGCGCATCACCGGCAAGGTGACCAAGACGCTGAAGGCGCGCGAGCTGTGGGAGAAGATCGGCTACGCGGCCTGGGCCTGCGCCGATCCCGGCATCCAGTTCCACACCACCATCAATGACTGGCACACGAGCCCGGCGGGCGGCCCGATCCGCGCCTCCAACCCGTGCTCGGAATACATGTTCCTCGACGACACGGCGTGCAACCTCGCCTCGCTGAACCTGCTGCAGTTCCGCCAGGAGGACGGCACGTTCGACGTCGAGAGCTACGAGCATGCCTGCCGGCTGTGGACCGTCGTGCTCGAGATCTCGATCCTGATGGCGCAGTTCCCCTCGAAGGAGATCGCCAAGCTCTCCTACGAGTACCGCACGCTCGGCCTCGGCTACGCCAATATCGGCGGCCTGCTGATGACCTCGGGCATCCCTTACGATTCCGACGAGGGCCGCGCCTATTGCGGCGCGTTGACCGCGATCATGACCGGCGTCGCCTACGCCACCTCGGCGGAGATGGCGAAGGAACTCGGCCCCTTCCCCGGCTATCAGCCGAACGCCGCGCACATGCTGCGCGTCATCCGCAACCACCGCCACGCCGCCTATGGCGAGAAGGGCGGCTATGAGGGGCTGAACACCAACCCGGTGCCGCTCGACCATGCCAGCGTGCCGCAGCCGGCGCTGGTCGCCCACGCCAAGGCGGCGTGGGACCGTGCGCTGAGCCTCGGCGAGGAGCACGGCTACCGCAACGCCCAGACCACGCTGCTCGCGCCCACCGGCACGATCGGCCTCGTCATGGACTGCGACACCACCGGCATCGAGCCCGACTTCGCGCTGGTGAAGTTCAAGAAGCTGGCCGGCGGCGGCTACTTCAAGATCATCAACCGCGCCGTGCCGGAGGCGCTGCGTACGCTCGGCTACAGCGAAAGCGAGATCGCCGAGATCGAGGCCTATGCGGTCGGCCACGGCTCGATCACCCAGGCGCCGGCGATCAACCATTCGACGCTGCGCGCCAAGGGCTTCGACGACGCCATGCTGGCGAAGATCGACGCCAGCGTGAAGGCGGCCTTCGACATCAAGTTCGTGTTCAACCGCTGGACGCTCGGCGACGAGGCGCTCGCCAAGCTCGGCGTGCCGGCCGACAAGCTGGCCGACCCCTCCTTCGACCTGCTCACCTTCCTCGGCTTCTCGAAGAAGGACATCGAGGCCGCGAACATCCATGTCTGCGGCGCCATGACCCTCGAGGGTGCGCCGTTCCTCAAGGCCGAGCACTACCCGGTGTTCGACTGCGCCAATCCGTGCGGGCGCATCGGCAAGCGCTACCTCTCCGTCACCAGCCACATCCTGATGATGGCGGCGGCGCAGCCCTTCCTCTCGGGCGCGATCTCCAAGACCATCAACATGCCGAACGAGGCGACGGTCGAGGACTGCAAGGAGGCCTATCTGCTCTCCTGGCGCCTGGCGCTGAAGGCCAATGCGCTCTACCGCGACGGCTCCAAGCTCTCGCAGCCGCTCAACTCGCAGCTCCTCGCCGACGATGACGAGGAAGAGGACGCGATCGAGGCGCTGCTGGAGAAGCCCGCGGCCGCCCGCGCGGCGCAGGTGACCGAGAAGATTGTCGAGAAGATCGTCGAGCGCATCGTCGCCGTGCACGATCGCGAGAAGATGCCCGACCGCCGCAAGGGCTACACCCAGAAGGCGGTGGTGGGCGGCCACAA
Organism: Ancylobacter mangrovi; assembly: GCF_024752355.1. Lineage (GTDB taxonomy): Bacteria > Pseudomonadota > Alphaproteobacteria > Rhizobiales > Xanthobacteraceae > Ancylobacter > Ancylobacter mangrovi. The sequence continues at coordinate 152,157 of NZ_JANTHZ010000001.1, forward strand.
GGTCTATCTGCGCACCGGCGAATATGATGACGGCCGGCTCGGCGAGATCTTCATCGACATGCACAAGGAAGGCGCGGCGCTGCGCTCCTTCATCAACAACTTCGCCATCTCGGTGTCGCTGGGCCTGCAGTACGGCGTGCCGCTGGAGGAGTATGTCGACGCCTTCACCTTCACCCGCTTCGAGCCCGCCGGCCCGGTGCAGGGCAACGACACCATCAAGTACGCGACCTCGATCCTCGACTATATCTTCCGCGAGCTCGCGGTCTCCTATCTCGGCCGCAACGATCTCGGCCATGTCGATGCCGGCGAGTCGAATTTCGACGCGCTCGGCAAGGGCGTGGACGAAGGCAAGGCGGCGCCCGGCGGCACCCCGGCCTCGCGCATGGTCTCCAAGGGCCTGCTGCGCGGCAAGTCGGTCGGGCTGATGGTGGTGCCGGCGAGCTCGATCACCGCGCCCACGGCCTCGAACGTCACCGCGCTGCGCGGCGGCATCCAGGGCGCGACCGCGCTGAAGGCGGCGCCCGAGGCGGAGGAGGAGGTGGAGACCGGCGACACCGCCGCCCTCCCCTGGGCCGCCCCCGCGCCGGCGGCACCCGGCCCCTCCAAGGCCGAGGCGCGCGCCATCGCGCGCGCCAAGGGCTATGAGGGCGAAGCCTGCCCCGAATGCCAGAACTTCACCATGGTGCGGAACGGCACCTGCCTGAAGTGCGAGACCTGCGGCTCGACCACCGGCTGCAGCTGAGGCATCGCCAAGACATAGGCCCGCTCGCCACCCGGCGAGCGGGCTTTTTTATTGTCGCCGACCGCAAATCGAAGAAGAGATGCGCCCACCGGTATGATCAGGCGCTTCGTCGAGGACGGTTGCGCAGCACAGTCGCCCGGCATGACCGCGCGGCACCTGCTTTATATTTGCAGGAAGACGAGTCCCGCGCAGATGCGTTAAGCCGGCCTTTACCGGACATGCTGCAAGGTCGAGACATAGAAAAACCCGCCGCCTCGGACCGAGACGGCGGGTTCTTTTCTTGCAGCCGACGGGCGCTGGATGCCCGGACGATCAGTCGACGCGCAGGTTGACCGCGGAAGTCTTGCCCGAACGCTGGTCGGTGTAGAGCTCGAAGGAGACCTTCTCGCCGTCGCGCAGGCCCTGCAGGCCCGAACGCTGGACCGCGCTGATATGGACGAACACGTCCTTGCCCGGATTATCCGGCTGGATAAAGCCGTAGCCCTTCTGATCGTTGAACCACTTAACGGTGCCGGTCAGGGTAGACATAAGGGTAGTCTCACGTATCGAGGTTGCACATTCAGCGGGGCACGCTCACCCCGCCGCTGGGTCGAATTTGGAAGAAAAGCTGAACGTGCACCCAGCAACAAGCGAGGTGAAACGGCCCAGAGTCCAGCCAAAGTCTGCGCGGAAGACTACCGCGAATGGCTTTCAATGCAAGAGCCACCAAAGGTAATCGGTGGACTCTCGCAGCAGAAATCCGCCCTTCCCCATGGGGAAAGGCTACATTGTATTCAATCTAATCGGTAAAGACCCGAAAAGCGGCAGTCGAAACGCCGCTCAGAGCGGACGCAGGTTCACCGCCGAGGTCTTTCCGGAGCGCTGGTCGGTCTGGAGCTCGAACGACACCTTCTCGCCGTCGCGCAGGCCCTGCAAGCCCGAACGCTGAACCGCGCTGATGTGGACGAACACGTCCTTCCCGCCGCTATCGGGCTGGATGAACCCGTAGCCCTTCTGATCATTGAACCACTTGACGGTGCCGGTATCAGCCATGACAAAACCTTGAGGAGCAGAAGTGATAGCCGGAGAGCTCGAGGCCTCCCGCCGATCTCGGCCGAACTTCGCAAAACGATCTGACCGCCCAGCGGGCGCCCAGCTCATTCGGCCAAATTCGGGCCGCGCTCAGATTGGTCAGAATTGTGTCTTTTACGCGGCAAAAGATGACGTATTTCAGACATAGTTTCCCGCGCGGCGTGTCATAAGAGCCGGCGGCCAACCCCGCAAAGCTAATGGTGGTGCCGTTTTGCGCCCCTTGCCGCCCACCCGCGAGGCACGCGGGCGCATCGCCTGCGGCGCCGGTAACAATCGTCTTCCGCACGGGCAGGAATGGCGCCGCGACAGGACTGGGGGCCGAATCCCCTCCCCCCGCTACCGCGACGCCGGGGCGTGCCGGCCGCGACGTCCAACGCGATCGGAAGCCGGCGCCGCCCAGAGACGGCGCCGGATCCCGGCTCAGTTGCCCTGCGCCTCGACCACCGCGATCGCGGTCATGTTGACCACGCCGCGCGCCGTCACCGAGGGGGTGAGGATGTGCGCCGGGCGCGCCGTGCCCAGCAGGATCGGCCCCACCGGCAGCGCGTTTCCGAACACCTTCACCATCTGGTAGCTGATGTTCGCCGCATCGAGGTTGGGCATGACGAGGATGTTGGCGACGCCCTGAAGCCGGCCGCCCGGCATCACGCGCTCGCGCATCTCCGGCACCAGCGCGCTGTCGCCCTCCATCTCGCCGTCGACCACCAGGCCGGGCGCGCGCTCGATGATGAGGTCGAGCGTGCGGCGCATCTTGATGGCGCTCTCGTCGTCCCGGCTACCGAAGTCCGAATGCGACAGCAGCGCCACCCGCGGCTCGATGCCGAAGCGGCGCACATGGGCGGCGGCGAGCTGCGCCATCTCGGCGAGGTCGTCGGGCGACGGGTCCGGCGTGACCTGGGTGTCGCACAGGAAGAAGGCGCCCTTCGGCGTCAGCAACATGGAAAGCGCGGCCACGTCGCGCACGCCCGGCGCCAGGCCGATGATGGTGCGGATGTGGCGCAGATGGCGGATGAAGCGCCCCTCGACGCCGCACAGCATGGTGTCGGCATCGCCGCGGATCACCGCCAGGGCCGCGATCACGGTCGGCGTGGTGCGCACCAGCGTGCGGGCGAGCTCGGGCGTCACGCCGCGCCGGCCGGCGCACTCGACATAGGTCTGCACGTAGTCGCGGTAGCGCGGGTCGTCCTCGGGGTTGATCAGGTCGAAATCGACGCCGGGACGGATCGACAGGCCGAAGCGCTCGAGGCGGGTGTCGATCACCGAGGGACGGCCGATCAGGATCGGCCGGGCGAGCCCCTCCTCCACCACCACCTGGGCGGCGCGCAGGATCCGCTCATCCTCGCCCTCGGCGTAGATCACCCGCTTGGGCGCCTGCTTGGCGAGGGTGAAGAGCGGCTTCATGACGAGGCCGGAGCGGAACACGAAGCGGTCGAGCTGCTCGCGATAGCTGTCGAAATCGGCGATCGGCCGCTTGGCGACACCCGAGTCCATCGCCGCCTTCGCCACCGCCGGCGCCACGCGCAGGATCAGGCGCGGGTCGAAGGGCGAGGGAATGAGCGAGGTCGGGCCGAACACCGGCGTCTCGCCGCCATAGGCCCGCGCCACCACGTCCGAGGGCGTGTCCCGCGCCAGCTCGGCGATGGCGTGGACGGCGGCGATCTTCATCTCCTCGTTGATCGTGGTCGCGGCGGCATCGAGCGCGCCGCGGAAGATGAAGGGGAAGCACAGGACGTTGTTGACCTGGTTGGGGAAGTCCGAGCGGCCGGTGCAGATCATCGCGTCGGGCCGGGCCTCGCGGGCGAGGTCGGGCATGATCTCCGGGGTCGGGTTGGCGAGCGCCATGATGAGCGGGCGCTCGGCCATGGCCTTCAGCATCTCCGCCTTCAGCACGCCGCCGGCGGACAGGCCGACGAAGATGTCGGCGCCGGCGATCACCTCGGCGAGGGTGCGCTTGTCGGTCTTCTGCGCGAAGGCCCCCTTATAGGGGTCCATCAGCTTCTCGCGGCCCTCATAGACCACGCCTTCGATGTCCGTGACCCAGATGTTCTCCCGCCGCGCGCCCATGGAGACGAGCAGGTTGAGGGTTGCGATCGCCGCGGCGCCGGCGCCGGAGGTGACGATCTTCACGTCCTCGATCTTCTTGCCGCCGATGTGCAGCGCATTGACGATCGCCGCCGCGACGATGATCGCCGTGCCGTGCTGGTCGTCATGGAAGACCGGAATGTTCATCTTGGCGCGGAGCTGCGTCTCGATCTCGAAGCATTCCGGCGCCTTGATGTCCTCGAGGTTGATGCCGCCGAAGGTTGGCTCGAGCGCCGCGACCACGCTGACCACGTGGTCGACCTCGAGCGCGTTGATCTCGATGTCGAACACGTCGATGCCGGCGAATTTCTTGAACAGGACCGCCTTGCCCTCCATCACCGGCTTGGACGCCTCGGGCCCGATATTGCCGAGGCCCAGCACCGCCGTGCCGTTGGAGACCACGGCGACGAGGTTCTGCTTCGCCGTCAGCTCCGCCACGAGCTGCGTATCCGCGGCGATCGCCTCGCAGACCGCGGCGACGCCCGGCGTATAGGCCAGCGCCAGATCGCGCTGGTTCGCCAACGGCTTGGTCGCCTGGATTTCGAGCTTACCGGGGCGCGGCAGGCGGTGGTAGATCATTGCGCCAGAGCGCAGGTCGTCGGAAATGTACGAGGCCATTGCGTTTCCTTCCCCCGGGGACAGACGGCGAAGATGGAGGGCTTCCCCAATATGCGTATCCGCTTCAGCGGTACATCGGGATTCCGAATTTCTGATGCCCGCCTTTGGGCGGTTCGTTTAAGGTTCTCCTAGGCGAGTCCCGATCCGAGGACCGGGCCGGAACCGTCAATCTCAGGTCACCGCGGCATGCGCAAGACTTTCCTTATTGCCATCATCGCTTTGCCGGTCGTCGTCATCGGCGGCTATCTCGGCCTCAAGGGCTATGTCGCCCATTTCGCCGAAAGGCAGATCGCGGATCTGTTCGGCGAGCTGAAGGCGGTCGGGGTCGAAGCGAGCTACGGCTCGGTGAGCTACGACGTGTTCGAGGGCCGCTTCGAGCTCGACAACGTCTCCTTCGCCGCGCCCGGCGAGGGCACGCTCAAGGTCGGCTCGTTCCTCGCCTTCGGGCTGGAGGAGCGCTCGCCCTCGCGCGTCTTCGCCAAGCGCGTGGAGCTGAACGGCGTCGCCTTCGACGGGCCGCTGCCGCTCGCCCCCGCGACCGACGCCAGCTACCGGGCGCCGCATATCGAGGTCGATGCCTTCGAGGCGCCGGTGGAGCTGAGCTCGCCCGACGCCCTGCCCTGGCAGCTCGCGCTCGCCTTCATCGAGAGTGCCACCGCCGAGCGGATCGCGATCCCGGAATCGACCACGAGCACCTGGACCGGCGAGGACACGGCGCAGACGCAGACCGACATCGTGCATGGCGCGACCACGCTGGAGCAGCTCGCGCAGGGGCGCATCGCCAAGGCGAGCGTCGAGCCCTCGCATTTCAGCGTCAAGAGCGCGGAGGTCGACGCGACCGGAACGGTGGGGCGCATCGACGCCGCCTCGATCGACGTCGCGGCAATGCTCATCCTGCTCGACCCGGACCGGCGCCAGAGCGAGCAGGACTTCCGCACCCTCTACGGCTCGCTCACCATCGACGGCTACCAGCTCGCCTCGCCCTCCGGCATCCAGCAGGGGTGGCACCGGCTGGAGATCAAGGACGTCGAGATCAAACCCTCCGCCATCCCCACCGAGGACCTGATCGCCGCCAGCGAGAAGGCCCGCGACTACGCGATCGCCGGCGAGCGGTTGCCGGAGGAGGACAAGGTCGAGCTGCTGCGCGCCATGGCGGACGTCTATGACGGGCTGCGGATCGGCTCCATAACCTTTTCCGACCTGACCTCGCGCGAACCGGACGGCGGTTCGGGAACGCTGGCGAGCCTCAAGGCCGGCCCGCTTGCCGACGGGCGGCTCGATCACTTCACGCTCGACGACTTCAAGGGCACGGACGGCAAGGGCGCGCCGCTGCGCATCGGCCATATGGCACTGACGGGGCTGCGCCCCGGCGCGGTGATGGAAATGGCGGCCGACAGCATGGACGACCCGGACGGCGTCGCTAGCCTGAGCTGGTTCATGCAGCTTTCCGGGCTGATCGATTCCGTCGATCTCACCGGCGCCGCCGCCCCCTCCGGCGACAAGAGCGACCCGCTCACCATCGACCGGCTGGCCCTGTCCTTCCAGGGCGAGGCGGACACGCTGCCCACGCGCTTCTCCGCCAGCCTGCGCATGTCCGGCCCGACCTCGGCGATCGAGAACGACAAGCCGGTCTTCGCGCTCGTCCCGGACGGCATGAAGCGCGCCAGCGTGGCGGTCGACCTCGCCGGAAACTGGGACGAGGACACGTCCAAGGTGACGCTCGCCCCACTCTATATCGAGGTATCGGACGCCTTCTCGCTGTCGGCCAAGATGGAGCTGTCGGACGTCGACGAGAGCGTGTTCTCGGCGCAGCCGGACGAGGTGATGGCCGGCGCGCTGCAGGCCAACGTCAAGCTGGTGGAGCTGACGGTGCGCGATTCCGGCATCTATGAGCGCAAGCTCCACGAGGCCGCGCGCCAGCAGAACCTCGATCCGGCCTCGATCCGCCAGCTCTTCGCCGGCTTCGCCGAACTGCTGCTCTCCCAGGCGGTGTCCAACCGGCCAGAGCTGGAGCCGGCCGTGCAGTCCTTCATCGGCTTCATCCAGCAGCCGATGAGCACGCTGGCGCTACGCATCACGCCGCGCCGCGAGCCGCTGCCGGTGGAGGACGTGGTGAAGGCGCTGCAGGGCGACGACCCGCTGGCGCTGGTGGACGAGCTGAATTTCGCGGTGATGGACCCGCTCGGCCCGCCCGGCGTGCCGACCGGCCTGCCTCCGGCTTCGTCTCCCTCGGCACCGATGCCGCTCAAGCCGACGCCGCTGAAACCGACCGTGCCCAAGCCGGCCCCGCTCCGACCCTGAGCCGAACGCCTGAAGCGAAAACGCCGCCCCGAGGGGCGGCGCGTCGTTCACCGTGGCTGGAAGCGGGGCGCGGCGCGCCTCACTTCTCCGGCAGGTTGGTGCGGATGTGCAGTTCGCGCAGCTGCTTGGGACTCGCCTCGTTCGGCGCGCCCATGAGCAGGTCGAGGGCCTGCTGGTTCATCGGGAACATCGAGATTTCGCGCAGGTTCGTGGTGCCGCACAGCAGCATCACGATGCGGTCGACACCCGCCGCCATGCCGCCATGGGGCGGCGCGCCGTACTGGAAGGCGCGGTACATGCCGCCAAAGCGCTCCTGCACCGTCGCCTTGTCATAGCCCGCGAGCTCGAACGCCTTCACCATCGCCTCGGGGCGGTGGTTGCGGATGCCGCCGGAGGCGATCTCATAGCCGTTGCAGGCGATGTCGTACTGGAACGCCTTGATGGTGAGCGGGTCCTGCGACTTCAGCGCCTCGAGCCCGCCCTGCGGCATGGAGAAGGGGTTGTGCGAGAAGTCCACCTTCTTCTCGTCCTCGTCCCATTCGTAGAACGGGAAGTCGACGATCCAGGCGAGCTCGAAGCGGTCGAAATCGACCAGCTTCAGCTCCTCCCCCACGCGGGTGCGGGCGAGGCCGGCGAACTTCACGAACTTCGACGGGTCACCGGCGACGAAGAACGCCGCGTCCCCGGCCTTGAGGCCGAGCTGCTGGCGGATCGCCTCGGTGCGCTCGGGGCCGATATTGTTGGCGAGCGGGCCGGCGCCCTCCCCGGTCTCGCGCCACATGATGTAGCCGAGCCCGGGCTGGCCCTCGCCCTGTGCCCACGAGTTCATGCGGTCGCAGAAGGCGCGCGAGCCGCCCGTCGGGCCGGGGATCGCCCAGACCTGGTTCTGCTCGGCCTCCAGCAGCCGCGCGAACACCTTGAAGCCCGAGCCGCGGAAATGCTCGGACACGTCCTGCATTTCGACCGGGTTGCGCAGGTCCGGCTTGTCGGTGCCGTATTTGCGCATCGCCTCGGCATAGGGGATGCGCGGCCAGTTCTTCGTTACCGGCTTGCCGTCGGCGAACTGCTCGAACACGCCGGTGATCACCGGCTCGACCGCGGCGAACACGTCCTCCTGCTCGACGAAGCTCATCTCGAGGTCGAGCTGGTAGAACTCGCCCGGAAGGCGGTCGGCGCGCGGGTCCTCGTCGCGGAAGCAGGGGGCGATCTGGAAGTAGCGGTCGAAGCCGCTCATCATGATGAGCTGCTTGTACTGCTGGGGCGCCTGCGGCAGGGCGTAGAACTTGCCCGGGTGCAGGCGGCTCGGCACCAGGAAGTCACGCGCGCCTTCCGGTGAGGAGGCGGTGAGGATCGGGGTCTGGAACTCGAAAAAGCCCTGCGCCTTCATCTTCGCGCGCATGGCGTCGATGATGGCGCCGCGGGTCATGATGTTCCGATGCAGCTTCTCGCGGCGCAGGTCGAGGAAGCGGTAGCGCAGCCGCGTCTCCTCCGGGTACTCGACATCGCCGAACACCGGCAGCGGCAGCTCGGCGGCCGGGCCGAGCACTTCCATCTCGGTGCAGTAGACCTCGATCTGGCCGGTCGGCAGCTCCGGGTTCTCGGTGCCGGCGGGGCGCGAGCGCACCCGCCCGTCGACGCGGATCACCCATTCCGAGCGCACGGTCTCGGCCAGCTTGAAGGCCGGGCTGTCGGGGTCGACGACGACCTGGGTCAGGCCGTAATGGTCGCGCAGGTCGATGAACAGGACGCCGCCATGATCGCGGATGCGGTGGCACCATCCCGAAATCCGGGCGGTCTCGCCGACATCGCTCGCGCGAAGGGCTCCGCAGGTGTGCGTGCGATAGCGGTGCATCTTGTCATCCCAGGTCTTGGCGCCGCAGCTGTTGGCGGCACGGGTCGTAGCACGTCGTCCCGCCCGTCCGGTCGCGGACGAACGAAAACACCCCTCTCGCGGGGCGCGCGGAGGGGTGCATGCAGGGCTCGGCTTTGTCAAGCGCGGCGCGGGACGCAGCGGCCCCGCGCCTGTCGTAGGAAGGCCTCAGGGCGTATAGCGCAGCGTCAGCCCGGCGACGCCCAGCGCCAGCGAGGCGCCGACATTGCCCTCGACCGAAACCGGGTTCAGCGCGAAGGAATTCTTGCCCCCGATCAGCACGTTGGCGCCGACGCCGACGCCCAGCGCCACATCGCCCGACACGCCGCGATAGGTGCCCGCGAGCGCGCCCACCTCGACGCCCTTGTCGACCGCCGCCACGCCCCACGTCATGACGCCGCCGCCGGTGACGCCGAGATCAAGGCCGATGTTCTTGATGGTGCCGGCATAGTGCTGCACCGGCGTGTTGTCGGAAGGCGTGAAGGTGCACCTGAGCTCCTGCTTGGATTCGATGAGCATGCCGATGCTGGAGCCGGCATTGCACACCAGCACGCCGACCTTCACGCGATCGGCCGCAGCGGCGGGGGTAACCGCGCTCACCAGCGTGACGGCGGCAAGAGCGAGCAGTGTCTTCTTCATGGTCATTCCCTCGATCGGCCGGCGATACCCGGCACTGACGACTGTAGTCGAACACTAATGTCACATGGTTAACGCAGCTGCACCAAATCGCACGATTACGTGTCGTCTCGCGCGCGCGACTCCGCTATGAGAGGTGCCGACATGGACATGATTACGACGACAGACTCTCTTGAAGCCGCCTGCGCACGCCTCGCAGCCCACCGTTTCATCACCGTCGACACCGAGTTCCTGCGTGAATCGACGTTCTGGCCGAAGCTGTGCGTGATCCAGCTCGCCAGCCCCGATGAGGCGGTGGTGATCGACGCCCTGGCGGACGGCATCGACCTCGCCCCGTTCTTCGCTCTGATGGGCAACGAGGCGGTGCTGAAAGTGTTCCACGCCGGACGGCAGGACATCGAGATCATCTGGCACCTCGCCGGCATCATCCCGCACCCGGTGTTCGACACCCAGGTGGCGGCCATGGTGCTCGGCCATGGCGACTCCATCTCCTACGACCAGCTCGTGCAGCGCCTGACCGGGCGCGTGCTCGACAAGTCGCTGCGCTTTACCGACTGGTCGCGCCGCCCGCTCTCCGCCGCGCAGATCGCCTATGCGGAGGCGGACGTCACCCATCTGCGCGAGGTCTTCCTCAAGCTCGACGCGGACCTGCTCAAGCGCGGGCGGGCCGACTGGGTCGGCGAGGAGATGGCGGTGCTCACCTCGCCCGACACCTACCGGCAGGAGCCGGCGCGCGCCTGGGAGCGGCTGCGCACCCGCGCCCGCAAGCCCAAGGACCTCGCCGTGCTGATGGAGGTCGCCGCCTGGCGCGAGCGCGAGGCGCAGTCGCGCGACATTCCGCGTTCGCGCATCCTGAAGGACGAGGTGATCGGCGAGATCGCTACCCAGCATCCCGCCTCGGTCGAGCGCCTCGCCCAGCTCCGCTCGGTGCCGAAGGGGTTCGAGCGGTCGCGCTCGGGCGAGCAGATCGTCGAGGCGGTCAAGGCGGGGCTGGCGCGCGACCCGAAGACCCTGCCGCGCATCGAGCGCGACCGCCCGCTCTCCAACGGCGCCTCGGCCACGGTCGAGCTCCTGAAGGTGCTGCTGCGCATGACCTCGGAGCAGCACGGCGTCGCCGCCAAGGTCATCGCCACGGTGGACGACCTCGAGCGCATCGCCGCCGACGAGGAGCCGGATGTCGCCGCGCTGCGCGGCTGGCGGCGCGAGCTGTTCGGCGACCGCGCCCTGGCCCTCAAGGCCGGCCGGCTGGCGCTCGCCATGCAGAAGGGCCGCGTGATCGCGCTCGACCGCACGGACGACTGAAACGCCGCGCCGGGGCCCGGTACCGGGTTCCGCCACGGAATGCCCCAACGGACGCCCGAATCGTGCGGCTCCCTGCTGACCGTCTTCCACGATGGTCAGGGGTACCCATGTCCTACGCGATCGATTCCCGCGCGCTCGATTCCCGTGCATCCGAAATCCATGCGCTCGATCTTCCCGCCGGGGCGCCCGCTCCGGATCTCGGCCGCGTGCAGCATGCGCGGCGGCGGACGCTGTTCCTGATCGCGCTGCCGGCTCTCGCCGTCTTCCCCTTCATCCGTTCGATATGGGACTGGCAGGGGCCGATGCAGGAAGTCGTGGAGGATGTCGGCTTCGCGCTGGTGCTGGTCGCCGTGCTCGGCCGCTGCTGGTGCTCGCTCTATATCGGCGGGCGCAAGATGAAGAAACTCGTGGTGCGCGGCCCGTTCTCGATGGTGCGCAACCCGCTCTATTTCTTCTCGTTCATCGGCGCCTTCGGCATGGGCGCGTGCAGCGGCAGCGTCGTGCTGGCCACCGCCTTCTTCGCGGTCACTTTCCTCGTCTTCCGCGGCGTGGTGCGGAAGGAGGAGGCCGCGCTGCTCGCCGCCTTCGGCGCGCCCTATGCCGCCTATTGCGGGCGGGTGCCGCGCTTCCTGCCGGAGCCGCGCCTGTGGCACGACGAAGGTACGCTGGAGATCCACCCCGGGCGCGTCGCCCGCACCCTGATCGACGCCCTGCCCTTCATCCTCGCCATGCCGATGTTCGAGCTGATCGGCGCGCTGCAGCTCGACGGCACGCTGCCGGTACTGCTGCTCCTACCCTGACGGCGGTAAAGTTGGCGGCAGCGAGGTCGGGCCGCCGTCCCTAATCCGTCACCACTACCGACTCGCGGCCGATCAGCCGCGAGAGGGTCTTCAGCCGGTTGGCGATGCGCTCGCTGCCGAGCGGCGCCAGGTCGCCCTTGAGCTGGAGCAGCAGCCGGCCCTTGTCGACGGTGAGCGGGGCCAGCGGCAGCGTGCCCGGCATCGCCGCCGAGAGGATGTAGCCAACCCGCATCGCCGCGCCGAGGATGCGGGCCCGGTCGAGCAGGCGCGCGGAGACAAGCTCGCGGATGCGCGGCGACAAATCCTCGTCCACCAGTCCCATGTGCCGGTAGTAGATCGCCAGCGCGAGGAACGCCCGGCCGGGATGGTCGACGCCGATGAAAGCGGCGTGGGCGATGAGGTTGAGGCTCTGCTCGCCGCGATAGTCGGGATGCGCGCGCCAGCTTATGTCCGCGAGCAGGCAGGCGGCATGGCGCAGGTGCATCTCCTCGACCGTCTCATCGATGCCGGAGGAGGCCATGAAGCGGTCGGTCCACTCGATCAGCTCCCAGCCATGGGCGGGCGAGCGGGAGCGGATCTCGTTCAGCTCCGCCGAGGCGGTGATCAGCGGGTCGGCCTGGCGGTGCTCGTCGTCGAGCAGCTCGTAGAGCAATCCCTCGCGCACGCCCTGGGCGGACAGGTAGATGGAGGACGGCTTGCCGATGCGGATGATGGTCTCCAGCACCACCGCGCCATAGGCGAGCAGCGGGCGGCGCGTGTCCGACACCGTCTCGATGCGCGAGAGCGTGTCGACCGGCACGCGGCGCAGCAGCCTCACGAACTCCAGCGCCTCCTTGGCGGGGATGACGTAGCCGTGCATCACATGCAGCGGGTAGCCGCGCTGGAACATGTGCAGCCGCGCCAGCGCGCGCCAGGTGCCGCCAACGGCGTAGAAGGTCCGCCCCTTCAGGTGCTGGAGATGCGGCTCCTTGGCCAGCGTCTCCTTGACGATCTTCTCCGCCTTCTTCAGCGAGCGGCCGGAGGTATCCTGCAAGGCGAGGCCGCCGAGCGGGAAGGTGACGCCCGAGCCGATGCGGTGGCCGTGCACGTCGGCAAGCTCCAGCGAACCGCCGCCAAGGTCGCCGACCACGCCATTGGCCCGGTGCACGCCCGACAGCACGCCGAGCGCGGAAAGCTGCGCCTCCCGCTTGCCCGAGAGCAGCTCGACATCGGTGCGGCAGATGTCGGCGCACGCCTTGACGAATTCCGGCCCGTTGCTGGCGTCGCGCGCCGCCGCGGTGGCCAGCACGTAGAGCTTGCCCACCCCCATGCGGTCGCACAGCACGCGGAAGCGCCGCAGGGTGGTGAGCGCCTTCTCCACCGCGTCGGCGTTCAGCCGGCCGGTCGTCGCCACTTCGCGGCCGAGGCCGCAGGAGGCCTTCTCGTTGAAGATCGGCGTCGGCGAACGCGTCAGCCGCTCATAGACGACGAGGCGCACAGAGTTGGAGCCGATGTCGATGACCGCCACCGGCTCGCCCGTGACCAGGCACGTCGAGGGCACGCCCTCCCCGTGAACGTCACTCATATGGTCACGCGCGATCGCGACGGCGGACAAGCTTGCGCGGAGACGATTCTTTGAGCGACTTGCCACGTCCGGACAGACTCGGATTGGTCATGAAGTACTGCTGGGCGTTGAAGCTTTCCTCGCCCTCGGCCGGCACTATGCGTTGCGAACTGCCATCGGGCAACACGCGCCAGCTCTGTTCGTTGTCCTGCAGGTTGGCGACCATGATCTGGTCGAGGATCTGCATGTGGACGGTCGGGTTGAGGATCGGGCACAGCGATTCGACCCGGCGGTCGAGGTTGCGCGGCATCAGGTCGGCCGAGGAAATGTAGAGCGCCGCTTCGGGATGCGGCAGGCCGTGGCCGTTGGCGAAGGCGTAGATGCGCGGGTGCTCGAGGAAGCGCCCGACGATCGATTTCGCCCGGATGTTGTCGGAAAGGCCCGGCACGCCGGGGCGCAGGCAGCAGATGCCGCGCACCACGATGTCGACCGAGACGCCGTGCTGGCTGGCGCGGTAGAGCGCGTCGATGACGGTCGGGTCGACCAGCGCGTTCATCTTGAGCCAGATCGCGGCCGGCTTGCCGGCCTGGGCGAACTCGATCTCGCGGTCGATGTGGTCGAGGATGCGCTTCTTCAGCGTCAGCGGCGCGATCGCCATCGCCTCGAGCTCGGCCGGCTCGGCATAGCCGGTGATGTAGTTGAAGATGCGCGCGACGTCGTGGCAGATCACCGGGTCGGCGGTGAAGAACGACAGGTCCGTGTAGATGCGGGCCGTGATGGGGTGATAGTTGCCGGTGCCGACGTGGCAGTAGCTGGCGAGCTGGCCGCCCTCGCGGCGCACCACCAGCGAGAGCTTGGCGTGGGTCTTCAGCTCCAGGAAGCCGAACACCACCTGCACGCCCGCGCGCTCGAGGTCGCGCGCCCAGCGGATGTTCGCCTCCTCGTCGAAGCGGGCCTTCAGCTCCACCAGCGCGGTGACCGACTTGCCGGCCTCGGCCGCCTCGGCCAGCGCCTTGACGATCGGGCTGTCGGAGGAGGTGCGGTAGAGCGTCTGCTTGATGGCGACGACGTTGGGGTCGCGCGCCGCCTGGCGCAGGAACTGCACCACCACGTCGAACGATTCATAGGGGTGATGGACCACGAGGTCCTTCTCGCGGATCGCCGCGAAGCAGTCGCCCGCGTGGTCGCGGATGCGCTCGGGAAAGCGCGGATTGTAGGGCTTGAACTTGAGGTCCGGCCGATCGACGCCGACGAGCTGGCTGAACTCGTTCAGCGCCAGCACGCCGTCGACGAGGAAGATCTCGTCGTCGCTGACCCCCAGCTCGCGCGCCACGAAGTTGCGCAGCTCCTCCGGCATCGAGCCGTCGATCTCGAGGCGGATCACCTGCCCGAGGCGCCGGCGCTTCAGCGCCGTCTCGAACTGGCGCATCAGGTCCTCGGCCTCTTCCTCGACTTCGAGGTCGCTGTCGCGGATGACGCGGAAGCCGCCCTGCCCCTTCACCTGGTAGCCGGGAAACAGGCGGCCGATGAACAGGCCGATCATCTGCTCCAGCGTGATGAAGCGCTGCGCGCCGTCCTCGCTGTCGGGCAGGCGGATGAAGCGGTCGACCTTGGCCGGCACGCGGATCAGCGCGTTCATCGCCCGCCCGTCATGGATGCGCGAGAGCTGCAGCCCCAGCGAGAAGCCGAGATTGGGAATGAACGGGAACGGATGCGCCGGGTCGATGGCGAGCGGCGTCAGCACCGGAAAGACGTAGGACAGGAAAAACTCGTCGAGCACGGCCCGGTCGGCCTTGGTCACGTCGGGCCCGTCGACCAGCACGATGGCGTTGGCGATCAGCTGGCCGCGCAGCTCGCGCCAGCGCGCCTGCTGGTCCTCGGCGAGCTCGGCTACCGCCGCGCCGATGAGGGGGAGCTGCTCGGCCGGAGTGAGCCCGTCCGGGCTGCGCCCGCCATAGCCGCCGCGCACCTGCTCCTTCAGGCCGGCGACGCGGACCATGAAGAACTCGTCGAGATTGTTCGCCGAGATGGAGAGGAAGCGCAGTTGCTCCAGCAGCGGATGGGCGCTGTTGGCCGCCTCCTCCAGCACGCGGCGGTTGAACTGCAGCCAGGAGAGCTCGCGGTTGATGAAGCGCTCCGGGGACGCCATGAGGTCGTCGGTCAGCCCCGTCGAGACCGGGACTTCCTCGACCCGGTCGATCAGGACCTCGGTCACCGGCTGCGATTCGGTATTCGCCACGGTCTCCACTCCATCCTTCTTGCGGCTCACACGCCTTTTCCGGCCGGAAGGTCGCCGGGCTTCGTGACGGCGGGATGACATGGACAGACTAACCTATCGTCAAGTCGTTTCGGCACGATCGGATAGCGTGTCGTCATCACTATCCTGCGCCTGGGAACGGGCGCGGAGCAACTCTGAAGCGAGCGCGCGCGTGAGGGGGCGCTTGCGCGCCAGGGCTTCGCGGTCGAGCTGGGCGACCACGTCGCGCAGCGCGCCGATGGAACGGTCGACGCGGGTCAGCAGGTAGGCGAGCAGCCCCTCGTCCGGCGTGATCTGGCGGTCGGCGAACAGCTTGAGGGCCACCGCCGCCAGCAGCGCGTCGTCCGGCACGCCGAGCGTCACCGCCGGCATGGCGCGAAGGCGCGAGGCGAGGTCGCGCGTCGCCACCGTGTCCGCCAGCATCGCCGGCACCCGCGGCGCGGTCACCAGCATGCTGGCGCGGTGCTCCGTGACGAGGTTGAAGAGGTGGAACAGCGCCGCCTCGGGCACCGGCCCGTCGCCGAGATTCTCCAGCACCACCGCGCCGGACGAAACCAGCTTCGGCAGGTCGGCGGCGCCGAGATCGGCGGTGCGTACCGTCGCCGCGCCGCTGCGCTCGGCGAACAGGGCGGCGAGGTGCGACTTGCCCGAGCCGGGCGGGCCGACCAGCGCTACCGAGAGCGCCGGCCAGTCCGGCCAGGCATCGACGAGCGCCAGCGCCGCCTCATTGGCGGGACCGGGCAGGAAATCGTCCCGCGCCCGGCTTTCGACATGGGGCAGGTCGAAGGGAATCTGCTGCTGCGGCATGATCAGGGCGC
Source organism: Ancylobacter mangrovi (assembly GCF_024752355.1). Classification (GTDB taxonomy): domain Bacteria; phylum Pseudomonadota; class Alphaproteobacteria; order Rhizobiales; family Xanthobacteraceae; genus Ancylobacter; species Ancylobacter mangrovi. The sequence continues at coordinate 168,197 of NZ_JANTHZ010000001.1, forward strand.
CTGAATCCGCCGCGGCTGCGGCGCGGCGAGCGTACGGGTGCCCGCCTCGGGCGGACGCTCCTCTTCGCCGGTGTAGAGCGGGCTCTCCAGATAGCGCGAGATGGCGAAGCGCACGATCACGCCGGCCGCCGCCGCCAGCGGCACCGCGAGCAGCAGGCCGAGGAAGCCGAGCAGGTAGCCGAAGGCGAGCAGCGCGAACATCAGCCACACCGGGTGCAGGCCGACGCTGTTGCCCACCAGCTTGGGAGAGAGAATGTAGCCCTCGATGAACTGGCCGAAGATGAAGATGCCGATGACGATGGCGATCATCGTGTAGTCCGGGAAGAACTGGACGATGGCGACGCCGCCCGCCAGCACCAGCCCGGTCAGCGAGCCGACATAGGGGATGAAGGTGATGATCCCCGACACGAAGCCGATGACGAAGCCGAAATTCAGCCCGGTCATGGTGAGGCTGATGGCGTAGAAGCTGCCGAGGATCAGGCACACCATGGACTGGCCGCGCACGAAGCCGGCGATGGCCTTGTCCATCTGCCGGGCGAGGCTGCGGATCACGTCGCGATTGTGCAGCGGCAGCCAGGAATCGACCTTGTCCACCATGTGGTTCCAGTCGTTGAGGATGTAGAAGGCGACCACCGGCGTGATGACCAGCAGGGAGAACACCGAGATCAGCGCCTGCCCGCCGGTCCACAGCCCCTGGATCAGGGTCAGCATGTAGGTGGCGCCCTGCGACACCAGCTCGTTCAGCCCCTGCTGGATGCTCGGCAGTCGGTCGCCGACGAAGTCGCGCAGCCACGTGCCGCCCTCGCCCGCGAGCATGTTCTGCAGCCGCACGATGTAGTCCGGCAGCCGCTGGATGAAGGCGGCGAGCTGGGAGCCGAAGATCGGCAGCACCAGCAGCATCAGCATGATAGCGACCAGCAGCGTCAGCCCGATCGCGGCCAGCGAGCCGACCAGCCGGTTCACGCCCCACCCCTCCAGCCGCGTCGTCACCGGGTTGAGGAAATAGGCCAGGGCGAGACCGGCGACGAACGGCAGCAGCACGCTGCTGAGCAGCCATGCGGCGGCGATCACCACCGCCAGCACGGTCAGCCAGAAGGTCACCTGCTTGTGCCAGGCCATGCGCCGCCTTTTCCTCTCGCGTTGCGGTCTAAACGTAACGTCCTCACCAATAGATACAGAAAAAACACGTCGCCGCGATGTTCGCGTATGCAACATGGCATCCTATCGTCGCTATCCCCACGGATTTTCCCCGCAGCCCGGCGCCGGGGCCCGCCGTTGGACGCGACCGCGGCGGCATGGCACAAGGCGAGGTCGGCTTGACCGCCGACACCCCGCCCCTTCCGCCTGCCCCACCGCCCACCTCCCCTACGTCCGCCTCGCCGGCCCGATCATGCGCACCTCCGTCATCACTTCCGCCGTCGTCGCTGCCCTGGTCGGGTTCGGCGGCACGCTCGCCCTCATCGTCGCGGCGGCGCAGGCGGTCGGCGCCACGCCGGCGCAGACCGCTTCCGGCGTGATCGGGCTGTGCCTGTCCATGGCCGCGACCAGCGCCTGGCTCGGCTGGCGCCACCGCATGCCGATCCTCGCCGCCTGGTCGACGCCCGGCGCCGCGCTGGTGGCCGGCTCGCACGGGCTCACCGCCGGCACGGCAGTCGGGGCCTTCCTCGTCGCCGGCGCGCTGATCCTGGTCACGGCGGCGGTAAAGCCGCTCGGCGCGCTGGTGCAGCGCCTGCCGGTCGCCATCGCCGCCGCCATGCTGGCGGGCGTGCTGTTCCGCTTCTGCACCTCGGTATTCCCCGCCGCGCAGGCGGACCCGCTGCTGGTGCTGCCGCTGATCGCGATCTTCCTGGTGGCGCGGCGCATCAACCCGTTCGGCGCGGTGCTTTCGGTGCTCGTCATCGGCGTCGCGCTCGCCTTCATGCTCGGGCGCGTCGGGCCCCTGCCCGGCCCGCTGCAGGCGCCGGTGGTCGAGCTGATCGTCCCCCGCTTCGACATCGAGGCGCTGGTCGGCGTGGCGGTGCCGCTCTTCATCGTCACCATGGCCTCGCAGAACCTTCCCGGCTTCGCGGTTCTGCAGGCCGCCGGCTACACGCCGCCGACGCAGTCGATCCTCGCCGTCACCGGCCTCGCCTCGCTCGTCACCGCCCCGTTCGGCTCGCTCACCTCCAATCTCGCCGCCATCACCGCCTCGATCTGCACCGGGCCGGACACCCATCCCGATCCGGCGAAACGCTGGCCGGCGAGCCTGTTCTACGCGCTGAGCTATCTCGTGCTGGCGGCGGGCGGTGCTTCGCTGGTGGCGCTGATCGCCGCGCTTCCGCCGGGGCTGGTCGCCACCTTCGCCGGCCTCGCCCTGCTCGCCCCGCTGGTCGGTGCGCTCGGCACCGCGATGGGCGACGTGGCGATGCGCTTTCCCGCCGTACTGACGCTGGCGGTCACCTCCTCGGGCGTGTCGCTGCTCGGCGTCGGCTCGGCATTCTGGGGGCTGATGGCGGGTCTCGCCGCGCTCGGCATCGAGCGGGCCGGCCGGCGCGCGGCGTGACGCTCGCCCGCCCCGCGCACAGCCCGCGCTTGCCGGAGCGGCGATAAGCGGCTAATCCGCCACCGTTCCCGGGGGAAGAGATGAGCGATACGGAAAAGGGCCTGAGCTATCGCGACGCGGGCGTCGACATCGACGCCGGCAACCGGCTTGTCGACCTCATCAAGCCGCTGGTGCGCGCCACCCGCCGCCCCGGCGCCGACGCCGAGATCGGCGGCTTCGGCGGCGTGTTCGATCCGAAAGCCGCGGGCTTCAAGGATCCGCTCATCGTCGCCACCACGGACGGCGTGGGCACCAAGCTGAAGATCGCCATCGAAACCGGCCGCCACGACACGATCGGCGTCGACCTCGTCGCCATGTGCGTCAACGACCTGATCGTGCAGGGCGCCGAGCCGCTGTTCTTCCTCGACTATTTCGCCACCGGCAAGCTGGCGCCGGACGTCGGCGCGGCGATCGTCGCCGGCATCGCCCGCGCCTGCGCGGAAGCGGGCTGCGCGCTGATCGGCGGCGAGACGGCGGAGATGCCCGGCATGTATGCCGAGGGCGACTACGACCTCGCGGGCTTCTCGGTCGGTGCGGTCGAGCGTGGGGCGCTGCTGCCCTCGCCCAATGTGCGCCCCGGCGACGTGCTGCTGGGGCTCGCCTCCTCCGGCGTCCATTCGAACGGCTATTCGCTGGTGCGCCGTATCGTCGAGCGCTCCGGCCTCGGCTGGGACGAGCCCGCCCCCTTCGCCCACGGCAAGACGCTGGGCGAGGCGCTGCTTACCCCGACCCGGCTCTATGTGAAGTCCGCGCTCTCGGCCATCCGCGCGACCGGCAAGGTGAAGGCGCTCGCCCACATCACCGGCGGCGGGCTCACCGAGAACCTGCCCCGCGTGCTGCCCAAGCACACGATCGGGCGCATCGACCTCGCCGTGCTGCCGGTGCCGCCGGTGTTCCGCTGGCTCGCGCAGATGGGCGACGTCGCGGGCGAGGAGATGCTGCGGGCCTTCAATTGCGGGATCGGCATGGTGGTGGTCTGCGCCCCGGAAGACACCGAGACCGTCGCCGACGCGTTTGCCGACGGCGGCGAGGAAGTGGTGCATCTGGGCTGCATCGAGCCCGGCGAGGGCGCCGCCCACACCGTCTATGACGGCATGCTCGACCTCAATTCGCCGCTGTGACGGAGAGCCGGCCGTGAGCAAGCCCCGCGTCGGCGTCCTCATCTCCGGGCGCGGTTCCAATATGATGTCGCTGATCGAGGCCGCCGCCGCGCCGGACTTTCCGGCCGAGATCGGCTGCGTCATCTCCAACCGGCCGGATGCCCACGGCGTGGTCCGGGCGCAGGCCGCGAACATCCCGACCCGCATCGTCGACCACAAGGCCTATGAGGACCGCTCGAGCTTCGACGCCGCGCTCGACGAGGCGCTGACCGAGGAGCAGATCGACGTGGTCTGCCTCGCCGGCTTCATGCGGCTGCTGACCCGGGCCCTCGTGATGAAGTGGACCGGGCGGATGATCAACATCCACCCCGCCCTGCTGCCGAGCTTCAAGGGGCTTAACACCCATGAGCGGGCGCTGGCCGAGGGCGTGAAGATCCACGGCTGCACCGTGCATTTCGTCACCCCGGAGATGGATGTCGGCCCGATCCTCATCCAGGCCGCGGTGCCGGTGCTGGAGGACGACACGCCCGGCTCGCTCGGCGCGCGGGTGCTGGAGCAGGAGCACCTCGTCTATCCGCAGGCGCTGCGCATGGTGTGCGAGGGCCGCGCCCGGCTGGAGAACGGACGGGTGGTGATCGACGGGTTCGAGATGGCCCCGCCGCCGCTGGTGGTGCCCCCGCTGGGCTGAGGCGGGCGGCTTCAGGCGCGGGCGATCCGCACCCGGTTGTCGTGCAGCGCCGCGCCGCCGAAGGGCGCCACCGGGTCCGAGCCGGTGAGGCTGTTGATGCCCTTGCCGCCCTCGTGGGCGCGGTTCGGCCAGATCGATTCCGCCACCACCACGCCGCGCCGCAGGCCGTCGAACAGGCGCGCATGCAGCAGCGTCGCGCCGCGTGCGCTCGCCAGCTCGACGAGATCGCCCTCGGCGAGGCCGAGCCCGACCGCGTCCTCGGGATGGATCATCAGCTCGGGCCGCTTCTCGCGCGCCTGCGAGCCCGGCGTCTCGGTGAAGCTGGAATTGAGGAAGGAGCGCGCCGGCGCGGTGACGAGGCGGAACGGGTACTCCTCGTTCGCCTCCTCGATCACGTCCCAGTGGTCCGGCCATTCCGGCATCGCCTGATGCGGGCCGAACTTCGCCGGCGCCTTGAACGGCACCTTGTTCCATTGCGGGCGCAGCCGGAAGCGGCCGTCCGGCCAGGCGAAGCCCTTCAGGTAATGCGCGGTCTCGAAGTCGGGCTGCACGTCGATGAACCGCCGCTCCTCCAGCTCATCGAGCGTGCCGCGCCCGGAATTGCGCAGCGTCCAGTCGACCAATTCGCGCGGGCTCATGGCGAAGCCGGGGTGCTCCGCCCCGAGCCGGTCCGCGAGCGCGGTGATCACCTCGTGATTGGAGCGGCACTCGCCCGGCGGGTCGACAAGCTTCGGCCCGAGCAGCACATACTGGTTGCCCCCGCCCTGATAGAGATCGTCATGCTCGGTGAACATGGTCGCCGGCAGCACGATGTCGGCCATCTGCGCGGTCTCGGTCATGAACTGCTCATGGACCGCGACGAACAGGTCCTCGCGCGCGAAGCCGCGCCGCACGCGCTCCTGGTCCGGCGCGATCGAGACCGGGTTGGTGTTCTGGATCAGCATGGCGGTGACCGGCGGCCCGCCGGCCAGCGCCTCCTCATCGCCGTCGAGGATCTCGCCGATGCGCGACTGGTCGAGCTGGCGCGCCGCCCCGGCCGGGCCGGTGAGAAGGTCGAGCCCCTCGATCATCCGCTTGTTCCAGCCGAAGATGGCGCCGTTGGTGTGGAAGGCGCCCCCGCCCTCGTGCCGCCAGCTCCCCGCCACCGTGGCAATGCAGGTGACCGCGTGCATGTTCACCGCGCCGTTGCGCGAGCGGGTGAAGCCGTAGCCGGCGCGGATGAAGGTTTTCGGAGTCCGGCCAATGAGTTGCGCGAGTTTCTCGATCTCGTCCGCCGGCATGCCGGTGATGGCTTGCGCCCATTGCGGCCCGCGGTCTTGAAGATGTGATTCAAGACCGGCCGAATCATCAGCGAATTCAGCGAGATAGGCGCGATCGGCAAAGCCGTCCCGGAACAGGACATGCATGATCGCGCAGGCCAGGGCGCCGTCCGTGCCGGGGCGGATGAGCACCGGAACATCGGCCTGCTCCATGGTCGGTGAGCGGTAGACATCGACCACGACGATCTTCGCCCCGCGCTCCTTGCGGGCGCGCACGGCGTGGGTCATCACATTGACCTGCGTCGATACCGGATTGGTGCCCCAGATCACCACGAGGTCCGACTTCGCCATCTCGCGCGGGTCGGGGCCGGCAAGGCGCCCGGGGCCGGCGAGGAAGCCGCTCCAGGCCGGATTGACGCAGATGCTGGAGAAGAAGCGCGAATAGCCCTTTGCATGGGTCAGCCGGTTGATGCCGTCGCGCATCACCAGCCCCATGGTGCCGGCGTAGAAATAGGGCCAGACCGTCTCCGGCCCGTAGCGCCGCTCGGCATCGCGGAAGCGCCCGGCGATCTCGTCCAGCGCCTCGTCCCACGATATCGGCACGAAGCTGCCCGAGCCCTTGGGGCCGGTGCGGCGCAGCGGTTGCGTCAGGCGGTCGGGGTGGTTGGCCCGCTCGGCATAGCGCGCGACCTTGGCGCAGATGACGCCCGCCGTGTAGCTGTTGGCGCGCGAGCCGCGCACCCGGCCGATACGCCCGCCGGAGATGTCGATCTCCAGCGCGCAGGTCGAGGGGCAGTCGTGCGGACAGGCGGAATAGCCGGTGCCGGCGGCGACCGCCGGATGCTTCGGGTCGATGTGCTGGTTCATGAAAGGCGCTCCGCCGCGCAGGATAGCGGAGCGCCTTCCGATTGAACATCACCGGCGGGGCCCGCCGGTGATGATGCGCGCTCAGTGCGAGCCGGCGGCGGCCGCCGAGCGGCGGTTCTTCAGCAACCAGCCGAGGCCGAGCACGAAGGCGATGCCCACGGCGCCGGCCAGATAGTGCGGTACGGCCGCCGCCCTCAGGCCCACCGGGTCCTCCGGGTCCATGACGACGTCGACGAGACCCGCCGAATAGCCCTGCATGAACTCCAGCACCACCTTGTCGCCGACCAGCATCTCGCCGGCGATCCAGCCGAGCAGCGCGGCGCCGAACCAGATCAGGATCGGGAAGCGCGAGATCAGCTTCAGGATGAGCTGCGAGCCGAAGACGATCAGCGGGATGGTCAGCAGCAGGCCGAAGATGAACAGCTCGGCATGGCCGCGCGCCGCCGCCGCGATGGCGACGACGTTATCGAGGCTCATCACCGCATCGGCGATGGCGATGGTGCGCACGGCCTTCCACAGGCTGTCCGAACTCTCGACGTGATGCTCGCCCCCATCCTCGTCCAGCACCAGCTTGATGGCGATCCAGAACAGCAGCGCCGCGCCGACCACCTTGAGGAACGGCACGCCGAGCAGGAACGACACGGCGAGGGCGAAGACGATGCGCAGGCCCACCGCGGCCCCCGCACCGAGCAGGATGCCCCATTTGCGCTGCCGGTCCGGAAGCGACCGGCAGGCGAGCGCGATGACGACCGCATTGTCGCCGGAGAGCAGCAGATCGATCCAGATGATCTGCAGAAGCGAGACCCAGAACACAGGGCTGGTGAAATCCATCGGTTCCTCTCTGGTCGGTAGATCGAGCGTAACCTCCCCCGCGAAACCCTGCCGCCCCTTCTGGCGCCGATCTGGCATACTTTATTATTCGTGCCAGTTTCGACCTCCGGAACGGACGGCGCCCGCGGCCTTTTCAGGTCGCGGGCGCCCCGGCGAGGGAAATCGCGGGCCGGCTCGTCAGGCGTGCGGGTCCGCCGCGTGGGCGGACTGGCGGAACCGCGAGATGATCCAGCCGGCGGCGACGACAAGCACCGCGCCGAGGCCGGCGGCGACATACTCGAAGTGATGGACCGTGGCCTCGCCGAAATATTCGAGGATCTTGATGTCCGAGACGAACATCTCGCCGGCCACCCAGCCGAGCAGTGCCGCGCCGGCCCACACCAGCACCGGGAAGCGGCTGAGCAGGCCCATGATGAGCGCCGCGCCGGCAATGATCATCGGGATGGAGATCACGAGGCCGATGATGATCAGCGTCCAGTTGCCGTCCGCCACGGCCGCGATGGCGACGACGTTGTCGAGGCTCATCACCAGGTCGGCGATGGCGATGGTGCCGACGGCACGCCACAGGCTGTCATGAGCGGTAACGCCGCCCTCCTCGCCCTCAGATTCCGGCAGCACCAGGTCCACGGCGATGTAGAGCAGCGCCAGCGAGCCGACGATGCGCAGCCACGGCAGCCCGAGCAGCACCGCGATGATGGCGGTGAAGACGATACGCATGCCGACCGCGACGCCGGCGCCGAGGATCATGCCGGTGCGCCGCATCTTGTCGGGCAGCGAGCGGCAGGCCATGGCGATGACGACCGCGTTGTCGCCGGAAAGCAGGACGTTGATCCAGATGATCTTCAGGAGTGCAAGCCAGAAGAGCGGCTCAAGGTAGCTCATGATGGTGTTCCCTCACCTTGCCGTCCGCTCCCGAAAAGGGAGATCGAACGTGGTCCTTTGGCGTTGGCGCGCCATTTCAAGGTGAGGCAAGAGGAGGTGACTCCGGCGGGTCCACTCCCGGGCGCTCTTCGGCGCGCCATAATCGGCATCCCCGCTGCGGGCCACTTCTCCAATGGCCGGACCCCCGCAGCGCCCATGGGGCCAACATACATAATAATCTATGCGGCGGCCAAGCCTTCCGGGCAAAATTTCTTGAATCAATGATGCTGCAGACGCACAAATCTACGCTGCCGCGCAAAATGAAAACGCCCCGCCGGTATCCCGACGGGGCGCGAACTCAGCGGAACCTGCCGCAAAGACTATGATCGTCAGCCGACGATCTCATTGCCCGCGAAGAACTGGGCGATCTCGATCGCCGCGTTCTCGAGGCTGTCCGAGCCGTGCGCCGAATTCTCGCCGACCGAGAGGGCGAAGTCCTTGCGGATGGTGCCTTCCGCCGCGTTGGCCGGGTTGGTGGCACCCATCACCTCACGATACTTGGCGACGGCGTTCTCGCCTTCGAGAACCTGCACCACGATCGGCTCGGAGATCATGAAGTCGACGAGCTCGCCGAAGAAGGGGCGCTCCTTGTGCACCGCGTAGAAGGTCTCGGCCTGGGCGCGGGTGAGAAGCATGCGCTTCTGCGCGACGATCCGCAGGCCAGCCTTCTCGATGTAGCTGTTGATGGCGCCAGTCAGGTTGCGCCGGGTCGCGTCCGGCTTGATGATCGAAAAGGTGCGCTCGAGCGCCATGACGTTCGTTCCTTGAAGCCATTTGGGTTGCTGGTTTCGCAGCGGCTTATAGCTGCGCCCCCGGGCGACGACAAGACGAGCCGCACTTGCGAAGAAGAAGTGCCTCCCGAAGCGCTCCTCTAAGCGCCCTTCGACGTCCGCCTGAGCCCCTTCCTTGCCGGAACGACCGGCGCGGCATCCACGCTCGACATGGCGTGCGCATGCGGAAAACGCCGCCCGCGCGCCCTCTATGGTGGAACGCAACGGCGAGCCGGCCGTTCTTGTCCGCAGTGCAGCGCAATGGGGGGCACGACGTGAAGAAGCTCTCACCGATCATGATCGCGGCGACGCTGGCCCTTACGGGCCTTCTCGCCCTTCCCTACGTGTCCGTGGCCGACGCCACCGACAACGGGCAGGCCAAGGTCCCGCAGGGCTACCGGACGTGCTTCATGCAGGAGCGGGCCGTATTCACCGGCACGCCGCGCATGGAGAAAGTGCCCCACTGCGTATTCGCGCGATAAGCGTTATCACGACTTCATGAACGGGTCTTGGAACCTTATCCCCACTACACACGTTAAGACCACGTTAACGGATCACACAGGTCAGCCACGGATGAGTGGAAGCGTATTGCAAACTTCCCTTGGGCCACCCGGAAGGGGCGGCGGCAGGCTTGCGTGCGTATCCGCAGACGAGGAAGGCGCAGTGACGTCATAGCAGGGCCGGTGGCTTCCACCGGCTGGTGGAGGGACCGACATGCTGAAGACGATTGCCATCAGTGCCGTCGCTGCCGTCATGGGTTTCACAGCCCTGTTCGTCGGCGCCGCCTCGGCCACCGGCTATTTCACGCCGAAGCCGAAGGTTGCCACGGTGGAAATTCCGGCCCAGCCGGTTGCTGGTGACTGCGTTATCCAGACGCGCTGGATGAGCGATGCGGGCCGGATGGTCCAGGTCGAGCGCCCCGTCTGCTACTGACACGAGATTTTCAAGGATAGGCTCGCGGCATCCCCACTCCCCCAAGCCCCACGCGAGCCCATACGCCCCGGCTCCTCCCCCCAAGGAGCCGGGGCTCTTTCTTTTCCGGCCCTCCCCGGCCGCTCCCGACACATGAACAGATAGCAACGCGGCGTTCAGCCCGGGTTCCGGCGCATGGCGGCAAGCTCGCGACATCCGGGCCGAGCCCGGACGCCTGACGCGGGGTCGCTGCCGCCGACCTGACCCCGCGCATGCGGCCCCGGTCGGCTGGTGTCCGGCCGGGGCCTTCCCTTTCCCGCGCATCGATTATCCGGCGCAGCCCGGGACCGATCACGCCGATGCGATGGCATCCATCACGGCAGGGAATTGGTGAATCGGCGTGGAACGGCCGATCATGGCCGCTCACCACTGCCGCGAGTGAACGCCATGAACGATCTTGCCGTCGGCCGCTATCGCCAGTTCGCCGGTTACAACGCCTGGGCCAACAGGCGCCTCTACGCCGCCGCCGCGGCCCTCAGCGACGAGCAGTACCGCGCCGAGCGCGGCGCCTTCTTCGGCTCCGTGCACGGCACGCTGAACCACCTGCTGGTGACCGATCGCATATGGATGCGCCGCATCACCGGCAGCGGCGAGGCGCCCGACCGGCTCGACGCCATTCTGTTCGACACGCTGCCGGAACTCGCCACCGCGCGCCATGTGGAGGACGAGCGGATCAGCGCCTTCGTCGACACGCTCAGCGACTGCGTGCTGATGGCGGATCTGCACTATGCCAATATGAGCGGGAAGCCCTTCGTCCAGCCGGTCGCCGGCGTGCTCGACCACCTCTTCAACCACCAGACCCATCATCGGGGGCAGGCGCACTGCCTCATCAGCGGCTTTCTCGGCAATGCCGCGACGCCCTCGCTCGATTTGCTGATGTTCCAGCGCGAGGCCGGCCTCGCCCACGCCGAGCCGAGCTGAGCCCTCACGCCGGCGGGCGGGCGGCGTGGCGCTGATCCGACAGGCGCCGAGTGGGACGAAATGTTCGGCCCGAAGGCTCTTGCCCGCCCGCCGCACGCGCGGCACAAGACGGGCATGATCTCCTTCGACGACATCTCCCTGCGCATCGCCGGCCGCCTGCTGATCGACCACGCCTCGGCCTTCATACCGGACGGGGCGCGGGTCGGCCTCGTCGGCCGCAACGGTGCCGGCAAGACGACGCTGTTCCGCGCCATCACCGGCGAGATGGCGCTGGAGACCGGAAACATCCGCATTCCCCAGGGCATCCGTATCGGCCAGGTGGCGCAGGAGGCCCCGGCCGGGCCGGAGCGGCTGATCGACATCGTGCTCGCCGCCGATGTCGAGCGCGCCCGGCTCATCGACGAGCAGGCGACGGCGAGCGATCCGGCGCGGATCGCCGAGATCGAGCTGCGGCTCGCCGATATCGGCGCGCATGCCGCCCCGGCGCGGGCGGCGCGGATCCTCGCCGGGCTCGGCTTCGACGAGGCGGCGCAGCAGCGCCCCTGCTCCGACTTTTCCGGCGGCTGGCGCATGCGCGTCGCTCTCGCCGCCATCCTGTTCGCCGAGCCGGACCTGCTGCTGCTCGACGAACCGACCAACTATCTCGATCTCGAGGGCACGCTCTGGCTGCAGGACTATCTCGCGCGCTATCCGCACACGGTGCTGATCGTCAGCCATGACCGCGAGCTTCTGAACGCCTCGGTCTCCTCCATCCTCCATCTGGAGAGCGCCAAGCTCACCCTCTGGCGCGGCGGCTATGATTCCTTCGAGCGCCAGCGGGCGGAGAAGCTGGTGCTCGACCAGAAGGCGCGCACCAAGCAGGACGCGCGGCGCAAGCATATGGAATCGTTCGTCGAACGATTCCGTGCCAAGGCATCGAAGGCGCGCCAGGCGCAATCGCGGTTGAAGGCGCTGGCGCGCATGGCACCGATCGCCGAAGCCGTCGGCGAGGCCGCGGCGGCAATCTCGATCCGCCATCCCGCGCGCATTCCCTCCCCGCCCATCCTCGCGCTCGACAATGTGAGCGTCGGCTACCAGTCGGGCCAGCCGGTGCTGCGCAACCTGACATTGCGCATCGACCATGACGACCGGATCGCGCTGCTCGGACCGAACGGCAACGGCAAGTCCACCTTCGCCAAGCTGATCGCCGGGCGGCTGGAGTCGCAGGGCGGCTCGATGGTGCGCGCGGCCGGGCTGGAGATCGCCTATCTCGCCCAGCACCAGCTCGACGAACTGGTGGCCGAGCAGAGCGTCTACGATCACGTGCGCCGGCTGATGCCCGACGCGCCCGAGGCCAAGGTGCGCTCGCGCGCCGCCGAGCTCGGCTTTTCCGGCGGAACGGCGGACACCACGATCGCGGCGCTGTCGGGCGGGGAGAAGGCGCGCCTGCTGCTCGGCCTCGCCGCCTTTCACGGGCCGCATCTGCTGATTCTCGACGAGCCGACCAACCATCTCGACATCGCCGCGCGGCAGGCGCTGATCGAGGCGCTGAACGACTATCCGGGCGCGGTGATCCTGATCAGCCACGACCGCTCCCTGCTCGATGCCAGCGCCGAGCGGCTGTGGCTGGTGGCCGACGGCACGGTGCGCGCGTTCGAGGGCGACCTCGAGGAGTATCAGCGTCTCGTGGTCGGCCGCGGCGCGTCCTCGCAGCGCAAGGAGGCGGCCGGCTCGCGCGCGCAGGAGCGCCGGCAGGCCGCCGAAAAGCGGGCCGAGACCGCGCCGCTGCGCAAGAAGATCAAGGAAACCGAATCACTTATCGCCAAGCTTGAACGCAGTGTGTCAGGGCTCGATGGCCTGCTGGCGGACGAGACTCTCTACAGCCGCGACCCCGCCCGCGCCCAGCGCATCGCGCGCGAACGCGCCGACGCCGCGACCGCCCTCGCCGAGGCCGAGGAGGCGTGGCTGGAACTCGCGACCGCACTCGAGAGCGCCGAAACTGGCGAGGTGTGAATGTCATTCGTTCCCATTCGGTGGGAACGGGAGATTCGGGAAGGCCTTATTCGCGCAGCGCATCCGAGCGGCGGGCATGACCGAAGCTGCCATGAGCATTTGCGCCGTCGCGCGCGCCACGCCGCGGCCGGGTAGACACGCGTCGATCAAGCCGCAGACGACCGATACAACCGCTGACGACCGGACATAATGGCGGGCGGCTGGCGAAAGCGACGCGCTTGCCAGCCTGCCGGAATTTCACTTCAGAAGATTGTCTGGTTCGGCCAGCGACAGGTCTGTCTCGCAACTAATGCCGGCAGCATGTGGATACGCACATGCCTCGCTCCGCCTGCTGACCAGCCTCGACCTCGCGTCAAGCCGTTCGCGGCACGTACAAGGACGGGTGCCCCGAGGCAGGTCTCGCCGAGGACGTTCATGCCGGCACCCATGGCAAGGCACCCCGTGGGTCGACATCCAAGGCCGACACTCATAGGTCGACACTCACACGCTGACGCGACCAACCGAACGTGCGCCCGCATTCGTCCTGTTGATCGGCGCGGATCGCCGCCCAATCAACTGAGCCGGCAAAACAGCCACCTGGACCTAGCTCGCTCCGCGCACCTTTGCCGGCGGACGCGACGGCCGAGCTCACCGGCGTCCAGACAAAAAGAAACCCCGGCACAAGGCCGGGGTTTCCAGAAGGACCGTTCTGATCAGATCAGAAGGTGCGGCGAACCGACAGCAGGACCTGGTTGAAGTCCGAGTTGCTGGTCAGGTTGCCCTTGTAGTCGTAAACCGGCTGGTTGTAGTTCGCCTCGCCGTAGGTGTACTGGGCGACGAACAGCAGGCCCTTGACGGGGCTCCAGTTCAGGCTGGCGCCAACGTTGAAGAGGTCGAAGCTCGACGTGGTGGTGTTGGTCGGGATGTCCGCCTCACCGTAGTTGCCGAACACGACGCCGTAGACGTTCGGCGAGAAGAAGTGGGTCAGCTCGCCAGCGATGGTCCAGCTCTTCGACGACTCGTAGCTGTCGGTCACCGGGTTGTAGTACAGGTCGTAGACCGCGCTGATCGGCGCGTACGAACCGTTGATGCCGGTGTACTCGGAAGCGCCATCAGCGTAGGTGCCTTCGATGTACAGCGTGTCACCTTCGCCGAAGGTCGGCAGGTTGAACTTCACGCCGCCCAGGACGGCCCAACCCACGTCGTCGCCGCTGCTCCAGCCGTAGTAGTCGGAGTCCAGCTGACGGACCATGCCCGAAATCTGGAAGCCGCCCCACTCGCCTTCGTAGTTGATGTTGCCGATGAGGGCCGGGATGTCGGTCTCGGTGTCGCCGTAGATGTCGTAGTCGACGCCGTCAGCGCGCGAGGAGTCGTCCTCGATCGAGATCGTGGCCGTGAAGCCGTTGCCGAAGTCCGCGGTGTAAGCGGCGACGATCGAGTTCTCGTCCGAGGTGATTTCGATCGAGTCGACACCCCAAACGTTGTTGTCGGCGTAGTAGTCGAAGAACGACTGAACCTTACCGAAGGTGAACCCAGCGAACTGGATGTAACCCTTGTCGAGGTTCGAGTTGGTCGACTCCGAGAAGTTCGAACCGCCGCCGCCGTAGGTCAGGCGATACTCGAAGTACGAACGCAGCGTGCCGTACTCGGTCTGGGTGCGGGCGTCGACGCGCAGAGCGCCACGAGCCAGGAAGTAGGAGTCCTGGTACTCGTCCTTCGGCAGGTACGAGAAATCCTGGTAGTAGTAATCGGTCTGCACGAAGCCACCGATCTTCAGGCACGTGTCAGAGCCGGGAATGTAATAGAAGCCCGCACCGTAGGTGGAGCAGATCTTCACGTATTCCGCAGCCTTCGCCTTCACAGGCAGATCGGCCGCCGCAGCAGTCCCGACCATAGCAAGCCCGGCAACAGAGCCGAGCAGCGCGTTCTTGATGACCGTCTTCAACTTCATTCTCCCCCAAATTGGACCAATGTTGGGTTTTCGATTGTCAGGACTCCCCGCGAGGCGCGGCATCCGTGGAGGATATTGTTGGAAACGCCCGGACGGTGCAAAGCCAAAGTGGCCCCAAACGGGCTCTGGCGGCCATTCCGCGACGGAGTGTTGCCGTCCAGACACAATTTGGGCAAGGGGTATGGCGTTACGCGCGACCCTCGCCGATCAAACTAGAAAAGACGTGGTAAATCAACGGTTAACGCCGTGATGCCGGGACGGGCGGCGCAGGCTCAGCGCCGCTGCCAGCGGCCGTCCGGGCCCTGCTGCCAGTAGGCTATGTCATGCCCGGCGGCCTTCGCGGCGCGCCAGCTCTCGCGGGCCTGGTCCACAGCGTCGGGATCCGCGCCGTCGAACAGGTGAATCACCCGCGCATAGGTATCGGGATCGTCGATGACCGCCTGCTCGACCAGGAAACGCACCGTGGCGCCGTTCGGATTGGCCGGATTCGTGGTCAGGAGAATCGGCTGGCGCGCGGCATCGGGCTGGCGATCGGTGCCGTGCGGCAGGAAGGACGCGTCGTCATAGGTCCACAGGAGCTGGTCGAGCGCCGCCACGCGCTCATCCGTGGTCGCCTGCACCGTGCAGCGCCAGCCCCGCTCGAAGCACTTCTCCAGAAGCTGGGGAAGCGCCGATTCGAGCGGGCGATTCGTCAGGTGATAGAAGAACACCTCGGTCATCGGCCGGTCGCTGCCTCCGATTCGTGGAAAGGCGGCCGCCGGCCGTCGCCGGCGCTCACGATTCGTAGTGCTGCGCCACAAGATGGTCGAGCAGGCGCACGCCCCACCCCGACCCCCAGCTCCGGTTGAACTCGCTCGTGGGCGAGTTCAGGCCGGTGCCGGCGATGTCCAGATGCGCCCATGGCACCTCGCCGACGAAGCGCTTCAGGAACTGCGCGGCGGTGATGGAGCCGCCGAACCGGCCGCCGGTGTTCTTCATGTCGGCGAACTTGGAATCGATGAGCTTGTCGTATTCGGGCGCGAGCGGCATGCGCCACACCTTCTCGCCGGTATCGAGCCCGGCCTGGTGCAGGCGGCCCGCCAGCGCGTCGTCATTGCAGAACAGGCCGGCATTCTCGGTGCCCAGCGCCACCAGAATGGCGCCGGTCAGGGTGGCGAGATCCACCATGAACTGCGGCTTGAAGCGCTCTTTCACGTACCAGAGCACGTCGCCCAGCACGAGCCGCCCCTCGGCATCGGTGTTGATGATCTCGATCGTCTGGCCCGACATCGAGGTCACGATGTCGCCCGGGCGCTGGGCGTTGCCGTCCGGCATGTTCTCGACCAGGCCGATGGCGCCGATCGCGTTCACCTTCGCCTTGCGGCTCGCCAGCGCGTGCATCAGCCCCACCACGCAGGCGGCGCCGGCCATGTCGCCCTTCATGTCCTCCATGCCGGCCGCCTGCTTGATCGAGATGCCGCCGGTGTCGAACACCACGCCCTTGCCGATGAAGGCGACCGGCGCGGTGCCGGACTTGCCGCCGTTCCAGCGCATGACGACGACCTGGCTGTCCTGCTTCGAGCCCTGGCCGACGCCGAGCAGCGCGCCCATGCCGAGCTTCTTCATCTCCTTCTCGCCGAGCACCTCGACATCGACGCCGAGCCTGGAGAGGTCGCCGGTGCGCTTGGCGAATTCGGTCGGGGTGAGAACGTTGGCCGGCTCGTTGACGAGGCTGCGGGCGATCATCACGCCGTCGCCGATGCCCTCGCGCTTGCGGAAGGCGCGCTTCGCCGCGCTGTCGTTCTCTATATATAGAGTCACCTTCGGCTTCGCGGTCGCCTCGTCGGGCTTGGGCCGGGTCTTGTAGCGGTCGAAGGAATAGGCGCGCAGGCGCATGCCGAGCGCGAGCTCGGCGGCGGACTGGGGCGTCACCTCGCCTTCGGGCAGCGCCAGCACCACCGAGACCTCCTTCGCCGCGGCGGGGACCTTGCCCATGATGGAGCCGCCCAGCTTCAGCCAGTCGAACGGCTTGAGCGCGGACGGCTTGCCGACGCCGACCACGATGACGCGGCTGGCGTCGAGCCCGGCGGGCGCCACCAGGTCGAGCGTCTTGCCCGACTTCCCTTCAAAGTGATCCGCGCGCGCCGCGCGGGCGAGGAGGTCGCCGGCCGGCGCCATCAGCGCCTCGACGGCGGGCGCAAAGGCCGGGCCTCCCTCGCTTCCACCCTCGGCCGCGAGAAGCACCACAAGGCCATCGAGGGTGGTGGGAAGCCCCGCGAAACTGATTTTTACCGTATCGCCCATCGTCGTTTCCACTTTCGCATCCGGATTGTGGGTCATGTTTAGCCGAATGACGCTGCCACGACGAGGGCCCCGATACGGCCAGATTCGCGGTCCTTATCCACTCGCCGGCACGAGTGAATTGCACCGCGCGCCGTGCCCGCTTATTGATCGCATTCCACCTTGCCGACGCTCGGGGCGGCGGACGTTTCGGAAGGCACGACAGGGAACGCCGCTTGATGACCCGACTTGACCGCTATGTCTTCCGCTCGGCAGCGTTCGCCTTCGTGGGCACGCTCGCGGTCCTCACCGGCATGATCTGGGTGACGCAGGCCCTGCGCCAGCTCGACATTATGACGACGCAGGGCCAGACCATCGTGGCCTTCATCGTCATCACCAGCCTCGCCCTGCCCGCGCTGATCCTCGGCCTCGCGCCAGCGGCGCTGTTCATCGCCGTGTCCCATACCCTGTTCCGTATGAACAGCGATTCGGAAATCGTGGTCGCCAGCGCGGCGGGCATCTCGACCTGGCGCTTCCTGCGGCCGCTGATCATCCTCGCCCTGCTGGTGGCGGCGGGCTGCACCGCCCTGTCGATGGAGCTGGTGCCGGCGGCGATGCGCCAGTTCCGCTATGAAATCTCGCGCGTGCGCGCGGACGTGGTCGCCTTCATCGCCCAGCCCGGACGATTCACCACGCTCGCCGACGGCATCGTGTTCAATGTGCGCGAGCGCAATTCCAGCGGCGTCCTCGGCGGCATCTTCATCAATGACGCGCGCAACCCCAACGAGGTGAACACCTATCTCGCCGACCGCGGCCAGGTGGTGGACACCCAGGAGGGCACGTTCCTCATCCTCGAGGACGGCGCCATCCACCGGCGCACGCCGGGCAAGTCGGACAGCAACGTGGTCGAGTTCCAGCGCTACGCCTTCGACCTGTCGCCCTTCACCTCGGCGGGCGACAACGCGGTCTATCGCGCGCCCGAACGCTCGTTCAGCGAGTTGCTCCACCCCGACCCGAACGATCCCGGCTACCAGCAGGACCCCGGCCGCTACACCGAGGAGATCCATCGCCGCCTGTCGCTGCCGCTCTACGTGCTCGCCTTCTTCGGCATCGCGGTGGCCGCGCTCGCCGAGCCGCGCACGACGCGCGAAGGGCGCGGGCTCGCGCTCGCGGCGACGGCGCCCTACGTGATCGTGCTGCAAGTGGTGAGCTTCGGCCTCATCAATCAGGTGCGCCACGACCCCGACCTGGTGCCGATCGTTTATGTGGTCCCGATCGTCTTCCTCATCGGCTCGGCGCTCTCGCTGAGCGGCCGGTTCAAGCCGCGCATGCCGGAAGCGATGCGGCGCCATATCGACCAGATGGCGCAGCGCGTCGTGCGCGCGACGGTCGATTGAGGCGCGCCATGGTTGCAGCAATCGTCTGCGGGGACCGCCCGTGATCGGACGCACGCTCGGGCTCTATTTCGGCCGCCGCTTCCTCGGCTCGGTGCTCGGCATCTTCGTCGGCTGCGCCGTGCTGATCATGCTGATCGACTTCCTCGAGATGTCGCGGCGCGTGGGCGAGCGCGACGTCGACAGCCTCACCCTGCTGCTGCTGATCATCTACCGCGCGCCCTTCTTCACCGAGCAGCTCCTGCCGTTCGCGGTGCTGTTCGGCGCCATCGGCACCTTCCTCACCCTGTCGCGCCGGCTGGAACTGGTGGTGGCGCGCGCGGCCGGGGTCTCGGCGTGGCAGTTCATCACCCCCGCCTGCATCATCGCCATGCTGCTCGGGGTGGTCTCGACGACGGTCTACAATCCCGTTTCGGCCGAGTTCAAGGAACGCGCGAACCGGATCGAGGCGGAGATCTTCAACCGCCAGACCGGCCTTTTCTCCTCGACCAGCGCCGGTTTCTGGATCCGCCAGCAGAGCGTCGACGGGCAGGCCATCATCCAGGCCGCCGCCAAGACGGACGGCGGGCGGCAGCTTTCCGGGGTGAACGTGTTCCTGTTCGGGCGCGACGGGAAGCTGGAAGAGCGCATCGAGGCGCGCAACGCGACGCTCGAAGACAGTGCATGGCGACTCCATGACGCGCGCGTCTTAACGCCTGGAATAGGTTTGCAGAATTACGATACCTACATGGTCGCGACGAATCTCACCCCGAATCAGGTCCAGGAATCGCTGCAGAGCGAAACCGTGTCCTTCTGGGACCTGCCCGCTGCGGTCGATGCCGCCACGCGGGTCGGCTTCGGCGCGGAACGTTATCGGCTGCAATATCAGAGCCTTCTCGCCCGTCCCATGCTGTTGCTGGCGATGGTGCTTATCGCTGCCTCGCTCAGCCTCCGCGTCTTTCGATTTGGGGGCATCGGGCAGACGATTCTCGGTGGCGTGGCCGCCGGCTTTCTGCTTTATGTTTCGACCAAGCTTGCCGAGGATCTCGGTGAGGTCGGGATTGTGCATCCCGTGATTGCAGCGTGGTTTCCAGCGGTCGTTGGAGCATTGATGGGTATTCTCATCCTGCTTCACCGGGAGGACGGATGAAGGTCGGCAACGTCGACGCCGGCCAGTCCGGGGTGGTGAAGAAGCGGTTCAAGGACCGCCTGCACGCCTCGGCCTGTTGGCTGTTCTTTACGGTAGTTACCAGCACGTTGGGTACGCTTGTCCCGGCGCATCAGGCGCTCGCGCAGGAGCCGGGCGGGGCGGCAATGGCGCGCGACATGCTGAGCAAGCGCCAGTCGGACCCCAACGCCAAGATGCTCGTGACCGCGGATGAGCTCGTCTACGACTACACCCGCAACGAGGTGATCGCGAACGGCAACGTCCAGATCTACTATGACGGGAACGTGCTGGAGGCGAAGCGCGTGGTCTATGACCGCGCCAACAACCGCCTGCGTGCCGAAGGCGGCGTCCGGCTGAAGGATTCCACCGGCCAGATCATCTCCGCCGAGAACCTCGACCTCTCCCAGCAGTTCACCGACGGCTTCGTGAACTCGCTGCGCATCGACACGCCCGACAACATGCATTTCACAGCCGCGCGGGCCGACCGCTCCGGCGGCGACACGACCGTGCTCACCAGCGGCGCCTACACGCCCTGCGAACCTTGTAAGGAACATCCGGAAAAGCCCCCCCTGTGGCAGGTGAAGGCGGCGCGGATCATCCACAAGGAAAAGGAGCAGATGATCTATTTCGAGGACGCCCGGCTGGAGTTCTTCGGCGTCCCGATCGCATGGGTCCCCTACCTGTCCGCTCCCGACCCGACGGTGAAGCGCAAGTCGGGCTTCCTGATGCCGAAATTCATCAACACCAGCGAGATCGGCTACGGCGCGACGATTCCCTATTTCTGGAACATCGCGCCGAACATGGACGTGACCTTCTCGCCGCTGTTCGTCTCCAAGCAGGGCGTGCTGCTGGACGGCGAGTTCCGGCACCGGCTGGATACCGGCGTCTACTCGATCCGCGCCGCCGGCATCGAGCAGCAGGACAAGGACGAATTCCTCGACCAGCCCGGCTACCGCGACCAGCGCGGCATGCTGGAGACGCACGGCCGGTTCAACATCAACGAGCAATGGTACTGGGGCTGGGACGGCTGGCTAACCTCCGATGAAACCTTCATGGAGGACTACAACCTCATCGACGATTCGACGCGCGAGGTGGTCTCCCAGCTCTACCTGATCGGCCAGGGCGACCGCAGCTACTTCGATGCGCGCACGCAGTACTTCACCGGCCTGACCGCCTACGACAACCAGGACCAGCTCCCGGTGATCGCACCGGTGATCGACTACTCGAAGACGCTCGACAAGTCGGTGTTCGGCGGCGAGTTCAGCTACGACTTCAACCTGACCAGCCTCACCCGCGACGAGGTGGACCTGCGCGCCACCTCCGCGGCCTACGCTTCGGCGGTGAGCTATGAGGGTCCGGCCAACGAGTGCGACCTCACCAAGGTCGGTGCCGATCCCGCCGCCCAGCGGTCGGACTGCCTGATGCGCGGCATGGCCGGCACCTATACCCGCCTGTCGGGCCAGGCGGACTGGCGCCGGACCTTCATCGACGATGCCGGGCAGGTGTGGACGCCGTTCCTGAACGTGCGGGTCGACGTCGCCGCGGTCGAGGCCGAGGCCGCCGACGAGCCCTGGCTGTCGAGCGGGGATGAATCGCTCGTGCGCGCCATGCCGGCGGTCGGCCTCGAATATCGCTATCCGTTCATGTCGGTCGAGAGCTGGGGCACCCAGACGCTGGAGCCGATCGCGCAGATCATCGCGCGCCCGGACGAGTCCGACATCGGCAAGTTCCCGAACGAAGACGCCCAGAGCCTGATCTTCGACGACACCAACCTGTTCGAGATCAACAAGTACTCGGGCTATGACCGGGTGGAAGGCGGCGGCCGCGCCAACGTCGGCCTGCAATACATCGCCAACATCAACGGCGCGGGCCAGGTCAACGCCCTGTTCGGCCAGTCCTACCAGCTGTTCGGCAAGAACTCCTACGAATACGAGGACATGGCGAACACCGGCGCCGAGTCCGGCCTCGACCAGGACGTGTCGGACTATGTGGCGCGCGTCTACTACGCGCCGACCAACGACCTGTCGCTGGTCAACCGCTTCCGCTTCTCCGAGGACGACTGGTCGGTGCAGCGCTACGAGCTGGAAGGCCGGGCGGTCGTGAACAAGCTCATGCTCTCGGCGACCTACGGCCTCTACGCCGCGCAGCCCGAACTCGGCTATTACGAGCAGCGCGAGGGCCTGCTGGGCACCGGCCAGTACAAGATCAATCAGAACTGGAGCGTGATGGGCGCGGCGCGCTACAATCTGCGCCAGGACGAGATCGACTACACGCTGTTCGGCATCTCCTACGCCGACGAGTGCTTCGGCCTGACGCTGAGCTACAAGTCGGACTACACGGAGAGCGGGAACCGCGAGCGGGTCGACACGGTGCTGCTGACCGTGAGCCTGCGGACGCTGGGCGCTGCCGGGTTCTCCAGCAACGTCGGCGACTCGTCGAGTTCGAACTGATCGGCAGGACCCGGCGCGCTTTCTGCGCCGGCGTCGTATTGACGCCACAACCGCTGATCAGAACAGCCCGGATCGGATAACCGCCGGGCAGCGGGAGGAAAATGAGGCGCGAAATGGAGAAATTGGCTCGCATAGGGGGCGGACGGCGCGTGAGCGGCTGGTTCCGCGCCGCGCTCTGCGCCCCGGCCCTGCTCGCCGGCCTCCTCGCCGTCGCCGGGACAGCCGCCCTGCCCTCGCCCGCCCAAGCGCAGCAGATCCTGGTGATGGTGCAGGGCCAGCCCATCACCAGCTTCGACGTCAGCCAATGGATCAAGCTGGTGCGCCTGACCGAGCGCCGCAACATCAACAGCAAGCAGGCGCTGGACGAGCTGATAGACCAGCAGCTCAAGATCTTCACCGCCAAGCGCTATGGCGTGAGCGCGGACAAGGAGGAGGTCGACAAGATGTTCGCCTCCATGGCCAGCCGCAACGGGCGCACGCCCGACCAGCTCGCCGCCGGCCTCGCGCAGCAGGGCCTCAGCGCCGCCTCGCTCAAGACCAAGATGCAGGCGGACTACGTCTGGAATTCCTATGTGCGCGGGCGCTTCTCCTCCGTCGCCACCATCCGCGATTCCGACATCTTCGCGGCCATGGAGGACAAGGGCGAGGACCTGACCAAGGCCCAGCGCACCACCGAATACACGGTGCGCCAGATCGTGCTCGTGGTGTCGCGCACCGCGCCCGCCTCGGAACGTTCCAGGCGCATCGGCGAGGCCAATGCGCTGCGCAAGAACTTCACCGACTGCGAGAGCGGCGTCGCCGCCGCGCGCGCCATGCGCGAGACCGTGGTGCGCGAGCCGGTCATCCGCACCTCCGCCGACATGTCCGAGCAGGCGCGCAAGGTCATGAGCGACGTGCCGGTCGGCCACACCACGGCGCCGGAGGTCACCCAGGCCGGGGTCGAGCTCATCGCCGTGTGCGGCCGCCGCGAGATCGTCGGCGAGAGCGTGCGCAAGAAGGAAGTGCGCAACGAGCTGCAGGCCAAGCAGCTCGATTCCCTGTCGAAGAGCCTGCTGGAAGAAGCCCGCAAGCAGGCCATGATCCAGTATCGCTGACCGCCCATGCCACGCTCGTCCACGCCTGCCCTCGCCCTCTCGCTGGGCGAGCCTGCGGGAATCGGCCCCGACATAGCGCTCCTCGCCTGGGAGAGCCGTGCCGAGCTGCGACTGCCGCCCTTCTTCATCACCGGCGACCCGGCGTGCCTGCGCGCGCGCGCCGCGCGGCTCGGCGTGCCCGCCCTGGTGCGTGAATGCGCCCCCGAGGACGCTGCGGAGCTGTTCGCGGACGTGCTTCCCGTGGTGCCGGCCGGGCCGGCGGCCACCGCCACGCCGGGCGTGCCCGACACCAGCAGCGGGCCGGCCGCGAAGGCCGCCATAGACGCCGCCGTGCAGTTCGTGAAGAGCGGCCGGGCGAGCGCGATCGTCACCAACCCGATCTCCAAGGCGGTGCTCTACGACACCGGCTTCCGCTTTCCCGGCCACACCGAATATCTCGCCCATCTCGCCGGCGATCCGCCGCCGCGCCCGGTGATGATGATCTGGTCGCCAGAGCTCGCCGTGATCCCCGCCACCATCCACGTGCCGGTGGCCGATATCGCGCGCACCCTCACCCGCGAACTGCTGGTGGAGACCGGGCGCATCGCCGCCCGCGACCTCGAGCACCGCTTCGGCATCGCCCGCCCGCGCATCGCCTTCTGCGGCCTCAACCCGCATGCCGGCGAGCAGGGCACGATCGGGCGCGAGGACGAGGAGATCACGCGCCCTGCGGTCGAGGAGCTGCGCCGCGAGGGCATCGACGCCCGCGGCCCGTTCCCGGCCGACACGCTGTTCCACCCGGCCGCGCGCAAGGGCTATGACGTCGTCGTCGGCGCCTATCACGACCAGGTGCTGGCGCCGGTGAAGATGCTCGCCTTCGACCGTGCGGTGAACGTGACGCTGGGGCTTCCCTTCGTGCGCACCTCGCCCGACCACGGCACCGCCTTCGATATCGCCGGCACCGGCCGCGCCAACCCGGCGAGCCTCGTCGAGGCGCTGCGCCTCGCGCGCCGGCTCGCCGACCGCGATCGCGAGCTGAGCGAAGCCGCCCCGGTGGGCGAGGACGCGCCGTTGCTCGCCGATGGCCGGCCGGCATGAGCGCCATAGACGACCTGCCGCCGCTGCGCGAGGTCATCCGGGACCATGGCCTCTCGGCCCTGAAATCGCTGGGCCAGAACTTTCTTCTCGACCTCAACCTCACCTCCCGCATCGCCCGCACCGCCGGGCGGCTGGAGGAGATGACGGTGATCGAGGTCGGCCCCGGCCCGGGCGGGCTCACCCGCGCCATTCTCGCGCTGGGGGCGCGCAAGGTCGTCGCCGTCGAGCGCGACGCGCGCTGCATCGCCGCGCTCGGCGAGGTGGCCGCGCGCTATCCCGGCCGGTTGGAAGTGGTGGAAGGCGACGCGCTGGCGATCGACCACACTAGCCTCGTGGTGCCGGGAGAGCGGGCCTGCATCATCGCCAACCTGCCCTACAACATCGCCACGCCGCTTCTCGTCGGCTGGCTGTCGGCCGAGCCCTGGCCGCCCTGGTACGAGAGCCTGACGCTGATGTTCCAGCGCGAGGTGGCCGAGCGCATCGTCGCCGCGCCCGGCACCGCCCATTACGGGCGCCTCGCCGTGCTGGCCGGCTGGCGGGGAGAGGCGCGCATCGCCTTCGACGTGCCGGCCTCGGCCTTCGTGCCGCCGCCCAAGGTCACCTCCTCGGTGGTGCACCTGGTGCCGCGCCCGTCGCCCCTGCCCTGCCCGCGCCCGGCGCTGGAACGGGTCACGGAGGCCGCGTTCGGCCAGCGCCGCAAGATGCTGCGCCAGAGCCTGAAGAGCCTCGGCGTCGACACGGCGGGCCTGCTGGAGCGGGCCGGCATCGCGCCAACGGAGCGCGCCGAGCAGGTGCCGGTCGAGGGCTTCGTCGCCCTCGCCAACATGTGGGTGGCGATGCGCGCGGAAGCCGCTCAGGCGGTCAGCGCCACCAATTCCTGATCCAGCCGCTCGATGATCGGCGTGAGGCCGAGCTGGCGCTCGCGCCGCAGGCGCTCGGCGGCCAGGATATTCATCAGCGCGTGGAAGGTGACGTCGAGGTCCTGGTTCACCAGCACGTAGTCGTATTCCTGCCAGTGCGCGATCTCGGTACGGGCGTTCTTGAGCCGCTTCTCGATCACGCCCGAGGCGTCCTCGGCGCGCCGCTCGAGCCGCGTCTTCAGCTCGAAGGCGGAGGGCGGCAGGATGAACACGCCGACGATGTCGCTGCGCATCTTCTCGTAGAGCTGAAGCGTACCCTGATAGTCGATGTCGAACAGCACGTCCTTGCCGGCCTGCAGCGCCTCCTCCACCGGCTCGCGCGGCGTGCCGTAGAAATTGCCGTGCACCTCGGCCCATTCCAGCAGGTCGCCCGAATCGCGCATGCGCTCGAAGCGCTCGCGGGTCAGGAAGCGGTAGTGGATGCCGTCCACCTCGCTCGGCCGGCGCTCGCGCGTCGTCACCGAGACCGAGAGGTGGATCTCGGGATGCTCCTTAAGCAGAAGCTGGGCGAGCGTCGATTTGCCCGCCCCCGAAGGCGAAGACAGAACCAGCATCAGCCCGCGCCGGGCGATGGCGATCTCGGCGGTGGTCGCGTTCATATCCTCACTCGATGTTCTGCACTTGCTCGCGGAACTGCTCGACCAGCCCCTTCAGCTCCAGGCCGATCGCCGTCAACGAGACGTCGTTGGCCTTGGAGCACAGCGTGTTGGTCTCGCGGTTGAATTCCTGCGCCAGGAAGTCGAGCTTGCGCCCCACCGCCCCGCCTTCGGCCAGCATCGCGCGGGCCGCGGCGACATGGGCGACCAGCCGGTCGAGCTCCTCGCGCACGTCGACCTTGGTGGCGAGCATCAGCGCCTCCTGATGGAGGCGGTCGGGGTCGAAATTCGCCCCCGTGTCCATCAGCGCGCGGATCTGCTCGGCGAGCCGGGCGCGGATCGCCTCGGGCTGGCGGGCCGGATTGGCCTCGGCCTGCGCGGTCAGGGCGGCGATGCCGTCGAGGCGCTCATTGAGCACGAGACCGAGCGCGGCGCCTTCCTGCGCACGCATGGCGGCGAGCTCGCCCAGCGCCTGCTCGAAGCCGGCGATCACCGCCGCCTCCGCAACGCGCCGCTCCTGCGGGCTCTCCTCGGCCTCGGCGACCTCCATCACCCCCTTGATGCCCAGCAGCCCCTCGACCCGGATCGGCGGGGCGTCGAGATCGGCGGCGACACGGCGCAGCGAGGTGGCGATGGTGCGCAGCACATCCTCGTTCACGCGTACGCTCACGGCGGCTTCGGCGCGGGTCATGGAGAGGTTAGCCGAGACGTTGCCGCGGCTGAGGGCGCGCGCGGCGATCGGCTTCAGCACGGGCTCGAGCGCCTCCCAGCCGCCGGGCAGGCGCAGCCGGACGTCGAGCCCCTTGCCGTTGACGGATTTCAGCTCCCAGGCCCAGCCCCACGCACCGGCGGTGCCCTGCGTGCGCGCGAAACCCGTCATGCTGGCCAAAGCCATACTCTACCCCGCCCCTGCGCCGTTCACCGCCGACCGGCTGTCGGCGCGCGGAACATACCGGCGGGGCCGCCCGCCCTCAAGCCGGGCGGGCGATCAATCGATATCCGGCGTCGCGCCCGTGTGGCCGGAGGCGCCGGCGGGTGCGCTGGAAGGGTCGACCTTCTTGTCGCGCTCGATCTCGCGCCACTTGGCGACGTTGCGGTTGTGCTCCTTGAGCGTCTCGGAGAACACATGCCCGCCCGACCCGTCGGCGACGAAATAGAGATGATTCGTCTTCGCCGGGTTGGCCACCGCCTCCATCGAGGCCCGGCCCGGATTGCCGATCGGGCCCGGCGGCAGGCCGCCGATGGTGTAGGTGTTGAACGGCGTGGGCGTGGTGATGTCGTCCTTGGTCAGCGGCCGGTCGAGCCGCCCCTTGCCGCGCACCAGCCCGTAGATGATGGTCGGGTCGGACTGCAGCCGCATCTTCTTGTTGAGGCGGTTCACGAACACGGCGGCGACCATGGGACGCTCATTGGCGACGCCGGTCTCCTTCTCGACGATCGAGGCGAGGATCACCAGTTCGTCCGGCGAGCGCAGCGGCACTTCCGGATCGCGCTTGGCCCAGATCTCCTTGAGCGCGGCCTGCTGGGCGCGCGCCATGCGGCGCAGGAAGTCCTCGCGCGTCATGCCGCGCGTGATCTTGTAGGTCTCGGGCAGCAGGCTGCCCTCGCGCGGGATCTGGCGCACCGTGCCCGACAGTTCGGGCACCTCCATGATGCGCTCGACGATCTGCTCGCTGGTCAGCCCCTCGGGCACGGTGACCTTGTATTCGACCACCTTGCCCGAGACGATGTCGTTGAGGACCTGCCGCGTGGTCGCGCCCTTGGCGAACTCGTACTCGCCCGCCTTCAGTCGGCTCGAGGAGCGGGTGCCGAGCGCCGCGCCGACGAACACCCATTTGTCGGCGATGACGCCCTGCTTCACGAGCAGCTCGGCGATGTCCATCAGGCCGTACTCGCCCGGCACGACCACCGCCTTGTCCTCGGCGAGCGGGCCGGGTGCGTCGTAGCGGGCCTTGCCGATCCACAATGCGCTGCCGCCGATGATGATCGCCACCATGAGCAGGGTGAAGATCATGCTGCCGGCGACGACGAGCGGATGCCCTGCCCGCTTGGAGGCCTTGCTCGGCGTCTTGGTCTTGCGCGCACGCGTGGGTTTCGCCGCCGGGGGCCTCGACGCGGGAGGGGGCGTCGCGCCGGAAGGGGGCGGGGGAGGAGCGGGCGTCGGCTCCGGGGGCGTCTGCTCGTTCATCGGTTTCCTCGCCTGGCTTTGCGGGCCGCTCAAACGCTGTGGCAGCCTAGCGTCAAATATGGCGAAAGCGGGAACCGGAGGGCGGGCGGAGCCGGGTCGGCCCCGGCCCTCCGTCCGCTGTCAGTGCATGTAGCGCTTGAAGACCAGCGACGCGTTGGTGCCGCCGAAGCCGAACGAATTCGACAGCGCGTAGTCGATCTTCCGCTCGCGCGGTGCGTGCGGCACCAGATCGAGCGGGGTCTCGACCGAAGGATTGTCGAGATTGATGGTCGGCGGCGCCACCTGGTCGCGAATCGCGAGCAGCGAGAAGATCGCCTCCACCGAGCCGGCCGCGCCGAGCAGATGGCCGATCGCCGACTTGGTCGAGGACATCGAGGCGTGGCCGACGGCATTGCCGAGCAGGCGCTGGACGGCGCCGAGCTCGATCTCGTCGGCCATGGTCGAGGTGCCGTGGGCGTTGATGTAGTCGACCTCGGAAGCCGAGATGCCCGCCCGCTTCAGCGCCGCGGTCATGCTGCGGAACGCCCCGTCGCCGTCCTCGGACGGCGCGGTGATGTGGTAGGCGTCGCCCGACATGCCGTAGCCGATGATCTCGCCATAGATCTTGGCGCCGCGCGCCAGCGCATGGTCGAGCGCCTCGACCACGACGATGCCGGCGCCCTCGCCCATGACGAAGCCGTCGCGGTCCCTGTCATAGGGGCGCGAGGCCTTCTCGGGCGTGTCGTTGAAGCCTGTCGACAGCGCGCGACAGGCGGCGAAGCCGGCCAGCGCCACCCGGTTGATCGGCGATTCGGTGCCGCCGGCAACCATCACATCCGCATCGCCGAAGGCGATCAGGCGTGCCGCGTCGCCGATGGCGTGAGCCCCGGTCGAGCAGGCGGTGACGACGGCGTGATTCGGTCCCTTCAGGCCATGCTCGATCGAGACATAGCCGCCGGCGAGGTTGATCAGCCGGCCGGGAATGAAGAACGGGGAGACGCGCCGCGGGCCACGATCCCTCAGCAGCAGCGCGGTCTCGGCGATGCCTTGCAGGCCGCCGATGCCCGAGCCGATGAGAACACCGGTGGCGCACTGGTCCTCATAGGAGGCCGGATGCCAGTCGGCATCGTCCAGCGCCTGCCGCGAGGCGGCCATGGCGTAGATGATGAATTCGTCGACCTTGCGCTGCTCCTTCGGCTCCATCCACTGGTCGGGATCGAAGGTGCCGTCGGTGCCGTCACCGCGCGGGATCTGGCAGGCGATCTTGGCCGGCAGATCGGAAACGTCAAAGTTCTCGACACGCCGTGCGCCGCTCTGGCCGGCGAGAAGCCGCTGCCAGGTGACGTCGACGCCGCAACCGAGCGGCGTCACCATGCCGAGGCCGGTAACGACCACACGCCTCATACGATGTCTCCGGGAAAGCACATATCGAAAGGCGCCGCGGCAAACGAGTTGTCGCGGCGCACCGACGCGCCCTCAGGCGGCGTTCTTTTCGAGGAACTTGATCGCGTCGCCGACCGTGAGAATGGTCTCGGCGGCGTCGTCGGGAATCTCGCAGTTGAAGGCCTCTTCGAAGGCCATGACCAGCTCGACGGTGTCGAGGCTGTCCGCGCCGAGATCGTCGATGAAGCTGGCGTTCTCCGTGACCTTCTCCGGCTCGACGCCGAGGTGTTCGGCCACAATCTTCTTCACGCGCTCGGCAATATCGCTCATCGGTTCACCCTCGTCCGTATCCGGAGGTTGCTACGTTGTACCATATGGGCCCCCGCGCCTAGGCGCGGTCTGGCGGCCTGTTTTCTGCCCCGATTACAGGAAGCGCCCGGGCCTTCCGCGGTGGTTCCGCGGCGCCCGCCCCTGTGAGCCGTGGCGGTCGTTAGCACACTTCATCCGGCAAAACCAGCGCCCCTCGCGAGCGCCCGGAAACACCGGATTCCATGGCTTTTTATCAGATCATCGCCATACCGCCATTCACGTGCAGTGTCTGCCCCGTGACGTAGGCGGCTTCGTTTGACGCGAGATACACGGCGGCGGAGGCGATGTCCTCGGGGCTGCCGAGCCGGGCAGCCGGCACGGAAGTGAGAATCGCCTCGCGCTGCTTGTCGTTCAGCACGTCGGTCATCGGCGTCGCGATGAAGCCCGGCGCGATGCAGTTCACGGTCACGCCGCGCGGCGCGACCTCGCGGGCAAGCGACTTCGACATGCCGATCATGCCGGCCTTGGCGGCGGCATAGTTGCCCTGCCCGGCATTGCCCATCACCCCCACCACCGACGTGATGCCGATGATGCGGCCGGCGCGCCGGCGCATCATGTTGCGCGCCGCCGCCCGCATCAGCCGGAACCCGGCCGTCAGGTTGACGGCGATCACCTCGTCCCACGCCTCGTCGCTGATGCGCACGAACAGCGCGTCGCGGGTGATGCCGGCATTATTGACCAGAATGTCGAGCTCGCCCATGGCCTCCTCAACCTGGGGCACGAGCTGCTCGACCTGCCCGCTGTCGGCGAGATTGCAGGGCAGCACGTGCACCCGCTCGCCCAGCTCGCCCGCCAGCGTCTCCAGCACCTCGCGGCGGGTGCCGGAGATGGCGACCGTGGCGCCCTGTGCGTGCAGCGCCACCGCGATCGCCTTGCCGATGCCGCCGGTGGCTCCGGTGACGAGGGCGGTCTTGCCTGTCAGATCGAACACGGCTCTCTCCTGAATTCTCTCAACCCACGGCCTCGACGACCGCGAAGGACGCGACATCGGCCGGCCCGCCGACATTGACCGGGGCCACCTGGCGGGCGATGCGCTTGGTCAGGCCCGAGAGCACCTTGCCGGTGCCGACCTCGACCAGCCGGGTCACGCCCGCCTCGGCCATGAAGGCCACGGATTCGCGCCAGCGCACCGTGCCGGTAACCTGCTTCACCAGCAGCGACTTGATCTCGGCCGGGTCGCTCACCGGGCGCGCCGTGACGTTGGCGACCAGCGGCACCTTCGGGGCGCGCATCTCGACGCCCGCCAGTGCCTCGCGCATCGCCTCGGCGGCGGCGCCGATCAGGCTCGAATGGAACGGGGCGGAAACGGTGAGCGGAATCGCCCGCGCCGCGCCTTCGCGCTTGGCGATCACGCAGGCACGCTCCACGGCTGCCGCATCGCCCGACACCACCACCTGGCCCGGTGCGTTGTCGTTGGCGATGTCGCAGACCTGGCCCTCGGCCGCCTCGGCGGCGACCGCGCGGACCTGGTCGAAGTCGAGGCCGAGGATGGCCGCCATCGCGCCCGCCCCCACTGGGGTCGCCGTCTGCATCGCCGTGCCGCGCAGGCGCAGCAGGCGGGCGGTGTCGGCGATCGACAGGCTGCCGGCGGCCGCGAGGGCCGAATATTCGCCGAGCGAATGGCCGGCGACGAACGCCGCGTCGCGGGCGAGATCGAGGCCCGCCTCGCTCTCCAGCACGCGGATCGCGGCGAGCGACGCGGCCATCAGCGCCGGCTGCGTGTTCGCGGTCAGCGTCAGCGTCTCGATCGGGCCGTCCCACATGATGGCGGACAGCTTCTCTCCAAGGGCGTCGTCGACTTCGGTGAAAACCGCGCGCGCGACGGGGAAGGCATCGGCGAGCGCCTGGCCCATGCCGACAACCTGACTCCCCTGCCCCGGGAAAACGAAAGCATTGCTCATGACGTAACGAAATCCATTCGTTAAGAATTGGCGGCCGCAGGAACACCGCCGGGCGCCCCATGTCAAGCAGCAGCGGGCGAGGCGGTGCCCTGCCGTCAGGGTTCTCCACCCGATTGCCAGCAGGTTCCCTTAAGGCATGCGCAGTCTCGTTCTCCTTGCCGGCCTGCTCGCTGCGATGCTCGCGATCGCCGCCATACGCCATCTCTACGCGCTGACGCGGCTGGCCCGGCACAGCTGGCTGAAACAGGCCTGGACGCTGCTCATGGGCGTGCTCGTCTGCGCCGTCGTGGTCGCGCTCTACGCGCTCATGGCCCAGTTCAACGCGCAGACCGTGACCGAGGTCGAGGCGCTCGACGCCGCCGTCCATCTGCTGGGCGCGGCCTTCATCTACGCCATGGCGCGGCTGTCGCACGACATGGCGCACGACATCCTCCGCTCGGCGGCGCTCGAGACCGCGGCGCTGACCGACGCCCTCACCCAGCTCCCCAACCGGCGCCAGTTCGACACGGTGCTGGCGGAGCAGATCGGCATTTCGCGCCGGCGCCACCAGCCGCTCGCCCTGATGTCGCTCGACATCGATCACTTCAAGCGGGTGAACGATTCCTACGGTCACCTGCGCGGCGACGAGGTGCTGGAGCGTATCGGCGAGGTGCTGCTCACCCGCAAGCGCGCCTCCGACACCGCGTTCCGCGTCGGCGGCGAGGAATTCGCCGTGCTGGCGCCGCGCACGACGATGGAGGAGGCGCACGCCCTCGCCGAGCGGCTGCGGATGGCGGTGGAGACCTCGGTGGTCGAATCCAACGGGCACGCGATCGCCATCACCATCAGCGTCGGCGTGACGGTGCTGCGCTCCGACGACGACGTGCCGAGCCTGCTCGACCGCGCGGACGCCGCGCTTTATGAAGCCAAGCGGGCCGGGCGCAACCGCGTCTGCATCGCCCCGTGCGACGCGACGACGACACTCACGGCTTGATTTTGCAGCGATTGCGCGTATAAGCGCGCGCACTGTTGGTCCCGGCCGGGGGCTGAACGGACGGTCGTGCCTTGTGCGCGGCAGGAAGCAGGTGCTTCCGACGTCCCGTGTCCCCGCCTTCGAGAAGTTTCGAGCCTTTCCGGGGCTCGAAGGGCTCGGCGTCGGGACGACGGCCGCAATAGTGCGGACAATCTTAGGAAAGGCACGAGACATGGCTCTCTACGAGCATGTGTTCCTCGCGCGCCAGGACGTGACGGCGCAGCAGGTCGAGGAACTCACCACCCGGTTCAAGGGTGTCATCGAGGCGAATGGCGGTTCGGTCCAGAAGAACGAATACTGGGGCGTGAAGACGCTTACCTACCGCATTCGCAAGAACCGCAAGGCTCACTTCTCGCTGCTCAACATCGACGCGCCGGCCGCCGCCGTCGCCGAGATGGAGCGCCAGATGCGGATCGACGAGGACGTGCTGCGCTTCCTCACCATCCGCGTCGAGTCGCTCGAGGACGGCCCGTCCGTCATGCTGCAGAAGCGTGACCGCGACGACCGTGGCGATCGCGGCTTCGGCGGCGGGCGCGGCTTCGGCGGCGACCGTGGTGATCGCGGCGACCGTGGGGATCGTGGCGATCGCGGGGATCGTGGCCCGCGCCGCGACCGTGAAGAGACCTCTGCCAACGTGGAGACTGAGTGATGGCTTTCGGTGGCACCGGCGGCTCGGCCGCTTCCTCGGGCGCGCGTCGCCCCTTCTTCCGCCGTCGCAAGACCTGCCCGTTCTCCGGCGCCAATGCGCCGAAGATCGACTACAAGGACGTGCGGCTGCTGCAGCGCTACATTTCCGAGCGCGGCAAGATCGTTCCCTCGCGCATCACGGCCGTCTCGGCCAAGAAGCAGCGCGAGCTGGCTCAGGCGATCAAGCGCGCGCGCTTCCTCGGCCTGCTGCCCTTCGTGATCCGCTGATCGCGTGACGCCTTCGTCCCCGGCCCGTGCCGGGGACGCCTCTGCCTTGACGTGACGGCCGACAGGCCCGCGGGAATGGTCCCGCCGGCCTCTGCTGGGGTGGACCCGATCCATCCCTAACCGCTCGGAGCGGGACAGCTCGTCGATGATGATGACCTGGCTCATAGCCCTCGGCGCCGGTGCGGCGTCCGCCCTCCTGGTCGCGACGGTGGCGACCGGCAGCGCCCTGGCTGTGCCGCTCTTCTACCTTGCTCCCCTGCCCGTCCTCATCGTCGGGCTCGGCTGGTCGCAGCTCGCCGCGCTGGTGGCCGCCTCGGCGGCGGCGGTCGCGATCGGCCTGTTCTTCGGCCTCGAGCTGCTGCTCGCCTATGTCGCCGGCGTCGGCCTGCCGGCCTATGTGCTGGCCTATCTCGCGCTGATGGCGAAGCAGGAGACGCCGGACGGGCCGCTCGAATGGTTTCCCATCGGGCGCGTCGTGCTGGCCTCGGCCGTGCTCGGCTGCATCGCCGTCGCCGCGCTGATCCCGCTGGTGGCCGGCGACGTCGAGGGCTACCAGGCGGCGCTTCGCACGCTGTTCGAGTCGATGCTGCAGCAGCCGGCGGACGGCCCCAGCCCCGACGCGGAGCGGCTGATCGACCTGCTGGTCACGGTGATGCCGCCGGCAGCGGCGGTGGTAACCATGATGACGCAGCTCGCCAATCTCTGGCTGGCGGCCCATGCGGCGCGGGTCTCGGGGCGTCTGATGCGCCCGTGGCCGGACCTCGCGGCCATACAGGTGCCGCTCGCCACCGTGGTGCTGCTGCTGGGCGCCTTTGTCGCCGCGGCGGTGTCGTCCGGCTTCGTCGGCCTGCTCGCCGAGCTGCTGGGCGCCACGCTCATCATGGCCTTCGCGCTGATCGGCCTCGCCGTCATCCACTGGATCACGCGCGGGGCGGCGGGGCGCTCGCTGGTCATCGCCACGGTCTGGATCGCGGCGCTCGCGCTCGGCTGGCCGTTCGGCGTGCTGGCGCTGCTCGGCATCGCCGAGACCCTCTTCGGCCTGCGCGGCCGCTTCCGTCGCCGGAACGGCACGGGCGGGCCGCCGGCCGCGAACGACAGCTAACACAATCGAAGATCGAACGACTGAACGGAGAACTGCAATGGAAGTGATTCTGCTTGAGCGCGTGGCCAAGCTTGGCCAGATGGGTGAAGTGGTCCGCGTGCGCGACGGCTATGCCCGCAATTTCCTGCTGCCGGCCGGCAAGGCGCTGCGCGCCACCAAGGAAAACAAGACCCGCTTCGAATCGATGAAGTCTCAGCTCGAGGCCCGCAACCTCGAGCTCAAGAACGAGGCGTCGAAGGTCGGCGAGAAGCTGGGCGGGCTCGAGGTGGTGCTGGTGCGCCAGGCCGGCGAGACCGGGCAGCTCTACGGCTCGGTGTCGACCCGCGACATCGCCGAGGCGCTGACCGCTGCCGGCTTCACCGTCGCCCGTAATCAGGTGATGCTCAACCACCCGATCAAGACGATCGGCCTGCACGAGATCCCGGTGACGCTGCATCCGGAAGTCGAGGTCGCGGTTCGCGCCAATGTCGCGCGCAGCGCCGAGGAGGCCGAGCGTCAGTCGCGCGGCGAAGACTTGACCCTCAACCGCGACGACTACGACGACGAGGAGGAAGCCTTCGAGGAAGCTCCCGCCGCCGAATCCGAGGGCGAGGCGGAAGTCGAAGCCGAGGCCGATTCCGAACAGGCCTGAGCGTATTACCTTAGGTAATAGGCCAAACTGCGTAGCCCGGCTGTCCGCAGCCGGGCTTTTTGTCGTGCGATTACAACGTCCACCATGTTGCGAGGCAGTTCATGTTGTGATGCAATCCTTTGCATCACTTGAGACATGCCCTGGCTTTGGGCAGGCGGTTCTCCCGAACCAGAACCGCCGGTACCTTGGAGGCGGCCGATGGAGCGCTTGCTGCAGCGCGTTCTCTCGCGCATTGTGCGTCGTGGATCCCTCATCATCACATTTGCATCCGGTCAGGCACTGACCTTCGGCGACGGGACAGGCACCCCGCTCGCGGTGCGATTTACAACGAAGGAATGGCAACGACGCCTTGCGCTCGATCCCGAGATGGAGCTTGGCGAGGCCTATATGGAAGGCGGGCTGGTCGTCGAACAGGGCGACATTGCCGAACTGCTCGCCCTGCTGATGTCGCAAGTCGGCTATCAAGTGCCGAGCATCGCGGCCAAGTCGCTGATGAAGCTGCGCTTCATGGGCCGGCGCCTGGCGCAGTTCAATCCGCGTGAGCGGGCCCAGCGCAACGTCGCCCACCATTACGATCTCGACGGCCGGCTCTATTCCCTCTTCCTCGACGCCGACCGGCAATATTCCTGCGCCTATTTCGAGCATGAGGGCCAGTCGCTCGACGACGCCCAGCTCGCCAAGAAGCGGCACATCGCGGCCAAGCTGCTGTTCGACCGGCCGGAACTCGACGTACTCGACATCGGCTGCGGCTGGGGCGGCATGGGCCTCTACCTCGCCGACAATGCCGGCGCCAACGTCACCGGCGTCACGCTCTCGCAGGAGCAGCACGGCATCGCCAGCGCCCGCGCGCAGGAGCGCGGCCTGTCCGAGCGTGCCCGATTCCTGCTGCAGGACTACCGCGACACGCCGGGCCCGTTCGACCGCATCGTCTCGGTCGGCATGTTCGAGCATGTCGGCATCGGCCATTACGACGAGTATTTCACCAGGGTCGCCGAGCTTCTGAAGGACGACGGCGTGGCGCTGATCCATTCAATCGGCCGCTCCGAGGGGCCGGGGATCACCAATCCGTGGATCGCCAAGTACATCTTCCCGGGCGGCTACATCCCTGCCCTGTCGGAGGTGCTGCCGGCGATCGAGCGCGCCGGGCTGCTGGTGACCGACATCGAGATCCTGCGCCTGCACTATGCCGAGACGCTGAAGGCGTGGCGCGAGCGCTTCCTCGCCCATGAGGAGGAGATCGAGCGCCTGTACGACGCGCGCTTCGTGCGGATGTTCGAGTTCTATCTCGCCTCCTCGGAAATGGCGTTCCGCCACCAGGGGATGATGATCTTCCAGGTGCAGCTCGCCAAGCGCGAGGGCGTGGTGCCGCTGACGCGCACCTATATTCCCGAGGCCGAGGCGACGCTGCGCAAGATGGAGAATCGCAACCGCATCGGGCTGCGGCTGGCGGGCGAGTAGCGGGCGCGCCGGACGAGCCTGACGCGGCGGAATCGCGTCAAGCGCGATTCCGCTTTCCACAGGCCCTCCACAGGACAAAATGGGGCGCTCGTGATTCGCCGCGGACTCGGTCGCCGTGGTGGCGTTAGCTGTTCGCCGACACCAGCGCACCCGGATTGCTCATGCTCGATTCTCCCGCCCGCCCCCCGGCGGACTCCGATGTTGCCTACCGCACGCCGCCCCACAACATCGAGGCGGAGCAGGCGCTGCTGGGCGCCATCCTCGTCAACAACGAGGCGTTCTACCGGGTCTCCGACTTCCTGGAGCCGCGCCACCTGTTCGAGCCGATCCATGTCGCGATCTACGAGACCGCCTCAGCGCTGATCCGCGCCGGCAAGGTGGCCACGCCGGTCACGCTCAAGACCTTCCTGCCGCCGGAGCTCGACGTCGCCGGGCTGACCGGCCCACAATATCTGGCCCGGCTCGCCGCCGAGGCGACGACGATCATCAACGCCGAGGATTACGGGCGCACCATCTACGACCTGTCGGTGCGCCGCGACCTGATCGCCATCGGCGAGGAGATCGTCAACGAGGCCTATGACGCGGCGATCGACGCCACGCCGCAGGACCAGATCGAGGAGGCGGAAAAGCGCCTCTACGAGCTCGCCGAGACCGGCCGCTACGACGGCGGCTTCCTGCGCTTCAACGACGCGCTGAAGGAAGCGGTCGACATGGCGAGCCGCGCCTTCCAGCGCGACGGGCACCTGTCCGGCCTCGCCTCCGGCCTCGACGACCTCGACCACATGATGGGCGGGCTCCAGCCCTCCGACCTCATCATCCTCGCCGGCCGCCCCGGCATGGGCAAGACCGCGCTCGCCACCAACATCGCCTACAACGTCGCCGCCGCCTACCGCTCGGAGACGTTGCCCGACGGCAATATCCGCGCCCTCGACGGCGGCGTGGTCGGCTTCTTCTCGCTGGAGATGTCGGCCGAGCAGCTCGCCACCCGTATCCTTGCCGAGCAGACCGAGATCCCCTCCTACAAGATCCGGCGCGGCGACATCTCGGAGAGCGAGTTCGACAAGCTCGCCGCCGGCGCGCAGATGATGCAGACCATCCCGCTCTATATCGACGACACGGGCGGCATCTCGATCGCCCAGCTTCGCGCCCGCGCGCGCCGGCTGAAGCGCCAGCGCGGGCTGGATTTCATGGTCGTCGACTACCTCCAGTTGCTGTCCGGCTCGTCCAAGAAGGCGTCGGAAGGGCGCGTGCAGGAGATCACCGAGATCACCACCGGCCTCAAGGCGCTGGCGAAGGAGCTCGCCGTGCCGATCATGGCGCTGTCCCAGCTCTCGCGTCAGGTGGAGACGCGCGACGACAAGCGTCCGCAATTGTCCGATCTGCGCGAATCCGGTTCGATCGAGCAGGATGCGGACGTGGTGATGTTCGTCTTCCGCGAGGAATATTACCTCAAGAACAAGGAGCCGAAGGAAGGCACGGAGGAGTGGTTCACGTGGGATTCGGAGATGAAGGCGGCGCAGGGCACCGCCGAGGTCATCATCGGCAAGCAGCGTCACGGACCCACCGGCACGGTGAAGGTGGCCTTCGAGGCCCAGTTCACCCGCTTCTCCTCGCTCGCCCTCGGCGATCGCATGCCGCATCAGTGAGCGTCCCGACGTGAGCGACGACGACATATCGCAGGCCGAGGCCGGCGGCCTCCTGACCATCGACCTCGCGGCGCTGCGGGCCAATTTCGCCGAGATCGCCCAGCGCGTCGCCCCGGCGGCCTGCGCCGCGGTGGTGAAGGGCGACGCCTACGGCACCGGCCTCGTGCCGACCGCCTCGGCACTCTGGGACGCGGGCGCGCGTACCTTCTTCGTCGCCCTGCTGGGCGAGGCGCGCACGCTGCGCGCGGCGCTGCCGGACGCCGAGATTTTCGTGCTCAACGGGCTGTTCCCGGGCACGCAGGAGATCTACCGCGAAGCACGGCTCACGCCGGTGCTCGGCAGCCTGCCGGAAATCGAGGGCTGGCGCGCCTTCTGCGCTGAGGTGGACGAATTGCTGCCGGCAGCGCTGCATGTCGACACCGGCATGAACCGGCTCGGCGTCTCCCCGGCCGAAGCGATCAACCTCGCCGAAGGACGCGAGGAGATCGGCTTCCCGCTGGCGCTCGTCATGAGCCACCTCGCCTGCGCCGACGAGCCCGACCATCCGCTCACCGCCCAGCAGCTCGAGGACTTTCGGGCCATCGCCGCGCTGTTCCCGGACGTGCGCGCCTCGCTGGCGAACTCGGCCGGGGCGATGAGCAGCCCGGCCTTCCGGTTCGACCTGGTGCGGCCGGGAATCGCGGTCTATGGCGGGCGAGCGCGCACCGATGTCGCGCCCCTGCGCCCGACGGTCCGGCTCGACCTGCGCATCGTCCAGGTCCGCCATGTCCATGAAGGCCAGACGATCGGCTATGGCGCGGCGCACACGGCGCGGCGGCCGAGCCGCATCGCGATTCTCTCAGCCGGCTATGCTGACGGCATTCCGCGCCTCGCCGGCGCTTCGGACCTGCGATCCGGCGCGGAAGCCATGGTCGCCGGCCGGCGCTGCCCGCTGGTCGGGCGAATCTCGATGGATCTGCTCGCGGTGGACGTGACCGACGTGCTCGAGGACGACGTCGCGGCCGGAGACTGGGCGACGCTGCTGGGCGACGGACTCACCCTCGGCGATCTGGCTCACCACTCGCAGACGGTCGATTACGAGATCCTCACCTCGCTCGGCCGGCGCTACTGCCGCCGCTGGACGTACTGAACCCGGACCTTCCGCTCCGGCGGCATCGCGTCGCGCATGCCCGCGCGCACGGCCTCGATCACCTGTGTCCCGTTCTCCAGCCAGTTCGGCAGCACCATCCCGCGGCCGCGCTCGAGGACGACATCAAGACGCAACACGGGCTGTTCGATATTGGCATAGCCCTTGCGAGTGACGACGCTGCGCACCTCGGTCCACGGAACGAAGCGGCCTGACCATAAGTAAATGCCGTCGCCGTCGACCTTGTACACAAATGAACGTCGCCAGAACCAAAGCAATATGCACCCCGCGCCCAGAGTCGTCGACACCAGGGCGATCATCAACAGAGAAAATCTGTTATTTGTTCGAGCGACTACAGGTTGCATAGATTTCCAGTTGACCTATCGACAACTCCACCACCCATACGCGATCGAACGTTTGGCGGCCGAAGACCACACAAACTTACCGCTAATTTGGACGTAAATCACGATCTATTACCGACCATGCGGTCGCATCCGCGCACCGATTTTCGGCAGAGGCCGATCGTCACCCCCTCCGCATGAGGCCGGAATGGCGCTAGGACTGCGTTCCGAGTCCTGGATGAACCAATGGCCAAACGCACAACGTCCTTCGTCTGCCAATCCTGCGGCGCCGTGCACATGCGCTGGCAGGGCCGCTGCGATTCCTGCGGCGCCTGGAACAGCATCGCCGAGGAGCAGAGCGGCGGCGCCTCCGTCCCCTCCGCGCAGCGCGGCGGCCGGCGCGGCCGGCTGATCGCGCTGGAGAGTCTTGCGGGCGTGAGCGAGGACGCCCCGCGCATCCGAATCGGCATCAACGAGGCCGACCGCGTCGCCGGCGGCGGGCTCGTGCCCGGCTCGGTGCTGCTGATCGGCGGCGATCCGGGCATCGGCAAGTCGACCCTGCTGATCCAGGCTTCGGCCGCGCTGGCGCGCGAGGGGCACCGCGTCGTCTACGTCTCGGGCGAGGAGGCGTCGGCGCAGGTGCGTCTGCGCGCCGAACGCCTCGGCCTTGCCGGCGCGCCGGTGGAACTCGCGGCCGAGACCAATGTCGAGGACATCGTCGCCACCCTCTCCGAGGGCGGCCGCCCCGCGCTGGTGGTGATCGATTCGATCCAGACCATGTGGACCGACACGGTCGAATCCGCGCCGGGAACCGTCACGCAGGTGCGCTCCTCTGCCCAGATCCTGATCCGCTTCGCCAAGCGCTCGGGCGCCTGCGTCGTCCTTGTCGGCCATGTTACCAAGGACGGGCAGATCGCCGGGCCGCGCGTCGTCGAGCACATGGTGGACGCGGTGCTCTCCTTCGAGGGCGACGGCGCCCACCATTTCCGTATCCTGCGCGCGCAGAAGAATCGCTTCGGCCCCACCGACGAGATTGGCGTGTTCGAGATGACCGGCCTTGGCCTGCGCGAGGTCGCCAACCCCTCCGAGCTGTTCCTGTCGAATCGCGACCATGGCGCGCCCGGCACCGCGGTCTATGCCGGCATGGAGGGCACGCGCCCGGTACTGGTGGAGATCCAGGCGCTGGTGGTGCCCACGAGCCTGGGCACACCGCGCCGCGCGGTGGTAGGCTGGGACCCGAGCCGGCTTTCCATGGTGCTGGCGGTGCTGGAGGCGCGCTGCGGCATCAAGCTCGGCGCGCATGACGTGCATCTCAACGTCGCCGGCGGCTTCCGCATCTCCGAGCCGGCCGCCGACCTTGCGGTCGCGGCCGCGCTGGTGTCCTCGCTCAGCGGTTCCGCCCTGCCCTCGGACGCGGTCTATTTCGGCGAGGTCAGCCTGACCGGGGCCGTGCGCCCGGTGTCCCACACCGGCGCGCGACTGAAGGAAGCGGCCAAGCTCGGATTCGCCAGCGCGGTGGTGCCGCAGGGCAAGTCCGCCGGCACGGAGGCGGGCGAGACCGGCCTGAACGTGGAAACGGCCTCTTCACTTGGGGATATCGTGGCGACGATAGCGGCACGGGGGCCACGTCGGGCTCCCCGCGTGGCGCAAGAGGGATGACGCCATCCGCGCGCCGCGCTATACGTCGCGCGGTCCCGTCGGCATCCGACGGAATGAAGATTCGCCGCCTTTCTTGAACGCCGCGATCACGGTGCGAAACTCTTGACGCTGCTCGACATCATCCTCGTCGCCGTGATGGTGATCTCCGGCCTGCTGGCGATGGTGCGTGGTCTCGTGCGCGAGGTCTTCGCCATCGCCTCGTGGGTCATCGCCGCGGGCGTGACGCTGTACGCCTATCCGCTGGCCCTGCCCTACGCCAAGCAGTACATCGCCAACGACACCTTCGCCATGGCGGCGACGGTGGCGGCGGTGTTCCTCATCACGCTGCTGATCGTGTCGCTCATCACCGTGCGCATCTCCGATCTCGTGCTCGACAGCCGGATCGGCGCGCTGGACCGCACGCTGGGCTTCATCTTCGGGCTGGCGCGCGGATTCCTCATAATGGTTGTGGCCTTCCTGTTCTTCAACTGGCTGGTCCAGAACGAACAGGGCCAGCCGGGCTGGATTCGCGACGCGCGGTCGCGTGTGGTCTTGCAAAACGCGGGTGACTGGCTCATCTCCATTCTGCCGGAAGATCCCGAGAAGCTGATACGCGACATCAAGAACTCACGGGACGTGGAGCCGAGCGAGCCGCCGCCCGAGCCCTTCAATCCGGGGCCGGCGCCTTCGACGACACCTCCGGCGCCATAATTTCTCCGCGCCTTCGGGACAAGCCGTCGCGGCGGCGCGTGGATGGCATTCCAGCGTAGAGAGCGGGCGCAGCCTTGAACTGCGCAGAGCGGAGCGATGGTGAGATGGCGCATATAGCCGGGCACGCGGTGTCGAAATCGGGCGAAGCCGACGATTTCTACGATGATTACGGGGATACGCTGCGCGAGGAGTGCGGCGTATTCGGCATTTACGGGCATCCCGATGCTGCCGCCATCACCGCGCTGGGCCTGCATGCGCTCCAGCATCGCGGCCAGGAAGCGGCAGGCATAACCACTTACGATGGCCAGCGTTTTCACTCCGAGCGCCGCCTCGGACTGGTGAGCGACGCCTTCTCCGACGCCGAGACCATCAAGCGCCTGCCGGGCCAGATCGCGGTCGGCCATGTGCGCTATTCGACCACTGGCGAGACCATCCTGCGCAATGTGCAGCCGCTCTTCGCCGAGCTCGACGGCGGCGGCTTCGCCATCGCCCATAACGGCAATCTCACCAACGGCCTGACGCTGCGCCGCCAGCTCATTCGCGACGGTGCCATCTGTCAGTCGACCTCCGACACCGAGGTGA
Organism: Ancylobacter mangrovi; assembly: GCF_024752355.1. Classification (GTDB taxonomy): domain Bacteria; phylum Pseudomonadota; class Alphaproteobacteria; order Rhizobiales; family Xanthobacteraceae; genus Ancylobacter; species Ancylobacter mangrovi. The sequence continues at coordinate 210,948 of NZ_JANTHZ010000001.1, forward strand.
TGCTGCACCTCGTCGCCCGCTCCAAGCGCCCGCGCTTCACCGAGCGCTTCATCGACGCGCTGCGCGCGATCGAGGGCGCCTACGCCTTCGTCGGGCTCACCAACAAGAAGCTGGTGGGCGCGCGCGACCCGCTCGGCATCCGTCCGCTGGTGCTGGGCGAGCTCGACGGGCACCCGATCCTGACCTCGGAGACCTGCGCGCTCGACATAATTGGTGCGCGCCACGTGCGGGACATCGAGCCCGGCGAGGTGATCGTCTTCTCCTCCGACAAGGTCGAGACACTGCGCCCCTTCGGCGCCGTCACGCCGCGCCCCTGCATCTTCGAGTACATCTATTTCGCCCGGCCGGATTCGGTCGTCGGCGGGCGCTCGGTCTACCAGGTGCGCAAGAACATGGGCGTGCAGCTCGCGAGCGAGGCGCCCGCGAATGCCGACGTCGTGGTGCCGGTGCCCGATTCCGGCGTGCCCGCCGCCATCGGCTACGCGCAGGCCGCCGGCATCCCCTACGAGCTCGGCATCATCCGCAACCACTATGTCGGGCGCACCTTCATCCAGCCGACCCAGTCGATCCGCGACCAGGGCGTGCGCATGAAGCACTCGGCCAACCGTTCGGTCGTCGAGGGCAAGAGCATCGTGCTCATCGACGACAGCCTGGTCCGCGGCACCACCTCGGTGAAGATCGTGCGCATGATGCGCGAGGCCGGGGCGCGCGAGGTGCATTTCCGCATCTCCTCGCCGCCGATCACCCACCCGGACTATTACGGCATCGACACGCCGGACCGCGACAAGCTGCTCGCCGCCACCCACGACCTCGAGGGCATGCGCCACTATATCGGCGCCGACAGCCTCGCCTTCCTCTCCATCGACGGCATCTACAAGGCGATGGGCTTCGAGGGCCGCGACCCGATGCGCCCGCAGTTCACCGACCATTGCTTCACCGGCGAATATCCGACCCCGCTCACCGACCGCGTGGGCGAGGTGGCGCCGCGCCAGCTCTCGCTGCTGGCCGAGGCGAGCTGAGGCGGCGCGGGAGAGGGACGAACGAGGCGGCATGGTCGAGCTCAACCAGTGGCATCGCGGCCGCCTCATCGACCACATCCAGCTCGTGGTGCGTGACCTCGAGGCGAGCCGGCGCTTCTATGGTGCGGTGCTCGAGGTGCTCGGCGTGCCTCTCGTCGCCGGCGAAGGCTATTTCTACGCCGACGAACTCTTCGTCTCGCCGGGCGAGCCGCTGACCGGGCGCGCCCACATCGCCTTCCAGGCGCCGGACCACGAGACCGTCCAGCGCTTCTACGCCTCGGCGCTGGCGGCGGGCGGGCGCGACAATGGCGCGCCGGGCCTGCGCAGCTATCATCCGGGTTACTACGCCGCCTTCGTGCTCGATCCCGAAGGCAATAACATCGAGGCCGTCTGCCACGGCCCGGCCACGCGTTCCGCGCCCTCGGTGGTGCTGACGGACGCGTCTTGAATCTCGGGGAAACGTCGATGACCGATACCGCAGCAGAGGGCGCCGCGCGCCCGCTCGAGGGAAGCTACGCGCTTGTCACCGGCGCGACCCGGGGCATCGGCCGGGCGGTCGCGCTCGCCCTCGCCGGCGCGGGCGCCCATGTGGTCGCCGTGGGGCGCACCGCCGGGGCGCTGGAGGAGCTCGACGACGCCATCGTCGCCGCCGGCTCCACCGCGACGCTCGTCCCCCTCGACCTGAAGGACGGACCGGGCATCGACCGGCTCGGCGGCGCGCTCTTCGAGCGCTTCGGCCGGCTCGACGTGTTCGTCGGCAATGCCGGCGTGCTCGGCCCGATGACCCCGCTGGCGCAGGTCGAGCCCAAGGAGTGGGACGACGCCATCGCCGTCAACCTCACCGCCAACTGGCGCCTGGTGCGCTCGCTCGACCCGCTGCTGCGGCTCTCGACCGCCGGCCGCGCGGTGCTGGTCTCCTCGGGCGCCGCCCACAAGGCGCGCGCCTTCTGGGGCACCTATGCCGTCACCAAGGCCGGCGTCGAGGTCCTCGCCCGCACCTGGGCGGCCGAGGTCGCCAACATCTCGCCGCTCGCGGTCAATCTGGTCAATCCGGGGCCGATCCGCACCCGCATGCGGGCCAAGGCGTTCCCGAGCGAGGACCCGCAGACGCTGCCCACGCCGGAAGAACTCGCGAGCGCGATCCTGCCGCTCTGCCTGCCGAGCTTCAACGAGACCGGCAGGCTCTACGACTTCCCCACCCGCTCGCTCAAGGAATTCCCGGTTCCGGCGTGAGCCGGCGCCGGCTGAAGATCGCCACCGCCGCCACCACGCCGACGAGCTGCAGCGCCGCGCCGACCGCCTCCGCCGCACTCGGCCAGCGCTGCTCGAAGGCGAGCCCGTAGCCGAGGCCGAACACCGTCTCGGCAACGATGAGCTGCGCTGACAGGGCCAGCGGCAGGCGTTGCGAGGCGACGACCCAGCCATAGGTGCCGAGCCAGGAGGCGACCACGCCCATGCCGAGCGCCCAGGCGAGGAAACGCGTCGTCACCTCGCGGTCGTGGCCGAGCAGCCCGGCGTCGAGCACGAAGGGCATCAGCGCCACCGCCGCCGCCCCGGCCCCGAGCCCCTGCAGGCCGGTCCAGCGCAGCGCGTCCGGCGCGGCCGCCGCACGCAGCGCGGCGGCATTGGCGAGGCCGTAGAGGATCCAGATTCCCAGCGCCAGCAGCGACAGCGCCGCACCTGCGAGCACCGCATCAGCCTCGTCCGGCGCCGCCGCGCGAAGGTCGTGGGCGTTGACGAGCACCAGCCCGGCGACGATCAGCGCCAGCGGCAGCGCGATCGAACGCCACGCCACCGTGCGCTCACGCAGATTGGCGACCACCGCGAGCAGCACCGGCGCGGTGCCGGTGATGAGCGGCGGCAGCACCGCGCCGGCGAACAGGACGGCGTAGGAGATGGCGAGGAAATAGCCGAAATAGCCGAACGCACCGAGCGCGCCCCCCAGGACGAGCTGGCGGGTGGTCATGCCCGAGGGGCGGAAGCGCGGAGCGGCCATCAGCAACAGGCTGACGAGGCCGAACAGCAGGTAGCGGACGACGGAGAAGTCGAACGCCGACACCGGCGCGATCGCCCGCGGCGCGACGAAGGAAAGCCCCCAGGTCGCGCCCGTCAGGAGGCCGCCGAGAATGCCGATCAACATGCCGGAGAATCCAGGAATCGGGAGGCTGCCAGCATGCCAGCCGGGCGGCGCCGTTTCGAGCCCCGGCGGGCGCCTTCGCCCCGACCGTTATTCCCTGCCCGGCCGGATGGTCCGCCTCGCGGACCGCCCTCAGTCCTTCTCGGCGTAGGGATTGTCTTTCTCGCGCAGCGTCAGCCGGATCGGCACGCCGGGCAGGTCGAAGCTGGTGCGCAGATTGTTGACCAGATAGCGCAGATAGCTCTCCGGCAGCGCGTCGGAGCGCGAGCAGAACAGCACGAAGCTCGGCGGGCGCGCCTTGGGCTGGGTCATGTAGCGCAGCTTGATGCGCCGCCCGGACACCGCCGGTGGCGGATGCTCGCTCGTCATCTCGCCGAGCCAGCGATTGAGCGGGTTGGTCGCCACGCGCCGGTTCCACACCTTGTGCGCCGCCTCGACCGCGCGCACCAGCCGGTCGAGACCGTCGCCGGTGAGGCCCGAGACCAGCACCACCGGCGCGCCCTTCACCTGCGGCAGCCAGTGGTCGGCCTCCTCGCGCATCTTCTTGGCGAAGCCGGCGCGGTCCTGGACGAGATCGGACTTCGACAGCGCGATCACCACCGCCCGGCCCTCGCGCTCGGCGAGGTCGACGATGCGCAGGTCCTGCTCCTCGAACGGGTGGGTGGCGTCCATCAGCACCACCACCACCTCGGCGAAGCGCGCGGCGCGCAGGCCGTCTGCGACGGAGAGCTTCTCCAGCTTGTCGTCGATGCGGGCGCGCTTGCGCATGCCGGCGGTGTCGAACACGCGCAGCGCAACGCCGTGACGCTCGACGTCGACCGAGATCGAATCGCGGGTGATGCCGGCCTCCGGGCCGGTGAGCAGCCGCTCCTCGCCGAGCAGGGCGTTGATCAGCGTCGACTTGCCGGCATTGGGGCGCCCGAGCACGGCGACGCGGATGCGCCGGCCGCCCTCACCCTCGCCGTCCTCCTCGTCCTCGTCCGGCACGAACTCGGCGAGCGCGCGCACGAGGTCGGCCATGCCGTCGCCATGCTCGGCGGAAAGCTCCACCGGGTCGCCGAGGCCGAGCGCGAAGGCGTCGAGCGCGTCGGCGCCCCGCGCCTCGCTCTTGTTCGCGACCAGGATGGTGGGCTTGCCCGAGCGGCGGGTGAGCTCGGCGAAGGAGCGGTCGGTGGGCGTGACGCCGGACTTGGCGTCGATCATGAACAGGATGACGTCGGCGTCGGCGATCGCGGTCTCGGTCTGCGCCCGCATGCGCCCTTCGAGCGATTCCGCCTTGGCCTCCTCCAGCCCGGCGGTGTCGATGACGCGGAAGGACAGGTGCCCGAGCCGCCCGTCGCCCTCGCGGCGGTCGCGCGTCACACCGGGCCGGTCGTCGACCAGCGCGAGGCGCTTGCCGACCAGCCGGTTGAAGAGCGTCGACTTGCCGACATTCGGCCGGCCGACGATGGCGATGGTCATCGTCATGGCGGGAACGCTTCGGCGCTATTCGGGCGGCGGCGAAGCGGCGGGGGCCGTGCCCTGCGCTCCTGCCGGCGGGGCCGTGCTGGGATCGGGCGCAAGTCCGTAGGCCGAATTGGCCGGCTGCGGCGGGGCGGCGTTGTAGTCGACGCCGGGAACGCCCTCCGGGAACACCGGGACGCGCGTACCCGGCAGCTTCTTCTCCTTCTCGGCGAAGGGGTTCAGCTTGTCGAGCGATTCGCAGCCGGCGACGGTGAGCGCCGTGGAGCCAACGAGGGCGACCAGCAGCAGCCGGCGCAGAAGCTGCCGGGAAGAAGTCGAAGCCATACCCGCCTCCTACTGCACGGCCGGCGCGGGCGCGCCCGGCGTTTCGCTCGCCGCCGCGCTCGGAGCCCGCGCGGCCGCCGGCGTCGAGGTAGCCGCTGGCGCCTCGGCGGTGCCGGCCGAAGCGGCCGCGAGCGTGCGCATCAGGTCCGCCCGCTGGTGCAGCCCCGGCGGGGTCTGCGCATCGTTGAGGATCTTGGTGAAGGTGGCCTCGGCGCCCTTGTAGTCGCCGGCCTTGTACTGGGCGAGGCCGATCAGCTCGCGCGCCGAATGGCGGAAGGAGTCGTCCGGCGTGTCGAGCGTGCCCATCCGGCTCTGGATCTCCGACAGCGGCGCGGTGTCGACGAGCAGCGCCGCCGCGCGCACGCGCGCCATGTCGCGCATCAGGAAGGGGATGCCGTCATCGGATGCGAGGGCGTCGAAATCGGCCACCGCCTTCGCCTGGTCGGTGGCGGCGAGCTCGGTAGCGGCGCGGAAGCGCGCCAGCGTGCGGTAGCCGGCCGTGCCGTCCTTCTCGATCGCGGTGAAGGCGGCCTCGGCCTCCTGGTGCTTGCCCTCGGTGCCGAGCTTGAGCGCCGCCTCGAAGCGGGCACCCACGGCCTCCTCCTGCTGGAGCTTCCACCATTCATAGGTGCGCCAGCCGGCGACGCCGAGAACGATCAGCACCGCCAGGGCGATGATGTAGATGCCGAACCGGTTCCAGAGTCGGCTGAACCGTTCGCGACGAATGTCCTCGTCGATCTCGTGGAAGATGTCAGCCATGTCGTGTCCGTGGGCAAAGCATCGAGAAAGCCGGCGCGGCCGCGCCGTGGACGGCAGACCAGCTTGGGAAAAGGCCGCGTAAACTAGCGATGCGGCTTCAACAAGGCAAATCGGGTTACCACCCTGCGCATCGCGCCTTCCGGCGCTCTGCGAAGGGCTTCCGATGCCCCGCGCTCACGCCTTCTTCGGGGCGTAGGTGTGCTCCTCGGCCGGGAAGCTGCGGGCGCGCACCTCGCTGGCATAGGCCTCCACCGCCTCGCCGATCGCGGGGCCGATATTGGCGAACTTCTTGACGAAGCGCGGCACCCGGTCGGACAGGCCGAGCATGTCCTCGAGCACCAGGATCTGCCCGTCGCAGGCAGACGAGCCGCCGATGCCGATGGTCGGCGCCGCCACTTCCTGCGTGATCTGCCGGGCCAGCGGCTCGGAGATCGCCTCCAGCACGATGGCGAAGGCCCCCGCCTCGGAGATCGCGCGGGCGTCGTCGAGGATGATGGCGGCGCTCTCGTCGTCGCGCCCGAGCGCGCGGAACGAGCCGAGCGTGTTGATCGACTGGGGCGTCAGGCCGACATGGCCCATCACCGGCACGCCGCGATCGGCGAGGAAGCGCACCGTCTCGGCCATGCGCCGGCCGCCCTCGAGCTTGATCGCGCCGGCGCCGGTCTCCTTCAGCACCCGCGAGGCGGTGGCGAAGGCCTGCTGCGGCGAGCCCTCATAGGAGCCGAACGGCAGGTCGACCACCACCAGCGCGCGCTTCGAGCCGCGCATCACCGCCTGCCCCTGCAGGATCATCATCTCGACCGTGACGGGGATCGTGGTCTCCAGCCCGTGCATGACGTTGCCCAGCGAATCGCCGACCAGCATGAAGTCCACATGCGGGTCGATGAGGCGCGCCGTATGGGCGTGGTAGGCGGTGAGCGAGACGATCGGCTCGCCGCCCTTCCTCGCGCGGATATCCGGAGCGGTGAGCCGGCGGACAGCGGACTGGACGGACATGGCGGACGTTTTCCTCTTATTCTTCTTGGGCTTGCTCAGCCCATGACAGGCACCCCGACGATGTGGGGGTGGAACCAGAATGCGAGGGCCGCATAAAGCACGACACCGCCGGCGACCGCAATGATGTCCCCGGTCCAGCCGGCGGGGGCGACCGGCAGCGGGTCGCCGCGCCGCTTGGCGCTGATCCGCATCATCACCGCCCAGGCGAGGATCACCACCGCGAGCGTCACCGTCGCCGCGTCGCCATTGGCCAGAAGATGCGCCAGCGCCCAGGTCTTCACCGCGACGAGGAAGGGGAATTTCAGCATCGCCTTGAGGCGGCTCGGCACGAACTGCGCCACCGCGGCGATCGAGGCCAGCAGCATCAGCAGCAGCGCGACGTGCCGCAGCCCGACCGGCGGCGTGTAGAGCTGCGCCGGCCCGGCCGCGCGCCACTCGCCATAGCCGTAGGCGATCATCAGGACGCTGACCAGGGCGAGGATGCCGTGGATCGCCTGATACGGCACCTTGCCGAGCTGGCCGATCGCCGCCGCGCGCAGCGACCGGCGGGCGGAGAACAGGTGGATGGCGACAAACAGCACAAGGCCGGCCAGCATCAGGATCATGACATCGCTCCCAGATGGATTCGGCGCGACGCTAGATCGTTTCCAATCAGCGCGCCATGCGCCTCTCGGCCACGCGCCAGGCGCCTTTGGCCTCTCCAGGCCGGAGGTAGGCCCGGAAGGAAGGGAAACAGCGCGGCGACATAAACCATAGGCTGCATAGGGGCTCCCTCTTCGCCTCCACGTGTGCGACATTTCGTGAAACGGAGGGTAAAGGGGTATGAGGCGCATGTTCGCCGCGCTGGCTCTGCTCGTCGTGACCGCGCTTCCGGTTCCCGCGCTCGCGCAGGCGGTGGTCGCCCGTATCGACCTGTCGTCGCAGCGCATGGAGGTGTGGGTCGACGGCTGGCGCGAATATGTGTGGTCCGTCTCCACCGCGCGCCGGGGCTATCGCACGCCGGTCGGCACCTTCCGTCCCCAGCGCATGTACCGGCGCTACTTCTCGCGCAAATACTACAATTCGCCGATGCCCTACTCGATCTTCTTCCATGGCGGCTACGCGATCCACGGGACGAACGATCTGCGGCGCCTCGGCCGGCCGGCCTCGCACGGGTGCATACGGCTGCGTCCCGGAAATGCCGCGACCCTGTACTCGCTCGTCAACAGCTATGGCCGCAACAACACGTCTATTGTAATCACCCGGTAGTTCAGGCTGTCGCCTGCGTCTGCGTTCCCATCGTCCTCCAACCCGCGACCTCGCAGCTTAGATGCGCGGAGCTCCCGAGATGCTGCTCGACTACGTCACGCTTCTGACCGCCGTCGGCATCTCCGCCGCCTGCCTTTCGATCATGGTGTTCCTCGCCTGGCTGATGGCGCCGCGCGACGCGTTCCTGCTCACCGTCTCGCTGGGCGGGGCGATGTGCGGGCTCGGCCTGCTGCTCTACGGGTTCTACGTCGCCAATCTCCAGCCGATCGTCGCGACGTCCGCCTTTTCCGTCATCTATTGCGGCCTCGCCATGCTGGTCGGCGCCGGCCACCAGTTCCGTACCGACCGGCTGCCGCGCTGGATGGTGGCCAGGCACGCGATCGCCGCCAACGTCATCGGTCTGCCGATGCTCGCGGCCGGCTATACCGGACTCGGCTTCGTCCCGATCAACCTGATGGTGACCTTCCTGCTGCTCGCGGTGATCGTGCAGTACTGGAAGGCCCGGCGGCAGGCCCCGGTGATCATCACCAGCCTGTGCATACTCTACGGGCTGATCGCGGCCAGCTTCCTGCTCTGCGCGTTGGCCATCCTGCGGGACGGGCGCACCGTGCTGCCCGGCGCGCCGGGCAACTGGGCGGAGGACCTGTCGCTGCTCGTGCTGATCGCGGTCGTGCCGGGCATCGGCGCGCTGACGCTGGCGCTCACCCAGGCGCGGCAGGTGCGCCGCCATCGCCAGGACGCGATGACCGATTCACTCACCGGGCTGCTCAACCGGCGCGCCCTGTTCGACATGTTCGGCCTGCGTCCGCTGCCGCGCGAGACCGCCGTCATCGTGTTCGACATCGACCGCTTCAAGAGCATCAACGACCGTCACGGCCATGCCGTGGGTGATCGCGTCATCGCCCTGTTCGCGGCGGCGCTGGAGATGCATCTCGCCGATGGCGGAGCGGCGGCGCGGCTCGGCGGCGAGGAGTTCGCCCTCGTGGTGCCCGCGACCACGGCCGAGGGCTCGCTGCACACCGCCGAAGCCGTGCGCGAGAGCTTCCAGCGTCTGGTGAACCAGCTCGGCCTCGACGGGATGGGCGGCACGGCGAGCGCAGGCATCGCCTTCGGCATGACCCATGGCGCCGCGTTCGAGACCGTGCTCAGCGCGGCCGACAAGGCGCTCTATGCGGCGAAGAACGCCGGCCGCGACTGCGTGATGTCCGCCGAGCCGCAGATCGCCAGCCAGACCCGCTCCAAGCTCGGCTGACCCGAGGCGGCGGGAGCCGAGGCGGCGGGAGCCGAGGGCGGCTGCTAGGCCGCCTTCTTCACGTCCTTGACGTCGGTGAACACGATGCCCGGCCAGCGGTCGCCGGTATAGCCGATCATGAAGGCCGACGGGCTGAGGAAGACGAGGTCGCCGTCGAGATCGTCGGCGGTCGACAGGCGGTTGGCGGCGGCGAACTCCTCGAGCTTCTTCCCGTCCTCGCAGGAGACCCAGCGCGCGAGCTGGAATTCGGAGGTGTCGAAGCCGACATCGAGCCCGTATTCGGCATCGAGGCGGTTCTTCAGCACGTCGAGCTGCAGCGGGCCGACCACGCCGACCAGCGCCGGCGAGCCGTCGGTCGGGCGGAACACCTGGACCACGCCTTCCTCCGCCATCTCCTGCAGCGCCTGCCTGAGCTTCTTCGCCTTCATGGCGTCGGAAAGCTTCACGCGGCGCAGGATTTCCGGCGCGAAGCTCGGCACGCCAACGAAGTTGATCTCCTCGCCCTCGGTCAGCGTGTCGCCGATGCGCAGGTTCCCGTGGTTGGGAATGCCCACCACGTCGCCGGCATAGGCCTCCTCGGCAAGTTGGCGGTCCTGCGCGAAGAAGAACTGCGGCGTCGCGAGGCTCATCGGCTTGCCGGTGCGCACCAGCTTCGCCTTCATGCCGCGGGTCAGCTTGCCCGAGCACAGGCGCGCGAACGCCATGCGGTCGCGGTGGTTCGGGTCCATGTTCGCCTGGATCTTGAAGACGAAGGCGGTCATCCGGCCCTCCTCCGCCTCCACCCGGCGCTTGTCGGCATCCTGCGCGCGCGGCGGCGGGGCGAAGCGGCCGAGGCCTTCCAGCAGGTCGCCGACGCCGAAATTGCGCAGCGCCGAGCCGAAATAGACCGGGGTGAGATGGCCCTCGAGGAAGGAATCGAGGTCGAACGAGTTGCAACCCTCGCGCACCAGCGTCAGTTCGTCATCGAGCGCGCCGGCGTCGAGCGTGACGTTCAGCGCGGCGATCTCGGCCGGCGACATCTTGCGCAGCGGTCCGGTCTTGCCCTCGTCGCCGTCGAGCAGGCGCACGCCGCCGGTGGCGACGTCCACCGTGCCGACGAAGTCGCGCCCGCGCCCCACCGGCCAGGTCATCGGCGTGGTGTCGAGCGCCAGCGTCTTCTCGATCTCATCGAGGATCTCGAACGGATCGCGGCTCTCGCGGTCCATCTTGTTGATGAAGGTGATGATCGGAATGTCGCGCAGCCGGCACACTTCCAGCAGCTTGCGGGTGCGGGACTCGATGCCCTTGGCTGCGTCGATCACCATCACCGCCGCGTCGACCGCGGTCAGCGTGCGGTAGGTGTCCTCCGAGAAGTCCTCATGGCCCGGCGTGTCGAGCAGGTTGAAGACGTGCCCCTCGAACTCGAAGGTCATCACCGAGGTGGCGACCGAGATGCCGCGCTCGCGCTCGATCGCCATCCAGTCCGAGCGGGTGGAGCGGCGGTCGCGCTTGGCGCGCACATGGCCGGCGAGCTGGATCGCGCCGCCGAACAGCAGCAGCTTCTCGGTCAGCGTCGTCTTGCCCGCGTCCGGGTGCGATATGATCGCGAAGGTGCGCCGGCGCGCGACTTCGAGCGCGATGGGCGAAGCGGCCGAATTGGAGGCGGCGGAAGTCGAGATGGCGTTCATGGCGCGGGATGTGGCAGGGAAGGCGCGCCGGATCAAGGGGTGGCGCGTTCGGCGCGGCCATGCAATCGCGTAGGATGGCGTGCCCGGCAGCGCGATCGGTCACCGGGCGGGACGTTCCATGTGGAGGAAAAGCATATGTATGGTCTGATCGGCCGCATGGTTGCCGTCGCCGGCCGGCGGGAGGAACTGCTCGACATCCTGCTCAGCCAGATCTCCGACATGCCGGGCTGCCGGAGCTACGTCATCGCCCGCGATCCCGCGCATGAGGACGGCATCTGGATCAGCGAGGTCTGGGACAGCGCGGAAAGCCACAAGGCCTCGCTCGCGCTTCCCGCCGTGCAGGCAACCATCACGAAGGCGCGCCCGCTCATCGCCGGCTTCGACAACCGGCACGAGACCGAGCCGCTGGGCGGCGTCGGCCTTTAGGTTCGCCGGCTCAGCCGAACTGCTTCTCGTAGATCTCCGGCTTGAAGCCGACCAGCACGGCGCCATTCGCCTCCAGCACCGGCCGCTTGATCAGCGAGGGCTGCGCCTGCATCAGCGCGAAGGCCTTCGCCTGGTCGATATCCGCCTTCTCCGCGTCGGAGAGCTTGCGGAAGGTGGTGCCGGCCCGGTTGAACAGCACTTCCCAGCCGACCTTGCCGGCCCATGCGTTCAGATGGGCGGCGTCGATGCCCGCAGCTTTGTAGTCGTGGAAGCCGTAGGCGACGCCGTGCGCGTCGAGCCAGGCCCGCGCCTTCTTCATCGTGTCGCAGTTCTTGATGCCGTAGATGGTGACTGCCACGCCCGTTTCCCTCAGCCCTGCCCGACGATCCGCGCCACGGCGCGCTTCGTCATAACTCCCGCGAGATGGGCGCGATAGGCACCGGAGCCGTGGATGTCGGCGATCATCGCATCGCCGTCGAGCGCGAGGCCCTCCAGCGCGCGCGGGGTGAAATCGCCGGCGAGCGCCGCCTCGGCCTCGCTCCAGCGGAACACGCCCTCCTGCCCGGCGCCGGTGATGGCGACACGGACCGCACCCTCCCCGCGCCAGACGAAGGAGCCGGCCATGGCGTAGCGCGAAGCCGGGTTGGGGAACTTCTCATAGGCCGCCGCACCGCCGACCGGGAAGGCGACCGACAGGATGATCTCGTCCGGCTCGAGCGCGGTCTCGAACAGGCCGAGGAAGAAGTCGCCCGCCGCGATCCGGCGCCGGTCGGTCACGATGGTGGCGGCGAGGCCGAGGCAGGCGGCCGGATAGTCGGCCGAGGGGTCGTTATTGGCGACCGAGCCGCCGATGGTGCCGCGATTGCGCACCGCCGGGTCGCCGATCAGCTCGGCGAGCTCCGCCAGCGCCGGCAGCGCCTCGCGCACCAGGGGCGCGGCGGCGACGTCCGCATGGCGCGTCATGGCGCCGATCACGAGCGCGTCGCCCCCGCGCGACACGCCGGCCAGGCCCGGCACGCCGGCGAGGTCGACGAGGTCGCTCGGCCCGGCGAGGCGCTGCTTCAGCGTGGCGATGAGGGTCTGGCCGCCGGCGAGAAGCTTCGCCTCCTCATTGGCGGCGACGAGGCCGCGCGCGGCGTCGAGGTCGGCAGGACGGTGATAGGTGAAGGGAAACATCGGTCGCTCCGCCCGTGCTCACTCGGCCGCGGCGGGCAGGGCCGCCATCGCCTGGGCGCCCGCCATGATGGCGAGCACGATATTGTGGTAGCCGGTGCAGCGGCAGATGTTGCCCTCGAGCTCGGCCCGCACGGTCGCCTCGTCGAGATCGGCGCCGTGGCGGCGCACGATGTCGATCCCGGCCATGATCATGCCCGGCGTGCAGAAGCCGCACTGCAGGCCGTGATGCTCGCGGAAGGCCTCCTGCATCGGATGCAGGTGCTCGCTGCTGCCGACGCCCTCGACCGTCGTGACCTCGGCCCCGTCGGCCTGCACGGCGAGCACCGAGCACGCCTTCACCGCCAGTCCGTCGAGATGGACCGTGCAGGCGCCGCACTGGCTGGTGTCGCAGCCCACATGGGTGCCGGTGAGGCGCAGATCGTCACGCAGCAGCTGCACCAGCAGCGTGCGCACGTCGATGGTCGCCGTGACCGGCGCGCCGTTTACGTTGAGTGTGATGGTCTGCATCGGCTTGCTCCCGGTCGCCCAATGCCTCGTTCTACTATTGCGCGGCGGCTTCGTCCGCCTCGGGCGCGGCCTGCGGGGCCACCGCCCGGCCGAAGGCGCCGAAGAACTCGCCGGCCAGCTTCTTGGCGGTGCTGTCGATCAGCCGCGCGCCGAGCTGGGCGATCTTGCCGCCCACCTTGGCCTGCGCCTCGTAGTTGAGGATCGTCGCCGCCTCCTCCTCGACCAGCCACACCTTCGCCCCGCCCTTGGCGAAGCCGGCGACGCCGCCCTGCCCCTCGCCGGTGATGACGCAGCCGCTGGGCGGCTCCAGCTCCGACAGCGTCACCGAGCCGGCGAAGGTCGCCTTCATCGGGCCGATCTTGAGCACCACCTTGGCGGTGAACTCGGTCGGCGAGGCCTGGGTGAGTTCCTGGCAGCCGGGGATGCACTGGCGCAGCACCTCGGGATCGTTCAGCGCGCGCCAGACCTCGTCGCGCGGCGCCTCGATGCGCTGTGAGCCGGTCAGATCCATGATTCCACCCGATCCTTTCTGATCATTCGCCGGCATCTTCCGCCGGCGCAGCCGATGCCGCGAGCCCTGGTCCCGCCCACCGGCGCCAACCCGTTCTTACGCACCGGAAATTGTGGGCCCTTCCCCACATACCGTCCGAGCCGGGGCGGCGCGGGATGCAGCAACGCGCGTGCCAAGCATGACACCACCTGACTTTGCGCCCTCTCCGACCCCCGCGGACGTAGGGAAAGCCGAATGAATGCTTGTATGTCAGGCGTCTCGTGCATAAAATTCACTCAGCCCTAAGTCTCAATCAGTATTGAGCAAAAAGGGGGCATTGGTATGGTCACATAGCACACCATACCTGCCGCAAGTAAACGACGTTCGGCGAGGTTACGGCGGGCGCACCTTCCAAGAAGCCCCTCAACCTGCGGGGGTAACGGTCACAACTGTTCCAGAACAGGGGAAACTGACATGTCCAGACAGGGTTTCTTCCGCTCGGCGCGGCTCGCCTTGATGGCGGGCGGCCTCGCGACGGGAATTTTTGCCTCGGTCCCCGCCGGGGCCCAGGACGCCGACACCATCAAGATCGGCGCGCCGCTCGCGCTCACCGGCGGCCTGGCCGACGAGGGCAAGAAGCAGGACATCGTGTGGAAGATGTGGGTCGAGAAGGTCAATGACGCCGGCGGCTTGCAGGTCGGCGACAAGAAGATGAAGGTCGAGCTGATCGAGTACGACTACCAGTCGGAAGGCCAGCGCGCCGCCCAGCTCGCCGAGAAGCTGATCACCGACGACAAGGTGCAGTTCCTGTTCGCTCCGTTCGGCTCGGGCCACACCAAGATCGTAGCGGGCGTGGGCGAGCGCTACCAGGTGCCGACCATCGCCTGCGTCGCCTCCTCCGAATCCGTCTTCGACCAGAGCTTCTCGCACCTGTTCGGCACGCTCTCGCCCAATGGCGGCATGACCACCGCCATGGTGAAGTTCTTCAAGCAGAAGTTTCCGGACACCAAGACCATCGCCGTGCTCGGGCGTGACGACGTGTTCCCCAAGTCGATGGCCGAGGGCATCGCCAAGGCGGCCGAGGATGGCGGGCTGAAGGTCGTCTACAAGGAGCTCTATCCGGTCGGCACCATGGACCACGCCGCCGCGCTCTCCTCGATCAAGGCGGCCAAGCCGGACTGGATCTACGTCACCGGCTACACGCAGGACCTCATCCTCGCGCGCAAGCAGATGCAGGACCTCGGCGTGACCGCGCCGATCGTCACCATGGTGACGGGCCCCTCCTACAAGGAGTTCACCGAGGGCCTCGGCCCGCTCGCCAACGGCGTGACCTCGTCGAGCTGGTGGCACTACGCCACGAGCTACAAGGGCCAGGGCGTGTGGCCGACCACCGCCGACTTCTACAGCGACTTCAAGGCCAAGACCGGCGGCGACCCGGACTACGTGCACGGTTCCTGCGCCGCCGCCGGCGAGGTGATCGCCGACGCGCTGAAGCGGGCCGGCACGCTCGACAAGGCGAAGGTGCGCGACGCCATCGCCGCCACCGACATCCAGACCTTCTACGGCCCGATCAAGTTCGGCCCGAACGGCATGAACCTCGTGCGCGAGCTGCCGATCATCCAGGTGCAGGACGAGGCCATCAAGGTGCTCGCCCCGGCGGACATCAAGAACGCCGACATGATCGCGATGCCCAAGTGAGCATCTCCTCCGCTTCGTGAAACGGCGCCGGGTGCCGCCCGCGGCATCCGGCCCGCCTTGTTCAGGGAGGGGCTCGTGCGCCCTCCCCCCCCCGCAGCCGGCCGTCATGCGCCGGGACCGGCGACGCCCGGACCCGGCGAGCCCTGAAGCCGAAACGCAAGTGACCCGATGGCCATCTACCTGCAAACCATCGCCAACGGCCTGATGCTGGGCGCGCTCTATGCGTGCCTGGCGGTCGGCTTCTCGCTGGTCTGGGGCGTGTTGAACGTGATCAACATGCTGCACGGCTCGTTCATCATCCTCGGCGGCTACCTCACCTATTTCGCCTGGCACTATTACGGCATCCATCCCATCGTGATGCTGCCCGTGGTCGCCCTGCTCATGTTCGCCCTCGGCTTCGTCCTGCAGCGCGGCGCGATCAACCGCGTCGTCAGCGCGCCGGTGCTGACAACACTGACGCTGACCTTCGGGCTGGACATGATCCTCTACAACCTCATGACCTACTGGTTCACCGCCACGCCGCGGCGCATCACGCTCGATCTCGGCGCGGCGAACCTCGGCCCGGTGGTGCTGCCGGTGGACCGGCTGCTCGGCACCGGGCTGGCGCTGCTGCTGACCTTCCTGCTCTACGCGGTGATGCGTGGCTCCAACATCGGGCGCGCCATCGTCGCGGTGCGCATGGACCGCACCGCCGCCGAGCTGATGGGCATCCGCACCGACCGCATCTACGCCATCACCTTCGGCATCGGCACGCTGATGGCGGGCGCCGCCGGCGTGGTGTTCGCGCTGGTGTTTCCGATCACCACCAACGTCTCCGGCACCTGGCTCGGCAAGGCTTTCGTGGTCTGCGTCGTCGGCGGGCTGGGCTCTGTGCCCGGCGCGCTGGTGGGCGGGCTGGTGCTCGGCCTTGTGGAGAGCTTCGCGGGGTTCTGGTTCGGGCCGCAGAACGCCATCACCGCCGGCTTCGTGCTGATGCTGGTGCTGCTGCTGACCCGCCCCACCGGGCTCATGGGCGTGAAGGGCTACGAATGAAACCGCTCGCGCAATATGCCGCCATCATCGTCGGCCTCGTCCTGCTCGGCACCACACCGCTCTATGCCGACAACTACATCCTGCGCACCGCGGCGACGGTGGCGATGTACGGGGCGCTCGCCACATCCTGGAACTTCATCGGCGGCTTCACCGGCTATCCGTCCTTCTCCACCGCCGCCTTCTTCGGCCTCGGGGCCTATGTCGGCACGATCTGCCAGCGCAACGGCATTCCGATGGGCGTCGCCTGGACGATCGCCACCGTCAGCGTCGCCGCCTTCGCCGCGCTGCTGGGCGGCATCATCCTGCGCCTGCGCGGGCATTACTTCGCCATCGGCTCCATCGCCATCGTCGAATTGTGCCGGCTCATCGTCTCCTCCTGGTCCGATCTCACCGGCGGCGGCGACGGGCTCAACGTGCCGCTGATCCATGCGAGCCCGGACGCGGTGACGCGGCTGTTCCTGTTCGTGATGCTGGGCATCCTCGCCGCCAGCCTCGTGGTGACCATCATCGTCGACCGCTCCCGGCTCGGCTTCGGCCTGCGCTGCATCCACCAGAACGAGGATGCCGCCGCCATGGTCGGCATCAACACCACCGCCTACAAGATCGCCGCCTACACGCTCTCCGCCGTGTTCTGTGCCACGGTCGGGGCCGCCTACGCCTCCTGGACCGGCTATATCGACCCGACCGACTCGTTCCAGATCGTGATGACGGTGAAGGTCGCGGTGATGGCGATCCTCGGCGGGGCCGGCACGGTGGTCGGCCCGGCGCTCGGCGCAGCCGCCTTCGTGCTGCTCGAGGAGGTGTTCTGGGCCAACTTCATCGACTGGAACCGCGCCATTCTCGGCGTCGTCATCGTGCTGCTGATCTTCTTCCTGCCCGGCGGCCTTCTGAGCCTGCGCGCGCGCCTGCGCCGCGCGTCGGGAGGTGCCGCATGAGCCGCGAGCCGATCCTGCGCCTCGAAGGCGTCTCCAAGACCTTCGGCGGCCTCAAGGCGCTGACCGATGTCTCCTTCTCGCTCGACGAGGGCGAGGTGGTCGGTCTCATCGGGCCAAACGGAGCCGGCAAGACCACGCTGGTGAACGTCGTCACCGGAAATCTGCGCCGCTCCTCGGGGCGCGTCCTGTTCGAGAGCGAGGACGTCGGCACCCAGAAACCCTATGAGGCGGCGCGGCGCGGACTGGCGCGCACCTTCCAGATCGTCCAGCCCTTCCCGGCCATGACGGTGCTGGAGAACGTCACCGCCGGCGCGCTGTTCGGCGGCGGCGCGGACTCGCTCGCCGACGCGCGCGACAAGGCGCGCGAGAGCCTGGAATTCGTCGGCCTCGCCGGCTTCGCCGACCGGCCGGCGGCCAATCTCGCCCTCGCCGCCCGCAAGCGGCTGGAGCTCGCCAAGAGCCTCGCCATGAACCCCAAGGTGCTGATGCTCGACGAGGTGAATGCCGGGCTCAACTCCTCGGAGATCGACGGCGCGCTGAATCTGATCCGCCAGATCGCCGATCGCGGCGTAACGGTGCTGATCATCGAGCACCTGATGAAGGTGGTGCTCTCGCTCTCGAAGCGCCTGCTCGTGCTCCATCACGGCCAGCTCATCGCCGACGGGCCGAGCGCCGAGATCGTCGCCGACGAGCGCGTCGTCGAGGCCTATCTCGGGCAGAAATTCGCAGCACGGCTCAAGGAGATGCACCATGGCTGACCCGATGCTGTCGCTCGAGGGCGTCACCGCCGGCTATGGCCAGATCCAGGTGCTGTGGGGCATGGACCTCGTGGTGCATCCGGGCGAGGTGGTCGCGCTCGTCGGCTCCAACGGCGCGGGCAAGAGCACGCTGCTGCGCACCATCTCCGGCCTGCTGCGCCCGAATGCGGGCACCATCAGCTTCGAGGGCGCCGAGATCGGCGGCGCCAAGCCGGACGCGGTGCTGAAGGCTGGCATCGCCCATGTGCCGGAAGGCCGGCGCCTGTTCCGCGGCCTCACCGTGCGTGACAATCTCATGCTCGGCGCCTATCTGCGCGCGGACCGGGAGGCGATCGCCCGCGACCTCGAAACGGTGTTCGACCTGTTTCCCATCCTGCGCGAGCGCCAGCGGCAGGACGCGACCACGCTTTCTGGCGGCGAACAGCAGATGTGCGCGGTCGGTCGCGGGATCATGTCGCGCCCGCGCCTGCTGATGATCGACGAGCTCTCGCTCGGCCTGTCGCCGCGCATGGTGGAGCATCTGGGCGAGGCGCTGGCGGCACTGAACAAGGCCGGGCAGACCATCCTGCTGGTGGAGCAGGACGTGATGACCGCCTTCGACCTCTCGCACCGGGCCTATATCATCGAGAACGGGCGGGTCGCGCGCGGTGGCGCCTCGGCCGAGCTCGCCCGGGACCCGACGGTCAGCGAGGCCTACCTGTCGATTTAAGACCGCTTTTATGAATAAGAATTTGCACAAGTGGTTCTATCATTAGTATCATAGAAAATCGCTGACGCGTCCCGCACCGCCCGCTGTCCGGAAAGCTGCCTGCATGAATCCGTTCGACCTGCCCATCCACGTCGCCGACGAAGGCGTCCACGCGCGCACCGTCGCGCATCTGCGCGAGCGCGGCATCGTGCTGCCGACCTTCGCCCAGCTCGCCGCGCCGCAGACCATTCCGGCCGGCACGCGGGCGATGGCCGATGCGGCCGACAAGGACGCCCCGGACCCGCGCAACCTGTTCGGCGTGCACTGGTTCAACAATGCGATGACGGTGAGCGGGCAGACGGTTCCTTCCTTCATCGAGCTGCCGAGCTCGGTCACGGGCGTTGCCGCGCGCATCGTGGTGATGCAGGGCCGCCACTTCCCGATGATCCACGCCCACAAGGTGCTGGCGGCCTATGCCTGCCTCGCCCCGCGCCTCGTGACCGGCATGTTCGACCCGACCCGCCACCGCGCGGTGTGGCCCTCCACCGGCAATTACTGCCGCGGCGGCGTCGCCATCTCGCGCATCCTCGGCTGCCGGGGCGTGGCGGTGCTGCCGGGCGGCATGAGCGCGGAGCGCTTCAACTGGCTGGAGAAGTGGGTCACCGACCCGGCGGACATCGTGCGCACGCCCGGCACCGAGTCCAACGTGAAGGAGATCTACGACGCCTGCGCCGAGATGGCGAAGGACGAGGCCAACTTCATCCTCAACCAGTTCTCCGAGTTCCCGAACTACCTCGCCCATTACGCCATGACCGGCGCGGCCGCGGGCACGCTGTTCGAGGCGCTGGCGCAGACCGCCCCGGGGCTGCGGCTCGCCGCCTTCGTCGCCGGCACCGGCTCGGCCGGCACGCTCGGCGCGGGCGACCGGCTGAAGGAGGCCTATGGGGCGCGCATCGTCGCCATGGAGCCGGTGGAATGCCCCACCCTGCTCTATAACGGCTTCGGCGAGCACAACATCCAGGGCATCGGCGACAAGCACGTCCCGCTGATCCACAACGTCACCAACACCGACATCGTCGCCGGCGTGTCGGACGCGGCGACGGACGACCTCGCGCTGCTGTTCGGCTCCGAGGCCGGGCGCAGCTACCTCGCCGGCCGGCGCGGCATCGACGCCGCCACCATCGAGGGTCTCGCCCAGCTCGGCCTGTCCGGCATCGGCAACGTGCTGGCCGCGATCAAGACCGCGCGCCGGCTCGACCTCGACGAGAACGACGTCGTCATGACCGTCGCCACCGACGGCGCGGCACTCTACGAGAGCGAGCGGGCCGAGCATCTCGGCCGCAAGGGCAATGTCTACGACCAGGTCGATGCCGGCGAGGCGTTCGGCCAGCACCTGCTCGGCGCGGGCGCGGACCATGTGCTGGAGCTCGACCACCGCGACCGCCAGCGCGTGTTCAACCTCGGCTACTACACCTGGGTCGAGCAGCAGGGCATCTCGGTCGAGGACTTCGACCGCCGCCGCCGCCAGGAGTTCTGGCGCGGGCTGCGCGACAGCCTGCCGATCTTCGACGAACTGATCGTCCGCATGAACCGCGATGTCGGCATCGCGCAGGCGGCGTGAGGAGACGCGCGTGACCCCCTTGGCCTATTCGGACCTCCGCCAGCGTACCCGCGAACGCGACCGCAGCCTGCGCGAGAAGGTGATGTCGCTCGAAGAAGCGGCGAAGCTGGTGAGCGACGGCGACCACCTCGCCGTCGGCGGCTGCACCGCCTCGCGCACCCCGTTCGCGATGATCTGGGCGCTGGTGCGGGCGAGCAAGCGCGACCTCACCGTGTCGCGCTCCATCATGTCGACCGAAGGCGACATCTTCTACGCCTCGGGGCTCTCCACCCACCTCATCACGAGCTGGTTCAGCCAGGGCATCGTGTGGGGCGTGTCGAAGGTGATGCGCGCCTACACCGAGAGCAAGCGCGCGCGCTTCGAGGAATGGAGCCACATGGCGATGGGCCTGCGCTACCGCGCGGGCGCGATGGGCGTGCCGTTCCTGCCGATGCGCTCCATGCTCGGCTCGGACGTGCTCGGCATGGTGAGCGGCGACGGCGAAGGGCCGGCCGACGCCTCCTTCGCCGCGGCGAAGACCATGGAATGCCCCTTCACCGGCGAGACGCTGCTGGCGGTGCCCGCGCTCAACCCGGATGTCGCCATCATCCACGTCCAGCGCTGCGACGCCTATGGCAACGCCCAGCTCGACGGGCTGACCTTCATGGACATCGACATCGCGATGGCCGCCAACCGGGTGATCCTCACCACCGAGCGCGTGGTCTCAAACGAGCAGATCCGCCGGCACCCGGACCAGACCAAGATCGGCTTCTTCACCGTCGACGCGGTGGTCGAGGTGCCGTTCGGCTGCGCGCCGCACGAGTGCTACGGCCTCTACGAGCCGTTCTATAGCCACATGGACATGTATGCCGAGATGACCGCCCGCGACCCGGAGGCGGGCGCGCGCGCCTATCTCGAGCGTTTCTATCACGAGCCGAAGGACTGGGCCGACTACCTCAGCCGCATCGGTATGGCCGAGCTGCTGGACGCACAGCGCCGCGGGAGTGGCATCTATGACGATTGAAGCGACACGCATGAGCCTCGCCGGCACCCTCGCTCCGCAGGACTACACCGCGTCGGAGCTGCTGGGCGTGATGAGCGCGCGCCTGCTGAAGGACGGCCAGACCGTGTTCGCCGGCGTCGGCATTCCCCTGCTCGCCGCCATCCTGGCGCAGAAGACCCATGCGCCGGGCCTGACCATCCTGTTCGAGGGCGGGGTGATCGGCCCGTTCGTGGAGGCCGGCAAGCTGCCGCCCTCCACCAATGAGCAGCGCTGCACCCGGCGCGCCAACATGCTGGTGTCGATCACCGAGGTGCTGCTGATGCTGCAGCGCGGCTATGTCGATGTCGGCTTCATGGGCGGGGCGCAGATCGACCGCTACGGCAACCTCAACTCCTCCTACATCGGCGACGCGCGCAACCCGAAGATCCGCCTGCCGGGCACGGGCGGGGGCAACGACATCGCCAGCCTCGCCGACATGATCGTCGCCATGAAGCACGAGAAGCGCCGCTTCGTGGAGAAGGTCGACTTCATCACCAGCCCGGGCTTCATCAATGGCGGGCAGACCCGCGCCGCGGCCGGACTGCCGGCGGGCGGCATGTTCCGCGTGGTGACGGATCTCGGCATCCTCGGCTTCGATGCCGAGACCCGGCAGATGATGGTGGTCGCGCTCCACCCCGGCGTCACGGCGGCGGACATCAAGGCGAATACCGGCTTCGAGCTGCCGGTGCCGGCAGACGTGACGACCACCGAGCCCCCGACCCCGGAGGAGCTCGCCATCCTGCGCGAGCTCGACCCCGAGCAGCTCTACACGGCCTGAACGGCCATCCTTAACGTGCAGCGGAGACGATCATGAGTGCCCCGGCCTACGGCGTGGCGATGCGCAACTTCACCCGTTTTCCCGAAATGCCGGACGCGGGAGCGCTGATCGACTACGGCGTGCGGATGGAAGATCTCGGCTTCGAGTCGCTCTGGGTCTGGGACCATATCCTGCTCGGCACCGACCCGAACTTCCCCATCATCGACTCGCTGTCGCTGCTCACCGCGGTCGCCGCCCGCACCAAGACCATCAAGATCGGCACCGGCGTGCTGGTGCTGCCGCTTCGCAACCCGGTGACGCTCGCCAAGCAGCTCTCCTCGATCGACCTGATCTCGAACGGGCGCCTCATGCTCGGCGCGGCGGTCGGCTGGTACAAGCGCGAGTTCGACGCGGTCGGCATTCCCTATGAGCGCCGCGGCAAGATCATGGACCGCAACCTCGACATCCTGAAGAAGCTCTGGACCGAGGACAGCGTCACCGGCGAGTGGGACGAGCTGAACCTGCGCAACGCGGTGATGTTCCCCAAGCCGGTGCAGAAGCCGCACCCGCCAATCCTCATCGGCGGCTATGTCGACGTGGTGCTGAAGCGCGTCGCCAAGCGCGGCGATGGCTGGCTCACCTATTTCTACACGCCGGAAGGCTACAACGAGGCCTGGGCCAAGATCTCCGCCTATGCCGAGGAGGAAGGCCGCGACCCGGCCTCGCTCTACAGCCTCAACCAGCTCCCGATCTATGTCGGCCCGCGTGACGTCGGCGTGCCGAAGATGAATGAGTGGCTGAACGCGGAGTGGGACCTGTCCAAGGGCTCGCTCTCGACCTTCGACAGCGCCATCGTCGGCACCCCGGCCGAGTGCGCCGAGCAGATCGCCAGGCACATCGAGACCGGCGTGAAGAAGATCGTCTTCGTGCCGTGGCGCTACGAGAAGGAGCAGGTCGACCTGCTCGCCCACGAGGTGCTGCCGCTGCTGCGCAAGTGAGCGGCGCGACCACCGCGAGACGTCAGGACGCCGGCCGCAAGGCCGGCGTTTTTCGTTCCGGGAACAGTTCACGCGGCGCGCCGGGCGCGCGGGCGGAAACCCTGCGGCATCCCGCTGCCGTTTACCGTGCGGACGGATGTTACGCCCCGGCGGGCCATTACGGCTCGACTCCCGCGCCTCTGCCGTTACCGTAGAACCGCCGGGAAGCTACGCCCCTTCAGGAGAACAGCCGTGAAACTGCCTTCCATCGCCGCTCTGGCGCTCGTCAGCCTCGCCGTCGCGGGTTGCGTCACCGAGACCGAGAACAAGGAAAACATGCTGTCCGCCGCGGGCTTCCAGGTACGCATGGCCGACACGCCGACCAAGGTGGCCTCGCTCAAGTCGCTGCCCCCGCACCAGTTCATCGTGCAGAACAAGGACGGCCAGCCGGTGTACATCTACGCCGACCCGACCGTGTGCGGCTGCATCTATTACGGCAACCAGTCGAACTTCCAGTCCTACCAGCAGATGGTGTTCCAGCAGCAGATCGTCAGCCAGGAACAGATGACGGCGATGATCAACCAGCAGGCCGCCTTCGACTTCGGCGCCTGGGGCCCGATGGTCGTGCCGGTGGACGTCTACTGACATCGGCCTGAGCCATCCTGCCCGGCCGCCGGCCGCTCGGGTGGCGGCCGGTGTCCGGCTTCAGCCCCGCCGCGCGGCGAGGCTGCCGACCTTCGCGAACTTGCCCGCCGCCGGCTCCACGCGCGGGGTCAGCGCCGCCGCCGCATAGGAGCGCTGCTTCTGCCGCGAGGGTGCCTCGGCGTAGAGCGTGGTGCGCTGGCGGGCGAGCCGGCCGGCGACACGGATCGCCGCCTCCATGCGGTCGGGCGGGAATTCCTGCCCGTGGGCACCGCCTGCGGCGCGGCTGATCGATTCGTCCATCAGCGTGCCGCCGATGTCGTTCGCGCCCGCGCGCAGCGCCGCGACGATGCCGCCCTCCCCGAGCTTCACCCAGCTTGCCTGCACGTTCGGGATCAGCGGGTGGAGCGCCAGCCGCCCGACGGCGTGCATCAGCAGCGCCTCGCGCCGGCTCGGCCCCTGCCGCGTGCCGCCCTTCAGATAGAGCGGCGCCTCCATGTGCAGGAAGGGCAGCGGCACCAGCTCGGTGATGCCGCCGGTCTCGGCCTGCAGGTGGCGCAGGCGCAGCAGGTGCCGCGCCCAGTGCCGGTAATGGTCGACATGGCCGAACATGATGGTGGAAGTGGTCTTCAGCCCGACCCGGTGCGCGGCGCCGACCGTCTCCAGCCATTCGGCCGTGTTCAGCTTGTCCGGGCAGATGATCGCGCGCACCTCGTCGTCGAGGATCTCCGCCGCCGTGCCGGGCAACGTGCCAAGACCCGCCTCCTTCAGCCGCAGCAGGAACTCGGGCACCGGAAGGCCCAGCGTCGCCGCCCCGTGCCGCACCTCCAGCGCGGAGAAGGCGTGGACGTGCATATCGGGCACCGCCGCCTTCACCGCGCGGATGATGGCGAGGTAGGTCTCGCCGGAGAAGTCCGGGTGGATGCCTCCCTGCATGCACACCTCGGTCGCCCCGCGCTCCCACGCCTCCAGCGCGCGGCGCTGGATCTCGCCGAGATCGAGCTCATAAGGCTTGCCGCGCAGGTGCTCGTTCTGCCGGCCCTTGGAGAAGGCGCAGAAGCCGCAGCGATAGGCGCAGACATTGGTGTAGTTGATGTTGCGGGTGACGACGTAGGACACCGTCTCGCCCACCGTCTCCCGCCGCAGCGCGTCCGCCGCAGCGCAGACGCGGCTGGCCTCGTCGCCACGCGCCTCGAACAGGCGGACGATCTCGGCCTCGGACAGCTCGTGCCCGTCGAACGCCTTGTCGAACAGCCGGTCGAGCCGACCGCCCTCGCCCGCGATCGCCGGGCTCACCGGCCATTCGACCACCGTGTCGTCGAAATCCTCGCCCGCGCCGACCCGCCAGCCGCTCTCATGGGCGAGCCCACCCGCATCCGCCCGGCGCAGAACATGGGGTGCCACCGCCTTGTCGAGCCAGCGCGGCGCGTCGTGGAGATAGGCCGGGTAGACCGCGAGGCGCGGCGCCAGCACCTTGCCGGCCCTTGCGGTCGCGTTGGCGAGCGCGGCGAGCGCGGGCCAGGGTGCCTCCGGGTTCACATGGTCGGGCGTGACCGGCGAGACGCCGCCCCAATCGTTGATGCCGGCGTCGATCAGCGCCTTCAGCCCCTCCGGCTGGAGGTTGGGCGGCGCCTGCAGCGAAATGTCGGTGCCGAGGATCAGCCGCGCGACGGCGACGGTCCACAGATGGTCGTCCAGCGTCGGCTCCGGCGCGTTCGCCATCCGGGTCCCGGCCTTGGCGCGGAAGTTCTGGATGATGACTTCCTGCACATGGCCGTGACGCTCATGGCTGTCGCGGATAGCGAGCAGCGCCTCGATCCGCTCGGCGCGGGTCTCGCCGATGCCGATCAGCAGGCCGGTGGTGAAGGGCACGCCGGCCCGTCCCGCCGCCTCCAGCGTCTCGAGCCGCGCCGCGGGCGCCTTGTCGGGCGAGCCGAAATGCGGGCCGCCGCGCGCGGAAAGGCGCGCGGAAGTGGTCTCGATCATCATGCCCTGCGAGGCGGAGACGGCGCGCAGCCGGCGCAGGTCGTCCTCGCCCATCACCCCGGCATTGAGATGGGGCAGCAGGCCGGTCTCCTTCATGACCAGCGCGGCCATGGCGGCGAGGTAGTCGAGCGTCGAGGCGTAGCCCAGCGCCTCCAGTTCCTCGCGCACCACCCGGTAGCGCAGCTCCGGCTTGTCGCCGAGCGTGAACAGCGCCTCGTCGCAGCCGACCCCCGCGCCGGCGCGGGCGATGTCGAGCACCTCGTCCGGCGTCAGCAAGGCGCGCTGCCCTTTCCGGGGCGGATGGGCGAAGGTGCAGTAGTGGCAGACGTCGCGACAGAGCTGGGTGAGCGGGATGAACACCTTGCGCGACACGGTGACGGCGGCGCCGAAGGCCGCGTCGCGCCGCGCCGCCGCCTCGCGCATGAGGGCGGGCAGGTCGTCCCGACCCGCCAGCTCGGTATCGGCCAGCGCCATGGCCTCGGCGGCCTCGAGCCGCCTGCCGGCCGGCACCTCATCCCGCCGCATCGGCCTCAGCCCTTCATCATCTCGGGAAGCGTCACCAGCTCGACGCCGGCGTCGCGCAGCGCCTTGCAGCAGGCCTCGGCCACCGCGATGGCGGTCGGCTCGTCGCCATGGATGCACAGCGAGTCGAACTTGGTCGGCATCTTCTTGCCGTTGACCGAGATGATCTCGCCGTCGAGCACCATGCGAACGGTGCGCTCGGCGGCGACCTTCGGGTCGCGGATCATGGCGTCGGCATTGGTGCGCAGGCGCAGATTGCCGTCATCCTCGTAGAGGCGGTCGATGAAGGCCTCGCGCGCCAGCGGCAGGTCGAGGTCCAGCGCCGCCTTCTCCATCTCCGTGCCCGCCAGGGCGAGATAATAGAGCGAGGGGTCGACCGTCTTGATCGCGCGGCCGATGGCGAGCGCGTAGTCCTTGTCGATGGCGCACATGTTGTTCAGCGCGCCGTGCGGCTTCACATGCGTGACCTTCACCCCCGCATAGGCCGCCATGCCGGCGAGCGCGCCGAGCTGGTAGGCGACGAGGTATTCGAGGTCGTTCGGGTTCATGCGGATCTGCCGGCGGCCGAAGCCCCACACGTCGTTGAAGCCGGGATGGGCGCCGACCGAGACGCCGCGCTCCTTCGACTTCAGGCAGACCTCGCGCATCACGCCCGGATCACCACCATGCTGGCCGCAGGCGACGTTGACGCTCTGCACCAGATGCAGGATCGCGTCGTCATTGCCGATGTTGTAGTGCCCGTAGCCCTCGCCCATATCGGCGTTGATGTTCATGCGCACTGCCACGGGCCTTCTCCTTCTGACTGAATGGGTTCGATATTAACACATTAAATAATAATGGAATTCAAGCTCAAACATACTAACATTAGTACGATTGCCGCAACGGCCGGTTCCGGGGCGGCCGACGGGCGTTGCCACGGGGAGGAAGCATGGGCGAACCGCACGAGCGGGCGGACGGGCGCATCGGCGCGCTGGCGCGCTTCCTGCCGGTAGGCGACACCGCCTTCGCGGTGGAGTTCGGCGCGCGCATCGCGCCCAATATCAATGCCCACGTCCATCGCGCCGCCGCCGTGCTCGCCGAAGCGGCGCCGGCCGGGCTGGTCGAGACCGTGCCGACCTTCCGCTCGCTGCTGGTGCATTACGACCCGACCCTGACCAGCGCCGCCGCGCTGCAGGACATCGTCGGCGCGCTCGACCTCGGCGAGGCGACGCATGGCGCGCTGGCGCGAATCTGGCGGATCCCGGTGCTCTATGGCGGCGAGGCCGGCCCCGATCTCGACGACGTCGCCGGCGTCACCGGCCTCTCGCCGGAGGAGGTGGTCGTCCGCCATGCCGGCGAGGTCTACCGCGTCTATGTCCAAGGCTTCCTGCCCGGCTTCGCCTATATGGGCGACCTGGTGCCCGAGCTCGACCTGCCGCGCCTCTCGACCCCGCGCGTGCGGGTGCCGCCGGGCTCGGTCGCCATCGCCCAGCGCATGACCGGCATCTACCCCGTCGCCTCGCCGGGCGGCTGGCGGCTGCTCGGCAACACGCCGGTGCGCCTGTTCGACCCCTCGCACAGCCCGCCGACGCTGTTCGCGCCCGGGGACGGGGTGCGCTTCGTCCCGGTCGACGCGGACACCCACGCGGACGTGTGCCGTCAGGTCGCCGACAGCGCCTATCTGCCCGACTGCGAGGTGCCGGCATGAGCGCGCGCCTGCATGTCACCCAGCCCGGCCCGCAGATGACGGTGCAGGACCGCGGCCGCATCGGCTTCCAGGCGTTCGGCGTGCCGGTGTGCGGCGCGCTCGACATGGTCGCACTGCGGCTCGCCAATGCGCTGGTCGGCAACGCGCCGGATGCGGCCGCGCTGGAGTGCCGGCTGGCCGGGCCGGCCTTCACCGTGGAAGGCGGGCCGGCACGCCTCGCGCTGGCCGGCGCGAGCGCGACCATCGAGGTCACGACCGAGGGCGACACGCAGCGCTTCCCCGCGTGGCGGGCGGTCGACGTGCCGGCCGGCGCGCGGGTGCGCATCGGCGCGCTGGGCGGCAGCGGCTGCGCGGTGCTCGCAGTCGCGGGCGGGATCGACGTGCCGCTCGTGCTTGGCTCGCGCGCCACCGACCTGAAGGGCGGCTTCGGCGGGCTGGAGGGGCGCCCCGTCGCGCCGGGCGACGTGCTGCCGCTCGGCCCGGCGCCGGCGGCGGGGCCGCCGCTCGAACTGCCGCGCCCGCCCGCCCTCGCCCCGGAGGGGCCGCTGCGGGTGGTGCTGGGCCCGCAGGCCGACGCCTTCACCGAGGACGGCCTCGCCACCTTCCTCGGCACGCCCTACCGAGTCTCGCGCGAGGCGGACCGAATGGGCATGCGGCTCGAGGGCGCGCCGCTCGCCTTCCGGGAGAGCGCCGACATCGTCTCGGACGGCATTGCCGGCGGCTCGATCCAGGTGCCGGGCTCGGGCCTGCCGATCGTGCTGCTGGCGGACCACCAGACCATCGGCGGCTACGCCAAGATCGCCACGCTCATCTCCGCCGACCTGCCCGCCGCCGGGCGCCTGCTGCCGGGCGCCGAGCTGCGCTTCGCCGCGGTGTCGGTCGCCGAGGCGGAGGAGGCGCGGCGCCGGCTCGAAACCGAGATCGGCCGCCTGCTCGCCTCGCTCACGCCGGTACGGGAGGGTGCGCGCATCGATGAAGCGGCCCTGTTCGGCGAGAATCTCATCTCCGGCGTTGTATCCGCCTTCGAAAGCGAGTAACGGCGCCGAGCGCCGGATAGGATTGCATGATACTGAAGATAGGACGACCTGACTGATTCCGGCGCCAATGCAAGGCCGCCCTGGGAAACGACACTGCCGATGCTCAAGGATTCCGCGGCCGCTCTGGCCAATCCCGACTACCGCCGCAGCCCGGTGCCGCGCTATCTGCAGATCGCGGGCGTCATCCGCCGCCGGATCGAAGACGGCGTGTGGAAGCCGAACGAGAAGATCTCCACGCTGCAGGAGCTCGAGGCGGAGTTCCGGGTCGCCCGAGTCACCGTCCGGCAGGCGGTCGAGGTGCTGCAGAGCGAGGGGCTGGTACGCCGCATCCAGGGCAAGGGCACCTTCGTCTCCGGCTCGGTCGAGGAGAAGCGCTGGCTCAAGCTGGACCTGAAATGGCACTCGCTGGCGGGCACGATCGGCGCCAACGTGCCGCGCTTCCTGCCGGTGACGACCAACCCGCCCCCGCCGCCGATCCGCCCCGAGGACGGCACCCCGGCCCCGCACTACCGCTATCTGGAGAGCGTGCAGTCGCGGCGCGGCCAGCCCTATTCCTTCGCCAAGGTCTATTTCGACGAGCGCATCTACGCGCTCGCGCCCGAGCGCTTCGACCGCGAGCCGACCATCAGCGTCATCGCCACGCTGGACGGCCTCAAGGTGAAGCGGGCGCAGCAGAGCTTCATCGTCGGCACGGTGGAGCCGCGCGTCGCCAACCTGCTCGCCACCGGCATCGGCTTCCCGACTGTCGAGGCGCATCTCGTGGTCGAGGACGAGAACGACGTCGTGGTCTATGTCGCCGATATCATCTATCGCGGCGACTGCGTGCAGCTCGACGTCGACCTGCTGCGTTGACGCGGGAAAAACGAGACGGAACAGGCGCTTGCGGCCTGTTCCGCACAAGGTGATTCATTCACCCCGCCGGCTTCGCGGCGCCGGCCCTTCCGTGCGGCCCCTCTTGCCGATCCGATTCAACGGCGCCGGATATGTGCTGTCTTTTCAATCGGTTGGCCGCAGGGGGCGCGCAATCCGACTCCGCGCCCCGTTCACAAACCGATTCAACCGCCGCCTCGCCTCATTCCGCCTCGTGCGGCGCGTAGGCGGCGGGGTCCACCACCTGCGGGCGGCCCGGCAGGTCGAGCACCGAGGCGCGCGGCGTGCCCTCGGCGATCACCCGCCCGCGGCGCACGACGAACAGCCGCGTCGCCTTGAGCCGGATCGCCTCGATCGGGTCGGCGGCCTGCATCACGACGAGGTCGGCGTTGCAGCCCGGCGCGATGCCGTAGCCTTCCAGCCCCATGATGCGGGCGGGGTTGGTCGTCACCGCCTCGAAGCACCAGGTCATCGCCTCGCGCGAGGTCATCTGACCGACATGCAGCGCCATGTGCGCCACTTCCAGCATGTCGCCCGAGCCGAGCGAGTACCAGGGGTCCATCACGCAGTCATGGCCGAAGGCGACGTTGATCCCCGCCGCCCGCAGCTCCGGCACGCGGGTCATGCCGCGCCGCTTCGGGTAGGTGTCGTGGCGGCCCTGCAGGGTGATGTTGATCAGCGGATTGGCGATGGCGTGCACGCCCGCCTCGGCCATCAGCGGGATCAGCTTGGAGACGTAGTAATTGTCCATGGAGTGCATGGAGGTGAGGTGCGAGCCCGCCACTCTGCCCTGAAGGCCGAGCCGCTGCGTCTCGTAGCTCAGCGCCTCAATGTGGCGCGACATCGGGTCGTCGGTCTCGTCGCAATGGATGTCGACGCGCAGCCCGCGCGCGGCGGCGATCTCGCACAGCGCTTTGAGCGAGGCGGCGCCGTCCGCCATGGTGCGCTCGAAATGGGGAATGCCGCCGACGACGTCGACGCCCATGTCGAGCGCGCGCTCGAGATTGCGCGCGGCGGTCGGCGAGCGGTAGTAGCCGTCCTGCGGGAAGGCGACGAGCTGGAGGTCGATATAGTCCTTCACCCGCTCCCTGACGTCGAGCAGCGCCTCGACCGCCAGCAGCCGGTCGTCGCAGATGTCGACATGGGAGCGGATGGCGAGCAGGCCCTGGCTCACCGCGAGGTCGCAATAGGCGAGCGCGCGCTCGATCACCGCCTCATGGGTGAGGAGCGGCTTCAACTCGCCCCACAGCGCGATGCCCTCCAGCAGCGTGCCGGAGCGGTTCATCCGCGGCAGGCCGAGCGAGAGCGTCGCGTCCATATGGAAATGAACGTCGACGAAGGGCGGCGCGACGAGCTGGCCGGCGGCGTCGATCACGCGGGCCGCCTCGGTCTCGATACCCGCTTCCACCGCGACGATGCGCCCGTTCGCGCAGGCGATGTCGACGCCCATCCGGCCGTCGGGCAGGCGGGCATTGCGTATCAGGAGATCGAGGCTCATCGCTGACCTTTGAAATAGGGCTTCATGAGAGCGCGCGGATAGTCGGCGCGGCGGGCCACCAGCACTAGCGCGGCGATGGAGAAAATATAGGGCAGCATGAGGAAGATCTGGCTCGGCACCGCCCCGCCGGTGATGGTTTGCAGCCGGAGCTGGTAGGCATCGAGCGCGCCGAACAGCAGCGCGCCGACGAGCGCCTTGCCCGGCCGCCACGAGGCAAACACGGTGAGCGCGATGCACACCCAGCCGCGCCCGTTGATCATGCCGAAATAGAAGGCGTTGAAGGCGGACAGGGTGAGGAAGGCGCCGCCCAGCGCCATCAGCGCCGAGCCGGCCATCACCGCGCCCATGCGCAGCCCGACCACGGAAAGCCCCTGCGCCTCCACCGCCTCGGGATTGTCGCCCACCGCCCGCAGCGCGAGGCCGAGCGGCGTGCGCGCCAGCACGAAGGCGACGAGGATGACGCAGGCGAAGGCGAGCACGGTGAAGGCGGTCTGCTGTCCCACGATCGGGCCGATGAAGGGAAGATTCCCGATGACCGGCACGTCGAGCGGGGGGAAGGGCTCGATGCGCGGCGGCGTGCCGACATTCGGGAAGGCGACGCGATAACCGAAATAGGCAGCCGAGGTCGCGAGCAGCGTCACCCCGATGCCGGTGACGTGCTGCGACAGGCCGAGCGGCACGGTGAGCACGCCATGGACGAGGCCGAAGCCGGCGCCCACCAGCGCGGCCACCAGCACGCCGCCCCAGAGCGGCAGGCCGAGATAGACCGCCAGCCAGCCCGACATGGCGCCGGCGACGAAGATGCCCTCGATGCCGAGATTGAGCACGCCCGCCCGCTCGCACAGCAACGCGCCGAGCACGCCGAAGATCAGCGGCGTGGCGATGCGGATGGTCGCGGCCCAGAAATTGGCCTGCAGCAGGATGTCCAGCGCGTCGAGCATCAGGCGGCCTCCCGGCGGACGAGGACGAGGCGGAAGCGCGTCAGCAGGCCGCCGATCAGCACGCTCAGCAGCGCGAAGGCGACGACGAGGTCGGCGAGATAGTTGGAGACGCCGATCGCCCGGCTCATGCTGTCCGCGCCGACGAAGACGGCAGCGATGAAGATCGCCGAGGGGACGACGCCGAGCGGCGAGAGATTGGCCAGCGTCGCCACCACGATGCCGGCATAACCGAAGCCGGGCGAGAGGTCTGAGGTGAGGTAGCCCTTCAGCCCCGCCACCTCGCTCGCCCCGGCAAGGCCGGCGAGCCCGCCCGACAGCAGGCCGACCAGCGCCAGCGAGCGGCCCACGGGCAGGCCCGCATAGCGGGCGGCGCGGGCGTTCTCGCCCACCGCGCGGATGCGGAAGCCCCACACGGTGCGCGAGATCAGCACGTGCAGCAGCACGGCGGCGGCGACGGCGATGACGAGGCCCCAGTGGAGCCTGAGCCCGGTGAAGAGCTTGGGCAGCGTCGCCTCGTCGAGCACGGGGGCGGATTGCGGCCAGCCGAGCGCCATCTCGTCCTTCATCGGGCCCTCGATCATCATCTGCACGAACAGCAGCACGATGAAGTTCATCAGCAGCGTGACGACCACCTCGTCGGCGCCGAAGCGCGACTTGAACAGCACCGGCACGAGCAGCAGCGCGGCGCCGGCCAGCGCGCCGGCGAGCAGCACCAGCGGCAGCAGCACATAGGCGGGCGCCTCGATCAGCCCGGCGCCGAGCGCGACGGTCGCCAGCGCCCCGGCATAGAGCTGGCCCTCGGCGCCGATGTTCCAAAGTTTGGCGCGGAACGCGACCGCCGCCGCCAGCCCGGTGAAGATCAGCGGCGTGGCGCGGGTCAGCGTCTCGGCGAGCGCGAAGCCGCTGCCGGCCGCGCCGAGCGCCATCAGCCGGAATGCGTCGAGGATCGGCGCGCCGGAGAGCGCCAGCGGGAGGGCGGTGAGCAGCAGCGCGGCGAGGCCCGAGCCGACCGGCACGGCGATGGTGAGCCAGAGCGGCGTGCGCTCGCGCGGCACGAAACGGATCATCGCGCGCCCCTCCGGCTTCTGTGCGTCGGGCGAACCATCACGCGGCCTCCCCGGGCATGTGGCCGGCCATCATCAGCCCGACCGTGCGCACGTCGAGCCCTTCTGCCACCATGGCCGGCGACAGGTGCCCGGCATGGACCACGGCGATGCGGTCGGACAGCGCGAACAGCTCGTCGAGATCCTCGGAGATCAGAAGCACCCCCGCCCCGCGCCCGCGCGCGGCGATCAGGCGCCGATGCACCTCGGTGGTGGCGCCGATGTCGAGGCCGCGCGTGGGCTGATGGGCGAGGATGAGGCGCGGCGCGCGCTCCAGCACCCGGGCCAGCACCACCTTCTGCATGTTGCCGCCGGACAGGGCGCGGATCGCCGCGTCGGGCCCGGGGCAGCGAATGTCATAGGCCCTGATGGCCTCCCCCGTGCGCGCCCGGATGCCGGCGCGGCGAAGGAAGCCGAAGGCCTGGTTGCCGGCCTCGGAAACGGTCTCCAGCACGTAGTTCTCGGCGACGCTGAGCGCGCCGATGGTGCCGTCGCGATGGCGGTCCTCGGGAATGCGCCCGACCCCGGCGGCGATCCGGCCGGCGGGGTCGGCCTCGCCCGCCGGCGCGCCGGCGATCGTCACCTCGCCCGAGCGGGCGGCCGCGAGCCCGGCGACGAGCGCGGCCAGCGCGCCCTGCCCGTTGCCCGACACGCCGGCGATGCCGACGATCTCGCCGGCGCGCAGCACCAGATCGGCCGCCTCCAACCGGTCGCGCTGGCCGGGCTTGCCGACGCTCGCCGCCCGCAGCTCCAGCACCGACGCGCCGGGCGTGGTGGGCGGGCGCTCGCGCGCGGGGATGGCGCGGCCGACCATCAGCTCGGCCAGCGTCGCCCGGTCGGCGCCGGCGGTCGGCCGGTCCGCCACCTTGGCGCCGCCGCGCAGCACCACGACGCGCTCGCACAGGGCCAGCACCTCGTGCAGCTTGTGGCTGATGAAGATGACGGCGAGACCCCTCCCCGCCAGCCGGCGCACGGTGGCGGCGAGCCCGTCCGCCTCCTGCGGCGTCAGCACGGCGGTCGGCTCGTCGAGGATGAGCACGCGCACGTCGCGATAGAGGGCCTTCAGAATCTCGATGCGCTGCTGCTCGCCGACCGAGAGCCGCGCCACCGGCACGTCGAGGTCGGCGGCCAGCCCGCTTTCCTCGATCAGGCGCTCGACCCGCGCCCGCGCCTCGCGGCGCTTCAGCCGGGTGCTCCACAGCGACTGGGTGCCGAGCACGATGTTCTCGAAGCCGGTGAGGTTCTCGGCCAGCGCGAAATGCTGGTGCACCATGCCGATGCCCGCCTCCAGCGCCGCCTCGGCCGAGCCGCCCGGCAGGGGCGCGAGCTGCCCGCCCGTGCCGGCGACGTTCACCGTCCCCTCGTCGGCGACGTAGTGGCCGAACAGGATGCTCATCAGCGTGGTCTTGCCGGCGCCGTTCTCGCCGAGCAGGGCGACGATCTCGCCCGCGCGCACGTCGAGGTCGATGCGGTCATTGGCCGTCAGCGGACCGAAGCGCTTGGTGATGCCGGTCAGCGAGAGCACGAGGGGTCGGGGATCGGGATGCATGAGCTGGAGCCGCAACCGGTTGCCTTGTCTGGACCCTCGTCCCGGCCGGGACAGGTCGGCCGCGTCGCGGCCGGACGAGGGAAGCACGCTCCCCCCGTCCTCGCGCTCTCCCGCGAAGGGAGAGGCGCGGCCCTCACATGGTGGATTTGGGCTCGGCGTCGTTCACGTTGACCCGGAACAGGCCGTCCTTGATCTCCTTCTCCTTGAGCAGGACGAGGTCGATCACCTCCGGCGGCACGAGCTTGGGGTCGAGCGTGGCGAGGCTGGCGCCGCCCTGGGCCATGTAGCTGAACGGGCCGTAATCCTCTGCGGTGAAGGTGCCGTCCATCACCGCCTTGATGGCGCGGTCGACGGTCGGCTCCATGTGCCACAGGGCGGAGGCGACCACCGTGCCGGGATAGTCGCCGGCGGTGTCGATGACGTTGCCGATCGCCTTGATGCCGCGCTCCTTGGCGGCGTCCGAGACGCCGAAGCGCTCGGCGTAGAGAATGTCCGCGCCCTTGTCGATCTGGGCGAAAGCCGCCTCCTTGGCCTTGGGCGGGTCGTACCAGCTGTTGATGAAGGTCACGAGGAACTTCACGTCCGGGTTCACCGAGACCGCGCCCTCCATGAAGGCCTGCATCAGCCGGTTGACCTCCGGGATGGCGTAGCCGCCAACCAGGCCGATGATGTTCGACTTGGTCAGCTTGCCGGCCACCATGCCGGTGAGAAAGGACGGCTCGTGGATGAAATTGTCGAACACCGAGAAATTGGGCTTGGTCGGACCGAAGGACGAGCCCATCAAATAGGCAGTATCGGGATAGTCCGCCGCAACCTTGCGCGCCGGGCGCTCCACCGCGAAGACTTCGCCGACGACGAGGTCGGCGCCTTCCTGCGAATACTGGCGCATGACGCGCTCGTAGTCGGTGTTGGCGACGTTCTCGGAGAACTTGTAGGTGATGTCGCCGCGCGCCTCGGCGGCCTTGAGCGCCTTGTGGATGCGCGAGACCCACTGCTGCTCGACCGGCACCGTGAAGATCGCGGCGACCTTGATCGGCTTTTCCTTGGCGGCCAGAGCCGCACCGCTGAACGTGCTGAAGGCGAGCGCCCCCGCGCCGAGCGCGAGCAGCCGCCGCCGGTCAATCTGGCCTGACGAGAAGAGCGGCAGGCTTTCGGACGTGTCGACCATCTTAACTTCTCCCGAGCAAAGGGGCGGCGGCGCGCTGAATTGCGGACCGCTTGGACCGAATTCCATGCGATTGCCATGCCAATTTCGAACTGTTCAGTCCGAAAAGTCACGAGCCTTTTTCGGATCGTCCCCAACGTCAAGCCGGTTGCGCCGCGCCGGAGGCCGGGCGGCGTGTCGGACGGGATGCCGGAAGGGTGTCGGCGGGGTGCGCTAGGCCCAGACGGCGCGCAGGTAGCGGATGATGAAATCGGGCATGGCCGGCCCGAGATCGGCCTCGCTGCGGGCGATGACGACCTCGTCCACCTCGGGCCGGTCCTCACGGGCGATGAAGCCGCGGATGCGGGCGGCCAGCATCTCCGCGCTCACCGGCGCGACGAGCTCGCGCATCAGCACGATGCGCCGCGCGTCGCGCAGCGCGACCCAGCCGCTTGCCGACGCGAAATCGGCCGCCCTGAGGCCGGTCTCCTCGGCGAGTTCGCGCCACATGCCGGCTTCGAGGTCCACCCGCCCGTCTGACGTGACGTCGGAGGGATCAGGCGTGCCGGTGGCGAAGTAGACGCGCCCGGCATTGAAGGTCCATGGCGCCTGGCGCGCCAGCACGAAGCCGCCATCCGAGCCGCGCAGCGCGGCGGCGGCGAAGCAGTTGCGCAGATCGGGCACGGCGTCCTCGCGCAGCAGCCAGAGCAGCGTCGCGTAGTCGGTCTCGACGCAGTGCCCGCGCAGCGTGCGGCCGGCGATGGCGCCCTCGCCCAAGAGCAGCACGCGCCCGTTCCACAGTTCCGGGCGTTCGCGCAGCAGCCGCGCGAAATGGGCGTCGATCGCCGCCCGATGGCGCTGCGAATAGGCGCAGGGCCCGGAATCGAGATGGAGATCGAGCCGGTCGAGCTCGATCATGTCGATGGCGGAGGCGTCCGTCACGCGCCGCCCGCGGTCCCGCTGCGGCCCTCAGACATGGATGACGCCCTCGGAGACGATGACCGCGCCGCCGCCGATGGTCACCGCGACCAGCTCGCCCTGCTCGACCTCC
The DNA here is from genome assembly GCF_024752355.1 of Ancylobacter mangrovi. Taxonomy (GTDB): domain Bacteria; phylum Pseudomonadota; class Alphaproteobacteria; order Rhizobiales; family Xanthobacteraceae; genus Ancylobacter; species Ancylobacter mangrovi. The sequence continues at coordinate 247,930 of NZ_JANTHZ010000001.1, forward strand.
AGCCCCAGCCGCACCAGGCTGGGCCGTCCCATCTCGACCCCCTGCAGGATGTCGAAGGCGTGGAAGCCATCCTCCGGCTTCTCGCCGGCCATCAGCACCGCCGCCAGCGAGGCGGCCGCCGAGCCCGTGGCCGGGTCCTCGTCGATGCCCATATTGGCGGCGAACATGCGCGCGCGCAGGTCGCCCTCCCCGTCCTCGTCGCGGCAGAACACATAGACCGAGTCCGCCTCGCCGCCGAAGGTGCCGATCAGCCGGCCGGCGCTGGGGCTGATGCGGGCCAGCGCCGAGCGCGAGGCGAGCGGGATGCACACGAAGGGCACCCCGGCCGAGGCGACGACCGGCTGATAGTCGTCGAAGCCGATGTCGTCGAGGTCGAGGCCCAGCGCCTGGGCGCAGGCCTCACGGCTCATCGGCTCGACATCCACGATCTCCGGCACCCGCGGCACGGTGAAGGTGGCCGAGCCCGCGCGTTCGCCGCGCACGTTCACATGGCAGGGAATGACCCCGACATTCTCCTCCAGCGCGAAATCGGTGCTGGTCTCCACCTCGTCGCGCAGCGCCAGCAGCACCGAGGTGCCCACCGTGGGATGGCCGGCGAAGGGAAGCTCGTGATTGACGGTGAAGATGCGCAGCCGCGCGCGGCTCGCCTCCTCCTCGGGCTTCAGCACGAACACCGTCTCGGAGAGGTTGAACTCGCGGGCGATGGCCTGCATCTGGTTTCCGTCCAGCCCGTCCGCGTCGAGCACGACGGCGAGCGGGTTGCCCGAAAGGATCCGGTCCGTAAAGACGTCGAGAATGACGAAACGGCGTGCCATGGCGCTCAAAGCTTCTCCGGTGTGAAGACGCGCGAGGGCGTCACGAATTCGTCCTGCGCCGCCACGGTCAGGATCTCCCGCGAACCGGCGGCCGCGGTGCGGGCAAGCAAGCCATAGGCCGAGGAGGCGGCCTTGGAGAGCGCCTCGGCGGTGGAATGGGTGCTCTTCCAGTGCACGAAGAACAGCGCGGCGATGGCGTCGCCCGCACCGTTGACCGAGATGTCAAGCTTGGGCGTGCGCACGCGGAAGGCCCCGTCCGGGCCGGACGCCATCAGGTCGATCGCGTCGGCCGGGGTATCCTCCGTGTGCAGGCTGGTCACCATGATGACGCGCGGCCCCGTGGCGTGCACCGCCGCGCAGGCGGCCCGCGCATCGGCCAGCGTGGTCGTCGTCTGGCCGGAGAGATAGTCGAGTTCGAACTGGTTCGGCGTGATCAGGTCCGCCGCCGGCACCGCCCGCTCGCGCATGAATTCGGGGATGCCGGGCCGCACGAAGATGCCGCGCCCGACGTCGCCGATCACCGGGTCGCAGCAGTAATGCGCGGCGGCGTTGGCCGCCTTCACCCGCCCGACCGTGTCGAGGATGGCGTCGCCGATATCGGCCGCGCCCATGTAGCCCGAGAGCACGCCGTCGCAGCGCGGCAGCACGTTCCGGTCCTCCATGCCGCCGACCAGCTCGCGGATCAGCTCGCCGCCGAACACCTCGCCGCGCCAGGCGCCGTAGCCGGGGTGGTTCGAGAACTGCACGGTGTGGATGCCCCACACCTCGTGGCCGAGCCGCTGCATGGGGAACATGGCGGAGGCGTTGCCGACATGACCATAGGCAACCCAGCTCTGTATCGACAGGATGTTCATATGCGCGCGCCCCGACCGGTTGGAACGATCCGCGCTTATCGTGCGCGACGCAAGGGCTCAAACGAAAATCGGTGAGCAAACCCATAATGTTGACGCATGTGTCCCCGCTGCCCGCGCCGCATCCGGCCGGTTCGCCGCCAGCGCGCGCTCCTGCGCCCCTTGCCCGGCACCCCTTGCCCGGCGTCCCGGCCCATGCCACAGGCAGGGCCATGACCGAGATGCTCTCCGCCGCCGCCCTCGCCCACGCCGTGCGCGCCGGGCGCCTCACCCCCGCCGACATCGCCGAACGCTGCGCCGAGACGATCCGCGCGCAGGAGCCGCAGGTGCGCGCCTTCGCCACGCTCGACCTCGACGGCATGCTCGCCCGCTCGCGCGAGGCGGGGCTCGCCGAGCGCCCGCTCGCCGGCCTGCCAATCGGCATCAAGGATGTGCTCGACACGGCCGCGCTGCCGACCGAGCGGGGCTCGCCGCTCTATGCCGGCTACCTCCCGGCCACCGACGCGGCGGTCGTGCGCATGGCGCTGCGGGCCGGCGCGGTGATGGCGGGCAAGATGGCGACCACCGAATTCGCCTTCATGAAGCCGGCTGCCACGCGCAACCCGCGCCGCCACGCCCACACGCCGGGAGGCTCCTCGGCGGGATCGGCGGCGGCGGTCGCGGCGGGCATGCTGCCGCTCGCACTCGGCACGCAGACCGCCGGCTCGGTGATCCGCCCGGCCTCCTTCTGTGGGGTCACCGGCTACAAGCCGTCCTTCAAGCTGATCCCGGTGCTGGGCCTCAAGGTGTTTGCCTGGTCGCTCGACACGATCGGCCTGTTCGGCGCCCATGTCGGCGACGTCGCCTTCGCGGCCGCGGCGATGACCGGGCGCGACCTGCAGCCGGACGAGGAGAGCGAGGCGCCCCATTTCGCGCTGGCGAAGACCGCGCGCGCCGACCAGGCCTCGCCCGACGCCCACGCCGCGCTGGAGGCCGCCGCCGAGGCGGCGCGCAAGGCGGGCGCGCGCGTCACCGAGATCGAGCTGCCGCCGGAGATCGAGGCGAGCGACGAGGCGCAGGGCGTGATCCAGTCCTACGAGGCCGCTCTGGCCTTCGCGGACGAATGGGACCGGCATCGCGAGCAGCTCTCGGACATGCTCGCCGCCTATCTCGCCGACGGGATGACCATCGCGCCGGAAACCTACGACGCCGCCCGCCGCACCGCCCGGCGCGGGCGCCACGCGCTGGCGGACCTGTTCGCCGGGTATGACGCGCTCCTCACCTTCTCCGCTCCGGGCGAAGCACCGGAAGGCCACGCCAGCACCGGCTCGCCGATGTTCAACAGGCTGTGGACGCTGAGCGGCGCTCCTTGCGTGAACGTCGCCGGCCTCACCGGGGCGAGCGGGCTGCCGATGGGCGTCCAGGTTGTAGGCCGCTTCGGTCGCGACAAGGCGACGCTTGGCGCCGCGCGGTTTCTGGAGCGGGCGATTGCCGCTGCGTGACGCAGTAACGTTCCCAACGAATACAGATAAAGACGTAAGGTAATACCAATTTCATCTCCTCCCTTGACTAGCGACAATTTACTAAGGATTGTCGTCGAATAGTTGGGCGTTTTCCTTTGGGGGAGAGAGCCAGATGAGCCTCAAGTCGCTTCTGCTAGGCAGCGTGGCCGGTGCTGCGCTTGCCGTTCCGGCCTTCGCGGCCGATATGTCCTACCCCGTCAAGGCTCCGCCGCCGATCGTGGCCGTTCCGGTGTTCACCTGGACCGGCTTCTATCTCGGCGCGAACGTCGGTTACGGGTGGGGTGACGGTTCCGCGCCCTGGGACCGTTACTTCAATTATTACTACGGGGGCTGGGACGGTTACAGCTACACGGGTGGCGTCGATCCGGAAGGTTGGTTCGGCGGCTTCCAGCTCGGCTACAACTACCAGTTCATCAACAACGTCGTGCTGGGCGTCGAGGCCGATTTCGATTTCGGCTCGCTCGACGACAAGCTGAACTATTACGCCTACGCCACCGCACCCGGCGTTCTCGCCGAGAGCTACGGGTCGGTCCGGACCAAGATCGAGGCCTTCGGCACCATCCGTGCCCGCCTCGGCTACGCGATGGACCGCTTCCTGCCCTACGTCACCGGCGGTCTCGCCTGGGGCAACGTCAAAGCCTCCGGGGATGTGAGCAACTACATCAACGGCGTCTACCAGCCGGGTCTGTCGGGTTCCGCGTCCAGCAGCGACACGCTGTGGGGCTGGACGGTGGGTGCCGGCCTCGAATACGCCTTCACCGACAACTGGACGGCGAAGATCGAATATCTCTACGCCGACCTGGGCGACATCACCTGGGACGGCTCGTCCAGCACGGACATCGACGCCAAGCTGCAGACCATCAAGGTCGGCGTGAACTACAAGTTCTGAGCCGGCGCTGCGGCGTCACGCGAACGGGAGAGCGGGTGACGGCGGCTTCGCCGGCCCGCTCGTCCTTTCGGCGTCTCACTCGACGCCGACAAGATCGGCGACCGCGCTCCATATGGCGTCCTTCGCGCCCACGGAGGGCGGCGGCGCGATGATGGTCGCGGGCTTCGGGTTCTTCTCGCCATCGGGCATGAGGCGGGCGAACCAGATCTCGCCATCGGTGTAATAGGGATCGCCGCCGCCATTGCGGCCGAACAGGGTCGGGCCGAGCCCGGTCACCTGATAGACGACGCGCACCACGCCGGCAGCCTTCAGGTCGTCGATCAGCAGGTCGCGCACGGCGTCGACATCCGGACCGATATGATGCGTAACCGCGCCGGTGTCGTGGCTGAGCCCGACGCCGCGATCATAGGTCGCCGAGCCGAGCCAGACCGGATCGCCCTCCTCGCCCCGCTCCAGCACCTTCCAGAACCGCACATGGTCGCGCCGGTCGGCGCTGCGGCCGACCTCCTTCTCGAAGGCGAGGTCCTGCTTGCGCCCGTCATAGAAGAGCGGGCTCACCGGCGCCTGCGGGTCCGGGCGGTCGAGCAGCACCGAGCCGACGATGTCAATGCTCGACTTGAGCGTCACCGGATCGGCCGGGCGCCATCCGGCCGCGATCATGGCCTGGATCACGTCCTGCTGCCGGCCGACCAGGCCGACGTCGATCGGATCGCCCGGAATGCCCTGCTTGGTCTCGGTCACCATCGGCAGGTGACGGATGCCGGGCTGGTCCTCGTAATGCGTCCACAGCCGCGGCAGCATCACATAGGCCGCCGCCGCCCAGACCAGGAACGCGGCCAGGACCCAGTGCCAGATCCGCCGTCTCGTGCCGTGCCGGCTCGTCACCGCCCTGCTCCCCGCGCGGCGTCACTCCGCCGCGACAGACTTATAGCCCACCGGATCGTAGTTGAGCACCGGCGCCAGCCAGCGCTCGGCCTCCTCCACGCTCATCCCCTTGCGGGCCGCGTAGTCCTCGACCTGGTCGCGCTCGATCCGGCCGACGCCGAAATAGGAGGCGTCGGGATGGGCGAAATAGAGCCCCGACACCGCCGCGCCCGGCCACATGGCGAAGCTCTCGGTCAGTTCGACCCCGATCGTCGCCGTCACGTCGAGCAGGCGGAACAGCGTCGCCTTCTCGGTGTGGTCGGGCTGGGCCGGATAACCCGGCGCCGGGCGGATGCCCTGATAGGCTTCCTTGATCAGCGCCTCGTTGTCGAGCGCCTCGTCCTTCGCATAGGCCCAGAACTCGCGGCGCACGCGCTCGTGCATCCGCTCGGCGAAGGCCTCCGCCAGCCGGTCCGCCAGCGCCTTCAGGAGAATGGCCGAATAGTCGTCATGCGCGGCCTTGAAGGCCTCCGAGCGCTCATGCTCGCCGAAGCCGGTCGAGACGCAGAAGCCGCCCACATAGTCCGGCACGCCGGTGCTCTTCGGCGCGACGAAGTCGGCCAGCGCCAGGTTGGTGCGGCCCTCGCGCTTGGCCATCTGCTGGCGCAGCGTGTGCAGCGTGGCGAGCTCGCGCTCGCGCGCCTCGTCCTCGAACAGCACGATGTCGTCGCCGACCGTGTTGGCCGGCCAGAAGCCGACCACGGCGCGCCCGGTGAGCCACTTCTCGGCGACGATGCGCTCCAGCATCCGGCGCGCGTCGTCATAGAGCGCGCGGGCGGCGGGGCCCACCTTTGCGTCGTCGAGGATGGCAGGGAAATGGCCGGTCAGCTCCCAGGACTGGAAGAAGGGCGTCCAGTCGATATAGGGCACCAGCTCGCCGAGATCGTAGGTCTCGAACACGCGGGTGCCGAGGAAGGCCGGCGCCGGCGCCTCGTAGCCGTCGAAGTCGAGCGCGAGACGGTTGGCGCGCGCATCCTCCAGCCGCACCCGGACCTTGTTGCGGTCGCTGCGGGCATGGGCCTCGGCGAGCTTGGCGTATTCGGCGCGCACATTCGCCGCGTAGCCGGCGCGGGTGTTCTCGTTCAGAAGGCTCGAGACCACGCCCACCGCGCGGCTGGCGTCGGTGACGTAGACCGCCTGCCCGTTCAGATATTGCGGGGCGATCTTCACCGCCGTATGGGCGCGCGAAGTCGTCGCCCCGCCGATCAGCAGCGGCAGGTCGAAGCCTTCGCGCTCCATTTCGGCGGCGACATGCACCATCTCGTCGAGCGAGGGGGTGATGAGGCCGGAGAGCCCGATCACGTCGACCTTACGCTCCCTCGCGGTCTCGAGGATCTTGGCGGTCGGCACCATGACGCCGAGGTCGATCACCTCGTAATTGTTGCACTGGAGCACGACGCCGACGATGTTCTTGCCGATGTCGTGGACGTCGCCCTTCACCGTCGCCATCAGCACCTTGCCGGCGGCGGGGACGTCCTCCAGACCCATCTCCTTCTTCTCCTGCTCCATGAAGGGCATGAGATAGGCGACCGCCTGCTTCATCACGCGGGCGGACTTCACCACCTGCGGCAGGAACATCTTGCCGGCGCCGAACAGGTCGCCGACCACGTTCATGCCGGCCATCAGTGGGCCCTCGATGACGTGCAGCGGGCGCTCGACGTTCTGGCGCGCCTCCTCGGTGTCGGCCCCGACGAATTCGGTGATGCCGTTGATCAGCGCGTGCTCGAGCCGCTTCTCGACCGGCAGGGTGCGCCAGGTGAGGTCGGCCTCCTTCTTCTCGCGCCCGCCGCCGCGGAAGCGCTCGGCGATCGCCAGCAGGCGCTCGGTCGCGTCCTCGCGGCGATTGAGCACCACGTCCTCGCAGGCCTCGCGCAGCTCCGGCTCGATCTCGCTATAGGGCGCGAGCTGGCCGGCATTGACGATGCCCATGTCCATCCCCGCCGCGATGGCGTGGTAGAGGAACACGGCATGCATCGCCTCGCGCACCGGCTCGTTGCCGCGGAACGAGAACGACAGGTTCGACACGCCGCCCGAAATGTGGGCGTGGGGAAGCCGCTGGCGGATGGCGCGGGTCGCGTCGATGAAGGCGACTCCGTAGCCCGAGTGCTCCTCGATGCCGGTCGCGACCGCGAAGATGTTCGGGTCGAAGATGATGTCCTCGGGCGGGAAGCCGACCTCGTCGACGAGGATGCGGTAGGCGCGCGAGCATATCTCGACCTTGCGCTCATAGGTGTCGGCCTGGCCCTTCTCGTCGAAGGCCATGACCACCACCGCTGCGCCATAGGCACGCACCAGCCGGGCATGATGGCGGAATGCGTCCTCGCCCTCCTTCATGGAGATCGAGTTGACGATGCCCTTGCCCTGGATGCACTTCAGCCCGGCCTCGATCACGCTCCACTTGGACGAGTCGACCATCACCGGCACGCGGGCAATGTCCGGCTCGGCGGCGAGCAGGTTGAGGAAGGTCACCATCGCCTTCTCGGAATCGAGCAGGCCCTCGTCCATGTTGATGTCGATGACCTGCGCGCCGTTCTCCACCTGGTCGCGGGCGACCGCGAGCGCGGCGGCATAGTCGCCATTGGTGATCAGCTTGCGGAAGCGCGCCGAGCCGGTGACGTTGGTACGCTCGCCGACATTCACGAACGGGATCTGCGGCGTCAGCTCGAACGGCTCGAGGCCGGACAGGCGCAGGCGCGGCTCGATCTCCGGCACGGTGCGCGGCGCGTGCGGCGCGACGGCCTGCGCCAGCGCGCGGATATGGTCCGGCGTGGTGCCGCAGCAGCCGCCGACGATGTTGACGAGCCCCGAAGCGGCGAACTCGCCGACGAGCTTGGCCATCGCCTCCGGGCTCTCGTCATAGAGGCCGAACTCGTTGGGCAGGCCCGCATTGGGATAGGCGCAGACGAAGGTGTCGGCGATGCGCGAGAGCTCGTCGATATGGGCGCGCATCTCCTTGGCGCCGAGCGCGCAGTTGAGGCCGATGGAGAAGGGCCGGGCGTGGCTCAGCGAGTTCCAGAACGCCTCCGGCGTCTGGCCGGACAGCGTGCGGCCGGACAGATCGGTGATGGTGCCGGAGATCATCACCGGCACGCGGATGCCACGCTCGGCGAACAGCCGCTCGACGGCGAAGATCGCCGCCTTGGCGTTCAGCGTGTCGAAGATGGTCTCGATCAGAAGCAGGTCGGCGCCGCCGTCGACCAGCGCGGCAGCCTGCTCGCCATAGGCGGTCGCCAGCTCGTCGAACGAGGTCGCGCGGAAGCCGGGGTCGTTCACGTCCGGCGAGATCGAGGCGGTGCGGTTGGTCGGGCCGATGGCTCCGGCGACGAAGCGGCGGCGGCCGTCCTTCGCCTCCGCCAGCTTCGCCGCCTCCTTGGCGAGGCGCGCGCCCTCGAAATTGAGCTCGTAGACGAGGCTCTCCATGCCGTAGTCGGCCATGGCGATGGTTGTGCCGGAGAAGGTGTTGGTCTCGACGATGTCGGCGCCGGCCATGAAGTAGGCGAGATGGATGTCGCGCACCGCCTCGGGCCGCGTCAGGTTGAGCAGGTCATTATTGCCCTTGAGGTCGCGATTCCAGCTCGCGAAGCGCTCGCCGCGATAGCCGGCCTCGTCCAGCTTGAGCTGCTGGATCATCGTCCCCATCGCCCCGTCGAGCACGAGGATGCGCTGCGCGGCGGCCTCCCGGAGGGCAGCGAGGGTATCGACGGTCGGGTTCGGTGCGTCAGCCATGACGGAGCACTTTCTTCTCCCTCCCCCGAGGGGGGAAGGGTTGGGGTGAGGGGCGCCTGCGCGCATCGCGTCGGCGATGCTTAGCAGAACACCATCCGGTTTCGTCAGCAGGTTTTACGCCGCCGCCTGCCCGGCACCCGCCTCCCGCGGCGGGCGCAGGCCCAGCAGGTGGCAGATCGCGTAGACGAGGTCGGCGCGGTTGAGCGTATAGAAATGGAATTCGGTGACGCCCCGATCAAGCAGGTCGAACACCTGCTCGGCCGCCACCGCCGCGGCGATGAGCTTGCGGGTCTCGGGGTCGTTGTCGAGCCCCTCGAACCGCCCCGCCAGCCAGGACGGCATGTAGGTGCCGGTCTTGGTGGCGAAGTTCACCGCCTGCTTGAAGTTGGTCACCGGCAGGATGCCCGGCACGACCGGCACGTCGATGCCGCGTGCCTGCACCTTGTCGAGGAAGCTGAAGTACAAGTCGTTATCGAAGAAGCACTGGGTGATGGCGCGGGTGGCGCCGGCATCCACCTTGGCGGCGAGGATGTCGAGATCGGTCTCGAACGACGCGCTCTCGGGGTGCTTTTCCGGATAGGCCGACACCGAGACCTCGAAATTGGCGACGCGTCGCACGCCGGCGACGAGCTCGGCCGAGCTCGCATAGCCCTGCGGATGCGGCTCGTAGGCCTGGCCGACGCCGCCCGGCGGGTCGCCGCGCAGCGCCACGATGTGGCGCACGCCCGCCGCCCAGTAGCCGCGCACGACCTCGTCGACCTCGTCCCGCGAGGCGGAGACGCAGGTCAGATGCGCCGCCGGGGCGAGACGGGTCTCCTTGACGATGCGCTCCACCGTGGCGTGGGTGCGCTCGCGGGTGGAGCCGCCCGCGCCATAGGTGACGGAGACGAATTTCGGCGCCAGCGGCTCGAGGCGGGTGATGGAGTTCCACAGCGTGGCCTCCATCTCCGGCGTCTTGGGCGGGAAGAACTCGAACGAGACCGAAATCGGCCGTCCGCCGGCGCGGCGGCTGCGGCGCTCGATATCCGACGACATCAGGCGACCTCCTTGTTCTGTTGGGCCTGCGCCGTGGCGACGCGCGGGTCGCGGGCAAGCCAGAGGGAAACGGTGAGCTTTCCGTCGGCCCGCGGGGCCAGCGAGCGGTGGGACTGCGGCACGAGGCCGGCCTGGGACAGCCAGCTGTCCATGATCTCGGGCGCGAAGCCGAGCCGGCGATGGGCGTGCTGCTCGCGCAGGAATTCGAGCTCGTGCGGGTCGAAATCGACCACCAGCAGCCGGCCGCCGGGCCTCAGCACCCGGGCCGCCTCCTTGAGCGCGCGCGGCGCGTCCTCGAGGAAGTGGAGCACCTGGTGGATGATGACCACGTCGAAGGCATCACGCGGCAGAGCGAGATTGTAGATGTCGCCCTGCCGGACGGTGGCGTTGCGCACGCCCGCGCGCTCCAGATTGGCGCGGGCGACGGCGAGCATGTCGGCGGACAGGTCTATGCCCACCCCGCGCCCGATGCGCGGCGCGAACAGTTCGAGGATGCGCCCCGTACCTGTCCCAAGGTCAAGAAGCGACGAAATGTCAGCTTCTTGCAGCGAATCCTTGATAGCCTGCTCCACCTCAACCTCGGGCGCGTGCAGGCGCCTGATGGCGTCCCATTCATGGGCATGGGCGCGGAAATAGTCCTGCGCATGGGCGGCGCGGGCGGCGCGTACCGCCTCCAGCCGCTCGTGGTCGCGCAGCAATATGTCGTCGTCCGGCGCCATCAGCGCCAGCAGCGCCTCGGCCAGCGGCGCGCCCGGCGCCTCGACGGCGCGGCGGTAGAACACCCAGCTCGCCTCGCGGAAACGCTCGACCAGCCCGGCCTCGGCAAGGAGCTTGAGATGGCGGGAAATGCGGGGCTGCGACTGGCCCAGGATCTCGGTAAGCTCGGACACGGTCAGTTCCCCCTCGCCGAGCAGGGCGAGCAGGCGCAGCCGCGTGTCCTCGCCGGCCGCCTTGAGGCCGTCGAGCAGACGCGCGAAACTGAGCGAGGAAACCGACATTCCGCCTCCAGGAGAGATATAAAGATATCTTTATGTCTATTCCGGACGCAGCGCAAGCCGGGCGGCGAAGATCGTGGCGCTGAAGATGAGGACGAACATGGAGCATGGCAGCGACGCGGCCGGCGGCAACCGCCCGGAAGGCGCGACGGACACGCCCTCGGCTGGCATAGGCGCATCCGAGTTCGGCGTGCGCCCCGGCGAGATCACCCGCGCCCTGCCCGAACGGCCGGACGCCGGGCTTTACTTCATCGGCCGGCTGCGTACGCCCTGGACCGACCGCGCGAGCTGCCCCAAGAACGGGCGCGAGAGCGAGGAGGTCTGCACGGTCGAGCTCGACCCCGACCTCGTTCCCGCGCTCGACGGGCTCGAGGGCACGACGCATCTGTGGCTGCTCTACTGGATGGACCGCGCCCCGCGCGACCTGCTGGTGCAGGTGCCGCGCCAATATGGCCGCGGCCGTGGCACTTTCGCGCTACGCAGCCCCGCCCGTCCGAACCCGATCGCCATGAGCGCGGTGCGTCTCGTCGGCATGGAAGGGAACCGACTGAGCGTCATCGGACTTGATTGCCTCGATGGGACGCCGCTTCTCGATATCAAGCCCTACTTCGCCTCGACGGATTGCCATCCGGAGGCCGTGGTGGGCTGGCATTGCGAACGGCGTGAATCTTTCGTTAAGTGAAGTGTGGCACTGATGCATCTCGACCGCTCGGAACGCAGATTCGCGGGGGCATATGCCCGATGAGGTCCAAGTCTGGTCTTGAACCTGCCTTGATCCTGCGTCATCTCCTCGCGGAAACGCACTCGCGCCAACCGTTCCTGCTTGAAGCTAAGGCAAGATGATGGTCGTTCGCCTAAGTCTCGTTCCCGCCGTCGCGCTCACCGTCCTCGGTTCGGTCGGAGCCGCCAGCGCCCAGTATTATCCGGTGCAGCAGGAGCAGCCAGGATACGACGCGTCCGGCAATCCCGCGCCCGTCGAGGACGCGCAGGTGCCGGCCGCTTTCGATCCCTACGGCTCGTCCGGCAGCGCCCAGTCGCCGCAGCCGCTGCAGCAGGGGCAGGCCAATTACGCGCAGCCCGGCTATTCCCAGCCGCCGGCTGCCGGCGCCGCCCCCTCGGCCGCGCCCAGCACGGTCGCCAATGCGCCCTATGCCAATCCGTCGACGCAGCCGGCCGGCTATCCGCCGGGCGCCTATTCCGGCCAGCCGCCGGCGGGCATGGCCTCGCCCTATGGCGGGTCGCTCAGCGTGCGCACGGATTCGACCGCGCAGCAGCAGGCCGCCTACGGCCAGCCCGCCACCACCGGCTCGGTGCCGCCCGCGGATGTGAGCAACAATTACGGCGCCAACGGTTCCAGCGTCGCCATGCTGCCGCCCGAGGACCAGCCCGAGGAAGGGCCGCCGAAGGCGCTGCCAGACTATCTGAAGCGCCAGGTGGTGGACTACGCGACCACGCAGGCGCCCGGCACCATCGTCATCGATACGCCGAACACCTACCTCTATTACGTGCTGCCCGGCGGCAAGGCCGAGCGCTACGGCATCGGTGTCGGCCGCGAGGGCTTCACCTGGTCGGGCACGCAGAAGATCTCGGCCAAGAAGGAATGGGCCGACTGGCGTCCGCCGCCGGAGATGATCGAGCGCCAGCCCTACCTGCCGCGCTTTATGGCCGGCGGCCCGGGCAACCCGCTCGGCTCGCGCACCATGTATCTCGGCGCCACGGAATACCGCATCCACGGCACCAACCAGCCCTCGACCATCGGCAAGTTCATGTCCTCCGGCTGCATCCGCATGCTCAACGAGGATGTGCAGGACCTGTATGAGCGGGTGAAGGTCGGCACCAAGGTGGTCGTCCTGCCGGGCAACGCGCCGGCCAAGACCGCCGAGGCCCCGGCCGAGGCCACCACGGCCAGCGCGCAGGGCGTCGCCGTCCGCTGACCTCTGTAGAGCTTCGCTGAGGCGCCGCGCGCCTCAGCGCCTCCAGAGCCGCTGCGTGGGGACGCGCAGCTCGACATCGGTGCCGGCGGCGATCTCGCCGGCCCGCTCCACCCAGGCGACCAGCCCGCGCAGCCCGGCGGCCGCCTTGACGAAGGCCAGATCGAGCCCGGCCACGCCGGGACAGGCCCTCGCCACCGCCGCCCCCGCATGGCGGCACGGCGCATTCTCCCCCTCGACAGCCAGCGCCGCCCCGCCGGGGAAATGAAGCCGCGTGCCCGGCGGCAGCCATGTCAGGCGCCCCACTCCCTCCACCACCAGATTGGCGCCGATCCATTCCGGCCGGACCTCGGGAACCCCGAGGCGGCGCGCAATGGCGTCGAGCTCGTCCGGCGCCACCAGGGTGAGCTGGCGCGCATTGCGGATCGGGGTCCCGCGCGGGTACCAGGGAACGCGCGAATCAGCGGGCCGCGCATGGCCGGCATGGCGATCGCCCGGCACGCCCTCGAGCGTGAGCGGGAGGCGGGGCGCGTCGCGCGTCGCGAAGCCCTCGCCGTCGGCGATCAGCGTGCGCGCGAGCCGGGCCCGGAACCGTTGGGCGGGAAGGGTGTCCGGCTCGGCGAACAGGTCTGTGGAAGAGGACATGGCGGCGTTATCCCGGGTGAAGTTTTGCCCATAGGGCAATTGCGACTGTGCGGCGGCGGCGGTGGCGTTAAAGTACCTCGTCTCCATCGGCTCCACCGGAACCTGGACAAGGCAAAGAGCGTTGTGCTCGGCCGGCGTGGCGCCAGTCAGATTGAGGTCGACACCGATGTCCACTCCCAGCGATTCCGTCCCCCAGACGCCGGCCGGCTCCTTCGCGAGTCATCTGAAGGAACTCCACGCCAAATGGGGGTGGTTCGTCGCCCTCGGCATCATCATGATCATTGCCGGTGTCATCGCGCTCGGCAGCTCCTACGGGCTCCTGCTCGGCACCCTCATCTCCGTCTACTATATCGGCGCGATGATGGTGGTCGGCGGCGTCGCGCAGATCTTCCACGCCTTCTCGGTCAAGGGCTGGGGCGGCTTCCTGTTCTGGCTGCTCGACGGCATCCTCTATCTCGCCGCCGGCGCCCTCGCCTTCGCCCAGCCGGATCTCGCCGCCACCGTGCTCACCCTGCTGCTGGGCGTGGCGCTGATCGTAGGCGGCATCTTCCGCCTGATCGCCGCGTTCCAGATGCGCCCGGCGCCCGGCTGGGGCTGGATCCTGTTCTCGGCGGTGATCGCCATCCTGCTCGGCATCGAGATCACCGTGCAGTGGCCGATCAATTCCATGTGGATTCTGGGCCTGTTCCTCGGCGTCGATCTTCTTTTCAACGGATTTACGGTGCTGATGCTGGGGCTGGGCCTGAAGAGATGAGCGAGACATCGTGAGGCAGGGCGTCGTTCCCCGATCGATCCCTTTTGAAAAGCCGGCCGAACCCTCTCCGGGAGGGTTGCGGCCGGCGGCACCGTCGACTTTTGGCCGCTCGCCCTCCGGGGCGAGCGGTCGGGACCTGCGCCTCGACCTGTTCCGGGGGCTGGCGCTGTGGTTCATCTTCCTGAACCACATCCCGAACAACGTGGTGAACTGGATCACCAACCGGAATTTCGGCTTCTCCGACGCCACCGAGATCTTCGTCTTCATCTCCGGCTACACCGCCGCCATGGTGTATGGCCGTGAGCTGGAGCGCTCGGGCATGATCGTCACCTCGGCGCGTATCCTGCGGCGGGCCTGGCAGCTCTACGTCGCCTTCCTGCTGCTGTTCGTCATCTACCTCGCCGAGATTTCCTACGTCGTCGGCAGCTTCTCCAACCCGCTCTATGCGGAGGAGATGGGCGCGCTGCAGTTCCTAGCCGAGCCGAACGTGGCGCTGGTCGAGGCGCTGATGCTGAAGTTCCGCCCGGCCAACATGGACGTGCTGCCGCTCTACATCGTGCTGCTGGCCACCTTCCCCGCCGTGCTGTGGGCGCTGAAGCGCCGACCCGACCTCACGCTCGGCGCCTCGTTCCTGCTCTGGCTGGCGGCGGGGCACTGGGGCATCAACCTGCCGGCCTATCCGGACGACCGGATGTGGTTCTTCAATCCCTTCGCCTGGCAGTTCCTGTTCACCTTCGGCGGCTGGTGCGGGCTCGGCGGCAGCGACCGGCTCGCGGGGCTGGTGCATTCGCGCGTCGTGCTGGCGCTGGCGACGGTCTATCTGCTGGTTTCGCTGCTTGTGGTGGTGAGCTGGTGGTGGTCGCCGCTCGAAGGGCTGGTGCCGGAATCGGTCGGCGAAATCATCTATCCGATCAGCAAGACCGACCTCGCGCCGCTGCGCCTGCTGCATTTCCTCGCCCTCGCCGTGGTGGTGGTGAAGCTGGTGCCGGTCGACCTGCCGGCGCTGCGCTCGATCTGGCTGCGGCCGATGATCCTGTGCGGCCAGCACTCGCTGGAGATCTTCTGCTTCGGCGTGTTCCTGTCCTTCGCGGCGCATTTCGTGCTCAACGAGGTCACCGGGACGCTCGCCATGCAGTTCGCGCTCAGCGGAATCGGCATCGTTCTAATGATTTCTCTTTCCGCGATGCTGTCGTGGTATGGTCGCATCGAGCGCGAGATTGCCGCGCGGAGACATCGCTGAACGCGCGGTTCACTGTGAAACGCTGGAAGCTGGGTGGAGTTCTCGCGCTGAGCCTGACCCTGACGGGCGGCTCGGTCGCGTATGCGGCCAAGGAGAAGGTCTGCGCGGCGCCCTCTGCGCTGACCCAGGCCGGGTTCGCCCTGCCGCGTCTCGCCAAGGCTCTCAGCGGCAAGCTGCCCGCCGGCGCCGACAAGACCGTGAGCGCGGACAAGTCGCTCGTCGCCGACAAGGCGTCCGCCGGCGCCTCCCTCGACGGCAAATCTCTCTCCGAAAAGCCGCTCGCCGAAAAGGCGCTGGCGGAAAAAGCGCTTGCCGAAGGTCCGCCGACCTCGATCCTGGTGCTCAACAGCGCCACCCCGAAGAAGAAGGCGTCCAAGCCGGGCGCCGAGAAGGACACGACGCCGCGCAGCTTCCCGAGCTTCATCGAGGAGCGGCTGCGCGAGCGCTATCCCGACCGCAACATCGTGCTCACCACGCAGAACCGGCCCCGCGCCACCGCGCAGGCGATCCTCGCCGGGCTGCCCAAGCTGCTCGAGCAGACGCGCCCCGCACTGATGATCTGGCAGACCGGCACCTATGACGCCATCCTCGGCGCCGACACCGCCGAATTCTCGACGGCGGTGGAGACCGGCATCGCGCTCGCCCACGCCGCGGGAGCGGACGTGCTGATCGTCAGCCCGCAATACTCGCCGCGCACCGCCTTCGCCTTCGACGTCGCGCCCTACAACAACGCCCTGCGCTGGGCGACGCGCACGGCCCGCGTGCCGTTCTTCGACCGCTACGACGTGATGCAGTTCTGGGACGAGGAAGGCATTTTCGACTTCGACCTGTCGCGCCCCTCGCCCTCGATGTTCGAGGACGTGCATCGCTGCATCGGACGGCTTATGGTGGGCATGATCGTCGACGGCGTCGGCATGCGAACGCTCGGCGCCCGCTGAGCCCGACGGAAGGAGGCACGGACCGACCACATGCGCCGCTCCCGCCTCCCCGCCCCCGCCCGACATCCCGCTCCCGTCATCCGCCTCGCCGCCGGCCTCGCGCTCGGCCTGGGGCTGCTGGGCACGCCGGCGCGCGCCGCCGGCCCGCTGCCGATCGCCTGCCCGGCGGTCGGCACCCACATGAAGCTCGCCTCCCCGCTCGCCCGCACCGCCGCCCGGCTGCGCGCCGGCGAGCCGGTGGTGATCGTCGCCTTCGGCTCCTCGTCCACCGCCGGCGCCGGGGCCACCTCGCCTGAGGCGAGCTATCCGAGCCGGCTGCAGGCGACGCTGCGCGAGCGCTTCCCGCAGGCGCGCATCGCGGTCCTCAACCGCGGCGTCAACGGGCAGGACCTGCCGGAGATGCTGAAGCGCTTCGACCGCGACGTCGCGCCGCTCAAGCCGACGCTGGTGCTGTGGCAGGCCGGGGTCAACGCGCTGTTCCGCGCCAACGGCCTCGCCAATGCGGACGCCCAATGGCACGAGGCGATCGCCCGGGTGCGGGCCATCGACGCCGACCTCGTGCTGATCGACCCACAATATGCCCCGCGCGTGCTCGGCGACGCCGATAGCGGGCCGATGGTGAAGCTGATCGACGACATCGCCCGCGAGGAAGGGGTGGACGTCTATCACCGCTTCGCGCTGATGCGCGGCTGGCACGAGAGCGCCGGCATGGCGTTCGACGCCTTCCTGTGGAAGGACAAGTTCCACATGAACGACTGGGGCTACAACTGCTTCGCCCAGGATCTCGGCGAGGCGATGGTCGCCAATATCGACGCCCAGCAGCGCTCGGCCGACGTTTCGCCGGGCGTGACCGTGCCCGTCACCCTGTCGCATCCCGCCACGACGAACGCGCTGCTCGGGGCCGACCCGCGGCCCTGACACGTCAAGCCCTGATGCTTCAGGACGTCACCAGCGCCAGCGCGAAGCCGTCATAGCCCTTGACCCCCACGGTCTGCAGGGCGGTCGCGTCGACGCGCGGCTCGCCGGCGAGCCATTCGAAGGTCGCGCGCGCGCCCTTCACCCGCGGATCGTCATTGCCCGCCTCGATGACCGCGCCGTCGCGCACCACATTGTCGGCGACGATCACCGTGCCCACCCGCGCGAGGCGCAGCGCCGCCTTGAGGTAGTTCACGTTGTTCGGCTTGTCGGCGTCGATGAAGACGAAGTCGAACGGCGCCACGCGCTCGGCCTGCAGCTCGGCGAGGCTGTCGAGCGCGGCCCCGACGCGCAGCTCGACCTGCCGGCCGAAACCCGCATCGTCGAGGTTCCTGCGCGCCACCTCGGCATGGGCGCGGTCATATTCGAGCGTGACGAGACGCCCGTCCTTCGGCAGCGCGCGGGCCAGCCAGATGGTCGAGTAGCCGCCCAGCGTGCCGATCTCGAGGATGCGCCGGGCGCCCATCATGCGCGCGAGCAGCATGAGCAGCTTGCCCTGATTGGGCGCGACGTTGATCGGCGGCAGGCCGGAGATCTCGCTCACCGCCAGCGCACCGTCGAGCGCGCGGTCGGCAGGCACGAGATGGCTGTCGATATAGGCGTCGACCGCCTGCCACAGGGCCGGATCGGAGGATGTCGCCATGGCGCGAAGCCCCATTCTTCGGCGTGTCGTGCGGGTCGCCGACCCTCATCGGCCGGCGCTCACGCAGGCCGGTTCACGCGTCGCCCTTGCCGGAGAAGGCGCCGCCGAAGCGGCGGATCACCGCTTCGCGGGCGGCGATCACCCGGCGCTCGTAATCTTCCGCCATCGGCTCGGTGAGCACGCTCTCGAGCCCGGCGAGCAGCGCCCAGAGCGCGGGAATCTCCGCCTCGTCCTCGACGAAGTCGGCGAGCGTCTCGCCATCCGCGTCGTCGACGTTGCGCGAGAGAAACTCAAAAAGGACGACCGCCACCGAACGGTCGATCACCAGAGTGACTTCGTCGTTTGCCGGCCCGGTCATATCCGCGTCCCCTTTATGCGCCGCTTTTCCATCCTATCGATCCATGTCGCCCTGAACACAAGCGCCCCGTGGGTGCGCCGTGAACAGGGGGAAGGATACGGGGTTGCAATCGCGCCGGAGGCATGCTGTCGCTCGGGCGTTCAGGGGGAGATGCGACATGGCGGCAGCGGACGAACTGAAAACCGTGCGGGACTTCGTGCGCTACGCGGTCAGCCGCTTCAGCGCGGCGGACCTTGCCTTCGGCCACGGCACGACCAACGCGCTCGACGAGGCCGCCTTCATGGTGCTGGAAGCGCTGCACCTGCCGGTGGACGACCTCACGCCATGGCTCGACGCGCGGCTGACGGGCGAGGAGCGCGCGAATATCGCCGGCCTCATCGAGCGCCGCTGCGAGAGCCGCGAGCCGGCGGCCTATCTGCTCGGCAAGACCTATATACGCGGCGTGCCGTTCAGGAGCGACCGGCGGGCCATCGTGCCGCGCTCCTTCATCGGCGAGCTGATGGCGAGCGAGCTGTTCGGCGGCGCGGGCTTCTCGCTGATCGAGGACCCGGATGCGATCGGCCGGGTGCTGGACCTGTGCACCGGCTCGGGCTGCCTCGCCATCCTGGCGGCAATGACCTTCCCCGACGCGCAGGTCGAGGCCGTTGACATCTCGCCCGAAGCGCTCTCGCTCGCGGCGGAGAACGTCGCCATGCACGAGATGGGCGAGCGCGTCAGCCTGATCGAGGGCGACCTGTTCGCCCCGCTGACCGGGCGGCTCTACGACCTCGTCATCACCAACCCGCCCTATGTGGACGCGCAGGCGATGGCCGAGCTGCCGGCCGAATACCGCCACGAGCCGAGCCTCGCCTTCGCCGGCGGGCCGGACGGGCTCGACATCGTGCGCCGCATCCTGAAGGAAGCGCCGGCCTATCTCTCCCCGCGCGGCGGGCTGATCTGCGAGATCGGTACGGGCAAGGAAATCCTCGAGGCGGAATACCCGACGCTGCCCTTCCTGTGGCTCGACACCGAGGACAGCGAGGGCGAGGTGTTCTGGCTTTCCGCCCGCGACCTCGGCGTCGGCAAGGATCTGAGGGTGATCAGCCGCATGCCGCGGTGACGCGCCGCTGCGCCCCTACCCCTTGCGCATGTGCTCCAGCACATCGGCATCCGGCCAGCAGTCCAGCTTGAGCCGGTTGGCCTTCTGGTAGGCGCCCAGCGCCGAGCGGGTCTTCATGCCCGCCTTGCCGTCGATCTTGTCGGTGTAGAGCCCCTTCCGGGCCAACACCTTCTGCATGTATTCGAGGTCGCGCGTCTTCACGAGGCTGATGTCCTGCCAGTCGCGCACGAACGGCTTGTCGTCCTCGATGCGGTCGGCGAGGTGGCCGACATAGAGCACGTAAAGGTCGGCGAAGTTGTAGCTCTTCAGCACGAAATAGTTGGCGGGCGTGAGGAACACCGGGCCGTAGGGCCCGGCCGGCATGATGATCGAAGCCTTGTCGCGCATCGCCGAGGACGGGACGCGGCGCCCGTCGATCACCTTCACCCCGCTCTTCAGCCAGTCGCCGATCGGCCGCGCCGCGTCGGGCTCGGCCAGCGTGCAGTCGAAGCCCGACGGGACGCTGACCTCGTAGGCCCAGCGCTTGCCGGCCTGCCAGCCCTCATGGCGCAGCAGGTTGGCGGTCGCGGCCAGCGCCTCGGGCACCGAGGTCCAGATATTGGCGGTGCCGTCGCCGTCGAGGTCGACGCCATAGGTCAGGTAGCCGGTGGGCATGAACTGGGTGAGGCCCATGGCGCCGGCCCAGGAGCTCTTCATCTGCGCCCGGCCGACATGGCCCTCGTCGAGGATCTTCAGCGCGGCGAGGAACTCGGCGAAGAACTCGTCCTTGCGCCGGCCGACATAGGCCTGCGTCGCCACCACCCGCAGCGCGTCATAGTTGAGCTTGGCCGCGCCGTAGGAGGTCTCGCGCGCCCAGATGGCGAGCATGATCTCGGGCGGCACGCCGAAGCGCTTCTCGATGGTCGCGAGCTGCCCGCGATACTGCGCGGCGAGCTTGCGCCCGCGCGCGGCATAGCTGGCGATCGCCTTGTCGGAGAGGTAGTCCGCCGGTGTCTGCACGAACTCCGCCTGCTTGCCCGGCGGCTGCGGCTTGCCGGGAATGGCGAGGTCGGGCAGCGAATAATCGGGCTCCAGCCCCTTCGTCTCGCGCTCATAGGTGGCGCGCGAGATGCCCATGGCCTGCGCGGCCGGCCATTGCGCGGCCAGCCAGCGGTCGAAGCCGGCATCGGCGAAGGCGGGAGAACCGGCCATTAGGAGCAGGCCGAGACCGAAAAGGGTGCGCCGCATCTTCATGCCTCCGGGATAGCGGAATCGGTCCGCCCTGTGAACCGGAAGCCCGGCCGCCAGCCTCCGCGATAGCCGTTACGTGATGACGCAAAGGAAGACATCGGAGCCCGGAAAGCCGCCGACGGGTTGCCTCGGGGCGCCGGGGATGGCTCTATTCCGATACCTGTCAACGAGGTGGGGGGCCTCGCCGTCATGCTCAAACGCCGTGATCTGCTCATTACCGGCGCCGCCGGTGCTTTGCTTCATCCGCTCGCTGCACGGGCGCAGACGGTGGGAGACGGCACGATGCCCGCTCCCGCGCCTGCGGCCGCGACCAGCGGCGAGGCATGGGACGACGGCCTCGCTCATCCCATTCCCTATACGCCGCCGCTCGGAACGGGAAAGGAGCGCGGCCTCGTGCTGGGCGGAGGCGGCGCCTATCTCGCCTCGTGGATGGTCGGCTATTTCCGCGCGCTGCACGACAAGGGCGTGGACCTTGCGCTGGCCGACATCGTGGTCGGCACCTCCGCGGGCTCGTTCCTCGGCGCGGTGCTAACGGGCGGGCATCTGTGGCGGTTCGGCGAGGAGCTGGAATTCTTCGGCAAGTTCCCGAAGGCGTTCGCCGAGCTGATCCCGACCATGGCGCCCAATGAAAGCCAGCTTCGCGCCCGCCATATCGCCAACACGGCGGTCGAGGCCGACCCGGCGACCATCCAGGCCATCGGTCGCGGCGCGATGGCGGCGCGCAATGCGGCGGGGCCGGACAGCTATTTCGACTCGGTGAAGCACCTGATCGGCGAGGAAGCCTGGCCCTCGCCCAAACTCCATACCACCGCGAATGACTGTTACACCGGCGAGCGGCTCATCGTCTCCCAGGATTCCGGGATCGAGGTGAACCACGCCTGCGCCGCGAGCTCCTCGCTGCCCGGCTCCATGGGGCCGACCTGGCTCAAGAACCGGCTGTGCATGGATGGCGGCATCTGCCAGACCAGCACCCATTGCGACGTGGTAACCGGCGTAAAGAAGGCGCTGGTGATCTCGCTGACCGACGGCGACGCCTCGGCCTCGAAGGTGGGACTGCGCACCTCCAGCCTGCCCAACACGCTGCAGCAGGAGATCGCCGACCTCAAGGCCGGCGGCACGCAGGTGGTGCTGAAGGTGGCGGGGCTGCTGCCCGGCGTCACCCATGTCGACAGCATCATGGACCCGAAATGGATCTCGCCCTGCATCGCCAACGGCCATGAGCGCGGTCTCGCCGATGCCGCAGAGCTGAAGGATTTCTGGGGTACGGCCTGATCCTTAGCGGGACGCCTCCGGCTCCGAAACGCTGCCCCGAGATACGGGGCCCGGATACGCGGGTCCCGGCAAAATTCCTTCACGGTCCTGTCGGATCGGCGCCGCCGCGAACGTCCTCGGGAGGCGCCGGCATCGGGGCCGGCCGACAGCAGGAGGCCCGACATGGGATTGCAGCAGAAGATCACCCCCTATCTGTGGTTCGACGGCACGGCCAAGGAGGCGGCCGATTTCTACGTCTCGATCTTCCCCAATTCGCGCATCATCACCGTCGGTCACCACACCGAGGACACGCCCGGGCAGACCGGCAGCGTGCTGGTGGTGTTGTTCGAGCTCGACGGGGTACAGTTCGGCGCCATCAATGGCGGGCCGATGTTCAAGCTGAGCGAGGCGTCGTCCTACCTGATTGACTGCGCCACGCAGGAGGAGATCGACTTCTACTGGGACAGGCTCGGCGCCGGCGGCCAGTACCAGGCCTGCGGCTGGTTGAAGGACCGCTTCGGCCTTTCCTGGCAGGTCAACAGCAGCGAACTGGTCGAGAAGGCGCATTCGGACCCCGCCGCCGGCGCCCGGGTGATGAAGGCCATGATGGACATGGTGAAGATCGACCTCGCCGCGCTGCAGCAGGCGATGGAGGGGTGAGCCCCCTCACCGCACGGCGAGGATGAACAGGCGGGGGAAGCGCAGCAGCACCTTGCCGTCGACCCGCGCCGGATAGGCCTCGGCGAGGCGCTCGACATAGGCGGCGAGGAAGGCGGCCCGTTCCTCCTCGTCGAGCGGGGAGAGGAAGGGGCGCAGCGCCGTCGAGCGGAACCATTCGGCGATGGCGGGCGCGCCGTCCATCGCGTGGTTGTAGTCGGTGTGCCAGATCTCGACCTGCCGCGCGGCGGGCTTGAGCAGGTCATAATACTCGCCGACCAAGGGCAGCACGTCGCGCGCCGCGCCGGCGAGCTTTTCCGCCCACGGGCCGTGCGCGGCGGTCTCGGCCATCAGGCGGTGCGAGGGCTCGTTCACATTGTCCGGCATCTGCACGGCGAGCACGCCGCCCTCGGGCAGCGCGTCCAGAAGGCGGCGCAGCACGGCCGGGTGGTCCGGCACCCACTGGAACACGGCGTTGCCGAAGATGAGGTCCGTGCCCAGCTCCGGCGTCCAGCTCGCGACGTCCGCGACCTCGAAGCGGGCGACCGGCAGGCGCTCGGCGGCCTGCTCCACCATGGCGGGCGAGGTGTCGATGCCGAGCACGTCCGCATCCGGCCAGCGGCCGGCAAGCAGCTCGGTGGAATTGCCCGGACCGCAGCCGATATCGACAACGTTGCGCGGGGTCTCGAGGGGAACCTGGGCGAGGAGATCGCGCGAGGGGCGGGTTCGCTCGTCGGCGAATTTGAGATAGAGGTTCGGGTTCCAGTCTTCGGTGGTGCGGCGCATTAGGTCCCTCCCCGGATCGGGCGCGACCATGGGCCAAGACGGCCCCGCTGCCAAGCGACCTGCCAAAGGGGAGCGCGACGCGGCGGGCGAGGCGGGCGCCGGGTGGTGGCTCCCCGGCACGAAAAGGCCGGCGCGGATCGCTCCGGCCGGCCTTGCCTTGGCATACCCCGCCGGAGCGGGATGTCCCCTGCCCTCAGCGCGTGAACTTCTTGTACTTCAGGCGGTGCGGGATGATCGAATCCGTGCCGAGGCGGCGCTTCTTGTCCTCCTCGTAATCGGCGAAGTTGCCCTCGAACCATTCCACATGGCTCTCGCCCTCGAAGGCGAGGATGTGGGTGGCGATGCGGTCGAGGAAGAAGCGGTCATGCGAGATGATGACCGCGCAGCCGGCGAAATCCTCCAGCGCCTCTTCCAGCGCGCGCAGCGTCTCGACGTCGAGGTCGTTGGTCGGCTCGTCGAGCAGCAGCACGTTGGCGCCCTGCTGCAGGATACGGGCGAGGTGCACGCGGTTGCGCTCGCCGCCCGAGAGCATGCCGACCTTCTTCTGCTGGTCGCCGCCCTTGAAGTTGAAGGCCGAGCAGTAGGCGCGCGAATTGATCTCGCGCTTGCCCAGATACAGGATGTCGTTGCCGCCCGAGACTTCCTCCCAGACGGTCTTCTTGTCGTCGAGCGCGTCGCGGCTCTGGTCGACATAGCCGAGCTGCACGCTGTCGCCGACCGTGATGGAACCGGCATCGGGCTTCTCGGCGCCGGTGATCATGCGGAACAGCGTGGTCTTGCCCGCGCCGTTGGGCCCGATCACGCCGACGATGCCGCCGGGCGGCAGCTTGAAGGTGAGGTCGTCGATCAGCAGCCGGTCGCCGAAGGCCTTGGACAGGTCCTGGAAGTCGATGACGTTGTTGCCGAGCCGCTCGGCCACCGGGATGACGATCTGCGCGGTGGTGGGCGCCTTCTCGGACGCCTTGCGCACGAGATCCTCGTAGCGCTGGATGCGGGCCTTGTTCTTGGCCTGGCGCGCCTTGGGCGAGGCGGAGATCCATTCCTGCTCGGAGGCCAGCGCCCGCTGGCGCGCTTCCTCCTCGCGACCCTCCTGCTGCATGCGCTTCTGCTTCTGCGACAGCCAGGACGAGTAGTTGCCCTCGTAGGGAATGCCGCGGCCGCGGTCGAGCTCGAGGATCCAGCCGGTCACGTTGTCGAGGAAGTAGCGGTCATGGGTGACGATCAGGATCGCCCCCGGATAGGTGCGCAGGTGCCCTTCCAGCCAGTTCACCGTCTCGGCGTCGAGATGGTTGGTGGGCTCGTCGAGCAGCAGCAGCTCGGGCTGCTCCAGCAGCAGGCGGCACAGCGCGACGCGGCGACGCTCGCCGCCCGAGAGCTTCGACACGTCGGCGTCGTCGGACGGGCAGTTGAGCGCGTCCATCGCCTGGTCGACCTTGCTGTCGAGGTCCCACAGGCCCTGCGCCTCGATCTCGTCCTGGAGGCTGGTCATCTCGTCCGCCGTCTCGTCCGAGTAGTTCATGGCGAGCTCGTTGTAGCGGTCGAGGATCGCCTTCTGCTTGGCGACGCCTTCCATGACGTTCTCGCGCACCGACTTGGAGGCGTCGAGCTGCGGCTCCTGCGGCAGGTAGCCGACGCGCGCGCCTTCCGCGACCCAGGCCTCGCCGCTGAAGTCCTTGTCCATGCCGGCCATGATCTTCAGCAGCGTCGACTTGCCCGAGCCGTTGGGGCCGAGCACGCCGATCTTGGCGTCCGGGTAGAAGGAGAGGTGGATGTTCTCCAGCACCTTCTTGCCGCCGGGATAGGCCTTGGTCATGCCGTGCATGTGATAGACGTACTGATAGGAAGCCATATCCAGTTCCTGCGCGTTCGGGCGATGCCGAGAACGGGCCGCCATCCGAGGCCGCGATCGGGAAAAAACCGACCTGGGCTGCTCCGCTTGGGGCCGTCAAGTCCGGCCTTGATTGCCGATGAGAGGTCGGGCGCTATGTAGACCGCCCTCCCGGCAGCGGCAAGGCCGGAGCGCGCGAAGCCTCCCCATGGACACCCGCGCTACGCCCGTCGCGCCGGCCGGCTCGGAATTGGAGCGATCGCGATTGAGCCGCACGCGACTTTCCTCATGTCGGCTTGCCCTATGTCAACGTGGCGGGCGGGGTGCGTCTTTATACCTCCGCCGAATGCGGAGCGCGCACGGGGTCCGCACGATCGGATCCACCAGAGGACATGACTGCCCGCTCCGATGCCGTCGATCACGCCCGAGGACCTGCTGCACATCTGCCTGAACTTCCCCATCGCCGCCTGCCTCGTCGGCAGGGACGGACGCCTCCTCGCGGCCAATTATCGCTGCGCCGAGCTGGTCGACGTGCCGCATGAGAACATGGCGGGGCGGCGTGTGGCGGATCTGCTCGGGCCGGCCGTCCACGCGAAGATCATGCAGGACTTCTGCGCCTTCGACGCCGGCGAGCCGGTGCGCGATCACGAGACGCTGATGAGGGGGCGGACCTATCTCGTCGCGGTGCAGCCGATCCGCCCCTCCCGCGGGATCCCCCGGCGCGCTTCGGCGCTCTGCGCCGCCTTCGCCGACATCACCGACCAGAAGACGCTCGAGGCGCGGCTGGAGCTCGCCAACCACCAGCTCAGCAACGTCAACGCGAAGCTCCGGGAGACGGCAAGCACCGATGCGCTCACCGGCCTGCTGAACCGGCACGCGCTGGAGGAACTGCTGCCGCGCGAGATCGCCCGCAGCCGGCGCGAGGGCACGCCGCTCTCGGTGCTGATGATCGATGTCGACTATTTCAAGCGATACAATGACCGCTACGGCCATCTCGCCGGCGACGAGGTACTGGGCGCGGTGGCCCGGGCCATGGCGCGGGCGCTCCACCGGCCGAGCGACTTCGTCGCGCGCTTCGGCGGCGAGGAATTCGTCGCCATCCTTCCCGCCACCGGCCCGTCCGAGGCGATCACCGTCGCCATGCGGATGCAGCAGGCGATCTCGGCGCTGGAGATCGAGCACGCCAACTCGCCGGCGGGCCGGCTGACGGCCAGCATCGGCGGGGCGAGCCGGTCGAGCATTCCGGTCGGGCTGTCGACCGCCGAGGTCCGCACCGATCTCATCGAGCGCGCGGACCGGGCGCTCTACGCCGCCAAGACGCAGGGCTTCGGCGGCATCAACCTTTCCGCGCAGCCCGGCGCCGGGCCCCAGTCGGCGGCGATCTGAGCGCCCTCCCCGCGGGACGCCGGGCCTCAAGGAAAGCGACAGCGGTAGCGGAACGCCCGCCGCCTAGCCGCATTATCATCAGCAAGACGGTACAAGCTACTATATTACCTCAGCGGTTCGAGAGAACGCCTTTAAGTCTTTCAATGGCGAGAGCAAGGACAGCACCAGGAACAGGCATGCAACCTCTCCCCAGAGCTGATTGGGCACTATTTCTCGACATTGACGGCACCCTGATCGAACACGCCGATCATCCCGAAGGGGTCGAAATCCCCGAATACCTCCCGGACCTGCTCACCGTGCTGCAGACGTCGCTCGGCGGCGCGGTGGCGCTGGTGTCCGGCCGCAGCATCGACTGGATGGACCACCGGCTCGCGCCGGCCCGCCTCCCCGCCGCCGGCCAGCACGGCGCAGAGATACGGCTCGCGCCGGACGCGCCCTCGGTGCCGATCCCGACGCCGAAATGGCGCAAGCCGCTCGAACAGACGCTCGAGCGCGAGATGGCGGCCTGGCCGGGCGTCTATATCGAGCACAAGCCGCTGTCGCTGGCCGTGCACTACCGCGCCGTGCCGGAATCCGGCGACGAGATCATGGCCAAGGTGGTGGAGGCGAGCGCGCGCATCGGCGGCGAGGTGGAATTCCTCAAGGGCCGCTTCGTGGTCGAGCTGCGCCAGAGCGGCCACGACAAGGGCACCGCCGTCGATACGCTGATGGGCAGCGCGATCTTCACCGGCCGCAAGCCGGTTTTCCTGGGCGACGACGTCACCGACGAAGACGGGTTCCGCGCCGCTCGTGCGGTGGGCGGCCTCGCCATCGCGGTGGGACCGCGCCCGACCACGCAAGCCGATTTCCGCCTCGCCACTCCAGAGGACGTGCGCAAATGGCTCGGCGACATCCCTCAAGCCCTGGAGCGTGTGCCCTCGTGAGCCAGAACCTCAATCTCGCCGCCATCGGCAACGGGACCATCGCAGCGCTGATCGACACAAAGGGGCGCCTGAGCTGGTGCTGCTGGCCCCGGATCGACGGCGACCCGATCTTCTCTGCCCTGCTCGGCGGGGAGGAGCCGGAGGCCGGCTTCTTCGACGTGCTGCTCGACGGGCAGGTCGCGAGCTCGCGCAGCTATCGGCGCAACACCGCGATCATCGAGACCATTCTCGAGAACGCGGATGGGGCGAAGCTGCGCATCATCGACTTCGCGCCGCGCTTCAAGCTCTATGACCGCATCTACCGGCCGGCCACGCTGGTGCGTCGGATCCAGCCGATCTCCGGCACCTGCCGCATCACGATCCGCCTGCGGCCGCACTTCCACTGGGGCGAGCAGCGGCCGAAGGCGGTGCGCGGCTCCAACCACATGCGCTTCGCCGGCGACGACTTCACCCTGCGCGCCACCACCGACCTTCCGATCGTCTATGTGATGGAGGAGCGCCCCTTCGTCCTCAGCCAGACGGCGACGATCGTGCTGGGGCCGGACGAGCCGTTCGCCTCCAGCCTGACCGACACCGCGCACAATTTCGAGGAACGCACCTGCGACTACTGGTGGGAATGGGTGCGCTACCTCTCGATCCCGTTCGAATGGCAGGACGCGGTGGTGCGCGCCGCCATCTCGCTCAAGCTGTGCGCCTTCGAGGAGACCGGCGGCATCGTCGCCGCGCTCACCACCTCGATCCCCGAGGCGCCGAACACGGTGCGCAACTGGGACTACCGGCACTGCTGGCTGCGCGATTCCTACTTCACCGTGCGCGCGCTCAACCAGCTCGGCGCCACGCGCACCATGGAAGACTACATTCGCTACCTCACCACGGTGATCGCCTCCGAGCCCACGGGGCGGCTCGCGCCGGTCTATTCCATCGTGCCCGGCACGCATCTGGAGGAGCGCTTCGCCCCTGCCCTGCCCGGCTTCCGCGGCATGGGGCCGGTGCGGGTCGGCAATCAGGCGGCCGAGCAGGTGCAGAACGACGGATACGGCCATGTCGTGCTGGCGGCGGCGCAGATGTTCTTCGACGACCGGCTGCCCAAGCGCGGCGACAAGGCGCTGTTCAACCTGCTGGAAGGGGTCGGCGCGCGCGCGGCGGAATTCGCCTTCGAGCCCGATGCCGGCCTGTGGGAGCTGCGCGGACGGCGGCGCGTCCACACCTTCTCGGCGGTGATGGGCTGGGCCGCCTGCGACCGGCTGGCGCGCATCGCCCGCGTGCTCGACCTGCCCGACCGGGTCACCTACTGGTCCGACCACGCCAACGAGATCCGCAAGCGCACGCTCGCCTTTGCCTGGAACGAGGAGAAGGGCAGCTTCGTCGACGCCGATGTCGACGGCCAGCTCGACGCCTCCCTGCTGCTGCTCGCCGAGCTCGGCTTCGTGCGGCCGGACGACCCGCGCTACGTCGCCACGGTCGAGGCCATCGGCCGCGACCTGAAGCGCAACGGCTATCTGATGCGCTATGCCAACGAGGACGATTTCGGCCTGCCGGAGAGCTCGTTCACCATCTGCTCGTTCTGGTACGCCTGCGCGCTCGACCTGATCGGCCATCGCGACGAGGCGCGCGAGATGTTCACCAGCCTGCTTGCCCGGCGCAACGAGGCTGGTCTGCTGTCGGAAGACATCGACAACCAGTCGCTGGAGCTGTGGGGCAACATCCCCCAGACCTACTCCATGGTCGGCCTGATCGACACGGCGATGCGGCTGTCGAAGACGTGGGAGGAAGCGTTCTGGCGAGGCTCGTAGTCGTTTCAAACCGGGTCGCATCACCCAAGGAGCGGGCCGCCAAGGCCGGCGGGCTGGCGGTCGCGCTGCGCGAAGCGCTCAGCAAGCGCGGCGGCCTGTGGTTCGGCTGGAGCGGGGAGACCGAGGTCGGCGCCCCGCCCGAGCCGAAGATCTTCCGCTCCGGGCGCATCACCTACGGCCTGCTCACCCTCGATCCGGAGGATCAGCGCGCGCACTATGCCGGCTATGCCAACGGCACGCTCTGGCCGCTCTGTCACTACCGGCTGGGCCTGCTGGCCTTCCGCCGCGCCGACTGGGAGGGCTACCGGCGGGTCAACGAGCATTTCGCCCGCGCGCTGCTGCCGCTGCTGAAGCCGGACGACATCATCTGGGTCCACGACTACCACTTCATTCCGCTGGCGGCGGAACTGCGCAAGCTCGGCTTCGAGGGGCGCGTGGGCTATTTCCACCACATACCGTGGCCGGCGACGGCGGTGTTCCTCTCCCTGCCCTCGCACGCCGCGCTGGTGCGCGACCTGTCGCATTACGACCTCGTCGGGCTGCAGACCGAGAACGACGTGCGCGCGCTGCTCACCTACATCTCGTCGGAATCGCGCGGCTGGCTGGCGCCGGGAGGCGTGGTCAATCTGCGCGAACGCACCTTCCGGGTCGCCGCCTACCCGATCGGCATCGACGCCGAGGCCTTCGTGCAGGACGCCAAGGACGCGGTCGGCAGCGACGAGATGAAGCGCCTGCGCGCCAGCCTCGCCGGCAAGGCGCTGGCGGTCGGCGTCGACCGGCTCGACTATTCCAAGGGCCTGCCGAACAAGTTCGCCGCCTTCGGTGAACTGTTGAAGAACTGGCCCGAGCACCGCTCCAAGGTCACCATGATGCAGATTGCCCCGCTGAGCCGGGGCGAGGTGGCCGAATATCGCGCGTTGCGCCGTGAGCTGGAGGAGCTGGCGGGCTCGATCAACGGCGAATATGCCGAGTTCGACTGGGTGCCGCTGCGCTATCTCAACCGCCCGTTCCAGCGCGCCACCCTCGCCGCCATCTACCGCACCGCGCGGATCGGCGTGGTGACGCCGCTGCGCGACGGGATGAACCTCGTCGCCAAGGAATATGTCGCCGCGCAGAATCCGCGGGACCCGGGCGTCCTGATGCTCTCGCGCTTCGCCGGCGCCGTCGACGAGATGACCGGCGCGCTGATCGTCAATCCCTACGACGTCGAGGGCATGGGCGAGGCGCTGCACACCGCGCTGGTCATGCCGCTGGAGGAGCGCCGCGAACGCTGGCGCACCAACATGAAAAACGTCGAGACCAACACCATCCACCACTGGTGCGAGCGCTTCATTGCCGAGCTATCCTCGTCCCAGGAGGCGCTGCCCGACCCGCTCACTGCCGAGCACCAGGCGCATCGCTGAAGCCCTGCATCCTCGCGACCGGAAGCACCATGTGGCAGATTCCGATACATCCGGCCAACGAGGCCTCCCGGCTTCAGGCACTTACGGCGTGCGACATCATGGACACGCCGCGCGAGGCGGCGTTCGACCGGCTCACCTGGCTGGCGCAGAGCTTCTATGATGCCGACGTCGCCTTCATGGGTTTCATCGACGACGCCTACCAGTGGATGAAGTCGGTCACCTCGAGCGCCATCGGCAACTCGATCACACGCAACCGCTCGGTGTGCCAGGTCATGGTCGCGACCGGCGAGCCGCTCGTCGTCGGCGACCTGCGCACCGACCCGCGCTTCGCCGGCCATCCGGTGGCGCCCCAGCTTCCGCTGCGCTTCTATGCCGGCGTGCCGCTGCGCGTGCCGCCCGACCTCGTCATCGGCTCCCTATGCATCATGCGCCGGCGCGAGGGGCTGGAGCCGGACTTCGACGTCGCCCCGCTGGAGGCGCTGGCGGCGATCGCCGTCGACGAGCTGGAGCTGCGCCGCCTCAACCGCGAGCTGACGCGGCTGAACCGCGTCGACGCGCTGACCGGCCTCGCCAACCGGCGCGCCTTCGACGAGGAGCTGGTACGCGCGGGCCTGCGCTGCCAGCGCACCGGCGAGACGCTGTCGGTGATGCTGATGGACATCGACCACTTCAAGTCGCTCAACGACAGCAGCGGCCACAGCGCCGGCGACGACGCGCTGCGCCGGATCGGGGCCGCGCTGGGCACCACCGCCCTGCGGCAGGAGGACACGATGGCGCGCTATGGCGGCGAGGAGTTCGCCGCCATCCTGGTCGGCAGCGGCACGACCGGGGCCCGCCTCGTCGCCGACCGCGTCCGCGCGGCGGTGAGCGAAGCCTCCATCCTCCACCCGCTGACCGGCGTCCTGACGCTGAGCATCGGCATCGCCACCCGCTCCGCCGACGGGCTGCACCCGTCCGGCGCCGGTCTCGACGAACTCGCCCTGCGCATGCTGGTCAACGAGGCCGACACCGCGCTCTACGCCGCCAAGCGTGGCGGCCGCAACACCGTCGTCAGCCACGGCGGGCCGGCGGAGTAGAACCCTGCCGCCGTGCCGCCGGCGGGCGCCTACCGGCCGGAATCCGACAGCCAGCGCACCGACATGGCGAAGCTCTTCGAGCCGCCCGGCGGGATGAGCGAGATCCCGGGCTTCTGCGTGAACTCGGTCGGCCCCTCCTGCGGGCTCGCATAGCCTGACCACGGCTCGATGCACAGGAACGGCGCGCCGGGCTTCGACCAGACGCCGAGCTGCGGCATGCCGGGAAAGGCGATCTCCAGCCCGGGCTCGCCCGGCACGCCGTAGCGCACATGGTGCGAGCGCACATGCAGGAAAATGAGCGCGTCGCGCTCGAACATGGCGTCGGTCAGCTCCATGGCCGCCTCCACCGCCGGGTTCGGCTCGGTGGCGGTCGAGAGCAGCCCGCCGACGGGCCGGTGGATCGGCTCGACCTCGGCCTTCTCGAAGACGAGGTGGTGCTCGGCACGGGTGCCCATATAGGGCAACGGCCAGCGGAACGCGGGATGGAAGCCGAAGCTCGCCGGCAGCGGCTCGGCACCGGGATTGGCGACCTCGGCCTCGATGGTGAGGGTGGCCTCCTCCAGCGTGTAGGTGACGGTGAGCAGGAACTCGAACGGGTACTGTCTGCGGGTCTCCTCGTCCGGCTCCAGCACGAAGCGCGCCGAATGGTCGGTCCGGCTAGCCACCACGAACGGGCGGCGGCGGGCGAAGCCATGCTGCGACATCGGATAGGCGACGCCCTTGTGCACGAGTTGGTCGCCGGGCAGCCGGCCAACGATGGGAAACAGCAGCGGCGCATGCCCGGTCCAGAAGGCGGGATCGCCGTTCCAGAGCAGATCGAGCCCCTCCGCGTCGGTGAGCCTCACCAGCTCGGCGCCGAGCGGCGCGATCTCCGCACTGAACATGCTCGATTTCAGTTTGACTGGCCCGTCACTCATTAGCTTCCCCGTCTCGACATCGCCGGTTTTCAGGGCTACCGACACAGCGCGGGTGCATGCATCCGCTGAGCCGCATCCACCTCACCCGTCGCGCATCCTCGCGCCCCGTCCGGTTCCATCATGGCCCAGACTCTCGGCCCTGTCGCCGCGCTCCTGCTCGGCGTGTTCTTCCTTGTCACCGGCAGCGGCCTGCAGAACACACTGCTTCCGCTGCGCGGCGCGTTCGAGGGCTTCAGTGCCATCGATCTCGGCATATTGGGGTCGAGCTACTATCTGGGCTTCGTGCTGGGCTGCCTGCTGGTGCCGCATCTGGTGCGGCGCTCGGGCCATATCCGCGCCTTCGCCGCGCTCACCTCCGGGGTGGTGGCGACGATGCTGGCGCACCCTCTGCTGGTCGACCCCTATGTCTGGTTCGGCCTACGCGCCGTCACCGGATTCTGCTTCGCCGGGCTCTATCTCGTGATCGAGAGCTGGCTCAACGACCGCGCCACCAACCAGACGCGCGGCTTCGTCATGGGCTCCTACGTCATGGTCGACTATGCGGCGCTGACCGCCGGCCAGATGATGATCACGCTGTTCCCGGTCAGCGGCTTCCAGCTCTTCGCCATCGCCACCATCCTGTTCGCGCTGGCGACGCTGCCGGTGGTGATGACCACTAGCAAGCAGCCCGCGCCGATCGAGACCGCGCGGATCCGCATCCTGCACCTGTTCCGCGCCGCACCGGTGGCGCTGGTGGGCTGCTTCATCATCGGTCTCACCAACGGCTCGCTGTGGAGCCTCGGGCCGATCTTCGCCATCGGACGCGGTCTGACCGCGGACGGGGCGGCGACCTTCATGAGCGCGGTCGTCGTCGCCGGCGCCATCGCGCAGTGGCCGGTCGGCTACCTGTCCGACCGCATGGACCGCCGGCGCATCCTCGCCGCGCTCATGGTCGGCGCGATGCTGGCCGGGCTCGCGCTCGGCGCCCTGCATTTCACCCTCTCCGGCCTCAGCGTGCTCGGCCTCATCTTCGGCGCGCTGGCGCTGCCGGCCTATTCGCTGGCGGCCGCGCACGCCTATGACCGCACCTCGCCCTCGGAATCCGTTGAGACGGCGGCCGGGCTCCTGCTCATTTACGGCATCGGCTCGGTGCTGGGCCCGTCCGTCGCCTCCTTCGGCATGGCGCATTACGGGCCCGGCGCGCTGTTCTACTTCACCGCCGCGGCGCACACGCTGCTGCTGCTGTTCGTCGTGTGGCGGCTGAGCCACCGGCCGGCGGCGGAGCGCTTCGTCAGCGACACCATCGCCTCGGCGCCGACCGGCACCGTTCCGATGCCGGATGCCGAGCCGGACCCGACCGCCGGCATGGACGACCCGGAACCGGCCGCCCCCGCGCCGGGCGCCGACCCGCAGCCGGGCGCGGCTTCCGCCGCCGGCGCTCCCGGCGAGGAGCCCTTCCCCCAGTCCCAGGAGGGCCGCTCGGACGGCGCCTGAGCCTTCCCGCCCCGGGCGGCGCAAAGGCCGGGAACCGGAACGCGCCTGTGCCGTTGACGGCGCAACACTGCGGGGTTGGCCATGTTAAAATACGCCGTCATCTTCCTCGTCATCTCGCTCGTCGCCGGCGCCATCGGCTTCACCGGCATCTCCGCTGCGGCGCGGCGCATCTCGATGATCCTGTTCGGGCTGTTCTTCCTCGGCTTCCTGCTGCTGGTCGGCCTCGCCATGCTGGTGGACCAGGCGATGACGACGCCCTGAGCGCCGCGCGGGGCTTGACCTATCGCAAGGTAAGAAGGTGCCGGCAGGCCTAGGCTTCGTCCATCAATGGAGGAAGCCATGCCCACCGAAACCCTTTATTTCCTGATCTTTACGCTGATCGCCTTCGGCGGCTTCGCGGTGACGCTCGCCTATGTGGACGCCTCCACCAAGCGGACGCGCCGGCACAATCACCCGCTGCCGGGCGAATGATCGCCGGTCGAGCGGACGCCAGTTGAGGCTAGGTGCCGCCGATCAGAATGCCGGTGGCCAGCACCAGCAGGCCGCCGATCACCACCTGCACCGCCGCGCGCAGGAACGGCGTTTCCATGTAGCGGTTCTGGATCCAGGTGATCGCCCACAATTCGGCGAAGACGACGACGATGGCGATGCCCGTCGCCGTCCAGAAGTCCGGGATCAGATAGGGCAGCGCATGGCCGAGGCCGCCGACGGCCGTCATGATCCCCGAGGCGAGGCCGCGCTTGACCGGCGAGCCACGGCCCGAGATCACCCCGTCATCATGCGCGGCTTCGGTGAAGCCCATCGAGATGCCCGCGCCGAGCGCCGCCGCGAGGCCGACCTGCAGCGTCGTCCATGAATTCTGCGTGGCGAAGGCGGTGGCGAAGATCGGCGCCAGCGTCGACACCGACCCGTCCATCAGCCCGGCGAGGCCCGGCTGCACCCAGGTGAGCACGAACTGGCGCCGCGCGCGGTCGTCCTCCTCCTGCCGCGCGTCGCTCGTCCGATGCGCCGCCTCCATGTGCTCGGCGAGGTCGTAGTGCTTGCGCTCCTCCATGGCGAGGTCGCCGAGCAGCTTGCGGGTCGCGGGATCGGTGCTCGCCTGAGCCGCCCGGGTGTAGAAGGCGGCGGCATCGTCCTCCATCCGCGCGGCCTCCTCGCGGATGCGATCGATGCCGAGATTCTCCACCAGCCAGACCGGCCGGCGCGAATAATAGCCGGCGACGTGCTCCCGGCGGATGAGCGGGATCACCCGGCCGAAACTCCGCTGGAACTGGTCGACGAGGCGGGCGCGATGGCCGTCCTCCTCCTTCGCCATTTCGTCGAAGGTGGCGGCGGTATCGGGAAAATCATGGCGCAGCTTCTCGGCATAGGTGGCGTAGATGCGCCCGTCATCCTCTTCCGAGGAGATGGCGAGCGCGAGCACCTCCGCCTCCGACAGGTCGGAGAAGCGACGACGATTGGCGAAGCTGGCGAACATGGGTCACCTTATTAGAACAATTCTAATATAGTGACTTATGCCGCACCGCGGGAGGGAGGGCAATGGGGCAGCCGGCCTCCCCTCGCCAGTCCTGTCGTATAGGCATGGCAAAATAATTAGGTATTGACCTAACTATTGGTGTGCCGTAGCGTCATGTCATGAGCTTGAATCCCGCCCCTCTCGACGACGCGTTCCGCGCCCTTGCCGATCCCACCCGGCGGGCCGTGGTGGAAGCGCTGGCGCGCGGGCCGGCGACGGTGAGCGAGCTCGCCCGACCTTTCGACATGGCCATGCCGAGCTTCCTTCAGCATCTCAAGGTGTTGGAGGAAGGCGGGCTGGTGGCGACCAGCAAGAAGGGGCGCGTGCGCACCTGCGCGCTGCGTCCGGAACCGCTCGCCGCGGTCGGCGGCTGGCTCGACGCGCAGCGCGCGCTCTGGACCCAGCGGCTCGACCAGCTCGACCGCCTGCTTCTCTCCCTTAAGAACGATGAGGAACGCCGATGACCGCCAAGCCGCATGTCCTGTTCGATCCCGCGCTCGATCTCGAATTGAGGCGGGAGGTCGACGTCTCCCCGCAGCTCGTCTGGCGCGCCTGGACGGAGCCCGAGCTGCTGATGAAGTGGTTCACGCCCGCTCCCTGGCGCACCACGGCCTGCGAGCTCGACCTGCGGCCGGGCGGCAGGTTCCGCACCCGCATGGAGGGACCGGAAGGCGAGGTGCACGACAGCACCGGCTGCGTGCTCGCGCTGGTGCCGGGAAGCTACCTGCTTTTCACCGACGCGCTCGGCCCCGGCTTCCGGCCGCTCGGCTCGGGCTTCATGACCGCCTCGGTCGAGATCACGCCCACGGACGGCGGCACGCTTTACGTGGCTCGCGCCGTCCACAAGGATGCCGAGGACAAGGCCAGGCACGAGGCCATGGGCTTCCATCAGGGCTGGAGCACCGCGTTCGACCAGCTCGTGGCGATGGTGCGCAGCCTCTGAGCCGCGTGATCGAGCTTAGTTCGAGGCGTCCGGCCGGCCGTCATCGTCCATATCCGCATGGAAGACGTGCAGCACATGGTGGACGATCGGCGACAGGACGACGCCGGTGGCGAGCACGATGACGAGGCCGGAGAAGATGGCGTAGGAGCCGGCGAAGATCTTGCCGGCTTCGCTGTGCAGTTCGCCCACCGGACCCATGCCGGAGAGGATCATCGCCGCGTTGAGATAGGCATCGGTGAGGTCCATGCCCTCGAAGCCGGCATAGCCGGCGATGCCGATGCCGAGCCCGAACAGCATGATGGCGAACCAGATGGCGACCGCCGTGCCGAGGCGGCCGAAGAAGACGCGGCGGGTGGTGTAGGGCCGCCCCACCCGGCTCCAGAACGACAAGGGCGGCGCCACCGGTGCTTTCCGGGGGGACGCCGCCCTCTTGGTCGTCTTGTTCGCCGTTCCGCGCACCATGGCGCCCGACCTTTGCGGCCGGCTCCCTCAGTTGTCGAGGAAGCTGCGCAGCTTGCGCGAGCGGCTCGGGTGCTTGAGCTTGCGCAGCGCCTTGGCCTCGATCTGACGGATGCGCTCGCGCGTCACCGAGAACTGCTGGCCCACTTCCTCCAGCGTGTGGTCGGTGTTCATGCCGATGCCGAAGCGCATGCGCAGCACGCGCTCCTCACGCGGCGTGAGCGAGGCGAGGACCCGCGTCGTGGTCTCGCGCAGATTGCTCTGAATCGCCGCGTCGATCGGCAGGATCGCGTTCTTGTCCTCGATGAAGTCGCCGAGGTGGCTGTCTTCCTCGTCGCCGATCGGCGTCTCGAGGCTGATCGGCTCCTTGGCGATCTTCAGGACCTTGCGCACCTTCTCCAGCGGCATGCCGAGCTTCTCGGCCAGCTCCTCCGGGGTCGGCTCGCGGCCGATCTCGTGCAGCATCTGGCGCGAGGTGCGCACGATCTTGTTGATCGTCTCGATCATGTGCACCGGGATGCGGATGGTGCGCGCCTGGTCGGCGATCGAGCGGGTGATCGCCTGGCGGATCCACCACGTCGCATAGGTCGAGAACTTGTAGCCGCGCCGGTACTCGAACTTGTCGACCGCCTTCATCAGGCCGATGTTGCCCTCCTGGATCAGGTCCAGGAACTGCAGGCCGCGGTTCGTATACTTCTTGGCGATGGAGATGACGAGGCGCAGGTTCGCCTCCACCATTTCCTTCTTCGCCTGGCGGGCTTCCTTCTCGCCCTTCTGCACCATCTGCACGATCTTGCGGAACTCGGAGATCTCCAGCCCCGTCTCGGTGGCGAGGGCATGGATTTCCGAGCGCAGGTCGCGGATGCCGTCGAGCTCCTGGCCGACAAAGCCCTTCCAGCCGCGCGAGGTCAGGTTCTTCACCCGGTTGATCCACTTCGGATCGAGCTCGGAGCCCTGATACTGCTTGAGGAAGTCCTCGCGGGCGACGCCGAAGCTCTCGGCGAGGCGCATCAGCCGGCCCTCGAGCGAAACGAGGCGCTTGTTGATGTCGTAGAGCTGCTCCACGAGGTTGTCGATGCGCGCCTGGTTGAGCGACAGCGACTTCACGTCGAGGATCAGGTCTTCCTTGAGCTTCTTGTACTTGCGGTCCTGCGCCGGCGAGAGGCTCTCGTTCTTGAGCTTCGACTCGACGTTCTGGTCCTGCAGGCGGCGCAGCTTCTTGTAGAAGTCGGCGATGCGGTCGAAGGTCTCGAGAACCTTC
Organism: Ancylobacter mangrovi; assembly: GCF_024752355.1. Classification (GTDB taxonomy): domain Bacteria; phylum Pseudomonadota; class Alphaproteobacteria; order Rhizobiales; family Xanthobacteraceae; genus Ancylobacter; species Ancylobacter mangrovi. The sequence continues at coordinate 286,152 of NZ_JANTHZ010000001.1, forward strand.
GGCTTGATCTCGGCCTCCATCGCGGCGAGCGACAGGGAGTTCTCCATGTCGTCGTCGTCGTCATTGGCGATGGTCTCGCCAATGGTCGGCTCGCGTTCCTCGGTGTTCTCGGGCGCGATCGAGCCGCCCTCGACGATCGGGCCGTTCTTCGCCTCGGGACCCGCATAGGTCGCTTCGAGGTCGATGATGTCGCGCAGGAGGACCTTGCCCTCCACCAGCTCGTCGCGCCAGATGATGATGGCCTGGAAGGTCAGCGGGCTCTCGCAGAGGCCCGCGATCATCGCCTCGCGGCCGGCCTCGATGCGCTTGGCGATCGCGATCTCGCCCTCGCGCGAGAGCAGCTCGACCGAGCCCATCTCGCGCAGATACATGCGGACCGGATCGTCGGTGCGCTCGCCCGGCTCGGACTTGGTCTCGGAGCGGACGACCGCGCGCGGGGCCGCCTCGGCGAGCTCGCCGCCGGACTCCTCTTCCTCCTCGCCGGCCTCAGCCGCGCCTTCCTCGGTCTCGCCCTCGGCGTCGGCGTCCTCGGCCTCGACGACGTTGATGCCCATCTCGTTGAGCATGGCGTAAATATCCTCGATCTGGTCCGAGGATACCTCGTTGGAGGGGAGGACCTCGTTCAGCTCGTCATAGGTGACATAGCCCCGCTTCTTGGCGAGCTTGATCATCTTCCGGACGGCAGCGTCCGAAAGGTCGAGCAACGGGCTGTCCGGGGTGTCACCGTCCTTCTCAGGGGCTTCCGTCGCTTCCGCTGCCTGCTTCGCCATGCGTGTGCTCCTCAAGCGCCGAGCGGCGTCCCGCTCCGGCGACCACGGACGCCGCTCCCCGGCGCCCGCCCCTCGACATATTCTCCGCCCCGCCCGCAACACGCGAACCGCGACGCAAATAGGGCCTTCCGCTCCGCGACGCCCTAGGCGTGCGGACGGGCGACCCGGATTCCTACATCGACCGCATCGGTCGTCCCGACGCGGCGCCGAACCCCTCTACCAAAGCTTCGGTGCCGTCAAGTGCCGCCAGCTGTCTTTGTACATCGAGAAACCGTGCCCAGTTCATTTCGGTGGGCTCCTCCGCGAGGCGTTTCTCGGCTTCCTTCAGGTCTCTAGATAGGGCGTGGCTTCGGCGGTGCAAGCCCAGCCGCTGATGCCACCACAACTCGACGTCGCTGCGCGCGGCGTCCGCATAGGCGGGCCAGTCGTGCCGCGGCACCGCGAGCTGGGCGAGGCGCGCGACGAGCGGGGCGAGACCCGCCGCCTCCAGCCGGGCGGCGACGTGCGCGGCGTCCTCCGCCTCGCCCTCCATATGGGCGTCGAGCAGGGCGTGGCGCAGTTCCCCCATCTCCTTGTTGAGGAACGCCATGGCGGCGAGCTCCTCGGCGAACTGGTCCAGCAGCCAGGGATGGTTCATCGCCGCGAACAGCAGCAGCGCCTCGTTGCGCGGGATCTGCACCGCCGCGCCGCGCAGCAGGGCGGAGCGGCGCATCGCCTCGCCCGCCACCGCGGCAGGCGGCCGCCGGCCGGGGAAATTGCCCCGTCCCGCCCCGCGCCCCGCACCCCGCCCGCCCGGCGCGGCGTCGCGCCGGCCGCTCCCGCCCTGCACCACCACGGGCTGGAACAGGCGGCGGAAGCGCTCCATCAGGTCGCTGCGATAATGCTTGCGCACGGTCTCGTCGGCGATCACCCGCACGATCTCGCCGATGCGCGCCTCGAGCGCGGCGCGCCGCTCGGGCGTGTCGACGCTGGCGCTCTCCATCTCGCGCGTCCACAGCACCTCGGCGAGCGGCTGGGCCGAGCCGAGCACGGCGTCGACCGCCTCGCGCCCGCCGGCACGCACCAGATCGTCCGGGTCCTGCCCGTCGGGCAGCGTGCCGAAGGTGAGGCTCATGCCGGGCTTGAGATGCGGCAGGGCGAGGTCGAGCGCGCGATAGGCCGCGCGCCGTCCCGCCTTGTCGCCGTCGAACAGCAGCACCGGCTCGGGCGCCATCTTCCACAGCAGGGCGAGCTGTTCCTCGGTGAGCGCGGTGCCGAGCGGGGCGACCGCGCCGGCGAAGCCCGCCTCGACGAGGGCGATCACGTCGACATAGCCTTCCACCGCGATCACCGGCGCGCCCTTGTGGGCGGCGGCGCGGGCGTTGAAGCCGTTGTAGAGCAGCGAGCCCTTGTGAAAGAGCGAGGTCTCGGGCGAGTTCAGGTACTTGGCCGGGACATCCTTCTCCAGCGCCCGCCCGCCGAAGGCGACCACGCGCCCGCGGAGGTCCGTGATGGGGAACATCACCCGGTCGCGGAAGCGGTCATAGGGAACGGGCACGTCCTCGGCGGCGATCAGCAGGCCGGCCTCGACCATGTCCTCCACCGGCACGCCGCGCGCGCCGAGCGCCTCCTTCAGCGCAAACCGCTCGGGCAGCGCGTAGCCGAGGCGAAAGCGCGCCTGCGTCGCCGGGCCGAGCCCGCGATCGGCGAGATAGCCGCGCCCTTTCGCGCCGGCGCGGCCCTGAAGCGTCGCCTCGAAATAGCGGGCAGCGAGGTCCATCACCTCATGCAGCGTCTTGCGGCGGCTCTCGCGGACCTCCTCCTCGCGCGACTGCACCGGCATGGGCAGGCCGGCCATGGAGGCGAGGCGCTCCACCGCCTCCGGGAAGGGCAGTCCCTCCACCTCCATCAGGAAGTCGAACTGGTCGCCATGCTTGCCGGAGGAGAAGCAGTGATAGAAGCCCTTCTGGTCGTTGACGTAGAAGGACGGCGTCTTCTCGGGATTGAAGGGCGAGAGGCCGCGCCACTCGCGGCCCTGCTTCTTCAGCTGGACACGCTTTCCCACCACCTCCGACACCGGGAGGCGGGCACGGATCTCGTCGAGGAACGAGGGCGGGAAGCGCATGGCGGCAGCGGGTCTTTCGTCGGGCAGCCCGAATCAGCAGGCAAAAGCCGGGCCGCATCGGCCCATTAGGCATCCATGGTGGCGCTTAAGTGGCGCCCGCGCCGAGCGCCATCTGTCCGCTATCCCCGGAATTCACCGGGCCGACGCGCGCACAAGCGCCCTCAGGCGGCGGGCGCGACCGTCAGCCGTCCCTGGACGCCGCGCCGGTCGATCAGTTCCTCGACCAGCCCGCTGCGCTTGGCCGCCTCGACGAAATGGCTGATCGTCTCGAGCGCGGCGTGCTTCGCGCGCGGCGTGCCGATGGCCTGGCGCACCGCCGTGTAGCCGCCCGGCAGCACCCGCGAGCCGGTGATATCGGCGGCATCGCCCAGCAGGCCCGGCCGCAGCCCGGCCAGCGCATCGAGCTTCTCGCCGACGAAGGCGGCCAGCGTCTCCTTGCCGGATTCGAACTGCACCAGTATGGCGCGCGAGATGTTGCGCTCCAGCCAGAGGCCGTAGGCGGTGCGCCGGGTGACGGCGATCCGCACGCCCGCCGCATCCACCTCGTCGACGGAGGAAAAGGGCGAGCCGTCGGGGACGAGATAGGTCGCCTCGATCTCGCAATAGGCGGGCGCGAAGCTGATAAACTCGGCACGCTGCGGCTCGGCGCCGATCAGCGCGATATCCCACTCGTCGCTCCCGGCCGCGTCGGCGATCAGGCCGGGCGAGGAATAGGGCACCAGGGCGAGCCCGACGCCGAGATAGTCGGCGAAGGCGCGCGCCATGTCGGGCGACACGCCCACCGGATCGCCGTCGGGCGTGCGGTCGGTGACGAGCAGGAAGTTCGAGAGGTTTATCCCGGCGCGCATCACGCCGCCCGGCGCCAGCAGGTCGCGGATGTCGGGCGATGGAGGGGCGAGGCCGAGGCGCGAGGACGACGCTGACGGATTCATGTTCCCTCCATGCCCTCTCGGCACAAGATGCCCTATCGGCACAAACCTTCGGCGCCGCCGGCGCCCTGCCCCGCCCGCCGACGCGCCGTCCGCGAGCGGGACGGCGCCGGCTAGCGGGGATCACCCTGCCCGTTCAGGCCGTCAGCAGCGCCTTCACCGTGCCGCTCGCCTTGCCGAAGTCCATCACGCCGGTATAGCGCTCCTTCAGCGCCGCCATGGTGCGGCCCATGTCCTTCAGCCCGTGGGCGCCGATCTCCTGGATCACCGCGGCGATGGCGGCCTGCGATTCGGCCTCGGTCATCTGCTTGGGCAGGAAGGTCTGGATGACCGCCGTCTCGTCCCGCTCCTGGGTGGCGAGGTCGACGCGGCCCGCCTCTTCATAGACCTTCGCCGATTCCTCGCGCTGCTTGATCATCTTGGTCAGCAGCGCCATCACCTCGTCGTCGGCGAGCGGATCGCGGCCATGGCCGCGCGCCTCGATGTCGCGGTCCTTGATGGCCGCGTTCACCAGCCGCAGCGTCCCAAGGCGCGTCTTGTCCCCGGCCTTCATGGCCTCTTTCAGGGAACTGTTGATTTCATCCCGCAGCACTTCTCAGCCTCTTCAAATGCGCGGGCCGGTCGTGCGGTGCTGTTCCGCGCCCTACCGTCATCCGCGTTCATATTGTTGATACGCCCCGACGCCCCATGCACCGTCGACCGCTGTCACCGTCCGCAGCGGATGGCATTCCCGCAGCCATCCGCCCGCCGAAGGACAGATGCGCAACCACAAGGCTGGCGTCCGGCGCGGCGACCGACTAATTAGGACACACGACGACAGGGAACAAGACACGATGAACGGAAGCGCTGGACAGCCCTCCGACGACGAAGTGTGGGTCGAGGACGCCTGGGCCGAGCCGGTGCCGACGGCACTGCTGGTGCTGGCGGACGGCACGGTGCTCGAAGGCTTCGGCCTCGGCGCCACGGGCCACGCGGTCGGCGAGGTATGTTTCAATACCGCCATGACCGGCTACCAGGAGGTGCTCACCGACCCCTCCTATGCCGGGCAGATCATCACCTTCACCTTCCCGCATATCGGGAATGTCGGCACCAATGAGGAGGACATCGAGACCATCTCGATGGCCGGCGCCTCGGGCGTGCGTGGCGTGGTGCTGCACTCGGCGATCACCGACCCTTCGAACTACCGGGCGACGCGCCATTTCGACCAGTGGCTGAAGGCGCGCAACATCATCGCCATCTCCGGGGTCGACACCCGCGCGCTGACCGCGCTGATCCGCGACGGCGGCATGCCCAATGCGGTGATCGCCCACGCGCCGGACGGGGTGTTCGACGTCGAGGCGCTGAAGAAGGAGGCGGCCGAATGGCCGGGCCTCGTCGGCATGGACCTCGTGCCGATGGTCACCTCCGCCCAGCGCTTCACCTGGGACGAGACGCCCTGGACCTGGCCCGAGGGCTACGGCCACCAGAGCGCGCCCGCGCACCATGTCGTAGCCGTCGACTACGGCATCAAGCGCAACATCCTGCGCCTGCTGGCCCGCGCCGGCTGCAAGGTGACCGTGGTGCCCGCCACCACCACGACCGACGAGATCATGGCGCTGAAGCCGGACGGGGTGTTCCTCTCCAACGGCCCGGGCGACCCGGCCGCGACCGGGGAATATGCCGTGCCGGTGATCCGCGACATCATTGCCGCGGGCGTGCCGACCTTCGGCATCTGCCTCGGCCACCAGATGATCGGCCTCGCGGTCGGCGGGCGCACGATGAAGATGCATCAGGGCCACCACGGCGCGAACCATCCGGTGAAGGACAGGACCACCGGCAAGGTCGAGATCACCTCGATGAATCACGGCTTCGCGGTCGACCGCGACAGCCTGCCGGCGAGCGCCGAGGAGACCCATGTCTCGCTGTTCGACGGCTCGAATGCGGGCATCCAGCTCACCGACAGGCCGGTGTTCTCGGTCCAGTACCACCCCGAGGCCAGCCCGGGGCCGCAGGACAGCCACTACCTGTTCGACCGCTTCGTCGAGATGATCGCGAAAAACAAGAAGGCGGCCTGAAGCCGCCTTCCGCGTCGGGCGCGCATGACGCGCCCGCGCCGCCTGCCCTTCCCCCCCGCCAGAATCTGGTTTAAGGGAAGCGCCCAATCCGCGGGGGAATGCCTCGCCAAGAAAGTCCGATCCGGGTTCGGCCAAGGACGCGTTGCCCGACGCGTCCTTTTTCGTGTGCCCGGACAAATGCGCGAGCCGCACGGGATCCGATGCCGAAACGCACAGATATCTCCACCATCCTCATCGTCGGCGCCGGACCTATCGTCATTGGTCAGGCCTGCGAGTTCGACTATTCCGGCACCCAGGCGTGCAAGACCCTCAAGGCCGAGGGCTACCGCGTGGTGCTGGTGAACTCCAATCCGGCGACCATCATGACGGACCCGGACCTCGCGGACGCCACCTATATCGAGCCGATCACGCCGGAGATCGTCGCCAAGATCATCGCCCGGGAGCGCCATGCCATCCCCGGCGGCTTCGCCCTGCTGCCGACCATGGGCGGGCAGACCGCGCTCAACTGCGCGCTCTCGCTGCGCAAGATGGGCGTGCTCGACGAGTACGACGTCGAGATGATCGGCGCCACGGCGGAAGCGATCGACAAGGCCGAGGACCGCGAGCTGTTCCGCGACGCGATGACCAAGATCGGCCTCGACACGCCGCGCTCGCGCCAGATCAAGACCTTGCCGCAGGCTCTTGAAGCTCTGGATGAGATCGGCCTGCCGGCCATCATCCGCCCGTCCTTCACCATGGGCGGCCAGGGCGGCGGCATCGCCTACAACAAGAGCGAATATATCGAGATCATCGAGCGCGGCATCGACGCCTCCCCCACCAACGAGGTGCTGGTCGAGGAAAGCGTGCTCGGCTGGAAAGAATACGAGATGGAGGTCGTCCGCGACAAGGCGGACAACTGCATCATCGTCTGCTCCATCGAGAATATCGACCCGATGGGCGTGCACACCGGCGATTCGATCACCGTCGCCCCGGCGCTGACGCTGACCGACAAGGAATATCAGCGCATGCGCGACGCCTCGCTCGCCGTGCTGCGCGAGATCGGCGTGGAGACCGGCGGCTCCAACGTGCAGTTCGCGATCGACCCGGAGACGGGCCGCATGATCGTGATCGAGATGAATCCGCGCGTGTCGCGCTCCTCCGCGCTGGCCTCCAAGGCGACCGGCTTCCCGATCGCCAAGGTCGCCGCGCGCCTCGCGGTCGGCTACACGCTGGACGAGATCGCCAACGACATCACCGGCGGCGCCACCCCGGCCTCGTTCGAGCCGACCATCGACTACGTCGTCACCAAGATCCCGCGCTTCGCCTTCGAGAAGTTCCCCGGCGCCGACCCGGTGCTCACCACCTCGATGAAGTCGGTGGGCGAGGCGATGGCGATCGGGCGCACCTTCCAGGAGAGCCTGCAGAAGGCGCTGCGCTCGCTGGAGACCGGCCTCACCGGGCTCGACGAGATCGAGATCGAGGGCCTCGGCCTCGGCGACGACAAGAACGCCATCCGCGCCGCCATCGGCACGCCCACGCCCGACCGGCTGCTCAAGGTCGCGCAGGCGATGCGGCTCGGCCTCGACGACGAGGCGATCCACGCCGGCTGCAAGATCGACCCGTGGTTCCTCGCGCAGATCCGCGAGATCGTCGACATGGAAGCCAAGGTGCGCACGCACGGCCTGCCGCGCACCGCGGGCGCCTTCCGTCGCCTCAAGGCGATGGGCTTCTCGGATTCGCGCCTCGCCGGCCTCGCCCGGCTGACCGAGGCCGAGGTCTCCGCGCGCCGCCGCGGGCTCGACGTACGCCCGGTCTACAAGCGCATCGACACCTGCGCCGCCGAGTTCGCCTCGCCCACGGCCTATATGTACTCGACCTACGAGACCCCGTTCGCCGGCGACATGGTGGACGAGGCGCGCCCCTCGAACGCCAAGAAGGTCGCCATTCTCGGCGGCGGCCCGAACCGCATCGGCCAGGGCATCGAGTTCGACTATTGCTGCTGCCACGCCGCCTTCGCGCTGAAGGACGCCGGGTACGAGACCATCATGGTCAACTGCAACCCGGAGACCGTCTCGACCGACTACGACACGTCGGACCGGCTCTATTTCGAGCCGCTGACGGCGGAGGACGTGATCGAGATCCTCGACCGCGAGCGCTCCAACGGCGTGCTGCACGGCGCCATCGTGCAGTTCGGCGGCCAGACGCCCCTCAAGCTCGCCCGCGCGCTCGAGGAAGCCGACATCCCGATCCTCGGCACCTCTCCGGAAGCGATCGATCTCGCCGAGGACCGCGACCGCTTCAAGACGCTGCTCGACAAGCTGAAGCTGCGCCAGCCCTCCAACGGCATCGCCTATTCGGTGGAGCAGGCCCGGCTGGTGGCCGCCGACCTCGGCTATCCGATGGTCGTGCGCCCCTCCTACGTGCTAGGCGGGCGGGCGATGCAGATCATCCGCGAGGACAGCCAGCTCGGCGACTACCTGCTCGGCACGCTGCCCGGGCTGGTGCCGAACGACATCAAGGCGCGCTACCCGAACGACAAGACCGGCCAGATCAACACGCTGCTGGGCAAGAACCCGCTGCTGTTCGACCGCTACCTGTCGGATGCGATCGAGGTCGACGTCGACTGCCTCGCCGACGGCAAGGACACCTTCGTGTGCGGCATCATGGAGCACATCGAGGAGGCCGGCATCCATTCGGGCGATTCGGCCTGCTCGCTGCCGCCCTACTCGCTGTCGCCGCAGATGATCGCGGAGCTCGAGGCCGAGACCCGCAAGCTGGCGCTGGCGCTTCAGGTCGGTGGCCTGATGAACGTGCAGTACGCCATCAAGGACGGCACGATCTACGTGCTGGAGGTCAATCCGCGTGCCTCGCGCACCGTGCCCTTCGTCGCCAAGGTGATCGGCCAGCCGATCGCCAAGATCGCCTCGCGCATCATGGCCGGCGAGACGCTCGCCTCCTTCGGGCTGACGCCCTTCACCGGCGGCCACGTCGCGGTGAAGGAGGCGGTGTTCCCCTTCGCCCGCTTCCCCGGCGTCGACACGGTGCTGGGGCCGGAGATGCGCTCCACCGGCGAGGTGATGGGGCTCGACGGGTCCTTCCCGGTGGCCTTCGCCAAGAGCCAGCTCGGCGGCGGCACCAAGGTGCCGACCTCCGGGACGGTGTTCATCTCGCTGCGCGACGACGACAAGCCGCGCATCCTGGAGACGGCGCGGCTGCTGGTCGCGCTCGGCTTCAAGATCATCGCCACCTCCGGCACGCAGCGTTTCCTGGCCGAGAACGGCATCCACGCAGACAAGATCAACAAGGTACTGGAAGGCCGCCCGCACATCGTGGACGTGATCAAGAACGGGGGCGTGCAGCTCGTGTTCAACACGACCGAGGGCGCGCAGGCGCTGGCGGATTCGCGATCACTGCGCCGTGCGGCCCTCTTGCACAAAGTGCCATATTACACCACGCTATCAGGTGCCATCGCAGCGGCGCGAGGGGTCAAGGCCTATATTGGCGGCGATCTGGAAGTGCGCGCCCTGCAGGATTACTTCAGCTCCGGCCCTCAATGACATCGCTCGCGGCGATGCTGGATGGCCGCGACAGACTTACATGACCGGCCGTCGCGGATGCGCCTTCAGCCCAAGGGGGTCGAAGGTCGCCGCGCAGGGCTGCATTTGCATTTTGGGAGGTCAAGAAAAGACCTATGGAAAAGATTCCGATGACCGCCGGCGGCCACGCCGCCCTCGAGAGCGAGCTCAAGCAGCGCCAGCAGGTCGATCGCCAGCGTATCATCGCGGCGATCTCCGAAGCCCGCGCCCATGGTGACCTGTCCGAGAACGCCGAGTACCACGCGGCCAAGGAACAGCAGGCGCTGAACGAGGGCCGCATCGCCGACCTCGAGGACAAGCTGTCGCGCGCCGAGATCATCGATGTCGCCAAGCTGTCCGGCGACACGGTGAAGTTCGGCGCCACGGTCACGCTCATCGACGAGGACACCGAAGAGGAGAAGAGCTGGCAGATCGTCGGCGACATGGAAGCCGACGCCAAGGCTGGCCGCATCTCCATCTCCTCGCCCATGGCCCGCGCGCTGATCGGCAAGAAGCTCGGCACCTCGGTGGAGGTCGTCACCCCGAAGGGCGCGCGCTCCTACGAGATCGCCGACGTCCGCTTCGCCTGACGTCCTCCCCGCGACATGCCGGCCCTCTCCATGCCCCGTGAGGAGACGCCCGCGGCGACGAGCCCCGCGGCCGTCGACGTCGCACGGCTGGAGGTGGTGGCGCCGAACTTCAAGCGCCGCCTCTCCGGCGTCACGGCGACGCTGGAGCGGGTGCTGCCGTTCCAGGCACGCGAGGTCCACATCGCCGCGCTCGGCCCCGGCCTCGCGCAGGAGGTGCCGCATATCGGCTATGCCGACCTGCTGCGCTTCTGGCGCGCGCCGGCGCGGCGACGCGCGCGCATCTGGCACGCCCGGCGCAATGTCGAGATGCTGGCTGGCGTGCTGCTGCGCGACGTGCTGCGGATGCGGCTTCTGCTGGTGTTCACCTCGGCCTCGCAGCGCTGGCACACGCGCTGGACCCGGTTCCTGATCGGGCGCATGGACGGCGTCATCTCCACCTCGGAGAAGACGGCGTCCTATCTCGAACGCCCCTCGAGCGTGATCCATCACGGTATCGACATCGCCCAGTTCGTCCCGCCCGCCGACAAGGCAGCGGTGCGGGCGGGGCTCGGCCTGCCGGCGCTGAAGCTGGTCGGGTGCTTCGGGCGCATCCGCGCGCAGAAGGGCACCGACGTGTTCGTCGACGCGCTGATCCGCACCCTGCCCGACCATCCCGGCTGGGGCGGCGTGGTGCTCGGCCGGGCGACGGCCGCGCACAAGGACTTCTTCGCCGAGCAGAAGGCGAAGGTCGAGAAGGCCGGCCTTGCCGACCGCATCCTGTTCCCCGGCGAGGTCGCGACCTCGCAGACACCCGCCTGGTACGGCGCGCTCGACCTCTATGTCGCCCCCCAGCGCTGGGAGGGCTTCGGCGTGACGCCGCTGGAGGCGATGGCCTGCGGCGTGCCGGTGGTGGCGACCACGGTCGGCGCCTTCGACGAGCTGGTGATCGAGGGCGAGACTGGCAATCTCGTGCCGCCCGGCGACGTCGACGCCATGGCACAGGCCGTCGGCGCCTTCATGGCGCTCGACGAGGCGGACCGCGCGGCCAAGGCGGAAACCGCGCGGCGCCATATCGAGATGACGCATTCGATCGAGATCGAGGCGCAGAAGATCAACGCGGTCTACGAGGCGGTCTGGGCCGCGAAGGGCTGAGCGGCCTTTCCGCGCCCTCTACCGGCCGTCGAGGCCGAGCACCGGCGCGATCAGCTTCGACAGCTCCGCCCGCTGGTCCTGCTGCGGCGGCTCCAGCCGCGTCAGCGTCGCCGCAAACTGCTCGCCGGTGACGGTGCCCAGCGGCAATATGGCGAGGCTCTGTCCGGCGACGCCCCAGCGCGCGGTGCACCAGGAGGCGATGGCCTCGCTCGCATAGCCGTCATGGACCTTGGCCGAGCGCAGGCCGATGACCGGGCGCTTGGCTGTGATCCCCTCGGCCAGCATGCTCATGGAATCCTCGGTGACGACCACCGCGTCGGCGCCGAACAGCGCCCTCACCGAGCCCGGCCCGGCGCTGCGATAGTCGACGAACTCGGCCAGCACGCCCTCGGCGGCGAGCGCGGCGAACATGGCACCGACCTCGTCCGGCGTGCGGCGCGAGGTGGAGACGCGCCAGCGCACGCCATAGTCGCGGGCCGTCTCGCGCACCAGACGGATCAGCGCCTCCCACTCGTTCTGCGGCCATTCCTTGCGGTAGGCGGTGCCGCCGACCAGCAAGGCTAGCTCGGCGCCGCGGAGGTCGGCCGGCGCGGCGAGGCGGCGCGGGGGCGCATAGGCGTCGGGATCGATGGTCGAGGGGATCAGCGCCCAGGCGCAGCGCGGATTGCCGGCCGCGCGCGGCGAGGCGACGACCATGAGGCTCACCTCGCGCGTGTCGTAGCCGCCGATGCCGCCCGAATAGAGGAAGGGCAGCCCGCCGAAGGCGCGGCTGAGAAGGATGCCGGCGGCGATGGTCGGCCGCCCCGAGCCGATGATGACGTCCGGCCGCTCCAGCGCGTCCGCCTCGATATGGTACATGCGGCGCAGCCAGGCGCGCGCATCGCGTCCGTAGCGGCGCATGATGAGCTTGCGCACGTCGTCATGGGCGAACCAGGAGGGGCGGACGTCGATCCGCGCGACCTCGGTCTCGCCGAGCCGGCCCACCGCCAGCGCGACGCCTTCCGCCTGGTTGAAATGGCCGGGCTTCTTGTCGCGCAGGACCAGCAGCTTCACCGCGAGGCCCCGCGATTGCCGGCGCCGAACAGCTTGCGATGCGCCGAGCGGGCGAGCTTCTGCGTGCGGTAGATCGCCCTCTCCCGCGCCCTCACGCCGAGCCCGACGAGGCCGCCGACCTCTCCATCCCAGGTTTTGAAGGCGACGCGGTTGCGGCGGCGGATCGGCATTTCCCGGATCGCGGGAAAGTGCGGCTTCAGCCGCGCCAGCCACCACATCGCGTCGTGCTGGGAGACATGGGCGTTGCGCCCGTCGGAGAGCAGGATCTTGGCCGGGCCGGTGTCGATGACGAACAGCGCATGGGTCGCCACCGCCGCGATGCTGGCGAGCACGGCGTCGATCTCCTCGTCGGGAATGTGCTCCATCACGTCGACATTCACGGCGAGCTCGACCCGCCCGGACGGCAGGACGGAAAGCTCGGGAATCGCGGGATCGTAGCGGTGGAACGTGCCGATGCCCGCCTTGGCGGCGATCAGCATGGCGAGATTGCTCTGCCCGCAGCCGAAATCGATCAGCGAGGCGGGCTTCAGCGCGAGGATATGGGGCAGCATGTCGGCCAGCGCGTGCCGGGCCGTGGCCCCGTAGCGATGGCGCGAATGGAGCTTCGCATACTCGTCGACGAGGCTGTACTCCATGGCGCTAGCTCCCGAACGCCCGTCTGACCCGGCCGAAGAGACGTTTCAGCCGGCGCACCCGCTTCTCAACCTTCCGGCCCAGCTTGGTCTTCACCGGGGCGTTGGCAAAGGGCGTGCGGGCGCGATGCTCGAAATAGAGCGTGCGGGCCGGGTGGCCGCAATCGGAATAATTCGGCTTGATCTGGCCGATGAAGTGGATGATCCGCGCGTCCTGCCAAATCGACGGGTCGTCGACATAGCGGCCCTTCTTCAGGCGGCGGTGCATGTTCCAGCGCTCGTCGAGCGCCAGCCAGTCGCCGCGCAGCGTGCCGTTCAGCGCGTCCTGGTCCATCATCGGCAGCTCGGGATGGGCGTCGACGAACTCGATGACGCGCTCGGACACGCGCTGGCGGCGCCATTCCTCGAGGTCGATCAGCAGCACGCCGCTGTTGAAATAGCGCATGTCCGCCGGCATGCCGATGTCGAGGTTGCGCTTGGCGTGGCGCTCGGGAACCTGGATCGCGATGTCGTCGACCGCCGCCAGCGCGTGGCCCTGCATGTCGATCTCGGCCAGCGGGGCGAGCGAGCCGTTCACCAGCGTGTCGCAGTCGATATAGAGCAGCCGGCCGGTGACGTCGGCCAGTGTCAGCGGCATCAGGATCCGCGCATAGGCGGTGCGCGAGAGGTGGTGGTTGACCGGCCGGGCGGAGAAGGCGCCCATCGCGTCGGTGAGGTCGATGAATGCGAGGCCCTCTCGGCCATAGCTGAGCCGCAGCCGCTCCTTGTTGGCGGGGCTGACACCGTCGCAGAACACGTAGACCGCATCGATGCCCGGCCCGGCCTGTTCGGCCAGGGAGGCAAGCAGCACGGCGGTCAGTTCCACATAGGCGGTATCGGTCGCGGTAGCGACGATCAAGGAAGCTCCCCCTCCATCGGCACCACCGCGGCATCCTTGGTCTGCTTGAGCGTGAGGGCGGTCTTGACGTTGCGCACGTTGGGCGCGCCGGTCAGCTCCAGCACGAAGCTCTGGAACGTCCGCAGGTCCGGGGCGACGCAGAGCAGGATGAAGTCGGTCTCGCCCGAGAGCATCCAGCAGGCGCGCACCAGCGGCCAGCGCTCGACCTGCCCGGCGAAGGCGTTGAGGTCGGCCTCGGCCTGGCTGACGAGATGCACCATGGCGAAGGCCATGAGCTCGAAGCCGAGCTGCTTCTCGTCGAGCAGGGCGCGGTAGCCCTTGATGATGCCCTCCTCCTCCAGCGCGCGCACGCGCCTGAGGCAGGGCGGAGCGGAGATGCCGACGCGCTGCGACAGCTCCACATTGGTGATGCGGCCGTCGCCCTGGAGCTCGCGCAGGATGCTCAGGTCGATCGCGTCGATACGGCGTGGCAAGCCGGCAGCTCCTGTCGGGTCGGCGGAAATCGCAATTCCGGCCGCGACCATAGAGCAGCGGCCCGCCAGAGCAATTATCTTTCGCGGCGCCCGCGCGCAATCTTCCCTCTGGAAAACTAAAGGCCAATCATTGCGCGACTTGCAGAGCGGCGGGCCAGCTCTTACATTTTCGCATGGCTGACCTCTGCGGCACTTGCGGACCGCGCATGAGTCGCCCAATTGGCCGGGGTCGTGTCCCGTGGGCCTGCCGCCCGCCGGGTATGATCCCTCTGGTCCGCAACAGGTGAATCGAATGTCGCCGGCCCTGATTTCGAGTGCGTCGCCCCACCACGTCAAGGTGGTGATCATCGGCTCCGGCCCGGCGGGCTACACCGCGGCCGTCTATGCGGCGCGCGCCATGCTCGAGCCGGTGCTGATCCAGGGCATCCAGCCCGGCGGGCAGCTCACCATCACCACCGACGTCGAGAACTATCCGGGCTTCGCCGACCCGATCCAGGGCCCGTGGCTGATGGAGCAGATGCAGGTCCAGGCCGAGAAGATGGGCACCCGCATCGTCAACGACATCGTCACCAAGGCCGACTTCTCCTCCCGCCCGTTCCGGCTGGAGACCGATTCCGGGCAGGTCTGGATCGCCGAGACGGTGATCCTCGCCACCGGCGCGCAGGCGCGCTGGCTCGAGCTGCCCTCCGAGCAGGCCTATCGCGGCTTCGGCGTCTCCGCCTGCGCGACCTGCGACGGCTTCTTCTACCGCGGCAAGGAAGTGTTCGTGATCGGCGGCGGCAACACCGCGGTGGAAGAGGCGCTGTTCCTCACCAACTTCGCCTCCAAGGTCACGGTCGTGCACCGGCGCGACGGCTTCCGCGCCGAGCGCATCCTGCAGGAGCGCCTGTTCGCCCACCCCAAGGTCGAGGTGATCTGGAACGCGGTGGTGGACGAGGTGAAGGGCGAGGAAGGCCCGACCAAGGTCACCGGCATCGTGCTGAAGAACGTCGATACCGGCGCCCTCACCGAATACCGGACCGACGGCGTGTTCGTCGCCATCGGCCATGCGCCGGCGACCGATCTCGTCGCGGGGCAGCTCAAGCTCAAGCCCTCGGGCTATGTCTGGACCGATTCCCATTCCACCCAGACCTCGGTGGAAGGCGTGTTCGCCGCCGGCGACGTGGCCGACGATGTCTTCCGCCAGGCCGTGACCGCGGCCGGCATGGGCTGCATGGCAGCGCTGGAGGCCGAGCGCTTCCTCGCCGCCCACGAGCCCCTCGCCGAAGCCGCCGAGTGAGCAGCTGAGCCATGGAAAACAAGGCCAACCGTGCCCGCGACATGGACTGGGACAAGCTGAAGGTCTTCCACGTCGCCGCGGAGGCCGGCTCCTTCACCCATGCCGGCGAGGCGCTTGGCCTCTCCCAGTCGGCGGTCAGCCGGCAGGTCTCGGCGCTGGAGCAGGAACTCAACATCCCCCTGTTCCACCGCCATGCGCGCGGCCTGATCCTGACCGAACAGGGCGACCTGCTCTACCGCACCGCGCACGAAGTGTTCATGAAGCTGGAGGCGGCCCGCGCCAAGCTGACCGACTCGCGCGAGAAGCCGAACGGCGAGCTGCGCGTGACCACCACCATGGGCCTCGGCACCCACTGGCTGACGGCGCGCATCGGCGAGTTCCTCGAGCTCTATCCCGACATCCGCATCACGCTGATCCTGACCGACGACGAGCTCGACCTCGCCATGCGCGAGGCGGACGTCGCCATCCGCCTGCGCCAGCCGGTGCAGCCGGACCTGATCCAGCGCAAGCTGTTCACCGTGCACTTCCACGCCTTTGCCTCGGCCGAGTACCTCAAGCGAAACGGCCACCCGCGCACACTCGACGAGCTGGAGAAGCACCGCATCATCCTGCTCGGCGGCCCGATCCCGAGCTATTTCCAGGGCCTGAACTGGCTGGAGCGGGCCGGGCTCGACGAGGAGGAGCCGGGACGGGTCCCCTCGCTCTCGGTCAACAACGTGCTCGGCCTCAAGCGGGCGGTGGAGCGGGGCGTGGGCATCGGCATCGTGCCGGACTACCTGCTCGAGGATTCCGCCACGCTGGTGCAGCTCTTCCAGGAACGGCCGACGCCGACCCTGGAAGCCTATTTCGTCTACCCGCAGGAAATGCGGTCGGTGGCGCGCATCCAGGTGTTCCGCGACTTCCTCGTCGCCAAGGCGCAGCGCTGGAACTTCTGAGCTATTTCGCCTCGCCGGCGAAGCTGTCGGCGACCTCGCGCGCGACATAGGCGCCGGCATGGCGCCAGCCCTCGTCATTGTCGCTGCGGAAGCTGAGCAGGCGCTCCAGCACGAGCTTGCCGCTCGACGTGTCGAGCACGGCGAAGCGCATCGACATCACCAGCGTGCTCATCTTGTGCACCTTCCCTACCAGCAGGAACTCGGCGCCTTCGGCCCGGGCGCGCTGGCGCAGCTTCTCCACGCCCTCGGCGTCGAGCGGGCACGGCTCG
The DNA here is from genome assembly GCF_024752355.1 of Ancylobacter mangrovi. Lineage (GTDB taxonomy): Bacteria > Pseudomonadota > Alphaproteobacteria > Rhizobiales > Xanthobacteraceae > Ancylobacter > Ancylobacter mangrovi. The sequence goes on from NZ_JANTHZ010000001.1 coordinate 302,823, forward strand.
GTGCAGGCGAGCGGCAGGCTCGCCAGATCCGCCTCGGCGCCGAGTTCGGTGACCAGACCCTTCGTCAGCGCCTGACGCCGGGCATCGTGCTCGGCCTGTTGGTTGCGCGCCTCGCCGGACGAATCGCTGAAGCCGATCTCGGGAATGGCGATGACGGACCGCGCGGCCTCCACGGAGGGCGCGGCCTTCAGGGCGGGGATGGCGAGAGACAGCGCGGCGGCGGCGAGCAGCGGCACGGCGAACGGGCGAAGCAGCATGGCGATCCTCCTGAAACGGGCATTCTCACGGCCCTTGGGCGCTATTCTAGCGCGGGAGGGGGCAGGACTCACCTACCGTCAAAACGCTTAAACAAGGGGCAAAATCAAACTATCGGGCGGTCAATGCAATAACGCATGCCTGCCATGCGGGCATTTTTCATTGAAAGATGCCCTCTCGTTGATCATATGGGTCGTGACGCCGAGGCGATGCTTCGGCTGTTCCCCTCTGGAAGGTTCGCCGCCTCGGCGGCGAGACTTAGCCGGGCTCGCAAGAGCCCGGCTTTTTTCTTGTCCGGTGGGATGCCGGGGGAAGGCCCGTCGGCGCAAGGGTTCCGAGCGGCCGATGGGCGGGCGTCAGGCGGCCCGCCCGGCGCGCCGGTCACATGAACAGATTCTCGCCCTTGATCCCGGCATAGAGGCCGGCGACCTGCTCGCCATAGCCGTTGTAGATCTCGGTCGGGCGTCGCTCGCCGGTGCCGATGTCGCGCTCGCTCGCCTGGCTCCAGCGCGGATGCGGGACGGCGGGGTTCACATTGGCCCAGAAGCCGTATTCGCGGCCCTGGATCTGCTCCCAGAGCCCCACAGGGCGCTCCTCCACGAAGGAGATGCGCACGATCGACTTCACCGACTTGAAGCCGTACTTCCACGGCACGGCGAGGCGCAGCGGCGCGCCGAACTGGTTGGGCGCCGGCTTGCCATAGATGCCGGTGACGAAGAAGGCGAGGTCGTTGGTCGCCTCGGCCATGGTCAGGCCGTCGACATAGGGCCACGGATAGGTGAAGCGCCGCTGGCCGGCCGCCACGTCCGGGTTGAGGAAGGTTTCCATGCGCATGTATTTCGCGCTGGAGAGCGGGCGCGCCCAGGAGACGAAGTCCTTCACCGGGAAGCCGGTCCACGGCACCGCCATCGACCACGCCTCGACGCAGCGGTGGCGGTAGAGCCGCTCCTCCAGCGCCATGGCGCGGATCAGGTCGTCGATGCCGACCTCGCGCTCCTTCTCGACCAGCCCGTCGATCTTCACCGTCCAGGGCCGGCGCGGCATCTGCGCGCAGACGTCCGCCACCTGGTAGTAGGAGCGGTCGGAGCCGAACTCGTAGAAATTGTTGTAGTTGGCCGAGATGTCCTCGGGCGTGACCGGCCGGTCGAGGGTGAAGGCGTCATTGTGCCGGGCCGGATAGAGGTCCTTGGTCGGGTCGTTGGCGGGATCGCCGGGCGCGGGGCCCTTCGGCGCCTTGTCGCCGCCCGACAGGCCGAGACTGTCCAGGAACCCCGCCTGCGCCCCGCCCGGCAGGCCGAGCGCCCCGATGAGGCCGGCGCCCCCGCCCAGCAGCGTGCGGCGAGAGAGATAGACGGATTCCGGCGTCGCCGCGCTTTCGGGCAGCTCCCAGGATGGCCGATGGCGGATATGCATGACGTTCTCCTCGAGGATGACGAAGAGAATACGCCGCGACGGGGCCGACTATTTCAGGCCGGACTTCAACTAAGCGTGCAATTCGCAAAAAAAGCGGCCGGTGGCGCGCGAACCCGTCGCCGCCGGCCGCCTTCGATCAGATCAGGCTCACTTCGAGGTCAGGCGCAGATTGCCGACGCCGACCGCGACGTTGACGCCGGTCTGGGCCTCGACGCTGAAGGGCTGCAGGGCGATCGTGTCGCGCGAGCCGCCGACCAGCACGTTGCCGCCGACGCCGACGCCGAGCGCCACGCTGCCGGACACGCCGGCATAGTCGCCGTCGAGATCGCCCGAGTGCACGCCCCGCGAGGGCGCCAGCACCGTCCACAGCAGCGTGTTGCGGCCGGTCACGCCGACATCGAGGCCCCAGCGGCGGATCGTGCCCTCATAGCGGTAGGAGGTGCCGCGGCGGCTCTTGAAGGTGCAGTCGAGGGTACGCTTGGAGCCGATGATGAAGCTCACGGACTTGCTGCCCTGGCAGGCCAGCGTGCCGACCTCGACGCGCTTGGTCTGGGCCGAGGCCGGAGCTGCGACGAGCACGCCGGCACCAACGACGAGCGCGGCGGCCAGAAGCCCGCGCGAGGCAACGTAACGGATCATGGATAACACTCCCTGGGGAACGCGCGGCCGGTTCGGGCGAACCGGCGATGGAGGCGCGCAACGATGTCCGGCCGGGGTGGATTCCCGGCCGGACGTCCAGGATATTACCTCAGCGCAGCGAACCGCAGAAGCGCTGGATTCGCAGGCAGGCCTCTTCCACGTCCTTGGTCGCGGTGGCGTAGGAGATGCGGAAGGCGGGGCCGAGGCCGAAGGCCGAGCCATGCACCACCGCCACGCCCTCGGCCTCGAGCAACTCGGTCGCGAAGACCTCATCGTTCTCGATCACCTTGCCCGCGGGCGTCGACTTGCCGATCAGCCCGGCGCAGGACGGGTAGACGTAGAACGCGCCTTCCGGCTTCGGGCAGGTGAGGCCCGCCGCCTGGTTGAGCATGGAGACGGCAAGGTCGCGCCGTTCCTTGAACACCTTGTTGTTGGCGGCGATGAAGTCCTGCGGGCCGTTCAGCGCCTCCACGGCCGCCCACTGGGCGATCGAGTTCGGGTTTGAGGTCGACTGCGACTGCAGCGTGCCGATGGCCTTGATCAGCACCTCCGGCCCCGCCGCGTAGCCGATACGCCAGCCGGTCATGCAATAGGCCTTGGAGACCCCGTTCATGGTCAGCGTGCGCTCGTAGAGCGAGGGCTCCACCTGCGCGGGGGTGACGAACTCGAAGTCGTCATAGACGAGGTGCTCATACATGTCGTCGGTGAGCACCCACACATGCGGATGGCGCACCAGCACGTCGGTGAGCGCCTTCATCTCGGCGCGGCTGTAGGCGGCGCCGGTCGGGTTCGAGGGCGAGTTGAAGATCAGCCACTTGGTCTTGGGCGTGATCGCGGCCTCGAGATCGGCGGGCTGGAGCTTGAAGTTGTCCTCGAGCTTGGTCTCGACCGGCACGGGGGTGCCGCCGGCGAACTGCACGATGTCGGGATAGCTGACCCAGTACGGGGCGGGAATGACCACCTCGTCGCCGACGTCGAGCGTCGCCACCAGCGCGTTGAACAGCACCTGCTTGCCGCCGGTGCCGACCGTCACCTGGCTCGGCTTGTAGTCGAGGCCGTTCTCGCGCTTGAACTTGGCGACGATCGCCGCCTTCAGCTCGGGAATGCCGTCGACCGCCGTGTAGCGGGTCTGGTTGTCGCGGATCGCCTTGATCGCGGCTTCCTTGACGTTCTCGGGCGTGTCGAAGTCCGGCTCGCCGGCCGCAAGCGCGATCACGTCCCGGCCCGACGCTTTCAGCTCCCGCGCCTTGTTGGAAATGGCGATGGTCTGGGAGGGATTGATGCGCTTGAGGGCGGAGGAAATGAGGCTCATGGCCGGTCTCCTTAAGTTTGATGCGCGCGACAACTAGTCGAGCCCTTGCGTGCCCGCAAGCGATTCCCCACCTGCTCCCGGACCGGACGATGCGTTACTCTGACGCCCTGGCCGGATTTCGTTCGGGGATGACGGGACGTCGCGCGTGCTCAAGCTCCATTCCATGCAGAATTCCGGCAACTGCTACAAGGTGCGGCTGCTGCTGGCGAAGCTCGGCGTGCCCTTCACGCTGGTGGACGTCGACATCCTCCGGGGCGAGAATCGCACGCCCGAATTCCTGATGCGCAACCCGGAAGGGCGCGTGCCGCTGCTGGAGCTGCCCGGCGGGCATTTCCTCGCCGAGTCCAACGCGATCCTGTTCTATCTCGCCAGCGGCACCCGCTTCCTCGCCGACGGGCCGCTGGCGCGGGCCGAGGTGCTGCGCTGGATGTTCTTCGAGCAGCACAGCCACGAGCCCGCCATCGCCGCCGCCCGGTTCTGGCTCAAGCTGGTGCGCGGCGGGCGGGACCTGCGCACCCACGACATCGACCGCTGGCTCGAGGAAGGCTACGCGGCGCTGGGGGTGATGGAGCGCCATCTCGGCCGCCGCGCCTTCTTCGCCGACGACACCTTCTCCATAGCCGACATCGCGCTCTACGCGCACACGCATGTCGCGGGCGAAGGCGAGTTCGACCTCGAGCCCTTCCCCGCGGTCCGGCGCTGGCTGCAGCGGGTCGCCGCCGACCCCGGCCATGTCGCCATGGAGTGGCGGCCGGAGACGGTACCCGAGAAGGTAAACAGCATTTAACCAATTGCCGCGAAAACGCCCCGAAATGGCGCCGCCTCGCGCAAAGTGGCGCCGAAGCCGGGCCGGGATCGGCTGCGAACCTGCCTTCCGTCAGACAGACGAACCGCCCCACGGAAGGGATTTCGCCATGCCGCGTCACCACGTCGGACCTGCCGAGCCGAGCCGCACCGCCGGCCGCCGCTTTCGCCGCGCGCTGCTGGAAGCCGGCGTCGTGCTCTCGCTGACCCTCGCCATCGTCGCCGTGCTCTGCATGTTCAGCCTGCAGCGCGCGGTCGCGCTCGAAATCCACCCCGCCATGGCAAGCGACGGGCGCATCGCCATGGGCGCGGTGCTGCTCACCGGCTTCATCGGCCTGTGCGGCCTTTCCAGCTTCATGCTGCGCAACACGCTGCAGCCGGCGCGCTCGTCCTCCTCCGGCCGGCGCGAGGGCTGAGGACCCGCGCTTCCCCCTCCCCGGCCGCTTCACGGGCTTGTCAGGCCCTGCGCATTGGCGTTTGCCCGCACCGTGATCTAACCATGCGCGTCCCGACCTTCTGCGGAGCGCTGCCTTGAGGACGATCACCGGGCTTTCCCTCCTCGCCGGCATCCTCGCCCTGTTCGCCAGCGCCGCGCCGCTATCGGCGCAGGAAAGCGTGACCGTCGACAGCTCCGCCGGCCGGATGACGGTCGAGACCGTGGCCGGCGGCCTCGATCATCCCTGGTCCCTCGCCTTCCTGCCGGACGGGCGGATGCTGGTGACCGAGCGCGCCGGCCGGCTGCGGATCGTCAGCCGCAGCGGCACCGTCTCCGAACCCGTCGCCGGCCTGCCGCCGGTCTATGCGCGCGGCCAGGGCGGGCTGCTCGACGTCGTGCTCGCGCCAGACTTCGACTCGAGCCGGATGGTCTACTTCTCCTATGCGGAGCCGCGCGAGGGCGCCTCCGGCACCAGCGTGGCGCGCGGCAAGCTGGTGGAGGACGCGGGCGGCGCGCGGCTCGACAATGTCGAGGTGATCTTCCGCCAGCAGCCCTCCGTCGGCGGCAGCTCGCATTACGGCTCGCGCCTCGTCTTCGCCCGCGACGGCACGCTGTTCGTCACGCTGGGCGAGCGCTATTCGGAACGCGACCAGGCGCAGCGGCTCTCGAGCCATCTCGGCAAGATCGTGCGCATCCGCCCCGACGGGCAGGCGCCGGACGACAACCCGTTCGTCAAGCTGCAGGGCGCGCGGCCAGAAATCTGGAGCTTCGGGCATCGCAACGTGCAGGGCGCCGCGCTCGATCCGCAGACCGGGCGGCTGTGGACGGTCGAGCACGGCGCGCGCGGCGGCGACGAGCTCAACCATCCCGAGGCCGGCAAGAACTATGGCTGGCCGGTCATCACCTATGGGCGCGACTACAACGGAGCGACCATCGGCGAAGGCACGCGCAAGGACGGGATGGAGCAGCCGGTCAAGTACTGGGACCCGTCCATCGCCCCTTCCGGCCTCACCTTCTATACCGGCGACCTGATCGCGGCGTGGAAGGGCGACCTGTTCACCGGCGCCCTCGCCGGCATGAAGCTGGTGCGGCTGCGGCTCGACCCGGACCGCCAGCGCGTGGTCGAGGAGGAGGACCTGCTCACGGATTTCGGCGCCCGCATCCGCGACGTGCGACAGGGCCCGGACGGAGCGCTGTGGCTGCTCACCGACGAGGACCCGGGCCGCCTGCTGCGCCTCGCGCCCGCCGACTGACGCCTCACCAGCGGTGGAAGATGAAATAGGCGCCGGCGGCGATGAAGGCGAAGCCGACCAGGTGGTTCCAGTGCAGCGGCTCCTTCAGCCACAGCACCGAGAAGCCGGCGAACACGATGAGGGTGATGACCTCCTGCATCGTCTTGAGCTGCGCCGTCGAATAGACTGCCGAGCCGTAGCGGTTGGCCGGCACGGCGAGGCAGTACTCGAACAGCGCGATGCTCCAGCTCGCCAGTATGGCGATCAGCAGCGGCGTGGACTTGTGCTTGAGGTGCCCGTACCAGGCGAAGGTCATGAAGACGTTGGAGGCGAAGAGCAGCACGATCGGCAGCAGGGCGGGCGGCAGCAGCGAGGTCAAAGGGGGCATGATGGCGGTCCAGCGGGAGGCGGACGAAGCTCCACCGCCGGCAGGCCCGCGTCAATGCCTCACAGCTCGGCCCAGTGCCGCACGAGGTTGTGGTAGACATTGGCCAGCGACAGCACGGCGGGATCGTCGTCCGGCAGCCGGGCGCGCGTCGCCATGATCGCCATGTCGAGGTCGTACAGCATCGCCCGCCGGCCATTGTCGCGGATCATCGACTGCGACCAGAAGAACGAGCCCCAGCGCGAGCCGCGGGTGATCTCGTTGACCGAATGCAGGCTGGTGGCCGGATAGACCACGGCGTGGCCCGCCGGCAGCTTCACCTCCTGAAGCCCGTAGGCGTCCTCGATCACCAGCTCGCCGCCGTCATATTCCGACGGGTCGGTGAGGAAGATGGTGGTGGAGACGTCCGCGCGCATGCGCTGCGCGGTGCCGGGAATGGAGCGGATCGAGCCGTCCACATGGGCGCCGAACTTCATGCCGACATCGTAGCGGTTGAACATGGGCGGCAACACCCTGAGCGGCATCGCCGCGGAATTGAAGATCGGGTTCCGGCCGAGCGCCCGCAGCACGATGTCGCCGAGTTCCTGCGCCTCGCGCGATTCCACCGGGATCTGCAGGTTGAGCTTTGAGCGCGCCGCCTGCTGGCCGGCGGTGACGCGTCCATCGACCCAGGGCGAGGCCTCGAGCACGCGCCGGCAATGCGCCACCTCGTCGGGCGTGAGGATGTCGGGGATCTGGATCAGCATCGAGCACTTCCCAAACGAAAAAGTGGGGAAAGCAGGCGTTGCACCTGCCTTCCCCCAAATTGAGACGGTCGATCGGAAACGGCAGGCCGCTCGATCAGAAAGTCGCACCCACCGTGAGCGTGAAGGTGCGGCCCGAAGCGGGAATGGCGCGATTGCCCCAGCCCGCCGCGTAGTTCAACTCGTCGGTCAGGTTGTAGGCGTTGAGCGCGACCCGGTAATTGTCCTTCTGGTAGGAGATGAGCGCGTCCAGCGAGAAGGTCTCTGGGATGATCGCGCTGTTGGCCGTGTTCGTATAGTAATCATCGGCATAGGTGATGCCGGCGCCGACCAGAAGATCACCCGGAATCTGGTGCCAGGTCTTGCTGAGATTGTAGGTCGTCCAGAGCGTGAAGTTGTTCGGCGAGACGAAGGGCACCTCGTTGCCGACATACTCGTTCGTCGTCGAGGTCATGATCTCGCTGTCGTAATAGGCGTAGGAGGCCTGGATCGACCACGCTTCGGTGATGTTGCCCGTCAGCCCGAGCTCGACGCCCTGCACGCGCTGGTTCTCGCCGGTCTCCACCGTGTCGCCGGTCACCGGGTCGGTGTAGAAGGCATTGCTCTTGTCGGTGCGGAAGATCGCGCCCGTCACGCCGAGCTTTCCTTCCAGGAACGACACCTTTAAGCCTGCTTCCCAGGTTTCGTTGTCTTCCGGCTCGAGATCCTGCTGGTCCGCATTGACGACGGTGATGTCGTTGGTCGGGAACGCGCCCTGCGGGGTGAAGGACTTGGCCCAGCTCACATAATAGGTCTGCTCCTTCGTCGGCTCCCAGATCAGGCTGATCTTGGGGCTCCAGAAGGTCGTGTGCGTGTCGGCCTGAATCCATCCGCCACCATCTGAGGTGCTCCAGTAGGAGTAGTCGGAAGAGTAGCTGTCGTACCGCGCGCCGGCGAGGAGCGAGATGGCATCCGTGAACCAGATGCGGTCACTGACGAAGACGCCGAAATCGTTGGCCGTCGAATCCCGCTGGCCGTTGTTTCCGTAAGGGTTCGAATAGAGATAGTAGCCGGTCGTGTTATCGAATACCGGGTCCCAGATCGTCGACGTGCCCTTGTCGCCCGCGACCGAGACCAGCGTGCGCTCGCTGCTGACCGTGTTGACGTCCACGCCCGCAACCACTTCGTGACGCAGCGCGCCGGTGTGGAAGTTCGCGATCATCGTCGTGATGTTCTGGGCGCTGTAGCTCTCCTGGTAATATCCGGGATTGCCGCCGCCAAAGCTGATGTCCGGGTTGCCGCCGGCAAAGAACTGGCCGGTGCAGCTCGCATAATACTGAGCCGGCGTCGGCGTGCTTCCCCGGCTGCCGCCAGTGGAACAGCCCGGCACCGTCGTCGCGAAATCGCGCGTGTAGTAGCCGAACCGGGTGTCGTTGGTGACCGTCAGCCAGTCATTGACCTCCTTGCGGAAGTTGACCGTCAGCATGTTGACGTCGGTGACATCCTGATCGGTCACCTTGCCGTAGAAGGTGTCGCGCGGGATGCCGAACTCCGTCACCGGCTGGCCCATGGCACCGAAGCGCGCGACGTCGCCGAACATCGGCGTGACGACGGGCACGCCGTAGTCGGGCGTGCGCTCACCGTGCTGGTAGAGGTAGTTGACGTGCAGCGTCTGGTCGGTGCCGAGGCCGAAGCCGACATCGGCCATGACGCCGTAGCGGTTCGATTCGACATTGTTGCGGTCGGCGACGTCCTGCTCGTTCACCATGCCGACGATGCGGATGGCGCTCGTCCCGTCGAACTGCTTGTTGATGTCGAACACACCGCGATAGAGCGGGCCGGTGCCGAACTGCCCCTCGATGTCATACTTGTCGCCGAGATGAGCGGCCTTGAGCGTGGAGTTGATCGCGCCGCCCGTGGTGCCGACGCCGAAGCTCTCCGAGGTCGAGCCCTTGAACACCTCGACATTCTCATAGGCGAAGCTGTCGCGCACATAGACGCCGAAGTCGCGCAGGCCGTTGATGTAGATGTCGCCCTTGGCCTGGAAACCGCGGATGCGGAACTGGTCGCCGTTCATGCCGCCGCCACCTTCGCCGATGCCCGAGGTGACGCCGGGAACGTTGCGCAACGCCTGCTCGAGCGTGGTGACGCCCTGCTGCTGCATGGTCTGCTGGGTGATGACCTGAACCGTCTGCGGCGTGTCCTGCACCGTGCCCGGCAGGCGCGAGAGCCCGGTGGACGCCTCGAGCGTGTTCACCGGCGAGCCATCACCCTCGACCGTGATGGTGGAGAGCTCCTCGCCGACCGCCGCACCCGTCGCGGTGCCCGCGGCTTCCTGCGCCGCCGCGCCGAACATCGGAATCGCCGACATGGTGACGGCAAGACCGGCGGTCACGGCAACATTCGGCATTGGCGATCGTAGCGTTCTCAAGGTCTTCATCTAGCCCAACCCCTTATTGCTGTATTTTTCGGTCTCCTATCTTCGAATCCAACCTGCTTCAAACATTATGTTTTTTAGATATTCCAAGAATGTTTTGCGGGATTTCGACGTGAAATCTCACTTTCGAATTATTAAAAACTAAAACTGTACGTGCTCTCTTGTTTGTTTCCGAACGTAGACCTTATGTGACTCAACGAAAATTCGATTGTCGGCTCGCGGAACCTGCGCCCGCTTTCCGCACGGAGAACGCATCCCCCCATGGCTGACCGATGGATTTCCTATTCGGAACTCGAACGAATGGGCGCGGATGTGTTGCGCGCGCGCATCAGTGAGGGACCCGAGCAGGCCGCGCTCTGGGTGCGCGCGGCGGCGCTAAACGGGCTGATCAACGCCCAGCTTGCCTGGGGGCAGATGCTGGTGGACGGGCACGGCGTGCCGCGCGACCCGACGGCGGGGCTGCGCTGGTTTCGAATCGCCGCCGAGGCGGGCAGCGCCGAGGGCCGCAACATGGTCGGGCGCTGCCATGAACTCGGCTGGGGCGTGGAAGCGGACGCCGGCGAGGCGGCGCGGCACTATCGCGAGGCCGCGGGCAAGGGCGAGCCCTGGGCGCAGTTCAACCTCGCCCGGCTGCTGCTGGAGGGAAACGGCGTGCCCCCGGATCGCCGGGAGGCGCTTCACTGGTACGCGCGCGCCGCGCGCGCCGGCCATGTGAAGTCGGCGACCCTGGTCGGGCGCTATCTGGAGCATGGCTGGGATCGCCCTCCCCGGCCGGCGGCCGCGCTGCGCTGGTATCGGCGCGGCGCCGAGGGCGGCGATTATCGCGGCCAGTTCGACTACGCCCGGCTCCTGCTGGAGCGCACCGGCCGGCTCGACCTCGCGCAGCCCTGGTTCGAGCGGTCGGTCGAGGCCGGCGTGCCGCTGTTCTGCCGCGAGGTCGGCGAAGGGCTGCGCCACGCCCCTCATGCCGAGCTGAGGAAAATCGCGCTGCGGGCGCTGGAGCGGGCCTGCGCGACCGGCAAGGCCGGCGACCTGCGGCGCTATGCGAGCGCGCTTTCCGAGGGTCTCGGCGGCCAACCGGACCCGGAAGCAGCGCGAATCGCGTTCACAGATGCGCGAGCGCTCGAGATTTCAGACCCCACTACCGGCCATGCCGCTGCCCGGCACCACTCTCGGATTTATCGCGTACGACGCATCGGAGGTGCCATAAGGTGGCTCAAACGGTTCTATAGGACCATTAAGCTGGGATAATGCATTAAATAGCCGATGACCCTGAGGAAATTTGACACCTAATATAACAAAATCCAAAATAAGTTTGTCAGCTCACCAACGAATACAATGGATATTGAAACAAATACGTTGGTTTCGGACTTATGGATAAAGACATCATGTAGACGGCTAGCGACGTGATGTCTGGAATTTCACAGGGAGCGTGAACATGAGGCACTTTGAAAAAGCAGGGCGCCGATATGGCGCCGCCAGTGTGAGTATCGGCGCAATAGTCGCATGTCTTCTTATGAACCCGGTTACAGCGGACGCCAGAGGAGCCGGGTCGAAGGATGGTGGAGGCGGGGGGCTTGGTGGCGCGGTGTCGCGGGTGGGCGGCGCCGTGGACCGGACCGTCTCGGCGGCCGGTGATGCGGTCGGAGGCACCGTTTCCAGCGTGGGCAACTCGCTCGCGGACAATGGCGGTGTGGTCGGCGGCGTCGGCAACACGGTGAGCCGCGTCGGCGGTGCCGTGACCAACACGACATCAACCGTCGGCGACGCCGTGTCCGGCCTGACATCGGGCCTCGGCGGCGCCATTTCCGGCACCACCAGCTCGGTGACGGGCGGAACGGCGGACAGCACCGGCACGACCGGCAGCAGCTCCACCGCGAGTAGCAGCTCCACCGCGAGTTCCGCGACCGGCAGCGCCGGCCGCTCCGCTCGCTCCAGCGGTGCCCAGACCGCCAGCTCCGGTGACAGTTCGAGCAGCGGAACCTCCTCGCGGGGCGCGACCGCCAGCCTGTTCGGCCTGGACCTCAACGTGTTCCGCCTGAGGCCGCTGATCACGCGTAACACCGAAGGCAACATCGCTTCGGTGGATGCCCAGGCGCTCGGCCCGAACGGCGTGGATGCCAACGCCGTCGTGGGCAGCAGCGCGCAGCGTCGCGTCGGCGTCGACGCCACGGTCAGTGCACTCGGCCCGAGAGGCGCCGACGCGCAGGCCAGCGCGACCGTCGGCGATCGCCGCTCGCCGTCCAAGGCGCTCGCCGACGCGCTGTTCGGCGCCAGCCTGCTCGGCTCGAACGGGGTAAACGCGACGGGTGACGCGACCGTCCTCGGCCGCGGTCAGGTGGCCGACGTGAACGCAACCGCCACGGTCGGCGGCAGCAACGGCCTCGTGACCGACGCCGACGTCGATGTCGGCGGCAGCTCCGGCCTCGCCTCGATCGGGCTGAGCATCGGCCGTGCCCTGTCCGGCGGCACGCCGGGCGATGACGACGGCGGCACCGGCACCCCCGGCGGCGGCGACGTCGGCATGAACCCGGGCGGCGGCAGCTCCGGCAGCTCCGGCAGCGGCGGCTCGGCCAGCAATGGCGGCAGCTCGGCCGGCAATGGCGGTTCGTCCAGCGGCGGCGGCGCCGTGGCGCGCTCGCGCGACCGCTCCAGCACCAGCAGTTCGAGCATGGCCGTGAAGAAGACCCGCTGCCAGGGCGTGCTCTCCGAGCCGCGCGCCTATGATTCGGGCATCGTGGCCCTCTGCCGCGAGCTCGTCGGCGGCTGACCGACAGCACGGCCGCCCGGACCGGTTCCGGGCGGCCGCCTCTTCGTTCCGACCATCGATCCCGAGATCAGTTCCGGCTGTTGGCCCAAGCACGCACCTCGGCCACGAGGTGGCGGAAATCCCAGAACGCCGCGGCCAGGATCACCGCCGGCACCAGCGCCAGAAGCAGCGCCCACCCCTGCGACCAGTCCACCGGCCCGCGCGCGAAATCATACGCCGTGTAGGCGCCGAACAGGGTGACGAGCGCCGCGATGCCGAAATAGGCGACCCGGTCCAGCCGCGTCACGATGAAGGCGATGAGCACGGCGACGACCACGCCGATGAGCGCCGCCCATATCCAGCCGAGGGAAAACAGCGCCGCCGTCCAGCGCCCCGCGCTCAACGAGATGAAGACGAGCGCCGCCAGCACCAGGATGCCGGCCCTCAGGCGCACCATCCCCTCTTTTCCGCCCATATCCGCCATAAGCACGCCCTCGCCGCGAGCCCGCGATGGACCCCCGCGGCGAACGTGCCCCAATGCCTTTGGCGGCGCAATATGCTAGCCCTAGCGATGCCCTGACCTTGCCGGAGCCTGCCGCCGGTACGGCGGGACCGCCGATATGCCCGTCGCTCCGCCTTCCTCGACCGCCCGCTTCAACCGCCCTCCTCAGACGCTCCCAGCATGCGCCACGTCATCGCCATTCTGAATGCCGAGGCCGGCACCCTGCTCGACCGCAACGGCGAGGAGGTCCGGGCGCTCGTCGAGCGCGGGCTCGGCCGCGACGGGCGCAAGGTCGAGGTGCAGCTTCTGCGCGGCAAGAACTTCCTGCGCGCCATCACGGAATCGGGCAGCGGCCCTCATGACGCAGTGATCGTCGGCGGCGGCGACGGCAGCGTCAGCCTCGCGGTGCGGCACCTGCACGGAACGGGCAAGGCGCTCGGCATCCTTCCGCTCGGCACGCTCAACCTGCTGGCGCGCGACATCGGCATGCCGACCGATCTCGAACAGGCGGTGGCCGTGCTCGGCGCGGCGGAGCCGGGGATGGTGGACATCGCCACGCTGAACGACCGGCTGTTCCACACCATCTCCGGCATGGGCTTCTTCAGCCAGATGGCTCGCGCGCGGGAGATGGCGCGCAAGCTGAAGCTCTGGCGCTTCCTGGCGGTGGCGCTTGCCGCCATCTACGCGCTGCGGCGCTCGGGCCGGTTCGAGCTCGACGTGACGGTGGACGGGAAGACCCGCCGCTTCGACGCGCTCGCCGTGCTCGTCTCGGTGAACCGGTTCTCAGGGCCCGGCTGGCATCGCGGCCGGCTCGACGAGGGCGTGCTCGAGGTCCACATCACCGAGGAGCGCGGCGCGCTGGCGCGGCTCAAGGCCGGTGCCGACATGGTCACCGATACGTGGCGCGACAATCCGGGCATCACCAGCCTGGTCGGGCGGGAGATCGTGCTCGCGCGGCCCAATCGCAGCCGGTCCTGGGTGTCGACCGACGGCGAGTTGGAGCGCGAGACGATGCCGCTCACCTACCGGGTCGTGCCGGCCGCTCTCTCCCTGCTGATGCCGGCGCGGCAGGAGCAGGCGCCGCTCACAGAGGCTCGATCTCATAAACGATGGTGACGCTGGACCGGATCTCGGTCTCGCCGGCCTCGACCGGCACCGAATCCGCCTTCATCATCATCGGCGCCGCGGCCATGCGCGGCATGGGCGGCATCCCGCCTTCGCTGTTGAGCGAGACGATGCGCACCAGCCGCAGGCCGGCGGCGGCGGCCACCGTCTCGGCGCGGTGGCGGGCATCGTTCACCGCGCCGACGCGGGCGGCGTCCTCCAGCGCGGTCGGGTCGGCGATGCTGAAGGCGATGCCGGTGATCTGGTTCGCGCCGGAGGTCACCACCTGGTCGAGCAGGTCGCCGAGCTTCGACAGGTCGCGCAGGCGCACCGTCACCATGTTGCGCACCTCGTAGCCGGTGATGCGGGCCGCCTCGTCGCCGTCCTTCTTCACCGCCCGGTATTGCGGCTGGATCGAGAAGCCGGACGTCGCGATGTCGCGGCTCTCGACGCCCGCCGACTTGATGGCGGCGATCATCTGCGACACCGACGCGCTGTTGGCGTCGAGCGCCTCGCGCGCGGTCTTGGCCTCGCTCACCACCGCGCTGGAGAAGGTCGCCATGTCCGGCGCTCCGGCCGCCTTGCCCTCGCCGGTGACGGTGAGCGTCGGCCGGCGGGCGGCGGCGGGGGATAGGTCCTGTGCGGCCACGGGAGCGAGGCTCCCCAGCAGCGTCGCGGCGATCAGGCAGGCGGGCAGAAACTTCATGGTCCACTTTCCTCGGACGGAGGGTCGGGTGACGAAGCGGCAGAGCACTGCGTGATCGCGGCGGCAATGCGGCGACGCCTTCCCGAGCGGCGGAAGGGTGGACAACCCTGCCGCAGGGAGCGTGGCGGCGGAACCCCGGTTGGCGTCGCATCGCGCTTTTGCTAGTTTCCGCCGCGCCTGGTGGCGCTTGGCCGGGCCTGTAGCTCAATGGTTAGAGCCGACCGCTCATAACGGTCTGGTTGCAGGTTCGAGTCCTGCCGGGCCCACCAGCATTCTCAACAGCTTAGCTCTGAAATGCGGTCTACTCTTAGGTCGCGTCGAACCCTCCACAGCACCCCGGCAAGCCCCTGCCCTCACCCTCAGCTCGAGTCCGTTCGCCCCTGCACCCACTTCGTCGGGTTCCAAGGCGATGAGTACCTGTCCGCTATCCGCGTGTTCGCGGCCTGATTTAGTCCAACGAAATGACCACGATTGACGCAGGAATAACCATGGTCACTGATACCCTCTCTCACGGGCGTTGCGTCCCGTATCGGCCGATTCATGGCTGTGGCAGACGCCGGATAAGGGGCGAGGGTCACGCCACCTCCTTGCCTCCGGCAGCGCCATCCCCCTACCATAATGGGGGAAGTCGGGTTTGGTGACCATATGAGGCAAGGCTGGGTAGTGCGCGCTGAGCGCGGCGGGCGGCTCTATGACGCGTTCAAGGACAATTCCGTCATCGCCATAGGTTGGCGTGAGATCGGTCCGCTAACGGAGCTGAAGACGCGTGCGAAGATCGCCGCTCGAGTGACCACCACCTGGCCGGAATGGAAGCCGCAAGCCGTGGCCATGTCGGCCGGCCAGCTTCACCGCTTCCGCAGCGAGATGAAGATCGGCGATCCTATCGTCACCTACGACCCGGGCCGCCGCGTCTATCTCGTCGGCGAGATCGCCGGCGACTATCGCTGGGATTCGAGCATCGAGATCGGCTATCCGAATGTCCGATCTGTGGCATGGCAGGGCGAAGTCTCCCGCGATCTCCTCTCCGTGCGCAGCCGCAACAGCCTTGGCGCGATCTCGACGCTCTTCCAGCTGTCGGCCGACGTGATCGAGGATCTCCTCCGGGCACTCAAGTCGCACCAGCCGGCGAAAGTCGACCTCGCCGCCTCCGTCGAGATCGCGGAGGAGGACGTATTCAAGAACATCCAGGAGAAGGCGATCGAATTCACAAAGGACCGTGTCCATGCGCTGGACTGGTCCGACCTGCAGGAGCTTGTCGCCGGCCTGCTTCGCGCCATGGGCTACAAGACGCGCGTGTCCCCGGCCGGCCCTGATCGGGGCAAGGACATCGTCGCCTCGCCTGACGGTTTCGGGTTTGAGGCGCCGCGCATCGTCGTCGAGGTCAAGCGCCGGAAGGAAGCCATCGGCTCGATATCGAGACCCAACAGCTTCTGCCGCTGAAGCGCATCTACTGGCCCGCGTGACTCTGGACCCGAAAACCACTGAAAGATGAGATCTTTTGGTGGCTACCAGCGACCTCCCCAAAGCAACACGGCCGACACTACCCCCCGATCATTGCCGCGATGCGCAGGCAGCACTCCAGCACCTGAAGGCCGGCGATCGTCGCGATGCCGAGGCCGACGAACAGCATCGTCCGCTGCCGCCCGGCGACATCGTCGCGCTCTTCATGTCCGGCGAGCGGGATGCTGAAGCCGCGATAGAGGAACAGTCCCGCCATCGGCGCGAGGATGAGGGTCAGGGCCAGTTCGATCGCGTCCGCCGCAGAGGTGCCGGCGCGTCCCAGCAGGGCCGTCACCAGCAGGGCGAGGAAGCCGGTTCGCGACCAGGAAAGCGCGGTGCGCTCGGGCTGGAGGCCGCGATCCTTCAATTCGCCATCTCCCGCCATGGATTTCAGCTCGTGATCACGAGCCACGCCAGCGCGATCGCAAGCAATGCCGTGATCGTGGCGAGGATGGGCAGCAGCAGGCTGCGCGGGAGATCGGCCTCGTGCCGCATCGCGTTCTCGGCGCGGGCCCAGCGCGCATAGGCCACCGCGCCGAGCGCCCCGCCGACGCAGAACAGCACCAGCGCCAGCGACAGCCGCGTCAGCGGCGAGCCGAGATGCGAGGCGAACTGGTCGACGCCGACCGCGCCGGCGATGAGGGCGAGCGCCGTGCGTATCCAGGCGAGGAAGGTCCGCTCATTGGCAAGGGAAAACCGGTAGTCGGGCCGGGTGCCCGTCTGCCACCATTTCATTCGCAATCACCTGTTCGTTCGTCCGGCCGGCTTTGAGGGACCGCCCGGACACTCCGCGTGCTCCTCGCGCCCGCGCGCCGCGCCGGCGAGGCGCGTCGATCCGCCCCTCGCCGGCTCACATCCGCCGGTCGGCTAGCGCCCCGCTAGGGGCGGTCGAGCAGGATGACCTGCCCTTCGCTCGGCCGAACCCGGATCCGCTCGCCGTTGCGGATCAGCTGAGTGACGTCGCCGTCTTCGAAGCGGTCGACCAGCGACAGCGCGGCGAGCGCGGCCCCCTGGGCGAGGATCGGATTGACGCGGTTGAACACGAACGCCGCCGGCTTGACGTCGCGCGAGGCCATCTCGTTCAGCATCCAAGCCGAGGCCACGCCGCCCTTCACGTTGTTCAGCACCAGGATCCGCTCGCGGTAGTCCTGGCCGAAGAGCTTGTGCGCCGGGCGCGAGAACACGCCCTTGATGCGGTCGAGATCGTAGCGCGCGCTGAAATCGTCGGAAGCGACGAGGGCGATGCCCTCGACATCCGGCCCGATGCCGGGGTGGCAGAGGAGTGTCTGGGCCATCACAGCACCTTTCCGGCGACGGCGCTGTCGACGCAGCGCTCCATGGTGGCGAGCGTCGGCTTGTAGCCGTAGCCGCCGATGATGTTGACGAGCTTGGCGGAGTTCGACATGAGGCGGCTCCAGCCGTTGGCCTCGGCCATCTCGCGCGCATAGCTCTGGTAGAAGCACACGCCCGAGAGGACGATCCCGCCCGCCCCCTCGATCCGGCGGGTGAGGCCCATCCGGTCGGCGGCGAACTTGATCTCGGGCGAGGTGGCGGCGATCAGAGTGGTGCCGGCATGGACCTGCCGGCCATCCAGCAGGTTTGCCACCTTCTCGAGCTCGATCAGCGAAAGCTGCGGCGCCGAGAAGACCACCACGTCGACCTTGTCGCCGCGCGCCGCATAGCCCTCATAGACGCTGGCGATGTCCTCCGACGTGATCGTCGAGGCGGGTGGCGGCGGGCCGTCGAACGCGTCGGCCAGCGTCGGGGCGTCGGGGGTGATGCCGGGCATGTGGAACATGGCCACCGAGCCGAAGCTCGCCAGCGCCGCGCCGAAATGCTTCAGGTCGTCCGAGGACGGGGCGCTCTCGATGCCGGTGATCACCGGCACCGACCAGTAGCTGCCCGAGCGCTTGCCGACCACCGCGCCGAGCGCGCCCCATTCGCTGAAGTCCTTCGGCTGGTGGCGCAGCTCGAACAGCTTGGTGCCGAGCCGGTTCCTGTCGAGATGATAGCCGTAGCGCGGCGTGCGCCCGGTCAGGCCGGCGGCGATGGCGGACGGGCCGCCCTCGAAGTTCGAGCGGGCGCCGAATACGGCGTTGGAATAGATGACCACGCCGGTGTCGCCGAACGCCACGTGCTCGCCCCGCACCGGCGGCAGGATGGTCTGGTAGTTGATGCACGTATTGGTCATCAGCACGCCCATGGCTTCGAAGGCGCGGATCGCGCGCTCCTCGAGGCTCGCCATGTCGTCGGTCTGGTGCAGCCGCTTGTAGGCCGCGAAGTCGACGCCGCGCGGGTCGGTGATGGTGGGAATGCGCACGCGCCGCTCGGATTCCGGCATCGCCGCGATGTCGGAGAGCCAGCGCACCCCGGCCTCGCCCAGGCTCTCCGGGTCGGCCATGACGTGGGCCTGGTCGACCGGGACCATGTCCTCGGCATCGAAAAACTTGCCGACTTCGATCTGGTGGCGGATCGCCCACTGGCGGGCACGGCCGCCCTCGCCTGCAAGCAGGGCGCGTTCTTCTTCGTTGAGCTTCATTTCATCTGTCCTGGAAGCCAGAGGATTATCTGGGGCAAAAAGAAAATCAGGTAGAGAAAGGCGATCTGGATGCCGATGAAGGGCAGCACCCCGCGCGCGAGCCTTTCCAGCGGAATCCGGCTGATGCCGTGGATGGTGAAGAGGTTGATGCCGACCGGCGGCGAGATCTGCGCGATCTCCATCGCCATGATGGCGAAGATGCCGAAGGTCAGCGGGTCCATGCCGATCGTCGCCGCGACCGGAAAGAAGATCGGCACCGAGATCAGCAGCATGGCTGCGGATTCGAGGAACATGCCGAGCAGCAGGTAGACGAGGACGATCAGCGTGATCGTCACCAGCGAGCCGCCCGGAACCTGGGTGATGCTCTGGGCGATGATCTGCGGCACCTGCTCGTAGGTCAGGTAGTGGGCGAAATACTGCCCGAACACGATCAGCATCATCAGCATGACCGTGGTGCGGGTCGCGGCCAGCACCGCGGCCACCAGCTTTCCGACGTCGAGGCGCCGCTGCAGCAGGCCGAGCCCGACGACATAAACCACCGCCAGCGCGCCCACCTCGGTCGGCGTGAACAGGCCGAGATAGATGGCGCCGATGATGACCGGCGGCAGCAGCAGCACGCCGATGCTGCCCCTCAGCAGCGGCCAGCGTTCGCTGCCGTCGCCCGCGGCGGCGACCACCTCCGGCCGCGACCACAGCGCATAGCCGGTGAAGGCGGCCATCATCAGGATGCCCGGCACGATGCCGGCGATGAAGAGCTGGCCGATCGAGGTGTCGGTGATGATGCCGTAGAGGATGAGGGGAATGGAGGGCGGGATCAGGATGCCGAGCGTGCCGCCCGCGGCGACGAAGCCGCCCGCCCTCGCCTCGCCATAGCCCTGCTCGCGCAGCGCCGGCACGGCGACGAGGCCGACCGTGGCGGCGGTGGCGATGGAGGAGCCGCAGATGGCCGCGAAGATGCCGCAGGCCATGATGGTGGCGATGCCGGTGGCGTTGCGCAGCCGGCCGGCGAAGGCGTTGACCACCGCGAAGAGATCGCGGCCCGCGCCGCTCTGCTGCATCACCGTCCCGGTCAGGATGAACAGGGGGATGGCGATGAGCTCGTAGACGTGGGTGGCCTGCCAGACCGTCTCGGTGAAGCCGTAGAGCGCCCCGTCGAGACCCTTGGACAGCACGAAGCCGAGGAAGCCCGCCACGGCCATGGCCACGAAGACCGGCAGGCTGGCGACCATGAGCAGCAGGAAGAGGAGTGTGATGGCGATTCCGCTTGTCATCATCAGCCCTCGAGCACGTCGGGATAGTCGTCGAGGAGGAGGCGGCGCAGCGCCTCCACCGCCAGCGACAGCCCGCCCAGCGGCATCGCGAGCTGGGGGATCCACAGCGGCGCGTCGAACAGCGTGCCGGAGGTGAAGCCCATCTCGTAGTTCTCGGCGACGTAGCCCGCCGACAGCCACGCCATCGCAAGCGCGAACAGGAAGGTGACGAGGAAGGCGAAGCGGTCCGCCCAGTGCCGCACCTTCGGACCCGCCATGTCGACGAACATCATCATGCGGAAATGGGAGCCGCAGCGAAGCGCATAGGCATTGCCCAGGAACGCCGCGGCGATCATCAGGTAGAGCGAGACGTCGAAGACCCACACGCTCGGATGGCGCAGCGACCGGCTGATCGCGTCATAGGCGACCGGCACTGCGAGGATGGCGACGATCGTGGCGCTCGCCGTCGTCAAGACGCGCGCAACGATATCGAGTAGTCGGCTGATCATCGGTCCAGCTCCACCTCTTCGGATTTGCCGGGATCAGTGAACGGAGGTGACGAGAGACACCGTGTCCGCCGGGAACTCGCCCTTGATCTTCTCGCGATAGTCCTTGAGCGCCGCCTCCCAGGCGGCCCGCTCCGGCGTGCCGGGCTTCAGCTCGGAAACCTCGAGGCCGTGCTTGCGGGTATCGTCGAGATAGCGCTGGTAGCTCTCGGCCAGTTCCTTGTTGGTGACGTCGAGCGCGACCTGGGTGGATTCCAGCACCGCCTTCTTGACGTCGTCCGGCAGGCGCTCGAAGGAGCGGCGGTTCATCACATAGCCGTTGATCAGCGCGCCGAGCACGCCGCCGGTGCCGAGCGCGTACTGCGTGACCTCGTAGTGCTTGAGGCCATAGGCGCCCTGCAGGCCGCCGAGCGCGCCGTCGATCGCGCCGCGCTGGAGCGCGGAATAGACGTCGGCGACGCCCATGGTCACGGGCGCGGCGCCGAGCGCCTGCAGGCTCTGCGAGGCACCCTTCGAATAGGCGCGCAGCGTGTGGCCTTTCAGGGAAGCGGGATCGCGGGCGTCGAACTTGGAGAACAGCGCCGGAGCGCCGATGTCGAACAGCGACAGCAGCTTGGTGTTCTGCTTGGCGAGCAGCTGCTCGAAATGCTGGAACAGCGGCTTGCCGGGCTGCAGCTCGGCCTGCGCCTGGTCCATGGTCAGCGTCCAGAGCGGGCTCGCCGTGATGGCGACCTGCGGGACGCGGCCGACCCAGTTGTCGAGCGTGGTGAGCGAGATGTCCACCTGGCCGCCGGGAATGGCGCTCGGCACGAAGGCCTGCTTCACCATCGTGTCGTCCGGAAAGTACTTCCATTCGACCTTGCCGTTGGTGCGCTTGACGACCTCGTCCATGAACACCTTGGCGTAGGTCTTCACCTGCGGGTGCGAGGACGCGCCCCAGGTGGCGAGGCTGAGCGTGATCTTGTCCTGCGCGAGCGCAGGCGTGACGAAGAGCGTCGCCGCGAGTGCGACGGCGAGCTTGACGGTCGATTTCATTGATTTTCCTCCCGGATCTGAAATGCCCCTCTTCGTGGGGGCCTCACAGGTTGAAGTCTGGCGAGAACCCTGGCGGTGGCGAAAAGCCGAGATCTCCCCGTGCGATGACGGCCTCGCGTCCGCCGGCGAGGCGGAGCTGCTCGCGTTGGCGCGCCTTGGCGCGCCGGTCGGTATCGTCGGGATCGCAGATGGCGTAGAGCTCGGCGCGCAGCCGCGCGAGCACGTGCGAATGGGCGGGGTCGCCCGCGAGGTCGTTCAGTTCCTGAGGGTCGGCCTCGAGGTCGAACAGCTGCGCGGGATGATCGACGTAGTGGACATATTTGTACCGGCCGTCGCGCAGCATGTAGAAGCCGGCCTTCGAGCCCATGCCGTGATACTCGGAAAAGGTGACCCGCCCCTCGGGCCGCGCCCTCGCCACCTGCGCGAGATCCTCGCCCGGCCAGTCGGCCGGCCGGTCCTCGCCGGCCCACGACAGGATGCTCGCCGAGAGGTCGACGAGAGACACCGGCGCCTTCACCCGCTCGCCGGCCCCGAGGCCGGGGCCCGCCGCGATCAGCGGCACCGAGACCGCCTCCTCATACATGGTCGACTTGCCCCAGAGGCCGCGCGCGCCGAGATTGTCGCCATGGTCGGACACGTAGACGACGCGGGTGGTCTCCGACAGGCCGATCGCATCGAGCATTTTCAGCAGCTTGCCGATGTTCTCGTCGAGAAAGCCGACCAGCCCGTAATAACCGGCGAGCGCGCGGCGCACGTCGTCGCGCGAGGCGAAATGCTCGTCATAGGCGAAGCATTCGGCATATTCGCGCAGATAGGGATGGGCCGGACGGGCCTCTTCCTCGTAGAGCTTGGGCCATTCGAGGTTGGGATCGTCGTAGTAGCGGTAATAGTGCTCGGGCGGCGCGGTGAGCGGGAAATGCGGCGCCACGAAAGAGACGAACAGCACCCAGGGCTTTTCGTGAGGGCGGGCCGCCGCCTCGCGCAGCCAGGTCTGGGCGCGGGCGGCGATGTCGCGGTCGTAGAAGGTGTAGCTCGACTCCCCCGGCCCCGCGAGCCGGGCCATCTTCCACGAGCCCTTGCGCTTGGGCAGCTCGTCGCGCACCAGGCCGAGAAGGTCGCCCTTCTCTTCGACCACATGCATGGGAATGAGGCTCTGCGTGAAACCGTAATCGTCGGCGGCACTGCGGAAATGCAGCTTGCCGATCGAGCTCACCTCATGGCCGCCGGCGCGAAGGATGTGATGCCAGCTCGGCCGCGTGCCGTCATAGGGATCGGCGTTGTCCCAGTGCCCGATGTCGTGGACGTAGCGCCCGCAGGCGAAGGAGGCGCGCGCGGGCACGCAGACCGGGCAGTTGGTATAGGCGGCCTCGAAGAGCGTTCCCCGGGCCGCGAGCGCGTCGATGTTCGGCGTCGCGACAACCCGGTTACCATAGCACCCGGCGATCGCCTTATTGTGCTCGTCCGACATAATGATGAGGACGTTCGAGGCGGCGGGCATTGGCGTTCGCTCCTCATTATTCTATTTCTAATGCTACAATGCTATATAGCAATGCGGACGCCGTGACAATGCCCGTTTCCACCGCCGAACATAGCCTTCCGCTCGAAGCGATCCGCGACCTCGCTCACCGCGACGTCTCGGGAAGGGCCAAATATGCTGTGTTCACCGAGTGCCTGCGCACCATGATCCTGGGCGGCAGCCTGCCCGCCGGCGCCCGCCTGCCGACCGAGCGCGAGCTCGCCACGCTGAGCGGGCTGAGCCTCGGCACGGTGCAGCGCTCGCTGCGCAGCCTGGTGGAGGAAGGCTACCTCACCCGCGCCCCGAAGGTCGGCAGCTTCGTCACCGAGCGCACGCAGATCCGCCAGCCCTGGCACTGCCGCTTCCTCAGCGACGACGGCAAGACCGTGCTGCCGGTGTCGCCCACCACCCGGCGCCGGCTGGTGACGAACGAGGTCGGCCCGTGGACAAAGCACCTCGGCCCGGCGGCGGGCGGCTATCTCTATATCGAGCGCAATTTCGATGTGGCCGGTGAGTTCTCGGTCGACAGCCGCTTCTGGGGCGACGCCAACCGCCTGTCGGCGCTAAGGCTCGGCCATATGGCGCAGCTCGACGGCGAGAACCTGAAGCATCTGATCGCCAGCAAGTGCCACCTTCCGGTGACCCGCGTCGTCCACAAGCTTCGCTACGCCATCAGGGAGCGCGAGCCGGCGAGCCTCATCCTCACCGCGCTGACATGGAGCCACGGCGCGCCGCTCTACTATCAGGAGTTCCGGATCCCGCCCAACGGCCGGGAGCTGCTGGTCAGCGACGAGCTCGACCAGCATTTCGGCTTCGGCGGTGAAAACCCGCCGCATGAGGGCTGAGCTGGCGCCCGCGCCCCGCTGAAGGCGCCATCCGCCGGCGGGATCAGGGGCCGCCGTCGGACTGGACGAATTCCTTCGCCCAGTCGGCCCGCACGAAATGCGGCGCCATCTCGTCGGTCACCTCCGGCGTGCGGCTGTCAACAAAGCCTGTCCACCCCCCGCCCAGCGCCTTGTTGAGCGACACGTAGTCGGTCGTGATCGCGACCTCGCTCTGGAGATAGGAATCCTCCGCCGAATAGAGCGAGCGCTCGGCGTCGAGCACGTCGAGGAAACTGCTGGAGCCCGACTGGTAGAGGGCGCGCGCGAGCGAGGCGGCCTTGCGGTAGGAGGTCGCCGAGGTCGCGAGGCTGCGGCTCTTGCGGCGCTCATGCTGCAGGGCGACGCTGGCGTTCTCCACGTCCTGCAGCGCCGTCAGCACCGCGGAGCGATAGGCGATGAAATATTCGTCGCGCTCGGCCTGTGCGTATTCCACCGCGGCCTTGAGCTGGCCCGCATTGAAGATCGGGACGCTGAGGCTCGGGCCGAAGCTCCAGCTGATGGTGGAGTTCTTGCCGAGATCGCCGACATTGGTCGCCGAGGTCGAGACGTCGCCGACGAGGCTCACATCGGGATAGCGCGCCGCCTCGGCCTGGCCGACCTTGGCCGTGTACTGCGCGAGCTCTCGCTCGGCGAGCCGCACGTCCGGCCGCGCGAGCAGCACGTTGGCCGGCACGCTCTTCGGGATCGGCAGGCGCGGTTTCGGGATCGGCCGGCTGCGCTTCATCAGCTCGTTCAGCGAGGACGGCGGCTGGCCGAGCAGGATGGCGAGCTGGTGCAGGGTCTGCTGATAGGACGATTGCAACCCGGGGATATCGGCCTCGGTGCTCGCGGCCTGGCCCTCGGCATTGGCGACGTCCAGCGCCGTCGCGGTGCCGGCCTCCAGCTTGGTGCGCGTCAGGGCCGCGGTCTCGCGCTGGGAAGCGGCGGTGCGCTGGGCCAGCGCGATCCGCGCCTGATAGCCGCGCGCCTCGACATAATAGGTCGCGACGTCGCCGATCAGCACCAGCAGCGTGTTGCGCAGGTTCTCTTCGGCCGCGTCGAGGCCGTAGGTCGCCGCCTCGGCGCTGCGGCGGTTGGCGCCGAACAGGTCCAGCTCCCAGCTCGCGCCGAGCCCGAGATCGAAGGAATCGAACGGACCGGAGACGGTGATGTCGCCGCTCTGCGCGGAAACATTGCTGCCATTGTCGGCGCGGGTATAGGAGCCGTCGCCGGTCACCACCGGCGCCAGCGCCGCGAGGGCCTGCCGGCGCGTCGCCCGCGCCTCGCGCACCCGTGCCTTGGCGGTCGCCACGTCGAGATTGCCGGCCACCGCCCGCTCGACGAGGCCGTCGAGCGTCTTGTCGTTCAGCCGCTCCCACCAGCGCGCGAGATCGGGGGGGAGATTGTCCGGCTCGGTCCCGTTGGCGCTGACCGTGGGATGGGCCGCGCCCCATTTCGCCGGGAACTGCAAGGACGGCGCCTGGTAGTCCGGCCCCACGGCGCAGCCGCCGAGCAGGCCGGCGAGGAACAGAAGCGCGACGAGGCGGGGCGCCGGAAGGCGCCACCCGTCCCGGGCGGGCGGGCGAGGCGGAATCCCCATGAGCGCACCTGTGCAGCGGGATGGAATGAGGGCGGATCGGTTCAACGGGGCGGCTCCGGCGTTGCGTCGGTCGCGGGGGGATGCGGGGGAACAAGGCCCTGCCCTTCGGACCCGGTCCGGTCGGCCTTCTTGCGGAACACGCGGCTGACGGCGACGAACAGCAGCGGCACGAAGAAGATGCCGAGCACCGTCGCCGCGATCATGCCGCCCATCACGCCGATGCCGATGGCGTTCTGCGCCCCCGAGCCCGCCCCGCTGGCGATGGCGAGCGGCGTCACGCCGAGGATGAAGGCGAAGGAGGTCATCAGGATCGGGCGCAGGCGCTGGCGCGCGGCGTCGAGCGTGGCCTCGACCAGCCCGAGGCCATGGGCCTGCCGCTCGATGGCGAACTCGACGATCAGGATCGCGTTCTTCGCCGCCAACCCTATCGTCGTGAGCAGGCCGACCTTGAAATAGACGTCGTTGGTCTGGCCGAAGAGATGGGCGGCGAGCAGCGCCCCGAAGATGCCGATCGGCACCGAGAGCATCACCGCGAACGGGATCGACCAGCTCTCGTACAGTGCCGCGAGGCACAGGAACACGACCAGCACCGAGATCGCATAGAGCGCGGTCGCCTGGTTGGAGGACAGCCGCTCCTGGTTCGACAGGCCGGTCCATTCATGGCCGTAGCCGGCCGGTAGTGCGGCGACGATCTCGTCGATGGCGTCCATCGCGTCGCCCGAGCTCACGCCCTGCGCCGCCTGCCCCTGGATCTCCACCGCCGAGGAACCGTTGAACCGCTCCAGCCGCGGCGAGCCGTAGGTCCAGCGGCTCGAGGCGAAGGAGGAGAACGGCACCATGTCGCCGGCCGAGTTGCGCACATGCCACTTGCCGAGGTCGGCCGGCTGCATGCGGAAATCGGCGGCGGACTGGAGGTAGACCTTCTTCACCCGCCCGCGGTCGATGAAGTCGTTGACGTATTCGCTGCCCCAGGCGATCGACAGCGTGTCGTTGATGTCGGAGAGCGAGACGCCGAGCGCGCTCGCCTTCTCCTGGTCGATGTCGATGACGAATTGCGGCTCGTCCTCCTGCCCGTTCGGGCGGGTATTGGCGAGGCGCGAATCGGATGCCGCCTTGGCGAGCAGCGCATCACGGGTGGCGATCAGCTTCTCGTGGCCGGCGCCGTTGATGTCCTGAAGGTAGAAGCTGAAGCCGTTGGTGTTGCCCATGCCCTGGATGGCGGGCGGCGCGAGGGCGAACACCTGGGCGTCGCGGATCTTGGAGAAGGCCGCCATCGCCCGGCCGGCCACGGCGGTGGCCGAGAGATTGGCGGACTTGCGCTCGTCGAAGGGACGCAGCCGCGCGAAGGCGATGCCGACATTCTGCCCCTGCCCGCCGAAGCCGAAGCCGGCGACGGTCATGATGCCTTCGACCGCGTCCTTCTCGTCCTCCAGATAGTGCCGCGTGACTTGGTCGAGCACCTGCTGGGTCCGGTCGGCGGTGGCGCCGACGGGCAGTTGCACGCTGGTGAGCAGGATGCCCTGGTCCTCCTGCGGCAGGAACGACGAGGGAAGCTTGGTGAACATCCACCCCATGGCGATCGTGATGGCGAGGAAGACGACGAGGAAGCGCCCCGAACGGGCGAGGATCCCGGCCGTGCCACGGCGATAGGCGCCGGTTCCGCGCTCGAAGCCGCGGTTGAAGGCGCCGAAGATGCCGCGCTTCTCGCTGCCGTGCCCGGGCGCGCGCAGGATCGAGGCGCAAAGCGCCGGGGTGAGGATCAACGCCACCAGCACCGACAGCACCATGGCGGTGACGATGGTCACCGAGAACTGGCGGTAGATCACCCCGACCGAGCCGCCGAAAAACGCCATCGGCACGAACACCGCCGACAGCACGGTGGCGATGCCGACCAGCGCGCCGGTGATCTCGTCCATCGACTTGCGCGTCGCCTCCTTGGGCGACAGGCCCTCCTCCTCCATCACGCGCTCGACGTTCTCGACCACGACGATGGCGTCGTCGACCAAAAGGCCGATGGCGAGCACCATGGCGAACATGGTGAGCGTGTTGATCGAGTAGCCGAGCGCGGCGAGCACGCCGAAGGTGCCGAGCAGCACGACGGGGACCGCGATGGTTGGGATCAGCGTGGCGCGGATGTTCTGCAGGAACACGAACATCACCACGAAGACCAGCGCGATCGCCTCGAACAGGGTGCGCACTACCTCCTCGATGGAGAGCACCACGAAGGGTGTCGTGTCGTAGGGGTAGACGACCTCCACCCCCTCCGGGAACGTGCCGGAGAGGCGCTGGATGGTCGACTTCACCGCCTCGGCGGTCGAAATCGCGTTGGCGCCGGTCGCGAGGTTGATGGCGAGGCCCGCTGCCGGCTTGCCGTTGTAGTGCGAGGAGGTGGTGTAGCTCTCCGCGCCGAGTTCCACGGTCGCGACGTCGTTCAGCCGCACCAGCGAGCCGTCGGTCGTGCTCTTGAGGATGATGTTGCGGAACTGCTCGGCGGTCTGGAGGCGGCTGCGCGCGGTGACGGTGGCGTTGAGCTCCTGGCCCTTGCGCTGGGGCAGCCCGCCGAGCTGGCCGGCGGAGACCTGCGTGTTCTGCGCCTCGATCGCCGTGGCGACGTCGCCGGGCATGAGCTGGTACTTGGCCAGCTTGTCCGGGTCGAGCCAGATGCGCATCGCGTAGCCGGCGCCGAACAGTCGGGTGGAGCCGACGCCCTCGACCCGCTTGAGCGTGTCGTTCAACGTGGAATCGACATAGTCGGCGAGGTCGACCGAGGACATCTTGCCGTCGGACGAGACGAAGCCGATCACCATCAGGAAGCCGTCGGAGGCCTTGTCGACCTCGATCCCGCTGGTCTGGACGATGGTGGGAAGCTGCGAGGTGACGAGCTGCAGCTTGTTCTGCACCTGCATCTGCGCGACGTCGGGATCGGCGGCGCTGGTGAAGGTGAGCGTGAGGCTGGCCTCGCCGGTGGAGGTCGAGGTGGCCGACATGTAGTCGAGATTGTCGATGCCGGTCATGCCCTGCTCGATGATCTTGGTCACCGAGTTCTCGACCGTCTGGGCGTCCGCACCCGGATAGGACGCAGTGATGCGCACCGTGGTCGGGGCGATCTGCGGGTATTGCGCGATCGGCAGGCTGCGCAGCGCCAGAAGGCCGCCCAGCATGATCAGGATGGCGATGACCCAGGCGAAGACCGGGCGGTCGATGAAGAACCGGGACATGGCGACCTCAGTTCTCGGCCGAGGTCGACGTGCCGGCGGCCCCGCCGGCCGTGGCGCCCCCGCCTGCCGCCTCCTTCTTCGCCGCCTCCTCCTTCGCCGGCGCGGCCGTCGAGCGCTGGCCGCGATCGCTGACCTCGCCCGTCGTGTCGTCCACCACAACGCTGACCGGCGTGACCTGCAGCCCGGGCTTGGCGAACTGGCTGCCCTCGACGATGACGCGGTCGCCGTCGGCGACGCCGCTCTCCACCAGCCAGCTGTTGCCCACATTGCGGCTGATGGTGAGCACGCGCTGCTCGACCTTGTCGTCGGCGTCGACGACGAGCGCGACCGGCTCGCCCTTGGTGTTGCGGGTCACACCGCGCTGCGGCACCAGGAAGCTGTTGGGCGCGACGCCTTCCTCGACGATGGCGTGCACATACATGCCGGGCAGCAGCAGGCGGTCGGGATTGGGAAACCGGGCGCGGACCAGATAGGTGCCGGTGGTCTCGTCGACATTGGCGGAGGAGAATTCCAGCGTCCCCGCATGGGAATAGAGCGTGCCGTTGTCGAGCTTCAGGCGCACCTGCACGTTGTCGCCGCTGATCTTGATGCGCCCGTCGCGGATCGCCTGGCGCAGGTTCAGGAGGTTGGTGCTCGACTGGGTGACGTCCACATTGATCGGATCGAGCGTCCGGATGGTGGTCAGCGCGGTATCCTGGCTCGCCGTCACCAGCGCCCCCGGCGTGAGCGAGGACTTGTCGATGCGCCCGCTGATGGGCGCGGTGATGCGGGTGAAGTCGAGATTGATGCGCGCGGTGTCGACCGCGGCCCTGTTGACCGCGACGTCCGCCTTGGCCTGGGCCAGCGAGGCGACGGCGTCGTCATAGTCCTGCTTGCTGACCGCGTTCTGCTTGATCAGGTTCTGGTAGCGGTCGACCTTGGACTGCGCGCTGGGAACCAGCGCCTCCGCCTTCTGCAGGCTCGCGACCGCGCTGTCATAGGAGGCCTGATAGCTCGCCGGATCGATCTGGTAGAGCGGATCGCCGGCCTTGACCTCGCTGCCCTCCTGGAAGAGCCGCTCCTTGATGATGCCCGCGACCTGCGGGCGCACCTCCGCGACCAGCGAGGCCGTGGTGCGGCCCGGCAGTTCGGCGGTGATCGCGACCGACTGGGGATGCACCGTCACGACGCCGACCTGCGGGCGCTGCTGCCCCCCGCCCTGCTGCTGGCCCGAGGTCTCCCGGCCGTCACACCCGCCAAGGACAAGAAATGCGAGGCAGGCGGCCGCCACGAGGGCCGGCCGCATCCTGGGGGTGGACATTTGCGCGTTTGATCCAAATATTGATACTATCAGTACCCATATTCTTCTATCGCGGGCTCTGTCAATTGTCCGCAAGAGGCAGGCAGGCCTCCGGGGGGCAGATCATGCTGGACGAACTGGCTCACAGCCGGGACGCTTCGCCGCGCAGGCGCGGGCGTCCGAAGCAGGCGCCGGACGAGGAGCGCCGCGCCGGAATCGTGGCCATGGCCTACGCCATGTTCCGCGAGCTGGGCTATGCGCAGCTCACCACTGATGCGGTCGCGGCGCGCTGCCACATCTCGAAGCGCACGCTCTACCGGCTTTTCCCCAACAAGGGAGCGCTGGTCGCGGCCATCATCGACACCCATCGCCGGCAGTTGATCGCCCTGCCCGGCGACTATGACGATCTCTCGCCGATCGAGGCGCTGGAGCGCATCTTCGTGAACGAGGTGGAGGACGAGCACGACCGCGAGCGGTTCGCCTTCCTCAAGCTATTGTTCATCGAGGCGGCGCAGAACCCCGAGCTGGACCAGATTGTGCGCCTGCACGGGCGGGACGTGGCGCTGGGCCTGCTGGAGGACTGGATCGCCCGCGAGGTCGAGCTCGGCCGCCTCCGGGTGCCCGACGCGCACGGCGCCGCGCGCATGCTGATGGATCTGGTGGCCGGCGCGACCATGCCGGCCCGCACGGGTCCGGTGGAGTGGCCCGGCAGCGCCGCGCGGCGGGCCTATGTCAGCGAGTGCATCCGGCTGTTCGTCAACGGCGCCGCCCCGCGCCACTGACCCTGCCGCTTCAGGCCGGCAAGGGTGCGGGCGCGCCGCGCGAAGCGACGCATCTCGCCCGGTACTGGCGCGGCGAAAGGCCGAACGCGTTGCGGAACTCGCGCGAGAAATGCGCCGCGTCGGAAAAGCCGCAGTCGAAGGCGATCTCGGTGATCGAGCGCGGGCTGTTCTCCAGCATCCAGCAGGCATAGTCCTTGCGGAGCTGGCGCTGGAAGGAGGCCGGCGAGGCGCCGAGCGCGGCGCTGAAGGCCCGTTCGAGCTGGCGCGCGGAACAGCCGACATAGCGGGCGACGGCGTCCATCGAGGGCGGATCGTCCAGCCGCTGCTCCATGAAATGGACCGCCTGATGCACCCGCGAATCCGCGACGCCGGACAGGTCCGCGAAGAAATGCGGCTGCGGCAGCGAGGAGGGACGCATGCCCTGCAGCATCATGTGGCGCACCGCCTGGTTGGCCTTGGCCGACCCGCAATGGCGCGAGATCAGATAGAGGCCGAGGTCGATCGCGGCGGTGGAGCCGGCGCAGGAGAGAAGGTCGCCCTCGTCGACGAAGAGCTTGTCGGTGACCGCGTCGAGCGTGGGGAACTGGGCATGAAACGCCTCGAGCACGTTCCAGTGCACGCAGACCGTGCGCTTCTGCGCGAGGCCGGCCTGGGCGATGGCGAAGGTGCCCGTGCACACGCCGATCAGCCTCACCTTGCGCGCGGCGGCGAGCCGCAGATAGTCGAGCAGCGCGGCGGGCTGGCGCTCGTTGAGATAGTCGTTGCCCCCGCACACCGCGACATAGTCGAACTGCGCGGGATCGAGCAGCGGCGAACTGTCGGAGATCACCACCCCGCAGCTCGCCCGGCGCGGCGTGCTGTCGAGGCTCATCACCTTCCACGAGGCATGGATCTGCCGGCTGCGCCCGCCATGGTCGGCGGCAAGGCGCAGCGCGTCGATCAGCCCGCCGAAAGCGGCGAGCGTGAACTGGTCGAGCAGCACGAAGCCCACGCGCAACGGCGAGACGCGCGCCGGACCGGGCCGGAAGCCGGGCCTCTCGGCAGGGACGCTCGGGTAAGGTGGGGCCTGCAGCATGTCGCCCATATCAAAGTTTCTGGCCTGATACTGCAAGCCGCCGCTGCTTCAGGGGACAATTATCCGGTCGCCTGTACATGGAGGGGAGAAAACAACATGGCACGCATGCATGGTCTCGTTACCGCGTCCGCGCTCGCGCTGGCCGCCACGATCGCGCCGGCTTCGGCCCAGGACGCTCTGCACGTCGCCTGGTACGGCGGCAACTGGGGCGACGCCTTCAAGTCCTGCGTCGCCGATCCCTTCACCAAGGCGACCGGCGTCACGGTGGTACCGGAGGTCGGCACCTCCACCGTCACCCTCGCCAAGCTGCAGCAGCAGAAGGACGCGCCGACCCTCGACGTCGCCTGGATGGATGGAGGCGTCAGCGAACTCGCCGAGGCGGACGGCGTGCTGGAGCCGCTGACCGAGGCCGGCGTGCCGAACCTCGCCAACACCCTGCCGCAGGCGATCTACAAGAACGACAACGGCATCTATGCCGTCGGCACCGGCTACTACTCGCTCGGCCTGACCTACAACACCAAGGAGATCAAGGAGCCGCCGGCCTCCTGGAACGACCTGTGGAAGCCCGAATACGCCGACGCGGTGACGATCCCCTCGCCGGCCAATTCCTCGGGCGTGCCCTTCCTGTTCTTCCTGCACAAGATCCTGAACGCCCCGGCCGGCGACTTCGCCCCGGTCTTCGCCAGGATCAAGGAGCTCAAGGCCGCGCTGTTCTTCGATTCCTCGGGAGCGGCGTCCAACGCCTTCCAGAGCGGCGAGGTGGTGATCGGCGCGCACTTCAACGTCGGCGCCTTCGACCTGATGGCCAAGGGGCTGCCGATCGGCTTCACCGTGCCGAAGGAAGGCGTGTGGGCGACCGATGCGCGCCTGCATCTGGTGAAGAACGCGCCGCACAAGGAGATGGCGCAGAAGTTCATCGACACGGCCCTCACCCCGGAAGCCTCCAAGTGCCTCGCCGAGAAGCTCTTCCTCGGCCCGTCGGTGAAGGGCGTCACGGTCTCCGCCGAGACCGCCCGCAAGCTGCCCTGGGGCGAGAAGGGCTCGGTGGATAATCTCTACCTGCTGAACTGGACCGAGGTGAACGCCAAGCGCGCCGAGCTGGTCGACACCTGGAACCGCGAGATCGCTCACAAGTGAGCCGCGGCCAGCAGGCCTGACCCTCCAACCCGCCGGTCGGTCGCTATCAGGTGGCCGGCCGGCCCCGAAACCGGGACCGACACGTGCAGCCACTCCTTTCCCTTGAAGCGGTCTCCAAGCATTTCGCCGGCCATCAGGCGCTGCGGGATGTGGAGCTCGGCGTCAGCGCGGGCGAGTTCGTCGCCCTGCTCGGGCCGAGCGGCTGCGGCAAGACCACGCTGCTGCGCTGCATCGCCGGCTTCCTGATCCCCGAGAGCGGGCGCATCCGCATCGAGGGCGAGGACATCACCGCCGCCCCGCCCTATCGCCGCCCACTCAACACCGTGTTCCAGAGCTACGCGCTGTTTCCCCATATGAGCGTCGCCGACAACGTGGCCTACGGGCCGCGGCGCGCGGGTGCCTCGCGGCGCGAGGCACAGGGGCGGGCGCGCGAGGCGCTGGCGCTGGTGGGCCTCGGCGAGATGGGCGCGCGCCTGCCGCGTGCGCTGTCCGGCGGCCAGCAGCAGCGCGTGGCGCTGGCCCGCGCCATCGTCAATCGGCCGAAGCTGCTGCTGCTCGATGAGCCGCTCTCCGCGCTCGACCTGAAGCTGCGCCGGCGCATGCAGATCGAGCTCAAGCACATCCAGGAGAAGCTCGGCATCGCCTTCATCTTCGTCACCCACGATCAGGAGGAGGCCATGGCGATGGCCGACCGGATCGTGGTGATGCATGCCGGGCGCATCGAGCAGGTCGGCGCGCCGGCCGACATCTACCGCGCGCCGGCGACCCGCTTCGTCGCCGAGTTCGTCGGCGAGCCCAACCTCATTCCCGCGACGCCCGCAGGCCCCGGCCGCGCCCGGCTCGCCTTCGCCGGGCTGGAGCTGGCGGTGCCGGAGGGCACGAGCTGCGCCATGGTCCGGCCGGAGGACGTGGTCCTCGTCGAGGGCGCCGCCGCACCGGACCTCGCCACCGCGACCGGCGTGGTCGAGGATGTGGTGGCCATCGGCTCGGTCACCACGGTGTTCGTGCGCTGCGGCGACCTCGTGCTGAAGGTGGCGCGGCTCGGCATGTCCGGCGCCGATCTCGAGCCCGGCGCCACGGTCGCGGTGGGGCTGCGCCCCGCCGGCCTCCACTTCATCGCGGGCTAGGGCCATGGCCGCCTCGCGAACCGCCCTGGCGCTGCTGCTCTTCGCGCCCCTCGCCTTCTTCGCCGCCTTCTTCCTGGCGCCGATGGCGGTGGTGGCGATCTCGAGCGTCACCACGGACGGCGACACGCTCACCTTCGCCCATTACGCCCGCATCCTCCTCGACGAGTATCACTGGGACGTGCTGTGGGTGACGTTCCGCATCGCGCTGATGACGACGCTGATCTGCATGCTCGTGGGCTTCCCGCTCGCCTGGTACCTGGTGCGGATCGTGCGCTGGCGGACCTGGCGGCGGATCTGCGTGATCCTCGTCATCGTGCCGCTCTTCACCTCCAACATCGTGCGCTCCTTCGGCTGGATGGTGCTGCTGGGCCGGACCGGCCTCGTCAACCAGGCGCTGATGACGCTCGGCCTGACCGAGCGACCGATCCGCTTCCTCGGCACCGAGACCGGCATCCTGATCGGCCTCGTCTACATCCTCGTGCCGTTCGTGGTGCTGGCGGTCGGGAACGCTCTGGCGACGATCGACAATTCCTATGAGGAAGCCTCGGCCGATCTCGGCGTCGGCCCGGCGCGCACCTTCTGGTTCGTCACCCTGCCGCTCTGCCTGCCGGGCGCGGTGTCCGGCGCCATCATCGTGTTCGCGCTGGCGGTGAGCGCCTATGTGACGCCGGCGCTGCTGTCGGGCGGGCAGATCACCGTCTTCTCCATGCTGATCTTCCAGCAATATTCCTCGGTGTTCGACTTCCACTACGGCGCGGCGCTGAGCATCACCCTGCTGGTGCTGACGCTGGTGCTCGTCGGCATCGCCGGCCGCATCGGCGATGCCGGACGGAGGGCGGCATGATCGCGCGGCTCCTC
Source organism: Ancylobacter mangrovi (assembly GCF_024752355.1). GTDB lineage: Bacteria > Pseudomonadota > Alphaproteobacteria > Rhizobiales > Xanthobacteraceae > Ancylobacter > Ancylobacter mangrovi. Next base: position 337,804 of record NZ_JANTHZ010000001.1, read on the forward strand.
ATCCGCATCGTGGCGCTGGCGGCGCTCGCCTATCTGGTCCTGCCGCTGGTGGTCATCACCGGCACCTCGCTGACGCAGACCAGCTACCTCGCCTTCCCGCCCGACGGGCTGACCCTCAAATGGTTCGGCGTGCTGCTCGACGACCCGTCCTACGTGTCCGCCTTCGTCACCTCGACCCTGCTCGCCCTGGCGGCGACCGCGGTGTCGGTCGTCCTCGCGGTGCCGGCGAGCCTCGCGCTGGCCCGCTATGCCTTCGCCGGCCGGGCGCTGGTCTCCTCGCTGTTCCTGTCGCCTCTGGTGCTGCCCTATGTCGTGCTCGGCGCTGCGCTGCTGCAGTTCGGCTCGGCGATCGGCATGGCGCGTTCCTTCGAGGCGCTGCTGGTCGGGCACGTCGTCATCGTCATGCCCTTCGTGCTGCGCTCGGTGCTGCCCCTGCTCACCCCGGAGCAGCGCGCGCTCGAGGAAGCCTCGATGGACCTCGGCGCCAACCCGGTGACCACCTTCTTCCTGGTGGTCCTGCCGCAGATCCGCGGCGGCATCGTCTCGGGCGGGCTGCTCGCCTTCATCTCGTCCTGGATCAACGTGGAGCTGTCGATCTTCAACACGACGGCCACCCTCAACACCATCCCGGTGAAGATGTTCAACTACGTGCAGTACACGATCGACCCGACCATCGCGGCCGTGTCCGCGATCACGATCGTCGCCGCCGCACTCGTCATCATCCTCCTCGATCTGCTGATGGGGCTCGACATGCTGTCCGAGCGCCATCGGTCGTAATTCCAACGGAGCCTTCACGATGCGCAAGCAGGATAGTTTCGACGTCATCTACACGCATACCGAGGGTGAACCGCTCTGCATCATCCACAGCGGCATTCCCTACCCGGCCGGGTCGTCGATCCTCGAGAAGCGCGCCTTCCTGGAAGCGAACTACGACTGGGTGCGCACCTCGCTGATGCGCGAGCCGCGCGGCCACCGCGACATGTTCGGCGTGTTCCTCACCCCGCCCTCCTCGCCCGACTACGATGCCGGCCTGATCTACATCGACGGCACGCAGTACTCCCACATGTGCGGCCACGGCACGATCGCCGTCGCCATGGCGATGGTGGCGCACGGCATGGTGCGGCGCTCGGACGACGGCATCACCCGCATCCGCTTCGAGACCACCGCCGGGCTCGTGCAGGCGGAAGTCGCCAGCGAGGGCGACGAGGTGCTGTGGACCCGCTTCGAGAACGTGCCCGCCTATGTGGCGGCGCAGGACATCGCCTTCGACCTGCCGGGCGTCGGGCCGCTCAAGGCGGACGTGGTCTGGGGCGGCAACTATTTCGGCATCATCGACCTGCGCGGCACCTCGCTGCGGATCGGGCCGGAAAACGGCTCGGAGCTGTCGCGCCTCGGCATCATGGCGCGCGAGGCGATCCGCGAGAAGGTGAAGATCCAGCACCCGACCGCCGGCCACATCAACAATTTCAACTTCGTCACCTTCTGGCACGAGCCGACCATCGAGGGCGCGCTCTACAAGAACGTGCACGTGTTCAGCGCCGGCCAGCTCGACCGCTCGCCCGGCGGCACCGGTACCAGCGCCATGATGGCTATGTTCGAGGCGCGCGGCGTGATCGGTCTCAACCAGCCGATCAGGTCGGAGGGCCTGCTCGGCACCGGCACTTTCGAGGGCTGCCTCGTCGGCGAGACCCGGCTCAACGACGTGCGCGCCGTGCGCCCGACGGTGAAGGGCACCGCCGGCCTGCTCGGCACCGCGCGCTGGGTGATCGACCGCAACGACCCGGTCGGTACCGGCTTCCTGGTCGCCTGAGGATCGCCCGCCACCAGCTCCCGTAGCCGCGTTCGAAGCGGCCGCGGGGTCGCTCCAAAGGTATTCCGCCCGGGTGCCCGCCCTGCGCGGGGCGCTTGTCCGAATGCGACAAAGCTTGCGCCCGCCGGGCCTCGGGCGCATAAGCGCGGCAACAAGATTGGAGGAGTTCCATGCCGCCTTATCGCTCCCGAACCACCACCCACGGCCGCAACATGGCTGGCGCGCGCGGTCTCTGGCGCGCCACGGGCATGAAGGATGGCGATTTCGGCAAACCCATTATCGCGGTAGTGAACTCCTTCACGCAGTTCGTGCCCGGCCACGTCCACCTGAAGGATCTCGGCCAGCTCGTCGCGCGCGAGATCGAGGCCGCGGGCGGCGTCGCCAAGGAGATGAACACGATCGCGGTCGATGACGGCATCGCGATGGGCCATGACGGCATGCTCTACTCGCTGCCCTCGCGCGAGCTCATCGCCGACAGCGTCGAGTACATGGTCAACGCGCACTGCGCCGACGCCATGGTCTGCATTTCCAATTGCGACAAGATCACCCCCGGCATGCTGATGGCGTCGATGCGCCTCAACATCCCGACCGTGTTCGTCTCCGGTGGCCCGATGGAGGCCGGCAAGGTGGTGCTGGGCGGCAAGACCAAGTCGCTCGACCTGATCGACGCCATGGTCGCCGCCGCCGACGACCGGGTGGCCGAAGCCGACGTGGAGGTGATCGAGCGCTCCGCCTGCCCGACCTGCGGCTCCTGCTCGGGCATGTTCACCGCCAATTCGATGAACTGCCTCACCGAGGCGATGGGCCTCGCCTTGCCGGGCAACGGCTCGACGCTCGCCACCCATGCGGACCGCAAGCGTCTGTTCGTCGAGGCCGGCCACACCGTCGTTGACCTCGCCCGCCGCTACTACGAGCAGGACGACGAGAGCGTGCTGCCGCGCGCCGTCGCCAGCTTCGCGGCGTTCGAGAACGCGATGACGCTCGACATCGCCATGGGCGGCTCGACCAACACGGTGCTGCACCTGCTCGCCGCCGCCAATGAGGGCGAGGTGCCCTTCACCATGGCCGACATCGACCGGCTGTCGCGCCGCGTGCCGGTACTGTGCAAGGTCGCCCCGGCCGTCGCCGACGTCCATGTGGAGGACGTCCACCATGCCGGCGGCATCATGGGCATCCTCGGCGAGCTCGACCGCGCCGGGCTTCTCGACACCTCGGTCAGCACCATCCACGCCCCCACGCTCGGCGCGGCGCTCGATCACTGGGACGTCAAGCGCAACTCCAGCGACGCCGTGCACGAGTTCTACCGCGCTGCGCCCGGCGGCGTGCCGACCCAGGTCGCCTTCAGCCAGGCCGCGCGCTACGACGAGGTCGACCTCGACCGCGAGAAGGGCGTGATCCGCGACGCCGAGCACGCCTTCTCCAAGGATGGCGGCCTCGCCGTGCTCTACGGCAACCTCGCCGAGGACGGCTGCATCGTGAAGACGGCCGGCGTCGACGAGAGCATCCTGAAGTTCACCGGCACCGCGACAGTGTTCGAGAGCCAGGACGACGCCGTCTCCGGCATCCTCGGCAACCGGGTGAAGCCGGGCCAGATCGTGCTCATCCGCTATGAGGGGCCGCGCGGCGGGCCGGGCATGCAGGAGATGCTCTATCCGACCAGCTACCTGAAGTCGAAGGGCCTCGGGAAGCAGTGCGCGCTCATCACCGACGGGCGCTTCTCGGGCGGCTCCTCGGGCCTGTCGATCGGCCATGTCTCGCCGGAAGCGGCGGAGGGCGGCACGATCGGGCTCGTGCGCGAGGGCGACACGATCGAGATCGACATCCCTAACCGGCGCATCCACCTCGCCGTCGACAATGCCGAGCTCGCGGCCCGGCGCGAGGAGCAGGAAGAGAAGGGCTGGAAGCCCGCCGCTCCGCGCAAGCGAAACGTCTCGACCGCGCTGAAGGCCTACGCCGCCTTCGCCACCAGCGCCGCCAAGGGCGCGGTGCGCCAGCTTCCCTGATGCGCGCCCTCACATAAACGATGACGGAAAATGCCGGGCCACCGCCCGGCATTTTTCTTGGACGCACCAATGCCCTGTCCCTGATTGCCAAGCGTCCGCTGGCTCATGCCCGACGTGTCGGCCCGCTTCCTCGCGCCTGCTGCAGAGAGGCGATCTGCCGGCGCAGCCATTTCGGCAGGCTCTTCTTCAGCGGAATGAGCTCCTTCTCCAGCGCGGCGACGCGTGCCTGTGCGTCGGCGAGCTGGGCGGAGAGGCGCAGTTGCGCATCCGAGAGCTGCGCCGCGCGAGCCTGCGCGTCGGCAAGCCGGGTCTCGTAGGAGCGTATCAGGGCCACTCGTTCAGCCTTGGCGTGAGCCTCGGCGTGAGCCTGCCCCTGCACGCGGGCCTGCTCGCGCTCCTGGTCCTTCGCCGCGTGCTGGGCCTCCAGCTCCCGCACCCTCGCGGTCGCGATCGAGAGCGGGCTGTCGGCGATCTGCCGCGACTGCTCCGCGAGGTCGATGACGATCTCGTCCATCAGGGCGCGGCGTCGGTCGGCCAGCGCTTCGGGGGAAAGCTCCTCCGCTCCCTTGCGCAGCCAGGCATAGAACTCCGTCGCCGGCGCCTCGTCCACCGCCTCGACGCGCAGATCGAGGAAGCCCAGCGCGCCCAGCTCCAGTATCATCAGCTTGAAGCTCGCCGGGGTGAACACCCATTGATGGGCATCCACATAGGAGGTCGCGTTGGCGGCCCGTTCCCAGGCCGGCAGCAGCTCGCTGATCGCCACGCGCAGGGTCTTGGGCTCGGGGTCGTCGATTGACCAGCCGGGCGGAAACCCCTTCATGGCGTAGAAGGCGCCGAAGTCGAAATAGATCTCCGGCTTGTGCCGCGCGCGCTTTTCCCGATACGCCGCGATGGCCGCGCCCGTCGTGGAGAACGGCCGATAGAAATCGAAGCACTTGCGCTTGTCCGGCACCGCGAGGATGACCACCCCGTCGGGCTTCAGCAGCCTCTGCGCGGCTTCGAGAAAAGTCACGACGTCGGTCGTGTGCTCGATCACGTGGCTGGCGATGAAGGCATCGAACGTCCCGTGGTCGGCAACGGGTATGGCGTCGGCGATCGACCCGCCACGCCATATGTGATCGACCTCCTCGATGCGTTCGACATCGGCAACATAGGGGTCGTTGACGTATTTGGCCTTGAGAGCCTCGCGGCTGTCATGGTCGACGATGAAAGTGTTCCAGCCGTCCCGCTTCGGCGCCAGCGGCGCGAAGCTCGGCCCGATTTCGATAACCTTGCTGCTCTTGTCGAGCCTTCTCAGGATAATCTCTTCCCGAGTCATCCCATGCCCCCTTATGCGTACTGCCCGCATGCAGGGTACATATCTTCCGGATCGGCCGACAATGACTATGATCTACTACCCAATTCGGTACCGTCATTCAGCAATAGATTATTGATGTCGGGGTGGGCCTTTTCAACAGCCCGCCTCATCCCAGCAAACCGCATTGCGAACAAAACGGGAAACGTGCTTGCGTAGCAAGCTGATTCCCGCAGAGATTCGCCCGCCCATGCACGCCGCCGCCTATCTCGAGAAGCTGAACCCGCAGCAGCGGCGGGCGGTCGAGCATGGCGTGAGCGGGCCGGACGAGGCGCGCAAGGGTCCGCTTCTCGTCATCGCCGGCGCCGGTTCGGGCAAGACCAACACCCTCGCCCACCGCGTCGCCCATCTCATCGTCAATGGCGCCGATCCGCGCCGCATCCTGCTGCTCACCTTCTCGCGCCGCGCGGCCGCGGAGATGACGCGCCGCGTCGGGCGCATCGCCTCGCACGTGCTTGGCCCGGACGCCGCCGTGCTGACCGAGGGGCTGAGCTGGGCCGGCACGTTCCACGGCATCGGCGCGCGGCTGCTGCGCGACTACGCGCCCCAGATCGGGCTCGACCCCAACTTCACCATCCACGACCGCGAGGACAGCGCGGACCAGATGAACCTGGTCCGCCACGAGCTCGGCTTCTCCCGCACCGAGAAGCGCTTCCCCACCAAGGGCACGCTGATCGCCATCTATTCGCGTGCGGTCAATGCGGAGCTGCCGCTCGAGGAGGTGGTCGGCCGCTTCTTCCCCTGGTGCGCCGGCTGGGGTGCGGAGCTGAAGGCGATCTTCGGCGGCTATGTCGAAGCCAAGCAGGCGCAGGGCGTGCTCGATTATGACGACCTGCTGCTCTACTGGGCGCAGATGGCACAGGAGCCGGCGCTGGCGGCCGAGATGGGCGGGCGCTTCGACCATGTGCTGGTCGACGAATATCAGGACACCAACCGGCTGCAGGCCTCCATCCTGGTCGGGCTGAAGCCGGAGGGGCGCGGCCTCACCGTGGTCGGCGACGACGCGCAGTCGATCTATTCCTTCCGCGCCGCCACGGTGCGCAACATCCTCGACTTCCCCGGCCATTTCTCGCCGCGGGCCGAGACCATCATGCTGGAGCAGAACTACCGCTCCACCCAGCCCATCCTCGGCGCCGCCAATGCGGTGATCGACTTCGCCTCCGAACGCTATGCCAAGAACCTGTGGTCCGAGCGGGTCTCGAGCGAGCGGCCGGTGCTGGTGAGCGTGCGCGACGAGATCGAGCAGGCCGGCTTCGTCGCCTCCCAGGTACTGGAGAACCGGGAGGCCGGCATTGCGCTGAAGCAGCAGGCGGTGCTGTTCCGCGCTTCCCATCACAGCGGACCGCTGGAGGTGGAGCTGACCCGCCGCAACATTCCGTTCGTGAAGTTCGGCGGGCTGAAATTCCTCGATTCCGCCCATGTGAAGGACGTGCTCGCCGTGCTCCGCTTCACCGAGAACCCGCGCGACCGCGTCGCCGGCTTCCGCGTGCTGCGGCTGATGAACGGCATGGGCCCCGCTACCGCCGGCAAGGTGCTGGACGCGCTCGCCACCGGCCCGCTGCTGCCGACGCTCGAATGCTACGCGCCGCCGCCGCGGGTGAGCGGCGACTGGCAGGACTTCGTCGCCCTCGCCCGCGACCTGAAGGGCGGCTCGGCCGGCTGGCCCGGCGAACTCGACCGGGTGCGGCAGTGGTACGAGCCGCATCTGGAGCGCATCCACGAGGACGCGCCCACCCGGCAGGCCGACCTCGTCCAGCTCGCCCAGATCGCCAGCGCCTATCCCTCGCGCGAGCGCTTCCTGACCGAGCTCACGCTCGACCCGCCGGACGCCACCAGCGCGGAGGCCGGCCGGCCCCATCTCGACGAGGACTATCTGATCCTCTCGACCATCCATTCCGCCAAGGGGCAGGAGTGGAAGTCGGTGTTCGTGCTCAACACGGTGGACGGGTGCATCCCGATCGACCTCGGCGCCGGCACGCGCGACGAGATCGAGGAGGAGCGGCGGCTGCTCTACGTCGCGATGACGCGGGCGAAGGACAGCCTGTCGCTGGTCGTGCCGCAGCGCTTCTTCGTGCACGGCCAGGCCGCGCGCGGCGACCGGCACGTCTATGCCGCGCGCACGCGCTTCATCCCGCCGCGCATCCTCGGCCATTTCGCGCAGGCCGCCTGGCCGCCGGCCACGCCCGAGGCACCCTCCCCGGCGGCGAACGACACGGTGCGCATCGACCTCTCCGCCCGGATGCGCGGCATGTGGCGGTAGGCTCCCCGCATTCGGCGACGCCGGCGCGCCCTATTCGCCCGGCCCCTCCGAGGTCGGCGCCAGGCGCTCCAGTTCGTCGTCGGTAAACAGGCGCGAGCGGGTGAGGAAGCGCAGGTCCCGGCCGTTCTCAAGGCTGAACATGCCCCCGCGCCCGGGCACCACGTCGATGACGAGCTGGGTGTGCTTCCAGTAGTCGAACTGCGAGGGGCTCATATAGAACGGCGCGCCGCCGATCTCGCCCATCTTCACGTCGCGGTCGGCGATCATGTACTCGCCCTGCGGGTAGCACATGGGCGAGGAGCCGTCGCAGCAGCCGCCGGACTGGTGGAACAGCACCGGCCCGTATTCGGCGGTGAGCGTGGCGATCAGCTTCAGCGCGGCGGGCGTCGCCAGCACGCGCGGCACCAGGGTGTCGGCGCTGCCGGTCGCGGTGGAGGTTGCGGCATCCATGGCGTCTCCTCCCGAAAGAATGCGTTCCCCCCGAAAGAAACGCCATCCCGGCGGGAAACCGGGATGGCGTGGAGGTCCTTGGGGGGAAATCAGAAGAAGCCGAGCTTCTTCGGGCTGTAGCTCACCAGCATGTTCTTGGTCTGCTGGTAGTGGTCGAGCATCATCTTGTGGTTCTCGCGCCCGATGCCGGACTGCTTGTAGCCGCCGAAGGCCGCGTGGGCGGGATAGGCGTGGTAGCAGTTGGTCCACACGCGCCCGGCCTGGATGGCGCGGCCGAAGCGGTAGGCGCGGTTGCCGTCGCGGGTCCACACGCCGGCGCCGAGGCCGTACAGCGTGTCGTTGGCGATGGAGAGCGCCTCGTCCTCATCCTTGAAGGTGGTCACGGACACGACCGGCCCGAAGATCTCCTCCTGGAAGATGCGCATCTTGTTGTGGCCCTTGAACACGGTCGGCTTCACGTAGTAGCCGCCCGCGAGGTCGCCGCCGAGATTGTTGCGCTCGCCGCCGGTGAGCACCTCGGCGCCCTCCTGCTTGCCGATGTCGATATAGGACATGATCTTTTCGAGCTGCTCGGAGGAGGCCTGCGCGCCGACCATGGTCGCGGGGTCGAGCGGCGAGCCCTGCACGATCGCCTCCACGCGCTTGAGGGCGCGCTCCATGAAGCGGTCGTAGATGCTCTCCTGCACCAGGGCGCGGCTCGGGCAGGTGCAGACCTCGCCCTGGTTCAGCGCGAACATGACGAAGCCTTCGATCGCCTTGTCGAAGAAGTCGTCGTCCTCGGCCACCACGTCCTTGAAGAAGATGTTGGGCGACTTGCCGCCGAGTTCCAGCGTGACCGGGATCAGGTTCTGGCTGGCATACTGCATGATCAGCCGGCCCGTCGTGGTCTCGCCGGTGAAGGCGATCTTGGCGATGCGCGGCGAGGAGGCGAGCGGCTTGCCCGCCTCGAGGCCGAAGCCGTTGACGACGTTCAGCACACCCGGCGGCAGCAGGTCGGCGATCATCTCGACCAGCACCAGAATGCCCGCCGGGGTCTGCTCGGCCGGTTTCAGCACCACGCAGTTGCCCGCCGCAAGGGCCGGGGCGAGCTTCCACACCGCCATCAGGATCGGGAAGTTCCACGGGATGATCTGGCCGACCACGCCGAGCGGCTCGTGGAAATGATAGGCGATGGTGTCGTGATCGATCTCGCTGATTCCGCCCTCCTGCGCCCGTACGGCGCCGGCGAAGTAGCGGAAATGGTCGATGGCGAGCGGGATGTCGGCCGCGGTGGTCTCGCGGATCGGCTTGCCGTTGTCCCAGGTCTCGGCGAGCGCCAGCGTATCGAGGTTCTCCTCCATCCGGTCGGCGATCTTGTTGAGGATCAGGGCGCGCTCGGCGGCCGAGGTCTTGCCCCAGGCGTCCTTGGCGGCATGTGCGGCGTCGAGCGCCTTCTCGATGTCGTCCTTGTCGGAGCGGGCCACTTCACAGATCTTGCCGCCGGTGATCGGCGAGGTGTTGTCGAAGTAGCGGCCGGCCACCGGCTCGACGAAGGCGCCGCCGATGAAGTTGCCGTAGCGGGCCTTGAACGGGGACTGCCTGGTAATCGCGATTTCTGGCTTGTTCATTGGATCCTCCCAAGGGTGGTGCGGGGAGGATTGCACCGCTTGTGCCAAAGCTGTGCGGCAGCGCACAAAATCGTTAGTGCGAAGCGGGAAAATATTGAAACTGCTCGTATTAGCGCAGAACTCGCCTATGGTTGAGGAAATCACCGATAGACGCCTGACGAAAACTTGCTAAAAACTGTCGGAGAAAACAACAAGACCTGCAACAGGTGTTGCTTTTTGCAACAGCGGGAGGTGCGCATGAGGACGGAGGCATCCCCACGGGCCGTGCTCGCGGCCCGGCGGCAATTCTTCCATGATGGCCGGCCGGAGGGCCCGCTGGTCGCCTCTCTGCTGCCCGAACCGATCCTGCGCTCCTGGCGCCGCTGCGCCGAGCGCGGCCTCGACAGCGCCGCCCTGCCCCGGCTGGAGCCGATGACGGCGCAGGAGCTGCGTGAGGTGGCCGAGCGCCACGACAAGCTGCGCCGCCTGTGCCGGCCGGAGATCGAGAGCCTCTATGCCGACGCGATGCAGACCGGCTGCGTCGTCGTGCTCACCGACGCGTCCGGCCTGATCCTCGACGCGCTCGGCAACGCCGATTTCGCCGCCCGTGCGGCGCGTGTCGCCCTGCGACCCGGCGTGGAATGGGGCGAGGGCACGACCGGCACCAACGCGGTCGGCACCGCCATCGTCGAGGGCCGGCCGATCACCGTGCACGGCGCCGAGCATTATTACGACCCGCACGGCATATTGAGCTGCTCGGCGGCGCCGATCCTCGATCCGTTCGGCCAGACCGTGGGCGCGCTCGACCTCTCGGGCCCCGCCGCGGTCGACCACCGCCACGCACTCGGGCTGGTGCGCCTCGCGGTCGAGCAGATCGAGCACCGCTTCTTCGACGAGGACTTCCAGGGCCGCCGCGTGCTGCGCTTCCAGAGCGAGCGCGAGCTGCTGGGCACGGCGCGCGAGGGCATCCTCGTCTTCGAGGACGACCGTCTGGTGGCGGCCAACCGGGTCGGCCTCGGCCTCGTCGGCGCCGACTGGTCCGCGCTCGGCCTGCGGCGCGCGGGCGAGCTGTTCGGCGAGATGCCGCGCGCGGACGGCACCGCGCATCTCATGCATACTCTAGCGGGCGGCAGCCTGTTCGGACGCTTCGACGGCGTGTCCTCCCCGATGTCCCGCCTGACCCGCCCGGCGGGCGGCCCGCGCCCGGGCGCCGGCCCGCTGCTGCGCCCCTCCGACCGCGAGGCGGTCTCGCGCGCGGTGCGCATGGTGGAGGCGGACGTGCCGGTGCTGATCCGCGGCGAGACCGGCACCGGCAAGGAGATGGTGGCGCACGAGATCCACCGCCTGAGCGAGCGCGCCGCCGGCCCCTTCGTCGCGGTGAACTGCGCGGCCATTCCCGAGACGCTGATCGAATCCGAGCTGTTCGGCTATGAGGACGGCGCCTTCACCGGCGCGCGTCGCCACGGCCACAAGGGGCTGCTGCGCCAGGCCGAGGGCGGGGTGCTGTTCCTCGACGAGATCGGCGACATGCCGCTCGGCCTGCAGTCGCGCCTGCTGCGGGTGTTGCAGGAGCGCGAGGTCGCCCCGCTCGGCGGCGGGCGGCCGGTGCATGTGGATTTCGCGCTGATCTGCGCCACTCATCGCGACCTGCGCGCGCTGGTGGAGGCCGGCACCTTCCGCTCCGACCTCTATTTCCGCATCGCCCACTACACGCTGGAGCTGCCGGCGCTGCGCGATCTCGAGGACCGGCTCGAAACGGTGCGCGCATTGTGGCGGCGGCTCGTCGAGGACGAGCGGCTGAGCCTGTCGGAGCGCTGCGAGGCGCGGCTCGCGGCCTATCGCTGGCCGGGCAATTTCCGTCAGCTCGTCGGCACGCTGCGCGCCCTCGCCGCTCTCGCCGAGCCCCATCGGCCGGTCGAAGCGGAACTGCTCCCGCCGGAATTGAGCGAGATGGCCACGACGCGGCCGCCGCAGCTTCCCGTGGCGGGCGCGATGAGCGATGCCACGCTCGACGTGCTGACGGTGGAGGCGATGCGGCGGGCTCTGGAGGCGTGCGGCGGCAATGTCTCGCGCGCCGCGCGCCAGCTCGGCATCAACCGCTCGACCCTCTACCGCCGCCTGTTCAACGCCTGAGGCGGGGAACCGATCGCCGTCGCCATCCGTTGCCCCCGAGATTTCATCAAGGGAGGCAAGCAGATGGTTCGTGATCCGCGCCGTCTCGACCAGAACCCCGTCGTCACCGACCCGGCCAATGTCGACGCCGTGCTGGAGGATCGGGCGACCGACGTCTCCAACCCGCTCAAGCCGCCGCTGGACGAGGTTCACAACGACAACGACCCGAAGGACGGCAAGCGCGCCGCGCGCTCCGGCGGCCGCTTCGCGCCCAAGACCCTGCAGACGGTGGACGGTTCGAACGACGGCACACCGCAGGAGCCGGACGATCCCAAGCGCTGAACGCGCTCAGCGCAGCTCGGTCGGCTCGGGGTCGGTTTCCGGCGCCGAGCCGGTGCGCTCCACCCGGTCGCGGTAGAGCGCGGCGCGGGCGAGCAGCATCAGCGTCACCGGCGTGGTGATGGTCACGAAGGTGGCGATCAGCAGCTCGTGCACGAGGAAGCGGCTCTGCAGCACGCTGAAGGTGATCATCGAGCCGACGAGGATGCAGCCGACCCCGAGCGTCGCGCCGAGCGAAGGCGCATGGGTGCGGGAATAGAAATCGGGCAGCCTGAGCAGGCCGACCGCGCCGATCAGCGTGATGACCGCGCCTGCGAGCACCAGGAACGAGACCAGCAGCGCCGCCCATAGCGGCAGTTCGGGCGCTCCGCTCATTCGATCACCTCCCCGCGCATGAGGAACTTGGCGAGCGCCACGGTGGCGACGAAGCCGAGCAGGCCGATGACCAGCGCCGCCTCGAAATAGAGCGTGCGCCCGCTGCCGATGCCGATGGTCAGGAACAGCAGCATGGCGTTGATGTAGAAGGTGTCCATGCCGAGGATGCGGTCCTGCGCGCGCGGCCCGATGGTGAAGCGCACGGCCGCGCACGCCATGGCGAGGCCGAGAAGGATCTGCGCGATGGTCAGCGACCAGGCGAGGATCATCGCGCTCATTCGAAGATCTCCAGCAGAAGCGTCTCGTAGCGCAGCTTGATCAGGCGCACCCATTCGCTCTCGTCGACGAGGTCCAGCACGTGCAGCAGCAGCGTGCGCCGCATCGGGTCGTAATGCACCCAGAGCGTGCCGGGCGTGCAGGTCATCACGATGGCCAGCACCGCGAGGCCGTAGCGGTTGGTCAGTTCCAGCCGCAGCGTCATGAAGCCGGAATGGGTGCGCCGGTGCTCACCGCCGAGGACGATGGTGCCGACCGCGAGGTTCGAGCGGAACACGTCGACGAACACCCGGCCCGCAAGCCGCACCGCCGCGCCGATCCGGCGGATCCGCGCCGGCTGCGGGCTCAGCGCCACCATCGCCCAGCAGCCGCCGAGCGCCACCAGCGCGCCGAAGATCAGCGTGCCCGGCGCCACGCTCTGCTGCAGCAGCAGCCACATGGCGAGCAGTGCCAGGAACAGCAGCGGATAGGGAACGACCCGGCGCAGCGCGCTCATTCGTGGCCCCCATCCGTCGGCGGGCGCGGCGGCAGCGAGCCCAGCACGTCCTGCGCATAGATTTGCGGCCAGTAGAGCAGTTGCGCCGTCGCCTCCATGTAGCGCATGGCCGGACCGCCCATCACCGTCATCGCCGCGCACAGGAACAGCAGCACCGCGACCGGCATCGCCTCGATCGCCCGCACGCGGGGAATGGCGATCTCGTCCGGTCCCCACAGCGTGCGGATGCCGGTGCGGGTCATGGCGATCAGCGTGGCGAGGCCGGAGAGGACCAGCAGGATCACCAGCGCCCAGTGCGAGGGCGGGATGTCGCCGGCCTCGTTGATCAGCGCCGAGAGCATGGCGAACTTGGCGATGAAGCCGGAGAGCGGCGGCATGCCGGCGAGCAGCGCCGTGCAGGCGAGGAAGCCGCCGCCCAGCACGGCGATGGCGGCGGGAATGGCGACGCCGACCTCGTCCTCCTCGTCCTCGATGTCCTCCTCCGGATCGCCGAACACCTCCATCGTCACCGCCAGCACGTCGGCGCCGGCCTGCCGGCCGCGCTCGATCAGCTCCACCAGCAGGAAATAGGCGCCGATGGTGAAGGTCGAGCTGACGAGATAGAACAGCGCGCCCGAGATCACCGCGCTGTTGGTGGTGCCGATCGCCGCCAGAAGCGTGCCGGAGGAGACCAGCACGCTGTAGCCGCCGAGCCGCGGCATCGATTGCGAGGCGAGCACGCCGATGCCGCCGAAGGCGATGGTGGCCATGCCGCCATAATAGAGCCACTCGGCGCCGAAATCGGCCGAGGCACCGGCCCCGTCGCCGAAGCACAGCAGGAACAGGCGCAGGATCACGTAGATCCCGACCTTGGTCATGATCGCGAACATCGCCGCGACCGGCGCGCAGGAGGCGGCATAGGTGGTCGGCAGCCAGAAGCTGAGCGGCCACATGCCGGCCTTCACCAGGAAGGCGACGCCCAGCACCGCCGCGCCGGCCTCGAACAGCACGCGCGAATCGTCCGGCAGGTCCGGCACCAACCGCGCCAGATCCGCCATGTTGAGCGTGCCGGTGACGCCGTAGATCAGGCTGACGCCAATGAGGAAGAGCGAGGAGGCGACGAGGTTGATCGGGATGTAGTGCAGCCCGGCCTTCACCCGCGCCGTGCCCGAGCCGTGCAGCACCAGCCCGTAGGACGCGGCCAGCAGGATCTCGAAGAACACGAACAGGTTGAACACGTCGCCGGTAAGGAAGGCGCCGTTCAGCCCCGTCAGCAAGAGCAGGAACAGCGTGTAGAAGCGCGGCCCCGCCCGATGCCAGCGCGCCATGGCGAAGAGCAGCGTCGCCGCGCCGAGCACGGCGGTCACCAGCACCATCAGCGCCGACAGCCGGTCCGCCACCAGCACGATGCCGAAGGGCGGGCGCCAGTTGCCGAGCGGATAGACGATGAGCGAGGACCAGCGGTCGCCCGAGGGCGTGTCGACATAGACCACCAGCGCCACCGCGATGACCAGCAGCGCACCCACCGTGCCGAGGCTGAGCGTCATCTTCATGGTCCGGCGGCGGTCGTCGAACATCAGCAGGAAGGCGCCGACCGCCAGCGGCAGCAGGACCGGGGCGATGACCAGATGGCGCATGACGTCGCCCATCATTCCGCCTCCCGCCCGTCGACATGGTCGGTGCCGGTGCGCCCGCGCGCGGCGAGCAGCACCACCAGGAACAGCGCGGTCATGGCGAAGCCGATGACGATCGCCGTCAGCACCAGCGCCTGCGGCACCGGGTCGGCCAGCACCGCCGGGTCGGCGGCCGTGCCAGGGGTCAGCACCGGGGGCGCATCCATCTTGATGCGGCCCATGCTGAAGATGAACATGTTCACCGCATAGGACAGCAGCGCCAGGCCGATGATGACCTGATAGGTGCGCGGGCGCAGCAGCAGCCACACGCCGGAGGCGGCGAACACGCCGATGCCGATGGCGAGCATCATCTCCATCGCTCGGCCTCCGAGCTCTGCGACGAGCGCGACGAGCGCAGCGACTGGTGGGCCAGGGCGATGAGGATCAGCACCGTCGCGCCCACCACCAGCGCGAACACGCCGAGGTCGAACAGCAGCGCGCTCGCCACCGGAATCTTCCCCACCACCGGCAGCACCGCATACTGGAAATACGAGGTGAGGAAGGGATAGCCGAAGAACCAGGAGCCGAGCCCGGTCGCCACCGCGGTCAGCAGGCCGAGCCCCATCCAGCGCAGCGGCAGCACGCGCAGATGGTCCTCCACCCAGCGGGTGCCGTTGGCCATGTATTGCACCACGAAGGCGATGGAGAGCGTGATGCCGGCCGCGAAGCCACCGCCCGGCAGGTCGTGGCCGCGCATGAACAGGTACACCGCCGCCACGCCGATCACCGGGAACAGCCAGTTCATGATGAGGCGCGGGATCATCAGATAGTCGGTCAGTGTGTCGCCCGGCGCGCGCGTGGGTTCCGCATCGTCGAAGGCGTCCTGGATGCGCTGCTGCTCGGGGCTTTCGATGCTCTCCGGCGCCGGCCGGAAGCGGCGCAGCAGCCCGAACACGGTGAGCGCGGCAAGGCACAGGACCACGATCTCGCCCATCGTGTCGAAGCCGCGGAAGTCGACCAGGATCACGTTGACGATGTTGGTGCCGCCACCCTCGCTATAGGCGTTCTCGACGAAGAAGCGCGATACGGCGGAGGCGTGCGGGCGCGTCATCAGGCTGTAGGAGAGGAACGCCATGACCGCACCGAGCCCGCAGGCGATGGTGAAATCGATGTAGCGGCGCACCAGCACGCTGAGCGGCGGGCGGGTGCCGTAAACGTCCTCGATCCGTTTGGGCAGCCAGCGCAGTCCCAGCAGCAGCAGCACGGTGGTGACGATCTCGACCAGGAGCTGGGTCAGCGCGAGGTCCGGCGCGGAGAGCCAGATGAAGGTGACGCAGGTCACCAGCCCCGCCCCGCCGACGAGCACCAGCGCCGCGAAGCGGTGGTACTTGGCCTGATAGGCAGCGCCGATGGCGCAGGCGATGCCGATCGCCCACACCACCACGAAGGCAGGCTCCATCGGCGCGCCGGGGAGCATGCCGGTCCCGACCACATGCCCGACCAGCGGCACCACCGCCGCGATGACGGCGAGCGCCAGCACGAGCCGCATCTGCGGCTGCAGGCGCCGCGTGCCCAGCACAGCCTCGGCCGCGCGCGCCCATTGCCAGGAGATGGTGACGAGCACCTTGTCGAAGATGCGCTGGCCCTTCAGCTCGCGGATCAGCGGCGGGCCCTCGATGCCGCTCATCAGATAGCGGCGCAGCGCGTAGTACAGCACGATGCCGCCGATGAGGGCGATGAAGCTCATCAGCAGCGGCAGCGTGAAGCCATGCCACAGCGCGAGGCTGTAGGCCGGCAGGCCGGTGCCGATGACAGAGCGGATCGCGGTCGCCAGCAGCGGGCCCACCGTGAAGCCGGGCACGATGCCGATGGTCAGGCACAGCAGCACCAGCAGCTCGATCGGGAACCGCATCCAGCGCTCGGGCTCGTGCGGGCGCCGCGGCAGGTCGATCGGCGGCGGGCCGAAGAACACGCCGAGGATGAAGCGCATCGAATAGGTGACGCTGAACACGCCGGCCAGCGTCGCCCAGTAGGGAAGGCTGTCGTCGAGCAGCGAGCCGGTGTGGTTGGCCACCGCCTCGGCGAAGAACATCTCCTTGGAGATGAAGCCGTTGAGCAGCGGCACGCCGGCCATGGAGGCGGCGGCCACCATGGCCAGCGTCGCGGTGAAGGGCATGTAGCGGGCGAGGCCGCTGAGGCGGCGCATGTCGCGCGTGCCGGTCTCGTGGTCGATGATGCCGGCGGCCATGAACAGCGACGCCTTGAAGATGGCGTGGTTCAGCGTGTGGAAGATCGCGGCGACCGCCGCCAGCGGGCTGCCGAGGCCGAGCAGCAGCGTGATCAGCCCCAGATGGCTGATGGTGGAATAGGCGAGCAGCCCCTTCAGGTCCTGCTGGAAGATCGCCGCGAAGGCGCCGAGCAGCAGCGTCGTCAGCCCCACCGGCACGACGACGTAGAACCACTCGTCGGTGCCCGCCATCACCGGCCAGAGCCGGATCATCAGGAAGATGCCGGCCTTCACCATGGTGGCGGAGTGCAGATAGGACGACACCGGCGTCGGCGCCGACATAGCGTGCGGCAGCCAGAAATGGAACGGGAACTGCGCGCTCTTGGTGAAGGCGCCGAGCAGGATCAACGCCAGCGCCGGCATGTAGAGGTCGCTGTTGCGGATCAGGTTGCCGGAATTGAGCACCTCGTCGACGTCGTAGCTGCCGACGATGCGCCCGATCAGCATCACGCCGACGAACAGGCACAGCCCGCCGCTCGCGGTGATGATGAGCGCCATGCGCGCGCCCTCGCGCGCCGGGGCGGAATGGTGCCAGTAGCCGATCAGCAGGAAGGAGAAGAGGCTGGTGAGCTCCCAGAAGAAGACGAGCTGCACCAGGTTGCCCGAGATCACCACGCCGAGCATGGAGCCCTGGAAGGCGAGCAGGAACGAGAAGAAGCGCGGCACCGGGTCTTCCGGCGACATGTAGTAGCGCGCATAGAGCGCGACCAGCGCGCCGATGCCGGAGATCAGCGTCGCGAACAGCCAGGACAGGCCGTCGAGCCGCAGCGTGAAGTCCAGCCCCAGCGTCGGCAGCCAGTCCAGCGCGAAGCGCACCGGCTCCTCGTCGGCGACGTCGAGATACAGCCAGACCAGCATGAGGCTGCCGACGACCCCGATGCTTCCGGCCAGCGTCGCGGCGGTGTTGCGCGCATTGGTCGGAAGAAACCCCGCCACGAGGCTGCCCGCGAATGGCAGGAGCAGCATGACGAGGAGAAGTGGGCCGGGCTGCATGGGTCGGGCGATCCTCCCGCGCTGGTACCCTGAGAACTTGCGTGATCTCGCCCATAATGGTTGATTTGCATGTCACTAGGCAAGGCATGAGCGATGCAATTGTCGCCCGAGCAGTGCCGCGCCGCACGCGGCCTCCTGGATTGGACGCAAGAGAGCCTGGCCGCGCGCGCGGGCGTCTCGCGCAGCACCGTGCGCGATTTCGAGCGGCACCGCCACGCGCTGCATCGCGGCACCGAATCGCTGCTGATCCGCACGCTGCAGGATGCCGGAATCATATTGCTGCCGGCCGACGAGCACGGCCCCGGCGTGCGCATCCGTTAGCGACGCGGGAGGCGGGCGTCGGGGGCTCGAAGCCCCCTCCCCGATCCGCGCGGCGGGCGCTCGGTCGCGGGGGCCGAGTCATCGGGGTTAAGGCCCCGGCGCGTGCATCCGCTAACGGGGCGGGAGCGCGGACGTCAGATGCCACGAAGCACTCTTCCCGATCGAAGCGGCGGGCGGCAGGTCGCCGGACGGGAGCCCCGGCGTGCGCATCCGCGGGTGGCGCGGGAGACCGGGCGCCGGCAGTCCGACGCGCCCTCCCCGATCCATGCGGTGAGCGCTCGGTAGCAGGGGCCGGGTCATCGGTAATTATCGTCTGGTTTTGTTGGCTGCCGCTGCTCGGCTGGCTCGTGACGGGTCGCCGGCAAGGACGGCGCGGCGCAGCCGGATCGCACGGAGCCGGACATGGTGGGCCGGCAACTTACCGGAGAATGCGTCGGCGTGGCCGGTGAAGGAGTGCGTTCGGCCTATGCGCCGCGAGCGAAGCGCGCCTCTGCGGGACGCCGAGGCCGGGCGCGTTCACGTCTTCGCACGCCAAGGCGATCCGCGTGGCGGATGTGCGGGGATTATCGGGCGTCGGAGTCAGCTTCCCGCGCCGCCGGGGGCGGTACGGGGTCGATCGTCGGGGCGCGCCGGGCGCCTACTGGCAGAGCAGGATGTCCTGCTCGCGGGTCAACTGGTAGTTGGGCGAGAGCTTCACCACGTAGCGCACGTCGCCGCTGCTGTTCAGGCAGTAGTCGTACATGCGACCGTCGCCCCAGCTGATCCGGACCGCGCGCGGGTTGTAGCAGAGGTTCTGCAGCTCGATCCGCTGGGCGTCGGCCGACGAGCGGATCTCGATGATGCAGGTCCGCTCGACCGCCCTCTGCAGGGCCTGTCCGGCGGCGTTCTGCTGCGCCAGCGCCGGGCTGCCCACGGCGCCGAGCGCCATGAGAGCGGCACTTGCGGCCACGGCAACTCCACGTCTCATTCCATCCTCCCCGGGAAAGAACCGGATAAGTCCGTGAATTTACACCACGTTACCTACGACGCAACAAATCCGTTTCCAATTTCGTACTGATTTAATCAAAATTTCAAAATTTATGGCCATTTCGCGTCATTGTGCCGCATGTTTGCATGCGCACGATCCGCTCCGGCGGCGGGCTTCCGCTCCGTCCGGGCCCCTCGAGTACTGAGTGACCTTAGGGCAGCCAACAGCTTCGGAAGGCTGACTATTTCGGCGTCAGGGCGGTTACCGCGAGTGCCGTTGCGGCAGCCCGGTTCTCGACACCGATCTTGGAGTAGATCTGCTCCAAGTGTTTGTTAACCGTACGCGGCGAAAGCCCGAGGATCTCGCCGATGTCGCGGTTCGCCTTGCCCCGGGCCAGCCACATCAGCACCTCGGCCTCGCGGATGGTGAGGTTGAGCCGTGCGCGTAGGACCTGCTCGGGCGCCAGCCCGTCGTCCTCGACGATGCGCAGCAGCAGTTCCTCCGGCCCGATCTGCCCGACATAGGAGATGCGCAGGCGGCGCGGCGAGCCGTCCACCGGCAGGTCGAGCGCGCTCGGCTCCACGCCGCTCGCCTCGCTGCGGCGCTCGGCCAGCCAGCGGCGCACGGGTTCGGGCAGCATCAGGCTGTCGCCAGGCACCGATGCCGTGATCGCCGTCAGCAGCGTGGTCGCCTGCGGCGTGCTCCACAGCACCCGCCCGTCGCGGGTGGCGGAGAGCAGGAACCGGCCGGCGGCGTCCAGCGCCGCGCGGGCGCTGTGGGTCTGGCGGGCATTGGCGAGGTGCACGCGGATGCGCGCGATCAGCTCGTCCGGCGAGATCGGCTTGGTCACGTAGTCGACCCCGCCCGCCTCCAGCCCCTTCACGATCTGCTCGGTCTCCGACAGGCCGGTCATGAAGATGACCGGCACATGGGCGACCGACTTGTTGCGCTTGAGCCGGCGGCAGGTCTCGAATCCGTCCATGCCCGGCATCACCGCGTCGAGCAGGATCACGTCGGGCGTGATGCGCTCGACCAGCGCCAGCGCGTTGGCGCCCTCCACGGCGACCAGCACGGTCGCCCCGGCCGCCTCCAGCGCGTCGGTGAGCAGGCTCAGGGTTTCGGGGGAATCATCCACCACCAGGATGATGTCGCGGCGCTCCACGCTATGCATCATTGCTGCGCAACGCCTCCAGAACAGCCATGTATTGCTTCAGGTCGAAGGTTTCCATCAGATCGCGCATGTGCGAGACGAAGGCCTCGTTCTCGGGCGAGGCGCTCTCGATCTCCTTGAGCTTGGCCTGGATGCCGCGCACATAGCCGATCTCGCCGAGCTTCATCAGGTCCTCGAGATGCAGCCCGCCCGGCGCCTGCAGCACGCCGGCGGCGCGCAGCTCGACCGCCCGCGCCGCCGCCTCGCCCTCGCCGATCCATTCGAGGTCGAGCAGCTTTTCCATCTTCTCCAGCAGGCCGCGCAGCTGCACCGGCTTGACCATGTGGTCGTCGTGCTGGCTGGCCTCGAGCCCGTTGCCGTGGATCTCGCCGACATTGGCGGAGATGATGATGATGCGCAGCCGGGTGAAGCCCTCGTCGCGCACCTGCCGCACCACCTCCCAGCCATTCAGCCCGGGCATGGCGAGGTCGAGCAGCAGCAGGTCGGGGTCCCACTGGCGCACCATGTCGAGCGCGGCGACGCCGTCCGCCGCCGACAGCACGGTGAAGCCGAGCGGCACCAGCAATTCGTGCATCAGGTCGCGATGGGCCGAATCGTCGTCCGCCACCAGCACGGTGCGACGCGGCCCGGTATAGCCCGCGACGCGCCGGTGCTGGATCGGACCCGGGCGGGTCGGGTTGGCGACCTCCGACAGCATCATCTTGACGCGGAAGGTGCTGCCCTTGCCCGGCTTCGAGGTGAGGGAAATCTCACCGCCCATGATCTCGGTGAGCAGCTTTGTGATGGTCAGCCCGAGGCCGATGCCGCTGGTCGAGTAGGTGCCCGCCCGCTCGCCGCGCTCGAACGGCTCGAAGATGCGCGTGTGGTCGGCGGCGGGAATGCCGATGCCGGTATCCTCGACCTCGAACTCGGCGACCTGGTTGCGATAGGCGACGCGCAGCGCCACCCGCCCCTGGGCGGTGAACTTGATGGCATTGGAGAGCAGGTTGATGAGGATCTGCCGCAGCCGCTTCTCGTCGGTGTAGACGACAGCGGGAAGCCGCTCGGGCCGCACATAGACGAAGTCGATGCCCTTGGCGGTCGCCTGCAGGCGGAACATGTCGACGAGCTGGTCGAGGAATTCGGCGATCCGCACCTCGTCGCGGGTGAGGTGGAGCCGGCCGGCCTCGATCTTCGAGATGTCGAGCAGGCCGTCGATCAGGCCGGACAGGTGCTCGGCCGAGCGCCGCACCACGCGGATCGCGTCGCGCCGGTGCGGGGGGATCGAGGTGTCGCGCTCGAGGAGCTGCGCGTAGCCGAGAATGGCGTTGAGCGGGGTGCGCAGCTCGTGGCTGATGCCGACGACGTAGCGGCTCTTGGCGAGGTTGGCGGCCTCGGCCACTTCCTTCGCCTTCTGCAGCTTGGCGTCGGTGCGCTTGTGCGCCTCGATCTCGCGCATCAGCAGCGCGGTCTGGCGGTTGCTCTCCTCCTGCGCGACGCGCCGGCTCTCCTGCGCCAGCACGAACAGCCAGGCCGCGACGCCGGCGATGATGAGCAGGATGAAGTAGAGCGTGAAGAGCACGCTGCCGATCGCCTCGCGCCGCATCGGCGGCCCGAGCGTGGCCTGGAAATAGATGATGCCGAGGATGGCGCCGATCACCAGCGCCAGCAGCGACAGCACGCCGATATAGTGGCCGATGCGCGAATTGATCTGCGCCACCATCCAGCTTGGCAAGGTCGCGCGCAGCGCGCCGAGGATCTGGTCCGGGAAGCGCGCATCCTCCTTGCAGCGGTCGTGGCAGCGCGCGTCGAGCGAGCAGCACAGCGAGCAGATCGGGCCGGCATAGACCGGGCAGTGCGCCATGTCCTCCGGCTCGAACTTGTGCTCGCAGATGCAGCACTTGAGCGTGTGGCGATGTTCCCAGTTCTTGGTGGTGCGGCGGGCGATGTAGTAGCGCCCCCTGGTCGCGAAGGCGATGCCGGCGGCGGCGGCGAAGGACACCACCAGCGCCACGAAGGGCGCGAATACCTGCAGCGTCGGGCCGAAGAACCCGGCGAAGGCGGCGATCGCCACCAGCGTGCCGATCAGCACCGCGCCGACGCCCACCGGGTTGATGTCGTAGAGATGCGCCCGCTTGAACTCGATGCCCGGCGGGCTCCAGCCCATCGGCTTGTTCACCACCAGATCGGCCACCAGCGCTGCGACCCACGAGACCGCGACGATGGCGTAGAGGCCGAGGATCTGCTCCAGCACCTTGTAGATGCCGAGCGCCATCAGCATCAGCGCGATGGTGACGTTGAACACCAGCCAGACCACCCGCCCGGGATGGCTGTGGGTGAGCCGCGAGAAGAAGTTCGACCAGGCGATCGAGCCCGCATAGGAGTTCGTCACGTTGATCTTGAGCTGGGCGAGGATGACGAAGAAGCCGGTGAAGGCCAGAGCCATTTCCGGGCTCAGCATGATCTTGAAGGCCGACAGGTACATCTGCGTCGGCTCGGCGGCGTGGACGAAGGGCACGCCCTGGGTCAGCGCGAAATAGGCCAGGAACGAGCCCGCCAGCATCTTGATCATGCCGGGGATGATCCAGCCCGGCCCGGCCGAGAGCAGCGAGAGCCACCACACCGTGTTGCGCACCGCCGCGCTGCCGCCCGGCACGCGGCGCGGCAGGAAGCGCAGGAAGTCCACCTGCTCGCCGATCTGCGCCACGAGGGCGAACACCACGGTCGAGGCGGCGCCGAACAGCAGCGGGTCGAACGAGCCGTCCAGCGCGCCGAGCCGGCCGGTATAGGAGGTCCAGCCGGCGATGGCGTGGCCGTGGACGAAGAAGATGAAGACGAAGGGTATGAGGTTCAGCAGCAGCCAGAAGGGCTGGGTCCAGAGCTGGAACCGGCTGATGAAGGTGATGCCGTGCGTCACCAGCGGGATCACCACCAGCGCGCTGATGAAATAGCCGACCATCAGCGGCACGCCGAAGCACAGCTCCAGCGCCAGCGCCATGATCGCCGCCTCGATGGCGAAGAACAGGTAGGTGAAGGAGGCGTAGATCAGCGAGGTGACGGTCGAGCCGATATAGCCGAAGCCGGCGCCGCGCGTGAGCAGGTCGATGTCGACCCCGAACTTGGCGGCGTAGTAGCTGATCGGAAGCCCGGTGGCGAAGATGATGATGCTGACGACCAGGATCGCCGCGACCGCGTTGGGGAAGCCGTAGGCCAGCGTGATCGAGCCGCCGATCGCCTCCAGCGCGAGGAACGAGACTGCCCCGAGCGCGGTGTTGGCGACGCGCAGCGCCGACCAGCGGCGGGCGCCCTTCGCCGTGAAACGCAGCGCGTAGTCCTCCAGCGTCTCGTTGACGACCCATTGATTGTACTGGCGTCGAACACGAACGATCTTCTGTTCCGCCGCCATAGGGTTTCGCCTCGCCGTTTCGACGCTCGACATCCGCTTGCGCTTATCCTCCCCGGCACTCTTTTCGTTGCTGCACTGCCCGAAACCCGCCGGTCACGCCGACCGGCACCGCTTCCCTAGCATATTTCGTTCCACCCAAGTCGACAGAGACAAAAAGATTTCGCACGCCATCGGCGTCAAGACTTTTTGCCGCACCTCGGTGTTTAGGAGAGAAACTGAATGCAATAAACACACGAACAACTGGCGTCGATTTCACTATTGGCAAGAATACCCGTCACACGCGCGCGCGAAAACTGGAAGCGCACGGCGGGCACCTGTATCCCCAACCTATAGCCCAGTGTGTCCCGGCGGCACCGGATCACCTATACGTCAATCGACGTATTGCTGCGGCGCGGCATCGGCCCCCACGATCCTCACAATGCAAGCACATCGAGAAGCTTGTTGAGGCCACGTCAAACCCGTGGAGGGGATCGTATGTCTTCGAACAATGATAATTCCAGCAGGTTTTCGGCCACCCGCCGAAAGCTTCTGATGGGCATGGCGGCGCTTCCCGCCGTACCTCTTCTTGCCCAGACCGGCCTCTTGACTACGCCGGCCCACGCCCAGGCGCCGGCGACGGCCGACGTCAACACGACGGGACTTGCGGTCACCGACGACGAAGTGACGGTCGGCATCCTGCATTCCGTCACCGGTACCATGGCGATCTCGGAGACCGGCTCGGTGCAGGCCGAGAAGCTCGCCATCGACCAGATCAACGCCGCGGGCGGCGTGCTCGGCCGCAAGATCAAGTACATCCAGGAGGACGGCGCGTCCGACTGGCCGACCTTCGCCGAGAAGGCCAAGAAGCTGCTGGTGCAGGACAAGGTCGCGGCGATCTTCGGCTGCTGGACCTCGGCCTCGCGCAAGGCGGTGCTGCCGGTCGTCGAGCAGTATAACGGCATGCTCTACTACCCGACCTTCTATGAAGGCCTCGAGCAGTCCAAGAACGTCATCTACACCGGCCAGGAGGCCACCCAACAGATCCTCGCCGGCCTCGACTGGGTGCAGGAGACCAAGGGCGGCAAGACTTTCTACCTGATCGGCTCCGACTACATCTGGCCGCGCACCTCGATGAAGATCGCGCGCAAGCACATCGAGGGCCACCTGAAGGACTCGAAGGTCGTCGGCGAGGAGTACTTCCCGCTCGGCCACACCCAGTTCAACTCGGTGATCAACAAGATCAAGCTGAAGAAGCCGGACGTGATCTACGCCGCGGTCGTCGGCGGCTCGAACGTCGCCTTCTACAAGCAGCTCAAGGCCGCGGGCATCGACCTGTCGAAGCAGACCCTGCTCACCATCTCGGTGACCGAGGACGAGATCGACGGCATCGGCGGCGAGAACATCGCTGGCGCCTACAGCTGCATGAAGTACTTCCAGTCGCTCGACAACCCGAACAACAAGGAATTCGTCGCCGCGTTCAAGAAGATGTGGGGCGAGAAGACCGTGATCGGCGACGTGACCCAGGCCGCCTATCTCGGTCCCTGGCTGTGGAAGATGACGGTCGAGAAGGCCGGCAGCTTCGACATCGACAAGATCGCCGAGGCCTCGCCCGGCATCGAGTTCACCAAGGCGCCGGAAGGCTATGTGAAGATCCACAAGAACCATCACCTGTGGTCGAAGACCCGGGTCGGCCAGGCGCAGGTCGACGGCCAGTTCAAGGTGGTCTTCGAGACCCCGGACCTCATCGAGCCCAACCCGTTCCCCGAGGGCTACCAGTGAGCGCTTGAGCGCCACCCGGAGAGGGCGTTCGCGCCCTCTCCGGGGCCTTTTCCATTGAACGGAGACCGCGCCGCAGGGCGCACGCCGGGGGATTCGTGATGTTCTCAGACTATTCGCTGGCCGAACTCGGCTCGATTTTCGTGATGCAGGGCTTCGCCGGCCTCATCCTGTTTTCGGTTTTCGTGCTCATGGCGCTCGGCCTGGCCATCATCTTCGGCCAGATGGGCGTCATCAACATGGCGCATGGCGAGTTCATGATCCTCGGCGCCTATGTGACCTATTTCACATCGCAGTTCTTCCTCAATTTCATCCCGTCTCTGTTCAACATCTACTTCTTCGTCGCCATGATATTGGCGTTCTTCGCCTCCGGCGCCCTCGGCATGTTCATCGAATGGGCGATGATCCGGCGGCTCTACAAACGCCCGCTCGACACGCTGCTCGCCACCTGGGGCCTCAGCCTGATCCTTCAGCAGGTCTACCGCTCGGTGTTCGGCCCGCGCGAGGTCGGCGTCGAGCTGCCGGAATGGATGATGGGCTCGCTGCCCGTCACCGACATGGTCGAGGTGCAGATCAACGGCCTGTTCGTGATGGGCCTCACCATCGCCATCACCGTCGCGGTCGCCGTGCTCATGTACAAGTCGAACTGGGGCAAGCAGGTGCGCGCAGTGGTGCAGAACCGCGTCATGGCGGGCGCCGTCGGCATCAACACCGAGAAGGTGGACCGCTACACCTTCGGCCTCGGCTGCGGCATCGCCGGCGTTGCCGGCTCGGCCTTCACCATGATCGGCTCGACCGGGCCGACCTCCGGCCAGCTCTACATCGTCGACACCTTCCTGGTCGTCGTCTTCGGCGGCGCGCAGAGCCTGCTCGGCACCATCGCCTCCGCCTTCACCATCTCCCAGGCCCAGTCGACGATGGAGTTCTTCCTGTCCGGCTCGACGGCCAAGGTCCTCACGCTGCTCAGCGTGGTCATCATCCTGATGCTGCGGCCCCAGGGCCTGTTCGTCATCAAGGTCCGTCGCTGAGGAGGCGCACATGACAAAGACCGGCCGCACCTTCTTCCTGCGCCCGCAGGACATGATCGGGATCGCGATCCTCGCCATCCTCCTCCTCGTGGTCCTGCCGCTGACGCTGGACAATTTCCGCCTCCAGTTCGTCGGCAAGTACCTCACCTACGCCTTCGTCGCGCTCGGCCTGGTGCTGTGCTGGGGCTATGCGGGCATTCTCTCGCTCGGCCAGGGCGTGTTCTTCGGCCTCGGCGGCTACTGCATGGCCATGTTCCTCAAGCTGGAAGCCTCCAGCGTGGAGAACACCAAGATCCAGACCACGCCGGGCATTCCCGACTTCATGGACTGGAACCAGATCACGCAGCTTCCCTGGTTCTGGGAGCCGTTCCACCATCTCGGCTTCACCATCATCGCGGTGCTCGTGGTGCCGGCGATCTTCGCCTTCGTCGTCGGCTTCGCCATGTTCAAGCGGCGCGTGGGCGGCGTGTACTTCGCCATCATCACCCAGGCGCTGGCGGCGATCCTCACCATCCTGATCGTCGGCCAGCAGGGCTATACGGGCGGCATCAACGGCATCACCGACCTGCGCACGCTGAACGGCTGGGACATCCGCACCGACAGCGCCAAGACGATCCTCTACTTCGTCTGCGTCGGCCTGCTGCTGGCCTCCATCCTGCTCGCCTATTTCGTGAAGTCGTCCAAGCTCGGGCGCATCCTCGTCGCCATGCGCGACAAGGAGGACCGCGTCCGCTTCTCCGGCTACGACGTCTCGAACTTCAAGGTGTTCGTGTTCTGCCTGGCGGCCTCGCTGTCGGCCATCGGCGGGGCGATGTTCACCCTGCAGGTCGGCTTCATGTCGCCGTCCTTCGTCGGCATCGTGCCCTCGATCGAGATGGTCATCTACACCGCGGTCGGCGGGCGCCTGTCGATCCTCGGCGCCATCTACGGCACGCTGCTGGTGAACTGGGCCAAGACCTCGTTCTCGGAGAGCTTCCCCGAGCTCTGGCTGTTCGGCCTCGGCGGCCTGTTCATCGCCGTGGTGCTCACCTTCCCGAACGGCATCGCCGGTCTTTACCAGACCTATGTCGCCCCCCGTCTCGGGCCCCTGTTCGGCGGCGCGGCCAAGCGCAGCGACGCGACCCCGCCCGCGCCGCCGAGCTCCGGCCACGCCCCGGCCGCCGCCGAGTAAGGAGCAGGTCCCATGAACACTCCTGTCATCACCGACACCATGAACAAGGACTTCGTCCTCGCGGTTGAAGGGCTCACCGTCTCGTTCGACGGGTTCAAGGCGGTCAACGACCTCTCCTTCTACGTCGACGAGAACGAGATCCGCGTCATCATCGGCCCCAACGGGGCCGGCAAGACGACGGTGCTCGACCTCATCTGCGGCCGCACCAAGGCGACCACCGGGTCCATCAAGTTCAAGGACCAGGAGCTGACCCGGATGAAGGAGCACGAGATCGTGCGCGCCGGGGTCGGGCGCAAGTTCCAGAACCCGTCGATCTACGAGGACCTCACCGTCTTCGAGAACCTCGAGATCTCCTATCCCAAGGGCCGCTCCGTGGTGGGCGCCCTCACCTTCCGCCGCGACGCGCCGGTGAAGGAGCGGGTGCAGGAGATCGCCGAGATGATCTTCCTCGCCGACCAGCTCGACCAGCGCGCCGAGTATCTCTCCCACGGCCAGAAGCAGTGGCTCGAGATCGGCATGCTGCTGATCCAGGACCCCGAGCTGCTGATGCTGGACGAGCCGGTCGCCGGCATGAGCGTGTCGGAGCGCAAGAAGACCGCCGAGCTCCTGCACACGATCATCAAGAACCGTTCGGTGATCGTGATCGAGCACGACATGAAGTTCGTCGAGGACATCGCCCACAAGGTCACGGTCCTGCACCAGGGCAAGATCCTGTCGGAAGGCCCGATGGCCAAGGTCCAGGCGGACCCGAAGGTCATCGAAGTCTATCTCGGCCATTGAGGGGCGGAACATGCTGAACGTCGAGAAACTTCACGTCTCCTACGGCGAGAGCGAGGTTCTCCACGGGCTCGACTTCAAGGTCGCGCCCAACGAGATCATCGCCATCATGGGCCGCAACGGCATGGGCAAGACCACGCTCATGAAATCGCTCATGGGCATCGTGCCGACCAAGAGCGGCGCGGTCTCGGTCGGCGAGACCGACATCACCCGGCTGAAGAGCTACGAGCGCGTCGCCAAGGGCATCGCCTACGTGCCGCAGGGCCGCATGATCTTCTCCACCATGACGGTGCAGGAGAACATCGAGACCGGGCTGATCCCGCGCGGCGAAAGCAAGGTGCCGACGGACATCTACGAGCTGTTCCCGGTGCTGCTGGAGATGAAGGGCCGGCGCGGGGGCAACCTCTCCGGCGGCCAGCAGCAGCAGCTCGCCATCGCCCGCGCGCTCGCCACCGCGCCCAAGGTGCTGCTGCTCGACGAGCCGACCGAGGGCATCCAGCCCTCGATCATCCGCGAGATGGCCCGCACGCTGAAGCGCATCCGCGACGAGCGCGGCCTGTCCATCATCGTCTCCGAGCAGGTGCTCTCCTTCGCCCTCGACATCGCCGACCGGGTGCTCGTCATCGAGAACGGCGAGATCGTCCACGAGAACGAGCGCTCCGAGGTCGACGAGGCCGCGGTCGCCCGCTTCCTGTCCGTCTGACGTACCGGCGGCCGGGCCGACCCGCGGCCGCCACCCAGTATTTCGCATGCAGCCCAAGGGGAACGGAGTGTGCCATGCCTGAAACTTTGATCTCGGTCGATCTGTCCAAGCCGGCCACGGAGAACGAATATCTGCACAATCGCTGGCACCCGGACATTCCGATCGCCACCTGGGTCGAGCCCGGTGCCGACTTCATCGTCGAGACCGTCGACTGGACCGGCGGCGCCATCGCCAACAATGACAGCGCCGACGACATCCGCGACGTCGACCTGTCGACCGTGCACTATCTGTCCGGCCCGATCGGCATCAAAGGCGCGGCGCCGGGCGACCTGCTCGTCGTCGACATCCTCGACGCGGGCACGCTCAAGGGCCACGAATGGGGCTTCAACGGCTTCTTCTCGAAGAAGAACGGCGGCGGCTTCCTCACCGATCACTTCCCGCTCGCCCAGAAGTCGATCTGGCACTATGAGGGCATGTTCACCCGCTCGCGGCATGTGCCGGGCGTCGGCTTCGCCGGCCTCATCCATCCCGGCCTGATCGGCACCCTGCCCTCGCAGAGCCTGCTCGACACCTGGAACGCGCGCGAGCAGGCGCTGATCGACACCAACCCGACCCGCGTGCCCCCGCTCGCCAACCCGCCCGCGCCCAAGACCGCGCATCTGGGCAAGCTCGGCAAGGGCGACGCCTGGGACAAGGTGGCCTCGGAAGGCGCGCGCACCGTGCCGCCGCGCGAGCATGGCGGCAATTGCGACATCAAGGACCTGTCGCGCGGCTCGAAGATCTACTTCCCCGTCTATGTCGACGGCGCCGGCCTCTCCATGGGCGACATGCACTTCTCCCAGGGCGACGGCGAGATCACCTTCTGCGGCGCGATCGAGATGTTCGGCGCGTGGCTGCACATCAAGGTCGACCTGATCAAGAACGGCATGGCGATGTACGGGATCAAGAACCCGATCTTCAAGCCGTCGCCAATCACGCCGAACTACAAGGACTACCTGATCTTCGAAGGCATCTCGGTCGACGAGAGCGGCACGCAGCACTATCTCGACGCCAACGTCGCCTACCGCCAGGCCTGCCTCAACGCGATCGAGTACCTGACCAAGTTCGGCTACTCGCCCGCGCAGGCGCACTCGATCCTCGGCGTCGCGCCGGTGCAGGGGCATTTCTCGGGCGTCGTCGACATCCCGAACTCCTGCGCCACGCTGTGGCTGCCGACCGAGATCTTCGACTTCGACATCAAGCCTTCGGCTGCCGGCCCGACCAAGTTCATCGACGGTTCGGTCGACATGCCGATCTCGCCGGACCTGTGACCCCCGCTTGGGTCCGGCAATGGGGCGGTGCCCGGCATCGCCCCATCCTGTCCGGCAGGGCCGTGGCGAGACCATGCTCGCCATCCCTGCCGTAAGCCATCGGTCGGCGGTGCCCGTCACCGCCTTCCCTTCTGGAACGAGGAAACGCCCAAGGAACCGGCCGATGCCCGTCTACGAATATCTTTGCGACGAATGCGGCGACTTCACCACGCTGCGCCCGATGAGCGAGTATCAGGCCCCGCAACCCTGCCCCGACTGCGGCGCCATGGCGCCGCGGGTCATGCTCACCGCGCCCCACTTCTCGTCCGTCTCGCGCGCGAGCCTCGTTGCCCACGCCACCAACGAGCAGGCCCGCCACGAACCGATGAGCGTCGACGGCTACAAGGCGAAGCAGGAGCGCGCCCGTCACGGCTCCGGCTGCTCGTGCTGCTCCGGCATGAAGAGCCGCAGCAAGAAGTCGAAGACCGCGACCAGCCCGAACGGCGCCAAGAGTTTCCCCTCGGCCCGCCCGTGGATGATCAGCCACTGAGGCGGCTGTAGGCGCCAAGCCGCCTCACTCGCCGATCGCCACCCCCTCGCGGCGCGGATCGGCCGCGCCGGTCAGCCCGTCCGGGCCGATCTCGACCGCCTGCACGCCCGAGGTCATCGGCATCGCACGCACCTCGAAGCCGAGCCCGCGCAGGGCCGGCTCCAGCGCCTGCGCGCCACTTCCCTCCTCGATCTCGACCGCATTGAATCGCGCCAGCACGTTCGGCGCCGCGATCGCCTCGGCGATCGGCATGCCCCAGTCGAAGCGGGCGATCAGCGTCTTCGCCACATAGCCGATGATCTGGCTGCCGCCGGGCGAGCCGAGCGCGAGCAGCGGCTTGCCGTCCTTCAGCACGATGGTCGGCGACATGGAGGAGCGCGGCCGCTTGCCGGGCTCGACCCGGTTCGCCACCGGCACGCCGTCCTTCTGCGAGCGGAAGGAGAAGTCGGTCAGCTCATTGTTGAGCAGGAAGCCGCCCACCATCAGCCGCGAGCCGAACCCCGCCTCGATGGTGGAGGTCATCGAGACGACATTGCCCTCGGCGTCGACGATGGTGATCTGCGTGGTGCAGGGCAGCTCCGGCGCATTGCCGTCGGCCCGGGCCGGCGCGGCCATGGCGTGGTCCCATGTCGGCGTGCCGGGCGCCACCTCCGGCAGGGCGTCGTCGCCGGCGAGGAGGCGGGCGCGCGCAGCGAGATAGTCGCGCGCCAGCAGGCCGCGGGTTGGCATCGGCACATAGTCCTCGTCGGCCATGTAGCGTTCGCGGTCGGCGAAGGCGAGGCGCGAGGCGTCGGCGATCAGACGCCACGCCTCCGGCGATTGCGGGCCGAGCGCCGTGAGGTCGTAGGCGTCCAGCATGCCGAGGATCTGGCCGATGGTGAGCGCACCCGAGCTCGGCGGCCCCATGCCGCAGACCTCGAGCCCGCGATAGCTGCCACACACCGGCGTGCGCTCCTTCACCCGGTAGTCGCGCAAATCCTCGGTCGCGAGCAGGCCGGGATTGGCCGCCTCATGCACCTTGCGCACGATCTCGCCCGCCAGCGGGCCGCGATAGAAGGCATCCGCACCGCCTTCGCTCAACGCCTGCAGGGTCCGGGCATAGGCCGGATTGCGCAGAACCGTGCCGGCCTTGAGCGGCGCACCGTCGGCGTCGAGGAAATAGGCCCGCGCCGCGCCGTCGCGCTTCAGCGTCTCGACGTCGCCCGCGATCAGCTCCTCGAGCCGCGGCGAGACGGCGAAGCCCTCCTGCGCCAGGCGGATCGCCGGGCGGAACAGCCGCGACCAGGCGAGCCGGCCATAGCGGCGATGCACGGTCTCGAGCAGGCGCGGCGTGCCGGGGGTGCCGACCGAACGCCCGCCGATCACCGCGTCCATGAAGGCGAGCGGCGCGCCGGCGGCGTCCTGGAACAGGGTCGGCGTCGCCGCGCGCGGGGCGGTCTCGCGCCCGTCGAAGGTGGTGAGGCGGCTCTGCTCCGCGTCCCAGTAGACGAGGAAGGCCCCGCCCCCGAGGCCGGAGGACTGCGGCTCGACCAGCCCCAGCACGAGCTGGGTGGCCACCAGCGCGTCGATGGCGCTGCCGCCCTCGCGCAGCACCTGCGCGCCCGCCTCGGCGGCGAGCGGGTTGGCCGCGGTCACCATCCAGTGTTTCCCGGTGGCCGATTTCGCGCCGGCGATGCGCGCGCTCGCCGCCTCGGGCGGCCGGGTATCGGAGCTCTGCTGGGCCTGAAGCGGGCCGGCGAGAACCACCAGCGCCACCAGCATCCCGCAACCGAGCCATCCACCTCGCTGCCAAGCTCGCCGCATCACCTGCCCTCTTTTCGCGCATGCACAAAGATGATTGCTCACCGTAACGCGATGTGAAGGGGAAATCCGCATCGCGCTGGCCGGGGGGAAGTGACGACCCGGCGAATCGGGTTAAGCTTCAAGGGTCGTCAACAATTGAAAGGAGGTGATCCAGTGTCTGATCGTCTTGATCTGCGGTCGTCGGTGAACGTGACCTGGACGCTTGCCTCTTGTGAGGTCCGTGCCGCGTGAAGCGACATTTCGCGCCGCCTGATCGGCGCTCACCGGGCCGGACCGCGGTCTGACATGGGAAGGGCTGCTCGCAAGGGCAGCCCTTCTTTCTTGGCCTCCGATTTCCTGATTTCCGATATCTCCGCCTGCCGACCGAGGAACTGCGCGAAAACGTGGCGAAACCGATCTTCATCTATATCGACGCCGACGCCTGCCCGGTGAAGGACGAGACCTACCGCGTCGCCGCGCGGCATCGCATCAAGGTGTTCCTGGTCGCCAACAGCTACATCGCCGTTCCCCGCGACGTGGAGGTGGAGCGCGTCGTCGTTCCCTCCGGGCTCGACGTGGCCGATGACTGGATCGCCGAGCGGGTGGAGGAAGGCGATCTCGTCGTCACGGCCGACGTGCCGCTCGCCGCGCGGGTGGTGGCCAAGGGCGCGGAAGCCATCGGGCCGACCGGAAAGCCCTTCACCACCGCCTCCATCGGCATGCAGCTCGCCACCCGCAACCTGATGCAGGACCTGCGCGAGGCGGGCGAGATCACCCGCGGGCCCCGCCCCTTTTCGCCGCGCGACCGCTCGGAATTTCTGCAGGCGCTCGACCGTGCCGTAAATCGGCTGAAACGAAAGGGCTTCCTGGCGGGTTGAAGAGCTGACATTC
The DNA here is from genome assembly GCF_024752355.1 of Ancylobacter mangrovi. Lineage (GTDB taxonomy): Bacteria > Pseudomonadota > Alphaproteobacteria > Rhizobiales > Xanthobacteraceae > Ancylobacter > Ancylobacter mangrovi. Next base: position 371,527 of record NZ_JANTHZ010000001.1, read on the forward strand.
GCCGCCGAAGGAGATGCCAATGCTGCAGGCCTGCCTCAATGGCTCGCGCACGCGGGATTTTCACCGCCTCACGCCGCTGAGCGCCGCCGACCTTGCCGCCGACGCAGTGGCCGCGCTCGCCGCCGGCGCCAGCGAGCTCCACATCCATGTGCGCGGCGCGGACGGCGCCGAGACGCTCGCCCCCGATATGGTCGCGCAGGTGCTGGACGAGGTCCGCGCCCGCGTCCCGGGAACGCCGATCGGCCTGTCGACCCATGGACGCATCGCCCCCGGCGCGGAGCGGCTCGATGCCGTGGCGCACTGGAGCGTGCTGCCGGACTACGTCTCGGTGAACCTGATCGAGCCCGAGGCGCCGGAGATGATCCGCCTCGCCCTGTCGCGCGGCATCGGGGTCGAGGCCGGGCTCTGGTCGGCCGACGACGCCGAGCGCTTCGTCGCGCTGCCGGAAGCGCGGCAGGTGCTGCGCATCCTCATCGAGATCAACGAGCAGGACGAGGCCGAGGGGCTGGCGGCGGCGGCCGCGATCCGCAAGGTGCTGGCCCGCGCCAGCCTCGACGTGCCCGCGCTCCAGCATGGGCTCGATGCGACGATGTGGCCGCTCTACCGCGACGCGCTGATGCGCGGCATGGACGGGCGCATCGGGCTGGAGGACGGCAAGCTGCTGCCCTCCGGCGAGGAGGCCGAGGACAACGCCGCCCTCATCAAGGCGGCGCTGGAGATCGCCCGCGTGCCGCCCAATCCGGTCGCGGCGACCGGCACCGGCTGAGCCTCACCCCGAGTTCCGCAGGCCCGCCGAGATGCCGTTGATGGTGATCTGGATGCCTTGGAGCACCTTCTCGTCGGTGTCGTTGGCGCGGTACTTCCTCAGGAGTCCGACCTGCACGTGGTTCAGCGGGTCGATATAGGGGAAGCGGGCGCGGATCGAGCGGTCGAGCAGCGGGTTGGAGCCGAGCAGCCGGGGCTGTTCGGAAATCGACAGCAGCGCGTCGATCGCCGCCTGATGCTCGGTGCGGATACGCCCGAAGATGCTCTCGCGCAGCTCCACGTCCTCGACCAGCTGCGCGTAGCGCGAGGCGATGGCGATGGAGCTCTTGGAAAGCACCATGTCCATGTTGGAGAGCTGGGTGCGGAAGAACGGCCACTCCCGGTACATCTCCTGCAGCAGGCCGAGCCCGTCCGGGTGCAGCTCCAGCCACTGGCGCACCGCGGTGCCGAAGCCGTACCAGCCCGGCAGCATGAGCCGGCACTGCGCCCAGGAGAACACCCAGGGAATGGCACGCAGATCCTCGATCCGCCGCGTCTTCTTGCGCGAGGCCGGACGCGAGCCGATGTTCAGCGTCGCGATCTCGTTGATGACGGTGGATTCCCAGAAATAATCCTCGAAGCGCGGGGTCTCGTAGACCAGCGCGCGATAGGCCCGGAACGCCGCCTCCGACAGGTCCTCCATCACGGTGAGATATTCGTCACGCGGCGCCTTGGCGTCTCCCGAGAGCAGCGTCGCCTCCAGCGTCGCGGCGGTGAGGATCTCGAGATTGCCGCGCCCGACCGCCGGGTTCGAATATTTGGAGGAGATGATCTCGCCCTGCTCGGTGATGCGGATCTGCCCCTGCACCGCCCCGCCCGGCTGGGCGAGGATGGCGTCGTAGCTCGGCCCGCCGCCGCGGCCGACCGAGCCGCCCCGGCCGTGAAACAGGCGCAGCCGCACGCCGTGGCGCCTGAACACCTCGATCAGCTCGATCTCAGCCTTGTAGAGCTCCCAGCCGGAGGTGACGAAGCCGCCATCCTTGTTGCTGTCGGAATAGCCGAGCATCACCTCCTGCACGCCGCCGCGGCTGTCCACCAGCCGGCGATATTCCGGCAGGCGGAACATCTGCTCCATCACCTTCGGCGCGTTGCGCAGATCCTCGATGGTCTCGAACAGCGGCACGATGTGCATCGCCGAGGTGCCCGCCGGGTCGACCAGGCCGACCTCCTTCAGCAGCAGGGCGAGCTCCAGCATGTCGGAGACGCCTTCCGCCTTGGAGATGATGGCGGTCTGCATCGCCTCGGACCCGTAGATCCGGTGGATGCGGGCGCAGGTGCGCAGCATCTCCAATTCGCCCTCGGTCTCGTCCGAATAGTCGATGAAGGGCGAGGTCAGCGGGCGCGCCGTGGTCAGCTCGCGCAGCAGCAGCGCGACGCGCGTGCCCTCGGGCAGCGCCTTGTAGTTGGTGCCCGGCGAGGCGACCTCGAACAGCTCGGTCACGCAGCGCTCATGCACGTCGGAGTTCTGGCGCGAATCGAGGATGGCGAGATGGAAGCCGAAGCAGTCCACCGCCCGGCGCAGCGCCCTCAGCTTGCCGCGCGCGACGGCGGCCGAGCCGTGCGCCTTGAGCGAACGGTCGAGCACGTCGAGGTCGGCGCGCAGCTCCGCCGCCGAACCATAGGGGGCGGCGTCCGGCTTCTCGGTGACGCCGGCGAGGTCGGCCACCTCGAGCCGGAAGGCGGTGGCGCGCAGCCGCGTCGCGATGGCGCCCATGGCGAGGCGGTAGGGTTCGTGGCGCCGGTGCGGCGAGGTCTCGCCGGGCGCGGTGTCGATCAGCGCCATCAGCTCGTCCGAGACCTTCACCCGGATGGTGCTGATGGACAGCTCTCCGCCGAGCTCGTGCAGCTCGCTGAGATAGAAGCTCACCGCCAGCGCGCTCTGCATGCGCATGGTCTCGCTCGTCACGTCGGCGGTGACGAAGGGATTGCCGTCGCGGTCGCCGCCGATCCAGCTTCCGACGCGGAAGAAAGAGGCGAGCTCGGGCGGCGGCAGCAGCGCGCCGCTCTCCGCCGCGTCGCTCTCCATCGCCGCCAGCCGGTCCTCCACCGCCGCGTAGAGCGTGGGGAGCTGGCGCAGGAAAGTGTAGTCGTAATAGGCGAGACCGTTCGCCACCTCGTCGAGCACGGTGAGCTTGGTCTTGCGCAGGAGGTTGGTCTGCCAGAGCGTCAATACGCGCCGGCGCAGTTCGTCGTCGGCGAGCTGCTGCTCCTCGGGCGTCGGCTCGGTGCGGGCGCGGTCGGCCAATAGCTCGGCGATGCGCATCTCGTGCGTCAGGGTGGAGCGGCGACGCACCTCGGTCGGGTGGGCGGTCAGCACCGGGCTCGCCAGCGCCGTGGCGAAGAAATTGCGCAGCTCGGCGACGGTGATACCCGCCTTGCGCGCACGCTCCAGCGCCCCGACCACCGTCGCCGGCCCGGCACCATGCCCGCTCGCCGCCGCCGCCCGCATGCGGCGGATGACGTTCTGATCCTCGGCGATGTTGGCGAGGTGCGAGAAATAGCTGAAGGCGCGCACGATGCTGATCGTGTCGTCCGCGTCGAGGTCGCTGAGCATCGCCTCCAGCTCGTGCCGGGCGCCCTCGTCCTCCTCGCGGTGGAAGCGCGTCGAGACCCGCCGGATGTTCTCCACCAGATCGAAGATCGGCTCGCCTTCCTGGTCGCGCAGCGTGTCGCCGAGCACGCGGCCCAGCATGCGGATGTCCTCGCGCAGCGACAGGTCGAGCTCGCCGTCCGGATCGATATCGGCATCGGGCAGCGCGATGGTGAGGGCAACGGACATGGCGATACTCCCTGAGACCCGTGGGACTTAGCAATTAGCATGCCGGGCATGACACCCCGATGCGGCCCTTTTCCCCACCCGGGGAAGGCAGCCGCCCGATACCAGTGCGACCTTGGCGCAACAGCTTCGGATTCTCGTGCGAACTGGCAACAATTGCCCTATGTCCGCCGCGATTGTGAACGAAATGACTGTACATATGAACGAAACGCTCAGCTGGGGTTCAGCGTTAGCCGTTCATAACGGTGTTCGTGAAAGGATCAGCGCCGGAAGAAAAACGGTGTTGATTCAGCAGGAAGCCGGCAGTCGGCCGGCAGTGTGACATATGCGTGTGCGTAACAGGAAGGACGTTGAAATGCCCCCCGTCTTGAATCGCGCCGAGGGCCAGACCCCCGCCGCGCTTCGTCCGGCAAAGACCCCGCTCGCCGCCGATCCGCGTCAGACCGCCAGTTCCACCGACAAGAAGGCCGGCAACACGGCCGCAGCGCCGGTGGGATCGATCGCGGCCATCGAGTCTCTGCTCGGCTTTTGACCGTTACGGACCCGCGCCTGCTCGGCCTTTTGGCGACGGCGCGCGGATGTGATCGCGGCAGAGGGTGACAAAGCCTGCCCCGCCCCCCATATGGATGACGTAGCGGCATGTGCCGCCATCCTGTTGTCGAGCGAGAAAGGCCCGCCACCCGTGCGTAAACTGCGACTGAGCTCCGCCGCCCTGCGCGTTGCGCTGGCGTCTGTCATCGTCGCTGTCGGCGTCGTTGCCGCGAGCGACTTCGCCGAAGCCCGGCTCGGGCGGAGCGGAAGCTTCGGCAGCCGTGGCATGCGGACCTGGTCGACGCCCGCGCCGACCCCGACCTCCCCCTATGCCCAGCCGATGCAGCGTTCGACCACGCCGCAGAGTCAGCTGGGGCAGAGCGCCACGCGCCCGCCGATGGCCCAGCCGGGCGGCCTGTTCGGCCGTGGCGGTTTCATGGGCGGCCTGATGGGCGGCCTTCTCGGCGCCGGGCTGTTCGGCCTGCTGATGGGCGGCGGCTTCTTCTCCGGCATCGGCAGCATGGCCGGCTTCTTCGGCCTCCTCCTCCAGATCGCCCTGATCGTGATCGTGGTGCGGCTCGTCATGGGCTGGCTGCGCACGCGCAACCAGCCGTCCTATGCCGGCGCGCGGCCCGATCCGCTGCGCCGCTCCGGCCTCGACGAGGCCGGCGGCGGCACGGACGCGCCGGTGCGGCCCGGCTTCGGCTCCGCGCCGCGCGGGCGGCCGCTGAAGCTGGAGGGCACCGATTTCGACAGCTTCGAGCGCCTTCTCGGCGAGGTCCAGAACGCCTATGGCCGGCAGGACCGTGCCGAGCTGGCGCGCCGGCTGACGCCGGAGATGATGGGCTATATCGGCGAGGAGCTCGACGATCTCGTCCGCAACGGCCTTGAGAACCGGCTGTCCGACGTGAGGCTGCTCCAGGGCGACCTCTCGGAAGCGTGGAGCGAGGGCGATCGCGACTACGCCACGGTCGCCATGCGCTACGAGCTGAAGGACGTCACCGTGGAGAGCGCCACCGGCCGCGTCGTCCAGGGCGACCCGGACCGCCCGGCGCAGGTGACCGAGTTCTGGACCTTCGTGCGCAGCCCCGGCGGCGAGTGGACGCTGAGCGCAATTCAGCAAGGTTAACGCCGTTTTCCTTACGGAAAGCTGAGACAGTCATCGAACGATAGGGAATTCGATCCCAGGATAGCCCTCCCTCAACCAATAGAGGCAAGGGAGGCTCTCCATGTTCCGTTCATTCGTTCGACAGGGAATCGTTGCTGCGGCGTCGTTTTCCATGGCGGCGGCGCCGGTCGCCGCCAACGCCTGCACCTCCTTCGTCCTGGCGGCACAGGACGGCTCCTACGTGTATGGCCGCACCATGGAGTTCAGCATGCCGCTGCACTCGCAGCTCATGGTGATCCCCCGCAACCATGCGTTCACCGGCACCGGGCCTGACGGCACGGCCGGCGCCGGCCTCTCCTGGACCTCCAAATACGGCGCTGCCGGCGCCAACGCGCTCGGCCTGAACATCCTCGTCGACGGCATGAACGAGAAGGGCCTGGGCGGCGGCATGCTCTACCTGCCGAACTATGCCGAGTTCCAGGACGTCGCACCCGGCGAGGCCAAGAACTCCATCGCCTCGATCGAGCTGCTGACCTGGATCCTGACCAACTTCGCCACGATCGACGAGGTGAAGGAGAACCTGCCCAAGATCAAGGTGAACAAGGCGCCGCAGGAAACCTTCAAGATGCCGGTGCCGCTGCACGTCACGCTGCACGATCTTCAGGGCAAGAGCCTCGTCATCGAATATGTCGGCGGCAAGCTGAACATGTACGACAACCCGATCGGCACGCTGACCAACGCGCCGGAATTCCCCTGGCACCTCGCCAATCTCGGCCTCTACGGCAATCTGTCGCCGAACGAGCCCCCGGCCCGCAAGATCGGTGGCGAAAGCTTCGCCGGCCCCTCGACCGGCGCGGGCATGCACGGCATTCCCGGCGACTTCCTGTCGCCCTCGCGCTTCATCCGCGCCACCATGTTCGCCGACAGCCTGCCGCCGCTCGCCACCGGCCTCGACGCGATGGACGCCGCCCGGCACATCCTCGACAATTTCGACATCCCGCCCGGCGCGATCCGCACCGAGGCCGGCTCGGATGTGGGCGGCGGCGTCGCCGGCTGGGAGACGACCGAATGGTCGGCGGTCGCCGACCTCAAGCGCGGCATCTACGCCATCTGGGACTACAAGAACCCCAACCCGCGCGCGCTCATCTTCTCCGAGCTCGATCTCGACGCGAAGGATATCCGCACCGTGTCCTTCGAGGTGAAGGCGGACTTCGTCAACCTGTCGAAGTGAGCCGCGCCGCCGTCAGCTAGACGGGGCGGCGGTCGAGGGGGTCCCGGCCGTAACGGTTGGGGCCCTCATCGCCGCGTGCCATGAACCAGAAGAAGATGACGAAGGCTCCGATGCCGGTGAGCCCGATCAGCAGCCACCAGGCGCTGCGGCCCATGTCGTGAAAGCGCCGCGCGCCGACCGCAAGGCTCGGCAGCAGCATGGCGAGACCGGCGAGGCTGGACAGCGGGGTGAACCCGCGCGCGCCGTGATGCGCGATGAGGCCGTAATTGTCGAACAGGGCGGCGTCGAGAATGCCGGTCGCGGCCTGCACCAGAATCGTGAACAGGACCCACCACCAGTATTCCGAACGCGGCGCGCGTCCGTGGAACGTGGCGTACTTGCTCAGAACACTCGAAATCGATTCACCGAACTCGAGTCGCTGCCCATAACTCGTCTTCATCTGCCTGACCGACTTAACTCCCCCGGGAAGCGGAACATACGACGGAGGGTATTAACCCTATATTGATACCTCTGCCGAAAGGGCCGCGATGCCCGTGACGGCAGAGATTACGTGAAGATCCGCGCCGCGCACAACCCTGGATTACGATCGGGGAAGGTCTCGACCCGGGCAGGCCCGTACCGCCGGATTCAGGATCGGCCTCACCGCCCCTTGCGCCGCCCGCCCTTGCGATAGCCCTTGGTCATAGGGTCCGGGCGCTCGGGACGGGTCCAGCCGTCCGGCCCCAGCGGCTCCACCCGGTCGGTGCCCGGGCCCATGTCGTCCAGCGAGGGCCGGATCACGCGGGAGGCCGAGCCGCCGGCATCATAGACCGCCTGCGCTTCATCGGCCCGCGCATCGGCACCGGAGGAGACATGGCCGGGCGAGGAGCGCGGCCCGCCCCGGCCCGCCTTCGCGCCGCCCTTGCCCTTCTTCTCCGGCAGGTTGCCGGCGCGGCCATATTTGCGCTCGCCGCGATAGCCGCCGGTGCGGTCGTCCACGCTGTCCTGGCGCGCCAGCGGATCGTCGGAGATGGCGAGTTCGGTCGCCTGCAGCCGCTTGATCTCGTCGCGCAGCCGCGCGGCCTGCTCGAAATCGAGGTCGGCCGCCGCCGCGCGCATGCGCTTCTCAAGGTCGGCGATCACCGCGGCAAGGTTGTTGCCATAGGTCGCGGCGCCCTCGGCGAGGCCGGAATCGACGGTGACGTGGTCGCGCTCATAGACGCTTTCGAGGATGTCGCCGATCGCCTTCTTCACGCTCTCCGGCGTGATGCCGTGCTCGGTGTTCCACGCAACCTGCTTGATGCGGCGGCGCTCGGTCTCCGCCATCGCCCGCTCCATCGAGCCGGTGATGGTGTCGGCATAGAGCAGCACCCGGCCGTCGACGTTGCGCGCAGCGCGGCCGATGGTCTGGATCAGCGAGGTCTCCGAGCGCAGGAAGCCTTCCTTGTCGGCGTCGAGGATCGCCACCAGCCCGCATTCGGGAATGTCGAGCCCCTCGCGCAGCAGGTTGATGCCGATCAGCACGTCAAAGGCGCCGAGCCGCAGGTCGCGGATGATCTCGATGCGCTCGATGGTGTCGATGTCCGAATGCATGTAGCGCACGCGGATGCCGTTCTCGTGCAGATATTCGGTCAGGTCCTCGGCCATGCGCTTGGTCAGCGTCGTCACCAGCGTGCGGTAGCCCTTCGCCGCCACCTGCCGCACCTCGCCCAAGAGGTCGTCGACCTGGGTCCGGGCGGGACGCACCTCGACCTCGGGGTCGACCAGGCCGGTCGGGCGGATGACCTGCTCGACGAACACGCCGCCGGTCTTCTCCATCTCCCATTTGCCGGGGGTGGCAGAGACATGCACCGTCTGCGGGCGCATCGCCTCCCACTCCTCGAAGCGCAGCGGCCGGTTGTCCATGCAGCTCGGCAGGCGGAAGCCGTATTCGGCCAGCGTCGCCTTGCGGCGGAAGTCGCCGCGGTACATGGCGCCGATCTGCGGCACGGTGACGTGGCTCTCGTCGACGAAGATGAGGGCGTTGTCGGGCACGTATTCGAACAGGGTCGGCGGCGGCTCGCCGGGCCGGCGGCCGGTGAGCCAGCGCGAATAGTTCTCGATGCCGGCGCAGCTTCCCGTCGCCTCCATCATCTCTAGGTCGAAGGTGCAGCGCTGCTCCAGCCGCTGGGCCTCGAGATAGCGGCCCATGGCGTTGAGTTCCTCGAGCCGGTGCTTGAGCTCGGCCTTGATGCCCTGGATCGCCTGGATCAGCGTCGGGCGCGGCGTCACATAGTGCGAGTTGGCGTAGAGCTTGATGAACTTGAGATCCTGCGACTTCTGCCCGGTCAGCGGGTCGAATTCCTGGATGCTCTCCACCTCGTCGCCGAACAGCGAGACACGCCAGGCGCGATCCTCGTAATGCGCGGGGAAGATCTCGATCACATCGCCCCGCACCCGGAAGGTGCCGCGGCCGAAATCGCCCTGGGTGCGCTTGTACTGGAGGGCGACAAGGTCGGCGAGGAGCTGACGCTGGTCGATCCGCTCGCCGATCTCGACCTTGAAGGTCATAGACGCGTAGGTCTCGACCGAGCCGATGCCGTAGATGCAGGACACCGAGGCGACGATGATGACGTCGTCGCGCTCAAGCAGCGCGCGCGTCGCCGAATGGCGCATGCGGTCGATCTGCTCGTTGATGGACGACTCCTTCTCGATGAAGGTGTCGGTGCGCGGCACATAGGCTTCCGGCTGGTAGTAGTCGTAATAGGAGACGAAATACTCGACCGCGTTGTCGGGGAAGAAGCTCTTGAATTCGCCATAGAGCTGCGCCGCGAGCGTCTTGTTCGGCGCCAGTACCAGCGCCGGGCGCTGCACGCGCTGGATGACGTTGGCCATGGTGAAGGTCTTGCCCGAGCCGGTCACGCCGAGCAGCACCTGGTCGCGCTCGCCCTGGTCCGCCGCCTCGACCAGCTCGGTGATCGCCTGCGGCTGGTCGCCATTGGGCGTGTAGTCCGACTTCAGCTCGAAGCGGACGCCGCCTTCCGACTTTTCCGGACGCGCCGGGCGATGTGGCGCCCAGACCTGTTTGTCGACCTCGGCGCGCCCGCCCTCGATCAGCGCCGACAGGGCGGCGACGGTGGCGGAGGCGCCCGAGGTCGGCGCCACGCCGAGTTTCTCGGCGAGCGCGGGATCGAGCGTGGAAACTTGCGCGGGTTCGAAGGCGCGCTGCGAGCGCTCTCCGAATCCGCCGGGACGTGCAGCTTTCGGCATGGCGTCAATATGGGGTCGGCGGGCGGTGGAGAAAAGGGTCCACCGATCACGGGGCGACGACACCCCACTCCTTTCCCGATCCCACCCCGCCGCGGGCGTCCGCGTCGGCAAGATCGGCGAACGTCGCGGCGATCACATCGGCGGCATCTGCCGCCCGCAGTGGCAGAAGAAGCGGCATCCCGCCACGCCGCCACGTAGATCGCTCTGCAGAATTATCCTATTATATCAATGTAGTAGGATATAGTTTGCCTTAAATTTAATCATTGGCATGGCATATGCATACTTCAATGTATGCAACACGGACGCGCATCGCCGTGGACGAATGCGGAGCCTGCCATGCCCGAATCCCTCCTCGCCGCCGAGCCGGCGCCGATCGCCTTCGACCCGAAGCGCACGGCGATGGTCATCATCGACATGCAGCGCGACTTTCTGGAGCCCGGCGGCTTCGGCGAGACGCTCGGCAACGACGTGTCGCTGCTGCAGGCGGCCGTCGGGCCGTGCCAGGCCGCCCTCGCCGCCGCCCGCGCCGCCGGCATGCTGGTGATCCACACCCGCGAGGGCCATCGCCCGGACATGATGGACGCCCCGCCCGCCAAGGTGGAGCGCGGCGAGCCCACGGCGCGCATCGGCTGCGCCGGGCCGATGGGCCGCATCCTCATCCGCGGCGAGCCGGGCCACGACATCATCGCCGAGCTCGCCCCCGCCGAGGGCGAGCCGGTGCTCGACAAGCCCGGCAAGGGCGCCTTCTACCAGACCGACCTCGAGCTGATGCTGAAGAACCGCGGCATCGACACGCTGCTGGTGTGCGGCGTCACCACCGAGGTCTGCGTCCACACCACCATTCGCGAGGGCAACGACCGCGGCTACCGCTGCGTGGCGCTGGCCGATTGCTGCGCCTCCTATTTCCCGGAATTCCACCGCGTCGGCCTCGAGATGATCAAGGCGCAGGGCGGGATCTTCGGCTGGGTGTCCTCCTCTTCCGGCCTCGTCGCCGCCCTCGGCAACAAGGCGCAGGCCGCGTGAGCGCCCGCCCGCCGACGAGCTGACGCCACGGAGGCGACGCCGCCCGCGCCGCCGCCCCGACGAAAGTGATCCGTGCCTGACGCCTGCGCGACCACCGTCTTTCCATGGGGATCAGCTTCATGTCCGCGAACGAGATGACACCGATATCGCCCGCCCGCATCGGCATGCGTCCGACGTTGTGGACGCGGGGCGACTGGAATGCCCTGTTCGGCTTCGGCACCAACATCCTCGTCAACATGCTGGTGCTGACGGGCCTGCTGCAGTTCGTGCTGAAGATGCCGCCGGAGATCGTGTTCGGGCGCATCCTGCCGGCGGTCGGGCTGATGATGTTCCTGTCGACGGCCTATTACGCCTTTCTCGGCTACCAGCTCGCCAGGAAGACCGGGCGCGACGACGTCTGCGCCCTGCCCTCGGGCATCAGCGTGCCGCACATGTTCGTCGTCACCTTCGTGATCATGCTGCCGATCGGTGCCTCGACCGGCGACCCGATCCAGGGCTGGGAGGCGGGCCTCGTCTGGGTGTTCTTCCAGAGCTTTATCCTGATGATCGGCGGCTTCGTCGCCCCCTATATCCGGCGCATCACGCCGCGCGCCGCACTGCTCGGCACGCTGGCGGGCGTGTCCATCGCCTTCATCTCCATGCGCCCCGCCTTCGAGATCTTCGCCACGCCGGTGATCGGCCTCACCTGCTTCGCCGTCATCATGGTGAGCTGGTTCGGCGGGGTGAAGTACCCGAAGGGCATCCCCGCCGGCCTCGTCGCCATCGCGGTCGGCATGGTCATCGCCTGGGGGTCGAACATCTTCGGGCTCGGCTATGGCGGCATGAGCCTCGCCAATGTCGGCGACGCGGTGGCGAATTTCGGCTTCGAGATCCCGCTGCCGGCCCTCGACCACGTCTTCCACGGCTTCCGCTATCTCGGCGTCATCCTCGTCACTGCGATCCCGTTCGGCATCTACGACCTCGTCGAGGCGATGGACAATGTGGAGAGCGCCGAGGCGGCGGGCGACCACTACCCGACCACGCGGGTGTTGACCGCCGACGGCGTGGTCAGCCTGATCGGCTGCCTGATGGGCAACCCGTTCATCAACGCGGTCTATATCGGCCACCCGGGCTGGAAGTCGATGGGCGGGCGCATCGGCTATTCCGCCGCCACCGGGCTGATGGTGATCGTCCTCGCCTGGTTCGGCGTCATCGCGCTGCTGCTGGCGCTGATCCCGGTGGTCGCGATCTCGCCGATCCTGCTCTACATCGGCATGCTCATCGGCGCGCAGGCGTTCCAGACCACGCCGAGCCGCCACGCGCCCGCCGTCGTGCTGGCGCTCAGCCCCCACCTCGCCGCCTGGGCGAAGCTGCTGATCGACAACTCGCTCGGCCTCGCCGGCACCTCGGCCGCCGCCATCGGCTTCGACAAGCTCGGCTCGGTCGGCGTACTCTATCACGGGCTGGAGGTGATGGGCGGCGGCGCGATCCTGGTCGGGCTGGTGCTCGGCGCCATCGCCGTGTTCGTCATCGAGCGTAAGTTCGTCCACGCCTCCGCCTTCGCGCTTGCGGGCGCGGTGCTCACCTTCTTCGGCTTCATGCATGGCGAGATGGTGGGCATCGCGGTCACGCCGGGCGTCTCGCTCGCCTATGTCATGGTCGCCGGCCTGCTGTTCGCCTGCTCCCGCTACGCCGTGCCCGAGAGCCTGCCGGCGGAAGCGCGCGGCGCCGAGCCCGAGGGCGCGCAGCCCGCGCCGGCGGAATAGGCGCGGCATCGGCTCTTGCGCTTCGGCCGGGGGGCACGGAGCGACTTGAGGCGGCGCGGGTCATCTCCCTGGATGGCCCGCGCCACTTCCGCCTGCGGAGTGCCCCTTCGTAACTTTCATTCTGCTGAGGGCCGAGCTGTGCTCTGCTGTCCTCGCCGGCGGGCGCACCCTGCCGGCCGGGGCCGCTGCGCGGCCGCGTCCACACTGGCTTGAAAGGCTTTGATCATGTCGATCTTGAAAAAGGGACTTGCCGGCACGCCGGTGAAGATTCTCCAGGAGAAGCTTGGTGTCCCGGCCGATGGCCGGTTCGGGCCCCAGACGGAGGAGGCGCTCAAGGCGTATCAGAAGGAGCACGGGCTGGGCACCGACGGCATCGCCGGTCCCGACACCTTCGCCTCGCTCGGCCTTTACGAGCTCGTCCTGCTGAAGGTGGGCTCCTCGGGCGAGACGGTGAAGAAGCTTCAATCGGCCCTCGGCATCGCCACCGACGGCAAGTTCGGCGCCGGCACCGCCAAGGCGGTGAAGACCTACCAGGCCGCCAACGGGCTCGAGGCGGACGGCTTCGCCGGCCCCGCGACGCTCGCCAAGCTGGCCGTTTTCACGGAAATCACCCCGGCGGTGATTTCGAAATCGCAGATCGACCCCGGCGCGGCGCCGGCGCCGCAGGCGCCGGACGAGACGCCGGTGGCGGAGGCCGCCGAGGCGCCGCCGAAGAGCATCTGGGCGACCATCAAAGGTTTCTTCAGCTGACGGGCCGGCCATCGGATGCCATCATCCGGTGGCCTTCCCTCCTCCTGTCGAGACATCCATGTCCCTGCTGCTCAAGTTCGACCTCGAAACCTTCGGCGAGCCTGAAGAGACCGCGCCGCTGCCCGAGCGCATCGTCGCCGGCAATCCGCGCCATCTCACCTGGAACTTCGAGACGCTGCCGGACGGCGCGCTGTTCGCCGGGGTGTGGGAATCCTCGCCCGGCGCCTGGCGGGTCGACTACGAGGAATGGGAGTTCTGCACCCTGACCGCCGGCGTCTCGATCCTGCACGAGGACGGCGCCGCCCCGGTGCGGCTGCAGGCGGGCGACAGCTTCGTCATCCGGCCCGGTTTCAAGGGCATCTGGGAAGTCGTCGAGACGACGCGCAAACTTTACGTCATCCGCCTGATCTGAGAAACTTCGTATTGCGTGCGCCTCAACACGGAAGGTGTCGATATGCAGTACGATCGCATACGCAGCGCATCCTCCCTTTCCTTGCAACATCTTGCCCTGCCGCATCTTGCGTTGCCGTCTCTTGCCACGGCCGCCGTTCTGCTGCTGGCGACCGCCGGCAGCGCGGCGGCGGACTGCACCTGCCGCGCGGGCGGGCGCGACTACCAGCTCGGCCAGCGCGTATGCCTCTCGGGCCCCTCCGGCCCGCGCATGGCGGTGTGCGGCATGAACGAGAACGTCTCGAGCTGGATCTTCGCCAAGGAGCCGTGCAACGTCTCCCTGCGGCGCGCCCCGCTGCGCCTCGCCGCGAGCTCCGTTCCGCTGCACTGACCGCAGGGCGCGGATTTTGCGCCCGATGTTGCGCGCTCGTCCTTGACCGGTGGCGGGGTGGGATGCATCGTCCGGCCAACGCATGGGAGAGGGCTGTCATGGTCAAGGATCGGAGCCGGGGTTTGGGCGCCGCGACACGTTGGGCGACGGGGCTGCTGGCGAGCGCGGCGCTGCTGGTCGGGTCCGCCGGCACGGGGCACGCGGCAAGCTTCCTCGAGAAGAACTTCTGGCTTTCCGGCCCGAACTACAGCGGCAACGTGCCGTCCTGCGACCTGCCGGCCGCGCTCTCGCGAATCCAGAAGCACTTCGCCGAGACCGAATCGAAGTACTGGAACTCGTCGCTGCAGATCGATTCTTTCGACCGCATCCACCAGATCGCCTTCCGGCCCTGGGGCGAGGAGTACATTCCGCGCCGCTATTGCGCCGCCGATGTCGTCATCTCCGGCGAGACCACGGCCGCGACGCCCTACGCCACCAGCCAGTATGTCGGCGGCAAGGTCGGCGCGCCGCCGGTGATGCACGGCACCCGCCACCGCATCTACTACTCGCTGGTCGAGGATGGCGGCTTCCTGGGCTTCTCCTGGGGCGTCGAATGGTGCATCGACGGGCTCGACCGTTCCTGGACCTACGCGCCGCACTGCCGCATGGCGCTGCCGTGAGTCCAGCCGAGGTGGCGCGGCGCCTCGGCGCCGCGTTTCTTCTGCTCGCCGCCCTGTCGGCCTCGGCCCGGGCGGAAGGCGAACCGGGCCGGTTCGATCACTACGTCCTCTCCCTTTCCTGGTCGCCGACCTATTGCCAGACGGCGCAGGCCGAGCCCGCGCAGTGCGACCGTGCGCGCCCCTTCGCCTTCGTGGTGCACGGGCTGTGGCCGCAATATGCGCGCGGCTGGCCCGAGTTCTGCCAGCGCCCTGCGCCCTATGTTCCCGAGCCGGTGCTGCGCGGCGTGCTCGACATCATGCCCAGCCGCAACCTCGCCCTGCATGAGTGGCGCCGGCACGGCACCTGTTCCGGGCTCGACGCCACCGCCTATTTCACCACGCTGCGCCGCGCCTTCGGCGAGGTGACGATCCCCGCGCAGTTCCGCCATCTCGACACCTATCGCACCGTCACGCCGGGCGAGGTGGAGAGCGCGTTCCGCGCCGCCAATCCGGGGCTCGCCGCCGACATGATCGCGGTCGACTGCGACGGACGGCGCCTGACCGAGGTGCAGATCTGCCTCGACCGCTCGCTCGGCTTCACCTCCTGCACCGAGGTCGACCGCCGTGCCTGCCGCGCCGCGCGCATCGTCATGCCGCCGACGCGCGGCGGCTGAACCGCCGGACCCATGCCATGAACTACCGCCACGCCTTCCATGCCGGCAATTTCGCCGATGTCGTCAAGCATGTCGCTCTGGCGCGCATCCTTGCCTATCTCGGGCGCAAGGATGCGCCCTATCGCGTCATCGACATCCATGCCGGCGCCGGCTTCTACGATCTCGCGGGCGAGGAAGCCGGGCGCACCGGGGAATGGCGCGGGGGCATCGGCGCCGTGCTCGGGGCGACGTTCACCCCCGAGGTCGCCGCCCTGCTGGCGCCATGGCTCGACGCGGTGCGGGCGCTCAATCCGGCCGGACCGGACACGGCCCCCGGGGCGCTGCGCTTCTATCCCGGCTCGCCGCTGATCGCCCTCGCGCTGACCCGGCCGCAGGACCGGCTGCTGTTCTGCGAGACCGTGCCCGAGGTGCGCGGCGCGCTGGAGGCGGCGGTCGGCCGCGAGCCGCGCGCCAAGGTGCTGGCCGTCGACGGGTGGCAGGCGCTCCACGCCTATCTGCCGCCGAAGGAGCGGCGCGGCGTAGTGCTGGTCGACCCGCCCTTCGAGGACCCGCACGAGTTTCCACGCATGGCCGACGCCCTCGTCGAGGCGCACCGGCGCTGGTCGGGCGGGATCTACGCGCTCTGGTACCCGATCAAGGACGTGCGCGCGGTGGATGCCTTCCGCCGGGCGATCGAGCGGGCGCGCATCCCGAAGACGCTGAACATCCAGTTCGACCTGCGGGCGGTGCGGCAGGCCGATGCGCTTTCCGGCTGCGGCCTCGTCATCGTCAACCCGCCCTTCACGCTGGCGGACGAGCTCCGACTGGTGCTCGGCGCCCTCGCCCGCGTGCTCGCCACCGACGGCACCGGACGGGTGCGCGTCGGCTGGCTCACCCCGGAGCGCTGACGCCGAAGCGCTGACGCCGGTGTTGCTGACGCAAAAGCGCCGGCGTCGGTCGCCCGTCATCTCCCCGTCCTAGATTCCCCTTCCGCAACGCCTCGACACCCTGATCGCGCCCCCGCTCACGCGCGCCCAGGGCGCGGGCGGGCGTTCGCGATCCGGCTCCCGCATGCGTCCGGCATCGGTCTTGCTTGATGGACAGGGGCTAGGAGATCCGGCGAATGGCAGGAGTCCATTCGGGGATGAGGAGAGCAGGCGAATGGCGACGACGGGTACCGTCAAGTTCTTCAACACCGAGAAGGGATACGGCTTCATCCGTCCGGACGACGGAGGAAGGGATGTGTTCGTGCACGTTTCAGCCGTCACGCGCTCGGGCCTCGGCACGCTGGCGGAAGGACAGCGGGTGAGCTTCGAGGTCGAGCCGGACAAGCGGGGCAAGGGGCCCAAGGCCATCGACCTGCAGCTCGCCGACTGATACGCCTCGCACGAAGCTGCGGCATACCGCCGTCGGCCGGCAGAGCGGCATGCCGATGACGACCAACGGCGACGCCGTCCCGCCTCGCTTGCGATGCATCCCATGAAGCTACGTTCGTCACCCGCCTCGCCCTTCGGCCGCAAGGCCAAGATCGGGGCGGCCCTGTGCGGGATCGCCCTCGAGATCGAGCCCGCCGACACCACGGATCCCAAGGATTCGGTGCGCGCGCAGAACCCGCTCGGCAAGATTCCCGTGCTGCTGCGCGACGATGCGGCGCCGCTGTTCGATTCCCGGGTCATCCTCGACTATCTCGACGCCGAGGCCGGCGGCGGGTGCATCGTGCCGGCGGGCGGCGAGCCGCGCTTCGCGGCCCTCACCGCGCAGGCGCTGGCCGACGGGCTGATGGATGCCGCGCTGCTGCAGGTCTACGAGGTGCGCTTCCGGCCCGAGCAGATCCGCAGCCCCGACTGGCTCGCCACCCAGGCGGGCAAGGTGGAGCGGGCGCTGGCGGCGTTCGAGGCCGCGCCGCCGGCCGCGGGGAACGTCTCCGCGCCGGCCCATGTCGGGGAGATCGCCCTCGCCTGCGCGCTCGGCTATCTCGACCTGCGCTTCGAAGGCGCCTGGCGCGCCGGCCACCCCGCGCTGGTGAGCTGGCTGAACAGCTTCGCTGCACGCGTGCCCGCTTTCGAGGCAACGCGCTTCCACGGCTGACGCGCCGCGCAAACGAAAAACCCCGGGCGTCGCCGCCCGGGGTCTTCGAGATCGGATCGATCGACGGCCGCGAGGGCCGGCGGATCAGAACTTGTAGTTGATGCCGGCGCGCACGACGTTGGCGGTCAGGCCGCTCTTCACGCCGATGCTGTCGTAGTAGTCCTCGCCGAGATCCATGTAGAGGTACTCGGCCTTGACGGTCCAGTTGTTCGTCAGGCCGTACTCGACGCCGCCACCGACGGTCCAGCCGACGGCGGTGTTATCCGAGGACAGGCCGAGGTTGGAGTTCTTGACCTCGTTATGACCCCAGGCGAGACCGCCGGTCACGTAGGGCAGCACGTTGTCGAACGCGTAGCCGAGGCGGGCGCGCACGGTGCCGAAATAGTCCATCTTGGACTCGTAGCCATAGGCGTCGTCCTTGATGTCCGAACCCTGGAAGTCGGCCTCGGCGCCCAGCACGACATTGTTGCCGAACTGGTAGTTCACGCCGATCTGGCCGCCGCCGAGGAAGCCGTCGGGGTCGAGGCCGAGCGTGGAAGCCCCGCCCTCGCCCGAACCCCAGGCGTAGCCGGCGTTGGCACCGAGATAGAAACCGGTCCAGGTAAAGGCGGGCTCGGCCACAACCACCGGGGCCTTGGTCGGATAAGCCTGCGGCAGGTCGGCAGCGAAGGCCGGCGCCGCGACGAGAAGGGCAGCGGCGGCCATGCCCGAGCGGATGATCGTGTTCATAAATACTCTCCGAACGACAACGAAACTGGCATTCAGCCAAGCTCGGATCGGAGATAGGCGCCCAGATAGGCATGTCGAGGGCTGGATTGCGGCAGAAACCGCCAAATTCGGGCACCGATACCACCGCCGATGCGTGTCTGCGAGCCCGCAACCCCGCATGAATGCTGATTCTTCGGCGAAATATTCCGCTGCGTCAAACTCGCAAAAGACGCAACAATTTTGCCATTATCTGCAATCGAATGTAGGTCGCTGTTGCGAAAACAACACAAAAATCGTCATGCAGCCAAATGAAAACGGCCGCGGAACCCGGTACTCCCGGGCCCCGCGGCCGTCTGTCGAAAAGGAAGGCGCGGCGGATCAGAATTTGTAGTTGATGCCCGCGCGCAGCATGTTGGTGGTCAGGCCGACATCGGCCGGGCCGGCGACCGTGTTGTAGGTCTCCGAGCCCATGTCGAGATAGAGGTACTCGGCCCGCAGGGTGATGTTGTTGCTCAGCGCGTATTCACCGCCGAAGCCGAGCGCCCAGCCGGTGTGGGTGTTGTCGTCCTTCAGGCCGCCGACCTCATAGGTGCCGCTGCCATAGGCGAAGCCGCCGGTGCCGTAGACCAGGAACTGGTCCATGGCGAAGCCCGCGCGGGCGCGGATGGTGCCGAAATAGTCCAGCGTGAACACCGAGCTCTCGACATTCGAGTACTGCAGGTCGGTCTCGATGCCGAGGACCAGCGGGCCGGCGCCCTGCCAGTTGTAGCCGGCCTGGATGCCGCCGATGAAGCCGTCCGTGTCCGGCGACCAGTCGGCGGTGCCCCAGCCATAGCCGGCATTGGCGCCGATGTAGAAGCCGGTCCAGGTGAACGGCATCACCGCCTCATAGGCGGGCGCTGCCGGGGCCGGGTAACCGAGATCGGCCGCCGCGGCGGGCGCGGAAATCAGGGCCACGAGGCCGAGACCCGCAAGAATGCTGCGTTTCATGTTGCTCTCCTGAGTGTCGCGCGGGCGCACGGCCGGGCCCGCCCCCGTAAATTCGGATGGCTGACACTCCCATAAATGTATGAGCAGAATCTTAGGGCATTTCGTAAGGATAGAGTATGCTTAACATCCGGTTTAACGCGCAATTTGAGAATTAATATTCAGAGATCGTAAAGATTTCCGCCGCGCCAGCGACGAAATACGCAGGCAGACGTGCAATATTCTTCATTTCATAGTTATCGGAAGGTAAATTCCGCCCGCCACCCGCCCGTCCGCGCGGCGTGCCTTCACGCAAGGAGGTGGCTGGCGCGGATCGACGGGCGGCGGGAAATTCCCCATATGATGGCGCCACTTCCGATCCGCCTCACCCGCCTGCCAGCGAGTTTGCCTGCCCATGCCCGTCTCCGCGCCCATCACTCCCGCTTGCCCTCGCCCGGTCGCGCTGGTGACCGGCGGCGCGGTGCGGATCGGCCGCACCATCTGCCTGGCGCTGGCGCGGGCGGGCTATGACGTCGCCGTGCATGTGCGGCATGAGGGCGAAGCGGGCGATGCCGCGCGGGCGGCGATCGAGGCGGAGGGCGCGCGGGCGGTCGTGCTCGCCGCGGAGCTGACCGACCCAGAGGCCATGGCCCGGCTGGTGCCCGCCGCGGTGGAGGCGCTGGGGCCGGTGAGCCTCCTCGTCAACAATGCCTCGGAGTTCCAGCCGGACGGCGTCGGCGATCTCGACCTCGCTCGGTGGGAACGCCATTTCGCCGCCAATCTGCGCGCGCCGGTGTTCCTCGCTGAGGCCTTCGCGCGTGCCCTGCCGCCGGATCGGCACGGGGCGGTCGTCAATATCATCGACCAGCGCGTACTCAAGCCAACGCCGAACTATCTCTCCTACAGCCTCGCCAAGAACGGGTTGTGGTCGGCGACGCGCATGCTCGCCCAGGCGCTCGCGCCGCGCATCCGGGTCAACGGCATCGGCCCCGGCCCGACGCTCGCCAGCGTGCACCAGGACGGAGAGGATTTCGCGCGCCAGTGTGCGGCGCTGCCGCTGGGCCGCGGGCCGGCGCCGGAGGAGATCGCCGAGGCGGTGCTGTTCCTCGCCCGCGCGCGCAGCATCACCGGGCAGATGATCGCGGTCGACGGCGGCCAGCACCTTGCCTGGCGCACGCCGGACACCGAGACCGACTAGCGCCGGCGCGCATCCGCGAAGGTGAAGGCGCCGATGCCGCCCATCACCAGCACCGAGCCCACCAGCTCGACGAGCGAGACCGTCTCGCCCAGGAACACGAAGGCGAGCCCCATCGTCGCCACCGGGCTCACCGTGCTGATCATCGAGTTGGCCGAGGGCGAAATCCGCTTCAGCGCCGCATTGAGGAAGAAGGTCGGCAGTACCGTCGCGCCGATGGCGATCATCAGCGCCAGCACCAGCAGGTGGCCGGACACGAACAGCCCGTCGATCGGCCGGAACAGGGCGAACTGCACCAGCGAGGCCACGGCCGCCGAGGTCATGGCGATGCAGGTGAACAGCGCCGAGCCGATGCTGCGCAGCAGCCCGCCGGCGAGGAGCTGGTAGAGCGCGAAGCTGATCGCCGACATCGCCACGAAGGCGACACCGCGCAGCGTGTCGTTCCCGCTCGCCGCGAAGTTCTGCATGAAGATGATCGCGAGGCCCGAATAGGCGACGGCGAAGGCCAGCAGCGCCCGCGCCCGGATCGGCTGGCGGAAGAACAGCGCGCCGAGCAGCACCACGAACAGCGGGTAGGTGAACAGGATCAGCCGCTCGAACGAGGCGGAGATGTATTCAAGCCCGATGAAGTCCATGTAGCTCGCGAACCAGTAGCCGAGCGCGCCCACCAGCACCGTGCGCCCTACCACGCTCAGCGACGGCATCGCCTCGCCATGCGCGCGCATCCGGACGATCGCGATCGCCCCGATGACGAGGTAGAAGGGAAGCGCGAACACCATGCGCAGCGCCAGCACGGTCTCGGGATCGAGCCCCTGCGCATAGGCGAGCTTGATGATGATGCCCTTCGAGGCGAACAGGATCGCACCGGTCGCACCAAAGACGTAACCGGTCAGCGGGACGGCGGGCTTTGCGCCCGTTTCAGCGAGGCTGGACATTGTCGTTTCGATCCGATGGCCGCGGCGCGGCCGGACCGAGCCCTTAAAGGGTCGGCGAGGTCCGCGCAATGGACTTGGCGCCCGCTCACGGCAGCAGGCGGCGCGGCGTCCAGCCCTGGAGCCGGTCCATGACGTTGGGTCGCGCAACGAAGATCAGGTTGTTGACGTAGCTGTAAGGCTCGCGGGCGGAACCGCCCTGCCCGTCGAGCGCTTCCGGGCGCTGGTGGCGTGCCGGATCGAAGGTCTCGACCGGATGCAGCCCGTCCGCCAGCGCGTAGAAGCCGCGATAGCCCATCGGCTCCAGCGTCGCCCGCACGGAAGCGACGGCGCCGGCGCGGTGGCGCTCCTCGGCCTCGATCAGCAGCGAGGGCCGGCTGGCGCCGATCAGCCGCCGGGCGCCGTCGAGCACGTTCTGCTCGTGCCCCTCGACGTCGATCTTGATGAAGGCGACATCGCCCTCGATGCAGTCGTCGAGGCGGCGGCAATACACCATCAGCTCGTCGACCAGCCTCGCGCCCGACACCGACCCGTTGAGGTCGATCGCCGCCATCGGCGAGTGGCCGACCGGGATGTGGAGCTCGGCGATGCGGTTCTCGTCGCTCGCCGCGCATTCGAACAGCGTCAGACGGCCGTCCTTCAGCGCCGGCCCGAAGCGGCTGCGGATCACGCGTCCCATGGCGGGGTTGGGCTCGAAGGCCAGCACATGCGCGCCGAGCCGCAGCATCCAGTAGGTGTAAAGGCCGTGATTGGCCCCGACGTCGCAGGCCGTCTCGCCCTGCCCGACGAGAAGGGGAAGGAATTGCAGCTCGCTGTTCGGATTTCGGGCGGCCTTCAGGTCCGCCCACCGACTCAACAACCCGACGGCACGCGGCAGGCGGTTCTCACCTGCCGTTCTCAGAATTTCCAGCACGCCCAGCCCTCGGCCCCCTGCGAGGAGACCCCCCAAAGCAACTCCTTAGCACATCGGCGCGATTTCCGAGCGGTATGGCGAAGGCGCGTCCGCCCCCCTGTTCCAGCCGGGTGTGAATCCGTATCTAGAGGGCATGACGCGACCGAACCCAGACCTGCCCGAGCCCGAAGACGACGAGGACGCTACTGCGGCTGCGGAGCAGGAAGCGAGCCTGCCGATCGAGGAGCCCGAGGAGGCCGAGCCCGCGCCGGGCTCGGTGGCGACGGGCCGCGCCGCGATCCAGCGCGCCATCAAGCACGCCCCGAACGGCCCGGGCGTCTACCGCATGCTGGGGCCGGACGGCACCGTGCTCTATGTCGGCAAGGCCAAGAGCATCCGCAAGCGCATCGTCGCCTACACACGCCCGGCGGGCCTCACCGCGCGCATCATGCGCATGGTGGCGGCCACCGCCGAGATGGAGTTCGTCTCGACCCAGACCGAGACCGAGGCGCTGCTGCTGGAAGCGAATCTCATCAAGCAGCTTCGCCCGCGCTTCAACGTGCTGCTGCGCGACGACAAGTCGTTCCCCTACATCCTCATCACCCGCGACCATGACGCGCCGCAGATCACCAAGCATCGCGGCGCGCGCAACAGGCCGGGCGACTATTACGGCCCCTTCGCCTCGGTCTGGGCGGTGAACCGCACCATCAACGCGCTGCAGAAGGCGTTCCTGGTGCGCTCCTGCTCGGACAGCTTCTACGAATCGCGCACCCGCCCGTGCCTGCTGTTCCAGATCAAGCGCTGCGCCGGGCCCTGCACCGGCGAGGTCAGCCACGAGCAGTATGCCGACTATGTGCGCGAGGCGCGCGACTTCCTCTCCGGCAAGAGCCGGGCGGTGAAGGAGCAGCTCGCGCACGAGATGGAGGACGCCTCCGAGGCTTTGGAATTCGAGCGCGCCGCCGCGCTGCGCGACCGCCTCGCGGCGCTGTCCGCCGTGCAGGGCACGCAGGGCATCAACCCGCGCTCTGTGGAGGAGGCCGACGTGTTCGCCCTGCACCAGGAAGGCGGGGCGACCTGCGTTCAGGTGTTCTTCTTCCGCACCGGCCAGAACTGGGGCAACCACGCGCTCTACCCGCGCGCCGACCGCACGCTCGGCCCGGCCGAGGTGCTGGAGTCGTTCCTCGCCCAGTTCTACGAGGACAAGCCCTGCCCGCGCCTCATCCTGCTCAGCCACGACGTCGCCGAGCGCGAGCTGCTGGAGGAGGCGCTCGCCACCCGCGCCGGCCACCGGGTGGAGATTTCCGTGCCTAGGCGCGGCGAGAAGCGCGAGCTGGTCGAGCACGCGCTGCAGAACGCGCGCGAGGCGCTGGGCCGCAAGCTGGCCGAGAGCGCCAGCCAGGCGCGGCTGCTGGGCGAGCTCGCGCGCGCCTTCGAGCTGAAGCAGGCGCCGGGCCGCATCGAGGTCTACGACAACAGCCACATCATGGGCACGAACGCGGTCGGCGGCATGATCGTGGCTGGACCGGAAGGCTTCGCCAAGAGCCAGTACCGCAAATTCAACATCAAGTCCGCCGACCTCGCCCCCGGCGACGATTACGGCATGATGCGCGAGGTGCTGACGCGCCGCTTCTCGCGGCTGCTGCGGGAGAATCCGCGCGCCGAGCCCGCGCCGGTCGCTGCCGACGGCGACGGCGCGGGCGCGGGCGCGGCCCTCGCCGAGCGGGAGGAAGGCGTCGCCGAGGCCGCCTCCACCGCCTGGCCGGACCTGCTGCTGATCGACGGAGGTCCGGGCCAGCTCAAGGCGGCGAGCGAGACGCTGGCCGCGCTCGGCATCACCGACGTGCCGCTGGTGGGCGTCGCCAAGGGACCGGACCGCGACGCCGGGCGCGAGACCTTCTACCGCGAGGGGCACGAGCCGTTCCGGCTGGAGCCGCGCGACCCGGTGCTCTATTTCGTGCAGCGCCTGCGCGACGAGGCGCACCGCTTCGCCATCGGCTCGCACCGGGCGCGCCGCACGCGCGAGATCGGCCGCTCCGGGCTGCAGGAGATCGCCGGCGTGGGGCCGACCCGCAAGCGCGCGCTGCTGCATCATTTCGGAACTCTGAAGGCCATCGAGCGCGCCTCGCTCGCCGATCTCGAGGCCGTGCCGGGCGTCAACGCGGCCACCGCGCGGGCGGTCTACGATTTCTTTCACGCCAAACCCGGCTGAGGCCCTTGAGACCGCCGGCTGCCACGGGAAGGTCACAGCCTCGATTCATGCTGATGAAGGGCATTTGACGAGCAGCGGCGGCGCGGTGCGATTGACGTTGCCCGCCTGCGTCATTACCTCGGTCCAACGGGAGCCGGCAGCATGGTCGATGTCACCTCCAGCCACGAGACAATCACGGAGCCTGGAAAGGTGAAACGCGGACACGCGCTCGCGCTGCCCAACCTCCTCACCTATGGCCGGTGCGTCGCCGTGCCGATGGTGGCGGCCTGCCTGTTCTGGGCCGACATACTGGAAGGCGGGCTGTGGCTGCGCTGGCTGGCGCTCGGCATCTACATCGTCGCCGCCATCACCGATTTCTTCGACGGCTACCTGGCGCGCGTCTGGTCGCAGCAATCGGCGATCGGCCGCATGCTGGACCCGATCGCCGACAAGCTGCTGGTCTCCACCTCGCTGCTGATGCTCGCCTCCGACGGCACCATCCGCGGCTGGTCGCTGTGGGCGGCGGTGGTGATCCTGTGCCGCGAGATCCTGGTCTCGGGCCTGCGCGAATTCCTCGCCGAGCTGCGCGTGAGCGTGCCGGTGACGCGGCTCGCCAAATGGAAGACCACCGCGCAGCTCGTCGCCGTCGCCGTGCTGCTGGCCGGCCCCGCGGGCGACAAGCTGGTGCCCGGCATCACCCTGGTCGGCATCGTGCTGCTGTGGATCGCGGCGCTGCTGACGCTCTATACCGGCTGGGACTATTTCCGGGCCGGGGCGCGCCATCTCATCGAGGACGACGTGTGAAGATTCTTTATTTCGCCTGGGTGCGCGAGCGCATCGGCCTTGCCGGCGAGGAGATCGCGGTGCCCGAGACGGTCCGCACCGTGGCCGAGCTCGCCGGCTGGCTGGCCGCGCGCGGCGAGGGCTATGCCCGCGCCTTTGAGAACCCGCGCGTGGTGCGCGCCGCGCTCGACCGGCGCCACGCCAAGCCGGACACCGCCCTCGCCGGCGCCAGCGAGATCGCCTTCTTCCCGCCGATGACCGGCGGCTGAGCCGGGCCGGCGAACGAGGCGGCGGGCGGGACCGCCGAGCGGGAGATCAAGCCATGTTCACGGTGCGTATCCAGTCCGGGGATTTCGATGCCGCGGCGGAGGCCGCGCGGCTGACGCAGGGCCGCACGGATATCGGGGCGGTCGTCACCTTCGCCGGGCTCTGCCGCGACGACGACGCGGCCGGCGGCGCCCCGCTGGTGGCGCTGACGCTGGAGCATTATCCGGGCATGGCGGAGGAGGAGATCACCCGCCTCGTCGGCGAGGCCCGCGCCCGCTGGCCACTGCTCGGCGCCACGGTGATCCACCGCTACGGGCGGATCGTGCCCGGCGACAACATCGTGCTCGTGGTCACCGCCTCGCCCCATCGCGGCGCCGCCTTCGCCGCGGCCGAGTTCCTGATGGACTGGCTGAAGACCCGCGCCCCGTTCTGGAAGCTGGAAGAGCGCGAGGACACCAACGACTGGGTCGCCGCCAAGGATTCCGACGACGAGGCGGCCGGGCGCTGGGAATAGGACGCCGAGGTTAGGCGCCGGGACTGCCCCTGACGCAAGAAGGCCGCCCTTGCGGGGCGGCCCTCCCTGTCTGATCCGAGCGATCGAGCGGTGCGCGTCAGGCCGCCGCGTCGGCGGTGGCCTTCTTCGGCTGCACTTCGGCCATGTAGTCCTCGAACAGCGTCTTGGTCACCGGGCCCGGCTGGTAGTGGCGGCCGGCGATCTCCGACACCGGCGTCACCTCGGCGGCGGTGCCGGTGATGAAGCACTCGTCGAAGCTCTCCAGCTCCTCCGGCTGGATCGCCCGCTCGACCACCTCGATGCCGTGGCGCCGGGCGAGGTCGATCACCGTCCGGCGGGTGATGCCGTTCAGGAACGCGTCGGCGAGCGGGGTGTGGATCACCCCGTCCTTCACGAAGAAGATGTTGGCGCCGGTGCATTCCGCCACCAGGCCGCGCCAGTCGAGCATCAGCGCGTCGGCATAGCCCTCGCGCTCGGCGGCGTGCTTGGAGATGGTGCAGATCATGTAGAGACCCGCCGCCTTCGAGGTCGAGGGCGCGGTCTGCGGGTCCGGCCGGCGATACTTCGCCATGCCGATGCGGATGCCCTTCAGCCGCTCGGCCGGGTCGAAATAGCTCGGCCATTCCCACGCCGCGATGGCGAGGTGGATCTGGTTGGCCTGCGCCGACACGCCCATCATGTCCGAGCCGCGCCAGGCGACCGGGCGCAGATAGGCGTCGGACAGCTTCTGCTTGGCCAGAAGCTCGCGGCAGGCCGCGTTGATCTCGGCCTCGCTGTAGGGAATCTCGAAGTCGAGCAGCCGCGCGCTTTCCTTCAGGCGCGTGGTATGCTCGTCGAGCTTGAAAATCTCGCCGCCATAGGCGCGCTCGCCCTCGAATACGCAGCTTCCATAATGCAGACCGTGGGTCAGCACGTGGACCTGGGCGTCCTGCCACGGCACGAAGGCGCCGTCATACCAGATCCAGCCGGTGCGCTTGTCGAAAGGTTCGCTTGCCATGGTTGTATCTCCCGAACAGGTCGCCGGCGCCCATGGTGGCGTCGCGGCCCTCTTGTCCTTCAGCATGGCGGCTTCGGCCTGCGCGAGACGCTATATTTTGCCTCGCAGTCGAAGTCCCGTTATCTTTCGCCGCCTCGTAGGCAGCCAGTCTACATCCCGCTCCGGACCGGGTCGAACGGCAATCCGAACGATCCTTTCGCCAAGCGGGAGTTCTCGGTAACGATCATAACGAAAAAAGTCAACATGGCTGACATAAATGTCTCGCTGCCGTCGCGGCCGGCCAAGGCCGATCCAGCTTCCCCTGCCCGCCTCGCGCCGGCGCAGGACGCGGAGCCCATGGTCGATCTGATCGAGCTGTTCTTCTTCGCCTACCGCAATTTCGTGAGCGATCCCGACGAGGTCCTGCAGGGCTTCGGCTTCGGCCGGGCGCATCACCGCGTGCTGCATTTCGTCAACCGCCATCCCGGCATGCGCGTCACCGACCTGCTCGACATCCTGCGCATCACCAAGCAGAGCCTCGGGCGCGTGCTGCGCGAGTTGATCGACCAGGGCTTCGTCGACAGCCGCGCCGGCTCCTCCGACCGGCGCCAGCGGCTGCTCTTCCTCACGCCCAAGGGCGAGGCGCTGGCGCAGCAGTTCGTCGCGCTGCAGTCCCAGCGCATCGCCCGTGCGCTCGCCGAGTGCGGGCCGGACTCGCGCGAGATGGCACGCCGCTTTCTTGTCGCCATGATCGATCCCGAAGATCGCAGCCCGATCGAGAAGCTCATTGCCCGTGCCGACCAGGCGGCGGAAGCGAGGACCGCTCCGCGCACCCGGCCGGCCGGCTGAGAGACGCATGTGATGCTTGACGCCGAGAGCCCGGAAAAGGCGAGGGTTAGCCGCACGATGCCCGCCGACGATGCCGTCCATCTCATGATCGTCGACGACGACCGGCGCATCCGCGACCTGCTCTCGCGATTCCTCACCGAGCACGGCTACCGCGTCACCACCGCCGAATCCGCCGCCGACGCCCGCGCCCGCATGAGCGGGCTCACCTTCGACCTGCTCATCCTCGACGTGATGATGCCGGGCGAGAGCGGATTCGAGCTCGCCCGCGCCGTGCGCGCCGAGTCCGAGGTGCCGATCCTCATGCTCACCGCCCGCTCGGAGCCGGGCGACCGCATCGAGGGGCTGGAGATCGGCGCCGACGACTACCTCGCCAAGCCGTTCGAGCCGCGCGAGCTGCTGCTGCGCATCGGCAACGTCATCAAGCGCGCGGCCACCCCGACCACGCAGGCGATCGAAGCCGTGCGCTTCGGCCCGTTCGTTTTCCATCTCGAGCGCGGCGAGCTGACGCGCGAGGGCGAGCCGGTGCGCCTCACCGACCGCGAGCGCGACATGCTGCGCGTGCTCGGCGCCCGCCCGGGCGACACCGTGCCCCGCCAGGCGCTGGTCGCCCCCGGCGTCGCCGCCGGCGACCGCGCGGTCGACGTGCAGGTGAACCGCCTGCGCCGCAAGATCGAGCGCGACCCGGCCAACCCGACCTATGTCCAGACCGTGCGGGGGGTGGGCTACCGGCTGGTGGTCGCGCCTTGAACCGCGTGAACCTGCTCGACAACCAGATGATGGGCGCCGCCCGCGAGCGGCTGCGCCTCACCCAGGCGCGCATGCGCGAGAACAATGCCCGCTTCGGGGCGTGGTTCAACCGCGTCATGCCAAAGGGGCTCTATGCCCGCTCGCTCATCATCATCGTCACGCCGATGGTGATCCTGCAGTCGGTGCTGGCCTTCGTCTTCATGGAGCGGCACTACAACGCGGTGACGCGCCGGCTCTCCGCCGCCGTCTCGCAGGACATCACGGCGCTGACCGACCTCAGCGCCGGGTTCCCGACCCAGGCCGACCGCGACCGGATCAAGCAGATCGCGCAGTCGGCGATGGGGCTCACGGTCGACTTCCTGCCCGGCGAGCGGCTGCCCCCGCCCGGTCCCAAGCCGTTCTTCTCCATCCTCGACTCGCATTTCACCAGCGAGCTCGGCAAGCGGCTGAAGCGGCCGTTCTGGACCGACACGGTCGGCAACTCGAACCTGATCGAGGTGCGCGTCCAGTTCGACGATATGGTGATGCGCATCTTCGCCCGCCGCTCGCAGGCGTATCTGTCCAATTCGCACATCTTCCTGGTGTGGATGGTGGGCACGGCTGTGCTGCTGCTGGCGGTCGCGATCCTGTTCCTGCGCAACCAGATCAAGCCGATCGAGGCGTTGGCGGACGCCGCCATCGCCTTCGGCAAGGGGCGCGACGTCACCGGCTTCCGGCCGCGCGGCGCGCGCGAGGTGCGCGGGGCGGCGCTCGCCTTCCTCGAGATGAAGCGGCGCATCGAGCGGCAGATCGAGCAGCGCACCACCATGCTCGCGGGCGTCTCCCACGACATGCGCACCATCCTCACCCGCTTCAAGCTGGAGCTGGCGCTGATCGGCGACACCGACGAGACCGAGGCGCTGCGCAACGACGTGGACGAGCTCCAGCGCATGCTGGAGGCCTATCTCGCCTTCGCCCGCGACGACACGACGGGCGAGGCGCCGATCATGGCCGACATCGCGCGCATCATCGACGACACCCGCCACAATGCCGAGCGCCAGGGCGCGGACGTGAGCGCCCGCTTCGTCGGCGACGATACGCTGGTGATGATCCGTCCGGACGCGTTCCGGCGCTGCCTCGCCAATCTCGTCGGCAATGCGCGGCGCCATGCCAAGCGGATCGAGATCACCGGCACGCGCGACGAGCGCTGGCTCACCGTGACGGTCGACGACGACGGCCCGGGCATCCCGCCGTCGCGGCGCGACGACGTGTTCCGCCCGTTCGTGCGGCTCGATGATGCGCGCAACCAGGACGCCGGCGGCTCGGGCCTCGGCCTCACCATCGCCCGCGACGCCGCCCGCGCCCATGGCGGCGACGTCATGCTGGGCGACAGTCCGCTGGGCGGGCTGCGGGCGACGGTGCGGATTCCGGTCTGAGGCGGTCCCGGCGGCCGCAGGCGGCCGTCAGAACAGCCGCGCGCCGTTCGGCACCTCGTTATCGGGCCGGAACAGCACCACCGCGCCGTCCTCGTCCGGGAAGCCGAGCGTCAGAACCTCCGACATCATCGGGCCGATCTGGCGCGGCGGGAAGTTCACCACCGCCGCCACCTGCCGGCCGATCAGATCCTCCGGCGCGTAGTGCACGGTGATCTGCGCCGACGATTTGCGGCAGCCAATGTGCGGGCCGAAATCGATCACCAGCCTGATCGCCGGGTTGCGCGCCTCGGGAAACGGCTCGGCCTGGATGATCGTGCCGACGCGGATGTCGACCTTAAGGAAATCCGCGATCGAAATCTGCTCCAACGGGGCAAGGCTCACTTTCCACTCCTCACATGCAACGGGGCCTCATCCCGACGCGGCGCCGCCCGTCAGGCGGCGGCGGGCGCCTCGGGTTCGGGAGCGGGAGCGGGCCGCTCGCGGCGTCGCCCGCCGCAGGTCGCGAGGACGCAGAAGCTGTCCAGCAGCCCCAGCGCCCGCTCGCCCTTGGAGAGCTCGCGGTCGATGGTCGACATGGTCTTGGCGAGGCCCGGGTCGTCGTCGTGCAGGAAGGTCCTGAGCGTGCGGCCATAGACCAGCGCCAGCCCCTGGGCGCGCGCCGCGCCCTTGAGCCCGGCGGTGTCGATCTTCGCCGCCGCCAGCATCCACTGCGCCGAGCGCACCGCAAGCTTGTTGAGCGTGAGGGCGAAGAACGGGTTGCCCCGCGCCGAGCCCGCCAGCGAGCCGAGCGCCGCCTTGTGCGGCGCCAGCACGTCCATCCGGCGCATCAGCACGTCGAACAGGCGGTCGCGGGCGGGCTGCTCGGCCATCGCCTCGTCGCCCTCGCTCGCGACGCCGGCGAGCACCTTGCGGTCGACGTCGCGGATGAAGGTGGAGAGCATGTCGAAGGTCGAGCCGAAGGCCGCGCGCAGCTCGACCAGCGAGACGTCCGCGCGCGTCGCCACGTCATTGAGGCCGATGCGCTCGAAGGGGCGTTCGGCGAGCAGCGCGAGGAAGCTGTCGAGGATCCTGCCGCGCGGATCCTGCGCGGCGGCTGTCGTTCCGGAAGTGTCCGTCATCGTGACCTCCTGAGCTGAACATGGCCCCACTCCAACTTAGGACTCGCAGCGGGCGAGGAGAAGGCCTTCCGGCGCAACGGCGTGTGCCGTGGCGCCACCTATCCCGCAAGCTCGCGTGAGCGCCGGGCGGCCGCGGCGACGGCATCGGCGAGCAGCGGGCCGAAACCGCGCTCCTCGTCCATCAGCACCGCCAGCGCCGCCGCCGTGGTGCCGTTCGGCGAGGTCACGTTGCGCCGGAGCTGGGCCGGTTCGATCCCCGAGCGCAGCATCAGCTCGCCCGCGCCGGACACGGTGGCCCGCGCCAGCCGGTCGGCCATGTCCGGGGAGAGCCCGGCCTGCACACCCGCCGCCGCCAGCGCCTCGGCCAGCAGGAACACATAGGCCGGTCCGGAGCCGGAGACGGCGGTGGCGACGTCGATCAGCGCCTCGTCATCCACCCATTCGACCCCGCCGGTGGCACGCAGCAGCGCATCGGCGATGCTCGCCTGCCCCTCGGTGACCGCGTCGTTCGGCACCGCGACGGTGATGCCGCGCCCGATCGCCGCCGGGGTGTTGGGGATGGAGCGCACCACCGGCTGGCCGGGGGCGAAGGCGGCCTCGAGGAAGCCGAGCGTGCGCCCGGCCATCACCGAAACTACCAGCGTATCCGGCCCGGCGAGCGGCGCCGCGCGGGCGAGCACCTCGGGCGCCGCCTGCGGCTTCACTGCCAGCACCATGACCGCCGGCGGGCCGCCATTGAGCGGGTTCAGCGCGACGCCGTTGGCCTCCAGCAGAGCGGCCACCTCGGGCGGCGGCGAGGGATCGATGACGGCGGCAAGGGCCGGATCGAGGCCGAGGCCGAGCCAGCCTTCCAGCATCGCCCCGCCCATCTTGCCCGCGCCCACCAGCAGCACCCGCCCGGGGATGTCGGAAAGTGTGGCCATGATCGTCACTCCTCAACCGGCGCGCCGCGACGGCGCCGTCGCCCATCATGCCCGACTTGTGACGGGCACCCGCAGCTTTGGCAATGGGCGGAGGATCGGGAACGGGGAGCTATGGCGGGGGGCGTCTGTCGCCGGCGGGCCGGCCCGGCCGGTCGGCGCGAGAAAGGGACGGCCGCCGCTACGCGGCGCCGGCCGTCCGATGCGCGGCGGGGCTCAGGCCTCGCCGATGGTCTCGAACAGGGTGGCGTCCATCGCCTCGCGGGCGCTCTTGCCGGCCCAGACGACGAACTGGAAGGCGGGGAAATAGCGCTCGACCGCCTCGACCGCGCATTCCATCAGCACCTCGCACTGGCGGTCGGTCGCTTCCGCGCCGGCCAGCAGCAGGGCGTGGCGGAACATGATCACGCCCTCCTTCGACCACAGGTCGAAATGGCCGATCCACATCTGCTCGTTGATCAGCGAGAGCAGGCGCAGCACCTCGGTCTTGCGCTTCTCCGGCACCTTGAGGTCGAAGGCGCAGGCGACGTGCAGCGCCTCCACCTCGTCCATCCACTGGAACGAGACGTGGCAGTCGGTCCACCGCCCCTCGAGGGAAATGGTGATCTCGTCCTCCGCCGACCGCTCGAACGCCCACTCGTTGAGCGCCGCCATCCGCTCGATCTGGTCGAGCGGGTTGAGGCGGGTGTCGGTTTCGAAATCGGTATAGGTCATGCTGGACCTCGCAAGAATGGGCGCGAAACGGATCGACGCGTCAGGACGATGAAGCGCTGCATGGGATAGCTGGCAACCGGCGCCATGCATCGGATCATGCGTTCGATCCTGACCGTATCGTGCCCCTCGGGCGCTGCCGGACCGGCCTTCCGGCTGGAAGGCCGTGTCGTCAAGGTGTCTGGATTCGCGCCGTCGCCGCAAGGGCCGAAACGCGCGCGGGGCGATGAGTCCACAAGGGCCGGTTCAGCCGAGCGAATCCGGCGGCTCGGCGGTGCCGAGTTTGGCCTCCAGCGCCGCGATGCGGGCGGCAAGGCGCTCGTTCTCCTCGCGCGCGGCGGCGGCCAGCTCCTTCACGGTTTCGAATTCCTCACGCGTCACCACGTCGAGCTCGCGCAGGATACGCTCGGCCTGGGCGCGCATCACGGTCTCGGCCTCGCGCCGCACGCCGGTGGCGACGCCGGCGGCGTCGTTCATGAGCCGGGCGAAATCGTCGAAGATGCGGCTGGTGGTCTGGGTCATGGTTTTCTCCGGCTCGGGCGCACACTATGGCACGCCTCTTGGGGAAGAATGGGGCGGGGGGGCAACCTCCGCAAGGGGCGTGGGCGCAGGTGCGACGTTGCGCGGAGGGCATGCGGGCGCTCCAAACGCCTTGATCCCGTCACTCCGGGAAGGCAAGTGAGGCGGTGCGCCCCGGTCCTGCCGAGTCGCACCGGCCGCCCCGCGCCACCTCCTCCCGGGCGGGCGCGCACAGACGGGCCACACCATGCCGAGACCTTCGCACCGCCCGCCGAACCCCTGCCTGCCGCCCCACTGCCCGCCGCAACCCTGCCCGCCGAGCCACCGCACGTCGAGCCCCTGCGCAGAGACCCCGTAATGCTCTTCACCCCTCCGCTGTTCGCGCTGCCCTTTCCGAACATCGATCCGATCCTGATCGAGTTCGGCCCGTTCGCGATCCGCTGGTACGCGCTCGCCTATGTTGGCGGCCTGCTCATCGGCTGGTGGCTCGCCAAGAAGCTGTGCGCCAGCCCGGCGCTGTGGGGCGGCAAGTCGCCGATCGAGCCGGAGGAGTTCGACGACGCCATCGTCTGGGTCGCCTTCGGCGTCATCCTCGGCGGGCGCATCGGCTATGTGCTGTTCTATAACCTGCCCTACTATGCGGGGCATCCGCTCGAGGCACTCACCGTCTGGCACGGCGGCATGTCGTTCCATGGCGGGTTCATGGGCTCGATCCTCGCCATGTACCTGTTCACGCGGCGGCGCAGCCTGTCCTTCGTCTCGATGCTGGACATCGCCGCCTCGGTGGTGCCGGTCGGGCTGTTCCTCGGCCGCATCGCCAACTTCATCAATGGCGAGCTGTGGGGCCGCCCGTCGGACGTGCCATGGGCAATCGTGTTCCCCCATGGCGGGCCGCTGCCGCGCCATCCCAGCCAGCTCTACGAGGCGGGGCTGGAGGGCCTCACCATCTTCATCGTGCTGCAGATCGCCATCCGCATGGGCGCGCTGAGGCGGCCGGGCACGGTCGCCGGCCTGTTCGTGCTGCTCTATGGCTGCTCGCGCATCTTCGTCGAGTTCTTCCGCGAGCCGGATCCGCAGCTCGGCTATCTCGCCGGCGGCTTCGTCACCATGGGCATGGTGCTCTCGCTGCCGATGCTGGCGCTGGGCGGCTGGCTGATCTGGCGTGCCCGGCGGCGCCCGGCGCTGAATGCCGGCCAGCCCGCATGAGCGCGCCCGCGGCCCGGAGCCCGGCTGGCACCACCGCGCTCGGCGAGGAGATCGCCCGGCAGATCGCCCAGACCGGGCCGATCACCGTCGCCGACTATATGGAGCGCTGTCTGCTCCATCCGCGTCTCGGCTACTACACGACGCATGAGCCGTTCGGCGCGGCCGGCGACTTCGTCACCGCCCCCGAGATCAGCCAGATGTTCGGCGAGCTGATCGGGCTGTGGGCGGCCGACACATGGATGCGGCTCGGCTCGCCCGCCTCCTTCGTGCTCGCCGAGCTCGGGCCCGGGCGCGGCACCATGATGGCCGACGCGCTGCGCGCCACCGCGATCGTGCCTGGCTTCCACGAGGCCGCCCATGTGGTGCTGGTGGAGGCCTCGGCGCGGCTGCGGGCAAAGCAGGCGGACACGCTGCAGCGCTTCGACGTGAGCTGGGCCGCCTCCTTCGACGACCTGCCCGCCGGCCCGCTGATCCTGCTCGCCAACGAATTCTTCGACGCGCTGCCGATCCGGCAGTTCCTGCGCACCCCGGAGGGCTTCGCCGAGCGCATGGTCGGCCTCGGCGGGGACGGCGCGCTCGCCTTCGGTCTGCGGCCGGCCGCGCGGCTCGACGCGCATGCCGAGGCCGTGCTGCGCCAGGCGCCGGCCGGCGCGCTGCTGGAGATCTGCCCTGCGGGGCTCGCCATTGCCGAGCGGCTCGGGGGCCGGCTCGCCGCCTCGGGCGGGGCGGCGCTCCTCATCGACTATGGCCATGCCGGCGGCTTCGGCGATACGCTGCAGGCGCTGCGCGAGCATGCCTTCGACGACGCCCTCGCGCATCCGGGAGAAGCGGACCTGACCGCCCATGTCGACTTCGGCGCGCTCGCCCGCGCCGCGCAGGCGAACGGCGCGCGGGCCTTCGGCCCGGTGATGCAGGGCGCGCTGCTCGAGCGGCTCGGGCTGGAGACGCGGGCCGAGCGGCTGAAGCGCGACGCGGACCAGACGGTGCGCGCCGCCATCGACGCCGCCCGGACGCGCCTCGCGGGCAGTGGCGAGGGACAGATGGGCGCGCTCTTCAAGGCGCTGGCGCTGGTCGATCCCGCGTTCGGCATACCGACCGGCTTCGCGCCGGACGAGGCGTTCCCGGAAGGCTCCACAGGCACGGAAGGCTCCACATGAAGGTCGAATCCTCTGCCCTCGCGGCGCTCCCCGGCATCCGCCACGCCTTCTTCACCCGCAAGGGCGGCGTGTCGCAGGGCATCTATGCCGGGCTCAACGGCGGCACGGGCTCACGCGACGAGCCCGGGCACGTGGCGCAGAACCGCGCCCGCATGGAGAGCGCGCTCGGCGTGCCGGCGGGGCACCTGCTCACCTGCTGGCAGATCCACTCGCCGGACTGCGTGGTGGTCGAGCGCCCGTGGGAGGAGCGCCCCAAGGCCGATGCGGTCGCTACCGCCACCCCCGGCGTCGCGGCGGGCGTCGCCATCGCCGATTGCGGCCCGGTGCTGCTTGCCGACGGCGAGGCGCGCGTCGTCGCCGCCGCCCATTCGGGCTGGAAGGGCGCGGTCGGCGGCGTGCTGGAATCGACGCTCGCCCGCATGGAGGAGCTCGGCGCCCGGCGCGAGCGCGTGGTCGCCGCCATCGGCCCGCTGATCCGGCAGGAGAGCTACGAGGTCGGGCCGGATTTCGTCACCCGGCTGACCGCGATCGACCCCGAAAACGACCGCTTCCTCGTGCCCTCCTCCCGCGCGCACCACGCGATGTTCGACCTGCCGGGCTACATCGCCATGCGGCTAAAGGCGGCGGGCGTCGGCACGGTGGAGGACCTCGGCCTCGACACCTATGCGGACGAGGCGCGCTTCTTTAGCTACCGTCGGGCCACCCATCGCGGCGAGCCCGACTACGGACGTCTCGTCGCGGCCATCACGCTGGTCTGAGCCATCATGCTGCACTTCACCGCGCCCGAATTCGCCCGCCGCAAGGAGCGCCTGCTCACCGAGATGGCGGCGCACCGGCTCGATGGACTGCTGATGTTCCAGCAGGAATCGATGTACTGGCTGACCGGCTACGACACGTTCGGCTTCTGCTTCTTCCAGGCGCTCTGGCTCGGCGCCGACGGGCGGCTCGCCCTGCTCACCCGCTCGGCGGATCTCAGGCAGGCGCAGCACACCTCGCTGATCGAGGACATCCGGGTCTGGACCGACCGCGCGGACGCCACGCCCCAGGGCCAGCTTCGCGACATGGTCGCCTCGCTCGGCGGCGCGGGCGGGCGCATCGGCGTCGAATATGACAGCTACGGCCTCACCGCCGCCAATGGCCGCAAGCTCGACACCGCCTTCGACGGCGTCGCCACGCTCCACGACGCCTCCGGCCTCGTCGACCGGCTGCGGGCGATCAAGTCGCCGGCCGAGATCATCTATGTCCGCCAGGCGGCCAAGCTCGCGCTGGCCGCGCGCGACGCGGCGATCGCCACCATCGGCGAGGGCGTCGACGAGGGCGAGGTACTCGCCGCCATGCAGGGGGCGGTGTTCCGCGGCGGCGGCGACTATCCGGGCAACGAGTTCATCATCGGCTCGGGCCGCGACGCGTTGCTGTGCCGCTACAAGGCCGGCCGGCGGCAGCTCGATTCGGAAGACCAGATCACGCTCGAATGGGCGGGCGCCTACCGCCACTACCACGCCGCGATGATGGAGACGGTCGTCGTCGGTCCGCCGCGCGGGCGCCATCTCGAGCTGTTCGCCGCCGCCAGGCAGGCGATGGAGGCCTGCGCCCACGCCATCGCCCCCGGCCGCACGGCGGGCGAGGTGTTCACCGCCCATGCCCATGTGATGGACGGGCACGGCCTCGCCGAGCACCGGCTCGCCGCCTGCGGCTATTCGCTGGGGGCGAAATTCACCCCCTCCTGGATGGACCCGCCCATGTTCTACGCCGGCAACAACTGGCTGCTGGAGCCGGGCATGGTGATGTTCGCGCACATGATTCTGATGGACAGCGCGAGCGAGACCGCCATGTGCCTGGGCCGGACCTTCCTGGTGACGGTTAACGGTAATGAGTGCCTGACCGACGCGCCTCTGGACCTCATCGTTAATTCCCTTTAACCATTTCCCCCGGAACGTCGGCGACAGCCGCGGCGCCGCCCGACCCGGGCGACGACAAGCGGCGCGACCGGCTCTCAGGGGATGCTTCGATGATCGGTCGCCTCCGTCGGTGTGCCCGCTCGCGTCTGAGTCGCCAGATGCCGGTCGGCGTTGCGCTGCTCGCGGCTCTCGCGCTCGGCGCGTGCCAGACCAATGACGGAAGCCATCCGGTCGCGCGCGCCGACATCACGACAGGCACCAAGCCGATCGCCTTCGAATCGATCGACGGCCCGCCGGAAGCCGTGTTCGACAAGCTGGTCGCGAGCCTCGGCACCGAGGCGAATGCGCGCAAGATTCAGGTCGTCTCGCGCGAGGGCGACGCCGCCTACCGCGTGCGCGGCTATCTCGCCGCCAGCGTCGAGGGCGGCAAGGGCTCGGTCGACTGGGTGTGGGACGTGTTCGACGCCGACCACGAGCGGGTGCTGCGGGTCGCGGGCGTGGAAGAGCTTGGCAAGGGCAAGGACGTCTGGAGCGAGCTCGACGACGCCGCGGTCGAGCGGATCGCCTCGCAGAGCCTCGACGAGATTTCCACCAAGCTCGCCCAGGGCCTGCCGCCCAAGCCCGCCGAAGCGGTGCCCGACGCCGCGCCCGAGCCGGCCGAAGCCCCTGCCGTGCGCATGGACAACGGCCCGCCGATCGCCAGTGCCGAGCCGGCCGACGGGCAGGACGGCGAGACCGGGCCCGGCACGGCGCTCGCCGAAGAGGC
Source organism: Ancylobacter mangrovi (assembly GCF_024752355.1). Classification (GTDB taxonomy): domain Bacteria; phylum Pseudomonadota; class Alphaproteobacteria; order Rhizobiales; family Xanthobacteraceae; genus Ancylobacter; species Ancylobacter mangrovi. The sequence continues at coordinate 409,610 of NZ_JANTHZ010000001.1, forward strand.
GAGCGCGCCCTCGCAGACACTCTCCTTCGCGGCCCGCCCGTAAGGCTTGCCAGGGCCCCGATTCATCTGTTCACGGCCGCTTTACAGCGCGGGCCGGCCCGCCTATCAGGTCTGCGCGACGGCTTGAAGACGGTCGCGCGGGATGTGCACGGTGGGAGCGCGCCGGTAATGTCGAACAACAACAGTTCCATCAAGCTCGTCGCGGGCAATGCCAACCGGCCGCTTGCCGAGGCGATCGGCGCGTATCTGGCGACGCCGCTGACGCGCGCGGTGGTGCGGCGCTTCGCCGACATGGAGATCTTCGTCGAGATCCAGGAGAACGTGCGCGGCAAGGACGTGTTCGTCCTCCAGTCCACCTCCTTCCCGACCAACGACCACCTGATGGAGCTGCTCATCATTATCGATGCGCTGCGCCGCTCCTCCGCCAAGCGCATTACCGCCGTGCTGCCCTATTTCGGCTATGCGCGCCAGGACCGGCGCTCCTCCGGCCGCACCCCGATCTCGGCCAAGCTGGTCGCCAACCTGATCACCCATGCCGGCGCCGACCGCGTGCTGACGGTCGACCTGCATGCCGGGCAGATCCAGGGCTTCTTCGACATCCCGACCGACAACCTGTTCGCCGCGCCGGTGATGGTGCAGGACGTCAAGTCCCGCTTCGATCTCGGCAACATCACCGTGGTCTCGCCGGACGTCGGCGGCGTGGTGCGCGCCCGGGCGCTGGCCAAGCGCATCGACGCCCAGCTCGCCATCGTCGACAAGCGCCGCGAGCGGCCGGGCGAGAGCGAGGTGATGAACGTGATCGGCGACGTCGAGGGCAAGCGCTGCATCCTCGTCGACGACATCATCGATTCCGGCGGCACGCTGGTGAATGCGGCCGACGCGCTGCTGGAGCGCGGCGCCACCGAGGTGCACGCCTACATCACCCATGGCGTGCTCTCGGGCGGCGCGGTGGCACGCGTCACCGCCTCGAACCTCAAGGAGCTGGTGATCACCGATTCGATCCAGCCGACCGAGGCGGTGCGGGTGGCCCGCAACATCCGCGTGGTCTCGATCGCCAGCCTGCTCGCCGAGGCCATCGGACGCACCGCGCATGAGGAAAGCGTGTCGAGCCTGTTCGACTGAGGTAACAGGGCGCCGCAGGCGCCGTGCCGGGGTACCGACACACGTTTTCCTAATAATAAATTGGCGCCCATGCTGCGGTGCGCCACGATCGTTCCACACTTCTCCCGCAGCCTTCCCGCTCGCATATTCGGAACGGGACGACGACATGACGTGCATCCTTCTGCGCTCGGCGCCGGCGGCATTGAAGAGCCGCGGCAGGCACCGGAGCACCAGGCTGCCGGGCGCGCCGTGGCGGGCCCTTGCGCGGCCCCCTCGCACCGCCGCGCAGCTTGCGGCAGTCCCCGCCCTCGCGCTGTGCCTGTCCGGCCCCGCCGCCGCCCAGAGCGTGGACGCCACGTCGCCCGCCGCGGGCGACAATCCGTGGAGCGGCATCGAGATCACCGTGCGGCCGCTGCCGACCAGCCCGCCCTCCCCCTATGAGCAGGCGATCTCCGAGGCGCAGACCCCCGAGCAGCCGGTCGTGCCGAGCGAGCCCTCGGGTCCGCTCACGGGCACGCTGATCGACCCGCTCGGCCCGGCGCCGAAGGCCTCGGTCTGGTCCTCGCTGCGCGAGAGCGCGGCCCCGAAGCTGCCCGACGGGACGCCCTCGCCCTACAAGCAGCTCACCAGCCGCACCAAGAAGCCCAAGGCCAAGTCCGCCAGCCTGCCCACCAACATGGAGCTGAAGCAGGGCCCGGCGAGCGTCTCGGTCTCGACCACCGCCAGCGCCTCGGCGCCGCAATCGGGCGCGCTCACCACCAGCGAGGGCGGCGGCTCGGGCGAGATCAAGGGCCGGATCGGCTACGAGCAGGACAATCTCGCGGTCTACAGCACCGGCTCGGTCGGCGCCTCGGCCTCGACCGGCATGCCCTCGCTCTACGACAACCTCGCGGTCGGCAGCACCTACAGCGTGCCGCTCTCCCCGCTCGGGCTCGACGGCGACAAGCTCGGCGCCAGCGTCGAGATGAACAACTCGGCCGCCGTGACCACCGGGGTCGAGCTGCGCGGCAAGCTCGGCACCTATCAGCGCTACATCTCGGTCCAGCGTTCGATCAATCCGGACTCGGCGGCGAGCGACATCGTCAAGGCCGGCGTGCTCGGCAAGTTCTGAGCGCGCGCCCGCGGGCCGGAGCCGGCCATCGGCCGCCCCGCGCGCGGCGCCACACATTGCCCCGCAACGCGTCTTCTGCTATGAGCCGGCCCGTCCGCGGCCTTTCCGCACCCCTGGAGGCGCGCCGCGGGCATACCGGACCAGACTGAAGGATCGGGCCGCGTCAGCGGCCTTCTCCTTTTGCAACCATTTGAGGACAAGCCATGACCGCCATCAAGGAACTGAAGGCGCGGGCGCGCACGAAGGTCGGCAAGGGGGCCGCTCGTGCCGAACGCCGCGCCGGTCGCGTACCCGCCGTCATCTATGGCGACGGGAAAGCCCCCGTCGGCATCACGCTCGACCACATCGAGATCAACAAGATCATCTATGCCGGCCACTTCCTGACCACGCTGTTCAACATCGAGGTCGAGGGCGAGCAGCACCGGGTGATCCCGCGCGACTACCAGCTCGACCCGGTCAAGGACTACCCGCTCCATGTCGACTTCCTGCGCGTGCAGGTCGGCGCCACGCTGAGCGTCGAGGTGCCGGTGCACTTCCTCAACGCCGAGACCGCGCCCGCCATCAAGCAGGGTGGCACGCTGAACATCGTCAGCCACACGGTCGAGCTGAACGTCCCCGCCGACGCCATTCCCGACGCGGTCGAGGTCGATCTCACCAACTACCATTTCGGCGACTCGATCCACCTGTCGGCGATCAAGCTGCCCGAGGGCGTGACCTGGGCCGGGCATGGCGACGACACGCTGGCCTCCATCACCGCCCCGTCGGGCCTGAAGGAAGCCGAGGCCGAGGAAGCCGCCGCCGCCGAGGCCGCCGCTGCCGAGGCCCCCAAGGCCTGATCCGGCCCCGCCGGTCGCGCTTTGCCGACCGATCCCGCCAGGGAACCAACGAGACCCGAGCCGGAAGCCCGCTTCCGGCTCTTCTCATTTCCGGAGCGAGTGGAGACGCACGGTGTTTCTCTTCGCCGGGCTCGGAAACCCCGGGTCGAAATATGCCGGCAACCGGCACAATATCGGCTTCATGGCGGTGGACGCGATCGTGCGCCGCCACCGTTTCACCCCGTGGCGCCGCCGCTTCCAGGGCGCGGCCTGCGAGGGCGAGATCGAAGGCCAGAAGGTGCTCGCGGTGCTGCCCGAGACCTTCATGAACGAGAGCGGCCGGGCGGTCTCCGAAGCGCAGCGCTTCTACAAGATCGCGCTCGGCGACATCTTCGTGTTCCATGACGAGCTCGACCTCGCCCCGGCCAAGGTGCGGGCCAAGTTTGGCGGCGGCAATGCCGGCCATAACGGGCTGCGCTCCGTCACCGCCCATTGCGGCAACGACTATGGCCGCGTGCGGCTCGGCATCGGCCATCCCGGCGACAAGGCGCTGGTGATGCCGTTCGTGCTCGCCGACTTCGCCAAGGCCGAGCGGCCCTGGGTGGAGGCGGTGTGCGACGGCTGCGCCGAGCTGGCCGGCCTGCTCGTCACGCGACGGCTCGACGAGTTCCAGAGCCGGATGCACCTCTATCTCGAAGGCCGCGGCATCGGCGTGCCCAAGACACCCGGCGCGGCGGCAAAATAGCCTCCGCCGGGCGGGCACGCTTGCACTCGCGCCTCCCCTTGCCTACCACGGCGACAACCAGACCAGAGCCATTACGAGCATCGCACCATGGGCTTCAAATGCGGCATCGTCGGCCTGCCGAATGTCGGCAAGTCGACCCTCTTCAACGCGCTGACGCAGACCGCGGCGGCCCAGGCGGCGAACTACCCGTTCTGCACCATCGAGCCGAATGTCGGCGACGTCGCCGTGCCCGATCCGCGCCTCGCCACGCTGGCCGACATCGCCGGCTCGGCGCAGATCATCCCGACCCGGCTGACCTTCGTCGACATCGCCGGGCTGGTACGGGGCGCGTCCAAGGGCGAGGGCCTCGGCAACCAGTTCCTCGCCAATATCCGCGAATGCGACGCCATCGCCCATGTGGTGCGCTGCTTCGAGGATGGCGACGTCACCCATGTCGACGGCAAGATCGCGCCGCTGAGCGACATCGACACCATCGAGACCGAGCTCATGCTGGCCGACCTCGACAGCCTCGAGAAGCGCGTGACGGCGCTGGAGAAGAAGGCCAAGGGCGGCGACAAGGAATCGAAGGAATGCCTCGACCTCATCACCCGCGCGCTGGCCCTGCTGCGCGAGGGCAAGCCGGCGCGCCTCGTCGAGGTGAAGCCGGAGGAGGAGAAGGCGTTCCGCATGCTGGGCCTGCTCTCCTCCAAGCCGGTGCTCTATGTCTGCAATGTCGAGGAAGCCTCGGCCAAGGACGGCAACTCGCTCTCCGCGCAGGTGTTCGAGCAGGCGGCGAAGGAAGGCGCCAGGGCGGTGGTCGTCTCGGCCAAGATCGAAAGCGAGATCGCGGTGCTGCCGCCCGAGGAGCAGGCCGAGTATCTTGAGGCGATCGGCCTCGACGAGCCGGGCCTGAACCGCGTGATCCGCGCCGGCTACGACCTGCTCCGGCTGGTGACCTATTTCACCGTCGGGCCGAAGGAGGCGCGCGCCTGGACCATCACCGCCGGCACGCGGGCGCCAGGCGCGGCGGGTGTGATCCACACCGATTTCGAGAAGGGCTTCATCCGTGCCGAAACCATCTCCTATGACGACTACGTCAAGGGCAAGGGCGAGGCCGGGGCGCGCGACGCGGGCCGCCTCCGGCTCGAGGGCAAGGAATATGTCGTCGCCGATGGCGACGTGCTCCACTTCCGCTTCGCCAACTGAGGGGGCGCGGCGGCGATGATCCTCTCCCATCGCCACCGCTTCGTGCTGTTCGCGCCCTGGAAGACGGCGAGCTCGACGGCGCATCTGCGCCTGCAGCCGCTCAACGAGAGCCCCTACAGCCGCTTCTTCGACTTCCAGCCGGCGCTGAACCGGGTGGTGCACCAGCACATCACCTGCGCCGATTTCAACGCCCTGCCGGAGGCACGCCTCGACTACCGGCGCGCCTCCTTCGTGCGCAATCCCTATGACCGGGTCTGCTCGGGCTTCGTCCAGCTCCAGCGCGACATCGCCACCCAGATGGACGTGCCCTTTCCCCAGCCCTGGATCCGCGAGCTGGTGCGCGAGCAGCTCGACGAGAACCGGCGTCAGCTCGAGGCGGCGGGCTACGACCTCAATGCCTGGATCGCCACGATCACCGAGCGGCAGGTCTACGAGACCGGCCGCAATACCAATTTCTCGCTCCATCCGGCGCATTACTGGACCCATCTGGCGGGCGAGCCCTATGTCGGCTTCGTCGGCCGGGTCGAACGGTTCGAGCCCGAATTCGAGCGGCTCTGCGGCTTTCTCGGCATTCCCGTGCCGCCGCGCGCGGACGAGAACGTCACCGACGCCGCCATGCTGGGATCGGACGCCTATCGCTATGCCGACCGGCTGGATCGGGCCTCGATCGAGCGGATCAACGCGCTGTTCGCGCGCGACTTCGAGCTGTTCGACTATGCCCGCCTGTGAGGCGCGGACATCGCCGACGAGTTGACCGGCCGGCCATTGTCGCCTGAGATCGCCTGCCGCCCCGGCGGCGGAGCATCGGAACGTCGGAAGGGCATCGCACGCTCAATGCAGTTCTGGGAAGATTTCAACGAGGGGCACGTGGCGACCTGCGGGCGCTACGTGGTGGGGCGCGAGGAGATCATTTCCTTCGCCCGCGACTACGATCCCGCCCCGATCCATCTCGACGATTCCGCCGCCGAGGCGACGCGGCTCGGCGGGCTTTCGGCCTCGGGCTGGCACCTGTGCTGCATCTTCATGCGCCTCGCCGCCGACGGCTTCCTCAATGACAGCGCCTGCCTCGGCTCGCCGGGCGTCGACGAGGTGCGCTTCCTCAAGCCGGTGCATCCCGGCACGGTGCTGAGCCTGCGCCGCGAGGTGCTGGAGACGCGGACCTCCAAGAGCCGGCCGGAGATCGGACTGGTGAAGTTCCGCTTCGAGCTGATCGACGCCCAGCAGAGCGTCATGACGGATCTGGTCGGCACCATCATGTTCGGCCGGCGCAATCCCGGCTACCGGCCGGTGTGAGGACCCCATGCTGTTCTTCGAGGATATAGAAGTCGGCGAGGTGACCCGGCTCGGCTCGCACACCTTCCGTGCCGAGGCGATGATCGCCTTCGCCCGCGCCTGGGACCCGCAGCCCTTCCATCTCGCCGCCGCCGCCGGCGCGCGCACCCATTTCGGCGGGCTCGCCGCCTCGGGCTGGTACACCGCCGCCATCGCCGCGCGGCTGCGCGCGCAGGCGCAGGCCCATCTGCACGAGACGCTGCGCCGCGAGGGCAAGCGGGTGCCGCGCATCGGCCCCTCCCCCGGCTTCAAGGACCTGAAATGGCTGCGCCCGGTGATCGCCGGCGACACGCTCTCCTTCCAGAGCGAGGTGATCGCCAAGAAGCCGAGCGCCAACCGGCCCGAATGGGGGCTCGTCTTCACCCGCGAAAGCGCGCGCGACATGCAGGGCCGGCCGACCTTCGAGGTCACGAACTGCGTGTTCGTGGAGCGGATGGAAGCCTAGCGGGAACGGGGCAAGGGGGGCACAAGGATATGGGCACGTTCAGGAACGCCTGCACGGCGCTTGTCGCCGGACTGACGGTGACGGCCGGCACGGCGGCGCAGGCGGGCGGGGTTGCGGGCGGCGTGGCAGGCGGTTTGGCGGCATCGGCCCGGCCGGCGCCGGACTGGTCCGGCTTCTATGCCGGCGCGCAGGCCGGCCAGGCGTTCAGCATCATCGAGAAGAACGCCTTCGTCGACGCCTTCGAGGCGCCGCTCGACAGCTATGGCTGCACCGGCAGCCTGTGCGACGGCAAGCGTGACGCCGCGATCGGCGGGCTCACCGTCGGCTACAACTGGCACTATGCCGACGGTTCACTGATCGGCGTCGAGGCGGACGTCGCCTATAGCGGTCTCGACGGCGCGTTCGACTTCGACGGCACCACTGCCCTCAGCCCGGTGCAGCGGCTCATCTCCTCGGGCCATGTGCGCCTGCACACGCCGTTCATCGGCACGGCGCGGCTGCGTCTCGGCTACGCCGTCGGCCCGCTCCTGCCCTTCGTCACGGCCGGGCTCGCGGTGACCTACTCCACCGCCGAGGTGAGCGGCGACGCGACGCTGGAGGCCCAGCTCGCGTCCGGCGCCTGGGTGCCGGTGGGCGGCCAGCCGGCGAGCCACCGCGAGAGCGCCTTCACCGCCGGATGGACCGCCGGCGGCGGGGTCGAATACGCGCTGTCGGACGAGTGGAGCGCGAAGGTCGACTATCTCTATGTCGACCTCATCACCTCGGATCTCGGCGAGGAGCCGCCCCAGCTCCACCTCTGGCGGGCCGGGCTGAACTACCGCTTCTGAGCCCGGCCGCAGGCGTGGTCATCGCCCGAGAAGGCGCGGCGTGCCGCCCTTTCTCCGCGAGACGCGCCATAGAGCCGCCGGCATGAAAAAGGGCCCCGTGCGGGGCCCTTTCGATTCTCCGGTGCCGGCGAGCCGCGCTCAGTGCTCGACGTTGCGCCACACCTTCTTCTTGGTGAAATAGAGCAGCCCGCCGAAGATGATGAGGAAGATCATCACCTGGAAGCCGAGCCGCTTGCGCGCCTCGAGATGCGGCTCGGACAGCCACATCATGAAGCTGATCACGTCGCGCGAATACTGGTCGACCGTCTCCGGCGTGCCGTCCGAATAGGTCACCTGCCCGTCCGAGAGCGGCTTCGGCATCTTGATGGCGTGGCCGGGGAAGAACTCGTTGTAGTGCGCGCCTTCCGGCAGGGTGAAGCCTTCCGGCGGCTCGTCGTGATAGCCGTTCAGCAGGGCGTGGATGTAGTCCGGCCCCTGCTCCTGGTACTGGGTGACGATGTCGATCAGGAAGCCGGGAAAGCCGACCTCATAGGTGCGCGCCTTGGCCAGCGTCGAGAAGTCCGGCGGGTAGGCGCCGCCATTCGAGGCGCGGGCGGCCTGCTCGTTCGGGAACGGCGAGGGCCAGTGGTCGGACAGGCGGCCCGGACGCTCGAACATGTCGCCGGCGTCGTTCGGCCCGTCCTCGATCTGGTACTGCTCGGCCACCGCCTTGGCCTGCGCCTCGGTGAAGCCGGGGCCGCCCTCCTGCGCGAGGTTGCGGAAGGCGAACAGATGTGCGGAGTGGCAGGAGGAGCAGACCTCCTTGAACACCTGGAAGCCGCGCTGGAGCTGGGCCCGGTCGAAATGGCCGAACGGGCCGGCGAAGCTCCACTCCTCGCGGGGTGGCTTGGGCGCGCCGTGCTCCTGGGCCACGGCCGGGCCGGCGAGCATCAGCACGGCCGCGAGCGAGCCGAGGGCGATCGAGCGGAAGGACATGGTGTTGCTCATGATGTTCCGCTCAGCCCTTGGTCTGCGGCGCCTGGGCGCCGGTCGAGGCCGGTGCCGCGCCCTTGTTCTTGCCCAGCACCGCCTCGGTGATCGAGGCCGGCACCGCCTTCGGCTTCTCGAACAGGCCGAGCAGCGGCAGGATGACGAGGAAGTGCACGAAGTACCACACGGTCAGGATGCGGCCGGCGATCACGTAGCCGCCTTCCGCCGGCTTCGAGCCGAGCCAGCCGAGCCCGATGCACACCGCCAGCCAGATCCAGAAGAACTGCTTGAACAGCGGCCGGTAGGCGCCCGAGCGGACCTTCGAGGTGTCCAGCCACGGCACGAAGAACAGCACCGCGATCGCGCCGAACATGGTGAGCACGCCGCCGAGCTTGTCCGGCACCGAGCGCAGCATGGCGTAGAACGGCAGGTAGTACCATTCGGGCACGATGTGCGCCGGCGTCACCAGCGGGTTGGCCGGGATGTAGTTGTCGGCGTGGCCGAGATAGTTCGGGATGTAGAACAGGAACCACGAGAAGAAGATGAGGAAGCACACCATGCCGAACGCGTCCTTGATGGTCGCGTAGGGCGTGAAGGGAACGGTGTCCTTCTCCGACTTCGGCTCGACGCCGGTCGGGTTGTTCTGACCGACCACATGCAGCGCCCACACGTGCAGGACGACGACGCCCGCGATCATGAAGGGCAGCAGGTAGTGCAGCGAGAAGAAGCGGTTCAGCGTCGCGTTGTCGACCGAGAAGCCGCCCCACAGCCACTGCACGATGGTCGGGCCGACCACCGGAATGGCCGAGAACAGGTTGGTGATGACGGTGGCGCCCCAGAAGCTCATCTGCCCCCAGGGGAGCACGTAGCCCATGAAGCCGGTCGCCATCATCAGCAGGTAGATGATGCAGCCGAGGATCCACAGCACCTCGCGCGGGTTCTTGTAGGACCCGTAATAGAGGCCGCGGAACATGTGGATGTAGACCGCGATGAAGAACATCGACGCGCCGTTGGCGTGCATGTAGCGCAGCAGCCAGCCATAGGAAACGTCGCGCATGATGTGCTCGACCGAGTCGAAGGCGAGCGTCGCATGCGGGGTGTAGTGCATCACCAGCACCACGCCCGTCAGGATCTGGCAGACCAGCATCAGCGACAGGATGCCGCCGAAGGTCCACCAGTAGTTCAGGTTGCGCGGGGTCGGGTAGGCGATGAAGGAGGAATGGATCAGCCCGACCAGGGGCAGCCGGCTTTCAAACCACTTCAGGGCCGGATTCTTCGGCTCGAACGTCGCGTGTCCGCTCATCTGTCTGTTTCCCGGGTCGTCGGCTCAGCCGATGGAAATCTTCGTGTCGGACACGAACTGATAGGGCGGGACGGCCAGGTTCTCCGGCGCCGGGCCGCGACGCACGCGACCGGCCGAATCGTATTCCGAGCCGTGGCAGGGGCAGAACCAGCCGTCGAACTCGCCGGCATGACCGATGGGGACGCAGCCCAGATGCGTGCAGATGCCGACCACGACCAGCCACTTCTCGCGGCCGTCGCCCTCGGCGGCGCGGTTGGCGTCGGTCGCCGGCGCGTCGGCGGCGAGGTTGGCGTTGCGCGCGACCGGGTCGATCAGCGACGCCACCGGCACGTCCTTGGCCTTGGTGACGTCCTCGGCGGTGCGGTTCCACACGAAGACCGGCTTGCCGCGCCACTTGACGGTGACGATCTGGCCTTCCTCGATCAGCGACAGGTCGACCTCGGTCGACGACAGCGCCAGCACCGACGCATCGGGCTGCAACTGCGAAACGAACGGCCATACCAGAGCAGCGGCGCCGACCGCGCCCATGGCGCCGGTCGCAATATAGAGGAAGTCGCGGCGCGTGGTTTCCGCCGTGCCGGTTGTTGCCACGATGGTTTCCTTTCCCCTCAAGCCCTTGACCTTTAGATCCGGCTCTCCCCGCCGGGCCTCCCGTGCCCGAACCCGGCGGCACCTAGGCCCATGATCTATGGTCAACCTACCTTCGAGTGCCTCTAATTGCATCCGAGCCGCCCCTTGTCCAGATGAACACAGTGCGGCAGTCCGTCCTGCCCCCCGCCCCGTCCGTGCGCCCCTACCGCCGCTCGCGCTGCCGGCTATCCTTTGCCTTCAAGGGGCTGCGGGGCAAAGCCAGCCGGGGCGCGGCTCCGCAGGGCCCCGCCGCCACCTCTAGGTAATCTCCGAGTATAGGCCGCCATGACTCTCGCCCTCGCCCTGTTCCAGCCCGATATCGCGCCGAATGCGGGCACGCTGGCGCGCACCGCCGCCTGCCTCGGGCTGTCGCTGCACATCATCGAGCCGGCGGGATTCCCGGTCGGCGACGCGGGTTTCCGGCGGGCGGGCATGGACTATCTCGACCGCGCCGCGATCCTCCGCCATGCGAGCTTCGCCGCCTTCGAGGACTGGCGCCGCGCGGAAGGCCGGCGGCTGGTGCTCGCCACCACGCGCGGCGCCCTGCCCTATGCCGGCTTCGCCTTCTCGCCGTCGGACGTGCTGCTGCTCGGGCGCGAGAGCGTGGGCGTGCCGCAGGAGGTTCACGCGGCGGCCGAGGCGCGAATCATCATCCCGCTGGTGGCGGGCGCGCGTTCGCTCAACGTAGCGGTGGCGGGAGCGATGATCCTCGGCGAGGCGCTGCGCCAGACCGACGGCTTCCCGTGCTGACCTCTCCGCCGATCTTCGCCCTCACGGCCACTTCACCACCGGCGGCATGGAGGAGAGGATCGAATCGACATTGCCGCCGGTCTTCAGCCCGAACACGGTGCCGCGGTCGTAGAGCAGGTTGAACTCGACATAGCGCCCGCGGCGCACGAGCTGCTCCTCGCGCTCGGCCTCGCTCCAGGGCCGGGCGAAGTTGGCGCGCACCAGCGCGGGGTAGATATCGAGGAAGGCGAGCCCGACGGCGCGGGTGAAATGGAAGTCGGCCGCCCAGTCGCCCGAATCCAGCCAGTCGTAGAAGATGCCGCCGATGCCGCGCGGCTCGCCCCGGTGCGGCAGGAAGAAATACTCGTCGCACCACGCCTTGTAGCGCCCGTAATCGACGTTCGGCCGGCCCTCGCAGGCCCCGCGCAGGGCAGCGTGGAAGGCGATCGCGTCCGGGTCCTCCTGCGTACGGCGGGCACCGAGCACCGGGGTCAGGTCCGCCCCGCCGCCGAACCACGCCTTCGAGGTGACGACGAAGCGCGTGTTCATGTGCACCGCCGGCACATGCGGGTTCGTCATGTGAGCGATCAGCGAGATGCCGGTGGCGTGGAACCGCGGGTTCTCCTCGGCGCCGGGGATCTGCTGGCGGAACTCGGGGGCGAACTCGCCATGCACGGTCGAGCAATGCACCCCCACCTTCTCGAACAGCCGCCCGTGCATCAGCGCCATCACCCCGCCCCCGCCGGGGGTGCCGGTGTGGTCGGCGCGGTTCCAGGGCGTGCGCTCGAAGCGGCCGGGCGCGCCGGGATAGAGCTCGTCCGGCGCCTCGTCCTCGAGCTTCTCGAACGCCGCGCAGATGCGGTTGCGCAGATCCTCGAACCAGGCTTGCGCCTCCTCCTTGCGCGGGCCGATGGTCGCCGGATCGATCGGCGTGCCGGGCGCGTTGCGGTCGGCGGCGACGGAGGTCGCGGCGGACATCTCGGCGGGTGTATCGGCAGGTGTTTCGGCGGGTGTTTCGGCGGACATGGCGTCTTCTCCCTGAGCGGCCGCTTCTAGCCGCTTCGCCGGCCGGGTGGAAAGCCGGACAACGCCGGGTGGGTGGCGCGGGTGCCGCGACTCGGCGATGTTCCTGTTTGGTTCACACGCCTCCCGACATACTGGTGCCGCATCGCTGCGGCAGAAAGCCCGCCATGTTCATGCGCGTCCTCACCTGGTTCGAGAACCTCGTCGACCCGTTCCGCCCCGCGCCCATCGTGCGCCCGCCGGAGGGGCTGATCGCCTTCTACTGGCACTTCGTGCGCCAGAGCGGCTGGATCTTCGTCGCCGCGCTCGGCGCCGCCTTCCTGGTGGCGATCGTCGAGGTGTCGCTGTTCCGCTACATCGGCCAGATCGTCGACCTTTTGCAGTCCTCGACCCCGGCGACGCTGTTCGCCGATCACGGCGGGCTGATGGCCTGGATGGCGTTCGTGGTGGTGATCGCCCGCCCGGCCTGCAACGCGCTGCACGACCTGCTGGTGCGCCAGTCGGTGACCGCGAACGTCGGCAGCCTGGTGCGCTGGCAGTCCTATCGCTGGGTTGTGCGCCAGAGCCTTTCCTATTTCCAGAGCGACTTCGCCGGCCGCATCGCCCAGCGCGTGCTGCAGTCCGGCCCGGCGCTGCGCGGCTCGGTGGTCGAGGTCATCGACGCGCTCTGGTACGTCGCGGTCTATGCGGTGAGCGCGGTGGTGCTGTTCGCCGAGGCGGACATGCGACTCGCCGTGCCGATCGTCGTCTGGATCGCGCTCTACGTGCTCGCGCTCTCGAAGTTCGTGCCGCGCGTGCGCCAGCTCTCCAAGACCACCTCGGAGGCCAACTCGCTGCTCTCCGGCCGCATCGTCGACAGCTACACCAACATGATGACGGTGAAGCTGTTCGCCCATGGCGACCGTGAGGACAGCTATGTGCGCGAGGCGCTGGAACGGCACAACGCCGCCTTCAAGGACCAGCAGCGCCAGATCACCCGCATGGCGCTGTCCATCAGCGTGCTCAACAGCGTGATGCTGGGCTCGATCGGCGGGCTCGGCGTGTGGCTGTGGTCGATCGACGCCATCAATCTCGGCGCCATCGCGCTCTCCACCGGCCTCGCCATCCGCATCACCAACATGTCCGGCTGGATCATGTGGGTGGTCACCGGCGTGTTCGAGAATGTAGGCACGGTGCAGGAGGCAATCCTCACCATCGCCCGCCCGCATACGGTGATCGACCGTGCCGACGCGCCGGCGCTCGCCGTGCGCGCAGGCGAGATCCGCTTCGACGACGTGACCTTCCATTATGGCAAGGGCGCAGGCGTGATCGACCATCTCGACCTCGTCATCGCGCCGGGCGAGCGGGTCGGGCTGGTCGGCCCGTCGGGGGCGGGCAAGTCGACGCTGATGAACCTTCTGCTGCGCTTCTACGACGTGGAGGGCGGGCGCATCCTCGTCGACGGGCAGGACGTGAAGGAGATCTCGCAGGAATCGCTGCGGGCGCGGATCGGCGTCGTCACGCAGGACACCTCGCTGATGCACCGCTCGGTGCGCGACAACGTCCGCTACGGGCGTCCCGAGGCCGGCGAGGAGGCGATCATGGAGGCGGCGCGCCGCGCCCATGCGGCCGAGTTCATCGACACGCTGGCCGACCCGCAGGGCCGCACCGGGCTCGACGCCCATGTCGGCGAGCGCGGGGTGAAGCTCTCCGGCGGGCAGCGCCAGCGTATCGCCATCGCCCGCGTGCTGCTGAAGGACGCGCCGATCCTGGTGCTGGACGAGGCCACCTCGGCACTCGATTCGGAGGTGGAGGCCGCGATCCAGACCAATCTCGACGCGCTGATGGCCGGCAAGACGGTGATCGCGATCGCCCACCGGCTCTCCACCATCGCCCGCATGGACCGGCTGGTGGTGATGGATCACGGCCGCATCGTCGAGGTCGGCACCCATGCCGAGCTGGTGGCGCAGGGCGGGCTCTATGCCCGGCTGTGGCAGCGCCAGTCGGGCGGCTTCATCGACGCCGAGGAAGTCAGCGCGGCGGCGGAATAGCTTAGCGCGGCGGCGGCACGAGGCTCGGCGCGGCCTCCACCGCCTTCGCGAGCACGTCGTCGAGCGCCGCCCGCTCGAGCGGAAAGCCGGCCTCGATCCAGATCTCCTCGGCCCGCGCCAGCGCGGCGCCGAGGGCGGGACCGGGCCTGAGCCCGCGGGCGATCAGGTCCGCCGCCTTGAGCGGAAAGCGCGGTGCCTGCCAGTCGGCGGCAAGCGTGACCAGTTCGCGCCAGCCCTCCTCGTCGAGCGGCGCGCCCGAGCGCGCGAAGCCGATGAGCGCCCGGTCGAGATAGGCCTGCCGCCCCAGCCGGTAGATGAATGCCTTCTGCCCCTTCTCGCACATGGCCGGCGCCGGCGTCGGACCGGCCAGCGCCTCCAGCCGCGCGGTCTCGGCATTGGAGAGGCGCAGAGCCTCGCGCAGGCTGGCGACGTCCTCCTCGCCGCGCACGGCGAGCGCGCCGAGCCGGCGCACCGCGTCGGGCCCGAAGCCGGTCGCCGCCTCGATGAGGACGAGGCGGGAAAAGGCGGGCACGTCCCCCGCCCGCCCCAGCACCGCCGACAGCAGACCCGCCTGCTCCATCTCCGCCAGCGTCTGCGCGGCGCGCGCGGCGACCAGCAGCTTCATCGTCTCCGCCCGCACCCGCTCGCGCGAGAGAAGGGCGAGGCCGGCGCGATTTCGGATCGCCGCCGCCAGCGCCGCCGCGTCGAGCGGGCCGCGCCCAAAGGCGGCGTGGAAGCGGAACAGGCGCAGGATGCGCAGATAGTCCTCGCGGATGCGCGTGTCCGCGTCGCCGATGAAGCGCACCCGGCCCTCCACCGCGTCCGCTTCCCCGCCGACCAGGTCGACGAGCTCGCCGGCGCGCGTGAGGTAAAGCGCGTTCATGGTGAAGTCGCGCCGGGCCGCGTCATGCGCCCAGTTCCGGCCGAACACGACCCGCGCTCGGCGGCCGTCGGTCTCGACGTCCTCGCGCAGCGTCGTCACCTCATAGGGCTCGCCCTCGGCGATTACCGTCACCGTGCCGTGCTCGATGCCGGTCGGCACCGGCTTCAGCCCGGCCGCCCGCGCGCGGCGCGTCACCTCCTCCGGCAGGGCGGTGGTGGCGATGTCGATGTCCGAGCGCACGCCGCGCCCGATCAACCAGTCGCGCACCGCACCTCCGACGATGCGGGCCTCCTCGCCCTCGCCGTCGAGCACGGCGAGCACGCGCGCCAGGCCCGGCCGGTGGGCGAAGAGCGGGTTCATTCGATATGGCCGGGGGTCAGCACGCCGTCCTTCCAGGTCGGCGGCACATAGGCGCCCTTGGTGGGGCCGCGCCCCTGCGCCTCGAACAGGAACAGGCTGGCCGCGACAAGCACCACCGCGACCGCGGTGCAGGCGACCAGCGCCGTGCTCGACCAGCCCTCGAGCATGCTGTCCACGCGTCGCCCGAAGCGCAGATACAGGGCGAAGGCGGCGAAAGGCAGCAGGAACAGCAGGATATTGATGATCGCGACACGCAGCATCAGCCATAGACCCGTTCATAGAGGCTGCGCAGGATACCTGCGGTAACGCCCCAGATGCGCCGACGGTCATACGTCATCGCGTGGAAGGTACGCAAAAGCCCCTGCGATTCGCGGGTCTCGCGCTGGTGATTGTCCGGGCTCATGAGGAAGTCGAGCGGCACCTCGAACGCCTCGTCCACCTCGTCGGGATTGAGCGTCAGCCCGAAATCGGGCCGCACTACCCCCACCACCGGCACGATGCGGAAGCCCGTGCGGGTGAGGTAGGGGTCGAGATAGCCGAGCGGGGTCACCCGGTCGCGGGCGAGCCCGACCTCCTCCTCGGCCTCGCGCAGCGCCGCGTCGAGCGGGCCGGCGTCCTGCGGGTCGATGCGCCCGCCGGGAAAGGCGATCTGGCCGGGATGATTGTTGAGATGCGCCGAGCGCAAGGTCAGCAGGATGCTCGGCTGCCGGCGGGCGACGACGGGAATCAGCACCGCCGCCGCCCGCATCGGAATGGTGTCCAGCAGCGCGCGGAAATGCGGGGTGAGCTCATGGTCGCCGCGGGCGGGGTCGCCGTCGAGGTCCGGCTCGGGCAGCAGGCGGGTGCGGGCACGGGCGAGGAAGTCGGCGAGCGGCAGCGGCGCGTCGGGCGTGGCGGCAACAATGTCGTCCGGGGGCTCCGGCATGCCGGCGCCCAGCCGTGTTCCTTCGCTCATCTCGTTCCTTCGCCCGTCTGCGCGGGCGCCTCGTCTTCCAGCGCGTCTGCTGGCATCATCGCGAAAAAGGACGACCCGGAGGCGACACCGATCATCTCGCGCCCGTCGACCGTCCGCGTCTGCGCCCGCTCGGCGAGGTCGAGATAGATCGGCCGCGTCAGCCGCGCCCACAGGCCCCGCCTGACATATATATAGGGCCGCGGCCCGGCACCGCCCGGCTGCTCGTCGAATCGAAGCGGGTGGTCGGCGTCGCAGGTCACGACGTCGTCGAGATTGGTGCGGAACACCAGCACCTCGCCGGCTGGCGAGGGCGCCGCCTGCATCTCGACCGCCAGCAGCGGCGCGTCCTCGACCCGGATGCCGAGCTTCTCCGCCGGGGTGACGAGCTCGTAGCGCCCGCCGGCCTCCCCGCCATGGCGCAGCACCGAGGCGAACAGCTTCACCAGCGCCGGACGGTGGATCGGCCGGCCCTCATGGTGCCAGACGCCCTCGCGGTCGATGCGGATGTCGATTTCGCCACAATCGGGCGGATTCCAGCGCTCGATCGGCGGCAGCGAGGGCGCCTCGCCTGCGGCGAGCGAGCGCACCAAATCGTCAAGTCGCCCCGAAGCTCCTGAAGCCATGGCCAAATCCCTGTCACACGGTCGTAATCGCGCAGTCGTGATCCACCGCCCGATAGTCGACGCGGTTCCAAGATAGCGTAAGCTTGCCCTTCCGAAAGCCGCGCCGGCCCGGTCGGCATACCACCTGTCGCGTCCCGCGAGACACCGCAGTCCGCCACCGGAGGTATTCCTTTCGTGCATTGCAATAAATTTTATTGCAATGCACCATGACGATGGGGCGGCGCGATCGGGGTCGAGAGCGGGGTTGAAGGAGCACGGCATGACGTCTGCCACCGGCGAGAATTTCGAGTCCCTCGATGACATGATCATCCGCTCGGCCGAGAGCACGGCCGCCAATGTGCGGGCCGCCAAGGCCGGCATCGGCGCGATCATCTTCGGCCAGGAAGCGGTGGTCGAGCGCACGCTCATCACCATCCTGTCCGGCGGCCACGGCCTTCTGGTCGGCGTGCCGGGCCTTGCCAAGACCAAGCTGGTCGAGACGCTGGGCACCGTGCTCGGCCTCGACGCGCGGCGCGTGCAGTTCACCCCCGACCTCATGCCCTCCGACATTCTCGGCGCCGAGGTGCTGGAGGAGAGCGCGGGCGGGCGGCGCTCCTTCCGCTTCATTCCCGGCCCTGTCTTCGCCCAGCTCCTGATGGCGGACGAGATCAACCGCGCCTCGCCGCGCACCCAGTCCGCGCTGCTGCAATCGATGCAGGAAGGCCATGTGACGGTCGCCGGCGTGCGCCACGACCTGCCCAAGCCGTTCCACGTGCTCGCCACCCAGAACCCGCTGGAGCAGGAAGGCACCTACCCGCTGCCCGAAGCCCAGCTCGACCGCTTCCTCATGGAGATCGACGTCGACTATCCCGACCGCGACGCCGAGCGGAAGATCCTGTTCGACACCACCAGCGCCGAGGAGACCAAGCCGCGCGCGGTGATGACCGCGGACGACCTCACCGCCGCGCAGCGCCTCGTGCGCCGCCTGCCGGTGGGCGAATCGGTGGTGGAGGCGATCCTCACTCTGGTGCGTTCCGCCCGCCCGGGACCGGATTCGGGCGAGCTCGGCAAGTTCATCGCCTGGGGCCCCGGCCCGCGCGCCTCGCAGTCGCTGATGCTGGCCGTGCGCGCCCGCGCCCTGCTCGACGGGCGCTACGCGCCGTCGGTCGACGACGTGATCGGGCTCGCCGAGCCGGTGCTCAAGCATCGCATGGCGCTGACCTTCGCCGCCCGCGCCGACGGCGAGACCGTGCCCGGCATCATTGCCAAGCTGACGCGCAAGATCGGCTGAGGCCGACCGAGGCGGGGGCACGCCCCGCCGCGAGGATGAGAGGCGGGGGCGCCTCGGGGCGACGCCCCGCACTGGTACTGACGGAGACGTTTTCGGGTGGAGTTCGACGCCGATACCGCGGTGAGAAGTGCAGCCCAGGATGCCGCCGGCCTCGTGAGCGCGATGCCGCGTCTCGTGCTGGAGGCACGCAGGATCGCCGCAAGCGTCTATCACGGCCTGCATGGGCGCCGGCGCGCCGGCACGGGCGAGAACTTCTGGCAGTACCGCCGCTTCATGGACGGCGAGCCCTCCTCGCGCGTCGACTGGCGCCGCTCCGCGCGCGACGACCATCTCTATGTGCGCGAGCGCGAATGGGAGGCCGCCCACACAGTGTGGATCTGGGCCGACCTGTCCGCCTCCATGGTGTTCGCCTCCCCGCTGGTGTGGGAGACCAAGCGCGACCGCGCGCTGGTCGTCGCCTTCGCGCTGGCCGAGTTGCTGGTGAAGGGCGGCGAGCGCGTGGGCATTCCCGGCGTGATGCGCCCGTCCGCCTCCCGGCGCATCGTCGAGAAGATGGCGGAATCGCTGGTGCACGCCCATTCGCTGCCGGACAGCCTGCCGCCCGCCTTCTCGCCCTCGCCGCTGGCCGAGGTGGTGCTGCTCGGCGATTTCTGGAGCCCGACCGCCGAGGTGGTTGCGAGCCTCGCCGGCCTCGCCGCTTCCGGCGCGCGCGGCCATGTGGTGCAGGTCTGCGATCCGGCGGAAGAGACCTTCCCCTTCTCCGGTCGCGTCGAGTTCCGCGAGCCGGAAACCGGCACCCAGCTCACCATCGGCCGCGCCGAGACGGTGCGGGCCGAATATGTGGAGCGCGTCGCCGCCCACCGCGCGACGCTGCGCCATGAGGCCGAGCGGCGGATGTGGAGCTTCATCGTCCACCGCACCGACCGGCCGGCGAGCGAATTGCTGCTCGGCCTGCATGCGCGCATGAGCAATGCCGACGCCACCTTCACGCCCGCGGCCGGCACGGACGAGGGAGCGGCGGCATGAGCGGACTTCTCGGCCTGCCCCTCGCCTTCACCACGCCGCTGATCCTGAGCGCGCTCGCCGTGCTGCCGGTGCTGTGGTTCCTGCTGCGGCTGGTACCGCCGCGCCCGCGCCGCATCGCCTTCGCGCCGACCCGGCTGCTGCTCGACATCCCGCCGAAGGAGGAGACCCCGGCCCGCACGCCGTGGTGGCTCACCGCGCTGCGCCTGCTGCTGGCGGCGCTGGTCATCTTCGCCGCCGCCGGGCCGGTGTGGGACCCGCCCGTGGCCGGGCCTGCCGCCTCCGGACCGGTGGTGCTGCTGATCGATTCCGGCTGGCCCGCCGCTTCCGCCTGGGAGGCGCGCCGCGCCAGCGCCGAGGGCGTTGTCTCCGATGCCGACCTCGAAGGGCGCGGCGTCGTGCTGATCCCCACCGGCGATCCCCCGCTCGACCCGCAGGTGCTCTCGCCGACCGAGGCGCGCGAGCGGCTGCGCACCCTGTCGCCGGTCGGCCACGTGCCGGACCGCGGACCGGCGCTCGCCAGCCTGCGCAAGGCGCTGGCGGGCGCGCCGCAGGCCTCGGTGATCTACCTCTCCGACGGCGTCGCGCTGGACGGCACCGAGCGCGTCCCGGCCGAGATCGCCACCGCCGTGGGCGATCGCCCGCTGACCACGCTTGCGGGCGGCGTCGACGAGCCGCTGGCGCTGACCGGCGCCGACAATGCGGTGGATGCGCTGACGGTGAAGGTGATCCGCGCCGACCGCGACACGCTCCCGCGCAACGGCACGGTGCGCGCGCTCGACATGAAGGGCCTGCCGCTCGGCGAGGGCGGCTTCAGCTTCGAGCCGGGCGCGAAGGAAACCGAGGCGCGCTTCGACCTGCCGGTCGAGATCCGCAACGAGGTCGCGCGCCTCGAGATCGTCGACGAGCATTCGGCCGGCGCGGTGCAGCTTCTCGACAAGCGCTGGCGCCGGCGCACGGTCGGGCTGGTCTCGGGCGCCAATGTCGACCAGCGCCAGCCGCTGCTCGCCCCTTCCTATTATCTCACCCGCGCGCTCAGCCCCTTCGCCGACATCCGCACCGCCGAGGGCGAGGGCACCACCGAGGCGATCGACCATTTCATCGACCAGCGCCTGCCGGTGATCATCCTGTCCGATGTCGGCACGCTGCTGCCGCAGACCGCCGACCGCCTGATGCGCTGGATCGAGGGCGGCGGCGTGCTGGTGCGCTTCGCCGGCCCGCACCTCGCCAACGGCTCGGACAATCTGGTGCCGGTCGTGCTGCGGCGCGGCGGGCGGGTGCTGGGCGGCTCGCTCTCCTGGGAGCAGCCGCAGTCGCTTGGCGGCTTCTCGCCCGACGGCCCGTTCCGCGACGTGCCGGTGCCGAACGATGTGAGCGTCGAGCGCCAGGTCCTCGCCGAGCCGGACGGGCTGCTCGCCTCGCGCACCTGGGCGACGCTGTCCGACGGCACGCCCCTCGTCACCGGCGAGCGGCGCGGCGCGGGCACGCTGGTGCTGTTCCACGTCACCGCCGACACCTCCTGGTCGAACCTGCCCATGTCCGGCGCCTTCGTCGACATGCTGCGCCGGGTGGTGGCGCTCGGCGGGTCGACCGCGGTCGAGGCCGATTCCGGTGCCGGCGCCACGGCGCCGACCGGCGAGACGCTGGCGCCGACCCGCCTGCTCGACGGCTTCGGCGCCTTCCAGCCCTCCACCCCGACCGCGCGGGCGATCCCGGTCGGCTACAATGGCCGCGCCACCGACGACCACCCGCCGGGCTTCTACGGCCCGCCCGAGGGCATGGTCGCGGTCAACGCGCTGCTGCCGCGCGACCGGCTGGTGGCGCTCGACCTGTCCGGCCTCGGCCGCATCGAACCCTATCGCGACGCCACGCCGCGCGACCTGCGCGCGCCGCTCCTCCTGGCGCTGCTCGGCCTGCTCCTGATCGACGCCATGATCGTGTTCCTGCTCGCCGGCGGCCTCAGCCGGCTGACCGCGCGGCGCGCCGCCACCGCCTCGATCATCGCCCTCGCCGCCGTGCTGGCGGGCGCGCCCGGCGGCCGGGCGCTGGCCCAGACCGCGCCGGCCAACCCGCCTGCCGCCAACGAAGCCCCCGCCAGCAAGCCGATGACGCCGGAGCAGATCGACTTCGCGATCAAGGCCACCAGCGCCACCCACCTCGCCTATGTGGTCACCGGCGATGCCGAGACCGACGAAGTGAGCCGCGTCGGCCTCGGCGGGCTGACGCGCTTCCTCGCCCAGCGCACCGCGCTCGAGGCCGGCGAGCCGATGGGCGTCGACATCTCCCGCGACGAGCTGTCCTTCTTCCCGCTGCTCTACTGGCCGATCGTGCCCGGCACGCCGCGCCCGGCACCGGAGACGCTGGCGCGCATCGACGCCTTCATGAAGCAGGGCGGCACCGTCGTGTTCGACACGCGCGACGCGGAAAGCGTGCTGCCCGGCTCCAACGGCTCCGGCACGCCCGCCAACGACACGCTTCGCACCATCCTCTCCGGGCTCGACATTCCCGAGCTGGAGCCGGTGCCGCGCGACCACGTGCTCACCAAGGCGTTCTACCTGCTGCACGACTTCCCCGGCCGCTTCACCGGCGGCACCACCTGGGTCGAGGCGCTGCCGGCGACCGAGGAAGGGGTCGAGCGGCCCGCCCGCGCGGGCGATGGCGTCTCGCCGGTCATCATCACCTCCAACGACCTTGCCGGTGCCTGGGCGGTGAGCGAGGACGGCCAGCCGATGCTGCCGACTTCCGGCACCGAGCCGCGCCAGCGCGAGTTCGCGTTCCGCGCCGGGACCAACCTCGTGATGTACGTGCTCACCGGCAACTACAAGGCGGACCAGGTCCATGTGCCGGCTCTGCTGGAAAGGCTCGGCCAGTGAACGCACGCCCCTTCCCGCGCCTCGCCTTGCCCGCCCGGCCCGCCGCCATGGCTGAGGGAGGCCGCGCATGAATCTCGGCCTCGCCTTCGATCCGCTGGTCTCGCTGCCGCTGCTGATCGCCGCCGGCGCCGTGGCCGGCGTGGTGGCGCTGCTGCTCATCTTCGCGCGCACCCGCGGCGCCTGGCTGCGCTCGCTGGCGCTCGCCCTCGCCGTGCTGGCGCTCGCCAACCCCTCGCTCACCCGTGAGGAGCGCGAGCCGCTGCCGACCGTGGTCGCGGTGGTGGTCGACAAGAGCACCAGCCAGCAGTTCGGCGACCGCACGCAGATGACCGAGGCCGCCCGCGCCGAGCTCGAGAAGCGGCTCGACAAGCTGAAGGAGCAGGGTGCCGAGATCCGCTTCATCGACGCCGGGGCCGGCGCCGGCGAGGTGGACGGCACGCGTCTGTTCACCGCGCTCTCCGCCGGCCTCGCCGACGTGCCGCCCGAGCGGGTGGCGGGCGCGATCTTCCTCACCGACGGGCGGGTGCACGACATTCCCGCCACCATGGCGGCGCTCGGCTTCCATGCGCCGGTGCACGCCATCATCTCCGGCCATGAGGGCGAGCGCGATCGGCGCGTGGCGCTGACCTCGACGCCGCGCTTCGGCATCGTCGGCCAGCGCCAGACCATCGGCTACCGGGTCGAGGACGAGGGCGCGCCCGCCGGCGCGCGGGTTCCTGTCACCGTGCGGCGCGACGGCGCGGTGGTGGCGCGGCCGGTCGTCACCGCCGGCCAGCCGGCCGAGATCGACGTCGAGATCACCCATGCCGGCGCCAACATCGTCGAGATCGAGGCCGCCGGGCTCGATGGCGAGCTGACGCCGGTGAACAACCGCGCCGCGGTCTCGATCGACGGCGTGCGCGACAAGCTGCGGGTGCTTCTGGTCTCGGGCGAGCCGAATGTGGGCGAGCGCACCTGGCGCAACCTCTTGAAGTCCGACGCCAATGTCGACCTCGTCCACTTCACCATCCTGCGCCCGCCGGAGAAGCAGGACGGCACGCCGATCAACGAATTGTCGCTCATCGCCTTCCCCACGCGCGAGCTGTTCCAGCAGAAGATCAAGGATTTCGACCTCATCATCTTCGACCGCTACGCCCAGACCGGCGTGCTACCGATGATCTATTTCGACAACATCGTGCGCTATGTGGAGGAAGGCGGCGCGCTGCTGGTGGCCGCCGGCGCCGACTACACGTCGGAAGGCTCGGTGTTCAACACGCCGCTGGAATCGATCCTGCCGGCCGGCCCCACAGGGCACCTGACCGAGGAGCCGTTCCGCGCCAAGCTCACCTCGGCCGGCGAGCGCCACCCTGTGACCCGCGCCCTGCCCGGCTCGCAGAACGACCCGCCCTCCTGGGCGCGCTTCTTCCGCGTCATCGACAGCCGTGGCGTGCGCGGCACCAGCGTCATGGACGGGCCGAACAAGGAGCCGATCCTGCTGCTCGACCGCATCGGCCAGGGCCGCGTGGCGCTGCTGCTGTCCGACCAGTTCTGGCTGTGGGCGCGCGGCTTCGAGGGCGGCGGGCCCTATATCGACCTGCTGCGCCGGCTCTCGCACTGGCTGATGAAGGAGCCCGAGCTCGAGGAAGAGCGCCTCAGCATGGTGGCGCGCGGGCCCGACATCGTGGTCGAGCGCCAGACCATGGGCGACAGCGTGCCCCCGGTCGTCATCACCACGCCCACCGGCGCCACCCGCACCTTGGATCTCACCGCCGCCGAGCCGGGCCTGTTCCGCGCCACCTTCCCGGCCGACACGCTCGGCCTGTGGCGGGCGGCCAATGGCGACCTGACGGCGCTGGTCAATGTCGGCCCGCTCAACCCGCGCGAATTCGCCGAGGTGACCTCGACCACGCAGACGCTGCGCGCGCCGCTGGCCGAGACCGGCGGTGGAGTGTGGCGCATGGCCGATCTTCCCGGCGGCGTGCCGCGCGTGGTGGCGGTGCGCTCCAGCGACCGCTTCGCCGGCGAGGACTGGCTTGGCCTGTCGATGCGCGAGGTCTCGGTGGTGCGCGGGCTCGGCCTGTTCCGGCTGTTCGCCGGCCTGTCCGGCCTTCTGATCCTCATGGCCGGCATCGCCGCCGCCTGGGCGCGCGAGGGGCGCTAGGGAAGTCTCCGCCGCGGACTATGCTGGCGCGACAGATTCGCGCCACGCGGGAGTTCGCAATGACGATCCACGGCTACATGGCCGCCAGCCTCGACGGCTATATCGCCGACAGGGACGGCGGCATCGGCTGGCTGGCGCCGTTCGACGAGGTCGATGCCGGCTATGCCGGCTTCATCGCCGGGATCGACACGGTGGTGATGGGCCGGACGACCTACGACCAGGTTCTGCTCATGGGTCGAGAGAGCGGCGCGGGCTGGTTCTATGGGGGCAAGCACGCCCTTATCCTCTCCTCGCGCCCGCTCGGAGACGCGCCCGCCGGCGTCTCGGCCTGGACGGACGACGTCCCGCGACTGATCGCGCATCTGCGCGCGCGGGAGGGGAACAGCTGGATCGTGGGCGGCGCCGCGCTTCAGGCGGCCTTCATCGAAGCCGGCGCGCTCGACCGGCTCGATCTCTTCATCATTCCGGTCCTGCTGGGGGACGGCGTGCCCCTGTTCCCGAAAAGCGATCGGCCGCCGCGCAGCCTCGCGCTGGAGAGCAGCGCCGCTCTCGGAAAGGGGATGGTGCATCTGGCGTACCGGCCCGGCTGAAATCCGGGCGGTCCCGTCACCCCGTGAACGGCACGATCTGCTTCTCGAAGATCTGCACGCCGAAGCCGGGCTTGCTGATGCACTGATATTGCCGCGCGATCTCGTCCACCAGCGCGGCGCGCGCGGCGTTGGTCCCGGCGATGTGCTTGTCGATCCACTCGTCCGGCACGGTGAGGGCCATGCCCGGCGCCATCCGGCACAGGATCAGTCTGAGTTCGTCGCCGTTCAAGCGGACCTCCTCGCGTCGCGGCTCATCCGCTCATCCCCTATAGGGCGGCGGGGACGGCGCGTTCAAGCCGGCGCGAAGCCTTTCCGCACCGGGCCCTCGACCGTCTCCACCGGCACGCCGTCGAGCGGGCAGACCAGCACGCGGCGGGGATCGACCGGGCCGGGCAGGCTCACCCTGCCGGGGGAGACGCGCTGGAAGCCCATGCGCCCGTAATAGGGCTCGTCGCCCACCAGCATGACGAGGCGCGCGGCGTCGGGCGCGGATTCGGCCCGCGCCGCCTCGAGCGAGCGCTCCACCAGCCGCCGGCCGATGCCGTGCGAGCGGAAGGGCGGCTCCACCGTGAGCGGGCCGAGCAGCAGCGCCTTCGCCTCGCCGACGACGATCGGGGTCAGGCGCACCGAGCCCACCAGCATGGTGCCGATATAGGCGGTGAAGGACAGGTCGCGCCGGTGCGGGTTGCCCTCGCGCAGCCGGTAGGCGGTGCGCGCGAAGCGGCCGGGGCCGAAGGTGCGGGCCACCAGCCGCTCGATCGCGGCATCGTCGGCGGGGTTCTCGGGCAGGATGGTGATGGACAGCTCGGTCATCGGGGCTCTCGGACGCTCGGGGCTCGGCACGTCGCCGCGCCGAGCGGGCGCGTCACGGCCGCCGGCGGGCAGAGGAGAAAAGGCGCGCGCGCACGGCGGCGCGGCGGCTGCGCGCGTCTCGTCGTCGCTGGGCGGGCGTCCGGAGCATGGGTCCATCCTCTGAGGGCTGGCCCGGATAGCACAGCGCGGCGGGCAGGTCGAGGGATTCGCCGCGCCGATTGCCGCCGACCGCCTCATCCACTATAGGAGACATATGGATCATATAGTGGATGGTACCGGCCTCCGGCTCGCGCGGCGCCTGCGCGTGGAGCGCGACGCGCGCGGCTGGTCGCTCGCCGATCTCGCGGCGCGCTCGGGCGTGTCCAAGGCGATGATCAGCAAGATCGAGCGCGGCACGGCAAGCCCGACCGCCGTGGTGCTGGTGCGTCTCGCCGGGGCATTCGACCTCACCCTCGCCGGGCTGCTGCTGCGCGCCGAGGGGGGCGAGCGGCTGGTGCGGGCGGCCGAACAGCCGGTCTGGACCGACCCGGAGACCGGCTATGTGCGCCGCCAGCTCTTCGCGCGGCCGGACCATCCGGTGGAGCTGGTGGAGGTGGAGCTGCCGCCGGGCCGGCGCGTCGCCCTGCCCGCCTCCTCCTTCGCCCATATCCGCCAGCTCGTGCAGGTCCGCGCCGGAACGCTGACGCTCCACGAGGGCGGCGCGGTCCACCGGCTGGAGCCGGGCGACTGCCTCGGCTTCGGCCCGCCGGGCGACACCGTCTTCGCCAACGAGACCGGCGCGCCCTGCCGCTATCTCGTCGCCCTCTCACGCATCTGACCGGCGGCGCCCATGATCGACCTTCGCATTCGCCCCCTCGGCCCCGACCCGGCGAGCATCGACGCGCTCGCCGGGCTGCTGGTCGAGACCGTGGCGGCGGGCGGCTCGGTGAGCTTCATGCACCCGCTCGACACGGACCGGGCGCGCGCCTTCTGCGCCGGCGCGCTGGAGGCCGCCGCGCGCGGCGAGCGGATCGTGCTGGGCGCCTTCCTCGACGGCCCCGACGACGAAGGGCTCGCCGGCACCGTCACGCTCCAGCTCGCCTTGCCGGAGAACCAGCCGCACCGCGCCGAGATCGCCAAGATGATGACGCGGCCGGCCCATCGCGGACGCGGCATCGCCAGCGCCCTGCTCGCCGAGGCCGAACGTCTCGCCGCCGCGCACGGGCGCACGCTGCTGGTGTTGGACACGGCGAAGGATGGCGGCGCGGCAGGCCTCTACGAGAAGCACGGCTTCGTGCGCGCCGGCGAGATCCCCGATTTCGCGCTGAAGCCGCATGGCGGGCTCACCGCCACCCTGCTCTACTGGAAACGTCTTGTGTACACTTCTTGACATAACGGGCGCAGAACTGGCCTTTGCTGAACCTGTTTCAAGATTCCGTTAATCTACCCGCGCCGACTGTACATTCTCGACTTTGATTCAACAGTCGCCGATTGATTCATGTCAAGGAAGGTTCCGGCAGCGTTGGTCTTAATTCGCTTTCGGCTTCAATCGGCGAGAGCTTATGCCACGTTCCCTCGCGCGCTGGATCGCGCTGCTCAATATTGACGAGGCGACGACGGCGACGCTGCGCGCGATGGCCCCGCTCATCAAGGCCCATGGCGACGAGGTGATCGGCGCCGCCCTCTCGCCCCTCACCGCGCCGGGCCCTGCCCCGATCGCCTTCGCCGAGCCGGCCTCGATCGAGCGGGCGCGCGAGGCGATGCGCCGGCACTGGCTCGACTATGTCTTCGCCGGCCGCTTCGACGGCGAATATCTCGCCGCCGCGCGCGCGCTCGGCACCGTGCATTTCCGGCTCGGCATCGACCCGCTGCAGTTCTCGGCGACCTACAGCCTGCTGGTGAGCGGCATCGTCGATCTCGTCTGCCGGCACTTCGCCGGCGACGTTCAAAGGCAGTCTTCGAACATCGCGGCGATCAACCGCGTCGCCTTCCTCGATCTCGGCCTCGCCTCCGCGGTCTATTACGACGCCTGCCTCGGCGAGATCGACGATCTGACCTACGAGCTCAACATGAGCCTCGCCCGGGTCGGCGAGTACCGCGACTATGAGGGCGGCCACCACCTCATCCGCGTCAGCCGCATGTGCCATGCGCTCGCCCTCGCCGCCGGGCAGAGCCCCGCCTGGGCCAACGCGCTGCAGATGGCGAGCCCGCTGCACGACATCGGCAAGATCGGCGTGCCGGACGACATCCTGCTCAAGCCGGCGCCGCTGACCGAGGCCGAGCGCATGGTGATGCAGCGCCACACAGAGATCGGCGCCGAGATCATTCCCGACCATCCCTCGCCGGTGATCCACATGGCCCGCCTGGTGGCGCTGCGCCACCACGAGCGGTGGGACGGGCGCGGCTATCCCGGCGGGCTCCGCGGCGAGGATATCCCGCTGGAGGCCCGCATCGTCGCCATATGCGACGTCTACGACGCCCTGCTCGCGAGCCGCCCCTACAAGAAGGCGTGGAGCCGCAAATCGGCGCGCGACTACATCGCCGCCAACCGGGGCATCATGTTCGACCCGCGTCTCGTGGACGTGTTCCTGCTGATCCAGCCGAGCATGGAGCGGATACAGGACGCCTTCGCCGATCCCGAGAGCGACATCTCGCCCGCGACCGTGCCCGACATGCTGCGGGCCATGCGAAGCGAGTTCCGCCCGCTGCGCGAGCCGCCCCGCGTCGCGCTCCCCGCGCGGGAGATGCGCGCGCCCTGAACGCGCGGCCGCCGGCCCGGGCCACGCGCATGAGCGTGCGTTTTCACCCTGAATTCAAGCTCTTGCGCAAAAGAACGGACGCGGCCCGCTTCGATCCGGCCCGTTTGTACTCTAGCATGGCGGCAAAGGGAGAGCCGCCATGGGACTGCTCGTCGAGGGCAAATGGGTTGACCAGTGGTACGACACCAAGAGCACGGGCGGGCGCTTCGTGCGCACCGTCACCCGCTTCCGCGACTGGGTGACGGCGGACGGCGCGCCGGGGTCTTCCGGCGGCGGCGGCTTCCGCGCCGAGGCGGGGCGCTACCACCTCTATGTCTCCTATGCCTGCCCCTGGGCGCACCGCACGCTGATCGTCCGGGCGCTGAAGAAGCTGGAGCCGGTGATCCCGGTCTCGGTGGTCGACCCGTTCATGGGGTCGGAGGGCTGGGTGTTCGCCGACCACGCCACGACGCCCACCGAGGGCGCGACGACGGACGGCGTGCTCGGCAAGCAGCGGCTCTACGAGGTCTATCTCGCCGCCGACCCCGCCTATTCCGGCCGCGTTACCGTGCCGGTGCTGTGGGACCGCGAGCGGGAGACCATCGTCAACAACGAGTCGGCGGAGATCATCCGCATGCTCAACGACGCCTTCGCGGCCTTCACCGACGACGACCACGACTACTATCCCGCGCCGCTGCGCGAGGAGATCGACGCCCTCAACGCGCGGGTCTACGACGCGGTCAACAACGGCGTCTACAAGGCCGGCTTCGCCACCACGCAGGAGGCCTATGAGGAGGCGGTGCGCGCGCTGTTCGCCATGCTCGACGAGCTGGAGGCGCGGCTCGAAGGGCGCGCCTGGCTGATGAGCGAGGCGCTGACCGAGGCCGACATCCGCCTCTTCACCACGCTGATCCGCTTCGACCCGGTCTATGTCGGCCACTTCAAGTGCAACATCCGCCAGATCCGGGAGTACCCGAACCTCCGGCGCTTCGTGCGCGCGCTCTACGCGCTGCCGGGCGTGGCGGGCACGGTGAACATGCCGCACATCAAGCGGCACTACTACCAGAGCCACAAGACCATCAACCCGACCGGCATCGTGCCCGTCGGGCCGGAGGTCTGGTGGAGCTGACGCGCCCGGTGACGGCCCCCCGCTCGGGTCCGGCCATAACGGGGCGCGATTCATCCGGGCGCGCTTCATTCGGGCACGCCGTGCCAGCGGATCGGGAAGATTATCGAGGCCATGCGCAGCACAGCGTTCCGTCACCCGAGCCGGCCGCCCGGCGCCGCGCGGCTGCGCGCCCTCGCCTGCGCGGCGGCCTCGTTCATCGCGCTGCCCGCCCTCGCCGACCCTGCCGGCGCGCCCGCATCCGACTGGCTGACCCGCGACACGCTCACCGGCGACTGGGGCGGCACCCGCACCGCGCTCGCCGACAAGGGCATCACCGTTACCTCGAACTGGATCGTCGACGCGCTCGGCAATGCCAGCGGCGGCATCCGCCAGGGCGCGGCGATGGACGGCCAGCACGAGCTGGAGGTCGCCCTCGATCTCGACAAGCTCGCCGGCTGGAAGGGCGCCAGCGTCGTCGCCAGCCTCTACTGGCTGCAGGGCTCCAACCTCTCGGACGATGTCGGCAACCTGCTCACCCTCACCAACATTGCGGGCGATGCCGGCGCGCGGCTCGGCGAGCTCTATCTCGAGAACCATTTCGCCGATGATCGGCTCACCACCCGCATTGGCCAGATCGCGATCGACGAGGAATTCGCCGTCAGCGACACGGCGGGCCTGTTCGTCAACTCGGCCTTCGGCTGGCCGGGCATCTATGGCGTCGATTTGCCCGGCGGCGGGCCGGCCGATCCGCTGCCCACGCCGGGCGCCTGGGTGAGATGGGCGCCGGACGACGCCTTCTCCGTGCAGGCCGCCGCCTTCAACGGCAACCCGCTGGGCGGTGCCGGCGGCAATGCGGACGGGCTCGACTTCCCGCTCGACGACGGCGTCCTCGCCATCGTCGAGGCGAGCTATGTCCACAAGGGCGCGAACGGGCTCATCGGCACGTTCCGCCTCGGCGCCTGGTACAATTCCGAGACCTTCGACGATCTTTCGGTCGCCGCCAACGGGCTCTCGCTGGCCGATCCCGCGGCCGACGGGCCGCTGGCCCATCAGGGCGACTATTCGCTCTACGCCATCGCCGACCAGCAGCTCTGGGCCTCGTCGACGGCGCGCCTGTCCGGCTTCGTGCGCGTCGCCTGGGCCCCGGAGGACCGCAACGAGGTCAGCTTCTACGTCGACACCGGCCTCGCGCTGACGGGTCCCCTGCCCGGCCGGCCCAACGACGTCGCAGGCATCGGCCTCGCCTATGCGAAGATCAGCCCTGCCCTCGCCCGGCTCGACCGCACGAGCAACGCGCTGAGCGGCACGGACGGCCCGGTGCAGGACTACGAGGCGGTGCTGGAGATCGACTACCAGGCCGCCGTGACGCCCTGGCTCAGCGTGCAGCCCTTCTTCCAGTACGTCTTCCACCCCGGCGGCAACGTGCCGGACCCGAACGGCAGCAACCCGACGCAAGCGCTGAGAGACGCGGCGGTGTTCGGGGTGCGGAGCACGGTGACGTTTTGAAGGGGGTGGGCGATCACCGCGTCGCGGCGTCGAGGGGGCCGGGCGGGCGCGGGCGAATTCACCCCGCCAGAGCCACCGGCTCCTCGGCGGCGGTGATCTCGGCCTCGGTGCGCTTGCGGAAGCGGACCATCGTGTACATGCCGAGCGCCACGTCGCGCTTGATCGGCATGTCCACCGTGCCGTTGCGCAGCGCCCAGTCGCGCAGACGGGCGAACTGGAATTCCGGGCGCCAGCCGAGCTTGCGGGCGCGGCGCGCGAACCAGCGTTCGAAGGAGGCGCGCGGGCCGTCCTCGGCGCCGAGATGGTTCACCAGGATGATCTCGCCGCCCGGGCGCAGCACGCGGGCCATCTCGTCCAGCGTCTCCTCGGGGTGCGGCACCACGGTGATGACGAACTGGGCGATGACGACGTCGAAGCTGGCATCGGCGAAGCCCATATGGGCGCCGTCCATCAGGCACAGCCCCTCGACATGGGTGAGCCGCTCCCGCGCCACCCGCTCGCGGGCCTTCTGCAGCATCGGCTCGGAGATGTCCACGCCGACCAGGCGGTTGGTGCGGCGATAGGCCGGCAGGGCGAAGCCGGTGCCGACGCCGAATTCGAGGATCCGCCCGCCGATGCTCTCCGCAACCTTCATCGCCGCCTTGCGGCCGGGCTCGAACACGGCGCCGAACACGACGTCGTAGATCGGCGCCCAGCGGGCATAGGCCTCCTCGACGGTGTTGCGGTCGAGATCGGTCGTCATGTCGTCCCCCAGCTTCTCGCCGCAGCGCGGCACACCAGCCATTCCTCGCCGCGTGGCGCGCGGCCCGCCCTGACCGGCCGACTCACGCCGATCGTGCCATCATCCCGGCTTCACGTGTCAGCGCGGTGAAGCCCTTCTGCGCGCGGCGGATCACGCCGCCGCCGAGCAGCCGCGCGCCCGCGCCGCCGTCGGCGTAGAAAACGCAGGCCTGGCCCGGGGCCACGCCCTCCTCGGCGACGTCGAGCAGCACGTCGATCCCGCCATCGGCGCCGCGGGCGAGCGCCCCCGGCACCGGTGCGCGCGCCGAACGCACCTTGACGTAGACGGCGCGTCCGCTCGCGGCCGCCTCATCCAACGTTTCGTCGCCCAGCCAGTTCACTTCGTCGATGCGGATCGCCGCCACGCCCAGCGCATCACGCGGGCCGACCACGACGCGGCGCCGGCCGGCGTCGATGCCGACCACGTAGAGCGGCTCGGAGGCGGCGATGCCCAGTCCCTTGCGCTGGCCGATCGTGTAGCGCATCACCCCCGCGTGCCGGCCCAGCACCCGCCCGTCGAGATGGACGATCTCGCCCGGCTCGGCGGCCTCGGGGCGCAGCTTCTCGACGATGGCGGTGTAGTGCCCGTTCGGCACGAAGCAGATGTCCTGGCTGTCCGGCTTGTCGGCAACCTTCAGCCCGGCCGCCTCGGCGAGCGCGCGCACCTCCGGCTTGGTGGTCTCGCCGAGCGGGAAGCGCAGCATCCCGATCTGCTCGGCCGTGGTGGCATAGAGGAAGTAGCTCTGGTCCCGGCTCTCGTCGAGCGGGCGGAACAGGGCGCGCCGCCCGTCCGGCAGCGCCCGGCTGGTGACGTAATGGCCGGTGGCGAGGATGTCGGCGCCGAGGTCGCGCGCGGTCTCGAGCAGGTCGCGGAACTTCACCGTGCGATTGCAGTCGACGCAGGGAATGGGGGTCTCCCCGGCCGCATAGGCGTCGGCGAAGCGCTCGATCACCGCGTGGCGGAAGCGGCTCTCATAGTCGAGCACGTAATGGGGAATGCCGAGCTTCTCGGCCACCGTGCGGGCATCGTAGATGTCCTGGCCGGCGCAGCAGGCGCCGGGCCGGTGATGCATCGCCTCGCCATGGTCGTAGAGCTGGAGGGTGACGCCGACAACGTCGTAACCCGCCTGCGCGTAGAGCGCAGCCACCACCGAGGAATCGACGCCGCCCGACATCGCCACGACCACGCGGGTCTGGCTCGGGAGGCGGGAGGTATCGTCGAGGCGGATCATGGATGCGGGACGGGTGCTCAGGGACGCTCCTTCTATATAGGACACCGTGGCCTTTCTATGAACCCTGCCGGCGCATCCGCCCGCCGCCGTGGTCCCGGCGCCACGCCGGGAAAGTAAACAAAGTCCTTCTCAAATATTAACGAAGCGGAAACCAGCTCATCTTCACCGGACCGTGATTCGCTTAGGGAAATATTTAAAGCTCAGGCGCTACCATCCTGCCATTGATTGTGGGTATTCAGTGAGCGTACCATGACTGACGCCTATCGCCCGAGGGTGAAATATGTAATCGGGCCGGACGGAAGTCCGCTGACCATTGCCGACTTGCCCCCGCCAAACACCCGGCGGTGGGTTATCCGCCGCAAGGCGGAAGTCGTCGCCGCCGTTCGTGGCGGGCTCCTCAGTCTCGAGGAAGCCTGCAAGCGCTATACTTTGACCACCGAGGAATTTCTTTCCTGGCAGGCATCGATCGACCGCCACGGCCTCGCAGGGCTACGCACCACGCGCATCCAGCAGTACCGGCAGTAGATAAGCACATTGGCCCAGAGAGAATTAGGAGGTCTGACCGGCGAATTGGCCACCATACCCTTTTGCCGGAGTGCCAAGCGTTGTTTCAAAAATAAGCTGACAAACTCTGAGACCTGGCTTCAGTATAATGGGAAGAGGTCCAAAATTTACGATCTCCAGCTGTATGTTTCCTTTGAAACCTGCATGAATTGTCGGGGCGGTCATATGAACGCACAACCCCAGCCGTGCAAGTGAGCTCTTACCTTCGACGCGAGCCGCGACCCGACTCTCATCGGGAAGACGGACATACTCCTTGGTCCAGCCAAGTACGAGCTTTTGCGGAGCAAGCGTATATCCGTCTTGAGCGTCAATAACGACGTTGGACGTCAAGCCGCGAAGAACCTCATTAATTCGGTGCGCTGGATCGGAAGGATCAATCATCATTCTGATTGAAGGCAGCCGCTCCTCCTGAAACACCCTAAGGTTTTCGTCCAGACGAAGGTCGAGGCTAGTAGAGCTGAAAGCGACTTCTTCTGGCGACGGATCAATAATGATCTGCTTCTTTAATATAGCCAGATGAATTTCACGATCAGTGAGTATCACGCCAAGATGCTCTCTCTGTTCCGAACTTGATCTCTACGTACCCATACGCGCCATTGCCCAGACTCGGTTTCACGAGGCAACTCGACGAGCAATTTATCACCCTGCTCACGAATCAGTCCAACCTCAATATAATTTTGAACGATTGATTTTTTCGAAACAACTAGAGGTCTCGCGCCGTCAACAGTTTCAACCGCGACCATCGCTTCGCTTGGATGCAAGCCTTCCCCTTCCAGACGAACGTGCAGTTCCATCGCCATCTCCCTTATTTTGCGAATCGCGAACCCAGTTTGGATTGTGGCCTACCAACCGCGCGATCCCGTAATGTTCCATGAGCACCTAAACAGGAACATAACACGAACAAATAAATTCGGTTGGCTGCAGCTCGATCACATTTTGAGAGATTTTATATCCATCTTGGCTCACAAATTCCGAAGCGGCTTTCGACGGACAAGGCTCTACCTGCCTAGCGGGCTGCGTCACAGTCCGCTCAGGAACGCGGCCAGCCTCTCGCCGGCCGCATCGACCGCGTCGACGTTGAGGATGCGCAGGTCCGGGGTCTGGTCGAGCGCCGGCTCGCGGCGCAGGCGCTCCAGCACCGCCTCGTGCGCCTCGCGCCCGCGCGCGGCGAGCCGCGCCGCCAGCACCTCCAGCGGCGCCGTCACATGCACCACCCGCACCCGGGCGAAACGGGCCCGTGCCCTGCCGAGCACGGCGCGCGAGCCGTTGGCGACGACGATGCGCCCGGCGACGATCTCGCCGGTGATCTCCGGGCCGAGCGCGTAGCTCAGCCCGTTGGCCTGCCAGTGGAGCGGGAAGTCGCCCATCGCCACGCCATGGGCGAAGGCGCGTTCGTCGAGCGCGATGTGGTTCTCGGTCGCGTCCGCCGGGCGGGTGATGCGCCGGCGCGCGAAGCTGATGTCGGCGCGCCCGGTGAGACGCTCGCGGGCATAGGCGATCAGCGTGTCCTTGCCGGCGCCCGAGGGGCCGACCACGAGCACGAGCTGGCCCGGCCCCAGCCGGCCCTCGCCGGAAAGGTCGGAACTCTCCACCGCCACTCCGCTCACGCGATCCGCTCCCCCTCGCGCCACACCATGCGCGCCACCGGCGCCGGGCCCGCATCGGCGACCCGCAGGAAATCCGCCCGCCGCCCCGGTGCGAGCCGGCCGCGATCGGCGAGCCCGGCCGCGTCGGCGGGATTCGCGCTCACCATCGCCACCGCCTCGGGCAGGGAGATGGCGGGCGCCATGCGCGGCAGCGCGAAGGCGGCCAGCAGCAGGCTGCCGGGCACATAATCCGAGGAGAGGATGTCGAGCACGCCAGCGCGGGCGAGATCGCCGGCGGCGACGTTGCCGGTGTGCGAGCCGCCGCGCACCACGTTCGGCGCGCCCATCAGCACCCGGATGCCGGCGCCGTGCGAGCCGGCGGCGGCGCCCGTGGTGGTCGGGAACTCGGCGATCGCCACTCCGTCCTCGATCGCCTCGGCGACATGGGCGTCGGTGGCGTCGTCATGGCTCGCCAGCACGATGCCGCGCGTGCGGGCGAGCGCGACGAGGCGCGCCCGGTTGGGACGGGCATGGTTGGCGTGGGCGTTCAGCCGGTCGGCGACGATGACGTCCATCTCGGCATCTGTCATGCCGGACTTCTTCTTGTAGTAGGAGCGGAACTTCTCCTCAGTCAGGAACTGGCGCTGGCCGGGCGTGTGGTCCATCAGCGAGACGAGGCGCACATCGATGGTCTCCATCAGCGCCTGCGCATCCTCCACCACGCCGTCGGCCGCCACCTCGCAGCGCAGGTGAACGTGGTGCTCGGCCCGCATCAGCCCCGAGCGCGACGCCTGCGCGATCGTCTCGGCGAGCAGCGGCGCGTCGCCATCCATGCCCACCGCCCGCTTGTCGGGCCAAACCCTGAGCGAGTCGAACACGGTGGTGATGCCCGAGGCGGCGATCTGCGCGTCATAGGCGGTCACCGCCGCGAAGGCGTTCCACTGCACGTGCGGGCGCGGATAAAGATGGCCCTCGACATGGTCGGTGTGCAGCTCGACAAGGCCGGGCAGCAGGTAGTCGCCCGCCATGTCGAGCGCCGAGCGCGGCGCCCGACCCTCGCCGATCTCGGCGATCCGCCCGTCGCGCACCACCAGATGGCCCTGCCGGACCTCGTCGGGCAGCACCAGCCGGGCATGGGCGTAGACCGTCTCGTTCATCGCATCCTCACGCCGCTTTCGCGAATTCCGTCACGTCGATCACCCGGTCGCACACCGTCTCGCGCACCTGCGCATCGTGGAAGATGCCGAGGATGGCGACGCCCGCGCGCTTCTTCTCGCCGATCAGCTCCACCACGACGCGGCTGTTGGCGGCGTCGAGCGAGGCGGTCGGCTCGTCCATCAGCAGGAGCGGGCGATGGGCGATGAGCCCGCGGGCGATGTTCACCCGCTGCTGCTCGCCGCCGGAGAAGGTGGCGGGCGGCAGCGGCCACAGCCGCTCGGGCAGGTTCAGCCAGGCGAGCAGCGCGCCGGCCCGCTCCAGAGCCTGCTCGCGCGCGACGCCGTCGCCGACCAGCGGCTCGGCCACCACCTCGAGCGTCGAGACGCGCGGGATCACGCGCAGGAACTGGCTGACATAGCCCATGGTGGAGGCCCGCAGGCGCAGCAGCCGGCGCGGATCGGCGCTCGCCACGTCCACGAAGTCGCCATCCCCGCGCACCCGGATCGTGCCGGAATCGATGCGGTAATTGCCATAGACCATCTTCAAGAGCGAGCTCTTGCCCGCGCCGGAAGGCCCGCCCAGCGCCACGCATTCGCCCGGACGCAGCTCGAAGGCGGCGCCCGAAACCACCGGCAGCCGAGCCCCGCCGCGAAGGTGCAGCAGGAAGGTCTTGGCGACGCCGTCGACGGAAAGGATGGGTTCGCTCGTCATCGCCTCACGCCGCCAGAACCGAGGACACAAGGAGCTGCGTATAGGGCTCGCGCGGGTCGTCGAGCACCTGGTCGGTCAGCCCGGTCTCGATCACCCGCCCGTGCCGCATCACCACCATGCGGTGCGAGAGCAGCCGCGCCACGGCAAGGTCGTGGGTGACGATCACCACCGCCAGCCCGAGCTCGGCGACCAGCGAGCGGATCAGGTCCAGCAGGCGCGCCTGCACGGAGACGTCGAGCCCGCCGGTCGGCTCGTCCATGAAGACGAGGCGCGGCCGGGTGACGAGGTTGCGGGCGATCTGCAGGCGCTGGCGCATGCCGCCGGAAAAGGCGCGCGGGTCGTCATCGATACGGTCGGCGGCGATCTCGACCCGGCCGAGCCAGTCGGTCGCCTCGGCGCGGATCCTGGCGTAGTTGCGCCAGCCCACCGCCATCAGCCGCTCGCCGACATTGCCGCCGGCGGAAACCGTCATGCGCAGGCCGTCGGCCGCGTTCTGGCGCACGAAACCCCAGTCGGTGCGCATTAGCAGCCGCTTTTCCGCCGCGCCGAGGCCGGCGAGGTCGGCGAGCCGCCCGTCGCGCAGCCGGTAGCGCACGCGCCCCGCATCCGGCGCCAGCTCGGTGGAGAGCAGGCCGAGCAGCGTCGACTTGCCCGAGCCGCTCTCGCCCACCACCGCCAGCACCTCGCCGGGGAAGATCTTGAGCGAGACGTCGCGGCAGCCGATGCGCGCGCCATAATCCTTCGACAGCCCCTCGGCGACGAGGAGCGGGAGGTCGGCCACGCGCGCGCTCATGCCGCGTCCTCCTGCGCATCGCGCGCCGGCGGGGACATCTCGCCGCGATGCCCCTCCTCCTGCCGCGTGGTGCAGTAGTCGGTGTCCGAGCACACGAACATGCGCCCGCCGCGGTCGTCGAGGAGCACCTCGTCGAGATAGACGCCCGTCGCGCCGCACAGCGCGCAGGGCCTGGCGAAGCGCTGCACCCGGAACGGATGGTCCTCGAAGTCGAGCGAGCGCACCGTGGTGTGGGGCGGGATGGCGTAGATGCGCTTCTCGCGCCCCGCGCCGAAGAGCTGCAGCGCCGGGCAGTCGTCCATCTTCGGGTTG
This sequence comes from Ancylobacter mangrovi, assembly GCF_024752355.1. Taxonomy (GTDB): domain Bacteria; phylum Pseudomonadota; class Alphaproteobacteria; order Rhizobiales; family Xanthobacteraceae; genus Ancylobacter; species Ancylobacter mangrovi. Next base: position 447,852 of record NZ_JANTHZ010000001.1, read on the forward strand.
TCGAATTTCGGGATCGGCGAAGGGTCCATCACGTAACGCCCCGCCACCTCCACCGGATAGGCGTAGGTGGTGGCGATGTGGCCGTGCCGGGCGATGTCCTCGTAGAGCTTCACATGCATCAGCCCGTATTCGCTGAGCGCGTGGAGCTGGCGGGTCTCGGTCTCGCGCGGCTCGAGGAAGCGCAGCGGCTCGGGGATCGGCACCTGATAGACGAGGATCTGGTCGTCGCGCAGCCTGGTCTCGGGAATGCGGTGCCGGGTCTGGATGATACTGGCCTCGGTGGTCGAGGTGGTGGTCGCGACCTTTGCGGTCTTCTCGAAGAAGCCGCGGATCGCCACCGCGTTCGTCGTGTCGTCCGCGCCCTGGTCAATCACCTTCAGCACGTCGTCCGGGCCGAGCACGGCCGCCGTCACCTGCACGCCTCCCGTGCCCCAGCCATAGGGCATCGGCATCTCGCGGGCGGCGAAGGGCACCTGATAGCCGGGAATGGCGATCGCCTTCAGGATCGCGCGCCGGATCATGCGCTTGGTCTGCTCGTCGAGATAGGCGAAGTTGTAGCTGATGTCGGGCATGCTGCCGACCTGCGGGGCGCTCATTCGGCCGCCTCCTTGCGCTCGGCGGCGATCTCCGCCCGCATCCGTCGCACGAGGTCGAGCTCGGCCTGGAAGTCGACATAGTGCGGCAGCTTCAGGTGCTCGACGAAGCCGGTCGCCTGCACGTTGTCGCAGTGGGAGAGCACGAACTCCTCGTCCTGCGCCGGGGCGCCGGGCTCCTCGCCCAGCTCCTGCCAGCGCAGCGCCCGCTCGACCAGCGCCATCGACATGGCCTTGCGCTCACACTGGCCGAAGACGAGGCCGTAGCCGCGCGTGAACTGCGGCGGCACCTGCGCCGAGCCCTTGAACTGGTTCACCATCTGGCACTCCGTCACCTCGACCTCGCCGATCGAGACCTCGAAGCCGAGCTCGGGAATGTCCAGCACCACCTCGACCTCGCCGAAGCGGATCTCGCCGACAAAGGGGTGCGAGCGGGCATAGCCGCGCTGGGTCGAATAGCCGAGCGCCAGCAGATAGCCCTCGTCGCCGCGCGCCAGCGTCTGCAGCCGGGTCGCGCGGTCGACCGGATAGCTCACCGGCGCGCGGGTGATGTCGAACGGCTCGGCGCCGTCGTCCCGCGGCGAGGGCTCGATCAGCCCCTCGGCGCCGATCAGGTCGGTGACGCGCGGCATCGGCGGCGCCGGTTCGGCGACGGGTGGCGGCGCGCCCTCCTCCGCGCCGCCGGCGTCGGCCTCGGCGAGCGAGGTGTCGAGCAGGCGGTGCGTGTAGTCGAAGGTGGGGCCGAGAAGTTGGCCGCCCGGCAGGTCCTTGAACGTGGCCGAAACCCGCCGGCGCACCAGCATCGCCCCCGTGTCGAGCGGCCGGGCGCTGCCGAAGCGCGGCAGGGTGGTGCGGAAGGCGCGGATGAGGAAGATCGCCTCGATCAGGTCGCCGCGCGCCTGCTTGATCGCCAGCGCCGCCAGCGCCGTGTCGTAGAGCGAGCCTTCCGCCATCACCCGGTCCACCGCGAGGGTGAGCTGGGAGGCGATCTGCTCCAGCGTGACCGCCGGCAAGGTGCGGTCGCCGCGCCGGCGCCGGGCCAGCAGCTCATGTGCGTTGCGGATCGCCTTCTCGCCGCCCTTGGCCGCGACATACATGGCGCTAGCCCTCCCCGACCGTGACCGAGCGCGGCAGGCCGGCGACATGGCCGGCGCCCGCCAGCAGCAGGTCGACCCCGCGCGGGAACAGCGCCCGGTTTGCCGCCATGCGCGCCACGAAATCCGCCGGCAGCGGCGCGGCGCCGAAGCGGACGCTCCCCTCGATGCCCGGTCCTTCGAGCATGAAGCCGCCGTCGGTAAAGTGCTCGTCGGTAAAGCCCTCGATCTGCACGATCAGCGTCGCCGAGGCATCGGGAAATTCCGGCGTGCCCTGCGCGAACGCCTCGAAGCCCGGCATCGCGCGCGGATCGGCGATCAGCGCGAAGCGGGCCTCGCCCGGCTCGCCGACGAGCGGCGCGCCGGCGTGGAAGCGCAGGAACGCCGCCACCTCCGGCACCGCCGAAAGCGGCGCGTCGAGCCAGAGCGGGGTCTCATAGTCGCACAGCGCCAGCACCAGCGCGGCCGCCTCCGGGGCGAGCGGTGCGGGCGGGGCGAGCGCAACGTCCAGCGGGCACGGCGTGCCCGGCCGCGCCAGCGCCCACATCGCGGCGCGGAAGCTCGCCTGCGCGTCGAACACCGGATCGCGGAAGCCGAGGGCGAGAGCGGCCGGCATGTCAGTCCTCCCCGCGCACGAGGGTGAAGAAGTCGACCTTGGTGGCGGCGGTCTCGGCCTCCACGCCGGCGCGACGCAAAGCGAGCCGGGTGCGCACCGGGGCCAGTGCCGCCTCCACCGCCGGGCGGCGGCCCTCGTCCTGCCAGAGCGCATCGACGATGGCGGCCCGGCGCGCGGACTGCGCGTCGCGCCCGAGCCGGTAGGCGAAGCCGGTCGCGCCGCCCTCGAGGCGGATCGCCGCCCGGGCGAGGCTCGCCTCGCCGAGATTGAAGGGCGCGCCGTCGCCTCCCGTGCGCCCGCGCAGCATGACCAGCCCGACCTCGGGCGTGCGCAGGTCGGTCGCCGCCGGCACCGGGGCGAGCGTGGCGAGAATCGCGTCGAGCTCGTCCGGCTCGGCGCGGGCGAGCAGCCCCATGGCGCTCTGGCGCGCAGCACGAAACGCGCCGGCATCACTGGATTTTGGCTCGGGAAAGGTCATCGGCATCCGGAACGCACTTGGAGAGAGGCGTTTACTTGTCGACCTATTTGTATAATGATCTATACAAACAGGCAAGACCGATCGAACCGGATGAGCCCAGAATGAGCGCCAGCGACGACGTGCCGATGACGGCCCCTCTCGATGCGGGCCTGCCTTCCGCCGATCCGCTCGACGACGTCGCGCGCGGCACCGGCGTCGCGCTGTGGAAGCAGATCGTCGAGCGCATCGAGGCCGACATCGCCGACGGCCGGCTCGCACCGGGCGTGCGGCTGCCGCCCGAGGTGGAGCTGGCCGAGCGTTTCGGCGTGAACCGCCACACGCTGCGCCGCGCGCTGGCCATGCTCACCGAGCAGGGACTGATCGAGGCGACGCCGGGCCGCGGCACCTTTATCAAGGAGCCACCCCTGCGCTACCCGATCGCCGCGCGCACCCGCTTCTCCGAGATCGTCTCGCGCGAGGGGCGCGCCCCGGGCGGCAAGCTGGTCGGCTCGCGCATCGAGGTGGCGACGCCCGAGATCGCCGAGGCGCTGCGCCTGCCCCCGGGCGCGGAGGTGCTGCGTGTCGACATGGTACGCGAGGCGGACGGCGTGCCGCTCACCGTCGGCAGCCACTGGTACGACGCCGAGCGATGCCGCGACCTCGACCTCGTGGTGGCCGCCACCGGCTCGGTGACGCGCGCGCTGGAGACGCTCGGCCTCGGCGACTACCGCCGGCTCGAGACCCGCGTCACCGCCCGCCCCGCCGACGAGGAGGAGCGCCGCCTGCTCAGCCTGCCGGCCGGGCGCACGGTGCTGGTGGTCGATTCGATCAACGGCGATGCGCAGCGCCGCCCGATCCAGTATTCACGGGCTCGCTTCGCCGCCGATCGGGTCCAGCTCGTGGTGAAGAACTGAAGGGGGTCCCATGGCGCGCATCACCAGCCTCGACGAGCTTCGCACCCGCTATGCCGCGCCGCGCGAGCGCAGCCGGCTGAAGGTCCTGCCCGCGCTCGATACGCATTGCCGCCACTTCGTCGGCCTGTCGCCGCTGGTGATGATGGCGAGCTTCGGCGCCGACGGGCGGGCCGACGTCACCCCGCGCGGCGACGCGCCGGGCTTCGTCGCGGTCGAGGACCCGCACACGCTGCTGATCCCCGACCGGCCCGGCAACAACCGGCTCGACACGCTCATCAACCTGCTCGCCAACCCCTCGCTCGGCCTGCTCTTCCTGGTGCCGGGCGTCGACGAGACGCTGCGCGTCAACGGCACCGCCGAGATCCATGACGACGATGCCCTCGCCGCCCGGTTCGAGGTCGAGGGCCGGCGCCCGGCGACGGTGCTGCGCGTCACGGTCGAGGAAGCCTATCTACACTGCGCCAAGGCGTTCATGCGCTCGCACGCCTGGGACCCGGCGCATTTCACGCCGCGCGCGAGCCTGCCCAGCATAGGCGAGATGCTGCGCGACCAGCTCGGCCTCGCCACCGCGGAGACGCAGGCGGAGATGCTCGCGCGCTACCGCGAAACGCTCTACTGAGCCTCGCGCCACAGCACCTGCGGGCCGATCTCCTGCAGCCGCGCGCAGCCGGTGAGCACCATCGCGATCTCCAGCTCGCAGCGCAGCAGGTGCAGCACATGGGCGACGCCCGCCGGCCCGGCGACCGCGAGCCCGTAGAGGCAGGGCCGCCCCACCAGCACCGCCGAGGCGCCGAGCGCCAGCGCCTTCAGCACGTCCGTGCCGCGCCGGATTCCCCCGTCGAGCAGCACCGGCACCCGGCCCGCCACCGCCCGCGCGACGGAGGGCAGCACGTCGAGGCTCGCCGGCACGGTGTCGAGCACCCGCCCGCCATGGTTGGAGACGATGATCCCGTCCGCCCCGACCTCGATCGCCCGCACGGCGTCCTGCGGGCTGACGATGCCCTTCAGCAGCACCGGCAGCCGGGTGAGCGCGCGCAGCCGGGCGATGTCCTCCCAGCGCGCGGTGACGTCGAGAAAGCCGCGGAACATCAGGCTTTCGCCCAGCGGCGCATGGGCGACGTAGTCCGTGTGCAGCCCGCGCAGATTCGCGTGCTCGGAAAGCTTGGGCGGCGTGTAGCCGGCGCGCTGCTCGCGGTTGCGCAGGCTGTGCACCGGCGCGTCGACCGTGACCACCAGCGCGCCATAGCCCGCCGCCTCGGCCCGGCGCACCAGATCGGCGGTGAAGCCGCGATCGTGCTGGATGTAGAGCTGGAACCAGAGCGGGCCGCTGGCGCGCGCGGCGATCTCCTCCAGCGTGAAATCGGATTCGGTGCTCGCCACCATCCCCGCCTTGGCCCCGCCGGCGCCGATCACCGTGCCGAGCTCGCCCTCGGGCGCGGCAAGCGTGTGATGCGCGGTCGGCGCGACCATTATGGGATGGGCGAAGGACTGGCCGAACAAAGTCAGCGCGGTGCCGCCGCCCGCGAAATCGGCGAGCACGCGCGGCACCAGCGCGTGCCGCTCAAACGCCTCGCGGTTCCAGCGCAGGCTCACCTCGTCCGCCACGCCGCCGGCGAAATAGGCCCACGCCTCGGGGCTCAGGCGCTCGCGGGCGAGGCGCTCATAATCCTCCAGCGCCACCGCGTCCTGCGGGATCTCGAAGCTTCTCGCCATATGCTCGCTTTCCCCCGGCCCGGCTCCCGCACGCTTCTTAGCGGCGGCCGACGGCGCGCACAGCCCTCACCGTGCGCGAACCGCCCATTAACCGCCGCAGTGTTACCATCGTTTATGCGGATGACGCTTGAGGCCGGCGCACGGATGCCGGGATTCGGGCGCCGGGATTCGGGGCGGGGGTTTCCACCATGGACGATGCCGACCGCACGCGCGGCGACGCGACCGGACTGTCGCTTCGCGAGGCGCTGCGCTCCGCGCGGCAGGAAGCGGCAGAACGCTCCGGCGTGATCGTGGAGCTGCGCGACGCCAGCCTGGCGCGACTTTCCATGCTCAACGAGCTGCTGGACCCGATCTTCGCCGAGGTGCCGCCCGAGCATGCCGACCTGTTCGACCGCGGCCTGATGCCGGGCGAGACCCCTCGCCTGTTCGTCGACATGGTCGCCCATATCGCGTTGGGGCGCGACCGGCGCACCTATCGCTTCCTGCAGGACACGCGCGCCGGGCGCCGGGTGCTGGCGGAGAGCGCCGACCCGCGCGACATCGCCGAGGCGGTGACGCGCTATGTCGCCCGCCGCCTGGTCGCCCGCGAGCAGGCGCTGGTGGCGAGCTCGGCACCCGACGACATCGCCCCGCGCCCCGCACCGCACCACCCCGCGCCCGCGCCCTCCCCGGCCGAGCCGGCGCGCGGCGGGCGCTTCGGCGTGTTCGTGCTCGGGCTCATTCTCGGAGCGATCGCCTTCGCCGCGGCGACGGCGCTGGGCGTCAACGTCACGCTGCGCTGAGGGCGTCGCGCCCGCAGGTTCAGGAGGCGCCGGTAACGGAGCTGAGCACGCGGACGGTGCGGGTGTCGACGTCGACCTCGCCGCTCTTGAAGCCGCGCGCTTCCATGGTGCAGCGCCACGGGAAGCTGGCGTCCGGCAGCCGCTCGATGCGGTAGAGATTGTAGCCGCCGGGCCAGTGGCGATCCTCCGGCCCCGCCGCGAAGGACGGCGCCTCGACCACCGGGATCAGGCCGCCATTGGGGCCGGGAAGCATCTCGACCATCGGCACATGGTCGTGGCCGCAGATGACGAGCTCCGCGCCGTGCCGGGCGAGCACCGCGCGCACCTTCTCGCCGTCGATCAGCCGCTTGTGCGCCCCGCGCAGGCCGCAGGGCGGATGGTGGATCAGCACGACCCGGAACAGTCCCTCCTGGGCGAGCCCGTCGAGTATGTGGCCGAGCCGCTCGCGCTGGCCGGTGCCGACCCGGCCGGTCGCCATGAAGGGATGCGTCGGCACGGCGGTCGAGACGCCGACCAGCGCCACGCCGTCGCGCCGGCGCACGAAGGGAAAGGCGTTCTGCGCCGTGACGTCGCCATTGACGCCGTCGCCGCGCATGTAGTCGCCCCAGTTCAGCAGCGCGTGATGCGCGGTGGAGCGGACATAGGCGTCGTGATTGCCCGGCACGACGGTGACGTCCTTCCCCTCGCCCAGCGTCTTGAGGAAGTTGAGCCCGGTCTGGAATTCGGCGGCGAGGCCGACATTCACCAGATCGCCCGTGACCGCGATATGGTCGGGCGCCATCGCCTTGATGTCGGCGACCAGCAGATCGATCGTGGCGATGTTGAATCGGTGCTGGCGGCCGCGTCGCCAGTTGATGACGCCAAGCGCGCGCTTGCCGGCGAGCTCGGCGAAGCGGGCGCGCGGCAGGGGACCGAGATGGGCGTCGGTGAGATGGGCGAGAACGAACACGAGGGTTTCCTTATCAGCCCCACCGGGCCGGAGGAAGGCCGCCCGCTTGCGCCTTTGCGTGAGGCGGGTTCGGCGGCGCCCGCCCCGGCGCTGGGACCGCGCTGGGGAAGGCCGCGCCTGTTCACCCGGGTCGTCCATGGCTGGCGCCGCCTCGCCCATGGCATCACGCTCGGCGTGCGCGCGGTGGTGGTCGACGAGGCGGGCCGGGTCCTGCTGCTGCGCCATTCTTATGTCGCCGGCTGGCACCTGCCGGGCGGCGGCGTCGATGTCGGCGAGACCGCCGAGGAGGCGCTGGCGCGCGAACTGCTGGAGGAGACGGCGGTGACGATCGCCGGCCCGGTGCGCCTGCACGGGCTGCTGCTCAACACAAACCTCGCCGGCCGCGACCATGTGGCGGTCTATGTGGTGGAGCACTTCGTCGCGGGCACGCCGCAGGTGCCGAACCGCGAGATTGTGGAGGTCGGCTTCTTCCCGCCCGACGCCCTGCCGGAAGCGACGACCGGCGCCACGCGCCGGCGCATCGCCGAGGTGCGCGCGGGCGATCCCGCCTCGTCGCACTGGTGAGGCGTGTCGCGGGCGGGCGCGGAAAGCCGGCGGACGCGCCGCCCGCACGCGTCGACGGCGCTTGTCCATGGCACGCGTCGCCTCGACCGACGCCAAGGGCGTGGGCATCGCGCGCACGCGCCTTGACACCGTCCCGGCCCATTCCTTATATCGCGCCACTTCGCGGATCGGCCCCGGCCGGTTCGTCGTGGCGGGGTAGCTCAGCTGGTTAGAGCACGGGAATCATAATCCTGGGGTCGGGGGTTCAAGTCCCTCTCCCGCTACCAAGTACCCTCCTCGGGCGTCCCGGACGGGGGAGTATGGCGCGCCGGTGCCTTTGGCAGTGATCGCCGGCACCTTTGGCAGCCCCATCAGTAGACGTCCGTCATGTCCGCTCCCTCATGGTTGCCGTGCGGATTTACCGCTGCCATAACGAGCCGCCGGCGCGGGAGGCGCACACGCGCCATGATTCCTGCCCGGCGAAAAGGCATTCGTTCTCGCGGTTGGCGAGCAACGAAACACCGGCGTTGGCGTTGTCTAGCGATGCGCAACTTGGCGCATCGTTCTAGTTGGGAGGGTATCGTCGATGAAAATCCTGTCGGTACTAAAGGTCGGGCTTCTCGCATTGGCGACGCTCATCGGCGCCGCATCCTTGGCGAATGCCGCTGAAGGCTCGATCAGCATTCGTCTCGTGAAGGCCGGCTTCGTGGTCGGCGGATCGGCCGGAGACGGCGTGCTGACGTTTCAGGGCCGCAAATATCCGCTCTCGGTCGGAGGGCTGAGCTATGGCTTCACCTTCGGCGCTTCGGAGACTCGCCTGCACGGGACGGTCAAGAATATCCGACGCCCGTCTGACATTGCCGGTGTCTATGCCCAGGGCGGCGCCGGCGCCGCGCTCGGGAAGGGCGCGCAAGTCGTCGTCCTGACCAACCAGAACGGCGCCATTCTGGAGCTGAGCGGCGAGCAGAAGGGCGTCATCGTCAGCCTTGATCTGAGCGGACTGGCCTTGTCGCTGAAGTGAGGTTTTCGATGGAGTTTCGGCGCGGCGACGAACGCCGCGCACGTCTTCATCCGCCCAGCGACATCGCCCGCCGGTCGCCTCCGCGGCCGCTACTCACCCACAACGGTCGCGCGGACTTCTTTCGCGCGACCGCCATGGCGTATAGTCCCCGCGAAACTCGATCAGCCAAGTGGGGACATGTCCATGGCGAAGGCCTATTGGGTGGCGACCTATCGCTCCGTCAGTGATCCCGATGCACTGGCCGCCTATGCCAAGCTGAGCGGTCCCGCGATCGTCGCTGCGGGCGGGCGGATCTTGGTGCGCGGGGTGCCCAGCCACGTCTATGAAGACGGCCTGCAACAGCGCACGGTGGTGATCGAGTTCGATTCCGTCGATCACGCCAGGGCAGCTCACGACGGCGCTGCCTATCAGGAAGCGTTGAAGGCGCTGGGAAATGGCGCCGAGCGCGACATTCGAATTGTCGAAGGCGTCTGAGCGGCGCGGGCCGTCATAAGTCCCGAATCCTGCTAGCGGTATACGTCGCGCACCCGCGCGCCGACGGGGCGTTATTTGAGGTCGATGACCACCTCGTCGATGCCGCCGGTGAAGCGGAAGGGCGGCTGGTAGCTGTTCGCCACGGGCGATCCGCTGTCCTCGCCGATGCCGAACGTTTCGATGCCGAAGCGGCCGGGCACCGTCTTGTGCACGGGGCCGCTGCCGACCTGCCGGTCGTTCACATGGAGCGTCACGGTCCCGCCCTTCCCCGTCTCGCCCGAAGCGCCGTCATAGGCGAAGTCCATCCGGACGGTGGACTTGCCCGCGGGCACCGGCTCGGCCGAGACGATCTCGCTGCGATCCTCGTCGAACCAGTTGTAGTGGTAGACGAGCTTTCCTTCGCGCACGAACAGCGCAAAGCCGGAGGAAATGCCGCCTTCCGCGACGATGATCCCTTCCGCACCGTCCTGCGGCACCTCGATCCCGGCCGTAATGGTGTGCGACTTGTTCTTGGTGTTGGGCGCGGCGGTCTCGGCGAGCCGCGTGGCACCGGCATAGAAGACGAAATGCGTGCGGCCGGGGTCCGAGGGCGTCGGCTTGGGCTCGAGGAGCCGCTGGGCGCCGCGGTCGTCGAGGGGATAGACGTGGTATTTGTCCGCCTCCTCCCTGAAGAGTGCCTTCATCTCCTTGAGCTTGTCCGGCATCTCGGCCGCCAGATCGACGGACTCGCTGTAGTCTTCATTGAGGTTGTAAAGCTCCCAGCGATCGAGATTCCAGTTGCCGGGCGCGTAGTCCTGGCGCCAGGGCAAGGTGTGCTGGGCATTCGCCTTCCAGCCGCCGTCATAGATCGACCGGTTGCTGAACACCTCGAAATATTGCCGGGTCCGCACCTCCGGCGCCTCGGCGCTCTCGAATGTCGAGAGGAACGACACGCCATCCATGGGCTTCTGCTCGATTCCGTCCACGCTCTTCGGCGCCGGCAGGTGCGCCGCCTCCAGCACGGTCGGCAGGACGTCGATCAGATGGGTGAACTGCGGCCGGATTCCTCCGGTATCGCGGATGCGCGCGGGCCAGGAGACCACCATCGGATTGCGGGTCCCGCCGAGATGGGAGGCGACCTGCTTGACCCACTGGAACGGCGTGTTGCCTGCCCAGGCCCATTCCACCTGATAGTGAGGCTCTGTCTTGGGGCCGCCGAGTTCGTCGAGATGCGCGGCGATCTCGGAAAGGTCCTGCTTGGCGAAGCCGTTGAAGATCTTCACCTCGTTGACGGTGCCGTCGAACCCGCCCTCCGAGCTCGCGCCGTTGTCGCCGACGATGTAGATGACGAGCGTGTTGTCGGCGTCCGGCAAGGCGTGGATGGCATCGACCAGCCGGCCTACCTCATGGTCCGTAAAGGCGAGATAGCCGGCATAGTTCTCCATGAACGCGGCATAGACCTTGCGCTGGGTGTCGGTCAGGCTGTTCCACGGCCGCGCCCAGTCCGGGCGCGCCGTGAGCCTGGTCCCGGGCGGGACCACACCCAGGGCGAGCTGGCGCTTGAAGGTCTCGTCCCGCATGGCGTCCCATCCGGCGTCGAACTTCCCCTTGAACTTGTCGCGCCACTCTGTGGGCGGCTGGTGGGGCGCGTGGGCGGCTCCCGGAGCGAAATAGAGGAGGAACGGCTTCTGCGGCGCGACCGACTTCGAATAGCGCATCCAACCGATGGCCTTGTCGGTCATGTCCGTCATGAAATGGTAGCCCTGAGCGGGCGACCTGGCCGGCTCGACCGCGGTCGTGTTCTCGAACAGGACGGGATAGTACTGGTTGGTCTCTCCACCGATGAAGCCGTAGAAATAGTCGAAGCCGAGGCCGGTGGGCCAGCGGTCGAACGGCCCGACGACGCTGCTTTCCCAATCCGGCGTGTTGTGGTTCTTGCCGAACCACGCGGTGGAATAGCCGTTATACTTCAATATCGAGCCGATCGTCGCGGCGCTGCGCGGGATCAGGTTGTCATAGCTCGGATAGCCCGTCGCCCATTCCGCCAGGAAGCCCGATCCCGAATTGTGATGGTTGCGTCCCGTGATCAGCGACGCGCGGGAGGGCCCGCAGATGGCGGTGGTGTGGAACTCGGTGAAACGGAGCCCCTCGGCGGCGAGCGCATCGAGGGAGGGGGTCGGCACGGGTCCGCCGAACGTGCTCGTCTGCCCGTAGCCGACATCGTCGAGCAGGATGAGCACCACATTGGGCGCCCCTTGCGGCGGCGTTGGAAGCTTCGGCCAGTCCGCCGTCGATTCCTTGTAGGTCTCGCCGATGGTGCCGCCAAATGGCGGAAGCGGCATCGGCAGCACCGTGCGGTCCGGTTGAAGTGTATCGGAACCCGTTCCCTGAGCGCTCGCGCCCGTCGCGCCGAAGCTGGCGAGTACGAGGCTGACCGCGAGACAAAGCGTCTTCATAACACCCCCCGTGGAGATGCCGCGCCTGTTGTCGGCTCATTCTTCGCGCCGACAGCTTATATCCAAATCGAACCCGCGAAAATCTCTAAACGTCCGGGTGAATACGAGCGCTATTACCGGACTTACCGGGCGGAGATCTCACCACGCCTCCAGCGTCCGCTACGGCAGATCGGGGCCATTCTCATCGCTGTCGCCGATATGTCTGCCTGTCCCGCCGCGCGTCGGCCAACCCCTTCCGGATAATCGGCTTCGGCGGACGAAGCGGGCCGCCTCGCTCGGCAACCGGTGCGCTCGCATGCGGGCATCCGGACCGAGGCCGCGTGCGGATGGCTCCTGGAGATCGTCATGCGCGCCCGCAAGCACGCTGCCAGCCTCACGTGCCGCGCGGCGGGTCGATTCCCCAGGCTCTAACGAAGCCCAGACCGCATTCCAGGGATGGCAGGTGACTCGCCGCCCCTTGCGGCGTCGAGCGCGCGCGAAGGGGGCGTGGCGGGTGGGCCGTCGGGAAAGGGAGAAGGCGCCGCGACGATTCCCGCGAGGCCGGTCATTGTCAGTCAGCGCTGCAGCCGGCGGAATTCTTCCATTCGTTCGCGCGTGTCAGGTGGCGGCGTCGGTCCTCTCGGGTCGACCGCACCGCCATTCATCTCAATCGCGACAGCCGGCCACAGGCGTTCCACCAGGGCAGGTATGTCCGCTTCCGCAACGCGGGCGCGTCGCAGGTCGAGCTCGCACTGAGCCCGAGCCCGCTGCTCGGATTTGTCCATTGTTTCAATCGAAGCGTTGCCGCCGGCGAGCGCCCGGCGTGGGTAGGTGAGCCCGATGCACGGCTACACGCCCGGCGGGCGCTTCGTCACGGGCACGGCAATCGGCCGCTACCGCCCTCCGGGCCGCCGGCAGAACTGCCGGGCCGGGTCCGCCGCGTGGTCCCGATTGGAGGCGGGACGATCGATCACGGCCGGAAGAAACAACGTTAACACGATACCCGATGTCTGCCTAATGCCGGATGCGCGAGCGCACCTCGGCCCGGACATCGTATTCCGCCTCCCGGGCGTCGAAAGCCCGGACGGCGCAAGGGGCGGAGATCATTGCGTCCGCACCACGTGGCGGTAGCGCTCGGTGAGGTGGTCGATCTCCTCCGCCGAGAACGGCCATTCGCCTTCGACGGTCTGTCCCTGGTAGATCTCGGCGGCGATAACCGGCCAGTACTGATCGACGAGAGTCGCCAGTTCCTCTCCCGAATAGCCCACGCCCTGCAAATCGACCGCGCACAGGGCGCGGGCTGTCGCTTCAATCCTCTTCATTTCGTGAAGATTAATTCTTTCGTCGCACCCTCACTGCCCACTAGTGCGCATAAGGGCGGCGATATTCTACCGCCCGTCCTTTTCCCGCGAGAGCCGCTCGGGATGGAGCAGGCGGAACGTAAGTCCGGCCGGGGTGAGATCGCGAATCTCGATCGGCGCCGAGCGCTCGGAAGCCAGCACCAGCGTGGCGCGGCGCGCGGCGCGCGCCTCGATCATGATCGTCACCTCCGCCCGCAGCACGCCCTCGGCAAAGGAGGGGGCACCGGCCGTGTCGGGACGGCGCAGGGTGATCTCGTAATCGGCAGTCGAGGAAGCGAAGGCCGTGCGCAGCCATCCGCTCCCGGCCAGCACGGTGGTAGGCATGGGATGTCTCCCGGAGACGGTCCCGATGGATTCGGGCCGATTTGTTTTCGTTTTGAAGAAGGCAAACGCGGGACCCTGGTCCTTGTTCCGGGCGCGCAGGACGAAATGAAAGTACCGCTCGCCGGCACGCGCGAGCCCTCGCCCGCGCTTTGGCCGCAAGGCGCGCATCGCCCGTTGCCGGGGGCTGGACGAAGGCCCGGCCGCCCCGCTCGAGCTTCGAGCCCGAAGATGGCGGGGCCGACCCTGCCGACCGCCTCAATAGGGCACGCGGTCGACCTTGTTCTTGTACTTCTTCCACACCTCGACCGCCTCGGGCTGCATGATCTGCACGCAGGTGATGGAGCGCTCGGCGGTGGGCTTGCGGAGCTCCTCGTAGATCATGCTGTCGTCGAAGTCGCCGTATTCCAGCGCGTCCGCATTGGTGGAGGCATAGAAGACGCGCTCGATGCCGGCCCAGTAGCAGGCCGCCATGCACATCGGGCAGGGTTCGGCGCTGGTGTAGAGCGTGGAGTTGGGCAGCTTGAAGCTGCCGACCTTCTTGCAGGCCTTGCGGATCGCTTCCATCTCGCCGTGCCAGGTCGGGTCGTTCTCGGCCACGACGCGGTTCGCGCCCTCGCCGATGATCTCGCCATCCTGCACGATGACGCAGCCGAACACCCCGCCGGCGCTGTCGACCAGCGCGGTCTTTTCGGAGAGCGCGATGGCCCGGCTCATGAACTTCTCGTCGTCGGCGGTCATTTCGGGTTCCTCGTTGACAGGGGTGCTGCACGTCCGCGCCGTGATCCTCACAGGAACAGCAGCGACATCAAGCCCAGTTCGCCGGCATAGATCGTCAGCACCGCCGCCGCCCCCAGCGCCTCGATGCGCGCGCGGTGCCCTTCCGTGGGCCGCAGCCACCATCCCATGCCGGCGCGCGCCAGCCCGACCAGCGGCCAGGACACCAGCGCCACGCTGATCGCATTGCCGACGAAGGTCGCCACCGCGACGGGAAGACCGGCCAGATGCGGGGCGAGGAAGCGGATCTCCAGCATCACCACCGGAAACAGCACCATCAGCACCAGCGCCGTCTGCTTCCATGCCGGGGCGCCGCCGGCCTGCGGGGAGAACCACTCGCCGAAGCCCGCCGCGAGGCGCCGGCTGTGCCAGTGCGACATGGCGGGGTCGGCCCGGCCGAGCAGCGCGCCGCGCTCGGGCGAGTTCATCCAGCCGTCGAGCGCGGCCGGCGTGTCGAAGCGGACCAGGGCGGTCCAGCAGGGGATTTCGGATGAGAGCGGGGCCTGCACGAGCGTGCCCATATAGCCGGGAAAGCGCGCCTGCGCGGCCTGCATGGCCTCGCTCCAGCCGAGGAACTCGGCCTCACGCCCCGGGGCGACGGTGGTGGTGATGACCTCCGTCACCGCGGCGGCGGCGTGGAAGTCCGGGGCCGCCTCCTCGACGATCGGCACGTCACCGTCCTCGCCCATCGGCGCCAGGCCGGCGAGGAGCGCGACCCGGCCGGCATCGCCCATCCAGCCCTCGAGCGCGGCATGCGTGCGGAAGCGCTGGATCACCTGCCAGCGCGTCGCGCGGGCATAGGCGGGAATGAACTCGATGCTGAGGAAACCCTCGAAGGACGAGGCATGGCGCGCGAAGGCGGCCTGCCAGTCGGCGAACGGCGCCTCGGCGCCCTCGCGCAGCGCGACGCGGGTCGCCACCGCGCTGACGGCAGCGCGCGCGAGCTCGGCCGTCATCCACCTTCCCCCCGCCCCCGGCAACGGCGTCGCCGCGCGCGTCATAGTGCTGGAGAAAGGCCTCATCCCGCAATGGCCTTGTCGGCCGCGGGCGGACGTTTCACACAGAAGGCAAGGCACCCTCCCGACATGGCTGGAGCCCGGCGGGAACCGGGCTCCAGTGTCACGTCAATGACGGGTTCGGGCGATCGCTCAGTAGGGCGAGACGCACTGCTGGCGCGGCCCGTTATAGGGCTGGAACGTGTTGTCCGAGACCCGGTAGGAGCGATAGCGGTTCTCACACCACGCGATGTGCGCATTGCCGCCGCTGGGCGCCGCATAGCGCGGGGCCGCAGCCGCCGCACCGAGCGCCCCGCCGATCACCGCACCGGCGGCGAAGGCGCCGGCCGGGTACCACCAGCCATTATAGCTGCGGTAGCCGGGACGGTAGTAGTTGTACCCGCGATATCCGTTATAATAATGACGGCCGCCGTGGTAGTAATAGCCACGCCCCCGGTGAGGACCGGGAGGGCCGTAGCGTACCGCTCGGACCTTTTCGATCTGGGAAGCGGGTGCCGCAACGGCATTCAAGCCGAACGATGCCGCGGATGCAGGAGCTAGACTTGACGTAACGGCAATCACGCCAGTCGTCAGCGCAATCATGATCTTCTTCATTGTATTAAACCTCCGAAGATACGACCCATGCTTTAAGGCTACCGAGGTGCAGATGAATGCGGCCTGAATGGATTCTGTTCGAGTCATGGCGGGTCGTTTGCCGGTCTTCGCAAGATAACTCCGCAAGGGGCCCGTCGGTTTCATCACGGCTTCACCAAGTCCCGACACGGTCGGTGTGAGTGCCCGGAGCAAGACAATATGCGCATTTCCATCGTCATCCCTGCCCTCAACGAAGCCGGCAACATCGGCCGGCTGGTCAGCGAGACGTTCCAGACCGTGCCGGCGGACCAGCTCGGCGAGATCATCGTCGTCGACGACTGCAGCGACGACGGCACCGGCGCCGAGGTGAAGGCGCTCGCCGCGACCCGCGACGGGCTGCGCTACCTGCGCCACGCCAGCCGCGCCGGGCAGAGCGCGGCGCTGCGCACCGGCATCCTCGCGGCGCGTTTCCCGGTCATCGCCACCATGGACGGCGACGGGCAGAACGATCCGGCCGACATTCCTGCCCTGCTCGCCCGCCTCGCCGCGCCCGGCACCGATGGCCCGGCGCTGGTGGGGGGCATCCGCGCCAAGCGCCGGGCCACCGGCTCGCGGCGCGTCGCCTCGCTGCTCGCCAACCGGCTGCGGGACTTCCTGCTCAAGGACGACTGCCCGGACACGGGCTGCGGCATCAAGGTGTTCTGGCGCGAGGCCTTCCTGCGCCTGCCCTTCTTCTCCGGCATGCACCGCTACCTGCCGGCGCTGTTCATCAGCTACGGGCGCGAGGTCGCCTATGCGCCGGTCGGCGACCGGCCCCGGCTCGCGGGGCAGTCGAAATACACAAATCTCGGCCGCGCCCTGATCGGCATCTACGACCTCGTCGGCGTATCCTGGCTCAGGAAGCGCACCATCGTCCCGCTGATCGCCGAGGACAGCGGCGCGGCGATCCCGCTCAGGAATGGCGCCGCCCAGCCGAATGACGGCCACGAGACCGCCGGGAGCGACACCCGCGCCAGCAGCAGCAGGACGGCGGCGAGCACGGACGATGCCGCCGCGCCCACCGGCACGAGCTGAGCGCCCAGCGCCGCTCCGCCGCGCTCCAGGCCCCGGCCGACGCCGGAGAGCAGCGCGGCGAGCGCCCGCGCATGGGCGGACCTGTTCGCCCGCCATTCCAGCCCGATCCGCGTCAGCTCGGCCTCCAGCCGCTCATTGGAGAAGAGCCCGGCGTGGTCCTCGTGGAAGATCCGCCGCAGCGCGACCGCGAGCGTCAGCGTCAGGCCGATCGAGATGGTGATGTCGGACATGAAATGGGCGCCGGCCACCACCCGGTTCATCGACACCACGGCGACGGCGACGACCAGCATCGCTCCCACCGGGCGGCGCCAGGGGCGCGGCGCGTAGAGCGCGAGCGGCAGCAGGCAGGTGGCGATCGCCGCCTCGCCGGAGACGAAGGAGCGGTTCACGAACAGGTGCTGGCCCATCGACCAGGCGTCGACGAAGGACAGGTCGCCGCCGAAATCGGCGACGTTCTTCGGTCGCGGCCGGCCCCAGAAGGTCTTCAGCACGCCGTTCACCAGCAGCGCCGGGCCGAGCAGGTAGAGGCTGACGAAATAGAGCGAGAAGCGCGGGGGGAACAGGCACGGGCGCAGCGGATAGACCAGCTTCATCCCCAGCCCGATGCCGAGCACCGCCACGAAGCCGACCGAAAGGTCGCTGGCCGCCGAGCGCAATTCGCGCAGCAGGCCGATATGGGCGAGCGGGAAGCCCTCGCCGGGAACGTAGAACTGCCGCGTGACCGTGAGGTCGACGCAGGGCGCGATGATGAACAGCGCCGAGAGGCCGATGGTGAGATAGAAGACGACCAGCGCCGTGTTGTCGCGACAGAAGTCGTGGACAGCCCCCACGACCGCCTTCAGCACGCTCATCCCGCCTCTCCGCACAGCCGCCCGACCCGGGGCCAGAGAAGGGCATGCGGATGAAGCGCCGATGAAAGATGGATGAAGCGGGGATAAAGGCCGGGGTTTTCCCCCGGGCGCGTCATTCGTGTCGCAGCGCGCTCCGGATCGGCAGCCTTGCGGGAATCAAATGCCGGGTTCGGCGCCGGCTTCCTCGACGGTGCGGCCGGCGCGCTCGCGCAGCACGAAATAGATGTTGCGGGCATAGATCAGCAGGCCCGCTGCCTGCCCGACCATGAACACCGGGTCGCGGCGGTAGATGGCGTAGGCGAGCAGCGTCAGCCCGCCCGCGAGCGAGAAGCCCCAGAATGCGACCGGCACCACCGAGCGCCGCGCCCGCTCGCTGGCAATCCATTGCACCAGGAAGCGCATGGTGAACATGGCCTGGCCGAGAAAGCCGATCAGCAGCCACGGCGTGAGGGAAAGCGACATGATGCTCACGGCCCTTTCGTGCCGGCGCCGTCGGGCGCGACGAGAAGATCGAGTGTCAGAAGGCGGCCATTGCCGAGATTGAGGCCCTTCACCGTGTCGAGCGTGCGGGCGGCGTGGCCGAGCTCGGCGAGCCGCGCGTCGAAGCCCGGGCGCTGGCGCTCATCCACCACCGCCACCCGACAGCCGGGCCCGGCGAGGAAGTCCGCCGCCTGGGCGCCGCCGCCGGTCTGCGTGCCGGTGCCGATATCGAACAGCAGGCTCGCCTCGGAGAAGCCCGCCACCATCACCTGCGGATCGGGGCAGGCGACGTCGGCGGCGATGGCGGCGGCGAGGCGCGGCGAGGTCCACAGCAGGTCGAGCCGGGGCGCCACCACGCCGAAGCCGAGCGTGTAGAGCACGATCGCCTGCGCCAGCAGCACGCGGTAGGCGCTCGCCATGCCGGCGCGAACGGCCTGCCAGATCACGATCGCGCCGATCGCCGCGGCGAGGATGGCGAGCACCACCGCCTCAGCCGGCACGCGCGATTCGAACCAGTAGAACGCCGCCGCCAGCGCGAGGCCGGACACGATTCCCCCCACCGCTGCCATCACCACCAGCGTGCGCATCCACCAGGACGGCCGGTCGAGCCGGCCGGAGGCGAGAGCCGCCCCGGCGAGCAGCGCGATCGCCGGGTAGGCCGGCAGCGTGTAGTGCGGCAGCTTGGTCGCGGTCAGCTCGAACACGATCCAGAACGGCACGATCCAGGCGAGGCAGAAACGCACCGCCGGTTCGCCCCGGTTGGCCCACACCCACGGAATCGCCGAGACGGCGAGCGCAGCGCCGGGCCAGAAGATGACGAGGAAGGCGGCGAGATGCGCGCCCGGCGGTGCGCCATGCGATTCCTGCCCGGCCGCGACCTTGCCCAGCAGGTCCTTGCCGATGGCCTCGTGGAAGAAGTCGGCGCCCGAATGCGCGGCGATGGCGATCAGCCACGGCAGCACGATGGCGAGCATCAACGGCACGCCGACCAGCGGGCGCAGCCCCTTCAGCCAGCGCCAGTCGCGGTCCCACAGCGAGACGCCGATGGCGGTGAAGGCGGCCAGCATCGGCGCGATCGGCCCCTTGATCAGGATCGACGCGCCCATCGCGCCCCAGAACAGCAGCGGCCAGCCGAGGGCGAGCCGTTCACCCCGAGCCAGATAGAGCCGCGCCAGCACGAACTGGCCGGCGAGCGCGCAGGCGAGCAGCGTCGCGTCGGTCTTGGCGAGGCGCGATTCGCCGCCGAGCACGATGCAGGCCGCGAGCAGGCTCGCGCCCCAGAAGGCGGCGCGGGCCCCGAACAGCCGCAGCCCGACCGCATGGGTCAGCAGCACGGCGAGGCAGGCGGCCAGCAGCGAGGGGATGCGGTAGGCCCAGATCGGCGCCTGCGCGCCCATGCCGGTCATCTCCACCGCCGCCGCCTGCAGCCAGTAGATGCCGATCGGCTTCTTGTAGCGCGGCTCGTCGCCGAGGCGCGGCGTGATGAAGTCGCCGCTCTCCACCATCTGGCGCGTCGCCTGGGCGAAGCGCGCCTCGTCGCGGTCGATCACCGGAAGGGTGAAGAAGCCCGGCAGCACGCAGGCGAGGAAGAACAGCACCAGCAGCAGCCGGGCGCGCCAGACATGCGCCTCCTCGTCCACCCGGATCGCCGACGGCACGCGCCCGCGTGCCCGCGCCTCATCCGCGCGCGGACCGGACTCACGCGCCCCAAGCTGCGCAGCTTCGCTCATTGCCTCTGCGACCCCGAAAGCCCTTCGCGCACTTGTCCGCCCCACCGGCGCGCAGTCTAACCGACAAAGGGCTTCCTTGCTGGCTTCGCGTGACCACGGTGTGACCGCCGCGCGGCACAAACGCGGCGGAGACCGCGGCACCGCCCCGCAGGCCGGCGCCGCAGTCGCCCGAATTGAGTGCGGCGCGCGTCAGTCGGCGCCGGGATCCGCCGTGAAGCCGGCCGCCGCGATGCCCGCGCTCGCCGCCGCTTCGTCATTGTCGGAGGTGTCGCCGGAAATGCCGACCGCGCCGAGCAGCGCACCGCCGGCGTCGCGGATCAGCACCCCGCCCGGCACCGGCACCAGCGCGCCGCCGGCGACATGGCTCACGGCCGCCACGAAGAAGGCCTGCTCCTTGGCGCGCTTGAAGATCGAGCGCGAGCCCATGCCGAGCGAGAGCGCGCCGAAGGCCTTGCCGTGGGCGACCTCGAAGCGCTTGAGGCTGGTGCCGTCCTCCGCGGCGGCCGCCTTCACCGCGCCGCGCGCGTCCAGCACGACCACGGCCATGGGCTTGAAGTTGCCCTTTCGGCAGTGGTCCAGGGCGGTGGAAAGAATGGTCTGGGCGGCGGCGAGGCTGAGGTCAGACATGCTTTTTTCCTATCTCGGCAGGCGTCGTTGAGGGCCCCGAATGTCTCTTTCGTCCCTCATGCGTCAAGTCTCGCCTTGCCTTCCGCGCGGATTTTTGCATTCATAATTAGTAGTGCGGAATGAGCGTCACCGTCCCGAGGGGATTCACGCCGTCCACGCCACACAACGAGACCGGAGGAAATCCGGCCCGTCGAGGAAACCAAGAGGAGCTTGTCATGATCCGCTTCGCGCGAATCGTGTCGGCGGTTGCCGGCACCGTTCTGCTTGCATCCGCCGCGACTGCAGAACCCATCGAGATCAAACTCGGCCATGTCGGCGAACCCGGCTCGCTGTTCGACCAGACCGCCCAGGAATTCGCCAAACGCGCGAACGCCAAGCTGGGCGATGAAGCCAAGGTCGTCGTCTACGGCTCCAGCCAGCTCGGCAACGACAGCGAGCTGCTGAAGAAGCTCAAGCTCGGCACGGTCGATCTCGCCCTGCCCTCCACCGTCATGACCACGGTGGCGCCGGAATTCGGCCTGTTCGAGATGCCCTATCTGGTCAAGGACCGTGACCACGCCGCGAAGATCCGCGAGGCGATCATCAAGCCGGTGCTGGTGCCGATCGCGGAGAAGAAGGGCTACACGATCCTCGCGACCTGGGAGAACGGCTTCCGCCAGATCACCAACAACACGCGCCCGATCGTGAAGCCCGAGGACCTCAAGGGCATCAAGCTGCGCGTGCCCAAGGGCGTGTGGCGCGTGCGCATGTTCCAGGCTTACGGCGCCACGCCGAGCCCGATGGCGCTCTCCGAGGTCTTCGTCGCGCTGCAGACCGGCGTGATGGACGGCGAGGAGAACCCGCTCGCCCAGATCTATCCCTCGCGCTTCCAGGAAGTGCAGAAGTACCTGTCGATGAGCGGCCACGTCTACACGCCGGCCTACCTCACCGCCGGCCGGAGCTGGTCGCGCCTGCCGCCCGACGTCCAGAAGAAGATCGCCGAGACCGCGGTCGAGATGGAGCCGGTCGCGCTCGAGATCGCCGCCAACCTCGACAAGGAGCTGCTGGGCAAGCTCAAGGAGGCGGGCATGCAGGTGAACGAGGTCGACAAGCCGGCCTTCATCGCCGCCAGCAAGCCGGTCTACGAGGAATTCGCCAAGGAAGTCCCGGGCGGCCAGAAGCTGATCGACGACTCGCTGGCGCTCGCCAACGGCTCCTGATCCCGCTCGCCTGACAATTCCGGCGGGGGCGACGCCAGTGCGTCCCCGCCGCCTTCCGCCGTCCCGCCGCGGCGCGACCGGCGGGCGTTCGACGCCACGGCCCATGGAAGAAAAATATGCATGCAATCAGAAGGATCTATGACCGGATCCTGGAAGTGATCGCCGCGCTGCTGATGGCGGGCTTGACCGTCATCATCGTTCTCGGCTTCGTATTCCGGACCCTCGGCATCTCGCTCGTCTGGTATGACGAGGTCGCCTCCATCGGCTTGTGCTGGCTGACCTATTACGGCAGCGCGCTGGCCGCCCTGCGTGGCGCCCACATCGGCTTTCCCGGCATCGTCAACGCCTTCCCGCCGGGTCTGCGCGTCGCAGCGACCATCTTCTCCGAACTGGTGGTGCTCGCCTTCTTCGGCATCCTCGCCGTCACCGGCTACGAGGTGCTGGACATCCTCCAGGGCGACACGCTGGTCTCGCTTCCCTCCGTCTCGCTGGTGGTGACGCAGTCGGTCATCCCGATCACCGCCGTGCTCATCATCATCGCCGAGCTCCTGCGCTTCCCCGATGATCTCGCGGCCGCGCGCGGCGCCGGCTTCGAGGACCACGAGCTCAAGGAAGCCCTCGAAACCCTCAACGAGCCCACCCCGGCCAGCACTGGAGCCGCCCGATGACCGGCACGATCGGCCTCATGTTTGTCGGCCTGTTCGCGATGGTTCTGCTGAACGTGCCGATCGCCATCGCGCTCGGCATGGTTGCGGTGATCGCGATCTGGCTCGGCCAGGGCGTGGACATGCTCCCCAACGTCTCCCTCGTCATGTTCGAGGGTGCCACCAACTTCCCGCTGCTCGCGATCCCGCTGTTCATCCTCGCCGGCGGCATCATGAACTCGTCGTCGATCTCGCAGCGGCTGATCAACCTCGCTTCGGCGATGCTGGGCTTCATCCGCGGCGGCCTCGCCATGGTGACGATCGGCTCCTCGATGTTCTTCGCCGAGATCTCCGGCTCGGCCGTGGCCGGCGTCGCCGCGCTGGGCTCGCTGCTGATCCCGGCCATGAAGAGCCGCGGCTACAGCAAGGAGTTCGCGGCCGCCATCTCGTCCTCCTCGGCGAGTCTCGCGATCATCCTGCCGCCCTCGATCCCGATGATCCTCTACGCCGTCATGGCGCAGGTCTCGGTGGTGAAGATGTTCATCTCCGGCCTGCTGCCCGGCCTGCTGGGCGGCGTCGGGCTGGCGGCGGCGAGCTGGTACTACGCCGTCAAGAACGACTTCCCGGTCGAACAGCGCTTCGCCTTCAGCCGCCTCGTCACCGCCTTCCGCGAGGCGCTGTGGGCGCTGATGCTGCCCGTCATCATCCTCGGCGGCATCTTCGGCGGCATCGTCACCGCCACCGAGGGCGCGGCGGTCGCGGTGCTGGCGGCGCTGTTCATCTCGGTCGTGATCTATCGCGAGCTGAGCATGAAGGCGCTCTACCGCTCGCTGATCGACAGCGCGCTGCAGACCGCCGTGGTCATGCTGCTGGTCGCCGCCTCGGCGCTGGTCGGCGTGTTCCTGACCGAGAGCCGGGTGCCGCAGGCGCTCGCCCACTCGATCGCGCAGATCACCACCAACCCCTACATGGTGCTGCTGCTGCTGAACGTGCTGTTCCTGATCCTCGGCATGTTCCTGCACTCGGCCGCGGCCATCATCCTGACCGTGCCGATCGTGCTGCCGCTGATCCAGCAGGTGGGTATCGACCCGGTGCATTTCGGGCTGGTGCTGACGCTGAACCTGGCCATCGGCCAGCAGACCCCGCCTGTCGCCTCGGTGCTGATCGCCGCGTGTTCGATAGCCAAGGCCGACATATGGCAAACGACAAAGGCCAATGTCGGCTTCCTGATGGTGCTGGTCACGGTGCTCCTCATCTGCACCTACGTGCCGTGGCTCGCCCTGGCGCCGACCCAGTGGTTCTACGGCGACCCGACGATCGGCGTGATGCCGGTCAACTGACCCGTAAGGGTGACTGCCCTTCTTGCCCGCCTCCCCGGCCACCGTGCCGGGGAGGTTTTTTTTATGTCTGAAGCAGCACGGGCTGCCGGGTCGGCCGGCGTGGAGTGCTCTTGCTGGGCCTAGCGTCGCCTCGCGGACGCGAGTGAGAGCGCTCCCGGGCATCGCGCTGACGACCCGTGGCGTCCTCGGCAAATGTCACAGGACACGCGCAGCGGCGGCATGAGTGCCGCTCTGGACAAGAAGTGGGCGCCGGCGGTGAGGCGCCATTTCCAAGCTGAACGCGAACGCAGCGGTGACACCCATGTCCGTGACCCGCGAGGCGCCACGGAAATGGTCTGCCCCGGTCAGGGGCCCGCAACGCCCACACGAAAAAGGCCGCCGGCGAAACCGGCGGCCTTCAG
Organism: Ancylobacter mangrovi; assembly: GCF_024752355.1. Classification (GTDB taxonomy): domain Bacteria; phylum Pseudomonadota; class Alphaproteobacteria; order Rhizobiales; family Xanthobacteraceae; genus Ancylobacter; species Ancylobacter mangrovi. Next base: position 471,816 of record NZ_JANTHZ010000001.1, read on the forward strand.
CCAGGAACGATGACGGCCGGGCCGAGCCCGGCCGGCCGCGTTACTCCGCCGCCTGGAGCTCCCGCTCGGCGACGCGGGCGGCGGCGAGGCTCTTCGCCAGCACCTGCACCACATGGACCGCGTCGCGGTCCGCGCCGTCGTGGATCTGGTGCCGGCAGGAGGTGCCGTCCGCCACCACCAGCGTGCCCGGCTCGGCCTTGCGCACCGCCGGCAGCAGCGAAAGCTCGGCCATGGCGATCGAGGTGTCGATGGTCTCCGCGTGATAGCCGAACGCCCCGGCCATGCCGCAGCAGCTCGATTCCACCGTCTCCACCTTCAGCCCGGGCACCAGCCGCAGCGCCTTCTCCACCGCGCCCATGGCGCCGAAGGACTTCTGGTGGCAGTGGCCGTGCAGCAGCGCCTTCTCGGCGATCGGGGCGAGCGGCAGGTCGAAGCGGCCGGCGTCGATCTCGCGGGCGATGAACTCCTCCAGCAGCAGCGCATGGGCGCTGAGCCGCTGGGTCTCCTCGCCCGGCAGCATGGAGGGCAGTTCGTCGCGGAAGGCGAGCAGGCAGCTCGGCTCCAGCCCCACCACCGGCACGCCGCGGGCGATGAAGGGCGCGTAGGTCTCCACCACCCGCGCCGCCTCCGCCCGCGCCTGGTCGACGAGGCCGGCGGAGAGGAAGGTGCGCCCGCAGCACAGGGCGCGGTTCTTTCCGTCCACCGGGCGCGGCATGTGCACCCGGTAGCCGGCGGCGATCAGCACCTCCAGCGCGGCGACGATGTTCTCCTTCTCAAACCAGCGGTTGAAGGTGTCGGCGAACAGCACCACTTCGTGGCCGCCCTCCGGCCCGAACACGCTCTGGTGCTCGTGGAAGGCGTCGGCGCGCCAGCGCGGCAGCGAGCGGCGGGCGCTGAACTGGGCCACCTTCTCGGAGAGCCTGGCCGCGCCGGGAAGCTGGTCGCGCAGGTTCAGCAGCCACGGCACCTTCGAGGCCACCGCCGCATAATGCGGCAGGTAGGCGACGAGGCGCTGGTGCAGGCTGATGCCCTTGGCCTTCGCCCGCGCCGCCAGCGCCTCGATCTTCATCTTGGCCATGTCGACGCCGGTCGGGCATTCGCGCCGGCAGCCCTTGCAGGAGACGCATAGCTTGAGCGTCTCCATCATCTCGTCGGAGGCCAGCGCGTCCGGGCCGAGCCGGCCGGAGATGGCGAGCCGCAGCGTGTTGGCGCGCCCGCGCGTGACGTCGCGCTCGTTGCGGGTGACGCGGTAGCTCGGGCACATGACGCCGGCCACCGCCTTGCGGCAGGCGCCGTTGTTGTTGCACATCTCGATCGCGCCCTGCAGGCCGCCGCCCTCGCCGGAATAGCCGGTCCAGTCGAGCGCCGCCTTCATCGGCGGAACCTTGTAGTCGGGTGCGTAGCGGAACAGGCTGCGATCGTCGAATTTCGGCGGATGGACGATCTTGCCCGGATTGTAGAGCCCTGCCGGGTCGAACCGCTCCTTCACCTCCTCGAAGGCGCGCACGAGGCGCGAGCCGAACATCTTCTCGTGGAACTCGGAGCGCACGATGCCGTCGCCGTGCTCGCCCGAATGCGAGCCCTTGTACTCGCGCACCATCTCGAACGCTTCCTCGGCGATGGCGCGCATCGCCTTCACGTCCTTCTCGAGGCGCAAATTGAGCACCGGGCGCACATGCAGGCACCCTTCGGAGGCGTGCGCGTACCAGGTGCCGCGGGTGCCGTTCTTCTCGAACACCTCGGTCAGGCGCGCGGTGTAGTCGGCGAGGTGCGGCAGCGGCACGGCGCAGTCCTCGACGAAGGAGACCGGCTTTCCGGCCTGCTTCATCGACATCATGATGTTGAGGCCCGAGGTGCGCACATCGGCGATCGCGGCCTGCAGCCCCGCCTCGCGCACCGGCACCACGCCGCCCCACTTCGCGCCCGGGCGGTCCCAGCCGAAGCCGAGGTCGCCCATGGTTTCCTCGAGCAGCTTGAGGCGGCGCTCGTTCTCCGCCTCGTCCTCGGCGAACTCGACCAGCAGGACCGCGTCCGGCGTGCCCTGCACGAACTGCTTGAGCGTCGCCTGGAACATCGGGATCTCGCTCGCCAGCGCGAGCAGCGTGGAATCGACCAGCTCGACCGCGATCGGCTTCAGCTTCACCAGGTGCTGGGCGGCGTCCATCGCCTGGTAGAAGCTGCCGAAATGGCAGGCGCCGATCACCTTCTTGCCGATCACCGGCCAGAGCTTCAGCTCGACGCGGGTGGAGTAGGCGAGCGTGCCTTCCGAGCCGACGAGGATATGCGCGAGGTTGTAGCCGCGCTCATTGGGCACCAGCGCGTCGAGATTGTAGCCGCCGACGCGGCGCTGCACCCGCGGGAAACGCTCGGCGACCTCGCCGGCCTCGCGCGCGCCGATGTCGAGCAGGTCGCGCGCCAGCGGCGCCAGCGGCGAGTCGAAAGGCAGGCCCGACAGATTGTGGTCGACCTGGCCGAAATGGGCCTTCGAGCCGTCGGCAAGCATGGCGTCGATCGAGATCACATTGTCGCGCATCGTGCCGTAGCGCAGCGAGCGCCCGCCGCAGCTGTTGTTGCCGGCCATGCCGCCGATGGTGGCGCGGCTCGCGGTCGAGACGTCGACCGGGTACCACAGGCCGTGCTGGCGCAGCTGCCGGTTCAGGTCGTCGAGCACGATGCCCGGCTCGACCACGCAGCGCCGGCCCTCGAGGTCGAGCTCGAGGATCTTGTTGAGATGCTTCGAGCCGTCGATCACCAGCGATTCATTGATGGTCTGGCCGCATTGCGAGGTACCGCCGCCGCGCGGGGTGACCGGAATCCCTTCCGCGCGCGCGAGCGCGATGGCGCGCTCGGCCTCCTCGGCATTGCGCGGTACGACGACGCCGAGCGGCATGATCTGGTAGAACGAGGCGTCGGTCGCGTAGCGGCCCCGGTTGAACCGGTCGAACCACACATCACCCGAGACTTCTGCCTTCAGGCGCCGCTCCAACCCGGGCGCCAGACGTGCAGCCATGATGCTTTCCTTCCCTGCATCCCACCGGTTCGCCGCCGCGCGGTCCCCGGTGGACTTAATCGCATTTTGCATTCATAATTCATTTATGCAAGATCAAGGGGCCGACGGCGTGTCGCCCGGCCGTGGTCTCCGGCGAGGAGCGACCACGCGACACGGACCACGCAGACGGATCACTTGCAGGTCAGAAACCGGACGCGATCGACGACCGCGCCGCCAAGGGAGAGAACCTATGTCCACCAATGCCGCCCGGGTCGCGGGTCGCCACTTCCTGCAGATCCCGGGCCCGACCCCGGTGCCCGACCGTATCCTGCGGGCGATGGACATGCCGACCATCGACCACCGCGGGCCGGAGTTCCAGAAACTCGGCCGCCGCGTGCTCGAGGGCATCAAGACCATCTTCAAGACCGAGAACCCGGTCATCATCTACCCGGCTTCCGGCACCGGCGCCTGGGAAGCGGCCCTCGCCAACGTGCTCTCGCCCGGCGACAAGGTGCTGATGTTCGAGACCGGCCATTTCGCCACGCTGTGGAAGAACATGGCCATCAAGCTCGGCCTCAAGCCCGACTTCATCCCCTCCGACTGGCGCATCGGCGCCGATGCCGAGGCGATCGAGGCGAAGCTGCGCGAGGACAAGAATCACGAGATCAAGGCGGTCTGCGTGGTCCATAACGAGACCTCGACCGGCTGCATCTCGCTCATCCCCGAAGTGCGCAAGGCGATGGACGCCGCCGGCCACCCCGCGCTGCTGCTGGTCGACACCATCTCCTCGCTGGCCTCGATCGACTTCCGCCACGACGAGTGGGGCGTCGACGTCACCGTCTCCGGCTCGCAGAAGGGCCTGATGCTGCCGCCGGGCCTGTCCTTCAACGCCCTGTCCGACAAGGCGCTGGCCGCGGCGAAGAAGTCGTCCATGCCCAAGCTGTTCTGGTCGTGGGAGGAGATGCTCCCGCACAACGAGAAGGGCTTCTTCCCCTACACACCCGGCACCAACCTGCTCTACGGCCTCGCCGAGGCGGTCGACATGCTGCACGAGGAGGGCCTGGAGAACGTCTTCGCCCGCCACGACCGCCATGCCGAAGCCACCCGCCGCGCCGTGCGCGCCTGGGGCCTCGAAGTGCTGTGCCGCGAGCCGAAGTACTACTCGTCCTCGCTCACCGCCGTGCTGATGCCCGAGGGCCACGATGCCGACGCCTTCCGCGAGAAGACGCTGGCGCATTTCGACATGTCGCTCGGCACCGGCCTGACGAAGCTGAGCGGCCGCGTGTTCCGCATCGGCCATCTCGGCGACACCAACGACCTGACCATCCTGGGCGCGCTCTCGGGCGTCGAGATGGGCCTGTCGCTGGCCGGCGTTCCGCACAAGAAGGGCGGCGCCCAGGCGGCGATGGACTATCTGACCGAGCGTGCGGCCAAGCCGATGAAGGCCGCCGCCTGAGGCGGACGGCACTCCTCGGTGTGAGTGCTTTTGTCCCGGCCGGCTTGCCATTGTTGCCGGCCGGGGCGATTTAGGGTCGAATTACGACTGGTTCACCGCCGCAGCGTGCGGCATCGGAGTTCCCGCCGGATGGCGATGTCGGATACGGCCATAATTCGTCGGCGCAGCCTGCATGACGAGCTCGCCGCGCAGCTCCGCGACATGCTCGTCAGCGGCGAGCTGCGGGCCGGCGACAAGATTTCCGAGCAGAGCCTGTGCACGCGCTTCGGGGTCTCGCGCACGCCGCTGCGCGAGGCGCTGAAGGTGCTCGCCAATGAGGGGCTGCTGATCCTCTCGCCGAACCGCGGCGCCAGCGTCGCCCGCGTCAGCCCGGAAGAGGTCGACGAGCTGTTCCCGATCATGGGGGCGATGGAGGCGCTGGCCGGCGAGGCCGCTTGCGCCCGCGCCACCGATGCCGACGTCGCCACCGTCCAGGCGCTGCACGACGAGATGATCCGGGCCTACCAGGCGGGCGACGCGGTCGCCTATCTGCGGCTCAACCGGCAGATCCACGAGACCTTCTTCGACATCGCCGGCAACCAGGCGCTGTTGCAGCTCTATCACACGCTGATGGTGCGCATTCACGCCGTGCGCTTCATCGCCCAGAAGTCCAGCGCGCGCTGGCGCGAGGCGGTGGAGGACCACGAGGCGATGATGGCGGCACTGAAGGCGCGCGACGGCGTCCGCCTCGGCGCCATCCTCAAGGAGCACCTGCGCCACAAGGCGGCCATGGTGCACGAATCGCTCGGCCCCGCCGGCAGCCAGGCGGCCGAATAGCTCGGCCTGCGAGCGGCCTCCTCCGCCCGGCCCTTGCCGCGCTCCCTGCGGCGCCGCCCGCGGGCACCCTTCTCTCCCCTTTTGTGCTACCTTCGCGCGTGGTGGACATAACGTCCGCCGGCGGCGCCTCCGCTGCGCCGGCCTCGCCGGGCGATTTCCCGCGCGCCTTGAACCGTCCTTTTCCGGATCCCATATCTAATTATTGATGCAATCACCCCGATCGGTTAGGTTGCGTTCGGAAGCAGGAAGGTGGCCTTTCCCGCCCGGAACGTTCGACCGAGCGGCTTTCCGGGGCCGGCGATTCCCGTCTATCCTGCCTGAAGGGAACGCACGGCTCGCAGAAGCCGCCGAGGAAGCAGAGAATGCCGAGTAGTCCGCTCGTCCGCCATTCACTTCACGAATCGCTCGTGGCCCCGCTGCGGGAAATGATCCTGCAGGGCGAGCTGCGCGCGGGCGAGAAGGTCCCCGAGGAACAGCTCTGCGAGCGCTTCGGCGTCTCGCGCACGCCGATCCGCGAGGCGCTGAAGGTGCTCGCGGCGGAAGGTGTGCTGCAGATCCTGCCGCATCGCGGCGCCATCGTCTCGCGCATCACCGAGGAGCAGATCGACGAACTGTTCCCGATCATGGCCTCGCTGGAGCGCCTTGCCGGGCTTCTTGCCTGCGAGCGGGCAAGCGACGCCGACATCGCGCGCGTGCGGACGCTGCACGAGCGCATGATGGTGCATTTCCAGAACGGCGAGGAAGTCGAGTATCTGCGCCACAACCGGCTGGTCCACGAGGCGCATTTCGAGATCGCCGGCAACGCCACGCTGTCGGCCTTCTATCAGCAGATCCTGACCCGCATCCATGCCTGCCGCTTCGTGGTGCGCAAGAGCCGCGAGCACTGGGCGGCGGCGGTGGCCGAGCACGAGAAGATGATGGCGGCGCTGGAAGCCCGCGACGGGCCGCGCCTCGCCGCGCTGCTCGAGGGCCATGTCACCGGCACCACCTCCGGCATCGCCCGGGCCTTCATCAACCGGCTGAACGAACAGCAGCCCTCCCCCGCCCCCTCCGACCGGATGGGCGCGCGGGCCGGCACGCGTGGACGCAAGACCCAGAGTTCGCTCAGCGTCTGAGAGGCATCCTCCCTAGCGGAGGAAGCCAAGTTTTGCGTCCGTAATTATTGATTGTGAATTCGGGTGGATGGGCTGCGGCCCCGAGGCCCACGTCTAGAGAGGAAAGCCCATGAGCGATGTTCTGGACCAGACCCGGGACAAACCCGAGGCAGCGCCCCAGCGCCAGACCGATTCCGCCACCGCCGGCCGCCCGCTCCCGCTGGCGGGGGTTCGTGTGCTCGACGTCAGCCAGGTGATGGCCGGCCCGTATAGCTGCATGCTGCTCGGCGATCTCGGCGCGGACGTCATCAAGATCGAGCCGCCCGGCACCGGCGACCAGACGCGCGGCGCCATGGGGTTCAAAATGAAGGGGCCCGACAGCATGGGCTTCCTCAACATGAACCGGAACAAGCGCTCCGTGGCCATCAACCTCAAGACCGATGCCGGCCGCGAGGTGTTCTACGAGCTGGTGAAGTCCGCCGACATCATCATCGAGAACTACCGCCCCGGCGTGATGAAGAAGCTGAAATGCGACTATGACACCGTCGCCAAGTTCAATCCGCGCCTCGTCTACGCCTCCATCTCCGGCTTCGGCCAGACCGGCCCCTGGGCCACCCGTCCCGGCTTCGACCTGATGGCGCAGGCCATGTCCGGCGTGATGAGCGTCACCGGCCATCCCGGCGGGCCGCCGGTCAAGGCGGGCGTGCCGGTGGCCGATATCGGCTGCGGCCTGTTCGCGACCTATGCCGTGCTCGCCGCCTATATCGGCGCCAAGAACACCGGGCAGGGCCAGTATATCGACGCCTCGCTGTTCGAGGCCGCGCTCGCCTTCTCGGTCTGGGACATCTCCGAATATTGGGGCCGCGGCACCCAGCCGGTGCCGCTCGGCACCGCCAACCGGATGACCGCGCCCTACCAGGCGGTGAAGTCGAAGGACGGCTATTTCGTCATGGGCGCCACCAGCCAGAAGCTGTGGCTGCAGCTCTGCGAGACCATCGGCCGGCCGGAGCTCGCCGAGGACCCGCGCTTCAAGACCATTCCCGACCGCCTCGACAACCGCGAAGTGCTGATCGAGGAGCTGGAGAAGAGCTTCGTCACCCGCACCTCGGACGAGTGGGTCGAGACGCTGCTCGGCGTCGGCATTCCCGCCGGCACGATGTACACCTATCCGGAAGCCTTCGAGAGCGAGCACGGACGGCACCGGCAGATGCGCATCGAGATCGATCATCCCAATGAGGGCAAGGTCTCCAATATCGGCTTCGCGGTGAAGCTCACCGGCACGCCGCAGCAGGTGCGCCTGCACCCGCCGCTGCTCGGCGAGCATACGCAGGACGTGCTGAAGGAGATCGGGCTCGACGCCGCCGCCGTCGAGGGCTTCACCGCGCGCGGAGCCTTTTCCTGATGAACGTCGCCGCGAAAGCCGAAGCCGCCGCCCCGAACGCGAAGCCCGCGGCCGACCAGGGCCGCGTGCATCTGGCCATCGACGGGCCGGTCGCCCGCATCACCTTCGACCGGCCGGCCGCGCGCAACGCGATGACCTGGCGCATGTACGAGGAGCTTGCCGAGGCCTGCCGCACGGTCGAGGCCTCGCGCGAGGTTCGCGCGGTGGTGCTGCGCGGCGCCGGCGGCAAGGCGTTTGTCGCCGGCACCGACATCGACCAGTTCCGCGCCTTCTCCTCCGGCAATGACGGCATCGCATATGAGGAGAAGGTCGAGTCCTTCGTCGGCGCGCTCGAGGGGCTCTCCGTGCCCACCATCGCGGTGGTGGAGGGCTGGGCGGTCGGCGGGGGCATGGCGCTCGCCAATGCCTGCGACTTCCGCCTCGCCACGCCCGGTGCGCGCTTCGGCGTGCCGATCGCCCGCACGCTGGGCAACTGCCTCTCCGCCTCCAACGTGCAGCGCCTCGTCGCCACGCTCGGCCTCGATCTGGTTCGGCGCATGCTGCTGCTGGCCGAGATGCCAAAGGCGGAGGAGATGCCGGCCGGCTATGTCAGCATCGTCGAGCCGGAGGAGATCGACGCCCGCGTCGACGAGCTGTGCGCGCGGATCGCCGGCAACGCGCCGATCACCCTGCGCGTGACCAAGGAGCTGATCCGCCGGCTGGCCCACGACCCGCACGCGCCCGACGCCGACCTGGTGCGCCTCACCTATGGCAGCGCCGACTTCCACGAGGGCGTCGAGGCCTTTCTCGCCAAGCGTCCCCCGGAGTGGCGCGGCGAATAGCCCTCTCTCGAAGAGCAACTGAAAAGGCCGGCACCCCGCCCGGGATGCCGGCCTTCCTTTTTCGCGGTGCCGCTAGGGGCGATCAGCGGATCGGCGGCGCGTACTGGATGCCGCCGGCGCTCCAGAGCTGGTTGATGCCGCGCGGGATGCCGAGCTTGGAATTGGCGCCGATGTTGCGCTCGAACACCTCGCCGTAATTGCCGACGTTCTTCACGATGCGCACGGCCCAGTCCTTGGTCAGGCCGAGCTGCTCGCCATAAGTGCCGTCGGTGCCGACGAAGCGCTTCACGTCAGGCTTCTCGGACTTCAGCGCCTCGTCGAGGGTCGCCTGGCTGACGCCGAGCTCCTCGCCGTTCAGCATGGCGTAGAAGCTCCACTTGACGATGTTGAGCCAGCGGTCGTCGCCCTGGCGCACCACCGGGCCGAGCGGCTCCTTGGAGATGACGTCGGGCAGCACGATGTAGTCGGCCGGCTTGTCGAGCTTCAGGCGCAGCGCGTAGAGCTGCGACACGTCGGTCGTCAGCACGTCGCACTTGCCCTCGTTATAGGCCTTCACCAGCTCGTCGAGGCTCGACAACTGGGTCAGCTCCATCGCCATGTTGTTGGTCTTGAAGTAGTCCTGCCCGTTCAGCACGCTGGTGGTGCCGCTCTGGATGCAGACCTTGGAGCCGTCGAGCTCGAGCGCGCTCATCACGTTCTTCGACACAGGCACCATGAAGCCCTGGCCGTCATAGTAGGAGACGGCCGCGAACATCAGGTCGAGCCCGGCCTCGCGGCCGAGCGTCCAGGTGGAGTTGCGCGAGAGCAGGTCGATCGTGCCCTTCTGCAGCGCCGGGAAGCGTTCCTCGGCGGAGAGCGGCACGTAGTCGACCTTGGAGGCGTCGTCGAAGATCGCCGCGGCGACCGCCTTGCACATGTCGACGTCGAAGCCGGTCCACTGGCCCTTGTCGTCCTTGGAGGCGAAGCCGTCGAGCCCCTGGTTGACGCCGCATTTGAGCACGCCGCGCTCCTTGACGTCGCTCAGCGTGTCGGCATGGGCGAGCCCCGCCAACAGCGTGCCGGCTGCGGCCAGCGTGAGTGCAAGCTTTTTCATGGTACCCCCGAAATCCCGGTCACGGCCGACGCTCAGAGCGTCGGCGCCTGACGGATGACTACCTTGGTGCCGACCGGCACGCGGTTGTAGAGATCCTGCACGTCGCCATTCACCAGGCGGAAGCAGCCCGACGAGATCGCCATGCCGATGGTCTGCGGCATGTTGGTGCCGTGGATGCGGTAGACCGTGCCGCCGAGATAGAGCGCGGCCGCGCCGAGCGGGTTGCCCGGGCCGCCGGCCATGAAGCGCGGCAGGTAGGGCTGGCGCTCGATCATCTCCGCCGGCGGGCGCCAGTCCGGCCATTCCGCCTTGCGGGTGATCTTCTGCAAGCCCGACCACTGGAAGCCGTCGCGCCCGACGCCGATGCCGTAGCGGATCGCGCGGTTGTCGCCCTGCACGAGGTACAGGAAGCGCTCGCTGGTGTGGATGACGATGGTCCCCGGCGGCTCGTTGGTCCGGAAATAGACCGGCTGCCGGCGATAGGCGGGATCGAGCTGCTCCTCGGCGGCGCTCGGCACGTAGCCGGGCTGCTCGGGCACATCGACGATCTGGCTGCCGACCGACGCGGCCGGGCGCATCTGCGCCTCGGCGGCCGAAACGGACAGCGCGGCAAGGGCCACCAGCGCCGCCCCGACGAATTTCGCTCTCATTCTCGACTTCCCCTCTCGCGGCATCGCCCGGAGGCGACGCGGCCTCCCGGTGGCGGACCCGCGGCGGTTCGCGGACGGGTCCCCGCCGGGCGGCGATTCAATGATCGCTCCCGGCGCCGATCGAACGGGGGAAATGACGTGAAGTCAATCTCCGAAAGGCTGGATGCGACCTCCCGCGGGGCGCGCGGGGCTGGCCGCGCGGGAGGCCCCCGTCGCCGTGCGTCAGCGGAAGTAGCTGCTGACCAGCGTTTCCAGCCGCTCCTGCCGGCCCGAGCGCGGCTGCGGGTCGAGATCGTCGGCCTCCGCGCGGGCGGCGATGGCCTCGAGCGAGGCGCCTTCGCGCAGCATCGCCCTGTTCTGCGGCTCGTTCCAGCCCGCATAGCGCTCGTCGACCGCCTTCTGCAGCGCCCCGTCCTCCAGCATGTCAGCGGCGATCAGCAGCGCCCGGGCGCACACGTCCATCGCCCCGACATGGGCGAGGACGAGGTCCTCCGGGTCGATCGACTGGCGGCGGATCTTGGCGTCGAAATTGGTACCGCCGGTGGTGTAGCCGCCCGCCCTCAGGATCTCGTACATGGCGAGCGCGGTGTCCTCGACATTGGTCGGGAACTGGTCGGTGTCCCAGCCGGACTGGGCGTCGCCCTTGTTCATGTCGATCGAGCCGAAGATGCCGAGCGCGGCCGCCATCGCGATCTCGTGCTCAAAGGAGTGGCCGGCGAGCGTGGCGTGGTTGGCCTCCACGTTCACCTTCACCTCCTTCTCGAGCCCCGCGCGGCACAGCAGGCCGTACACCGTGCCGACGTCGAAATCGTACTGGTGCTTGGTCGGCTCCTGCGGCTTGGGCTCGATCAGGATCGTGCCCTTGAAGCCGATCTTGTGCTTGTGCTCGACCACGAGGTTGAGGAAGCGCGCCATCTGGTCGAGCTCGCGCGGCAGGTCGGTGTTGAGCAGCGTCTCGTAGCCTTCGCGTCCGCCCCACAGCACGTAGTTCTCGCCGCCGAGTTCGTGGGTCACCTCGAGCACGTTCTTCACCTGCGCCGCGGACCACGCGAACACGTCCGGGTCCGGGTTGGTCGCCGCGCCCGACATGAAGCGGCGGTGGGAGAACAGGTTGGCCGTGCCCCACAGCAGGCGGACCTTCGAGCTCTCCATCTTGCGGGCGAAGATCTCGGCGATCGCCCGCACATTGGCGTTCGATTCCTTCAGGTTCGCCCCTTCCGGCGCGATGTCGCGGTCGTGGAAGCAGAAGAACGGCACGTCGAGGATACGGAACAGCTCGAACGCGACGTCGGCCTTGGCGCGGGCGAGCGCCATCTCGTCGGCGCCGTGCATCCACGGGCGCAGGAAGGTCTCGCCGCCGAACGGGTCGCCGCCGGGCCAGGTGAAGCTGTGCCAGTAGGCGACGGCGAAGCGCAGATGGTCCTCCATGCGCTTGCCGAGCACCAGCTGGTCCTTGTCGTACCAGCGGAAACCGTAGGGGTCGCGGCTGAGCGGGCCGACATAGCGCAGCGGCTCATCCGCCGGGAAGAAGCGGGCGGGGGCATTCATGACTTCACTCCCTTCATTGCGGGATAGAGCGCGCGGTAGAGCGCGTGGCGTTCCGCATAGGCGTGCTGGAGGGCGGGATCGGGCGCGATGGTCTCGATCCGTCGGGGCGGCAGGCAGATGTCGGCCGGCGCCTCGCCGGTCGCCGCCATGCGCGCGAGCCGGGCGGCGCCGAACGCCCCTCCCCGCTCGCCGTCCTCGATGCGGTTGATCGGCAGGCCGAGCACGCTCGCCAGCACCGCGGTCCAGAAGCGCGAGCGCGAGCCGCCGCCGATCACGTCGGCCTGCGACAGGTGCGTGCCGGCGGCGGCGAGCGCGTCGAGGCAGTCCTTGAAGGCGAAGGCGACGCCTTCCAGCACCGCCTGCGTCAGGTTCTCGCGCGTGGTGTCGTGGTCGAGCCCGACGAAGGCGGCGCGGATAGCGGTGTCGTTGTGGGGGGTTCGCTCACCGGAGAGATACGGCAGGAAGGTCGCGCGCGAGGGCGCGGCCGGCGCGTCGCCGAGCGGGGCCAGCAGGTCGGCGGGCGAGGTCTTCGCCACGCCCGACCACCAGCCGAGCGCCGAGGCGGCGGAGAGGATCACCCCCATCTGGTGCCAGGTGGCGGGAATGGCGTGGCAGAAGGCGTGGACGCTCGATTCCGGGTTCGGCGCGTAGCGGTCGGTGGTCGCCCACAGCACGCCCGAGGTGCCTAGCGAGACGAAGGCGTCGCCGGCATTGATGGCGCCGAGCCCGATCGCGCCCGCCGCATTGTCGCCGGCGCCGCCCGCCAGCACCGGCGGCGTCTGCATGCCCCAGCGCGCGGCGAGGTCGGCGGTGATCCGGCCGGCGGCGGCGCTGCCCTCGACGAGGCGGGGCATGTGCGCGCGGGTGAGATGGGTCGCGGCCAACGCCTCGTCCGACCAGTCGCGCGCGCCGACGTCGAGCCACAGTGTGCCGGAGGCGTCCGACATCTCGTCGACCATGTCGCCGGTGAGCCGGTAGCCGACATAGGCCTTGGGCAGCAGCACCTTGGCGGTTCGCTCGAAGATCTCCGGCTCGTGCTTCCTCACCCACAAGAGCTTGGGCGCGGTGAAGCCGGGAAAGGCGAGATTGCCGGCGACCTGGTGCAGCGCGGGAAAGCGCTCCTCGAGCTCGCGGCATTCGAGAAAGGAGCGCCCGTCGTTCCAGAGGATCGCGGGGCGCAGCACCGCGCCCTCGCGGTCCAGCAGCACCGCGCCGTGCATCTGGCCGGACAGGCCGATTCCGCGCACCGCGGCGAGCTCCGCCGGCTTCTGCACCTTCAGAGCGTCGATACTGGCGAGCGTCGCCTGCCACCAATCCTCGGGATTCTGCTCGCTGAAGCCCGGCTGCGGGCGCGAGATGGCGAGCGCCGTCTCGGTGGTGGCGACGACCGACTGTGCGTCGTCGACGAGCACCGCCTTGACCGCGGAGGTGCCGATATCGAGGCCGAGATACATGCCTCAAACCTTCCGAACTGAGAGAGTGGAACGGGTCACGGGAGGTTGTCCCGCACGAAGATGTCGATGCGGATACGCTCCTGCTCGTTAAGCAGCGGTTCCCCCGCGCAGTGCGCGAGCAGGACCCGCGCCGCCGAGCGCGACTGGTGGCCGGGGTCCTGGTTGATCACCGCGTCCATTATGCCGCGCAGCAGGAAGCGGCGCGTATCGTCGGTCAGGTCGTGGCCGATGAAGACGAGGTCCGAGGCCCGGTTGGCGGCGCTGATGGCCGCCGCGACGCCGCGATTGCCGGCGCCGACATTGTAGAGGCCGACGAGGTCGGGCACGTCGCGCAGCATGCCGGCGACGATCGCCTGGGTGCGCTCCTCCTCGTCGAAGCTCTCGCGGGCGGGCAGCACCTTGAGGGCCGGATATTCGCCGGCCAGAACCTGGGTGAAGCCGAACTGGCGCTCGGCATGGTCGCGCAGCGCCGGCGTGCCGACGATCAGCCCGACCGAGCCGCTGCGCCCCGCGGCGAAGCGGCCGAGCAGTGTGCCGGCGGTCCGGCCGGCGGCGATGTTGTCGATGCCGACATAGCGCAGCCGGTGTGAAGCCGGCACGTCCGACACCAGCGTCACCACCGCGACGCCGGAGGCGACGAGGTCGTCGATCGCCGAGCGCACCCGCGGATGGTCGAGCGCCACCACCGCCACGCCGTCATAATGGCCGATCAGCCCCTCCAGCGCGGAGGCCAGCGTTTCCGGCGCGAACACGTCGACGCGCAGCGTGTCGATATAGGCGTTGTTGGCGGCGAGCCAGCTCGCCGTGTTCGTCACCTGCTCGCCGAGCATCCGCATGAATACGTTCGAGCCCGCCGGCAGCACGAAGCAGAAGCGGTAGGTCTCGCCCCGCGCCAGCCGCGCCGCGGCGAGGTTCGGACGGTAGCCGAGGCGGGCCACGGCGTCCTTCACCCGCTCGGCGGTGACGTTGCGCACGCCGGTGCGCCCGTTCAGCACCCGGTCGGCCGTCGCCAGCGAGACGCCGGCCTCACGGGCGACATCCTGAAGGGTGATGCGCGAAACAACTCTGGACATGAGGTCATGTTGCCCACAAAATCTGAGGTACGCAACTCAAGCTGCGGAACGCCGTATTAGACCAAGTATGGAGCGCCAACGTGGAGTTGCCTTGCTAGCCTGCGCCAGAAATCCGTCCTAGATGATGGGTTCTGAAGGCCAGTCGACCTCTATAGGTCGATCAAGAACACGACGGACGAGGCCTGTATTGAGGTTCGAACGTCAAGCAAGGAGCCTGGCATGCGCGGCCCTCGAAGGATCGCGCCCAGCCGGCCGGCATTCGCGCAAAGCATCCTTGATGGGAGGAAAGCATGAAGTTGAAACAGTCCGCCGCCGCAGTGGCCTTCGCCACGCTGGTGGCCATGGGCGCCGCCCATGCCCAAGACGTCGTGGTCGGCGTGAGCTGGTCGAACTTCCAGGAGGAGCGCTGGAAGACGGACGAGGCGGCGATCAAGAAGGCGCTGGAAGCCGCCGGCGCCAAGTACATCTCGGCCGACGCCCAGTCCTCCGCCTCCAAGCAGCTCTCCGACGTCGAGGCGCTGATCGCGCAGGGCGCGAACGCCCTCATCATCCTGGCCCAGGATTCGGACGCCATCACCCCCGCCATCACCAAGGCGGAGAATGAGGGCATCCCGGTGGTCGGCTACGACCGGCTGATCGAGAATCCCTACGCCTACTACATCACCTTCGACAACAAGGAGGTTGGCCGGCTCCAGGCGTCCGAGGTGCTGAAGATCAAGCCGAAGGGCAACTACATCTTCATCAAGGGCTCGGCCGCCGACCCCAATGCCGACTTCCTGTTCTCCGGCCAGATGGAAGTGCTGAAGCCTTCCATCGACAAGGGCGACATCAAGAACGTGGGCGAGGCCTATACCGACGGCTGGCTGCCCGCCAATGCCCAGCGCAACACCGAGCAGCTCCTCACCGCCAACAACAACAAGATCGACGCCGTGGTCGCCTCGAACGACGGCACCGCCGGCGGCGCCATCGCCGCGCTCGCGGCCCAGGGCCTCGCCGGCACGGTGCCGGTCTCCGGCCAGGACGCCGACTTCGCGGCGCTGAACCGCATCGCGCTCGGCACCCAGACGGTCTCGGTGTGGAAGGACAGCCGCGAGCTCGGCAAGCGCGCCGCGGAGATCGCGATCGAGCTCGCCAAGGGCGCCGATCCCAAGGCGATCGAAGGCACGACCACCTTCACCGGCGGGCCGAAGGGCGTTCCGATGAACTCCACCTTCCTGAAGCCCGTGCCGATCACCAAGGACAATCTCGACGTGATCATCGAAGCCGGCTGGGTGCCGAAGGCGACGGTCTGCCAGGGCGTGAAGCCCGGCACCGTGAAGGCCTGCGACTGACATCCCGGTAATTCCGGCGGCGGGGAGACAACCTCGCCGCCAACCGCCGGGCGCGCCGCCCCGCGCGAGCACCCCGGGGGCCATGGAGGACGCTCATGAGCGATACCACGACGGCCACCACGCCGGTTCCCTCCTCGCAGCCCAAGCGGACGGCGAGTTCATTCATCGGCGCCCTGGAGATCGACGTCCGCTTCCTCGGCATGGTCGGCGCCCTCGCCGCCATCTGGATCGTGTTCGACTTCCTCGCCGACGGCACCTTCCTGACGCCGCGCAACATCTGGAACCTGTCAGTCCAGAGCTCGTCGATCGCGGTCATGTCCACCGGCATGGTGCTGGTGATCGTGATGCGCCACATCGACCTGTCGGTCGGCTCGATCCTCGGCGTCACCGGCATGATCATGGCGGTGTTCCAGGCGAGCTACCTCACGCCGGCCTTCGGCTTCAACAACCCGGCCGTGATGGCGCTGACGCTGGCCGCCGGCATCGCCGCCGGCGCGCTGATCGGCGCGCTGCACGGCTTCATCATCGCCTATCTCGGCGTGCCCGCCTTCATCGTCACGCTGGGCGGCCTGCTGGTCTGGCGCGGCGCCGCCTGGGCGGTTGCGGAAGGCAAGACCATCCCGCTCACCGACGACAATTTCAAGCTGCTGGGCGGCGGCGCGAGCGGCTCCATCGGCGCGACCTGGAGCTGGATCGTCGCCGTCATCGCCTGCCTCGCCATCGCCGCCGCCACGCTACAGGCGCGGCGCCAGCGCCAGCGCTTCCACTTCCCGCTGAAGCCGCTCTGGGCCGAGGTCGTCACCGTCGCCGCCGGCTGCGCCGCGGTCATCGCCGCGACGCTGGTGGTCAATGCCTACGAGCTGCCCGCCGCGCTCGCCCGGCGGTACGCCCAGGCGGCCGGCATCACCGTGCCGCCGGAAGGGCTCCACATCAGCTTCGGCTACGCGGTGCCGGTGCTGGTGGCGCTGGCGGTCGGCATCATCATGACCTTCATCACCACCCGCACCCGCTTCGGCCGCTACGTCTTCGCCATCGGCGGCAACCCGGAGGCGGCCGAGCTCGCCGGCATCAACACCAAGCGGGTGACGCTGATGGTGTTCTCGCTGATGGGCGCGCTGGCGGCGATCGGCGCGGCCATCTCCACCGCCCGCCTCAACTCGGCGACCAACGCGCAGGGCACGCTCGACGAGCTCTACGTCATCGCCGCGGCGGTGATCGGCGGCACCTCGCTCGCCGGCGGCTCGGGCACCATCGCGGGCGCCATGCTCGGCGCGCTGGTGATGCAGAGCCTGCAGTCCGGCATGGTGCTGATGCGCGTCGACACGCCCTATCAGAACATCGTCGTCGGCGCCGTGCTGGTGTTCGCGGTGTGGATCGACACCGTCTACCGCAAGCGGTTCAAGTGAGGGCGCGACCATGAACACCGTCACCATGACCCAGCCGGCCGCGCCGGCCCGCAGCGGCGAGCCGCTGGTGGAGATGCGCGACATCCGCATCGCCTTCGGCGGCATCCACGCCGTCGACGGCGTCTCGATCGACCTCTATCCCGGCGAGGTGGTCGGCCTGCTCGGCCACAACGGCGCCGGCAAGTCGACGCTGATCAAGATCCTCGCCGGCGCCTACCGGCCCGATTCCGGCGAGATCCGCATCAATGGCGAGAAGGCCGAGATCGGCAATCCGCGCGACGCCAAGCGCTACGGCATCGAGACGATCTACCAGACGCTGGCGCTGGCCGACAATGTGGACGCCGCCGCCAACCTGTTCCTCGGCCGCGAGCTGATGACCCCCTGGGGCACGCTCGACGACGTCGCCATGGAGGCGGCGACGCGCGAGGTGATGGGCCGGCTCAACCCGAACTTCCGCAAGTTCAAGGAGCCGGTGCGGGGCCTGTCCGGCGGCCAGCGCCAGTCGGTCGCCATCGCCCGCGCCATCCACTTCAACGCCAAGATCCTGATCATGGACGAGCCGACCGCCGCGCTCGGCCCGCAGGAAACGGCGCAGGTGGCCGAGCTCATCAAGCAGCTCAAGGCGGAAGGCATCGGCATCTTCCTCATCAGCCACGACATCCACGACGTGTTCGACCTCGCGGACCGGGTGAGCGTGATGAAGAACGGCCAGCTCGTGGGCTCGGCCCGCACCTCCGACGTCACCAAGGACGAGGTGCTGGGCATGATCATCCTCGGCAATAGCCCGCCCGGCGCCATTCCCGGCCCCGGCGCCACGACGGACTGAACAACGTCGAGCGAACGGCGGGGCAGCGGCACTGCGCCGCTGTTCCGCGCGCCCTGCCGCCGTGCTAGAGCGTCGGCACGGGAGTACGCTGGGTAATGACCGACCAACGCCACATGTTGCGCCGGATGGCGATGGCCCTGGCCATAGCCTATCTCGTCGTGCTCCAGGCGTTCCTCGGCGGCGTGGCCTCCGGCGCCTATGCCGCGGCCGGCGCCGGCTATGACAGCTTCGCACTGGTCATTTGCCGGGGCCTGCACGGCACCTCTTCCGCGCCCGCAGCACCCGCCGATCCGCCCCACCATCTCCCCGATTGCTGCTCCACCGGCTGCCTCATGTCGGTCGGCACGCCGCTGCCGCCCGCCGCCGGCTTCGTGCCGGCCGTGCGCCCGGCGGTCGTCGTCGCGGCCGCGCTGCCGCCGGCGACGCACGCGGCCGTCATCGGGGTCGAACGCTCCCCCCGGAACACCCGCGCGCCTCCCCTCGCCTGACGCTCCGCGCCCCGCGCGCAGCCTTTCAACGTCAGTCGACATCGATGCCGGCCGCGAACCCGTCGCGGCGCGCCGGCGCAATGGGAGTGCCCATCATGATCCGCTTCACCCTGTCCCGTGTCCTGCGCCACGCGGAGGACCGCTTCGGCCTCGCCGTCCTCCTCGCCGCCCTCGCCCTGTTCGCCGCCCAGCCGGCCTTCGCCCATGGCTTCAAGATCGGCGAGCTGGAGATCGGCCATCCCTGGGCGCGGATGACGCCCGCCGGCGCCAAGGTCGGCGGTGGCTATTTCTCCGTCACCAATGACGGCAAGACCCCCGACACCTTCGTCTCCGCCACCGCAGAGGTGGCCGACCATGTCGAGATCCACGAGATGAGCGTCACCGACGGCGTCATGAAAATGCGGATGCTGAAGGACGGGGTCGAGATCCCGGCCGGCGGCGAGGTCAAGTTCGCGTCCGGCGGCTACCATCTGATGCTGATGGGGCTGAAGCATCCGCTGAAGCAGGGCGACAGCTTCAAGGGCACGCTGACCTTCGCCAAGGCGGGCACGGTCGACGTCGTGTTCAAGATCGAGGGCATGGGCGGACCGAAGACATCCGAGGATGCAGGCCACGACGCGCATGGCGACATGTCCATGCCGATGACCACGCCGATGAAGATGCCCGCGCCGAGCAACTGAGCTCCGCGCAACTGAGCTCCGCGCAACTGAGCGACGCGCATCCCGACCACACACGACTGAACGCCGGCGCCTGAGGCCGGCCGGCCCGGCTCCCCGGGCCCGGCCGCAGCTTCCAGCCGCCGATCCGCAGCAAACGCCCGCCCGGCCGCGTCGCCGGGCGCGGCCGGCTGCGCCCTCCCTCACCCCTTTTTCCGGACCCGATCCGATGAACGCCACCCCTTTGCCTGCCGCCTCCCCCCTTCCTGCCGGCTCCCCGGACACCACGCCCGAACGCGCGGCCAATCTCTACCGCGCGGTCTGGCGCTGGCACTTCTATGCCGGCCTCATGGTGCTGCCCTTCATGGTCCTGCTCGCGGTGACGGGCGGGCTCTACCTGTTCCACAACGAGATCGACGCCGTCTGGCACAGCGACCTGAAGGAGGTGGCGGACCGGGCGGCGCCGATGGAGGCGCCGAGCGCCTGGGTCGCGGCGGCGCTGGCCGAACGGCCGGGCACCGCGCTTAAGGTCGTCACCCCGGTCTCGCCGGAGAGCTCGGCCGAGGTGGTGGTGAAGACCGCCGACGGCGAGCGCCGCTCGGTCTATGTCGATCCCTATGACGCGCGCGTCCTCGGCGAGTTGCCCGATCGCGGCACGATCATGTGGATCGTGCGCCGGCTGCACAGCCTTGCCGAGTTCGGGCCGGTCGCCAACGGCATCATCGAGATCGTCGGCGGATGGTCGATCCTGCTGGTCGGCACCGGCTTCTACCTGTGGTGGCCGCGCCGCCGGCGCGGCGGCGTGGTCTCGGTGCGCGGCACGCCGGCACGCCGGGTGTTCTGGCGCGACGTGCACGCCGTCACCGGCGCCTTCGCGGGCCTCGCCATCGGCTTCATGGCGCTCTCCGGCATGCCGTGGACCGTGCTCTGGGGCGCCAAGGTGAACGAGCTCGCCAACAGCTCGAATTACGGCTACCCGGCCGGCGTCTACACCGACGTGCCGATGTCGGACGAGCACCTGGCCCACGCCACCGGCCCCACCACCTGGTCGCTGGAACAGGCACGGATGCCGGAATCGGCCCCGGCCGCCGCGCAGCCGATCGGCATCGACACCGCCGCCGCGATCTTCGAGCGGCTCGGCGTGTCGCCCGGCTACGCGCTGAGCCTGCCCTCTTCGCCCACCGGGGTCTATTCGGCCACCGTCTATCCCGCCGACCTGTCGAAGCAGCGCATCGTCCATATCGACCAGTACAGCGGCACGCCGCTGATCGACATGGGCTATGCCGATTACGGCCCGGTGGCGAAGGCGATGGAGTGGGGCATCAACGTCCATATGGGGCAGGAATTCGGGCTCGCGAACCAGCTCTTCATGCTGGCGCTGTGCTTCGCCATCCTCGTCATGGCGGTCTCGGCCGGCGTGATGTGGTGGAAGCGCCGGCCGAGCGGCTCGCTCGGCGTGCCGCCGATGCCCTCGACACCCGCCGCGATGCGCGGCCTCGTGGCGCTCATGGCGGTGTTCGGGCTGATCTTCCCGCTGGTCGGCGCCTCGCTCGTGGTGATGCTGGCGCTCGACCTCGCCCTCGCCCGCCGTCCGCGGCGGCTGCGTGCCGCCTGAGCCGGGTTCCAGCGCGGCACCTCTTCGCCTAAAATCGCGACGGGGGAAGAGGTGCCATGGACCCGCAGGAAAGTGACGAGACCGACGACGCCGCGCAGCATCGCGACGGGCTGTTCATCCGCGTCTATTTCGGCGACGGGCGCCATCTCGGGCCGGGCATGATCGACCTGCTGGAGACCGTGCGCGCCGAGCGCTCGATTCTCTCCGCCGCCAAGAAGATGGGCATGAGCTATCGCCGCGCCTGGCTGCTGATCGACGAGGTGGGGCGCAATTTCCGCGAGCCGGTGGTCGAGACCCATCCCGGCCGGCGCGGCCACGGCACCGACCTCACCGCCTTCGGCGAGCGGCTGATCACGCTCTACCGCGCCATTGAGGCCAAGGGCGCCGCCGCCACGGCGAAGGAGACGGCGGAGCTGCGCGCCGCGCTCGATCCCGACTGGACGCCCGAGACGGTCGAGACCGCGACCCCGGCCAAGGGCGCCGGCCGGCCCTGAGGACGCGCGCTAGCCGCGTTTCCCGGACAGCCGCGCCAGCGCCTTCTCGCGCCCGATCAGTGGCAGCAGCGCCTTGAGCTCCGGCCCGCTCTCCGCTCCCGTCAGGGCGAGGCGCAGCGGGTGGAACAGCGCCCGCCCGGCCCGTCCGCTCGCCGGCTTCAGCGCCGCGATCCAGCGCGGATAGACGCCCTCGTCCCACGGCTCGGGCGGAAGCGACGCGGCGGCGACGGCGAGGAAATCGGCATCCTCGGGCGCGGTCACCGGATCGAGCGGCCCCTCGACCACCCGCCACCAAGCGAGCGCATCGGAAAAGCGTGCGAGATTCCCCCGCACCGCCAGCCAGAACGCCTCCCCACCGCCGACGCCCAGCGCCGCGAGCCGTCCGGCCACCGCCGCGAAGGGCAGGTGATGCAGCGTCGCCGCGCTCAAGGAGGTCAGTTCGGCGGGGTCGAACCGCGCCGGCGCACGCGAGATGCGGCCGAAATCGATCTTCGCCGCCAGCGTGTCGAGATCGGCCACCGGCTCCACCGCCAGCGAGGTGCCGGTGAGCACCGCCAGCGCCGCCACCGCCAGCGGCTCCTCGCCCGCCTCGCGCAGCGCCCGCAGCGAGAGATGGCCGAGCCGCTTCGACAGCCCCTCCCCGCTCGGCAGGGTGAGCAAATTGTGATGGCCGAACACCGGCGCCGCCGCACCTAGCGCCTCGGCGATTTCGATCTGCACGCCGGTATTGGTGACGTGATCCTCGCCGCGCACCACATGGGTCACGCCCATCTCGATGTCGTCGACGACCGAGGTCAGCGTGTAGAGGTAGCTGCCGTCCGCACGGATCAGCACCGGGTCGGAGAGCGTCGCGGTGTCGACCGCCTGCTCGCCGCGCACGAGGTCGGCCCAGGCGACGCGTCGCCCGTCCAGCCGGAAGCGCCAGTGCGGGCGCCGCCCCTCTCCCTCCAGCCGCGCCCGGTCGGCGTCGGTGAGCTTCAGGGCCGCGCGGTCGTAGATCGGCGGCAGGCCGCGCCGGCGCCGCGACAGGCGCTTTGTCTCCAGCTCCTCCTCGCTCTCATAGGCGGGGTAGAGCCGCCCCGCCGCCTTCAGCTTTTCCACCGCCGCGTCGTAGCGCGGCAGGCGGGCCGACTGGTGCTCGACGCGGTCGGGCGCGATGCCGAGCCAGGCCATGTCCTCGCCGATCGCCTGCGCGAAGGCAGCGGTCGAGCGGGCGGTGTCGGTGTCGTCGTAGCGCAGGATGAAGGTCCCGCCCTCGCGCCGCGCATAGAGCGCGTTGTAGAGCGCCGTGCGCGCATTGCCCACATGCAGCAGGCCTGTCGGCGAGGGGGCGAAGCGGAGGATCGGAGTGCTCATGGCGCGCGCTTATGGCCGAGGCGGCGGGTCGGGGCAATGGCGGCCCCGATCCCTCACGCGGTCTCGCGGAACCGGTTGGTGATCGGATAGCGCCGGTCGCGGCCGAAATTGCGCGCCGTCACCTTCACGCCCGGCGCCGCCTGCCGGCGCTTGTACTCGGCGATGTTCAGCATCCGCTCGACCCGCGCCACCAGCGCCGGGTCGAAGCCCTCGGTGGCAATGTCGGCGGCGGGCATCTCGCGCTCGACCAGCCGCTCCAGAATGGCGTCCAGCACCTCGTAGGGCGGCAGGCTGTCCTGGTCCTTCTGGTTCTCGCGCAGCTCGGCGGTGGGCGGCTTCACGATGATGTTCTCGGGGATGACGATGCCCGAGGCGCCCAGCGCGTCCGCCGGCTTCCAGCGGTTGCGCAGCCGGCACAGCCGGAACACCTGGGTCTTGTAGAGGTCCTTCAGCGGGTTATAGCCGCCGTTCATGTCGCCATAGAGCGTGGCATAGCCGGTCGACATCTCCGACTTGTTGCCGGTCGTCACCACCATGGCGCCGAACTTGTTGGAGATCGACATCAGGATGGTGCCGCGCGCGCGGGACTGCAGGTTCTCCTCGGTCACGCCGCGCTCGGTGTCGGCGAAGAGCGGGGCGAGCGAGGCTTCCAGCCCCTCCACCGCCCCGGCGATCGGCACGATGTCGTAGCGGCAGCCCAGCGCTTCGGCGACGCCCGCCGCGTCGGACAGCGACTCGTTCGAGGTGAAGCGATAGGGCAGCATCACGCAGTGCACACGCTCCGGCCCCAGCGCGTCGGCCGCCATCGCCGCGCAGAGCGCGGAATCGATGCCGCCGGACAGCCCCAGCACGACGCCGGGAAAGCGGTTCTTCTCCACATAGTCGCGCAGGCCTATGACGCAGGCGGCGTAATCCGCCTCGTCGTCGAGCACCAGCGGGGCGCGCGCGCCCTCCTCGCAGCGCCATCCATCCGCCCAGCGCTCCCAGCGGGTGAGGCGCACCCGCTCCTGGAAGTTCGGGAACTGGACGGCGAGCGAGCGGTCGGCGTTGAGCACGAAGGAGGCACCGTCGAACACCAGCTCGTCCTGCCCGCCCACCTGATTGACATAGGCGAGCGGCAGCCCGCTCTCCACCACCCGCGCCACCGCGACGTTCATGCGCTCGTCATAGACCGTGCGGCGATAGGGCGAGCCGTTGGGGATCAGCAGCATCTCGGAGCCGGTCTCGGCGAGGCACTCGATCACGTCCTCCGACCAGATGTCCTCGCAGATCGGCACCCCGATGCGCACACCCCGGAACGGGATCGGCCCCGGCATCGGCCCGGTGGCGAAGACGCGCTTCTCGTCGAACACGCCGTAATTTGGCAGGTCCACCTTGTAGCGCAGCGTCGAGATCGCCCCGCCCTCCAGCAGAGCCACGGCGTTGTAGAGCTTCCCGCCGTCGACCCAGGGCGTGCCGACCAGCATGGCCGGGCCGCCGTCGGCGGTCTCGGCGGCAAGCCGCTCCACCGCCTGCCGGCAGGCGGCCTGGAAGGAGGGCTTCAGCACCAGGTCCTCGGGCGGATAGCCGGAGATGAACAGCTCGGTGAACAGGACGAGGTCCGCCCCCTGCTCGGCCGCGAGCGCGCGGGCGGCGCGGGCTTTCTCCACATTGCCGGCGATATCGCCGACCGTGGGATTGAGCTGCGCGAAGGCGATGAGGAGCTGGTCGGCGGGAGCTTCGGACATGGGCGGTGGTTTAGCGCCAAGGCCTCTTCTGGGCAATCGATCGCGCGCGGCCCGGCGCCGCGATCTCAGGGCGCCTCGAGCGCGATGACGAGGTCGCGCGCGACGTCCTCCCAGCGGCGCAGCTCGACCCCCGCGACGTCCTTCTCGCGCGCGGCGAGATAGGCCCGGTCGCGGATCGGCCGCTCCAGCTTGGCCACCATGTCGTCGAGGTCGGCCGGGTCGAAATAATCCGCCGCCGGCCCGACCACCTCGGGGATCGACGTCGCGTTGGAGGCGACGCACAGCTTGCCGAACCACGCCGCCTCGCCGACCGGCAGGCCCCAGCCCTCGAACACGCTCGGATAGACCGTGAACAGGCAGTGCCGGTAGAGCGCGGTGATGGTCCGGTCCTTCGGGCGCTCGAGCAGCAGCACATGGGGCGCCAGCGCAGGCCGCGCGGCCATGTATTCCTCGAACTCGCGCGCCTTCTTGCCGTGCGCGCCGGCCAGCACCAGCGTCGGCAGCAGCTCCGGGCCGACCCGCTCCAGCAGCTTCTCCCACGCCTTGATGAGCATCCAGAGGTTCTTGCGCGGCAAAGCGAGCGGCGCGATCGAGAGCACGAAGCCGTTCGGGAACTCGGCCGGCAGCGGCCCCTCCTCGCTCACGTCGAACTCGTGCGCCAGCGGCACGCGGCGGATCCACTCCACCCGCCCGCCGAGCTTGGGCACGGTGGCGGCGACGTCCTGGCCGGTATAGTCGGAGATGACGAGGAAGCGCGTGGTGACGCCGACCACCTCGGCGAACCAGTCGGCGAATTGCTGGTTCATCTCGTGGATCGCGGGCGCGACGATGGGAATGAGGTCGTGCACCAGCAGCACCACCTCGACGTCGCCGCGCTTCTGCAGCTCGGCGAGGCGGCGGCTCTGGTCGCGCACGTTCCAGGCCATGCCGAGCAGGGCGACGCGTACCTTCTCCGCGCCGAGGTCCCACGGGCGCAGCGCCCAGCCCTTGGGCCGGTCCATCTTCGGCTCCGGCTCGCGCCAAAGCTTCGCCATGTGCTTGAGCCGGCGCTCGACCTTGTGGGTGAAGGCGCGCAGCGGGCGCTTGCGGTACTTGGCGTGGTTCACCGAGAACAGCACGCCACGCAGGTCGAGCGCGTTGTCGACCACGTCCACCCGCTCGCCGAGCGCGTCGAAGAAGAATTCGGGGTCGATGCCGACGAAGGCGCGCCGCCGCGGGTGGTAGAAGATGAACTCCAGCCGCCCGTCGACGTCATGGTCGCGGGCGTGACGCATCAGCCGCGTCACCACCCGCAGGATGCCACCGACATTGTTGCCGCTGTGGATCTGAATGATCACATCGGAAACGTCGAAGACGATACGCACCCGCCAGCCGCCCCTGCCTGTGCCCGCATCCGGTTCCCGTCAGGCCGTCACCGGCCCGACGGGAAAGTCTCACTCCGCCGCCGCGATCACCGGCCGCTCGCGGCCGGCGTGCTCCTGCTTCAGGAGCTCGGCGACCAGGAACGCCATCTCGATCGCCTGCTCGGCATTGAGGCGCGGATCGCAATAGGTGTGGTAGCGGTCCTTCAGGTCCGCATCCGAGATCGCCCGCGCGCCGCCGGTGCATTCGGTGACGTTGCGGCCGGTCATCTCCAGATGCACGCCGCCGGCATAGGTGCCCTCCGCCGCGTGGACGGCGAAGAAGTCCTTCACCTCGCCCAGAATGTGGTCGAAGGGGCGGGTCTTGAAGCCGGAGGGGGACTTGATGGTGTTGCCGTGCATGGGATCGCACGACCACACCACGGTGCGGCCCTCGCGCTTCACCGCGCGCACCAGCGCCGGCAGGTGGTCGCCCACCTTGTCGGCCCCGAAGCGGGCGATCAGCGTCAGCCGGCCGGCCTCGTCGTCCGGGTTCAGCGTGTCGATGAGGCGGATCAGGTCGTCCGGCTTCAGCGACGGGCCGCACTTCAGGCCGAGCGGGTTCTTCACGCCGCGGCAGTACTCGACATGGGCGTGGTCGATCTGGCGCGTGCGATCGCCGACCCAGATCATGTGGCCCGAGGTCGAGTACCAGTCGCCCGTGGTCGAATCCACGCGCGTCATCGCTTCCTCATAGCCGAGAAGCAGCGCCTCGTGGCTGGTGAAGAAATCGGTGGCGCGCATCTCCGGGTGGCTCTCCGGATCGACGCCGATGGCGCGCATGAAGTCCAGCGCCTCGGTGATGCGGTCGGCGAGCGCCTGATACTTGCTCGACTGCGGGCTGTCCTTGACGAAGCCGAGCATCCACTGATGCGCGTTGGCAAGGTTCGCATAGCCGCCGGTGGCGAAGGCGCGCAGCAGATTCAGCGTCGCCGCCGACTGGCGATAGGCCTCGAGCTGGCGGCGCGGATCGGGGATGCGCGCTTCCGGCGTGAAGGCGATGTCGTTGACGATGTCGCCCCGGTAGGACGGCAGCTCGACCCCGTTCACGGTCTCGGTCGGCGCCGAGCGCGGCTTGGCGAACTGGCCGGCGATGCGCCCGACCTTCACCACGGGCGAGGCGCCGGCATAGGTCAGCACCACCGCCATCTGCAGGAAGACGCGGAAGAAATCGCGGATGTTGTCGGCCGAATGCTCGTGGAAGCTCTCGGCGCAGTCGCCGCCCTGGAGGAGGAAGGCCTGCCCGTTGGCGACCTTCGCGAGCTCGCGCTTCAGGCGGCGGGCCTCACCTGCAAAAACCAGCGGCGGAAACGAGGCGAGCTGACGCTCCACCGAAGCCAAGGCCTCGGTGTTCGGATAGTCCGGGACCTGCTGAATGGGCAACGCCCTCCAGCTATCCGGCGTCCAGCGTTCAGACATTTTCGCCTCCTGATCACGGCACGGCCGCGCGGCTCCTCCCGCGCGGGAAAGGCCGGCCTTATACACCCAAGCCTCGCGCGAAAGCCAGCCATGCGGCGCGCGGCTGCATTGCACCGGCGCACGCGCGCTTTCGCATCTCGCGCGGGGCGCCGTTCGCCCCGGCGCCGGGGTGCTCAGATCGCCGGCGTCGCCTCGGCCGAGGCCTCGGGGATCGGGTCGCTGGAGCTGTGCCGGCCGCGCAGCGTCACCAGTTCCTCGGCCGAGGAAGGGTGCAGCGCCATGGTGCGGTCGAAGTCGGCCTTGGTGGCGCCGACATTCATCGCGACCGCGGCGAGCTGTGTCATCTCGCCCGCCGCCTCGCCGACAAGGTGCATGCCGATCACCCGGTCGTCCTTCTGGTCGACGATCAGCTTCATGAAGGTGCGCGACTGGCTGCCCGACAGCGTCGCCTTGAGCGGGCGGAAATCGGTCTTGTAGATGTCGAGCCGGCGCCCCTGCGCGCGCGCCTGCTCCTCGGTGAGCCCGACCGTGCCGATCTCCGGCTCGGTGAACACGGCGGTGGGAATGACGTCGTAGTTGACCGACCACGGGCGGCCGCCGAACACGGAATCGGCGAAGGCGTGGCCCTCGCGGATCGCCACCGGGGTCAGGTTCACGCGGTCGGTCACGTCGCCCACCGCGTAGATCGAGGGCACGTTTGTGCGCCCGGTGTCGTCCACCGTGATGGCGCCGTTCTCGGTGAGGTGGACGCCGACCTTGTCGAGGCCGAGCCCGGTCGTGTTGGGCGTGCGGCCGATGGCGAGCATCACCTCGTCGGCGAACAGGTCGCTTCCGTCATTGAGGCGCACGCGCTTGCGCCCGCCCTCGGCGTAGATACCGTCGATCGAGGCGCCGAAGGCGAAGTCGATGCCCCGCTGGGCCAGTTCCTCGGCGAGCCGGGTGCGGATCTCCTCGTCGAAGCCGCGCAGCAGCTTGTCGCCGCGATGCACCACCGTCACCTTGGCGCCGAGCCCGGCGAGCAGCGAGGCGAATTCGAGCGCGATGTAGCCGGCGCCCTGGATCACGATCGCCTCGGGCAGGCGCGCGAGGTTGAAGATCTCGTTGGAGGTGATGGCGAGCTCGCGCCCGGGCATGTCGAGGCCGAGATTGGGATGGCCGCCGGTGGCGATCAGGATGATGCGGGCGCTCACCCGCGTGCCGTCGGCGAGACGCACGACGTTGGGCTCCTCGACGACCGCGCGCTGGCGCACCACCTCGACGCCGGAGCGGTCGAGATTGGTGCCGTAGGCGCCCTCGAGCCGGGCGATCTCCTTGTCCTTGTTGGCGATCAGCGTCGGCCAGTCGAAGCGCGTGCCCTCCACCGTCCAGCCGAAGCCGGCGGCATCGGCGAATTCGTGGGCGAAGCGCGCGGCATAGACGAACAGCTTCTTGGGCACGCAGCCGCGGATCACGCAGGTCCCGCCGACGCGGAATTCCTCGGCGACCTTCACCTTCGCCCCGTGGTTGGCGGCGATGCGGGCCGCGCGCACGCCGCCCGAGCCTGCCCCGATGACGAACAGATCGACGTCGAACTTCTGCATGGCCCGGTTCTCCATCCTCGGCTCCCCGCCGGCGTTGCGGCTGGGTAGGGGGCATGTCGCCCCGCGCGGCGCCCGCGTCAAGCCGATGCATGGCTGCCGAGCGTTTCTCTTAGCCTTCCGTGGAACTCGACACCGCCGGTGCCGCGCTCTAGCTTCCCGAACTGCGTGAAGTAAAAAAGCGCGGTGTCGTAGCGTTCATCGCACCGCGAACATCCCTTGGAGGAAACGATGAAGCATATCGTCCGCGGAGCGCTGCTTGCGGCGGCGCTCGCCCTTCCGTTCGGCGCCGCCTCGGCCCAGGTCGACGAGCTCAAGATCATGGCGCCGGCCGCTCCCGGCGGCGGCTGGGACCAGACCGCGCGCGCCATGCAGCAGGTGCTGCAGGGCGAGAAGATCGTGTCCAACGTCCAGGTCATGAACGTGCCCGGCGCCGGCGGCACCATCGGCCTCGCCCAGTTCGTCAACGCCGACAAGGGCGACCCGAGCGCGCTGATCGTCGGCGGCTACGTCATGGTGGGCGCCATCATCACCAACAAGTCGCCGGTCACGCTCGACCAGGTGACGCCGATCGCCCGCCTCACCGGCGAGTACGAGGCCATCGCGGTGCCGGCGGATTCGCCGCTGAAGTCGATGGAAGACCTCGTCGCGGCGCTGAAGGCCAACCCGCAGAAGGTCTCCTGGGCCGGCGGCTCGGCGGGCGGCACCGACCACATCACCGCCGGCCTGATCGCCAAGGCGATCGGCGTCGACCCGACCAAGGTGAACTACATCGCCTTCTCGGGCGGCGGCGAATCGCTGGCCTCGATCCTCGGCGGCAAGGTGACGGTGGGCATTTCCAGCCTCTCCGAGTTCGACGCCCAGGCCAAGGCCGGCAAGCTGCGCCTGCTCGGCGTCTCCAGCGCCGAGCGCCTGCCCGAGGCCAAGGACGTGCCGACCTTCAAGGAGAGCGGCGTCGACGTCGAGATCCAGAACTGGCGCATGGTCGCCGCCGCGCCGGGCATCTCGCCCGAGCAGAAGAAGGCGCTCAACGACACCATCGCCAAGATGGTCAACTCGCAGGGCTGGAAGGACATGCTGGCGCAGAAGGGCTGGGCCAACACCTATCTCGCCGGCGCCGACTTCGAGGAGCAGCTCGCCAAGGACATCACGGCGACCAAGGCGATCCTGAAGGATATCGGCCTCGCCCAGTGAGCCGGCTTCCCGCCTGAACGCACGCCCCCTCCCCCGCGCCGGACCGGCCGCGGGGGAGATCGCCTCGGCTGTTGCCCGGAGATGCGCGATGAGCGATCCCAACACCCCTTCCCCTGACAGGTCCGCGCGCAGGGGCGCCGACAAGGCCGGCTTCGCCATCGCCTTCGGCCTCGCCCTGCTGTCGCTCGTGGTCGGCTGGGACGCCTGGCGCCTCTCCCAGATCAACGTCTATTCGGCCATCGGCCCCGCCGCCTTCCCGACCATCATCGCCGGCGGCCTCGCCCTGCTGGCGGTGGCGACGGCGGTCGAGGCCATCCGCGAGGGCGCGCTGGAGCGCCCGCGCGACGAGCCGGTGCCCATGGCCTGGGTGCTGGGCGGCCTGATCGGTCAGATCATCCTGCTGCCCTTCCTCGGCTTCTCCATCGCTACCGGCTGGCTGTTCGCGGCCACCGCGAAGGGCTTCGGCCGCGGCCCGGTCTGGGCGCATTTCCTCGCCGGCACGGCCATGTGCCTCGTCATCTACCTGATCTTCGCCAAGGGCCTGCAGCTCTCGCTGCCCGCCGGGCCGATCGAACGCCTGTTCTGAGGGCCGGCTGCCATGGAAACCTTTGCCGCCCTCGGTCACGGCGTCGTCGTCGCCCTGCAGCCGATGAACCTGCTCTTCGCCTTCGCCGGCGTCATGCTCGGCACCGCGGTCGGCGTGCTGCCGGGCATCGGCCCCGCGCTCACCGTCGCGCTGCTGCTGCCGATCACCTTCAAGCTCGACCCGGCCGGCTCGCTCATCATGTTCGCCGGCATCTACTATGGCGGCATGTATGGCGGCTCGACCGCCTCGATCCTGCTGAACACACCGGGCGAGAGCGCCTCCATCGTCACCGCGCTGGAGGGCAACAAGATGGCCCGCGCCGGGCGCGGCGGGCCGGCGCTGGCGACCTCGGCCATCGGCTCCTTCGTCGCCGGCACCATCGCCACCATCGGCCTCGCGCTGGTGGCGCCGACCGTGGTCGACGTCGCCATCTCCTTCGGGCCGGAGGACTATTTCGCGCTGATGATCCTCGCCTTCACCACCGTCTCGGCCGCCTTCGGCTCTTCGGTGACGCGCGGGCTCACCAGCCTGTTCATCGGCCTCGCCCTCGGCCTGGTCGGCATCGACCTGCAGAGCGGGCAGGCGCGGCTGTCCTTCGGCATCCCGGACCTGCTCGACGGTGTCGAGGTGACGACGCTCGCGGTGGCGCTGTTCGCCATCGGCGAGACGCTGTCGGTCGCCGCCGCCGGCCTTCGCGCCGAGGAGGTGATCGAGCCGGTGAAGGGCTCGGTGTTCATGAACCGGGAGGACTGGCGGCGCTCCTGGTGGCCGTGGCTGCGCGGCACCGCGCTCGGCTTCCCGATCGGCGCCATGCCGGCGGGCGGGGCGGAGATTCCGACCTTCCTCTCCTACGCGCTGGAGAAGCGCCTGTGCCGCAAGCCGGACGAGTTCGGCAACGGGGCGATCGAGGGCGTCGCCGGGCCGGAGGCGGCCAACAACGCGGCGGCGGCCGGCGTGCTGGTGCCGCTCCTGACGCTGGGCCTGCCGACCTCGGCGACGGCGGCGATCATGCTCGCCGGCTTCCAGCAATACGGCCTCAATCCCGGCCCGCTGCTGTTCACCTCCAACCCGGACCTGGTCTGGGGCCTGATCGCCTCGCTGTTCATCGCCAACGGCATGCTGCTCGTCCTCAACCTGCCGCTGGTGGGGCTGTGGGTGCGCCTGCTCGCTATTCCGCGTCCCTGGCTCTATGGCGGCATCCTGGTGTTCGCTACGCTCGGCACGCTGGGGGCGAATCCCTCGCTGGTCGAGCTCGGCATGCTGCTGATCTTCGGCCTGCTCGGCTATGTGCTCAGGCGCTACGACTACCCGATCGCGCCGGTCGTGGTCGGGCTCATCCTCGGCCCGCTGTCGGAGCAGCAGCTCCGCCGGGCGCTCGCCATCAGCGTCGGCGACCCGATCGTGCTGTTCCAGAGCCCGATCGCGCTGACGCTCTACGCGCTGTCCGCGCTCGCGTTGTTCGGGCCGCTGATCTTCTATCTCATCACCGGCCATCGCGCCCCGGTCGGCGCGGACGAGGACTGATCCTCGCCAAGACTGCCCCCGCGAGACTGCCCCCGCCAAAACAAAACGCCCGGCTCTCGCCGGGCGTTTGCATTTTTAGAGCGGGAACCCGCCTGGAATCGTCGTCAGATGGTGAAGCCGCGCTTCTTCATCTCCGCGCGCACCCGGCCCTCGACCTCCTGCGAGAGCTTGACGCTCCAGGCCTGGATGTTGCGCAGGCCGTCGTCGAGGATCTGCTGGCGCTTGGCCACCAGCTTGTGGCCGACCGGCGAGCGGTAGAAGGTCAGGAGCTGGTTCAGCTCGTCGACCGAGAACTGCGCCGCATAGGTGCGGGCGAGGATCTGAATGATCTCGGCGCGGCGGTTCTCATATTGCGGCACGAGCTGCTGGGCGACCTCGCGCAGGTCCCGGATCAGGTCCGGATTGGCCTGCACGAAGCTGCCGGCGGCCTGCTCGATGACACCGGGAATGAGCGAATCGAAGCTCGACGCCTCGCCATTGGCGACCAGAAGCTCGTTGGCGAGCTTGAGCTGTTCGGCGCTCGGCTCGGGCGCCGGAGCCGCCGCCGGGGCCTCGGCCTGCCCCATCTTGAACGGCGCGGGCTGCTGCGCCGCCGCCGGCGTCGCCAAGATGACCAAGGCGGCGAGGCCGGGACCGGCCAGCCACCGCGCGCCGCAACGTCCTGCAAAGGCAACCGGCATGAAATATCTCCCTGACGAATCTGTCACGCGCGGTCGAGGACCGTCACGCCGTCGGCGCCCGCGAGAATGACGCGGCTCGCCAGATTGATGAAGAGGCCGTGCTCCACGACGCCCGGCACATCGGCCAGACACGCGGCCAGCGCGGCCGGATCG
This sequence comes from Ancylobacter mangrovi, assembly GCF_024752355.1. Classification (GTDB taxonomy): domain Bacteria; phylum Pseudomonadota; class Alphaproteobacteria; order Rhizobiales; family Xanthobacteraceae; genus Ancylobacter; species Ancylobacter mangrovi. The sequence goes on from NZ_JANTHZ010000001.1 coordinate 504,644, forward strand.
GGGATGACGCCGAACGCGGCGTCGAGGATGAGGTGTCCCTGATCCGTGACGAAAACATGGCCGTCCGGCCGCCGCCGCAAGGTCAGAAGGCCCTGGCAGCCGGCACGGCGCACCGCCTTCTCGATCCCGCGGCGAATGGCGGCGACGCCGAAATCCACCACCTCGATCGGCAGCGGAAAGGTACCGAGCGTTGGCACCTTCTTCGAGGCGTCGGCGATCACGATCATCTGAGCGGCCGCCGAGGCGACGATCTTCTCGCGCAGCAGCGCACCGCCGCCGCCCTTGATCAGGGTGAGGTCCGGCCCGACCTCGTCCGCGCCGTCCACCACGAGGTCGAGCGCGGGATATTCGTCCAGCGTGCCGAGCGGCACGTCGAGGCTCTCGGCCTGCGCGCGCGTCGCCTCCGAGGTCGGCACGCCCACCACTTCCAGCCCCTGCGCCACGCGCTCGGCGAGCAGCTCGACGAAGTGCTTGGCGGTGGAGCCGGTGCCGAGCCCGAGCTTCATGCCGGAGCGCACATGCTCCAGCGCGCGGGCGGCGGCCTGGCGTTTCAGCGTCTCGGCGTCGGACATGGCGATCTGGCAGCTCTCGGTCGAACGGTTCTAGCCGGTGCTAGCGCCGAAACGCCGCCGCGGCAAGCCGGCGGCGACGCGGGCGCGGGCCGGAGGCGTCAGTGCGAGGCCTTGGTGCACACCACCGAGGGCTCGGTGCCCCCGCCTTCCTTCGGCATGTCGCGCACATAGCACACGCTCATCTGCCCGGTTTCGGCATTGACCCGGAAGATGCCGGTCTCGCCCGAATAGCGGGTGGAGATCAGGTCGTAGGTGCCGGTTTCGGACGGTCCGGCGCTGCTGTCGCGCGGGAAGCACTTGGTGACGCCGATGACGCTGCCCTCGGGCCGCTCGAACTGGCAGGCGCTGACCTCGCCGGTGCGCACGTTCACCGAATAGAGGCGGTTGGCCTGCGCCGAGGGGGGCGAGCCGAACACATAGGGCCCGGGCTCCATCCCCGGCCCCGCTTCCGCCGCGGCGGACGGGGCGGGATCGGGCGCGCCCTGCCCGGTCGAAGGGGCGGGCTCGGCCGGCGAGGCGGCGGTGGAGGGCGATTCGTTGCCGCCCGCGGGAGCCTGCGCGTAGGCGGACGGCGCAGCGGCTGTCATCACCGCCACGGCGAGGGCGATCGCCACTGTCGCGCAAAGGCCGTATCCGGCGCCATGAAAATGGGGTCGGGTCGTCGACGTCATTAAGATGCACTCCCGAAAGCGTCGCCTCGATTACCATCGGCTTCCGCCCCACGCATGCGCCCGATGGACGCGGCACGCTGGACAGCAAAAGCGGCAGGATTGTAGGCCATAGGACATAAGCCCGTTTCGCGGCCCGGGCATCCACCTTTTTTCGTTCCTCGATCCCGGATACCGCCATGACCTCACCTTCGGCCTCCACCCTCTCCTCCTCCCGTCCCGCCGTCATCGCCTTCGACCTCGACGGCACGCTGGTCGACACCGCGCCGGACCTGCTCGACACGCTCGACATCATCCTCGAGGTTGCCGGCGCCCCGCCGCTGCCGCGCGAGGAGACGCGCCGGATGATCGGCGCCGGCGCCAAGGCGCTGGTGCGCCGCGGGCTCGACGCCGCCGGCATCTCCGTGGAGCCGGAAGCGTTCGAAGGGCTCTATGCGCGCTTCCTCGAGCACTACGCCGACCACATCGCCGATTCGTCGCGCCCCTTTCCCGGCCTCATCGCCGCGCTCGACGAGCTGGAGGCGCGCGGCCACGTGCTGGCGGTGTGCACCAACAAGCTGGAGCACCTCTCGCGCCTGCTGCTCGACCGGCTCGACCTGTCGAGCCGCTTCAAGGTGATCGCCGGCGCCGACACCTTCCCGGTCTACAAGCCCGACGCCGGCCATCTCATCGGCACGGTGGAGCGCGCGGGGGGCGACGTGCGCCGCGCGGTCATGGTCGGCGACAGCATGACCGACGTGCTGACCGCCAAGAACGCCCGCGTGCCGGTGATCGTGGTTCCCTTCGGCTACACCGAGACGCCGGCCGAGGAACTGGGCGGCGACGCGCTGATCCGGCATTACGACATGCTGCCGGAAACGGTGGATCGGCTGCTCGCCGGCGGCTGATCGCGCGCGGCGCGCTTGACACCGGCAAGGCGGGCACACTAAATCCTGCCGCCGCAAGACGGACGGCCCGACGCGTTCGGGCCCGGGCGGGCGATTAGCTCAGCGGGAGAGCACTCCCTTCACACGGGAGGGGTCGCAGGTTCAATCCCTGCATCGCCCACCATTTTTCCCTAGTGTTATCAAAGCGTTGCGCAGATAACCGCTTCCGCAAGCGTTGCACGGAAGTGCGAACGACAGCCGAACACGGCGCCGCCACTCGTGGAAAACGCGTGGAAACGCGAGGGTCGGTTCTAGTTCCGTTCGCCCCTTCCCCCAGACAGGCGCCATCGGTTGGATATTCGCTGTCCAGCGCATTCGGAATGCCCCCTCCCTCCTCTTCGTCGCCCTTCATGGCAAGGAATGTTGGTCCGCGATGAAGATCTGGGGCCGGTCCGACTTCATTCATCGCCGTTGGGATTTTCGCGCCAAGCGAGAAATCTTGGCGGGCGACGTGCTCAGTTTGCGACCGGATCGGACTTCGATCGCCCAAGCCCGGCAAAGCTGAAGCTGGAATCGACCGCGATGTTCTGTTGCGTGGGAGAAGCAGGAGCGCCTTTGAGGGTCGAACCTGCGACCCCTCCCGTGTGAAGGGAGTGCTCTCCCGAGCCGACGCATGAAACCACAATGGTCCGAAAACCTGGCACCCGATACTCGCCTGAAGGGCCAGTTCCCCTCCCCCTGTGACCGCGTCGCCATAGGCGGGGCGGAAACGGCGCCGTAACGTCACCGCCGGGCCGTTGTTTGCCCTTTACGCGCCGGAAAGACTAAAGTCCTCAGCGTTGCACGGGGCCGGCCGGTCGTTCCGGCCGCGCAACAGGGAACTGGATTTCGTAGGGGCTTAAGATGCGACTGAATCGACTTGCCGCCCTCGCCGTCGCCGCTCTGCTTGCCGGCGCGACCTGGGCGGGCACTTCGCCGGCAAGCGCCGAGGAGGGATTCTTCTTCGGACTGTTTGCCAAGCCGTATGACTTCGGCAACGGGCCCGGCGGCGCCTCCTCCATCCGCCGCCAGCTCGTGCGCTATGACGGCAAATACGGGCCCGGCACGGTGATCGTGAACACCGGCGAGCGCCGGCTCTATCTCGTGCAGGACAACGGCACGGCCCTGAAATACGGCATCGGCGTCGGGCGCGACGGCTTCCGCTGGGCGGGCGTGAACACCATCAGCCGCAAGGCCGAGTGGCCGGGCTGGACCCCGCCGTCGCAGATGCTGAAGCGCCGGCCGGACCTGCCGCGCTACATGCCCGGCGGCATCGACAACCCGCTCGGGGCGCGCGCGCTCTATCTCGGCAACACGCTCTACCGCATCCACGGCTCCAACGAGCCGGAGTCGATCGGCCAGGCCGTCTCGTCCGGCTGCATCCGCATGACCAATGACGACGTCATCGACCTCTACGACCGCGTGCGGGTCGGCACCAAGGTGGTCGTGCTGAGGTAGGACACCGGGCGGCGTGCCGGCACCGGGACGCCGCCCGCCATCGGGCCTCCCAGCCGGTCTACGCCCTAGGCGCCGACGACTCTGACAGCGGCGCCTTTGACGCCGGCGCCCTGGACATCGGCGACTTTGACATCGGAGCCCGGTGCGGGCTCCCGGCGGCGGGGCGCCCTGCCCCCGCCCCCCACGGACTCAGTGCCGGCGCACCGTCCCGGGCGTGTCGCGCGAGAGGTTGCGCGAGGCGAGCTCCTGCTGGTAGCGCGTCCAGCGCGCCTCCTGCTCGCGGCCGAGCTCGTGGAACGTGTCCCAGGTGTAGATGCCGGTCGAATGGCCGTCGTCGAAGACGAGCCGCACCGCGTAATTGCCGACCGGGATCACCTCGGCGATGCGCACCTCGCGCTTGCCGGCCACGAGCTGGCGGTCGGCCGCGGAATGGCCCTGCACCTCGGCCGAGGGGCTCTCCACCCGCAGATATTCGGCCGCCAGGGTGAAGCTCGAGCCGTCCTCGAAGGCGATGGTCAGCGCGCTGTGGTCCTTGTGAACCTTGATCTCGGTCGGCCAGGCATCGGTCACGGCGGTCTTTCCCCTTTGCACATCATCCCCACATAGAGGCGACGGGTCCGCCCGCCAAGCCTCGCGCCGGCATGCACGCGCAAACGTGCATATCGGAAGGTTCTCACCGCGACGTGATGGTCAAGTGGCTCCGGTAATCGCCCCATAGACGCCACCGCCTTGGCACCCCTGGGGCAAGCGGGTAAAAACGTCAGACACTGGCGCCGCTTAGCAGCGCCACGGGAGCGAAGGTAGTGACGAACCAGGAAGCCCTCATCGACCGGATCCAGCGCGAGGCCCCACGCCCGCCGCTCGTCGACACGTTCGGCCGGGCGGTGAGCTATTTGCGCGTCTCGGTCACCGACAGGTGCGACTTCCGCTGCGTGTACTGCATGGCGGAGCACATGACCTTCCTGCCGAAGCCCGAGCTGCTGACGCTGGAAGAGCTCGACCGGCTGTGCTCGGCCTTCGTCGCGCGCGGGGTGCGGAAGCTGCGCCTGACCGGCGGCGAGCCGCTGGTGCGGCGCGACGTGATGACCCTGTTCCGCTCGCTCTCGCGCCATCTCGATTCCGGCGCGCTGGAGGAGCTGACGCTCACCACCAACGGATCGCAGCTCGCCCGCTTCGCCCGCGAGCTCGCCGATTGCGGGGTGAAGCGCATCAATGTCTCGCTCGACACGCTGGACCCGCAGCGCTTCCGGGCGCTCACCCGCTGGGGCGACCTCGGCAAGGTGCTCGCCGGCATCGACGCCGCGCAGGACGCCGGCATCCATGTGAAGCTGAACGCGGTCGCCCTGCGCGGCGAGAACGAGGACGAGATCCCCGACCTCATCCGCTGGGCCCATGGCCGCGGCATGGACATGTCGCTGATCGAGGTGATGCCGCTCGGCGAGACCGGGGCAGAGCGGCTCGACCAGTACCTGCCGCTCTCCACCGTGCGCGAGCGCCTCGAGCAGCAATGGACGCTGAGCGACATCGCCTTTCGCACCGGCGGCCCGGCGCGCTACGTCTCGATCGCCGAAACCGGCGGGCGGCTCGGCTTCATCACGCCGCTGACGCACAATTTCTGCGAGGGCTGCAACCGCGTCCGCGTCACCTGCACCGGCACGCTCTATATGTGCCTCGGCCAGGACGACGCGGCGGACCTTCGCGCGCCCCTGCGCGCCTCGGAGAGCGACGACCGGCTGCACGCGGCGCTGGACGAAGCGATCTTCCGCAAGCCGAAGGGGCACGACTTCGTCATCGACCGCCCCGGCCGTCCCCCGGCGCTGCGCCGGCACATGAGCGTCACCGGCGGCTGAGACGCCCTCGCGGGGCCCCGCCGGCAGCCGGCTGCCGCCCGTTACCTGCCGCCCTTCCGCTGCATCGCACAGCGCGGCCGAAGCTGCGACATCGGCGCATGGCAGCTCCTACGTAAGCTTTGTTGCTGCATTGCAATGCGATGTGCATAGCTGCTCGCATTACGTAGTGCTAGCAATGCACTGCCCGCCCCGCAAAATGCGAGTCCCTTCCATGCAGCTCCCGCTGTTGGCCCTTGCCATGGCGTCTTTCGGCATTGGCACCACCGAATTCGTCATCATGGGACTGCTGCCGGAAGTGGCCGCCGATCTCGGCGTGACGATCCCGGCCGCGGGCATGCTCGTCACCGGCTACGCGCTCGGCGTGGTGATCGGCGCGCCGATCCTCGCCATCGCCACCAACCCGCTGCCGCGCAAGGCGACGCTGATGGTGCTCGCCAGCGTGTTCGTGGTCGGCAACTTCCTCTGCGCCATCGCGCCGGACTACTGGCTGCTGATGGGCGCGCGCGTCGTCACCGCCTTCTGCCACGGCGCCTTCTTCGGCATCGGCGCGGTGGTCGCCGCGAGCCTGGTGCCGCCGAACCAGCGCGCCAGCGCCATCGCGCTCATGTTCGCCGGGCTGACGCTCGCCAATGTGCTGGGCGTGCCGCTCGGCACCGCGCTCGGCCAGGCGCTGGGCTGGCGCTCCACCTTCTGGGCGGTGGTGCTGATCGGCATCCTCGCGGTCAGCGCGATCGCGCTCTGGGTGCCGCGCGACATTCCCCATGCGGCCGGCAACATCCTGCGCGAATTCGGCGTGCTGAAGCGCCCGCAGGTGCTCATCACCATGCTCATCAGCGTGGTGGCCTCGGCGAACCTGTTCGTCGTCTTCACCTATATCGCGCCGCTGCTGCGCGAGGTGACCGGGCTCGCCCCGCACACCGTGACCTATGTGCTGCTGCTGTTCGGCGTGGGCATCACCATCGGCAACATACTGGGCGGGCGCCTTGCCGACTGGCGGCTGATGCCCTCGCTGATGGGCATCTTCGTCGGCCTCGCCGCCATACTGGTGGTGATGGTGTTCGCCAGCCCCTTCCCGGCGTTGACGGTGCCGACCGTATTCGTGTGGAGCATACTGGTGTTCGCCGTGGTGGCGCCGATCCAGACCCGCGCGGTCGATTCCGCGGTCGGCGCGCCCAACCTCGCCTCGACCCTCAACCAGGGCGCCTTCAACCTCGGCAACGCCGCCGGCGCGTGGATCGGCGGCGCGGCGATCGCGCTCGGGGCGAGCTATGCGGACCTGCCGTGGATGGGCGCGACGCTGTCGCTGGTCGCTCTCGGCCTGTGCATGGTCTCGCAGGCCATCGAGCGTCGCGAGGGGCGCCTTGCCGCCGTCACCGACGCCGCGTGCGAGGAGTGCTGAGCACGCGCCGCCGCCCGCCCGCATTCCGTCGCTATTCCGTGGCCTGACTTCCGCATTACCCCTCCGGCATCTCCCTCCATGTATGATCCCACCGCCAATCGCCGCGGCATCCTCCTGATGATCGCCGGCTCCTCGGTCTTCTCGACCAACGACGCCATGTCCAAGCTGGCGCTCGCCTACATCCCGCCGACCGAGATCCTCGCCGTGCGCGGGGCGATGGCGGCGGTGCTGATGCTGCTGCTGATCGCCTGGCGCGGCCAGCTTCCGGCGGTGCGCCACGTGCTGGACCGGCGGGTGCTGGCGCGAGCCTCGGCCGAAGCCTGCGTCGCGGTGCTGTTCATCACCGCGATCGTCACCATGTCGATCGGCGACGCGACCGCGATCCTTCAGGTCGCCCCGCTCGCCACCATGGCGGTGGCGGTGCTGGCCTTCGGCGCGCGGATCGGCGCCGGTCAGTGGGCGGCGGTCGCCGTCGGCTTCCTCGGTGTGATGCTGATCGTCAAGCCGGGCAGCTCGGCCTTCAACGCGGTGGCGCTGCTGCCGCTCGCCTCGGCGCTGCTCATCTCGGCCCGCGACTTCGTCACCGGGCGCATCGGCGCCCATGTGCCGACCCTGGTGGTCACCCTCGCCACCGCCCTGGTCGGCATGGCGATCGGCTTTGGCGGCAGCGCGGTCGAGAGCTGGCAGCCGCTCAACCTGTGGACCATCGCCTATCTGTTCGGCGGCTCGCTGTCGCTGCTGTGCGGCCACATGCTGACCATCGCCGCCTTCCGCGGCGCCGATCCCTCGCTCATCTCGCCCTACCGCTACGCCGCAGTGGTGTGCTCGGTGGGGCTGAGCGCGCTGATGTTCAACAACATGCCGGACCTGATCTCGATCGGGGGCATGGCGCTCATCATGGCCGGCGGGCTCTACACCATGCACCAGCACCGCGCCACGCCGGCCCGCAAGGCCGTCGCGCGGCCGGAGGCCTCGGGCGAGCCGGCGCAGCAGCACGGCTCGCGCTGAGCGCCCGCGAGAGAGCGGGCGTTCCCGGCGCGCGCCCTCACCCGCGCTGGCGGGCGCGGATCATGTAGCCGTCATAGGGATATTCGCCGACCTGCCACCAGAGGTACTCCTCGTTGCGGAAGCCGATCAGCGAATCCATGATCTTCTTGAAGCCGGCGTTCTTGGCGCCAATCTCGGCATAGAGCTCGTTCGCCGCCGTGTAGGAGGCGTCGACGAAGCTCTGCGGGAAGGGGCGAAGCTGGGCGCCCTGGGCCACCAGCCGGCGCAGCGCCGCCGGATTGAAAGCGTCGTACTTGGCCAGCATGTCGGCATTGGCATAGGCCACCGCCGCCTCGAAGATCGCCTGATAGGACTTGGGCAGGTCGTTCCACTTGGCCCGGTTCACGACCACATTCATGGTCGGCCCGCCGTCCCACCAGCCGGGATAGTAGTAATAGGGCGCCACCTTCACGAAGCCGAGCTTCTCGTCGTCATAGGGGCCGACCCATTCGCAGGCGTCGATGGTGCCCTTCTCCAGCGAGGGGTAGATGTCGGCCGGGGCGATCTGCTGCGGCACCACGCCGAGCTTGGCCACCACCTGCCCGGCGATGCCGCCGATGCGGAACTTCAGGCCCTTGAAGTCGTCGAGGCTCTTCACCTCCTTGCGGAACCAGCCGCCCATCTGGGTGCCGGTATTGCCGCCGAGGAAGCCGACGAGGTTGTACTTGGCGAGCACCTCGTCCTGCAGCTCCCGCCCGCCGCCATGGTAGAACCACGCGTTCTGCTGGCGCGCGTTCAGGCCGAAGGGCATGGTGGTGAAGCAGGCGAAGCTCGGGTCCTTGCCTACATAGTAATAGAGCGGGGTCTGGGCGAGCTCGACGGTGCCGTTCTGCACCGCGTCGAGCGCCTGCAGGCCCGGCACGATCTCGCCGGCGGCGAAGTTCTGGATCTGGAACTTCCCGTCCGTCCCCTCGCTAACATATTTCGAGACCAGTTCGTTGGCGCCGAAGATCGCGTCGAGCACCTTGGGCACGCTGGAGGTCAGGCGCCAGCGCACCTGCGGCGCGCTCTGGGCGATGGCGGGCGCGGCCAGCAGGGTCGCCGGCGCGGCGGCCGCCGCCGTGCGCAGGAAGGCGCGGCGGGGAAGACGTCCCCCGGTGGAAGGCGAGGCGTCGTTGTGGCGCGGGAGATCCGGGCGCGGCTGGCCCGTGGCATCGGCTTCTTTGCTCATGGCGCCTTTCCTGTCACTTCGCGCCGGCCGGCGCAACCGCGCTCGAAGGTGCCGCGCGGCACCGGAAACGGACATGCCCGGCACGAGGCCGGGCATGGTGGATCTGTGGTCGCGGGCGCGGGCTCAGCCGCGCGGACGGGTGCGGATCTGGAAGGTGTCGAAGGTGTATTCGGCCACCTGCCACCACAGGTTTTCCTCGTTGCGGAAAGCCTGCATGTTGTCGATGACCTTCTTGAAGTTCGCGTTGTTGGCCGAAATCTCGCCCCAGAGCTGGTTGGTCGCCTTGAGGCAGGCTTCCATGACCTCCATCGGATAGGGGCGAAGCTGCGTGCCGTTTGCCACCAGGCGCTTGATCGCCGGCGGGTTCTGGGCGTCGTAGCGCGCCTGCATGATGGTGTTGGCGTAGGTCGAGCCGGCGATCAGCGCCGCCTGGTAGGGCTTCGGCAGATCGTTGAACTTCTGCAGGTTGGCGAAGGCGTGGATGGTCGGGCCGCCCTCCCACCAGCCGGGGTAGTAGTAGAACTTGGCGACCTTGTAGAAGCCGAGCTTCTCGTCGTCATAGGGGCCGACCCATTCGGCACCGTCGATGGTGCCCTTCTCCAGCGCCGGGTAGATGTCGCCGCCGGCGATCTGCTGCGGCACCGCGCCGAGCTTGGAGAGCACCTGCCCGGCGATGCCACCGATGCGCATCTTCAGGCCCTGCAGGTCGGAGACGGTCTTGATCTCCTTGGAGAACCAGCCGCCCATCTGGGTGCCGGTGTTGCCGCAGGGCAGGCCGTAGACGTTGTAGTTGGCGTAGAACTCGTTGAAGAGCTCGTTGCCGCCGTGCTGGTACAGCCAGGAATTCTGCTGGCGCGCATTGAGGCCGAACGGCACCGAGGCGGCGACGGCGAAGGTGGGGTCCTTGCCGACGAAGTAGTAGGACACGGTGTGGCACATCTCGACCGTGTTGTTCTGCACCGCGTCGAGCACCTGCAGGCCGGGGACGATCTCGCCCGCCGCGAAGACCTGGATCTGGAACTTGCCGTCCGTCAGGTCGGAGACCATCTTCGACATGACTTCGGCGCCGCCATAGATGGTGTCCAGCGACTTGGGGAAGCTGGAGGCGAGACGCCAGCGGATTTCCGGGGCCGACTGGGCGATCGCCGGGGCGGCAAGGGTCGTCGCCGCGACGCCGGTGCCGGCGGCAGCGAGAAACTGACGGCGCTTCATCAGAACATCTCTCCTTAACGGGGTTCCTCACGGGCCCGGTTCTGCCTCATCGCATCCGGGCGCAAACGCTTGTTGGCGAAAGACCTACGCTAGCCCCGCAACCGACGCAACCGCCCGCATCTGCGCCTTTTGTCGAGGGTCGGCGCATCAACGCGCCGCGTTTACGAACATGGCGACGCTGCGGCAGGAGGCGACATGAATTCGCCGCTCCCCACAGGCACTATGCTTCCGGATTTCCTGCAACGTTCACTGAACAACTGGCCCCTGCGCCACTTACCGCTCAGCTAACGTTGAGGGAACAAAGTAATTTCATCCCGATTGTGCAGATACTCGAACAGGGGCTCCGGCCCTCCGGTCCCAAGGTCTATTACGGAGTGATCCTATGAAGTCTTCCGTCATCATGGCCGCCGCTGCGAGCGGGATCGTCTTCTTCGGCATGATCGCCGAGGCCGCCGCCTGGGGGCGCAACGGCACCTTCGTCGGCCGGCGCGGCCACGCTTTCGGCATCATGGGCTCGGGCGGCTGCGCCTCCGGCTCGTGCTGGCGCAACCGTTCCGTCACCGGCCCGCGCGGCTATGGCGTCATGCGGCAGGGCAGCGTGACCCGCAACGCGCCCGGCCGGTGGAGCTATGGCGGCTCGAGCGTCGGCTCGGGCGGGCGCTCCATCACCCGCCAGGGCAGCGCCACCCGCACCGCGCCGGGTCAGTGGAGCTATGGCGGCTCGGCGACCACCGGCAACGGGCGCACGGCCTCCCGGCAGGGCTCGATCTCGGCCGGCAACGGCGCCGTCTCCGCCAACAACACCGTCACGGGCCTCAACGGCAGGACCTACACCACGCAGAAATCGCTGACCGGCACGCCCGGCAATTACAGCTACGCGAAGAGCGTGACCGGCCCGAACGGGCAGAGCGCCAGCCGGCAGGGCGGCGCCACCAGGAGCGCCCCGGGCCAGTGGAGCTATGGCAGCACGGCCACCGGGCCGAATGGCGGCACCGCCTCCAGGCAGGGCAGCGCCACCCGCGCGGCGCCCGGCCAGTGGAACTACGGCGCCACCGGCACCGGCCCGAACGGGGGCACCGCGACGCGCCAGGGCAGCGTGACCAACACCGCCCCCGGTCAGTGGAACTACGGCGAGAGCACTACCGGTCCGCGCGGCGGCACCACCTATCGTCAGGGCACGGTCTACTGAGCGACCCGGGCGCGCCATCCGCCTCCCGTCGCGACGGGGAAGATATGAAAATGCCCGGCTGCGGCCGGGCATTTCTCTTTCCGAGATCTTCAATCCAGAGACCGCGCGGCTTCCGCCCCCCCGGGGGCCAGAGCGTGGCGCGTCAGCTCTCGACCACGATCCGCGGCCCCGGGCGGGCGGCGGCCTGCTTGCCGGCCAGCGCGTCGCGCACCGCGCGGGCGATCGTGCGATAGGTCTCCGCCTCGGCGCTGTCCGGCTTCGTCGCCACCACCGGCAGGCCGGCGTCGGAGGTCTCGCGGATCGACATCTGCAGCGGCACCTCGCCGAGGAACGGCACGCCGAGCCGCTGCGCCTCGTGGCGCGCGCCGCCATGGCCGAAGATGTCCGAGCGCGTGCCGCAATGCGGACACACGAAGTAGCTCATGTTCTCGACCACACCGAGCACCGGCACGTTCACCTTCTGGAACATGGCGATGCCGCGCCGGGCGTCGATCAGGGCGAGGTCCTGCGGTGTCGAGACGATGACCGCGCCGGCGAGCGGCACCTGCTGCGCCATGGTGAGCTGCGCGTCGCCGGTGCCCGGCGGCATGTCGACCACCAGCACGTCGAGCGGCGCCCAGGCGACCTCCTTCAGGAGCTGGCTGATCGCCGACATCACCATCGGCCCGCGCCAGATCATCGCCGTCTCCTCCTCGACGAGGAAGCCGATCGACATCACCTTGAGGTCCCAGGAGCGCAGCGGCTGCAGCATCTTGCCCTGCACGTCCGGCTTGCCCTTCAGCCCCATCAGGCGCGGCACCGACGGGCCATAGATGTCGGCGTCGAGCAGGCCGACCTTCAGCCCGAGCGAGGCGAGGCCGAGCGCCAGGTTGGCCGCCAGCGTCGACTTGCCGACGCCGCCCTTGCCCGAGGCCACGGCGATGATGGCGCCGACGCCCGGCAGGCCGGGGGATTCCTTCTGCGGATCGGCCGGCGGGCGCGGCGCGGCATGGGCGTGGCCCGCATGCGCATGACCGGCATGGCCGCCGGCGCCGGAGACGCGCGCCGGCTGGGCCGGACCGCCGGCGGGCGCCGAGCCGGCCTTGCGCTCGGCGGTCAGCGCCACCAGCGCCGAGGTCACGCCGGGCGTGCCGCGCACGGTGCGCTCCACCGCCGCGCGCACCGGCTCCCAGGCCTGCGCCTCGGCGGCGTCGACCGTGATCGACATGTAGACCTTTCCGTCGGAGACCAGGATCTCGGACAGCGTCCCGGTCTGCGTCACCGGACGGCCGTCCGGCGCGGAAACCTGCGCCAGCCGTGCCTTAACCTCGTCTGCGGTCGCCATTCTCGCGCTCCTGCTTGAACTCTCGTGTGGGTGAGACACCAGCGGGCCGCAAGCGTCAACCCGGCCGCTCCCGTCGCCTCATCGGGGCCGTTTATGACCACCGCATTGCACAATCGGCGACCACTTCGACGATATGACTAGGAATGCATCAACCCCGTTGCGCAACATTCGGAAATAATGCCAGCATGAGTTGCCGGAGAAGAACAACACGCCGGCACCTGAGCAATTTCCAGAGGGGAACAGCATGAGCCTCGTCACCCGTATCGCGGCCGCGGCCGTCTTGGTCGCTGCCACCATCAGCGGCGCTTCCGCCAAGGAGTGGAAGGTCGTCCGCATCGGCACGGAAGGTGCCTACCCGCCCTTCAATTATATCGAAAACAACGAAATCAAGGGCTTCGACATCGATATCGCCAAGGCGCTGTGCGAGAAGATGAAGGTGGAATGCACCTTCGTGGCGCAGGACTGGGACGGCATCATCCCCGCGCTGCTGGCCGGCAAGTACGACGCGATCGTCGCCTCCATGTCGATCACCGAGGAGCGCAAGAAGCAGATCGCCTTCTCGAAGAAGTATTACAACACCCCCGCAAGCTTCGTGGTGCCGAAGGATTCGAAGATCACCGACACCTCCCCCGAGGCGCTGAAGGGCAAGGTGCTGGGCGCCCAGGGCTCGACCATCCACTCCAACTACCTCGAGGATATCTACGGGCCGGCCGGTGCCGAGATAAAGCTCTACGGCAAGCAGGACGAGGCCAATCTCGACCTCGCCAATGGCCGCCTCGACGCGGTGCTCGCCGACAAGGTGGTGCTGCTCGAATGGCTGAACTCGAAGGAAGGCGCCTGCTGCAAGTTCACCGGCGCCGAGTACAAGGATCCGAAATATTTCGGTGAGGGCGTGGGCGTCGGCATCCGCAAGGACGACACCGATCTGGTCGCGATGTTCAACAAGGCGATCGACGAGATCCTCGCCGACGGCACCTACAAGAAGATCAACGACAAGTACTTCCCCTTCAGCGTCTACTGACGCGCGCTCCGCACGGTGCCGTTCCGGAGAGGCTCCCGGGACGGCACACCCTCTCATGACCATCGTGGAGCGGATGCGTCCTCATGCTGGAGCTGCTCGGCCTGCTCTCCTTCGGCCCGGACGGCTGGGGTGACGAGATCGCGCAAGGCGCGCTGCTGACCATCGAGCTGGCGCTCACCACCCTGCCCGTGGGCATCGCCATCGGCCTGGCGGTGGCGCTCGCCAAGGATTCCCATTCGCCGCTGCTGCGCGGCCTCGGCAATTTCTACACCACCATCTTCCGCGGCCTGCCCGAGCTGCTGACGCTGTTCATCGTCTATTATGGCGGGCAGATGCTGTTCACCCGCGTCGCCGGCTACTTCTTCGAGGATGCGCATATCGAGGTGAACCAGTTCGTCGCCGGCGTGGTGGCGCTGGGCCTGGTGCTGGGGGCCTTCTCCAGCGAGGTGCTGCTGGCGGCGATCCGCTCGGTGCCGCGCGGGCAGAAGGAAGCCGCCTCGGCGCTCGGCCTGCCGCGATGGCGGGTGTTCCGCCTCGTCACCTTCCCCCAGCTCTGGCGCGTCGCCCTGCCGGGCCTGTCCAACAACTGGATGGTGCTGCTGAAGGACACCTCGCTGGTCTCGGTGATCGCCATCAGCGACCTCATGCGCGAGACCGCGATCGCGGTCGGCGTGACCAAGCAGCCCTTCTTCTTCTACCTCGTCGCCTGCCTCATCTACCTCGTCTTCTCGGCGGCCTCGAGCGCCGTGTTCGTGCATCTGGAGGCGCGCGCCTCGCGCGGCTTCAAGCGGGTGGGAGGCCACTGATGCAGACACTGCTCGACGCGCTCGGCACCGGCTTCCTGTGGCTGATGGGACTCCTCGGCCTCAATGTCGATCTGATGGAGCGCTACGGCCTGCGCTTCCTCGACGGCGTGCAGGTGACGCTGGAGCTGGTGCTGCTCTCGGTGTTCCTCGGCGCGCTGCTGTCGCTGCCGCTGGCGGTGGCGCGGGTGGAGGGCGGCAAGTTCCTCTCGCGCGCCTCCTTCACCTATTCCTACTTCTTCCGCGGCACGCCGCTGCTGGCGCAGACCTTCCTGGTCTATTACGGCGCCGGCCAGTTCCGCCCCCAGCTCACCGATATCGGCCTGTGGTGGTTCTTCCGCGACGCCTTCAACTGCGCGGTGTTCACCTTCACCCTCAACACCGCCGCCTACCAGGCGGAGATCCTGCGCGGCGGCATCGAGAGCCTGCCGATCGGGCAGATGGAGGCGGCGCGCGCGATCGGGCTGACGCGCTACCAGGCCTATCGCAAAGTGATCCTGCCGCAGGCGATCGCGATCGGCCTGCGCCCGCTCGGCAACGAGCTGGTGCTGATGATCAAGTCGAGCGCCATCGCCTCGGTGATCACGGTCTACGACCTGATGGGCGTGACCCGCCTCGCCTTCTCGCGCTCCTACGACATGGAGGTCTATCTGTGGGCGGCGCTGCTCTACCTCATCATGGTCGAGCTGGTGCGCCGGATCTGGGACGTGCTGGAGCGCCGGTTGAACCGGCACCTCACGCTCTCGCGCTGACGGCTCACACCAGCCGCGCCACCTCGGCCCGCAGCACCGGCACCAGCTCCGCCTCGAACCAGGGATGGCGCTTCAGCCAGCCGGTGTTGCGCCAGGAGGGGTGCGGCAGCGGCATGATGCGCTCGTCTTCCCGCGCCTCGAAGATCTCGCGCCAGCGCGTCACCCGCTCGGTCAGCGAGAGGCCGGCATAGGCGCCGAGGCCGAGCCTCTTCAGATGATAGCTCTGCGAGGCGCTGCCCACCGCGACCACGAGGCCGAAGGGCGGGCGCGCGGCGAACAGCCGGTCGTGCCAGAGCCGCGCGCATTCGCGCCGCGGCGGCAGGTCGCCCCCCTTGGCGTCCTGTCCGGGAAAGCAGAAGCCCATGGCGGCGATGGCCACCCTCTCCTCGTCGTAGAAGGTCGCGCGGTCGATGCCGAGCCACTGGCGCAGCCGGTCGCCCGAGGCGTCGTTGAACGACATGCCGCTGGCATGGACCTTGGTGCCCGGCGCCTGCCCGGCGATCAGCAGCCGCGCCTTCGGGCCCACATGGAGCACCGGATTCGGGGCGTGCGGCAGCGGCCGGCCGAGCGGCGCCTCGACGCAGACCCGGCAGGCGCGGATCCGCGCCAGCAGTTCGTCGAGCGTTTCGCGGCGCGCCGGGGCATCGACGATGCGGGCGGAGGGGGAAGCGGGCATGGGCCCTAGATAGGCATGCGCGGCGGCCGGCGAAAGCGGTCGCGCCGTCAGGCGTTCCCTCGCGCCCTCCGGGGGGTCGTGGAAAGCCGGCAGGCTTAGTCCGCGCCGCGCGGATGGCGGGCGCGCCAGTTCGCCGGCATCTCGAACGGCCCGGCCCAGATGCCGCGGCGTTCCTCGCGGGCGGTGCTCTGCTCGCCCGTATAGGCGAGGCCGGTCGCCACCGCCCAGCCCTGCGCGACCAGCGCCGCGCCGATGTCGCGGCCATCCGCCTCGCAGATCGCCACCGCGCGGCCGTAGCGGTCCTCGTCGACCGGCCGGCAGTTCACCTTCGCGCCGGCGACGAGCGCCTGCAGCGCCGCCTTCGCCTTCTCCCCGCACGGCCAGCGCGTGGCTGCCTCGCCGCAGCTCTGGTGGAGCTCGGGGGCGTCGATGCCCTCCAGCCGCACCCGCACCCCGTCGAGTTCGAGGCTGTCGCCGTCGGCCACCCGCACCGCGCCGGTGAGCGGCGGCACGAAATGTTCCACCACCAGCGCGATCACCACCAGCACCACCGCGACGAGGATCGAGCCGCGCGTGGAGGGCCGCCAGCGCGTGCCGGCACGCCGTGGCGCGCGCCGCCTCACGCGTCCGCCACGCCCGCCTCGGCGAAGGTCGCCATGCCGGAATGACAGGCGAGTGCGGACTTGATGACGCCGATCGACAGCGCCGCGCCAGAGCCCTCGCCGAGCCGCATGCCGAGGTCGAGCAGCGGCTCGAGGCCGAGGCGCTCCAGCACCCGGCGATGCGCCGGCTCGGCCGAGACATGGCCGGCGAAGCAGTGGTCGAGCGCGTGCTCGTCCATGGCGCGGAGCACGGCGGCGGCGGCGGTGACGACATAGCCGTCGAGCACCACCGGCACGCGCTGCATGCGGGCGGCGAGAATGGCGCCGGCCATCGCCGCCACCTCGCGCCCGCCGAGCTTGCGCAGCACCTCCAGCGGGTCGTCGAGATGGTCCCTGGCGCGGGCGACCGCCGCGCGCACCGTCTCGACCTTGCGGGCCAGCGTCTCGCCGGTGGAGCCGGTGCCGGGGCCGACCCATTCCTCCGCCTCGCCCCCATAGAGGCCGTGGAAGATGGCGGCGGCGACGGTGGTGTTGCCGATGCCCATCTCGCCGAGGCACAGCAGGTCCGGCTCGCCGGCCAGCGCCTCCATGCCGAAGGCCATGGTGGCGGCGCATTCGGCCTCGGTCAGCGCGTCCTCGACGACGATGTCGGGGCTCGGCAGGTCGAGCGCGAGGTCGAAGACCCTGAGCCCGGCGCCGAACACGCCGCAGATCTGGTTCACCGCCGCCTTTCCGGCGGTGAAGGTGGCGACCATCTGCTTGGTCACCTCCGGCGGATAGGGCGAGACGCCGCGGCTGGCGACGCCGTGGGTGGCGGCGAAGACGGCGACGGTGGGCCGGTTCACCACCGGGATCGCCCGCCCCTGCCAGCCGGCGATGTCGATGGCGATCGCCTCCAGCCGGCCGAGTGCGCCCGGCGGCTTGACCAGCTCGCCCTGGCGCGCGGCGGCGGCGGCGCGGGCCGCCCCGTCGGGTCCCGGCATGGTGGCGACGAGGTTGCGAATGTCGTCGAAGGGCAGGCCGGAGACGGCGCGCGGCATGGGACTTCCTTCTTGGGCCTTCTGGCGCGGCGGATGCACGCGGCGGTGGGATTCGGCGATGGGACTCGGCGAAAGGACTCGGCAGGTTGCACACAGCGCGCCGGTAACAGGGCTCGCCTCCGGCGCGGCGGCGGGGTAGACCCTCCCACAGGAGCGCGCAACCCCCAATCCGCCAGACCCGCGCCTCGGGCCGCCCATGACGTCGCAGGCTACGACACCGCCCCGCTTCGATGCCGCCTTCCGCACGCGGCTCGACGCGCTGTTCGCCTGGCGGCGCGACGTGCGCCATTTCGAGCGGGGACCGCTGGCGCCGGGCGTGCTCGACGACTTGCTGGCGCAGGCGACCGAGGCGCCGAGCGTCGGCCTGAGTCAGCCCTGGCGCTTCGTTCTGGTGCGCGCGCCCGAGCGCCGCGCCGATATCCGCGCGATCTTCGAGACCTGCAACGCGCAGGCGCTGGCCGGTCAGGCGAGCGAGCGGGCCGGGCTCTATGCGCGGCTCAAGCTCGCCGGCCTCGACGACGCGCCCGAGCACGTCGCCGTGTTCGTCGAGCCCGAGCCGGAGGCGGGCCACGGCCTCGGGCGCGCCACCATGCCCGAGACGGTCGCCTATTCGGCGGTGATGGCCATCCACACGCTGTGGCTCGCCGCCGCGGCGCGCGGGGTGGGCCTCGGCTGGGTGTCGATCCTCGACCCGCAGGCGGTGCGCGCCGCGCTCGACCTGCCCGAGCGCTGGCAGCTCGTGGGCTATCTGTGCATCGGCTACCCGGCCGAGCCCTCGCGCGTGCCCGAGCTCGAGCGCAAGGGCTGGGAGCACCGCCGCCCCCTCGCCGATTTCCTGCTGACGCGCTGAACCGGATCGAAGGACACCATGCCCCTGCCCGTCCTGTCCGATGTGCCCGAGGCGCTGCGCTTCCTGACCAGGCTCCCGGTGCCCGGAAGCGGCGCGGCGCCGGCAGCGAGCGACGGGCCGGCGCGCCCCTATATGGACCGGCTGGCCCCGGCCTTCCCCGTCGCCGGCGCCATCATCGGCCTGCTCGGCGCGCTCGTCCTCGCCGTCGGCCTTGCCATCCATCTCGGGAGCTGGGTCTCCAGCGTCCTCGCCGTCGCGGTGATGACGGCGATCACCGGCGCGCTGCACGAGGACGGCCTCGCCGACACGGCCGACGGGCTCGGCGGCAACGGCATCGAACGGCGCCTCGAGATCATGAAGGACAGCCGCATCGGCAGCTTCGGCGTGCTGGCGCTGGTGCTGGCGATGCTGCTGAAGGTCGGCGCGCTGCAGGGATTGTCGTTCGCCAGCGGGCTCGGCGCCGGTGCGGCGCTGGTCGCCGCGGGGGCGCTCTCGCGCACTGCCGGCCCCTGGATGCTGGCCGTGCTGCCGCCGGCGCGAGCGAGCGGTCTCGCCGCCGGGGTCGGCCGTCCCTCGCCCGCGGCCTGCCGGATGGCGGCCGCCATCGGTGTCGTGATCGCCTTCGCGGTGACGGTGCCGGTGTTCGGCCTGGCGGCGTTCGTGGTCGCCCTCATCTTTGGAATCGCAGCCTTTTTCGGCATCGTCCGCCTTGCCCGCGCCCAATTCGGCGGGCAGACGGGAGACATTGCCGGGGCCGCCATCGTGGCGGTGGAGATTGCCTTCCTCACGGGCCTGCTTATCTTCGCGCGGCAGCTTTGAGCCGACCGAATCCGATGCCGACAACCGTCTCCACTCCTTGCGTTGCCACCTGCACGCTCGACGCGGGCGGGCGCATCTGTATCGGTTGCGGCCGTACCATCGAGGAGATCGGCGCCTGGAGCAGGATGAGCGAAAGCGAGCGCCGCGCCGTCATGGCGCGCCTCGCAGCGAGCCGCGCGGCGGACGCCGCAGCGACCGCCCGCGCGCCGGCACGCCCCGCCCGGATGCGGGAGGGCGCGCGGTGAACAATGACCGCCTGATGTGGATCGTGGTGATCGGCCTTGCCGCCGGCATCGGCCTGATCGCCTGGAGCGAGGCCACCGGCGGCATAGCCGGCCTCGGCGCGCGCCAGCTCGCCCATCTCGTCACCTACGGGGCGATCGGGCTGGTGGTGGGCGCGGCGGTGGTGGCGACCTTCACCGGCCGGCTCGGCGAGGCGCTGCGCGCGGTGGCGCTGTGGCTGGTCATCTTCGCCGTGCTGGCGGCCGGCTACACCTACCGGGTGGAGATCCACGCCGTCGCCTACCGGGTGCTGGCCGAGCTCGCACCCGGCTACGCGGTGCCGCTCGCCGATCGCGGCGCGCCGGCGGTCGAGGTGGCGCGGGCGAGCGATGGCGACTTCAACGTGCGGGTCGAGATCAATGACAGCCGCATCCCGATGCTGGTCGACACCGGCGCCTCGAGCGTCGTGCTGACGCCCGAGGACGCGGTCGCGGTCGGCCTGCCGATCGAATTCCTGCGCTACGACATCCCGATCGACACCGCCAACGGGCGCGGCAAGGCGGCCGCCGTGGTGCTCGACCGGGTGGCCATCGCCGGCAGCATCGAGGAACGCAACGTGCCGGCGCTGATCGCCAGCCCCGGCACGCTCAAGCACAGCCTCCTGGGCATGAGCTTCCTCTCCCGCCTCGGCAGCTTCGAGATCAGTGGAGAGAAGCTGATAATGCGGGCCAAGATCGCGCAGTAACGCACGCTCAGCGCATCATCAGCGCGACCAGGAAGCGCAGCCCGGTTATCAGCAGGAACAGGCCGAAGCCGATCTCGAGCTGGCGCCGGGTGAAGGCGTGGGCGAGCCGCGCGCCGAGCGGCGCCACCAGCGTCGCGATGCCGCCGACCAGTATCAGCGCCGGCAGCGAGACATAGCCGATGGAGAGCGGCGGCAGGCTGGCGAGATGGGGAATGCCGCTCAGCATGTAGCCGATGGTGCCCGGCACGGCGATCAGCGCGCCGAGGCCCACCGAGGTGGCGATGGCGTCGTGGATCGGCACCCGGTAGAGCGTGAGCACCACGGTCGCGATGCCGCCGCCGCTGATGCCGATCAGCGGCGAGGCGGCGCCGATGCCGAAGCCGTAGGCCGCCATGGCGGCGCGGCCCGGCAGCGTCTCGCCCAGCACCCATCTCGACCCGGCGAACAGCATCTTCGAGGACATCAGCGCGGCGAAGACGACGAACGCGCCCTGCAGCACGATGTCCGGCGACACCGCCGCGAGCAGCGTGCCGCTGATCACGCCGGCGAGGACCGACGGCGCCCATCGCCGCAGCACCTGGCTGTCCACGCGGGTGCGCGCGCGGTGCGCGAGGAAGGAGCGCAGCGCTGTGGGCACGATGATCGCCAGCGACGAGCCGACCGCCAGATGCATGCGCTCGGCTTCGGGAACGCCGAGCGTGCCGAACATCTCGTAGAGGACGGGGACGACGATCGCCCCGCCGCCGACGCCGAACAGGCCCGCCAGCATGCCGGTGGCGAAGCCCGCCGCCAGCAGCGCGCCGGCAAGCCAGATCAAGTGCTCAAGAGGTATGGACTGCAGCATTACGCCACCAGGGAACGCCTTTCTTCCGCCCGACGAACCTCGTCGACGGCGGCGCGCAGGACGGCGAGACCGGCCTCCGGCCTCACCCCTTCCATGGCGAGGCGGCGACGATAGGCCCGCGCACCGGGGCGGCCGGTGAACAGACCCAGCATATGACGGGTGACGTCGTGAAGACGCCCGCCGGCGGCGAGATGCGCGCCGATATAGGGCTCGAACGCCTCCACCGCGGCGAAGGCGTCGGCGTGGGGAGGCGCCTCGCCGAACAGGCGGGCATCGACCTCGAGCAGCAGCTCGGGCTGCTGGTAGGCCGCGCGGCCGAGCATCGCGCCGTCGACATGGCGAAGCTGCGCCTCCACCTCGTCCAGCGAACCGATCCCCCCGTTGATGCTGACCGGCACGCCGGGCAGGCGGCGCTTGAGCCGGTGCACGCGGTCGTAGTCGAGCGGGGGAATGTCGCGGTTCTCCTTCGGCGACAGGCCTTCCAGCCACGCCTTGCGGGCATGGACGACGAGCGCGTCCGCGCCGGCCGCGAGCACGGCGTCGGCAAGCCGGTCCAGCGCCACCTCCGGGTCCTGGTCGTCGACGCCGATGCGGCACTTCACCGTGACGGGGATGTCGACGCGCGCCTTCATCGCCGCCACGCAGGCGGCCACGAGCTCGGGGTCGCGCATCAGGCAGGCGCCGAAATTGCCGCCCTGCACCCGGTCGGAGGGGCAGCCGACATTGAGGTTGATCTCGTCATAGCCGCGATCGGCGCAGATCGCCGCCGCCTGCGCCAGCGCATCCGGGTCCGAGCCGCCGAGCTGGACCGCAACCGGATGCTCGTCCTCGCCGAAGCCGATGAGGCGGTCGCGGTCGCCGAAGATCACCGCGTTTGCGGTCACCATCTCCGTATAAAGCCGCGCCCGGCGCGAGAGCAGGCGATGGAAAGCCCGGCAGTGGCGGTCGGACCAGTCCATCATCGGCGCGACGGAAAATCGGTGTTCGTGAAAAGCCATCATTCTTCTTGCCGGGCGGACATGCCCGTGGGCGCTCCATGTACTCGTTCGTACGCCATTAGACGCCCATTTGCGCGGCCTTTCGACCGGGCGGCGCGGAAAACGCGCCGAAACGGCATCACCACAGGCGATTCCGCCGCCGTGCATATCAATGATATGGCAGAGCGCGGCACGGCGCTACCGCCATCTGCGCCGGATGGAGGGCGCCGCGCGGCCGCGCTGCTATTTGTAGTAGGTGCGGTAGGTGCGGACCATGCTCGGCACGAATTCGCGCAGGATCGCCTTGATCCCGAGCGCCTTGCCGTTCTGCCGGTAGAGGTAGTTCGTCACCACCGCCCGCATGACGTTTTCGGGATAGGTCTCGCGGAAGAGGAACAGCAGCTCGTTCTTCTCGAGCAGATGATGGAGATAGGACCCGGCCGGCGGGGCTATGCTCTTCCAGTAGCCGATCGTGGTCAGGATGTTGTTGAACAGATGGACGGTGACCGCGTCGTCGCATTTCGAGGCGCAGAAGTCGAAATGTTCCGGCAGCAGGACCTTCCATATGTCCTGATAGTCGATCGGATAGAAGGCGACGTGCGGGGTCGGCTCGATCGGCCCGCCGAGCACGCGGTTGACCCGCTCGATCAGCGCCGGCCCGGTTTCCCCCCAGCGCAGATCACGGTCGAACAGCTTGTGGACCTCCTCGCGCAGCGTGGTCAGGACCTCTGTGTCGGAGATGTAGATGATCGCGTTGTTCAGCCCGCGCGGCTCCTCCGCGATCAGCAGATTGGAGCGGTCGGCGAAATTGCCCTCGCCGATCATCAGCACGTCGATGTCGACCCAGGTGAGGTTGCGCCGGCGCATCATCTCGTAGCGGAAGAAATCCGAGAAATGGCACACGTCGGGCCGGCCGTTGTAGATGATGCGCTGGCCGATCGCCTCGGGAACGATCGCCGCCGCATCCTCGACCGCGATCCCCTCCGGCACGTTTTCCAGCGGCGCGTAGGAGAACAGGGTGAGGTCGATGCCCCGGCGCAGGAACGAGAGCAGGCACGCCTGGTCGAGCGCGCTGAGCGTGCCGCGCGCCCAGAACGTGCCGACACCCTCGCCGGGAAAGGCGCTGCGCGCCTTGAAGGCGCCCTTGCCCGGCCTGCCGCGCACCGCACCCGCCCTCTGTGCGGCGTCAAGTTGCTGTTCGCCATATCGCATCGCGTCATCGCCCTCGCATAAGCCCTGCCCCGGAAACGCCGTGCGACGAACTCGCGCGATTCCGCCTTCCCTCCCGCCGCCGTCGATCATGGCGGGCCCGCGCACCCCGAAAGCGCCGGTCTGAATGCGTAGGCCCGGATGTAGTCGACCTGCAGCACCACCGGGTTCGGTGTCTCGCTAATGGAAAAGCCGGAGCCGAGCGCCAGATCCACCAGGATCATCAACTTGTTCCTGTGACTGTCCGGCGTCTTCACCTGCCACATCGGCTTGCGATCGAGATAGAAGGTGATGTTGGCAGGCGTGACGGCCGCGCTATAGGTGTGGAACTCGTCCTCGAGCGAGCCCTCCGCCACCTCGAACGTGTTCAGATCGCCGGTCTGGATCGCCGGGTCGTCGGACCACAGGTGATAGGCCGCCTGATAGGAATCGCGGGCGTGGCCGTAATATTCGATGATGTCGACCTCGAGCGTGCCGTCCGTCTTGCCCGGCTCGGGAATGGCGTTCAGCCAGAAGGCGGGCCAGGTGCCGGGCCCCGTCGGCAGCTTCATCCGCGCCTCGAAATAACCGTAGCGCAGGCCGAAGCCCTTGCCCGTGTCGTCGGCCGAGGCGAGCAGGCCCGAGGTCCAGTTGCCGTCGGCATCCTTCGAGGCGGTGATGCTGAGCACGCCGTCCTGGACCGAGAAGGGCGAGTCGGGGCCGGGATCGCCGAAGGCGGCATCGCCGAAATCGCCGTCCCAGGGGGTATGGGCGATCCAGCGCCCATCGCCGATTTCGCGCGCCGCGACGCTCAGCTCGTCGAACTCGTCGTCGAAGACGAGCTCCAGCCGGCAGAAATCGATGGCGTTCCCGACCGGCGGATCCCTGCCCTCCGCCTCGGCCGGCACCACCGGCGGCGCCAGCGTCGTGGCGCCGGAGAGGATGGCGAGGGACAGGGCGAGGCGGGCCGCTTTCATCGCGCATCCCCCAGCAGCGCGCGCGTCAGCTCGACGTGACGGGCGATGTAGTCCTGGCAGCCGAGCCCGCCGAGCCGCATCCGCGCCTGCGCGCGCTGCGCCAGCAGGATGCCGCGCTCGGGCGCCGCGAGCAGGGAATGGACCGCCTCCCGCAGCGCCAGCGGATCGCCGGGCGGTACGTAACAGGCGGATCGCGCGTCGAAATAGGCCTCCAGCCCGCCGGTGCCGCTCACCACCATGGGCAGCCCTTCCAGCGCCGCCTCCTCCATCACCGTGATGCCGCTTGCGTGCCGGTTCGGCTTCAGCGGAACGACCATGAGCGTCGCCTCGTGCATCAGGCTCTGCAGCTCGCTGTTGTCGGCGAGCTGGACGATGCGGACATTGGCCGCGTCGCGCATGAGCGAGACCGGGGCGGTCCCCGAGACGATGGTGAGCTCGATGTCCGGCTGCCCGCGCAGGGCGGCGACCAGCGTGCGCCAGTCCCTGTGGCGGTCGTTGCCGAGGCTGACGATCCGGGCCGGCCGGCTTACGCGCACGCGCGGCGGGGTCCATTTCTCGCTCGGAATGCCGAACAGCACCAGCTCGCAGCGCTTGCCGGGAAAAGCCCGGCGGATCACCGCCAGGTTCTCCGGCGAGAGCGTGGTGAGCAGGTCCACCTCGCGGATCAGGCGCCGGAAGAAGGCGCGGCGGATCGCCGTCAGGTCGTCCCAGCGGTCGAACAGCCACACGCTCTGGCCGAGCAGCTTCGGCCGGCCGCTGGGGCGGCGCCCATAGATCGCCAGCAGCAGCGCGACGGCGAGATACTGGGATTCGGAGTGGGTCCAGATCACGTCCGAGCCGAGGATCGCCTCGCGATTGTGCAGGGCGTGGAGATAGTCGAAGCCGAGCAGCGCCCGCACCGCATAGCGCACCGCCTTCCGCAGCACGCCCTCCTTCGCCGCCCGCGAGAAGGCGACGGCGCAGCCCATGGCGCGCGCCCTCGCATAGCCGTAGGGCGAGGGGTCGTTGAGGCCGATGAGGGTGCCGGCCCGCCAGCGCCGCTCCCATTCCTGCGCGTCCTGCGCGAAGGCGAGATGCACGAACACCTTCGGCTCCGCGCCGGGAGGGTCCGGGGCGGTCGGAGGGTGCCGGCCGGCAAGCGGCAGGGTGCGGTGCTCGTTCATGCGGGCCACCTGCGGCGCAGCCGGGCCTGCGGCGATGAGGGCGCGGCGCCGTCGGGCTGGCGGCGTTCGCCCGGCGCGCGGCCTTCGGGGTGAAGGGGGCGGTGACGGAGGCTCATGGCGCCAGATCCTCCCGGCGCGTCACCAGCCCGTCCGCGATGGCCATCTCGGCGAGATAGGCCTCGGCCGAGGTCGACCAGCGGTACTTCTTGGCGTTCTCGCGCCCGGTCGCCACCAGCTTGAAGCGCAGGGCCGGCTCGGCACGGAGCTGCTTGAACGCGTCGAGCCACGCCTCGGGCTGATCGGGCGCGGCGTAGAGCGCCGCCGCACCGCAGATCTCCGGCAGGCTCGCCCGGTCGGAGACGACGACCGGGCAGCCCAGCGCCATCGCTTCCAGCGGCGGCAGGCCGAAGCCTTCCGCATAGGAGGGAAAGGCGAGGCAGAGCGAGTTCGTCAGCAACGCCGCCAGCTCGTTGTCGGTGAGCCGGCCGAGGACCGTCACGTTCGCATTGTCCGCCGCCGCGCCGGGCGCGGACTGGAACACCCGGCTGTCCAGCGCGCCGACCAGCGCGAGCCGGAAGCCGACCGCCGCGAGCCGCGGCGCGAGGTCGAGCAGCATGCCGATATTCTTGTGCGGCGCCGGGCTCCCCAGCACGACGATGGTGCTGGAGCCCGCCGCGCGCCGCGTCGCCTCGGAGTGCTTGGGCGTCCATGTCAGTGCGTGTTCGTGGCCGCACGGAATGACGCTGATCTCCGCTTCCGGGCGGATGCCGGAACGGGCGAGCTCGGCGGCCGAGAACGAGGAGACCGTGACCACCCGCGCCACCCGCCGGGCGAGCAGCGGGAGGAACAGGCGGTGCAGCAGGCGGTAGCGCAGCGAATAGCTCTGCGGGAAGGCGCTTATGTTGGTGTCGTGGATGCACAGGATCTGCCGGGCGACCGCCAGCGGGCCCGTGTTGCACAGGCTGAGCAGCCCGCCGCGCACCTGGCCGGGGAGCGTGAACTGCTCCCACAGATGGCCGCGCAGCTCCCCGACCCGGCGAACCGCGATGTGGCCCAGCGCGTAGTCCTCGGCGTTCTTGGGCGTCACCAGCTCGAGCTCCAGTCCCTGCGCGAGGGGATGCCTGTCGGCGATCAGGCGGTCGAGGGCGGCGACGATCCCGTGGGCATAGCGCTGGACACCTGTAAGGGGTTGGGTCAGGAAGCGCCCGTTGATGGTCCAGCACCTGATCATGCTCGAATGACGCCTTTCCACCGACGCGCGCGATCAGCAACGGCGCACGTTAGTGTCGGGGACGCTTCGGCCCGGTGCCAGTCGGCATTCGGTGTAGAGGCTCGCGAAGACCTACCCCTTCCGCACGATATGCTTCGCCCGGCGTGTAATTATTTCCTCCATCCCGGCTAAACCCTCGGACGGCGGGAGCAATATTCGCCATCGCGCCGGCCTACCCCGGACGACACGCACTCGTTGCGCGCCTGCAGGTCGCCTGCGTCAGTGCGGGGCGTTCGCGATCCGGCCCACCGGCACGACGGGGAGCCGCCCCGACCTCCGGGCCAGCCCCGGCGGCGCCGCGGCAAGCGCGTCGCGGCAGGAGAGCACCGTGGCGAGGCAGATGAAAAACAATATGCCCGGATCGGCATTGCCGCTGGAGATGATTGCCGGCACCAGCATCCACAGGCCGGCGGCGCGGGCCGATTCGTGCAGGGCGAGCGCAGAAGTGTCTCCGCCCGCCGGGCGCGGCGGCGGGCGCAGGAACAGCCCCGCCAAGACGAGCAGCAGCGTTGTTCCGATGATCCCGGTCTGGCTCAGCATCGCGATCAACCAGTTCGACGCGCGCGAGCTGCCCATGCCGATGCCGATGCCGCCGGTTTCGAAAAACACCTGGATGCTGCGGTCGTTCGCATAGCCGCGCTCCTGGGCCGAGGAGGACTGCGACTTGTTCAGCAGCGCCTCCTCCAGCAGGCGGCGCACGCTCGAGAAGGCGCTGTCGTCCAGCAGGTAGATGCCGAGGCAGACCGTGACCCCGACGAGGATGACGCCAGCGAGAATCAGGTCCGAGCGGCGCGGGCCTCCCCGGAACGGGAACAGGCTGGCGGAGATCGCCAGCCACAGCATATAGGCGCCGAGGCACGCATAGCCGGTGCTGGAGGTGGACAGCATCAGCATGCCGAGCGACAGCAGCATGAGCGCGAAGGCCAGCCGCCCCTGCGTGATCCGCCAGTAGGTCATGATGAAGACCAGCCCGGGGAACAGGGCGGTGGCGAAGGCGGACGCCTCGGAATGGCCGCCGGCGATGCGATAGAAGCCGACCGAGATGTCGTCCGTCAGCAGCGCGTAGCTCGCCGTGCGGATGGGAAGCAGCACGTCGCCGGCGCCCGCCAGCTTGCCCAACAGGTCGAGCAGCCCGAGCCCGACATTCATCCCCACCCAAGCGACGAAGCCCAGCTCCATGGCGGCGAGGGCGCCGGGCCGGCGCAGCTCGATGCACAGCAGCAGGCAGGTCAGCCCGCCGAGCACGAAATAGCCCGACTGGGTGATGTTGCCGGTACTGGGCGCGAGCGGGACCTCGAGCCCGCCCGACTGGCGCAAATCGAACATGCCGACGTCGCCCTGGAACAGCCGCGGCAGGATCACGGCGGTGCCCGCGACATAGACGATGAGGAGCAGGACGAGGAGGCAGGCGCGGTGGCGGACGAGCTCGGCCGCGAAATCGTTCAGCCCGTCCCGGCGACACACCACGCGGACGACGAGGATCAGCGCGAACAGCGTGTAGATGAGGGGCGAGGAGCCGCCGAGGCTCGGCAGCACCGCGAAGGCCGTTGAGCCGAACGCCAGCGACATCATGAGCCCGACCAGCACCGGCGAGCCCATCGCACGCCCGATCAGCAGCAGGGCGAGGCAGACAAGAAGTCCTGTCGGCGACGGGATCATGTCACATCGCTGCCGTTTTGACGCCGTCACCTGACGGGGTGAGCGCGTGGTGGGTGATAGCCGCCCTTCTGGGCGTGGCGACCGGCCTGTGGTTGCGGGCCTCGGCCGTGCTCGCCCTGACGGTGGCGGTGGCGGTCGCGGCGGCGGCGATCGACCTCTGGGCCGGCGAGACCCTCGGGCCGGCCCTGCTCCACGCGCTGGCGGCGGTGGTGCTGCTCCAACTCGGATACCTCGCCGGCCTGCTGGTCGCCACGGCGTGGCGCCGGCGGTCCAGATAGGCGGTCCCGGATCGGGACGGCCGGGCGGGGCGAGGCGCGTCCATGGTCACGAGGTCTGATGGGTGCGCAGCAGCGCGGGTATGGTCCGCAGCAGGATCAGCACGTCGGTCCAGAACGACCAGTTGCGCACATAGTCGGCGTCGAGGGCGACCCGCTCGGCATAGGTCAGGCTGCTCCGACCGCTGACCTGCCACGCCCCGGTCATGCCCGGCCGGACGCTGAGATAGTGCTCGGCCATCGGCCCGTAGAGGGCGATCTCCTCGCGCACGATCGGGCGCGGCCCGACGCAGCTCATCTCGCCGCGCAGGACGTTCACGAGTTGCGGCAGCTCGTCGAGGCTGGAGCTGCGCAGCATCCGGCCGACGAAGGTGATGCGCGGGTCATTGGCAAGTTTGCGGGTGCGCTGCCATTCCTCGGCCGCCGCCGGGTTGGCGGCAAGATGGTCCCTCAGCACGCGGTCGGCGTCGCAGACCATGGTGCGGAACTTGTAGCAGTGGAACTCGCGCCCGCCGAAGCCGACCCGGTGGTGGCCGAAGATGATCGGCCCGTCGGTCGACGCCTTGATCAGCAGCGCCACCAGGACGAGGAGCGGCGACAGCAGCACCCCGGCCGTGACGGCGACCAGCAGGTCGAGCAGGCGCTTGGCCGCGCGGCCAGGGGCGCGCTCCGCGAGGATCGGCTCGCGCAGGTGCGGGCCCGGAAAAGGCCGCGCCGGCAGGCCGGCGTAGTGTTGATCGTCCAGCATGTATCGCGCCCCTGCCAGTTTTCTACTCGATTTTGTTTCGGAGATACTCTCGGGCCCAAACGCATAGAAGTGGTAATTACTGGAGTAAAACTATGCCGATCTTTACCTGTAAGCCGTAACGCCCAACACCTCGGCCTACCCCTTCGGCGCCGTGCCGACCGGCCGGATGAGGGAGCGCCGACCCGCCGGAAGGTCGCGCGCGCCGGTCAGCGTCGAGGCTACGGAAGGGACGGACACACGCCATGCACGCGCCCTCCTTCCGGCATCATCCAGGGAAAGCGCCGGCGCCCGTTACCCGTGTGTCCGGGAGGGCGGCCGGCGGCGTCAGGCGGCCTTGTTCAGCACCGTTCCCAGCACCGCGCTTCCGGTGGATTCGAGCCGGTCCACCGCCTCGGTGATGAGCTGGGCCGGCGTGCGGCCCCACTCCACCACGACGAGCACGCCGTCGAGCAGCGGGCCCATGGCGATCGCTCCCGAGCTCTGCTCCAGGGCCGGCAGGTCCACCACCACGAGGTCGTGGCTCAGCAGCGCCTCGTCGAGGCAGCGCATCATGGCGCCGGAGCCGAGCAGCGCCTCGGAGATGGCCGAGGTGAACTGGCGCGTCGGCACCAGCTCAATATGGGTGCGCGGCACCGGCGTCGCGCATTCGCTGACCCGCCGGTCCTCCAGCAGGATCTGCAGCAGCCCCGGCTGCTGCTCGGAAACGTCGGCCGCCGCCGTCATGGCGCAGCGCTGGAGATCGGCATCGATCACCAGCACCCGCACGCCCGAGGCGGCGAGGAGGCAGGCGAGGTTGCCGGCGACGGTGGTCTTGCCCTCGCCGGTGAGCGCCGAGGTGACGCCGATGGCCCGGGTGCGCTGCGCCTCGGCCCGCGCGCGGGCGACCAAGGTCGTGCTCACATTGGCGAGGGCATTGAGGAAGGGATCGCCGCCCAGTTCCTCGTTCGCGGTGAAGCATTCGAGCGAGGGCCGGCCGTATCGTCGCTTGAGCCCGGCGAGAAGGGTGCCGAGGCCACGGTCGAAGGAGTGGCGCGGCGACCAGCGGGCGCTCCCGCTGCGATGGATGCGCGGCAGGGCGCCGAGGCAGAGCCGGCCCAGCTTCTGGTTGGCGTGGCGCACCGAGCGGATGCTGGTGTCGAGGTTCTCCCTCAGCACGGCGGCGCCGACCCCGACCACGCCGCCCAGCAGCAAGCCGAAGGCCAGGATCAACTTCGAGCGCGGGTGGCTCTTGTCGAGCGGGATCGTCGCCGGGGTGAGCAGGCGCGTCTCGACCAGCGGGTTGGACTGGCGCTGGAGCACCTCGGCATAGCCCTGAAGAGCGCTCTCATAGATCTTCTTGTAGGCGAGCGCGGTGCTCTCCAGTTCCTCGAGCGTGTTGGGGTCGTCCGCCGACTGGCCGGCCGTCCCCTGCCCCACTGCACCCGGTTCCGCCCCGCTTAGCCCGGCCACCGGGCCGTCGAGGGCGGGATCGCCGCCCGCGTCGGAGGGGCGATAGGCGGCGTAGCTGCGGCCGGCCTTGAACTCCTGAAGGGCGAGCGCGGCCGCGTTCATCTGCTCGCGCAGCTTCGCCACCCGGCTCTCGAGCCAGTCGGAGCCGGCGCGGGCGGTGAGCGTGCGCGATTCGAGCTGGTCGCGGATGTAGATGTCGGCCGTGGTGTTGGCGACCAGCGCCGCCAGCTTCGGGTCCGGCGAGGAGAAGCTGAGATCGATCACATAGGAGAAGCCCGAGCGGCGCGCGTCGAGACGGCTGTTGAACACGCCCAGCGCCCGCTGCAGCGCGATGGGTCGGGGCACGTCGGGACCGGGCGGCTTCATGAAGGCCGGGTTGTCCAGCAGGCCGAGTTCCTCGATCACCGCCTTGGCGATCCGTTCGGAGCGCAGCACAACGAGCTGGCTTTCGATCTGCGCCGCGTCGATCGCGCTCGACTGCAGTTCCTCGCGCGTGGGCTGGGAGGATTTCGGGTCGACCAGGAGCTGGGCGCGCGCGGTGTAAAGCGGCGTCGCCGTCTTCACATAGGCAAAGGCGGCGGCGCCGGCGATCGCGACGGCGACGAAGACGATCAGGAAGTGCCGGAGGACGAAGACCGACAGTTCGGGAACGGTGACCGTATCGGGCGGAAATTCAATATCCCCCCAATCGGTCCGCGAGCCGCCGCTAGTGTTCGCCACGACGTGACGCGCATCTTGCCTGGTAAGCTTCATGACCGGACCCAAGACCTCAGGAGTGAAAAAGCTCGCGAACGCGCCGCGCCACCCCCACGACAATTGTGACTCGGCAATATCAAATTGTAATACGCACCCCGTGTTGCAGTAACATCGCCGGAAGCGGTAGCGCGAATACCTAAAAGGACCTCATGTTCCGCCGCACGTCGGCTGCATCGGCCGGATCCGGGCCGCCGGCCCGGGACGAAGAAATGCAGAAGGCGGTACGTCGCGGCGCGGGAGGCGTGGTACGTCCGGGGTAGCGGCCGCCCGCGCCGGATCGGAAGGGTGGCCCCGTGCGGGCGGGCCCGCTCAGCCCAGCTCCTCGCGCACCTCCTGGAGGTAGGCCCGCGCGCCGAGCGCGGTGTCGACCGTGGGGGCCGTAGCCTCCGGCGCGCGCTCGAGCCAGGCCTCGCGCCACCAGCAATAGATGGCGCGCGGGCAGAAGACGCGCTTGCCGCTGATCCGCCCACGGCACCAGACGTTCTCGAGAATGACGGCGGGCGTCTTCATAATCCGCATCACGCCGGTCTTCTCGTCGAGGAAGTGGTCGACCCGGGCGCGCACGCGATAGACGCCGCCGCAATAGGGCACCATCTCGCCGTCGAAATAGAGGCCGCGATGGTGATTGCGGGCATCGAGGGTCGCCATGATCTGCTCGTAGGGCTTCACGCGCACGAGTTCGCCCGGCTGCAGGTCGAGCGGGTAGACCGGCGCATGCGTCGAATCGTCGAGATGCCCCCACATCCGCGGATAGGGCACGCCGCCCCACAGCGACTGGAACACGTTGTAGAACCAGCGCCCCGGCGCCCCGAAGCGCGAGCGCGGCCGCGCCAGATTCTCATAGGCGAAATAGATCGCGCTCATCGCCATGGTGCCGAGCCCGACATTGCGCGAGGCGAGGTCCTCGGCGAACTGGCTGAAATTCCACCGGCCCATGAGCTTGGTGTAGAGCGGAAAATCGGTCGCCTGGCACTGCCAGCGCGGCTTGCCCGAGGCCGAGACGCCGTTGCGCGCGGCCCTCTCGACATCCTCCTGCGTGCACCGTCCGATCGAAGCGGGGGACGGAACCGGGGCGGAGGCCGGCGCCAGCTCGGCGCCGTCGGCGTCGACCCGCCGCAGCCACGCCTCCTTCCAGAACACGCTGCACAGCGCCTGGCAGCCGCCATGGCCGGCGCCGTTGCACCGCACCCCTTCCAGCAGCACGCCGTCCTTCAGCGTGCGGCTGCTCAGCGGGTGGATGGTGTCGCAACTCTTGTGGCCGCGCTTGGCGACGCGGATGCGCTTGCCGCAATAGTCGAACATCTCGGGCATGAAGGGCATGCCGTCGAGCCGGCCGTTCTCGTCGAGCGTGGCGAGGATCTCCTCCTTGCTGCGCACCTCGACCCAGTCGCCGGCGCAGGAGCGGATGGCGATCGGGTGCGAACGGGCCTCGCCGGGAGAGCGGCCGGGCGCGCGCTCGGGCGCCGGCGCCAGCGGGCCGGCCGTCCTCGCCAGGCCCGCTTCCGTCGGGGTGCCGTCGCCGGCCACGGGGCCTTCACCGATGCGGGCCATCACACCTCCTCAATCCGTCAGCAGCAATTTGCGGGCAAAGAAACCTTCGGCGTAGCGGGCGCGGCATTCCACGCCGCGCAGGCGCGCCAGCGCCATGAATGTCTCGGCGTCGAACCACGCCTTGGAGCGCTGTGTGCCGAAATGGCGCTGCAGCAGCTCGACCTTGCGCAGCAGGATCTCGTCCGGCAGCGGCACGTAGAGGTTCGGCTGGCCGAGGTCGCCGTCCCATTTCGGGATCTCGACCTCCAGCACCAGGTGATCGCGGAACGCGTTCCAGGCGAGCTCGCACAGCAGGCGATGGTCCTGATGAGCGTCGTCGCGCCGGTGGGTCAGCACCACGTCCGGGTCGAGCCGGCGCTTGAACCCTTCCACCCAGTCCTTCACCGCCGCGCGCTCGGCGGGCAGATAGCCGTCGCGGAACCCGCCTATGTGGACCTCGACCGTGGCGACGCCCTTCAGGAAGTCCGCCGCGCTCGCGCGCGCCTCGCTCTCGCGCGGCCCGGCGGCGCTGGCCACGCACCAGTGCACCTCGAGCACGGCACCGGCGGCGATCCAGTTCAGGATCGTCCCCCCGGCGCCGATCTCCATGTCGTCCGAATGCGCACCAAGGCACAGGATTCTGAGCCCCTTGCCGGGGCGCGCGAGGGCGAGAGGGTGCATAGGCTCAGGCCCTCGACGCGAGGACCTGCGGGACCGGCCCGCATTTGCGCCAGGGCATCTGGCCCTTCTCGATCATGTCCTCCAGGCTCTGGCGGTCCCTGAGCGTGTCCATCGCCCGCCAGAAGCCTTCGTACTTGTAGGCGAGCAGTTGGTCGGCCTCGATCAGCCGCGCGAACGGCTCGACCACCAGTTCCTCCCCGTCGCGCATGTAGTCGAAGATCTCCTTGCGGAAGATGAAGTATCCGCCGTTGATCCACATGTCGGCGGCGTCGGAGGCCTGCATGCCCTGGACCCGCCCCGCCGCGTCGATCTGCGCCAGATGGAAGGTCAGCATGGGGTGGATGGCGAGGAAGCACGCCACCTTGCCGCTGCGCGCGAAAGTCTCGATCATGTCGTCGAGCGGCGCGTCCGACAGGCCGTCGGAATAGTTGGCGAGGAACATCTCCTCGCCCTCGACCAGATGGCGCACCGCCCACAGGCGCGAGCCGATGTTGCGCCACACGCCGGTGTCCACCAGCGCCATGCGCCAGTCGACCGGCTTGTCGCCGAGGATGTCGACCGTCGCGCCGCCATTCGACACCACGACGTCGCTGTAGATCTCGGGCCGGTGGTTGAGGAAGAACTCCTTGACCACATTGGCCTTGTAGCCGAGGCAGAGCACGAAGTCTCGGTGCCCGAACCGGCTGTAATAGTCCATCACATGCCAGAGAATGGGCTGCCCGCCGAGCGGGATCATCGGCTTTGGCACCGCCTCCGAGTATTCGCGGATACGGGTTCCAAGGCCACCACAGAAAAGAACAACTTTCATGGCGCGAATCCAAAAGTTAAATATTCTATATTAACTATGAACTTGGCGTTCCGAATGTCCAGCTCGGCTTTATTTACAAAGACTACCAAATTGGAATGATACGATTACATCGAATACGTCGCCAACTTCCCCATCGGAGGGAAACGCCGGGCGATCCGGCCGCGCGCCCGCCCCGCCCGCAGGCGGAGACGGGTGCCGAGGCAGGCGCCGCTCAGGCGGGGGTGAGGGCCGCCGGGCTGGCGGCGAGGTGCTCGCTGAGCCAGGTCTCGCCGCGGAAGCGCTCATACTGCTCGGCGCGCAGCCGGTCGGCGAGGCGCCCGGGAGAAAGCGCGACGTCGTCATAGGTGAGGACGGCGTCCTTCGGCACCGCACGCAGCAGCCGGCAGCCCTGCACCAGCCCCTCGGGCAGGTAGCGCCCCCGGCTCATCTCGTCGGCGTTGGCGGCCTCGCCATAGGTCATGTACATGCCGTACTCGTCGAGCACCTCGCCGGCCTCGAGATCGCGCTTGGCGACGGCGCACACCTCGACCACCGGGCCGTCCATCGGCGGGGCGAGGTTGTCGCCGAACAGCGCGACCCGCGCGATGGCGTTCGGCGTCTCGAAATGCACGAGATGATAGGGCACCCAGAACGGGTAGAGCGGCCCCTCGCCCAGCTTGTAGAGGTTGAGGTAGTGCCGCTGCTTGGGATCGGGGTGCTCGGCCAGGATGAAGGCCTTCACGCCGGACGGGCCCACCGTGTAGTCGACGATGCCGCCGAGATCGCGCAGCTCGTCGAGGTCGTAGAGCTGGTGGATGTCCATGATCGAGCCGTTATAGGCCACGCCTCGGCTCATGCCCCGGCTGCGGACCTTGAACCCGGTCGCGTTGGCCACGATCGTCTGCTCGAAGCTGATCTTCGAGCCGTCGGCGAAGGAGGTGACCATGGCCGCGTTCTGCTCCCACCGCTCGGCCCAGGCGCGCTGGGTCGTGGGGGTGCGATAGGGGTCCTGGAGGCCCTTGACGTTGCCGATGACGCGCGGCGTCAGTCCGAGCCCCCTCACCCAGCGGAAGAGGTTCATCTGCAGCCCGGGCTCGTCGCCGTCGCAGGCGGAGAGGATAACGCCGTGCCGGCGGGCATAGACCTGCAGGATCGGGCCGATGGTCGCGTCCACCTCGGCGTTCATCATCACCACGTGCTTGCCGTGCTGGAAGGCGTCCATGAACACGTTGGCGCCGAACTCGACCGACCCGGTGACGTCGACGATGACGTCGATCAGCGTCGAGCGGCAGATCAGCGACGGGTCGTCGGCGACCACCGGGCGCCCCGCCCGGATGGCCTCGTCGAGCGCGGCGACGGTGCCGGCGCGGACCACGTCGCCGAGGCGCGCATAGTGGTAGACCTGCACGGCCCGCTCGGGGTTGCGGTTGTAGATCGCCGACATCCGCATGCCCGGCACGCTGTTGACGATCTGGTTGGTGAGCCCCTGCCCCATGAAGCCGGCGCCCACCATGCCGACGCGGATCGGCCGCCCGGCGGCCTCGCGCGCCCTCAGGGCGTTGTCGACGATGATCACAGCAACGCTCCCTGGACCGTCCCGATCATGCCGAACTGCATGCGCAGGCGCACCTCGCGCTCCGCTTCCTCGAGCAGCGGCCACACCCGGTCCTTGGCCGACATCTCGGTGACGGGAAGCGGCCAGGAGAGGCCGAGGCGCGGGTCGTCATAGCGCAGCCCGCCCTCGGCGGCCGGCATGTAGAACTCGCCGACCTGGTAGCTGGTCTCGGTGCAGTCCTCGAGCACCTGGTAGCCGTGGGCGAAGCGCTCGGGCACGAACAGCGCCCGGTGGTTGTCCGCGGTGAGCTCGACGGCGGTGTGCTGGAGATAGGTCCGGCTCTCGGGCCGCAGGTCGACGATGATGTCGAGGATCGCCCCGCGCGTGCAGCGCACCAGCTTGGTCTCGGCGGCGGGCGGATACTGGAAGTGCATGCCGCGCAGCGTGCCGCGGTGCCGGTTGAACGCCACGTTGGTCTGGGCGATGGCCGGCTTCAGCCCGTGCGCGGCGAACTCCTTCTGGCAGAAGGTGCGGGCGAAGAAGCCGCGCTCGTCCTCGCGCCGTTCCAGATCGATGATGAACGCGCCGGCGAGATTCGTTTCCTTGAAGATCATGTCAGCCTCGCTCGTTGAAGATTGACGCCGGTCCGGCGGATCGGCTCCCGGTTCAGCCCGCCGCGGCGACCTCGACCGGGCCGCGCTCGCGGGCGGGGCTGGTCCAGCGCAGCGAGGCGTCGAGCCGGCCCTCGGCGATCAGCCGCTTGAGCGTGTCGATGCGCCGGAAGCGCGGACCCTCGAAGTCCTCGACGCTCACGCCCACCTGCCGGTAGGCCTCGTAGAGCTGCTCGACGCCCCGCCGGGCGGTCCATTGCGGCTGGAACTCGGGGAGCTGTCGGCGCACCTTGGCGAAGCTCACGCTGTAGGAGCGCTTGTCCGGCTCGCCGCCGGGCGCGTACTCGATCACGCAGTCGGGCACGACCTGCTCGACCATGTCGGCGATGTCGCGGATCTGGTAGTTCTCCTCGTCGCGCCCGATGTTGAACGCCTCGTTGTGCACCCGCTCGCGCGGCGCGCGGGCGGCGGCGATGAAGGCGCGGGTGATGTCCTCGATATGGACGATCGGGCGCCAGGGCGTGCCGTCGCTCTTGATCAGCACCCGCCCCTTGGCGACCGCCCAGGCGGTGAGATTGTTGAGCACGAGGTCGAAGCGCAGGCGCGGCGACAGGCCGTAGGCGGTGGCGTTGCGCAGGAAGACGGGGCTGAAGTCCCGGTCCGCCATCGCCGACAGGCTCCACTCCACCATTGCCTTGGAGCGTGCATAGGGGGTGATCGGGGCGAACGGCGCCTCCTCGGTCACCGCGCCGTCGCCCGAGGCGCCGTAGAGGCTGCAGGACGAGGAGAACAGGAAGCGCCCGACGCCCGCCTGCTTGGCCACCATGGCCAGATGCACGGTCGCGGCGTGGTTCAGCTCGTAGGTCAGATTCGGGTTGAGGTCGCCCAGCGGGTCGTTGGAGAGCGCGGCGAGATGGAACACCGCGTCGAAACCCTCGAGGTCGCGCTGCGTCAGGTCGCCGACATGGGCGCGCATGTGCCGCGCCGGCCGCTGCGGCGGCATGAAGATGCAGTCCTCGAACAGGTCCGCATCGACGCCGACGACGTCGAACCCCTCCTCCACCAGCATCGGGACCATGACGGAGCCGATGTAGCCGGTATCCCCCGTGACAAGCACTTTCATGAAGCGGCTCCAGGTTGGTTGGGGATGCCCGACCGGGACAGGCAGCGACGCGTACACTGCTTCCATGTTCCCAGGTCGAGCATCCCACAGCTCGAATGACCCGATCGCGGCCGGTGCCGCACGGGACGCCTAGGCCGGCACGCCGGCCGGCTCGATGATGGGGAAGACCGGCGACTTCAGGCCCAGCCGCACGGCGGTCCGGCGCGCCTGCCAGGCCGCGCGCAGGAACGGCCATTCCAGCACCGCGTGGAGATAGGCGCCGGCGGTCGGCAGGGCGGAGGCCTTGCGCAGCCAGGCCAGATGGCGGGCGCGCATCTCGTGCCGGCCGGTGACGCGCCAGTAGAGCAGCCAGCGATAGTAATACCGCAGGTGACGGCGCCGGCAGGCGAGATACTCCGCGCGGGTTTCGAAGACGGTCGGGCCCCAGCGATCGATGATCTGCAGGATCGACCAGAAGTCGACGAAGTTTCCTTCCTTGTAGGTCGAAGTGATCGACCCGTCGTGCATGCGCGACACCACCAGCGGCTCGTGCACGCAGGCATAGTCGCCGCGCGACAGCGCCCGGATCGCCGCGTCGAGGTCGACGTCGAGCAGCGGCGTGCCGTAGTGCTCGATATCGTAGAAGTGCCGCGTCATCGGGCCCCTCGGCTTGCGGTAGAGGCAATGCTGGTAGGGCGGCCCGTGGATCTCCTTGCGCAGCTTGTGGCGCGCGATCGCCCGGCCGCTGAAGAGGCTCCGGTCGGTCGGCATGTCGCCGCCGAACAGCGCGTCGTTGTTCCAGCCGCGGCAGCCGATGACGCTGGCCTGCGGGTATTGCTCGCCGAGCGCGACCATCTTGCCGATGCAGTCCGGCACCATCAGGTCGTCGGCGGGAAGGATACGGAAATAGCTCGCCCCCCGCGGGACCATGGCGAGCGCGGCGTTCCAGTTCTCGAGCTGGGGCAGCGTCTCGGCATTGCGCGCCACGATCAGCGGCACCGGGCCGTTCCGGTATTTCTCGATGATCTGCGGGGTGGCATCGGTGCTGGCATTGTCGAGCACGCAATGCACCAGCCGCGGATAGGTCTGCGCCTGCACGCACGCCATGGTCTCGTCGAGAAACCTGGCACCGTTGTAGACCGGTGTCGCTATGGCAACGAGCGGAACGGAGGCCATGTCCGAACGTCCCTGATCCGAGCGGAGAGAGGGAATGCGCCTGGAGGTCGCCGGCCATCCGCGGGGGACCCATGTCCACCCGCCAGCGTCACCGGCTACGTGGAAACGTTAGGGCCAAATATATTTAGGTGGTCCGGCTAATAGGGCTTACGCGGTCCTCCCCTTTCGGCTTAGCTCCCGCCGGCGGCGATCTTCCTTTGGTCCCGGAAGACGAGCCCCGGCCTACATCCTTCAGCGGGCGTAACGCCGGCAGCACCGATCCGGCTATCGATCCGCGGCCGGCGGCCGGCCCGCCAGGATCACCCGGGCGAAGCCGAGCGCCGAACGCCTGTGCAGGCTCTGCCCGCGATAGGCGAGCAGCACCTTGGCCCGCTCGGGCGAGGACAGCCCGGCGAGCAGGAAGAACGCCGCGAGTCCGGCCTTGTGCTTGAGCGAATGCTGCTCGCCCAGCAGCTTGACCAGCAGCCCCGGCAGCGAGGCGACGGGTGGGCGGCACCCTGAAGCGACATCGAGATAGAAGGAGCGCTCGCGGAAGAAGAAGGTCTTGCGAGGATCGGCAAGCTCGCGGCCCGGCGCACGGGCCCGCACGATCTCGCGCAGGTGCCGCATGCGCGTCAGGAAGCGGGCAATCTCGCGCTCGATGATGCGCGGCTCGGGCGGCAGATGCAGGGCTGAATCGTTGGCGTCGTGGATCCGGTAGCGCCCGAGCTCCTCCGAGGTGCTCACCACGTCGCCGAAGAAAGGCGCCGCGAACAGGATGACGCCGTCGATCGAGGGCTCGTAGTCGACGTCGCGCAGCACCTCGCACAGGTCGCGGCGGAACACGTTTCCCGAGGTCGACGGCGTCTTGTAGACGCCGCTGCGCAGCACCTGCCGGACCGTCGCCTCGCGGCCGCGGAAGGTGTCGAAGATGGCCGGGCCGCAGTCGAGCTCGCGGCCGTCCCCGTCGATCCGCGTCAGCGAGAACTGCAGCTTGGCGACGCCGGGATCGAGCATGCCGATGATCCTTTCGAGCGAGCCGGGCTTCAACTCGTCATCGGCGTCGAGGAACAGGACGAACGGCGCGCTGGTCCGCTCCAGCCCGTAGCGGCAGGCGCCGAGCTGGCCGCTGTTGGCGATCCGCCACGCGGTGGCTCCGGTGCGGCCGATCACCTCCCAGGAGCGGTCGGTCGACCCGTCGTCGACCACCACCAGCTCGCATAAGGGGTGGGCCTGGTCGAGGACGCTGCGGATCGCCCGCTCGACGAACCGCTCGTAATTATGGCAGGCGATGATCACCGCGAGCTGCGGTCCTGCGCTCATGGCACACTCCGGCGCGCGCCGCCTCCCGCGAGGACGGTCAGGTTCGTTCGGACGTCGTCGCGGCCGGCAGCGCTTGCGCCGGCGATCGGTCCCTGCGCCGCCGGTCGGCGGGCCGGTGGATATCGATCGCCCTGTCGAAGGCCCGGCGGATGCCGCGGTGGAAGCGCTCGGTCGAGAAGCGGCCGGCGCGCTCGCGGCAGGCATCGGCGGAGAAGCGGCTGCGGTCGGCCTCGAAGGCGGCGATGGCGTCGACCAGCGTCGCCTCCTCCTGCCGCTCGAACAGCAGGCCGGTCGGCTCGTGCCCCGCTCCGGGCGGCGCGACGATGTCGCGCGCCCCGCCGCGGGCGAAGGCGATCAGCGGCGTGCCGAGCGCCTGCGCCTCGGCGAGCGCGATGCCGAAATCCTCGCAGCCGGCGAACACCAGCGCCTGAGCGCGGGCAACCGTGCGCAGATAGTCGGCACGCGGCAGGAAGCCGGTGAAGGTGATGTTGGGCCCGGCGATCGAGCGCAGTGCCCGCGACTGCTGGCCCTCGCCAACCACCAGCAGCCGACGGGAGGGCATGGCGTTGAACGCCCGGATGACGAGGTCGGTGCGCTTGTAGGGCGCGAGGAACGAGGCGGTGACGTAGTAGTCGTCCTTCTCGGCGCTGAACGCCTCGGGGGCGACCTCGACCGGGGGGAACACCACCTGCGCGTCGCGCCCGTAGATGCGCCGGATGCGCGCGCGCACGAAGTTGGAGTTCGCCACCATCACGTCCGGCGCGTGGGCGGTGCGGGTGTCCCACATGCGCATGTGGTGCAGCACGACGCTGAAGAGCAGGCGGCCGAGCCGGCCCATGCGCATCTGCTCGGCATAGGAGAACTGCTCGTCCCAGGCGTAGCGCATCGGGCTGTGGACGTAGCACAGATGCGGCTGGTCCGGCCGCGTGATCACACCGCGCGCGAACGCCGCGGACGAGCTGATGACCGCATCGAAGCCGGTGACGTCGAACTGTTCGATCAGGAACGGGCACAGCGGAAAGAGATGGCGATAGAAACGCCGCATGCCGGGCCAGTCATTGATGGCGCTGGTATGGAACTTCGCCCCGCCGAAATGGGTCTCGAGCACCTCGGGCTCGAGAAACTGGAACAGGGTGAAGATGTCGCCGGCGCCGAATACCTTCCTCAGCTCCGCCAGCACGCGCTCGCCGCCGCGGAAGGAGGGGCACCAGTCATGGACCAGCGCGAGCGAGCCGCCGAAGCCACCGATATCGGACGCCAGGGGCTCGGCCCGCATGCCCTCGACACGCGCGCGCTCCACCGGCGCATCTGCAAACTGATACATTGCCGGCTCCCCGCCCCGGGCACCGCACAGCCCGACCGACGTAGTCTCCGATGGTTCGCGGGGCGCACCAAGGCACCAATTCGGCGAAGGCGCCGCAAACCAATGCTGCAACGGCCGCGCCGTACGCTACTCATTTGGGTGTAGAAAACACACTCTCGACCACGGCGGCATCGATTAAATTGGTACTCGGCCCGGACACGCTTACCGATATACTTAAGCGCATCGTTTCATCTACGCTGATTGCGCGGAGTTTTCATGAACATTACGATCATCGTCCCGACGAGCGGGCGCCCCGCCGTGGTTGCGCGGCTGCTGTCGCTTCTCGAGCGCCAGACCCGGCTGCCCGACCATGTGATCGTCTCGGCCACCTCGCCGCGCGACATCGGCGACATCAGCGATCTCGCCTTCAAGGTGTCGTGCATCTATGGCGAGCCGGGCCTGTGCGCCCAGCGCAATCGTGGCCTGTCGGTGCGCGACCCGCAGACCGACATCATCGTGTTCTTCGATGACGACTTCGTGCCGGCCGGCAGCTATCTGGAGCGGCTGGCGCAGGCCTTCGAGGAGAACCCGGATTACGCCGTGACCACCGGCAACGTGCTGGCGGACGGCGCCTGCGGGCCGGGTGTCGGCTACGACGAGGCGCTGGCCCTGCTCGCGAACCCGCGCGTCTCCCTCGCCTCGCCGCCGCGCGTCGAGGACCGGGAGAGCGCCTATGGCTGCAACATGTCGATCCGCGCCCGCATCATCGGCGAGCGACGCTTCGACGAGCGGCTGCCGCTCTATGGCTGGCAGGAGGACACGGACTTCACCAGCCAGCTTCGCGCGCACGGGCAGATTGTGTTCCTCGAGAATCTACTCGGGGTGCATCTCGGCACCAAGGGCGGGCGGGTGAGCGGGGTGCGCCTCGGCTACTCGCAGATCGTCAACCCGGTCTACCTGATCGGCAAGGGCACGATGAAGCGCTGGTACGGGCTGCGCCTGATCTGCCGCAACCTCGCGGCGAACCTGGTGAAGAGCCTGCGGCCGGAACCCTATATCGACCGCCGCGGCCGGCTGAAGGGCAATTTGATCGGCTTCATCCACCTCCTCACGCGGCGTGCCGACACTGAACACATCCTCAAGCTGTGAGCATCGGACCATGACGGCCATGCACCGAAAGACCCTCCTCCTGATCGCGGCGATGACGCTTCCGGTCCTGACATTCGCGAGCGCCTCGCACGCCTCGGACTCCTATCTGCTGGGCCCGCAGGACAAGCTGCGCATCCGGGTGTTCGAATGGC
The DNA here is from genome assembly GCF_024752355.1 of Ancylobacter mangrovi. Taxonomy (GTDB): domain Bacteria; phylum Pseudomonadota; class Alphaproteobacteria; order Rhizobiales; family Xanthobacteraceae; genus Ancylobacter; species Ancylobacter mangrovi. The sequence continues at coordinate 547,623 of NZ_JANTHZ010000001.1, forward strand.
GTCGCTCGCAGGACCGGGTCGTGCAGTGGGAGGGGCTGAACGACGAGTTCACGGTCTCGGCCGACGGCACGGTCAGCCTGCCGCTGGTCGGCGTGGTGCCGGCGCTCGACAAGACGCCGACGGCGGTGGCGCAGGACATCGCCGGCCGGCTGCAGCGGCGCATGAACCTGATCGCCCCGCCCGACACCAGCGTCGAGGTCGCGCAGTACCGGCCGATCTATGTGGTCGGCGACGTGATGAAGCCCGGCGCGTTTCCCTTCCGCCCCGGCATGATCGTCATCCAGGCCGTGTCGCTGGCCGAGGGCCTGCTGCGCACGCCCAGCCAGGCGCGCGACATGGTGACGGTGCAGGGTGAAATGGGGCAGATCTCCCTGCGGCGGGATGCCCTGATCGCGCGCAAGGCGCGGCTGGAATCGGAAGCGGCGGGCAGCGGCTCGATCGCCTTCCCCGCCACCCTGCTGACCCGCCAGACGGCGCCGGCGATCGCCGCGCTGATGCAGCAGGAGATGCTGATCTTCAAGACGCGGGCGGAAGCCTACCGCACCCAGACCGAAGCGCTGAACGACCTCAAGGACTATCTCGAGAAGGAGGTCTCCTCGCTCGAGGCGCAGATGGGCGCGGAGATGACCCAGACCGACCTCCTGAACAAGGAGCTCGACGGGGTTTCCTCGCTGGTCGCCAAGGGGCTGGCCGCCGCGCCGCGCCAATATGCGCTGGAGCGGACCAAGGCCGAGATCCAGGGCGACCGGCTGCGCCTCGAGGCCGGCATGCTGCGGGCCCGGCAGGAGATCAGCAAGGCCGACCTCAGCCTGCTGGAGCTGAAGAACAAGCGCGAGGGCGATATCGCCCTCGACATCCGCCAGACCGAGCAGGAGCTGCAGGAACTGGCGAACCGGGGCAATGTGGCGCAGGGCCTGCTGCGGCAGATATCGCCGCTCTCGCTGGCGCGCGGGCGCGCGACGCCCGTCTTCATGATCATGCGCGCCGGGCAGCCCGGCACCGACCCGGTGGTGGTGAAGGACACCGACGCCGTCCTGCCCGGCGACACGGTGATCGCCTCTCTGCCCGAGCTCGCCGAGCCGCGCCCGCAAGGTCTTCCACAGATGATTCCGGGCGAGGCCGCCGTCGGCCCCGACGCGCCCTCCGCCTCGAGCGCGATCAGCGCCGCCAACTGAGTCACGTGCCCCTTGCCGAGAATCTGTCGCCCGCAAACCGTTGCCACGCTTGGGTCCAGGCCCCGCGCGCGGCAGCGGCGCGCCGGTTGCGCACGGGCCCTTCCATGAAGGTCCCATCGATGAAGAGGGCCGGAATGATTGGCTCGCCGCCATCCGCCCGGAACGTCGCCTACACGGTCAAGCCGCAGCGACGTGAGATCAGCATTGACGCCGGCTCAGGATTGCCAATAGTGCTGCATCTCATTTGTTATCCGTACTTAGGCTTTTTTCTGTGTTCTGCATTGAAATCGACGAAGCTCGCGCCAGTTGATTTTGGTGCCGGCTAGACATGAGCGAGTGCAGGATGTTCGGGCGAATTCCGTATATCCCCCCACCGGGCCGGGGCTACGAAGCGCATGTCGGCAGTCCGACTTCGCTGCGGATCATGTGTCACGACGGCATGGAGTTCGTAGTCCCCACGGACAGACTGCATCTGCGTGAGGACAGCGTCGTCTGGGAAGACGAGATGGGCCTGTGGTGCCTGCCGATCCACATCATCACCTGCATCGCCGGCGAGTTCTGGAGCGGTGGGCTGGCCGATACGCCCCCCTGTTACGTAGCCGGCCGAGCCTGAGCTGCCCCGCCTGAGGCGCGAGCGACGCGCCGCGGATTTCCGCGGCCGGTGCGCCCTCCCGTTTCCCGAAAATCCTTCCCCCTGACAACAGATCCCATCGCCCGGTTTTTGCCGGCGCGTGGCGCTCGGCACGCGCCGGCATCGCACGGCCGGCAGCGCGCGTCGAACCGGCATCGTGCGCCCCATACCCGCCCCGTCCTGGTCTCCGCCAGGAGATAACCCGGCGCGCGGTCTCCTACGTCTTCCGCCGTCCGCACCACTGCACGGCGCGAGGCCCGCACCTCCCCCGACATAAGCCATCTGCGCAACAGGCAATACGCCGAACGTTCTCCCGCCTACTCAATATTGACGGATGATTAATCCAGATAACTTCGCCTTATCATTTGTTTAGACTAGGCATTCGACGCGGTCCGGCGCTCTAATCACGTATTATTATTTACGCGCTCCGACGACGGCCAAGACGATGTGTCGCAAATGGAGGATTTTCTGGACGGGATGCTGTCCCGCCCTCCCCTCCGCTCGTCCATCGCGCCGCCATCATGCGCATCGCGGCGCTGCCCCCTCAGCTCGGTTTGGCGGAGTGCTCTTTCATGTCGGTGCTGGTGTCGGGGGGGGCAGGCTATATCGGCAGCCACATGGTTCTGGCGCTCATCGACGCCGGTTTCGACGTCATCGTGCTGGACGACCTGTCCACCGGCTTCGACTGGCTGGTCCACCCCGAGGCGAGCTTCGTGCGCGGCGACGTCGCCGATGCCGCCCTGGTGCGGCGCGTCGTCAGGGAGCACGAGGTCGACGCCGTGGTGCACTTCGCGGCACGGATCGTGGTGCCGGAATCGGTGGCCGATCCGCTGGGCTACTACCTCGCCAACACCGCCAAGTCGCGCAGCTTTCTCGAGACGCTGATCGCTTTGGGGGTGAGCAACTTCATCTTCTCCTCCACCGCCGCCGTCTACGGCATGGTCGGGAGCGACCCGGTGTCGGAAGAGGCGGCGCTGGCGCCGATCTCGCCCTATGGGCGCTCGAAGCTGATGACCGAATGGATGCTGTTCGACGCCGCCGTCGCGCATTCGCTGAGATACGTCGCGCTGCGCTATTTCAACGTCGCGGGGGCGGACCCGGCCGGCCGCGCCGGCCAGTCGACCCGCCGGGCCACGCACCTCATCAAGGTCGCGGCCGAGGCGGCGCTCGGCAAGCGCGCGGGCATCGAGATCTTCGGCACCGACTACCCCACGCCCGACGGCACCTGCCTGCGCGACTACATCCACGTCACCGACCTCGTCGCCGCCCATCTCGACGCGCTGCGCTATCTGCGCGCCGGCGGGGCGAGCCGCGTGCTCAATTGCGGCTATGGCTGGGGCTATTCGGTGCGCGAGGTGGTCGACACGGTGAAGCGGGTCTCGGGGGTGGACTTCCCCGTCCGCGTCGCCCAGCGCCGGGCCGGCGACCCGGCGGCGATCGTCGCCGGTGCGCACTGCATCAAGCGCGACCTCGGCTGGTCGCCCAAGCTCGCCGACCTGGACCTGATCGTCGCGCACGCGCTCTCCTGGGAGATGCGGCTCGGCGAGCGCAACCGGATCTGACGCCGGCCGGACCGGCGGGTAGCCCGACGGAGCGGCGTCCGCCTATTCGGACTTCGCCGCCGCGCGCAGGGCCTCGGCATGGCGATGGACCACGTTCTCCAGGCTGAACTGGTCGACATAGTCCTTGCGATAGCCGGAGAAGCCGCGCTCATAGCCGAGATTGTCGTGGTAGTAGCGCATGGCCTCCACCAGCGCCGCCTCGTCGCCGAGCGGCACCAGCTCGCCCAACCGCCTGTCGGTCAGGATGTCGCTCGGCCCGAAGTCGCAGTCGATCGCCACCACCGGCAGTCCGAACCGCAGCGCCTCGCATATGACGAGCGACCATCCCTCCCAGCGCGACGTCGAGACATAGATGTCGCTGGCCTCGAAGGCGGCGTGCGGGTCGGTCGGGTGATATTCGACGTCGACCGCGTCATGCAGCCCCAGCCGCTCGATCTGCGCCCGCAGCGCCGGCTCGTCGCGGCCATGCCCGACCAGCTTGAGGCGCACGTCCGGGCGCTGCGCGCGAAGCCGGGCGAAGGCATCGAGAAGGATGTCCTGGCCCTTCTGGTAGGCGAACCGGCCGACATTGACGAAGGTGATCGGCCGCGCATTGTCGTTGTCGCCGCGCCCGCGCACCGCAAAGGCCCGCACCGGGTTGGGCAGCCAGACCGTCCGCGACCGGGTCTTGTAGCGTTTGACGAAGGCGCTGAGCTGCTTCGGCGAGGTGCCGAATATGTAGGGGATGCGGCGGAGCACCACCGTCTCCGCGATCAGGAACATGATGCGCGCCTTGAAATGGGTCCGCTCATGGGCCGGATTGCCGTGCAGGTGCAGGGCGAAGCGCGTCTTCAGCCCGAGGCAGGACAGCCAGCAGAACACCAGCGGCTCGACCTGCGGCACGACGACGAGGTCGTAGCGGTTGGCCTTTATGAGCTCGCGATAGGTGTGGAAGCGCGCCAGCGGCGTCGGAGCCAGCCGCAATATGCGGTTGTACTTCCTCGTCTCGGCGGGAAAGTTCTCGTGCTGCGACGTGTAGAGGACGTCGATGTCGAATTCCGAGCCGTACTGGACGACGAGCTCGGTGCAGATGCTGTCCACCACCCGCTCGATGCCGGCGAACAGCGTCGTGCCCGGCTGGATGTAGAGAATCCTGAGCTTCCGCGAGGGTGAAGGAGGAGACGTCGCCGGCCGCATGGGTTCGGGCGTGCTCATCAGGTATCCCCCAGGGCGGATCTCAGAACCGCGGTCCTTCTGTTGTGGCCGTTGGCAGCAGGTCGCCGACGGGCGGGCACTGCCGGTATGCAACGCGAACGTGCAACGCCCCACCCGACGGTTCCCCCGATCCCGTGACCGTCGGCACGCGCATGACGCCCGGCCTCAGTTGGAGCGGCTTCGCAGCGCCCGAAGGCGGGTCAGCATGTAGCCCACCGGCCCGGGGGCGAGGTGCCATATGCACGCTGCGTAGAAGGAGAGCGCCAGGACCGGCGCGAGGACGAGCTGCACGGGAGCCCCGAGCGGCGCCAGCAGATAGGCGCTGCCGAAGGCACCGATCGCCGCCGGCACCGCCGGCACGAGGTAGATGGCGGCGTATTGCCGGATCGAGACCGGGGCGACCCGGTTCAGCACCGTGTAGCAGACGCAGGGCGTGAACAGCGTGAAGTAGACCGCCACGCCGAGCGCGACCCCGTAATCGGCACTGAACGTGGCGCCGATGGTGATGAGGAGGAGGAACACGCACGCATTCAGCATGGCGTAACGTATGAGGCTTCGGAACCGGCCGTTTGCCGGCAGCAGCGGGCCGATGACCCACGACACCGCGTCGAAGGCGAGGCCGACGCTGAGGATCTGGATGTAGATGGCCGCGCCGGCCCAGTCGTCGTGGAAGACGAGGCCGATGAAGGGCTGCGCCAGCGCCGCCTGGAGGAAGCAGATCGGCATCACCACGATCGCCAGCACCTGCGAGGCAACCATCGCGGCGTCGCGCTGGCGTAGAGGCTCCCTGCTCAGATGGATAAGCGCGGGGAACAGGACGCTGCCGACGCTGCTTCCCATCAGCCGCACCGGCTGCGCGGCGATGCGGTAGGCGAAGAAATAGAGGCCCACGCGCACGTCGCTGGCGACGAGGCCCAGCACCATGGCATCGCCCTGGCCGATGAGCGAGGTGATCAGGCGCGTGCCGGAAACCGCCAGCGATTTCGGCAGCAGCGCCGTCCAGTGGAAGTGCGCCCGTCGCCGCGGCATGGCGGTGCGCGTGATCGCCCAGGCGGCGGCGCTGAAGACGGCCGCCCCGAGCGGGATCGGAAGGGCGAAGCTGTAGGCGCCGAAATCGGCCGCCGCGAGGGCGATGGTCGCCAGGTTGACGACGACCACCTCGGCGAAGCCGAGCACGGACAGCAGCCGGAAGTCCAGCCGGGCGCGGATGACGGTGACCGGGATCACGCTGAAGGAACGCAGCGGCACGCCGAGCGCCACCACCATCAAGAGGCCCGCGAGCTGCGGATGACCATAGACGCGGGCCGCCACCGGCGCGGCGCACACGAGCACCACCAGGCAGAGCATCGCCGGGCCGACGCTGAGCCAGAACAGCGTGCCGAACCAGATCGGCATACGGTGCCGGCGCTGGAGCACCACGTCGTCGAGGCCGAGCTGGAAGGCCGAGCTGACGATGCCCGACACCGTCAGCGCCAGGCTGATGAGCCCGAAATCGGCCGGCACCAGCAGCCAGGCGAGCACGAATTGCGAACCGGCCTGGACGACGCGCGAGGCGGCGTTCTGGCTGAAGAACCAGAGCATGCCGTGCACCACGGCATGGCCGACGCCGCGCTGGTCCGCGCGCCGCGCATCGGCCTGGGGAGCCGCGACCTCTTCCTCGATGGCAACGCCGGTGAGCGCACGTATGTCGGCGGTCAAGATGACATTCCCTCTGAGCGGCCCGCCCTGGAACGGGCAGCCTTCCGAACGGCAAGAATGGTCGGGCCGGAGAGGCCCGGGTGCGGCTCCGGGGGAGCGCGGGACGGGGCGGCCCCAGCGGCGCGGGGCCGGTTCCGATGCGGGGGCCGACGGTCTCCCGCCAATAAGGCACCGCCCACCCGGCAAGGGGCGGCGCGGAACCCTTCGAGGACGGCGCCCGAGCGCGTCGCAAGGGCCTCGCCGGAAATGCAGGTCGGGCCGGCAGCCGCCGCGACGAGCGCGGCGGAACCCCGGGTGTCGATGGACGGGGTGCCCTCTCCCCGGCACCGCCGCGCATGCGGCATGGCCGGCTTCGAAGCACCACGTTACGAACACGGCAACTCTAGCACCGCCCGCCGACCCGCAAATATACCCCCTTCGCGTGACGAGAGGCGTAAATATTCGTATGTCGAAATTCCGATACGGTGCAGAATTATACTAACCGCCTACGCCCATCTACGATCGGAACGTAAACGGCTGGTACATGTAGTGAATCAGATGTCGGTATGTGAGGCAGCCACGCCCATTCTGCTGCCACAAGGCCCGAGGCATCGGCTGCGTTGCTTTCGTCCGAACAGCTCGCAGCGCTCCCTCTTCGGGGCGTGTCGTCAGGGTACCCGCGGCGGAGCCGGCGATTGGCCTCGGCCGGGTGCGACGCGCGGCGGATCCAGCCCGCGAAACGCCGGCCATCCGTCGCCGGCGGCGTGTGTCCGGCACGGGCGCGATCCATTTCAGGAGGCCCGCCGGGCGGTCAGCCGCTACGGTCGATCACAACTTCGTGATGTAATTTGATAACTGCCCCCGTTACCTCAAGACCGCCCACCCAAGGCGGCAACATGCGTCAGTCCGGAAACATCTGCTGCGTGACGAACGCAACCTCGGTCCGGTTCTTTGCCTTCAACTTCTTCATGATGTTGCGCACATGAACCTTCACCGTGCTTTCGCACATGGTCAGTTCATAGGCGATGACCTTGTTGGACATGCCCTTGCGCATGGCCTTGATGACCGCGAGCTGACGGGGCGAAAACAGCTCCGACAGGTCGGCGGGTGCATTGACCATACCCCCGCTCGGCAACGAAAGAAGACATTGAGCGGGAATGAAAAAACCGCCGCGCTGAACGAGATAGAGCGCCTTGAGGATGGCGTCGAGGCTGAGCGTGGTCGGCAGGAAGGCGCGCGCGCCGCTGGCGATCAGCTCGTTGAGCGCCGCAGGACGCTCCTCGTCAGACATGACGGCAAATGGGATGCCGGAAGACAAAGCCCGCAGTTCCGACAGCTGCTGCTTGAGTTCCGACATCGAGTTCAGGTTGTTCGCCCAGAAAACCAGCAGTGACGTTTGTTCCACAAGGCCGCTCTTGCGCCATATCTGGATGGAGTCGAAGAGCAGATAGTCACTCCTCGGATCAGCCGTCGTCAGCGAGGACGACAGACAGTCCCGCACAAAAGTACGACTGTCGATCAGAACTATAAGAGGTCTGGTCGCCGAGTTGTGGAGGGTGGAGTCACCGGGTTTTGTGGGCAGGCTAGTTTCCGCAAAAGGAACCAGATCGTTGTGTCGGGTGCTAGTTTCACTATCCGCATTCATTCCGAACCGACCTTTCTTATTAGGCAGGACGATGGATTTTACGAGCTAGAGAAGCCTGTGATCTAGATAATCGGGACGGTGCCTGCTGCCCCAACTACTAACCGCAAGTTGATGCCTAGTTCAATATATCAGATGGCCTATCCCGAAATCATACCTATTTTGGTGGCGCTTTCGAAAAACAAATACACCTTCGGCAGAGCACGAATAGGGAAAATCGCGAGGCCTGCCCGGTCCCGCCGTTTTGCCCCCGAATTCTCCGGGGTCGCCTGACGGACAGAGAATCTTTTCGTGTTTCCATACACTTGGATATGTTTTTAAGCCGAAATCTTACCTCATTTACGCGTGAACTGGCGTTCTTCCTCGAGGAATCCGGGCATCGATTGGCGGGATGGGTAAAATTTCACCGACCTACTGAACGGTAACCTGATGTTGCTCGCCTACCTGCCGTAAAGGACGGTGGGCGGTGCGACGGGCCGTCGCGGGACGGTTGGAACTGCACCCGCAGGCAGACGTTCGACTCCGGGAGACCGGAAACGGGGGAAGCCAGAAGGAACATCCCATGCCGAACATTCACGACGCCCGAATTCTCGTCATCTCCGCCAATGGCTTCGAGCAGGCGGAACTGACGGTGCCGCGCGACAAGCTGAAGAGCGCCGGCGCTCGCGTCGAGGTTGCAAGCCCGGACGGCAAGCCGATCCGCGGCTGGGACAAGACGGACTGGGGTGACACCGTGCCCGCCGACCTCGCCATCCCCGCCGCCCGGGTGGAGGACTATGACGCGCTGGTCATTCCCGGCGGGCAGATCAATCCGGACCTGCTGCGGGTCAATGACGACGCGATGAAGCTGGTGCGCGGCTTCCTCGACAGCGGGCGCACGGTGGCCGCCATCTGCCACGGCCCGTGGCTGCTGGTGGAGGCGGACGCGGTGCGCGGGCGCACCGTCACTTCCTACAAGTCGATCCGCACCGACGTGAAGAACGCCGGCGGCAACTGGGTCGACCGCGAGGTGGCGACCGACCAGGGCATCGTCACCAGCCGCTCGCCCGCCGACCTCGACGCATTCGTCGCCAAGATCATCGAGGAGGTCGGCGAAGGCCGCCACGAGCGCCGCAAGGCGGCGTGAGCGACCGGCCGGAGCGGGAGAAGGGTCATGGCGGAAGCCAACTTCGAAGTGGTGGGCCGCAAGGGCCCGTGCCGACGGCTCCATCCGCGTGAGCCCGGCTGGGACGATGCGGAGGCCGCCTTCACGGCGACCTCCGTGCCCGACGCCATCCGGCCGGGCCGCCGGGTGCTGGCGGGCACGGCTGGGCGGCGCAGCACCGGCACGGTGCGGGTCTGAAAGGGACGATCATGGCTCCACGCGCGACATGGAAAGGCTTTCTCAAGCTCGACGAGGTGGTGTGCGGCGTCGCGCTGTACACGGCGGTCACGGCCAGCGAGCGGGTGAGCCTGCACATGCTGAACAAGCGCACCGGCCACCGGCTGCAGCGGCGTTTCATTGACCCCGACACCGGCGAGACGGTCGAGCGCGACGAGCAGGTGAAGGGCTACGAGGTCGGCTCGGGCGACTATGTGATGCTCGACCCCGAGGAGGTCGCGGCGGCCACGCCGGAGAACGACAAGACGCTGTCGGTGGAGGGCTTCATCCCCTGCGGGCAGGTGGACGACCTCTATTTCGACCGTCCTTATTACCTGCGCCCGGCCGACGAGGCCTCGCAGGCGACCTATGCGGTGATCCGCGAGGGCTTGCGCGCGAGCAAGGTCGCCGCCCTCGTCAGCGGCGTATTGTTCCGCCGTCCACACACGCTGCTGCTGCGCGTCCATGACGACGGGCTGATCGCCACCATGCTCTCCTTCGACTACGAGGTACGCTCGGCAGAAGACGCCTTCGCCGATATCGGCGAGGTGAAGATCGAAGACGAGATGCTCGACCTCGCCCGGCACATCATCGACACCAAGGCCGGCACCTTCCGCCCCGAGGCCTATGAGGACCGTTACGAGGCGGCGCTGGTCGAGCTGGTGCGCGCGAAGATGGAAGGCCGCAAGATTCGTCCGCCCAAGGAAGCGCCGCGCGGCAAGGTGGTCGACCTGATGGACGCCCTGCGCCGCAGCGCCGGCATGAAGGGCGAGGGCAACAAGGCGGACGCGAAGGCGACCGGCGGCAAATCGGCCCGCGGCAAGTCGGCCTCCAGCAAGTCCACCTCCGGCAAGAAGGCGGCGGGCAAATCCGCCTCCGGCGGCGCGCGCGCGTCCGCCCAGCGCAAGGCGAGCTAGGCCATGGCGCTCGAAACCTACCGCCGCAAGCGCAATTTCGAGGTTACCTCCGAGCCGCCCGGCAAGGCCGCCGCCGAGGAGGGCCATGCCTATCTGATCCAGAAGCATGCCGCGCGCCGGCTTCATTACGACCTGCGGCTGGAGATGGACGGCGTGCTCAAGAGCTGGGCGGTGACGCGCGGGCCGAGCCTGGTGCCGGGCGAGAAGCGCCTCGCGGTCCATGTCGAGGACCATCCGCTCGACTATGGCAGCTTCGAGGGCACGATCCCCAAGGGCGAATATGGCGGCGGCACGGTCATGCTCTGGGACACCGGAAGCTGGAGCCCGATCGGCGATCCGCACAAGGGCTACGCCAAGGGCCATCTCGATTTCGAGCTGCATGGCGAGAAGCTCGACGGGCGCTGGCATCTGGTGCGCATGCATCCGCGCCGCGGCGAGAAGGCCGTCAACTGGCTGCTGATCAAGGGCGACGACGCAGCGGCCCGGCCCGACGGCGCGCCCGACGTGCTCGACGAGCAGCCGGATTCGGTGAAAACCGGCCGCACCATGGACGAGATCACCGAAGGCGCGCCGAAGCATGGGCGCACGGAGCGCGCGGGCAAGGCGAAGGCTACGGCCACGGCCACGGCGAAGGCGAAGACCGCAACCAAGGCCAAGGGCCCCCGCACCAAGGCGCGCGCCGCCCCTTCGCCCGCCCGCCGGTCGGGCAGCTCCGGCAAGGCCGCCCCGGCCGGAGGCAGCCTCGGCAAGGCCGGTCCGATGCCGGACTTCGTCGCGCCCGAGCTCGCGACCCTCGCCGCCAAGGCGCCCGCCGGGCGCAACTGGATCCACGAGATCAAGTTCGACGGGTACCGGCTGCAGGTGCGGATCGACCGATCGGCCAGCCCGAAGAAAAGGATACGCCTGCTCACCCGTTCCGGCCTCGACTGGACCGACCGCTTCGGCCCGGCGCTGGTGCACGCGCTCGCCGACCTGCCGGTGGAGAGCGCCATCATCGATGGCGAGCTGGTAGTGGAGGCCGAATCCGGCGCCTCGCACTTCGCCAGCCTGCAGCAGGACCTCTCCGAGGGGCGCACCGACCGTTTCGTGCTCTACGCCTTCGACCTGCTCTATCTCGACGGGCGGGACCTGCGCGAGGTGCCGCTGATCGAGCGCAAAAGCGCACTCGCCGGCCTCCTCGCGGACGCCGCCGCGCCGCTGCGCTACAGCGAGCATTTTGAGGTCGACGGCGCCACCATGCTGCGCCACGCCTGCCGGCTGAGCCTCGAGGGCCTCGTCTCCAAGCGCGCCGACGCGCCCTATCGCTCCGGGCGCGGCAAGGACTGGGTGAAGTCCAAATGCACCCACCGGCAGGAATTCGTGGTCGGCGGCTTCGTGCCCTCCACCGCCATGGCGAAGGCGGTCGGCTCGCTGGTTCTCGGCGTCTATGAGGACGACCGGCTGCGCCATGTGGGGCGCGTGGGCACCGGCTTCTCCCGCAAGGTGGCGCAGGACCTGTTCAGGCAATTGTCGGCGATCGAGCGGCCGCGCAGCCCGTTCGCGGGCCGGCTGGCCACCGAGGCGGCGCGCGGCGTCACCTTCGTGAAGCCCGAGCTCGTCGCCGAGATCGAGTTCCGCGGCTGGACCGGCGACGCCAATATCCGCCAGGCAGCCTTTCGCGGTCTGCGCGAGGACAAGCCGGCGCGCGAGATCGTGCGCGAGGATGCCCCGACGCCGGGCGAGGTGGCCAAGGCCGGCAAGGCGTCGCCGGCGCCGCGCTCGCGGGTCAAGCTGACCCATCCCGACCGCATCTACTGGCCGGAGGACGGCGTCACCAAGCAGGGTCTCGCCGAATATTACGGCGAGGTCTGGCGCTTCATCGCACCGTACCTGGTCGCCCGGCCGCTGGCGCTGCTGCGCTGCCCGGACGGCATCGCCAAGGCCTGCTTCTTCCAGAAGCACGCCTGGCGCGGCATCAACCGCGCCATCCGCGTCTCGCACGACACCGAAGGCGAGGAACTGCTGTCGATCGACGATTTCGACGGGCTGATCGCGCTGGTGCAGGCGGGCGCGCTGGAGATCCACCCCTGGGGCGCGACGCTGGCCGAGATCGAGACGCCGGACACGCTGATCTTCGACCTTGATCCCGGCGAGGGCCTCGACTGGTCCGACATCGTGGAGGGCGCGCGCGAGGTGCGCGAGCGGCTGGAGGCGGCGGGCCTTGCCGCCTTCGTCAAGACCTCGGGCGGCAAGGGGCTGCACGTGGTCGCGCCGCTGAAGCCGCAGGCCCGCTGGGATGCGGCCAAGGACTTCGCCAAGGGGCTGGCCGACGCCATGGCTGCCGACAGTCCGGACCGCTATGTCGCCGTCGCCACCAAGAGCCGGCGCAGCGGCCGGATCTTCGTCGATTACCTGCGCAACGGGCGCGGCGCCACCGCCGTGGTCGCCTACGGCACCCGTGCGCGGCCCGGTGCGGCGGTCTCGATGCCGCTCGGCTGGGACGAGATCGAGGGCCTCGCCGGCGCGGCACAGTTCACGCTCGACAACGCGCCGGCCCGGCTCGCCAACCTGACGGACGACCCGTGGGCGGATTTCCGCGCGGCGGCAAGGCCCCTGCCGGCGCCGACCGGGCGCCGCCGCCGCACGCGCTGAGGGATTTCCGCCGAAGGTTGCACCTCAGCGGCCCTTGCCGCGCCCCTTGGTCTCGGCGGCGAGGCTGCTCTTCAGCGCATCCATGATGTTGACGACATTGGTCGGCGTCTCCTGCTCCGCGCCCTTCTTCGCCTTGGGCGTGCGCCGGTGCTTCTTCTTCGCCTCGATCAGCGCGCGCAGCTCGTCCTGCATCGGGTCGTGGACCAGCGCCCCATCCCAGTCGCGCGTGCGCCTGTCGATGAGCCTGCCGACCAGCTTAACGAGGTCCGGCTCGACATCGCCGTCGATGCCCTCGAAATAGTCCTCGGGCCGGCGCAGCTCGTCGGCATAGTGCAGCGTCCACACCACGATGCCGCGCCCGCGCGGCTCCAGCATCACCGGCCGCTCGCGGCGGTAGAGCACGAGGCGCGAGAGCCCGACCGTGCCGGTGGCGGCCATTGCCTCGCGGATCACCGCGAAGGCCTCCTCGCCGACGGGATCGTCGGGCATCAGGAAATGCGGGCGATCGTACCAGATCCACTCGACGCTGTCGGCGGGCGCGAACATCTCGATGTCGATGGTGCGCGTGCTCTCCAGCGCCACCGAGCGCAGCTCATCGTCCTCCAGCATCACATAGTCGTCGGGCCCGCGCTCATAGCCGCGCACCTGGTCGTCGTCCTCGACCGGCTTGCCGCTGCCGCTGTCGACATAGATGCCCTCGACCCGGTTACCGGTGGCGCGGTTGAGGGTGTGGAAGCGGACCTTCTCGGCCTCCGAAGTGGCCGGCATCATCGCCACCGGGCAGGTGACGAGCGAGAGCTTGAGATAGCCCTTCCAGAAACTGTGCTGCGCCATCCGCGCCTCCTCCGCCGCGCTCCATCCGGTCAACCCGCTACCGCCCCGTCCGTTCCGGCGGCCATGAAGGCCGGAACTTTGCCGGCCCGGGCTCATTTGTTCCCTGACCAACCCGGGGGTAGCGAATGCTCGACATCCGTGCCGGCCATGCGTGCCGCCTCAGTCCTTCCCTTGCCGGCGACCTGCGCCCCGTCGCCGCGCGCGCCGCCTCCCTCGACGAGGACGGCTGCTTCCCGAGTGAGGACATCGAAGTCCTCGCCGCCGGCGCGCTCGCCGCCGCCTTCCCCGGCCCGCGCGGCGAGGACGGGCTCGCCATCGGCGCGCCGGAGGAGCTGATGGAGGTCCTGCGCCTCGTCGGCCATGCGAGCCTGCCGCTGGGCCGGCTCTATGAGGGGCACGTCAACGCCGCCGGCCTGATCGCCCGCTACGGCACGCCCGCGCAGAGGCTCGCCGCGTGGCGCGACGCGCAGGACGGCGCGCTGTTCGGGATCTGGAACACGCAGGCGCCGCAGGACGGCGTGCGGCTGCTGCGCCGGTCCGGCCGGCTGGAGCTCGCCGGCGCCAAGACCTTCGCCTCCGGCGCCGGGCATGTGGCGCGCCCGCTGATCACGGCGCAGGACGAGCGGGACGAATGGGTGCTGGTGCTGCCCCGCCTCGACGGCGCGCCGCGCGCCGACCTGTCGGACTGGCGGGCGCACGGCATGCGCGCCTCGGCGACCGGCAGCTTCCGCTTCGACGGGCTGGCGGTGGACGAGGGCGACATCATCGGCCGCGCCGGCGACTATCATCGCCAGCCGTATTTCTCCGCCGGCGCCTGGCGCTTCTGCGCGGTGCAGCTCGGCGGCATGGAGCGGATCGTCGACGAGGCCCGGCACACCCTGCGCGCGCGCGGCCGCGAGGGCGACCCGCATCAGCGGGCCCGCATGGGCGAGGCCGTCACGGCGGCGGAGACGGCACGGCTCTGGGTCGAGCGCGCCGCCCGCATGGCGGAGGCGGAGGATCTCGACACGAACGCCGAGGCCGGCGCCGGTGCTGTCGCCTATGTGAACCTCGCGCGCGGGGCGGTGGAGCGGGCCGGGCTCGACATCATGGAGCTCGTGCAGCGCTCGGTGGGGCTTTCCGCCTTCCTGCGACCCGATCCGCTGGAACGCCTGTGCCGCGACCTCGCCACCTATCTGCGCCAGCCGGCGCCGGACCGGGCGCTGTGCGAGGGCGCCGCCCATGTGCTGGCGACCGGCCAGCCGCTGCGGGAGATGTGGCGATGATGCTGACCGCCGGCGAGGCGCTGCGCGCGATCGAGGACTTCCCGGTCGTCGAGCCGGCCGCGTTCGTGCGTCGCGGGCTGCTCGTGGTGGCGCCGCATCCCGACGACGAGAGCCTCGGCTGCGGCGGGCTTATTGCCGCCTGCCGCAGTGACGGCCTGCCGGTGACCATCGTGTTCGTCAGCGACGGCGCCGGCTCGCATCCCCATTCCCGCGCCTTCCCGCCGCCGCGCCTCGCCGCCCTGCGCCGCGAGGAGGCGATGGCCGCCGCGCAACGGCTCGGCGTCGAGGAGAGCCGCGTGCATTTCATCGACCTGCCCGACCGGGAGGTGCCGACCCGCGGCCCCCTCGCCGAAGAGGCGATCGCGCGCATCGCCGGGCTCGGCGAGGGGGCGGACGTCGTCCTCGTCTCCTGGCGTCACGATCCCCATTGCGACCACCAGGCGAGCTTCGAGCTGGCGCGGCAGGCGGTGCGGCGGCTCGACGGCGCGCGGCTGTTCGAATACCCGGTCTGGGGCCTGACCCTGTCGCCGCTGGAGCCGCTGGACGGGCCGGCACCGAAGGGCTGCCGGGTCGAGATCGAGGCCTTCCTGCCGGCGAAGCGGCGGGCAATCGCCGCCCATGCGTCGCAGACCACCAACCTGATCCATGACGACCCGAAGGGCTTCCGCCTGACGCCCTCGCTGATCGCGCTGTTCGATACCCGGTTCGAGACCTATTTCGAGGCCGGCGCATGAGCGCGAGCCTTCCCCCCGCCTATTTCGACGCGCTCTACCGGCGCTCGCCCGACCCGTGGTCATTCGAGACCAGCGCCTATGAGCGCGCGAAATACGCGGCGACGCTCGACGCCCTACCGCGCCCCCGCTACCGGCGGGCGCTGGAGGTCGGCTGCTCGATCGGCGTGCTCACCCATGAGCTGGCCGCCCGCTGCGACGCGCTGATTGCGATCGACCCCGCGCCGCTCGCGCTGGAACGGGCGCGGGCGCGCTGCGCAGGGCTGGCGCAGGTCCGCTTCATGGGGGGCTATGCCCCTCGCGACTGGCCCGACGGGCGCTTCGACCTCATCGTGCTGTCGGAGGTGGTCTATTATCTGGGGCCCGAGGACGTCGCCCGCCTCGCGGCGCGGGTCACGGGCGCGCTCGCCCCGGCGGGGCATGTCGAGCTGGTGCACTGGCTGGGCGAAACCGACTATCCGCTCACCGGCGACGCGGCGGCCGAGCTGTTCATCCGCGAGACGGCCCGCGTGCTGCGCGTCCACACGCAGCAGCGCACCGGCGACTACCGCCTAGACCTGCTGGTCGCTCGATAGCGCCTCGCCGGGCGCCGGCAGGCGCGCCAGCAGCCGATGCGCGGCGGCAAGGTGGTGCTCCATCTCCTCCGGGCGAAGCGGCAGCGGCCGCAGCAGGGGGCTCAGCGCCTCCGCCCGCGCCCACGCCTCGCCGAAGCGCAGCGAGGCGGCGCCCGAGAGCGTGCCCGCCCTCAGACCCAGCCGGCGCTCCCACTCGCCGGGGCGAAAACCCGTGCCGAAGGCGCGGCGCAGGCGCGCGCGCAGCCCCATGCGGCGCAGCGCGACCGGCAAGGCCTCCAGCCGCTCGTCGCCGGGCGTCGCCCGGTCGTCGCAGCGCTCGCGCAGCGTCGCCGCGCAGCCGCGTGCGGCCCGCCCCTCGAGCCGCGCCGAGGTGGTGACGACGATGTCGGGATCGTGGCGGATCGGAATGTCGTGGCGCGCCAGCGCGGCGGCGAGCGCGCGGTCCTCGCCGCAGGCAACGGCGGGCAGGCCGCCGATCCGGCGATAGGCCGACAGGGTGAGCGCGAAGCTGGCGCCGGAATCGGTCCAGTGGTTCGGCCACGGGTCGTGCGGCTGCGGGTCGAGCCGCGCGGCGAGCGCGAGCAGCGCCGCCTCATAGGCCGCCTCGACGCGCCGGCGCCGCGCCAGATGGCGCGGCAGCAGGGCCGCCTCGGCCGGATCGAACACGAAGCGGCCGGCCACCGCCCCGCAGGCACCGCGCAGCCCGGCGAGGTTGCGCACGATCCAGTCCGGCCCGACGCGGCTGTCGGCGTCCGTGGTCAGCAGCGCGCCCTCCCCGCGCCCGATCCATAAGCTGGCGATATCGAGCGCCAGCGCCCGCGCGGCGCCGGCGCTGGCCCGCTCGGAGGGCAGGCTGACCGACATCACGCGGTGCGGCATGTCGCTGGAGGCGAGCAGCCGCCGGGCGCGCCGGACAGTGGCGTCGCGGCAATTGTTGGCGAGCAGGACGAGGCCGACATCGGCCGCCCCATGCTCGCGTCGCTGCGCCAGCAGCGCCGACAGGCACGCCTCGATCCGCTCCTCCTCGTCGCGGGCGGGGATAGCCACCACCGCGCGCGGCGGACGGACGGACGGGGGCTCCACCTCATGAAGCCGGGTGGCGGAATCGGTACAGACGGCACGTTCCAGCATGGGCGGGTCCAGCACGCTCGAGAGCACGACCCGGGCCATGAAGGCTTGGAGTGGCCCGGGGCAGAACCCGAACGTTCGATGCGCGCCTCGCGTTCCCTGCCGGCAGGATCACCGGCTGCCAGCCCGCCTCAGAGCCGGCCGCCGACCTCGTCGAGATGGCCGAGCACGTCGGCGGGATCCTCGAACACGCGATAGGCGCCGGCGGTGCGCAGTTCCGCCTCGCCATAGCCGCCCGACAGCAGGCCGATGCCGAGCGCGCCGCAGCGCACCGCCGCCAGCATGTCCCAGATGCTGTCGCCGACCACCACGGACGAGCCGATCGGCGCGCCGAGCCGGTCGGCGGCGGCGAGGAACAGGTCCGGGTCGGGTTTGGCGTATTTCACCATGTCGCGCGTGACGACCGGCACGGCGGACGGATCGACGCCGAGCGCCTCGATGTTGGGCGCAGCCGTCTCTATGCGCCCGCTGGTGGCGATGGCCCAGCCGATGCCGTTCCCGGTCAGCGCCGCCAGAAGCTCGCGCGCGCCCGGCAGCGGCCGCACGGTAGCGGAAAGGCGCCGGTAAGCCGCCGCATGGGCGCGGCGAAGCCGCTCGCCGCGCTCGGGATCGATGGTCAGGCCGGTCTCGCGCAGGAGCTGGTTGGTGAACAGCCCGCCGCTCATGCCGATCTTGCGGTGGATGCGCCAGAAGGAGAGCTCGATGCCCTCCTCGTCCAGCGCCTCCTTCCAGGCGGCGACGTGCTGGTACACGCTGTCGACCAGCGTGCCGTCGAGATCGAAAAGAAAATGGGTCTGGCTGCGCATGGCGCCCTCTCCCCGAATAAGTGTCCCCGAAACGTCCGGCGCCGACGCGCCGGGCGTCAGTTCGCGACGCCCCGATAGGGCGCGTCCTTCAGCAGCCGGGCGAGATGGGCCGCGTTGGCGGCCAGGACGCGCGTGGTGTGGCGGGTCTTCCCGGCGGGCTCCGGCAGGTCCTTGTAGTCGGTGGCGCCCATCGCCTCGCCGACCCAGTAGGTGCCCCCGCCCATGGGAATGGTGAAGCCAATGTCGTTGAGCGCCTGGAAGATCTCGGCGTGGCAGTGATGCGCGCCGTCCTCGTTGCCCACCACCGCCACCACGGCGACCTTGCCATGGGTGGGCATGCGGCTGTGCTGGTCGGCCTCGGAGATGAAGGCGTCCATCCGCTCCAGCACCCGCTTGGCGACGGAGGAGGGCTGCCCCATCCACACCGGCGTGCCGATGACGACGATGTCCGCCGCGAGGATGCGTGTGCGCAGGTCCGGCCAGTCGTCGCCCGGGCCCTCGTCGGCGCTGACGCCGGGCTTAACGTCGAGGTCGACGACGCGGATCGTACAGCCCGAGGCATCTTGCGCCTTGAATGCCTCCATCACCTCGTCGAGCAGCCGACCGGTCGATGAGGCGGCGTTGCCGTGCTTCAGCGTGCAGTTGAGCGCGAGGACGTCGAGGGACATCACGCTTCTCCTTCGTTGGGCATCCCTTGGGAGCACGTATCGGATCGGCCGCGACCTGCCGGCGGGAACTTGCGGGCGGCAGCGTCGCGGCGCCTGCGACGGCCGGCTTCCGGGCACCGGGACTGAGAAACTTTAGTGGGAACTCCGCCACCGACGAACCGTTCCCCGGACAGGACGTAGCGGCAGCGGCACGGGTCCCGAGGTCGCCCTGATCCCAACAATGGAGAGAGCGATGCAGGTGTGGGAAGTAATGACCCGCGACGTGCGCGTCGCCAATGCCGACGAGACCATCGAGCAGGCGGCGCGGCTGATGGCCGGCCTCGACGCCGGCAGTCTGCCGGTCGGCAAGGACAACCGGCTGGTCGGCATGATTACCGACCGCGACATCGTCATGCGCGCCGTGGCGGCCGGCAAGGGGCCGGAGACCAAGGTGCACGAGGTGATGACGCCCGACGTGAAGTACTGCTTCGCCGATCAGGAGATCGAAGAGGTCAGCCGCAACATGGGCGACCTGCAGATCCGCCGCTTGCCGGTGGTGGATACCGACAAGCAGCTCATCGGCATCCTCTCCCTCGCCGACGTCGCCACCGCCGCGACCGACGGCGCGGCGGGCGTGGCGCTGGCCGGCATTTCCCGTCCCGGCGGGATTTACAGCCACACCGGCTAGAGGCCCCGGACGGCCCCCGTGCGGCGGCGTGCGAGAGGCGCGCCCCGCATGGGGACGGTTCGGCGGGCGCCGAATGCCGCTGCGGAAGTCGGCGGAACGACTTTAACCTTTGATAATCTTGGCGTTTTTCTGGCGGACACGCTGAACCTTTTGCGGCCGCCGTCGATTGAAGAAGTGGCGGGCAACGACTGGCCCCCCAGCGCTCCAATCACCGCCCGCACCGACCGGCCGCCGACTGACCGGCCGCCGTCGGAATGCCGCCCAGATCCTGATGGCGGGCCGTGAAGCCCGTTCCGGACAAGCTGGAACTTATCGGGAGTCACACCCATGACCGTTGAAGACGCGCGCGTGATGCGCATCGCCTCCCCTCCGATCCACCCCTTCCTCGCCCTCATCCCGGCCACCTGCTTCACGGGCGCGCTGCTGACCGACCTCGCCTATTGGGGCTCGGCGCAGATGATGTGGGCCGATTTCTCGGCATGGCTGATCAGCGCCGGCGTGGTGCTCGCCCTGCTGTTCGCCATCGTCGGGCTGGTCGAGATGATCGTGCGTCCCTCGCTGCGGGAACGCTCGGGGATGGTCCCCTATGTGCTCGGCTACCTGGTCGCGCTCGTGCTCGCGACCTTCAACATGCTCATTCATTCGCGCGATGCGTGGACGTCCGTCGTGCCCTCCGGGCTCGTCCTGTCGGCGCTGACGGTGCTGGTGCTCATCGGCACGGCCTTCGCCGGCGCGCTCCTCGTCTATCGCCCTCGCCACGGAGTTGATTACCAATGACCCGCACCCTCATCTCCGCCGGCCGCGGGGCGGCGGTCGTCCTGCTGTCGGTCACCGCGCTGGCGGTGCCCGGCCTTGCGCAGGAGAACATCGATCCGCAGGCGCAGATCGGCCCCAACCCGACGCTGCCCGAGCCGCATGAAGGGCTCTTTCCCACCATGCACCTCGCCGAGGTGGTCGGGTGGAAGGACAACCAGACCCCGACCGCCGCCGCCGGCCTGAAGGTCACGGCGCTGGCCTCCGGCTTCGAGCACCCGCGCAACATCTTCGTGCTGCCGAATGGCGACGTCCTGGTGATCGAATCGAAGTCGCCCGGCACCGACCCGGTCACGCGGCCCAAGGGCATCGTGATGAACTGGATCGAGGGCTGGGTGACCTCCGGCGGCGATACCGGCACCAGCAACCGCATCACCCTGCTGCGCGACGCGGATGGCGACGGCAAGCCCGAGGTCCGCTCGGTCTTCCTCGACCACCTGAACTCGCCCTTCGGCGTGGCGCTGGTCGGCAACGACCTCTATGTCGCCGATACCGACGCGATCCTGCGCTATCCCTACCAGACCGGCGACACCAAGATCACCGCCAAGCCCACGGTGCTGACGCCGCTGCCAGGCGGGCCGATCGACCACCACTGGACCAAGAGCCTGGTGGCGAGCCCGGACGGGACCAAGCTCTATGTCGGCGTCGGCTCCAACAGCAATATCGGCGAGAACGGCCTCGAGGCGGAGAAGAACCGCGCCGCGATCATGGAGGTCGACCGGGCGACCGGCGCCAAGCGCATCTTCGCCAGCGGCCTGCGCAACCCGAACGGGCTGACCTTCGAGCCGCAGACCGGCGCGCTCTGGGCGGTGGTGAACGAGCGTGACGAGCTCGGCCCGAACCTCGTTCCCGACTACATGACCTCGGTCAAGGAAGGCGCCTTCTATGGCTGGCCCTACAGCTATTACGGCCAGCATGTCGACCCGCGCGTCCAGCCGCAGCGCCCGGACCTGGTCGAGAAGGCGATCCCGCCGGACTACGCGCTGAGCTCGCACGTCGCCCCGCTGGGCCTCACCTTCTACACCGCCAACGCCCTGCCGCAGAAGTATCACGGTGGCGCGTTCGTCGGCGAGCACGGAAGCTGGAACCGCGACCACTTCAACGGCTACAAGGTCGTGTTCGTGCCGTTCAAGGACGGCAAGCCGAGCGGCAAGGCCGAGGACGTGGTCACCGGCTTCCTGACCAAGGACGGCAAGGCCCATGGCCGCCCGGTCGGCGTCGCCGTCGACAAGAACGGTGCGCTGCTGATCGCCGACGATGTCGGCAACACGGTGTGGCGGGTCACCTCCTCCGGCGCCACCGCCAGCGCCGCCGGGCTGTAGGCGCCGGCCCTCTCCACTGCTGGAAGAAACCTGTCGCGGCCGGCCCATGCGCCGGCCGCGATGCTTTGCGTCTGCGGCCCCTCCCCGCGCCCTCAGGGGCGCATCGCGTAGTCGGCGGAGGTCAGCAGGGTGAAGATGACGAGCCAGGCGGCGACGCCGAGCGCGGCGAGGCGCACCAGCCCGCCCTCCTCGCGCAGGTGCATGAAGAACCAGTAGATCAGCGCCGCCTTGGCCACGGCGATGGCAAGGCTGGCGGCGAGGCTCGCCGGCCCGGTCAGCGCGAAGCTGGCGCCGAGCGTGAGCAGCAGCAACCCCAGAAGGGCCGCCCAGACGAGGGAGAGAGTGCGCACCAGGCTCATGCCGCTCACCTTGCGAGATAGAGGGCGGGATAGAGAAACACCCAGATCACGTCGACGAAGTGCCAGTAGAGCCCGCTGTTCTCCACCAGCGCCACCCGCCCGGGCAGCGGCACGCCCCCGCGCGCGATGCGCCAGGCGAGGCCGGTCAGCAGCACGACGCCGATCGTCATGTGGATCGCGTGCAGGCTGGTCGCGACCAGATAGAGGTTCATGAACAGATGCTCGACCGGCCCGGAGAAATTCGCCGGGCGGCTGAACAGCGGCAGCAGGCCCTCATGGATCTCAAGCGTGTACTCGAAGGCCTTCAGCCCCAGGAACACCAGCCCGAGCCCGGCCGCGGCGACGAGCAGGCCCGCCGCCAGCCGCGCCCGGGCCGCGCGGGCGAACGCCACCGCCAGCGCCACGGCGAAGCTCGAGGTGAGCAGCACGCCCGTGTTGAGCGCGCCGATGAACACGTGCAGCTTCTGCGAGGCGGCGACGAATTCGGCCGGATGAAGCGCGCGGGTGACGAAGATCACCGCGAACACGCCGCCGAACAGCATCATCTCGGTGCCGAGGAAGACATACATGCCGAGCATGCCCGCCTCGTGCTGCTGGGCGGCATCGCTGAAGGGCTCGTGGAGCTCGATCCGCTCGCTCATGCCCGGCTCCCCGCATTCCCTTCAGCCGCGTTCCCTTCCGCCGCATCGCCGGCCTCCCCTTGATCGCCCTCCCGCTCGAGCGGGTAGTCGTAGGGCGGGCCGGTGACGACGGGGATCTCCTCGAAATTGTGCTTGGGCGGAGGCGAGGGCACGGTCCATTCGAGCCCGCGCACGTCCCACGGGTTCGGGCCCGCGGGGGCGCCGTAGCGCATCGACCAGAACAGGTAGGTGAACGGCATCAGATAGGCGACGCCGAGGATCGAGGCGCCGGCCGAGGAGAGCACGTGCAGCACCTGGAACGAAGGGTCGTAGACGTGGTAGCGCCGCGGCATGCCGAGATAGCCGAGGATGAACTGCGGGAAGAAGGTCAGGTTGAAGCCGAGGAAGATGAAGATCGCGGCGAGACGCCCCCAGATGCGCGGATAGATCCGCCCGCTCATCTTCGGCCACCAGAAGTGCAGCGCGCCGAAATAGGCGGACACCGTGCCGCCGACCATGATGTAGTGGAAATGGGCGACCACGAAGTAGGTGTCGTGCAGGTGCACGTCGACCGCCAGCATCGCCAGCACCAGCCCGGTCAGCCCGCCGACGACGAACAGGCCGATGAAGCTGGCGGCGAAGAAGAAGGGCGGGTCGAGCTCGATATGGCCTTTGTAGAGGGTCGCGGTCCAGTTGTAGACCTTGATGCCCGAGGGCACGGCGACCGCGAGGCTCAGGAACGAGAACACCGCGCTCGCATACATGGACTGGCCGGCCACGAACATGTGGTGACCCCAGACCAGGAAGCCGATGATGGCGATGGCGATCGACGAGCCGGCGATGAAGCGATAGCCGAACACCGGCTTGCGCGCCGAGGCCGCCACCAGCTCGCTGACCACGCCGAGCGCCGGCAGCACCATGATGTAGACCGCCGGATGGCTGTAGAACCAGAACAGGTGCTGGAACAGCAGCGGGTCGCCGCCGAGCTTGGGATCGAAGATGCCGAGGCCGAACAGCCGCTCCGCCGCCACCAGGGCGAGCGTGACCGACAATACCGGCGTCGCCAGCACCAGGATCAGCGAGGTGGCGTAGTGCGCCCACACGAACAGCCGCAGCCGGCCCCAGCTCATGCCCGGCGCGCGCAGCTTGTGCACGGTGACGATGAAATTGAGCCCGGTCAGGATCGAGGAGAAGCCGACCACGAACACTGCCACCGCGACCATCACCACATGGCCGTTCGAGAACATCGAGGACAGCGGCGTGTAGAAGGTCCAGCCGGTGTCGACCCCGCCGGCGATCAGCACGAAAACGGTGAACAGCCCACCGAGCATGTAGATGTACCAGCTCAGCAGGTTGAGGCGGGGAAAGGCGAGGTCGCGCGCCCCGATCATCAGCGGGATCAGGAAGTTGCCGAAGGTGTTCGGGATCGAGGGAATGAGGAAGAACCACACCATGATCACGCCGTGCAGCGTGAAGGCGCGGTTGTAGCCCTCATTGGTCAGCAGGTCCGCCTGCGGCGTCAGAAGGTCGGCCCGCACCAGCGCCGCCGCCGCCCCGCCGATGAAGAAGAACAGCGTCACCGAGATCAGGTAGAGGATGGCGATGCGCTTGTGGTCGGTGGTCAGCAGCCAGGAGCGCAGCGTGTGGCCGGCCCGCAGGTAGCTCACCCGCTCGTCCTGCGTCTCGGAAAGGCCGCGGTCGTTGAGGTCATCGGGGTTGGGCCGGCGCTCCAGCGCGTTGTCCATGGTCATTGCCGCATCCCCTCGGGCGATCCGCTGCGCAGCGACTTGATGTAGGCGACGAGCTGGAGAACCTCCTCCTCCGAGAGGACGTTCTGGAAGGTCGGCATGATATGCGGGTAGCCGGCCGCGATCTGCGACTGCGGCAGCAGGATGCTGTCGCGGATGTACTGGTCGTCGGCGGTGACGACGCCTCCGCCCTCCAGCGGCACCG
This sequence comes from Ancylobacter mangrovi, assembly GCF_024752355.1. Lineage (GTDB taxonomy): Bacteria > Pseudomonadota > Alphaproteobacteria > Rhizobiales > Xanthobacteraceae > Ancylobacter > Ancylobacter mangrovi. Next base: position 572,153 of record NZ_JANTHZ010000001.1, read on the forward strand.
GCCTGCCGTAGAGCCCGGTCAGCGGGGGCGCGTGCACCGTCGCGCCCGGCCCGTGGCAACCGCTGCAGCCGCGCTCGCGGAACAGCACCGCGCCGGCGGCGGCAAGTGTGTCGTCGACCTGCGACTGGCCGAGCCAGCGCTCATAGGCCGCCGGGGTCATGACGATGAAGCTGCCGCCCATCACGGAATGGTCGACCCCGCAGAACTCAGCGCAGGTGAGCTTGTAGGTGCCCGGCCTGTCGGCGGTGAACCACATCGAGGTGTAGCGGCCGGGAACGACGTCCTGCTTCAGCCGCAGCGCGGGGATGTAGAGGCTGTGGATCACGTCCTCCGACGCCATGGTGAGCTTCACCGGCTCGCCGGCGGGGACGTGCAGCTCGTTGATCTCGCGCTGGCCGCCGGGATGCTGGAACTTCCACATCCACTGCTTGGCGACGACGTCGATGGCTATGGCGTCGGCGGGCGGGTCGTAGAGATCGGCGAACAGCTTGGTCGCCCAGACGAAGAACACCACGGTGAGCAGGAACGGGACGATCGCCCACGACACTTCGAGCCAGACATTGCGGTTGACCGGGTGGGCGCGGTTGGCGGTGCGCCCGCGCCGGTACTTCACCGCGAACACCGCCATCAGCACGAAGACCGGCACCGAGAGCGCGACCATCATCAGGGTGAAGGCGAGCATCAGGCGGTCGACGCTGGCGGCGTGGGCCGACGCCTCGCTCGCCCAGCCCGCCAGGTTTTCCATCACCCCTTCCCCCGCGTTCCCGAGCGCCGCTCGCGCAGCAGGGCGACGCCGATGAAGCCGGCGCCGAGCACCACGGTGGCGCCGCCGCCGACCCGCAGCATCCACGAGATCATGGAGCCGTAGCGCCCGGTCTTGGGATCGTAGTGGTAGCAGAGCAGCAGGAGCTGATCGCCCCAGGTGCCGAGCTTGCCCTCCCCGGCCTCGGTGAGCGCCAGCTTGAGGTCGGTCGGCTCCGGCGAGACGCCGTAGAGCCAGCGCGCGAGGCGCCCGTCCGGCGTCAGCACCGCCACCGCCGCGACGTGGGCGTACTGGCCGATGCGCGGGTCCCACGCATAGCGGTAGCCGAGCGCCTTGGTGACCCTGGCGATGTTCTCCTCGCGGCCGGTCAGCCCGTGGATGGCCCGGTCCGGCAGGTCGGGAAAGCCGGCATGCAGGGCGTCGACCGAGGTCTGCGCCGCGTCCGGCCCCTCCTTCGGGTCGATGCCGAACGCGACCACGGTGAAGTCGGAGCCGGCCTTGTATTCCTGCGAGCGGATCGCCTGCGCCAACCCGCCCAGCGTCACGCCGCAGATGTTGGGGCAGTGGTGCAGCACCGGCGCGAGCAGGATCGGCTTGCCCTTCCCGATCTCGGCCAGCGTCACGGGCGAGCCGTCGGTGTCGCGGAAGGCGAGGTCGAGCGGGATCTGCGCGCCCGGATGCTGGTCGATGCCCGCCTCGTTGAAGGGATCGAAGGCCTGCGCATGGGCGAAGCCCGGCATCATCAGCAGCAGCATCAGCGGCAACATCGCGGCGACGAGGTGCCGGACGGCGACATTCGCGATGGCGAGATCTTTCATGGCGCGGCGTTGCCTCCCCCGTTGCTGTCGGGCCAGCCGTCCCGGGCAAGCATCTGCATGGCCCGGTCTATGGGAATGCGCACGCGCCCGGCCGGCTGGTCGGCCCAGCCATATCCTTGGAGGCGCGCCCGGGAGGCGGCCTCGATGGCGCGGCGGTCGGATTCGGGCGAGACCTCGAGCCGGGGGCCGGGTGGCTCCTGCCGGGCGGTCTCGAGCGCGGTGGCGCGCTGCGGCGGGCGCGAATGGGCGATGAGCGCCAGCACGAGGGCCACCACCGCGCCGGCGAACGCCATCAGCGCGAACACGCCGAACAGCGCGTAGATCACCCCGCGCACCGGGACGTCGCGCGGCTCATAGGCCGGCTTGTCATAGGCCGGCTTGCCCGCCTCGGCCGGGGCGTGTCCGCGTGCCGGGCTCATCGCGCCGCCTCCCCGCGCTCCAGGCGCCACTGCCTCAGGCGGCCCGAAAGCGCCGCCAGCAGCACCGCCATGCCGAGCGCCCCGAGGCCGGCGAAGGCGAGGAGCGCCGCCGCGACCGGGGCCGCCCCGCCCTCGCCCGCCGGCAGCACCAGCCAGGCCATCTCCAGCGCCTTGGCGAGCAGCGTCGCCATGGCGAAGGCGGCGAGCCAGCGCGGGCCGTTGCGCACCGGCGGCAGCAGCAGGAGCACGATCGGCACCAGCCCGAGCGCGCCGATGGCGTATTCGACCAGCGACCACACGCCCCTGGCCCGCGTCTGGTACCAGGCGACGATGGGCGGGAAGTTGTCCGACCAGCTTATGAAGTACTGCATGAAGGCCATGTAGGCCCACAGCAGCAGGGCGGTGAGCAGCAGCCCGCCGAGCAGGCCGGTCTGCCTTCCGGTGCCGCCGGCGGCGAGCCGCAGCAGCACCAGCGTCGCCATCGCGCTGCTCGCCTGGATCGAGAGCACGTAGAGGCCGAAGCCGGAGGAGTGGAAGTGCGGGTCGAGCGACATCAGCCAGTCGACGGCGGCCGTCGTGTCCAGCAGCACGAAGACGATCAGCCCGCCCGCCGCCAGCCCGCCCGCAGCGCCGCGCGCCAGCACGAAGGCCGAGACGATCCCGGCGAACGCGAAGAAGACGAGCGTCCTCAGGACGAAGAACCACGGCGTCAGGTAGATGCCGCGCCAGCCCTCGAACGCCATGCCGGACCATTCATAGAGGGCGGGAATCGCGAGCAGCACCGGGACCGCGGCCAGCGCGGCCAGCGCGAACGGCACCAGCATCGCGTGGGCGAAGCCTTCCAGCTCGGGGCGCCAGGCGCCGGGAACGAGCCCCATCATCAGCGACAGGCACAGCGCGCCGATCGGCAGGCCGGACCAGAAGCCGAAGGCGGCGAGCCAGCCCAGCATCGCGCCCGGGACGAGGAGAGCGAGCCCGAGCGCGGCCGCGCTCGTCAGCAGGCCCGCGACGCCCAGCAGCCGGAGGGAGCGCGTGTCGCTCATGACCCGCCTCCGAGGCGGCGCCGCTCGTCCGGCGTCAGGCTGGCGAGCGGCGCGTTCTGGCTGAGCTGGAGCGCGCGGATATAGGCGGCGATCGCCCAGCGGTCGGCCGGGGAGACGCGGTCGGCATAGGAGTACATCACGCCGTGGCCATGGGTGATGACGTCGACGAAATAGGAGGACGGCGCCTCGCGCAGCCGTGCCTCATGCAGGCTCGGCGGGCGGGGAAAGCCACGCGTGGGCACGGTGCCGCCGCCATAGCCGGCATAGCCGTGGCAGGGCGTGCAGTAGATGCCGAAGCGCTCGCGCCCGCGTGCGAGAAGTCCGGCGCTCATGGCGGGACGCTGGTCGAGTGCCGCCTGTCGCGCCGGCTCGTCCCTCGCCACCGTGCCCTCGGGCGGGGCCTGAAGCGACTTGCCGTCGGCGAACAGCTCGCTCGGCTCATAGCTGTCGTAGCGCGGCTGGTGGCTCATCTCGTCGTCGCAGGCGGCGAGCAGCGGACCGAGCGCGAGGGCGAGCAGGGGGGCAAGCAGGAGGGCGATGGCGGGACGGCGCGCGGCGCGGCTCATTCCGGCGCCTCCGTGTGGCGGACCAGCGCCACGCCCACCGGCTCGAGCCCCTCCAGGAAGCGCCGCGTGGCGCCGTCGTCGAATTTCGGGTCGTCGCCGAAGATGACGAGGAAGAACTTGTCGGAGCTGGCGAGATGGAACGCCTCGATGTCGAACACCGGATGGTGCAGGCGCGGCAGGCGGTTCAGCGCCAGCATGCCGCCGATCGAGAAGATGACGGCGAACAGCACCATCAGCTCGAAGGTGATGAGCATGAAGGCCGGCGTGGCGAAGAGCGGCCGCCCGCCGATGTCGATCGGGTAGGCGGCGTTGGTGTAGACCTGCATGCCGTAGCCGAGCGCGGCACCGAACACGCCTCCCGCCAGCGTGAGCCAGGGCACGCGGTTGTCCTCGAAGCCGAGCGCCTGCTGCGCCCCTTCCACCGGAAAGGGCGAATAGGCGTCCATGCGGCGGAAGCCGGCCTTGCGGGCGCTCGCGATGGCGTCGACCAGCGTTTCGGGCCGGCTGAACTCGGCCATCAGGCCGAACACCGGCGTGTGCGGCGTCGGCTCGCGCAGCGTCGCCTCGCCGCGCGGCATCGTCTTGCCGGGCGCCGGATGGCGGGGCTTCGGATTACGGGGCTTCGGGCTGCGTGGCGCCGGCTTACGCATGGCGCTCCTCCTCGTCCTCGGCCATCACCTCCTTGATCTCGAAGGAGGAGATGACGGGAAGGAAACGCACGAAGAGCAGGAACGGTGCGAGGAAGACGCCGAGCATGCCGGCGAACAGCCCCCACTCCCAGACGCTGGCGTGGTACTCGGCCCAGGAGGAGACCAGCCAGTCGCGGTAGAGCGAGGTCACCAGCAGCATGTAGCGCTCCAGCCACATGCCGATGGTGACGCTGAGCGCGATCAGGAACAGCGGCAGCGGCCGCACGCGGATGGAGCGGAACCACAGGAGCTGCAGCGGCACGAAATTGGCCACCACCGCGCCCCAGTAGCTCCAGGCATAGGCGCCGACCAGCCGGTCCTGCAGCGTGCCGAGCTCCTGCTTCTCGCCGGCATAGAGCACGTCGAACACCTCGGCCCAGTAGCCATAGGCGGTCATCAGCCCGGTCGCGAGCAGGAAGATGCCGAGCAGGTCGAGATGGCGTTCGCGCACCAGGTCTTGCAGCCCGAGCGCGTGGCGCAGCACGACCGCGATCATCGCTACCACCGCGAAGCCGGAAAAGGCCGCGCCGAGCACGAAATAGGGCGGGAACACGGTCGAGGACCAGCCGGGAATCGGCCCGGCGGCGAACAGAAGCGAAATCTCCGAATGCACGGAGACGACCAGCGGCACGGCGATCGCGGCGGTGAGCCGGTAGGCCTGCCCCCACCGCGCCCAGTGCCGCGCCGAGCCGCGCCAGCCGAGCGCCGCCAGCCCGTAGAACACCTGCTGACGGCGGGTGCGCGCCCGGTCGCGCGTGGCGGCGAGGTCAGGCACGATGCCGATGTACCAGAACAGCACCGAGACGGTGAGATAGGTGAGGACGGCGAAGAAGTCCCAGGTCAGCGGGCTCTTGAACTGCGGCCACACCGTCATTGTGCTGGGATAGGGCGCCATCCAGTAGAACAGCCACGGTCGGCCCAGATGCAGGATCGGGTAGAGGCCGGCGCAGACGACGGCGAACAGCGTCATCGCCTCGGCGAAGCGGTTCAGTGCATTGCGCCAGTGCGCGCCGAGCAGCAGCAGCATGGCCGAGATCAGCGTGCCCGCATGGCCGATGCCGAGGAACCAGATGTAGTTGGAGATGGCGAGGCCCCAGTTGACCGGGATGTTGTTGCCCCACATGCCGACGCCGTAGCGCAGCAGCGCCCCGGCCGAGACCACGAAGACCATCAGCAGCAGCAGGGCGAAGGCGAACAGGATCCACCAGCCACGCGGCTCGGGGTAGCGCAGCGGGATCGAGGTAACCTCCTCGGTCACGGCCGCGAAGCGGTCGCGGGAGGGGCCGGCGACGTCGCTCATCCCGCTTCGCCTCCCCCGTCATTCCCGGCCGGCTCGACCCGGGCGAGATAGGTGGTGCGCGGCCGGGTGTTGGCCTCTTCCAGCAGGGCGTAGCTGCGCGGGCTCGCCTTGCGGCCGCTGACGGCGCTGGCCGCGTCCGTCACGTCGCCGAAGCTGATGGCGCGGGTCGGGCAGGCCTGCTGACAGGCGGTGACGACCTCGCCGTCGTGGATCGGGCGGCCCTCCTTCTGCGCGGTGATCCGCGTCTCGGCGATGCGCTGGACGCAATAGGTGCACTTTTCCATCACGCCGCGCCCGCGCACGGTGACGTCCGGGTTGCGCGCAGCGCGCATTTCCGGCGGGTCGGCGCTGGTGAAGTCGAACCAGTTGAAGCGGCGCACCTTGTAGGGGCAGAAGGAGGAGCAGGTCCGGGTGCCGATGCAGCGGTTGTAGACCTGCAGGTTCAGCCCGTCCGAACTGTGCACGGTGGCGTTGACCGGGCATCCCATCTCGCACGGCGCCTGCTCGCAATGCATGCAGGGCACCGGCTGGACATAGGATTTCGGTGCGGCCGGATCGCCCTCGTAATAGTGGTCGACGCGCAGCCAGTGCATCTCGCGCCCCTGCGCCACCAGATCCTTGCCGACCATCGGCACGTTGTTCTCGGCGACGCAGGCGACCACGCAGGCATTGCAGCCGATGCAGGAATCGAGGTCGATCGACATGCCCCAGGACGGGCTGTCCCAGTGGCGGCGCGGATAGAAGCTCGGCGCGTCGTCCGCCTTCGGCACCGCCTCGCCGGGGGTGGCGACGGTGCGCACGAAGTCGAAGCCGTCCATCGCCTGATGGGTCTGGGTGGTGGCGACCTGCTGGCGCCCTCCGGTCTTCGCCAGCTCCGCGCCGGCGAGGCTCCAGCGGCCCTCCGGCCGGAGCGCGAAAGCGTCATAGCCGAACCCCGCGCCGAGCCCGCCCTCGTGCCGGCGCCCATAGCCGAAGGTGAGCGCGAGGGTGCTGCGCTCCTGCCCCGGCATGACCCAGACCGCGCCGGTGAGCCGGCGCCCGGATAGCGTCAGCGTCACCTCGTCGCCGGTGGCGAGGCCACGCTCGGCCGCGAGCGCGGGACTGACCGCCACGACGTTGCCCCAGGTGACCTTGCTGAAGGGCTTCGGGGTCTCCTGCAGCCAGGCATTGTCGGAGAAGCGCCCGTCCCACATCGTCGGGTCGGGCCGGAAGCAGACCGTCAGCCCGTCCGCCGCCGCCGGCACGGGGGGAACGTCCCGCGTGGCGACCGCCGGTGTGACGGGGTCAGGCGCGCTGCCCTCGACGAAGCCGCGCAGCAGCGCGTCGCGCCAGCGCCCGTCGAACGCCTCGCCCCACCAGTCGCGCCACGTCGCCTGCACGATGTCGCGGCTCCCGCTGCCGAAGTCGCCGGCCAGATTGGCGAGGATCTCGTGCACCCCGCGCACGGCATAGAAGGGGCGGATCAGCGGCTGGACGATGCTGGCGGTGCCGTCCACCGCGCGGGCGTCGCTCCAGCTTTCCAGCTCGTGCGCCAGCGGCGCGTGCCAGTGGCACAGCGCGGCAGTCTCGTCATGGTGCAGGCCGGCATGGAGCCGGAACGCCACCTTGTCGAGCGCGGCGCGGAAATCGACGCCGGCCGGCGCCGTATAGGCCGGGTTGGTGCCGAGCATGACAAGCGCGCTGACCTGCCCGGCCGCCATGTCCTCGACCAGCGCCGGCAGCGAGCCCATCCCTTCCGGCGGCGCCACCGCGACCGGAGCGGTGAAGGTCAGGCCGGTGCCCAGCGCGCCAATGCGCTCGTTGACGAGCAGGGCCAGCGCCTGGAACTCGGGCGGCTGCCGCTCGCCGGCGAGGACCAGCCCGCGGCCGGGCGCGGCTCGCAGCGCGGCGCTGGCATCGGCGAGCCAGCGCCGCTCGTCGCCGGCGAGGTCCGGTGCCGACGCGCCCGCGACGCCGAACTCGGCCGCCAGGGCGAGCAGCAGGGCGGCGACGCGCGCTTCCGCCGCGACCAGCCGGTCGCCGGCCATCATCCCGGTCAGGCTCGGCACCGCCTCGGCGACGAGAAAGCGGCAGCCGCCCTCCCCGCGCCGGAACGCCTCGCGCCGCGCCGACCAGCGCCGGGCATTAACGCTCTGGTGCGCGCCGGGGCCCAGCGGGTCGGCGTCGAGGCACACCACGGCCTCGGCGCGGTCGAGCCGGGCATGCATGTCGAGCGGGCGCCCGAACACGCGCGCGGTGGCTTCATGCCCGGAGCCGGCCATCGGCTCCCACACATGCCAGCGCGCCTTGGGCCAGCGCGTGCCGAGCGCCGCGATCTGCCGTGCCATTGTCGGCGAGGTGACGGTGCCCGTGAGCAGCCGCAGGCCCTCTCCCTGCGTCGCGTCGAGCGCGGTGGCGGTGCGCAGGACGGCGTCGTCGAACGCCGCCCAGGTCGCCGGGCGCCCGAGCCGGCGCGGCGCCTGCGAGCGGCCGGGATCGTAGAGCCCGAGCAGGGCCGCCTGGAGGAACACGTCGCTGGCGCCGCCTGTGGCCGGATGGTCGGGATTTCCCTCCAGCTTCACCGGGCGGCCGGCATAGGTCTTCCCGAGCGCCGGCTGGGCGAAGCCGCCGAAGGTGACGGCGGTCGCGTACCAGCGGGCGATGCCCGGCACCTCGCCCTCGGGCTGCTCGACATAGGGCAGCGCCGTCTCTTCGGCATGGGCCTCGAAGCCCGTGAGCCCCGACAGGGCGAGAGAGGCCGCCATCGCCCGCAGCAGCGAGCGCCGGTCGAGCACGCCGGCAAGACTCGCCGCGGCGGGAAACTCCTCGCGCAGGGCGGCCGCGAATTCGGGCGTCCCGGCAAGTTCCTCCAAGCTGCGCCAGAAGGCACGCCCGGTGCGGCCGGCCAGGCGCTCGCCGAAGCGGGCGGTGCTGGGCCGGCCGGGGCCGGCGGGGCCGTCGCGGGGCGCATCGGGCATTATGGGCGCGCTCCCCTTACCGGTGGCAGACGTTGCAGTCGTCGAGCTTGGAGGGCTCGATGCCGTAGGCCTTCACCATCAGCTCGCCATAGAGCTTGTGGTCCTGCGGGTGCTCGTCCCAGTCGCTCCAGTCCATCCGCGTCACCTGGTCGGGCGGGCGCAGATGCGGGCCGGGATCGCGGTGGCAGTCGAGGCACCAGCCCATCTGGAACGGATGTGCGCGCCTCATCAGCGGCATCTTGTCGACCCGCCCGTGGCAGGTGACGCAGGGCACGCCGCGCGCGACGTGGATCGAATGGTTGAAATAGACATAGTCCGGCACGCGGGCGACGCGGTTCCAGTGCAGGGGCTTGCCGGTGGCGAGGCTGGCGCGGACCGGGGCCAGCATCGGCGCGCCGGTCCAAATCTGCGAATGGCAGGTCATGCAGACATGGGTCGGCGGCAGGCCGGCCTCGGCGCTCGTCTCGACCCCGGTATGGCAATAGCGGCAGTCGATCCCCAGCCCGCCGACATGGTGCTGGTGGCTGAACGGAACCGGCTGGCTCCGCGTCCAGCCGACGAGCGTGGCATAGCTCGAGTCCATGTACCCCCCGATGAACAGACCGGCGCCGAGCACGGCGAGAACCAGCAGGAGCATGCCTGCTCGCAGGCGCGTGTCGGCCGATGCCGTGAAGATCTGCGGCATGGGATGGGTCCCGTGGGCGTCTGCGACGAAGGTTCAACGAGCCCGCACCGGAATGGTTGCGATGCACCGCCCACTTTCCGTGGGTACCGTTACGTCATTGACTTCGCAGGGAACGGGGCGCCCGCCGGACGGTTGGCGACGGTAACACCGCCCGTTCGTTTCGCACTGAGGCCGACCCGCCGCCGCGATCCGCCGCGGCGGATCGCGCGCAGGATTGAAGATGCTCTCGCTGTTCGAACTCGTCGCCGGCCTGCTCACGGCCACCGCGACCTTCGCCTGGCTCAACCACCAGTTCCTGAGGCTGCCGGCCAATATCGGACTGCTGGTGATGGGGCTTGGCGCCTCGCTGGCCCTGATCGGCATCGAGGTGCTGTTCACCGACACCCACATCTACGCCACGCTCGCCGACAGCCTGCGCCAGATCGACTTCTACGAGGCGGTGATGAACGGCATGCTGGCCTTCCTGCTGTTCGCGGGCGCTTTGCATGTCGACCTCGACCGGCTGCGCCGACGGGCCGCCGTGGTGGGGGCGCTGGCAACGCTGGGGGTCGCGCTGTCGACCCTCATCATCGCCACCGGGCTGTGGTTCGGCACCCAGCTCGCCGGCGTCCACTTCGCCTTTTCCTGGGCGCTGGTGTTCGGCGCGCTGATCGCGCCGACCGACCCGGTGGCGGTGCTTTCGACGCTGCGCTCGGTCGACGTGCCGGAGAAGCTCAAGACCGACATGAGCGGCGAAGCGCTCTTCAATGACGGCATCGCCGTGGTGCTGTTCACCATCACCCTGCAGATGGCGACCGGGAGTGGGGACGATTTCGACGTCTCCCACGTGCTGCGCCTCATCGTGGTCGAGGCCGGCGGGGGCGCGGTGCTCGGCCTCGTCACCGGCTTCATCGCCTACCGGGCGATGCGCGCGCTCGACGACTACTCGATCGAGGTGATGATCTCGCTCGCGCTGGTCACCGCGACCTATGCGCTCGCCAACGCCATGCACATGAGCGGGCCGATCGCGGTCGTGGTCGCGGGGGTGCTGATCGGCAATCGCGGCGCCTCGCACGGCATGAGCGACACCACCAAGCGCTACGTGTTCGGCTTCTGGACCCTCGTCGACGACATCCTCAACGCCGTGCTGTTCCTGCTGATCGGGCTGGAGGTGCTGGTGCTGCGCTTCGACCCGAGCTTCGCCTGGGTCGGCCTGCTGGCGGTGCCGCTGGTGGTGGTGGCGCGGTTCCTGGCGGTGGCGGGCTCGGTGACGCTGCTCGCCCGCTGGCAGAGCTTCGCGCGCGGCACGATCCCGGTGCTGACCTGGGGCGGGGTGCGCGGGGGCATATCGGTCGCGCTGGCGCTCTCGCTGACGGGGACGGACGCGCGCGCGCCGATACTGGCGGCGACCTATGCCGTGGTGCTGTTCACCATCATCGTGCAGGGACTGACCCTCGACCGCGTGGTGCGGCGCACGGCGCTGCGCGAGAGCTGACGCACACGCACTGCACCGCCCGGGGGCGGAACCCTCCCGCCGGCGATCCGTTCACCCCACAGGCGCCGCGCATCGACCGCCGAGCGCGCACCGTCAGCAACTGATCGAGAAGGAGAGCCGCCATGGCCAGCGATGCCAGGTCCCGGCTGGTCGATTTCCTCGACCACGAGGCCTTCGATCCCATCCTGCGCGCCAGCGCCGGGGACTATCCCCGCAGCCGGCACGCGAAGCTGCACGACGTCCAGCGGGCGACCGAGAACGAGAAGCGGCGCTATCACGGCTACGATTCCGCCCGCGAGATCTGCCGGATGTTCCGCGACGACCTCGTCTGCGAGCCCGCGCGCCGGATCGACCGCGAGCTCACCGCGCTGGACCTGCCGACCCTCGACAGCGTGCGCGAGGCGTTCGAACGCCTCGCCGCCGACGTCGGCGCCACGCACTGACCCACGGCGATACCTGCCCGCGACCGCCGCGCCGCCCGCGGGCACCAACCTCCCGAGGATGATCGATGGTACCTTCCTGGCTGCACCTCGTCGCCGGCCTGTCGCTCGCGACCGGCTTCCTCATCGCCGGCTGGATCGCCTGGGACGAATGGCACGACCCCCAGCACATGTGGATCATGAACGTCGTCTGGCCGATCACCGCCCTGTTCGGCACCGTGATCGCGCTGGCCGGCTATCTGCGCTACGGGCGCCTCGCCAGCCGCAGCCACATGATGGCGATGAAGAAGGGCGGCGAGGGCGAGACGCCGTTCCCGGTGATGGTGGCGAAGGGCGCGAGCCATTGCGGCAGCGGCTGCACGCTCGGCGACCTGCTGGCGGAATGGCTCGCCTATTTCGTGCCGGTGGTCGCCGTGTGGTTCGGCTGGCACACCGTGTTCGCGGAGAAGATGTTCGCGGTCTGGATACTCGACTTCATCTTCGCCTTCGTCATCGGCGTCGCGTTCCAGTACTTCACCATCAAGCCGATGCGCCAGCTCAGCGTCGGCCAGGGCCTCGTGCAGGCGGTGAAGGCCGACACCCTGTCGCTGACCGCGTGGCAGGTCGGCATGTACGGCTTCATGGCGATCGCGCAGTTCATCCTGTTCCGGCGCCTGCTCGGCACGCCGCTCGAGGTCGCCTCGATGGAGTTCTGGTTCATGATGCAGCTTGCGATGATCGCCGGCTTCATCACAAGCTACCCGGTGAACTGGTGGCTGCTTCATCGTGGCATCAAGGAGAAGATGTAGGGAAAGGCGTGAGCGCCGCCCTCCCCGGACGGCGCACGCGTTCTGCTGGCCGCCCGCTCGCCCGCCTGGAATCCGGATGGAATCGCACCTGACCGTTCTCGCCCTCGCCCTCATGCCGGCGCTGGGCAATTTCGCCGGCGGGCTGCTCGCCGAAATCGTGCCGGCCACGCCCCGCCTGCTGAGTGGCGCGCTCCATCTGGCGGCCGGCATCATCCTCGCCGTGGTGGCGGTGGAGCTGATGCCGGAGGCGCTGGCGGGCGCGCCGCCCTGGATCGTGCTGCTTGGCCTGTGCCTGGGCGGCGGCTTCTACATCCTGCTGGAATCGGTGATCGACCGTCTGCAGCCGCGCGGCGGCGGGGCGGAGGGCGGCGCCGAGGGCTCGATGGCCGGCGCCTGGCTCATCTACGCCGCCGTCTCGTTCGACCTGTTCAGCGACGGGCTGATGATCGGCGCCGGCTCCTCGGTCTCACTGGAGCTCGCCCTGGTGCTCGCCCTCGGCCAGGTGATGGCGGACGTGCCCGAGGGCTTCGCCACCATCGCCAACTTCAAGAATGGCGGCCAGCCGCGACGCCGGCGGCTCATGCTGGCGGCCGGCTTCGTCGTGCCCTGCCTGATCGGCGCGGCGGGCACCTACGTGCTGCTGCGCGACCTCAGCGACACGATGAAATACGCCGCCCTCGCCTTCACCGTCGGCATCCTGCTGCTCGCGGCGATCGAGGAGATGATGAAGGAGGCGCATGAATCGGCCGACGACACGCATCTGTCCTCGGCCCTGTTCATCGGCGGCTTCGCGCTCTTCACCTTCGTCGCTACCTTCTTCGACCGCTGAGGGGCGGCGCGGGGTCCGTCGCGTTCAGCTCGTCTCCTCGCCCGGCACCTTGGTCTTCTGGTGCAGCGTGTCGCGCAGATAGAGCTGCTTCAGCGCGACGTAGAACACCACGGTGAGCGGCGTGCCGAGCACCACCCCGACCGGGCCGAACAGCACCGCCAGCGGCAGCAGGGCGAACAGCGCCAGCACCGGCGGCAGATGCACCGTGCGCCGCTGCACCAGCGGCATGATGAGGTTGCTCTCCACCTGCTGCACCACGACATAGAGGCCGAGCACCCAGAACACCGCGCTGCCGCCCTGGGAGAGCGCGATGACCAGCGCCGGCACCGCCCCGACGATGGGTCCGACCACCGGTACGAACTCGGCGAGCCCGGCGATGAGGCCGAGGACGAAGGCCGACGGCATGCCGATGAAGTACAGCCCGGCGGTGGTGAACAGTCCGATCAGCAGCATCGAGACGAGCTGGCCGAGCAGCCATAGCTGCAACGCGCGCCCGGCATTCTCGGTCGCGCTGGCGACGTTGTCGCGGATCGAGGCGGGGAACACCCGAAGGCATCCCTTCAGGTAGAAGTCCGGCCGCGCGGCGAGATAGACGCCGCCGACCAGCACCAGCACGATATTGGTGAGCACCCCCAGCAGCCCCGACGTGTAGCCCGCCACGCTCTGGAGGACATTGCCGCGGCTGGCGAAGCTCTGCGCCTGTTCGGCGAGCCTCGAGCCGAGATCGACAATGCCGAGCCGATCGCCCAGCGCGTCGATCTGCTGGGGAAATTCCTCGACCAGAGTGGTCATCTGGCCGATGAGCTGGGCGCCGAGCAGCACCGAGACACCGACGCCGAGGGCCAGTATCAGCAGGCACGCCGCGACCAGCGACCAGCGGGTCGACAGCGGCAGCGCGCGCTCGATAAGCGCGGCGACGCTGCGCAGCATGATGGCGACCAGAATGGCCCCGAAGAACAGCAGCGCGACGCTGACGAGCTGCCAGGCCAGCAGCGTGAGCACGACCACGCCGACAACGATGAAGGCACCCCGCACGAGCGCGGCCGTATCGGAGAGGCCGCGCGGACGGGATACGGGCCGGGTCATTCTGTCTCCATCAATCGAGGTCGCAAGGTTCGCCCGGTAACGCGTGTCAGCGGGGCAGCCGCCGGACGCGAGCGGGCGGTGGGCGTCAGGACTTCTTGATCACGCCGCAGGCGATCCGGTCGCCCGCATTGCCGGCCGGCTGGCTCACATAGTCGTCCGGGCCGGAATGGATCACGATGGCCGAGCCGTCGTCGTCGAACAGCGTGGCCTTGCCGGGCTCCAGCGTCACCGCGGTGTCGAGCACCTGAACGCTCATCGTGCCGGCGGCGCCGACGAGCTGGTTCGGCATGTCGCCCGCATGCGGCCCGTCCGGGTCCATCAGGCCGTGGCGCTTCTGGCGCGGCGCATAGTGCCCGCCAGCGGTCTTGAAGCCGTCCTTCGGGTCGCAGCGGCCGGTCTGGTGGATGTGGAAGCCGTGCTCGCCCTGCGGGAGCCCGCTCACCTCGACGGCGATGAGGACGCCGTGCAGGGTCTGCCTCAGCGTCGCAGTGCCGATCTGCGCGCCCTCGGTGTTGATGATGCTCGCGGTGGCGGTCGCGGTCGCGCGGGCGGCCGGTTTCGGCGTTTGCGCGAAGCCGGGCGCGGCGGCGAGGCAGAGCGCCGCGACGGCGAATGGAAGACGGCCCATGCCCATCTCCTGTGGCTGTGACGGTGACGAGGAACCCCGCCGGCCTTGGCCGGCTGTCCGTCAGGCCGGCCGATTCCGCCGGCCGGGCGCTCCGCGTCTGCCGGATTAACGTTCCGGCCGGAACGCCGTTCCCGCCACCGGGGGGCGAATGTCGCGCCGAGTTCGCGCGGACCGGCGCGCCGGATCAGTGGCGCGGAGCGGCGCACCGCCCGGCGCCGCAATGGCGGCTGTGGAGCAGGCGGGTGAGCATCTGCGCGCGGCCGGCGGAGGAGCGCACGGACGCGGCACCAATGCCGAGTTTCCCGCTTTCGAAGGCGGCGATCACGCTGTCATGCACATAGCTGGTGCGGCAGACCGACAATGTGTTGGCGAGTTGCTCGGCGAGCGGGGCGACCGCCTCGCGGATCTGCCGCCGCCGGCCGCGCTCGCTGGTCTCCGGCGTGACGCGGCCGAGCTGGTCGAGCACGCCGAGCGATGCGGTCAGGGTACGGAAGTCCTTCAGCGAGATCCGCTGCCCGCTGATGGCCTTGAGGAAGTCGTTCACCTCGTTGGTGCGGACCGGATGGATGCGGCCCTCCGCGTCGCGATATTTGAACAGCCGGCTGCCCGGCAGCGTGCGGAGCAGGGTCAGCGCCTCGGCGAGGCGGGCGTCGCGCGCGCTCTTGCGGATCATCTTGCCGCCCTTGCCCTTGAAGGCGAGCGCGATCTCCTTCCCCTCCACCCGGACATGCGATTTCAGCAGCGTGGTCGCACCCCGGGTGCCGTTCTCCTCGGCATATTGCTCGCCCCCGGCGCGGATGGCGGTCAGCTCGACGAGCCGGACCACCGCCGCGAGGGCGAGCTGGCGGTCGGGATCGGGCCGGCGCAGCGCCCGCCGGACCGCCTGGCCGATGGAGACGAGCGCGCCGGCGAGCGCGGCGAGGCGCTGCGCCTTCATCGCCTCGCGCGCCTGGGTCCAGTCGGGATGGTAGCGGTATTGCAGCCGGCCGGCGGCGTCCTCGCCGACCGCCTGCAGATGCGCCTGCGGGTCGGGCGCGAGGCGCACGTTGCGGTAGGCCGGCGGCACCGCGAGGCTCCTGAAGCGGGCGAGCGTTTCGGCGTCCTTCAGCACCGCCCCGTCCGCGTCGAGATAGGAGAAGCCGCGCCCGCGCGGGACGCGCCGGATCGTCAGCTCGCCGCAGGAGACGAGGCGCAGGCCGAACCGCCGTGCCAGCCGCCTCAGTTCGGTCCTCTCGCTCATCGCGTCACCGTGTCGCCATCACCGGCGCTAGAACGCGCCCCGCCGCGCCGCGTTCCCGGAGGAGCGGCGAACGGGCGGAACGGCGGATGAAGGCCCACGTTGATGGGACGCCATATTATCCTGCCGGCCATGAGGAGGAGGCGATGCACGCGAGGAACGAGGACGCCCGGCCGCGGGGCACGTCACGGGGGGCCGCGGGGAGCCGAACCACCGGGCGCGCCGGAGCGGGCCGAGCCACGCGATGACGGAACGACGCGCATCGGCCTTCCACCTCTGCCTCGACATGCAGAGACTGTTCTCGCCGCGCGGTGCGTGGGCGAATGCGTGGATGGCCGGGGTGCTGCCCAACATCGCCGCCATCTGCGAGAGCTTTGCCGGCCGGACGGTCTTCACCCGCTTCATTCCCGCGCCGCACCCCGACGCCGAGATCGGCACCTGGCGCGGCTATTACCGGCGCTGGTCGACGCTGACGCTCGAGGAGATCGATGCCGACGAGCTCGCCATCGTCGACGAACTCCGCCCCTATGCTTCGCGCGCGCCGGTCGCCGACAAGCGGCGCTTCTCCGCCTTCGCCGCGCCCGCGCTGGCGCCGATCCTCAATGGTGCGCACGCCGACACGCTCGTCGTCACCGGCGGGGAGACCGACATGTGCGTGCTGGCGACGGTGCTGGAGGCGATCGACCGCGGCTATCGCGTGCTGGTGGTCGAAGACGCGGTGTGCTCCTCCTCCGACCCCGGGCACGAGGCGGCGCTGACCATCTATCGCAACCGCTTCGCCGAGCAGCTCGGTCTCGTCACCACGCGGGAGCTGGTCGAGCAGGTGGCCGCGCGGGCTCTGTGACGGAAGGGAACGAAGCCCGCGCGGCATCGTTCTCCGCGAGGCAGGGGACGATGCCGCCGGGGGCACGGCGGGGCAAGCCGCAGCATCATGGAGGCCATCATGCATGCCCGGACCCTTCTCACCATCGCGCTGGCGCTGATCACCGCGGTCGCGATCGTCTGGTTCATCAGCTCGTTCTTCGTGCTGCAGGATGAGAACCCGCGCACAAGCCTCGACGCGCCGATTCCGGTCGCGCTCACCGTCCCGGCCGTCGCCTCATCCTGACGGGAGCCGGCTTCGCGACGACGGCGGCGCAGCGCGGCCGGTCACAGCGGCCGGCGGTAACATGATAGACAAAAGCCATCATGCTACCTCCACTCCGCGGTGAGACAGGCGCCGTGCCGGCCGCCGGTGGAACGCCGTGCGTGCGCGGGAATTAACCTAGGTAAATCGCGGACCGGAGGCCCGCCCCCGCGCAGGGCCGACCCCCCGAAGGCTCCTTGAACGGGAGCACGCGCCGCGGCGCGATCGGACCGACAAACGCATTCTGGAGGTGTCGCCATGCCCCACTTCGCTGGGCGGGTACTTCGTTCCGGAACGACGGCCGGCCTGCTGATGGCGGCCGTGCTGGCGGGGTGCGCGCGCCGCAAGGGATATACGGCCGTCCAGCCGCTCAACGCGACGAGCCACTGGCTCGATGGCGGGCGCGCGGCGCGCACGCGGCGGGTCGACCTCGCCCACACGCTTCCCGGCGTCGCCACCCATCTCGCCGCGTCGATGTTCTGGGCCGGCGTGTTCGAGGCCGCACGGCGCCGCGGCCCGCGCCGGCCGCTGGTGGGCGATGCGGCGGGCGTGGCAGCGCTCGCCGCCTTTGTCGACTATGCGGTGGTGCCGAAACGCCTCACGCCGGGCTGGGAGGACGTGGTCGGTTGGCGCGACATCGCGCTTGCCTATGCGGCCATGGCGATCGCCTTCGCCGCCACGGGCGAAAGCTCAATAGAACGACTGCGGCGACCGCATAGAACGCCGCTGCGGCTGATGAAGCATAATTAATCCTGCGGGAGTAGTAAGTTATGTCCGTCAAGCGGAATGAATAGTCGAATATACGTTTCGCCGACGGTTACATTTTACGGAAGCGTTCTTATATGTGCTCGACCACGATCCCTCTCGGGACGAGGAGCAAGCCATGGCTCGCGAAGACCGCATCGAACTGAAGGCAAGAATGGTCACCGAACGACTGGCGACGCTGAGCGCCCAGCCGCTGGCCGACTTCGCCGTGCTCGAACGCCTGATCTGCCAGCGGGCGCAGGAAGCGCCGGCCCATGCCGATCTCGTCCGCGAGGGCGAGTCGTCGGCCGGCATCCGGATGATGCTGGGCGGCTGGGCCTGCCGCTACAAGATGCTGGTGAACGGCCGGCGCCAGCTGCTCAGCTTCGTGCTGCCGGGCGAATTGTGCGATCCCTACATGCACCTGCTCGCCCGCATGGACCATTCGCTGGCCGCGCTCACGCCGGTCACTTATGCCCAGCTGGGCCGCGAGGAGTCCGAGCGCCTGGTGCACGACCATCCCGCGGTCGCCCGCGCGCTGTGGATCCAGACCATGTTCGAGATCGGCGTCGAGCGCGAATGGACGGCGAGCCTCGGCCAGCGTGTCGCCTTCCAGCGCCTCGCCCACCTGTTCTGCGACATCTATCTGCGTCTCAACATGACCGGCATCGCCGAGGACAACTGGTGCGATTTCCCGCCGACGCAGGGCGATATCGGCGACGCGACCGGCCTGTCCTCGGTGCACGTCAACCGTACGCTGCAGGACCTGCGCGCGGCCAACCTCATCACGCTCACCAACAAGCGCCTGTTCATCCGCAATCTCGAGGCGCTGAAGTCGGCCGCGCTGTTCCGCCCGTCCTATGGCGTGGTGGCACATTAAGGGACCGAGACTAACTTACGTGGTTTCGCGCCCTGCCGAGGTGGCCCATTGTACCGCCACTGAAGGAGCCCGAACACGATGACCGATGAACTGGACGTGGCGTTACTCGACCTGTGCATGTGCCAGGCATGGAAGCAGATTCCTCCGGAGATCAAGGAAACCTACGGCGCGGTGAACCCGCGGGAACTCCGGCTCAAGCTCGCCCATGCCGTGATCGAGGGTGCCAAGATCTTCGCCGGCGACCCGGACAAAATCGTCGCCTTCGCCCTCTTCACGCTGCCCTCCCTGCCCAGCGCCTTCGGACGCCCCCATCCGGCCAGCCCGCGCCACCTCGACGCGTAGCCGGCCCAAGGGCGGCCCAGGGGAGGCCCCGCGGAAGCCGCGACGTTCAGCGAGCCCCGCCTTCCCGCCTGCCCTCTCTCGCTCCCCTCGCGAGCGCATGACGCGCGCGAACGCCGCCGCGTCGCCTTATCCTCACCTCCCAAAACCTCATCTGCCGACCCATCCGCCGCCGGACATGCCCGTCTGGTGGCGACGAGGCCGTTGCGCCACCCGATCCCGACTTCCTGCCCTCCGGCCGGAACCTCGCCCGCCGGCCGGCCGTTGACCCATACGGGGACCGGAAAGCCTTCGATCAGGCTCCGGCAGCGCCGCGCGTCAGCCGTGCTCCCCGCCCCGCCCGCAGCGGCGGGACAGACACCAGACTCATCCACAGGAAGGCGGACGGCGCAGCCCGTCCGCGCAGGGAGAATGTGATGGCCAATGCGAGCCGCAAGCACATCGGCGTCGGCAGCTCCGGCAAGAAGACCGGCGGCGGCGCGATGACCGACCTGCCCCGGGACACGCTGCCCGAGAACGCGCCGCTGTCCAACCGCGCCACCAAGCGCCACCCGGAACAGCGGGGCCTCGATTCGAAGGCGGTGCAGACCGACCAGTTCAAGGATCACTCCGCCAATCGCCGCGACGTCTAGCGGCGGCGCCCCGCTCCCGCCCGACGGGCACGGCGCGGGGCGCTTCCTCGCGCCGGCAGCGTGGAACGTCCGGTTCGTCTCGTTCGTTCATGGGAGCGCAACGCGAAAACGAACACGAACGAGGAGGCGTTTCCCCCCATGGCCAGTGCCGAGCCGAAGACCAAGGAAACGCCTCCCGACGTCGCCGCCCATGGCGGCACCACCCTGACAGCGGTCACGGTCGACAGCTTCAACGCGCAGCTTCGCGACGAGAACGGCTTCATCGGCGACAGCGTGCGCCGGGCCGCCTTCTTCGAGATCTTCGACCGCTGGCGCGCCCTCGGCGACCGCAAGCTCTCGGTGCTGGGCGACACGCCCACCGCCGAGCTCTCCAAGTCGCAGATCGACGAGGCGCTCGCCGACGGCCGCCCGCACGAGCAGGCGCTCATTCACAGCGCCATCGAAGAATATGCCTGCAAGCTGCTCGCCGTCATCCGGCACCTGATGCGCACGAAGGACTGGCGCGAGACCCAGCGCATCGTCGTCGGTGGCGGGCTGAGAGGCGGCCGTTTCGCCGAGATCGCGGTCGCGCGCACGGAACTGCTGGCCCGCGCCCACGACATGGACGTCGAGTTGCGTCCGATCCGGCACGACCCGGACGAGGCCGGGCTGATCGGCGCCGCCCACCTCGCCCCGAGCTGGATGTTCGCCAGCTTCGAGGACATCCTCGCCGTCGACATCGGCGGCACCAACATGCGCTGCGGCATCGTGCGGCTCAATCTCGACAAGGCCGAGGACCTGTCCAAGGCGCGCGTGCGCAGCACCGAGCTGTGGCGCCACGGCGACGAGGAGGTGAGCCGCGAGCAGGTGGTCGAGCGGCTGATCGACATGCTGCAAAAGCTGATCCACGAGGCGGACAAGGACGATGTGCGCCTCGCGCCGTTCATCGGCGTCGGATGCCCCGGCTCCATCGCCGATGACGGCACCATCGAGAACGGCGCGCAGAACCTTCCCGGCAACTGGGAAAGCTCGCGCTTCAACCTGCCCGCCGCGCTATGGCAGGCCATCCCCTCCATCGGCGGTCACGAGACCGCGGTGGTGATGCACAACGACGCGGTGGTCCAGGGCCTCAGCGAGGTGCCGTTCATGCAGGATGTCGAGCGCTGGGGCGTGCTGACCATCGGCACCGGGCTCGGCAATGCCCGCTTCACCAATCGCGCCCGGGGCAAGGCTGGCGAGGGCAAGGGAGGCAAGCGCGACGAGCGGAAGGCGGACAAGAAGAAGGACTGACGGGACGGCGCGCCGGTCGCCTCAGCTCCCGGCCTTCCGCCCTCCCGCCGACGTCCCGGCCGATGGCTTGCGCCGCACTGTGCGGCGCTTCGGACCGGAGGCCGGCTTGCTCTTGGTCCGCTCCTTCGCCGCCATGAGGTCGGCCGGCTCGGCGTCGCTCGCCTCGTCCTTCGTGTCCTCCCCGGCGCCGCCTTCGCGCTCGTGGCGCGCCATCAGCTCATATTCGGAGCGGATATCCTCGATCGCCTTGTCGTCGAGCTCCTCGAGATCGAGCAGCACCCGTCGCGTACCCTCGGTGCGGGCGATGAGCTCGTCGATCTTGATGTGAAGCGCCGCCGTATCGCGGTTCTGGCTGTTCTGGATCACGAACACCATCAGGAAGGTGATGATCGTGGTCGAGGTGTTGATGATGAGCTGCCAGGTGTCGCCGAAGCCGGCGAAAGGGCCGGTCGCGGCCCAGATCACGATCAGCCCGACGGCGCCGACGAAAGTGACCGGCCGTCCGGCCTGAACGGCGATATATTGCGAGAAACGCGTGAAGAAGGAACGCTTTGGCTGACCCGCCCGCGTGCTGTTGAGCGCCATTCGACACCCCCTTATGAAACCGCACAGGCAAACGCGGCCGCACGCGGCTGGTTCCGGCCGGCGGACGATTCACGGTGCCCGCGTAAGGCCCGTCTGAAGGGTCGATCGGTTCAGCCGACGAGCTCGCGCACCGCGCGCAGATCGGCGACGAAGGCGTCATAGGCGGCGCGCCTCGCCTCCTCGTCCGGCACCCGGAGCACCGAGGAGGGATGCACGGTGAGATAGCCGCGCCGGTTGCCGAAGGAGAGCGGCCCGCGCTCGCGCATCACCGCCACCTTCCGCCCGGCGAGCGCCTGCCCCGCCGTCCCGCCCAGCGCCACCACCAGCCGGGGATGGACGAGGCCGAGCTCGCGCTCGAGCCACCAGCGCTCGTGCGCGATCTCGCCGGCGGTCGGCTTCTGGTGGATGCGCCGCTTGCCGCGCTGGATGAACTTGAAGCGCTTGACGGCATTGGTGACGTAGCTTTCCGCCCGCTCGATGCCCGCCGCCTCCAGCGCCTCGTCGAACAGGCGCCCGGCCGGCCCGACGAAGGGCCTGCCCTGCCGGTCTTCCTCGTCTCCCGGCTGCTCGCCGACGAAGGCGATGGCGGCGCCGACCGGCCCCTCGCCCGGCACCGCCTTCGTGCCGCCGGGTACCGAGGGTTCGCTCGCCCGCAGCGCCGCGTTGAATTCGTCGAGCGTGCGGAAGGAGCGCTCCTCCTCCGGCGCGGGGGTGTCGAACAGGTCGGGCATGTCGCCCGGGTCGCGCTTCGCGCTCATGCCGCCTCCCGGGCCTCGGCCTGCCAGTCGACGTGCAGCATCTCCATCAGCCGCGCCGCGTCGTCGGGGGCGTGCAGTTTGTCGGTATTGTCGAAGAAGACGAACACGTCGCGCGGCTTGGCATGGCTGTCCGGCGCGCCGATGAAATCGCCGTCCTTCATGGTCCGGCCATGCGCCCAGGCCGCCACCCGCTTCGACCAGCGCGTCAGTGCCTTCTCGTCATAGCGCGAGCGGTAAAGTTCGGACGAGCCGTGCAGCCGGCAGTAGACGAAGTCCGCCGTCAGATCCATCAGCCGCGGCCACTCGACCGTGTCGGCGCAGACCAGCGCCACGCCGTGTTCGGCCAGCAGGTCGCGGAAGGCGCTGTCGCGGAAGCTCTCGTGCCGGATCTCCAGCGCGTGGCGCAGCGGCCGGCGCTTGTCGGTGGAGGTCGCCGACCGGCCGTCGAGGCGCTCGTCATGCCGCCGGGCGAGGCGCGCGGCGGCTCGGGTGTCCTTCGGCAGCAGGGTGAGGAAATCGCGCATCAGTCCGGCATCGAAGCGGAAATTGGGCGGGAACTGCCAGAGCACCGGCCCCAGCTTCGGCCCGAGCCGCAGCAGGCCGGAGGCGAGGAAGTTGGCGAGTGGCGTCTCGATCTCGCGCAGGCGCCTGGTATGGGTGATGTAGCGCGAGCCCTTCACCGCGAACACGAAGTCCTCCGGTGTCTCCTCGGCCCAGCGGGCGAATACGTCCGGCTTCTGCAGGCCGTAGAAGGTGCCGTTGATCTCGAGCGCGGGGAAACGCGATGCGGCATAAGCCAGCTCGCGCTTGTGGGTCAGGCCCTTCGGGTAGAAGTGCCCGCGCCAGGGGGCGTAGGTCCACCCCGAAACGCCGATCCTTATCTCGCCCTGGTGCCGTGCCATGTCGGACATCCCGGTTTCGTGAGATCGCGCCGCCGCTCCCAAGGGGAGCCGATGGGCCGGGCGCTTCCCCGGACCAATCCGCAAGCTGTGCGGCAGGTTCCGCGGGTTCTGAAGGATGCGCCCGTTGCGTCGGGGAACCATCGCCTGCCCCATCTGTTGGTCGGGAAACCCGACAGCGAGAGAAGGCCAGCCGATGCTCGAGCGTCACCCTGTTCCGCCGTTTCCCGACCAGCAGCAGCCCACGCCCGGCCGCACCGCGGCGATGTCGCCCCGCCCCGACCATGGCGAGGAAAGCTACAAGGGCTCGGGACGCCTCGCCGGGCGCAGGGCGATCATCACCGGCGCCGACAGCGGCATCGGCCGCGCGGTGGCGCTCGCCTTCGCCCGCGAGGGTGCGGACGTGCTCATCGCCTATCTCGACGAGCACGAGGACGCGCAGGAGAGCGCCGAGCTGGTGCGCGAGGCTGGCCGCAAGGCGGTGCTGCTCCCCGGCGACATCCAGCACGCCGGCCATTGCCGCAAGATCGTCGACGCGGCCGTGGCCGAACTCGGCGGGATCGACCTGCTGGTCAACAACGCCGCCCACCAGGCGACCTTCGAGGCGATCGAGGACATCAGCGACGCGGAGTGGGAGCTGACCTTCGCGGTCAACATCCACGCCATGTTCTACCTGACCAAGGCCGCGGTGCCCCACATGAAGCCGGGCAGCGCCGTCATCAACACCGCCTCGATCAACGCCGACAAGCCGAACCCGACCCTGCTCGCCTACGCGACCACCAAGGGCGCGATCCAGAACTTCACCGCCGGCCTGGCGCAGCTTCTGGCCAAGCGCGGCATCCGGGCGAACGCGGTGGCGCCGGGGCCGATCTGGACCCCGCTCATCCCCTCGACCATGCCGGCGGAAAAGGTGGCGCATTTCGGCGAGCAGTCGCCGATGGGCCGGCCCGGCCAGCCGGCGGAGCTGGCGCCCGCCTATGTGATGCTGGCCGACCCGCTGTCGAGCTATGTTTCCGGCGCAACCATCGCGGTCACCGGCGGCGGGCCGATGCTGTAGCCGCCGCGCCTACGCGCCTTGCCGTGCCTTTCACCACCGGGCGTTCATTTCCAGCGGAGGGAGAGACCATGCCGACGGCGACGCAGACCCGACCCGACATTTATCGCATCAGCGGCAGCGAGGCGGACTGGCACGTCGAGCGCAACAGCGAGACCAGCATCCCCTATGCGACCAAGGAAGCGGCCTTCGAGGCGGCGGTCGCCGCGGCGTCCAACGCCATCCGCGACGGCCACGAGGTGGTGATCGTCGTGCCGGGCGCACGGGCGGGCGAGAGCATGCTGGGCGGGGAGGATTCGGGCGAGACGCCCTGGTCGTCCCTGACCTGACGAAGGCGACGGTTGAAAGCCAGCATCCGCCCGGTGACGACGCCGGCGCGGGCGCATCGCCGTGGCCGGCGTGTTCCGCTTAGGTGATCGGCACTCGTCGACGGACGCAACGTCCCCTCCCGCCGTGGACGCCGCTGGCGGCGTCGGCGTCGGGTATTTCGCGCGCACAATCATGCTACCAATCGGCCGTCAGCCGGTTTCCCGCCACCGGGAACCCGCCTAGGAACCGCCGATGACCGACCCCTCCTCCTCCGCGAACGAGACCGGCCGCGTCTGCCGGCCGCAGCCGCGCGACTGGCTGTGCACGGCGATCCGGCGGATCGAGGCCGACATCAACCGTTCCGCCGATACCCACCTCATCCGCATGCCGCTCGCCGCCCAGCCCGGCATCACGCTCTACCTCAAGGACGAATCGAGCCATCCGACCGGCAGCCTGAAGCACCGCCTCGCGCGCTCGCTGTTCCTCTACGCGCTGTGCAATGGCTGGATCGGGCCGGACACGCTGATCGTCGAGGCGTCGAGCGGGTCGACGGCGGTGTCGGAGGCCTATTTCGCCCGGCTGCTCGGGCTCGACTTCGTCGCCGTCATGCCGCGCACCACCTCGCGCGAGAAGATCGCCGCCATCGAGTTCCAGGGCGGGCGCTGCCATCTCGTCGACGATCCGCGCTCGGTCTATGGCGAGGCGGCCGCGCTCGCCCGCGAGGCCGGCGGCCTCTATCTCGACCAGTTCACCTTCGCCGAGCGGGCGACCGACTGGCGCGGCAACAACAACATCGCCGAATCCATCTTCGCCCAGATGCGCGAGGAGCCCGCGCCCGTGCCTCGCTGGGTCGTCACCGGCGCCGGCACCGGCGGCACCTCGGCCACCATCGGGCGCTACATCCGCTACCGCCGGCACGACACGCGGCTATGCGTGGCGGACCCGGCGGGATCCGTTTTCCACCGCTACCACGCCGACCGCTCCGTCACCGAGATCGAACACTACGGATCGGTGATCGAGGGAATCGGCCGCCCGCGCGTCGAGCCCTCCTTCATCCCCGAGGTGGTGGACCGGATGATCGCCGTGCCGGACGTGCTCTCGCTCGCCGCCATGCGGGTCATCAGCGAGGTGCTCGGGCGGCGCTGCGGCGGCTCGACGGGCACCAACGTCTACGCCGCGCTCACGCTCGCCGGGGAGATGGCCGCCTGCGGTGAGGAGGGCTCGATCGTCACCATCCTGTGCGATGCCGGCGAGCGCTACGCCTCGAGCCTGTTCGACGATGGCTGGCTCGCCGCGCGCGGGCTCGACATCGCCGCCCCGGCCGAGGCGATCCGCGCCTTCCTCGCCGGCGCCGGGCCGATGCCGGCCTGAGCGCGGGCGAGTACCACCCCTCAGCCACCGAGCATGTAGAGCGCCGAGAGGGCCAGCACCGCGCAGCCGAACACGGTCATGACGAAGCCGCGGTTCCAGATGAAGCCGACGACATAGGAGGGCGTGCCGGTCAGCGCCCCGGTGGTCAGCGACATCACGCTGATCGGCGAGGCGCTGGTGCCGAGCGCCCATCCGAGCGTGAGCGTCAGCCCCACCATCATGGGATGCTCCAGCCCGAGCGTGCTCGGCCCGAGAAGCTGGGCCAGCAGCACCACCAGTATGGTGTGGGGAATGAACGCCGCCCCGGCGAGCGGGATCAGCACCAGGCACAGGATGAGCAGCAGGCTCGGCGGGTAGTGTCCGTGCTGCAGCGCGTCCCAGAACGACTGGTGGCGCACCACGATGCTGATCGCCGCGCCGATCACATTGGCGCTCATCAGCACCGTCGCCTCGGTGCGCATGTCCTCGATGCCGTGCGTCATCTCCCATATCCGCCGCAGCAGCGGCGGCGCGGGCGTCGGCGGCTCGACCACCAGCCAGAACAGCGCGAACAGCGGCAGCACGATGATGGTGGAGATGGTGGAGGAGAGACCGCTCGACACATGCAGCCCGACGGTGAGGGCGAGCAGCAGCGCGCTCGCGCCCATCACCACCAGCAGCGGCACCGGATCGGTGCCCGTGCCCGGCGCGGCGACGCCGAGCGGCAGCGTGCCCGCCCGCCCGGCGACCACGCAGGTCACCAGCAGGATGGTGAGCGCGGTGGCGCAGGCGAGCGCGAGGAACGGCACCGCGTTGAGCCCGACCACCGAGGTCGTGACGATGGCGAAGCCGAGCCCCATCGGCGACCAGATGGTCATCAGCACCGCGCCGCGCATGCCCGCCAGCAGCAGGTCGCGGCGCTGGAGGCGCATCTCGGCGGTGTGGTCGGCATGGGACAGCAGGTCGCCGATCATGCGGATGATGCCGACATTGAACAGCAGGCTGAGGAAGTGGCTGCCGATGTTGACGGCGGCGTAGCGCCGGCTGGCGGGAAACGACAGCAGGCTGCCCGCCGCCCGCTTGATGATCGCCGACGTCCGCACCGGGTAGCGCATCAGGCCGAGCACCGACATGAAGGAGGCGAAGCTCACGCCCTGCAGCAGCGCAGTGCGCAGTTGCTCGCGCTCGCCGGGATAGGCGACAACGATGAAGGCGCCGGCCGCCACCGCGACCAGCGTGAAGAGGCGCGCCAGCGTGCTCACGCGCAGCCATTGCAGGACGACGACGCCGAGCCCTGCGGCGATCGCGACGTTCCCAACCGCCACACGCCCGCTCACCGCCGCGGCGACGGTGGCGAGGCACATGACGAGTATGAGCAGGCGGGTGAGCGATCGAAACATACTGGCAGGGCGAGGCTGGACGGAAGCGGCAAGGCAGAGGTGGGCGCCGCTCCGCCGTCCCGGGGACGGCACCGCCGCTTCTCGCAGCGCAGCATCCCGGGTTCAAGTGCCGGAGGCGCAATAATCGACGCGCGGGCGGCCGGCGTTCATGCGCCTTCCGCATGGCGAGGGCCGCCGCGCGGGCTCTCCCCCGCGAGATCGGGACGAACATCTTCGCCCGCCCCGCGTTGTCCTCGCAGCACAAGGAGGCGAGAATGGACAGCAAGCACTCTCTCCCGACATCGCAATCCCTCGCGACGTCGCCGCGAGCCAAATCGCCGGCATGGGCCAAGGCTCCGGCGCGTGCCAAATCACCCGCACGTTCGAAATCGCAGACGCGCGCGGATGCCCGCGATGCCGCTCCCGACAAGCCGGTGTTCCGCTCCGACGAGGCGGCGGCCTTGCGGGAAGGCCATCACGAGGTCTACCGGCCGGTCGATGCCGCCATGACGCCGATCGACGCCGCGCAGACGAGGCAGCCAGCGCCGGGCGCCTATCCGTCCACCGATGGAAACGCGCATCCCGGCGTGCCCTATCCGCCCGAGGTCGACCCGAATGTGCGGATGGATGGCGGCGAGTACGAGCCTGTCAGCGAGATCGACACCATCCGCCGGACGCTGGAAGTGCCGGCCAGCCGGCGCGGCCCGGGATCGCCGCCGGACGACCGCGAAGGCGCCCTGAGCGGATCGAGCGGCGCCCGCCGGCGCGAATGAGCGGCCGGGAGGCGCGCCGTCAACGCGTCTCCCGGCTGAGCCGGACCAGCTCGGCATGGACGTGCCCGTTGCCGGCCCACAGGGCGCCTGGACGGTCGAGCGCGCCCGCGAAGGTCACGACGCCGCCAGCCTCGCGCACCAGCACGATGCCGGCCCAGCAGTCCCAGCAGAACAGCGCCGGGTCGTAGTAGCCGGCGAGCCGGTTGGCCGCGACATAGGCCAGCATCAGCGCGCCCGATCCGACCCGGAACACCACCCCGCCCTCGCGGTAGAGCGCCTCGGTGAAGGCGCCGACCTCGGCGGGCGTCGCCTTCTGCGTGGCGCCGAAGCCGATGGTGGTGGAGGCGATTGTCCACGCCTGATTCATGACGAGCCGGGCGCCGTTCAGCCACGCCCCGCCGCCCTCCACCGCGCTGTAGAGCTCGCGCATCATGGGCGCGAAGATGACCCCCGCCACCGGGCGCCCCTCGCGGGCGATGCCGATCGAGACGGTCCAGTTCGGCTGGCCCACGAGGAACGGCATGGTGCCGTCGATCGGGTCGATCACCCACACGAAGCCCGAGTTTCCCGCGGTCGGCGCCTCTTCCTCGCCGACAATGCCATCTTCCGGAAAACGCTTGCGAATCGCCCGGCGCAGCCAGGCCTCGATGGTGCGGTCCGCCTCGCTGACGAGGTCCTGCGAGGCCGATTTCAGCTCCGGGTGCAGGGTGTCGCGGTTGAGGAAGAAGGCGCGCGCCCTGCTCCCCGCCCTGCGCGCCAGCGCCTCGGCCAGTTCCCGCCGGGCGTGGAGCGGGTCGGTCTCGCCGTTCTGTCCCGTTTCCATCCTTAACGCGCCTCCACATTCTTGAACCGCGGCTCGTTGGCCACTTTAGCTGTTGGACGATGCTATTGCATATTTGAGATTACAAATGTATCGATTTCAGCGTCGAACGACGGGCCCATCGAGAGAACGGGACCGGGCTTTCTCGAAAGCGCCGGCGCCGGGATGTGGCCGGCACGTCTCGCGGAAAAGCGGAGAAGCGCGGCGGGTCCGCCGCCGCGGCCTCTGCCAACGATGAGAGGCGGCTTGAGCCGTCCGGATGTCGGCCTCGCCCAGAACCGTGGCGCTGCGCCATCTCAGGAGGAAAAAATGAAGCGTGCATTGAGAATCTGCGCCAGCGTCGTGGCCCTGGCGGCCGCGACCGCAACCATGCCGGTCGCCGCCATGGCCGACTGGCTCGAAGACGCCGCCAAGCCGCTGAAGGGTACCGAGATCAACGGCATCTTCCTCGATCGCCCCGGCTACCGCGCCATCATCAAGCTGCTGCCCGAGTTCGAGAAGAAGACCGGTATCAAGGTCAATTACGAGATCGTCCCCTACGAGAACACGCGCGAGAAGGAAGTGCTGAACTTCACCTCGCAGGGTGACCTCACCATGGCGCTGGTCGACCTGGTGTGGATCGGCGAGTTCGCCGAGAACGGCTGGCTGGTGCCGGTCGAGGACCTCGCCAAGGACAAGTCGATCACCGATCCGAACCTCAACCTGAAGGGCTTCTTCCCGCTGCTGCTGGACGCCTTCGGCACCTGGGACGGCAAGGTCTACGGCCTGCCCTTCGACAATTATTCCGGCCTGTTGTTCTACAACAAGTGCATGCTCAAGGACGCGGGCTTCGACAAGCCGCCGGCGACCTGGGACGAGGTGATGAACGTCTACGGGCCCAAGCTCACCGACGCCTCCAAGAACCAGTATGCCTACGCCCTGCAGTCGCGCCGCGGCGAGACCCAGTCGGCCGACAGCTTCATGCGCTTCCTGTGGCCGTTCGGCGGCTCGCTGCTGAACGCCGAGTTCAAGTCCAACCTGATGAGCCCGGAGAGCCAGAAGGGCCTCCAGTTCCGTCAGGACCTGATGAAGTACATGCCGCCGGGCGACGTCAGCTTCGACCATGCCGAGGCGGTCAATGCGCTGGCGCAGGGCCAGGTGGCGATGATCACCGAGTGGTCGGCCTTCTACCCGACACTGGCCGACCCGAAGACCTCCAAGATCGGCGACTGCCTCGCCGTCGCTCCCGAGCCCGCCGGCCCCGCCGGCCGCCTGCCCGCGCTGGGCGGCTTCTCGCTCGCCGTCGCCGCCCAGGCCTCGCCCGAGCAGCAGAAGGCGACCTGGCTGTTCATCCAGTGGGCGACCTCCGAGGACATCGCCAAGGCCTATGTCGACGCCGGCGGCGTGTCGGGCCGCATGGCGGTCTATGACGACCCGGCGATCAAGGAGAAGTACCAGTTCGTCGAGCCGATGGTCGCCTCCTGGCAGTCGGGCGTTCCCGAGTACCGTCCCCGCTTCCCGGCCTGGCCGGCCATCTCCGAGATCATCGCCGAGTGGGGCTCGAAGATGATGCTGGGCGAGGTCAGCGTGGAAGGCGGCTCGAAGGAGATCGGCACCCGGATGGAGGAAGTCCTCCAGAAGGAAGGCTACTACGACGGGAAGAAGAAGCTTCTCCAGTGAGTTGAGCCCGGCGGTGCGCCTGGTTGGCACCGCCGGACTTTGCGGGCGGGCACCGGAACCCCGCAATCCGGTGTCCGCCCTCTTCTTCCCCGAACCGTGCCGGGATCCGACGACATGACCACTCTCCATGGCCAGGCGCTGGACGAGATCCGGGCCTGCCTCGACAAGGTGCGGGGCGAGGAATTCGACGCCGCCGTCGCCGAGATCGCCGGTGCCGGGCGCATCGCGCTCTACGGGGTCGGCCGCGAGGGCCTGCAGATCAAGGGCCTCGCCATGCGCCTGTTCCATCTCGGGCTGAAGGCCGCGGTGGTGGGCGACATGACCACGCCTCCGCTCGGCGCCGGCGACCTGCTCGTCGTCTCCGCCGGGCCGGGCGACTTCTCGACCGTCGCCGCGCTGATGGGCGTGGCGCGGGCCGCCGGGGCGAGGATACTGCTGGTCACCGCCGAGCCCGCGGGAGCGGCTGCCGCGCGCGCCGACCTCGTGCTCGCCGTGCCGGCGCAGACCATGGCGAGCGACCAGGGCGCGGCGGCGCGCTCGGTGCTGCCGATGGGCTCGCTCTACGAGGGCGCGCTGTACGTCCTGTTCGAACTTCTCATACTCAGCCTGCGCGAGCGGCTGGGCGTGTCGCCCGCGCAGATGCGCGCCAACCACACGAATCTGGAGTGAGCCCGACCGGGCCCGTGCCGCTTGCGGCGCCCCTGCCCTCCGGCTCCCGCCAACGCCAGTAGGACGACGCCATGAGAGCCTCCGTGACCCAAGCCCCCGCGAAGCCCAACCGAGGTTACGGCCGCTGGACGCCGCTCTGGTTCCTGGCGCCCTCGGTGATCACGCTGCTGCTGATCGGCATCTACCCGACCCTGTTCGCGCTGGTCACCTCGTTCCGGCGCTACAACATCACCCGCCCGCGCGAGGGCTTCCCCTTCATCGGCTTCGACAATTATGTCGGGGTGCTCACCGACAGCACCTTCTGGTCCTCGCTGTTCCTGACCGCGAAGTTCTACGTCACGGTGCTGCCGATCCAGATCGTGCTCGGCCTCGCCATCGCGCTGCTGCTGCACAAGCCGGGCATGGGGCTGCTGAAGTCGCTGGCCCGCGTCACCCTGGTGGTGCCGCTCGCCACCACCTATGCGGTGGTCGGCCTGATCGGGCGGCTGATCTTCAACCTCGACTTCGGCGTCGCCAACCAGCTTTTCGAGGCGATCGGCATCGGGCGCATCGACTGGCTGAGCTCGCAGACCGGCGCCTTCGCCGCCATCGCCGTCATGGACATCTGGCAGTGGACGCCGTTCTGCGCGCTGATCTTCCTCGCCGGCCTCTCCATGGTGCCCGGCGAGATCGAGGAGGCGGCAAGGCTCGAGACCTCCTCCAAGCTCGCCCTGCTGCGCTACGTCCAGCTTCCCTACCTGCTACCGGGCCTGACCGCGGTCATGATCCTGCGTTCGGCGGACGTGCTGAAGCTGTTCGACATGGTGTTCGTGATGACGCGCGGCGGCCCGGGCTCGGCCACCGACCTGATCTCGATCTACATCCAGCGCGTGGGCTTCCGCATCTTCGATCTCGGCACCGCCTCGGCGCAGGCGATCCTCCTGCTGATCATCACCATCATCATCAGCCGCCTCTACATCCGGCTGTTCTACCGGGAGGTGCACTGATGCGCAGAACGTCCGGCAAGCTGTTCCACGCCCTCGGCCTGACCGCGGTGATCGTGTTCTCGCTGTTCCCGTTCTACTGGATGGTGGCGGCGAGCTTCAAAACCCAGCCCGATATCCTCGCCTCCCCGCCGGTGTGGTTCTTCACCCCGACGCTGCAGAACTACGCCGACATCTTCGCCGACGCGAAGGTGAGCGGGGCGATCGTCAACTCGCTGATCGTGGCGACCTCCTCGACCGTGCTGGCGGTGGCGCTCGGCGCGCCGGCGGCCTTCGCGCTCGCCCGCTACGAGTTCCGCGGCAAGTCCGACCTGTGGTTCTGGTTCATCTCCAACCGCATGATCAGCCCGATCGTGCTGGCGCTGCCGGTGTACCTGCTGGCGATCCAGGTGGGCCTGCTCGACACCCATCTGGTGCTGATCCTGATCTACCTCACCTTCAACCTGCCGATCGTGGTGTGGATCTGCACCGACCAGTTCAAGTCGATCCCGGCCGATCTCGAGCAGGCGGCGCGGCTCGACGGCGCCGACCAGTTCACCATCTTCCGCAAGATCTACCTGCCGCTCGGCGCGCCGGGGATCGCGGTGTCGGCGATCTTCTCCTTCATCTTCTCCTGGAACGAGCTGCTCTACGCGCTGGTGCTGACGCGCCGCAACGTGCAGACCGCGCCGGTCGTCGCCACCAGCTTCATGTCCGGCTACGAGCTGCCCTGGGGCAAGATCATGGCCACCGGCACGGTGATCGTGCTGCCGGTGACGATCTTCGCGCTCATCGTCTCGCGCCACATGGTGCGCGGCCTGACCATGGGAGCGACCAAGTGAGCGCGGGCGGCCCCGACACGCCCGTGCCGATCCCGTTCGGCATCAATCTCGGCTTCTGCGTGAAGCGCTGGGTGACGCCGGAGCTGTGGACGCGGATCGTGCGCGAGCGGCTGGGCTTCGAGCTGGCGCAGTTCTCCTACGACCTCGTCGACCCGATGTGGCCGGACGCCGTGCTCGACCGCCATGCGGAGGCAGTCCGGCGAGAGACGCAGGCGCGCGGGATCACCGTCCACAGCGCCTTCATCGGCCTCGCCCACTACACGTTCAACCAGCTCCTGCATCCCGACCCGGCGGTGCGCGACTATGCCGAGGCGTGGCTCGTGCGCGCCTACCGCTTCGCCGCGATGGCCGGCATTCCGCGGGTCGGCGGCCCGCTCGGCGCCATCGCCGCGCGGCTCGACGGCAGCGAGGCCGAGGCGATCGACGAGACCGACTATGCCGATCTGATCGCGCGCATGCACCGCCTCGCCGAGCGGGCCGCCGCCGAGGGGCTGAGCGAGCTCTACATCGAGCCCACCCCGCTGCGCCGCGAATGGCCGTGGACCATCGCCCAGGCGCGCCGGATGATGGGCGACGTCGCCGGCAGCGCGGTGCCGTGGCGGCTCTGCCCCGACTGGGGGCACGGCACCTTCGAGCCGCTCTACGGGCCCGATCACGGCGAGATGGAGCCCTGGTTCCGCGAGCTGAAGGGCGTCATCACCGCGGTCCACGTCCAACAGACCGACTTCGCGCTCGACCGGCACTGGGACTTCTCCGTGCCGGGCCGGGTCGATCCTGTGGACGTCGCCGCCAGGCTGCGCCGGACCGGCATCGCGCCGGCCCCGGTCTTCCTCGAAGTGTTCTATCCCTTCGAACACGACAGCGGGTCGATCCTGACGGCGCTCGAGACCTCCTCGGCGCTCCTCAGGAAGGCCTTCGCCTGAGGGGAGAGCACGGATGAACGGCGGTACGCGCGAACGCAGGCTCACGGCGGCCCAGGAGATCGAGGCGGCGCAGATCCGCGCCCGCGTCGCCTGGCTCTACTTCGTGGGCGGGCTCACGCAGCAGGACATCGCCGACCAGCTCGGGCTCACGCGGCTGCGCACCAACAAGATCCTCGGCCAGGTGCGCTCCGACGGCTCCGTGTTCATCGACATCCGCCTGCCCATGGCCGACTGCATCGAGGCCGAGGAGAAGCTGCGCCAGCGCTACGGACTTGAGGAGGCGACCGTCGTGCCCGCCCTGTCGGACGAGACCGAGCAGCAGCGCGTCATCGGCGAGGCTGCGGGCGCGATGCTCGACCGCCTGTTCGAGAACGGCATGGGGCTCGGCGTCGGCTGGGGCAAGACGCTGGCGGCCGGGCTGAAGCGCGTCACCGTCCGCCCCATGGCGCAGAGCTGGGTGACCTCGGTGATGGGCGGGCTCACGCGCGGCTCCGGCTCCAGCACCTTCGAGGTCGCCACCGGCTATGCCCGCGCCATCTCGGCCGAGTGCTACTACCTCGCCGCGCCGCTCTATTTCCCGACGGCCGAGAGTCGCACCATGCTGCTCTCCCACCACGGCATCAGCGAGACCATGCGCCGGGCGCGGTCGGTCGACATGGCGCTGCTCTCCTGCGGCGACATGACGACCCGCTCGCTGCTGGTGCAGACCCAGACCGTCTCCGAGAACCTCGACGCGCTGCGCGCGGCCGGGGCGGTCGGGGACCTGCTCGGCGTGTTCCTCGATGCCGAGGGACGGCCGGTCGACCACCCGCTCAACGAGCGCGTGCTCTCGCTGGCACCGCACGAGCTGAACCCGGTGCGCCATTCGATCCTCGCCTCGGGCGGCCTCTACAAGGTGCCGATCGTGCGGGCGATCCTCCGGGCCGGATATGTGAAGCGACTTGTGACCGACGAACGATGCGCCGCCGCGCTGCTGGAAGGCTGACGGACGGCGGCCCGGTCCGCCGGGGCCGGCCCTATCTGGAGTTTTGAACCGATGACTTTCTTGCGACTGGACAACATCAAGAAGACCTATGGTGACGTTCCCGTCATCAAGGGCGTCAGCTTCGCCGCCACCAAGGGCGAGTTCGTCGTTTTCGTCGGTCCGTCCGGCTGCGGCAAGTCCACGCTGCTGCGCATGATCGCGGGCCTCGAGGACGTCAGCTCGGGCCATCTCTACATCGACGAACGCGAGGTCACCTACGAGGAGCCCGCCAAGCGCGAGGTGTCGATGGTGTTCCAGTCGTATGCGCTCTACCCGCATATGAGCGTGTTCGAGAACATGGCGTTCGGCCTGCGCATGGCCAAGCGCCCGGAAGCCGAGATCAAGGCGCAGGTGGCCGAGGCCGCGCGCATCCTGCAGCTCGAGGCGCTTCTGGAGCGCAAGCCGCGCGCCCTCTCCGGCGGCCAGCGCCAGCGCGTCGCCATCGGGCGTTCGATCGTGCGCCACCCCAAGCTGTTCCTGTTCGACGAGCCGCTGTCGAACCTCGACGCCGAGCTGCGCTCGCAGATGCGCGTGGAGATCGCCAAGCTGCACCGCAGCCTCGGCGCCACCATGGTCTATGTGACCCACGACCAGGTGGAGGCGATGACGCTCGCCGACCGCATCGTCGTGCTGCGCGCCGGCCTCGTCGAGCAGATCGGCACGCCGACCGAGCTCTACGACAAGCCCGCCAACACCTTCGTCGCCGGCTTCATCGGCTCGCCGAAGATGAACTTCACCAATGCCCGCGTGGCTTCCGTCTCCGGCAACGGCCTCGTGCTGGAGCACCCGAGCTTCGCCGGCGGCAAGCTTGCGCTCGAGCGCCCCTCCGCGTCGGGCGTGAAGGCGGGCGACACGGTGATCGTCGGCATGCGGCCCGAGCACCTCACCGTCGCCCCGGCCGCGCCGGTGCTGGCGCTGACGCTCGACTTCGCCGAGAGCCTCGGCGGCTCGACCCAGCTCTACGCCAGCGGCGAGGGCGATCCGGTGATCGCGCTCACCTCCGGCCGGCCCGACCTCAAGCCGGGCGATGCCCTCAATCTCGGCATCGACCCTGCGCACATCTATCTCTTCAGCGCCGCCGGCCTCGCTCTCTGAGCCTCGCCGACGACGGCAGTTCAACAGGAAAAGCCCATGGTGCAGGCACTGGTTCTCGAGAAGAAGGGCGAGCTTTCCCTTCGCGACATCGAGCTTCCGCTCGAGGTCGGACCCGACGACGTGAAGATCGCCATCCACACGGTCGGCGTCTGCGGCAGCGACGTCCACTACTACACGCACGGCGCCATCGGCTCCTTCGTGGTGCGCGAGCCCATGGTGCTCGGCCACGAGGCGGCCGGCACGGTGACGGCGGTGGGCGCCCGGGTGAAGAACCTCAAGGTCGGCGACCGGGTCTGCATGGAGCCCGGCGTGCCGAACATGAATTCGCGCGCCACCAAGCTCGGCATCTACAATGTCGACCCGGACGTGCGCTTCTGGGCGACCCCGCCGATCCACGGCGTGCTGACCCCCGAGGTCGTCCACCCCGCCGCCTTCACCTACAAGCTGCCGGACAATGTCAGCTTCGCCGAGGGTGCGATGGTCGAGCCCTTCGCCGTCGGCCTGCAGGCGGCGACGCGCGCGCACATCACGCCGGGCGACGTCGCGGTCGTCATCGGCTGCGGCCCGATCGGCATCATGACGGCGCTGGCCGCGCTCGCGGGCGGCTGCGCGCGGGTCTACATCTCCGATCTGTCGGCGCCGAAGCTCGCCATCGCCGGCCAGTATGCGGGCGTCCACCCGGTCAACATCACCGAGCGCCCGCTCGCCGAGGTGATCGCGCAGGAGACCGAGGGCTGGGGCGCGGACGTGGTGTTCGAGGCCAGCGGCTCGCCGCGCGCCTATGAGGGCATCTTCGACATCGTGCGCCCCGGCGGCACGCTGGTGCTGATCGGCATGCCGGTCGAGCCGACGAAGTTCGACGTCGCGGCGGCGATCATCAAGGAAGCGCGGGTCGAGACCGTGTTCCGCTATGCCAACAATTTCGACCGCGCGGTGAACCTCATCGCCTCCGGCAAGGTCGACCTGAAGCCGCTGATCTCCGAGACCTTCGACTTCGCGCGCAGCATCGAGGCGTTCGAGCGCGCGGCCAAGGGCCTGCCGACCGACGTGAAGCTGCAGATCGCCATGCCGGGCTGAGCACCCGCCATCGTGCCGCTCCCGACCCCGGCCCGCCCCGCGCGGGTCGGGGTTCCTCACATTTGCGAACCGGAAAACGAGGACTGACATGGCTAGCAGGCTTCAGGGCAAGGTCGCCGCCATCACCGGCGCGGCGTCGGGCATCGGCCTCGAATGCGCCCGCGCGATGCTCGAGGAAGGGGCGAGCGTCGCCCTCGTCGACCGCGCCGCGGATGCGCTGGAGAGCATCTGCGCCGATCTCGGCCCCAAGGCGGTGCCGGTGGTGGTCGACCTGCTCGACCCGGCGAGCGTCGACACCATGCTGCCGCAGATTCTCGATGCGTGCGGCCGGCTCGACATCTTTCACGCCAATGCCGGCGCCTATATCGGCGGCGACGTGGTGGAGGGCGACCCCGACGTGTGGGACCGCGTGCTCAACCTCAACGTCAACGCCGCCTTCCGCACCGTGCACGCGGTGCTGCCGCACATGGTGGAGCGCGGCTCCGGTGACGTGATCTTTACCTCCTCGGTGGCGGGCGTCGTGCCGGTGGTCTGGGAGCCGGTCTACACCGCCTCGAAATTCGCCGTGCAGGCCTTTGTCCACACCGTTCGCCGGCAGGTGGCCAAGCACGGCGTGCGCGTCGGCGCGGTGCTTCCCGGCCCCGTCGTCACCGCGCTGATCAAGGACTGGCCGCAGGCCAAGCTTGAGGAAGCCCTTGCGTCAGGGGCGCTGATGGAAGCAAAGGAGGTGGCGGATTGCGTCGTCTTCATGCTGACGCGTCCGCGCAACGTCACGATACGCGATCTGGTGATCCTGCCGAACGGGACGGACCTGTAGACCATGAGTGGATGCTTCGCGGGAATCGACGTCGGCACGGGAAGCGTGCGCGCCGGCATCTTCGATGGCGAGGGCCGGCAGCTCGCCGTCGCCAAGCGCGACATCCGCATCTGGAAGGAGGCGGGCGACGTCATCGAGCAGTCGAGCGACGACATCTGGGCCTGCGTGTGCGCCTGCGTGAAGGAGGCCGTCGGCAATGCCGGCATCGCCCCCGGGGCGATCGAGGGCATCGGCTTCGACGCGACCTGCTCGCTGGTGGTGCTCGGCCCCGGCGGGCGCCCGCTGCCGGTCGGCCGCCATGGCGACCCCGAGCGCAACGTCATCGTGTGGATGGACCACCGCGCCACCGGGCAGGCGGACCGGATCAACGCCCTCGGCAGCCCGGTGCTCGACTATGTCGGCGGCACCATATCGCCGGAGATGGAGACGCCCAAGCTGCTCTGGCTCAGCGAGGAGCTGCCCGACAGCTTCGCCGGCGCCTGGCAGTTCCTGGACCTCGCCGACTTCCTCACCTGGAAGGCGAGCGGGAGCCTCGCGCGCTCGGTCTGCACGGTCACCTGCAAATGGACCTATCTCGCCCATGAGCAGCGCTGGGACGAGGGCTATTTCCGCCGCATCGGCCTCGGCCCGCTGGCCGATGAGGGCTTCACCCGCATCGGCACCGAGATCGTCGCGCCCGGCTCGCCGCTCGGCAGCGGGCTGACGCCAGCGGCGGCCGCCGAGCTCGGCCTCTCCCCCGGAACCGCGGTCGCGGCAGGGCTGATCGATGCCCATGCGGGCGGCATCGGCACGGTCGGCGCGCGCGGCGGCGAGGATGGCGTGCTGAACCGCATGGCCTATGTGTTCGGCACCTCCGCCTGCACCCTCCTCACCACCACGGAGCCCGCCTTCGTGCCGGGCGTGTGGGGGCCCTATTTCTCCGCCATGGTCCCGAACTTCTGGCTGAACGAGGGCGGCCAGTCGGCGGCCGGCGCGGCGATCGACCGGCTCGTGCGCCTGCACCCGGCCGCGCCCCAGGCGCGCGAGCAGGCCCGCGCTGCGGACCAGAATCTCAGCGTCTGGCTCGCCGGGCAGGCCGAGGCCGCCGGCGGCGCGCAGGCGATCGGCGAGCTCGTCGGCACGCTGCATGTGGTGCCGGAATTCCTCGGCAACCGCGCCCCCTTCGCCGACCATCTCGCGCGCGGCATCATCGCCGGGCTCGGCATGGACGAGGGGCTCGACAGCCTCACCGGGCTCTACATGGCCGGGCTCGCGGGCATCGGCTACGGCCTGCGCCAGATCCTCAACGCGCAGGCGGCGAAGGGCGCGAAGACCGACACCGTTCTCGTCTCCGGCGGCGCCGGGCAGAGCCCGCTGGTGCGGCAGGTGCTGGCGGACGCGGCCAATGTGAAGATCGCCGCGGTGAGCGCTCCCGAGCCGGTGCTGCTCGGCTCGGCCATACTCGGCGCGGTGGCCGCCGGGCGCCATGACAGCTTCGACTCGGCGATGGCCTCCATGTCGCGGATCGAGGTCATCTATGGGCCGAGCGCCGTCACCCGCGACTGGCACGAGCGCCGCTTCCACGCCTTCGAGACGCTACAGGCGGCCTATCGCAGCGTTCGCGAGCAGGTCACGGCCTCCTGAAGGCGCGGCGGGCCGCGGCCTGTGGACAACGCGCTGCGCGTAAAACGCCAAGACTAGGTGAGTATTCGCGTACGCGATGAAGACGATCCCGGATTTTCCGCGCGCGCTCCGATCGGCCCCTGCCATTCGGATGGACGTCGCGAAACGGCGCCGTGTCTTCCAATTCGCGCCCGTTCCCTTATATGAAGGCGCATGCCGGCCAATCCCGGTCGACATCTTGAAGGCGCAGCCGGCTCGCCGGCCGCATGTGATTGGATACGAATTGCAGGTTCTCGTTCGCGATAATAACGTCGACCAAGCTCTGCGAGTGCTGAAGAAGAAGATGCAGCGTGAGGGCGTGTTCCGGGAGATGAAGGCCCGCCGCGCCTATGAGAAGCCGTCCGAGCGGCGCAACCGCGAGGAAGCCGAGGCTGTTCGCCGGGCGCGCAAGGCCGCGCGCAAGCAGGCGATCCGCGACGGTCTCATCGCCGGCCCGAAGAAGAAGCCCGCTCCCGCGCGCCATGCGCCCCGGCCGGGCCAGTCCGCGCCGTTCGCCTCGACGGACGCTGCCAAGTAAGCCGGACGCAGCCAGGCAGGCTCGCTCACGCAGGCCGGACGCCCCGGACCGATCCGGGCGCTCCCCCTGCCTGAGACCGGCGTTGCCCGGGATCTGAGCGACGGCGCATCCGCGCCGCCTGCTCGGTGCGGGCCGTCGCAGCCCCTCCCCTTCCCCCGCAGAAACGTCCTTACGCCGACAGCGCCGCCGCGCGCTCCAGGCGCTCGCGTACCGCCGGCCGCTCCAGCGGCAGGTGCTTGAGGTCCTGCGCCTTCAGCGCCGCGAAGGCGCCATCCGTCGCCTCCAGCGTTGCCGCCACGTCGGCCTCGCTCAGCGCCGCGTTGATGAACATGTTGTGGTAGGGGTGCAGGTAGATGCCGCGCCGTACCGCCGCCGCGGTCCAGAAATAGCCGAGCCGCATTTCCGGATCGTCCTCGAACAGGATCTGCGGCATCTGCACCGGCCCGGTCTGGCGCAGCGCGAAGCCGTGATCGGCCGCCTGTCGGGCCAGCCCTTCGCGCAGCAGCGTGCCGGTGCGCGTGATGCGCTCCAGATAGTCGCTCTCGCGGACGATCTTCAGCGTGGCGATCGCCGCCGCCATCGGCACGGCGGAGAACCAGAACGAGCCGGTGACGAACACGCTGCCCGCCGCCTTGCGCAGATGCTCGCCGCCCACCAGCGCGGAGATCGGCTGGCCGTTGCCGATCACCTTGCCGCAGGAGGACAGGTCCGGCGCCACGCCCAGCGCCGCCCAGGCATGGTCGCGCGACAGGCGGAAGCTTGTGCGCACCTCGTCAAGCACCAGCATCGCCCCCTCCGCATCGCACAGCCGGCGCGCCTCGCGCGCGAAGGTGGCGTCGGGCTGCGCCTGATCGCGGAAGGTCTCGTGCCGGAACGGGGTCGCGAACACCGCGGCGACGTCGCCGGCGTGCTCCTTCATCGCGTCGGCGAGGCTCTGCGGGTCCTGGTCGCGGTAATAGGCGATATGGGCGCGGTCGTCGGAGAGGATGCCCGCCGGCCCCGGCGAGCACCAGGGCGCGGCACCGTGATAGACGCCCCGGCCCACCAGGATCTTGCGCTTGCCGGTGTGCGCCCGGGCGACCACCGTCGCCATCGAGGTGGCGTCGGTGCCGTTCTTGCAGAACATCGCCCATTCGGCGTGGCCGAGCATGCCAACCAGGACCTCGGCGAGCGTCACCATGATCTCCGAGGGGCCGGTCAGCGTGTCGCCAAGCTCCATCTGGGCGCGCGCGGCCGCGTCGACGGCGGCGTGGCGATAGCCCAGAAGATTGGGGCCATAGGCGCACATATAGTCGATATATTCATTATCATCGGCGTCCCACAGCCGGGTGCCGTCGGCGCGCCGGAAGAACTGCGGAAAATCGGCCGGCAGGAGAGCGGTGGATTCGTGCCCGTACATGCCGCCGGGAATGACTTTTGCAGCCCGTTCCTTGAGTTCGGCGTTACGCGAATTGGTCCAGCTCATCGATGGGATTCCGGGGATTCATGGCGGCAACCCCGCCCTTCCGCTTCGGAAACGAGGCGACGACCGCAATGCTGATGGGAACGGAGACGACTATCTCGCAAAACGATATTGATGAATTTATCGATTATCAACGGAAAACTGAGACGCGCGCCGCCGGGCGTTTGCCCTGCCGGAACGGCGCGTCTAGCCTTGCAGCAGGAGTGACCGGGCAGGCGCAGATGACGGACATGCAGAAGGCGGACGAGGTGGAAGCGGACGGGATGGCGGATGGCGACGAGGAGCACGCGCCGCGCAAGGCGCCGGTGCGCCGCCGGCGCGGCCAACTCCGGCTCAAGGCGCTGATCGAGGCGACCGACGCCCTGCTCGTGGATCATGACGTCAGCGAGGTCGGGCTCTACCAGATCGCCGAGAAGGCGGGCGTGCCGCCGGCTTCGATCTACCACTTCTTCCCCAACAAGGAAGCCGCGCTCATCGCCCTGGCGGAGGAGCATCTCGGCATCATGCTCGCCAATACGCGGCGCGAGATCGAGCCGCGGCCGGCGAGCTGGCAGGAGCTGATCGCCGCCCGCGTGCGCGCCTCGGGCGCCTATTACAACAGCCATCCGCCGCTGATGAAGCTGTTCCTCGGCGCCAGCATCGGGGCCGAGGTGCGCAAGCGCGACATGGCCGGCACGCTCGCCATCGCCCAGGGGCGCGCGGACCTGCTGGCGCGCTATTTCGTGATGCCCGCCATCCCCGGCTGGACCGCGAAGCTCGCCAATTCGCTCGCCATCGCCGACGGCATCTGGGCGCTTTCCTACAGCCAGCACGGGCACATCACCCAGGAATCGATCGAGGAGAGCCTGCGCGCCGCGATCGCCTATCTGCGCTGTTTCCTGCCCGAATGGATCGAGCCCCGCATAGGCTGAACCGATCTTTAGCGAATAAATATCGAATATTTCGCGCTTCCCGCCCCACTTGACGAAAGCGCGTGCCGCGAGGTGCCGCGGTGCAACCCGCCGGCAGCGGCGCCGGCCCACTTCGGCATTACCGCTCGAATTGCTTGCGATTGCTCGGAATATTCCCGACCGCACTAGGCAATTGCGCAATATTTAGGCTCAGCCTACAGAAACGTCACAATTCGCCCGCCAAAAGCCCGGCGCGCCCGTTTTTGATATTGATATTCGATTTTTCCATCACTAGCGTCATCGCCATCGCGAACGTGACGAGCGCCTGCATCGAACGAACCCGCCCTTTCCGGGGTGGCTCGCCGGTGCCGTGCCATGTCGATCCTCAGGGGTGGTGGTCGTGCCGAGGCAAATGCACTTCATCGGTTTCTGCATCGCGGGACCCAACTGGCACCACAACGGCGCCTGGCGGCACGATGAGAGCGACGGCACCGATTTCCTGAACCCGGCCCGCTACGAGAACATCGCCCGCATCCTCGAGGAGGGAAAGTTCGACGGCCTGTTCTTCGTCGACGTGCTGACGCTGTTCGACACCTTCGGCGGCAATTTCGCCGCCAATCTGCGCCAGCCCGGCCAGATGTTCCTGCTGGAGCCGCTGCAGCTCCTCGCCTGCATGGCGCGCGCGACCAGCCATCTCGGCCTCGCCGCCACCATGTCGACGGCCTTCTACCACCCGTTCCACATAGCCCGCTCCATGGCGACGCTCGACCACATCAGCGGCGGGCGCGCGGCCTGGAACGTCGTCACCTCAGCCAATGACCGCGAAGCGCAGAATTTCGGCATGGACCGGCTGATGGAGCGCGGCCTGCGCTACGACCACGCCGAGGAGGTGGTGGAAGCCTGCCAGGCGCTGTGGCGGAGCTGGGACGAGGACGCGCTGGTGCTCGACCGCAAGAACGGCGTGTTCGCCGACCCGGACAAGGTCCATTACGTGAATTTCGAGGGCCGGTGGGTGAAGACCCGCGGCCCGCTGCAGACGCCGCGCTCGCCGCAGACCAGCCCGGTGCTGATGCAGGCGGGCTCCTCCGAGCGCGGGCGCGAATTCGCCGGGCGCTGGGCCGAGGTGCTGTTCACCCTGCAGCCGGACAAAGCGCGGATGCAGGACTTCTATCGCGACATCAAGTCCCGCATGGCCGCGCATGGCCGCGCGCCCAACGAATGCGCCATCCTGCCGGCGGTGGACATCATCGTCGGCGAGACGGAATCGATCGCCCGCGAGAAGGCCGCCTATCTTGAATCGCTGGTCAGCGACGAGCTCGGCGTCGCGGAAATCTCCAACGCCATGGGCATCGACCTCGCCGGCTACCCGCTCGACCAGCCGCTGGTCGACATGGAGATCACGCAGGGCTCGCGCGGCGTGTTCGACCACATCCTGCGCGCCAGCCAGAACAAGAACATGACCCTGCGCGAGGCGGGCCATGCCTATGGCGTCAACGAGATCACCCCGCAGATCG
Source organism: Ancylobacter mangrovi (assembly GCF_024752355.1). Classification (GTDB taxonomy): domain Bacteria; phylum Pseudomonadota; class Alphaproteobacteria; order Rhizobiales; family Xanthobacteraceae; genus Ancylobacter; species Ancylobacter mangrovi. The sequence continues at coordinate 615,905 of NZ_JANTHZ010000001.1, forward strand.
TCGGCACGCCGCAGATGATCGCCGACTACATGCAGGACCTGTTCGAATCCGAGGCCTGCGACGGCTTCGTCGTGGTGCCGACGCTCTCGCCCACCGGCTATGTGCAGTTCGTGCGCTCGGTGGTGCCGGAGCTGCAGCGCCGCGGCATCTACCGCACCGAATATGCCGGCCGCACCTTCCGCGAGAACCTGCGCAGCTAAGGCCCCCCGCCGCCCCGGCCCGCGGCGGGGGGTGGCACAGCACGTGCTTATCCCTCGCCGGCGTCGCCGGCTCTGTGCCTCAGGTCTTCCCTTCGAGATCAGGATGTCCGCCATGACTGACCGCACTGACCAGAAGAACCACAGCGCCGGATCCGGCATTCTGCCCGGCGTGTCCCGCCGAACCTTCCTGGCCGGCGCAGCCGCCCTGACCGCGGCCGGCGTCGCGCGTCCAGGCATCGTGCGCGCCGCCGACGCCACCATGACCGTGCCCAATTCGGGCGGCGCGCTCGAGGCCGCCTACAAGGCCGCCTATTTCGACACCTTCACCGAAAAGACCGGCGTGAAGATCCTCGGCGCGCCCTATATGGATACCGCCCGCATCAAGGCGATGGTGGACGCCAACGCGGTCGACATCGACGTCGCCAATATCGACTTCGCCGAGGCCGCGGTGCTCGCCAAGCTCGGCCTTCTGGAGCCGATCGACTACGACATCGTCGACCGCAAGGCGCTGCTGCCCTGGGCCGCGGACGACCACTACATCGTCTCCGACGTCGCCGGCACGGTGATGGGCTGGAACACCCAGGCCTTCACCGAGGAGACCCGGCCCAAGGGCTGGGTGGAGTTCTTCGACGCCAGCGCCAAGCCGGGCCAGCGCAGCCTGTGGAAGCTGGCGCCGCAGACGATGGAAATCGCCGCCCTGGGCGCGGGCGTCTCGCCCGACAAGCTCTACCCGCTCGACCTCGATGCGGTCTTCTCCTCGCTCGACAAGATCAAGCCGAACCTCACCTGGTGGACCTCCGGCGCGCAGAGCGCGCAGCTGCTCATCAGCAACGAGGTGGACGTGGGCACCTCGTGGAACGGGCGCCTCTACAAGCCCAAGGTCGACGGCGCGCCGATCGACTACACCTTCGACCAGTGCATCTTCACCTGCGACGCCTTCATCGTGCCCAAGGGCGTGAAGGACAAGAAGCGGGCGATGGAGTTCCTCGCCAACCTGATCGAGGCCAAGAACCAGGCGGTGTTCGCCCAGCACATCCCCTACGGGCCGACCAATCCGAAGGCGTTCGACATGCTCGACGCCAAGACCAAGGCGCTGCTGCCGAACTCGCCGGAGAACGGCAAGACCGCCGTGCTGCAGAACGTGCCCTACTGGGCCGAGCACGGCGACGAGCTGTTCGCCAAGTTCAACAAATGGCTTGTCGGGTGAGCGATGCCGCGATGGCCGATGCGCGCGCCGGAACGGGCGCGCGCACGCAGCGCACGCCCGCGCGGGCCTGGTCGCCGGCGCGGCGCGGTATCTGGCTGCTGGTGCCGCCGCTGCTGCTGCTCGGCCTCTTCTTCGTGCTGCCGCTCGCCTATGTGCTGATCCAGAGCGGCTCGGCGCCGAAGGGGCCGTTCGACACCTATGTGCGGATCGCCCGCGAGACCTCGCTGCACTACCCGCTGATCTACACCTTCCGCACCGCCGCGATCGTCACCGTTTTCGCGCTGGTGCTGAGCTATCCGGTGGCGTTCCTCATCAGCCGCGCGCGCGGGCGCTGGCAGCTCGTGGCGATGACGCTGGTGCTGGTGCCGTTCTGGACCAGCGCCGTCATCCGCTCCTATGCCTGGCTGGTGCTGCTGCAGCGGCGCGGCATCATCAACGAGGCGCTGCTGACCCTCGGCCTGGTCGACCGCCCGCTGCGCCTGTCCAACACCGACATCGGCACCCATGTGGCGATGGTGCAGATCATGCTGCCCTTCATGATCCTGCCGCTGCTCAGCTCGATGCGCGCGATCGACCCGAGCGTGCTCCGGGCGGCGGCAATTCTTGGCGCCAATCCGGCGCGCCAGTTCGCCCATGTCTACTTCCCGCTCACCCTGCCGGGGGTGGGCGCGGGCTGCGCGCTGGTGTTCATCTCCACGCTCGGCTTCTACATCACCCCGGCGCTGCTCGGCGGCTCGAGCACCATGGTCGCGGTCGCCATCGAGCAGCAGGTCTCGCGCCTGCTCGACTGGCCGCTCGCCTCCGCGCTCGCCACCGTGCTGCTGGTGCTGACCTGCCTCATGTTCCTGCTCTACGAGCGGCTCAACAGTCGCCTCGCCTCAAGGGGAGGCGCGTGATGCGCGCGAACGCGAGCGAGCCGCTGTGGCGCATCGTCGGGCTCGGCCTCACGGGCTTCGCCGTGCTGGTGCTGATCTATCTGGTGGCGCCAACGCTCGCCATCGTGCCGCTGTCGCTGAGCCCGGACCCGTTCCTGCGCTTTCCCCCGCCCGGGGTCTCGTTGCGCTGGTACGAGGCCTTCGCGCACAGCATCGACTACCAGCTCGCCATCCTGAACAGCCTGAAGATCGGCATTCCCGCCGCCGCGCTCGCCACGGCCTGCGGGGTGATGGCGGCGCTCGCCGTGGTGCGCGGCGCGGTTCCCTTCCGGCGCACGCTCGCGGCCCTGCTCATCGCCCCGCTGATCCTGCCGCAGATCGTGCTGGCGATCGGCCTGTTCCCGCTGATGGCCAAGGTCGGGCTGGTGGGCACCTATCCGGGCATCGTGCTCGCCCATGCGGTGGTGACGATGCCGCTGGTCTTCATCACCGTCTCGGCGGCGCTGAGGACCTACACGCCCTCCTTCGAGCTGGCGGCGATGACGCTCGGTGCCAATCCCTGGCGCACCTTCGTCCACGTCACCTTCCCGATGATCCGGGCGGGCATCGTGGTCGGCTTCATCTTCGCGCTGACCTTCTCCTTCGACGAGCTGATCCTGGCCATGTTCCTGACCAGCCCGACCACGCGCACCGTGCCGCGCCTGCTGTGGGAGCAGCTGAACTACCAGATGACCCCGATCATCGCCGCCGCCACCGTGGTGCTGCTCGGCGCGACCATCGCGCTCCTGTGCCTCGCCGCCTTCGCCGCCACCCGCTCTCGCCATCTGTCCGGCGGCGCCAAGGGAGTGCAGCCGTGAACATGTCGAACCCGGACTTCCATGGAAGCCTGCACGCCGCGCCGGCCGGGCGCGGGGCGGCGGTCGAGTTCGACCACATCAGCAAGGACTATGGCGACCTCACTGTGCTGCACGAGACCTCGCTGCGGATCGAGCCGGGCGAGCTGTTCGCGCTGATCGGCCCGTCGGGCTCGGGCAAGTCGACCCTGCTCGGCATGCTCGCGGGTTTCGTGCCGCCGAGCTACGGCGCGATCCGCGTCGACGGCACCGACATCGTCGCCGTGCCGCCCTACCGGCGCAACATCGGCATGGTGTTCCAGAACTACGCGCTGTTCCCGCATATGAGCGTCGCCGAGAACATCGGCTTTCCCTTGAAGATGCGCGGCTGCTCGCGGGGCGAGATCGCCGAGCGGGTGAAGCGGGCGCTCGCCATGGTGCGGCTCGACTCCATGGGCGAGCGCCGCCCCGCCCAGCTTTCGGGCGGCCAGCAGCAGCGCGTCGCCCTTGCCCGCGCCGCCGTCTACGACCCGCGCCTGCTGCTGATGGACGAGCCGCTGGGCGCGCTCGACAAGAACCTGCGCGAGGAGATGCAGGAGGAGATCAAGCGCCTCCAGCGCGCGCTCGGCGCGACGGTGATCTACGTCACCCACGACCAGCAGGAGGCCGCCTTCCTCGCCGACCGGCTGGCGGTGATGCGCGCGGGCATGCTCGAGCAGATCGGCACGCCGCGCCAGCTCTACGAGATGCCCGGCACCCATTTCGTCGCCAGCTTCCTCGGCGAGGCGAGCCTGCTGCCGGTGGAGGAATTGCTCGCCCGCGACGGGCGCGAGGTGCGGGTGCGCACGCCCGGCGGCCTCGTCATCCGCGCGCTGGCGCCGAGCCGGGTGAGCGAGCGCCGCGCGGTGTGCCTGCGGCCGGAGAACATCGTCCTCGGGCCGGCGGCGCGCGAGCGCGACAACCACTTCCTCGGCGTGGTCGAGGAGGCCGTCTTCACCACCGGCTCGCTGCGCTACCGCGTGCGCCTGCCCGGCAGCGACAGCGTGCTCACCGTGCGCGTGCCCTCCCATCCCGGCATCGAGCTCCTCGCGCCCGGCAGCAGCGTGGATGTCGGCTGGGACGCGGCCATGGCGGTCACCATCGCCGACGACTGACCCGGAAATCCCCCGCATGCACCAGCCGACGACGACCCGCATGACCCCCGCCCCCGCGCCCGCCGATCTCGACGCCCGAAGCTTCAGGAACGGCATGGCGCGGCTCGCGGCCGCCGTGAACGTCATCACCACCGTCCGCGACGGCGAGCCCTACGGCTTCACCGCCTCGGCGGTGTGCAGCGTCACCGACACGCCGCCCACGCTGCTCGTCTGCGTGAACCGCACCAACCGCACCCATCCGGTCATCGCCGCGAGCCGCATCCTGTGCGTGAACACGCTGTCCGGCCCGCATGAGGAGCTGTCCATGGCCTTCGCCGGCGGGGCCAGCGCGGCCAGCATGGCCGAGCGCTTCCGCCACGGCGAATGGACCACGCTCGCGACCGGCGCCCCTGTCCTCGCCGATGCAGCGGTGGCCTTCGACTGCCGGGTCAACGCGTTCCACGAGGTCGGCACGCATGACGTGCTGATCTGCGAGGTGCTGGCGCTGCGCGAGGGTTCCTCCGGCGAGGGCGCCGCCGCGCAGGGGCTGGTCTATTTCGACCGCCGCTTCCACCGGCTGGCGTGACCGCCCGCCCGACCCAACCGACCCACGCCGCAACGAGGAGCCGTCCGGTGAGTGCCATGAGCTGCGTCTTCGAGGGTTACGAGCGGCGCCTCGAAGCGCTGAAGTCCAGCCCCGGCCCGTTCGCCGACGGGATCGCCTATGTCGGCGGCGAGCTGGTGCCGGTGGCCGAGGCCCGCATCCCGCTGATGGACCAGGGCTTCCTGCACTCCGACCTGACCTATGACGTGCCGGCGATCTGGGACGGGCGCTTCTTCCGCCTCGACGACCATCTCGACCGGCTGGAGAGGGGCTGCGCCCGGCTGAAGCTGCGCTGCCCGCTCGACCGGGCGACGCTCACTGCGACGCTGGTGGAGATGGCGGCGCGGAGCGGCATACGCGACGCCTATGTCTGCATCATCGTGACGCGCGGCCTGAAATATGTCCGCGGCAACCGGGCCGAAGACCTCGTCAACAGCCTCTACATGTATCTGGTGCCCTATGTCTGGGTGGTGCCGCCGGAGATGCAGAAGACCGGCGCGAGCGCGGTGGTCACCCGCACGGTGCGGCGCGTGCCGCCCGGCGCCATCGACCCGACGGTGAAGAACCTGCAATGGGGCGACTTCATCCGCGGCCTGTTCGAGGCGCGCGAGCGCGACGCGGTCTACCCGATCCTGCCGGACGGCGACGGCAACATCACCGAGGGCGCCGGCTACAACATCGTGCTGGTCAAGGACGGCGTGCTGCACACGCCCGATCGCGGCGTGCTCGAAGGGGTGACGCGCCGGACGGTGATGGAGATCGCCGCCGCCAGTGGGATCGAGGTCCGGCTTGCGCCGGTGCCGGTCGAGCTCGCCTATTCCTGCGACGAGATGTTCTTCTGCACCACGGCGGGAGGCGTCATGCCGGTCACCCGGCTCGACGGCGCGCGGGTCGGCGGCGGGCAGGTCGGGCCGATCACGCGCGCCATCTGGGAGGCGTACTGGGACCTGCACCAGAACCCGCAGCTGAGCTTCGCCATCGATTACGGGTGAACGCGGGCGCTCATCGAAGCAACCAGGCGCCACAGGCCGGGTCAGTCGCCCTCCGCCGGCCGTTCCGCCGCCCGCGCCTGCAGCGCGTCAAGATGGGGCCTTGCGGTGGCGGCGGTGATCTCCTCGATCAGGCGATAGCGCGCGACCAGCTCCTCGCCGAAGGGAGTGAGCTTCGCCCCTCCCCCATGCCGGCCGCCGGTCTGCGAGACGACCACCGGCTGGCCGAAGATCCGCCCGAGCTCGTCGACGAGGTCCCACGCCCGGCGATAGGACATCTTCAGCGCCCGCCCGGCGGCGGAGATCGAGCCGGTGCGGGCGATGGCCTCGAGCAGCTCGATCTTGCCGGGGCCGACGCGGCCCTTCGGCTCGAGGTCAATGCGGATCGAAAGAACGGCCATTTCCCGTCGCGTCCCGCCGGCGGTTCATCGGGTCCGTTCATCTTCTCGCATCAGGGGCAGGCCCGCACAACCCGGCCGCGCAACGACGTGCCGGCGACGCGAACCGTTGCCGGCAGGGCCGAGCTACGTCGCTACTGGCCGAGCCCGCTCTCGGCCACCAGCACGGGCTTGGCGCGATAGGCCTGAGGGTAGAGCCGCTTCAGATTCTCGATCTTCGGCAGGTCGTTGATGACGATGTAGGGATAGGTCGGATTCCGGGTCAGGAAGTCCTGGTGGTACCCTTCCGCCGGGTAGAAGGCGCGGCCGGGCTCGATCTTGGTGGCGATCGGCCGCTCATAGACCTTCGCCGCGTCGAGCTGGACGATATAGGCCTTGGCGATGCGCGCCTGCTCGTCGCTGGTCGGGAACACAGCCGAGCGGTACTGCGTGCCGTGGTCCGGCCCCTGCCGGTTGAGCTGGGTCGGATCATGGGCGACGGAGAAGTAGATCTGCAGGATCCGACCAAAGGAGATGCGGTGGGGGTCGAAGACCACCTTCACCGATTCCGCGTGGCCGGTGCTGCCGCTGCTCACCGTCTCGTAGCTGGCGCTGGGCGCCGAGCCGCCGGCATAGCCGGAGACCGCGCTGGTCACGCCGTCGACATGCTGGAACACGCCCTGCACGCCCCAGAAGCAGCCGCCCGCGAGCACGGCGACCTCGCGACTGGAGGCGGCGGCCTCGTCGACCGCCGGCGCGGGAATGGCGATGCCCTCCTGCGCCGAGGAGGACGAGGAATCGAAGGCGAAGGCGGCAAGGGCGAGCAGCGCCGCGCCGGCCAGGACGAGGGGAGCGGATTTCATCGGGTTTCTCCGGGGGTTCGGCTGCGACGACGGGGCGGGAGGCATCGCCCCTCACCCGACCATCGGCTTGAAGGTCATGGCGACGCCGTTCATGCAGTAGCGCAGGCCCGTCGGCTTCGGCCCGTCCTCGAACACGTGGCCGAGATGCCCGCCGCAATGCGCGCAGAGCACCTCCGTGCGCAGCATGGCGAAGGAGAAGTCGCGGCGCTCGCTGACCGCGCCGTCCAGCGGCTTCCAGAAGCTCGGCCAGCCGGTGCCGCTGTCGAACTTGGTGTCGGAGGAGAACAGGTCGCTTTCGCAGCCGGCGCAGGCGAAGACGCCGGGCCGGTGCTCGTCGTTGAGCGGGCTGGAGAAGGGCCGCTCGGTGGCAGCGCGCCGCAGCACCGCATATTGCGAAGGGGTCAGGCGCTGCCGCCATTCGGCATCGGTGTGGGTCACCGGAAACGGCGCCTTGGCCGTCTCCGCCCGCGCGCCCTGCCCGTAGCGCAGCGCCAGGGCGCCGAGCGCGGCGAGGCCGGAGAATGTGAGGAGACGTCGTGTCATCATGCGCGTGCTCCGCTGAAGGGGCATCGCCACCCGGGTCACGGGAGGCGTCACCTCCTCTACGCGCCGCAAGGTTACATCGTTACAGGCGGCCCGCCTGTCACGGCTCGGTGTGCGGGCGAGCGTCCGGCCGGCGCCGCTTCGCTACTCGCCGAGCAGCGGCTCGTAGCGCGCGTCGGTCAGCGTCTTGAGGAAGGCGACCAGCGCGTTGATGCGCCGGTCGTCGAGCGCCGGGCCGGTCTCCAGCTCCTTCATCGACAGCGTGCCGGCGACCTCCGGCGGGTCCCACCCGCGCCCCGTCTCGGGGTCGATCTGCCGCTTGGGCGAGGAGGAATTGTACTTGTTGTAGAAGAGGATGACGGTCCTCAGGTCCTTGAAGATGCCATTGTGCATGTAGGGCGCCGTCACCGCCACGTTGCGTAGGGTCGGCACCTTGAACTGGCCGTCATGGGCCGGGTCGGTCACGTCTCCGCGCGCCAGCAGGCCGTGGTCGAGCGGCGCCTTCAGCTCGGGATTGCGCGGCACGCCGATATTGTGGAAGCGATAATCGGTGAAGGTCTCGTCCCTGCCGCCGGAGGGGTGCAGCTTGTGGCACTGGCCGCAGCTCGTGAACTGATTGGAGAAGAACAGCACCCGGCCGAGCTCCTCCTGCGGGGTCATCTTGTATTCGCCGCGCAGATAGCGGTCATATCTGGAATCGAAGGGCGAGACGGCGGGGCTGCGCTCATAGGCCGCCAGCGCCTCGGTCAGGGAGGCGAAGGCGCGCTGGTCGCTGTCGAACACGTCCGGCCCGAACTGCTTGCGGAATGCCTCGAGATAGGCCGGCTTCTCCTTCAGCCGGGCGACCACGCTCGCCCGATCGGGCATCGCCATCTCGATCGGGTTGAGCAGCGGCTGTCCGGCCTGGTCCTCCAGCGTGTCGGCGCGCCCGTCATGGAACTGGCCGCCGACATAGTTCCCTTCGCCGTCCTTGCCGAAGCGCGGGCTGAAGGCGGCGTAGCTGACCGTGGGCGCATTGCGCACGCCAAGCGAGGTGCCGTCGTCGCCGATCGACACCGGCCCGCCGCGCGGATCGGCGAAGCCGGTCGAGGGGTCGTGGCAGGTGGCGCAGGACTGCGTGCGCTCGCGCGAGAGGTCGGTGTCGAAGAACAGCGTCTCGCCGAGCTTCTCCAGACCGGGCGCGTCGGCCGAACGGTCCTGCGCACCCGCGACCGCCAGCAGGCCCGCGAGCATGGAGGTCGCGACGGCGAGGGGAAAGGCGGCCTTCATCATGCCCGCCAACATAATACCGATCGGCGGCGATTTTCAGGCGATGCGACGCGATGAAGCACTATAGTGATTTGAAATATCGAAGGATTCCAAAGTGCGGCTGACGGGCAGATCGATCGTCGAGGGCCATGCCGGCGGGCCGGTCGTCGTCGCGCCCGTGCCGCTGTCGTTCTGGGGCGGCGTCGACCCGCAGACCGGAATCGTGGTCGACCGCTACCACCCGCTGCACGGCCGCAGCCTCGCCGAAGCGATCCTCGTCATGCCCGGCAGCCGGGGCTCGTGCACGGGCAGCAGCGTCGCGTTGCAGCTTCTCATGAACGGGCGGGCGCCGGCGGCCTTCGTCTTCACCGAGGAGGAGGAGATCGTCACCCTCGGCGTCATCATCGCCCGCAGGATGTTCGGGGTCTCGGTGCCGGTGCTGCGGCTCGCCGGAGGCGACATGGCGCGCCTCGTCGACGTCGGGCAGGCTGAGATTTCCGGCGACACGCTCGTCACCGACGGCGCCTCGGCCGCCGCGCACCACGAAGCGCCGGCGAGACGCGCGGCGACGGCGCTGAGCCCCGCCGACCGCGCCATGCTGCGCGGCGAGCATGGGGAAGCCGCCCGCTTCGCCATGGAGGTGGTGTTGGAGATGGCCGGGCTCTACGGCGCGCGCGAGTTGATCGACGTCACCCGCGCCCATATCGACGGCTGCATATACACAGGCGAGGCGAGCCTGCGCTTCGCCGAAAGGCTGCGCGATCTCTGTGCGCGGGTGCGCGTGCCGACGACGCTGAACGCCGTCTCGGTCGACGGGCGGCGCTGGCGCGCGCAGGGGGTCGACGCCAGCCTCGGCGAACCGGCCTGGCGGCTGGCCGAGGCCTATCTCGCCATGGGCGCGCGGCCGAGCTTCACCTGCGCCCCCTATCTGCTCGACGCGCCGCCCGCCCTCGGCGAGCAGATCGTGTGGGCCGAATCCAACGCCGTCGCCTACGCCAACAGCGTGCTCGGCGCGCGAACGATGAAATATCCCGACTATCTCGACATCTGCGTCGCCATCACCGGCCGGGCGCCGCTGGCGGGCTGCCATCTCGATGCCGGAAGGCGCCCCGCCGTGGCGATCGAGGTGGCGCCCATTTCCGCGCCGGACGATGCCTTCTTCGCGCTGCTCGGCCATCATCTGGGCGAGATGTCGCCGGAGGCGATCCCGCTCGTGCTCGGGCTGGAGGACGCGGCGATGACGGACGACGACCTCAAGGCCTTCGCCGCCGCCTTCGCCACCACCTCGGGCGCGCCAATGTTCCACATCGCCGGCATCACGCCCGAAGCGCGGGATGTCGCCGCCGCGCATGCGCTGGCGGAGGCGCTGCCCAAGCTTAAGGTCTCGCGCGCCGACCTCGCCGAAAGCTGGCGGCGCATCAATGGCGAGGAGGGTGCGGCCCGCATCGACCTCGTCGCGCTCGGCAACCCGCATTTCTCCTTCACCGAGATCGAACGCCTCGCGGCCCTATGCGCCGGCCAGCAGAAGGCGGCCGATGTGGCGCTCGTCGTCACCTGCGGACGGGACGTTTACGCCCGCGCGCAGGCGGCGGGGCTGACGGCGGCGCTGGAGCGCTTCGGCGTCTCCTTCGTCAACGACACCTGCTGGTGCATGATCGGCGAGCCGGTCATCCCGCCTGCGGCTCGCACCATCCTCACCAGCTCGGGCAAATACGCCCATTACGGCCCCGGCCTTTCCGGGCGCCGCGTGGTGCTGGGAAGCCTCGCCCAATGCGTGGAGGCGGCCTGTACCGGGGTGTTCGACACCGCCCTGCCCGGCTGGCTGCGGGCCTGAGCCCGCGCGCCGCGGACATGAAAAACCCGGGAGGCCATGAGGCTCCCGGGCTCGATCCGCACCCGCAGGTGGGCGGCCGTCAGGCCGGGTCGTAGAGCCCGCGGGGTTGCGCGGCGGCGAGGTCAGCGCCGGCCGCGCACCGGCACGGGCGCGGGCTGCACCTTGGTGCGGGCGACGTCGTCCATCAGCTCGTACCACATGGCGTTGAGCACCGCGAAGGCGGCGGCCAGCGGCAGGCCGAGCAGCCAGGCGAAGTACCACATGATCGGTCTCCTTCTCAGTAGGCGTGGCTGTTGTCGCGCTGGATCTCGGCCGTATCGACCTTGCCCCACAGCACCCGGTAGACCCAGGTCGTGTAGGCGATGATGATCGGCATGAAGATCACCGTGCAGACCAGCATGATGAACAGGGTGAGATGGCTCGACGAGGCGTCCCACACGGTGAGGCTGGAGCGCGGGTCGACGGTCGAAGGCAGGATGAAGGGGAACATCGACAGCCCCACCGTCGAGATGATGCCGAAGATCGACACCGTGCTCGCCAGCAGCGCCGTGAACTCGGCCCGGGTGCGCAGCAGGATCAGGCTCGCCAGCGCGCCGAGGATGCCGAGCGCCGGCCCCGCCATCATCCAGGGATGGGCGGCGTAGTTGGCGAACCACGCGCCCGGCGCCACCGCCACCGTCTTGGCCAGCGGGTTGGACGGGCCGTCGGCGACGAGCGCGCTGGTGATGCGGTAGCCGTCGACGCCGAAATAGAGCCAAAGCCCGCCGAGCACGAACAGCACCAGCGTCGCCAGCGCCGCGTAGCTGCCGATGGCCCGCGCGCGACGGTCGACATTGCCCTGCGTCTTCAGCGCCAGCCAGCCGGCACCGTGCATCACCACCATCGCCACCGAGAGCAGGCCGCACAGCAGGCCGTAGGGGTTCAGCAGCTCGAACAGCGTGGTGCCGTCATAGAAGATGCGCAGGTCGTCGTTCAGGTGGAAGGGCACGCCCTGCAGCACGTTGCCGACCGCGACCCCCATCACCAGCGCCGGCACCAGCCCGCCGACGAACAGCGCCCAGTCCCACGCCGTGCGCCACACCGATCCCTCGCGCTTCGAGCGGTACTTGAAGCCGACCGGGCGCAGGATGAGCGCGAACAGGATCGCGAACATGGCGAGGTAGAAGCCGGAGAAGGACACCGCGTAGAGCGGCGGCCAGGCGGCGAAGATCGCGCCGCCGCCGAGGATCAGCCACACCTGGTTTCCTTCCCAGGTCGGGCCGATGGCGTTGATGACGACGCGCCGTTCGAGGTCGGTCTGCGCGACGAAAGGCAGCAGGATGTCGGTGCCGAGGTCGAAGCCGTCCATGACGGCGAAGCCGATCAGCAGCACGCCGAGCAGCAGCCACCAGATGACGCGCAGGACGTCGTAGTCGATGAGCGTGTGAAGGATCATGGTTCCTACTCCGCGGCGACGAGGTGAGCGGGGATGAGTTCGGCGTCAGGCTCGTCGTCCGGCTCCGGTCCCTGTCGGATGGCGCGCACCATCAGCGTCATCTCGATGATGATCAGCACGGTGTAGATCAGCGCGAAGCCGACGATCGTCGTGAGCACGGTCGCCGCGCCGAGGCTCGACACCGCGGCGGCGGTGGGCAGCACGCCCTCGATGATCCAGGGCTGGCGGCCGAATTCCGCCACCACCCAGCCGAGCTCGACCGCCACCCAGGGCAGCGGGATCGCGATCACCGCCACCCACAGCAGCGGCCGGTAGCGGTCCAGCATCCGCCGCGCCGACAGGAAGAAGAACACCGAGGTCAGCACGATGAAGGACAGGCCGAGGCCGACCATGATGCGGAACGACCAGAACAGGGTCGGCACGCTCGGCACCGTGTCCCATGCCGCCTGCGCGATCTGCTCGGGCGTCGCGGTGCGCGGATCGTCGACATAGCGCTTGAGCAGCAGCGCGTAGCCGAGGTCGGTGCCGTGGTCCTCGAAGGCCTGGCGCACATCCGGCGGAATGGCGGCGTCCGAGCCGGCGGCGCGGATCTTCTGCAGCGCGTCGAAGGCGATCACCCCGCTCTTGATCCGGTCCTGCGCATGGCCGACCAGCTCGTTGATGCCCGGCACCACCGTGTCGAGCGAGCGGGTGGCGATCAGGCCCAGCACCCAGGGAACGCGCACCGCGAAATGGGTCTCGCGGTCGGTCTGGCTCGGCAGGCCGAACAGGGTGAAGGCGGCCGGCGCCGGCTCGGTCTCCCACATCGCCTCCATGGCGGCGAGCTTCATCTTCTGATGCTCGGTGGTGAGGTAGCCGCTCTCGTCGCCCAGCACGACGACCGACAGCGAGGCGGCGAGGCCGAACGAGGCGGCGACCGTCATCGACCGCTTGGCGAGCTCGATGTGCCGGCCCTTCAGCATGTACCAGGCGGCGACGCCGAGCACGAAGACCGAGGCCGTGACGTAGCCAGCCGAGACCGTGTGCACGAACTTCGCCTGCGCCACCGGGTTGGTCACCACCTCGAAAAAGTCGGTGATCTCCATGCGCATGGTCTGCGGGTTGAAGGCCGCGCCGGTCGGGTTCTGCATCCAGCCGTTGGCGACCAGGATCCACAGCGCCGAGAGGTTCGAGCCCAGCGCCACCGCCCAGGTAGTGACGAGGTGCCCGACCTTGGAGAGCTTGTCCCAGCCGAAGAAGAACAGGCCGACGAAGGTCGCCTCCAGGAAGAAGGCCATCAGCCCTTCGATCGCCAGCGGGGCGCCGAAGATATCGCCGACATAGTGGCTGTAGTAGCTCCAGTTCATGCCGAACTGGAACTCCATGACGATGCCGGTGGCGACGCCGAGCACGAAGTTGATGCCGAACAGCGTGCCCCAGAACTTGGTCATCTGGCGCCAGATGCGGCGCCCGGTCATGACGTAGACCGTCTCCATGATGGCGAGGAGCACGGAGAGCCCCAGCGTCAGCGGCACGAACAGGAAGTGGTAGAGCGCCGTCATTGCGAATTGCAGGCGCGAGAGGTCGACAACATCGAGTGTCATGGTCGGTTCCGGTTGCGTCCGGTCTCCTTTTGACGCGCCGCCGGGGCGACGCCGGGGGTCGTCTCAGTCAGGTCGCAGCGCCTCGAGCGCCGCTGCGAAGCCGGGATCGCCGCGCCGGCGGGTGCCGGTCACGCGACCTTCGGCAATCACGATCAGGCGGTCGGCGATGTCCGCCTCGCGCCGCAGATGAGTGGCGAGGACGAGGCTGCGCGGGCCCGCCGCCCGACCGAGCCGGGCAAGCACGTCGCGCGCGGTCGCGCCGTCGAGCCCTTCGGTCGGCTCGTCGAGCAGCCACAGCGGCGCGGGGGCGAGCATCAGCCGGGCGAGCGCCAGCCGGCGCGCCTGGCCGCCGGAAAGGCCCAGACCGCCCTCGCCGAGCCGGGTGTCGAGCCCGCCGGGAAGGCCGGCCACCACCGCGCCGAGCCCGGCCGCCTCCAGCGCCGCCAGCAGGCGTTCATCGTCAGCCTCGGGATCAGCGATCAACAGGTTGCCGCGCAGCGTGTCGCGGAACAGCTCGGTGCGCTGGGTGAGCAGCACCGACGGCAGGGCCGCGACCTCGCCGCGCGCGGGTCGGATCTCGCCGGCGATGGCGGCGAGCAGGGTCGACTTGCCCGCCCCGCTCATGCCGACCAGCGCGACGCGCTCACCTCGGGCGATGGCGAGGTCGATATCCGTGAGTGCCGGCAGCGGCGCGCCCTCGCGCCGGATCTCGATATGCCGCAGCCGCACCGCCTCGCCCGCGCCGGGCATCGCCCGGGGAATGGCGGGAGGCGCGGCGGCAGGCGCAAGGCGCGGGGCGACGCGGCGGGCGGCGATCAGCGCGCGCTCCAGCTCCACCGCCCCACGGCGCAGCGCGGCGAAGGGATCGAAAGCGGCGAGCACCAGCAGCAGCACCAGAGCGGCTGCCGGCGCGTCGATGGTGCCCGCCCCGTTCAGCGCCGCCACCGCCAGCAGCGCCAGCGCCAGCAGCAGCGTGCCGGCCATCGCGAAGCCGGCGGAGATGCGGGTCTCGACCCGGTTGAGCGCGTCGTCCGCTTCGGCGAGGCGCTGGTCGGCGGCGGCGAGGCCCTCGCGGGCGGCGGCGAGGCGGCCGGTCATGATGAGTTCGGTCTGTCCCGCGACGAGGTCGACCGCGCGGGCGCGCAGCACCTCCAGCGCATGGGCGCGGCGCCGTGACGGCCGCCGCGCGGCCCGCAGCGCGATGAGCGGAACGAGCGCGCCGACGCCGAGCACGATGAGTGAGAAGGCGAGCGCGAGGTGGGCGTCGACGAGGCCGATCAGGAACGCCACGCCGAGCGTCGTCGCCAGCGCCGCGATGACGGGGACCAGCACCCGCAGATAGAGCGAATCGAGCGCGTCGATGTCGAGCGTCAGGCGGAACAGCAGGCGGGCCGGCCGGTCGGCGAGCCGCCCCGCCGCCTCGGGCGCGGCCCAGCCGCGAAACAGCCGCTCGCGCAGCCCGGCCAGCACGGCGAGCGCCGCGTCATGCGTCACCAGCCGCTCGCCATAGCGCGCGGCGGTGCGGGTCAGCGCGGCGAGCCGGATGCCGGCGGAGGGGGCGAAGACGTCGAAGGCGAGCGCCGCCGTCACCGACATGCCGGCGATCGCGGTCGCGGTGATGAACCAGCCCGAGAGCGCCAGCAGGCACGCCCCGGCGAGCAGCGTCAGCGCTGCCAGCGCGGCGCCGGCGAAGAAGGCGCCCCGCCGCTCGGCGAGGAACAGGCGCAGGATCGCGCCCATCGCCCTGAGGTCGCGCGCGAGGCCGCCGCGCGGCTCCGCACGATGGGAGGCACCGATATGGGGGGTGACGTGCGGGCCGGTGCTCATGCGCCCTGCTCCTGCACGCCCTGCTGTTGTGCAGCGTGGTCGAGGCGGATGACGCGGTCCATGCGCGCCGCCAGCGCGGGATCGTGGGTGGCGACGATCAGCGTGCGCCCCTGCGCCAGCTCGATCAGCGCGTCGCCGACCTCGCGCGCGGTGCCGCTGTCGAGATGCGCGGTCGGCTCGTCCGCCAGCACGAGACGGGCCTGCGGGGTCGCGGCGAGCCGCGCCAGAGCGAGGCGCAGCGCCTCCCCCCCGGACAGGCCACGCCCGCCCTCGCCGATCGGCGCCGGGCCGCGCACGCCCGCCACCTTGCCGAGCCGGGCGGCGACAAGCGCACGACCGGCCGCGCCGGCGTCCACATCGGCGCGGCCGAGGCTGACATTGCTGCGCAGCGTGCCGGCGAAGATGTGCGGTTGCTGGCCGATATAGGCCATGGGCGCGCGTAGTCGGGCGGCACTGCCCGCATCCATCGCCTCGCCGTCGACGCTGACCCGTCCGCCCTCGGGCGCGACCAGCCCGGCGACGAGCGCCAGCACGCTCGACTTGCCAGCCCCGCTCGGGGCGAACAGCGCCACATGCTCGCCGGGCGCGATGTCGAGCGAGAGGTCGTCGAACAGCAGCGCCGGCTGGCCGGCATGGCGGAAGCGCACATGGTCCAGCCGCACCGCCAGGGCATGCCCGCCGCGGGACGGCATAGCTTCGTCGGTGCCGACGATCCGCGCCCCTTCACCGGCAAGTGCCTCGATCGCCTCCAGCGCCGCCTGCCCGGCCGCGCGGTCGTGCCAGGCGGCGGAGAGCTCGCGCAGCGGCTCGAAGAAGGCGGGCGCGACGAGCAGGATGAACAGCCCCTCGCCGAGGCCGAAATCGCGGCCCCAGCTTCCGAAGCCTATGGTGCCGAGCAGGTGGAAGCCGACATAGACCGCCACCATGGCGACGCCGAGCGCCGAGAACAGCTCCAGCACCGCCGAGGAGAGGAAGGCGATACGCAGCACCGCCATGGTGCGCTGGCGCAGGCTCTCGGCGTCCGCCCTCAGCCGGGTCGCCGTCGCCTCCACCGCGCCGAAGGAGCGGATGGTCGACAGTCCGCGCAGCCGGTCGAGCAGGAAGGCGTTCATGCCGCCCAGCTCGATGAGCTGAGCTTCGCTCGCCGCCTTGGCGCGCCAGCCGATCAGCGCCATGAAGAGCGGGATCAGCGGCGCGGCGACGGCGAGGATGAGCGCCGCCACCCAGGAGAAGGGCAGCACGCAGGCGAGGATGGCGAGCGGCACCAGCGTCGCGCGCCGGCGCGCCGGGACGAAGCGGGAGAGATAGGGCACCACCGCCTCCGCCTGCTCGGCCAGCGCGCTGGCGACGAGGCCGGAGGCGGGCCGGCGCGTGTCGAGTGGCGAGCCGAGCGCGAGCGCCTCGGCGGCCGCGGCGCGCAGCCGCATCAGCTCGCCCCGCGCGGTACGGAAGGCAAGGCGCGAGCCCGCCGCTTCCAATAGAGCGCGGACGACGCCGAGCAGCGCGAAGGCGCCGGCGGGAAGAACCATGTCGGCCAGCCCCTCGCCCCGCACCAGCCCGGCGACGGCGAGCGCGAGCAGCCCGGCCTGCGGCAGCCACAGCAGGGCGCCCGCGATCTGGAGCGCGATGGCCGGGCGAAGCGAACGGGCCCCGGCGGCGGAGCCGGCCTTCGCGCCACGGGCCGCGTCGGGAACAGCAGATCCGGAGGCCGGGGTGGTGCCGGGAGCGGTGCGTATGGCGGTGGCGAGGCTCATCTCACTCGCCCTCCGCCTGCGCCACGTCGGCACGCGTGTCGCCGGCCTCGCGGGCGGCCTTCGGCCGGCGGCGGCCGAGCGTGACGACCCGGTCCTTGGCTTCCAGCAGTCGGGTGATCTTGGCGCCGAGGCTCAGCAGATTGGCGAGACGCTCGGTCTCCAGCCGCTTCACGTCGTCATACCAGGTGGTGAGCTGGTCGATCAGGCCGTGCATCTCGGCAATGCGGCCCTGGGCGAAGCGTTCTTCGTCGCTGCCCGCCGGCTGCATCAGGATCTCGCGCAGCACAGAGAGCGTGGGGTCGACCTCGCGCTTCTTGCGCTCCTCGGCCAGCGTGCGAAGGATCTGCCACACATCGTCCGGGGTGGTGAAGAAGTCGCGCCGGTCGTCCGGCAGGTGCTTGTGCACGACGAGGTTCCACGCCTGCAGTTCGCGCAGCCCCATCGAGACGTTGGAGCGCGACAGGCCGAGCGCCTCGACGATGTCCTCCGCGCAGAGCGGCTCGGGCGAGACGTAGAGCAGCGCGTAGATCTGGCCGACCGTGCGGTTGATGCCCCAGCGGCTTCCCATCTCGCCGAAATGCAGCACGAAGGACTGGATGAGCGGCGGCAGGTTCACGGCGTCTTTCCCTACGGTAATTTCAGAAATTCCTGAAATCCGAGTTCGGCTGTACGCCATTCTGAGCGGCTACAAATCCGGCTCTTCCCGTATCGCGCGACGTCAACCGCGCCGATTTTCCGAACGCCCTGCGGCGGCCGGAGCGGCCGCGAAACCTTGACGACGCCGGCTTTCTCAGCCCTGCCGGGCGGCGAGGGAGCGCGCCGCCCACATGCCCGCGAGCATGGCGGGGACGAAGGCAAGCGTGCCCGGCGCGGCGAGGCCGATCGCGGTCAAGGCGGGGCCGGGGCAGAAGCCGCCCAGCCCCCAGCCGATGCCGAACAGCGCCGGCCCGACGATCAGCCGGGCGTCGATGTCGGTGCGGGTCGGCATGTGGAACCGCTCGGCGAGGAGCGGCGCCGGCCGGGCGGTAGCGAGGCGGAAGCCGAAGAAGGCCACCACCACCGCGCCGCCCATGACGAAGGCGAGCGAAGGGTCGAAGGTGCCGAACAGGTCGAGGAAGTTCAGCACCTTGGCCGGGTTGCTCATGCCGGAGACGACGAGGCCGACGCCGAACAGGAGGCCGAGGCCGAGATTGACGGCTACGGAAACGAACTTGCCGGACATCGCCTCAGCCTCCGATCAGGTGGCGCATCACGAAGACGGTCGCGAAGCCCGTCGCCATGAACACGCCGGTGGCGACGAAGGAGCGGCGCGAGAGCCGCGCCAGCCCGCACACGCCGTGGCCCGAGGTGCAGCCCGAGCCCCACACCGAGCCGAAGCCGACCAGCAGCCCGGCGGCGATCATCAGCACGAGGTTGGAGGAGACCGTCTGCATCACCGGCGCGCCGGTGGCGGCAACGACGAACGGCGCGGCGACGAGGCCGGCGACGAAGGCCCGTCGGCCGGCGAGGCCGCCGTCGCCATAGGGCGGGAACAGCCGGCTCGCGATCCCGCTGATGCCGGCTATGCGCCCTTCCAGCAGCATCATCAGCACGGCGCTGAGCCCGATCAGCATGCCGCCAGCGAGCGAGGCGACGGGGGTGAACTCAGTCATGGTCTTCCTGTCCGGCCGTCCGCCGCTCCCCGGATGCGCCGGGTGCGCAGAACAGCGCGTGCATGGTGGAGATGAAGGTCTGCACCCGCGGGTCGGCGAGGCGGTAGAATACCTGCTTGCCTTCCTTGCGGCCGGCGATCAGGCCCTGCTCGCGCAGTCCCGCGATCTGCTGCGACAGTCCGGGCTGCCGGATGCCGAGAAGCTCTTCCAGCTCGCGCACCGAGCGTTCGCCGTCCACTAGGGCGCAGGCGACCAGCAGCCGGTCGGGATTGGCCATGGTCTTGAGGAAGGCGGAGGCTTCTCCGACCCTTTGCTTCATTCCCATGGCCTCGCAGGAGAGCATATCGACCATATTCAGCCCCAGTTGGCGCCCTTGAGCAGATCGAGCGGGATCTTCAGATAACGCGTCCCGTTCGATTCCGGCTCCGGCAGCCGTCCTCCGTTGGTGTTGATCTGCAAGGAATGCAGGATCAGCTTCGGCATGGGAAGGGAGCGGTCGCGCGCCTCGCGTATGGCGACGAACTCGGCTTCGCTCTTGCACTTGGCCATATGGATGTTGGCCGCCTTCTGCTCGGCGACCGTGGATTCCCACAGCGGCGGACGCCCGCCCGGCTGGTAGTCGTGGCCGGTGAAGATGCGGGTCTCGTCCGGCAGGGCGAGAATGGCCTTGATCGATTCCCACAGCACCCTGGCGCTGCCGCCTGGAAAATCCGCCCGCGCCGTGCCGCTGTCGGGCATGAACAGAGTGTCGTGCACGAAGGCGGCGTCGCCGATCACATAGGTGATCGACGCCAGCGTATGGCCGGGCGAGAACATCACCTTCGCCTCGATGTCGCCGACCTTGAAGGTGTCGCCATCGGCGAACAGCCGGTCCCATTGCGAGCCGTCGGCGGGGAAGTCCGGCCAGTTGTAGAAGCCCTTCCAGAGCTGCTGCACGTCCTTCACCTTCTCGCCGATCGCGGTCGGCGCGCCGGTCTTCTGCTTGAGATAGAACGCGGCCGAGAAATGGTCGGCATGGGGATGGGTGTCGAGGATCCACTCGACCGCGTAGCCCTTCTGCCGCACGAAATCGAGAATGCGGTCGGCATTGCGCGAGGCCGTCTGGCCTGACTTCTCGTCGAAATCATAGACCGGGTCGACGATGGCGCACTTCTTCGTCGCCGGATCGGCGACGACGTACTGGACCGACCAGGTGCGCGGATCGAAGAAGCCGGTCACTTCGGGTTTCTGGGTCATTTCTCTTACGCCTTGCTTGCTGGCTGACGTCGCGGCGCTCACTTGCGCGCGCCGAGCGGGCAGGTGGAGATGCCGAGGATCGAATAGAGCGGGCAGGTGCCGAGGAAGCCGGTGAGCAGCGGCACGAGGCCGACCAGTCCCACCCAGCGCATGGCACCGTGCAGCACGAGGATCAGCGACAGCAGCGCCAGACCGACGATGATGCGCAGCACGCTGTCGATGCGTCCGATATTGCGGGTCATGTCCTCACCCCTTGAGCGCGGCAGGTTCGTCCCTGCCGTTTGTTTAAATACTTTGATTTCAAAAAAATGCAATCGTTTTTATGCAAGTATTAATGCGTATGAGGGCCTCCGGGCGCCATCGCGCTTGCACCCGGGCGCGCGGGCGCCTAGTCACGCGGGAAAGCATGCGGCGGGCGTGACGTGACAACCGGCTCGACTTCGGAACAGGAGACCCTCTGGCACCGGGTGCGCCGGCTTGCCCGCGCGAGCGAGCTGGGGCTCGTGCTCGCCGCCGCCGTGGTCGGCGTGCTGTCCGGGCTGGTGGTCGTGGCCATGAGCTCGGCCATGCAGGGCCTGCACGTGCTGATCTTCGGCATCGACCCGCACGGCCATCTCTCGATCGCGACCGGCCTGCCGGCAATGCTGGTGCTGCTCGCCCCGGCGCTGGGCGGGCTCGCCTTCGGCCTCGTCTCGGCGCTGCTGCGCCGGCGCGGCTTCGGCCAGCCGGTCGACCCGATCGAGGCCAATGCGCTGCATGGCGGGCGGATGTCGCTGAAGGACAGCCTGATCGTCGGCGCGCAGACCATCGCCTCCAGCGGGGTCGGCGCCTCGGTCGGGCTCGAGGCCGGCTACACCCAGGCGGCGAGCGGCGTCGCCTCGCGCCTCGGGCAGGTCTTCCATCTGCGCCGTGCCGACCTCAGGCTGATGGTCGGCTGCGGCGCCGGGGCGGCGATCGGGGCCGCCTTCAACGCCCCGCTGATGGGCGCGTTCTACGGCTTCGAGCTGATCCTCGGCACCTATGCGATCCCCGCCTTCGTGCCGATGATGACGGCGAGCTTCACCGCCACGCTGACGCGGCAGACCCTGCTGCCGGACATGCCCCCGCCATTGCCCGCGCTCGGCGCGCCGCAGATGAGCGACCTGCCCGCCATCCTGCTGCTGGGCATTCTGTGCGCGCTGATCGGCATCGTCATCATGCGCGGGGTGACGCTGGTCGAGGCCGGCTTCCGGCGCTCGGCGCTGCCGGCGGCGCTGCGCCCGATGATCGGCGGGCTGATCGTCGGCGCGCTGGCGCTGTGGAGCCCGGCCGTGTTCTCGGCCGGCCACGGCGCCGTCTACTACTATATCGGCGCCGACGCGACGCTCACCTTCCTGCTGATGCTGCTCGGCGCCAAGGTGATCGCCTCGGCGGTGTCGATCGGCGCCGGTTTCCGCGGCGGCCTGTTCTTCGCCTCGGTGCTGATGGGGGTGCTGGCCGGGCGCGCCTATGCGGCCGGGCTCGACCTCTTCGTGCCGGGCGTCGCGGAATCGCACGCGCTCTATGCGCTGATCGGCATGAGCGCGCTGGCGGTGGCGGTGGTCGGCGGGCCGATGACCATGACGCTGCTGGCGCTGGAGATGACGGACGACCTGACCCTGACGCTGGCGGTGCTGGCGGCGGCGGCGGCGGCCTCGCTGATCACGCGGCGCCTGTTCGGCTTCTCCTTCACCACATGGCGCTTCCACCTGCGCGGCGAGAACATCCGCGGCGCCCATGACGTGGGCTGGGTGCGCGACCTCACCGTCGAGACCTTGATGCGCCGCGAGGTGCCGCAGGTCAGCGCCGACATGACGATCGAGGAGGCGCGCAGGGCCTATCCGCCCGGCTCCACCAGCTATCTGGTGGCGACGACGCCCGAGGGCTTCTATGCCGGCATGGTACCGCCCGCCGCGCTCTACGAGGCGCGCGAGAGCGAGGAGGACGCGGACGCCCCGCCCGCCACGGTGCGCGCGCTGCTGCGCCAGGTCGACGACACGCTGCGTCCGGCGATGACGATCCGCAAGGCTCTCTCGGCCTTCGCCCATGCCGAGGCCGATGCGCTGGCCGTGACCACGCCGGAGCGGCGCATCGTCGGCATCCTCAGCGAGGCCCACGCGGTGAAGCGCTACAGCGACGAGATGGGCCGCCGGCTGAGCGAGCTCACCGGCGAGCGGCTCGACTGACGGCGCCCTTTGGCGCCGTTGCGTCGCTCCCGCCGGCGCGCTGTCACAAATTGAAACACGGGCGAGACAGGCTGGTGATCCCCGGCAGCTACCAAGAAGGTCAGGGCATACCGTGCGCACCGGTTCGCGGCGGGGTGCCGTCATCCTGCCAGGGGGAATTTGGCATGCTGAAGAAGCTCTTCGTCGCCGCCGCGCTGATCGCCGGCGCCACGCTGGCCGGCACCGCGTCGGGCAACGCCGCCACCGCCGCCGTCTCCACCGCCAACGTCAATCTGCGGGCCGGGCCCTCGACCGCCTATCCGGCCGTCACCGTCGTGCCGGCCGGCACGCCGATCACCACCTTCGGCTGCGTCAGCGGCTATAGCTGGTGCGACATCGCCTTCGCCGGCTATCGCGGCTGGGTGGCGGCGAGCTACATCCAGCTCGTCTATGGCGGCGCGCCGGTGGTGCTGACCGCGCCGGTCGCGGCGGCGGTCGGCATCGGCGTGGTCGCCTTCAACCGCGCCTATTGGGATCAGTACTACACCGCCTATCCCTGGTATGGCCGCTGGGCCGCCTACCCGCCTCCGCGCGCCTACGGGCCCTATCCGGCGCCGCGCGTCACCTCGCACAGCCGCGACGTGACCTGCGCCAACGGCTCGTGCACCGGCACCAGCGGCACCACCGGCCGCTATGGCGGCTCGACCTCGCAGACCCGCACCTGCGCCGACGGAAGCTGCAGCTCGACCCGCAACACCGAGGGGCCCTATGGCGGAAGCGCCACCCGCACCCGCTCCTGTGCCTATGGCGAAGGCTGCTCCGCGACGCGTTCGGGCGTGACCGGCGGCGGACGAACCTTCGGCGGCACGCGCAGCTTCAGCCGCTGGTAGCGCCGCCGCCACGCCGGGCAAACGAAAAGGCCGGGAGCTGGCTCCCGGCCTTCTTCACGTCGGAATGCCGCCGGTTCAGAGCGGCGTTCCCCAGCCCTCGCCACGGCGCCATTCGACGAAGCGGACGACGCGCTCGACCAGCCGCGACTGCATCTGCTTGACCATGTCGAGCTGGCCCGGCGTCAGCTTGGCCTTCAGCGCGTCCGCCGCCGCCTGGAGCGTCTTCGCCTTTTCGGCGCGCTCGATGGCGCTCGAAGTGATGTCGTCCACGAGGTCGAAGGCGGCGGCCTCCTCGCGAGTCTTCCTGTCGGTCCAGCGCCCGACCCGCTCGCCGGTCGGGATGAAGGCGATCAGCGCGCCCGTATAGGCCCGCCACGCCTCCATCTGGTCCGGCGTGATGCCGAGCGCGGTCTCCTGCGCCGACAGCAGCGCGCCGGCGACGAGGCGCGCCATCGTTCCGTCGAAGGCCGGCATGCCCGGCCCGAAGGCCGGCACGTCGCAGGGCCCGGCCTCCCGGAAGCCCCCGCCGAGCGGATCGGCGCGCAGGTGTACGACGCCGAGCGCGGGCAGCGCGAGGGCGGCGAGCGCACCGGCGGCCAGAGCCCCGCCCAGCACGGTCCGCAGCGATGCCTTTGTCGAAAGCAGTCTCATGGCAGTCATCCTTTGCCGTTGAGGAGGACCGCACCCTGGGACGGCAATGTCTCCCCCGGCCTACGCGCGCATGTCGATTTGTTTCAGTGCCCCAAGCCTGGGGCAGCGGCGCCTCAGGCGGCGGGCAGCGCCACAGTGATGCGCAGCCCGCCATGCGCGCTGTCGCCGAGTTCGATCGTGCCGCCATGCAGGTCGACGATGCGCCGGACGATGGTAAGGCCGAGCCCTGCGCCGCCGCTGTCGCGGTTGCGCGAGGCGTCGATCCGGTAGAACGGCTCGAACACATGGGCGCGCTCGTCCGGCGGGATGCCGGGGCCATCATCCTCGACCTGCAGGATCACATGCGGCCCCTCCGCCCGCACGCTGAGAAACGCGCAATGGCCGTGGCGCAGCGCGTTGCCGACGAGGTTCGCGCACAGCCGCTCCAGCGTCTTCTCGCCCACAGCGACCCGGGCGGGCTCGCCGGGCAGGTCGAGACGGATCGGCTCCGGCGCGGCATGGCCGGCGCGAAAGCGCGTGAGCACGGCGCCGAGGTCCGCGACCGCCGGCTCGGCGGACGAGAACGAGCTCTGCGCGAAGTCGAGCGTGTCCTCCACCAGCGCCTGCATCGCTTCGACATCGGCGACGGCGCCGGCGCGGTGGCGGCTCTCCGGCATCATCTCCACCCGCAGCCGCAGCCGCGTGAGATAGGTGCGCAGGTCGTGCGAGATTGCCCCCAGCGTAAGGGTGCGGTTCCTCACCAGCGTCGCGATGCGCTCCTGCATGGCGTTGACGGCGCGGATCAGCGCGCGCAGCTCCGGCGCGCCCTTCTCGGGGATCGCGACCGGGTCGAGCTGGCCGCCGATGCGGTCGACCTCGCGGGCGAGCCGGGTCAGCGGCTTCATCTCGCGCGCCACCGCGGCGAGCGCGGCCACCGCCACCAGCACGCCGAACACGCCGGCGAAGAAGCCGATCGGGATGCCGAGCAGGCGCACCGTCACCCGGTCCTTCACGTCGAGGACGAGATAGTCGCCGGTGGCGAGCTGGACATAGACCCGGAACGTCTCGCCCGGATGCGCCTTGTCGCGCGGATCGAAGCGCGCCAGCACCCGGCGCCCGGAATAGCCCGAGACGTCGAGCGCCGCGCGGATCGAGAGCTCCACCCGGTGCAGCGAGGTGGCGCCGGCATCGTCCGCCGGCGGCTCGGCGACCAGCGAGACGTTGCGCCCGTTCTCGGACAGCGCGGTGAACAGGTCCGGCCGCAGCGCGGGCGGCGCCCGCTCGACCAGGCGCACCAGCGAGACCACCTGGCGCGGCAGGGCGGGCGAGGCCTCCCCCAGCAGGCTGCGCCCGTCGCCCTGGCCGAAATAGAACAGCAGCGCCAGAAGCTGGATGGCGAGCAGCGCCATCGCCACGATGAGGATGATGCGCGCGAGCAGGCCGAGGCGCATCGCCGCCTCACGCGTCGCGCACGTCGGCGGAGAACAGATAGCCGGCATTGCGCACCGTGGTGATGATCTGCTCCTCCTCCGGCAGGCACTGGGCGAGCTTGGCGCGCAGCCGCGAGACGGTGACGTCGATGGTCCGGTCGAACGGGTCGGCCGAGCGCCCGCGGGTCCAGTCGAGGAGCTGGTCGCGCGAGAGCACGCGGCCCGGCCGCTCGAGGAAACAGGTGAGCAGGTCGAACTCCGCCGTGGTCAGGTTCACCCGCTGCCCGCCATCGTCCTCGATCACGCGGGCGTCGAGATCGGCCACCAGCCGGGCGAAGCGCTTGCGCCGGCGCTCGGGCGCGCCTGCCGAGAGCGCCCCGGTCGAGCGGCGCAACAGGGCGCGGATGCGGGCCAGCAATTCGCGCGGGTTGAACGGCTTGCCGAGATAGTCGTCGGCGCCGATCTCCAGCCCGACGATGCGGTCTATGTCGTCGTGCCGGGCGGTGAGCATGAGGATCGGCACGCGCGAGCGAGCCCGCAGGCGCCGGCAGATCGACAGCCCGTCCTCCCCCGGCAGCATGATGTCGAGAATGACGAGGTCCGGCATGCCGCGCATCAGCGCGCGGTCCATCAGAGCGCCGCTCTCGACCGCCTCGACCGCATAGCCCTCGCCGCCGAGAAAATCGGAAAGCAGGCCGCGTATGTCTCGGTCGTCCTCGACCAGGAGTAGCCGTTCCGCCGTCATGGAAGCGGCATGACAGCGGCCGGCCCGCGAGGCAAGCCGCGACCGGTGCGCCGATACAAACTGTTACGAAAAACCGGCTTTCCGAGACATCTGCGCAAAGCGGCGCGCCCATCCTCGCCCTGTACCGAGACGCACCACACCCCGGTCCTCTCGGCAGGCGGGCCGTTCGCGGCCGGCCGGGGCGATGGAGCCCGTCCACCGACCGCCCCACTGGGCGGGCTCCATGCCCAATCGCTCCATGCCCGATCCGCGGAGCGGCACGCCGTGCCGGCCGCGCGTCTCCCCTCGAACTGGATGGAACCCCATGCTCCGCAGACTGAACCTTCGCGCCGCCCTCGTGCTCGCTTTGGCCGGCATTGCCGGCGTCGTCCTCACCGGCAGCGCCTTCGCGCAGACGCCGGCGATGGCGCAGAACCTGTCGACCGCGCAGCGGCAGGCGATCCGTGCCGCCTGCGAGGCCGACATCCGCTCGGCCTGTGCCGGCATCCAGCCGGGCGGCGGCCGCATCCTCGAATGCATGAAGGCCAACCCGGACAAGATCTCGCAGCCCTGCAAGGATGCGCTGCTCTCCGCCCGCGCCGCGCAGGCGCAGTGACGTCAGGCCGGCGCGTCTTCGATGAACGTCCAGCCCGACCTCGACCAGTTCCAGTCGCTGCGCCCGCCGGTGCCGCGCGCACGGTCGCGCGGCAGGCTGCGCTTGGCGGGGCTGGCGCTCGCCCTGCTCGCCGCCGCCCTGTTCGGCGGGCGCTATCTCTATCCCCACGCCGTCGCGGGCGAGACGGTGCGCCCGGGCAGCCTCACCGTCGAACTCCGGGGGCCCGGCACGCTCGCCGCGCTGTCGGAGGCGAGCGTCGGCAGCCGGATCCAGGGCCGCATCGACAGCCTTGCCGTCGATCGCAACGATAAGGTGACGAAGGGCGAGGTGCTGGCCCGCCTCGGCTTTGACGACCTCGCCGGCGAGCTTACCTCGGCGCAGGCGAGCGCCGATGCCTCCGGGCGCGCGGTCGCCACCGCCGAGGCCGAGCGCGACCGCGCCGCTGCAGCGCTGGAGCAGGCGCGCGCGACCCATGAGCGGCAGGTGACGCTGATCGCCAAAGGCGTGGTGAGCGAGGCGACGCTGGACGACGCGCTCTCCGCCCGCCGCCAGGCCGAGGCCGAGCTCGTGCGCACCAAGCGGGCGATCGAGCAGGCGGAGGCCGAGCGCGACGCCGCGAAGGCCCGCGTCGCCGTTGCCCGCGCCCAGCTCGACGACAGCGTGATCCGCGCGCCGATCGACGGCGTGGTGGTCTCGCGCGCGCATTATCTCGGCGAGGTGCTCACGCCCGGCACCGAGCTCCTGCACATCGTCGACCCGAAGAGCCTCGTCCTCACCACGCGGCTGGACGAGAGCACGATCGCCGCCGTGCAGGCCGGACAGACGGCGACCGTCACCTTCGGCCCCGCGCAGGCGCCGATCACCGGCCACGTGCTGCGGCTCGACCGCGAGGTGGACGAGGAGACGCGCGAGTTCGAGCTCGACATCGCGCTCGACACGCTGCCGGTGAACTGGGCGCTCGGCCAGCGCGGCATCGCCCGGCTCGCGATCGAGACCCGGACCGGCGTGCTCACCGTGCCGAAATCCTTCATCGCCCGGCGGAACGGCATTCCCGGCTTGTGGGTGGCGCGGAACGGGCGCGCGCACTGGCGCGAGGTCGGCCTCGGCGCCGCCGGCGAGACCCGGGTCGAGGTTACGCGCGGCCTCGCGGGGGGCGACACGGTGCTGGCCCCGGACGGCGTGTTCGCCGGCATGCGGGTGCGCGTCGAGGAGACCCGCCCATGAACCTCGCGCTTAAGGACGCCATCCACTCCCCCACCCGCTTCGCGCTCACCGCGTTCGGCGTCGCCTTCCTGATGACGGCGATGATCGGCATGACCGGGCTCTATCGCGGCGTGGTCGAGGACGCGCTGCTGATCATCGAGCGCATCGACGCCGATCTGTGGGTGGTTCAGGGCGAGCGCGCCGGCCCGTTCGCGGAAGGCTCCGCCGTCGCGCCGGACATGGACCGGCGCGTGGAGGGCGTGCCCGGCGTCGCCGATGTGCGCCGCTTCACCCAGTTCACCCAGCAATTCGCCTTCGACGGCGCGACGCGGCGGGCCACCCTCACCGGCGTCGACGTGCCCCGCGACGACGGGCACTGGCTGCCGCTCACCGCCGGACGCTGGCTTCATGCCGGGCGCTACGAGGCTATCGCCGACGCCAGCACCGGCCTTCATGTCGGCGACCGGGTGCGGCTCGGGCTCGACGATTACGACATCGTCGGCTTGACCCGGCACATGGTCGATTCCGCCGGCGACGGGCTGATGTTCGTCTCGATCAACGACGCCACCGCCATCGCCCAGCGCCGCACCTCGGAGGAGGTGCACCTCGCCCGCGCCACCCATGGCGAGCTTGCCGCCTCGCCGGACGGCAGCTCGGTGGCGCAGGAGAGCAAGATCGCCGCCGTGCTGGTGCGGCTCGACCCGGCGGCGGACCCCGCACAGGTGATCGCGGCGATGGAGCGCTGGGGCGACGTGCGCGTGCTCACCACCGCCCAGCAGCGCGACCTGATGCTGAACGCGCGGCTGTGGAAGCTGCGGCTGCAGATCCTCGCCTTCACCGGGCTGATCCTGATCATCACCGCCATCGTGGTCTCGCTCATCATCTACACCATGACCATCGAGAAGCTGCACGAGATCGCGCTGCTCAAGCTCATGGGCGCGCGCGAAAGCGTGGTGGCGGGGATGATCGGCCAGCAGGCCGGGATGATCGGCCTCGCCGGCTTCGCGCTCTCGCTGCTGATCGCGCGGCTGGTGTTCCCGCTGTTCCCGCGCCGGGTGGTGATGGACCCGCCCGACCTCGCCGCGCTCGGCCTGGCGCTGGCGCTGATCTGCGCGGTAGCGGCCTGGGTGGGTATTGCGCGCGCCTCGAAGGTGAGCGCGCGCGAGGTGCTCTCGTGAGCGGCCCGGTGCTCAGCGTGCGCGGCCTGACGCGCCATTATGCGAGCCCGAGCGGGCTGGTGCGGGCGCTCGACGACGTCTCGCTGGAGATCGCGGCGGGGGAGCTGGTCGGCATCTTCGGGCCGAGCGGCTCGGGCAAGAGCACCTTCCTGATGATGGCCGGCCTGCTGGAGGCGCCGACCGCCGGCGAGGTCTGGCTCGCCGGGCAGCGTGTCTCCCATGCCGGGACCGATGTCGACGGGCTGCGCGAGGTGCGCCGGCACCAGATCGGCTTCGTGTTCCAGCGCGCCAACCTCATCCCGTTCCTCTCCGCCAGCGAGAACGTCGCGCTCAGCCTCGAGATCGCCGACGTCGCGGGGGCGGACGCGATGGCCCATGCGCGGCGCCTTCTGGCGGCGCTCGACCTCGCCCATCGCGCCGACAACCTGCCGACCCGGCTGTCGGGCGGCGAGCAGCAGCGGGTCGCGGTGGCGCGGGCGCTCGCCAACGGCCCGCCGCTGATCCTCGCCGACGAGCCGACCGCCGCGCTCGACAGCGTGCGCGGGCGGCAGGTGATGGAGCTGTTCCGCCGCATCGCCGCCACCCAGGGCGCGGCGATCGCCGTGGTCACGCACGACCCGCGCTCGACCGACCTGTTCGACCGCATCGTCCATTTCGAGGACGGGCGCATGGTGGCGTGAGGCGGAACGGGGCCGGCCCGCGCGCGCCTCACTCCTGCCCGGCGAGGGCGAGGAAGGCCTGCGCGGCGCGGGTCGTGTAGCGCTCCTTGTGCCGGAGCGCGAGGAACTCGCGGGCGGGCAGCGCATAGTCGACCAGCGCCAGCGTGCCGGCACGGATGGCGCCGTCGACCACGCGGCGCGAGATCACGCTCACCCCGCTGCCGGCCTCGACCGCGACGCGGATCGCCTCGTTGGAGGGATATTCCAGCACCACGTTCAGCGTCTCCGGCGCCAGCCCACGCGCGCCGAGGAACGCTTCCAGCATCGCCCGCGTGCCCGAGCCGGTCTCGCGCAGCACCCAGGGGCCGGCCTTCAGCTCCTCGACCGCGCGCGGGGGGCGCCAGGTCCAGGGATGGGTGACCGGCGCCACCAGCACCATCTCGTCGCGCGCGACGACCTGTTTCGCCAGCGCCGGCTCGTCGAGCTCGCCCTCGACAAAGCCGAGATCGGCCGCGCCCTCCTGCACCCTTCCGGCGACGAAGTCGGTATTGCCGATCTCCACCCGCACGGTGATGCCGGGATAGAGCGCGCGGAAACGGGCGATCACGCCCGGCAGCCAGTAATTGCCGACGGTCTGGCTGCCCGCCAGCTCAAGCCTTCCGCGCTCCAGCCCGGCGAGGTCGAGCAGCACCTGCTCGGCGGCGGCGGCCTGCGCCAGCACGGCGCGCGCCTCGACCAGGAACAGGCGCCCGGCCTCGGTGAGCGCGATGCGCCGGCCGACGCGGTCGAACAGCCGGGTGGCGTGACGCGCTTCGAGCGCCGCGACGGCGGCGCTCGTTGCCGAGGGTGTCAGGTTGAGCGCCTCGGCCGCCCGGGTGAGGTGCTCGCGTTCGGCGACGGCGACGAAGATGCGAAGCTGCTCGAGTGTCATGGCACCTCGTCGCCGGGCCTCAGCAGGGCCTCATGTGGTCATCTTCACCAGCATTAGGCTGAAAGAGGCGATGAACACAAAGGCGGCGAGGCCGAGGATGAAGGGCTTCACGCCCTTGGCGCGCAGCTTGGCGATGTCGGTCTCCAGTCCCATCGCCGCCAGCGCCATGGAAAGCATGAAGGTGGTGGCGAGCACGATCACGCTCTTGGCCTCCGGCGGCACCGTCACGACGCTGTTCACGCCGACCAGGGCGATGAAGCCGAGCACGAACCAGGGCAGCGGCGGCTTGGCCCGGGCCGCGCCGTGATGGGCGTGGTGCGAGGCGCGGCGGGTGGCGACGAGGCCGAGCGCGATCACCACCGGCGCCAGCATCATCACGCGGGAGAGCTTGGCGATGGTGCCGAACTCGCCGGCCGACTGGCCCTGCTGGTAGGCCGCCGCGACCACCTGCGCGATCTCGTGCACCGAGGAGCCGGTCCACAGCCCGTAGGCGTGGGCGTCGAGCCCCAGCACGCCGGGCAGCAGCGGATAGAGGAACATGGCGATCGAGCCGAAGACGGTGACGCAGGCCACCGCATAGGCGACGTCTTCGTCGGAGGCGCGCGTCACCGTGTTGGTGGCGATCACCGCCGAGGCGCCGCAGATCGAGGTGCCGGCGGCGATCAGCTCAGCGAGCTTGCCCTCGACCCCCATCACCCGGCCGAGCCCGATGGTGAAGAGGAAGGTCGCGACCAGGGTGAGGATGATGACGCCGACGCCCGTCGCCCCGACCTCCGCCACCTGCGCGGCGGTGAGCTGGAGGCCGAGCAGGATGATGGCGAAGCGCAGGATGCGGCGCAGCGAGAAGGTGACGCCCGGCTTCGCCCGGAGCGGCGTGCCCACCAGATTGTGCAGGGCGATGCCGATCATGATGGCGAGGATCATCGGGCTGAGCAGCCCGACCATGGGAAGCTGGCGCAGGCCGAAGGCGGCCGCTGCGATGGCCGCGGTCAGCGCCACGCCCGGCAGGATACCGAACCGCTCGAGCGCCGTGTGATGCTCGTGAACCGACTGCTGAACCAACTCCGCCTGCGACGCCATGGCCGTCTCTCCTTGGGTGACGGCCCTTGATCCCACGAATGTAACCATTCGATCCAGATCAAAATTTCGGACATTTCATTCGTTTATGATGAACGATAATGGCATGGCTCTGCGGCAGCGAGGAAAGGCTGTGAAAGCCTTGATTCAGAAGCCGCGCGAAACCCGCCCGCGCGGCCAGCCCGGGCGCACGAGAACGCCCGCGATCGAGCGCAGGGGACGGTGCGCGAGGGTACGCCCGTCAGTCCCAGTCGAAGGGTCGGCCCATGTCCTGGAAGCGGTGGTCGTGGCGGGGCGTGTGCCGGCCGGCGCGCGAAGCGACCCGCACCGGCACCGGGCGGAGCACCGTGCGCGGGGTGCCGCCGCCGGGCCCATCCGCCTCCTGGCCGAGCAGCATGACCGCGAAGCCCATCTGCACGCTGCCGAAGGTGACGCCGAGCGCGGCGGTGAGCGCCGCCACCGCGACAAAGCCCGAGGGCGATTCCCACACCAGCGTGCCGAGCCGGGCCACGTCGAGCAGGAGCAGTGTTCCCACGAACAGGGCGGCGACGCCGATGCCGATGACGGCATGGCGGATCAGGAAACGCACGAGCTGAGGCATCGGTGTGCCCTTTCTCGAACCGCGCCCGTCGCCGACAGTCCGGTCCGGCGCGCTTTCCCCGAGAATAGAGCGCGCGAAGGGGGCGGCAAGCCTCCTCTATTCCGCCAATTCCTCGTTCCGCCAATTCCTCATTCCGCGACGTCGCCGAGCGCCGCCTGCATGTCGGCCAGCGTCGGCGTCGGCATGTCGAAGCGGTCGCGAATGGTGGCGCAGGTCGAGCCGCCGAGCCGGGCGACGGCGTCGAGCCGGGCCGGGTCGATGCGCAGCCGCTCCGCGTCCACAACCTCGGCGCGGTAATGGGCATAGACGATCTCGCCGAGGATGATCTGGCGCGACCGGCCGAGCTCCAGCGTGACGTGCCGGCGGCACTCGAACGCGGCCGGCGCCTCGCGGATGAAGGGCGCGGCCACCTTGATGCCCGGCAGGGCGGTGAGGCCCGCCGCGGCGAGTTCGTCCGTGCCGGGCGGAAAGCCGACCCCGCACACATGCATCGCCTCGGCGATGGCGTGGGAGACGATGTTCACCGTGAACACCTCGGTGAGGCGGATGTTGAGCGCCGTGTCCTTGAACGACATGTCGGCATGGTTCTCCACCCCCAGCGCGAGGATCGGCGGATCGGCGGAGAGGCAGTTGAAGAAGCTGAACGGGGCGGCATTGACCCGGCCCTGCGGGTCGACCGTCGTCACCAGCGCGATGGGGCGCGGCACGATGGTGCCGATCATCAGCTTGTAGCGCTCGCGCTCGCCGAGTGCGCGGAAGTCGAAGCCGACATGCTCGTTGGTCTCGTCGCGCGGCTCGTCCACATCCATTCTCCTCGTCGGGCCGAACCGGCATCCACGCCGCGGCCGTGGAAGGCACGATGCACGCCTCATGCCGCCTTCGAAAAGCCCTGCGGCAGACGTCGCCGTGCCGCCAACCGGCGATGCTATGGTCCGTGCGCGGGCGGTGCCGGGCTTGATGTCGTGCGCGTCTTGCGGCCAAGTCCCGTTGCCGCGCGCATCTTCATGCTGGGGACCATCGGGTGGCAACAGCATTCGAGGGATGGACACAATGACCGGACGGCTGATCCGCGAGAGCTTCGGCGCGCTGCCCGACGGGCGGCCGGTCGAACGGCTGCGCCTCGTCGGCGAAGGCAGCTTCGAGGCCGCGATCATCACCTATGGCGCGGCGGTGCAGGCGCTGCACGTGCCCGACCGCGCCGGCGCGGTGGCGGACGTGGTGCTCGGCCATGACGCGCTCGCCCCCTATCTCGCCCATCGGCGCTATTTCGGCGCCGCCATCGGGCGCTACGCCAACCGCATCGCCGACGGCGCCTTCGCGCTCGACGGCGTGACCTACCGTGTCCCCGCCAATGAGGGCGCCAACGCCCTGCATGGCGGGTTCCAGGGCTTCGACCGCCGGCTCTGGCGGGTCGAGGCGGTGGAAGAGGACCCCGTGCCGCAGGCCAGCCTGTCCTATGTCAGCCCGGACGGCGAGGAGGGTTTTCCCGGCAACCTGCAGGTCCGCCTCACCTATGCGATCCCGGCGCCGGGTACGCTCTCCATCGCCTTCGAGGCGACCACGGACCGGCCGACCATCGCCAACCTAACCCATCACGGCTTCTTCAATCTCGCCGGCGTCGCGGCGGGCGGGAGCGTGCTCGACCATCACCTCACGCTGCTCGCAGAGCAGTATCTGCCGGTCGACACCGCCTCGATCCCGCTCGACGGACCGGCCCCGGTCGACGGCACGCCGTTCGACTTCCGCGCCGGCGCGGCGATCGGCGCGCACATCCGCGATCCGCACGAGCAGCTCAGCCTCGGCCATGGCTACGATCACAATTACTGCCTGCCCGGCGGGCACGCGGACGCGCCCCGGCTCGCCGCGCGGGTCGAGCATCCCGGCTCCGGCCGGGTGATGGAGCTGCTGACCGACCAGCCCGGGCTGCAGTTCTATTCCGGCAATTTCCTCGACGGCGCCGGGGCGGGCAAGTCCGGCCGGCTGCACCGCCAGTCCGACGCCTTCTGCCTCGAGCCGCAGGGCTGGCCCGACGCCCCGAACCGGCCGGACTATCCCGGCGTGCGGCTCGACCCGGGCGACACCTACCGCCACGTCTCGCTCTACCGCTTCTCCACGATTTGACCCCGCCTCCGACCCCGCACGCAGGAGCCCGCCATGCACGGCAACGCCCCCACATCCGACCGCCGGCTCCGCTCCCGCGCCTGGTTCGACAACCCCGCCAATGTCGACATGACCGCGCTCTATCTCGAGCGCTACCTCAATTTCGGCCTCAGTCAGGAGGAGTTGCAGTCCGGCCGGCCGATCATCGGCATCGCCCAGACCGGCTCGGACCTCTCCCCCTGCAACCGCCACCATCTCGACCTCGCCAAACGGGTGCGCGAGGGCATACGCGAGGCCGGCGGCATCGCCATCGAGTTCCCGGTCCACCCGATCCAGGAGACCGGCAAGCGCCCGACCGCCGGGCTCGACCGCAACCTCGCCTATCTTGGCCTCGTCGAGGTGCTGTACGGCTATCCGCTCGACGGCGTGGTGCTCACCATCGGCTGCGACAAGACCACCCCCGCCTGCCTGATGGCGGCGGCGACGGTGAACATTCCCGCCATCGCGCTCTCGGTCGGGCCGATGCTCAACGGCTGGTTCCGCGGCGAGCGCACCGGCTCGGGCACCATCGTGTGGAAGGCCCGCGAGATGCTGGCGGCGGGCGAGATCGACGAGGCCGGCTTCGTGAAGCTGGTCGCCTCCTCCGCCCCCTCCACCGGCTTCTGCAACACCATGGGTACGGCGACGACCATGAACTCGCTGGCCGAGGCGCTGGGCATGCAGCTTCCCGGCTCCGCCGCCATTCCCGCGCCCTATCGCGACCGGCAGGAGATGGCCTACCGCACCGGGCTGCGCATCGTCGGCATGGTGCATGAGGACCTCAAGCCCTCCGACATCCTCACCCGCGACGCCTTCCTCAACGCCATCCGCGTCAATTCGGCCATCGGCGGCTCGACCAACGCGCCGATCCACCTCAACGCCCTCGCCCGCCATATCGGCGTCGAGCTCGACCTCGACGACTGGCAGGCCCATGGCGAGGAGATCCCGCTGCTGGTGAACCTGCAGCCCGCGGGCGAGTATCTCGGCGAGGACTATTACCGCGCGGGCGGCGTGCCGGCGGTGGTCGCCGAGCTGATGAAGCAGGGCCTGATCGCCGAGGACGCGCTTACCGCGAACGGGCGCACGCTCGGCGAGAACTGCCGCGACGCGGCGATCCTCGACGAGGCGGTGATCCACCCCTTCGAGCGCCCGCTGAAGGAGAAGGCCGGCTTCCGTGTGCTGCGCGGCAACCTGTTCGACACCGCCATCATGAAGCTGAGCGTCATCAGCCCCGAATTCCGCGAACGCTACCTCTCCAACCCGGACGATCCCGATGCCTTCGAGGGGCCCGCGGTCGTGTTCGACGGGCCGGAGGACTATCACGCCCGCATCGACGACCCCGCCCTCGCCATCGACGGGACCACCGTGCTGTTCATGCGCGGCGCCGGCCCGATCGGCTATCCCGGCGCCGCCGAGGTGGTGAACATGCGCGCGCCCGACTACCTGATCCGCGCCGGCATCCACGCCCTGCCCTGCATCGGCGACGGGCGCCAGTCCGGCACCTCCGGCTCGCCCTCGATCCTCAACGCCTCGCCCGAGGCGGCGGCCGGCGGCGGGCTCGCCTTGCTGCGCACCGGCGACCGCGTGCGCGTCGACCTCAAGCGCGGTTCCGCCGACATGCTGGTGCCCGAGGACGAGCTGGCGGCGCGTCGGCGCGCGCTTGAAGAAGACGGCGGCTATCGCTACCCGGCCAGCCAGACGCCCTGGCAGGAGCTTCAGCGCGGCGTGGTCGGCCAGCTCGAGACCGGCGCGGTGCTGGAGCCGGCGGTGAAGTACCAGCGCATCGCCCAGAGCCGGGGGTTGCCGCGCGACAACCATTGACGGGCGGCCCGCCGTCCCCCGGCGGCGAAGCCGTACGGCGCGCGGGCGAAAAGACGCCCGCGCCGGCTTGGCCTGTGCGGGCCGAGCTCTTATTGCTGGCTAGCTAATCGGCTTAATCAGATCGGATGGGGACAGGATGAGCACGAGCGAAACCGCGATCGACGCGAAGACCTTCTGGCGCACGCTGGGCGAACGCGCCACCGGCATGACGGTGGTCACCGCCCGCGGCACCGACGGCCCGGCCGGCTTCCTCGGCCTGTCCGCCGCGCACATCACCGCCGACCCGGCGACGATGCTGGTCTCGGTCGACGCCAAGACGAGCGCCCTGCCCGCCATCCTCGCCAGCCGCCATTTCGCGGTGAACTACCTGCCCGCGAGCGCCACCCATGTGGCGGACGCATTCTCCGGCAAGGCCGGCCTGTCCGGCGCCGACCGCTTCAAGGAATGCGAATGGGGCGAGATCGCCACCGGCGCGCCGACGCTCAAGGCGGCGCTCGGCGTGTTCGACTGCGTGGTGGAGGACGTGATCGAGCGCGGCAGCATCTCGATCATCATCGGCCGGGTGGCCGGCGCACATGCCGCCGGCGAAGGCGATCCGCTGGTGTTCTTCCGCGGCAAGACCTATGGCGGCCTGACCCCGCTGTGAGACGGCGCCGCCGGGCGACGGCAAAGCGCCGCCCGGCCGGAGCCGCTATTCCAGATAGCCGTTGGCGGTGAGGTAGGAGACGATCTCCTCGGCCATCTCCTCCGGCGTCGCGGTGCCGGCCTGGAGGTGGATCTCGGCGTGCTCGGGCGGCTCGTAGGGGCTGTCGATGCCGGTGAAGTTCTTGATCAGGCCCTCGCGGGCACGCTTGTAGAGCCCCTTGGGATCGCGCTCCTCGGCGACGGCGAGCGGCGTGTCGACGAAGATCTCGACGAACTCGCCATCCTCGAAGCTGTCGCGCGCCTGGCGCCGCTCGGCCCGGAAGGGCGAGATGAACGAGGTCAGCACGATGATGCCGGCATCGACGAACAGCTTCGACACCTCGATCACGCGGCGGATGTTCTCCACGCGGTCGGCCTCGGTAAAGCCGAGATCCTTGTTCAGCCCGTGGCGGACATTGTCGCCGTCGAGCATGTAGGTGTGACGCGTGAGCGCCTGCAGCTTCTTCTCGACGATGTTGGCGACCGTCGACTTGCCCGCGCCCGACAGGCCGGTGAACCACAGCACCACCGGCTTCTGGAACTTCATCGCCGCGCGCGAGGCCTTGTCGACCTCCAGCGCCTGCCAGTGGACGTTGGTCGCGCGCCTCAGCCCGAAGTCGATCATGCCGGCGCCGACGGTGAGGTTGCTCATCCGGTCGATGACGATGAAGGCGCCGGTCTGCGGCACCTGCGCGAACGGATCGAAGGCGACGGCATGCTGGGTGGCGAAGTTGACCACGCCCACCTCGTTCAGCCCGAGCTGCTTGGCCGCGAGCTTCTGGAACGAGTTGACGTCGACCTTGTGCTTGATCTCGGTCACGCTGGCGCTGACCGTGCGGGTGCCGATCTTGATCAGGTAGGAGCGGCCCGGCAGCAGGTGGTCGTCATGCATCCAGATCAGATGCGCGGCGAACTGGTCGGCGACCTCGGGGCGCGCCCCCGCCGCCGCGATGATGTCGCCGCGCGAGATGTCGACCTCGTCGTCGAGCGTGATGGTCACCGCCTCGCCCGCATCCGCCTTGGTGAGCAGGCCGTCCTGGGTGACGATCGACTTGACGGTCGAGGTGCGGCCGGAGCCGGCGACCACGATCGGGTCGCCCGGGCGGACCGAGCCGCTGACCACCGTGCCGGAGAAGCCGCGGAAGTCGAGATTGGGCCGGTTCACCCACTGCACCGGCATGCGGAAGGGGCGCGCCAGCGCGTCGTCCGCCACCGGCACGTTCTCGAGGTGCTCGACCAGCGTCGGGCCGGTGTACCAGGGAGTGCGCTCGCTGCGCTCCAGCATGTTGTCGCCGAAGCGCGCGGAGAGCGGCACCGGCACGAAGGTCTCGAAGCCGAGGTCCCTGGCGAACTCCACATAGTCCGCCACGATCTGGTCGAACACTTCCTGCGAGAAGTCGACCAGGTCGATCTTGTTCACCGCCAGCACCACGTGGCGGATGCCGAGCAGCGAGACGATGAAGGAGTGCCGGCGGGTCTGGGTGAGAATGCCCTGCCGCGCGTCGACCAGGATCACCGCGAGGTCGGAGTTGGAGGCCCCGGTCGCCATGTTGCGCGTGTACTGCTCGTGGCCGGGCGTGTCGGCGACGATGAACTTGCGCTTGTCGGT
This sequence comes from Ancylobacter mangrovi, assembly GCF_024752355.1. GTDB lineage: Bacteria > Pseudomonadota > Alphaproteobacteria > Rhizobiales > Xanthobacteraceae > Ancylobacter > Ancylobacter mangrovi. Next base: position 654,473 of record NZ_JANTHZ010000001.1, read on the forward strand.
GGCGAAGAAGCGGTAGGCGACGTCGATGGTGATGCCCTGCTCGCGCTCGGCGGCGAGGCCGTCCACCAGCAGCGCGAAGTCGAGATCCTCGCCCACCGTGCCGTGCTTGCGGGAATCGTTCGACAGCGTGGCGAGCTGGTCCTCGAACAGCAGCTTGGTGTCGAACAGCAGACGCCCGATCAGCGTCGACTTGCCGTCGTCCACGCTGCCGCAGGTGAGGAAGCGCAGCAGGCTCTTGTTCTCGTGCGCGGCAAGATAGTCCGCGAAGGTGTCGATCTCGGCCGGGAGGCTCATCAGAAATATCCCTCGCGCTTCTTCTTCTCCATCGAGGCCGCCTCGTCATGGTCGATCAGGCGGCCGGCGCGCTCGGAGGTGCGCGCGATCAGCATCTCGCGGACGATCGCCTCCAGCGTGTCGGCGTCGCTGTCGATCGCGGCGGTGAGCGGATAGCAACCCAGCGTGCGGAAGCGCACCAGCCGCTCCTCCGGCGTCTCGCCCGGATGCAGCGGAATGCGGTCGTCGTCCACCATGATCATCTGCCCGTCGCGCCACACCACGGGGCGCTTGGCGGCGAAGTAGAGCGGCACGATCGGAATGTCCTCGGCCAGGATGTACTGCCAGATGTCGAGCTCGGTCCAGTTCGACAGCGGGAAGACGCGGATCGATTCACCCGGCTTCACCCGCGTATTGTAGAGGTTCCACAGCTCTGGGCGCTGGTTCTTGGGGTCCCAGGCATGGGTCTCGGTGCGGAAGGAGAAGATGCGCTCCTTGGCGCGGCTCTTCTCCTCGTCGCGGCGCGCCCCGCCGAAGGCGGCGTCGAAGCCGTGCAGCGTCAGCGCCTCCTTAAGCGCCTCGGTCTTCATCACGTTGGTATAGAAGGACGAGCCGTGGTCGAACGGGTTGATGCCCTGCGCGACGCCTTCCTGATTGGTGTGCACAATGAGCTCGAAGCCGAGCTTCTTCGCCATCTCGTTGCGGAACTCGATCATCTGCCGGAACTTCCACGTCGTGTCGATGTGCATCAACGGGAAGGGCGGCTTGGACGGATAGAACGCCTTCATCGCCAGATGCAGCATCACGGCGGAATCCTTGCCGATGGAATACAGCATCACCGGCTTTTTGAACTCGGCGGCCACCTCGCGGATGATGAAGATGGACTCCGCCTCCAGACGACGGAGATGGGTCATACGATCAGCCGACACGGGATACCTCTCTCACCGATCTTGAATGGACCGCGCTCTCTAAAGCGTAGCAGCGCTCGGCACCGGGGCAATCGCCGCCTCGATCAGCCGGCGGTCGCCGAAGGCCAGGAAATGCGGGTTTGCGAAGGGCGCGTCATGCGCCTGCTCGCGCTTGTTGTAGGTCAGGGGCCGGCCGTCGCAGGTGGTCACCAGCCCGCCGGCGGCGCGCAGCACCGCGTCGCCCGCCGCCGTGTCCCATTCCATGGTGCGGCCGAAGCGCGGATAGATGTCGGCCGCGCCCTCCGCCAGCAGGCAGAACTTCAGCGAGGAGCCGGCCGAGACGAAGGAAACCTGCGGAAAGCGCGCGAGCCAGGCGACGGTCTCCTGCGAGCCGTGCGAGCGGCTGCCCACCGCCTTCAGCGCCGGCGGCGCGTCGCGCACGTCGATCCGCGCCTCTTCCGCGAGTAGGCCGTCGACGACGCGCGCCTTGAACGCCCCTTCCGGACCGCCGGCATAGAGCACGCCGAGCGCGGGGGCGTAGACCACGCCCGCCACCGGCGCGCCGTCCTCGATCAGGGCGATATTGACCGTGAACTCGCCGTTGCGGGCAAGGAACTCCTTGGTGCCGTCGAGCGGGTCGACCAGGAAGAAGGTACGCCCCGTCGCCGGCATGCGCCCGGCCGCACATTCTTCCTCGGCGATCACCGGGATGTCCGGCGCCAGCGTCTTCAGCCCGGCCAGGATCACCGCCTCGGCGCGCTGATCGGCCGCGGTCACGGGCGAGGAATCCGCCTTGGTCTCGACGGCGAAATCCGTGGCGTAGACGCCAAGGATCACCCGCCCGGCCTCCAGCGCCAATTCTACAATTGGCTTGAGTATTTTTTCGTGGCCCAAGGTTGAATACCCGCCGTCGCGCTTCGCTGAAATCCTACTGGTCGAATTTCGATGTAATCCGGCCGGTCCTGCCCCGAAAACGGACTTCGATGCCCGCTCCGCCTCCGGCCGTTTCATAGCCGGGAGCCGAGTTTGTCACAATCCGTATCTGTGAAAAAAATCAATCATCATTTGCGTGGCGTCAATATCATGGCTGGTATTCCCAACCAGACGCTGTACAAATGGGCGCTGCGATACCGACCCGCCCGGCCAGGTATGGCCGCCGCCGTCGATCTCGTAGAAGCGGGTCGCCGCCGCCGGGCAGGCGAAATCGTGCTCCACCACGTGGGTGCCGTCGTTAGCGCGGTCGGGAAGCTTGCGCTGGCTTCCGGCGCCGCAGCCATTGATCTGCGCCCAGAAATCGACGGTCTTCGCACCGGACATCACCTGCCCGCCGGCGCCGCGCATCAGCCCGGCCCTCACCGCCCCGCCGGCGAAGGGCATGATCGGGTCGTTCGCGGAGAGGAAGAAGATCATCGGCACCGGCCGTGCCGGGTGACAACCCCCGGCGAGTGCGCTCGGCAAATTGGCGATGGCGATGCCGGCCGCGGTGACCGAACCGGCCGCCTCGCAGACGAGACGCTGCGCCATCATGCCGCCATTCGACGCGCCCGCGACGAAGACGCGGCCGGCATCGCCCCCTTCCTCGGCCGCGACCTTCCTGATCAGCGCAACGAGGAAGGCGACGTCGTCGCGGCTCGAGCGCGTGGTCTCGCGCCCGTCGTTCCACTGCGAGCCGCCGGAATCGGGGAAGACGGCGATGAAGCCCATCTTGTCGACATAGCGCGCGAAGCCGGTCTGACGGGCGATGCGCGAACCGTCGCCGCCCCCGCCATGCAGTACCATGAGGATCGGCTTCGGCCCGCCGCCGCGGGCGGGACGGTAGAGCGTGTAGGTGCGCTTCAGGCCGCCGACCGTCAGGCTGTCCGACTCGGGCGAGGCCGCGCCGGCGGGCGTGAGACAAAGCATGCAGGCGAGCAGCGCGAACAACAGAGACGGTGCGGAGCGGCACATTTGCTTTCTCCAGCGATGTCAATCCAATACCGCAATGCGGGACGACTGGCCCGTTACGTTAGGAAGCATCGGAAAATGGGCGGTATTTTGCCCGCCGCGCGTCCGTATCGACACCGCTGTGCGGCTGGACAAGGCTTGCCGCGCTCACTTACAGTCCGGGCACTGGTTGATGATCTTTCGTTCTCCTTTTCAGTCCAGGTCAGAAAAGAATGCTGGGGGACAGCGACAGTGCCGGCGAGCGATCGACCCGTCGCGCCCGACTGGATGATCTGGTGCGCCTTCGCGACCAGGTCGAGGCGGAAGGCTTCACGTTCAGCGAACAGCAGGGCTCGCCGCGCGACAGGCTGCGCGAGGGCATAGGCGAGCGCATGGGCGAGGGCGCCGACGGCGGCGACCTGCGCAAGATGCTGACCGCCCGGCAGGGGCCCGCCGCGCTCGGCACACGCTCGCGCTCGCATTCGGGCGGGCGCGACGCCGAGGGCAAGCGCATCATGATGAAGCGCTTGAAGGAGGTCCGCCAGAAGGACGAAAATGGCGAAGCCGTCGAGGACGATGCGCGGCGCATGTTCCCCCGCCTGCAGGAGGCGGAAGGGCCTTCCGGCGCCATGCCCGGCGGGACGGGCGCGGCCGGCGGCGAGAATGCGGGCCGCGGCGAGCGTCTGAGGCGCCTTTTGCAGGCGCGCCGGGCCGAGGCAGGCGAGGAGACGACAGAGGAGACCGGCGGACGCGGGGAGCGTCTCCGGCGGCTGATGGAGGCACGTCGGGCCAATGGGGGCGGCACGGCGGATGGCTCGAACGAAGGTCGCGGTGAACGCCTGAAGCTGCTGCTTCAGGTGCTCAGGGACAAGCGGGACGCATAACGTCCACCGCCCTTCGGGTTCGCAGGTGCTCCCGCCAGCGCGCGCCGCGCGAGCGTTCGCTTGAACAGCACGTCGAGGGATGATGCCCGAGGACAAGGTCATGCCAGTTCGTGCCGTCGCCGAACCGACCGTCGGGAAGCTCCGCGCCGAGGACTTCTCGGAACTCGAGATCCCGTATCTGAACCCCTCGATCCGCACCAGCCAGTCCATGGCCTGGTTCGCCGACCGGGTGATCCTCGGCACCGGCCGCTCGCCGCTGGGCTTCCTCGGCCGCTTCACCGGCCAGGAGAGCCCGCGCCGCGGCGCCCATACCAGCACCGGCGGCAGCGACCAGGACGGCGCGCAGATCCTCTCCTTCGACCCGGTGAGCGAGGTCTGGACCAAGATCTATGACAGCCCGGTCCTGCCCGGGAAGGACGGCACGCCGCGGGCACGCGACCGCTCGATCCGCGCCTCCCTCGTCTGCCAGACGCTCGCCGACGACGCGCCGACGCTCTATCTCGGCGCCGGCTCGCTGGAGGCGCAGGTGACCTTCCTGCGCAGCGAGGACGGCCAGACCATCGAGGAATGCGGCGGGGCGGGCTTCAACCTCGACGCGGACGTGCCCTCCGCCCGCGCCATGGCCTGCCTGCACGGGCGCCTGTTCTGCACGCCCACCGGCCGCAATTACGGCCGCGGCATGTATGACGACAACATCACCGACTTCCCGATCGTGTTCACCGCCACCGACCCGCGTAGCGGCAACTGGGTGGCGGCGAGCGAGCCTGGCTTCGGCGAGGCGGAGAACCTGTCCATCAACGAACTCGCCGTGTTCGAGGACCACCTCTACGCGGCGACGCTGAACCCGCGCTTCGGCTTCCAGCTCTGGAAGACCGACGCGCGCGGCGAGCCGCCGTTCAAATGGTACAAGATCATCGACCGCGGCGCGTGGCTCGGCTCGACCAACTCGATCCCGGCGGCGGTGAAGGTGTTCAAGGGCGCGCTCTACGTCACCGCCACGGTGCAACGCCAGGGCCGCTCCAGCCTCGACAATTACGGCCCCTTCCCGGCGGAGATGATCCGCGTCTACGCCAATGACGACTGGGACCTCGTCAGCGGCACGGCGCGCTTCACCCCCAACGGCGTGAAGCGGCCGGTCAGCGGGCTCACCGGCGGCTTCGGCGACCGCTACACCCACGCCTTCTGGCGCACCGCCATCCATGACGGCGACCTCGTCGTCGGCACGGCGGGCTGGCGCTGGATGCCGACCTATCTGCGCAACCGCGACGAGCTCTCCGACGCGCAGTACAGAAGGCTGTGCGAGGACGCGGACAAGTACCGCGCCGGGGAGTTCAAGCTCTGGCGCTCGCCGGACGGGGAGACGTGGGAGCTCATCACCGAGCACGGCTTCCCCGGCAGCAGCCCGAACAATTACGGCGTGCGCGAATTGCTGCCCACGCCGCACGGCCTGTTCGTCGCCCCCACCGCCATGGTCGGCGCCGTGGGCGGGGGCGGGCTCGAGCTGTGGTGGGGGCGCAAGTGATGGTCGAGCCGCTCTTCATCCTCGCCCCGCCGCGCTCCTTCACCTCGATCTCCTGCGGCATGATCGGCTGCCACCCGCAGCTCTTCGGCCTCGCCGAGGTGAACCTCTTCGCCGTCGATACGGTGGCCGAGCTGATCGACATGCACCGCACCCGCCGGCGGCTGCAGAACGGCATCCTGCGCAGCCTCGCCGAGCTCGCCTTCGGCGAGCAGACCGAGACCACCTGCGAGGCGGCGCGCCGCTGGCTCAACGACAACCAGGACATGACGACGGCGGAGCTGTTCCGCACCATGCAGGACTGGGCGGACGGGCGCGGCCTTGTCGACAAGAGCCCACTGCACGTCTACGCGCCCGAGGCGCTGGCGCGCATCGCCGGCAACTTCCCGCAGGCGCGCTTCCTGCACCTCACCCGCCATCCGGGCGACACGGTGAAGTCGATCCTCCAGCTCAAGACCGAGATGCGCGAGAAGGCGCTCGCCAAGTTCCCGGCGCTCGCCGGGCGCGAGGAGCAGGTCGACCCGAAATCGCCGGAGACGATGTGGCTGCAGCCCCATCTCGACATCATGGAGATGCTGGAGACCATCCCGCCGGAGCGCAAGATGCGGCTGCGCGGCGAGGACTTCCTCTCCGACCCGCGCAACTACCTGACCCAGATCGCCGGATGGCTCGGCATCCGCACCGACGACGAGGCCATCGACGCGATGATGCATCCCGAGGCCTCGCCGTTCGCCTGCCTCGGCCCGGCCAATGCGCGCTACGGCAACGATCCCGGCTTCATGGAGAACCCGGCGCTGCGGCCCTACAGCTGGAAGGCGCGCCCGCTGGAATGGGTGAAGCCGGACGGCGAGGCGGTCGAGCTGAGCGAAACCGTGTCGTCCTACGGCATGATACTTGGATACTAGATGGGAACGGCCCGCGGGGCGGTGCGCGGCACCGCTCGCGCGATGAGGTGGCGGCGGACCGTGTGGGCGGTCGCGCGGGGCCGGCGGTTCCCAAGGGTCCGCGCGGCCCTATGGATGCGAGGGGGCGAAGGCGATGCTTGAGACGGCGACCATGGCCGAGACGGCGGCCGAGCGCGGGGGCGGCTATCCCGAGCCGCTGTTCATCCTCGCGCCGCCGCGCTCCTTCACCTCCATCGTCTGCGGCATCCTCGGCCAGCATCCCCAGTGCTACGGCCTGCCGGAGCTGAACCTGTTCCTCGGCGACACGCTGGGCGAAGTGTGGGGCGGCTTCGCCGGCTTCATGAAGTCGTTCGGCCGCGACGGGTTGCTGCGCACCTTCGCCCAGCTCCATGACGGCGCGCAGAACGAGGACACCATCGCCCGCGCACAGCAATGGATCATCAGCCGCAGCGACTGGCCGATCCGCAAGGTGTTCGACCACATACAGGAGCAGGTCGGCCCGAAGATCCTGGTGGAGAAGAGCCCGAGCACGCTGTTCCGGGCCGAATTCCTCGAGCGGGCGCTGCGGACCTTTCCCGAGGCCAACTATCTCCACCTGATCCGCCACCCGCGCGGCACTGCCGCCAGCGTGCTGAGCCTGCGCGCGGCGCATGAGGAGATCGCCCGCGTCGCCAACGTGCCCATGCTCGACCCCGAGCGGGTCTGGCGCATCAGCCACGAGCTGTCGGTCACGCTCACCGAGCCACTTCCGGTCGGCCAGAGCATGCGGCTGAAGGGCGAGGCGCTGCTCTCCCATCTCGACGTCTACCTGCCGCAGATCTGCGAATGGCTCGGCATCCGCTCCGACGCGGAGGCGATCGAGGCGATGATGCACCCGGAAAACTCGCCCTATGCCTGCGAGGGGCCGCCCAACGCGCCGCGCGGCAACGATCCCAACTTCCTCGAGAATCCGACCATCGATCCCGAGCGCCTGGCGCGCATCAAGGAACCCTCGCTTGTGGGCGAACTGAGCTGGCGCCCCGGCGAGAATTTCGACCCGCGCACCGTCAAGCTCGCCCGTCAACTCGGCTATTCCTGATGTCCAAGATCATCACTGAGGACCGCTTCCGCGTCATCGCCAGCGAGGGACTGGGGCGGGTGTCGAACGCCACCGCGCACTCCATGGCCTGGTTCCGCGGCCAGCTCTATATCGGCACGAGCTGCGGCAATGTCAGCGGCTCGGCCGACACGCCGCGCATCATGCGCTTCCACGCAGACAGCGGCGAATGGGAGACGGTGTACGAATCCCCTCTGGTGCCGGTCAACAAGCGCTCGCACGCGCCCGACCGGCAGCTCGTCAAGCACGTCAAGGGCATCGACCTCGACCGCTACCAGCAGCGGCGCGGCGTCTCCACCGACGTGATCCCGCGCGACGCCGGCTTCCGCTCCATGTGCCTGTTCCAGGGCAGGTCGGACCCCGAGCCGGCGCTCTACGTCTCCTCCATGTCGCGCTATGGCGGGCAGATCCTGCGCACGCTCGACGGGGAGAGCTTCGAGCCGGTGGGCGAGCCCGGGCTCGGCAATCCCGACATCTATTCGTTCCGCGGCCTGACCGTGCTCGGCGACAGGCTGTTCACCTCGCCGGCGGGCACCACCACCGACGAATGGCTCGACCGCAACCTTGCCCCGGAGATGCGGGTCTACGTCACCGACGACCCGGTGAAGGGCACCTGGGAGATCGCCTCCGAGGAAGGCTTCGGCGACCCCGCCAACATGGCGATCTACGCGCTGTGCACCGCCCACGGCATGGTCTATGGCGGCACCGCCAACCCCGAGCGCGGCATGCAGATCTGGCGCACCCGGGCCGAGGGCAAGCCGCCCTTCGTCTGGGAGCCGGTGGTGATGGACGGCGCCGGCGCCTTCAACCACAACCTCGCCGTCTCGGCGATGTGCGAGTTCAAGGGCGACCTCTATATCGGGGGCGGCATCACCGGGCTCGGCTACGACACGGTGCACGACATCGGCCCGGCCTCTGCCGAGGTGATCCGCATCCATCCCGACAAGAGCTGGGACCTGATCGCCGGGCGCATGCGCTTTACGCCGGACGGGCTCAAGGTGCCGCTGTCGCTGCTGGGGCCGGGGCTGGGCGACTTCTACAATTCGGTCGTCTGGGCACTCGGCGTGCATGACGGGGCGATCTATCTCGGCACCCACCAGTGGGAATCCTTCCGCTCGATCGAGATCGACGCGCCGGAGATCGTCGGCGGCTACCAGCTCTGGGCCAGCGAGGACGGCGAGAACTGGGAGCTCGTCATCGACGACGGCCACGGCAACCCGGCCGAGCTCGGCATCCGCACGCTGGCCTCGACCCCGCTCGGCCTGTTCGTCGGCACGCACAACCACAAGCGGCTGCTGCAGATGATCGGCCGGCGCAAGCAGGCGAAGATGGACTTCAACGGCGGCTTCGAGGTGCTGCTCGGCAAGTGAGCACACCGCTGCGCCGGCGGCATCGCCGCGGCCGGATTCGGCGCCGTCGGTGTTGCGGTGGCCGTTGCGGCAGCGGCACGCTGGTGTAGGGTGCCGCACGGGGCGGGCGCGCCCACGCTGGTCTTGAATGAGGCGCGCTGCGGGCGCGCCAGTCTGGGAGCGTCGATGCCGCAGCCATTGTTCATTCTCTGCCCGCCGCGCTCCTATTCCTCCATCGTCTGCGCGATGCTCGGCCAGCACCCCCAGTGCTACGGCCTGCCGGAGCTCAACCTGTTCCTCGGCGATACGCTCGGCGAGATCTGGTACGGCACCGTGTTCATGCGCTCCTTCGGCAAGCACGGGCTGCTGCGCACGCTCGCCGAGCTGCATGACGGCGAGCAGACCGAGGACAGCGTCATCCGCGCCCAGAGCTGGATCGAGACAAGGCTGAACTGGCCGATCGCCAAGGTGTTCGCCCATATCCAGGAATGCGTGGGCGAGCGCATCCTGATCGACAAGAGCCCGAGCACGCTGTTCCGCCAGGAGGCGCTGGCGCGGGTGATGCTGAACTTCCCCGACGCCAGCCTGCTGCACCTCACCCGCCACCCGCGCGGCACCTCGGAATCGGTGATCGCACTGCGCGAGGGGCATGAGGGGCTGAAGTCGCTCAACCAGGTGCTGAACGACAGCGACCGCAGCGACCCCGAGCGCATGTGGCGGCTCAGCCACGAGCTGGTGCTGGCCATGACCACCGGCCTGCCGCTCGGCCGCTACATGCGGCTGAAGGGCGAATGGCTGATGGCCAACCTTGCCGTCTACCTGCCGCAGATCTGCGACTGGCTCGACATACGCTCCGACGCGGACGCCATCCAGGCGATGATGCACCCCGAGACCTCGCCCTATGCCTGCCCGGGCCCGGCCAACGCGCCGCGCGGCAACGACCCGAACTTCCTCGAAAATCCCCGCCTCGACCCGGAGCGCCTCGCGCGGCTGAAGGAGCCGAGGCTCGAGGGCGAGCTGTCATGGAACCCCGGCGCGCATTTCGACCCGCGCACCGTCGGTCTCGCAAAGAGGCTCGGCTACGCGTGATGTCCCGCCTGCTCGATTCGACGTGCTTCATCCGCGCCGCGCGCGGCGGCCTAGGCCGGCCCGACGCGGCCGGCGCGCAGGCGATGGCCGTGTTCGGCGGCGCGCTCTATGTCGGCACCGGCGCCCTCGCCGCCGGCGTCACGCCGCCCCCGGCGCGGCTGTTGCGCTTTGCCGGCGAAACGTGGCGGACCGTGCTGGAATCCCCCACCTCCGGCATGGCGGAGGAGCCGGCGGTCGACCTCAGGCTCGCCCCCGACCTGCTGGAGGCGCTGCACGCGCGCGAAGGCGGGGCGACGAGCTGCCCGGACGATGCCGGTTACGTGTCGCTCGCCGTATTCCAGGCGCCGGGCGAGAGCGCGCCCGCGCTTTATGTCGGCACCGCCTCACCCGCCGGCGGACGGGTGCTGCGCTCCGCCGACGGGGAGAGTTTCGAGCCGGCTTCGGAACCCGGTTTCGACCTGCCCGCCTATGCGGTGACGGCTCTGTGCGTGCATGACGGGCGGCTGTTCGCGGTCACGCGCGGCGCGCTCGACGGGCCGCTGGTGGATCTCGACGCCTCGGCCCTGCCGGTGGTGCATATGTGCCTCGACCCGCAGGCCGGGAGCTGGGACGAAGCCTCGCTGCCGGGCTTCGGCGACGAGGACAACATCGCCGTCACCGCCCTCGCCTCCTTCGACGGCTGGCTCTATGCCGGCACCGCGAACCCCGAGCGCGGCTTCCAGCTCTGGCGCACGCGCGCGCAGGGGGAGGCGCCGTTCGACTGGGAGCCGGTGATCGAGGACGGCGCCTACGCCTTCACCGCCAACCATGCCGTCGCCGCGCTCGCCGTGTTCGGCGGCGCGCTCTATCTCGGCACCGCCACGCGCGCGCTCGGCTATGAGGAGGAGCCCGCGCTCGGCACCGACGCGGCCGAGCTGATCCGCCTCGACGCGGACGGCTCGTGGGACCTGATCGCCGGCCAGCCGCGCTTCACCCCGCTCGGGATCCGGGCGCCGCTCGCCATGATGGGCGCCGGCTTCGACGACCGCTACAACGCCGCCTTCGAGAGCCTGTGCGCGCATGACGGCGCGCTCTATCTCGGCACCCGGCACTGGGGCGCCTTCGCCGCGCTGGCGCAGGAGGCGGGCCCGGTCGTCGGCGGCTACCAACTCTGGGCGAGTGCGGACGGGCTCGACTGGGAGCTGGTGCTGGAGGACGGCGCCGGCAATCCTGCCGAGGTCGCCCTCGCCAGCCTCGCCTCGACGCCCGAGGGGCTGTTCGCCGGCTCGGCCAATGTCGAGCCGCTGCTGAGCCTCGCCGCGGCGCTGCGCGAGCGCGACGATTCCATCGCCCCGCGCGCCGGCTTCGAAATACTGCGCGGGCGCTGATCCGCGCAGCTTCTCAGAGGAACGCCGCCGCCCAGATCGAGCCGTCCTGCTCGGCCAGCGCGACGGGAATGCCGGCGACGCCCGGCCCGTCGACCATCGCCCCGCCCGGCGCCAGCGCGCGCACCGTAAAGGACAGCGGCGCGTGCGCGAACCCGGTGCCGAGCGCCTTGGCCGCCGCCTCCTTCGCGCACCAGGCGAGCGGCACCATCTCCGGCGGGATAGCCGCACGCTCGGCTTCGGAGAAGCCGCCGGCGAGGATGTCCGCCAGCCCCGCGCGGCCGCGCCGCTCGAGGTCCGCCCCGACGCCGGTGCCGGCCGGCGCGACGGTGGCGAACGCCTCGCCGTCGACATGGGAGACCGAGACCTCCGGCGGCGCGCCGAACAGCTCCAGCCCCTCGCCGGAGACCACCGGCCGCCCATCCTCCAGCGTGCGCACCACGATGTCGGCCGGCAGCAGCAGCGTGCCGGTCAGCCCGGCCCAATAGGTGCGCACCGACTCCTTGATCGCGATCCGCCCCATCAGCCAGTCGCTGCGCCGGCGCGGATTGGGCGGCAGCGCGGCCCATTCCACCCGCTCTTCGGCGCCGAGCACGGTGTGGGCGATCACCCGCCGCCAGATGCCGCCCGCATCGTCGAGGAAGCCGGCCGGAAAGGCCGGCACAGACCAGGCGATGGCGCCCTCCGGGAATGGCCCGGAAAAGGCGGCGGTGACGTCCTCGCCGTAGAAATTGTCGCGCGGCTGCCAGCGCGCCCGGCAGAAGCGGTGCGGCACGTCGAAGAAGCGGTCGCGCCAGCCGGTGGCGCGGAACAGCAGCCGCCCCTCGGCGTCGACGGCGGAGAAATCGCCGGAGAGGAAGCGCGCCCCACCCTCCCCCGACTCGAATGCCATGCGCCCGCCGATCCGCCCGCCGCCGGTGTCCTCGCGCCCGCCGCCGGGCAGGTCGATGCGCTCGATCCGCGAGGGGAAGGAGCTGAAATCGGTGCCGAAGCCCTGCGCGATCCAGAACGCGGTGACATGGCCGATGGCGTCGAGCAGCACGGGATTGAGCAGCAGCCCCGGCCATTCGCCGGCGCGGAAGAAACCTTCCAGCGGCGTGTCGGCGAGGCGCGCGTCGAGGCCGTGCTCGTTCCACGCAGTGAGCCCGTCGATGGAATGGTAGAGTGGGCCGTGGAACATGCCGGTCGTGTAGAGGTCCTCGTCGCGCCATTCCGGCGGGCGCGGCGCGCTCAAAGGGGCGACCTCGCCAGCCATGGCGTGCGGAGCGAACACCACTTCCGCATCGACCAGCGGCGAACCGTCCTCAGCCGCGACGCTGGCGGCGAAGCGGCGCTCGTCGGCGCTCGAGGGCAGCAGCGTAGCGGTCAGCACCAGACGGCGCCAGCCCTCGTCGAGCGCGACCCAGTTGTGCGCGCGCACCTTCTCCAGCCGCGCCGGCGCCTCGCCCCGCCCGTCGAGCGCGCTCGCCACCTCGGCCAGCATCTCGAGGCTCACCGCGAGCGGCACCACCGGCAGCGCGGCGAGGTCCGGGTCGAGATCGGAGACGGTGGAGGCGTAGAGCACATGGTCGCGCACATAGGTGTCGGCCAGCGCGTCGACATCGCAGCTCGCGACCAGCCGGTCGGGGCCGTCCTCGATCAGCGCCTGCAGGAACGGATAGGCCGCCGGCCCCTCCTGCGCCTCCGCCTCACCGGCGCTCCAGCCGGCGCCGGCGACGGCAGCCCGGAGCACGTCGGCCTGCGTATCGAGGAACTGCTGCATCAGCGCGAAGTGCCCCATCAGCACCGCCTCCGCCCCCTCCCGCGCGGAAACGGCGTCGGCCACGGGCTGAAGATCCGCTGGCGCCCCGATCGCGGCAGGCGCTTCGGCGGGACCCGTGGGCAGCAGCGCCTGGCGGAGCTGCGAAATCTCGTCCGGCGCGAAGCGCATCATCGGCAGTGTGTTGGGTAACACCCGCTCGCGCTGGAGCGGCGCGCGGGCCGCGTCGAGATCGGCCGGCACCACCCCGCGCCGCGCATAGAGCGCGCCGATATCAAGCCCGCGCCCGCTGGCCCAGATGCGCCCGAACGCGGAAAGCATCTGCCCGAGGCCGGCGCGCCGCCGGCTGTCGAGCGCGATGGCGAGGGTCTCGCCCTGCGTGCCCTGCAGGATGTTGTCGATGAAGCCGGTGAGGTTCGCCGACGGGCCGACCTCGATGAAGGTGCGGAAGCCGTCGGCGTACATGCGCTCGATGGTCTCGGTGAAGCGCACGCGCGAGCGCCACTGTTCCGCCGCCAGCGCCTCGATCGCCACCGGCTCGTCGGGCATCGGCGCGGCGGTGGCGCAGGAATAGACCGGCACGCGCGGGGCGTGGAAGCCCATGTCGCGATAGGTGCCCTCCACCATCTCCGCGACCGGCGCGAAGAGCGGGGTGTGATAGGGCCGGTCGAAGGGCAGAAAGGCACATAGCCCGCCCTCCCGGCCGAGCTCGCTGGCGATTGCCTCGAGCCGCGCGCGGTCGCCATAGAGCACGGTCTGCTGGCGGCAATTGTCGAGCGCAAGATGCACGCCCCCACCATCGGCCAGCGCCAGCATGCGCTCGCGCGGCACCGCGCCGACGGTGAGCAGCGCCCCGCCCTCGGCGTGGCCCGCGCCCTCCATGCCCTTGTAGAGCCGGTTCAGCTCGCGGATGTTGTGCTCGAGCCCGGCCCAGTCCTCGCTGCCGAACACACCGGCCGCGCGCAGCGCCGAGTGTTCGCCGCTGGAATGGCCGAGCATGGCGTCCGGCTCCAGCCCCACCGTGCGGGTGACGGCGAGCATCGCCTGGCTGGCGACGAACACCGATTCCGAGCCCAGCTCCAGCCCGAACAGCGCCTCCTCCAGCCGCGCGCCCCAGGCGGGGTCGAGCGTGGTCGGCGGCGGGAAGATGCAGTCGCTGGGGCGGAAGCCGCGCGCATCGCCGAACAGCCCGTCCCAGAAGTCGAACCACTCGCGCGCCTCGGGGAAGGCGGTCAGCACGCCGGCCAGCATGCCCTGGTACTGGCAGCCCTCGCCCGGGAACACGAAAGCGAGCCTGCCCTCGACCGGGGCGGGCGAGAAGAAGGCGTTGCCGCGCCCGTTGAGGGTCGATTTGCCGGCGGCGACGCGCGCCCGCGCCTTGGCGAGCCGGTCCTTCAGCTCCTCCACCGTCGACGCCACCACGGCGAGCCGCGCCGGCCCGGCGCCGGCCGCGCGCTCGGCGAGCGCGGCGCCGATCGCGGCGAGCGAGGCGCCCGCGAGCGGGCCGTCTAGCGCGGCCAAGAGCGCGTCGACCGACCCGGCGAGCGCCTCGGGCGTCTCGCCGGCCAGCACCACCAGCTCGGCGGAAAGAGCGCGCGGGCGCGGCGGGGCGGCGCTGGGCGGGGCCTCCTCCAGCACGGCGTGGGAATTGATGCCGCCGAAGCCGAAGGCGTTGACCGCCGCGCGGCGCTTCGCGCCCATGGGCTGCACCCAGGGCCGCGCCGCCGTGTTGACGTAGAGCCGCGTGGTCTCGATGCCGAGCTCCGGGTTGACCTCGTCGCACAGCGTCGGCGGCAGCACCTTGTGGTGCAGCGCCATCGCCGCCTTGATGAGGCCGGCCATGCCGGCGGCCGGGATACAATGGCCGATCATCGACTTGACCGAGCCCAGCGCGGTGCGCGGCAGCCCTTCGAGGCGCGCGCCGAACACCTCGCGCAGCGCGGTGATCTCGGTGCGGTCGCCGAGCGGGATGCCGGTGCCGTGCGCCTCGACGAGGCCGATGCTGGCGGGATCGACCCCGGAAATGTCGAGCGCCCGGCGCATGGCGAGGATCTCGCCTTCGAGGCGCGGGGCGAGCAGGCCGCTGCCGCGCCCGTCGCTCGACTGGCCGACCGCCTTCACCACGGCGTAGATCTTGTCGCCGGCCGCGCGCGCGTCCTCGAGCCGCTTCAGCGCCACCATGCCGAGCCCCTCGCCCAGCAACGTGCCGTCGCCGCCGGAGGAGAAGGGGCGCACCCGCCCGCGCTTCGACAGCGCGCCGAGCTGGGTGAACACCATGTAGACCTCGGCCGGCAACGCGGCGTTGACCCCGCCCGCCAGCATCAGGTCGCTGCGCCCGCTGCGCAGTTCCTCCATGGCGATGTTCACCGCCAGCAGCGAGGAGGCGCAGGCAGCGTCGATGATGTAGTTCGGCCCGCGCAGGTCGAGCTTGTTGGCGATGCGCCCGGTCATCACGTTGGGCACCAGCCCGGGCGCGATGTCGGCGTTGAAGGGTGGCAGCTTGGCGACCAGCGCCGCCTTCAGCGTCTCCAGCGCCTGCCCGTCCGCCTCCGGCAGCAGCGACCCGATCAGCGAGACCATCTGGTCGACGACGATGCCGTGCTGCACGACATTCGCGTTGCCGCGATGCAGATAGGTCGAATGGCCGAGGATGATGCCGCTATTGGTGTGGTCGTGGCCCTCGCCGAGATAGCCGGCATCGGCGAGCGCGGCCCGCGCCGCCTTCAGCGCCATGAACTGGTCGGGCTCGGAGCCGTCGACCGAACTCGGCATGATGCCGAACTCCGTCGGGTCGAAGCGGAACAGGTCGCCGAGATAGCCGCCCGCGGAGGTGGTGATGCGGGTCGGGCCGGCGCCGGCGAGATAGCGCGCCGCGTCCCAGTCCGGCTGCGGCTCGCGCACCTGCTCCTCGCCGCGCAGGATGTTGGCGAAGAAGGCGTCCGGCCCCTCGGCGCCGGGGAAGACGCAGGAGATGCCGACGATGGCGATGTCGCCGTCGCTGCCGTCCTCGGGTTTCGCCGTCTGCATCAGCATGGGAAGGGTCCGTCCGGCCGCCTAGACGCGGATCTCGCCGACATAGCCGCGCAGCCGGTTGAGCGCGGCATTGGCGGTGCTTTCCAGTTCCTCGATCACGAAGACCGGGGCGCCGGCCGCGTCGAGCACGGCGACATCCGCCGCCACCTGGTGCTCGCCGAGGCCCGGCTGCACCGCGAACAGCATGCGCGCCGGCGCGCCCGCACCGGCGAAGCGGCGCACCCGGCCGAAGCGGTTCGGCAGCGCCGCCGCGTCGCGCTGCACGCAGGACCACACCCAGGCAAGCTGGGCGGCGACGTCGACCAGCGCCGGGTCGAACAGCCAGGCCGCGCCCGGCTGCGCCCCGGCGACGAAGTCGCCCACCGGGCCCGGCCGGATGTCGGCGACGATGCCGCTGTCGTCGAGCCCCACCAGCTTCGTCGCCGCCTGGAAACACGGCCCGTGGAACAGCATGTCGCGATAGGCCTCGCGCGCGCCGAACGGGGCCGGCGCCGGCGCGAGGCTCCAGCCGAGCGGCTCGCCGCGCGGCAGCTCGTCGGTGATCTTCAGCGAGACCCGGTAATGGGCGCGCCCGCCGGGCGAGCGCAGTTCCACCGAGGCGCCGAACCCGCTGGCGTCGCCATGCTCGCTGCCGAGCACCTGCATCTCGATCGCGCGCGGCGCGTCCTCGTCGAACTTCAGCCCGGCGAGCAGGCGCAGCTCCGTGACCTCGCAGACCTGCCAGCCCGGCCACACGGCGGCGCAGGCTTCGGCCGCCATCTCCAGCGCCACGGCGGCGGGCAGCACCGGCACGCCGTCGATGCGGTGCTGTTCGAGATAGAGGTCGTGCGGCAGGCTCAGCGTGCGCGCGAGCAGGCGCCCGCCGCGTGCGCCGGGGCCGATCTGCGCCCCCGCGACCAGCGGCAGGAAGGGGAAGGTGAGCGCCTCCGCCGCCGCGGGGGCGAGGATCGGCCCGGCTGGGCGTGCGGCGACCGGCGGCGCGGCAACTGGCGCGGCCGGCATCGCCGGCAGAGGGAGATTGCCCATCTCGGCCTCGTGACGCTCCCACGGACCCTCGCCGATGACGATCTCGACGTCCTCCAGCGGTCCGCGCAGGATCTCGTCGAGGCAGGCGAGCGCCCCGGCTTCGGGCGGCACCAGCCCGACGCCCTTGGCCTCGAACTTGCGCCGGGTCTCCTCCGACACCATGCCCGGCCCGTGCCGCGTGCCCAGCCACGGCCCCCAGTTCAGCACAGCGACCTTGACCTCGGCCGGCCACAGCGCGCGAAGCTGGCTGCCGAGCCGGTTCAGCAATTCGTTGGCGGCGGCATAGTCGCTCTGGCCGGAATTGCCGTAGCGCCCGGCCACCGAGCCGAACATGACGAAGAAGCGCAACAGCGCCGGGTCGACCGCCGCCGCCAGCGCCAGCGCGCTCTGCGCCTTCGTCTCGACCACGCGGGCCCAGCTCGCCGGGTCCTTGTCGACGATCAGCCGGTCCTCGATCACGCCGGCGCCGTGCAACACGCCGTCGAGACGGCCGAACTCCTCGACGATGCCGTGAACCAGTCCGGCCGCGGCGACCGCCTCGCTCACATCGGCGATGCGGTAGACCACCCGCGCACCCGCGGCCTCGAACTCGGCGAGGTTGGCGCGGATCTCGCGCTCGCGCAGGAGCGCCTGCATGGTGCGCTCCATCTCGGCCGGCTTGGGAACGGTACCGGCGGCGCGCGCCTGCGCGATCAGCACGGCACGCAGCGCGGCGGGCGTCGCCGCCTCGCGGAAGGCGGGGTCCTCCGGCCCGGGCAGCGGGCTGCGCCCGCACAGCACCAGCGTGACGCCCGGCTCGGCGAGCGGGCGCAGCGTCTCGGCGGTGATGCCGCGCGCCCCGCCGGTGGCGAGCACCACCGCGCCGGCGCCGAGCGCCGCACGCGCCGGCAGCGCCTCGACCGCGGCGGCCTCGGTGCGGAAGATGGTGCGACGGCCGCCCGGATAGCCGACCTCGCGGCGCCCGCCGGAGGCTAGCTCGGCCAGCAGCGCGTCGGCGAGCGTCGCCGCCGGCAGCGCGGGATCGAGGTCGACCGCCTTGACCAGCGCGTTCGGCCATTCCTCCTGCGCCGATTTGGCGAGGCCTGGCCCGCCGCCCTGCAGCGAGATTCCCCCCAGTGTCGCGCCGCGGCCGAAGGCGCCGCCGAGGCCAGAGACGAGGATCACCCGTCCGCCCTGCGAAAGGGAGGCTCCGAAGCGCGACAGCAGCCGGTGCGCCAGCGCCTCGTTGACGGCAATCTGCCCCTTCCACGCGACGAGCGCCTCGCCCGGCGGCAGCACCGGGCTCGCCAGCGGGGCGAGATGGACCAGGCCGGCGAGCGGGCCCTCCGCGCCGGGCGCCGCGTCGGGCAAGGCATCGGGCGCGAGCACCTGCGCGGTGCCGCCGGCCGCCGTGATCCTGTCGGCGAGGGCGGAGGCGACGCCGCGCCCGTCATCGGTGATGAGATAGAGGCCCGGCGGCAGCGTGCCCGCCACCGACAGATCTTCCAGATGCGCCTTGACGACGAACCGGGGCGGACGGGCGCTTGTCGCGGGGGCGACGGCATCCGACCCGGTATGGTCAAAAGGGCGGGCGGCTCCGGCGACCGCGCCTCCAACCGCGCCTTCAAGACAGTCGGCCATGGCCTGCAGCGTGCGGCAGGCATTGAGCTTCTCGCCCAGCCCGTCGGTCGAGGTGACCGCGCCGGACGGCAGGCTCTTCACCAGCGCACCAACGATCTCGACCCGCTTGATCGAGTCGATGCCGAGATCGGCCTCGAGCTTCTGGTCAAGCCCGAGCATGTCGCGCGGATAGCCGGTGCGCTCCTCCACCAGGCCGAGCAGCAGGTCCATCAGCG
Organism: Ancylobacter mangrovi; assembly: GCF_024752355.1. GTDB lineage: Bacteria > Pseudomonadota > Alphaproteobacteria > Rhizobiales > Xanthobacteraceae > Ancylobacter > Ancylobacter mangrovi. The sequence goes on from NZ_JANTHZ010000001.1 coordinate 673,436, forward strand.
CCGGACCGCCGGCGGGCGCGGGAGCCGCCGCGACAGGAGCTGCCGCAACGGGTGCGGGCGCCGGAGCGGGTGCCACCGGCGCGTGGCCGTTGCCGTTCACCGCGGTGGCGGGCGCGGCGGCCGGCGCGGGTGCGACCGAGATCGGAGCCGCTGCGACGGCGGGCGCGGCGGGCACCGGGCGCAGCACCGGCCGGGCCGGCGCCGGAGCGCGGGCCGGCACCAGCGTCGCCGCCGGGCGACGGACCACCTGGCGGGAGGCCCCGGCCGGCGCGCCGGCGCCGAGATAGGCCAGCAGCACGCTTTCCTGCGTCGAGAGGAAGCGCTGCATGGTCGCCTGGAACTCGTTCATCACCCCGTTGCCGGCGATGAACTCGCCATAGGTCTCGGCCTCGGCGTCGGCCTCGACCTCCTGAAGATGTCGTCGTTCGCCCGTGTCCATCGTGCGGGTTCCCAGGTTGGGCCGGCGCTCAAACCCGTTGGCGGCGGGCCTGGACGACGGCGGGTTGGCCGGAGGCGGAGAGGCCGGCGCGGCCGGCGGTTCGATGAGCATGGCCGGCGCCTTCGGGCGGGCGGCGATCTGCTCGACGGTGAGCGGCGGGGCGGGCTCGGCGCCGACGCGGCGCGCGCCCGAGCCGTTGAGCCACCACATGTGCTTCTGCGGCGCCGGCATGCGGGCCGCTGGCGCAAGGCTGCGCGGGTCGAGCCGCTGGCAGTCGCGCCCGGCCCAGAGCCTCGTCAGATCGAGCGCAGCGCCCTCCGCCATCAGCGCGCCGAGCGCCTGCAGGAAGCCCTGCAACCCGCCCGCATCGTCGTCGATGGCGATGGCGCGGCCGGGCCGCCCGTCGAGGATCTGGCGCACCATGCTCGCATGCACGGCCTTCGGCCCGACGGTGAGGAACACCCGCGCGCCTGCGGCGTACATGGCCTCGACCTCGGCGACGAACTCGACGCCGCGCACGAGCTGGTCCGCCAGCACCGCCTTCGCCGCGCCCTCCTCGGCCGGGTAGGTCCCGGCGGTGGAGTTGGCGAAGACCGGCACCGCGGCGGGCGCGAAGGCGACCCCTTCGAGGAACGCCGCCATGCCCTCGCGCGCGGCGGCGACGAGGGGGGAATGGAACGCCGCGCCCACCACCAGCGGCTGGTTGGAGATGCCGGCAGCGTCCAGCTTCTCCTGCGCCGCCGCCACCGCCGCGCGGGTGCCGGAGAGGATGGTCTGGCGCGGGGCGTTGTGGTTCGCCACCACGAGATCGGCGATGCCGGCGACCGCCGCCTCGACGGCGGCCCGGTCCGCGCGCATCGCCGCTATCATCGTGCCGAGGTCGCCGCCATTGGCCTGCGCCACCATGGCGCGCCCGCGCGCCGCCGAGATGCGCAGCATGTCGTCGAGCCCGTAGACACCGGCCGCGTGCAGCGCCACCAGCTCGCCATAGGAATGGCCGGCCGCCATGTCGGGCGCGAGGCCGAAGGCGGCCAGCACCTCGATCAGCCCGCCTTCCACCGCGCCGAGCGCGGGCTGGGCAACATCGGTGCGCGTCAGCGTGGCGAGCGCCGCCGCCCTCGCCTCCTCGTCATAGGCGCCGGTGGGATAGATGGCGCGGCTGAGCCGCCCACCCGGCAACCCCGCCTCATCCATCTGCGGCTTCAGCAGCGCGTCGGCGCGCTCCATCACCTGCCGCATTTCCGGGAACAGAACCGCGAGCTGGCGCAGCATCTCCGGATATTGCGCGCCCTGGCCGGGGAACACGAAGGCGAGCTGGCCGCCCTCCGCCAGCAGCGGCGCCTCGCTCACGGCCGCGCCCGGCGGCAGCGGATCGGCCGGGCCTTCGAGATGGCGGGCGAAAGCGGCGACGCGCTCGGCCACCGGCTCGTCGCGGCCGACCACCAGCGTCGCGCCGAGGGCGCCCCCGGGCGCCGCCTGCGCCAGCGTGAAGGCAAGATCGCGCAGCTCGGGCAGCGCCGGCAGGGCCGCCAGCATGCCGGCAGTGGCGCGCACCGCCTTCGCCAGCGCAGCGCGGTCCGCCCCGCGCCAGACCAGCAGCTCATGCGGCCAGCGCTTCTGCGCCACCGGGCGCACCTGGCCGGGCGCCGGGCCCTGATAGGCTTCCAGCGTGATGTGGAAATTGGTGCCGCCGAAGCCGAAGGCGCTGACCGAGGCGCGGCGCGGCACGCCTTCCCCGCTCACCCAGGGGCGCGGCTCGTCGATAAGGAAGAGCGGGCTGTCGGGGTTCGACAGGGTCCTGTTCGGCCGGTCGACATGCCCGTGCGGGGGCAGCACGCCGTGGTGGACGGCGAGCGTCGCCTTGATCAGCCCGGCGACGCCCGCGGTCGCCTTGGTGTGGCCGATCAGCGTCTTCACCGACCCGATCACGCTCTGGCGCGGCGTCGAGCCGGCCTCGCCGAGCAGGCGGGTCACGGTCTCGAGCTCGGCCGCGTCGCCCGCCACCGTGCCGGTGCCGTGGGCCTCGAACAGGCCGACCGTGACGGGCGAATAGCCGGCCATCTCATAGGCCCGGCGCATGGCGCGGATCTGCCCGTCCGGGTGCGGCGCGGTCATCGACTTGGCGTGGCCGTCGCTCGACCCGCCGACGCCCTTCAGCACCGCATAGATGGTGTCGCCGTCACGCTCGGCATCGGCGAGGCGCTTCAGCGCCACCATGGCGATGCCCTCGGAGATGACGATGCCGTCGGCCGAGGAATCGAAGGTGGAGCAGTGCCCGCGCGGGGAGAGCGCCTGCGTCTTGGAGAAGCACAGATAGCCGAACGGGCCCTGTACCGTGTCGACGCCGCCGGCGATGACGACGTCGCTGCGGCCCGATTCCAGCTCCAGCACGCCCTGGTAGATCGCCGCCAGCGAGGAGGCGCAGGCCGCGTCCACCGTGTAGTTGACGCCGCCGAGGTCGAAGCGGTTGGCCGAGCGGCCGGCGGCGACGTTGAGCAGGATGCCGGCGAAGCTGTCCTCGGTCCAGCGCGGCAGGCGCGCGGCGGCGTCCTCGTCGAGCCCGCCGAGGAAGCGCGGCATTTCCGAGCGCACGGCGTATTGCGCGCCGACATCGCCCGCCCCGCCCGAGGCGCCGAGGATGAGCGAGCAGCGCTCGCGCGAGGCGTTGAGATGCTCGAAGCCGGCATCGCCGAGGCAGGCGCGCACCACTTCCAGCGTCATGAGCTGCAAGGGGTCGATGGCCGAGATCGAGTTCGGCGGAATGCCGTAGCGCAGCGGGTCGAACAGCAGGTCGTCGAGGAAACCGCCCCAGCGCGAATAGATCTTGTCCGGCGCCGAGCGGTCGGGATCGAAATAGATCCGCCAGTCCCAGCGATGGGAGGGGATCTCGGTGATGGCGTTCACCTTGCCGAGGATGTTCTCCCAATACTCGGCGACGTTCGCCGCCTTGGGAAAGATGCCGCCGAGGCCGACCACGGCGACGTCCGCCGGGCGCGGGGCCTTGCGCGCCACCGATTGCGCGGCGGGCATCGCGTCGAGCAGGGCGAGCGCGTCCTCGCACACGGCGCGGTGCACGTCGGCGACGCTCACGACGGCGTCGCGCAGGGTCGCCACCTGCCCGATCATGAACATGCCCTCCGCCTTCTGGCGGGTGGCGGGCACCTTTCGGATCCTGCCCTCGGAGCCGGTGCGCTCGGTGCCCTTGGAGGCCACGCGCAGCCGCCCGAGCGTGAAGGATTCCAGCTCCTCGCGGATATCGTCCGCCGAGCGGCCCTCCAGCTCCATTTCCCTGCGGCGGTTGACGAAGTGCTCGGCGAACGGACTCATCGCCGCGCGCGAGGCGTGGCCGGGGCCGGTCTCCAGCGTCACCGTGCGCGCGCAGGTGATCGCCTCCTCCTGGAAGCCCTTCACCACCGCGCCGCTGTCGACGATCTCCTTCGTGAACAGATAGGCCGAGCCCATCAGCACGCCGACCTTGATGCCGAGCTCGACCAGCGGCGCGGCGATAGCCGAGACGATGGCGGCCGAGCGCGCGTCGTGGATGCCGCCGGCGAACAGGACGTGAATGCGCGCGGCCTGCTCGGCGTCGCGCACGTTCTCGACCAGCGTCTGAACCATCACGTCCCACAGCACGAAGCTGGAAAGCGGGCCGACATGGCCGCCGCATTCGCGGCCCTCGAACACGAAGCGCCGCGCGCCCTGCTCGACGAACATGGTCAGCAGGCGCGGCGAGGGAACGTGGAGATAGGTGGCGATGCCCTCGGCCTCGAAGCTCTGCGCCTGGTCGGGCCGCCCGCCGGCGATCAGGGCGAAGCGCGGCATATATTTGCGCGCCACCTCCATCTGGCCGGCGATCAGCTCGGCCGGGGCGAAGCCGAGCAGGCCCACGCCCCAGGGCTTGCCGTCGAGGCGCTCGGCGGTTTCGGCCAGCAGCGCGTCGACCTGCTCGGGACGCATCAGCGCCAGCGCCAGCATGGGCAGGCCGCCACCCTCGGCGACCGCCTGGGCGAAGCCCGCCGTGTCGCTGACGCGGGTCATCGGCCCCTGCACGATCGGATAGTCGGTGCCGTGCGAGCCGGCGACGCCCGCGCCCGGGCCGAAGGGGCGCGCCTTCGCCGCCGCCGCGCCGCGCCCGGCCGCCTCCGCCATCAGCGCATGGCCGAGGCGGCCCACCGTGGCGTAGCGTCGGGCGAAGCTCTCGGCGAAGGCCACGCCCTGGCCGAGCGGCATCACCTCTCCCATCGGGTCGTCCCAGCCGAGGCTGCCGAGGATCGCCGTCCCGGCCGCCGCGGCGTCGAGCCCGCCGATCACCTTGCGAAGCTGGCGCACATGGCGGAAGCCGGGCTTCTCGAACACCCGCCAGCGCGCCTCATCGGGCCCGATCAGCGCCGTCTCCAGCCCCGCGAGGCCGGCCAGGGCTGCGCGCGCGGGGGCCGTGAGCGGGGATTCCTTCAGGAGCAGGAGCTGGTCGTCCAGCACCACGCCGGCGGCGCCGCCGACCATGGCCGCCGCCGCGCTGTGCAGGCCAAGCCCGCCGCGCACGAACACCGGCGCCGCCTGCCGCTCCAGCGCCTTCTGCAGCAGGATGAAGCTGGTCTCCTCGCCGACGCGGCCGCCGGCCTCGTGGCCCTTAACGATCAGCCCGGCATGGCCCGACAGCCTGGCGAGACGCTCGTCCCACTCGATCAGCTCGACCAGCGTGCGCACCCCGATGGCCGACAGGCGGGCGGGAAGTTCGGGATCGGCGAGCACGGCGGCGGCGTCGACCAGCAGCCATCCCAGCCCGCGCGGCGCATAGGCCTCGACCAGCGCCAGCGCCTGCCCGTCGACGGCGGCCAGCTTGAGGCCGAACGGCGCGCGCGCATGGGCCGCCAGCCCGGCGAGCGCGGCTTCCGGCAGCGGCCCGACCTCGCCGTTCACCACGCCCAGGAAGCCGGCCCGCGAGGCGGCGAGCACGATCGACGGATCGCGATGGCCCGCGGGGGCCAGGGCGATGATCTGAACAAGATCGTCCATTCGCGTTGCGCCCCCGCTCATGTCCAACTCAGGTCCCGATGTCGAAACGTCTTCGGTTCGAACGTCTTCGATGGACGCGCGGTGCGCAGGCGGCCTCGCCGGCCGGCCCGGTGCGTTCCGCGACGCTCAGTCGGTCTTGTCCGTCGGCCTGCTGTCGGCGGGAAGTTCGTCGGCCGGCCTGGCGTCGAGCTTGTTGAGCCGCGCTTCCAGCTTGTGGATCAGCTTCTCGATCTGCTCGCGCGATTCCTTCGGGTCCGCGCCGGGTTTCTCCAGCCGGCGCTCCAGAAGCTTCATCAGGGCCGCACTGCCTCCGCCCTGCCCGCCGCCGAGGCCCGCGCCGGGCCCCTTGCCACCGCCCCCGTCCTGCTTGCGGGCCAGAACGCGCTTGAGCATCTCGCCGCGCGGCTCGCCGCCGTCGCCGCCCCGCTCCATCAGGCGCTTGAGGATGGCGGCACGCTTGTCGCCCCCGCCGCCTTCCTTGGCCATGAGGCGCTGGAGAATGGCCGCGCGGCGATCCCCGCCGCCCACGCCGGCCCCGTCGCCCTTCTTCTTCGCTATCAGGCGCTGAAGGATCGCGGCGCGCTTGTCGCCACCGGCGCCGCCGCCCTCCTTGTTGGCGAGAAGCCGCTGCAGCATCGCACCGCGCTGCCCGCCGCCGGCCGCGCCGCCCGCACCGGCGCCCCCGGCGAACACGTCCTCGGCCGCGCCCTGTGCCTTGGGCGCGGTGCGCGCCCGGCCGGCCGCCGCGTCGGCCGCCCCGCCCTCTGCCCGCCGGCGCTTCAGCTCGGCAAGCTTGGCCATCAGCTTGTCGTCGTTTTCCGCATTCATCACACGCCCCCGTGCGTTTGTCTTTGTCGAACGCGAAAGCTCCAAGCTTTCCGTCAGTATTATACTCCCGTGCACGCCGACCGTCAGGCCGGGCGTAGTCCTTCCACGAACGGAACCTCGAACACCTTCTCGTGCATCACCGGTCCGTGGCCGAAATACCCGCCCTCGCCGAAGGCTTCGCCATGGTCGGCCATCACCACGAAGTAGGTGTCCGGCGGGCTTTTCTCGATCAGTGCGCCGAACAGCTCGTCGACATAGTCCACGCAGCGGATCTGCTGCTCGTGCAGGCCGCGCAGCGCGTCGGCGTCGAAGAAGTCGTCGCCCTGCGTCCCCACGCGCCCGCCCCCGTCCTCGCCCTTGGCGAGCTGCTTGACCGCCCCGTGCACGCCCGAGATATGCGGCAGCTTGGAGCCGTCGAGCATGTAGGGGTAGTGCGTCTCACCGAGGTTGAGAAAATAGAAATGCGGCTTGTCGGCCGCAAATTCGATCTCCTTCACCATGCCGGCGAAATCATTGTGGTTGGGCATCAGCTTGTAGTCCGCGAAATACTTGTTCAACAGCGTGAAGCCATTCAGAACGGGCATAGAGACCTTGGCCTTGCAGACATATCCGTGGTCGCCGAGCACCTTCGCGAGTGAAAGCTGCGGGATGAACTTGTTGAAGCCGAGATCCGGGATGTTCAGCCGGTCGACCCAGCTTGAGAAGTCCTTCTTGTAGACCTCGGAGGCGTAGACGTGCTGCGGCGAGCGGTGCGGCACCAGGCCCATCAGGTAGGAATAATGGGACGGCGCGGTCCAGGATGCATAGGACCAGCGCTGCTCGATTTCGCCGAGCCGGCGGAAATTCCTCGACCGGGCCTCGACGAAGCTGTCGAAGCGACAGCTGTCGAGGATCATCACGACGAGATTACGCGGCATGATACCGGGTCCGATCCGTCATTGTCCGCGGCGCGCGAACAGGGCGCGGCGGCCGCGCGACGGCCGCCCCTCGCGAATGTTCGGCCGCGCCTCGGGATTGGTCTGCATTTCATCCTTGATGCCGATGAAACAGGCCTGGAATTTCCTGGCGAGTTCCTCGTCGCCGTCCGCGCTCTCCATCAGGGCGGCGATCTCGACGTTCTTTTCCAGCAGGTCGGGAAGGTTGAACACGGCGGCCCGGTATTCCTCGACCGCGTAGCCGTAACGGCCGAGCACGGTGTAGATGTCGGCGATGCGCTTGTGCACCATGCCGACGCGGCGATGCTTGCGCGTCAGTTCGCCCAGCACCGCCAGCGCCTCCTGATGCTGGCCGAGTGCGACGTGGCAGTCCGCGATCTGCAGCGACGCCATCATCAGCTTGGGATTGTGCTCCAGCGCCAGCTTGAAGGCGCTGATGGCGGCCGCGAACCGGCCGAGCGCCATCAGCGCACCGCCGAGCGCGTAGGTGATGACCGAGTTGTCCGGTGAGAGCTCGCTCGCCTCTTCCAGAAGCTGGCGCGCGAGATCGTATTTCTTCTCGCGCAGCGCCTGCCGGCCGAGCTTGTAGAGCGCGATCGAGCTGTCCGGCTTGATGTCGAGCAGCCGCTCCAGCTCCTCGCGGGCCTCCTCGCTCCGGCCCTGCTTCTCGTAGAGGTCCGCCAGCATCACGCGCACCGGCACCTGCTGCGGGTTGAAGGCCAGCGATTCCTTGAGGCGCTGCTCGGCCTCGTCGAATTCCGAGCGGTCCTTGTGCAGCCGGCTGAGCCGCATCTGGCCGAGCGCCAGCGAGGGCGCGATCTCGCCGACCTCCTCATACTCCTCCATCGCGCCGACAGTATCGCCGAGCTTGGCCCGGCACTCGGCGCTGAACAGCAGCGCGATCTTCTGCTTGGGATCGATGTCCAGCGCGGCCTGGAAGTGTTCGAGCGCGGACGCGTAGTCCTTTTCCATGAAATAGGCCCGGCCGAGGCCCACATAGGCCGACGCCTCGCCCGGGCGCCGCTTCACCAGTTCCTCGAACAGCACTCGCGCGCCGGCGGCATCGCCGCTCTTCAGTGCGGCCACCGCGCCCTGGATTTCAGACCGACCGCCCGCGCCCGCCGCGCGGCGCCCACTTCGCGCCCCGACCATTTCCACACACCCCACCCCGTCACGTATTGGTGGAGTTTGACCACCGCCCCCTACGTGACCTACATTCCGCAATGCAACATGAAGCCTACTTCTTCAGTATTTCGCTGACAAGAGTGACCAGCGCGAATCTTCCGCTTTCGCAAGTGGTCGCGACCTCGATCCCTATACTGGGGCACCGGCGGCGGCCAGACCGTTGTTTGGAATAATATTCCCGACCACTACTCGTTGATATAAACGACTTGACTGCACTTTCGGATGACCGCAAAGGTGCGAACGTACTCAATATAAATAATATTTTTCAATTTGAGTATACGACATGACGCAACGACGGGGCGCGCGCCTGCCGGCTTGCAATTCACGTAGCAGTGCCAAAGTGTTGGGCGCAGCGAAAGCCTACCTGCCCGCCTCGCGGGCAAATCCTGTGCTTCCGGTTGCTTTTCTGCAATATAATACCGGAGCAACGACCAATAAGTGGCGCCGCAGGCGGCGGCCGCCGAGGCCTGGAAGCGCAGCCGCTCATTCGCTCGGGCCCGGCGCGCCGGCTATTTACGCCGGACAAGAGACTGCTGCGCTCTTGATGTCATCAAATCGCTGGACGATGTTTCCTGAATCTGGGTTGATGGCTGACGTCGATGATTGGAAGTGACAGTTCCGTCATGCGCGGGCCGGCGCGGCGGGCGTCCCGCTCCTCCGGGAACGGGCCCGCGCCTGGGTTGAACCGGAGCAACGTGCATCGTCATGATTGACGTCTCCCGAAGCCCCCGCTCCTCCGAACGATGGCTGCGCGCCGACCTCGCGATCCGGCGCGACGAAGCGCTCGGCGTCGCTTGGGTGCGCGATCCTTCGACCGGCGCCGAGACCATGTTCGAGGGACCGGACTTCTACGTCCTCGACCTGTTCGACGAGACCCGCCGCACCGGCGCAGACAGGAGCCATCGCGAGCGGTTCGGCCGCGACATCGACCTGCTGGCGCGCAAGACGATGCAGCGGCGCCTGCGCAATGCCGGCCTGCTGAACGGCGCCGACGCCGCGCAAGTTGCCCCCCCTGCCGCCGCGACCCGGGCCGCTATTCCGAAGGCCCGCGTTGCGCCGGCGCCGGCCAGCGCGTCGCCCGCCAATGCAACGCCGCCCGCGGCGACCGCGACCCGCCCCAGCATGCGCGTCGCCCCGCGCACGCCGCTGCGCAGCCGCGACGCCGCGCCCGCACCGGCCGGCACGCGCCCGGCGGACCGCAAGCCCGCACCGCAGGGCCCTGCACCCGCCAGGAATCCCGTGCCTTCGCCGGCAAAGAATGAGGCTGCCCGGACGCGAACCAGCGCGCGCATCAACCCGCGCCAGCGCCGGCTTGCCGGAGACAGCGCGGCGCCGGTCGCCGGGCCACAGCCAGCACCGCCGGCTTCTCCTCCTGCGCCACAGGCCAAGCCTGCGCCCGCGCCGGCGATCGACCGCGCCGCGTTGCTCGAAGCGCTGAACGATTTCGAAGAGATCATCCGCCGTCCCGCCTCGCCCCGGGAGCCGCCCGCTTCTGAGGCTCCGGCACCCGAGGAGGCTCCACCGCAGGACGCCCCGCCGCAGACGCCGGCCGTGTCGCATGAAGCGATGTTCGAGGCGCTGAACGACTTCGACGAGACCATCCGACGCCCCGACCCGCCGCCGGAACCCTCGGCGGACTCTCTCCCACCCGACGAGCCTTCGCCGCAGGACGCCCCGCCGCAGGCACTCGCCACCTCGCATGAGGCGATGTTCGAGGCTCTGAACGACTTCGACGAGACCATCCGTCGCCCTGATGCGCCGCCTTCCGGCGAGGACAGCCCTTGGCAGGCAAGGGACCTCGCCCCATACGACCCGGCGCCCGAACCGGCGATGGAGTCGACTCCGGTCACCGATGAACCTTCCGGTCCCGAGGCGTCGGGAAGCGAGGCCGGGAGAGCGGGCGCAGCCGACGAGGCCCCCCGGGCGGCCGATCCGCCAGGCCCGCCGGACCCGCCCGGCATCGACGCGACATCCGCCGACGGTACCGGGCCGGCAATGGATATGGTCGCAACCGCCACTCCTGCGACGGCTTCCCCCTCATCGGCCGGACATGGCGACGCGACGCTGGCGGAGGCGCGGCGGGCGGGACCGAACTCTCCGGCCCCGAAGAGCGGGCGCCGGACGCGGCCGGCGACCAGCGCCGAGCGCCTTGCGGGCAAGCAGGCGGGCCGGGCCGGGCGGCACGAACGCAAGGTCTCGGACGCGCCTGCGCGGCGTACCGCGCCCACCGTCCTGCCGGCGAGCGAGCGCCTCGCCCTGCCGGCCCCCACCTCTTCCTCCACGCAAAGCCGCGGCAAGGACGATGCCGCCGAACCGGCGTCCCCCCAGGCGGCGATGCGTTCGGTGGTCGAGGAATCGGTCGCCGCGCCAGCCTTCGATGCCGACCTGTTCCTCGGCGACATGGATGACGAGCTGTTCGGCGGCACGTCGGCGCGCCACGGCGCGAAGCCCGGCGGGCGCGGCCGCGGTGAGGGCGCGGCCGGCGAAGCCAGGCATGCCGGAGGCGGGGGGCGCGGCTTCGGTGGAGGCGGGTTCGCGGGCGGTGGCGGCTTCGCCGGCCGCTTCGGCGGCGGCGGCGGGCTTGGCGGTGGCGGCGGCTTCGGAGGCGGCGGCCCCGGCGGCGGCGGCTTCGGAGGCGGTGGAGGCCTTGGAGGCGGCGGCGGTCTGGGCGGGGCGATGGGTGCCGGCGGCGGGCGCGAGGCGCTGTTCGCGGCGCTCGCCGGCCGCGGGCGCGGCGGCGGCGAGGCCGAGCGCGCGCCGTCCGACCGGGTGTCGCTGTTCAACCCGAAATATCTCTTCGCCCTGCTGGCCGTGCTGTTCTGGCCGATGCGCTACCTGCACTGGCTGCTGTGGCCGACGGTGGTGTTCGCCGGCATGGTGGTGTTCCAGAAATGGACGCTGTTCTCGGCCGACCTTCAGGCCATCACCTGGACCTGGTCGACCATCGCCAGCATGCTGGTCAGCTTCCTGATCGTGAACTCCACCGCCCGCATGACGCAGGGCACGGTGATCCAGAACGCGGGCGGCGAGGTGAAGCAGTTCGGCATCGTGGTCGAGCTCGGCATCCTGCCGCGCTTCTTCGTCGACAAGTCGGCGATCCCGACGCTCGACCGCAGCGGCCAGCTCTGGGCCTATGGCGCCCCGCTTGCCGCCCGCCTGTGGATGTTCTCCGGCGGCACGGTGCTGTGGAGCATGCTGCACGAGAACGGCACCACCTTCTCCGGCTATGCGCTGGTGGTGGCCCAGGCGGCGCTGATGGAATTCCTCATCATCGCCTTCCCGCTGATGCCCGCCGACGGCATGAACTGGCTGACCGTCTGGTTCGGCGATCCCAACCTCAAGAAGAAGGCCCTCGCCTCGCTGCGCAACTGGCTCACCGGCCGGCCGCGCCCGATGCTGGTCAAGCCGGAGGAGGAGACCGCGCTGATCCTGTTCGGCATCGGCGCGGTGCTGTGCTCGCTGCTGTTCGTGGGCACGCTGCTGACCTATTTCGCCATCGTGCTGGAGGTGGAGGTCGGCGGCGCGGGCATGGGCATCTTCCTGCTGCTCTGCCTCTCCTGCCTGATCTGGTTCATCGCCATGCTGACCCGCGACCACCGCACGTCGTGGGTGCCGATGCCTGCGGGCGAGGTCGCCGCGCCGGCCGGCAAGCCGGGCCAGGCCGCCGCCCCCGCCAAGCCGCGCACCAACGTCGCCGCCTGGGGGCGGGTGTTCTGGGCCATCGTCTGCGTGTTCCTGCTGGCGGTCGCCTTCCTGCCTTACGAATACGAGGCGTCCGGCTCCTTCAACATCCTGCCGATCGCCGAGAACCAGGCCAATGCCCGCACCGACGGCGAGATCGTCAAGGTGATGGTGCGCGAGGGCGACTGGGTGACGGAGGGCGAGGTGCTGGGCAAGCTCTCCTCCTGGGACCAGGAGCACGAGGTGGCGATCACCCGCGCCCGCCTCGACGAGGCGAAGGCCAAGCTCCAGCAGTTGGTTGAGGGCGCCAAGGCCGAGCAGGTCGAGGTCGCCGAGAAGGAGGTCGCCTCGCAGCGCGCCAGCGTCGCCTTCTCCGAGGCGGAGATGAAGCGGCAGGCCGAGCTCGAGAAGACCGGCACCGCCTCGCCCGCCGCCTATGAGCGCGCCAAGTCGCGCTACGACAGCGACGTCGCCAAGCTCAACGTCGCCATCGCCAGCCTCGACCTCGTGCGCAGCGCCGCCACCCAGAGCGAGATCGACGCCCGCAAGGCCGATGTCGACCGCCTGTCCGCCGAGTTCAAATACCGCGAGGATTTGCTGGAGCGCACCGATATCCGGGCGCCGGCCGACGGGCGCGTGGTCACGCCCAATCTCCACCTGCTGGTCGGCAAGTGGCTGAGGTCGGGCGACGCGCTGCTCGAGACCGAGGACATGCGCACGGTCGATGCCGAGATCGACCTGCCCGAGGCCGACATCTCGCTGATCCAGCCCGGCGACAACGTACGCATCAAGGCCTGGGGCTACAGCGACACGCCGATCCTCGGCAAGGTCGTCTCCATCGCCCCCGCGGCCTCGAAGCGCAGCTACGGCATGGTGGTGCGCGTCAAGGCAACCATCCCGAACGGGAATGGCGCGCTGAAATCGGGCATGACAGGCTATGCGAAGGTCGACGGCGCGCGGATGATGACCTGGCAGGCCTTCCTGCGCTTCATCGTGCGCTTCTTCCAGGTCGAGGTCTGGTCGTGGATACCGTGATGAGCGAGACCATCGCCGCCACCGCGCAGCAACGGACGCAGCCCGTGCAGGACAGTGCCCAGCCCATCTTCGTCCTCGGCGCCGCCGCCGGCGGGCGCCATGCCCTGATCGGCGCGATGCTCGGCCAGCACCCGGCCTGCTTCGGCATGCCCGAGCTCAACCTGCTGGTTGGCGACAATCTGGAAGAGGTCGCGTTCCGGCTGAACCAGCCGCACAACGCCCAGTTCCATGGCCTGCTGCGCGCCGCCGCCTACCTGCTGAGCGGCGAGCAGAGCATGGACGCGGTGGCGATGGCCCGCCGCTGGATGATCCGGCGCATGTCGCTGCCGACCTGGCGCATCTTCGAGGAGCTGCGGGTGAAGGTGGCGCCGCGGCGCATGGTCGACCCCAGCCGCGCCTATTCGCTCAAGCTGGACGCGCTGAAGGTGATCCAGCGGTCCTATCCCGGCGCCAGCGTGGTCCGGCTGGTCGCGCCGGCGGCGGAGCGTGGCGGGCGCGAGTCCGCCGGCGGGCAGAAGCGCCAGGGCGCCCTCGCCCGCTTCTTCGAGGCGCTGCCGGACGGCCAGCTCGCCGAGCTCTCCGTAGAAGGTTTCGAGCAGGCGCCCCGCACCACGCTGCGCAAGCTGTGCGCCGCGCTGGCGCTGCCCTGCGACGACGCCGCGCTCGACGCGATGATGCAACCGCAGAACTCGCCCTTCGCCGGGCTCGGGCCTGCCGGGGCCAATCTCGGCAACGACCCGGCGTTCCTCGCCAATCCGGCCTTCCGCTCGCCGCTGGAGCGGCGGTCCGCCTAGCGATGCAACGGCGCAGGGTTATGGGCGTGCCAGCCTTCTGCGCTCCAGCCCTGCGACTTGCCTTTTGCGCGTCAGTTCCCGGCCTTCTGCCGGCTGCGCAGCAGGGCGGCCTCCAGCATGTCGATCTCCTCGACCAGCACCTTGGAGAGTGCGGTGAGCATGCCGACCCGGTGGCGTAGATCCGCCATGTGGCTCTCGATCTCCTCCGGCGTGCTGGAACTGTCCAGCGTCGCCGTGCTGAGGTCCATCTCCAGCGAGCTGTGCAGGAAGTCCTGCAGATGCATCATCTGCTGCATCTTCTCGCTGTTGGCGTTGTTGACCGGGATCACGTCCTCGATCACCGCGGGCGCGGGGGGCGGCATCGGCGCGCGCCGGTGCCGGGCCGCCGGGGCGGGCACCGCCTCGGAGAGGCCGGCCGCCGGGATGCGGGGCCGGGAGGGGCGGGCGTCGTGCGTGCCGGCCGATGTCGGGGCAGCGGGCGTCGCGGCCCCGCTCGTCCCGTTCGCCTCGCGTGGCCCGTTCATGCAAGTCACCTCGTATCTGGCGGCCGCGGCATCGATCTTGCCTGCGAAATCCGCGTCGCCGTAACGCGCCGATTCCGTCGTGAAACGCCTCGACGCATCATGCTAGCTTAAGGGCAGGGGCCGCGCACGCACAGCCTTTCCATCCATTTGAGGCAATGATAGGCTCTCGCAGCTGCGAAAAGAAGACGTTTCTAGTTGCCGTTTGATGTAACGGGAACAGTTCGAATTACCGTGTATCGCGCCGGGGGCGGCGGTGGAGGGTGCGATTCGATGAAAGTCTTGATGATCGGGCTCGACGGAGCCACCTTTACGTTGCTCGACCCCCTGATTCAACAGGGAATCATGCCCTTCCTGGGGTCAATTCTTGAGAATGGCGTGCGGGCCAATCTCATGTCGACGCGCAATCCCCTGACGCCGCCGGCCTGGACCTCGATGGTGTCCGGCCGCCGTCCCGAGGCGCACGGCATCTACGACTTCCTGCGCCCGATCACGATGCGCGACGGGGGCGTGTTCCTCAAGATCAACGATTTCCGCGACAACCACTGCGAGACGCTGTGGTCGATCGTCAATCGCCGCGGCAAGCGGGCCACCAGCCTGAACTTCTACGGCATGTCGCCGGCGCCAGCGATCGACGGCTACGTCATCTCCGGCTTCGTGCCCTGGAGGCACCTGCGGCACGGCATCCACCCGAAGAGCCTGTTCGACACGGTCCGCTCCATGGACAAGTTCGACTATCGCGACCTCGGCATGGATATCGGCGAGGAGAAGAAGTGCGTGCAGGGCCTGCACGAGGGCGAGCACGTCGAGTGGATCGAGCTGCAGGACCGGCGCGATTCCGCCTGGGCCGAGATGACGAGCTACATCCTGTCCACCGACCCGACCGACCTCACCGCTGTCGTGCTCGACGGGCCGGACAAGGTGCAGCACCTGTTCTGGCGCTTCGTCGACCCGGAGCTGGTGAAGAAGGACGGCGACGCCTGGTACCAGCAGATCCGCGAGCTGTGCCTCGGCTTCTACCGCAAGCTCGACGAGAACATCCGCAAGATGGTCGAGGCGGCGGGGCCGGACACCGACGTCATCCTTACCTCCGACCACGGCTTCGGCCCGACCACCGAGATCTTCTACGTGAACGAGTGGCTGTCGCGGAACGGCTACCTGACCTGGTCCAACACGGCGGCCGACGACGCGCTCGGCCAGCTCACCGCCGAGAAGATCCGCGACCATCTCGGCATGATCCAGTGGCAGGCCACCACCGCCTTCTGCCCCACCCCCTCCAGCAACGCGATCTACATCAAGAAGGATCTCGGCTCCGGCTCGGGCGTGAAGGAGGAGGACTATCTCGACTTCGCCATGAAGCTGCAGCGCGAGCTGCTCGAGATCCGCGACCCGGTCAACGGCGAGAAGATCGTGCTCGGCGCCGATCTCAACAAGCTGCGCGGCACCAGCTATGTCGAGCCCTGCCCCGACATCACGCTGCGCCTGCGCGACGGCGGCTTCGTCTCGATCCTCAAGGCGCGCGAGATCATCGCCCAGCGCGAGGAAGCCGACGGCACCCACCGCCCGGCCGGCATCTTCGTCGGCTACGGGCCGAGCTTCCGCAAGGGCGCGCGGGTCGAGGACTTCAGCCTGCTCGACATCGCCCCGCTGATCCTCACCCTGATGGGCCTGCCGGTGCCCAGCGACCTCGACGGCCAGGTGCCGCAGGCCGCCCTCGCCGATACCCGCGAGGCGGTGATCGGCGGCGCGACGCAGGCGGCCGGCACCAGCGAGGACGACCGCGAGGAGCCGAGCGAAGAGGAGCGCGAGGCCCTGATGAAGCAGCTCAAGATCCTCGGCTACATGGACTGACCGCGTTGCCGGGCGTGCGGGGCCGCCCGGCTCCGCAGGCCGGCGCCGGCCTTTGGAACCCCTTCCATGCCGATGCTCGCCCTCAACGACCTGGAGGTCCATTACCAGCGCCTCGGCGCGGGCGAGGACGTCATCCTGATCCATGGTCTCGGTGCCAATCTCGCCTTCTGGTATCTCGGCGGCGGGCGCCACCTCGCCGCGAGCCGGCACCTGCTGCTCTACGACCTGCGCGGCCATGGCCGCTCCTCCATGCCGCCCAGCAGCTACCGGCTGCCGAGCATGGTGGCGGACCTCAGCGCGCTGATGAGCCATCTCGGCCTCGCCCAGGCGCACATCGTCGGCCACAGCTTCGGCGGGCGCGTCGCGCTGGCCTTCGCCGGGCTGCACCCGGACAAGGTGCGCAGCCTCGTGGTCGCCGACACGCAGATCCGCGCCTTCCAGCCGCCCATGCGCCTGCGCGACTGGCCGCACTGGAAGAGCTGGAAGGAGGAGCTGATGGCACTCGGCCTCGAGGAGCCGCCGAGCGACGATTCCATCATCGACTTCCGCCTGCTGTCCGAGCTCAACAAATATGGCGGCGACCTCGCCGGCACCGGCACGGCGCGCACGCAGCGGCGCATCTCGCTGCGCTCGCGCGACATGGGCAATCGCGGCCGCGAGAACTGGCAGACCATGCTCGCCAGCACCACCGCCGGCGCCGAGTTCGAGGATGAGACACCGCTGGAGACCGACTTCTTCTCCCGCGTCACCGCCCCCACCCTGCTGCTGTTCGGCGCGCTGTCGCACTGCCTGCCGACCGCCTACGCCCTGCTCGACCACCTGCCGCGCTCGCGGCTGATCACGGTGCCGCGCGCCGGGCATTTCTTCCCGGTGGTCGAGCCGGTGCGCTTCGCCCGCGCCGTCGACCGCTTCCTCACCATCAACGAGAGGCGCGGCGAGCGCATCGCCCCGCCATCGCTCGAAAACCGGCGCGGCCGGCTGCGCGCCATTCTGCGCGGCGACGATCGCCCGGGCCGGAGCCACTGAGTTGCGGACCGGTCATGTCAGCCTCATCACCGGCGGCAGCAGCGGCATCGGCCGCGGCATCGCCGAGGAGCTCGCACGGCGGGGCGGCTCGGTTGCGATCGTCGGGCGCGACGCCGGGCGCCTCGAGGAGACGCTGGGCGCGCTGCGCGCCCTCGGCCCCGGCCGCCACGAGGCGCTCGCGCTCGATGTCGGCGACCCGGAAGCCTTCGGCGCGCTCGCGACGCTGATCGCCGGTTACGGCCGCGTCGACCTCATGCTCGCCGCGGCGGCACTGGGAGAGGGCCCGGCCGGCGGCGAACGCCTGCCGAAGGCGACGCGCGACCTGCCGCTCTCCACCTTCCAGCGCGTGATCGACATCAACCTGCACGGCGTGTTCCTGGCGGTGAAGGCGGTGCTGCCGGCGATGATCGAGCAGGGCGACGGCGACATCGCCGCGGTCAGCTCTTCCACCACCCCGCACGGGCTTGGCGGGCGGCCGATGGCGCCGGCCTATTGCAGCTCGAAATTCGCAATCGCCGCGCTGTTCGCCACGCTGGCGGAAGAGGTGGCCGAGCACGGCATCCGCGTGCACACGCTGTTCCCCGGGCCGGTCGAGACGCCGCTCATCGCCGACACCATGCTGCACGCCCCCTATGGCGGGCGCATCACGGCCGACAATTTCGCCACCGCCGTGCTCGGGGCGATCGAACTCAACCGCTCGGTAGTGTTTGCCGATCCCATTATCCTGCCGGTGCCGGTGGAGCGCGGGGCTCCTCCGGCCGCAAGCTGACGGTGCTTTGGAGAGTGCGATGACCGACCCGCTGAACGGCAAGACCGTGATCGTCACCGGCGCGACGGGCGGCATCGGCGGCGCCTGCGTGCGCGCGCTGTTCGCGCGCGGCGCGAACGTGACCTTGGTCGACCGCAGCCCGGAGCGCCTCGCCAGCCTCGCCGCCGAGGGCGGGGAGAGATCGCTGCCGCTGGCGCTGGACGTCGCGAGCGAGGAGGACATGGCGCGCATGGCGGCCGAGACGGTGGAACGCTTCGGCGCCGTCGACGTGCTCATCTGCGCCGCCGGCATCCTGCGCACCGGGGGCCAGCCGCGCATGGTGGCGGACACCAGCTTCGAGGAGTGGAAGACCATCCTCTCGGTGAACCTCACCGGCACCTTCCTCGCCAACCGCGCGGTGCTGGGGCAGATGACGAAGCAGGGCCGGGGCGACATCGTCAACGTGTCCTCCACCTCCGGCCGGCAGGGGCGCCCGTTCGACGCGCCCTACTGCGCCTCCAAGTTCGGCGTGGTCGGCTTTTCCGAATCCCTCGCCGAAGAGGTCGGGCGCATCGGCATCCGGGTGCAGACCCTGCTGCCGGACGCGGTCGACACGCCGCTGTGGGACCAGAGCGGCACCGCCGCCATCCGTCCGCGCGAGTTGCTGACGCCTGAGCGCGTCGCCGAGGTGATCCTCTATCTGATCACCCTGCCGCGCGACACCTACCTGCTCAACCCCACGCTCTATCCCTCGCGCCAGCGGGCCCGGCGCAAGCCGGCCTCCCCCGCCGCCGCCAATCGTGAAACGGTGAGCTGATGCTGGCCCCCGAATTCCCGCACGGACCCGCGCCGCTGCCGGGCCTGTCGCGCGCCGACTTCGCCTGCGTGGGCAAGGGCGGCCTCGGCGACGGGCACAACAACTACGCCCACTCCATGGAGTGGTTCAACGGCAAGCTCTATCTCGGCACCACGCGCTCGAACCTGTGCATGCTGCGCATGCAGTCCTCCTACTCCGACATTCCCTTCACCACCTGGCCGGTGGAATGCCCGGAGACGATGGACGAGCTCTACAAGCTCGACCGCCGCGCGCAGATCTGGTGCTACGACCCGGCGACGCAGGCGTGGGAGATGGTGTTCCGCGCGCCGATGGTGGACGGCATCGGCGGCGCCAAGGTGCCGCGCGAGATCGGCTACCGCTCGATGCAGATCTTCCAGGGCGCGCACGACCCCGCCCCCGCGCTCTATGTCTCGGCCTGGGCGCCGGGCCGGGCGCCGGGCGGGCTCATCATGCGCAGCTTCGACGGGCGCCATTTCGAGCAGGTCTCGCGCTACGGCATATTGGAGAACGCGCCGATCTCCACCACGCGCTGCCTCACCGCCTTCAAGGGCCGCATGTTCTTCTCGCCCACCGCGAAGCGCGGCACGGACGGGGCGCAGCAGAACACGACCGGCCTGCCGGTGGTGTTCGAATCCGCCGACCCCGCCTCCGACCTCTGGATCGAGGCGAGCGAGTTCGGCTTCGGCGACGCCGGCAATCTCGGCATCTTCACCCTGTGCGCGGAAGGCGACCGGCTCTATGCCGGCACCTTCAACCTCGACGGCTTCCAGGTCTGGGCCAGCGACTGCGAGGGCAAGCCGCCCTATCGCTGGACCCGGCTGATCGACAAGGGCGGCCATCGCGGCGCGCTCAACCAGGCGGTGGCCTCGATGACCGGCTTCAAAGGCGCGGTCTATGTCGGCTCCGGCATCCAGGGCGGAGGCTATGACCGCGTGAACGGCGTCGGACCGGCGGGATCGGAGCTGATCCGCATCAACCCGGACGATAGCTGGGACCTCATCGTCGGCGAGCCGCGCGATACGCCGGAGGGACGGCGCGAACCGCTCAGCCTGATGCGCTCGGGCTTCGGCAACCTGTTCAACGGCTATTTCTGGACGCTCACCGCGCATCAGGACTGGCTGTATCTGGGCACCTATGACTGGACCGTCACGCTGCGCTGGACCGAGGGCGACGCGGCGCCGGCGCGCGTGCAGCGCCTGTTCCAGATAATGACCCGCGAGCAACTCATCGCCCATGAGGGCGGCGCGGACCTGTGGCGCTCCAGCGACGGCGACAACTGGCTGCCGGTCACCCGCAAGGGCTTCGACAACCCGTATAATTTCGGCGTCCGCAACCTTGTGTCGTCGGAGGCGGGGCTGTTCGTGGGCATCGCCAACGTGTTCGGCCCCCGCGTCGCGGTGCGGCGCGGCGAGCGCTGGGAATATGAGGACAACCCGGACGGCGGGCTGGAGGTCTGGCTGGGCAGCAAGGTCGGGACCTGATGCGCGGCCACGTCATCCTCGTCCTGCTGCTGATCCTCGTCCTGTTCCTGTGGCTGCGCCGGCGCCAGCGCCTCGGCCGACCGATCCTCCTGCCCCGCTTCGGGCGCCGGCCGCACACGCTCGCCGTCCTCGTCGGAGGCACGAGGCGCGTTGCCCAGATCTACCGCCCGCGGGCCAGCGCCGGCGCGCCGCTGCTGCTGTGCTTCCATGGCGGGCTCGGCCGGATCGACCGCTTCGCGCGCGGCAGCGGGCTGGTGGACCGGGGGCTGGAGCGCGGCTGCGTGGTCGCCTTCCCCTCCGCGCCGACCGGCTGGGTCGACGGGAGGCCCGAGCTCGGGGAAAGCGCCGAGGACCTCGATTTCGTCGAGGCGCTGGTCGACAGGCTCGCCGCCGAGATGCACATCGACCGGGCGCGGGTGTTCGCCATCGGCGTCTCGAACGGGGGGATGTTCGTCGAGCGCCTCGCGGCCGAGCGCCCGCATCTGCTGGCGGGCGCGGCCGCCGTCATCGCCTCGGTGCCGGTGCGCATGGCGAGGCCGGTCGCCGACGGCCCGCCCCTGCCCTTCGTCCTCGTCTGCGACCGCAACGACCAGATCATGCCCTGGCATGGCGGGCAGATCCTGCGCGGGCAGAACCGGGGCCATGGCGGCGAGGTGATCCCGGTGGAGGACGCGCTGGCGCTGTGGGTCGAGCGCAACCGCGCGGTGCCCGCCGGCGCACCGCTGCGCATTCCCGGGCCCGACGGCCATTTCGCCGAGATGGTGGATTTCAGCCCCGGCCCGGGCGGCGCGCCGCTGCGCTTCGTCGCCGTCAGCGGCGAGGGCCACCGCTGGCCGCGCTGGCCGTCCGGGCGCGGCGCACGCGGCTTCGACGCCGGCGAGGTCGCGCTCGACTTTCTCGCCCAAGCCGCCGCGGACGCGCCCGGCACGGGCGGCCTCGACGATCCGCTATCCGCCAGAGCCTAGCCAGGGGGCAGTCTCATGAGCACGTCCATGGTCGACACGACCTACGAATCCTACGCCAACCTGCCCGAATACGTGTCGGTCAATCAGGTCCTCATCGACCAGATCGACCTTCAGGGCGTGCGCCGCGTGGCCGATCTCGCCTGCGGCACCGGCCTGCTCTCCGGGCTGCTGCTCGACCGGAAGCCGGGCCTCGCCATCTGCGGCGTCGACCTCGATCCCGAGCAGACCGGCATCGCCGCGCGCACCTTCGCCGCGCGCGGGCGCCTGCTGCCCGATCTCGACGCCTTTCGCGCCGAGGGGGCGCAGGGCGCCTGCTTCCTGACCCGGAGCGCGGACGAGCTGCCGCTCGCGGACGGCGAGGTCGATTTGGTGATGATCGGCAACGCCATCCACCTGATGCCCGACAAGGACAAGTTCCTCGCCGAAGTGGCCCGCATCCTGCGGCCCGGCGGCGCGTTCATCTTCAACTCGCTGTTCTATGTCGGCACCTTCCCGGAAGGCAGCGAGCCGGTCTACACCGAGTGGCTGAAGCAGTCCGCCATCATTCTCGACGAGAAGAACCGCGCCCGCATCGCGGCCGGCGAGCCGCCCATCCCGCGCAAGCGGGGCGGCGGCGGGCGGGCCTTCGCCAAGGGCTGGCTCTCGCCCGAGGGCTGGGCCGAGAAGGTGGAGGCGGCGGGCATGAGCGTCACCAGCGTCGGACGCAGCGAATCCGTCATCTCGCGCAGCGGGCTCCAGCTCATCGGGGCCTATGGCGGGCTCGCCGAGGTGCTGATGAGCGGCTATCCGGTCGACATCGCCGCCGCCTGCCTGTTCGAGGGCGTCGACCGCGCCTTCGACGAGATGGGCATCGAATCGGTACCAAGGTACTGGATGGAAATGAAGGCGCGGCGCTGACCCCGCCGCCGGCAACGCCCGCCACCCGTCCGGCGGCAGGCGCCTTCCTTTCAGTCAACGCGCTCCCACCGGCAAGCAGCGGGGGCGCTCGAGGACTTCGTGACACTTTTTCCGGGCTACGGCCAAAGAAAAGCCCAACGCTGAAACCGCGCCGACGTAGCGTGGCACCATTGGCGCGCTTTGTTTTCATCCTGCCGCGAAATTCTTCGAAGGCAGGGTGGCCGGCCGTTGCAGAGCCGGCTTGTCGAATACCGATCGGTACCTCTTTAGACGAATTCGCCGGCCCGGAAACTCTGCCGCAGCAGCTCCCGATTGCGCCGGTGGGACGAAATGCTAGAGTTTCCTCTGCGCCACCGGAACGCCCCGTGACGCCTGCGTTCGGACCGGAAGAGGGCGGAGCCTGCCCGATATTCGCTCTGCCCCGGCCGGTCTGACATCGGAGCATTCGCATGCGAGCGACGTTCCCGGCGTTCCTGCTCTCGGTCGTGCTGGCCATCACCTCGTCGCCCGGCGCGCACGCGCAGTCGGCGCCGCGCATCGAACTGCGTGCCGGCGGGCTCAATCACTGTTGCGACCTCTACGTCCCGCCCGGCCGCGGCGGGTTCACCTCGCCGGACGTCATCCGGCGCGTCAGCGGCTATCAGAGCCTACCGTGGCGCGAGGGGTTTATGGACGGCATCATGATCGGCACCGGGAATTTCGGCGCCGAGCAACCGGTGTGGAACGCGGGCGGCGGCTGCGCCTCAGCCATGCACAACAACGCGAACGAGCGCGCCCATGTGCACGCCGCGTGACGCTGCCGTTGGACTGGGCTGTGCACTCGCGGTTCGGCGGGGAGCGCGCATCGAATACGGCGCTCGCCGCTACCGCCGCGGCGTGGGAGTTTCCGAGGATTTTCAGGAAGCAGGCCGAGGGCTGGAAATGGCGGGCATCGTGACGGGGACCGACACCGGCCGCGACCCCACATACGACATCCAGCTCATGGCGGATGGCGGGACGCTGGTGGTCGCCTATCTCAACGCCGGCGACCGGGTGATCTCCGCCGAATACGACTACGACACCGGCGCCAACAGCTGGGCCCGAGCCCGCGCCAGCGCGGCGGATGTCACGCGGGATCGGAATGAAAGTTGCTTGCGCCAACCGAATGCTTCCGCAACCGTCGCCCGGGCACCGAGGCGGTCGGCGCGTATTGGGACTTGCCGCAACTGGCAGCGGGTGCCGGCGCGGCCTGATGGGGGGGTAATGGATCATGAGTCTTGCGACGCGTAGCGATGTCGAGGGGGCCGTCATAAATGTCGCCAACGACATGGTCGCCGGCTGGGATATCGAATTGCCGAACGGCATCAATGCCGAGACCCGGCTGATGGAGGACCTGTCCTTCGAGTCGATCGATGTCGTGCAGTTCGCGGTCGCCATCGAGCAGGCGGTCGACCGCAAGGGGCTGCCGTTCGAGAAGCTGTTCATGAAGGACGGCGAATATGTCGACGACGTTGAGCTGCGCGAGGTGAGCGAGTTCCTGTGCAGGGAGTTGGGCGTGCACTGAGCTGGGCGCGCACTGAACCGCTCGACATGCCGGCCGGATGAGGGCGCCCCCGGGGCGCCATCACGCGACCATAATCGATGCCCTGAATGACGCTGCGAGACCTTGCTGGCGGGCGCGGGAACCGGGCTCGCCTCTTCACGTTTCCTTTGCGTCACGACCGTTGGAGACCGCGATGAGGCATTCAGTCATGATCGGTGCGCTGCTGGGCGGCCTTGTTCTGGCCGGCTCCGCGTCGGCGCAGGACGCGATGTCGCCGGAGATGAAGCAGCTCTTCGTGCAGAACTGCCGTCAGGACCTCGCCACCTACTGCTCGGGCGTGCAACCCGGCAACGGCGCGGTCAAGGGCTGCATCCGCGACAATTTCCGCAGCTTTTCCCAGCCCTGCAAATCGGCGCTGCGGCAGATGATGGCGCAGCGCTCGCAGCAGCAATAGCGAGGCCGCCCGGGCGCTTCCGGATCGCCGCCACTCGCGGCGGCGATCGCGTGGGCGCGTGACGGCGGGAAGAGCGCGCGACCGGCGCGGCAGATGTCGCTCGGGTGCGCTATCGGCTGGCTGCTCGACGGGCAAGCCGGATGACCGGCTGTCCGGCTTCAGGCCGCTGCACGGATGCAGGCCGCGCCGAGGCGGCGACCGCCCTTTCTTCACGCGGACGGAAAGGCTCCGTTCAGGAAGCGCGCCCTTCCGCGCCTGCCTTGCCGTCCCCCGATCCGCCTCGATGCGCCCTCACCCCATCAAAGCCCCCGCCGGGCGGGCGCGTAGAAGCTCTCCGACATGTCGGTCTCGTTCAGCGTGAAATGGTGGTCGGTCGGCGGCTGGGCGCGCTGGCCGCAGTCGAGCCGCGGGCAGATGCGGCAGCCCACGCCGATCGGCACCGCCTGCGAGGGGTCCGACAGGTCCATGCCGTCCGAATAGATCATCGCCCCGGCATGGCTGATGTGGCAACCGAGCCCGATGGAGAGATGCCGGCGCGGCGCGTTGTAGCGGTAGCCACCCTTGGTGATCGAGCGCGCGATGCAGAAATAGCGCTGGCCCTCGGGCATCTGGCTGATCTGCACGTTGATGCGCTCGGGATGCAGGAAGGCGGAGTAGACGTTCCAGCGCGGGCAGGCGCCGGAATGGCGCGAGATGTGGATCCCCGACAGCGAGAAGCGCTTGGAGATGTTGCCGGCGATATCGGTGCGCACCAGGTGCAGCGGAACGCCGCTCAGCCCGGGGCGCTGCAGCGTGGTCATGCGGTGGCACACCTGCTCGAAGCTGGTGCGGAAGCGGCGCTGGATGCGCTCGATGTCGTAGCGCGTCTCCTGGCAGGCGCGCAGGAACGGCTCGTAGGGCATCACCAGCGCGGCGGCGAAGTAGCTCGCCAGCGCGTTGCGGGTGAGCACCGGCGCGTCGGCGGAAAGGTTGCCGCTCTCGATCAGCTGCTCGATCTCGCGCGAGGCGGCGAGCAGGCCGAGCTGGTGGGCGACGGCGAAGAGCGCGGATTCGGGCGGCAGCACGTCGGCGGTGATGAGTTCGCGCCCATTGGCGTCGTGGCGCCGGGCGATCCCCGCCGGCAGCGAGGCGGCGTGCCAGTTCAGGCCGAACACGTTGAAGAGATAGGTCTTCAGCCCGTACTCGAAGGAATCCGAGGCGCTGTCGATGTCATGGCGCACCCGCTCGGCCGCCGCCTCCAGCGTCGGAAAATAGTTGGCGTTCTCCTGGATGAAGTCGGACACCGCGTCGGTCGCCGGGTGATAGCCGGTCTCCTCGTCCTCGACCGCCGGCGCACCGGTGCGGCGGGCGTCGCGCAGGGTCTTGTACTGGTCGAAAAGGCGCACCACGGCACGCCCGACCGTCGGGTTGGAGGCGGCGAGGTCGCGTATGTCCTGATTGGTCAGGGCGTGCTCGGCGAACACATCGTCGCTGAACAGCTCCATCAGGTCGCCGACGAGACGGGACTCGTCATTCTCCACCAGTTCGCCCGGCTCGATACCGAAATAGCCCGCGAGCTTCATCAGCAGCGGCACGGTGATGCGCCGGCGATTGTGCTCTATCAGGTTGAGATAGCTCGCGGAAATGCCCAGCGCGCTCGCAAGGTCGGCCTGCGAGATGCGCCTGGCCCGTCGCAGCCTCTGCACCCGGCTGCCGATGCGCGGCTCCATGGCGGACATTGCCCGCTCCTTTGCTCGGTTTACAAAACAGCTCGGTAAACTTTACAAGCCTTATCAGCTTAACACATTCATATTGCTATATTTCTTGTTCGCCCATGTCGAGTGTGAAATCTTTACATCACATCCCAAGCGGAGGAATTGACATGAGACCGCCCCATCACAACGGCGACGAGGAATTCGTCACCATCGTCGGCGGCGACGCCGAGGAGATCGGCCGGGCCTTCCGGGCGGAAGGTCTCGCCGAGAAGGACTTCACCATCGTGCACCGCATCGGCCGCCACCGCTTCGCCATGGCGCCGGGCCGCGAGCTCACCTCGCTGCTCGACGGCGGCACGCTGGTCGCCGCGACCTATACCCGCCGTGCCCGCTAGGCCGCGCTTCCACGCGCGCCGCGCCATCGACATGTGGCCCATCGATTCTCGGCCCGTCGATTCCCGGCCCGGCGCGCCGGGCACCGGCCCCGCGAGCCTCGCGGCGCCGGCGCCCGTTCACCCCGCTTCCCTCCACTCCGCTTCCATTCGCCCCGCCACCCGCACCGGCGTCCCCGCGACGACCCGCACGGCGGCCCGCCCGAACGCAACCGACCCTTCAGCCGCAGGAGCCGACCATGCTCGACACGATCCGCGAAACCGCGCGCGAGACCTCGCCTGACCAGTTCCCCGCACCGCCCTGGGCGCCCGACCGCTGGGCCGGCATCCACCGCAGCTACACCCGCGCCGATGTCGGCCGCCTCGCCGGCTCGCTGCGCATCGAGCACACGCTGGCGCAGAACGGCGCGCGCCGGCTGTGGGACCTGCTGCAGATGCAGGAATTCGTGCCCACGCTCGGCACCTACACCGGCAGCCAGGCGGTGCAGCAGGTGAAGGCGGGGCTGGAGGCGATCTACCTCTCCGGCTGGCAAGTCGCCGCCGACGGCAACTCGGCCGGCGACATGTACCCGGACCAGAGCCTCTACCCGGTCGACAGCGTCCCCGCCGTAGTCCGGCGCATCAACAAGGCGCTGGCCCGCGCCGACCAGATCCAGACCATGGAGCGCGTCTCCAATGGTGCCGGCGCGGCCGGGCCGGAGCTCGACTTCTTCGTGCCGATCATCGCCGATGCCGAGGCCGGCTTCGGCGGCCCGCTCAACGCCTATGAACTCACCAAGGCACTGATCGAGGCCGGTGCGGCGGCGGTCCATTTCGAGGACCAGCTCGCCTCGGAGAAGAAGTGCGGCCATCTCGGCGGCAAGGTGCTGGTGCCGACCCGCCAGTTCGTCCGCACCCTGAACGCGGCGCGGCTCGCGGCAGATGTCGCCGGCGTGCCGACCGTCATCATGGCGCGCACCGACGCGGAATCGGCGAGGCTCATCACCTCGGACATCGACGAGACCGACCGGCCCTTCATCACCGGCGAGCGCACGCCCGAGGGCTTCTACCGCTACCAGGGCGGCTTCGAGGCCGGCATCGCCCGCGCCGTGGCCTACGCGCCCTATGCGGACCTGCTGTGGTGCGAGACCTCGACCCCGAGCCTCGAGGACGCGCGCCGCTTCGCCGAAGGGGTGCACAAGGTCCATCCGGGCAAGATGCTGGCCTATAACTGCTCGCCCTCCTTCAACTGGGCGAAGCACATGGACCGCGATCAGATGAAGCACTTCCAGCGCGAGCTGGGAGCGATGGGCTACCGCTACCAGTTCATCACGCTGGCCGGCTTCCACAACCTCAACTACACGACCTTCGAGCTGGCGCGGCGCTACCGCGAGGACGGCATGGCCGCCTATTCGGAGCTGCAGCAGGCCGAATTCGCGGCCGAGAAGGACGGCTTCACCGCTACGCGCCACCAGCGCGAGGTCGGCACCAGCTATTTCGACGCCATCGCCACCGTGCTCAGCGAAGGCATGAGCTCGACCATGGCGATGAAGGAATCGACCGAAACCGCCCAGTTCTAGGAGGTCTCGCGGCGAGCGCCGGCACCGGGCCGGCCTCGCTCTGCGATGGGCGCTGGGGAGCTATGCGCATTTTTGCGCCCATCGGACCATCTGCGATATTGCGTCGCATCCGCCTCTTGCTGCATAGCACAAAGTGAGTTGGTGGCTCCGGGAGGGTGCCAACTCCCAAACGAACGGAGGAACCCCGCATATGAGCTATACAGACGTCGCCGGCCTCAAGGTGGATTCTGCGCTTGTAAACTTTATTAATGATGAGGCGATGCCCGGCACCGGGGTCGACGCGGCCGTGTTCTGGGAGAGATTCGCCGGCCTGGTCGGCACGTTCGCTCCCCGCAACAAGGAGCTGCTCGCCCGCCGCGACGAGCTTCAGGCGCAGATCGACGCCTGGAATCGTGCCCATCGCAACAAGCCGATCGACCCTGCCGCCTATGAGGTGTTTCTCGCGGAGATCGGCTATCTGCTGCCCGAGCCCGAGCCCTTCGAGGTGGCGACCGACAAGGTCGACGACGAACTCGCCCGCATTCCTGGCCCGCAGCTCGTGGTGCCCGTCACCAATGCGCGCTACGCGCTCAATGCTGCCAATGCGCGCTGGGGCAGCCTGTACGACGCGCTCTACGGCACCGACGCCCTGCCCGAGGACAACGGCGCCACCCGCTCCGGCGGCTTCAACCCGATCCGCGCCCAGCGCGTGATCGAGCGCGCCCGCATCTTCCTCGACGAATCCGTTCCGCTCGCCGCCGGCACCCACGCCAATGCGGTGGCCTACCGGGTCGAGGGCGGCGCGCTGAAGGTCGAGCTGAACACCGGCTCGGTGGTCGGGCTGAAGGACCCGGCGCAGTTCGCCGGCCATCGCGGCGCGGACGCCTCGCCCACCTCGGTGCTGCTGGTCAATCACGGCCTGCACATCGACATCGAGATCGACCGCAAGCACCGCGTGGGCAGCACCGACCCGGCCGGTGTCGCCGACATCGTCATCGAGGCGGCGGTGACCACCATCGTCGACTGCGAGGATTCGGTCGCGGCGGTGGACGCCGAGGACAAGGTGCACGTCTATCGCAACTGGCTCGGCCTGATGAAGGGCACGCTCAGCGCCGCCTTCGCCAAGGGCCGCGAGACCGTCGAGCGCCGCCTCGCCGCCGACCGCCACTACAGCCGCGCCGGCGGCGGCGACCTCACCCTGCACGGGCGCAGCCTGCTGCTGGTGCGCAATGTCGGCCAGCACATGATGACGGACGCGGTGCTCGACGCCGAGGGCAACGAGATCCCCGAGACCATCCTCGACGCCGCCGTCACCTCGCTGATCGCGATCCACGACCTCAAGGGCGATGCGGAGCTGCGCAACAGCCGCACCGGCTCGGTCTACATCGTGAAGCCGAAGATGCACGGCCCGGAGGAGGTCGCCTTCGCGGTCGACCTGTTCGCCGCCGTCGAGGGCGTGCTCGACCTCGAGCGCAACACGCTCAAGATCGGCATCATGGACGAGGAGCGCCGCACCAGCGCCAACCTCTCGGCCTCGATCCACGCCGCCCGCGAGCGCGTCGTCTTCATCAACACCGGCTTCCTCGACCGCACCGGCGACGAGATCCACACCTCGATCGAGGTGGGTCCGATGGTGCGCAAGAACGAGATGAAGGCGCAGGCCTGGATCAAGGCCTATGAGGACAACAATGTCGACGCCGGCCTTGCCGCCCATCTCGACGGGCACGGCCAGATCGGCAAGGGCATGTGGGCCATGCCCGACCGCATGGCCGACATGCTGGTGCAGAAGATCGCCCACCCCATGGCGGGCGCCAACACCGCCTGGGTCCCCTCGCCGACCGCCGCGACGCTGCACGCGCTGCACTACCACAAGGTCGACGTGTTCCAGCGCCAGGAGGAGCTGCGCTCGCGCCAGCCCGCCTCCAAGCGCGACCTGCTCACCATCCCGGTGGTCGACCGCGGCAACTGGGAGCCGGCGGCCGTGCAGGAGGAGCTCGACAACAACATCCAGGGCATCCTCGGCTATGTGGTGCGCTGGATCGACCAGGGCGTCGGCTGCTCCAAGGTGCCGGACATCCACGATGTCGGGCTGATGGAAGACCGCGCCACGCTGCGCATCTCCTCCCAGCACGTCGCCAACTGGCTGCTGCACGGGGTCGTCACCGAGGAGCAGGTCGAGGAGACGCTGCGCCGCATGGCGAAGGTGGTCGACGGCCAGAACGCCGGCGATCCGGACTACGAGCCGATGGCGCCGGCCTATGACGGCTTCGCCTTCCGGGCCGCGCGCGACCTCATCTTCGAGGGCCGCACCCAGCCCAACGGCTACACCGAGTTCATCCTCACCCAGCGCCGACGCGAGGCGAAGCAGGCGCGCGCCGCCTGAGCCCCGCATAACCGCAGACAGGCACAGCCTGACAGGAGGGCCGCGCGGCATCGCCCGCGCGGCCCTTTTCGTGTCTCCCACGCCACGTCCGCCTGCGCGCAGACGGGTCGGACAATCGCGCGTTCATCGTCCCGGCAATTGCGGATGGACAGGCCGTGCCGGGCGAAAGATATTGTGGGCTCGTTACCTAGCGACCGCCTCGACACGGCCCGCTTTGAAGATCACCGGCCGGTGGGCGGCCAGAGCCGGTGATCGCACGCACGGTCCTGTCATGATGCTGAGACGCCTCCGGCCCCTGTTCCTCGCGCTGTCCATGCTGGCCGCGACGCTCCCTTCTGCGCTGGCGCAGAGCGCCGCCGGGCCGGCACCGCAGGCGGCGGCCACCGCGCAAGGGGCTGAACCGCAAGCGGGCGCAACTCAGGGCGCTGCAGGGGCGGCGCTGCCTCTGTCGCCGCAGCAGTTCGACGCGCTGGTCGACGCGCTGTCGAAATCGGTGGCCGAACGGCTCGGCAAAACCCCGCCCGCCGCCGCAACGCCTGCCGGCACAGCCCCTGCCGCCGCGGACCATCCGGGGGCGGCCAAGGCCGGCGCCACCGCCGCCGGCGCGGCCCATTCCGACGCCATGATGATGGCGATGGCCAGCGAGGCGCCCTTCAGCGAGGTCTTCATCGACGTCATGGAGCGCGGCGACGACGCGCTCGAGCAGTTTCCCTCGCTGGTCACGGAGAGCGGGCGCATCCCCACCCTGCTGAGCGCGGAGATGAATGGCGGACGCAGCCGCTCCGCCTTCTTCCTGCTGCTCGCCGCCTGCGTCGCCGCCGCGCTCGCCGTCGAGGCGCTGCTGCTGTTCGCCCTGCGCGGCCCCCGGTCCTATCTCGCCGGCCGCATGGAGGGCGCGGCCTCGATCTGGGCGCTGGCCGCGCTGGTGAGCCTCGACGTCGTGGTGCTCACCGGGCTCTGGCTCGCGACCCATGGCATGGTGATCGGCCTGTTCGACGGCACCGAGCCGCAGGCCCGGCTCGGCTATCTCGTTCTCACCAGCGTGTTCTACTGGCGGCTCTATCTGGTGGTCTTCCGCATCGCGCTGCGCCCCGGCCTCACGCCGGCGCGGCTCGCCATGGTCGACGACCACGAGGCGCGCGCCATCTATCGCTGGGCCTCGGCGGTGATCCTGGTGGCGATCGCGCTGAGCGACTTCCGCCGCGTGCTGGAGGCCATCCATTCGCCGCAGCTCGTGGTGGTCTGCGCCATGCTGATCAACACCGCGATCCTCACCTCGCTGCTGATCGCGGCGGCGGTGGCGGTGCGCGAGCCGGTGGCGAAGTGGTTTCACGGCCTGTCGCAGGAGGGCCGGCCGGGGCCGATCGTGGCGACGGTGGCGCGCTGGTGGCTGGTGGTGGCGGTTCCCGTCTTCCTCGCCCTCGGCATCGCCCGCGTCTATGGCGCGCTGACCACCTGGGACGGCGTGCACACGGCGATCCTTCTGACCATGCACGTCCTGCTCGCCCTGGTGCTGCTCGAATCCTTCATGGACAAGGTCTGCCGCCTGATGCGGGCGGAGGTGGCCTCCGTCACCGCGGCGGAGGAAGTGGCGGTCGAAAACGCCGAGCTCGCCGCCGAGGTCGCCAGCGCCGCCGCGCAGCCGGTCGTTGCCGAGCCCGTGACGGCAGAGGCAATGCCCGCCGCCGGGGCCGAGCCGTCCGTGCTGGAGATTGCGCCGCTCGACCCGGCCGCCCTCGAGCGGGCCGCCGCGGAGCAGGCGGCGGCAGAGCAAGCGGCGGCCGAACAGGCGGCCCTCGCCGAGCAGATGGCCGCGCAGGAGCGCGCGGCCGCCCTGCACGCCATCGCCCGCGAGCGGGCGATCGAAGCGGTGATGCGCTGCCTGCGCGTCGCCATCCTGCTGGTCTCGCTCTCGCTGCTGGTGCGCATCTGGGTGGTCCATGGCGTCGGCATGATGGAGATGAGCCGCTACAACGCCCTCGCCGGCGCCGCCCTGCCGGCGGGCGCGATCCTGCTCGCCGCCTATTGCGCGTGGCAGGCGGTGGACTACTTCACCGGCCGCCATGCGCGCGAGGGCCTGCACGGCGGGCCGGCCATGCCGGGAACCGACGTCGAGGACGGACTTCACGGGCCGCGCTCGCGCATGTCCACGCTGCTGCCGCTGCTGCGCGTCACGCTCATGCTCGCCATCATCATCATGGCCGGGCTCACGCTGCTGGGGCAGCTCGGCATCGACGTGATGCCGCTGATCGCCGGCGCCTCGATCATCGGCCTCGCCATCTCCTTCGGCAGCCAGACGCTGGTGAAGGACATCGTGTCCGGCGTGTTCTATCTGGTCGACGATGCCTTCCGCGTCGGCGAGTACATCGACTGCGGCAAGGCCAAGGGCACGGTGGAGGGCTTCACCCTGCGTTCGCTGAAGCTGCGCCACCAGAACGGCATGATCCACACCATCCCGTTCGGCCAGCTCGGGCAGATCACGAACTTCAGCCGCGACTGGACGACGATGAAGTTCAACCTGCGCTTCACCCGCGACACCGACCTCGAGAAGCTGCGCAAGACGGTGAAGAAGATCGGCGCCGAGATGCTGGAGGACCCGGAGCTGAAGGAGGAGTTCCTGGCGCCGCTGAAGATGCAGGGGGTGGCCGACATCATCGACAACGCGCTGATCGTGCGCTTCAAGTTCACCGTGCGGCCGATCAAGCCGACCGTGGTGCGGCGCGAGGCGATCAAGCGTATGGTCTACCAGCTGCCGCAGCAGGGCATCCAGTTCGCCAACAACCTGGTGCCTGTGCAGGCGATGGGCGGGGATGCCGACACCGGAGCCGGCGCCGCCGCGGCGGTGACGCGCGCCCGCATCGCCAACGACCTCGCCGCCCGCGCGGAGAGCGAGGCCGCGACAGGCTGAGCCTTGCCGGCTACGGCGCGGCCGGATCCGGCGCGCTCCAGAAGGCGGTCCGCTCGCCGACATCGGGGCGCGGGCGCTCGCCGGGCGCCTCGCGCGCGGTGCCGAGATGGACGATGCCGGCCACCTTCTCGCCCTCGACCAGCCCGAGCAGCCGCTGCGCATGCGTATTCGTCGCGGCCCAGCCGGTGACCCAGATGCCGGAGAAGCCGAAGCCGTGCGCGGCGTGCAGCAGGTTCATACACACCGCGCCGGCGGAGAGTTCCTGCTCGAATACCGGGATCATGGTCTCCCGGTTCGGCCGGCTGACCACCACCACCGCGAGCGGGGCCGGGAACAGGCGCGACATGATCCCCGCGAACTTCTCGCGCCGCTCCGGCGCCATGTCGGGATTGCCGGCACGATAGGCCTCGGCGAGCAGCGCGCCGAGCCGCCCGCGCGCCTCCCCGCCGATCACGATGAAGCGCCACGGCGCCAGCATCGCGTGGTCGGGCACCCGCGTCGCCAGCTCCAGCATGCGTTGCAGCGTCGCCTCGTCCGGGCCCGGCTCGGCAAGCCCCGCCGCCGGGACCGAGCGCCGCCGGGCCATGGCGTCGAGCCAGCCGTCGGAGGGCGCGGAGGGGCGAGCGGAGGGCGACGAGGGGGGCACGGGCATGAAACGGTCCTGTTGGGGGATATGCGCGCATCGCCGGGTTTCAATCGGCTGCGCACACACTAGATAGGTCGCTGGCGATAAATTCGCCGGCTGGCCACGTAAAGGGGGACGTGCCACCTGACGGGATCTGCCATGCGCTGTGGCGGCCATCGCGGCCGGCCTCCTGCGCGTGCCGGTGCCGAAGGCCCCCCGGACGGCGGCGAGCCACCAACCGAACCAGAAGGAGGAATCCGCATGAGCATGAACGGCGAAATCCCGGTCCGCGACAACCGCGCCGCCGATCGCTTCGAAATCGAGCAGGACGGCCATCTCGCCATTGCGCAGTACCTCCTCGCGCCCGACCACATCATCTTCATGCACACCGAGGTGCCGCCCGAGCTTGGCGGGCGCGGCCTTGCGACGCGGCTGGTGGAGGCCGGGCTCGCCAGCGCCCGCGAGCGCGGGCTCTCCGTGGTTCCGCGCTGCTCGGTATTCGGGCGCTACATGATCAAGCATCCCGAGACCCACGACCTGCTCGCGCCCGAGATCCGCGCGACGCTCGGCCTGCCGGCCTGAGGCCGCGCCGCCACGGAACCTGCCCTCGCGCACGGGAAAAACCGGCCTTTCATACCCTTCCTTAACGCTGTGCTCCTAACGATGGGAGCACAGCCGGCAGGGTGAACGAAAGCCTGCCGGCCGGTGCCCGATGTTCATGAGCGGCAAAGGTTCCGGTGCCCATGCGTAACTCCGCGCGTCCCTCCGATCCGCACGAGATTTCTTCGACCGACGACGAGAAGCCGCGCCAGAACGCCGGCGGCCCGGGCGTCAGCGGACATCGGTTCACCCGCGCCAATCCGCAGACGGTGCATCTGCCCCCGCCGCCGAAGACGCCCAAGCCGGCGAAGGCGGCCGTGCCGCGCGAGCCGGCCCCCACGCGCGAGTCGTTCGCCGCGCGCGAGAGCGCGCCCGCACGCTCAAAGCCCGTGCCGTCGATACCGGCGGCGCGCACGATCGAGCCGCCCGGAGCGCCGGTGCCGAGCTGGCTGCAGCCCTTCACCCTGCCCTCGAACACGCGCTTCACCCGCACGCCGGACTATCTGCTGCGCCCGCAGCTTCCCGAGATCGCCCCCGAGCCCGAGGTGCCGGAGAGCGAGGCGCCGCCGGTCGTCGCGCCGCGCGTCTCGCAGACCCCGGTGCTGCGCGTGCCCCCGCGCCTGCCGCCGGCCGGCGTCGGCGCGCAGCCGCTGATCGCCGCGCTGGCCCGCCAGGCGAGGGCCGCCCAGATCGTCGGCGGCGACGGCGCCGGCCCGGTCCCGAACCTGCCGCCGGTCATGCCGGACAGCGACGCGCTTCCCGCCGTCCCGCCGGTCGAGGAGGCGCAGGAGGCGGTTACGCAGGAGGTGGCGCAGGAAGCTGTGGCACCCGAAGCCGCACCGGCCCCTGCCGATCTACCCGAAGCCTTCCTTCCGCAGACTGCCGTTCCGCAGGCGGCCCTGCCCGAGTCGGCCCTGCCCGAGTCCTTCCCGCATGACGAGATGGCGGGCGATCCGCCGCGCTCGATCCAGCTCATCGCCGAGATGATCCGGCTCGGCTGGGACGTGCCGCCGATGCCGCCTTCGCATCAGGACCCGCTTCCGGAGGCCCCCGCCGCGACCGCCGCACTCGCCCCCGTGCCGCCGCCGTCGGCGCCCGCGGCAACCGATGCCGCACCGGCCGGCGCAGGCCCAGACGTCCCGGCGTGGATCGCGGTGCCGATGGCCCGCCCGGCGGGATACGACGCTCCCTCGGTCACGGTGTCCTTCTCCTGGCCCGCCTTCGCCGTCACGGCCGAACCCGTCGCGCCCGCGCCGGCCGCTACTCCCGTGGCCCGCGAGCCGGAGCCGGCCCCGGTCGTCGCGCCTGTCGCGCCCGCGCCCGTCGCCGCCGAGCCGGTCGCCGCCGAACCGGTCGCCGCCATCCCCACCCCGGCACCGCGCCCCGTCGCACGTCCGGTGGCGTCGGACGTCTATGAGCTTCCCCCGCTCGAGCTGCTCACCGAGCCGCCCGCCAGCGAGCCGGACTACGAGCTGTCGGAGGAATTCCTCGACCGCAATTCGGTGAAGCTGCAGCAGGTGCTGCACGATTTCGGCGTGCGCGGCGAGATCATCGACGCTAATCCCGGCCCGGTGGTCACGCTCTACGAGCTGGAGCCGGCGCCCGGCATCAAGTCGAGCCGCGTCATCGGCCTTTCCGCCGACATCGCCCGCTCGATGAGCGCCATCTCCGCGCGCGTCGCCGTGGTGGAGGGCCGCAACGTCATCGGCATCGAGCTGCCGAACCAGCGCCGCGACACGGTGTGGCTGCGCGAGATGCTGTCGAGCCACGAATTCGAGGCGGCCAAGGCCAAGCTCGGCATCGCGCTCGGCAAGACCATCGGCGGCGAGCCGGTGATCGTCGACCTCGCCCGCATGCCGCACCTGCTGGTCGCCGGCACCACCGGTTCGGGCAAGTCGGTCGCCATCAACACCATGATCCTCTCGCTGCTCTACCGCCACCGGCCGGAGCAGTGCCGCCTGATCATGATCGACCCGAAGATGCTGGAGCTCTCGGTCTATGAGGGCATCCCGCACCTCCTCACCCCCGTCGTCACCGACCCCAAGAAGGCCATCGTCGCCCTCAAATGGGCGGTGCGCGAGATGGAGGAGCGCTACCGCAAGATGAGCCGCCTCGGCGTGCGCAACATCGATGGCTTCAACAGCCGGGTGGCGGAAGCCGCCGCCAGGGGTGAGATCATCACCCGCACGGTGCAGAAGGGTTTCGACAAGGAGACCGGCGAGGTGATCGAGGAGGAGGAGATCATGGACCTCTCCCCGCTCCCCTACATCGTGATCGTGGTCGACGAAATGGCCGACCTGATGATGGTGGCCGGCAAGGAGATCGAGGGCGCCATCCAGCGCCTCGCCCAGATGGCCCGCGCCGCCGGCATCCACCTCATCATGGCGACGCAGCGCCCGAGCGTCGACGTCATCACCGGCACCATCAAGGCCAACTTCCCGACCCGCATCTCCTTCCAGGTCACCTCGAAGATCGATTCGCGCACCATCCTCGGCGAGATGGGCGCCGAGCAGCTGCTCGGCCAGGGCGACATGCTCTACATGGCCGGCGGCGGGCGCATCTCGCGTGTCCACGGCCCGTTCGTCTCGGACCAGGAGGTCGAACGCGTGGTCGAGCATCTCAAGTGCCAGGCCCGGCCGGAATATCTCGACGAGGTGACGGCGGAGGAAGAGGACGAGCCGATCCCAGACGACGCGGCGGTGTTCGACAAGACCTCCATGGGCGAGGACACGGGCGACCTCTACGACCAGGCCGTGACGCTCGTCATGCGCGACAAGAAGGCCTCCACCTCCTACATCCAGCGCCGGCTGCAGATCGGCTACAACCGCGCCGCCTCGCTGATGGAGCGGATGGAGAACGAGGGCATCGTCGGCCCGGCCAACCATGCCGGCAAGCGCGAGATCCTGCGCGAGCTGCGCTGATCGAAGCCGGCCGCCGGGCTGCGCTCAGGCGGTCAGCCAGCCCCACAGGGTGAGCAGCGCGCTCATAACGAACGCCGCGCCGGCCAGCATCAGGGCGGCGCGCCAGTTGCGCCGCCGCCCGCCGGGCCACGGCGTCGAACGCCGCTTTGCCGGCGCCGCGGGCCGCGCGCCCGTACCCTCGTCGCGGCGCTGGCCGTTTCCCGGTTCGGAGGGGATGGACACTCCCGGATGTCCTTCGCCCGGCTGGCCGCGCTCGCCCACCCAGCCGGCGGCGGCCGGGTTCGGGCGCTGCGGCGCGGGCCGGACGGATGCGCGGCCGGCGCTCGCGGCGTCGTCCCTGTGGCTGCGGTCGGTGTCGTCGCGCGCACGTACGGCGGTCGTCATCACGTTGCCCCGGTGCTGATGCCTCAAACCTGCTCGAGCTTCATGTCGAGCTTCACGTCAAACTTCCCTCGGGGAGAACCGGACCGGCGCCCGCTGGTTCCCCTCGCGCGCCGCTGGCCTGCCCGGCGACAGGCCCGTTTCGGGCCGCAGACGCTGGCATGCCAGCACGTGCCTCTTTCGCTGGAGGGTCCGGAGGATTAGGTGTGTGCCGCACCCGCCCTTCCGGCGCGCCCGCGCCGCGTCTTCCATCGAGAGGTCAGTCATGTCCACGGTCAGCTATCCCGACGTCCAGCTCTTCATCGACGGCGTATGGCGCGAGGGGCACGGCCATGACGGCGCGGCGCACCAGCCGATCGTCAACCCGGCGACCGAGGAGGAGATCGGCACCCTCGCCCATGCGAGCCGGGCCGACCTCGACGCCGCGCTGCTGGCCGCCGAGAAGGGCTTCGCCACCTGGCGCCACGTGCCGGCGCATGAGCGCTACAAGCTTATGCGCAAGGCGGCCGAGATCCTGCGCGAGCGGGCCGAGGACATTGCCCGCATCATGACCATGGAGCAGGGCAAGCCGCTGCCGGAATCCCGCATGGAGACGCTGGCCGCCGCCGACATCATCGACTGGTTCGCCGAGGAGGCGCGCCGCCTCTATGGCCGGCTCATCCCCGCCCGCGGCGCCGGCGTGCAGCAGATCGTGCACAAGGAGCCGGTAGGCGTCGTCGCCGCCTTCACCCCGTGGAACTTCCCGATCAACCAGGCGGTGCGCAAGATCTCCGCCGCGCTGGCGGCCGGCTGCTCGATCATCCTGAAGGGCCCGGAGGAGACCCCCGCCTCCTGCGCCGCGCTGGTCAAGGCCTATGAGGATGCCGGCCTGCCCAAGGGCGTGGTCAACCTCGTCTTCGGCGTGCCGGCGGAAATCTCGCAGTATCTGATCCCGCATCCGATCGTGAAGAAGGTCACCTTCACCGGCTCGACGGCGGTCGGCAAGCAGCTCGCCGCGCTGGCCGGCGCGCATATGAAGCGTGTCACCATGGAGCTCGGCGGTCACGCGCCGGCGGTGGTGTTCGAGGATGCCGACGTCGACCTCGCGGTGAAGCTGCTCTCGGGCGCCAAGTTCCGCAATGCCGGCCAGGTCTGCGTCTCGCCGACCCGCTTCCTGGTGCATGAGGACATCTATTCGCGCTTCGTCGACGGCTTCACCGAGGCGGTCGGCCAGGTGAAGGTCGGCAACGGCCTCGAGGACGGCGTGCGCATGGGCCCGCTCGCCAATTCGCGCCGCGTCGACGCGATGGAGGCACTCACCGCCGACGCGCTGTCGAAGGGCGCGACGCTGCATGCCGGCGGCGCGCGCATCGGCAACAAGGGCTATTTCTTCCAGCCCACCGTACTGACCGACCTCGCGGCGGATTCGCGTATCCTCAACGAGGAGCCGTTCGGCCCGATCGTGCCGATCATGCCCTTCACCTCGACCGAGGCGGTGATCGAGGAGGCGAACCGCCTGCCCTATGGGCTCGCGGCCTATGCCTACACCACCTCCTCCGCCCGCGCCGACGAGTTCGCGCGCCGGGTCGAGAGCGGGATGATCTCGATCAACCATCACGGCCTCGCCCTGCCCGAGGTGCCGTTCGGCGGCATCAAGGATTCCGGCTACGGCTCGGAAGGCGGCATCGAGGCGATGGAAGCCTATGTGAACACCAAGTTCGTCACCCAGCTCGGCGTCTGACGACCACGCGCCCCACACCCTGCCCCGCGCGGGCTGGCGTGAGGGGCGCCCTCTCCCGAAACCCGGCGCGGCGGCGCTAGACCGCCGCCCGTCGGCCCGGCCGCTCCCTTGCCCACGCGAGGCGAGCGGCAAGGGCATGCGTGTCCCTCCTGTTCCGGCATTCCGATGGATCCCAGCGTCTTCATCGCGGTCATGGCCGCAGCCGCGATGCATGCCTCATGGAACGCGATCCTCAAGATCCGCCTCGACCCGTTCCTCGCCATGGTGCTGGTCAACGCCGCCTGCGGCGTCTTCGCGCTGCCGGTGGCGCTCGCGCTCGGCCCGCCGGAGCCGGATGTCTGGCTGTGGATTCTCGCCTCGATCCTGCTCCATCTCGGCTATTACCTGACGCTGTGCGGCGCTTACCGGCGCGCCGATATGGGGCTCGTCTACCCGATCGCGCGCGGCACCGCGCCGCTGCTGACCACGATGCTGTCGGCGACCCTGCTCGACGAGGCGATCGACCTGCAGAGCTTCCTCGGCGTGGCGCTGCTCGCCTGCGGCATCCTCGCCATCGCCTGGCCGCGCCGCGGCATGGCGGCGTTCGACGGCGCGGCGCTGCGGCTTGCGCTCTCCTGCGGCGTCAGCATCACCATCTACACGCTGGTGGACGGGCTCGGCGCGCGCCATGCGGGCAGCCCGCACCTCTACACCTCGTGGCTGTTCGTGGCCGACAGCATCCTGCTGTCTGTGGTCGGCCTCGTCTGGAAGGGGCCGTCCGGGCTGAAGCCCGCCCTCTCCTTCCTCGGCCCGGGCTTCGCGGGCGGGGCGATGTCGCTCACCGCCTACTGGATCACGATCTGGGCCATGACCCAGGCGCCGATCGGCCTCGTCGCGGCGGTGCGCGAATCGAGCGTGCTGTTCGCCGCCGTCATCGCCGTGGTGGTGCTGCGCGAGCCGCTGCGAGCCGAGCGCATGGCCGCCGCCGCGCTGATCGTGGCCGGGCTGGTGCTGATCAAGCTGCACTGAGCGCGCCGTTCGCGGTCCTGCGGCGTTCCTTCGCGGGCCGGCCTGTGCTTCCCTGCGCCGCATGAGCCTTCCGAACGCCAGCGAGATTCGCCCCGCCGCCCCTGCGACCGTCCCCATCGTGCCGGCCGAGGACGCCTTCGCCGGTCCGCTGGCGGTGGTCGGGCGCGGCGCGCCGCTGGTGATGGTGCTGGGCGGGGCCGGCACCGGCAAGACCACCTTCCTGCACGCGCTGCGCCGGCATGGCGGCAGCAAGCAGGCCTTCCTCGCCCCGACCGGCGTCGCCGCGCTGCAGCTCGGCGGGCAGACCATCCATTCCTTCTTCGGCATCCCGCCGCGCCTCGTCGATCCCGACGAGGTGAAGCCGCGCCCGCAGAAGCGCCGGCTGATGAAGAAGCTGGAGCGCCTCGTCATCGACGAGGTCTCGATGGTGCGGGCCGACCTTCTCGACGCGGTCGACCGCTCGCTCCGGCTGGCGCGCGGCGATCCCTCGCCCTTCGGCGGCGTGCAGGTGGTGCTGGTCGGCGACTTCCTCCAGCTTCCCCCGGTGGTGCCGATGGCCGAGCGCGAGATCCTCGGCCGGCTCGGCTATGAGGGTCCGTTCGCCTTCGACGCGCGGGTGCTGCGCGAGACCGAGGTGGCGCGCCTGCCCTTCCTCCAGGTGTACCGCCAGAGCGACGCCGCCTTCGTCGGCCATCTGGCGGACCTGCGGGCCGGCCGGCAGGTGGAGCGCGCCGTCGCCGCCATCAACGCCGCCTCCTTCCGCGCCCATCGCGAGGGGCGCATCCCGGTGGTGCTGGCGCCGACCAATGCCCGCGTCGACGCCTATAACCGGCGCGGCATGGAGACCCTTACCGAGGCCGGGCGCATCTATGAGGGCAAGAGCGAGGGCGAGTTCGACCTCGCCAATGACCGGCTGCCGGTGCCCGAGGTGCTGGTGCTGAAGGTCGGCGCGCGCGTCATGGCGGTGCGCAACGACCCGGAGCGGCAATGGGTCAACGGTTCGGTCGGCACCGTCATCGGCCTCGCCCCGGACCGCGCCTTCGTGCGGCTCGACGGGGCCGGCGTGGTCGAGATCGAGCGCACGAGCTGGGAGCGCATCCGCTACGACTGGGACGAGGCCACGGGCGGGCTCGCGGCCAAGGTGGTCGGCACCTATACCCAGCTCCCGCTGGTTCCCGCCTGGGCGGTGACGGTGCACAAGGCGCAGGGCCTGACGCTCGAGGACGTGCGGATCGACTTCGACAGCGGCGCCTTCGCCGCCGGCCAGGCCTATGTCGCGCTCTCTCGCGCGCGCTCCCTGGAGGGGCTGTCGTTGGTGCGTCCGCTGCGGGCCGGCGACATCCGCATCGACCGCCGCGTGGCCGCCTTCACCATGGCCTTCGAGGAATCGTCCACAGGGCTGGAGGCGCCGCGCTTTACATAATCGACCTTGTCGGTAGACTAATTGGGAACGAAAACAGCTGCGGGAGGGGACGATGACGAATCGCACGGGCCTGCGCCGCTATCGCGACAAGCTGCTTTTCGCCCTCGCCTATGGCGCGATCATCGGCGCCATCCTCTTCGCCCACCCGTTCGGCGGAGCGAAGGACGCGCAGGTGGTGGCGGCCTCGGTGGCGCCCGCGCCGTGACCACGATCCGGCGATTCGCGCGAAATGTTCCAATTCTGCGCTCGCCTCGCCACCGCTCTCGTATATAGGATTTCGGTGAGGGCTTCCTGCGGGGGGCGCGTCTCGTCGGAATTCACGCGGATATGCTGACCAACAAGGGCAAGTACGGCCTCAAGGCGATGCTTTTTCTCGCTCAGCTCGAGCCGGGGACGAGCGCCATGGGGCAGGAAATCGCCACCGCCAACAACATTCCCAAGAAGTTCCTCGACGCCATCCTGCTCGAATTGCGCAATGCCGGGCTGCTGCGCTCGAAGAAGGGGCCGGGCGGGGGCTACGCGCTCTCGCGCTCGGCGGCGGAGATCAATATCGGGCACATCATCCGCACGCTGGATGGCCCGCTGGCGCCGATAAGCTGCGCCAGCAAGAGCGCCTATGTGCCCTGCCAGGACTGCGAGGACCTCGAGACCTGCGCCGTGCGCCGGACCATGAGCCGGGTGCGCGACGCCATGTCCGACATCCTCGACCGCATGACGCTGGCCGAGATGGTCGCCACCGCCTGCCCCTCGGCCTCGCCCGCCGGCGCCCTCACCGAGGGCTGAGCGACCGGCGGTTCCCGCGTGGGGACGCTTTCCTCAGAAAAACGCCTGATGGCCGGTGATCGCGCGGCCGAGGATCAGCGCGTGAATGTCGTGCGTGCCCTCATAGGTGTTCACCGTCTCGAGGTTCACCATGTGGCGCATCACCGGATATTCGGCCGAGATGCCGTTGCCGCCATGCATGTCGCGGGCGAGCCGGGCGATGTCGAGCGCCTTGCCGCAATTGTTGCGCTTGAGCATGGAGATCGTCTCCGGCGGCAGCCGTCCCTCGTCGAACAGCCGCCCGGCGCGCAGCGCGAGCTGCAGGCCGAGCGTGATCTCGGTCGCCATGTCGGAGAGCTTCCTCTGCACGAGCTGCATCGCCGCCAGCGGCTTGCCGAACTGGTGGCGGTCGAGCGTGTAGCTGCGGGCGGCGTGGTAGCAGGCCTCCGCCGCGCCCATCGTGCCCCAGCCGATGCCGTAGCGCGCGCGGTTGAGACAGCCGAACGGCCCCTTCAGCCCCGAGGCGCCGGGCAGCAGGTTCGCCTCGGGCACCTCGACCTCGTCCATCACGATCTCGCCGGTGATGGAGGCGCGCAGCGAGAGCTTGTTCTCGATCTTCGGGGTCGAGAGGCCCTTCATGCCGCGCTCCAGCAGGAAGCCGCGAATGTCGTTGTCGTGCGCCGCCGACTTCGCCCACACCACCGCGACGTCGGCGATCGGCGAGTTGGTGATCCACATCTTGCTGCCCGAGAGCCGGTAGCCGCCCTCGATCTTCTCGGCGCGGGTACGCATGCCGGCGGGGTCGGAGCCCGCATCCGGCTCGGTGAGGCCGAAGCAGCCGACCATCTCGCCGGTCGCGAGCCTGGGCAGGAACTTCTTCTTCTGCTCTTCCGTGCCATAGGCGTTGATCGGGTGCATCACCAGCGAGGACTGCACGCTCATCGCCGAGCGATAGCCCGAATCGACGCGCTCCACCTCGCGCGCCACCAGCCCGTAGGAGACATAGCCGAGGCCGGCGCCGCCATATTCTTCTGGGATGGTCGGCCCGAGCAGGCCGAGCGCGCCCATCTCCTGCATGATCTCGCGGTCAAAGCGCTCGTCCATATAGGCGGAGGCCACGCGCGGCAGCAGCTTCTCCTGGGCATAGTCGCGCGCCGTGTCGCGGACCATGCGCTCCTCTTCCGTGAGCTGGCCATCGAGGTCGAGCGGGTCGCTCCAGTCGAAGACGGCGCGGGCGGATTTTCCGGTGGACGGGGCGGCACTCATGAGGCGACTTCTCCGGGACGGACGGACGGACGGACGGACGGACGGACGGCACGGCGCCGGCGCAGGCGGGCTTACGCAGCGGTCTTACAACGCCGGCGTGCTGCGCGCATCCCCGCCTCTCGACGCATGAAACCGGCCTCGACGGGCGCGCCTATTCGACTTTTGTCTGGGGGTAGGGTGAGATTGCGCAACTCGAAATGGCATGATTGAGTCCAATCTCGGACGATGCAGTTCAACAATTAATCGGGCCTGATAAACGGGCAGTCTGCGTCGGATCCACGAGAGGGAAATCTCATCATGCCGGTCATCAATGCCAAACTGGCCGCCGCCGCGGCCGTCCTGATGGCGCTTTCCGCGCCGGCCTACGCCGCGAAGACGCTTGTCTACTGCTCGGAAGGCAGCCCGGAGAACTTCACTCCGGCCCTCAACACGACCGGCACCAGCTTCGACGCGGCGCGTCCGGTCTACAACCAGCTCGTCGAGTTCGAGCGCGGCACCACCAAGGTGGTTCCCGGCCTCGCCGAGAGCTGGACGATCAGCGACGACGGCAAGGAAATCACCTTCAAGCTGCGCAAGGGCGTGAAGTTCCACTCCGGCGTCAACGGCTTCACCCCGACCCGCGACTTCAACGCCGAC
Source organism: Ancylobacter mangrovi (assembly GCF_024752355.1). Classification (GTDB taxonomy): domain Bacteria; phylum Pseudomonadota; class Alphaproteobacteria; order Rhizobiales; family Xanthobacteraceae; genus Ancylobacter; species Ancylobacter mangrovi. The sequence goes on from NZ_JANTHZ010000001.1 coordinate 717,909, forward strand.
GACGTGCTGTTCTCGTTCAACCGCCAGTGGAAGGAAGACAATCCCTACCACAAGGTCACCGGCGGGGCTTACGACTACTTCAACGACATGGGCATGCCCGACCTTCTGAAGTCGATCGACAAGGTCGACGACTACACGGTCAAGTTCACGCTCAACGAGCCGAACGCGCCGATGCTGGCGAACCTCGCCATGGACTTCGGCACCATCATGTCGGCCGAATATGCCGACTACCTGCTCAAGAAGGGCACGCCCGAGCAGTTCGACCAGATCCCGGTCGGCACCGGCCCGTTCCAGTTCGTCGCCTACCAGAAGGACGCGGTGATCCGCTACAAGGCGTTCCCGGACTATTTCGGCGGCAAGGCGGCGCTGGACAACCTCGTCTACGCCATCACGCCCGACGCGACCGCGCGCTACGCCAAGCTGAAGAAGGGCGAGTGCCACGTGATGATGGCGCCGAACCCGGCCGACATCGCCTCGATGAAGTCCGATCCCGCGATCAACCTGCTCTCGCAGCCGGGCCTCAACATCGCCTATCTCGCGCTCAACGTCGAAAAGCCGCCCTTCGACAAGAAGGAGGTCCGCCAGGCCTTCAACATGGCGATCGACAAGGCGGCGATCATCAAGGACGTCTATCAGGGCGCCGGCCAGGCCGCGATCAACCCGATCCCGCCGACCATCTGGTCCTACAACAGCTCGATCAAGGACTATCCCTACGATCCGGAGAAGGCCAAGGCGATGATGGCCGACGCGGGGGTGAAGTTCCCGCTCGACATCGACCTGTGGTGGATGCCGGTGCAGCGCCCCTACAACCCGAACGCCAAGCGCATCGCCGAGATGATGCAGTCGGACCTCGCCAAGATCGGCATCAACGCCAAGCTCGTCTCATATGAGTGGGGCGAGTACCGCAAGCGCCTGCAGGAGGGCGAGCACATCACCGGCCAGCTCGGCTGGACCGGCGACAATGGCGACCCGGACAACTTCTTCTTCCTGCTCGGCTGCCCCGCCGCGCGCAAGGGCGGCCAGAACCTTGCCAAATGGTGCAACAAGGACTTCGACGCCCTGATCGACAAGGCCCGTACGATCTCCGACGTCGAGGAGCGCACCAAGCTCTACGAGCAGGCCCAGGTGATCTTCAAGGAAGAGGCCCCCTGGTTCACCATCGCCCACTCGGTGGTCTACGAGCCGACCCGCAAGGAGGTCGTGGACTACAAGGTGAGCCCGTTCGGCCGCCACGAGTTCTACGGCGTCGACCTGAAGCAGTGACGAACCGGCCGGTGCCGGCGGCGGGAGCGAGCCGCCGGCACCGTGCCTTTGCGAAAGACGGGCCGCTCGCGTGCGATCAGGAAAGACGAAGCGCCATCGGCCCGTCCGCTCGCCATGAGGCGCCTTTTCCGAACACGGCGCCCGCGAACGTGATGCCCCTGAAGGCGACGCCCCGAACTGGCGCCCTCGAACGTGGCGCCCTCAACCCTGCCTCCCGTGCCGTGCCCCTCCCGGGCCCGGCCCGGCGTGACGCGAAGCTGGTCCCCGACCGGCCAAGCCCGGGACATACATGCTGAAATTCTTCATCCGCCGTGTCGCGCTGACCGTGCCGACCTTCGTGGCGCTGATGTTCGTCACCTTCGTCGCGGTACGTCTCGTGCCTGGCGACCCGATCGAGGCGCGCACCGGCGAGCGCGGCATCGCCCCCGAGCGCCTCGCCCAGCTCCGCCACCAGCTCGGTCTCGACCAGCCGGTGTGGAAGCAGTTCCTCGATTATGCGAACGGGCTGATCCACGGCGATTTCGGCGTCTCCATCGTCACCAAGACGCCGGTGCTGCACGAATTCGCGACCCTGTTCCCGGCGACGCTGGAACTGTCGATCTGCGCGCTGATATTCGCCGTCGTGCTTGGCATCCCCGCCGGCGTGATCGCGGCGGTCAAGCGTGGCGGCATCATCGACCACGCGGTGATGACGGTCGCCCTCGCCGGCTATTCCATGCCGATCTTCTGGTGGGGCCTGCTGCTCATCATGTTCATGTCGGAATATCTGGGGCTGACCCCGGTCTCCGGCCGCATGGACCTCATCAACTACTATTTCGAGCCGGTGACCGGCTTCATGCTGATCGACAGCCTGCTGTCGGACCAGGAAGGCGCCTTCGGCGCGGCGGTGGCCCACCTCATCCTGCCCTCGATCGTGCTCGGCACCATACCTCTGGCGGTGATCGCGCGCATGACGCGCTCCTCCATGCTGGAGGTGCTGGGCGAGGACTATGTGCGCACCGCCCGCGCCAAGGGGCTCTCGCCGCTCAGGGTAGTGGGGCTGCACGCGCTGCGCAATGCGCTGATCCCGGTCGTCACCGTGATCGGCCTGCAGACCGGCACGCTGCTCGCCGGCGCCGTGCTGACGGAGACCATCTTCGCCTGGCCCGGGGTCGGCAAATGGCTGATCGAGTCGATCTCGCGCCGCGACTACCCCGCGCTGCAGGGCGGGATCATGCTGATCTCCGGCATCGTCATCCTCGTCAATCTCATCGTCGACATGCTCTATGTCGCCATCAATCCGAGGATCCGGCATGGCTGAGGAGACCGCCATCGGAGACCCGATGCCGACCGCGCCGGAGCGGCTGGGGCTCGACCCGGCCAGTGAGGGTAGCCTGACCGCGGAGGTGGTCACCGCCGACCCCATCGTCGAGACGGTGCCGCCCGAGGTCTCCGCGCTGAGGGCATTCTGGTCCGCCTTCACCGAGAACCGGGGCGCCCTGCTCGGCCTCGCCGTGGTGGTGTTCATCGCCCTGCTCGCGCTCTTCGCGCCGTGGGTCGCGCCGCACTCGCCGATCGAGCAGTTCCGCGACCACGTGCAGCAGCCGCCGGTGTGGGCGGGCGGCACCTGGGAGTTCGCCTTCGGCACCGACGCGGTCGGGCGCGACGTGCTCTCGCGGCTCATCTATGGCGCGCGCATCTCGCTCGGCATCGGCCTGTCGGTGATGCTGGTCTCGGTCGCGGTCGGCATCGTGCTCGGCCTCGCCAGCGCCTTCATGCGCGGCGTCGTCGAGGTGGTGGTGATGCGCATCATGGACCTCGTGGTGGCGATCCCGAGCCTGGTGCTCGCCATCCTCGTGGTCGCGGTGCTGGGGCCGAGCCTCATCAACACCATCATCGCGGTCACCGTGGTCTATCTGCCGCGCTATGTGCGGCTCGTCCGCGCTTCCGCGCTCGCCGAGCTGTCGAAGGAATATGTCGTTGCCGCGCAAGTCGCCGGTGTCGGGCGGCTGCGGCTGATGTTCGTGACCGTGCTGCCGAACTGCCTCGCCCCGCTCATCGTGCAGGCCGCACTCGGCATTTCCGACGCGATCCTCGAGGCGGCGGCGCTCGGCTTCCTCGGCCTCGGCGCCCAGCCGCCGACGCCCGAATGGGGTGCGATGCTGGCCGACAGCCGCGAATTCATCCGCGCCGCGCCGTGGATCGTGACCCTGCCGGGACTGGCGATCCTGGTGACGGTGGTGGCGATCAACCTGATGGGCGACGGCCTGCGCGATGCGCTCGACCCGAAGCTGCGGCGGAGCTGAGGGCATGGAGGCGACGGCCGACAGCCTGTACTCCGGCCTTCTCGTCGCCCTCGTCGGCGCGCTGGGCGCGGTGCTCGGCGCGGCCGCGACCGTCGCGCTGCAGAGCCGCTCGGTCGTGCAGCAGGACAGCCGCCACCGCGCGCAGCGCCAGCGCGACCTGCTGATCGCCATGCATGCCGAGATTCTCGCCGGCGTTGGCGCGAGCCGGCACCAGCTCACCCCTGAGGAGCGCGCCTACGCGCTCGCCAACGACAATCCGTTCGCCACGCCCGACGACAACGATTTCGTGTTCGCCGGCACGCAGGGGGACCTCAGCATCCTCCCGGAGCCGGTGATACATTCGGTGGTGCAGTATTATCGGCGGGCCGCGCAGTCGAACGCCATGACACGCGACCTGCGGGACGTTCAGTTCCGTGAACAGAGCGTGGAGGAGCGGCGCAAATTCGTCGCGTTGCTGCTTGGCGTCGTCGGCCAGCAACGTCGTATCGGCCACAAGGCACTTGATGAGATTGAAAGCTATGGCGACGGGCTGGGGCTCGATCTCGCGGCCAAACGCATAGCCTTCGAGGCCGCGGATGCCGCCCCGGCCATGAATGCGTCAGACGATGGGAACGATCGGGCCGACCATGATGCTTCCTCCAACCGCCAAGAAATATAGGCGCATGCAGGACGGAATGAAAGAACCCCTCCTCTCCATCCGCAACCTCACGGTCAGCTTCGACACCGCGCGCGGCCCGTTCAAGGCGGTCGACGGGGTCGACCTCGACGTCGCGCCCGGCGAGCTGGTCGCCATCGTCGGCGAATCCGGCTCGGGCAAGTCGGTCGCCATGCTCGCCGTCATGGGCCTGCTGCCCTGGACCGCGACCATCACCGCCGACCGGCTGAGCTTCGACGGGCACGACCTGCTCGCCCTCGCCCCGCGCGAGCGGCGCCGGATCATCGGGCGCGACCTTGCCATGATCTTCCAGGAGCCGATGTCGAGCCTCAACCCCTGCTTCACGGTCGGCTTCCAGATCCGCGAGGCGATGAAGGCCCATCTCGACCTCTCCCGCGCGGAGCGCCAGGCGCGGGCGGTGGAGCTGCTGGAGCTGGTCGGCATTCCCGAGCCGGAACGCCGCCTCCGGGCCTTCCCGCACCAGCTCTCCGGCGGCATGAGCCAGCGGGTGATGATCGCCATGGCGCTCGCCTGCAACCCCAAGCTCATCATCGCCGACGAGCCGACCACCGCGCTCGACGTCACCATCCAGGCGCAGATCCTCGACCTGCTGCTGCGTCTGCAGAAGGAGAGCGGGGTCGGCCTCGTCCTGATCACCCACGACATGGGCGTGGTGGCGGAAACCGCGCAGCGGGTCTGCGTCCACTATGCCGGCCAGCAGGTGGAGATGCAGCCGACGCGCGGCCTGTTCGCCGACCCGCACCATCCCTACACCGCGGCCCTGCTCGCTGCGCTGCCCGAACGCGCCAAGGGGCGCATCCTGCCTTCCATCCCCGGCGTGGTGCCGGGCCTCGCCGACCGGCCGCAGGGCTGCCTGTTCTCGCCGCGCTGCCGTTTCGCCACCGAGACCTGCCGCCGCGTCCCGCCGCCGCGCATGGGCTCCGAGCTCGGCCTCGCGCTGTGCCACTACCCGCTCGTCGAGGGCGTGCCCCAGAACCGGGAGATCGCCGCGTGACACAGGCCATACACGGAACCGCCCGCGAGAGAACCGCACCCGACACGGTCGCCCCCGGCGAGCCGCCGGCCGCCCACTCGGTGATGGAGGCGGTGAATCTCGCACAGTCCTACGAGGTCGCGCGCGGCATGTTCGCGAAGTCGGCGACGGTGAAGGCGGTGGCCGGCATCAGCTTCCGCCTCGCCCCGCGCTCGACCCTCGCCATCGTCGGCGAATCCGGCTCGGGCAAGTCCACGCTGGCGCGCATGCTGACCATGATCGAGCGCCCGGGCGACGGCTCGCTGCTGCTCGACGACGTCGACGTCGCCGAGGCCGACACCGCCACGCTGCGCCGCTATCGCGGCGAGGTGCAGATGGTGTTCCAGAATCCCTATGGCTCGCTCAACCCGCGCCAGACGGTGGGCAAGGCGATCGAGGAGCCGCTGCTCGTCAATACCAGCCTTTCCGCCGCAGAACGGCGCGCGCGGGCGCTCGACATGATGGCGCGCGTCGGTCTCCGACCCGAGCATCACGGGCGCTACCCGCACATGTTCTCCGGCGGGCAGCGCCAGCGTATCGCCATCGCCCGCGCGCTGGTGCTGCGCCCGAAGATCCTGGTACTGGACGAGCCGGTCTCCGCGCTCGACGTCTCGGTGCGCGCGCAGGTGCTCAACCTGCTGGTGGAGCTGCAGGAAAGCCTCGGCGTCGCCTATGTGTTCGTCTCGCACGATCTCGGCGTGGTGCGGCACATGGCCGACGAGGTGCTGGTGATGTATCTCGGCCGCGGGGTCGAGCACGGCCCGCGCGACGCCATCTTCGACGCGCCCAAGCATCCCTATACGCGCGCGCTGCTCTCGGCGACGCCGGTCGCCGACCCGGAATCGCGGCGCGAGCGCATCGTGCTGGAGGGCGAGCTGCCCTCCCCCTTCAACCCGCCGGCCGGCTGCCCCTTCAACCCGCGCTGCCCGCTGGTGATGGACCGCTGCCGGGTAGAGATGCCCCCGCTGGAACGCAAGGGCGGGCAGCTCGTCGCCTGCTGGGCGGCGCAATAGCGAACGAAAAGCGCCCGGAAGAGGCGCCGCCATCGGGCGGGCTCTTCCGGGCGCCGGTCTTTCACGATGGCCGGCCTTCCCGAGGGCGGAAAGGCCGGCGCGCGCTCACGCCGCGAGGTCGAAGCGGTCCGCGTTCATCATCTTGGTCCAGGCGGCGATGAAGTCCTTCACGAACTTCTCCTTGTTGTCGTCCTGGGCATAGACCTCCGCATAGGCGCGCAGGATCGAGTTGGAGCCGAAGACGAGGTCCATCCGCGTCGCGGTCCACTTCGTCGTGCCGCTGGCGCGGTCGCGGATCTCGTAGAGGCCGTTGCCGACCGGGTTCCACGTGTTGGCCATGTCGGTCAGGTTGACGAAGAAGTCCGTCGTCAGCGCGCCCTCACGGTCGGTGAAGACGCCGTGCCGGGTGCCGCCATGGTTGGCGCCGAGCACACGCATGCCGCCGACCAGCACCGTCATCTCGTTGGCGGTGAGGCCCATGAGCTGGGTGCGGTCGAGCATCAGCTCCTCGGCACTGACGATGTAGTCCTTCTTCAGCCAGTTCCGGTAGCCGTCATGCACCGGCTCGAGCACGGCGAAGGACTCAATGTCCGTCTGCTCGTCGCTCGCGTCGCCCCGGCCCGGGGCGAAGGGCACGGCGACCTCGAAGCCCGCGGCCTTGGCCGCCTGCTCGACGCCGACATTGCCCGCCAGCACGATCACGTCGGCGACGCTGGCGCCGCTCTCGGCCGCGATCGTCTCCAGCACGCCAAGCACCTTGGCGAGGCGGTCGGGCTCGTTGCCCTCCCAGTCCTTCTGCGGCGCGAGGCGCAGGCGCGCGCCATTGGCCCCGCCGCGCATGTCCGAGCCGCGATAGGTGCGGGCGCTGTCCCAGGCGGTCGCGACCATCTCGCCGATGGAAAGCCCGCTGGCGGCGATCTTGGCCTTCACCGCCGCGACGTCGTAGCCGGTCGCGCCGGCCGGCACCGGGTCCTGCCAGATCAGGTCCTCGGCGGGCACGTCCGGGCCGATGTAGCGGACCTTCGGGCCCATGTCGCGATGGGTCAGCTTGAACCAGGCGCGAGCGAAGGTGTCCTGGAAATACGCCGGATCGGCCATGAACTTCTGGCAGATCGCGTTGTAGATCGGGTCGACCTTCATCGCCATGTCGGCGTCGGTCATCATCGGGTTGTGGCGGACCGACGGGTCGCTCGCGTCGACCGGCCGATCCTCTTCCTTGATGTCGACCGGCTCCCACTGCCAGGCGCCCGCGGGGCTCTTGCGCAGCTCCCACTCATGGCCGAACAGCATGTCGAAGAAGCCCATGTCGAACTTGGTCGGATGCGTGGTCCACGCGCCTTCCAGGCCCGAGGTGACGGCGCGGCTGGCGAGGCCGTTCTGGTTCGGGTTGGCCCAGCCGAGGCCCTGCGCCTCGACGGCGCCGGCTTCCGGGTCCGCCCCGAGCAGGGTCGCGTCGCCATTGCCGTGGGTCTTGCCGACGGTGTGGCCGCCGCAGGTGAGCGCCGCGGTCTCCTCGTCGTTCATCGCCATGCGCGAGAAGGTCTCGCGCACCTGGGCGGCGGTCTTCATCGGGTCGGGCTTACCGTTCACCCCCTCGGGGTTCACGTAGATCAGGCCCATCTGCACCGCGGCGAGCGGGTTCTCCATGGTCGAGGGGTCGTCGACATTGCCGTAGCGCTCGTCGCTCGGCGCCAGCCATTCCTTCTCGGCGCCCCAGTAGGTGTCCTTCTCGGGGTGCCAGATGTCGGCGCGGCCGAAGCCGAAGCCGAAGGTCTTCAGGCCCATGGATTCATAGGCGATGGTGCCGGCCAGCACGATCAGGTCGGCCCAGCTCACCTTGTTGCCGTACTTCTTCTTGATCGGCCACAGCAGGCGGCGGGCCTTGTCGAGGCTCACATTGTCGGGCCAGGAGTTCAGCGGGGCGAAGCGCTGGTTGCCGGTGCCGCCGCCACCACGCCCGTCGGCGGTGCGGTAGGAGCCGGCGGCGTGCCAGGAAAGGCGGATCATCAGGCCGCCATAGTGCCCCCAGTCCGCCGGCCACCACGTCTGGCTCTCGGTCATGAGGGCGTGCATGTCGTTCTTCAGCGCCGCGAAATCGAGGGTCTTGACCTCGTCGCGGTAGTTGAAGTCCTTCCCCATCGGGTTGGTCTTGCTGTCCTGCTGATGAAGAATGTCGAGGTTCAGCGCGTTCGGCCACCAATCCATATTGGACATGCCGGAGGCCGTGTTCGCTCCGTGCATTACCGGGCATTTGCCGGCCGCACTCTTCGTCATGTCATCCATTGCGCTCTCCCATCCTGGCTTCGCTGGCTGGAGCGCTTCTAGCGCAAGTCTATAATAATGAAAATTTGCATTTTCTAATCATAGCGATATGCTCAGCTTATGGGCGATATCTCCATGAAGCATCTGCGCTATTTCGAGGCGCTGGCCCAGCATGGCCATTTCGGCCGCGCGGCCGTGGCCTGCGCGATCTCGCAGCCGGCCCTGTCGCTGCAGATCAAGGAGCTGGAGGAGATCCTCGGCGCGCCGCTGGTGGAGCGCGGGCCGCGCCAGATCCGCCTCACGGGGCTCGGCGAATCCTTCGCCGCGCGGGCGCGCGAGATCCTGCGGGCGGTGGACGAGCTCGACGACCTCGCGCGCGCCTCGCACAGCCCGCTGGCGGGAAGGCTGCGGATCGGGGTGATCCCGACCGTCGCGCCCTACCTGCTGCCGACCGTGATGAAGCGCCTCACCGACCGCCATCCCGAGCTCGACCTGCGCCCGCGCGAGGCGGTGACGCAGCGGCTGGTCGAGGACCTGCTTGAGGGGCGGCTCGACGCGGCGCTGGTGGCGCTGCCGGTCTCCGAGCCGGCGCTGGCCGAATACCCGCTGTTCGACGAGGAATTCATCCTGGTGCGGCCCCGCGAGGACGCGGGAAGGCCGGTGCCCAACCCGGAGATCCTGCGCGAGATGCGCCTGCTGCTGCTCGAGGAAGGGCACTGCTTCCGTGAGCAGGCGCTCTCCTTCTGCCGCATGTCGTCGAGCCTGCCGCGCGACCTGATGGAGGGAAGCTCGCTCACCACGCTGGTGCAGATGGTCGGCGCCGGCATCGGCGTCACGCTGATCCCGCAGATGGCGCTGCCGATCGAGACCCGCTCCTCCGCCGTCTCGGTCGCCCGCCTGCCGCAGCCGCGGCCCACGCGCACCATCGGCATGGTCTGGCGCAAGACCAATCCGCTGTCGGCCTCGTTCCAGCACATCGCCGAGATCGTACGCGAGGTGGGGCTGGAGGCGCTGGGCGACATCGTCTCCGGCGCCGGGCTCGACTGGAAGCCCGACGACGCGCCGGCCGGCGAGATTGCACCCGCCCGCCGCCTCAGCGCCGGGTGAAGTCCACCGGCACGGTGAAGGAGATGGTGCGCCCGCCCACATCGTCCGGCGGCGCGGGCACGGGCGAGGAACGACGGATCATCGCCACCGCTTCCTGATCGAAGCGCGGATTGCCCGAGCTGCCGACGAGGCGCGCCGCCACCACCCGCCCGGAGCGGTCGATGGTGAAGGCCACCCGCGACTTGCCGCGCCCGTTCTCGCCGGCAGGGAAGCGCTTGTGGCGGTTGAGATGGGCCATCAGCCGCGAGCGCCAGTTCGCCGCCGCCCGGCTGTTCGACGAGCTGGCACCCTGCGTCGGCGCGGCGACCCGGTCCGAGCGCGCGGCGTCGAGCGCGGGCGCGGCGGCGGTGCGCGGCGCGGGCGGCTTCTTGTTCTTCTTGCGCGGCTTGGGCTTCTCCTTCGGCCGCTCCTTGGGCTTCTCGACCGGCTTCTCCGGCGGGGTCAGTTCCTGAGCCAGCGGCGGAGGCGGCGGCAGCGGCACCTCGATGTCGGGCGTGGGCGATTCGTCGACCTCCGGCACCGGCTCCTGTTCGATCTCGGGCTCCGGCTCGGGCGGCGGCGTGTCCTCGACCTCGGCGAGCGGGTCGGGCTTGACCTCCTCCTCCACCTCCTTGGGCGCCTCCACCATGGGCGGGCCCGGCGCGGTCTCGGTCGGCTCCGCCTCGGGCGAGACCGGCATCTCGGCAAGCTCGATCATGATCGCGGCCGGTGCGTCGGCGGCGGCGACCGGCGGCTTCGACAGCAGATAGCCGAGCGCGCCGCCATGCACGGCGAGGACGACGCAGCCGCACGCCAGCCAGCCGGCCGCCTCGCGCAGGCGATGGCGCGGGCCGCCCTTGAGCAGCAGCAGGCTCATTGCGCCGGCGCCCCCGCGGACGGAGCGGGCGCAGCGGGGGACGGGGAGCCGGCGGGAGCGGCACCGGCATCGGACGGCGCGGCGGGACCGCCGACGGTCTCGAGGCCGACCAGCGCGATCTTGAGGTAGCCGGCCGCGCGCAGCAGGTTCATCACCTGCATCAGGTCGCCATAGGCGACCGCCTTGTCCGCGCGCAGGAAGATGCGGGTGTCCTTGTTGCCGTCGGTGGCGCGCGCGAGCTCGGCCCCAAGCGCGGGACGCGCCACGTCGTCATTGCCGAGCGCAAGGCTGAGGTCGCCCTTCACGGTGAGGTAGAGCGGCTTGTCGGGGCGCTGCTGCGGGACAGCGTTGGAGGCCGGCAGGTCGACCTTGACGTCGACGGTCGAGAGCGGCGCCGCCACCATGAAGATGATGAGCAGCACCAGCATCACGTCGATGAACGGGGTGACGTTGATCTCGTGGTTCTCGACCAGATCGTCGCTGTCGCTGCTCTGGAGCTTGGCCGCCATGGCGCCTCACTCCGCGGCCGCGCGCAGCCGCGCCGGGGCGTGCGCGGTGCGGGCGGCGACGTCGCGCCGGTCGAGGTCGCGCGAGAGCAGGCGCAGCACCTCGGCGCCGGCGTCGCCCATCAGCACCCGGTAGCCGGAGACGTGGCGGGTGAAGTGATTGTAGATCACCACCGCCGGGATCGCCGCGACGAGGCCGATGGCGGTCGCGAGCAGCGCCTCGGCGATGCCGGGCGCGACCACGGCGAGATTGGTGGTCTGCGCCTTCGAGATGCCGATGAAGGCATTCATGATGCCCCACACCGTGCCGAACAGGCCGACGAAGGGCGCCGTCGCGCCGATGGTGGCGAGCAGGCCGGTGCCGCGGGTGATGGCGCGCCCGGCGCCGACCTCGATGCGGTGGAGCGAGATCGACACGCGCTCCTTGATGCCGTCGGCGGGCAGGTCGCCCGAGCGCATAATCTCGAGATCGGTCGCGCGCAGCATCGCGCCGGCGGGCCCGGCCGGGGAGACGCGACGCGCCTCGTCGAGCGAGGCCGAAGCGAGGAAGCCGCGCAGCGCACGCCGCAGCCGGCGCTGGGCGAAGGCGAGCTCCAGCGACTTCACCAGCCAGACGGTCCAGGTCACGACCGAGGCGAAGGCGAGGCCGATCATCACCGCCTTCACGATCCAGTCCGCCGCCATGAACATGCCCCAGGGCGACAGGTCGTGCGGAAGCTGGGCGGAGACGGAGGTGTCCTCGTCGGGGAGCGGCAGCGCGCCGTCTTCGGTGCCGGGCGGCACTTCGGCCGCGCCCGCGTCCTCGCTCCCGGCCGGACCGGCGACGCCCGCCGCGCCGTCGGCGGAGGGCATCGGCGGCACCAGCCCGTCATCGGCCGGCGGGGCGGTCGTGCCGCCGGACAGCGAGGCGTTGGCCGGAACGGTGGTGGCCGGTGCGGGGGTGGGTGCCGTGGTCGAAGTGGCCGGAGCCGCCGGCGTTTCGGCCGGCTGTGCGGGGGCCTGCGAGATGGCCGGCGCCGAATTTTGGGCAGGCGCCGGCGTCTGGGCGGGCGCGGGCGCCGTCTGCTGAGCGAGCGCCGGCCCCGCCACGGCCGGCGCCAGCAGGCCGCAGATCAGGGCCGTGGCCAGCGCGCGGCGGCGCATCGGATGCGGGAAGGCTCGGCGAAGTGTCGGCATGGCGGTGACCCGAAGTTCTGGCCGCCCGTCCCGCAACGCAGGGTGCGCATACACGTATCGGGCCGCCGGTCTCGTCAGTTACCGGCTTCCATAAACCCGCAAGTACGCTGCCGACAATATGAAAAAGCTCGATCAGCTCAATGTAGAATTCTTCAAAATAAGGAATACGAAGAAGAATTCCAGTTTATCATCGTTCCAGACTAACGAATATTACCCGTCATTCCTCGATCACCTTGCCCGGGTTGAGCAGGCCCGCCGGGTCCAGCGCCTGCTTGAGCCTGCGCATCAGGTCGAGGGCGACCGGATCGCCGTAGTGGACGAGCTCGTGCGCCTTCAACCGGCCGATGCCGTGCTCGGCCGCGATGGAGCCGTCCATCTCGGTCACGATGTCGTGCACGATGCGGTTGAAGGTCTCCCACATGTCGATGAAGGCGGCCTTCTCCATGCCCTCGGGCTGGCTCAGGTTGAAGTGGATGTTGCCGTCGCCGACATGGCCGAACGGGCATGGCCGCAGCCCCGGCAGCGCCGCCGTCACCGCGGCGAGCGCGCGCTCCAGGAATTCCGGCACGCGGGAGACCGGCACCGAGACGTCGTGCTTGATCGAGCCGCCCTCGTGCTTCTGCGCCTCCGACATGTCCTCGCGCAGCCGCCACAGCGCGTCGGCCTGCGCCTCGCTGGCGGCGATCACCGCGTCCAGCACCTCGCCCGCCTCCATCGCCTCGCCCAGCCCCTCTTCCATCAGCGCCGCGAGATCGAAGGCCCGCGTCGGCGCGGAGAACTCGGCGAGCACGTACCAGTCGTAGCGCTCGGCGAGCGGGCGCACCGTGCCGGGCATGTGCTTCAGCACCGTCTCGACGCCGAAGGCGGCCATCAGCTCGAAGGTGGTGAGCGCGTCGCCCGCCTCGCCCCGCAGCCGCTTCAGCAGCGCCAGCGCCGCCCCCGGACCGGGCACGGCGAGGAAGGCGGTGGAGCGCTGCGCGGGCTGCGGGAACAGCTTCAGCACCGCGGCGGTGATGATGCCGAGCGTGCCCTCGGTGCCGAGGAAGAGCTGCTTCAGGTCGTAGCCGGCATTGTTCTTGCGCAGCCGCTTGAGCCCGTTCCACACCCGCCCGTCGGCCAGCACCACCTCGAGCCCGAGCACCAGCTCGCGGGCGTTGCCGTAGCGCAGCACCGCCGTGCCGCCGGCATTGGTGGAAAGGTTGCCGCCGATGCGGCACGAGCCCTGCGAGGCGATATGCAGCGGGAACAGGCAGCCCGCATCCTCCGCCGCGTGGTGCACGGTGTCGAGGATGACGCCGGCCTCCACCGTCATCGTCATGTCCACCGGGTCGACGTTGCGGATGCGATCGAGGCGGGTCAGCGACAGCAGCAGCTCGCCGAACGGGGTCTGCCCGCCGACGAGGCCTGTATTGCCGCCCTGCGGGACGATCGGCACCCCGGCCTCCGCGCAGGCGGCGACCACGAAGGCGACCTCCTCGGTGGTTCCCGGCCGGATCACGGCGGCCGTGCGCCCCTGATAGAGCCCGCGCTCCTCGCGCAGATAGGGCGCCATGTCGGCGGGGTCGGTCAGCACATGAGCCGCGCCGAGGCGCTGGGTGATGGCGGCGAGCAAGAGGGAGAGGTCGGCGCGGACGGGCGAGGTGACGGACATTGAACTCTCGTGCGACAGGCGGCTGGAGCGGGCATCGGGGCGGGGCCGGCATGCGGCGTGAAGCACCATAAGTCCGCTTCGCCCGCGAGTCAGGACCGTCCGGGAAGGCGCGGCCGCAACCCGGCGCGAGGCCCGGCCGTTCTGTCCCCTGTTTCGCCGCCCTGCTGCTCTCCCTGCTGCTCTCCCTCTTGCCCGCGGTCCGCTTTGCCCCTATCGGAGCGCCATGGCGCCCCCTCTTCTTCTGCTTCAGGACACGCGGCTCACCTTCGGCGGCACGCCGCTGCTCGAAGGTGCGGAGCTGTCCGTCTCTCCCGGCGAGCGCGTCGGCCTCGTCGGCCGCAACGGCTCGGGCAAGTCGACCCTGCTCAAGATCGCAGCCGGCCTCGTCGAGGCCGACGGCGGCACGCGCTTCGTGCAGCCTGGCGCCACGGTGCGCTACCTGCCGCAGGAGCCGGACCTTTCCGGCTTTCCCGACGTGCTCGCCTATGTCGAGGCCGGCATGGGGCCGGGCGATCAGGACTACCGCGCCCGCTACCTGCTGGAGCAGCTCGGCCTCACCGGCGAGGAAGACCCGGCGAGCCTGTCGGGCGGCGAGGCCCGCCGCGCCGCGCTCGCCCGCGTGCTGGCGCCCGAGCCCGACATCCTGCTGCTGGACGAGCCGACCAACCATCTCGACCTGCCGGCCATCGAGTGGCTGGAGGGGGAGATCGCCTCCTCCCGTTCGGCCCTCGTGCTGATCAGCCACGACCGGCGCTTCCTCGAGGACCTCACCCGCGCCACGGTCTGGCTCGACCGCGGCACGACGCGGCGCATGGAGCGCGGTTTCAGGTTCTTCGAGGAATGGCGCGACCAGGTGCTGGAAGAGGAAGAACGCGACCAGCAGAAGCTCGCCCGCAAGATCGTCGCCGAAGAGCACTGGATGCGCTACGGCGTGACCGCGCGGCGCAAGCGCAACATGCGCCGCGTCGGCCAGCTCGCCGACCTGCGCAAGGAACTGCGCGAGCACCGGCGCGCGCTCGGCACCGTCACCCTCGCCACCACCGAGGCGGAGGTCTCCGGCAAGACGGTGATCGAGGCCGAGAACATCGCCAAGGCCTATGAGGGCCGGCCGATCGTGCGCGACCTCTCGATCCGCATCCAGCGCGGCGACCGGATCGGCGTGGTGGGGCCGAACGGGGCCGGCAAGACGACGCTGATCCGCATGCTGACCGGCCAGCTCGCGCCCGATTCCGGCACGTTGAAACTCGGCACCAATATCGAGATGGCAACGCTCGACCAGCGCCGCGCCAGCCTCGACCCGAACCGCTCGGTGCGCGACACGCTGACCGAGGGGCGCGGCGACCAGGTGTTCATCGGCGGCAATCCGCGCCATGTCATCGGCTACATGAAGGACTTCCTGTTCGCGCCCGAGCAGGCCGGCACGCCGGTCTCCTCGCTGTCGGGCGGCGAGCGCGGGCGGCTGCTGCTGGCCTGCGCGCTGGCGCAGGCCTCGAACCTGATGGTGCTCGACGAGCCGACCAACGACCTCGACCTCGAGACCCTCGACCTCCTGGAAGAGATGATCGACGACTATGCCGGCACCGTCCTGCTGGTCAGCCACGATCGCGACTTCCTCGACCGTACCGTGACCGCCACCATCGCCTATGAGGGCGATGGCAACTGGAACGTCTATGCCGGCGGCTATTCCGACATGGTGGCCCAGCGCGGGCGCGGCGTCGAAGCGCGGGAGAATGGCGCCCGCCAGACCGCTCCGGCGAAGGGGAGCGCCCCGCCGGCGGCCGGAAAGGCGGCCGGCAAACGCAAGCTCTCCTTCAAGGAGAAGCACGCGCTGGAGCAGCTTCCGAAACAGATCGCGAAGCTGGAGGCGGATATCGCCAGGCTCGCCGAGAAGATGCAGGCGCCGGACCTCTACACCAAGGACCCGGCCGGCTTCGCCAAGACCTCCGCCGCGCTGGAGAAGGCGCAGGGCGAGCTGTCGAAGGCCGAGGAGCAGTGGCTGGAGCTGGAGATGCTGCGCGAGGAACTGGGCGGGTGAACCGCCTCATCCCCCTCGCCTCGCCGGACGACCCCCGCATCGACGCCTATCGCGTCATCAAGGAACGCGACCTCGTCGGGCGCGGCGGGCGCTTCATCCTCGAAGGGCGCACCGTGCTCGACGTGGCGCTCTCCCCGCGCAACCGCTTCGCGCTGGAATCGCTGCTGATCGCGGAAAGCCGGGCACAGGCGCTGGCGCCGCTGCTGGCGCAGGCGCCCGAAGGCGTGCCTATCTACACCGCCAGCCAGGCGATCCTCGACGGCATCACCGGCTTCCACATCCATCGCGGCCTGCTCGGCGTCGGGCTGCGTGGTGCGGAGCCGAATGCGGCGGAGCTTCTGGCGCGCCTGCCGGAGGAGGCGCTGGTGGTGGTCCCGCTCGGCATCACCAACCATGACAATGTCGGCGGCATCATGCGCAACGCCGCCGCCTTCGGCGCGGATGCGGCGCTGTTCGACTTCGCCTCCTGCGATCCGCTCTACCGCAAGGCGATCCGCGTCTCGGTCGGCGGCAGCCTGATCGTGCCCTTCGCCCGCGAGGGCATGGCGCACGAGCTTATCGACCTGCTGGCGGCACAGGGTTTCGAGCTTCTGGCGCTGAGCCCGGCCGGCGCGAGCGAGCTGTCCGCCCTCGCCCGCCCGCGCCGCGCGGCGCTGCTGCTGGGCGCGGAAGGGCCGGGGCTCGCGCCCGACATCATGGCCCGCACGCGCACGGTGCGCATCGCGATGAGAGGCGATTTCGATTCCCTCAACGTCGCCACCACCAGCGGTATCGCGCTACACGCTTTGATGAAGCCGGCGCCATAACGCCAGCGTGATCGGGCGATTCAGCCCTCGACAATCCCCGAAACTGCGCTCATGCTCCTAGGTGGAATGCCGGACGGAAGCACCGTCTGAATGACCGTCTACCTTTTCCAGACCCGAAGCCCCGCTTCGGGTCTTTTTTTGGCGGCAATCGGCCCGATTGATCGGGCGGATGGCTGCGCTAGGTTGCGGCCTCGGTGCCGGCCCCGGCGGGCACCCGTTGAGGACGCATCGATGCCAGCAGATCCCCTCGCCGCCCCGGCCCCGCGCCCGCATGTGGTCAAGCTCGGCGGCAGCCTGATCGGCGCGCCGGCGCTATCCCGGCTGCTCCAGGCGCTCGCGCGCGCCCGCACGCCCGTGCTGCTGGTGACGGGCGGCGGGCCCTTCGCCGACGCGGTGCGCGAGGCCCAGCCCCGGCTCGGCCTGTCCGACGCAGCCTGCCACCGCATGGCGATCCTCGCCATGGAGCAGACCGCCCTCGCCTTCGCCGACCTCGCCCCCGGCCTCGTCCCGGTCGACAGCGCCGATGCCATCGCCCGCGCCAGTGAGGGGGCCCGCCCCGCCATCTGGCTGCCGGCACGGATGGCGCTCGCCGCGCTGGAGCTGCCCGAGAGCTGGGCGCTGACCTCGGACAGCCTCGCCGCCTGGCTCGCCGGGTCGATCGGGGCCGGCCGGCTGACGCTGGTGAAGTCCGCCCCCGCCGCACCCGGCTCGGGACCGCGCGACTGGGCCGCCGGCGGGCTGGTCGACCCGCTGTTTCCCGATTATGCCGGGTCCATCGCCGGGCCGGTCGAGGTGATGAGCCTCGAGGCCGCGCTCGGCCATTTCACCGACGGGAGCCTCGCGGCATGAGCGGGAACAAGGGCACCTATCCGCGCTGGGCCTGGGCGCTGACCGGATCGGGGCATTTCTTCACCGAGTCGATCGCCCTCATCAAGCAGCTCGGCGCGGTCGACCTGTTCGTGTCGAAGGCCGCCGACGAGGTGCTGCGCATGTACAAGCAGGACCTGCCGCCGGACACCCGCATCTTCAAGGAGACGACCGCCAGCTCGGCGCCGGTGGGGCGTTTCTACGAAGGCCTCTACCACACGCTGGTGGTCTCGCCCGCCTCTTCCAACACGGTGGCGAAATGCGTGTTCGGCATCTCCGACACGCTGGTGACGAACTGCTTCGCCCAGGCCGGCAAGTGCCGCGTGCACGCCATCGTCTTCGCCTGCGACACCGCCCCGGAGATGATCACCATGGCGCCGAAGGGGCCCTATCCGGTCTATCCGCGCCGGATCGACCTCGAGAACACCGCCAAGCTCAAGGAGTTCGACGACACGACGGTGGTCGAATCCATTCGCGAGCTGGAGGACGCCATCGCCGCCCGCGCCCGGCTGGTGGCGGAGAAGGGCGCGGCCGTCGATGGCTGACGCGGACCCGCCCTCCCCGCTGCGCCGCCCCGAGAAGGTCGCCCTCGTCACCGGCTCGCTGGCCGAGCCGCGGCTCAGCCGGATCGCCGCCGAGATCGGCGACGTCGAGCTGGAGCCGGTAGTGGTCAATGTCGGGGTCAAGGTCGCGGCGCTGATGACGGCCGAGATCGTCGAGCGCCGGCTCAAGCTGCCCGAGGGCACCGACCGGGTGCTGATGCCGGGCCGGTTCCGCGGCGATCTCGACCGGCTGGAGCGCTTCTTCGGCGTGCCCTTCGCCCGCGGGCCGGACGAGATGGCGGACATTCCCGACTATTTCGGCCAGAAGCACCGCGGCGTCGACCTGTCGCGGCACGACGTCACCATCTTCGCCGAGATCGTCGACGCGACGGCGCTGGACACCGATGCTATCCTCGCCCGCGCGCGCATCCTCAAGGGCGAGGGCGCGGACGTGATCGACCTCGGCTGCATGCCCGACACACGCTTCCCGCATCTGGAAGAGGCGATCGCGGCGATGCATTCGGAAGGGCTGAAGGTCAGCGTCGATTCGTTCGACCTATCCGAGCTGTCGCGTGCCACCCGCGCCGGGGCCGACTATTTGCTCAGCCTCAACGAGACCAATCTTCACGTCGCCGCGGAAGGCCCGGCGGTGCCTGTGCTGGTGCCGGCGACCCAGGGCGACCTCGACTCGCTCATTCGTGCGGTCGAGACATGCCGGGCGCGGGGGCAGGCCTTCTATGCCGACCCGATCCTCGACCCGATCCATTACGGCTTCACCGCCTCGATCGTGCGCTATGCCGAGCTGAGACGGCGCTGCCCCGACATTCCGATCCTCATGGGCATCGGCAACGTCACCGAGCTCACCGACGCGGACACCACCGGCATCAACGCGCTGCTGATGGGGATGATCTCCGAGCTTCACATCACCGCCGTGCTGGCGGTGCAGGTGAGCCCGCACTGCCGCACGGCGGTACGCGAGTTCGACCGCGCACGGCGCGAGTTCTTCGCCGCCCGCGAGGCCGGCGCGTTGCCGCAGGGCTTCGGCGGCGGGCTGATGGCGCTGCGCGACCGCCGGCCCTATGCCGCCAGCCCGCAGGAGATCGCCCGGCTGGCGGGCGAGGTGCGCGACCGCAATTTCCGCATCGACGTCGCCGAGGACGGGGTCCACATCTACAATCGCGACGGGCACCATGTCGCGGACGACCCGTTCACGCTGTTCCCGCATCTCAAGGTCGAGGAGGACGGCGCCCACGCCTTCTATCTCGGCGTCGAGACGGCGCGGGCGGAGATCGCCTACAAGCTCGGCAAGCGCTATGCGCAGGACGAGGGCCTTGCCTGGGGCGTCGCCGGCGAGATCGCCGGCAGTCCCGAGGAGGCGCACCGTTTGACATTCAAGCAGGCCGGCACGACGCTCGCGGCGACATCCGCGAAAGCGGCCGGAGCGACGGCCCGCAAACCGCAAGGACCGGCGGGGGAAAACGTCCCGCGACCGGGCGAGGAAGAG
This sequence comes from Ancylobacter mangrovi, assembly GCF_024752355.1. Lineage (GTDB taxonomy): Bacteria > Pseudomonadota > Alphaproteobacteria > Rhizobiales > Xanthobacteraceae > Ancylobacter > Ancylobacter mangrovi. The sequence goes on from NZ_JANTHZ010000001.1 coordinate 737,470, forward strand.
ACCTGACGGCCATGATCCGCGAAACCATCGTCACCACCCGCTCGCTCGACGGCGAACCGCACATTGCCCCGATGGGCGCGACGGTGATCGAGGGCGGCTACCTGCTGCAGCCCTTCCGGCCCTCGCGCACGCTGACCAACCTCGCCACCACGCGCATCGGCGTCGTCAACTTCACCGACGACGTGCGCATCTTCGCCGGCTGCGTGGTCGGCCGGCGCATGTCGGTGGACGTGAAGAAGGCGACCTATATCGACTGCCCGCGCCTCGCCGACGCGCTCTCCCATGACGAGATCACGGTCGAGACCATGGAGGACGACCCGCAGCGGCCGAAATTCTTCTGCAAGACCTACCATTCGGAGGGCCATACCCGCTTCGAGGGGATGAACCGCGCCAAGGCGGCGGTGCTGGAGGCGGCGGTGCTGGTCAGCCGGATGAACATCCTGACCGACGAGAAGATCGACCAGGAGATGGCCTATCTCGCCATTGCGGTCGAGAAGACCGCCGGCCCGGACGAGCTGGAAGCCTGGAGCTGGATGGTCGAGGCGGTCGACGACTTCCGCCGCAAGCGTGCCTCATGACCGGCGCCTCCTCCCCCGGCCTGCTGGCGAGCGTCGCCGACCTCCACGAGATGGAGCTTGCGCGCGTGGGCGGTGCCGACATCGTCGACCTGAAGCAGCCCGCCTTCGGCGCGCTCGGCGCGTGGAGCAGCGAGGCGCTGACCGCGGCGGTGATGCTGTGGAACGCGTGGGACGAGCAGCAGGCGCCGGGCGCCCGCCGCCCGATGCTGAGCGCGACCGCCGGCGACCAGCCCATGGTGCCGGCGCTGCTGCGCGCCGCCGCCGAGCGGGTGGCCGGCACCGGCGTGCCGATCGTCAAGGTCGGCCTGTTCGCCTCCAAGCACACCAATGAATGCATCGAGGCGCTGGCCCCGCTGGCCGGGCGGTGCTGGGTGATCGGGGTGCTGTTCGCCGACCAGGAGCCCGATTTCGGCACGCTCGCGGCGCTGAGCCGCGCCGGCTTCACCGGGGTGATGATCGACACCGCCGACAAGGCGTCGGGCCGGCTGACCGACCATCTCGACGCGCTCACCCTCGGCCAGTTCATCGCCGAGGCGCGCCGGCACGGGCTGATGACCGGCCTCGCCGGCTCGCTCATCGCCGAGGATATCGGCGTGCTGACGGCGGCCGGGCCGGACTATCTCGGCTTCCGCGGCGCGCTGTGCGAGGGCGGGCGCACCGGCCGGCTCGACCCGGCGCGGCTCGCCGATCTGCGCGCGCGGCTGAAGGCGCATAGCGGCACCGCAAGGGGCTGAGGCCGGGCGCGGAAGGCCGCCTTCCGCGCCGCTTGACTTCCCCGTGCGCCGGGTCCATCTCCGCCCCGCCGCTCGTCACGGCGGCGCAATCGGAACCCCTTACCCATGCCCAGCGACAGTCCAAGTCGATTGTCCGGCCATCGGCGGCCGGCGCCGTGAGCCGAATTCGGGGCTGACCTACAAGTCGACCCGCTGGGATTTCGGCTCTCCGCTCCCGCCACCCGACGGCCGGACGTCGGAAAGAGAGCCGAAATGGAAGACATCCGGAACACGGGCGGCGACCGTCACGAGGATCCCCGTCGCGAGGATTTCCGCGACGACGAGCTGGCGAGCGCCCGCGCGGCCTCCATTGCCGCCGAGCTCGCCGAGGAACACCCCGCCGACATCGCCGCCGCACTCGACGAGGAGGAGCCGGAGACCGCTTCCGCCGTCCTCGCCAGCCTGCCGCGCGACAAGCAGATCGAGATCCTCGACCTGCCCGATTTCGATCTCTCCGGCGACCTGATCGAGGCGCTGCCGGTCGAGGAGGCGGTGCATCTCATCGCCGAAATGTCGGCCGACCGCGCCGCCGACCTGTTCCGCTGGATGGAGGAGCCGGCGCGCTCGCATCTGTTCGCGCGGCTGCCTCCCGCCACCCAGGCCGAGCTCGACCGCCTGCTGGCCTGGCCCGAGGACACCGCCGGCAGCCTGATGACGACCGAGTTCGTCACCGTGCCATCCTCCTGGACGGTGGGCGAGACGCTGCGCCATCTGCGCGAGATCGAGCGCACGCGCGAGACCATCTACGCCATCTACGTGCTCGACCCGGAAAGCCACAGGCTGCTCAAGGCGGTGACGCTGCGCCGGCTCATCACCGGCGAGCCGGGCCAGCCGATCCTCTCGGTGGCGCCGGGCCACGACCCGATCACCGCCGACCCGCTGATGGACCGCGAGGAGGTGGCGCGGCTGATCTCCAAATACGACCTGCTCGCCGTGCCGGTGGTCGACAAGGACGAGCATGTGCTCGGCATCGTCACCGTCGACGACATGATCGACGCGATCATCGAGGAAGGCACCGAGGACGCGCAGAAGTTCGGCGGCATGGAGGCGCTGGACGAGCCCTATATGGAGATCAGTTTCTTCGACATGCTGAAGAAGCGCGCCGGCTGGCTCTCCATCCTGTTCATCGGCGAGTTGCTCACCGCCAACGCCATGCAGCATTTCGAGGCGGAGCTGGAGCGCGCCATCGTGCTCACCCTGTTCATCCCTCTGATCATGAGCTCGGGCGGCAATTCCGGCTCGCAGGCGACCTCGCTCATCATCCGCGCGCTGGCGCTGGGCGAAATCCGGCTGCGGGACTGGTGGCGCGTCGCGCTGCGCGAGCTGCCCTCGGGCCTCGTGCTCGGGAGCATCCTCGCCGTGCTCGGCATGATCCGCATCACCGTGTGGCAGATGCTGGACCTGCACGACTATGGCGAGCACTGGACGCTGGTGGCGGCGACCGTCGGGGCGGCGCTGGTGGCGATCGTGACCTTCGGCTCGCTGATCGGCTCGATGCTGCCATTCGTGCTGCGCCGGCTCGGCTTCGACCCGGCGAGCGCCTCGGCCCCGTTCGTCGCCACCTTCGTCGACGTCACCGGGCTGGTGATCTACTTCTCGGTCGCGCTGGTGATCCTGCACGGCACGCTGCTGTGAGCGCGCCTCGGCCGACGTCGCCCGACGTCGGCCGAGGGTTCGCGCCATCGCGCCGCCGGTCAGGCGGCGTGGTGGACCTGCATGGGCGGCGTGCCCTGATGAATCGCCTTCTTCAGCTCGCCGCGAAATTCCGACGTGTCCTTCGCGCCGTGCACCGCGACCGCGTGCTGGACGACGGCGTCGAGCAGCTCGCGCTCATTGTCGGCGGCAATGGCGACGGAGCACTTCCTGTCGCTGGGCACTTCACGGCAGTCGATGAACATACGGCCCATGGGCGCCTCCTGTGGTTCGGCGCCGAACGGCACGCCCGGCGCCGGCTGGGCAATTTACACCCGACCGGCCCGGGGACCCCAATCACGAAAACGGGCCGCTCAGGCCTGCACCAGCACCTCGCCCTGCCCGCCCATCAGCGTGTCGCCGACGATGCGGCGCGTGCTCTCCCAGCCCTCCAGCACGCCGGCGAGTTCGGGCACGCGGCGGGCGATCAGCCGTACCGCCACCAGTTCGTGCGCGCCGGTGTCGACGAAGCCCGCCGGCAGGTCGGGAAGCGCCGAGGCGAAGATGGTGCCGCGCCGCATGCCGCGCCCCATACGCGGGCCGATGGCGCCGGCGACGCTCACCGTGCCGGCGATCATGTCGGTCGCCAGCCCCTCGCCGGCATCGCCGTCGATCACGATCAGCCCGCCGCGCTGGCGGTCCGCCGCGCGGGTGCCGACCGAGCCGGCGATGCGGATCGTGCCGCCCGACATGCCGCGCCGGGCGCCGGAGGAGGCGGTACCGACGCGCTCGCCGGCATTGCCGCCGAGGCTGATCTCGCCGCCGGAGAGTTCGGCGCCGAGGAAGTCGCCGGCGTCGCCCGCGATGCGCAGCACCCCGCCCGACATGCCGCGCCCCGCCCAGGCGCCGACCGGGCCGTCGACGATCAGCTCGCCCTTGTCCATGCCGGCGCCGACGCCGTCGAGCCGCGCGTCGCCGATCTCGATCAGCAGCACGCCCTCCGGCGCGCCCTCGATGAAGAACAGCTCGGCGAGCGGCACGCTGCGTGCACCGAAGGGCACGGCGAGGCGCTCCAGCTCCGGCAGGGTCAGCGCACAGGTGACGACCGGCGTGATGCCGGCCATGTCGACGCGTGCCTCGAAGGGCGCGCGCGGCTTCAGTGACACCCCGCTCATGCCGCGCCTCCCGCGCCGTTTTCCGCGTCAGCGGCCATGATCTCGCGCAGCTTGAAATGGAACGGGCCGAGATTGCCGCCGTAATTGCCGGCGTCGATGGCCACCACGCCGCCTTCGCTGCCCAGCGCGCAGACCGCGGCGATGCCGACCCGTGTCGCCTCCGACACCGCTTCGAAGCTCACGCCGTCGATCACGATCTCCATCACCGAACCGACCTCGGCCGGAAGCTGGCTCGGCACAGTGCCGCGCAGCGTCGGGCAGTAGGCGTCGTTGGTGGAGGCGAACAGGCCCTTATATTTCGAGCCGACCTTGGAGCCCGAGCGCACCACCCCGCCCGGAAAAGGCAGGATGACGCCCTCGACCTTGCCCATCTCGACCACGGCGGCCTCGGCGGCCTTCAGCGCCTGCCCGCGCGAGCGGGCGAGGATGAGGAAATTGCCGCCGCCCACGCCCTCCACCGAGCCGGTGTCCTCGTCGCAGACGAACTCGCCCTCCATCACCGGCAGGCGCCAGAAGCGCTTGTCGCCGATCTTCTTGGAGATCTGGTGCCCGTCGGCGAAGTAGCGGATGGTCTTGGCCAGCGGCACGCGCTTGCCGTCCTCGATGCCCGCATAGCAGGCCGTGGTCGGGCAGGTGAGCACGCACTGGCCGAGGCGCAGCGGCACCACGGTCTTGAGCTGCTTGAAGTCCATCGCGAAGATCAGCAGCGCCACGCCCGGCCGCCCGTCCGGCGTCTCCTCCGGCGCCAGCGTGCGCTCGATCCCCGCCTCGCAGCCGCAGCCGATGACCGAGGTGGCGAAGCCGGTGGTGGTGCGCCCGGCGGTGAGCGCCCATTCGGGCGTGTCGGCGGTGACGATGAGGCGGGTGCCGACCATCGGGAAGGCTTCCGCGAAGGTGTCGCGGATCTCGACGCCGTTGATGATCATGGCGCCACCCCCTCGCATTTGAGGATGGTTGGCCCGGCGCCCGCCCTCAGCTCGCCGTCGGCAATGCGGAAATGCTTCGCCTTCAGCCCCACCGCCTCGTCGAACCAGCGCCCGATGTCGGTCTCGATGGAGCGGTCGAATTCGGGCCGGGCGACATGGGTGGTGCCCTGCGCCAGCTCCACCACCTCGCCGTCCCTGACGATCAGCCGGCCGTTCTTGAACACGAAGCGCGAGGTCGAGAACATCGCCTCGCGGTCGGAATCCTCACGATGCACCGCGATGTCCGCCACCGCACCCGGGCCGAGATGGCCCTTGTCCTTCAGCCCGAGGATGCGCGCGGGCGCGGCACGGGTGAGGATGGCGATCTCCTCCAGCGAATATTCGCGGGTGATCTCGCCGATCAGCGTGTGCTTCTGCGCCGCCTTGTGCAGCGTCGCGAGCTGGGCGTTGCGGAAGTCGCGGTCCATCAGCAGCCGGATGAGGTGCGGATAGGTGGTGAACGGCCCGCCATTGGGGTGGTCGGTGGTGAGGAAGATCCGCCACGGATCCTCCACCAGCAGGAACAGCTCCAGCCCGATCGCCCATTGCAGCGCGTTGACGAAGGACTTGTCGCGATACTCGAACGGCACCACGCCGCAGGCGGCGTCGAGCTCGATGTCCATGCCGATCGACTTCTTCGGCGTGGCGATGCCGCGGTTGCGGTACTGCGACATGTAGTCGGCCGAGGCGGTGACGGTCTGGCCGAACATCACCTGCCCGACATCGACCGAGATGTTCGGATTGGCGTTCACCAGCTCGGCGATCCGCGCCGCCGAGGAGGAGAACCTGCGGTCCCCCTCGGTGCCGTAGGAGTGGAACTGGAGATGGGTGAGGTGCAGCCGCCGCCCTTCCGCCGCGCGGATGGTGGCGAGCGTGGTCTCGTCATTGCCCGGCACGCCGAGATTGCAGCCGTGCAGGTGGATCGGGTGCGGCAGGCCGAGCTCGGTCACCGCGCGGATCAGCGTGGTCAGCACGTCGCGCGGCGTCGACCCGTAATGCGGGTTGGCCTCGTCGAGGTCCATCTTGCGGGCGTTGAACTTGAACGCGTTGATGCCGCCCGGATTGACGATCTTGATCGCGAAGGCCTGCGTCGCCTCGATCATCCAGCCGACATAGGCGTTGATCTGCTCCTGCCCGGCGCCGGCCGCGAGCAGGCGCAGGAAGTAGTCGTCATTGCCCAGAACCAGATAGGCCCCGGTGTCGAGATTGGGGATGTCCGCCATCTCGAGATGGGCGCCGCGCGCATTCGCGCCGAGCATCGCCGGCTCGAACACCGTGGTGTAGCCGAGCTGGGCGTAGCGGCAGCCGGTGGCATGCGCCGTCGGCACCGCCCGCCCGCCGCCGCAGCCGCAGAAATCCCCCGGCATTTCGGGATAGGCCGCCCGGTCCTCCTGCATGAGGAGCCGGGCGAGGTTCATCTTGCCGCCGGCGATGTGGCTGTGCAGGTCGATGCCGCCGGCCATGACGACATCTCCGCCGAGGTCGTACTCGGCGCTCGCCGGCAGGCCGGTCGGGGCGACGATGCGCCCGTCGAGGATTTCAATGTCGCGCCGCGTTCCGGTCGCGACCCCGTTCTCGCCATTGGCCGGGTCGAGCACGCGCCCGCCCTTCAGCCTCAGTCTCATTCATCCCTCCGCCAGGCCTCGCGCAGCCTCGGCGACGCTCGGAAGCGTCGCGACGCGCAGGGCGCCGAGCGGCATGCTCACTATGGAATCCATCCGGAACACCGTGCCGGCGTGGTCAACGCCCGGGGTGCCGACCGGGATAAGGACATCCGGTTCCTTGTCGAATTGAGTATCGGGATGGGCAAGGGCGATCACCTTGCCCGAAAAGGCGGGCGGCGGCTCGGGCCGGAAGGCCGAGGTCCACACCAGAAGATCAGCATCGGCCAGCGCCTGCCCGGTGGCGTAGAGCGCCCCGTCATGCGCGCTCGCCTGCCCGCGCACCGCCGTGCGCAGCGGGTAGCCGAGCCGCCACAGCAGCAGCTGGTTCACGCCGATGATGTTGTCGCGCCCGCCGAGTGGGAACACGCCGGCACGGGTCACCAGATTGATCGAATCGACCAGCTTCGTGGCGAACTCGGCGACGAGGTCGCCCTGTGCGAGGCCGCCCGCATTCCACGTCACCACCGCGTAGTGCGCCCCGCGCAGCGCCTCGGCGAGCGCGCTGATGTCTTGCGCCGGCACGCCGCCGAAGCTGGTGCCGGGCGGCTGGCCGCCGGCGGCGAACACGCCGAGCGCCTCGAGCGCCGCCACCACGTCGTCAGCGGAGAGATGGGAGACCTCGGCGCCGGCAAGCTGCCGGCGCGCCTTCTCGCCCGGCGCGCCGCCGAGGAACACCACCCGGCGCGGCGCCCCGGCGAACAGCGGCGCTTCAGGATAGAGGCGCTCGAACAGCCGGCCCCAGGTCGCCGAGGGGTCCTCGCCGAGCACCAGCAGCAGGTCGCAGCGGTTGCGCACCTCAGCCAGCGTGGTGGAGAGCCAGCCGGTGCGCTGGGCGGCAGCGTAGTTCGCGAACAGGCCGTCCGAGGCGTAATGGTCGAGCACGCCGCCGAACCGCACGGCGAGGTCGGCGAGCGCGCCCGCGCCCGCCATGTCGACGCCGAGCCCGGCAAAGACCGGGGCGCGCGCCTCGCCGAGCAGGCGCCGCGCCGCTTGCGTGGCCTCGTCCAGACTCACCGGGGCACCGGCGATGCTCGGCCCGCGATCGGGCACGTCCATGCGCCGCAGCAGCCGCGCCGCCTCGGGGCAGACCGCGCCGGCGGCCCGCACTTCGCGGCCCTCGACCTCGACCGTGAGGTCGTCACAGCCCAGCCCGCAGAAGCCGCAGACCACGTCGTCGATCGTCCGGAGAGAAGCCTCGGCCATGGTCTCAATCATACTTGATGTAGGCGAAGCGCAGATCGCTGCGGGGCGTGCCTTCGAGCGCGCTTTCCGGCTCGATACCGGGCTGCCAGCCGACGACGTCCTCGATCTTCTTCGCAAGCTGCAGGTCGCGCTCGGTGATGCCCTTGGCGTCATGCGACATCAGTCGCACCTCGACCCAGGCATAGGAGGCGGTGAGGTCGGGATGGTGCCAGGCGGCCTCGGCGAGATGGCCGACGGTGTTGATCACCATCAGCGTGCCCTTCCAGCTCGAAGTGCGGTAGGTGCGCCGGATCCAACCGTCGACCAGCTTCCACTTCGGAAGCTCGGCGGCAAGGCGCGCGGCAACCTCCTCGTCGGCAAGGGTTTTCTTGGGATCGATCGTATTCGGATCCACCGCCATTTCGGGCATCCTCCTGGCCGCGCGCCCATTCTGTCGCGGGCTGCGCTGGCCGATTCGGTAGCACGGTCACGGGGGGTGCGGCAAACCCCGTTCACGCATGGTGAGATTCGCCCGTGCTTGTCCTCGCCGCCTTCCGCGCCTTACGATGAAGCCTGAGGACACGCCCGTGAACAAGACGACGCTCGATCTGAAAGCGGCGAACAGGCAGGAGGAGGACCGCGCGGTGCGCATTGCCGCGCCGGGCCGCCTGCATCTGGGATTCATCGATCTCGCCGGCACGCTGGGCCGCCGCTTCGGCAGCCTCGGCATCACGCTCGACCGTCCGGCGACGGTGCTGCGCATGCGCCGCGCGGCGCGGCTTTCCGCCTCCGGCCCCGATGCCGACCGGGCGCTGGCGGCGGTGGAGAAGGCGGCGCGCCATTTCGATCTCGATCCCGCCGTCGAGGTGACGGTGGAAGCCGCGCTGCCGCCCCATTCCGGGCTCGGCTCGGGCACCCAGCTCGGCCTCGCCGCGGCGACCGGGCTGTGCCTGCTGCGCGGCCTGACGCTGACGCCGCGCGAGATCGGCGCGGCGTTGGGTCGCGGGGCGCGCTCGTCGATCGGCATCGGCGCCTTCACCCAAGGCGGTGTGATCCTCGACGGCGGCAAGAAGCCAGGCTCGAACGCCCCGCCGCCGATCCTCTCGCGCCTGCCCTTCCCCGAGCACTGGCGCATCCTGCTGGTATATGACAGGAACCATCAAGGGCTTAGCGGCACGGCCGAATCCTCGGCGATGGACAGCCTGCCGCCCTTCGCCGACACGCTGGCCGGCCATATGGCGCGGCTCACGGTGATGGTGGCGCTGCCGGCGCTGGCCGAAGGGGATGTGGATTACTTCAGCGCCGCGGTCGGCGAAATGCAGCGACTTCTGGGCGAGCACTATGCGGATGCCCAGGGTGGCCGCTATACAAGCAGTTCGGTCGCCGAGGTGATGGACTGGCTGGAGAACCGCGGACTGCGCGGACTCGGCCAAAGTTCCTGGGGCCCCACCGGATTCGCCATCATCGGCAGTCCGGAAGACGGCGAACGGATCATGAGCGAGGCGCGCGCCCGTTTCGGGCATCGGTCCGCTCTGGCTTTCGACTGCGTGCGCGGCGGCAATGCCGGCGCACGGATCGAGTGGCTTGCCTGCGTCGAGCAGTGCTAGCGGCGGATTGGCGGAACGCCCGCGTCGCTCTTCATCTCCTCAACAGAGGCCGCAAGGCCCGATTCCACTCGGGAATGAAACGACATGGCGGACTACGCCCCGATTCTCCACATCCTCTCGCCGCTGCGCCACGTCTCGCCCTTCGACGTGAACATGGCGGTCGATGCCGGCTATGCGACCATCCTGCCCTATTCCGGCGTGACGCTGGACGAGGTGGGTGACCTCACCCAGGACATGATGTTCTCGCGCCACCCGGACGCCGCCCCGCGCACCGGGCTGTTCATCGGCGGCAAGGATGCCAGCCTCGCGCTCGACATGGCCGACAAGGCGAGGAGCGTGCTTTTCCCGCCGTTCGAGATCTCGGTCTTCGTCGACCCCGCCGGCTCCTTCACCACCGCCGCCGCCATGGTCGCCGAGGTGGAGCGCAAGCTGCGCCCGACCCGCTCCGAAGGCATCAAGGGCGCCAAGGTGCAGGTCTATGGCGCGACCGGCGTGGTGGGCGGCATTGCCGGCGTGATCGCCGCGCAGGCCGGCGCCGAGGTGACGCTGGTCAGCCATCGCGATATCGAGGCCGTCGCCACCAAGGCGCGCGACTTCAAGCGGCGCTTCGACGTCGACCTCGAAAGCGCCTCCGGGCGCACCGACGAGGAGAAGCGCGCGCTTATCGCCGAGGCGGAGATCGTGCTCGCCTGCGGGCGCGCGGGCGTCGAGATCCTCTCGGCCGACGTGCTGGCGAGCGCGGGCCGGCTGGCCGTGGCCGCGGATGTGAACGCGGTTCCGCCCTCGGGCATCGCCGGGATCGATGCCCACGCGGATGGCAAGGTTCTTGCGAACGGTGCGCTCGGCATTGGCGCACTGACCATCGGCCACCTCAAATACCGCGTGCAGCACGAGCTGTTGCAGCGTATGCGAGTTGCAACCGCGGCCCTCTCTTTCGGATTCGAGGATGCCTTCATTCTCGCACGATCCATCGTCGCCTAAGGATACGGCAGATGTCGTCATTGTCGGCATTGCCGCCCGGGGTCTCGCCGCCGCCGCACGGCGCGCGGGGCTGCGCGCGCTCGTCCTCGACCTGTTCGGCGACGACGACACGCGCGAATTCGCCGTCGCCGCGATTCCGCTCCGGCGGACCGGCGCCTTCGCCATCGATCCCGACGATCTTCTCGAGCAGCTCGCCATCCATGCCGGGCCGGACGTTCCGGTCGTGCTCGGCACCGGCTTCGAGCATGCGCCCGAGGTGGTGGAAGAGCTCGCGAGACGGTTCCGGCTGGTCGGCAACGGCCGCCCGACCCTCGCCTGGCTCAAGGAGCCGATGATGCTGGAGCGGCTGCTGCACAATCTCGGCGTCCCCCATCCGCGCATCTTCGCCGAGCGCGCCCCCGGGGGCGTGACGACGCTGGAGAAGCGCATCGGCGGCTCCGGCGGCTGGCACGTTCGGCCGGCAGAGGAGGCGCGCGGGCGAGGCTGGTACCTGCAGGAGCGGCTCGAGGGCCGCACCGTCTCCGCCCTGTTCCTCGGCGACCGGCGCCAGGCGCGCCTGCTCGCCTTCTCGGAGCAGTGGTGCGCACCCTGCGAGGACGCGCCCTACCGCTATGGCGGCGCCGCGGGGCCGATCCGCCTCGACCCCGAGATCGAGGCCTCGATCGGCGCGGCGCTCGACCGGCTGGTGGGCGCGGCGGGCATCGCCGGCCTCGCCAGTGCCGACCTGTTGCTGCTGGACGAGGGATGGAGCCTCATCGAGGTCAATCCGCGACCGGGCGCCTCGCTCGACGTGTTCGACCACGCCCCGCTGCCGCCGCTGCTGCGGCTGCATTTCGAGGCATGCGAGGGCCGGCTTCCCGAGCTCGCGCTGCTGACCCCGGAAGCGGCCGGCACGGTGCGCGGGGCGGCGATCTTCTACGCCCCTTCCTCGTTCGAGATGCGGCTCGACCCGCTTCCCGAGTGGGTCGCCGACCGTCCGCCGCAAGGCACGCGGATCGAGGCCGGCGAGCCGATCTGTACCCTTTTCGCCGCCGGGCGAGACGTCAGCGAGGTTCGCGACGTGCTGGCACGGCGCCAGGATCAACTGTGGCACGACCTGAGCATGGCCAGCCGCAAGGCTGCGGAGTGAATTTCATGGGCGAGCATATTCGCAACCTGCGCCCGAGCGTTTCCAACCTCGCCGCCCCGCTTGTCGAGGACCTCGTCGCCAAGGCTGGAGTGCTGCGGCTCGACGTGACGCGCAGCCCCTGCGGGGCGCGGCTGGTCGACGCCGGCATCAACGCGCGCGGCGGCATGGAAGCGGGACGGCGGATCGCCGAGATCTGCCTCGGCGGACTCGGCTCGGTCGGCATCGCCTCGGGCGGGCGCTTCGCGCGCTGGGCCGACATGATCACCGTCACCACTGCCGACCCGGTGCTGGCCTGCCTCGGCAGTCAGTATGCCGGCTGGAGCCTCGCGGAAGGCGACTTCTTCGCCCTCGGTTCCGGTCCGGCCCGGGCGCTGTGGGCCAAGGAGACGCTGTTCGAGGAGCTCGGCTACCGCGACCGCGCCGACGAGGCCTGCCTGGTGCTGGAGGTCGACCGCCTGCCGCCCGACACGCTGGTGGCGCGGATCGCGCAGGATTGCGGCGTCGACCCGGAGCGGCTGACGCTGATCCTCACCCCCACCTCCAGCCTCGCCGGCACGGTGCAGATCGTCGCCCGGGTGCTGGAAGTGGCGCTGCACAAGACCCATGCGCTGCACTTCCCGCTGGAGCGGGTGGTGGACGGCATCGGCTCCTCGCCGCTGCCCCCGCCGGCGCCGGACTTCGTCTCGGCCATGGGTCGCACCAACGACGCCACGCTCTATGGCGGCAATGTGCAGCTCTTCGTGGAAGGGCCGGAAAGCGAGGCGCGCGAACTCGCCGAGGGCCTGCCGAGCTCGTCCTCGCGCGACCACGGGCGGACCTTCGCGGAGATCTTCACCGCCTATAATGGCGACTTCTACGCCATGGACCCGATGCTGTTCAGCCCGGCGCGGGTGACGGTGACCGCGCTCGAAACCGGGCGCAGCTTCACCTTCGGCGCCTTCCACGAGGACATACTGGAACGCTCCTTCGCATGAGCGCGTCCCTCAGCGATACGGTCGTCATCTTCACCGAGGATGCCGACTGGCACACGCGCCGGCTCAAGGCGGCGATCGAGGCCGAGGGCCTCGGCGTGGTCGTGCTCTCGCTCAACGATTGCGGCTTCGCCATCGGCGAGACGCCGCACGGGCTGATGCTGCCCGGCTTCGGCGACCGGCTGCCGGCCGCCGCCTTCGTGCGGCTGATCGCCAACGGCACCACCGAGCAGATCACCGCCCGGCTCGGCCTGCTGCATGCGCTGCGCGAGCTCGGCGTGAAGGTGATGAACGATGCGCGCGCAGTCGAGCGCTGCGTCGACAAGAGCATGACCAGCTTCCTGATCGCCCGTGCCGGCCTGCCGACGCCGCGCACCTTCGTGCGCGAGAGCCGCGAGGCGATGCAGGCGCTGGTCGACGAGGCGCCGGGCGACATGGTGCTGAAGCCGCTGTTCGGGGCGCAGGGGCGCGGCATCAAGCGCATCGCGCCGCGCGCACCGCTGCCCGAGCGCGAGAAGGTGGGCTCGGTCTACTACCTGCAGGACTTCGTGGCTCGCGCCTCGGATGAGGCGTTCGAGGACTGGCGGGTGTTCGTGATCGGCGAGACCGTCGTCGCCTCGATGCTGCGCCGCTCGCCGCGCTGGGTCACCAACATCCACCAGGGCGCCGTCGGCGTCGCCGCCCCCGCCGACCCGCGCGCGGCCGAGCTTGCCATCCGGGCCGCCGCGGCGGTCGGCGCCGACTATGCCGGCGTCGACCTGATCGAGGATGCGCAGGGCAATTTCACCGTGCTGGAGGTGAACTCCATGCCGGCCTGGAAGGGCCTGCAGAAGACCACGGACATCGACATCGCCGCGGCCCTGGCGGGGCACCTGCTGCGCGCGCTGGGGCCGGTGCCGGCCCTATGAGCCCGCAGGACATCGCCGCCGGCATCGCGACCGCCTTCCGCGCCGCCTGCCGGGCGGAGCTCGACGCGCTCAAGGTGGGCAACGTCCACCGCCACGGCGCCGGCCACGGCATGGAGGTCGCCCATTTCGAGCGGGCGGCCGATGCTGCCGCCCCTCATATCGCGGCGGTTGGCGCGCGGGTCGGCGCGCGGATCGAGCGGGCGGTCGACGCCTCGCTCGCCGCCGCCGGGCTCAACACCAATCTCGGCATCGTGCTGCTGTGCGCACCGCTTGCCTTCGCCGCCGAATCCGCCGGGCCCGCGCCGACGGACGAGAGGCTCCGCGCGCGGCTTCGCGCGGCGCTGGACGGGCTCGACATGGAGGACGCGGCGGCCACCTTCCGCGCCATCACCCATGCCAATCCCGGCGGCCTCGGGCGCGCGACCGAGCACGACGTGACCGGCCCGGTGCGGATCGGGCTGGTGGAGGCGATGGGGCTGGCGGCGGCGCGCGACAGCATCGCCCGGCAGTTCGTCACCGGTTTCGCCGACATCTTCGAGTTCGGCCTGCCGCGCCTGCGCGCGCTCGCCGACGCGCCCGCCGAAGCGCGGACGGAAGCGGTGCATCTGGGCTTCATGGCCGCATTCCCGGACAGCCACATCGCCCGCAAGTCCGGCATCGGGATCGCCGAGGCGGTCCGCGCGGAGGCGGCGGCGCTGCTGCCGCGGATCGACTTTCGCGCTCCCGACGCAACGCGCCACGCCGCGCTGCTGCCGTTCGACGTCTCGCTGAAGGCGCGCGGGCTGAACCCCGGCACCAGCGCCGACCTCACGGTGGCAACGCTGTTCACCGACCTGCTGACGGGCGGGAGCCTCAGGCCATGAAGCGTGCGATCGCCGCCGCCGGGAGCCGTCCGTCGTGAAGCGCGCTCGCGAGCAGAACCCCGGCAATACCGAGATCGGCGAGCCGCGCCAGATCGTCGGCGTGGCGGACCCCGCCGGCGGCATAGACCCGCCTTGCGCCGGCCCGCACCACGATGCCGGCGAGGCGGGCGAAGTCCGGCCCCTCGCCCGCCCCGACCCGGGCGAGCGTCATGACGATGACCGCCTCCGGCCAGAGCCCGGCCTCGGCGTGGATTTCCGCCGGCCCGCGCGGCCCCTCGGGGCCGTAGTCGAGCGACAGCGCCACCGCGCCCGCGCGGATCGCCGCGAGGCCCGAAGCGAGGTCCGCCATGGTCTCGCTGCCGACCACGGAGCGCCCCGGCCCGGCGGCCGCCCGCCGCTCGACGCGCACGGCTTCCGCCTCGCCCGCATCGACCCAGAGCGCGAGGCCGGGATGGCGGGCCGCGAGCTCGGCCAGCGCCGCGTCATGGCCCGGCCGGCCGGCGATGGCGTCGAGATCGGCCACGTAGAGGCCCGTGAACGGCGCCAGCGCCAGCAGGCCGGCGGCCACGTCGAGCGGCGCCGAGCCGGCGCAGAGCGGCGTCTCGATGGGCCGGTAGGCGGAGCGCTCGCCGCGCCGCGCATGTACGACGGCCCCTCCCATCAGGTCGATCACCGGTATAAGTTTCACCGCTCCAAACCCCGCAGGATGTGCTGATGCTCGTCTTCGTCTGCGAAACGGTCACCGCCGGCGGCTTCGTCGGAGAGGACCTTCCCGACGGCCTGATAGCCGAAGGAACGCTGATGCGCGATGCGCTTATCGGCGATCTGGAGGATCTTCCCGGCATCAGCGTCGTCACGACGCATGACGCCCGCCTGCCCCCGCCCCCGCGCGGCCATTCGACCCCGCTCGGCCCGGGCGAGGATGCGCGCGCGGCGTGGAACCGGCTGGCGGCCGAGGCGCATTGCTGCTGGCCGATCGCGCCGGAGACCGACGGCATACTCGAGCGCTTCGTCGCCGAGCTGCGCACCCTCAACCGGCGCGTCGTCGCATCCGATGCCGCGACGCTGCGCGACTGTTCGAGCAAGAAGCGCACGGCCGCGATCCTCGCCGCGGCCGGCGTCGCGACGGTGCCGACCTGGGGTGTCGACGAGGTGCCGGCCGACGCCGGCGGCCCGTTCGTGGTGAAGCCCGACGACGGCGCCGGCGCGCTCGACGTGACGGTGTGCGCCGGCCGGCCGCGGGGCCCCTATCCGGCGCGGGCGATCGTGCAGCCCTATGTGGAGGGCGTGCCCTCGAGCCTCAGTCTTTTGTGCCAGTCCGGGCGCACCCATGTGCTCGCCGCCAACCGGCAGAACATCGACCGGGCCGACGGCCGGCTCAGCTTCCGGGGCGTGGTGGTCGGCGCGCAGCCGGTCGACGACGCTCTGCGCGCGCTGGGCGCGAAGGTGGGCGCCGCCCTGCCCGGCCTGCACGGCATCGTCGGCCTCGACTACATCGCGACGCCCGACGGGCCGGTGGTGGTGGAGGTCAATCCCCGCCTCACCACCAGCTATGCCGGGCTGCGGCAGGCGCTCGGCGTCAACCCGCTCGCCTTCGTCGCCGAGCTGATCCGCGACGGCGCGGTGCCGGACCTGCCGCACCTGCCGCCAGCGCTGCCGGTCGAGGTGATCGCCCGATGAGCATCGCACGTCTGGCATGGGACATTGGCGGCGCGCATGTGAAGCTCGCCGCCTTCGGCCGCGACGGCCGGCTCAAGGCGGTGCGGATCGCCGCCTGTCCGGTGTGGAAGGGGGCGGAGCACCTGCACGAGGCGATGCGCACGCTGCGGGCCGAGTTTCCGCCCGGCATCCCTTCCGCCGCCACCATGACCGCCGAGCTCGCCGACCTGTGGCCCGACCGGCATGCGGGCGTGGTCGGCACGGCGGCAATCCTGATCGAGGAGCTGGCCGGGGCCCCGCTCGCGCTGTTCGCCGGGCCGGAGGGCTTCGTGCCGGCCGAGGAGGCGGCCGCGCATGCCGCGACCATCGCTTCGGCCAACTGGTACGCGACCGCGGCGGTGCTCGCCCATCTGCTGCCCGAGGGAATCCTGCTCGACATCGGCTCGACCACCGCCGACCTCATCCCCTTCGGCTGCGGGCGGGTCGCGGCGCGCGGCTTCAGCGACGCCGAGCGGCTGGCGAGCAACGAGCTGATCTACAGTGGTGCGGTGCGCACGCCGGTGATGGCGCTCGCGACCGAGGCGCCGTTCGGCGGGCGCTGGGTGCCGATGATGGCCGAGCTCTACGCCACCAGCGCCGACATCCACCGCCTGACCGGTGACCTGCCGGAAGCGGCGGACCTGCATCCCAGCGCCGATGGCGGGCCGAAGACGGCCGAGGCCAGCGCGCGCCGGCTGCTGCGCATGGTGGGGGAGGACCTCACGCCCTCGAACCTCGGCGCGGCACGCGCCCTCGCCCGACACCTCGCCGAGGCGCAGCTCCATCGCCTGTCGCGCGCGCTCGACTGCGTCGCCTCCGGCATGGAGAGCGAGCCCGGCCTCCTCGTCGGGGCGGGCGTCGGGCGCTTTCTCGCCGCCCGGCTCGCGGAACGGCGCGCCATGGCCTATCTCGATCTCGCCGACGTGCTGACGGACGATGCCGCGCTCTCCAGCGACGCCGCCGACTGCGCGCCGGCGGTCGCCGTCGGCCTCCTCGCCGCCGCCCTCACGCCCGCCTGAGCCCCGGAAAACCCCATGTCCGACCGCATCTTCCTTCGAGGCGTCGAACTGCACGCCCATCACGGCCTCCATGAGGAGGAGGCGCGGCTCGGCCAGCGCTTCGTCGTCGATATCGACTGGTGGCTCGACACGCGGCCGGCGGCGGCGGCCGACGACTATGAGCTGACGGTCGGCTACGAGAAGGTGTTCGCCGTCATCCACGAGGTCTCGACCGGCCGCCGCTTCCAGATGATCGAGGCCTTCGCCGACGCCATCGCCGCGGCGGTGCTGGCGCGCTATTCCAGCGTCGAGAAGGTGCGGGTCGAGGTGCACAAGCCCGCCGCCCCGATCGCCGGCATCTTCCGCGATGCCGGCGTCGAGGTGACGCGCAAGAGGTAGTCCGCGCGGAACACGCCCGTCCCCGTCAGCGCCGCAGGTCGCGGCTCACCCGCACGGGCACCGGGGCCGGCGCCACCGAGCGCGGCGGCAGCGGGGCGAGCGTGCGGCCCGCCGTTTCGTGATTGCGCGCAAGGCGGGCGAAACGGTCGCGCCAGGGGACCTCGATCAGGCGGTAGCTGAGCGAGGCGAGCGCGATCACCGCCGCCGCGAAGGCGACCAGCAGCGCCGTCGCCGCCAGCGGGTGGCCGAGGTCGTAGAGCAGCTTGGGATCGCCCAGCACCTCGGTCTTCACCTTCAGCGACGCGCCGGTGACGTCGCCATAGAGCCACAGGCCGAAGCCGAGCAGGATCAGCAGCGGCATGTGGATCAGGTAGATCGAATAGGACCACGCGCCGAGCGCGCGGAACGGACGCGTGGTGAGCAGCCGCGAGGCCAAGCCGCCCTGGCGGGCGAAGACGAGGATGGCGAGCGCGAACACCGCCGGCGCCGCCACGCTGAGCGGGCTCGCGCTGTCCGGCCCCATGCCGGCCGCGACGATGAACAGGCCGGCGAGCAGCACCGCGGCGATCTCCAGCACCGTCGCCGCCGGAAGCGCGCGTCCGCGCATGCGCTCATGGAGGTGATAGGCGCCGACACCGGCGAAGAAGCCGGCGATGCAGCGCAGGAAGCCGTAATCGGCGGTCGAGTTCATATAGGCCGGCGCGACGATCAGCAGCGTGACGGCCGACAGCAGCGACAGCGCCAGCGCGACCGGCAGCAGCCGGCGCGAGCCGGCCGCCAGCAGCACGGCGGCGAACAGCACATAGGTGTAGAACTCGGCCCCTATGCTCCAGGCCGGCCCGTTCCAGGCGACGCCGTAGAAGCCCATGGAATTGAGCAGCGCCGCGTTCAGCAGCAGGCCCTGCATGGAATAGCCGCCGGTGCCGGCCTCGATCATCAGGCTGTCGGGCAGGCGCCCGCCGAGATTGACCGCCATGACCCCCAGCATCAGCGCGAACAGCACGGTGAGATGAAGCGGCCACAGCCGGCCGATGCGACGCAACAGGAAGCCGCCCGCCTGGCGCGCGCTTCCCATGCGGTCGCGATAGGCGTGGCAAACGACGAAGCCGGAGAGGACGAAGAAGAAATCGACGAAAAGGTAAGCGTTGGTCACGAAACGCGAATAGATAAAGTCTAATTTGACGATATAGATGAAATGGTAAATTAAAACCATGATTGCGGCGAGACCGCGCCAAGCATCCAGTGCGTCAAAGCGGTCGGTAACGGCCGACGATTTCATACCATAACACCTCGCGGAACGACTTTATCCGCCCCCCCTTCACCGCCCGACAGCCCATGGACGGCATCGGGCTAACCGGTGAGCTTCCGACGGGTTCCGAAATTCATTGGGGCAATTCCGGGGCACTCCCGCCGTCCGCCGCGGCGGCGACGTGGCCCGGCGAGACCGCCCGCGGTAGGCGCGTGTGCCCGAGGGGGCTTCCTGTCGCCCGGCGGAGGCCCTACTTGTTGGCGGCCCGCCTGCAGGAGTGATGCGATGCGCGATGCCGATCCCCAGCCCGTCCGCCTGACCGATTACCGCCCGCCGGACTGGCTGGTCGACACGGTCGACCTCGACGTGCGCCTGCATCCGCAGGCGACCCGCGTGGTGGCCCGGCTCGGCATGCGCCCGAACCCGCTCGGCCGGCCCGGCGCGCCGATCGTGCTCGACGGCGACGAACTGGAGCTGAAATCGGTGGCGCTCGACGGCGCGCCGCTGGCCGGCGCCGGCTATGCCGCCACGCCCTCCTCGCTCACCATCCTCGCCCCGCCGCAGGAGCCGTTGGTGCTGACGATCGAGACCGTGCTCGACCCGTCGGCCAACACCAAGCTGATGGGCCTCTACTGCTCCAGCGGCACCTACTGCACCCAGTGCGAGGCCGAGGGCTTCCGCCGCATCACCTATTTCCCGGACCGGCCGGACGTGCTCGCCGTCTACACCACCCGCATCGAGGCCGAGCGCGAGGAGGCCCCGGTGCTGCTCGGCAACGGCAACAAGGTGGAGAGCGGCGACATCGAGGGCACCACCCGCCACTTCGCCGTCTGGCACGATCCCTGGCCCAAGCCCTGCTACCTGTTCGCGCTGGTGGGCGGGAAGCTCGACCGCATCACGGAGCCGTTCGTGACCGCCACCGGCAAGGAGGTCGAGCTCGGCATCTATGTCGAGCCCGGCAAGGCGGCGCGCGCGGGCTACGCCATGGACGCGCTGAAGCGCTCCATGCGCTGGGACGAGGAGGTGTTCGGCTGCGAATACGACCTCGACGTGTTCAACATCGTCGCCGTGGCCGACTTCAACATGGGCGCGATGGAGAACAAGGGGCTCAACGTCTTCAACGACAAATACGTGCTCGCCAGCCCCGAGACCGCGACCGACGCGGACTACGCCAATATAGAGGCGATCATCGCCCACGAATATTTCCACAACTGGACCGGCAACCGCATCACCTGCCGCGACTGGTTCCAGCTCTGCCTCAAGGAAGGGCTGACCGTCTTCCGCGACCAGGAGTTCTCCTCCGACCAGCGCTCGCGCCCGGTCAAGCGCATCGCCGACGTGCGGCTGCTGAAGAGCCACCAGTTCGCCGAGGATGCCGGCCCGCTGGCGCATCCGGTGCGCCCGGCCACCTATCGCGAGATCAACAACTTCTACACCGCCACCGTCTACGAGAAGGGCGCCGAGGTGGTGCGGATGCTGAAGACGCTGCTGGGCGAGGAAGGCTTCCGCGCCGGCATGGACCTCTATTTCGACCGCCATGACGGGCAGGCGGCGACGGTGGAGGAGTTCCTCACCTGCTTCGCCGACGCCAATGGCGCCGACCTCTCACAATTCGCGCTGTGGTACGCGCAGTCGGGCACGCCGCAGGTCGAGGTGAACGGCCACTGGGACGCGGCGGCGCGCAGCTACCGGCTCGATGTTCGCCAGACGCAGGTGCCAACGCCCGGCCAGCCGGACAAGCAGCCCATGCTGATCCCGCTCGCGCTCGGCCTCGTCGGCGCCGACGGGCGCGACCTGCCGCTGGTCCCCGATGACGGCACCAACGCCGCCGGCTCGGTGCTGGTCGTCAGCCGGCCGGAGCAAAGCTTCGTGTTCCGTGACGTCGAGGCGCGGCCGGTGCCCTCGATCAACCGCGGCTTCTCCGCGCCGGTGAAGCTGACCACCAACCTCGCCAGCGAGGACCTGCTGTTTCTCGCCCGCCACGACACCGACCCGTTCAACCGCTTCGAGGCCGGCCAGACGCTCGCCCTCGCCCATCTGGTGAGCGCGAGCGGGCTGGCGCCCGAGAAGACCCTCGCCGGCGCCCTCGCCGCCGGCGGCACGGCGCTGGTGGAGGCGCTGATCGAGGCGCTCGGGGCGAGCCTCGAGGATGAGACGCTCGACCCCGCCTTCATCGCACAGGTTCTCTCAGTGCCCTCGGAGGGCGACATTGCCCGCGAGATCGGCAGCGAGGTCGATCCCGACGCGATCCACGCCGCACGGCGCTCGCTGCGGCGCGCGCTCGGCGAGGCGCTGCGCCCGGGGCTGGAGCGCGCCTATGGCCGCCACGCCCCCGACGGCGCCTATTCGCCCGACGCGGTCTCCGCCGGCCGTCGGGCGCTGCGCAACGCCGCGCTCGAGCTGATGGCGAGCACCGGGGAGGCGGCCGACATCGCGCGGGCGCTCGCCCATTTCGAGACCGCCGACAACATGACCGACCGCTTCTTCGCGCTGTCGGTGCTCGCCCATCACGCGCCGGCCGAGCGCGACGCGGCGCTCGACGCCTTCTACCAGCGCTTCCGCGACGACCCGCTGGTGATCGACAAATGGCTGGCGCTGCAGGCGCAGATCGCCGAGCCGGAGACGCTGGAGCGGGTGCGCGAGCTGACCCGACATCCGGCCTTCTCCATGGGCAACCCGAACCGGGTGCGGGCACTGATCGGCAATTTCGCGGCCGCGAACCAGACCCAGTTCCACCGCCCAGACGGCGCCGGGCACCTGTTCGTGGCCGATGCCGTGCTGGAGCTCGACAGGCGCAACCCGCAGGTGGCGGCACGGCTGCTCGGCGCCTTCAAGAGCTGGCGCTCGCTGGAGCCGACGCGGCGCGGCTCCGCCGAGCGCGCGCTGAGGCGGATCGCCGACGGCCCCGGCCTCTCGCCGGATGTGAGCGACATCGTCGCCCGTTCGCTCGGTTGAGCGCGTTAAGTACTATGAATTGCTTGCACTCAAATAGGCCGTTTCAGATCGTCAAATTCGAGGATAGAGTTCTTTTGAACGTATAGCCCAGCGGCACATGGAAAAGACATCGCTCCAGGTGGTTTCGCAGGATGTGACAACACTGGCGGCGACCTATCTCAGTTCGCCCGTCGCATTATGTCTCGTCGACCGCGAGCGACGCTGCCTTGCCGCCAATGAGCGTTTTGCCGCGACGATGAACCGCCCGCTGGCCGGCCTCCTCAATGAGGATCTGGGCCTGCTACTTCCCGGCGCCGATGCCTTCATCGCCACCGCGTTCGAGAAGGCGCGCGAGGGCGAGGCGTTCAGCGACTACGAGCTGCCGGTCAGCGCCTGCGGGCGGGTGTTCCTCGCCTCCGCCGAGCCGTTCCGCACCGATGGCGAGCTTGCCGGGCTGTCGATCGGGCTGGTGGACATCACCGAGCGCAAGCGGATGGCCGAGACGCTGATCGAGATGGAGCAGCGCATCGCCTTCGCCATGGAGAGCGCCAACCAGTGGATCTGGGAGCTCGACATCCCGGCCAACCGGGTGCGGCGCTCACCGCACTGGAAGTCCGGCCTCGGCTATGCCCAGGACGAGGCGGTCAGCGACAGCGAGCACGTGGCCTGGAGCGTGGTCCATCCGGACGACCGGCCGCAGGTGCTGCGGCGCTTCCGCGACCTCGTGGAAGGGCGGACCGACCTGTTCGAGGCGGTCTACCGGGTGCAGCACCGGAACGGGAACTGGATCTGGATCATGGGGCGCGGGCGCATCGTGGAGCGCGCGCCCGACGGCAAGCCGCTGCGCCTCTTGGCGACCAGCGTCGACATCAGCCGCCAGAAGCGGATCGAGCAGGAGCTCGGCGCGACCGTGCGCCAGCGCGAGGACCTCGAACGCGAGCTGGTCGCCGCCAATCGCCGCCTGACCGCGCTGTCGGAGATGGATTCGCTGACCGAGCTGCCGAACCGGCGCAAGTTCGACGAGGTGCTCTCGCGCGAGATCCGCCGCAACGGGCGCCATACCCCGGCCCTGGCGCTGCTGATGATCGATGTCGATCACTTCAAGAGCTACAACGACCTCTACGGCCACCCCGAGGGCGACGAGTGCCTGCGCAGGGTGGCCGAGACGCTGCGCCGGTGCGCGCGCCGGGCCGGCGACGTCATCACCCGCTATGGCGGCGAGGAGTTCGCCGCCATCCTCGCCGACACCAACGAAGCCGATGCGACGCTGCTCGCCGGCCGCATGCTGGAAGCGGTCCGCGCGCTCAGGATCGCGCATGCGGGCAGTTCGCCCGGCATCGTCACGGTCAGCATCGGCGTCGCGGTCTACGAGCTGTCCGAGCCCGCGCCGCGCCCGATGCCGCCCGCCACGCTGATCGAGGCGGCCGACCGGGCGCTCTATTCGGCCAAGCAGGCGGGGCGCAACTGCATCGCCGCCTCCAACATCGATGCGAGCGGCGCGCTGCGCACCATGGCCGTGACCGAGAACGGCACCGCCGCCTCGGCGCGGCCCCTCGACGCCGACAAGGACGCGCGGCGCTGAGCGGGCTCAGTAGTCGATGACGTCCTCGAGTGCGTAGTGCTTGATCGTCTTGCGGTTGGCGATCAGCTCGTCGACCGTCGGCTCGCCCTTCATGGCGCGCGACAGCGCGATCTTCATCGCCTCGTAATTGGTGCGGTAGAGGTCCGCCTTGTCGAGGTTCGCGTCCTCCGCACAGCGCGGATCGAGCCACACCATCACGATCATGCAGATTTCGTCGGCCTGGTCCTTCGGCAGGATGTCCTCGATCAGCGCGTCGACGATGGCGTCGCCGATCGCCCCCTGCACCACGCCGCCCAGCAGTTCGACATAGTCGAGCGACTCGATGGTCGCCTTGGTGGTCATCATGGTGGCCGGGCGCACCATCTGGTTGAGGTCGCGCACCACGAACATGCGGGTGTGGCCCTGCACCTGCCCCATCATGGAGGCGAAGGCATGCCCGGCCGGGCCGCGCACGGAGCCGATCAGCACCTCCGGCATCGCGTCGGTGAACTGCCCTTCCGCGGCCAGCACGGTCGCCTCGCCGGTGCGGAACCAGATGTCGCTCATGGTCGTCTCCTGCCCATAAAGATGAGGCCGAGCGCATAGCACCGGGCCGCGCGATCCGTCCATCGGCCATCGCGTCGCGACCCCTATCGAGGCACCGCCCACTCGCCCTTCGGTTGCCCCGCCGCAAACTTGACTCGCTGGGGACTCTGGACAGGAAGGGTACGATTCGATTCAAATCAGGGTGATTCGGAGAGATGCGGCACATCCCTCCAGGTCGACTGGGAAAGGGTTCGGGACTTCGGGGAGGCCGGCGATGGCTCGCGCCAACGCTGCGGGCGGTTCCGTGCGCGTACAGGCCATGCGAGGTCTGGCGCGCTCGGTAGCACGACCCGCGTATCAGCGGCTGGTCGACGCCGAACCCTTCATGCGCAAGGCGGTGCCGGCGCTTATCGTCGCCTTCATAGGTATCGTCGCGGTTGCCGCGATCGTCCAGAACCGCGCCTATCGGTCCGAGGCCGTGGCCAGCGCGAAGGACGAGCTCGCCCTTTTCGCCACCGCCATCGCCAGCGAGATTGGGCGGCCCGGCGCGGATCTTTCCGCCCCGGAGGCCCTGCTCGCCTCCAGCCTACCCCCGCGCGCCGCCGAGGACGGGCGTCGCTACGGGCTGATCGACAGCGCCGGCACCGTGGTCGCCGTGCATGACGAGGACGCCCGCGCCGCCGTGACCGAGCAGATCCGCCATCTGGTCGTCAACGTGCAGGCGCTCACCATCTTCGCCGAAGATGCCGGCGTGCTGGAGGTGGCGATGCCGGACGGCTCGGCCGCGCTCGCCACCGTGCACAATCTGCGCGCCACCCCGCTCCAGCTGGTCGCCATCCAGCCGCTCGGGCGGGCGTTGAACACCTGGCAGTCAGACACCATCCTCACCGTCACGCTGCTCAGCACCACCGGCGCGGTGCTGATGATCCTCGGCTTCGCCTTCCACTGGCAGGCGACCCGCGCACGCGAGGCGGACGGCATCTACGACACGGTGCGCGCGCGCATCGACACCGCGCTCTCGCGCGGGCGCTGCGGCCTGTGGGACTGGGACATGGGACGCGGGCGCATGTTCTGGTCCGAATCCATGTTCGAGATGCTCGGCCACGAGCCGCGCGACGAGCTGATCTCGTTCGGCGAAGTGTCGGCCCTCGTCCATCCCGACGACACCAATCTCTACGACATCGCCAAGGAGATCGCCGACAAGCCGGGCCGCTCGATCGACCGCATGTTCCGCATGAAGCACGCGGACGGGCACTGGCTGTGGCTGCGCGCGCGGGCCGAGGTGGTGGCGCAGGAGAATGGCGAGCCGCCGCATCTGGTCGGCATCGCGGTCGACATCACCGAGGAGCGCCGCCTCGCCGAGCGCACCGCCACCGCCGACATGCGCCTGCGCGACGCCATCGAGAGCATCTCGGAATCCTTCGTGCTCTGGGACAGCTCAAACCGGCTGGTGATGTGCAACTCCAAGTTCCAGAGCCTGCACGGCTTCGGCGACGCCAATGTCGCGCCCGGCACGCCGTTCGAGGCGGTGGCCGAGCAGGCACGCAAGCCCGTGCTGCGCATCCCCCTGCGCGCCGAGGACCGGCCGGAGGAAGGCGCGCGCGCCTTCGAGGCGCAGCTCGAGGGCGGCCGCTGGCTGAAGATCACCGAGCGCCGCACCAAGGATGGCGGCTTCGTCTCGGTCGGCACCGACATCACCGCGCTGAAGCGCCATGAGGAACGCCTCATGGACAGCGAGAAGCGCCTGATGGCACTGGTCGCGGACCTGCGCAAATCGCAGCAGACGCTGGAGATGCAGGCGCTCCAGCTGGCCGAGCTGGCGCAGAACTACGCCGACGAGAAGACCCGGGCCGAGGACGCCAACCGCGCCAAGTCCGAATTCCTCGCCAATATGAGCCACGAGCTGCGCACGCCGCTCAACGCCATCATCGGCTTCTCGGAGCTGATGGAGAGCGGCCTGTTCGGCCCGCTCGGCAGCGACAAGTACAACGAGTACTGCCGCGACATCCGCGATTCCGGCCGCTACCTGCTCGACGTCATCAACGACATCCTCGACATGTCGCGGATCGAGGCCGGCCGCTTCCAGCTCGCACTGCAGCCGGTGCAGCTCGACGAGATCGTCACCGACGCCATCCGGGTGATGTCAGTACGCGCCGACGAGAAGCACCTCACCCTCGCCAGCGAGAGCGAGGGGCCGGTCGCCATCGAGGCCGACAAGCGGGCGCTGAAGCAGATCGCGCTCAACCTGATCTCGAACGCCATCAAGTTCACGCCCGAGAACGGGCGGATCACCGTGCGCACGCGGCGCTTCTCGCGTGCGGCGCTGCTCGTCATCGAGGACAGCGGCATCGGCATACCGAAGAGCGCGCTGGCCAAGATCGGTAAGCCGTTCGAGCAGGTCGAGAGCCAGTTCACCAAGACCTACAAGGGCTCGGGCCTCGGCCTCGCCATTGCCAAGTCGCTGGTCGAGCTGCATGGTGGCACCATGCGCATCCGCTCGTCGGAAGGCGTGGGTACCACCGTTGTCATCCGCCTGCCTCTCAATGGCCGGCCGGCGCTGCACTATCGCAATGCGCGCGCGGAGCGGCCGATCCCGGCCACCTCATGAGCACGCCCGAAGCTGCTTCCGTCGATACCGCTCCAGCCGACCCCGCCCCCACCGAAACCGCATCCGTCGACTGCGTCGTCGCGGGTGCCGGCGTGGTCGGCCTCGCCATCGCCCGCGCGCTCGCGCGCCACGGCCTCGAGGTGCTGGTGCTGGAAGCGACCGGCCTCATCGGGTCGGACACCTCGGCGCGCAACAGCGAGGTGATCCATGCCGGCATCTACTACGCGCCGGGCACGCTGAAGGCGCGGCTCTGCGTCGCCGGCCGGGAGGCGCTCTACGTCTATTGCGCGGAGCGCGGCATCGCGCACCGGCGCTGCGGCAAGCTGATCGTCGCCGCCAGCGCGGCGGAGACCGGCAAGCTCGAGGCCATCGACGCCCACGCCCGCGCCTGCGGGGTCACGGATCTGCGCCCGCTCGCCAGTGCCGAGGCGCGCGCCATGGAGCCGGCGCTGCAAGCCGAGGCGGCGCTGCTCTCGCCCTCCACCGGCATCATCGACAGCCACGGGCTGATGCTCGCCTATCGCGGCGAGCTGGAGGACGCGGGCGGCATGGTCGCCTTCCACGCGCCGATCATCGCCGGGACCGCCGGAGCCGAGGGCTTTACGCTGGAGGTGGGCGGCGAGGCGCCGATGCGGCTCGCCTGCCGGCTGTTCGTCAACGCCGCCGGCCACGGCGCGGTGCCGCTGGCGCGCGCGATCGAGGGCATTCCGGCCGCCGCGGTGCCGCAGGCGTTCTTCTGCAAGGGGTCCTATTTCACCCTTTCGGGCCGCGCCCCCTTCACCCACCTCGTCTACCCGGTGCCCGAGCAGGCCGGGCTCGGCGTGCACCTGACGCTCGACCTCGGCGGCCAGGCGCGCTTCGGGCCGGACACAGAGTGGATCGACACGCGCGACTACGAGGTCGACCCGGCGCGCGGAGACGCCTTCTACGCCGCGATCCGCCGCTACTGGCCGGCCCTGCCCGACGGCGCGCTCCAGCCCGCCTATGCCGGCATCCGGCCGAAGATCGTGCCGGCCGGCGTGCCGGCGGCCGATTTCCGCATCGACGGGCCGCAGGAGCACGGCGTGCCAGGGCTGGTGCAGCTCTTCGGCATCGAATCGCCCGGCCTCACCGCCAGCCTCGCCATCGCCGAGCTGGTGGCGCACAAGCTCGACGTCAGCCCGGTCCCGGCGCTCTAGCTCTCGGGATCGCCGCACGCGGAAGACGGGTCGAGCACCCGCCCGAAGATCGCGCGCACCTCGTCCTCGATCTCGAACAGGCGCGCCTCCAGCGTCGAGAAGTCCGGCATGCCGCCGGCCCTCGCCAGCAGCCGGCGCAGCGCCGGGCTCGCCTCGGCGGGACGGAACGGCCCCGCCAGCGCGAGGCGCAGCACCTGGGTGAGGTCGTGCAGCAGCCGGCAGGCTTCGGCGAGAACTTGGCCGTCCTCGGCGTCGATCAGCCCGGCGGCGCGCGCCGCCTCGATCACGCGAAGGGTCGAGGTGTCCATGATCGCGGGGTGCCGCGCGGCGTGGACGAGCACGAGATACTGGGCGACGAACTCGATGTCGATCAGACCGCCGCGCGCATATTTCAGGTCCCAGCGCTCGTCCTCGCCCTTCTCCTCGGCGATGGCGGCGCGCATGTCGCGTATGTCGTCGGCGATCCGCCGGGGATCGCGCCGGCGCCGCAGCACCGCGCCGATCGCCGTCTCCACCCGCGCCGCGAAGGCGGGCGAGGCAGCGACGACGCGCGC
Source organism: Ancylobacter mangrovi (assembly GCF_024752355.1). GTDB lineage: Bacteria > Pseudomonadota > Alphaproteobacteria > Rhizobiales > Xanthobacteraceae > Ancylobacter > Ancylobacter mangrovi. Next base: position 765,623 of record NZ_JANTHZ010000001.1, read on the forward strand.
GCGGGTGAGCGCCATGTGCTCCCAGGTCCACGCCTCCTCGGCCTGGTAGACCTCGAAGCGCGGCAGGCTGGTCGCCACCGGCCCGGAACGGCCCGAGGGGCGCAGCCGCAGGTCGACCTCGTAGAGCTGGCCGGCATTGGTGGGGGTGGTCAGCGCGCTGATGAGGCGCTGGGTGAAGCGGGCGAAATAGTGCCCGCCCTCGAGCGAGCGCGGCCCGTCGCTCTCGGGATGCTCGGGATCGAAGTCGTAGAGCACGATGAGGTCGAGATCCGAGCCCGCTGTCATCTCCCGCCCGCCGAGCTTGCCCATGGCAAGCACCGCGACCTCGGCGCCGGGGATGCTGCCGTAGGCTTCGCGGAAGCGCCTCTCCACCACCGCCAGCAGGGCGCGGATGATGATGCCCGCGAGCCTCGCGAAGGCTTCGCCCGCGCGCGCCGCCGGCAGGGTGCCGGAGAGGATGCGCACGCCGATCAGCACGTGCTGCTCCTGCCGGAAGCGGCGGGCCTGGTCGAGCAGGTCCTCCTCGTTCTCGGCCGCCTCCAGCAGCGCGTCGAGCCGGGCGGCAAGCGCCTCCTCGTCCGGCAGCGCGCCGAAGAAAGCGGGGTCGAGCAGCGCGTCGATCAGCGAGGGGCGGTGCGCCAGCATCTCGCCGAGCCGCGGCGCGGTGCCGAGAATGGTCGCCAGCAGGCGCACGAGATCGGGATGGAGCGCCAGCGCCGGCAGCAGGCGGTGGGCGCTGGGCAGTTCGCGGAAGAAGAGGTCGGCTGCGTTCAGCGCCGCGTCGGGTGCGCCCCCGCGTGCCAGCGCGTCGATGAGCGGCGGCACGATGGCGGCGAGATGCTGGCGCACATCGGCCGGGCGCAGCGCCCGGTGCTCGCCGGCGAGCCAGCCGCGCACGGTGGCGCTGGCGGCCCTGGGATTGGCGAAGCCGAGCTTGAGAAGCGTGGCGAGGGTCTCGCGGTCATCGGCCTCGGTGGGGAATTCCAGCCTGCCGTCCACCGCCGCGCGCGGCGGCACGTCCTCGAACAGGCGCGAATAGTCGTTCTGCACCGTCACCAGCCGCCGGGTCAGCGCCGCGGCGAAGCCGTCGCGGTCGGCATAGCCCATGAAGGCGGCGAAGCCGGCCAGCGCCTCCGCGCTCTCGGGCAGGGTGTGGGTCTGCGCATCCGCGACCATCTGCAGCCGGTGCTCGACGCGGCGCAGGAAGTGATAGGCCTCGTCGAGCTCGGCCCGCACCGTCTCGTCGATCCAGCCGGTCTCGGCCAGCATCGCCAGCGCCTCCAGCGTGCGCGGGGTGCGCAGGCGCGGGTCGCGCCCGCCGGCGATGAGCTGCTGGGTCTGGACGAAGAACTCGATTTCGCGGATGCCGCCGCGCCCGAGCTTCACATTGTGCCCCTCGACCGCGATCGCCTCATGGCCGCGAAAGGCGTGGATGTCCTGCTTCATGGCATGGACATCGGCCACCGCCGCATAGTCGAGCGAGCGGCGCCAGACGAAGGGAGAGAGCTGCCTGAGGAAGGCATCGCCGAGCGCGATGTCGCCGGCGATGGGCCGCGCCTTGATGTAGGCGGCGCGCTCCCAGGTGGCGCCCTCGCGCTCGTAATAGTCGAGCGCCCCCTCGAGCGAGAGCGCGACCGGCGTCGAGGCCGGATCGGGGCGCAGGCGCAGATCCACCCGCGCCACATAACCGTCTGCCGTGCGCTCCTGCAGCAGGCGCACGAGGCGCTGGGTGAGCCGCACGAAGAACGGCGCGGCCTCGACATCCTCGCCGAGCGGCGCCGCCTCGCGGTCGTAGAGCACGATCAGGTCGATATCGCTGGAATAGTTGAGTTCGCCCGCGCCATGCTTGCCCATGGCGAGCACCGTGTAGCCCGCGCCGGCACCGTCTTCGCCCAGCGCCGCCGGGTCGAGCTTGCCCGCCCCCGCCGCCTCGCGCAGCAGGAAGGCGACCGCGGCCCGCACGGCGGCATCGGCGCCGGCGGTCAGTTCCCGGGTCACGGCGATGAGGTCGAACACCTCGCCGATATCGGCGAGGGCGACGGTGAGCGCGGTCTCGGCACGCAGCCGGCGCAGCGCCGCCATCACGGCGTCCTCATCCTCGCTCGCGCCGACAAGCGACAGCGCCGCCTCGCGCGCCTGCGCGAGATGTTCGGCGGGATCGGCCGCGAGCAGGCCGGCCAGCCGCGCCGGATCGCGGCGGATCAGGTCGGAAAGAAAGGGGGAATGGGTGGCGACGTCGGCCAGCACGGCATGGGCGGCGGGATGGGCCTTCATCAGCGCGGTGAAGGACCGGCGCTGATCGGCGGGCGCGTCTTCGAGCAGTTCGGCGAGCGCGGGCGCCAGCTTGCGCACGGCCGGCGCCTCGGCGGCGCGCAGCCGCGCCACCAGCGCCTCCGCCGACATTACCGCTGGCTCGACGGGCCTTTCGCCCACCTCGATCGCCGCCTTTCTCGTGCGCGCCAGCGCCATCCTTACCCCGCTTCGCTCGGATCAAACGCAGTCTAGGTGGGTTTCGTTCACAAAGAGCTAGCCGGCGGCTCGTCAGCGCCCTCGGCATCGAGCGGCAGCTCGACGACGATCCGCAGGCCCGGCTCGTTGTCCTCCAGCTTCAGCGTGCCGCCATGCAGGTGCACCACCGCCGCGACCAGCGACAGGCCGAGCCCGGAGCCGGGCCGGGTGCGGCTCGCCTCCAGCCGCACGAAGCGCTCCACCACCCTCGGCCGCTCCGCCTCCGGTATGCCCGCGCCCTCGTCGGCGATCGTCACCCGCGCGCGGCCCTCGACCTTCTCGGCGGCGAGCCGGACCCGCCGGCGCGTGCCCGGCGCGTCCGGAGCGGAGTACTTGATCGCGTTGTCGATCAGGTTGGAAAACGCCTGCGCCAGCAATTCACGCACGCCCCTCACCGGCAGCGGGCCCTCGACGTGCAGCTCGAGGTCGAGCCCGACCTCGTCGGCGAGCGGCTCGTAGAGCTCGGCGACGCCCGCCACCGTCTCGGCGACGTCGAGCTGCACCATGGCCGCGCTCGCCTGCCCCGCCTCGGCGCGGGCGATCATCAGCAGCGCGTCGAAGGTGCGGATCAGACCGTCCGATTCATCGATCGTGCGCTCCATCGCCGCGCGCCAGTCCTCATCCGCCTGCGCGGTGCGCAGCGCGTCCTCGGCGCGGTTGCGCAGGCGCGTCAGCGGCGTCTTGAGGTCGTGGGCGATGTTGTCGGAAACCTCCTTCAGCCCCGCCATCAGCGTCTCGATGCGCTCCAGCATGGCGTTGAGGCTCAGCGCGAGGCGGTCGAACTCGTCGCCGGTGCCGGCGACGGCGAGGCGCCCCGACAGGTCGCCCGCCATGATGCTCTCGGACACGGCGGTCATCTGGTCGATGCGCTTCAGCACGCGGCGGGTGACGAACAGCCCGCCCGCGAATCCCAGCACCACCAGCAGCACGAGCCCCCACACCGCCGGGCCGATGATGATCTTGCGCAGCTCTTCGCGCTCGACGATGTCGCGCCCGATCAGCAGCCGGAACTCGCCGGGGAGATAGATGACGTTGACCAGCGCCCGGCTCGGCGGCGCCTGCGCCTCCTCCGAGCGCACATAGCTGATCTCGCTCCAGCCGGGCTCGCTCAGCACCGGGAGCGGCAGGTTGAGCACGTTGCCGGCCAGCGGGTCGCCGCTGAAGCTGGTCACCAGCAGCAGCCCGGCATCGGGCGCGCGGGCGCGGCGGTTCACCACCTGCACCAGCCGGCTGATGCCGCCGCGCTCGAACTGGGCCTGCATGTAGCGCGCGTCGGCGTCGATCGCCTCGATCGCCTGCCGGGTGACGAGGCGCTGGGTGTGCCAGCCGAGATAGGCGATGACCGAGCCGGCGAAGACCGCGAACACCAGGAGATAGGCCGCGATCAGCTTGAACGCGGTGGTGCGGATCAGCCTACCGAGCGACGTCACGGATGATGTATCCGGCGCCGCGCACCGTCTGGAGCAGCGGCGGGTCGAACCCCTTGTCGATCTTCGAGCGCAGCCGCGAGACGTGCACGTCGATCACGTTGGTCTGCGGGTCGAAATGGTAGTCCCACACATTCTCCAGCAACATGGTGCGGGTCACCACCTGCCCGGCATGGCGCATGAGATATTCGAGCAGGCGGAACTCGCGCGGCTGGAGCGGGATCTCCTGCCCCGCGCGGGTGCAGCGATGGGCAAGGCGGTCGAGCTCGAGGTCGGCGACCCGGTACACGGTGTCCGCCGCCTGCGGCGCGCCGCGGCGTGCCAGCACCTCGACCCGGGCCAGCAGCTCGGAGAAGGAATAGGGCTTGGGCAGATAGTCGTCGCCGCCGGCGCGCAGGCCGGTGACGCGGTCGTCCACCTGGCCGAGAGCGGAAAGGATCAGCGCCGGCGTCTGGTCGCCGCGCGCACGCAGCTCGGCGATGAGGGAGAGGCCGTCGCGGCGCGGCAGCATGCGGTCGACGACGAGCACGTCGTAGCCGCCCTCGCGGGCGAAGGCGAGACCCTCCTCGCCATCGGCGGCGAGATCGACGACATGGCCGGCCTCACGGAGCGCCTTGCGCAGATAGTCGGCGGCATCGCGATCATCTTCGACGACGAGCAGGCGCATGGCTGTAGTGTCGATTTCCTCTCGTAGAATCGTATCGGACTCTACGCGACCGGGATCGGAAGGGAACACCATATTGACACCTTCGCAAACGGAGTGCTGCTCTTCGCGAATACGTCGAACGTCGCCGATGACCGAAAGAAATGAGCGGCGCATTCACGATCTTTCATTCAAGAAATAAACAAACAAAAGACGTGTCGTCGGGCCCGAACAGGGCATTTTATTTGAAAATAGTCGTCATTTACGAAGAGGCAGGATCAATATCGGGAGATGCGGGGCCTGCCATTGCTTGCGCGCCCGGCGTCTCCGGATGGGGAAGCAGGTCGACGCGGGAAGCCCTTTCGGACTCCCCGCGCCACCGAACCGGCTGTTGCCCAGGGGGCGACGGAACGGGCCGCAGCCGGAACCGATCGTCAGCCGTTGCTCTTGTCGAGCGAGATCGCGACGAAGCGGGTGCCGCGGTCGCTCTTCACGCGCATCAGCACGGCCTTGCGGTTTTCCTTGGCGGCCGCGGCGAGACCGTCGCGCACGTCGTTCGGGGACATGACCGGCTTGCCAGCGACGTCGAGGATGACGTCACCCTCGCGCAGGCCCTTCTCGGCGGCCGGGCCGTCCGGGTCGACCTGGGTGATCACGACGCCCTGGTCGCCGGCGCCGGCGACACCCTTGGCGGGCGCCAGCGACAGGCCGAGGCGGGGCACCTCATGGGTGCCGCTCTCGGCGTCCGGATTGTTGGCCGAGGCGACTTGGTCGGGAAGCTGCTCCAGCGTCACCGACAGGGTCATCGGCTTGCCGTCGCGCAGCACGCTCAGCTTGATGGTGCTGCCGGGCTTGTGGCTCGCCACCTCGCGGGACATCTCGCGCGCGTCCTTGACCTGCTGATCGCCGATCGCGGTCACGATGTCGCCGGGCTTAAGGCCGGCCTTCTCACCCGGGGTGCCGGGCTGGACCTGGGCGATCAGGGCGCCCTGCGTGTCCTTGAGCTCGAGCGCCTCGGCCACTTCGTCGCTGACCGGCTGGATCTGCACGCCGACATAGCCGCGGGCGACCTGGCCACCGCTCTTGAGCGCGTCGACCACCTGCGAGATGGTCTCCGAGGGGATCGCGAAGGCGATGCCGACATTGCCGCCCGAGGGGGAGACGATGGCGGTGTTCATGCCGATCACGTCGCCGTCGAGGCTGAAGGTCGGGCCGCCGGAATTGCCGCGGTTGATCGGGGCGTCGATCTGCAGGAAGTCGTCATACGGGCCCGAGCCGATATCGCGGCCGCGCGCCGAGACGATGCCCGCCGTGACGGTGCCGCCGAGGCCGAACGGGTTGCCGACCGCGACCACCCAGTCGCCGACGCGCGGCGCCTTCTCGGAGAGCTTCACCCACGGGAAGTCGCTGCGGCCGTCGACCTTGATCAGCGCGACGTCGGTGCGCGGGTCGGTGCCGATCACCTTGGCGGTGTAGCTCTTGCCGTTGGTCAGGGTGACGTCGACTTCCGACGCGCCCTCGACGACGTGGTTGTTGGTGACGATGTAGCCGTCATTGGAGATGAAGAAGCCCGAGCCCTGGCCGACGACGCGGCCGTGGCCGTGACGGGGGGACATGTCGCCGCGGCCCTGACCCTGGCCCAGACCGAAGCGGCGCATGAAGCGCTGGATCTGGGGAGGCACCTGGCCCATGTCGCCGTCGTCGCCCATGGCGACGTCTTCTTCGGCGTCCTTCTTGACCTTCACGCTCACCACGGCGGGGGAGACCTTCTCGACGATATCGGCGAAGGAGAAGGTGCTGGCCGGCTGGTTGGTGGAAAGCTGGGCGAAGGCCGGCGTCACCGTCTCCGGCAGCACGAAGGCGCCGACGGCACCGCCGGCAAGCGCGAGGGTGAACACGCCGGCGAGCAGACGCGTGCGGCTGCGGCGCAGGGTGGAGGAGGTCTTCGTGGAAGTCTCGGGAAGCGCGTTGCGCGACATGGGTCGGTCCTCGTTCGACGGTCGTTTCACTCCCCGACCGGGGAGGCTTGATGAGGACCCTAGTGTCGGTCTCCTTAACGCAGGCTGGCGGGCAGCTTAAACATTTGTAACGTTGCGACCGGCCCCGTCCCGCGGCTCCGGGCCGTCGAGAAGCTCGTGCAACCGGCGTTCCTCGTCGGCGCTGAGCGGGGCGGCCGCAGCGGGCGCGCGACGGCGGCGATAGGCGAAGACGAGCCCCACCCCGCCCACCGCCAGCACCAGGAAGGGCGACAGCCACAGAATCCAGTTGGTTCCGTGCCAGGTCGGACGCATCAGCACGAACTCGCCATAGCGCGAGACCAGGAAGCCCAGTACCTGGTCGTCGCTGTCGCCGGCCTTGATGCGCTCGCGCACAAGCAGGCGCAGGTCGCGGGCCAGCGGCGCGTCCGAATCGTCGATCGACTGGTTCTGGCAGACCATGCAGCGCAGCTCCTTGGAGAGCGTGCGCGCGCGGGCCTCCTGCGCCGGGTCGGGCAGCATCTCGTCGGGCCGCACCGCGAAGACGGGGCCGACGCCGGCGAGCAGCAGCAGCGCCGCGCAGGCAAGGGCGCGAAAGCGCTTCATCCTCATTCCGCCGGCACCGCGGCCGGCTTCGGCTTCTTCGCCGGTCGCGGCGCTCCGACGCGCAGGCGCCGGTCGGAGAGCGAGAGCACGCCGCCAAGCGCCATGATCAGCGCGCCGAGCCAGATCAGCGTGACCAGCGGCTTCCAGTAGGCGCGCACGCCGATCGCCCCACCCGGCAGTTCGTCGCCGAGGCTCACATAGAGCTGGCTGAGACCGTAGGTTCGGATTCCCGATTCGGTGGTCGACATGCTGCGGGCGGTGAACAGGCGCTTGGAGGATTCGATGGTGCCCATGTCCGCCCCGCCCCGGCGCACGGAAAAGACGCCGACGAGCGCCCGGTAGTTCGGGCCCTGGCGCGGCTCCAGCCGGTCGAGGGTGAGCTCGTAGCGCCCGACCTCGAAGCTCTGGCCGATCTTCGCGCCGATGATGCGCTCGGCGTTCCAGCTGGTCTCGGCGATGATCCCCATCAGGCAGATGCCGACGCCGGCATGGGCCAGCGCCGCGCCGAAGGTCGCGCGCGGCAGGCCGCGAAAGCGCGCCAAGGCGGTCGCCGCCGGCACCCGGCCGAAGCCGGCGCGCTCGGCGAGGTCGACGCAGGCGCCGATGACGATGAAGACCGCCAGTCCCATCCCGACCGGCGCGAGCACGGGGCCCCCGCCCTGCACATAGACCGCAGCCAAGGCGGCGAGGATGGCCGCGCCGAAGGCCGCCATCAGCCGCTGCGCCGCGCCCAGAAGGTCGCCGCGCTTCCAGGCCAGCAGCGGGCCGAAGGGCATGGCGAAGACGACGGGCGCCATCAGCGCGCCGACGGTCAGGTTGAAATAGGGTGGGCCGACGGTGATCTTGGCGCCGTTATAGGCCTCGAGCGCGAGCGGGTAGAGCGTGCCGACGAACACCGCCGCCGCCGCCGCGGTGAGCAGCAGGTTGTTCAGCACCAGCGCGCCCTCGCGCGAGACCGGCGCGAAGATGCCGCCCTGCCGCAGTGTCGGCGCGCGCAGCGCGTAGATCGCCAGCGAGCCGCCGATGAAGAAGATCAGGATGCCGAGGATGAACACGCCGCGCGAAGGATCGGTGGCGAAGGCATGCACCGAGGTCAGCACGCCGGAGCGCACCAGGAAGGTGCCGAGCAGCGACAGCGAGAAGGCGAGGATGGCGAGCAGGATGGTCCAGACCTTGAGCGCGTCGCGCTTTTCCATCACCACGGCGGAATGGATCAGCGCCGTGCCGGCGAACCACGGCATCAGCGAGGCGTTCTCGACCGGGTCCCAGAACCACCAGCCGCCCCAGCCAAGCTCGTAATAGGCCCAGTAGGAGCCCATGGCGATGCCGACGGTGAGGAACGCCCAGGCGGCCAGCGCCCACGGCCGCACCCAGCGCGCCCAGGCGGCGTCGATGCGCCCGTCGATCAGCGCCGCGACGGCGAAGGCGAAGGTGATGGAGAAGCCGACATAGCCGAGATAGAGCAGCGGCGGGTGGATGGCGAGGCCGATGTCCTGCAGCACCGGGTTGAGGTCCTGCCCCTCGGCCGGCGCCGGCACCACCCGGATGAACGGGTTCGAGGTGAGCAGGATGAAGAGCAGGAAGGCGGTGGCGATCGAACCCTGCACGCCCAGCACGTTGGCCTTCAGCGTCGCCGGCAGGTTGGAGCCGAACAGCGCCACCAGCGCCCCGAACAGCGACAGCACCAGCACCCAGAGCAGCATCGAGCCCTCATGGTTGCCCCACACGCCGGTGATCTTGAACAGCAGCGGCTTCATCGAGTGCGAGTTCTCGACCACGTTCAGCACCGAGAAGTCGGACTGCACATAGGCCGAGACCAGCGTGGCGAAGGACAGGCTGATGAAGCCGAACAGCACGATCGCCAGTGCCGTTCCCACCCGCATCAGCGCCGCGTCGCCCGCGCGTGCGCCCCAGACAGGGATGGTGGTCTGCAGGATCGCCACCGCGAGGGCGAGGACGAGGGCGTAATGGCCGATCTCGGGATTCATCGCGTCGCCTCGCCTTCCTTCCAGACGCCCTGCTTCTTCAGCGCGTCCGCCACCTCCTTGGGCATGTACTTCTCGTCATGCTTGGCGAGCACGGTGTCGGCGCGGAAGCTGCCGTCCGGCTCCAGCGTGCCCTCGGCGATCACGCCCTGCCCCTCCCGGAACAGGTCGGGCAGCAGCCCGGCATAGTTCACCGCGATCTCCCCGCCTCCGTCGGTGACGACGAAGCGCACATGCGCGTTGTCCTGCTTGACGACGCTGTCGTCCTTCACCAGCCCGCCCAGCCTCAGCCGCGTGCCGGGCACGGCGTGCTCGGCGGCGAGCTCGCTCGGCGTACGGAAGAACACGATCGTGTCGTTGAGCGCGAACAGCACCAGCCCGGCGGCGACGCCAAGCACGCCGAGGGCGGAGAAGATGAGCAGCAGGCGCCGTCGTTTGCGGGTCATTCGTCAGCTCCCGAGGCCGAGTTCGCGCGCCAGCGCGTCGATGCGGGCGAGCGCGGCGTCGTCCTTGCCGAAATGGCCGCGCGCGTCGGTGGCGGCGGCCTTCGCCTTGTCGGCGTCGCCGAGCACGGTCCAGGCGCGCATGAGCCGCAGCCAGCCCTCGAGGTCGTCGCCATCCTCGGCGAGCCGCGCGGAAAGGCGCTCGACCATACCGCGGATCATCTGGCTGCGCTGTTCGGGGGTCATGTCCTCGGCCGCCGCAACGTCCGCGGCGCCGGGGCCCGGCACCTGCGCGGTCTGCGGCGCCGGCGCGGCGGCGCCGACCCGGGCCAGCGCGGCATGGACCAGCGGAAGCCAGGGCGCGCCGACCGGCGAATCGGCGGCCAGCGCGCTCCAGTAGGCGGCGGCCTCGGCGGTCTTGCCGTCCTGCTCGGCGGCGAGGCCGAGGAAATAACGTGCCTTGGGGTCCTTCGGGTCCTGCGCCAGCGCCTGCTGGAAGGCGGCGGAGGCTTCCGCCGTCACCACGCCGTCGGCGTCGGCGACCATCGCCTCGCCGAGCCCGCTCTGCCGCGACGGACTGGAGCCGAGCAGGCGGATCGCGTTGGACCAGGTGCGCACGGCGTCGGAGGTGCGCCCGATCCGCAGGTAGATCGGCGCGATCACCTCATAGCCGCGCCCGTCGTCGGGATTGGCCTCGAGATGCTCCTCAACCTTGCGGATCAGCACCGCGACGTCGGCCTCCTCGGGCCGCGCATTGAGTCGTGCCGCAAGCGGCTGGGGGGAAAGCTGGGGCGAGCCGAGCAGGATGTAGAGCGTGCCCGCCAGCACCGGCACGCCGACGAGCGCGATCAGCGCCGCGGCCCGCCGGCGGCCGACATTGCCGGCGGAGGCGGCCCGCGTCGCGTGCACTTCCGCGGAGGCACGCAGGATGCGGCGCGCCACCTCGGCGCGGGCGGCCTCGCCCTCGCCTTCGCCGATCAGCCCGGCGGTGCGGTCGCGCTCGATCTCGGCAAGCTGGTCGCGATAGACGGCAAGGTCCGCCTCGGCTGCGCTCGCGGCCTCGGGCGCGGCGCCGGCACCCGTACGCAACGGCCACAGCACCGCCAGGATGGCGGCGCCGGTCATGAGCGAGAAGGCGATCCACAGCAACATTAGTCTTCCTCTAATGCGCTGAGTTAGCCGACCGGCACGGCGCCGCCAATCCGTATCACCCTCAGTCGGATCGCCGCAGCCTCGCCCAAGGGGCGGAACTGCGGCGCCGTCTCACGCGAGCGTGATGCGAATCGGCCCCGCGTCAGCCGGCAACCGGCGACCAGGTGCCGTCCGGGTTGCGGCAGGCGGTGCCGCGCGCGGTCTGCGGCTGGCCGTCGACGTAGATGGTGTGGGTGAATTCGCGGCACCGGGGCGAGCCGCCACGCGCATAGGTGGGACCGGGGACGATGGTGCCGTAGGCGCCGCTGTCGCCGCGCCAGCTCACCGGCGCGCCAGGCGAGCCATATTCGAGCGCCTGCGCCTGCGCAGCCTGCGCGCGCTGGCGGTCCTGATCGTCGAGCGCGCTGCCGATAGCGGTGCCGACCAGCCCGCCGATCGCCGCACCCGCCAGCGTCGCACCGGTATTGCCACCTGCGATCTGGCCGATGACGCCGCCCGCCAGCGCGCCGACCGCCGCGCCCCCGACCGTATTCGGGTTGTCCTGGGGGGAGCAGCCGGCGAGAAGCCCGCCGATGAGGCCGACGGCGACAAGGTGGTAAGCGCGCATGAAACTGTTTCCTCCAGCTCGGTCACGAAACGTGCGTGGCACGAAGCGGTAGGAATAGGGCGAAACCGGGGCTCCGTCACCCGGTTCACGCGGCCGGCAGGCGCACCGTGCAGCGCAGCCCGCCGATGGGCGAGCGGGCGAAGTCGAGCCGCCCGCCATAGAGGGATACCAGCTCGGAGACGATGGAAAGGCCGAGCCCCGAGCCCGGCTTGGTCTCGTCGAGCCGCTTGCCGCGCTTGAGCGCCTCGGCCTGCTGCTCGGCGGTCAGGCCCGGCCCGTCATCGTCGATGACGATCTCGAAGAAGTCGCGCCGGCCGGCCACGCCGGGCACCGGCACCACCGCGATCTCCACCAGCGAGCGGGCCCACTTGCAGCCATTGTCGACCAGGTTGCCGAGGATCTCCTCGAGGTCCTGGCGCTCGCCGCGGAAGCGCACGCGCGGCGCGACCTCGGCCTCCACCGCCACCCCCTTCGACCGGTAGACCTTGGCGAGCGTGCCCGCCAGTTTCTCGACCACCGGCCCGACATCCTCGACCGTCGAGACCACCGAGGCACGGGCGGCCATGCGCGCGCGCTCGAGATGGTGGGCGACCTGCCCCTTCATCATCTCGGCCTGTTCGGCCACCTTGGCGGCCAGCGGGTCGCCGGCGACGGCCGCCCGCGCAGCCTCGTTCTGCAGCACCGAGATCGGCGTCTTGAGTGCGTGGGCGAGGTTGCCGACATGGGTGCGCGCACGCTCGACGATCTCGCGATTGGCCTCGATCAGCCCGTTCACCTCGGCGACCAGCGGCGCGATCTCGACCGGAAAGTCGCCGGCGATCCGGTCGGCCCGCCCCACCCGCACCTCGTGCAGCGCCACCCGCATGCGCCTGAGCGGGCGCAGGCCGAACAGCACCTGGAACACGAGGGTGAGCAGGAAGGCGAGGCCGAGCACGGCCAGCGTCGCGGCGAGCGCGCGGTCGAATCCCGCCACCTCGTCCTCGATCTCGCCGGCGTCGGCGGCCACCGAGACCGCGTAGCGCCCGTCCTCGCCGAGATCGACCGTGCGCTCGACGAGGCGCAGATTCTGCTCCTCGGGGCCCTTGGCGTAGCTGTAGCGCATGCCGGTCAGGTCGGCCTTGGAGCCGCTCTTGAACAGCATGGGCAGCTTGCCCTCGGGTAGCGAGCGCGAGGTCTTCACCTGCGTCGCCGGCCCGTCGATGCGGGCGATCTGCCAGTACCAGCCGGAAATGGGGAAGTTGAACAGCGGATCGCCGAGCGTGGTCGGCTCGGGCATGGTGCCGGCCGGCGCATTGGCGACGTCGGCGACGATCGTCTTCAGATAGACGTCGAGCCGCTGGTCGAAGGAGCGCTCCACCGCGTCGCGATAGATGGAGGACAGCGCGAAGCCGGTGACCAGCAGCACCAGCGCGCTCACCACGGTCGCCGAGATGAAGAGGCGTAGGGCGAGCGAGCCGGCGCGCATCAGCGCGGCGCCTCCGGCGGCGTGAGCAGGTAGCCGAGCCCGCGCACGGTCTGGATCACCTCGATGCCGAGCTTCTTGCGCAACCGCCCGACGAACACCTCGATGGTGTTCGAATCGCGGTCGAAGTCCTGATCGTAGAGATGCTCGACCAGCTCGGTGCGCGAGACCACGCGCCCGGCATGGTGCATCAGATAGGCGAGCAGGCGGTGCTCGTGCGAGGTCAGCTTCACCTGCCGGCCGTCGACCGTCACCCGCCCGGAGCGGGTGTCGAGCATCACCGGCCCGCAGCTCAGCTCGCTGGCGGCGTGGCCGGCGGAGCGGCGCAGCAGGGCACGAATGCGGGCCAGCACCTCCTCCATGTGGAAGGGCTTGGCAACATAGTCGTCGGCCCCGGCGTCGAAGCCCTGCACCTTGTCGCTCCAGCGGTCGCGCGCGGTGAGGATCAGGACCGGCATCTTGCGGTCGCCGCGCCGCCACGCCTCCAGCACCGACAGCCCGTCCATCTTCGGCAGGCCGATGTCGAGCACCACGGCGTCATAGGGCTCGGTATCGCCGAGATAGTGGCCCTCCTCGCCATCATAGGCGCGGTCGACCACATAGCCGGCCTCGACAAGGGCCTCATACATCTGGCGGTTCAGGTCGGGATCGTCCTCGACGACGAGCAGGCGCAACCTCTTGCTCCTCACGGCAACGCCGCGCGGCGCGCGCGGCGGGCGGAGAATGCCATCGCCGGGCGCCGATGTCAGGTCGGCGCCTCGCCGCGCCAGCCGCACAGTTCGCGGCCCACCGCATTGTGGGCCTTCACCTGGCGGATCGTGGCGTCGGTATCGGCACTGGCCCAGCTTATGGCGCGAAAGGCGCCGCAGGCGCCCCTAGTCGCGGCGGAAGGCGTCGTCGTCGCGCAGCCGGCGATCGTCAGCGTCGCGCCGCTCAGCAGCAGCACGCGCGCGATCGGCGCGCAGAATCGTGTCGGACACATCGCGTTCTCCCTCGGCCACACAGGCGGCGCGCCCGTCGGACCTTCCTTTCGCGTAGAGACCGCCCGCCATGGCGAGCGCGAGCAGCAGCAGCCCCGCCGCCCGAGCCGCGGGGCTGGCGAGAAGGCCGAGCAGCGCCGTCATGCGAGGCTCTCCCCGGCCCGGATGCGCGCCATCGCGGCGTGCAGCGTCAGCGCCACGCCGGCCAGCATCAGCGCGGCGAAGGTCCATTTCAGGGGCTCGGCGAATCCCGCGAGCGGGGCCAGCCGGTCGGCCTGTTCGGCGACAATCGCCGCCAGCCCGCCGGTGCCCGCGATCAGGCCGCCCGCGCCCTCGCGCGTCCGGCCGAGCCGCAGGTCCGAGGGGCGCGCCTTGGGCGCCGTCGAAGGATCCGAGACGACGGCGGGAGGTTGCAGCCGTCCGGCAGAACCCCGCGCCATCCCGGCGGCGGTCTCGCGCACCTCGGCGACGCGCCGGGTCCAGCCGGCGCCGAAGGTGCGGAAGGTCTTCAGTCCGCGCAGCATGGCGAGGCGGCGGTCGCACACCGCGTCGACGGTCTCGACGGGCTCGGCCGCCCGCACCGCGGACAGCGTCGCCTCGCCGACGATGCCGTCGGCCGCCGCACCGACCGCGCGCTGCAGCCATTTCGCGGCCTGCGCGGGACCCGAGTTCACCGCGGCGTCGAACACGCAGTAATCGACGCCCGCCGGCAGGTCGTCGCCGCGGATCGCGTCCCAGTACTGCGCCCGGTAGATCGAGGTGACCTCGTCCTCGCCGATCCGGCGCACGCTGCGCGCCGCCAGTCCCCGGCGCCGGCGCCAGCCGTCATAGACGCGCTGGGTGATCCCCTTCATCGTCGCCCCGCCGGGGTCGGCGGGCAGGTCGGCATAGCCACCTTCATGGACGAGCACGCGCTTGAGCGCCTCGTCGAAGCTCGACGCGGTCATGGCAGTCTCCGGTTGCGGGGAACGGAAATGAAAGGGCCGCCCGCGGGCGGCCGTCGTTTGATCGGTCGGTTCGATGTGATCTAATGGCCGGCGCCGGCGGGTGCCCGACCTGCCGGCGCACCGCTGTCCCCGGGGCCGACGGCCTCGTCGTCGAACCGTCAGGCGCCGATGACCAGGAAAGACGCCGAATATCCAACGACCGCGCTCGCGGTCAGTATCGTGGGCCGCGCCGTCGTCTCCGGGTCGGCGGCGGAGTTCGTCCATCACCTCCCCAGCGCGCTCGCGCGGACCGGGAGCCGCTGAAGCGGCGGCATGCGTGCGTGTCTCCACCTCCCCAGCCTTGCAGCGCCCCGCCGGCCGCGCCGGTCGTCGGCACGCGGCGTGCAAGGCCCCGCCCGCGCCAGCTGATCGGTTGGCATCCCGCCATTGCATGGCGCCAAGGTGAGTGAAGGAATGATCTCCCGCATACCCCTCCTGATGACCGTTGCCCTGGCACTGGGCATCGCCGCCGCGACGGTGGTGCCGATCTGGCTCCGCCCGCACCTGTCGTCGTCGGCCGATGTCGAACGGGCTCTCGCCTTCGCGCTCCTGGGCGTGTCGATGGGATGGCTGTTCCCGCGCCGGTGGCTGCTGCCGCTCGCCATCGGCCTCGGCTACGCCATCGCCCTCGAACTGGCCCAGGAGCTGATACCCACGCGCCACGCGCAGGTGCACGACGCCGCCATAAAGGCGGCGGCGTTCGTCGTCGGCATGCTGATCAGCCGCGTCGCCGCCGCCCGGCCCTGGAAATAGCGCCGGCGGGGGCGACCTTCTTCATAAAGACGAAAGGCCCGTCAGGCCGCGAACTGATAGGCGCCGATCGAGGGCGGGCTGGCGAACGGCTTGCCGTCCTTGTCCGCCGTCACGCCCTCCACGGCCACGCCGGCCGTAACACAGGGCGAGCCGGACTGCAGGCGGAAGTCGGTGCCGGCACTCACGAACAGCGGGTTCGCCGCCACGTCGTGGGCCCCGGCGGTGACGCCCGCCGTGCCGTTGTTGAAGTAGGGCGTGGTGCAGTTGTAGAGGCAGTCATGGTCGTTATCGAGCGTCGCCGTGGTGTCGCTCGAACGGTAGTCGTGGCCGCGCGAGAACCCGGTGATGATGTTGTTCCGGGACGTCACGTTGCCGGTCAGCGAGCGGATCGCCGAGCGCGAGGAGATGATGGCCGAACCGTAGAACGTGTTGTTGAAAACGTTCACGGTCGGCCGGTTCTCCGGCGTGGCGATCCCGACATTGCCGACCTGCAGCGCATAGCCGGCGAGGTCGTCGGCGCCGGGCACGTAGATCACGTTGGACGTGAAATTGTGCGTGCCCCCGACCTGGTTGGTGATCGAGAGGATGAACAGTTCCTGGGCATTGTTGCGCAGGAAGCAGCGGTCGGTGTCGACCGAGGCGCTCGACTGGTTGGAGATGCCGGACTTCTCGTTGTCCCGGATGTCGCAGCGGCGGATGAAGCCGGTCGTGTAGTCGTGGAACGAGATGCCGTCGCCGCGCCCGCCCGAAAGCGTGCGCGCGCCGCCATTGCGCCGGACGACGCAGTCCTCGATCCGGGCGATCGAGGCCGTGCCATGGGCGCCGAAGCCGTCATTCGAGTTGTAGCTGAGGTCGCACATGCTGACCTCGACCCCGACCGAGCCGCCCGTCGCCTCGAACCCGTTGTTCGGGCCGAACCAGGAGGCGATGCCCTCGACCACGGAATAGTCCGAGCCGGTGTTGAACTGGATGTTGTCGTCGGTCCCGCTGGCGGGAATCTCGATCAGCATCCCGGCCGGGTCGGCGCCGACGTCGATATAGACGCTGGTGCCGCTCACCCCGAAGCCGCCGGCACCGGGGGTAGTCGGCGTGCTGGTGTTGACGATCAGCTTGGTGACGGTGTCGCCGCCCGAGAGGACGAACACGTTCTGCGCGGCGTAGCCGATGTCCTTCGCGTAGACCGTGCCCGAGCTGTTGGCCCAGCCCGACGTATGGCGCACCGACCTGGCGACGATCGGCCTGTAGCCCGCCCCATAGGCGCCGATGTGGACGTTGGCGGTCAGCAAAAGGCTCTCGCGCAGCATGTTGCTGTAGAGCGTCTCGCCCCGGACGAAGCCGATGCGCATGCCCGCTTCCACCGGCACGTCGCCCCAGGCCGCCTTGGCCGCGCCCGGTGTCCGGCCGGAGTTGAGCGCCGACCCGTTCACCGGGTCGACGTAGTAGTCGAAGGGCGTGAGGATGGCGGCCGCCCGGCTCGCCACCGACGCGAGGGAAATTCCGAGACCGAAACTCATGACTGGGTCGCTCCGGAAATGGCCCACACCGCGCTCGCATCGTCGGCATTGGCGACGCAGTGCCAGACGATCAGCCCCTTCTCGAGGCTGCGGCTGTGGTCGTAGGGATGGGCGAGGCTGGCACCCGAGGCGGCGACGAGCTGGATCGTCGAGCCCTCCGGCGAGAAGGCGACGCCGCCATAGCCGGCCGGGGTGTCGTTCGGCAGGGTGATCTCCACCTCGCCGGCGACGCTCACAGCGCCGACCCCGGCATGGGTCACGTGGTCGAAGGTGATGTCGTCGCCGATCGCGTAGGCGGGCGTGGCGGCCGTCACCAGCGGGCCGAGCCAGGAACCGGCCGGCGCGCCGCCCCAGCCGCCTTCGGACTTCGGGCCCCAGAGGTCGAGGGTCAGGTTGTCGATGTAGCGGTCGCCGCTCTCGCCGGTGCCCGCATCCGGTGCGCCGTCGCCGGTCAGCAGCGAATAGCCGGACGGGCCCTGTATGCCGGGCACCTGCACCAGCGCCATCTCGGCGCCGAGATATTCGCCCGCGCCGCCGACGGTGATGGAGCCCGCCGCCACCTTCTGGCGCTCGGCGCCGGTGATGGCGTACATGTCGACCAGCGTGTGCTGGCCCAGCGGAAGCTCGTTCACGAAGCTGCCGACATCGTCGATCCGGCAGCCCTCGACATCGCCCTCGCCGTTCGGCTCCAGCAGCGACAGCCCGCCCTCGTCGACGCTCGACAGCACGAAGGGCGCCAGCGGGCCGGATTCCGGCGTGATCGTGAGCTCGATCTCCTTGCCGGTGAAGTCGTAATCCTCCAGCCGGATCTCCGGCAGGGGCGCATTGGTGTTCCAGTGCAGCGGAATCTGAATCGTCGCGGTCATGTCAGTTCACCGTGTGGATGATGAGACCAGGCGTGGTGCCGGTGGCGAGGACGCGCCGCACCAGGAATTCGAGCACGCTCACCAGCCCCACCGGCACCGGCAGGGTCAGCGGCTCGCCATCGGCGGCGTCCAGGGGAAGGATCGAGACCTCGGCGCTCTCCAGCGCGGCCGGCGCGAACACGCGGATGCGCGCATAGCGCTCGAGGTCGGCGTCGTCGCTCGGCGTCACCGCCGCCCCGGCACGGCCGAGGCTGGTGGGCGAGACGGCGCTTCCGCGCCAGGGGTCCCTGGCGGGATCGTAGGGCATGGCAGGCTCCCGATGGTTCAGATGGCGAAGGCGAGCGTGGTGAGGACGAGCCGAACCCGCCCGCCGGTGAAGGCGCTGCCCACGGCGCTCACGCGCACCGGGGTGTCGGCGTAGAAGGCCTGCGGCCCGATCACGCCGATATTGGTCGAGCCGGCCGCGGCCCCGAGCGAGCCGCCGAACTTGGAGGTCTCGGCCGCGGTGCCGACGTCGTAGGCGCCGGCCCCGGTCACGGCGACGAGGGTGCGGCTGGCGACGCCGAGACAGATCGTCCGGTTGGGAATGACCAGCGCCGTCGAGATGGAGGACCCGGCAAGGTCGACCTCGATCTCGCTGGCGCGCAGCGTCACCATCCCGCCCGAGGGCGTGCCGGCGAGAAGGTCGGACCACTCCGTCCCGGTATGGACCAGCGTCAGGCGCTCGGCAGCGACATAGGCGCGCCAGCCCGCGCGGGGCGCGAGGAAGCGCCAGCCCGCGTCATAGAGCGCGATCTCGCTGTCATGGCCGGCCCATTCGCCGCCCGCCCCGGCCGCCACCAGATGGCGGTCGCCCGCCGCCGGCGCACCGGGCGGGGTGGTGCGGCCGCGGTCGAGGACGGCGAGCTGGGTCGCCGCGTCGAGCAGCACCAGCGCCTCGTTGTGGGTGACGTGCTTCTGCGCCTGCGCCGCCGCGATCAGCGGCAGCGCCAGCAGGGGGGTGGTCTCGCTCATGAGGACTCCGTTGGTGAATGGCGGGCCGGCCGGTCACAGCCGCACGCGCGTCTCCAGCGCCGTGCCGGGGCCGACGCTCGCCGACACCTGGGCGATGCGCACGTCGAGATAGCTCTGCGGGGCGCCGAAATCGGCCAGTTCGTCCGCCGCCCCATAGACGACCGGCGGCGCGCCGACGGTGGCGGAGCGCACCACGTCCGTCCCGTTCAGCAGTTCGACCCGATAGGCTTCGCTGGCCTCGCCGAGCGGCACCTCGACCAGTTCCCAGGAATCGCCGTCGATGCGCGTGCGCCGGATCCAGCTCAGCTCGATGCCGGCCTCGGTGCGGCGGGCGCGGGCGTGCACCGGCGCGAGCGGCAGCAGTGCCGCCGGGCCGATCGAGGCCGAGACCTCGCTCGCCGCCGCATCGCCATGGTCGCGGTCGGCCCGCCCGACGCGGTAGGTGACGCTGCGCCCGAGCAGATCGAGGCCGGTCGCGACCGGCACCAGATTGGCGTCGAGCCGCACCAGCCGCGTCCCCGCCGGCCAGGATGCGCGCGAGCGCGCCTCGGTGCCGAGTTGGCCGCGCAGCAGTCCTCTCAGCCGCCAGCGCGAGGCGCCGATCAGCTCGGCATCCTGGAACTGCAGGATCTCGACGCCGCCATCGGGCGCGCGCAGCACCAGCGCGTTGGCCCCGCCCAGCACCGCCTCGTCGCTGGCGGCGGCAAGCGCCCCGCCATAGAGCTCGACATCGAGGCTGGCGCCACGGTTCCAGTGCCAGTTCGGCCCCGGTGCCAGCTCCGTCAGGGTCTCTCCCATCGGGCTCGCCGCCACGACGGTCTCGATCCGCTCGAAGCTCGCCCCGTCGAGGCTTCGCCACACCGCCAGCGCGCCCGGCCAGGGCGCGGCGAAGGCGGCGAGATGCGCCAGCACCGGCGCCGGGTCGGAGGAGGACAGCGTCGGCAGGCCCATCACCAGCGCCTCGGGCGGGCCCGCCGCCGCCGGCAGCGCGATGGTCGCCGTGCGGGACGAGCGCACCGCCAGCGCGAGCACGCTCGGGTCGATGCCGCGCGCGCTCACGAGGCGGGCCTCGCGGTCCTCGATCTCGGTGATCTCGAGCAGCCGCGAGCGCCCGTCGCGGTCGAGCCGCAGCACGTCGCCGGGCTCCAGCGCGAGAAAGGAGGGCGGCAGCGCGAAGCGCACGCTCTCGCGCCCCGCCCAGGCGTCCTGCAGCGCCATTTCGGCGAGCCCGCTCGCCAGCCCGCTCGGGGCGACCATGGCAATGTCGAGCGCGCTGTCGGCCCTCGCCTGCCCGGCGAGGCGGCGCGAGCCGGCGGTGATGCGCCGGTAGTCGGCCGTGCCGTCGACGAAGCTCAGCGTCATCGAGCGCGGCAATTCGCTCTCGGCGGTGCGGGTGAAGCTCGGCGCCGGCACGTCCTCGCCGGTGGCGATGTCGTCGTCGCCGACGACCGCCGCCGCGGCCCCGCCGCGCGGCACCAGCCGCAGCGTCGGGCCGTCGCCCACGAGGTCGAAGGCGAAGGCGCTCGCGAGCGGCTCCAGCGCCGCGCGCACGCTCATCGGCCGGTCGACCACATAGCCGTCCACCACGCCGCGCAGGGTCGAGCTGTCTAGCCCCGCGATTCCGAAATCGGCCGCGAGCTGCGCGCACAGCTCGGCCAACGGCGCCGAGCCGAGCCGGCCGGAAAGCCAATGCCCGGTTTCCCAGTTGGCCCCGTCCGCCCACACCTCGCGCGCCAGCGGGAACACCGGGTAGGGCCGCGCATCCCAGGTCCAGGCGTAGAGCGAATCCGCCTCCAGCATGCGCCCGGAAGGTAGGCCGGCCGGCGGGTTGGCCGCCGTGGTGGCGAAGGCGTCCAGCGTCGCCTCGAGATGGCGGCGCTGCATCAGGTCGTCGCGCTGGCCGTTGGAGAAGGGCGGCAGGCCGCTTTCCACCGACTTCGGGTCGGGAAAGACGCTCGGCCGGTTGGCGCCCTTGTCGACCGCGGCGCAGCCGAACTCGGTCAGCCGCACCGGCTTCGAACCCGGTACCCAGGCGGTCGGCGTCGCCGAGCGCACGCCGCCGGCGCGCTCGTGATGCGCGCTGCCCCACCAGGCGGCGATGTCCTTCTGCCGGAACACCCACGGCTCGCCATAGGCCCCGTCGGTGATCGGCACCCGGCTCTGCGTCAGCCGCGCCGTGTCGTCGGGGTAGTACCAGTCGAAGCCCTCGCCCCCGCGCACATTGGCGGCGAGATAGGCGCGGTCGTAGCCGCTCTCGAAATCCGCCGCGTCGAGATGGGCGTCGCCGTCGCGCCAGTCGGCCACCGGCGCGTACCAGTCGATGCCGACGAAATCGATCGCGGCAGAGGCCCAGAGCGGGTCGAGCGGGAAGCGCACCTCCGCCCCGCCGTCCAGCACATGGGTCGTGTATTCGGTCCAGTCGGCCGCGTAGCCGACGTTGGTGCCGGCCCCGACCACCGCCTTCACCTGCGCCGCCAGCGCGGCATAGGCATCGACCGCCGGATAGACGCCCGACGCCGAGCGCACCCGCGTCAGCGCCGCCATCTCCGAGCCGATCAGGATCGCCTCGACCCCGCCAGCCAGCACGGAGAGCTTGGCGTAGTGCAGCGCCATGCGGCGCAGCGTCCATTCCTCCGGCCCGGAATAGATCACCTGCCCGCCGGCGATCGCGTAGTCGGAGGCCGCCGCGCTGCCGAACAGCGCCGCAACCTGCGCGCCCGCCGTCGCCGTCGCGTCCGGCGAGCCCGGCCGGCCCGGCGCCGGGTCGCAGGTGATGCGCCCGCGCCAGGGATAGGTCGGCTGAGCCCCCGCACCGCTCCAGGGGTCCGGCAACGTGTTGCCCACCGGCACGTCCATCATCACGAACGGGTAGAGCGTGACCGCGAGCCCGCGCGCGTTCAGCCGCTGGATCGCCCGCATCACGCTTTCGTCGGAGGGCGTGCCGCCATAGGCCGGGTGGCCGCCATACTGGCTCACGAGATAGGCACCGGCGCGGATCTCGCCCGCCACCTTCCATTTCACCTCGTCGGTGGCACTGGCCGGCTTGTCGCGCCGCTCGACGCCCGGGCGCACCCGGCACTGGCCGGCCCGCAGGTCGTCGCCGAACCACGACACCACAAGCGCCACCCGCCTGAGGTTCGGGCACAGCGCCAGCAGATGGTCGAGCGCGGCCTCGAAATCGGTGTCGGCGAGCGTGGTGTGGCGGTTCTCCGGCTCGTAGACGCCGGGGCGCTCGACGCGGCGGATCTCGCGCGTGTCGTAGCCGAACTCGGTGGCGCCGGGGATCAGCGTCATCGCGGTGATGCGCTTCTCCAGCTCGCCCACCGCGCGCTCCACCTCGACCGTGATCTGCGGCAGGCGGTTGCCGAAATCGCCCAGCGCCAGGCGCTCGAACACCAGATAGGCGAGCCCGCGATAGGCCGGCGGCGTGCCTTCGATCGCCTCGATCAGCGGGTCGGGAAGCTGGCCCTCGCCGCCGGTGTGGACCCTCAGCGTCAGGCCCTGCGTGTCGAGAAGCTGCCCGTCGGCCCAGATGCGCGCGATCCGGTTCACCGGCCCCTCGCACAGGCCGACCGCGAAGCTGGCGAAATAGGCGTAGGTCGTCGTGGTGGTGCTGGGGCCGAAGCTGGTGCCGCCCTTGCCGCCGGACTGCACCTGCGTCGACACCACCTCCTCCACCGGCGCCGCCCAGATCACCTGCCCGGACAGCCGCGCGCGGCCGTAGAGGCGTGGGATCGGCGCGCCCTCGGTCGAGGTCATGGTGCCGATATCGTCGAGGCGCGGACCCTCGATGCGCCGCCCGCGCGTGAACAGCATGTTGTCGAGCGCGGCGCCGCCGAGCGCGCCGATGGCGCGTCCCGCCACGGCCCCGATCGGGCCGAGCAGCGCCCCGCCGACCGCGGCCCCCGCCGCGCCGAGAAGAAGAGTGGCCATCGTGTTTTCCGTTCATGCGCCGAGGCGGGTTGGATCGCCCCGGGGATCAGGTCCCGGGAAAGGCGAAGGCGAAGGCGAGCCGCCGACGCCACCAGGGGGCGAGGAACACCTCCGCCACCGCCGCCCCGTCATGGGCGTGGACCATGCGTTCGGGCGTCACCAGGATCGCGGCATGCTTCGCCGGCAGGTGGTCGCGCCAGCGGAACAGCAGCACGTCGCCCGGCGCGATCGCCTCCACCGCCACCGGCACCAGGTGGCGCCGGCCGGCCTCCATCATCTGCTCGGCCCGCGTCGCCTCGGCCCAGTCGGGCGCGTAGGCGGGAAGCGCCTCCGGCTCGGGGCCGAGAACCTCGCGCCACACCCCGCGCACCAGCCCGAGGCAGTCCGTGCCCACGCCCTTGCAGGAGGCCCGATGGCGATAGGGCGTGCCGATCCAGTCGCGTGCCTCGGCGACGAGGCGCGCGCGCAGCTCCAGACCCGTCATCTTCACGACTCCCCGGGCTGCGACACCTTCAGCACCGCGTCATTGCCCGGCATGTGCGGGAAGCCGCGGAAGTTCAGCGTGTTGGCGAAGCGGTCGCGGCAGGTCTCGAAGCGCTTGTCGCACCCCGCCGTCACGGTGAAGGCGTCGCCCGGCGCCACGTCGTCCGGCGGGCGCTGCCACAGCTCGATCCGCACCCCGGCATCGATGCGGTGGCCCTTCACCTCGCTGGCGAAGCCGGCATTGGCGCCGCTGGTGAAATCGAGCCGCCCCTGCGTGAACCAGCCGCTGGCGAAGCCCTCGAGCCCGGAGACGACGAGAAGGCTCGCCCCCTCCACCGCCGCCACCGTCCCGGCGCCGCGATAGGCCGGTGCGTCGAGCGCGATGCGGCACCGCGCATCGCCGAGATCGGCGTCGCAGCCGGCCGCGAACAGCCGGCCGCGCACGACATTCAGCCCGGCGGCGAGGCTCCTCAGCTCGGCGACGAAGGCGCCGTTCTCGCGGCGCACCTCGCCGATCGTGCCCCGCCGCAGGCTGAGGAAGGCAGCGGGAAAGCTCCAGTCGGCGAGGATGAGCTCGACCTGCGCCCCGTCATAGCGCCCGGCGAGCAGGTCGCCCTCGTCGATCAGCTCGGAGGTCAGCGCGGCGGAAAGCTCGCCGCCGCCGACCGCGAAGCCGAGCGCGGAGCGGTCCTCGCTCCCGGTGACGCCGCCGCCGGCGCGGAACACCGTGCCGTCGACCACGAGGTCCTCGTCATGCTCGGTGAGGCCGAGCACGGTGCCGTCGATGCGGGTGACGCGCCAGCAGCGCGCGAAGGTGGTCGCCCCGCCCGCGAGCGTCGCGGCCAGCGTCTCGGGAAGCTGCCTCATGGGCGTATCTCCAGGATCGGGATGCGCGGGATCGCCCCCGCCTCGAAGGCGGTGAGGTTCACCTCGAGAAAATCGGTGTCGAAGCGCACCGGCACGTCGAAGGCGAAGCCCGCCGTCACGCTCGCGCCCGCGGGCGGCACGTGGCCGGCGAGGAAGCTCACCGTGCCCGTCGTGGTGTCGAGCGCGAAGGCGCTGCCCGCCACTTGCTCGACCCCGTTCACCGCCACCCGCACCGTGCCGGCGACCGGCTTGGCGATCGGGCGCGGATAGGGCGCATAGGCGCCGCCATAGGTCTTGGCGAGCTGGAACGCGGCCTGCGCCCCGTCGCCGGTGCCGAGCGCCTGGTCGAACGGCGTCACCGCGGCACCCGGCGCGGCGGAGGAATGGTCCAGCCGGTCGTGCCAGCGGAAGCCGTAGAGCCGCCCGCGCCGCTCCTCGAAGAAGGCGACCACGCTCGCGAGCTGGTCGAGCGACTTGACGCCGTAGCCCGCGTCCCAACGCCGGCGCGAATGCTTGAGGCGGGTGTTGCGCTCCTCGCGGCCGGTCAGCGTGGTGACGATCTCCGTCGCCCGCTCCGGCCCGCCCGCCGCGCCGAGCGCGATGTCGAGCGGGAACAGCGTCTCGTGGAAGGCGGCCATCAAAGGCTCCTTTCCCCGCGCGAGACGGCGCGGGCGACGAGGCCGGAGAGATAGGCTTCGGAGCGGCGGAACGAGGAGGCGTCGGGCGTCGTCACGTTCACCGTCACGTTGACCGCCCGGCCCTGATCCTGTGCCGCGACGCCGAGGCGACCGTCCGGCCCGCGCCGGAGCGGCAGGATCGCCTCGGCGCCGCTCTCGCCCATCAGGCCTGTGCGGCCGCCGGCGAGCGGGAAATAGCTCGGCGCCGCCACCACGCCGCCCTGGGCGAACGGCACGACGCGCCCGCCGCCCGAGGCGGCGCTGATCACGCCGCCATTGGCGAAGCCCAGCGTGCCGCCCAGAAGGTTCTGGAACAGCCCGGCCACGCCCTGCTCGATCGGCCGGAACGCAGCGTCGAGCGCCAGTGTGGAGAGCCGCGAGACCAGCGAGCGGAACACGTCGTCCGCCTCGCGCCCCTTCACCGCCGCCCCGGTCAGCGCGTCGCCGACCGCGCGGCCGAAGCCGCGCGCCAGCCGCTCGGCCTCGGAGAGCTCGCGCCGGAAGGCCGAGGTGTCGGCCGTGATCGCCACGGTGAGCGTGTCGTCGAGGCCGGAATAGGTGTCGGCCATGCGGATCCTCCATCTGCGGATGCGTCGAAGCGGGCGGGCTCAGTCGGGAAAGCGCGCCATCAGCGCGGCGAGCCCGGCGCGGTCGAGCGGGGCGCGCGCGGGGCCGGACACGGCTTCCATCGCCGCCGCCAGCTCGCGCGGCGTCAGGCGCCAGAAATCATCCGCGCCGAGCCGCAGCCGGCCGAAGCCGAACGCCATCGCCGCGGACCAGGGAAAGGCCGGCCGCTCGGCCGCCTCCCGTCTCAGCCCGCCGGGCGTGCCGGAGGCGCCGGGGGCAAAGGGCCCGGCGCGGCGCCCTCCCCGGCGCCGAAGGTGGCGGCGATCAGCTCGCCGACGATGCGCGCGAAGCCGGCCGCCCCGCCCGGCGTCGTCATCCGCGCCACCTCCGCGTCGCTCACCTCCGCGCCCGCCCCACGCAGCCCGGCGCCGACGACCCGGACGGCGTCGCGCGCCGAGAGCCGGCCGCGCCCGAAGCGTTCGGCCAGCGCGACCAGGTCCTCGGCGCCGAAGGCATCCTCGAGCTCGGCCAGCGCGCCCAGCGTGAGCACCAGCGTGCGCGGGCGCCCGTCGAGCTCGGCGGAAATCTCGCCGCGATGGCGGTTCGCCATGATCTTCTCCTCAGAGCGCGGTGAAGGTGATCTCGCCCGCGCTCTCCAGCGCGATGTCGAACGTCACCTCGCGGTCGTGCTCGGCGGCGATCTCCAGCGTGGTGATCTGGAATGGCCCGGCGAGGGTGCCGAAATCGGGCACCACGATCTGCGCATCGCGGACCGTGCCGTCGAAGAAGCTCTGGCGGATCAGCGCGTCCGAGGCCGCGTCCTTGAACACGCCGGAACCGGAGATCGAGGCGCGCTTGGCGCCGGCGCCGGCCAGCAGCTCGCGCCAGCGGCCCGCGCTCTCGGCATGGGTCACGTCGACGGTCTCGGTGTTGAACGCGATCTGGCGCGAGCGCAGCCCCGCCACGGTCGCGAAGGCCTCGCCGTCATGGATCTTCAGCAAGAGGTCCTTGCCCTTCTGCGCCGCCATAAGCGGGTTCCTTTCCTGTGGGTCTCGGGTATTCAGGGACGGTTAACAGTCGCTCTGTAGGCTGCTCTGCAATTGACGGCAGAAGACCGGCGCGCACGCTGAAGCATCGCGCGAGGAAATCCGCGCAATTGACTTCAACCTCAGAATCAACTTCACGCCGGATCTCGCGATATTACGGCTTCTTGCGTGCATTTTTTCACGAGAACGGAAAAGCTCAACCGCCTTCCGTCACCGCGCGGAAGCGCACCAGCGCGTGATAGGTCAGCCCGCCCGCCTCACGCCGTATGTCGGCCTGGGTGAAGCGCAGATTGACAAGGCGCGCACCGGTCAGCTCCAGCGACATGTCGTGCAGCGCCTCCTGCACCAGATGGGTGATGGCGTGGGCCTCCCCGTGCCCGCCCTGGCGCGACCAGACATGGAGCGTCAGGCGGTGCTCCTCGCCGGCCTCGGTGGCAGTCGACCAGTCGAGAAGCTGCGCCTCGCCGAGCGTCACATAGGGGAATTCCGGCGCCGCCGGCGGCACGTCGTAGACGCGCGCACCACCCAGCGCGGCGCTCAGCGCGCCGTCGTTCGCCAGCGTCGCATGGACGGCGGCGCGCAGCGCCGTGGCCGCGCTCATCGGCCCCTCCCGATCCGCTCGGCAAGCCGGCGGGCGAGCGCCGGCGGCAGGGCGCGCAGCGTGGCGAGCCCCTTCAGGCGAGCCTCGAAGGTCATGGTGTTTCCTCCCGGCAGCTGCAGACGAGCCGGCGGCCGCGCCCGTCCGGGTCGCTCACCGTCTCGACCAGAAAGCGCCGCGCCCCGAGCCGCAGCCGGTCGCCCGGCTGCACGGTGGCGGGCGCACGCACGGTCACCTTGTGGGTCAGCACCGCACCGGGGCGGTCGGTGATCTCGGCCGGCGCGGCCGAGGTCTCGAGCGCGCCCCACAGCGAATCCACGGCGAGGAAGGTGCGGGTCACGCCGCCCATCCCGTCCGGCGTCTCCACCGGCGTCTCGTGCACCAGCCGGTGCCGCAGCGCCGAAACGCTCTCCGGCTCACCGCTCATAGCCGCGCCACCCGGAACGGGGCGACCAGCGCGTCGAGCCGGGCGGGAAAGGCCGCGCCGGCCCCCTGCTCGTCGCGGTGCTCGTAGAAATGGGCCAGCACCACCCGCACCGCCTCGATCAGTGGCGAGGGCACGTGGTCGGCATCGGCCCCGTGCCCGGCGACGACGTCGATGGCGATGCCGGCGATTGGCCGCCCCGGCGCGGGCACAGTGCCGCACGCCACCCGGATCAGCCCGGGCAGGCGCGCCGTGTCGGCCAGCAGCGCGTCCGTCGGCACCCCGACCTCGGCGCCCTCGGCGTCGAGCACATGGGCGCCGGTGATCGTCTTCAGCGGGTTCACCGGTGCGGCGATGAGGCCGGAGGCCGGCCAGGCGTCGCGCACGATGCGCCAGGACTGGTCGATCAGCACCCGCCGCGTCAGCGCCTCCACGGTCGCCCGCGCCGCGGTGATCAGCGAGCCGATCAGGGCGTCCTCGGCGTCGTGGTCGACGCGCAGATAGATCTTGGCCTCGGCGAGCGTCAGCGGCTCGACCTCAGGCCCGGCGATGAGCATCGCGGGCATCTCGTCTTCTCCGGTTGGTCTTTCGTGAACGCCCGCCGCGGGCGGGCCGATTGACGCGTCGGCCCGGCCCCGCCACAACGGCGCGGTACCTCTCAGGAGCCCCGATGCCCCGCCCGTACCCGATCCGCCGCGCCGTGCTCCGCCTCGTCCTCGCCATGCTGCTGGCCGCGCCGTTCACCGTTCCGGCCCACGCCATCATCGGCGGGCGGCCGGCGGATGAATCGCTCAAGAGCGAGGTGGTGATGATCACCTCGACCCGGGGTGCCTTCTGCTCCGGCGTGGTGCTGGCGCCGCGGGTGCTGCTCACCGCCGCGCATTGCGTCGCGCCGGCCTCGGACTATGCGGCGCTGGTGTTCGAGGATTCCACGCCGAAGCTGATCCCGGTCGCGCAGATCGCGATCCATCCGTCCTTCGACCCGCATTCCTTCGAGACAAGGCGCCCGACGCCCGACCTCGCCGTGGTAAGGCTCGCCGAGCCGCTGCCACTCGACTTCAGCCCGGCGACCCTGTCCTCGCAGATGGCCCTGCCGGCGCGCCGCACGTCCTTCCTGCTCGCCGGCTTCGGCGTGACCAAGGACGGCGACGGCGCATCGGGGGGCAAGCTGCGCATGGTGCAGCTTCCCAGCATCGGCATCACCGGCGGCATCATGGTCCGCCTGTCGGACGGGCCGGCGAAGGGCGGCTGCACCGGCGACAGCGGCGGCCCGGTCTATCTCGACGGCCTCGTCGCCGGCATCATCGGCTGGTCGACCGCGGCCGGCGGCCAGCGCGGCTGCGGTGGCGTCACCGGGGCGACGCTGGTCGGCCCGCAATTCCCCTGGATCGACGCCACCGCCCGGCACATGGGGATCGACCAGCCCTGAACGGGGCAGTCCCGGGCGATCCCGGGCGGCCCCGAAAAGCTGCGCCCTTGTGCCTCGTCAAGGACGGCGGCGCCCACCGCGCCATGCTGGGGCTCCCCGCCGCTGCAGGAAGCCCCTCCATGTCCATGTCATCCGGCACATCGTCCGGCCCTTCGCCCGTCGATCCGCCCCGCTTCGCCGCCCTTGCGCTCGGCAAGGTCTACCAGCTCATCGAGCCCGGCCCGGTGGTGCTGCTCGCGACCGCCCGGCGGGGCAAGGCCAACGTCATGACCATGTCGTGGCACATGATGGTGGAGTTCACCCCGCCGCTCATCGCCTGCATCGTCAGCCCGGGCGATCATTCCTTCGCCGCGCTGAAGGCGACGCGCGAATGCGTCATCGCCGTTCCGTCGGTGGAAATGGCCGAGACCGTGGTCGGCATCGGCAATTGCTCGGGCGCGGACACCGACAAGTTCGCCCGCTTCCCTCTCACGGCGCTGCCCGCCTCGAAGGTGCGCGCGCCGCTGATCGGCGAGTGCTTCGCCAATCTCGAATGCAAGGTGGTGAACACCCGGCTCGTCAATGCCTACGCGCTGTTCGTGCTGGAATGCGTCGCCGCCTGGCACGACCCGGCCCGCGCCGAACCCCGGACCATCCACCATGCCGGCTATGGCCGGTTCAAGGTGGATGGCGAGGTGATCACGCTCGCCTCGCGCATGCCCTAGCATTGAGCATGTGCGGAGCGCGCGGCGGGGGCCGTCCGCGCTCAGGCGAACTTCAGCAGCTTGATCGCGTCGAAGTCCTGCACGCCGCCGCCCACGCGCTTGGTGGTGTAGAACAGCACGTAGGGCTTGGCCGAGTAGGGATCGCGCAGCACCCGCACCCCGGCGCGGTCGACCACCAGGTAGCCGCGCTTGAAGTCGCCGAAGGCGATCGAGACGCTGTTCTCTTCGATGTCCGGCATTTCCTCCGCCTCGTGGACGGGGAAGTTCATCAGGCTCGGCGGCTGGCCGGCGGCGGTCGGGGGCGCCCAAAGGTACTGGCCGTTCTCGTCCTTCAGCTTGCGCACCGCGGCCTGCGAGCGGCGGTTCATCACGAAGCTGCCGTTCTGGCGGTAGCCCGCCTTCAGCGCATAGACCAGGTCGACCAGCGGGTCGGCCGGGTTGGTGGCCGGGAAGTCGCCCGCCGCGCCGGTGGCGATGAAGCCGAGCTTGCCCCATTCCCAGGTGTCTTCGGCGGCCGTCGCATAGGCGAGGAAGCCCTTCGGCTTGCCCGCGCCGTCGCCGGTCACGAAGGCGGTGCCCTCCTGCGCCGCGAAGGCGGCCTCGACCTCGATGGCGAGCCATTCGTCGATGTTCACCGCCGCGTCGTCGAGCAGCGTCTGCGTCGCCGCCGGCATGGCGTAGATCTCCATCGCCGGGAAGGAGAGCTCGTCCAGCACCGGGCTCGCGGTCTGGGTGCGCGCGGCCGTCTCGGCCACCCAGCCGACCGCCGGCCCCGAGGTCATGAACGGCTTCTTGTAGGTACCCGAGGAAATCACCCGCACATCGGAGATGGCGCGGATCGGCGAGAGCGCGGCGAGGCGCTTGCCGATCTCGCGCTCGGTCTCGCTCGGCACCACATAGCCGCCGTCGGCCGGCGTGCCGGCGGAGAGCGCCTTGGCCTCCAGCCGCTTCAGCCCGGCGGTCTCGCCGTGGCGGACATAGGCGTCGAAGGCGCTCTTGTGCTCGCGCGCGGCGAGGTCCGAGACGAGGTCGGCGCTGCCGCCGAGCGAGGGACGGCGGGCCTTCAGCACCAGCTCGTCGATCAGCGACTTCTGGGTGTCGAGCGCGGCGTTGATGCGCTCCACCTTGTCGGCGGTCACCGCGTCGACGCCGCGCCGCTCCAGCTCGGAGAGGCGCAGGTCGTTGGCGTCCTTGAACGCCTCGAAGGCGCCCATGAACTCCTCGAAGGCGGCGCTCACCTCCGGGCCGGCCATATGCTTGGTCTCGACCGATTTCGTCTCGGGTGCGGGATGCTTCAGATCCATCGTGCTCATGTCCATGTTTCGATAAGGCGTCGACGTCCCGGACCGGCCCGCCGGTCGAGGGTCGCAGAGAGTGCGTCGGTGGATGCGAGGGTCAGACCGGCAGCGGGGCGAGGCCCGGCAGGGCGCGCAGCCGCCGCGCGCCGCGCCTGATGGTGGCGGCGAGGCTGCGCGCGCCGGTCTTGACCCCGGCGATGCGCGCATCGGGCTGCATCGGGAAGGTCACGACCGAAATCTCCCACAAATCGATGCGGGCGAGCCGGCGTACCCGCGAGCGCGGATCGGTGCGCCCCTCCACCGTGCGGAAGCCGATCGACAGCCCGTCGATCGCCCCGGCGCGCATCAGCGCCAGCACCTCGCGGGCACGGGCGACGTCGAGCGTCAGCCGACCGCGCACATGCAGCCCCACCCCGTCCTCGCGGATCGTGGCCCAGGCGCCGATCGGCTCGGCCGGGTCGTGCTGGAACAGCATGCGCACGCCGCCCACGCCCCGCTCGGCGAGCGAGCGGGCGAAGGCGCCCGGCAGGATCAGGTCGCGGCCGAGATCGACCGGCCGAACAGCGCCGCATAGCCCTCGAAGCTGCCGTCGGGCTCGATCGCGGCGAGCGCGCCGGAATGGGCCTTGGTCTCGGCCGGCGCGGCCGCGCGGTACGCAAACGCGCTCATGCGCCCTCCTTGCCGCCCTTGGGCCGGCGGGTGGCGGCGGCGCGCTCCAGCCGGCCGAGGGTGCGGCCGAACTCGCGGAAGACCTGCGGCGCATCGCCGGCACGGCTCGGCGCCGGCAGGCGCGGACGATCGGGCAGGAAGGCCCTTATGCGTGGTGTGCCTTTCATGGCTCGTCTCCGAACGTGGCATTGAAGCGCGCGATCTCGCGCACGAAGTCGTCGAAGCGTCGGGAGGCGCGGCCGAGCTCGCGCATCGCCGTCCCCGCCAGCGCGGAGGCGCCGAGCGCCCACATCAGCAGCGCCAGATGCGCCAGATCGGCCTTCACGACGAAGGCCTCGATGAGCGTCTGCATGTGACGGATCTCGATACCGCGAACCAATTTCGCGTCTGGGATAGGTAGATTTAAAAATACCCTCTTAAGTTGTATTCTTGGCCCTACGATTCCCTTGAGAGGCTCGGGTATGTGCGAGACATTCGATTTGTTCGTGAGAGCAGTTACCGACAAAAAGCAGGTAACTTGCTTTTACCAAGGTCGCTGGCGCGAACTCTGTGTGCATGTCGTGGGATGGAAAAACGGGCGCCGCCAGGCTTTGGCTTTCCAATTCGCCGGCGACAGTTCCAAAGGGCTCCCGCCCGGCGGCGAGTGGCGATGCTTGGCTCTAGACGAAGTAAGCAGCGTATCGTTGCGCGACGGCATGTGGCATACGCGGGACGATCACTCCCGGCCTCAAACCTGCGTCGACCAGATCACCGCTGAGGTAATTTATTGACCTTCCAGCCACACGGCATACGCTCGAGCGCGACTTTCGGATGCCGGTCCCGCGAAGATAGTGACGTAACAAGCCCCATCGTCTTGATAGTCAATAATCTCGACCGACCAGACGCCCGGCTCATCCGGCCGTTCGATCACCTCTACTTGACGGCCAAGACGTGTTGTCGAAGGCATGTGATCTCTCCAAACCGAAACAACTAGCGGACTCCGGCGCGCCGTCTTTGACGGACCAAACTACTCCCGCGTCCCGTAGCCCACTGCCTGGCGCTTCTCGTCGTCGGTCAGGAACGTCGCCTCGCCCACGCGGCGCCACAGCGCCTCGCGCTCGGCGCCCAGCGCCTCGATGGCGTCGAGGTCCGGCTCAAGCCGCAGGCGCGCCGCGCCATAGGCGGGGGCGAGCCAGCCGGCGAGCTCGGCGCCGAGCCGGCGGGCCAGCGGCAGCACCGTCTGGCGCCACAGCACCCGGCTCGCCTCGGCATAGTTCGCATAGGTGGCGTCGCCCGGAATGCCGAGCATCATCGGCGGCACGCCGAAGGCGAGCGCGATCTCGCGCGCCGCCGCGTTCTTCGCCTCGAGGAAATCCATGTCCTTGGGGCTCAGCGAGAGCGGGCGCCAGTCGAGCCCGCCTTCCAGCAGCAGCGGCCGGCCGGCATTGGCGGCGCCGGAGAAGTTCGCCTCCAGCTCCTCCTTCAGCCGGTCGAACTGCTCGTCGGAGAGGTTCGTCCCGCCGCCATAGACCAGCGCGCCGGAGGGGCGCGCCGCATTGTCGAGCAGCGCCTTGTTCCAGGCGCCGGCGGCGTTGTGCAGGTCGAGCGCGATCTGCGCCGCCTCCAGCGGCGGGGCGCCGTAATAGTCGTCGAGCGGGTTGAACAGAGCGACATGGAGGATCGGCGGCACATGGCCCGCTCCCCGCCCCTCCTGCACGAAGCGCACGGCGCGCCCGCCCACCGTATATTCATAGGCTTCGGCCCAGCCGTCGCCGCCCGGCACCACCCGCATGCGGTCGGGGCGCAGCACGTGGAGCTCGCGCACCTCGCCGCCGATCGCCACCGCCTCGACATAGGCGTTGCCGGCGATCATGAGATGCGCGGCCAGCGCCTCCAGGAACGCGGTGCCGGACTGGCGCGGATTGGGCTGGGCCAGCAGTTCGCCGAGCGGATGGGCGTCGAGCTCGCGCCCGCCCTCGAGCAGGGTGAAGCTCACCTGCCCCACCGCCTCGGCGACCAGCCGCACGCATCGATGAGCCACCGCGTTGCGCTGGTAGCCCTCGCGGGCGAGCGCGCCATAGTCGCGCGGCGTCCAGCGCGGCCGGTGGCCGGCGATCAGCGCCACCAGCGCCTGCGTGCGCGAGGCCTTGGCCTCGGGCGGCGCGTTGGGCGGCATTTCGGGCTGCCCGGCACGGGCACGAAAGGTGAAGGGCAGGCGAAGCATTGACCCATCCTGAGCTGGCTGTCGACCGCGCGGGCGGCCGGGCTGGTGACGCGAAGCCGGCAAGGCAACCGCCCGAACGAGACACACTCAAAACGTGTGTCATTAAACATGCGCACGACCTGCGTGCTGCCCGATGCTCGTCTTCCATCCGGGTTGGAGCGAGGCTTTGGGGGCGCTGCCATGTCGAACAACTATGCCGATCTGCGGCGGGATCTGGCGGGCGAGCCCGGCGCGGCCGGGCGCTGCGCGGACCGGCAGATGTCGGACCACGCCCCGCTCTGGATCGAGATCGCCACCGATTTTCGCCGACGACTACCTGCAGGTCATCGCCGCGCCGCCCGGCTGAGGCGCCCCCCCTCACATCCGCCGCACCCGCGGCGCGCTCTCGGCCGGGCCGAGGGCGAGCGCCGTCACCGCCCAGACCAGCGCGTCGAGCCGGTCGGGCGAGCGCCCGTTTGAGAGGCCCTCAGGCCCGAAATCGCACAATTCGTCCTCGAGCTGCGGGAAGGTCCCGGCATGGCGGACCCGTCCCTGCTCGTAGAGCGCGGCCACGGGCTCGGCCCGCAGCCACTTGCCGCGCGTCGCCCGCACCTCGGCGACCGGCACGCGGGCATCGAGCCCGGCGAGGATGGTGCGCACCATCTCCCCGCCCTGATTCACCTCGACCACCACCCGGTCCGCCTCCAGCCGGTGGAACAGCGCGATCGCCTTCGCTCCCCAGCGCGAGGGGGTGAGCCCCTGCGCGCTCTCGTCGGCCAGCACATGGACGATGCCGTCCCGGTCGATCCCCGCCGCGACGATGCCGCAGGCGTCGGCCTGCCGGCGCGAGGAGGCGGGCGGGTCGACCGCGACCACGATCCGCACCAGCTCCGGCGCCGCCGTCTTGCGGGCGGCCTCGAGCGCGGCACGGTTCCACAAGGCGTCAGGCCGGTCCTCTACCAGTTCGCCCTCGAGTTCCTGCCGCCCCAGGCGCGTGCCGGCATAGCGCCCGACCACGCCCTCGAGAAAGGTCGGGGCGAGGTGCATGGCGTTCTCCGCCGTACCCATGCGCGTCACCGCGGTGCGCGGGTCGGCCAGCAGCGCACGCACCAGTGCGGTCGGGCGCGGGGTCGTCGTCACCATCTGGCGCGGCCGGCGCCCCAGCCGCAGGCCGAACTGCAGCATGTCGAAGGCCGCCTGCGCATAGCGCCACTTGGCGAGCTCGTCGCACCAGGCGGCATCGAATTGCGGGCCACGC
This sequence comes from Ancylobacter mangrovi, assembly GCF_024752355.1. Classification (GTDB taxonomy): domain Bacteria; phylum Pseudomonadota; class Alphaproteobacteria; order Rhizobiales; family Xanthobacteraceae; genus Ancylobacter; species Ancylobacter mangrovi. Next base: position 800,680 of record NZ_JANTHZ010000001.1, read on the forward strand.
AGCGATTCCGGGTCGTCGGCCGAAAAGCCCTGCGCGACCGCGCCGTTGGGCCATTGCAGGCGCCGGCGCGTCGGCTCCCAGCTCGGGCGCTCGGCGCGCGGGTGCACGGCGAGGATGCCGGAGACGCCCTCCACCATCACCTCGCGGAAATCGCCGAGGCTCTCGGCGATCAGGGCGATCCGCCCGGCCGCCGGCCCGGCGCGCCCCAGCGCCAGCGCGCGCACCCATTCGGCGCCGGCGCGGGTCTTGCCCGCCCCGCGCCCGCCCAGCACCAGCCAGGTCAGCCAGTCGCCCCCGCCCTGCGCCTTGTCCGGCGCCTGCTGCGAGGGGCGGCCGAGCAACGGCCAGTGATGGGCCAGCCATTCGGCGGTCGCCGCGTCCAGCGCGGCGATCGCCTCAGCCAGCCGCCCGTCCTGCCAGCACGCGCTCAAGAGTTTCGCCAAGCTCGCGTCGGAAGGCGTCGGCGTCGCGCAGTCCTGCCTCATCCTCATCCCGGGCCGGCCCGTCCTTCTCCAGCGCCGCCAGTTCGCGCAGCGAGCGCACCAGTATGGCGAGCGTGCGGGCCGCGCGTTCGGCCTCCGCCGCGCCGCCTTCGACGAGGCCGGCGCGGGCGATGAGCCGCTCGACGGCGGCGATCTCGTTCTCGACCCGCGTCACCAGCCGCCGGATCAGCACCGGGCGCGGAAGCTCGGGTGAGGTCGGCGCGGAGCCGGCGGACTGTCCAGGTGGCGCACAGGGCCGGTAGGCGTTGCCGCGCCGCCAGCCCCAGCGCTTGGCCCGCCGGTGCAGCGTGCTGCGCGAGACGCCAAGGCGGCTCGCGACCGCCCACAATGGCAGGCTGGCGCCTTCATAGAGCCGGCGCGCCTCCTCCAGCGCTTCCGGCGATATGGATTGCGCGGGAACCGGCATGCCCCCTCCGCCGAACGATGCTGAGAAACGAAAAAGCCGGCCCTGAGGCCGGCTGCGAAACGACATGAAGGAGCCTCGGTCCGGCCCCTCTCCACCGCTGCGAGCCCGGAAGTGACGAGCCCGTCTGCCGGGCAACCCGGCGAGCCCAGCTGACGGCGGCGGCCCCTCGACGCATTTGTGGAGTATGGCTGAAAGCTACCCCCACAGCGTCACGCTGTCAAGGACTATTTTCCTAATTATATACTTGACAAAGCACGCCCTGCGGCTAGGATCGGATCAACAAGGGATCACGACCATGGCCAGCGGCTTCGACAACCACATTTTCACTGACGCGGACAAGGCCCGCGAGTATCTGGAAGCCCAGCGTTGGCCACTCGGCCCGATCTGCCCCCATTGCGGGAACGCACAGCCTTCTTCGATCCGTGCCCTTAAGGGGAAGGCCCACCGTCCCGGCGTCTACCAGTGCAACGCTTGCCGCGAACAGTTCACCGTGACCGTTGGCACCGTGTTCGAGCGCTCCAAAATTCCGCTCAACAAGTGGCTGTATGCGACGCACCTCATGTGCGCGAGCAAGAAGGGCATTTCCGCCCATCAATTGCACCGCATGCTCGGCGTCACCTACAAGACTGCCTGGTTCATGGCTCACCGCATACGCGAAGCCATGAAGGACGACGAGTCGACCTCTGGCCCCATGGGCGGTCAGGGCAAAATCGTCGAGGCCGACGAAACCTATTTCGGCAAGACCGAGACGCAGCCGACCGTTACCACCAGTGGCAGGCCCTTCACAAAGAGCGGCAAGTCGGGCCCGTCCGGTAAGCGTGCCGTGGTCGGACTCGTCGAGCGCGGCGGCAACATCCGCACCTTCCACGTAGCCAAGGCGAACGCCGAAACCGTGCGCGACGTGCTGGTCCGTAACGTTTCCCGCGATACCGCGCTCTACACGGACGAGAGCCGCCTTTACACCGTGACCGGGCGCGAGTTCGCCAGCCATGAGACGGTGCGCCACTCGCGCGGCGAATATGCACGCGGCACCGTTCACACCAACACCATCGAAAACTACTTCTCGGTGTTCAAGCGAGGCATGCGCGGTGTTTACCAGCACTGCGCCGAGAAGCATCTGCACCGATATCTCGTCGAGTTCGATTTCCGCCACAACCGCCGCAGCGCTCGCGGGGTCGACGACGCTACCCGCCGTGACGACGCCCTCAAGGGCATCGAAGGCAAGCGCCTTACCTATCGGCAGATTGGTGAAGCCGCTTACGCTTAAGCAGAAAGCGAAGCGCCTCTCCCGCTGGCGCAAAACTGCGAACAGACGGCGAACGCCATTCGCCCCTGGCTAGATTCATCGTAAAATCGAAACAATGCGCTCATGCGAATCGGGCGCAGAAGCTGCGGGCGACCGGTCGGGAAAGAATTCCAGCTCCTACCGACCAGCGCCCGCTATCGAACAGTCCCTTTGGAGGACCATTCAATGTCTAATCTTCCGTTCCGCCCTTATACGAGCGTCTCACCGCCTACCATTCTTTGGCACGGGCAGTCCGGGGTTCGATATCCCTTCGAGCTCTGGCCCATTGGCACGGTGTTCCGCGATCACCCCGGCGTCTACATCTTCTGTAAGCCGGCCGCTAACGGGAACTGGGACGCCGTATATATCGGCGAGACCAAGTCTTTCCAGAGCCGCTTGACCGACGGGCTCGCCCAGCATCACCAGTGGGTAAGCATTGTACACTGCGGCGCCTCGCATCTCTGCGTGATGCATGTGCCCGGCGGCCTGACCTTGCGTGAGCGGATCGAGACCGATCTGCGCCGCCATATCAAGACCCCCTGCAATCTTCAGTAGGGCGAGAAGACCGGCGAGGGCGACTTCGGTCGCCCTCTGCCTTTCGGTCGCTTTTCGCTGGCGTTTTCAGCATTCGACGCACTGTCCGCTCGAAACTATTCCCATCTGTTTCCACACTAGAAGTGTGGGATTGATGGTTGCGGCTATGGGCGTTGTCTCGCGAATCGGTCATCGTCGTTTGGTCCTGCGACGGATGCGGCCAACCTCTCACAGCAACCGCATGCCATATTGCCGGCCCGGGACTGGCGCACCCTAGGACCATAGACATGCCGTCGGCGTCTATGGTCCGTGCGCAAAGTTAACAGGTTGTTACCCGCCTTGTTCCTCCCCTGCCGTTTATGGGGTCGGCGCCCCTGAATCATCGGCGGTACGGGTCGCCGTTATTACCAACATTCACACCACAAGGGGTGCGCCCGTTCAAGTAAGAATAACGGGCAAGGCACCGCACTTTTTGCGCCGCTCCCCTTGAAATCTCACAAATCAAGCGCCGGCCTGTCGCGAATCACTATGCATTTTCAAGCCTGCTTTGTCACGTATATAATTAGGACTATTTTCCTATATTTGGCCAGCACCCGCTCTCCACCGAGGCTGAAAACGCCCGCCCGGCCGGCACCTCGAGCCGGCGAACGGCGCGCCCATTGTGCCGCCCGCGCCCTTGATATATCCCTTCGGATATATCTTTCGGTGCCTCAGCCATGGCCTTCCCATCCGCCCTTGCCCGCCGACGCTTCGCCTTCCGCGCGCTCCCCGCCATTGCGCTCCTGCTTGCGCTCCTCGCCCCCGCCGCGCCGGCGCTCGCGCGCGACCCGGTCGTCCTCGCCGCTCCGGGCCGCGTGCTCGCCCTGCCGCTCGCCGCGCTCGAAGCCCTGCCCGCCGTCACGCGCGAAGTCGTCTTCCTCACCTCGCGGGGCGAGGAGCATGCGCGCTACACCGGCGCGTCGCTGTGGAGCGTGCTGGTCGGCAACGGGCTGGTCGATCCGGCCGACCTGCACGCCCTCATCCGGCAGGTGGTGATCGTCACCGGCGGCGACGGCTATGTGCTGGTGCTCTCGGCCGGCGAGCTGGCACCCGAGCTCGGCGCCGCGCCGATCCTGCTCGCCCACCAGCGCGACGGCGCGCCTCTGCCGGCCGCCCGCTCGCCCCGGCTCGTCGTCCCCGGCGACCGGCGCGGCGCGCGGCAGGTGTTCGACGTCGCCCGCATCGAGGTCCGTACCCTCCCCGAACCCCCGAAAGGAGAAAACCCATGAAGCTCAGCGCCCGCAACGTCGTCCCGGGCAAGGTGGTCGCGGTCGTACGCGGCGCCACGACCTCTCATGTGCGGATCGAGATCGCCGCCGGGCAGGTCATCACCTCCGCCATCACCAATGAGGCGGTGGACGAGCTCGGCCTCAAGGTCGGCGACGCCGCCTATGCGGTGATCAAGGCGTCCGACGTCATGGTCGCGGTCGACTGAGGGAGGGCGCCATCGTCCGCCTCAACGAGATCCGGCTGGCCGAGGTCGTGATCGACCCGCCGCCCGCCACCGATGCCGGCCTCGTCTATATCGGCCGCATCGCCACGCCCTGGACGTCGCGGCTGGAGACGCCGCGCCTCGGCCGGCCCGACGGCCCGCTGTGCCGGATCGAGGTATTCGCGCCCTGGCGCGCCGCGCTGAAGGGCATCGAGGCCTATGAGCGCATCGAGGTGCTGTTCTGGATGCACCTGTCGCGGCGCGACCTGGTGCTCCAGAGCCCCGCCGACGACGGCACCGCGCACGGCACCTTCGCGCTGCGCACCCCGGCGCGGCCGAACCCGATCGGCACCACCATCGCCCGGCTGGTCCGGGTCGAGCCGGACGGGGTCCTGCTCGTGCGCGGGCTCGACTGCATCGACGGCACGCCGCTGCTCGACCTCAAGCCCGACCGCACCCTCTTCACCCCGCTCGCCCGCGAACAGGCGGGGGACCGGCAGACGGGGGATGACGAGGCGGGCGACGGTCCGGAGGAGACACCGGGCGGCTAGCCCTCTCCCACCCCTATCGCCACGAGCGCCGCCACCGCGGCCGCGGCGGTGCGCGCCGCTTCATCGCGCGCGGCCGGTCCCGCCGCCGGCTCGAACAGCGCGCGGTGCAGCAGTTCCTGCACCGTCATGTCGTGGAACAGCCGCGCCAGCACTGCCGCGTCGGCAGGCTGCCCGTCACGGGAAGGCATCTCGCCGAGCCGGGCGGCGATGAAGCGCGCAAAGATCGCCTGCGAGGTGGCCGGTCCGCTGGCGAACCAGACCGCGCCGAGCCGGGGAAACCGCCCGGTTGCGCTGATGGCGATGCGGAAAAGCGCCACCGAGCGCGGCGTCAGCAGCAGGTCGAGCAGCGCCCGGCCGAGCCGCGCCAGCCCCTCCTCCAGCGACAGCCCCTCGACCCGCACCGCGTCCATCGGCGCGAGGATGTCCGCGCAGGCATGGGCGAGCGCGGCCTCGAACAGGCCTTCCTTGCCGCCGAAGAAGGCGTAGACGTTGGTCTTCGAGCCGCCTGCCTCGGCGACGATGGCGTCGAGGCTCACCCCGTCATAGCCACGGGCGAGGAACAGGTCGGCGGCGACGCGGCGCAGCTCCGCGCAGGTGGCCGTGCCGCGTCCGGTGCGCCGGCTCGGGCAGCGCGGCGCGGTGGTCTTGCTCTCGGGCGCCCGGCCGTGCCGGGCCTGTCCGGGCTCGTGCCCCGCTCCGCCAGCCGCCGCGCGCCCGGTCATGGCCGGCCTCAGGCCGCCTTGGCCGAGGCGAGCAGGCGGATCTCGGTGACCAGCGCCTTCACGCCGCCGAGCACGAAGTCCCGGGTCTTCTCGTCGGTGAACGCGCCGCCATCAACCTTGTCGAGCACGTTGGGAATGGCGAGGTGCGGATAGGTCACCACCCGCGCGCCGGCCGCGCTCAGCGTCTCGCGCAGCTGCGCCTGGGCGCGGATGCCGCCGGTGGAGCCGGGCGAGGAGGTGAGCACCAGCGCCGGCTTGCCGATCAGCGCGCCGCGCGCATAGGGGCGCGAGCCCCAGTCGACCGCGTTCTTCATCGCGCCGCTGGTGCCGTAATTGTACTCGGGCGAGGCGAGGATCACGCCGTCGGCAGCCGCGATCGCCGCGCGCAGCGCCGCCGCGCCGGCCGGCGGATGGTCGGTGTCCTCGTCCTGATTGTAGAGCGGCACGTCGTTGAGGCGGAACACCTTCAGCTCCACCTCGGGCGCCAGCGCGGCGCGCAGCGCCTCCAGCACGGCGGTCGAGTAGGAGCCGGTGCGCAGGCTGCCGGAAATGCCCAGAAGCTTGACGGTGGAATGGTCGGTCATGAGAAATCTCCGTGAGGCGGCACTGCGGTCGCTTCGTTTGATACTATCCGGTATCAATCTAACCACATTCCGGTCCTATCGCGCTTGCAATCGCGCAAGCTTTTTCTGGCATTCCACGGTTTTCCGGCCGCCCTCGCCCGATCCGGGAAAGCGTGCTACCGATTTCGCAACCCAGCCGGGAGAACCGCTACCCGTGATCCTGACCGACCGCGACATTCTCGACGCCCTGAAGGACGGCACGCTGGCCATCGAGCCGGCACCGCCGCCGGAGTTCTACGCGCCGAACGGGGTCGACCTGCGGCTGGATTCGCGCCTCACCCTCTACCGCGCCCCCGGCGCGGAGGAGGACCCGGTGATCGACCCCGCCGGCCCGGGCTACAGCTTCCGCGAGGCGATCGGCGCCATGGCCGACGACATCGAGATCGGCACCGGCGGCTTCGTGCTCGATCCCGGCCGCCTCGTGCTCGGCTGGACGCTGGAGCGGGTCGACCTCACCGCCGGCGCCCGCCTCGCCGCCCGCGTCGAGGGCAAGAGCTCGCTCGCGCGCATCGGCCTGCTGGTGCACCTCACCGCGCCGACCATCCATGCCGGCTCGACCGGGCGCATCCAGCTCGAGATCATCAATCTCGGCCCGCGCCCGATCCGCCTGCGCGCCGGCATGAAGGTGTGCCAGCTCATCCTTGAACAGACTCTCGGCGTGCCGCAGCGCGCCTATGGCGGCCAGTTCGCCGGCCAGCGCGCCGCCGGCTAAGCCGCGGTCGTCAGCAAGCCCGGCCCGCCAAGCAATCCCCCGCCCGGTCAACCGCCCAGCAGCGTCGAGCGGTTGAGCCGGCGCAGCGCCAGGTCCGCGCGTTCCTCGTCGCGGCGGAACTCCTCGACGCTCGCCCCGACGAAGGCGAGGTGGCGGTGCGCCGCATCCTCGGCCGCCTCCCGGTCGCCCCTCAGCACCGCCTCCGCGATCTCCCGGTGCTGCACGAACAGCGCGTCGCGCACATCGGCGCGCGCGAACAGGCTGGCGCGGCTGAAGAAGATGTTACGCCTCAGCATCTCGGAGAAGGCGCGCATGACGTGCAGGATGACGAGGTTGTGCGAGGCGGCGTAGATCAGCCGGTGCAGGTCGATGTCGACCTCCGCCTCGCGGGTGGCGTCCTGCGCGCGGTGGGCGGCCTCCATCTCGGCGAGGCAGGCGCGGATCGCCTCGCGCTCGGGGTCGGTGGCGCGGCGCGCGGCGAGCCCGGCGGCGCTGCGCTCGACCGCGCCGCGGAACTCGAAATAGTCCGCCGTCACCCGGTCGTTGGACTGAAGCAGGTCCGCGAGCGGGTCGGTCAGCGCGGCGAGGAACTCGGTCACCCGGGTGCCGTCGCGGCTGGTGGCGAGCAGCCCGCGCCCCTCCAGCAGGGCGAGCGCGTCGCGTAGCGAGGGGCGTGAGACGTCCAGCCGCTCGGCGAGGTCGCGCTCGCTGGCGAGCTTCTCGCCCGGGCGCAGCACGCCCTCGAGGATCAGCCGCTCGATATGTTCGGCGATGGCTTCCGCCAGCTTCGGCGCGCGCAGCCGCTCGACCATGTGCACCCCCGTCGGTCCGAACCGCCCTTATGCGCCGGCACCGCGCGATGTTCAACAAAGGAGCGGCTTCCTGACCTGTTGACACCCATGGTCATTTTTCCTTACCAAACGTCCGGCCGCCGCGATGGCTCCCTGCGCCCACCGGCGCGGGCGCGCGGCGGGGCGGCCATCGCCGAGAGTGCCCGGCGCGGCCGGGCGGGAAGCCGGAAACCGCGCCCATGACGGCCGTCACCAACATCCAGGACCTGCGCGCCATCGCGAGGCGCAAGGTGCCGCGCGCCATCTTCCACTATGCCGACCGCGGCTCCTACGACGAGGCGACGATCCGCGCCAACCGGGCCGACCTCGCCGCCATCGCGCTGCGCCAGCGGGTGATGATCGACGTCTCCGAGCGCTCGACCGAGACCACCATGATTGGCGAGAAGGTGGCGCTGCCGCTCGCCATCGCGCCGACCGGCCTCACCGGCCTGTTCCATGGCGACGGCGAAATCCATGGCTGCCGCGCCGCCCAGGCGGCGGGCATCCCGTTCACCCTCTCCACCATGTCGATCTGCTCGATCGAGGACGTGGCCGGCGCGGTTGACAAGCCCTTCTGGTTCCAGCTCTACGTCATGAGGGACCGCGGCTTCTCGAAGTCGCTCATCGAGCGCGCCATCGCGGCCCGCTGCTCGGCGCTGGTGCTCACGCTCGATCTGCAGATCCAGGGCCAGCGCCACATGGACATCAAGAACGGCCTGTCGGTGCCGCCGAAGCTGACGCTCGCCAACGCGCTCGACATCGCGCTGCGCCCGGCCTGGGCGCTCGGCGTGCTCATGGGCAAGCGCCATTCCTTCGGCAACCTCACCGTGCGTAAGGAAAGCGACAGCCTCACCACGCTCTCGCAGTGGATCGCCGGCCAGTTCGACCCCTCGCTGTCGTGGAAGGACGTGGAGTGGGTACGCTCGATCTGGCCGGGCAAGCTCATCCTCAAGGGCGTGCTCGACGTCGAGGACGCGCGGATCGCGGCCGGGACCGGGGCGGACGCCATCGTCGTCTCGAACCATGGCGGGCGCCAGCTCGACGGCGCGGTGTCTTCGATCTCGGCGCTGCCGAGGATCGTCGACGCCATCGGCGGGGGGCCGAGCGAGATCTGGTTCGATGGCGGCGTGCAGTCGGGACAGGACGTGCTCAAGGCGGTCGCGCTCGGCGCGCGGGGCTGCATGATGGGCAAGGCGTTCCTGTGGTCGCTCGCCGCCGGTGGGCAGGCCGGCGTCGCGCAGGCGATCGAGATCATCCGGCGGGAGCTCGACGTGTCGATGGCGCTCACCGGAACGAAGGACATCAGGAAGGTCGACAAGAGCGTGCTCGCGCTCTGAGCGCGCTTGTTGGCGGCCCGCCGCCGGCGCACCATGCCGGCCTTCGTTCCACCCTCGCCGTCCCACCCAGCCGAGAGCTTCCCCGATGACAGAACCTTCCCGCCGCGACCTCGGTCCCCTCGCGCTCGGCGGCCTCGCCGTCGCCGCGCTGAGCACGCTCCCCGCCCTGCCGGCCGCGGCCTATCAGGGCAACATGGAGCGCTCGCTCTCCGCCCTCTATTCGGCCCTCGCCTCCCTGCGCGAAGCGACGCCCAACAAGGGCGGGCATCGCGAGCGCGCGATCGACCTGATCCGGCAGGCGATCGGCGAGGTCGAGGCCGGCATCGCCTTCGCCGACGAACATGGCGGCGGCGGCCCCACGCCCTGAGGGCCGAACGGCCCCGGCGTCAGCGCCGGGCCGTGCCGCGGGCGGCGACGGTCGGGGGGGCGGCCGTCCGCCGCCCGCGTGCCGGGTCGGCCGGGCGCCGCATCGCCCCGCGCGGCAGCCGCAGCGGCCAGCGCACCATGTGCTCGATATAGTCCTCGAGCGGCAGGTCGTCCTCCATCGCCTCCACCCGACCGCGCACCGAGACGCCGGCCGCGTGCACCGTGTCGCGGTCGCCCGAGACGAGGTGGTGCCACCAGTAGAGGTCACGTCCCTCCTCGACGAGGCGGTAGGCGCAGGAGGGCGGCAGCCAGTCGATGGCGCGCACCGTCTGCGGCGTCAGCCGCACGCAGTCGGGCACCTGCGCCTGCCGGTTGGGGTAGTCGCGGCAGCGGCAGCCGACATCGTCCAGCAGCTTGCAGCCGATGTCGGTATAGGCGATCGCCTCGGTGTCCTCGTCCTGCAGCTTGACCAGGCAGCAGCGCCCGCAGCCGTCGCACAAGCTCTCCCACTCCTCGGCGTCCATCTGCTCGAGCGTCTTGGCGCGCCAGAACGGCTCCGCCTCGCGGCCGGTGCCGTCGGCGACGGCGCTGTCGGTGTCGAGCCGGTCTTTGATCGTGGGTCGTGTCATCAAGCTTCCGCGAGAGAGGGCTTAGGGAAAACGGACGCGCTTCACGAAGCGTCCCCGCGCGCTTAGATAGCGTTCACCGTCCGCCAAGGCGAGCCCGTCGGCGGCCTCGTCCCGCGTCGCCGTCTGGGCTATAAGGTCGGACGCTGCCTGGGATCGAGGGTGGTACTGGTTGAGCACCCGTGGAGTACCGGGCTTGAGCGAGACGCCGAACGCGGAGATGCCGGAAGAGCCGAAGGAGGCCCCGCCGCCCGGCGCGCCGCGGCGCGGCCGCCGCATCCGCAATGCGCTGCTCGCCATCGATTCCTGGATCGACAGCACGATCTATACCGGCGGGGTGCGCCTGCGCGCCGCCTGGGACAGCTACGTCGCCTTCACCGAGCGCTTCAACCTGCAGGGCCCGGCGCGCTGGGGCGTGGAGGTCGCCTCGGAGGCGGTGACCTGGGGCGCGGTCGGCGCCGTGCTGATGCTGACCCTCGCCCTGCCCGCCTTCCAGGAGACCTCGGACGACTGGCTCAAGCGCGCGGACCTGTCCGTCACCTTCCTCGACCGCTATGGCAACACCATCGGCGAGCGCGGCATCCGCCACAACGACACGGTGCCGCTGGAAGAATTCCCCGACCACCTCATCAAGGCGGTGCTCGCCACCGAGGACCGGCGCTTCTACGACCATTTCGGCATCGACGTGCCCGGCACCTTCCGCGCGCTGCTCTCCAATGCGCGGGCCGGCGGCGTGGTGCAGGGCGGCTCCTCCATCACCCAGCAGCTCGCCAAGAACCTGTTCCTCTCCAACGAGCGCACGCTGGAGCGCAAGATCAAGGAAGCGTTCCTGGCGCTGTGGCTGGAGTTCCACCTCACCAAGAACCAGATCCTCAAGCTTTATCTCGACCGCGCCTATATGGGCGGCGGCACCTTCGGCGTCGACGCGGCGGCGCAGTACTATTTCGGCAAGTCGGCGCGCGACGTGAACCTCGCCGAGGCGGCGATGCTGGCCGGCCTGTTCAAGGCGCCGTCGAAATTCGCCCCGCACGTCAACCTGCCAGCCGCGCGCGGGCGCGCCAGCGTGGTGCTCGACAACCTGGTCGATGCCGGCTTCATGACCGAAGGACAGGTGTTCGGCGCTCGCCGCCACCCGGCGACGCCGATCGACCGCAAGCGCGAGGACGTACCCGAATACTATCTCGACTATGCCTTCGAGCAGGTGAAGTCGATCGTCGCCACCCTGCCCAAGGACTATGCCGAGCGTTCCTTCGTCGTGCGCACCGCGCTCGACCCCAATATCCAGAAGGCCGCCGACACCGCCATCCGCGACAGCCTCAAGCAGTTCGGCAAGGATTACGGCGCCACCCAGTCCGCCATGGTGGTGATGGAGCCGAACGGCGCGGTGCGCGCCATGGTCGGCGGGCGCGACTATGGCGAGAGCCAGTTCAACCGCGCCACCGACGCGTTGCGCCAGCCGGGTTCGTCCTTCAAGCCCTACGTCTACACCGCCGCGCTGATGACGGGGAAATACAAGCCCGACACCATGGTGCTCGACGCCCCGCTGTGCATCGGCAATTGGTGCCCGCAGAATTACGGCCATTCCTATGCCGGCCGCCTGCCCCTCATCACGGCGCTGACGCGCTCGCTCAACACGGTGGCGGTGCGGCTCGCGGAATCGATCGGGCGCGGGCGGATCGTCGACCTTGCCCACGCCATGGGGGTGAAGAGCGAACTGAAGATCACCCGCGCGCTGCCGCTCGGCGCCGCCGAGGTGACGGTGATGGACCAGGCCACCGCCTATTGCGTGTTCGCCAATGGCGGCTACGCCGTGCAGCCGCACGCGGTGATCGATATGCGCACCCCGGCGGGCGACCCGGTGTGGAACTTCGCGCAGGAGGGCGAGAAGCCCAAGCGCGTCATCCCGCCCGAAGTCATCGACATGATCAACCCGATGCTCAACAGCGTAGTCGAGCACGGCACCGGCCGGCGCGCCATCATCCCGGGTGTCAAGGTGGCGGGCAAGACCGGCACCACGAATGCCTATCGCGACGCCTGGTTCGTCGGCTTCACCGGCAATTACGCGGCGGCGATCTGGTTCGGCAATGACGACTACACCCCGACCCGGCGCATGACCGGCGGCTCGCTGCCGGCCATGACCTGGCAGAAGGTGCTGGCGTTCGCCCATCAAGGTATCGAGATCAAGCCGACGCCCGGCCTCGACGGCCACCCCGCGCCCACGAGCAACGCCTCCGCGCAGGCCTCGCTGCTGGAGATCGACGGCGTCAAGCGCCCGGTCACGCTGTCCCCGGACTCAGCCGAGCAGCTCATGGGCCTGTCCGCCCGTATGAAGGAGGCGGCCCGCGCGCCCCTGCCCGGCCCCTCCGCCTCGCTCGAATCCGACCGCGTCCTGGCCGGGCGCGACCCCGACACGCCGGCCACCGGCAGCAATTGAGGGCCAGCACGATTGACCTTCGCGCCCCGCGCGCCCATCGATGAGGGCGTTCCCGTTCCACCGGATTGCTCTGTGCCGTGCGTGCTTTCCTGTTCTTCCTGACCCTCGTCGTCGGCGCCGCCGTCGGCCTCGGCCTGACCTGGGTCACCACGGTCAGCGGCTACGGCCCCGGCATGATCCGCTCCGGCCCGTGGGAGGCTTGGCCCAAGGCCGGCACCGAGGAGGCCGACCCCTATGCGCGCGCCGCGCTGGCGCGGGCGGGGGAGCTGCCGCTCGAGCTCGCCGACGGCCTCGCCTTCGTGGCGACGAAGGACGACGACGGCACCGCGCTCGACGGGCGCTGCGACATCCGCCTGTCGGGCACGCTCCCGCAGGCGCGGTTCTGGACCCTCACCGTCACCGATTCGCGCGGCCGGCTGATCGACAACGCCGCCGGCCGCACCGGCTTCACCAGCGCCGAGGTGGTGTGGAACCGCGACGGCACGCTCGACATCGAGCTCGGGCCGCGGGCACGGGCCGGCAACTGGCTGCCCACCGGCGCGCGCGAGCGCATCGAGCTGACGCTGCGGCTCTACGACACCCCGGTCGGGCTCGCCAGCCGCACCAGCGACGCGCCGGAGATGCCGAGCCTCGTCACCCAGCACTGCCCATGGTCGAAGACATGACGGTCCAGCCCGCGAGGAGATGGCGATGACACGGCTTGTGCTGCCGATCGTGGCCGGGCTGGTGCTCGGCGGCATCGTGCATCTGGTGGCGGTGCTGATCCTGCCCTACTACGCCGAGCAGGACGCCTATGCGCGGCTCTCGGCCATCGGCAGCGTCAACGCGGTCGCGCAGATGGACGACCCCAGCGCCTTCGGCGCGGTGCTGCCGGACACCGATCCCGCCTTCATCTCCGCCGTCTGCCTCTACGACCTCAGCGACGGCCCGCTGAAGGTGCGGGTGCCGACCAGCGCGGACTATACCTCTGTGTCGTTCTACACCCGCTTCGGCCTGGCCTTCTACGCCATCAACGACCGCTCGGCCGGGCGCCGGGTGATCGAACTCGACCTGATGAACCCGACCCAGAAGGCGGCGATGCCGGAGAATGCCGACGTCACCGCCGCCGACCGTCTGGTGGTGGAATCGCCCAGCGACGAGGGCATCGTGCTGATCCGCGCGCTGGTGCGCGAGCGCAGCGCGCGCGAGGCCGTCCGCGCCCATATGAGCGCGGCGAGCTGCGGGCCGGCGTCCTAGCGCGGAGCGTCCCTCAGAGCGATTCGGCCGGGGGGCCGATCTCCCGGCGCGGCGCCGGGACGGGGGTTCGCACGCACTGGATCACCGCCAGGATGACGACCTCGGCCGGGTTGCCGGGCGCCTTGCGGGCGCTTGCGGTCTCTCCGGGCGTCGGACGAAGCGGAAACGGAACCACGGTCCCCATTTCACCTTCCCTTTCGCCAGTCGAATTCCCTTCCCCGGGGCCGGTCTGCCGGTCTGCCCTTCCCTGGGACAACTTCCCCTGCGCCAAGTCGGCGGGTTGTTGCCCATAACGAGCCATCATGGTTAACGGCTTGCTAACGTTCGCCGCCTAGCTTGGTTTCGCGAGTCCCCGAGGGACGGCGCCCGACCTCTCGAACCCGACCGCCCCATGCCTCCCACGTCCGGCTCCGGCCTCAAAGTCCTGATCGAGGAAGCGCGTCGCCGACACGACGACACGCGGCCGGAGATGCTGCGGCTGCTGGTCGAGCTCTATCTGGGCGAGCCGGGCCATGACGAGGCCGAGCAGGCCCGTTTCGCCCGGCTGGCGACGCGGCTGATCGAGGCCATCGAGGTTCCCGTGGCCGCCCGGCTGGTGCGCCCGCTCGCCGCCCGCCACGATCTGCCGCGCGAACTGGCCCTGCAACTGGCGCACGGCCCGCTCGCCCTGGCCGGGCCGGTGCTGCGGCTTTCGCCGGTGCTCGACGACGCCGCGCTCGCCGCCCTCGCCCAGGAGGTCTCGCCCGCCCATGTCGCGGCCATCGCCGCGCGGCGCGACGTCTCCCCCGCCCTCGCCAAGGCGCTGGCCGAGTTGGTCCACCGCACCCGCGAGGGCGCCGGTGGGGAGAGTGAGGGAGAGGCAATTGAAGGCCGGAGCGAGGACGCGATCGCCGCCCCGGCGGCATCGGATACCGAGGCACCCGATACGGGGGCGCCCGATGCCGAGACAGGCGTCGAACACGTCTCCGCCCCAATCGAGGGGACATCGGAGGCCGATCCCGTCATCTCCGATGCCGTCGCTTCCATGCACGGGTCCGAGGCCGGCCTGCCCGAGGCGGTCGTGCCCGAAGCCCTCGCACCCGAAGCTGTCGAGCCCGCTCCGTCTCTCGAAACGGATCTCCCGGACAGCCCGGCCGCACCCGACACGCCTTCTCCCCCGCCCCCGCCCGCACGTCCGGACTATCTGGCGGCGAGCCCGGAGGACCGGGCGCTCATCATCGCCCGCCTCGTCACCCTGCCGCCCCTGCCGATGGCCGAGCGCGTGGCTCCCGCCAGCGCGGAGACCACCGAAGCGCTGCTTCAGGCCGCGCGCGACGCCAGCTCGGGCGAAGTCGCGCAGCTTATCCAGAAGGCGCTCGGCGTGAGCGAGGCCAATGCCGTCCGCATCGTCGACGATCCCAGCGGCCAGGCGCTGGCGGTGGCGGCGCGCGCGCTCGGCCTGTCCTTCGCCGTGCTTTCGCGCGTGCTGTTCCGGCTGCATCCGGTGGCGGGCCGCTCGGCCGCCGAGATGACCCGCCTCGCCGACATGTTCGATTCGCTCACCGGCGCCGGCGCCCAGCATCTGGTCGCCTCCTGGCGCCCGGGCCGGCGCGTGGCGCGCGAGCGCGGCGAGGACGCGCCCTCGATGCGCCGCTTCGGCGAAGCCCGCCCCGAAACCGCGCGCACGCACGAGGCCACCCGCGCGCACGCCGAACCCGGCGAGGCGCGCCGGCCCGGCTGACCGGCCATTCACGACGGGGCGAGGTCCAGGAAGACGCGCCCGGCGCGGTCCTCGATTTCCACGAACCACAGATCAGGATCGAAGCGGATCTCGCGGCGCATGCGCTCCTCGGCCTCCGCCTCGGGGGCCTCGGCCGGCACCAGCGCGGCGAAAAGCCGTCCTTCCTCCGGCGCGGCGTCGAGCGAGGGCAGCGCGGGGCCGAAGAGCGCGGCGCGCCCGTCCAGCGTCGCCACCTTGACGAAGATCGCGCCCGCCTCCTCCGAGCCGCGCCGCCGCACCGCGGCGAACGCGCCCTCGACGCCGGCGCGGCGGATCAGGGCGGAGACGAAGATCGCGCTCTTGAGCCGCATCGCCGGCTACCGGATCGAGAAGCCGGCCACCGTGTCGAGCTCGCGCACCAGCCGGTCGGAGATTTCGCCCGTCACCGGCATGCGGCGGTCGCGCTCGAAACGCTCGATCGCCTGGCGCGTCGCGTCGCCGACGCGGCCATCGATATGGATCGGGCCGTAGCCGAGGCTCGCCAGCGCCTTCTGGATCTCCATCACCCGCGGCGAGACCGCGATATCGGCCGGCGGCCGGGGTGAGCCCGCCCCCGGAACCGCGTTCGCCGGCGCGGCGGGCGCGGGTGCCAGAGCGGTCGGCGCCTGCACCGCCGGGGCGGCGCGCGGCGGCGCAGCGGGCTTGACCGGCGGCAGCGGCATCACCGGCGCGGCGGCGGACGCGGCATCGGGCGTGCCCATCGCCGGCGTGGAAGCCTCGGGCGCGGCCTGCATCACCGGGGACGGCGCGGGGGCGGGTATGGCGGCTGGAGACGCCGCGGCCGGGGCGGCCGGCACTTCGCGCAACGCCGCCGGCGCGGCGATCGGGGCCGGCGTACCGCCCGAATGCCGGCGTTCCTGCAGGCCGAGCGCGTTGAACAGCACGGCCGCGGTCGCGCCCGCCGCCAGCACGGTCATGAAGACGTCCGAGCGCCGTCGACCGGACTGATAGGGCCGACCGGCGGCACGTTCGCCGTCGAGATCGATATCATCCTCCAGCAGATCGCTGGCATAGGATCGGGGCATAGGATCAACCGCAACTCGCGCGCCGTTCGGCGCCATAGGAAAACTGTGCCACGCCATGCTTAAGCGAACACTAAGCGCCCGGCGTGCTTAACATCGGCTTTCCACGATCGGCACAAATTCGCGGGATCGAGAGGCGGGTTGAGCAACCCCTTGCCCTTATCCTGCCGCGCAGGAGGCGTAAGCCGCAGTGGCGAGGCGTATCATGTTCTTTCTGTTGCGTGTCGGTTTCTGGCTGACGATCGTGTTTCTGCTGCTGCCCGGCGTTCCCGGCGCTCCCTCGCAGGAGTCGGCGGAGGGGGCGGGTGCGCCGAGGCTCGGCACCGCCGAGGCGCTCTCGGCGGCGACGTCGGCGGTCGCCGATGCGGGCGGCTTCTGCGAGCGCCAGCCCCATGCCTGCGCCGTCGGGGCTCAGCTTTTCGAGCTGATCGGCCGCCGGGCCGAGGCCGGGGCGCGCTATGCGCTGTCCTATCTGGTCGAGCAGATCTCGGAGGAGAAGCGCAAGGCGGCCGTGCGCTCCGCCGGCGCGCCGGCCGACGACACGCTGACCACCCACGACCTCGCGCCGGAATGGCAGGGGCCGGTGCGTCCCGCGCTCGACGCCACCGCGACCGACCTCATCTTCTCCCCGCCGGCCCAGCCGGTGGGGGCGCCGGCCGCCACCACGCCGGGCGTGCCGCGCCCGCCGAAAAAGCCGGCCTGACGCCCCGCCCGAGCGGCTTGTTCGCACCCCGCGCCATTGCGTCCCGGGGTGCCCCGCGCCTATATCCGGTGGGAAAGGCGCTGATGATGACTTCACCGAACGCGACCACCGCACAGATCGAATCGATCATCGAGGACTTCGAGCTCCTCGATAATTGGGACGATCGCTACCGCTACCTGATCGAGCTCGGCCGCACGCTGCCCCCCTTCCCGGAGGAGGAGCGCACCGAGCGGACCAAGGTGCAGGGCTGCGCCAGCCAGGTGTGGATGGTCAGCCGCCCGGCATCCGCGCCGGACGGCACGCATCTCGCCTTCCTCGGCGATTCCGACGCCCATATCGTGCGCGGCCTCATCGCCATCCTGCTGGCGCTCTATTCGGGACGCGCCGCGGCGGAGATCGCCGGCACCGACCCGGCCCCGGTGTTCGAGCGGATCGGGCTGAAGGACCATCTCACGCCGCAGCGCTCCAACGGGCTTCGCTCCATGGTCGAGCGCATCCGCGCCGACGCCCGCACGGTGCTGGCGACGGCCTCCTGAAGACGACCTCCTGAGAGGATGGGCCGCCAGCCCTGCTGCGCGCAGGACCGCCTCCCCTGCGTCAGGCGTCGGGCTGGGCGCGGAAGGCGCGGATCGGGCTGCGCCGCGGCCCCTCGATCCGCCCGGCGAGGCCGTAATGGCGCGCCAGCCGGTCGAGGCCCAGCGCCAGAACAACCTTGGCGGTACGCGCCGGCCAGCCGCGCTCGCGCTCGACCTGCTCCATTCCCTTGAGGAAGCAACAGACATCCATCAGCAGGCCGGAGAATTCCGGCCCCACCGCCTCCATAGCCCGGGCCAGCCGCTGCTTGGCGGCGAGCACCGCCTCTGAAAGGGCAAGCCCCGCCGCCCCGCCGCGCCGGGGGCCCTTCGGCATGGCGCTCCAGTCGGCGGTCAGGCGGGGGGTCATCTGCGCGCGGGTGAAGTCGGCGCGCAGCCGCTCGCCGGCCATGAGCTGCACCGGCGCGATCAGCGCCTGCCCGTCGCGGCCGCGCCGGCTCGCCAGCCAGGCGAGCGGGCTCTCGTCGAGGTCGATCACCACCTCGCCCGCCTCGCCCGCCATCTCGATCACACGCGTTCCCAGTCGGCGCTCACGCGGCATGAAGCGCCTCCCCTGCCGGGGCCTGCGCCAGCGCGCGGCTCATCCGCGCCTCGAGCTCGGACACCTTGCGGTCCCAGCGGGCGGTCTCGCGGCGCCACGGTTCGGCAGGCATGGGCCACGGTCGAGCGGTGGCGGCCGAAGGCGCGGCCCACCGCGCTCATCGGCACGCCGAGGCCGACATGGGCGAGATACATGGCGAGGGCGCGGGTCGCCGAGACCGGCCGCGCGAGGCGGCACGCGTGCAGCACCTCGCTGAGGGGCACGCCGGTCTCGTCGGCGACGAGGCGGGCGGCCATGTGGCAGAGCTCGGGAACGGTGGGAGAGATCTGAGTGTGCATGCCTGAATTCCCCTGAATAGGAATTTAATCGTTACACACTCATTGGTTGCATTCAATAGAAAATACAATCTTACATGTTTTCATCCACTTCGGGCCGATCCACGCCTCCGGCGGGCCTCACGCGATAGGAATTATATCCGCACCCTCCTCCACCGCCCCGATAATCGGCCCTTTCCGGGAACTCAGCCCAGCGAGGTCGTCCATGCCGCAGTGTCGAGAGCGTCGCCGCATCCGCGCCCAGCGCGTGCACGAGCCGGAGGCCGCCATCGCCGCGCGCAGCGAGGCGCTGCGGCCGTTCCTGGGAGGAAGCCGCGAGGAGCGCTCGGCGCGGCTGCGCAGCCTGCTGCGGGCGGAGCGCCGGGCGGCCCGGCGCGGGCAGGCCTACGACCCGCTGCGCCACGCCGCGCTGGCGCGGCTCATGGCCGAGATCGGCGGCACGGGCGCGGGAAAATGATAGGGAAAGCGCCGGAAAAACGAAAAGGGCGCCGCAGGCCATGCGGCGCCCTTTCGGATGCAGAAGCGTTCGGTGCGGCGCTCAGCGCCGGGCGCTGCGGCGACGCTGCTGGCCCAAGCCCATCTGCTTGGCGAGCGCGGAGCGCGCAGCCGCATAGTTGGGCGCCACCATCGGGTAGTCCGCCGGCAGGTTCCACTTCTCGCGATACTGCTCGGGCGTCAGATTGTACTGCGTACGCAGGTGACGCTTGAGCGACTTGAACTTCTTGCCGTCCTCCAGGCACACGATGTAATCGGGCGCGATGGACTTCTTGAGCGGCACCGCCGGGCGCAGGGGCTCGACGACAGGCTCGACCTCCCCCTTGCCGAGGCGCTGCAGGGCAGTGTGCACGTCGCCGAGCAGGAGCGGAAGGTCGTTCGCCGAAACGGCGTTGTTGCTTACATAAGCGGAGACGATATCGGCGGCGAGCTCGATGTAAGTCTCGGCATCCGTGATTTCACTCATGAGCCAATCTTCATAATGATGTGTATAGACAGGAGTGCCGCCCCGCGGCCGCGGCAGGCGCCCGCCAAAGTGCATCTCAAATACGTTATCTGGCAGCGAACTTCACTCGGCGACCGGATATGCGTTGCTAGATAGACTTAGAACGCACGCGCCGCAAGATTTTTCGCAACAAAAACTCCCACATCTGTGCTCTCGAATGCTCCGCCCCTTATACACCCACAGCGGTATCAAGCTGAAATCGTGTCCAAAAGTCGGCTGTTCAGTAGCAGCCACAGCTTCGTGAAGGCGTTCAAGGCTTGCAGCCGCGCGCGGGGACGACTATCTGGGCGTTGAAAACTCAAGGGAAAAGCCATGAACGAAGGATCCCGCCATCCCAAAGTGGTGAAGACGGACGCCGAGTGGCGCGCCCAGCTCACGCCCGAGCAATACCGCGTTACCCGGGGGCATGGCACGGAATGCGCCTTCACCGGACCCCATCTGTCGCAGAAGGAGCCGGGCGTCTACAGCTGCGTGTGCTGCGGCGCCCCGCTGTTCCGTTCCGATTCCAAGTTCGAATCAGGCACCGGCTGGCCCAGCTTCTTCCGCCCGGTCGATCCCGAAGCGGTGGTCGAGGTCCATGACCATTCCTACGGCATGCACCGGATCGAGAGCCGCTGCGCGACCTGCGACGCCCATCTCGGCCACGTCTTTCCCGACGGACCGCGTCCCACGGGCCTGCGCTACTGCATGAACGGCGTTGCGCTCTCCTTCCGTGCCGACGCCCCGACGGGCGGCAGCGCCTCGTGAGCCACCTCACCGACGGGGTCGCGAGCGACCCGGCGGACGGCACGGCCCGCGCCCACCCGCCCCTCATCCGCAGCTTCCACGGCGAGACGCTGGTGGACCCCTATGCGTGGCTTCGCGCCGACAACTGGCGCGAGGTCATGCGCGACCCGGCCGTGCTCGCGCCCGATATCCGCGCCTGGCTGGAGGCCGAGAACGCCGCCGCCGAGGCGTGGCTCGCCCCGCATGCGGAACTCCGCCGCGAGCTGGTCCGCGAGATGCGGGCGCGAATCAAGGAGGACGATTCGTCGGTGCCGGCCACCGACGGGCCGTTCGCCTATTTCACCCGCTTCCGCGAGGGCGGCCAGCACCCGCTGATCTGCCGCCGCCCGGCCGGCGCCATCGCCGGGGAGACCGTGCTGCTCGACGGCGACGCGCTCGCCGCCGGCAAGGCCTATTTCCAGTTCGGCGACGCCCGCCAGTCGCCCGACCATGCCCTGTTCGCCTGGACCGCCGACGAAGCCGGCTCCGAATATTACACGCTGCGCGTGCGCGACATCGCCGCCGGCACCGACCTGCCGGACGTGATCGCCGAGACCACCGGCGACGTGCTGTGGAGCGCCGACGGGACCTATCTCTTCTATGTCCGCCGCGACCCCGAGCACCGCCCGAGCTTCGTCTACCGCCACCGGCTCGGCACCGCGCCGTCGAGCGACGAGCTGGTCTATGAAGAGCCGGACAAGGGTTTCTTCGTCTCGCTCGGGCGCACCCAGTCGGGCCGGTTCGGCCTCGTCTCCTGCGGCGACCACGACACCAGCGAGGTCTGGCTGATCGATCTCGAGGCCCCGCTCGCCCCTTTCGTGCGGGTCGAGCCGCGCGAGCCGGGCCTGCGCTACGGGGTCGAGCACCACCCCGCGCTGGACGGCGTCGACAGCCTCGTCATCGAGACCAATGCGGACGGTGCCGAGGACTTCAAGATCGTTACCGCCCCGCTCGCCGCGCCGGGGCGGGCGAACTGGCGCGATCTCGTCGCCCACCGGCCCGGACGCCTCATCCTTTCCCACAGCGCCTTCCGCGACCATCTGGTGCGGCTGGAGCGCGAGGACGGGTTGCCCCGCATCGTCGTGCGCGAGATCGCGGGCGGGGCCGAGCACGCCATCGCCTTCGCCGAGGAAGCCTATTCGCTCGGCTTCGATCCCGGCTACGGTTTCGACAAGACCGAGATCCGCTTCACCTATTCCTCGATGACCACGCCCGCCGAGGTGTGGGACTACGACATGGCGAGCCGCGCGCGCGAGCTGCGCAAGCGCCAGGAAGTGCCCTCCGGCCACGAGCCGGGCAACTATGTCACCCGCCGCCTCATGGCCCCGTCCGGCGACGGGGAACTGATCCCGGTCTCGCTGCTGTTCGCGAAGGACACGCCGCTCGACGGCACCGCGCCCTGCCTGCTCTATGGCTACGGCGCCTACGGCATCTCGATCCCGGCCGGCTTCTCGACCTCGCGCCTGTCGCTGGTCGATCGCGGCTTCGTCTATGCCATCGCCCATATACGCGGCGGCACGGAGAAGGGTTGGCGCTGGTACCGCGAAGGTAAGCTGGCGAAGAAGACGAACAGCTTCAAGGATTTCATCGCCGTCGCCGAGCATCTCGCCGGCGAGCGCGTCGCCGCCCCCGACCGCATCGTCGCCCATGGCGGCTCGGCCGGCGGCATGCTGATGGGCGCGGTGGCGAACATGCGCCCGGACCTGTTCGCCGGCATCGTCGCCGAGGTGCCCTTCGTCGACGTGCTCAACACGATGCTGGACGACACGCTGCCGCTGACGCCGCCGGAATGGCCGGAATGGGGCAATCCGATCCTCGACCCGGAGGCCTTCGCCACCATCCGCGCCTATTCTCCTTACGACAATGTCGCGGCAAAGGACTATCCGGCCATCTTCGCCCTGGCCGGCCTCACCGACCCGCGCGTCACCTATTGGGAACCGGCGAAATGGGTGGCGAAGCTGCGGGCGACCAAGACCGATCCGCACCCGCTGATCCTGCGCACCAACATGGATGCGGGCCATGGTGGCGCCTCGGGCCGCTTCGACCGGCTGGACGAGACGGCGATGGCCTACGCCTTCGCGCTCGCCATCGCCCGCGTGACCGGCACCATGTGACCGGCACCGCGTGACCGGCACCGCCGGGAAAGGCTGAGGCGGCGCCTCAGCCCTCGCCGCCGGGGCGCGGCGCGCCGCCGCCCGACACATGGTCGCGCAGATCCTGCAGCGAGGCGAAGCGCAGTGTCCCGTCGGGCAGGTCGGCCTCGATTGAGCCGTCCGAATAGAGCTTGTAGGCCATGCCGCCGATCGTGCCGGCCTTGAGCACGGTGACGGACGGCTCGGGCGGCGCCTCCTCGGGCATCTCCTCCGGCCCGCCCAGCAGATCGGATTCACGCAGGAAGGCCGGCGGCGCGCCGGGATCGGGAATCGTCTCGTCGCGCACGCGCGGCGGGCGCGGCTCGCTCATCGGGGGCGAGGGCTGGGGCGCGGAAGGCACGGGCGGGGGCACCACCGGCGGGGAGGCGGGCGTACGCGGCTCTCCGAACCGCGGCGTGAACTCCTCGCCCGAGGGCGCCGGAGCCGGAGCACCCGTATCCACACCGCCTGTCCCCAACAGACGCTCGCGGCCCTCGCGCAGGAAAGGCGGCGGCTCGCGACGGGCCGGTTCCGGGCGCGGCGAGCCGAGCCGCGGATCGGCGGCACGGGGCTCGGCGGGGCGAGGTTCGGCGGCACGGGATTCCGAAGGACGGGACTCGAACGGCCGCGATTCGAACGGGCGCGGCTCCTGCGCGCGCGGCTCCGGCACACGCGGTTCCTGCACACGCGGCTCCGGCAGCGCCGCCGGCTCGGGGGCGGGCGCCGGCTCGGGCGCTTCCTGAACCTCCGGCTCGCGCTTGCGACGGAACCAGGTCGGCAGGCCCCCTTTCTCCTCCGCCGGCTTCGCCTCGGGCGCGGGCGCGGGCGCGGGGGTCGGCGGCGCGGCGGCGGCGGGTTCCGGCTCGGCGGGCAGCACGATCTCCGGCATAAAATGGTCGGGCTCGATCGGCAGCGCCTCGCTCTCCCCGGCGTGGACGGCTCCCGCCGCCGCGCCGTGGTGCATCTCCTCCTCCTCGGGCTCGAAATGCACGGCGCCGTCGAGCTTGTGGGCAATGTCCACCAGTGCCCGATGGATGAAGCCGAGCGCGAAGAGCAGCATTCCGCCGACGAAGCCGAGGCTTCCGGCGGTTACCATCGTCGCACCGGAAGTTGTCTCGAACGACCCGAAGCCAATTGCACCGAGCAGGATACCAAGGACGGCAACCGCAATGCCGATCCCGATGAGAATTGCACCCATAAAGAAACTCCACCGGACCGATTCGCCATCGATCCCTCTTCTATCTGACATTACGTCCAGTGCTGCTATTGCGAAAGCGTTACGCCGCAGGACTGTGCGCGGCCCGGCGGCCGGCCGGGAAGAATTGCGGCGCGCGCGATGCTTTTGGTTGTCCGCCGTGTCGTACCGCCCTATCTAAGGCATCGCCGAGCTTTCGCGGTGTTCCGGCACCCGCGCGAGAGCGCCGTATAGCGGTGCGGTCGAATTCCATTCTGCGGAGACAGCTTCAATGTCCTTCACGCTTCCCGAGCTTCCCTATTCCTACGATGCGCTCGCCCCCTACATGTCGAGCGAGACGCTCGAATATCACCACGACAAGCATCATCAGGCGTATGTCACCAACGGCAACAACCTGCTGAAGGGCACCGAGTTCGAGGGCAAGACGCTGGAGGAGATCGTCAAGGGCTCCTTCGGCAAGAACGCCGGCCTGTTCAACAATGCGGGCCAGCACTTCAACCACATTCACTTCTGGAAATGGATGAAGCCGAACGGCGGCGGCGCCATTCCGGGTGAACTCGAGAAGAAGATCGTCGAGGATCTCGGCTCGGTCGAAAAGATGAAGGAGGACTTCATCCAGGCCGGCGTCACCCAGTTCGGCTCCGGCTGGAACTGGCTCGCGGTCAAGGACGGCAAGATCGTCGTCATGAAGACCGCCAACGGCGAGAACCCGCTGGTGCACGGCGCGACCCCGATCCTGGGCTGCGACGTGTGGGAGCACTCCTACTACATCGACTATCGCAACCGTCGCCCCGACTACCTCAAGGCGTTCGTCGAGAGCCTGGTGAACTGGGACTACGTGGCCGAGCTCTATTCCAAGGCCGTCTGATCACGCCGCGCCCCGGCGCGACGCGATGCGCATTCAAGCCGTCCGTGCCCCCCGGCACGGGCGGCTTTTCATGTGGGCGGCGTGTTTCGCGCGCTCAGGAGACCCCGCCCGGCCACAGCCACCACAGCAGCAGCACGGCGGCCGCGACCCATATCAGCCCGATCGCGACCATGCCGGCCATGCTCGAGGGCCGGCTCCGCCCGGCCGCCTCGGCCCGGTACTCGGCCATCAGCGGGCCGGGAATGAGTCGGACGACGAGCACGATGCCGAGCGGCACGATGATCAGGTCGTCGAGATAGCCCAGCACCGGAATGAAATCGGGAATGAGGTCGATCGGGCTGAGCGCATAGGCCGCGACCGCCGCCGCGGCGGCCTTGGCGTACCAGGGCGTGCGGGGGTCGCGCGCGGCGATCCACAGCGCCAGCACGTCCTGCCTGATCGCCCGCGCCCATATTTTCGCCCGTGCCAGCATGGCCGACCCCGGCGCGGCCTCAGCCGGCATAGGGGCGCCGCGGGCGCGGCTGGTCGCTGATCACGCAGTAATCGTTCCAGAAATTGTACTGGTAGGTCGAGCGCCACTGGTAGAGCCAGTTCTCGCATTGCGCCTTGGTGCGGAAGCAGCCGGAGACGGTGCGC
This sequence comes from Ancylobacter mangrovi, assembly GCF_024752355.1. Lineage (GTDB taxonomy): Bacteria > Pseudomonadota > Alphaproteobacteria > Rhizobiales > Xanthobacteraceae > Ancylobacter > Ancylobacter mangrovi. The sequence goes on from NZ_JANTHZ010000001.1 coordinate 825,865, forward strand.
GTCTGCAGCCGGTCGAGATAGACGCCCCATTCGCGCTGGCCGGTGAAATGGCCGTACCAGAGCTTCGAGGGCGGGATGGTCCGCGCCATCGCCGTGCAGTCGCCGCCGGGAAAGGCGCCGGTGAACTGGTAGGCCCGCGCCTCGCCCGCAAAGCCCAGCAGGGCAAACCCGAGCAGGGCAAATCCCGCGAGCGCACGTCCCGCGGCCCACGGCCCGGCGTCCGGCAATGTCGGCGCGTTCATGGCCTCCTCCCGCGCATTCCTTCCGTTACGCTATTCTACGCCCGTGCGGCGCCGCGCTCCACCGGGCCGGGTCCGCCGGCCTCAGATCCAGCGCGCCCAGCGGAACAGCACCGCCGCCATGGCGAGGCCGGCGGCCGTCGCCAGCAGGGTCACGGTCCAGAAACCGGAAGGGTCGTCGCTGCCGGGAATGCCGCCGACATTCATGCCCATCAGGCCGGTCGCCAGCGTCAGCGGCGCGAACACCACCGTCACCACCGCCAGGATCAGCATGGAGCGGTTCATCTGCTCGGCCCGGCGCTCCACCATCTGGTCGTAGATCACGGCCGCGCGGTCGCGCACCGAATCGAGTTCCTCGGCGAAGCGCGTCACCCGGTCGGCGGCCTCGCGCAGCCGGTTTCGGTCGCGCTGGGAGAGCCATTCGGCGTCCTCCAGCGAGAAATGGTTCAGCGCCTCGCGCTGCGGGGCGATGTAGCGGCGCAGCAGGATGGCGACGCGGCGCACCTCCGAGACCTTGGCGCTCAGATTGGACAGGGTCGCGTTGAGCACCAGCTCCTCGAGTTCGTCCGCCTCCTCGGCCAGCGCCGTGATCACCGTGTCCATGCGGTCGACGAGGCGCATCGACAGGTCGGCGACGAACTCGCCCGGCGTGCGCGGCGCCCGCCCGCGCGCCAGCGCGTCCTCGAAGTCGCCGACCGCCGAGAGCGGCTCGCGGCGCACCGAGACCACGCGGTTCGGCTCCACCCAGAAGCGGATCGAGTGCATCTCGTCGGGCAGCGAATAGGGCTTCAGGTTGATGCCGCGCAGGTTGAGGAAGGCGCCGTGCTCGTAGAGCGAGCAGCGCGGACGCGTCTCCTCCGCCACCAGAGAATCGGCGATGGAGGGCTCGATGCCGCTCTCATCGTCGAGCCAGTTGCGCGCATTGCCGTGGTTGAGCTGCTGCAGGTGGATCCACTGGAACCCGGCGCCCGGCTCCGGGCCGCGGCGGATCTCGCTCCAGCCGATCCGCTTCGCCCCGCCGGCGCCGTCCATGATCCAGGCGGTGACCAGCCCCTCGCTGTCGTAGTCAGGCAAGATCAGGCTCCCCCGTGCACGCGCGCCGCCCCGGCGGCGATGAATGGTCGATGAACGCTCCCCATGGAATGCGTTCAGCTTGATGAACCTAATGCAACAGCCGGTTCAGTCCCGGTTCGGCGATCGGGCTCTAGCGTGTCTCCATCGACGGCCACACGGCCCCCCGTGAGTGCTGAGACCAGATGAGGACGCCATGATCAACCTTCGCTCGATCACCAAGGCCAACATTGCCAGGTTCGCCGCGCTCGCTCTCGCGGGCGCCACCTTCGCCACCGCCCTGCCCACCCCCTCGCAGGCCGGCAACAACACCGGCGCCGCCATCGCGGCGGGCATCGTCGGCGGGCTGGTCGTGGGCGGCCTCGCCGCCTCGGCCGCCAACAATTACGGCCCGCCGCCTCCGCCGGCCTACGGCCCGCGCTACGTGCCCGCCCCCGGGCCCGGCTACTACCACCGCTCGGGCTACTATCGCCGCCCGCACTGCTGGACCCGCACCGAGACCTACTACAACCGCTGGGGCCGGCCCTATGCGCGCGACGTGCGCATCTGCCGCTGACGGCGCGCGCCCGCGCGGCGCGGCCGGCTAGCCCTCCCCCTCCGCCGGCGAGGGCTCGATCTTGACGATACCGGTGCGGTCCAGCCCATCCAGCGCGACCCGCACCGGTACGCCCCCGACCGAAAGGTCGGGGGCGATCTCGTTCAGCGGGATCAGCGCGAAGGCGCGCTCCATCATCCGCGGATGCGGAATCTCGAGGTCCGGCTCGGCTATCGTCTCGTCGCCGAACAGCAGAATGTCGATGTCGATGGTGCGCGGCCCGAAGCGCACCTCGCGGGTGCGGTCGCGCCCGAAGGCATGCTCGACGCCGAGCAGCATGTTGAGCAGCTCGCGCGCCGAAAGCTCGGTCTCCACCGCCACCACCATGTTCAGGTACGGCCCCTGCGGCACCGGCCCCCAGGGCGGCGTCTCGTAGAGCGAGGAGCGGGCGATGATCTTCAGCCCGGTGCGCGCGATCAGCCCCACCGCCCTGGCCATGGTGCCGGCGCGGTCGCCCAGATTGGAACCGAGGCACAGATACGCCACCCGCTTCTCCACCTTGCGCGGGCGGCGGATGAAGAATTCGGGCGTCGACCGGCCGGCCGGCGGGTTGTTCGCCGTTTCGTCAGGCGGCACGGAGGATCGCCTCCGTCACCCGGGCGGCCTGCACATGCGCGGCCACGTCGTGCACGCGGATGATGGCGCAGCCGGCCATGATGCCGATCACGTTGGAGGCGATCGTGCCGGGCAGCCGCTCGGCCGGCGCCGCGTCGATCACCTTGCCGATCAGCGACTTGCGCGAGGTACCGAGCAGGATCGGGAAGCCGAGCCGGCCGATCTCGGACAGCGAGGCCAGCGCCTTCAGGTTCTGCTCGAAGGTCTTGCCGAAGCCGATCCCCGGATCGAGGCTGATGCGCTCGGGCCGGATGCCCGCGCGCGCCGCCCGCTCCAGCGTCTGGTCGAAGAAGGCCAGCATGTCGGCGACGATGTCGACCGAGCCGTCGACGCTCGACCTGTTGTGCATGGCGACCAGCCCCACCTCATGGGCAGCGGTGACGCGGGCCATGTCCGGGTCGCCCATCAGGCCCCATATGTCGTTCACGATCGCCGCGCCATGCGCCAGCGCCGCCTCGGCCACCTTCGCCTTCTGGGTGTCGATCGAGATCGGCACCGGCAGGTGGGCCAGCGCGTCGAGCACCGGCAGCACGCGCGCCATCTCCTCCTCGGCCGGCACCGGCGTGTGGCCGGGCCGGGTCGATTCCCCGCCGACGTCGATGATGTCCGCGCCCTCCGCCACCATGCGCTCGGCATTGGCCACCGCGTCGTCGAGCCGTGCGCTGCGCCCGCCGTCGGAGAAGGAATCGGGCGTGACGTTCAGAATGCCCATCACCAGCGTGCGGCCGGCATAGTCGAGCCGGCGTCCGCGCGCGTCGAACAGGCGATGGGTCGGCGGCGTGAGTGAAGCCATGGCGTTTCCGGCGTTTCCAGCTTTGTGCTTCACATCGCGCGCTGCCAGCCGGAAGGCAAGTACCCTGATGTCACGCCGCGTCATCGTTCCCGCTTGCACCAGGCCCCGCACTACGCCCCGCACTACGCCCCGCACTACGCCCCTTGCCGAAGGCCCCTCGGCTGCGCTCTAAAGGTAGCCCAGCGTTCGCTCCCAGGGAGGCGGCCATGTCCGTAGAGGTCGAGGGAAAGATCTTCGTCGGCAAAAGCACGGGCGAGGATGGCGGCAAGCCCGAATACCTCACGCTCAAGCTCGCCAATCGCCACGGCCTCGCCACCGGCGCCACCGGCACCGGCAAGACGGTCACGCTGCAGACCATCGCCGAGGGCTTCTCGCGTGCCGGCGTGCCGGTGTTCGCCGCCGACATCAAGGGCGACCTGTCCGGCGTCGCCATGCCCGGCGAGGGGCAGGACTGGATCGTCAAGCGCTTCGCCGAGATCGGCGCCGACTACGTGCCGGACGAGTTCCCGGTCATCTTCTGGGACCTGTTCGGCGAGCAGGGCCACCCGGTGCGCGCCACCGTCTCGGAGATGGGCCCGCTGCTGCTGGCGCGGCTGCTGAACCTCAACGACGTGCAGGAGGGCGTGCTCAACGTCGTCTTCCGCATCGCCGACGAGCGCGGCCTGCTGCTGCTCGACCTCAAGGACCTGCGCGCCATGCTCGCCTTCGCGGCGGAGAATGCCGCGCAGCTCACCACGACCTACGGCAACGTCTCCCCCGCCACCGTCGGCGCGATCCAGCGCGCGCTGCTGGTGCTGGAGAACCAGGGCGCGGACAAGTTCTTCGGCGAGCCGGCGCTGAAGATCTCCGACCTGATGCGGGTCGACCCGCGCACCGGCTACGGCACCATCTCGCTGCTCGCCGCCGACAAGCTGATGGGCTCGCCCCAGCTCTACGCGACCTTCCTGCTGTGGCTGCTGTCCGAGCTGTTCGAGGAGCTGCCCGAGGTCGGCGATCCCGACAAGCCGAAGGTGGTGTTCTTCTTCGACGAGGCGCACCTGCTGTTCGACGAGGCGCCCAAGGCGCTGCTGCAGAAGATCGAACAGGTGGTCCGCCTCATCCGCTCCAAGGGCGTGGGCGTCTATTTCGTCACCCAGAACCCGCTCGACGTGCCCGAGAGCGTGCTCGCCCAGCTCGGCAACCGGGTGCAGCACGCGCTGCGCGCCTTCACCCCGCGCGACCAGAAGGCGGTGAAGGCCGCCGCCGAGACCTTCCGGCCCAACCCGAAGCTCGACACCGCGCAGGTCATCACCGAGCTCGGCAAGGGCATGGCGCTGGTCTCGATGCTGGAGGGCAACGGCACCCCCGCCATGGTCGAGCGCACCGCCATCTGCCCGCCGACCGCCCGGGTCGGGCCGATCGACCCGGAGATGCGCAAGGTGAACATGCGCAACAGCCCGGTCGGCAAGCTCTACGACACGCCGGTCGACCGCGAATCCGCCTATGAGATGCTGGCGAAGCGCGCCGACGAGACCGCCCCGGCCGAGGCACCCGAGACGCCCGCCTCGCCCAATCCCGCCGCCCCCAAACCCACCGAGGCCGGCGCCGCGTCCGGCGGCGGCTGGCTCGACGGCGTGCTGGGCGGGCTGTTCGGCACGCCCTCGCGCGGGCGCATGAGCATAGGCGAGCAGGTCGCCCGGCAGGTCACGCGCGAGGTCGTCAATCAGGCGACCAAGGCCATCCTGCGCAACGTGCTGGGCGGGCGCGCCCGCTCCACCCGCGCCGTTTCCCCGACCCCTGCGCGAGTGAAGAGCACCCGCTCGAGCGCGGGCGCCTCGTCCTCGGACGACTTCGCCCAGATCTTCGACGATTTCGCCGGCGGCGGGTCCGCCAAGCGCCGGAAATGAACCTTCCCCACGTGAGTTGATAGCGCCATGTCCGATCTCGACCGCGTCCTCGCCGCCGTCGACGCCGATCTCGATGCCAGCCTGGAACGCCTGTTCGCGCTGCTGCGCATCCCCTCCATCTCCACCGACAGCGCCTATGCGGCCGAGTGCCGGCGCGCCGGCCAGTGGCTGGCGGACGACCTCGCCGGGCTCGGCTTCGAGGCGAAGCTCAACGACACGCCCGGCCATCCGATCGTCACCGGCCGCTCGGACACCGGCGCCGCGCGGCGGGTGATGTTCTACGGCCATTACGACGTGCAGCCGGTCGATCCGCTCGACCTGTGGAACAGCCCGCCCTTCGAGCCGCGCATCGCCACCAGCGCGGAGGGGGTGAAGCAGATCGTCGCCCGCGGCTCGGCCGACGACAAGGGCCAGGTCATGACCTTCGTCGAGGCGTGCCGGGCCTTCGTCAAGGTCACCGGCAAGCTGCCGGTCGACGTGACTGTGATGGTCGAGGGCGAGGAGGAGAGCGGCTCGGCCAACATCGCCCCCTTCATCGCCGCCCACACGGACGCGCTGAAGGCCGACCTCGCCCTCGTCTGCGACACCGGCATGTGGGACCCCGAGACCCCCGCCATCATCCTCTCGCTGCGCGGGCTGATGCATGACGAGATCGTGGTGCGCTGCGCCGACCGCGACCTGCATTCGGGCTATTATGGCGGCGCGGCGGCCAACCCGCTGCACGTGCTCTCCAAGATCATCGCCGAGGTGCACGGGCCGGACGGGCGCATCGCCATCCCCGGCTTCTATGACGGCGTGATCGAGCCGCCGGACTACATGAAGGCGAGCTGGGCCGATCTCGACCTGACGCCGGAGAACTTCCTCGGCCCGATCGGGCTTTCCGGGCCGATCGGCGAGAAGGACCGCTCGCTGGTGGAGATGATCTCCTCGCGCCCGACCTTCGAGGTCAACGGCATGTGGGGCGGCTATATCGGCGAGGGCTCGAAGACCGTCATCCCCGCCATCGCCACCGCCAAGATCTCCTGCCGGCTGGTCGCGAACCAGGACCCGGTGCAGGTGCGCGACGCGGTGCGCGCCTTCGTGCGCTCGCGCCTTCCCGCCGACTGCTCGGTGGAGTTCCTCGGCGGCGAGGGCTCGGCCGCGGTCGCCGTCGCCCACGACAATCCGGACCTCGCCCGGGCCGCGCAGGCGCTGGCCGCCGAATGGGGCAAGCCGCCGGTCACCATCGGCGAGGGCGGGTCGATCCCGGTGGTCGGCCAGTTCAAGAAGCTGCTGGGGCAGGACACGCTGCTGGTCGGCTTCTCGCTCGACGACGACCGCATCCATTCGCCGAACGAGAAATACGACCTCGCCTCGTTCCACAAGGGCATCCGAAGCTGGGTGCGCATCCTCGCGGCGCTGGCCGGCTAGGCGGGCGGCGCGCCGGCCCCCTTCACGCTGCGGCATTCGACGTTAATCGGGTTGCCGCGGCCGGCGGGCGGGCCGACAAGGGGCGCGACGGCCCGGAACGGCGGGTGCAGGAAAGGAATCTTCGATGACCCATAGCTGGTCCCGCACCTGGACCTATCTCGACGGCGCCTGGCACGAGGGAAACGTGCCGATCATGGGCGTGCGCACCCATGCGGCCTGGCTCGGCACCTCGGTGTTCGACGGTGCCCGCGCCTTCGAGGGCGTGACCCCGGACCTCGACCTGCATTGCGAGCGGGTCAACCGCTCGGCGCTCGCCATGGGGCTGAAGCCGATGGTGTCGGTCGCGGAATGGCTGACGATGACGGCGGAGGGGCTGAAGCGCTTCCCGGCCGATGCCGAGCTCTACATCCGGCCGATGTACTGGGCGGAATATCCCGGCGCGCGGACCGTCGACGCCGATGCCGAATCGACCCGCTGGTGCCTCAGCCTCTACGAGGCCAAGATGCCCGAGCCCTCGCACGGCACCTCGATCACACTCTCGCCGTTCCGGCGGCCGACCATCGAATGCGCGGTCACCGACGCCAAGGCCGGCGCGCTCTACCCCAACAACGCCCGCGCGCTGGTCGAATGCCACAAGCGCGGCTTCGACAATGCCGCGCTGTGCGACATGCTGGGCAACGTCGCCGAACTCGCCACCGCCAACGTCTTCATGGTGAAGGACGGCGTCGCCTTCACCCCGGCGGCCAACGGGACTTTCCTCGCCGGCATCACCCGCACCCGCACCATCGCGCTGATGCGCCAGGCGGGCATCGAGGTGGTCGAGGGCTCGCTGCGCTGGGAGGATTTCCGCGCCGCCGACGAGCTCTTCACCACCGGCAACTATTCCAAGGTCGCGCCGATCACCCGGATCGAGGACCGCGACCTGCAGCCGGGCCCGGTCTACCGCAAGGCGCGCGAGCTCTACTGGAACTACGCCCACGGCTGAGCGCGCAAAAAAACGCCCCCGCCGGCCGGCGGGGGCTCCGCTTGTCGCGGGCGGGCGACCGCTCACATCTTGAAGCGGTTGCTCCACGCGTCGATCTGCCGGTTGGCCTCATCCTTGGCGAGGCCATAGCGCTCCTGGAGCACGCCTTCGAGCTCCTCGCGCTTGCCGTGCATGCGGTCGAGGTCGTCATCGGTCAGCTTGCCCCACTGCTGGCGGAGCTGACCCTTGACCTGCTTCCAATTGCCTTCAATGCGATCCCAGTTCATGTGGGGTTCTCCCGTGTGAACAAAATACCCCGCCTCGTCAGGCGGAGTGGTCGCTGCTAGCATCGCCCTGATAACGCGCAGGCCACGGTTTTGATCCACGCTCCTCCCCTTCCCCCGGCCGACGAACTCGCCCGCGGCGTGCGCTCCGGGCACCGCGCGACGCTCGCCCGGGCGATCACGCTGATCGAATCGCGCAAGCCCGCGCACCGCGCGATCGCCGAGCAGTTGCTGCAGGAAATCCTGCCCGACACCGGCAAGGGCGCGCGGGTGGGCATCACCGGCGTGCCCGGGGTCGGCAAGTCGACCACCATCGACGCGCTGGGCACCTATCTGCTCGAACAGGGCCACCGGGTGGCGGTGCTGGCGGTGGACCCCTCTTCCAGCCGCACCGGCGGCTCGATCCTCGGCGACAAGACCCGCATGGCGCGCCTGTCGATGGATAGGCGCGCCTTCGTGCGCCCCTCGCCGGCCGCCGGCACGCTCGGGGGCGTCGCCGCGCGCACCCGCGAGACGCTGCTGCTGTGCGAGGCGGCGGGCTATGACGTGGTGCTGGTGGAGACCGTCGGCGTCGGCCAGTCGGAGACCGCGGTCGCCGACATGACCGACACCTTCCTGGTGCTCATGCTGCCGGGGGCGGGCGACGAGTTGCAGGGCATCAAGAAGGGCATCATCGAGATCGCCGACATCGTCGCCATCAACAAGGCGGACGGCGCCAACCTCCCGCGTGCCAAGGCGGCGGCGGCCGAATACCGTGCCGCGCTCCACGTACTCGGCGCGCGCGAGCCGCACTGGTCGACCCCGGTGCTGACCTATTCCGGCCTCACCGGCGCGGGCATCGACGAACTGTGGGCGCAGGTGCTGCTCCATGGCGAGCGGGGGCGCGCGGCCGGCGCCTTCGCCGCCAAGCGCAGCGCCCAGCAGGTGAAATGGATGTGGACGCTGTTCGACGACCGCCTGCGCGAGCGCATCCGCGGCGATGCGAGCCTGCGCGCCGACGTGCCGGCGATCGAGCGCGCGGTCGCCGAGGGCACGCTGGCGCCGACGCTCGGCGCCTCGAAAATTGCCGCGCGGCTGGGGCTGTGACCCCCAAAAAAGCCGAAATGAGGGGAAACACTGATGAGCAAGCGACGGCATTGAGGAGGCGAGACGGGTTCACGCCGATATGGCGGACCGCGAGCCGTTGGGGGCGGCGCAGCACAAATGTCGAATCATGAGCTTTCCGGCCGTCGGGTATTCATCGTCGAGGACGAGTCGCTCGTCGCTATGATGATGGAAGCCATGGTCGAAGAGCTCGGTGCGACGGTGATCGGCTCCGAGGGACGCGTGGGCGAGGCGCTCGATTTCATCGCCGCCCGCCACAGCGAAATCGATATCGTCGTGCTCGATCTCAATCTCGGCGGCACGCGCGGCTATGCGGTCGCCAATGCGGTGACCGGGCTCGGGATTCCGTTCGTCTTCTCCACCGGCTACCAGGACGGCGACATCGTCGAGGAATGGCGCGACCGCCCCATGCTCTCCAAGCCGTTCCAGCTCTCCGAGTTGCGGGGCGCGCTCGCGCAGGCGCTGCTCAAGCCCTGACCATGCCCGCCCGCGCGGCATCCCTTCCGGCGGACGATGTCCGCGCGCCGGCGCCCGGTCATGCGCCGCGCATCCTCATCACCGGATTCGGCCGCTTCCCCGGCGCTCCCGCCAACCCCTCCGGCCCGCTCGCCCGCGCGCTGGCGCGAAGCCGCCGGCTCGGCGTCGCCCGCGCCGAGGCGCTGGTGCTGCCGACGCTGTGGGACGAGGCCGCCCGCTTCGCTCAGACGCTCGACCGGCTCGACCCGGATATCGTGCTGATGGTCGGCCTCGCGGGTCGACGCTCGCGCGTCGGCGTCGAGACGCTGGGCCGCTGCGCCACCGGCCTGTTCCCGGACGCGGGACGACGCCGCCCGGCCGCGCGCCGGCTGGCGGCGGGCGGGGCGGCGCCCGACGTGATCGGCTGCGCCGCGGCGGGCGCGCCGCTGCTCCACGCGCTGCGGCAGGCGGGGGTGCCGGCCTGCGGCTCGCGCGACGCCGGCCGCTATGTCTGCAACGCGCTCGCCTACGCCGCCTATGGCTGGGCGCGGCGCAGGGGGCGGATCGCCGTGTTCATCCACATTCCGCGCCCGCATCCGGGGCGCCTGTCGGCGGCCCGGCTCGAGACGGGGCTCGAGGCGGTGCTGGTCGGGCTCCTCGCCCAGCACCGCGCCGGCCGGCTCACTGCGGCGCCTGGACGCTGACCTCGACCGAGGCGTACCAGGCCGCGAGATTGGCGACGTCGGCGTCGGAAAGCCCCTTGCTGACGATCGTCATCATCTCGTTGCTGCGCGCGCCCGAGCGGAAGTCGTTGAGCGCCTTGACGAGATACATCTCCACCTGACCGGCGAGGTTCGGCGCCTCGGGAAGCTGGGAGATGCCGGTCGGTCCGTGGCACACGGCGCACTGCGCCGAGGCCTTGGCCTTGCCGAGCTTGGCGTCGCCGGCCATGGCGGGGGCGCACATCATCATCGATGCCGCGAGGAGCGGCACGCAGTCGGTCCATTTCATCGCAGATCCCGGCGTTCGAAAGGAGAACCCGCGGCCGGGCGCCCGGCCGCGGGAAAGAGCGCTCAATTGCCCTCGTAGGAGATGCGGTAGATCGCGCCGGACGTGTCGTCGGAAACCAGCAGCGAGCCGTCATTGAGCTGCGTCACCGAGGCCGGGCGACCGAGATACTCACCATTGTCGGTCAGCCAGCCTTCGGCGAAGGGCATGGTCTCGCCCGCCGTGCCGTCCTCGTTGACCGGGGTGAACATCACCCGCGCGCCCACCGGCGTGGTGCGGTTCCACGAGCCGTGCTGCACCGAGAAGATGCCGCCGCGGTATTTCTCCGGGAACTGCTTGCCGGTGTAGAACACCATGCCGAGGTCGGCCGCGTGGGCGGTCATCTCGACCTGCGGCATCACCGCGTCGGCCGGCGGGGTCTGGTCCTTGTACTCGGTGGTGCGCACCGAGCCGCCGCCATAATAGGGGAAGCCGAAATTCAGGCCCGGCCCGGTGGCACGGTTCAGCTCGCCGGGCGGGATGTCGTCACCCATGCCGTCGACCTGGTTGTCGGTGAACCACAGCGTCTTGTCGGCGGGGTTGAAGTCCATGCCGACCGAGTTGCGGATGCCCCACGCATAGACCTCGCGGTTCTTGCCGTCGCGGTCCATGGCGACGATGCCGCCGATGCCGTGCTTCTTGTAGAGGTCGAATTTCTCCTGCGGAAACACGTTGAAGGGCTGGCCGATCGTTATGTAGAGCCGGTTGTCCGGCCCGATGCGGCACACGCGCGCGGTGTGGTTGAAGGATTCCTCGCTCGCGGGGATGAGGTCGCCCTGCTTCACCACCGGCTCGGCGGCGACGTCGGGACCCTCGTAGAAGAACTCGGCGGCGGGGAACAGCAGTACCCGGTTCTGCTCGGCAACGTAGAGGAAGCCGTCCTTGGTGAAGCACACGCCGTTGGGCAGCTTGAACTCCACGGAAGGCGCGAACACCTTCACCTCGTCCGCCACCCGGTCCTTGTCGCGGTCGGTCACCGCCCAGACCTTGGACTTGCGGGTACCGACGAACACCACGCCGGTGGTCGGCCCGACCGCCATCTCGCGCGCATCCGGCACGATGGCGTAGAGCGCGATCTTGAAGCCGTCCGGCAGCTTGATGCCGGACAGCGTCTTGTTGAACGCCTCCGCCCGCGCGCCGGTCTGCGGCACGGTTTCCATCTCCATGGACGCGCCGGTGGTCTGGAAGTTGTGCAGCTTTCCGAGATTGTCGGACTGCGCCTGCGCCGAGGCAGGCGACGCCGAGATCAGAAGGGCGCTGGCGAGCATCGTCGATGCCAGCAGCGCAGCGGGCCGCTGGCCGCGCCGGAAAATAGCCATGGGGTTCCTCCTAGACGAAATCGGGCCTCGAACGGGTCCGTTAGCGCCGGCACGCTAGCATGGAGACACCTCACGTTAAGGCAGCAACCATGACCTTTCAGCACTATTCTTCAGAATTATCGCAACTGAGCGGACAGAAAATCGGGACGTAACATAATAATACTACATCGATATCGGAACTATTCTTCGGTGCGGGCATATTCCATGCCAGAGCCCAGCGGAGCCGATGAAGCCGCCCCGCGCGCCCGGCCGCGTCGTGCGCGGGCGTGCTCCGCGTCCGCCGGGCTTCACGCCTGCGTCAGCCGCTCATTCCCTGTTAGCGGAATCCTGCTAAGCCGGAGAGGAGTTTCGCCGCCCGATCGTCCCGTGCACCGGATCCGTCCGTGACCATCTACCTGCCGATCGCCGAACTGCCCGTGAACATCTTCACCCTCCTCGCCATGGGGATCGCGGTAGGGTTCGTGTCCGGCATGTTCGGGGTCGGCGGCGGGTTCCTGATGACGCCGCTGCTCATCTTCCTCGGCGTCCCCCCGCCGGTGGCGGTGGCGAGCGTGTCGACCCACATGGCCGCCTCCTCCTTCTCCGGCACGCTGAACTACATGCGGCGCAAGCTGGTGGACGTGCAGCTCGGGCTGGTGCTGCTCTCGGGCGGCATGGTGGGGACGCTCGCGGGCGTGCTCGCCTTCCACGTGCTGCGCCGCTTCGGACAGCTCGACCTCGTCATCGCCGTCGCCTATGTCGCGCTGCTGGGCACGGTCGGCACGCTGATGATCGTCGAGAGCGTGCGGGCGCTGCTGCGCCAGTGGCGCGGGGTGAAGGCGCCGCTGCGGCGGCCCGGCGCGCATCCCTGGTTCCTGCGCATGCCGTTCAAGATGCGCTTCCGCCAGTCGCGCATCTACGTCTCGATCATCCCGGTGGTGACCATCGGCTTCTCGATCGGCTTCCTCGGCTCGCTCATGGGCGTGGGCGGCGGCTTCCTGCTGGTGCCGGCGCTGATCTACCTGCTGCGGGTGCCGACCATCACCTCGGTCGCCACCTCGCTGCTGCTCACCCTCGTCACCATGGTCTCGGCCATCGTCCTGCACTCGATCTTCAACCAGACCGTCGACGCGGTACTGGGGCTGGTGCTGATGGTCGGCGGCACCATCGGCGCCCAGTTCGGCGCCCGCGCCGGCCAGTCGATGAAGGCGGAGAACCTGCGCTTCCTGCTCGGCCTGCTGGTGCTGGCGGTCGGCCTGCGCGTCGCCTACGATCAGATCGCCCGCCCCGCCGAGCTCTACGCCGTCACCATCGACGAGAGCGCGCGATGACCCGCTCCGCGCCGCGCCGCCGCTCACCACCCGGCCCCCGGCGCGGCCCGCAGCCTCTCGCGCTCCTCGCCGTGCTCGCCGCCCTCCTCCTCGCCGTCCCGCCGGCGCGCGCGCAGCAGGCGGAGACGGCGATCGAGGCGCCGGCGACGACGAGCGCCGGCCATCTGGTGCTTTCCCTCTCCAAGGCCCGCGTCACCATCGCCTCCAGCTTCTCCGGCGACAGCGTGGTGCTGTTCGGCGTGATAGAGCCGACCGCGGGCGACGGGGCGGCGCAAACGTATGACGTCGTCGCCACGGTGCGCGGTCCGAACGAGAGCTTCGTCACCTGGCGCAAGGAGCGCCGGCTCGGCATGTGGGTGAACGTCGACAGCCGCTCCTTCCTCGCCGCGCCCTCCTATCTCGCCGTGCTCAGCAACCGCCCGCCGGCGCTGATGGCCGATCTCGGCCTGCTGCGCCGCGAGCAGGCCGGCCTCGCCCAGAACCGGCTGCTGCAGCGCGTCGGCGCCGACTATGCCGACGTGGTGCCGGACGACCCGTTCCGGCAGGCCTTCCTGCGGGTGAAGCAGTCTCAGGGGCTCTATGTCGAGCGCACCGACGCGGTCGAGTTCATCGCCCCGCGCGTGTTCCAGGCGGCGATCCCGATTCCCGGCATCGCGCCCATCGGCACCTACACGGTCGACGTGAAGGTGTTCGCCGACCGCGCACTGCTGATCGACCGCTCGGTGAGCTTCGAGGTGGCGAAGATCGATTTCGAGCAGGCGGTGGCCACCGCTGCACAGCAGCACGCCTGGCTCTACGGGCTCGCGACCGCGCTCGGCGCCCTCGCCGTGGGCTTCATCGCCAATCTCGTCTTCCGCCGCGACTGACCCCGCGCCACCCGTCTCCGTCCCCTCCGCAGCAACCCGCTCGCCGCTTTCGCGCGACGAGCTTACGAAAGGGGATGACTTTCGCTCCGGCATGGATAGTATAGGGGGGTACCCTATATTCGAGTGTCCGATGTCCCATACCATCAAGGAAAAGTCCCGCCTGCTGGCGCGGGTGCGCCGCATACGCGGGCAGGTCGAGGCGGTGGAGCGCGCGCTGGAGGCCGAGCTCGGCTGCGCCGACGTGCTGCAGCTCGTCGCCTCCGTGCGCGGCGCGGTGAACGGCCTCACCGTCGAGCTGATCGAGGACCACATGCGCCATCACGTGGTCGACCCGGCCACCGAAACCGACCCGGCCCGGGCGCGGGGAGCCGGCGAGCTCCTCGACGTCATCCGCACCTATCTCAAGTGAACCGCCGGAGCTCCGCCATGCATGAGAGAACCGCCTCCGCCCTCGCCGCCGGCACGCTGTCGGACGTGCACGCGCACAATTTCCTCGGCGAGCGCCATGGCCGCCATGAGCGCCGCACCTGGATCGTCATCGCCATCACCGCCAGCGTGATGGTGATCGAGATCGCCGCCGGCTCGCTGTTCGGCTCCATGGCGCTGCTGGCCGACGGCTGGCACATGTCGACCCATGCCGCCGCCATGCTCATCACCGCGTTCGCCTATCGCTACGCCGCGCGCCACGCCGACGACCCGCGCTTCAGCTTCGGCACCGGAAAGGTCGGCGACCTCGCCGCCTTCGCGAGCGCCATCGTGCTGGGCCTCGTCGCCCTGCTGATCGGCTGGGAGAGCGCGCTGCGCCTCGGCCACCCGATCGCTATCGACTTCAACGAGGCGATCGCCGTCGCCGTGTTCGGCCTTGTAGTGAACCTCGTCTGCGCCTGGCTGCTGCGCGATGACCACGACCATCTGCACGGGCACAGCCACGGCCACGGACACGGCCACAGCAATGAACATGCGCACGCGCACGACGAGCATGAGCACGAGGACGATCACGGCCACGATCATGACCACGACCATCCTCACCCCCATGCCTCGCGCAGCGCCCGGGCGGAGCAGAAGGAATCGACGCGCGACAACAATCTGCGCGCCGCCTACCTGCACGTGATGACCGACGCGCTGACCTCGGTGTTCGCGATCCTCGCCCTGCTCGGCGGTAGCCTCTACGGGCTGGTGTGGCTCGATCCGGTGATCGGCGTGGTCGGCGCGGTGGTGATCGCCCGCTGGTCGTTCGGCCTGCTGCGCGACACCTCCGGCGTGCTGCTCGACGTCACCGCCCCGCAGCGCGGCCTCACCCGCGCCATCCGCTCCACGCTTGAGCATCCGGGCGTGACGGTCACCGACCTCCATGTGTGGCAGGTCGGCCCGGGCCACCACGCCGCTGTGGTGGCGCTGCGGGCCAGCGAGCCGGAAGCGCCGGCCGCCTACAAGGACAGCCTCGCCCATATCGAGGGGCTCTCGCACGTCACCATCGAGGTGAACGCCCTCTCCCGCGCCGCCTGATCGGGGCCGGGCCGGCGCGCCCTACACCGCCGGCTCCGGCGCGAAGGCGACGCCGGCGGCTTCCAGCACCCGCGCCGCCTTCAGCGCCGCGTCCTCGCGCCAGGGCGCGGCGATGAGCTGCACCGCGATCGGCAGCCGCTCGCCGCCCGGCACGGGCGCAGCCACCACCGGCAGGCCGATGAAGGAGATCGGCTGGGTGTAGATGCCGATATTCGGCCGCACCAGCATCTCCCGCCCGTCCAGCACAAAGGTCGTCTGCCCGCCGCGCGGCGCCGGCACCGGGGTCGCCGGGGCGATCAGCACGTCCCACTCGGCGAACAGCTCCAGCGCTCGGTCGTGGAACCAGCGCCGGAACTTCTGCGCCTTGTCGATCAGCGAGCCCGGCAGCACCGCCCCCGCCAGAAGCCGCTCGCGCACCGCCGGGTCGAAATCGCCCGGCCGGGCGCGCAGCCGGTCGAGATGGAGCGAGGCACCCTCGGCCATGGTGATGATGTAGGCCGCCGCGCGGGCGCGCTCCACCTCCGGCAGCTCGACCGTCCGGCTCGCGCCCAGCGCCGCGGCCGCCCGCGCCACCGCGTCATAGGCCTGCGGTGTGCCCTGGCGGGCGAACCAGCCGCCCAGCACCGCGACCCTGAGCCCCCTCGCCGCCTCCAGACCCGGCAGGGTCGGCGCGGCCGGCCGGTCGGCGAGCGCGGGATCGTCCGGGTCGGGGCCGGTCAGCGCGTCATAGGTCGCCGCGAGGTCGGCGACGTTGCGCGCGAACGGGCCGAGATGGTCGAGGCTCGCCACGAAGGGGAAGCTGCGCGCGCGCGACAGCCGGCCATAGGTCGGCTTCAGCCCGAAGATGCCGCAGAAGGAGGACGGCACCCGGATCGAGCCGTTCGTGTCCGAGCCGAGCGAGAGCGGCACCAGCTTGCCGCCCACCGCCGCCCCCGAGCCGCCCGACGAGCCGCCCGCCATGTGGGCCGGGTCGTGCGGGTTGCGCGAATGGTCGTCATGGACGTTCTCGCCGGTGAAGTCATAGGCGTACTCGCCCATGTTCAGCGCGCCGAGGCACACCGCGCCCGCCGCGCCCAGCCGCTCCACCAGCGCCGCGTCGCGCGCGGCCGGCGGGCGGTCGCGGTTGATCCGCGAGCCGGCACGGGTCGGCAGGCCCTCGATATCGAACAGGTTCTTCACCGCGAACGGCACCCCGGCGAGCGGGCCGAGCGGGGCGCCGGCCGCGCGGGTGGCGTCGATCGCGTCGGCCTCGGCGCGGGCGCGCGCGGCGGTCACGTCGGTGAAGGCGTGGAGCACCGGATCGACAGCGGCGATGCGCGCCAGCGCCGCCTCGGTCACCGCCCGCGCGCTCACCCGCCCGGCGCGGATGGCGGCGGCAAGGGTCAGCGCCGGGCCGGCGAGCAGTTCGGCGGCCAGCGGATCGAGCGCAGAGGCCTCGGCTTCGGCGGGCGCGCTCATGGCCGGACGCTCCCCGTCTCCACATCGCCCGGAGCCGCGTCGCCCGGCTGGTAAACCGGCGCCGGCTCGGCCTCGTCCGGCAGCGGGAAGGTGCTGACGAGCCGCGCCATGGCGAGCGCGGTCTCCAGATGCATGACCACGCGCGGGCGCAGCTCCGGCTCCAGCGGCAGTTCCATCACCGCCAGCGCCGCGTCGAGAAAGGCGCCCGCCTCGCCCCCGCCCCCGGATTGCCGCCTGTCCATCGCGTCCGCTCCTGCCTCTTTGTGCGCCACCGCACGCGTCGTTGCATACATTAAGCGTGCCACCACTCCAGCCTCAAGGCAGAAAGGGCGCGATGCCCTCGGCTTCCACGCCACCATCAGGCTTTGCCATGTTCATCGAGCCGGCCGCACGATCCGGCCCCGCCGGCGCGATCCACGCGCAATTCCCGTCGCGCGCGGCGCCTCTCGCCCGCCGTCCTGCACGCGCGGACGCGCATGCCGTGGGGTCTTGCACAGGTGGTCTTGCAAAGCGGATGCCGCGCAAGTAGGTTCCGCGCCGTTCTGGCACGCAGCTGTAGCTCAGTTGGTTAGAGCGCCGGTCTGTGGAACCGGAGGTCGGTGGTTCGAGCCCACCCAGCTGTACCAGAATCGGCGCCGCGCGCGCCTTCCCGCCTCACTCCGACAGCGACGACGTCATCGACTGCGCGATCCACGCGTCGAGCGGCATCTTTGCCTTGGCCGCCGCGGCCTGCGCCGACTGCAGCAGCTCGGGCGGCAGCGGCACGCTGACGATGATCCGCGTCGTGTCGCCGAGCTGATAGACCAGCGAGGTGATCTGGGCGGCGAAGCGGCGCATCTTGGCGGTGCGGGCCTCCGCGTCGAGCGCGCCGTCCTGCGCCACGGTCGGGCAATAGGCGGCGATCAGGTGGTCGATGATGTAGGGTGCCTTCGCCCCGTCCTGGCGCAGCGTGCCGATCGCGGCGTTGAGCTTGGCCGGGTCGTCCATCGAATCGCCCGAGGGCAGCAGCTTCTGGACGTCGGCGATGGTCGGCCTGGCACCAGGCTCGCTGGGCGTCGGGCACTCGAATCCCGCCCCGGCGGCGAGCGCCGGGCTGGCGGCGGCGATTCCCCCGGCAAGGCCGAGCGCGAGCACAAAAGCAGCGGTCTTCATCGAATCCTCCCCACCACACGTCAGCGGAATCGTTCGCGGGAACCCGCGGCGTTCCGTGACGGCAGACTAGACGAGGTATCCGCGCGCCGACACCCTCCCGGAGGCGGTCCGCCGGTACGGCTTATGACGATGGGTTTAGCGAACGGAAACCCGCCGCGCCCGCAGGAGCTAGGCCGGCGCGTGGCGACGCCTCCGGCGTGTTCGGCCCTCGCCGAACCAGAGCTGCATCGGCGCCGAGCCGTAGAGGCCGAAGAACCAGTCCTCGGTCGCCTGGTCGCGCATCACCCGCCAGGCGTCGATCGAGGCTGAGATCGTCCGCGAGAGCGATTCCTGCGCCTCCATGAAGGGGTTGTCGGCCGCGACCGGCCGGCGATGGGCGCGGATCGACGGCGCCAGCGCGGCGGGAATCGCGGTCCACGGGTTGAGCCCGGAGAACAGCGTGTAGCTCAGCCGCAGCGGGTGGAGCGCGCGCAGCGCCTCTGCGCTCGCCTCGTTGACGCCCGCCCGCACCAGCGGCTGCACGAAGGCGCGGTAGAGCGCGAGGTTGATCTGCGAGATGCGGTCCACCGCCGCAAAGGCCGCGTTCTCGTCCGGCGTGTTGCGGCCGAAGGCACGCACATCGTCCACCGTGCGCGGCTCGAACGCCACCGCCCATTGCGGCCCGCCCTCGATGCCGGCCGGGGTGCCATCCTGCACGGCGGGCGTGATCACCATCTCGTAGAGGCCGGGGCCAAGGTCGTTGATCGCGTCCATGGTGAGCACGAACTCCTCGTCCTCGCGGTCGGCCACCCTGGCCGAGACGAACAGGCCCAGATGCCCGGTCCGGTCCTCGACCGCATAGACGATGACGCGCCCCGCCGCGCGGATCTCCTCGACGTCGCGGTAGAGGTCGGGGATCCAGCCCAGCGTCTGCGCCGGCGGGGAGATGTGGTCCCTGGTCGAGGTCAGGATCACGGTCGGCGAATTGAGCGCGCGCAGGTCGACCTTCGTCCCGTCGCGCGCGGTCAGCGCGCCGCGGGCGAGCCGGTCGCCGACGAACATGTTGTCGACGAGGTACTGGATCTCCTCGGCGTTGAAGAGCACGAAATCGCCCCACCAGCGCTCGAAGGCGAGGTAGCGCTCGGCGCCCTCGTCGACATGGGCGTAGACCTCGTACTGCTTGTCCCACAAATAGTTGGCCGGGCCGAGCAGGTCGAAGTTCATCACCAGCCAGGCGCCGTCGAAAGTGCCGTTGCCGAGGTCGCCGGTCAGCGCGGTGGGCCAGCTCCCGCCGAGCAGCCCGCCGAGATAGCGCATCGCCGCCTCGCCGCGCCGGCCCTGCCAGTAGGACATGGGCGAGCCGACGATCAGGCAGGGGCCGAACAGGTCCGGCCGCAGCGCCGCCGCCATCAGCACCTGGTAGCCGGCCTGGCAATTGCCGATCGCCGCCGGCCGGGGCGCGTCCGGGTGCTCCTCGACGATGCGTTCCATGAAGGCGATCTCGCCCTCGATCACGTCGAGAAAGGTCTGGCCCGGCTCGGGCTCGGCGCTGAAGCCGATGAAATAGACCGGGTGCCCGGCGGCGAGCGCGTCGCCGATCTCGCTTTCCTGCTTGAAGCCGCCGATGCCCGCCCCCTGCCCGGCGCGCGGGTCGATCACCATCACCGGCCGCTTGGCCGGGTCGGCCGGCATGTTGGCCGGCGGCAGGATGCGGTGGAGCGCGAAGTTGATCGGCCGGGGCAGCGCGCGCCCGCTCATCACCACCTCATGGTCGAACCACAGCACCATCGCCCGCGGCTCGGCGGCCATGCGGATCTGCGTATCGCCGCGCTGGCGCAGCGTGTCGAGGAAGAGCACCCATCGCTGCCCGGCATCCACCGCGTAGTCCGACCAGGCGTTGAAGACGGCATCCGATGGTCCGGTCATAGTCGGTTCTCCTCGCCGCGCCCGGCGGCGCTCCCGCCTCGATGCGCCCGGGACGTGACGCTTTTGCGTTCGCCCGCCAGCCCGCCCGTCCGCCTTTGGGATGACGGCACGCAACGGGTGGGGCCGGGCGGGCGAGCCCGATCCACATCTATCGCATTCGCCAGCCGATGGAGGTCGGGTGATCCCGTAGAACCGGCAGCTTCGGCAATGCCATCATGCCGCGGACGGAGACGGCAAGCGGCAGGCGGACAGGGACGGGCCATGACGGAGCGGATGGACGTGGATACGAATACGGGCACGGCCGAAAGCACCGGCGCCGATTCCGCCCCGCTGGTCGGCCCGCTCGCCGGGCTGCTGGTGCTCGACCTCACCCACGTCCTCAACGGCCCGTTCGGCACCATGATGCTGGCCGATCTCGGCGCCCGCGTCATCAAGATCGAGCCGCCCGGCGGGGGCGACGACACCCGCACCTACGGCCCGTTCCTCGGCGATACCTCGCTCTATTTCGCTTTCGTCAACCGCGGCAAGGAGAGCATCGTGCTCGACCTCAAGGCCGAGGCCGACCGCGCCGTGTTCCTCGACATGGTGCGCCGCGCCGACGTGCTGGCGGAGAATTTCCGCCCCGGCGTCATGGCCCGGCTCGGCTTCGCCTATGAGGATCTCGCGCGCATCAATCCGCGCCTCGTCTACGCCTCCTCCTCCGGCTTCGGCCAGACCGGGCCGCTGGCCGCGGCGCCCGCCTATGACACCATCATCCAGGCCATGAGCGGGCTGATGAGCATGACCGGCTTCCCCGAAGGGCCGCCCACGCGCGTGGGCACCTCGCTCTCGGACCTGCTCGGCGGGCTGCACATGTTCGCCGGCATCGCCGCCGCCCTCTATGCCCGCGAGAGGACCGGGCGCGGCACCCATGTCGACGTGTCGATGTTCGACGCCACCCTCGCCTTCCTCGAGCACGGGGCGATGGAGTTCACCGCGACCGGCCATGCGCTGGGCCGGATCGGCAACCGCCATCCCTTCCTCGCCCCGTTCGACCTCTATGCCTGCGCGGACGGGCACATCGCGATCTGCTGCGGCAACGACCACCTGTTCGGCGCGCTGTGCGCCGTGCTCGGCCGCCCGGAGCTTTCGGACGATCCGCGCTTTCGCGACAATTCGAGCCGCGTCGCCCATGTCGACGCCCTCAAGGCGGAGCTGGAGACCGACCTCGCGCGCCGGCCGGCGCAGCACTGGCTGGAGGCGATCCACGCCGCCGGAGTGCCGGTCGGCCCGCTGCTCGACGTCACGCAGGCGCTCTCCCAGCCGCAGGTCGCGGCGCGCAACATGCTGGTTGAGGCTGGCGGCATCGCCATGCCGGGAACCCCGCTCAAGATGGCCGGCTATCCCGATCCGCATGTGCGGGCCGGCGCGCCCGGGCTCGACGCCGACGGCGCCCGCCTGCGGCGCGAATTCGCCGGCATGGGAAAGCCGGGCGAGGCGCCCTGACGTCCCCGCCTCCCGACGCGGCCGTGCGTTTTCGCGCTCAGTGGTGCCGATCGGAAAGCCCCGCCCGTCCCGCCATGCGAGCCTCGTCGTCGACAGCCAAGCTGTCGTCCTCTCCCCTCCAACTTTTCAGGTGACGACGGGCCCTGTTCCGTCGTCACCTCTCTTCCGGCGAGCGGTGGGCAACCGGCCGCGCGCCGCTGATTCCCCGGCGCGAGGTCTGGCCCCGTGAGCGCGATCTGGATTCTCCTGGCCCTGTTGGCCGGGGTCATCGTGACCCAGTGGATCTCCCGCATGCTCGGCGGGCGCATCGCGCTGCCGCTGATCCAGATCGCTGCGGGGGCCGTCATCGGCCACGCCACCAATTTCGGCGTGCGGCTGGAGCCGGAGCTGTTCTTCGTGCTTTTCCTGCCGCCGCTGCTCTATCTCGACGGCTGGCGCGTGCCGAAGAAGGACCTGCAGGCGAACGTCGCCTCCATCCTGTCGCTCGCCTTCGGCCTCGTCTTCTTCACCGTGCTGGGCATCGGCCTGCTGCTGCACCTGATGGTGCCGGCGATGCCGCTCGCCGTGTGCTTCGCGCTCGCGGCGGTGCTCTCGCCGACCGACGTGGTGGCGGCCACGGCGATGGCGGCGAACGTGCCGATCCCGCGCCGCATGCTGCGCATCCTCGAGGGCGAGGCGCTGTTCAACGACGCGTCCGGCCTCGTCTGCCTGCGGATCGCCGTCGCCGCGGTGCTCACCGGCACCTTCCCGTTCTGGCCCTCGCTCGGCAACCTCGTCTGGGCGGCGGCGGGCGGCATCGCGGTCGGGCTCGCGCTCAGCTTCGCGGTATCGGTGGTGAAGTTCTGGATCGTCGCCCGGCTCGGCGAGGACACCTCGACCCAGATCCTCATCAGCCTTCTCACGCCCTACGCCACCTATCTGGTCGCCGAGGCGATCGGATGCTCGGCGGTGCTGGCCGCGGTCGCCGCCGGCATGACCATGAGCTGGATCGAGGTCTCCGGCCGCGCGCAGGCGCTGACCCGCATCCGCCGCGACGCAGTGTGGGAGACGCTGCAATTCGCGCTCAACGGCGCGATCTTCCTGCTGCTGGGCGAGCAGCTCCCGGACGTGATGTCGCGCGTGAGCTCCGGCGCCGCCGAGAGCGGGCATCCCGGGCTCGGCTGGCTGGCGCTCTACATCCTCGTCGTCACCGTCGCGCTCGCCGCGCTGCGCTTCGCCTGGGTGTGGCTGTCGATCGCCATCTCGCTCTGGCGGCACCCAGACCCGACGGGGCGCCACACGCGGCCGAACTGGCGGCTCGTCACCGCCATGTCGACCGCGGGGGTGCGCGGCGCCATCACGCTCGCCGGCGCGCTCAGCCTGCCCTTCGTCCTGCCGGACGGCACGCCCTTCCCCTCGCGCGACCTGGTGATCCTCATCGCCGCCGGCGTCATCCTGGTCTCGCTGGTGGTGGCCAATCTCAGCCTGCCGGAGCTGCTCAACGGCGTCGATGCTCCGCCCGAGCCGCACCATGACGCGCAGGAGCGCGCCGCCCGCATCGAGACCGCCAAGGCGGCCATCGCCGCGCTCGCCCGCGCCGGCGAGGCCAAGGACAGCGGCAACGGCGCCTATCTCGCCGCCGTGGCGGAGGTCGCGGACTATTACCGCCACCGCCTCGCCCAGCTCCAGCCGGAGGCGACCATGCCGGCCGCCGACACGCTCGACACACACCAGGAGGAGGCGCTGCACATCCTCGCCCTGCAGGCCGAGCGCACGGCCATCGCCAAACTGGCGCGCGGGCACCGCATCTCGACCGACCTCGCCCAGAAGCTGCTGCGCGAGACCGACCTGTCGGAAGCCGCCTTCCGCGCCGCCTCCGAGGGCTGATCCCCGCCCCCCGAAACCCGCCGCCGGACAAAGGAAAGGCCCGGCACGCGGGCGCCGGGCCTCTCGAACGTCGCGGGAAGGCGCGGCTCAGTGGGCGAGGAACACCGGCACCGTCATGCGGTCCAGCACGTCGCGGGTAACGCCGCCGAGCACGAATTCGCGCAGCCGCGAATGGCCGTAACCGCCCATGATGACCATGTCGATGTCGCGCGCCGCCACTTCCTTCAGCAGCACGTCGACCACGTTCTCCCCGCTCGCCGGCACCAGGCTGCGCAGCTCGACCGTCTTCTCGTGGCGGGCGAGGTGACGCGCGAGGTCGGCGCCGGGGAGCGCGTTCGCCTTCTTCTTGCCGGTCTCCACCACCACCGCCTCGACGAGGTCGGCATGGACGAGCAGCGGCCGGGCCTCGGAGACCGCGCGCGCCGCGGCGCGCCCGCCGTCCCACGCCACCAGCACCCGCTTGGCCGAGAACGGCTTGCTCTGGCTGCGCGGCACGATGATGACCGGACGGCCGGAATCGAACAGCACCGCCTCGGTGATCACCTCTTCGGCGCCCATGCGGTCGGCGTCGGACTGGTTGACGATGGCGAGGTCGTAGAGCCGCGCCATGACGCCGATCTGCTCGGCCGCGCCGCCCGGCGTGCCGTCGACCTTGCGGACCTCGCCGCTGAGACCCATGGAGCGCGCCGCCTCGCCGAAATGGTCGATCGCGACCTGCGCCAGTCGCTGGCTCTCGGCCCGCTGGGCCTCGAGGAAATCGGTCGAGAACGCTTCGGTGTAGACCGGGGGCACGTCGATCTCATAGGTGACGGCCACGCCCGTCAGATGCGCGCCGAGCTCCGCCGCCGCGGACACTGCATAGTCCGCCGCCGTATCCACGCCTTCACCGACGCGAAGGCTGACGAGAATGTCCTTGATCATGGTGCGTTTCACTCCTCGTTCAACATTCCGTAACGTTAGGACCAAACAACTGGCGCCTTGTTGACGGGCGTCAAGGGATACCGCGTCCATGCGCATAAGCGAAGTCGCATCCTTGCGTCCCCGCGTCTATAAGGGTCTCGACTGATGTAGGAATTCCTCGCATGGCCGCCACGGGGCGCGCGCTCGCCGTCACCCTCCTCCTGCTCGGGCTCTGGGAAGGCGCCGTGCGCCTGCTCGCGATCCCAGCCTATATCCTGCCGGGCCCGCTGCGCATCGCGGTAACGGGGTGGGATAACGCGGCCATACTCGGCCACAACGCGGCGATCACGCTCGGCGAGATGCTGCTCGGCCTCGCCTGCGGCTCGGCGCTGGGCATCGCCTGCGCGCTCGCCATGGCATGGTCGCCGATGGCGCGCCGGGCGATGCGGCCCGTGCTGCTGGTGGCGCAGGCGCTGCCGGTGTTCGCCATCGCGCCGCTGCTCGTCATCTGGTTCGGCTTCGGCCTCGCCTCGAAGATCGTGATGGCGAGCCTCATCATCTTCTTCCCGGTCGCCTCCGCCTTCCATGACGGGCTCGCGCGCACCGACCAGGGCCTCGTCGACCTTGCGCGGCTGCAGGGCGCGGGCACCTTCGCGACGCTGCGCTTCATCCGCGTGCCGGCGGCGCTGCCCGCCCTCGCCTCGGGGCTGCGGGTGGCAACGGCGGTGGCGCCGATCGGCGCGGTGGTGGGCGAATGGGTCGGCGCCTCGGCCGGGCTCGGCTATCTGATGATCTATTCCAACGCCCGCATGCAGACCGACATGGTGTTCGCCGCCCTCGCCGTGCTGCTCGCGGTGGCGCTGCTGCTGTTCGCGCTGGTCGACCGCGCGCTCACCCGCATGGTGCCGTGGGCGCCGGAGACCGTGCCGGCCTGAGCGGGACAGCCCGCCCGCGGGGAAAGCCGGCGCGCCGCGCGCCGAAGAGCGGTCCGGGCCACATTCCCGCCCTCAATCTCGATACATTATATCTCGATCGAGTCGCCCTCTGACAGCCAGGCCGATCCCGGCCGCATCTACGATCCCAGGAACATGAGGCATGAAACGGACGGGCGGACCTAGTGCGCCCGCGTCACTGGAAAGCCGTCGGGCTTGGGGACGATCCCCCGCTGACCGACGGCGATGACCTGCCGGACCGGCGCGCGATCGGTCTTCGCTGGATGAGCTCGACCGTCCTGATGGGCGTCGCGGCCGCCGCCCTGCTCGTCGGGGCGCTGGCGGGCGCCGTCGGGAGGCGGTCCCAGCTCGCCGAGCCGCCCGTCTTCATCGCCCCCCGCTTCGCGCGGCAGACGGTGGCGAAGAGGAGCCGCGCCGACCGCGAGAACCGCCATCGCGACCAGCGCGAAGGCGCCCGTTCGCGCGTGCGCGTCGAACAGCTCGGCGACAGCGGCTCGATGCGCCCCTTCATCCGCGTCTCCGCCCGGCTGGCCGAGATCGACCCGGACCCGCCCGACGACGAGGACCGCAAGGAGGAGGACCGGAAGGAGGACGACCAGCAGGAAGAGCCGCAGGCGAGCGCCGGCGACGGCCGGCCGCAGGCGGACCCGGCACGCCGGCCGGAGCTGCCTCCGATCATCCTCTATGGCAGCTCGCAGCCGGCGCCCCGCCGCCACGTCACCGCCTTCGCCGAGGACGAGGCCCCGCGGCCGGGCGCCCGCATCCTCGGCGAGCCCGTCAACCTGTCCGTGGTCCCGGAACTGCCCGCCTCGCCCAAGCCCGAGCGCCGCGTGATCGTCGCGCGGGACGGCGACACGCTGTCGGCGATCCTGACCGCGCTGGGGGTGCCCTCCGGCGACCGGGACGCGGTGCTCGCGGCCTTCCCGCGACGCCACTGGTTCGGCAAGGAGAGCTTTGCCGGCGGCGAGACGATCACCCTCGTCGAGCGGCCGGAGGGACCTTCACCCGGCTCCCCCATCGAGGTGAGCGTCACGCGGCCGGACGGCGACGTCACCATCGTCGCCCGCACCGATGCCGGCGGCTACGCGCCGGTCTCGCCCGAGCAGGACGACGCCAGTCCACCGGACACCGCCTCCGCCCCGGCCGCGCTCGATCTGCACGCCTTCACCGGCGAGGCGCTTCGCGACGGCCTCGATGCGCTGGCGAAGTCCAACCATGTCGACGGCGGCCTGGTCGCGGAAATCATGCGCCTGTGCGACCGCGATTTCGACCTCGACCAGCCGCTCGGCTCGACCGACACGGCCGACATCCTCTATGCGCCGAACGCGCTCGGCCAGCCCGAGCTGGTGTTCCTGGCCCTGTCGGCGCAGGGCAAGACGAGGCGCTATTATCGCTTCACCGCCCCCGACGACGGCAGCACCGACTTCTACGACGAGGACGGCCACTCGATCACCAAGCTGCTGCTGCGTAAGCCGGTCGCCGACGGGCGCCTGGGCGACGGCTTCGGCTGGCGTACCCACCCGGTGCTGCACGACCGCCGCTTCCACGAGGGCGTCGACTATGCCGCGCCCTACGGCTCGCCGGTCGCGGCGGCGGGGGCGGGCGTGGTCGAGATCATCGGCAAGGAATGGGGCTACGGGAAATATATCCGCATCCGCCACGACCTCGGCTACGAGACCGCCTATGCCCATGTCTCCGGCTTTCCGCGCGGCCTGAAGGTCGGGGATCGCGTGCGCCAGGGCCAGACCATCGCCTATGTGGGCTCGACCGGCCTGTCGACCGGACCGCATCTTTATTACGAGGTCTGGATCAACGGCCGCCGCGTCAATCCGCTCAAGGTACGGCTTCCGGGCGGGCGGATGCTCGACGGCAAGGCCCTCTCGACGTTCCAGCAGGAGGAGCAGCGCATCGACGAACTGCTCGACGTGCCCGTCGGCGTCGCCGCCGGCCTTGACTGGCGCGGCGAACGCGGCAGGGTTCGCGCACGACCCACCGGCCTTGCGAATCCTCAGATGACCAGCATCGGCACCTTACGGCCCTCCTCCGCGGCCCCGACGTCTCCCGTCCGCTCCGGCGCCCCGGATCTGTGAGAAGGTCGCGATGCAGCTTTCCAACGCCGATGCGCGGCGCATCTTCATCGCCCGGCAGGGGCTGAGCCAGCCGCGCGGCCGGCTCGACAAGGCCGGGCTGCTGGCCCTGATCGAGGCGATCGGCTTCGTGCAGGTCGACAGCATCGCCACCGTCGAGCGCGCGCACCACCACATCCTGTTCGCCCGCAATCCCGGCTACCGGCGCGAGCACCTCACCGCGCTGCTGGAGAAGGACGGCGCGCTGTTCGAACACTGGACGCACGACGCCGCCATCATCCCCAGCGCCTTCTACCCCTACTGGAAGCACCGCTTCGCGCAGGCGCGCGAACGCCTCGCCGAGCGCTGGCGGAGCTGGCACGAGAACGGCTTCGAATCCTATGTCGACCACGTGCTGGAGCGGGTGCGGCGCGAGGGCCGGCTGATGGCCCGCGACTTCGAGCAGGACCCCGAAACCGGCAAACGCCCGCCCGGCGGCTGGTGGAACTGGCACCCGGAGAAGACCGCGCTCGAATATCACTGGCGTACCGGCACCTTCGCCATCGCCGCGCGCGAGGGCTTCCAGAAGGTCTACGACCTTGCCGAGCGCGTCATCCCCGCCGGCCCCTATGCCGGCGAGGTCGACCGCGCCGCCTTCGTCGACTGGGCCTGCGCCTCCGCGCTCGAGCGGCTCGGCTTCGCCACCCATGGCGAGATCGCCGCCTTCTGGGACCTCGTCTCCCCGGAGGAGGCCAAACGCTGGGTGGCGGAGAACGCGCACCGCCTCGAGCCGGTCTCCATCGGGCTGGCCGATGGCAGCCGCGCCCGCGCCTCGCACGCCTTCGCCGGCGCGCGCGAGGCGTTCGACGCCCTGCCCGCCCCGCCCTCGCGGCTGCGCGTGCTCAGCCCGTTCGACCCGCTGCTGCGCGACCGCAACCGGGCGGAGCGCCTGTTCGGCTTCAATTACCGGATCGAGGTGTTCGTCCCGGCGCCCAAGCGCGTCTATGGCTACTACGTGTTCCCGATCCTCGAGGGCGATCGCATGGTCGGGCGGATCGACATGAAGGCCGACCGCAAGACCGGCACGCTCGACGTGCGCCGGCTGTGGCTGGAGAAGGGCGTGCGCGGCTCCGCCGGCCGCCTCGACGCGCTCGACGCCGAGCTCGCCCGCATCGCCCGCTTCGCCGGCGTGGAGCGCACCGTCTATCTCGACGGCTGGCGGGGCGACTGACCCCGTCCCGGCCCAGCCCACGCCTACCCCGCTCCCGCCCGTCGCTTAGCCGGCCATTTGCCCCGCTCCGCCCGCTCTGCTAGCCTTCGCGCATCCGAGGGGTGTCCCGCGGCCCGCATGGGCCAAGGGGCTGAGATGGCAGCCGCCAGACCCTTTGAACCTGATCCGGGTCATGCCGGCGAAGGGACGGAACGTCGGCGGGCCGCTTCGCGGGTTCCCGCGCCGCAATCCCCCCGAAAGCTCATGCGCCGGATCTCCGAACGGGAGGAGATCCATGTTCACGCCCGCTACCCTGAAGACCCTCGCCGCGGGGGCGCTCGCCCTCGCCCTGTCCTTCACCCCCGCCGCGGCGGCGGACAAGCTCACCGTCCTGCTGGACTGGTACGTCAACCCGGACCACGCGCCGCTGGTGATCGCCAAGGAGAAGGGCTTCTTCACGGCCCACGACCTCGACGTCGAGCTGGTGCCGCCGGCCGATCCGTCCGCCCCGCCGCGCCTCGTCGCCGCCGGGCAGGCCGACATCGCGGTCAGCTACCAGCCGAACCTCTATCTCTCGGTGAAGGAGGGCCTGCCGCTCGCCCGCATCGGCACGCTGGTCTCCACCCCGCTCACCGCGCTGGTGGCGCTGAAGGACGGGCCGATCAAGTCGATCGCCGACCTCAAGGGCAAGACGGTCGGCTATTCGGTGGCCGGGCTCGAGGACGCGCTGCTCGGCACCATGCTCGCCGATGCCGGGCTGAAGCCGTCCGACGTCACCATGGTGAACGTCAACTTCGCCCTCTCCCCGGCGCTGGTGGCCGGCAAGGTGGACGCGGTGATCGGCGCCTACCGCAATTTCGAGCTCACCCAGATCCGCCTCGCGGGCAAGGAGCCGGTCGCCTTCTTCCCCGAGGAGCACGGCGTGCCGGTGTTCGACGAGCTGATCTACGTCGCCCACAAGGACAAGCTCGGCGATCCGCGCCTCAAGCGCTTCCTCGCCGCGGTCGAGGACGCCACCATCTACATCCTCAACCACCCGGACGACGCCTGGGCCGTCTTCGTCAAGGCCAACCCCAAGCTCGACGACGAGCTCAACCGCACGGCGTGGAACGACACGCTGCGCCGCTTCGCCCACGCGCCGGCGGCGCTGGACAGCGCGCGCTACGCCCGATTCGGCACCTTCATGAAGCAGCACGGGCTGATCGACACGGTCGAGCCGGTCGCCACCTACGCGCCCGTCCTGCCGTGATCGAAGGCTCCAGCACCGCCGGCGGCCGCGCGAACGTGGCCGCCGCGACACGATACGCGCCGCCGGAGGGCAGAAATGGCCCGCTCCGTGCTTCCGGTCACGGTTCGAGGGTGATACCGATGCGCCCGCATTCGAACGGTCCGGAGGTGTAGAAGGGGAAATGGCCAATCTATCGGGCAACGCGGCGTACTATGTGGCGGCGATCCTCATCGGGGCGGCCGTCGGGCTGGTCGGGTCCGCCTTCCATCTCGGTGTCGACGCCCTTGCCCATGGCTGGCCGTCCTTCCTCGACCACACGCTCGGGCTCGACGGGGTCACGCTCTACGCTGCCGCCGCGGTCGTCGCGGCCGTCATGGCGCTCGTCGCGCTGTGGCTGGTGCGCCGTTTCGCGCCGGAAGCGGCGGGCTCCGGCGTGCCGGAGATCGAGGGCGCGATGGAGGGCCTGCGCGAGGTGCACTGGCGCCGCGTGCTCCCGGTCAAGTTCTTCGGCGGCCTGCTGGCGCTGAGCTCAGGGATGGTGCTCGGCCGCGAGGGTCCGACCATCCATATCGGCGCCTCGATCGCCAAGGGCGTGTCCGACCTCATGGGCTGGACCGCGCGCGACATGCGCGGCCTGCTCGCGGCGGGCGGTGCGGCGGGCCTTGCCGCCGCCTTCAACGCACCGCTGGCCGCCGTGCTGTTCGTGATCGAGGAGACGCGCCGCCAGTTCCCCTACAGCGCGCGCACATACATCGCGGTCGTGCTGTCCTCCATCGCCAGCGCCATCGCCACCGAATCCATCACCGGCAACGTGCCCTTCATGCTGCTGGTGGTGCCCGACGTGCCGATGGGCATGTACCCTCTGTTCGTCCTGCTGGGCGTGATCCTCGGCGCGGTCGGCGTCGGCTTCAACCGCACCCTCGTCTGGTCGCTCGACACGGTACGCCGGATCGGGCTGCGCTGGTCGTTCTACATCTTCCCGGCCGTGGTCGGCCTCGTGGTCGGCGTGCTGGTGTTCGCGCTGCCGGAAGCCACCAAGGGCGGCGAGATCCTCGCCGTCGAGCTCGCCAAGGAGGGCCGGCCGCTCGGCATCCTCGCGCTGATCGTGCTGCTGCGCTTCACCATGACCATGGCGAGCTACTCGACCGGCGTCACCGGCGGCATCTTCGCGCCGATCCTCGCGCTCGCCACCACCATCGGCCTCTGCTACGGCACCGCCATCGACACGGTGATGCCGCTGCCCGAGCACGGGCTGCAGGCGCTCGCCATCGCCGCGATGGGCGGGCTGTTCTCGGCCACCATCGGCGCGCCCATGGTCGGCGTGGTGCTGGTGATGGAACTGACCGGCTCCTACGGGATCCTGGTGCCGGTGTTGCTCACCACCATCTTCGCCAACATGGTCGCGCAGTGGCTGGGCGGGCGGCCGATCTACGAGATCCTGCTCGACCGCACGCTGGCACTGGAAGCGCAGGCGAGCGAGACGCCCCCCGCCGCCCCGGCACCCTCGCCCGCGGCGGCACAGCCGCAGGAAGCGCGCTGAGGCGCCACAGGCGGGCCGACGGCAAAGCGCCAGCCCGCGCACTTTCGACAGGCTAAGTTCGTTCCGAAAGTGCCGTGCCCGACCGTACCGTTGGTGCGAGGCAGCCAGCAGCGCGCGGCGCGCCTACTCCGCCGCGAGCGCGCCGCCCATGGAGAGCCGCGCCGGCCCCTCGGCCGTGCGCTCCAGCACGATGTGCCGCTCATGCAGGTCGAGCAGCGTCGAGCGGTGGCCGATCGAGACGATGGCGCTGTCGGCCAGCCTCTCGCGCAGCATGCGGTAGAGCGCCGCCTCGCCCGGCTCGTCGAGCGCCGAGGTCGCCTCGTCCAGCAGCAGCACGTCCGGCCGGATCAGCAGCGCGCGCGCCACGGCGAGGCGCTGCTGCTCGCCGCCGGACAGGATAGCTGGCCACAGGCCGCGTTCGTCGAGCCGGCCGGCGAGTTCGGGCAGGCCCGCCGCCTCCAGGGCGAGGCGCAGCTCCTCGTCCGAATAGCGGTCCATCTGGTCGGGATAGGCGAGCGCGCCGCGCAGCGAGCCGACCGGCAGATAAGGCCGCTGCGGCAGGGTCAGCAGGCGCGCCCCGGGCTCGACCGCGACCTCGCCATGGCCATAGGGCCAGATGCCGGCGATGGCGCGCAGAAGCGTGCTCTTGCCCGCCCCCGAGGGGCCGGAGAGCAGCACCCGCTCACCCCGCCGCACGGTAACGCCGTCCACGGTCAGCAGCGCCTCGCCGCCCGGCAGGCGCACCTCGAGCCCGCTCACCGCCAGCGCGGCACCGTCGCTCGCGGGCACGCGGCGATAGCCCGAGCTCAGCGCCTCGCCCTGCGTGGTCTCGACCGAACGCTCGAAGCCGGTGAGACGGTCGACCACCGCCTTCCACGCCGCCAGCGTCGAATAGGCGTTGATGAAGAAGGAGAAGGCGCCCTGCACCTGACCGAAGGCGGAGGCGGTCTGCATGAGCTGGCCGAGCGCGATCTTGCCGCCGAAATAGGCCGGCGCCACCACGATCAGCGGGAACACCACCGACACCTGGCTGTAGCCGGCGGTGAACCAGGTCAGGCGCTTCTGGGCGATCATGATGCCCCAGAAATTGTGCACGACATGGGTGAACCGATCGAGCAGGCGCGCGCGCTCGACCTCCTCACCGCCCATGAGCGCGATCTGCTCGCCATTCTCGCGCACGCGCACCAGATCGACGCGGTAATCGGCCTCGAAGCGCTGCTGGTCGAAATTGAGCTTCACTAGCACCCGCCCAATCAGGTGCGCGAACAGCGTCCCGAAGGCGGCATAGGCGAAGGCCGCCCACACCAGATAGCCTGGAATGTCCCAGGCACGGCCGAACAGGTTGAAGGAGAAGTCGCCCGAGAGCCCCCATAGGATCACCGCGAAGGACACCAGCGTCATCACCGCGCTGAGCAGGCCGATGAAGATGGAGATGGTCTGGGAAACATAGGCGCTGATGTCCTCGGCGATGCGTTGGTCCGGGTTGTCGGCGCTGTCGCCCTTCAGCCGCATGCGGTAGTGGGTCTCGTTGGCGAGCCACGCGGCGAGGTATTTCTGCGTCATCCAGGTGCGCCAGCGGATCTCCAGCCATTGCCGCAGATAGATCTGGTAGACTGCGATCGCGATCGCCGCCGCGGCGTAGAAGCCGAACAGCCAGAGCTGGTGGACGAAGGCCGTCCAGTCCTTTTCCTGGATCGCGTTGTAGAACGCGTTGTTCCACTCGTTGATCAGCACGCTGGCATAGACCCAGCCGACCTCCAGCGCGATGACGGCCGCGAGAAGCACCCCGCCCCGCCATTTGTCGTCGCCGCGAAAATAGGGGATCGACAGCCGCCAGACATCGGCGATCAGGGAAAGAATGGCGCGCAAGAAAGCTACTCCGACGTCAAGGACCGGGGAAAACAGATGAGCAGGAGAGATCGGCGAATACTAGCCGCGCCAATATCAGCCGAAAGATGGCCACCGGATTAAACTTTGGAAAGCAATGACGTCGCGTCATCAGGCCTCCGGAGCCAGGTCCGGAAGGGAAGAACGAGGGTGGCGGGGAGCCGACATGGAAAGGGCGCCCGACCCTGCGGCCGGACGCCCCTGTCGTCTTCGCCTGCGATGGGCTCAGCCCTTCGGGCCGGCCGCCGGGCGCGGGGCGGGTTTCGCCGCCGGCTTGGCCGTGCCGCCGGCCGGTGCGGTCGGCGCCGGGCTCATGCCGTACATGACTTTCCACGGCTGAACCGATTCATGCACGGTGCGGTAGAAGTTGACGCGATCGTCCTTGCTGCGCCCGCCGGCCGAGGCCGTGCTGACGCCGAACGCCATCACGGCCGCCGTGGCCGCGACGGCGACGAGGGTTTTGCTGAACATTGAGGGCACTCCGTATGGGCGTGATCCGCCCCTCGGAGAGGGAGCTATGTGCACAGGGGCGCCGCCGGTAGACGGCACTTCATTGCGAAAACGCACGATGATGTAGGCGACGGGCGCTCTCGTGCACCCGCCCCCCAACCCGAACGTCGCGTTCGCCTCAGATGTAGCGCTTGCGGATGCGCTGGCTCAGCATGTCCAGCAGCGACACGGTGATGATCACCACGATCAGGATCGCCGAGGCCTGCGAATACTGGAAGCTGCGCATCGTGTCGTTGAAGATCATGCCGATGCCGCCGCCGCCGACGATGCCGAGCACGGTCGCCGAGCGCACGTTCGATTCGAAGCGGTAGAGCGCGTAGGAGATCCACAGCGGCAGCACCTGCGGCAGCACGCCGAAGATGATCTCCTGCAGCCACGTCCCGCCGGTACCGCGAATGCCCTCGACCGGCGCGGGATCGATCGCCTCCACCGCCTCCGAGAACAGCTTGGCCACCACGCCGGTGGTGTGGATGAACAGCGCCAGCACGCCGGCGAACGGGCCGAGGCCGACCGCGGCGATGAAGATCAGCGCGAACACCAGCTCGTTGATGGCGCGGCAGGCATCCATCACCCGGCGCACGCCGAATGCGACCCAGCCCGGCACCACGTTGTCGGCCGACATCACGCCGAGCGGGATGCCGGCGATCACCGCCAGCAGCGTGCCCCATATGGCGATCGCCAGCGTCTCCAGCATGCTGTCGAAATAGAGGTCCCAATAGGTGAAGTCGGGGCGCAGGAAGTCGGCGCCCAGCGTCGCCATGTTGCCGGCGTCGCGCACCAGCTGCGCCGGGTTCATCTCCGCCTCGTACCAGGCGAACACCAGCACGACGACCGTCAGCGCCGCCAGCACAAGGCGCGCGAGCCGGGTCGCCAGCGGCGTGACCGGGGGCGGCGGCATGGTGCCGGTCGCGACGCGGTGGACGGCGTTGGAAGCGAACATGGCGGGGCCTCGTCATGTGGGGCACGGCGGGCGCTGGGGGGCGCGGCGCGCGGGGGCGGCCGTCACGGGCCGGCCCGAAATCCGAAAAGATCCCGGAAGGGCGGGCATGCCCTTCCGGGACCAGTCACGAGGGAGCGCGGACGGGCGGCCGGCACGCGTTACGTTGGCCGTCCGCCGCGATCGTGCGCCTCCGCTCACATGGCGGGGGTCGTTTTCATCTTCTGGTCGAGATCGGCGAGCTGCGCGTCGATCTCCTTCAGCTTGGCGGCCTTCTCGTCGGCCGAGAGCTTGTCGTCGTTCTGGGTCTTCACCCGGGTCTTGAACAGCTCGAGCTGGCGGATCGGGTAGAGCTGGGCGTTCGAGGAGGGCACGAATACGCCCCAGCCGTCCGAGGTCTTGGCGAGCACGGCGCGCTGGCGGGCCACTTCCTCCTCCGGGCCGAGGCGGCCATAGGTCAGGAAGAAGGTGTAGATCTTGGCCTTCATGTCGTCCGGCAGGTCCGCGCGCCACACCAGCGGGTCGGACGGGATCAGCGGCGAGCGCCACACTTCCTTGATCTTGGCGGCGTCGTCGGGACGAAGCTGCTTCAGGCGGTCCATCGACTCGGTGTTGTTGGTGGCGATGTCGACCTGCTTGTTGGCGACGGCGAGGGCGTTGCCCTCATGGTTCGACACCACGACGCGCTTGTAGCAGCTGTTCGGCTCGATCTTGTTGAGCGCGAACACGTAGTAGCTCGGCACCAGATTGCCCGAGGTCGAGTTGGGATCGCCATTGCCGAAGGTCAGGCCCTTCGAGCAGTCGACCACGTCCTTCAGATTGTTGACGGCGTTGTTGTCGACATTGGCGATGATGAGCGAATAGTAGCCCTTGGTGCCGTCCGGCTTGGTGGTCTGGACGAACACCTCGCCATCGGCGCGGTCCACCGCCTCCATGGCCGACTTGTTGCCGTACCAGGCGAGGTCGACCTTCTTGAAGCGCATTCCCTCGATCACGCCGGCATAGTCCTGCGCGAAATAGGCCTTCACCGGAACGCCGACCGCCTTCTCGAGATCCTTGAGCATCGGCTCGAAGCTCTTGGCGAGGCCGGTCGAGGATTCGGTGGAGATGATGCCGAAATTGAGCTGCTTCATCTCCTCGGCCGCCAGCGGGGCGGTCAGGCCGGCGAGCACAAGGCCGGCCGCGAGAATGCGTTTCATGGTTGTCGCTCCTGTCAGGATACGGTCTGGGACGTTCTGGCGTCGGCGCCGGCCGGGGCCGTCACCGCGAACTGGCTCGGCAGGATCAGCTCCTCGGCGCTGGCGCCGTAGAGCTCGGTCAGGAACGCCGCATCGAGCCGGGAGGCCGGGCCGTCGAACACGACACGCCCGCCATTCATCGCCACCACGCGGTCGAAATAGGCGGTGGCGTAGTCGACCTGGTGCAGCGAGACGACGAGCGCGATGCCGTGGTCGCGGCTCATCGTGACCAGCGTGTCCATGACCCGCTTGGCCGATTTCGGATCGAGCGAGGCGATCGGCTCGTCGGCCAGCACCAGCCGCGCGCCCTGCACCAGCGCACGGGCGATGGCGACGCGCTGCTGCTGGCCGCCGGAGAGCTCGCGGGCGCGCTTGGCGGCGTGCTGGGAAATGCCGACCTCGGCCAGCGCGGCATAGGCTGTGCGCCGCTCGTCGGCGTTGAACAGGCCGAGCGAGCCGCGCAGCGCGCTGATGCGCCCGAGCACGCCGACCAGCACGTTGGTCATCACCGACAGCCGACCGGATAGCGCGAACTGCTGGAACACCAGCCCGATATTGCGCCGCGCCGCGCGCACCTCGCGGGCGAGGCGGCCGTTCTCCTGCACCCGCATGCCGAAGGCGTGGACGGCGGCCGAGCCAGCGCCGCGCGCATCGGCAAGGACGAGGCCGGCGGCGAGGCGGATCAGGGTCGACTTGCCCGACCCCGAGGCGCCGATCAGCGCGACGCGTTCACCTTCGCCGATGACGAGCGAGACATTGTCGACGGCGCGAAGCTGCGGCCCCGCCTTCGCGCCATAGGTCTTGCTCACGCGGTCGAGTTGAAGCGCTGCCGCCATCGGTCTCCCGCCGGCTGTTGAAGTCCGGTCTGGGGTATCGGTGCGGAATGACGCGTGGATGAACCTTGCGTTACGTTTGCGTGACGCTCCCCGGCCGGCGCGGCCGCAGCGTCAACGTCCCGTTGAGCAGGCCGGCCGATGCGCGCGATGCTCTCATTGACCGCGCCGGCATCGAGGCGTCACAGTCGGCGGGCTGATGGAGGGGCATGGCGCCCCGCGGGGGAGGCTCATGTATTACGCGATCATCCTGCTGACGATGGTGGTCCTGCCCATCGTCAGCATCTCGGCCGAGCTGGCGACCACCACCGGCATCGGCGGCTTCCTCCTGGTCTGCATCAAGTGGTTCGCCTTCTGGGCGGTCGGCGTGCGGCTGCTGCTGGCCGGCCTCTCGCAGATCTGGAAGCCCGGCTTCACGCTCAAGAGCATTCTCGGCGTCGATGATCCGCGCGCCCATGTGATCGCGCAGGAGCTCGGCTTCGCCAACACCTCGATCGGGCTGGCGGGCCTGCTCTCCATGGTGTTCACGAGCTGGGTGCTGCCGGTCGCCTTCACCGGCGGCGTGTTCCTCGGCCTCGCCGGGCTCAACCACCTGCGCCGCCCCGAACGCAGCCTGCGCGAGAGCGTGGCGATGGTGAGCGACCTTTGGGGCTCGGCGGTCCTGCTGATCGCCTTCGTGCTGAGCCTGTTCTGAGGAAGCCCCCTCACATATTGGGATAATTGGGTCCGCCGCCGCCTTCGGGGGCGACCCATGTGATGTTCTGGTTGGGGTCCTTGATGTCGCAGGTCTTGCAGTGCACGCAGTTCTGCGCGTTGATCACGAACACCTCGTCCCCGTCCTTCTCCACCCACTCATACACCCCCGCCGGGCAGTAGCGCGCCGAGGGGCCGGCATAGACGTCGTGCTCGGACGCCTTCTGCAGCCCCATGTCGGCCACCTTCAGGTGCACTGGCTGGTCCTCCTCGTGATTGGTGTTCGACAGGAACACCGAGGACAGACGGTCGAACGAGACCACCCCGTCGGGGCGCGGATAGTCGATCTTCTTCGACGCCGCCGCCGGCTTCAGCGTCGCGTAGTCCGGCTTGCCGTGCCCGAGCGTGCCGAAGGGCGAGACGCCGAACAGCGTCTGCGCCCACATGTCGAGCCCGCCCAGCGCGATCCCGGCATAGGTGCCGAACCTCGACCAGAGCGGCTTCACGTTGCGCACCCGGGCGAGGTCCCGCCCGATGGCCGAGCCGCGCCAGCCCGCCTCATAGGCGGCGAGCTCGTCATGGGCCCGCCCCTCGGCCAGCGCGTCCGCCGCCGCCTGCGCCGCCAGCATGCCGGAGAGCACCGCATTGTGGCTGCCCTTGATGCGCGGCACGTTGACGAAGCCGGCGGCGCAGCCGATCAGCGCCCCGCCGGGGAAGGCGAGCTTGGGCACCGACTGGAACCCGCCCTCGGTGATCGCCCGCGCGCCATAGGCGAGGCGCTTGCCGCCCTCGAGCGTCGGGCGCACCAGCGGATGGGTCTTGAAGCGCTGGAACTCCTCGAACGGGGAGAGATACGGGTTCGCGTAGTTGAGGTGGACCACGAAGCCCACCATCACCTGCCGGTCCTCCATGTGGTAGAGGAAGGAACCGCCGCCGGTCTTCGAATCCAGCGGCCAGCCGAAGGAATGCTGCACCAGTCCCGGCCGGTGCTGCTCCGGCGCCACCTGCCACAGCTCCTTCAGCCCGATGCCGAACTTCTGCGGCTCGCGCCCCTTGGCGAGGCCGAAACGGGCGATGAGCTGCTTCGACAGCGAGCCGCGCGCGCCTTCCGCGAACAAGGTGTACTTGCCGCGCAGCTCCATGCCGCGGGTGAAGTTGCCGGTCGGCCCGCCGTCGCGCCCGACCCCCATGTCGCCGGTGGCGACGCCGGCCACCGCGCCGTTCCCGTCGAACAGCACCTCGCTGGCGGCGAAGCCCGGATAGATCTCGACCCCCAGCGCCTCGGCCCGCGCCGCCAGCCAGCGGCACACCGTGCCGAGCGAGCCGACATAGGCGCCGTGATTGTTCATCAAAGGCGGCATCAGGAAGTTCGGCAGCCGCACCCCGCCGGCCGGGCCGAGCAGGTAGAAGCGGTCCTCGCTGACCGGGGTCTTCAGCGGCGGGTCGGGGTCCTCGCGCCAGTCCGGCACCAGCCGGTCGAGCCCGGCCGGGTCGATCACCGCCCCCGACAGGATATGCGCGCCGACCTCCGAGCCCTTCTCGACCACCACCACCGAGATCTCGCGGCCGCTCTCCTCGCCGAGCTGGCGCAGCCGGATCGCCGCCGAAAGACCCGCAGGACCCGCCCCAACGATCACCACGTCATAGTCCATCCCCTCGCGGGAAGGCAGGGAGGCCTCGTCCATAATGTTCTCCGGCGACTGGGAAGATTGGAGTTTTTCCATGCTTCTTTCATGGAGCGGGCGTCCTGACAACCACGCGCGCGCCGGTTAGGATCAGCCTCATGACGAAAGAACAGCTTGATGCACCCGACACTTAGCGATCGCGACCTCATCGCCGAACTGCTCGCCTTCCATGTCGAGGCGGGAGCGGACGTCGCGCTTGGCGAGGCGCCGGTCGACCGCTTCGAGGAAAGCGTGCGAGAGCGCGCCGCCGGCCGCCCGAATCGCGATCCCGCGCCGCCGGACGCCGCCCCGCGCCCCCGCGCCGAGAGCGCGCCGCAGCCCGCGCCCCGACCCACTCCCGCCGCCCGCCCGGCGCCCGTGGCGGCACCCGCCCTCGCCCCCTCCGCGACCGCGCCGCCGCCGCCCGACCAGGCGGCGCTGGAGGCGCGCGAGGCTGCCGCCGGCGCGCCGACGCTGGAGGCTCTGCGCGCCCTGCTGGAGGGTTTCGAGGGCTGCCCACTCAAGCACACCGCGACCCGGCTGGTGTTCGCCGACGGCAATCCGGCGGCGCGCCTGATGCTGGTCGGCGAGGCCCCCGGCCGCGACGAGGACATCGAGGGCAAGCCCTTCGTCGGCCGCTCCGGCCGGCTGCTCGACCGCATGCTGGCGGCAATCGGCATCGACCGCAGCGCCGCCTACATCGCCAACGTGGTGCCGTGGCGCCCGCCGGGCAACCGCACCCCGACGCCGCAGGAGACCGCGATCTGCCTGCCCTTCATCCGCCGCCAGATCGAGCTCGCCGACCCGGACGTCCTCGTCTGCCTCGGCGGTCCCTCGGCGATGACGCTGCTCGGCATCCGCGAGGGAATCACCAAGGCGCGCGGGCGCTGGATGAGCTACGACACCGGCACGCGCGAGATCGCCGCGCTCGCCACCTTCCACCCGGCCTATCTGCTGCGCACGCCGCTCGGCAAGCGCATGGCCTGGCGCGACATGCTCGCCGTCGAGGCCCGGCTCGCCGGCCTGCCTCCGCTTGCCGACGCGCCCGGCCCGCGCTGAGGGCCGGCCCGGAGGCGCAGCCCTGCTGCACCTGTGGATGTCTCGCTCCTGACATCACTACCGGAGCACAGTTGGCAACAAGCTGATTTGAGTCGTTCCATCCCGCGAAGGGTGAGGCTAGTCTAGCGACGTCACCTTCCGGCAGCGGTGACGATTTCGGGGGAGGCCGATGGAATTCGATCCTGTCATTCTGGCTCGCATCCAGTTCGCCTTCACGGTCTCCTTCCACATCATATTCCCGAGCTTCACCATAGGGTTGGCGGCCTATATCGCGACCCTCGAAGTGCTCTGGATGACCACCGGGCACGAGCGCTACCACCGCATCGCGCGCTTCTTCACCAAGATCTTCGCCGTGTCCTTCGGCATGGGCGTGGTGTCGGGAATCGTGCTCTCCTACCAGTTCGGCACCAACTGGAGCCATTTCTCCCATGTCGTGGGCAACGTCATCGGGCCGCTGATCGGCTATGAGGTGCTCACCGCCTTCTTCCTGGAGGCGACCTTCCTCGGCATCATGCTGTTCGGCTGGAACCGGGTGCCGCGCGGGCTGCACGTCTTCGCCTCGCTGATGGTGGCGCTGGGCACCTCGCTCTCGGCGTTCTGGATCCTCTCGGCCAATAGCTGGATGCAGACCCCGGCCGGTCACACCATGATCGACGGCGTCGCCCACCCGACCGACTGGCTGAACACCATCTTCAACCCGAGCTTCCCCTACCGCTTCGCCCACATGGTGACGGCCTGCTACCTCACCACCGCCTTCGTGGTGCTCGCGGTGGGCGCGCGCTACGTCTATCAGGGCCGCTACGCCGAGGACGCGCGCACTATGATGCGCATGGCGATCGGGCTGATCGCCATCCTGGCGCCGATCCAGGCCTTCATCGGCGATTCCCACGGCCTCAACACGCTGCAGTACCAGCCGGCCAAGATCGCCGCGATCGAGGCCCATTGGGGCACCGAGGACGACGTCGACAACAGCGTGCCGCTGGTGCTGTTCGCCTGGCCGAACGAGGAAACCGAGAGCAACGACTACCAGATCGCGGTGCCGCATCTGGGCAGCCTCATCCTCACCCATAGCTGGGACGGCAAGATCCCCGGCCTCAAGGAATTCGCCCGCGAGGACCGGCCGCCGGTCGCCATCCCCTTCTTTGCCTTCCGCGTCATGGTCGGCATGGGGCTGCTGATGATCGCCGTCGGCTGGCTCGGCGCCTTCCTGCTGTGGCGCCGGCGCCTGTTCGAGACCGACTGGTACCTCGCCCCGCTGCAATATGTCTGGCCGATCGGCTTCATCACCATATTGTCGGGCTGGTTCGTCACCGAGGTCGGGCGCCAACCCTGGGTCGCCTACGGCATATTGCGCACCGCCGACGCCATCTCCCCGGTCGACGGCTGGGCGGTGGCGACGACGCTGGTGCTGTTCGTGCTGGTCTACGGTGTCGTGTTCTCGGGCGGCATCTACTACATCAACCGCCTCATCGTGCGCGGGCCGGAGGGCGCCGCGGTCGAGCCGCCGAGCGGCGTGCCGAACCGCCCGCTGACCTCGGCCAACGAGGCGACCCGCCAGGCCATCAGCACCACCACGGGAGAGTGAGCCATGGAGGACGTCGGCCTCGGCATGACCTGGTACCTGCCCGTCGTCTGGGCGCTGCTGCTCTCGGTGGCGATCGCGATGTATGTGGTGCTGGACGGGTTCGATCTCGGCATCGGCATCCTGTCCCCCTTCGCCCGCAGCGACAGCGAGAAGGACCAGATGATGAGCTCGGTCGCCCCGTTCTGGGACGGCAACGAGACCTGGCTCATCCTCGGCGGCGGCGGCCTGTTCGTCGCCTTCCCGCTCGCCTATTCGATCGTGATGCCCGCGCTCTACCTGCCGGTCATCTTCATGCTGCTGTCGCTGGTGTTCCGCGGCGTCGCCTTCGAGTTCCGCCACGTCGCCGAGAGCAGCCGCTTCCTGTGGAACATCTCCTTCGCCGCCGGCTCGACACTGGCCGCCTTCTTCCAGGGCGTGCTGCTGGGCGGCTTCGTGCAGGGCATCAAGGTGGCGAACAACGCCTTCGCCGGCGGCCCGCTCGACTGGGCGACCCCGTTCGCGCTGCTGTGCGGGCTCGGCGTGGTCGCGGGCTACGCGCTGATCGGCAGCGTCTGGCTCATCATGAAGACCGAAGGGCGGATCGCGGTGCGCGCGCGCATGCAGGCGCGAATCCTGCTGCCGGTGGTGCTCATCTTCATGGGCATCGTCAGCCTGTGGACGCCGATCGCCTTCCCGCGCATCGCCGAGCGCTGGTTCACCACGCCGAACCTGTTCTACCTCGCCCCGGTGCCGATCGTCACGCTGATCCTCGCCGGGCTGGTCTGGCGCTGGCTGGAGGACGGGCACGAGCACATGCCGTTCTTCGGCGTCATCGGCCTGTTCCTGCTGGGCTATATCGGCATCGGCATCTCGATCTTCCCCTATCTGATCCCGCCCTCGCTGACCGTGTGGGAGACCGCCGCCGCGCCGGCGAGCCAGGTCTTCACGCTGATCGGCACGGTGTTCATGCTGCCGGTGATCCTCGGCTATACCGCCTTCGTCTACTGGCTGTTCCGCGGCAAGGTGCGCGAGGGCGAGGGCTACCACTGAGGCCTGCCGCGCCGAGGGGCCGGGCGGGGCAAGAAGGCCCTCGGCCGAATCGCTTTAGGGGGCTGCGCGTCGCAGGGTAGGTCCCGCGCGTCTCGGGCGGCCTCCTCCGCAGAATGGGAAGCCCGGGCCGACGCCGCGCATCCTCCAGCCACTAGGGGTCGCAGGCGCTCAGGCTACCCCGCGACCGCGTGCTCCGGCCCCATCCTGCGCGTCGGACTTTCCCTAACCGCGTCGTCCCCTGAAACGCTCGCCCGCACCCTCGCCGGCCTCACTTCGGCGCGGGCGGGGGCACCACCGCCCAGCCGACCCGCACCGGGTCCAGCCGGCCGGCGATTGCCCAGGGCACCACGATCGGCGCCTGCGGCTGCAGGTCCGGCCACAGCTCGCGCAGCCCGTAGGGCGGCCCGCCATTGGCGCTGAGCACCGGC
This sequence comes from Ancylobacter mangrovi, assembly GCF_024752355.1. Taxonomy (GTDB): domain Bacteria; phylum Pseudomonadota; class Alphaproteobacteria; order Rhizobiales; family Xanthobacteraceae; genus Ancylobacter; species Ancylobacter mangrovi. The sequence continues at coordinate 868,956 of NZ_JANTHZ010000001.1, forward strand.
CACACCAGCACCATGCCCTCATGCGCGGCGAGGTGGTTCACCGTCGCCGAAGCCTGCGCCGGCCCGGCCTGCGGCATCAGCACCGGCCGGGCGGAGCTGGCGAGCGCGATCGGCGCCGCCAGTGCAGTGACGCCGCCGATCGCGCCCGGCGGATGGCCGAGCCGCCGCGTCGCCGCCTCGGTGAGCGGGCCGGCGACCGCGCGGGCGGGGAAGTTGACGGCCTGCCCTCTCCGGCCGACCTGCGGCGCGCCGAGCGTCACCAGCGCCGTCACCACCGCCGGCGCGGCGACGCAGGCGAGCCAGAGCGGCGCCATCGCCCGGCGCCGGTGGATCCCCGCCACCTGCCCGCGCCAGGCCACCAGCAGCACCGCGAGCAGCGCCGGCGCGGGCGTGCCCCACACGGTCTGCCGCTCGCCGAGCGCGGCCAGCGCCAGCGCGGCGAGCAGCGGCACGATGCCCATCACCGCCATGAAGACCGGCGCAAAGTCCGGCACCGGCCCGCGCGCCAGCGTCGGCACATCCTCGCGCGCCCTGTCGCCGCCTCCCCGCTCGCCGGCGCGCGAGGAGATCAGCACCAGCAGCGCGCCCGGCACGCTGGCGAGCACCAGCCCGGCCAGCAGCGTCGCCGCCGGCACCATGGACGAGCCCCCGGCCGCGGCTCCGCCTGCCGCACCCAGCGTCGGCACGGGCGGGGGAAAGCGCACCGTCCACAGTGCGAACGGAATGAGGAAGGTGAGGCCCATCGCCACCGGCTGCACGATGTCGCGGGTGCGCAGCGCCGCCCGGCCGGCCGGGGTTAGCGCGATCAGCAGCGCCGCCGCCAGCACCACGGCCCAGCCCGACCAGCCGGCGAACAGCGCGATGCCGCCCGCCGCCGCGAGGGCCGGCCAGGCATGGCTCTTGCGCTCGCCGATCAGCCGCCAGCTCTCGAGCACGACCCACAGCACGGCGGGCAGTGCCAGCCGGTCCGGCGCGTAGGGGTCGAGCGGCAGGCCGATCCCCTCCACCGCGACGAAGACCAGCGCCGCCGCGCCGCCCATGGCGCGCCCGAGGAAGCGCGAGGCGAGGCGGTAGGCGAGCCCCGCCGAGGCCAGCATGGCGAGGGCGAACAGCGCATAGACCGCCCACAGGCCGAGCCCGTCCAGCGCCAGCCAGCTCAACCCCGCCGCCAGCGGCCCGCCGGCATCGGCGGCGACGCGTCCCGCGCGGGCCGCCAGCAGATATTGCGTCAGTTCCAGCGGCGGCGAGGCGAAGACCAGCAGCGGCAGCGCCACCCAGAGCAGGCCGAGCGCACCGCCCGCCATCCGCACCGCCAGACCGGGGCGCGCGCGCAGCGCTTCGATCCAGAGCGCCGACCAGAGCATGGCCGCGCCTAGACGCCGTCGGCCAGCGCCACGGGGCGCAGCACCGGATCGCGCCGTTCCGCGCCCGGCTCCGTCTCGACCGCTCTCGTCTCGACAAGCACCGTCTGCGCGAGCTCGATTTCCAGCGCCCGGCGCGCGCGCACCGGCGCGAAGGAGGTGCGGTGGTGGCGGCAGGTGCCGAGTGCGGCCAGCGCCTCGGCGTGCTCGGGCGTGCCGTAGCCCATGTGGCGCTCGAAGCCGTAGCCGGGATGAGCGAGGCCGAGCGAGGCCATCAGCCGGTCGCGGGTCACCTTGGCGACGATCGAGGCGGCGGCGATGGAAGCGACCAGCGCGTCCCCGCCGATGATCGCCCGCGCCGCGCAGGCGACCGGCGGCAGGTCGTTGCCGTCGACCAGCAGCAACCGCGGCGCGCGCGGCAGGCCGGCGGCGGCGCGCGCCAGCGCCCACAGCGTCGCCTGCCGGATGTTGTCGCCGTCGATCCGCGCCGGCGGGGCGAAGGCGAGCGACACCTCCGCCGTGGCGCAGATCTCCTCGAACAGCGCCTCGCGCTGCGCCGCCTTCAGCTTCTTGGAATCGTCGAGCCCCTCGGGCACCCGGTCGCGATCGAGCACGACCGCGCAGGCGACGACCGGCCCGGCCCATGGGCCGCGCCCGACCTCGTCGACCCCCGCCACCGGCACATCGCCCGCCAACCACGCCGCGGCTTCATGGGTGAAGTCCGGCTTCTGGCGTATGATCGTCATCTCCTGCCCTCGCGACTCGTCCGGGGCAGGATGCCGGCCGGCCGGCCGCGAGGCAACCGGGCCGGCGGGGCCATGCCCGCTCACAGGGGCATCGGCGTTCCGGATCGGCGTCGATGACGTCCATGCTGTGTCATTCATGACGCTGTGACGTTCATCAGGCTGTGACATTCATGACATGGCAAGCATGGCATGCGATCCATGTCGCGGTGCCGGCGGCACGGCGCCCAGGGCGGGCAGCACAAGGGCGCGGCGGTCACGGCCCGGCGCGAGGGGGAAAGACGGATGAACTTGTCGGAACATCTTCAGGAATTCGTCACCCTGTGGGTGGTCATCGATCCGCTGGGGACGCTTCCGGTCTTCATCGCCGTCACCGCCACGCTCGACGCCGCCAACCAGCGCAAGGCGGCCTTCATCTCCATCATCGTCTCGTTCTGCGTGCTGGTGTTCTTCGCCCTGGCGGGAAGCTCGCTGCTGCGCTCGATGGACGTATCGATCAACTCGTTCCAGATCGCCGGCGGCATCGTGCTGTTCCTGTTCGCGCTGACCATGGTCCACGGGTCGAACCATTCGGACACCCACGCCTCGGCCGAGACCAATCCGGTGGACATCGCCATCTACCCGCTGGCCATGCCCTCCATCGCCAGCCCCGGCGCCATGCTGGCCGCGGTGGTGCTGACGGACGACGCCCGGCACAATTTTCCCGACAAGATGATGACCATCGTCACCTTCAGCCTGGTGCTGTTGGTGGCGCTGGCGATCATGCTCGCCGCCGGGCCGCTGATGCGCTTCATCGGGCGCGGCGGCGCGGCGGTCATCAGCCGCGTCATGGGCATGCTGCTCGCCGCCCTCGCCATCGACCTCGTGCTCAGCGCGCTGTCGAACTGGCTCAAGCTTCCCCCGATCTGACCGCCGGCCGCGCCGGCGTTTCCGCGCTCAGGTCTCCACCGGCGGCGGCACGCCGAGATGCTTGGCGAGGAAATCGGAGGTGCGCCCCCAGGCGAGCTCGGCCGCCTTCGGGTCGTAGCGGGTCGGGCTGGTGTCGTTGTTGAAGGCGTGGTTGACGCCCTCATAGACATAGATGGTGAAGTCCTTGCCGGCCTCCTTCAGCGCCTTCTCATAGGCCGGCACGTTCGCGTTGATGCGGTTGTCGAGCCCGGCATAGTGCAGCAGCAGCGCGGCCTCGATCGTGTCGACGTCGTCGAGCGGGGGCGGCATGCCGTAATAGGCGACGCCGGCCTTCAGCTCCGGGCTCGCCTCGGCGAGCAGGTTCACCATGCCTCCGCCCCAGCAGAAGCCGATCGCCCCGACCGAGCCGGTCGAGGCCTCGTTGTCCTTCAGGAAGGCGACCGCATCCACCGCCCGCTGCACCGTCGCCGCGCGGTCGAGCTCGGCGATCATGGAGCGCGCCTTGTCCTCGTCCTCGGGCGTGCCGCCATCGGCCGAGAGCAGGTCGACGCCGAAGGCGAGGTAGCCGGCGAGCGCCAGCCGGCGCGTCACGTCCTTGATATGCGGGTTCAGCCCCCGGTTCTCGTGGATCACCAGCACCGCCGGGCGTTTGGCGTCGGCGCGCCGGGCGCGCACGAGGTAGCCGCTGATGTCGTCCCCGCCGGAGGGGTAGCTCACCATCGCGGCGTTCAGCCGTGGATCGCCCTCCGGCACCATGGCCGCGCGGGCATAGTCATTGGTGAGCAGGGGCAGCAGGGCCGCGGCGGCCGCGGCCGAGCCCGCCAGCGTCCCCAGCCGGTCCATGAATCCCCGGCGGTCGATCTGGCCATGGGTGAACCGGTCGTAGAGATCGATGATGCGTTGGTCCATCGGCACGCCTCCCTCTCTGTCCGCGGGAGGATGAGCCGCCTCCCGTCCGGGCGCACGTCGCAAGTGAGTGAACGTGGCAGAGCGAACGGCGCCCGCCCGCAACCATCTAAGGCGCGAACGGCCACGGGCCAGAGCGGCGACGCGGCCGGTGGTCGCCGCAAACGAAAAGAGCGCAGCTCGCGCCGCGCCCTTTCCAACTCGATGAAGGCTTCCTGCCCCGAAGCCGGGCCCGCCCGGCTTCGGCACTCGGTAACCGCAGGGGCGGTTGGATTTCGATCAGAAATCCATACCGCCCATGCCGCCGCCCGGCATGGCGGGGGCAGAGCTCGCGGGCTTCGGCAGTTCGGCGACCATCGCCTCGGTGGTGATCAGCAGGCCGGAGACCGACGCGGCGTCCTGCAGCGCGGTGCGCACGACCTTGGCCGGATCGACGATGCCGGCCGCGATCATGTCCACGAACTGCTCGGACTGGGCGTTGAAGCCGAAGTTCTGGTCCTTCGACTCCAGCACCTTGCCGACCACGATCGAGCCCTCGACGCCCGAGTTCTCGGAGATCTGCCGGATCGGCGCCTCGAGCGCCTTCAGCACGATCTTGATGCCGGCGGCGATGTCGGCATTGTCGCTGGAGAGCTTCTCGACCGCCTTCTTGGCGCGCAGCAGGGCGATGCCGCCGCCCGGGACGATGCCTTCTTCCACCGCGGCGCGGGTGGCGTTGAGCGCGTCGTCCACGCGGTCCTTCTTCTCCTTGACCTCGATCTCGGTGGCGCCGCCGACGCGGATCACCGCGACGCCGCCCGCGAGCTTGGCGAGACGCTCCTGCAGCTTCTCACGGTCGTAGTCCGAGGTGGTCTCCTCGATCTGCGCCTTGATCTGCGCGACCCGGCCCTCGATGTCCTTCTTCTTGCCGGCGCCGTCGACGATGGTGGTCTTCTCCTTCTCGATCAGCACCTTCTTGGCGCGACCGAGCATGTCGAGGCCGACCGTCTCGAGCTTGATGCCGAGTTCCTCGGAGATCACCTGGCCGCCGGTGAGGATCGCGATGTCCTCGAGCATGGCCTTGCGACGGTCGCCGAAGCCCGGCGCCTTCACGGCCGCGACCTTCAGGCCGCCACGCAGCTTGTTGACGACGAGCGTGGCCAGGGCCTCGCCCTCGACGTCCTCGGCGATGATCAGCAGCGGCTTGCCGGACTGCACCACCTGCTCCAGCACCGGCAGGATCGCCTGCAGGCCCGACAGCTTCTTGTCGAAGATGAGCATGTAGGGATCTTCCAGATCCACGGTCATCTTGTCGGGATTGGTGGTGAAGTAGGGGGAGAGGTAGCCGCGGTCGAACTGCATGCCCTCGACCACTTCGAGCTCGGTCTCGGCGGTCTTGGCTTCCTCGACGGTGATGACGCCCTCGTTGCCGACCTTCTGCATCGCGCCGGCGATCATCTCGCCGATCGAGGCGTCGCCATTGGCGGAGATGGTGCCGACCTGGGCGACTTCGCCGGTCGACTTCACCTTCTTGGCGCGCTTGACGATGTCGTTGATCGCCTCGACCACGGCGAGGTCGATGCCGCGCTTGAGGTCCATCGGGTTCATGCCGGCGGCAACCGCCTTGGCGCCTTCCTTGACGATGGCCTGGGCCAGCACGGTGGCGGTGGTGGTGCCGTCGCCGGCGAGGTCATTGGTCTTCGAGGCCACTTCGCGCACCATCTGCGCGCCCATGTTCTCGAACTTGTCCTCGAGCTCGATCTCCTTGGCGACGGTGACGCCGTCCTTGGTGATGCGCGGGGCGCCGAAGCTCTTCTCGATGACGACGTTGCGGCCCTTCGGGCCCAGCGTCACCTTCACCGCATTGGCGAGGATGTCGACGCCGCGCAGCATCTTGTCGCGCGCGTCACTGGAGAATTTTACGTCCTTGGCAGCCATCTGGCCTACTCCTGAAAGGGGTTGCTCGCGAACCCCCGTGGCGGCGCCGTGTCGGGCCGGCCGGGTCCGCGCGTCCTGGTCGGATTAGCCGGCGTTCAGCCGACGATGCCCATGACGTCCGATTCCTTCATGATCAGGAGGTCCTGACCGTCGATCTTGACCTCGGTGCCGGACCACTTGCCGAACAGCACCTTGTCGCCGGCCTTCACGTCGAGCGGGACCAGCTTGCCCGCCTCGTCGCGCGCGCCGGGGCCGACCGCGACCACTTCGCCCTGGGAGGGCTTTTCCTTCGCGGTGTCGGGGATGATGATGCCGCCGGCGGTCTTCTCTTCCGCGTCGAGGCGCTTCACCACGATACGATCATGCAGGGGGCGGAACTTCAGCTTGGCCATTGATGGCTCCTCGGGTCATCCTGTCACGCGCCGCCTGGGCGCTCGGGTGCACGTCTAGCACTCTTCCAGAGCGAGTGCCAAAAGCGCAGCGGAGATAGGCAGGCCGCGAAAGGGAGTCAAGCCGCGCGAGGCGTCGAAATCCGGCGGCGGGCGCGAAAAGGCCCGGCCCGGAAAGGCGGCATGAAAAAACCCGGCCCGCAACGCGGACCGGGCTTGGCGCGGCGAGGCCGCGCGGAAGGGACGGAAGCGGGGCGAAACGCCCTCAGGCCGCCGACTTCTTGATGGTCTTCTCGACCGAAGCCTTGATCGGCTCGGCGGTGTCGGTCGCCACCTTCTGGGCGATGGACGAGAGTTCCTTCGCCTGCGCCGACATCACGTCGAACTGCTTGCGCATGTGGCCGGTCGAAAGCTCGACCGCCTCGGACACGCTCTTGGCGCCGAGCAGCGCGCCCATGTAGTCGAAGGCCGCGTTCACGTTGGTGCGCAGGGATTCCAGCGCCAGCGTGTTGTATTCGGTCACGCCCTTGGAGGCGGTGGTGTAGGTGTCCTCGAGGAGGTCGGTGGTCTCCTCGGCGCTGTTCTTCAGTTTCTCATAGGTCTCGCGCGCGCTCTGCACGCTCTTCTCGGCCATCTCGCGCATGACCGCGGGGACCTCGAGCGACGCCATGTCGATCTTCGGAAGCTCGAATTTGGCGAACGCAGCCTCGAAAGAGGGCGGGGCCGCCTTCGCGCTCTTCTTGGGGGCAGGCGTGACGGGAGTAGCCTCAGCCATTTCTTCTCTCCTCATCGCGGTGACAACCAGGAAGGTCGCGATCGTTCCCGCGTCGACGATCGCACCTTGCGCGTGGAAGACGCGACACCCGATGATGAGCGGGGGTCCTTCCTGACGTCGCACTCCCTAATTGTGCATTGCAATATCATATTGCAATGCACAATCAACCCCGGATGACTGATTTTTCTGCAAGGCCGCCCCGGTACGGCCCATTTGCAGGGCGCCCGGCCCTCTTTTCTCAGCCCTGCTTGTTGGGCCCTACTTCTTCGGCTTGGCGCCGGGCGTGCCCATCGCGGCCGCCGAGGCGCCGTGCTCGCCGAGCACCTTGGCCTGCTCGGTCAGGCGCGCGGCCTGCTCGCGCACGAAGTCGGCCTGCAGGCGCGGCCAGTCGTCGAAACTCTGCGCCCTGGCGATACGGGCCGCGAAGTCGAAGGCGGCGGCGATGTTCGCCTCGGCGAAATCGAGCGTCGTGCGGCCGATCTCGCGCACGTTCTCATGCGCAGCATCGACCTGCCGGCCGGCGTCGTCCAGCGCCTTGTGCGCTGCATCGATGACGCCGTCGATCGCCACGCGGGCCTGGTCGACGCCCTGCTCGGCGAATGTGCGCAGTTCCTCGGGAATTTCCGGTTTCAGATCACTGGGCATGGTGACACCTCCGCTCTCGACGCCCAATCGTACAATCAGCCGTTCGGCGCTTTCTATTCGCGTAGGCGCCTACGACCAAAGTATAATGCTTCTGGCAGGACGCAACGATAATCGCCGCGTGACGGGTCGCATTGGTTGCCTGCGGTTAACCGGCTTCAGTCGCCACCGGTTAACCTGAAACTGCGAAGCCGGCGTGACGCAGGGCCCCCGGCGTGGCGCGGGAGCACCGCCGCCATTAAAGTAACTCGGGTGCCGGGTGTAAGGAACACGGCGGCAGGCGTTCTGGTGGGCATGAGTATTCCTACGGACGGTCGACATAGCGGGCAGTCCCAGGCGGACGGCGAACTGCGCAGGCGCGCCGAGGCTTCCCTCGGCGGCGCAGGCGCGGCCGTGCTGCTGCGCGCGGACGGCTCGGCGCTCGCCGCCAATGCCGGCGGAAGGGCGCTGCTCGGCGCCGCGGGCAGCGCCGAGGCGCTCGCCGCCGCCGCGCTCCGGCTGCTGCCGACGCTGCGCGCCGACCGCCCCGCGCGGCTGGAGCGGCTGCGCCTTCCCGGCCGTCTCACCCCGGCGGTCTTCGCCTGCTCGCTCGTCGCCGCCGGGTCGGCGCGGGCGGTGCTGATGGTCACCGGCGACGTAGCCGGCATGCCCGAGCCTTCCGCCGAGCCCGCCACGCCGGACGTCTTCGCGGCCCCCCAGCCATTCGTGCCGACGCCTCCGGCCGCCGGGCCGGCTTCCCTCCCCGCCTCCGCCACGGCCACATCGGCGGCAGCGCCTTCTTACGCGCCCGCCGGCAGCGGCACGGGCGCGGCCCTGCCGCAACGCTTCACCTGGCGCACCGGCCTCGACGCCCGCCTCAGCCATGTCGACCCGCGCCTCGCGGACGCGCTCGGCTGGTCGGCCGAAAGCCTCGGCGGGCATGACTGGCAGACGCTGGGCGCGCCCGGCGCCCACCGCGCGGTGCTGGACGGGCTGAGCTTCAACCATCTGCCGGTGCTGGTGCCGACCGCGCGCGGCGACGCGCTCGACATCGAGCTCGGCGGCGCGCCGATCCGCGGCGAGGGCATGCGCGGCTTCGGTGTCGTGCGCGGCCGCCGCGCCGCGCCGCAGCCCCAGACGCCTGCTGTGCCGCCTGTGCCCGCCGCGCCGCCCGCGCCACCGGCGTTCACGCCTGCGCCCATCGCGCCCGCTCCCTTCGTGCCCCCGGCCGAGCCTGCTCCGCCCCCGGCTGCCGAGCTGACGCCGTTCACGCCACAGGCCCCCGTGACGCCGCCGGCACCGCTGCCGCCGCCGCAAACGCAATCACCGCCGCCTGCGCCCCCCGTCGTGCCGCCGGCCGAGCCTGCTTCCCCGGAGTCGCCGCCCGCCGCCGCCCCGCCCGCCGCTGCCCCGCCATCGCCCGCGCCCTCCAGCGCGCCGAACGTGGTGCAGCTCCACGGCGAGCCCCCGTCCGCGACCCCTTCGGCGACCCCGCCGGCGGCCGTGCCGCCGTCCGGCTCCCGGCCCGAGAGCATCCGCGCCTCGTGGGAGGGGCTGTCGACCGGCGAGCGCAACGCCTTCCGCGAGATCGCGCGCGCGCTCGGCGCAAGGCTCGAGGGTGAGGAGGACGCGCCCGACTTCCTCAGCGGGGAGAGCGCCGCATCCGGCGCGTCCGCAGCCGAACCCTCCGCGCCCGAACCTTCCGCGCCCGGAGAGCCCAAGGCGTCGCCCTTCGCCCGCACGCCCGCGAGCCAGATCACGCCCAGCCAGATCACGCCCAGCCAGATCCCTGCCAACGACGTCACCTCCCCGCCCGCCTCGCCGGCCGGGCCGGAGGGCCTTCGCCGCGTGCTGGCGGATGGCGAGCGCCCGGTGCTCGACCGGCTGCCGCTCGCCATGCTCGCCTTCCGCGGCGACCGTCTGCTCTATGCCAACCGCGCCCTGCTCGACTGGACCGGCCATGCCGACCTTCCGGCGCTGGAAGCGGCGGGCGGGCTCGCCGGCCTGTTCGGCCACGCGCCCGAGCCGGCCGACACCGGCGCCGCGCGCACCGGCGCGCTCACCCTGCTCACCGTCCATGGCGAGCCGATCCCGGTCGAGGCGCGGCTCATCTCCGCGCCGTGGGAAGGCGGGACGGCGATGCTCTACGTGCTGCACCGGGTCGAGGCGGTCGCCGACGAGCGCCTGCGCCAGGCCGAGCTGGCGCTGCGCGAGGCCGAGACCTCCGAGCGTGAGCTGCGCGCCATCCTCGACACCGCGACCGACGGCGTGGTGCTGATCGACACCGCCGGCGCCATCCTGTCGATGAACCATCCCGCCGAGGCGCTGTTCGGCTTCGAGGCCGGCGAGGTGCAGGGCGAGAACTTCACCATGCTGTTCGCGCCGGAGAGCCGGCAGGCGGCGGTCGACTATCTCGACGGCCTCGCCTCCAACGGCGTGGCGAGCGTGCTCAATGACGGGCGCGAGGTGATCGGCCGGGTGCGCGAGGGCGGGCTGATCCCGCTGTTCATGACGGTGGGGCGGATCGGCGAGGACCCGTCGAAGTTCTGCGCCGTGCTGCGCGACATCACCCAGTGGAAGCGCGCCGAGGAGGAGCTCACCGAGGCCAAGCAGCTCGCCGAGCGCGCCAACCTCGCCAAGTCCGACTTCCTCGCCAAGATCAGCCACGAGATCCGCACCCCGCTCAACGCCATCATCGGCTTCTCGGAAGTGATGATGGAGGAGCGCTTCGGGCCGATCGACAACCAGCGCTACCGCGACTATCTGCGCGACATCCACGCCTCGGGCGGGCACCTCATCTCGCTCATCAACGACCTGCTCGACCTGTCGAAGATCGAGGCCGGCAAGCTCGACCTCTCCTTCACCAGCGTGCCGCTCAACGAGATCGTGCAGCAGTGCATGGGCATCATGCAGCCGCAGGCCAATCGCGAGCGGATCATCATCCGCTCCTCGCTCGCCGCCGACCTGCCGCAGGTGGTGGCGGATGCGCGCTCGATCCGGCAGATCGTGCTCAACCTGGTGTCGAACTCGATCAAGTTCACCCGCCCCGGCGGGCAGGTGATCCTCTCCACCGCGCTGACCGAGAACGGCGAGGTGGTGCTGCGCGTGCGCGACACCGGCATCGGCATGTCGGAGACGGACGTGTCGATCGCGATGGAGCCGTTCCGCCAGCTCGCCACTTCGGGCCGCTCGGGCTCGGGCGGCACCGGGCTCGGCCTGCCGCTGACCAAGGCGCTGGCGGAAGCCAACCGCGCCAGCTTCAACATCCGCAGCGCGGTGGATGTCGGCACCATCGTCGAGATCACCTTCCCCTCGACCCGGGTGCTGGCGTCGTAGCGCCGCCCGGCGCTAGCGTCAGGGGTTCGCCGAGCCAGAGACGCCGAGCGGGTCCAGCGTGTTCAGCTTGTCGCCGAACAGCGCCCGCGCCGCGCCCGAGCGGCGGATCAGCAACTGCGCGTCGGGCAGCACCACCGGCCGCTCCCAGTCGCCGCGCACGATGAAGGGCAATTCGAACGAAGCCACCTGCGTGCCCGCTTCCTTCGAACCCATCAGCGTCGCCTCCCCGCTCAGGTCGAGGTCGCGCCGGGCGATCGAGCATTTACCGTTCATCGCGATCCGCAGCCGCGAGCTCTCGACCTCGAACTTCGCCAGCCGCGCGATGCCGCCGGCAATGGTCGCCGACAGCTCGATGCTGTCGAACGGCGTGCGCCCGCCCCTCAGGTCGCCCATGCCCGACAGCGGGCGCTTCGCCAGCCGGTCGAGGATACGCCCGACATCCATGCCGACCAGCGCGCCGTGCGCGCCCGAGAGCGTGAAGTCGCCGTCGAGCCCGGTGACGATCTGGGCGATGCTTTCGCCCGCGCCGCCGGCGGTGAGGTGGAAGCTGCCCTTGCCCTCCAGCCGCTGCGAGCGGAAAATGTCGCCGAACGCCTTGGCGAAGGCGACATCGTCGCCGGCGAGGTCGACCCGCGCATCCGCGCCGGCGCCGTTCGGCCCGGGCGCGACATGGATCGCGGCGCGGAAGATGCCGTCCCAGGCCTCGGCCTCGCCGATCGCCAGCGAAAGCTTGCCGTTCTTCAGCACCGCGCTCGCGGCCATGCGGCGGAACTGCGAGTTGCCCGCGCGCACCCGTGTCGCCGAGAGCCGCAGGTCGAGGTCGAGCCGCGCGAGGCGGGACAGGTCGAGCGGGTCGTCGCTCCAGGTGCCGTCGTCGGAATCGAAGATGGTAAGCTGACCGTAGGGCGTCAGGTCGACCGATTCGCTCGCCAGCGAGCCCTGCACGATGCTGCGCCCGTCCTCCAGCCGCAGGTTGAAGCCGCCCTCGCTGACATTGCCGTCGAGCTCGAGCCGCGCACTGGACAGCGCTGCGCCCTGGTCCGACATCAGCGCCTGCCCGCGCAGCGCGAACGCGCCGAAGCCCTGCTCGGTCGGCGCGTCGAGGCCGAGCCATTCCAGCGTGTCGCGAAGCTTGCGCGAGGACATGGCGAGCTGGCCCTCGGCCACCGGGCCGCCGGCGAGCTTCACCGAACCGTCGAAGGAGAACTCGGCCGGCGGGCCGGAGGCGGAGAGCCGCAGGCCGGCCCCGCCGCCGGCGGCGAGGCGGGCGACGTCCGACAGGGCGAAGTCGACGTCGAGCGGCTCGCCGCGCCAGGTGAGCTTGCCCTTGAGCGCGACCTCCTTCATCCCCTGCCAGGCGAGGCGGACGTCGGCGCGCGGGATCACCACCTCGCTGACATTGCCGTGGCGCACCAGGAGCTGGCCGTCGGTGACGCGGATGTCGGCGTCGAGCCGGCTGGTGCCGAGGCCCGCCACCAGGGCGGAGAAACCGTCGAGGCTGGCCTCGCTGCCGACGATGCTCAGTTCGGGCGAGGCGAGCTCGATATGGTCGGCGCGCGCCTGCCCGGTCAGCAGCGGCAGCAGGTGCAGCACGACCCGCAGGCGCGGCACCATCAGCCGGGAGTCGCCGTCCTCGTCATCGACCGTGAGATCCTCGGCGGTGATCGCCGGCCAGGGCAGCACCGAGAAGCCGACCGGCCCCTCGATGCGCGGTTCCCGGCCGGTCGCCGCGCGCACCGCCGCCACCGCCTCGGCGCGCAGCCGCGCGTCGGAGGCGAGCTTGGGTGCAAAGGCTGCCGCGGCGAGCACCAGCACCACGGGCAGCAGCAGGATCGGAACGAGTTTCTTCATAAAGCGATCGGTGGCGTCCCCTGTTCATGCGCGTACAGCACCCGGACGCAGGCACGCAAGCGCGGAGGCACGCCACGGTGGGAAATGCCAGCCGGCGGACGGCGCAACATCTTGTGTCTCTGTGTCTGTTTGATGGCCTGACAGACGCCGAGGCGGGCGCTATGAATCCGCTGGCGCCATGCGGCCCGGCGACGCAGAACGCGCCGGCCGACCTGAACACGGAGGAAATCGATGAGTGCGGCGAGTGATGAACCCCTCTGGAAACCGAGCCCGGAGAGGATCGCCCGCAGCGCGGTTACCGCCCTCGTCCGCACCGTCAATGCGCGCCACGGCACGGCGCTGACCGACTTCCGTGATCTCCACGCCTGGTCGGTCGCCCATCCCGGCACGTTCTGGGAGGAGGTGTGGGATCTGGGCGACATCATCGGCGAGCGCGGCGCGACCGCGCTGGTCGACGCCGAGGCGATGCCCGGCGCCCGTTTCTTCCCCGAGGCGCGGCTCAACTACGCCGAGAACCTGCTGCGCCCGCGCGGGCGGGACGAGGTGGCGCTGGTCTTCCGCGGCGAGGACAAGGTCGAGCGGCAGGTGAGCTTCGGCGAGCTGTGCGACCTGGTCTCGCGCCTGCAGCAGGGGCTGCGCGCGGCCGGGGTCGGGGTCGGTGACCGCGTCGCCGCCACCATGCCCAACATGCCCGAGACCATCGCCATCATGCTGGCGACCACCTCGCTCGGCGCGATCTTCTCCTCCTGCTCGCCCGATTTCGGCGAGCGCGGCATCCTCGACCGATTCGGGCAGATCGCGCCCAAGGTCTATTTCGCCTGCGACGGCTACTGGTATTCGGGCAAGCGGGTCGCCATCGGCGACAAGCTGAAGAGCGTGGTGCCGCACCTCGCCGACACAGCCGCGACGGTGATCGTGCCCTATCTCGGCGAGGCCGCGGAGGTCGCCGCCGGCCTGCCGAACGGGGTCGCGCTCGACGCCTTCCTCGCGCCCCACGCCCCGGCCCCGCTGGTGTTCGAGCGGCTGCCCTTCAACCACCCCGCCTTCATCCTGTTCTCCTCCGGCACCACGGGCGTGCCCAAATGCATCGTCCACGGGGCGGGCGGCACGCTGCTGCAGCATGTGAAGGAGCACCGGTTGCATTGCGACCTCGCGCCCGGCGACCGGCTGTTCTACTTCACCACCTGCGGCTGGATGATGTGGAACTGGCTCGTCACCGGCCTCGCCAGCAACCTCACCCTGTGCCTGTTCGACGGCTCGCCCTTCGCGCCCGGCCCCTCGGTGCTGTTCGACTATGCCGAGAAGGAGGGCTTCGCGCTGTTCGGCACCTCGGCGAAATACATCGACTCGCTGCGCAAGGAGGGTCTGAAGCCCGGCGAGACGCATGATCTCTCGAAGCTGAAGGCGCTCACCTCCACCGGCTCGCCGCTGGCGCCGGAGAGCTTCGGCTACGTCTACGAGGCGATCAAGCCCGACCTCCACCTCGCCTCGATCTCGGGCGGCACCGACATCGTTTCCTGCTTCGTGCTCGGCGACCCCACCGCCCCGGTCTACAAGGGCGAGATCCAGGCGCCGGGCCTCGGCATGGCGGTCGAGGTCTGGTCGGACGAGGGCCGGCCGGTGGTCGGCGAGCGGGGCGAGCTGGTCTGCACCAAGCCCTTCCCCTCCATGCCGGTGATGTTCTGGAACGACCCGGACGGGGCCAAGTACCACGCCGCCTATTTCGAGCGCTTCGACAATATCTGGTGCCATGGCGACTTCGCCGAATGGACCCATCACGGCGGCATCATCATCCATGGCCGCTCCGATGCCACGCTCAACCCGCAGGGCGTACGCATCGGCACCGCCGAGATCTACGCCCAGGCCGAGCAGGTGCCGGAGATCGTCGAGGCGCTGGCGATCGGCCAGGAATGGGACAATGACGTGCGGGTCGTGCTCTTCGTGCGGCTGAAGCCGGGCGCGGTGCTCGACGCGGAGCTCGAGAAGCGCATCCGCACCCAGATCCGCACCGGCGCCAGCCCGCGCCACGTGCCGGCCAAGATCGTCGCCGTGGCCGACATCCCGCGCACCCGCTCCGGCAAGATCACCGAGCTCGCCGTGCGCGACGTGGTGCACAACCGGCCGGTGAAGAACACCGAGGCGCTGGCCAACCCGGAATCGCTGGAGCTCTACCGCGACCTGCCCGAACTCGCGGTGTGAGGGCGGGAGGGCGCGGCCAGTCTGTCGCGCCCTATCCCTCGCGCGGGCGGGAGAGCCGCGCCAGCAGGATCACCGGCACCAGCCCGACCAGCACGATGAGCAGGGCGGCGAGCGCGCCGTCCTCATAGGTGCCGCGCGCGGCCTCGCCATAGACGTGGCTCGCCAGCGTCTCGAAGTTGAGCGGGCGCAGCATCAGCGTCGCCGGCAGCTCCTTCATGCAGTCGACGAACACCAGCAGCGCCGCGGTGCCGAGCGCGGGGCGCAGCAGCGGCAGGTGGATGCGCCGCACCACGCCGGGCGGGCGCTCCCCGAGGCTGCGCGCGGCCATGTCGAGCGTGGTGCCGATCCGCCCATAGCCCGCCTCCAGTCCGCCGACCGGGATCGCCAGGAAGCGGATGACATAGGCGAGGACCAGCGCCGCGCCGGAGCCGGAGAGCAGCAGCCCGGTCGGCACCCCGGTCAGCCGCGCGCTGGTCGATGAGACCCAGTTGTCGAAGGCGGCGAGCGGCACCAGCAGGCCCACCGCCAGCACCGTGCCGGGCACCGCGTAGCCCAGGCTCGCCAGCCGCGGCACCAGCCCGCCGCGCAGCGCCCGCACCCGCAGCGCCACGGCGACGATGAGGCCGCAGCCGAGCGCGGCCAGCGTGCCGAGCCCGGCCAGCAGCGCAGTATTGGCCGCCTCCTGCCAGATGCTCGCGGGCACGCCGTGGAACAGCCAGCGCTTCCAGGCGGTGTGCGCGAGGTGCCCGGCCGGCAGCAGGAAGCCGAGCGTCACCGGCACCAGGCAGGCGAGCATCGCCAGCATCCCCTGCCCGCGCCCGAGGAGGCGGCGTGCCGGGGCGTGGGCGCGGGCGCCGATGGCGGCGATGCTGAGATGGCGCCGGCCCCAGCGCTCCACCATCACCAGCGCGAACAGGATCGCCAGCATGAACAGCGCGATCTGCGCCGCGCCGGGCAGGCTGGAGCGGTTCAGCCAGGTGGAATAGATCGACAGGGTGAGCGTCTGCACGCCGAGGAATTCGGAGGCGCCGACATCGTTCACCGTCTCCATCAGCGCCAGCGTCACGCCTACCGCGATGGCGGGGCGCGCCAGCGGCAGGGCGATGCGCAGGAACGTCTCGCCGGCCCCCGCGCCCAGCGTGCGCGCCGCGTCGAGGATCGAGGCGGTCTGCATCAGGAAGGCCGCGCGGGCGGCGAGATAGACATAAGGGTAGAGCACCAGCCCCAGCAGCACGATGCAGCCGGGCAGGTTGCGCACCTCCGGCAGCCACAGGTCGCGCGGGCTCTTCATGCCGAGCAGCGAGCGGATCAGCGTCGGGATCGGCCCGAGCGGGTGGACCGCGTCGACATAGACGAAGGCCTGGATGTAGGTCGGGATGGCGAGCGGCAGCAGCAGCGCCCATTCGAACAGGCCGCGCCCGGGAAAGCGGCAGACCGCGACCAGCCAGGCGGTGCCGGTGCCTATGATTCCGGCCAGCACGCCGACGCCGAGCGCGAGCAGCACGGTCTCACCCAGCGCGTGCGGCACCACATGGCGCAGCAGATGCGGCCACAGATCGCCCGAGCCCTGCGCGGCGGTCCACACCAGCGCGGCGAGCGGGAGCAGTACCAGAAGCACCACCGCCCCCGACGCCCCGCGCAGCAGGCGCGCGCCCGTCGGCGCGCCTGCGCCCGCGCTCGCCGGCGATCGTGCCGCCACGCTCACGGGCGGCCCGCCGCGCCGCGTGCGCCCGGTCCAAGCATCGCCGGCCGGCGCGTCAATTGTCGAAACCGACCGTATCGACGAGGTCGGTCGCCGCCTTGCGCGCCTTGGCGACGGCGACGAGGTCGATATCGTCGATCTTCAGCGGGCCGAAGGCGGCGATGATCGGGTCGATCGGCGCCCCCGCCACCACCGGATATTCGAAGTTCGACTTGGCGTAGAGCTCCTGCGCCTCGTGCGAGACGAGATATTCCAGCAGCTTGACCGCGTTGTCCTTGTTCGGCGCGTTTTTCGCCACCGAGGCGCCGGAGATGTTCACATGGGTGCCGCCGCCCTCGAAGGTGGGCAGCACGACGCGGATCGCCGCCGCCCACTCCTCCTGCTCCGGCCCGCCCTTGCCCGAGCGCATCAGCCCCACATAGTAGGAATTGGCGATGCCGAGGTCGCAGATGCCGGCGAGGATGTCGCGGGCGTTCTCGCGGTCGCCGCCGGCCGGCTTGCGGGCGAGATTGGCCTTCACGCCCTCCAGCCACTTCTGCGCCGCCGCCTCGCCGTGATGGACGATATAGGCCGCGATCAGCGCCGTGTTGTAGGGGTGCTTGCCGGAGCGGATGCACAGCTTGCCGTTCCATTCGGGCGCGGCGAGATCCTCGTAGTGCAGCGCGTCGAGGCTCACCCGGTCCTTGGCGGCATAGGCGACGCGGGCGCGCATGGAGAGCGCGTACCAGCTGCCGTCGGCGCCGCGCAGATTGGCGGGGATCGCCGATTCCAGCACTTCGGAGCGCACCGGCTGGGTGATGCCCTGGTCGACGAGGTCGAGCAGCGCGCCGACATCGACCGTCATCAGCACGTCGGCGGGCGAGGCCGCGCCCTCGGCCTTCACCCGCTCGGCGAGGCCGTCCTTCACGAACACGCTGTTGACGCCGATGCCGGTCTTCTCGGTGAAGGCGTCGAACAGCGGCTTGGCGAGACCGATCTCGCGGGTGGTGTAGACGTTCACCACTTCCTCGGCCCGCGCCCCGACCGTGGCCAGCGCGAGGCCGGCGGCCAGAAGTCCGCCGAGGGCGAGCCGGCGGGCGGCCCGATGAGGGAGCTTGGCGGTCATGTCGTTCCTCCTGCGCGCGGGCGGCCCGGATGGCGGGGCGGCCCCTCGATATGGCTCGCCTGCCGCGGTAGGTCGAACATGACGCAACGTCAACAAAAAGCTTCGCGAGATCAATAGGTTGGAATTGATCTAAAGACGGCAGGCGCCCGCCGCCGGGCAAAGAAAAAGCCGGTCTCGCGACCGGCTTCCCCGTCTTCGGGTCGATGCCCGGCGCCTATTCGAAGCCGCCGATATGGTGCTGCGAGTAGAGCTGCAGGCCGAGCCGGGCGATCAGGTCGAGCTGGGTCTCGAGGAAGTCGATATGCCCCTCCTCGTCCGCCATCAGCTCCTTGAACAGGTCGCGGCTGGGATAGTCCTTCACCTCGGCGCAATAGGCCGCGGCTTCCTGATAGAGCGCGCGGGCCTCGATCTCGGCGGCGAGGTCGCACTCGATCACTTCCTTCACGTCCTGGCCGATGCGCAGCGGGTCGAGCACCTGGAGGTTGGGGAAGCCCTCGAGGAACAGGATGCGGTCGACGAACTTGTCGGCGTGCTGCATTTCCTCGATCGATTCGGCGCGCCACTTGGCGGCCATCTTCTTGAAACCCCAATTGTCCAGCATGCGGTAATGCAGCCAGTACTGGTTGATCGCCGTGAGCTCGGACCTCAGGCCGCGGTTGAGATATTCGATGACCTTCGGATCGCCCTTCATGGCCGCGACGTCTCCCTGAATTGATGTGACCGGAGTTTCTTTAGAATAATTCCAAGTATGAGGCAAGCCGAGAACGTCGCCGGCTACGGGTCCGGGCGGGACCCGCGGCGGCGCGGATTATTCGGCGGGAATCAGGGAAGCGTAGGCGTCGGCGCGGGCATGCGCGTGCGCGGTCTCGTCCGCCTCGGCGCGGCGCCGGGCCGGCTCGCGCGCCGGCACATGCTCATGCTCGTGGGCCGGCGCGTTTGCGCGGGCAGATTCGTGGGCGCGGACAGGCTCGTGCCCCTGCGAAGTCTCATGCGCGTGCGCCGTCGCATGCGCCGGCCCGTGCACGTGCTCATGGGCGTGGCCCGCCACCGGGCACTCGCGCACGCAGGCGCCGCAGGCGGTGGCGTTCACGTCGTCGATCAGCTTGCGGATCATGCGCGCGCAGCGCCCGCACTGCGCGCTGCAGCCCAGGCAGCGATAGACCTGGCCGGCCGTGCGTACCGAGGACTGGGTATCGTTCACCGCATCGCGGATCTGACGATCCGTAATCACGTTACAGGAACAAACAATCATCGCGGGGATGGACCAAGTGATCAGCTATTTAGAATTATTCTAAACTCTGCCTTTGTCTTATTTTCTCGCGCTATTCCCGCCGCGCGTCAATCGGGAAAACCCTATCTGGCGATCACGTGACCATATGAACGGGGAAATACCGGAGGTAACTTGTAGTCGTTCCAGACTAGCCGCCGCCATTGATGTCGTTTTCACTTTGCACGGGCACCAGGCTCGGCGTGTCCACCGCCTTGGGGCGGCCGATCGGGTCGCGGCCGAGCCGGGCGAAGAGCAGATGGTCCTGCCATTCGCCGTTGATGCACAGATATTCGCGGCCATAGCCCTCGCGGCGGAAGCCGGTGCCTTCCAGCAGCCGGATCGACGGCGTGTTGCTCGGCAGGCAGGCGGCCTCGATGCGGCGCAGGCCCAGCGCGCCATGGGCGAAGGGCAGCAGCGTGCGCACCGCCGCGCTCATATAGCCCTGCCCCGCGAAGGGGGCGCCCATCCAGTAGCCCAGACTCGCGGTCTGGGTGACGCCGCGCCGCACGTTGGAGAGCGACAGCCCGCCCAGCAGCGCCCGGTCGCCGGCGCGGAACACCAGGAACGGATAGGCGCTGTCCTCGCGCACATCGCGCGCATAGCGCCGGATGCGGCGGCGGAACGAGCCGCGGGTGAGGTCGTAGGTCGGCCACAGCGGTTCCCACGGCGTCAGGAAGTCGCGGCTCGCCTCGCGCAGGCCCGCCCAGGCGGTGAAGTCCGCCATCTGCGGCATCCGCAGCACGACGCCATCGCCCTCGATCAGGGTGGGCGGCTCAGGCCAGGAGACCGTGCGGAACAGCGACATGCGGGTGCGTGGAAACGAGATCAGCCAACCGACAGACGTTCCGCGATGCGGGCGGCGGATTCAAGGGGCTTTCCGGGGCCGAGCGCGGTGAAGGTCGGCCGCCCGCCCGCGATAAGCGCCCGGCCGGCGGCCCGCGCGTCCTCCAGCGTCACCGCCTCGACCTTGGAGACGATCTCTTCGAGCGGAATCGGCCGGCCGAAGGCCAGCATCTGGCGGGCGAGCTGGTCGGCCCGCGCGCCGGAGCTTTCCAGCGCCGCCAGCAGCCCGACCTTGGCCTGCGCCTTGGAGCGGGCGAGCTCGGGCTCGGTCATCTCCTCGACGCTGGCCGCGATCTGGTCGACCACCACGTCGACCAGTTCCCCGACATCCCCGCCATCGGTGCCGGCATAGACGCCAAACAGGCCGGTATCGGCATAGCCCCAGTGGAACGCATAGACCGCGTAGCACAGGCCGCGCGCCTCGCGCACTTCCTGGAACAGGCGCGAGGACATGCCCCCGCCCAGCACGTTGCAAAACACCTGCAGCGCGTGGATGCCGGGGTCCTTGTAGGAGAGCCCCTCCAGCCCGATCAGCAGATGCGCCTGCTCGAGCTCGCGCCCGCCGCCGATCTCGGTGCCGCCCTGGTAGCGGCCGGGCACCGGCTCGGGCTTGTCGCCGGCCGCGAAGCCACCGAGGCGCTTGGCCGCCTCCTCGACCAGCCGCTCGTGCTCGACCGCGCCGGCGCCGGCCACGATCATCCGCGCCGGCCGGTAGGTGCGGCCCATATAGGTGCGCAGCCGCGCCGCATCGAAGGAGCGCACGCTTCCCGGCGTGCCGAGGATCGAGCGGCCGATCGGCTGGCCGGGGAAGGCCCGCTCCTGGAACAGGTCGAAGACGAGGTCGTCCGGCGTGTCGAGCGCGGCGCCGATCTCCTGCACGATCACATTGTGCTCGCGCTCCAGCTCCTCGGCGTCGAAGGCCGGCTCGGCGAGGATGTCGGCCAGCACGTCGAGCGCCAGCGGCACGTCCTCGCCCAGCACACGCGCATTGTAGCTGGTGTGCTCGACGCTGGTGGCGGCGTTGATGTCGCCGCCCACCGCCTCGATCTCCTCGGCGATGTCGCGCGCCGAGCGCCGGCGCGTGCCCTTGAACGCCATGTGCTCGAGAAGGTGCGAGATGCCGTGCTCGTCGCCCTGCTCGTCGCGCGCGCCCACCCCGGCCCAGATGCCGAGCGAGGCGGTCGCCAGATGTTCCATGGCGTCGCTGATGACGGTCACGCCATTGTCGAGCTCGGTGATGCGCGGCGCCTTGGAAAAGATTCCGCTCCGCTGGCCGTTCGTGTCGCCGCTCATGCCGCCGGCTCCGCGGCGCGGGCGTGGCGGGCGACATAGGCCTCGATGGCGGCGAGGTCGTTGGGCAGGGTCGGCGTGCGCTCCTCGCGCCCCATCAGGTCGGCGAGGTGCGCGGGCAGCGCCGGCCGTTCGCCGCAGGCCCGCTCCACCGCGTCGGGGAACTTGGCGGGATGGGCGGTGGAGAGCACGATCTGCGGCACGTGCGGGTCGTGCGCGATCCGCTCCGCCACCGACACCGCCACCGCCGTGTGCGGGTCGATCAAATAGCCGCAGTCGCGGCGCACGGCGGCGATGGTCGCCAGCGTTTCCGCCTCGTCGGCGCGGCCGGCGTCGAAATCGGCGCGGATCGCCTCCAGCGCGCGCGCGGGCGGCGAGAAGGCGCCAGACTGGGCGAGCGCGGCCATCAGCCCGCGCAGCGCGCCGGCGTCGCGCTCCAACGCCTCGAACAGCAGCCGCTCGAAATTGGACGAGACCTGGATATCCATCGAGGGCGAGGAGGACGGCACCACCCCGGTCACCTCGTAGCGCCCGGTGCCGAGCGTGCGCACCAATATGTCGTTGACGTTGGTGGCGATGGTCAGGCGCGAGACCGGCAGGCCCATGCGCTTGGCGACATAACCCGCCAGCACGTCACCGAAATTGCCGGTCGGCACCACGAAGGAGACCGGCCGGTGCGGGGCGCCCAGCGCCACGCCGGCCACGAAATAGTAGACCACCTGCGCCACGATGCGCGCCCAGTTGATCGAGTTGACGCCGGCGAGCTGCAGCCGGTCGCGGAAGGCGTGATGGTTGAACATCGCCTTCACATGGGCCTGGCAGTCGTCGAACGTGCCCTCGACGGCGATGGCGTGGACATTGGCGTCCGGCACCGTCGTCATCTGCCGGCGCTGCACCTCGGAGACCCGCCCGGCCGGGTAGAGGATGAACACGTCGGTGCGCGCACGGCCGCGGAAGGCCTCGATCGCCGCGCTGCCGGTGTCGCCCGAGGTCGCCCCGACGATGGTGGCGCGCTGGTCGCGCTCCGTCAGCACGTGGTCCATCATGCGGCCGAGAAGCTGCATCGCCACGTCCTTGAAGGCGAGCGTCGGGCCGTGGAACAGCTCCAGCACGAAGCGGTTCGGCGCGATCTCCACCAGCGGCGTGGTCGAGGGGTGGCGGAAGGAGGCATAGGCCTCCTTGAGCATCGGCTTCAGCACCGCGGGCGGAAAGGAGGCGTCGACGAAGGGCGCGATCACCCGCGCGGCCACCTCGTCATAGGAGTGGCCGGCGAGCCGGGCGATCTCCGGCGCCGCGAAGGTCGGGAACAGCTCCGGCACATAGAGCCCGCCATCGCGCGCCAGCCCCGCCAGCAGCGCGTCGGAAAAGGCAAGGGCCGGCGCCTCGCCGCGAGTGGATATGTAGCGCACGCGCGCCTCCGCTAGGGCCGCCCCGGCACCGGCGCGACGCACGCGCAGGCCGGAACGGCGTATTCACAAGGAGCCGGAGTCTATCCCGCGACGACACGTGCGCGCGACACGCTCCAGGTGCGAATTGCGCGGCAACCTAGTGGCCGGCCCGTTCCGAGGCAAGCGGCGCGGACGGTGAGGGCGTGCGGCGGGCCTGCCCGGCCGGCGGCTACTTCACCGCCGGTTACCTGGCCGGCGCCTGCCGCAGCCGCGACCAGGCATAGGCGGCGAACACGCCGAGCAGCGTCGCGGCGAGGCCGAACCAGGTCAGCGCATATTCGAGGTGCCGGTTGGGGAAGGCGACCCGCGTCAGCCCGCCGACCGGCAGCCCGCCCGGATTGGGCGTCGCGTCGGCATCGATCAGGAACGGCGCCACCCGCACCAGCCCCTTGGCGCTGGCGATGGCGACCGGGTCGCGGACGAACCAGTCGTCCTTCTGCGTGTCGTTGCCGGGGGTGAACAGCCCGCCCTCCTCCGGCATGCGCATGAGCCCGGTGACGGTGACGAGCCCATCGTCGCGGCCCTCGGGCCGGCTCGCCGGGTCCTTGCGGTCCATCGGCACGAAGCCGCGATTGACGAGGATGGTGCTGCCGTCGGCCATGGTCAGCGGCGTCACCACCCAGTAGCCGGGCCCGCCGCTGCCGTCCGGCTCGACGTCGACCAGCGCGTAGACCTGCACCTCCAGATCGTGGCGGAAGCGGCCCTGCGCGGTCACGTGGCGGTATTCGTCATGCTCGAAGTCGACCCGGTCCCAGTCCGCCTCGTCCGGCACGGGCTGGGCCGGCGCGTGGATGCGCGCCTCCACCTTGGCGATCAGGTCTTCCTTCCAGGCGAGGCGCTCGAGTTGCCAGACGCCGAGCCCCACCAGCAGCGCGAAGGCGACCAGCACCGTCAGCCCGGCCGGCAGCAGCCGGCGCAGCGGCGAGCGCTCCCGCCTCCCCGCGCGAGGCCCGGCGGGGTCCGCGCCGCGGTCGTCTCCGCGGTTCCCGGCGTGATCCTGGGCGAGGTTCCCGCCGCGGTTCTCCGTCGGCGCCGGCGCGCTCACGCATCCCCCTCGTCGAGGCGGCCCTGCTCGGCCCTCTTCTGGTACTGCAGCGCAATCATGGTCGCCTTCAGCGGCCGCAGCAGGCCGAGCGTCGAGATCAGCACCAGCGGCGTCCACAGCAGAGCGTGCACCCACAGCGGCGGCGCCCAGGTCAGCTCGACCCACAGCGCCAGCCCGACCACCAGCGAGCCGGCGAGCAGGATGATGAACACCACCGGCCCGTCGCCGGAATCGTCGAAGCTGTAGTCGAGCCCGCAATTGTCGCAGGCCGGCGCGACGGTGAGGAAGCCCTTGAAAAGGCGCCCGCGCCCGCAGCGCGGACAGCGGCAGGAGAGGCCGGCGGCATAGGGCGAGACGCCGGTATGGAAGGGCTGAAGATCCATGGCGGGCTTCTACTCCCATTCATGCCCGGGCGGCAATCGGGCCGCGGGCGTTGCGTCCGGCCGGCGGACAGGGCGCCGTGCTCAGGGGCGCGGCGGCCGGGTCAGGAGCCGCGTCGGCGGCCGCGGCAACGAAAAAGGGGCGGCTGCGCGCCGCCCCTCGTCCCCGTTGCCGGTGTCTCAGTGGGGCGCGCCGGCGCTGCCCCACACATAGATGAAGGTGAAGAGGAACAGCCAGACCACGTCGACGAAGTGCCAGTACCAGGCCGCCGCCTCGAAGCCGAAATGGCGGGTCGGCGTGAAGTGGCCGGCGAACAGGCGCCCGAGGCAGACCGCGAGGAAGATTGTGCCGACGATGACGTGGAAGCCGTGGAAGCCGGTCGCCATGAAGAAGGTGGCGCCGTAGATGTTGCCGGAGAAGGCGAACTCGGCGTGGCTGTATTCGAAGGCCTGCAGCGAGGAGAACAGCACGCCGAGGCCGACGGTCAGCCACAGGCCCCATTTCGCGCTCTGCCGGTCGCCATGCACCAGCGCGTGGTGCGCCCAGGTCAGCGTCGTGCCGGAAGTGAGCAGGATCAGCGTGTTGAGCAGCGGCAGGTGCCAGGGATTGAAGGTCTCGATGCCCGTCGGGGGCCAATGGCCGCCGGTGAACTCGGCGCGGGTGAAGTTGATCTCCTCGCCGACGAACAGCGCCGCGTCGAAGAAGGCCCAGAACCACGCGACGAAGAACATCACCTCGGAGGCGATGAACAGGATCATGCCGTAGCGCAGATGGAGCTGCACCACCGGCGTGTGCGCGTGCTGGTACTGGCCCTCGCGGATGATGTCCCGCCACCACACGATCATGGTGTAGATCACGCCGAGCAGGCCGGCGATCATCACCAGCATGGTGAGCTGGCCGTGCATCCAGAACACGGCGCCGACGGCCATGACGAAGGCGAAGACCGAGATGACGAAGGGCCACGGGCTCGGGTCGACGAGGTGGTAGTCGTGGTGCTTGGCGTGGGCCTCGGCCATGGGTCGCGCTCTCCGTTCGGTATCTTTTTCTAGCTGGCCCCTGCCGCGACGGCAATGTGGCGTTCTGCCCGCCTCGGGGTGTGCTGCACAGGTGCGTTGCGTCTTAAAGCGGTGCCTTGCCGGTCTCGTCCTTGCCCGTCGCGACCGGGGCCGCCTTGGGGAAGAAGGTGTAGGACAGGGTGATGGTCTTGAGCGTCGTCAGCTCGGGGTCCTTGGCGAGCTCCGGGTCGACGAAGAAGATCACCGGCATGTCCTGCGTCTCCCCCGGCTCCAGCGTCTGGTCGGTGAAGCAGAAGCACTGGAGCTTGGAGAAGTAGTAGCCCGACTGCGCCGGCGTGACGTTGTAGGTCGCCCCGGCGGTGATCGCCTTGTCGCTGCGGTTGTGCGCGCGGTAGTAGACCAGCTTGGTCTCGCCGATGCGCACCTGCACCGAGCGCGTCTCCGGCACGAAGTCCCAGGGCAGGCCGGGCGAGACGTTCGAATCGAAGCGCACCTCGACCATCCGGCCGAGTTCCTCGGTCGGCGCGCGCTCCGCCACCCGGGTGGCGCCGCCATAGCCGGTGACCTGGCAGAACACGCGGTAGAGCGGAACCGCCGCATAGGCCGCGCCGACCATGGCGCCCACGAACAAGGCGAGGCTGGCGCCGAGGATCCAGCTATTGCCGCCGGTCGGCCTCGGCCGCGCGCGGCCCGCGGAATCGCCTTCCGCAGCACTGCCCTCTGCCGGGCTCGCCTGCGACGCGGCGGGGGTTTCGCTCGTCCGGGTCTCGCTCGCGGGAGCCGCCGCGCGGCCCTCGGTGTTCGGGGTCTCGTCCACCATCACACCCTCACAGCGGCCGGACCAGCACGCCCGGGCCGAGCTTCACGATCGTCACGATGTAGAAGAGCAGGCACAGCCCGCCGAGCACGAGCCCGATGGCGATCGAGCGCGAGCGGCGCCGGCGCTTCTGCTCGTCGGTGAGCACCACGCCCTCGTCCTGCTCCGGTTCCGGGGCCTTGTTCTGGTCCGACATGATCATTCCTTGCGGCGCACATGCTCAGAGCCCGAACCAGATCGGCCCGAACCAGGCCGGCCCGAACGAGGCCGGTACGACCGCTTCGATGAGAAGGACGGCGAAGAGCAGGAAAAGGTAGAGAATCGAGAAGGCGAACAGCCGCTTGGCCGCGGTTTCGGCGGCGACGCCCTCCCGGCGGCGGTAGAGCTGGACGGCGAGGGTCAGCATCAGCGCGCCGCTCACGCTGGCGACCACGCCGTAGACGATCCCCGCCATGCCGAGCAGCGCCGGCGACACCGCGAGCGGCACCAGCACCAGCGTGTAGAGCAGGATCTGGCGGCGCGTCTCGGCCGGGCCGGCCACCACCGGCAGCATCGGCACGCCCGCGCGCTCGTAGTCGCCCGACTTGTAGAGCGCCAGCGCCCAGAAATGGGGCGGGGTCCAGAAGAAGATGATCAGGAACAGCAGCACGCTCTCGAGCCCGATCCCGCCCGAGGCGGCGGCCCAGCCGACCATGGGCGGAAAGGCCCCGGCGGCGCCGCCGATGACGATGTTCTGCGGCGTCCAGCGCTTCAGCCACATCGTGTAGACGACGGCGTAGAAGAAGATGGTGAAGGCCAGCAGCGCCGCCGCCAGCTCGTCCACCAGCAGCCCCAGCACCAGCACCGAGCCGATCGCCAGCGTCAGGCCGAAGGCCAGCGCCTCGCTCGGGGCGATGCGCCCGGCCGGCACCGGCCGGCGGCGCGTGCGGGTCATCAGCGCGTCGATGTCGGCGTCCCACCACATGTTGAGCGCGCCCGACGCACCGGCGCCGATGGCGATGCACAGCAGCGCGGTGAAGGCGATCACCGGGTGCACGGAGCCCGGCGCGCGCACGATCCCGACCAGCGCGGTGAAGACGACGAGCGACATCACGCGCGGCTTCAGGAGCGCGACGTAGTCCGCCACCGAGGCGTGGTAGGGGGCCTCGTCCGGGCGCTGCCCGGCATGGGCCAGATCGTATTCGCGCGAGGCGACGTCGCTCATCAACTCACTCCGGCGCCGCGCGGGGCGGCGCTCTCACCTGCCGGGCGGCGCCTGTGCGGCGCCGGCCCGCAGGAGGGCCCTCTGCGGCCCTCCATCCCGTCTTGTCGCCCGCCCCCGCCGCGTGCGCCGCGCCGGGAGAGGGAGTGCCGCGTCCGGCGGATCACTTGATCCGCGGCAGGACGTCGAAATGATGGTAGGGCGGCGGCGACGGCAGCGTCCATTCCAGCGTCGTCGCACCCTCGCCCCACGGATTGGCCCCGGCCGGCACCTTGGCGGCGAACATGCGGTAGACGCCGAACAGGAACACCAGCAGCGCGAAGCCGGAGATGTAGGAACCAATCGAGGAGATGAAGTTCCAGGCGTGGAACGCGTCCGGGTAGTCCGCGTAGCGGCGCGGCATGCCGGCGAGGCCGAGGAAGTGCTGCGGGAAGAACACCAGGTTCACGCCCACGAAGGTCAGCCAGAAATGTATCTTGCCGATGGTCTCGGAGTACATGTAGCCGAACATCTTCGGCGCCCAGTAGTACCAGCCGGCGAAGATCGCGAACACCGCGCCGAGCGACAGCACGTAGTGGAAGTGCGCCACCACGTAATAGGTGTCGTGCAGCGAGCGGTCGATGCCGGCGTTCGACAGCACGACGCCGGTGACGCCGCCGACCGTGAACAGGAAGATGAAGCCGATCGCCCACAGCATCGGCACACGGAACGAGATCGACCCGCCCCACATGGTCGCGATCCAGGAGAAGATCTTGATGCCCGTCGGCACCGCGATGATCATCGTCGCGGCCACGAAATAGGCCTGGGTCGAGGAGGACAGGCCGACCGTGTACATGTGGTGCGCCCACACTACGAAGCCGACCACGCCGATCGCCACCATCGCGTAGGCCATGCCGAGATAGCCGAACACCGGCTTCTTCGAGAAGGTCGACACGATGTGGGAGACGATGCCGAAGCCCGGCAGGATCAGGATGTACACTTCGGGGTGGCCGAAGAACCAGAACAGGTGCTGGAACAGGATCGGGTCGCCGCCGCCGGCCGGGTCGAAGAAGGTGGTGCCGAAGTTGCGGTCGGTGAGCAGCATGGTGATGGCGCCCGCCAGCACCGGCAGCGACAGCAGCAGCAGGAACGCCGTCACGAGCTGCGACCAGGCGAAGAGCGGCATCTTGTGCAGCGTCATGCCCGGGGCGCGCATGTTCAGGATCGTGGTGATCAGGTTGATCGCGCCGAGGATCGAGGACGCGCCGGCAAGGTGCAGCGAGAGGATCAGCAGGTCCATGGCCGGGCCGGGATGGCCGAGCTTGGACGAGAGCGGGGGATAGATGGTCCAGCCGCCGCCGAAGCCGTTGGAGCCGGCCGCGCCTTCCACGAACAGCGACAGGATCGCCAGCGCGAAGGAGGGCGGCAGCAGCCAGAAGGCGACGTTGTTGATGCGCGGGAAGGCGGTGTCCGGGGCGCCGATCATCAGCGGCACGAAGTAGTTGCCGTAGCCGCCGATCATGGCCGGCATCACCATGAAGAAGATCATGATGAGGCCGTGGCCGGTGGTGAACACGTTGAAGGTCTGCGGATCGGAGAAGATCTGCAGGCCCGGCTCCTGCAGCTCGGCACGGATGCCGATGGACAGGATGCCGCCGACGATCCCCGCCACGATGGCGAAGATCAGGTACATCACGCCGATGTCCTTGTTGTTGGTCGAGTAGACCCAGCGCTTCCAGCCCGTCGGATCGCCTGCGTGAGCGGCTGCGTTTGCCATTGAACCGTCCCTCATTCGTGCGCTTTCACGCACTTCGTATTTCCTGTTGCGCGGAAGCGAGAGCCTCAGCGCGCCGCCGCGGCGGCCGCCACCGGCAGCATCGTGCCCGGCATCATCGTGCCCGGCACGTCGTTACGCGCCACGCGCTCGGGCGCCTGCGTCTCGTTCGAGGCGAACTCCTGCTTGGCCTTCTCGACCCAGGCCGCGAAGTCCGCCTCGCTGACCACCCGGATGGCGATCGGCATGAACGCGTGGTCCTTGCCGCAGAGTTCGGAGCACTGGCCGTAATATACGCCCTCCTTCTCCGCCTGGAACCACGTCTCGTTCAGGCGGCCCGGGATGGCGTCGATCTTGATGCCGAAAGACGGCAGGGCGAAGGAGTGGATCACGTCCGCACCGGTCACCTGGATGCGCACGATCTTGTTGACCGGCACCACCACCTCGTTGTCGACCGCCAGCAGGCGCGGCTGGTCCGGCTTCAGGTCCTCGGTCGGCACCATCAGGCTGTCGAAGCTGAAGTCGCCATTGTCGGGATATTCGTACGACCAGTACCACTGGTGGCCCGTCGCCTTCACCGTCATGTCGGCCTTCGGCAGGTCGAGCTCGAGGAACAGCAGGCGGAAGGAGGGAATCGCGATCGCGACCAGAATCAGCACCGGCACCACCGTCCACGCGACCTCGATCAGCGTGTTGTGGGTGGTACGCGAGGGTACCGGGTTCGCCTTCTCGTTGAACCGGATCATCACGATCACGAGCAGGACAAGCACCAGCAGGACCACGGCGACGATGATCGCCAGAAGGAAGTAGTGGAAGGAGCGGATGCTCTCCATCACCGGCGAGGCGGCGCCCTGCAGGTTGATCTGCCAGGGCGAGGGCTGCCCGGTGCCGGCCAAGGCCGCATCCATGCCCGCAAACGCCAGGACCATCAGGCCGGCCATTGCCCCGACGAAGCCGGCGGCGGTGCGCCCAGCGTTGCGGATCCACGATTTCATCGCGATCGTCACTCCCATCGATTACCTTACCTTCCGGCCGAGGCCCCATGAGAGCGCCTGCCGGACCAGCGGCATTTGACATTCATCAAACACAAAAAGGACACCTGAGCAACGCGCGAGGGGCCCTCTGATCCTGCGACATGACGTCGGGTCCCTGGAACCGTTCCACGCACCCGAAGGGTACTCGAAGGGGTGACTCGCCCCATTCTTGACATCGCGGTAAGGCGTTGTACGGGGTCAATGACGGGGTCGGCTTCCCCGGCGTGGAGCATGATTCGCCTTGTCCCGCGGCGGTGTTTCTTTAGAAGACTCTTCGTGTACATATTGAGGAGACAGCCCATGCGCGGCTTCGCGGCCCTCCGTTCCGTCCTGTTCGCAGCACTTGCCGTCGCGGCCTTCCTCGCCGCGGCGCCGGATGCGCGGGCGCAGGGGGTGGTTCGCTCCGTGCACGGCGACTGGCAGATCCGCTGCGACACTCCGCCCGGGGCGCAGTCCGAGCAGTGCGTGCTGCTGCAGAGCGTGCAGGCAGACGACCGTCCCAATGTCGGGCTCACCGTCATCGTGCTGAAGACCGCCGACCAGCAGAGCCGGCTGCTGCGCGTGCTCGCCCCGCTCGGCGTGCTGCTGCCCTCCGGCCTCGGGCTGAAGATCGACAACACCGACATCGGCCGCGCCGGCTTCGTGCGCTGCGTGCCCAATGGCTGCGTCGCCGAGGTGGTGATGGACGACAAGCTGGTCGACCAGCTGCGCAACGGCCAGAGCGCGACCTTCATCGTGTTCCAGACACCGGAAGAAGGCATCGGCATCCCGCTCAGCCTGAAGGGCTTCGGCGAGGGATACGACGCGCTTCCCTGAGGCGGCCCGTGAGCGGCCCCGCGAGACCCCCGACCGGATCACCGACCGGCGACCCGGCTGACGGCGTCGCCGACGCTCCCGAGGCTGGCGCCGCGGGCGCGCGCGCCTCCCCTGCCGGCGCGCCGCCGGTCAGGCTGGTCGTGTTCGACATGGACGACGTGCTACTGCGCTACGACGTCGACGCCCGCCGGGCGGCGATGGCGGAGCTCGCGGGGCTCGGCCCCGCCGATATCGAGCGCCTCGTCTGGACCAGCGGCATCGAGGATGCCGCCGATGCCGGCCAGCTCAGCGCCGACGCGTATCTGGCGGCCATCGCGGCGGCGATCGGCGTGCCGTTCGGCCGCGCGGAATGGCTGCGCACGCGCGCGCTCGCCATGGCGCTCGATCCGCCGGTGGTGGCGCTGGCGGCGCGCGTGGCGCAGCGCAGCGCGCTGGCGCTGCTCACCAATAACGGGCAGATCATGAAGGAGCATTTCGACGTGCTGGTGCCCGAGCTGCGGGCGCTGTTCGGCGCGTCGATGCATGTCGCCGCCGAGTTCGGCACCAAGAAGCCCGACCCCGCCATATATAAAGGAGTGGCGGCGCTCTACGGCGTGGCGCCGCAGGAGGCGGTGATGATCGACGACAAGGCCGTCAATGTGGAGGGCGCCCGGGTGGCGGGCATGCGCGCGCACTGCTTCCGCGGCGCGGCCGAGCTCGAGGCCTTCCTCGCCGGGCTCGCCCTGCTCTAGCGCCTCCTCATTTCCCGGACGCCCCTTATATAAGGTGTCCGCCCCGCGCCTCTCGCGCCCCGCGCCGAAACCCGCACACCCGAATCGCGCCATGCCCGAACTGCCCGAAGTCGAAACCGTTCGGCGCGGCCTCGCCCCGGTGATGGAAGGCCGGCGGATCCTCTCCGCGCTGGCGCGCCGGCCGGATCTGCGCTGGCCGCTGCCCGAGCGCTTCGCCGAGCGCCTCGCCGGCCGGCGGGTCGCCGGGCTGGGGCGACGGGCCAAGTACCTGCTCGCCGACCTCGAGCCCGAGGGCGACGCCCCGGCCGAGGTGCTGGTGATGCATCTGGGCATGTCCGGCTCGTTCCGGGTCGAGGCGGGCAAGGACACGCACATGCCCGGCACGTTCCATCTGCCGCGCGGCGCGGCCGGCCCGCACGACCATGTGGTGCTGAGCCTCGAGGGCGGCGCGGAGGTCATCTACAACGACCCGCGCCGCTTCGGCGCCATGCTGCTGGTGCCGCGCGTCGCGCTCGACGAGCACCCCCTGTTCCGCGAGCTCGGCCCCGAGCCGCTCGGCAACGCCTTCGACGCAGCCCGCCTCGCCGCCGCCCTCGCCGGCCGGCGCACCTCGCTGAAGGCGGCGCTGCTCGACCAGAAGGTCGTCGCCGGGCTCGGCAACATCTATGTGTGCGAGGCGCTGCACCGCGCCGGCCTCTCGCCCGAGCGGCCCGCCGCCAGCCTCGTCACGCCCGCCGGCCGGCCCACCGCCCGCGCCCGGCTGCTCGTCGAGACCATCGGCGCGGTGCTGGAGGAGGCGATCGCGGCCGGCGGCTCGACGCTGCGCGACCATGCCCGGGTCGACGGTACGCTCGGCTATTTCCAGCACACCTTCCGCGCCTATGACCGCGAGGGCAGCGCCTGCACCATGCCCGGCTGCCATGGAACCATCGCACGGCTTGTCCAGGGCGGGCGCTCCACCTTTTACTGTGCGACGTGCCAGCGATAGCACGCCCCATTTCCCGAACGAGAGGCGCCGGCCATGGGCTATGACAACATCCAAGTCGCCACCAACGGACGCGTGGGCATCATCACGCTGCACCGGCCGAAGGCGCTGAACGCGCTGAACGAGGCGCTGATCGGCGAGCTCGGCCGGGCGCTCGACGCCTTCGAGGCCGATCGGAGCATCGGCTGCCTCGTGCTCACCGGGTCGGACCGCGCCTTCGCCGCCGGCGCCGACATCAAGGAGATGCAGGCGCTCGGCTTCCCCGCCACCTATACGGACGACTTCGTCACCTCCTGGGAGCGGCTGTCGCGCTGCCGCAAGCCGGTCATCGCGGCGGTGGCGGGCTATGCGCTCGGCGGAGGGTGCGAGCTCGCCATGATGTGCGACATCATCCTCGCCGCCGACAATGCCCGCTTCGGCCAGCCGGAGATCCAGCTCGGCGTCATGCCGGGCGCGGGCGGCTCGCAGCGCCTCACCCGCGCCATCGGCAAGGCCAAGGCGATGGAGATGTGCCTCACCGGGCGCACGCTCACCGCCGAGGAGGCGGACCGCTTCGGCCTGGTCTCGCGGGTCGTGCCGCTTTCCGGGCTGATGGACGAGGCGATGAAGGTCGCCGACACCATTGCCGGCCTCTCCCTGCCCGCGGCGATGATGGCCAAGGAGAGCGTCAACCGCGCCTTCGAGACCACGCTCGCCGAGGGCATCCGCTTCGAGCGCCGTCTGTTCCAGGCGCTGTTCGCCACCGCCGACCAGAAGGAAGGCATGGACGCCTTCGTCGAGAAGCGGGCCGCCTCGTTCCGCAACGGCTAGCGCGGGGGGAGCGGCGGGGAGCGGCGGCGCCTTATCGGTTGACGGGACGGGCGCCGGCGACTATAAGCCCGCCACCCATGCGGGGCTCCTTCGGGTCCGGCCCCGCCTCGAATTTCGCAACACAATCCGGCAGGACGGCAGCCCCGTCCTTGCGACGACGAAGAGGACGGCCGATGGCCAATACGCCCTCCGCCAAAAAGGCGGCTCGCAAGATCGAGCGCCGCACGGAGATCAACAAGAACCGCCGCTCGCGCATGCGCACCTATGTGCGCAAGGTCGAGGAGGCGCTGGCCTCCGGCGACAGTGCCGCTGCCGGCGTCGCCCTCCAGGCCGCCGAGCCGGAGATCATGCGCGCCGCCCAGAAGGGCGTGCTGCACAAGAACACCGCCTCGCGCAAGGTTTCGCGCCTGGCCCAGCGGCTCGCCAAGCTCGGCGCCTGATCGCGCCGGACGACGGCGCCCTTACGCTGCGTCCGTGCAACCGATCGTTGCAGATCGCCTGTCAAGCAAAAGCCCGGCTTCGGCCGGGCTTTTTGCGTTGGTGCCCGGCCGGAGCCGTACCGTCATCGCGCTCGTTGCAGAACTGTCACATGACGTGAATTGTGCGGAAATCGCCCCCGCCCCCTTTCCGCGGCCTCTTGACTCACCGGACCTCCCGAAGCAGCCCTCCCGGGCGCCACAAGGCGACGATGGACAGCGCGAGCCGCGCACAAAAAGTTAATACATCCTAATGGCTTACGATCCATACCCCGCCCCCTCGGAAGAATCGGCCCCGCCGGGGGCCCGCCCACCTCGCGAAACGTAAAAAGGATGCGTGGATGGGGTGTCACCGAGCCGCCAAGATTCTTGCAAGTGACTCAGAGATTTGCCGACTGACGGTCTTTTTTTCGGCCCCCTGATTCGCCGATTCGCGCTCCCCCGCCGGGACGGAATCGCACCAAGAGCGTTGCGCGGGAGGGGGGGCCTGTGTATGTTGTGGTCATCCGGTTCCGCCGGGCATCTCAGCGAAAAGTTGAGTTATTGGCTACTCCTTTTGTATCGGGGAGGGGATAGGTATGTCTTTGTTCTTATTTACATCCCCTTCCGCGTCGCGTTACTTGCGAAGTTGCTTACCGGGCCGACCGACATTGGAACAGCTCGCCGAGTGACAACTCGCAGAGTTGACTTGTAGTTGCGCAAACAACAACATGAATCTTCAATAGGGACGGCAAATATCTTGCCGCGAAGGGGCGACTATGACTACGCGGACAGGCACACGAGAGGACGCGACCTCCGAAGGCCGGCTTGCACGGCGAGCCGAAGACTTAGCCTTCCAGAACGGCCTTCCCTCTGTGTGGAACTTGCCCGCCTCGCCCTCGGACAGCCCGCCGGGCTGACCGCCCCGGGAGACCGCCACGACAGCCCCTGACCGGGCCCGGGCGTCTCGCCGCACCGGCCACCGCGCGTTCGCGCCGTGCCGGCCCCTATTCACCCGTCGACGCCGACCGACAAAGGATCCGTGGCCCGGCTGCGCCAGCAGCAGGCAAGCCGCGCGACCCGTCGACTCGGTATCCCCCAACAACCGCCAAAAACCTGCGGAGCTGACATGTTGAAGTCCAACAGCCTTGAGCCTTCCGAGGGCGCCCCCTACCCGGGGCCCGTACCGAGTTCCGGTTCACATGCAGGTTTGGATGCAGCCCCGCGCGAAGCGTGGGAGCGGGTGCGGCGGCGGTTGCGCGCCGAGATCGGCGAAGAGGTCTATTCGAGCTGGTTCCCCCGGCTCGAGCTCGACATGATCGCCGCCGGCACGGTGCGCCTCTCGGTGCCCACGCGCTTCCTCAAGACCTGGCTGCAGCAGCACTATATCGACCGCCTCACCGCGCTCTGGCGCGAGGAGATGGGCGTCGAGCGGGTCGAGCTGATCGTGCGCTCGGCGGTGCTGCGCCCGGCGGGCGCCGCCGCCTCGGTGCGCCCGATGAACGCGGCCGGCTTCCCCGCCCCCTCCATGTCCGCCGCCCCCGCGCGGCAGGCGGCCGAGGCCGCCCGCGCCGGCGCCTCGGGCACGCCCGAGGTCGGCAGCGGCTCGCCGCTCGACCCGCGGCTGAGCTTCTCGACCTTCCGGCTCGGCGCCTCCAACCGGCTCGCCCATGCGGCGGCGCTGAAGGTCGCCGAGGCGGCGGCGGGCTCCGGTCCGGTGTTCAACCCGCTCTATCTCCATGCCGCCGTCGGGCTCGGCAAGACCCACCTGCTGCAGGCCATCGCCGCGGCGGGCTCCGAGCACGGGCGCAGCGTCGTCTACCTCACCGCCGAGCGCTTCATGTACGGCTTCGTCGCCGCGCTGAAGAGCCAGTCCTCGCTCGCCTTCAAGGAGCAGCTTCGCGGCATCGACACGCTGGTGATCGACGATTTGCAGTTCCTGCAGGGCAAGAGCGTGCAGCAGGAATTCTGCCACACCCTCAACGCGCTGATGGATTCCGGCCGCCAGGTGGTGATCGCCGCCGACCGCCCGCCGGCCGAGCTCGACGCGCTCGAGGAGCGGGTGCGCTCGCGCCTCGCCGGCGGCCTCGTGGTGGAGATCTCTCCGCTCGACGACGGGCTGAAGCTCGAAATCCTCGCCGCCCGCGTCGGCGCCCTCGCCCAGCAGCACCCCGGCTTCGCCGTGCCGCCGGACGTGCTCTCCTACATCGCCCGCCATTGCGGGCAGAACGGGCGCGACCTCGACGGTGCGCTGAACCGCCTGCTGGCGCATAACCAGCTCACCTCGCGCGCCATCACGCTTGAGATGGCGGAGATGGCGGTGCGCGACCTGGTGCGGCCGAGCGAGCCCAAGCGCGTGCGGGTGGAGGACATCCTGCGCATCGTCGCCAAGCATTACAACGTCACCCGCGCCGACATCCTGTCCCAGCGCCGCACCGCGAACGTGGTCAAGCCGCGCCAGATCGCGATGTATCTGGCGAAGATGCTCACCCTGCGCTCGCTGCCCGAGATCGGGCGGCGCTTCGGCGGGCGCGACCACACCACCGTGCTGCACGCGGTGCGCAAGATCGAGGGGCTGGTGGGCAGCGACCGCGCCATGGCCGACGAGATCGAGGCGCTGAAGCGGCTGGTCAACGACGACTGACCAGTCCGGGAGGGCGATCCGGCGGCGGCCCGCCCGGGCCGCCCTGCTCACCGGGCCGACGCAATTCCGGCCGGAAAGCGCCCATAGAGGCGCTTTCCCCCGCTTTCCCCGCCACTTTCCCCACCATTCTGCCACATTGCCGCGCCCCCGGCCTTGCCTTGGGGCGGTACTAGCGGCAATGTCGTCGCCCCCGGCGGCGCGCCCGCGCCGTTCACCCGGAGTGTGCGGTGGGCTGCGCCCGCCTCCCCCGCGCTCCGTCCCGTTTCTCGTACTGCCACGGGTGTCGCGGCCATGAAGGTCACTGTCGAGCGGGCCGAGCTGCTCAAATCCCTCGCCCACGTCCATCGTGTCGTCGAGCGGCGCAACACCATTCCGATCCTCGCCAACGTGCTGATGCGCACCGACGCGCGCGGCCTCGCCCTGCGTGCGACCGATCTCGACATCGAGATCGTCGAGACCATCCCGGCCGAAGTCACCCAGGAAGGCGCCACCACCGTGCCCGCGCACACGATCTACGACATCGTGCGCAAGCTGCCCGAGGGCGCGCAGGTGCAGATCGAGACCTCCGGCGATCGTGGCACGCTCACCGTGCGCGCCGGCCGCTCGCGCTTCGCGCTGCAGACCCTGCCGGAGAACGAGTTCCCCGATCTCGCCGCCGGCGAGATGACGCACAGGTTCACGCTTGCAGCGGGCGAATTGAAGCGGCTGGTCGACAAGACCCAGTTCGCCATCTCCACCGAGGAGACGCGCTACTATCTGAACGGCATCTATCTCCACGTCGTCGACGCCGGCGGCCCGGTGCTGCGCGCGGTGGCGACCGACGGGCACCGCCTCGCCCAGGCGCAGACCGCCGCTCCCGCCGGCGCGGCCGGCATGCCGGGCGTGATCGTGCCGCGCAAGGCGGTGGCGGAGATCCAGCGCCTCGCCGAGGACGCCGACGAGGAAGTGACGGTCGAATTGTCGGCCGCCAAGATCCGGGTCTCGCTCGACCGCGTGGTGCTGACCTCGAAGCTGATCGACGGCACCTTCCCCGACTATGGTCGGGTGATCCCGCTTGGCAACGACAAGACGCTGATCGTCGACAAGGCCGACTTCGCCTCCGCCGTCGACCGCGTGTCGACCGTGGCCAGCGAGCGCGGGCGGGCGGTGAAGCTCTCCATTGCCGACGGCAAGCTCACTCTCTCGGTCACCAATCCCGATTCCGGCAGCGCGACCGAGGAGATCGAGGTCGAATATGCCGCCGAGCCGATCGATATCGGCTTCAACAGCCGCTATCTGCTCGATATCACCTCGCAGATCGAAGGCGGTACGGCGGAGCTGAAGCTCGCCGATCCGGGCTCCCCCACCCTTGTGCAGGACCCGGACAAGCGCGGCGCGCTCTATGTGCTGATGCCGATGCGCGTGTGAACCGCACCCGCATCGTCCGTCTCAGGCTCAGCGATTTCCGCAGCTACCACGCCGCCGACATCCGCGCCGGCGACGGCCCCGTGGTGCTGGTCGGCCCCAACGGGGCCGGCAAGACCAACCTGCTCGAGGCGATCTCCCTGCTGGCGCCCGGGCGCGGCCTGCGCCGTGCCGCGCTCGACCAGTTCGCAGCGCGCGGGGCGCAGGGCATGGCCGCGCCCGGCTGGGCGGTGTCCGCCGTGGTCGAGGGCGCCTATGGCGAGGTCACGCTCGGCACCGGCATCGAGGCCGGCGCGGGCGAGGTCCGCGGGCGCCGCTGCCGCATCGACGGCGAGCCGGTCGGTTCGGCCGCCGCCTTTTCCGAACACATCCGCGTGGTCTGGCTGACGCCGGAGATGGACGGGCTGTTCCTCGGCCCGCCCTCCGAGCGACGGCGCTTCCTCGACCGGCTGGTGCTGGCGGTCGATGCCGAGCACGGCGCGCGGGTCAACGCCCTGGAGCGGGCACTGAGGTCACGCAACCGGTTGCTGGAGGAGCCCGCCGGCGACCCGCGCTTTCTCGACGCCGTCGAGCATGAGCTGGCCGCGCTCGCAATCGCGGTCGCCGCCGCGCGGCTGGAGACGGTGCGCCGCCTCGCCGCCGGCATCGCGAAAGGGCGCCAGGAGGGGCCCGAGGGCGGGAACGTTGAGGGCGCCGACGACGCCTCGCCTTTCCCCTGGGCGACGGTGGCGCTGGACGGCGAGGTCGAGCGCGCGCTCGCCCGCGAGCCGGCGACCCAGGTCGAGGACGGCTACCGCGCCAGCCTGCGCGCCTCCCGCCCGCGCGACCGCGCCGCCGGGCGCACGCTGGAGGGCCCGCATCTCAGCGACCTCCTGGTCGGCCACGGCCCCAAGGCCATTCCCGCCGCGCAGGGCTCCACCGGCGAGCAGAAGGCGCTGCTGATCGGGCTGGTGCTGGCCCATGCGCGCCTCGTCGGCGAGATGGCCGGCATGACGCCGGTGATGCTGCTGGACGACGTCGTCGCCTATCTCGACCCGGTCCGACGGGCCGCGCTGTTCGCGGCGCTGGAGGCGCTCGGCGGGCAGGTGTGGATGACCGGCGCCGACCCTTCCGCCTTCGCCGCGCTCGGCGGGCGGGCGGAGCGCCTCGACGTCACGCCGGGCCGTATCGCGCCGGCCGGCACGGCGTGAGCCGACAGGGTGTGAGACGGCACGGGCCGCCCTTCGCCGCATCGCAGCCATCCGCAGGCAGGGGTTGACTACACGCGCACGCGCGCGCACGTAAGGGCGGTCATGCACCTCCTCGATCTCATCGTCTTCGCCGCCGCCCTGGCGCTCGCCGCCGCCTCGCCGGGGCCGAGCGTGATCGCGCTCGTCGCGCGCACGCTGGTGCGCGGGCGCGAGGGCGCGGCGCTGCTGGTGGCGGGCATCGTGCTCGGCGACATGGTGTGGCTGGCCGGCGCCGCGCTGGGCCTCGCCGCGCTGGCGGCGGCGCTCGGCTCGCTGTTCGTCCTGGTGCGCCTCGGCGCCGCTCTCTATCTCGGCTGGCTGGCCTGGAAGATGTGGACCGCGGCGCCGGTCGCCATCGCCGCCGGCGAGATCCGCGAGAGCGATTCACGCGCCGGCCTGTTCCTCACCGGGCTCGGCATGACGCTCGGCAACCCGAAGGCGATGGCCTTCTACCTCGCCCTGCTGCCCAGCATCGTCGACCTCAAGCACCTCACCGCGCTCGGCTTTCTCGAGCTGTGCCTGGTCATCGCGCTGGTGCTGGCGGCCGTGTTCGGCGGCTATGTGGTGCTGGCGCACCGGGCCCGCGGCCTTGCCGCCGGCACCCGCGCGGTCCGGCTGATCAACCGTGCCTGCGGCACCGCCATGGCCGGCGCCGCCGTGCTGGTGGCCACGAAATAACCGTCTGTTTGCGCTACAAAAGATCTGTCAATTCAACCGATTCGAAGAGCTCCACCGATGGCTGACTCCGACCACGAACCGACCCCGGCCTCCAACGGGGAGGATTATGGCGCGCAGTCGATCCAGGTTCTTCGCGGCCTCGATGCCGTGCGCAAGCGCCCCGGCATGTATATCGGCGACACCGACGACGGCTCGGGCCTGCACCACATGGTCTACGAGGTGGTCGACAACGCCATCGACGAGGCGCTGGCAGGCTATGCCGACGAGGTGACCGTCACCCTCAACGCCGAAGGCTCGGTCACGGTGACCGACAATGGCCGCGGCATCCCCACCGACATCCACGCCGAGGAAGGCGTGTCGGCGGCGCAGGTCATCATGACCCAGCTCCATGCCGGCGGTAAGTTCAACCAGAACTCCTACAAGGTCTCCGGCGGCCTGCACGGCGTCGGCGTCTCGGTGGTCAACGCGCTCTCCACCTGGCTTGAGCTCACCATCTGGCGCAACGGCAACGAATACCGGATGCGCTTCGCCCATGGCGACGCGGAGAACGGGCAGGACCTCGCACTGGTCGGCCCGGCCGGCCCCGGCATGCGCGGCACCAAGGTCACCTTCCTGCCCTCGCCGCAGACCTTCACCCGGATCGAGTTCGACTATCCCACGCTCGAGCACCGGCTGCGCGAGCTCGCCTTCCTCAATTCGGGCGTGCGCATCGTGCTCACCGACGAGCGCTCGGCCGAGGTGAAGCGCGAGGAGCTGATGTATGAGGGCGGCGTCGAGGCCTTCGTGCAGTATCTCGACCGCTCCAAGCAGGCGGTGCTGCCCAAGCCGGTGGTGATCCGCTCGGAGCGCGACGGCATCACGGTGGAGTGCGCGCTGTCGTGGAACGACAGCTACCACGAGAACGTGCTCTGCTTCACCAACAACATCCCCCAGCGCGACCGCGGCACCCACTTCACCGGCTTCGCCGCCGCGCTGACGCGCCAGATCATCGGCTATGCCGACCGCTCCGGCATCGCCAAGAAGGAGAAGGTCGACCCCACCGGCGAGGACTGCCGCGAGGGGCTGACCGCGGTGCTCTCGGTCAAGGTGCCGGACCCGAAATTCTCCTCCCAGACCAAGGACAAGCTGGTCTCCTCCGAGGTGCGCCCGGTGGTCGAGGCGCTGGTCAACGACGCGCTCGGCATCTGGCTGGAGGAGAACCCGGCCGAGGCCAGGGCGGTCGTCACCAAGGTGGTCGAGGCGGCCGCCGCCCGCGAGGCCGCCCGCAAGGCGCGCGAGCTGACCCGCCGCAAGAGCCCGCTCGACGTCGCCTCCCTGCCCGGCAAGCTCGCCGACTGCCAGGAGCGCGACCCCGCCAAGTCCGAGCTGTTCATCGTCGAGGGCGACTCGGCCGGCGGCTCGGCCAAGATGGGCCGCAACCGCGCCTTCCAGGCCATCCTGCCGCTGCGCGGCAAGATCCTGAACGTGGAGCGCGCGCGCTTCGACAAGATGCTGTCCTCGGAGATGATCGGCACGCTCATCACCGCGCTCGGCACCGGCATCGGCCGCGACGACTTCAACATCGACAAGCTGCGCTACCACAAGATCATCATCATGACGGACGCCGACGTCGACGGCGCCCATATCCGCACGCTTCTGCTGACCTTCTTCTTCCGGCAGATGCCCGATCTTCTTGAGCGCGGCCACGTCTACATCGCCCAGCCGCCGCTCTACAAGGTCACGCGCGGCAAGTCCGAGCAGTACCTGAAGGACGAGCGCTCGCTCGAGGACTATCTCATCACCCAGGGCCTCGACGAGGCCGCGCTGCATCTCGCTTCCGGCGAGGTGCGGATCGGCGCCGACCTCCACCACGTGCTGGAGAATGCGCGCACCTTCCGCCATGTGATGAACGGCCTGCACCCGCGCTACAACCGCGCCGTGGTCGAGCAGGCGGCGATCGCCGGTGCCTTCGCGCCCGGCCTGCTCTCCGAGGAGGAGGCCGCGAGCGCCATCGCGGCCGAGGTCGCCCGGCGCCTCGACCTCATCGCCGAGGAGACCGAGCGCGGCTGGAGCGGCGTCGCCGACGCCGCCGGCTACAGCTTCTCGCGCACCGTGCGGGGCGTGCGCGAGGTCGCGGTGCTCGACGCCACCTTCGTCACCTCGCCCGAGGCGCGGCGCCTCGACAGCCTCGCCGCCGAGCTCAAGGACGTGCACCACGACCCGGCGACGCTGCGCCGCAAGGGCGGCGACACGCTGGTGTTCGGCCCGATGGACCTGTTCGACGCCGTCACCGACGCCGGCCGCAAGGGCGTGGCGCTGCAGCGCTACAAAGGCCTCGGCGAGATGAACGCCGAGCAACTCTGGGAGACCACGCTCGACGTCAACGCCCGCTCGCTGCTGCAGGTGAAGGTGAAGGAGGTCGCCGACGCCGACGACCTGTTCAACCGCCTGATGGGCGACGTGGTCGAGCCGCGCCGCGAGTTCATCCAGGACAACGCGCTGCGCGCCAGCGTCGACGTCTGACGGACGGCCCGCGCGGGGCGCCCTGCCCCGCGCAAGTCCCCGCCCCATATGGCGAACCCCGTGTGGCCAGAGGCCGCGCGGCGCGTTTTAGCGCGTAATGCCGCTCACCACTGGTAGCGCATGCCGAGTTGCAGCGTGCCGCTGGCGTAGTCGATATTGGCGAGCGAGGGCACGATGTAGTCGAGCTCCAGCAGCTCCGCCTTGACCAGCACGCGGTGGCGAGCGTGTCGACCGAGGTGTTGATGTCCACCGTCGCGTTGCCGTCGCCCTGCACGATGGCGCCGGTCTGGGCCGAGCCGACTATGGCGGCATGACCTGCAGCGCGGCGTCGCCGTCGGTCGTCGTCACCGCGGCGCCGAACGAGCCGCCGGCGATGATCGGGTTGCTGGAGACCACATTCGCCGAGCCGCCCTCGTTCGAAGCGACGATGCGCGACCGGTCGGCGATGATGCGCCCGTCGCTCACCATGTTGACGGACCCGCCGGTGCCCCCACTCTGCGAGGGGACGACGACGCTGTTCGCGCCGGCATCGACCACCGCGTCGGTGCCGAGATAGACGTCGACCCCGCCGCCACTGCCCTCGCGCCCGGCCCCACGCCGTTGGCGCCGGAGGTCACTCTGCCGAGGATGTCGAGATCGGTCGTGCCGCCGAGGTCACTGGTGGCGGCGGCATGGATGCCGGTGACGGCGGTGCTGGAAGCGAAGGCGAGCACGCCCGCCTCGCCGCCCGCGCCCCGCGCCACCCAGCCTATTGAAACTAGGGCGCTTTCGCCGCCGCCTGTTTCCATCACGGCGCAAACGGCTCTAGAGTGCGCGCCTCGCCTTCCTTCCGGTGTCGATCGCAGCACAGCCATGGCCTCCTCCCCCGCTTCCACCCCTCGCGCTCCCGGTCCGCGCACCGGCGCGCGCATCCTCGTCGACGCGCTGGTCGCCAATGGCGTGGTCCGCGCCTTCGGCGTGCCCGGCGAGAGCTATCTCGACGTGCTGGACGCGCTGTCCGACACGGCGGTCGATTTCGTCACCTGCCGGCAGGAGGGCGGAGCGGCGATGATGGCGGAGGCCAGCGGCAAGCTCACCGGGCGGCCCGGCATCTGCTTCGTCACCCGCGGGCCGGGCTCCACCAATGCCAGCGCCGGCGTGCATGTCGCCCAGCAGGATTCCACGCCGATGATCCTGTTCGTCGGCCAGATCGCGCGCTCCATGCGCGGGCGCGAGGCGTTCCAGGAGGTCGACTACCGCGCCGTGTTCGGCACTCTCGCCAAATGGGCGGTGGAGATCGACGACGCCGCCCGCATCCCGGAAATCGTCTCGCGCGCCTTCCGCGTCGCCATGCAGGGCCGCCCCGGCCCGGTGGTGGTGGCCCTGCCCGAGGACGTGCTGAGCGAGCTCGCCGAGGTGCCGGACGCCCCCGCCGTCGAGCCGGCCGAGACCTGGCCCGGTCTTACCGACATGATGCGGCTGCAGAAGATGCTCTGGAGCGCCGAGCGGCCGGTCATGATCCTCGGCGGCGCGCGCTGGAACGCGAAGGCGGTCGCCGCCGTGGTGCGCTTCGCCGAGCGCTTCGACCTGCCGGTCTGCGCCAGCTTCCGCCGGCAGATGCTGTTCCCCGCCGACCATGACGCCTATGCCGGCGACGTCGGCCTCTCCATCAACCCGAAGCTGCTGGCCCGTCTGCGGGAGGCGGACCTCGTCATCCTCGCCGGCGGGCGGCTCGGCGAGGTGCCCTCGCAGGGCTACACCCTGTTCCCCGTGCCCGACCCCGGGGTGGCGCTGGTCCATGTCCATGCCGATGCGGACGAGCTCGGCCGGGTGTTCCAGCCCGCGCTGGCGATCAACGCCACCCCCACCGCCTTCGCCGCGGCGCTGGAGGGCGTGCAGCCGCCCAACGCGATCGGCTGGAGCGACTGGCGGGCCGGCGCGCGCGCCGATTATCTGGGCTGGACCGAGACGCCGCCGGCCAATCCCGGCGCGGTGCAGATGGCGACGCTGGTGCGCTATCTGCGCGCCCTGCCGCCCGACACTATCGTGTGCAACGGCGCCGGCAACTTCGCCATCTGGGTGCACCGCTTCCACCGCTTCCGCGG
Source organism: Ancylobacter mangrovi (assembly GCF_024752355.1). GTDB lineage: Bacteria > Pseudomonadota > Alphaproteobacteria > Rhizobiales > Xanthobacteraceae > Ancylobacter > Ancylobacter mangrovi. The sequence goes on from NZ_JANTHZ010000001.1 coordinate 913,206, forward strand.
CCACGGCACCCAGCTCGCCCCGACCTCGGGCTCGATGGGCTACGGCTTCCCCGCCGCCGTTGCGGCCAAGCGCCTGAACCCGGAGCGTACCGTGGTCGCGGTGTGCGGCGACGGCGATTTCCTGATGACCGGGCAGGAATTCGCCACCGCCGTCCAGCACGGCGTGCCGGTGGTGGCGGTGGTGATCGATAACGGCATGTACGGCACCATCCGCATGCATCAGGAGCGCGAATACCCGGCCCGGGTCTTCGGCACGGTGCTGAAGAACCCGGATTTCGCCGCCTATGCGCGCGCCTTCGGCGGCTTCGGCGTCACGGTGGAGGAGGACGCGCAGTTCGCCCCCGCGCTCGACGCCGCCTTCGCCAGCGGCCTGCCGTCGATCGTGCACGTGAAGCTCGACCCGGAGGCGATCACGCCGACCACCAGCCTCACCGCGCTGCGCGAGAAGGCGCTGGCCGCCCGATCCGCCGGCTGACGCCCGCCGGCCCTCCCCCCTTCCACCGCCTGCCGGATGATCCCATGCCCCGCTTCGCCCGCCGTCCCGCGCACGCCCTGCTGGGCCTCGGCCTGCTCGGCCTTTGCACCGCCGCCGCGCAGGCCCGCGTCGAGGAGGGCTGGTACGTCGCCACGCGCGGCGAGGCGGTGCATCTCGTGCTCGGCGTGCCGGACACGGACGAGACCTCGCTCGACATTTCGTGCCGGCCCGGCAGCGGCACGCTCGATCTGCGCAGCTTCATCGGCTCCAGCGGGCTGACGCCCGGCGAGGCGGCGCAGATCGGCTTCGAGGGGATGCGCGTGCGCGCGGCTTTCCCTGGCAAGGCGGTCGCCAACGCGGCGAGCGGGCGTGTCGACGTGGAGGGCCACGGCCCGCTCGCCCTGTTCGAGCGGGTGGCGCGCTCGGGGCGGCCGTTCTCGCTGGTGGTCGAGGGGGCGCGCCACATCATCAGCCCGGCCGGCCTCGCCGAGCCCTACGCGACCTTCGCGAAGGCCTGCGCCAAGGGCTGAGCGCCCTCGGGCGCCGGTCGGTCGCCTCAGCCGGGCGCTTTGTGGATCGGGTCGACCCAGTACACCTCTTCCGGCTTCTCCACCGGCTCGACATCGGTGATGTTCACCACCACCGCCTCATTGTCGGAGCGCACCAGCACGCATTCCAGCGGCTGGTCGGGATCGGCGTTGATCTCCTGGTGCGGCACGTAGGGCGGCACGAAGATGAAGTCGCCCGCCTCCGCCTCGGCGACATATTCGAGCCGGTCGCCCCAGCGCATGCGGGCCCGCCCGCGCACCACGTAGATCACGCTCTCCAGCGCGCCGTGATGGTGCACGCCGGTCTTGGCGTCGGGCTGGATCGTCACCGTGCCGGCCCAGATCTTCTGCGCCCCGACCCGGGCGTGGTTGATCGCCGCCTGCCGGTACATGCCGGGCGTCTGCGCGGTGTTGTCGTCGAGCCGGTCGCCCTTGATGACGCGCACCCCGTCATGCTTCCAGCGCTCGGCATGGGCATGGGTATGGGGATCGTGCGGGGCGTGTTCGTCCATATCGTCCTCCCGTTTTCCGGCAGGTTAGGACGCGGCACGCCCGGACGGAAGGCCGCCGGCGGGCATCGCGGCCCCGCCCGGCTGCAAGGTGCCGATCTTCCTGCGTATCATCGCGCCGTACATGACGAAGCGCGCCAGCCGGAGCTGCAGCCGGGCGTAGTTCCGCACCTGCGCCAGCCGTTCCCGGGCGGGAAAGTCGATGTGGACGTCCGAATGGTCGAGATATTCGCGCACCACCGTGCGGATGATGCTCATCTCGGTCCAGGTATCGAGGAAGCGGGAGACGAACGCCTTGCCGTTCTCGGCGATCTCCCGGCACCTTCCCTTGTTCGACAGGCACCAGTCATGGACCTCCTCGACGTTCGAGAGGTCGTGCTCGACCGGCACATAGTGCTCCCACGGCACCAGCTCGCCCTCGCAGAACCAGGTCTCGCAGGTCGGGGCCGGCATGATGACGGTCGAGTTCGAGGCCATCATCCATTTCAGCCCGGTGGCGACGTCGTTGCCTTCCAGGCAGAGCAGGAATTTCGACGCCAGCTGCTCGGCGATGGTCAGGCCCTTCGCATCGTGATGCGCCCGGATCAGGTCGATCGGCACGTTGTCGATGCAGCCGTCGAGCTGAACCAGCTTGCTGTATTTCAGGTCGATATTGGCGTTCCGGTGCTTCTGGAACGCCACGTAGTAGCGGGCCGAATAGTCGAGCGATTCGTCGCTGCGGTTGAAGACGCCCGTCGTCGCCCCGCGCCAGACCAGCTTGTCGTCCTTCTGCTCGAACGGGCGGTCGCACTGCGAGATCCGCAGCAGGTCGTCCCAGTGACGGTTGCGGTCGAGTGGCAGCAGCACGCCCTTCGCGTCCCGATCGGCGACGAGCCGCGATTTCACGATGGTCGGATGGGAGAAGCGCGCGCGATTGTCGGCCGCGCAGAGCGCGAAGCACGAGCGCGGCGCGACGAAGGCGAAGAAGTCCTGCGCCTGCTTGATATAGGTGCTGTAGACGATGCCGAGCCCGTTGGAGAAATAGTCGGGATAGCGGCGGTCGATGCTCTCGCGCGTCTCGCAGGCCCCGCACAGGATCGTGTCGCGCAGGTCGTCCTCATGGTCCGCATCGGGGTCGGGACCGTGCAGGCCGGCGAGGTAGAGCTCGATGCGGCGTCGGTCGAAGTCGGTCAAGGCCATGGAGTCGCTCACCTTTCGGCGCGATGCCGACATGGGGGTTCCATGTCGGGCCTCGACGCCCTGCTGCCTGCCCTGCCCCGATCGATTGGTCCGTCTTCCGTCCGGTGGATGGCCGGCCAAGCGGCCGGCGTCGCAGTCCGCGAGCGGGCGCCATTGCCGCCCCCTCGCGCCGCGCCTCACACCACCTTCGTCATGCCGCCCCTTTCGCCAGCTCGCCCGAGAGCGCGCGGGCGATCAGCGCCCTGGTCTCGGGGATGCCGTAGGCGGCGACGAAGGTGCCGAAGCGCGGCCCCTCCTTCTCGCCCAGCAGGGTGCGGTAGAGCATCTCGAACCAGGCCCGCGAGACGCCCGGCCCGCCGGTCGGCGACTTGGCCTTGAGGTTCTGGTACTCGGGATGCTTGCGGGCGACGTCGAGGATCACGTTCTGGATCTCCGCATCGTCCGCCGGCCCCAGCCCGGCCAGCGCCGCGTCGAGCTCGCCCAGCACCTGCGCCTCGAACGGCGTCGGCGTGTCGAACTGCCGGTAGGGCTTCACCCGGTCGATGAAGTAGCGCACCGCATAGCCCGCCAGCTTGTCGACCGTCGGGAGGGTGGCGGGCGTGGTGCCCGGCGCGTAGCGCTCGATGATGCGCCACAGCACGCCCTTGTCCTCGGCGTTGGAGGCCGAGGCGAGCTTCAGCAGCAGGCCGAAGGTCAGCGGCAGTTCCTCCACCGGCGGGTTGCCGGAATGGATGTGCCATACCGGGTTGCCGAGCCGATTCTTCCAGTCCTGCGTCGGATAACGGGAGAGGAAGCCGTAATACTCGTCCACCGCCTTGGGGATGACGTCGAAGTGCAGCTTCTTGGCCGAGCGCGGCGACTGGAACATGTAGAGCGCCAGGCTCTCCGGGCTCGCATAGGTCAGCCACTCGTCGATGGTGAGCCCGTTGCCCTTGGACTTCGAGATCTTCTGGCCGATCTCGTCCAGGAACAGCTCGTACACGAAGTGCTCGGGCGCGCGCCCCCCGAGGATCTCGCAGATCCGGTCGTAGATCGGCGCGTTGGTCTGGTGGTCCTTGCCGAACATCTCGAAATCGACGTCGAGCGCCGCCCAGCGGGCGCCGAAATCCGGCTTCCACTGCAGCTTCACCTTGCCGCCGGTGACGGGCACGGTCTTGTCGACCCCGTCCTCGTCGGTGAAGGTGATGGTGCCGGCCTTCGCGTTCACCTCCTTCAGCGGCACGTAGAGCACGCGGCCCGAGGTGGGCGAGATCGGCAGGAAGGGCGAATAGGTCGCCTGCCGCTCCTCGCCGAGCGTGGGCAGCATCACCTCCATGATGGCGTCGTACTTCTCGGCCGCCTTCAGCAGCACCGCGTCGAGCTTGCCGGAGGCGTAGTACTCGGTCGCGCTGGCGAACTCGTAGTCGAAGCCGAACGTGTCGAGGAAGCGGCGCAGCATGGCGTTGTTGTGGGCGCCGAAGCTGTCATAGCCGCCGCCGAACGGGTTCGGCACGCGGGTCAGCGGCATCTGCAGATAGGGCTTCAGCGCCGCCGGGTCGGGCACGTTGTCGGGGATCTTGCGCATCCCGTCCATGTCGTCGGAGAAGCACAGCAGCCGCGTGGGCACCTTGTCGTCGGTGAGCACGCGGAAGGCATGGCGCACCATGGTGGTGCGCGCCACCTCGCCGAAGGTGCCGATATGGGGCAGGCCCGAGGGGCCGTAGCCGGTCTCGAACAGCACCTCGTCCTTGGGTTTCCGCTTCAGCCGCTCGATGATCTTGCGTGCTTCCTCGAACGGCCACGCGCCGGCGGTCTCCGCCGCGCTGCGCAGTTCGGCTGCAACATCCTCGACCTGAGCGGTCGCCGTCATGATCTGGTCTCCGGGCCTTGCTTGAAGAAAGCGGCTGGGACGGCGCTTGCCGTCCGGGCGGACACGTCTAGGAAGTCCGTCCTTCCGCGTCAATAAACGCTGATCGGGAACCAGCGCAGATAGAGGTCGGTATAGACCCCCTCCTCCCAGAGCTGGGCGAAGGCGTAGTTGAGCGACTGGCGCAGCGCCTCGTTGCCGCGCTTGACCGCCACCCCCATGCCCTCGCCGAAATAGCGGCTCTCGGTGAAGGGGCCGCCGACGAAGGCGCAGCAGTTCTGCGACTGGGTCCCGTTGAGCCAGAGCGCAAGTTCCACGCCGTCGCCGAAGATCAGGTCCACCTCGCCCTTGCGCAGCGCCGCGCGCAGCGCCGCGGCGTCGGGATAGGCGCGAATCGCGGTCTCGGCGAACAGGTCGCGCAGGAACGCCTCATGCGCGGTGCCCCCGATCACGCCGACCGTCCTGGAGGCGATCGAGCCCGGCGTCACCTGTTCCGGCGTCGCCTGCGCGCCGGCGCCCGCGGGCCGGTCGACGCGCCGGCCGACGAAACGGGCGGGCGAGCGGAAATAGCGGTCGGTGAAGTCGACCGTCTTGCGGCTCTCCGGCGTGATGGCGATACCGGCGATGGCCGCGTCCGCCTTGCCCTCGTCGAGTGCGGCGACCAGCTCGCCGAACGGCATGATCTCGAGCGTGCAGGTGATCGCCAGCTCCTGGCAGATGGCACGGGCGATGTCGACGTTGAAGCCCGCCGGCCGGCCGTCCTCGCCGCGGAAGCTGAAGGGCGGGTAGTCCTCGGTGGTGACGAAGCGGATCTGGGTGGGAAGCTGCGTCACGTCGGGCCGGTCGGGCCGGCGCTTGGGGTCCCAGAAGCCGGGCACGTCGACCGCCGGCAGCCGCGCGACCCCGCCCGGCGCCGCTTTGGGCGCTTCCTTGGGAGCTTCCTTGGGAGCTTCCTTGGGAGCTACCTTGGGCGCAGTTTGGGGCGCAGCCGGCTGCGCGCCGGCGCGGTCCGCCAATGGCGCCGAGGCCAGTGCGAGCACGGCCGCGACACACAGACGCGCCGTGGTCGTCGTCACGAAATACCCGGTTTTCACGAAATACCCGGCCAAACCCGAACCCGCTCCGGCTACCGCCTCTTGCTGCGTCGCAGCGGTCTTGTACCGTGTCGGGACGGGCTAGGCGAGGGGTTGGGGACCGCGCGAACGCATGAGACCGTGCACGAGCCTCGGGGCCGCGGATGCCGCCGGTGCGGAGTCCGCGGTGCCGGTCGAGATCGCCGGCCTCGCCGGGGGGCTCGACCCGGCGGACCTCGCCTATGCCATACGCCGCGCCGAGCGACTGGGAATCGGCGCCGACGAGGTGCTGCTCGCCGCCGGCCTCGTCTCCGCCGACCGGCTCGCCGGGGCGGCGGCGCAGCGGCTCGGCCTGCGCTTCGAGCCGCTCGAGCCGGACGCCCGGCCGGGAGCGCTCTCAACCACGCCCGTCATCCCCCCGGTCGCCGATATCGGCGGGCTGATGCGCAGCGGCGTGCTGGCGGACGGCACCGGCCGGCTCATCGTCGCCGCGCGCGGGCGCCGCCTGCGCGAACTCGCCGCGCGCCTCGCCGCCCGGGCCGAGCTGCGCAGGCAGATCGTCCTGACCAGTCCGGAACGGCTCGCCGCCTTCGCCCGCCGGCGCTTCGGGCCCGAGCTCGGCCGGCTCGCCGCCTTCCGCCTGCTGCACACGCGGCCGAGCGAGTCGGCGGGCACGCTCGGTGCCTCGCGGCTGGTCATGGCGGGGATCGGCCTGCTGCTCGCGTTGCTGCCGTTCCTGATGCGCGTCGCCCCCGCGCCGTTCATGCTGCCGGTCGCGGTGCTGCTGGCCGCGCTGCTGCTCGGCTGGTGCGGGCTGCGCCTCGCCGCCTGCACCATGGAGCCCGAGCCCGAGCCGCCGCCGCTGCGCTCGGACCGGTTGCTGCCCCATTACAGCCTGATCGTGCCGCTCTACCGCGAGGCGCGGGTGGTGCCGCAGCTCGTCGAGGCGCTCGACGCCATCGACTACCCGCGCGAGAAGCTGCAGATCCTGATGGTGATCGAGCCCGACGACGCCGAGACCACCGCCGCCATCGTCCGCCATGCGCTCAGGCCCGGCTTCGAGATCGTGGTGGCGCCGGAGGCCGGGCCGAAGACCAAGCCGAAGGCGCTGAACGCGGCCCTGCCCTTCGCCCATGGCAGCGTGATCGGCATCTTCGACGCCGAGGACGTACCCGACCCGCTTCAACCGCGCCGGGTCTGCGCCGTGCTGCAGGGCGCGCGCGGGCGCTCGGTCGGCTGCGTGCAGGCGCGCCTCGCCATCGACAACATGGCCGATAGCTGGATCACCCGGCAGTTCGCCGCCGAATATGCCGGCCATTTCGACGTCGTGCTGCCGATGCTCGGCCTGTGCGGCCTGCCGGTGCCGCTTGGCGGCACCTCCAACCATTTCCGCCGCGAGGTGCTGGAGCGGCTCGGCGCCTGGGACCCGTGCAACGTCACCGAGGACGCCGATCTCGGCGTCCGGCTGGCGCGCGCGGGCTGGCGCACCGCCGTCATCGGCTCGACCACCGACGAGGAGGCCCCGCGCGCGGCCCGCCCATGGCTGCTCCAGCGTACCCGCTGGTACAAGGGCTGGATGCAGACCCTGCTGGTGCATGGGCGCCATCCGCGCCGGCTCGCCCGCGAGACCGGCTGGGGCGGCGCGCTGGCGCTGCTGTTCCTGCTCGGCGGCGGGGTGGCGGCGGCGCTGATGCACCCGTTCTTCGCCATCGCGCTCCTCGCCGGCTGGCTCGCCGGCCAGCCCGCCCCGGCCGGCACGGCCGCCGCGGCGCTGGAGGGCATCGGCGTCGCGGTACTGGTGCTTGGCTATGCGAGCACGCTGCTGTGCACCGTGGTCGGCATGCGCCGGCGCGGCCTGCCGGGCCTCGCGCGGGTGGTGCCGCTGATCCCGGCCTACTGGCTGATGATGTCGCTCGCCGCCTGGCGTGCGCTGGCCCAGCTCATCGTCGCCCCGCACTACTGGGAGAAGACCGACCACGGGCTGGCGCGCACCTCGCGCCGGCGCCTGCGCATGGCGCTCGCCGTGAAAGCGGGGTCGGGGTCGGGGCCTTCCGGGCGTCCTAGAGGTAGCGGCGCAGCTCGGCGGCCGCGTCCTGCGGCGAGCGCTTCAGATTGAACGGGGCGATGAACTCGCCGTCCTTGCCCATCAGGTAGACGATGGCGGTGTGGTCCATCGTGTAGTCGCCGTCCTGGGTCGGGACCTTCTTGTAGTAGACCCGGTAGGCCTTGGTGACGGCGGCGATCTGCTCGGGCGTGCCCGACAGGCCCTGAATGCTGGGGTGGAAGCTGCCGAGATAGGACTTCATCACCTCCGGCGTGTCGCGCTCGGGGTCGACGGTGATGAACAGGCCGTTGATCTTGCGCGCGTCCTCGCCCAGCGCGTCGAACACCTGGGACATCTCGAACAGCGTGGTCGGGCAGATGTCCGGGCAATGGGTGAAGCCGAAGAACACCAGCATCGGCTCGCCCAGATAGCTCTCCTGCGTCACCTTCTGCCCGTCCTCGTCCACCAGCTCGAACGGGCCGCCGATCGTGGTCTGCGCGGCGACGGTGCTGTTCGAGTTCGGCAGCAGGGCGAGCGTGCCGGCGACGACCGCGGCCGCTCCGATCACGAAGGCGACAAGGAGAATGAGGACACGGCGATGCGACATGAGGCGGCCTGCGTGGAGCGTGGGCGCGCGTCGCGCCCGTGGGGTACGGCGCCGGGCGGCACCAGCGAAGATGCCTTCGCCTTCAGATGCAATAGGCGAAGCCTGCCGCCATCAAGTCGAAGAAAACGGCGGCACCGTGACGGGCCCACAGGCCAATCGCCGCACCCAGCAATACCAGCCCGGCGGCGGCCAACAGCCAGGTCGCGGCCCGGCGCGGCACGTCATCGCGCCAGCGCGCCCGCCGGCCTGCGCCCGGCGCGGCAGCACCGTGCGCGGTGCGCGGCGAAGTTCGGTCCACCGGCTGTGCGAGAGGCTGCGCGGAGGGCCGTCCGAAGGGCGGTGCGGGCATCGGTTTCTCCCGGGCGCGTGCTCAGTTTATGTAAACCTTGCCTGCGCAAACTCAAACCCGGCCGCGCGGTCAGCTTGCTCTAACGGCAAAATAGTATTGAAATGCCACCAAACTCGGTATGTGAGGTCGGGTCTATATTGACTTATCAAGTGTCTCGGCGCCCGGTGGGATGGTTCGAGATGGGGCGATCGGGCGGGCCCTTTTGACCATGATTGAAGCCGGACGTTCAAACAGGTCGGATTCGGTCCGTTCACCTTCCGGCACGCGTCCCGGTGCCGAGGTGACAGGTCACCTGTTGTCCGCGCTCGAGTCGCTCAAGGACGGCTTCGCCCTGTTCGACCCCGAGGACCGCATGGTCCTCCACAACCGCCGCTTCATCGAGATCTTCCCGTTTCTGGAAACGCTCGGAGACCTGCACGGGCTCACCTTCACCGCCCTCGCCTCGGTGCCCTCGGGCGAGTGGAGCTGGGTCGACAGCCCCGAGGACTACGTCGCCGAGCGCATGCGCCGGCACCACGCCGCCACCGGCGAGCCTTTCAACATCCCGCTCGAGAACGGCGGCTGGGCCCAGGTCCGCGAATACCGCACGCCGGACGGCTGGATCGTCGCCACCTGGACCGACATCAGCGCCCTGAAATCGGACGAGAAGAAGCTGCTCGACGCCATAGACAGCCTCGGCGAGGGCTTCGTGCTGCTCGACGCCGGCGACCGGATCCTGCTCGCCAACAGCCACATGCGCGAGATGTTCGCCGCCGCCGGCGTGTCGCTGCGCTCCGGCCGGGCGCTGCACGAGGTGCTCGAGGAGGCGGAGCGCGGCGGCTTCTTCGCCGAGGACATTCCCGCGGACTTCGTCGCCTCGCTGATGGCGGAGCTGCGCGAGGTGCCCGCGCGCCGGGTCGAGATCCCGCTGCGCAACGGCGGCTGGATGCTGGTCAGCCACAGCCATACCGACGACGGCCACACGGTCGGCGTGTGGACCGAGCTCACCACCCAGAAGAAGCGCGAGGCCGAGCTGATCGTCATGCGCGAGCAGCTTCGCCAGCAGACCGAGGCGCTCGCCGAGTTCGCCAGCCTGATCGCCCGCCACGCCCGCCACGACCTGCTGACCGGGCTGCCGAACCGCTTCGCGCTGGAGGAGCGGCTCGGCCAGCTCCTGCGCGACCGCGACCCGCGCGAGATCTGGCTCGCCTTCATCGACCTCGACCATTTCAAGGGCATCAACGACGCGGTCGGCTACGCCGCTGCCGATGAACTGCTGCGCGAGGTCGGGCAGTTCCTGCGCGGGCAGGTGCGCGGCGACGACATGGTGGCGCGGCTCGGCGGCGACGAGTTCGCGCTCATCCTCACCGGGCTCGACGAATCCGAGGTGCTGCGCATCGCCCGCCGCCTCAACAGCGCCACCCATGGCCGCTCCTTCATGGCGGGGGGCCGCAGCTTCGCGGTGGGGCTGAGCATCGGCCTCGCCCACAGCACCCCGGCCCTCGCCACGCCTTCGAGCCTGCTCGCGGCGGCCGACACCGCCTGCTACGTCGCCAAGGATGCCGGCCGCGACCGCGTGCAGGTCTACGATCTTGGCGACCCGAAGGTGAACGTCACCCAGCAGCGGCTGAGCTGGGCCGAGCGGATCCAGCTCGGGCTCGAGCTCGACCGCTTCTCGCTGCACCTCCAGGCGATTGTCGACGACCACCGCAACGTGCTCGGCTACGAGGCGCTGATCCGCCTGATCGACGAGGACGGCGCCTCCTGCGGCCCGGGCCAGTTCCTGCCGGCGGCGCGGCGGCTGGGGCTGATGGGCCGGATCGACGCCTGGGTGCTGCGCCACGCCACCGACCTCGCGCTGCGCCTCATCAGCCGCGGCGCGCAGCAGTACATCTCGGTCAATGTCGGCGCCAACTCGCTCGCCGACCTCGCCTTCCAGCGCAATCTGATCGACCTCCTGGAGATGTATCCCGGCGTCGAGCAGGCGCTGAGGATGGAGATCACCGAGACCGAGGAAATCGACGACATCGGCCAGATCAGCGCCTTCCTGAGCGATCTCAGGTCGCGCGGCCTGCACATCTATCTCGACGATTTCGGCAATGGCTACAATTCGTTCGAGGCGCTGAAGCGGCTGCCGGTCGACGGCATCAAGATCGACTGGACGGTGACGCGCGACCTGCTCCAGGACCCGATCGACGAGGCGCTGATGCGCGCCGCCATCTCGATCGCGCGCTCGCTCAAGCTCGAGCTGGTCGCCGAGGGGGTCGAGCAGGAGGTGCAGCTCGCCAAGCTGCGCGAGCTCGGCGCGTTCCGCTATCAGGGCTTCTTCTTCCACCGCCCGGCCGAAGCCGAGGCCGTGCTGAGCTGAGCCAGCCGAACCCGGGTTGGTCGGGCCGGCCCAGCGCCTCAGCCCTCGCCGAGCAGCACCGCCTGGCCGAGGTCGATCGTGAGCGTGATCGGCGCGCCGACCGGCGCCTCGGCCATGATCTCGGCGCCCGTCACCCGCGTCTCCACCAGCCCGATCCCCTCCACTGTCACCCGGGTGATGGTGTGCGAGCCCTGGTAGACATGGGCCGCCACCACGCCGCTGATCCGGTTCGCGCCCTCGCCGGCCTGCGCATCGCCGGCCTGCGTGCCCGCGGGCTGCACGTGCTCGGGGCGCAGGAAGGCGCGCACCTCGGTGCCGTGGCCGAAGCGCCATTCCGGCCGCGCCGGCGCGGTCAGCCGGCCGATGCCCGGCAGCACCAGCGCCGCCTCGCCGCCGGATATCTCGTAGCGCCCCGCCGGCAGGGCGTTGATCTCGCCGATGAAGGAGGCGACGAAGCCGTTGGCGGGCGTGCGGTAGAGCTCGATCGGCGGCGCCACCTGCTGCACCTCGCCGCGGTTCATCACCACGATGCGGTCGGAGAGGCTGAGCGCCTCGCCCTGGTCGTGGGTGACGAAGATGGTGGTCAGCCCGGTCTTGCGGTGCAGGTCCGACAGCTCGACCTGCATCTGCGCGCGCAGGTTCTTGTCGAGCGCGGAGAGCGGCTCGTCGAGCAGCAGCACCTTGGGGCGGATGACGATGGCGCGGGCCAGCGCCACGCGCTGCTGCTGGCCGCCGGAGAGCTGTCGCACCCGGCGCTCCTCCATCCCGCCGAGCTTCATCATCTCGATCACGCGCCGCACCTCGGCGTCGATCTCGGCCTTCGACAGCTTGCGCATGCGCAGGCCGAAGGCGACGTTGTCGTAGACGTTCATGTGCGGGAACAGGGCGTAGCTCTGGAACACCATGCCGATGTCGCGGCGATAGGGCTCCACCTGCGTCACGTCGGCGCCGTCGACGATGATCTTGCCGGCGGTCGGGTCGACGAAGCCGGCGATCATGCCGAGCAGGGTCGACTTGCCGCAGCCTGACGGGCCGAGCAGCGTGACGAACTCGCCCCGGCCGACGGTGAGCGAGACGTCGGCGACGCCCACCGCACTGCCATAGTCCTTGCGGACGCGCACGATCTCGACGGCGGGATCGGCGGGGTTGCTCGGGTTCATGCGTCAGCTCTCCGGCACGTCGTGATGGGCAGCGCGCCCGCCTTCCGGGGCGAACCCGGGGCGGACGGCGCTAGTGGGTGTCGATCGCCAGCACGCGCCGCAGCCCGAAGGCGCGGTCGGCGATGAACATGAGGAGGGTGGTGGCGATGATCAGCATCGCCGAGATCGCCGACACGGTCGGGTCGGCATATTCGCGGATGTAGTTGTACATGGCGACCGGCAGGGTCTGGGTGCGGCTGCCGGTGACGTAGAGCGAGGCGGTGAACTCGGTGAAGGAGATCACCGCCGCGATCAGCCAGCCGCCCGCCATGCCGGGCAGCACCAGCGGCAGCTCGATCCGCGTCAGCACGTGGAAGGGCGAGGCGCCGAGATTGGCCGCCGCGCGGGAGAGGTCGCCGTCGACATTGGCGAGGCTGACATAGACCGCGCGCGTCACGAACGGCATCACCAGCACCATGTGCGCCAGCACCACCATCACATAGCCCTGCTGCAGCCGGAACGCGCCGCCGAGCAGCAGGAAGCCGAAGCCGAGCGTGAAGTGCGGGATGATGAGCGGAGACCACAGCACCGCCTCCAGCACGCCGCGCCCGGCGAACTCGTAGCGGTTGACCAGCCAGGCGAAGGTCGAGCCGACGATGAGCGCCAGCGTCGAGGCGAAGCTGGTGACGACGATCCCGTTCCAGAAGGCGGTCTGGAAGTCGGGATAGGTCACCGCCTTCTGGTACCACTGGAACGAGATGCCCTCGGGCGGGAAGGCGAGGATCTCGGTCGGGTTGACCGAGGTCATCAGCACCACGATGGTCGGCAGCGTCATGTAGACGAGGATCGCCGTCACCAGGCTCCAGAAGGCGAAGACGCGCATCGCTCAACTCCTCAGTGGATCGCCAGGCGCTTCTCGAGGCGCCCGGTGGCCGACTTCATCAAGGCGAGGCTGCCGAGCGCGGCGACGAGCGCGATCAGGCTCAGCGTCGCCGCGAACGGCATGTTGAGCACGGAGAAGCCCTGCAGATAGGCGAGGTTGGAGATCATCAGCACCTTGCCGCCGCCGATCAGCTGCGGGGTCGAGAAGGCGCTCATGGTCCAGGCGAAGATCACCACCACGCCGGAGAGGATGCCGGGCATGGTCAGCGGCAGGGTGATGCGCCAGAACACGGCGGTCGGGCTGGCGCCGAGATTGGCGGCCGCCTTCTCGCAGTCGCGGTCGACATGGCTGATGGCGGTGGCGAGCAGGATGATCATCACCGGCATGGAGAACTGCACCAGCGCCACCACCACGCCAAAGCGGGTGTACATGAGCTGGATCGGCATATCGATGATCGACAGCTTGCGCAGGATCGAGTTGACGAAGCCGTCCGCGCCCAGCGTCAGCATCCACGACAGGGTGCGCACGATCTCGCCGGTGAAGAGCGGGGTGATCGACAGCGAGATCAGCAGCGAGCGCACCCAGTCGCGCTTGGCCCGCACCAGCGCATAGGCGACCGGGTAGCTCAGCAGCAGCGAGAACACCGCGGTGAGCAGGCTGATGTAGAAGGTGTCGAGCAGCACCAGCCAGTAGATCGGCCGGTTGATGCGCACGAAATTCTCGAGGGTGAAGCCGCCCACGTCCAGCGAGCCGGGGATGAACTCCCGCACGCTGTACTGCAGCACCTCGAGGATGGCGGCGGCCAGGATCACGGCCGTCACCACCGCGGGCGCGAGAAAGGTGACGAAGAACGGGCGGCGTCGGGTCATGTCACGTCTCTATCCGGCCCGGGCGCGGGGCGCCGGGCCGGACGGTTCTCCTGTTGGGCCTCAGGCTCAGTGCATCATGTTCTCGGTGAACCACACCTTCCACTGCGGCAGCAGGGTGGCATAGGTCTTGTCGTCGAGCACGATGGCTTCCTTCTCGATCTGCTCCTGGCTGGTGAAGATGCCGGGCAGCTTGGCGATTTCCGGATCGAGCTTGGCTTCCGGGCTCATGGGCGAGCACTTGTGGAAGTTGCAGAGCTTGGCGAGCATTTCCGGCTCGAGGGCGATGTTCAGGAACTGCTCGGCCCAGTCCTTGTGCTTGGTGTTCTTGGCGATGCCCCACACGTCGACGCCCACCACCGCGCCTTCCTTCGGCACGTCGATCTCGACCGGCATGCCGAGCTTCTGCAGGTGGTAGCCGTTGATGTTGAGCAGCACCTGCACCGGGCTCTCGCCGGTGCGCATCAGGTTCTGGCTGGTGGCGTCCGACTGGTAGAAGGTCTTGATGTTCTTCTTCAGCTCCAGCAGCTTCGGCTTCACCTGGTCCCACTGCTCGGGCGTCACGCCGGCGAGCTTGGTGGCGGCGATGATGATGTGGCTCGGGTCGAAGTCCGGCAGCGCCAGCTTGCCCTTCACCTCGTCGCCCCACAGCGTGCTCCAGGAATCGATCTTGAAGCCCTTCGGCATCAGGTCGGTGCGGAAGGCGGGCGTGTAGACGTACACGTAGTCGGAGACCGTGTAGTCGGAGCGCTTCGCCATCGGGTAGAGCTTGGCGGCGTTGGGGATCTTCGACCAGTCGAGTTTCTCCATCAGCCCGTCGGCATGGTAGAGATAGCCCACCTGGCCGGTGGTGTTCACGAGGTCGGCCTCGGGATTGTCCTTCGCGACCTTGGCCTTGGCCAGCCGGTCGAGCGTACCGCCGGTGATGTACTCGACCTCGACGCCGGTGCGCTTGGTGAATTCCTTGCCGACGATCTGGACGCCTTCCTTCCAGTTGCCGCCCCAGGTGCTGATGACCAGCTTATCCTGAGCCGACGCGCCGGTGGCCATCACGGCCAGGGCGCCCAGTGCGATGCACAGCTTCTTCATCGTTCCACCTCTTTATTTGGGACGGCTTCAGCCGCCCGGATCTTCACGCGCCCGGCCGGCTCAGTAGCCGCGGGCGGGGTCGACTTCGTGCAGCGGCGCCAGCCCCTGCCTCACGCGCCGGATGCTCTCCGCCACGTCGCGCGCCGCCAGGCCCGGCACGGTGATGCTCGCCATGTGCGGCGTGACCAGAACATTGTCGAACGACCAGAGCGGGTGGCCGGAGGGTAGCGGCTCGGTCTCGAACACGTCGAGCGTCGCCTCCCCGATCTGGCCGGAGCGCAGCGCCGCGATCATCGCCGCCTCGTCCACTACCGCCCCGCGCGAGGCGTTGATGAACTTGACGCCCTTCGGCATCAGCGCGAATTCGCGCGCGCCGATCAGGTGGCGCGACTGCGGGGTCAGCGGCAGCAGGCTGACGATGATCTCGTTGCCCGCCAGCACCCGCTCCAGCCCGTCGGCGCCGGTCTCGGAAGCGACGCCCGGGATCTGCTTGGGCGAGCGCGACCAGCCGGTGACGGTGAAGCCCATCGAGGCGAGGGTGCGCGCCGCCGGCCCGCCGAGCTCGCCGAGGCCGAGCACCGCCACCTTGATGTCCGCCAGCGGGCGCGGGTGGACATATTCCCACTCCCCGCGCCGGGTGGCGCGCTCGAAGATGTGCATGTCGCGGGCGTAGCGGGTGACGGCGAACACGACGTAGCTCGTCATCATCGCCACCATGCCGGGGTCCGACAGGCGCGAGAACTTCACCGGCGCCAGGTCGTCGCGGTTCACCAGCGCGTCGACGCCGGCGCCGAGATTGGTCACCAGCTTGAGGTTCGGGAAGCGGGAGAAGAACCCCTTGGGCGGCAGCCACGCGAGCACATAGGCCACCTCCTCGGGATTGCCGACCTCGGGGTCGACGCGGAAGTCGAGGTCCGGCAGCTCGGCGGCCATCGCCTCCTGCCAGCCGGCGGCGCTGTCCACCGGGCTGTAGAAGACCAGCGCGTCGGCGCTCATGACGCCGCCATGCGGCACGCGGCCGGGACGCGTGAGAAGGGACGAGCTTTCCCCATCGCGCCGCGCACCTGCCGCCGCGCGGGAGCGCGATCGTGCCGCCGCGCCTGAAAAAGCCTCATCAGCCCGCTCCGTGCCTCAATCGTTTTTCCTGTCAGGAAATGTTGCCGCATCAGTATGGATAGAAAAATACTTTTAGCTACTCTTCAAGATAGGAAATTCCAATTCACGCTTCAGCGCGGGCCGGTCGGCGCCAGAAAGGCCACCACGGCCTCGCCCGCCGGCTCGCAGCTCGCGCGCAGCGTCGCCTCCTCGCTTGAGACCAGCGTCTCGCCGGGGCGCACCACCACCGAGCCGAGCGCATGGCCGACCTGCCAGGTGCCGCTCACCGCGTGCAGCACCAGAAGACCCCCGTCCGGCGCGGCGAGCAGCGGCTCGGTGGCGCCGGAGGCGGGCATGACCTGCGCGTTCCAGCGCCCGCGCCGGGTCATCACGTTGAACACCCGCACCGCCCCGTCGGGCAGCACAGAGCGCGGCTGCTGGACGCTGTCGAAATAGAGCGGCTCGAGCCGGTTCAACTCGCGCGTCTCGCTGCCGAAGACGAGCGAGAGGCGCTCGCGCGTCAGCAGGGTGATGTGGCGGTCGACGCCGGGGAAGGAGGAGAACGGCCCCTCGGCGACGATCGGCGCCAGGCTGAGCCGGATGTCGAAATCCTCCTGCGTCGCGCCCTCGGGCAGCAACAATACGTCCTGCGTCACGCCGCCGCCATTCTTCCACGGCGTGACCTTGTAGTCGGACGTCGTGAGGACCTTGATCCAGCTCATTGCACCCTGCCCGGCGCCCGGCCGGGCCGGCACCGCTCCCTCAGCCAAAGAGGCCGGAGACTACCGAGCGCCCGCCGAGCGCGGCAATCGGCAGCGCATCGGCGCAGGAAACAGTTTGCCGATGAAGAGGATAGCCCCCGCCTATGAAGGCGCCCGCCGACCCGTCGCGCCGCGAGGGCGGCCCCAGAAAAGCCCCCCCCCGGGAAGACGCCTCCGGGAAGGCGCCCGGGCTCAGCGCAGCGTGACGCGCGGGGAGAGCGTGCCCGGCTCGAAGATGCCGCCGGGCGAGAAGCACGCCTTGAGGTGGCGCGCGAACACCTCCACCGCCGGGCGCGGCGCCTGCCGCCGCAGCTTGAGGCTGACGAGGCGCACCGGCGGCAGCTTGTCGGTCAGCGGCACGGCGGCGACGCGCCCGCCATCATGGGTGCTCAGGCTGCGCGGCAGCACGTTCTGGATCGTGTAGCCGCGCCCGTGCCCGACCAGCCCGCGCGTCAGCTCATAGGCCTTGGAGCGGAAGGCGATCTGCGGCTCGACGCCCACGGTCTGGAACAGGCTCAGGAAGTAGTCGCGCGAATGCGGCAGGTCGAGCAGGATGAACGGCTCGTCGCGCAGGTCCGCGAGGCTGATGCGCTCGCGCTGGCTCAGCGGGTGGTCGGGATGCAGCACCGCATAGGGCGGCAGCTCGGCCAGCGGCTCGGCCACCACCTCGTCGGGGCGGGCGAACTCGTAGGACAGCGCCAGCTCGGTGCGCCCGGAGATGATGCCCTCGAGAATCTGCTGCTGGTCGCCCTCGTCGAGGCTCACCGTGATGCCGGGATGGCTTTCGGCGAAGGCGGAGAGCAGGCTCGGCATGAAATGGGTGGCGATGGTCCAGAAGCAGCCCACCGCGATCTCGCCGCGCACCTCGTCGGACATGGCGCGCGCGTTCTGGCCGAAATCGCGCGCATGGTTCAGCAGCAGCCGCGCCTCGTTGACGATGCGGGTGCCGGCGATGGTGGTGGTCACGCCCTTTGCATGGTGGCGTACGAACACCTGCACGCCGCAATCCGCCTCGAACTGCGCGATCGCCGCCGAAATCGAAGGCTGCGAGACGTTCAGATGCTTCGCCGCTTCGGTCAGATTGCCGAAATCAGCGGTGGCAACCACGTAGCGCAGCGCGCGGAGAGAAACGTTCATCGGAATTTTCGATCCCAAAACCCAATCGAAAATATTTTACCGATCCATCGGGCCGGCGCAATATTTCCTCGCAGGAAAAAGGAAGCAGCAATGATCCGTACAGGCGAGCAGTATCGCGAGGGGCTTCAGGACGGTCGCGAAGTCTGGATTGACGGCGAGCGGGTGAAGGATGTCACCAGCCACCCGGCCTTCAAGCCGATCGTCGATGTCCGGGCCCGCATGTACGACATGGCGCACGAGGCGCAGTATCAGGACCGCCTGACCTACGTCGAGGACAACAAGCGCAACACCATTTTCTACAAGCCGCCCCGCGAGACCAAGGACTGGACCGACAAGGTCGAGGCGGTCGACACGGTGATGAAGGACATCGGCGGCGTCGTGACCCGCGTCGGTGACGAGACGATCGGCGAAGTCTGGTCTCTCATCGACGGACGTGACGTTCTGGCGGAGTTCGACCCCCGCTTCGCCGACAATGTCGATCGGCACGTCCAGAACATCTTCGACAACGACATCTTCCACATCTCGGCGAACACCGATCCCAAGGGCGACCGCTCCCTTCCGCCCCAGGATCAGGATCCCGACATGATGGTCCATGTCGTCAAGGAGACCGACGCGGGCATCGTCATCCGCGGCGCCAAGTACGAGACCGCCGCCGCCTATGCCGACCAGGCGTTCCTGAAGCCGACCGTCGGCGCGTGGACCAACGAGACGCTGTCCGACTACGCGGTCGGCGGCATCATCGACATGGGCGCGCCGGGCGTGAAGCAGATCTGCCGCTCGTCCTTCGCCGGCCGTACCGACCCGCAGGACTACCCGCTGGCCAACAAGTTCGACGAGGTCGAATCCCTCGTCATCTTCGACAACGTGCTGATCCCCTGGGAGAACGTGTTCTTCTACCGCCACACCAAGGCGGCCCAGTACATCCGCGCGACGCTGCACCGCTACTCGGCGTTCCCCTATGTCCACCGCCTGCTCTACGTCGCCGACATGATGATCGGCGCGGCGATGTGGAACGCCAGGCAGACCGGCCTCGACAAGCTGCAGGCGGTGCGCGAGAAGCTCGCCGACCTGGTGTGCTACCGCGAGGGCATCAACGCCCATCTCACCGCCGCCATCGCCACCGCGCAGACCAGCCCCGGCGGCCTGCTGATGCCGAACCAGTCGCTGCTCTATGCCGGGCGGGTGCACGCCTGCGCCAACCTGCCGGCGATGATGCACATCGCCCGCGAGCTGTGCGGCGGCCAGATCTGCGTCACCCCCAACGCCTCCTCGTTCCACAACACCGGCTCGGGCGAGTGGCTGCAGAAGTTCTACACGCTGAACAAGCAGTGGGAGGCGGAGGACCGCCGCAAGCTGCTGGCCTTCGCCCGCGACCTGCTCAACTCGGACTATGCCGGCCACCGGCTGACCTTCGTGCAGTTCGCCCAGGCGCCGCACTTCAACCACCTCAACGCCGTCTACAACTCGTTCGACTTCTCCGGTCCGCTCGACTTCGTGCGCAAGGCGGCGGGCCTGTCGGACAAGGTGATGGGAACCGGAAAATGAGCCAGATCGACATCGCCCAGTTCCGCGAGGCCATGGGCCGCACGGCCTCCGGCGTCACCGTCATCACCACCGACGGCGAGACCGGGCGCGGCGGCGTGACGGTGTCCTCGCTGTGCTCGCTCTCCATGGAGCCGCCCTCGGTGCTGTTCTGCCTCAACAAGGGCAGCCGCATGCTCCCGACACTGCTCGGCAACGGCGTGTTCGCGGCCAACATCCTCGCCCACGACCAGCACCGGGTGGCGGACAGCTTCGCCGGCCTGATCCCGGAGCTGCGCGAGGACCGCTTCAAGGTCGCGGAATGGGACCGGCTCCACACCGGCTCGCCGATCCTGCGCGGCGCCCTGTGCCGCTTCGACTGCCGGATCGCCGGCGTGTTCGAGTTCGGCACCCACCACATCATCGCCGGCGAGGTGATGGCGCTGGAATCGACCGAGAGGAAGCCGCTCGTCTATTCCAACCGGGGCTATCACAAGCTGCAGGCAGCCTGAGGCATGAGCGATACGGCGTGCGCGCCCGACGGCGCGAAGAGCCCGGACGCGAAGAGCCCGGCGGAAGGCGCGCAGGACGGGCCCTCCGCCGGGCTCGTCGAGCTTCTTTCCGCGCTCATCGGCTTCGAGTCGGTGAGCGCGCGCTCCAACCTGCCGATCGTCACCTTCATCGCCGACTATCTGCGCACGCGTGGCGTCGAAAGCCGGCTGATCCCGAACGCGGCCGGCGACAAGGCCTCGCTCCTCGCCACCATCGGCCCGGCCGACCGGCCCGGGCTCGCGCTTTCCGCCCATACCGACGTGGTGCCGGTCGAGGGGCAGGACTGGTCGAGCCCGCCCTTCGCCGCCACCATCCGGGACGGGCGGCTCTACGGGCGCGGCTCCACCGACATGAAGGGCTTCCTCGCCGTGGTGCTGGCGGCGGTGCCGGACTTCGTGGCGCAGGCGAGCGCGCGCCCGGTGCATCTGTGCTTCTCCTATGACGAGGAGGTGGGCTGCGCCGGCGCGCCCGACCTCGTCGCCGCCACCGCCGCCCTGCCCGTGCCGCCGGCGCTGTGCATCGTCGGCGAGCCGACCTCGCTCAAGGTGGCGCATGCCCACAAGGGCAAGTTCGCCAACCGCCTCGTCGTCACCGGCCGCGGCGGGCATTCCGCCCTGCCCCACCGCGCGGCCAATGCCGTGGCGGCGGCGGCGCGCATCGCCTGCGGGCTGGAGGCGATCGGCGCCAGCCTCGCGCAGACCCTCGACGACGCGTTCGACCCGCCCTTCACCACCGTCCATGTCGGCTCGCTGCACGGCGGCGGCGCGCTCAATCTGGTGCCGGACCGCGCGGTGCTGGAATATGAGGTGCGCACCGTGCCCGGCGCCGATGCCGGCGTCATCCGGGCGCAGATCGACGCGCTGGTCGCGCGGGTCGACGCCGAACTGAAGGCGCAGGCGCCCGAGGCCGGCATCGCGGTCGAGCCGATCAGCGCCTATCCCGGCCTCGACACCCCGGCCGACCTTCCCGCCGCCGCGCGGCTCGCCCGCCTCGCCGGCTCCAACGAGGCGCCGGTCACGCTTGCCTTCGGCACCGAGGCGGGGCTCTATTTCGAGGCCGGCATCCCTACCCTGGTCTGCGGGCCCGGCGACATCGCCCGTGCCCACAAGGCCGACGAATGGGTCGGGCTCGACGAGCTCGCCCGCGCCGAGCGGCTGATGCGCGCCCTCGCGCGTGCCCTCGGCGACAACCCTTCCGAACCGCTCTTCTGACCCCCAACGAGGCTCCTTCCATGGTCGTGCACAAGCGTCTGCGTCCCTTCAACACCAAGGAAACCTATCCCGAGCAGAAGCTCGACAACGACCTCTCCCAGGGCGTGGTCGCCAAGGGGACCATGGTGTTCCTGCGCGGCCAGGTCGCCCAGGACCTCGATAGCCGCGAGAGCGTGCATGTCGGCGACGCCGGCAAGCAGACCGAGAAGGCGATGCAGAACGTGAAGATGCTGCTGGAGGAAGCCGGCAGCGAGATGAGCCACATCTGCCGCATCGTCGTCTACGTCACCGACATCCGCTACCGCGAGGCGGTCTATCAGGAGATGGGCAAGTGGATGAAGGGCGTGTTCCCCTGCTCTACCGGCCTCGTCGTGCCCGCGCTCGCGCGGCCGGAATGGCTGGTCGAGATCGAGGTGACCGCGGTCATCCCCGACGCAGCCTGAGCGGGAGGCACGGCGTGACCTTCTCCATCTCCGCGCGCTGCGCGCGCACCGGCATGTTCGGCATCGCGGTCTCGTCCTCCTCGCCGGCGGTCGCGGCGCGCTGCGCCCATGCGCGCGCCGGCGTGGGCGTGGTGGCCACGCAGAACATCACCGACCCGACCCTCGGCCCCAAGGGGCTCGACCTGCTCGCCGGGGGGCTCTCCCCCGACGAGGTGATGGCGCGCTTCAAAGCCGAGGCCCCGTTCTTCGACTACCGGCAGGTGGTGGTGCTCGACACGCTCGGGCGCTCCGCCGGCCATTCCGGCACCAAGACGCTCGGCACCTACGCCATCGCGCGGGGGCCGGACGTGGCGGCGGCGGGCAATCTGCTCGCCTCCGACAAGGTGCCGCAGGCCATGGTCGACAGCTTCGCCGCGATGCCCGAGGCGCATCTGGGCGACCGTCTCGTGGCGGCGATGAAGGCGGCGGTGGCCGCCGGCGGCGAGGAAGGCCCGGTGCATTCGGTCGGCATGCTGCTGGTCGACAAGGTGGCGTGGCCGGTCGCGGATCTGCGCATCGACTGGTCCGAGGGCGACGTGATGGCCGAGCTCGAGGCGCTGTGGCAGCTCTGGGTGCCGCAGATGGACGCCTATGTGACCCGCGCCCTCGACCCCTCCACCGCGCCGTCCTACGGCGTTCCCGGCGATGAATGAGGTGACGATGCCCGAAATGCCCGCGGCGGCCCCGACCCGCCCCGCCCTCAAGCTGACCCACGAAGGCGCGCTGACGATGCTCGCCGCCGCGCTCGCCAAGGCGAACGAGCTCGGCGTGCCGCAGAACATCAACATCGTCGACGAGGGCGGCAACCTCGTCGCCTTCGTGCGGATGGACGGCGCCCGGCTGCTCTCGCGCGAGACCTCGCTCTCCAAGGCGATCACCGCCGCCTCGCACCGCCAGCCGAGCGGGCGCCTCAACCCGGTCGACGCGCCCAACCTCCAGCACGCCGCCGGCCAGCGCCTCACCAACCTCGTCGGCGGCCTGCCGATCATCGTCGACGGCCAGTGCCTCGGCGGCATCGGCGTCGGCTCGGGCACCGGCGAGCAGGATGTCGAGGTCGCCCGGGCGGGGCTCAGGGCCATCGGCGCACAGGACCAGACGCCATGAAGCTGATCCACGCCCCCACCTCCCCCTTCGTGCGCAAGGTGATGGCCGTCGCGCACGAGACCGGCCTCGCCGGCCGGATCGAGATCGCCTTCAACGGCGCGAGCCCGCTGCAGCGCGATCCGGCGCTGGTCGGCCACAACCCTCTGGGAAAGATCCCGGCGCTGATCCTCGACGACGGCTCGACGCTCTACGACAGCCCGGTGATCTGCGAATATCTCGCCGCCGCCGCCGGCGATGCGACGATCTTCCCGCCCGCCGGCCCGGCGCGCTGGGCCGCGCTGACCCGGCAGGCGCTCGCAGACGGGCTGCTCGACGCCGCCATCGCCAATCGCTACGAGCGGCTGCTGCGCCCGGAGGACAAGCGCTGGCAGGGCTGGACCGACGCCCAGCTCGCCAAGGTCGCGGGCGCGCTCGAGGAGATCGAGAAGCTTGCGCCCGCCCTCTCCGCCGATCTGGACGCGCCGCCCACCATCGGGGCGATCGCGATCGGCTGCGCGCTCGGCTATCTCGACTTCCGCTATGCCGATCTCGACTGGCGGCAGGGCCGCCCGGCCGCCGCCGCATGGTTCGCCGCCTTCGACGAGCGTCCCTCCATGGCCGCCACGCGCCCGCGCGAACACGTCGCCTGATCCCGCCAGTACCGGAACCCCTCGCGCATGAGCGTCCGCATTCTCGTCCTCAACGGGCCCAACACCAATCTCTACGGCCTCGACCCCAACGGGCCCTATGGCAACCTCACCATCGAGGACATCGCGGAGCGCTGCCGCGCCCGGGCGGAAAGTCTCGGCGCCAGCCTCGACTTCCGCCAGTCCAACCATGAGGGCGCGCTGATCGACTGGATCCAGGCCGCGCGCACCGAGGCCGACGGGCTCGTCATCAATGCCGGCAGCCTGTCCTACCACTCGATCGGCATCCTCGACGCGCTGTCCGCCGTCGCCCTGCCGGCGGTGCAGGTGCATGTGAGCAACGTGTTCAAGCGCGAGGGCTTCCGCCACCACTCGCCGCTGTCGAGCGTGGTCACGGGCTGCATCATCGGTCTCGGCCCGGAAGGCTACGAGATGGCCGTCGACGCGCTGGTCGCCAAGCTCACCCGCGGCTGACCCCGCGCCACTGGGCTTCCCGCCTCCCAGGCCCCACGCGACACGACGCCGTGCGGGCCGAAAAGCCCGCCGGCCGCGCGCCTGCCAGCATGCCCCGCGCACACGAATGCGTGCGCTCGCTTGAGATCGTCCCGCGCCCATGCACCCTTTCAGCCGGGACGGCTCACGCGGCGTTTGGCACGCGCGCGTCCCCGGCCGGAACCGCCCCGCGCGGCCGGGCGTTCTGGGCACAGGAGGACCGAGATGACCCATATCCGCTACGAGATCGTCCAGCATAATGGCGGCTGGGCCTACAAGCTCGGCGACGTCTTCTCCGAGACGCACCCCACCCATCAGGGCGCGCTCGACGCCGCGCGCGAGGCGGCGGCCCGCCAGTCGCTCTCGGGCGAGACCCGCCCGATCCTCTACCAGGACAGCGCCGGCCGCTGGCACGAGGAGACCGCGCAGGGCACCGACCGGCCCGAGGCCGAGGTCGAGGACGACACCTCCGATCCGCTCCCGCCCAGGACCCGCTGACAGGGCCACGACGACCACGGCCGCTCCCCCCGCTCGCCACTGGACGCGCCCGGCCGATCCGCGCCATGCTGCCCGCTCGGCGCGTCCCGCGCACCGGCCCGATGCAGCCGCCCGGCCCGGAAGGTCGACCATGGCCGAACATCGCCCCCAGCCGCCTCAAACTGCGCGGCCCAGCCTCGCGTCCGCGAGTACGGTCGCGCTCTCCCATCCCGACCGTGTCTACTGGCCGCGCGAGGGCATCACCAAGCAGGACCTCGCGGACTATTACGCCCGCGTCTGGCCCTTCATCGCCCCCTTCCTCCTCGCCCGCCCGCTGGCGCTGGTGCGCTGCCCGGACGGCATAGAGGGACCGCGTTTCTTCCAGAAGCACGCCTGGGCCGGCATGCATCGGGCCGTGCGGGTGACGAAGGACCGGGACGGCGAGGAGATCCTCTCGATCGACGATGTCGACGGGCTGATGGCGCTGGTGCAGGCCGGCGCGCTGGAGATCCATCCCTGGGGCGCGCCGCTCGCCGACCGCGAGCATCCTGACATGCTGGTGTTCGACCTCGACCCGGGCGAGGACGTCGCCTGGCCGGCGGTGGTCGAGGGCGCCCGCGAGGTCCGCGCGCGGCTGGAGCAGGCCGGCCTGTCGGCCTTCGTGAAGACCTCCGGCGGCAAGGGTTTCCACATCGTTGTCCCGCTCGCCGCCGGCGTGGGTTGGGAAGCGGCAAAACGTTTCGCGCACGCCGTCGCCGAGGCGATGGAGGCCGACAGCCCCGGCCTCTACATCGCCGCCGCCGCCAAGGCCCGGCGCGGCGGGCACATCTTCGTCGACTATCTGCGCAATGCGCGCGGCGCCACCGCCATCGTCGCCTATGGCACCCGCGCCCGCCCGGGCGCGCCGGTCGCCATGCCGGTGGCGTGGGACGAGCTCGACGCGCTCGACGGCGCGGCGCAGTTCACCCTCGCCAACGCTCCCGCCCGGCTCGACGCCATCTCGGTGGCTCCCGCGCGCGACCCCTGGGCCGGCTTCCACAAAGCCGCGGCCGCACTGCCGGAGGGCGCATGAGCCCGGCGAAAGCCGGCAGACGCGCGCGCCGCGAACGGGCAGGATAGGACGACAGGCAGCAAGGAATTCAAGGTGGACATCATTACCCCGCGCGACATCGAGCATCTGCTGCGCCTGCTCGTGGCGGCGGCCTGCGGCATGATGATCGGCGTCAATCGCGACCTGCGCGGCAAGCCGACCGGCATGCGCACGCTGGGGCTGGTGTGCATGGGCGCGGCGCTGATCTCGCTCACCGCGATGCGCGTCGACGGCATCGCCGGCCATCCCGACGCCACCAGCCGCGTGGTGCAGGGCATCATCCAGGGGGTGATGACGGGCATCGGCTTCCTCGGCGCCGGCGTGGTGCTGCGCAACCGCCGCCAGCTCGAGGTGCACGGCCTCACCACGGCGGCGACGGTGTGGGTGACCGCCGCACTCGGCGTCGCCTGCGCGCTCGCGAGCTGGCACCTCATCGTCGGTGCGCTGCTCATCACGCTGCTGCTCCTGGCCGTCCTCCACCCGCTGGAACGCCGCCTGGAGGGCCTGTCCGAGGAGGAGGAGCCCTCCGGCGAAGGATCGGCGAAGAAGGATTAGGTAGCGGCGGCAGGGCCCGAGTGGCGCCGAGGGAGCGGTCTGGAGAACGCGAAAGGTCCGAACGGACGGACGGACCGAACGGGAGTGGTCGGGACGGCAGGCACCTGTACACCGACGACGGAATGAAGCCGCCACCACGCAGAGTCCCGCGGCGGCACGGCAGACGTACAATCTTGGAAAGCTGGAGCGGGCGAAGGGAATCGAACCCTCGTATGCAGCTTGGGAAGCCCACAGCCGCCGTTGAGCCAATAGTTCCTACGTTCCCCATCGCTATCCCGGAGTGGATAGCATGGAAACCCGGCGGAAGAACATCAAATCTAAGGCGCGTGGCGCGTCTTCTACCCTCGATCGGCCGCTCCTCAACTGCGCCGCTTATGACGGGCTCTCGCGCATCGGTAGCGTTCGGGAGATCGGCCGGGGCGAATACGAAGCGATTGACCTGGCGGGCTCCGTCGTTGGTCGCTTTCGTACGCTGAAGGCGGCCGCGGCCAGCCTCAGCACCGGGGACAGCAAATGAGCGCCCCCTCCCCGGCTTGCAGCAGGTTTCAGCGGTCGCTGAACCTCGCGAAGGATATGCGCGCGGTCGACGATGTCATGCGGCTCGTCTGGCAGTCTCATGGCGAGGGTCGGCTCTCCGATGACGAGGCGCAGTCGCTGGCCGATCTGGCGCAGGAGCAGCGTGGCAAGCGCGCGTCTGCGGTCGGCACGCCGTTGCCGAGCGCCCGGCTGCTGAGCCGGTTCAAGCCGCGCCGGCGTCCGTGCTCTCCCGATCGGCAGGCGGCGCGTGATCGTCGGCGTGACCTCGGCGGCGCGGGCAACATGCCGGCCGCCATCCGCCGGGCCTTCACCGAGGGCCAGCGCGCCGCCCTGACGATCATCGCCGGGGAGGTGAAGCACCATGGGCAGTGCGACCTGCCGATCGACAGGATCGCCGCTCTGGCCGGCTGTGGCCGCACCACGGTGCAGAACGCGGTGCATGAGGCCCGCAGGCTCGGCCTGATCAAGGTCACCGGGCGCCCCCAGCGCGGCAGGAAGAACCTGACCAACATCGTGGTGATCGTCTCGGCTGAGTGGCTGGCGTGGCTCAAGCGCGGTCCTGCGGCGCACAGGCCGATAGGGTCCAAAACGTCGACGCACTCACCCAAAATGGTGAACCCCACGAAGAACACAGGGAGAAGAACAGACCCCATCAAAGGGTCTTCTTCCCCTTCGAGCCGTGATCCCGGCAGTGCTGTCGCTGGCCTGCGGGAAGAGAGGGGTGCAGCCGTGGCGTCAATTGGCAGAAGTTGGCGCTAGTGGCCGTCTGGAGCTGGCGCGAGCGGCGGCGCATAAAATCATCGATGAGCCAGCACTTCACCATGCAGTCGACCTGAGCACCTCGCGGCACCAGCCCCCGGGGGTGGTCGCCGACTTTTGCCCGGCCGAAGGGACCGGCGGGGGTAGGTTCGCGCGAGAGTGAGGCGAAACAGGCTTTTTGATCAGTGGGTTAATCGGGATTGGGAGTTTTCGGACGGTGTTCGCGACGGTGAAAAGCTGGCTGGGGATGGAGGGCAAGAGCCTCGCGGCGCCTGATGCGCAGCTCATGGAGCTGTTCGGCGCGGCGCCCTCCGGGCTGGCGGTCGGCACGGCGCAGGCCCTGAGCGTGCCGGCGGTGCAGTCGGCGATCCGCCTCATCGCCGAGGCGACGGCGTGCCTCGACCTGAAGGTCATGCGCCGCCTCAACGGCGCGGACGTCGAGGCAAACGAGCACCCGGTGGCGAAGCGCCTGGCCGAGCAGCCCAACGACTGGTCCGACTGGTTCGGCTTCCTGCGCGACATGGTCGCCGCCGCGCAGGTGAGCGACAAGGGCGCGCTGGCGCTGGCGAACAAGGTGGACGGGCGCCTGGTCGAGCTGGTGCGCTACGAGCCCGCGAACTTCACCGTCGACTATTCCGGCGATGGCCGGCTCGAGCCGAGCTACCGCATCAACAATGTCCCGGTCCCGGCCGATGACGTGGTGCACCTTCGTGCCCCGTTCTCCCGCTGCCCGCTGTCGCTGGCGGCGGACGCGATCGGCACGGCGAAGGTGATGGAGAGCCATGCCGGGCGGCTGTTCAAGGACGGCGCCCGCCCCTCGGGTGTGCTGTCGCTGAAGGAGCGCACCACGCCGGAGGCGCTCAAGCGCATCCGCGAGGCCTGGCAGCTCGCCCATGGCGGGGGCAAATCCGGCGGCACCGCGATTGTCGAGGGCGGCGCCGAGTATTCGCAGCTCACGCTGGCCTCGACCGATGCCCAGTTCCTCGAGCTGCGCACCTTCCAGATCGTCGAGATCGCCCGCGCCTTCCGGGTGCCGCCCTCCATGCTCTACGAGCTCGACCGCGCGACCTGGTCCAACTCCGAGCAGATGGGCAAGGAGTTCCTGACCTACTCGCTGGAGCCGTGGCTGCGGGCGTTCGAGGGCGCGCTGCGCCGGGCGCTGTTCGCCCCGGAGGAGCGCGCCGAGTATCGCGTGGTGTTCGACCGCGACGACCTCACCCGCGCCAGCCTCACCGAGCGTGCCACGGCCATCTCGTCGCTGATCGCCTCGCGGGTGCTGAACCCCAATGAGGGCCGCGACTGGCTCGACCTGCCCCCGCGCGCGGGCGGCGAGGAATACGCCAATCCCAATACCGGCTCGAGCCAGCCCGGCGGCGGCTCCCATGCGGAGGATGCCGCCTGATGGAACGCGCCTTCATCGAAACCAAGATCCTCGCCGATGACGCCGGCGCTATCTCCGGCCTGGCGTGGAAGTTCGGCGTGCCGGACCGCGTCGGCGACGTGATCGAGCCGGGCGCCTTCAAGTCGGCCAGGCTGCCGCTGCCGATGCTCTTCGGGCACGACCAGAACGACCCCATCGGCACATGGGACAGCGCCACCGAGAAGGCGGACGGCCTGCACCTCACCGGGCGGCTGCTGGTCGATGACCTGCCGCGCGCCCGCGAGGTCCGCGCGCTGGTGCGGGCCGGTGCCGTGCGCGGCCTCTCCATCGGCTTCGCCAGCCGCAACGCGAAGGCCCGGGCCGGCGGCGGGCGCACCATCAAGTCGCTGGAGCTGTTCGAGGTCTCCCTCGTGACGCTCCCCATGCATCCCGGCGCCCGCGTGACGAGCGCCAAATCCGCCGTCTCCGCGCTGCGGCTCGCGGCGGCCCTCAACCAGGCCGTCGCGGCCATCAAGGAAACCTGACCATGAAGCACTACATGCCGACCGCCCTGGAGCTGAAGGGCGACAATGACGACCCGAACGCCGCCGTCGAGACGGCCCTCGCCGACCTGACCAAGACCGTGACCGAGGGCCAGAAGGCGCTCGGCGAGCGTCTCACGGCGCTGGAGACCAAGGGCGGCAAGCCGGACGAGAAGAAGGACGATCCGGGCGCCTCCAAGCTCACCGAGCGGCTCGACAAGCTCGAGGCGAAGATGAACCGTCCGGCCGGCACCGACACCAAGGGCGAGCCCTCGATCGAGCAGAAGGCCTTCGCCGCCTATCTGCGCCACGGCAATCAGGCGCCCGAGGCCGAGCTGAAGGCGCTCACCGTCTCCAGCGACACGCAGGGCGGCTA
Source organism: Ancylobacter mangrovi (assembly GCF_024752355.1). Classification (GTDB taxonomy): domain Bacteria; phylum Pseudomonadota; class Alphaproteobacteria; order Rhizobiales; family Xanthobacteraceae; genus Ancylobacter; species Ancylobacter mangrovi. The sequence goes on from NZ_JANTHZ010000001.1 coordinate 942,837, forward strand.
TCTGGCGCCGACCGAGATGTCGGGTGAGTTCATCCGCGACCTGACCGAGTTCTCGCCGATCCGCACCCTCGCCACGGTGCGCACCACCACGGCGCCGGCGGTGAGCTATCCCAAGCGCACCGGCATCACCAATGCCAAGTGGAAGGGCGAGACGCAGGCGCAGGAGGGCAGCGAGCCCAGCTTCGGCCAGGTCGAGATCCCGATCCGCGAGGTGAACACCTTCGTCGACGCCTCCAACCAGCTCCTCGCCGATTCCGGCGGCACCGCCGAGGCCGAGGTGCGGCTGGCGCTGGCCGAGGACTTCGGCCAGAAAGAGGGGCTCGCCTTCGTCGCCGGCAATGGCGTGCTGGAGCCCGAGGGCCTGCTCACCGCCACCGGCATCGGCGAGACGCTGAACGGCCACGCGACGCAGCTCTCGGCCGATCAGCTGATCGCGCTCATGTACTCGCTGCCGGCCGCCTACCGCGCCCGCGGCTCCTGGCTGATGAATGGCGGCACGCTGGCGACGCTGCGCACGCTGAAGGACGGCCAGGGCAACTATCTGTGGCAGCCCTCCTATCAGGCCGGCCAGCCGGAGATGATCCTCGGCCGTCCGGTGGTGGAGGCGGTCGACATGCCGGACGCGGAGGCGAACGCCTATCCGATCCCGTTCGGCGACTTCGCCACCGGCTACCGCATCGTCGACCGGCTGGCGCTGTCCATCCTCGTCAATCCGTACCTGCTCGCCACCAACGGCATGACGCGCATCCACGCGACGCGCCGCACCGGCGGCGCCGTGGTGCAGGCGCGGGCGCTTGCCAAGCTCAAGATGGCGACGGCCTGACGCCGCCGCTCCCCTTCCAGCAATACGAGGAACATCACATGCGTGATCTGGTCTCGAATATCGGCGTCGTCCTCGCCCTGGCGCCAGCGGTGCAGGCGGCGGCCGCCGATGGCCTCGCCATCCCGCTCAAGGGCTTCGACAGCCTCGCCTTCGCCATCAATACCGGCGCCATCGTCGAGGATGGCGACTTCGGCGTGAAGGTGCAGGAGAGCGAGGACGGCCTCGCCTTCACCGATGCCGACGCCTCCGCCGTGCTCGGCAGCGTGCCGGCGACGCTGGCGGAGGCGTCGAGCTACAAGCTCGGCTATATCGGCTTCAAGCCCTTCGCCCGCCTCGCCGTGACCAAGGCCGGCGGCACCTCCATCGCGCTCGGCGCCGTGGCCATCAAGGGCCACGCCCGCGAGCGGCCGGTGAGCTGATCCCCCTAGGGGCGCCACTCATTGCGGGCACGTAGCGGCCTGTCCAACAACGGGAACCCCGCCTCTCCGGCGCCCATCCCAGCTCGCGCGGGATTTCTTGGGAGGCAAGGCGGGGAAGGTCGCGAGCACCGGCCGTGCTCTCCTGCGCGGCAAAGGGCTCATGGGAGGCGGGCGAGCGACCGCCTCCCGCTTTTCTGAAAGGACGTGACATGCCTGTTCGGGCTCCTCGCATTTGCGGATGCGGCTACAAGGTCGCCTCGGGCAGGCAATGCGCCTGCGAGGGCCGGCGCGCGGCCGAGCGCAAGGCCCGGGCGGAGGCGAACCGCCCGACCGCCCGCGAGCGCGGCTATGACGGCAAATGGGACAAGGAGCGCGCCGCCTATCTCGCCGCGCACCCGACCTGCCGGCGCTGCGGCGCCCCGTCCAAGGTGGTCGATCACGTCATTCCCCATCGCGGCGACCGCAAGCTGTTCTGGTCGCGCTCCAACTGGCAGCCGCTCTGCACCAGCTGCCACAGCCGGGCCAAGCAGGCGCAGGAGAAGCGCTCATGAACACAAGCGACATCCTCCCGCTTGCCGACCTCAAGGCCGATCTGCGGATCGACTTTGATGATGACGACACGCTGCTCGGCGGAAAGCTGGAGGCGGCGCGCCGTCATGTCGAGGCCTGGTGCGGGCCGCTCGAGGACTTCGCGGACGGCGTGCCGGCGGATCTGATCGAGGCGATGAAGCTGCTCGCCGGGCATCTCTATGAGAACCGGGAAGCGACCTATGCCGGACAGGGCGAGGTGACGGAGGTGCCCTTCGGCTTCCACGACCTCATCGGACCCTACCGGAAATGGGAGTTCTGATCCCCATGCGCGGCGCCAAGCCCTTCGCCATCGTCTCCGGCTCCTCGCCCGTGCGCGAGCCGCTCGACCCGCCCGAATGGCTGTCGAGCGATGCCCGCGACGAATGGAACCGGGTGGCGCCGATCCTGATCGAGGAGCGCCGCACCCTCACCGTGACCGACATCGCCAGCCTCGCGAACTACTGCGTCGCCGTGGGGAGGGCGGCCGAGGCCGAGCGCATCATCGCCCGCGACGGCATGATCGTCACGACCAAGACCGGGCCGAAGAAGCACCCGGCGGTCGCGATCAGCTCGGATGCGATGACGCAGGCGCGCCTCCTCGCCGGCGAGCTGGGCCTGACCCCGGTCAGCCGCTCGCGCCCGTCCGTGCGCTCGGAGGGCGGGGGCGACCACGGGCCGGGCCTGTTCGACATGGACTTCGGCTGATGGCGCGCTCGACCTATCCCGGCTGGATCTTCGACGGCAGCGAAATCGCCGATCCGTTGGGGCGTGGTGAGCGCGCGGTGCGCTGGCTGCGCATGCTGCGTCATCCGAAATCCACCTTGCCCGGCCGGCCGTTCCAGCTCGACCCGTGGCAGGAGCGGATCGTGCGGGCGATCTATGGGCCCCGCCACGAGGACGGCACCCGGATCGTCAAGACCGTGATCCTGCTGCTGCCGCGCGGCAACCGTAAGACCTCGCTCGCGGCGGCGCTCGCCCTGCTGCACACGATCGGCCCGGAGCGGGTGCCCGGTGGTGAGGTCGTCTCCGCCGCCGCCGACCGCTATCAGGCGCGTATCGCTTTCGACGAAGCCGTTGGCATTGTGCAAAGCCTCCCCAGCGCGGCGGGAGCTATCGACATCGTCGACCACAAACACCGCCTGACATTGCGGCGGGATCGTACGCGGTACCGCGCCCTGTCCAGCGACGCCGGCGGGCAGCACGGCCAGACGCCGGGCTTTGTGCTGGCGGACGAGCTGCACGCCTGGCCCAAGCGCGACCTATGGGATGTCCTGCGCTCGGCTCTCGTGAAGACCCGGGGCTCGCTCCTCGTCGTCGCCACCACGGCCGGCCGGGGGCAGGAGAACATCGCGTGGGATATCGTCGAGGATGCCCGTCGCGTGGCGCGCGGCGAGGTGGATGACCCCTCGATACTGCCGATCCTGTTCGAGGCCGAGCGCGACTGCGACTGGACGGACGAGGCTGTCTGGCACCGGGTGAACCCGGGCCTCCAGCATGGCTATCCCGACCTAGAGGGCCTTCGCCAGCTCGCCCGCGAGGGACAGCGCCGGATCGGCGACCGCGAGGCCTTCCGCCAGCTCAACCTCAATATCTGGCTCGACCACTCGGCCGATCCCTTCGTCGACATGGACGTCTACGACGCCGGCGCCGATCCGGTCGACCTCGAGGCGCTACAGGGCGAGCCCTGCTGGCTTGGCGTCGACCTCTCCTCCAATCACGACCTCACCGCCGTCGTCGCCGCCTGGCGCACCGAGGCGGGCGGCTATTTCGTCCATCCCTGGTTCTTCTGCCCGGAAGACAATCTGCGCCTGCGTGCCGATCGGGACGGCGTGCCCTATCCGTCCTGGGCCGAGGAAGGCCATATCATCCCCACGCCCGGCAACGTGGTCGACTTCCGCACCGTCGAAGACACCATCCGCGATCTGTGCGACCGCTTCGCGGTGCAGGAGATCGCCTTCGATCCGCACCTCGCCCGCAACATGCTGAACAACCTCCTCGAGGATGGGCTGCCTGCGGTCGAGATGCGGCAGGGCTGGGTGACCATGGCACCGGCGATCAAGGAGCTGGAGCGCGCCATTGTCGGACGGCAGCTCGCGCATGGCGGGCACCCGGTGCTGCGCTGGTGCTTCGACAACATCGCCGTCCACACCGACAGCGCCGGCAACCGCGTGTTCCACAAGGGCAAGAGCCGGGACCGGATCGACGGGGCGGTTGCCGCGGCGATGGCGGTTGCGCGGGCGTCAGCGGGGGGCGGAGCGAGCATCTATGAGAGCGACGACTGGACGCCGGAGATGATGGTGCTTTGAGGGTTGGTTGCGCCAATCCGCAAAGCATGCGTCCTTATTACCTGTTGCGTAATGATTCTCTGCGCATTACCTGACAGGTAACGGAGACGCAGTTGGAGTTCACGTATCGGTCGGCCCGTCTCCGGAGGGAGCTGTCAGATGTCAAGACGATGGAGAGAGCCTACGGTCAGCGAGCGAAGCCTCTGCGATTGAGGCTCGCCGTGTTGGCTGAGGCATTGCATCTTGGCGACGTTCCAACGGGAACGCCGGTGCATTGTCATCCGTTAAAGCATGGCAGTCGCAAAGGTCAGTACGCCGTCACCCTGAAGGCAAATTGGCGTTTGGTGTTCAGGCCTGATCATGACCCGCTGCCAACTTTGGCATCAGGCGAACTGGACCTGAGTAAGGTGACCGTGATTCATCTGATCGAGGTTGTGGACTACCACGAAGAATAACACGCGGCACGTGAGTGCGGGAGAATTGAGATGGCCGTTGCAGCAGACGTCGAGCGTGGCTGGTCCCCTAATTGGGCCGTCCATCCCGGCGAGCACCTGGAAGAACATTTGGAAAGTCGGGGACTTTCTCAGGCTGATTTTGCTCGTCTCTCCGCTCTTTCGCCTAAGCTGGTCAGCACCATCATTGCGGGAAAAAACCCTGTTACGCCCGAGACGGCTTTGAGGCTTGAGCGAGTACTCGGCGTCAGAGCGTATATTTGGGCCGGTCTCCAGGCGAAGTGGGACATCCATCAGGCACGTCTCAATGAGGAGGCGGTTGCCGATCCCAAGGACTGGCTGAAGCGGTTCCCTATTAGGGAGCTGAAGGAGCGCAAGCTTCTGCCGGCAACTACTGATTCTAGCGTCTTGCTCGATGAAGTTCTGAAGCTCTTTGGCATCGGTCGCATTTCGGCCTATGAGGCGAAAGTCGGCGCCCTGGCTGTTCATCACCGTCAGTCTCGCGCCTATGCGACGTCGGAAGACCATATTGCGACATGGCTCCTCATTGGAGAGGCCAAGGCGCGCGAGATGCGGTTGCCAGAGTTTGATGTTCGTCGGTTCAATCAGGCCGTAAGCGAGATTCGCTCCCTCACCACCGAACCACCGGAACAATTCGAACCGCGCATGAGGGCACTCTGCCGAGCCGCCGGTGTGGCCTTAATTCTCGAAAAGCCGCTCTCCAAGACCTGCCTTTTTGGCTCTGCCAGGTGGCTGGATGGCAATCGGGCCATCATTCAGATGTCATTACGCATGAAAACTAACGACCACTTCTGGTGGACGTTTTTTCATGAAGCGGCGCACGTTGTCTTGCATCGGGGGCGCAGCTTTGTCGATGACAAAGCCGGTGAAGCCGATGACGTAGAGATAGAAGCTGATGCTTGGGCAAATAACACGCTCTTCGGGCGCGTTGGTCTCGATCGATTGCTTGAGGAGCGTCCCCGTTCTGCAGTATCTGTCGCACGACTTGCCAACGAGTTCGGTCTACATCCCGGGATTATTGTCGGCGCGCTCCAGCATCACGGCGCGCTACCTTACACTCACCTCAATGCGATGAAGGCCCGTTTTATATGGGCCGACGAAACAACGGAACGTTAGTCGCTCATTCGCTCTCGAAACGAGATCCAGCGGAATATAAAGACATCTACATATGCCGACATAAGGACAGGGAAGAAGCGATTGTCGGCGAGACCGATGAAAACTTTCGGCCGTCCACTACAGCCACTTGACGAGCTAGAGCGAATCTCGAAATAAAGTCGGTTGATCGTCCGCATAGACGAACGGCCCGGAGCTGGCACTCCAGGCCGTTTCAGATTGGGCGAGGTCTGTGGCAATTCGGGCCACTTCAGACCAAGTGGATGTCCCAATCAGGTGCTTAGCCTTATTCGGCATTCCTTTCAAGCGGCTCGAGCGACAGCCATACGAAAGGATGTTCCCATGGCTGGAAACGAGAAGCCGTTCCGCGGCAACCGTCGTCCTTCTAATCCCATTCGTGCCGTCGACGTTCCCTTGATCAAGAAGCGCATCCGGCAGGGTGAGTTCTTGAACCGGATCGCCGCCGATTACGATGTGAACCCCGGCCGGATTTCTGAGATCAAGTCGGGACAGAGGTTCGCGGAAATTCCGCCTGCGCTGTAACGGACGGACAAGACAGGGAGGCGCGGCGCAGGCTGCGCCTCTCAATTCGACTGTGTCATCAGTTTATCTAAACTATACGTAGCCCCCCGAAAGCTGTCATTTCCTCTACACTTTCGGATTCCACTGATTTTCCGGTCCTGAGTCATGTTCGCCAAGAATCTTGAGTATGTACTCCAAGGTCTCACTGCCGACGGAGATTTCCAGCGCTATACACCGCGTGATGTGGAAGAGCGGTTCGAGAACCTGCGCGACTGGGGGCGGTTGCCGCGTGGTCGCGAGAAACGAGCGCAGCACTTAACTCGGAGCGAGATCACCGCAGCGGTTTTCGGGCTTGTACCTGTCCATCCCGCTTGGGCCGGTCACGCCGCCGTCGTATTTGAAAAGCTGCGGCCGGTTGGTGGTCCGGCTGCTTCTTTCCGAGCTGCGCCGACCTTGTCCGACGCGATCCAGTTTCTTCTGGCCGACGAGGCTTCGGCGGCCGGGGTTATCGACGTGACGCTCACAGGCTCGGGGTTCGGTACCAACAACAATGGTTTCGCAACCCTCCGCTACGTAAACGAAAAAGCACTACGCGCCGTGCATTTTGTATCGAAGATGGCGGTTTCGCTGCTGCAACCCGGCGCCGAAGTGGGATTCCGGCCCGAGTCCTTCGGGAGCACTCTCGCGCGCAATGTGGTGCTGACCGAACGGTTTTTCAGGACGTTGCGCCGTGAGGTCGACAAATCCATGCTGAGCATGGGCGGTCCTGCCGGTGACGGCTCGGAATACACCGCTGAGGAGGCGCGTGCCGCCCGCGCGGCGCGCCTTGGCGCCAAGCCCCATTCCCGCTTCCTGAATATGGGCATCGACACACAGGTAACCTGGCCGAAGGAGGAGACCCGCATCGCTTTCGATCGATACTATCTGGTACTGATGCCGAAGACAGAGGACCACATGCAGTCGGTGCACATCGATCTCATGGCTAACCGGCTGACCGATGAAGCGGCGATGACCGTGATCAACCGCTTCCTTAGCCTCCTGACTTGGTGTGACGATCAGTTTGCCGTCGCCCAGCATTGCTGGTCGGGCAATCCCGTGCCGGTCGCCGTTTCCAAGCCCGACCTCCCCGCTTCGACCGCGCAGCATTGGGTCTTCAATCGTCAGATCCCGTCGGACGCTAAGGTCCTCAGGGCGCTTGGTCATTACCGCGAGGCGCGCAACGCCGATCATGCCGGCCTCGCGAGCTATGCGGTACTTAGCTACTACAAGGTCATCGAGGGCGGCCAAGATGACGACGGTTCAAAGGTGAAGGCCTGGATCACCAAATCCTATCCGATCGTCAACGCGGCACACGAGTCCGATCGGGACTTTACCGCATTCCGCGAAGCCGTTGGGACAATGACGCCACAGGAATATCTCACCAACGAGTGTCGCCGCGCGGCCGCACACGCGAGCCGGAAATCTCCATCCGATGTCGACGATCTAGACGAAACACGGAGGCTGTTCACTGCAGCCTCGGTCCTGCACGCCCTGGCTCGGCACATGATCAGCCATGAATTCGGTGTCTCGGACCGCCGTTAGTAGCCGGCCCGATCTTCACCGCCAAATGGCGCGCGGACATTCGCAAACTAGGTGACTGACCCCACCCGGCGTGGCAGTGGATAAGACAAATGCCGTGCGCCACTTGCGTGGAAATGGCGACCGTTGGCAAGTTCCGCGCAGAGATGGCGCAGGAGTCCGACGGTGGAGCTTGTTTAGGACTGACGTCATGCTCTACAATTTCATGCAGAATGCGATGCTTGACCTGAGGAATCATAAATGGCAGCCGGAGAGCCTAATTCACTTCCTCGTTTAGGAAAAAAGCAAAAATACGTATTTGTAGCTTATCCATACAGGATATACAACAAAAACGACTACCGTAAACCTTACCACGAGATAGCGAAGGCTTTCAGCGTTACATTTGTTTTTGCAGATGAAAGAATATCAACACTTCATATTCTTGACAAAATACGTGGCCATATCCGTGAATGTGAGTTTGGAATCTACGATATCACGGGCTGGAACCCGAACGTTACGCTTGAATTAGGGTTAGCACTCGGTCTTGGAGAGAAGGCATTCATTGCCTTCGACCCGAAGAAAACAGAGTTGAAAGAAGTTCCATCGGACGTTCAAGGAATCGATCGTATCCAATACGATTCGTTTTACTCGCTTGGCGAACAATTGACACGCCTTATTGGGCAGGAATTTCCAATCCAGCGGCGGCATGAAGCTCAGGGGCAGATGGAAAAGCTCCGACAGGAAACACTTGATCTAATCGCGAAGGCTGGACTCGAGGGCATTGGCGTGTCGACAATTGCCGAGGCACTGGGTGCAAATGTGGAATTAATTAAAGTTGTTGTTCGCCCTATGGTCGGAAAAGAACTATTTGCCAAAGGAAAGAAGAGAGGAACGAAATACCTTTTAAGAGAAAATGGAATAGATTTTTTTCCTAAGAAAGATCAAATCATAACATAGGATTAATTTTCTATGTGCCGCGCGAGGCTTATGTTTTCTTAGCCTCGCCCCGCCCCTTCGCTATTCTCGTTGACGAAGGTGACGCCGTCCCCTCAATCGCCGACGGGCGCGCAACGAAAATTCGCGCGAGTATATCGTGAATTGAGGATATCAGCAGTGTCACGGCAGGCGGCGCCGTCGTTTGCATAGCCGAAAATCAAGCCGATGCGCTCCGCTTGACCAACGGCGTTGTCCTTGACCAGCCAATAGTCGCCGCTCTCACCTATTTTGCCGGTCGACTGGAGATGTCGGTCAAGACCGTCCACGCCGCTTCCGTCTTCGGAGCACCCTGCCAGGGTCAGGCAGCCGAGGGCAAACACGAGCAGACGGCCCATTTCAAGCGCCCTCCCGAGCCTTCCTCAACCGCACCCCTGGCCCTTCGCCGTTCTCGTCGACGAAGATGACCCCAGCCTCCTCCAGTGCGCTCTGGATGGCTTCGACAGTGCGTGGCTTCAGTTCCTCGCCCGCCTCTAGGCGCGCCACAGTGCTAGCTGCGACCTTCGCAAGGTTGGCCAGTTCACGCACTCCTAGCTGAAGTGCAGCTCGCGCCATGCGGCACTGCGCGGCATTCATCGGAACAGCGTTCCTTTTTCGGATTGACGTTAGCGGAATGATGTGAGCAAATCGGCGTCACGTTCCGATTTGTAACACAGGAGCACGCGCATGGACACCCATGTCCGCGAACGGGAGAAGTGCGTCCCCAGCCGGCGCCAGGCGCTGGGGCTGGCGGGTATTGGCCTTGTTGCCGCCTCGTCGCTGCCGGTCATCGTTTCACCTGTTGAGCCGCTGGAGCGCGCCCGCGCCGCGTGGCTCGCCTTCGCCTCCGCCATGAACGAGCTGTCCGCGCCAGGCGATGGCTGGATGCTGACGGGCGCCGGCGCGTGGCGGGCCTCCCATGGGCGCCCGGCCGAGGCGTGGATCTACGCCAGCCGCCTTGCCTATGCGTGGCAGGAAGACAGCCGCCTCGTCGGCGGGCGCATCCTGATCGAGCACGTCGAGCCGCTCGACATCGGCCGTCAGGCGCTAGGCTATTTCGGACCGGGGGCACGGGCATGAGCGATCTCTCCTCTCTCCCCGTCCCCAGCCGGCGCCAGGCGCTTTGCCTGGGGGCCGCTGCCGTCGCCGCGCCGATCGGCCTTCTCGGGCAGCGCATCCCGCCGCAAGAGCGCCTCGCCCAGGCCATGCGCGAGATCGAGGAGGCGCTGGCCGAGATTTACCCCGGCGCTTTCCAGCGACCGATCTTCGAACTGCCGTCGGCGGAGGAGTTCGCCTCGCCGATCCTCGCAGACGGCAGCTTCATGTCGGGGACGATGGCCATGGTCTCGGTGTCCGCCAATTCCTTCCACGAGCGCTTTGCCGCTGGCCTCTCCTGCCGGGAGGATCCGCGCTTGTTCGGCGGGAGGACGCGGACATGAACACGCACGCTCGCGAGTTCGTCATGGTGGAACGCCAGCGCCTGCGCGAGCGGGCCGAGCGCACCATAGAGGCGCTGATCGACATTCTCGACCAGCTCGACAGCGATCCCGACCTCGAGGACGGCGGCGACGAAGAGTCCGCCCTCGGCTGGGAGGGCGGCAATCCCTCCCGCTTCGCCGGCGGCAACTCGCTGGACAGCCTCGATTGCGAGCTGGACTGGGAGGATTGTGGTCCCGGTGACCTGGAAAGGCTTTTCCGGGGCTGGGGACCTACTTCCATAGGCGAGGTGGTGCCGTGATGAACCGCCGCTCTCTCCTTCTCGGCGCCGGCCCGGTCCTGCTCGCGACACCGGCGGCGACGCGCCCCGCAGCACCGGCGCGCGCGACACCTCAGGAACGGATCGCCGCGGCAATGGATGAGATCCGCTCGGCTTTGGCGGAGACTTATCCTGGTCACTACCTCAGCGGGCACGCCTCACTGCGAATAAATACCGGCCTTGTTGTTCTCGGCGCTCATACGCACAGAGGCTATGGCGCGAGAGGATTTTTCTCTGATGATCCGCCGGGATGGTCGCCAGCGATACCCTATGAGGCGAGGGAGGATAAAAAGTGAACAATCGAAGATCCTCTTGTATTTTTCAATAGGTGTGCTACCTCTTGAAAATCACAGGAGGTTTCAATGTCTATCGTTCCTAAACTCACTACTGTTGCCGCATGCCGGGTCGTCGGTATCGATCGCGACCGCTTCAATGAACATGTCGCCGCAGGCCGTTTCGATTGCGCGCCGGCCACGATTCCGGGTCGAGCGCGCCTCTTCGATCCTGACGACATGATCTCGCTGTGTCTCTTTCGAGATCTGATGAACGATGGGCTCGATGCTGCGCACGCCGGCTACATCGCCTGCGCGGTCGGGCGGGCGGCGCGAGCGAACCCGGATGCCAAAGCGATCTGCTTCGTGCGGGGCGACAATGGGCGCGGAAGTACGACGCTCCCCGAGAATATCCCGCCGGTCGATGAGTGGGAAACGTTCCGGTTTTCCGGCACCCGCATTCGTAATGTCACGACCTACAACGTGCACGATATGCGAGAGCGGATTGCGCATGGCACCGACGAAGAACGCTCGATCATCGGGCCGGAGGATTGAGGAATGGTGGCCCTCAATCCTCCCACCATCCGTGGTGCGAAGGCCATCGCGCACGAACTGGGCTGCTCGCCCCGCACCGTCTCGCGGCTCGCCGCAAACGGAAAGCTGCCGGTGAAGAAAGGCTTCTCCGGCGGCCCGACTTCCCCCCTCATCGCTGAACGCAAAGCGCTCGAGAACTTCAAGTGCGGCAATAAGGATTGATGTCGATGGCGCGGCATAGCCAACCCTTCCGGTACGATGGCGCGTTCCCCTGCGAGGCGGAGATCGCGCGCCGGCTCAGCCAGGATCCGAAGGACTGGGCCGCGAAGGCTGCCCTGCTGGAGCGCGAAGGGCTGCCGCGTATCGACCCGATCATGGGCGGGCGCTACTGGCCGGCCGTGGCGGCCTTCTGGCATCACCGCTACGGGCTCTCTACCGTTCGGGCGTCTCAACCTGATGGAGAGGAGAATCTCGATGCGCTCCGCTGACCTCGACGCGCCGGGCCTGAAGGTCCGGCACAACAAGGATGGCACAGCACGGCTCTACTGGGTCGCGCGGGCCGATATCCGCAAGCAGGGCTATGAGCCGGAGACTGTCCGGCTGCACTACAACCTCGACGATCCGCGCGAGCGTGCGTTGATCGAGGCAGCTTGCCGCAAGCTGCAGGCCGAAATGTTCGCCTGGCGCGCTGGGCACCGGCAATCCCGCCGGCCGTTCGACGGCACGATCGCCAGCCTTATCCGTCTCTACCAGACGGACGAGGCGTCGCCCTATTTCGGGCTGAAGCACAACACCCGGGAGACCTACGATCAGGTGCTGCGTGTGATCGATCGCGCGTTCGGCAAGCGGTCGCTGGCAAACCTTACGCACGCTGATTTCCACCGGTGGTACGACGAGGCGCAGAAGCCGAGGCAGCCGGGCGGGCCGGAGCGCACCCGGAAGGCGCACGGCATCATGAGCATGCTCCGCCGCCTGTTCACCTATGGCATCGCCGCCGAGCATGCCGGCTGCAGCCGCCTCTCTGGCATCCTCAACGCGATCCGGTTCAAGCAGCCCAAGCGGCGGCGCATCCGCATGGAACGGCACCACGTCGAAGCTTTCATCCCGAAGGCGATCGAGGCCGGCCGGCTGTCGCTCGCCCTCGGCACGGCGCTCCAGTTCGAAACCGGCATGCGCCAGAAGGACGTCATCGGCGAGTGGGAGCCGCACGAGGCGCGCTCCGAGATCGGCGGCATCATGCTCAAGGGCAAGCGCGGGCGCCGCATGCTGCGCTGGGTGAATGGCCTCACTTGGGCGGACCTCGCCTCGGGCACGGTGCTGGTGAAGGAAACGACCAAGACCGGCGCCATGGTCGCGCATGACCTGTCGCTGTTCCCCATGACGATGGACTTGCTGGCACGGACGCCGGCCGAGGCCAAGATCGGGCCGCTGATCGTCGACGAGGCGGCCGGCCGACCCTACGCCAAGGATGCCTATGCCCGCGAGTGGCGGGTGATCGCCCGTGCGGCCGGTATCCCCGACCACGTGTGGAACATGGATGCCCGCGCGGGCGCCATCACCGAGGCCGAGGACGCGGGCGCGGATCTCGACGCGATCCGCAGCTCCATCGGCCACACGCAAGCCTCCACGACGTCCCGCTACTCGCGCGGCGCCCTGGGGAAAAGCCGTCAGGTAGCGCAGCTTCGGCAGGCGCATCGGGCGGCCCGGAACGAGCCGTAAACAGACATGGGGAACGCGATGGGGAACGTGGGGAACGCGTAGTTCAGCGGTAGACCGGCAAGCCTTTGAGATATCAAAGGAAAGCTGGAGCGGGCGAAGGGAATCGAACCCTCGTATGCAGCTTGGGAAGCTGCCGTTCTACCATTGAACTACGCCCGCCCGACATGCCGTCAGGCCGGCGCACATTAGGGGGCGGGCGAGGCTACTTCAAGCCCCCGCCGCGCCGATTGGCACCGTCATCCCGTACCGGATTCCGCCCCCACATCCGGCCCGGACGAGGCCCTCCCGAAACTGTCGTCCGCCCCGCTAACAAGCTCCGACTTCGGATACGGTCCGCCGGTCTTATCGCACAGCTTCTCCCCCGCCCCGCCTACTCCGCCGGCCCGTGCACGATGCCCGCGGCGATCTCCGCATGCGCGGTGTGGTGGATGCGGCCGATCAGCGAATAGACGGTCGGCACCACGAACAGCGTCAGCAGCGTTCCCAGGCTCATGCCGCCCACGATCACCCAGCCGATCTGGGTGCGGCTCTCCGCCCCCGCGCCGGTGGCGAGCGCCAGCGGCACGGCGCCCAGCACCATGGCGCCGGTCGTCATGAGGATCGGGCGCAGCCGCAGCGTCGCCGCCTCGATCACCGCCGCCCGGCGGTCGAGCCCCGCCTCCTGCTGCTGGTTGGCGAACTCGACGATCAGGATGCCGTGCTTGGTGATCAGCCCGACCAGCGTGACGAGACCGATCTGCGAATAGACGTTGAGCGAGCCGCCGGAGAAATACAGCGCCGCCAGCGCCCCGGTCATGGAGAGCGGCACGGTGAGCATGATGATCACCGGGTCGCGGAAGCTCTCGAACTGGGCCGAGAGCACCAGGTAGATGAAGCCCAGCGCCAGCAGGAACACCAGCACCAGACTCTGCCCGGCGGCGCGGAACTCGCGGCTCTGGCCGGAGACGTCGGTCTGCACCGTGCGTGGCAGCACCTCGCGCGCGGTGCGGTCGAGATAGGCCAGCGCCTCGCCCTGCGAGAAGCCAGGCGCGAGGTTGGCCGAGATGGTCGCCGAGCGGAGCTGGTTGAAGCGCTTGAGCTCCTGCGGCGCCACCGTCTCACGCACGCTGACGAGGTTGGAGAGCTGCACCATCTCCCCGCTCGACGAGCGCAGGAAGATGGTGTCGAGCGTCGCCGGCGAGGCGCGGTCGCTGGCGTCGAGCTGCACATAGACGTCGTACTGCTCGCCGCCGACCTCGAACCGCGTCACCTGCCGCCCGCCGAGCAGGCTCTCCAGCGTGCGCCCGAGCACCGAGACGTCGATGCCCAGATCCGCCGCCTTGGCGCGGTCGATGGTGAGGGAGATTTCCGGCTTGTTGAGCTTGAGGTCGCTCTGGATGCTGGCGAGGCCGGGATAGTCCTCGATCCGGTCGAGGAAGCGGTCGACATATTCGTCGAGTTCCTCATAGGTGCCCGAGGTCTGCAGCACGAACTCGATCGGGCGCGAATTGTTGGAGACGCCGAGCGAGGCCGGGTTGTTGGCATAGGCGCTGACCCCGGCGATATGGCGCAGCTTCGGCGCGGTATCGGCGACGATCTCCTGCTGGCGCCGGTCGCGCTCGGACCAGTCCTTCAGGCGGCCGATGATGAGGAAGCGGTGCACCTCGGGCAGGCCGTTGATGATCAGCACGCTGTCCATCTCCGGAATCTTGTCGAGGATGCCCTCCACCTGGTTGGTGTAGCGGGTGGTGTAGGCGAGGGTCGAGCCCTCCGGCCCGCTGCCGTTCACGCGCACCACGCCGCGGTCCTCCACCGGCGAGAGCTCGGAGGGCAGCGCGTAGATCAGGATGCCGCTGGCGCTCGCCACCAGCACCGCCACCAGCAGCACCAGCGGGCGCACCTTCAGCGTCAGGCCGAGCAGGCGGCGGTAGCCGTTCTCGAGCCCGGTGAGCCCGCGCTCGATGAAGGCGGAGAGCCGGCCGGGCTTGGCCTCGTGCTTCAGCAGGCGCGAGCACATCATCGGCGTCAGCGACAGGGCGACGAAGCCGGAGATCAGCACCGCACCGGCGAGCGTCAGCGCGAATTCGAGGAACAGCCGCCCGGTGCGGCCGGGCGCGAAGGCGACGGGGGCGTAGACCGCGGCCAGCGTCAGCGTCATTGCCACCACCGCGAAGCCGATCTCGCGCGCGCCCTTGATGGCGGCGGGGATCGGCTTCATGCCGTGCTCGATGTGGCGGAAGATGTTCTCCAGCACCACGATCGCGTCGTCGACCACGAGGCCGATGGCGAGCACCAGCGCCAGCAGCGTCAGCGTGTTCACGCTGAAGCCGAGCGCGTACATGATGGCGAAGGTGGTGATCAGCGAGATCGGGATGGTGACGATCGGGATCATCGAGGCGCGGAACGAGCGCAGGAACACCACGATCACCAGCACCACCAGCACCACCGCCTCGAGGATGGTGTGGAACACGGATTCGATCGAGCGGTCGATGAACACGGCGTTGTCGTTGCCGATGGCGGCGGTCATGCCGTCCGGCAGGCTCTCATTGACCGCGGGCAGCACGGCGCGCACGCCGGTCGAGACGTCGAGCGGGTTGGCGACCGCCTGCTTGATGATGCCGAGGATCACCGCCTGCCCGCCGTTGAAGCGGCTGGAGCGGCGCTCGTCGGCGGCGCCGAGCTCGACCTTCGCCACCTCGTCGAGCCGCACCTGCGCCCCGTCGACGCTCTTGACCACGATGTCGTTGAACTGGTCGACGGTCGCCAGCGCGGTGCGCGAGAGCACGGTGAACTCGCGGTCGGCGCTCTCGATGCGGCCCGAGGGGATCTCGACGTTCTGCGCCCTG
Source organism: Ancylobacter mangrovi (assembly GCF_024752355.1). Lineage (GTDB taxonomy): Bacteria > Pseudomonadota > Alphaproteobacteria > Rhizobiales > Xanthobacteraceae > Ancylobacter > Ancylobacter mangrovi. The sequence continues at coordinate 958,677 of NZ_JANTHZ010000001.1, forward strand.
AGCGCGTCCTCGATGTCCTGAACGGTGAGCTTGTAGGCGGCGAGGCGCTCGCGGTCGATCCAGATCCGCATCGCGTAGCGCCGCTCGCCATAGATCTGCACGTCGGCGACGCCGGTCAGGTTCTTGAAGCGGTCGACCACGTAGCGGTCGATGTAGTCGGTCAGCTCCAGCGCGTTCATGCGGTCGGAGCTGAAGACGATGAACATCACCGGCTGGGCGTCGGCCTCGACCTTGGAGATCACCGGCTCGTCGATCTCGTCGGGCAGGCGCTTGCGCACCCGGCTCACGCGGTCGCGCACGTCGCTGGCGGCGACGTCGGGATCGACATTGGAGCGGAAGCGCACGGTGATGCGGCTCGATTCGGAGCGGCTGGTCGATTCCAGCACGTCGATGCCCTCGATGCCGGCGATCGAGCCTTCCAGCACCTGGGTCACCTGGCTCTCGACGATGCTCGCCGAGGCGCCCGAATAGGTGGTCACCACCGAGACCACCGGCTCGTCGATATTGGGATATTCGCGCACGGTGAGGCGCGTGTAGGAGACGATGCCGATCAGCACCATGAGCAGGCTGAGCACCGTGGCGAAGACCGGACGGCGGATGCAGATCTCGGAGAGCCCCATGGTCGCGGCTCAGCTCTGCGGGTCCGGGGGCGTGCTCACCACGTCGACGGGGGCGTTCGCCCGCAGCCGGGCCTGGCCGGCGGTGACCACCGTGGCGCCGGGATCGATGCCGCTCGCCACCTCCACTTCGCCGGCGCGGCGCTCGCCGAGCGTCACCTTACGCTCCACCGCCTTGCCGTCGTCGACGGTCCACACCAGCCGCTCCTGGCCGCGCGGCACGATCGCGCTCTCGGGCACGAAAATCGCGGTGCGGGTGTCGCGGCCCTTCAGCAGCACCCGCACGAACAGGCCCGGGCGCAGCACCAGGCCGGGATTGGGCAGCCGGGCGCGGATGCTGAGCGCGCGCCCGTTGACGTCGATCAGCGGGTCGATGGCGTAGACCTCGCCGGAGAAGGTCTCGCCGGGCATGGCGTCGACGGCGATCTCCACCTGCTGGCCCACCGCGACGCTGCGCAGGTAGATCTCGGGGATCTTGAAGTCGACCTTGAGCACGTCGATCTTCTCGAGGTTCACCAGCTCGGTGCCGGCGGTGATGTAGGCGCCGACCGAGACCGAGCGCAGGCCGACCACGCCGTCGAACGGGGCGGTGATGGTGTGCTTGGCGATCTGCACCCGCTGCGAATCCAGCAGCGCGTTGGCGGTGTTGAGTTCGGCGCGGGCCTCGTCGAGCGCGCGCTCGGTGCCCGAGCCGCTCTTCTGCAGCTTCTGGGCGCGGTCGTAATTGGCCTTGGCGAGCTCGAGCCGGGCCTCGGTCTCCTCGATCGAGGCCTTCACCAGCGCTGCGTCGAGCTGCACCAGCGCGTCGCCCGCCTTCACGTGCTGGCCCTCGCGGAAGGCGATCTGCTCGATCCGCCCGTCGAGCTCGGAAGCCACCTTCACCGATTCGTCGGATTGCAGGCTGCCGATGGAGCGGATGTCGGTGGTCACCTGCGAGGCGCGCGCGGGGGCCACCTCGACCGGCACCCGCCGGCTGGTCCCGCCGCCGGGCTCGGGCGCGGCGCGGGCCTCACCCTCGATCGCCGCCAGCCCCTCCTTCAGCCCCGCATCGAGCCAGCCCTTCTGCTGCGCGAGGACCCCCGCGCCGGCGAGAATGGCCAAACACAGCACGATGCCGGTCCTGCGTCGCATGAAGGGTCCTCGCCAAGCTGCGCCCGAAGCATGGGATATCCATGTTGCGACACAGCAGAAGACGCCGGAAATTCCAATTTAATTATCCGTCATAATTGACCTTCCGGCATCACAAATCGGCAAGGCGTGGCGCGCCGGCCACCTTCGACCGCGCGCAGGCCGCAAAACGGCGCCGTTCAGCCATTCTTCACCATGACGTGACGCACCACCGTGTAGTCCTCCAGCGCGTAGGCGGAGAGGTCCTTGCCGTAGCCGGACTGCTTCAGCCCGCCATGGGGCATCTCGCTCACCAGCATGAAATGGCAATTCACCCAGGTGCAGCCATATTGCAGGCGCGAAGCGGTCGCCATGCCCTTGCCCACGTCCCGGGTCCACACCGAGGAGGCGAGCCCGTAGTCGCTGTCGTTGGCCCAGCCCACCGCCTCGTCGACATCGGTGAAGCGCGTCACCGAGACCACCGGCCCGAACACCTCGCGCCGCACGATCTCGTCCGACTGCAACGCCCCGGCGACCACGGTCGGCTGGTAGAAGAAGCCCTTGCCGGAGGCCGGGCTGCCGGCCGCCTTGCCGCCGGTGGCGATCTCGATGTGGTTGAGCTCGGCCGCCCGCTCGACGAAGGAGGCGACCCGCGCGCGCTGGCGCGCCGAGATCAGCGGGCCGATGTCGTTGAGCGAATCGTCCGCCTCGCCGAACTTCAGCCCCGACACGGCGGAGGCGAGGTCGGCCACCAGCTTGTCGTAGACCTTGCCGCCGGCATAGATGCGGCAGGCGGCGGTGCAGTCCTGGCCGGCATTGTAGTAGCCGAAGATCTTCACCCCCTCGACCACCGCCTCGATGTCGGCGTCGTCGAACACGATCACCGGCGCCTTGCCGCCGAGCTCGAGATGGGTGCGCTTCACCGTCTTCGCGGCGGCGGTCAACACCTTCTTGCCGGTGGCGATGTCGCCGGTCAGCGAGATCATCGCCACCTTCGGATGGTTGATCAGCGCATTGCCCACGCTCTCGCCGCGCCCCACCACCACGTTCACCACCCCCTCGGGAAAGATGTCGGCGATCAGCCTGGCCAGCTTCAGCATGGTGAGCGGGGTCTGCTCGGAAGGCTTGATGACCACCGTGTTGCCGCCCGCCAGCGCCGGGGCGAGCTTCCACGCCGCCATCATCAGCGGGTAGTTCCACGGCGCGATAGAGGCGACGACGCCGATCGGGTCGCGCCGTATCATCGAGGTATGGCCGGCCATGTACTCGCCCGCCACCATGCCGTGCTGGGTGCGCGCCGCGCCGGCGAAGAAGCGGAAGCAGTCGACCACGCCCGGCAGCTCGTCGTTCAGCACCGCGTGGCGCGGCTTGCCGCAGTTCAGCGCCTCCAGGGTCGCGAACGCCTCCGCCTCCTGCTCGATCCGGTCGGCGAGCTTGAGCAGCAGGGTGGAGCGCTCGGCCGGGGTGGTGCGCGACCAGCCCGCGAACGCCTTCTCGGCCGCGTTCACCGCCGCCTCGATCTGGTCGGGCGAAGCCTCGGGCAGCTCGATCAGCGTTTCCTCGGTCCTCGGGTTCAGCACCGTCTCGGCCGTCTCCGTGCCGGCCACGAAGTCGGAGCCGATGAGCATCTGCGTATCGGAAAGCGCGGTCATGGAGGCGTCTCCTATTTGCCTGAGCCGGCCACCGCCTCACCCTCGCGGGTCAGGTAATAGGCGGCGAGGATGGGCAGGAAGGTCACGAGGATGATCATCACCGCGACCACGTTGGTCACCGGGCGCTGGCGCGGGCGGATCAGCTCGGACAGCATCCAGATCGGCAGCGTCGACTGCTGCCCGGCGGTGAAGGTGGTCACGATCACCTCGTCGAAAGAGAGCGCGAAGGCCAGCATGCCGCCGGCCAGCAGCGCGGTGCCGATGTTCGGCAGCACGACGAGGCGGAAGGTCTGGAAGGCGTCGGCGCCGAGGTCCATCGAGGCCTCGATCAGCGAGGGCGAGAGCCGGCGCAGCCGCGCCACCGCGTTGTTGTAGACGACGACGATGCAGAAGGTGGCGTGGCCGATGACGATGGTCCAGAACGAGAACGGGATCTCCATCAGCCCGAACGCCTGGCGCAGCGCGATGCCGGTGACGATGCCCGGCAGCGCGATCGGCAGCACCAGCAGCAGCGAGATTGGCTCGCGCCCGAAGAACTTCGCCCGCGCCAGCGCCCCGGCCGCCAGCGTGCCGAGCACCAGCGCCAGCGCCGTCGCCGCCACCGCGACCTTGAGCGAGAGGCCGATCGCCGCCCAGATGTCGGCGCGGTCCCACACCACGGCGAACCATTTCAGCGTGTAGCCGGGCGGGGGAAAGGCGTAGCTGCGCTCTTCCGTGGTGAAGCAGTAGAGCAGGATGAAGATCAGCGGCACGTGCAGGAAGGCGAGCCCGCCCAGCGCCGCGGCCTTGAGGGGGAGCGAGGCGCGGGTCATCGCGCGGCGCTCCGCGTTGCGGACGGGCGAGGATCACAGCGCATCGAACGCCCCCGTGCGCCGGGCGATGGTCAGGAACAGCGCCATGACGAGGATCGGCACCAGCGAGAAGGCGGCGGCGAGCGGGATGTTCCCCGCCGTGCCCTGCAGCGTGTAGACCGCCTGCCCCAGCACCAGCGCCGAGGTGCCGATGATCTGCGGCACGATGTAGTCGCCGAGCGTCAACGAGAAGGTGAAGATCGCCCCCGCCACCACGCCGGGCATGGCGAGCGGCAGGATCACGGTGCGGAACACCAGCCCCGGCGAGGCGCCGAGGTCCCCCGCCGCCTCGATCAGGTGCGGGGGCACCCGCTCCAGCGCCGCCTGGATCGGCAGGATCATGAAGGGCAGCCAGAGATAGGTGAATGTCAGCACCATGCCGGTATAGCTGACCGAGAGCGAGGGCCCGCCGACCACCGGCAGAGCCAGCCAGGCGTCGAGCGCGCCCCCGAGCCCGAGCCGGCCGGCGAACCAGCCGATCGCGCCCTCCTTGGCGAGCAGCAGCTTCCAGCCATAGACCTTGACGAGGTAGCTCGACCACAGCGGCATCATCACCGCGAGATAGAACCCCGCCTTCACCTTCGGCCCGGCATAGCGCGCGGCGTAATAGGCGATGGGAAAGGCCAGCACCGCGCACAGCGCCGTCACCGCCGCGGCCACCAGCACGGTGCGCCGGACGATGTCGAAATTGGCGGGCCGGAACAGCTCGATCAGCGTCGCCGTGGTCGGCTCGCGCACGATCATCCCGGAGAACGGGTCGATCGAGAAGATCGACTGGGCGAGGAACACGAACAGGCTGCCGAGATAGATCAGCCCCAGCCACAGCAGCGGCGGGGTCAGCAGCAGCAGGGTGAGCAGCCGGCCGTGGCGCGTCAGCGCGTCGGAGAGGCGCCGGCCGATCCCCTCGCGCGGCGCAGGCAGGTCGAAGCCGGCGGGGTTCATGGCTCCAGGGCTCGTGGCGCCAAAGCTCATGGCTCGCCCTCCATCGGCTGCAGCGCACCCGCCGGCACGGCGAGCCGCACCGCCTGCCCGAGCGCGACCGTGCCCGCCCCGGCCGGCACCGCGACGACGAGGGCGAGCCCGCGCGCGTCACGCACCGCCACCCGGCGCACCGGGCCCTGATAGGAGACGTCGGTAACGCTCGCCTCGACCACGCCCGTCCCCTCGGGCGCCGGCGCGCCGGGGGCGAGCAGCACGATCTTCTCCGGCCGCAGGCTCGAGACCCGCGCCGCCCCGCCCAGCGCCGCCGCCTGCGCCGGCTCCAGCACGTTGGCCGAGCCGACGAAGCCGGCGACGAAGCGGGTCGCCGGGCGCTCATAGACCTCCTCGGGCGGGCCGACCTGCACGATCCGTCCCTCGTTGAACACCGCCACCCGGTCGGCCATGGAGAGCGCCTCGCCCTGGTCGTGGGTGACGAACACGAAGGTGAGGCCGAGCGCGCGCTGCAGCCCCTTCAGCTCGCTCTGCATCTCCTCGCGCAGCTTGAGGTCGAGCGCGCCGAGCGGCTCGTCGAGCAGCAGCACCTTGGGCCGCACCACCAGCGCGCGGGCGAGCGCGACCCGCTGGCGCTGGCCGCCGGAGAGCTGCGCCGGCCGGCGCGTCTCCATGCCCGCCAGCTTGACGAGGGCCAGCGCCTCGCGCGCCAGCCGCGCCCTCTCGGCGCGGGCAACGCCGCGCACGCGCAGGCCATAGGCGACGTTGTCGCCGACCGAGAGGTGCGGGAACAGCGCGTAGTCCTGGAACACGGTATTGACCGCCCGCCGGTAGGGCGGCAGGCCCTCCACCGTCTCGCCGAAGATCTCGATATGGCCGGCATCGGGCTGCTCGAAGCCGGCGATCAGCCTCAGGCAGGTCGTCTTGCCCGAGCCGGAAGGGCCGAGCATGGCGAAGAACTCGCCCGGCGCGATCGACAGGTCCACCCCGTCCACCGCCCGGATCGCCCCGAAATGGCGCGCCACGCCCTGGAAGCGGACGGCGGGGGTGGCGGGGACGGTGTCGAGCGTGGCGTGCATGGGCGGGACGGCTTTCTGCGGGCGGCGGGCCGCGCCGCGGACGGCGCCCAACCGGACGGCCCTCGTGACGCGGCGCCGGACGGGATGGCGCGCGGATATCTTCCGGCGGGACGGGCGGCGGCGCGGCCACCCGTCAGGCAGGGGCTGGCCTCAGCGCCCGCCCAGCACGGCGATGTAGTCCGACACCCAGCGGTAATAGGGCACGCAGCCCGCCTCCTGGGTCGGGCACTTCGCCACCGGCGTGCGCCAGAAGTGGATCTTCTCGAAATCGTCCATGCCGTTGGTCTTGCACCCCTCGGCGCCGAGCAGCTCGTTGCCCTTGCAGGCGGCGGGGACCGAGGGCACCGAGCCGAACCAGGAGGCGAGGTCGCCCTGCACCTTGGGATCGAGCGAGTGCTGCATCCACTTATAGGCGCAGTTCGGGTGCGGGGCGTCGACATGCATCATGGTGGTGTCGGCCCACCCCGTCGCGCCCTCCTCGGGAATGGTGGAGGCGACGGGCTGCTTCTGGCTGATCAGCAGGTTCACCTGGAACGGCCAGGAGGAGGAGGCGACGACGCCCTCATTGGTGAAGTCGTCGACCTGGATCATGGCGTCGTGCCAGTAGCGCTGGACGATCTTGCGCTGCCCGCGCAGCAGGTCGAGCGCCGCCTTGTACTGCTCCTCGTTGAGCTCGTACGGGTCCTTGATGCCGAGCTCGGGCTTGTGCGCCATCAGGTAGAGCGCAGCGTCGGCGATGTAGATCGGCCCGTCGAAGGCCTGCACCCGGCCCTTGTTGGACTTGCCGTCCGGCAGGGTCTGCTCCTCGAACACCACGCTCCAGCTCTTGGGCGCCGCGCCCTTGAAGGCCTCGGTGTTGTACATCAGCACGTTGGAGCCCCACTGGTAGGGCACGCCGTAATGCACCCCGTCCACCGTGTGCCAGGGCGCGTTCTGCAGGCGCTCGTCGACGCTGGACCAGCTCGGAATCAGCTTGGTGTTGATCGGCGCCACCCGCTTGCCGGCGATGAGGCGCAGCGAGGCGTCGCCGCTCGCGGTCACGAGGTCGAAGCCGCCCTCGTTCATCAGCGCCACCATCTCGTCCGAGGTGCCGGCGGTCTTCACATTGACCTTGCAGCCGGTGTCCTTCTCGAAGCTGGAGACCCAGTCATAGGCCTTGTCGGTCTCGCCGCGCTCGATGTAGCCGGGCCAGGCGACGATATCGACCTGCCCCTCGCCCTTGCCGAGCTCGGTCATCTCGGCGGCGAGGACGGGCTGGACGATGAGCGACGCGCAGGCGGCGAGCGCCGGCAGATGCAGATAACGGGTGACACGCGACGTCGGCATGATCGGATTCCCTCTGTCTGCGGGCGCTAGCGGCCCCTTTGGAAGCGAGTGTGCCGCTGCGTCGGCTGCTTCGCCACACCAAAGAAAAGAACGCAGCCATCGGAAAATCCGATGGAAAGGGGCCGGATCGCTCCCTCCCCTTACCTGCCCCGCGCGCCATGCCGCGTGGCGGCGACCGAGACGAAGCCGGCCGCGGCGGGCGAGAGCGGCGAGCCGCGCCGCCAGGCGGTCGCCACCTCCACCGCCGGCACCTCGTCGACCAGCGCCCGCGCCTCGATCTTGTCGCCCTCCAGCGACCAGGGGCGATAGGTGAGGTCCGGCAGCACCGCGACCCCCGCCCCGGTCGCCACCAGCGAGCGCACCGCCTCCACCGAGCGGGTGCGGAAGGCGACCGGCGGGCGGATGCCGAGCCGGCGCCACACCACCTGCGAGGCCTCGGCGATCTCGTCGATGGTCAGCAGCACATGCGGCTCGCCGGCGAGGTCGGTCAGGCTCACCCGCTCCTCGGCGAGCGCGCGGTGGCCGAGCGGCATCCACACCCGATAGGGCGAGACCTCGACCGATTCGGTGTGCAGCGCCGCGGAGCGCCGGCCCGGCGGCAGCACCATCACCGCCACATCCAGTTCGCCGCCCACCAGCAGGTGCTCCAGATAGTCCGCCGCGTCCTCCACCGCCTCCACCGCGATGCCGGGAAAGGCGCGGGAGAAGCGCGCCAGCAGGTCGGCATAGACATAGCCCGCCACCAGCGGCGTCACCCCGACCGACAGCCGCCCCTCCGGCGCGCTCGCCTGCGGCCCGGCGAGCGAGCGGCGCGCATCGGCCACGTCGCCGAGGATCTTGCGGGCGTGGCGCAGGAAATGGTGGCCCTTCAGCGTCAGGTCGGCCCCGCGCGCATGGCGCTCCAGCAGCCGGAAGCCGAGGTCGAGCTCCAGCTCGCGCAGCGCCTCGGTCACTGTCGACTGCGAGATGGAAAGCGTATGCGCGGCCGAGGACACCGAGCCGTTCTCGGCCACGGCGACGAAATACTGGAGCTGGCGCAGCGAGAAGGCCATCGGCGAAACCGAAGGGTGACGGAGCTGCCACTATGCCGCCTCGCCCGCGCCGCGCCAAGCGGCTCGCGGGGCGCCAGGCCGCGTCCCCTCGCCCCTCGCCTACCGCGCGAGCAGGCTCTTCAGCTCGAAGCTCTCGTCGGCCGCTTCCTCGGGCGTCAGGCTCGGCCTTCCCGCCAGCAGGCGGCGCCCGAGCATGTGGTCGGCCGCCCGGTTCACGCTCTCGATCGCGGTCAGGCGCCGCTCGTGGAAGCGGAACACCGAGAAGCGCCGGCTCGCCGGGTCGCCGCGCAGCACCGCCATGTCGGTCGGCCCGGAAAGGCCGACGATCTGCAGCTTCAGATCCGCCTGGTCGCTCCAGAACCACGGCACGGCGCAGTAATGCACCGCCTTGCCGGTGAGCCGGGCGGCGATGCAGCGCGCCTGGTCGACCGCGTTCTGCACCGATTCCAGCCGCGCCATCGCCCCCGCATGCACGCTCGGATAGGCCACCGCGTCGCCGAGCGCGGAGATGTCGGGGTCGGCGGTCGAGAGTTCCTCGTCGACCACGATGCCGTTGGCGACCTCGAGCCCCGCCTCGGCGGCGAGCTCGACATTGGGCGTCACGCCGATGCCGACCAGAACGAGGTCGGCCGGGTGCGCCTGCCCGTCCGTCGCCTCGACATGGGTGACGCGCCCGCCCTCGCCGCCCAGCCCGACCACGCCGGCACCGAGCCGCAGCTTGGTGCCCATCGCCTCATGGGCCTCGGCGAAGAAAGCCGACATCTGCGGCGAGACGGCGCGCGCCAGCGGCCGTGCGGCCGCCTCCAGCACCGTCACCTCATGGCCGAGGGCGCGGGCGACGGCGGCGAATTCGAGCCCGATGAAGCCGGCGCCGACCACCACCACGTGGCGCGCCCCGGCGAGCCCCGCCTTCAGCGCGTCGGCCTCCGCCCGGGTGCGCAGGTAAAACACGCCGCCGAGCTCGCGCCCGGGCACCGGCAGCGGCCGGTTGCGCGCGCCGGTGGCGAGCACGAGATGGGCATAGGGCAGGCTCGCCCCACCCTCCAGCAGCAGAAGCCGCTCCTCGCGGTCGATTCCGACGGCGCGCGCCTCGACCCGCGTGATCGCGTGGTCGGCATAGAAGGCGGCGGGGCGCAGCTCGAGCTGCTCGATCCCCGCCTCGCCCTTTAGATAGGCCTTGGAGAGCGGCGGGCGCTGATAGGGCAGGCCCGGCTCGTCGCCGACCAGCGTCACCGGCCCGGTAAATCCCATCTCGCGCAGCGAGGCGGCGAGCTGGAAGCCGCCCTGCCCCGCGCCGACGATCACGATGCCCGCATCCTCGCTCATCGTGCTCCCTCCTCGCCGCGCGCCTGCGCCACCAGCCGGTCGCGCTCGGCATAGATGGCCTGCGTGACCCGGGAGAGGAACTCCTCGTCCTTCAGCCCGGGCGGGATCGGCGGCAGGAACGAGACGGTGATCTCACCCGGCCGGATCGCGAAGCTGCGCGCCGGCCAGAACATGCCGGCATTGTTCACCATCGGCACCACCGGCAGCCCGAGCGCCTTGTAGAGCAGCACCACGCCGCGCTGGAACGCCGCGCGCTCGTCCACCGCCCGGCGCGTGCCCTCCGGGAAGATCAGCAGGCTGCGCCCTTCGGCGCTCGCCGCGCGGCCCTCGCGGAACATCTTCTTCATCGCCGCCCCGCCCGCCGCCCGGTCGATGGCGATCATCGGCGAGACCTTGAGGAACCAGCCGAACACCGGGATCCGGTAGAGCTCCTCCTTGAGCACGATGGCGACGTCCGGCACCAGCGCGGCGGCGGCGATGGTCTCGAAGGCGGACTGGTGGTTGGCGACGTAGAGCGCCGGCCCGTCCGGCCGGTTCTCCTCGCCGATGGTGCGGTAGCCGAGGCCGACCAGCCGCAGGATCGCCGTCACCCCGCCGACCCAGAAGCGCGAGAAGCGCCGGATCGCCTTCGGCTCGCGCCGCAGCGCGTACCAGGGAATGGACGGCGCCAGCAGCACCGTCCACAGGACCAGCAGCACGAGAAAGGCGGAGGAGCGCAGGCGGGACATCGGCGGACGCGGGACCTCGAACGTATGACGGGCGCGGTCTAGCAGATCGCGCCCGCCGGCGGGAGGGCCGGTCGGCGCCTCACCCCTGCGCCCCTTCCGGCGCCGCCGTCTCGACCAGCGCGAACGTGTCGACGTCGAACATGCCGAAATCGGTGATCTTCAGGTGCGGGATCACCGGCAGCGGCAGGAAGGCGACCTGCAGGAACGGCTCGGGCAGCACCACGCCGAGCGCCTTCGCCGCCGCCCGCAGCGGGATCAGTCCGGCATGCACCTCCTCGAACGAGGTCGTCGCCATCAACCCCGCCACCGGCAGGGCGAGTTCGGCCGTGACGGCGCCGTCATTGGCGACCACGAAGCCGCCCTTCAGCTCGATCAGCCGGTTCACCGCCACCGCCATGTCGAGTTCGTCGGCGCCGACCACGCAGATATTGTGGCTGTCATGGCCGACCGAGGAGGCGATGGCGCCGCGCTTCATGCCGAAGCCGTGCACGAAGCCGCGCCCGATGTTGCGGTTCTTGCCGTGGCGGGCGACCACGCACACCTTCACCGCGTCCTTGGCGAGGTCGACCTGCTTCTCGCCGTCCACCACCGGCAGGTCGAGCGTCACGTCCTCGGTGATGATGCGCCCGGGCACGACGCCCATCACCCGGGTCGCGCTCTCGCTCGCGGGAATGCGGAAATCGTCCGGCTCGACCTTCTCGGCCTTCATCGAGGAAAGGCCCACCGGCTCGACCGTGCCGCGCTCGGCGAACAGCTCGGCCGTCACCGGCCGCCCGGCCGAGATCACCTGGCGCACGGTGCAGCTCTCGAGGTTCTCCAGCAGCACGATGTCGGCCCGCCGGCCGGGCGCGATCAGCCCGCGGTCCTTCAGCCCGAACGCGTTCGCCGCCGACCAGCTCGCCACCCGGTAGACATGGTGCAGCGGCGCGCCGTGGCGGATCGCCTCGCGGATCATGTAGTCGAGATGGCCCTCCTCGGCAATGTCGAGCGGGTTGCGGTCGTCGGTGCAGAAGGCGAGGAAGGCGGAGGTGTCGGCGGTGATGAGCGGGATCAGCGCGTGCAGGTCCTTGGAGACCGAGCCCTCGCGGATCAGCACCGTCATGCCCTTCATCAGCTTCTCGCGCGCCTCGGCGAGCGCGGTCGCCTCGTGCTCGGTGCGGATGCCGGCGGCGATGTAGCCGTTGAGGTCGCGCCCCTTCAGCAGCGGGCAGTGCCCGTCAATGTGCCCGTCCGAGAAGGCGGAGAGCTTGGCGAGGCACCCCTCGTCCTTGAACAGCACGCCGGGGAAGTTCATGAACTCGGCGAGCCCGATCCCGCTCGGATGGCCGCGCAGCGCGATGAGGTCGGCGGCGGTCAGCTCCGCCCCGGCGGTCTCGAACGCGGTCGCCGGCACGCAGGAGGAGAGCTGCACCCGAAGGTCCATCAGCGTGTGCTCGGCGCAGCGCTGGAAGTAGCGAATGCCCTCGACTCCCAGCACGTTGGCGATCTCGTGCGGATCGCAGATCGCCGTCGTCACCCCGCGCGGCAGCACGCAGCGGTCGAACTCGAGCGGCGTCACCAGCGAGGATTCGACGTGCAGATGGGTGTCGATGAAGCCCGGCACCGCGAACAGCCCGGTTCCGTCGATCTGCCGCGCGCCCTCGTAGCTGTCATAAGTGCCGACGATGCGGTCGCCGACGATGGCGATGTCGGTCTGGGTGATGGTGCCGGTGATGACGTCGAGCAGCCGCACCCCCTTGATCACCAGGTCGGCGGGCACCACCCCGCGTCCGGCGTCGATGAAATGGCCGATCTCGGCGGGCGTCAGCGTGCTCATCGGCTCATCTCCTCTCGCCTCGTTTTTGTCGGGCCCGGGCCGGGCCGATCATGCCTTCCAGGCGCTCGCGGCGTCGAGCTTGGCGATCTCGCCGGAGGTCAGGTTCAGCTCGGCCGCCGCCAGCAATTCGCCGAGCTGCTCGACCTTCGAGGCGCTGGCGATCGGGGCGGTGATGCTCGGGCGGGCGATGATCCAGGCCAGCGCCACGCTGGTCGGGCTCGCCTGATGCGCCGCCGCCACCTCGTCGAGCGCGGCGAGGATCGCCCGGCCCTTGTCGTTGAGATATTTGTCGACCGCGCCCCTGCCGCGCGGGCTCTTGCCGGCATCCGCGGGCGCGCGGTACTTGCCGGTCAGGAAGCCGGCGGCGAGCGAGAAATAGGTGATCACACCCAGCGAGTTGCGGCTGCACAGCGGCTCCAGCTCGGCCTCGTAGCCGGCGCGCTCGCACAGGTTATATTCCGGCTGCAGCGTCTCGTAGCGCGGCAGCTTCTCGCGCGCGGCCACCGCCAGCGCCTCGAACAGCCGCGAGGCGGAGAGGTTGGAGGCGCCGATCACCCGCACCTTGCCGGCCTGGATCAGCTCCTCATAGGCGCCCAGCACCTCCTCGAACGGCGTGTCCGGGTCGTCCCAGTGCGACTGGTAGAGGTCGATATAGTCGGTCTGAAGCCGGCTCAGCGACGCCTCGACCGCGCTTTTTATGTAGTCCGGCTTCAGGCACACCTTGCCGCGCCCCATGTCGGCGCCGACCTTGGTGGCGATGACGAGGCTGGCGCGATTGCCGCGCGCCTTCATCCACCTGCCGATCACGGCCTCGGATTCGCCGCCCTGGTGGCCGTCCACCCAGCGCGAATAGACGTCCGCGGTGTCGATGAAGTTGAACCCCGCCTCGACCAGCGCGTCGAGCAGGCGGAACGAGGTCGCCTCGTCCGCAGTCCAGCCGAACACGTTGCCGCCGAAGCACAGCGGGGGGACGAGGATATCGGAGCGGCCGAGCCGTCGCAGTGCCATGTGCGTTCCTCCTGCTTCGCGGGGGCGCCAGTCTAGGCCAGCCGGCGCCGGCTGCTAACCACCCCAGTGTTGTACCTTCGCCGGATCACGCCACGACGAAACCGCCACCGGACGAAGACCTTACGAAGGGTCATCGCGGCGCGGGCGCGCCCGTCGGCCCGGCGCTAGAAATCCTCCTCCTCGCGCCGGCCGACCTCGATCAGCTCCACCGAATGGCGCGCGCAGACCTCGCGCAGCGCCGGCGAGGCCACCTGGTCGGTGACGAAGATGTCGACCTCCTCCATCGCCCCGATCCGCACCGGCGCGGAGCGCTCCAGCTTCGAATGGTCGGCGACCAGGATCACCTGGCGGGCATTGTCGATGATGGCGCGCGCCACCTGCACCTCGCGGTAGTCGAAGTCGAGCAGCGTGCCGTCCTCCTCGATGGCGGAGGCGCCGATCACCGCGTAGTCGACCCGGAACTGGCGCACGAAGTCCACCGCCACCGAGCCGATCACCGCCCCGTCGGCGCGGCGCACCGGGCCGCCGGCCATGATCAGCTCGATCTTCGGGTGGCGGTAGAGCTCGACCGCGACGTTCAGGTTGTTGGTCACCACGAGAAGGTCCTCGTGCCCGCCCAGCGCGCGGGCGACCTCCTCCGTGGTGGTGCCGATATTGATGAAAAGCGAGGCCCGGTTGGGCACGATGCCCGCCGCCGCCTCGGCGATCGCCCGCTTGGCGCCCTGGGCGAGGGCGCGGCGCGCCTCATAGGCGAGGTTCTCCACCCCGGAGGTGACCATCGCCCCGCCATGCACGCGCGACATCAGCCGGCGCGCGCACAGATCGTTCAGGTCCTTGCGGATGGTCTGCGGCGACACCTCGAAGCGGGCGGCGAGATCCTCCACGCTCACCCGTCCCTGCGCGCGGGCCAGCATCACGATGTCCTGCTGGCGTGAGGAAATGGTGTTCATGGATCGAGGCCCGCTCCCGGTGCGGGTCGGCGCGGCGCGCCGACGCGAGGTCGCGCGAACGGATTCGCGCGGTGAGGATCGCGCCGATCCTGCACCATGGCGCGCGCGCCGGGCAAACGCGCAGCCGGCGTAGCCGGCCATACGCCCGCCTTCCCGCCGGCGGCGGCGCTCATGCGGCCGGCCCCGCGGCGTCCCGTTCCTCGGCGAGCAGGCGCTCGGCGAGGCGCTGCAGCGCGGGCAGGTCGGCCTTGCCGCCGGAGGTGCGCGGCCAGCGCGCGACGAGGAGGAAGCGGCGCGGGATCTTGTAGGCGGCGAGCCGGCTCTTCAGCGCCGCGCGCAGCGCCGGCTCGTCGGCCCGCGCGGCCCCGTCGCGGCGGCGCAGCACCGCCACCAGTCGCACCCCGCGCAGCGGGTCGGAAAGGCCGAACACCGCCGCTTCCTCGATGCCTTCGAGCGCCATCAGCGCGGCCTCGATCTCCTCGGGATAGACGTTCTGCCCGGCGGTCACCAGCATCCGCTTCTCGCGCCCGGCGAGGAACAGGTAGCCCTGCGCGTCGAGCCACCCGCGGTCGCCGACGGTGAGGAACGCGCCCGCGCGGCGCGTCTCGGTGCCGCCGCCGCTGGCATAGGCGTCGAACAGCATCGGGCTCGCCACCCAGATGGTGCCGGTCTCGCCGGCCGGCAGGTCGCGGCCCTCGCCGTCGCGGATGCGGATCTCCACCCCGCCGGCGGCCCGCCCGACCGAGCCCTCCGGCACCGGCTCGTCCGGGTGGCCGATGGTCACGAAGCTCATCTCCGAAGCGCCGTAGAACTCGAAGATCCGCGCATTGGGAAACAGCGCCCGGGTGCCCGCGCGCATCGCCTCGTGCCATTTGGCGCCGCTGATCATCAGCGCGCGCACGCCCTCGAAGCGCGCGCCCTCGGCCATGCGCACCAGCATCTGGAGCTGGGTCGGTGTGGCGTAGAGCGCGGTGACGCCATGACGCGTCATCAGCGCGAACAGCCGCTCCGGGTTGAACTGGCGGCTCATCACCGCCGGCGCGCCGACATGCAGCGCATGGACGACGCCGTAGAGGTGCAGCGAGGCGGCGAGCCCGCCCGGCGCCAGCACCACGTCGTCCGGTCCGAGCCCGAACTCGGCCTCGCTGACCGCGAAGCTGTCGATCCAGGAGCGGTGATTGCGCCGGTAGCCCTTGGGCGTGCCGGTCGTGCCCGAGGTGAAGCCGACATAGAACGGCGCGAGCGGCGACGGTGGCGGGGGAAAGGGTGCCGCGGGCACGTCGGGCGCGGCCTCGAGCGTCAGCGCCGGCGCCAGCGCCGCCTCGATCGCGGCGCGCCCGGAAGGCGGCCAGGCCGGGTCGTAGACCAGCGCCTGCCGGCCCGACACCGCGCAGGCGAGGAACAGCTCCACCAGCGCCGGGCCATTGTCGAGCGCGAGCGCGATCCCCGCCCCGGGCGGCGTGCGCCCGGTGAGCCAGGCGGCGAGGCCGCCGACCCGCGCGGCGAGCTCCGCCTGGCTGCGCCGCTCATCGTCGCAGACCAGCGCCGGCGCGTGCGGATCGGCCGCCGCCAGCGCCGGTAGCGTCTGCGCGATGGTCGCGGCGGCCACCGGCACGGCCTTCACGCGGCCACGTCGATGCACGCACGCATGACCCGTTCACGCATGGCGCGCTCACACATGGCGCACTCAGACATGGCGCACTCACACATGGCGCGAGAGGAGCGCGTCCGGCATGCCGCGCGCCACGGTCTGGGCGATCAGCGCCACCAGCACCGCCTTGATGGCGTCGCCGGGAATGAAGATGAGGCAGGCCTTGGTGGCGTCGGCCAGCGACAGCCCGGCCTTCAGCGACAGGCCGACGATGCCGAAGGCGTATTCCACGACGATGCCGCCGACTACCGAGGCGATCAGCGCCGAGGCCAGCACCGACTGCCGGCGCATCGCCTGCATCAGCCAGCCGGTGACGAAGGCCGCCGCCACCCAGCCGACGATGAAGCCGACCGAGGGGGTGAAGAACACGCCGAGCCCGCCGCGCCCGCCCGCCAGCAGCGGCGCGCCGAGCGCCACCACGAACAGCAGCAGCACGATCGACAGCGCCCCGCGCCAGGCGCCCAGCATCACCCCGGCCAGCATCGCGCCCATGCTCTGGGCGGTGATCGGCACGCCGCCGGCAAACGGGAGGTCGAACTTCGGCAGCAGGCCGAGCACGGCGAAGATCGCGGCATAGAGCGCGATCTGGACAAGAGAACGATCCTTCATCGGCGGTTCCGATCCTTCATTGGCGGCGCGTGCGCGGCAGGGTGCCCGGCACGCCGCCGCGCGCGGCCAGCGCCTCGGCGGTGTGGTGGGACAGTCTCAGCGTCTGGATACAGAACGGCGCGAGAAGGCGCCAGCCGCCGCGCCGGCCGGTGCGCGCGCGCCAGCTCTCGCCCAGCGCCTCCCACAGCGCGAACAGCAGCGGCACGAAGCGGATCATCATCGCCACTGCCAGCGCCACCGCGCGCGGCGACACCCCCACCAGCGCCAGCGGGCGCAGCAGCGGCTCGACCGCGTCCATCATCGCGTCCATGCGCGTGGTCATCGTCACCGCATTCGCCAGCAGCACCATGGCGAGGAGGCGCAGCGCCACCGCGACACCGAGCACCGGGTCGCCGCGCCACCAGTGGAAGGCGAGCAGGATCGCGATCAGCGGCCACATCGGCCGCAGCAGCGCGATCTGGCGCAGCGCCGGCCGGCCGAGCGTCGCGTAGAGGGCGAGCGTCGCCGCGAGCAGCCCCGCCATCGGCGCCAGCGCGTCGAACGGCGCGACGAAGAGGCTCACCAGCGCCAGCGCGAGGAGCTTCCAGCCGGCGGGCACGCCATGCAGCCAGGTGCGCTCGGCGAGGTAGAGCGAGATCACGCGGCCAACTCCCTCACGCGAACGGCTCCGCGCTCACCGCCTCGGCGAAGGCGCGATAGGCGCCGACCACCGCGTCCGGCGGCCCGTCCATGCGCACGCGCCCCTCGTCGAGCCAGATCACCCGGTCATAGGCGGCGAAGGCGTCGAGCTCGTGCGCGATCATCACCACCTGCTGCGGCAGGGTGGCGATCAGCGCCTCCAGCCGGCGCCTCGTCGGCAGGTCGAGGCTGGAGAACGGCTCGTCGAACACCAGCACCGCCGGCTCCATCACCAGCACCGCGATGATGCACACGAGCTGCTTCTCGCCCTCCGAGAGCGTGTGCACCGGCCGCTCGGCCCAGTGCGCGCGCCCGAAGCGGGCGAGCGCGGGCACCGCCTCGCGCGCCGCCTCCCGGCGCGGGCGCCCGGCCTGCTCGAGGCTGAAGGCGACTTCCTCGGCCACGGTCGGGAAGATGATCTGGTGGTCGGGATTCTGGAAGATGAAGCCGACCTTGCGCGGCAGCTCGGCCGCCTTGTCCGTGGCGTCGAGCCCGTGCACCACCACCCGCCCCTCGTCCGCGCTCAGCAGCCCGTTGAACAGGCGCACCAGCGAGCTCTTGCCCGAGCCGTTGGTGCCGATCAGCCCGATCCGCTTCTCGGCGAGTTCGAGCGAGAGCGCGTCGAGCACCACCCGCCCGCCACGCCGCAGCGTGACCTTGTCGAGGCGGATCAGCGGGTCGGGGGAAGGGCTTGGCACGGGCGCAGCATCCGGCGGACGGGAGGGCGGGAACGTTTCGCCCTTCCTATAGCCGATCCGCTCCCGCTGTCGCCCCTCGACCGCTCACGGCGCGGCGGTCACGGGAAAGCGCAGGCCGCCGGCGATGCGGTTCCAGGCATTGATGGTGGCGATCGCGGCGGCGAGATGGGCGATCTCCGCCCGCGACAGATGCGCGGCGATTGCCACCAGCGCGTCGTCGGGCAGCGGCGCGCGGCCCATCGCGGTCAGCGCCTCGGCGAAGGCGAGGATCGCCTTCTCGCGCGCGTCGAACAGGCCGGCCTCGCGCCACACCGCGACGAGATCGAGCTTGGCCGGCGCGACGCCGAGCTTGCGCGCGGCTTCGAGGTGAAGCGCGGTGCAGAAGGCGCAGCCATTGATCTGCGACACCCGCACCTTCACCAGCTCGACCGTGCCGTGATCGAGCCCGGCATTCGCCGCCCGGCTGAGCGCCCTCAGCGCGGGCGTCGCCTCCGGCACAAGCTGCTGGAACTCGGCGAAGGCGAACGGCGCGGCGTCTGGGGAAACGTGCGGGTCGGCGGGATTGTGCGCATTCATGATGGTCTCGATCCACGGTCGCGGTTAGTATCAGAGCACGAACATTATATCAGAGCTCTGATAATGAACAGGGACGAACCTCCCCCGCTCCCCGCCCCCGGCGACGGCAAGCGCGGCGTCGACGGGCATATCGGCTACCTGCTGCGGCAGGCCGCGCACGTCCAGCGCCAGCGGCTGGAGGCCGGGCTCGGCGAGCTCGGGCTCACCGCGCCGCAATTCACCGTGCTCACCATGCTGGAGGCCTATCCCGGCCATTCCAACGCCGACCTCGCCCGCCTCGCCCTGCTGACGCCGCAGACCATGAGCGTCATCGTCGCCAACCTGCTCAGGGCCGGCCTCGTCGCCCGGCGCGCCCATGCGGTCCACGGGCGCATCCGGCAGATCGCGCTCACCGAGGAGGGCCGCCGCCGGCTCGACGCGGCCAAAGCGCGGGTGGCGGACTGGGAGGACGGGATGATGGCCGGCCTCGCCGACGAGCATCGGGCCACGATCCGGCATTGGCTGGCGGGGCTGGCTCGGGGCGCGGCCGAGACCGCCCCCCGAAGCTCCGGCCCCGAACCGCCCTAACCCCTCACAGCATCTCCAGCGAGCGCTTGCGGCTCGGCGGCGGGAAGGCGGCGTCGAGCGCGGCGAAGTCCTGCGCGTCGAGCTTCACCTCGCGCGCGCCGGCGTTCTCGCGCATATGGGCGGGCCGCGAGGCCTTGGGGATCACGATGTTGTTCGGGTTGCGCAGCACCCAGGCCAGCGCGACCTGGAACGGCGTGACGCCGTGGCGGGCGGCGATCTCGGCCAGCACACCCGAGGTCTTGATGCGCCCCTGCTCGATCGGGCTGTAGGCCATCAGCGGGATCGCCTGCTCCTCCAGCCACGGCAGCAGGTCGAATTCCGGCCCGCGCCGGGTCAGGTTGTAGAGCACCTGGTTGACCGCGCAGCCCTCCCCGCCCGGGGTCTCGTAGAGCTCGTTCATGTCGTCGGTGTCGAAGTTCGACACGCCCCAGTGGCGGATCTTGCCCTCGGTCTTCAGGTGCTCGAAGCCGATGATGGTCTCGGCCAGCGGCGTGCCGCCGCGCCAGTGCAGCAAATAGAGGTCGAGCCGGTCGGTGTTCAGCCGCTTCAGGCTGCGCTCGCAGGCGGCGATCACGCCGGCGCGGCTGGCATTGTGCGGGTAGACCTTGGAGACCAGGAACACCTCGTCGCGCAGCCCGGCCAGCGCCTCGCCGAGGAAACTCTCGCAGGCGCCCTCGCCATACATCTCGGCGGTGTCGACCAGCTTCATGCCGAGCTCGACGCCGAGGCGCACCGATTCGATCTCTTCCTTGCGGGCGCTGGCGCGCTCGCCCATCATCCAGGTGCCGATGCCGAGTTGGGGCACCTTTTCGCCGCCGGGAAGAACCACCTTGGAGCTCATCATCCACCTCGCTTGACGTTCCCCTGCCGGATTGCCACCGCCGCCCCGGCGATGCAAGGCCCCGCCCCGCATCGCGCCCGCCCCCATCGGTCCCTGCCGGCCCCGGGACCCGTCCTGCGGGATGCGCCGCGCCTTTGGCGGGCGCCAGCGGCGCCGGGCCGTGCTATCTATGGGGCGGTTCCCCTATTCGGGGGCGATCCCACTTGTCCCGTCCCGTCCGACCGCAACCGATGGCCGCCTCGACCCTGACAAGCCCCTCCGACGACACGCCCCGCACGCCGGCGCCCGCCACCTCTGCGCCCGATCTTGCCGCGCCCGACGGGCCGGAGCCCGGCCCGGCCATCGGCCTGTCGGCGGTGATCGTCGCGGTCACGGGCGACGACCCGAAGGTGCTCGCCATCCGCCATGCCGACGGGCGCGAGGCGCTGCCCTCCGGCCCGCTGGAGCGCGGCCACCGCACGCTGGAGACCGGCCTGCGCTCCTGGGTCGAGCGGCAGACGCTGCAGAAGCTCGGCTATGTCGAGCAGCTCTACACCTTCGGCGACCGCGACCGCGGCGAGGATGGCCGGCGCGCGCTCTCGCTCGCCTATCTCGCCCTGGTGCGCGAGGCACGCCCGGCCGGCGACGCGGATGCAGCATGGCAGAGCTGGTACCGCTATTTCCCCTGGGAGGACTGGCGTGACGGCCGCCCGGCGGTGCTCGACGCGCTGGAACCGGGCCTGCGCGCCTGGGCGGCGGCCGCCGCCAATCCGCGCATGGGCGAGATGCGGGCCGAGCGGGTGACGCTGTGCTTCGGCGGCTCCGGCGCGGGGCACGAGGCGGGCTGGAACGAGGAGCGGGTGCTGGAGCGCTACGAGCTGCTCTACGAGGCCGGCCTCGTCGCCGAGGCGCTACGCGAGCGCGGCTCGGCCCGTCCCGCCCCCGGCCCCTCGGGGGTGGAGATGCGCGAGGACCACCGGCGCATGCTGGCGCTCGCCATCGCCCGGCTGCGCGGCAAGATCAAGTACCGCCCCGTGGTGTTCGAGCTGATGGCGCCGGGCTTCACCCTGCTGCAGCTCCAGCGCACGGTGGAGGCGCTGGCCGGGGTCCGGCTGCACAAGGGCAATTTCCGCCGGCTGATCGAGCAGCAGCGCCTGGTCGAGGAGACCGGCGAGACCACCACCGAGACCGGCGGGCGCCCGGCCCGGCTGGTGCGCTTCCGCCGCGAGGTGCTGCTGGAGCGCCCCGCCCCGGGCGTGCGCCTGCCCGGCGGGCTCGGGCGGCGATAGCCGAAATGCCCAACTCAAATTACGTCAAGAAAAATCGAGAAGAATTAATTTATGAGCCAATGAAAAATTATTATGAGATATTTTCATAGATGGTATTTATTATGGAAATAATGAACAGAATTTCAAGTTTTATCAAATGCAGCCCCCGAATATTTCTCTTTTCCGTCGTAATTATTTCCGTAATTTCTGGAGCATTACTAAATATTTTATTTAGTGAATTTTATAGAAACGCCGAAAATAGCATTTCATGCAGCGACGACGAAATAATATCGATGATAAAACGACAAATACGACGCGAATCTTTATATAATACTAACGAAAAAATGTCTGTAAAAGAGACATTTACACTGGAAAAAGTCAAAGGCTGGACACAATGCGGATTATTTTATCAGATCGAATCCGGAGATTCGATTCAAGCGCGGACAATCTCCGTTCGACGCACGGATCATGGTGAACTTATGTTCCGCATTCCGTAGATACCCTTCTTCCGTAAAAGCTACCCGACTCTCCTTATATGCGCCTGCCCGGCGGCCTCGGGCGGCGATAGGCGCCCTGACATTACGTCACATTAGGGACGCATTGGCCGGTTAGCTTGGCATCGTCGCCGATCGGGCGGCCGAGCCGGCATCGCCAACGATGCAGGCCTTTCTCTCAACATACAGGCGCATCAGCGTCAGCCGCCGACATTGCGTCGCCGCGGCACCGAGGATTCATGTCTACCAAGAAGCAGATCACCACCACCAAGCCCGCCATCCGCTCCAGCGCCGACTGGAAGCCGGAGCCGTGCGGCCTGACGCGCGAGCAGATCCGCGCCATCGTCATCGAACAGATCGGCTGACGAACGGAGGCGTTGGGGAGCAGGCCCACGGGTTCGCGGCGAAGGCCGCATCGGCCCGGCCGGAAGGCCGGGATCGCCCGCTCCCTCGCCCACCGTCACCGCGCCATCAGCGCGGACAAACCTTCCAGACAGTCACGCCTGAAGAGGCCCGCCTCACGACGCGTCGCGCCCGTCGAGCCATTTCGACATGATCACGCGCGGCGCGGTCTCGAAGCCGAGCTTCTCGTAGAAGGCGACCACGCCGGCATTGGTCTCGCGCACGAGGAGCTGCGCCTTGACGATGCCGCGTTCCCGCAGCCAGGCCTCGGCCGCCTCGACCATCAGCGCGCCGACGCCCTGGCGCTGCATCATCGGGTCGACCGCGACGTAGTAGAGCCAGCCGCGGTGCCCGTCATGGCCGACCATCACGCTCGCACCGACCCGCCCGCATTCCAGCCGCGCCACCAGAACGTCGGAGGCCGCCTTGCCGAGCGCGAAGCGGAAGTCGCTCGCCGGATCGTTATAGGGCACGGTGAGCCCGCAGGCCCGCCACAGATGCACCACCGCCCGCTCGTCCGCCGGCGTGGCCGCCCCGATCGCCAATGTCATCCGTACCTTCCCTCGTTGCTGTGCCCCGTGCCGGCCTGCTTCCGCCCGCGCCGGCGATCGCGGCAGCCGATCACCGTATTTGTGACAGACTGTTGACACCGACTTATACTCAGTTCTAGCATAACCTCCGAGACGCCGGGCTGGATGCCCGGCATTCTTTGGCCCAGGATATACTCAAAACGAGCATAAGGGAGGTCGCGATGCTGGAGTTCGACGTCGCTGCCCGTGCCGACCACGCCAACACCGCCGCCCCCGGCTTCGCGCCGGACCACGCGCCCCGCGAGATGCCGCTCGCCCATCTCTACAAGCGGGTGTCGGCGCACGTCACCCCGGCCGAATGGCCGCTCATCGTGCGCGACGTCGAGGCCATCGAGGCCCTGAAGCGCCAGCGCAACGCCGTGGTGCTCGGCCACAACTACCAGGCCCCGGAAATCTTCAACACGGTGGCCGACATCGTCGGCGACAGCCTGGCGCTCGCCCGCGAGGCGGTGACCGTCGACGCCGACGTCATCGTCATGGCCGGCGTGCACTTCATGGCCGAGACCGCCAAGCTCCTGAACCCCTCCAAGACCGTGCTGATGCCGGACATGGAGGCGGGCTGCTCGCTCGCCGAATCCATCACCGCCGAGGATGTGCGCCTGATGCGCGCCCGCTATCCCGGCGTGCCGGTGGTCACCTATGTCAACACCTCGGCCGCGGTGAAGGCCGAGAGCGACTATTGCTGCACCTCGGGCAACGCGGTGAAGGTGGTACGGGCGGTGGCGAAGGAATGGGGCGTCAACCGCATCCTCATGCTGCCCGACGAGTACCTCGCGCAAAATGTGCAGAAGGAGGTGCCCGAGCTCGAGCTGATCGCCTGGAAGGGCCATTGCGAGGTGCATGAGCGCTTCACCCCGACCGACATACGCGACCTGCGCGAGAGCCATCCCGGCGTCGTCGTGCTCGCCCATCCCGAATGCCCGCCCGAGGTGGTCGAGGCGGCCGACTTCGCCGGCTCCACCGCCGCCATGGCCGACTATGTGGGCGACCACAAGCCGGCACGCGTGGTGCTCATCACCGAGTGCTCGATGGCCGACAATGTCGCCGTCAGCCACCCGGAGGTCGAGTTCGTGCGCCCGTGCAACCTGTGCCCGCACATGCGCCGCATCACCCTGCCGAACATCCGCCGCGCGCTGGAGACCATGACCCACCAGGTCGAGATCGACCCGCTCGTCGCCGACCGCGCGCGCCTCGCCGTCGAGCGCATGCTCGCCATCCGCTGAGGAGCGACCCGGTGGACCATTCGCCCGAGAACGTCATCGTCGTCGGCGGCGGTGTCGCCGGCCTCGCCACGGCGCTCGCCCTCGCCCCGCTCCCGGTCACGCTGGTGGTCGCCGCCCCGCTCGGGGCGGAGGCCGCCACCGGCTGGGCACAGGGCGGCATCGCCGCCGCCATCGGCCCGGACGACGCGCCCGAGCTGCACGCGCAGGACACGCTCGACGCCGGCGCCGGCCTCACCGAGCCGGAGGTCGCCCGCCGCATCGCGCAGGCCGCGCCGGGCGCCATCGACTGGCTGGTCGCGCTCGGCACGCCGTTCGACCGGGACGGCACGGGCACCCTCGCACTGGGGCTGGAAGCCGCCCATTCGCGCCGGCGCATCGTCCATGCGGAGGGCGACGGCACCGGCCGCGTGGTGCTGGAGACGCTGGCGAAGGCCGCCCTCGCCTGCCCCTCGATCCACGTCCTCGCCGGCCAGCGCGCCATCCGCCTGCTGACCGACGCCGAGGGCCGCGTCGCCGGGGTCGCGGTGCAGGACCGCGACGCGCGCGTCGCCGCCCTCGCCGGGCGCGCCGTGGTGCTGGCGACCGGCGGGCTCGGCGGGCTCTACGCCGCCACCACCAACCCGCTCGGCGCCACCGGCTCCGGGCTGGCGCTGGCCGCGCGCGCCGGCGCGGTGCTGCGCGACATGGAGTTCGTGCAGTTCCACCCCACCGCCATCGCCGCCGGCGCCGATCCCATGCCGCTCGCCACCGAGGCGCTGCGCGGGGAAGGCGCGCGGCTCTACAATGCGCGGGGCGAGCGCTTCATGGCCGCCATCCCCGGCGCCGAGCTCGCCCCGCGCGACGTGGTCGCCCGCGCCATCTTCGCGCAGATCGCGGCCGGCCGGCCGGTGGTGCTCGACGCCCGCTTCGAGGGCGTCGCCCGCCGCTTTCCCGGCGTGGTCGCGCTGTGCCGCGCGCACGGGCTCGACCCGGCCGAGGCTCCGATCCCGGTGCGGCCGGCGGCGCATTACCACATGGGCGGCATCGAGGTGGACGCGGCGGGGCGCAGCAGCGTCGCCGGCCTGTGGGCCTGCGGCGAGGTCGCCTCGACCGGGCTGCACGGCGCCAACCGGCTCGCCAGCAACTCGCTGCTGGAGGCGCTGGTCTGCGCCCGCGCCATCGCCGCCGACATCGCCGGCTCGCCCATGCACGCTCTTGGCCGGCTGCCCGCTCCCGGCGCTCCCTTGCGTCCCTCCCCGGCGCGGGCGGAGATCCGCGCGCTGATGGAGCGCCAGGTCGGCGTGGTGCGCGAGGCGGCGGGGCTGGAAAGCGCCATCGCCCGCCTCGCCGAGCTGTCGGCCGGCGGCGAGGACGACCTCGCCTTGGTCGCGCATCTGGTGGCCGAGGCGGCGCTCACGCGCACCGAGAGCCGGGGCGGGCATTTCCGCGCCGACCATCCCGAGCCGGCCGCGCAGGCGCTCCATTCGCGCACCGCGCCCTTCGCCGCGCCGGACGCCGGCGCCGACGCGGTGCGGCAGGTGGCCTGAGCCAACGGCCTGATAGCCTGACCCGGCCGCTCGCGCGCCTTCCAACCCACCTCCCGGCCCGGCGCCGGAAGGCCCCACCCCTTCATCGGTCCCGGCCGGCGCGGCCGGCCATGCCCTTCCGGATGGACGCCATGAACACGCCTTCCCTTCCCCCGCTTCCCCGCCTGCTGGTCGAGCCGGTCGTGCGCGCCGCCCTCCTTGAGGATCTCGGCCGCGCGGGCGACGTGACGACGGATTCCGTCGTTCCCGCCGATGCCCGCTTCACCGCCGTCATCGCCAGCCGGCAGCCCGGCGTCCTCGCCGGCATCGACGCGGCGGTGATCGCGTTCGAGCTGATCGACCCCACGCTGAACATCGTTGTCGAGCGCGGCGACGGCAGCGCCCTCGCCCCCGGCGACACGGTGATGCGGCTCGAGGGTCCGGCCCGCGCGATCCTCACCGCCGAGCGGGTGGCGCTCAACATCGCCTGCCGCATGTCGGGCGTCGCCACCGCCACCGCCGGGCTGGTCGAGATCGCCCGTGCCCACGGCAAGGCGCACATCGTGTGCACCCGCAAGACCACGCCGGGGCTGAGGGCGCTGGAGAAGCACGCGGTGCGCGCGGGCGGCGGCTCCAACCACCGCTTCGGCCTCGACGACGCGGTGCTGATCAAGGACAACCACATCGCGGTGTCGGGCGGCGTCGTCCCCGCCATCCGCGCCGCCAAGGCCAATGCCGGCCATATGGTGAAGATCGAGGTCGAGGTCGACACGCTGGCCCAGCTCGAGGAGGCGATGGCCGAGGGCGTCGATGCGGTGCTGCTCGACAATATGGACCCGCCGACGCTGACCCGCGCCGTCGCCATGGTCGGCGGGCGGGCGCTGACGGAGGCCTCGGGCCGGGTCTCGCGCGAGACGGTCGGCCCGATCGCCGCGAGTGGTGTGGACCTGATCTCGGTCGGCTGGGTGACCCACTCCGCCCCCATCCTCGACCTCGGCCTCGACGCGGCGAGCGTGTGAGGGAGGGGGCGCCCGTGGGCCAGAAGCGGAAGCGCGGCGGCGCGGCGGGCGACCCCGACGAGCGGAACGCCTGACGGGTGGAGATATAGAGGCTGAGCGTCAGCCGGCGTACCGCGGACGGGTCAGATGTCCGCCGCCGCCCGCCCGCTCCGGACCGCCCCCGGCGCGCCGCATGCCCTCGTGGCACCGTGGCGGCCCGGGGTGCGGCAGGGACCGAGCCGGCGTAAGCCGATCGCCCTCTTCCTGCACCTGCCCTCGCGGGGCAGCCGCCCCGTGACGGCGGGCAGGAAGAAAAGCCGACCAAGGCTCGGGCGCGCCCGCCTCACCCGGCAAGCGTCCATCTCCCGTCCCTCACCCGGCACAGGGCCGCTCACCTTCGGGGGAGCGGCAGCTCGCGCCTCCCATCCCCCTCCCGGAAAAACTTATCCGCACCCCCCATGGGCGGGGCGATAATGACCGCACCTGTCCCGGCAAGGGGGCGCAACCGGAGCGGCCGGCTCGCGCGGGACGGGGGCGGTGGCCATGGGAAAGGGATAACGCACCCTCGGCCCGTGGCGGCCCAAGCCTTGCGTTCCCGGGCCGCATCACCGCGGTCCACCGGGCGGCATGCCGGTTCGCCGGCGTGCCGCGCCACAGCGGAGGATAGCAACGGTAAGTCCTCCGGGGGCCGCAGGGAGCAAGCCTCAAACACCGCGTGCGGGGCGCCGGGAGCGGCGCGTCGGACGGTTGACTAAAGGCTTGCACCACCTTTCCCACACGGTGCAGGCGACCGCCGGAGCGTTCCGCCCCGGCGCCCCGCGCGCCCTCCTGGAGGGCGCTCCGTGCTCATCCGCCCGACCCCGCGAGGGGTGCGGGGGCTTGGTGCTGGGACGGTAAAGAATGGCGTTCACGAAGGGCGGAACGGCGTCTGTGCCCTTGAATCGGGCATGCTTTTGTGCGATGCATATAGGCGTCTGCTAGTGATTATGCGGGAGAGACCGACAGTCCTCCCGGACAGGTGTCGGCGCCGACGGAGCAACCCCCCAGGAAACTCTCAGGCACCACGGACCGCATAGTCAGGACAATCTGGAGAGAGGCGTCGGCGCCGGCCGTTTCGAGCGTCAGGACGTCCACCGAAGGGGAAGCCCGGGAAGGCAAGCGGCGTGTCGCCGTTCCGTCTCGGGGCGAGCTCTCAGGTACCGCGACAGATTGGGGACAGCCGACCGGAACGCCCATGACGGGCGCCGGTTTCGTCGTCCTCAAGCGCGGGAGCATCCCATGCGCCAGATTGCCGTTGTCGGAGCCGGAATCACCGGAATCACCACCGCCTACGCCCTGTCCGAGAAGGGCTATGACGTCACCGTCATCGACCGCCAGCGCTATGCGGCGATGGAGACCTCCTTCGCCAATGGCGGCCAGCTCTCGGCCTCCAATGCCGAGGTGTGGAACTCCTGGGCCACGGTGATGAAGGGCATCAAGTGGATGCTCACCCCCGACGCCCCGCTGCTGATGAACCCCAAGCCCTCCTGGCACAAATATTCCTGGATGGCCGAGTTCCTCGCCAACATCCCGAACTACAAGGCGAACACGATCGAGACCACGCGCCTCGCCATCTCGGCGCGCGACTACATGTTCGACATCGCCCGCCGCGAGGGCATCGACTTCAACCACGAGACGCGCGGCATCCTGCACATCTACCGCGACCGCAAGGCCTATGACGCTGCGGCGCAGGTGTCGAAGCTCTACGCCGCCGGCGGGCTGGAGCGCCGCGCCGTCACGCCGTCCGAGATCCGCGCCATCGAGCCGACCCTGCACGGCTCCTATTATGGCGGCTTCTACACCCCGTCCGATTCCACCGGCGACATCCACAAATTCACCTTCGGCCTCGCCGAGGTGTGCCGCGCCCGCGGCGTGCGCTTCGTCAACGAGGCGAGCGTGGAGCGCGTCACCCACACCGGCAAGGGACCGGAGGGGACCGGGGTCGAGATCGCCTTCACCGTGGCGCCCGCCTCCGAGGACGCGGCGCCGGTGCGCGAGACGCTTTCCTTCGACGGCGTGGTGGTCTGCGCCGGCATCGGCTCGCGCGCCATTGCCTCCGGGCTCGGCGACCGGGTGAACATCTATCCGGTAAAGGGCTATTCGATCACCGTCATGCTCGACGACGAGGCGAGCCGGAACGGCGCCCCCTGGGTAAGCCTGCTCGACGACAAGACCAAGATCGTCACCTCGCGCCTCGGCAAGGACCGCTTCCGCGTCGCCGGCACCGCCGAGTTCAACGGCGAGAACCGCGACATCCGCGCCGACCGCATCCGCCCGCTCACCGACTGGGTGCGCAAGCTGTTCCCGGAGGTCTCGACCGAGCGCTGCGTGCCCTGGGCGGGCCTGCGCCCGATGATGCCGGACATGATGCCGCGCGTCGCCGCCGGCGCGAAGCCGGGCGTGTTCTACAACACCGGCCACGGGCATCTGGGCTGGACGCTGTCCTGCGCCACCGCGCAGATCATCGCCGAGACCGTCGCCGGCGCCATGCCGGTCGAGACGGAAGCGCCGATGCTGCGCATGGCGGCCGAGTGAGCGGCGGGGGAGTGAGCGGCGGGCTCACGGCCCGCCTCTAACCCCGGGCCGGTCCGCCGGCCGGGGTCAGAACACCAGCGAACGGTGGATCGCCATGCCGGCGAAGGCCCCGTCCGCCACCGCCAGCGAGACCGAATGCGGCATGCGCGCCACGTCCCCGCAGGCGAAGGCGCCGGGCACGCTGGTCTCCTTCGCCCCGTCGGTGCGGATCTGGGTGCCGAACGCCGTCTCGGCCAGTTCGCAGCCGAGCGTCGTCGCGACCGGCGTCGCCGGCGCGTTGGCCGGCAGGGTGAACAGCCCGGCGAAGTCGAGCCGCCGCCCGTCCGCCAGCACCACCCCGGCCACGCCGTCGAGCCGGGCGATCGTCGTCTCCTCCACCGCGACGCCCCGCGCCGCGAGGTCCGCGCGCTCGGTGGCATCGGGCGCGACGGAAGCATTGGTGAACAGCGTCGTCTCGCCCCATTCGGCCACCATCTGCGCCTGGTGGACCGACATCGGCCCGGTGGCGATCACGCCGATCTGCCCGCGGTCCAGCTCGTAGCCGTGGCAATAGGGGCAGTGGAACACGCTGCGTCCCCAGCGCTCCGCCAGCCCGTGAATGGAAGGCAGCGCGTCGCTCACGCCGGTGGCGAAGAGCAGGCGCCGTCCCTCGTGGCGGGCACCGTCCGTCGTCGTGACGTGAAAGGCGTCGCGCATTCCCGAGGCGCCCGCGGCCGTGCCCTCGATCCAGTCGAGCGTCGGATAGGCGGAGAGCTGCTCTCGCGCCGTGCGTGCGATCTCGGCCGGGTCGGCGCCGTCCTGGCCGAGGAACCCGTGCGACGCGTCGGCGAAGCGGTTGCGCCGCCTCCCCGCGTCGATCACCAGCACCTGCCGCCTCGCCCGTACGAGCTGGAGGGCGACGGCCATGCCGGCATAGCTGCCGCCGATGATGATGACGTCATGCATGTGGATGTCCTTCCCGGCGCGCCGCCATGCGGCGGGCGAAGTCGGCCGCGAGATCGGCCAGTGTGATGTCGGCGAAGCGCTCCAGCAGCACCGCCTCGGCCCTGGTGAAGGCGTCGTCCAGCGCGGCGTTCACCGCCTGCTCGACGAGGCAGTCGGGCGTCTCGTTGCGGTTGCCGATGGCGAAGATCGCCGGTTCGCCGAGGATGGCGTGGAGCTGGCGCAGCGTGACCTTGCCGAGGTCGGCGGAGATCCGCCACCCGCCCGCATGCCCGCGTGCCGAGCGCACCAGCCCGGCCTCGCGCAGCAGGCCCATGGTCCGGCGCACCACCACCGGGTGGGTGTTCATGCAGGCGGCGAGTTCCTCGGAGGTCATCGGCTCCTCCCTCCCCGCCATGTGCAGCAGGGCGTGGAGCACGGATGAGAGGCGGCTGTCGCGTTTCATGTAACTTCAATTATTACATAAAACGGCAAAAGACAAGGCCGGCCGCGGGAACGGCCGGCCTTGCGGGTGTCCTACATCTTCACGGCGCGGAGCCGCAGCGCGTTGGAGATCACGCTCACCGAGGACAGCGACATGGCGAGCGCGGCCACCATGGGCGAGAGCAGCAGGCCGAACACGGGGTAGAGCACGCCCGCCGCGATCGGCACGCCCGCCGCGTTGTAGATGAAGGCGAAGAACAGGTTCTGGCGAATGTTGCGCATCGTCGCCTGCGACAGGCGCCGGGCATGGACGATGCCGCCGAGATCGCCGCGCAGCAGGGTCAGCCCGGCGCTCTCGATCGCGACGTCCGTGCCCGAGCCCATGGCGATGCCGACATCGGCGCTGGCGAGCGCGGGTGCGTCGTTCACGCCGTCGCCGGCCATCGCCACCACGCGGCCTTCCTTCTTCAGCCGCTCGACGACGGCCGCCTTCTGCTCGGGCACCACCTCCGCCTCGACCTCGGCGATGCCGAGCCGGCGCGCCACCGCCTCGGCCGTGGTGCGGTTGTCGCCGGTGAGCATCACCACGCGGATGCCCTCGGCGGCGAGGTCCTTGAGCGCCTGCGGCGTGGTCGCCTTGATCGGGTCGGCGATGGCGATCGCCGCCGCGACCTTGCCGTCCACCGCCATCAGGATGGCGCTGGCGCCTTCCCGGCGCAGCTCGTCCGCCGGCTCGGTGAGCGGCGAAGCGTCGATGCCGAGCTCGGTCAGGAAGGCGGCGCTGCCGAGTGTCACCCGCTTGCCCTCGACGAGGCCGTAGGCACCCTTGCCGACCGGGCTGTCGAAGCCGCGCACCTTGGGGATCTCGATCCGGCGGTCCTGCGCCGCGCTCACGATGGCGCGGGCGAGCGGGTGCTCGGAAAGCCGCTCCACCGCCGCGGCGAGGCGCAGCGCCTCGGCCTCGTCGAAACCTTCGGCGGGGACGATGGCGGTGACGGAGGGCGCGCCCTCGGTCAGCGTGCCGGTCTTGTCGACGACAAGCGTGTCGACCTTCTCCATGCGCTCCAGCGCCTCGGCGTTCTTGATCAGAACGCCCATCCCTGCCCCGCGCCCGACGCCGACCATGATCGACATCGGGGTGGCGAGGCCGAGCGCGCAGGGGCAGGCGATGATCAGCACCGCGACCGCCGCCAGCAGCGCATGCGAGAAGCGCGGCTCCGGCCCGAAGGCGGCCCAGGCAATGAAGGCGAGCACGGCGCAGGCGACCACCAGCGGCACGAACCAGCCCGCCACCTGGTCGGCGAGGCGCTGGATCGGCGCGCGCGAGCGCTGCGCATCGGCGACCATCTGCACGATGCGCGAAAGCATGGTGTCGCGCCCCACCTTCTCGGCGACGATGACGAGCGAGCCGGAGCGATTGAGCGTGCCGCCGATCACCGCGTCGCCGGTCTGCTTGGTCACCGGCATAGCCTCGCCGGTGACGAGGCTCTCGTCCAGCGCCGAACGGCCATCCTCGACCGTGCCGTCGACCGGCACCTTCTCGCCGGGGCGCACGCGCAGCCGGTCGCCGACCACGATCTCGGAGACGGGGACCTCCTCCTCGTCCTCGTCGGCCCCGCCGTCGCGGCCGCGCAGGCGAATGGCGGTCTTCGGGGTGAGGTCCAGCAACGCCTTGAGCGCGCCCGAGGTCCGCTCGCGGGCCCTCAGCTCCAGCACCTGGCCGAACAGAACCAGCACGGTGATGACGGCCGCCGATTCGAAATAGACCGGCACCGTGCCGTCCGCCGCGCGGAAGGCGGGCGGGAACAGGCCCGGCGCCAGCACCGCGGCGAGGCTGTAGAGATAGGCGACGCCGGTGCCGATGGCGATCAGCGTGAACATGTTGAGGTTGCGGGTGACGACCGACTGCCAGCCGCGCACGAAGAACGGCCAGCCGGCCCACAGCACCGCCGGCGTCGCCAGCACGAGCTGGACCCAGACCGACACCGGACCCGGCACGAGATGGTGGAGCGCGGGGAACAGATGCCCGCCCATCTCCAGCACGAAGACCGGCACGGCGAGGGCGAGGCCGACCCAGAAGCGGCGGGTCATGTCGACCAGCTCTTCATTGGGCCCGTCGTCGAGGCTCACCAGCATCGGCTCCAGCGCCATGCCGCAGATCGGGCAGGTGCCGGGGCCGATCTGCCGGATCTCGGGATGCATCGGGCAGGTATATTCGGTGCCCTCCGGCACCGGCTCGGCCGCGCGCGGCTCGAGATATTTCTGCGGGTCGGCCACGAACTTGGTGCGGCAACCGTTGCAGCAGAAATAATAGGTCCGCCCGCCATGTTCGGCGCGGTGCTGAGCGGTATGGGGATCGACGTCCATGCCGCAGACGGGGTCCTTCATCGTCTCGCCGGCATCGGTGCCCGCATGGCCGTGGCCATGGCCGCCATGATCGCCATGGTCACCATGACCATGACCATGGCCGCCGCAGCAGGAACCGCCCGCCTCCGCAGTCTCGGCCGGCAGATATTTCTGCGGGTCGGCAACGAACTTGGACCGGCAGCCCGCCGAGCAGAAATAATAGGTCGTGCCGTCGTGATCCGCCTGGTGCTTGGCCGTGGCGGGATCGACGTCCATGCCGCAGACCGGGTCCTTCACCATCTGGCCGGCCGTGCCCGCGGCGCCTGCGTGATCATGCGTATGGGAATGCGCATGGCCGGCGTCATGATGTGAATGATCGTGGCCGCCGCAACAGGACCCGCCCGTCTCCTTCGGCCCGTGACCATGCTCCGCCATGACGATCTCCTCTCATATACCCCATATGGGTATGTAGCTCTTGCCATATATACCCCGCATGGGTATATGGCAAGCATGCAGGACGATACGCGCGATGCTTGTCTGAAACGCCTGAACCGGATCGAGGGTCAGGTGCGCGGGATCGCGCGCATGGTCGAGGACAAGCGCTACTGCATCGACATCGTAACCCAGGTGGCGGCGGTGCGGGCGGCGCTCAAGAAGGTCGAGGAAGAGGTCCTGCGGGACCATGTCGCCCATTGCGTCGAGCACGCCATCGCCTCCGGCGACGCCGACGAGCAGCGCCGCAAGGTCTCCGAACTGATGACGGTGCTCGGCAAGCTGAACGCCTGAGCGCCGGGCCAGGGCTCAGGGCGCCTTCAGCCCCAGCGAGGCGACGTAGCTGCGGTTGATGCGGCAATTGGCGAAGCGCGCATTCTCGATATAGGCCCGCAGCGTGGCGGCGACAGCCTCGCGCGAGGGCTTCTCCATCCCGGCCCAGGCGCTGCGCGGCACACTGCCGAAGCGGGCGATCGCGTCCCATCCCTCGGGCTTGACGATCGAGGCGATGGTGGAGCGGGAATCGAGGTTCTTGTAGGTCCAGAAGCTCCAGCCGATGCCGAAGCGCTCGTTCAGCGCGCGGTACTTGGCGTTCCACGCATCGGTGAGTTCGCCCGTCTCGCCGAGGAAGATCGGCACGCCCCAGCGATTGGCGAAGTTCACATAGGCCTGCACCTCGCGCCGCTCGGGGCTCGCCCAGAACTTGTGGTAGGTGTAGGCGAGGTTGTCGGCGAAGGGCGGGCCGAACACGGCGAAATTCGTGCTCCACTGCGCCGCTGCAAGGATCACCGGGTGGTTCGGGTCGACGGCACGGATCGCCGTCGTGATCTGCTCGTAGAAGGGCTCGAGGCGCGGATTGAGATAGTCCATGTCGCTGTAGGGCGAGATCGGCTCGTTCAGCAGCTCGTAGCCCAGCACCGCCGTCTCGTCGCGATAGCGGGTGGCGATCGCCCGCCACAGCGTGATTGTGCGGCGCCTGAACTCGGGCACGTAGAAGGTCAGCGGATAGCCGACGCCATCGTCATGGTTCACGCCGGTCTGGCCGCCGGGCGCGGCGTGGATGTCGAGGATGACCTTGATGCCATACGCCTTCGCCCAGCCCACCGCCCGGTCGATCAGCGCCCAGCCCTCGCCCTGCGGGTCGACCTGCGAGGGGTTCGCCGGGTCGAGGAAGAACTTCCAGTGCAGCGGGATGCGCACCGTGGTGAAGCCCGCCGCCGCGAGGAAGGCGATATCGTCCTCGCGCACATAGACGTCGCGGAAGTCGTGCCAGAACCGCGCCGCTTCCTCCGGGCCGGCGAGATACTCGATCACGTCCTCGATCTGGTACGGCGCGCGCTGGACCTCGAACTTGAACATGTAGCCTTCCGGCAGCAGCCAGTTGCCGAAGCTCGTGCCCCTGATGTGGAAGGTCGACCCGTCCGGATTGACGAAGCGCGTGCCCTCCGCCCGCACGAAGCCGTCCTGCGCCCGCGCGCTGACGCCGGGCACGGCCAGCAGCGCGGCAAGCAGGAGGATGTGGAACAGGCGGAACGGGGCGGGCCTCATGAGGCGGCACGCTATGTGAGCCGCGAGAGCGGAGCAATGGGCCGTCGCGCGGCGCCGGGGGATGGCGTATCGCCGCTGCACCGCCAGACGCACGGTGACAGCGCGCCCGCCGCGCGCTAATCGAGTTGGCTCCCGCCCTCGACCTCCGTCATCCATGTCGCTTTACCAGGCCGCCTACCTCCTCGTCGCGCTGATCCTGTTCGTGCTCATGGTCCGGCGCGGGCGGGTGCAGACCTTCCTCGCGCTGACGCTCGTCGCCATCGGCTTCGGCTATGCGGCGGGCATGTCGACCTCCTATGTCGGCAAGGCCTTCGGCCTCGGCTTCGCGCAGGCCGTCAACACGCCCGGCCTCATCGTCCTCGCTGCGGCCCTCATCGCCGCCATCGCCGACGGCGCGGGGGCGACCGACTTCCTCGCCGCCAGGGCGCGCGGCTGGCGCACGCGCTCGGTGCCGCTGGCGATCATCGGCCTCCTCGCCGGCCTCGGCTCGACGCCGGCGGCCGCCTTCGCGGTGCTGAACCCGTTGCGCCGGGCGATAAGCGGCGACAGCCCGCGCTCCGCCCTGGTGCTGGGGCTGAGCCTCTCCGCCAGCCACGGCGTGCTCATCCCCGCGCCGGTGATGCTGGCGAGCGCCACCATCCTCGGCGCCGACTGGATGCTAGCGGCACAGATCGGCCTGCCGCTCGCCCTGCTCCTCGGCGCCCTCGGCACCGTGCTCGCGAGGACGACCACGGCGAGCGGGACCGCTCCCGCGCAGACCGCCGAGCTCGTCGATGGCAAGCGCCTGCACGCGCCGCGCCGGGCCAGCTTCGCGCTCGTCGCGGTCAGCCTCGTGCTGGTGGCGATGCTCATCACGCAGTCGCTGGGCGACATCGCCAGCGAGCCGCTGGGCGGCGGCTCGAACCGCGAGTTCCTTTTGGCGCTCGGTCGGCCGGCGATCCTGCTCATGGTCGGAACCGGCCTGATGCTGCTGCTGAGCTGGTTCTGGCCGCCGGGCGGTCTGTCCGAGGAGGGATGGGTCGGCCTGGCGCTCACCCGCGCCGCCGGCCTGCTGCTCTTGATCGGCGCCGCTGGCGGCCTCTCCAAGATCGCGCAGGAGACCGGCATGGCGGAGATGAATGCCGAGCGCCTGATCGGCCTCGCGCCCGCCGGGCCGCTCGCCCTGCTGCTGCCCTTCGCGCTGGCGGCCGTGGTGAAGACGCTGCAGGGCTCCTCGCTGGTGGCGGCGATCACCGCTTCCGGCATGGTGATGGAACTCGTCGGCCCGCTCGGCCTCGGCGATCCCGCCGGCCGCACGCTCGCCGCGCTCGCGGTCGGAGCGGGGGCGATGTGCGCACCGCATATAAATGACGGATTTTTCTGGCTGGTTGCGAATGCGGGCCGCTTCACCCCCGGCGCGCTGCTGGCGCGGCTCTCGCTCGGCACGCTGCTTCAGGGAGCGCTTGCCGTCGCCGTGCTGATGCTGATCCGGCTCATCGCATCCTGAGGCCAGGGAGACCGCCGATGCTTCGCCGCCGTGACTTCCTCGCCTGCGCCGCCGCGGCCACCGCGCTGCCGGCGCTTCCCGGCCCGGCGCGGGCACAGGCGCCGATGCCGAAACTGCCCTCCGGCTTCATCTGGGGCGCCTCGACCTCCGCCTACCAGATCGAGGGGGCGGTGAAGGCGGACGGGCGCGCGCCCTCGATCTGGGACATCTTCTCGCATACGCCCGGCCGCATCGCCGACGGCACCAATGGCGACGTCGCCTGCGACCACTACAATCGCTACGCGGGCGATGTCGACCTGATGGCCGATGCGGGCTTTCGCGCCTACCGCTTCTCCATCGCCTGGCCGCGCGTGATCCCTCAGGGCACCGGGCCGGTGAACGCCGCCGGACTCGACTTCTACGACCGGCTGGTCGACCGCCTGCTCCAGCGCGGCATCGCGCCCATGGCCTGCCTCTACCACTGGGACCTGCCGCAGGCGCTGCAGGACCGGGGCGGCTGGCACAATCGCGACATCGCCAACTGGTTCGCGGACTATGCCCGGGCGGCGGTTGCCCGGCTCGGCGACCGGGTCCGGCCCTGGGCGATGCTGAACGAGCCCTCGGTCCACGCCATCTTCGGCCACGGCTTCGGCAACCACGCGCCGGGCCTCACCGGCTGGGCGAGCTACGTCACCGCGCAGCACCACCAGAACCTCGCGCAGGGCACCGGCATCGCCGCCATCCGCGCCGAACGCCGCGACCTCGCGCTGGGCACCGTGTTCTCGCTGCAGCCGATCTATCCCGCCAGCAACACGCCGCAGGACGTCGCCGCGGCGGGCCGCTTCGACGCCTGCTGGAACACGATCAACCTCGATCCCCTGTTCCACGGCCGCTACCCGGCCGAGTTCGAGCGCTATTTCGCCCCGCTCACCGCGGCCAACGACATGGCGACGATCCGCGTGCCGGTCGATTTCCTCGGCGTGAACTATTACGGGCCGTCCTACATCAAGCACGACCCCGGCGCCTTCCTCGCGCAGGCCGGCTATGGCGCGGTGCCGCCGGGCACGCCGCGCACCCTGCTCGGCTGGCCGATCGAGGCCAACGGGCTGGTCAAGGTGCTGGCGCGACTGCGCGACCATTACGGCAACCCGCCCGTCTACGTGACCGAGAACGGCGCCTGCTACGAGGACCCCGCTCCCGCCGGCGGCGTGGTGCAGGACCCGGAGCGCGTCGCCTATATCCGCGAGCATCTCGAGGCCTGCGCGACCGCGATCCGCCAGGGCTGCGCGCTCAACGGCTATTTCGTGTGGTCGCTGCTCGACAATTTCGAGTGGGCGGAGGGCGAGCGCCGGCGCTTCGGCGTGGTGCGGGTCGATTTCGACACGCTGGAGCGCACCCCGAAAGCCTCGCTGCAGTTCCTTTCCAGGCTGATGCGGGCGCAGCCGGCTTCCGCCGTACCGTAAGGCGCTTCGCACGCGTGACATGCGCCAGACACATATGTCGGTCATTTGACGCTGGTTCGAGAACACCCTTTCCTGTGCTACCAAGCGTTAAATCAGAGATGTCCCCGCCAACCGGCGGGACCCGCAAAACCGAGCAGTTGCATGCAGACAGACGATCCCGCCGTCGCTGAAATCATCGCGTTCATCTCCGGCGAAGTCGGGGTCGATTCGAGCCTGCTGACGCCCGAGACCCCCGTCGCGGAGCTCGGCATCTCCTCGCTCGACCTCATCGAGACCATCTTCAAGCTCGAAAGCCGGTTCGGCATCGAGATCCCCAATGACGGACCGCTGAACGGCAATGACGTGACCGTCGGCACGCTGGTCGAGCACGTCGCCGGCCTGCTCGCGGCCAAGAACGCCAAGAGCGCGGCGCCCGGGGCCGCCGGCCCCTCGGCGAAGACCGCCTGATGAGCGCACGCGTCGCGATTACCGGTCTCGGCGCCGTCTCGGCGCTGGGCCTCGACGTCGCCTCCCATCTCGCCGGGCTGAAGGCGGGCACGGTGGGCATCGGGCCGCTGCGCCGGGTCGATGCCACCACGCTGCGCTCGAAGATCGGCGCCGAGGTGCCGGAATTCGACCCGCAGGCCTATTTCGAGCCGCGCCAGCTCGGCCTGCTGGATCGGAGCTCGCAGATGGGCCTCATCGCGACGCGCGAGGCGGTGGCGCAGTCCGGCGGGGCGCTCGAGGGCGTCGCCTCGCACCGGGCCGGCGCGATCTTCTCGGCTTCCATCGGCTACTGGACGATGGAGGAGGGCTACCAGAAGCTCTATCTCGACAAGGCCCCGCGCCCGCATCCCTTCACCGTGCCGCGCGCCATGCCGAGCGGCACGGCGAGCGTCGTGACCATGGATCTCGGCATCCACGGCCCGGCCTTCGGCATCGCCTCGGCCTGCTCCTCGGCGAGCCACGCCATGGGCACGGCGTTCCACATGGTGCGCTCGGGCATGCTCGACGTGGCCGTTGCCGGGGGCGCCGAGGCGTCGATGACGCCGGGCATGCTGCGGGCCTGGGAGGCGCTGCGCGTGCTCTCGCCGGAAGGCTGCCATCCCTTCTCCAGGGACCGTTCCGGCCTCGTGCTTGGCGAGGGCGCGGCCGTCATCGTGCTGGAGAATCTGGAGCGGGCCCGCGCGCGCGGTGCCACCGTCCTCGCCGAGATGACCGGCTTCGGCATGAGCTCCGACGGGATCGACATGACCGCGCCGGACACGGAAAGCTGCGCGCGGGCCATGAGCCTGGCGCTGGAGGACGCCGGTATCGCGCCCGAGGCGGTCGACTACGTGAACGCCCACGGCACCGCCACCCCGCTGAACGACAAGACCGAGAGCGCCGCGATGCGGCTCGTCTTCGGCAACCGGCTGGCGGCGCTGCCGGTTTCCTCGACCAAGTCGATGTACGGCCACACGCTGAGCGCCTCAGGCGCGCTCGACATGGTGGCGACCGTGCTGGCGCTGCGCGAGGGCTTCCTGCCGCCGACCATGGGCTTCAACGAGGCCGACCCGGAATGCGACGTCGACTGCGTGCCAAACGCCTCGCGCGCCGCCTCGCCGGAGGTCGCCATCTCCTCGAGCTTCGCCTTCGGCGGCCTCAACGCCGTGCTGGCGGTCCGGCGCTATCCGGGCTGAGGCCCGACGCCCTCGACGTGGAGCGGGCCGTCGCTCGCCGGGCCGGCGAGGTCCCGGAGCGCGGGGATGACGCCGGCGAGCTGGGCGCGGCAGAAGGCGGCGATCTCGCGCGGTAGCCGGCCGAGCTCCTGCCGGCGGGCGATCAGAGTCAGATGCCGCACCAGCCCCGGCCCGGGCAGCGGGCGGCAGGCGAGCCCGTCCAGCGCCAGCGCGGCTTCGAACACGCAGAGCGGCGTCGTGATGGCAAAGCCCGCCCCGGCGGCGACGCTCGCCGTCACCCCGTAGGGGGTGTCGAATTCGAGGCGTCGCGGCAAATCGAGACGCAGCCGCCGCAGATGCCGCTCCACCTCCATCCCGGTCTTCGAGCGGGCGGAGAAGCGCACCAGCGGCAGCGTCTGCGTGAGCGCGACGAGATCGGCCGGCCGCGCCGGCGGAGCGACGTCCGCCGGCATCAGCAGCACGTAGGGCTCGCTCAGCAGCGGCCAGCGCTCCAGCCCCTCGATCTCGTCGAGGTCGTCCGCGCCGACCAGCAGGTCGAGCTGGCGGGTCAGCAGCGCCCCGGCATGCGAGGCGGTGAGCCCGGAGAGCACCGAGGCCTGCTCCGCCATCTCGTCCAGCTTTCCCGCCAGCGGTGCCATCAGCGCGCGCGAGAGCGAGTCGACGAGGCCCGCGCGCAGCAGCGGCAGCCGGGCATGCTCCGCCTCGCGCAGCAGCGGCGCGATCTGCCGCGCCTCGGAGAGCAGCGCGCTCGCCCGCTGGCGCAGTGCGCCGCCGGCGGCCGTGAGGGCGAGCGGGCGGGCGCTGCGGTCGAACAGCACGACGCCGATGCGCCGCTCGAGGTCCGCCACCGCCTGCGACACCGCCGGCTGGGTGAGCGAGAGCCGGCGCGCAGCCTGCGCCATCGTTCCCGCCTCGCAGACGGCGAGGAAGATGTCGAGGCCACGCAGATCGAAGGGCAGCGCGTCGGGTGAGGCCATGGTTTTCCTTCCGCCGGTGGGCGCGCCACGAGCGCGTTCGTAGCTATAACCAAAACTTATATTATCACCAGCACGGGCACGTTCTAAAGCTCGATCCAATGATCGCGCGAGGCCCTGATGCGCTACTCCTTCCTCAGCATCCTGAAGAACGGCCTGTCCGGCCAATCAGGCTGGAAACCCGCCTGGCGCGATGCCGCGCCGAAGCCCGCCTATGACGTCGTCATCGTCGGCGGGGGCGGCCACGGCCTCGCCACCGCCTTCTACCTCGCCAGCGAGCACGGCATCCGCAACGTCGCGGTGATCGAGAAGGGCTATATCGGCTCCGGCAATGCCGGGCGGAACACCACCATCATCCGCTCGAACTACCTGCTGCCGGGCAACGAGCCGTTCTACGAATGGTCGATGAAGCTGTGGGAAGGGCTGGAGCAGGCGGTGAACTACAACGCCATGGTCAGCCAGCGCGGCGTGCTCAACCTCTACCATTCCGACGCGCAGCGCGACGCCTTCGCCCGGCGCGG
Organism: Ancylobacter mangrovi; assembly: GCF_024752355.1. Taxonomy (GTDB): domain Bacteria; phylum Pseudomonadota; class Alphaproteobacteria; order Rhizobiales; family Xanthobacteraceae; genus Ancylobacter; species Ancylobacter mangrovi. Next base: position 999,610 of record NZ_JANTHZ010000001.1, read on the forward strand.
CAACTCCATGCGGCTCGCCGGCGCCGACAGCGAATTGCTGGATACCGAAGGCGTGCGGGCCATGTACCCGTTCCTCGACTTCGACAATGCGCGCTTCCCGATCCGCGGCGGTCTGCTGCAGCGGCGTGGCGGCACCGCGCGGCATGACGCGGTGGTGTGGGGCTATGCCCGCGCCGCCGACCAGCTCGGCGTCGACATCGTGCAGAACTGCGAGGTGACGGGCTTCCTCACCGAGGGCGACGCCATCATCGGGGTCGAGACCTCGCGCGGCCCGATCCGGGCGGGGAAGGTCGGCCTCGCCGTCGCCGGCTCCTCCTCGCGGGTGGCGAAGCACGCCGGCCTGCGCCTGCCGATGGAGAGCCACGTGCTGCAGGCCTTCGTGTCCGAAGGGCTCAAGCCGATGATCGACGGCGTCGTCACCTTCGGCGCCGGGCACTTCTACATCAGCCAGTCCGACAAGGGCGGGCTCGTCTTCGGCGGCGACATCGACGGCTACAACTCCTACGCCCAGCGCGGCAATCTTCCCGTGGTGGAGGACGTCGCCGAAAGCGGCATGGCGCTGATGCCGCGCATCGGCCGCCTGCGGCTGCTGCGCATGTGGGGCGGCGTCATGGACATGTCGATGGACGGCTCGCCGATCATCGACCGCACGCCGCGTCCCGGCCTCTACCTCAATTCCGGCTGGTGCTATGGCGGCTTCAAGGCGACGCCGGCCTCGGGCTGGTGCTTCGCCCACCTGCTGGCGACCGACCGCGATCACGCGACCGCCACCGCCTTCAAGCTCGACCGCTTCCGCACCGGCCACCTCATCGACGAAAAGGGAGTCGGCGCCCAGCCGAACCTGCACTGATGCGCATTCCCTGCCCCTATTGCGGCGCGCGCGATTCCGCCGAGTTCGCCTATCTGGGCGACGCGACGCCCACCCGTCCCGATCCCGAGGCGCCGGACGCGCAGGACGCGTTCCACGACTACGTCTATCTGCGCGACAATCCGGCCGGCGCGCATGCCGAATGGTGGTACCACGCCGCCGGCTGCCGCCGCTGGGTGAAGGTCGAGCGCGACACGCTCACCCATGTCGTCTCGCAGGCGCAGTTCGCGGGAGGGGCCGAATGAGCCGCCTCGCCACGGGCGGTCTCGTCGACCGCGCCCGCCCCCTCTCCTTCACCTTCGACGGCGTGAGCTATTCCGGCCTCGCCGGCGACACGCTCGCCTCGGCGCTGCTGGCGAACGACGTCCGCCTCGTCGGCCGCTCGTTCAAGTATCACCGCCCGCGCGGCATCCTCTCGGCAGGACCGGAGGAGCCGAACGCGCTGGTCGAACTGCGCACCGGCGCCCGCCGCGAGCCGAACACGCGCGCCACCGTCGCCGAGCTGTTCGACGGGCTGGAGGCGTCGAGCCAGAACCGCTGGCCGTCGCTCAAGCTCGACGCGCTCAGCGTCAACGGGCTGGTGTCGCCGTTCCTCGGCGCCGGCTTCTACTACAAGACCTTCATGTGGCCGGCCGGCTTCTGGGAGAAGCTCTACGAGCCGGTGATCCGCCGCGCCGCCGGCCTCGGCCACGCCGCCGCGGAGGCCGACCCCGACCATTACGAGAAGGCCAACGCCTTCTGCGACGTGCTGGTGATCGGCGCCGGGCCGGCCGGGCTGATGGCGGCCCTCGCCGCCGGGCGCGCAGGGGCGCGGGTCATTCTCGCCGACGAGGATTTCCTGCCGGGCGGGCGGCTCAATGCCGAGGCCGTCGAGATCGGCGGCAAGGCGGCCAGCGACTGGGCGGCGGGCATCGTCGCCGAACTTTCGAGCCTGCCGAACGTGCGGATCATGACGCGGACCACCGTGTTCGGCGTCTATGACGACGAATATGGCGCCGTGGAGCGGGTTGGCGATCATCTGCCCGTCCCCGCGCCGTTCCAGCCGCGCCAGCGGCTCTGGCGCATCGCGGCGAAACGCACCGTGCTCGCGGCCGGCGCAACCGAACGGCCGATCGTGTTCGGCGGCAACGACCGGCCGGGCGTGATGCTCGCCGGCGCCGCGCGCAGCTACGCCAATCGCTACGGCGTCGCCGTCGGCAGCACGGTCGCCGTCTTCGCCAACAATGACGGCGCGTGGGCATCAGCCTTCGATCTCGCCGCGGCAGGCGTCGCCGTGGCGGCGATCATCGACATACGCCGCGAGGTCGCCCCGTCGCTGATGGCGCAGGCCAAGGCGCGCGACCTTCGCACCATCCTCGACGGGCAGGTGACCGGCACCGCCGGCCGGCTGGTCGGCGGCGAGCTCACCGGCATCTCGGTCCGGGCAAACGGGCGCAACGAGACGCTCGCCTGCGACGCACTTGCCATGTCCGGCGGCTGGTCGCCCAATGTCCACCTCACCTGCCACCATCGCGGCAGGCCGGTGTGGGACGCGTCCATTGCCGCCTTCGTGCCCGGCGGCACGCCGCCCGACATGACGGTGGCGGGCGCGGCACGGGGCACCTTCGCACTGTCCGGCATCCTGACGGAAGGGGCGAGGCTGGGCGCAGAGGCCGCGGGCGACCTCGGCTTTACCGCGGCCGCCCTCGACCTGCCGGCGACGAAGGACACGCCCGCCGCGATCACCGCCTTCTGGCAGGTGCACGGCTCGAAGGGTCCGGCCTTCGTCGACCAGCAGAACGACGTCACCGCCAAGGATGTCGGCATCGCCCACAAGGAAGGCTTCCGCTCGGTCGAGCACCTCAAGCGCTACACCACGCTCGGCATGGCGACCGACCAGGGGCGCACCTCGAACGTCGCCGGCCTCGCCATCATGGCGGAGCTCAGCGGCGCCGGCATCATCGAGACCGGCACCACCATCTTCCGGCCGCCCTACACGCCGGTGGCGCTGGGCGCGCTCGGCGGCCACCATCGCGGCAAGGATTTCCGGCCCACCCGCCTCACCCCGACCCATGGCTGGGCGGAGGAGCGGGGCGCCGTGTTCATCGAGACCGGCCCCTGGCTGCGCGCGCAATATTTCCCGCGCCCCGGCGAGAGCGACTGGCTGGAGACGGTCAACCGCGAGGTGAAGGCGGTGCGCGCGTCGGTCGGGCTGATCGACGTCTCGACCTTCGGCAAGATCGACCTGCAGGGGCCCGACGCCGGCACCTTCCTCGACCGCGTCTACATCAACGGCTTCGCCAAGCTGGCCGTCGGCAAGGCGCGCTACGGCGTGATGCTGCGCGAGGACGGCATCGTCATGGATGACGGCACCACCGCCCGCCTCGCCGACGACCACTATGTGATGACCACCACCACCGCCAATGCCGGCAAGGTCTACCAGCACCTCGAATTCTGCCTGCAGGTGCTGTGGCCGGAGCTCGACGTGACGCTCGCCTCGATCTCCGAGCAATGGGCGCAGATCGCCCTCGCCGGCCCGCGCTCGCGCGAGGTGCTGGCGAAGATCGTGGATGCCCCGCTCGACGTCTCCAATGAGGGCCTGCCCTTCATGGGCGCGGTCGAGGCCACGGTGATGGGCGGCGTCGCCGCGCGAATCTTCCGGCTCTCCTTCTCGGGCGAGCTCGGCTACGAGATCGCCGTGCCGGCCCGGCAGGGCGAGGCGCTGGCCCGCGCGCTGATGGCCGCCGGCGAAGCCTTCGGCATCACGCCCTACGGCACCGAGGCGCTCGGCGTACTGCGCATCGAGAAGGGCCACGTCTCGGGCAACGAGCTGAGCGGCCAGACCACGGCCGGCGACCTCGGGCTCGGGCGCATGGCGTCGACGAAGAAAGATTATATCGGCCGCGTCCTGGCCGCGCGCCCCGGCCTCGCCGATCCCGACCGCCCGACCTTCGTCGGCTTCCGACCGGTGGACGGGGCGCAGCGCCTGCGCGCCGGCGCGCATTTCCTGCCCCTCGGCGCGCCCGCCGACCTGGCCCATGACGAGGGCTACATGACCTCCGTCGCCTTCTCGCCCCATCTCGCCCAGTGGATCGGCCTCGGCCTGCTGAAGAACGGGCCGGCGCGCATCGGCGAGCGCGTGCGCGCCTATGACCCGGTCCGCGGCGGCGATATCGAGGTCGAGATCTGTTCGCCCGCCTTCATCGATCCGGAAGGGAGCCGTCAGCGTGTGTGAACCTGCCCGATCGCGCCCCCCGTTCGCCGGGATGTACCTGCCATGACCTCAGTGCTCGAAATGGGCCCCGTCACCCGCATGCCGCCCGCCGGCCGATACGGCCCGCAGGCGAACCCGGGCATCACGGTTGAGATGTCCGACCCGCCGGGTCTCGCCACCCTCGCCGCGCGGCGTGGGCAGATGGCCGCGTTGGTCGCGGCGATGCGGCAGGCCTTCGGCCTCGACCTCGGCGACGGACCGCAGGTGTCCCGTAGCGAGGGCATGAGCGCCATCGGAGCCGGCCCGGGCCGATGGTTCGTGCTCTGCGATGCGCCCGGTGACATGAGCCGACGCCTCGCCCCGCTCGCCGCCTTTGCAGCGATCACCGAGCAGACCGACGGCTACGTCGCCTTCACGCTCGCCGGCCCGCGCGTGGACGATCTGCTCGCCAAGGGCGTGACGATCGACCTCCACCCGTCGGCGTTCCCGCCCGGCCGCGCGGCGACGACAAATGTCGCCCATATCAACCTCACCCTGTGGCGGGAGGCGCCGGACCGCCATGTCATTCTGGTGGGGCGCAGCCATGCGGTGGGCTTTGCCCGCTTTCTCATCGCCTCGGGCGCCGAGTACGGACTGAGCTTCGTCCGTCGAGGTTGACCGCGGCGTGTTGCGCGCTTCCCTCGACGCCTCATCTCCCCTAAAACCCGCGCCCACATACCGCCCGTCGCCTGCCGGTCCCGTCCGGGGATCGGCGGCGGCGCAGGGCGCCCCGACGAGAGCCGCCATGACCGACGAGTCGAACACCTACATCCTGCTCTTCTCCTGCCCGGACCGTCCCGGCATCGTCGCCGGCGTCGCCAACTTCCTGTTCGAGCAGGGTTGCAACATCCTCGAGGCCCAGCAGTTCGACGACACGGAGAGCGGGCGCTTCTTCATGCGCGTCTCCTTCGAGCGCGTCTCGGGCGAAGAGACGCTGGAGAGCCTGAGCGAGAAGTTCCTGCCGCTGGCGGAGAAGTTCGGCCTCGACTGGCGCCTGCGCTCGCGGGCACGCAAGCGCAAGGTCATGCTGCTGGTCTCGCGCTTCGACCACTGCCTCGCCGACCTTATCTATCGCTGGCGCATCGGCGAGATCCCGATGGACATCACCGCCATCGCCGCCAACTACCCGCGCGAGACCTACGCCCATCTCGACCTTGACGGCATCCCGTTCCACCACCTGCCGATCACCAAGGAAACCAAGATGGAGCAGGAGGCCCAGCTCTGGGAGCTGTTCCAGAAGACCGGCTCGGAGATCGCGGTGCTGGCGCGCTACATGCAGGTGCTCTCGGACGGGCTGTCGGCGAAGCTCTCGGGACGCTGCATCAACATCCACCATTCCTTCCTGCCCGGCTTCAAGGGCGCCCGCCCCTACCACCAGGCGCATATGCGCGGCGTGAAGCTGATCGGCGCCACCGCGCACTACGTCACCTCCGACCTCGACGAGGGGCCGATCATCGAGCAGGACGTGGAGCGCATCACCCATCAGGACAGCGCCGAGGACCTGGTGCGCAAGGGGCGCGACATCGAGCGGCGCGTGCTGGCGCGCGCGCTGGCCTGGCACCTCGACGACCGGGTGCTGATCAATGGCCGCAAGACGGTCGTGTTTCGGGACTGAGGAGAGCCCCATGGTCGAGACCCGCCTGATCGACGGCAAGGCCTTCGCCGAGGGCCTGCGCGCACGGATCGCCGACGAGGTGACCGAGTTCAAGGCTCGCACGGCCGTGACGCCCGGCCTCGCCGTGGTCCTGGTCGGGGAGGACCCGGCGAGCGCGGTCTATGTGCGCAACAAGGGCAAGCAGACTGTCGAGGCCGGCATGGCCTCGATCGAGCACAAGCTGGCGGCCTCGGCCTCGCAGGACGAAGTGCTCGCGCTGGTGCGCCAGCTCAATGCCGATCCCGCCGTGCACGGCATCCTCGTGCAGCTTCCCCTGCCCGCCCATATCGACGCGCAGGCGGTGCTCGCCACCATCGACCCGGCGAAGGACGTCGACGGCTTCCACGTGGTCAATGCCGGCCGGCTCGCCGTCGGGCTCGACGCGCTGGTGCCCTGCACGCCGCTCGGCTGCATCCTGCTGCTGAAGCACAATCTGGGCTCGCTTGCCGGGCTGGAGGCGGTGGTGGTCGGGCGCTCGAACATTGTCGGCAAGCCGCTGGCGCAGCTCCTGCTGCGCGAGGACTGCACCGTCACCATCGCCCATTCGCGTACCCGCGACCTGCCCGAGGTGTGCCGCCGCGCGGATATCCTCATCGGCGCGGTCGGCCGCCCGGAAATGATCCGCGGCGCCTGGATCAAGCCCGGCGCCACCGTGATCGACGTCGGCATCAACCGGGTGGCGAAGCCGGACGGCGGCACGCGGCTGGTCGGCGACGTCGCCTTCGAAGAGGCGCAGGGCGTTGCCGGCGCCATCACGCCGGTGCCGGGCGGGGTCGGGCCGATGACGATCGCCTGCCTGCTGCAGAACACGCTGACCGCCGCGAAGCGGCAGGTGGCCGGCGGCGCGTGAGCGCCGGCTACACGCGCGGCAGGCGGTTCCAGGCGTCGAGGCCGGCGATCTTGTAGGCCTCAGCGAGGGTCGGGTAGTTGAACGTGTTCTCGATGAAGTAGTCGATCGTGCCCTTGAGGTTCAGCACCGCCTGGCCGATGTGGATCAGCTCGGTGGCGCCCTCGCCCACGATGTGCACGCCGAGCAGACGCCGGGTCTTCACCGAGAAGATCATCTTCATCATCCCGTTGTTCAGCCCCATGATGTGGCCGCGCGAGGTCTCCCGGAAGCGGGCGATGCCGCATTCATAGGGAATCTCGCGCCGGCGCACCTCCTCCTCGCTCATGCCGACCGTGGACATCTCCGGCACCGAATAGATGCCATAGGGGAAGAATTCCGGCGGCGGCGGCGGCTCCAGCCCGAAGGCGTGGCAGGCGGCGACGCGCCCCTGCTCCATCGAGGTCGAGGCGAGGCTTGGAAAGCCGATCACGTCTCCCGCCGCGTAGATGTGCGGCACGTTCGTCTGCAGCGTCTTGGGCTCGACGGCGATGCGCCCGCGATGGTCGACCGCGAGCCCTGCCGCGTCGAGGTTCAGCCGGTCGGTCGCGCCCACGCGCCCGGCGGCGAAGAGCAGCATGTCGGACTGCACGGTGCGCCCGTCGGCCAGCTTGCAGACCGGGCGCTCATCGCCGTCAAGTTCGATCGAGGTGACGGCGGAACCGAGCCTCAGCCCCACGTTCCGGTCGCGCAGTTCGTGCACGAACTCGTCGATCAGCTCCTTGTCGATGAAGTCGAGGAAGCTGCTGCGCGGCTCGATCAGCGTCACCGCGACGTCGAGCGCGCTGAAGATAGTGGCGTATTCCACGCCGATGACGCCCGCGCCGATCACCGCGAGGCTGCGCGGCAGCTTGGGCAGGTCGACGATCTCGTCGCTGTCGAACACGGTCATGCCGTTGAAGGGCACGTAGTCGGGGCGGAACGGGCGCGTACCGCAGGCGATCAGGACATGCGCCGCGGTGAAGACGTCGACGTCACCATCGTCATTGGTGACCTCGATCGTGTGCGGATCAGTGAAGCGGGCCTCGCCGCGCGCGTTCTTCACCCCGTTGCGGGCGAACTGGTGCTCGAGGACCTCGACCTCGTGGTCGAGCGTCTTGTGCAGCCGGCTCATCAGGTCGCCCGCCCCGATGTCGTGCTTCACCCGGTAGGAGCGCCCGTAGAAGCCGCGCTCGCGCCAGCCCGACAGGTTGAGCACGGTCTCGCGCAGAGTCTTGGAGGGAATCGTGCCGGTATGGACAGAGACCCCGCCGACGCGCCGGCCCTTCTCGATCACCAGCACCGACTTGCCGATTTTTGCGGACTGCACCGCGGCACGCCGCCCCGACGGGCCGCTGCCGATGACAATCATGTCGAAGTCGTACATTGAAAGCTGAACCGTTCTGATGGCGGGATGGACGCCCGGGCTTTCGATGCACGATGAATGCCAAGGTCCGATGACGACCGCCTTCCGGCGGCAGGATATCGGGCGCGGGCGCGAGGCCGTGGCGTCAAGGGGCAGGACACAGGGAAGAGGTGGCACGCGTGGCTGATCGCAGGCAGGAGACATCGGGCAAGGCGCAGGCGGCGAAGGGAGCCGAGCCGGGTGCGGAAGAGCTCAGCACCGGCTCGGGAGCGCCGGTCGCCAACGAGCGCACGCTGGAGCAGGCGCTGGGCCTCCAGGTCCGCGCCACCCGCCGCGACCTCGACCTCACCGTCTCCGATCTCGCCAGCGCCGCCGGCATCTCGGTCGGCATGCTCTCCAAGATCGAGAACGGGCTGATCTCGCCCTCCCTCGCCACGCTGCAGGCGATCTCGAGCGTGCTCAACGTGCCGCTGTCGACGCTGTTCTCCTCCTTCGAGGAAAAGCGCGACTGCTCCTTCGTGCCCGCCGGGCAGGGCGTGCACATCGAGCGGCGCGGCACCAAGGTCGGGCACCAATACGAGCTGCTCGGCCACGCGCTCGGCGGCGAGGTGGCGGTCGAGCCCTACCTGATCACGCTCAGCGAGGAGGCGGTGCCCTATACCGGCTTCCACCATGTGGGCATCGAGTTCATCCACATGCTTTCCGGCGAGGTGATCTATCGCCATGGCGACCGCACCTACCATCTGCGGCCGGGCGACTCGCTGATGTTCGATTCCGCCGCCACGCATGGGCCGGAGGAACTGCTGGTGCGGCCGATGACCTATCTGTCGATCATCGTCTATCCGCGCGCGCCGAGCTGAGCGCGGACGCCCGCTCCCCCCGCAACCCTCGCCCCTCAATTTCCTCAGAAGAAAAATTTATTCTCCTGCATTGACGGCTCGCCGGCACGCACCTAAGAAGGAGCGTGACATCGCCTCCCCCGGATTTGTGCCAGGAGCTCCGCCATGTGCGGCATCGTCGGGCTGTTCCTCAAGGACCCCAAACTCGAACCCGAGCTCGGCGCCATGCTGGCGCAGATGCTCGACGTGATGTGTGACCGCGGGCCGGACTCGGCCGGCTTCGCCGTGTACGGCGCCGGTGCTCCCGGTTTCGTCAAGCTGACCCTGCGCGGCCCGGCCGGCACCGATTTCGCGAAGATCGGCGCCGAGATCGGCCATCTCGTCACCCCGCGCGACACCCATGCGGTGCTGAGCGTGCCGGCGGCCGAGGAGATGGCCGCGCGTACCGCCCTGGCCCGCATCGCGCCGGATATCCGCGTGGTCGGTGCCGGCGCGCGCATGGAGCTCTACAAGGAAGTCGGCCTGCCCGCCGACGTCGCCCGCCGCTTCAAGCTGGACGCCATGTCCGGCACCCACGCCATCGGCCATACCCGCATGGCGACGGAGAGCGCGGTGACGACGGACGGCGCCCACCCCTTCTCCACCGGCCCGGACCAGTGCCTCGTGCACAATGGCTCGCTCTCCAACCATGCGGGCGTGCGTCGCCGGCTGGCGCGCGAGGGCGTGAGCGTCGACACCGAGAACGACAGCGAGGTCGCGGCCGCCTACCTCACCTACCGCATGCGCTCGGGTGACTCGCTGGGCGAGGCGCTGACCCATTCGCTGGACGACCTCGACGGCTTCTACACCTTCGTCGTCGGCACGGAGAGCGGCTTCGGCGTGCTGCGCGATCCCATCGCCTGCAAGCCCGCCGTCATGGCCGAGACCGATGGCTATGTCGCCTTCGGCTCCGAATACCGCGCCCTCGCCGGCCTGCCGGGCATCGATTCCGCCCGCGTGTTCGAGCCGGAGCCGGCCAAGGTCTATTTCTGGGATCGCGCCGCATGAAACTCTCCCTCACCCCTGCGGCGGCCGAACGGGCCGTCGATATCGACCTCGCCAGCTCCGCGCTGCGCGAGCTGAACGCGGCGCTCCACAAGCTGACGCCCGACACCAACGAGACCTACTGGCGGATCGCCAACCCCGCCGGACGCCACGCGATCGCAGCAGGGCTCGACGTGCCGGTGACGGTCGAGATCGACGGTCCCGTCGGCTACTACTGCGCCGGCATGAACAAGCAGGCGAGCGTGATCGTGAACGGCAATGCCGGCGTCGGCGTCGCCGAGAACATGATGAGCGGCTTCGTGCATGTGAAGGGCGACGCCAGCCAGTCCGCCGGCGCCACCGCCCATGGCGGCCTGCTGGTCATCGACGGCAACGCCTCGGCGCGCTGCGGCATCTCGATGAAGGGCGTCGACATCGTGGTGAAGGGCTCGGTCGGCCACATGAGCGCCTTCATGGCGCAGGCCGGCACCCTCACCGTGCTGGGCGACGCGGGCGAGGCGCTGGGCGACAGCCTCTACGAGGCGAAGCTGTTCGTGCGCGGCTCGGTCGCCGGCCTCGGCGCCGACTGCGTGGAGAAGGAGATGCGCGACGAGCACAGGACGCTGCTCGCCGCCAAGCTCGACGCCGCCGGCATTCTCGGCGAGGTCGACATCTCCGAGTTCCGCCGCTACGGCTCGGCCCGCTCGCTCTACCACTTCCACATCGACAACGTGTCGAGCTACTGAGGGCGGGCGCGATGAACGACATGACCCACACCCCGCGCACCAAGCCGCGCGTCTCGGCCACCTTCGACGAGTACACGCTCTCGGAGATCCGCCGCGCCGCCGCGACCGGCATCTACGACATCCGCGGCGCCGGCGCGAAGCGCAAGGTTCCCCATTTCGACGACCTGCTGTTTCTCGGCGCCTCGATGTCGCGCTACCCGCTGGAGGGTTATCGCGAGCGCTGCGACACCTCGGTCGTGCTCGGCACCCGCTTCGCCAAGAAGCCGATCGAGCTCAAGATCCCGGTCACCATTGCCGGCATGAGCTTCGGCTCGCTCTCGGCCAATGCCAAGGAAGCGCTCGGGCGCGGCGCCTCGACCATGGGCACCTCGACCACCACCGGCGACGGCGGCATGACCAATGAGGAGCGCGGGCACTCGAAGACGCTCGTTTACCAGTACCTGCCCTCGCGCTACGGCATGAACCCGGACGATCTGAAGCGCGCCGACGCCATCGAGGTGGTGGTCGGCCAGGGCGCCAAGCCCGGCGGCGGTGGCATGCTGCTCGGCCAGAAGATCACCGAGCGCGTCGCGGCCATGCGCACCCTGCCCGTCGGCATCGACCAGCGCTCGGCCTGCCGCCATCCCGACTGGACCGGCCCCGACGACCTCGAGATCAAGATCGAGGAGTTGCGGGAGATCACCGACTGGGAGAAGCCGATCTATGTGAAGGTCGGCGCGGCGCGTCCCTATTACGACACCGCGCTGGCGGTGAAGTCCGGTGCCGACGTCGTGGTCGTCGACGGCATGCAGGGCGGCACGGCAGCGACGCAGGAAGTGTTCATCGAGAATGTCGGCATCCCGACCATCGCGGCGGTGCATCAGGCGGTGAAGGCGCTTCAGGACCTCGGCATGCACCGCAAGGTGCAGCTCGTGGTCTCCGGCGGCATCCGCAACGGCGCGGACGTCGCCAAGGCGCTGGCGCTCGGCGCCGACGCGGTCGCCATCGGCACGGCGGCGCTGGTGGCGCTCGGCGACAACGATCCCCACTACCAGGCGGAATACGAGGCGCTCGGCACCGTCGCCGGCGCCTATGACGACTGGCACGAGGGACGCGACCCGGCCGGCATCACCACCCAGGACCCCGAGCTGATGAAGCGGCTCGACCCGGTCGCCGCCGGCCGTCGCCTTGCCAACTACCTCGCGGTGCTGACGCTGGAGTGCCAGACCATCGCCCGCGCCTGCGGCAAGAGCCACGTGCACAATCTCGAGCCCGAGGACCTCGTCGCGCTGACCATCGAGGCGGCGGCGATGGCCAACGTACCGCTCGCCGGCACCGACTGGATTCCCGGTCGGGACGGACGATTCTGAACCCGCACCCCGCGCCTCGGCGCGGGGTTTGCATTTGATCATCGCGCAAAGAACCCGGAAGGGTCGGGGAACAGCACGGATTGCAGATGGCAAACGATCTCGCTCACGCCGCCAAAGAACTCGGCATCAAGTACTTCCTCATCTCCTATGTCGACCTGTTCGGCGCGCTGCGCGCCAAGCTGGTGCCGGCCGCCGCGATCGGCGGCATGCAGAAGGCGGGCGCGGGCTTCGCCGGCTTCGCCACCTGGCTCGACATGACGCCGGCGGACCCGGACCTGTTCGCGGTTCCCGATCCCGAGAGCCTGATCCAGCTTCCCTGGAAACCCGAGGTCGGCTGGCTCGCCTCGGACCTCGTCATGAATGACGAGCTGGTCGCGCAGGCCCCGCGCAACGTTCTCAAGAACATCATGCTCGGCGCCGACTCGCTCGGCTACCAGATGAAGAGCGGCGTCGAGTGCGAGTACTTCCTCACCACACCCGACGGCCTGAAGATCTCCGACGCCGCCGACGACGCGACCAAGCCCTGCTACGACCAGTCCGCCCTGATGCGCCGCTTCGAGGTCATCAGGGAGATCTGCGACTGCATGCTGACCCTCGGCTGGGGGCCCTACCAGAACGACCATGAGGACGCGAACGGCCAGTTCGAGATGAACTGGGACTTCGACGACGCCCTCGTCACCGCCGACCGCCACGTCTTCTTCAAGTACATGGTCAAGGCGATCGCCGAGAAGCACGGGCTGCGCGCCACCTTCATGCCCAAGCCCTTCATCGACCTCACCGGCTCGGGCTGCCACATGCACACCTCGCTGTGGAGCCCGGACGGCGCCAACCTGTTCGAGGACGAGGACGGCGAGCTCGGCCTGTCCGACCTCGGCTACAGCTTCATCGGCGGGCTGATCCACAATGCCGAGGCGATGTGCGCCTTCACCAATCCGACGGTGAACTCCTACAAGCGCATCAACGCGCCGGTCACGATCTCCGGCGCCACCTGGGCCCCCAACACCGTCACCTACACTGGCAACAACCGCACCCACATGATCCGCATCCCCGATGCGGGGCGGCTGGAGCTTCGCCTGCCGGACGGCTCGGCCAATCCCTATCTGATGCCCGCCGCCGTGCTCGCCGCCGGCCTCGACGGCATCCAGAACCAGCGCGATCCGGGCAAGCGGCTCGACATCAACATGTACACGGACGGGCACAAGGTGCGCGGCGCCAAGAAGCTGCCGCTCAACCTGCTCGACGCCACCCGTGCGCTGGCGAAGTCGAACATCCTGCGCAGCGCGCTCGGCGCCCCCCTCATCGACGGCTACATCAAGCTGAAGACCGAGGAGTGGAACGCCTATTCCCACCACCTCACCGAATGGGAACGCGCCAACACGCTCGACATCTGAGCGGCGCCCGACGACAGCGGCGGCCGGGCACTGACCCGGCCGCTCGCGCCCTTTCTCAATCGCGCACGGTGAACGGCACCACGCCGCGTCGGTCCGGATCGAGCGTGATCTCGCGGTCCAGCGGGGGAAAGGCGCGCTCGGGACAGGCGGTCCGCGGGCAGATGCGGCAGTTGACGCCGAGCGGCGACACGCTGGCCGATTTCAGGTCCATCCCGTCGGCATAGACCACCTCGCCCGCATAGGAGACCTCGCAGCCGATGCCGAGCGCGTAGCGGCGCTCGCGCTGGCCGTGGCGCGTCGGCGGCTTCGAGGTGCTGCGCGCGAGGCACAGATAGCGCACCCCGTCCGGCATCTCGCCGAACTGCATCAGCATGCGCGAGGGCTGCTCGAACGCCTCGTGGACGTTCCACACCGGGCAGGCGCCGCCATAGCGCGCGAACTGGAAACGCGTGGCGCTGTGGCGCTTGATGACGTTGCCGGCGCGGTCGACCTTCAGGAAATAGAACGGCACCCCCTTCTCGCCCGGCCGCTGCAGGGTCGAGAGCCGATGGCAGACCTGCTCGAGGCTCGCCCCGGTCATGGCGCCGAGGAGGTCGAGGTCGTGCCGCGTCTCGCGCGCCAGGCGGGCGAAACGGCGATAGGGCAGGATCAGCGCGCCGGCATAATAGTTCTGCAGCGACAGCCGGCACACTTCGCGCGCCGCCGCGCTGCGGAAGCCCGCATCCAGCACATGCCGGTCGATCAGCTCGCTCTGCTCGAAGCGGGCGATCAGCGCCGCGAGGCGGAAGCTGCGGCTCGCCGGATCGAGCGTGCGCGAGAGCGTCGCGGTTCGCCGGTGGCGGTCGAAATGCAGCAGCGGCGCGTCGGGCTCGTCGGCCGGCGCGGCATCGACCGTGATGCCGTGGTGCCGGCGCAGATGCTCGACCAGCACGGCGGGGGCGTCGTCGCGCGCGAACAGGTCGAGCGCGGCGCTGCGCTCCTCGGCGGCACGGTCGAGCCCGTCGACATAGTTGTCGATGTAGTGGAAGTGGTCGCGCACCTCCTCATAGGGGGCGAGGTTGCGCGCCTCGCCGTCGAGCTCGGTGGCGATCGACGTCACCGCGTCGTCATGGGCCGCTCGGCGCTCCTCGAGCCGGCGCAGCGCACCGTAGAGCCGCAGGAACGCATGGGCGAAGGCGGGGGCGTGGGTAGTCGCGTTCTTCAGGTCCTGGAGGCTCGGCTCCAGCCCCTTGAAGACCGGATCAGCCAGCGCCTCGCGCAGATCCGTCACCACGCGGTCGAGATCGTCGGCACCGAAATGGGCGATGTCGAGATTGAAGGTGCGGCTGATCGCGAGCAGCACGGCGGCCGTCACGGGACGCTGGTTACTCTCGATCTGATTGATGTAGCTTGGCGAGAGGGAAAGGCGACGGGCGAAGTCGATCTGCGTCAGGCCGAGCCGCTCGCGCACGTTGCGCACCGCGTGACCGGCATAGACCTTCTTCGACATGAACGGCGGACCTTCGATTTTGTGAAAATTTTACAATTTCACGATCCGCATTTTCACAGCTTATCTTTTGTCCCGCAAGCGCCTAAGACACGACGTGTGCCGGGAAGACGTGCAGGATGCGCGAACGCGGCGCGCGATGACGGGCATCGCCGGCGGCTTTCCCGTCGGGCGCCCGGGGCATGAAGCCGAGGGCGAGCTGCGGCCGGCACGCCGCTGCCGCCACGACGAGACGATGCGTTCGAGGGACCGCCATGAAGCACATTCTCGATGAGCTCGAACAGCGCCGCGCCGGCGCCCGCATGGGCGGCGGCGAGCGGCGCATCGACGCGCAGCACAAGCGCGGCAAGCTCACCGCCCGCGAGCGCATCGAGCTCCTGCTCGACAGCGGCTCCTTCGAGGAGTTCGACACCTTCGTGCAGCACCGCTGCACCGATTTCGGCATGGAGAAGACCAGGACCCCCGGCGACGGCGTCGTCACCGGCTGGGGCACGGTGAACGGGCGCAAGGTCTTCGTCTTCGCCAAGGACTTCACCGTGTTCGGCGGCTCGCTCTCGGAGGCGCATGCGGCCAAGATCACCAAGATCCAGGACATGGCGCTGAAGACCCGCGCGCCCGTCATCGGGCTGTTCGACGCCGGCGGCGCGCGCATCCAGGAGGGCGTCGCCGCGCTCGGCGGCTATGGCGAGGTGTTCAAGCGCAACGTTCTCGCCTCCGGCGTCATCCCGCAGATCTCGGTCATCATGGGTCCCTGCGCCGGCGGCGACGTCTATTCGCCGGCCATGACCGACTTCATCTTTATGGTCCGCGACACCTCCTACATGTTCGTCACCGGGCCGGACGTGGTGAAGACCGTCACAAACGAGAGCGTGACCTCGGAGGAGCTCGGCGGTGCCAAGGTGCACACCTCCAAGTCCTCGGTCGCCGACGGCGCCTATGACAACGACGTCGAGTGCCTGCTGCAGATGCGCCGGCTGATCGACTTCCTGCCGGCCAACAACCGCGACGGCGTGCCGGAATGGCCGAGCTTCGACGATGCCGAGCGGCTCGACGCCTCGCTCGACACGCTGGTGCCGGACAATCCCAACAAGCCCTACGACATGAAGGAGCTGATCGCGAAGACCGTCGACGAGGGCGACTTCTTCGAGATCCAGGAAGCCTTCGCGCGGAACATCATCACCGGCTTCGGCCGCATACAGGGACGGACCGTCGGGCTGGTCGCCAACCAGCCCATGGTGCTCGCCGGCGTGCTCGACGCCGACGCCTCGCGCAAGGCGGCGCGGTTCGTGCGCTTCTGCGACGCGTTCGAGATCCCGATCGTCACCTTCGTCGATGTGCCCGGCTTCCTGCCCGGCACGGCGCAGGAATATGGCGGGCTGATCAAGCACGGCGCCAAGCTGCTCTTCGCCTATTCGGAAGCGAGCGTGCCGCTCGTCACCATCATCACCCGCAAGGCCTTCGGCGGCGCCTATGACGTGATGGCCTCCAAGCATATCGGCGGCGACGTGAACTATGCCTGGCCGACGGCGCAGATCGCGGTGATGGGCGCCAAGGGTGCGGTGGAGATCATCTTCCGCGCCGACATCGACGACCCCGCGAAGATCGCCGAGCGCACCGCGGAATATGAGGCGCGCTTCCTCTCGCCCTTCGTGGCGGCCGAGCGCGGCTATATCGACGAGGTGATCACGCCGCGCTCGACGCGCAAGCGCATCGCCCGGGCGCTCGCCCTGCTCGCCTCGAAGAAGGTCGAGGCGCCGATGAAGAAGCACGACAACCTGCCGCTGTGAGGCTCACGCATGTTCAAGAAGATCCTCATCGCGAACCGGGGCGAGATCGCCTGCCGCGTCATCAAGACGGCGCGGAAGATGGGCATCAGGACCGTCGCCGTCTTCTCCGACGCGGACAAGGACGCTCTCCACGTCGCCATGGCGGACGAGGCGGTGCCTATCGGCGCCGCGCCCGCCGCGCAGTCCTACCTGCTGGCGGACAAGATCATCGAGGCGTGCCGGCAGACCGGGGCCGAGGCGGTCCATCCCGGCTACGGCTTCCTGTCCGAGCGCGCCTCCTTCCCTGAAGCGCTGGCGGCGGCGGGCATCGTCTTCATCGGCCCGAACCCGGGCGCGATCGAGGCCATGGGCGACAAGATCGAGTCGAAGAAGGCAGCGGCCGCCGCCAGCGTCTCGACCGTCCCCGGCCATCTCGGCGTCATCGAGGATGCCGACCATGCCGCAAAGATCGCCGACGAGATCGGCTATCCGGTGATGATCAAGGCTTCGGCCGGCGGCGGCGGCAAGGGCATGCGCATCGCCTATTCGCGCGACGAGGTGAAGGACGGCTTCGACCGCGCGCGCTCGGAGGCGAAGTCCTCCTTCGGCGACGACCGCGTCTTCGTCGAGAAATTCATCGTCGATCCCCGGCACATCGAGATCCAGGTGCTCGGCGACAAGCACGGCAACGTCATCTATCTCGGCGAGCGCGAATGCTCGATCCAGCGCCGGAACCAGAAGGTGGTCGAGGAGGCCCCCTCCCCGCTGCTGGACGAGGCCACCCGCCGCCTGATGGGCGAGCAGGCCGTGGCGCTAGCGAAGGCGGTGAACTACGACAGCGCCGGCACGGTGGAATTCGTCGCCGGGCAGGACCGCTCGTTCTACTTCCTCGAGATGAACACCCGTCTGCAGGTGGAGCATCCGGTCACCGAGCTCGTCACCGGCATCGACCTCGTCGAGCAGATGATCCGCGTCGCCGCCGGCGAGAAGCTGGCCATGACCCAGGCCGACGTGAAGCTGAACGGCTGGGCAGTCGAATCGCGCGTCTATGCCGAGGACCCCTACCGCAACTTCCTGCCCTCCATCGGCCGGCTGTCGCGCTACCGCCCGCCGGCGGAAGCGGTGAAGGACGGCGTCACGGTGCGCAACGACACCGGCGTCTACGAGGGCGGGGAGATCTCGCTCTATTACGACCCGATGATCGCCAAGCTGATCACCCACGCGCCGACCCGCGAGCAGGCGATCGAGGCGCAGGCGGACGCGCTCGACGCCTTCGCCATCGACGGCATCCAGCACAACATCCCGTTCCTGTCCGCGCTGATGGCCCATCCGCGCTGGCGCGAGGGCCGGCTCTCCACCGGCTTCATCGCCGAGGAGTACAAGGACGGCTTCCACGCCACCGCGCCGAGCCCGGTGCTGGCGCGCCGGCTCGCCGCCGTGGCGGCGGTGATCGACAATGTCGGCAATGCCCGCAAGCGCGCCATCAGCGGCCAGATCGCCGGCCGGCCGGTCATGTTCGAGCACCAGCGCATGGTCCGGCTGGGCGAACTCGCCATCCCCTGCGAGGTCGACCGCGCAGCGGGCGGCTTCATCGTCACCTTCCTCGGCGCCGACGGGAAGCCGCAGGACACGCACGAGCTGCGCTCGGGCTGGCAGCCGGGCGAGCCGGTGTGGAACGGCGTGTTCGACGACGAGGCGATCAGCGTACAGGTGCGCCCGCGCCTCAATGGCGTTAGCCTCGCCCATCGCGGCGTGGCGGTCGATGCCCTCGTCTACACCCATCGCGAGGCCGAACTCGCCGCGCTGATGCCGGTGAAGCTGGAGGCTGGCAGCGGCAAGCAGTTGCTCTGCCCGATGCCCGGCCTCGTGGTCTCGATCGCCGTGGCCGAGGGCCAGGAGGTGAAGGCCGGCGAGGCGCTGGCCGTGGTCGAGGCGATGAAGATGGAGAACGTGCTGCGGGCGGAACGCGACGCCACCGTGGCCCGGATCCTCGCCAAGGCCGGCGACAGCCTCGCCGTGGACGCCGTCATCCTGGAATTCGCCTGAGGAGGGCCTCATGGATGCGCTCACCGATCTCGACCTCGCCTCCTTCCCGCCCGCGAGCCGGGCGGACTGGCTGAAGCTGGTCGAGGGCGTGCTGAAGGGCGCGCCCTATGACAGGCGGATGGTGACGCGCACGCCCGACGGCTACACGCTCGACGCCCTGCCCGAGCGGCGCCGGGACGCGATGCCGCTCGCCGGACGGCCGGCCGGCGCGCCATGGCGCATCGTCTCCCGGATCGACCACGACAACCCCGCCCTCGCCAACGAACAGATTCTGGAAGATCTCGACGGCGGGGCCGACGGCATCGGCCTCGTCTTCGCGTCCGCCCCCTCCGCCCGCGGCTTCGGCCTGCCCGTGCGCCACGAGGAACTGGTGGCGGTGCTGCAGGGGGTGATGCCGGAGCTGATCACGCTGCGGGTCGAGGCGGGTCAGTTCCAGGGGCGCGACATCGCGCTCGCCCTCGCCCGGCTGTTCGAGAAGCACGATCCGGCGCGGCTCGACCTGCGCTTCGGGCTCGATCCGATCGGCGATCTGGCCGCGCTCGGCAGTGCGCCGATCGAGTGGGACGCACTCGCTGCCCGGCTCGGCCAGACCGCCGGCACGCTGCGCGGGCGCGGCTTCACCTCGCCCATGCTGCGCGCGGACGGGCGCATTCATCACGATGCCGGTGCCACGGACGCGCAGGAGCTCGCCGCCGTACTGGCGACGGCGACGGCCTATCTGCGCGCGCTGGAGGCCGCCGGGCTGACGCTGGAGGAAGCGGCCGCCGCGATCGAGGTGACGCTGACTGCGGACGTCGACCAGTTCGGTACGCAGGCCAAGCCCCGCGCCTTCCGCCAGCTCTGGGCGGCGATGCTCGGCGCCTGCGGCGCGGAGGCGGTTCCGGTCGCCATCCATATGGAGACTGCCTGGCGCACGCTCACCCGGCACGATCCTTACGTGAACCTGCTGCGCGGCACGGTCGCCGCCTTCGCGGCGGGCACGGGCGGCGCCGACAGCCTGACCGTGCTGCCCTTCACCCAGGCGCTCGGCCTGCCGGACAACGCCGCGCGCCGGCTCGCCCGCAACACGCAGATCCTGCTGATCGAGGAATCGAACATCCACCGCGTCGCCGATCCCGGCGCCGGCGCGGGCGCGATCGAGGAACGCACCGAGAAGCTCGCCGCGGCGGCATGGGACATCTTCCGCGACATCGAGCGCGAGGGCGGCATGGTGGAGGCGCTCACCGCCGGCACCTGGCAGCGCCGCCTTGCCACCGCGCGCGCGGCGCGGACGAAGGAAGTGGCGACGCGGCGCCTGCCGCTGACCGGCACCTCGGAATTCCCGCTGCTCGGCGAGAGCGTGCCGCCGGTCCTGGCGCCGCCGCGCCCCGTGCCCATCCCGGGGGGCGAGGGTGCGCTGAGCTGCGAGCCGCTCGCCGGCCATCGCCTCGCCGAACCGTTCGAGCGGCTCCGCACCGCGGGCGAGGCGGCCAATCCGGCGCCTCGGGTCTTCCTCGCCAATCTCGGCACGCCGTCCGATTTCACCGCGCGTTCGGGCTTCGCCCGCGCCGCCTTCGAGGTTGGCGGCATCGCCGCCCTCTCCAATGACGGCTTCACCGACTGGGGCGCGCTCGCCGAGGCCTTCCGGGCCTCCGGCGCGGGCATCGCCTGCCTGTGCTCCTCGGACGAGGTCTACGCGACGTCAGCGGTCGAGGCGGCGCGGGCGCTGCGCGCGGCGGGTGCGGGCACGCTCTATCTTGCCGGACGCCCGGGCGAGCAGGAGGACGCCTGGCGCGCGGCCGGGGTCGAGGTCTTCCTCGCGGCGGGCGACGATCTCATCGCCTTTCTCGCCGGTGCCCACCGCCGGCTCGGCATCGATGCCACACGGGAGGTCACGTCATGAGCACGGGCAGGACGACCGGCGGCGCCAGCCGCATCCCCGATTTTTCCGCCATCGAATGGACGGCGCCCCGGCCTCCCGCGCCGGCGGCCGCCGCCGAGGCGTGGCAGACGCCCGAGCGCATCGCGGTGAAGCCGGTCTACGGACCGCACGACATCGAGGGCCTCGGCTTCGTCGATTCCTATCCGGGCATCGCGCCGTTCCTGCGCGGACCTTATCCCACCATGTACGCGACCCGGCCGTGGACGATCCGGCAATATGCCGGCTTCTCGACCGCCGAGGACTCGAACGCCTTCTACCGCCGCAACCTCGCGGCGGGTCAGAAGGGGCTGTCGGTCGCCTTCGACCTCGCCACCCATCGCGGCTATGACAGCGACCATCCGCGCGTCGCCGGCGATGTCGGCATGGCGGGGGTGGCGATCGATTCCATACTCGACATGCGCACCCTGTTCTCCGGCATCCCGCTGGACCGGATGAGCGTGTCCATGACCATGAACGGCGCGGTGCTGCCGGTGCTCGCGCTCTATGTCGTCGCGGCGGAGGAGCAGGGCGTGAAGCCAGCCCAGCTCTCCGGGACCATCCAGAACGACATCCTCAAGGAGTTCATGGTCCGCAACACCTACATCTACCCGCCCGGCCCTTCGATGCGCATCATCTCCGACATCTTCGCCTTCGCCTCGAAGGAGATGCCGCGCTTCAACTCGATCTCGATCTCCGGCTATCACATGCAGGAAGCCGGGGCGACGCAGGACCTCGAGCTCGCCTATACGCTGGCAGATGGCGTGCAATATGTGCGCGCGGGCGGCGAGGCGGGCCTGCCTATCGACAGCTTCGCACCGCGCCTCAGCTTCTTCTGGGCGATCGGCATGAACTTCTTCATGGAGGTCGCCAAGCTGCGCGCCGCCCGCCTCATCTGGGCGAAGCTGATGAAGGAACTGGGCGCGCAGAGCGAGAAGTCGCTGCCGCTGCGCACCCATTCGCAGACCTCGGGCTGGAGCCTGACGGCGCAGGACGTGTTCAACAACGTCATGCGCACCATGGTCGAGGCGATGGCGGCAACCCAGGGCCACACCCAGTCGCTGCACACCAATGCGCTCGACGAGGCGCTGGCGCTGCCGACCGACTTCTCCGCCCGCATCGCCCGCAACACGCAGATCCTGCTGCAGCAGGAGAGCGGCACCACGCGGGCGATCGACCCCTGGGGCGGGGCCTATTACGTCGAGCGCCTGACGGCCGATCTCGCCCGCCGCGCGCTCGGCCACATCGCCGAGGTCGAGGAGCTCGGCGGCATGGCCAAGGCGATCGAGGCCGGCATTCCGAAGCTGCGCATCGAGGAAGCCGCCGCCATCACCCAAGCGCGCATCGACGGCGGCGCGCAGAGCGTGGTCGGCGTCAACAAGTACCGGCCCCTGCGCGAGACCCCGATCGACGTGCTGAGGGTCGACAATTCGGCCGTGCGCGCCGCCCAGCTCGAGAAGCTGAGGCGCCTCAAGGCCGAGCGCGACCCGAAGGCGGTGGAGGCCGCCCTGACGGCGCTGGAGAACGGGGCGGCGGGCAAGGGCAACCTGCTCGCGCTCGCCATCGATGCCGCCCGCGCCAAGGCGACGGTGGGGGAAATCTCCGACGCGCTGGAGCGCGTCTTCGGCCGGCACCGCGCCGAAATCCGCGCGGTCTCCGGCGTCTATCGCCGGGAGGCCGAAGCGATGACCGACAAGGTGGGCCGCGTCCGCGCCATGGTGGACGTGTTCGAGCACGAGGAAGGCCGGCGCCCGCGCATCCTGGTCGCCAAGGTCGGGCAGGACGGGCACGACCGCGGGCAGAAGGTGATTGCCTCGGCCTTCGCCGATCTCGGCTTCGACGTCGATATCGGCCCGCTCTTCGCCACGCCGGAGGAAGCCGCCCGCCAGGCGGTGGAGAACGACGTGCACGTCATCGGCATCTCCTCGCTCGCCGCCGGGCACCTCACCCTCGTGCCGCAGGTGAAGGCGGCGCTGGCGGCGGAGGGCCGGCCGGACATCATGGTGGTGGTCGGCGGCGTCGTCCCGCCGCAGGACTACGACGCGGTGCACGCGGCCGGCGCGGAGGCGATCTACCCGCCGGGCACCGTCATCGCCGACGCGGCGGCCGAGCTGCTCGCCAAGCTCTCCGGCCGTCTCGGCCACAAGCAGGCGGCGGAATAGCGCCGCCTCAGGCCGGCTTCTGCGCCGACTTGAGCGGATTGAACGCCCAGACCAGCACGGTCATGATGCTGACCCCGATCACGATGCCGACCAGCCGGTCGACCGGCGGGTCGAGCGAGGTCGGCGGCCCCGCGCCCACCAGCGTCACCAGATAGGCGATCGCCGATTGCGTGCCGATATAGGCGTTCGGCGACTTGGCGAGGTGCAGCCGGGCGAAGGTGAACACGCCGAAGAACAGCGCGGCGGTCCACCACCACGGGTCGGAAGCATCGATGCCGATGACGATGAGCCCCGCCGTCCCGCCGATGATGCAGCCGAGGATGCGCTGGAAACCCCGGTGGCGCGTCGCCATCGGGTCGCTGTCGACCACGATCAGGCTGGAGATCAGCACCTGGGGGAGCTGCGGCAGGTCGAAATAGGCCCAGATCAGCACGATGATGATGGTGCCGAGCCCGGCGATCAGCGACTGGCGCAGCGCGTTCTCGGGGGTGGCGGCGCTCGGCTGCGCCACCAGATGCGCCGGCAGTTCGCCCGCGCGCGGGCCGAGCGCCCAGTTCGACAGCGTGCCGCAGACCACGCCGATCATGATCTCGTAGCAGCGGTCGAAGGCGAAGTCGTAGAGGTCCTGCGGCTGGACCATGGTGTAGAGCATGACCAGCATGAAGGTCAGCGCGCCGTAGAACCAGGCATAGCCATAGGCACTGCGCTGGCGGCCATAGGTGCCGAGGGCGGCGGAGGCGGTGACCAGCACCGCCTGCTGCACCGGCAGCCCTTCCATCCACTGGCCGACGAAATAGCCGAGGGTCACGCCGATGAGCGTGCCCGTCACCCGCAGCACGCCCTTGGTGAACAGCGCGTCGCGGTCGGTATTGGCGATGATCATCACGCTGAGCGCGGCCCAGTAGGGCTCGGCCAGCCCCATCCACAGGGCGATGTAGACCGCGACGAGCACGCCCGAGGCTGTGGCGAAGGCCTGTCGGGCGACGTCGTCCATCGCTAGAACCAGATCAGCACGCGGGCATCCGCGCCGTTGAACAGCCGCAAGCCGTCCGGCCAGTCGTCGAGCGTGACCTCCACCGGGAAGCGCCGCGGCAGCCGCACCCAGTCGGTCGTCGGCGCCACATAGGGCACGACCTCCGGCACATCCGGCGAGCGCGCCACGCCGGTGGCGATGCCGCTGACATGGCCTTCATGGATGACCCAGGGATCGGAGCCGAGCGTCAGCCACACCTTCTGGCCGACCTGCAGCCGGGCGAGATGACGCTCGGCGACGTTCGCGACGATGCGCCGGCGCCGCTCCGTCACCAGCGCCAGCACCTTGGAGCCGGGCTCGAGATAGTCACCCTGCCTTGTGGTGAAGGGTGCCACATGCCCCGGCTCGGGCGCGGCCACAGTGGTCTTGGAGAGATCGTACTGCGCCTTGTCGAGCGCGGCATTGGCGGCGGCGATGTTCGCCTGCGCCACCGTCACGCGGCGCGCGGCCACGCTGAGCTGGGCCTGCGCCATCAGCACATTGGCGCCGGCGGTGGCGACGTCGCGGGTGGCGACGTCCAGATTGGCCTCGGTCGAGAAGCCCTCGGTCGAGAGCGACTTCACCCGTCCCAGCGTCGCCTGGGCGTTGGTCTGCACCGCCTCGGCCGAGGTGACGTTCGCCTTCGCCGCCGTCACCTCGTCGTGGGCGAGTTCCAGATCGGCCTTCGCCTGCGCGAGCGCGGCCTGCGTCTCCTCGAGCTTGAGCTGGAACGGGGTCCGCTCGATCTCGAACAGCAGGTCGCCCGCCGCGACGGGCTGGTCGTTCTGCACCGCGAGGCGGGAGACCGGGCCCTCGATCTGCGAGGAGATGACGACGATGTCGCTCATCACATAGGCGTCGGAGGTGTAGGCGAAGAAGCGGACGCTGATCTCGTAGAGCGCGAAAAGCGCGATCGCCACGCCCACGATCAGCGTCACCGGATGGCGCAGCAGGCGGCTCAGCATGTAACCACGAATCTCCCGCATCCCGCGCGGCGGTTGCCGGCATCATCGCGGTTTTGCAGGCGGTCCTCAATCCGTCCCGCACGCGCTCTTCACAGCGGCGGATGCGGGATCGAGGACAGAAGCTCGCGCGTATAGTCCGCCTTCGGCGCCGCCATCACCTCGGCGGTGCGGCCCTCTTCCACGATACGCCCCGCGCGCATGACGATGACGCGGTCGCACAGCATGCGCACCACTTCGAGATCGTGGCTGACGAAGATGTAGCTCATGCCGAGCCGGACCTTGAGGTCCTGCAGCAGGTTGAGCACCACGGCCTGCACCGAGACGTCGAGCGCGGCGGTCGGCTCGTCGAGCACGACCAGATCGGGATCGAGCGCGATCGCCCGGGCGATGCCCACGCGCGCCTTCTGCCCGCCGGAGAGCTGGTGCGGGAAGCGGTCGAGAAACTGCGTGGGAAGGCCGACCAGCCCGGCCAGTTCCTCCACCCGCGCGCGCAGGGCGCCGCCGCCGAGACCCGTTCCCATGCGCATCAGCGGATCGGCGATGGCGCGGGCGGCGGTGAAGCGCGGGTTGAGGCTGTCGGTCGGGTCCTGGAACACGAGCTGGATGCGCGGGCGGAAGGACGAGCGGGCGAAGCGGCGCGCCGGCATGGCGCCGATGTCCTCGCCGTCGAACAGGATCCGCCCGGAGGTCGGATCGGCGAGGCGCATCACCATCATCGAGGTGGTGGACTTGCCGCAGCCCGATTCACCCACAAGGCCGAGGCTTTCGCCCCGCGCGACCTCGAAGCTGATGCCGTCCACCGCGCGGAAGGGTGCGTCCGCCTCCGCGTCCGCGCTCCTGCCGAACAGCTTCGCGAACCCGCCGCCGCTTCCCTGGCGCGGATATTCCTTCACGAGATTCTCGACCACCAGCAGCGGCTCGCCCGTCTTTGCCGGCATCGCCGCGGGCATGGGCGGCGCCGCCTCGGGCACCGTGCCCTCCGGCAGCAGGTCGCGCAGGCCGATGCCGGGACGCGGCGTCGCACGCATAAGCTTGCGGGTATAGACGTGCTGGGGGGCACGGAAGATCGCCTCGGCGGTGGCGGATTCCACCACCTTGCCCTTCTCCATCACCATCACCCGGTCGCAATAGGCGGCCGCCAGCCCGAGATCGTGGGTGATGAGGATGGTCGCCATGTTGCGCTCGCGCGCGAGCTCGACCACGAGGTCCATCACCGCCTTCTGGGTGGTGACGTCGAGGCCGGTGGTCGGCTCGTCGGCGATGAGGAGCTGCGGCCGGCAGGCGAGCGCCAGCGCGATCACGATGCGCTGGCACATGCCGCCCGACAGCTCGAACGGATAGGCGTGGTAGCGCTCCTCCGGCCGGGCGATGCGCACGGCCTTCAGCACCTCGATCGCCTTCTCCCTGGCATCGCTCGGTTGCGCCTGCACATGCTCGATCAGCACGTCCTCGATCTGCTTGCCGACCTTGCGGATCGGGTTCAGCGCCGCGCGCGGGTTCTGGAAGATCATCGACATCTCGCGCCCGCGCAGGGCGCGCACCGTGCTCTCCGAGGCGTTGCCGACATCGACGCCGCCGAAGGTGATGGTGCCCTCGGCGATGCGGCCGGCACGGTCGAGGATGCGCATGACGGTGTAGGAAGTGACCGACTTGCCGGAGCCGGATTCGCCGACGATGCCCAGCGTCTCGCCCCGGCCGAGGGTGAGGTTCACCTTCTCCACCGCCCGTACCGCGCCGCGCCGGGTGGCGAACTCGACGGTGAGGTCCTGCACGTCGAGAAGCGGCGGCTGCATGTGGTTGGCCCCGTGCGCGATGTCGGTGCGGATGTTCATGGCCCGCTCTCCTCAGGTGCGCCGCTGCGGATCGACGAGGTCGCGCAGGCCGTCGCCGAGCAGGTTGAAGCAGAACACCGCGAGCATGAGCGTCACGCCCGGGAAGAAGGCGATCCACCATTCGCCGGAGATGATGAAGGAGGCGCCCTCGGCGACCATGATGCCCCATTCGGGCGTGGGCGGGCGCACACCGAGGCCGATGAAGGACAGGCCCGCTGCGTTGAGGATGGCGTAGCCCATGGTCAGCGAGACCTGCACCATCATGATCGGCAGGATGTTGGGCGCGATCTGCCCGAGCAGGATGCGCAGCTCCGAATTGCCGGTCAGCCGCGCCGCCTGCACGAAGCCGGCCTCGCGGCGGATGTTCGCCTCGGCGCGGGCGACGCGGACATAGAGCGGGAAGTTGATGATCGCGGTGGCGATGATGATGTTCGTCACCGTGTTGCCCATCGCCGCGACGATGCCCATGGCGAGGACGAACAGCGGAAAGGCCATGATGGTGTCGGAGACGCGCCCGACGATCTGGTCGGTCCAGCCGCCGAAATAGCCGGCCGCGAGGCCCGCGAAGCCGCCGACCACGAACACCAGCGCGACGGATGCAACGGCGATGGTCATGTCGAGCCGGCTCGCCACCACCACACGCGAGAAGATGTCGCGCCCGAGTTGGTCGGTGCCGAACCAGTGTGTCGCGCTCGGCGGCTGCAGCGCGGCGGCGGTGTCGCTCGCCAGCGGGTCGTACGGCACGACATAGGGGCCGATCAGCGCCGCGACGACGAGCAGCGCGAACAGCCCGAAGGCGATGCCGGTGACCGGGTTCTCGGCCATGATGTGGCGCGCATGGGAGAACAGGTTGTCCCGGGCGGGCGGGGCGTCGGTTGCGGTGGCGAGGCTCATGGCGGATCTCCTCACGCTTCGATGCGCACGCGCGGATCGACGAGGCCGTAGAGAATGTCGATGGCGAGGTTGAGCAGCACGTAGAGGATCGCCATGGCGAGCACGAAGCCCTGCACCGGCGCGTAGTCGGAGGTGATCAGCGCCTCGATGGCGTAGGAGCCGATGCCCGGCCAGGCGAACACCTTCTCCACCAGCACGTTGGCGCCGAGCAGGAAGGAGAACACCATGCCGAGCGTGGTGATGACCGGCAGCAGCGCGTTGCGGAAGGCGTAGCCGAGCACGATCTTCGAGGGCTTCAGCCCGCTCGCGCGCGCCGTGCGCACGAAGTCGGAGGCGAGCACGGCGAGCATGGAGGCGCGCGTCATGCGCGCGATCGGCGCCAGCGAGAAGATGGCGAGCGTCACCGCCGGCAGCCAGATCTGCGAGAAGGCGGCGCGGAAGGTCTCGAAATCGCCGGTCGCCAGGCTGTCGATCAGGTAGAAGCCGGTGATGTCCGGCGGGGCGGAATAGAAGAAGTCGAGCCGCCCCAGCGGCGCCGGCGCCCAGCCGAGCCGGAAATAGAAGACATAGACCAGCAGAAGGCCGGTGAAGAAGACGGGCAGCGACACGCCGGCGGTCGCCACGATCCGGCACAGATGGTCGATCCACGAGCCCTGCCGCACGGCGGCAAGGATGCCGAGCGGCACGGCGATCAGGATCGACAGCAGCAGGCCGAGCAGGGTCAGCTCGGCGGAAGCCGGCAGGCGCGCGCGCAGATCGTCGAGCACCGGCTGGCCGGTGGTCAGCGAATTGCCCAGATTGCCGGTGGCGAGGTCCTTCACATAGGCGACGAACTGCACCGGCAGCGGCTTGTCGAGGCCGAGCTTGGCGCGGATCTCCTCGATCGCCTGCGGCGTCGCCGCCGGGCCGGCGAAATAGGCCGCCGTGTCGCCCGGCAGCACCCGGGTCAGCAGGAAGGTGACGATGATGACCCCGATGATGCTCGGTATCGCCGTCGCAAGACGCCTGGCTATCTGGGCAAGCACGCGCAACCCTCCGCGGTTGAGAGTACGACCGTCCTTTCGGACCACGGCGGCCGTCGCCGTGGTCCGCACATCGCCGCGGCGCCGTAGGCGCGCGCCGCGCTACCCTCAGCCCTTCTTCAGGGTCCGGTAGTCGAGCTGGCGGTGGAACCAGTACTGGTAGCCGGTGATCGGCTTCTGCATCGCGACGCTGAGATAAGGCTGGTAGAGCGGCACGCGCGGCACGTCGGCGAAGGCGATGTCGATGAAGCCGTCGACGTCCTTGTTGTAGGTCGGCCAGTCGGCCGCCGCCGCCGCGGCGCGGGCGCCGTCGATCAGCTTGTCCATGGCCGGGTTCTTGTAGCTCATCGTGTTGAACAGCGTGTTCTGGCCATGATAGCACCAGAAGAAGAAGTATTCGGGATAGTCGAGCCAGCCCGAGAAGAAGTTGGAGATGAGCGGCATCTCCTTCTTGATCAGCTCGCCGCGCCAGTTGGCGCCCGGGATCTTGTTCAGCGTCACCTTGATGCCGATCTGGCCGAGGCTCTCCTGCACCAGCGTGCAGAGCGGCTCGTTGATCGCCGCCGAGCCGAGGTCGAAGGACAGCGTGGTCTCGAAGCCGTCGGCATAGCCGGCCTTCGCCATCAGTTCCTTGGCCTTGGCGATGTCGGTGTCGTAGGCGTGGGCCTGCGGCCAGACCGGCTCGCTCACCGTGTTCGACTTGGCGCCGTAGAGCGGCTTGGCGAGGCCGAACAGCACCGCGTCCATGATCTTCTGGTAGGGCAGCGCATAGGCCACCGCCTGGCGCACCCCGAGCTTGTCGAAGGGCGGCTTGGTGACGTTCATGCCGATATACTGGATGCCGTTCGAGATCGGGTTGGAGATGACCTTCACCTTCCCTTCCTTGTCGAGCTCCACGAAGTCCTTGGCCGGCAGGTCGAAGGAGATGTCGGCGTCGCCGCGCTCGATCAGCGCCCGGCGGTTGCCGGCGGAAGGCACCATGCGCCACACCACGCGCTTCAGCGCCGGCATCGGGCCGCACTTCCAGGAATCGTTGCGCTCGAACAGCACCTCGGTGCCGGACTGCCACTTCGTCACCTTGTAGGCGCCGCCCCCGGCCGTGTTCTGCTTGGTGTATTCGAGGCCCCACTTGTCCTGCTCGGTGGCCTTGGACTGCACCAGCCTGGAGTTGAACACCGACGGCACGATCACCGCGAGGTCCGGCATGGTCAGACGGTCGGGGCGGATGAAGTCGACGCGGAAGGTGTGGTCGTCGACCGCCACGAACTGCTCCGGCTTCTCCAGCGAGCCGGCCTTCATCTGCACGGTCGGGAAGCCGCCGACCGACACCGCGCGGTCGAAGGACCACTTCACGTCCTGCGCCGTCACCGGCGAGCCGTCGTGGAAGGTCGCGTCCTTGCGCAGCTTGAAGGTGACCGAGTCCGGCTTGAGGTCCCACTCCTCGGCAAGCTCGGGCACCAGCTTGTCGCGGTCGTAGCTCTGCGTGCCGTCCGGCATCGTCTTGGTGCCGTAGCTCATCAGGCGGTCGTAGCAGTTCCACGCCACCTCGTAGCCGGGACGGTTGGTGCCCACGCCATGGATGTCGAGATTGTTCGGACCGGACTCGCTGACCAGCAGCAGGGTCTCCTGCCGCGCCGACTGCGCGCTCGCCGACGACCACACGGCCGGGGCGGCGACGCCGGTAGCGGCGGCGGAGGAAACAACGGCGGCGGACTTCAGAAATTCACGACGGTTCATGGAAGGCCGAGCTCCGGGCAATGTCGGATGGAAGGTACCGCTGCATTCTCTGGCCAATACTGTGCATGCAATTTCGTGAATTTGCGTGCTCAAATTGTTTTCACGCTTGCTCAAATTCTGGCCTGTATGCAATTCCCGATTCATGGCAAGGATAGGCGGTGTTCTTTCGGCGAGTGCAGCAGGATAGGCGCCCACCCATGTCGGATGACCGGCAGACGCGGACCGAGAAGCTGGCGAGCGAGATCGCCGATGCCATTCTCGACGGCACGCTGGCGCCCGGCAGCCGCCTCGACGAGCATATGCTGGCCGCCCGCTACGGCACCTCGCGCACCCCGGTCCGCGAGGCGCTGCGCCAGCTCGCGACCACCGGGCTGATCGAATTGCGCCCGCGCCGCGGGGCCATCGTCGCGCAGGTGACCTCGGACGAACTCGAGATGCTGTTCGTCGCCATGGGCGAACTGGAGGCGACCTGCGCCCGGCTCTCCGCCATGAGCATGACGCCGATCGAGCGCCGGCGCCTCGGCGCGCTCTACGACTCCATGGGCGAGATGGTGGCGCAGGACGACGTCCCCGCCTACACCGCCGCCAACACCGCGCTGCACGCCATGTTCTATGCCGGGACCCACAATCCCGTGCTGGCGGAGATGACGGCCGGGCTGCGCCGGCGCGTCGGGCCGTTCCGGCGGGCGCAGTTCCGCGCCCCGGGCCGGCTCGCCCTGTCCCATGCCGAGCACGGGGCGGTGGTGCGGGCCGTGCTCGGCGGCGATGCCACTGCGGCCCATGCCGCCATGCTGCACCATGTCAGCCTGGTCGAGGACGCCTTCGAGCAGCTCGTCGCGACAGCGATGGAAGCGCCGGGCTCTTCCCCCCACCGGGCGAAGGCCGGCTGACCATCTCCCAAAGCGAACGGCGGTGACGTCCGACGGCAATGGATCTCGCCATCGCCGCCGGGTCTCGCCGCCAGTCCTGCCGACCGCGCGTCAGGACTGGTCCTTTTCCTCGATCGTGGGAAGCATCGACCCGTCCTCCTCGTCCGTACGCTCGCGCGCGCCGGGATGCTCCTCGATGAGCGGCCCGGGCGTGCGCGCCGCACGGGCGGCGTCGGCGCGGCGGCGCGAGGGCATCTCGATGTCCTCGGGACGCTGGTTGACGACGCGCAGCGGCGCCGCCAGCCCCTTCTTGTCGGATCCCATGTAGATGGTGCGATGCGGGAACGGGATCTCGATCCCCTTCGCCTCGAACGCCGCCTTGATGCGCCGGTAGAACTCGCGCCTGACGTTCCACTGGCCCAGCGGCCGGGTCTTGAAACGCCCGCGCAGCCAGACGCTGGACTCCTGCAAGGCCTCGACGCCAACCACCTCGAACGGCTCGACGATGGTGTCCGCCAGCGGCCCCTTGGCGGCCATGTCCGCCGCGACCTCCGCCATCACCGCCAGCGCATCGTCGATGTTCTCGCGATAGGCGACGTTGACGTCGACCACGGCGTAGGCGAAATCCTTCGACATGTTCTTGATGGTCTGCACCTCGCCGAACGGGATCGAGTGCACATTGCCGTCGAAATCGCGCATGTGGACGGTGCGGATGGTGATCTTCTCCACCAGCCCGGCATGAGTGCCCACCTCGACCACGTCGCCCACCGACAGCGTGTCCTCCATCAGGATGAACACGCCGGTGATGACGTCCTTGACCAAAGTTTG
Source organism: Ancylobacter mangrovi (assembly GCF_024752355.1). Taxonomy (GTDB): domain Bacteria; phylum Pseudomonadota; class Alphaproteobacteria; order Rhizobiales; family Xanthobacteraceae; genus Ancylobacter; species Ancylobacter mangrovi. Next base: position 1,031,459 of record NZ_JANTHZ010000001.1, read on the forward strand.
GGCGCCGAAGCCGATGGCGAGGCCGAGCACACCGGCACCGGCCAGCAGCGGGGCGATATCGACGCCGACTTCCGACAGCAGGATCAGTCCGCCCAGCGTCAGCAGCACGACGCGGAACGCGTTCTGCACGAAGGGCAGAAGCGTCTTCAGCCGCGTCGAGTTGGGGTTGGTGAGGCGCAGCCGTTCGGCGAAGGCGGCCGCGATCTCCCACAGGACGAGCCCGATCACCAGCACGATGCCGATCGAGATCATCCGGCCGACAAGGCCCTGCCCGGACTCCGAGGACAGCCACAGGAAGGGCTGCGCGCCCCAGATCTCCAGCAGCACCAGCACGACGAAGGCGATGAACACCCATTTCAGCACGGCACGCAGGATGGGGATGTAGCGATTGGCCCGCACCTCGAGCAGAGGGAAGCGGGCATGGAGCTCCGGGTTGAGCCGGAACACCCGGTCGAAGGCGCGGATGAGCCCTATCCCGACCAGCGTCGCGATCGTCACGGCGAGGATGGAGAGCAGCGTCGCGCGGGCGAGGAAGTCGAAGCCGCGGCCGATGTCCAGCACCCACACCAGATACGCCACGGAGATGTAGGCGATCATCAGCACGTGCCAGAACTCGGCGACGGTGTCGCGCACCCGGGCGAGCTTGCTGTCACGCGAGCCGATCCGGCGCAGACGCCGTCCCACGCCGTTCCTGACCTGGAGGATCAGGACGACGCACATGCCCGCGAGCAGGAGGGCGAGCAGGTCGCCGAAGAACACGTAGGCCGCCCGGGAGAGCCCGAGCACCCAGGCCGCGCGCAGGATGAAATAGCCGTAGATCGCCGTGTGCGTGAAGCGCCGGACCCAGAGATAGCCATAGGCCGCGCTTTCATTGTCGAGCCTGAACAGCCGCATCTTCGGCGTGTCCGGCGTCAGTACCGCCCGCGCGGCGACGATCACCAGCCGCGCGAGGACGTTGGCGTTGATCACCGTCACCACCGCCAGCCGGACGATGAAGCTGAGCTCGACCAGCGCCAGCACGCCATAGGCCACCGCCGCGAAGACGGCGATCGGCACCACGTCGAGTATGGTGCGCATGATGAGCATCAGCAGCTTGGCGATGAAGGAATGCGTCGCCCTGGCCTCGATGGCGCGCCGCGGACGCGACAGCAGCCATTTGGCGGCGTATTCGGCGAAGATCGCCGCCACCAGTACCGCGATGACCATGCTCACCGCCCAGCCGATGCGCTGAAGCACGAACGGGTCGGTGAGATTCTCGAACAGCTGCATCGCCTCGGTGGGCAGCGTCTCGATCTCGCTAAGGATGCCGAGCACGGCCCCGGAGAAGGCTCCGAGCGATTCGGTAGCGCCGGACAGCCAGTCCTCGCGCTTGACCGGCTCCTCGGCGACGGCGCCGCTGTCGACCAGGGCGCGCAGCTTGTCGAGGAACTCCTTGCGGGTTGCATCGTTGCTCAACGTATCGAGCAGCGCGCGCAGATTGGGCGTCGTCTCCGTCGCAGGGGTCGAGGCGGGCGTCGAAGCGGCCGGAGCCGGCACCTGGCTGAAGGCCGGTGCGGTGAAGAGAAGGCAGAAGGCGAGCAGGAGAAGGCTGGGTAACGCGCGCGGCGGCATAAGAGATCCCGTCGTTCTTGATCACGAGCGCCCGAGTCGCAACGCATGGCACGGGCGAGCGGCAGGAGGCGGGCCATCGCCAACGCGGCACGCCGACGCTTGTTCCTCCCAAGGGTTCCAGATTTGCCGCGATGCGGCAACCCGCCCGGACGCAGGGCAGGTTCCTCCCCTGCCCTGATCACTGCCCTCCCGGAATTGTGGCCGGCGGCACGGTGGGCCTCGGCAAGGTGCCGCGACTGGTGTTCAATGACGTCCCGGGAACGGCAGCTCCGGGGTGCCTGCACGCGAATGATCGATTTTACATATATACTTTCAGGGTTTCTCGTCGGCGCCCTAGTCGGCCTCACCGGAGTGGGCGGCGGCTCGCTGATGTCGCCCCTGCTGATCCTGCTTTTCGGGGTGGCCCCGACCACCGCCATCGGCACCGATCTGTGGTTCGCGGCCGTCACCAAGATCGTCGGTTCGACCTTTCATCACCGCTTCGGCAGCCTTGATCTGCGCATCGCGATGCTGCTCGGGCTCGGCAGCATCCCGACCTCGATCATCGTCATCGCCAGCCTGTACCACTCGCAGCTGGCGTTCGATCCCGCGGTCACGACGCGGATTCTCGGCGCGGTGCTGGTGGCGACGTCGATCGCCATGATGTTTCGCGAGCGCATCCGCCGGGCCGCCGCCCGCAACAGCCACCGGCTCGATCGTCTCACCCTGTTCCGCGACGCGGGCACAGTGCTGTGCGGCTGCCTCGTCGGCGGGCTGGTGACCCTGACCTCGGTCGGCGCCGGCGCGCTCGGGGCGGTGTTCCTCATCGCCCTCTATCCCGGCCTCGCCGCGCGGCAGATCGCGGGGACCGATACGGCCCACGCCGTGCCGCTGACCATCATCGGCGGGATCGGCTATCTTTTCCTCGGCAATGTGGACCTCGCCCTGCTCGGCCTGCTCCTCATCGGCTCGATCCCCGGCGTCGCCATCGGCGCCCTGGCCTGTTCGCGCCTCGACGACCGGCTGGTGCGGGCGCTGATCACCGTCGTGCTGCTGATTGCCGGTATCAAGCTGCTACTGCGCTGAGTTTTCTCCGACTTTTAGGGTAACGTTGTTATGACGGAGGGCATTCCGCCCGCCTGCGATCGCGATTATCGTCGGGTCAACTGAAGCGTGAAGGCAGGCGCATGGCAGGGCAATCGGGCGATGCTCCCGTCAAACGGCCGGAAAGGAACCGGTTTCGCGCGATCGTGGTCGCCGGCCTGATCGGCCTTTACGCAAGCGCCGCGCAGGCGCAATCCACCGCCGGCGGCACGGTGAAGCTCAACGTCGTCGGCGGCCTCGCGGGCCTCACCCAGTACACCAAGCTCGAGCAGCCCTTCTGGCAGTCCGAGATCGCCGAGATGTCCAACGGGCGCATCTCCGCCACCATCCGCCCGCTCGACGGCGGCGGGCTGCGCGGCCAGGAGATGCTGCAGCTCCTGCGGCTCGGCGTGGTCTCGTTCGGGACCGCGCTGCTCTCGGTCGTGGCCGGCGACGAGCCCGAGCTGAACGCCATCGACCTGCCGGTGCTCAACCCCGACATCGCCACCCTGCGCCGCACGGTGGCGGCGTTCCGCCAGCATCTCGCCGACGTGCTGCGCACGCGCTACGACATCGAGCTTCTCGGCGTCTACACCTACCCGGCTCAGGTGCTCTTCTGCAAAAGCGCGTTCAAAGGGCTCGACGACCTGGTCGGGCGCAAGGTGCGCACCTCCTCGGTCGGTCAGTCGGAGCTGATGGCGGCGCTCGGCGCGATTCCGGTGCTGGTCCCGTTCGCAGAGATCGTGCCGGCGCTGCGCGAGGGCGTCACGGATTGCGCGATCACCGGAACCCTGAGCGGCTACGAGATCGGGCTGCCGGACGTGACCACCCATGTGCACGACATGGCGATCAGCTGGGGGCTTTCCGTCTTCGGCGCCAACCGGACGACATGGAACAGCCTGCCGGCGGACGTGCGCTCGACCATACGCTCGGGCGTGGCCGAGCTCGAACGCCGCATCTGGCTGCAGGCGGGCGCCGATACCGAGCGCGGGCTCAGCTGCAATGCCGGGGCCGCCTCCTGCGGCACGCCGCCGAGCGAGCCCATGACCATCGTGCCGCTGTCGAAGGCCGACGCGTCACGGCGCCGGCATCTCCTCGAGGACGTCGTGCTACCGCGCTGGATCGCGCGCTGCGGCCTCGCCTGCGTCCAGGCGTGGAACACCTATCTCGCCCCCACCCATTCCATAACGGTATCCGCCGAGTGAGCCTTGCGCGTAGCCCTAGCAGTCGATGACAGCCCATGATCTGGCACCGTCTCAAGCTGATTGTCGCGAGCGGGACCGCGATCATCCTGCTGATTATCGTGGCGGGAACGGCCGCGCTTCTCGACCGCGCCGAGCGGACGGCGACGGCGACGGTCGAGATCTCTCTGGAGCGCTCGGCCCAGGCGGTCGAGAACGCGCTGAACCGCCAGCTCCTGCAAGTCCATGGCGCGCTCGCGAGCCTGCCCACGCTGTTCAGAGCCGCCAGGGTCACGCCCATGGACCCGGTGGTGGTCGACGACCTGCTGAGCGGGCTGAATTTCCAGACCCTCGCCTATCGCGACCTGCTGCTGGTCGATTCCCAGGGCACGATCCTCGGATCGGCCCGCCAGCGTCCCGTGGGCCGGCACCTTCCCTTCGACGCCGATGAGCTGAAGCAGGGCCCGACCGCGCTGGTCGGGCCGGTCCGCAATGCGATCACCGGCGACTGGTCGATCTACGTCACCCGCTCCATTTCCGGCTGGAACGGGGTGACGGCGGTCGCCGAGGTGCCCATTCCCACGCTGATGAAGCTGCTCGCCGAAACCGGTACGCTGCCGGGTGTCCGGCTTCTGCTGGAGCGCCCCAACGGGCAGCTCATCGCCTCGCTGCCGCATGACGAGCTCGAGACCGGCCGCATACGTCCTTCAGCTCTCGGAAGAAGCGCGCCGGACGGCAGGGCGTTCATCTCGGTTAACGCCGCCACCGGCCAGAGCACGGTCTCGGTGGTGCGCGCCTCGCTCTATGGCGATGCGCGAGTGGTGCTCACCGCGCCGCTCGACGCGATGCTGACCGACTGGCGGCGCGACCGCGACGCCACCATCATGATCGCCACGATCGGCACCCTCCTGATCGCCGCCTTCTCCGCGGCACTGCTGGTGGCACTACGCCAGCGCGAGAAGACCGATGCGGAACGTGCCCGCGCGCAGGCGGTGCTGGTCAACGCGGTCGAGGCCATGTCAGACGGCTTCGTCATGTGGGACGAGCACGACCGCCTCGTCACCTGCAACGAGCGCTACCGCGACCTCTACAGCATCAGCGCGCCGTTCATGATCGCCGGCTCGACCTTCGAGGAGATCGTCCGCAAGGGCGTGGAGGAGGGGCAGTATCCGGAAGCGGCCGGCAATGCCGAGGGCTTCGTGGCGCGTATGATGGCGCTGCACGCCGAGGGAACCGGCTCGGAGGAGCGCCTTCTTCCGGACGGACGCTGGGTGCTGATGAAGGAACGGCGCACGGCCGATGGCGGGACCGTCGGCACGCGTACCGACATCACCCAGCTCAAGACCATGCTGGGCGAGCTCGGCGAGGCCAATCGGCGGGCAAACGAGGCCGCCGCCGAGGCACGGCGCCAGAACGCGGCGCTGACCGAGCGCGAGAGCCGCATCCGCTTCCTCGCCCATCATGACGACCTGACGCGGCTGCCGAACCGGGTGCTGTTCCGCGACCGCGTCGCCTCCGCGCTCAACCGCGCCGCGGCCCGGGGCGAGGAGCTCGCCCTGCTCTATCTCGACCTCGACCGCTTCAAGGACGTGAACGACACGCTCGGCCACCCGGTGGGCGACGCGCTGCTCCAGGCCGTGGCGGCAAGGCTCAGCGCCTGCGTCAACGATCCCGAGCGCGTCGCCCGTCTCGGCGGCGACGAATTCGCGGTCGTCAGCCTTGCCGAGGTGCAACCCGAAAGCGCCGAGGACCTCAGCACCCGGATCATCGAGGAGATCGGCCGGCCCTACAACATTCTCGGCCACACGATCGGCATGAGCGCCAGCATCGGCATCGCGGTCGCCGACCGGCAGGGCAACGACGCGGACGGGCTGCTCAAGCAGGCGGACCTCGCGCTCTACGAGGCGAAGGGCAAAGGCCGCGCCCGGCTCTGCGTCTTCGAGCCGGGCATGGAGGCGCATCTGCGCGACCGCCTCGCCATCGAGGCCGACCTGCTCCTCGCCCTGCCGGGCGAGCAGTTCGAGCTCGTCTACCAGCCGATCTACGATCTCAATTCGGGGCGGCTGCGCGGCTTCGAGGCGCTGCTGCGCTGGCACCATCCCACGCGCGGGCTGGTCAGCCCGGCGGCGTTCGTCCCGGTCGCCGAGGACACGCGGCTCATCGTCGAGATCGGCAACTGGATCCTGCACCGGGCCTGCGTCGACGCGCTGCGCCTGCCGGACGGACTGCGGATCGCGATAAACCTGTCACCGATCCAGCTCGCCTTCGGCGACATCGTCGAAAGCGTGGCCCGGACCCTGCGCGACACCGGGCTCGACCCGACGCGGCTGGAGCTCGAGATCACGGAGACGGCGCTGTTCAGCAACGACCAGCGCAATCTCGAGGTGCTGAGGCGGCTCAAGCTGCTTGGCGTGCGGATCGTGCTCGACGATTTCGGCACCGGCTATTCGAGCCTGAGCCATCTCCACGTCTTCCCGCTCGACAAGGTCAAGATCGACCGGCTGTTCGTGCGCGACAGCACCGTGCGCTCGAAGAGCGCCGTCATCGTCGAGGCCATTGCCGGGCTCGCCTCGCGGCTCGGCATGACGACGACGGCGGAGGGGATCGAGACCACCGATCAGTGGGAGGTGGCGCGCGCCTCCGGCTGCACGGAGGCGCAGGGCTACCTGCTGGGCAAGCCGCTGCCGATCGAGGGGGCGCTGCACGTCGCCACCCTGCCCGACCATCCCTGCTTCAAGGCGCCGAAGGCAATCTGAGCCGCGCCTGGGCGATCGTGCTTGCCGATGGAGCGCCGGAGCCGCCCGTCAGGGGCGCTCGCCACGGGCGAGGCGCCCGCTGATCGCCGCCAGCACGGGGAGGAGATCGGCGACGCCATCGATCACATAGTGCGCGCCGGCCGAGGTCAGCTTCTCGACCGCCTTCGCGCGGCGTTCGGCGAAGGCTTCGGGGGACAGCGCCGCGGTGTCGCCGCGCGACAGGCCGAATACGTTGCCGGTGACGGCGACGCCGACGGTCCAGGCGCCGCAGTTCAGCCCCTCGCCGATGCCCACCTCGGTGTCGTCCACCTTCACCACCGACCAGGCCGGATAGACCTGAAGGTCCGTCAGCACCTTCCACATGAGGAAGGGGGTCGGGCGCCCGTCCGGCACGTCGCCGGTGCAGGCCATGGCGTCGGCCGCGAAGCCCTGCTCGGCCGCGCGCGGGGTGATCTTCGCCATGATCTCGCGCGTGTAGCCGGTGGTGCTGCCGATCTTCACGCCTGCCGCGCGCAGCGCCGCCGCGGTCTCGGCCGCGCCGGGAATGAGGTCGGCGAAGCTTGCCGCCACCGCGAGGTTCTTCGGCACGAACACCGCATAGACCGCGTCGATGTCCGCCTCCGTCGGCGCGTGGCCGTGCACCCTCTGCCACTCGGCGGCAATGCGCGGCATGGCGAGCAGCGCGGCAACGTGCGGGCGCTTGGCCATGCCCATCGGCACGCGGGCCTCGTCGATGCTGATCTCGACGTCGAACTCGCCGAACGCCTCGACGAAGGCACCCATCGGCGCGAGCGAGCCGAAATCGACGACGGTGCCGGCCCAGTCGAAGACGACGGCCTTGAGGTGGGACAGTGACATGGCATTCATCCGGTTGAAGAGCGCCGCGCCGCCGGTGGGCATTGAGCCGACCTCGAGGCGTCGCGGCAGGGAAGATCCGTCCCGCCTCAGCGCAGCATGGCCCTGCTCGACACGCGGGACAGGACGGTCAGCACGATCAGCGTCGCGACGCCGAGAATGGTGGTCAGCGTCGCCGCGTCGAAGATCGCGCCACGGTCGGACAGGGCGAAGATGCGCACCGGCATGGTAACCCAGCCGGGCGGATAGACCATGATGGTGGCGCCGAGCTCACCCATCGACAGCGCGAAGCTCAGGCTGAAGGCGGCGATGAGATAGGGCGTCAGCAGCGGCAGCGTCACCCGCCGCAGGCGATAGAACGGCCGCGCGCCCAGGCTCTCGGCTATCTGCTCGCATTCGGCCGGCACGCGGGCGAGGCCGGCGGTGACGTTGCCGAAGGTGAAGGCGAAGACCAGCACGAAATGGGCGATCAGCACGATGGCGCGGGTGCCGTTCAAGAGGAAGGGCGGCTGGCTGAAGGCGACCAGCAGGCCGAGCCCGACCGAGACGGACGGCACCGCGCTCGGCACGAAGAACACCGCTTCGAGAAGCCGCGCGGGCAGCCTGACGCGGCGGCGCAGCGCGAGCGCCGCCCAGGTGCCGCAGGCGAGCGCCGCAGTGCTGGCGATGGCGCCGGTCATCAGGCTGGTGACGAGGGCGTCGAGCGAATCGCTGCGGAACGCCTCGGCGTAGTGGAGAAGCGTGAACTCGCCCGGCAGGGCGCCGTTCCAGGTCCGCGCGAGGCTCGCCAGCACGATCACCGCGATCGGCAGCCCGTAGAGCACCGCGAAGAGCGGCAGCACGACCGCCCAGACGGCGAGGCGCCAGGCCCTAGACCCTGCCAGCATTGCCGCCTCCGAAATGCGAGATGATGGCCCGGTAGAGGCCGTAGAGCCCGAGCGAGAGCACGACGTTCACCACCGCGATCACGCAGGCGCTGGTGTAGTCGAATTCCTGGATCGCCTTGGCGTAGACCAGCATCGGCAGGGTGATGACGTCCTTGGCGCCGATGAAGAGCACGATGCCGAACTCGTTCACCGTCAGCAGCAGGCACAGGCTGCCGCCGGCGAGCAGCGCGGGCAGCGAGGCCGGCAGGATGATCTGGCGGATGACGCGGAACGGGCGCGCGCCGAGGCTGCTCGCCACTTCGAGCTGGGCCGGCTCGATGGTCGAGAACGCCGCCAGCAGCGGGCGCATGACGAAGGGGGTGAACACGGTGATCTCGGCGAGGATCACGCCCCATTGGGAATAGAGGAAGTCGACCGGCGGCTGCTCAAGGTGGAAAGCGTCCACCAGCAGCCCGTTCAGCAGGCCGGCCGAGCCGTAGATGAAGGTGAAGGCCAGCGTCATCAGGAAGGTCGGCAGGGCGATGATCATGTCGATCAGCCGGCCGGCGATCGGCGCGCCGGGAAACGGGATGAACGCGATCACCAGCGACAGCACGAAGCCGAGCACGAGGCAGCCCGCGGTCGCGCTGCCGGCGATGACGACCGTGTGGTAGAGCCCGCTGACGAACTCGCGCGAGCGCAGCACCGTCTCGATGTGAAGGAGCGAGGCGCCCTCGCCTTCGGGCGCCAGCGCCTCGCGCACGATCAGGCTCAGCGGGTAGAAGAACAGGACCAGCAGCACCAGCAGCGGCGGCACCACCCACAGCAGTCCGGCCCGGAAGCTCCGCCCCGGGCGCGGCGATGCGACGGCGTGGGCGGCGAGGTCAGCCACGGGGCGCGTCCTCCGGCACCAGCGTCACCTCGGACGGATCGAAGCAGACGCGCAGCTGATCGCCCAGCGCCGGCGGCACCGCCATCGGCACGCAGGTCATGCGCAGGCTCTCGCCTTCCGCCGTCAGCGTGATGTTGTGCACGTCGCCCTGCCACTGGACGCTCTGCACCACGCCGGTGAGCGCATTGGCCACCGCGCCCTCGCCGGCGAAGCGCATGTGGTGCGGGCGCACGCAGAGCAGGCAGTCGCGGCCCTCCGGCAGGTTGTGCGGATTGCGCGCGAGCAGCTCGGCGCCGCCGAACCGCACCCGCGCCTCGCCCGGTCCGGCCGCCGTCAGCCCGCCGACGGAAAGGAGGTTCGCCCGCCCGAGGAACTCGGCGGCGAAGCGCGTGGGCGGGTGGCGGAACAGCGCCTGCGCCTCGCCGAAGGCCTGCATCTCGCCGTCGCGCATGATGCCGATATGGTTGGCGAGCGTCAGCGCCTCGGTCTGGTCGTGCGTCACATAGAGCACGGTCAGGTCCGGCAGGTCGTGATGCAGCTTGGCGATCTCGTCGATCATGGCGCGGCGGATCTGGGTGTCGAGCGCGGAGAGCGGCTCGTCGAGCAGCAGCACCTGGGGCTTGGGCGCCAGCGCCCGGGCGATGGCGACGCGCTGCTGCTGGCCGCCGGAGAGCTCGCGCGGGTAGCGCTTGCCATAGGCCGACATGCCGACCATGGCGAGGCATTCGGGCACGCGCTGGCGGATGACGTCGCGCGGCGCGCCCTGCGCCTGGAGGCCGAAGGCGACGTTGTCCTCGACCCGCATATGCGGGAACAGCGCGTAGTTCTGCACCACCATGCCGATCTGCCGGTCATAGGGCGCGAGGTCCGTCACGTCGCGGTCGCCGATCATGATGCGGCCCGAGCTCGGCCGCACGAAGCCGGCGACGACGCGCAGCGCCGTGGTCTTGCCCGAGCCGGACGGGCCGATCAGCGCCACGATCTCCCCGGGATGGACGGTCAGGGTCAACGACTTGAGCACGGTCAGCCCGCCGTAGGCGACCGAGACGTCCTCGAATCCGATCCGGCTGCCCGACGTCCGGGAGGCGGTGCGCACTCCGTCGAGGGGCGCGCATCGCTCGATTTCCTGGGCGGTTATGTCGACCATCAATTGCCCGAGATCGCCTGCTTGTAGGCGGCGACGTCGGCCTTCAGGCCGTCCAGCACCTTGGTCCAGTCCGGCGACCAGATCTCGACGCCGTCGAGCATGGCGTTGAGCTTCTTGAAGTTCTCGTCGTCCGGCTTGACGTCGGTGCGTACGGGAAAGCCGCCGGCGACCGAGCTGACGTCTTCCTGCGCATCCTTGCTCAGCAGGAAGTCGATCAGCTTCTTGCCGTTCTCCGCGTCCGGGGCATTGGCGACGAGGCCGATGTAATAGGGCAGCGCGAAGGTGCTCTTCTTGCCGTCCGGGCCGGCGGGAATGAAGATCTTGATGTTCGGGTTGCTGGCCGACTGCGCCAGATTCATCTGCATGTCGCCATTGGCGACATAGAGCTCGCCCTTGTTGACGAGGGCGGTCAGCTTGCCGGTGGAAGCGGAGGGGCCGAGATTGTTGGCCTCGAGCTTCTTGAGGTAGGCGAGACCAGCTTCCTTGCCGCCGAAGACGTGGAAGGTCTGCAGCATCAGCGCGGTGCCGTCACCGGCCTGGCCGGGCGTCGAATACTGGAGCTTCTTGGCGAACTTCGGATCGAGCAGCGCCTCGTAGCTCGCGGGCGCTTCCTTCAGCACGGAGGCGTTGTAGATGAAGTTCGGGTAGTTGTTGATCATCGCCGCATAGAGGCCGCCGGCATCCTTGTCGCGGGCCTCGATCATGTCGCCGCCGGCGGGGGTGTAGGCCTGCAGCAGACCTTCGCTGGCGGCCTTCTGCATGAAGGGCGGCAGGGTCACGAGCACGTCGGCCTGGGTGTTCGACTTCTCCTTGGACAGGCGGTCGACGACGCCGCCGGAACCGGCCTCGACGAACTGGACCTTGATCCCGGTCGCCTTGGTGAACGCGTCGAAATGCTTGCCGTACCAGCTCGGCGAACCGTCATGGAGACCGTCGGCGCTGTAGATCGTGACGACGCCCGAATCCGCAAAGGACGGCGTCGTGGCTGCCGCGAGGAGCAGCACGGAAAGGATGGAGGCTTTCATCAAACGGGTTCCCTTTTGGGTGCCAGGCGAGAGGCGGCCTTCCGACCATTAATTAGGCGACTTACGAACTGACCAAAAAATGATCTTGCCGCGTCGCCGATAAGTAAAATCTATTCGTCTTATGGTCATAGAGGTCAGGCTTATAGGTCGCGAGTCGCCGCACGCGACCATCGGCCCGCTGCATGTCGGTCAGGAGACAGCCCTTAGGGAAGCTTCAGACGAAGGCGACGCCCCGGCTCTGCGCCAGCAGGCGCGGATCGCGCGAGCGGATGGTGACCGGCCGCCCCGCGATGATCTCGAAGCAGCGCGCCAGCGTGTCCTCTTCGAGCCGCGCCATCGCCTCATGGGTGAAGAAGGTGAGATGGGGGAACAGGATCACGTCGTCGCGCCCGAAGAGCGGGCTCATCAGGTGCCCCTCGCGCGCCAGCGGCTCGCTGGAGAAGACGTCGAGCGCCACCCCGCCGAGGCGGCCGGCGAGCACCGCCTCCACCAGCGCCGCCTCGTCGATCAGCGCGCCGCGCGAGACGTTCACCAGCACCGCGCCGGGCCTGAGGCGGGCGAGTTCGGCGCGGCCGATCAAATGGCGCGTCTGCGCGTTCAGCACGCAGTGCAGCGACACGAAATCGCAGCGGGCAAGCATGGCGTGGAGATCGTCAACCTTCTCGACGCCCGCCTGCGCCATCGTCTCCCGGTCGACATTCGGATCGAAGCCGAGCACCTGCGCGCGGAAGCCCTGCCCAGCCATGCGCGCCATGCTGCGCCCGATCTTGCCGACGCCGACGAGGCCGACCACCGAGCCGGCGATGTCGCGCCCGAGCCAGCGCTGGGCGGGCCAGATCCAGCCCTCCTCCTGCATCGCCCGCCCGATCTCGGGCAGCCGCTTTGCCAGCGCGATCATCATCGCGAAGGCGCCTTCGGCCACCGTCTCCTCGGCATATTCGGGAACGTTCACGACCGGGATGCCGCGCGCGATCGCGGCCGGGATGTCGATCGCGTCGATCCCCACCCCATATTTGACGATGCCGCGCAGCTTCCTCGCCGCGGCGATGACACGCGGGGTGATCGGCGTGTAGCACATGAGCAGCAGGTCGGCGTCCGCCACCGCCTCCGCCAGCGCCTCCTCGCAGATGCCATCCGGCAGCGTCACGAGGTCGATGCCCCGCGCCCGCAGGCCCGCATCGATGCCCGGACATTCGAGCTCCGCATCGGTACGAACGGCCTTCATGCGCGTGGCTCCGGGAATGACGGGTCGGGACGGGAGAGGCGGTCAGCCGGCCAGTATGGCGGCCTCGACGATGTCGAGGGCCCGGTCGAGATCCTGCTTCGAGATGACCAGCGGCGGCGACAGGGTGAGCACGTTGCCCTGGCTGATCTTGAAGCTCAGCCCGGCCTCCAGGCAGCGGTAATAGACCGTCTCGGCCAGCGCGAGGTCCGGGCGCCGCTCGGCCCTGTCGGTGACGATCTCGACGCCGAACAGCAGCCCGCGCCCGCGCACGTCGCCGATATGGGGCGTGCGGGCCATCAGCTCGCGCATGCGGTCCATCGCGTGCGCGCCGATCTCGGCGGCCCGCTCGACGAGACCCTCCTCGCGGATGATGGCGAGGGTGGTAAGCGCCGCACGGGTCGTGACCGGGTTCTTCTCATGCGTGTAGTGGCCGATGGCGTAGTCGCCGGCGACGTCGAGGTCGTGGCGGGCGATCACCGAGGCGATCGGCAGAACACCGCCGCCCAGCGCCTTACCGAGCACGATGATGTCCGGCGTTACCCCGTCATGCTCGGAGGCGAAGAACCGCCCGGTCTTGCCGAGCCCGGTCGGGATCTCGTCGAAGATCAGCAGCGTGCCGTGGCGGTCGCAGGCCTCGCGCACCGCCTTCCAGAAGCCGGGCGCCGGCACCAACGGCGTGGCGCGCATCGGCTCGGCGATGAAGGCCGCGAAATCGCCCTCGCGCCCGAGAACGTAGGAAATCATGTTGGCGCAGGCGCGCGCGGAATCCTCGAGGTTGTCGTAGCCATAGGCGCAGCCATGGCTGGCCCAGGGCGCGACATGCTCGGCGCCAGGCAGCAGCGGCCCGGCGATTCCGGAGCGGAAGGTCGCCTCGCCGCCGACGCTCGCCGCGCCGAAGCCCGCGCCGTGGAACGCATCCCAGAAGGACAGCGTCTTGAAGCGGCCGGTGGCGGCGCGCGCCAGCTTCAGCGCCACTTCCACCGCGTCCGAACCGCCGGTGGTGAACAGCACCTTGTCGAGCGCCCCCGGCGCCAGCCGGCCCAGCGTCTCGGCGAGTTCCACCGCCGGCTCGCAGGTGAAGCGCCGCGGCGCGAAGCACAGCTCGTCGAGCTGCGCCTTGATCGCCTCCTTCAGCCGCGGATGACCGTAGCCGATGTGGTGGACGCTGTTGCCATGGAAATCCATGTAGCGCCGGCCGGTCGTGTCCTCGATCCAGATCCCCTCGGCTTTGGCGATCGCGGCGACGCAGGGGCTGGAGAGGCTCTGGTGCAGGAAGGCGTTGGAATCGCGTGCCAGCAGGTCGCGCGTGGCGGCATCCTGCTGGCGCGCCGTCCACGCGGCGCGGGCGGCCGAGGTGTTGGATTCCCCTTCAGTGTGGACCAGAGACAGCGGGCGGGGCGGCATTCAGGCGTCTCCTGGCAGGGCACGCGGCGGGCGCCGCCTGTTCATGTGAGCGCCGGCCGGTGCGGGGGCGGCGCGAAGGCGCTGCGGGTCGGGCCTTACGGACCGGCAGGTGGATAGCACCCGTTCAGGACGATCAGGCGACGAGCCGCGCGCGCTCGCCCAGAACGTGGGGCGCGGGCGCTGCCGAGGCGACGCCCATCTCCTCCAGCGACCGGCACGCCGCCTCGACCACCGCGCGCATGACATGCGCGTCGAAATGGCCGATGCAGCCGACGCGGAAGCTCTCGACCGCCGTCAGCTTGCCCGGATAGATCAGGAAGCCCTTCGCCTTCATCAGATCGTAGAAGCGCGGGAACGAGAAGTTCGGGTCCGCCGGGCAGAAGAAGGTGACGATGATCGGCGAGAGCCAGCGTTCCGCCAGCAGCGTCTCGAAGCCCGCCGCGCGCATGCCGGCGACCAGCACGTTGCGATTATTGGCATAGCGCGCGCCCCGGCCGGCGACGCCGCCCTCGGCCTCATGCAGATGCAGCGCCTCGATGAAGGCGGCGACGACGTGGGTGGGCGGGGTGAAGCGCCACTGGCCGGTCTTCTCCATCACCTTCCACTGGTCGTGCAGGTCGAGGCTCAGCGAATGGCAGTTGCGCTGCGCCGCCTCCAGCTCGCTCTTGCGGGCGATGACGAAGCCGAAGCCGGGCACGCCCTCGATGCACTTGTTGGCCGAGGAGACGAGCGCCTCGTAGCGCAGCGCGTTCACATCCGCCGGGACGGCACCGAAGGCGCTCATCGAATCCACCAGCAGCTTGCGCCCGCGGGCGTAGACCGCCTCGGAAATCTCTTGGACGGGATTGAGGATGCCCGAGCTGGTCTCGCAATGGATGACCAGCACATGGGTAATCGCCGGGTCCGCATCGAGCGCCGCCGCCACCTCCTCACCGCGCGGGGGCAGGTAGTCGCCCTTGTCGATCAGCGTGTGGGCGCGGCCGAGATAGCGCAGGATCTGCGCCGCCCGCAGCCCGTAGGCGCCGTTGGCGAGCACCAGAACCTTGCCCTCGCGCGGCACCAGCGTGCCCAGCATCGCCTCGACGCAGGCCGTGCCGCTGCCCTGCATCGGCACGCAGTCGAACGCGCCGTCGCGGTCGTCGATCAGCGCCAGAAGCCGGCGGCGCAGCTCCGCCGTCAGCGCCCGGAAATCGCCGTCCCACGAACCCCAGTCGCGCAGCATCGCCTGCTTCACCGCGGCCGCGGTGGTCAGCGGGCCGGGCGTCAGAAGATAGGGCTCGCCCAGCATCGGCGGCGCGAAGGCTGTCGCGGCGTCGTCAATCGTGCCATCGGACATGGCCGGGCCTCACGAAAGGACATTCATCGTCCCGTCATGATGGCGTGCGCAGGTTTCATTTGAGAAATCGTTATTTTGTATCCATATATAAACTGGAGCGATGATCGGCCGCTCATCCGGCCGGCGCGCTCGCAAACCGTCCTTCCCGCGACCCGCGGCCTCCCGCCGCCAAGCACCGGCCCGCGACGCCATGCGCTACGTGCAGCTTCGTGCCTTCCATTATGTCGCGATCTCCGGCGGCTTCTCGCGCGCGGCCGCCGAGCTTTTCCTGACGCAGCCGGCCATTTCCGACCAGGTTCGCAAGCTGGAGTCCGAGTACGACATCCTGCTGTTCAACCGCGAGCGCAAGCAGGTCACGCTGACCCCGGCGGGCGAGAACCTGCTGCAGATCACGCGGCGCATGTTCGACGCCGAGAACCAGGCGCTGGAGCTGCTGTCGGAATCGCGCGCGCTGCGCGCCGGCGTGCTGCGCATCGTCGCCGACGCGGCGCACCACATCCTCCACATCCTGCACGCCTTCCGCGAGAAATATCCCGGCGTGATGGTCACCATCCGCTCGGGCAACACCGAGACCGTGGTCGAGAACCTTCTGAACTACGAGGCCGATATCGGCGTGCTCGGCGACCTCAATCCGAGCCGGGAGTTCGACATCATCCGCCTCGACGCGACCCCGATCACCGCCTTCACCGCGCGCGACAACCCGCTGGCCCGCTCCGACGCGCTCTCCTTCGCCGAGCTCGCCACCCTGCCGCTGGTCGGCCGCGAGGTCGGCTCCAAGACCCGGCGTCGCCTCGAGGAGAGCGCGGCCAGGGACGGCGTGCAGCTCAATTTCATGATCGAGGCCGAGGGCCGCGAGGCGGTGCGCGAGATCGTGGCCTCCGGGCTCGGCGTCGGCTTCGTCTCGGAAGCCGAGTTCGGGCTCGACCCGCGCCTCGTCAAGATCCCGATCCGCGGCGAGCCGGTGCTGATGGAAGAGGCGCTGATCTGCCTCAGCGAACGCAGCCAGGCGAAGACGATCCGCGCCTTCCTCGACCTCGCGCGCACGCTCGCCTCGCGCGAGGCCCCGCAGCCGTCGCACCGGCGCGCGGGGGCGTGAGACCGGCCGGTCTTCGCGCGGTCAGTCGCGCAAGGCGCCGGGCGTGCGGGTGAAGATCGAGCGCAGCACCTCGACCCCCTCGTCCATCTGCTCCTCGCTGAAGGCGCTGAAGCCGAGCGTGATCAGGTGATCGACCTGCGCCTCGCGGGCGAGGGCCGAGATCGGCAGGATCTCGAGCCCCCGCCGCGCCGCCGCCTCCGCCAGCCTGCGCCCGCTCAGCCCTTCGGCGAGCTCGGCGATCACCTCCATGCCGGTATTAGTCGGCGTCGCCCGAAGCCAGTCGGACAGCCGCCGCTCCAGGCAGTCCAGCAGATGCTCCTGCCGTTGCGCGTAGAGGCGGCGCATGCGCCGGACATGGGCGGCGAGATAGCCGTCATCCATGAAACGCGCGACCAGCGCCTGTTCGAGCATCGGCGAATAGCGCCCGACGATGGCGCGGGCGGAGACGAAGGCTTCGACCAGCGCGTCGGGCAGCACCGCGAAGCCGAGACGCAGGCCCGGGAACAGCATCTTGCTGAAGGTGCCGAAATAGAGGACGCGTCCTTCGCGGTCGAGCGCGTGCAGCGCCGGCATGGGCCGCCCGCCATAGCGGAACTCGGTGTCGTAGTCGTCCTCGAGGATCCAGGCGCCGGCGGCGCTGGCCCATTGCAGCAGCGCGTGCCGCCGCTCGAGGCTCAGCTCCATGCCGAGCGGGAACTGCTTGGAAGGCGAGACATAGGCGAGGCGCGCATTCGGCGCGCGCGCCAAGCCCTGCGCGACGACGAGGCCCTCCTCGTCGACCGGCAGCGGTATGGGAACCGCGCCGGCGGCGGTGGCGGAAGCGTAGATGCCGTCATATCCGGGGTCCTCGCACCAGACCTGCTCGCCCGGGGTGAGCAGGATCCGGCAGGCGAGGTCGACCGCGTGCTGGGCGCCGGCGAAGATGACGATGTTGTGCGGCCGGCAGGTGAGCCCGCGGCTGAGCGCGACATGCTCGGCGATGGCGATGCGCAGCGGCTCGTAGCCCTGCGGGTCGCCCTCCCCCAGCAGTTCGCCGGCCGCGCCGGGATCGAGCTCGCGGTAGAGATTGGCCGCGAGGCTCGCCCAGCGGCGGACCGGGAAAGTGTCCACGGCGGGGAAATTGGC
Organism: Ancylobacter mangrovi; assembly: GCF_024752355.1. Taxonomy (GTDB): domain Bacteria; phylum Pseudomonadota; class Alphaproteobacteria; order Rhizobiales; family Xanthobacteraceae; genus Ancylobacter; species Ancylobacter mangrovi. The sequence goes on from NZ_JANTHZ010000001.1 coordinate 1,049,040, forward strand.
GCGGAACGGCACCGGCCGGCGCATGTGGCGCAGCGTGGACGGCGCGTGGGTGATCGCGGAATCGGGCGCGAAGCAGCGGTTCATGTTGCCGGCCGCCTCGATGGCGGGATTGATGCGCGCCGGCGCCTTGGCCGGAAGCTGCTCGGGCAGATCGTGGACGACATAGGTGCCCGAGCCCGTCATCGGCTGCAGGAAGCCTTCGGAAATCAGGTGGTCGAAGGCCAGCAGCACGGTGTTGCGGGAGACGCCGAGCAGGCGTGCGAAGTCCCGGGTCGAGGGGAGCTTCTCGCCCGGCTTGATCGATCCAGCGGAGATTTCGCCGACCAGCCGGTGATAGAGCTGCCGGTGCAGCGGGAGGTCGGTGCCTCTCTCGATGTCGAGAGCGAGCGAATCCAGGAGATGCACGGCGCCTCCACGATCTGGGTGGCCGCCGAAACGCAAGATTCGCGCCACGCCTGCCCGTGCCACGAATCCCTCTCCGCCCCTGTCAGACGGCGCTGCGTTCGCGCTCCGGCCGGTGTCCGAAGGTGACGGTGCCGGTCAGCATGAGGACGAACATGACCGCGAGCAGGAAGAACACCACCAGGTTGACGCAGGTGGCGAGCGCGTAGAGCTCCGGCTTCACCCCGTAGCGCAGCGCGCCCCAGGCGGCCGACGGCAGGGTCGGCGTCGCCCCGAGCAGGTAGAAGGAAATCTCCAGATTGTTGAACGACATGATGAAGGTGACGATGAAGGCGCCGAACAGGCCGGGCCAGACCAGCGGCAGCGTCACCTCGAAGAAGGTGCGCATCGGGCTGGCGCCGAACACCATGGCCGCATCGTCCAGCCGCCAGTCGTAGCGGTAGAGCTGGGTGGCGATGATCAGCAGCGCATAGCTGAAGCAGTGCACCGCATTGGCGAGGATCGCCGAGCCGAGATTGCCCGGCAGGCCGAGGAACAGCCCGTTGAAGATGAGCGAGGAGATGCCCAGCAGCACCTCCGAGACGAAGAGCGGCGCGACGAACAGGGCGAGGTAGAGCGGCGCCCGGCGGCCCGCATGGCGCAGGAGCCCGATGGTCGCCAGCCCCGCGAGCAGGGTCGAGAGCGCCGCCGCGCACAGGCCGATGATGATGCTGTTGCCCAGCGCCGCCTGATAGAGCGAGTTGGAGAACAGCCGCCCCATGATGGTGAGCGTCCATTTCGGCGGATAGGGAAAGGTGTAGTTCCGCGCGAAGCTGGCGAGCGCGATATGGATGATCGGCAGGTAGAGGAAGAGATAGCAGAGTGCCACCGTCCCCAGCAGCAGCGTCTTTGCGGGCCTGATGCGCATCCTCATCCCCTCCCGAAGCCGGTGAAGCCGGTGCGGCGCAGGTCGAGCAGCCGCGCCACGATCGCGACCAGCAGCACGCAGACGGCGAACAGCACCACGCCCATCGCCGCCCCGAGCGCCCATGTGCCGCTCTCGGCGAATTGCTGGGCGATCGCCATGCCGAACAGCGTGCCGTTCGGCCCGCCGAGAAAGCGCGGCGCCAGCGTCGCCGACAGGCAGGGGATGAAGCACAGCGCGAAACCGATCAGCGTGCCGAACAGGTTCAGCGGCCAGGTGACCTCGAAGAAGGCGCGCGCCGGGCTGGCGCCGAAGATCTTGGCGGCATCGATCAGCCGTTGGTCGAAATTGAGCAGCGAAAGGTAGATCACCGTCACGACAATCGGCAGATAGAGGTAGATGAGGCCGATGGCGCTGGCGAAGTTGGTGTACATGATCACCCTCAGCGGCGCGGCGCCGAGCGACATGAGCACCCCGTTGAGCAGGCCGATCGGCCCCAGCAGTCCCTGCAGCGCGATGATGCGCAGCACCTCGCCGGTGAGGAACGGCACGGCGAAGGCGAGGGAGAGCAGCAGGCGGTAGCGCCCGCCATAGAGGATGATGCCATAGGCGATCGGCCAGGCGAGCACCGTGCAGATCACAGACACCGCCGTCGCCATGAGTAGCGAGCGCAGCAGGAAGGTCTGGTAGGCGGTCTCGGTCGCCAGCACCCGATAGTTGTTCAGGTTGAAGTCCTGGATGATGTGGTAGTTCTCGGTGCGCCAGATGCTGAGCACCAGCATCGACAGGAGCGGCAGCACGAACATCGCGACCAGGAAGACGCTGGGAATGCCGAGGAAGATGGCCGGTGCGAAGCGCCCTCTCACTGGTCGCCTCCCGCCTGCGCGAACAGGTCGACATCGGCCGCGTCCCAATAGGCGGTGACCTCGGCGCCGCCGGGCAGTTCCGCGCCGTCGCGCGGCCGGCTGGCGATGAGCTCGCCCCCGCTCCAGCTCAGCACGTATTCGGCATAGGCGCCGCGCAGGATCACGTGGCGGATCCGCGCCGCTATCGTGTTCGCTCCCGCCGCCGCCCCGGGCTCGGCAAGTTTCAGGCGCACCTTCTCGTTCTTCACATAGGCGACGACATTGTCGCCCTCGCCGATGCCGGGCCGGGCGGCGGTCTCGATCAGCACGCCTTCGCCGCGGATGGCGAGGCGGTCGCTCGCCTGCGCGGCGACACCCTCGAAGCGGTTCGAGCGGCCCACGAACTGGGCGATGAAGGCCGTCTTCGGCCGGTCGTAGATGTCGGTGCGCGAGGCGAAGTCCTCCACCCGCCCGCCGCGCACCACGGCGATGCGGTCGCTCATGCTCAACGCCTCTTCCTGATTGTGCGTGACATAGATGAAGGGGATGCCGAGCGCGGTCTGGTGCCGGCGGATCTCCACCTCCATCTCCTGGCGCAGTTCACGGTCGAGATTGGCCAGCGGCTCGTCGAGCAGCAGCACCTTGGGCCGGCCGACCAACCCGCGCCCGAGCGCGACGCGCTGCTGCTGGCCGCCGGAGAGCTGGTTCGGATAGCGCTTCTCGAGGCCGCGAAGGGCGAGGATGCCGAGCACCCAGTCCACGCGCTCGGCTATCTCGCCCTTCTGCAGCTTCAGCATGCGCAGCGGGAAGGCGAGGTTCTCGTAGACCGTGCGGTGCGGGAACAAGAGGAATTCCTGGAACACCATCGCCACGCCCCGCCGGTGCGGCGGCAGGTGGGTGACGTCCTCGCCGTCGATGAGGACACGGCCCTGGGTCGGCGTTTCCAGCCCGGCGATGATGCGAAGGAGCGTCGTCTTGCCCGAGCCGCTGGGGCCGAGCAGCGAGACGAACTCATGCTTGTCGATTGCCATGTCGACGCGATCGACAGCCCAGACGCTGCCGTACTGCTTGGATACGCCGTCGAGGGTTATGTAGGCCACGCCGCACTCCCGGATGAAAAGAGACAGAAGCTGATGCCCGGGCCGCCAGAGCGCACCCGGGCGATGGCTTCGGTCCGATCAGGCGGCCTGCATGCGCGACCAGACACGCTCCCATTTCTCGGTCGAGGAGGGCTGGTCGAACATGTACATGGTCGACAGTTCCTCGGTGCGGTCCATCAGATAGAGCTTCTGCTCCTCCGGCGTCGAGATCGGGCGCAGGTCCACCGTCGCCGAGGTGCCGGCGATGAGCGAGATCTTCTTGATCGTCTCGGGAGCGAGGAAGGTGTCGATGAAGTCGTAGCAGAGCGCGAGCGTGCCCGGATCGGTGACGCCCGAGGTCACCAGCCAGGTATCCACCCAGCCAAGCCCGCCCTCCTTCGGCACGAGCTGGTGGGCGAAGTCGAGATCGGTCTCGCCCTTCATCTTCTTCTGCACCAGCACGCGATAGATCTGGGCGAATTCCGGCGCCGCCACGATGGCACCGCTCTCCAGAAGCTGCTGCAGCGTGGTGTTGTCCTGGTAGCGGGTGAGCAGGAGCGGCTTCTGCTGGATCAGCAGCTTCTCCACCTCCGCCAGCTCCTCGTCGGTGAGGACGTAGGGGTTGAACGGCTTGCCGTCGGGGCGCGGCTTGTCCTTGGTGCCCATACGGGTCGCGACCAGGATGCCGGTGAGGGCGATGTTCTCCTCGAAGCGCGCGCTGGTCGACAGGCGCCCGGCATAGGCCGGGTCGAACAGCACCTCGATGCTCTGCACCTTCTCCTTCGGCACCTCGGCGGTGTTGTAGGTGGTGCCGTAGCTGCCCCAGCACCAGGTGACGCCGAAATGCTCGCCCGAGGTCTGGTCCGTCAGCAGCTTGTAGCGGTCGGGCTGGAACACCGGGTAGACGTTGGCGGTGTTGGGGATCCTGGCGTAGTCGATCGCCCGGATCAGCTTCTCCCGGAAATAGAGGCCCGGCCAGTAGCCGTCGGCCTGCACCAGATCGAAGTCCTTCGTGCCGCCGACGCGCAGCTTGTTATAGGCTTCGGAATTGCCGTCGAAGAAGGTCGGCGAAAACTTGACCTTGTGCTTGTCCTCGAAGGCCGAGACGATTTCGGGAACGGCGTAGCCCTCCCACATCAGCGCGCGCAGCTCGGTCGGCGCCGCCGAGGCGGGCCGGATATAGGGTGCGGCGACGGCGGTCACGGCGCCGGCCGCGAGCGTCTTCAGCACGGTGCGGCGATCGGCGGACAGCGCGGACGAGACCGCCGCGTCGCACGAACGAGACTTCGATTTGGTCATGGTCAGGCCCTCTGGTTTTTCGAGATTGGCGGGATTGCTTCCCTGCGGGACCCATGCCTTGTGCGTTTCCCCTCCGGGCGGTCTGGCGCCGCCTCAGCCTGCGTGTCACCTGTCGCCGTTCAGGCCGCGAGCGCGAACGGGTTGTCGGCATCGGCATAGTTGACCGGCGTCATGTGCCAGCCTTCCTTGTGCTTGCGCCAATAGGTCTCCTTCAGCTTCGCGCTGATCGGCCCGGGCCGGTCGTTGCCGTAGATGCGCTCGTTCACCCGCGCGCAGGGCATCACGCCGCCGGCGGTGGTGGTGGTGAACACCTCGTCGGCATCCATCAGGTCGTCGAAGGTGATCGGCCCGACCACCGGCTCGAGGCCGAGCTCGGGGCAGATGTCGAGCACCGACAGGCGCGTCACCCCTTCCAGCGCGCCGCGGTCCGGCGTGATGACCTTGGTGCCCTTGACGATGAAGACGTTGAAGCCCGCGCCCTCGGTCAGGAAGCCTTCCTGGTCCAGCAGGATGGCGGTGTCGAAGCCCTTGTCGTTGGCCTCGAACATGCCGCGCGTGAAGTCGCGCCACATGTAGTTCTTCAGCGTCGGGTCGAGCGAGCGGGGCGAGATGCGCGGCACCGACGCCACCAGCAGATGCGCGCCGCGCTCCTGCACCTCGGGCTTGATGACGTCGACCCACGGCACCGCATAGGCGATGAAGGTGTTGTCGCAGTCGAGCGGGTTGCGCGAGCCGTAGACGCTCGGGACGCCGCGGGTCGAGACCATCGCGACGAAGGCATGCTGCAGCCCGCTCAGCGCCACGACGCGGCCGAGGATGTGGCGCATCTGCTCACGGGTGACGCCTGGATCGAGCCGGTAGCCGGCCAGCGACCTGTGGAAGCGGTCGAGGTGGTCCTCGAGGCGGAAGAAGCCGCCATCGGTGACGTGGACGACGTCATAGGTGACGTCGGAATGCACGAAGCCCCAGTCGCCGACCGGAATCCTGGCCTCGGAGATCGGCACATAGGTGCCGTTCATGTAGGCGGCGCCCTTCGAGTAGTCGGGGCTCGACTCGCTCATGGTGTTCTCCTTCCAATTTCCGCACCGAGCGGACCGGAGACAGCTTTCCTCTCAATGGCCCCGTCAAAAAGCACCGCTTCGCAGGAAACGGACGGTACCACTTCCATCCCGGCGGGCCGGCCGTCCGGGTTCCCCTTCCCGGGCACCGCGTCCCTTGCTTCGCGCGCGGGCGAGCGCATATGTCGGCAGGCCGACTCTTTTGCGCGGCGATCCTGATATGATCGCGCGCGGCGCGTCTCGCGCCATCGTCCCCCGTGTCGGCAAGCAAGGCCCCGGACCTGAGTATCATGGCAGACGCCCGATCGATTCCCCTGCTCTTCGGACGCGCCGGCATCGAGCTGAAACTGCCCGAGGCGGCGCGCCCGCAGATCATCCAGAAGGCGCACCTGCCCCGGCTGCCGGATGCTCGCGCAGCGCTGCAGGACGCGCTCGACACGCCCATCGACGCCCCCCCGCTGGCGGAGCTCGCGAAGGGCCGGGCCAGCGCCTGCATCCTCATCTGCGACATCACCAGGCCGGTGCCGAACGGGCTGTTCCTGCGGCCGATGATCGAGACGATGCACGCCGCCGGCATCCCGCTTTCCGCCATCACCGTGCTGGTCGCCACCGGCCTACACCGGCCGAACGAGGGCGCGGAGCTCGCCGAGCTGGTGGGTGACGACTGGGTGCTGGAGAATGTCACGGTCGCGAACCATTTCGCCCGCGACGCCGAGGCCCATGTCGACCTCGGCCCGACGCCGACGCGCGCGACGCCGGTCTTCATCGACCGCCGCTTCGTCGAGGCGGAGCTGCGCATCGCCACCGGCCTCGTCGAGCCGCATTTCATGGCCGGCTGGTCGGGCGGGCGCAAGGTGGTGGCACCGGGCGTCGCCGGCCACCAGACCATCCGCACCTTCCATTCGGCGCGGTTCATGGAGGACCCGCTGGCGGTCCAGTGCAATCTCGTCGGCAACCCGCTGCATGAGGAGCAGCTCGAGATCGTGCGCAAGATCGGCGAGATCTACGCGCTCAACACCGTGCTCGACGAGGACCGCAACCTGGTCCACGTGACCTTCGGCGAGATCATCGCGAGCCATCTGGCGGCGGTCGACTTCGTCACCTCCGCGACCCGCATCGAGATGCCGCGCAAGTTCAAGACCGTGGTCACCACCTCGGCCGGCTATCCGCTCGACAAGACCTACTACCAGACCGTCAAGGGCATGGTGACGCCGCTCGACATACTGGAGCCGGGCGGCACGCTGATCATCGCCTCGGAATGCTCGGAAGGCTTCGGCTCCGAGGAGTTCCGCGACGCGCAGGCGCGCCTGGTCGAGCTCGGGCCGGAGCGCTTCCTCGCCACCATCAGCGCCAAGTCGCTGGCGGACATCGACGAATGGCAGACCGAGATGCAGCTCAAGCCGATGCGGGTCGGCCAGATCCAGCTCTACACCACCGGGCTGACGCCGGAGGAACGGCGGCTGACGGCGGTTGAGATCGTGCCATCCCTCGCCGAGGCGGTGAGCGCCAGCATCGCCCGCCACAACGATCCGGCGGTCGCGGTGATCCCCGAAGGCCCCTATGTGGTGCCGGTCCACCGGGCATGATCCGGCGGCATGTGCATCTCGACGCGGTGGGCGGCATCGCCGGCGACATGTTCGTCGCCGCAATGCTCGACGCGCGGCCGGAGCTCACGGACCGCGTGATGGGCGACGTCGACGCCGTGCTGCCGCCGGGCGTCGGCAGGGCTCGGCTGGTGGACGGGCTGAGCGCCGGCATCCGCGTGCGAAGGCTGCTCTGGCAGGGCGAGCCGGACCATGTGGACGAACCTGCCCACGGCCACGAACGCCCGCATCCGCACGCAGCGGCCCACGGAAGCGCCCATGAGCGCGGCCGCACCCGCGGGCACGACCACGCGCATGGCAACCACGTGCACGGCGACCACCCACATGGCGACCACGCCGCCGACAGCGGCACCTTCGCCGAAATGCGGGCACGGATCGCCGCGGCCCCGCTTTCGGCCGGCACCGCCGAACAGGCGATCTGCATATTGACGGCGCTGGCCGAGGCGGAGGCACACGTCCATTGCATGCCGGTCGAGGACGTCCATTTCCACGAGATCGCCGACTGGGATTCGCTGCTCGACGTGGTGGCGGCCGGCAGCCTGATCGCAGTGCTGGGGGATGCGTCCTGGAGCGTGTCGGAGCTGCCGCTGGGCGGCGGCACGGTGAAGACGCGGCACGGCCTGATGCCGGTGCCGGCGCCCGCCACGGCGCGGCTGCTCGAAGGCTTCGCCTGGCGCGACGACGGCGTGGGCGGCGAGCGCGTGACGCCGACCGGCGCGGCCATACTGCGCCACCTGCGCGCCGGGCGGCAGCGTCCCGGCGGACGGCTCGCCGCGACCGGCACCGGGGCCGGCACGCGCGAGCTTCCCGGGATGCCCAACATCCTGCGGGCGATGGTGACGGAGGTTACGGAAGCCGTGGAGGCGCCGGCCGACGAGACGGTCGCCGAGCTCGCCTTCGACATCGACGACATGACCGGCGAGGAGATCGCAATCGCCGCTCAGCGGCTGCGCGAGATCGACAGCGTGCTGGACCTCTCCCTGGTTTCGCTGATGGGCAAGAAAGGCCGCCCGTTCAGCGGCTTCCGCCTGCTGGTGCGGCCGGACGCGCTGGACGATGTCGCCGCGCGCTGCCTCGTCGAGACGTCGACCATCGGCCTGCGCTGGCATATGGTGAGCCGGCGCCGGCTGGCGCGTGCCGCCCGCAGCGTCGCGACCGACGAGGGCCGGCTGCGGCTCAAGGAAGTGGTGCGCCCGGACGGACGCGTCACCCGCAAGGCGGAGAGCGACGACCTCGCGGCCCGCACGCTCGGCGAGCGGCGCGAGATCAAGCGCCGGATCGAGGACGAACCCGATGAGCGCTGAGGCGATCGAGCACCAGCTGGCGGCGGCGCTGGCCCGCCACGCGTGGCTGACGGTGGCGGTCAGCGGCGGCGTCGACAGCATGACGCTCGCGGCACTCGCGCAGGCCCATCGGCCGGCCGGCGCGACGCGGATGGTGCACGCCCTCTCCCCCGCAGTGCCGGCGGCGGCGACGGCGCGCGTGCGGGCGCGGGCGGCGCGCGATGGCTGGCGGCTCGAGGTGGTCGGCGCCGGCGAGTTCGAGGACCCGCGCTACCGCGCCAACCCGGTCGACCGCTGCTACTACTGCAAGACGCACCTTTATGACCGCATCCGCGAGCGGGTACCGGAAGGCGCCATCGCCTCGGGCGCCAATCTCGACGACCTCGGCGACTACCGGCCGGGGCTGACGGCGGCGGCCGAGCGCGGGGTGATCCATCCCTTTATCGAGGCCGGCATCGGCAAGGAACACATCCGGCTGCTGGCGCGCCGTCACGGGCTCGACGAGGTGGCCGAGCGGCCGGCCGAGCCGTGCCTGTCGAGCCGCGTCGAAACCGGCATCGCGATCAGCGCCGACGACCTCGCCTTCATCGAGCAGGCCGAAGCCTCGCTCGCCGCCGCGCTGCCCGCCAACGCGACCCTGCGCTGCCGCATGACGGCGCGCGGCGTGATGGTGGAGCTCGGCGAGGCCGCGCACATGCCCGCCGTCGACATCGTGCGCCGCCTGTGCGGCGAGGCGGGCCGCGCCTTCGCGGGGGTCCGGCCGTACCGACGGGGCAGCGCCTTCCTCGGAGCACCGGCATGAGCGAACCCGGCGGACCGCACATGGATGCCGACGCGCGCCGCGACCTGCGCATGGACTGGGAGCGCGAGGCCCGCACCGGCATGCCGGAGGCGGTGCTGTGCGAGCCCAAGAGCGCCGACCAGATCGACCGCATCGTCGCCGGCGCGAAGACGGCCGGCCGCGCCCTGCTGCTGACCCGGCTGTCGCCCGAGCACCACGGCCTGCTGGCGGCGCAGACCCGGGCGGCGCTCGATTACGACGCGCTCTCCGCCACCGCCATCGTGCCGGCGGCGCACGGACCGGCGGCGCTCATTCCCGGCATCGGCATCGTCGGCGCCGGCAGCTCGGATGCACCCGTGGCGCGCGAGGCAGCGCGCACGCTGACCTTCTGCGGCTTCGCCGCGCCGACCATCCTCGACGTCGGGGTCGCGGGCATCGACCGGCTGCTCGTCAACCTGCCGCAGATCCGCTCCTTCGACGTCGTCATCTGCGTGGCGGGCATGGAGGGCGCGCTGTTCAGCGTGCTCGCCGGCCTCGTCGAGGCGCCGGTGATCGCGGTGCCGACCTCGGTCGGCTACGGCGTCGCCGCAGGGGGCACGCTGGCGTTGCACAGCGCGCTCGGCGGCTGCGCCCCCGGCGTGGTCGCGGTCAACATCGACAACGGTTTCGGCGCCGCGGCCGCCGCCATCAAGATCATGAAGCGCACCCGCCGCGCCCTCGATGCCGCGCCGACCGACCGCACGGAGACGGCCGCGAGATAGGGCAGGCCCCGGCCGCCGGCCGCTAACTTCGGAAAAAATCGCCCGCCGGGGCACGGAATGTCGAATGCGAGACATTCCGGGGCCGCCGGCCGCGCTAGAAAACCGATTCGCCATCGGTGCCCGCGCGCCGGTGGCGCGTCGTCCGCCGCGCGAAACGCACCTGCGAGCCGCAGGCTCGCACGGCCCCGAGCGTGGCGGCGCCGCCGCACGACCGAGGTGATCTCCTTGAAGACCGATCCGCTTTCCGACTCCGGCACCGCGGCCGGGACCCCGCCCCCTGTGCCGAACGCAAGAGCGCTGACCTATCTCGTCGCCTCGGCCCTGTTCATGGAGAATCTCGACGGCACGATCCTCGTGACCGCGCTGCCGGCGATGGCCCGCTCCTTCGGCGTCCATCCGGTCGATCTCGGCATCGGGGTCTCGGCCTATGTGCTCACGCTGGCGATGCTGATCCCGCTGAGCGGCTGGCTCGCCGAGCGCTTCGGCAGCCGGCGCATCTTCACCTCCGCGATCATGATCTTCACCGCCGCCTCGATCCTGTGCGGGCTGAGCGAGAGCCTGCTCACCTTCACCCTCGCGCGCGTCCTGCAGGGGGTAGGCGGCGCGATGATGGTGCCGATCGGCCGGCTGGTGGTGCTGCGCGTCACCGACAAGCGCGACCTGATCTGGGCGATCACCACCATCACCTGGCCGGGGCTGGTGGCGCCGATCCTCGGGCCGCCGGTGGGCGGGCTCATCACCATGCACTTCTCATGGCACTGGATCTTCTATCTGAACGTGCCGCTCGGCATCGTCGCGGTCATGATCGCGCTGCGGCTGATGCCGCGCGGGGAGACGGTGACGCCGCGCCCCTTCGATGCGCTCGGCTTCGTGCTCACCGGCGTCGCCTGCTTCTGCCTGCTCTACGCGGTGGAACTCGTCAGCAATGGCCGGCCGGCGGGGATGGTGCTCGGGCTGATGGTGGCGATCGGCCTCGTCACCGGCTTCCACGCCGTCGCCCATGCCCGGCGCCACCCCTTCCCGCTGCTCGACCTCTCGGCGTTGACGATCCGCAGCTATGCGGTAGCGCTGCGCGGGGGCTCGCTGGTGCGGGCGGCGATCCAGGCGGTGCCGTTCCTGCTGCCACTGATGTTCCAGGTCGGCTTCGGGCTCGACCCGCTGGAATCGGGCATGCTGGTGCTCGCCGTGTTCGCCGGCAACCTCGTCATGAAGCTGGTGACCACGGCGATCCTGCGCCGCTTCACCTTCCGTTCCATCCTGCTGGTGAACGGCACGCTGAACGCGCTCGCGATCGGCGCCTGCGCGCTGATCTCGGCCGAGACGCCGCTGATCGTCACCGTGCTCCTGATGTTCGTGAGCGGGGTGACGCGCTCGGTGCAGTTCACCACCCTCAACACGCTGTCCTTCGTCGATGTGAGGCCGGAACAGATGAGCGGCGCCAACACGCTGTTCAACGTGCTGCAGCAGATGGCGCTCGGCATGGGGGTGGCGCTCGCGGTGCTGGCGCTGCGGCTCGCCGGGCTGGTGGACCCGGCCGCCGAAGGCGTGGTGCCGGTCACCCATTTCCAGATGGCGTTCGCCATGATCGGCGTGGTCGCGCTCATCGGCACGCTCGACGCGCTGCGGCTCGACCCGAAGACCGGCGAGGCGGTGCGGCGCCGGAGCTGAGCAACGAACCTCCATAATGAAAGGGCCGGACGGCAGTTCGCCGTTCCGGCCCTTGTTACGTTTCGTACCTGAATGACGCCACGGAGCGCCCGGGGGATGGATCGCCCCCGGGCGGCCGGCGTCAGACCTCGGGCGAGACCGCCGCGGCGCCGATGTCGCCCTTCTGCGGCGCGCGCAGCACCAGCAGCAGCGGCACCACCAGCACCGCGCCGAAGGCGAGCGCGAGCAGGCCGTCCTCGAAGCTGCCCGTGGTCTCGCGCAGATAGCCCATCACATAGGGCCCGACCACGCCGCCCAGATTGGCGATCGAGTTCACCGCCGCGATGGCGGTCGCCAGCGCCGCGCCGGTGAAGAAGCGATGCGGGATGGCCCAGAACGGCGCGAGATAGCCGAACATGAAGAAACCCGCCGCGATCAGCGCCGCCATCTTGGCCACCGGATCGGGGAACAGGGTGGAGAGCGCCAGGCAGATCGCCACGGCCGAGATGGCGATGGCGACGAAGCCGCGCCGGTTGCCGGTGCGGTCCGAGATGTAGCCGAAGAACAGGATGCCGCACACCGCCGCGACCGAGGGCAGCGCGGTGACGAAGCCGACCTGCATGTTGGTCAGGCCGAAGCCCTTGATGATCTGCGGCAGGAAGAAGTTGACGCCGTAATTGATGATGACCGCGCCGAAGCAGATCAGGCCGAGCGAGAGCACGCGCACGTCCTTCAGCACCGCGAGGATGCCGTGGCCGTGCCCGCCGGCGACGGCATCGGCCTCGCCCGCCATGCGCCGGGTGAGCCAGTCGCGCTCTTCGCGCGTCAGGAACTCGGCCTCGGACGGGCTGTTGCGCAGCATGACGTAGAGGACGAACGACATCACGATCGTGGGGAGCGATTCGAGGATGAACAGCCACATCCAGCCCTTCAGCCCGAGCAGCCCGTCCATCGCCAGGAACATGCTGGAGACCGGCGCGCCGATGACCGAGGAGAGCGGGATGGAAAGCCAGAAGATGCTACCCATGCGCGCGCGATACTTGGCCGGGAACCAGAGCGACATGAAGTAGACGATGCCGGGATAGAGGCCGGCCTCGGCGATGCCGAGCAGGGCGCGCAGGATGTAGAAGCTCATCTCGCCGCGCACGAACACCATCATCAGCGAGATGATGCCCCAGGTGAACATGATGCGCGCGAGCCAGATCCGTGCGCCGACCTTGGCCAGGATGATGTTGGACGGCACCTCGGTGAGCACATAGGTGAGGAAGAAGATGCCGGCGCCGAAGCCATAGGCGGCGGCGGAAAGGCCGATATCCGCATTCATCGTCAAGGCGGCGAAACTGACGTTCACCCTGTCGAGATAGGCGAGGAAGGCCGACCCCACGAGCAGCGGAACGAACCGCCACGCGACTTTGCTGATAACCACCTTTTCTTCAACCACGTGCATCCTCCCAGACGCTGTTTTTCCCGCTGCGGCTCATGGGGCCGCGCTTCAACCATGCGGTCGCGATCGTCTCCTTAAGTGACGCAACGTCACCTTGATGATCTGCTGGTTTGTTCTGTGAAACCGGGGCCGGACCACTGTGCGCCGCGGACCCGGAACGACCGACTCGAGCCTGCAAGCCGATACGGCTCGCCGAGGCTTGCTTGACAGCTTGCGGCCTATTAGTACTATGATATTAAAAGAATGCAAGAGCCAAAAAGCCGCCATGAATACCGCAGCGGAATGCCGTTTCGGCAGACGATGGGAGGGCCACCGATGACCGCCGATCTCCATGCGCCCTGCCCGCCGGCTTCACCTCATCCGCGCACGCACCGCGCCCGTGTGCCGGGCACCTGCCGGCCGCGCTCCTCGCCCGCCTAGGTCCGCGATGCCCGTCGCCGGTGAGGTCGACCCTCCCGGCTGCGAGCTATGGCCGAGGCGCCCATCCCGTTCGGCCCCGTCGCCGAAACCGTCCATTTGCCGGCAAACATGAATCATGACCGACGCGCCCGGCCGCCCTCGAGGCCCGCGCCCGTCAGCCGTACCGCCCGCGCCTCGTGCCGGCGGTATGGCGAGAGGAGGAAAGCATGAGCGAACCCTACGTCTACCGCGGCGCGACCTACCGTGACCCGGCGGCGCTTGCCGAATGGCTTGCCGGAACGCCGCCAGAGGAGGCGTTGGAGCCGCAGCTGGCGATCGTCGACCCGCACCATCACATCTGGGAAAATTCCAAGCGTGGGCGCTACCTGCTCCACGAGTTCCTCGCCGACGTAAACGAGAGCGGCCACGACGTGCGCCGGACCGTGTTCGCCGAGTGCGAGGCCATGTACCGCGCCGACGGGCCGGAGCCGTTCCGCCCGGTCGGCGAGGTCGAGTTCGTGCGCGGCGTCGCGGCGATGAGCGCTTCCGGCCAGTATGGCCCGCTCCGCGTCGCCCACCGGATGATCGGCCATGCCGACCTCACGCTCGGCGGGGCGGTGCGCGAGGTGCTGGAGGCGGAGATCGACGCCGGCGGCGGGCGGCTCAGCGGCATCCGCGTCTGTGCCGCCTGGGACGGGCACCACGAGGAGATCGGCCGCTACGTCGCCCATCAGGTGCCGCCCGGGCACCTGCTCAACCCGGCCCTCCACGAGGGCGCGGCGGTGCTGGCCGAGCTCGGGCTGAATTTCGAGACCTGGGTGTTTTTCCACCAGCTTCCCGACGTGATCGCACTGGCGCGGGCGGTGCCGCAGGCGACCATCATCGTCGACCATGTGGGCGGGCCGATCTGCGTCGGGCCCTATGCCGGCCGCCGGCAGGAGCTGTTCGAGGTCTGGCGCGGCCATATGCGCGAGCTCGCCACCTGCAGCAATGTCCATGTGAAGCTCGGCGGCCTCGGCATGCTGCATTTCGGCTTCGACTTCCAACTGCGCGACGTGCCGCCGCCCTCCACGGAGCTCGCGGCAGCCTGGCGTCCCTATATGGAAACCGCGATCGAGGCGTTCGGGGTCGAGCGGGCGATGTTCGAGAGCAACTTCCCGGTCGACAAGCAGTCCTGCCGCTACGGCACGCTGTGGAACGCGCTCAAGCGCATTGCCGGCAATGCATCGGCGAAGGAGAAGGAGGCGCTGTTCGCCGGCACCGCCTCGCGCGTCTACCGGCTGTGAGCGAGGGGGCGAGGCCGCGCGGGGATTCCGGCGCGGTCCCGCCCGCTACGGATCCGGAGCGGCGAAGCGGCGAAGCGCGTCCCGATCGACCTCGATGCCGAGGCCCGGGCCAGTCGGCACCTCGACCCAGCCGCCGTGCTGAACCAGCGGCTCGGTGATGACGGCATGACGGAACGGGTGCTCGGAACGGTCCATCTCCAGCAGCGGCTCGCGCGGGCGCAGGCGCGCCGGCGTATGCGGCACCGAGGCGAGAAGCTGCAGGGCCGCGGCCATGCTGATGCCGCTGCCCCAGACATGGGGGATGTAGCGGATGCCGAAGGCGGTCGCCATGTCGGCGATCTTCTTGCATTCGGACAGGCCCCCCGCCGCGCCGGTGTCGGGCTGCACGATGTCCATGGCGCGCGAGGTGAAGATGTTGATGAAGCCCCAGCGCGTATAGTCGCATTCGCCGCCGGCGACCGGGATCGGCTGGCCAAGCTTCACCTCGTGATAGCTGGCGAGGTCCTCGGGCACGACCGGCTCCTCGAACCAGGCGATGTTCTGGTCGGCGACGCGGCGCCCGAGCTGGATCGCCTCGATCGCGTCATAGGCGTGGTTGGCGTCGAGCATGAGCTGGCGCCCCGGCCCGATCAGGTCGCGCGTGGCGCGGATGAGCTCGATATCCTCCTCGAAGTCGATGCCGATCTTCAGCTTCACCCCCTCGAAGCCCTCGTCGAGCCGCTCGCGCACCTCCTCGAGGATGTACTCGAACACGTCGCCTTCGTCGCGGCGGTAGGTGCCGGTGGCATAGGCCTGGATGCGGGTGCGCATCGGCCCGCCCATCAGCCGGTGGACCGGCACGCCGAACGCCTTGCCCTTGATGTCCCACAGCGCGATGTCGACGCCGCTGAGGCCGCTGATGACGAGGCCCTTCTGTCCCTGGTCGCGGAAGCGGTTGTAGAGGTTCTGCCAGATCACATCGGTGGCGATCGGGTCGGCGCCGATCAGCAGGTCGCGGAAGACGTTGACGACGGCGGCGTTGGGCCGCGCCGGCCCGAAGCATTCACCCCAGCCGACGAGGCCGGTATCGGTGACGATCTCGACGATGCAGGACTTGCGCACCGTCGTGCGGTCGACCGACCAGCCGAAGGGCTGCTCCAGCGGCGCCTCGAGCACATGGGTGCGAAGCTCGGCGATTTTCATGGTCTGATCCTTGTGGCCAGCAGGTCAGTCGCCAAGGCTCAGCGTGCCGAAGCCGTCGACCGCGATGGAAGCGGAGGTCGCGGGAAGCGCGATCGGTGTCGGCTTGACCAGCGAGCCCGCGAGCACGATCTCGCCGGCGCCGAGCGTCAGCCCGTGCGAGCCAAGCTTGCCGACCAGCCAGCGCAGCGCCTCCAGCGGGCGCAGCGCGTCGGCGGTGTTGCCGCGCACGACCTCGCCGTCGATCTCGATCAGGCCGGCAAGGTCGTCACCGATGACCTCCTGCCAGCCGGGCCGGGGCGCCCGCAGCACGAAGGCCGAATGGAAGAAGTCGTCGGTGAGGATGGTCGGGATGCCGACGTTCAGGGGCTGGCCGTAGCGGTTGTCGACGATCTCGCAGGCGAGATGCGCCGAGCCGATGGCCGCGCACAGCGCCTCGTCGGACAGGTCGTCGCCGGCGCGCAGCTCGGCGGAGGTGATGAAGGCGATCTCGCACTCGACGGAGGGCGCGACCAGCGGCAGGCTCAGCGCCTCGTCGAGGCTCGGCTTGTGCGTCAGGTCGTAGATGCCGGCATAGGCCGGCTCGGAAAGGCCGAGCGCGCGCTGGCCGTCGGCGGCGATGGAGGCGATCTTGTAGCCGACGCGGCGGATGCCGGCCTGCGCGAGGGCGTCATGCACCTCGCGCTGGACGCGGTAGCCGGCTTCTTCGTCCGGGGGGCGCCGATCCTCGGGGAAGCGATACCAGCGTGCTCGGTGCGTGCGCACCTCCACGAGCCCGGCGCGGTCATGTGTGGTGAGACTGGCCAACATACTCGATCCAAATTCGACGGGAGAGCGCGAGCGCCGGGCGTCCGCCGCCCGGCCCGCTCCCGCCGGCGGGGTCGGACGTCGTGATCGGTCGCATCACGAGGACCTGTTCAGGATGCGCTCGCCGGAACGGCAGATCGGTTGCACGGCCGGCAAGCCATTAAATAGTACGATATGATTTTTGTGGGAGCAAGTCAACGCGATGGGGGCGTATGGTGAGCCGGCGGGACGGCGCCATCGCCTTCGCGCGCCGCAGGCGGGCCTGGATGCGGCGCGCGAAGGCGCGCGCCCAGGGTTCCGGTCGTCGGGTTCGGAAGGCGGTCCAGCCGGGGCCGAATCCCGGGGCCGAAACCGCTACGGGGATTATGCCAGCTTGACGCGTATACAAAATTCAAGTAGTATTATCATATGGATAGAATGACACGCGCCACCGACCGCTCGCTGAAACGGAACCTTCGGGAGCAGGTCGTCGACGAGATCGGCGGGGACATCGTCTCGGGCCGCCTGAAGCCCGGCGACTTCCTGCCGAGCGAGGAGGTGCTGCTCGGCCGCTACAATGTGAGCCGGACCGTGCTGCGCGAGGCACTGAACGTGCTGGCCGGCAAGGGCATACTCGACGCGCGTCCCAAGCGCGGCACCATCGTGCGCCCCCGCAACGAGTGGAGCCAGCTCGATCCCGTGGTGCTCGGCTGGCAGCGGGCCCAGCGCGGCACCCCGGCCTCCGACGACGGGCGCGACGCGCTGATGGAGGTGCGGCGCATCGTCGAGCCGGGCGCGGCCGCGCTCGCCGCCCGGCGCGGCACCGAGGAGGACTTCGCCGCCATCGAGGAGGCTTATGCGGCGATGGAGAAGGCCGGCGATTCGCCCGAGGACTTCATGGCGGCGGACCTCGCCTTCCACACCGCCTGCCTCTATGCCAGCAAGAACGACTTCCTGGCGCCCATCGCCCACGCCATCCGCTCGGAGATGATGGCCTCGCTGCGGATCACCAACCGCGACCCCGAGACCAACCGCACCATCTCGCTGCCGCTGCACAAGGCGATCCTCGACGCGATCGTCGCCCGCGATCCCGAAGCGGCGGCCACGGCCATGCGCCGTCATCTCGACGATACCGAACGCCGCCGCTCGCAGTCGCGCGCAGCCGGCTGAACGCGGCAAAGGCGGCGGTTCCCGACACACGCGCCGCCGAACGCGCCTTGTGTTTATGGATATAATAGTATTTATTGGCGCCGAATTCAGCCCGCGAAGAGGCGCCGTTTCATGCAGGTCAATCACATCAATCTCGAGGGCCGGGTCGCCGTCATCACCGGCGCCGCCCAGGGTATCGGCTTCGCCGTCGCCTCGCGCTTCCTCGCCTCCGGCGCCAGCGTCGCTATTTGGGACATCAACGAGACCGCCCTCGCCCCGGCGGCGGAAGCGCTCGGCAATTCCGAGGCGGTCGCCACCCGTCAGGTCGACATCGCCGACTATGAGAGCGTGACGCGGGCGACGCAGGCGACGCTCGAGCGCTTCGGCCGCATCGACATACTGATCAACAACGCCGCCCTGGTCGGCCCCAACGCCAAGGTCGCCGACTATCCGCTCGACGCCTGGCGGCAGGTGATCGACGTCGACGTCAACGGCACCTTCCATTGCTGCCGGGCCGTGGTGCCGGTCATGCTCGGGCAGGATTACGGGCGCATCGTCAACATCGCCTCGATCGCCGGCAAGGAGGGCAATCCCACCGCCGCGGCCTACAGTTCGGCCAAGGCGGCGGTGATCGCGCTCACCAAGTCGCTCGGCAAGGAGGTTGCCGACGCGAACGTGGCGGTGAACTGCGTGACGCCGGCCGTGGCGCGCACGCCGGGCGCGATGGAGCAGGCGCCCGAGCATATCGCCTACATGCTCGGCAAGATCCCGCGCGGCCGCTTCCTCGAGCTCGACGAGGCCGCCGCCATGATCGCCTGGCTCGCCAGCGAGGAGAACTCCTTCACCACCGGAGCGGTGTTCGATCTCTCCGGCGGCCGCGCGACCTACTGAGCGGGCGGGCCGGTGGCTGAGGCGCGCATTCCCTGGCCGACCCTGCGGCGCCCGCTGGTCGCCATCCTGCGCGGCATCGCGCCGTCCGAGACGCCGGCGGTCGTCGGCGCGCTGGTCGAGGCGGGCTTCGAGGCGATCGAGGTGCCGCTCAATTCGCCGGACCCGTTCACCTCCATCGCCGCCGCCGCGCGGATCGCCCCGCCGGGCTGCCTGATCGGCGCCGGCACGGTGCTCGACGTCGAGGAGGTCGACCGGCTCGCCGAGGCCGGCGGGCGGCTGCTGGTCAGCCCGAACGTCGAGCCGGCCGTGCTCGCGCGCGCCGGCACGCATGGCATGGTGACGATGCCGGGCGTATTCTCCCCCACGGAGGCGCTGGCGGCGGCCCGCGCCGGGGCCTCCATGCTCAAGTTCTTTCCGGCCAGCGTGCTCGGCCCTTCGGGGATCGCCGCCATCCGCGCCGTGCTGCCGCCCGGCCTCGGCATCGCCGCCGTGGGCGGCGTGTCGGAGACGAATTTTGCCGACTATGGAAAAGTCGGCATCCGCGCCTTCGGGCTCGGCTCCAGCCTTTACGCACCTGGCCTCGACACGCGCGAGATCGCCGCGCGCGCCCGCCGCGTGATCGACGCCTATGACCGCGTGTTCGGCCCGGCCTGAACGCGCGCGCGGGCCGGGTCCGCGAGACCAATCAAACGAGAGAGGCACGCCCATGAGCGTATTGGTGGGAAGCGGTGAGTACACCTACCGCGTCGAGGAAGGCTGGGGGAAGCTGCCCGAGGGCTGGTCGCTGGGCGATGTCGGCGGCGTGGCGGTGGACCGGCAGGACCGCGTCTACGTCTTCAACCGCGGCGGCCATCCGATGGTGATCTTCGACCGCGAGGGTAATTTCATCAAGTCGTGGGGCGAAGGCAGATTCGTGCGCCCGCACAGCATCTGCATGGGGCCGGACGACACCGTCTACTGCGTCGACGAGGGCAGCCACGCGGTCTATCAGTGCACGCTCGACGGCGAGGTGCTGATGACGATCGGCACCCCGAACCAGCCGGGCGAGGAGTTCAGCGGCGCACCGTTCAACCGGCCGACCCAGGTGGCCCTGTCGCCCGAGGGCGACATCTACGTCGCCGACGGCTACGGCAATGCGCGCGTGCACAAATACACCGCCAAAGGCGAGCACATCCTCTCCTGGGGCGAGTACGGCACCGACGAGGGCCAGTTCAACATCGTCCACAACATCTGCTGCGACGCGAGCGGCCTCGTCTATGTGGCCGACCGCGAGAACCACCGTGTGCAGGTGTTCCACCCGGACGGGCGCTTCAAGACCCAGTTCGTCAACCTGCACCGCGCCTGCGGCCTGTCGATGCAGAACCCCGAGGACCCGGTCTTCTTCGTCGGCGAGCTCGGCCCGTTCCTCGCCATCAACCGGCTCTATCCGAACATCGGGCCGCGGGTGAGCGTCCTCGACAGGAACGGCAGGCTGCTGGCGCGGCTCGGCGGCTTGCGCGCGGGGACCGAGCCCGGCACTTTCATCGCGCCGCATACGGGGGCGACGGATTCGCATGGCGATCTCTATATCGGCGAGGTCTCCTTCTCGGCCTGGATCCCGGTGTTCCAGACCCAGCGCCCGGCCTTCGTGCGCAGCCTGCAGAAGTTCACCCGGGTGCCGGCGGCCGCCTGAACGCCGCCGTCGCCACGCTTCCCTCCACTCGAAGAGACCATTGCGATGAAACTGCTCCGCTACGGCGCCCCCGGCGAGGAAAAGCCCGGCCTTCTCGACGCGGAAGGGCGCATCCGCTCGCTCGCCGGGCAGGTGCCGGACATCGACGGGGCGACGCTGGCGCCGGCGGCGCTGGCGAAGCTCGCCGCCCTCGATCCCGCGTCGCTGCCGCTGGTGGAAGGTTCGCCTCGGCTCGGCCCCTGCGTCGGCCAGGTGGGCAAGCTGGTCTGCGTCGGCCTCAACTATTCCGACCACGCCGCCGAGACCGGGGCCGAGATCCCGGCCGAGCCGATCCTGTTCATGAAGGCGACCTCGGCGATCTGCGGGCCGAACGACGACGTGGAGATTCCGCGCGGCTCGACCAAGACCGACTGGGAGGTCGAGCTCGGCATCGTCATCGGCAGCCCGGCGAAATACGTGTCGGAGGCCGAGGCGCTCGACCATGTGGCCGGGTACTGCGTCGTCAACGACGTGTCCGAGCGCGAATTCCAGATCGAGCGGCTCGGCCAGTGGACCAAGGGCAAGTCCTGCGACACCTTCGGGCCGATGGGGCCGTGGATGGTGACGAAGGACGAGATCGCCGACCCGCAGAAGCTCGGCATGTGGCTGGAGGTGAACGGGCGCAAGATGCAGAACGGCTCGACCGCCACCATGATCTTCGGCGCGGCCTATCTCGTCTCCTACATCTCGCAGTTCATGAGCCTGCAGCCGGGTGACGTGATCTCCACCGGCACCCCGCCGGGCGTCGGCCTCGGCATGAAGCCGCCTTCCTACCTCAAGGCCGGCGATGTGGTCAGCCTCGGCATCGAGGGGCTCGGCGAGCAGCGACAGCGGTTCGTCCAGGGCTGAACGAACAACGGCGGCGGAGCACCCGGTCGCCTTGGCACGGAAAAGGGGAGCGGCCATCCGCTCCCCTTTTTGCGTCGTGGACCCGCTCAGGGCTTCAGCGCGCGCAGCTCCTGCGTGGTGCGCGAGGCCGCCGCCATGAGGAAGGCGGCGTCCGACTGCGTGGGGATGAACCGCGAGCCGTGGGAGATGTAGATCGCCTGGCGCTGCGGGTCGCCATCGCCACCGACCCCGAAGAACTTGCCCTGCGCCTTGCATGCGCGCCCCACCCGCTCGACCGCCGCCATCGCCTCGGGATCGCCGAGCTGGCCGGGCTTGCCCATGCTGGTCAGAAGGTCGGTGAGGCCGATCAGGATCACGTCGACCCCCTCCACCGCGGCGATCGCCTCGGCATTGGCGACGCCCTCGACGGTCTCGATCATGCACACCACCAGCGTGCTGCGGTTCATGATCGCGATCGCCTCTGCCTGCGGCAGCGGGCGATAGTCGAACAGCGCGTAGCCCGAGGTCGCCGAGCGGCGGCCGATAGGGGCGTAGCGCGCGGCATTCACGCCCGCCTGCGCGTCCTCGGCTGTGTTCACGTCGGGAAAGACGATGCCGGTGATGCCGCCGTCGAGCAGCACCGGAATGTCCGGGTCGCGGCAGCTGCGCACCCGCACCATCGCGGTTATGCCGCAGCCGAGCGCGATCTGTCCGATATGGGCGATCGTCTCCCGCGAGTAGATGGCGTGCTGGGCGTCGATGAACAGGAAGTCCATGCCGCTCGAGCGGGCGATGCGGGCGACGTCGCCGGTGCGCGAGACGCGCACGATCATGCCGACCGCGAGTTCGCCCGCCTCGAGCCGCTGCCTGGTGGGATTTGCGATGTCGGCGATATCAGGCATGTCCGATCTTCCTGCTGGGCGCCGCCGCCTCGCCGGCTGCGGGCTCCTCTCCCATGATGCGGAACGGCGGCTCGCGCTGCATCAGGCAGTGCGGGCCGAGTTCGGCGAGGCTGGTGCGGCCCATCTGGCCGAGATTGACGTCGATCTCCTTGCGCAGGATCTCGATCGCCTTCTTGGCGCCGGGAAGGCCGAAGGCGGCGACGCCGTAGAGCGTGGGCCGGCCAATGAAGGCGAACTGCGCGCCGAGGCACATGGCGATCAGGATGTCCGAGCCGCGGCGGATGCCGCTGTCGACCATCAGCACCATCTTCTCCCCCACCGTCGCGCGGATGAGCGGCAGCATGTCGATCGGGGTCGGCGCCATGTCGAGCTGGCGCCCGCCATGGTTCGAGACGATGATGCCGTCAATGCCGAGGTCGGCGGCGCGCACCGCGTCCTGCGGGTGCAGCAGGCCCTTGATGACGAGGTTGCCCGGCCAGATCCTGCGGTAGTGCTCGACGTCGGCCCAGGTCTGTTCCGAGGCCGGGGTCTGGGTGCCGAAGAAGTCGGCCACCTGGTCGGGCGTCGCGCCTTCCTTCACATAGGACTGCCAGGCCGGCATCATCGGCGTGCCGCCGCCCGCCTTCAGATAGTCCATCAGCCAGCCCGGCCGCGACAGGCCGTCGATCACGGTCGACATCTTGAACTTCAGCGGCCGGGTGAAGCCGTTGCGCAGGTTGCGCTCGCGCTTGGGGACGATCGGCACGTCGGCGGTGAGCACCAGCGTCTTGAAGCCGAGATCGGCGATCCGCCCGACCAGGCGCTGGCCAACCGCGCGCTCGCGGGTGCTGTAGAGCTGGTACCAGAGATTGTCCGGCGCGCGCGCCAGCCCGTCCTCGACCCGCGAATTGCTGGCGCAGGGAAAGGCGAAGACGATGTTCGCCTCGGCCGCCGCCTGCGCCAGCATCTCGTCGGCGCCGGGACGCCAGAGGCCGGAGATGCCGGTCGGGCAGATGCCGAGCGGGCTGTCATAGGTGACGCCGAACAGCGTCGTCTTCTGGCTGCGCTCGGAGATGTCGACGAAGTAGCGCGGCAGCAGCCGGTAGTCCTGGAAGGTCTGGCGGTTGCGGGCGAGGCAGGTCTCGGATTCGACGCCGCCGTCGATGAAGTCGAAGGCGATCAGCGGTAGGCGCCGCCGCGCCGCGGCCCGCAAGTCGTCGATAGTGACGATCTTATCGATGTTCATGGAAGTCCCGGATTTGCGCTGGGCACCCTGCCCGACAGGCCCGCCGACCAGGGCAGCGGGGCGGCGCGGGCGGATCGAACAAGATTATAATATTATAAATACGCCCGCCCCTCCCGCTGTCAATCGACGCTGCCCTTAGCTGGCGCGAAAGCGCACCAGCGCCTCGCGGTCGATCTCGATGCCAAGGCCCGGGCCTTCGGGCACCCGGACCCGCCCGCCCTCGTGCTCGATCGGCTCGGTCAGGATCGCCTGCCGGATCGGGTGTTCGGTGCGGTCGAATTCCAGCAGCGGCTCCTGCGGCGCCAGCGAGCACGGGGTGAAGGACGGCAGCACGGCGAGGAGCTGCAGCCCGGCGGCGATGGCGATGCCGGTGCCCCACACATGCGGCGCGTAGCGTATGCCGTAGGCACTCGCCATGTCGGCGATCTTCCTGCACTCGGAAATGCCGCCGGCGGCGCAGGTGTCGGGCTGGACGATATCGAGCGCGCGCTTCTCGAACAGCTCGCGGAAGCCGAAGCGGGTGAACTCGCATTCGCCGGTGGCGACCGGAATGCGCAGCGCCGCCTTGACCTGGAGATGGCCGGCCACGTCCTCCGGCGGCACCGGCTCCTCGAACCAGCCGATGTCGTATTCCTCGATGGCGCGGCCGAGCCGGATCGCGGCGACGGTGTCGTAGGCGTGGTTGGCGTCGATCATGAGGCCGACCTCCTCGCCGATCGCCGTGCGCACGGCGCGGGTGATCGCCGCGTCCTCCTCGACGCCGAAGCCGACCTTCAGCTTCACCGCGCCGAAGCCCTCGGCGACATAGCCGGCGGCCTCCTCGGCGAGATATTCGGCCGGCTCGCCCTGCTCGCGGCGGTAGAGGCCGGTCGCATAGGCCGGCACCTCGCTGCGGACCGGGCCGCCGAGCAGGCGATGGACCGGCTGGCTCAGATATTTGCCCTTCAGGTCCCAAAGCGCGATGTCGATGCCGCTCAGTCCCTGGATGATCACGCCCTTCTGGCCGTGGTCGCGGAAGCGGGCATAGATCTCGTTCCAGAGATATTCGCTGCGCATCGGGTCCTGCCCGACGAGCAGCGGGCGCATCGCCGCGACGACCGCCGCGTTGATGCGTGCCGGGCCGTAGCATTCGCCCCAGCCGACCAGCCCCTCATCGGTGACGATCTCGACGATCATCGCCGTGCGCGTCGCGTACCAGGCACGCGAATAGGCGAAGGGTTGCGACAGCGCCGCCTCGAGGACGTGCGCCCTCACATCTGTGATCTTCATTCGTTGTCCCCCGTTCGGGCGCATGGGACCGGCGGAGCACCGCCGGCGATGTCAGCGCGCACCCGAGTTCCGCACCAGGAAGGATGGATCGAGCTCAGCGGGCGAGGTGCAGCCGATCAGCGCCATGTCGCGGTCGATCTCTTCCGCCAGCAGGGTGATCGCGTGCCGCACGCCCGCCTCGTCGCCGACCGAGGCGGCGAAGAAGAAGGGCCGGCCGAGGAAGACGAAGGACGCGCCGAGCGCGAGCGCCTTGAGCACGTCGGTGCCGCGACGGATGCCGCTGTCCAGCATGACGGTGGTCGACCCGCCGACCGCGGCGACGATGTCCGGCAGCGCGCGCAGCGAGGCGAGGCTGCCGTCGAGCTGGCGCCCGCCATGGTTGGAGACGATGATGCCGTCGGCGCCGATATCGCGGGCCTTGCGGGCGTCCTCGGGCGAGAGGATGCCCTTGAGGATGAAGTTGCCCTGCCACTGGTCGCGGATCCAGGCCATATCGTCCCAGGTCAGCGAGTCGCGGCGCCCGAAGCTGCGCTGCGCGGTCGGCGAGATCAGCGGCGGGCCGCGTTCGCCGCCGGTGATGTTCTCGAAGCGCGGCATGCCGTTGCGCCACAGCGTGCGGGCCAGCGTATGGGTGAGCCAGCGCGGATGGGTGATCCCGTCCCAGGCGAGGCGCGCGGTCGGGCGCAGCGGGATCGAGAAGCCGTTGCGCACATTGTTCTCGCGGTTGCCGTTCACCGCCACGTCGACGGTGACGACCAGCGTCCGGTAGCCGGCGCGCCGCACCCGCTCGATCAGCGGCCCGACCGTGGTGCGGTCGCCCGGTATGTAGGCCTGGAACCAGGTGTCGGGATTGGCGGCGATGACCTTCTCCATCGCCATCAGCGAGGCGCCGCTGAGCAGGCAGGGAATGCCCGCCTCATAGGCGCCGCCGGCGAGCACGCGCTCGCACTCGAAGGCGCCGAGCGCGGTCGAGCCCATCGGCGCGATGCCGAACGGCGCGCTCCAGCGATGGCCGAACAGGTCCACCGCCTGGCCGCGCCGGGTGGTGTCGACCAGTACCCGCGGGATGAAGCTCCAGTCGTCGAAGGCGGCGCGGTTCGCGTCGCGCGTACCGTTGCTCTCGACGCCGCCGGAGACGAAACCGTAGATGCAGCGCGGCAGCACGCGGCGCGCCTCGACCTCGAAATCGTCCAGCGAGAGGACGCGCGAAAGACGGCGCGGCGTGTTGGCGTCGCTCGAGCCCGCCCAGCGGAAATCGGATGCCGTAAAAGACGTCTTGGGGGAGTTGGTCCCCGCCCCGGATTGTTGCTCGGCCGCAGCCACGCTCGTTCCTTCCCAACGCCCTCGCACGCCTGCCCATCGCCGGAGGCCGCAGCGAAAAACCCCGCCCGGCACGCCCGCCGCTCGACAGCAGAACGCCGTTTCTTGTTCTCGATGGCAGCCGAAGACCGCGAGACGCGGGCTTCACACGCTGATGATTAAAAAATATAATAGTATTTATTGACATCGTGTCAATCCCCCGCCTCAATGCGCCAGGGCCGGCCCGGCGCACATGGCGGGGACAGCCGGCCACCGTTTCCGACGCAAAAGACCTGGGCCAGACCCCGAGTCCGAACAGGGCTCGAGGCCGGCCGGGCCCGAGCTGGGAGTGCCTTGACTTGCGGATGTTCTGCGCCGCCGTCGACTGGGGAACGTCGAGCTTCCGGCTGTGGCTGCTGGACCGGGCGGGCATGGTCGTGGCCGAGCGGCGCAGCGACGAGGGCATGCAGCACTGCCACCGCGTCGGCTTCGCTCCCGTGCTCGAAGCCCATCTGGCGGCAGCCGGCGCCCCGACCGGGCTGCCGGTGATGATCTGCGGCATGGCCGGCGCCCGGCAGGGCTGGCAGGAGGCGGGCTACCTCGACCTGCCCGCCCGGCTCGACACGCTGCCCGAACAGGCCATTCGGATTGCCGGCGCTGCGCGCGAGGTGTTCATCCTGCCCGGCCTCGCCCAGCGCCGCGCCGAGGCGCCGGACGTGATCCGCGGCGAGGAAACGCAGCTTCTCGGTGTCCTCGACGCGAGCGACGACACGCGCCTGTTCTGCCTTCCCGGCACGCATTCCAAATGGGTCGCGGTGGAGCAAGGCGCGGTGACGCGCTTTGCCACCTTCATGACCGGCGAATTATTCGCGCTGCTCTCGCGCCACTCCATCCTTGCCCATGCGATGCCGCAGGACATGGAGGTGCGCGAGGACGCGCCGCGCTTCCTCGAAGGGGTCGAGGACGGGGCGAGCGCGCCGGAGGCGGCAACGCGGCGGCTGTTCGGCCTCAGGGCCTCGCAACTGCTTGGCTTCAGCGACCGGGGCGACGGCGCCGCCTATCTCTCGGGCCTGCTGATCGGCGTGGAGATCGCCGGCGCACGGGCCTTCGACGGCGGGGAGAAGGCGCTCACGCTGCTCGCCGGCGGGCCGTTGGCACGTCTCTACGAACGGGCGCTGACGGTGCACGGCTACACCGTCGCGACGCGCGACGCGGGCGAGGCGACGCGGCGCGGCCTCCATCAGGCGGCGCTCCGGCGCTGGCCGCACTGCGCGCCGGTGGAGGCCGCCTCGTGATGCATCCGAGATCCCCCGATCCTCGCCGGCGGCCGCTTGACGGCAGCAGTCAGACGCTTAATTATAGAACTATATATAACGCTCCGATCGCCATCGGCAGCCGCCCGCCCCTCGCCGCGAGGACGGACCGGGCCCTCCGCCACACGTCCAGAACACGCATCCGGGTACGCATCTCATGAACGGATCGACCGCACCGATCAATCGCAAGCGGCTTGTCTTCTTCGAGCGCTTCTTCGATCCCGTCGCCGAGCAGATACTGGGCGACCAGGAAGACATCGAGCTCATCAAGCTGCGCTATGGCGACGACGAGAACGAGAACTGGCGCGAGCTTTCGCGCAGCTGCGCCTACCAGATCGGCGCGCGCACCGAGTTGGTCGAACCCTGGTTCGCCGACGGCGCGCTGATCGCGCGGGCGCCGCGGCTCCTCGCCATCTGCTCGATCGGCGCCGGCTACGACGTCGTCGACGTCGACGCCTGCACCGAGGCCGGCATCGCCGTGTGCAGCCAGTCGGGCACCAATTGCGAGCCGGTGGCCGAGCACGCCATCGGCATGATGCTCAACCTGTCGAAGAAGATCGGCATCTCCAACCGCGCGCTGCTGCGCGGGGGCGCCGCCGACCGCATGGACCTGCGCGGCAACGACATCGTCGGCAAGACCGTCGGCATCGTCGGCATCGGCGCCATCGGCTCGCGCACCGCCCAGTTCTGCCGCGCCTTCGACATGACGGTGCTGGCCTACGACCCCTACCTGACCCGCGAGCAGATCGCCGCGCGCGGCGCTGAGAAGGTCGAGTTCGGCGAATTGCTGGCGCGCGCCGACTTCGTCACCGCGCACTGTCCGCGCACCGAGGAGACGCTCGGCATGTTCGACGAGGCGGCCTTCGCGCAGATGAAGCCGAGCGCCTATTTCCTCAATACGGCGCGCGGGCGCATCCATGACGAGGGCGCGCTGCTCGACGCGCTGCGGCGCGGGGTGATCGCCGGCGCCGGCATCGACGTGTTCGATCACGAGCCGCCGCCGCCCGACCACCCGCTGCTGCAGCTCGACAACGTCATCGCCACCCCGCACATCGCCGGCATGACGGCCGAGACCTTCTACAACATGTCGGTCAAGACCGCCGAGCAATGGATCGAACTGCTGCGCGGCAAGGTGCCCCCGCGTCTGGTCAACCCCGAGGTCTGGCCGCGCTACAGCGCGCGCTTCGAAGAAATCGTCGGCTTCCGTCCGCAGCCGCTGGGCTGACCGGGGCGCCCGCCGGCACGACATCCACGCCGCCACCAGGAAAGGGCAGATATTATCTATAGATCTATCATCAATCATTGACTCCGGATGCGAGCTGACGTTTCGTCACCTGCGTCGCCGACACGGTGAATCCGGCCGCGACGAGGAACGAAAACGAGCCGCCACGAGGCATCAGGCAGGCCGCGCCCGGGACGTCGGGCCGCGGATCGCCCGGGCTTCGGCCTTTGTCGGCGCTCATCCGGGAGAGAAGACGCTTTCACCAGAACGGCCCGCCAGAACCAGAACCAAGGGCCGAGGGAACCTAAGGAGGAAACCGCAATGTTCCGCACGAAACTGTTCGCGGCAGCCCTGGCGCTGCTGCTGCCGGTGGTCGCCGGCTCCGGCGCCAAGGCCGGCGAGGTGCTCGATCGCGTCGTATCGAGCGGCAAGCTGCGCGTGGCGGTGATGGGCAGCCTTCCGCCCTATACCAACATGCGCCCCGACGGGCAGATGGAAGGCTACGACATCGATCTGGCAAAGAAGTTCGCGGCGGCGCTGAAGGTGACGCCCGAATTCATCGTGGTCGACAGCGCCGGGCGCGTCGCCGCGCTGCAGACCGGCAAGGCGGACGTCACCATTTCCGGCTTCGCCCGCAACGTGCAGCGCTCGCTCACCATCGCCTTCTCCGACCCCTACCTCATCGTGCCGGGCCGGATCCTGGTGAAGACCGACAGCCCGCTGAAGAAGGTCGAGGACGTCAACGATCCCAAGGTGAAGCTGTCCTTGAACCGCGGCGGCAATTCCGAGCCGATCATCGCCGCCAAGTTCCCGGACGCGCAGCGCATGCGCTTCAACACCAATGCGGACGGGCTCAACGCGCTGATGTCGGACCAGGTGGACGCGATGGCGCAGGACGCCTTCTACCACGCCGAGCAGATCGCCAAGCATCCCGGCCAGCTTCGCATGCTGGATGGGACCTATTCGCGCCAGGAAGACTCGATCGGCGCGCCGGCGGGCGATGCCGACTGGCTGCGGGTGATCAACCTCTGGCTCGAGCAGCTCAACGCCACCGGCGAGAACAAGGAGCTGTTCAAGAAGTGGTTCGGCTTCGATCCGCCCAAGATCACCGCCGACTACTGACCGCCTGGCGGGCGCGCGGGCCTCAGGCCCGCCGCCCGCCGCTCTCCTGCGACCGCTGTCTGCGGCGATCACAGATCGGCATTCCATGAATTCCTTCTCGTTCAGCCTGCGCGCCATCGTGCCTTATCTGGGCGAGCTGCAGACGGCGGTGCTCGTCACGCTCGCCATGTCGCTCGCCACCATCGGGCTCAGCCTCGCCATCGGCCTCGTCTTCGCGGTGCTGCGCCAGAGCCGCTCGGCGCCGCTGCGCTGGTTCGCCACCGCCTATGTTGAGTTCTTCCGCAACACACCGCTGCTGGTGATTCTGTACTTCGCCTATTTCATGATGCCGGTGATCGGGCTGCGCATGTCGCCGTTCCAGTCCGGCCTCGTCGGCATGACGCTGCACTTCGGCGCCTACATGACCGAGATCCTGCGCGCCGGCCTGATCGCGGTGCCGCACGGGCAGTACGAGGCGGGCCATTCGCAGGGGATGACCAATTTCCAGATCCTGCGCCACATCGTGCTGCCGCAGGTGATCCGCACCATCTACGCCCCGCTCGGCAACCAGCTCATCACCATCATCCTCGGCTCGTCGCTGACCTCGGCGATCGCGGTGAACGACATCGCCGCCTGGATGCAGACCACGGGCTCCGACACGTTCCGCTATTTCGAGACCTTCCTGATCGCGGCCATCGTCTATGCCGTGCTCTGCCAGGTCATCAACCTGACGCGCATCTACATCGGACGTGCGCTCTTCCCGGATAATCGGTGATCGCATGCACGAGACCTACGGCCTTCTCGAATACATGCCCTCGGTATTCAGGGCGCTCGGGCTCACCATCTGGCTGAGCTGGCTGTCGCTCATCATCGGCGCTGTCGGCGGGCTGGTGCTGGCGCTCATGCGCACCTCGGGCTGGCGCGTGCTGAGCGTGCCCGCCCTGCTCTATGTCGAGATCTTCCGCTCGATCCCGATCCTGATCATCCTGTTCTTCTTCTTCTACGGCGCCCCGCTGGTGCTCGGCATCAACGTCTCCGCCTTCGCGGCGGCCACCGCGGCGCTCTCCGCCCATGCGAGCGCGCTGATGACGGAGGTGATCCGGGCCGGCATCGAGAGCGTGGGCCGCGGCCAGTGGGAGGCGGCGCAGTCGAGCGGCATGACCTACGGCCAGGTGATGCGCCACGTGGTCGGCCCGCAGTCGATGCAGGTGATCCTGCCGCCCTCGGTCAACATCTACATCATGATCCTCAAGGAATCCTCGATCGCCTCGATCATCGGCTATGTCGAGCTGACCGCGACCGGGCTGCTGATCCGCGAGGCCCATGGCGGCGGGTTCGCGATCCTCGGGATCATCGCCATCCTCTACTTCATCGTCTGCTACGCGATCTCGCTCGCGGGCGGCGCCCTCGAACGCCGTATGAAAATCGCCGGAAGCGGCCTGCACATGGACGGGACACGATGACCCAGGCGCCAGTTCTCAAGATCGACACCCTCACCAAGAAGTTCGGTTCGCGCACCATCATCGACGGCATCTCGATGGACGTGACGCCCGGCGAGATCGTCTGCCTCGTCGGCCCGAGCGGCACCGGCAAGTCGACGCTGCTGCGCTGCGTCAACGGGCTGGAGGACATCCAGGGCGGACGCATCGTGTTCGAGGACGAGCCGGTGCGCGCCCACAGCAAGAAGATCATCGACGTGCGCAAGCGCGTCGGCATGATCTTCCAGCAGTTCAACCTCTACCCGCACCTGACGGCGCGCCAGAACATCGTGCTGGCGCAGGTCGTGGTGCACGGCGTCGACCGCAGGAGCGCCACCGAGCGCGCCGACGAACTGCTCGCGCGGGTGCGGCTGGCGCACCGGGCCGACGCCTATCCCGCCCGCCTGTCGGGTGGCGAGCAGCAGCGCGTCGCCATCGCCCGCGCGCTCGCCACCAACCCGCACATGCTGATGTTCGACGAGCCGACCTCCGCGCTCGATCCCGAGACCGTCGGCGAGGTGCTGGCGGTGATGCGAGAGATCGCCGAGGAGAGACGCACCATGCTGGTGGTGACGCACGAGATGCGCTTCGCCGCCGAGGTGGGCACCCGCATGGTGTTCATGGACCAGGGCAAGATCGTCGAGGAGGGTGTGCCGCGCGAATTGCTGGCGCAGCCCAGGACGGAGCGCGCGCAGCGCTTCCTGCAATCCATCCGTCACTGAAGGCGGCGCCGGGCCGTTTCCCGACTCCGGCCATCCGGCGCCTGCCGCCGCAGCGGTTCACGAGGCCGCTGCGGCTTTTTTTTTGCCTTCGCCGCAGCGCCGGTCGCGCGAAGGGGGCTCGCGCGACCTCGCCGCGCCCTTAACCTACCGTAACGTAAGGATAATTCGCGCCGCCGCCGCGAGCCGCCGTCTTGACAGCTTCGCGCAACGGATGATGATAACTCTATAAATATCTCGCCGTCATGGCGGGTAACAATAAGGGAGGATCCTCATGCCGGCCTATCCCGCCCCGCATCGCCCGATCGCGTTTCGAAGCGGCAGCGGCTAGCCCGCCCGCGGCTTCCGGTCCTTCGACCGCCCTTCACCCAACCGGCTGATTTGTCCAGGTGATGCCGCCGAGGGGCGCCGCATCGCCAAACCGAGGCTGTGCCGCGCGATGCGAAACAACAGACGCTTCATCATCCACATCCTGCTCTTCCTGTTCCTGTGCTGCTACTCGCTCGACCGCGTCACCATGGCGGTGGCCGGCAGCACGGTGGCGAAGGAGATGGGGCTCAGCCCGGTGGCGCTGGGCTATCTGTTCTCGTCCTATCTCTGGCTCTACGCGGTCGTGCTGCTGCCGGCCGGCGCGCTGACCGACCGGCTCGGCGCGCGCCGCGCCAGCGCGCTGGCGGCGACCTTCTGGTCGATCTGCCAGGCGCTCGGCGGCTTCGCGACCTCGGCCTTCACCCTGCTGCTCACCCGGCTCGGGCTCGGCCTGTTCGAATCGGCGGCCAACCCCTGCGCCCACAGCGCGATCCGCGAATGGACGCCGCGCAGCGAGCGCGGCTTCGCCACCGCCATCTGGTACGCCGGGACCACGGCCGGGCCGGCGCTCGGCTCGCCGATGGTGGCGTGGCTGATCGCCACCTATGGCTGGCGCTGGGCGTTCATCGCCACCGGCGCGCTGGGCCTCGTCTGGGTCGCCGTCTGGGCGCTGTTCTACCGCTCGCCGGAAGAGGCGAGCTGGATCACCGAGGAGGAGCGCGCCAAGGTGCTGAGCGAGCGCGACGTCGCCTCGGCCGACGACGACGCCCGCTCCATCGGCTATCGCGGCCTGCTGCTGACCACGCCCACCATGTGGGGGCTGGCGCTGACGCAGGGCTGCATCAACTACACCGCCTATTTCTTCCTGGCCTGGCTGCCGGGCTTCCTGCAGGCCTCCTACGGCCTGTCGGTGATCGAGACCGGCGCCTACACGGCGGTGCCGTTCGGGCTCAGCGCCGTGCTCGGCATCGGCCTCAGCGCCGTCGCCGACCGCATGCTCAGCGAGCGCGCGCTGCGCGAGGGCAAGCGGCGCTACGCGGTGGCGATCGGCGCACTGATGTCGGCGTTCATCCTGCTCACGCCCTATGTCGGCTCGATCGGCCTCGCCATGGTGGTGCTCACCGTCTCGCTGACCTTCAACACCTTCGCCCAGTCGA
This sequence comes from Ancylobacter mangrovi, assembly GCF_024752355.1. GTDB lineage: Bacteria > Pseudomonadota > Alphaproteobacteria > Rhizobiales > Xanthobacteraceae > Ancylobacter > Ancylobacter mangrovi. Next base: position 1,082,370 of record NZ_JANTHZ010000001.1, read on the forward strand.
TGAACTTCGCGCTCACCAATGACCGGCTGCGCACGTCCGGCGATGTCGGGCGCGCCTACGCGTTCTTCACGCTGGGCGGCATCAGCTTCGGCATCGCCGGGCCGATCGTCACCGGCTACCTCGTGGGCATGACCGGCAACTTCAAGGTGGCGCTGCTGCTGTGCGGGGTGCTGTCCTTCCTCGGTGCCGCGCTGGTGGTGCTGATGACCCGCCGCCCGATGGGCGAGGAGGTCGCCGGCGTCGCCCAGCCGGCGTGACCGGCTCGCAAGCCTTCGGACAAAAGAAAGGGCCGGCGCGAGCCGGCCCTTTTGCGTCGGGAGACGGAAGGCGCGTCAGCGCGCGGGGGCGCGGGCTTCCGGATAGTCCGCCTCGAGCGTCACCTTCTCCCAGGTGTCGAAGTCGCGGCGCATGGAATCGAGCTTGGCCCGCACGTCATTGAGCGCCTTGGCGCCGAGCACCAGCCGGTGCGGCGTCTTCGCCGCCGTCAGCGCGGCGATGATCGCCTCCGCCGCCCGCACCGGGTCGCCCGGCCGGTTGGTGCTGGTGAGAAGCTGGTCGATGCGCGTCGCCACCGAGCCGGCATAGGCCGGCAGGGTGCTCGCGGTCGAGGCGAGCGAGCGGGTGAACTCGGTCTCGAACGGACCCGGCTCGACCAGCAGCACCTTGATGCCGAATTGCTCGACCTCCTTGGCGAGCGCGTCGGACAGGCCCTCCACGGCGAATTTCGAGGCGGCGTAGTAGCCGGTGCCGGCATTGCCGGAGAGGCCCGCCAGCGAGGACAGGTTGACGATCGCCCCGCCGCCCTGCGCGCGCAGGATAGGCAGCACCTTGCGGGTGACCGCGGCGAGGCCGAACAGGTTGGTGTCGAACATGGTGCGGATGGCGGCCTCGTCGCCCTCCTCGACGCTGGCGGCGTAGCCGTAGCCGGCATTGTTCACCAGCACGTCGATACGCCCGAAGCGCTTCATCGTCGCGGCGACGGACGCCTCGATCTGCTCGGGCCGGGTGACGTCGAGCGCGAGCGCTAGCGCGCGGTCCTCGTGGCCGGCCACGAGATCGGCGATGGCGGCGGGGTTGCGCGCGGTGGCGACCACCCGCCAGCCGCGCGCGAGCACGCGCTTGACGAGCTCGCGTCCGAAACCCTTGGAACAGCCGGTTATAAACCAGACCGGCGCGGTGTTCTCTGTCATGCGGTTCTCCATCGTGCGGGCGGCCGCGCGGCCGCTACTGGGAACGGGCGGCCGGGCGCCGCCCATAGGCCTCCGGGTTGTGCACGTTGGCCGGCCGGCGGCCGGCGAGCTCGTCGATGATGGCCTGCGCCGCCGCCCGTCCGACGCGCAGCAGCGCCTCTTCGGTCTGCCCCGCCACATGGGGCGAGAGCACGACGTTCGGCATCCGCCGCAGCGGCGATTCCGCCGCCAGCGGCTCCTCGGCGAAGGTGTCGAGCGCCGCCCCGCCGAGCCGCCCGGCCTCGAGCGCGGCGATCAGTGCCGGCTCGTCCACCAGCTCGCCGCGGGCCGTGTTGACCAGCACCGCGCCGGGCTTCATCGCCGCCAGCGCGCGGGCGTCGATCATGACGCGGGTCTCGTCGGTCAGGCGCGTGTGCAGGCTCACGATATCGGCGCCGGCCAGCACCTCCTCGCGCCCGGCGAGCCGCACGCCCTCGGGCATGATGGCGGGCGGATGGGGATCGCAGGCGAGGATCTTCATGCCGAAGCCGAGCCCCTGGCGGGCCACCCGCCCGCCGATGGCGCCGAGCCCGAAGATGCCGAGCGTGCGGCCCTCGAGTTCGCCGCCGACCTGCGTCGTGCGCTGCCAGAGCCCGGCCCGCATGCCGGCATCCGCCTGCGGCACCTTGCGCATCAGCGCGAGCAGCAGGGCGAAGGTGTATTCGGCGACCGCCGCCGCGTTGCTCGCGCCGGTATTGGTGACGACGACCCCGTGCTCGGTCGCCGCCGCGAGGTCCACCGCGTCGACGCCGACCCCGTGGCGCGACACGATGCGCAGGTGCAGCGCCGCCTCGATGACCCGCCGCGTCACCGTGCCGAGCCGGGCGAGGATGGCGCTGGCTCCGGCGGCGGCCTCGGCGAGGCGCTCCTCGGAGGGATACGAATCGAGGATCAGCACCTCGAAACGCGCGCGCAGCAGCGCCACCGCCTCGGCATGGACGCTGGGGTCGGTGAGCACCACCAGCGGGCGGGCGGGCGCGCCGCCAGTGGAGCCGGCCGGATCGGCGGCCACGGCCTCAGATGCCTTCCAGCTCGTAGTCGTGATCCATCACGACCAGCCGGTGCTCGAAGCGCCACTCGCCATCGTCCTTGCGCAGCTTCACCTCGTAGCGCCCCGGGCCGAGCAGCTTGCTGGCGCCGTTGCGGACCTGGAACACCAGCAGGTAGCACTTGGCGAAGGCATGGTTGCCCTCGACGTCGATCAGCATGTTCGAGAGCACGTGGCGCAGCTCGGTGCCGCGGCTGCGGAACTGGGCGAAACGTGTGGCGAAGGCGCGGATCTGGTCGGCGCCGGTATATTTGCCGACCGCCGGGCTCTCCAGCGCCCCGTCGGGCGTGAAGCAGGACACCAGCGTGTCCACGTCGCCGCCGTCGATCGCCCACATGTAGCGCGCGAAAAGGTCGGCGATCGCGAAACGATCTTCCGCGGAAGGCTTGGCCATCGGGATTTCCTCTTTCTTGCCGGAACTGCAGGCGGCGTCTCCGCACCGTCTTGCGTTCTTTATTGTTCTATAAACAACGATTGACACGCCCGGTCAATCCGGCTTCGATGCCGCCGACCCGTCGACAGGTGCCGAGCTGCATGCCCCCCGAGCGTTTGAAAATCGTCGTCTTCCATCCCCGCGCCGAAGCCTACAAATCCCTGCTGACCCGCGCCGCGGTGGATGCCGAAATCGTGGTGGCGAAGGACGAGGCCGCGCTCGCCAGCTCGATCGAGGGGGCGCAGGTCCTGCTCACCCTCACCTGCCCGCCGGTGGTGATCGAGCATGGCGGCGCGCTGCGCTGGATCCAGGCGGCGAGCGCGGGCATCGACCCGCTGCTGGCGCGCCGCGAGGCGCTGCGCGACATCGCCGTCACCAATGCGCGCGGCATCCATGCCGACCATATCGGCGACTACGCCATGGCGGCGATGCTCATGCTGCTGTGGGACATGCCCGGCCTGCTGCGCCACCAGGCGGAGCGGGTCTGGCACCGTGAGCCCAAGCCCGCGCTGGCCGGCCGCACGCTCGGCGTCGCCGGGCTGGGCGCGCTCGGCCAGGGCATCGTGAGGCGCGCGCGGGCGAGCGGCATGGAGGTGATCGGCCTCAGCCGCGGCGGGGCGCCAGTCGAGGGCGTCTCGCAGGTCTATCGCCGCGACGAGCTCGAGGAGATGCTGCCGCGCTGCGACTTCCTCGCACTCGTGGTGCCGGGGACGCCGGAGACCGAGCGCATGATCGACGCCCGCGCGCTCGGCCTGATGAAGCCCGGCGCCTTCCTCGTCAACCTCGCCCGCGGCTCGGTAGTGGACGAGGCCGCGCTCGTCGCCGCGCTCGAAGGCGGCCGGCTCGCCGGCGCGGCGCTCGACGTGTTCGAGACCGAGCCGCTGCCGGCGGCGAGCCCGCTCTGGGCCATGCCGAACGTCATCGTCACCCCGCACGTCGCCGGCATGAGCGACGACTATGACGAACGGGTGCTGCAGATCTTCCTGGACAACCTCGCCCGCTTCCGGCGCGGCGAGGCGCTCCGCAACCGTGTCGACCTTTCGCGAGGATATTGAGATGCCTGCGACCCGCATCGAGGGACTGACCGACTGCCACATGCATGTCTTCGGCCCGATCGACCGCTATCCCGGCGCACCGGATCGCACCTACACGCCCGAGCGGATGGGTCTCGCCGAATACGCGCCGGTCGCCGCCCGGCTCGGGGCCGACCGGATCGTCATCGTGCAGCCCAGCGCCTACGGCACCGACAACCGGGCGACGCTCGACGGGCTCGCCACGCTCGGCGACAAGGGGCGCGCCGTGGTGGTGATCGACGACAGCTTCGACGATGCGACGCTCGACGCCTATGAGCGGCAGGGCGTGCGCGGTATCAGGCTCAACCTCATGACGCCGCGCATCACCGATGCGGCCGCCGCCGAGGCGACCCTGCTGGCGGCGGGCCAGCGGATCGCCCGGCTCGGATGGCATATCCAGATCTATGCCGATCTCGACCTCGTGGCGCTGCTGGCGCCGGCGGCGCGCAAGTCGGCGGTGCCGGTGGTGTTCGACCATATGGGCGGGTCGAAGGCCGCCGCCGGGCCGGACGTGCCGGGCTTCGGCGTGCTGCTCGACCTACTGAAGGAGGGCAAGTGCTGGGTGAAGCTCTCCGGCGCCGACATCGTGACGTGGGAGACCTCCGACTTTTCCGGCGCCACGCCCTTCGCGCGGGCGCTGATCGCCGCCAATCCGCACCAGCTCATCTGGGGCTCGGACTGGCCGCATCTCGTGCACCACAATAGCGGGCGCGGCGACGCGGCGCCTCCGGCCGGCTACCGGCCGGTGAACGAGGAAAAGCTCATCGAGGCCCTCGCCGGCTGGGCCGGGGACGAGGCGACGCTGCGGGCGATCCTGGTCGACAACCCGGCCCGTCTCTACCGCTTCTGAGATCCGGCGCCATCGGGCACGGCCGCCACGTCAGAGGATCGGCGAGCGGAACAGCCGGTGCTCGACGATCAGTTCCTGCGTCACGTCGACCACCGACTGCAGGCTCGGCCCGAAATCGGCCACCTGGTAGCACAGCGAGACGCGGTGCGCGTCGACGGGGATCGTCACCGGCACCCGCACTGCCGCGCCGCGCTCCAGCTCGGCCGCCACGACCCGTATCGGCAGCAGGCCGATGGCGAGGCTCGCCAGCACCATGCGAATGGTGACGGAGAGGCTGTTGCAGGTACTCACCCGCGAGGGCACCGCCCCGCCGGCGGCGAACCAGTTCATCATGGTGGCGTAGAGCCGGGCGCTCTCGGGGCTGCCGATCAGGTGGCGGGTCGCGAGCTGCATAGGCGTCAGCGGCGCCTGCGGCAGCCGGACCTCCGGCCCCGCGACCCAGCCGAGCTCGATCTGACCGATCGGAAGCTGCTGGATATGGCTGCCCACATCGGGCTGCGTCACCACGCCGAGATCGAGCTGGTGGTTGTTGAGCAGCGTGCTGATCATGCCGGCATCGCCGACGGTGACGGAGATCGTGAGCTGGGAATGGCGCTCCTCGAGCCGGCTCACGAGGTCGGGCAGGCAGATCAGCGCGAAGGTCTCGGTGACGCCGATGCGCAGCACGCCGAGCAGCGGATCACGGCTGCGGAAGCGCGCGACCATGTCGTCGGCAGCGCCGAGCGTGCGGGTGGCGTATTCGACCAGCGCCTGGCCGTCCGCCGTCATCATCACCCGCGGCCCGTTGCGGGTGAAGAGCGCGACGCCGAGCTCGGCCTCCAGCTCGCGGATGCGCTGGGAGATGCTCGGCTGGGTGACGCCGAGGTGCCGCGCGGCGGCGTGGAAGCTGCCCAGCCGCACGATCTGCTCGAATGCCTTCAACTGTGCCAGCGTCACGGCCATGATAATGTTTACCTATCATAATGACCAATAATAATCGATTTTTCTGTCGCATGGAGCGCTGCTACGGTGACCGCAATCAACCGTCGGAACACACGGCGGACATGCGGGAGGAAACGGCAGTGGCAGCCGCGGCGGGCGCCTTGGGCGACGCGCGGCGCGCGCCGATAGCCGGCCATTTCCCGATCCTGCCCGTCCTGACCGACGACACGGCGACCCGCGCCTCTGGAGCGTGCCCATGCCCATATTTCCGGTCGAACGGGGCGAGATCTATTACGAGGTCACCGGCAGGGGACATCCGCTGCTGCTGTTCGCGCCCGGCTTCCTCGGCTCGCGCATCGCCGGCTGGCGAGCCGGCGGAGAGCAGGCGAACGCGCCCTTGCGCAATCCGGTGCCGGCGCTGGCCCGCTCCTTCCGCGTCATCACGCTCGACGTGCGCAATGCCGGCCGCTCCTGGGCCGAGATCGGCCCAGACTATGACTGGCCGCTCTACACCGCCGATCATGTCGCGCTGCTGGACGAGGTCGGCGCCGAGCGCTGCCACGTGCTGGGAAGCTGCTTCGGCGCCTCGTTCGCGCTGGCGCTGGCCCATGCGGCGCCCGAGCGCGTCTCCGCTCTCGTGCTGCACAACCCGGTCGGGCTGTCGGGCGACAACCGGGATCTGATCGAGGCGGAAATCGCGAATTGGACCGCCTCCCTCGCCGGTCGGCCGGACGTCTCGCCCTCAGCGCTCCGGGCAGTCGGGCCGCGCATGTTCGGGCGCGACTTCGTGTTCAGCATCACCCGCCATGCCGCCGGGCGCATCACCGCGCCGACCCTCCTGATGCCGGGCGACGACCGCCTGCACCCGCCCCTCGTCTCGGCCGCGCTGGCGCGGCTGACACGGGCCGAGCTGTTCCCCCGCTGGCAGGACCGGAACGCCGGGACCGACGTCATCGAGCCCGTGTCGGGCTTCCTGCACCAGCACACGCCGGGGCGAACCCGGCTGGCCCGCAGCCGCCCCTAGGCGATCCGCAGACACGGCGAGACATCCCCCTTTCACGGACCGCCCGTGCGCGGCCCGCCCCCGTTCCATTCTCCCTTGAAGACAGGACCTATCCATGACCGGACGTGACAGGAGCTGGAGCTCCAATGCGGTGAAGTCGGCCGCGGCCGCGGGCGCGACCATTCGCGGCGTGCACTTCACCTTCCCCGCGCCAACGGCGATCGAGGTCCTGGCGCCGCTGGAGCTCGACTTCGTCTATCTCGACGGTGAGCACGGCTCGTTCGAGACCCGCGACCTCGATGTCTCCTGCCTCGCCGCCGAACGCTACGGCATGGTGCCGATCGCCCGCGTGCCGGACCGCACCTCCGGCACCATCATCCGCTTCCTCGACCGCGGCGTGCGCGGGATCGTGCTGCCGCATGTCTGCTCGGTGGACGACGCGAAGGACGCGCTGGACGCCATCTACTACCGGCCGCTCGGCAACCGCTCCTTCGGCGGCGGCCGGCCGCATTTCCTCTCGATCGAAGACCTGCCGGCGCATCTGGCGATGTGCAACGCGGCGGTCTCGGTCGGCGTCATGATCGAGACCGCGAGCGGGCTGGAGGCGGCCGCCAACATCGCCCGGCTCGAGGGCGTCGACTATCTCAGCTTCGGCATGAACGACCTCGCGCAGGATCTCGGCCATCCGGGCGAGCCGAACCACCCGGAGGTGCAGCGCCGGTTCAAGGCCTGCGCCGAGCGCATCCGCGCCGCCGGCAAGCCGGTGCGCGAGGATTTCATGAAGTTCGCCTGGATCAACCAGGTCATCCTCGCCGGCGCGCGCCAGCTCATCGAGACGCCCACCGGACGGGCCTACTGAGCGGGAGCCAAAACATGAACGAGGCCGGCATCGAACGGGCCGCGCAGCTTCTGAACGCCGCGCGAAGCAGCCTCCGGCTGCTTGCCGCCCTCCCCGAGGAGGCGCGCCCGCAGAGCTTCGCCGATGCTGCGGCGGTGCAGGACCGCGTGCTCGCGCTCTCGGGCGAGAAGGTCGCCGGCTACAAGCTGGCCGGCACCGACCCCGCGAGCGTCATGTGGGGCGCGGTTCTCGCCTCGCGTGTCTTCGCCAGCCCGGCGACGATCGAGGCCGACCTGGTGCCGCTGCTCGGCGTCGAACTGGAGATCGCCTTCCGTCTCGACCGGGAGGTCGCGGCCGACGATCTCGACTGGGACGCCGCGCGCTTCGATTCGATCGTCACGGCGCTGCCGCTCATCGAGATCGTCGACACCCGCTTTGCCAGCTACAGGAGCACGCCGCTGCTGCACCGCGCCGCCGACTTCATGTCGAACGGCGCGGTCGTCACCGGCCCGGCCCTGGCCGGCTGGCGCTCGGTCGATCTCGAGCGGCTGCCGGTGCGGCTGTCCTTGAGCGGGCGCGTGGTGGCCGAGGGCATAGGCGGGCATGGCGACGGCGATCCGCGGCGCACCGCGCTCGCCTTCCTCGCCGCCCCGGCGCGGCGCCGCCGACTGCCGGCAGGAACGTTCCTCACCACCGGCACCTATACCGGCCTGCAGTTCGCCGAGCGCGGCGACCGGGTGGAGGCCGATGCGGGGCCGTTCGGACGGTTGGAGGTCTCGTTCTCGCGGTGAAGGCGCGGCGCCTTCAGGAGCGGTTCGAGGTCTTCGACGCGCGGGTCGCCGGCTTGGCTGCGCCCTTGCGCGGTGAGACGGCGCCCTTCGCAGCCCCGGCGGTCGCCCTAGACTTGGCACCGGATGTCGCCGCCGCCTTCCCCGCGCTGCCGGGGCGCGGCTTCGCAGCGTCGAGCGCCTTCAGGCTGGCGGCGGCGCCGTCGAGATAGAAGTCGATCTTGCGGGCGATCAGCGCGTCGAGATCGCCTTCCACGGTGAGGTCGTGCAGCCAGCGCCGGAAGGCGACGTGGTAGATGCAGGCGTGCAGCGACTGCACCAGCTCCATCTCGTCCTCGCTCGGCGGGCCCTCGGGCGCCTCGACATATTCCGTGCGCAGCGCCGCGATGATCCTCGTGAAGATCCGGTCGGTCAGGATCGTGTAGTAGCGGGCGTTCAGCGCGCTGTTGGTCAGGCCGCTGAACAGGAACAGCCGCACGTGGTCATAGGTGAGCACGGTGCGGGTGAACTGCTGGTAGAACTGGGTCAGGCGCTCGCGCACCGGCCGCGTCTCGTCTTCCAGCAGCGCTTCCAGCGCCGGGCTCCAGTTCTGCGGGAACAGCCGGTCGTAGATGCGCACCAGCAGCGCTTCCTTGGTCGGGAAGTACTTGTAGAGCAGCGGCTGGGTGATGCCGATCCGGCGCGCCAGCTCGATGGTGCCGGCGCTCAGCCCGAACTCGGCGAAGTAGCGCGTGGCCTGGTCGAGGATCAGCTCCTCGCGCTCGGAGGCGAGCATGCGGCGCCGCTGGCGGACCTCCCGCGGTGCCGTCGTGGACGGGGCCGCGGCGGCCGCGGGCTGCTGACGTTGTCTCGACTTCAGGTCCACGCTCGCAATCTCGCTCCCCGGGGCTGGAAGGGCTGGTCGCTAAGCGCTAGCAGCCCATCATCGGAAAGGGAAGCAGCCTACCGCCGACCTCAGGCGAAGCGGTAGAGCCGGGCCGGATTGTCGACCAGGATGCGCTTGCGCGTGTCGACGTCCGGCACCCATTCCCCGAGCAGGTCGAGCAGCTCGCCATCGTCGGGCATCCGGCCCTTGATGGCGGTGTGCGGCCAGTCGGTTCCCCACACGCAGCGCTCCGGCACCCGCTCGACGAAGCGGCGCGCGAGCGGCGTGACGTCGCCATAGGGATAGCCGGTCTGCGAGTTGCGGTAGCCGCACAGCTTCACCCAGTGCCGGCCGGTGTCGAGCAGCCGCAGGATTTGGCCGAGAATCGGGTCGTCGTCGGGGACGTCGGCCTTCAGCCCGCCCATATGGTCGAACACGACCGACACGGGTAGCGTCTCGATCACCGGCAGCACCTTCGGCCAGGTGTCGAGCGGCACGTACATCTCGATGTGCCAGCCGACCTCGGCGACCTTGCGCGCGACACCGGGCAGGTTGTCGAGCGAGGGGCCGCCGCCGGCCGTGGTAATGAAGCGCGTGGCCCGGATGCCGGCATCGTCCAGCGCCCGGAGCTCGGCCGCGTCGACATTCTGGCCCACCATGGCGACGCCGCGCGCCCGCCCGACGCCGAGCTCGCCCACCGCGTCCGCGGTGCGCCGGTTGTCGGCGCCGTAGACGCTCGGCTGCACCACCACCATGCGCTCGATGCCGAGCGCGCCGAGCATGGCGAGATAGGCCTGCGGCGAGGCGTCCGGCGGGGTGAAGCTGCGGTTCTCCACATAGGGGTAGCGCTCGACCGGCCCGAGGATGTGGGAATGGCAGTCGCAGGCGAGAGGCGGCACCGCGAAGCTGGGCGGGCGCGTGGTCTCGCGGGGTCCTTGGCACGGCTCCATGACTGTTCCTCCCGTTGGCCGAGGCTCTTGTGACTTCTTATTGAGTGATCTATGAATAAGCTGGCGTCAAGATGCAACGGGCGGCGCGGGAGGAAAACGGCTGACGACAGCCGCCGCGCGGGAGGTCGTATGATCGTCGATATGCGTATCTACACGGTGAAGCCGGGAAAGGTGGGAGACTTCGTCGCCTTCTACCGGGAATTCGGCTGGCCCATACAGCAGAAATATTTGGGCCGTTGCCTGGGATGGTTCACGGGAATCGACGGACAACCGAATCAGGTCGTGCATCTGTGGGGCTATGACAGCTTCGCCGACCGCGAGGCGCGGCGGCGCGAGATGTTCGCCGACGCGGCCTGGCAGGATTATCTGCGCCGCATGGGCGCCGGCGAATGGCTAGTACACACGGAGAACCGCTTTCTCGCGCCGACCGACTTCTCGCCGATGCAGTGAAGGCTGCGAGGGAACGCCACAGATGAACGCCACGGCACGGCAGACCGGCCTGATGCTCGCCACCATGGAACCCGCCGCCAGCTTCGAGGAGGAGTTCCAGCAATGGTACGACACCGAACACTTTCCCGAGCGGCGCGACACGCCCGGCTTCCTTACTGCGACCCGCATGGTCTGCCTGTCCGGCTGGCCGCGCTACATCGCGCTCTACGACCTCGAATCGCTCGAGGTGCTGGACGGGCCGGACTACGCGAAGATCGCCGGCCGCAACTACACCCGCTGGACCCACCGGATCGTGGGCAAGGTCTGGGGCCAGTACCGCGCCGGCGCCCGCCAGATCTATCCCGGCGGCGCCCTGCTGGGGCAGGCCGGCTCGTTCTCGCGGCTGGCGCTGTGGCGGTTCTGCCAGGTGCCGGAGGGAATGGCCGAGACCGTCACCGACGGACTGCGCGCCATCTATGAGGGCCAGCCGGAGACGGCGCAGATCCGCGTGTTCGAGGCGCACCAGCACGACGGCACCGACGTGATCGCGCTGATCGAGCTCCACGCGCCGTGGGAGCCGCCGCCCGGCGCGGTGGCGGCGCTGAAGGAGGCGCGGCGCCACCTCGACTGCGTCAACGTCTACATGCCCTATGAGCGGCGCCGGGAAAGCTCCTTTCCCCGGCCGGCCTGACAGGCCCGCACCGCCGGCCCGCGAAATCGCCCGCGCGGGAGCCGGCGGCACGCATGCGCAGATCCAGGAGACCAGACCGTGACGAGCCTCTTCCCCGACATCTGCATCCTCGTGCCGAGCGGCGTCCTGCATTCCCATGCCGTCGAGCGCATCGGCGAGCAGTTCCGGCTGGTGCGGACCGAGCGGCCCGACGCCGCGCTGCTGGCGCCGGAGGTGGTGCGCAGCATTCGCGGCGTGGCGGCGGCGATGACGCCCCTCGACGCGGCCTTCATCGACTCGCTGCCGAACCTCGAGATCATCTCCTATTTCGGCATGGGCTACGAGGCGGTGGACGCCCGGCACGCGGCGGGCCGGGGCATCGTCGTGACCAACACGCCCGAGGTGATGAACGAGGAGGTGGCCGACGTCGCGGTCGGCCTGCTGCTGAGCTGCGTGCGCGAGTTCGGCCCGGCCGAGGCCTGGCTGCGCTCGGGCCGCTGGGAGCGCGAGGGCAACTATCCGCTGAGCGCGGCGACGCTACGCGGGCGCTCGATCGGCATCTTCGGCATGGGACGGATCGGCACCGCCATCGCCCGCCGGCTGGCGGCGTTCGACGTGCCGATCGCCTACCACAACCGCTCGCCCAACCCGGCCGTGCCCTACGCCTACCATGCGAGCCTGATGGAGCTGGCGAAGGCGGTCGACACGCTGGTCTGCGTGGCGCCGGGCGGGCCGGCGACGGAGAAGGCCATCAATGCCGGGGTGCTGGAGGCGCTGGGGCCGGACGGCGTGGTGGTCAATGTCGGGCGCGGCAGCACCATCGACGAGGAGGCGCTGGCGGCGGCCCTGCACAAGGGGGTCATCCGCGGCGCCGCGCTCGACGTGTTCGCCGACGAGCCGCATGTGCCCAGCGCGCTGCTCGACGCACCGAACACCGTGCTGCTGCCGCACATCGCCTCGGCCTCGCAGCGCACGCGCCGCGCCGTCGCCGATCTGTGCGTCGACAACCTCGTCTCCTGGTTCGGCCGCGGCGTGCCGCTGACCCCGGTGCCGGAGGCCGCGCATCTGCCGGCGCGCGGCGACCGGGCGGGTTGAACGGGGCGAGGGAGCGGAACGCGATGACCGGGCGCTTGGAAGGAAAGGTCGCGGTGGTGACCGCGGCGGGCCAGGGCATCGGCCGCGCCACCGCGCTGGCCTTCGCCCGAGAAGGCGCGCACGTGCTGGCGAGCGATCTCGACGCCGGAAAGCTCGCCGGCCTCGACGGGCCCTCGATCGCCACCGCACAGCTCGACGTCACCGACGCCGCGGCGATCACCGCCTATGCGCAGGCGGCCGGGCCCGCCGACATCCTGTTCAACTGCGCCGGCATCGTGCATGCCGGCAGCCTGCTCGACGCCAGCGACAACGATTTCGACCGCGCGGTCGACATCAATGTGCGCTCCCAGTTCCGCATGATCCGCGCCTTCCTGCCGGGCATGATCGCCCGCGGCGGCGGGTCGATCATCAACATGTCGTCGGTGTCGGGCGTGCCCGCCGGGGTGCCGAACCGCTTCGTCTACGCGACCACCAAGGCGGCGGTGATCGGCCTCACCCGCTCGGTCGCCATCGACTATGTGAAGGCAGGGATACGCTGCAACGCCATCGCGCCCGGCACGGTGCAGTCGCCCTCGCTGGAGGAGCGGATCCGCGCGCAGGGCGACTACGAGCAGGCGCGCGCCGCCTTCGTCGCCCGCCAGCCCATGGGCCGGCTCGGCACGCCCGAGGAGATCGCCGAGCTCGCGGTCTATCTCGGCAGCGACCTGTCGGCCTACACGACCGGGCATGTCCACGTGATCGACGGCGGGCTGAGCCTCTAGCCGCCTCACGACGCTTGCATTTTCACCAGCGACGGGGGCCTCGCCGAGCCCTTGCTCCTGGGATTCAGAATCCCCGCGAGCCGGCACGGCCGGCCTCCGGCTGCGCAAGCCTGCCACCCTTTCCCTAGCTGAGCGGCTTCGCGCTGACCATGCGGAAAGCGGTGGTCAAGATCCCTTTCATGATATAATAATACAAATAGCGGCCTACCCCAACGTTCCCTCGCCGGAACGACGCTCACGCCATGTCGAACGCCGGTGGACATCGCACGCTGCCGCAGAGCAACGGCGCTGCCCGCCCGGGCCGCAGGGAGGAAAGGAAACCCAGATGAAGAAGCTGCATGCGCTCATGCTCGGCGTCGGCGCCGCCCTGGTCGCCGCCCCTGCGCTCGCCCAGGAGCCGATCACGCTCAAGATCTCCTACCAGTTCCCCGAGCATCACTTCGTGACGCTCGGCTGTATCAACCCCTTCATCGAGGGGGTCGAGAAGCGCGTGCCCGGCAAGGTGACGTTCCAGCGCTTCCCCGCCGAGCAGCTCGCCAAGGCCTTCAACCAGCTCGATTCGGTGCGCAACCGGATCGCCGACATCTCGATCCACAATGCCGGCTATACGCCGCAGCTCACCCCGCTCACCACCTTCCTCGAGCTGCCGGGGATGTATTCCTTCGACGACACGATGAAGGCCCAGCGCGCCTTCGAGAAGCTCGCCAAGGACGACCTCGCCAAGACCGAATATGCCAAGATCGGCGTCGTGCCGGTCTGGGTTTTCGTCACTTCGCCCTACCAGTTCCAGATGGTGACCAAGGAGCCGACCACCAGCATCGACCAGCTGCGCGGCAAGAAGCTGCGCGTGCCGGGCGCCGGCGCCGAGATGGCGCTGAGCGCGATCGACGCGGTGGGCGTGCGCGTGCCCGCCTCCGACCTCTATCTCGCGCTTCAGCGCGGCACCGTCGACGGCTCGATCATCTCGACCCAGGCGCTGCCAGCCTACAAGCTCGACGAGGTGCTCGGCTCGATGTCGACCAATGCGAGCTGGGGCGGCTCGCCCTTCATCGCCCCCATGCGCAAGGACCGCTGGGACGCCCTGCCCGACGATGTCCGCCAGGCGATTTCCGAGGCCGGCCACGAGGCGGGCGAGAAGTGCGTCGAGACCTATATGCGGCTCGAAATCGAGGAGCACGAGCGGCTGCGCAAGCTCGGCAAGACCGTGTTCGCGTTGCCCGAACCCGCGCTCAAGCAGCTCGACACGGCGCTGCAGCCGGTGGTCGACAACTGGCTGGCGCAGATGGACCAGCGCTCGCTCGACGGCAAGGCGGTGATCGCCAAGTTCAAGAGCAACCTCGCGGCGGAAGACTGAACCCTTCGCGCGACGGCGGGTGCCCCGCGGCGGGCGCCCGCCGATGGCGAGGCCGGGGCACGCCCCTCCCCGAACATTCCGGAACACGAGCGATGCTTGCACTCATCCATCGCGTGCTCGACCTGCTCGAGCGCGCCCTGATGACGGTGGCGGGCTGCATGCTGGTGGTCATGCTGTGCTCGCTGACCATCGATGCCGCCGGCCGCTACCTCTTCCACCACCCCCTGCCCGGCAATTTCGAGTTCACCGGCTATTTCTCGATGGTGATGCTCGCCTTTCTCGCCCTGCCCCGGAACTACACCACCGGCGGGCACATCCAGCTCGACGTGCTGAAGCCGTGGCTGCGGCGGGTGCCGCTGCGCCTCAGCGAGCGGCTGAACGCGCTGCTGGCGGCGGCGGCGTTCGGCATCGTCACCTGGTACGCCGGCATCGAGGCGTTGCACAAGATAGAGATGCGCGAGACCACGATCGGTATCGTGCAGATGCCCGTCTACATCAGCTTCATCTGCTTTCCGCTGGGATGCCTCGTCCTGACATTGCGTCTGGCGGTCGAGATCTTCTTCCCCGAAGAACACCGGCAAGTCGAGGACATCGAGCTGTGACCGCGATCGTCCTCATCGTTACGGTGCTTCTTCTGGTCCTGCTGCTCAACGGCATGCCCGTCGCCTTCACCATGCTGGTGGCGGGCGGCGTCGGGGTCTACCTGGTCGCGGGCTGGGACACCATGGCCGGCGTCATGAGCACGGCCCCCTATGAGCAGGTGGCGAGCTACACGCTGTCGACGCTGCCCATGTTCATCCTGATGGCGGAGTTCCTCACCGCCGGCGGCTTCACCGCCGACATCTTCCGCGCCTTCTACAAATGGTCCGGGCACATGCGCGGCGGGCTCGCCTATGCGGTCATCTTCGGCGGCGCGATGCTCGCCGCCATCTCCGGCTCGAGCAGCGCGGCGGCCGGCACGCTCGCGGGTGCGGCGCACCCGGAGATGCGGCGCTACGGCTATGACGATTCCTTCGCGACCGGCGTGATGGCGATGTCGGGCACGCTGTCGATCATGATCCCGCCGAGTATCGCCTTCATCATCTTCGGCATCATCACCGAGACCTCGGTCGGCGCGCTGCTGCTGGCCGGCATCCTGCCCGGCCTGCTGACCGCGCTCGGCTACGTGCTCGCTATCCGCCTGTCGCTCTGGCACAACCCGGCGCTGGCGCCCACCGCGCCCGGCCGGTTCCCGCTGCGCGAGCGGGTGGAGACGTTGTCCACCGTCTGGCCGGTCATGCTGCTCATGGTCATGCTGCTGGCCGCCATCTACAGCGGCGCCGCCACGGTGACCGAGATCGGCGCGGTGGGCGCGGCGGCGGCGCTGGTGATCGCGCTCGCCAT
The DNA here is from genome assembly GCF_024752355.1 of Ancylobacter mangrovi. Lineage (GTDB taxonomy): Bacteria > Pseudomonadota > Alphaproteobacteria > Rhizobiales > Xanthobacteraceae > Ancylobacter > Ancylobacter mangrovi. The sequence continues at coordinate 1,098,060 of NZ_JANTHZ010000001.1, forward strand.
GCGCCGCATGACGCTGCGCAGCTTCGTGAAGGCGGTCACCCACGGCACCCGCAACAGCGCGATGATCCTCGCCATCATCGCCGGCGCGTCGGTGTTCGGCATCTTCGTCACGCTGAGCGGCGTGCCGCAGATGCTGGTGCAGGCGGTGGAATCGGCCGGGGTCGACCGCTGGGTCGTGTTCTCGATGATCCTGGTGCTGCTGCTGATCCTCGGCTTCTTCCTCGACCAGCTCGCGGTGATGGTGCTGACGCTGCCGATCATCTTCCCGCTGCTGCTGCGGCTCGGCTTCGAGCCGATCTGGTTCGGCGTCATCCTGGTGAAGACGGTGGAGATCGGGCTGGTGACGCCGCCCATGGGGCTGAACTGCTTCGTAGTCTCGAGCGTCACCGGCGTGCCTGCGCACAAGGTGTTCCGCGGCATCTGGTGGCTGGTGCTGGTCGACATGCTGGTGCTGCTGGCGCTGATCCTGTTCCCGCAGATCTCGCTGACCATCCCCCGATGGGCCGGCGCGATGTGAGCGCGGCACCCTGCCGGGCCGGCACCGCCGGCCCGGTAGCCGTTCGCTGGTCAGGCCGCGACAGGCATGCCGGCGGAAGCGGGCATCAGCCGGACCGGTGCGCCGTCGAGAAAGGCCAGCGCGTTCTCCACCGACTGCCGGTAGAACACCTCGAAATTCTCCTCGACGCAGTAGCCGAGGTGCGGCGACAGCACGACGTTGGGCGCGCTGAGCAGCGGATGGCCGGCCGGCAGCGGCTCCTCGTCATAGACGTCGAGCCCCGCCAGCAGCGTGCCCTCGTTGAGCCGCGCGATGAGGGCCGGCGTGTCGACCAGCGGGCTGCGCGAGGTGTTCACGAGGATGGCGCCGGGCTTCATCAGCGCCAGCTCGGCCGCACCGATGATGCCGCGCGTCTGCGGCGCCAGCACGAGGTGCAGGCTCACCACGTCGGCGGTGCGCAGCAGTTCCTCCTTCGAGGCGTAGGCGACGCCCGCCTCGGCCGCCCGCTCGGCGGTGAGGTGCGGGCTCCAGGCGATGACGCGCATGCCGAGCGCGGCGGCATAGCCGGCGACCATGCGCCCGAGGCGGCCGAGCCCGATCAGGCCGAGCGTGCGCCCCTTGAGCGAGATGCCCGGCGCGATGCCGGACTGGAACGTGCCCGCGCGCACCGAGGCGTCGCCGGCCGCCACCCGCCGCGCGGCGGTGAGCATGAGGCACAGGGCGAGCTCGGAGGTCGATTCGCCGCCCTCCCCGGATTCGGTTCGGCAGACCACCACGCCGCGCGCCTCGAGCGCCGCCACGTCGACCGAGAGGTTGCGCATGCCGGTGACGTTGAGCAGGCGCAGGCGCGGCAGCCGGGCGGTCAGGCTGGCGGGAAAGCGCGTGCGCTCGCGCAGGGTGAGGAGGATGTCGAACGGGGCGAGGCGTTCGGCGAGCTGCGCCTCATCCTTGAGGCTGTCGTGGAAGAACGTGATCTCGGCCCGCGCCGCGAGAGCCGACCAGTCGGTGCATTGCGCAGCGATGCGCTGCCAGTCGTCGAGTACCGCAACCTTCATCCCGTCCTCCCGAAACCTGCGGCGATGTCCGCCGATGCCGGGCACGATTGTCCGCCGCCGGCCGATGAGCAAGTCAATCGCAAGTCATGCCCAGTAAGTCATTCCCCCCACGGCCCTACGGGACGGCGCGGCGCGGCCGCCCGCGAGGCGGCGCCGGACGTCCTCGCATAGCCGTCCGATACCACCGCCCGTGTCGGCCAGACGACATTAACGCCCGGGCGATCCGCTTATTTTCCTCGCGCCTTTACTGCGAAGAGGGGCCGCCGGCGAGCCGCGGCGACCGGCCCCGACACGAGTTGCCCCGATGCGACCTTTCGCACGCGCCCGACGGCGCGGCGGAACATGCGGCCGAACCAGAACAATGACCCGGAGGAAACGATGACGACCAACGCACGCGACGATAGTCAACGCCCGAGCCGGGCCACCGGCCCTTCGCTCTCGCGCCGCGAGGTGTTCGGCCTCGCGGCAGGGGGCGCGGCGGTGCTGGCCACGGCCAAGCGCGCCGATGCGCAGGTGGCCGCGCCCGCCGTGCGCAAGAAGGTGAAGCTCACCTACTGGAACTGGGCGGACAACCCGAACCACCAGAAGATCTCGGTCGATTCGGTCGACATGTTCAACAAGTCGCAGGACTTCATCGAGGTCGCGCTCGACGCCAACATGGCGGTGATGGAGGCGCGCAAGAAGCTGGTGGTCTCCTACGCCGCCGGCGCGCCGCCGGACGTCATCAACACCATCCAGTACTGGGTGCAGGATTATTTCGACAACGGCATCCTCGAGCCGATCGAGGACCGCTTCAACGCGTGGGACGAGAAGTCGGACTTCTTTCACAACGTCATGGAGCAGACCCGCTCCAAGCCGGACCAACCCTTCCTCTACCTGCCCCAGACCAGCATTCCCTATTTCCTCTACTACCGGGCGGACTGGTTCGACGACGCCAATCTGAAGCCGCCGGAGACCTATGACGAGCTGATCGCCGACGCCAAGGCACTGACGAAGGCGCCGGACCGCTACGGCTTCGCCATGCGCGGGCAGACCGCCTCGGCGATCCAGGTGATCTTCCCGATCTGGGCCAGCGCCGGCGTGCAGTTCGCCACCCCGGACGGCACGGTGGACTTCGATTCACCCGCCGCGATCGAGGTGACCGACAAGTGGCTCGGCATGGCGCTGCGCGACCATTCGGCCCAGCCGACCGCCGCCACGGACGGCTATCGCGAGCTCTACGCGCTGATGGAGAAGGGCCGCTGCGGCATGTGGTTCTACGGCCCGCATGCGAGCCCGGCGCTGATGACCGCGCTCGGCGACAAGATCCAGGGCACGCAGAACCCGCGCGTCGGCGACAAGCACTACATGATCGCCAACCCCGAGGGCCCGATGATGGTGTCGAGCTGCAAGGAGAAGGAGGCGGCGTGGGAGTTCATGAAGTTCATCGCCAGCGGCGACGCGGCGATGCTCTTCACCGCCAACCGCATGGTGCCGCCGGTGCGCACCTCGCTGTCGAAGCGGCCGGTGTTCCAGGACAACCGCTTCATCCGCATGTCGCTCGACCATCTCGATACCTGGTGGACCCCGCCCTACGCGCACGAATACTGGACCAACTTCCAGGACAAGATCCCACCCTACTGGCAGGAGGCCGTGCGCGGCAACATCACCGCCGCCCAGTTCAACCAGCAGGGCGCCAAGCTGCTGCGGGGCGAGGCGTGAGGCGCGGCTGCGAGGGGCCCCGGGGATCGACGGTGACACATGGCTGAAGTCAACCTTCAAGGCGTCGTCAAACGGTTCGGCGACCACGACGTGGTGCGGGGCATCGATCTCAGCATCGCGGACGAGGAGTTCGTCGCGCTGGTCGGGCCTTCCGGCTGCGGGAAGTCGACCACGCTGCGCATGATCGCCGGGCTGGAAGAGGTCTCCGAAGGGCTCATCACCATCGGCGGGCGCGACGTCACGGACGTCGCGCCCAAGGACCGCGACATCGCCATGGTGTTCCAGAGCTACGCGCTCTACCCGCACATGACGGTGAAGGAGAACATGTCGTTCGGCCTGCGCCAGCAGCGCGTGCCGCGCGCGCTGATCGAGGAGCGCGTCGGCGAGGCGGCGCGCATCCTCAACATCGAGGACCTGCTGGCGCGCAAGCCGAAGCAGCTCTCGGGCGGCCAGCGCCAGCGCGTTGCCATGGGCCGCGCCATCGTGCGTCAGCCCAAGGTGTTCCTGTTCGACGAGCCGCTGTCCAATCTCGACGCGCAGCTGCGCGTGCAGATGCGTACCGAGATCAAGCGGCTGCGGCAAAAGGTGCGCACCACCACCGTCTATGTGACGCACGACCAGGTGGAGGCGCTCACCCTCGCCGACCGCATCGTGGTGATGAACAAGGGGCGGATCGAGCAGATCGGCACCCCGCACGAGCTCTACCACACCCCGGCCACCGACTTCGTGGCAGGGTTCATCGGCTCGCCGTCGATGAACTTCGTGCCGGCCGAGCTGGTCGGCGGGCCGGACGGGCCGGCGCTGCGGCTGGGGTCGGAACTGAGCCTCGACCTGCCGGCCGACCGCCGGCACTGCTATGGCCGGCTCGCCGGGCGCTCCGACCTGCTGCTCGGCCTGCGGCCCGAGCACATCGTCGTCGCCCGCCAGCCGCTGCCGCCCGGCCATGCCGTGTTCGACGCGCTGATCGACATCGTCGAGCCGGTGGGGCTGGAGAGCTTCGTCTATTTCCGCCTGGCGGGTACGGAGTTCTGCGCCCGGCTGCCGCCCGACAGCGGAGCGCGGGAGGGCCAACCGCTCGGCCTTGCCGCCAACCTGAACCAGATGCACATCATCGACACCAGCACCGGCCGCGTCGTCGGACGCTCGTGAAGGACGAGCCGCCTACAGGCGCGCCCGCCCGTCATGGCGGGCGAGGCGGGCCAGCAGGTAGTCGACCTCGTCCCGCGCGGCGGGAGTGAGCGCGGAGCCGGGCTTGCGCTGGGCGTCGCTGGCGATGAAGCCGCGGCGCATCAGCACGTATTTGCGCACGGCGAGGCCCACGCCCTGCTGCTGCTCGTAGCGCAGCAGCGGCAGATGGGCGTCGAACAGATTGTGCGCCTCCTCGCGCAGCCCTTCCTTCTGCAGCCGCACCACGTCGGCGAGCATCTCGGGGAAGGCGTAGCCGGTCATGGCGCCGTTGGCGCCGCGCTCCATCTCGAAATCGAGGAACAGCCCGCCATTGCCGGTGAGGATCGAGAGCGGGCGCAGCGAGCCGTCCTTCTGGAAGCCGCGCAGCGCCGAGATCTTCTCCAGCCCCGGCCAGTCCTCGTGCTTCAGCATCACACAGGAGGGGTTCTCCTCGACGATGCGGCGGATGACCTGCGGGGTCATCTGCACCGTCAGGGTGAGCGGATAGTCCTGGATGACGAAGGGAATGTCGGTGCCGATCGCCTCGACCGCCTGGCGGTAATAGCCGGTGATCTGGTCGTCGGTGCGCAGCGCCGGCGGCGGGGCAATCATCACGCCCGCGGCCCCGCGCTCCATCGCCGCCCGGGCGAGCGCGCGCATGGCGGCGAAGCCCGGCGCCGAGACGCCGACGACCACCGGCAGGTCGCCGAACCCGTCGATGAAGCGGGCGGTGATGGCGAGCGCCTCGTCCGGCTCCAGCTTGGGCGCCTCGCCCATGATGCCGAGCACGGTGACCCCGGTCGCGCCGGCGGCGAGATAGCGCTCGACCAGCCGGTCCACCGAGGCGAAGTCGACCGCGCCGGAGGGCGTGAACGGGGTCGGCGCGATCGGGAACAGGCCGGAGGCGGTGGCGTCGAGCAGCATGAGGCGGGTCTCCCTTCGGCGAGCATCGCACGTTAGCGGGCGCCATCCGAGAGCGGTGTCGGCAAAACGACAAGTGCTCTTGCGCGGCTCCCCACGCACCGGCCCGGGGTAGCGCTTGTCCGGTGGGCGACAGCCGCCGCTTCGCGCGCACGCTAGCGTCCAGCGAGGATGGATACCGGGAGAGCGCTGCGCCATGAAGATCACCGACATGCGCGTCCACCCGCTGACTGCCCGCTTCGACAAGGTGCGCTGGACGGCGCACGAGCCCTTCGACACCGCGCAGCTCGTATTGGTCGAGATCCGCACCGACGACGGGCTCGTCGGCATCGGCGAAATCTCGACCGGCCCGCAGGCGAGCGTGTGCGCGCTGCTCGACATGATTGCGCCGGTGCTGACCGGCCTCGACCCGCTGGCGCCCGAGGAGATCTGGAACCGGCTATTCGCCGTCACGGTGCCGCGCCCGGGCGGCAGCGGGCCGTGGGACGCCCGGCCGCCCCCGCTGCCGCGCAACCAGCGCCCACAGTTCATGGCGGCGATGGCGGGCATCGACATCGCGCTGTGGGACCTGCGCGGCAAGGCGGCGGGGCTTCCCGTGTTCCGGCTGCTCGGCGGCAATCGAACCGACGTCTTCACCTATGCGGTCGGCGGCTTTTACGTCGAGGGGGAATCCCCGCTCGCCTGCGCCGACGAGCTCGCCTCCTTCGTCGCCGACGGCTTCCGCGCGGTGAAGCTGAAGACCGGGGCGCTCTCGCTCAAAGACGAGGTGGCGCGGGTGCAGGCGGTGCGCGCGGCGATCGGGCCCGACGTGCTGCTGATGCTGGACATGAACGCGCCCGTCGATGTCGAGGGCTGCATCCGCTTCGCCCGCGCGGTCGAGCGCTACGACATCTTCTGGCTGGAAGAGCCGCTGCACTGGTACCTGCAGCCCTCCGACTTCGCCCGCGCCGCCGCCCGCTGCCCGATCCCCCTCGCCCATGGCGAGCGCGAGTGGCACCGCTTCACGGTGCGCGAGTTCATCGATTCCGGTGCGCTCGGCTATGTGCAGTTCGACTGCACCCGCCATGCCGGCTTCAGCGAGGCGCTGCGCATCGCCCATTACGCCGCTATGAAGGGGGTGATGGTGGCCCCGCACACGGCGGCACACCTGCACGCTCACCTCGTCTCCGCGCTCGGCGACGCCGCCTTCGCGGCCGAATCGGTAGGCGACCCGGACATGCACCCGATCCACCACCGCATCTTCCACGGCGGCGCGCAGTATCGCGATGGCCGGGTCCACCTCACCGAGGCGCCGGGCTTCGGGCTCGAGGTCGACTGGCGGGCGGTGGAGGCGCTGAAGGGCTGAGGCCGCTCCGCCCTCGCCAAGCGGTCAGACGAAGAAGGCGCGGAAGCGCGCCAGCGTCTCCTCCGGCACTTCCTCGGGAATGAAGTGTCCGCTGACTACCGGCCCGCCTTCGACATGGGTTGCATAGTCGCGCCAGACGGCGAGCGCGTCGTCGAACACCGCCTGGGTGTGGCTGCGCACGCCCCACATGACCATCAGCGGCACCTCGACCTTGCGGCCGAAATCGGCGTCGTCCATGTCGAGGTCGACGGTGGCGCAGGCGCGGTAGTCGGCGCAGGACGCCATGATCATCTTCGGCGTGAAGCAGCGCACATATTCGGCCCACGCCTCCTCGTCGAACACGCTGCGCGTATTGCCCGGCAGCACCATCATCTTGGTGAGGAACTGCTCGGGCGGCACGGCGGCCATCATCGCCTCCGGCAGGCCGCCGGTCTGGGGCATGAACACCCAGTGCCAGGACTTCAGCGCCCAGGCGCGCGAGGCGTTGTGCCAGACATGGCGGCTCGGCAGGATGTCGAGGATGGCGCATTTCGCGACCGCCTCGGGGTGGTCCTGCATCATTCGGTGCGCGGTGCGCCCGCCCCGGTCGTGGCCGGCGAGGAAGAAGCGCTCATGGCCGAGCGCGCGCATCACCTCGATCTGGTCCTGCGCCATGGCACGGAACGAATAATTGGCGCAGTCCGCGTCCGGCTCGGGTGCCGAGCTGTCACCATAGCCGCGCAGGTCGGCCGCCACGACGTGGTAGTCCTCGGCGAGCTCGTTGGCGATCTTGTGCCAGCACACATGGGTCTGCGGGTTGCCGTGCAGCAGCAGCAGCGGCGGACCCTCGCCGCCGTGCCGCACGCGGATCCGCGCGCCGCTTGTGTCGATGAAGGTGTCGGCAAATCCCTCGAACATGGCTGGTCCCACGCAATGGCGTCCGCGCTGGCGAGACTAGCGCCTCGGCCGGCGGGCGATGTCGCGCAGGCGACAGGCCGGGGTGAGGCGCGCCGCTAGGCTCGCAGGATGCCGTCACATGCGGGCCGGCGAGCACCGGGGGGAGACGATGATGCGGACAGGCCCGGCGGCGCCGGCGGGGGACGACTGACGCGATGCCGCCCTCCCCGACAACGGTGCGCCTCGCCTGCCTCGGCTTCGTCTTCGACCGGCATGCGCAGGCCCTGATCCGGCAGGGCGCGCCGGCCGGCTTCGAGCTCGCCTTCGCCGAGCGGCCGCAGGACATGAGCGAGGCGATGCTGGCGGAGAGCGAGGTGCTGCTCGTCACCGCGCCGGTCACCGACGCGATGATGGCCCGCGCCCCACGCCTGCGCTTCATCCAGAAATGGGGCACCGGCTACGACAAGATCGACACCGAGGCCGCCCGGCGACGCGGTATCGCGGTCGCCATCACCGCCGGCGTCAATGCCGATACCATCGCCGAGCACGCGATCGCGCTGATGCTGGCGACGCTGCGGCGGATCCCGCTCGCCGACCGGGCGCTGCGCGAGGGCCGCTGGATCTCCGGCGAGATACGACCGGTCGGCCAGCGGCTCTACGGCAAGACGGTCGGCATCGTCGGCTTCGGCAATATCGGCCGCGCGGTCGCCCGCCAGCTTCGCGGCTTCGACGGCGAGGTGCTCTATTTCACCCGCGGCGGCCCGGTGGCCGGAGAACTGGCGCATGGCGCGCGCTTCGTCCCGTTCGAGGAGCTGCTGGCGCAGAGCGACATCGTCACGCTCCACTGCCCGGGCGGGGCGGCCAATGCCGGGATGTTCGACGCCGCCGCGCTGGCCCGCATGAAGCCGGGCGCGACGCTCGTCAACGCGGCGCGCGGCGATCTTGTGGTCGAGGCCGACCTCGTCGCGGCGCTGACGAGCGGCCGACTCGCCGGCGCCGGCCTCGACGTCTTCGCCGAGGAGCCGCTGCGGGCGGATTCGCCGCTGCGCAGCCTCGACAATGTCGTGCTGACCCCGCATTCGGCGGGCAGCCTGATGGACGACGTGCCTATCATGGCCGCCCACGCCTTTCGCAACATCACCGCATTCCTGGGCGGCGAGACCCTGCCGGCGCGCGACGTCGTCGTGCCGCCGGCCGCGCCGCGCGCGCCCGTCAGCAGCAAAGGCCGAGACGATGATACTCGATGATCTCAAGGGAGCCCGCGTCCTCGTCACGGGCGCCAGCTCCGGCATCGGGCTGGCGGTGGCACGCGCCTTCGCCGAGCACGGTGCGGCCGTGGCGATCCATTATTTCCACAACGAGGCGCCGGCGCGGGCGCTGGTTGATGAAATGACCGCGGCCGGCGCGCGGGCGATGCTCGTCTCGGGCGATGTGAGCCGGGCGGAGGAGGCGCAGGCCATGGCCGGGCGCGCCATCGCGGGGCTCGGCGGGCTCGACATACTGGTCAACAATGCCGGCGGGCTGAGCGACATGGTGCCGCTCACCACCTATGACGGCGGCGGCTATGACCGGCTGATGGACCTCAATGTCCGCTCCATCCTCGCCGTGACCCAGGCTGCGCTGCCGGCGCTGCGCGCCTCCGGCCGGGGCTCGGTGATCAATACCGGCTCGGTGGCGGGCCGCAATGGCGGGCGCGTTGGCTCGGCCATCTATGCCGCAGCCAAGGCCGCGGTGCATTCGCTGACCCGCAGCATGGCGCAGGAGTTCGCCAGGGACGCGATCCGCGTCAACGCCGTCGCGCCGGGCCTCATCCTCACGCCGTTCCACGACGGCACGCCGCCCGAGCGGCTCGAGGCGGTGAAGGCGGCGGTGCCGCTGAACAGGCTCGGCGTCCCGCAGGACTGCGTCGGCGCCTATCTCTTCCTCGGCTCGACGCAGATGAGCGGCTACACCACCGGCGCGATCCTCGACGTCAATGGCGGGCGCGTGATGGCCTGAGAGCCGCGCGCGGCGTCAGCGGTCGTCGGCGCCGAGCGTGACCGCCTCCCAGGCGGCGAAGTCGGCCTGCATCGAGGCGAGCTTGTCGCGCGCATTCTGCAACGCCAGCCTGCCAAGCAGCAGGCGCGCGGGCGGCCTGTCGGCGGTCACGGCGGCGAGCACGGCCTGCGCCGCCTTGATCGGGTTGCCGGGCGCCGTCGAGGGATGGGAGATCGCGCGCAACCGGGCGCCGACCGTCGCTTCGTAGTCGGCGATCCTGCTCTCCTCGCGCTGCACCGCAGTGCGGAACTCGGTGCGGAACGGGCCGGGCTCGACCAGCAGCACCTTGATGCCGAGATCGGCCACCTCCTTCGCCAGCGCGTCCGACAGCCCTTCGACGGCAAACTTGGTCGCCGCGTAATAGCCGGTGCCCGGATTGCCGGCGATGCCGGCCATGGAGGAGAAGTTGACGACGAAGCCGCTACGCTGCGCGCGCATGACCGGCAGCACGCGGCGGATCAGGCCGGCGAGGCCGAAGACATTGGTCTCGAACATCGCGCGGATCGCGCCGTCCTCGCCCTCCTCGACCGAGCTCTGATATCCGTAGCCGGCATTGTTCACCAGCACGTCGATCCGCTCGAAGCGCTCCAGCGTGCGCGCGACCGCCTGTTCGACCTGCGCCGCGTCCCTCACGTCGAGCGGCAAGGCGAGCGCCTGTTCCTCGAAGCCCTGCACGAGATCGGCCATCTTGGCGGGATCGCGCGCCGTCGCCACCACCTTCCAGCCGCGGGCCAGCACCTGCTTCACCAGCTCGCGGCCGAAGCCCGAGGAGCAGCCGGTAATGAACCAGACGGGCGCGTCGTGATCGGCCATCGGGAGTCTCCATGCGGGTGGATGCGGGCCGGCCGGCGCGCGGCGCCGGGCCGGAAGGCCGCAGCCTAGGCCGGTGCGCGCGCCGGCACTGTCGGACGCGCGACAATCCTCCACCCCGCCCGCGAGCACGGGCGGCAGGCGCGCTGCGGAGCCCTCAGTGCCGCTCGTTGGTGCGCAGCGGCGGGTCGGCCAGGCGCCCGGCGGTCGGGTTGCAGGGAATGAACAGCCGCCGCCCCTCTCGGCGGATCTCGCCGGCCTTCTCCAGACCCGTCAGCAGCGTGGTCACGCTCTGGCGCGAGGCGCCGATCATCTCGGCGATCTCCTGATGGGTCAGCCGGCCGTCGATCTCGATCTCCTCGCCGCGGTCGATGCCGTAGAGCGCGCCGAGATGGCGCAACGCCAGCGCGATGCGACGCTCTACCGTGGTCTCGGCAAGGATCTGGATCACCTTCTTGAGCTGCTCGGCCTTGAACTCGGCGATCGCCAGCACGCAGCGCAGCGCATGGGCCGAGCGTTCGGTGAGCTCGACGAGTTGCTCGCGCCCGATCCACAGGACGCGGCTGTCCTCCAGCGCCTGCGCCGACCAACAGTGATTGCCGGCCCATCGGGTGCAGCCATGGGCGCCGACCAGCATGCCCTCCCGGCAGTAGGAGGTGGTGAGCGAGCTGCCATTGTCATGGATGTAGTGAACCTTCACCGTCCCGCGCAGCACGATGAACAGGTTCTCCGAGCGGTCGCCCTGAAGGTAGAGCGCCTGGTTCTTGGCGAGGCACTTGGCGACCGAGCGGGTGAGGAGGAAGTTCCTGTCCTCCAGCCGCAGCATGTCCATGAAGCGGGGATAGGGCAGGTTTCCGTTGCGGTCCATGCTGACCTTCACGTCGTGAAGGATGTCCGCACCGGTGGAAGGCGCATATCCGATGGTGCTGGTTTCCATTGGCGTTTTCCTAGGCGGATTTATATATATTTTGATTTGTTTCCGCTCGTTGCTTACGCGCGGCTGGATGGCTCGAACCTTCCTTTTGGGAATGGCTCCGTCTCCTCCTGCCTGAGCTTAGGTCGAGCGGGCGCGATTTCGCAAGGACGTCGTCCGACGGGCCGTGCCGCAGGCAGGCTCAGAAATTCGGCTTGGCGCCTATCTGCTGCGAGATGATCAGGGCGGTCTGCGTCAGCCCCTCCACCAGCCCGGCAAGCTGCTCCTCGCGGAAACGGAAGCCGGGAATCTGAAAGCCGACGCTGCCGATCACGTCGCCCTGCGGGCCGAAGAACGGCACGGCGATGCCGATCGAATTGAGCGTGCGGTGCGAGCGCGACAGGGCAAAGCCCTCCTTCAGCGTCGCCTCGAGCGCCGCGCGCACTTCGGCCGGGTCCAGCACCTCGCCGCGGATGTTGGTCGTGGTGCAGGTGGCGATGGCGGTGTCGATCTCCTCCGGGCTCAGATGCGCCAGCAAGGCGCGGCCGGAGGCGCCCCACACCAGCGGGTCGCGACGGTTGAGCTCGACGATGTAGCGCATCGGGTCCTGCGGCGAGGCGGCCTGCGCGGTGTACATGCGCAGCTGCCGGCGCTCGAGGATCGTCAGCATCGAGGTTTCGTTGAACTGGCGCGTCAGCGCGTCGAGCAGCGGCTCGGCAATCTCGGCGAAGGGCATCTTGCCGCTGAGCCGGCCGACGATGCGGTAGAGCTCCATGCCCGGCGAGAAGTTGCCGTCTGTCTGCTCGGCGAACTCGTGCTCGGCCAGCTTGCGCAGCAGCCGGTGCGTGCTGCTGACCGGCCATCCCAGCAGGTTGGCGGCCTGCTTGGCGTTGAGATGCGGGTAGTCCGACAGCAGGCTGACCAGCCTCAGCACGCGGTTGATGGCGCCAATCTCGTTCATGGCCAACACGTTAGCCCAACGCTCCGACGCTCACAACGTGGCCGGGGCGCCGTCGCGATGCTGTCCCGCTTTGCGTTTGACCGTGCGGCATTCCGCTGCCATATTCCGTTGAGTTGGATTTAAAACTCACTCAGTGAGATGACCGGCGGGCGAACTCGAGGCGAGATCGAACCCGTTCCGGCACAGGGCAGGACGGACGCGCAGCATGGACGTGCAGGACAGCAGGCCCGCGGAGAGCGTCGACGGCCCCCTGGTGCTGGGCACCGGCCGCTTCCGCTACGAGCCGCTCGACGACTGGATGAGCCTGCCGGAGCACGTCGTGCTCGGCGAGGTGGCGGCGGTGGCGGTGGACGCGCGCGACCGGGTCTACGTGTTCAACCGCGGCGCCCACCCGATGGTGGTGCTCGGCCCCGATGGCGGCTTCCTCGATAGCTGGGGCCAGGACCTGTTCACCAAGCCGCACGGCCTGCATATCGGCCCCGACCAGAGCATCTACTGCACCGACGAGGGCACCCACACCGTGTGCAAATGCACGCTGGAGGGACGGCTATTGATGCGCATCGGCGTGCCCGGCAGGCCCGCCCCGCGCATGAGCGGGCGCCCGTTCAACCGCTGCACCCACACCGCTCTGGCGCCGAACGGCGACATCTACGTCTCCGACGGCTACGGCAACGCCGCCGTGCACAAGTTCAGCCCGGACGGACGGCATCTGCTGAGCTGGGGCCGCTCCGGTTCGGGGCGCGGCGAGTTCAACCTGCCGCACAACATCCATTGCGACGTCGACGGCCTCGTCTATGTGGCGGACCGCGAGAACCACCGCATCCAGATCTTCGACGGCGAGGGGCGCTACCAGACGCAGTGGAACAACCTGCACCGGCCGAGCGCGATGTACATGACCAGCGGCCCCTGCCCGCTATGCTTCGTCGGCGAGATCGGCCCCTACATGGCGCATATCCGCGACAACCCGAATCTCGGCCCGCGTATCAGCATCCTCTCGAACGGCGAGGTGGTGGGCCGCCTCGACAGCCATGGCGGCCCGGGCACGGGTCTCGGCCAGTTCACCTCGCCGCACGGCATCGCGCTCGATTCGAGCGGGGACATGTATGTGGGCGAGGTCACGACCTCGTCCTGGCCCTCGCTTTTCCCCGGGCGGCCGCTGCCCGACAAGCTCAACTCGCTGCGAAAGCTCCGACGGATCGTGGAGGAGTAGCCGGTCCGACCACGCGACAACCGGCGCGAAGACGCCGGAACACAAGGCCTGGGACATGGAAACGCTCGAACAGAACATCGTGCTGGGTACCGGCACCTACCGCTACGAGCCGCTCGCCGACTGGGCGAAGCTGCCGCCGGGCTGGACGCTCGGCGAGGTGCCCTCGGTCGCGATCGACGCCCGCGACCGGGTCTATGTGTTCAATCGCGGCGAACGGCCGCTGATCGTGTTCGACCGCGAGGGAAACGTCCTCGACAGCTGGGGCGAGGACCTGTTCAGCAAGCCGCACGGGCTGCATATCGGTCCCGACCAGACCATCTACTGCACCGACGAGGGCACCCACACCGTCACACGCTGCACGCTGGACGGCCGGGTGCTGCTGCGCATCGGCACGCCTGACCAGCCCTCCCCGCGCATGAGCAACCGCCCGTTCAACCGCTGCACCCACACCGCACTGGCGCCGAATGGCGACATCTACGTCTCCGACGGCTACGGCAACGCCGCGATCCACAAATACGACCCGGACGGGCGCTATCTGATGTCGTGGGGCACGTGCGGCTCGGGGCCCGGCGAGTTCAACCTGCCGCACAAGATCGCCTGCGACGACGACGGCTGGGTCTATGTCGTCGACCGGGAGAACCACCGGGTGCAGGTGTTCGACGGCAATGGCCGCTACGAGACGCAGTGGAACAACCTGCACCGGCCCGGCGGCATGTGCATGGTCGGGCGCACCGACCCGCTGTTTTTCCTCGGCGAGCTGCCGCCCCATCTCGCGCATAACCGCGACTATCCCAATCTCGGCCCGCGCATCAGCATCGTACAGAACGGACGGCTGGTGGGGCGGCTTGACAGCCATGAGGGCGCGGGCAACGGCCTCGGCCAGTTCACCTCGCCGCACGGGCTCGCGGTGGATTCGCACGGCGACCTTTATGTCGGGCAGGTCACGCGGAGCACCTGGCCGCTGCTCTTCCCCGGCCGCCCGCTGCCCGAGCAGCCGACCATGCTGAAGAAGCTGCGCCGGCTGCCGGAGGCCTGACGCGGCAGCAGCACCCGCGACAGGCGGAGCACCGACGACACGACGCCAAAGACGACAAGCGGCCGCCCACGAACAAGCCGCGAGCCAAGGGAAAAAGGGAGACAAACATGAGGAAGGCACTGCTTCTGGCGCTGACGGGCCTGTTGGCCTGCACCGGCGTCGCATCCGCCGACGACTTCCCGCAGAAGGGCAAGCCGATCACCTTCGTCGTGCCCTCGACGGCCGGCGGCGGCGCCGATACCGCCGCGCGCCTGCTGGCGCCGCTGCTGGAGAAGGATCTCGGCGTGCCGGTGGAAGTCGTCAACAAGCCCGGCGCCTCGATGCAGATCGGGCTCGGCTATGTCGCCACCGCCAAGCCGGACGGGCAGACCATCGCCCTGCTGGTGCTGCCGACCGCCGCGAGCGGCTATCTCGACACCGAGCGCAAATCGCCGTTCGGGCGCGACAGCCTGGTGCCGATCGGCCTCTATTACGGCGCCCCGTTCGGCATCGTGGTGACGAGCTCCAGTCCCTTCAAGACGCTCAAGGACGTGGTCGACGCCGCCAAGGCGAAGCCCGGCAAGATCAAGGCCGGCACCAGCGGCTTCATGGCCACCGGGCACTTCGCCGCGCTGGCGTTCGAGAACGGCACGGGCACCAAGCTCGCGACGGTGAATTTCCAGGGCGGCGGGCCGCAGCTCACCGCGCTGATGGGCGGGCACACCGACGTGTCGATGAACTCGATCGGCGAGCTCGTCACCCAGCAGAAGTCGGGCGCGCTGCGCATCCTCGCGGTGATGAGCGACAAGCGCGACCCGAACCTGCCGGACGTGCCGACGGTCGGCGAGGCGGGCTATCCGGAGATCGGCGCCATCGGCTCCGATATCGGCCTCGCCGCCCCGGCGGGCACGCCGCAGGCGGTGATCGACCGGCTGACGCTGGCGCTCAAGACGGCGATGGACGACCCGACGCTGAAGGAGCGGATGACCGAGTACGGCAACACGCTGAGCTATCTGCCGCCGGCCGAATACGCCGCCTTCTGGGACAAGGTCGACGCGCGCTTCAAGCCGCTGATCGAGGCCGCGCGCAAGCAGGGCCAGTAGCGCTTCCGCCGGCGCCGGCCGTTCCGTCGGGCTTCGCGATGGGACGGTCCGGCCGCCGCCGGGCGCATCGGTGCCGCGCTCGACCGCGCGCGAGACGGCGCGCTCCCGTACGCGGACGATCGGGACGGCCCTGGCCGCCCGCCCGCCGCGCGTGCGGCGGCTCCCCGAACACAGGCGACGTGATGACGACACAGCGGGTCTACCAGATCACTTCGGTGGCAATCTTCATCCCCAGCGTGCTGCTGGTGCGCGGCGCGCTGGAGCTGCACTACTACACGCCCATGGGCCCCGGCCCCGGCTTCTTCCCGTTCTGGCTGGCGCTGATCCTGGCGCTGCTCTCGGTGATCACCTTCCTCGAGGCGACCTTCGGCGAGGCGGCGCGCGAGCTGGCGCGCGGCAAGGCCGATTTCGCGAGCGACCGCGCCGGCCTGTTCCGGCTGGTGACGCTGCTGCTCGCCCTCGCCGGCGCCGCCTTCTTCCTGGAGCGGGTCGGCTACGGCGCCACCATGTTCGTGATGAACGCCGTGGTGCTGTGGGCGCTTGGCACGCGCAACCCGCTGACCATCCTCGTCGTCGCGGCGATCGGCAGCTTCGGTATCGAATACGTCTTCAGCCACTGGCTGAACGTGCCGCTGCCGAGCGAGGATCTGCCGGGTCTGTGTCCTTCCTGGCTGTGCGGAGCCTAGCGCGTGGAAACCTTCCTGCTTCTCATCGGCGGCTTCGCCGACGTCCTGCATCCGGGCAATCTCGCCTACGCGCTGATCGGCTGCGTGCTCGGCACGCTGATCGGGGTGCTCCCGGGCATCGGCCCGGCGGCGGGCACGGCCATCCTGATCCCGGTCACCGCTACGCTCGACCCGACCGGCTCCATCATCATGCTCGCCGCCATCTATTACGGCGCGATGTATGGCGGCACCATCACCTCGGTGCTCATCAACACGCCGGGCGAGGCGGCCTCCGCCGTCACCTGCCTCGATGGCTACGCCATGGCGAGGCTCGGGCGCGCCGGGCCGGCGCTGTCGGTCGCCGCCATCGGCTCCTTCATCGGCGGCACCATCGCCACCATCGGGCTGGTGTTCCTGGCGCTGCCGCTCACCCGGCTCGCCCTCACCTTCGGGCCGCCGGAGATCTTCGCGCTGCTGCTCATCGGGTTGGTGCTCGTCACCTCGCTCGCCAGCCAGTCCATCTCGAGGGCGCTGATCGCGGCGACCATCGGCCTGCTGCTGGCGCAGGTCGGCATCGACCCGATCATGGGGATGCAGCGCTTCACCTTCGGCCAGCTCGAGCTGATGGACGGCCTTCCGATCGTGCCGGTGGTGATGGGCCTGTTCGGCATCGCCGAGATCCTGCTCAGCATCGAGCGGCCGCTGACCGCGATGTTCGCGCCCCCGGTCGGCTCGCTCTACATGTCGCGGCAGGACGTGCGGCGCTCCGCCGGTCCGGTCGCGCGCGGCACGCTGATCGGCTTCATGCTCGGCCTGATCCCGGGGCTCGGCTCGATGATCCCGGCCTTCCTGTCCTATGCGGTGGAGCGCCGGATCTCGAAGCACCCGGACGAGTTCGGCCGCGGCGCCATCGAGGGCGTGGCCGGGCCGGAGACGGCCAACAACGCCTACGCCAACGCCGCGCTGATCCCGCTCTTCACCCTCGGCATTCCGGGCTCGCCGACCACCGCGATCCTGATGGGCGCGTTCATGATCAACGGCCTGGTGCCCGGCCCGACGCTGTTCGTCGAGCACGCGCAGTTCGTCTGGGCGGTGATCGCGAGCCTCGTGGTCGGCAACCTGATCCTGCTCGTGCTCAACCTGCCGCTGATCCCGCTCTGGGTGGCGATGCTGCGCGTGCCCTACCCGATCCTGGTCGTCATCGTCCTCGCCTTCTGCGTGGTCGGCGCCTACAGCCTCAGCAACCAGACCTTCGACATCGGCGTGATGCTGGCGTTCGGCGTCGCCGGCTACCTGATGAAGAAGGTCGACATTCCCGCCGCACCGCTGATCCTCACCATGATCCTCGGCCCGCTGCTGGAAAGCGCGCTGCGCCAGTCGCTGGAAATGTCGGGCGGCGACTTCATGATCTTCTTCGACCGGCCGCTGTCGACGGCGCTGATCGTGCTCGCGGTCGCGGTGCTCGCCGTCTCGTCGCTGAAGACGTTCAACCAGGTCAAGGTCGACGCCGAGGCGTGAGCGCCCGGCTGCGCCCGGTGCAACGAAGGGAAGGAGACGAGGGTGGATCTGGAACTAACCGGGAAGGTGGCGGTGATCACCGGCGGGGGCGAGGGAATCGGGCGCGCCGCCGCCGAGCGCATCGCCGCCGAGGGCGGCAACGTCGTCATCGTCGGACGGCGGGCTGCGCTGGTCGAGGCGACGGCAGAGGCGATCAATGCGAAAGGCGCGGGCACCGTTCTGCCCTTCGCCTGCGACATCACCGAAGAGGGCGCGGCCGAGCGCATCGTCGGCGCCGCGCTCGCCCGCTTCGGGCGGGTGGACATTCTGGTGAACAATGCCGGCACCTCGCTCGCCAAGCCGTTCGAGCAGACCACCCGGCAGGAATGGATGAGCGACTTCGACGTCAAGGTGTGGGCGGCGCTCGACCTGATCCGGGCGGTGATCCCGCAGATGCGCACGCTCGGCGGCGGGCGCATCATCAACGTGACCGCCATCGCCGGCCGCACGCCGCGGGCGGGCTCGCTGCCGACCTCGACCGCGCGGGCGAGCGGCATCGCCGTCACCAAGGCACTGTCGCGCGATCTCGCACCCGACAACATCCTCGTCAACACGGTGTGCATCGGCTTCATCAAGAGCGGCCAGCACGAGCGGCGGTACCACCGCCAGGGGCTCGCCGCCGAGGGCGCGGCGCTCGACGCGCTCTATGCCGAGGACGCGCAAAAGCGCGACATCCCGCTCGGGCGCGTCGGCGAGGCGGCGGAAGCCGGCGACGTCATCGCCTTCCTCGCCTCGGCGCGGGCGAGCTACCTCACCGGCGTCGCCATCAACATCGATGGCGGCACCTCGCCGGTGGTGTGACCCGCCCGGGGGCCGATACGGACCCTCAGTCTGTCGGCCGGGCGACATTCGGCGCTCCGGCGCCTCGCTAAATTGCCGCGCGCCGTGCCCGGCCGGCCTTTCGCCGGCCGACCCGTCCCACGCGACGAGCGCGGGAGGGCACGATCCCGATCCGCCTGCCCGCGAAGGAGCCCCTCGTGAAGAAGCTGATGAATGCGCCGGACGCCTATGTCGACGAGATGCTCGAGGGCCTGTGCGCCGCCCACCCGACGCTGGTGCGCACCGGCGAGCGGGGCCGGGTGATCCGCGACGCGCGCGCGCCGAAGAACGGCAAGGTCGGCATCGTCTCGGGCGGCGGCAGCGGCCATCTGCCCCTCTTCACCGGCTATGTCGGGCGCGGGCTGATCGATTCCTGCGCCATCGGCGAGGTGTTCGCCGGCCCGGCCGTGGGCGACTGCGTGGAGGCGATCAAGGCCGCCGAAGGCGGGCGCGGCGTGCTGCGCCTCTACGGCAATTATGGCGGCGACCGGATGAATTTCGACCTCGCCGGCGAACTGGTCGAGGAGGAAGGCATCCGCACCACCACCGTGCTGGGCTGCGACGACATCGCCAGCGCCGCGCCCGAGGAAAGCGCGAAGCGGCGCGGCGTCGCCGGCCTCATCCTCGCCTACAAGGCGGCCGGCGCGGCGGCCGAGCAGGGCGCGGATCTCGACGAGGTGACGCGGGTCGCCGCCAAGGCGGTGGAGCGCATGCGCACCATCGGCTGCGCGCTCTATCCCTGCCAGGTGCCCGGCGCCGCCGAGCCGACCTTCACCATCGGCGAGGACGAGATGGAGATGGGCATGGGCATCCATGGCGAACCGGGCATCTGGCGGCGCACGCTCGCCCCGGCCGACGAGGTGGCCGACGAGATGCTGGAGCGCCTGCTCGCCGACCTGCCGCAGGCGCATCAGGAGCGGGTGTGGGTGCTGGTCAACAGCCTCGGCGCCACCTCGCTCGACGAGTTGTTCATCATCTACCGGCGGGTGAAGGCCGGGCTCGACCGGCGCGGCATCACGGTGCTGCGGCCGCTGGTCGGGCACTACGCGACCTCGATGGAAATGGCCGGCTGCTCGCTCAGCCTGATCGGGGTCGACGACGAGCTCGACGCACTGCTGCGCGCACCGGCCGACTGCCCGTTCTGGAGGAACCAGCCGTGAGTGTGACGACGACCGGGTTCGCGGCGCTGCTGACGCGGGTCGCCGCCATCGCCGCGGAGCGCGAGCAGGAGCTCAACAAGGCCGACGGAAAGCTCGGCGACGGCGACACCGGCATGACGCTGCGGCGCGTCTTCGCCAAGGCGGCCGAGGCGGTGGCCTCACCGCCGGCCGACTATGGCGACTTCTTCAAGCGCGCCGGCATGGCGGCGAGCGGGGCGACCGGCTCCAGCCTCGGCTCGCTGGTCGCCTTCGTGTTCCTCGCCTTCGGCAAGAGCTATGCCGGCCGCACCGAGCTCTCGGCGGGCGACGTCGCCGCCATGCTCGGCCTCGCGCGTGAGACCATGCTGGCGCGCGGCGGCGCGACGCTCGGCGACAAGACGGTGGTCGACATGCTGGCCGCCATCGAAGAGGCGCTGCGCGGCGCGGGCGACTTCGCCGGCATGCCGAAAAACGCGCTGGCGGCGGCGGAAGCGACGCTTGACGACTACCGCGCGCGGCCCAATCGGGTGGGGCGCGCGCGCATGTTCGCCGACCGCTCGGTGGGCCTCGACGATCCGGGCATGCTGGCGGTGGCTCTGATCTGCCGCGACCTCGCCGCCCCAGCGACCTGATCGAAAGCGCGTTCCGCTCGCCCGCGCTGTCCGAATGTCGCCCGCGCGACAGCCGCGCCGCGCCGAACCGCTAGCTTCCGGGGATCGTCGCCGGCAGCGGGCGGGGCCGCCCGAAAGCCCGGCGGGAACGGCGCAATCCAGAGGACGGGGTATGAGTTACGGCGCGCACCGCTTTGAGTTCGACGTTGTGCGGGGATGGGAGCAGCTTCCCGAAGGCTGGTCCTTCGTCGAGGTCGCCGGCGTCGCGGTCGACTCGCGGGACCGAGTCTATGTGTTCAATCGCGGCGAGCACCCGGTCATCGTGTTCGACAAGGAGGGGCGCTTCCTCGACGCCTGGGGCAAGGGCGTCTTCGCCAGCCCGCACGGCATCTACATCGACAAGGACGACCAGCTCTACCTGACCGACGACGCCGACCACACGGTGCGCATCTTCGACGCCGACGGCAATTTCAAGATGATGCTGGGCGAGCCCGGCGTCGCCTCGCAGACCGGTTACGAGATCGGCGTCAGCCCGGTGCTGTTCGGCGGCCAGCCCTTCAACCGGGTCACCAACGTCGCCAAATCGCCCAATGGCGACCTCTACATCAGCGACGGCTACGGCAATGCCCGCGTCCACCGCTTCTCCGCCGAGGGCCGGCACCTGGCCTCCTGGGGCCAGCCGGGCACCGGGCCGGGCGAGTTCAACCTCGTCCATGCGGTGGCGGTCGACAGCTCGGGCCGCGTCTATGTGTGCGACCGGGAGAATTCGCGGGTCCAGATCTTCACCGCCGACGGCGTATTCCTGAACGCGTGGGACTGGGTCGGGCGGCCCAACGACATCTTCATCGACGACCAGGACTTCATTCACATCGCCGAGCTCGGCTGGGCCAAGCCCGTGGGCTACCACGTCCACGACAAGGCCTGCCGCTGCCCGCCGGCCGGGCACGACCCGGTGGCGCGGGTCACCGTGTGCGACCCGGACGGCAAGGTGGTGGCGCGGTTCGGGGGCCACAAGCCGCTGCTGCCGGGCAACTTCATCGCGCCCCACGGCCTGTGGTGCGATTCCTGCGGCGACCTCTACGTCGGCGAGGTGGTGGTGCGCGGCGGCGCGGTCGACCTGCTCGCCCCCCTCACCCCGCACTGCTTCCAGAAATTCAAGCGATCGGGCGTGTAGATGATCACGCGCGCCCGACCCAACGCCCGCGGAGGCCGGCAATGAGCGACATCCCGATCGCGACGGTCGCGACGACCCGGCGCCGCCGGAAGCGCATCGACCTGTTCCCCTACATGCTCATCGCGCCGATCTGCCTGCTGCTGGCGGCCGTCACGGTCTACCCGACCCTGAAGGCTGTGGAGCTGGCGATGACCAACGCCTCGCTGCTGCGCCTGCAGCGCGCGGCCTTCATCGGGCTCAACAATTTCCGGCGCATGCTGGACGACCAGGTGTTCCTGGACGGGCTGTGGCGCACGCTGCGCTGGGACCTCGCCGTGGTCTCGCTGGAGCTCGCCATCGCACTGCCGATCGCGCTGTTCCTCAACCTCAACTTCCGCGGGCGCGGCTTCGTGCGGGCGGCGATGATGGTGCCCTACATCACCCCGCCGGCGGTGGTGGGCCTGCTGTTCCTCTACATGTTCGACGGCAATTTCGGCGTGGTGAACGACCTGCTGGTGCGCGCCGGGCTGATCGACAACTACATCGCCTGGATGAGCAGCCCGCTCGCCAGCTTCTGGATCGTGGTGTCGGCCATGGTCTGGTACGGCGCGCCGCTGATGGCGCTGATCCTGCTCGCCGCGCTGCAGACCATTCCCGGCGAGCTCTACGAGGCGGCGCAGGTGGACGGCGCCAGCCGCTGGTCGCAGTTCGTCAGCATCACCATCCCGCACATCCTGCCGACCATCTTCTTCCTCGTGCTGCTGCGCATGATCTGGATGTCCAACCACATCGACATGATCTTCGTCATGACCGGCGGCGGGCCCGGCTTCAGCAACCACACCGAAGCGGTCTACAGCTTCATGCTGACCAACCAGTTCCAGATCGGCTACGCCTCGGCCATCGCCGTGGTGCTGGCGGCGATCCTCATGTTCGTCTCGGCCTTCTATGTGCGCCACCTCGCGCGCAACGTGCTGGTGAACGCGTCATGAGCGCCGCGCCCCGCACCATCCGCCGCCGCCGCTCGCAAGTGCCGCGCCGCGCGCTGATCGGGCTCGGCGCCTTCGTCGTGCTGTTCTACTCGCTGGCGCCGCTGATCTGGATCTTCATCGCCTCGATCACGCCCGAGCACACCGCCGACTTCGACCGCGCCTGGCTCAGCAATCGGCAGGTGACCTATTTCCCCGATGCGCCGACGCTGGCGAATTACGGCAGCCTGTTCGAGGCGGTGCCGTTCGGTATGTATTTCCGCAACAGCACCATCATCGCCGGCGGCAACATGCTGCTAACGCTGGTGATCGCCAGCCTCGGCGCCTATGGCTTCGTGCGCTTCCGCTTCTTCGGGCGCTCGTCCTTCCTGGTGGCGACGCTGGTCGCCTACACCATCCCGAGCGTGGTGCTGCTGGTGCCGCTGCTGGTGATCTTCCGCACCTACGGGCTGAACAACACCCATCTCGGCATGATCCTCGCCGAGGCGACGCATTCGGCACCCTTCGTGCTGCTGCTGCTCATCAACTATTTCTCGACCCTGCCGCGCGACCTCGACGAGGCGGCTCAGGTCGACGGCTGCGGCCGGCTGAAGGTGCTGTGGCGGATCATCATCCCGCTGTCGCTGCCGGGGCTGGTGGCCGGCGGGCTGCTCGCCTTCATCATGACCTGGAACAACTTCCTGTTCGCCTTCCTGCTGACCTCCACCGCCGAGGTGAAGACGCTGCCGGTCATCATGCGCCAGTTCGCGCTCGGCGAGCCGGCGGTGTGGGGTGTCAGCGCGGCGGGGGCGATCGTCAGCACCCTGCCGGTGGCGCTGATCTTCCTGCTGTTCCAGCGCATGCTGATGAGCGGGCTCGCCGCCGGCGCGGTCAAGGGATGACCGGCCGGCACCCGCGCATGGAACAGCCAACGTGCAGGGGCCCGCGCGCATCGGTGCGCGCCGCCCGGGAGAATCGGACATGAAATCGCCGCGCATCGTCCTCCTGCATGCGACGCCGGTCGCGATCGATCCGGTGCTCGCGGCCTTCGCGCAGGGCTGGCCGGAGGCCGAGCTCGTCAACCTGCTCGACGACGCGCTGTCGGCGGACCGGGCGCGCGAGGCGGACCTCGGCGAGGAGATGATCGAGCGCTTCGTCGCCTTCGCGCGCTACGGGCACCGCATCGGCGCCGACGGGCTGCTCGTCACCTGCTCGGCCTTCGGCCCGGCGATCGAGCGCGCCGCGGCCGTGCTGCCGGTACCGGTGCTGAAGCCGAACGAGGCCATGTTCGAGGCCGCGCTGGCACAGGGCGACCGGATCGGCATGCTGGCGACCTTCGCCCCGTCGATCGGCACGATGGAGGACGAGTTCGCCGAGGAATCGGCCCGGCTGCGGCCCTCCGCCACCCTCGCCACGGTGCTGGTGCCGGACGCGATCGACCTGCTGCGCAAGGGCGACGCGGACACCCACAACCGGCTGGTGGCGCAGGCCGCGCCCCGGCTCGGCGGCATGGACGCGGTGATGCTGGCTCATTTCTCCACCTCCCGCGCCGCGCCGCTGGTGCGCGAGCGCCTCGAAGTGCCGGTCCTCACGGCACCGGGCGCGGCGGTCGCGAAGATGAAGCGGCTGGTGACCGGCGCGCAGGCGGCGGCCTAGGGGGACGCGCGGCATGCAGATCGGGGTAATCGCCGACGATGTCACCGGGGCGAATGTGTCCGTCCACCGTGCGTCGGCCATCGGACGGAACGGGGAAGCGGCATGAACGAGCCCGAGGCCCGCGCCGAGCTCGTGCGCCTGTCGCGTTCTCTGTTCGAGCGCGGCTACAGCGTCGGCTCGGCGGGAAATGTCAGCGTGGCGGTCGCGGACGGGCTGCTGGTGACGCCGACCAATTCCTGCCTCGGCTCGCTCGAGGCCGGGCGGATCGCCAAGCTCGACGGCGGCGGGCGCCACGTCTCCGGCGATTCCCCCTCCAAGGAGGTGTTCCTGCATCGCGCCTTCTACGAGACCCGGCCGGGCACCGGCGCGGTGGTGCACCTTCATTCCACCTATGCGACGGCGCTGTCCTGCCTCGCCGACATCGACCCGGACAACGCGATCCCGCCGCTGACGCCCTATGTGGTGATGCGCGTCGGCCGGGTGCGCCTGCTGCCCTATCTGCGGCCTGGCGATCCCGCGCTCGGCGACGCTATTCGTGCGCTTGGCGGCGCCTGCGCGGCGGTGCTGCTCGCCAATCACGGCCCGGTGGTGGCGGCGCGCGACCTGCGCAGCGCGGTGTTCGCCGCCGAGGAGCTGGAGGAGACCGCGCGCCTCGCCCTGCTGCTGCGCGGCCTGCCCGCGCGGATGCTGGAGCCGGCGCGGATCGACGAACTCGAACGGGCCTTCGGCCCGGGCGCAGGGGGCTGACCGGCGGGTCGTCCGGAGGAAGGCAAGGTTTCGCGTCATGAGAAGATACAGTGCCCATATCGGCTACCTGTTCTCCGACCGGCCGCTGGTCGAGCGTATCGCGGCCGCGCGAGCGAACGGCTTCGACGCGGTCGAGAACCCCGCGCCCTATGCGACGCCCGCGCCGGCGGTGGCGGCGGCACTGAAGGAGGCCGGGCTCACCTATGTGCAGATGGGCCTGCCCTCCGGCGACGCGGCGCGCGGCGAGAAGGGGCTCGCCGCCCTGCCCGAGCGCGTCGCCGAGTTCCGCGCGACGCTGGAGCCGAGCCTCGACTATGCCGAGGCCGTGGGCTGCCGCGCGATGCACGCCATGGCCGGGGTGCGGCCCGAGGGCGTGCCCGAGGCGAAGCTCTGGGACACCTATATCGGCAACCTCGCTCTTGCCGCCGACGCCGCCCGCGCGCGCGGCATGCTCCTGCTGCTGGAGCCGATCGGCAGCGGCACCATCGCCGACTACCTGCTGGACACGCCGGACCTCGCGCTGCGCGCCATCCGCGAGCTCGGCCGGGACAATGTCCGGCTGATCTTCGACGCCTTCCACACGGTGAATGCCGGCCTCGACCCGCTGCCCTTCATCCGCGACCATGCCGGACTGATCCACCACATGCACATCGCCGACTATCCCGGCCGCCACGAGCCGGGAACCGGCACACTCGACTTCGCCGCGCTCTACGCCGCGCTCGATGCGGCCGGCTATGCCGGCTTCATCGGCTGCGAATACGTGCCCGCCGGGCGCACCGAGGACGGCCTCGGCTGGCTCGCGGCCCACAGGGCCGGAGCGATGCGCAAGGCCGGCGCGGCCCATGCGTGAGAGAGCGGACGTTCAGGACACAACAAGCCGAGCCAAGGAGGATCTCAGATGACCAAGCACACTCCGGTCGAGGGCGAATCGGCCATCGCGCTGACGCAGACCCCCGCCACCTACAGGAACTTCATCGACGGCGCGTTCGCGCCCGAGACCACCGCCACCATCGAGGTGACGAACCCGGCCGACGGCACGCTGCTCGGCCGCATCCCCGATTCCGACGCGGCCGCGGTCGAGGCGGCGGTGGCGGCGGCGCGGCGTGCGCAGCCCGCCTGGGAGAAGCTGCCGGCGGTGGCGCGCGCCGAGCATCTGCGTGCCATCTCCGCCAAGCTGCACCAGAACCGCCGGGCGCTCGCCGACATCGTGGTGCGCGAGCAGGGCAAGATCGCCCCGCTGGCGCAGATCGAGGTCGACTTTACCGCCGACTACATCGACTACATGGCCGAATGGGCGCGCCGGCTCGAGGGCGAGGTGCTGACCAGCGACCGGCCGAACGAGACGGTGCTGCTGCTGCGCAAGCCGCTCGGCGTGGTGGCGGGCATCCTGCCGTGGAACTTCCCGTTCTTCCTCATCGCCCGCAAGCTGGCGCCGGCGCTGGTGACCGGCAACACCATCGTCATCAAGCCGAGCGAGGAGACGCCGATCAACGCCTTCGCCTTCGCGCAATTGGTCGCCGAGACCGACCTGCCGGCCGGCGTGTTCAACCTCGTCGGCGGGCGCGGCAAGACCGCCGGCGAGGCGCTGGTGACGCATCCGGGCATCGACATGGTGTCGTTCACCGGCAGCGTCGCCACCGGCACCCACATCATGCAGACGGCGGGGCGCAACCTCACCCGCGTCAACCTCGAGCTCGGCGGCAAGGCGCCGGCGATCGTGCTGGCCGATGCCGACCTCGATCTGGCGGCCAAGGCGATCTACGATTCCCGCGTCATCAATACCGGGCAGGTGTGCAACTGCGCCGAGCGCGTCTATGTGGAGCGCGGCGTTCACGACGCGCTGGTCGACCGCCTGAAGACGCTGTTCGAGGGCACGCGCTATGGCGACCCCTCGAAGGAAGCGGACCTGCACATGGGCCCGCTGGTCAACAAGGCCGGCCTCGACAAGGTCGCCGCGGCGGTCGAGAAGGCCAAGTCCGACGGGGCGACCATCGTCACCGGCGGCAGGATCGCCGAACGCCCCGCCGGCTTCCACTACGAGCCGACGCTCATCACCGGCGCGCGGGCCGACATGGACATCATGCGCCGCGAGACCTTCGGCCCGGTGCTGCCGATCCAGGCCGTCGACAGCCTCGACGAGGCGATCGCCCTGTCGAACGATTCCGACTACGGGCTGACCTCCTCGATCTTCACCTCGAACCTCAATTCGGCGCTGAAGGCGAGCCGCGAGCTGAAGTTCGGCGAGACCTACATCAACCGCGAGAATTTCGAGGCGATGCAGGGCTTCCATGCCGGCCGGCGCAAGTCGGGCATCGGCGGCGCGGACGGCAAGCACGGGCTCTACGAGTTCACCGAGACCCACATGGTCTACATCCAGGGCTGAGGGCGGCGCCCCCTGTCCGTCGGCGGACGGGGGGCGCGCCTTCGCACCTCACAGCTTCAGCGCACGCAGCCGCTCGACCTCCGTCTTCGCCGCCATCATCAGGTAGCTGACGTCGGAGCCGGAGGTCAGGTAGCGCACGCCGAGCCAGATCAGGTGCTCCTGAAGCCCGGCATCGCCGCGCGCGCCGCCCACGCCCATCGCCTTGCCATGGGTACGGCAGGCGGCGGCGACCCGCTCGAACACCGCCTGCATGCGCGGATCGCGATAGGCGGCGGGAATGCCCATCAGGTTGCTGACGTCGAGCGCGCCGATATGGATCGCGTCGACGCCCGGCACGGCGGCGATCTCGTCCACCCTCTCGATCGCGTCGGGCGTCTCGAGGATCAGGATGACGAGTTCGTCGCGGTTGAGCACCTCATTGGCCTCGCCCTGCCCGACCGCCCGGTAGCCGAGGCTCGGCCCGGTGCCGTAGGCCGAGCGCACGCCGCGCGGCGGGTAGCGCAGGTTCCTCACGATCGCCTCCGCCTGGGCGGCGGTCTCGACATGCGGAACCATGACGCCCTGGCAGCCGGCGTCGAGGATGCGCGCAGCGTGGAACGGCTCGTGCGAGGGCACGCGGGCGATCGG
Organism: Ancylobacter mangrovi; assembly: GCF_024752355.1. Lineage (GTDB taxonomy): Bacteria > Pseudomonadota > Alphaproteobacteria > Rhizobiales > Xanthobacteraceae > Ancylobacter > Ancylobacter mangrovi. The sequence goes on from NZ_JANTHZ010000001.1 coordinate 1,125,992, forward strand.
CGTGATGCCGCAGCCGAGCGCGGCAACGCTGATCATCGCCGCTGTCTCCAGCGAGGTCGCGCTGTGCTCGAGGTCGATGAAGATGGCGTCGAAGCCACAGGCGGCGGCGATCATCGGCACCTCGGCGCTGCGCATCTGGTTCACCGCCATGCACAGGACGAGTTCGTCATTGGCGAGTTTCGTCTTCGCCGCATTCCCCGGCATGGCCCTCTCCCCCGGCAGGAAGGCGGCCCGGCAGGGCGCCTTCGCCGGGCACGATAGGCGGCGCCGAGGCCCGTTCCTGTCGCCCCGCCGACAGAGCCGGCCGGACGGCGCCGCTAGCAATGCGGGAAGCGGCCGACATCGCCGCTGCCGGGGAAACGCCATGCCGAACGTCATCGAGAATGTCGCCAAGCGGAAGCTGCGCGAGGGCCGGCTGGTCCTCAGCCTCAGCGTCAACCAGATGCGCACGCCGAATATCGGGCTCGTCGCCGCCGCCTGCGGCTATGACGCGATCTATTGCGACCTCGAGCACAACCCGACCTCGCTGGAGACCGCGGCGGCGGTGTGCGTCGCGGCGCTGCCGACCGGGGTGACGCCCATCTGCCGGGTCGGCTCGCACGATCCCCACCTCATCGCCCGCGTGCTCGACTGCGGCGCGCAGGGTGTGATGGTGCCCCATGTCGGCACGGCCGAGGAGGCGAAAGCTGCGGTCGAGGCCGTGCGCTTTCCCCCGCTCGGGCAACGCTCCGCCTTCAGCCAGGCGCCCACGCTCGGCTACATGGCGCCGCCCCAGGGCGAGTTGCACCGGCTGCTGAACGAGCAGACGCTGCTGGTGGTGATGCTGGAGACGCCCGAGGCGGTCGAGAACGCCGACGCCATCGCCGCGGTCGAGGGGATCGACGTGGTGCATATCGGTTCCACCGATCTCAGCACCGGGATGGGCGTTCCCGGCGAGTACGGGCACGCGCGCATGCGGGCGGCCTATGAGAAGGTCGCGGCGGCGGCGAAGCGGCACGGCAAGTCGATGGGCGTGGGCGGCGTGCGCAACGACCCGGAATTCCTGGGCTGGCTGATGGATATCGGCGTGCGCTCGCTGACCGGCGCCTCCGATCTCGGCTTCATCCTTCAGGGAGGAAAGGCCGACGTCGAGGAGACGCGCCAGATCGGAGCCCGGCGGACGGGTGCCTGACGGACCGGCGCCCGAGGCGGCGCCGGTCGTCAGCTCACATTCGCGTCCTCGGGCATGAGCTGGGCATAGAGCGCGGCGAGCCGGTCGCGATAGCGGCTCTCGGAGAACAGCGCCGCCTGCGCCCGCCCGCGCCCGGACAGCACGCCGCGCAGCTCGGCATCGCTCGAGACCGTTTTGATCGCGTTGGCGATGGCGCGCGGATCGTAGGGGTCGACCAGCAGCGCGGCATCCCCCGCCACCTCCGGGATCGACGCCGTGTTGGAGGTGATGACCGGCGTGCCGAGCGACATCGCCTCCAGCACCGGCAGGCCGAAGCCCTCGTAAAGCGAGGGGAAGACCAGCGCCTTGGCGCCGCGGATCAGGCTCACCAGCAGCGGGAACGGGGCGTAGTCGAAGCGCCGCACCCGGTCGCGCACGAAGGTCAGGTTGTCGAGCTGCTCGAGATAGCGGTTCGAACCTTCGTTGAGGAAGCGCAGCTCCTCGCCCGCCTTCCACGCGGTCTTGCCGAGCAGCACCAGCGGCTCGTCGACCTGCGAGGCGAGATAGGCCTCGATCAGCCGGGAGATGTTCTTCTTCGGCTCGATGGCGCCGAAGAACAGGAAGTAGCCCTTGTAGGTGAGGCCGAAGGCGCCCTCCACCTCCTCGCGCACCAGATCGTCCGGCTTCTCGGCGTATTTCGCCGGGATCGAGACCGCCTGGTAGGTATTGGTGATCTTCTCCTCGGGGTAGTCGAACAGCTCGACGATGTCGCGCTTCGACGATTCCGAGACAGTGACGATGTGGTCGGCGCGCTGCAGCACGCCCTGGATCATCCGCTTGTAGAACTTCTTGTTGTCGAGCGTGGTGAAAGGCAGGCGCAGCGGCACGAGGTCGTGCAGCGTGTAGATGTTGCGCGTGCCCGGCAGCCTGATCGGCAGCGGGTAGGTCCAGTGCATCAGGTCCGGCCGCGGCACCCCGCCGACGGTGAGGAAGTGCTTGTAGGCGCGGAAATGCCAGTAGCTGCGCGAGAATAGCTCCGGCGCGTTCCAGATCCGGTCGTAATGGGGCATGCGCGACTGGAAGGCGCGCGAGATCACCTTGCCGCTCATCGGCACGTCGCGCGCGCGGATGCCCATCGGCGAGGTGCAGAGCTGGACGAGCCGCCGGCTCAGTTCCAGAAGGAAGGACGGTGAGCCGGCATTCGGATCGAAGAAGGCGATCTCCCGCAGCAGGGGGTCCGTGCTTGGGGCGGCACGGGTGCCGTAGAGGATCTCGGTCCGATAGCCGAGCTCACCGCAGGCGAAGCTCAGATTGCGGGCATAGGTGGCGACACCCGTGCCCGCCTCGAGCGCAAGATTGTAGCCGTCGATCATCACCGTCCCGCGACGCGCCGGCCGCGAGAGCATGGACGGGGCCGGCGCGCCGGCCCCGTTTTCGTCACCCCGCAACAGCCTGCACCTCCGGCGTCCGCGCCCGGACCCGCGCCACGCCGCCGACATGCGCGTAAGGGATGTCGCGGATCAGCGGATGCTCGAAGACGGTCTGTCCGCGCGGGGCGGAGATCGGCGCCACGTCGATCGGGAGCGCCTCGATCAGCGGATCGATGTCGAACTCGACCGGCTTCCACGCGATGTCGATCGACCACATCAGGTGTTCCCAGTCGGTCGGCTTGTTGCGGCGCTGCACATAGACCGGGATGCGCGGGATGCCGAGCCCGAGATAAAGGTCGGTGATGCGCAGGTCGTAGCCGTCGTCGGGGTCCATGACGCGCCCGACCAGCCCCTCGGGCGTGCCGCGCGGGGAGAAGTAGAGGCAAGGAATGCCGTAGCTCTCCGCGAACACCATGCCGTGCAGGCTGGTGGAGACCAGCCGCTTGCAGGAGAGGATCTCGTCGAGCTTCTCGCGCATCGAGGCCGCACTGACCTCGGTCAGCGTGTTGATGATGCGCACGCTGTCCTTGAACTCGCCCGGAATGTGGTAGCGCGAATAGGCCTCGCGCGGCTGCGCGTCGAGCGAGCGGTCCACCAGATCGGAGAGATGGACGATGACGCCGAGCTCCCACTTCTTCTCGACCGGCGGGCTGTAGAAGCGCGGCAGCGCCCACACCGGATCGCCATAGACCGGCTTGCCAACCGCATTGTCCTCGCCGCCGAGCAGGCCCCGGCTGACCGGGCCGCGCGTCGCGTGGATGCGATAGCGCGTGCCGGGATCGGGGTGGAAGGGGACGCGCTCGCCCTCGCCGCCCGTGTTGATGTAGCGCGAGGAACCGGTGCCCCAGACCGACACGTCGCCGTTCTTCAGATTCTGGGCGATGGTGCCGACCGCCGCCATGCGCACGCTGTTCGCGTCATGCGCCTGGTGCACGATCGGCTTGCCGGAGAGGAGCGCCACCATGACGGGGCTGAGGGCGTCGCCCAGGTTCAGGTAGTTCTGCGTGCGCGTGGCGGCCACCCAGCTAAGGGGAACGGTGCCCGTCTCACGCACCATCTTGCGCAGCGAGTCTTGGTGGAGCACGTCGCGTTTCCTTCTATTGGTCATGGCAGGGCGACCGCCGGCGCGGATTCGACGCGGTTGTAGACGTCGTCGAGCCGGACGATATCGTCCTCGCCGAGATAGGAGCCGACCTGGACCTCGATGAGCTCGAGCGGGATGCGGCCGGGATTGGTGAGGCGGTGGACGGCGCCGAGCGGGATGTAGGTCGACTCGTTCTCCTGCACCATGAATACCTCCTCGCCGACCGTGACCTCGGCGGTGCCGTGCACGACGATCCAGTGCTCGGAGCGGTGGTGGTGGCGCTGCAGCGAGAGCCGCTCGCCCGGATCGACGATGATCTTCTTCACCCGGAAGCGGCCGCCGAGATTGATCGTCTCGTAGCTGCCCCAGGGCCGGTAGCAGCGGGGATGCTCGTTGGCCTCGTTGCGCCGCTCGGCCTTGAGCGAGGCGACGAGGTGCTTGACCTCTTCCGAGCGCTCGGAGGGCATGACCAGCACGGCGTCGCCGGTGGCCACCACCGAAAGCCCTTCCACGCCGATGGCCGCGACCAGCGGGCCTTCGGAATGGATATAGGAGTTGGCGGCGTCGATGACCCGTACCGGGCCGCGGGTGACATTGCCGGCCTCGTCGGACTCGGCGATCTCGCGCATGGCGTTCCAGCTGCCGACGTCCGACCAGGGGAAGCTGCCCTCGACCACGGCGGCGCGGCTGGTACGCTCCAGCACGGCATAGTCGATGGACAGGCTCGGCGCGGTGCGGAACTCGGCGCCGAGGCGGCAGAAGCCGAGGTCGCTCCGCGCGCTCGCGACCGCGCCGCGCACCGCCTCGACGATCTCGGGCTCGAAGCCCTCGGCCTCTTCCAGCATTACATGGGCGGGGAACAGGAAGTTGCCCGAGTTCCAGAGGTAGCCGGCCTCGACATAATCGCGGGCCATGGCGGCGTTCGGCTTCTCGGCGAAGGCCTCGACCCGCGCCGCCGAGCCGCCGTTCAGCGCGCTGCCGCGGCGGATATAGCCATAGGAGGTACGCGGCTCGGTCGGCGTAATGCCGAAGGTGACGATGTGGCCGAGCCCGGCCGCCGCCAGCGCCTTGCCGCACGCCTCGCGGAACGAGGCGGTGTCGCCGATGACGTGATCGGCGGCGAGCACCAGCAGGGTCGCCTCCTCGCCGTGGAGCTGCTGGGCGAGCAGCGTCGCGGCCAGCAGCGCCGGCGCGGAATCGCGGCGCACCGGCTCCAGCAGCACGGTCGGCTCGATGCCGATCTCGCGCGCCTGGCGCTGGGCGAAGAAGCGGAATTCCTCGTTTGTGACGATGATCGGCGAGGCGAACATGTCGCCCGGCGCGACGCGCTGGAGGGTGTCCTGATAGAGCGTGGCTCCCGAGGTGGAGAGCGGCAGGAACTGCTTCGGCAGGGAATCGCGCGAAATCGGCCAGAGCCGGGTTCCGGACCCACCCGCGAGAATGACCGGGACGATCTTAGAGCCAGCGACCATCGGTTGCCCTCCTCACTTTGGGAAAGTCATGACACAGTAGTGGGACGGCACATGCCCGAACCACTTCGCAAGTGCGAAATGATATACGTCATAAGGAATAACTCAATACAAATTAGGTACCGAAATTTACTTCGGATTTCATTCGTATTTTAATCCTTAGACTCAGCAGAGTTTCTTATCACTTTGTCATAAATGCGGAATATCTACGACACTGCGGTCTTATTGGCCGCCGCGCCGCGAATTACCGCACCGCATCATTCCCGAAGGTCGCTCATCGCCACCTCACCTCCCGGGTGGCGGACGCCGACCGCGAAGAACTGCCGCACGACCCATTCGCGCAGGACGCCCGGCACGAAGCGGGACAGGCCGATCAGCGCCACCAGCGGCAGCGGGAAGGCGACGCTGCGCGCACCGCGTTCGGCCGCCGCGGCGATGGCGGCGGCGGCCCGCTCCGCGCTCCATTCGAACGGCCGCCAGCCCTCGTAGCCGCGGCTCATGCCGGTGGCGACGAAGCCCGGACAGGCGACGGTCAGCCGCACGCCCTGCTGCGCCAGCACCGGGCGCAGCGCCTCGCCGAAGGCGATCAGCCCCGCCTTGGTGGCGCTGTAGGTCGGCTGGTCGTGCAGCGGCATACGCCCGGCGAGCGAGGAAACAAGGACGACCCGCCCCGTACCCCGCGCGCGCATCGAATCGAGCAGCGGCAGCACCGTCGCCACCGCGCCCTCGAAATTGGTACGGATCTGCGCCAGCACCTCCGGCAGCGTCTCCGCCTCGCCCATCCGCCCGAGGCTCGCCTCGACGCCGGCATTGGCGAACACGGTGTCGATCGGCACCCGCGCGTCCTGCTCGGCGACGAAGCGGGCGAGCGCCACGCTGTCGCGCACATCGAGCTGCGCCGTCGTCACCAGCGCGCCCCGGCGGCGGCAGTCCTGCGCCACCGCCTCCAGCCGCTCGGCATTGCGCGCGACCAGCAGCAGCGCGACGTCCGGGCGGGCGTAGTGGCGGGCGAGCGCCGCCCCGAGCCCGCTCGAGGCGCCGGTGACCAGGATGCGCCGCCCGTTCACGCGGGCACCCGCTCATCGCTCGCCATGCGGGCGAGAAGGCTTTCCACCGCGCGCCCGATGGTCGCCGGCGCGAAGAAGCCGCCGGCAAGTTGGGTGCGCGCCAGGACCACGCGCCGGTAGGCGTTCACGAGGTCCCGGTCCGGCGGCGGCGCGCCGTTCCAGAATGAATCGAGCGCGCCCTGATGGGCGAGGCCCGGCATGTCGTAGGTGGCGCGGCCGAGCACCTTTAGCGGCTTCTCATGCTGCAGGGTCGCAAGCGCCGTGGTCGAGTTCACCAGCACCACGCCGGAGCTGGCGGCGATCAGCGGATCGATGTCGCCGCCCTCGACGAACACGACGCGCCCGGCGATGTCGTGCTCGCGCGCCACGCGCTCCACCATCCGCCGGGTCGCCGGCAGGCCGGTGTCGTAGGGATGCCGCTTGACGACAAGGCGCGCCGCGTCATGGGCCGACCGCGCGAAGGAGGAAAGGACGAGCCGCACCACCTCCTCCACCGAGCCGAAGGGCGAATGGGCGCGCATCTGGAAATCGCCCTCGAGCTGCAGCGGCAGCAGGAAGTGGGGGGCGCCGTCGGCAAGCCGCGCGCGGGCCGCCCGGTCACGCCGCGCCGCGCCCGGGGCGTCGAGCCATCGCGCCGCCCAGCCGACATAGTCGAGCGCGGGGTGCGCGAGCGTATGGCGCCGGTAGCGCAGGAACAGCGGCGCGAGCGCGGCGTGGCCGGCGTGCCAGGCGATGTCCCACAGCGCCCGGCGGGCGAACGGCTCAGCCGGCGGCGAACGGTTTTCCGGCGGCTCGGGCAGCCGCGACGCTGCCTCGCGCAGCGCCTCGGGCGTGCGCGGCAGGTCGGAATGGCCGTTCACGCCCCAGTTCTCGCAGGTGATCCAGCCGGGCCGCACATAGCCCTCCTCGAGCAGGTGCAGCCGCACGCCGCGCGCGCGGCCGATCGCCACCGCCGGCGCGTGATAGGGCCGGCAGTCGCCGAACAGCACCACGTCGCTCACTGCCTCGTCGGCCATCAGCCGCTCGAGACGGGCCGGCCAGTCCTCGAGCCGGCCGAGATAGAGCCGCGCCCGGTCGGGCCAGAAGACGAGGTCGCCGCCGCACAGATGCACCTTCACGATGCGCGCCCCGCGCCGGCGCAGCGCCCGCGCCAGCCTTACGGCGAAGGGCGAGGCCGGGCCCTGCAGGAAGAGGAAGCAGCGCCCGGCGAAGTCGCGGGCGTGCAGGCCCGCACCTGCGGCCTGCCGCTCCTGCCCCGCGCGCGGCTCAGGCAGCGCCTTACGCTCCGCGACGAAGCCCATCGGCGGGCGCCCGGCGCAATGTGCCGCGCCGTTCAATAGTCGATCCGATCGACGATCTCGGCCGGCAGCGGCCAGGTCATCTCGTCCGGCGACACCGCCAGCGGCATCGGGAAGGCGCGGATCAGCGGCTGGTCGTCATAGGTCAGCGGCCGCCACGTGCCGTGGACCCAGGAGAGCACCTGGTCCCAGTCGGTCGGCTTGGAGCGGTCGAGGCAGAAGGAGGACAGCGTGCTGCGTCCGACGCCAGAATAGAAGTCGCGCATCCGGTGGTCGATCTGGTGCTGCGCATTGCCGAGGTCGAGCATCCGACCCTCGCCGTCGCCATAGGTGGCGAACCAGGCACAGGGAATGCCGTAGGTCTCGGAGATGACGAGCCCGTGCAGGCTGGTCGAGACGATGGCCCGGCAGGAGACGATCTCCTCCACCTTGCGCCGCATGGCGTCGGCGGTCGGGTCGCAATGGGTGTTGATGAGGCGGATGCGGTCCTTGAACGCGTCCGGCACCACATAGCGCCGCAGCGTCGGCTTGACGCCCGCCTCCGGCGTGCGGTCCTCCAGCTCGGTGATGTGGAGGATGACGCCGAGGTCGTGCGTCTTCTCGACATCCTTCATCGGCCAGAAGCGCGGCAGCATCCACACCGGATCGCCGAAGACGTCGGGAACCTCTATGCCGGCGGCGCGCAGCGTGCGGGCGCTGTTCGGCCCACGCAGCGCATGGATGTGGAACGCCGTGTCGGCCGGGCGCACATAGCCGCGCACCAGCGGGTCGACCGGGTTGCGCTCGGCGTCGACGCCGGTTCCCCAGAAGTGGAGGATCCCGTTGCGCTGGTTGTGGCCGATCGTGCCGACGGCGACCATGCGCTCGATGGCCTGGTCGAAGCCCGCGCGCCGTACCGGCACCCCGGCCATGCCCGCCACGATGAGCGCGCTCAGCGTATCGCCGAGGTTTGCATAGGGGCTCTCGCGGGTGGTCGCTGCCCAGGACAGGGGGATAGAGATGCGCTCGGCGTTCATGCGCAGGAGGGTGGCAACCTCCGGCGTCATTCCGGCCGGTGGAGCCTTCTCGGAGCCGACCACTTTCGCCACCGTCGATGGAACCGTAGCGGGCTTTTCGCCCCCCTCCCTTTCGGGTTCCAACGCACGTGCTTCCGTTTGGTTCACCTCGATCGGATCGGCGGGGTCGCTGTCGCGGTCCTGTTGGCGCAGCAGCGCCACGTCATGCTGCAAAATCAATCCCTTGATGACTGGATGGTCCCAGATGCTCTTGCCCGAGGGCGCCTTGAGCGGCGACGGCGTGAAGGGGAACGCCTCGATCAGCTTCTTGGAATCGAAGGTGACGGGCTCCCAGGTGCGGTCCACCGCGTCCATCACCGCCTGCCAGTCGGTGGGCCGGCCGCGGTCCTGGAAATAAGCGGGGATGTGGCGCCGGCCGAGACCGAGATAGAGGTCGACGATGCGCAGGTCCGCCGGCCCCTCCGGATCCAGCGCCAGCCGGCCGAGCCCGCGGGGCTCTGAGAGCGGGGGGAAATAGAGACAGGGAATACCGTAGGCCTCGGCGATGATCAGCCCATGCATGCTCATCGAGACGATGCGCTCGCAGGCGAGGATCTCGTCGAGCTTGGCCTTCAGCGCCGGCACGCCGAGCGGCGTCACCGTGGTGATGAGATGGACGTCGTCCTGGAACTCCTCGGGCACGTCGTAGCGCTCGAACGCCGGCAGCGGGTGCGGCTCGTAGGAGCGGTCGGCCAGCTCGGACAGGTGCAGGATCACGCCGAGCTTCCACTTCTTGCGGATGCGCGGGCGGTAGAATCGCGGCAGCAGCCAGGCCGGGTCGCCATAGAGCCCCGGCCGCTTGCCGCCATTGGCCATCAGGCGCTCGGCGACCGGCCCGCTGGTGGCGTGCAGCACGATGGCGCCGTGGCCGGGCGGGGCGAAGGCGACGCGCCGGTCGACCGGCGCCGAAGGGTTCTTCCAGGGCGAGCAGCCGGTGCCCCAGACATGCACCTGCCCGCCCTCGAAGGTGTGGCCGATCGCACCGATCGCGGCCATGCGCACCGAATGCGACTTCGCCGGCACGCGCCGCACCGGCACCCCGCCGACCATGGCCGTCAGCACCGGGCTGAGCGCGTCCTCGAAGTTGAGATAGTCCATCAGGGTCGTCGACCCGGCCCAGCCGAGCCGTACCTCACCCTCGGATTGTACGAGTGCCTCCAGCGCTGTTTTCATGAGCCCTCACGCGCCTCAAGCAAACCCGAAATATCCATACGGTTGCGATCCATCCAACGCTCTACATGAAAATAGAATTGTCTTTTTCATTCGGCGTGTCCACTCCGACATAAATATTCGGGGGAAGTGGAACCTTATCGCAGAAGCTGCGTTAGATCACCCCCACAACCGTTCCGATAGGATCTTCGCCGGGTGTCGACAGGCGTTTCGGCAACCGTAGCGATGCGTTGCCGCCGGGAGAGTACCTCGCAAGGTTGCATTGCACCCATGCAATTTTCGCAGTGCGGGATATGCCGCAGAACACTACCGCTGGTCAAACGCATTCGTCAGCTAGAGCACGCCGGTAAATTCGCACCCGCGCAGCCTTTTCACGTTATCGCCGCAATCTAGTGAGTCTAATTAATAGTGATGTCGAGAAATGACTCATGTCAGATGTGATGGAAATTTGTTCAAAAATGCTTCCATTAAAACGGCGTAATCGATTACTCATTTTTGCGGTTTCTGGGTACCCTTTTCGGCCAAAATCGGTGAGATAATACACAAATCAGCATCTAGACAGATCATCATTTTTGATGCTGCAATGCAAACGATAGGCATCATCTGTAGACATTTAGGCGGCGTTCGACGGCCGGTCCCCGTCGGATCCGTCGGCCAGCGAGACGGGTGGCTCATGAATTTTGAGAACTTCGGACATGAGTCTGGACGCGCATTCGGTCAGGAGAGCCTCGTCTCCTGGGTACGAAATCTGCGCGAAACACGCACCGGGGATGATGCAGCGCAAATCATAGAACAACTTCAGATTTCACTGGATACCGTCGGATCGCGACCAAATTACTTGCGAATTGCAAACAGTGAAGCCGTAGTTGGCGGCGTGTTCGTCGAGGACGGCCAGTGCGTCGCCTGGGGCTTCGACCGCCACGACCTGATGAAGCCGGTGACGCTTCGCCTTCAGGTCGACGGAACGACGATCTTCCGCTGCACCACCGCGCCGGCCACCCACGAGTCGATCCTCGCCACCGGCTACCGCCTTTCCGGGCACCGGCAGATGGTCCTCACGGTCGAAGAGACCAGCGCCTATTCCGGCCCCCTCGCCGCGCAGCCCTACTGGCCCAACGTGGAAACCCGCGACGACCTCACCCAGTTCATCTCCGGCATCGGCGACAGCGCCCGGGAAGCGCGCATGCGCCATCTCGTCTGGCACGAGATTCCCAACGTGACGCGGCGTCTCGAGACCTCCGACGAGCCGCCCGCCCGCTGGCGCGCCTCGGTCTATACGCGCTTCATGGCCAACCGGCTGGAGATGAAGGGCAAGCTTTCCGGCGGCCAGTCGGTCGCCAACTGGATCGTCTCGGAAGTGTTCGAGGACTGGTACAAGCGCCAGGTCTTCTGCCTGACCGACGAGATCCACACGTTGCTGAGCGAGCCGGTGATGAACCGGCGGGTGATGAAGCACGAAATCAGCCTCACCCTGTTCGCCTTCTGGCGCCGTCACTATCCGCACATTGACATCTTCACCGAGGAAGGTCTGCGCCTCGTCCAGTTCAAGTTCGCCACCGCACCCTTCATCGCGGACAAGAACAACGTGAAGCTGATCTCGGACGGCCTGCGTCGCTCGCTGTCGGCGCCGGCGGAGATTTACCGCAACCGCGAACTGCCCTGGAGCTGGTACTGGCTGTTCCTCCTCGAGGACCAGGGGCTCGGCAACCGGCTGCGCGACGAGGACTTCGCGCGCCTCACCAGCTTCAAGGAAGTCGCGCTCGACGTGACCCAGCCCGACCGGCTGTCATTCACCCCGCATGTCTGGCGCGCCTATTGGGGCGCCGGCGGGACGCCCGACTTCACCCGCTTCGACCTGGCGCTGGTCTCGATCCTCGCCGACACGCCGCTTCCCGAGGTCGCGGTGGCCGAGCGCGGGGCCGACTTCTGGCGGGCGCGGCTGCATGAGGACATCTATGCGCGGGCGCCGGAACTCGCCGTCCTCTCCGCGCTGGGGCGCGTCGAGGCGATGCCGGCGGCGGTTCGCGACGAGGTGCCACGGCGCGACCTCGTCATCATCGGCCATGCCAACGAGACCGGGGTCGGGCGCAACCTCTCCATGTTCGGAGAGGCGCTCGCATCCTTCTCGCCGCTGATCTTCAACGCGGACGACGGCGCCTGCGTCAATCCGGACGGCGACTACAACCCCTCGGTCGGGGTGCGCGCCCGCGTCGTGCTGCTGTGCGTCAATGCCGACCGCACGCCGGAGATGATCGCCCGCTTCGCCGGCATCTGCGAGGACGCGCACATCATCGGCTTCTACCTGTGGGAGAGCGACCGGCCGCCGGCCAGCCACACGCTGGGCGCCCTCGCCGTCGACGAGATCTGGACGCCGAGCAACTACGTCGCCGAGGCCTATCGCAAGATCACCCCGGTGCCGGTCACCGTGGTCGACAAGGGGTTGCACGCGCCGCTTTCGCACGTCCCGTTCCTCGACCGTTTCCGGCACGACCCGTCCGAGTTCATCTTCCTGACGGCGGCGGAGTTCGGCTCGTCCATCGTGCGCAAGAACCCGCTCGACGTGGTGAAGGCGTTCCAGCGGGCGTTTGAGGGCAGCGATCTCAATGTGCGGCTTCTGATCAAGATCCGCGAGATCAATCCCGGCCACTGGAGCAACATCGATTCCTACTGGGAAGAGATCGAGGAGCGCATCGCCGGCGACGACCGCATCGCCATCGTCGAGGGCAACCTGACGTCCGAGGAATACTGGACGCTGATGTGGAGCGTCGACGCGATGGTCTCGCTCCACCGTTCGGAAGGCTTCGGCTACTTCATCGCCGACGCCATGTTCGCGGGCAAGGCGGTGGTGGTTTCCGACTATTCCGGCTCGCAGGATTTCTGCGATTCCGGCAACGCTTTCCTGGTTCCGGTGCAGCAGACCCCGGCGCCGCCGGAATATCTGGCGAGCCGCGGCTATATCGGCCAGTGGGGCGCGCCCGACGTCGAGGCCGCCGCCCGGGCCCTGTACGAGGCCGCCGCGGATGCGGATCTTCGCGCGGCCCGCGCCGAAGCCGGACAGGCCGGCATCAACCGCAAGTACGACTTCGCCCGGTGGAGCGACGCGGTGTCCGCGCGCATCCAGGAGCGGATCGACCAGGGCCGCCGGATGGCGGACGCAGCGCCGGAAGAGCCGGCCGCGTCCGAGGCGGCGATCGCGGCCGCGGGGCGCTAGGCGCCTCGCGACCTGCCGCAGCAGTACAAGCCCGGCCTGCCGCCCGCCGGGCAAATGACTATTCCTGACGAGGTGTCGATTGGATAGCATCGTTCCCGGCACGGATGCCGCTCTGTCCTCCGCTTTCCGGCGCCCCCCGCACCTGGCGGCTATACTGGGGTGTGCCTGCCGGCTGCCGGGCGCTGCGGACGAGGCCGCCTTCTGGTCGCTGCTGGCGCGCGGCGAATGTGCGGTGAGCGAGATTCCGGCCGAACGCTGGTCGCGTGAGCGCTTCCTGCATCCCTCCCGCAACGTGCCCGGCCGGGCCTACACCTTCGCCGCCGGCGTGCTGGACGACATCTTCGGCTTCGACGCCGGCGCGTTCGGACTGTCGCCGCGCGAGGCCGAGCAGATCGACCCGCAGCAGCGCTTGCTGCTGGAGCTGGTGCGCGAGGCGTTCGAGGATGCCAACATCCCGCTCTCCAGCGTCGCCGGGTCCAATGTCGGCGTGTTCGTGGGCGCCTCCTCGCTCGACCATTCGCTGCACTTCATCTCCGACATCGCCGCCGCGGACTCGCATTTCGTCACCGGCAACGCGCTGTCGATCGTCGCCAACCGCATCTCGCACGTCTTCGGCTTCACCGGCCCGAGCCTCACCATCGACACCGCCTGCTCCTCCTCGCTGGTCGCCTTCGACCGCGCGGTGAAGGCGATCGAGAACGGGGAGATCGACACCGCGGTCGTGGCCGGCGTGAACATCCTGGCAAGCCCGTTCAACTTCATCGGCTTCTCGCGCGCCGGCATGCTCTCGCCCACCGGCCGCTGCCGGCCTTTCTCCGGCTCGGCGGACGGCTATGTGCGCGCCGAGGGCGGGGTGGTGACGGTCCTCAGCCGGCTCGATCGCGCCGGCGCCGCCGGCTGGACGCCGCGCGCCGTGGTGCTGGCGAGCGGCACCAATTCCGACGGACGTACGGTCGGCATCGCCATGCCGGAAGGCCGGGCGCAGCAGCGCCTGCTGGAAGAGCTCTACGAGCGACGCGACATTGACCCGGACGACCTGGCCTTCGTCGAGGCGCACGGCACCGGCACGCTGGTGGGCGACCCGGTCGAGGCGCGGGCCATCGGCTCCGCGCTCGGCCAGCGGCGCTCGACGCCGCTGCCGATCGGTTCGGTGAAGTCCAATATCGGCCATCTGGAGCCGGCCTCCGGCCTCGCCGGCCTGCTCAAGGCGCTGAACGCGCTGGAGCGGCGCGAGCTGCCTGCCTCGCTCCATCTCGACACGCTGAACGAGCACATCGACTTCGATGCGCTGAACCTCGTTCCCGCCTCCGGCACGCTCTCCCTCGACGGCGCGGCGCGCCTCGCCGGCATCTCCTCCTTCGGCTTCGGCGGCACCAACGCCCATGCGGTGATCGCCCTGCCCGAAGCCCACGAGAAACCGGCGCGCGCCCCGGCGGCCTCGGCGCCGGTGCTGATGATCTCGGCGCACGACCCGGACGCGCTCTCCGCGCTCGCCGACGCCTATGCCGACCGGCTGGAGCACGAGCCGGAGCCCGAACGCCTCGCCCACGCCGCCGCCCATGGCCGCGCCCGCCTCCCGCACCGCATCGCGGTGCCGGTGAACGAGCCGGACGCGCCGGAGAAGCTGCGGCGCATGGCGCGCAGCAGCGGCGAGGCGGCGTTCCTGCGCGGCTCCGTGCGCGGGTCCGGCTCTTCCATCGCCTTCGTCTTCACGGGCAATGGCGGCCAGTATGCCGGCATGGGCCAGGCCGCCTGGCAGTCGAGCCGGGTGTTCCGCGAGAGCGTCGAGGACATCGACGCGATCTTCCAGCCGCTCGCCGGCTGGTCGCTTGCCGCCGCCTTCCGGCAGCCGCCGGACGACGACGCGCTCGCCGCCACCGAGATCGCCCAGCCGCTGATCTTCGCGCTGGAGATCGCGCTCGCCCGCGCGCTGATGGCGGGCGGCTGCACGCCGGCGGCAGTGGTCGGCCACAGCGTCGGCGAGATCGCCGCCGCCCATGTCGCGGGCGCGCTGAGCCTTTCCGACGCGACCCGCCTCATCCATTTGCGCAGCCAGATCCAGGCGACGACGCGCGGCAGCGGCGTCATGGCCTTCCTCATGGCGAGCCCGGCGCAGGCGGAGGCGTTCATCGCTACCACCGGCCAGACGGACGTCGTCATCGGCGCCGTCAACGCACCGTCCGGGGTCACGCTCTCGGGCAGCGGATCGGCCGTCAACGCGGTGCTGCGCTTCGCGCGCCGGCAGGGCGTGGTCGGCAAGCGCCTCACCATCGACTACGCCTTCCATTCGCCGGCCATGGCGCCGCTACGCGAGCCGATGCTGGAGGCGCTGGCGTTCCTGGCCCCGAGCGCCTCGGCGATCCCCTTCGTCTCCGCCATCACCGGCGAGCCGGTCGAGGGCACCGCGCTCGACGCGCGCTACTGGTGGGAGAACATCCGCCAGCCGGTGCAGTTCGACGCCGCGGTCCGCGCCGTGGCGCGCGACCGTTCCATCGGCTTCTTCCTCGAGATCGGGCCGAAGGCGGTGCTCACCGGCTTCCTGCGCGAGATCCTCGCCGACGAGGGCCGCAGCGCGACCGTGCTCGCCTCGCTGCAGGAGAAGGACGGCGGCGAGGAGGATCCGGTCGAGCGCAGCCTGCTCGCCGCGCTGGTTAACGGCGCGACGGTAGACGAGGCCCGCTTCCTGGGCACGCCGGCCCCGCTCGGGCGGATCGACCTGCCGAAGACCCCGTGGCAGCGCCAGCCGACCCGGCCGCCGCGCACCGCCGAGGCGATCGACCTGACCGGCGCGGGCATCAGCGACCACCCGCTGCTCGGCTCGCGCCTGCGCAGCGACGACGGCGAATGGCGCGGCCTGCTCGACCTCGATTCGCGCCCGTTCCTCGCCGACCACAAGGTCGGCGGCAATGTCGTCGTGCCCGCCACCGCCCTCGCCGAGATGGCGCTCGCCGCCGGACGCGAGAGCCTCGGCACCGACCATCTGCGGCTCGAGGATTTCGCCATCCTGTCGGCGCTGCGGCTCGCGCCCGGCGAGGTGACCGAGACGCAGGTGCGCCTCGACGCCATCGGCACGGTCTCCATCTCGTCCCGCGCCCGCGGGTCGCAGGACTGGATGCTCAACGCCCATGGCCGGGTGCTGGCCGATAGCGGGGCGAGGCTCCCGCTCGCCGGCCCCCCGCCCGGCCCCGCCGGCGAAAGCGCGCTGGAGGGCGAGGAGCTCTACGCCGCCGCCGCCCGGCTCGGGCTCGACTACGGGCCGGCCTTCCGGCTCGTGCGCACCGCCCGGCGCTCGGGGATGGAGATCCATCTCGACCTCGCGGCGCCGACCATCCCGCAGGAGCCTTACGTGCTCCCGCCGACGCTGGCGGACGCGGCCCTGCACGGCCTCGTCCTCGCGATCGGGATCGGCGCCGAAATCGAGCCCGCCAGCGCCGGCACCGCCTTCCTGCCGGTCCGCTTCGCGGCGGTCACCGTGCGCGGCGCGGCGCCGGCGGTGAGCGCGAGGCTCGTCGTACGACGCTGCGGCCCGCGCTCGCTGGAGCTCGACGTCTCGCTGCTCGACGCGGCGGAGGCCGAGGTCGCCCGCATCGAAGGGGTCGAGCTGCGGGCGGTCGCGCTCGCGGCCGGCGACACGCTCGACCACGATTTCCGCCAGAGCTTCGTCCGGCTCGGCCCGGCCTGCACGCTGGCGGGCGAGCAGGCCGGAGCCTTCGTCGACGCGACCGACGACCTGCCCGGCTCGGACGACACGCTGATGCTCGACGCGCTCGCCTATGCCATCGCCCATCGCGGCGTGGCGGAGGTGGCCGGCGAGGAGATGCTGGCCGCCGGGGCGCTCGATATCGAGGCGCTGATCGTGCAGGGCCGGCTCGCCGCCGAGCGCCGCGACACACTGCTCTCGCTGCTCGAACTGCTGGCCGAAGGCGGGCTCGCCCGTCACTCCGCGGATGAGGGATGGCACGTCCTGCCGCAGAGCGACCTGCCCGAAGCCGAGACGCTGCTGCACGAGATCGCGACGATGGCGCCCGATCGCGCCGCCGAGCTCGCCATCGGCGCCCGCCTCGCCGTCGACCTCGCCGCGCATCTGGCCGGTTCGCTCACCATCGCCCATGCGGCCGGCCTGACGGACCAGTGGGCGAACGGCTCGCCCGCCGCCCGCGCTGTCGCCGAGCACGCGTCCGCGCTGGTCGCGGATGTGGCGCGGCAGGCCCAGACGTCGCAGGCGGAGACGCCGCTGTCCGTGATCCTGACCGAGCGCAACGGCGTCGTCCTCGACGCACTGCGTCCGCTGGTCGAGGACGGCTTCCTCGCCCTCACCGTCCTGCCAGCCGAACCCGCCGCCCGCCCCGCCCTCGCCGACCGCGTCCGGCCCTCGGCCGGAATGGTGCTCGGCGAGGAGGAAGCGCTGCCGGCGGCAGATCTGGTCCTGCGTTTCGATCCCCACAAACCGTTCGATGCTTCAAGCCCCGCCGGCCGGCAGCTTCTCGCCGCGCTGCGGCCGGGCGGTGCGCTGGTCTCGTGGGACTTCGCGCCGCGCGGCTTCACCCGCCTGCTGGCCATGGACGCGCCCGGCGAGGGCGCGCGCAGCCGGCGCCGGCTGTGGAGCGCCCGGTCGGTAACGGACATAAGCGTGATCGCGGCGCCGGGGACGCAGGCGCCCGCCTACCGGGCCGCCGTGCCGGCACTCGCCGCGTGGCTCGGCGGGGAGGCGCGCTCGTACCTGATCTCCAGCGACGGCCGCGCGCTCGATGTCGACCCGATGGCCGCCACCGGCAAGGACAACGTCCTCCTCCGGCGCCTTGCGACCGGCGATGACGCCGGCTCGCTCGCCGCCGCGATGGACGACACCCGCGCCCTGCTGGAGAGCCTGCGCGCCGGAGGCGACGCCCCTTCCCTGCGGCTCCTGATCGAGGGCGACCCGCTCGGCGAATGCCCGACCGCGGCGGCGCTGTGGGCGTTCGGCCGCACGGCCATGAACGAATATCCCGACCTCGACATCCGGCTGGTCGCGCTCGATCGCCAGCCGCTGGACGACGCCGCGATTGACGACTTTGCCCGTGCCGTCACCGGCATTGCCGGCGAGCGCGAGCTGGTGCTGGACGCGCATGGCCTGAAGGCGGTGCGCCTCGCGCCGGCGCCGCAGGCCCGCGCCTCGGGCGAGGAGACGGCCGCCCGGCTCGGCATGCAGATGCCCGGCTCGCTCGACCGCCTCGCCTGGCAGGCGGAGCCGCGCCGCGCCCCCGGGCCCGGCGAGGTCGAGATCGCGATCGACGTCACCGCCCTCAATTTCCGCGACGTGATGTTCGCGCAGGGGCTGATCGGCGACGACATGCTGGAGAACGGCTTCGCCGGCCCGACGCTCGGCTTCGAATGCGCGGGTCGCGTCGCGCGGACCGGCGCCGGTGTCACGGCGCTCAAGCCCGGCGACGCGGTGATCGCCTTCGCGCCGGGCGCCTTCGCCACCCATGTCACCGTGCCCGCCAGCGCGGTGCTGCCGACCCCCGCCGGCATGGGCCCCGAGGCGGCGGCGACGCTTCCGGTCGCCTTCCTCACCGCCTGGTACGGGCTGGTGCAGTGCGCGCGGCTGGAAGCGGGTGAGACGGTGCTGATCCACGGCGCCGCCGGCGGTGTCGGCCTCGCCGCGCTGCAGATCGCCCGGCTGCGCGGCGCCCGCATCATCGCGACCGCCGGCTCGCCGGAGAAGCGCGCCCTAGTGCGCCTTCTCGGCGCCGACGTCGTCTACGATTCGCGTAGCACCGCCTTTGCCGAGGCGGTCCGGGCGGAGGGTGGCTGCGACGTGGTGCTGAACTCGCTCGCCGGTCGGTCGATGGAACTGTCGCTGCGGGCGCTGAAGCCGTTCGGCCGCTTCATCGAGCTCGGCAAGCGCGACTTCGTCGCCAATACCAGCATCGGCCTGCGCCCCTTCGCGCGGAACCTCACCTATTTCGGCGTCGATGCCGACCAGTTCATCGCCGCCCGGCCGGCGCTGGTCGCGGACATGCTCGCCGAGCTCGGCCGCCTGTTCGCGAGCGGGGCGCTGCGGCCGCTGCCGCACCGCGTCTTCGCCGCCGACGAGGTGCGCGCCGCGTTCCGGCTGATGCAGGGCTCCGGCCATGTCGGCAAGATCCTGATCCGCCCGCCAGCCCATGCGCCGGCGCCCGCAGCGCCGATGCCGGCCTTCGAGGCTGCCGTGGACGGCGTGCACCTCGTGGTCGGCGGCACCGGCGGTTTCGGCCGCGAGACGGCGCGCTGGCTGGCCGAGCACGGCGCGCGCCACGTCGTCGTCGCCTCGCGCCGCGGCGTGATCGACCCGCCGCTCACGGTCGAGGGCGCCGAGATCGTGGCTGAACCGCTCGACGTGCGCGACCCGCTCGCCTGCGCCGCCCTGGTCGAGCGCCTGCGCGCCGACCATGGGCGCATCGCCGGCGTCGTCCACACCGCCATGGTGCTCGACGACGCGCTGATCCGCGATCTCGACGCCGGCCGCTTCGAGCAGGTGCTGGCGCCGAAAGTCGACGGCGCGCGCCATCTCGACGCGGCGGCGGCCGGCCTCGAGCTCGACTATTTCGTCCTGTTCTCCTCGGCCACCGCCCTTATCGGCAATCCCGGCCAGGCGGCCTATGTGGCGGCCAACGCCTATCTCGAGGGTCTTGCCCGCTGCCGGCGCCGCGAGGGGCGCCCGGCGCTCGCCATGGCCTGGGGCGCCATTTCCGATGTCGGCGTGCTGGCGCGCGATGCCGCGACCTCGGAGATGCTGAGCCGCCGCTTCGGGCTCGGCATGATCACCGCCGCCACGGCGCTGGACCAGCTCGGCGCCTGCCTCGCCGATCCCGAAACGCCGCCGGTCGTGGTTCACGCGCCGGTCGACTGGGGGCCGGGGCGCGATCTGGCGGTCATGTCCGGGGCGAGCTTCGCCGCCCTGCGCCCGGCCTTCGACGACGCCGCCGAGATGGTCGGCGAGGCGGGCCTCGTCGCCCTCATCCGCGACCAGAGCGACGGCGAGGCGCGCCTCACCGTGCTGCGCCTCCTCACCGCCGAGCTCGGCCGCATCCTGCGCCTGCCGGCCGATTCGATCGACCCGACCCGCCCGCTCGGCGACCTCGGCATGGATTCGCTCATGGGGCTCGAGCTCGACATGGAAATGCAGCGCCGCCACAAGGTCGCGCTGCCCATGCTCGGCCTCGGCGCCGGCGCGACGCTGCAGGACGTCGCCGACAAGGTGTTCAGCAAGCTGCGTCCCACCGCCGAAGCGGCGGACGAAGCCGTCCCGGTCTCGAAGATCCACCTTCCGGAGGAAGGCACCCGGCTGATCGACCGCCACATGCGCAACGCGCCGACGCAGGCGGCGATCGAGGCGCTGCAGGGCAAGGTCGCGGCCGAGAACCTGCGGGACGGGAGCCTGCTGCGATGACCATCACCAACACCCCCACGCAGCTCGACGATGCGGCAAGGGCCGCTCTCCTCGCCCGCATGCGCCAGCGCCCGGCGGAGATGAACACGGTCGCCCGGCCGGTCTACGACACCGCCTTCGACACCCTGCCCGGCTACGACGAACTGCGCATGGTGCGGGCCACCGGCGAGGCGCTCGGCATCGCCAACCCGTTCTTCCGCCCGCATGAGGGGCGCGCCGGCGCGCTCTCGCGCATCGCCGGGCAGGAGGTGATCAACTTCGCCTCCTACGACTATCTCGGCCTGAACGGGCATCCCGACGTCCGGCGCGCGGCGCAGGAGGCGATCGAGCGCTACGGCACCAGCGTCTCGGCGAGCCGTCTCGTCGCCGGCGAACGGCCCTTCCATCGCGAGCTGGAAGCGCGCCTCGCCGGCCTGCACCAGGCCGAGGACGCGGTGGTCTTCGTCTCCGGCCACGCCGCCAACGTCACCAGCGTCGCCACGCTGGTCGGCAGCAAGGACGCGGTGTTCCACGACGCGCTGATCCATAACAGCATCATCGTCGGGGCCGAGCTTTCCGGCGCCGCGCGGCGGACCTTCGCGCATAACGACCTCGACGCGCTGGAGCGCATGCTGGCCGCCGAGCGGGGCCATTACCACCGCGTGCTGATCGTCGTCGAAGGGCTGTACTCGATGGACGGGGACGTGCCCGACCTCGCCCGGCTGGCGGCGCTCAAGCAGCGTTTCGGCGCCTGGCTGATGGTGGACGAGGCGCACGGCATCGGCGTGCTCGGCGCCACCGGCAGGGGCATCGCCGAGCTGGCCGGGCTCGACCCGGCGCTGGTCGACATCTGGATGGGAACGCTGTCCAAGTCGTTCGCCTCCTGCGGCGGCTACATCGCCGGCTCGCAGACCCTGATCGACTATCTCAAGGTGTCCGCGCCGGGCTTCGTCTACAGCGTCGGCCTCGCCCCGGCCGCCGCCGGCGCCGCGCTCGCCGCGATCGAGGCGATGGAACGCGAGGGCGAGCGGGTGGCCGCGCTGCAGGCCAATGCCCGCCACTTCTTCGAGACCGCGCAGGCGGCCGGCCTCTCGACCGGCACCGCCGAGGGGCATGCCATCGTGCCGATCATGGTCGGCGATTCCCTGATGGCGGTGCTGCTGTCCGAAAGGCTGCTGGCCCGCGGCGTCAACGTGCTGCCGATCATCCATCCAGCTGTGCCGCACCGCTCGGCGCGGCTGCGCTTCTTCATCACCGCCGCCCACACCACCGGGCAGCTCGACGAGGCCGTACGCGTACTCAAGCAGGAAATCGAGGAGAGTTCCCGCTTCCTGGCCGCGCTCGGATTCGACAGCGAGGCAGACGACGACCCGTCGGATGCGATGTCTGTCCTGCAGGTGAGGACGTGAAATGAAGGTCGTGCTCGACATCACCCGGATGCTGCGGCGCTCGTCCCAGTCGACGCCGACCGGCATCGACCGGGTCGAACTCGCCTATGCGCGCCACCTGCTCGGCAGCCGCGCCTATAAGGACCGGGTCGCCTTCGTGGCGCGGGTGCGCGCCTCGACCTGGTATTTCGACGCCGACGCCGTCGCCGGCTTCACCGAGACGCTGAAGCGGCGGTGGAAGCACGCCGAGGGGCGCGTCACGCGGCGCGAACTGGGCAACATCGAACGCTTCCTCGACCTGGCGCCGGGCGTCCTCACCGATATCGAGCCGGAGACGCCCCCGCGCGCGACGCTGCCAGACGTGCTGCCCACGCTCAAGCGCCTGTTCTCGCCGGTCAACCTGCTGCCGCGCCTGCTGCGCCCGCGCAACTCGCAGGGGGCGGTCTATCTCAACGTCTCCCATGAGGGGCTCGGCTCCGGCAACGGCATGCGCGCGATGATGCGCGGCCACGGGCTCAAGCCGATCTATCTGGTGCACGACCTCATCCCCCTCACCCATCCCGAATATGTCCGCCCCGGCGACGCCGAGAAGCACGAGACGCGCATGCGCACCGTGCTCGCCTCGGCCGAAATGGTGATCTGCAACTCGCACCACACGCTGGACCAGCTCTCCGCCTTCGCGGCGCGCAGCGACATGGCGATGCCGGCCAATGTGGTCAGCCCGCTCGGCGTGGAAAACGAGTTCGGCGTGCAGGAACTGGCGATGCCGGAGGTGCACCCGTACTTCCTCACCGTCGGGACCATCGAGCCGCGCAAGAACCACCTCGTGCTGCTCCATGCCTGGCGGGTGCTGGTGGAGAAGCTCGGCCCCAAGGCGCCGAAGCTCATCATCGTCGGCCGCCGCGGCTGGGAGAACGAGAACGTCATCGACATCATCGAGCGCTGCCGCAACCTCGGCGGCCATGTGCTGGAGTGCAACCGGCTGCCGGACGCGCATCTGCGCCGGCTGATGAAGCAGGCGCGCGGTGTGCTGTTCCCCTCCTTCGCCGAGGGCTACGGCCTGCCGCTGTTCGAGGCGATGGCGCTGCGGGTGCCGGTGATCTGCTCCGACCTGCAGGCGTTCCGCGACATCGCCGGCGAGGCGCCCTGCTATCTCGACCCGATCGACGGCCTCGGCTGGGCGCGGGTGATCGAGGACTATGCGCGCCCGGATTCAGCGGCGCGCGACAGCCAGCTCCGGCTGCTGGCGCAGACCCGCGTGCCGCGCTGGAAGGATCATTTCTCCATCATCGACGGGATTATCGACGCCGTCGCCGCGCCCGCCGGCGAGGTGCGCGCGCCCTCCCCGTCGTGGCAGCCGGCCATCAGCTTCGAGCGGAGCAAGGAATTGATCGCCGCCGGCGAGCTCGCCGATGCCGGGCGCGCGCTCTCCCTCGTCGCCGCCCAGCCGCATTCGAGCACGAGGTGGTCGGTGGCGGAATCCTCGGCCAGCTCCTCATATCCTGGAAGGATCGGCGCATGATCGCCGTAGAACACCAGCAGCGAGCGATCGGTCAGCGCATCCAGCGCCGCCACCAGCCGGCCGAGCAGGGCATCGGCATTGGCGGCGTGGCGCACATACTGCTCCACCGGATCGGCGATGTCCGCCAGCCGGCCCGGCCCGTAGGGATCATGCGCCTCCATGGTGACGGCCATCAGGAACAGCCGTTCGCCGGCCTCGCCCGCGGACTGGAGCTCGGCGATGATGCGCTCGCCGACCGCCCGGTCGCCGATATAGGGGCCGAAGCGGTCGCTTGGCACGAACTCGGCCTCGTCGACGAAGCGGGAGAAGCCGAGCCGCGGGATCGCGGCATCGCGCCGGAAGAAGCGCGCATCGTGCGGGTGCAGGAAGACGGTGCGCCAGCCCGCGAGGTCGAGCCCGCTCGCCAGCGACGCGCCGGCCAGCCGGTCCGGGCGCATATAGGGATCGAAGCGGTCCATGCCCTGTTCGGCGAAGGCGATGCCGGTCAGCATCTCCACCTCGGTGCGGTGCGTGTAGGCGCCGAAGCAGGAGACAGCGAGGCGGCCATGCGCCAGAGCCCGCCGGCGCAGCCGGTCGAGATGGGGCAGTTCCAGCGCGAGGCCGTTGCGCCGCAGGTCGGCGAAGGATTCCGACTGCACGATGATGACCGCCCGGTAGCGCGTGCCCCCGAGTTCGGCGGCGCTCTCACTGCTCTCCCTCCCGCCGTCGCGGCGCCACAGGGCGAAGCCTGCCGCCAGCGAGACGGAGAGGCCGAGCCTCGCCACGAACGCGTTGGCGGAGCTTCCGAGAAGCTCGGCCGCGAGCGCAGGCAGCCGGCCGGCCAGGGCGCCGGCGCGGGCGATGAAGACCGGCACCACCAGCAGGGCGAGCACCAGCGCGGCGCCCTGCGCGACGCTGCCTTCCGCGCGCGGCTCGATCGCGGTCCAGACGAAGATCGCGCCCGCCAGCAGCAGCGCGACGAGGCCGAGGCCGAGCGCGGTGCGGCGGCCGACATAGAACAGCGCGGGATGGCGCAGCAGCAGCGGAAGGAAGCCGAGATCGCTGAACACCAGCGGCTCGCGCAGATAGTCGTATTTCACGCGCGAGACCAGCACGAAGGTGCCGAGCGTGACCAGCGCCGCGACGGCGGCGAAGAACGGGCGCGCCGACAGGCCGAACCAGAGCAGCCACAGCCAGAGCGCGATCGCCGCTCCCATGAGCCGCGCCTCGCCCGGCACGCGGCCGCCGCGCTCGCGCGCGGGTACCGCCAGCCGGTCCAGCCCTCGCGCGCCGATCACGGTGACGGTGGCGCCGATGAGCAGCGTGGCGAGCGTCCAACCCATTTCGTCTCTCATTCCCCTGCCCGGAATACGTCATTGGAAAGCACAATAAGACGCCATTCCAGGTATTTTAAGGGCAAAACTGCGAATATCACCCGTCCCGAGAAAGAATATATAAAATATATCTCGCATGTTAAGAGATATTATACTATTGGACACCCATATCACCACGCGACAGCGGATTGAGGGAAGCGGCATCACATGAACAAGCTGCACCCGTTTATTGACATGCCGAAGGCCGAGCCGGTCGACGAGAAGACGGCGGAGAAGATGAAGCCCGTGGCGCCGACCCGGAACAAGCCGCTTCGACCCGTGCCGCGCGAGATCCCCGGCGGCGCCGAGGAGGAGGCGCGCACGCCCGTGGCGCGCGCCAAGCCGACGCGCCCCGTCGTCAAGCGCGAAGGCTTCCGCCTGCCCGGCATCGACATCGCCGATCTGGTCGCCGACCTGCCGCGCAAGGCGCACAAGCGCCGCTCGGTCGGGCTGTGGGCCTCGTTCCTGCTGATGGTGGCGGTGCCGACCCTCGCGGCCGGGCTCTATTACGGCATCTTCGTCTCCAACCAGTACCAGTCGGAATTCCGCTTCGCCGTGCGCACCCAGGACTTCGCGCCCGCCGGCACCACCGCGGCCAGCACCGCGCTCGGCGCAGCGGCGCGCTCGGGCATCTTCACCGACAGCTTCCTGGTGGTCGACTATCTCTCCAGCCGCCAGGCGGTGCAGGACCTGCTCAAGACGGTCGACCTGCGCGCGATGTACTCGCACGCGGGCACCGATCCGCTCTCGCGGCTGCGGGGCGCGGACACGATGGAGAACCTCGTCAGCTACTGGCAGTCGATGATCGACGCCTCGTTCGACCTCGCTACCGGCCTCACCCTGGTGCGCGTGCGCGCCTTTACGCCGGAGGATGCGTATACGATCGCCTCGACGCTGGTGAAGCAGAGCGAGAAGCTGGTCAACGACATCTCCTCGCGGGCCCGCGAGGACGCGGTTAGGTTCGCGCAGGCGGACGTCAACCGCGCCGAGGAACGGCTGCGCGGCGCGCGGGCGGCCCTGCGCCAGTTCCGCAATATCGAGCAGACGCCCGATGCCGCGCGCACCGCCGGCGGCACGCTCGACCTCGCCATGAAGCTGCGCGGGGAGCTCGCCGACCAGCAGTCGCAGCTCGCCTCGCTGCGTACCTACATGGACCCCGACGCCCCGACCGTGAAGGTGCTGGAGAGCCGGATCGCCGCCACCAACAAGCAGATCGCCTCGGTCGAGCGCGAGATCGGCAAGGGCGCACACGACGCCGCGACGGCCGGCGCCACCACCACGGACGCGACGACAGGCGTGGCGGGCTCGCAGCCGGTTCTGTCGGACGTGCTGTCGAAATATGAGGACCTCGACCTCAGCCGGCAGTTCGCGGAGAAATATTACGACACCACCCTCTCCGCGCTCGAGCTCGCGCGTTCGGAGGCAGCCACCCAGCAGACCTATGTCGCCACCTATGTGCAGCCGGCGGTGGCGCAGGCGAGTGAATATCCCCAGCGCCTGGTCTCGATCCTGATCGTCTTCCTCGCCGCCGGCGCGCTGTGGTTCATCAGCGTCATGGTCTTCTTCTCCATCCGCGACCACGTGGCCTGAGCGGAGGCAAGCGCGGCGATGAGTCTAACTCCGCCATTCGACGACGCGCCGCGCCGGGGCTTCGGCCCCGTCCGGCTCGCGGAAGGGCTGCGCACGCAGGGGCGCGTCGTCATTGCGCTGATGCTGCGCGAGATGCGGCTGCGCTCCGTGCATTCGCGCCTCAGCTACCTGCTGGCGCTGCTGGAACCGATCCTGCAGCTCACCATGATGATGGGCATCTTCACCATCATCGGCCGGCGGCCGGATTTCGGCACTAGCCTGCTGCTGTTCCTCGGCACCGGCATCCTGCCCTTCTTCCTGTTCACCCATGTCTCCGGGCGCACCACGGGGGCGATCCGGGCCAGCGGCCTCGTGCGCGCGCTCGCCCTGGTCCAGCCACTCGACATCATGCTGGCGCGCGCGCTGCTGGAGACGGCGACGCTGCTGATCGTGGCCATAATGCTGTTCACCTTCATCTACGCGACCGGGGTGAAGGAAGCGCTGCCGATCCGCCCGATGCTGGCGATCGAGGGCTTCGCGGCGACCGCGCTGCTCGCCATCGGCGTCGGCCTGATCAACGGCGTCATCGGCGCCTTCTTCCGGCTCTGGGCGTTGATCTACGGGGTGCTGTCGCGCTCGCTGATCTTCCTTTCCGGCGTCTTCTTCGTGCCGGACTTCATGCCGCCGCCGATCCGCTACGTCCTGAGCTGGAACCCGCTGCTGCACGGGCTGGAATGGTTCCGCTCCGGCTTCTACCTGACCTATCCGACGCTCACCCTGGACAAGGGCTACCTCATCCAATGCGCCGTCATCTGCCTGCTTCTCGGGCTGGCGGCCGAGCGCGTGTTCCGGGCGAGGCTGATATGATGGCGGTGCAGCTGTCGGACGTCGCCAAGACCTACCGTGCGTCGCACGGCTCGAAGCGCGTCTTCGAGCATCTCGACGCGGTGTTCCAGCAGGGGGTCTCGGTCGGCATCCTCGGGGCGCGCAGCGTCGGCAAGTCGACGCTGATCAAGCTGATCGGCGGCTCGACGCTGCCCGACCACGGCAAGATCCGCCGCAACGGCTCGATCTCCCCGCCGGTCGCCAACACGCAGGCCTATCACGCCTCGCTGACCGGCCGCGAGAACCTGCACTTCGTCGCCCGCGTCAACGGCTTCGACGGCGACGCCGCCGCCCAGTTCGTCACCCGCTTCGCGGAGATGGGCGAGGCGATCGACCAGCCGCTGTCGAGCTATACGCGCGAGCGGCGCTCGCGCTTCCTGTTCGCCGCCTCCTACGCCCTGCCCTTCGACATCTTCATCGCCGACGAGGCGCTGTATGGCGGCGCCGGCGAGTTCCGCGAACGCTGCGCCGAGTTGGTGCAGCAGCGCCGGTCACACGCGACGCTGCTTTTCACCACACGATCCCCACAGATGCTTCGTAGGTTTGCGGATGTCGGCGCCGTGCTGCACGACGGCCGGCTGCAGATGTTCGAGCGCATCGGCGACGCCATACGCCTGTTTCGCGCCCTCGACACCAGCGCGGCGCCGGAGAGCGACGACGGGCGGGACGAAGAGCAAGACGAGGAAGAACGCCTCGTCGACGAACCCTTCGGGCCCCTGGCCTGAAGTTGCCTTCCATCACTTTCGATCGGGAGGTCCCGATCCAACCTGAAGGAGCCGACATGAACGAACTTCCCGAAATCAGCCGCCAGCTCGAGCGTTTCGTGGCCCGCCGCCTCGTCGAGTTCGACCAGGCGGCCTGGAAGGAGCTGACCATCCAGAAGCGCAAGGAGTGCATCCAGGCCGCCCGCCGCGCGCTGAAGGCGGAGCGGAACTTCTTCGCGCGGCAGACGCCGGCCGCTGCGCCCGCCCCGGCCGAGTGATGTCAGCGTACTTCGATACCGGCCGCGACCCGGCCGGTATCGGATACCGTCGATTCGCGCGACGGTTGAGCAACTTTCGAAGTATTTACAAGATTTACCCTCTTGCCGGGCGCGTCTGTTGCGCTCCGGGCACAGGGGGCGAGCTTAATCTGCCGTCTGTCATCGCGGTGTGGATACGAACCTCGATCCGGTTTACATGACCTATTCGAGAATAACAGGGATCGGGCGGCTTGATTATGCGTGGTCCGAAGGCCAGCCTCGCCGGGCTCGCCGCGTTGTGTATGGTGCTCGGTGGTTGTGTCTTCTTTCCTGGGTCGGGTCCGACCACCCAGGAAGTGATGTCGCCTCCCCAGAGCGAGCCCGCCGACTACGAGATCGTCGACGTCGACGCGAACGCGATTCAGGCGATGAGCCTGTGGCGTTCGCCGAGCCTCGCGCGCAGCTTCGGTGCCGGCCGCCTCGCGCCGGAGACCACGGTCAGCATCGGCGACGTCGTCTCGGTCTCGATCTGGGAGGCGAGCCGCGACGGGCTGTTCGGCAGCGGCTCCAGCAGCGACTCGGGATCGAGCAGCGAGACCCTTCCCGGGCAGACGGTGGACCGCGACGGCCACATCAAGGTGCCCTATGTCGGCGAGATCTCGGTGGTCGGCAAGCGCCCCAGCCAGATCGCCAAGACCATCGAGCAGGGACTGACCGGCAAGGCGATCGAGCCGCAGGTGCTCGTCACCCTGCCGCAGCGGACCTCCGCCTCGGTGGTGGTGGTCGGCGACCTGACCGGCGCCGGCCGGGTGAACCTCAACGTCAAGGGCGACCGGCTGCTCGAGGTGATCGCGCAGGCCGGCGGCATCAAGGCCCCGCCGCACGAGACCTTCGTGCGCGTGACGCGCGGCAAGCGCAGCACGACGATGCAGCTCTCCTCCGTCCTCGCACGGCCCGACGAGAACATCTTCATGCGCCCGGGAGACACGGTCTACGTCTTCCGCCGGCCGCAGACCTTCACCGCCCTCGGCGCCGTGAAGAGTGCGGGCGAGATGCCGATCGACCGCGACGACTTCACGGTCGCGGAGGCGATGGGTGTGTCGGGTGGCCTGATCGACAGCCTGGCCGATCCGAGCGGGGTGTTCATCTTCCGCTACGAGCAGGCGGCGGTGGTGCGCCAGATCGATCCGCAGTCGCCCTATCTCAACGGCAACACGGTGGTGCCGGTCATCTACCGGCTGAACCTCAAGGACCCGTCGGGCTACTTCGTCGCCCGCGCCTTCCCGATCCGTGTCGGCGACATCGTCTACGTCGCCAATGCGCCGGGTGCCGAGTTCACCAAGTTCCTGCGCATGGCGCAGACCATCAGCACGCTGGTGCGCTCCAACGCGGTGGTCTCCACCAGCGACTAGCGGGTGGCGTCAGCAAAGGAGGCCGGCCATGAGACCGATCATGGCCGGCGGCCTCGCGGCCCTCGCGGCCGCCTTCCCCCTCGCCGTTCTCGCGCCCGTGCCGGCGCGGGCGGCGGAGCCGGGTTCGGTCGGCGACTTCATGATCATGGATGTCTGCGTCGACGCGTCCGACCGCATCGTCGCGAACCTCGTGCCGGGCGATGCGGGCTGCACGCGCGAGCGCGACATCCGCGTGGGGGAGACGCCGCCCTACGAGCTGCGCAACTTCCTCAATCCGGGCCGGGGCTGCACCTATGACGGCGGCTCGATCATCCGGATCAACCGGCCGGTCGAGCGGAACGGGCAGACGCGCATCGTCTCCTCCAACAGGCCGGTGCCGCCGGGCCCCTGCAGCGGCAGCCGCGACGCGCGGGCGGACGAGGATGGCGCCGGCGAGGGCGGCGCCTCGATTCAGTGGTACGACAAGGGCTACGGCTTCATCATGGGCAGCTACAGCCCTGTGGCGCTGTCCATCTACCAGACGCCGCTGTGCCGCGACGGCGATACCTCCTCCCGGCGGTTCTTCCGCGGCTGGGTGATCGCGCCCACCGAGGTGCCGGCGGCCGGCCAGAGCGGCTATGGCGTGTTCCGCAGCCGACTCGCCACCGGCGCCGCCTCGTCGCTCCCCGCCGCCTGCCCGACCCGCTACCGCCAGGCGCTGACCACCTGGCTGGTCACGCCGATGCGTTTCACCTCGGGGCGGGAGATGGTGTCGATCGTCTCCGGCCATTTCGCCCAGGCGAGCCGCGACGGGCTATCCCCCGGCGCGACCATGCAGATGGAGCAGACCTACTGGACCCGCGCCTTCGGCCTCTCGCGCTGGGAGAAATGGGCGCGCGACGACTGGGTCCACCCGCGCAGCCACCGCCCGGCGGTCGAACTCGCCCGCGAGCTCAAGAAGCGCGGGCGCTGCGGCCCGCCGGCCGGCGGCACCTTCGACATCTCCCCGCGCACCCGCTTCACCGATGCGCCGGGGTCGGACGACCTCTATGCGCGGATCATCGTCGACCCGCAGACCGGCGAGCGTCGGCGCTGGGTCATGACGCTGTGCGAGGACTACACCAACATCCACAAGCGCCCCGCCGATACCCCACTTGAGGACGTTTCCGCCATCGCCGATCCGGCCTATTGGAGGCCGTGACGTGCCTGAATACCGAGGCGGGCGGCCCGGCGGGTTCCGAGCCGGCTGCGCCGCGAAGCCTGTTTTGTGCAACCAAGAGGTAAGTTTCCCATGTTCCCGAAGCCCTCGGCGTCACTTGTTCCGAACACCTATGCGTATGAGACGGTGCCTCTGGTGAAGCCGACGGGGTTTCGCGAATATGACGCGCGCTGGCTGTTCGGCTCGGAGCTGAACCTG
>NZ_JANTHZ010000021.1 GCF_024752355.1 Ancylobacter mangrovi
TCAGGCGTCGGGCATGACGGTGTGGTTGGCCATCATCTCCAGCGCCTTGACCAGCGCCGAGTGGTCCCACGCCGCCCCGCCATTGGCCGCACAGGCCGAGAACAGCTGCTGCGCCACCGCGGTCGCGGGAAGCGCCATCTGCAGCTGGCGCGCCCCGTTCAGCGCCAGGTTCAGGTCCTTCTGGTGCAGCTCGATCCGGAAACCGGGGTCGAAGGTCCGCTTCACCATCCGCTCGCCATGCACCTCGAGGATCCGCGAATTGGCGAAGCCCCCCATCAGCGCCTGGCGCACCTTGGCCGGGTCCGCCCCCGCCTTGGAGGCGAATAGCAGCGCCTCGCCCACCGCCTGGATGGTCAGCGCCACGATGATCTGGTTCGCCACCTTGGTGGTCTGACCGTCGCCGTTGCCGCCCACCAGCGTGATGTTCTTGCCCATCTTCTCGAACAGCGGCTTCACCGTCTCGAACGCCTTGTCCGGACCGCCGACCATGATGGTCAGCGAGGCCGCCTTGGCCCCGACCTCGCCGCCCGACACCGGCGCGTCCAGATAGTCGCAGCCGAGCGCGTTGACCTTCTTCGCGTATTCCTTGGTCTCGACCGGGGCGATCGACGACATGTCGACCACGATCTTGCCCGCCGACAGGCCGGCGGCGATGCCGCCCTCGCCGAACAGCGCCGCCCCCACATGCGGGGTGTCGGGCACCATGATGATGATGATGTCGGCGTTCGACGCCACCTCGGTCCCGTTGGCGCAGGCGATGCCGCCCTTGCCCGTCAGGTCCGCCGGGACCGGCTTGATGTCGTACAGATAAAGCGTGTGGCCCGCGTCGATCAGGTGACCCGCCATCGGCGCGCCCATGATCCCGAGACCTACAAATCCAACCTTCGCCATCGTTTCGTCCTCGCTT
>NZ_JANTHZ010000022.1 GCF_024752355.1 Ancylobacter mangrovi
TGAAGACGGTGCGCGCCGGATCGCTCGATGTGGGCTATGCCGAGGCCGGCCCGGCCGACGGGCCCGTCGTCCTGCTGCTGCACGGCTGGCCCTATGACATCCACGCCTATGTGGACGTGGCGCCTCAGCTTGCCGCGGCCGGCTATCGCGTGCTCGTTCCCTATCTCAGGGGCTACGGCACCACTCGCTTCATCTCCGGGACGACAGCACGCAACGGCCAGCAGGCCGCGTTCGCCGTGGATGCGATGGATTTCCTCGATGCCCTGAAAGTGGAGACGGCTATCCTCGGCGGCTTCGACTGGGGCGCGCGCACCGTCAACATCATGGCCGCGCTCTGGCCGCAGCGTTTCAAGGGCATGGTGTCGGTCAGTGGCTACCTCATCGGCAGCCAGGAGCAGAACCGCAAGCCGCTGCCGCCCAAGGCGGAGCTGCAGTGGTGGTACCAGTATTATTTCGCCACCGCTCGCGGGGAGGCCGGCTATCGGCAGTACATGCGCGACTTCGCACGGCAGATCTGGACGCAGGCCTCGCCGAAATGGGCCTACGACGACGCCACCTTCGATCGCTCGGCGGCGGCTCTCGACAACCCGGACCATGTCGCCATCGTCATCGACAACTATCGCTGGCGGCTCGGCCTCGCCCCCGGAGAGACTAGGTACAACGACATCGAGGCAAGGCTCGCGACCTTCCCTTCCATAGGCGTACCCACCATCACCATGGAGGGCGACGCGAACGGCGCGCC
>NZ_JANTHZ010000002.1 GCF_024752355.1 Ancylobacter mangrovi
TCGCATCCCAGGCCCTGGTTGCGGGCGTTCTTGATGGCGCCGATGGCCTGAGTCGCCGCCTTGGCAAGGCGGCCGGCAAGCGCATAGGTCTCCGCCTCCAGCTGGTCATCCGGCACGATCTTCGTCAGGAGACCGAGCCGGTCGGCCTGGGGCGCATCGATCATCTCGCCGAGCAGCAGAAGCTCGGTCGCCTTGCCGAAGCCGACATAGCGCGGCAGCAGGTAGGAGCAGCCCCCGCCGAGCCCCCGCTTCACGAAGATCGCCGCCATCTTCAGGTCGGGCGCCGCGATGCGGAAGTCGCAGGCCAGCGCGATGTCGAAGCCCGCGCCGACGGCGTAGCCACGCAGCATCGCGATCACCGGCTTGCGCATCTGAAGAATGTCGTTGACGAGGCGCGGGTAGCCCATCTTGAGCCGGGTATGCATGTCCGGCGGGCCGTATTTGAAGCGGTCCTCCGGGTTCAGGTCGTCGCCGGCGCAGAAGGCCCGCCCCTCCCCGCGCAGCACCACGCAGCGCACCGCGTTGTCGCGCCGCGCCCGCTCCAGAAGGTCGCTGAACTCAAGGATCATGTCCGGCAGAAGCGCGTTCAGCTTGCCCGGACGGTTGATCGTGATCGTCGCGATCCCGCCTTCAGTCGAGTAGAGAAAACGATCGTCCATCTTCGCCCTCACGCGGCTTCTGCGAGATGCCGGGCAACCGTCTCGCCGACGGCCGTGACCACCGGCACGACGATGGCGCCGGCATCGGCGAGCGCCTTCATCTTGGCCATCGCCGTGGTGTCTCCGGCACCGCTCACGGCGCCGGCATGGCCCATGCGCTTCTCGGCCGGTGCGTACTGGCCGGTGATGTAGGCGAAGACCGGCTTGCCCAGCGTGCGAACGATCTCGGCGGCGCGATACTCCATGCTGCCGCCCGGCTCGCCGACCAGTACGATGGCGTCCGTGTCCGGATCGGCGTCGTAGAGCGGCAGGATGTCGGCATAGGTGGTGCCGACCACCGGGTCGCCGCCGAGGCAGGCGACGCTGCTCTCGCCGAATCCGAAGGCGTGCAGGCTGTCCATTACCTCATAGGTGAGCGTGCCGCTCTTCGAGACGATGCCGATGCGGCCAGGCCGGGTGCGGCTGTCGGTGATGTCCGCAAGGTTGGCCTTGCCGGGCGAGATGATGCCTGCCGAATTCGGGCCCATCAGGAAGCAGCCCTTCGCGCGGGCATAGGCCACCATCTTCATCGCGTCGTGCACCGGCACGTTCTCGGTATAGAGCACGATGAGCCTTGCCCCCGCCTCGACGACTTCACAGACGGCGTCGAGGGCGGCGGAATTGCGCACCGAACTGAGCACGCAGTCCGCGCCGGTCGCCGCGACGGCGGCGGCAGCGGTGTCGAACACCGGCACGCCGGCCACCGTCTGGCCGGCCTTTCCGGGTGTGATGCCGCCGACGAGCGGTGTGCCGTTGGCGATCATCCGCTCGGCATAGGCGCGGCCGGTGGCCCCGGTGATGCCCTGGATGAGGATGCGGGACTTCTCGGAGAGCAGGATGGACATGCTCAGTTTTCCTTCGCGGCCTTGCTGAGCGCGATCGCCTTCTCGCAGGCGGTCGCGAAATCATCGGTGACGAAGCAGTCCACCTTTTCGAGGATCGCGCGGGCTTCGGGTTCGCGCACGCCGCGCATGCGCACCACCACGGGCGGCATGTCGCCACCGGCCTGCCCGATCGCGAGCGCGATGCCCTCGGCGATCGTGTCGAGGCTGCGGAACTGGAAATAGACGTTGAACAGCAGAACCCTGGGCTTCAGCGTTCGCATGAGGTCGATGACCTTGGCGATGTGCTCCGCACCACGCCACATCACGCCGTGGAGCTCGACAAGGCCGCGCACCGAGCCGCCCATGGCGGTGATCTGGTCGAGCGTCGCCATGGTCATGCCGGCGCCGTTCATCATCGCGGCGATGTCGCCGTCGAGCTCGATGCCGATGACCTCCAACTCGCGCGCCTGCATCTCGAACGGCGTGCCGTCCGGCACCGCCTTGCGATCCCGATGGCGGAAGGCCGCGTCCTCGTCGAGGATCACCTTCGCGTCCGCCGCGACCACATTGCCCGCACCGTCGACGATCAGCGGGTTGATCTCGACGAGCTCGGCATCCTCGGCCACCAGCGTCGCATAGAGCCGGCGCACGGCGGCCGCGAGCGCGGGAGCGAGAGATGCGTCCGCGCCCAGTCCACGCACGACCGCGTTCACCGTGTAGTCGCGCAGGCCCACCAGCGGATCGACGGTGCATTCGACTATCTTGTCGCGAGGCACGGATTCGATGTCCATGCCTCCCTCGGCACAGGCGAGGATCACCGGCCTGCCGCGATCGCGGTCGACCATCGCCGCGAGATAGAACTCCCGCTGCACCTCGACGCGCTGCTCGACATAGATCTCCTGCACGCGAAGACCATTGATGGTGAGCCCGGCGATCGCCGCCGCATGGGCCTCGATCTGGTCCGGCGTATCGGCGAAGCGGATGCCGCCGGCCTTGCCGCGTCCGCCGGTAAGCACCTGCGCCTTGACCACCCACGGCCCGGCGCCCACCGGCGCACCGACGCCATGGAGCGCGCCGGGCGGGACGGCGAAGCCGTTCTTCTTCAGCAGTTCCTTGCCTTCAAACTCGAGCAGACGGATCATCGGGCTTCACTTGTAGTTCGGGTCGAAGGCGTCGTATTGCAGGTCGATCCACTCGCCGGTGAAGTTCGGCTCGCGGCGCTCGACATAGGCGCGCGGCCCCTCGCGGGCGTCGAGGTGGAACATCAGGTCGACATTGCAGAGGATCTGCCATTCGAGACCCTTGACGGGGTCGCATCCCAGGCCCTGGTTGCGGGCGTTCTTGATGGCGCCGATGGCCTGAGTCGCCGCCTTGGCAAGGCGGCCGGCAAGCGCATAGGTCTCCGCCTCCAGCTGGTCATCCGGCACGATCTTCGTCAGGAGACCGAGCCGGTCGGCCTGGGGCGCATCGATCATCTCGCCGAGCAGCAGAAGCTCGGTCGCCTTGCCGAAGCCGACATAGCGCGGCAGCAGGTAGGAGCAGCCCCCGCCGAGCCCGCGCTTCACGAAGATCGCCGCCATCTTCAGGTCGGGCGCCGCGATGCGGAAGTCGCAGGCCAGCGCGATGTCGAAGCCCGCGCCGACGGCGTAGCCGCGCAGCATCGCGATCACCGGCTTGCGCATCTGAAGAATGTCGTTGACGAGGCGCGGGTAGCCCATCTTGAGCCGGGTGTGCATGTCCGGCGGGCCGTATTTGAAGCGGTCCTCCGGGTTCAGGTCATCGCCGGCGCAGAAGGCCCGCCCCTCCCCGCGCAGCACCACGCAGCGCACCGCGTTGTCGCGCCGCGCCCGCTCCAGAAGATCGCTGAACTCCAGGATCATGTCCGGCAGAAGCGCGTTCAGCTTGCCCGGACGATTGATCGTGATCGTCGCGATCCCGCCTTCAGTCGAATAGAGAAAACGATCGTCGGTGAGCGGTGCATCGACATTCGCCCCCGAATTTCCCTTGATCGCCTCGGTCGATGTCATTCTCGTTCACGTCCTTTACGCGCCGGTACGCCCGGCCTTGCTGAGAAAGCGTTCCATGACCTTCTGCGGCTCGCCCGCCTCGAAGGCCTGTCGATGAAGCTGGCGCGCCGCCTCGAAGGTCTCGTCGAACACGACCTGCGTGGCGGCGCAGATGCGCTGCTTGTTGAGCCGGAAGGCGGTGCGCGGCTTGGCCGCCAGCTCCTCGGCGACGGCGAGCGCGCGGGGCAGCACCTCTTCGCGCGGCACGAGCTGGTGGATGAGGCCGATATCGGCGCATTCGCGTGCTTCCATCATACGCCCGGTGAGAACGAGCTCGGTGGCGCGAGATAGGCCGAGCATCTCGCGGATGATCCAGAAGCCCGTGGCGCTGACGAGCCCGGAATTGATCTCCGGCTGACCCATCTTCACCGCGTCATGGCCGATGCGGATGTCGCCGAGCAGCGCGAGCTGGAACGCGGAACCGGCGGCCAGACCGTTGAGCGCGATGACGAAGGGTTTCTCGAAGCGGCGGATGGCGTTGTAGAGGTGGCGCCATTCCTCGATCCACATTTCCGAGCGGGCGCCATCGAAGGTCTTGCCTTCATTGAGGTCCTGCCCGGCGCAGAAGGCGCGCTCGCCCGTGCCGGTGAGCACGATGGCGCTGGTCGTCTCGTCCGTGCCGGCCGAGAGGATCAGCGACAGCAGCCGGGCACGCATCGGCGCGTTCCACGCATTCAGGCGCTCCGGCTTGTCGAGCCGGATGACCAGCACCGTACCCTTGCGTTCAGCTACCACGCTGGCAGCGACATCTTCGGTTTCCATCGGGAAACTCCGTTATTGAGATTGGCCGGCCTGGGCCTTGAGCGAGGCCTCGCCTCGCCGCCGCAGCCATTCGAGCAGGGCCAGGACCACCAGCATGAAAACGATGATCAGGGTGGAGACCGCCGCGAGGACCGGGCTGACCTGCAACGTCGCGTCCTCCCACATCTGCTTGGGCAGGGTGGTACTGAGGCCGCCGGTGATGAAGAGCGAGACCGTGAGGTCGTCGAAGGAGGTGATGAAGGCGAGCAGGAAAGCCGACAGCACGCCGAAACGGATCAGCGGCAGTGTGATCCGCACGAAGGTCTGCGTCTTTCCGGCACCGAGGATCTGCGCCGCCTGGTCGAGCCGCTCGTCATAATTGCGCAGCACCGTCATCACGCCCATCAGGGCATAGGGAATCGACAGCACGGCGTGCCCGAGCACGAGCCCGACGGTGGTGCCTACGAGGCCGATGCCGGAATAGACATAGAACAGTGCGATGGCGATGATGATGCGCGGCACGACCATCGGCGACAGCAGCAGTGCCATGATGGCGCTGCGGCCGACCACGGTCTGGCGGATGAGCACGAAAGCCGCCGGCACCGCCAGCGCCATGGTCAGCAGAGAAGCGGCGAAGGCCACGGTGAAGGAGGTTACCGTCGCCGAGATCCACTGCGGCGACTGGAGGTACATCCTGTACCATTCGAAGGTGAAGCCGGACGGTGGCCACTCCATCACCGCCTTCTGGGTGAAGGACACCGGGATCATGATGAAGATCGGGGCGCAGGCGAAGAACAGCACGCTGCCTGCGGCGACCTTCCACGCGAGCGAGGCGCTGCGTCCTCCGGTTCGGCTGTCTTCCAGCGGACGGCTGTCGGCGCCCGCCAGCGCGAGCAGGCGGTCCGTGATGCGCCCCAGCACACCCAGCAGGGCTATGCTCAACCGGGCGAACACGCGTGACAGACGGGACGGCTCCGCCGCCACCCGCGCCTGCGCCGCCGCCCCCAGCGCCGAGAAGCCAGCGAGACGGTCATAGAGCCAGAAGATCACCAGCGCGCAGCCGAGCAGCAGCACGGAAACCGCGCCGCCGAACGGCCAGTTCAGCATCTCCTGGATCTCGGTGATGATCAGTTGGCTGATCACCACCTCCCGTCGGCCGCCGAGCAGCGTCGGCGTGATGAAGAAGCCGAGCGCGCTGAGGAAGACGAGAAGCGCCGCCGAGGTGACGCCAGGCAGGGAGAGCGGGAAGAACACCCGCCAGAACGCGGTGCCGCGTCCCCCGCCCATGGTCATCGCCGCCTTGGACAGATTCTGGTCGATGTTCTCCATCACCGAGACGATGATGATGATTGCCATCGGCAGCAGGGCGTGGGTGGTGCCGATGAGGACGCCGGCGAAATTGTAGATCAGCGACATCGGCGCGTCGGTGAGCCCGAGCGCCTGTGCCCAGCTGTTGATCGTGCCATTGCGCCCGAGCAGAACCATCCAGGCCAGGGCGCGCACGAGGAAGCTCGTCCAGAACGGGATCAGCACCAGGAAATAGAGCCAGGCGCGCACCTTGTTCTCGCTGTTGGCGATGACGAAGGCGACCGGATAAGCGACGATTACCGCAACGACGGTGGTGAAGAAGGCGAGCCTCACCGTAATCCAGAGCACCTCGACATAGATGCGGCTGGAGAAGAGCTGGCTGTAGTGCCCCCAGGTGAGCTGGCCCTGGTCGTTGAAGAAGCTGAGGCCGAGCAGCTGCGCGACCGGCCAGACCATGAGCAGCGCCAGGAAGATGAGCACCGGCAGAAGCGGCGCCCTTCGCGCAAACGCCGCCAGGGCCCGGGCCCAGCCGCCGCCGGATGACGGATGATCGGGCGGGGCCACGACGCTCATGCCGCGGCTCCCTCCCGCGCGAGCACATAGGTGCGCTCGCGCGGCCATGAAATATAGACGTCGTCGCCCACATTGATCGCGCGGTCTCCCGGGCGGGTGAGCTGGGAGGCCGCGAGAGGCGTGCCGCTGCCGGTCGAGACGAAGTAGCGCGTCACCTCGCCGGTGAAGATGATGTCGGCAACCTTTCCCCGCACGCTGTTGAACGCTTCCTGCGGGGGGGCCACCGTCACGCTCAGCCATTCCGGCCGAAGCATGATCTTGGCAGCGTCGGCCGGCGCGACGGTGCTGTGAGGCGCCGACATCCGCACATGGCCGTCAAGGGGCAGCGTGAAGGAAATGCCGCCGTCCGACGCCGTCACATCGGCAATCGGAAGAATGTTGCTCTCGCCGAGAAAGGCGGCGCCGAACTCCGTCTTCGGCGTGAAATAGAGGTCGGTCGGCGTGCCCACCTGCTCGATGCGTCCATGATTCATCAGGCAGATGCGATCCGACATGGTCAGCGTTTCCTGCTGGTCATGCGTCACGTAGAGAATCGTGGTGCCGAGCGACTTGTGCAGGTTCTTGATCTCGATCTGCAGCTGGTCGCGCAGCCGCTTGTCGAGCGCGCCCAGCGGCTCGTCCATCAGAATGATGCTCGGCGCATAGACGATGCAGCGGGCGAGGGCGATCCGCTGCTGCTGACCGCCCGAAAGCGCGCGCGGGACCCGCTCTGCGACATGCGGGAGCTCGACCATCTCGAGCACCCGCATCACGTCCTTGCGGATCTGTGCTTCCGGCACGCGACGCATGCGCAGGGGGAAGGCGATATTCTCGAAGACGGTCAGGTGGGGGAAAAGGGCATAGTTCTGGAACACCATGCCGATGTCGCGCTTCGAGGGCGGCACGGAGGTGGCTACGCGCCCGTCGATGCGGATTTCGCCGCCCGAGGGCACGACCAGCCCCGCCACCATCATGAGCAGCGTCGTCTTGCCCGACCCCGAGGGGCCGAGCAGCGTCAGGAACTCTCCCTGATGCACGTCGAGACTCGACGGGGAAAGCGCCGTGAACTCGCCGTAGTGCTTGGCCAGCTTCTCTACCTGAAGCTTGACAGCCCGTCCGGTCAGGTTCCGTGCCGCGTCCACCGTCTGACGTCCCGCCGTCTCCTGGATCGGGTTCACTGGATGAACCAGGCGTTGAAGCGCTTTTGCGCCTCGGGGCCGAACTCCGACCAGTACTTGACGTTCTGATGTATGCCGCGCGGGAAGTTTGCAGGCGAGGTCGTGAGCAGGGCCGCGCGCTCGGTCGAGATGAACTTGTAGGCGTCGAGATTCACCGGGCCGGCCGGGATGAACTTGGTCATCTCCGCCTGCGGCTTGACGGTGCAGCTGAACTGCATGAACTCGCGCATCAGGTCGGCCTTGGGTGCCCCCTTGGGGATGGCCCAGGCGTCCACCTGCCAGAGGAAGTTGTCCCACACCACGGTAATCGGCGTTCCGGCATCGGCGGCAGCGAGTGCGCGGGCGACGAAGGCGCCCATCATGTCCACCTCGCCGCTACTGAGAAACTGCACGACCTGCGCGCCTCCGGTCCACCACACGTCGATCTTCGACTTGATCTTGTCGAGGCTCTTGAACGCGCGGTCGAGATCGAGCGGATAGAGCTTCTTCGGGTCGACGCCGTCGGCCAGCAGCGCCTGCTCGAGCGTGTAGCGTGCGTATTTGAACAGCGAGCGGCGCCCGGGGAACTGCTCGGGATTCCAGAAATCGGCCCAGCTCTTGGGACCCTTGTCGCCAAGCACATCGGTGCGATAGACGACCGAGGTGGCCGAGACGTTTGAGCCGACCGTGTAGGGGGTCACGAACTCGGCCGGCAGCTTGCCGACATTGCCCTTCCCCTCCAGCCCGTGCTCCTCGAGGTAACCCTTTTCCCCGAGCGTCGCGGCTGCGGCCTCACCGAGGATCATGCCATCCCAGATGTAGTTCTTGGTATCGACGATGCTCTTGACCTGAGCCATCGGGTCGATGCTGGCGACCACGCCGACGACCTTGATGCCGGTGGCCTGCTCGAACGGCTTGTACAGGGTCTCGGAAAAGGCCTTCGAATAGGGGTTGCCGGGGTCGCGCACGACGATCTGCCTGTCCTGCGCCCGCGCACTCGACCAGACGGCCGGTACGGCGAGCGCGGCGCCACCGAGAAGCTTGACGAAGCTCCTGCGCTCAAGCGTCTTCACATCGAATTTGGAAGTCATGCCGGTTCCCCTTGTCCTGTCTTGCTGTTGCTGGAAGGCCTTGTTTTTCATGGGTGAATATGCCGGTCGGGAACCGACCAGCAGTCGTCCACTGAGCGGTCGAGCTGGTGCTTCATGATCCGCTCGCTGGCGGTACGCGGAAACACGTCCAGGAAGGCGATGTAGCGGGGCATCTGAAAGCTCGCGAGCCGCGGCGCGAGCCACTGCCAGAGCACGCCGGGCTCGAGAGTCCCCGGCTGGCGGAGCTGGACGAACAGCTTGATGTCGGCCTCGCCGACATCGGAGGCCACGCCGATCACGGCGCAGTCCTCGACTTCGGGATGGGCGCTGACGACGCGCTCGACCTCCCAGGCCGAGACGTTCTCGCCCTTCACCCGCACGCTGTCGGTCTGCCGGCCGAGGAAACGCAGATGGCCGCCCGGCAGCCACTGGCCGGCATCGCCGGTATGGAGCGCGCCGTCGCGCAGCGTCCGGGCGGTCGCTTCCGGCTCGTCTATGTAGCCGGCAAAGATCGCCTCGCGCCGCTTCGGCCGGATGACGATCTCCCCGCGTTCGGCCGGCGCACCGGTCTGGGGATCGTGCAGTTCGACCTCGAACCAGGGAAGTGCCCGGCCGATCGAGCCGACCACCCGTTCGGCATTCACGGTCGCGATGCTCGAGGTCTCGGTCATGCCGTAGCATTCGCGGATCACGACGCCGTAGCGTTCTTCGAAGGCGCGCCAAATGTCCGCCGGGCACCCTCCGCCCCAGGCGATACGCACGCCGTGCTCGCGATCTTTCGCCGAGGGCGGCTGCTTGAGCAGGATCTGCAGAACGCCGCCCAGATAGTGAATATGGGTCGCGCCGGCCGTGCGCGCCGCCTCCCAGAAACCTCGCGCGCTGAACCGCGGCAGCATGGCGAGGTGAACCCGGCGCAGCAGCGGGACGACGAGGAGCTGAGCGCCGCCGATGTGGTGCAGCGGCTCCCACATCAGCAGCACGTCGTCATCGGCGAGATCGGCGACCCGCAGCGCACCCTCGGCGGCGAAGCGCAGCATGGCATGCGTCACCGGCACGCCTTTCGGGCGCCCGGTCGTGCCGGAGGTGTAGCAGATCGCGAACAGGTCCGAGGCCGCGACATCGGCATTCTCGATCGGGCCGTCGATCGGCCCCGCCAGCACGGTGTCGAGGCTTTCCCCCATCTCCGCAGTGGAGACGAGGCGCGCGAGGTCGGGTGGCGCGACCTCGTCGACGCATGTGACCAGCGAAGGATCGAGCACCATAAGGTCGACGTGCGCGCTTTCGAGCACGAAGCGCAGCCCCTCGCCCCGCTGGCGCGTGTTCACCGGCACCCATACGGCGCCGATCCGCGCGATGCCGAGCAGCAAGGCGAAGTAGCGCGGATGGGTGTCCATCATCGCGGCGATGCGGCTGCCCTCGCCAAATCCATGTCGGCGGCACCAGGCGGCGAAGGCGGCGGATTGCCGCTCAAGGTCCCCGAAACGCGTCTCGCGCCCCTCGAAGACGGCGAAACGCCGGTCTGGATCGGCCTCGGCGAGGCGCAGGAAGTCGCCAAGAAAGCTGTCGACGTCGCCGGGCAGATCGGTACCGGCTGGGTCTGGCGCTGCGGCTAACTCGAAGTGCACGGGCCACTTTCCTGCTTTATGTGAACTCAGAGTATTGCAATACAATACATCATGTCGTATATTGTTACTAAGCAATCGTGACAAGTCAATAAGGGGATGGGCATGGCGACGAAGAAGCGCGACGAAGGGAAGGCGAGCGGCGTCGAAGATCCGTTGATGGTCCGATCCGTCGAGAAGGCTTTCCGCGTTCTCTCCGCCTTCGATTCCGGCCATGGCGCGCTCAGCCTGTCGCAGATCGCAGGAGCGACCGGGCTCGACAAGAGCGCCGCGCAGCGGTTCACCCACACGCTGCTGACGCTCGGCTACCTCTCGAAGGATCCGGTCACCAAGCAATACGAGCTGACGCCGAAGACGCTTGACCTCGGCTATCACTACACACGCTCCAGCGCCCTGGTGGAGCGCTCGCTGCCCTACCTGATCCATCTGAGCCAGGTGACCGCCGAGACGGTGAGTCTCACGGTGCTCGACGGTTGCGATGTCGTCTTCATCGCCCGTTTCCTCAGCCCGCACATGCTCAATACCGGCGTCATCGTCGGCAGCCGTCGCCCGGCCTACTGCACCGCCCCGGGCATTGCCATGCTCGCGGCCCTCCCGCCCGAGGAAGCGATCGACATCCTGGAGCGTTCGGACCGGCGCCCCTACACGCCCAACACGGTGTGGGAGATGGAGGCACTCAAGGAGAAGCTCCGGCACACTCGCGAGCGGGCATTCTCCCTCGCCAATGAGGAGATCCACATCGGCGACATCTCGCTCGCCGCGGCGATCCTTTCGGGCACCGGCCGCGTCGCCGGAGCGGTCAGCATCGGCGTTTCCCGCATCCGCTATGACAAGGACGAGGCCGTCGACAAATTCGCGCCGCTGGTGGTCGCGACGGCGCAATCCGTGTCACGGGCCGGCCCAGTGCCGCAATTGCGCTGATCGGTAGATCATTATCACAATGCAATATCTCATATTAAAATATGGGAATTATATCTTGAACTGATCCGAACTGCATCCGATAGTGCCTCCACGGCCGAAGAGCAGCCGAGGCGAGCCGGGACGGACGGCAGGGAACAGGGATCGATGGGCGAAGCGGAAATACTGATATTCGGCACCGGCTCCTTCGCGGCCCGGATTCTTTTCGACCTTGTCGCCGTCGCCACCGAGCCGACCCGCATCGTGATCGCCGGCCGCAACGCCGATCGCCTCGCCTGGCTCGCCGCTGCCGCAAATGCCCGCGCAGGCATCTTCGGGACACCCGCCACCGTTCTGGCCGAGCGCGCCGACCTGCTCGAGGGAGATGCGGGCGCGACGGTCATCGCCCGCCACCGTCCGAAGGTCA
The DNA here is from genome assembly GCF_024752355.1 of Ancylobacter mangrovi. Lineage (GTDB taxonomy): Bacteria > Pseudomonadota > Alphaproteobacteria > Rhizobiales > Xanthobacteraceae > Ancylobacter > Ancylobacter mangrovi. The sequence continues at coordinate 11,384 of NZ_JANTHZ010000002.1, forward strand.
TCGTTCAGGCCGCATCGCCGCAGGCATCGAGCGTCATCGCCGCCACCGGCAATCGCTGGGCCTCGCTGATCGCACAGGCCGGGCTTAGCCTGACGACGGTCTTCCAGGCCTTCCTTTCCGCGAAGGTGGCCTCGGCGACGGCAGAGGCATCCCCGGGCTCCCACTTCATCAATTGCTGCTATCCGGACGTCGCGAACGGCGTGCTCAAGGCGCTGGGCCTGCCCGTGACGTCGGGGGTCGGCAATGTATCGATCCTGTCCTCTCTGTTCGCGACCAGCCCCGCCGCGACCGGTCGAGAGGTCAAGGTGCTGGCGCACTACCAGACGATAACGCCGTGGCGCCAGTCGCCCCCGGAACGGCGCGGGCCCGCGCCGCGCGTGTGGATCGACGACGTCGAGGTCGAGGACGTCTTCGCGACCTTCCGCGACGTGCAGCTCACCCGCGAACCGGTGATCGACGTGTCGGGTGCCGCCGGCGTACCCATGATGCTCGCCATGGCCCATGGTCATGACTGGCGCGGCCATGTTCCCGGGCCCAACGGACTGCCGGGCGGTTATCCCGCGGCAATGCGGGGCGGCGTGCTGGCCATTGATCCCCCCTCGGGAATCGACGCGGAGGCGGCCATTTCCTGGAACGCGGCCTTCGAGCACCGCAGCGGCGCGTTCATCGACGAGCGCAACTGGCTGCGCTACGCCGGCACCGTGCGCGACTGCCTCGCCAGCGTGAGCCCCACGCTTGCCGAGGGCTTTCCGGTGAGCGCCCTGTACGAGGTCCACAAGGAGATGACCGCGCTGCGGCGTCGCCTCGAGGCGCAGGCGGCGTGAGTCTGGACAGGATGACCGCCATGGACGAAGGGGCGCAGTTTCACCGGGTCTTTCCGCTCACCGGCGCCGACTGCGACGTGTGGGTCGACGGACGTCGTCTCAAGGCGCGCCGCGGGCAGAGCCTGCTCAGCCTCCTGCTGGAGCATGGCGGCCGGGTCCGCACGCATGAACGCACCGGCGAACCCCGCGCCGGCTTCTGCCTGATGGGGGCGTGCCAGGACTGCTGGGTCTGGCTCAGCCCTACCCAACGCGGACGCGCCTGCACCACTCCGGTCGAACCGGGAATGCGATGCTTCACCCGCTCTCCCGAGGCCGAGGTCCTGCCGTGAAGCGCGTGGCGATCGTCGGCGCCGGCCCTGCGGGCATCGCGGCCGCCGACCTGCTGGTCGGCCGCGCCGGCATAAGCGTGACCCTGATCGACGAAGGACAGCAGCCGGGCGGACAGATCTTTCGCCAGCCGCATCCAGGTCTCGCCACCGACATGAAGCGGCTGCTCGGTGCCGGCCATGCGCGGCTCGAACGCTTCCGGGCGCTCTGCAGCAATGTGCTGCCACAGCTCGATTACCGGCCGCGCACGCTGGTGTGGAACGTCTTCGGCGGCGAACTGATGACCCTCGGCGAGAGGGGGGTCGACAGCCTTTCCTATGACGCGCTGCTGATCGCCACGGGAGCGACAGACCGTGTCCTGCCGGTCGAGGGCTGGACGATGCCGGGCGTCTATACCCTTGGGGGTGCGCAGATCCTGCTGAAGGAGCAGGGATGCCTGATCGGGCGGCAGGTCGTTTTCTGCGGCGCCTCGCCATTGCTCTATCTGGCGGCGCTGCAATATCACCGGGCCGGCGGGGCGGTCGCCGCGGTGCTCGACACCACGCCGATCGCGGCCAAGGTGAAGGCGATCCCTCGCCTGCTCGCCCTGCCGGGCGTCCTCAAGGACGGCCTCTCCTATATGGCGGCGCTCCGCCTTGCCGGCGTACCCATCGTCGGCGGCGTGACGCTCGACGCATTTGTCGGCGAGGGGCGTGCCGCCGAGGTCCGCTACCGCGCCGGCGGACAGGCGCATGCCGTCGCCTGCGACGCAGTTGCCTATGGCTTCGGGCTGCGGCCCGAAATGCAGCTCGCGGAGCTGGCGGACTGCGCGCTGCGCTACGACTCGTTCCGTCGTCAATGGTATCCAGACCATGACGGAGACGGTCGCTGCGGCCATGGCGTCTATGTCGCCGGCGACGTCGCGCAGATGGGCGGCGCCGAGGCGGCCGGCCACTCGGGACGCCTCGCTGCGCTGTCGATCCTCGCCGATTTCGGCCTCGAAGCGCCGGCCTCCCCCGAGCCGGACCGGGCCGCGCTGGCACGTCAACTCACCTTCCAGGACGGACTTGGCCATGCCTTCGCCTGGCCTGCCGCCCATGTCGCCGGCTTGGCGGACGAGGTGATGTTGTGCCGCTGCGAGGGCGTGAGCGTCGGTGAGGTGCGTCGCGGGCTGCGCAGCGACGGCGGGCCGCAGGAGGCGAATCGCGCCAAGGCGGCGACCCGCTGCGGCATGGGGCGCTGCCAGGGCCGCTTCTGCGGCTCGGCACTGGCGGAACTCGTCGCCGCCGAGACCGGTGCGGACGGGGTGGCTCGGCCGCTCGACCGCCTCCGCGCCCAGCCTCCGATCAAGCCGCTGCCGATCAGCGCGGTGGCCGGGGAGCCACTCGCATGAGCCAGATGCATACGGATGTCGTCATCATCGGCGCCGGCTCGATCGGCACTCTGACCGCCCTGTATCTGGTCCGTCAGGGTCTCTCGGTGGTGCTGCTCGATCGCGGCTTCGCGGGCGGCCAGTCGACCGGCGTGAGCCCAGGCAGCCTGCGGCTCCAGGGCCGTAACCCGACCGAGATGCCGCTCTCCATGCGCGCGCAGGAGATGTGGGAGGCGTTCGAGGACGATATTGGCGAGAGTGTCGAGTTCGAGCAGAAGGGTCATCTGTTCCTGGCCCTGACACCGGCGCACCTCGACAAGATAGACGCCCTGATGCCGATCGAAGCGGCGCACGGGAATTTCTGCGAGAAACTTTCCCGGGACGAGGTCCTCAGCCGCTGGCCGTGCCTGACGCCGGAGAACCTTGGCGGCATGTTCAATCCGCGCTCGGCCGTGGTGAATTCGCGCATGGTCGCGCCGGCCGTCGCTCGGGCGGCGTCGCGCGCAGGCGCGCTTTTGTTCGAGCAGGAAGAGGTGCTCTCCGTGGAGCGGAAGGGGGAAACCTTCCTCACCCGCACCGACCGCGACCGCCGCATCGAATCGCCGATCGTGGTGAACGCAGCCGGCATGTGGGCGCGCCCGTTCGCGAACGGCTTCGGCGAAGACGCGCCGATGTTCTCCGCCGGCCCTATCCAGATGGTCACGGAGCCCGTTCCGCAGTTCCTCGACCCGGTCGTGCATTCGGTGGATGGTCACATCATCTTCCGCCAGACCCTTGCCGGCAACATCGTCGTCGCCGGACATCCGCGTGTGCCGGTCGACGACGTCGCGCGGCGCTCGCGCGTGCCGCCCGACAAGACGCTGCGCAACATGCGGCGCCTGCTCAATGCCGCGCCGGGCCTGCTGCCGCAGAGCATCATCCGCATCTGGACTGGCATCGAGGGCTATCTGCCCGACATGCTTCCGGTGCTCGGCCCGAGCGCCACCACCCCCGGGCTCTTCCATGCCTTTGGATGGAGCGGACACGGTCTGCAGTGCGCGCCCGCCGCCGCCGAGTCACTTACTCAGCTGATTGTCGGCGGCGCAAGCCGGATCGATCTCTCACCCTTCGCCATCGCCCGCTTCACCGGCGCGGTACGGCCGGACGAACAGAAGCTGAGGGACGAATTCGAGGACAATGTCGTCCGTCCACGCTCCGGCGCCGCCGCTTCCTGATCGCCGCCGACAACCAGTGCTGGGTGCGCTATCCTTGATGATCGGCGCCTTCATCGCCTGCGCCGCAGCCGCGCTCGGCGGCAGGCAGCGAGATGATGCGGAAACTATCTACCTTGATGCGCGCGGCTGAGCACGTGTGCGGACCTTCATCGACCTACCCGGTCAGGCAGGCACGATCCTGCCACCGGGCGGAATCGGAAGCGGCATTAATAGGTCCGCGTTAAGCTATTGTTGGCACAGCACTCTGTGCAATGCTTCGGTCTCATCATGGCCTGCGCTGCGCTTCTTCCGCCGGCTGTTCGGGCGGGGCTGACGGGCCGCGCGGGTGGCTCAGCTCGCCTGCGCGATGCCGGGGTCGGCGTGAAACTGGGCGCTGATCATGCGCGCATAGATGCCGTCGGCGCCGATCAGTTCCTCGTGCGCGCCCTGCTCGGCCACTCCGTCGCGGGTGACGACGACGATGCGGTCGGCATTGCGCACGGTCGACAGCCGGTGGGCGATGACCAGCGTGGTCCGCCCGACCGACAGCGCCGCGAGCGATTCCTGGATCTGCCGCTCGGTCTCGCTGTCGAGCGCCGAGGTCGCCTCGTCGAGGATGAGGATCGGTGGGTCCTTCAGGAACATGCGGGCGATGGCGAGCCGCTGCTTCTGCCCGCCCGACAGCTTGACCCCGCGCTCGCCGATCACCGTGTCGAGCCCGGCGGGAAGGCCGGCGATCACCTGGTCGAGCTGCGCCCGGCGCGCGGCGCGCACGATGTCCGGCTCGCTGGCGTCGAGCCGTCCATAGGCGATGTTCTCGCGGATGGTGCCGGCGAACAGGAACACATCCTGCTGCACGATGCCGATGCTCCGGCGCAGCGAGGCCAGCGTCACGTCGCGCACGTCGTGCCCGTCGACGGTGATGCGCCCGCCCGTCACCTCGTAGAAGCGCGGCAGCAGCGAGCAGATGGTGGTCTTGCCGGCGCCCGAAGGCCCGACGAAGGCCACCGTCTCGCCGGCGCGGATGTCGAGCGTTATTTCGTTCAGCACCGGCCGCCCGCTCGCATAGGCGAAGCTCACCCCCTCATAGCGCACATCGCCCCGCACCCCGGCGAGTTCGATTGCGCCGGCGCGGTCGGCGATGTCCGGGCGTGTGGCGAGGAAGTCGAGATAGGAGCGGAAGCCCGCCAGCCCCTTCGGGTAGACCTCGATCACCGCGGCGATCTTCTCCAGCGGGCGGAAGAACACCCCGACCAGCAGCAGGAAGCTGACGAAGCCGCCATTGGTCAGCTCGCCGCGGATGACGAGCCAGGTGCCGGCGAGCATCACCACCACCTGCGTCAGGCGCATGCCGAGATAGTTGAGCGACGCGTTCGCCGCCATCAGCCGGTAGGCCTCCAGCTTGGTGTCGCGGTAGCGCTCATTGTCGGCGGCGAACAGTTCGCGCTCATGCGCCTCGTTGGCGAAGGCCTGCACGACGCGGATGCCGCCGACATTCTCCTCGATCCGGGCGTTGAACGCGCCCACGCGGCTGAACAGAGCCCGAAAATTGCGCGTCATGCGCCGGCCATGATGTGTCGTCACCCACGCCACCGCCGGCACGATGAAGCCTGTCAGCAGCGCCAGCGGCACGTTGACCGACAGCATCAGCGCGAAGGCGCCGACGAAGGTCATCACCGCGACGAACACGTCCTCCGGCCCGTGATGGGCGACCTCGCCCACCTCCTCGAGGTCCTTGGTCAGGCGGGCGACCAGATGGCCGGTCTTCTGGTTGTCGAAGAAGGAGAAGGAGAGCTTCTGCACATGGTCGAAGGCGCGCCGGCGCATGTCGGTCTCGATGTTGATCCCGAGCCGGTGCCCCCAATAGGTGACGACGGCCATGAGGCCGGTGTTGAGCAGGTACACCGCCAGCAGGCCCGCCGCCGCGAACATGATCAGCCGCCAGTCCTGCTGCGGCAGCAGCCGGTCGACGAACAGCTTCACCGCCAGCGGGAAGCCGAGCTCCAGCAGGCCGGACAGCACCGCGCAGGAGAAGTCGACGACGAACAGCCCCCGATAGGGCGCGTAATAGGTCAGGAACTGCCGGAGGATGCTCATTAATCGCCACCGCGCCGTGTCACTCGCCGACGTCGACGCCCTCATGGCCCAGCCGCCAATAGGCCGCGATCGCGCAACGGCTCTTCCTAATGCCCAACGCGCCCGTCGCATAGGCCCGCAGCGCCCGCGCCGCGCGCTGCTCGCATCCCGCCCAGACATGGCAGGCCTCGGGATCGACCGGGGGACGCCCGACCCGCCGCACCGCTTCCTCGAGCAGCGCCGTGGTGCCCGGCGCCGCGCCGTCGCGATGGAGCCATTCGACATCGAGCCGCGCCGGGGAAGGCAGCGGCTGGCGCTCTACCTCCCCCGCCACCTCGATCCGCACCACCGCCTGCGCTTCGGCCGGCAGGGCGGCGACCATGCGGGCGATGGCGGGAAGCGCGGTCTCGTCGCCGGCGATGAGATGCCAGGAGGAAGGCGGCAGGCCGGCCCCGCCCGGGCCAAGCAGACCCACGAGGTCGCCGGGCCGCACGCCGCGCGCCCAGTCCGCACCGGGCGTGGAAGTGCCTTCATGCAGCACCACGTCGATGGCGACCTCGGCGCGCGCCTGATCCACCTCGCGTACCGTATAGACGCGCGCCACCAGCGCATCCTCGCCGGACGGCCACACCGTGCGCCCGTCCGGCGCCGCATGGGGCCAGACCGGCGCCCGGCCGGGACGGGGCATCAGCACCCGCACATGCAGCCCCGGCCCCGCGAAATGCGCGGCGTCGCCGGCGAGCACCACCCGGCGCATCAGCGGCGTCACCTGGAAGGCGCGCGCGACCCGCATCTCGCGGAAATAGGGCAGCGCCGTGCTGCCGGCCCCGTGCCCCTCCCAGACGAAGGAGGGCGCATCCTCGCCGGCGACGGCGTGGATGCGCTCGGCGACGAACATGCGCAGCACCGACAGCGTGTCCTCGCCCGGGCTGACACCGCGCACGAGCAGCGCGCCAGAAGCGTCGACGCTCAGCTCGACCCGACCGAACCAGCCCTCGACCGTGGCGCGATCGGCGCTGCGCTCGAGCCGCATCCGCTCGTCGAGGCCGGCACACAGCCGCTCCAGCAGCCGGCCGGAGGAGGCATGGACGATCCGCGTCCGGGCGGTGAAGGGGTGGACGGTGCGTGCGTTCATGGGTTCACCCGTTTTCGCCGCCGCCGCGCTGCAGCAGCCAGATCAGGTAGGGACCGCCGATCAGCGCCGCCATGAGCCCAGTGGGAAGCTGGTAGGGAAAGGCGAGCGAGCGCGCCAGCCAGTCCGCCACCAGCAGCACCGCCGCGCCGATCAGCGCCGAGGCGAGGACGAAGGCGCGGCCGGGCGCGAAGCCGGCCAGCCGCGCCACATGCGGGCCGATGAGGCCGACGAGGCTCAGCGGCCCGACGAAGAAGGCGGAGAGCGCCGTCATCAGCGCCGCCAGCAGCGACAGGGCGAGCCGCCCCACGGTGACCGGCATGCCGAGCGAGGTGCCGACCGCCGCGCCGAGCGGCAATATGTCGAGCCAGCGCACCAGCAGCGGCACCGGGGCCAGCAGCACCAGCGCCGCGACCGCCATCAGCCGGGCCTCGTCCACGCCCACCTTGTCGGTCGAGCCCGACATCCAGGCGAGCAGGCGGAAGCTGCCCGGCCCGCCGGTCGCGAACACCGCCGAGAGGATGGCGAGCCCCATGCAGCCCAGCGCGATGCCCGCGAGCAGCAGCCGCTCCGGGCCGAAACCGGTCAGGGCGGCGACGACCAGCACGATGACGAGGGCACCGAGCGCGCCTGCCGCGCTGGCACCGACCAGCAGCGCCGTCCCTGCCCCCGGATCGAGCGTCAGCGCCGCCGCCAGCCCGACACCGGCGCCGGCCCCGACGCCCAGCACTTCCGGCCCCGCCAGCGGGTTGCCGGTGAGGCGCTGCATGATCGCGCCCGCCGCGCCGAGCAGCCCGCCCGCCGCAACCGCGGCGACGATGCGCGGCAGGCGGAACACGGCGAGCTCGGCCAGCACCGGGCCGCTGGCGAGCGCCCAGCCGTCGAGGTCGCGCCCCATCACGAGCGCCGCGACGCCGGCCACCCCTGTGGCCGCGAGCAGGACGAGCAGCGCCCGTCCGGGCCGCCGCAGCCTTCGCCGCGTACCCGCCGCCGCCTGCATCGGCGGGGCGTGATGCGGCAGGCGCGGCAGCAGCCACAGCAGCAGCGGCCCGCCGATCAGCCCGACCGCCGCGCCGGTCGGAATAACGTCGCCATCGCCGGCCGAGGCAAGCTGGACGGCACCGTCGGCGATCCACAGCAGCAGCGCCCCGATCAGCGGCGCCGCAAGCAGGACCTCGCCCGGCCGTCGCGCGCCGCTCACGCGGGCGAAGGCGGGCGCGGCGAGGCCGACGAAGCCGATCACCCCGACCTGCGACACCACGCTCGCCGCCAGCCACACCGCCACCGCGATGACGAGGCAGCGCATGCCCCCGACCGCGACGCCGAGGCTGCGCGCGCCGGCATCGTTCAGCGCCAGCACGTTCAGCGGGCGCAGCAGCAGCACCGCCGCGAGAACGCCGAGCGCGAGCCGGGTGCCGATGACCAGCGCCGGCTGCCAGTTCTGCTGGTGCAGCGAGCCCGCGCCCCAGATGAAGAGCGAGAACACGTAGTCCCCGCGCGCCAGGATCAGCGCGGCGGAGGCCGCGCCCGCCATGAGCGAGAGCGTCATGCCGGCGACCACCACCGTCACCGGCTCGAAGTCGCGCCGCCAGCTCAGCGCCATCACCAGCCCGACCGCCGCGACGCCACCGGCGAAGGCGGTGCCCTCGCGTGAGAAGGCGACGAGCGCCGGCGCGAAGGCGAGCGCCAGCACCAGCGCGAGCTGGGCGCCCGCCGCGATGCCGAGCGTCGAGGGGTCGGCGATCGGGTTGCGCAGCACGCGCTGCAGCAGCGCGCCCGACAGGCCGAGCGCCGCGCCCGCCAGCAGCGCCGTCGCCGCCCGCGGCACCAGGCTGTGCCACAGCAGCACGTCCCCGAGGCGCCGCACGGTCGCCGGATCGCCCGCGAGCTCCGGGCGACGGACAAGGACCAGCGCGAACAGCACAAGGCCGAGAAGGAACAGGGCGCCCCAGGCCATGCCCCGACGGACGGCAAAGGGGCGGACAAGCGCCAGATCAGCCAAAGACGCCTCCCGCGCCGATCCGCCCGCGCTCCAGCGCCCCGGCCAGCAGCCGCGCGAAGCGGCGTGCGGTCGGCAGCCCGCCGAACGGGTCGACGCTGTCCAGCACGGCGACGCGCCCCTCGCGCACATTCGGCAGCGCGTTCCACAGCGCGCTTTCCGGCAGGATGCGGCGCGCATCGGGCGGCACCGGCCGCAGGATGACGACGAACGCCTCGGGAAAGCGCGCCAGCGCCTCGAGCCCGATCGGCGCCGAGGCGGAATAGGAGGTCCTGGCCTGCCAGGCATTGGCGAAGCCGAGGCGCGCCAGCACCTCGCCGAACATGCTGTCGCGGCCGAACACGCGGAAATGGCGCGCGTCGCCGAGATTGATGACCAGCAGCGGCCGACCGGCCCGCTGCGCCAGCCGGTCCTTCAGCGCGCCGAGCTCGGCGTCGACCCCGGCGATCAGGGCCCGCGCGGCCGTCTCCTCGCCCGTCGCCGCACCGAGGCGCAGCGCCGCCTCGCAGGCGGCGGCGAAGGGCCGCCCGCCGGAACGATAGACCGAGATCGTCTCGACCGGGGCGATCAGGGAGAGCTTGGGCTCGGCCTCGGCATAGTAGAGCGAGTTGAAGATCAGCTCGGGCCGGGCCAGCCTCAGCGCCTCGAAATTCGGCGCGCCGCGCAGGCCGAGGTCGATCACCGAGGCCGGCACGGGCGGCTCGACCGCCACCTCGCGGAACAGCACCAGCTCGGCTGCCGCCACCGGCACCACGCCGATGGCGAGCAGCGTCTCCAGCAGCGCCCAGTCGAGCGTCGCCACGCGCGGGGCGCGGGTGTCCGCGCGGGCGGGCACGCTCACGATGCCCGCCGCGAGCGTTGCCAGCAGGGTGCGCCGGGTCAGCACCGTCGACCGCGGGAGTTCCGCCCGCATCGTCACAGCACGTAGCTCAGCGGCTTGCCGCTCACCGGGTGCGCGATCACGCCCATCGGCAGGCCGTAGATCGCGGCGAGCCGCTCGGGCTGCATCATCTCCTGCGCCGGGCCGTGGGCGACGAGGCGCCCGCCGCGCAGCGCGATCAGTTCGTCGCAGGTGCGCGCCGCGAGATTGATGTCGTGCAGGATCACGATCACCGACATGCGCTCGCCCTCGTGCCCCGCGCACAATTCGCGGATGATGGTGAGCACCTCCATCTGGTGGGCGATGTCGAGCGCCGAGGTCGGCTCGTCGAGCAGCAGGCAGCCCGCGCCCTGCGCCAGCATCAGCGCCAGCCAGGCCCGCTGCCGTTCGCCGCCGGACAGGCTGTCGACGGCGCGGTCCTCGAAATGGGCGAGGCCGGTGCGGCGGATGGCGGATTCGACCATGCGCCGGTCCTCGGCGCCGAAGCGGCCGAGCGCGCCGTGCCAGGGATAGCGGCCGAGCGCCACCAGCTCGCGCACGCTCATCCCGTCCGAGGGTGGCATGAACTGGGGCATATAGGCGACACGGCGGGCGAAGGCGCGCCCGCGCCACTCCTTGAGCGACTGCCCCTCGAAGCGGACCTCGCCGGTGCCGGGCGCGAGCTGGCGGGCGAGGATCTTCAGCAGCGTGCTCTTGCCCGAGCCGTTCGGGCCGATGAGGCCGTAGACCCGCCCCGCCGACAGCTCGAGCGAGAGCGGCGCCAGAATCTCGCGGCCGGCGACGTGGAATCCCACCTGCTGCATCGACCAGAGCGGCGCCTTTGCCGAGGCCGCCGAAGCGTCGGGATTCAAGGCGCCGGAAGCGGGGAAGGTCTCCCTCCCCGCTTCCATGTCCGGCCGGCCGGCGATGTGTCGGGCGTGGTCTACCATCGGTAGGAGAGCGTCCCGATGATGGTGCGGCCGTCGCCATAGTAGCAGCCGAAATAGCCGCAGCCCGACACATAGGTCTCGTCGGTCAGGTTGTTGACGTTGAGCTGCGCCTTGAACGGGCCCTTCTCGTAATGGATCGCCGCGTCCAGCAGGGTGTTGGAGCCAAGCAGGATGCTGTTGTCGTCCAGCGCGTAGCGCTCGCCCACATAGCGCACGCCGCCGCCGATGCCGAAGCCGGCGAACTGGCCGGTCTTGACCGTGTAGTCGAGCCAGACATTGGCCATGTTCTCGGGCACGTTGGCCGGCCGGTTGCCGGCGTTCTCGCCCTGGGTGATCTCCGCGTTCATGTAGGTGTAGTTGGCGATCAGGTTCAGCCCGTCGGCGAGGCCCGCCACCGCCGTCAGCTCGATGCCCTTGACGTTGATCTCGCCGATCTGGGTGTCGTAGCTGACCCCGTCGATGAGCTGCGAGGACAGCACGTTGGACTGGGTGAGGTCATAGGCGGCGGCGGTGAAGAAGCCGTTCCACCCGGCCGGCTGGTACTTCACGCCGAGCTCGTACTGCTCGCCCTCGGAGGGCTGGAACGGCGCGCCGCCGAGCACCGTCGGCATGTTGCCGATCACCGGCTCGAACGAGGTCGAGTAGCTGAAATAGGGGGCGAGCCCGTTGTCGAACAGGTAGGTGAGGCCGACGCGCCCGGTGAGGGCGCTGTCGTCCTGGTCCTGCTCGGTGGTGCCGTAATTGGTTACCTGGGTCGAATCGGTGCTGACCCAATCCTGCCGCAGGCCGACCGTGAGCAGCCACTTCTCGAAGCGGATCTGGTCCTGCGCGTAGATGCCGGTCTGGCTGATCGTGCCGTCGGTGTGCGAGGTGTACCACGGCGTCGAATCGATCGGCTGGTTGTACACCGGGTACAGCACGTTGATGGACGGCGCGTTGCCGAAGGCGGTGGTGTTGTTCTCGTCGTAATGGCGGTAGTCGATGCCGAGCAGCAGCGTGTGGCCGAAGGCGCCGGTCTGGAAGTCGCCCTCGAGCTGGGTGTCGACGTTAAAGGTCTGCTGGCTCTCGTCATTGTCCGAGGTGCCGCGCTGAGCGACCAGCGGGTCGCTCGTGCTCAGCGCGCTGTAGTAGAGGCTGTTGTAGTCCCAGTCGAGCACGGCGTAGCGCGCGTTCTGGCGGAACTCCCAGGTGTCGTTGAAGCGATGCTTGAACTCGTAGCCGACGCTGCCGAAGGTCCGGTTCGAATCGTCGTAGTCCGGGTCGCCGAGGAACAGGCTGCGCGGCAGCCGCAGGCCGCCATCCGCGTCCACCGTGTACTCGACCGGCAGGCCCACCGGCGTGCCGGACTGGTCGTACTGGATGTTGGCGAGCACGGTCAGCGAAGTGTCCTTGGACGGCTGCCACGTCACCGCCGGTGCGAAGAACAGGCGGTCGTCGTCCACATAGTCGGTCTGGGTGCCGCCATCGCGCGCGACGCCGGTGAGGCGGTAGGCGAAGTCGGAATCGGGCGCCAGCGCGCCTCCGACGTCGAAGCGGGCGGTATAGCGGTCGAAGCTGCCCGCCTCCGCCTGCGCCTCGGCGAAGTTCTCGAAGGTCGGCCGCTTGGAGATCATATCGACCAGGCCGCCGGGATTGCCCTGCCCGTAGAGCACGGAGGCCGGGCCGCGCAGCACGTCGACGCGCTGCAACCCGTAGGGCTCGATGGCCGGCGCGCCGGCCTCGCGCATCAGCTTCAGCCCGTTGAGATACATGCTGTTCTCGGCGGAGAAGCCGCGGATGATCGGCGCGTCGAAGCGCGGGTCGGTGCCGTAGGGCTGGGAGACGACGCCGGCCGAATAGTCGAGCGCCTGGCCGACGCTCTGCACCGCGCGCGCATCCATCTGATCGCGGGTGATCACCGAGATCGACTGCGGAACCTCGATCAGCGGAGTGCTGGTCTTGGAGCCGGCGGTGGAGCGGCGGGCGACATAGCCGTCGACGTCGTCCTCCGGCGTTCCCGTACCCTGGACGTCGATCTGTTCGAGCTCGATCGCGGCAGACGCGTCCTGCGCCCTCGCCGTTCCAGGCCATTGGAGGGCCGCCACGCCGCCCAGCAGCAGTGACGCCATCGCCGCGCCGCACCGTCCACGCATCCCGATCCCCATCCCGTCAATAGCAGTTAAGATGAATTACAAAGTTTAAACCGCAGGCTGGCGCGGCTTCGCCGCTTCATAGCAATGGAAATCATTACGCTCTTGTCCGATCCTCTTGCGTTTTGACCATTCATGCTCTGTATTGGCTATGAGACGATAGATCTAGGCACAACAATGGCGCCGGGCGCTACTTATAGTAATTCAAATCTATCGTTGCCCGTTGCCTATCTTTCCGGACACCGAGACGATGACCTTCCAGCCTCGCATGACCTCCACCGTCGAAGGCATCACCCTTCTCGAGGACCTGCGCTGGCGGCGCTGGAACGGGGTCATCGCCGATGTGTGGAACGTGGAATGCGCGGCGGGGGCGAGCGGCCACTACGTCTCGCGCGACGCGCGGCTGTTCGTCGTGCTGGAGCGCGAGGGCTCGCCCTCCGACGTCCAGCTATCGGCCGACGGCACGACGCGGATGGTCCGGCGCACGCCGCACCGCATGAGCTTCGTGCCGGCCGACATGCCGCTGTGGTCGCGGGTCGAGGAGCCGGTGCGCGTACGCCATCTCGACCTTCATTTTCATGCGCCGACGCTGAGCGAGCGGCTCGGCGAGGACCTCGACCCGGCCCGCCTCTCGGCCCCGCGCCTCGACTTCCTCGACGAGCGCATCTTCGCCCTGTCGCGCATGATCGCGCATGAATGCATGGAGCCGGACCGCCATCACGACCTCTATGGCGACGGGCTGACGCTGGCGCTGTTCATCGACCTGCTGGAGCTCGGCCGCCGGCCGACCGCCGGCGAGGCGGCGCGGCGCGCCCTGCTCTCCGCAAGGCAGCTGCGGCGCGTCACCGATTTCATCGAGGCCAATTGTGCGCGGAACATACGGCTGCAGGAGCTGGCCGATCTCACGGGCCTGTCGCAGTCCTATTTCAGCCATGCCTTCAAGGCGGCGACGGGAGTGCCGCCCTATCAGTGGCATATGAAGGCGCGGCTGCGGAAGGTGCAGGCGTTGCTTGCCGACCACGACCTGCCGCTGACCGAGATCGCCGCCTCGACCGGGTTCGCCGACCAGGCGCATCTCACCCGCGCCTTCCGCCGCCTCACCGGCTCGACGCCGGCGGCCTGGCGGCGCGCTTATCGAAAGTGAGTCGGTTTAAGCGCTTCGGTGCTCGCAATAACGTCGACGAAATCCTGCGACCGGGAGAAAATCGTTGCTGTCATGCATGTAATCGACCTGGATATTTGCTCATATGCGCTGCTTTGCGACGGATAACGATTTGCCTTGGTAGGGCGCGATGTTGGATCCAGAATTTATCGGCAGCAATCTGAACGCTTCGCCGACGTACCATGTCTCCCGCCAGATGTAAGCCAGTCCAGCATCAGGGGCAGGCTCAATCAATGATCGAAGGGCGGAACTTATCCGTGGCAGGAAGTCAGGGGAGGACGTCACATCACGTCGCATCGCTGATCGAGTTCAAGCTTGAGGCGGTGAAGCTGGTGAAGAATCGAGGCGTTGCGGTGGCGTAAGCAGCCCGCGACCTCGACGTCCACGAGAATGTGCTGCGCAAATGGGTGCGCGAGCTATCGACGGATCCGCAGCATGCGTTTCCCGGCCATGGTCAGCTGAAGCCGGAGCAGCAGGAGATTGACCGGCTGCGCAAGGAAGTGGCGAAGCTGAAAGCGGAGCGCGACATCCTAAAAAAGACCGCAGCCTACTTCGCGAGGGAAGCGATATGAGGTTCGCTTTCATCGCGAGGCACCGGAACATCTGGCCGGTGGCATGGCTGTGCGACGCGCTGGATGTCTCCCGCTCGGGCTTCCACGCCTGGCTCAACCGCAGCCCCAGCGCTCGCTCGCGGCACGACGAGGTGCTGGTGACGGCGATCGATCGCAGCTTCAAGAGTAGCGACCGAACCTATGGTGCTCACCGCGTCTGGCATGACGTGCTGGCCGAGTGCCTGTCCTGCGGTTTGCATCGCGTCGAGCGGCTCATGCGTCAGAACGGGCTGCGTGCCCGGCCTCGGCGTCGTGGGCTGCCTAAAGACACGGGCAAGCGAGCGGTGGTGTCGGACAACATCCTCGACCGCGCTTTCGAAGCCTCGGCCCGGAACCAGAAGTGGATCGCGGACTTCACCTACATCTGGACCGCCGAAGGTTGGCTCTACGTTGCCGCCGTCGTCGACCTGTTCTCCAGGCGCGTCGTCGGCTGGGCGATGAAGGCCGAGATGACGGCACAGCTCGTCACCGACGCTCTCATCATGGCGATCTGGAGGAGAGGCAAGCCCGACAGCCTGTTGCACCACGGCGACCAGGGCAGTCAGTATACGAGCGAACAGTTCCAGCGCCTGATGGCCGATCACGGCATCACCTGCTCGATGAGCCGGTCAGGCAATGTCTGGGATAATGCCGCGATGGAGAGCTTCTTCTCGTCACTAAAAACCGAGCGGACAGCCCGCAAGGTCTACAGGACGAGGGATGACGCCAGGGCCGATGTGTTCGATTACATCGAGCGCTTCTACAATCCCCGGCGACGGCACTCGACACTGGGCTATATGAGCCCCGTCGAGTTCGAGGAGAAAGCTATGTTAGCTTAACCCCGTGTCCGAAAAACCGGCAGCAGGCCATCCGAAATGCCGCAAACCGTAAGCCGCCGTTGGCGATGATCGGCGAAATGCTGCTGCGGCAATGAACGTACCTCCCTGCCGCTCTTCGCTCGGCTCGCTCGGAGGCGCCCTTCGATAGGCGTTTTTAGCCATGTGACGAAACCTCATTCACGAGTCCGTCGACGACGCTGCTTTCCTTGCCTACCTCAGGGACGGTCAATTTCGCGGCCGGCGGAAAAGAGCCCGTCGGCGCAGCCTGTTGTGCCGTGGCCAGCCGGCGCCCCCCCGATATCCACCGACCGCACCCGAACAAGGCTTGTCGGCCGGCGCGGAGCGGGTAAACGATTGTCGATTGGAGACATGAGTGGCCCTTAAAGCACTTCATGCAACGTGGTGATCGAGAATTGCCGGCAGGGCGCAGCGAAGATACCCGGAGAACCCGGCCATCGGCGAACAAGCCCACCATGTCGCGGCGGGTGCCGTTCGCGCATCAGGTGGCGAACGATCTGCGCGACCGGATCATTCGCGGAGACTTGCCGCCGGGAGGTCGGATCGTGGAGCGCGCCCTGTGTGAGATGCTCGCAGTCTCCCGCACGCCGCTGCGCGAGGCTCTGAAGCTGCTCGAGGTCGAAGGCCTGGTCGAATTGTCTCAGAACAAGGGCGCTCGGATCATGTCCTTCACGCCCGAGGAAGCCTCGAATCTGTTCGAGGTCATCGCGGGGCTCGAAAGTCTCGCCGCCGAGATCGCCGCGACACGTATCGAGGCTGCCGACCTCGACCGGCTCGACGACATGCATGCGCGCATGCTGGTGCACTACCGGCTGCAGGAAAAGGATCCCTATTTCGAGCTCAACAGCACCATTCACGACACGATCGTCAGGCTCTCCGGCAATCCGATCCTCATCGCCACCCATTCCAACCTGATGCTGCGGGCACGGCGCGGGCGCTACATGGCGATCATCGACCCGCTGCGCTGGGAAGAATCGGTGAACGAGCATGAGGCCCTCATGGCCGCGCTGCACGCTCGCGACGCCGAGGCCGCGCGTCGGGTCTGGAAGCGCCATCTTCTGCGCACCGGAGAAACGGTCTGCGTGGTCCTGATGGAGGCCGGCGGTTCGCAGGTCGCCGCCGCGGACGACATGGCCACCTGACGCGCGACGGCCCCCCACCGACCTCCGGCATGCTGAAATAGTTGGCAGGGTTCGCGGCCCTTCTCACGGCCGGCCTTCGCCCGCCCGAACCGGGCATGCGCGGCCAACGCGGCGAAACCACACTCAAAATCTCCCGCCACGGACATCGGGAGACCTCGCCATCATCAGGCTAGAGCCGGGAAACGTGCCTCGAGAGCAGGCATCGCTGCACAATCATTTGGCGGGTTCTGACTGGCGATTTCAATTTAAGTTATTGTATAAACTTAGATAAATCAGATGGCATTCAATCTGATGCTCGCCCAGCCCGCCACCGAAAGCCTTGAGACATAGAGAGATTTTCATGTCATTCCGCCTTTCCGCAGCTGGCGCTTCCCGACGCCGCTTGCTCCAGATTTCGGGTCTGTTCCTCGCCATTGCGACGGCCCTGCCCGTCGGTCTCGCCGCCGTTGCGAACCCGGCAAGCGCCGAGCCGCTTACTCTCGACGCCATCAAGAAAGCGGGCGTCGTGCGGGTGGGGGTCGAGGCCTCCTACCGGCCGTTCACCTTCCGCGACGACGCCGGCAAGATCGTCGGCTACGATCTCGATCTCGCCGAACAGATCTTCAAGCCGCTCGGCGTGAAGGTGGAATTCGTCGACACCGCCTGGGCCGGCGTCATTCCCGCGCTCTATGCCGGCAACTTCGATGTCATCATGACCTCGCTCACCTACACCAAGGAGCGCGTCGCCAAGGTCGGCTATTCCATTCCCTATACCGAGGCGACGCAGGAGATGCTGATCCGCGCCTCCGACGCCGACACCATCAAGAATCTCGACGGCATGGCCGGCAAGATTCTCGGCGTGAAGCTCGGCTCGGCCGGCGACACGATGAAGACCAAGCTCGAAGAGAAGCTCAAGGCCGATACCGGCAAGGGCTTCGCCGAGGTGAAGACCTATGACGATCATCCCTCGGCCTATCTCGCTTTGTCGCAGGGCTCGGTCGACGGCGTCATCAACTCGCTCGCCACGCTGACCCAGGTGGTGAAGGACGCCCCGGGCAAATACGCGATCGTGCGCGATATCGGCCCGCGCAACTGGGCGGGCATCGGTACCCGCAAGGAAGACACGCAGCTGATCGACTTCCTGAACGAGCGCATCGAGGCACTCAAGGCGAATGGCGAGATCTACAAGCTTCAGGAAAAGTGGTTCGGCACCAAGATGAAGCTTTCCGACAAGATCCCCGACTTCTCCTGAACGCCTGTGCGGGGCGGGTGAAGCGCCCGCCCCGCCAGTTCGGCCGGGTCCCTCCGGCCCCTCGATCGCGGATACGAGGCAATGACGATAGACTGGGCCATCGTCGAGATGGCCATTCCTCTTCTCGCCGTCGGCACGGTGATGACGCTGAAGATCGCGTCGGTCGCCGCGCTGCTCGGCCTCACGGGTGGCATTGCCCTCGGCCTCGTCTCGCTGGGCGGATGGGCCTGGATGCGCTGGCTGGTGCGCGGCTATGTCGACTTCATTCGCGGCACGCCGCTGCTGATCCAGATCTTCATCGTCTTCTTCGGGCTGCCCCTGATGGGCTTCCGGCTCGGCGAATTCTGGGCGGGCGTGATCGCGCTCTCGCTCAACAGCGCCGCCTATATCGCCGAGATCGTGCGCGGCTCGGTCGGCTCGGTCGAGAAGGGGCAGACGGAGGCGGCAAAATCGATCGGCATGACCCAGGGCAAGATCCTGCTCTACATCCTGCTGCCGCAGTCGATCCGGCCGATGCTCCCGGCGCTGACGAACGACATCATCACCCTCCTGAAGAACACCTCGCTGCTCTCGGTCATATCTGTCTACGAGCTGACACGCTCCGGCCAGGCGATCGTCGCCTCGCATTTCGCGCCGCTCGAGATCTTCGCCCTCCTCGCCATCTATTACTACGCCATCATATCCGTGGTTTCGTGGATCTCGCGGGTGATCGAACGGCGCCTGCCGGCCTGGTGATCACGATGACAACTGACACGCATCCCGCCGCCGAACACCGGACGCGCGAAAAGCCGCTTCTGTCGGTGCAGGGTCTCCGAAAGAGCTTCGGCGAACGCGAGATCCTCAAGGGTATCTCCTTCGACGTCATGTCCGGGCAGACACTGGTGCTGATCGGCCCCTCGGGGTCCGGCAAGACCACCGTTCTGCGCTGCCTGAACTATCTGGAAACGCCAACCGCTGGTGCCATCGAGCTCGCGGGCGAGCCCGTCGGCGGCGCCTATGTCGGCGAAGCGGCGAAGTGGGCTCCCTTGCCGGAGCACCGCCTCGCCCTCCAGCGCAGCAAGTTCGGCTTCGTCTTCCAGCGCTTCAACCTGTTCCCGCACCTGACCGCCCTGCAGAACGTCGCCATCGGTCCGCGCAAGGTGCTCGGTCTTTCCCGCGCGCAGGCTGAGGAACGCGCGGCCGAGCAACTCGCCCGCGTCAGCCTCGCCGAGCATATGGACAAGCGCCCCTCCCAGCTTTCGGGAGGGCAGCAGCAGCGCGTGGCGATCGCGCGGGCGCTGGCGATGGAGCCGCGCCTCATCCTGTTCGACGAGCCCACCTCCGCGCTCGATCCCGAGCTCGTGCATGAGGTGCTCGACGTCATGGGCGACCTCGCGCGCGAAGGCATGACGATGATCGTCGTCACCCACGAAATGGGCTTCGCCCGCCGCGCCGCGGACAAGGTCATCTTCATGGCCGACGGGCACATCGTCGAGGAAGGCCCGCCCGAAGAAGTTTTCACGGCGCCCCGCGAGGAGAAGACGCGCCGTTTCCTCACTCACGTTCTCAACCGGTAGACCCATGTCCAACCCGTCTTCCGACCAGCTCTACGACCTGGTCATCACCGGCGCCACCGTGCTGACAGGGGCGCCGGCCGGCCACGTCATCGACGACGCCGTCATCGCGGTCTCGAACGGCCGCTTCGCCCGTATCGAGCCCGCCGGCGCTATCGGCGCTCCGCTTCGGGCGCGGCGTACGGTGCATCTGCCGGGCCGCGTGATCACGCCCGGCCTCGTCAATGTCCACACCCACGCCAATCTCTCCATGGTGCGCGGCGTCGCCGAGGATCTCGGCTTCGCGCCGGCCTATACGCCCGGCATCCCCCAGGGCCACATGGTGACGCCCGAGGAAGCGTATGCGATCGCCCGGCTCGGGGCGCTGGAGGCGCTGCTCTTCGGCTCGACGCTGATCAACGACACCTTCGTGCACGCGGACATCGTGACACCCGCCATGGCCGAAATCGGCCTGCGCGTATGGTCCTGCGGGCGCATCCACGATGTCGACTTCTCCGGCGTATCCGTGGGGCGCTGGGACTATGTCGACGCCATCGGCGAGAAGACGCTGCAGGACGCCATCGACCTTGCCGAGCGCTTCGAGGGCAAGAGCGGGGGACGCATCGGCGTCCAGCTCGCAGCCCACGCACCGGACACCTGTTCGACGCCGTTCCTGCGCCGTATCGCCCGGGCGGCGGAGGAGACCGGGCTTCGCGTCACCACTCATCTGTCCCAGAGCAAGGTCGAGCTCGCGCGCATTCGCGAGCGCGACGACAAGAGCCCGCCCGAACTACTCGACGAGATCGGCCTTCTGAACGAACGGCTGACGGCGGCGCACTGCATTCACGTCAGCGACAGCGACATCGCCCGCATCGGCAAGGCCGGCATCCATGTCGCACACATCGCCAAGGGCAACGCCACCGGCGCCACCATCGCGCCGACCCACAAGCTGCGCGCGGCGGGGGCGAAGCTTGCCCTCGGCACCGACAACATGCACGCCGACATGGTCGAGGTGATGCGCTGGGCGCTCGCGGTCGGGCGCATCCAGCTCGGCGCGGTGACGCCGGACTGGCAACCCGCCACCGTGTTCGAGATGGCGACCATGGCCGGTGCGCGCGCCATGGGGCTGGAGGAGGAGATCGGCAGCATAGAGGTCGGCAAGCAGGCGGATTTCGTCGCCTTCGATTTCCGCCAGCCGCATCTGACGCCGGCGACCAACCCGCTCGGCAATCTCGTCCATGTCGCCCAGGGCCGCGACGTCGAGCTGGTGGCGGTCGGGGGCGAGGTCATGGTGGAGGGCGGCCGGCCGACCCGCGTCGACGCGGAAGCGATCCGCCGCGATGCCGCCGCCGCCATCGCGGCACTGTGGAAGCGGGCGCGCGAGGGCTGAGCGATGCGTATCCTCCTGATCAATCCCAATACGTCGGTCGCCATGACCGAGCGCATGGTGGCGAGCGCGCACGCGAACCTCGCCCCCGACGTCGAGCTCGTTCCCATCACGGCGGAAGAAGGCGTGCCCTATATCGCCAGCCGCGCCGAAGCGCAGGTCGCCGGCACCACCACGCTGGAGCTGATCGCCCGGCACCAGCAGGGCATGGACGCGGTCGTCATCGCCGCCTTCGGCGATCCCGGCCTGATCCCCGCGCGCGAACTGTTCGACCTGCCTATCACCGCCATGGCGGAGGCGGCCATGTTCACCGCCTGCATGCTCGGACCGCGCTTTTCGATCATCACCTTCTCCCACGCCCTGACCGCCTGGTACGAGGACGCCGTCGCGCTCAGCGGCCTTCAGCCGCGCTGCGCCAGCGTCCGCGTGCCGCGCGCCACGTTCCGCTCCGTCCACGACGTGCAGGACGAACTCGAGGGTGATCTCGTCGCGCTCGCCTGCCGCACGGTGGAGGAAGACAAGGCCGATGTCGTCCTGCTGGCCGGCGCGCCGCTGACGGGCCTGGCCGCGCGGATCGCCGACCGCGTGCCGGTGCCGCTGGTCGACCCTCTGGACGCAGCGATCGGGCAGGCTACGCTGCTCGCACGGCTGCGCACCCGCCCGGCATCGGCCGGACGCTTCGCGCGCCCGGGCCCCAAGCCGGCCGTTGGTCTCACGCCGGCGCTGGCGGCCTGGATCGAGCACCGGAGCGAGGCGGCGGACCGGTCGGTGCCGCCGGCACGGCAGGAGGCGAGCTGAGCCATGTTCGACACCATCATCCGGGGTGGACGGATCTCGACCGCATCCGACACCTTCTTCTGCGATGTCGGCATCACGGACGGGCGCATCGCCGCACTCGGTGCGGATCTCGGCACCGCCGCCGAGATCATCGACGCCAGCGGCAAATGGGTGCTGCCGGGCGGCATCGACAGCCATGTCCACATCTCCCAGCCTTCCGGCGAGGGGATCGTGATGGCCGACGATTTCGAGAGCGCCACCCGTTCCGCGGTGATCGGCGGCAACACCACCGTCCTGCCCTTCTGCATGCAGGAGCGCGACGTGCCCCTGCGCGAGGCGGTGAACGCCTATCACGCCAGGGCGGACGGCGAATGCTACACGGACGTCTCCTTCCACCTCATCATCTGCGACCCGACGCCCGCCGTCCTCGGCCAGGAGCTGCCCGCGCTGGTGCGCGACGGCTACACCTCCTTCAAGGTGTTCATGACCTATGACGGACTGGCGCTCACGGATCGGCAGATGCTCGAGGTCATGGCCGTGGCGCGCGAGACCCGCGCGCTGGTCATGGTCCACGCCGAGAACTACGACATCATCCGCTACCTGACCGACCAGCTCGAGGCGGGCGGACACACGGCTCCGCGCTTTCATGCCACCTCGCGTCCGGTCATTGCCGAGCGCGAGGCGACCTATCGCGCCATTTCGCTCGCCGAGCTTTCCGACGTACCGCTGATGGTGGTCCACGTCTCCAACCGCGAGGCAATGGACGAGATCCGCCGCGCCCGCCGGCGCGGTCTGAAGATCTTCGGCGAGACCTGCCCGCAATATCTCGTCCTGACCGAGAACGACCTCGATGGCCTCAACATGGAGGGCGCCAAATACGTATGCTCGCCCCCGCCCCGCGACGCGGCGAGCCAGAAGGCATGCTGGGAAGGGATCGAGCAGGAAATCTTCTCGGTATTCTCGTCCGATCACTGTCCGTTCCGCTACGACGACCCTCAGGGCAAGCTCGCACCCAGGGGCCGCACCAGCTTCCGCTGGGTACCCAACGGGATACCGGGCGTCGGGGCGCGGCTGCCCATCCTGTTCTCGGAGGGAGTGATGAAGGGGCGGATCGACATCAATCGCTTCGTCGCGCTCACCGCCACCAACCACGCCAAGACCTACGGCCTCTATCCACGCAAGGGCACGATCGCGGTGGGCGCGGATGCGGACATCGCCATCTGGGACCCCGACCGCCGGCAGAAGCTGACCCATGCGATGCTCGCCGATGGCTGCGACTACACCCCCTATGAAGGCATCGAGATCACCGGCTGGCCGGTGACGACGCTGGTACGCGGCAAGACGATGGTGCGCGATGGCGATCTGATCGGCCGGAAAGGCCACGGAACCCATCTGACGCGCGCCATCAGCGCCTACGCCTGAGCATCCCGAAGGCGTCACTTCAACCCGGCAGACGAGCGCCGGTCGTCGCGATGCGCCATGGCGGCACACCTCTCGACGCCGGCAATCAGCAGGATATCGCCCGGCGAGCGTCCCTTGCCGCGCTCAGCGTGGCCGTGACCAACTCATCCCTGCCCGGCCTCCGCGCCATCAGGCAGCCCATGGCCCGAGGCTTTCAGCCACCTCGGCGACACGCTGCGGGCCGCCGCGTCCCATCCAGACAGCCGCGGCACAGGCGGCGAAGAGCTTCTGCACGCGCATATCGGTCTCGTCGTAGATGTAGCGGGCCTGCGAGGCCGTGTTGAACATGCCGATCACGTCGCCATTCCACATTACCGGCACATAGATCGAGCACCCCACGCGCCCGGACTTGATGATCTGGCGAAAGATCTTGTCCTCATCGGTATTGCGCACCACGGCCGCCTGTTTGGTCTGCACCGCATGACCCGGCCGGCTGTCCGTCACCGAGATGCGCGCGCGGCCAAGCCCGAAATTATCGGCAAAGACGATCATGTGGTCGCGGCTCGGGGCAATGAAGAAGCAGGCCGAGACGATGAACTGGGTTTCGCCCGGCTTCAGGGCGCCAGGCAGATTCACCGCATCGGGATCACCCAGCAGGCCGCGCGTGGCATTGGTGAAGTGGCGCACCCCCTCCTCGGGATCGGTCTCGCGCCACGCCGCCTCATTGGCATCGTGAAGCACATCGAGGGCGCGGGCGTGGAAATCGGCAGAACGTGTCATCGCAAATCTCTTAGGTGCCAATGTTCAGTGACTGAAGCGCGCGGGATAGGTGTCGGCCGCGATGTCCATGCACTGGCAGCGGCGGTAAATGCGCTCGTAATGGGGAGAAATGCGCTCCACATCCGCTTCCGACGCGGCTAGCTGCGGCTGGATGCGTCGATGAGCTTCGCGGATTTCCTCGATGATGGCCGCCTCATCGATGCGCGTCAGCTTGCCGTCCTGCTCGATCACCTCGCCGTCGACCATCACGAGGTCGACCTCGGCTCGGCTCGCCGAATAGACGAGCTGGTTCAGCGCGTTGTTCAAAGGGGCGAATGGGATGCGGTCCAGCCGATAGCCGACGACGTCGGCGATACGCCCGGCCTCCACCGCGCCCAGCTCCTTTTCGCGGCCAAGCGCACGGGCGCCGCCCATCGTCGCGGCGTAGAACGCCTCCTCGGCGCCAACCCACTCGGTGTGATCGCCGCGCAGCTTCTGCAGAAGCGCGGTGAGATAAAGCGCGTTCTGCATGTCGGTGCCTTCGATCGAGCCGCAGCCATCCGTGCCCATGCTCACATTCACGCCGGCCTTGAGCAGCGCCCGCACCGGCGCGAGGCCGGAGCCGACCTTCAGATTGGAAGGGGGGTTGTGCTGAATGGAAACGCCGGTCCGGGCGAGGATCTCGATCTCGCGCGGATTCAGCCAGATGCCGTGAATGAACGCCGTCTTCGGCTTCATGAAGCCGATGCGATCGAGATATTCGATCATGGTCGACCCGTAGAACAGCTGGCCGGTGACCACCTGCATGCGCGTTTCCTGCACGTGGATCATCAGCGGCAGGTCGAACTCATCGGCCATTCGGCGCACGTCGAGCAGGAAGGCCTCGGTGCAGCGCTGCGGCGCCGACGGCGCGGCCATGTAGGCGACGCGGTTCGTCGAAGGATGCCGCTCGCGCGCCAGCCCCTTCACGAAGTCGAGCAGCTCGGCACCGCTATACATGCGGGTGCCGTCGAGCTCGGCCAGCAGTTCCTTGGGAAACTCCTCGTCGACGAAGGGGACGGCGCGGAAGAAGGGTCGATCGAACAGGGTGATGCCGACATTGGCCCGGATGCCGATATCCTCATATGCCTGGAAGACCTGCTCCACATGGTCCGGGCGGATACGCGGGCTCTGGTTGGTGTCGTCGCATATGGTCGTCGTGCCGCTGCGCACCGCCTCGATCGCGCCGATCATGGTGCGCAGATAGATGTCGCGGGGCGTGAGCTCGATCGGCTTCAACGGGCGGACATAGTTCATCCAGAGCTCGAGCGGGAGATTGTCCTTCCGCCCCTTGTAAAAGCCCTCATGGCTGTGATGATGGCCATTGATGAGCCCCGCGGCGACGAGCAGGTCCCGCCCGTCGATCACCGT
The DNA here is from genome assembly GCF_024752355.1 of Ancylobacter mangrovi. Classification (GTDB taxonomy): domain Bacteria; phylum Pseudomonadota; class Alphaproteobacteria; order Rhizobiales; family Xanthobacteraceae; genus Ancylobacter; species Ancylobacter mangrovi. The sequence goes on from NZ_JANTHZ010000002.1 coordinate 36,472, forward strand.
GCCGGCGGGCTCGCGCGCGCCGTGCGGGCGTATCTCGGAGATGACCCGGCCATCGATCTCGATGTCGACGGGCTCCGGCGCGGGCGTCGCATTCTCGCCCATCAGGGCATGGCAGTTGACGATGGTCGTCTTCACGCGGCGTCTCCGGTTCGTGCTGGCCGTTGATCGTTCTCCCGCGTCGGGGACGGCAGGCGTCCTTCCTCGACGGCGTGACAGGACACCCACGCTGCGCCGACGCGGATCGGCTGCGGGGGCTCGCGCGAGCACCGCTCATTGGCCAGCGGACAGCGAGGGTGGAAAGCGCAGCCGGACGGCGGCGCCAGCGGGCTCGGCACCTCGCCCGAAAGTCGGGCACGGGAACGGTTCGGCGCGCGTGGATCCGGCACCGTGTCGAGAAGCAGCCGCGTATAGGGATGAAGCGGCCTCTCGAGGATCTGGCCGGCGTCTCCCTGCTCGACAAGACGGCCGAGATACATCACGCCCATCCGGTCGGCCATGTGCGCGACCACGGCGAGATTGTGCGAGATCAGCAGATAGGTGAGGCCGAGCTCCCTCTGCAGCTTCTTCATCAGGTTGAGGATCTGGGCCTGCACCGAAACGTCGAGCGCGGAGGTCGGCTCGTCACAGACGATGAAGGCGGGGTTCGATGCCAGCGCGCGGGCGATGGAAATGCGCTGACGCTGCCCCCCGGAGAACTGGTGGGGAAATTTCCGCGCATCCGCCGGCGACAACCCGACGACCGACAGAAGCTCGGCGATACGCTCCGTCAATGCGGCGCCGGACGTCATCAGCTTGTGGGTGAGGATCGGCTCGGCAACGATGCGCCCCACCCTCCAGCGCGGATTGAGGCTGGCGTAAGGGTCCTGAAAGATCATCTGCAGATTGCGCCGATACGGCAGCGCCGCATGACGGGTACGAAAGCCGGAAATGTCGACGCCCATGAACGACACCGCACCGGTCGTCGGCGGCTGGATGCCGGCGATGGTGCGCGCGATGGTCGACTTGCCGCAGCCGGATTCGCCGACCAGCGCGAAGGTCGAACCGCGCCCGATCTCGAAATCGACCTCCTCGACCGCATGGACCGCGCGGCGCCCGGCACCCGTCAACAGGCGTTGCAGCAGGGGCGGCGAGGCATCGAAGCGGACCGTCAGCCGGTCCACCGACAGAATTGTGTCCTGCATGCTCATCGAGCCACGCTCCGCGACGTGTCCCCCGCGAACCAGCAGGCGACACGCGACGGCCCGATGACGACGTCGTCGGGGCGCTCCACCGAGCAGCGCGCTTCGGCGATGGAGCAGCGCGGATGGAAGGCGCAGCCGGAGACCGGGGCATCGGGTCGAGGCATCGAGCCGGGTATCTGCGTCAGTTCCACCTCACGCCGGCGCATGTCGGGGATCGAGGCCATCAGCCCGCGCGTATAGGGGTGGGATGCTCCCACAAGAAGCGTCGCCGTCGGGCCGATTTCCACGATGCGCCCCGCATACATGACCGCGACGCGGTCGGTCGCCTCGGCGATGACGCCCATGTCATGCGTCACCAGCATCACCGCCGTGCCGCGCTCGCGGCACATACGGCGCAGCAGGTCGAGGATCTGCGCCTGAATGGACACGTCAAGCGCCGTGGTCGGCTCATCGGCGATGATCAGCCTCGGCTCGCAGCAGAAGGCAAGCGCGAGCACCACGCGCTGGCGCATGCCGCCGGACAGCTCGTGCGGATAGCTCCGCAGCCGCTCGCGCGGGGCCGGGATGCCGACTTCCGCCAGAAGCTGTCCGGCACGCTCCAGAGCCTCTCCCGCCTTCAGCGGCAGGTGCGTCTGGATGGTTTCGACGAGTTGATCGCCGATGGTCATCAGAGGATCGAGGCTGGTCAGCGGATCCTGAAAGACCGCCGCGATCTCCTTGCCCCGCAGGGTGCGCAAGGCGTCCTCGCCCAGCGTGTCGATACGCTGCCCGCCAAACAGAATACGCCCGCCGGCCTGATAGGCGGGCTTCTCCAGCAATCCGAGCACCGCCGTACCGGTGACGGATTTGCCGGCACCGGATTCGCCGACCACGCCGAGGATCTCCCCCTCGGAAATCTCGAACGACACCTCGTCGATTGCGGTCAGGATGCGGGTGCGGGCGGCAATCTCGACCCGCAGGCTTTCGACCTTGAGGAGTGCGCTCATGTGGCAAGCTTCGGGTTCAGCGCGTCGCGCAGCCAGTCGCCGAAGATGTTGACCGACAGCGACAGCATCACGAGCAGCAGGCCCGGCAGCGCGCTGATCCACCAGTCGCCGGAGAACACGAATTCATTGCCGATGCGCACCAGCGATCCCAATGACGGCTGGGTCGGCGGCAGCCCCACGCCAAGGAAGGACAGGGTCGATTCCGTCAGGATGGCCAGCGCCAGATTGATGGTCGCGATGACGAGCACCGGACCCATCGTATTCGGCAGGATGTGCGAGAGCAGGATCCGCGCCGTGCTCACGCCCGTCACGCGCGCCGCCAGCACATATTCGCGTCCACGCTCCACCAGCACGAGGCCACGTACCGTTCGCGCATACTGGACCCAGAAGGATGCCGCGATCGCGGCGACGAGGATCGGGACCGCGAGTTCCTGATGCAGTTCCGCGGGCAGAACGGTGCGCGTCACGCCATCGATCAGCAGCGCGATCAGAATGGCCGGAAAGCTGAGCTGCACATCGGCGGCGCGCATGATGATCGCATCGAGAATGCCGCCGAAATAGCCGGCCACCAGACCGAGAAGCACGCCCGCCACGCCCGCGGCCATGACGCTCGCAAGGCCGACGAGCAACGAGGTCCTGAGGCCGAAGAGCATGGCGGAAAGCATGTCCCGGCCCTGGGGATCGGTTCCCAGAAGATAATAGTCGCCGAACAGTCCCTCGGAGCCCGGCGGCAGGCGCGCATCGGCGGCATTGGCCGCGGCGGGATCAAAGGCGTCATAGGGTGCGAGGGCGTCGGCGCCCAACGCTGCGGCGAGCAAGGCCAGCCCCACCAACGCCGCGAGTATCGCGATCGGCGAGCGGCGGAACCGGTAGGCAATGTCGCTCTGCCACCATTCGGCGGCTGTATGGCGCACGCCGGTCAGGCTCATGCCGCCCTCCCGACCAGGCCGGCGGCCTTAACCCGGGGGTCGATCGCGACGTAGAGCAGATCCACCGCGAGGTTGATGAGCGCGAAACAGAGCGCGATGAGCACCAGATAGGCCGCCAGCAGCGGCACGTCCGCAAACTGGATGGCCTGTATGACAAGCAGGCCAAGTCCCGGCCACTGAAACACCGTCTCGACGATGATGGAGAAGGCGAAGACGTTGCCGAACTGCAGGCCGATCATCGTGACGACGGGAACCAGCGTGTTGCGCAATGCGTGACGATATTCGATCGCACGCGGTCGAAGCCCCCGCGCGCGGGCAAACCGAATGAAGTCGGCGCGCATGACTTCCAGCATTTCCGCCCGCGCCAGCCGCATGATCAGCGCCAGCTGGAAAACGCCGAGCGTGACGCTTGGCAGAACCAGCGCCCGGATGCCGCTCCAGCTCAGGAGGCCCGTGCTCCACCAGCCGAATGACACGACCTGCCCCCGCCCGAAGGAAGGTAGCCATCCCAACCAGACCGAGAAGGTCAGGATGAGCGCGATGCCGATGAGAAAGGTCGGCAGGGCAACACCGATCAGCGACGCTGCGAGCAGCAGCTGGGACAGCCAGTGCCCGCGATGCAGCGCGGTCCAGACCCCGAGCGGCACACCGAGGCCGGTCGCGATCAGCATCGAGATGAGCGCCAGTTCGAGGGTGGCGGGAAAGCGCTCCGCGATCAGCGCCGAGACCGGCTGGCCATAGCGGTAGGAGATGCCGAAGTCCCCCTGCAGCGCATGACCCACGAAACGGAAGAACTGGATGACGAAGGGGTCATCCAGTCCGAGCGCCGCCCGCATCGCCTCACGGTCGGCAAGGCTCGCCGTCTGCCCGACCATGTTGTTCACCGGGTCGCCGACATAACGGAACAGGGAGAAGCTGACGAAGGCCGCGACCAGCAGGACGAGCACCGTCTGCCCGAGCCGTCCAAGAACGAAACCCATGTCGCGGCCTCCAGCCTACCCTCAGTCGAGGGTGACCCACTTCAGTTCAAGACTGTCGTCGGAACGCAGCACCACGTGAACGCCCTTGCGCACGCCCCAGGCAATGCCCGCCTGGTGCACGGGGATGTGGCCGTAATCCTCCTTGTCGAGGGTCATCGCCTCGAAAATCATGGCGTTGCGCTTTGCCGGGTCGACTTCGACCTCGATCTTCTGAGTGAGCGCATCGACCTTCGGGTTGGAATAGTTGCCGATATTGTAGGTGCCGACCTTGCCTTCCGGCGTGTTCATCGTGTCCTGCAGGGTCGAGTGCGCGTCGTAGCTCAGCGGCTGCCAGCCGATCATGGCGAAGGACGTGTCGCGCGCCAGCACCTTCTCGAAGAACTTGGTGCGGGTCTGGGCGTTCAGCGTGACCTTGAGGCCGACACGGGCGAGCATGCCGACGATCGCCTGGCAGATGCGCTCGTCATTCACGTAGCGGTCGTTCGAGCAGTCCATGGTGAAGGAGAAGCCGTCGGGGTAGCCGGCCTCGGCCAGCAGCTTCTTGGACGCTTCGGGATCATAGGGCGCGGCGCGGGTGTCGAGCTTGGGATCGTAGCCGTTGATGCCCGGCGCGATCATGGTACCCGCGATGTGCGAGGTGCCGCCCATGATGCGGTCCTTGATCGCGTTCATGTCGATCGCCTGATAGATCGCCTGGCGAACGCGCTTGTCCTTCAGCGGGTTCTTGCCCTTGACGTCGGAGTTCTGCAGCTCGTCGCGGTGCTGGTCCATGGCGAGCATCATGGTGCGCAGCTCGGAACCCTTGAGCACCTGGGTCGCCTCGTTGCTTTCAATGCGCGCCACGTCCTGCTGCGGCACCGGGTAGACCATGTCCACCTCGCCCGAGAGAAGCGCCGCGACGCGGGTGGCATCCGACTGGATGGGGGTGAAGACGACCTTCGAGACGTTGCTCTCCTTCTCGCCCCACCAGTTCGGGTTCGGCACGAGCACGGTCTTCACGCCGGCCTGCCGGCTCTCGATCATGAACGGGCCGGTGCCGTTGGCGTTGGTGGTGGCGAAGTTCTCGACCTTGGCCTTCACGCTGGAGGGAGCGGTCGCCTCGTGCTTCTCCGCCCAGTCCTTGCTCATGATGTAGGTCGAGGTGATCTGCACCGGCAGGATCGGATTGGGCTTGGCCATGATCAGATCGACCGTGTGATCGTCGACCTTCTTCATGTCGGTCACCGAGGCCACGGTGTAGGCCATGTCGGAGCCGTCCTTCTTGACCCGCTGCAGCGAGAAGATGACGTCATCGGCGGTGAACGGCGTTCCGTCGGCGAACTTCACGCCCTCGCGCAGGTGAAAGCGCCACACCGTGGGCTCCGGCTGCTCCCAGCTTGTGGCGAGCGCGGGCACAAGTTCCAGATTCTTGCCGCGCCCGACGAGAGGCTCGTAGATCTGACCAAGCCAGGAGAGCGTGAAGGTCTCAGCCAGCGCATGGGGATCCAGCGACGCCGGATCGACGCGGTAGGCATAGCGGAACTCCTTGCCGCCATCGGCCGCAGCCGCCGGCAGAATGGCAGGCGAGGCGGCGACGAACAGCGCCGTCAACGCGGTGGTCAGCAGAACCGGAAATCGCATGGCAGGTGCTCCTGGAAGGGATTTTTGAATTCATTTTTCGAACCCGAGTGTGCTCCAATCAAGTGTTCACTTAAATATCAAATAGTAGGCAGCGCATCCTCATGAGATGCCGGCCGCTGCCGAGCCACGCGCCATGGCTTGCTACATATCTGAGCAAAACCGCACAGATGTGGGATTTCTTCCGCATTGACGAAAACCGTCCCACAGGGCAAGAGCTATATGGAGCGGAACGGCCCCGTCGCGTTGGACGTGCCCGCAAAGCACGGCGACTGCCATCAGGTCGGGTATTTTTGAATGCAAAATGATCGCCCCTTCTCAAGACGTCTGATCGGCATGCTGACGCCGTCGTCCAACACGGTGCTGGAGCCCTACACCTCGCTCCTGCTGGAGCCGATGTTTCCCGAGGTGACGGCGCATTTCGGTCGCTTCCGGGTCACCCGCATCGCCCTTGACGAAGGTGCATCGGAGCAGTTCCGTCAGGAGCCAATTCTCGCGGCAGCCGAGTTGCTTGCCGACGCCCGCGTCGATGTGCTCGCCTGGAATGGCACCTCGGCGAGCTGGCTGGGATTCGACACGGATGAGCGCCTCTGCGAGGCCCTCCATGCACGGACCGGCATTCGGGCGACCAGCGCCATTCTCGGCCTCAACGGGCTGATCGAGGAGCGGAGCGTGAAGCGACTTGCGCTCGTCACCCCCTACACACCCGATGTCGGCGAGCGCATCGCCGCGAATTACGCGTCCATCGGCGTGTCGGTTGTTGCCGGCATCCATTGCGGCCTGTCCGACAATTTTTCCTTCGCTGAGATTTCCGAAGCGCAGATCGCGGCCATGTGCGAGGACGTTGCAGCCGCCAAACCGGACGCGATCGCCATCGTGTGCACCAACATGCGCGGGGCCGTGGTCGGGGCCGAAATGGAGCGGCGAATCGGAATTCCGGTCTATGATTCCGTCAGCACCACCCTGTGGGGGTGCCTCAGGGCGCTCGACGTCGCGACCGATCCTCTGGTCCGCTTCGGTTCGATGTTCGCCACTCCGCGCGCTTCCGAGATGGCCCTACCCGCGGAGTGAACATCATGTCGCTGGCTCGTCAGGACGAGGAACCGGAAGCCGTCTCGCTGCACGAGCAGACCGTCAACAAGTTGAGGACGGTTCTTCTGAACGGGGAGTTGAGCGACGGCAGCCGTATCCCGGAGGCCCAGCTATGCCTGCGCTTCGGTGTTTCGCGGACGCCGCTGCGCGAGGCACTCAAGGTCCTTGCGGCGGAGGGCTTCATCGAGCTTCGCCCCAATCGCGGCTCGATTGTCGCCCCGATCGATCCGGTCGACGTTGCCCATGTGTTCGAGCTGAAGGGCGCCATCGAGAACCAGATCGGCCTGCTCGCTGCCCTGCGCGCGACGCCGCAGGATCATGACCGCATCGAGCAGGTGCACAGGGAACTCGCCACTCATCCCGATCCGACGTCCTATACTGAGCTGAATCAGGAGTTTCACCGGGCGCTCGCTACTGCCACGCACAACCCGGTGCTGGTCCAGACCTACGACAATCTGCAGAAGCGCGTCCTGCGGCTTCGTTTCGTGGTCAACGAGAATCCCGTCCGGGTCGCCCAGTCCTTCGACGAGCACGAGGCGATCATGGTCGCGTTTCGTGCCCGCGCGCGTCTCGATCTCGCCGAGCGCCTCGCCGAGCACAACCGCCTCACCGGGGAGGCGGTGCTGCGCACCCTGCGCGGCGAGGATCTGGCTCCCTGACGAGGGGCCGAATGCGTCCGGTGAATTTCTGGGCATTCGCGTCGCGCGCACGCCCAATCCGCACCCGCCGCATATTTTTTCTCGGTTTTTCAGCGAATTAGGCCGACGTGCACTGGCCAATGAAACGGCTTTACCCCCGCCTTCAATCTTCTCAAACTAAGTAAATACTTGATTGGTTCGTCGGTTCCGTTCCGCTGCTTCTCTTTCCCCGGAGACCCGCCATGTCGATCACACGCCGTGCCTTCAATCGCGCCGCACTGGCTGGCGCGGGCCTTGCCGCCGCCGGCCCCTTTGCTGGCGGCCTCATCCGACCCGCCAGTGCGGCCGAGCGTCTGCTCGTCGTGCAATGGGGCGCGCAATGGATCGAGGTCTCCAAGCAGATTGCGGCTGACTTCAACAAGACCAATGACACGCAGATCGCCTGGGAGTTGCATTCGGGTGGTTCGGCGGCGGTGATCGCCAAGATCAAGGCCGTGTGGCCGAACACGCAGTACAATGTCCTCTCGGTCTGGGACCCGGTCTTCCGCACCCTGATCAAGGAAGACTGGCTGGTGCCGATCGACGAGAGCATCGTCACCAATCTCGCCACCATCCCGGACCAGTTTATCCAGAAGAACGACAAGGGTCAGAAGATGACCGTGCCGCTTTCGACGGCCGGCGCCTTCTGGGGCTATCGGGACGACCTGCTTCCGGGCGGCTTCGACTCCATCGAGGATCTGCTGCGTCCCGAGTTCAAGGGCAAGCTCTGCGTGCCCTACCCGATCAACCTCACCGGGCTGTTCATCGTGAGCTGCGCCATCCAGCGCGGCGGCGACGAGAAGAACGCCGAACCCGGCTGGGATTTCGTCAAGGAACTGGCCTCCAAGGGGCAGATCGGCGAAATCTGCACGAGCAATTCCGAGTACATCAACGCCATGGCGACGGGGCAGTATTCCGTCGGCTTCTGGAACAATGGCGGATGGTTCGCCACCGCCAAGAACTTCCCGGTCAAGCTGAAGAACCGCATGCCGGACAACAAGGGCTTCCTCTACAATGAGGGCTTCTGTGTGCTGAAGGGGTGTCCGGAGAAGGCCGCCTTCGAGTTCGCCAACTTCTTCGCCGAACCGAAGATGAACGAGCTTTACAACATGAACCTCGGCTCGGGCCCGACGCAGCCCTCGGCCAAGACCAACCCCATGCTGGTCGACTGGTACTACAAGCCCGACGAGCTGGCGAAGTACGCCTATTTTGCCGACTTCGCTTATCTCAGTTCGGTGATGAACGAGTGGAACGCGCGCTGGGAGCGCGAGATCGTTCCGCTGGTCCGGCGCGGCTGAGCGGCGGCACCAGGATGGGCAGCGGCGCGATGAAACGTCCAGGACTGACGGCGGCCATGCTCTGGCCGGCGCTCGTCATCATGGCGCCGCTGCTGCTCGGGCCGCTCCTTGCCCTCCTTCACGAGAGCCTGAAGCCCTATGTCGGCGGGCGCATCGGTGGCGACGATGCCGGTGCGCTCACGCTCGCGAACTATGCCGAGATCGCGGCGCCGGAATATGTGCGCTACTTCCTGGATACGTTTCGGGTCGGCCTCATCAGTTCCGGCCTTGCACTGGTGCTGGGCTTTCCGATGGCGCATTTCATCGTTCGCCGGGCCAGCCCGCCGGTGAGGCGCCTTCTTATCGGAGGACTGGTGGGGACGTTGTTCCTCAGCCTCATCGTTCGCGTCTACGCGATTTCGATGACCTTCGGCCCGCTCGGTCCGCTGTCGGGCTTCAGCCGGCTGCTCGGCATCGCGTCGAACAGCCCCGACGGGGCGGAGCTGATGGTCGTGCTCGGGCTCATGAACACGACGCTGCCGCTCGTCGCCCTCACGCTCATCGGCACGCTGCAGAACATCAATCCGCGTCTCGAGGAAGCGGCGATGTCCCTCGGCGCGCCGCGCTGGAAGACGTTTTTCCTCGTAACGGTGATGATGTGCCTGCCGGGGATCCTCTCCGCCGGAATCACTGCCTACGCGTTCTGCATCAGCAATCTGGTGGTTCCGATGCTGGTGGGGCGGGGCTTCATCCTGTTCGTGTCGAACCTCATCTACGCCCGGTTCTCGGAGGTCGCGAACTTCCCCGGCGGCGCCGCCCTTTCCATCGCCATGATGGTGATCTCGGTGGGGCTGTTCTACGGGCTGCTGCACCTGGTGCGCAGTACCTGGCAGGAGGCGGGCAAGTGAGCAAGCGGATCGCCGATGCGCTGTTCGAGGCGGCGTATCTCTCGCTGATCACACTGTTCATCGCCTTTTCGGTGATCCCCGTGCTGGTCGCGCTGGTCCTCTCCTTCGACGCGCGCGGCTTCATGGGGCCGTTCCCCCCGACCCAGTTTTCGCTGCGCTGGTACGAGCGCTTCCTGGCCGACGACTACTATCACGCAGGCCTCGCAACGAGCCTGATCGTCGCCACCGTCGCGACGCTGATCGCGACGCTCGCGGGCACGCTCGCGGCGATCGCGTTGAGCCGGGCGACCTTCCGGGGCCGGGCCGCGCTGCAAGCGGCGCTGCTTTCGCCGCTGGTGGTGCCGAACGTCGTGCTCGGCTTCGGCATGCTCGTCTTTGCCGCGCGGCTGGGCATCGTCGACGGCATGACGCGGCTCATCATGGGGCACGTACTGATCACGTTTCCCTATGTCATGCGAACCACCGCCGCCTCTCTGGTCGGCATCCGGGCGAGCTATTACGAGGCGGCGCTGAGCCTCGGGGCGCAGCCGTGGAAGGCTCTCGTGCAGGTGACGCTGCCGCTGGCACGCACGGGCATCCTCGCCGGCGCGACGTTCGGTTTCGTCACCTCCTTCGACGATGTGGGCGTCAGCCTGTTTCTCACCGATGCCTTCACTTACACGCTTCCGGTGGCCATCCTCGCCCAGATGCGCGCCAATCTTGATCTGACGATCGCAGCCCTGTCGGTCATCTTCGTCGTCGCGACCGTCCTCCTGATCGTGCTGCTCGATCGTCTTGCGGGGCTCGACGCGATCGTCGGGCGTGGAGTTTACGGGCGTTGAGCATGGCTGTCCTCGAACTGCAGAACATCACGAAGCGCTTCGGCTCCGCGGCAGCGGTCGACGACGTTTCCTTCGAGGTCCAGCGCGGCGAGATCCTTGCCCTGCTCGGTCCCAGCGGCTGCGGCAAGACCACCACGCTGCGGATGATCGCGGGATTCGAATGGCCCGATGAGGGACGAATCTTCATCGGCGGCGACGATATGGAGTTGCGCCAACCCTATGAGCGGAACGTCGGCCTCGTCTTCCAGGACTACGCCCTCTTCCCGCATATGAGCGTTGCGCAGAACATCGCCTTCGGCATGAAGAACCGCGGCGTGAAGCGCGCGGAAATCGGCCGACGCGTCGCGGAAGCGCTGGAGCAGGTCCAGCTTCCCGGCATGGAGAGCCGGCGCCCAAGCGCCCTCAGCGGCGGCCAGCAGCAGCGCGTCGCCCTCGCCCGTGCGCTCGTCACGCGTCCGGATATCATGCTGCTGGACGAACCGTTGTCGAATCTCGATGCCAAGCTGCGCCTCCAGCTGCGCCGCGAGATCCGGACCATTCTGGGCACGTTCGGCTGCACCTCGATCATCGTCACCCATGATCAGGAAGAAGCCATGGGTCTCGCCGACCGCATCGTGCTGATGAACAAGGGGCGGATCGAGCAGATCGATACGCCGCACGCGCTCTACCAGACACCCCGCACGCTGTTCGCCGCCGACTTCATCGGTCATGCCAACTGGATCGGCGGAATGCTGTCCCGGCGCGGCGGCGAGGCTGGCGTCGTTAAGACGGCGCTGGGCGAGATACCGGTCATGTCGGGCGACCTCGGCGACGGACCGGCCACGCTCTGCATCCGCCCGGAACGGTTGTCCCTTCTCGACGCCGCCGCCCGCCCGGACACCGCGCTCGACGCGGTGGTCGAGCGGCATGACCTGACGGGGGCGGATCTGCGCATCTGGTCGCGCCTTGCGGACGGAACGCTCGTCCAGTCGCTCGAAAAGAACGTCGGCCGGCACCTTCCCGAGCCGGGCACGGCTGTAAGGCTCGGCTTTCGGATGGCGGACTGTGTCGTCCTTCCCGGCAGGAGACCGCAAGCATGACGGCGCGCCCACTGGCAATCCGTGGCGGGCTCGTCGCCTTTCCTTCGCAAGGCGAGGTCCGCCCCGCCGACCTCCTTGTCGCGGACGGGCGCATCGCTGCCGTTCTGCCGCCGGGAGCCTCCATGCCGGAGGACGCCGAACGTCTCGATGCGTCGGATCGGCTGGTTATGCCGGGCCTCGTGAATGCCCATACGCACAGCCATCTCGCCATCGCCAAGGGCATATCGCGCTCCTGGACGCTTGAGCTTCACCTGCATAACGGCCCCTGGACCGGCGGTGGGCAGAGCCTCGCGGACCGCTATCTGTTGGCACAGGCTTCAGCGGCGGAGATGCTGCTGAAGGGCTGCACGGCCTGTTACGACCTGGTGCTGGAACTGCCCAGCCCTTCGCCCGAGGGCATGTTCGCCACCGCATCGGGCTATCTCGACGCGGGCATGCGAGCCGTCGTCGCGCCGATGCTTGCGGACCGGACCTTCTGGCAGGCGATCCCCGGCCTGCGAGAGGCCTTGCCGGCAGACGCGCAGGCTCAGGTCGACGCCATCCGCCTCGGCGGACACGATATTGCGCTCGAGGCCTGCCAACGCATTCTCGCCGAATGGCCCCATGACCGCACGCGCGTACGCCCCGGTCTTGCACCCACCATTCCGCTGCACTGCTCCGACGACTTCTGGGCCGGATGCCGCGCTCTTGCCGATCGATACGGCGCTCCGATGCACACGCATCTGGCGGAATCCAAGATCCAGGCCCTTGCCGGCCAGGCTCGTTACGGCATGAGCCTCACGGCTCATCTCGACCGGCTCGGCATTCTGGCCCCCGATGTGACCGCCGCCCACGGCATCTGGCTCGATGCGGCCGATCTGGAGATCCTGGCGAAGCGCGGCTGTTCGGTCGCGCATAACCCGTCGAGCAATTTCCGGCTGGGCAGCGGCGTCGCTGATGTCCCGACCATGGTGAGCGCCGGGATTCGGGTCGGGCTCGGCAGCGATGCGTGCAGTTGCTCGGATCACCAGAACCTGTTCGAGGTGATGCGCCTCGCCTGCTACCTGCCGCGCACCGCCTCATTCGATCCCGAGGATTGGCTGACCCCGCGCGATATCTTCGAGATGGCGACCTGCGGCAGCGCGCGGGCGCTCGGCCTGCAGGACGTGACCGGCGACATCCGTCGGGGCCTCGCCGCCGATCTCGTCTTCCTCGATCTTGGCACGGTGAACTTCACCCCGCTCAACGACGCGATCCATCAGCTGGTCCTTGCCGAGGAAGGTCGCAGCATCACGCGCGTCATGGTCGGTGGGCGTACCGTGGTGCAGGACGGGCGCCTTCTCGCGATCGACTACCCGGCGCTCAGGGCGCGGCTGAACGAGCGGGCACGCGAGATCTTTGCCGCCAACGCCCCGCGCAAGGCGTCCCTTTCCGCCATCGAACCCTTCGTCAGCCATTTCTGCGTCGGCCTCGCGCAGGGACGCATCGAACTCGCCGGGAGCCTCCCCTCATGAGCACGACGACCGATGTCGCCGGCCTGAACGCCGCCCTCACGCCCCTTCTGACACAGCTGATGGCGCTCACGGGCGCCATGCGGTGTACGGTGCGCATGGATTACCCCGCGCTTGGCCTCAGCGTGAACGTGCCCTGCGCCGAGGTGCTTGCCCCCTCGGCCCCAAGCATGATGGGCAACAGCGCCGTCGATCATCGCCGGGCGCGAACCGTGCGGTGGATCGAGAAAAACCGTCGGACACTCGTTCAGGGCGATGTCTTCGCGGACGCTTCTCTCGCCCCTCCTCAAGCGCTGGTGCAGATCTTCGGTACCCGCTCGCAGATCGTCGCGCCACTGATCGGTCGCGACGACTACCTCTTCGGCTGGGTCTCGGCACATTTCGCCCAGGGCCCGCGCGAATTCGAGCCCGCCATTATCGCCGCGATGGAGGAGGCGCGCGTCGCTGCGCTGGCTGTTCCCGGCATGCCGCTGGAGATCTGAATGGACTCCACCCCCGCCGCGCCCTTCGACCTTCTCATCGAGAATGTGCTCGTCATCACGGGCGAGCCGGGTGCCGCGCCGATCCATGGCGGACGGATCGCCGTGCGGGGTGATCGCCTCGCCCTGGTCGACACCGCCGACGGCGCGCCTCCCCTGGCGCGTGAGATCGTGGACGGGCGAGGGCTGCTGGCCATCCCCGGGCTGATCAACATCCACACCCATTCGGTGCTCTCGCTGATGCGCGGCGTGGCCGAAGACATGGGCTTCGCGCCGGCCTATACGCCCGGCGTGCCTCAGGGCCACGCCATCGCTGCCGGGGATGCCGTGGCACTCGCCCGCCTCGGAGCGCTGGAATCCTTGAAATTCGGCACGACGCTCATCAACGACATGTATGTCCATGTCGAGGAGACGCTTCCTGCCATGGCGGATCTCGGCCTGCGGGTAAGCGCGAGCGATCGGCTGCACGATGTGGACTTCACCCGCGTGCAGCAGGGACAGTGGGAATACGATCCGAACATCGGCCGGCGATCGCTCGATGCCGCACTGGCCCTGGCTGAACGTTTCCATGGCAGCCATGACGGCCGCGTCTCGGTCGCCCTTGGCCCGCACGCACCGGACACCTGCTCACGCGATTTTCTCACCGAGATCCGCGCCGCGCGCGACGCCACCGGCCTGGTGGTTTCGACCCACCTCTCCCAGAGCCGGCTCGAGGTCGAATTGATCGCCCGCCGGGATGGCATGACGCCGACGGAGCTGCTCGACGATGTCGGCCTTCTCGACGACCGGCTGATCGCCGCCCACTGCATCATGATGAACGACACCGACATCGCCCGGGCCGGCGCAGCCGGCATCACGGTCGCACACGTGCCCAAGGGCAATGCCGGCGGTGGCATGATGGCCCCGACCCGGCGCCTCAGGGAGGCCGGTGCCAATCTCGCCCTCGCGACCGACAATCTGCTTGGCGACATGATCGAGGCCATGCGCTGGGCGCTGTGCATCGGCCGGCTGCAGGCCGGCGGCGTGGCCCCCGACTGGCAGCCCGAGGACGTCTTCGCGATGGCGACACTGAACGGCGCCCGCGCCCTCCGGCTCGATGAGGACATCGGGTCGCTGGTTCCGGGCAAGAAGGCCGATATCGTGCTCGTCGACATTGATCGACCGAGCTTCGTACCTCTGCTGGACCCGTTGGGAAATCTGGTTCATTGCGGCCAGGGAAGCCACGTCCGGCACGTATTCATCGACGGCATCGCCCGTGTGCGCGACGGACGCGCAGTGGGCATCGATGAGGAAAGCATCTGCCGGCAGGCCCAGCGGGCCGCCGAGACGATTTGGCAACAGGCGGCGGCTTGAGCCGGCGCGAGGGAGCATTGTCGATGGATCTGATCATACGGAACGCCCGTCTTCCCGATGCCCCGGAGCATCTGACCGACATCGGAATTTCAGCGGGCCGCATCGCGGTGATCGAGCCGAACCTCAGCGCCGAGGGAGAGGAACTGGACGTCGGCGGTCGTCTTGTCGCGCCGGGTTTCGTCGAAACCCATATCCATCTCGACAAGTCCTGCATTCTGGACCGTTGCCAGTCGCAGAAAGGCGATCTCGCCGAAGCCATTGGTGAGGTCGCCAAGGCCAAGGCCGGCTTCACCCCGGAAGACGTCTACCAGCGCGGCAAGCGCACGCTGGAAAAGTGCCTGATGCAGGGCACGACCCATATGCGCACCCAGCTCGAGGTCGATCCCGGTATCGGCCTGCGCGGCCTTGAGGGTGTGCTGCCGCTGATCGAGGAATATCGCTGGGCGATCGACATCGAGATCTGCGTCTTCCCGCAGGAAGGCCTGCTCAACAATCCCGGTACGGACGAGCTGATGGTCGAGGCTCTGAAGAAGGGCGCGCGGGTCGTCGGCGCCGCGCCCTATACGGATTCGGACCCGCACGGCCAGATCGACCGGGTCTTCGAGATGGCGCGCGAGTTCGACGCCGATATCGACATGCATCTCGACTTCGGCCCGACGGCCGAGAACCTCGATCTCGACTATGTCTGCGCCATGGCGGACCGCTACCGTTGGGGCGGACGCACGGCCATCGGCCACGTCACGAAGCTTTCCGCCGCAAGCGCCACGCGCTTCGACGCCGCGGCGCAACGCATGCGCGACGCCGGCGTCGCGCTTACCGTCCTGCCCTCGACCGATCTCTTCCTCATGGGACGCGATTGCGAGTGCAACCAGCCGCGTGGCGTCACCCACGCCCACAAGCTCGTCCACCACGGCGTGAATTGCTCGCTCTCGACCAACAACGTGTTGAACCCGTTCACGCCTTTCGGTGACTGTTCCCTGATCCGCATGGCGAACCTCAACGCAAACATCTGCCATATCGGCGCGACCGAAGACATTCGCGAGTGTTTCAACATGATCACCGAGCGTTCCGCGCGCCTCATCAATGCCCGCGACTATGGCCTAGCCCCCGGCAAGTCGGCGGACTTCGTCGTGCTCGACTGCCAGACCCGGGAAGCGGCCGTGGCCGAACTTGCCCCGGTGCTGTTCGCCTACAAGCGCGGACGACGCACCATGACCCGTCCGGCAGCGACGCTGCATCTCCCGAACTGAAACGAGTGCCTTCCAATGCCGCCTGCCAATACCTGTGATCATCCGCCGGCCGAACGTTTCGGGGCTTTCTGCCACGACAACCATGTCGGCGCGCCGGGAGCGGACGCCGGCCCGCTCTCGGGTCTTTCCTTCGCGATCAAGGACGTGTTCGATGTCGCGGGCAGCCGGACGGGTTTCGGTCACCCCGCCTGGCTCGCCTCCCACGAGCCGGCCGATGCCACGGCGGCGACCGTCATCCGGCTGCTCGACGCCGGCGCGGACCTCATCGGTCGCACGCTCAGCGACGAACTCTGCTATTCGCTTTCCGGCGAGAACTTCCATTATAGGATGCCGGTCAACCCGGCCGCCCGCGATCGCCTGCCGGGCGGATCCTCCAGCGGTTCGGCGGTTGCCGTGGCGGGAAAGATCGTGGACTTCGCTCTCGGCACCGATTGCGGCGGCTCGGTGCGTGTCCCGGCAGCCTATTGCGGCCTGTTCGGGATAAGGCCAACCCACGGACGCATTCCGCTCACGGGCATCTGTCGCTTTGCTCCGCGCTTCGACACGGTCGGCTGGTTCGCGCGCGACCCGGCACTGCTGAAGCGCGTCGGCGAAGTGCTTCTCGGCGAAACGTCGACCTCAGGTTTCAACCGCCTGGTCATCGCGACGGACGCGTTCGAGCGCTGCGACGCCCACGTTCGTGCGGTGCTCGATGCCGGCGTTCAGCGCCTCTCGAACCTCTTTCCCGACCACGTCTCACAGCCGCTGAGTCCCGAGGGGCTGGGCACCTGGCTCGACGTCTTCCGCACCCTGCAGGCGAGTGAAATCTGGCAGTCTCTCGGGCCGTGGATCGAGCGCATCCACCCGACCTTCGGCGATGGTGTCGGCCAGCGTCTGGCTGCCGCCGCCCTCGTGGATTGCACCGAGGCCGCCTCCGCCCGCCAGCGCGCCGACGCGATCGCGTCCGAGCTGTCGGCCAAGATCGGCGAGCAGGACCTCGTCTGCCTGCCCACCACGCCGGGCGCCGCACCGCCGCGCGACAGTTCGACGGCCCAGGTGGAGAACGATTATCGACGCCAGGCCATGGAATTGCTGTGTCCCGCCGGTCTCGGAGGACTGCCGCAGGTCACCATTCCGATCGGCGTCGTGGACGGCGCCCCCGTGGGATTGTCGATCATGGCACGACGCGGCAAGGATATGGACCTGCTCACTCTGGCCGCGCAGTGCTTTTCCGATGCGCCATTTCAACCGGAGAACGGATGACGACCGCCACGCCAAAGCCTGCCGAAGATCGCCAGGAAGATTCGTCGTCCCCGGAGCCATCCGACACCGTTTCGGCGGAGACGCGCCCGCGTAGACGTTCGCCGGCTAAACGCAATGCCGCCGTTACCCGCCAGCGCATTCTTGAAGTGGCAATGGCGGAATTCGCCGAGCACGGCTTCAGCGGGGGCCGCATCGACCGCATTTCCGCCGCGGCCGACGTCAACGTCAGCATGATCTACCACTATTTCAGCAACAAGGACGATCTCTACCTCGCGGCTCTCGAGGCATCCTACAAGATCATCCGCGACCGTGAGAAGACGCTCGATGTCGCCGATGCCAATCCGCGACAGGCGCTGAAAGCGTTGGTCGAGCTCACCTTCGACTTTCTCAGCACCGACTCTTATTTCGTGCGGCTGATCATGAACGAAAACCTGATGATGGGCCGCATGGTGCAGCAATCCGCGACCATTCCCCATATGACGCGCCCATTGCTGGATTCACTGCGAACCATTCTGAAATCCGGCCAGAAGGCAAACGTGTTCCGCAAGAACATCGACGCCGAGAACCTTTACGTGTCGATCCTCGGCCTGTGCTTCATCCACGTGTCGAACCGCTACACGTTGAGCAGCATGTTCCAGCACGACTTCTCGGAACCGGAATGGCTTGCGAAGCGCCGCCTCGTCGTCGTGGACGTCGTGACGAGCTACGTGGCCAACGTCAAAGCCAAGTGATGCTCTGCGCTAGCTGACATCACGCCCAATAACTTGGTCACACCCACACCGTGGCCGGGTGCCGGGTGCCGTCGAAGAAGCGCCCATGGCGAAACGGCGTCGGGTCGACGATCGGGACGTCGCCCGTCACGAGATCGGCGGCCAGTCGTCCGCCGGCGGGTCCAAGCCCGAAGCCGTGCCCGCTGAATCCGGTCGCGACATAGCAGCCCGGCGCCTTGTCGATCGCCGAGATGACCGGCACGGCATCCGGCATGGAATCGATGAGCCCGCCCCAGGTCTCGGCGATCCCCACGCCCTTCATGGCGGGAAAGGCGGCCTGGAACTGCCCCATGGTCTTCGCGATGAGCTTCCTGTCCGGCACGGGGTCGAGCACGCGCGTGACCTCGAACGGCGAAATGCCATCCGTGCGCCACTTACTGAGCGATTCCGGCCCCTCGAAAAAGGAACGCCCGAGCCTGATGCTGAGCCCGCGCCCCCGCTTGATGAGCAGCGGCAGGAAGTCGGCGGCGTAGCGGATGCCCTGCGGTGTGATGTCGACCCGGCCGGTGCCGCGCATGGCGACCGAATAGCCCCCGTCGAGGCGCCGACGGAAGGAGAAGCCCGGACTGCCGACGCCGCCCGTTCCTTCGCTCACCTGCGGAGCCGCCTGCGTACGCAGCACCGAAGCGAAGACGCCGGCCTGCGGCAGGCTGATCCCCTGGTGCCGCAGGAGCATCGAGGTCCAGGCGCCTCCGGCACAAAGCACGGCGTCGGTCCTGATGGTGCCCCGCTCGGTGACCACCGCGGAAACGGCACCCGCCGAGGTCTCCCATCCGCGCACCGCGCAGTTCTGGACGATGACCGCCCCGAGCCTCCGGGCGCCCCGGGCGATGGCGGGAGCGGCCTTGGACGGCTCGGCGACGCCGTCGATCGGAGAGTACAGGCCCGCGACCCACTGGTCCGTCGTGCCCGGCAGCATAGTGCGGAGCTCGGCCGCGTTCAGGATGCGCCCCTGCGTCTGGAAGGCGCGCTTCTGCTCCAGCATGTCCTCCCAATTGGCGACCTCCGCCGGATCGCGCGTCACGACCAACATGCCGGTGCGGCGAAATCCCGTCTCCTCGCCCAGCTCGCCGTCGAGTTTGCCCCACAGATCCGTGCTCGCCATGGCGAGCGGCATTTCCGGCAGGGCGCGCCCCTGCTGGCGTACCCAGCCCCAGTTCCGGCTGGACTGCTCGCCGGCGATGCGGCCCTTCTCCACGACCACGACCGAATGGCCCTTGCGCGCAAGGTAATAGGCCGCGCTGACGCCGATGATGCCGCCGCCCACGATCACCACGTCGGCGCGTTCGGGAAGTCGCTCATCGCTGGGTACGCTGTCGACGGGAGGAGACATGGCCTCGTTCCTTGCTGGTCTGACGAACCTTCATTCGGCCGGGATGGAGGCCAGTTCGGCCTCCTCGGCCCTCGCCGCCTCGGCGCGCCGCGCCCGGCCCCTCTGGTCCTCGCGTCGCTTGATCAGCTCATAGGCGAGCGCGGCGCACAGGGTGACTGCGACGATGATGGTCGCCAGTGCCGAAATGGTCGGTGTGGAGCCCTGCCGCACCCGGCCGGCCAGGACCGTGGTCAGCGTCTTGTCCGAGAGAATGGCAAAGGTCGTCGTGTTGTAGTTCTCGAACGACGACAGGAAGGCCAGCACGGCCGCGGAAAAAAGGGCGGGCTTCAGGAACGGCAGCAGGATGTGGCGGAACACCTGCGGATAGGAGGCGCCGAGGTCGAGCGCGGCCTCCTCCTGCGAGCGGTCGAAACGCTGCAGCCGGGCCAGGATGATCAGCATGCAATAGGCCGAGATGAAGCTCGCATGGCCCAAAACGGTGAGGATGACGCCGTCATAGAAGAATTTGGTGCTGGTGACGGTCGTCAGCTCACGCCAGAACACCACGGTCGAGATGCCGATGATGATGCCCGGGGTCAGCACCGGCGAGACCACGACCAGATAGTAGAAGGAGCGCGCGAGCGGCGCGATCTGGGTCATGACGATGGCGCCGGCCAGTCCGATCGGCACCGAGATGCAGACCACCAGAAAGCCGATCAACAGGCTGGTGCGGAAGCCCTCCATCATGTCCCGGTCGGCGAACAGCTTGCCGAACCATCCGGTCGTGAAACCTTCGATCGGCCAGACCTGCGGGTATTCCGGCGTGTTGAAGGCGGAGACCGCCATGACGACCAGCGGACCTAGCAGGTAGACGAAGAAGATCGCGATGTAGAGCGCGAACATGACGCGTTGGAAGGGACCAGCCGTCACCGGGTGATCTCCCCGAGCTTCAGGCCCGTGATCCGCAGGACCGTCAGCACGAAGACGATGCAGGCGACGAGCAGGAGGAAGGCGTAGGCGGCGCCCTGCGGCCAGTTGAACAGTTGGTAGAAGCGGTCATAGACGATCGGCGTGAACCACATGGTTCGCGGTCCGCCGAGCACCATGGGCGTGGCGACCGCGCCGGTGCACAGCATGAACACGAGCGTGCATCCCGAGGCGATGCCGGGCTTGGCGTGCGGCATGACGATGAAGGCGTGGATGTGCCACCACGGCGCCCCGAGATCTCGCGCCGCCTCGATCTGATTCCTGTCGAGGCTTTCGATCGCGTTGTAGAGCGGGAAGATCATCAGCAGCAGATAGGCGTAGCTCAACCCCATATAGAGACCGACATCGGCCGCGAGGAAGTCGAACGGCTCGCTCGTCAATCCGAGGCCCATCAGCGCCTGATTGACGATGCCTCCGGACGAAAGGAGCACGCGGAACGCGAAGGCGCGCAGGATGTCGTTCACCCAGTAGGGAACGATGAGCAGCAGCAGCAGGACCCTCAGCCTCTCCGCCGTGGCGGACTGCGCCATGTGGTAGGCGAGCGGGTAGCAGATGGCGAAATTCAGCAGCGTTATCAGTATGCTGGCGAAGATGGTCGTGAAGAAGGCGTTGATGTGGATCCAGTTCCAGTGAGCCGTCGACGTCAGGGATCCAAAGAGGAAGTAGCGGTAGTTCTGCAGCGTGTAGACGTCCTTCGGCCCGCCCATCTGCGACAGCGGAAGCTTCGGCCGGAACGACAGGTCCACCATGTAGATCATCGGCAGGACGATGATGAACAGCGCCCAGAAGCCGACCGCGATGATGAGGTAGAGCCCGATCGGCCACCCGTTGCGCTGGAAGAAGCCGGGCCGGCTGGCGGACGTCCCCGTGCCTTCGACGCGTGCGATCAGCCAGAAGGCGATCACCACGACCAGCGGCAGCAGGAGAATGACGTAGATGCTCCTCATGGCCGCCCCCTCAGTGGCTTGCCGGCAGGGCGAGCAACAGCCCGTCCTTCGGCTCGAAGCCCACGCGGAGGTTCTCATTGCTGGAGGGCGCGCCGGCGCCACCGCCTATGGTGGCGGTGATCTTCTGGCCGGTACGCACCCGCAGGGTCACATGGGTGACGCTGCCTTCATAGGCGACATCGAGGGTTTCGCCCTCGAAGCCGACCGTCGAGCCGTTCGCCCTCAGCGCCAGCGACTCCGGGCGCACGAACAGCAGCGCCTCGGCGCCCGGCGTCAGACCGACGGGATTCCGGCCCTTTAGGATGCCGAGCGGCGTCTCCAGCGTCGCGAATCCATCCTCCACCGATGCCACCCGGCCCCGTATCCGGTTGTTCTCGCCGACGAAGGAGGCAACGAAGGGCGTGCGCGGCTCGGCATAGACGGCACGTCCGTCGCCGACCTGCTCGATCACCCCGGCATTCATCACGGCGATGCGGTCCGACATGGTCAGCGCCTCGCCCTGGTCGTGGGTTATGTAGATGAAGGTGATGCCCACACGCTTCTGGATGGCGCGCAGCTCCGCCCGCATATGCTGGCGCAGCTTGAGGTCGAGCGCCGAGAGCGGCTCGTCGAGCAGCAGCACCGAGGGCTCGACCGCCAGCGCGCGGGCGATGGCGACGCGCTGCTTCTGCCCGCCCGAGAGCTCGGAGACCTTCTTGTGGCCATGCTCGGTCAGCGCGACCTGAATGAGCAGGTTCTTCACCTTCTCGTCGCGCTCGTGGCGTGGCACCCCGCGAACGCGCAGGCCATAGCCGATGTTCTCGGCCACGCTCATCATCGGGAACAAGGCGAGGTTCTGGAAGATGAGGGCGGTCGGCCGCTTGTTCGGTCCGAAGCCCTTCATGTCCTCCCCGCCGATGCGCACGCTGCCGCGGGTCGGCTCGATGAAACCGGAAATGGTGCGCAGGAGCGTGGTCTTGCCGCAGCCGGAGGGGCCGAGAAACGAGAAGAACTCGCCCGGCTCAATGGTGAGGTTGGCGTCCCGGACGGCGACGAACTCGCCAAACGTCACATTGACGCCTTCAAGCTCCACGGCTGCGGCCATACGGTTTTTCCACGCACAGAGATAGCGATCGGCCACGGGCGGGCCGGGATAGCGAAAGCGAGACGCGCGGCCTTGCAGGAAGGCGGGTCGGCCAGCCGGCCGCCCGCCCTCCATGGCGCGCCGCGTGCTCAGGCCGCCTTGAACTTTTCGGCGTATTCGTTGCGAAGCTGCGTGTACCAGGACGTATCCGGGGGCCGCAGCCAGAGCTTGTCCAGCGCATCGCCGGGATAGGCCTCGGCGAAGTTCTTCTTGGACGCCTCGGAGAGGAAGGCGTCCGCGCCCTTCACCACCGGATTGTAGCCCGAGCCGTCGGCCACCATGGCGGCCACTTCCGGCGTGTGGACGAAGTTGAGGAACTCGTAGGCCTGATCGATGTTCGTCGCGCCCTTGGTCATGGCCCAGCCGTCGATCCAGGTGATCGCGCCCTCCTGTGGGGCCATGAAGCCCACGGGCTTGCCCTGCTTCTTGAGCGAAAGGATCGGCCCGTCCCAGGTCTGGCCGATCACGCAGCCATTTTCGAGAAAACCGGACTTGGTATTGTCGGCGCTGTCCCAGAACTGCTTGATCTGGGCCTTGTTCTCCACCGCGAACTTGGTGATCGGGTCGTAGATCTTGCGAGCCGTCTCCTCGTCCTTGTAGCTGTCGCGCATCCGGTCGGTGGGGAGCTTGCCGCTGGCGTCCCACCACAGGCCGATGCCGAGCAGCAGCGAATGCGGGCGGCCCTGGAGCTTGCCCTTGTACTCGGGCGCCCAAAGCGTTCCGAAGCTGAGGCTGTCATACTTCAGGTCGGTCAGGTCGGTGCGCCAGGAAATGGCCTCCGTGCCCCAGCAATGGGGCACGTGATAGAGCTTGCCGTCCCAGGTCCACAGGCTGGTCGACCCCGCCAGCATGGTCGGGATGATGGCATCGAGCTTCAGCTTGTTGGTGTCGAACGGAGCGAACACTTCCAGCTCGCGGAATTCGGGCGCCCGGCTGAAGGACGGCATGCACAGGTCGAAGCCTTCGCCGTCGGTCGCCTGCAGCTTATTGATCTGCTCCTCATTCTGCGAGAATGGGGTGGTGCGAACCTTGATGCCGGTCTTCTTGGTGAACTCAGGAATTACCGGGTTGGGGACTTCGTCGCTCCACGTCAGCAGGCTGAGTTCACCCGATGACGCGAACGCGTTGCGCACGATGTAAGGGGCGCCGATTGCCGCGGTGCCGGCACCGAGAGCGCCCTTCAGGAAGGTGCGGCGATTGAACGCCCGCGCGGCCCTCAGGGTTTTCATGGCGGAGGAACCGTTATTCTTCGGGGAGTGGAGCATGACGGCATGTCCTTCGGATGAACGGATGGGAAGTCGGCCGCGGTTCAGGCGGCGAAGCGAAGGCAGTCGCTTACGGCAAGGGCATCCCACAGCAACGCGGCCATACGGCACCCCTTTCATTCCAATAGATAGAATGGTATGTCGCTAGATAGAATGAAAATCTGCCGAGAGAGTGTCAAGTGCGTTTGTGGGCACGAATTAATCCTGCATGATATTTGCGCAAATTCGGGTGCCGATGGGGAAAACGGCGGCACGCGGTTCGGGGGCTGATCGCCGGCCGCCGCGTTCTTGGGCAGCGAGGAGGAAATGCACGTGGCAGAAACGGCACTCAAGACCAAGGGAGTCGAAGCCGTCGACAAGGCGCTCCACATATTGTCGCTGTTCACGGCGGACACGCCGAAGCTCTCGCTGGGCGAGATCAGCCAGCGCAGCGGCTATGTAAAGAGCACGGCGATGCGCCTGCTCATCTCCCTGCAGCAGGCCGGCCTCGTCGTCATGCAGCCGGACAAGAGCTACATGGTCGGCCCGCAGACCTTCCGGCTTGGGCATCTCTACCAGCGCAGCCTGCGGCTCGAGCCCGTCGTGCGGCCCGTATTGCGCGCCCTGGTACTGCGCACGGGCGAAAGCGGTTCGTTCTTCAAGCGCGAGGGCAATATGCGGGTGTGCCTGTTCCGCGAGGATTCCTCGCAGGTGCTGCGCGAGCATGTGCCTGAAGGCGAGGCCGTGGGGCTGGACAAGGGCGCGCCGGGTCACGTCCTCTCCGAGTTCTCGGACGTGGACGGAACCCGCCCGGCGTCCGATGCGCAGCTTGCGCGCCTTCCCATCGTCTCGCTCGGCCAGCGCGGTCCCGACATCGCCGGCATCGCCGCACCGGTCTTCGGAGCCGCGCAGGGTCTCGTCGGGGCCGTGACATTGTCGGGTCCGCGGACGCGCTTCACGCCCGAGGTCATCGAGGACATGAGGCCGCTGGTGCTCGAGGCGGCCCGCGAGCTCACGCGCGCGCTGGCCGGCTCCTTCTATGACGACCTGTCAGTACGCGTGCCCCGGCTCGATCACGTCGGCTAGCGGGGCGCCGGCGAGGTAGCGGTCCAGATTGGACGCTATCTTGTCGGAGAGACGGCGCAGGAAGGCGGGATCCGACCAGGAGATGTGCGGGGTGATGCGCACCGAGGGATGCGTGTAGAGACGGTGCCCCGCCGGGAGCGGCTCGGGATCCGTCACGTCCAGGGTCGCGAAGCCGACGCGGCCGGAATCCAGTGCATCAAGCAAGGCATCCTGATCGACGAGATCGCCGCGCCCGACATTGACGAGGTGCAAGCCGGGCTTCGCCATGGCCAGCAGCTCGCTGGAGACGATATGGCGCGTTTCCGCCGTCGACGGCACGGCGACGACGAGATGATCGGCCTGCGCAACCATGGCCGACAGGGCGCACGGCTCGACACCCGGCTCCCGGCCAGACCAGACGCCACGTCGCGTCGCCAGGATCCGCATGTCGAAGGCGGCGGCCCTCCGCGCGATCGCCTGGCCTATGGCGCCGTAACCGACGAGACCCAGCGTCGCCCCTTCCAGCCGCCCGAGGGCGACTTCGCCCCAGCCTTCGGGCCCGCGTACCGTGACCTGCTCGATGCGCTTCTCCCGTGCCAGCAGGGCGGCCAGCACATATTCAGCGATCGGCACGGCGGCAATGCCGCGCCCGGAACTCACGATCGTGCCCGACCACATCCAGGCTGGATAGGCATCCATGCCGGCGGACATGGTCTGCACCCATCGCAGGCGATGCGGCCAGCCTTCGGGGGGTGATGCCGGGGCGCTTCGCCACGCCGGAAAGGCGCGGGTGAGCAGGATATCCGCCGCCGAATCCACCTCCCAGGGACGGCTGGAGCCATCATGCTCGATGATGACGGGCCGCGACGGATGGTCGGCCAGACGCGCGCCGATCTCCGGCCCGAGCTGATTGACGATCACCGCCGGCATCGGCCGCTCCAGCACCTAGAGATCGAAGGGGGACACATATTTGCCCGACAGGTTCACCAGCACGCTCTTGGTCTGGAGGTATTCGTGTATCATGTCCGCACCTCCCTCGCGCCCGAGCCCGGACATCTTGTATCCGCCGAAGGGCGTGATGTTGGAGCTCGCGCGGTAGGTATTCACCCAGACCGTGCCGGCCTGAAGCTTCGCCGCCACGCGGTGGACCCGGTTGACGTCCTGCGTCCAGAGGCCGGCACCGAGGCCGAAGCGGATGTCGTTGGCGATCCGCAGCGCATCGGCCTCGTCCTCGAAGGGAATGACGCAAAGCGCCGGCCCGAAGATCTCCTCCTGCGCGATGCGCATGCCGTTTTCCACGCCGGTGAAGATCGTCGGCTCGATGAACAGCCCCTTTCCAAGCCCGGGGCGCGTGGCGGGCCCGCCGCCACAGGCGACCACCGCACCTTCGCCCCTGCCCATCTCGATGCGCTGGAGAATGCGATCGAACTGCGGCCTGTTGGCAACCGGCCCGATGTGGGTCGCCGGGTCCATCGGATCACCGAGCCGGATCCGGCCCGCGAGATCGACCACCCGCGGGACGAAGGTGTCATAGATCGAGCGCTGCACCAGCAGTCGGGAGCCGGCGATGCAGCTCTGACCACCCGACGCGAAGATGCCCGCGACCGCGCCCTGCGCGGCATTGTCGAGATTGGCATCCTCGAACACGATGTTGGGCGACTTGCCGCCCAGTTCGAGGATGACCGGCTTCAGCCGCTTGGCCGCGCCCGCATAGACGGCGAGCCCGCCATCGACCCCGCCCGTGAAGGCCAGCTTCACGACGTCCGGATGATCCACCAGCGCCTTGCCGGCCTCGCCGCCGAGACCTGTGACGACATTGACGACACCGTCGGGGAATCCTGCCTCTCCCACCAGCGCAGCGAAGCGCAATGCCGAGGCAGAGGTGAACTCCGAAGGCTTGATGACCGCCGTGTTGCCTGTCGCCAGGGCCGGCGCCAGCTTCCAGGCCAGCAGATTCAGAGGCGAATTCCAGGGCGTGATCATGCCGATCACGCCCAACGGCTCGCGGCGAGTATAGCTCAGATGTTCCGGGCGATCGGTCGGCAGCACCTCGCCCGTGATCTTGTCGGCAAGGCCCGCATAGAAGTAGTACCACTCGGGGATACGGCCGACCTGCGCCTTCATCTCGCGATAGGTCTTGCCGTTGTCGCGCACCTCGATGGCGGCGAGCTCGTCGACATGCGCCGCGACGAGATCCCCGAGCCGCCGCATCAGCGCCGCCCGCGCGGGCTGGGTCATCGTGCTCCAGGGCCCTTCCCGGAAGGCACGCGAGGCGGCCGCCACCGCAGCCTCCACATCCTCGGGCGAGGAGCGGGGCACCCGGCCCCAGACCTCGCCGGTGAAGGGATTGTCGCAGTCGAGATAGGCACCGGATCGCGGCGGGACATAGGCGCCATTGATGTAGTTGTTCCAGATTTCCATTGCGCGCTCTCCCACTTCAAGCCCGGACGCTCGGCTTCGGCTTGACGACGTTAGCCGAAGCCTTCATTCTATTCAATGAATTTTCATTCTATTGTATGGAATGAACGTTTGCCATGAAACTTTCACCTCGCCGGTTGCGCTGCTCTCACACCTCGGGAACCACGATGAAGCACTTCGAGGCCAACAGTCCCTATGCCCGCGACATCGGCGCGGTCGTGCATCCTCACACCAATCTGCGCGTTCATCTGGAGAAGGGCCCGGAAATCTTCACCCGGGGCCGCGGGCTGTTCGTCTATGACGAGGAAGGGCGCGAATTCTTCGACGCCGCCGCCGGCCTGTGGTGCGCCTCGCTCGGCTTCGGCAATGAGCGCCTCGCCCGCGTCGCCTACGACGCGATGAAGAACCTCGGCTACTACCAGATCTTCCGCGGCGCCTCGAACGGGGCCGCGATCGAGCTCTCCGAGCGGCTGCTGGCGCTGGCGCCCTGCCCGATGTCGAAAGTCCTGCTGCAGTGTTCCGGCTCGGAAGCCAACGACACGGCCGTCAAGCTGGTCTGGTACTTCTGGAACGCCCTCGACAAGCCGGAGAAGCGCAAGATCATCTCGCGCAAGGGCTCCTATCACGGCTCGACCACCATCGACGTCTGCCTCACCGGCAAGCCGGAATTCCATGCCGGCTTCGGACTGCCGTTCCCCGGCTTCCTCCATACGGACATGCCCTATTATTACCGCCACCATGTCGACGGAGAGAGCGAGGAAGAGTTCTCCCAGCGCCTCGCCGACAATCTGGAGCGGCTGATCCTCGAGGAAGGCCCCGAGACGATCGCCGCCTTCTGGGCCGATCCGGTGGTCGGCGGCGCCGGCGCGGTGCTTCCGCCGAAGGGCTATTTCGAGAAGGTGCAGGCCGTCCTTCGCAAGTACGACATCCTGTTCGTCGCCGACGAGGTGATCTGCGGCTTTGGCCGCACAGGCAATATGTGGGGCTCGCAGACCTTCTCCATCACGCCCGACATCATCACCTGCGCCAAGGCTCTTTCCGCTGCCATGCAGCCGATCTCGGCGGTCCTGATCAACGAGCGCATCTTCGAGGGGATGAAGATCCAGAGCGATCGGAACGGCCGCTTCGTGCACGGCTACACCTATGCGGGCCACCCGGTCGCCGCAGCGGTCGCGCTGGAGACGCTCAAGATCTACGACGAGACGGACATGATCGGCCATGTGAAGGCCATGGAGCCGATCTTCCTCGGCGGCCTTGCCGCATTGAACGATCATCCGCTGGTGGGCGATGTCGCCGGTTGCGGCCTGATCGCCGGCATCGAGGTGGTCGCTGACAAGAAGACGCGCGAGATGTTCCCCGCAAGCGTCGGCCTTCCGGCCAAACTGGAGGCCAACGCCCTCAAGCACGACCTGATCCTGCGACATGTAGGCAACCGCCTGGCCTTCTCCCCGGCGCTGATCATCACGGAAGCCGAGATTCACGATCTCGTCGGACGCGTGAAGGCATCGCTCGACGACACGCTCGCCGAACTCGGCTGATCCACGGCTAGACGATTTTCAGGCGGCGCGGGCGCTGCGGTGCCCGCGCGCGGGAGATGTGCGTGACCCATTCTCTTGGCGAGGATTCTCTTGGCGAGGATATCGTCGCTTCTCCCGGCGATGACCGACGCAAGCAGATGATCGCGAACGGCGCGCGCGGCGCACTCACGCTCGCGGTTGGCGGCTTCGGGGGCTATCTCGCCAGTCTCATTCATCTGCCGCTGCCCTGGATGATCGGCGCCATGATCTCCTGCGCCGTGCAGGTATGGATCACGCCCGGATTCCTCTGGCCCGGCGCACGTCCCCTCGCGCTCATCGTCCTGGGGCTCGGCCTCGGGCAGAGCTTCACCTCCACCATCCTCTCGGCCGTCGCCTCGGCCCTGCCCATCGTGGTCCTCGCCGGAGTCTCGACGATCTGCGTCGGGGTGGTCTTTAGCCGGCTCTTCGCCAAGCTGGCCGGCACCGACACCAAGACCGGCTATTACTGCGCCGTGCCGGGCGGCGTCATCGTGATGGCGATTCAGGCGGAGCGCATCGGCGCCGATGTCGCCACCGTCACCTTCACCCAGTCGATCCGGCTCGTCGTGGTGGTGCTTACCATTCCGCCGCTCCTCGCCTTGTCGGGCATCTCCCACCACGGCGACTTTCCGATGAACTCGGCCGCTCCACCTGTCCATGCTCTCGCGCTTGCAGGCATGCTGGTGGCCGGCTTCTTCTGCGCACGGATCGGCAATCGCCTGCACCTCACCAATCCGTGGATGATCATGCCATGCTTCATGGCCGTGACCCTCTGCTCGTTCGACGCGCTGCCCTCGGGCGTGCCGGTGCCCATGATCGACGCGGCCCAGGCGGTCCTCGGGACCGCGCTCGGCATACGGCTCACCCGCGAATTCCTGCTACGTTCGTGGCATCTCCTCGTCGCCTCCGTCATATCGACACTGGCACTCGCCGCGACCCTTGCCACGCTCGCGGTCGTCCTCGCCTGGCTTTCCGGATTGCCGACGGCGGCGGTCATCCTTGGCATGGCGCCGGGCGGCATGCCGGAAATGTCGCTGACCGCCCGGGCTCTCGACGCTCCGGTGGCACTGGTGCTCGGCTTCCATTTGGTGCGGGTGGTGCTTTCCAACCTGCTCATCGAGCCGATCTGGAGCCTTGCGTCCCGCCTGGGTATGGCGCGGTGAGATCGGACCCACGGATGCCGGCGAGTGCGGCAGGTGAGGGACGTTCGATCTGGGAACGGGCTCGGCATTCGCAGGTCACGATATCGTAAGCCCGGTTCGTGGAGGCTTCGGCGACCTCCCCTCGCGCTTCAAACCACCACGCAGTCCATTCGAACAAATTGTTGACAGTTGGCAAAAAGGGGATAGAGAGGTTTCACTGCATTGGTAGGGAGGAAAAAGCCCATGTCGACTCTGGAGGCCGTGCCCGAGCTCGCCCCGTCCACCCGGTTGATGGAAGGGTTCACCCGCCAGCGGATCAAGACGCGCGGCGCCGAGATCAACGTGGCCATTGCCGGCGAAGGCCCTCCCCTGCTGCTGATCCACGGCAACCCGCTGACGCTGGTGAGCTGGCACAAGGTCGCCCCGTCGCTGGCGCGGGATTTCACCGTGGTCGCCATCGACATGCGTGGCTATGGCGACAGCTCGAAGCCCTATGGCGGCGAGGATCATTCCGGCTATTCGTTCCGCGCCATCGGTGAGGACGCCTTCGATGTCATGGACGCGCTGGGCCACACGCGCTTCGCTGTCGCTGGCCATGACCGCGGCGCCCGGGTCGGCTTCCGGATGGCTCTCGACCAGCCCGAGCGCATCACCCGCTACGCGGCGCTCGACATCGTTCCCACGCACCATGTGCTGAACAACATCACGCTCGGCTGGGCGCGCGAAAGCTATCACTGGTTCTTCATGGCGCAGAAGGCGCCGTTTCCTGAGAAACTTCTCGGCGCCGATCTCGACTATTACATGCGCTACAAGCTGAACAAGAAGGGCGTCGGCCTGGAAATCTTCACGCCCGAGGCGATGGAAGAGTATGTCCGCTGTGCCACGCCCGAACAGATCCATGCCGTGTGCGAGGACTATCGGGCGACCGTCACCGTCGACCTGGAGATGGACACGGCCGATTTCGGCAAGCGCCGCATCACCTGCCCGACCCTGGTGATCTGGGGCGACAACAGCCATTGCGGGCGGCACTTCAAGCCGGTCGAGGCCTGGTCGGACTGGGCCGACGATCTCGTCGGCTTCTCGGTCCCCACCGGCCATTACCCGGCCGAGCACAGGCCCGACCTCATCTACGCGGCGTTCTATCGCTTCTTCCGCGGCGAGAACGTCGGATGACGGTGGCGTCCGTCACGGCGGAGGTGGCCAAAAGCCGCCTCCATGCCGGCGCGGAGATTGCGTTCCTCGATGTTCGAGAAGCTGCAGCCTTTGGCGACGGCCATCCGCTGTTCGCGGTTCCCTGCCCGTTCAGCCAACTGGAAGTGTCGGCAACTTCGCTCATTCCGCGCCTTGATTGTCCGATACTTCTGATCGACGACGGCGACGGGCTGGCCGAGCGGGCGGGCGAGTTGCTCGCCGCCTGCGGCTATCGCGACGTGGCGCTCGTGGCCGGCGGCCTGCCCGCGTGGAAGGCCGCCGGTTTCGGAGTGTTCGCGGGCGTCAACGTGCCCAGCAAGACGCTCGGCGAACTGCTCGAGCACAGCCACCATCCGCGCATGATCGACGCCGACACGCTCGATCGCTGGCAGCGCGAGGCGCACCCGCATCTGTTCTTCGATTCCCGCCCGCCGGCGGAATACGCCAAGATGAGGATCGCCGGAGCGCGCTGCGTTCCCAACGGCGAACTGGCGCATCGGCTGGGCGTGCTGCTGCCGGACGACGCCACCCCCATCGTCCTCACCTGTGCCGGCCGTACCCGCGGGATCGTGGGAGCGCTCGGCCTCATGGCCCTGAACGTCGCGAACCCGGTCTATGCGCTCGAGAACGGCACGCAGGGCTGGGCCCTGACCGGCCGCCCGCTCGACCGGGGCGCCGAGCCGGATCCGCTGCCGCCGCTGAGCGAGGAGGCGCGTAGCGCCGCCCGGGTGCGCGCGGCGCGGCTGATTGCCGATGCCGGCCTGCCGCGCATCACGATCGCCGAGGCCGAGACCCTTCTCGCCGATGAGCGGCGCAGCACCTTCCTGTTCGATCTGCGCAGCGCCCCGGAACGCGCCGGACGGCCGGTGCGGGCCGCCGTCCCGGTGCTCACAGGCCAGCTCGTGCAGGCGACGGACCAGTATGTCGGCGTCCGCCACGCACGGCTGATCCTGATGGACGATGCCGGGCTGCGCGGCGCGCTCGCTGCCCTGTTCCTGCAGGCGCTGGGCTTCGAGGTTCACATCCTGGCGCTGGACGACGAGCCTGCCCGGCCGGGCCCCGTCTTCGCGCGCGTCCCGCCGCGTGTCCCGCCCCCGCTTGAGCCATGTTCGCCCGGGGACGCGGCGCGGCTCGTCGAGCAGGGCGCGTCGCTGCTCGATTTGCGGAGTTCCCAGTCCTGGGAAAAGGGGCGGCTGAGCGGAGCGCGCTGGACGATGCGCACCGACTTGCGCGCCGACTTGCGCGCCGCGCTGCCGCCCGGCACCGGCCATGCCGTGCTCTATGGCGATGGCGCCACCGTCGCGGCGGCCGCGCTGGAGCTTTCCGGGCGGGGAATCGCGGCGCATTGGCTTGGCGCCGATCTCGATGAATGCGCGGCCGCCGGCTGGTCAATCGACGAGACGCCGCGACCGATGAGCCGAGTGCAGGCGCTGGACCGGATCTGGTTCGTCCATGACAGGCATGACGGCAATGCCGAGGCATCGCGCCGCTATCTCGCCTGGGAGATGGGGCTGATCGATCAGCTCGATGCGGCCGAGCGCGCCTCCTTCGGCAGCGTGCCGATCACCGCCTCCGCCTGAAGGCGGCAAAAGCCGCCCTCGCTTTTGGCCCTCTCCCGTCTCGTACGGGAGGGGGCTTTTTCGTATTGGGCCGCCCCCCGGGCGCCTCGAAAAAAGGGGACGGGCTGCGCACCCGTCCCCTCTCCAGTGACTGCCACGACAGGTGGAACTGCCGGCAGGTTGCCTCAGCCCTTAATGGCGCTGGCGCGCGGCGGAGCGGGCACCTTGTCCTGCTCGAGCTGGCGCAGCAGGGCGGCCTCCTCGGCGGCTTCGGCCCGGCGCTGCTTGCGCTTGCTCCAGGCGGTCATGCCCAGCGATGCCACCATCACCCCGACGATCGCCACCGCCCCCGGGCGCTGGAACAGGTAGAGAGGGTCGCCGCCGCTGATCTGATAGGAGCGGAGGAACTCGGTCTCCAGCATGCGCCCGAGCAGGATGCCCACCACGACGGCCGGGATCGGGTACTCGTAGCGGCTGAGCGCGAAGCCGAGCAGCGCGAAGATGAACAGCGTGATCGGCCCCGCGATCTCGCCCGTGACGGCATAGGTGCCCAGCGTCGCGACCACCAGCACCGACGGCAGCACGTAGCGGGTGCGCACCTTCACGACATTGGCGGCGACGTAGATGAAGGCGACGCCCACGGCCAGCAGCACGGTCGCCTGGACCATGTTGTTGAGGATGATCGCGTAGACCATCGGCTTCTGCGACTGGATGAGGCCGGGCCCGGGCACGATGTTGTGCATCATGAACGCGGCGATGAGGATCGCCGTGGCGCCGCCGCCGGGAATGCCGAGGGCCAGCATGGTCGCCATCGACCCGCCCTCGCCGCTCGCGACCGCGGATTCGGCGGCGATCACCCCCTTGGGATTGCCGGTGCCGAAGGTCGCGCTGTCCTTGGCGGTGCGCTTGGTCTCGGCATAGGCGATCAGGTTGCCGATCGAGGATCCGACGCCCGGCACCGCGCCGATGACGACGCCGATGATGGAGCCGCGTAGCAGCACGCCGGGATATTTCAGCGTGCCCCAGCAGCCGGCGAGAATGCGGCGGATGCTGACCTCGCGCGCCCCGTCGGCGTCGATGATGTAGTCGCGCCCCGCAAGGCCGAGCAGCTGGCCGGCGGCCAGCAGGCCGATCATCGCCGGGATCGGCGAGATGCCGTCGAGCAGGACGGGGATGCCCAGCGTGCCGCGGGTGAAGCCCGCGGTGTTCATGCCGACCGTGCCGAGCAGCACGCCGAAGGCGGCGGCGAGCAGGCCGCGGCTGATATAGGTCGACCCCAGCGAGCCGAGCAGCAGCATGCCCCAGATCGCCACCGCGAACATCTCCAGCGGGCCGATGCGCAGCACGATGTCGGCCAGCGGCTCGATGAGCAGGAGCAGCAGCACATAGCCGAAGATGCCGCAGATGGTGGAGGCGAAGAGCGCGTGCCCCAGCGCCTCGTTGTGCAGCCCCTTCTGCGACATGGCGAAGCCGTCGAACGTGGTCGCGAACGAGGATGGCGTGCCCGGTATGTTCATCAGGATGGCGGGCACCGACCCGCCGAATCCGGCTCCGGTATAGACTGAGGTCAGGAAGACGATGGCCGGGAAGAAGTCCATGTAGAGCGACATGGGCAGCACGATCGCCATCGCCATGGTGATCGAGATGCCCGGGATCGCACTGAAGATCAGGCCGATGATGAGGCCGGGAACGATCCAGCCCCAGGACCCGGCCGATGCGAACATGATGCCGAGCGCATCATGAAAGGCGGAAACGTCGATCATGATCGTGGCTCACAGAAGAGTGGTGGGCATCGGGTAGGGGATCATGGCGCGGAAGCCGTAGATCGCCACTGCCGTGACCGCGAGCGAGAACACCAGCACGCGCAGGGGGCGGCGCTCGCCGCACACCACCATCGCCGCGGCGGAGAACAGGAAGACCGCGATGTCGAAGCCGATCGTCTCGAGCAGGAAGACCATCAACCCGAGCGCCACGCTCAGCGCGCCCATCTTGATCAGGTCGGAATAGTCCGGCGCGGCGGTAGGCGACAGCGGGTCCTGGTCGGAAGCGATCGCGGCCGCTTCCGCCTCGTCGACCCTGTGGAAGCACTGGGGCACGATGAATGCGTAGAGAGCCAGCGTGAAGAGCGAGACCGGCTCCACCAGCAGAAGATTGTTGACACTCAGCGAGACGCTGCGCGCATCAAGCAGATACCAGAAGACCAGTCCGGCGATCAGCGTGATGAGGGCGAGGTGTCCGTACTCGATGACGTAGGTATGCCGTCCGATACGCATCACCATCTCCATTCCATGAGGGATGAGCAGAAGAGGCCGGCGCACCAGGCGCCGGCCTCGTCGCGGATGCCGGCTACTTCATGAGGTCGATGTACTTGGCCATCTTGTCGGCATTGGCGAGATAGGCCTTCTCGGAGGCCTCCGGGCCGTACCAGGTGGTCGCGAGCTGCTGCAGCTTGAGGGCCTCGATCGCCTTCGGGTTCTTGCTGGCCCGCTCGAGCGCGCCGCTGAGAAACTTGAAGATCTCCGGCTGCTCCTTCTTCAGCTTGGTGGTGACCACCCATCCGCGCTGCGAGCCTTCGACGAAGTCGACCTTGAGGCCGCTCGCGCCGATGAGGGGCGCGTCGGGATACCAGTCCACCGTCTCCTCGGCGAAGATCGCCAGCGGCCGGATCTTGGAGACCAGCGGCAGGAAGCCCTCGCCGCCGACGAAGCCGACATCGACCTGGGCGCCGGCGGTCGCGTTGCGGGCCGGCCCGCCGCCGTCATAGGTCACGATGCGAAGCTTGGACGGGTCGATCTTGGCGGCCTGGAAGGCGAGAACCATGTTGGCGTAGTCCGCCGAGGCGGGCTGGACGCCGATGCTGAGGCTGCCGGGATCGGCCTGCAGCTTTTCGATGACTTCCGCGAAGGTCTTGATCGGGCTGTCCGACGACGTCGCCGCGAGCGTGTAGTCGCGCGACGGCAGGTTCAGCATCGAGAAGTCCTCGACTTTGTAGGGCGCGTTCTGCAGGAGCACGGTCAGCGGGATATAGGGCGCCGCCGAGGTACACAGGATGCTGTAGCCATCCGCCGGCTGGTTGAGCGCGTAGGAGTTGCCGAGCTGGGTGCCGGCGCCCGGCTTGTTGACGATGACCAGCGGCTGGCCGAGCTCCTTTTCCAGATAGGGAGCGAAGGCGCGCGAGAGGCGGTCATTGTAGCCGCCGGTGGCGAAGGGCACGATCACGTTGATCGGACGCGTGGGGTAATCCGCAGCGCGCAGGATCGAAGGCATCGCGACCAAGCCGCTGGCGACGCCGACGCTTCCGGCCACGAGTCGGAATGCTTCTCTGCGTGTAAAATCGGTCATGTTTTCCTCCCGCCGTTCCATCTGGATTGCAACCGGGTGTTCGCCCCCGGCCGTGTGGACTAGGCTGAGCCAGACTGTTCCTCGATCCGTCAACTGTCAACAGATTTGCCGACAGAATTGTTGGGCGAGGCAGAAGCGGCACTCTTTGCCACGGTCGGGCGTGCCAATATGTCTTCGCACACGGCGGGGAAGACGCCCGGAATAGGCCAATATCCCCGTTGGCAGGCCCATATCGCCCCATTTTGTTGACAGTTGTCAATAACTCTGGCTCTATCCGGGCTCGGTTTCGCCGGCCCTACCGTAACGTGCGGCCGCTGCCCTGGAGGTCGCCATGTCCTGCCTTTCGTCCCGACCCCTCCCCCGTCCGGCGACGGATGCGGTCGGCGCGGGGAAGGCGGGACGGTACGACGGGGCTATCGCGTGATGGCCGACATCCCGAGGAACCCGGATACGGTGGCGCGTTCGGGGCTCCAGTCCGTTCGCTGGTGGCTGCGCATCGTCGGAACCTATTCGGTCGCCGCCATCGCCGGCTATCTCGCCTCCCTCGCCCATATGCCACTGCCCTGGATGCTCGGGCCGCTCTTTGCCTGCGGGGCGCTGATGATCGCGGGCGTGCCGCTGCAGGCCGGGCCGCACCTGCGCGAGATCGGCCAGGTCATCGTCGGCCTCGCCATCGGCATGCGCTTCACGCCGCACCTGCTGCTGGTGTCGCTGGGCCTGCTGCCGGCGATGATCGCCTCGACGCTCTACATCATCCTGGCGACCTTTCTCGGCGCGCTGCTGATGCGCCCGCTCGCGCGCATCGATCCCACCACCGCCTTCTTCGCGACCGCGGCCGGCGGCATGGCCGACATGGCGGTGGTCGCGGCGGCGCGCGGCGGCGACACCAACACGGTGTCCGTGGTCCACGCGCTGCGCGTCACCACCGTGGTCAGCGTCGTGCCTTTCCTCGTCTTCGCCTATGGCGAACCGGGGACGGCGGCGACGGTGGAGACGGTTATGTCGCACGAGATCCCTTCGCTGCTGCTGGCGCTGCTGGTGGCCTATCTCGGCGCGCACCTGTTGCGGCCGACCGCGATTCCCAATCCGTGGCTTCTCGGCTCGCTGCTGCCGAGCGCGGCGCTGGGGGCGTCCGGCCTTCTGCACGTGGCGGTTCCCGGCGTGATGGTCATCATCGCCCAGATCATGATCGGCGTGTGGCTCGCCATGCGGTTCCGGCGCGACCTGTTCGTGCGCCTGCCGCGCGTCGCCGCGGGCGGATTGCTGGTCGCGCTCATGCTGATCGGCGCGGCAGCGCTTGGCGCCAAGGTGCTGTCCTTCGCCACCGGCCTGCCGCTGACGACGAGCTTCCTGTCACTGGCCCCCGCCGCGATCACCGAGATGGTGCTGACAGCCAAGGCCATGCACGCCGACGCCGAGCTGGTGACGGCGTTCCACATCGTCCGCATCGCGATGATCGCCTCGACGATTCTCCTCGTCTTCCGCGTCTACCGCTTCGTCTTGAGAGGGCATTATGGATCTGGGATTTGACGGCCGTCGCGCCGTCATCGTCGGCGGCAGCTACGGCATCGGCGAGGCGACCGCCCGCATCCTGCTGAGCGAGGGCGCCGACGTCATCATCGCCTCGCGCAACCGCGACAACCTCGAAGCCGCGGCGGCGCGGCTGAGCGAAGCGACCGGGCGCGCGCCGCACCTCGTCGTGGCGGACGTGGTGAAGGACGCCGAATCCGCCGCGAGGCTGGCGGACGAGGTACGCGCGCGCTGGAGCGCGCTCGACATTCTCGTCAGCGCCGTCGGCGGCAGCGTCCGCGCCGATTTCGGCGACCTCTCCGACGAGGACTGGCTCGCCAGCTACACGTTCAACGTCCTGTCCACCGTGCGCGTCATCCGCGCCGGCGCGCCACTGCTGGCGCAGGGACGCGATCCCGCCGTGGTGACGCTCGGGGCGGCGGCGGCCAAGATGCCCTATGCGCACCAGGTCATGACCAATGTTCACAAGGCCGGCCTGCTCGGCCTCGTGAAGACGCTCGCGCTGGAGCTGGGCGAACAGGGCATCCGCATCAACAGCGTCGGCCCGGGCCGCACCAAGACCCCGCTATGGATCAACCGGGCCGACCGGATGGCGACCGAGCGCGGCGTCCCGGTGGACGCGATCTTCGAGGAATTCTCGCACGAGATTCCCCTGAAGAGGTTCGCCGAGCCGGCCGAAGTCGCGGTGATGGTCGCCTGGCTCGCCAGCCCGCTCGCCAGCTACGTCACCGGCCAGGCCATCAATGTCGACGGCGGTATCGCGCGCGGCCTCGTCTAAGGGAGAGAGAAATGTCCGAGACAGATATCACAAGGAAGCTCGCCGCCTGGGTCGTGAATTTCCCGGCCGACGGGATACCCCAGTCCGTGCGCGAGGAAGGCGTGCGGACGCTCTTCAACTGGATGGGCTGCGCCGTCGGCGGCGCGCGCCACGAGACCGTCGATTGCGCGCTCGCCGGCATCATGCCCTTCGCCGGCCGCTCCCAGGCCACGGTGCTCGGGCGCGGCGAAAGGCTCGACGTCCTCAACACGGCCCTCGTCAACGGCATCAGCTCGCATGTCCTCGACTATGACGACACGCATCTGAAGACCATCATCCACCCGGCCGGGCCGGTCGCCTCGGCGCTTCTGGCCGCGGCCGAGTACCAGCCGGTCTCCGGGCAGGACTTCCTGACCGCGCTGCTCATCGGCGTCGAGGTCGAGTGCCGCATCGGCAACAGCGTCTACCCGGAGCACTATGACCGAGGCTGGCACATCACCGGCACGGCCGGCGTGTTCGGCGCGGCGGCGGCGCTCGGGCGCATGCTCGGGCTCGACGAGCAGCGGATGACCTGGGCGCTCGGCATCGCCGCCACCCAGGCCTCGGGCCTGCGCGAAATGTTCGGCACCATGTGCAAGAGCTTCCATCCGGGCAATGCCGCGAAGAACGGCGCCATGGCCGCCTATCTGGCCCAGGCCGGCTTCGACAGCTCCCTGCAGGCGATCGAGGCGCCGCGCGGCTTCGCCAACGTGCTCTCGACCCGGCACGACTACAACGAGATCCTCGGCGGGCTCGGCGAGGTCTGGGAGGCGGCGCTCAACTCCTACAAGCCCTTCGCCTGCGGCGTCGTCATCCATCCGACCATCGACGGCTGCCAGCAGCTGCGCGAGGAACTCGGGAGCGAGGTGGAGCGGATCGCCGCCGTGCGCCTGCGCGCTCACCCGCTGGTGCTCGAGCTCACCGGCAAGCGCGAGCCGCAGACCGGGCTCGAGACCAAGTTCAGCATCTATCACGCAGCCGCCTGCGCCCTGCTGCGCGGGGACGGATCGCCCACCGCCTTCACCGACGAGGCGGCGAACGCGCCGGAGCTGGTCGCCCTGCGCCGCAAGGTGAGCGCGACGTCGGACACCTCGATCCACGAGGCGTCGGTGGTGATCGAGGTCGAGTTCGAGGACGGGCGGCGGATCGAGCGCGTGATCGAGCGCGCCATCGGCAGCCGCGAGCGTCCGCTCAGCAACCAGCAGCTCGAAGCCAAGTTCGCCCATCAGGCGGGGCTGGTCGTCGGAGCCGAGACGACGCAGTCACTGATGGAGATGTGCTGGCGCCTGCCCGAGCTTGCCGATGTCGGCGCGCTTGCCCGCGCCTCGGTGCCCGACGGCCGGCGCGACGCGGCCGAATAGGAGACGGCGATGAGTGCATCCACCCTGCGCATCGGCCTGCTGAACGGGGACGATATCGGGCACGAGATCGTCCCGGCGTCGCACCGCATCGCCGAGGCGGCGGCCCGCGCGAGCGGCCTTTCCATCGACTGGCATCCGATCCCGATCGGGCGCAAGGCCCTCGACGAGCTCGGCCATACGATGCCGGCCGGCACGCTGGAACGGCTGGGCGAGCTCGACGGCTTCATCCTCGGGCCCATCGGCCATCAGGCCTATCCCAAGGTGCCCGAGGCCATCAACCCGCACCCGATCCTGCGCAAGAGCTTCGACCTGTTCGCCAATGTCCGCCCGACGCGCTCCTATCCGGGGCTGGGCTGTCTTTACGACGACATCGACCTGGTGATCGTGCGCGAGAACAATGAGGGCTTCCAGCCGGACCGCAACGTGGTCGCCGGCTCGGGCGAGTTCCGGCCGACGCACGACATGACGATTTCGGTGCGCGTGATCACCCGCGAGGGCAGCCGCAAGGTGGCCCAGGCGGCGCTCGAGATCGCCCGCGCGCGCAGCAAGCGGCTGACCGTCGTGCACAAGGACACGGTGTTCAAGCTCGGCTGCGGCATGTTCGTCGAGGAGTGTCACAAGGCCGGCGAAGCGTTCCCGGACGTGACCATCGACGAGGTCATCGTCGACACCTTCGCGATGAAGCTGGTGCGCGAGCCTCAGCGCTTCGACACCGTCGTCACCACCAACATGTTCGGCGACATCCTCACCGACGAGGCGGCCGGGCTCGTCGGCGGCCTCGGCATGGCACCGGGCCTGTGCATCGGGCGCGGCGACATCGCGATGGCGCAGGCCACCCACGGCTCGGCGCCGGACATCGCCGGCAAGGGAATCGCCAACCCCTACGCCATGATCGAATCCACCCGGATGCTGATCGAGTGGCTCGGCCGCCGGCACGGCCTTCCCGCGGCCGGCCGCGCCGCCGCGCTGATGACGACCGGCATCGAGGCCGCGCTGGCGGACCCCGCAACGCGCACACCCGACATTCGCGGATCCGGTACCCAGGCCGACATGGTCGACGGAATCCTCGCAGCTATGGAGAGACACAGCCATGCGGCAGCATAAGATCGCCCTCATCCCCGGAGACGGCATTGGCTCCGACGTCATCCACGCCGGCCGGCGCGTGCTCGACACGCTGGCCGCGAATGACGGGGGCTTCGGGTTCAGCTTCGAGACTTTCGACTGGGGATCCGACCGCTATCGCCGCGTCGGCCGCATGATGCCGGAGGACGGCGTCGACACGCTGCGCGCCTTCGACGCGATCTATTTCGGCGCGGTCGGCGATCCCCAGATTCCCGACCACATCACGCTGTGGGAGCTGCGCCTCGCGATCTGCCAGGGGCTCGACCAGTACGCCAATGTCCGCCCCTCCCGGCTGCTGCCGAACATCACCGGCCCGCTCCGTCCCGAGCTCGGCCGCGAAATCGACTGGGTGATCGTGCGCGAGAACAGCGAGGGCGAATATGCCGGCGCCGGCGGGCGGGCCCATCGCGGGCTGCCGATCGAGGTCGGGCTCGACGTGTCGGTGTTCACGCGCACCGGCGTCGAGCGGATCGCGCGCTTCGCCTGCGAGCTCGCCATGTCGCGTCCGCGCCGCAAGCTGACCATCGTCACCAAGTCCAACGCCCAGCGCCACGGCATGGTGCTGTGGGACGAGGTGTGCCGCTCGGTGATCAAGGACTTCCCCGAGCTCGACGTCGACTGGATGCTCGTCGACGCGATGACGATGCGGCTGGTGCTGCGGCCGGGCACCGTCGACACTGTGCTCGCGACCAATCTCCACGCCGACGTGCTGTCCGACCTCGCTTCCGCACTCAGCGGCAGCCTCGGCATCGGCGCCACCGGAAATCTGGCGCCGGACCGCTCCACCCCGTCCATGTTCGAGCCGATCCACGGGTCGGGTTTCGACCTCATCGGCAAGGGAATCGCCAATCCGATCGGCGCGTTCTGGAGCGCCGCGCTGATGCTGGAGCATCTCGGCGAGGCAACGGCCGCGAACCGGCTGATGCGTGCCATCGAGCGAGTGACGGAGCTCGGGACGGCGTTGACGCCCGATCTCGGCGGAAGCGCGACCACCGAGGACGTGACGAATGCCGTGATCGGCCTCATTGAAGGACAAAACGAAGCGGGAAAGCGCGACTCGCGTAGCGTCGCGTAGAAACTAGAAGCTATTCACCACGTGATTGTCTACAATCGACCGATGACCATGAACACTGACACCGGCCCGCTGAACGACCTCTCCGTGGTGAAGAGCGTTTCCCTCACGAGCGCGCTCGAAAAGGAACTCGAGCGGCTCATCCTGACGGGCGAGCTGGAGCCCGGAGCGCGGATCAACGAGATCCACCTCTCCAACCGCTTCGGCACCAGCCGCGGCCCGATCCGCGAGGCGACGCGAAGCCTCGAGGCGAAGGGCCTGGTCGAAGTCGTCCGCAACAGGGGCGTCTTCGTCCGTCGGCTGACGGTCGAGGACGCCATCGAGATCTACGACGTGCGCGCCGCCCTGTTCGGGCAGGCGGGGCGTTTGCTGGCGGAGCGGATGACGGATGAGCTGCTGGTCGAGCTGACCCGCCTCGTCGACCGGATGGACATGGTCGCCGACCAGGGCAGCTTCGACGAATATTATCCGCTGAACCTGGCCTTCCATAATCTGATCGTCACCTCCTGCGGCAATCGCACGCTGGCGGCGGAGTATCATCGCTTCGTCAACAAGCTCCATCTGTTCCGCGCCCGCGCGCTGGTGCAGGGCGGCGGCCTCGCGGTGTCGAACCGCGAGCACCGCGCCATGCTCGAGGCGCTGGCCTCGGGCGATGGCGACCGGGCGCAGATGACGCACTGGCGCCACGTGGCGTTGGCCAAGCGGCGCCTGATCGCCGCGGGAAGCGGCGGCGCCTCCCGCAACGACTGATCCGCCCGCGATTTCCGTCATCGCTGGACGTGCCGGCAGGCCCGGCACGTCGCCGCTGTCGCGCGCTTGCCGTCAGGCCGCCGCGCGCGCTTCCATCTGGCGCGTGGCCACGCGTGCCGCCAGCCGGATCGCCGACTTGAAGGCGCCGATATCGGCGACGCCCTTGCCGACGATGTCGAACGCCGTGCCGTGGGCGGGGGTCGTGAACACCACCTCGAGACCGGCGGTGATCGTCACGCCCTTGTTGAAGCCCTTGAGCTTC
This sequence comes from Ancylobacter mangrovi, assembly GCF_024752355.1. GTDB lineage: Bacteria > Pseudomonadota > Alphaproteobacteria > Rhizobiales > Xanthobacteraceae > Ancylobacter > Ancylobacter mangrovi. Next base: position 79,382 of record NZ_JANTHZ010000002.1, read on the forward strand.
GTCGCGATCTGCCCCTGGTCGTGATACATCGCCATCACGCCGTCATAGGCGCCCGAGAACGCCTTCAGATAGACCGTGTCGGCCGGGAAGGGCCCACTGCAGTCGATGCCCTGGGCGGCCATCTCCTCGACCGCGGGACGAATGATATCGATCTCCTCGGTGCCGAACAGCCCGCCCTCGCCCGCGTGCGGATTGAGCGCGGCGACGGCGATGCGCGGGCGCTCGATGCCGGCCTTGCGCATGGTGTCGTCGGCGAGCTTGAGCGCGCGGCAGATGGATTCGAACGTCACCTGATCGAGCGCGGTCCGCAGGGAGACGTGCGAGGTGACCCGCGTCATCCACTGGTTCTCAAGCACGTTCATCTCGCTGAACGGGCCCTCATGGGCGAGAAGGTGGGCGAACATCTTGTGCTCGTCGGGAAAGCGCCAGCCGCCCTTGAACATCGCCTGCTTGTTCAGCGGCGCGAAGGACACCCCGTCCACCTCGCCGGCCTTGGCGAAGTCGATGGCGCGCGCCAGCGTGTCGCCGGTCAGCCGGCCGGAATCGGGCGAGGCGACGCCGAGCTCGAAGGCAGAGGGGTCGATATTGCCGAGATCGACCAGCGGCACCTCCGTCCGGCTCCAGTCGACCGCCGCCGGTGACTCGTAGCGCCGGTAGGTCAGGGGCACGCCGGCCTGCCGGGCGCCCATGTCGAGCACGCGCGCATCGCCGACGACGACGAGCCGCGCGACCTTGTCCATTTCGCCTTCGTGGAGCAGCCGCGCCGTCTGCTCGGGCCCGATTCCGGTGCAGTCACCGGGAACCAGAGCCAGTACGGGAAGAGTGTCGCGCATCATCGAATTACCTGTGTTGAACCGGGATCTGTCATGAATCGGCCGGCACGCGCTTCAGCGAGGGAGCCGGCCGCGCGTCTATGGCGGCGCTGCAGCCGAGCGTGCGCAGGAAGCGCGCCTTGCCGGCGAGGATGTGCCGTTCCAGCAGGCGCGCGGCGGTGGTGGAATCGCCGTTGCTCAGCGCTTCGACGATGGCCTTGTGCTCGTCATTGGAGACGCGCATCGAGCCCGGCAGCACGAGGCCGCGGCGCCGGAACAGGTGAAGTTCGGCCTCCAGCAGCGGGTACATCTCGATCAGCTTGGCGTTGTCCGAGGCGACCACCACCTGGCGGTGGATCTCGTTGTTGAGCGTGTAGAAGGTCGCGAGATCCGATGCCTCGATCGCCTCGTCCATCCGGCGGATCAGGTCTTTCATCTCCCGCAACTGGGCGGTGGTGATGATCGCGGCAGCAAGGCGCCCGGCGGTGCCGAACAGCCCCGCGCGGATGTCGTACAGGTCGAGGGCTTCCTTGGTGCCGATCTCGCGCACGAAGAAGCCCCGGTTGAGCTCGCTGCGCAGCAGCCCGATCTGCTCCAGCGCGCGACAGGCCTCGCGCACCGGACCGCGGCTGATGCCGAGCCGCAGGGCCAGTGCGCTCTCGTTGATGCGGGTCCCGCCGACCAGCTCGCCGGCCCCGATCATGCGCTCGATCTCGCGCTGGATCGGCGGCACGAAGGAGGCGGTGCGCGGGATGCGGGTGGGAGGGATGTCGTCGCGACGGGACATGTCGAAGTCTGGCGCCCCGGATCGCAGATTGTCAACATTTATGCCGCGTTATTCTCTTACGCAGGTCAATTCGCGATTCCCGACACACCCGATTCCGCCCGACCCGCACCGCTGCGCATCGCCGATTGTTCGCCAATAAATTACGTATAATCAATCAATTAACGAATAGATGGCGATCGCCGCCCCGACCGACCCCAATCTCGCGTCATCGAAAATTGTTGACACTTTGGCGCGAGGCGAACAACGTGCGGACCGTAAGGCCGGCCGTTGCCGCGGGCAGAGATGCAGGAGTTTCCATGACGACATATTCGATAGCGGTCATCCCCGGCGACGGGATCGGCAACGAGGTGGTGCCCGAGGCGCAGCGCGTGCTGGAGGCGGCGGCCCGCGCCGGCGGCTTCGAGCTGGACTGGACCCATTATGACTGGAGCTGCGAGCGTTTCGCCAAGACCGGCTCCATGATGCCCGCCGACGGGCTCGACCGAATCCGCGACAAGGACGCGATCTTCCTCGGCGCGGTCGGCTTTCCGGGCGTGCCGGACCATGTGTCGCTGTGGGGACTGCTGATCCCCATCCGCCGCGGCTTCCATCAATATGTGAACCTGCGCCCCGTGAAGCTGATGAAGGGCGTGGAAAGCCCGCTCAAGGGCCGCGAGCCGGGCGACATCGACTTCTACGTCGTGCGCGAGAACAACGAGGGCGAATATTCCTCGATCGGCGGGCGGCTCTATGAGGGGCAGCCGGACGAGCTGGTGATGCAGCAGTCCGTCTTCACCCGGCGCGGCTGCGACCGGGTGATGCGCTACGCGTTCGATCTCGCCGCCGGGCGGAAGAAGCACGTCACCTCGGCGACCAAGTCGAACGGCATCAGCCACACCATGCCCTATTGGGACGAGCGCTTCGCCGCCGTCGCGAAGGACTATCCGGGCTTCACCACCGACCAGTTCCATATCGACATCCTGACCGCGCATTTCGTGCGCAACCCGGACTGGTTCGACGTCGTGGTGGCCTCGAACCTGTTCGGCGACATCCTGTCCGATCTCGGCCCGGCCGTGGTCGGCTCGATCGGCATCGCGCCGGGCGCCAACATCAACCCCGAGAAGGACTATCCCTCCATGTTCGAGCCGGTGCACGGCTCGGCGCCGGACATCGCCGGCAAGGGCATCGCCAACCCCATCGGCCAGGTCTGGTCGGGCGCGATGATGCTGCGCCATCTCGGCGAGGAGGCGGCCGCGCGCGCCATCGAGGACGCCATCGAGGACGTGCTCGCCCGCCGTGACAGCCTCACGCGCGACCTCGGCGGCACCGCCGGCACCCGCGAACTGACCGACGCCATCATCGGCGCGCTGCCCGCGAGCCGCGTGCACTCGCCGGCCGCCTGAGCGCCATTGCCTGAACCAGACAACAGCGGGAAACGCCACATGACACAGCATCAGACGAACCCGGCTCAGGGGCGGCCGATCATCGAGGGCCTCACCCATCAGGTGGCCGAATTCGTCATCGACACCGACTATGCCGACGTGCCCGAGGAGGTGATCGAGCTCGGCAAGAAGTCGATCCTCGACGGGATCGGGCTCGCCCTCTCGGGATCGGTGGCGAAGAGCGGCGAATATATCCAGGCCTATCTCGCCGGCCTCGGCATCCAGCAAGGCCCCGCGACGGTGATCGGCACCTCGCTGAAGGTGCCGCCGCGCTTCGCCGCCTTCGCCAACGGCGTCGGCATCCATGCCGACGACTATGACGACACCCAGCTCGCCGTCGCCAAGGATCGCGTCTACGGGCTGCTCACGCACCCCACCGCCCCGGCGCTGCCGGCTGCGCTCGCCATAGCGGAAGCGGGCGGCCGCTCGGGCGCCGACATGATGCTCGCCTACCATCTCGGCGTGGAGGTGGAGTGCAAGATCGCCGAGGCGATCAACCCGCGCCATTACCAGCACGGGTTCCACGCCACCGCGACCTGCGGCACCTATGCGGCGGCGGCGGCGGCCTCCAAGCTGAAGGGGCTCTCCGCCGAGCAGGTCGTGCGGGCGCTGGGATGCGCGGGCAGCCAGTCGGCCGGCCTTCGCGAGAATTTCGGCACCATGATGAAGCCGTTCCACGCCGGGCGCTCGTCCGAAAGCGGCGTGGTGGCGGCGGACTTCGCCGAGCTGGGGTGGACCACCACCGACAAGATCCTGGAAGCCCCGCGCGGCTTCTTCCAGGCGGCGGGCGGCGGCTACGATCCCGACGCGATCGTCGGAAAGCTCGCGCGGCCGTGGACGTTCGCCTTCCCGGGCGTCTCCATCAAGCCGCATCCCTCGGGCTCGCTCACCCATCCGGGCATGACCGAGATGCTGCGCCTCATCCACGAGCACGCCATCAAGGCGGAGGATGTCGAACGGGTCGATGTCGGCACCAACCAGAACATGCCGAACGCGCTGATCCATCATCGTCCGAAGAACGAGCTTCAGGCCAAGTTCTCCATGGAATTCTGCATGGCGATCCTGCTGCTCGACGGGCGCGGCAGCCTGCCCGAATTCACCGACGAGACGGTCGAGCGCCCGGATGTGAAGGCGATGATCGAGCGGGTCAACTTCCACGTCCATCCGGAGGCGGAAGCGGCCGGCTACGACAAGATGACGACCATCATCGACATCCACATGAAGGACGGGCGCACCTTCTCGGGCCGCGCCGACTTCGGCAAGGGAAGCCCGGCGAACCCGATGAGCTATGACGAATGCGCCGACAAGTTCCGCGGCTGCGCGGAGTTCGCGCGCTGGGACGGCGCCAAGACCGAGGCGATCGTCGAGATGGTGCGCCGTCTCGACGACGTGGCGGATATCCGCGAGCTCACCCGGCTCTGCGCCTGACATCGGGCTCGATAAGACGGAACGGGCGCCCTCGCGGCGCCCGTTTCATTTGGCGGGGCCGTGTGCCGTTATCAGGCATGTGTGCCGATCCGAACTTGGCTTGAGGCGACGTCACCGAGGCTCCCGGCGGCCGATGGCCGTCGACACCACTTCGCCGTTGCCGATCCGCCCGACGCCATCCAACCCAATTTCATCCCTAGTTTCGGGCGCACCGCTCTCTCCGATGGCGGCCGCAACGTCGGCGGCGGGGCGCGCCATCGCCTCCCGTGCGCGCCGCGGCGCGGTCTCTCCATGAGACAGAACCGCCGCCGAACGCATCATGATTTCATATAGTTAAAATATTTCGCTCGCATTATTAGGCATTGCGCTCAAATATTGTTCACGGCGACAATTCATTTTGACATGAAATCGCTCAGATATAGGCTTTTCGCCAACGATCTTCCCTGCGACCCGTTATTTTACAATATTAAATCAGGAGGCATGATGCAGTTCGCTCCTCCCCGCTCAACCCGCCGCCAGTTCGCTGCCCTTTGCGGGGCCGCGATGATCGCCGCTTCGACGCTTGCCATGGTTCAGAACGCCTCCGCCGACCCTGCCCTCTCGCTTCGGCTCAACTGGAAGATGAAGGGCGAGTTCGCGCCCTTCATCGTCGCGGCCGAGAAGGGGTTCTTCAAGGATGAGGGACTCGACCTCGACGTGAAGGAGGGCAGCGGCGCCACGCTCGCCATACAGTCGGTGGCGACCGGCAAGGACGCCTTCGCCTATGTGCCCTCGGTCCAGCTCATCCAGGCGGTGAACAAGGGCGTGCCGATCAAGGCCGTCGCCACCGTGTCCAAGGTGGATTCCATGGGCTTCGTGGCCCGGCCGGGCGTGACGCTGGCGACGCCGAAGGACCTTGAGGGCAAGAAGGTGGAGATCGCCGCCTCCTCGACCTTCCACAACATCTGGGACGCCTTCGCCAGGAAGAACGGCATCGATGCGAGCAAGGTGGACGTGGTGAGCGTCAATCCGGGCGCGCGCTTCGGCCTGCTGCTCTCCGGCAAGGTCGACATCCTCGCCGACATCTTCATCACCAACGAGTTGCCGGTGCTCGCCTCCCAGACGCCCGAGAAGCTCCAGAGCCTCGCGGTCGGCGATTTCGGCTTCCCGATCATCGGCTACACGCTCATCACCACGAACGAGATGATCGAGAAGCATCCCGACGAGGTGAAGAAGTTCGTCGCCGCCGCGCGCAAAGGCTTCGAGTTCACCCGGGAGCATCCCGAGGAGGCCGCCAAGATCGCCTCCGCGGCCTATCCCGCCCAGCTTCCGGACGGCCCCACGCGCGGCCAGGTGGACGCGCTCGACAGCTTCCTCTCCCAGGGCAGCCCGAAGGCGCTGTTCGTGGGCAGCGACGAAGGCTGGCAGAACACCCTCGACATCCTCGCGGCGGCCGGCGTCATCGACGAGAAGAAGGCCCCGTCCGACTACTACACCAACGCGTTCGTCTCCGAAAAATGACCGACATACTGAGATCCTTCGAGGTCGCCGGTGTCCCGCCGGCGACCGGGCCCTGGGCACGGGCGGTGGAGTGGAACGGCCTGATCTTCCTTTCCGGCCTGCGCGGGCTGGAGCTCGAGACCGGCGCGCCCGCCGCCACGCTGGAGCGCCGCCTCGAGCTCATCCACACCCACCTCGCCCTGACCTTGGAGCAGCACGGCAGCGACCTCGCCTCCGTCATCGCCTCGCGCGCCTATGTCACCGACATGGCCGGGCTGCGTCCGGCGGTGAACGGTTTCTATGAGCGCGCCTTCGGGCCGAACCTGCCCACCCGCACCATCCTCGAGGTCTCCGGCCTGAACCAGGACGACGACGTCGAGATCGAATTCGTGGCGGTGCGCCGCCGGCCGGCCGCCCCATGAAGGCGGCCACGCTCGGCACCGTCCTGCCGCCCCTCGCCGCCCTGCTGGTGCTGGTCGCGCTGTGGCAGGCGAGCACGGACGTGTTCGCGATTCCGGACTACATCCTGCCGTCCCCACTCGCCATCGCCGAGGCGGTGGTCGCCAACTGGCCGCTGCTGCTGAAGCAGAGCTGGGCGACCTTCGTGGAATCGATGCTGGGCTTCGGCCTCGGCATCGTCGTCGGCATCCCGCTCGCGGTGCTCATCGCCTGCTCGCCGGCCGCCGAGAAGACCTTCTATCCGCTGCTGGTGGCGAGCCAGTCGGTGCCCAAGGTGGCGCTCGCGCCGATCTTCGTGGTGTGGTTCGGCTTCGGCCTGCTGCCCAAGGTGCTCATCGCCTTCTCCATCGCCTTCTTCCCGGTGGTGGTGAACACGGTGGTGGGGCTCCAGCGCACCCCGCCGGACATGATCCGGCTGATGCGCGCGCTCGGCAGCTCGCCGCTCGAGACCTTCTGGCGGGTGCGCATTCCCATGGCCTCGCCCTTCATCTTCGCCGGCATCAAGATCTCGTCCGCTTTCGCCGTGGTGGGCGCCATCGTCGGCGAGTTCATCGCCGCGGAGCAGGGGCTCGGCTATCTGCAACTGGTCGCCAACAACAACCTGCAGATCCCGCTGCTCTTCGCCTGCCTGCTCATGCTCTCCGTGCTCGGGGCGGTGATCTACTATCTCGTCGTGCTGGTCGAGCGGCTCATCCTGCCCGCGCCGCTGCGCGCCCTGCAGAACGGGGAGCCCGGTCAATGACACACGCGAAGGAAGCCAGCACGACACCCCGCGGCACGGCGATCTCCATCCGCGACGTCGGCATGGAGTTCTCGCGACGGGGACAGAGCGTCACCGCGCTCGACGGCGTCTCGCTCGACATCGCCGCCGGCACCTTCTGCTCGGTGCTGGGGCCGAGCGGCTGCGGCAAGAGCACCCTTCTTTCCCTCATCTCCGGCCTCGCCAGGCCCACGCGCGGCGAGGTGCGGGTGGGCGGGCGCCCGCTCGCCGGGCCCTATCACGACGTCGGCATCGTCTTCCAGAGCGACGTACTCCTGCCGTGGATGACCATCCTCGACAACATCCTGCTGCCGGCCAGGGTCAAGAAGCAGGACATGGGCGCGGCCCGCGCGCGGGGGCTCAGGCTGCTGGAGAATGTCGGGCTCATCGACTTCCGCGACCACTATCCCAGCGAGCTGTCCGGCGGGATGCGCCAGCGCGCCTCAATCTGCCGGGCGCTGCTGACGGAGCCTTCGGTGCTGCTGATGGACGAGCCGTTCGGCGCGCTCGACGCGCTGACGCGCGAGAAGATGCAGCTCGACCTCAACCGGATCTGGGCCGAGGACGCCAAGACCGTGATGTTCATTACCCACGACATAGAGGAAGCCGTCGCGCTGGCCGACCAGGTGATCGTCATGGGGCCGCGCCCCGGCAAGGTCATCCGGCGATACGAGATCGACTTCGCCCAGCCGCGGACCCTCGGCATACGCCGCGAGCCCCGCTTTCAGGATATCGTCGACGACATCCGAAACGTCTTCCATTCCGCCGGCGTGCTCTGATAGCCCATCCCTCCGCACCGTCGGCACCCGCCAGAACGCCGCCACCGGGCGCCGCTACACGATGCGCCGCCCCACACCCGGACCCCCGTCATGGATGACCAGCCGTCCGCCGTTCCCGCACGCACCATCTGGCTGATGGCGGCGACGGCCGGCATCGTCGTCGCCAACAACTATTACAACCAGCCCCTGCTCAACGACCTCGCCGGGACCTTCGCGGTCACCGACGACGCCGCTTCGTGGATCTCCAGCCTGACGCAGACGGGCTATGCGCTCGGTCTGCTCTTCATCCTGCCGCTGGGCGACCAGGTGGACCGGCGCAAGCTGATCTCGGTCATGCTGGTGCTCTCGGCCGCCATGCTGCTGCTGTTCAGCCAGGCGCGTAATTTCCCGCTTCTGCTCGCCGCCGGGTTCTCGATCGGCCTGACCAGCATCGTGCCGCAGATCCTGCCGCCCATCGTCAGCCAGATCGTGCCGCCCTCCTCCGCGCCGCAGGCGGTGGGGCACGTCATGGGCGGGCTGCTGCTCGGCATCGTGCTGTCGCGCTTCGTGGGCGGATGGCTCGGCGCGCTGATCGGCTGGCGGCTGGTCTTCGCGCTGGCGGCGCTGGTGATGCTCGCCCTCATGGTAGTGCTGCGCCGGGCGCTGCCCGCCCTCAAGCCGGCCCATGGCGGTTCCTATCTGAACCTGCTCTCGAGCCTGCCGAAGCTGCTGCACCGCTACGCGCGGCTGCGCTTGCTGTCGCTGGCCGCGGCGCTCCAGTTCGGCGCCTTCAGCCTGTTCTGGTCCACCCTCACCTTCCACCTCGCCGACATGCCGGGCCACTATTCGTCGAAGATGGCGGGCTCCTTCGCCCTGGTCGGGGCGATCGGCGTGATCGGCGCCATGTCGGCGGCGCGCATCACCAAGCGCTTCTCGCTGCGGACGGTGCTGGTGCTGAGCGGCGCCCTGATGGCGGCTGCCTTCCCGCTGTTCGCTGCCGCGCACGAATCCCTGTTCTGGATGGTCCCCGCGGTGGTCATCCTCGATCTCGGCATGCAGATGAGCCACGTCTCCAGCATGGCGAACATACTGGTCCTCGACCGCGGTGCGGCGAGCCGGCTCAACACGGTCTACATGGTGACCCGCTTCGCCGGCGGCGCGCTGGGGACGGTGATCGGCGGCCTCGCCTGGGCCCATGGCGGATGGCTCGCGGTGTGTGCGGCGGGCGGGCTGCTGTGCCTAGTCGCCCTCGTCGTCAACGGGCGCACCGGCGTTGCACCGGCGGGTGGGTGAAACTAGAGACGTGACACGGCGAATGTGACACGGCGGACGTGTCACGGGCAGACGTGGCACGTGCCACCGTCGCGAGCTGGAGAGATCGTGCCCATGCCGAGCCGGCCTTCCTCTCATGCCGCCCGGGAGCCACGCATCGAGCCGTCCGACGTGACGAGCGAGATGGCGCAGGTAGTCGTGCAGGACAGCGTGCCCGCCCACGGGCCGGCCTCGCCCCCCGGCGCGCCCCGCGAGAAGGAGGATGCGAGCGTCACCATCCAGTCGGTGGACCGGGCGCTCTCCATCCTCGAATACATCGCCTCCGCGCGCGAGCCGCGCCGGCTGCAGGATGTGGCGGCCGCCGTCGGACTGAAGACGCCGACCTGCTACCACCTGCTCAACTCGCTGGTGAAGCGCGACTTCGTCCGGCGCAACGCCCACCCGAAATTCTACTATCTCGGCCCCAAGCTCGCCGAGCTCGCCCATCGCGAGAGCGCTGCCTTCGACATCCGGCGCGGCGTGCGCAGCGTGCTCAAGGACCTTGCGCGCGACAGCCAAGCGAGCGCGGCCATGGCGAGCCTCACGCGTACCCATCTCGAGCTGTCGGTGGAGGTGGAGGCGCCCGGCGGCCTGTCCTTCGACGGCTATCGCGACGACATCCGGCGCGCCTGCCACGCGACCGCGCTCGGCAAGGCGATCCTCGCCTGGCTGCCCGAGGCGGAAATCGCCCGCGTGGTGGCCGAACACGGGCTGCCGGTCTTCACCGAGCGGACCATCGATTCCCTCGGCGAGCTGATCGAGAGCCTGCGGCTGGTGCGGCGGCACGGATTTGCGGTCGAGGACGGCGAATACCGGCCGGGGGTGAGCGCGCTGGCGCTCGCGATCCGCGACCCGTGGGGCGCCGTGGTCGGCTCCATCGGCTGCCTCATTCCGCGCGACTCGGACGAGATGGCGAGGCTGCGCGACCTGCACCGGCAGGTCGACGCTGCCGCCAGATCCGTCTCGGCCATGTTCTAGGATCGTGACGCGGCCTCACCGGCCAGAGCCGCATCAGTCGATCTTGGCGCCAAGTTCTCTCGCGTAATTCTCCAGTATGGGAACCGCCCGGGTGCGGATTTCCTCGGTGAAGCGCGCGTTGAGCCCGGAGATTGTCAGCGCCCCCCTAAAGTGCCCCGACGCCGAGAAGACCGGCGTCGAGATCGAGGCGATGTTGGGGTTGCGCGTCGCGTCCAGGCTGACCGTGCCGTGCGCGTTGAAGACGGACAGGTCCGGCAGTTCCTCGCCGGTGTTCCGGCGCAGCACGAGACCCGACGCCCCGGTTCCCAACCGCAGGCGCACGCCCTCCTCCACCCCGTATTTCTCGAGGCTCGGGCTGTTCTCGCGGAACAGGCAGACACGGTCGTTTCCCGCCCGCACGAAATAGGAGGCGGTCTCGCCCGTGGCGTCGACGAGGCGGCGCAGGACGGGGCGGATCAGCTCGGCGGAATCGAACTCCTGCCGGAAGATAAGGCCGAGATGCCAGACACTTGCGCCGATCGAGAAGCGGCCTTCGGCGTCGCGGTCGATGAAGCCGTAGATCGCCATCGACCGGGTGAGGCGAAGGATCGTGCTCTTGTGCAGGCCGGTCTCCGCGGCCAGCTCGGCGAGCGACATCTTCGGCCTGCGGATTCCGAACGCCGACAGGATGGACAGGGCCCTCTCCACCGACTCGGTGCGCAGCGCTCCCATGCGTTCTCCCAGGTGAAACGGGCCTGTTCTGCGATTGCCACGAACTTGGCCGTTTGTCTAGAAAACAGGCGAACATCATCAAGAATTCTAATCTTACTCCTGGGAGGAGACAGAATGACTTTGTTCACGTCCAAGTTCCTTGCGCCGATTGCCGTGACTTGCCTGCTGGCATTGCCGGCGCACGCCGCAACCGTCAATTTCACGCTGGGCACCGAGAACAACAGCTCGGATTTCAGCGTCCAGGCGATGCAGCACTGGAAGAAGCTGCTGGCCGACCGGTCGAACGGCGAGCTGCAGATGACCATCGTCGACGGCGGCGCGCTCGGCTCGGGCGTCGAGGTGCTTCAGCAGCTCTCCAACGACGAGATCCAGGTCAGCATCTCGGGGCCGACCCTCGTCCATTCCATGGCCAAGCCCTACCAGTGCATGGAGGCGGAGTTCGTCTATGACGACGCCGACCATGGCTACCGCGTGTGGACCGGCAAGCTCGGCAAGGAGCTGTCGGACTACATGACCAAGAACTACGACATCACCATCAGCGGTGTCGGCTATCGCGGCGCGCGCGTGGTGACGGCGAACAAGCCGATCCGCGAGCCCTCGGACCTGCAGGGCCTGAAGATCCGCGTGACCAACCCGCTGCGCAGCAAGGTGTTCGCCGCGTTCGGCGCGCTGCCCGGCCCGCTGCCCTATTCTGAGCTCTACGGCGCGCTGCGCCAGGGCGTGTTCGACTCGCAGGAGAACCCGATCTCCGCGATCTTCGCCCAGAAGTTCTACGAAGTGCAGAAGACGGTCGACCTGACCGACCACGTCCAGAGCTACTACATCGTCACCACCAACACCGAGTTCCTGGACGGCCTGAGCAACGAGCAGCGCAAGATCTTCAACGAGACCGCGGCCGAGACGATGACCTGGCTGAACGCGCTCGTGAAGAAGCAGGAAGGCGAGCTGCTCGACGAGATCAAGAAGTCGGGCGTCGAGGTCGTGAAATCCGACGTCCCGGCCTTCAAGAAGATCGCCGAGCCGATCGTGCGGGATTTCGCGGCCAAGAACTGCCGTCCCGGCATTCTCGACGACATCGCTGCCGCCAAGTGATGTCGGGGACGCGCGCCGGGAAGGCGCGCGTCGCCCCAGGGAGACACCCATGAAACTTCTCAACGCCGTGGATCGCCTGGTCCAGGTGGTCGCCTTCGCCATGTTCGCCGGCATGTTCGTGCTGACGCTGGCGCAGGTGCTGTTCCGCTATTTCCTGCAGATCCCGGTTCCCTGGACCGAGGAAGCCGCGCGCGCCCTGTTCGCCCTGTCGGTGCTGAGCGGCATCACGCTCGCCTACCGCCAGCGCGAGCACGTCATGGTCGACTTCCTGTTCGCGCAGTTCAGCCCGGCGGTGAAGCGCGGCTTCTCGATCGCCTTCGCCCTGTCGATCCTGTTCTTCCTCGCGCTGTGGGCGAGCGGCGCGGTCCACATGGCCGAGCGCAACTGGTCGATCACGCTGATCACGATCGGCTGGTTCCGCATCAGCTATTACTACCTGTGGGAGCTGGCGATGATCACGCTGCTGGCCGTCTACGTGCTCATCGACCTCAAGAACCTCGTCACGGGCCAGACCGTCAGCCTCCAGGACGGCGAGCAGGAGATCGACCTGTGATCCTGTTCACCCTCGTCGTCGTCCTCTTCCTCGTCCTGCTGATGATCGGCTACCCGGTCGGCTTCGCCGCCGGCCTGTCCTCCTTCATCGGCGCCGGCCTCGTCTTCGGCGGGCTGTTCGACATCCGCGCCAGCGCGATGATCGCGCGCCTCGCGCTCAGCAGCATGGACAGCTTCCTGCTGCTCGCCATTCCCTTCTTCATCCTCGCCGGGCGGCTGATGAACTTCGGCGGCATCACCGAACGCATGTTCGCGTTCGTGGCGCTGCTGGTCCGTCCGATCCGCGGCGGCCTCGGCCATGCCAACGTGATGGCGAGCGTGATCTTCGCCGGCATGTCCGGCTCGGCGACGGCCGATGCGGTCGGCCTCGGCCAGATCGAGATGAAGGCGATGCTGAGCCAGGGCTACCAGCGCGAGTTCAGCGCCGGCGTCACGGCCGCCTCGTCCCTGATCGGCCCGATCCTGCCACCCTCGATCGCGCTCGTCGCCTATTCGGTGCAGGCGGAAGTCTCGGTCGCGCGCATGTTCTTCGCCGCGATCGTGCCGGCGCTGATGATGGCGGTGGTCTATATGGGCTATGTCGCCTGGCGCGCCCGCAAGGACGGGATGCCGATCGGCACCCGCGCCACGATGGCCGAGATCTGGCCGGCGTTCCGCGTCGCGATCCTGCCGATCCTGACGCCGTTCATCATCATGGGCGGCATCTACACCGGCATCTTCACCCCGACCGAAGCCGCCGCCGTCGCCGCGCTCTACGCCCTGTGCCTCGGCCTGTTCGTCTACCGCGCCTACGGCCCCACACGGCTGGCACGCGAGCTGATGGGCACGCTGATCGACACCGCGGTCATCATGGTCATCATCATCTTCACCTCGGCCTTCGGGGTGGTGATGATCCGGGCCGGCATTCCCGGCGCGCTGGCCGAGTTCTTCGCCAGCCTGACCAGCAACGCGACCGTGCTGCTGTTCCTGATGGTCGTCCTGTGGATGGTCGTCGGCTGCTTCATGGCGCAGACCCCGGCGATCCTGATCCTGACGCCGATCCTGATGCCGATCATCAAGAGCTACGGCATCGACCCGATCCAGTTCGGCATCCTGATGACGCTGACCCTGACGCTCGGGCTGCTGACGCCGCCCGTGGGCATGGTGCTCTACGCCCTGACCCGCGTCACCGGGCTCAGCTTCCGCGAGCTGGTCAGGGTGTCTGTCCCCTATGTCTGGCTGACGCTCGGCGTGATCGTGATCCTGATCCTGCTGCCGGGCCTCATCACCTTCCTGCCGGATCTGCTGCTATGACCGCCCTGTCCCTCCCTCCCGGGACATGGGACACCCATGTCCACGTCTTCGAGCCCGACCGCTTCCCCTATGCGGCGGTGCGCAGCTACACGCCGGGCACCGCCTCGCTGGAGACGTTGCAGCAGCGCCACCGGCAATGGGGCGTCGCCCATGCCGTGCTGGTCCAGCCGAGCGTCTACGGCGCCGACAATGCCTGCCTCATCGACGCGCTGCGGCGGCTCGGGCCGTCGGCCCGGGGCGTGGCGGTCGCCGATGTCGCGACGCTCGACGACAACCGGCTGGCCGAGTTCGCCGGCGCCGGGATCCGCGGCTTCCGCGTCAACCTGATGGCGGGAAGCGCGCTCGATGCGGACGAGGCGTTCTTCGGCATGGCCGGGCGCCTGCGTGGGACCGGCCTGTTCCTGCAGCTCTACGCGCCGCTCGCGACCATCCTCGCACGCGCCTCGACCCTCGAGAAGGCCGGCATCCCGGTGGTGCTGGACCATTTCGCCGGGGCCGGCGCGGAGGACGACGCGCAGAGCATGGAGCAGCTCGCCGCGCTCGCCGGTTCCGCGCCGATCTGGATCAAGCTTTCCGCCGACTACCGCATCGGCCAGTCCTCGGAGGCACCGGAGACACGCGCGCTCGACCTGATCCGCCGGTTCGAGGCGATGGTACCTGACCGGCTGATCTGGGGCTCGGACTGGCCCCACACCGGCGGCGGCGCGGCGCGCAAGGCGCGGGGGCCCGACGAGGTCGAGCCCTTCCGCAAGGTCTACGCGCTCTCGGTGCCCCAGCTCATGGCCGATGCCGGGCTCGACGCGGAGGCCCGCCACCGGATCCTCGTCGACAACCCCACCACGCTCTTCGGGGCGGCTCCCCATTCTCCCTCTCTCGCGCAGCATGCGGCTTCTGTCTCCGGGACAGGCCAAAGGAACTGATGGCATGAAGATCGCCCTTCTTCCCGGCGACGGGATCGGCCCCGAAATCACCGCCGCCACCCGTCTGGTCATGGAGGCCGCGGACCGGCAGCACCGGATCGGCTTCGACTTCGAGGAAATCGACATCGGCTTCGCGGCGCTGAAGGCGCACGGCTCGACCCTGCCCGACAGCGCCTTCGAGGCGGCGCGGGCGGCGGACGGGCTGATCCTCGGGCCGGTCTCCCATCTCGACTATCCCCCGCGCGACAGGGGCGGGCTGAACCCCTCCGGCGAGCTGCGCAAGCGGCTCGACCTGTTCGCCAACATCCGCCCCGCCGTCACCCGGCCCGAGCTGCCCTCGGCGACGGGCGCCAGCTTCGACATGGTGATCTATCGCGAGAACACGGAAGGCTTCTACGCCGACCGCTGCATGTATGCCGGCCCGGGCGAGCTCCAGGTCACGGCCGACGTGACCCTGTCGATGCGGCGCATCACGCGGCAGGCCTCGCTGCGGATCGCCGAGGCGGCGTTCGAGGGCGCCCGCGCGCGCCGCAAGCACGTCACCGCCGTGCACAAGCAGAACGTCCTCAAGATCACCGACGGCCTGTTCCTCGGCTGCTGCCGCGAAGTCGCCGCGCGCTATCCCGACATCGCCTATGACGAGCTGATCATCGATGCGGCCTGCGCCCATCTCGTGCGCCGGCCCGAAGCCTTCGACGTGATCGTCACCACCAACATGTTCGGCGACATCCTGTCCGACCTCGCCTCCGAATTGTCGGGCAGCCTCGGCCTCGCGGCGTCGGTCAATGCCGGCGAGACCATTGCGATGGCGCAGGCGCAGCACGGCTCGGCCCCGGACATCGCCGGGCAGGGCATCGCCAACCCGTCCTCACTGATCGGCTCGGCCGGGATGCTGCTCGAATGGCTCGGCCTGCACCGCCAGCGCCCCGAGCTCTCGGCGGCGGGCCGCTCGATCCTGACCGCGCTGGACATGGCGCTGAAAGATCCCTCGACCCGGACCCGCGACCTCGGCGGGCAGCTCGGAACGCAGGCCTTCGCGCAGGCGGTAGCCGACCGGGTCGGCTCCACCGTCCCCAGCCACTGAGTGGCGACCTTACGGAATCTTCTGGAGACCACCGATGATCAAGTCGATCAATCCGGCGACCGGCGACGTTATTGACAGCTTCGAGGCGCACAGCGCGGGCGAGGTCGATGCGATCCTCGCGGCGGCCGATCGTGCGCAGCGCTCCTGGCGCCGGGTGCCGATCGAGAAGCGGGTCCTGCTGCTGACCGCGATGGCCAAGGTGCTGCGCGCGAACAAGGAGGACTACGCCCGCCTCATCACCGAGGAGATCGGCAAGCCAATCACCGAGTCGCGCGGCGAGATCGAGAAGTGCGCCGTCACCTGCGATTTCTACGCCTCCCACGCGCAGGGCTTCCTCGCCGACGAGACGATCGAGTCCAACGCGAGGGAATCGGGCGTGGTGTTCGACCCGCTCGGCGTGGTGCTCGCCATCATGCCGTGGAACTACCCGTTCTGGCAGTTCGTGCGCTTCGCCGCCCCGGCCCTCGCCGCCGGCAACGGGGCGATCCTGAAGCACGCCAACAACGTGCCGCGCAGCGCGCTCGCGATCGAGGCGATGATGCGCGAGGCGGGCTGCCCCGACGGGCTGATGCGCACGCTGCTGGTCGAGGCCTCGGAGGTCGCGGGCATCATCGCCGACGACCGGATCGCGGCGGTGACGCTGACCGGCTCCACCGAGGTCGGCGCCATCGTCGCCTCGCAGGCGGGCAAGGCGCTGAAGAAGCAGGTGCTCGAGCTGGGCGGGTCCGACCCGTTCATCGTGCTGCCCGACGCCGACATCGCGACGGCGGCCGCCACCGCGGTGAAGGCGCGCTTCGTCAATGTCGGCCAGTCCTGCGTCAACGCCAAGCGCTTCATCGTCCATGAGGACGTCGCGGACGCGTTCAACGAGGCCTTCATCGCCGGCATCCGTGCGCTCAAGATCGGCGATCCGATGGACGAGGCCACCCAGATCGGCCCGATGGCGCGCGCCAATCTGCGCGACGGCCTCCACGACCAGGTGACGCGCTCCATCGCCGACGGGGCGGTGCTGGTGCTCGGCGGCGAGCCGATCGAGGGGCCCGGCTGCTACTACGCGCCGACGCTGCTCGACCGGGTGACGCCCGACCACACCTCCTTCAAGGAGGAGCTCTTCGGCCCGGTCGCCTCGGTCATCCGCTTCAGCTCGACCGAGGAGGCGATCGCGCTCGCCAACGACACCGAGTTCGGCCTTGGCGCCGCGGTGTGGACCGCCGACCTCGACCTTGCCCGCCGCATGGCGCGCGAGATCGACGCCGGCGCGGTGTTCATCAACGGCATGGTGGCCTCGGACGCGCGCCTGCCCTTCGGCGGCATCAAGAGGTCGGGCTACGGGCGCGAGCTCGGCAGCTACGGCATCCGCGAGTTCACCAACATCAAGACCGTCTGGATCGGCCCGGCCAGGTGAGCCCGGCGAACTGAACCCCGCGACGTGAAGGAGACTTCCATGTCCGACAAGAGCGCCGCCATCCTGCGGCCCGACCAGCTTCCGGTGAACGACCGCGGCAATGGCGCCCGGACCATCCCGCTGGTGACCCGCACCTGCGGCTCGACCAGCCTGATCAACGGCATCACCGCCTTCGATCCGGGCGCGAAGATCGGCCTGCACTTCCACAATTGCGAGGAGAGCGTGATGATCCTCGAGGGCGAGGCGATCGCCGAGATCGACGGCGAGCGCATCCCGCTCAAGACCGGCGACACGACCTGGATCCCGGCCAACGTGCCCCACCGCTTCCTCAACGAGAGCGATGGGCCGATGCGCATCTTCTGGACCTACGCCACGGTGGACGCCACACGCACCATGGTCGAGAGCGGCGTCGAGCAGTCGATCGACGAGGAGCACGAGAAGGCGAAGCGGGCACGCGCGGCGACGTAGCGCGCGGAGGCGAGACCTCCGCGCTTGCGTCAGCAAGGATTCGTCTGGCCGGGCGGCGTTCCCGCCCGGCTAGAACAGCCGTCCCGGCAGCCACAGCACCAGGCCGGGAAAGACCGCCAGCAGGGCACCGACCAGGCAGGTGATGACGAAGAAGGGAAAGGCAGCGGCGGAGAGCCGCGACAGCCCGATGCCCGTCATCCCCTGCAGCACGAACAGGTTGAAGCCGATGGGCGGGGTGAGCTGGCCGAGCTCGGCCATCACCACCAGGAACACCCCGAACCAGATCGGATCGTAGCCGGCCGCGACCACCAGCGGCAGCACGATCGGCACGCTCATCACCATCATCGACACGCCGTCCAGCGCGCAGCCGAGCGCGACATAGACGAGGCCGAGCACCAGGATCAGCGCGAACGGGTGCAGGTGCAGGCTCGAAATGGCGGTCGAGACGTCCTGCGGCACGTGCATGTAGCCCATGGCCGCCGACATGAAGCTTGCAGCTGCCATCAGCGAGAGCAGCATGGACGAGGTCTTGACCGTGTTCATCAGCGCGGTCGCGAAGATGCACAGCGTGAGCTGCCGGCTTGCGAGCGTCATCACCACGGTGGCGAGGAGGCCCATCACCGCCGATTCCGACGGCGTGGCGACGCCCGTATAGATGCTGCCGAGCACCACGACGATCAGCAGCACGATGGGGCCGAGGTCGCGTAGCGCGGCGAAGCGGTCCCTCCAGTCCGCGCGCTGCGCTCCCGGCGCGAGCGACGGGTTCAGAAGGCAGCGCAGCATGATGTAGCCGCTGTAGGAGAGCGCGAGGATCGCTCCGGGAATGACGCCGGCGGCGAACATCTTGGCGATCGAGACCTCGGCCAGCACGCCGTAGATGATCATGTTGATCGACGGCGGGATCATCAGGCCGAAGGTGCCCGCCCCGGCGAGCGAGCCGAGCGCGAGGTTCTGGTCGTAGCCGCGCTGGCGCAGCTCGCCGACCGTGATCTTGGCGATCGTCGCCGTGGTCGCGACGCTCGAGCCGCAGATGGCCGCGAACAGGGTGCAGCCGCCGATATTGGCGTGGATCAGCCGGCCGGGAATGCGGTCGACCCAGGGCGACAGGCCCCGGAACAGCCGGCTGGCCATGTCGGTATGGAAGATGATGTCCCCCATCAGGATGAACAGGGGAATGGCCGAGAGCTCCCAGGCCGACGCGCTGCGCCACATGACCTGGGACATGATGGCGCCGACGCGGCCGAGATCCATGCCCACGGTCACGATGAGTCCGACCACGCTGAGCAGCAGGAAGCTCGCGAACAGCCACAGGCCCGCCCCGAGCAGGAAGAACAGCAGCAGGAAGACCGTCAGCGCGCTGGCATAGATGTCCATGGGATTCTCTTGGATTGACGGCGGCTGGCCAACGGCCTCACCCCACCGCCGTCTCGTCCTGCTCCTCGGCGAGGACGGGCTCGCGCCCGCTCGCCACGCCGAGGCCGTAGGCGAACACCTGGAACCAGAAGATCGCCAGACCGGCCAGCATGGTGCCGGTCGGGATCCATTGCGGGATGCCCGACATGGTGCCGCTGGTGTAGCCGCGGCTGTACTGGCGGGAGACATTGCCCCAGAAGTGCCAGATCAGCAGGCCGAGCACCGCGAGCGTGGCCGCCACGCAGACGAGCTCGACGAGCACCCGCAGGCGGGGTGTCCGGTCGAGCCTCCCCAGCAGCAGGTTGACGCGCAGGATGCCGCCTTCGGCGAAGGTGTAGCCGAGCGGCAGGAAGCCGGTCGCCGCCACGAGGTAGCCTACCAGTTCGTCGCTCATGAAGGTCGAGGTCGCGAAGAAGGTGCGCAGCACGATCTCCAGCAGGATGACTGCGGCGATCAGCACGATGCCGATCGCCGCCGCCACGCCGCCGGCGATCGAGAGAGCGCGGGCGAGCCGGCGCAGGACGTCGATCAGCCACATCGGGTCGGGTTCCGTGCGCGGCGCGGTCAGTTCGCCTTCATGGCCGC
Source organism: Ancylobacter mangrovi (assembly GCF_024752355.1). Lineage (GTDB taxonomy): Bacteria > Pseudomonadota > Alphaproteobacteria > Rhizobiales > Xanthobacteraceae > Ancylobacter > Ancylobacter mangrovi. The sequence goes on from NZ_JANTHZ010000002.1 coordinate 99,098, forward strand.
GGTGGCGAAGTCGAACACCATGTCCGCCTGCGGCCCGAAGCGCTTCTTCCAGGCGTCGATGGCCGGGGCCGCCGATTCCTTGAGGTACGCCTTGAACTCCGGCGTGATCTCGCCGACCGTCACGCCCAGCTCCTTCATCTTCTGGAGGTTGTCGGCGACGGTCTTGCGCGACAGCGCCCAGCCGTATTTCTCCGCCTCGCCGGCCGCTACCAGCAGCACGGTCTGCATCTCCGGCGGCAGGTCGTCGAACGCCTTCTGGTTCACGTGAACCATCTCGACGCCGACGGTGAAGCCCACCGGGGTGAAGGCCGTCAGCCCCGCTTCCGGGAACTTGGCCGAGAGCCCGCCATCGTCGGAAGTCAGCACGCCGTTGATGGCGCCGGTCGAGATCGCGGGAAGCGTGTCGGCCCAGGAGAGCTGGATGGCGTCGGCCCCGGCCTTCTTCATCGTCTGCACCGCGGCGAGGTCGACCACGCGCACCCGGAAGCCTTCGAGATCGGCCTTGGAAACGATCGGCTTCTTGGCCCAGAAGCCCTGCGGCGTCCACGGCATGGTGAACAGCAGGAACTGTCCGTTGGCCTGCATGGCGTGGTTGTAGAGCGGCCGCAGCGCGCTATCGAGATTCTCCGCCTCGTCGAGCGTGGTCTGCAGGAAGGGCAGCGACTGAAGCTCGAAGATCGGATAGATGCCGTTCATACGGTTGAAGGGCGTGCTGGCGATCATCAGCGCGCCGTCCTCCACCGCCGTGTAGTGGTCCGCGGCCTTGAAGCCCAGCGCGCCGCCATAATGGATGGTGATGTCGAACTCCCCCTTGGAGAGCTCCTTCACCTTGTCGGCGAAATAGGCGTTGACCCGGCCCGGCAGCGAAGCGGGGGCGTACTCCGTCGACAGGTCCCATTTGACTGGAGCGGCCCACGCCGCCGAAGCGAACATCGACGCCGAGACCGCCATTCCCAGGACGGCACCACGAATTGCACGCATGAAAGTCCTCCGCTGACCGATAGCGTGGCCAGCGTAGGCGGTGTTTCCTATTCGCGCAAATATTTCTTTTGAGCGAAAATTATTCGCGATGCTGGAAAAAGCGGCATCACTCCGCCCGGACCACCGTAAGGCGGCCGGAAGAGAAGAACTCGCTGACGTCCTGCTGCTGATGGGCGCGGGGATCGTAGCACACCGACACCATCTTCGCCGGCTCCTCGCTCGACGAGCAGCACATATGACCCATGCTGCTGTCGAAATAGACGCTATCGCCGCGCTTCAGCTTCACCGGAGCATAGAACTCGCTGTAGAAATCGATCTCGCCGTCGAGAACGAGGATGAATTCCTCGCCGTCATGCCGGTTCCAGTCCTCGAAATCATCCGGCGTGCGCGCGAGCACCGTCATGATGAGGGGGATCATCTCCTTGCGGGAGAGCTCGGTCGAGTGGGTCTCGTAGACATACTGGCTGCAGCGGAAAACAGTGCCTTCATTGGCGCGCGTGACGGCCCGGCGGCCTGGCGCGAAGGTCTTGTGATCCGGGTTGATGATCTCCTCGATCGGGATGTCGAGGCCGTCGCAGATCCGCTTCAGCGTATAGTACGAGACCGATACGAGCTCGTTCTCGATCTTGGACAGGGTCGAGCTGGCGACGCCGGTGCGGGCGCTGACGGCCGCGAGCGTCATCCCCTTCTCGCTGCGCCACTCGCGCAGCCGGGCGCCGATGGCGTTGTCGGATGACTGTCTTTTTGATTGCGACATGCTTCCCCTCCCCGCAGGCACGCTGTTCGATCCCGCCCGCGTTGATGTAGTCGGCCGGCGTCCAATGCCAATACGCGCCTTTCAGATTGACGGGGATCATCTACTATTTTAGCGAAATGGCCAGTTTTTGTCGCATAGGAAACAACCGCGTTGCGCGACTTCCACCGCCCCGGTCGAAGCGAGGTCATGGCGACGTCCGCCATGGCGGCCACCTCCATGCCCGCGGCGAGCCTGGTCGCGATCGAGACCCTGAAGGCGGGAGGCAACGCCGCCGACGCGGCGGTGGCTGCGGCCGCCGTGCTCGCAGTGATCGAGCCGCAGTCGACCGGCATCGGCGGGGACTGCTTCTGCCTCTACGCGCCGGCGGGCGGCGAGGTGGTCGCCCTGAACGGGGCGGGCCGCGCGCCCGGTGCCGCGACGATCGACTATTTCGAGGCGCACGGCATCGACCGCCTCGACGAGGAATCCGCCCATGCCGTGACCGTGCCCGGCGCGGTCTCCGCCTGGGAAAAGCTGCTCGAGGCTCAAGGCACCATGGGCTTCGACGAGGTGCTCGCCCCGGCAATCCGCATGGCCGAGGACGGCTTTCCCGTCCACGCCCGGGTGGCCAGCGACTGGGCCGAGATGGCGGAGAAGCTGGCGCGCAATGGAGCACACGCCCTGCTTCCCGGCGGCACCTCTCCCGCCACTGGCGATATCGTGCGCCATCCGGCGCTGGCGGCGACCCTGCGGGCGATCGCGAAGGGAGGCGCAGCCGCCTTCTACGAGGGGGCTATCGCCGACGACATGGCCGCGACGCTGCGCGCCCGGGGCGGCCTGCACACGGCAGAGGACTTCCATGACGGCCGGCACGCGGCGGCGTTCGTCGCGCCGATCTCGCTCGGCTGGAACGGCTACCGGGCCTGGGAATGCCCGCCGCCCGGCGTCGGCCTCACCGCCCTGACCATGCTCGGAATCCTGGAGCGCCGGGGCGTGGCGAAAGGCGGCCCGCTGGACCCGCTTCGTCTCCATCGCGTCGCCGAGGCGGCCAAGCTCGCCTTCCGGAACCGCGACGCCCTGATAGGCGACGATCCCGCGCAGCCCGTCCCGGTCGCAGAGCTTACAAGCGACGCGCATCTCGATGCGCTGGCGGCGATGATGGACGACGCCTCGGTGTTGCCGCTCCCGCCTTTCGAGGCGGAACTGCCGCTGCACCGCGACACCGCCTACCTCGCCGTCACCGACCGCGACGGCAACTGGTGCAGCTTCATCAACTCGCTGTTCGACGATTTCGGCGGGGGCCTCTATGCGGAACGCTCGGGTGTCGTGTTCCACAATCGCGGCGCGGGTTTCCGGGTCGAGCGCGGGCATCCGAACTGCATCGGCCCGCGCAAGCGGCCCATGCACACCATCATTCCCGGGCTGCTCACCGAAGGCGGCGTGCCGATGATGGCGTTCGGCGTGACGGGCGGGCATTTCCAGCCCACCGGCCAGAGCCTGCTGCTAGGCAATGTGTTCGACTACGGGCTCGACCTTCAGGCCGCGCTCGATCTGCCCCGCGTCTTCGCCCATGAGGGCCTGCTCAAGCTCGAGCAGGGCATTCCCGACGAGGCCGCGCGGGCGCTCGCCGCCAAGGGGCATCGGCTGTCCTACCCGGCGCGCCCGCATGGCGGCGGCCAGGCGATCCGGCTCGACCGGGCGCGCGGCGTGCTGATCGGCGCCTCGGATCCGCGCCGCGACGGCGCGGCCATAGGATATTAGAAACAAAATTTCTTTTAAGAAATTTATTCCCATCAGGAAATCTCGGTGCTAAGCAATGGAGCCCATCAAGGATGCTCCATGCCACCCGCGCCCACCGAATTGTCGTTCTTCCCCAATCCCCGGCGCGCGAGCGGCTATCCCGAGCACCTCGAACGGTTCGTGAGCTGGGCGCTGGCCGAGGAAGCCCACGCCGAGATCAGCGCATGGCTGGGCTATGCGCCCACCCCTCTGGTGGCGCTGGACGGCATGGCCCGTCACCTCGGCCTGCGCTCGATCTTCTGCAAATATGAAGGCGGCCGGTTCGGCATCGGCAGCTTCAAGGCGCTTGGCGGCGCCTATGCGGTCCGGCTAGCGGCCCGCGAGGCGGCGTCGATGCCCGTCTTCGCGACCGCGTCGGACGGCAATCACGGCCTCTCGGTCGCCTGGGGCGCGCGCGAAGTCGGAGCCCGCTGCGTCGTCTTCCTGCACCGGCATGTGAGCGAGGGCCGCGAACGGCTGATCCGCGACATGGGCGCGGAGGTGGTACGGGTCGACGGCACCTATGACGATTCGGTGCACATGGCGCTCGCCGAGGCAGCCGCGAAGGGCTGGCGGCTGGTGCCCGACACGGCGTCTTCCTACGACCCGCAGCCGGTCCGGGTCATGGCCGGCTACGGCACCATGGTGCGCGAGATGTACGACGCCTTCGCGCCGGGCGAGGAACCGACCCACTACTTCGTCCAGGGCGGCTGCGGCGGCCTCGCCGCGGCGGTGTGCGGCCTGCTGCGCCAGCACCCGCCCGGCGGCGCGCCCTTCCGCTTCGTCGTGGTCGAGCCGGACAAGGCCGACTGCCTCTACGCCTCGGCCCGCGCTGGCCACCCGGTCGCCATCGGCGGTGATCTCGACACGGTGATGAGCGGCCTGTCGGTCGGAGAGGTGTCCGCCCTCGCCTGGCCGGTGCTCGATCGTGGCACCGATGCCTTCATGACCGTCGACGACGCGGATGCGGTTGCGATGATGCGCCAGCTCGCGGCCGGCGCTCATGGCGACGCGCCGATCGAGGTCGGCGACAGCGGCGTCGCCGGGCTTGCCGGCCTCGCGGCCGCCTGCGCCGACGAGGGAGTGCGGCAGGCGATCGGGCTCGAGCCGTCGAGCCGCGTCGCCGTCATTGCCACGGAGGGTCCGGTCGACCGGGCGAGCTACGACCGCCTGGTCGGGAGAGCGGCGGCATGAGCGCGGCCCTGTCCTGGTCCGTCGGCGTGGATGTCGGCGGCACCTTCACCGACCTCGTCGCCCGCGAGGAAACCAGCGGACGCTTCGTGCGCCACAAGCGCCCCTCGACGCCGCACGATCCGGCGGAGGCGATCCTTTCCGGCCTGTCCGAGTTGTGCGCACTCGCCGACATCAATCCGCGCACCATCGCGTCGCTGTCCCACGGCACCACGGTCGCCACCAACGCGCTGATCGAGAAGCGGGGCGGCACGGTCGCCCTGATCGTTACCGAGGGCTTCCGCGACCTGCTCGAGATCGGCCGCCAGACGCGCCCGAAGATCTACGATTTCCAGACCGACCACCCCGAGCCGCTGGTGCCGCGCCATCTGCGCTTCGAGGCGCGCGAGCGGATCACCGTCGGCGGGCGGATCATCACGCCGCTCGATGACGGGGAAATCGCGCGGCTGGTCGCGGCCGTGCAGGCCGCGCGAGCGGATTCCTGCGCCATCTGCCTGCTGTTCTCCTTCGCCGAGCCGGACCACGAGCGCCGCATCGCCGACGCGTTGCGCGCCGTGATGCCGGATCTGCACCTGTCGCTGTCGAGCGAGGTTCAGCCTGAGTTCCGCGAGTATGAGCGACTCTCCACCACGGTGCTCAACGCCTATCTCCAGCCCGTGATGACCTCCTACCTCGCCCGTCTCGAACGCGAGGCGGAGCGCCTCTCGCCCGGCGTCCGGCTCGGCATCAACCAGTCGAGCGGCGGCCTCATCTCCGGCGGGCGGGCGCGCATGTTTCCCATCCGCACCGCGCTGTCGGGTCCGGCGGCCGGGGTGGCGGGGACGATCGACATCGCCTCGCACCTCGCCCGGCGCGACCTCATCACGCTCGACATCGGCGGCACCAGCTCCGACATCGCGCTGATCCGCGGTGCCCGTGCGGCGATGATCCACGAGCGGTGGATCGAGGGCTATCCCGCCCGCCTCGCCAGCGTCGACATCAACGCCGTCGGCGCGGGCGGCGGGTCCATCGCCTGGATCGATGCCGACGGCCTGCTCAAGGTCGGGCCACGCAGCGCAGGGGCCTATCCCGGCCCGGCCTGCTACGGCCGCGGCGGCGACCAGCCCACGGTGAGCGACGCCAACATGGTGCTCGGCCGCCTGTCCGACCGGGGTCTTCTGGGCGGAGCGATGCCGCTCGACCGCGCAGCGGCGGAACGTGTCGTCGGGCGGCTGGCCGACGAGCTCGGCCTGCCGATCGAGCGCACCGCGCTCGGCATCATCGACGTGGCGGTCGCCAACATGGCCCGCGGCATACGATCGGTATCGATCGAGCGCGGCCACAACCCGGCGGAGTTCAGCCTGTTCGCCTTTGGCGGCGCCGGGCCGCTGCATGCGAGCGCGGTCGCCCGCCAGCTCGGCATTTCGCACATCGTCGTTCCGCCGGAGCCGGGCCTGCTCTGCGCCCAGGGGCTGATCGTCGCCGACCGGCGGGAGGACTTCGTGCGCACCGCTCCGGTCGCGCTGGCCAGGGGCGACCTCGCCCGCCTCGGCCAGGCGGCGGCCGAGCTGCGCGAACTCGCCCGCGACTGGTTCGCCGCGGAGCAGGTGGCGCCGGAGGACCAGGCGACCGAGATGCGCCTCGACATGCGCTATGTCGGGCAGAACTTCGAACTCGGCGTCGCCGTCGCCGACGACCCGGCCACGATCGGCCGGGACGAACTGGCCGAGCGATTCCACGAAGCCCATGCCCTCGCCTACGGCTTCATGAACCCGCAGGCGCCGGTGGAGGTGGTCAGCGTGCGGCTGGCGGCGGTCGGGCGACGCCCGCGCAGCCGGGTCGCACGCGCCCGCGAGCAGGGGCGGGACCACGAGCCGGCGCGTCTCCGCCCGGTCTGGTACGCGGCCGACGCGCCCGCCGAGGCGCTCCTCCACGACCGCGCCCATCTCGTGCCCGGCGACGTCGTCGCCGGCCCGGCGATCATCGAGCAGCTCGATACGACGACGGTGCTGTTTCCTGGCGACCAGGCGCTGGTCGACGACGGCTTCAACCTCCTGATCACGGTGCAGGCATGACAGCGCCCGGCCCCATGCTCGACCCGATCACGCTCGAGCTCGTCCTCAACGCGCTGAGGTCGGTCACCGACGAGACCTATATCGCACTGATGCGCAGCGCCTATTCGACCAACATCAAGGAGCGCAACGACCATTCCACCGCGCTCATCGATCCGCGCGGGCGGATGATCGCGCTGTGCGAGCGCTCGCAGCCCATCCATCTGAGCTCCATGCTCGGGCTGACCAACGCGCTGCTCGCCAAGTACCGGATCGAGGACATCGCGCCCGGCGACATCTTCGCCGCCAACGACCCCTACGCCGCCGGCGGCTCGCACCTGCCGGACGTGAACCTCTCGATGCCGGTCTTCGCCGACGGGAGGCTCATCTGCTTCGTCTGCAACATCGCCCATCACGCGGATATCGGCGGCATGTCGCCGGGCAGCATGTCTGGGGGGACCGAGATCTACCAGGAGGGTCTGCGAATCCCTCCCGTCCGCCTGTTCTCGCGGGGCGAGCTCAATACCGACATGCTCGACCTGTTCCTGCTCAATGCGCGCGTGCCCGACGAGCGGCGCGGCGACTATGTCGCCCAGATCGCCGCCTGCCGGCTCGGCGAGCGGCGCATGCTCGACCTCGTCGCGACCTATGGCGCGCCGCAGCTCACCCTCGCCTTCGACGCGCTGATCGAGCGGACCTATGAGCGCAGCAAGCGCGCCATCGCCCGCATCCCGGCCGGCCGCTACACGTTCGAGGACGTGATGGACGACGATGGCTGGGGGGCGGTCGACATTCCGATCCGCCTCGCCATCACCGTCGGCGATCCCGCGACCGAGGGGCGCATACGCTGCGACTTCACCGGCAGCGCGCCGGCCGTGCGCGGCAACATCAACGTTCCGTTCCGCGCCACCCAGTCCTCGGTGGTCTATGCGCTGCGGGCGATGCTCGACCCCGACGTGCCGAGCAACCAGGGCATGCTCGACGCGATCGAGATCGTCGCGCCGGAAGGCTCGCTGCTGAACGCGGCCTTTCCGGCGGCTGTCGCCGGCCGGGCCAATACCTGCCAGCGCATCATCGACGTCGTCATCGGCGCCCTCGCCCCGGCACTCCCCACGGAGGCGGTCGGCGCCGCGAACGGCGCCAACACCGCCGTCATCTTCTCGGGCACCGACCCCCGCACGGGCGGCGGCTATGTCTATCTCGAGACCGTGGGCGGCGGCTTCGGCGGGCGCGCCCTCAAGGACGGCACGGACGGGGTGCAGGTGCACCTGATCAACACCTCGAACCTGCCGGTCGAGGCGATCGAGAGCGAGTACCCGCTGCTCGTGGAGAGCTACGGCTTCGTCGCCGATTCCGGCGGCGCCGGGAGGCGGCGCGGAGGGCTCGGGCTACGCCGCGTCATCCGCCCGGTCGACCACGTCACGACCTTCACCGGACAGGGCGAGCGTTTCATCAACCCACCCTGGGGCGTGTTCGGCGGCGAGCCCGGTGGTACCGGCGGCTTTCGCATGCGCGAGGCGGACGGTGCCGAACGCGCGCTGCCCACCAAGCCGGGCGCCACCGAGGTCCGCCCCGACCAGGCACTGGTCGTCGAGACCGCCGGCGCGGGCGGCTACGGGCCGCCGGCCGAACGCACGGGAAACGACCTCGCGCGCGACCTCGTCTCCGGCAAGTTCACCCCAGACTTCCTTCGGTCCCACTACCCGCAGGCCGACCGACCGCCTGACAACGACAAGGTCTGAGACCATGCAAGCGACTCATTCGAACGCCGACGCTGCGGTGCCGGCGAAGAGCGGCGTGCGCCGCGTGATCGTCGTCGGCGCCGGCATCGCCGGGCTTTCGATCGCCTGGTCGCTGGCGCGGCGCGGCATCGAGGTCGACCTGTTCGAGCAGGGCTCGATCCCCAATCCGAAGAGCTCATCCTTCGACGAGCACCGCATCAACCGCCACGCCTATGGCCGCCTGCAGGGCTATGCGCGGCTAATGCCGGAATCCTTCCGCCTGTGGGACGCGATGTGGAGCGATCTCGGCGTGCGCCACTATGAGAGCACGGGCGGCATCTATGTCCTGCGCACGGATGACGACTGGTACGAGACGACGGCCGCCTCGCTCGACGAGGTCGGCGTCGACTATCACGACATCCCGCTCGACCAGCTCGAGCGTCTCGTCCCGATGATCGAGTCCGAGGGCGTGCTGCGCGCGGTCCATGTGGGCGGATCGGGCTTGCTCTACCCGAACCGGATCCTCACTGACCTCGTCGTCCACCTCGCGGCGCGCGGCGTCCGGTTCCACGCCATGTCTGCGGTCACCGAGGTCGACCCGGAGCGGGGAGAGGTGACGGCGGGCGGCAAGGTCCACGCGGCCGACATGGTCGTGGTCGCCGCGGGGGCCTGGATCGACCGGCTGGTGCCGAGCTTCAGGGGACAGGCCGTTCCCTCCCGTCAGGCGGTGCTTTTCCTCGCGCCTCCGCCGGACCTCGCGGCGCTGTGGGCCTCGGCGCCGGTCATCGTGGTCAAGGACGACGAGGCGGGCCTCTACACGCTGCCGCCGCGCAACGGCACGCGGCTGAAGATCGGCGACCATCGCTTCTCGCGCATCGGCGACGCCGACGAGGACCGGCTCGCCACCGAGGCCGACGTCGAAAGCCTGTGGCACGGCCTCCGGAAATGCTACCGCGACATCGATCGCTACGGCGTGCTGGAGCAGAAGGCCTGCTACTACACCGTCACCGAGGACGAGAATTTCCTGGTACGCGCGATCGGGCCGCAGGGCTGGGCGGTGAGCGCCTGCTCGGGGCACGGCTTCAAGCTGGCGCCGCTGGTCGCCGATTCCGTGGCCAGGGCGATCGCCGGCGAGGCGGGCGCCGCCGAGATCGAGCGCAAGCTGGAAGGCCGCTAGCCGCGGGCGCCCCCTGCAATTCGGTGCGACGGCCCGGGCGTCACCGCCGAGCCGTCGCTTCCGGTCGTACCGCCTAGAACAGCGCGGCGCCCTTGGCGATCGCGATCCAGACGCCGATGAGGAACGGCACGCCGACGCCAAGCCAGGCCAGCGCGCCGCCGATGCCGAACGAGCCGCGCGCGGCGCCCGCCGCGTCGGCCTTGGAGAGCGTCTCCCGTTGCAGGGCCCGCTCACTCGCCAGTTCCTCGTCCGACATCAGGTGATGGTCCGCGATGGGACGGACGAGGAAGTTGCAGATCAGGCCGACAAACAGCAGCCCGGCCATGATGTAGAGCGTGCGGTTGTAGACCAGCGCCTGCGCGACGCCATGGTCGAGCTGGTACTGACGCATATAGGCGATCAGCGACGGCCCGATCACGCCGGCCGCCGACCAGGCGGTGATCAGGCGGCCATGGATCGCCCCCACCATCTGGGTGCCGAAGATGTCGGCCAGATAGGCCGGCACGGTGGCGAAGCCGCCGCCATACATCGACAGGATCACGCAGATCGACAGCACGAACAGGCCGGGGATCACCAATTGGCCCCAGGTCGGCAGCAGGACGTAGAGCACGATGCCGAGCACGAAGAAGCAGTAATAGGTGTTCTTGCGACCGATCCTGTCGGACAGCGAGGCCCAGAAGATGCGCCCCAGGCTGTTGAACAGGCTGATGAGGCCGACGAGGCCGGCCGCCGCGGCGACGATGGCCGCCTTCTGCGCCCCCGGGTCCATGCCGGCGCCGTCACCCGAGAGCAGATGCGTGCCGAACATGTCCTGCAGCATCGGGCTCGCCATCGAGATGACGCTGATGCCGGCCGTCACGTTCAGGAACAGCACCATCCAGATCAGCCAGAACTGCGGGGTCTTGAGCACGCGGTCGAGATGGACGTGACCGGTGGTGATCATCGCCTTGCCGTCGTCGACGGGCGGCGTCCAGCCGGTGGGCTTCCAGCCCGTGGGCGCGACCCGGAACCCGAAGGCGCCGACCGACATGACGACGAAGTAGACCACGCCGAGGATGATGAGCGCCATGGCGGCGTTCTGCATGCCGTCGGTCGCGAAGCGGGCCATCAGCCAGACCGCGAGCGGGGCGCCGATCATCGCGCCGCCGCCATAGCCCATGATCGCGAGGCCGGTCGCCAGCCCGCGCCGGTCGGGGAACCACTTGATCAGGGTGGAGACCGGCGTGATGTAGCCCAGCCCCTGGCCGACGCCGCAGATGACGGCGATGACGTAGAGCAGCCAGAGCTGGTGGACCATGACGGCGACACCCGCCAGCACCAGCCCGCCGCCCCAGCACAGGGCGGCGATGAAGCCGGCCTTGCGCGGCCCCGCATGCTCCAGCCAGCCGCCCCAGATGGCGGCGGAAATGCCGAGCACGGCGATGAAGATCTCGAAGATCGGCGTGACGCTCGGCACGGTCCAATTGCAGCTCGTGGTGAAGAGCGCCGCGACGAAGCCCTGCTGCGCGCAGGAGGCATCCGGGTTGGCGACCAGCTTGGTCATCGGCAGCCAGAACACCGAGAAGCCGTAGGCCATGCCGATGCACAGATGGATGCACAGCGCCGCGGGCGGCACGAACCAGCGATTGAAATTCGGACCGGCAATGGTGCGGTCGCGGTCGAGCAGTCTGGCGCCGGTGGGCGCTTCGGCGTAGGTCGAAACCATCACATCGCCTCCCGACCGCTGAAGAAGAGCCCGTCGTGGACGGCGCGAGGCGTCCTGCACGCAAGGGTCGTTTGCTGTCTCATGTCCGATATTCCTCCCGGTTGATCTTTCGTTGAACGCGGCAGCAAAGATGTCGCGAGGAAGAACCGGCCCCTTCCCGAAGCGCCGGTGCGGCGCCGTCCTTCGCGCGCGACGGTCCGGGCGGTAATCAAGTGGCGTGCCACTCGAACAAACCGTTCAAAATCAAACAGTTAAATGAGGTGAGCCAAGGCGGGCCGGACAAAATGTCCAGGTCAAGTCGCGCCTTCCCGGACAAAATGTCTGTGCGGAAGGAGGATCAGCCTTGGACGGGCCCGAGGGCACCCGCGCGAGCGGGTCAGGAGGCCTCGGGCAGCCAGACCAGGAAGGTGGTGCCGCGGCCGGGGACGCTGTTCGCGGTCAGCGTGCCGCCCTGGCGCGAGATCAGCGTCTGCGAGATGGACAGGCCGAGCCCGGTGCCGGCGTCGCGCTTGGTGGTGAAGAACGGATCGAAGATCTTGCGCAGCACGTCCTCCGGCATGCCGATCCCGGTATCGCTCACCTCGATGACGACGCCCGAGCGGCCGCGCACATCCTCGTCGCGGCTCGCGAGCGTCAGCACCCCGCCCTCGGGCATGGCGTGGATCGCATTGACGATGAGGTTGACCAGCACCTGCTGCAGCTCGGTCTTGTTCATCGACACGAAGCGGGTCGCGTGGTCGTCCCGGCGCACCTCGATATGGGACTTGCCGAGCAGGTGCTCGACCAGCGGCAGGCAGTCGGAAATCACGTCGCCGGGCGTATGAAGCTCCACATAGCCGGCATATTCCTCCGGCTTGGCGAACTGGAGCAGGCGGGCGACGATCTGGGTGATCCGGTGGATCTGCTCGTCGAGCAGGCGGAACTCGGTCTGCGCCTCCGCCGCCCGCTCGCCCATGATGCTGCGGACGACTTCGAGGTTTCCCTGCATCACGGCGACCGGGTTGTTGATCTCGTGCGCCACGCCGGCCGTGATCTCGCCGATCGCCGCCAGCTTCTCGGCGACGATGAGCTGGCGCGTGGTGGCTTCGAGCTGGCGGTTGGCGCCTTCGAGCTCGCGCGTGCGCTCGGCGACGCGCCGGTTCAGCTCCTCGTTCCAGCTCCGCAGCTCCCGGTCGCGCTGCTGAAGCTGGTCGAGAAGCCCGTCGAGATGGTCGGCGACCCGGCCGATCTCGTCGCCCGTGGCGGTCGGCCCGGTGCGCGCGCCGAGATCGCCGCTCTCGACCCGCGCGATGGTGCCGGTCATGCGCTCCAGCGGCTCGAAGATGCCGCGTGCCCAGCGCAGGAACACCGGCACGCTGATCGCCGCGACGGCGAGGAAGGCGACGATGATGGTGATGAGGGTGTTGTATTTCGCCTGGGTGAAGGGCGCGAGCAGGAAGCCGACATAGAGCATGCCCACCCTCTTGCCGAAGGAATCGACGATCGGCTCATAGGCGGACATGTACCAGTCGTTGACGACGAAGGCGCTGTCGAGCCAGGTGCGCCCCTGGTCGAGCACCGCCGAGCGGACCGCGCCCGACACCCGCGTCCCGAGCGCACGCGTGTCCTGGAACAGACGGACATTGGTGCTGATCCGCACGTCCTCCAGAAACAGCGTCGCGGTGCCCTCGCTGCCCTCCGGCAGGCTGGCCTTGCGATAGACGAGGTCGTTGATCGCGTCGATGAAGGCGAGGTTGCGGTTGAGCAGGATGCCGCCGACCAGCGCGCCGTGGCCGCCGGAGGCGAGCGTGACCGGGCAGGCGGCGTGGACGACCATGCCGGGCGTCTCGACGGTGCGGGTGGTCGGCACGGCGGCGGGGGTGGGAATGAGCTCGAGCTCGGCCTTGCGGGCGAGCGCGGGCGAGATGGCGCTCAATTGGCGCCCGGAGAAGACGTCGATCGCCGTCGCCGGTGCGCCGGACAAGGCCGCGCGCACCACCGGCCAGTGCGTCGCCGCGGGAACGCCCGACAGCGCGGGCGCCGCGGCAACGACGTGCCCGTCGGCGTCGACGATCATCAGGAAGTCCAGCTTGAGCGCGACGCGGTTCTTCTCCAGCAGCGCCGAGAGGTCGGCACCCTCTCCCGCGTCGATGGCGTCGCGGAAGCGCGCCGAGGCGCGCAATGCCTGAAGATGCTCGCCCGTATTGTCGACCAGCCGCGAGAAGTACTGGTGCGCGATCGTCAGGTCGCTGTTGACCTTGGTGGCCAGCAGCGAATTGAACTTGTCGTTCCAGCGGATGATGGTGATGCCGAGGAACAGCGGCAGGATCACCAGCGTCGGGAACAGCGCGATCGCCAGCAGCCGGAAGCGGATCGAGCGCCCTTGCCGCGGCGCGCCGGCTCCCCTCGCCGCCCTCAGATATTCCAGGACGCGCATTTGCGGTCGATGGTCTTGCGCGAGATGCCGAGGCGCCGGGCCGCTTCCTCGCGGTTGTCGTGCACCTCGCGGAGCACTGACAGGATATGCCGGCGCTCCACCTCGGCGAGGCTGTCGCTCGCCTCGCTGGCATCGACATGCGCGTCTTCCCTGAACTCGTCCGGGAACTGGCCGAGGATCAGCGTCCGTTCGATCAGGTTGCGCAGCTCGCGGATATTGCCCGGCCAGTCGTAGCGCAGCAGGCTGGCGCGCACCGCGTCGTCGATCGGCACCGGGGACATGCCGAGCTGCTGCGAGAGCTTGCGCATGTAGAGCGCGGCGAGGTCCAGCACGTCGTTGCCGCGGTCCTTCAGCGGGGGCAGGTGGATCTGCATCACGTTGATGCGGAAGAACAGGTCGGAGCGGAACAGGCCCTTCCTCACGCTCTCGCGCAGATCGGCATTGGTGGCGAAAACGAAGCGCAGGTCGACCGGGATCTCGCGCTCCGAGCCGACCGGGCGCACGCGAAGATCCTCCAGCACGCGCAGCAGCTTGCTTTGCAGGGACAGCGGCAGCTCGCCGATCTCGTCGAGGAACAGGGTTCCGCCCTGCGCGTGCATGAACAGGCCCTCGCGGGCCCGGTCGGCCCCGGTGAACGCGCCCTTGAGGTGGCCGAACAGCTCGCTCTCGATGATCTCCGGCGGGATGGCGCTACAATTGACCGGCACGAACGGCTTGTCGGCGCGGTCCGAGAGCAGGTGCAGCGAGCGCGAGGCCACCTCCTTGCCGGTCCCCGACTGGCCGGTGAACAGCACCGGCGTCGGCAGCCGGGCGACGCGCGAGATGGTCTCGCGCACCTGCCGGATCGCGTCCGAGTCGCCGACCAGCTTGTCGCGCAGGAGGATGTGGTTGGAGGAGGAGCGGAGCTCGTGGCGCAGCACGAGGTTCTCGCGCTGCAGCCGCACCCGGTCGAGGCAGCGCGCCACCGCGTTGAGAAGCTGGTTGGAGCGGAAGGGCTTCAGCAGGAAATCGACCGCCCCGGCTCGCAGGGCCTGGATCGCGGTCTCGAGGTCGGCATAGGCCGTCATCAGGATGGCGTCGGCGAAGAAGCCGAGCGCGAGCTGCTCGGTCAGCCAGTCGACCCCGTTCTTGCCGGGCATGATGTTGTCGAGGATGACGATGTCGAAATGCTGCTCGTCGAGCAGCCGCGAGGCCTCGTCGGCATTCGCCGCCTCCTCCAGCCGCTTGCAGCGCGGGCCGAGCGTGCGCGACAGGAAGTTGCGCATGCCCGGTTCGTCGTCGACCACGAGGATCGAGGCCTGCGCCAGCCACGGTCCGAATTCCGGATCGGCCACGCGCGCTCTTCTGGCAACCTCCGTGCGCATCTCGATCCTCCCGGTACGCTCGCTCGAAGCGTACCGCGCTCATGGACAACCCGGGAGCCTGACCCATGATTAACCCACGGCCGGGCCTTCCGCCACCACCCCTTACCGCGGAGGAAGCGGGACCCGCAGGATCATGGCGCGGGCCGCGGGCGCGGCGGCCCGGATGCGGATCGCTGCTCTACTGGTCGACCACGCCGCCGTCGAGGTGCCGGCGCATCGACACCTTGCGGCTGATCGGCGGGCGCAGGACCTCGGCGTCGTCGCGCAGGCGCACGCCCAGCCCCGGCGCCTCGGAGCGCAGCAGGAAGCCCTTCTCCACCGTAAGGTCGCCGTCGACCACGTTGCGGCCCAGCAGTTGCGGCGTGCTCTCCAGCACGTAGCCGTCATAGCCGGTGGGGTATTCCTGGATCGCGACGCAGGAGCGCGAGAAGCCGAGCGCGGCGCAGGCGGCGACGCCGATCGGCGAGATCGGGTTGTGCGGGGCGACCTGCACGTCGTTCGCCTCGGCGATGGCGGCGATCTTGAGCGCCGCGGTCAGTCCGCCGCAGATGCCGACCGAGACGCGGGCGAAGGAGAGCGCGCGGCGCTCGATCGCCATCTTGAACTGGTAGATGCTGTGGTAGCGCTCGCCGGTGGCTATCGGCACCGGCGACTTGCTGGCGACTTCCGCCATGGCGTCGATGTTTTCCGGGCGGATCGGGTCTTCAAGCCAGCCGGGATGATACTCCGCCGCCGCCTGCGCGAAGCTGATCGCCTCCGCGGGGGTCAGGCGGCGATGCAGTTCCAGCAGCAGGTCGACATCCGGCCCGACCGCCTCGCGCACCCGCGCCACGGTGTTGATGCCCATGCGCACGAGGCCGGCATGGCCGAGGAAGTAGGGCTGATCCTCGGGCTCGTCGAGGAACGGGTTGAAATGGCCGATCGCGGTGTAGCCCTCGCGCGCCTTGTCGGTGGCGAAGCTCACCACCTCGTCGACGGTCTTGGAATAGACGTGGGCATAGAGGCGAAGCTTGTCGCGCACCGAGCCGCCGAACAGCTCGTAGAGCGGCACGCCGTAGGACTGGGCCTTGATGTCCCAGAGCGCGATGTCCACCGCCGAGATGGCGCCGCCCACCGCCGTGCCGTTGAAATGCGCGAAGCGGTGCATGATCTGCCAGTGGCGCTCGATGCGTCGCGGGTCCTCGCCGACCAGATAGTCGCAATACTTGGCGAGCGCCGCCTCGGAGGCTTCCAGATGTCCCCAGGCCCCGCTCTCGCCGAAGCCGACGATGTCGTTGTCGGTCGTTATCTCGACAAAGAGAAACTGGCCGACCCGACGGGGGCGCGCGCGCTTAATCTTCATTGTGGGAACTCCAGCTTCAGTGCAGACCGAACGCGTACGGCAGTGCCGTCACGAGCCCGGGAACGAGGATCAGCAGGCACAGCACGGCGATGGCGATGACGACATAGGGGACGCTGACCCGGAACAGCGTGCCGAGCGGGACGTCGGCCACCTTCTTCAGCGCGTAGAGCACCATGCCGACCGGCGGCGTCAGCAGGCCGACGGTGAGGGCGAGCGCCATGACCACCCCGAAATGGACCATGTCGAGCCCGATCTGCGAGGCGATCGGCATGAGGATCGGGGTGAGGATGATGATGGCCGGCGTCTGCGCCATGAAGCAGCCGACCAGCAGCCAGACGATCAGCAGCAGGAACATGACGATCGTCGGGTTGGAGGAGATGCCCACAACGAGGCCCACCAGCGCCTGCGGCAGGCCGAGGCGCAGCATGATGACGCCGAAGGCCGAGGTCATGGCGATGATGAACATCAGCGTCGCGGTATCGAGCGCCGTGCCCTTGAGCTGCTCGAGGAGATCGCGCCAGGTGAGCTCGCGATAGACCAGCGTGGTGAGCAGGAGGGCGTAGAGCACCGCCACCGCGGCGGCCTCGGTCGGCGTGAACACGCCGCCATAGATGCCGGTGAGGATGATCCCCGGGGTGAGCATCGGCAGCAGGGCGTGGACCGCCTTGCGACCCACCTCGGAGGCGGACGGCCAGCTTCCCTCGGGCATCTTCTGCACATGGGCCTGGTAGGCGACCCACGACATGAAGGCGAGCGCCAGCAGGATGCCCGGCACGATGGCGGCGAGGAACAGCGTCGCCACCGACTGCTCGGCCTGCACCGCATAGGCGATCAGCACGATCGAGGGTGGGATGACCGGCCCGAGCAGCGAGGAGGCGGCGGTGACGCCGGCGCTGAAGGCGTCGGGGTAGTTCTTCGCCCGCATCGCCTTCATCTCGACCGCGCCGAGGCCGACCACGTCGGCGGTCGCCGATCCCGACATGCCGGCGAAGACGAAGCTCGCCAGCACGTTGGCGTGCCCGAGCCCGCCGCGCAGCGGCTGCACCAGCGCGGCAACGAAGTCGAACAGGCGGACGGTGACGCCGCCGGTGTTCATGAGCCGCCCCGCCAGGATGAAGAACGGGATCGCCAGCAGCAGGAAGTTGTCGATCCGGTCGATGGAGAAGCGGCTGATCATCATCGGCACGCGCGCGCCCAGCGGATCGCCGAACAGGGCCAGCCCGCCGACGATCGAGGCGAGGCCGGCGGCGACGGCGATCATCAGGCCGGACATGATCAGGCCGATGAGCGCCAGCGTCAGGATAACGGGCAGCATCAGACGTCCATTTCCTGCTCGTGCGAGACGTAGGTCTCCGGAGCGCCGAGAGTGAGGAGGATGACGACGGCAAAGGAGGCGAGCGAGGCCGCTTGAAGGGCATAGACCACCGCGATCGAGACGCTCGGTATGGCGATCAGCGTCATGTGGCGGGTCGCCTCGGCCTGCAGCCCCGCGCCGAGGGCGAGATAGGCGATCACCACGGCGCAGATGAGCTTCATCAGGATCACGTAGGGAACGAAGATCACCTTCGGCAGCAGCCCGACGAAGAAGTCGACGACGATGTGCTCGCCCCGCAGATAGGCCGGCGGCAGGCCCGCATAGACCGCGCAGACCAGCGCCAGCCGCGAGACCTCCTCGGTCCAGGCCAGCGGGAAGGCAAGCACGTAGCGGAAGGCGACCTGGCAGAGCACCGTCACGATGGTGACGACGATGAGGCCCACCGACACGGCCAACCAGGCCGTGCCGATGCCGTTTGCGAGGCGGCGCATGATGATCAGTTCGCGCTCGAGATCTGATCGACCTGATCGATCAGGCCCGGCTTGCAGTTCTTGTCCGCATACGCCTTGAGCACCGGGCGCGCCTTGGCGCGGAAGGCGGCGACGTCGGGCTCGACGATCTCGGTCTTCCCGCTCTTCTTGATCTCGGCGATGATGCGCGCATCGTCCTTCGCCACCGCGTCGTAGAGCCAGTCGAGCGCCTGCGAGAGGGTCTCGTCGAACGCCTTCCGGTCGTCGCCGAGGCCGTCATAGAAGGCGCTGTTCACCAGCACCAGATTGTACGTCCACACGTGGTAGGTGAGGCTGATGAAGGGCTGCACCTCGTGGAAGCGCAGGCTGTAGATGGTCGAGAGCGGGTTCTCCTCGCCGTCGAACACGCCCTGGCGCAGCGCCCCGTAGAGCTCGGAGAGCGGCAGCGGCGCGGGCTGGGCGCCATAGGCGGCGAACACCTGCGCGCGCAGGTCGTTGGTGACGCGGAACTTGAGGCCCGTCATGTCCTGCGGCTCGATGATCTTCTTGTTCGCGGTGACCACGCGCCCGCCGCGGCGGCCGACGGCGGCGATCTCGATGCCGTACTGCTTCTGCATGGCGGCGGAAGCTTCCTTGCCGATCTCGCCGCGCCAGACCTTGAAGCCCTGGTTCTCGTTCTCGTAGATGTATTCCGCCTCGAGGCACTGATATTGCGGGGCCACGTACTGCATCACCACCGGCGAGGAGAGGTCGACGTCGATCTCGCCCGAGGAGAGCTGCTGGAGCAGCTCGCGGTCACCGCCCAGCGTGCCGCCGGGAATGATGTTGATGGTTAGCCGGCCATCGGTCTTCTTGGCGAGCAGCTCACCCCATTTTTCCATCGCCTGCGTGCTCACGTCGCGCGCACCGTAGACAGTGGCGACGGTGACCGTGCGGGCCTCGGCAGCGGGGATCGCGGTGGTGAAGGCGAGCGCGGCCGCCGTCGCCGCGAGCGCGTGGGCCGCGAGCGCGTGTCTCCAGAACATTGCTGTTTCCTCCAAAAAACATCTGATGATTTTCTTTTTGTCAGTTCCGGCGCGGTGCGCCGGTCGTTCAGGCGGTCTCGTCCCTGTCGAGCGCCTGCAGATCGAAATGCTCTTCCATCCGTGCTCGCGCCTCCTGCGGATCGCGCCGCTCCAACGCGTGCAGGATCGCCCAGTGCTGGGCGCTGCGGTCGGCCGCCGGGCGGGGCATGAAGCCCTGCTGTTCCCAGGCGGCGCGGAAGTAGCGGTGGGCCTCCGCCTGCACCGCCTCGAGATAAGGGTTGCCGCCCGCGCGGCCGATCATCGCCTCGAAGGTGAGGTCGATGGCGTGGGCGAGCTTGGTGCGCAGCGGCTCGCTCTCGGCCCGCTCCAGATAGGCGCTGATCTCGGCGAGGTCCTCGGGACGGGCGGCGGTGGCGGCGAGCTCGACCGCCGCGCAGTCGATGAGGCGGCGCACGGCGGTCGCCTGCTTGAGCAGGCGCAGCCCCTCGCTCGACCCGACAAGCGAAGGGTCGAGCAGCACGATGCGCTGCGATTCCCGCACATAGGTGCCCGAGCCCTGCCGCACCTCGACGATGCCGAGCCCGGCGAGCAGCTTCACGCCCTCGCGCACCGCGCCGCGCCCGACGCCGAGCGCGGCGGCGAGCTCGCGCTCGGTCGGCAGCCGGTCGCCGGCCTTCATGCGCCGCGTGGCGATGAGGTGCTGGATCTGCCGCGCCACCTCCCCCGATACCTGGCGGCGGGAGATGGGCTGGAAGCCTTCGAGCTGATTGATTGGAAGATCGGTCATAAGCTCATCCGATGGTCGGACCAATTATAAGCGCCAGCGGGCGCACCCTGTCAACCGGCTGGAGCGGAGGCCATGTGGAGAGGCGGCGGCGGGGCTGAGGGCGAGGCGGTGGCCGGGGGACGCCAGCGCTTGGGTGGCGGGTTGCCCGGAAGCGGGCTCCGCCGTCGCACAAACAGGCGGGAGGTAGAGAAGCCCATGCCCACTCGGGCAGAGGCGGGCGGCCCTTCGCCGGATAAATCTCGGCGACGCGGCAAGGGGTTTGCTGTTGGGTCCGCCGAAATAGGCACGGCGGCAGACGACGATGAACGGCGTGCCGGCCGGCATCGCAGGCGCCGCCGCCTCTCGGCATGAGGGGGCGCGAGATAGCCGTCCTCTCAGACCAGTTGGCCGGCCGGTTCCTGCGCGAGGCCGACAGAACGACGGCGCCGCGCTCGCCCCGAAGGTCGTCCGTGCGGACGAGCACCCGCGTGCGGACCGCCATGCCGGCAGCGCGGGCGCGGGCGGCGCGCCGCCATTCCGCGCCTGCGCCAACGGCGCCCTTAGGTCTCGGACAGGGCGCGCTTTGCCTGCGCCAGCCGGGCGAGATAGCGGTCGCGCCACGCCTTGCGCTCGTCGAGCCCTTCCATCGGCGTCGCGGCGCGGCGCTGGCGCTCGACCTCGGACACGAGCCCGGCATGCCATTTGCGCGGATCCGCCTGCTCGCGGGCGAGGTCGTGATACATCGGCCCCAGCTTCTCGCAATAATCGTAGATGCCGCCCTGCGCGTTCAGGTCGATGGTCTCGAACGGGCCCATGAAGAACCAGCGCATGCCGAGCCCTTCAGCCATGGCGAGGTCGACCTCGGCGGCCGAGACGATGCCGTCCTCCACCAGCCGGAAGGCTTCGCCGAGGACCGCGCTCTGGATGCGGTTGACGACGAAGCCGGCGATCTCGCGGTTCAGCCGGATCGTCACCTGCCCGGCCTGCGCCATCACCGCCTCGGTGCGGGCGACGACGTCCGGGTCGGTCCAGGGCGCCGGGACGATCTCGACCAGCGGCACGAGGTGCGGCGGGTTGATCGGGTGGGCGACGAGGCAGCGCTGGCGCCCCTCCATGCCCTCGGAGAAGGAGGAGGCGGGCAGCCCCGAGGTCGAGCTGGCGAGCACGGTGTCCGGCCCTGCCAGCCGGCCGAGCTCCCGGTAGAGCTCGACCTTCACCGGCAGCCGCTCCGGCCCGCTCTCCTGCACATAGGCCGCGCCGTCCAGCGCCTCGGCCAGCGAGCCGGCGGGCCTGAGGCGCGCCATGACCTCGGCGGGCTCGTGGCCGTTCAGCAGGCCGAGCTCGGCCAGCGGGGGCAGCGCGCCGCGCACGAAGTCCAGCGCCGTATCGAGCGAGGCCGGCGTCGGGTCGTACATGGCGACGTCGAACCCGGCGCGGGCGAAGACGATCGCCCATGACCGCCCCACCAGGCCGCATCCAACCAGCGCAATCTTGGTCGTCATTCCGTTTCCTCTCCTAGGCGGGCGACGCGACCGGGCCCGCGCAGGGTCGGGAGGCGCTGCCGGCATTGTTGCGGGACCGGGCGGCGAGCGCGGTCACGAGGCGCACCAGGCAGCCGGCATCGCCATGGGCGCCGGGCTTGGTGACGAGGGTCATGCCGTCGAGCGGGGTGCCGCGGACGGCGCAGAGCGCGATACCCGGCTCCAGCAGCGTCTGCGGCTCGATCCTGTCGACGCCGAGGCGGTGCAGCAGGGCGATGGTGGTGTCGCCCCCGGTGGCGATGATCCCGCGGACCGGTCGGCTGGCGATGATGTCGGCGGCGGCGGCGGCGAGCAGGCCGGCGACGGCGGCGGCATCGGCGGGATCGCCTCCCTCCACAGGTGCGGCGCTGGCGACGACTATGGCCGGGCGCCCCTGCGCGGCCTCGAGCGCGTCGCGCACCAGCCCTTCATGGTCGCCCGCTCGCAGCGCTGCCTCGCCGAGCCACGCCACGCGGCCGAGGCCGGCCTCTTCGAGCGTGGCAAGTTGGGCGTGCGAGGTGGCGCTCGCCGAGCCCGCCACCACCAGCACCTGTCCCTCATCCGCGCGCTGCGCGGCGAGGACCTCGGCCACCGCGGCGGCGAAGTCGGAAGTGCCGGCGAAAATGGTGATGCCCGCACGGAGGCCGGCACACGCCAGGACGTGCAGATGCTCGGCGCGCTCGGCGTCGCACACGATCACGCGCCCCTGCGCATCCTCGAGCGTGCGCAGCAGAGCGTTGGGATCGGCGAGTTCGTCGAGCGCGACGGTGGCGATCTGCGCGTCCATCGCCGCGTGCAGCAGGGTGGGGATATGCGCCGATTCCGGCCGGGCGCGGATGAAGGCCCCTGCGTCGACGCCGCCCGAATCCGCGTCCGCGAGCCGCGTCTGCACGCCGTCGCGCGTGATCCGGCCGTTGCTCGGCGTCGCCGGCACCACCATGATCGAGCGGCCCGGCATCGCGTCGAGCATCGCCTGCAGTTCGAGCCCGACCTGGCCGCGCAGCAGGGAATCGATCTTCTTGTAGAACAGCGTGCAGCCCGCCGCGACGAGATGGCGGGTCGCCGACGCCACCACGCGGCGCGCCTCGGGTGCGGGCATGTGGCGGC
Organism: Ancylobacter mangrovi; assembly: GCF_024752355.1. Lineage (GTDB taxonomy): Bacteria > Pseudomonadota > Alphaproteobacteria > Rhizobiales > Xanthobacteraceae > Ancylobacter > Ancylobacter mangrovi. The sequence continues at coordinate 121,743 of NZ_JANTHZ010000002.1, forward strand.
TCTCCGTCATCAGCGCGAGCAGATCGGCCGGGGCGCCCTGGCCGGCACTGTGATCCGGGGTACGCGCGGTCGCGTCAGCGGTCTCGAGGACGCAGCGGAATCCGCGCTGGGCGAACGCGCCGGATACCGCGGCCGCGCCGGTCAGGTCGTCGCCGACGATGCCGATCCGTTTCCACATCATCGCCGCCCCCCTCGCGACGCACCCCGCGCAGACGAAGCCCGCCGGCCGGCAGGGGCGATGCATAGCCGGCAAGGCAGCCGGGCCGCTCGCGCTTTCATGATTTCCTCCCGCCGTTTCCCTTCGAGTATAACCCGAGCACCGAACGGTATACCGGTTTGTATCCTTGCATGTCGCGCGTTCTTGGTGTCAACTCGCCTGCATGGGATGGTTAGCGCATTTTGTGCGGTTTTGAAAAATCCTGTGAGAAAATGTTTACATTCGGGAGGGCCATGCTAGAAACGACGCTGCGGGATGGTGCCGGCGCCGCCAGCAATGCAGGTGTCGCGGGGACGCCCGGACGCGCTTCTTGGCCCGAGGGCCGAAGCAACTCGTCGACGTCGCATCACCGTGGACACGCCAAAACCCAAATCCACAAGATGTCGTGCATGCCGCAACTGGATGTAACCAAATAAGAAAATCCTGAAAAACGTGCCGAATGGCACGAATTGGGGAGCGAGATGACTCTGGATGGCCCGATCGACTGCGATATTCATCCCATCGTACCTTCGTCGGAGGCTTTGCTGCCGTACCTGCCCGGCCACTGGGCCGAGGTCGTAGTCCAGCGCGGCATCACCGATCTCGACAGCGCGAGCTACCCCCAGTCGACGCCGCTGGCCAGCCGCCCGGACTGGCGCTCGGACCATGCGCGGCCGGGCGCCGACCTGACGCTGCTGCAGGCCCACGCGCTCGACCGCTGGGGCCTGAGCGCGGCGATCTGCAACTGCGTCTACGGCGTGTGGCCGGTATTCAGCGCCGATATGGCGGCCGCCTTCTCGCACGGGCTCAACGCCTGGATCGCCGCCGAATGGCTCGACCGCGACCCGCGGCTGCGCAGCTCCATCATCGTGCCGCTGCAGTCGCCCCAGCTCGCCGCCGAGGAGATCGACCGCTGGGCCGGCGACAAGCGTTTCGTGCAGGTGCTGCTGCCGGTGTTCGCCGACATGCCGCTCGGCAATCGCTACTACTGGCCGATCTTCGAGGCCGCCGCGCGCCACGGGCTGCCGGTCGGCATCCATGCGGGGAGCACCTACCGCAACCCCGTCACGCCGTCGGGCTGGCCGTCCTACTACGTCGAGGACTACGTGGCGCAGTCGCAGGGCTTCCACTCGCAGCTCGCCAGCCTGATCTGCGAAGGCACCTTCGTGAAGTTCCCCGAGCTGAAGGTGGTCTTCATCGAATCGGGCTTCACCTGGATGCCCTCGGCGCTGTGGCGCCTGAACAAGTACTGGCAGGGCCTGCGCATGGAGGTGCCCTGGGTCGACCGCTCGCCCTCCGAGATCGCCCGCGAGCATATCCGGCTCACGCTCCAGCCCGTCGACGCGCCGCCCGATCCCGAGCTTCTCAACCGCTTCATGACGCACATGGAATCGGAGGACATGCTCCTCTTTTCCAGCGACTACCCGCACTGGCAGTTCGACCGGGACGAGGTGGTGCCGCCGGGGCTGAGCCCCTCGCTGCTGCGCAAGATCCAGTACGACAATCCGCGTGCAACCTACTCACGATTGACGGAGCGTGCACAATGAACGTTGTCGGCAAGATTGACGCCACCAAGGGCAAGGGCGTCGGAAACCGTCTGGCGGTTGCCGATTGCGATATCCATCCCACGGTGAACGGCTATCGCGATCTCTACCCCTATCTCGAGAAGCGCTGGCAGACCCATCTCCAGACCTACGGCGCCAAGGTGCGCCACGGCTACCAGCGCGGCGCCGCCTACCCGAAGGGCCAGCCCGACGCCAAGCGCCGCGACGCGTGGCCGGAAGGCGGCGGGCTCGCGGGAAGCGACCTGCGCCTGCTGCAGACCCAGCATCTCGACGCCAACAATGTCGAGCTGGGCGTGCTCAACCCGCTCACCTTCTGCGGCTACGGCCTGCTCAACTCCGACCTCAGCGCCGCGCTCGCGACCGCCGCGAACGAGTGGCAGAAGAACGACTTCACCCGGCGCGACCCGCGGCTGAAGGCGTCGATCGTGGTCCCCTACGAGGACGGGCCGGCCGCGGCGCGGGAGATCGAGCGCTGCGCGGCCGAGGACGACTTCGTGCAGGTGCTGCTGCTGAGCCGCACCGCCGAGCCGCTCGGCAAGCGCAACTACTGGCCGATCTTCGAGGCCGCCGCCGCCGCCAACCTGCCCGTCGGCGTGCACGCCTTCGGCTATGGGGGCGCGCCGGTCACCGGCTCGGGCTGGCCCTCCTACTACATCGAGGAGATGTTCGGCCATTCGCCCTCGTGCCAGGCGCTGCTCGCCAGCATGATCTTCGAGGGCGTGTTCGAGCGCTACCCGAACTTCAAGCTGGTGCTGATCGAGGCCGGCTGCGCGTGGCTGCCCGCCTTCACCTGGCGCCTCGACAAGCACTGGGAGCGGCTGCGCAGCGAGGTGCCCCACGTCAAGCGCCCGCCGTCCGAATACATCCGCCAGCAGGTGTGGATCACCACACAGCCGATCGAGGAGCCCGAGCCGCGCAGCCATCTGGTCGACGTCATCGACTGGATCGGCTGGGACCGGCTGCTGTTCGCCTCCGACTATCCGCACTGGGATTTCGACGATCCGGCGGTGGCCTTCCCGATCGATATCCCGCTCGACCTGCGCCAGCAGTTCCTGCTGACCAACGCCAAGGCGCTCTACGGGGTGCAGTGATCCCGCTCTACGGGGGTGCAGTGACCCCTGGCGCCGAACCGGGGCACGCCGAACGCGGCCCCGCGTGAAGCCCGGCGCCTCGCGTCGCCGGGCCGTTCCGGGGTGTCGGGAAGGAGCCGAAAGAAGCTCGCCCGGCCCCGCCGATCAAGAACAACCAGGAGGAAACCGATGACGTCCGACGGCAAGGGAATTTCACGACGAACCGCCATGAAGGCCGCCGGCGCGGCGGGCGGCCTGTTCCTGATGGGCAAGGCCCCGGCGCTGGCGCAGGGCACGCAGGAACTCACCTTCCTCACCGGCGAGGACGGCAAGGACACGCAGGCGGTCTGGGCCAAGATGTTCAAGGAGTTCACCGACAAGAACAAGTCGGTGAGCGCCGTGGTGCCCGAATATCTCAACCCCGACGAGGCGCTGTCGCGCCTGTCGATCCTGCTCAACACCGGGCAGGCGCCCGATGTCGGCAAGTTCGACGACGTCGAGCTGACCGCCCTCGCCTATAACGGCATGCTCGAGCCGGTGACCGACATCGTCGAGGCGATCGGCGTGCCGGAAGGCGCGCGGCTGCGCTACAAGGGCGAGGACTATTTCGTCCCCTCCGACATCGGCATCCCGATGATGTTCTATCGGAAGGACTGGTTCGACAAGGCGGGCCTGCAGGCGCCCAAGGGCTGGGACGACTACCTGAAGGCGGCCGAGACCCTGACCGACAAGTCGCAGCGGCGGTATGGCGACCTGCTGGTGACCAATCCGAGCTCGGGCTACACTACCAATGTCGCGCTCAACCAGGCGTGGTCCAATGGCGGCCTGTTCTTCGACTGGATCGACGGCAAGTGGCAGGTCGTGGTCGACCAGCATAAGGACGAGCTGACCCAGACCATCGAGTGGTTCAAGAAGCGCACCGCCTTCTCGCCGGTCTCCGCCAACTACGCCTATGCGCAGGTGAACCAGGCGTTCGCGGCCGGCAACGTCGCCATGATCGAGTACCCGGGCGCGCGCACGCTGAACTACCTGCATTCCGACTTTCCCGATATCGAGAAGGTGACGGGCGTGGCGCCAGTACCGGCCAACAAGAAGCCGGCGGTGAAGCTCTCCAATGGCGGCCTGTGCATCTTCAAGAAGCAGGGGCGCGATCCCGCCGCCGCCAAGGCGCTGGTGCGCAGTATGGTAGAGAGCCCGCTCTATCTCGAATGGCTGTGGACCGTGCCGGGCCATCTGGTGCCGACCAACAAGGCGCTGTTCCTCGGCAAGTGGCGCGAGCACGAGTTCTTCAAGGCGCATCCGGACCTGCTGGCGACCATCGATGCGGCCTATCCGAGCGGCTACAGCGCCGTCACGGGGCCGGTCGCGACCAAGGGCCCGGACCTCAATCCGGCCGCCAGCAGCGTGTTCCGCGCCGGCGTCTATGCGAGCCTGATCGGCAGCCCGATCCTCGACGGCACGTCGGCCGAGCAGACCCTTGGCGCCATCGCCAAGTCGATGCAGACCGCGATGGACAAGCTGAAGACGTAACGGCATGGCTCTTCACAGCGCACGCGAGTCCTACCCCGGACAGAACACTCCCGGCCTGAGAGATCAGGCCGGCGGCCGGGGCAAGGCTCTCCGGAGCATCATCGGCACCGCTATCGTCGCGCCGTGGCTCCTTCCGGCCCTGCTGATCATCGGCCTGGTCCAGATCGGGCCGATGCTCTACGCGATCTGGCTCAGCCTCTACGAGAAGGACGCCTTCTCCTTCACCTGGGACTGGGTCGGGCTCGGCAATTATGAGACCCTGCTGCAGAGCGCCGAGTTCTGGTCGGCGGCGGGCTTCGGCGTGTGGTTCGCGGTGCTGTCGGTGGTGGTGCAGCTCGCCGTCGGCGTGCCGGTGGCGCTGCTGCTGCACCAGAACCTGCGCGGGCGTGGCCTGGCGCGCGGCATCGTGCTGCTGCCCTACATGGTGCCGACCGCCGCGATGGCGCTCGTCTTCGCGCTGATGATGAGCGACATCTACGGCGTGTTCGACCACATACTGGTCTCGCTCGGCCTCATCGACGAGCCGATACCCTTCCTCGGCTCGCATGCATGGGCGCTGCCGGCGACGCTGGTCGCCTCGACCTGGAAGTGGACGCCCTTCGTCGTCATCGTGATCCTCGCCCGGCTGCAGACGATCGAGGTCTCGCTCTACGAATGCGCCAAGGTCGAAGGCGCGAACGCGTTCCAGCGCTTTCGCGACGTCACCCTGCCCTCGCTGCGCAGCACGCTGCTGCTGATCGTGATGCTGCGCTGCATCTGGATGTTCAACAAGTTCGAGGTGCCCTACCTGCTGACCAAGGGCGGCCCCGGCAGCGAGACCACCAATCTTCCGATCTACGCCTACAAGGTGACCTTCCTGCAGAACCAGCAGGGGCTCGGCGCCGCACTCTGTGTCGTCATGTTCGCGATGCTGTTCATCTTCGCCAGCATCTACACGAGCATCGTGAAGCCGGAAAAAGAGATCGAGGTGGAGTGAGATGGCTACGACACGGTTCCTGTCGAAGGGATTGAACTATCTCGCCCTCGCCGCGGTGTGCCTCTTCTTCATGTTCCCGATGTACTGGATGCTGAAGGGCTCGCTGGAGACGGCGCCTGAGCTGCTGAGCGCGCATCTGCTGCCCGGCTCGATCTCGTCGGAAGCCTTCCGCGAGCTCATCGGCCAGGCCTCGTTCCGGCAGTACTTCTTCAACAGCGCCACGGTGGCGATCGCCTCCACCATCGTCTCGACGACCTGTGCGGTGCTGGCAGGCTACGGGCTCGCCCGCTTCAAGTTCCCGGGCAAGGCTGCGATGAGCCGGGGCGTGCTGTTCTGCTACATGTTCCCGTCGCTGGCGCTGTCGATCCCGCTGTTCAACATCTTCTACAGCATCCGGCTCGGCAACACGCTGTTCGGCCTGATGCTGACCCATGTCACCCTGTCGCTGCCGTTCGGCATCTGGCTGATGTGGCAGTACTTCCAGACCATTCCCTCGGCCTTCCGCGAGAACGCGGCCCTGCTGGGGGCCGGGCGGTTCCGCACCTTCCTGGAGGTCGAACTGCCGCTGGCGCGCTCCGGCCTGATCGCGGTCGCGATCTTCGCCTTCGCGCTGTCCTGGGAAGAATACGAATTCGCCTTCGTGCTGATCACCTCGGAAGCGTCCAAGACGCTGCCGATCGGCATGACGCAGTTCGTCACGCGCGACTACGTGGTGTGGAACATGATCATGGCGGCCGGCATCACCATGGCCGTCCCCGCCTTCCTGCTGATCTCGTTCCTGCAGAAATACCTGGTGGCCGGCTTCACCTCCGGCGGACTGAAGGGCTGACGACAGCTCCCATCCGCGCCCATGGCCGGCGCGGCAAGACAACAGAGAAACCGGGAGGCCGGGAGGAACATGGCGAACATCGTACTGAGCGGAATCTACAAGGAGTTCACCTCGGGCCGCGAGACGCACCTCGCGGTCGACGGGCTGAACCTCGACGTCGCCAACGGCGAGTTCATCAGCCTGGTCGGCCCGAGCGGCTGCGGCAAGAGCACCACGCTGCGGATGATCGCAGGGCTGGAGAGCCCGGACCGGGGGCGGATCTTCGTCGACGGGCGCGACGTCACCGCGGTGCCGCCCCAGTCGCGCGGCCTCTCCATGGTGTTCCAGAACTACGCGATCTTCCCGCACATGACCGTGCGCCAGAACATCGGCTACGGGCTGAAGATCGCCGGCATGGCGCGCGCCGACCAGGAGAAGCGGGTGCGCGAGGTGGCGCGCCTCGTCGACATCGAGAACCTGCTCGACCGCTACCCGCGGCAACTCTCCGGCGGCCAGCGCCAGCGCGTCGCCGTGGCGCGGGCCTTCGCGCGCAACCCGGACATCATCCTGCTCGACGAGCCGCTCAGCAATCTCGACGCCAAGCTGCGCGACCAGACCCGGGCGGAGCTGAAGCAGCTTCACCAGCGGGTCGGCCACACCATGATCTACGTGACCCACGACCAGCTCGAGGCGCTCACCCTGTCGGACCGCATCGCGATCATGAACAAGGGCGTACTGCAGCAGTTCGCGGCACCCTCGGTGGTGTTCCAGCAGCCGGCCAACCTGTTCGTCGCGACCTTCATCGGCTCGCCGACCATGAACATCATCCCCGCCACGCTGCTGCACGGCGAGGCGCACACCGCCGTGCACATCGAAGGCTGGTCGGCCAGCCTGCCGCGCGGGGGAAGCGAATGGCTCGGGCCGACCGACGTGAGCGCCGCGCTGGTCGGTATCCGACCGAAGGACATCACCGTCCATGACGGCCACGTCGAGGGGCGCCTGCCCGCCGTCGTCACGCTGATGGAGCCGACCGGATCGGACGCCATCCTGCATCTCGACGCCGACGGCAGGGCGCTGGTCGCGCAGGTCGCCGACCGGTTCGATTTCGAGCCCGGCGACAAGGTCTCGCTCGACCTGTCGCTCGACCACCTGCACCTGTTCGACGTCGACAGCGGGCTCGCCCTCTATCACGGCCGGGCGAAGTACGGAGCCAGGCCGGCGCGAGCGCATGCCGGCCCCACCATGGCGCAGGGAGCGGCGTGACGGCGATGAAGAAGTATGTTGTCGGGTCCACCAAGGACATTCCCGAGGGCAGCCGCACGCTCGTTCACGTGAAGGGCCGGCCGATCGCCATCTTCAACATCAAGGGCGAGTATTTCGGCCTGTTCGACCGCTGCCCGCATCTCGGCGGCAGCCTGTGCCGCGGCGCGCTGACCGGGCTGATCCAGTCCAAGATGCCGGGCGAGTACAGCTTCATCCGCGAGGGCGAGATCGTGCGCTGCCCCTGGCATGGCTGGGAGTTCGATATCCGCACCGGCAAGTCCTATTGCGACCCGGAGAAGATCCGCGCCCGCAACTTCCCGGTCAGCGTGGAGGACGGCCGCCACCTGATGGAAGGGCCCTATGTGGCCGAGACGGTGCCGGTGAAGGTCGAGGACGACTACGTCGTCGTCGAGCTATAGGCAGGGGCCGCGCCCCCGCGCGCCCGACCTGCGGGCCTCGCTTCAAGCCCTCCGCCGGATCCCGATCCGGCGGATTTTTTTGCATGAAACAGTCGAAGCCAGACGCGTCGCGCGGGAGCGGCAATGCCGCCCCGGGCGCAGGCTCACCCTGGCTCAGCCGCCCCTTCAGGCGCCCTTGTCGAGCCGCTGCCGGGCGAGCCGCGCGGCGAGCTGAAGCGCGCTGATCATGGCGGTAGCGTCCGCCGTGCCCTTGCCGGCGATGTCGTAGGCGGTGCCGTGGCCGGGCGTGGTGCGGATGACCGGCAGGCCATAGGCGACCGAGGCGAATTTCAGCCGCTTCAGCGGGATCGTCCCCTGGTCGTGATAGAGCGAGACCACGCCGTCATAGCGCCCCTCCTCGCCCTGCATGAACGAGACGTCCGCCGGCACGGGGCCGACAATGTCGTAGCCCCGGCCGACCGCCTCGCGGATGGCGGGCTCGATCTCGTCGATCTCCTCCTTGCCGAGCAGCCCGTTGTCGCCGGCATGCGGGTTCAGCGCCGAGACCGCGATCCGCGGCTTCTCGATGCCCCAGGCGTTCTTCAGCGCGTCGGAGAAGCGGATGGCGATGTCGAGCACATTCTCCTTCGTCACCTTGCCGACCGCCGCCGCCAGCGACATGTGGCTCGTCATCTGCGCCACGCGCAGCTTGCCGCCGACGAGGATCTTGAGCGGCTTCGGGCCCCTGGACAGGGCCTGGATGAATTCGGTCTGGCCGGGATAGTCGCGCCCGGCGAGCTGCAGGCCCTGCTTGTTGACCGGGCCGGAGACGATGGCGTCGACCTTGCCCTCGAGCGCGATGCGGACCGCGGTCTCGGTGTCCTCGGCCGCGGCGGTGCCGCCGGCCTTAGAGAGCTTGCCGATCTCCCACTCCGCGTCGTCGATATTGTGGGTGTCGAGCACCACGACGGCGTTGGAGTTGATGCCGTCGATCTCCGACGCGTCCTTGATGGCGACGACGTCCGGGCGCTTCGCCGGGTCCCAGGTCGAGAGCGTGCGCTCGACGACGCTCGCGGCGCCGACCAGGATCGGCCGGCACTCGGCGCGCACGCCCGCTTCAATCGCGCCCTTCAGCGCCACTTCAGGGCCGACGCCGGCCGGATCGCCGAGCGTGATCGCCACCACGGGCAGCCTGGATGGACTGGCCGGCATGTCTTCCTCCCGCATTCGCAGCCGGTTCAGCGAAGGCCCGACCACCGCGGCGGTCCGAAGCCGAGCTTGCCCGGATTCATGATGTTGTTGGGGTCCCACGCGTCCTTGAGCGAGGTGATCAGGTGCCAGGCCTCGCCATACTGGTCGCGCATGAAGCGCCCGAGCTTGAGGCCGATGCCGTGATGCTCGTTGATGACGCCGCCATATTTGAGCGAGACGGCGATTGCCGCGTCCCACAGCCGGTCGTGCAGCGCCACCGCCTCGTCCGGATCGTCCGGCGCCTCGTCGACGTAGAAGCGGTCGTAGATCATCCCGCCCCACGGGTACCAGTGCGAGAAATGCGCGGTGTAGCGGGCGCCGAGATGAGCGAAGCCTTCCTCGATAGCGCGCTTCTTGGCGAGATAGAGCTCCGGCAGCTTGTCGAAGGTCGTCACGCTGTCGGTGGTGCCGAAGATCTGCGGCGGCGCCGGGGCGTGGCCGGAAGCGAAGGGCTGGTATTTGTTCTCCCACCAGACCGAGGCCAGCTCGGGGCCCAGATCCTCGCCGCCGGCCGCGGTGCAGATCGCGGCCACCGCGTCGACCTCGACCTCGACGACGGGCGCGTTGCCCTCGCAGCAGATGACCATCACCGAGCCGGAGATGTCGCGGCCGATGACCTTGCCGAGCTTGCCCGCATCGGCGGGATCGTAGAGACGAATGACCGCGGGCTTCCACCGCTTGGTCATGATCTGGCGCGCAGCCTCGATGCCGGCAACGGCGGTGTCGAAGCGGAAGGTCACGAAGTCGCGGCGCTCGGGCAGGCGCTCGAGCTGGAACTTGAGCTCGGTGATCGCGCCGAGCGTGCCCTCGGAGCCGACCAGCACCTGCAGCAGGTCCGGCCCGGCGGCATGGTTGCGCACCGGCAGGGTCTCGACGATGCGGCCCGGCGGCATCACGGCCTTCACCTGCAGCACGAGGTCTTCCGCCTTGCCGTACTTGGTCGAGACCACGCCCGAGCCGCGCGCCGCCACATAGCCGCCCGCGGTGGCGCCGTGATGCATCGAGCCGGGATAGTGCGGCAGGGTGAGGCCGCGCTCGTTGAGCTTCTGCTCCAGCTCCCAGCCATTCATGCCGGCCTCGACGGACAGGATCAGGCTCTGCTCGTCGATGTCGAGGATGCGGTTCATGCGGCTGAGGTCGAGCGCGATGCCGCCATAGGGCGCCAGCGTGCCGCCCTGCGTGCCCGAGCCGCCGCCGCGCACGATCACCGGCACCCGGAAATGATCGGCGATGCGCACGACCTCGGCGACCTCGGCCGTCGACGCCGGCGAGACGGCGAGGTCGGCGCTGGGCAGGGGAAGGTCGCGGTACTTCAGATATTGCGAGAACCAGGACCAGTCGGCCGCCTGCGCCTGCAGAACCTTCGGGTCATCGCTGACATGCGCCGGCCCGACGGCGCGCTCCAGCTCGTGGGCGACCATCGAGCGGATATAGGCGGCACCGCCGCTGGCGGCCGCCGCCCCGGCGGACGGGCCGGCCGTGGCGGGCCTGTCCAGCACCTGGGCTGCGCTTTGGGTTCGCATCGTTCACCTGGCCCTTCTACCTGTCGGTCCGCCCGACGTGCCGCGCGGCAGGAAGGCTGCGGCGCGCATCAGCAGGTCGGTCAGACTCAGCCGCATATGTGCGATGTGCTCCTTGACCATCGACACGACGCTCTCGACGTCGCCGTCGCGCATGGCCCGGGCGATCCGCTCGTGCTCGGCGGAGCATTCCTGAAGCCGCTCCGGCCGCACCGAGGTCGCCCAGAAGCGATGGATCCGGCGGCGCGTCTTCACCGCCAGCGAGGTGATGAGCTCGTTGTCCGCGCCGGCCTCGATCAGCTTGTGGAACTCGCGGTCGGCGAGGCCCCAGCGCTCGATGTCCTGCGCCTGCGCCGCCGCCTTCATCTCGGCCGTGTAGCCGATCAGCGCGTCGAACGTCTCCGGCGGGCAGTGCTGGATCGCGCGGGTGACGATGTAGCAGTCCAGCACTTCGAGCAGGTCGCAGATCTCGTTCACGTCGCGCGGCGTCAGCCCGCGCACGACGTAGGAGCTGCCGCTCGGCTGCTCCAGCAGGCCCTCGAGCTCCAATTGGCGGAGCGCGGCGCGCACCGGCGTGCGGCTGACGCCCATCTCCTTGGCCAGCTTGTTCTCGGAAAGCGCCGTTCCCGGCGGGATTTCCAGAGCAATCAGGGATTGGGTCAGCCGCTCGTAGACGAGGTCGCTGCGGCGGGTTGCCTCCGAGGCACTGAACGCTTCTTCGCTCATCGTCGCTCCTTGGATGCCAACCTGTATACAGACCTGTGCGGCACCGTCAATCGATGATCCCGATCCGCGCCCAGAAAATGGAAAACCCGTGCGCCGGCGGGCGCGCCGGGCCTATCTGAGCGCGAAGGAAACGGTGAGGTCGTCGACGTCGCCCTCGTCCAGCCGCCGCACCTTGAGGTGCCGGGTGAGCAGCACGAGCTTCGCCGTCTCCTCGAGTTCCTCCGCCGCGAAGACCGCGTCCTCCAGCGACTTGCCCGACACCACCGGCCCGTGATTGGCGATCAGCATCGCGGCGTGGTCGCGGGCCTTGATCTCGAATTGCGGGCCGAGCGGGGCGCCGGGCTTCACATAGGGCAGCACCGGGACCTTGCCGACGCGCATCACCACATAGGGCGTGATCGGCGGGATCGCGTCGCGCGGGTCGACATCGGCGAGGCAGGACAGCGCGGTGGCGTAGGTCGAGTGCAGATGCACCACGGCGCGCGCCTTCGGCCGGCTGCGGTAGAAGCCCAGATGCAGCGGCAGTTCCTTGGTCGGCTTGTCGCCTGATACCGGATGGCCGGTCTCGTCGACCTTGGACAACCGTTCAGCCTGGAGGAAGCCGAGGCAGGAATTGGTCGGCGTCGTCAGGAAGCCGTCGTCGAGCCGCACCGAGATGTTGCCGGTCGAACCCGAGGTCAGGCCGCGCTGGAAGAGGGATGCGCCCCATTTGACGATGGCCGCCCTCAGCTCGTGTTCGTCCGTCATACCGCCTCCAAAGCGCGCAAGGCACGATCGTAGAAATCCCGTCCGCCGAAGTTGCCGCTCTTGAGCGCCAGATGCAGCGGCGTTCGGCCGTTGGCGACCAGCGCCGGGACCCCGGGGTCGATCTCGCCGCCGACGCGCAGCTGCGAGATGCCGAGCGCCGTCACCACCGCGCCCGCCGTCTCCCCGCCGCCGACCGCCAGGCGCGCGACGCCGAGCGCGGGCAGGCTCCGCGCGAGATCGGCGAAGAAGGCCTCGAAGGACTGCGCGACCGCCTCGCGCCCGTAGCGGGACTGCGCGGCGGCAACCTTGTCGGGATCGGCGGTCGAATAGATCAAGGGACTCCGGTCCAGATGCTCGCTCACGAAGGCCAGCGCATCGGCAACCGTGATCCGGCTGGAGATGAGCGCCTCGGCCTCGACGCGCAGCCCGGGATGGGCATGCAAATGAACGGCCACCTGCTCGCGCGTCGCCACCGAGCAGGAGCCCGAAAGCGCGACGCCCGGCCCGGTGGCGCGGGCCTGCTGCGGGGCGGCGGCGGCGAGGAGGCCCTGCCGGCGGAAATTCTCCGGCAGCCCCAGCGCGATGCCCGAGCCGCCGGTGACGAGCCGATGCCCGGCGATCGCGGCGCCGATCGCCATCAGGTCCTCGTCGCCCAGCGCGTCGACGACGACGAGGCGGTTGCCGGCGGCGGCCTGTGCGTCGAGCGCGGCGCGGATCGGCTCGCTGCCGCGCCGCACCACGTCGAACGGCACCAGCCCCACCTCGCCCCGCGTCTGGTGCCGCAGCCAGCGGCACAGGTCCGCATCGGTCATCGGCGTCAGCGGGTGGTTCTGCATGCCGGATTCGTTCAGCAGGCGGCCGCCGACGAACAGGTGGCCGGCGAAGATCATGCGCCCGGCGAGCGGGAAGGCCGGGCAGACGACCGCGACCGGCGCGTCGAGGGCGTCGAGCAGCGCCTCAGCCACCGGGCCGATATTGCCTTGCGGCGTCGAATCGAAGGTCGAGCAGTATTTGAACAGGATCTGCGTGCAGCCCTGGCCGCGCAGCCATTCCAGCGCGTCGAGCGACTGGCGCACCGCCTCCGCCGGGGCGATGGAGCGCGACTTGAGCGCCACCACGCCGGCCTCGCAGTCGAGCCGCCCGTCCCCTTCCGGGATGCCGACGAACTGGGTCGTGCGCATCCCGCCCTTGGCCAGCGTGTTGGCGAGGTCGCTGGCGCCGGTGAAATCGTCCGCTATGCAGCCGAGCAGCATGGTCGTCTCCCGTCAGGCCGGGCCCGTCGCGGCCGCGAGCTCGTCTTCGATGTGGACGCGCACGATCGCGTCGAAATCCGGTTCCGCCCGGAAGCCGAGTGCGAGGGCGGCCTTCGGGTCGAAGCGCTGCGGCCAGCCGAGCACGATCCGCGCGATGGTCTCGTCCGGCTGGCGCCGGATCAGGCGCACCGCCCTCTCGCCGCCGAAGCGGCGCAGCGCCTCGATCTCCTCGCCCACCGTCGCCGACACGCCGGGCATGGTGAGGCTGCGCCGCGCGCCGAGGCCGGAAAGGTCGATCCCGGCCGCGTGCTCGAGGAAGCCCACCGCCGCGCGGGGCGAGGCGAACCAGTGCCGCACCGATTCGGGAACCGGCAGCACCGCCTCCTCGCCGACCAGCGGCTCGCGCAGGATACTCGAAAAGAAGCCGGAAGCGGCCTTGTTCGGCTTGCCGGGGCGGATGCAGATCGTCGGCAGGCGAATGGCGATGCCGTCGATGAAGCCGCGCCGGCTGTAATCGGCCAGCAGCAGCTCGCCGATGGCCTTCTGGGTGCCATAGCTGGTGGAGGGCGTGGCAAAGAACTCGTCGGGTATCTCCTCCGGGAACGGCGCCCCGAACACGGCGAGCGAGGAGGAGAACACCAGCCGCGGGCAATAGGGCCCCTGCGCGCCGGCGCTGCGGATCGCCTCCAGCAGGTGGCGCGTACCGTCCAGATTGATCCGGTAGCCCTTCTCGAAATCCGCCTCGGCCTCGCCCGAGACGATCGCGGCGAGGTGGAAGATCACGTCCGGCCGCCCGGCGACAAGCTCGGCCGCATCGCCGAGCGAGGAGACGTCGGCGGTCAGGGTGCGGATGCCGGGCCCGCACTGGGACGGCTCGATCACGTCCGCCAGCGTCAGCAGGTCGATCGGCCGGCCGGCGACCTCGCCCCTCGCGACGAGCCGGGACGCAAGCTTGCGGCCCAGCATCCCGGCCGCGCCGATGATCATCACATGCATTGTCGTCGACCCCGCCGCACGGCCTCCGTCCACGCTCGCGGGGAATAGCGTCGAGCACGCGCCGGCGCGTGCTTTCCCACCATCCTGCTGTATGAACTCTGTGAGACTTTTGACATTTTCTGTGAAAATATGATTACACTTTGGCCGATTGTGTTACAAGAGGGATATCGTCGTCGAAGGAAGTGAAGCCGCGTTTCGGGACAGGACTGCATCCTCGGTGCTGCAGAACCCTCCCCCTTCCGGGCTCCGACTTCGGTGACGCGATCTCCGTCAAAACGATTCCCGGCAAAGAGCCGAAGGCCTCCGGGACAATCCGCGTCATCATAATACCTGGGGAGGATGTGAGTGATGCCTAGTTCGATATGGGCCCGTGTGCCCACTCGCGCGGCGACAATAACCCTGTACACGCTGTTCTGCAGTCTGCCGGCGATGGCCCAGCAGCAGGTGGTGCGCTTCCTGCACAACGAGACCGATCCGCCGAGCATCGAATTCTACAACAAGGCGATCGCCGAGTTCGAAAAGGAAAATCCGGGCATCGAGATCCAGATGGAGGCCGTGGGAACCGACGCGCGCCTGCAGAAGGTGATGGCGACGATCTCGGCCAAGACCATGCCGGAAGTGTTCAAGATCCTTCCGGAGGAAGTGCCCGAATTCGCCAAGCGCGGCTACATCATGAAGCTGGACGATTTCGTCGACCAGATCGGGCGCGACGACTTCGTCGCCGGCTCGATCGCCACGGTCGACGGCGCGGCCTACAGCGTGCCCTACACGATGGGCAATTTCAGCGTCCTGTTCTACCGTAAGGATCTGCTCGACGCGAAGGGCATCGCCGTCCCGAAGAACTGGGACGAGTTGAAGGCGGCGGCCAAGGCGCTCACCGGCAACGGGGTCTACGGCTTCGTCTTCCCCGCGGGCAAGAACCGCATGACCAGCATCTTCTTCAGCTCGCTGATGTGGTCCGCCGGCGGCACCTATTTCGACAAGGACCTGAACGTCACCTTCAACAACCCGGGCACCATCAAGGCGCTCCAGTTCATGAAGGACATGAAGGCCTACGCCCCGCCCGGCATCGCGTCGTACTCCTATAACGACATGATCAACTCCTACATGACCGGCACCGTGGCGCTCGACATCTACGCCTCGCGGCTGCCGGCCAACGCGGCGGCGAACACGCCGGACCTGTTCGCCAAGACCGAGGCGGCGCCGATGCCGATCGGGCCCGCCGGCCTCGCCGTGCATTACGTCAGCCCGGACAGCTTCGCGCTGACCACGCCGGCCGCCGGCTCCAAGAGCCCTGAGGCCGCGCAGAAGTTCCTGAAGTTCATCATCACCGGCGAACGGCTGAAGGACTTCTCGATGACCGCTTTCCCCCATCTCATCCCGCCGCTGAAGAGCGTGCAGGCCGAGCTGATCAAGGACGGCTCGGTGCAGCTCGACAACCGCACCGAGTTCGCCGAGCAGGCGTTCAACACCACCAACGCGCTCGACTTCGACATCGAGGCCGGGGCGACGTTCAAGGACGGCAAGGTGACGCTGTCGGGCGTGCGCAACCCCTATATCGGGCCGATCATCGCGCGCGACATTCCCGCCGTGGTGGTCCAGCGCGTGGTGCTGCAGGGCGAGGACCCCGCCGCGGCCGCGGCCTGGGGCGCCAAGCAGATGCAGCAGATCGTGGACGATCTGAAGAGCAACTGACCTCGATGCCGGCATCCGGGGCACCGCCCCGGCGCCCCGGGACCGTCCGCCAACCGGGCGGTCCCGTTCGGGCCTCGGTCGGGATGCGAGCCGTCCCGCCCCTCTCGGAAGATCTCTGGAGGTACGACGCTCATGGCGCTTGTTGAAGTAAAACAGATCACGAAGAAGTTCGGAGCCTACTCCGCCATCAGCAACGTCAGCCTGACGGCGCAGGACGGCAAATTCCTCATCCTGCTCGGCCCGTCCGGCTGCGGAAAGACCACGCTGCTGCGGATGATCGCGGGGCTGGAGCTGCCCACCTATGGCGACATCGTCATCGGCGGCAAGGTCGCCACGCGGCTTCATCCCAAGGACCGGAACATCGCCATGGTGTTCCAGAACTACGCGCTCTACCCCCACCTCACCATCTACGAGAACGTCGCCTTCCCGCTGCGGGTGCGGGGCTTTTCCGGCGACATCGACAAGAAGGTGAAATGGGCGACCTCGCTGGTCGGCATCGAACACCTGCTCGAGCGCAAGCCGCGCCAGATGTCGGGCGGCGAACGCCAGCGCACCGCCCTCGCGCGCTCGCTGGTGCGCGACCCTTCAGTGTTCCTGCTCGACGAGCCGCTCTCCAATCTCGACGCCAAGCTGCGCCATTCGGCGCGCGAGGAGCTGCGCCAGTTCCAGGAGCGCATCGGCGTGACCTCGATCTACGTGACGCACGACCAGGTCGAGGCGATGGGCCTCGGCGACCGCATCTGCGTCATGCAGGGCGGGGTGGTGCGCCAGCTGGGCACGCCCGAGGAAATCTACCTGAACCCTGCCGACACCTTCGTCGCCAGCTTCATCGGCTCGCCGCCGATGAACCTGATCTCCGACGAGGGGCGCACCATCGGATTCCGGCCGGAGATGTTCCTGCCGGAATCCGCGTTCGACCCGAGCGAGGCGCTCTACCGCACCGAGTTCACGGTGCAGCGCATCGAATATCTCGGCGGCGACCGGATCCTCTACGGCATGGTCGGCGCGAGCCTGCCCTCGAGCAAGGCCATCGCCCGCCTGCCGGCCACCATCGGCACGCTGCCGGAGGTCGGCACCACCGCGAAGTTCGCCATGCGCCTGTCCGACATCCGTTACTTCGACGGCGAAGGAAAGGCCGTGGAACAGTCCCGGCGTCACGAAGCACGGCTGGTGGTCAATGGCTGAACCCAACACCGACCTGCCGGGCGACCGGCTGCTCGCCTATCTCGCCCTGTCCCCCAGCATCGCCATCCTGATCCTGCTCGTCGCCGTGCCGATGGTCACGGTGTTCGCCATGAGCATGCAGCACATCAGCCTCGGCGAACTGAGCGGCCCCTTCGTCGGCCTGCGCAATTTCGAGCGCGTGCTGGCCGACCCCGCCTTCCTCAACGCGCTGGGCAACACCTTCGTCTGGGTGTTCGGCAGCGTCGCCATCGAGATGGCGCTCGGCCTCGGCATCGCGCTGCTGCTGAACATCGACTTCAGGATGCGCGGCATCGCCCGCGCGGTGATCCTGACGCCCTACCTGATCCCCACCGTCGTCGCCGTGCTGACCTGGCACTACATGTTCAACGACATCATCGGTGTGCTGAACTACCTGCTGATGGCCGTCGGGCTCATCAGCCAGCCGCTGCTGTGGCTCAACAGCACCTCGATGGCGATGTTCTCGGTGATCCTGGTCGGGGTCTGGAAGTTCTTCCCCTTCGTCGTCATCGCGCTGATGGGGATCCTGCAGGCGATCCCGCAGGAGCAGTACGAGGCCGCCGACATCGACGGGGCGAGCGCGCTGCAGAAGTTCTGGCGCATCACCCTGCCGCACATCATGCCGGTGTTCCTGCTGACCGCGCTGCTGCGGACGATCTGGACCTTCCACAAGTTCGACATCATCTACCTGATGACGGGCGGCGGGCCGATCGACGCCACCACCACGCTGCCGGTCCTCGTCTACCAGCAGGGCTTCGTCGACTTTGCGCTCGGGCGCGCGGCGGCGACGGCGATCATCACCTTCGCCATCCTCGGCGTGCTGCTCGCCGTCTATCTCCACCTGATGAAGCGCGCGGAGGCCCGCCAATGAGCACGACGGAGCTCTCCCTCGCCGGCTCCCAGCCGGGCGGCCTCGGCCGCTACAACCGGCAGGCGGCGGACCTGCACTATGTCACCTCGCGCGTGATGGTCTATCTGCTGGCCTTCACCGCGGTCAGCGTGATCGGCTTCCCGCTGTTCTGGATGGTGATCTGCTCGTTCAAGACCTCGACCGAGCTCTACCAGTTCCCGCCCGCCTTCCTGCCGCACGACTGGACGCTGACGAACTACCGGGACCTGTTCATCCAGACCAACTTCCCGATCTACTTCGTCAACAGCCTCGTCGTTGCCGGCGGGGCGACGCTGCTCTCGCTGGTCGTCGGCGGGCTCGGCGCCTACAGCCTCAGCCGGTTCAAGTTCGCCGGCATGCGCACAGTCTCGATGCTGACGCTGCTGTGCTACATGCTGCCGGAAGTGCTGCTGGTGATCCCGCTCTACCTGTTCGTGGTGGATCTCGGCATGGCGGACACGCTGATCTCGCTGATCATCGCCAACACCGCCTTCACCCTGCCGCTGACCATGTGGTTCATGCGCTCCTACTTCAACGCCATCCCGGCGAGCCTGGAGGAGAGCGCGATGATCGACGGCTGCTCGCGCTTCCAGGCGATGCGGAAGGTCACGCTGCCGCTCGCCCTGCCGGGCCTCGTCTCGGTCGGCGTGTTCAGCTTCAACCACGCCTGGAACGAGTTCCTGTTCGCGCTCGTCTTCACCTCGTCGGAAACCAAGAAGGTGCTGTCGCTCGGCCTCGCGACCTGGATCGGGCAGGACAACATCTATTCCTGGGGCATGCTGCTCGCCGGGGCGGTGCTCGTCACCATCCCGGTCGTGCTGTTCTATCTGCTGGTGCAGCGCCGGCTGGTGGTCGGCCTGTCGGAGGGCGGCGTGAAGGGCGAATGACGCCCCTGGGCCGCGAGGGCCTCACCGGGGCGCATGTGGGGGACGGGAGGGGCGGGCATCCTCGGGGTGCCCGCCCTTGCCTGCTACTTCACGTAGCCGGGCCCGTCGATGAGCGGGAAGCGGGCGATGCAGCTCTCGTCGACCTCCACCCCGAGGCCCGGCCCTTCGGGCGCCCGGGCCATGCCGTCCGCGAAGACGTAGGGGCTGCTGCAGAGCGTGTCGCGGAACGGGTTGACCTCCGCGACCTCGGCTTCGAAATAGCCCGGATTGTCGATCGCGCCGAGGAAATGCAGCGTCGCCGCCATGTTGAGGCTGGTGGCCGAGCAGTGCGGGTTGATCGACAGCTTCCACGCCGAGGCGAGGCCGGCGATGCGCAGCGCCTCGGTGATTCCGCCGGCCTTGGAGAGGTCGGGCTGGAGATAGGTCACCGCCCCGTCCTCGATCAGCCGCACGAACTCGAAGCGGGTGTAGTGGTTCTCGCCGGCCGCGAGCGGGGTCGAGCCGAAGCCCGCCGCGGTCCGGTAGCGGCGGTAGTCGTGCGGGGCGAAGGGTTCCTCCAGCCAGCCGACGCGGTTGGCGTCGAGGCACGGCATGATCGCGCGCACATGCTCGACCGTGGCGTTGGCATTGGCGTCGGTGAGGATGTCGACCTCCGGCCCGACGCGCTCGCGCACCGCCGTCACCCGCGCCATGTCGTTGGCCGGCGTGTCGCCGATGCGCAGCTTCATCGCCCGATAGCCCCGCGCCACCAGCGCCTGCGCCTCGTCGGCGAGGCTCTCCGGCGGCTGGTAGCCGAGCGCGATGCCGCCCGCATAGGCCTTGGCCGGACGCCGCGCGCCGCCGAGCAGGGCATGGAGCGGCAGGCCGAGCGCCTTGCCGCGTATGTCCCACAGCGCCATGTCGATGCCGCTCATGGCGATCGCGGCGGCCGCGCCCATGCCGTGGCTGGCGAGTTGCAGCAGATAGATGCGCTGCCAGATGCCGACGACGTCGTTCACGTCATGGCCGGTGACGAGCTCGCGCAGCGTGCTGTTGACGAGGTTGGCGATGGCGCCCGGCGCGCGCCCGTGATGGGCCTCCCCATAGCCGGTAAGCCCGTCGTCGGTGGTGACCTTCACCAGCACCGTGTCGCGCTTCACCGTGGTGCCGATGCCGAGCGTGACGCGGGCATTCTCGGGCAGGCGGGCCGACAGGGGAAAGGCCTCGATGGAACGGATATGCATAGGCGGCGTGTCCTCGAATTTGTTATTTTATGTGAATAGCGGCCTTCTGGAACGGAGGACGAGCGCGCCTTGATTCCGTTTCCTAACAGATCCGCACAAAAACCGTACATCCATTCTTGCGCGCGAGATAGAGCGGTCTATAGTAGCCGATCAATAATCCTCGGCCGTCCGGCAGTCCTGACGCTGCTGACACGGGCGCGGTAACAAGAATGCCGGATGCCGCTCGCGGTCCATCCGCGGAGGAGCGCAAGGGCTACAAGTCGATGGACGCTGGCATACATTCGATCGACTGCGACATTCACCCCTCGATTCCCGGCACCAAGGCACTAATGCCCTATCTGGAGGAGCATTGGCGCGATCATCTCTCGTTCCGCGGGATCGATGACGTCGAACTGACTTACAACGCCTACCGCAATCCGTTTTCCTGCCGGCCCGACTGGCGCCCGCCCTCCGGCAAGCCGGGCGGCGACCCGTCACAGGTGCTGGAACAGGCGCTCGACGCGTTCGGCGCCTCGATCGGCATCCTCAACCCGCTGTGGGGCGGTCCGGTGGTTTATGCGGACGACATGGCGTTCGCGCTCTGCCACGCGGCCAATGACTGGATCGCCGCGACCTGGCTCGATCGCGACCCGCGCCTGCGCGCCTCGATGCTGGTGCCGTTCGAGAGCCCGGAGCTGGCGGCCGAGGAGATCGAGCACCGGGCGCGGGACCCGCGCTTCGTGCAGGTGCTGCTGCTGGCGATGACCGAGGCGCCGCTCGGGCGCCGGCACTACTGGCCGATCTATCGCGCGGCGGCGCGTGCCGGCCTGCCGATCGCGATCCATGCCGGGACCGGGTACCGCAATCCGCCGACCGGCATCGGCTGGCCCTCCACCTATGTCGAGGACTACGCCGCGCAGACCGGCGGCTTCCAGACCCAGGTGCTGAGCCTGATGACCGAGGGGGTGCTGACCAAGTTCCCCGAGCTGAAGGTGGTGCTGGTGGAATCAGGCGTCGCCTGGCTGACCAGCTTCCTCTGGCGCCTGAACAAGACGTGGCGCGGCGTCCGCATCGAGGTGCCGTGGATCAAGGAGGCGCCGGCCGAGATCCTGCGGCGCAGCCTGCGCATGACGATCCAGCCGCTGAACGCGCCGAAGGGCGAGGAGCAGGTGCGGCGCATGCTCGACCATATCGGCGGCGACCACATGCTGCTGTTCTCCACCGACTATCCGCACTGGCATTTCGACGGCGGCGACGCGATGCCCCCCGGCCTGCCCGCCGCGCTGCACCGGAAGATCCGGCTCGACAATCCGCTCGAGACATATAGCCGGCTAACGGAGACGCTGCAATGAGCGATACCGCCAAACGTGAGGTCGCCGTCGCTTCCGCGCAGAAGCTCGGATTGTTCGATGCCGATATCCATCCGGTGCCGAAGAGCGGCACCGAGATCCGAAGCTATCTCGCGCCCGACTGGCACGGGCATTTCGACCATTACCGCGAGTTCCAGCGCAAGCCGTTCGCGAACGCCAATTCCTATCCGCGCGCGGTCCGGGCGCTGTCGCGGCGCGATTCGTGGCCGCCCGGCGGAGGCCTGCCGGGCTCGGACCTCGAGTTCATGCGCGAGCAGCATCTCGATCCCTACAACATCGAGTGCGGCGTGTTGCAGGTGCTCGATCCGGTCGGCAACAAGCTGCGCCATCCCGGCTTCGCCGCCGCCATGTGCTCGGCGATCAACGACTGGCAGGCGCTGGCCTGGGCCGAGCCGGAGCCCCGGCTGAAGGGCTCCATCATCGTGCCGCAGGAGGACACCCGCGCCGCGATCCGAGAGATCGAGCGGCTCGGCAGGTCTCCCCTGTTCCGGCAGATCATGATCAGCCCCCGCAGCGAGGAGCCGCTCGGGCGCCCGCGCTACTGGCCGATCTACGAGGCCGCCGAGGCGCTCGGCATCAGCGTCACGCTGCATGTCGGCGGCGAGAACGGCTTTCCGGTCACGCCGGCGGGCCACCCCTCCTTCTTCTTCGAGCAGCGGGAATCGCACGTCCCGGCGGCCGAGGCCGTGCTCACCAGCCTGATCCTCGAAGGGGTGATCGAGCGCTTCCCGCGGCTGCGGGTGATCACGGTCGAGGCCGGCGGCATCGGCTGGGTGCCGGCGCTCTCCTGGCGGCTCGACCATTGCTGGGAGCGCATGGGCGGCGAGATACCTCAGGTCCGCAAGCCGCCCTCCAGCTATCTGCGCAGCAATTTCTGGTTCTCCAGCCAGCCGATCGACGAGCCGGAAAAGCCTGAGCATCTGCGCGAGGTGTTCGATTGGGTGGGCTGGGACCGCATCCTGTTCGCCACCGACTACCCGCACTGGGATTTCGACGACCCGAAATATGCGGTGAAGTTCGCCATGACCCCGGCCGAGCAGCAGATGTTCTTCCGCGACAATGCGCGCACCGCGTTCGGGCTGCAGTGACGATGGCGCGTTTCGTGGTGGCGAAGGTCGGCGAGATTCCGCGCGGCGAGCAGAAGGTGGTCCGGGTGAAGGGCCGCGAGATCCTGCTGCTGAACGTCGACGACGAGTACGCCGCTCTGCTCAACCGCTGCCCGCACGAGGGGGCGAAGCTTTTGTGCGGCGCTCGGGTGGGGCTGCTCGAATCCGACGAGCCCGGCCGCTTCTCCTATACCCGCCAGGGCGAGTTCCTGCGCTGCCCGTGGCACGGCTGGGAGTTCGAGATCAGGACCGGTCAGTCCTGGTGCGATCCCAAGGACACCCGGATCAAGAACTACGACGTGAAGATCGAGCCGGGGGAGAGCCTGGCGAAGGGCCCCTATGTGGCCGAGAGCTTCCCGGTCCATGTCGAGGACAGCTACATCGTCATCTATCTCTGAGCGCTCCGCCCAGGGGGCGCGTGCTGTCAGAAAAAGCTGTCGTAGTGGATCTGGCCGCGCGGCACCGAGGCGCCGGTCTCCAGCAACTCGACCAGCGCCTCCACCATCGGCGCCGGGCCGCACAGATAATAGTCGAAGTTCGGCATGTCGGCGCTCGCCAGCACCTTCTGCACGATCTCGTGGATGAAGCCGCGATGCCCGGTCCAGTCGGCCGCGCCCGCGGCAGTCGGATCGGAGATCGCCACATGGCATTCGGCATGGGTGTGCAGGCGGCGGTTCTCCTGCCAGAAGGTCGTCGTGCACAGGTCGTCCGGGCCGCGCCCGCCATAGAAGACCGTGATCCTGCGGTGCTCCAGCAGTTCGTCGTCGGCCACCGCCGCGCGCGCGATCGAGATGATCGGCGACAGGCCGGAGCCGCCGGCGATGCAGATGATGTCGCGCCCGGTGTCGGTGCGCAGATAGGCGTTGCCATAGGGGCCGTCGAGCTCGACAGCCGCGCCCTCTTCCATCTCGAACAGCCGCCCGGTGCCCGCGCCGCCCGGCACGCGGCGCACCACGAACTCCCAGCGGCCGTCCTCATTGGCGAGATTGGACATGGAATAGGCGCGCCGCCCCGCGACGCCGGGCAGTTGCAGCAACGCGAACTGGCCGGGCAGGAAGCGGGCGGCGCCCTCGGCGGCGAAGGCGAACTCGGCCATACCCGGGGCCAGCATGCGGCGGGAGACGAGCCGCGCCGGCCGCCGCGCCGGCCGGATCGGTGGCGCCAGTGCCGGGTCGGGGCGCAGCTTGATGGTGCAGTCGCCGAGCGGACGCGACTGGCAGGCCAGCCGGCGCCCGCGCTCGCGGGCCCTCGGCGACAGGCCCTTGGCCTCCAGCCAGATGTCCTCGACGGCGCCGCCGGCGAGGTCGAAATAGCACTTGCCGCAGCCGCCCGAGAGGCATTCATGCGGCAGGCCGATGCCCGCGCGCAGCCCGCCGCTGAGAATGGTGTCGTCCTTGCCGCAGGGAAAGGCCAGCGGCCCGCCGGCTATGGTGACGGTGTGGATGCCGGCCTTGATGTCAGTGCCCATGAGCCCGTCCCGAACCGGCGGTCAGCGCGGCATCGCCACGTAGATCTCGCCGTCCTCGAGCCGCACCTCGTAGGTCTGCAGATCCTTGGTGACCGGCGCGCAGACACCCTTGCCGGTCTTCACGTTGAACGCGCCGCCATGCAGCGGGCACTCGATGGTCTCGCCGTCGAGCCAGCCGTCGGACAGGTAAGCGAGGGCATGGGTGCAGATATTGTCGGTCGCGAACACGCCGCCCTCGTCCTCGAGCCGGTAGAGGGCGATCGACTTGTCGCCGATGGCGACGCCCAGGATCGCTCCCTCGCCGAGCTCGGCCAGCGAGGCGGCCCGAACCCAGGTCACATTTTCGGTGGTCGTCACGTTCTGCCCGCTCGTCTGTTGGAGGAGCCGCCGAGGGCTCTCGCGTTGATCCCTGGCGCGCCGGTCCCGGAAGGGATTTCAGGTGGCGCGCCGCGCCGCTTTCCACGCCGCGAAGACGATGCGCCCTTGTAACATAGACCGGAGCCATGTAAACATAAAATCACAGAATCCGATCAAATCGTAACGGAGAATACGGCCGCGATGACCCCGAAAATGAACTCCGTCGGCGTCATCGGATTGGGATCGATGGGTTACGGCGTCGCGACCTCCTGCATCGCAGCGGGGCTCGAGACCTACGGCTCGGACATCCGGCCGGAGGTATGCGCCAGGCTGATCGCCGAGGGCGCGGCGGATGCCTCGACCTCGCCGGCGGCCTTCGCCGGCCGGCTCGACGCGGTCATCCTGCTCGTGGTCTCCGCGGCGCAGTGCGAGGAGGCGCTGTTCGGCGAGGACGGCCTCGCGCCGAAGCTTCGCCCCGGCGTGCCGGTGGTAATCTCCGCCACCATCGCGCCGGCCGATTCACGCCGGCTCGGCGCGCGGCTCGCCGGGATGGGCCTGCCCATGCTGGACGCGCCGGTGTCCGGCGGCTCGATCAAGGCCGGCAAGGGGCAGCTCACGGTGATGGCGGCGGGCGCGCCGGAGACCTTCGACGCCGTCGCGCCGCTGCTCGATGCCATGGCCGAGAAGGTGTACCGCACCGGCACGCAGATCGGCGACGGGGCGATGGTGAAGACCGTGCACCAGCTCCTCGCCGGCGTGCACATCGCCGTCGCCGCCGAGGCGATGGCGCTCGCCGCGCGGGCCGGCATTCCGCTCGAGCTGATGTACGATGTCGTCACCCATTCCGCCGGCAATTCCTGGATGTTCGCCGACCGGATGCAGCACGTGCTCGACGGGGACTACACGCCGCGCTCGGCGGTCGATATCTTCGTCAAGGATCTCGGCCTGGTGAACGCGACCGGCGACAGCCTTTCCTTCCCTCTGCCGCTCGCGCGGAAGGCCTACGAGCTGTTCGCCAAGGCGAGCGAGCAGGGCTTCGGCAAGCTGGATGACAGTGCTGTTATAATGAATTATGTCGGTTCCGAGCTCCCGGGCACCCGGGACAACTGAAGAACGGCGAGGCACATGGCGAAACTGGCGAGTGCTTCGGCGTCGGCGCGGTTGAAGGCCAGCCGCGACGGGCAGCCGATGATCCCGGCGGAACGGCAGCACTTCATCATCGACCGGCTGGACGAGATGGGCGTGCTCAGCATCGCCGCTCTGAGCGAGGTGCTCGGCGTGTCGCAGATGACGGTCCGCCGCGACATCGAACAGCTCGAGCGGGCCGGGCGCGTAATGTCCGTCACCGGCGGGGTTCAGCTTCCCGAGCGCATCCTCTCCGAGCCCTCGCACACCATAAAGGGGCAGATGCACCGCGCCGAGAAGGTGGCGATCGGCCGGCTCGCCGCCTCCATGGTGAAGAGCAATGACGTGATCTATCTCGACGCCGGCACCACCACGCTTGAGATCGCCAAGCGGCTGCTCAACCTGCCCGACATCACCGTCGTCACCAACGACTTCACCATCTGCAGCACGCTGGCCGCGGCCGCGCACTGCCAGCTCTGCCACACCGGCGGGCGCGTGGACCGCGAGAACCAGTCCTGCATCGGCAACCGCGCCGCCGACATGGTGAAGCAGTTCAATTTCGACATCGCCTTCATCTCGACCTCCTCATGGGGCATGCGCGGCATTTCCACGCCGTCCGAAGACAAGATCGCGGTGAAGACATCGGCGGTCGAATGCGCCGTGCGCAGTGTGCTGGTGACGGATTCGAGCAAGTACGGAAAGCTCGCCGCCTATCACTCGCTGCCGCTGCGCGCCTTCACCACCATCATCTCCGATTCCGGGCTGGCCGAAACCGTGTGCCAGGGCATCCGCGAACAGGGTATCGAATTGCTGGTCGCCTGAGGGCGGACGAGCCAGGCCCGCCCTCTCCAGCACCGGGGCGCGTCGCGCCGGCTATCAGCCGGCCCGCGCGGCTTGTCCCGCGGCCTGCTCCATCGCCGTCGGCAGGGCGCCGCGCAGGAAGTCGCGCAGTTCGCCCGAGGGCCAGCTCCGCCCTTCGATCGCGTCGAAGGAAGGCGCGCGCCATTGCGGCGTCCCGCCCTCCGCGCTCACGCGCGACATGGCGGCGATCACGGTGCGGGTGAAGTCGCTCGTCGACACGCCGGCGCCGTTGGCGGCGAGGTCCGAGGTCAGGGCGCTGCCCTCGCGCAGCACCAGCGCCAGCGCCCGCTCGATCCGCCGCGCGGCGGCGAACCGGCCGACATGGTCGAGCAGCAGCACCGCCGCGCGCAGCAGCGCGGTGGGATTGGCGAGGTTGCGGCCGGCGATGTCCGGCGCGGTGCCGTGCACCGCCTCGAACAGCGCGACCTCGCGGCCGAGATTGATCGAGGCGCAGACCCCGAGCCCGCCGACGAGGCCGGCGGTGAGGTCGCTCAGGATGTCGCCGTAGAGATTGCTGGTGACGATGACGTCGAAGCTTTCCGGCCGGGTCACGAGGCGGCAGGCGGCCGCGTCGACCAGGATCCGGTCGGCCTCGATGCCCTTCCAGCGCGCCGCTTCCTCGTCGAAGATGCGGTCGAAGCCGCCATCGGTCACCTTGAGGATGTTCGACTTCGAGATGCCGGTGACGCGGCGCCGTCCCAGCGCCTGCGCGACCGCGAACGCGGCCTGGCAGATCCGGCGCGTATTGGTCTGCGAGTTCGCCTTCAGCGCCACCGAGACGCCCCGGTCGAGCCCGTATTCGAGGCCGAGATAGAGATCCTCGAGGTTCTCGCGGATCAGGACGAGGTCGACGCCCGGGAAACGGGCATGCCCCTCGAGGCCGGGCAGTACCGCGGCCGGGCGGATGGCGGCGAAGGTCTCGAAGGTCTCGCGCAGCCGGACATTGGCGCTGCGCTCGCCGCCGCCCAGCGGCGTCGCCAGCGGCGCCTTGAGCGCGACCCCGCAGCGGCGGATGGTGTCGATCGTCGCCGCCGGCAGGCCGGTCGGGTCGCCGCCTCGAAACACGCGCTCGCCCGCCGCGCACGGAATCCATTCGATGCCGGCGCCGGCCGCGTCGACGATCTCGGTGACGGCGGCGCTGATCTCGGGACCGATGCCGTCCCCGGGGAGGAGTGCGACCGGGATCGCGTCGGTGCTGTTCGATGTCATCGGATGGGCCTTTGTCATTGTTCGGCGAAAGCGGTGAGGCCGAAGAGGCGGGCAGGGTTGGTCGTGAGGATCGCGCGGCGCGCGCCGGCGTCGGGCACCCAGCGGGCGAGCCAGTCGAGCGTGTCGGTGTAGCGGTAGCGGCCCTCGAACTGGGTCCATGGCCAGTCGCTGCCCCAGACCACGCGGCCGGGGCCGACGGTGGCGACGAGCGCACCGGCGCATCCGGCGGCGGCGCCGTCGGCGAAGCGGTAGGGACCGGAGAACTTGAACCAGAGGTTCTCCGTCTCCGCCGCCGCGGCGAGCAGCGCCTCGAAGCCGCCGCTCGCGTCGCCGGCGGGCGTGCGGCCGAAATGGTCCACCAGCACCGGTCCGGGAAGCTGCGGCAGGCACGGCGCGATCGATCGCCACTGCGCCCCCTCCGCCTGGATCTCGATCACGAGGCCGGCGGCGGCCAGGCGCTCGGCCATCTCGCGGTGGACGCCGCGGCTGAAATCGGGCGCCGGCCCGCCGATGCAGTTGAGCCGGATGCCGACGATGCCGGCCCTGCGTAGCGTGGCGAGGTCCTCCGCGCCCATGCCGGGATCGATCACCGCCACGCCGGCGAAGGCGCCGCGCGAGCGCAGCACCTGCTCGATCACGTAGCTGTTATCCGTGCCGAGAAAGCTCGGCTGGACCAGGATCGCGCGGGCGATGCCGGCCGGCCGCATCACGCCGAGCAGGTCCGCCGCGGTCGCGTCGTAATCGGGCTGGTAGCGCCGCTGTGCGGCGAGCGGGAGGCTGCGCTCGAACACATGGACATGGGTGTCGACCGTGGCCGGCATGTCTGCCGCAAGCCGGAAGCCGCCCTGGAAAGCCGATGCTGCATCCCGACTCATTCTCGACAAACCACCTTGATTGACTCCAATAGAGTTATATAAGACTAGAGCTATAAGCAGGACATCAAGGTCTTGCAAGCGCCAGGAGGAGACGGACGTGGCGATGAGCGAAGCGAGGGCCCAAGAGGCCGACACGCCGGCGATCGTCATCGACAAGGTGACCAAGCACTACGGCCCGCACCGCGCGCTCGACGACGTGGAGCTGAGCGTCGCCAAGGGCGAGGTCGTGGTCATCATCGGCCCGTCGGGCTCGGGCAAGTCGACGCTGTGCCGGACCATCAACCGGCTGGAGACGGTCGACAGCGGCCGCATCCTCGTCAATGGCCAGCCCCTGCCGGCCGAGGGGCGCGAGCTCGCCCAGCTTCGCGCCAGCGTCGGCATGGTGTTCCAGTCGTTCAACCTGTTCGCCCACCGCACCGTGCTCGAGAACGTCACGCTCGGCCCGATGCGTGTGCGCGGCCTGAGCGCGAAGGCCGCCCGCCGGCGCGCGCTCGAACTGCTCGAGCGCGTCGGCGTGCACGAGCATGCGTACAAGATGCCGGCCCAGCTCTCGGGCGGGCAGCAGCAGCGGGTGGCGATCGCCCGCGCGCTCGCCATGGACCCCGAGGTGATGCTGTTCGACGAGCCGACCTCGGCGCTCGACCCGGAAATGGTCAGCGACGTGCTCGACGTCATGCGCGCCCTCGCCGAGGGCGGCATGACCATGGTGGTCGTGACCCACGAGATGGGCTTCGCCCGCTCGGCGGCGGACCGGGTCGTGTTCATGGATGGCGGGCGCATCGTCGAGCAGGCCGAGCCCGAAGCCTTCTTCGCCGCGCCGAAGAGCGAACGGGCGCGGGACTTCCTCGCCAAGGTTCTCCAGCACTGACCCCCGTCGCGAGCGACGGCTCTCCACCACAACAACAGGGACGGAAACGATGAAACTCTTTGCTTCGATGGCGCTGCTCTGCGCCGTATGCGCCGGCGCCACGGCGGCGGTCGCGCAGGACGCGCCGAACTTTCCGGCCGGCTCGACCATGGAGCGCCTGTCCAAGGCGCCGAACCTGCGCGTCGGGGTGAAGTTCGACCAGCCGCTGTTCGGGCTGCGCGACCTGTCCGGCAAGCCGGTCGGCTTCGACGTCGAGATCGCCAAGCTCATCGCCGGCAAGCTCGGCGTGCCGCCCGAGCGCATCACCTGGGTCGAGACCTCCTCCGCCAACCGCGAGCCGTTCCTCGAGCAGGGCAAGGTCGACTACATCGTCGCCACCTACGCCATGAACGACAAGCGCAAGAAGGTCATTAACTTCGCCGGGCCGTATATCGTCGGCGGCCAGGACCTGATGGTGAAGAAGGGCAACCCGCTCAAGATCACGGGACCGGCCGACCTCGCCGGCCGCAAGGCCTGCGTCATCAACGGCAGCGAGGGCCAGGCGGTGCTGGTGCGCGACTACAAGGACGCGACCGTGGTGCCGTTCGACGTGATCTCCAAATGCGTCGAGGCGCTGAAGAACGGCTCGGTCGACGCGGTGGCCACGACCAACTTCATCCTCGCCGGCCTCGTCAGCCGCGACCCCTCGAACCTCGAGCTGGTCGGCAAGCCCTTCACCCGCGAGCCCTGGGGCATCGGCATGCCGAAGTCCGAACCGGACCTCTGCCGCTTCGCCGAGAAATCGCTGACCGAGGCCGACAAGGACGGCACCTACGCCAAGCTCTACGACGCCAAGCTGAAGCCCTATCTCGGCGGCGAGGGCAAGCTGCCGGAACTGGACCCCTGCCCGTGACCGGCCGCGGGACGGCGGGCGGCAGATCCCCTCAGGGTAGCGCGCGGACATGAATGTCTTTCTCGACAATATCGGGGTGTTCCGGGACGGCGTCCTGGTCACCCTCGCGCTGGCCGCGGCGTCGACCGCCGTGGCCCTGCCGCTCGGCGTCCTGCTCGCCGTGATGCGGGTGTCGCCGGTGGAAGGCTTCCGCACGGTCGGCACGGTCTATGTGGGGATCGTGCGCAACATCCCGCTCACGGTGGTGTTCTTCTTCTCCGCCTTCGTGCTGCCACAGCTCGGCGTGCGCTTCTCCTATTTCGGCTTCGCGGTCATCGCGCTGGTCGCCTACTACGCCTCCTTCTTCTGCGAGGCGGTGCGCTCGGGCATCAACGCGGTGCCGGTCGGGCAGGCCGAGGCGGCCCGCTCGATCGGCCTGCCGTTCCACGAGTGCCTGCGCTTCGTCATCCTGCCGCAGGCGCTGCGCAGCAGCATCCCGCCGATGGTGAACGTGATGATCGCGCTGGTGAAGAACACCGCGGTCGCCTCCGCCTTCGGGGTCACCGAATCGCTCGGCACCATGGAGCTGCTGGCCAACCGCGAAAGCACCGCCGTGCTGTCGGTGCTGATCGCGACCGGCCTCGTCTATCTGGCGATCACGATCCCGCTCGGCCTCCTCACCACCCACATCGAACGCAAGGTGGCGTTTTCCCGATGAGCTCCGTCCTCTACGACGTTCCGGGACCGAAGGCGCGGCGGCTCTCCCGCCGGCTGACCTGGCTGGCGGCGCTGCTGGTGGCGGCGGGGCTCGGCTGGATCGCCTACTCCCTGTCGCAGGCCGGCTTGCTGGCGCCGGAACTGTGGACCGCGCTGCTCAACCCGAACCTCGTGACGCTGCTCGCCGGCGGGCTGCTCGCCACCATCGAGGTCGCGCTGCTGTCCATGGTGCTGTCGCTGATCTTCGGCGCACTGCTCGCCGCCGGCCTGCTGTCGGGCTCGAACTGGCTGGTCGGCGTGCTGCGCGGCTATGTCGAGCTGTTCCGCGGCCTACCGCTGCTGCTGCTGATCTTCTTCATCTTCCTCGGCGGCCCGGCCATCGGCGTCGACGTGCCCACCTTCTGGTCGCTGGTGATCGGCCTCGTGCTCTACAACACGGCGGTGATCGCCGAGATCTTCCGCGCCGGCATCCTCTCGCTCCCGCGCGGGCAGATCGAAGCGGGACTGGCGATCGGGCTGAGCGAGGCCGAGGTGTTCCGCATCATCCTGCTGCCGCAGTCGATCCGGCGCATGCTGCCCGCCCTCATCAGCCAGCTCGTGGTGGTGGTGAAGGAGACCTCGTTCGGCTTCATCATCGGCTACACCGAGCTTCTGCGCGACGCCCGCACGGCGGTGGAGTTTCTCGGGGGCAGCTACTCGCTGCCGGTCTACACGCTGGTCGCGATCATCTACATCGTCATCAACTCCTTGCTGTCCTGGGTCGCCGAGCGGACCCAGAGGATTCTCTAGGAATCCCGTGCGGCAACGGGCATCGAGGGGACGCGACATGACGAATCGAAGCACCGGCTCCAATCCCCCCGCCCCGCTCGAGGGCGACGCGCACCTGCCGCTGTACCGGCGGCTGTACCAGACCATCGCCGGGCGCATCACCAGCGGCGACTGGCGGCCGGGCGACGCGCTGCCGGCCGAGCTCGACCTCGCGCGCCTCTACGGCGTGGCGCCGGGAACGGTGCGCAAGGCGATCGACGAGCTGGTGGATGACGGGCTGATCGAGCGGCGGCACGGCTCCGGCACCTTCATCCGCCGGCCGAACTTCGACAACATGATGGTCCGGTTCCTGCTGTACCGCGACCCGGAAGGCCGCGAGATCATGCCCGCGAGCCACATCATCTCGCGCGAGATCGTGCCGGCGCCCGCGGCCATCGCCCAGCATCTCGGGATGGCGGAGGGCGAGGACGTGATCCGCATGGTGCGCCACCGCCACTGGGAGGGGGCGGCGCGGCTGCTGGAGGACATCTACCTGCCGCCCGCGCGCTTCCGGCCGATGATCGAGCATTCGCCGGAGGAGATCGGCCCGCTGCTCTACCCGGCCTATGAGAGGCTGTGCGGCCAGCTCGTCTGCTTCATCGAGGAGGAGATCACCATCCTCGACGCCACGCCGGAGGATGCCGCCCTGCTCGGCCTGAAGGACGGCGACCTCGTGGTGGCGATCGAGCGCATCGCCAAGAACGCCTCGGGCCAGCCGATCGAATGGCGCATCTCGCGTGGCGAGGCCCGCCGCTTCCGGTACAGGATCAGCGTCGGCTGAGGCTGCCGTGGCATCCTTCCCGCTCGCCACCCATATACCGCCGTGCAGAGGTACAGCTTCGTGTCTTCATCCCGCCTTTCGGCCCATATCGGCTATCTCTACGGCGAATTCCCGCTGCTCGAGCGCGTGAACGCGGCGCGGCGGGCGGGGTTCTCGGCGGTCGAGCATCCCAACCCGATGGCGATCCCGGCGCGCGAGATGCGGGCGCGGCTCGAGGAGCAGGGCATGGCCTTCGCCCAGATGGCGGCGGCGACCGGCGACGGCGCGCGCGGCGAGAAGGGGCTCACGGCCTTGCCCGGCCGCGAGGCCGACTTCCGCGACGCGCTGGCGCGTAGCCTCGACTATGCCGAGGCGATCGGCTGCCCGCTGCTCCATCCCATGGCCGGCGTCGCCGAGGGCGATGCCGCGCGCGCCGCCGACACCTACCGCGCCAATCTGCGCCACGCGGTCGAGCAGTGCCGCGGGCGGCCGGTCCGCATCCTCGTCGAGGCGATCAGCGAGGCGGCGGTTCCCGGCTATTTCATGTCGCGGCTCGAGCAGGCCGTGGCCATGGCCGACGAGATCGCGCCTGACGAGATCCTCCTGCTCGCCGACACCTTCCACGCCGCCGCCAACGGCACCGACCTCCTCGCCTTCATCGGGGCGCAGGCGCCGCGCATCGGCCATGTGCACATCGCCGACCATCCCGGCCGTCACGAGCCGGGCACCGGCAACCTCGCCTTCGAGCCTGTCCTGCGGGCGCTGCTCGCGGCGGGGTACGGGCGGGCGATCGGCTTCGAATACATCCCAACCGCCGCGACGGACGCTACTCTCTCCTGGATGGCGGCGTGGAAGGACCTACTGAACGCGTGACGCTCCCTCGCGCCGCGGTTCCACAAGCGAAGGTGACATCATGATCCGATCGATCAATCCGGCCACGGGCGCGGAGATCGCGCGCTACGAATTCAACACGGCGGGCGAGGTGGACGCCGCGCTGTCGGCCGCGGTGGCGGCGCAGGCACGCTGGCGCGAGGTGCCGATCACCGAGCGCGTCCGCCTGCTCACCCGCATGGCGCAGGTGCTGCGCAGCAACGCCGACCGCTACGCCCGGCTGATCACGCAGGAGATGGGCAAGCCGCTCGCCGAATCGATCGCCGAGATCGAGAAGTGCGCCTGGAACTGCGATTTCTACGCCGAAAAGGCGCCTGAGTTCCTGGCCGACGAGCCCGTCGCCTCGAGCGCCTCGGAAAGCCTCATCGCCTATGACCCGCTCGGCGTGGTGCTCGCCATCATGCCGTGGAACTACCCGTTCTGGCAGTTCTTCCGTTTCGCCGCGCCCGCGCTCGCGGCCGGCAACGGCTCGGTTCTGAAGCACGCCAACAACGTGCCGGCCTGCGCCCTCGCCTGCGAGGAGGTGCTGCGCGAGGCGCAGGCCCCGGCCGGGCTGGTGCGCACTCTGCTGATCGACGCAGGCGACGTCGCCGCGCTGATCGCCGACGAGCGGATCGCGGCGGTGACGCTGACCGGCTCGACCGAGGTCGGCGCCATCGTCGCCTCCCAGGCCGGCAAGGCGCTGAAGAAGCAGGTGCTCGAGCTCGGCGGCTCGGACCCCTTCATCGTGCTCGCCGACGCCGACGTCGAGCAGGCGGCGGCCATGGCGGTGAAGGCGCGCTACGTCAATGTCGGCCAGAGCTGCGTCAACGCCAAGCGCTTCATCGTCGAGCAGAGCGTGGCGGATCGTTTCGCCGACGCCTTCGTCGCCGGGGTCGCCGGGCTCAAGGTCGGCGATCCGATGGAGATGGACACCAGGATCGGCCCGATGGCGCGGGCCAATCTGCGCGACACGCTGCACGACCAGGTCGAGCGCTCGATCACCGCCGGTGCCACGCTGCGATGCGGCGGCGCGCTCGCCAACGGGCCGGGCTTCTACTACCCGCCGACCGTGCTCGACAACGTGACGCCGGCCGCCGCCGCCTTCACCGAGGAGACCTTTGGCCCGGTGGCGGCGATCATCCGCGCCGGCGATGCCGAGGAGGCGATCCGCCTCGCCAACCAGAGCGAATACGGTCTCGGCGCCGCACTGTGGACGCGCGACCTCGATCTGGCGCGCCGGCTGACGCGGCGCATCGAGGCCGGCGCGGTGTTCGTCAACGGCATGGTCGCCTCCGATCCGCGCCTGCCGTTCGGCGGCATCAAGCGCTCGGGCTACGGGCGCGAGCTCGGCTATCACGGCATCCGCGAGTTCACCAATGTGAAGACGGTGTGGATCGGCCCCGCGCGGGCCTGATGAGGCGGTCCCTCACGATGTCCGCCAACCAAGGAGCGAGCGTATGACGGAGCAACCGCGCGCGAGGGCCGCGATCCTGCGGCCGGGCGAGATCACGCCGCATGACCGCGGCAACGGGGCGCGCACCATTCCGCTGGTGACGCGCGCCTCGGGCTCGACCAGCCTGCTCAACGGCATCACCGAGTTCGGGCCCGGCGCGGCAATCGCGCTCCACACCCACAATTGCGAGGAGAGCGTGATGGTGCTGGAGGGCGAGGCGATCGCCGAGATCGACGGCACCGCGCACCTCATGGGCGCGGGCGACACCACCTGGGTGCCCGCCAACCTGCCGCACCGCTTCATCAACACCTCGGATACGCAGCGGATGCGGATCTTCTGGACCTACGCCTCGGTCGAGGCCACCCGCACCATCGTCGCCACCGGCGACACGCGGTCCATCGATTCCGAGCGGAAATAGCGGGGGCCGCCGGGCTCCCGCTGGAGGCGGGGCAACGGACCCGGGGAGACGGCGCGTGCCGCGCCCCCCGGCCTGCCCTCCCAGGCACTCTGAACAGTCGACGCAGCCGAAGGCGCCGAAGCGTCTCCGGCCGGTCTGGCACGGCTCCTAGGCCGGCACGCGGACGGCGGCCTCGTCGGACATGCCGCTCAGCCAGCGCTCCACGTCGATGGCGGCCATGCAGCCCATCCCCGCTGCCGTCACCGCCTGTCGGTAATGCTCGTCCGTCACGTCGCCGGCGGCGAACACGCCCGGCACGCTGGTCTGCGTGCCGCGGCCCACGATCTCGATATAGCCCGACGGCGTCAGCCGGAGCTGGCCGGCGAACAGTTCGGTCGCCGGCTTGTGGCCGATGGCGACGAACACGCCGTCGACCGGGATCAGGTCCGCCACCCCGGTCACGCTGTCGCGCACGCGCAGGCCCTGCACGTTGCGCGGCTTCTCGGAGCCGACGATCTCCTCGACCACCGTGTTCCAGCGGATCTCGACATTCGGCGCCCGGCGCAGGCGCTCCTGCAGGATGGCTTCCGCGCGCAGCGTGTCGCGGCGATGGATCAGCGTCACCCGGGCGGCGATGGAGGACAGCGCCAGCGCCTCCTCGACCGCCGTGTTGCCGCCGCCGATCACTGCCACCTCCTGCTGCCGGTAGAAGAAGCCGTCGCAGGTGGCACAGGACGACACACCGAAATTGCGGAACGCCGTCTCACCGGCGACGTTCGTCCAGCGCGTCTGCGCGCCGGTGCAGATGACGAGCGCGTCGCAGAAATAGGTCGCGTTGCGGCCGGTCAGGCAAAACGGCCGGCGTGAGAGGTCGACCGAGACGATGTTGTCGGACATGGCCCGCATGCCGAACGCCACCGCCTGCGCCTTCATCTGCTCCATCAGCCAGGGGCCGGTGATCGGCGCGGCGAAGCCGGGATAGTTCTCGACGTCGCTGGTGGTGGAAAGCTGGCCGCCCGCCTGCTCGCCCTCGACCATGATCGGCGCCAGCATGGCCCGCGCGGCATAGAGACCGGCGGTGCAGCCGGCGGGGCCGGAGCCGAGTATCAGCACATTCGTGTGGTGTTCAGTCATCGAGGCACACGTTCGGTTCGATGAGCCGCCACGGCGGCCGGGCGCGGGCGTGTGGAGTGCGGGCTTGTAGTCATTCCCAGACGCCGATCGGCATGGGCAGCCCGTCATAGGCGTCGGGCCGCAGCAGCGACGAGCCCTGCTCGCCGAAGCCGTCGAGCACGAAGGCAAGCTGGCGAATGTGCTGGGCCGAGTGCCAGGTGGAGCGCTCGAGCACACCGTGCACCGGCTGCAGGCCGTAATAGACCTGGATCATGTCCTGCTCGGTGGGAAGCGGCCGCGCGGCCCAGTCTTTCAGCCGCGCGAGGATGGAATCGGCATAGCCGAGGACGTCGTCCTTGGTCTTCAGGTCGGGACGCTTCACGCTGAAGATCGTGCGCAAGTCCTCGAGCCCGTTCTCCATCGCCTCGAGGAAGGCGTGCGGGCTCTGGAAGATGTGGTAGCTGAGGTCGCGCATAGTGCGCGGGCGCTCCGCGACCGGCCGGTATTCGAGCTTGTCGTCGGGAATGAGCGTTATCAGCTCGCGCGCGCATTCCAACAGGTAGATCCATCGCTCGACGAGCTGGGGGATCGACAGGCGTCGCCCGGAGAACGGGATGCCGACGAACTTCGCCACATCCGCCAGTTCCTGGGCGAACACGAACTCGTCGCCCTTGCTGACGATTGGCACGGTGCGCACGCCG
This sequence comes from Ancylobacter mangrovi, assembly GCF_024752355.1. Lineage (GTDB taxonomy): Bacteria > Pseudomonadota > Alphaproteobacteria > Rhizobiales > Xanthobacteraceae > Ancylobacter > Ancylobacter mangrovi. The sequence goes on from NZ_JANTHZ010000002.1 coordinate 158,849, forward strand.
AACTTGAGCAGTTCGTCGAATCCGGTCGGCTCGGCGAGGACGTTGACGGAGACGAAGGGGACCTCCATCGAGGTCAGGAACTCCTTCACCTTCACGCAGCTCGAGCAGCCCGGCTGCCAGTAGACCTTGAACGGATGTTCTTGGGTTTGCACAGGAATTCTCCTTTGAATGCTTGCTGCGCCACGACGCCGACCCGGCGTCAGGCTTCGAGCGCGCGCCCGTAGCGCCGGCTGACGAGCCGCGCCGCGATCGGCCAGATGCCGATGAGGACCGCGATGGTCAGCAGGATGATGCTGATGGGGCTGCTGATGAGGATCATCGGATCGCCCTGTCCGATGGCGAGGGCGCGACGAAGCTGCTGCTCGGCCAGCGGGCCGAGGATGAGGCCGATCACCACGGGGGCTATCGGGTAGTCGAGCAGGCGCATGACGAAGCCGAGCACGCCGACCACGAGAAGGATGGTCAGCTCGACCGGCGAGGGGTTCGAGCCCATGGTGCCGAGAACGGCGAACAGCAGGATGCCGGGATAGAGCCAGTGCCGCGGCACGGTGAGCAGCCGCACCCAGAGCCCGACCAGCGGCAGGTTGAGCACGATCAGCATCATGTTGGCGATGAACAGGCTGGCGATCAGCCCCCACACCAGGTCGCCGTGATTGGCGAACAGCAGCGGGCCCGGATAGATGCCGTATTGCTGGAAGCCGGCGAGCATCATGGCGGCGGTGGCCGAGGTCGGCAGACCGAGGGTGAGCAGGGGCATCAGCGTGCCCGCCGCCGAGGCATTGTTCGCCGCCTCCGGGCCGGCGACGCCCTCGATGGCGCCGGTGCCGAACTCCTCCGGGTGCTTCGAGAAACGCTTCTCGACCGCATAGGAGATGAATGTCGGGATCTCGGCGCCGCCGGCGGGCAGCGCGCCAATCGGGAAGCCGATGACGGTGCCGCGAAGCCACGGGAAGATGGAGCGCTTCCAGTCCTCGCGCGTCATCCAGAGCGAGCCCTTGATCGCCGTCACCTCCTCGTGGAAGTCGAGCGAGCGGGTGGCCATGAACAGCGTCTCGCCGACCGCGAAGATGCCGACCGCCAGCGTCGTGACGCTGATGCCATTCATCAGGTCGAGGCTGCCGAAGGTCATGCGCGGCTGGCCGGAAAGCAGGTCGATGCCGATCAGCCCGAGCGCGAGGCCGATGAACAGGCTGACGAAGCCGCGAAGTTGCGATTCACCGAGCGCCGAGGAGACGGTGGTGAAGGCGACTACCATCAGGATGAAGTATTCCGATGGCCCGAAGGCGAGCGCGATCTTCACCAGATAGGGCGCGAGCAGCGCCAGTGCCGCAGTGGCGATCGAGCCCGCCACGAAGGAGCCGATCGCGGCCGTGGCGAGGGCGGGACCGCCGCGCCCGCGCCGGGCCATCTGGTTGCCTTCCAGCGCGGTGACCACCGAGCAGCCCTCGCCGGGCGTGTTCAGGAGGATCGAGGTGGTCGAGCCACCATACATGCTGCCGTAGTAGATACCAGCGAACATGATGAGCGAGCCGGCCGGGTCGAGCTTGAAGGTGACCGGCAGCAGCAGCGCCACCGTCATCGCCGGCCCGATGCCAGGAAGCACGCCGATTGCCGTGCCCAGCATCACGCCGATGAAGGCGAACAGGAGGTTCATCGGCTGCAGCGCCGTATGAAGCCCGTTGAACAGAAGTGAGAAGGTCTCGAACGTCATAGGAGCGCCTCCAGAGGTCCTTCCGGAAGGGAGAGCTGCAATCCGAAGCGGAAGCCGATATAGGCCGCGAGTGCCGCGAGAATGCCGGCCGGCAGCAGCACCAGGAACGACTTCCTGGCGAAGGCGCGCGCGGAGAGCGCGAACATGACGCCGGTGGCGAGGGTGAACCCCGCCGTGTCGAGCAGCACGATGTTGGCGACGAGGCCGCCGAGGATCCAGGGCAGGGCCCCGGCGTTCGGGACGCCGAGGTTGACCGTGTGGTGGCCGAACGCCGATTTCAGCGTCAGCAGCCCGAGGACCGCTAGCCCGGCGGCGATGAGCATCGGGAAGGTCGACGGCCCGACGCCGACATCGGTCATCGGCTGCCTCAGATGCGAGGCGTCATAGACCGTCAGCCCTGCCAGCAGCAGGAGAAAGGCGCCGATCAGCAGCGTGGGGACGTCGCCGCGCCGGCCGTGCCCGGAGAAACCGTGCTCGCTCATTTGATGAATCCGATCTCGCGCAGGACGTCCGTCGTGATGTCGGTCTCCGACTTGACGAAGGCGTCGAGCTCGGGGCCGGTCATAAGGCCCGAGGTCCATCCGCGCTCTGCCAGCAGCTTGCTCCACGCCTCGCTGGTGGCCGCCGCCTTGACGCAGGCGACGAGCGCGGCGTGCTGCTCGTCGGTGATGCCGGGCGGGGCGGTGACCATGCGCCAGACCTGCGCCACCACGTCGACGCCCTGCTCCTTGAGGGTCGGCGCGTCGACCTTCGGCAGACGCTCGGGGCCGGCGACGGCGAGGAGCCTGAGATCGCCCGAGGCGATCTGCTCGCGGAACTCGCTATAGGTGTTCAGCCCCGCCGAGACCTTGCCGCCGAGCACCGAGGCCAGCGCCTCGCCACCGCCGGCGAAGGCGATGTAGTTGACCTTGCGCGGATCGACGCCGACCGCCTTGGCGATGAGGGCGGCGGTGATCTGGTCGGTGCCACCGGCCGACCCGCCGGCCCAGCTCACCTTGCCGGGATCGGCCTTCAGAGCGTCAAGGAGGTCCTGAAGTGTCTTGAAGGGAGAATCCTTCGGCACCACGATCACCTCGTACTCGCTGACGAGGCGCGCCACCGGGCGGGTGTCGGCGAGCGTGATCGATGAGCCGTTGGAGAGGATCGCGCCGATCAGCACATTGGCCGCGACCATCAGCGTGCCGGGGTCCTTGCGCGACTGCGTCACCATCTGCGCAATGCCGATCGTGCCGCCCGCGCCCGGCACGTTCAGCACCTGGACGTTGTCGTCGAGCTTTTCCGTGACGAGGATCTGTTGAAGAGCGCGTCCGGTTTGGTCGAGACCTCCGCCCGGGGCGGCGGGCGCAATAATGTGCAGCGGGCTGGGGCAGTTCTGCGCGAGCGCAGCCGAACAGACGGAGCCCAGCGACAGCGCCGCGAGGGCGCCGACAATAACGGTCTTTCTCATTCATTCCTCCCGATGGCGCATGATTATTTTATGGCGCGCCGTTTCTCCTTCCGCGGCGCCTGCCCTCTTCGACGCGCGGGCACCGGGTATCCCTTTTGCACTTTCACGCTACAGATTGTTCGTTTCACTGTAAACGAGCAATTCTGGCATACCAGAGAAAGTTTGAAATTCGCGCCGTCGGCCGGCCGACGGGGACTGCGCGGCGCGCCGCAAGGGGCTATTGACAAGCGCCCCGATCGATTGTTCGGGTTCCGCCCGGAATTATTGACCCTTGGGAATACATCGGGGACCGCACCGCCGACGCGTGCGGCGAATGTTCAGTCCATGGATTCGCTCTCGGCCCGACCGGGCTCCAGCCGACGCAGCACCGCGCTCAACGACCTCGCACGGCGGATCGCGGACCATATCCGCGAGTCGAACCTGCCGAGCGGCGCCCACATCTCGGCCCAGGACCTCGCCAGCCGCTTCAGCGCGTCGCGCACACCGATCAACCGGGCGCTGCGGCTGCTGGAGACGCGCAACATTCTCGTCCACCACACCAATCGCGGCTTCTTCGTCGCCTCGGGCGACAGCGCCCACACCGAAGCCGACGATTCGATCAACGAGCTGGAGCGGATCTACACGGCGATCCTGACCGACCGGATCCGGGACAACATTCCGAACGTCGTCCTCGAGAGCCACCTCATCAACCGCTACAACATAAGCGCCAGCCAGCTCTCCATGGTGCTGTCGCGCATTGCGAAGGAAGGATGGATCGAGCGCCGCGGCGGCTATGGCTGGGAGTTCACCGAGTACCTGACCACGCCCGAGGCGCTCGCCCAGACCTTCCGGGTGCGCCAAGCGCTCGAGCCGGCCAGCCTGCTGGAGCCGGGCTACGAACTCGATCTCGACCGCGCCGCCTATTGCCGGCTGGTCGAGCAGAACATGCTGGCGGGCGACATACAGAGCATGTCGCCCGAAGCGCTGTTCATGCGCGGCGTGCGCTTCCACGAGACGATCGTTGCCGGCAGCAAGAACCCGTTCATGATCGAGACGATCCAGAAGATGAACCGGCTGCGCCGCCTGCTTGCCTACTACGCCACCGAGCAGCGGCGGGCCTACCACCAGCACTGCTACGAGCATCTCGAGCTGCTCGACCTGCTGGAGGCTGGCAAGCACCGCCAGGCCGCCGACGCGCTGCGCCTGCATCTCCAGAACGTGGAAGCCAATTACGAGCGCATCCGCGCCGTGCTGACGAAGTGAACGGCTTCCGGATGGCTGGTTGGCGCAACAACAGAGCCGGCTAATTATCTATTCTCCGTAGGATATGCGCGGTTGCGATCGGCCGGCCAAAGCAGTGCTCGCGCCCAGGCCCGAGAACCGACCAACGCTAGATCGGCAGGATAACTTGCAAGTTTTCCTGTCGATCTCTATGTTCGGGGCATGAGCGTTCCCGCCGATGCATCGATGCCGCTGGAAGCGGCCGTGACCGAGCTTTCGCTGGCGATCGGCCAGCTCCTGCGGCGGTTGCGCGCCGAATCCAATCCCGACGGGCTGACCTGGTCGCAGACCGTGGCGCTGGCCCGGCTGGAGGAGATCGGCCCGACCACGACGGCGGACCTCGCCCGCGCCGAGTCGGTGAAGCCACAGTCGATGGGCGCCACGCTCGCCGAAATGGAGCGCGAGGGGCTGGTCGAGCGCCGCCCGCACCCGACCGACGGCCGGCAGGTCCTGTTCGCCCTCACCGCCGCCGGCATCGAGGCCAAGCGCAAGCGCAGCGCCGCCAAGCAGAAATGGCTGCTGTCGGCGATGGCCGCCCTCGATCCCGACGAACAGCGCACGCTCATCGCGGCCGTTGCCCTGGTGAGGCGCCTGAGCGAGGCCGGGACGGGCCACCCCGACGACTGAGGCCGGTCCGGCCCCGCCATCCCAACATCAGAAGGACAATACCCGTGACCGTAACCACCCTCGACCCGAGGTCGGCGCTCATCGTCGTCGACCTGCAGAAAGGCATCGTCTCGCTTCCGACCGCGCATCCGGCGGGCGATGTGGTGAAGCAGGTGCGCAAACTGGCGGACGCGTTTCGCGGCCATGGCCTGCCGGTCGTGCTGGTCAACGTCGCCGGCGGCGCGCCGGGCCGCACCGAGCAGCAACGGCCGCGACGGGACTATGCAGCCGACTGGGCCGAGCTCATTCCCGAACTCGATCGCCAGCCGCAGGACCATCTGGTGACGAAGCATACGCTGGGCGCGTTCACCAACACCGATCTCGACGCCTGGCTGAAGGCGGCCGGCGTCACGCAGGTCGTGGTCGCCGGCATCGCCACCAGCATCGGCGTCGAGACCACCGCGCGGCAGGCCTATGAGCTCGGCTTCAACGTCACGCTCGCGACCGACGCCATGACCGACCTGCAGGCGGATCCCCACGCCTACAGCATCACGCACGTCTTCCCCCGCATCGGCGAGACCGGCACGACGCAGGAGATCATCACGCTGCTGGAGCGGAGCGCCTGAGGGTGAACTGGCTCCACGAGCTGTCCTATTTCGCCGGCGGCGCGTTCCTCGCCAACGCCGTCCCGCACTTCGTCAGCGGGATGAGCGGAAGGGTGTTCCAGAGCCCGTTCGCCCGTCCGCCCGGCGAGGGGCTGTCGTCCTCGACGGTGAACGTGGTATGGGGATTTGCCAACTTCGTCGTCGCCTATGTGCTGATCGCCCGCGTCGGCAGCTTCGACCTCCACGCCACGCGCGACGTCGCCGCCGCCGGCGCGGGGGTCCTGCTGATGGGCGTGATCGCCGCGCGCCTGTTCGGGCGTTTGCACGGCGGCAACTCGCCGGCCTGAGCGGAGGACAGCCCCCGCCGGATCAGCCCTCCGCCCCCGGCCCGCCATAGGCACCCTCGTGCAGCGCGGTCTTGCCGCGGAACACCCAGTAGGCGTGGGCCTGATAGGCGAGGACGATCGGCAGCACGATCATGAGCCCGACGGCGATGAAGGCCAGCGTCTGCGGATCCGACGCCCCGTCCCACACCGTCACCTCGCGCGGCACCACATAGGGCCACAGGCTCACCACCAGTCCGACCAGGCCGAGCGCGAACAGCGCCAGCGCCGAGAGGAAGGTGCGCGGCTCGGCGCCCTCCCACAGCCCGCGCCACGTGAAGGCGACCACCGCGAGCGCCATCAGCGGCACCGGGGCGAGCAGGGCGAGGTTCGGCCAGGCGAACCAGCGCGCGGCCACCTCCGGCACGCTCCAGGCGCTCCACAGGCTCACCAGCCCCATCATGACGGCGGCGAGGATCAGCGCCGAATGGCCGATCTCGCGGGCGAAGACCTGGGTCGACCCGTCCGTCTTCCAGATCAGCCAGCCGGCGCCCATCAGCGCGTAGCCGCCGATCAGCCCGACGCCGCACATCAGGCCGAGCAGGCCGAAAAAGCTGAACGGGCCGCCCGCGAACATGCCGTGCTCGACATGCACCCCGCCGATCAGCCCACCGAGGATGAGCCCCTGGCACAGCGTTGCCACGATCGAGCCGGCCGAGAAGGCGATGTCCCAGACATAGCGAAAGCGGGTCGCCTGCAGGCGGAAGCCGAAGGCCACGCCCCGGAAGATGAGGGCGAACAGCATGAGCATGACCGGCAGGTAGAAGGCCGGCAGCAGCACGTAGTAGCCGGCCGGGAAGGCGGCGACGAGCAGCGTGCCGCCCATCACCAGCCAGGTCTCGTTGGCGTCCCACACCGGCTCGATGCTCGCCATCATCAGGTCGCGCTGCTCCTCGCGGGGCGCGACGAGGAAGATGATGCCGACGCCGAGGTCCAGCCCGTCGGCGAGCACGTAGACGGTGACGCAGAACGCCACCAGGGCGCCGAAGATCAGCGGAACGCCGTCCGACTGCATGAGCTCGATCATGGCATCAGCCTCCGATGGGACCGGACGTCGCGGCGGCGCCGTCGACCAGGGTTGTGGTGTTGAGCCGCTCGAGGCCGGGGCGCTCGCGGGTCGGGGGCGCGGCGTCGTCAGGGCCCTTCAGCGCCACGCGGGCGGCGAACCAGAAGAAGGCGAGCAGCAGCAGGTTGTAGATGACGAAGAAGCCGATGAAGCTCGCCGTCACCGCGCCGGCGCTGACCGGCGAGATCGCCTGCGCCGTGCGCAGGTGCCCGTAGACGACCCAGGGCTGGCGCCCGGCCTCGGTCACGGTCCAGCCGGCGACCACGGCGACGAAGCCGAGCGGCATGGTGGCCATGGTCAGAAGCTGGAACCAGCGCGCCTCGAACAGCCGCCCGCGCAGGCGCAGCGCCAGCCCGGCGACGGCGGTCGCCAGCAGCAGCATGCCGATGCCGACCATGATGCGGAAGGCGAAGAAGACTATCGGCACGTCCGGCTGGTCGGAGGGCGGCACGCTCTTGAGGCCCTGCACCTCGCCGTCCCAGCTATGGGTGAGGTAGAGGCTGGCGAGGTGGGGGATGTCGAGCGCGTAGAGGTTGCGCTGGTCCTTCTGGTCCGGCCAGGCGATCACCGTCATGGCCGGGCCGCGCGTGGTGTCCCACAGCCCCTCCATGGCGGCGAGCTTGACCGGCTGCTCCTTCAGCGTGTTGCGCCCCTGCAGGTCGCCGAGGAAGATCTGCGCCGGTGCGGTGATGAGGGCGAGCCACATCGCCAGCGAGAAGGCCGCGCGCGACACCTCGAGGTGCCGGCCGCGCCACAGATGCCAGGCCGAGACCCCGGCGACGATGAAGGAGCCGGTGAGGAAGCTCGCGCAGACCATGTGCGCCAGGCGATAGGGGAAGGAGGGCGAGACCACCGCCTGCCACCAGTCGACGACGTGGAAGATGCCGTTCGCGTCCTCCACCGCACCGGCGGGGGTCTGCATCCAGCTATTGGCGGCGATAATCCATGTGGCGCTGAACAGCGCCCCGCTCGCCACCATCAGGCAGGCGAAGAAATGCGCGCCCCGGCTCACCCGCCCCTCGCCGAACAGCATGATGCCGACGAAGCCCGCCTCCAGGAAGAAGGCGGTGAGCGTCTCGTACATGAACATGGGGCCGAGCACATTGGCGACGGCGCGCGAATAGCCGGCCCAGTTGGTGCCGATCTCGTAGCTCATCACGATGCCGGTGATGACGCCCATGCCGAAGCCGAGCGCGAAGATGCGCATCCAGAAGCGCATCAGGTCGCGATAGACCGTGTTCCCGGTCCGCCACCACAGCAGGCTGAGCAGGGTGACGAACCAGGCGATGCCGATGGTGAAGGTGGGCCACAATATGTGGAACGCGGCGGTGAAGGCGAACTGCGCGCGGGCGATGTCGACGGCGTCCATGGTCAGCGCCCTCCCCCGGCCGGGGTGCACTTCTCCAGCCGCACCGGCACCGCCTTGTAGGAGGGCGTGAAGCTCTGGGGATCGTGCGCCGCCAGCGGGACCAGCGGGTTCATCTCCGGGTAGTAGGCGGCGCAGGCGCCGTCCGGGAAGGCGTGGGGCACGACGCGGAAGCCGCGCACCCGGCGCTCGACGCCGTCCTCGGCGATGGTGACGATGTCGACCCGGTCGTCGGCGGCGAGGCCGCGCCGTTCGATTTCCGCCGGGTTGAGGAACAGCACGTCGCGCTGGCCGTAGACGCCGCGATAGCGATCCGAGAGCGAGTAGAGCGTGGTGTTGTACTGGTCGTGGCTGCGCACGCTGGTCAGCCACAGCGCCTCGGGATCCGTCATTGCCGGGTCCTCGCACAGGCCCTCGCAGACGAGGAGGTTGGCCTTGCCGGACGGCGTCGCCCAGATGCGCTCGCGCGCCGGCGAGGCAAGGTGGAAGCCGCCGGGCCGGGCGATGCGCGCGTTGTAGCCCTCGAAGATCGGGAACACCGCCTCGATGTCGTCGCGGATCAGCGCGTAGTCGCCCACCAGCCGCTCCCAGCCGACCTTCGAGCGCGTGCCGAGCGTGGCGCGGGCCATACCGGCGACGATGGCCGGCTCGCTCATCAGCTGCTCGGAGGCGGGCGGGTTCATGCCCTTCGAGGCGTGCACCATGGACATCGAATCCTCGACCGTGACCGCCTGCGCGCCGCCCGCCTGCAGGTCGAGCTCGGTGCGTCCGAGGCACGGCAGGATCAGCGCCTCGCGGCCGTGGACGAGATGGCTGCGGTTGAGCTTGGTCGAGACCTGGACGGTGAGGTCCAGCCGGCGAAGCGCCGCCTGCGTCGCGCCCCAGTCGGGAATGGCGGCGGCGAAATTGCCGCCCATGCCGATGAACACCCGCGCCTCGCCGCGCAGCATGGCGTCGAGCGCGGTGACGACGTTGTGGCCGTGCGCGCGCGGCGGCTCGAAGCCGAAGCGGGCGGCGAGGGCGTCGAGCAGCGCCGGACCCGGCACCTCGGTGATGCCGACCGTGCGGTCGCCCTGCACGTTGGAATGGCCGCGCACCGGGCAGATGCCGGAGCCCTCGCGGCCGATATTGCCGCGCAGCAAGGCGAGGTTCGCGAGCTGCTGGACGTTCTGCGCGCCGTGCCGGTGCTGGGTGAGGCCCATGCCGAAAGCGAGGATGGCGCACTTCGAGCGGGCGTAGGCGCGGGCGGCGCATTCGATGTCGTCGCGCGACAGGCCGGACCTGCGCTCGATGTCGGCCCAGTGCGTGGCGTCGAGATCGGCGACCAGCGCCTCGATGCCGGCGGTGTGCCCGCGGATGAAGTCCCAGTCCAGCACCCGCGCGCCGTCCTCGCGCAAGGCGAGGCGGTCGGCCTCGACCAGCCACTTCATCATGCCCTTGATCACCGCGACGTCGCCGCCGACCCTGACCTGGAACAGGCGCGAGGAGATCGGCGTCGCGGTGAGGGTCGCCATCTCCACCGGGTTCTGCGGCGCCTGGAAGCGCTCCAGCGCCCGCTCGCGGAACGGGTTGAACGACATGATGGTGGCGCCGCGCCGGGACGCGTCGCGCAGGCTCGTCATCATGCGCGGCGAGTTGGTGCCGGGGTTCTGGCCGAAGATGAAGATCGCGTCGGCCTTGTCGAAATCCTCCAGCAGCACCGTGCCCTTGCCGACGCCGAGCGACTGCGGCAGCCCGACGCTGGTCGCCTCGTGGCACATGTTGGAGCAGTCGGGGAAATTGTTGGTGCCGTATTCGCGGGCGAAGAGCTGGTAGAGGAAGGCGGCCTCGTTCGAGGTGCGGCCGGAGGTGTAGAACTCGGCCATGTTGGGGTCTGGCAGCGCGTTGAGGTGGCGGGCGATGGTGGCGAAGGCCTCCTCCCAGCTCACCGGCACATAGGTGTCGCTGCGCTCGTCATAGCGCATCGGGTGGGTGAGGCGGCCGACCATCTCGAGCTCGAAGTCGTTCCATTCCTCGAGGTCCGTCACCGTGTGCGCGGCGAGGAATTCGGGCGTGCAGCGCTTCGCCGTCGCCTCCCACGCCACCGCCTTGGCGCCGTTCTCGCAATATTCGAACGGCGAGGTGTGCTGAGGATCGGGCCAGGCGCAGCCGGGGCAGTCGAAACCGCCGGGCTGGTTCATATGCGCCAGGGTCGCCATTCCGGAGACGGCGACGTGCTGTTCCACCAGCGCCTCCCCCATGGCCTTCAACGCGCCCCAGCCGCCGGCCGGCTGGTGATAGGGGCGGATGGTCTTCACGATCCCCATGGGGTCCTCCTCTGGCCGGACAGCGCCCCGACCGGGCGCGGATGGCTGCCGATTGCTCGAAACAGAGGACAGGAACGGCGCGGGTCGATCCATTCTACGTGGGTTTGCCCGAATATATTTTCGGCTATAGCGTATCATACCTGCGTATATCCGTCACGTATTCCGGGCGTTTAACAGACGTCTATCCGCCGTCTCCGACGCGATCTTAAGTATAATTTTCTCTTCAGCTTACATATCGGCAGGGAATGCTTCTCGTCACGGCGAAGGCGCGATGCGATTCGGCAAAGATGCGTGGCGGGCGAAAAGACCTGACCCACCGGCACGCGCACCCTCGGCCATCATTCATTCCGGCCCTGGAGGGGCACATGAACATGGCCACGGATCCCGCCAAGCTCGACGCCCGCCCCGTGCCGGCGCCGCTCCCGCCCGGCCCCGCCATTCCCGGGGCGAAGCCGGCCGTTCCCCCGCCGCCAAAGTCCCATGTCGGGCGCCGGCGCGCCATCGAGGCGGCGATCGCCCTCGTCGTGATCGGCGGCCTCGCCGTCGTCGGCACCGAATACTGGAAGGTCTGGCGCTTCGAGGTGGCGACCGACGACGCCTATGTGCAGGCGGACATCGTCACCATCGCCCCCCAGGTCTCCGGCTATCTCACCGCGGTCGACGTCACCGACAACCAGCCGGTGAAGAAGGGCGACGTGCTCGCCACCATCGACCCGCGCGACTACCAGGCGGCGGTCGACCAGGCCGGGGCCGACGTCGCCGAGGCGAAGGCCACCATCGACGACCGGCAGGCGCAGATCGCCGAGCAGCAGGCGCTGATCGAGGAGGCGAAGGCGCAGATCGTCGCCGACGAGGCGCAGGCGACCTTCGCCGAGCAGAACAACAAGCGCTTCGGCACGCTGGCGCAGGACGGCTACGGCTCGGTCGAGACCGCCCAGCAGGCGAGCGCCCAGATCACGCAGGCGCAGGCGCAGGTGAGCCGCGACAAGGCGGCGCTCGACGCCGCGCAGAAACAGGTCGCCACGCTCGACGCCCAGCTCGAGCAGGCGAAGGCGACGCTCGCCCACAATCAGGCGGCGCTCGACAAGGCCAAGCTAGACCTCGGCTACACGGTGCTGCGCGCGCCGGTGGACGGGGTGGTGGGCGCGCGCACGCTGCGCGTCGGGCAATATGTCGAGCCGGGCACGGCGCTGCTCGCGGTGGTGCCCCTGCAAGCGACTTACGTGGTCGCCAACTACAAGGAGACGGAGCTGTCGCAGGTGGAGCCGGGGCAGGCGGTCTCGATCGAGGTCGACACCTTCCCCGACCGGCCGGTGCGCGGCTACGTCGCCAGCCTCGCCCCCGCCAGCGGGCAGGAATTCGCCCTGCTGCCCCCGGACAACGCCACCGGCAACTTCACCAAGATCGTCCAGCGCATCCCGGTGCGGATCGACCTCGACCCGACCGACCCGCTCGCCGGGCGGCTGCGCCCGGGCATGTCGGTGACGCCGACCATCCATATCGACCAGCGCTCGCCCGCCGCGCCGGCCACTCCCTCTCCCACCAGATCGTGAGGTGATGCCATGGACACGACCGCATCGCCTCCCCTCGTGCCGGCCGACGCCGAGCCGGGGGCCAGCCTCACCACCTGGATCGCCGTATTCGGCTGCATGCTCGGCGCCCTGATCGCCGTGCTCGACATCCAGATCACCAACGCCTCGCTGCCCGAGATCGAGGGCGGCATCGGCACCGGGATCGACAACGGCACCTGGATCTCCACCGCCTATCTGATCGGCGAGATCATCATGATCCCGCTGACCGACTATCTCAGCCGGGTGTTCGGCTTCCGCCGCTTCATCCTCGGCTCGGTGATGCTGTTCCTCGCCTTCTCGATGGGCTGCGCCTTCGCGACCAATCTCAGCGAGATGATCGTGATGCGCGGCTTCCAGGGCTTCTTTGCCGGCTGCCTGATCCCGCTCGCCTTCACCATGGTGCTGACCCGGCTGCCGCGACGCCAGCAGCCGGTCGGCATCGCCATCTTCGCGCTCACCGCCACCTTCGGCCCGTCGATCGGGCCGACCATCGGCGGCTATCTGACCGAGCAGTATGGCTGGCCCACCATCTTCTTCGTGAACCTGATCCCCGGCTCGGTGATGCTCGCCCTGCTCTACCCGACGCTGGAGCGCTCGGCGATGCAGCTCCACCTGCTGCGCGAGGGCGACTGGTGGGGCATCGGCTTCATGTCGATCGGGCTCGCCTGCCTTCAGACGGTGCTCGACGAGGGCAACAAGGACGACTGGTTCGGCTCGCCGCTGATCGTGCGGCTCAGCCTCGTCGCCGCGGCCTGCCTTGTCGTCTTCGTCGCCATCGAGCTGACGGTGGAGCGCCCGGCGGTGCAGCTCCGGCTGTTCCTGCGCCGCAACTTCGCGCTCGGCACGGTCGCCAACACCATCGTCGGCTTCGCCCTGTTCGGCTCGGTCTACGTGCTGCCGACCTATCTCGACGAGGTGCAGGGCTACAATGCACAGCAGATCGGCGCGGTGCTGGCCTGGGTCGGGCTGCCGCAGCTCGTCATCATCCCGTTCATGCCGTTCCTGATGAAGCGGATCGACGCGCGCCTGCTGGTCGGGGTCGGGCTGGTGGTGTTCGCGGTCAGCTGCTTCATGAACAGCCATCTGAGCTTCGACGATGGCGGGCAGCAGTTCATGCTCACCAACATCGTCCGGGCGATCGGGCAGGCGATCGTCATCTCCCCGCTCGCCAGCATCACAATGATCGGCACGCCGCCGGCGCTGTCGGGGCAGGCGTCCGGCCTGTTCAACATGATGCGCAGCCTCGGCGGGGCCGTCGGCACGGCGATCCTCGCGACCATCATCTCCAAGCGCGAGCAGTTCCACTCGAACATCATCGGCCAGTCGGTCACGCCGTTCGGCGAGCAGGTGCGCGACTTCCTGGACCGCATGCAGCACTATTTCATGACCCACGGCGTGCCCGACCCGGCGCGGGCCTACCACCAGGCGGAGGTGCTGCTCGGCAACCTGGTGGCGCAGCAGGCGCTCATCATGGGCTTTTCCGACACCTTCGCGGCGATGGGCGCGCTGCTGCTGTTCGCCGCCATCGCGGTGGCGCTCATCCGCAAGACGGCATGAGGCGTGTGGGGCGGACGCCACCCGCACGGGCGGTAGCCTCAGATGCGGATCACCTCGCGGTTCGGCTTGGCATCGGGCCACGAGCCGAAGAACTTCAGCGCCTGCGGGTGCGGGCGCTTGGCGCTCCATTCGCGCATGAACTCGCCATAGGGCTTGGCCCGGGCGAGGCGGGCGAGGCGCGCCTCGGCGCGGGCGGCCTCGGTCGCCTCCTCGTCCACCAGCAGCGTCTCGGGCTCGATCACCACATGGTAGACGCGCCGCGCCGTCTCCGGCGTGATCGCGCGGGTGCGCACATCCTCGGCGACCTCGGCGGCGGGGCGCTCCAGCACGTCGCCATAGCCGCCCCCGCCCTGGGTCGAGGAGCAGATGATCTCGCCGCGATGGACCACGCGCGCCGGGCGTGCCTGGTGCTCCATCACGATCGTGCCGCCGAACGGGTTCTCCTTCACGAGGTCGGCGTCGCCGTCGGCGAGCGCCAGCGCGCCGTCCTTCATCGCCGCGACGGCGTCGGTGCCGACCACGCGGATCGCCGGCACCACGGTCTCCGAATAGCCGCCGAACAGGCCGGTATGGGTGGGGAACTTCGATTCCTTGGTGGTCGCGGTGAACACCGCATAGGGCACCTTGTGCACCACATAGGCGATGGTCACGCCATTGCCGCCGCGCCAGCGCCCGAAGCCGCCGGAATCGGGCATGTTCTTCTGGTAGAGGTGCAGCAGCGGGAAGGCCCGCTCGATGTCCTCCACGTCCGGCCCCTTGCCCCACGGCCCGTGCGGGAAGCCGAAGGCGTCGATGCCGTCCATGTCGTGGCGCGCCGACAGGCCCCAGGCGTTGAGCGGGAAGCCCATGAAGTCGACCACCTTGGCGCCGTGCTGATTGGTGCAGGCGATCATCGGCGCCGAGGAATTGGACGAGCAGAAGCCGCAGACGAGGTCGCGCTGCGGGCTGTCATACATCATCTTGGAGATGGCGACGCCGAGCAGCGGGAACACTGCCGAGGCGGTGATCGGCGAGCAGGAGATCGCCGCTTCCGGGTCCGGGTCCATGATGGTGCCGTGCGGGATCACGAAGTCCACCGGCTCCATCGTGCCCGCCGAGATCGGGAAGTCGTGGAACGGGAACTGGTAGAGATTGACCGCGCAGTGCGCGCGCACGGAGGGCGCCAGCGCCTGGAACGAGCCCTCGTGCTCGGGCGAGGTGCCGGTGAGGTCGATAGTCAGCCGGTCGCCCTTCTTGTGGACCGCGATCGGCACCCGCAGCAGGCTCGCCTCCGAGCCGGTGGTGTCGATGAACACGACGTGGCGGTAGACGCCGTCGTTCCAGGTCGAGATGCGCTTGCGCGCGCCGTCCTCGGATTCCTTGATCATCTTGCGGAACAGGCCGGAGAGGAACCGCGCGCCGCGCCGGGCGGCAACCTCCTGCACCCGCAGCCGGATCCGGTCGCAGGCGGCGACGCGCGCCTTCACGTCCGTCACCTGCATGCGCGGCGCGCGGGAGATGAAGTTTTCCATCATCATCAGGATGTCGGTCTTCAGGCGGTAGTTCTCGCCGATCTTGATCGGCGTCAGCTTCATGCCCTCGTCGTGGCGGCTCACGGCGGTGGTGACCTCGCCGCCCGGCTCCTTGCCACCGGTCTCCGACTGGTGGGCGCCGACCACCACCCAGGAGACGATCGCACCCTCATGGAAGATCGGCATGATGGCGAACTGGTCGGGATTGTGGATCCCGCCATAGATCGCCTCGTTGCAGTAGAAGACGTCGCCCTCGCGCACGCCCACGCTCGGGTCCTGCTCGAAATAGCGCAGGATGAACTTCACCGGGATCTGCCCGGTGACGCAGTGCAGATAAGTGCCGCAGGCCGTGGTCACGAGGTCGCCCTCGGCGGTGTAGATGCCGGCCATGGTGTCGCCGGAATGGAGCATGGAGGAGATGCCCATCAGGGTCATCACCCGCTTGCCCTCCTCCAGGATCATGTTGAGCTTCTCGGAGAAGATCTCGTAGTCGCCGGGGCCGAGCTCCTCCATCGCCGCGAGCTGCTCGGGGCTGGGTGCGGTCGGCTTGAGGCCGGAGGTCACCAGTTCCATGTCGAACATCGCGCGCTCCTTCAGCCCTGCTGCGCGGGGGAACGCCCGCCCGCGCCGATGCGGCGGATCAGCCCGTTGCCGTATTCGTCGAGCAGGAAGCTCCAGCCCGGCTCGACGACGATGGTGGTGTCCGACGCCTCGATCAGCGCCGGGCCCTCGAAGCTGTTGCCGGGCGTGAGGCGCTCGCGGTCGTAGATGTCGGTCTCGTGCCAGCCGATGTCGCGCCAGTAGGCCGGGCGGGTGCCGGTGCGGGCGGCGGACGGGTCGGCGTCGCCGAGCGGCAGCGTCCTCGCCGCGGGCTTGGGCATGCGCACGGTGGCGCGGATGACGAAGTTCTCGATCTCCACCCCGGCCTCGGGGGTGAGGCCCATGGCGCTGTAGGCGGCGGCGTAGTCGGCCTCGAACGCCTTGTAGAGCGCGGCGACGTCGCCTTCCCCGTCGAGATGCAGCACCGGCGAGATGGTGCGGCTGGTGTTGAGCTGGCCGCCGAACTTCATGTCGAGCTCGAGCTGCCATTCGGCCTTGTCGGGATCGACGCCCTCGCCACGGAAGTCCTGCCGGCCGCGCTCGATCAGCGCGTCCACCACGGCGTTGAAGGTGGCGAAATCGTCGAAGGTGCGCCCGTTCAGGTCGATCAGGTGGAGATGGAGCGACTTCTCGTAGAGATGGACGATGTCCATGGTCGAGGAGCCGAAGGCGCAGAAGGTCGAGGAATAGGGGAACACCACCACGGTCTCGAGCTGTGCCGCCTCGGCGAATCCGGTCGCGTGGACCGGGCCGGCGCCGCCCAGCGCGAACAGGATGAAGTCGCGCGGGTCGAAGCCCTTGAGCACGGTCTCCTTGTAGATCTCCCCGCCCATCGTGCCGTCGATGACGCGCTTGGCGAGCAGCGCCGCCTCCTCCACCGGCACGCCGAGCGGACCCGCGACCTTCTCGGCCACCGCCTTGCGGGCGAGGTCGCGGTCGAGCGTCAGCCGCCCGCCATGGAAGGTGCTGGGGTTGAGATAGCCCAGCACGAGGTCGGCGTCGGTCACGGTCGGCAGGTCGCCGCCCTGGTCGTAGCAGGCGGGGCCGGGATTCGAGCCCGCGCTCTCCGGCCCGACGGTGAGCTGGTTGCCGAGCAGCGGGTTGACCTGGATGATCGAGCCGCCGCCCGCGCCGATGGAGCGCACATCGAGGATGGTGGCATCGACGGTCCAGGTGTCGATCACCGGCTGGAACTGGTAGAAGCGGGTCGAGCCCTCCGCCACCATGCCGATGTCGAAGCTGGTGCCGCCCATATCGGCGGAAATCACGTTCTTGTAGCCGTAGAGCGGGGCGAGGTGATAGCTGCCCATCACACCCGCCACCGGCCCGCCATTGAAGGTGTTCACGGCCGAGGTCTTCAGCACGGAGGCCATGCCGCCGGTGTTGTGCACCATCATCAGCGGCTTGCGGTAGGCGCGCTCGCGGAACTCCTCGGCGATGCCCATCAGCTCGTGATACATCGCCTGGTGCAGATAGCCGTTCAGCAGCGTCATCATGGTGCGCGGATATTCGAAGATCCGCGGCGACACCTCGCTGGAGAGGAACACCGGCATCGAGCCGAGATAGGCGTCGCCATATTCCTCGAGGATCAGCTCCTTGATGCGCTGCTCGTGGACCGGGTTCATGAACGACCACAGCAGCGAGACCACGAAGCTGCGCGCGCCGCGGTCCACCAGGCCGCGAAGCTGCTCGAGGAAGCGCGCCTCGTCGAGCGGGTAGATCACCTCGCCAGTGGAATCGACGCGCTCGGCGACGCCGACCACCATCACCCGGTCGACCAGCGGCTCGGGGCGCTTCATGCGCGCGATGTTGCGCGTCGTCTTGAACGGCAGGCCGTCGGCCCACTGGCTGCAACGGCCGATGAAGATCGTGTCCTCGAAGCCGTGGGTTGTGATCAGCGCGACCTTGGGGCCGTTGCGCTGGATCAGCTTGTTCATGGCGATGGTCGAGGAGTAGCGCACGATGCCGGTCTCGGCGAGCAGCTGCTCCACCGACAGGTCGAGCTTTGCCGCCCCCTCCTCGATCGCCTGCAGCGTGCAGACCGACAGGTCGTAGGCGGTCGTGCGCGCCTTGCACCACACGCTTTCCTCGCCGCGAGCGATGTAGCAGTCGGTGAAGGTGCCGCCGATGTCGATGTCGATTGCGGTGGTCATGCGTGCATCCCCGCGGAGGCGAAGCCGGGCGTCAGGCCCCGTGCCGGGCTTTGAGGGCGTCGATGTCGAGTTCGATGTCGTGGGTGATCGGATGGCCGGGCGGCAGGTACTCGACCTCGATCAGCGTGGCGCAGTTCGGGCAGTAGAACTCGACCAGCCGGCACCATTCCGGGTCGGGCGCGAAGGTGTACTCGCCCTCCACAACCGGCTCGTGCACCTCGCGCGGGTCGCGGTCGGCGACGAGGCAGCCTTCCTTGTAGTTGGCGCGCGCCGGCCCAAGGTCGTGGTCGCAGCGCCGGCACTGCCAGCGCTCGCGCGCGAGGTCGATGGCGAGATATTCGGTGATCTCAACCTTGCCGCTCATGATGTGATCTCCACCACGCCGCCGCCATGCGGATCGATCTCGAGCGTGCGGCCCGCCGGCACAAGGATCGAGGTGTGCTCGGTCTCGGCGATGGCCGGGCCGGCGATGCGCGCGCCGATCGGCAGCCGGTCGAAACGGTAGACGGGCGCGGTGACCCGGCCTTCGGCGGTGACGATCGCCCGCGTGCCGGCGAGCGCGGCGTCCGCCTCCGCCGCCCGCTCGCCGAGCGCGGCCAGCACCGGATGGGGAATGCGCCCGGTGGCGGTCAGGCGCAGCTCGACATAGCCGCCCGTGCCGCCGCTCGCATCGCCCGCCTGCGCGGCGAGCGCGCCGATCGCCGCCATCGCCTCCTCGCCCACGGGCAACGGGCCGATGCGCGCCGCGCTGGCGCGGCCGGCGAACACGGCCGCCTCGAGGGTGCTGTCGACCTCGGCCGGCAGGAAGCCCTCGCCGCGCATGTCGCGCGCCGCCTCCGCCTCCATGCCGGCGATCTTGCCGGCCACGGCGTCGGGTCCCGCACCCGCCGGCAGGATCGCCTCGTAATGATGGGTGACGTCGAGCGTCGAGGCTCCGAAGGCGGAGAACACCGGCGCGGTCAGCGGGAAATAGGCCCGCGCCGCGCCGAGCTTCTCGGCGACGCCGACGGTGAGGAGCCCGCCGCCGCCGCCCACCGCATAGAGCGTGACGTCGCCGAAGCCGGCGCCTTCGGACACGAAGCCGCCGTCGGAAATGTAGCGGGCCAGCCGCGCCTCCACCGCCTCCTTGGCGGCCAGCATCGCCGCCTCGGGCGCGAGGCCGAGCGGGCCGGCGAGCTCGCGCTCGACCGCGGCGCGGGCGAGGTCGCCCTTCAGCTTCTTGCGGCCGCCGAGATAGGCGTCGGCCTCGATCAGGCCGAGCGCCAGCCAGACGTCGGTGGGCGTCGCCATGGTGCCGCCGAGCCCGAAGCCGGCCGGTCCGGGCACCGCGCCCTGGCTGTCCGGTCCGACCGTCAGCGTGCCGTCCGCGGCGCGGATCTTCGAGCCGCCGCCGACGCCGTAGGAGATGATGTCGGGGATGCGCTGGAGCACGTCGACATCGCGGATCGGGCGCTGGCTGGCGCCGTTCGGCCGGCCGTTCTCGATATAGGCGACGTCCGAGGTGGTGCCGCCGACATCGATCACCAGCACCTTCGCATGGCCGAGCGCCTCGGCGGTGACGCCGGCGCCACGCACGCAGGCGGCGGGACCGGACTGGTAGGAATTGATGGCGCGCGTCTTGGCGACGCGGGTGCAGCCGAAATCCGCCGTCACAATCATCAGCGGGTGGCGGTAGCGGTTGCGGCGGACGAGGTCCTCGGCCTTGTAGAGCGACTGCGCCAGCGAACGGTGGAAATAGGCGTTGATCACCGTGGTGTTGGCGCGCAGCGCGTCGTCCGGCACCATTGAGATCTGGTGCGAGGCCAGCATCGGCACCGCGCCGAGATAATGGCGCGGGTACGAGGCCTCCAGCACCGCGCGCACCTTCTTCTCATTGGCCGGGTTGAGATGGGCGTTGGCGAGGCAGATGACGAGCATGCGCGCGCCCTGCTCCAGGATCTCGCGCGCCTTGGCCTCGATCTCGTCGGTCGAGGGCTCGCGGACCACCGCGCCGCCGGCATCCACCTCCTCGTCGAGGCCGACCACGAGCCGCGCCGGCAGGAAGGCGAAGAGCGGGTTGGCGCCGCCCGCGCCGTAGAGCGCTTCCTCCGCGCCGCGCGTCACGATGACGCCGAGCTTGGGGCCGGAAAGCTGAACCGCCGCATTGGTGGCGATGGTTGAGGAGAAGCGCACCACGCGGGTCTGCGCCAGAAGGTCGCTGGTCGGCAGGCCGATCGCCTTCGCCCCGCTCTCGATGCAGTTCCAGAAGCACAGGGTGAGGTCGTGGGGCGTGGTGTCGACCTTGACGCCGACCTTGCGGTCGGGACCCGCCACATAGCCGTCGGTGAAGGTGCCGCCGGTGTCGATGTCGATGGTGTACACCCGAGACTCCGCCGCTTCCGGAAGCCGCCCGAGAGGACATCGCCCACGAGCCGTTTCCGTCTCCGCCCGATCTGTATATACAGGTAAACATAGATGACGACGGGGCGGAAGATGCCGCCGAGGTCAAAGTTTAGGCACGGCTGCAATGACGCTGCCGCAATGGCACGCAAGGATGTGCCGGGCGTGCGGAGGGGACGAACGATGGCGGAAGCGGCGGATTCGCGCGGGCGCATCACACTCGAGATCGAGGACGGCATCGCGCGCATCGCGATCGACCGGCCGGCCCATCTCAACGCACTGAACAACGCGCTGCGCGCCGAGCTCGCCGGTGCGGTCGAGTGCGCCGCCGCCGCGCCGGAGACACGGGTGATCGTGCTGCGCGGCGCCGGCGAGCGGGCCTTCGTCGCCGGGGCCGACATCGAGGAGCTGATCGATCTCGACGAGGCGGGCTCGGTCGCGCTGTCCGACCGCATCGCCGACTTCCACGACCGGCTGGCGGCGCTGCCGGTGCCGGTAATCGCCGGAATCCGGGGCTGGTGCCTCGGCGGCGGGCTGGAGCTGGCGCTCGCCGCCGATATCCGCCTCGCCAGCGAGAATGCGCGCTTCGGCCTGCCGGAGATCAAGCTCGGCATTTTGCCCGGCGGTGGCGGCATCACGCGGCTGAAGCGTCTGGCGCCCGGCGCGGCGCATATGTGCCTCACCGGCGAGATCATCCTGGCCGAGCGCGCCCTCGCGGCCGGGCTGGTGAGCGAGGTCTGCTCGGAAGAGGCGTTCGAGGCCCGTCTCGACGCGCTGGCCCGCGAGCTCGCGGGCTTCAGCGCCCCGGCGCTGGCGGCGATGAAGGCGGCTCTGCGCCTCTCCCCCGCCCTCGATGTCGGCGAGGCGACACGGCGCGAGGGGCGCATCGGCGCCCCGCTCTACGGCACGCCGGGGCAGCGCACGGCGATGGCCGACTTCCTCGAGGCGCGGGCGCGGCGCCGGAAATCATAGCCGGCTACGTGGCCGCTAGATGATCCCGGCCCGGCGCAATTCCTCGCGCCGCTCCGCCGGCACGCCGAGCACCTCCTCGAGGATCGCGTCGGTATGCTCGCCGAGCAGCGGCGCCGGCGCCACCTCGCCGCGCGGCACGTCGTAGAACTGCACCGGCTGCTCCATCACCCGCATCGTGCCGGCGGCCGGATGGTCGACCTCGGCGAAAAGCCGGCGGAAGGTGACATGCGCGCTCGCCGCCGCCTGCTCCACCGACCAGATTGGCGAGACCGGGATGCCTTCCCGGTCGAGGATCGCGACCACCTCCTCGACCGAACGCGCGCGCGTCCATGCCTCGACCGCCGGCCGCAGCACCTCGGCATGCTCGGTGCGGCTGCTGTCGGTGGCGAAGCGGGGATCGTCCGCAAGCTCTGGCTGGCCCATGGCGGCGGCGAGGCGCGCGAACAGCGCATTGTTCGCCACCGCGATGATGACCTGCCCGTCGCGCGCGGCGAAGCTGCCGAAGGGCGTCGAGATCGCATGGTGGTTGCCGGTGCGCGTGGGGCTGGCGCCGGCGAAGAGCATGAGGCTCATCGGCGTGGGCAGGAGCGAGAAGATGGAATCGAACATGGCGACGTCGATCCGCCGCCCCTCGCCGCTGCGCAGCCGCCCGACCAGCGCCACCGCCACCGCCCAGGCGCCGTAAAGGCCGGAGGAGAGGTCGCCGAGCGCGTCGCCCACCCGGGTCGGCGGGCCGTCGGGGTCGCCGGTCATGCTCATCATGCCGGCCATGGCCTGGGCGACGATGTCGTAGGAGGGACGCTTGGCGAGCGGGCCCTCCTGGCCGAAGCCGGAAATGGAGAGATAGACGATGCCGGGGTTGATCGCCTTGGCCTGCTCGAAGCCGATGCCGAGCCGGTCGGCGACGCCGGGGCGGAAATTCTCCACGATCACGTCGCTCTTCGCGATCAGCTCATGGGCGAGCTCGCGCGCCGCCTCCTGCTTGAGGTCGAGCGCCATCGAGCGCTTGTTGCGGTTCATCAGCAGGAACAGCCCGCCCTCCCCGCCGACGAACGGGCCGATATGGCGGTAGTCGTCGCCCTGCGGCGGCTCGACCTTGATCACCTCGGCGCCGACATCGGCCAGCAGCGCGGTGCAGAACGGGCCGGCGAGGACGCGGGAAAAATCGAGCACGCGAATGCCGGCGAGCGGCTTGGATCCGGCCACTGAAATCTCCTGCGGCGGGCTGTCGAGAGGCGAGCGAGCTTAAGCGTCGCCACCCTATCTATACAAGTCTAGATCATCGCGCGGCGCAGCGCCCGGCGCTTCCGCTTCAGTCCCGCGTCGTCGTGCGGCCGGAGAGGCTGTAGCGCGAGCCGGGATGGACGAAGGTCATGTAGTTGGTGACGGTCGGCCCGACCCAGGTGCGGCGCTTGACCACGAGGCACGGCTCGCCCGGCACGATATCGAGATGCCCGCACCATTCCTCCCGCCCGGCCACTGCCTCGATCAGGTGGTCGGCCTCGGTGGGCGGGGTGATCGAGAACAGATAGGCGGTGGTGCTGCCGGTCTCGTAATTCTGCTTCAGAAAGTCGGGGGCGAAGGCGGGCAGCACATAGCGGTCCTCGAGCTGCACCGGCACCTCGTTCGCCGCATGGACGATGAGGGCGCGGTAGAGCTTCGCCTTCTCCGGCGTCGCCATGCCGAGGCTGACCTCGCGTGGGGGCACCACGGCGCGCAGCTCGATCACGCGGCTCGAATGCACCTCGCCGCGCGAGCGGATGTGGTCGGCGATGTTGTGAATCTCCACCACCGCCGAGGCCGGCTTGGCGCTGGCGACGAAGGTGCCGACTCCGGGAATGCGGTCGATCACGTTGCGGCGCGCCAGCTCGCGCATCGCCCGGTTGATGGTCATGCGCGAGATGCCGAGCAGGCGCGAGAATTCCGGCTCGCTCGGCAGCCGGTGGCTGGCGCCCCACTCGCCCGACTCGATCTTCCCGAGAATGAAGCGTTCGACCCGCTCGTAGAGCGGCGCCGGATCCTGCGGGAACTGGTCGAGGGAAATGGTCACTGCGCCGTCCATCCTGCCTTCCAGCCGCCCGCCGGTCGCCCTTCGTCCAGCCCGGCCATGCGACGCATCGCTCCGTTCCCGGGGATTCGGCCACGACGATCCATGGGCAAATCTAGCCATGGCACGGTCCGATGCCCGATTCCAGAGGGTTTTTCCAAACCTGTCTAGACATGTCTTTGGTGCACCCTAAGATGGAATGCCTCGCGAGCGACAGGGGAGACGGCCGTGGCTGAGCGTATCGGGTTCCTTGGCACCGGGCTGATGGGGCGACCGATGGCCGAGCGCCTGCTCGCCGCCGGCCTGCCGCTCGCCGCCTGGAACCGGACGCTGGAGAAGGCCCGCCCGCTCGAAGCCCTCGGCGCCACGATCGCGCCCACCCCGGCCGCGGCAGTCGAGGGCGCGGGAATCGTCTGCATCATCCTCGAACATGCGGCGTCGATCGAGGAGGTGCTGTTCGCGCCCGCGCTGATCGAGGCGCTGGCCCCCGGCACGGTGGTGGTCGATCTCACCTCGCTGCATCCCGACGCCGCGCGCGAGAACGCCCGGCGCCTCGCCGGGCACGGCGTCGTCTATCTCGACGCGCCGGTGTCGGGCGGCCCTCCCGGCGCCGTCGAGGGAACGCTGGCGATCATGGTGGGCGGAGAGCCTCGCGGGTTCGAGCGCGCGCAGCCGGTGCTGAGCCGGCTCGGCCGTGCCATCCATGTCGGGCCCTCCGGCTCGGGCCAGATCACCAAGCTCGGCAGCCAGATCATCTCCGGCGCGGCGCTGGCGGCGGTCGCCGAGGCGCTGCTGCTGTTCTCGCAGACCGGGGTCGCGGTGGAGCGCGCACGTGAGGCGCTGTTCGGCGGCTATGCCGACAGCAAGGTGCTGCGCCTGCATGGCGAGCGGATGATCGGGCGCCATTTCGAGCCCGGCGGCCATGTCCGCACCTTCCTGAAGGACCTCAACGCCGCCGCCGACCTCGCCGCGCGCGCCGAACTCGACCTGCCGGTCGCCACCCTCTCGCGGGCGATGTTCGACGCCCTGTCGCGGGACGGCCACGGCGAATGCGACATCGCCGCCATGGCGCTGGAGATCGAGCGGCGCAATGCGGGACGGCGCATCGGCGCGCTCCCTGCTGGCGAGGCGGCGACCGGGGAGACGTCGCGCTGAGGTGGCTGAACCTCCATCTCCATACCTCACCCCCACACCTCCATTCCTCCCGCCATCTCGCAATCCGCCGCGAAGCGGATAAGCTGCTGCCGTTGCGGCGTGTCGGGAGCGCCGCGCTTCGAATGTGAGTGCATGATACCGAGGGACGAACTGAAGGCACCGCTCGCCGCCATACTGGTCGGCGCGTTGACGGCGCTTGTCCTCCTGCTGCTTCCGCTCGCGCGCGAGCCGGGGATCGTCACCCCCGCGGCGGCCGATTCCGCCGAGCTGGCGGCGGGCGGCATCGGTGCGCTCACCCCCGGCGCGCCGGCTGGCTTTGCCGGCTCGGCGGCCTGTGCCGGTTGCCACGCCCCGGAAGTGAAGGCCTGGCTCTCCTCCCAGCATGCCGAGGCCATGAGCCTCGCCACGGCAGAGACCGTGCGCGGCGATTTCGACGATGCGCGGGCGGGCAAGGAAGGCGCGAGCGCGCGCTTCTTCCGCGACGGGGGGCGCTATGAGGTCGAGATCGAAGGCAAGGACGGTACGCCGTCCCGCTTCACCGTCACCCACACCTTCGGCCTTTATCCGCTGCAGCAATATCTGGTCACCATGCCCGACGGGCGGCTGCAGGCGCTGCCCTTCGCCTATGACACGCGCCCGAAATCGGAGGGCGGGCAGCGCTGGTTCCACCTCTATGCCGACGATCCGCCGGCGCCCGGCGACCCGCTGCACTGGACCGGGCCGCAGCAGAACTGGAACTTCATGTGCGCGGAGTGCCACTCCACGGCGCTGCGCAAGAATTACGACGCCGCCACCGACACGTTCCACACGACGTTTTCGGAAATCAGCGTCGGCTGCGAGAGCTGCCACGGCGCCGCGGAAGGCCACATCGCCTGGGCCAGGCAGGCGCGGGAAAAGGGCACAAGCGACGCGACGACGCCGAACAAGGGCTTCGCGAGCGTTGCCGCGGTGCGCCTACCCGCCGACTGGACGATCGACCCCGCGACCGGGAGCCCTGCCCATGGCGTCTCGCGTCCTGCCGGCGACGTGGTCGAGACCTGCGCGCGCTGCCATGCCCGGCGCGGCGTCTTCTCGGAGAACTGGCAACCCGGCCAGCCGCTGACCGACACGCATGTGCCGGTGCTGCTGGGAGAGGGGCTGTTCGAGGCCGACGGCCAGAATCTCGACGAGGTGTTCAACGACCACGCCTTCAAGCAGAGCCGCATGTATGCGAAGGGCGTGACCTGCACCGACTGTCACGATCCCCATACGGCGCAGCTGCGCGCGCCCGGGGCGCAGGTCTGCGGCCAGTGCCACATGCCCGAGCGCTTCGATACCGAGGCCCATACCGGCCACGCGCCCGGCCCGAACGCGCCGGACTGCATCGCCTGCCACATGCCCGCGCGCACCTACATGGTGATCGACCGCCGGCACGATCATTCCTTCCGCATCCCGCGCCCGGACCTTTCGATGACGCTGGGCACGCCGAACACGTGCAATGCCTGCCACACCGACAAGCCGCCGAGCTGGGCCGCGGCAGCGATCGAGCGCTGGCACGGACCCGAGCGCAAGGGCTTCCAGAGCTGGGGCCCGGCCTTCCACGACGCCCGCGCCGGAGCGCCCGAGGCGCGCGAGGAGCTGATCGCGCTTGCCGGCACGCCGTCCGTGCCGGGCATCGTGCGGGCAACGGCGATCGGCGAACTCGAGCGCTTCCCCTCCGTCGCCAGCGACGAGGCGGCGCGGCGCGCGCTGTCCGATCCCGACCCGATGGTGCGGGTTGCGGCGCTGCGCGCTCAGGCCGGGCTTCCTCTCGACCAGCGCTGGCGCCGCGCCGGCCGGCTGCTCGACGATCCCTCCCCCCTCGTCCGGCTGGAGGCGGCCAGCCTGCTCGCCGACCAGGCCCCCGCGACGCTCGATCCCGCCGACCGGGCGCGGCTGGAAGCCGCCTTCCGCGCCTATGTCGAGGCCCAGCAACTCGCTGCCGACCGGCCGGAGGGCCATGGCAATCTCGGCCTCTTCCTCTCGCGCCGGGGCGATCTCGCGGGTGCGGAGAAGGAGCTGCAGCAGGGGCTGGCGCTTCATCCGCTTGCCTCGACGCTCCGGCTGAACCTTTCCGACCTGTACCGGGCCCAGCACCGCGAAGAGGAAGCCGAACGCGTGCTGCGCGAGGGCCTCGCCCTGCACGAGGAGGCCGATCTGCACCATGCGCTGGGCCTCGCCCTGGTGCGGCAGAAGCGCTACGACGAGGCGCTCGCCGAACTCGCCCGCGCGAGCGCGCTGGCGCCCGACGCGCCGCGCTATGCCTATGTCTACGCGGTCGCGTTGCAATCGCGCGGAGAGCAGGCGCAGGCGCAGCGCGTGGTGGCCGGGGCGCTGGCGCGCCATCCCAACGATCCCGGCCTCATCAGCCTCGCGCTCGGGCGGGCGCTCCGCACCCGCGACATCGAGCGGGCACGCGGCCTCGCCCGGCGCCTCGCTGCGCTGCAGCCCGACAATGCCGACATCGCCCGCCTCGCCGCCCAGCTCGAAGGGCGCTAGCGGCGCGGCGCAGGACGCGACCGCCATGGGGTAACGTAAACCTGCATGGCGTTACGTAAACCGACAGGGCGTGACGCAAAATGCAAAGCAGGCCGCGCGATCCTGCGCCATCATTTCGCGTCATGCGTGCGCCCGCGGGAAGGCGCGCGCCATACGGGGGCTTCCATGCGCATCGTCGGCATCGTTGCTGGTCTTCTCTGCGGCACCGTCCTCAGCGGCGCCCTCACATGCGGCGCGCTCGTCTGGAGCGCGCGGACGGCCGCAGCGGCGGACCTCGGGCCCTCGGTGCCCGTGGCCACGGGGCCGGTCGAGATTCCCTCCTCCGACTGGCGCTACCAGCTCACATTCTATGGCTGGCTGACCGGGCTCAACGGGCATGTCGGCGTGCGCGGCCTGCCGCCCGCCAATGTCGACATATCGGCGAAGGACGCGCTGGAGGACCTCGACGGTGCCCTCATGGGCTCGTTCCTGGCCCAGAACGACAAATGGACCCTTCTGTTCGACCTCATCTATACCGACGTCACCTCGCAGGCGACCTTCGGCCCGCTCGGCGGCAGCACGGCGCGGCTCGGCCTCACCCAGGTCATCGTGCAGGGCCTCGCCGGCTACGCCCTGCCGGTCGGCCTGCCCGAGGGCGCCACGCTGAGCGGCACGGTCGGCTTCCGCTACCAGCACCTCGACAGCGACTTCAATTTCACCAACGCCTATGTGCCGCTCGCGATCTCGAGCAGCGGCACACAGGACTGGATCGACCCCACCGTCGGCCTGTTCCTGCAGTACAAGATCAACGACAAGTGGTTCTTCAACGCGCTCGGCGACGTCGGCGGCTTCGGTGTCTCCTCCAAGCTGACCGCGCAGGGCTTCGCCTCGCTCGGCTATATGTGGACCGACTCCCTCTCCACCGCGATCGGCTATCGCGCGATCTACACCGACTACGAGGATGGCGGCTTCGTCTACGACGTGACCCAGCACGGCGTGTTCATCAGTGCCGCCTATCACTTCTGAGGCCGGCGCCACAGCCCCCAAGCCCGCGCCCCCCGGCCCCGGCCAAGTCCTTGATCGGAATCACTCTTTGTTCACGCCGGAACGAATCAGGACTCCCTGGGCGATTCACGCAATGCAAGCGGAGAATCCGAATTCGCCCGCGGCGGGGCGGACCGCGCCCGCCGTCCGGGCCGCCTCCCGAGGAGGCTTGAGACCGGCGCGGCGAGGGTTTACCTGAGGACATCACAGGTGAATCGTCCATGCTCCAGGATGCCGTAAGATCCTTCGTCCAGACCTTCTCGCGCGAGTACCGGCGTTTTCTCTGGCGGTCGATCATCCTCGCGGTCGGACTTCTCGTGGCACTGGGCATCGGCAGCTATTACGCCCTGACCTATTTCGTCTCCCTGCAATGGGACTGGGCGAACGTCACGCTGGACATACTGGCGGCGGTCGGGATCTTCGCCGGCGCGGTGTTCCTGGTGCCGCCGGTGACCTCGCTGATCGCCGGCCTGTTCGTCGACGAGGTGGCCGAGCAGGTCGAGGCCAACGAGTTCAACGACATACAGGTCGGCCGCGCGCTGCCCGCCGGCCGCGCGCTGGTGCTCAGCCTGCGGTTCTTCGGGCTCACCCTCGCGGTCAACCTGGTGGCGCTGCTGCTCCTGCTGGTGCCCGGCGTCAACATCGTCGTGTTCTACGTCGCCAACGGCTACCTGCTTGGGCGTGAATATTTCCAGCTCGCGGCGCTGCGCTTCCGCACCGAGGACGAGGCGGCGCTGGTGCGGCGCCACCATGGGCTCGCGGTCTTCGCCGCCGGCATGATCATCGCCCTGGTGGTCTCCGTGCCGATCCTCAACCTCATCACGCCGATCTTCGCCACCATCTTCATGGTGCGGCTGCACAAGCGGCTGACGCGCTCACGCTCCTACGCCGCCGCTAGGCGGGGGTCTTCTCCGGCCAACGGCACAGGTCCGAAATGAGGCAGCGCGGGCAGTCCGGCTTCAGCGCCTTGCAGACATAGCGCCCGTGCAGGATGAGCCAGTGATGGGCGTGGAGCATGAACCGCGCCGGAATCGCTCGCTCGAGCCCCATCTCCACCTCCAGCGGCGTCTTGCCGGGCGCGAGGCCGGTGCGGTTGGCGACCCGGAACAGGTGGGTGTCGACCGCGATGGTCGGCTGGTGGAAGGCGATGTTGAGCACGACATTCGCCGTCTTGCGCCCGACGCCGGGCAGCTTCTCCAGCTCCGCGCGGTCGGCCGGCACGGTGCCGCCATGCTCGGCGATGAGGCGGCGCGAGAGTTCGACCACGTTCTTCGCCTTGCCGCGATAGAGACCGAGGGTGCGGATATGCTGTGCCACCCCTTCCTCGCCCAGCGCCACCATGGCCTCGGGCGTCGGCGCCGCCTTGAACAGGCCGCGCGTCGCCTTGTTCACGCCGGCGTCGGTCGCCTGCGCGGAGAGCACCACGGCGACCAGCAGGGTGAAGGGGTCGACATAGTCGAGCTCGCCCTTCGGCTCGGGATCGGCGGCCTCGAAGCGGGAGAAGGCGGTCTCGACCTCGGCCGCGCTCCAGGGGCGGAAGGCGCCGCCGAGCGCCGCCGCCGCGGCATTGGCGACGGCACGCTTCCGGGCCGGGCGGGCCGTGGCCTGCTGCTCCAACGCCGCCTTGGCGGAAGCCGACGCGCGGCCGGCCTTGCCGGTGTTCTTGGCCGTGCCGCCCTTTCCCGCCGCTGAAGGCTTGACGGCTGACGACTTGGCGCCAGCACTCTTCGCGTCGCGCCCCTCGATCGCACCACCCTTGCCCACGCGGCTCCTGCCGGCCGGCGCGGCCTTTGCCGCCATGCCGGCGCGCGGGCGGCGCGGCGCCGAATCCCTGTCCTTTTCAGCCATTTTCGACCTATAATGTGTGTCCATGAGCGCTGCCAAGATCGCCCCGCCCCCAATCGATGTCGGCGACGCCGAGCCGACGCTTTACGTGGCGCGGCTCGAACCCTACCGCTCGCTCGACGAGCGCGGCTTCCTCATCGTCATGCTGGTTGTGGCGGCGATCAGCTTCGTGTGCGGCACCACCTTCCTGCTGATGGGTGCCTGGCCGGTGTTCGGCGTGTTCG
This sequence comes from Ancylobacter mangrovi, assembly GCF_024752355.1. GTDB lineage: Bacteria > Pseudomonadota > Alphaproteobacteria > Rhizobiales > Xanthobacteraceae > Ancylobacter > Ancylobacter mangrovi. The sequence goes on from NZ_JANTHZ010000002.1 coordinate 189,153, forward strand.
GGCTCGACGTGCTCGCCATCTGGTGGGCGTTCCGGATGAACTTCCGCTCCGCCCGGGCGCGCGAGGAGATCACCGTCACGCCGAGCCTCATCACCGTGCTCAAGGTCGATCCCGCCGGCCGCGCCGCCGAGGCGCGGATGAACCCGCTCTGGACCCGGCTCGACAAGGAATCGATCGAGGATTACGGCCTCCAGCGGCTGATGCTGCGCTCGCGCGGCGACGGCGTCGAGGTCGGCGGCTTCCTGCATACGGCGCAGCGCGAGGAACTGGCGGACGGGCTCGGCTCGGCCCTCAGCACCGCCAAGCGCGGTGTGGTACGCTCCGCCCTCTGACCGCCGCCGTCGAAATCGGGTGGCCCGGCGTAGGACGCCGTGGTTCTCTCGTTCCAGCAGGAGGAGATTGCCCGTGCTCGCGCCCAATCTTGATGCCGCCCATCCGCTGGAGATCGCCGCCGCAGACTACGAGATCGTGCGGCGTGCGGTCGAATATGTGAACCTGCGCTTCCGGGACCAGCCGGAAGTGGAGGAGATCGCCCTCGCCGCAGGGGTCAGCCCCCGCGCGCTGACCGACCTGTTCCGCCGCTGGTGCGGCCTCACGCCGAAGGACTTCCTTCAGGCGGTGACGCTGGACGCCGCGCGGCGGGTGCTGACCGAATCGGACAATGTGCTCGACGCCGCCTATGAGCTCGGCCTTTCCGGTCCGGGCCGGCTGCACGACCTGTTCGTGGTGCACGAATCCATGTCGCCCGGCGAATGGAAGACCGGCGGCGCGGGCCTCGTGATCCGCTACGGCTTCCACGCCTCGCAGTTCGGCTCGGCGCTCGCCATGGCCACCTCGCGCGGCCTGTGCGGCCTCGCCTTCGCCGACGAGGGCGAGGAGGATAAGGCGCTCGCCGACATGCGCCGGCGCTGGCCGAACGCGACCTATATCGAGGACCCCTACGCCACCGCACCCTATGCGGCGCGCATCTTCGACCGCAGCACCTGGAATCCGGACGACCCGCTGCGGATCGTGTTCATTGGCACCGATTTCGAGGTGCGGGTGTGGGAGACGCTGATGCGCATCCCGCTCGGCAAGGCGACCACCTACTCGACCATCGCCGACCGGATCGAGAAGCCGAAGGCGGCCCGCGCGGTCGGCGCGGCGGTGGGCAAGAACCCGATGTCCTTCGTCGTTCCGTGCCACCGTGTCATCGGCAAGAGCGGCGACCTCACCGGCTATCACTGGGGCCTCACCCGCAAGCGGGCGATCCTCGGCTGGGAGGCAGGCCAGCTCTGCAAGGAGTGGGGCGCGCCCTGAGCCCCGCCGCCCCCTTCAGTGGGTGACCGATTTCGAGAACAGGTTCACCACCAGCACGCCGGCGATGATGAGGCCGAGGCCGAGCATCGCCGGCATATCCAGCTTCTGGCCCTGGAACAGCCAGGCCACCAGCGCGATCAGCACGATGCCGAAGCCCGACCAGATGGCGTAGACGATGCCGGTCGGCATGGTGCGCAGCACGATCGACAGGCACCAGAAGGCGATGGCGTAGCCGACCAGCGCGACCAGCGTCGGCACCAGGCGGGCGAAGCCGTCCGAGCGCGCCAGCGCCGTCGTCGCGACCACCTCGGCGGCGATCGCGACCAGCAGCAGCAGATAGACCAGCCCCGCGCTCATCAACCGGGCGCCGGCATCAGTCGGCGAGGTCGATCACGCTCTCGACCGTCGAATCCGGCTTCAGCCGGTAGATCACCGGCACGCCGGTGGCGAGCTCGCGCTTCATGATGGTCTCGGGCGTGTGCTTCTCCAGCACCATGATCAGCGCCCGCAGCGAGTTGCCGTGCGCCACCACCAGCGTGCGCTGGCCCTGCAGAACCTTGGGCAGAATCTCGGTGACGTAGTAGGGTAGGGTGCGGGCGATGGTGTCCTTCAGGCTCTCGCCGCCGGGCGGGGGCACGTCGTAGGAGCGGCGCCAGACATGCACCTGCTCCTCGCCCCACTTGGCCCGGGCGTCGTCCTTGTTGAGGCCCGACAGGTCGCCATAGTCGCGCTCGTTGAGGGCGAGGTCCTCGACCGTGGCGAGCCCGCTCTGGCCGAGGTCGCCCAGCGCCAGCTCCAGCGTCTTCTGCGCGCGCGAGAGCTTGGAGGTGAAGGCGATGTCGAACTGGTAGCCCTCCTCCTTGAGCCGACGACCCGCCTTGTGCGCCTCCTCGACGCCGAGCGGCGTCAGGTCGGGGTCGCGCCAGCCCGTGAACAGGTTCTTCAGGTTCCACTCGCTCTGGCCGTGGCGGACGAGGACGAGAAGGCGTTCGGACATGGGATCGGTCTCCATCGGTCAGAAATCGGACAGGCCGAGAACGTCGGCCATCGAGTAGAGCCCGGGCTTGCGCCCGCGCGCCCAGCGGGCGGCGGCGAGCGCGCCGCGCGTGTAGATTTCCCGGTTCTCGGCCTTGTGGGCGAGCTCGATCCGCTCCCCGGTGCCGGCGAACACCACCGTATGGTCGCCGATCACCGTGCCGCCGCGCAGCGTGGCGAAGCCGATGTCGCCCGCGCGCCGCGGGCCGGTGTGGCCATGGCGGGCGAAGACGCCTTGGGTGCCGATGTCGATGCCGCGCCCTTCCGCCACCGCCTGCCCGAGCAGCAGCGCCGTGCCCGAGGGCGCGTCGATCTTGCGGTTGTGGTGCATCTCGACGATCTCGATGTCGTAATCCTCGTCGAGCGTGCGCGAGACGCGCCGGACCAGCGCGGCGAGCAGGTTGACGCCCAGACTCATATTGCCAGACTTCACGATCGCGGCATGCCGGGCGGCAGCGGCGATCTTCTCCTCGTCCTCGGGCGAAAAGCCGGTCGTGCCGATCACATGGACGATGCGCGCCTGGGCCGCGAGCGCGGCGAAGGCGACGCTGGCGGCCGGGACGGTGAAGTCGATCACCCCGTCGGCGGCGGCGAAGGTCTCGAGCGCGTCCGTGCCGACCCGCACGTCGAGCGCCGGCAGCCCGACGAGCTCGCCCGCGTCGCGGCCGATCAGTTCGCTCCCCGGTGGCTCGATGGCCCCGGCGAGCGTCAGGTCGGACGCCTCAGCGATGGCGCGGATAAGGGCGCGCCCCATGCGCCCTCCGGCGCCGACGACCACCAGCCGCATATGCGTCATGAATGCTCTCCCACCGATGGCATGGCGTATAGCGGCGTTCGAATGTCACGAAAAGTGCTTGTTTGGACGCCATTCTGCGCGCTTACTGGTCGAACGCTTGACGCGCGCCCCTTGCCCCTGTACAGGTCGCGCAACTTTACGAAGGAAGGGCGCCCGGATGCGCAACAATGTTATCCTTATCGTAGGACGGCGCGTCGCCGCGGAGCTTGCCTGACGGCCGCTCCGCCCATTGGTGACGCGCGAAAATGGCCCCTGACGGGGCCTTTTGATTTTCTGGACCACCCCTTCCGATCCGCCACGAGACCGATACGTCATAAGGAACACGACCATGATGCGCGAGATGACCGGCGCCGAAATGGTGATGCAGGCCCTGATCGATCAGGGTGTCGAACACATGTTCGGCTATCCCGGCGGCGCCGTGCTGCCGATCTACGACGCCATGTTCCACCAGAACCAGGTCCGCCACGTCCTCGTGCGCCACGAGCAGGGCGCGGTGCACATGGCCGAGGGCTATGCCCGCTCCTCGGGCAAGGTCGGCGTCGTGCTCGTCACCTCCGGCCCAGGCGCCACCAATGCGGTGACCGGCCTCACCGACGCGCTGCTGGATTCGATCCCGGTCGTGTGCATCACCGGCCAGGTGCCGACCCATCTCATCGGCTCCGACGCGTTCCAGGAATGCGACACGGTCGGCATCACCCGGCCCTGCACCAAGCACAACTACCTGGTCCGTGACGTGAACGATCTCGCCCGCGTCATGCACGAGGCGTTCTATGTCGCCCAGAGCGGGCGTCCGGGGCCGGTCGTGGTCGACATCCCGAAGGACGTCCAGTTCGCCAAGGGCATGTATGTCGGGCCGGAGAACATCCAGCACCGCACCTACCAGCCGCGACTGAAGGGCGATCCGGAGAAGATCCGCCAGGCGGTGGAACTGATGGCCGGCGCCAAGCGGCCGATCTTCTACACCGGCGGCGGCGTCATCAATTCGGGGCCCGAGGCGAGCCGGCTGCTGCGCGAGTTCGCGCGCCTCACCGGCTATCCCGTGACCTCGACGCTGATGGGCCTCGGCGCGTATCCGGCCTCGGACCGGCAGTGGCTCGGCATGCTCGGCATGCACGGCACCTACGAGGCCAACATGGCGATGCACGATTGCGACGTCATGGTGTGCGTCGGCGCGCGCTTCGACGACCGCATCACCGGCCGCGTCGACGCGTTCTCGCCGGGCTCGACCAAGATCCACATCGACATCGACCCCTCCTCGATCAACAAGAACATCAAGATCGACATCCCGATCATCGGCGACGTCAAGCATGTGATCGAGGACATACTGACCGTGTGGTGCTCGATGAAGGCCGAACCGGACCGGCAGGCGCTGGCCGGCTGGTGGCGCCAGATCGACGGCTGGCGCGCGCGCCGCTCGCTGTCCTTCCAGCCGGGCGACCGCATCATCAAGCCGCAGCAGGCGGTGAAGGCGCTCTACAACGCGGTGAAGGACAAGGACGTCTACATCACCACCGAGGTCGGCCAGCACCAGATGTGGGCGGCCCAGCACTTCCACTTCGAGGAGCCGAACCGCTGGATGACCTCGGGCGGCCTCGGCACGATGGGCTACGGCCTGCCGGCGGCGATCGGCGTGCAGGTGGCCCATCCCGGCAGCCTCGTCATCGACATCGCGGGCGAGGCCTCGATCCAGATGTGCCTGCAGGAACTCTCGACCGCGCTGCAGTTCAACCTGCCGGTCAAGATCTTCGTGCTGAACAACGAGTATATGGGCATGGTGCGCCAGTGGCAGGACCTCCTGCATGGCGGGCGCTACTCGCACTCCTATTCGGAATCGCTGCCCGACTTCGTGAAGCTCGCCGAGGCCTATGGCGGCAAGGGCATACGCTGCGCCGACCCGGCCAAGCTCGACGGCGCGATCCAGGAGATGCTCAACACCGACGGGCCGGTGCTGTTCGACTGCATCGTCGACCAGAAGGAGAACTGCCTGCCGATGATCCCCTCGGGCAAGCCGCACAACGAGATGATCCTGCCTGATCATCCCGAGGCGCTGGACGACGCGATCAGCGAGGAAGGCAAGATGCTGGTGTGAGGCCGGCGACGGCCGGCGTCCGCGCCTGACGCCCCCACCGCTCCACCCGCGAGCGGCAGGGGATGGGCGCGGCGCCGGAGATCCCTCACCCGTCCCTCTTCCCGCCGGGGAGAGGCAGACCGCGCGACCCATTCCAGCCCTTCGAGTAGCTTGCCATGCCTCCCGTCAGCGAACCCGCCGAGCGCCACACCCTCTCCCTGCTGGTCGACAACGAGCCGGGCGTTCTCGCCCGCATCGTCGGCCTGTTCTCCGGCCGCGGCTACAACATCGACAGCCTCACCGTCTCCGAGGTGAGCCATGATTCCCGGCGCTCGCGCATCACGGTCGTCACCACCGGCGCGCCGATGATCATCGAGCAGATCAAGAGCCAGCTCGACCGGCTGGTGCCGGTGCACCGGGTGGTTGACCTCACCGTGGAGGGCCGGGCGCTGGAGCGCGAGCTCGCCCTCATCAAGGTGCGCGGCAAGGGCGAGCTCAGGCGCGAGGCGCTGCTGATCGCCGACAGCTTCCGCGCGCGCACCGTCGACACGACGCTGGAGAGCTTCGTGTTCGAGATCACCGGCAAGCCGGACAAGATCGACCAGTTCGTCTCGCTGCTTGAGCCGCTGGGCCTGGTCGAGGTCTCGCGCACCGGCGTCGCCGCGATCGGCCGCGGTCCCGAGCCCATGTGAAGTCGGCGGCGGGGGCGGCGCCGGACGGTCCTTTGGACCGGGGCGCCGGCCCGTTCGCCGCCTCTTTCCTGCCCTCCCGCCTTATTCCCGCCCCATGCCGGCTTGCGCGGACACGGGCGTTCCTATAGCAGAACCGTAACGTACGGTACGGATACGGCAGCACTGATGACCCATCCCGATACAGCGGGCGAGACGCTGACGGCGCGCCAGCGCGCCGTGCTCGACGCCGTGCTGGCGCTGATGGTCGAGCGGGGCGGCGACGTCACCATGACCGCCGTCGCGCGCCGGGCGAGTTGCTCGAAGGAAAGCCTCTACAAATGGTTCGGCGACCGGGACGGGCTGCTGACCGCCACCGTGCGCTGGCAGGCCTCCAAGGTGCGCGCCGGCAATTATGACCGCACGCGGCTCGACGCGCTGGCGCTGCGCGACAGCCTGATCCGCTTCGCCGCCAACTGGCTCGCCGTCATCTCCAGCCCGACCTCCATCGCGCTGAACCGCTTCGCCATCGGCGAGACCGGCGCGCGCGGTGGCAATCTCGGCGCGATCATGCTCGCCAACGGGCGCTTCGCCATCGGCGAGCGGCTCAAGCCGGTGCTGGAAGCCGGCCGCGAGGCGGGGCTGGTAGCGTTCGACGACACCGAGATCGCCTTCCGCACCTTCCTCGGCCTCGTCGGGCGCGACGTGCAGATCCGGCTGCTGCTGGGCGACGCACTCTCGCTCCGCGCCGAGGAGATCGAGCGCGACGCCGCGCGCGCCACCGACCAGTTCCTCTCCCTCTACGGCACCGGGCGCACCGCGCCGGGCCGGGACAAGATCAACGCGTGACACAGGAGACACCCATGCGCGTTTACTACGATCGCGATGCCGACCTGAACCTCATCAAGGGCAAGAAGGTCGCCATCATCGGCTATGGCAGCCAGGGCCGCGCCCACGCGCTGAACCTCAAGGAATCCGGCGTCAAGGAGATCTCCATCGGCCTGAAGCCGGGCTCGGCCACCGCCAAGAAGGTCGAGGCCGACGGGCTCAAGGTGCTCACCGTCGCCGAGGCGGCCAAGTGGGCCGATCTGATGATGATGGCCACCCCGGACGAGCTGCAGGCCGACATCTACCGCGACGAGATCGCCCCCAACATCCGCGACGGCGCGGCGATCGCCTTCGCCCACGGCCTCAACGTGCATTTCGGCCTGATCGAGCCGAAGGCGTCGGTCGACGTGCTGATGGTCGCCCCCAAGGGCCCCGGCCACACCGTGCGCGGCGAGTACCTGAAGGGCGGCGGCGTGCCCTGCCTCGTGGCCGTGCACCAGGACGCCTCGGGCAACGCGCTCGACCTCGGCCTCAGCTACGCCTCGGGCGTGGGCGGCGGCCGCTCGGGCATCATCGAGACCACCTTCAAGGAAGAGTGCGAGACCGACTTGTTCGGCGAGCAGGTGGTGCTGTGCGGCGGCCTCGTGGAGCTGATCCGCGCCGGCTTCGAGACGCTGGTGGAAGCCGGCTACGCTCCGGAGATGGCCTATTTCGAGTGCCTGCACGAGGTGAAGCTGATCGTCGACCTCATCTATGAGGGCGGCATCGCCAACATGAACTACTCGATCTCCAACACCGCCGAGTGGGGCGAGTACGTCTCCGGCCCGCGCATCATCACCGCCGAGACCAAGGCCGAGATGAAGCGCGTCCTGAACGACATCCAGACCGGCAAGTTCACCTCGGACTGGATGCAGGAGTACCGCGCCGGCGCCGCCCGCTTCAAGGGCATCCGCCGCATGAACGACGCGCACCAGATCGAGCAGGTCGGCGAGAAGCTGCGCGGCATGATGCCGTGGATCGGCGCCAACAAGCTGGTCGACAAGACGAAGAACTGAGCCTTCATCGGCTTACATCTGCCGACGTCATGGCCGGGCTCGTCCCGGCCATGTGCGTTTGCGGGTAGCGTTCCATTCCCAGTTGTTCACAGCCGGCTAGGCTGTGGAAAATGGGGAGATCGGGGAGCCGGTTGGTTTCGTTCGGTTATCGGCTCCGGCGTCGACTATTTTCATTGTCGGGGGCGCATTGGAGAATCGATGGGCGAGACCGACGACTTCGAGTGGGACGACGACAAGGACGCGGCGAACCGGACCAAGCACGGTTTGCCGCTCACCTTTGGAACGTTCATATTCGATGGCCGCCCCCGGCTGGAACGGGCATCTCCCAAGATTGTGCTGGGCGAGCCGCGCACCGAAGCCATGGCCGAGCTGGCCGGGCGTGTTATACTCTGCGTCTTCGTGTGGAGGGGGCGTCGGCGGCGCCTGATCTCCGTAAGACGAGCGCATCGGAGCGAGAGACGTGTCTTCGCACAAGCCATCGATGGAAGCTGATCGGCTGCTACGCGATTTCGACTGGTCGAAGGTCGACGCGTTGACGGACGAGCAGATCATCGCGGCGGCCAAGGCGGACCCTGACAGCTCGCTGCCCACCGAAAAAGAACTCGCCGAGTTCGATCTCGTCATCCCGGCCAAGGCCCGACGCGAGAAGAAGCACGGCAAGCCGCCGAAGGAAGCGGCCGAATAGCGCTCCCCGCCTATCCCCCGGTCCAGAACTTCACCGCCGCCGCGCCCGGAGCCAGCAGCAGGAACGCCCACAGCATCGCCGAGGCGATGTTGGCCATCTGGAACACGAACTGCGGCATAGCGAACATGCCGGCCACCAGCGGGATCACCGCCCGGATCGGCCCGAAGAAGCGGCCGATGAACACGCTCCAGCTGCCATGGCGGTGGAAGAAGTGTTCGCCGCGCACCAGGATCTGCGGGTGGCGGCTAAACGGCCAGATGTAGCGCGCCCGCCCCTTCAGCCGGAAGCCGACCCAGTAGGACACCGCGTCGCCCAGCGCCGCACCCGCGGCCGCCCCGGCCCACACCGGGAGCAACGCGATGCCGCCCGCCTCGATGATCGGCCCCATGCCGATGAGGATGACGGTCGCCGGCACGAACAGCGAGACCACCGCCAGCGACTCGCCGAAGGCGAGCAGGAAGGCGATATAGGGCGTCCAGTGCGCATGGGCCTGAACGAAGCCAAGTGCGTCCTGCGCCCAGTGCTGAACCTCGGGGAACATGGCTAGAGCCGGTCGCGCAGCGCGTAGTAGCTCATGCCCGCGACCAACAGAGGCCAGCGCATGAGCGGGCCGCCGGGGAAGGGCGGCACGGGCAGCCGGCCGAGCAGGTCGAATTCGCCGAGCTGGCCGCGGATCGCCTCCGCCAGCAGCCGCCCGAAATAGGGCGCGAGCATTACGCCCTGCCCCGAATAGCCGGCAGCGGCGAGGACGCGCGGCGAGAGCCGGCGCACGAAGGGCATGCGGCTCATGGTGATCCCGAGAATGCCGCCCCAGCCATAGTCGATGCGCGCATCGGCGAGCTGGGGGAATATCTTCAGCATATACGGCCGCACGAAGGCGCCGGGGTCGGGGCGCAGCCGTCGGGTATAGCTCTCGCCGCCGCCGAACAGCAGCCTTCCGTCCGCGCTGAGCCGGTAGTAGTTCACGACGAAGCGGCTGTCGGCGACGGCCGCGTCATTGGCGATGATCTCCCGCGCCCGATCGCCCAGCGGCTCGGTGGCGGCGATGTAGTTGGCGATCGGCATGACGTGGGTGTCGACCCGGCGGTCGAGCCCGTCCTGCAGCCCGTCGCCGCATTCCAGCACCCAATCGGCCTCCACCACGCCGCTCGCGGTGGACACGCGCACCTTCGCCCCACCCTCGTGGATCGACAGGGCGCGCGAATGCTCGAACAGCCGCGCGCCCGCGCCCTGCGCCGCCCGAGCGAGGCCCAGCGCCAGATTGAGCGGGTGGAGATGCCCGCCGCCATGGTCGATCATGCCGCCATAATAGGCGTCCGAGCCGACCATCGCCCGCAGCTCCTCGCGCGAGAGCGGGGCGGCGTAAGGGTAACCGTAGACCTCGTTCAGCTTCCGCGCATAGGCGTGGCTGTGGGTGACATAGGCCGGCTTGTGGTCGGCGACGACGAGCCCCGGGCGTACGTCGCACTCGATGGCGTGGTGCGCGATCAGCGCGTGGAGGAACGCCTTCGCCTCCTCCGCCATGCGCCAGAGCGCGCGGGCGTCGTCGAGGCCCATATGCTCCTCGATCCAGTCCTGGTCGCGGCGCTGGCCGCTATGGATCTGCCCGCCATTGCGGCCCGAGGCGCCCGAGCCGAGCTTCGCCGCCTCGAGCAGCGCCACGTCCAGCCCGGCCTCGGCGAGGTGGAGCGCGGCGGCAAGCCCGGTATAGCCGCCGCCGATGACGCACACATCCGCCCGCACTGTTCCCGCCAGCGGCGGAAAAGCGGGCATGGGATGTGCCGTCGCGGCGTACCAGCTTTCCGGGTGGCCGGTTCTCTGGGAAGTGTCGAACGCCATGCTCGTCAATCTTGCCTGCGCGGCCAATCTAGCGGAAAGCTCAGCGCCGCGCGAACAGGCGCTCGATGTCGGCCAGCGCCAGGGTGATGAAGGTCGGCCGGCCGTGGTTGCACTGGCCCGCGTTCGGGGTGGTCTCCATCTCGCGCAGCAGCGCGTTCATCTCCTCCACCCGAAGCCGGCGGCCGGCGCGCACCGAGCCGTGGCACGCCATGGTGGCGGCGACGTGCAGCAGGCGCCGCTCCAGCGGCAGCGCATCGTCCCATTCGGCCGCGTACTCGGCGAGCTCGCGCACCAGGGCGGGAATGTCCGCCTCGCCCAGCAGCGCCGGCACCTCGCGCACCAGCAGCGCGCCCGGGCCGAACGGCTCGATCACCAGCCCGAACCGCTCCAGCGCCTCGGCCCGCTCGGCGAGGCGCCCGGCCTCGGCAGGGTCGAGTTCGACCACCAGCGGCACCAGCAGCATCTGGCGCGCCAGCCCGTCGCGCTCCATCGCCGCCTTGAGCCGCTCATAGACGATGCGCTCATGGGCGGCATGCTGGTCGACCACGACCACGCCGTCGCGCGTCTGGGCGATGATGTAGGTCTCGTGGAGCTGCGCCCGCGCCGCACCGAGCGGGCGCTCCAGAAGGTCGGGCGCGGCGGGGGCGGCATCGGCGCGCGCATCCGCCGACGGCGCCAGAGCGAGGCCGAGTGCGAGGCTCGCCACGCCACCCGCCATGGCGCCCTCGCCCGCGATCGAGCCGAAATCGAACCGCGCCGGCGCCTCGCGCACGCCGCCCGGCGGGACGGCACCGTCCCCGGGGGCGGCCCAGGACCGCGACCAGTCATAGCTGCCGCGCGGGCCGTCGGGCGCGCCCTGCGGCCGCCAGCCTTCCGGGCGGGCGAGCTGGGCCAGACGGTCGGCGCCGGTGGAAGCGGTGCGCGGCACGCCGGCGGTGAGCGCATCGGTCAGCGTGCGCACGATCAGCGCGCGGATGAGGCCGGGGTCGCGGAAGCGCAGCTCGGTCTTGGCCGGATGGACGTTCACATCGACCTCGCGCGGGTCGAGATCGAGAAACAGCACGGTGACCGGATGGCGATCGGACGGCAGCAGGTCGGAATAGGCGGCGCGGATGGCGCCGATCAGCACCTTGTCGCGCACCGGGCGCCCGTTGACGAACAGGTATTGCGACAGCGAGTTGGCCTTGGAATAGGTCGGCAGGCCGGCGAGGCCGGTGAGCCGCGCCCCCTCGCGCAGGCCCTCTATGTCGAGCGCGTTGCGCGCCACCTCATGGCCGAGCACGTCGGCGATGCGCGCGCGTCGGCCCGCAGCGTCCGGCCCGCGCGCGGGCCATGTCGCCGGCACCTTGTCGTCGGTGACGAGGGTGAAACCGATGTCGGGCCGCGCCAGGGCGAGGCGTCGCACCGCGTCGACCGCCGCCATAGTCTCGGCGCGCTCGGACTTCAGGAATTTCAGCCGGGCCGGGGTGGCGAAGAACAGGTCGCGCACCTCGACCCGCGTGCCGGGGCCGAGCGCGGCCGGGCGCACCGGCGTCTTCACCCCGCCCTCGACGCGGATCTCGTACGCCTCGCCATTGCCCGCCGGGCGGCTGGCGATGGAGAGCCGCGCCACCGCGCCGATCGAGGCCAGCGCCTCGCCGCGGAAGCCGAGCGTGGCGATGGCCAGCAGGTCTTCGTCGTCGAGCTTGGAGGTGGCGTGGCGCTCCACGGCGAGGGCGAGCTCGTCCGCATCCATGCCGGCGCCGTCGTCGGTGACGCGCAGCAGGCGCCGGCCGCCGCCATCGATGACGATCTCGATCCGCCGCGCGCCGGCGTCGATCGCGTTCTCCACGATCTCCTTCAGCGCCGCAGCCGGCCGCTCGACCACCTCGCCCGCGGCGATGCGGTCGACCAGGGCGGAAGGGAGAAGGCGCAGCGGCATGGCGGACCGGAGAAGCGTTGTCGGGACGGCGGCGATTCGAACCGCCCTAGCCTACACCCTCGCGCCGCCGCACGCGCCCGCACACGCTCGCGCCGGGCGCTGGAGATCGAATGCGGGAGAATTGAGCGCCGGAGAATTGAGCGCCTGGGACGGGCGCGGCTCCCTCAGGAGCCGGTATAGCCGAGCATGGGCTCGATGCGCTCGAAGGTCTCGTCCATCGCCCAGGCCGGGAAATAGGGGATGGGGAAATGGCCGTAGAACAGCGAGAGCTGCCATTCCGCCGCTTCCTCGCTGCCTTTGGCGATGGCGGCGACATAGAGCGCGGAGGCGATGCCGCTGCGGTCCGCCCCGCCCTTGCAATGCACCAGGATCGGCTTCGGCGCGTCGCGCATGATGGCGATGAGCTGCTCGACCTGCTTCGGCGTCAGCTCCTTGCCGGCCGAGAGGCCGTAATCGATGTGCTCGATGCCGAGCCGCTCGCTCTCGGCGATCTCGGCGACGTGCCAAGGCGCCTTGGAGGCGCCGCGCAGGTTGATCACCGTGCGCACGCCATACTTCTTCTGGATCGCCTCGAGCTCGTCCGCGTTGATCTGGGCGGAGCGGTAGAGCTCGCCGGGGATCACGGTGTGGAAATTGCCGACGAGCTGCTCGACGATGAGATAGGCGCCGATCAGCAGCGCGGCCGCGCCGAGGCCCCAGCCGGTGCCGCGCAGGAAGCGGCGGAAGCGCCCCGTCGACGGGGCGGCCTCGCCGTTGCCGAAGACGGGTCCGGCCGGCGGGATCTGTGCGGGCGAGACGTCGGACAGGCTCATGGATTCAGGCTCGCGGGACGGTCTGGTCTGACGGCGGACGTGCAGGAGAACAGGCGGTAGGCTGGTCTTTTTTACAGCGCGGCTCGGTGATTGCAACGGGCATTTTGGCGCCGTCGTTCCTTCGCGCAAAATCGTGGCGGCAATCAGCCGGCGGCGGCGAGCCGCTCGGCCTTCTGGCGTTCGACTTCCTGACGTTTGGTGATGATCGAGGCGCCGATGACGACCACCGTCACGATGCCGATGAGGATGGTGCAGACCGCGTTGATCTCCGGCGTCACGCCGAGGCGCACCTGCGAATAGATCCGCATCGGCAGCGTGGTCGCACCGGGGCCGGTGGTGAAGCTCGCGATGACCAGATCGTCCAGCGACAGGGTGAAGGCCAGCATCCAGCCCGAGACCACCGCCGGCAGGATGATCGGCAGCGTGACCACGAAGAAGGTCTTGAGCGGCGGGCAGCCGAGATCGAGCGCCGCCTCCTCGAGGCTGCGGTCGAAGGTGACGAGGCGCGACTGCACCACCACGCAGACGAAGCACATGGTGAAGGTGATGTGGGCGAGGGTGATGGTCCAGAAACCGCGGTCGAAGTTCACCGCCACGAACAGCAGCAGCAGCGACAGGCCGGTGATCACGTCCGGCATCACCAGCGGGGCATAGATCATGCCGGAGAACAGCGTACGGCCGTAGAAGCGGCCGTAGCGGGTCAGGGTGATCGCCGCCATGGTGCCGAGCACGGTGGCGACGCAGGCGGTGATGAAGGCCACGCGCAGCGTCACCCAGGCGGCGTCGAGAAGCTGCTCGTTGCGCAGCAATTCGCCGTACCAGTGCGTCGAGAAACCGGCCCACACCGTCACCAGCCGCGAGGCGTTGAAGGAGTAGATCACCAGGAGGACGATCGGCAGGTACAGGAAGGCGAAGCCGAGCACCAGCGAGGTGACGTTGAACCAGGAGAGCTTGCGGTCCATCAGCGCCCCTCCACCTCGCGCTGCTGGACGTTCTGGTAGAGCACGATGGGCACCACCAGCACCAGCAGCAGAAGCACCGCCACCGCCGAGGAGACGGTCCAGGAGCGGTTCACCGAGAACTCGGTCCACAGCACCTTGCCGATCATCAGCGTGTCCGAGCCGCCGAGCAGGTCGGGGATGACGAACTCGCCGACCGCGGGGATGAAGCACAGCAGGCACCCGGCGAACACGCCGGGCAGGGAGAGCGGCCAGGTGATCTTCCAGAACGCGGCGAAGGGCGTGCAGCCGAGATCGGCCGCCGCCTCGAGCAGCGTGTCGTCCATCTTCTCCAGCGCCGAATAGAGCGGCAAGATCATGAAGGGCAGGTAGGAATAGACGATGCCGATATAGACCGCGGTGTCGGTCGCCAGGATCTCCAGCGGGTGGTCGATGACGCCGAGAAAGAAGAGGAACTGGTTGAGCAGCCCCTCCGGCGACAGGATGCCGATCCACGCATAGACTCGGATCAGGAACGAGGTCCAGAACGGCAGGATCACCAGCATCAGCAGCGTCGGGCGCAGCGCCTTGGACGAGCGCGCCATGGCGTAGGCGATGGGGTAGCCGACGAGCAGCAGCAGCACGGTGGAGATGCCGGCAATCACGAGGCTCGATCCATAGGCCTCGATGAACTCGTTGTCCCAGCTCAGCACATAGCCGTAATTCTCGAAGGAGAGCTCGCCGAGGCTCTCCTTGATCGCCGCCCAGCCCTCGGAGAGGGCGAAGGTCGGGAAATAGGGGGGCTGGGCGATCGCGTCCTGGGACAGGCTGATCTTGAAGACGATCAGGAACGGCACCAAGAACAGCGCCAGCAGCCACAGATAGGGAACGGCGACGACCAGCCAGCGCCCCTTCGCCTTTGCCGCCATCCGAGCCTCCTAGCGCGTCAGCACCACGCCGGCATCCGGCGTGAAGGAGACATAGACCTTGTCGTCCCAGGTGATGGGCCGCTCGACCATGCGGGTGAGGTTCGGCTTGGCCGCCTTCACCCGCACCCCGTTGGGCAGCTCCACATGGTAGATTGACAGGTCGCCGAGATAGCCGATGTCCCAGATCGTGCCGGATAGGCAGTTCAGGCTGGCGTCGGCCGGCGGCTCGAGGTCGACGCGCAGCTTCTCCGGCCGGACCGCGAGCGAGACGCTGTCGCCGGGCTTCGCCTCGCCGCCCTGGCTGATGCGCATCGGCATGTCGGGCGCCGCCTCGGCGCGCAGGGTCAGCCCGCCCGCGTCGACGCTCTCCACCCGGGCGTCGAGGATGTTCACATCGCCCACGAAGTCGGCCACGTAGCGGCAGTTGGGCTGCTCGTAGATCTCGGCCGGCGGGGCGACCTGCACCAGCTTGCCGTGGTTCATCACGGCGATGCGGTCGGCCACGGTCATCGCCTCCTCCTGATCGTGGGTCACGATCAGGAAGGTCATGCCGAGCTCCATCTGGATGTCCATGAGCTCGAACTGGGTCTCCTCGCGCAGCTTCTTGTCGAGCGCGCCGAGCGGCTCGTCGAGCAGCAGTACCTTGGGGCGCTTGGCGAGCGAGCGGGCGAGGGCGACGCGCTGGCGCTGGCCGCCGGAGAGCTGGTGCGGCTTGCGCTTGGCGAAGCTCTCCAGCTTCACCAGCTTGAGCATCTCCTCCACCCGCGCGGCGACGGCGCCCTTCTCGACCCGGTCCTGGCGCAGGCCGAAGGCGATGTTGTCCCACACGCTCATGTGCGGGAACAGCGCGTAGGACTGGAACATCATGTTGACCGGCCGCCGGTAGGGCGGGGTGCCGACGAGGTCCTCGCCGGCGAGGGTGATGCGGCCCTCGGTCGGCTCCTCGAAGCCGGCCAGCATGCGCATCAGCGTGGTCTTGCCGCAGCCCGACGGGCCGAGCAGCGCGAAGAATTCGCGTTCGTAGATGTCGAGTGACAGGCTGTCGACGGCGGTGAACTCGCCGAAGCGCTTGGTGACGTTCTCGTAGCGGATGAGCGGAACCGCCGTCGGGTCAGTCCAGGGGGAGAACTTGCGGCGAATGCCGCCGATGGTCTTCTGCGTCTTTTCGGCGACGCCTGTGCTCATGCTGTGCCCCGTTGCCCGCGGCCGGATGCCCGGCTCTTGACCCGACGCTAACCGGGTTCGCGCGGCGGCTCAACGGCACAATGCAAACAATTTTACCATGCCCGGAAATGTGCACGAGGCGAGCGCTTGACGGCTCGCGCAGCGGCATGATTGCCTCCATGCGGCGCAACAGGCGCATCAGGGTAGTTATCATGGCCAAGAAGAAGCGTCCCGAAAAGGACGTGGTTCAGTCCATCCGCGGCGTCACCTCGCTGGAGGAAGCCAAGGCGTGGATGGCCGCGCGCGGCATCACCGAGATCGAGTGCATGGTGCCGGATCTTGCCGGCGTCGGTCGCGGCAAGATCATGCCGGCGTCGAAATTCCTTTCCGGGCCGGTGATGAACCTGCCGCTCTCCGTGTTCCTGCAGACCATCTCGGGCGACTATCCGCCCTATGAGGGGCTGGTCGATTCGGTGGTGGCGGACAGCGATCTCGTGATCCAGCCCGACTTCACCACACTGTGCTCGGTGCCGTGGGCGCAGGACCCGACCGCGCAGATCATCCACGACGCCTATCACCGCGACGGGCGTCCGGTGGAGATTTCCCCGCGCCAGGTGCTGAAGAGCGTGGTCGACCTCTACACCCACAAGGGCTGGAAGGCCGTGGTGGCGCCGGAGATCGAGTTCTATCTCGTCGAGCCCAACACCGACGCCGACTATCCGCTGAAGCCGCCGATCGGGCGCTCCGGCCGGCCGGAGATCGGCCGCCAGTCCTATTCGATCCAGGCGGTGAACGAGTTCGATGCCCTGTTCGAGGACATGTACGACTATTCGGAGGCGCAGGGCCTCGAGATCGACACGCTGATCCACGAGGACGGCGCGGCGCAGATGGAGATCAACCTGCTGCACGGCGACCCTATCATGCTCGCCGACCAGGTGTTCCTGTTCAAGCGCACCATTCGCGAGGCGGCGCTGGCGCACAAGATCTACGCCACCTTCATGGCCAAGCCGATCGCCGAGGAACCCGGCTCGGCGATGCACATCCACCAGTCGATCGTCGACGCCGAGACCGGCCGGAACATCTTCTCCGACGCCAAGGGCGACCCGACGCCGGAATTCTTCTCCTTCATCGCCGGCCTGCAGCGCTACATGCCGGCGGTGATGTCGATCTTCGCGCCCTACGTGAATTCCTACCGCCGGCTCACCCGCGATTCGATGGCGCCGATCAACGTCCAGTGGGGCTATGACAACCGGACGGCGGGCCTGCGCGTGCCGCCCTCCCCGCCAGCGGCGCGGCGGGTGGAGAACCGGGTGCCCTCCTCCGACGCCAACCCCTATCTCGTCATGGCCGCCTCGCTTGCCTGCGGCTATCTCGGCATGATCGAGGGGCTGCGCCCGACCGAGCCGCTGGAGGCCGACGCCAAGTTCCTCGACTTCGAGCTGCCGCGCGGCCTGCTCGATGCGGTGGCGGCGATGCAGTACTCCGAGGAGATCGCGACGGTGCTCGGCCCGTCCTTCGTGAAGACCTACACCGCCGTGAAGCAGGCGGAGTTCGACATCTTCATGCAGGTCATCTCGCCCTGGGAGCGCGAATATCTGCTGCTGAACGTGTGAGCGCGGCGGAGGGTCTCCGGCCCTCCGCTACCCAACACTCAGCCCTCCGCCAGCATCTCGCGCACCAGCGGGATGACCCTGCGCCCGTAGAGCTCGATGCAGCGCATGGCCTTGTCGTGGCCGAGCGGGCCGGCGCTGTACTTCATGTCGAAGCGCGACAGGCCGAGCGTCTTCGCGGTCCGGGCGATCTTCGCCGCCACCGTCTCGGGCGCGCCGAGATAGAGCGAGCCGTGCGAGATCTCGCGCTCGAACGCGTCGCGCCCATAGGGCGGCCAGCCGCGCTCGGCGCCGATGCGGTCGTGCATGCGCTTGTAGTCGGCGTAGAACTCCTCGCGCGCGGCCTCGTCGCTCTCCGCCACATAGCCGTGCGAATGCACGCCGACCGGCTGCACGGTCCCGCCGAGCTGGTCGATCGCCTTGTGGTAAAGGTCGACATAGGGCGCGAAGCGGCCCGGATTGCCGCCGATGATGGCGAGCATAAGCGGCAGCCCGTAGCGCGCCGCGCGCACCACCGATTCGGGCGAGCCGCCGACGCCGATCCAGGTCTTCAGCGTCCCGCTCTCGGCCGGCGGGAACACGTGCTGACGGTCGAGCGGCGGGCGCAGGCCGCCGCGCCAGCTCACGCCGTCCTTGGTCGCATTGTCGCGCAGCAGCGCGGCGAACAGGTCGAGCTTCTCGGAGAACAGCGCCTCATAGTCCTTGAGGTCGAAGCCGAACAGCGGGAAGGATTCGGTGAAGGATCCCCGCCCCAGGATCACCTCGGCGCGTCCGTTCGACAGCGCGTCGACGGTGGAAAAGCGCTGGTAGACCCGGATCGGGTCGTCGGAGGACAGCACGGTGACCGCCGAGCCGAGCCGGATGCGGCTCGTGCGGGTGGCCATCCCCGCAAGCACGACCTCGGGCGCGGAGACCGCGAAATCGTCGCGATGGTGCTCGCCCACGCCGATGAAATCGACGCCCGCCTCATCCGCCAGCACCGCTTCCTCGACCAGGTTGCGGATCACCTGCGCGTGCGGGAGCGCGCGTCCTTCGCTGTCAGCGGTGACGTCGCCGAAGGTGTCGAGCCCGAGTTCGAGATGCTGTGCCATCGGATGCCTGTGGGTCCACCTGATCCGCCGGCCGCGCGCCGGCGGTGCTCATATGGACCGCATCGCACGCCCACGCATCCGTGCCGCTGCAAGGACGGTCTTTCGCCGTTGCAAATTCGCGCGTCCCGCCCGGGACCGAGGCATAAAAAAAGCCCGCCGGAAGGATCCAGCGGGCTTCAAGTTGGCGGCATGAGGGGGTCAATACCGCCGGTAATTCGATCGGGACCGCCTGGCATGATCACTCGCAGGCCAGGTAATCGTTACGCCCTTTGACGCCGGCCTCGCGCTGCGTCTCGCGCGCGATCAGGCGGCGACCCGCACGCCGCTCGACGGCACGCACCACCAGCACCGAGGTGGGGTCCTTCCACAGCGGCCCCGACGAGGCGTCGCGCAGGTCGGCGCGGGTCAGGCCGATGTCGCGCAGCATGTGGTCGTCGAACTCGCCGAGCTGGGCGATGAGACGGCGCCGGCCGAACGCCTTGAGAAACTGGACCGTACCCGAGGCGACAACGACGAGCGCGGCGCTGGCCGCGGCACCAAACGAGGAGAACGCCGTTCTCCGGACTTCGCCAATATACGACATCGATACCTCCATCCGTCTGTCGGCCACGCAGCGGTGACGGTGGGTTTATCGATATCGGCGGCGACCGAAGCCACCCGATATCAGCGCCACCCGTTCGCGGCACAATCGTTATGACTCGGCGGCATTGATCACACTAGCGAATGTTTCTGATTTGACCTATCATTCCCAGTGATACGAACCGCGGGAGGATGCCGGCCATGTCCGTGCTGCTCGATATTGATCAATTAAGAACATTCATAGCTATCGCTGAAACCGGCAGTTTCACGAAAGCGTCCGAGGTCGTTCACAAGACCCAGTCCGCGGTCTCGATGCAGATGAAGCGGCTGGAGGAGCGGGTCGGGCGGCCGATCTTCGCGCGCGACGGGCGCGCCTCGCGCCTCACCGACGAGGGCGACCGCCTGCTCGACTACGCCCGGCGCATCGTGCAGCTCAACATGGAGGCGATGGCGAGCCTCGCCAGCGCCGAGCTGTCGGGCCGGGTACGCCTCGGCGTGCCGGACGACTATGCCGACCGCTACCTGCCCGAGATCATGGCGCGCTTCTCCGCCACCCATCCCAATGTCGAGCTGACCGTGGTGTGCGACCCGTCGACGGACCTCGTCGACCGCATCGACACCGGCGACCTCGACCTCGCCATCGTCACCGATTGCGAGATGATCAATCGCGAGCCGGAGATCATCCGCCGCGAGCAGCTCCTCTGGGTCGGCTCGATGCGCCATTCCGTGCATCTGGAGGACCCGGTGCCGCTGGCGCTCGGCCGGCAGAACTGCAACTGGCGGCAGGAGGCGATCTCCATGCTGCAGGCCAATGCCCGGCCGTTCCGCATCCTCTACACCTCGTCGAACAGCACCGCGGTCTCCGCGGCCGTGCTCTCGGGCCTCGCCATATCGGTGCTGCCGGAATCGGGCCTTCGCCCGGGCATGCGGGTGCTCGGACCCTCGGAGGGCTTCCCCGCGCTGGCGCCGTGCCGCATCGGCCTGCTGCGCAACCGGCACGAATCCTCGCAGCTCGCCGAGGCGCTCGCCAATCACATCATCCAGGGGCTCGACAACATCTCCGAGGTCTCCATCGCCGCCGAGTGAGGCGCGACGGCGACCGTCCGGGATCGCCTAATAGGCGCACTCGTCGAAGATCGGCTCGACCGAGCGGTTCCAGTCGGTCTCATAGCGCTCGAGCAGCGCCTCGGCGGGCGTGCGCCCGGCTTCGAGGCTCTCCTCCAGCGGGCCGAGGAAGCGGGTCTCGTCGCGGCCCTGGCTGTCGCGTACGTCGCGCCGCTTCAGGCCCTCGCGGGCGATGGCGACCACGTCGCGCGCCAACTCCAGCACCGGGCGACCGGCGATCTCCGCCTTGAAGGCTAGGCGAGGGACATCATCGCGCAGCGCCTGCCGCTCGGCCGCGCTCCAGCCGCGCACCAGCTCCCAGGCCGCGTCGAGGCTCGCGCCGTCATAGAGCAGGCCGGTCCACAGCGCCGGCAGGGCGCAGAGATTCGCCCACGGCCCACCATCGGCGCCGCGCATCTCGAGGAAGCGCTTGAGCCGCACCTCGGGGAAGATGGTGGAGAGGTGGTTCGCCCAGTCCGACACCGTCGCCCGCTCACCCGGCAAAGCGGGGTGACGTCCGGCCAGCAGGTCGCGGAAGGAGGAGCCGGCGACGTCGATGTAGCGATCGCCGCGCTTGACGAAATACATCGGCACGTCAAGCGCATAGTCGACGTAACGCTCGAAGCCCATCCCCTCCTCGAAGGCGAAGGGCAGCATGCCGGCGCGTGCATTGTCGGTGTCGCGCCAGATCTCCGAGCGGAAGGAGAGGAAGCCGTTCGGCCGCCCCTCGGTGAAGGGCGAGTTGGCGAACAGCGCGGTCGCCACCGGCTGCAAGGCGAGGCCGACCCGCAGCTTCTTCACCATGTCGGTTTCGCTGGAGAAGTCGAGATTCACCTGCACCGTGCAGGTTCGGTACATCATGTCGAGCCCGTGCGTGCCGACCTTCGGCATGTAGGCGGTCATGATGTTGTAGCGGCCCTTGGGCATGCGCGGGGTCTGGGCGAGCGTCCATTTCGGGCTCATGCCGAGGCCGAGGAAGCCGAAGCCGAGCGGCGTCGCCACCTCGCGCACCTGGACGAGGTGCGAGTTCACCTCGGCGCAGGTCTCGTGGATCGAGGCGAGCGGCGCGCCGGAAAGCTCGAACTGCCCGCCCGGCTCCAGCGAGATCGCCCCGCCGCCGATCGTGTCGGCGAGACCGATGATGGTCTCGCCCTCCATGATCGGCTCCCAGTCGTTGAGCGCGTGCATGCCCTCGAGCAGGGCGCGGATGCCGTTCTCGCCCTCATAGGGCACCGGCTCGTGCCCCTTCAGCGTGAAGGGAATCTTCTCGTGCTCGGTGCCGATGCGGAATTTCTGCGGCGCCTTGCACCCCGCTTCCAGCCACGCGACGAGATCGTCGCGGCTTTCGACGGGCTGCGTATCGATCTGGTCTCGCGCCATAGAAAACTCCGGCCGGCTTGCTGCGGCGCGAGACCATACACAGGCCGCGCCGCCGCGCAAATCGCCGTAAATGCCGACCGCATCTTCCGTTAAGGCAGACCTCGCGCGGGCCTCATGGGCGTGCGGCGGCCCTTTGCGGGGAGCCGCCGTGCCCGTATGCCGCTACTGCACCGAGGCGTGCGTCAGCCAGGTCTTCACCGCCCGCAACGCCTCGTTGCGGTTGCCGGTGCGGTGCTCCGCCTCCTGGTAGACGGCGATCTGGATGTCGGCGCTGGTGCCGCCGCCCAGAATGGTGCGCAGATGCTCCAGCTCGGCCGTCCCGCCGAGCTCGCGCGCATCCTCGCTCACCATGTCGATCAGTGATTCGACCGCCTGAGCCACGGGCACCGCCTCGCGCGCATGGCGGTCGACGATACTGCCGTGGATGCCGTAGCGCTGGGCGCGCCACTTGTTCTCCGAGGCGATGGCGCGGTCGACCGCGTCGATGCCGGCATTGACCTCGGGATGGCGCACCAGATGGCGCACCAGCGCGCGGTAGAGCGCGGCGATGGCGACCGAATCCTCCACCCTCGTGCAGCTGTCCGGCGCGCGCAGCTCCAGCGTCGGATTCTTGCGCGAGGGACGGATCGTCCACCAGATGTAGCTCGAATCGCGGATCGCCCGCGCCGCCACCAGCGCGTCGACATAGGCCTGGTAGTCGCGCGCGCTCTCGAACAGCTCCGGCAGGCCGGTGCGCGGCAGCTCGTCATAGGCGGCGAGGCGGTAGCCCATCAGCCCGGTGCGCCGCGATTCCCAGAACGGCGAGGAGGTCGACAGGGCGACGAACACCGGCAGGTAGGGCAGGATGCGGCGCATCACGTCGATGCGCAGGTCCGCGTCCGGCAGCTCCACATGCACGTGCAGCCCGCACAGCATGTTGCGCTCTCCCAGCATCTGCAGGTCGTGCATCAGCCCGTCATTGCGCTGGGTCGGGGCGCGCTTGCCGCTCTGCCAGGAGGCGGTGGGGTGGGTGCCGGAGGCGAAGAAGGCGAGGTCGAACTCGCCGGCCACCTCGCCCAGCGTGCGGCGCAGCCCGTGCAGCTCCGCCCGCGCCGCCGCGGCTTCCCCGTGCGGCGTCGACATCACCTCGAGCTGGGACTGCGGGAGCTCGCCCATGACGCGCGGGCCGAGCACCTCGCGCGCCTTTTCAAGGAAGGCCGGCGGCATGCGCTTGAGGGCGCTCTTGGTCTCGCCGTCGACGATGAAATACTCCTCCTCGATCCCGATTCGGTAGTCTTCCGCCATGGTATCCCCTCCGCCAACTGCCCCCGCACCCCTGGCGCGTGAAGTTTAGCCAGCACAGAATCAAGGGCGCTCTGCGTGGTGTGCTAGATGATGAAGAAGTGAGACCGGAATATGACCGGGTTTTAGCGCGCGCACGACATAGTTTTATTATAAGAAATTTAGGCTGGACCGGGCCCGCGCGTAGAATTCAACTTTACCAAGCGCGCACGAGACACCGTTCCGCATGGTGCGGCGCCAGATAACGCGCAACGGCGCGACGGGTTCCGACGGCCTCGGAAAAAAAGCGCCCGGGTCAGCCCCTCGCCTGCCGGGCGGCCTCGACCAGGGCGAGCGCGGCCACGGCGGCGGTGTCGGCGCGCAGGATGCGCGGGCCGAGCGAGAGCACGATGGTGCCGGGCCGGCGCGCGATCTGGCGCCGCTCGGCCTCGTCGAACCCACCCTCCGGGCCGATCAGCACGGCGAGCGGGCCCTCGACCGCCGCTCGCAGCGCGGCGAGCGGATCGGCCTCGGGCGCGGCCTCGTCGCAGAACACCAGCGTGCGCCCGGGCGCCAGATCGGCGAGCCAGCGCGTCAGCGTCACGGGCTCCTCCACCGGCGGCGGGGCCAGGATGCCGCACTGCTCGGCCGCCTCGATGGCGTTGGCGCGCATGCGGTCGGTGTTCACCCGGTTCGGCTGGGTGTGGTGCGTCATCACCGGCACCAGCCGGCCCGCGCCCATCTCGACCGCCTTCTGCACCATGTAGTCGAGCCGGGCGTGCTTGAGCGGGGCGAACACGTAATCGAGATCGGGCCGCGCGGTCTGGCTGCGCAGCCGCGCCTCGCAACGCAGCACCGCCTCTCGCCGTCCGCCGGCTTCGCGCACCGCGCGCCACTCGCCATCGCGGCCGTTGAACAGATGAATATGTCCGCCGACCGGGAGCCTGATCACATCCCCGACATAATGAGAGCGTTCACGATCGAGCCGGATGACCGCGTCCGGGCCGAGATCGTCGGTGACGAAGAGGCGCTGGGCGCGGAAATCATAGTGCTCGTCGGGCGAGTCGTTCTCGGGGCGAGCCATGGCAGGGGCCGTGTCGAAGGAATGACGATAGGAAAGATTGACGTAACGGCGCACTCGCCGCGATGTTGCCCAATCTTTAATGCCTCTGTATCACCCTCGGTCAAGAATGCTGAAGAGGCGGAAAACAGCATGATATCGTCGCAGTCGGATCGCATCGCCAGACGCACGGCGCATCTGCGTGCCGGAGCGAGCGCGCTCGCGGCCGGCGTGCTGCTGGCCGGTCTCACCCTCGCCAATCCGGCCGGAGCGCAGTGGATCGGCGCCGCGGGCGGTCAGAGCGACACGGGTTCCTCCTCGTCGAGCGCCGCGCCATCCTCCAGCGCCACCATTCCGGGCGACGTGTCGACCAGCATCGCGCCGGGCGGCACCGGTGCGCAGGGCCTGGCGCCGATGGAGTCCGAGATGGGCACCGGCATGGGCGGCATGGGTGCGCCCGGCGGGCTGGGCATGAGCGCGCCGGGAATGGCAGCGCCAGGCATGGGTGCACCGGGTATGGGCGCGCCGGGTGCGGGCGACGGCCCTTCCCCCGCCGAGGCCGCCAACATCGCCGAATGCCAGTCGCAGGTCGACACGCTGCGCGGCGAGGTCGAGACCCGCGGCAAGGAGCTGCAGAAGGCCACCAAGCGCAAGGCGTCGCCGGTCGAGCTGTGCCCGATGTTCCGCAACTTCGTGTCGACGCAGCAGAAATTCATCTCCTACCTGACCAAGAACCAGTCCAAGTGCCACGTGCCCGACGAGGCGCTGAAGGAGCTGAAGACCAACGCCTCCGGCGTCTCCGGCGTGCGCGACAAGGTATGCCAGGTCGCCAAGCTCGAGAGCGAGGGCGGCGGCGCGCCGGGCCTGCCGCCGCAGGGCTCGCTGTCGGCCGGCCTCGGCCTTTCCAGCGGCCTGCCCTCCGGCAGCCAGGAAAAGGGCGGCGTGTTCGACACGCTCGTCGGCGACGCCCTGCACTGACGCCCGGCGATGAACGCGCCCCTCTCCGCGCCCGCCGACGCCACCACCACCTGGGTGGACCGGCGCGCGCCCGCGTTCCTGCGCCCGTTCCTCCGCCTCGCCCGCGCCGATCGCCCGATCGGAAGCTGGCTGCTGCTGATCCCCTGCCTGTGGTCGACCGCGCTCGCGGCCGGCATCAGCGCCGGCGAGGGCGCGCCGCGCCCGGTCCAGGCGCTTGGCCTGATGCTCCTGTTCGCCATCGGCGCGGTGGCGATGCGCGGGGCGGGCTGCACCTGGAACGACATCCTCGACCGCGACATCGACGGGCGGGTGGAGCGCACGCGCCTGCGCCCGCTGCCCTCGGGCCAGGTCGGGCTGCTGGGCGCCTTCGTATTCCTGGGCCTGCAGGCGCTGGTCGGCCTCATCGTCCTGCTCTGCCTGCCGCCCTTCGCCATCGTCACGGCGCTGTCCTCGCTCGGCGTGGTGGCGATCTACCCCCTGATGAAGCGGGTGATCTGGATTCCCCAGCTGGTGCTGGGGCTCGCCTTCTCCTGGGGCGCGCTGATGGGCTTCGCCGCCCTGATCGAGGCGCTGCCGCCGGCCGCCTTCCTGCTCTATGCGGGTTCGATCCTCTGGGTGGTCGGCTACGACACCATCTATGCCCATCAGGACCGCGAGGATGACGAGCAGGTCGGCGTGAAGTCCTCGGCCCGGCTGCTGGGCTCCGCCACCCGCCCGTGGCTCGCCGTCCTCTATGCCGGGGCGGCGCTGCTGATCGGGGCCGCGCTCGTCGCGGCGGGGGCGGGACCGCTCGCCTATGCCGGCCTTGCCGCCTTCGCGCTGCACCTCGCCTGGCAGGTCCGCCGCCTCGACATCGACGACCCCGCGCTGTGCCTCGTCGTGTTCCGCTCGAACCGCGACGCTGGACTGCTGCTGTTCGCCGGCCTCGCCGCCGCGGCGCTGCTCGCCTGACCCGGCCCGACCACGACACAGGCCCGGTTCCGGTTGCCCCGCCGCCCCGGCGGGTGCTAAGGAGCCGCGCGTTCTCAAGAAATGGCCTCCCGATGAGCATCCGCCTGCACCGCGGCGACCTGGTCGATCTCTCCCGCTACCGCGCCGAGACCACGCCCTTCGTCGCCATCGACACGGAGACGCTCGGTCTCAACCCGCACCGCGACCGGCTGTGCGTGGTCCAGCTCTCGCCGGGCGACGGCACCGCCGACATCGTGCAGATCCCGGCTGGCGCGGGCCCGGGCAGCGCGCCCCATCTCGAGGCGCTGCTCACCGATCCCGCGATCGTGAAGCTGTTCCACTTCGCGCGCTTCGACATCGCGGTGCTCGGCAAGACCTTCGACCTGACGGTCACGCCGGTTTGGTGCACCAAGATCGCCTCGCGCCTGACCCGCACCTATACCGACCGGCACGGGCTGAAGGAGATCACCCGCGAGCTGCTCGGCATCGACCTGTCGAAGCAGCAGCAGAGCTCGGACTGGGCGGCCGAGGAACTGACCGACGCGCAGCTCCTCTACGCCGCCTCGGACGTGCTGCACCTGCATGCGCTGCAGGTGAAGCTCGCCGCCATGCTGGAGCGCGAGGGCCGCACCGGGCTGGCCGAGGCCTGCTTCGGGTTCCTGCCGACCCGGGCGAAGCTCGACCTCGCGGGCTGGCCGGAAGAGGACATCTTCTCGCATTCCTGATCGGCTTCCCGATCCCGGCCGCACCGGGCCCTCACGGCTGCCGCATTGTCGCGCGAGAAGGCCGGCCGCACGGCGCGTTCGGTGCGCCTATGGCGCCCGCAGTATCTTGCGCGCAGCGTGTTAAGCCGCCATCTTCAATCCGGCCGCGCTGGGGGTCGGCCGAGCCCGGGATTCGCCGACACGCATGAACCGACACGTGGAACCTCCTGTGCGCCATGGCGCGGCGGCGACGGGCCCGAAGGCTCGTCATGCCCCCGTGCGCCGGGACGCCAACCATTTCCGCGCGGCACGGCGCCATAGCGGATTCGTTCGCTTCTTCCGCTGGGCGCTGCCGGCCGGCGTTCTTCTCGTGCTCGGCGCCATCCTGGCGGCGAACTACCTCAACCCGTTCCGGCTTGGCGTCGACCTCCCCTTCGACCTCGGGCGGGTCTCGATGTCGGGCACGCGGGTGATGATGGAGCTGCCGCGCCTGCACGGCTTCACCTCGGACAATCGCGGCTACGACGTCTCGGCGGAATCGGCGACGCAGGACCTGACCCAGCCCGACCAGATCGACCTCAACACGATCAAGGCGAAGCTCGAGCTCGCCGACAAGGGCTGGGCGAAGCTCACCGCCAGCACCGGGCGCTACGACACCAAGACCGAGCAGCTCCAGCTCGGCGGCGGCGTGCACTTCGACACCTCCGCAGGCTATGCCGGCACGCTCAAGGAAGCGTCGATCGACGTCAAGGACGGGCGCATGGTCTCCGACCATCCGGTCGAACTGACCTATGTCGACGGCAAGCTGACCGCCGATCGCATGGAAGTGACCCAGAAGGATTCCCGGGCCCTGCTCACCGGCCATGTGCAGCTCAACTTCCGCCTGCCGCCGCCCGACGACGGCAAGGCTTCGAAAAATGGCAAGGGTGCGGATAAGGGCGGCGCGCCGGGCGGCCAGGGCAGCGCCGCGCCCCGGCTGCGGGGCGCCGATGCGGGGCAGGTGCCGTGACGACATTGAATGCGCGCGCAGGCGCGGGTAGACATGGGTTCATGAACCCGTTCCCGTGCCCCGGCCTCACCCGTTCCCTCCGCCTGTGCGTGCCGGGCCTCGCCCTGCTCGCGGCCTTCGGTATGCTCGCCGTGGCGCCGGCAGAGGCGCAGGTGAGCAACAACGTGCCCAACGCGCTGCAGGGCTTCGCCACCAACCGCGACGAGCCGATCCGCATCGACGCCAACAGCCTCGAAGTGCGCGACCAGCAGAAGCAGGCGGTGTTCAGCGGCAATGTCGTGGTCCGGCAGGGCGATACGACGATGCGCTGCAAGGAGCTGGTCGTTTTCTACGACGGCAAGGGTAATGGCGCGCCCGGCAACGGCGCGGCGGGGAATGGCGGCAAGGACAGCGGCGGCGACAGCAGCAGCGCGATGGCCTCCGGCAACCCGATCAACTCCTCCTCGGTGCGGCGGCTGGAGATCAACGGCTCGGTCGTGGTCACCACCAAGGAGCAGACCGCGACCGGCGACCAGGGCGTGTTCGAATCCGCCGCCAACACCATCACCCTGACCGGCAACCCGGTGGTGCTGAGCCAGGGGCCGAACGTCATTCGCGGCAAGAAGCTCACCGTCGACCTCACCACCGGCACCTCGCGCTTCGAGGGCGGCCGCGTGGAAAGCCTGCTCGTGCCCAACAGCATGAAGCAGCAGGGCAAGCCGGGCGCCAAGCCCTGATCCGGCGTGCGCCGGTCGCCGCGCCCGCTCGAGTGCCGCAGGGGCACCCGAGGCCCCGCAAAAGGCGCGCCCCGCCCGACTGAAGGGGCGCCGCCAAGCCCCCTCGAAGCCCTGCCAACCCACTTTCGGCCCGCTTTTTGCATCTGGCATTTGCCAGCGCGGCGCGGAGCGTCTATCACCTTCGTAAGTGGGTTACACCACGGAGGTGCGCGTGGGATTTTTGTCCGGACTCGGAGTCCGCGGCGGCAGGTCGTCGCCGGCTGGCAGCGTATCGTCGGCGGAAAAGGCGTCGCGTGGATTCGGCTCAGGCGGCCGGCGCGGAGCGCCTGCCGAGACGGGCATGGAATCCGCATATGAAGGTGACGGGCATTCCCCCGGGTTTGCCCCGTCCGACTATCCGCCGGACCCGCCGCCGCAGGCCACATTGACCTCCCATATCGAGCAGCCGGTCTCGGGCCGGGGCGTGCTCAGCGCCGTCGTCCTCGCCAAGAGCTATGGCGGGCGCAAGGTGGTGCGCGAGGCGAGCCTGCATGTGCGCAGCGGCGAGGCGGTCGGCCTGCTCGGCCCGAACGGCGCCGGCAAGACAACGATCTTCTACATGATCACCGGCCTCGTTAAGGCCGATGCCGGGCGCATCGAGCTCGACGGGCACGACGTCACCCACCTGCCCATGTACCGCCGCGCCCGCCTCGGCGTCGGCTACCTGCCGCAGGAGGCCTCGATCTTCCGCGGCCTCTCGGTCGAGGACAATATCCGCGCGGTGCTCGAGGTGGTGGAGCCGAACCGCAAGCGGCGCGAGCGCGAGCTCGACGCGCTGCTGGAAGAGTTCCGCGTCACCCATGTGCGCAAGTCACCCTCCATCGCGCTGTCCGGCGGCGAGCGGCGACGTGTGGAGATCGCCCGCGCCCTCGCCACCCGCCCGAGCTTCATGCTGCTGGACGAGCCCTTCGCCGGCATCGACCCGATCGCGGTGGGCGACATCCAGACGCTGGTGCGCCACCTCACCCAGCGCGGCATCGGCGTGCTGATCACCGACCACAATGTGCGCGAGACTCTCGGCCTGATCGACCGCGCCTACATCATCCATTCCGGAACCGTGCTCATGGAAGGCTCGCCCGACGACATCGTCGCCAGCGAGGACGTGCGCCGGCTCTATCTCGGCGAGGAGTTCCGGCTCTGATGACGCCCGCCGCGCCCTTCGCCCCGCTCGACGCCTCCGGAGAACGCGTTTCATGCCGCTGAGCCCGCGCCTCGAGTTCCGCCAGACGCAGTCGCTGGTGATGACGCCGCAGCTCATGCAGGCGATCAAGCTGCTGCAGCTCTCCAATCTCGACCTCGTCGCCTATGTCGAGGCGGAACTGGAGCGCAACCCGCTGCTGGAACGTCAGGTCGAGCCCAATGGCGAGCGCAGCGCGGAAGGCGAAGGCGGGGGCGAGGACGGCGGCAACCGGGAGGGCGCGGATCCGCATTCGGCCCATGACGGGCATGATGGTCACGAAGGCCATGAAGGCCGCGAGGCGCACGATTCCCAGGACCCGCACGACCCGCACGACCCGGACGGGCGCGCCGACGGGCTGGGGTCGGAGCGCGATTCCCAGGTCACCGACTGGCTGGAGGAGCGGCTCGGCGCCAGCCGCAGCACCATCGAGGACCGGCTCGACACCACGCTGGACAATATCTATCCCGACGACAACGGCCGCGAGCAGGCCAGCCCCCCCACGCCCATGGGCGAAGGCCCGGCCTATTCCGAATGGGCGGGCGTCGGCACCGGCGGGCGCGACGACGAGGGCTACAACCTCGAAGCCTTCGTGCCGGCGGAGACGACGCTCGCCGAGCACCTCGAGGCCCAGCTCTCGCTCGCCATCACCGACCCCGCCGAGCGGCTGATCGGGCTCAACATCATCGACCTCATCGACGAGGCCGGCTATCTCTCCGCCGACATTTCGGGCGTCGCCGAGCGGCTCGGCGCGCCGGTCGAGACGGTGAACCGGGTGCTGGAGACGATCCAGACCTTCGACCCGCCGGGCATCGGCGCCCGCTCGCTATCCGAATGCCTCGCCCTGCAATTGCGCGAGCGCAACCGCTTCGACCCCGCCATGGCGGCGCTGCTCGGCCATCTCGAACTGCTGGCGCGGCGCGAATTCGCCATGCTGAAGCGGGTCTGCGCCGTCGACGACGAGGACCTCGCGGAGATGGTCGGCGAGATCCGCCGGCTCAACCCGAAGCCCGGCCTCGCCTTCGGCTCCGGCGTGATCCAGCCCATCGTGCCGGACGTGTTCGTGCGCGGAACGCCGGACAACTGGCTGGTGGAGCTCAATTCCGACACGCTGCCGCGGGTGCTGGTGAACCAGGCCTATTACTCGCGGGTGCAGAAGGCGACGCGCAACGACCGCGAGAAGGCGTTCCTGACCGACTGCATGCAGACCGCGACCTGGCTGACCCGCTCGCTCGACCAGCGCGCGCGCACCATCCTCAAGGTCGCGACCGAGATCGTGCGCCAGCAGGACGCGTTCCTCACCCTCGGCGTGCAGCATTTGCGGCCGCTGAACCTGCGCATGGTGGCGGACGCGATCGGCATGCACGAATCCACCGTTTCGCGCGTCACCTCCAACAAGTACATGGCGACGCCGCGCGGCATCTTCGAGATGAAGTACTTCTTTTCGTCCTCGATATCCTCCTCGGATGGGGGGGAGGCGCATTCCGCCGAATCGGTACGCTTCCGCATCAAACAGATGATCGACGCGGAATCGCCGGACGACGTGCTCTCCGACGACACGCTGGTGCAGCGGCTGCGCGAGGCCGGCATCGACATCGCCCGGCGCACCGTCGCCAAGTATCGCGAGGCGATGCGCATTCCTTCCTCGGTGCAGCGGCGCCGGGAGAAGCAGGCGGCCCTTTCCGCAGGCTGAGGAAAGCCCTTGCCGCACAAGGTTTTGCGGCAGCTATCCACCGTCCTCGTTGACACTTTCCCTCGCGGCTCCTACCACTTTCAAGCACCGGCCGGGCAAGTAGGGGGTTCGGGCAGGCTGCGGAGGCTACGTTAGGTCATATCCACCGCCGCCAGCTCCAGCAGAGGAACTAGTCACGATGCCGCTGCGGGTTTCTGGGAAAAATCTTGATGTGGGTGAGGCGCTGAGACAGCGGGTCTCGGATCGCGTCGCCGGAGCCATGGACAAATACTTCGACGGCGGCTGGTCGGGCCACGTGACCGTCGCGCGGGAAGGGTCGGGCTATCGCTCGGACTGCGCGCTGCATCTCGACAGCGGCACCATCCTGCAGGCCCATGCCGATGCGCAGGACCCCTATTCCAGCGCCGACGCGGCAGTGGGGCGCATCGAATCGCGCCTGCGCCGCTACAAGAGCCGCGTGAAGCGCCGCGCCGTGAATGGCGAGGAGGCGCCGCTGCCGGCGGAGATCATGCCGCTCACCGTGCTGTCCGTTCCCGACCATGACGAGGCCGAGGAGATGGACCTCAGCGGGTGGAGCCCGACCGTTGTGTGCGAGGCGAATGCCGACCTGCCGCAGCTCTCGGTCAGCGACGCGGTGCTCGAGCTCGATTTCTCCGGCGCCAGCGCGGTGGTGTTCCGCCATGCCGGCCATGGCCGGATCAATGTGGTGTATCGCCGTGCCGACGGTCACGTCGGCTGGGTCGATCCGCCGGCCCACGCCAAGGCGGATGACGTGCATTGACCTGCCACCCAGCCGACCGGCGCGCCTCCGCGGCCAGGGCCGCGCGCGCGCCGCGGTCCGTCACGATCCGGATTCTCCCATGGCGCTGAACGACATTCTGGCGGTGTCTGCCGTCTTTCCGGCCTTGCGGGTTGCGAGCAAGAAGCAGGCGCTCCAGGACCTGGCGGCCCACGCCGCCGGGATCCTTCAGCGGGACGAGCGGGAGATCTTCGAGACGCTGAACCAGCGCGAGCGGCTCGGCTCCACCGGCGTGGGGAGCGGCATCGCCATTCCCCACGGCAAGCTGGCCAAGATGGACCGGCTGTTCGGCATGTTCGCCCGGCTGGAGAAGCCGATCGATTTCGAGGCGCTCGACGGCGAGCCGGTCGACCTCATATTCCTGCTGCTCGCCCCCGAGGCGGCGGGCGCCGACCATCTCAAGGCGCTGGCGCGCATCGCCCGGCTGCTGCGCGATCCGGAAGTGGCGAAGAAGCTACGCGCCTCGCGCGATGCCGCCACCATCTACGCCATCCTCACCGGCGAGCAGGCGACCGACGCCGCCTGACGCCGGGCCCTCGCGCGCCGCCCGAAGGCGGATTCCGGCACGGGACGGAGCGTGGGGACTGCTTTGACGAGGCCGCTTGCCTTGGCGCGGCGGGACATCCACCCTAATTGAAGAGGATCACGCCCGCACGGTGCGGGCGCGACCGCCCCGAGGACGGCCGCCGGGACGAGGCGGTCGAGAGACGCCCGCCGAGGAACGACCGTGATGGACGACACCGCCCTGCCCGCAAACCTCGCCCTCGCGCCGTCGCAATGCCGGGCGGCGCGGGCCGTGCTCAACTGGAGCCTCGAGGACCTCGCCGCGCGCGCCCATGTGACCGCCGACTGGCTCGAGGCGTTCGAGCAGGGCCGCGAGCGCGCGGGCGATGCCGATCCTGGTGAGGCGGAGCGCCTGCGCCGCGCCTTCGAGGAGGCCGACATCGACTTTCTCGAGGCCGGCGAGGCGAGCTCGGGCGGCGGGCCGGGCCTGCGCATGCGCCAGAAGGCCGGCTATATCCCGGCCGAACGGCTGAGCTCGGCGAACGACGTCTGAGCCCCTGCGCGGGCTAGGCCGGCTTTTCCGCCCTCAGGGCGTGATCGCCACCTTCAGCACCCCGTCGCGCTGGTGCGAGAACAGCTCATAGGCCGCCTCGATGTCGTCGAGCTTGAAGCGGTGCGTCACCAGCGGCTTCAGATCGACCCGGCCGGAGGCGATGACGTCGATCAGCCGGCGCATGCGTTCCTTGCCGCCGGGGCAGAGCGTGGTGACGATCCTGTTGTCGCCGAGCCCGGCCGAGAAGGCGCCGAGCGGGATGGTGAGGTCCGACGAGTAGACGCCGAGCGAGGACAGCGTGCCGCCCGGGCGCAGCACCTTAAGCGCCGATTCGAACGTGTTCTGCGTGCCCAGCGCCTCGATGGCGACGTCGACGCCGCGCCCGTCGGTCAGCGCCATGATCTGCTCGACCGGGTCGCCGGCCTTGAAGTCGACCACGTCAGAACAGCCGAGCTGGCGGGCGATGGCGAGGCGCTCGGGCACCGTGTCGACGCCGATGATCCGGGTCGCGCCCTTCAGCTTCGCCCCGGCCACCGCGCACAGGCCGATCGGGCCGAGCGCGAACACCGCCACATGGTCGCCGATGCGAACCGCCCCGCTCTCCGCGCCGGAGAAGCCGGTGGACATGATGTCCGGGCACATCAGCACCTCCTCGTCGGTGAGGTGGTCGGGCACGGGGGCGAGATTGGCGAGGGCGTCGGGCACCAGTATGTAGTCGGCCTGCGCACCGTCGATGGTGTTGCCGAACTTCCAACCGCCCATGGCCTTGAAGCCATGCTTGGTGCCCGGCCCGTCCTGCGAGCCGCAGCCGCACAGGCAGGCATAGGAATGGGCGCTCGGGGTGATGGCGCCGGCGATGACCCGCTGGCCTTCCCAGTAGCCGGTCACGGCAGAGCCGAGCTTCTCGATGACGCCGACCGGCTCGTGGCCGATGGTGAGGCCCTTCTCCACCGGGTACTCACCCTTGAGGATGTGCACGTCGGTGCCGCAAATGGTGGTGGTGGTGATCTTCACCAGCGCATCGAGCGGGCCGACATCGGGGATCGGCTTCTCGTCGAGCACGATCCGTCCCTTGTCGACGAAAATCGCGGCCTTCATCTTCGCCATCACGTCCTCCTCATACTGACGAAGCGTCACTATGGGGAGAAAGGACGTGGGGACCATGACACGGGTCAAGGCCGGCTCGGAAGCCGACCGATCCGGAAGGGCTCAGCCGACCCCGCGCTCGGCCATCAGCCGCACCACGGCGGCGCGCAGCTCGGCGATGCCGCTGCCCTCGCGGCTGGAGGTGACGAAGACGGTCGGGAACGCCGCCGGCCGGCGCGCCAGCGCCGCCTCGGTCTCGGCAATGCGGGCCTCGAGCGCGGCCGGCTTGAGCTGGTCCACCTTGGTCAGCACGACGGCGTAGGAGACCGCGGCCTTGTCCAGTCCGTCCAGCACCTCGCGGTCGATCGGCTTCAGCCCGTGGCGGGAATCGATCAGTACGAAGACGCGGGCGAGGTTGGCGCGCCCGCGCAGATAGGCATGGATCAGCGCCGTCCAGGCGTCGACCTTGTCCTTGGGCGCCTTGGCGAAGCCGTAGCCGGGCATGTCGACGAGCGTCAGCTCGGGGCCGAGGCGGAAGAAGATCAGCTCCTGCGTGCGTCCCGGCGTCACCGAGGTGCGCGCCAGCGCCTTGCGCCCGGTCAGCGCGTTGACGAGGCTCGACTTGCCGACATTGGAGCGCCCGGCGAGCGCGATCTCGATCCCCTGCATCGGCGGCAGGGTCGGAATCGAGGGCGCGGCGGCGATGAACTGCCACTCGCGCGCGAACAGCTTGCGCCCCGCCTCGATCAGGTCGTCGGAAATCTCGGTCTCGCTCATGCTGCGCTTATCGGCTGGCCGGCGCCGCCGCGCAAGGCGTCAGGGCACGGCGCGGGGGCGGGGCGGTTCGCCCGCCCGAATGAAAGGCGGCGGGGACAGCCGCTCAGGCCGTCCCCGCCGCCGGGTCCGTGGGTGCCGTGGCGGCGCGCCGGGCGCGCGCCTATCCGGCGGTCCGCTTCTTCTTGCGGACGAAGGTGCTCTTCAGATTGTCCCACAGTTCGACCTTCACGCCGTTGCGGCGCATGATGATCGACTGCTGGATCACCGAGAGCGTGTTGTTCCACGCCCAGTAGATGACGAGGCCCGAGGCGAAGCGCGCCAGCATGAAGGTGAAGATCAGCGGCATCCAGTCGAAGATCGCCTTCTGGGTCGGGTCCGGCGGGGCCGGGTTCAGCTTCATCTGCGCCCACATGGTGCAGCCCATGATGATCGGCCACACGCCGAGCATCAGGAAGTGGCCGATCACCGGCACGGTCGAGGGATCCCAGGGGATCAGGCCGAACAGGTTGAACACCGTCGTCGGATCGGGCGCGGACAGGTCCTTGATCCAGCCGAAGAACGGCGCGTGGCGCATTTCGATGGTGACGAACAGCACCTTGTACAGGGAGAAGAAGACCGGGATCTGGATGACGATGGGCAGGCAGCCCGCCACCGGATTGATCTTCTCCTTCTTGTAGATCTCCATCATCGCCTGCTGGAGCTTGACCTTGTCGTCGCCGTAGCGCTCGCGCAGGCCCTGGATCTCCGGCTGCACCGCCTTCATCTTCGCCATCGAGGCGTAGCTCTTGTTGGCGAGCGGGAAGAAGATCAGCTTCACCAGCACCGTCACGATGAGGATGGCGACGCCGAAATTGCCCACGACGTGGTAGATCCAGTCGATCACCGTGAACATGGGCTTGGTGATGAAGTAGAACCAGCCCCAGTCGATCAGCAGCTCGAAGCGGTCGATGTTGTACTGCTTCTGGTAGCCGTCGACGACGCGCACCACCTTGGCGCCGGCGAACAGGCGCCCGTCGCGCTGCACGTTCTGGCCGGGGTCGATCGTCACCGGCTCGCCGAGGAAGTCGGTCTGGTAGGTCAGGTCGGCACCGGTCTGGGCGGCGGAGAAGCGTGCCTGCACCTTCTCGTCGGTGCCGGGGATGACGGTAGCGGCCCAGTACTTGTCGGTGATGCCGAGCCAGCCGCCGACCGAGGAGAAGGTCTCGCTCTTCTTCTCGGCGATGTCCTTGTACTTGACCTCGTGCAGCCCGCCCTCGCTGGTCACGCCGATCAGGCCTTCATGCAGGATGTAGTAGCCGAGCGTGTGCGGCGTGCCGTGGCGCGAGACCAGCGCATAGGGATGCAGCGTCACCGCCGCGGTGCCGTTGTTCTCCACCGCATCGACGACGTGGAACATGTAGTGCTCGTCGATCGAGATGGTGCGGTGGAAAACCTGGCCCTCGCCATTGTCCCAGCTCAGTGTCAGCGGGGTGGTTGGCGTCAGCTTCGCGCCGTCGGGAGCGGTCCACACCGTGTCGCTGGCGGGCAGCTTCACGGTGGAGCCGGAACCCGCGACCCAGCCGAACTCGGCGTAGAACGGATCGGGCGCGCCCGTGGGCGACAGCAGCACGATGATCGGGCTGTCGGGGTCGACCGTCTCGCGATAGTCCTTCAGCGAGAGGTCGTCGATGCGCCCGCCCTTGAGGTTGACCGAGCCGACCACGGTCGGCGTCTCGATGGGAACGCGCGGGGCGAGGGCCAGCGCCTCGGTGCGGGTCATGGCCTTGGGCGGCGCGGTGGCCGGGGTCGGCGCCGTGGTGCCCGCGGCGCCGGGCGCCTGCGCGCCACCGGCCGTGTCCTGCCCGGTCGCGGCGCCCTGCCCGCCCGCCGCCGGCTGCTGCGCGGTCTGCTGGGCCTGCTGCTGGCGCTGGGCTTCCATCTGCGGGATGCCGGAGAAGAACTGCCAGGCGATCAGCACTGCCATCGACAGGACGATGGCAATGATCATGTTGCGGTTTTCACTGGTCATGGGCAGTTCTCTCCGTCGACGCCGGGATCGGCGGCGGCGCCATGTCTGGCGTCGCGGGCCGTGGCCGGCGCCGGCTTCCTGAGTGAAGGCGGGCGATGCCCCGCTCTATGTCGTTAATGAGATCGGTGAAAGGCGCGGCAAGCGCGGTACGGCGGGCGACGATCACATAGTCGAAACCCGTCCGCCCGGCACGCGGCAGAACATCGCGCACGGCCGCACGCAGGCGCCGCCGGATGCGATTACGCTCCACGGCGTTGCCCTGCTTCTTGGTAACGGTGAGACCGATGCGCGGCGGCGTTTCGTCCGCGCGGTCCCGGGCCTGCAACAGCAGGGACCCGGCATTGGCGCGCAGCCCCGCGGCTGCGGCCAGAAAATCCTTGCGCTTGACGAGCCGGTGCATGGGGGCGCCGATCCTCAGGCGGCAGGGCGGCGCGCCCCAGCCATATGGGGCCGAAGACGGACGTCAGGCCGACAGACGCTTGCGGCCATGATTCCGGCGCGCATTGATGATCTTGCGGCCGTTGCGGGTCGCCATGCGCGCACGAAAGCCGTGCCGGCGGGCGCGCACGAGCTTGCTCGGCTGGTAGGTGCGCTTCACGGTGTATTCTCCGCTTGGTGGTCAGGCTTCCGGCTCGGATCTACCCCGTATCCGGCCGGCCGCGGGCTATGCCACGGTGCCGAAGCGCAAATAGGGGAACGACCCGACCGCCGGGCAGCCAAGGTTCGCGGCGGCTTATAGGGGCGCGGCCGCCGCAAGTCAATCGCGTCGGGACGCCTTCGCGCCCGGCTGCGGCACGCCACCGCGCCCGACGCTGCGGCAACCCGGAAAGGCCCTGGTTGTCCGCTTGCCTGCGCCGCTTCGGATCGCGCCGGCAGGTGCATATGAACTCGGCGATATCTGTCGCGCGCGTCCGAGCGTACTATATCAGGCGGGCCCGACCCGCGACGAGAGGGAGCCCCACACGGGGAAACCGTCCTTGCCTTGCCGCAATCCTCGGGTCGGATGGCCGAACCGGCCCGCGCGGCGGCGACTCGCGCCGGGCGACCGGCAAGGCACGATCGCGAGGCGCCACGATCACGAGGTGCGATGAACAGGCGCGTGAAAATCGAGGACGAACCTGCCGTGCCGGCCCCGGAAGGGCCGGCGGGGGTCGGGTTCGCGCAGACCCGGGCGGACGCGCCGCCGCACCCGGGCGGCAAGGGTTTTGCGCGCCATCTCGGCCTGTCGGGCAAGCTACTCGCCTTCACCCTCGCCTTCGTCATGCTGGCCGAAGTGCTTATCATCGTGCCCGCCGTCTCAGCCTTCCGGCTCAACTGGCTGTCCGACCGACTGGCGGCGGCGCGCACCGCCGCGCTGGTGCTGGACGCCGCGCCCGAGGGCATGATCCCGCCCCAGCTCACGCGCGAGCTGCTGGGCAGCGTCGGCGCCATCACCGTGGCGTTGAAGCGCGACGACACGCGGCGCCTGCTCGCTTCCACCGACATGCCGCCGGAAGTCGACCACCATGCAGACCTGCGCGATGTCGGAGCCTGGCAGGCGGTGTCGGACGCAGTCGACACGCTGCTCGCCCATAATGGCCGCACCATCCGCGTAGTCGGCACGCCGCCGCGCGGCGGCGGCTTCGTCGAAATCGTCATCGACGAGACCCCGCTGCGCAAGGCGATGCTGCGCTTCACCCGCAACGTGCTGCTGATCTCGTTCATCGTCACCGCGCTCACCGGCGCGCTTGTCTATCTCGGCCTCGCCTGGATGTTCGTGCGGCCGATGCGCCGCCTGACCCGGCGCATGGTGGCATTCCGTGAGAACCCCTCGCTGCCGGGCCCGGAACTGGAGCCGATGGAGCGCATGGACGAGATCGGCCAGGCCGAGCGCGAATTCGTCACCATGCAGCAGCAGATCGCCGACACGCTGCAGCAGAAGACCCACCTCGCCGCGCTCGGGCTCGCCGTGTCGAAGATCAACCACGACCTGCGCAACCTGCTGTCCTCGGTGCAGCTCATCTCCGACCGCCTCGCCGACATCGACGACCCCGCGGTCCAGCGCTTCACCCCGAAGCTGGAAGCGGCGCTCGACCGCGCGATCGCCTATTGCGAGCACACGCTCGCCTACGGCAAGGCGGTGGAGCCGACGCCGCAGCGGCGCATGGTCGCCCTCGCCGCGCTGATCGGCGAGGTGCGCGACACGCTCGGCCTCGGCGCCAACGAGGAGGACGGCGTCGGCTGGATCGAATCGATCGAGGACGGGCTCAAGGTAGATGCCGACCCGGACCAGCTCTTCCGCATCCTGCTCAATCTCTGCCGCAACGCGATGGAGGCACTGTCCGCCCGCGCGCCCAACGACCCCAAGCGCGACCAGATCCGCATCACTGGGCGACGCGAGGGCGGCACCGTGGTGATCGAGGTGGCCGACACCGGCCCCGGCGTGCCCCAGCGTGCCCGCGCGCACCTGTTCGAGCCGTTCCAGGGCTCGGCCCGGCGCGGCGGCACGGGGCTCGGCCTCGCCATCGCCGCCGAGCTGATGCAGGCGCATGGCGGCGACATCCAGCTCGTGCCCGGCACCATCGGCGCCACCTTCCAGCTCCGCATCCCCGACCGGCCGGTGGACCTCGAGGCCCATCGCGCCCAGCGCTCGCATGGCTGAGCGGAAGGGTTGAGACGATGAGCGCAACCAGGCGCCGCCACGGCACCCGCCGGGCACGGATCGCCCGCGCTACGGCCTTCGCGCTCATGGCCTTGCTCGCCGCTCCTCTCGCCCCGCCCATGACCGCCGCCAGCGCGGCCGAAGCCCAAACTGCCGAGGCCGCAAAATCCGCAACGGCGCATGAGGTGACGGTGGCGGGCGAGCGGATCTTCGTCGACGGCAAGCCCTTCGCCGTGCGCGGGGCGACGGGCGACGGGCCGCTCGGCGAACTCGCGGCGCTCGGCGCCACCACCGTGCGCACCTATGGCGGCGATCCCGGCCCGGTGCTCGACGCCGCCGAGGCGGCCGGGCTCAAGGTCATCGTCGGCTTGTGGGTCGGCCAGCCGCGCAATGGTGCGGACTATGGCGACCCCGCCTTCGTCGCCCGCCAGCTCGACGAGTTCCGCGCCACAGTTGAGCGGTACCAGGACCACCCCGCCCTTCTCATGTGGGGCATCGGCAACGAGGTGGAGGTCGACCTGCCGGCGGGTGGGGATGGCGCCGTCTGGCCGGCGATCGAGCAGATCGCCGCCATGGTGAAGCGCGCCGACCCCGCCCACCCGACCATGGCCGTGCTCGCCGAGACCGGCACCGACAAGGTCGCGCGGCTGCGTGCGCAGGCGCCGAGCATCGACGTGCTCGGCCTCAACTCCTATGGCGACGCGCTCTACACCGCGCCGGCCCGCGCCCGTGACCAGGGCTGGACGGGGCCGATCGTCATCACCGAGCTCGGCGCGCTCGGCCAGTGGCAGGCCGCCACCACGCCCTGGGGCGCGCCCTTCGAACCGAGCTCGACCCAGAAGGCGATCCAGATCCGCCGCTATCTCAAGGCGCTCGGCGAGCAGGAGGCCGGCACCATCCTGTTCCTGTGGGGCCAGAAGCAGGAGGTGACGCCGAGCTGGCACAGCCTGCGGCTCGCCGGCGGGGAATGGCTCGAAGCCTCCGAAGCGATGGCAGGCGCCTGGGGCGGGCAGACGCCGGGCGGCAACCACGCGCCCCGCATCGCCTGGCTGCGCGTCGCCGGCGATCCGAGCGCGCCCTTCGCCTCCTGGCCGGCCGACGCGCCGGGAAGCGTGCGGTTGAACGCCGTAGACCCGGATGGCGACCCGCTCACCGCCACCTGGAGCGTGATGGCCGAGAGCACCGCGCGGGGCATAGGCGGCGACGCGGAAGCCGTTCCGCCCGCCTTTCCCAAGGCGATACAGGCCGGCGGCCTCGACGGCGCGACGATCAGCCCGCTGCCGCCCGGCCACTACCGGATTTTCGTCGAGCTACGCGACGGCCGCGGCGCAGGCGCGACCGCCAACCTGCCCTTCGAACTGCGCTAGCCGCGCTCCCGATCCGGCCTTCGGAGGCGGTGCGGCCGGGGCCGTGCGGGCGCGTGCCGGCCGGCATCGCGACGAGCTGTGCACAGGGAGCTGTATCAGGGATGTTGCATTGCTCGGCGAAACGGGGTAGCTGACGGGCCCTCGCCGCACGGCACTTTCCGGCGGCGGGATTTGCCCATACCTCGCGATGGGCAGGGCGCCCGTAGCTCAGCTGGATAGAGCACCAGACTACGAATCTGGGGGTCAGAGGTTCGAATCCTTTCGGGCGCGCCATTCCTGAACGATCGTCTCGCAGACGTTCGCAGGATCTCGATCCCAACCAATCCCCGCCATCGTGACGACCACCCCGCGCGTGCGGCAGCGGGAACAGGTTTGGCGCCGGATCGAGCTGAAACCTCGCCTAGAGACACCTTGAAGCGACCCTGCTGTGATGGCGCCGGCAGCCCCGGACGTCAGCGTTGCTCGCTGCCCCCCAAGGCGGGCTTGAACAGCTCCCCGCCTGGTGCCGCCGGCAACCGTGCGCACCACCGCGATGATCGAGCAAATTCACCCGCGCGGCGGGTGTCGCCCGGCGCGCCAAGGGACCAGCCTCATCTCCCGGCACCCCCAACCGCGGTGGCGACAATTCGCCGGCCTCGATCACGCCCATATCGGGCACACAGCCTCCTGCCGGCTCGCCTCCCGATGGAAGCGGGCCGACGCGAATCATTCCAGCGCCGCGAGGAGCGAATTCTTGCCGTTCAGGATCACGTCGCGCATGGCGAGCGCCGCCGCCTCGCCATCGCCGCGGTTGATGGCGTCGAACACCAGCCGGTGCTGGCGCACGTCGTCCTCGATGCGGTTGTCGGCCTCGTTCAGCGCCTGCTGCTGGATGGAGAAGCTGAGCTGAAGGAAGTCCGCCACCAGATGGGCGAAGGAGGCGAGCAGCGCGTTGTGCGCGGCGGCGAACACTGCCATGTGGAACTCGACGTCGGCGCGGGCATAGGCGGACAGGTCGCCCACCGCCGCCTCCATCGCCTCCAGGCCCTGGCGCAGGCGCCGCAGGTCCTCCATCGAGGCACGCCCCGCGGCGAAGCGCGCCGCCGAGGGCTCGATCAC
Organism: Ancylobacter mangrovi; assembly: GCF_024752355.1. Taxonomy (GTDB): domain Bacteria; phylum Pseudomonadota; class Alphaproteobacteria; order Rhizobiales; family Xanthobacteraceae; genus Ancylobacter; species Ancylobacter mangrovi. Next base: position 231,374 of record NZ_JANTHZ010000002.1, read on the forward strand.
CTGCCGAAGCTCGATCAGGTCGCGCAGCATGGCGTCGCGCTGGGGGCCGGCGGACGGGCCATCGCCGAAATGCCAGGCCAGCACGTCGCTGTCGAACATGTTCCACAGGTCGCGCGGGCGCACCCGCGTGCCGACCTTCTGGCGCATCTCGATCAGCCCCTTGGCGGCGAGCACCTTCAGCGCCTCGCGCAGCGAGGGGCGGCTGGCGGCGAACTCGGCGATCAGCGCCGGCTCGCGCGGCAGCAGCTCGCCCGGGGCGAAACGGCCGGAGACGATGGCGCGGCCGAGCTCGGTGATGATGCCGCCCTGCACGCCGCTGATGCGATAGCCCGAGCGACGCGGCGCGCGCGGCTCGCCGGCTCCCTCCGAAGGCTCCGCCGTCTCCGGCTCAGGGCGCCGGCGTGGCGTAGAGGGTCTGTCCACCGACCTTGATCTCCGTATCGACGAGGTAACGCCGGACCGCCGCGAGGTCGATCCCGATGCCGAGGCCGGGCGCCTCGCCCAGCATGATCGCACCATTCGCGTCCGGGTGCAGGTGGTTGCTCGTCATCTCGACGCAGAGCGCGCGCGGCGCGGCCGGATATTCGCAGATCCGGTGCGCCTCCAGCCCCGCATAGGGCTGGAGCGACGCGGAAAGCGCGAGATGCGAGGTGAAGGTGTGGTTCACATAGGTGACCCCGCGCGGCGCCGCATAGTCGGCCACGCGCTTGGCCGGGCCGATGCCGCCGATGCGCCCGCAATCGATCTGCACATAGCCGATGCCGCCATAGTCGATGAGGTGCCGCGCCATGTGGAAATTATGCGCCCCCTCGCCGCCGGCGAGCTTCACCTTCGCGCTGCGGGGGCTGAGCGCGCCATAGGCCTCATAGGCGCTGGCGAGGAAGGGTTCCTCCAGCCAGGTCGCCCCGAACCGCTCCAGCGCCGGCAGGCGCAGCGCGGCGCGCTCGACATCCTCCACCCAGATCTGTCCGACATCGACCAGCAGCAGCGCCTCGGGGCCCAGCCCCTCCCGCGCGGCGGCGAGCTGGTCGACGTCGCGCGCCAGCGCACCGGCGCCGAAATCGGCCCAGCCGAACTTGGCGGCGCGGAAGCCGCGCATCACCGCATCCCGCGCCCGGGCGAGCGTATCCTGCGGAGTGGGACCGAACAGCAGCGAGGCATAGGGCGTCTTGGGGAAGGCGCGCTCATAGCCGAGGAGCCGCCACACCGGCTCGCCGCACGCCTTGCCGACGAGGTCCCACAGCGCCATCTCGACGCCCGACCAGGTATGGGCGGCCTGAAGCAGGTCCATGCTGTCATGCTCGATCAGCGCGGCGACGCGGGCGATGTCGGCCGGCCCGTCGACATGCTGTCCGAGCACCGAGGCGCCGACCGGCCGGCAGATGCCGTGCGACATCGGCGCGACGAAGGCGGCGATGGAGGTGAGCGGCGAGGCCTCGCATTCGCCCCAGCCCTCATGCTCCCCGGCGCGCACCCGCACCAGCAGCGCGTCCTGGCTGCCATCGGCGTCCGTCGTGATCTCCGGCATCGCCAGATAGAAGAAATCGACCGCCTCGATGCGCATCACGCTCGTTCCCGCCGGGCCGCCGAGCGCCGCCCGTTCCATTCGTTCGAACTACAATAAATCATATTTTTTTTCATTCCATGGCACCGAGCCTGAAACCATCTGGACAGGATAATTTCAAGAAGTCATATTTTTCGCAAGACAGCGCCGGCGGCAAGCCGGCCGTTCCAGGCAGAGGAGTGAGCAATGCTGAAATCCGTGTTGGCGGCGCTGTTCGTCGCCGTCTTGGGCACCGGCGCCATCGCGCAGGAGTTCCAGTTCGAGGCCCCGCCGCTGTTCGACAATTGCGGCGACCCGTCCCTCGCCAAGGCCAGGGCCGACGGCGTGACGCTGGGCTTCTCGCCCTCGCCGCCCTATTCCTCGCTCGACCCGGCGACCAAGGAGGCCACCGGCCTCGACGTCGAGCTGGTGAAGGCGGCGCTGAAATGGGCCGGCGTCACCAAGTTCAAATATGAGGTGATGCCCTTCGGCCAGCTGATCCCGGCGCTGCTCGCCGACCGCATCGACGTGGTCGCCGCCAACATCCACGTCACGCCGGACCGCCTGAAGGCGGTGTCCTTCACCGGGCCGGCCTGGTGGTACGGCCCGGCGATCGTGGTCGCCAAGGGCAACCCGGCCGGCATCACCTCCTTCGACACGATGAAGGGCAAGAAGGTCGGCGCCATCGCCGGGTCGGCGGCGGACGAGTATCTGCGCAAGATCGGCGTCGCCGTCACCGCCTTCCAGACCGATGCCGAGGAGTTCTCCGCCATCTCCACCGGCCGCGTCGACGCCATCCTCGAGGACGACGTGAAGGTGATCGAGTTCATGAAGGCCAACGCCTCCTCGCCGATCGAGATCGTGCAGAACGTCGCCATCCCCGACGAGCTGATCTTCAAATATGGCTACGGCTATGCTCGCTACGCCCTGCGCAAGGCGGACTGCTCGCTGCGCAGCGCCTTCACCCAGGGCCTCGCCGAGGTCCGCGGCAACGGTCAGGCCTCGGCCATTCTGAAGAAGTACGGCCTGACCAACCGCAACATGTTCTTCTTCCCCCTGTGACGGTCGCCGTCGTCCCGGCCGGCGGCACGCGCGCGCCGGGACCGCGTGCCGAAGAGCGGATGACGATCCCGGATACGGCCCCGCGGCCGTTCCGGGATGACGCCGGGACGCAGAACGGTGCCGCGCGCTAGTCTCGCCGCACACCCCCGCAACACCCGGCGAGCCTACCCATGAACCTGCTCGATCTTTCGGTCGTCCACGACTACGGCACGGTCTTCCTGCAGGGCCTCGCCATGACGACCTTCCTCACCGTCGTCGTCATCCTGCTGGCCGGCGTGATCGCCATTCCCATCGCGCTGGCGCGGCTGTCGCCGAAGCGCTGGATCCGCTGGCCTGCGGACTTCTATGTGGAGTTTATCCGCGCCACGCCGCTGATCCTGCAGCTCATCTACATCTATTACGTGCTTCCCAGCGCCGGAATCCGGCTGGAGCCGGTCACCGCCGCCATCATCGGCCTGACCGTCAACTACTCCGCCTTCATGAGCGAGGTGTACCGCTCCGGCATCCAGTCGGTGCCGAGAAGCCAGTACGAGGCGGCGCAGAGCCTCGGGCTGAAGCCGACCGTCACCTTCATCAAGGTGGTGTTCCCGCAGGCGTTCCGCGTCGTCCTGCCGGCGCTCGGCAACTACCTCATCGCGCTGTTCAAGGACACCGCGCTCGCCTCGGTGGTGACGGTGCAGGAGCTGATGTTCTCTGGCCAGATCATCGCCGCGCGCAACTACCAGTACTTCACCGTCTACACCGTCACCGCCATCCTCTATTTCGCGGTCGGCTACCCGTCCGCCCTGCTGGTCCGGCGCCTCGAGCGCTGGTCGCAGCGCGGCTGGGCGGCGGCCCCGCAGAAGAATTGAGTCGCGCCATGCCAGAGACGTCGCCGCAAAAGGTCACGATCCGCTCCATCGCGGTCGCCCCGCTGTTCGGCGAGAGCCCGAAGGGCGGCTGGTCGGCGGAGATCCGCCCCGAGGATTCGGTGCATGCGCTGATCGCGGTGCATACCGAGGAAGGCATCACCGGCTTCGGCAGCGTGTTCACCGACGGGCGGCTGGTGAAGGCGGCGGTCGACGTGCTGGAGCCGCTGTGGCGCGGCGAGAACGCGCTGGAGCCTGAGCGCGTCACCGAGAAGATGCACCAGAACACGTTCTGGATGGGCCGCGGCGGCGCGCTCACCCATGCCATCAGCGGCATCGACATCGCGCTGTGGGACATTCTCGGCAAGGCGCTCGGCCAGCCGGTCGGGCGGCTGCTGGGGGGCACCTATCGCGACCGGGTGAAGCCCTATTGCTCGCTGCTAATGGAGGAGCCCGAGCGGATGGCGGACGTCATCGGCCCGCACCGCGCGCGCGGCTTCAAGGCGTTCAAGATCGGCTGGGGCCCGTTCGGCCGCCGCGACGACCGCAGGCTCGACGAGGCCATCGTGCGCGCCGCACGGGCGGCGGCGGGCGAGGACGCGCAGCTCTTCGTCGATGCCGGCGCCTCCGACGCGCACTGGCCGCAGGGCCTGAAATGGGCGCTCAACACGGGAGAGATGCTGAAGGACTACGATGTCGGCTGGTTCGAGGAAGCGCTGCGCCCCGATGCGCTCGACGACTTCGTCACCCTGCGCCGCGCGAGCCCGGTGCCGATCGCTGGCGGCGAGGTGCTTACTCGCCGGCAGGCCTTTCTGCCCTGGCTCGCCAAGGGCGCGCTCGACATCGTGCAGCCGGACGTCACCAAGGTCGGCGGCATCTCGGAGCAGCGCCGCATCGCCTGGCTCGCCGACGAGTTCGGCGTGGCATATGTCGGCCATGGCTGGAACACCGCGCTCGGCCTCGCCACCGACCTGCAGCTCGCCGCGGCCATGCCGCATTGCGATCTCGTCGAGTTCATCGGCGGCAGCCCCTATCTCGACGGCATCGTCGCCGAGCCCTTCACCGTGGATGCCGAAGGCTATCTGCGCATTCCGGCCAAACCCGGCCTCGGCATCGCGCTCGATCCCGCCGCCGTCGCCCGCTACACCACCGATGCGGCATCGTTCTTCGCGCTCGGCTGAAGGCGATCGCCCGGAAGAGGAAACGCCATGAACGCCATCGACCTGAAGGGCCGCGTCGCCATCGTCACCGGCGGCGCCCGCGGCATCGGCTACGCCACGGCCGAACGCCTGCTGAAATCCGGCGCCGCGGTCGCGCTGTGGGACATCGACGGCGCGCGGCTCGCCGAGGCGTCCGCCGCGCTTTTCGCGCTGGGCAAGGTCTCGACCTACATCGTCGAGCTGACCGAGGAAGCGTCGGTCAACAAGGCGACGCAGGCGACGCTCGAGGCGCACGGCAAGATCGACATCCTCATCAACAATGCCGGCATCACCGGCGGCAACGGCAAGCTGTGGGAGCTCGACACGGCGAGCTGGCGCCGCGTGGTCGAGGTCAACCTGATCGGGCCGTTCCTCGCCTGCAAGGCGGTGGTGCCGGAACTGCTGAACAACGGCTGGGGCCGCATCGTCAACGTCGCCTCGATCGCCGGCAAGGAGGGCAACCCCAACGCCTCGCACTATTCGGCCTCGAAGGCCGGCGTGATCGGGCTGACCAAGTCGCTCGGCAAGGAGCTGGCGAGCTCCGGCATCCTCGTCAACTGCGTCACCCCGGCGGCGGCGAAGACCGAGCTCTTCGACCAGATGAGCCAGGAACATATCGACTTCATGCTGTCGAAGATCCCGATGGGCCGTTTCCTGCAGCTCGACGAGGTCGCCGCGATGATCGCGTGGCTCTCCTCCGAGGACTGCGGCTTCTCGACCGGAGCGGTGTTCGACATATCGGGCGGGCGCGCGGTGTACTGACGCCCGGAGAGAGCGGGGCAAACCCAGTCCTTACTCCATGACGGCGACCGGCTGCTCCCCGTCGCCGCTGCCCTTCGCGGAGGACGTCGGCGCGGTCTCGCTGGCGCGCACCAGCACATAGGTCAGGACGCCGAAGAACGCCGCGATGAGGGCCGCGATCACACTGACATCGCCGAAGCCGCCGGCGAAGGCATTCCGGGCGGCGGCGTGGATCGGCCCGCCATCCGCGCCGCCGAGCATGGACACGACGCCGTCCAGGTCGCCCGAAGAAACCCGCTTGGCCGCTTGCCGGAGGAGGCCGACATCCAGCCCGTGAACGGCCCCGGAAGAGACGAAGCGGGCGGTCACGCCGTTCGAGAGCACCGCCCCGAGGCCCGCGACACCGAACAGCAGCCCGATGAAGCGGGTCGTCGCCGAAATGCCCGAGGCCATGCCCGCGCGCTGCGGCGGCACGGCGCCCTGCATGACCTTCGCCGTCTCGCTGTTGAGCAGCCCGGCGCCGACGCCGGCGACGATCATGCCGATGGCGAAGACGGTGTAGTTCGAGCCGCCCTCGATCAGGAAATAGAGCATGAGATCGCCGAGGACCGTCACGGCGATGCCCAGCGTCAGCAGCGCGCGGCCCGAGTAGAGCGCGGCGAGCCTCGCCCCGAACCGCGGTGCCAGGAACATCGGCAGGGCGAAGGGAAGCATGGCGAGCCCGGCCCGCGCCGGTTCCAGCCCGAAGGCGTTCTGCAGCAGCAGCGGCAGGAAGAAGATCAGCACCTGCGCACCGACCGCATATCCCAGCATGGCGAAGGCCGAGCCGAGAAAGGTCGGCTGCCGGAACAGGCTGAAATCGACCATGGGCCGCGGCTCGCGAATTTCGATCAGGCAGAAGGCGCCGATCAGGATCAGGCCGCCGACGATCCGCAGCACGATCGGTGTGCTGAGCCAGCCGAGGCTGTTGCCGTCGATCGAGGCCCAGATCAGCAGGAACAGGCCCGCGCTGAAGGTGGCTATCCCCGGCCAGTCGAGCTTCTTCGCCTCGTGGTCGCGCGACTCTTCGACCACCAGAGCGCTGGCGACGAAGAGGATCGCGCAGATCGGCGGATTGATGAGGAAGGCCCAGCGCCAGCCGAGATAGTCCGTTATGACGCCGCCGAGGATCGGGCCGCAGGTAATGGCGATGCCGAGACAAGATCCCCAGAAGGCATAGGCTTTCGCCCGCTCGGCCCCGTAGAAGGTGTGGTTGATCACGGCGAGCGACGCCGTCAGCAGCAGGCTGGCACCGACGCCCTGCACCGCCCGGGACAGGTTGAGCACCAAAGCGGAGGTCGCCAGCCCGCAGGCCGCCGACGCGACGGTGAAGATCACGAGGCCGACAAGCATCGCCAGCTTGCGGCCGTGGCGGTCGGCATAGGAGCCCGCGGCAAGCAGCAGCGCCGCGAAGGAGAGGACGTAGGCGCTGACCACCCATTCGATATCCGAGAAGGTCGCCCCGAAGGTTCTCGCAATGGACGGCAACGACACCGCGACGATATTCGAGTCGAGCATGATCAGCGAAGAGGCGAGACCGACGGAGACGAGGACGAGGCTCTTGCGCTTCTCCTCTGCCTTGCCCGGCGAGGCGGTTGGTTCGGCTGCCATGCTTGCCTCCTGCAATGGCGGATGCCCGCCAGGGGCGGTCCGGCCGGCTCCTCGCGAGGAGCCTGTTTTGGCTGGTAACGAAAGACCTCTACGAGGGGCTGGGGCGCATCGGCCCCGTCCCCCGCCGCGTCGCCTTTGCGAGACGGCCCAATCGACGCGTCGAGCCTGGTTCCGGGATCGGGCGGTTCCCCCTAGGAAAGGGAGAATTGCCATTCTATAGCGACCACTATATTTTATTCAGCGGATCGTCAAACGATTTTCTAGTGATCGCTACAATTGACGATGGCCGGAGGAGGCCGCGATGGCGCGCCACAGGGAATTCGACATCGACGAGGCGGTCGTCCGGGCGACGGCGCTGTTCTGGGAGAACGGTTACGACCGCACGTCGCTGGCCGATCTGACGCGCACCATCGGGTGCAAGCCGCCCAGCTTCTATTTCGCCTTCGGCAGCAAGGACGGTCTTTTCCGGCGGGTGCTGGACTATTACTACGATACCTATCTCGTCGCTGCCGAGGCGGCGCTGGCGGAACCGACGTCGCGCCGCGTCGCCGAGGGCATGCTGACCCGGCTGGCCGACATCTACACCGACGGCGCCGCCCATCCTCTCGGCTGCCTCGCCCTCAAATGCGGGATGTCGGGGGCCCAGGCGGAAGAGGCGGTGCGGACAAGGCAGGCCGAACTGCGCGCGGCGCGACGAGGCCGTCTGCGGACGCGGTTCGAAACCGCGATCGCCGCCGGCGACCTTCCGGCCGATGCGGATGCGGAGGAACTGGCCCGCTACGTGCTGGTGGTCGGGGCCGGGCTCGCCTTCGAGGCGCAATGGGGCGCGACCAATGCCGAGCTTAAAAAGGTTATCGCCCGCGCGATGAAGGCCTGGCCTGCATGATGGCGCCGTCCGCCTGTCGCGCTGGGACAAGCGCACAATCCATTAGACGGCTAATTACATCGATCCACGGCTGATTTTCCAGTTGCGAACCGGGCTGGCGTCGAGACCGAGAGCGAGGCGCTCTCAGTCATTGAGCTGCACAAGAACATCCCTCCTTCCGGAACATGATCCGAAAGGAGGGTGTTGCCGGCAGCGTCCTCGGCGCCACGAGAAATCGCCGACCGGACGCGGGTCGCCTTACGCGCTCATGGCCACCCACAGATCGACCATGATCGTCGCCTCCTCCGCCTGCAACGGCGCCTGCACGCCGACCGTCGTCGTGGCCGGCGGGCCATCGGGAAAGAACGGGGAGGCCGCGGTCGCCGCCCGGAAACTCTCCGACAGATCCGTGTGGACCGTGAGCATCCTCACCGCGTTCTTCAGATCGGTTCCGGCCGCCCGGCAGATGGCCTGCGCCTGCTCCATGATGTCCGACATCTGGGCAGCGGCGGGGTCCCGGTCGTGGGGATAGGCCGGATTGGCACGCGCCGCAGCGACCAGGCCGTCGTCGTCGACCGCCATCAGCCCCGAGAGGAACAGGAAGTCGCCCGCGCGCACGGCCTGCGTCTCCCCGAAGGGCGAGTGGCGGGCCTCCGGCGTCGAGATGACCTGCTTGCGGGTCTTCCCGCCGGTGCGCAACGCGACGAAGTTGATCTCGATCCGCCCGCCCGTCACGCCCAGTGCCCGGATGGGGTAGATGGTCCGCGCCGGCGCGTCCTTGGGGAAGAACTCCCGCCAGACGCGATCGAAGCGGGGAACATCCGTGATGTCCGCGAGATAGACCTGAACCTTGACGACATCCTCCAGGCTCGATCCCGCCGCCTCGAGGGTGATGGCCATATTCTTGAGCGTCAGGCGGGCCTGACGGTCGATCTGGTTGCCTTCCCAGAAATTCGGATCGACCTTCGCTTCCGGCGCCACGCCGGTCTTCCAGTCGGTCGGCACCTGCCCCGCCAGGAACACGAAGTCGCCGGCGACCACGGCCGGCGAATAGCCTCCGAGAGGCTGCGGGATGCGATCCGTGTCGATGCCTTCCTTCTTGAGGTCGTCCTGCGGCACGATCGCCACCAGCTCGACCTGCGTGCTGGCCTGCGGGGCGAGCAGCGCGTCGACGGCGACCGAGGTGCTGGCGGGCCGCGGCGGATCCATGAATTCGCGCCGCACAACGTGATAGGGATCGATCGCGTCGCGGGTGGTGGGGAACGAGTCGATGCGCACCGCCTGATCCATCGTGGTCCCGCCGGCCCGCAGGACGGCACCCAGCGTTTCGAAGATGAAGCGGGTCTCGCGGATCATCACATGCTCGCCGGCGAGCGGCAGCGCGTCATTGGCACGTGCGGAGGCAGGCAGCCCGGTCTTGAAATCGGTCGCCATGGTGCCCGAGACGAACACCCAGTTCTTGTAACGCAGGCCGGCCGCCCGGTAGGGCGTGGTCGGCAATTCGGCAGGCTGAAGCGACTGTCTGCAAGACACGGAACTTCTCCCAGGTTTTTTATGGATTTGGAGGTGCCCCGGCGGGCCGGTCGCAACCCGCCCGCCAGGTTCGACTGCGGCTTTGATCAGCAGGACGAGGGCAGCGTCGACACGCGCTTGGGATCGACGGCTTCGAGCCCCTTCACCCAGATGAACTTCGACAGGTCGAGAGGCTCGTCGGTAACCTTGGCACCGAGCGCCCACTTGTTCAGGCTGCAGAAGTCCTTGAAGAAGCCATCGTCGAGGGCGATCGGCCGCTCCATGGTGTCGTACTGATCGCGCGTCGCCTTTTCGCTGAGGTCGAGCTTCGCCTTGGCGTAGGCGGCCACGGCGGGGAAATCCTTCTCGGCGACCGCCTGGCCCTTCGTGACCGCTTCCAGGAAGTGCGTGGCGGCCTTGGCGCCTTCTTCGGTGTTCAGCCAGTCCTCACGCGCCCCGGCGAGCAGATAGCCGCGGATATAGCCGCTCGCGTCGCCAAGATAGTGGACCTTGTCCGGGCAGATCTCGAGCGCGCGCGAACCGATCGGCTGCCAGATGAAGAAGGCCGCGATGTCGCCCTGGCAAAGCGCGGTCGGAAGCAGCTGGGTGTCGAGGTTCTTGATGGTGACCTTGGACGGGTCGATCCCGTTCTTGGTCAAATATTCCGAAATGAACCACGAGCCGGTGGAGCCCACGCGCGTGGCCACCGTCTTGCCGATGAGGTCCTGAGGCGTCTTGATATCCTTGCCGGCCGCGATGACGTAGCCCTTCGAATCGCGCTCCATCGCCGCGATCACGCGGAACTTCTTTCCGCTCTTGAAGAAATACTGGACGCTCGGCAGGTCGCCCGCCATGACGATGTCGCCCTGGCCGGCCTGGAAGCTCTGCAGGGCCGTGGTGCCGGACGGGAACAGGCGATAGGTGATATCGAGCCCCTGATCCTTGAAGAACCCCTTCTCGAAGGCCATCCAGACGGAGTCGTTGTTGACCGAGGGCTGGCCGAACAGGGTGATGTGCTGGGGCGCATCGTCGGCGCGCACGGGCGCCTGCAAGCCCGTGAGCCCCGCGACCGTGAGCGCCGCGAGGGCGAGACGCCGATAGGTGAGACGCCGATAGGTGAGACGCCGATAGGTGAGACGCCGATAGGTGAGACGCCGATAGGTGAGACGCCGATAGGTGAGACGTAATGCACGCATGGCCTAAACTCCATTGTTGCCGGGATTGTCCATGGTGAGCCTCAATTCGATGAAGCCCCTCTGCGCGCCGCTTTTTATTTTCTGGCGCCGGAATTCATATCGATGTCGAAGAGGTAAATCTTGATAACGTCTTATCGACGAGAAGCCTGAATACGCGATCCGTCATAAATCCGAGGACGCATATCGTTATCAGCGCGACGAATATCTTGTCCGTCTGCAGGAGCATCGATGATTTCTGCAGGAGATAGCCAATACCCGAATCCGCCGCGAGTATTTCGGCCGGGATGATGCTCATGAAGGACGACGCCATCGCCACCCGCATGCCGGTCACGATGTAGGGCGTCGCCGACGGGATGACGATCAGGAAGAAGATCTCGAACCGGTTGACACCCATGCACTCGGCCGCGCGCTGGCGCGCGATCGGCGTGCGCCAGACCCCGGCGACCGTATTCACGAGCACGATGAAGAGCGTTCCCCAGAAAATGAGGAAGTATTTCGACATCTCGCCGATGCCGAACCAGATCACTGCGATCGGAATCATCGCCGTCGGCGAGAGATAGCGCAGCAGTTCGATGACCGGGTCGAGCAGATGGTGCAGGACCTTGATCCGCCCGATCAGCACGCCGACCACGATGGCCACGGCGGACCCGCTGATGAACCCGACCAGCACGCGCGTCATGCTGATCCAGACGTCGTTGAAGATTTCCCCGCTCTGGATCATCGGCCACGCGGCGCGCGCCACCACGCTGGGCGGCGGCACGAGGAACGGGTCGAACCAGAAGGTCGAGGCGACCTGCCAGAAGACCAGGCTGAGGCTGATCGAGAGCACCGCCAGCAGCGGCCCCTGATTGTTCCTCCAGAACTTGCGGCGACGCGCGCGCATGCCGGCATCGGCGGCGGCCTGGTCGTGAATGGCGGGTGTCTCGGTCATGTCAGCCCAACCGCTCCTCGGAGCGCCGGATCTCCGGCGTCAGCAGCCGTTCGATCTCGGCGAACATGGCGCTGGAGGCGGGATCGCCCATGTCGCGCGGACGCGCGCCCTTCACGTCCATGATCTTCATGAAGGACGAGCACGGCCCGACCGACATGATGGCGATCCGGTCCGCCAGCGCGATCGCCTCGGCAATGTCGTGCGTGACGAACACGATGGTCTGGCCGCTGCGCTGCCAGATGTCCGTGAGGATGGCGTGCATCCGGCGACGGATCATGGCGTCCAGCGCCGCGAACGGCTCGTCCATCAGAAGCACGCGCGGCTCCACGGCGAGAGCCCGCGCGATCTGGAGCCGCTGGCGCATGCCGCCGGACAGCTCGGCGGGAAACTTCGTCCGGTGATTGTTGAGATCGACCATCGACAGGTAGCGGGTGATGATGTCGTCCCACTGGCTCCGCGGCACCCGGCGCGCGCGCAGGGCGAAGCGAACGTTCTCCTCCACGGTCAGCCATGGCAGCAGCGCCGAGCCCGCGTCCTGAAAGAACATCATGCGGTCGCGATCGGCGCCCTTCACCGGCCTGCCATCGAACATCACGCTGCCGGCGCTGACCTCTTCGAAACCGGCGAGGATGTTGAGGAGCGTCGACTTTCCGCAGCCCGACGGCCCGAGCAGGCAGAGAAATTCGCCGGCCGCGATATCGATGGAAATCCCCTCGAGGGCGACGTACCCACCGGGCTCTTCACCGTACACTTTGCGCAGGTTGCGAACTTCAAGCACGGAAGACGCCCTTTCTCGCACGATGGCGCGCGTCGGAACCTGTTGGACCTGTCGCGATCAAGCGCCGTCCATCGGCGCGTAGCCCCACAGATCGACCACCAGCTCGCAACCCGGCACGGGGCCTGGAGGCAGGCGGACGGCCTGGAGCGGCACGGGATGATCCGGCAGCACCTCCTGCCAGACCTGCTGCGACGCCAGGAAGCCGCCGAAATCCTCGTAGAAGTGCTGGGCCCGGACCACGTTCGGCAGCGCGCTGCCGCTCGCCTCGAGAATGCGGCCGGAGGCGGCGAGGATGGCGCGCATCTGCTCGCGGGCGGAGCCGCCGAACGGCTTGAGATGGCCGGCCCGCCGGGCGGACGGGATCAGGCCGTCCTCGTCGGCGGCGTAAAGGCCGGACAGGAAGACGAGGTCGCCCGCCCGGACGGCGGCGGGGCCAAGCCGCATCGGCCTCGACGCCTCGTCGTCGATGACCTGCTTTTGCGTCGCGCCGTCGTCGCGCAGCGCGATCAGGTTGATCTCGATGACGGCATCGGAAAATCCCAGCCCGGACGTGGTGACGACCGTCAGCGCGCAGGGATTGTCGCCGAAATGGCGATTCCAGACGTCCATGAAGTTCGGCAGGTCGGCCGGGTCCGTCAGGTAGACCTGCGCCTTGACCGCGTTCGCCAGCGAGCTGCCGGCCGCCGCCAGCGACGGCTTGAGCCGCGAGGTGATGAGAAACTCCGTCTGGAGACGGACATCCGTGCCGTTCCATATCGCCTTGGCCGGGCGATAGGCGGGCCCGGCAAGCTCCGACATCGCCTCGTTATTGGCCATCTGGCCGGCGACGAACACGTAGTCTCCGGCCGCGACGGAGGTGGCGAACCCGGAATGCTCGGGCACCGGCACGTCGGGCGGGATCGCCCGACGCGGCTCCATGTCGTGTCCCGGCAGCACGGCGATCAGCGAGACGTCCAGCGCTGCCCCGTCGACGAGCAGCTCTTCGGCGAGCACCGACGTGCTGGGCGGAATCAGGCTCCCGAAACAGGCCTTGCGCGCGTGATGGTAGGGGTCGACCGCGGCGGCCGTGGGATAGAACTGATCAAGCCGGACGGCGTTCGACAGGGGGGCGCCGCTCTCGTCGAGAAGCGCGACCATCCGCCTGAGGACGGCGTCGCCTTCGCGGCGATGCCGCGGCAGGCCGGCCAGCGGCAGGCCGGGGCGGCCGAGGACCTCCGGCGCGAGACCGTTTTCCAGATCCCCGCCGAACAGGCCGGACAGGAAAACCCATCGGCCCGCCTTCACCGCCGAGCACACCGAAAACCCGAAACGTTCGCGCGGCACGACGCCGAACTGCACAATATTTGGCATGGCCTATCTCCGTGGCAAAAATTGAATAAGTCACAGAGAATGGTGTCAATATCGAGTTGGAAAATTATATAGCATAGTATTTTCAATATGTTACTAGAACTGTCTTTATCTGACCAATACGAATTGGTACATTATTGGTTCACATCCCGGAGGGTCACGAGATGGCGGATCAGCTTACGGTCGTCCGCGCGCTGCGCCGGCGCATCACGTCCGGCAAGTATCCCGGGCAGAGCAAGCTGCCGCCGGAACGCATGCTGGCCGAGGAGCTGGAGGTCAGCCGCGGGACGTTGCGCAAGGCGCTCAACGTCCTCGAATCGGAGGGGCTTATCTGGCGACATGTCGGCAAGGGCACCTTCGTCGGGCACCCTTCCGTGCGCGTTCCTCTCGCCTTCGAGCTCTCGACCCTTTCGATCAGCCCGCGCGAATTGCTGGAAGCCCGGCTGATGTTCGAGCCCATCATCGCCGCCCGGGCCGCCCACTCCGCGACCCATGCGGACATCCAGTACATCCGCAAATGCGTGACCAAGGCCCATCACGCGAGCAACTGGGAGAACTTCGAGCTGTGGGATCGCACGCTGCACCGCGCCATCGCCGCAGCCACGCAGAACTCGGCGTGCGTGATGTTTCTCGATATCGTCAACAAGGCCCGGGAGAATGACGACTGGAGCCGGACGCAGCTTCCCCCGCTGGGCTCGAACATCCCGGTCCGCAGCCGCGCCATCCATTTCGATATTCTGGAAGCCATTACCCGGCGCAACGCCAGCGCGGCGGCCCGCGCCATGAAGCTGCACCTGGAACGGGTCCGGGACGTCTATTTCCGGGACGAGCTGAACGCCGACAACTTCCTCTGAGCCCACGCGGTGACGCCCGGCCGCTCGAATGCCGGGACGGCGCCCCTGCCGCAGGACGAAGCTCAGGCTTGTCTCTCATAGACCGCGCCCGCTAGCCGCCCTCCGCCCCGCGAATGGCCGACGCGCCTTGCCAGGCTCTGCGGTGACGGCTGCCGGACGACGCGTCGACGCTTCATCGATCTCGAAAGGAATGCCCACCTCGGCCCTTCGAACTCGGCCGATCGGCTTTCCGCGTGACATCCGAGCCGCGATCGGCCGCCAACACCGGAGCGCCGTGACATGGCGCGTCGGCGCGCCGACATCGGCTCCGGTCACGCCCCTGATTGGCACGCTCATTGCATAAGCCCTCACGCGATATCCAATATATTGCATGTCGGGTTTGAGTGAGGACCAGCAGGTGCATCGACCACTCGCACTTGGAACAGAGATCCGGCCGATCAGCCGAAAGGACGCGGTGCTCGAAACGCTGCGCCGGGCGATCAGCGAGGGCGAACTCGCGCCGGGTCAACGGCTTGACCCCGCCAGCATCGCGCTGCAGCTCCGGTGCAGCCGGATGCCGGTGCGCGACGCCATCAAGGAGCTGGAGGCGGAGGGGCTGGTCGTCTCCTACCCCTCGCGCGGGACCGAGGTGTCGCGGCTCGAGCGTTCCGACATTGAACAGATTTTCGGCATCCGCCTCGCCCTCGAGAAAGTGGCGCTGGAACGCGCGGTCTTTCGCATGGGCAAGGAGGACCACGGCGCGCTGCACGACCTGCTGCTGCGCATGGACGAACCGTCCGACCTGAAAAGCTGGCTGGCCCTCAACGAAGCCTTTCACAGCCACATCGCCCAGGCCTCGGGCTGGCCGCGCCTGGTGACCCAGATCGAGCGCGAGCGGCGCAACATCGACCGCTATGTGCGGGTGCGGGTGCGGGTCGACGGACACGAACAGCCCCAGCGCGAGCACTGGGAACTCTATCAGGCCTGCGTCGAACGCGACGCGGCACGTGCCTGCTCGATTCTTGAGCGGCATCTGAACCGAACAGCCCAATTACTAAGTGACGAAGGAGTCTCCCCATGAGCAAACCGGCGCTTATCGCCAAAGCCGCCCCGGAGGCTCCCCGACCTCTGCTGGCCAAGCTCGACCGCGTGAGCATGCAGTATGCGAGCGGCACGCTGGCCTTGTCGGAAACGTCACTGGACCTCGCCCAGGGCGAATTCATCGCCATCGTGGGGCCGAGCGGGTGCGGCAAGTCCTCGCTTCTGAAGCTGATATCCGGCCTGCATCCGGCCGCGAGCGGCACGGTCACGGTCGACGGCCAGCCCGTCACCAAGCCGATCGACATCTGCGGCATGGCGTTCCAGAACTCGACGCTGCTGCCCTGGCGCACGACGCTCGACAACGTGCTGCTGCCGCTCGAGATCGTCGCGCCGCATGCGCGCCAGATGCGCCGCAACAGGAGCGAATACGAGGACCGCGCGCGGGCCATCCTGAAGATCGTCGGCCTTGAAGGTTTCGAGCGGAAATATCCGTGGGAACTGTCGGGCGGCATGCAGCAGCGCGCCTCGCTCTGCCGGGCGCTGATCCACGATCCGCGCCTGCTGCTGCTCGACGAGCCGTTCGGCGCGCTGGACGCCTTCACCCGCGAGGACCTGTGGGAAGTGCTTCAGCAATTGTGGCTGGACAAGCGCCCGACGGTCATCCTGGTGACGCATGACCTGCGCGAGGCCGCCTACCTCGCGGATACGATCTACGTGTTCAGCCCGCGCCCCGGGCGCATCGTGGCGCAGACCAGCGTCGACTTTCCGCGTCCGCGCACCATCGACACGACCTATCGCGCCGACTTCGTCGATCTCGTCCACACGCTTCGCACCAAGATCGCGCGGCACTGAGGATCCGTCATGTCCTTTCTGAACCAGAAGGCCCTTCCCTGGGTCATCACCATCGGTTTCTTCGCGGTGTGGGAACTCGCCTGCATCGTCTTCCACATCGACCGCTTCATCCTGCCGCGTCCGAGCGAGATCGCGGTCGAGATGGTCGACAAGTGGAACGCGCTGCTGATCAACTCGCTGCAGACCTTCTACACGACGATGGCGGGCTTCGCGGTCGCGGTGGTCGTCGGGCTGTTCCTCGGCATGCTGGTGGGCGCCTCGCCGACCGTCTATCGCGGCCTCTATCCGATCATGGTCGGCCTCAACTCGATCCCGAAGGTGGCAATCGTCCCGATCCTCGTGATCTGGTTCGGCATCGGCACGATTCCGGCCATCCTGACCGCGTTCTCGATCGCCTTCTTCCCGATCATGGTGAACGTGGCGACCGGCCTCGCCACCATCGAGCCGGAGCTTCAGGACGTGCTGCGCGCGCTCGGCGCCTCGAAGTGGCAGATCCTGCGCAAGGTCGGCCTGCCGCGCGCCATGCCGTTCTTCTTCGCCTCGCTCAAGGTCGCCATCACCCTCGCCTTCATCGGCGCGGTCGTCGCCGAGACGGTCGCCTCCGATGTGGGCATCGGCTACCTCATGATGTCGGCGAGCGCGCGTTTCGACGTGCCGCTGGTGTTCGCCGGCCTGCTGGTGATCGCCCTCATGGGCGTCGTCATGTACGAGGCCTTCGCCATGGTCGAGCGCCGCGTGACCTTCTGGGCGACGCGCTCCAGCCAGTCCGCCTCCTGAAAATTCAGTAAAGCAAAGTCGTACCATGTCACTCGTGCTGCCCAAACATAACAGATACGCCTATTCGCCGATCTATGAGCGCCCCGATTACTCCTGGCCGCAGGAGAAGCGGCTGGCCTTCTGCGTCGTCACCAATCTCGAGGTCTACGCCTACCGCAAGGGAACCGGCTGGGACCCGGCCAAGATCGGCGAGCCGCAGAACCAGCGCAATTACGCCTGGCGCGACTACGGCAACCGCGTCGGCGTCTGGCGCCTGTTCGACCTCTTCGACGAGCTCAAGCTGCCCGCCGCCCACAACATCAACTCGCTGCTCTATGACGATCACCCGCAGATCTTCGAGCGCATCCGTGCCCGCGGGGACGAGCTCGTCGCCCACGGCCGGACCAATGCCGAGCGTCAGGGCGACCTTTGGGAACTCGACGAGGCGCGCCTTATCGACGACGTGACCAGCGCCATCCGCGCCAAGGAAGGCGCCGCCCCCAAGGGCTGGATGGGGCCGGCCGCCTCGGAGAGCAACACGACGCCCGACCTGCTCAAGGAAGCCGGCTACAAATATGTCATGGACTGGCCGGCCGACGATCAGCCCTTCTGGCTGAAGACGCGCTCCGGGCCGCTGCTGTCCGTTCCCTATCCGGCGGAACTCAACGATTCCGCCTCCATCATCCACCGGCGCAACACGGCCGATCAGTTCGCCGACATGATCGTCGCCCAGTTCGACGAAATGATCGAGCAGTGCGAGAGCCAGCCGCTGGTGATGACGATATCGCTGCACGCCTTCGTCATCGGCCAGCCGTTCCGCATGCCGGCGCTGCGGCGGGCCCTGCGTCACTGCGTCGAGCATCCCAGGCGCGACCGCGTCTGGTGGACGACCCCGGGAGCCGTGGCGGACCATTGCTACGCGCTGCCGGCGGGCATCGTTCCCGGCGAAGGCCCGTCCCTGTGAAATCTCCCTCCACTCCATCGAAGAAAAGGACCGCCATGCGCGCTCACGTCACCGCAGCCCTTCTCGCTGGCATCTGCATGCTGTCGCCCGCCTCGGCGCAAACCGTCGAGAAGCCCGATGTGAAGATCTCGTTGGACTGGGCATTCCAGGGCCCGCAGTCCGTCTTCCTCTATGGCGCCGCCCTCGACGAGTTCAAGAAGCGGGGCATCGACGCCACCATCGACCGCGGCAGCGGCTCCGGCGACACCATCACCCGTGTCGCCTCCGGTGCGTACCAGTTCGGCTGGGCCGACATCGCCACCATGGTCAAGTTCAACGCCCAGAACCCCGGCAAGGAGCTGGTGGCCGTCTATGTGACGGGCGGCAACTCGCCGCTCGCCGTCGTCACCGTGAAGGGTCGCGGCATCGATACGCCGAAGGATCTCGCTGGCAAGACGCTGACCGCCACCGCCGGCAGCGCCGCGCTGGCGCTGTTCAACATCTTCGCGAAGGACGCCGGCTTCGATCCCAAGTCGGTCACCTGGAAGCAGGTGAGCGGCGCCCTGCGCGAGCCGATGATGGTGCGCGGCGAGGCGGACGCGGCGGCCGGCTTCACCACCTCGAGCGTCATGAGCGTCGTCGAGCTGGGCGTGAAAAAGGACGACGTCGAGGTCTTCAAGTACAACGACTACGGCCTGAAGCAGTACGGGACGGCGCTGCTGGTGCGTCCCGAATTCGCCAAGGAGAACCCGAAGACCGTCGCCGCGGTGGTCGCTGCCGTGAACGCCTCGTTCATGGACGCGATCCGCAATCCCAAGGCGTCGGTCGAGGCGATCAAGGCGCGCGACTCGCTCGCCAATCTCGACATCGAATGCGTGCGTCTGGTGGACGGGCTGCGCGATCTCACCCTCACCGACGAGTTCAAGACCAAGGGTATCTCCTCGGTGGACGACGCCCGCATCGCCGCCTCCATCCAGGAGATCAAGGACGCCTACGAGTTGAAGGCGGACATTCCGGCCGACAAGGTGTTCACCGACGCCTACCTCCCGGCGCAGGCGGAGCGCATGCCCCCCGCGCTCGGTAGCTGCGAGTGACGAGAGAGACAAATGAGCGATGACATCGGCGCGACGCTTCGCGCCCGAGCCCCCTACACGCCCATCCACAAGCGGCCCCCGCTGCATCTGCCCGGAGATGCACGGGTTGCCGTGTGGACGATCGTCAATGTCGAGAACTGGTCACCCGCCGCGCCGATGCCGCGCACCGTGCTGCCCCCTCCCATGGGGCAGCCTCTCCTTCCGGACGTGCCGAACTGGGCCTGGCACGAATACGGGATGAGGATCGGCTTCTGGCGGTTCCTCGAAACGCTGTCCTCGCGAGGGCTCAAGGCAAGCTTCGCCGTCAACGGCACCGCTTGCGAGATCTATCGCGAGGCGTGCGAGGCCGCGCACGAGGCGGGCTGGGACTTCATGGGGCATGGCTTCATCCAGCGTCCCATGCACCGGGTCGAGGACCAGCGCCAGGCGATCGCCGACACGATCGAGGCGATCCGCAAGATGACCGGGGCGCCGCCGCGCGGCTGGGAAAGCCCCGGCCTCACCGAGACCGACGAGACGCTCGACCTGCTCGCGGAAGCCGGGATCGAATATGTGGCGGACTGGGTGCTCGACGATCAGCCCATTCCGCTGAAGACCCGCACCGGCAACATCGTCTCGGTGCCCTACACGGTCGAGATCAATGACGTGGTGATGAGCGCGGTGCAGCTCCAGCCGTCGGACGAGATCCTGCGGCGCGGACGCGACCAGTTCGACCGCCTGTATCTCGACGGCGAGAAGGCGCCGCGCGTCATGGCGATCACCATCCACCCCTATCTGACCGGGGTGCCGCACCGGATCAAGTATCTGGAAATGCTCTACGACTACATCCTCGGCCACGACAAGGTCGTGATGTGGACGGGCGCGGAGATCCTGGACTGGTACCGCGGCCAGACGGCCTGAACGGTAGAACGGCGATCCCGAACCAGACGGATCGGGATCGCCACCTCCCCCGCATCGAAAGACGCCGGCGCCGCGCCCTCGTGCCCCGCTTCGGCGCCATCGACCCCGCGCGTCCTTCCCCGACCGCCGCCCCGCAAATTGCACCCGCCTGCGAGGAGCGCCGCGGCTCCGCTGGGGTGCCGAAATTCTATGCATCGACTGATTTAATAAGTCGCTTGACTGAATTTATGGAATTGGCACGCTTGGCGGCATTGAGCGATCCATCCCGGCAGGCTCCCGCGACGCCTCCGGCAACGAAGGAGCGGCATCGGTGGGCATCAAACGAGTACTTGCGGGCCTCGCCCTGGCGGCGGCCGTTGTTCCGGCCCTGCTTCAGGCTCCCGCCCTGGCGGACGAGCCGCTGAAGATCCGTATCGGATGGGGCAGCATGCCGGCGCACCTCATCCCCGCGCTCTATCAGGACACGTCGGCGCTCAAGCATTACGGCAAGAGCTACGTCGTCGAGCCGCAGCAGTTCAGCGCCAGCACGCCGCAGATCACGGCGCTCGCCTCCGGCGACATCGACTTCGCCGCCTTCTCCCCGTCCGCCTTCGTGCTCGGCGTCGTCAACGCCAATCTCGACCTGCAGGTCGTGGCCGACATCATCCAGGACGGCAAGCCCGGCCACTATTCGCAGTCGATCTATGTGAAGGCGGATTCGCCGATCAAGACGGTGCAGGACCTGAAGGGCAAGACCGTCGGCGTGAACGGCCTCGGATCCGCCGTCGACAACGCGCTGCGCGCCATGCTCGCCAAGAACGGCATGAACCCGAAGACCGATGTGCGCGTGGTCGAGACCAGCTTCGCCAACATCCTGCCCATGCTGAACGACGGCAAGATCGACGCCGGCCCGATCCAGCAGCCGATGGCGAGCAAGCTCGTCAAGGAAGGCAAGTACCGCCTCCTGTTCAATTCCGCCGATGCCATGGGCCCGACCCAGTTCGTCGCCCTCGTCGGGCGCAAGTCGTTCCTCGACGCCCACCGCGCCCAGTTGATGGACTTCTTCGAGGACCACGTCCGGGCGATCCGGTGGATCATGGACCCGAAGAACCGCGACAAGGCGCTGCCGATCATCGCCAAGGCCTCGGTGCGCCCGGTCGAGCAGATGAGCTACCTGTTCACCGACATCGACTATTACCGCGATCCCTGGGGCCTGCCCGACATCGCCGGCCTGCAGCGCGCCATCAACGTTTCCGCCGAGCTCGGCGTGGTGCCGAAGACGATCGAGGTCAGCCCCGACCATGTCGACCTGTCCTTCGTCGAGGAGGCCAAGAAGCGCATCGAGGCGAACCCCTGAGCCGGTCCATGGCCCCGATCCAGCAGCAGATGCCGGTCCTCGACGTAGGCGAGGACCCCTTCGAACGCGGCGAGACGCACGGACGCGTCTTCGCCGCCTCGGTCGCGAGCAATCTCGAGACCTATCTGCGCCGCTTCGAGGCTTCGGGCCTCGACCGCGACGCGGCGCGGGCGGAAGGCGCGCGCTGGCTCGCGGCCATGCAGCGCCAGAACGCGGACTATTGCGCCGAGATGGCGGGCATAGCCAAAGGTTCGGAGCGCAGCGAGGCGGAGATCGCGCTTCTCAACGCCCGCTACGAGCTCGCCTTCACCCTGTTCGGCAAGGACGCGCAGGCCCGCGAGGACCTGCTTTCCGTCGGCCCCGACGGCTGCACCACCTTCGGGCTGCTGCCCGAGGTGGCGGCGAACGGCCACACATGGCTCGGCCAGAACTGGGACTGGCTCGAAGGCGTGCACGGCCATTGCCTCGTGCTGCGGGCGACCCGCCGCCACGCGCCGAGCTTCCTGTGCCTGACCGAAGCCGGCATCGCCGGCGGCAAGATGGGCGTCAACGAATGCGGTGTGGGGCTGGTCGAGAACGGCCTCGCCTCCAGCCGCGACGGGGCCAACCCCTTCCAGAAGCCGTTCCACATGCGCTGCCGCGAGGTGCTCGATGCCGGGCGCTTCGACGACGCGCTGCGCCCGATCCTCGACACGAAACGGACCTGCTCGGCGAATTTCGTGGTCGGCCATGCCGATGGCGAGATCATCGATATCGAGACCAGCCCGGACCACGTCACCTATCTCTATCCGGACGGCGGCATCGTCACCCATTCCAATCACTTCGTGGGCACCGGCCACGGCGAATCGCAAATGGAAAAGGTCGGCCCGAGCACCCTTTTCCGCGCCGCCCGGCTGAAGCGCCTGCTGGCGATGAAGGGCGGCAAGCTGGCGCCGGACGACATGCAGGCGGCCGCGCGCGACACGTTCGGCGCTCCCAACGGCATCTGCCGTTCGCCCGACCCCCGCCTGCCGGAAGCCAAGCGGACCATGACCGCCGCCTCGGTGCTGATCGACCTCGGCGCGCGCACCATGCATGTCGCCAACGGGCCGCCGACCGATTTCGCCTACCACCCGGTCCCGCTCGATCCCCGGGGCTGAGCGTGGTCCTTTTCTTCCCGACACTGAAAGCTTGCTAAGGAGACGCATGGCGACCCGCTCCATCCGCATCGTCATGGACGGCGTGACCGGCCGGCTCGGACAGAACCAGCACCTCGCGCGCTCGGTCATGTCGATCGCCCGCGACGGGGGATTGCCGCTGGCGAATGGCGACCGGCTGATGCCCGAGCCGATCCTGCTCGGCCGCAACCCGGACAAGCTGGCCGCGCTCGCGCTCGCCCATGGCGGCCTCGAATGGACGACGGACGCCGCCCGTGTCCTCGCGGACCCGTCGGTGGCGATCTATTTCGACGTGGCGGCGACCGCCGGCCGCGTCGAGCGCGCCCGGCGCGCCATCGCGGCGGGCAAGCACATCTATCTGGAGAAGCCGATCGCGGGCGATTTCGCTTCCGCGGTCGGCCTCGCTTCCGCCGCCTCCAAAGTCGGGGTGAAGAACGGCGTGGTGCAGGACAAGCTGTACCTGCCGGGCCTCGCCAAGCTGGCGCTGCTGCGCGACACCGGGTTCTTCGGGAAGATCCTTTCAGCCCGGCTCGATTTCGGCTGGTGGGTGTTCGACGGCACGCTGCGCCCGGCCCAGCGCGCGAGCTGGAACTACCGCAAGGCGGCGGGCGGCGGGCTGGTCCTCGATATGTTCCCGCACTGGCGCTACATCATCGACCACCTCGTCGGGCCGATCCGCGCGGTGAGCTGCCGCTGCGCCACGCGCGTGCCGCGCCGCATCGACGAGAACGGGCAATCCTACGAGGTCGATGTCGAGGACGAGGCGGCCGCCACCTTCGAGCTCGAGGGCGGCGTGCTGGTGCAGGTCGGCAGCTCCTGGGCCACCCGCGTGAAGCGCGACGACCTGTTCCAGCTCCAGATCGACGGCACCGGAGGCTCGGCCGTCGCCGGCCTGCACGACTGCCGCATCCAGCCGGCCGCCGCGACCCCCAAGGCATTGTGGGACGTCGACGTGCCGCCGCGCACCGATTTCGACGCCGAATGGCTGGACGTTCCCGATGTCGGCCCGCATGTGAACAGCTACCGCCGGGGGTGGGAACTCTTCCTGCGCCATGTCATGGAGGGGACGCCCTTTCCCTCGCCGCTGATCGAGGGCGCCAAGGGCGTGCAACTGGCCGAGGGCTGCTACCGCAGCGACGCCGAACGGCGCTGGATCGAACTGCCGCCCCTCGACACCGAAGACGTCACCTCCTTTTCCAGATTAGTGCAGGCGTGAAATGAGCGACACCTACGGCTTTCGCCTCCTCGGCGAGGATCTGCTTTCCGGCTTCGGCGCCGTCGGCGAAGGCATGTCGATGCAGCTGACCGGCGACAAGCGGCGGATCATGTGGCTGGCCCATGAAGGGCCGCCGAAGAACTTCACCGGCGTCGACGTGAGCGATCCGCGCCGGCCGAAGGTCATCGCGCAGACCGACATGCCGCACGGCAAGGTGCGCTCGAATTCGCTCGAAGTGTGCGGCGACCTGCTGGCCGTCGCCTACCAGACCGTCGAACCCGGCATGACGCCCGCCGGCATTGAGCTGTTCGACATCTCCGTGCCGGAAAATCCGCGCTCGATCTCGTTCTTCGATTGCTCGGGCCCCTATTCGCGCGGCGTGCACTGCCTGTGGTTCGTCGACGGGCGGACCATCCACTTCGCCGGCGGCGCGGCGGATTTCCAGCCGCACGACCAGAAGGACGACCAGATCTACCGCATCCTCGACGTGGCGGACCCCGCGCGGCCGCACGAGATCGGGCGCTGGTGGATGCCGGGCACCCGCGTCGGCGACGACGCGCCCCGGCCCGAGCGCCTGCCGATCGATTCCGGCTTCCGCGCCCACAACACCAATGTCTACCCCGACCGGCCCGACCGGGCCTATGTCGGCTATCTCGACGGCGGCGCCTTCGTGCTCGACATCGCCGACATGGGCAATCCGCGCCTCGTCTCGGCCTGGAATCCCCACCCTCCCTATCCGGGCTTCACCCATACGGTGCTGCCGCTGTTCTCGCGCGACCTGCTTATCGTCTCGGACGAATGCGTGCGCGACGACGGCAAGGACTGGCCGAAGCTGACCTGGGTGGTGGATGCCCGGCGCGAGACCAATCTGGTGCCCATCGCCACCCTCCCGCTGCCGGCGGTGGAAGAATACGGCCCCCGCGGCGGGCGCTACGGCTCGCACAACCTGCATGAGAACCGCCCGGGCGAGGTCTCGTTCAAGTCCGACACGCTGATCTTCGGCACCTATTTCAATGGCGGCCTGCGCGTGCACGACCTCTCGAACCCGCTCCAGCCGAAGGAGGTCGCCGCCTTCGTGCCGCCGGCCCCGGCGGGCTCGCGCGTGCCGGCGGTGCAGATCAACGACGTGTTCGTCGACGAGAACATGCTGGTCTATGCCGGCGAGCGGCAGACGGGCGGCCTCTACATCCTCGAGCCGACCTTCTGATCCGCCATGGCGCCGGTTCCGGTCACCGTCCTCACGGGCTTCCTCGGCAGCGGCAAGACCACGCTGCTGAACCGGCTGCTCGCCGCCCCCGACATGGCGGAGACGGCGGTGATCATCAACGAATTCGGCGCCATCGCGCTCGACCATCTTCTGGTCGAGCAGGCGATCGAGAACACGATCACGCTGCAGAGCGGCTGCGTGTGCTGCACCATACGGGGCGATCTCGTCGACACGCTGCTCTCCCTCCACGAGCGCAGCGCGCGCGGCGAGATACCGCGCATCGCCCGCGTCGTGGTGGAGACGACCGGCCTCGCCGAACCCGGCGCGATCATCCAGACCCTCACCGAGGATCGGGTCTTGACGCCGCTGTTCCGCCTCCACGGGGTGGTGACGACGCTCGACGCGGTCAATGGCGCGGCGCAGCTCGCCCGCTATGCCGAGGCGGTGAAGCAGATCGCGGCGGCGAGCCTCGTCCTGCTCACCAAGACCGACCTCGCGGGCGAGGGAGAGGTCGCCGCGCTCAAGGAGGACGTGGCCCGGCTCAATCCGACCGCCTTGATCGAGGCGGCGGTCTCCGGCGACATCGCGCCCGACCGGGTCTTCGACGGCCCGGCATGGGAACCCGGCGATCACGACCCCCAATGGCTGCCGGCCACTCCGTTCGGAAACGCCCGCCCGGTGGCGGTGGCGCCCAGCCATCGCGGGCGCATGCGCTACCGCGACACGCCGACCGTCGAAGCCGTCTGCCTCACGCTCGACGATCCCGTCAGCCCCGAGGCGCTGTCGCTCTGGCTGTTCTCGCTGGTCTCGCTGCGCGCCGCCGACCTGCTGCGGCTGAAGGGCCTCGTGAACCTCGCCGGGCATGGACAGCCGGTGGCGGTGCACGGCGTCCAGCATCTCATCCATCCGCTGCGCGAACTGGCCGACTGGCCGGACGACGACCGTCGCACCCGGCTGGTGGTCATCGGCCGCGACCTGCCCGCGGCCGGATTGAGGGAAAGCCTGATGGCGGCCGTCCACGCCCATCCGGCGCGCGAGGCCGCCTGATGCGGTCAGAAGCTCACGCGCGGCAGCAAGGGTCCGCAGGGCAGCACTTCCCCGGCCCAGAAGGGCTCGCCGGTCCTCAGGATCGCCGCGAAATCCTCCGATCCCGTGATGTCGAGCACCGCGACGCCGGCACGCGTCAGCGCAGCCCGTCGTTCCGCGTCCCGGCGCGGGCTCATGGTGCCGCGGCCGACAAAGGCGACGCAGCGCCCGCCACCGGGAAAGAACGCGACGTCGACACGCTCGGCGGCGTGTCCGGAAATCGGCAGATGCGCACGCGGCAGCGGCCGCGGGGCCGAGAACCGGAAGTCGCGGTAGCCGAACAGCCCGCGATAGGGCGCGAGCCGCGCCTCGAGTTCGGTCCGCGCCGCCTCCACGCTGGCATCCACCCAGGCGAAGTAGTCCTTCACCAGCCGCCGGGCCGCGGCGTTCCAGGGGCCGCATTCGGCCTCGATCGCGGCCGAAAGCCCCTTGAAGGCGTCGTTCTCCGCGTCGAGCGGATCGCCGCTCCAGCGCACGGAATTGAGCCGCCAGCCGCGGCCGTCGGCATCGGGCGTCGCCGCCGGCGCCGTGTCGGATCCGGTGTCGGTGTCGCTCGCATAGGCCACGCGCAGCAGGCGCGGTGTCGTCACATCCATTCGTCACATCCGCGGCGGAGCTGATCCGCCGCCCTTTCCCGTCGCTTCAGGAGGCTGTTCCATGTCGCGCCACATCGTCTGCCTGACATTCGACTTCGACACCGCCTCCGGCTTCATCGCCCGCGGCCTGGCGACCCCCACCCCGCTCTCGCGCGGCGAGTTCGGCGCCCGAGTCGGGGCCGGCCGCATTCTCGACCTTTGCAAGCGGCACGCCATACCCACCACCTGGTTTACACCGGGCTTCACCATCGAGAGCTTCCCGAAGGAATGCGAGGCGGTGGTCGCCGGCGGCCATGAGATCGCCCATCACAGCTGGGCGCATGTGCCCCCGGCGATGCAGTCGCGCGAGGAGGAGGAGGCGGACATGGTTCGCGCCATCCAGTCCATCCGCTCGCTGACCGGCGCCGCGCCGCGCGGCTATCGCTCGCCCTCCTGGGACCTCAGCGCCAACACCATCGACCTGCTCGTCAAGCACGGCTTCGACTATGACAGCAGCCTGATGGGTGACGACTACGTCCCCTACAAGGCGCGCAATGGCGACGCGGCCAAGGTGGGCGAGGTGCTTCATTTCGGCACCGAGAGCGGGCTGATAGAAATGCCCATCAGCTGGACCATGGACGACCACCCGCATTTCGAATTCTACCGCACGCCCGATTTCCTGATGCCGGGCCTTCAGTCCCCGCGCCTGGTGATGGAAAGCTGGAAGGACGAGTTCCGCTACATGCGCCAGAGCAGCGACTGGGGCGTGCTCACCTACACCATGCATCCCTATGTGATCGGCCGCGGCTACCGGATGCTCGCGCTGGAGGACCTCGTCGAATTCCTCGCCCGGGAAGGCGCCGTGTTCATGACCATGGCCGAGGCCGCCAGGGAAGCGCGCCTGCGGCTGGAGGCGTGAGGACAGGTGCCGCCAACATAGGCGATCGATGATTAAATAAGTCGCTTGACTGAATTGTTGCCCGCGGCAGTATCGGTCCCGAAAGGCCTTCGCGATGAAAACGGCTGCCGTCGCCATCAACCGCCTGTCCTACAGCTACGCGGCCTCCGACGGGCGCAGCGTGCTTGCCCTGTCGGACGTGTCGCTCGTGGTCGAGCAGGGCTCGTTCGTCTCCCTGCTCGGACCGTCGGGCTGTGGAAAGTCGACATTGCTCTATCTGATCGGCGGCTTCCTGAAGCAGGAAGGCACCGCGATCCATGTCGACGGCGTACCGGTGACCGGCCCCGGCCCGGATCGCGGCATCGTCTTCCAGCAATTCGCGCTGTTCCCCTGGCGCACCGTGCTCGGGAACGTCGTCTACGGCATGGAGAAGCAGCGCGTTCCAAGGGCCGAACGGCTGGACCGCGCCCACAAGCTGATCCGCGACGTCGGTCTCGCCGGCTTCGAGGCGAGCTATCCCTCGCAGCTCTCCGGCGGCATGCGCCAGCGCGCGGCCATCGCCCGCACGCTGGCGGTCGACCCGGCCATCCTGCTGATGGACGAACCGTTCGGCGCGCTCGACGCCCAGACGCGCGGCATCATGCAGGAGCAGCTGAGGCAGATCTGGCAGGCCACCGGCAAGACGGTGATTTTCGTGACGCATGACGTGCGCGAGGCGGTCTATCTTTCACAGAAGGTGGTCGTCATGTCGAAGCGGCCCGGCACGATCAAGGAGATCATCGACACCTCGTTCGAGGGAAGCGAGGCCGATGCACGGGTGCAGAGCGCGGTCGAGGACATCTGGCAGCAGGTGAAACTGGAGTTCGCCGATGCGCCCGCTCACGCTTGAGAAGCACCCAGTGCTGGGCGGGATCGTCCGCTACAGCCCCCTGCTGCTGCTCGCCGCCGCCTGGGAGGCGAGTTCGCGTCTCGGGCTCGTCAACGAATACGCCCTGCCGCCGCTGTCGACCGTGCTGGTGGCCTGGTTCCAGTTCCTCAAGGACCCCTCGTTCTACTACCACGCGGGCATGTCGCTGATGCGCGCGGCGACCGGCCTGTCGCTGGCGATCGTGCTGGGGGTGACGCTTGGCATCTCGATGGCGAGCTTCCGCTGGGTGGAGGCGACCTTCGGCCCCATCGTGCAGATGTTCTACCCCATGCCCAAATCAGCGCTGATCCCGCTGACCATACTGTGGTTCGGGCTGGGCCACCTGTCGAAGATCTTCCTCATCTTCCTCGGCTGCCTTCTGCCGATGACGCTGTCGAGCTTCAACGGGGCCCGCGGAACCGACAAGGTGCTGCTGTGGTCCGCCTCCAGCCTCGGCGCCTCGCGCTGGAACCGCATCCGCGACGTGGTGTTCCCGGCGAGCCTTCCCTCGATCATGGCGGGCATGCGCACGGCGCTGGCGCTCGCCTTCGTGCTCTTCGTCTCGTCCGAGCTCATCATCGCCAATGAGGGCCTCGGCTATCTCATCCGCATGACCGGCGACGGCGGCCAGTATCCCGCGATGTTCGCCGTGGTGCTCACCGTCGTGTCGATGGGCTTTCTCGCCGACCGGCTCCTGATTGCGATCACGCACCGGGTGCTCAGATGGCGCGCCTGAACGTCGCCTGGCTCAAGCGCCTGCTGCCGATCATCGGGCTGCTCGTCATCTGGCAGGCGGTCGCCGCGTCCCATGTCACCAGCGCCTTCCTGCTGCCCTCCGTCGTGACGGTGGCGGAGCGCGTGTGGAGCGACATCGCCAGCGGCACCCTCGCGGGCAAGGTCGGCCTGACGCTCTATCGCGCTTTGGCCGGCTTCCTCATCGCGACCGTCGCCGGCGTCACCGTCGGCCTGTCGATGTCGATCCTGCCGGTGGTGCGGTGGTTCTTCGACCCCCTGATCTCGGTCGGCTTCCCCACGCCCAAGATCGCGCTGCTGCCGATCTTCATGCTCTGGCTCGGCCTCGGCGACGAGACCAAGATCGCGATGATCACCTTCGCCTGCTTCTTCGCCATCACGACCAATGCCTATGCCGGGGCGCTCGGCGTCGAGCGCGCGTTCATCTGGTCGGCACAGATGCTCGGCGCGTCGCGGCGGCAGATCCTGACGGACATCATCCTGCCGGCGGCCACGCCGCAGATCCTCACCGGCATGCAGATCGCCCTGCCCGTCTCGCTGATTTCCACCCTGGTCACGGAAATGATCATGGGCGGCGGCGGCCTCGGCGGGGGGCTTCTGGAAGCCTCCCGCTACGCCGACTCGCCGGGCGTGTTCGCCGCGATCGTGGAGATCGCCGCCGCTGGCGCTATCGTGATCAATGTGATGTTTGCGTTGCGCAAGCGCCTGCTGCGCTGGCACGAGGAAACGCAGACCCGCGATCAATGAGCGAACGGAACATGAGCGACATCACCCATCTCGACCGCAGGCGTGCCGCAGGCGCCCAGACCCGCCAACGGATCGTCGAGGTCGCCGAGAGCCTGTTCGCCAGCCAGGGCTACGATGCGGTCGGGTTGCGTGACATCGTCCGCGTCGCCGAGATCAACTCGGCGGCGGTTCACTATCATTTCGGCACCAAGGAAGCGCTGTTCCTCCACATTCTTCGCCTGCGCGCGGAGCCGATCGCCTCCGCCCGCGCCCAGGCTTTCCAGGCGCTGCGGGCGAGAGGGCCCCTCGTCCTGTCGGAGGTCATCGAAGCCTTTCTGCGCCCCGCGCTCGATCAGCCGCTGCACGAGCCGCGCCGGGCCAACTACGCCGAGCTTCGCGCCCGGCTGTCGGGCGAGCAGGAACCGGCGGTGCGGGCGCTGCTGGCGGAAATCTTCGACCCGTCGACCCGCATGTTCCTCGCCGCCATCCGCGACTGCCTGCCCGAGCTGCCGGAAAGCGAGATCTATTACCGCTTCCACTTCCTGCTCGGCACCATGGTCTACGCCATGGCCAATCCCGGTCGCATCCAGGATCTGAGCCTCGGCGACACCAATCCCTTCGACCTCGATGAGGTGCTGGCTCATCTGGTGCCCTTCATCGAGGCGGGATTCCGCGCCGCGCCCCTGCCGGCGGCCCGGGCCCGGAAGCGCCCGGCCGCTCGCAAGAAGCAGCCCTGACATCCAAGAAGCCGCAACGAGTTCACAGCAACCGAGGACATCATGGCAACGCATCGCGTCGGCATCATCATGCATGGTGCGACAGGCGGGCTCGCTCGCAAGCAGCATGTCGGCGCGCTCGCCGCGATCCGGAAGGAAGGCGGCCTTCCGCTGCCATCGGGTGACGTCCTCATGCCCGACCCGATCTTCGTGGGGCGCAGCGCCGAGCGGCTCGCGGCGCTGGTGGATGAGGTCGGCTTCGGCCGAACCGGCACCGACCTCGCCGCGGCGCTGGAGAATGCCGAGGACACGGTCTTCTTCGATGCCGCCGCGACTGCGCTGCGCTTCGACGTGCTGTCGAAGGCGATCGATGCCGGCAAGCACATCTATTGCGAGAAGCCTATCGCCGGCTCCACCGCGCAGGCGATGGAGCTCGTCCATCGGGCGGAGAAGGCCGGCGTCAAGCACGGCACGGTGCAGGACAAGATGTTTCTGCCGGGCTTTGCCAATCTTGAGATGGTGACGCGTTCCGGCTTCCTGGGCCGCATCCTCGAGGTCCGGCTGGAGATGGGGCGCTGGATCTTCGACGGGACGCTGCAGGACGGCGGGCGCCCGAGCTGGAACTACCAGAGCGCGGGAGGGGGCGGCCTGATCCTCGATATGTTCCCCCATTGGCGCTACATGCTGGAGGGCCTGATCGGCCCGCTCGCGGCGATAAGCTGCCGCTGGCGGACCCAGATCCCGCGCCGCGTCGACGAGGCCGGCCGGCCCTATGACGTGGATGTGGAGGATTGCGTCTTCGCGCAGGTGGAGTTCGAGAACGGCGTCATCGGCTCGGTCAATTCGAGCTGGACCACGCGCCCGCGCCGGGACGCCGCCATCGTCGTCCAGATCGACGGCACCGAAGGCTCGGCCGTCGCCGGCCCGCAGATCTGCTACACCCAGGCGGGGGTCAATTCGCGCCGCTTCAAGCCCTCCGCCGACAGCCCGACGCCGGAAGACTTCTACGACGACTGGCAGCCGGTGCCGCAGAATACGGCGCCGAGGAACGGCTACCGGATGGGCTGGGAGCGTTTCCTGCGCTACGTCGCGGCGGGAGACGACGCGTATCCCTATTCGCTGAGGCAGGGGGTGAAGGGCGTCCAGCTCGCCGAGCTCGCCTATCGCAGCCACGAAGAGCGCCGCTGGATCGACATTCCGGCCCTCGCCTGAAGCACGTTCCCGGGCCTCGCCTTTCGCCGCGCGCCTTGAAGGCGCGGCGCCACGCATCGCCGCCGACGGGTTTCCCGGTTTGCCTGCCGGGTCCGACGGGGTTCCTGTCCTCGTCGGGCCGGCTGGCGGGCGTCGGCGCGCAGGGTGCCAAGCGTTTCCAACCGCGCATCGAATGCGGGCCGCGCCGGCTCACCGTGTCGAGCGCGATCGGCCAGCCCCCCGCGCGGCGGAGCCGCGCCCTGCCAATTGGCCCGATCTCCATACTCCTTTTCACATATTTTCTGTCGTCGGAAGACGTATTTCCGCTCCACGACCAGTACACTTCCAGATTATCTAATTAGGTACTACAATTACCGGCTCCGACGCTTGGATTTATCGCGGGCTTGCTCGATATTTATTTAGAAATATCCAGAAACAATTTGCAACGGCAGAGATGGACACCACGCAGAGTTCCCACCTGCAGACGCGTTCACTGTCCGCCGGATTTCCCTCCTCCGGCAACCGTCCAGCATCACCGGTCCTCGGACCCACCGCGCCATGGCCCGCCACCGGCACGCTTTCGCCCCAGCGAGCCGACGGCCTGTCGCCCACCTCGTCCCGCATCGCCAGCTTCGCGCTGATGACCCTGATCGTGATCCTCGCGCTGGCGCTGCGCGTGAGCGTGGCGCAGTCCTTCGCCGGCATGGTCGACGGGGAAGGCTCGGAATATCTGACCCTCGCGAAGAACCTTCTCGCCGGCCACGGCTATGTCGGCATCTCCACGCCCGGCGTGAACCTGTTCTTTCCCCCGCTCTTCCCGATGGCCATCGCCGGGCTCGGGGCGCTCGTCGACGATGTCGATCTCGCCGGGCGCATGCTGAGCATCGCGCTGGGCGCCGCCCTGACGATCCCGGTCTATTTCATCGCCCAGGAGCTCTACGGGCGCACCGTCGCCGTGATGGCCGCCAGCCTCGTCGCGGTCCATCCCTTCCTCGTCAGCCTCGCCACGACCGTGCAGGTGGAGAGCGCCTATGCGCTCGGCATACTGACGGGAATGGTCCTGCTGCTGCGCGCCTTCCGCGTGCGCACGGTGCTCTCCTTCGCGGTGGCGGGGCTGGTGTTCGGCCTCTCCTTCCTGGTCCGGGGCGAGGCGCTGGTGTTCATGCTGCTGGCGCTGGCCCTGCTGGCCTGCCAGTGCCTCGCCGTGAAGGCGATGCCGGCCGGAAAGCTCGCCCGGCGCGCCGGCGTCCTGCTGCTCGCGTTCGGCCTCGTCGCCGCGCCCTATGTGGTCTGGCTGTCGCAGCAGGTCGGGCAGTTCAAGCTGGAGGGCAAGAGCCCGCTCAACATCACGGTCCAGCGCGCCAAGCAGGCCGGCATCGGGGAATATGGCGGCGCCTTCCTCATCGGCCCGGACCTCGAGGAACAGGGCGCCTACAACGTCCCGAGCGTGGAGACGGTCCGCTCCTTCTCCATGACGCCTTCCCAGCTTGCCGATTACCTCGTCTCCAACACCTCCGAGCTGATGGGCAACACGCTGCGCACCATCACTACCTCGGGCAGTCTCGGCTACCCGCTGCTCCTTCCTCTGGTGCTGCTGGGCCTCGTCGCCTCGGCGTGGAGCAGCCGGACGCTGCCGGTGCAGCTTACCCTGCTCGGGCTGGTCGGCATGTCGATCTTCGCCACCTATTTCATCTACTTCACCAGCCTGCGCTTCTTCGTGCCGTTGCTGCTGTGCATGTGCATCTGGGCGGCGGCCGGGCTGTGGCGGATACGCGAATGGGCCGGCGAGACGGCGGATGCCGTCGGGCTGTCGCCACGCCTGTCATGGGTGGCCTCGGGCCTGACGCTCGCCCTGGCGGCGAGCGCGCTTCTCGCCCCGCCCCTGGTGCAGGCAGCGAATGCGCTGGTCTACACCCGCGACACGCGCCAGTTCGTGGAGCAGGCCCAGGCGCTGCAGGCGCCGGCCGGGCAGGAGCTGCGGATCGCCGCCGCCACTGCGGTGCCGAGCTATCACGCGCATGCCCAGCATGTCTGGCTGCCCTACACGGAGAGCGAGGCGACGGCGCTTCGCTACCTCGAGAAAAAGGGAGCCAATTTCGTCATCGTTCGCGGCGAGGACGGCCCGCGCGCGCCCTATCTCGCGCGCTGGGTCGCCCGGGGGATCATCGATCGCCGGGCGCAGCTCGTCAGCAAATTCGACGTCGGCCACGACGAGGTGAGGATCTATCGCCTCGACTGGAACTGAATACCTTCGCGGCCAGCCGGGACACGGACATGCTGAGCAAGGGATCCCTTCAGATCGAGGTGCCGGCCACGCTGACGAAGGCGATGGGCCAGGGTGAGCCGGTCATCGGGCCGCCGCTCGTCGTCGACCTCGACGGCACGCTGCTTCGTTCCGACCTGCTGGTCGAATCGGCCTTCGCCCATGTGGGGGCGAGACCCTCGCGCCTGCCCGTTCTGCTGCGCGCGCTGCTGCGCGGCAAGGCCGCCCTCAAGGCCGCGATCGCGCGGGAGACGCCGATCGACGAGACCAGCCTGCCCTATGACGAGCGCGTGCTCGAGCTCATCCACGATGCGCGGGCGCAGGGGCGGGAGGTCTATATCGCGTCCGCCAGCAACGAGCGCTACGTGGCCGCGGTCGCCGGGCATGTCGGGGCCGATGGCTGGTTCGCCTCCAGCGACAGCGAGAACCTGTCGTCCCACGCCAAGACGCGGCGCCTCGTCGAGGCGTTCGGCGAGGGCGGGTTCGACTATGTCGGCGACGACAGGGCCGACCTGCCGGTGTGGGCGACAGCGCGCGAATGCATCGCCGTGCATCCCTCGGCCGGGGTGAGACGCGCCCTGACGGCCATCAATGCCGACGCCCGCTTCATCGAGCCGCGCACGCACCGGGGCCGGGCCTGGTTCAAGCTGCTGCGGGTCCATCAATGGGCGAAGAACGCGCTCGTCTTCGTGCCGATGGTGACGTCCCACAATTTCGACCTCGGCTCGGTGGTGGCGTCGGTCGCCGCCTTCTTCGCCTTCTCCTTCGCCGCCTCGGCGATCTACATCCTCAACGATCTCGTCGACATCGACGCCGACCGCAAGCATCCCTCCAAGCGTCGGCGCCCGCTCGCCGCCGGCACGGTGCCGATCCTGACCTCGATCCCGGTCGCGGCCGGGCTGATGGGCGCTGGAATAGCCGTGGCGCTGGCGATCGGCCCGCTCTTCGCCGCGACGCTGCTGACCTATCTCGCGCTCACCACCGCCTACACCTTCTTCCTCAAGCGCAAGCTGCTGGTGGACATCGTCACCCTGGCGGCGCTCTACACGATCCGGATCATCGGCGGCGCGGTGGCGATCGACGTGCCCGTGTCCGAATGGCTGCTCGGCTTCTCGCTGTTCATCTTCACCTCGCTGGCCCTGATCAAGCGCTATGTGGAAATGGCGGCCCGGCTCGACGCCAGCCTGCCGGACCCGAACAACCGCAACTACCGCAAGGCTGATCTCGACATCGTCGCCGCGCTGGCGGCGGCGACCGGCTACAACGCGGTCACGTTCTTCGCGATCTACATCTCGTCCGACCACGTGCGCGCGATCTACGCCTATCCGCAACTGCTCTGGCTGGTCTGCCCGGTGCTCATCTACTGGCTCGGCCGCGCCCTTCTCATGGCGCATCGCCGGGACCTCGACGACGACCCGATCGTCTTCGCCATCCGCGACCGCAACAGCCACCTCGCCCTGCTCATCATCGGCGCCATCCTGCTCGTGGCGACGGGTCCGCTCTAGGCCCCCGCAACGGATCAACGGCACAGGAACTCGAACATCATGCGACCTGTCGATCTCCTGATGGTGCTCATCAGCGTCGCGCTGTCGTCCCTGTCGCAGGTGGTGCTGAAACGTGGCATGACCAGCGCGCCGGTTCGGGCCGCGCTCGAGGGCGGGGGCATCGGCGACACGCTGATCGCCCTGGTGACCTCGCCCTTCGTGACCGGCGGCCTCGCCTGCTTCGGCATGAGCGCGGTGGTCTGGCTGTTCGTGCTGTCGCGCATCCCGCTGTCGCTCGCCTACCCCTTCGTCGCACTCGGCATCGTGGCGACGGTGTTCGCGGGTTCGACGCTGTTCGGCGAGAGCCCGACCCCGCAATCGCTCATGGGGGTCGCGCTCATCGTCTCCGGCGTGGTCATGGTCGGGCTGGCGAAATAGCCCGACCATCCGGGATCGAGACGATTTTCGTTAGCCGGCTATATATCGGCGCTATTTGTGCTGGCCTCGATAGCCCTCGATCCGCGCGTGCAGCCCCGGCAACACGAGCGAGCGCACCATGTCGGCGAGGTCGGCGTCGCCCGTGTCGGTGGCGGTCAGGCGCAGGATGCGGGCGGTCGCTTCCGCCGACAGCCCCGCATGCTCGTCGAGTATCGACCGTGAGGTCGCGACGAGCTCGTCCTCCCCCACGAGGTGGGTCAGCAGGCCGATATCGAGCGCCTCCTGCGCGCCGACGAGGCGGTTGCCGAGCAGGATCGCGCGCGCCGCGTCGGTGCCGACCACCGCCGCCAGCCGGCGCGTGCCAAGCGCGACGCCGAAGCGGAATCCCGGGAAGCGGAACTTCGCCCGCGGCGTGCCGATGCGATAGGCGCACGCCGCCGCGAGATCCGCCCCCGCGCCGAACGCCGCCCCCTGCACCAGCGCGAAGGAGGGGACGGGCGCGCCCGCCACCGCGTTCAGCAACAGTTCGATGCGCGCGAAGCGCAGCAGCAGGTCGCCCTCGCTCTGGTCCTCGATGCCGGTGAAGTCGAAGCCGCCGCAGAAGGCGCGCCCCTCGCCGGTGAAGGCGACCGGCACCGAGTCCGCGCAGGCGGCCTGGAAGGCCTGCGCCAGCGCATCCACCGAAGGGGCGTCGAGCGCGTTGGACTTGTCCGGGCGGGCGAGGGCGAGGAGGCGGAGCCTACCGTCGGCGGCGGAAGAGACCGCTACAGGGCCCTGGCGATGCTGCGTTGCGTCCATTCGCGATAAACCTCGTCATTGTGCTCGCCGAGATCGGGCGGCCGACGCTCGATCTCGAAGGAGTAACCCGTCATGGCGACCGGAAAGCCTACGGTCTCGGCCCGGGCGCCGTTCGGCATCGTCATCGGCCGCACCCAGCCGGCGTGGCGCACATGCGGGTCGTGCAGTATGTCGGCGAAATCGTTGATCGGCGCGCAGGGCACCCCCTTGGCGTCGAAATCGGCGAGCCATTCCGCCGCGGTGCGGGTGGAGAAGATCAGCTGCAGGATCGCCGTGAGCTCGTCCTGATGGCGCGCCCGCAACGACTGGGTAGCGAAGCGCGGATCGTCCGGCAGGTCCGGCCGGCCGACGATGGCGCAGGTGTCGCGCCAGAGCTTGTCGTTGCCCGCCGCTATGGTGAACGGCTTGTCGGAAGCCTCGAAGCCGGCATAGGGCGCGTTGCGCGGATGCGCGGAGCCGAGGCGGCGGGGCGCCTTGCCGGTGCCGAAATACTCGCTGGTCTGCAGCGCCGAGATGCCGAGCAGCGAGCCGAGGATCGAGCAGTCGATATGCGCGCCCTCGCCGGTCTCGCGCGCACGCATCACCGCCGCCAGGATCACGAAGGCGGCGTAGAGGCCGGTGGCGAAGTCGCCGACCGGCACGCCGCATTTGACCGGCGGCCCGTCCGCCTCGCCGGTGACGCTCATGAGGCCGCTCATCGCCTGGCCGGTGACGTCGAAGGCGCCCTTCTGCGCATAGGGGCCGTTCTGGCCGTAGCCGGTGATCGAGCAGTAGACGAGGCGCGGGTTGCGCTTCTTGAGGTCCTCATAGGACAGGCCGGAGCGCGCCAGCGCGCCGGGACGGAAGTTCTCGACGAAGACGTCGGCATTCTCCACCAGCGCGTAGAGCCGGGCGAGGTCGTCCTTGTTCTTGATGTCGAGCGCGACCGACCGCTTGTTCCGGTTCAGCGAGGAGAAATTGCCGCTGAAGCTCTCCGATCCGCCGTCCTCGGCGCCGTGCAGAGGCGGCCAGCCGCGCATGCCGTCGCCCCCGTCGGGCCGCTCGACCTTCACCACGTCCGCGCCGAGATCGGCGAGCAGGCAGCCGGTGAACGGGCCCGCGGCGATCTGGGCGAACTCGAGGACGCGAAGACCGGACAGCGGCTTCGACGCGGGCGGGTACGCGGCACTCATGCCACCTTCCTTTCGCATTCCAGGGCGGCATAGGCACCGCGGTGATAGAGCAACGGCTCGCCGCCATGGACGTGGACATGGTCGACGGCGCCGATAATGATCGAATGGTCACCGCCGGGACAGACCTCCCGGATCGAGCATTCCGCCGCCGCGACCACGTCCTCGATGATGGGGCTGCCGCGCCGGCCGGGCCGGTGCCGGATTTCCGCGAACTTGTCCGACTGCTTCGAGGCGAACACACGCGAGATCGCGGCCTGCTCGCGCGACAGGAAATGCAGGACGAAATGGCCGCTCTCCAGCAGCGCGGCGAGCGTGTTCGAGCGCTGGTCGAGGCAGATGAGGAAGAGCGGCGGCTCCAGCGACAGCGAGGTCACGGCGGTGATGGTGACGCCGTGCAGCGCGCCGCCCGGATCGGTGGTGGTGACGACCGCGACTCCGGTGGCGAAATGGCCGGCGAAGGTGCGCAACTCGCCGGGCGAGATCGCGTTGGCAAAGGTGAGGGTTTCCGACATGGCAGGTCTCCCGGTACG
Organism: Ancylobacter mangrovi; assembly: GCF_024752355.1. Classification (GTDB taxonomy): domain Bacteria; phylum Pseudomonadota; class Alphaproteobacteria; order Rhizobiales; family Xanthobacteraceae; genus Ancylobacter; species Ancylobacter mangrovi. The sequence goes on from NZ_JANTHZ010000002.1 coordinate 269,918, forward strand.
CAGGAAGGATCAGGCGGCGGCGGCCAGGGGCGCGTCGAGGCGCAGGCCCGCCTCGCGCATCAGCGGCATCACGCGGGCGCCGAAGAATTCGAGGTCGGGGATGAAGTCGTAGAAGTTCACCTGCACCCCGTCGCAACCCGCCTGCTTCAGCCGCATGAAGCCCTCGACCACCTGGGCCGGCGTGCCGACGATGTGGACGTTGCCGCCGATGGTCCATTGCTCGCGCGTCGCCGCCTTCCACGAGGTCTGGTCGCCGCCGGTGAAGGTCCGGTAGAAATTCTCCGCCGCCACCGGGTCCTGGTGCCTCAGAATGGCGTCGTACTGCGCCCGGGCCTCGGCCTCGGTCTCGCGGCAGATGACGTGCGGGTTGATCAGGGTGCGGATGTCGCGCCCCTGCGCCGCCGCGGCCTCCTTGATCTTCCTGTTGTGCGCCGGCAGCGCCTCGCAGGCCGCGTCGAGATTGGCGCCGGCGGGGCTGGTGACGAAGATCAGGTCGGAATGCCGGACCGCATAGGCGAGCCCGGCGCCGGAGGAAGAGGCGTTGACGAGCAGGCACTTGCCTCCGGCTGGCTTGGGGGCGACGAAGGCATCCTTCATCTTCCAGAAGCGGCCGTCGACGGTGAGGTTCTCGTCCTCGGACCACAGGCGCTTCATCATGCTCACGAACTCGTCGGCCATGACGTAGCGCTGGTCGTGCTCGATCTGCTCGAGGCCGAACATCTCGAACTCGCTCTTCTTGTAGCCGGTGACCATGTTGAGACCCCAGCGCCCGCCGCTCATCTCGGAGATGGTGGCGCCGAACTTGGCGAGGTGCAGCGGGTGCCAGCCATAGAGGATGTGCACGGTAGAGACGAGCAGGATGCGCTCGGTGAGCGCGGCGAGCCCGGCGGTGACGAGCAGCGGGTCGGTCGCCTTCTCGCGGAACTTCATCTCGCCGCCATAGCCGCCCTTGCCCATCCACTGGGCGAGGCCGAAGACGAGGTCGAAGCCGAGCTTCTCCGCCATCACCGTGCAGCGGGCATTGTAGTCGAAGGTCCAGGACGTGCCCCGCGGCGCCGTCGAGGGGCTCCAGGCGCCCGACTGGATCGGCAGGAACAGCCCGAGCATCAGCGGGTTGCGCTTGGCCGCCTCGAGCGGCGACAGGCGGGTGGGGTCCGACGTCTTGTCCGACATGGCGCGTGTCTCCCGGTAGCGTGGAGGTCCAGCGATCTCTTGGAGATATTTGGACGCTTATTTGGACGACTTACGTAAATTCAGCGTAGTGGTCGAAGTTTTCGATGAAAAGCGATAGTTTTCGATCCAATAACTTCGATATATTCGATGTCGATCGCGAAAAAGGGAGCGGCCGGAACCGGGGCGGCGCCCGGTCCCGGCCGCAGTTGCGCTCAGCTTCAGGTCGAAGGCGAGACGATGGTGGCGGAGACTGCGGTGCGGTCGTCGCGCACCCAGCCCTCATTGGTGGAGTAGTCGTCCCGCGAGCGGTCACGCAGGAAGCAGGCCGAGACGAAGCTGATCGCCGCGATCACCGCGATGTAGACGCTTATGGCGGTCGAGGTGCCGTAGGTGTGCAGCAGATAGGCGGCGATCATCGGCGCCGGGCCGCCCGAGGTGATGGAAGCGAGCTGGTAGCCGATGGACGAGCCGGAATAGCGCACGCTCGGCGGGAAGCTCTCGGCGATGAAGGCCGCCTGCGGGGCGTACTGCATGTCGTGGATCGGCAGCGACATCAGGATGGCGAGGACGACCAGGAACGGGATCTTCGAGTCCAGCATCCAGAAATAGGGGAAGGCGAAGGCCATCATGGCGAAGGCGCCGATCAGGTACATCCGCTTGCGGCCGATGCGGTCCGACAGATGGCCGAAGAACGGCGTGGTGAAGAGCGACAGCGCCGCCGCCACCAGCACGATGTTGAACAGGTAGGAGCGGTCGAGACCGAGATTCTTGGTCCCGTAGGCCAGGAGGAAGGTGGTGAACAGGACGAACGGGGCCTGCTGTCCGGTGCGGATGAGGCAGGTCAGGACGATCTCGCGCCAGTAGCCGCGCACCGCTTCGAGCACCGGCGTGCTGGCGATCTCCTTCTTCTCCTGCATGTTGCGGAACACCGGCGTCTCGAGCACGCCGAGGCGGATATAGAGGCCGATGACGATCAGCAGGGCGCTGAACAGGAACGGAATCCGCCAGCCGACGGTCTCGAACCATTCGGTCGAGCCGGCATAGGAGGTGAGGGTCAGCGCCGCCACCGCGAGCAGCATGCCGAGCGGCGAGCCGAACTGCGGCCAGCTCGCCGCGAGGCCGCGGCGCTTGTCGAAGCGCGACCATTCGGTCGCCACCGCGATGGCGCCGCCCCATTCGCCGCCGACGCCGATGCCCTGCAGCACGCGCAGCAGCGTCAGCGCGATGGCGCCCCAGATGCCGATAGACTCGTAGGTCGGCACCAGGCCGATGAGCACCGTGCTGCCGCCCATCAGCAGCAGCGTCGCCACCAGCGTGCCCTTGCGCCCGATCCGGTCGCCGAAATGGCCGAAGATCATGGCGCCGATCGGACGGGCGACGAAGCCGAGGAAGAAGGTGGAAAAGGCGAGCAGCGTCGCCGAATAAGGATCGTGCGAGGGGAAATAGAGCTTGCCGAAGACGATCGCGGCGACGAGGCCGTACAGGTAGAAATCGTACCATTCGATCATGGTGCCGATCGTCGAGGCGATCACGGCGCGGCGCGCATGGCGTGCCATATCGGCGTCACCCAAGGGCGACGTCTTCACATGTGAAGCCATCTCTCTCTCCTAGGCGCCCCCATTGGCGGGAGGCGTGTTTCCAAATCCCTAGACGCACGACATCGGCCGGTTGAATCCGGGCCTGCCGGGCACGCATCCGCTCGCGCCCGCCGCGGACGACGTGCGTGTCACGGTGTGCGCCGCAGTATCGCGCGCAGCAATTTCATTGTTGTTTGTAGACGAGGCACCACTGCACCTTGTCGATTGGCACCATAGGTTTCAGCTTTCTTGATTGAAAGCGATTGTTTTCGATGGATACTGTACGAGATAGTCGATGGAATATGGTGCAATGCAATGAATTTCCGGCAACTCGAAACATTCCTGGAAATCGTCAGGCTCGGAAGCTTCGCAGCTGCAGCAAACAAGCTCCACGCAACGCAATCGACCGTCTCGGCGCGCATCCAGGAGCTCGAGAGCGATCTCGGGGTGGTGCTGTTCGACCGCAGCCAGCGCAGGGCCACGGTGACGGCGAAGGGGCGCGAGCTGCTGGGCTATGCCGAACGCGCCCTCGACCTCCAGGAGGAGATCCGCCAGCAGGTCGCGCCGCGCCACACGCTGTCGGGCGTGGTGCGGGTGGGCGTCGCCGAGCTGGTCGCCATGACGTGGCTCGCGCGTTTCGCCGCGACCATCCGCGAGCGCTATCCCAACATCAGCCTCGAGCTCGACATCGCGCTCACCACGCCGCTGCGCAGCCGGCTGATGTCGGGCGAGCTCGACATCGCCTTCATCCCGGGCGACATGGCCGACCCGATGCTGGTGGCCCGCCCGCTGGGGTCGGTAACCTTCCGCTGGATGGCCGGCGCCGATTTCGAGCTGCCGGCGCGCCCTCTCGTCCCGCCGGACTTCGCGGCGCTGCGCATCCTCTCGCTGGGCGAGAACTCAATCCACTACCAGACGACGTCGGCCTGGCTGGAGGCGAGCGGCTCGAAGCTGCGCCCGGACCTGTGCAACAGCATGAGCGTGGTGTCGACGCTCACCGCGGCGGGCGTCGGCATCAGCCTGCTTCCGCCGAGCTGCTACGCGAGGGAGATCGAGGACGGCAGCCTGCGGGTGCTGCCCGCCGATCCCGAGCCGGAGCCGGTGCGGTTCTCCGCCGTCTACAAGCGGCGGCGGCTGGCGACGCTGCAGGAGCTGATCGCGGAGACCGCCAGCGAGATGAGCACGTTCGAGCCGCTCGTAGAGAGCCGGCCCGGGGAGAGCCGGCCGGAAGAGGGCTGAGGGCCGCCGCGCCCGCCCGCGCGCTTCCCGCGGCGGGGAGCCGTCAGACGATCAGGCTGCGGTCGTGGTCGCCGGGGCGTCTCAGCCGGCGCTCGACCAGCGTCGAGGCGCCCTGAAGCAGGATTACCAGCGCCACGTAGAAGAACGCCGCCAGCAAATAGGCCTGGAGGTTGAGGAAGGTCGCGGCGGCGACGTTCTGCGCCGTGCGCATCAGCTCGGTCACGCCGATCACGGAGGCGAGCGACGTACCCTTCAGGATGATGATGAACTCGTTGCCGAGCGGCGGGAACGCGATGCGGAACGCCTGCGGCAGCAATATGCGGCGCAGCGCCGTCGGATAGGTCATGCCGATCGAGCGGGCCGCGTCCATCTGGTCGGCCGGCACCGCCATCATGCTGGCGCGCAGGATCTCCGCCACATAGGCCCCCGCATTGACCGCGAAGGCGAGCGTCGCCGAGGCCAGCCGGTTGTCGAGCGGGCTGAACAGCGCCACCATCCCCGGTATCCCCGACTGCACCGCCCAGGCCGGCAGGCCGAAATAGACCACATAGAGCAGCACCAGCGGCGGCACGCCGCGGAACACGGCGACATAGGAGACGCAGATCGCCCGCAGCACCCTGCTGCGCGACTGGCGCCCCAGCGCCACCAGCAGGCCCAGCACCAGCGCGCCCGCCATGGCGAGGACGGTCAGGCCGAGCCCGACCAGCGTGCCCATGAAATAACGCGGGGCATAGGCCAGCGCGAACTCGATCATGAATGGCCTCCAGCGCGCAGGAACGCCTCGATGCGCGGCGTCGGCGGCGCCTCGAAGAAGGTGCGCGTGGGCAGGTCCGCGACCACGCGGCCATTCTCCATGAACACCATCCGGTCGGCCGCCTCGCGGGCGAATTTCAGCTCGTGGGTCACGACCAGCATGGTCCGCCGCTCCTCGCTGAGGCGGCGCATCACCGCCAGCACCTCGCCCACGAGCTCGGGGTCGAGCGCGGAGGTCGCCTCGTCGAACAGGAGGAGCTCGGGCTGCATGCACAGCGCCCGGGCGATGCCCACGCGCTGCTGCTGGCCGCCGGAGAGCTCGTCGGGAAAGGCGTCGATCTTCCCTTCGAGGCCCACCTCGCGCAGCGCCTCGCGCGCCCGCGCCTCGGCCGCCTCGCGCGGCAGGCCGAGCACGTGGACCGGACCCTCGATCAGGTTGCCGAGCACGTTGCGGTGGGGGAACAGCGCGAAGCGCTGGAACACCATGCCGGTGCGCCGGCGCTGGCGTGCCACCACGGCGTCGTGCGCGGGCCGCAGCTGCCCGCCGTTCTCGCGATAGCCGATCAGCTCGTCGCCGAGATAGATGCGGCCCTCGTCATAGGGGGTGAGGAAGTTCACGCAGCGCAGCAGCGTGGTCTTGCCCGCCCCGCTCGGCCCGACGATGGCGACCGTCTCGCCGCGCGCCATCTCGAGATCGATCCCCGAGAGGATCTGCCGTCCGCCGAGCGACTTGCCCAGCCCGGCGATGCGCAGGATGGGCGGCTCGCCACCGGGGCGAGCCGTCTTCTCCGGCGCCGCAGGCGTCGCACCCGCGCCGCTCACGGCCGCTTCACTCACGGCAGGACGCTGGTGTTGCCGAACCACTTCATGGCGATCTTTTCCATCGTGCCGTCCTTCTTCATCTCGGCGATCGCCTTGTTCACCTGCGCGAGGCCGGCGGCATCGCCCTTGCGCAGCGCCACCGCGTTCAGCTTGACGTCGGGCGTGAGGGGCTTGGCGACCACCTTCAGCTTGTCGGGATATTTGGTGGCGACGATGTAGCTGCCGTTCACGCTCTCCACCGCCACGACGTCGATGCGCCCGAGCAGCAGGTCATTATAGGCATCGACGACGGTGTTGTAGCTCGCCGGCTCCACGCCCCCGATCTTCGACAGCGCGGTGGCGGCGGAAGTGTTGCCCATCACGCCGACCTTGAGCTTGGAAAGATCGGCGGCGGTCAGGTCGGTGTTCTTCGAATCCGCGCGGACCACGCCGATGATGGTCTGCTTCATGATCGGGTCGGAGAAGTCGACCACCTTCTTGCGCTCGTCGGTGACGACGATGCTGGTGATGGCGTCGATCTTCTTGGCCTGCAGCGCCGGGATGATGCCGTCCCACGCCATGCCCTGATAGTCGACGGGAACGCCCATGTGCTTGCCGAGCGCGGTGGCGAAGTCGACGTCGAAGCCGACCAGCTTGCCGCTCTCGTCGGTGAAGGAGATCGGCCGGTAGTCGGGATCGGCGCCGACCTTCAGCGAGGTGAAGGCCTCCTGCGCGGCGGCGCGGGAGGGCAGCGCCTGGATGCCGATGAAGGCGGCGACCGCGAGGCTCGCGGCTTTGAGCAGAATGTCAGGCTTCATGGGATTCTCCTTCTGGAAGGGCCGCTTCCGGGCCTTGTTGGGATCGGATCGTGACGAGCAGGGCACGCGAGCCGGGCAGCACCTCGACCGTGTCGCCGCGGCCGAGCACGGTGACGCTGTCGAACTGCTCGACGATGAGGGGGCCGCAGCCGATCCAGCCCTCGGCGAGATCGGCGCGCTGATAGACCGGGCATTCGGCGATGTCGTCCTCGGCGAAGTGCACGCGGCGCGCACCGAGCGGCCCGCCGCTCACCGCCGGTCCCGGCTCGACGCCCATATTGACCGCGCTCGGCTCGCTGACCCGCAGGCGCAGGTTCAGCAGCTCCACCGCCAGCGTGTCGGAGGCGTGGCCGTAGCGGGCGCGGTGCTCGGCAAGGAAGGCGCGGCGGGCGGCCGCGAGGCCCGCGAGGTCGAGGCCCGGCAGCGCCACGGTGAGGGCATAGGACTGCCCGCGATAGCGCAGGTCGAGCGACCAGTCCTCGTGCAGCCGCGCGGGGTCGAGCCCGTCGGCCTCGGCGCGCGCGAGCAGGCCTGAGCGCATCTCGCCGGTGATGGCGGCGAGGTCCTCCTGCGCCACCGCCGCCAGATCGTGCAGCCAAGTCCGCTGGGTGTCGTAGGAGATGTCGACCGAGAGGATGCCGTGCGCGGAGAACACCCCGGTGTAGAACGGCACCAGCACCTGCGGGATGTCGAGCGCGCGGGCGACGTCGATCGCGTGCAGCGGCCCGGCACCGCCGAAGGCGACCAGCGTGGCGCGGCGCGGGTCCTGCCCGCGCTCGACCGACATGGTGCGCACCGCCCGCACCATGTTGGCGGTGGTGACCTGAAGGATGCCGTGCGCGGCGCGCTGCCAGGACACGCCCAGCGGCGCGGCCACCTTCTCCTCGATGGCGCGGATCGCCGCCTCGCGGTCGAGCGCGAAGCTGCCGCCCAGCATGCCGGAGGGGCTGAGCCGGTTCAGCGCGAGATGCGCATCGGTCACGGTCGGCTCGGTGCCGCCGCGGCCGTAGCAAACCGGGCCAGGCGAGGCGCCCGCGCTCTGCGGGCCGACCTTCAGCAGCCCCGCCTTGTCGAGATGGGCGATCGAGCCGCCGCCGGCGCCGATGGTCTCGATCTCGGCCGAGGCGACCGCGACCGGATAGCCGCCGATACGGCGCTCGTCGGTGATCGCGATGCGCCCCTCGCGCAGGAAGGCGACGTCCGAGCTGGTGCCGCCGACGTCGAGGGTCAGCACCAGGTCAAGCTCGTGCAGCTCGGCGAGCTGGCGCGCGGCGACGACGCCGCCGGCCGGGCCGGACATGGCGCATTTGATCGGAAACCGGCGCGCCTCGGACCGGGTCATCGAGCCGCCGGCCGAGCCCATGATGAAGCAGCGTCCGCCGACATCGGCGCCGAGCGATTCCAGTCCTTCGAGGAACGCCGCCATGATCGGCATGGTCGCCGCGTTCAGCGCCGTCGCGGTCGCGCGCTCATACTCGCGGAACACCGGCAGCACCTCGCTCGACAGCGAGAGCGGCACGCCCAGCGGCGCGAGACTCTCGGCAACGCGCTTCTCGTGCTCGGGCGAGACGAAGGAGTAGAGCAGGCATACCGCCACTGCGTCCGGCTTCTCCTCGCGCAGCGCCTCGACCACGCGGGCCAGCGCCGCCTCGTCGAGCGGGCGCAGGACGTTGCCGTCGTGATCGAGCCGCTCGGGCACCTCCACGCGCCGCTCGCGCGGCACCACGACGGGCGCGCGCCGCTTGTGCAGGTCGTAGGAGGAGGCCCGCGTCATGCGCGCGATCTCGAGCACGTCGCGGAACCCTTCCGTCGTCACCAGCGCGGTGCGCCCGAGCCGGTTCTCCAAGAGCGCATTGGTGACCACCGTGGTGCCGACCACCACCGCCGCGAGGTCGGCGAGCGGGCGCTCCATCGTGGCGGCGAGGCTCGTCAGCGCGTCGATGATATCGCGCCCCTGCTGGCCCGGCCGGTGCAGCACCTTGTCGATCCGCATGATCCGGCGGGCCGGATCGGCGAGGACGACATCGATGAAGGTGCCGCCGACATCGACCGCAGCGAGCAGGCCGTTCGCGTTGGTGCTCATGCGGCTTCTCCCTCGACGCGGCGGCGGTCGTAGCCGGCCCTCAGGTCGCTGGCGAGCGCCTCGGGGTCGCGCTCCTCCGGCCGTCCGTAGCCGCCGCCGCCCGCGGTCTCGATCTCGATCAGCGAGCCTTCCGGCGCGAACAGGTCCATGAAGCGGTCGACACGGCGCGTGGTGCCGTCCGGGCTAACGATGCGGATCCGGGTCGGCGCGCCCGGCTCGCCGCCGTCGAGGCCGGCGGGGCCGCGGGTCGGCATGCTGACCTGGAACGAGCAGCGCGCAGAGGTGAGCAGGCGGAACGCGCGGCGCAGGCCGAAGCCGCCGCGGAAGCGGCCGGCGCCGCCGGAATCCTCGACGATCTCGTAGCGCTCGATGCGCATCGGCAGGCTCATTTCCAGCAGTTCCACCGGCGTGTCGTGGAGATTGGCGATCGGCGGGATCATGCCGCTCTCGCCGTCGGCGACGCAGCTCGCGCCCGAGCCGCCGCCCAGCGCCTCGCCATAGGCGAACAGCCGGCCGGTGCGCGGATCGGTGCCGCCGAGCGAGAACACGCCGCCCCCGCCCGAGCCGGCCAGCACCCGCTCGGGATAGAGCGGGGCCAGCGCGTCGAGCAGCGCCTCGAAGGTGTGGTAGGAGACCTGCGCCGCCGCCGAGATGGCGGCGGGGTAGCGCGGGTTGAGGATGCTGCCGTCCGGCGCCGTGATGTGCAGCGCGCGATACATGCCGGCATTGGCGGGGATGCCCTCGCCGAGCGTGATCCGCACCGCCATGAAGACGCAGGCCAGCGTCGCCGACAGGCACGAGTTGAACGGGCCGACCACCTGGTCGCCGGTGCCCGCGAAATCGACCTCCAGCACGTCCTCGCGCGGGGTGAGCGCGACCCGGATCGGGATCGTCGTCGGCCCGTAATCGGCCAGCGCCTGCCCGCGCAGCGTGCCGCTCGGCAGCTCGGCGACCACCCTGCGGGTCGCGGCTTCCGCCATGTCGAGGATCCGCGCGGCGGCGGAGAGCAGATCGTCCGCGCTGTAGCGCTGGGTCAGCTCGTCGATGCGCCGCTGCGCCACCTCGATGGTGGCGATCTGCGCGTCGAGATCGGCGAGCCGCTCCTCGGGCAGGCGCGAATTGGCGGCGATCACCCGGCGCAGGCCCGGGTCGACCCGCCCGGCGGAGGCGAGCCGGACCGGCGGCAGGCGCAGGCCCTCATGGAAGATCTCGGTGGCCCCGGCCGGCATGCTGCGCGGCGCCATGCCGCCGACATCGGTGTGATGGGCCATGCTGGCGGCGAAGCCGATCAGCCGCCCCTCGGCGAAGAGCGGGCCGGCGACGATGAAGTCCGGCAGGTGGTTGGCGCCGTGATAGGGGTCGTTGACGATGAACACGTCGCCGGGCGCCATTTCCTCCGGCGGGAAATCGAGCAGCACATGAGGCAGCGCGGTCGCCATGACGCCGAGATGGACCGGGATGTGCTCGGCCTGCACCACGATCTCGCCCCGGGCGGTATAGAGGCAGCAGGAGCAGTCGCGCCGCTCCTTGATGTTCGGCGAATGGCTGGAGCGCACGAGCGATTCCGCCATCTCGTCGCAGATGCCGCTGAAACTGTTTCGCACCAGCTCCACGGCAATATTATCGAGACGCGCATGATCGGGGGGCGGAAGGGGGGACAAGGGCGGCGGGTCCTCGCGGTACATGTTGCACCGCAATCGAAGCGCCGGCCGGGTTCTTCAACAAGGGCAAGTTGGTTCACATACATGAACGACGAGGTGAAGAGCGCGGTACGCGTGCTGGAGATCCTGGAGCTCCTCGCCCGGGCGCGCAAACCCGTATCGCTGAAGGACGTGGCGTATGAGCTGGGCTACCCGAAGAGCAGCGCGCTGGGGCTGATGCGCACGCTGGTCGGGCGCGGCTACGCCTCGCGCACCGAGGACGACCTCTATGTGCTGAACGAGGCCTGCCGCAATGGGCCGGGGTGGATCAACGGCCCGGAAGCCGGGCTGGTGGCGCATGCGGGCCCTATCATTAGCCGGCTCCGCAACAAGGTCGGCGAGACCATCATGCTGGGCGTGCTCAACCATGAATGCCGACTGCGCACGGTGGTCAAATGCACCGGCACGCGCGAGCTCAACTACGACACGCCGTTCTCCGGCGGCCTGCCGTCCTATTGCTCGGCGATGGGGCGGGTGCTTCTGGCCGGGCGCGAGCGGCGGGAGGTGGACCATTATCTCGCCCATGAGCGGCTGGTGAAGTACACCCGCTTCACCGTCGTCGACCGGCTGACGATCCGCCGGCGCATCGATCAGGCCGCGCGCGAGGGCTTCGCCATCTCCGACCAAGAGATGGACCTCGGCTCGACCGGCATCGCCGCACCGGTGTGCGACGCCGCCGGCCGGGTGATCGCCGCGCTCGACATCGCCGCGATCTCGAGCCGCTATATGGAGCGGCGCGAGGAGATGATCGACGACGTGCGCGAACACGCCGCGCAGCTCAGCGCCCTGATGCGCGAGGACGGTTAGGGGTAAGGACGATTAGGCACACGCACGCGCATTGCGCGGGTGCAAGCGATGCGCCGGGAACGGCGCACCTTTCGATGCCGCGGGGCGGCTTTCGGCCCGCGTCGGAGGCTGCGGGCGCCCTCCTGGAGGCAAATCGCCGAAGGAATCGATACCCGCCCAGCGGGCCGGCATCGCGCCCAAAGATTAGCCGTCCTTTGATTAGATAACATCCAGAGATTGCAGATGAATCTGTTGCTGGGCGCAGTATCGCACTGATAACGTCCTGTGAGCTAGTCATACTAATGATAGACACACCGGATCGGACCCGGGCGGATTTCGCCGCAGTCCGGACGGTGCCCGGGCCGGCGGGCGTCGAAGGCTCGAACGCCCGAGAGGACATGACCTGACGGTCACCATCCAGAGGGGAGTTTGCACCGATGCCGAACTGCGCCGAAGCACGGACCAGCCGACCTGTGACGAAGATGGGCGGCGCGCTCGCGCTGGTCGCGGCCGCCGCGGTGCTGGCCTGCACGCTCGGCCCGTCTCCGGCGCGCGCCGCGGATCAGGTCCGCCTCGCGCTGCCATGGCTGGTCAGCGGCAAGAACGCCGCCTTCTTCGTCGGGCAGGCCAAGGGCTTCTACGCCGACGAGGGGCTCGACGTCACGATCTCGCGCGGCAGCGGCTCGGGCGACACCATCAAGCGCATCGCCGCCGGCGAATCCACCTTCGGCCTCGCCGACTCGGCCGCCATCCTCGCCGCCCAGGCCAATGATGGCTCGCCGGTGAAGATCGTCGCCATGATGTCCGGCAAGTCGTCGGTGGCGATCCTCTACGTCACGGAATCGGGCATCAAGACGCCCGCCGACCTCAAGGGCAGGAAGATCGGCCGCTCCGCCGCCGGCGCCTCGGTCAATATGTTCCCGGCCTTCCTGAAGGCCAACAATCTGGACCGCACCAGCTTCGAAGAGGTGGTGACGGCCCCGGCGACCTTCCTGCCACTGCTGCTGTCGCGGCAGGTCGACGCGGTGCTCGACCAGAGCTCCTATCTCGTGCGCTACCGCAAGGGCGCGGCCAAGGAAGGGCTCCACATCGACGCCTTCGGCTTCGGCGACTACGGCGTGCAGGTCTATGGCAATGCGCTGATCGCCAGCGACGAGCTCATCAAATCGAACCCGGACCTCATCCGGCGCTTCGTGCGGGCCTCGATCAAGGCCACCGAATGGTCGTTCGCCCACATGCCCGAGGCGGTCGAGATCCTGCGCAAGTCCAACCCGCAGATCGAGACCGACGTCGGCGAGGCGGAGCTGCTCGACGAGAAGGACTCGGCGATGACGCCCGAGGAGGCCAAGCACGGCCTCGGCTATGTCGATGCCGACCGCATGACGCAGATGCAGAAGGACCTGGTGGACCTCATCGGCCTGAAGAAGGTCCTGCCGCTCGACCAGATCTACACGCTCGACTTCCTGCCCAAGAAGAGCTGACCGCAAGCTCACCGCCACACGGGGCCCGGGCACTATCCGGTCCCCGCCCGGCCGGGCGCGAGCCCGCACCGGCGCCCCCGCCGGCCCGTTCCGGCGCCGGCCACCAGAGGAGTCGCCCGAGCGTGAGCACCGCGAAACGGCAGATGAAGCTCGGGGCGTTCTTCCACCCGACGGGCCATCACATCGCCGCCTGGCACCATCCCGGCGCCCAGATCGACGCTGGCACCAACTTCGCCCATTACGTCGAGATGACGCAGATGGCGGAGGCGGCGAAGTTCGACCTCGTCTTCCTCGCCGATGCGGTGGCGACCCGCGACGGGGACCTCGAGGGCCTGTCGCGCTGGCCCCAATATATGTGCTTCTTCGACCCGGTCGTGCTGCTGTCCGGGCTCGCCGCCGCGACCAACCGGATCGGCCTCGTCGCCACCGCGACCACGAGCTACAACGAGCCCTACAACCTCGCGCGCAAATACGCCTCGCTCGACCATCTGAGCGGCGGGCGCGCCGGCTGGAACGTGGTGACGTCGGGCAACGTCAGCGAGGCCTATAATTTCGGGCGCGAGGCCCATTACGGCCATGGCGAGCGCTACCAGCGCGCCTCCGAGTTCGTCGACGTCGTGAAGGGGCTGTGGGACAGCTATGACGACGACGCCTTCGTCCGCGACCGCGCCTCCGGGCGCTACCTGCTGCCCGAGAAGCTCCATTTCCTCGACCACCATGGCGAACACTTCGCGGTGCGCGGCCCGCTGAACATCGCCCGGCCGCCGCAGGGCTACCCGGTGCTGTTCCAGGCGAGCGCGTCGGATGTCGGCAAGGACCTCGCGGCGCGGATCGCCGAGGTGCTGTTCACACCGCTGCACGATCTCGAGCGGGCGCAGGCCTTCTACCGGGACATGAAGGCGCATGCGGCGACCTTCGGGCGCACCGCCGACGACCTTCTGGTCATGCCGGGCCTCAACGTCGTCGTCGGCACGAGCCGGAAGGAGGCCGAGGAGAAGCTCGACTTCCTCAACCGGTCGATCCATCCGGCGGTCGGCAAGGAGCTGCTCTCGAACGCGCTGGGCGGCATCGACCTTTCCGAGGTCGACGTCGACAAGCCGCTGCCCGACCACATCATCCCGGCCGAGCAGCGCCGCACCAACCCGCGCTATGCCTACCTGTTCAAGGAAAAGCTGACGGTGCGCCAGATGTACCAGCGCTACGGCGCGGCCCGTGGCCAGCGCACCGTGATCGGCACGCCGACGGAGATCGCCGACCAGATGGAGCGCTGGTTCGTCGAGCGCGGCGTGGACGGTTTCCTGGTGCAACCCCCTGTGCTGCCGCTCGGCCTGCGCGAATTCATCGAGATGGTGGTGCCGGAATTGCAGGATCGGGGCCTGTTCCGGACGGACTACACCGGCACGACGCTGCGCGAGCATCTGGGCCTGCGCCGTCCTGCGGGAATCCATGCGGTTCACTGAATGCGGCGCCATCGCGGGCCGCAACGTCGCGTGCGCGCACTGCGCGCCGATGCCGAAGCAGAAAGGATGATGGATGACGATGGCCCTGCCGATGAGGCGATCGTCCGCGCGGGCGGCAGAGCTGGCGCCGGCTCCGTCCACGGATGATCCCATTCTCCAGTTCCGCAATCTGTCGATGGACTATACCGGCCGCTCCGGCCGGGTGACTCGCGCCCTCGACGGCATCGACGCCAGCGTCGGCCGCGACGAGTTCGTCACCCTGCTCGGCCCCAGCGGCTGCGGCAAGAGCACGCTGATGAAGATCGCGGCAAGCGTGGTGCGGGCCACCGGCGGCGAGGTGCTGTTCGAGGGTCGCCCGCTGGCGAAGCCGACCTCGCGCATCGGCATGGTCTTCCAGCAGCCGATCCTGATGCCGTGGCGCAGCGTGCTCGACAACGTGCTGTTCCCGATCGAGATGATGGGCCGCTCGCCGCGCAAGCATGCCGAGCAGGCGCGCGAACTCCTGGAGCTGGTGGGGCTCAAGGGCTTCGAGAGCGCCATGCCGAGCGAGCTTTCCGGCGGCATGCAGCAGCGCGTCGCGATCTGCCGGGCGCTCATCTACGATCCCGTGCTGCTGATGATGGACGAGCCCTTCGCCGCGCTCGACGCCATGACCCGCGAGGATCTCGGCATCGAGCTGCTGCGCATCTGGAGCGAGCGGCGCAAGACGGTGCTGTTCGTCACGCACAGCATCCAGGAAGGCATCCTCCTCGCCGACCGCGTGCTGGTGATGACCGCCCGCCCCGGGCGCATCGCCGCGTCCATCCCGATCACGCTGCCGCGCCCCCGCGGCATGGACATGGTGTCAACCGATGAATACGGCCGCTACGCTCAGCAAATCCGCTCCATCATCGCCGGAGCCGGCCACTGACCGTCCCGTCCCCTCGCGGGTGATGCGCTTCGTGCGCGAGAACGCCGCCGCGGTGCTCGTCTTCGCAGTGCTGATCGCGGTGTGGGAGCTCTCCTGCGAGTGGGGCGACGTGCCGACCTGGCTGCTGCCCTCGCCGAGCCGCATCCTCGTCGAGCTGTGGGGCGCGCGGGCGATATTGCCGCTCCATCTCTACACCACGACCATCGAGGTGCTGCTCGGCTTCTGCCTGAGCGTGGTGGTCGGCGTGCCACTGTCGATCCTGATCGTGCTGTCGCCGCTGGCGCGCAAGGTGGTCTATCCGATCCTCGTCGTGCTGCAGTCGGTGCCGAAGGTGGCGCTGGCGCCGATTCTGCTCATCTGGATCGGCTACGGCACCGAATCCAAGGTACTGATCGCCTCGGTGACGGCGTTCTTCCCGATCGTCATCAACACCTCGGCCGGCATGGCGGCGGTGCCGCGTGAGCTGCTCGAGCTCAGCCGCTCGCTCGACTCGCCCAGCCTCAAGGTGTTCTGGAAGGTCCGGCTGCCCTTCGCCATGCCCTATCTGTTCAGCGGCATGAAGGTGGCCATGGCGCTGGCGCTGATCGGCGCCGTGGTCGGCGAGTTCGTCGGTTCGGACCGGGGGCTCGGCTACCTGATCCTGACCTTCTCCAGCACGATGAACACCGCCCTCGTCTTCGGGGCGATAACGCTGCTGGCGATCCTCGGCATCTGCCTGTTCTATCTCGTCAGCGGCGCCGAGCGCCTTTTCTGCCCGTGGTATGTCGGCAATGACGAGGGCCGGCTCTAGAGGGCCCTCGACGCGGCACGGCGCGCACCACTCGCAATGGCGATGCGCCGATAGGATGTCCGGCCGACCCTATTTCGGCAGGGCGTAGGCGATCACCTCGTCGCCGATCGGCGTTTCCATGAAGTGGTGGCCGCCGGTCATGATGACGACGTATTGCCGGCCGTTGGCCTCGTAGGTCATGGGCGTCGCCTGCCCGCCCGCCGGCAGCTTGTCCTCCCACACCGTCTTGCCGGTCTCGATGTCGATCGCCCGGATCAGGTCGTCGGTGGCGGCGGCGATGAAGATCAGGCCGCCGGCGGTGACGAGCGCGCCGCCATTGTTGGGCGTGCCGATGTTCACCGGCAGCATGGAGGGTATGCCGAACGGCCCGTTGTTGAGCGCCTGGCCGAGGGGACGGTCCCACAGCGTCTTGCCCGACTTCAGGTCGAAGGCCTGGATGCCTCCATAGGGGGGCTGCTTGCACAGCAGGCCGGTGAAGGGCAGGCGCCATCCGGCATTGACGTTGATGGCGTAGGGCGCGCCCGCCTGCGGGTCGCCGGCGCCCTCGGCGCCGCCGCCGAGATCGCCGCCACGCGCCTCGCCGCGCGGCGTCCAGCCCAGCTTGTCGGCCTCCGCGCGCGGCACCAGCCGGTTGTAGTTCGGCATGTCGTTGTAGTTGGCGATGACGATGCCGCGCTTGGGGTCGACCGCCACGCCGCCCCAGTCCGAGCCGCCATTATAGCCGGGATACTCCACCGAATGGGTGTCGCTGGTCGGCGGCGTGTAGAAGCCCTTGTAGGACGCCTCGCGGAACTGGATGCGGCAGGCCATCTGGTCGATCGGCGACATGCCCCACATCGAGGCCTCGGTCAGGTCGGGCTTGCGCAGCGTGTGGTAGAGCGAGAAGGGCTGGGTGGGCGAGCGCTGGTCCGGCTCCACCCCGCCCTGCGCCACCGGCCGCTCCTCGACGCCGGTCAGCGGCTTTCCGGTGCGGCGGTCGAGGATGTAGATGTCGCCCTTCTTGCTGGGCAGCACCAGCGCCGGCACCGTGCCGTTCGCCGTCGGGTAGTCGACCAGCGTCGCCTGCGAGCCGAGATCGTAGTCCCACACGTCCTTGTGCACGGTCTGGAACGTCCACACCGGCTTGCCGGTGGTCACGTCGATCGCGGTGAGCGAGGAGCTGTAGGCGTTCTCGGCGTCCGAGCGGCTGCCGCTCCAGTAGTCGACGGCCGAATTGCCGAGCGGCAGGTAGACATAGCCGAGCGCCTCGTCGCCGGTCGCGGTGGTCCACATGTTGGGCGTGCCGCGTGTGTAGATCTTGCCCTCCGGCGGCGGGTTGGGCAGGTCCGGCTGGGTCATGTCCCAGCCCCAGCGCTGCGCGCCGGTGACCGCGTCGAAGCCCTTGATCACGCCCGACGGGGCGTCGCGCTTCTGGCCGTCGAGTATCTGGTGCCCGATCACGATCACGCCGCGCACGATGGTCGGCGCGGAGGTCATCGACACCATGCCGGGCACGATGCTGCCCATGTTCTGAGAGGTCGAGACCTGCCCGTCCTCGCCGAAGTCGGCGCAGGGCTTGCCGGTGCGCGCATCGACCGCGATCAGCCGGGCGTCGAGCGTGCCCTCGATGATGCGCGTCGCGCAGGCGGCATCCGCGCTGGCGCCCGGCACCACGTAATAGGCCACGCCGCGGCAGGCCGCCGTGTAGGGAATGGCCTGGTCCGGCACGCCGGGGTCGTAGCGCCAGCGCTGCTCGCCGGTCGCCGCGTCATAGGCGATCATGATGTTCTTCGGCGTGCAGACATAGAGCAGCCCGCCGACCTTGAGCGGCGTGTTCTCGGCGCCGTACTTGCCGGCGGCGAAGTCGGACTGCGGCATGTCGCCGGTATGCACCAGCCAGGCGCGCTTCAGCTCGCCGACATTGCCGGCGTTGATCTGGTCGAGCGGCGAGTAGCGCCGGGCGCTGTAGGTGCCGCCATAGGCGGGCCAGTTCTCGCCCACCTTCTGCAGCGAGGGCTCGCCCATGCCGGCCTCGGTGGCGCCGGGAACCGGGCTCTTCAGGAAGGACGGGGCGCTGTAGGCGATGGCCGCGCCGACCACGACCGCGATCACCAGCACGCCGACGATCGCGCCCCAGGCGGTGCGCCAGCCACAGGTGTAGGGCCGCATCGCCGGCAGCGCGGCGAGCACGAAGACGAGCAGCACCAGCGGCGCCACGGTGCGCGGCACCAGGGCCCAGCCATTGGCGCCGACCTCCCAGAAGGCCCAGACGACGGTCGCCAGGAAGACAATCACATAGAGCCAGACGCCGAGGCTTCGTCGCATCGCAATGAGCACGCCCGAGACCAGGAGGCCGGCTCCGGCGAGGGCGTAATAGGGTGAGCCGCCGAGGCTGATCAGCCACACACCCCCCACGAGCAGGGTGATGCCGATCAGCGCGAGGACGGCGCCGAGGATGCGAGTCGCCCACACGGATGCGGTGCGCGCGTGATGGATGTCTGACATGGTCGTTCCGCGCTCTTCTGGGGGGACAGTGCAGAAGAAACCGGCCCCGGGCGCGTATGGTTCCGGATTTTCTGCCCTTCCCCAGCGCGAAAAGACTACTTACCTACCGGCATTTGCGGGCTCCGAAGCAACCTGCCGCGACGTCAGCGGCGCCTTGAAGTTCCACGATTTCCGACGGCCTGCGCGGGCGGTGTGGAGGTCCCCGCCTATTGCGGCGGCGGCGTCATGATGGGCGCGACGCCCGGCCCGACGGCGAACTCGTCGCTGACGAAGCCGATCACCGCGAGAATGAGCAGCATGATGACGAGGACGATGAGAAGACCCCGCATCCCGTAGGCGCGGTGGCCGAAGAAACCTCCCCCGCCGAGCAGGAGGAGGATGAGGATCACGATCAGAAGGGTCTGCATGGCGCTCTCCCCGATGGCCTGTCCCAATTGGGCTTGTGCCGACTGGGCCCTGTCCCGGAACCATCACGGCAATGCGCCGCGCCGGCTCCCGGTTCCCGGCCGTCGGTTCCCCTGGGTCGCGGGCCGCGGTTCGCGTGTCGCGCTAGCGGATGCAGCTTATGGCGGCGGAGAAGGACTGGGCCTTCTCCGCGAGATCCGCCGATTTGAGCGCCTCGCCGGGCGCCCCGGCCGTATAGCCGACGCCCTTCGCCTCGAGGAAGCTGACGGCGATCGCCGTCTTGATGGCGAAATTGATGTTCTGCGGGATGTCGTCGGTCACGGCGGCGACGGCGACGGCGTTGATCTTCGACACCACCACGCCAACCACGTTGCCAGCCTCGTCGAGCAGCGGCCCGCCGCTGTTGCCGGGCTGCACTGGCGCCGAGATCTGCAGGCGCCGCGTATCGTCGCCCATGCCGGCGGTCGCGGTCACCGTGCCCTTGGTGAAGTTGCCCGAGCTCGCCAGCAGGCCGCTGAGCGGATAGCCGAACACGGCGACGTCCTCGCCGAGCCGCACGCCGCTGCGCAGCTTCGCGACGGCACGTGAGCGCGCACTGGTCCTCACCAGCGCCAGATCGTTGGTCTCGTCGCGCCCGAGCACGGTGCCCGGCGCCCCCTCGCCGCCGACGGCGACCGTCACGCTGGTGCAGCCCCTGACCACATGCGCGTTGGTCAGCAGCTCGTCGGCGGTGACGAAGAAGCCGGAGCCGGTGGTCTCTTCGGTCGCGTCGGGGTCCACCGGCGCCGCGTGCGCGATGGTCGGCTCGGCGCGCCGGTCGGGGGCCAGCGCGACCTCCGCGAGAGGTTCGGGCGGCGAACGGCGCTGGCCGAGCTCGTTCTCGGCGCGGAACAGGTCCGACATCACGGTCGACAGGCGCTCGCCATGGACGGGCGAATCCGACGGCCAGATCAGGGTGAAGCCGACGACGCCCCCCGGCGTCTCCTCGAAGCGCGTGTACTGGGACATCTGGCCCAGATGCGAGCTGATGACGAAGAAGTCCGGCTTCACCACCGAATAGTCGATGACGTGCTCCTTCAACGCGCCGGTGAGGACCTGATAGCCGAAGATGGCCGAGACGCGCGGGAGGTAGGAGAAGGAGACCGACACGTCGTCCTGCGCCGAGCTGAAGGAGAGGCCGCCATCGGTGCGGGCGACGAGCGGAGCGAGGCCGCTCGGCACCCAAAGCGCGGCGCGGGTGCCGGGATGCGTCACCCGCTCGAGCGACCACATGCGCAGCAGTGGCGAAGCGGCCTGCCGTAGCGCCTCGTAGTCGCCGTCGCCGACGATGCCGCTCGGCACCCGCCCGAGGTCGCGCTGGAAGGAGCGGATCGCCGCCATCAGCTTCGGCCCGAAGCTGTCGCCCGCCACGGCGGGCCAGTATCCGGTCACGGCGAGCAGCACCTGGATGTCCTGCTGCTTCTTCAGCGGCATGGCGAGGAAGGCCGCGCGGGCCTGCTTCAGGGTCGTGGAGGCGGGTGGCTGGGTCGCGGGTGGCTGGGTCGCGGCGGTCGGGCTCTCCCCGCCCGGCGCATCGCCATAGCCGGTCTCCTTCATGAAGCGGCGCAGCCCCTCGGGAAAGGGCAGCTTGCGGCGGCTGGCGGCCGGGCAATCCTTCAGCGCGACCGACACGGCGCAGGTGTCGAGGCCGAAATCCGAGTTGCGGTCGTAGAGCGGCAGCATGCGCTCCCAGGCCTCATTGCCCTCGCCGATCCGGGTCCTGGCCGCGACCCATGCGGCGAGGAAGCCGTTGGCGTGCCACTGGTCGGGCTCCAGCTTCGCGTAGAACTCCATCCACCGCGCGTCCTGCACCAGACGGTGGCGGAAGGCGGGGCGCATCGTCACCTCGTCGAGCTCGGTGCCGTCCAGCCGGTCGATGAGGATCGGCTGCATCGATCCGGCATAGGAATCAAAGGTGTAGAGGAAGCGCTCGTCGCCGCGGACGATCTCCGCCGCGCCGTCGCCGTCCACGTCCTCGAAGTCCAGCCCGCCGCCGTCCCGCGTGCCGAGATCGACGAAGCGCCAGTCGCCCGCGCGCGAGCGGGTGAGCGCGATCGAGGTCGTGCAGCAATGCGCGCCGCCGGAGAAGGCGTCGAACACGATCTCGGGCGTGGCGTTGGTCCGGTCGAGCTCGACCAGCGTGAGGGAGGATTCGTAGTCGACCGCCTCCGGGAAAGCGTGGCGCAGGTCGAACGCCACCCCGCCGGCGTCGCGGCCGACGAGATGCGCGGTCCATCCCTCCGGCGCGCGCTCGCGGGTGAGCGTGACGCTGAGGCCGTCCATCCTCGCTGTGCCGGGCGTGTCCTTGGTGACCGTCGCGCGCGCCTGCTCCACCTCGGAGGCGCGCCAGACGGTCTGCATGTAGCCCGAGCCCTTCGACAGCAGCGCGTCGGCCGGCAGGGGCGGCCAGTCGATCTGGCGGCGGATCGCCTCCAGCGTGCCCGCGCGCGGCTCCAGCGTGACGGCGTACCAGCCGTTCTTCGCCTTCACCACCCGCGCCTTGCCGCCATAGGCGCGCGCGATGCCGATGGCGACATCGATGTCGCCGGTGCTGGCGAGCGTGACCCAGTGCGTGCCGGGAGGCGGCACGAAGCTTTCGGCGGCGGCGATGGCGGGGCCGAGCGGGGCCGTCGCCGCGACGAGCAGCAGGACCGGAAGACGACGCGCCATGCCACCTTGCCCCCTCTCTGGAACCGGCAGCATACCGCCCGGGAAGGCCCCCGCAATCCCGAGCGAGAGGTATCGAAGAGCTACGGCGTATTGGCGTGCGGCCCGCGGTGCCGCGGGCCGGCCGGATGCGGCGTCACTCGAAGGGCGCGAACTGCTCGGCGCGCCATTTCAGCGCCGCGGAAAGTCCCTCGCTGCGGCGGATGGTGTCGAAGGTCTCGGCCTCGGGCGAGCCGACCGCGTCCATGCTGGCGCAGATCTCCGCGCCGTACTCGATCGCGTTGCGCAGGCCCATGATCTCGAAGCTCTGGTTGATGGCCCGCTTGTTCGCCTTCAGGCACTCCATCGACACGCGCGACATGCGCAGCGCGATCTTGCGCACCTCGGCGGCGACGTCGGCCTTGGGGAACACCTTGTCGACGAGGCCGAGGCGGAACGCCTCCTCCGCATCGATCGTGTCGCCGGAATAGATCAGCGCGCGCGAGCGCTGGCCGAGCAGCCACGGCATGATCATGGTGGCGATGCCGGCCGAGAAGCGCGCCTCGATGGCGGCGAACTTCGAGACGTCCGAGCAGTAGCGCATGTCGCAGCACATCGCGAATTCGAGCGCGCCGGCGAAGCAGAAGCCGTCCACCATGGCGATGACGGGCTTGGAGCAGTCCCACACCGAATAGGTGAAGGTGATGTCCTTGTGCATGCGCGCGCGCCAGTCGGCCAGCGAGCGCTTGGGCAGCTCGGCGGATTCCTTGATGTCGTAGCCGGAGGAGAACGCCTTGCCGCCCGCGCCGGTGATGATCGCCACCCGAACCTCCGGGTCCGCGTCGACCTCCTTCATCACGGCGATGATCTCGTCGACCAGCGGCTGGCTCAGCGCGTTGTGGCGGTCGGGGCGGTTGAGCGTGATCGTGGCAACGCGGTCTTCGACGTCGTAGATGAGATGCTGGTAGGTCATGATCACGCCTTCGCGGTGTGGGTTTCGAACAGCACGTCGACGCCGGCCACGCCATCGGGGCCGACGATGAGCGGATTGATCTCGATGGCGGCGAAACGGTCGGCCAGCGCCGCGCCGACCTCCGACAGGCGCGCGATGGCGCGGGCGGCGGCGTCGAAGTCGAACGGCGCCTTGCCGCGAACGCCGCGCAGCAGCGTGCCGGCGACGGTCTCGTCCAGCATCCGGCGCGCCATCTCCTCGTCGACCGGGCCCATGCGCAGGCTCGACTGCGCTGTGACCTCGACCAGCACCCCGCCGGGGCCGGCGAGGGTGAAGCTGCCGAAGCCGGGCTCGTTGCGGATGCCGAGGATCAGCTCGACGCCGGGGCTCGCCATCGCCTGCACCACCACCATCGCGTCGGGTCCCGCCCCGTTGGCGGCGAGGATCGCCGACAGCTCGGCGAAGGCCGCGCGCACGCCCGCCTCGTCGCCGAGGCCGAGCTTGACGAGGCCGAGCTCAGTCTTGTGCGGCAGCGAGGGCGCGACACCCTTCAGCACGACGGGGTAGCCATAGGCGGATGCCAGCGCGACGGCCTCGTCGGCGTCGGCGGCCTTGCCGGTCTGCACCATCGGCACGCCGGCCTCGCGCAGGAAGGCGAAGCGGGAGGGCTCGTCCTCGGGCAGCGGCGGCAGGGCAGGCGCCGGCGCGATCTCCCGCGCCAGCGGGGTGCGCAGCGCCTTGATGGCGGCGAGCGCGGGGCGCATGCCGGACAGATAGGCGATGCCGGCGGTGTCGAGCACCGCGCGCACCTCGGCATTCACGCCGGTGCCCGAGGTGTTGTTGATGAAGCAGAACCGCTTGTCGGTGGGGATCGAGCCGCAGATCTCGCCCATGATGATGGCGTAAGGCACGTCGCCACCGCCCTGGCCCGGCGCATCGACCGAGACGGCGACGATGCCGACGCTCGGGTCGGCGGCCAGCGCCTCCATCTGCAGCCGGAAGCGCTCGGCGTTGAAGCCGAGCCCCCAGGCGTCGAGCGGGTTGCCGATGCGCGAATAGGGCGGGAAGGCCGGGCGCAGTGCCGCCAGCGTCTCGGGCGCCAGCGGCGGATAGGGAAGGCCCATGTCGTGGCCGAGATCGGCGAACAGCGCCGCCTCGCCGCCCGACAGCGTGACGACCACCGTGTTCGGGGTCGGCGGCGGCGCCGGGTTGGCCGCCAGCAGGGTCGCGGTCTCCAGCATCTCGTCGAGATCGTGCACGCGGATGATGCCGAGCGCGTCGAAATAGGCGTCGTAGAGCTTGTCGTCGCCGGCGAGGCCGCCCGTGTGGGCCTGCACCGCGACGCGCCCGCCCTCGCTGCTGCCGAGCTTGACGGCGATCACCCGCTTGCCGGCTGCTGCGGCGGCTCGGGCGGCGGCGGCGAAGCGCTCCGGCTCGCGGATGGTCTCCACGAACAGCATGATCACCGACACGCGGGGATCGGCGGCGACGCTCGCCAGATAGTCGGCGACGCCGACCACAGCCTCGTTGCCGGCGGTGATGACATAGGCGAGGCCCAGCTTGCGTTCGTCCTCGCTGAGGATGATGGCGACCGAGCCGCTCTGCGAGATCACCGCCACCGGGCCGGGGCGGATCGGCGTCATGTAGCGCGGCGTCCAGATCGCGGCGCGGTCGTGCACGTTGACGAGACCGATATTGTTGGGGCCGGAGATCGCGATCCCCTCGGCGCGCGCCACCGCCTCGATGCGCTGCTGCAGCGCCACGCCGTCGGCGTCGCCGTCGGCATAGCCGTTGGCGTTCAGGAACAGCGCCTTGATGCCGAGCTTCGCCGCCTCCTCGACCAGATCGGGACCCGCCGTCGCCGGCACGGCGAGGAAGGCCGCGTCCGGCGGCTCCGGCAGCTCGGAGAGCGAGGGGTAGCAGGGAAGCCCGAGTATCTCCTCATAGCGCGGGTTGACCGGCAGGATCCGGCCCTCATAGCCCATGACCTGCAGGTTCTTGACCACGCGGGTGCCGGTGGCTTCCTCGCGCTGCGAGGCGCCGACCACGGCGATGGAGCGTGGGCTCAGCAGGCGTTCGATGGCACTCACAGGACTTTCCCTCCATCAGCGACGGACGGGGCGTCCGTGAAGATCTGATTGCGTTCGACCCAGGTCTCCAGGAACTGCGCCAGCCGCTCGCTGCCGGGGTTGCGGAACAGCGTCTGCGGCGGCCCCTGCTCGACGATGGCGCCGTGATCGATGAAGATCACGCGGTCGGCGACCTGCGCCGCGAAGCCCATCTCGTGGGTCACGACGACCATGGTCAGCCCGTCGTCGGCGAGCCGCTTGATGACCTGGAGCACCTCGCCCACCAGCTCGGGGTCGAGCGCGGAGGTCGGCTCGTCGAACAGGATCAGCTCGGGGTCGATCGCCAGCGCCCGGGCGATGCCCACGCGCTGCTGCTGGCCGCCGGAGAGCTGGTTCGGGTAGGCGTCGAGCTTGGCGGCGAGGCCGACGCGGTCCAGCACCTGGCGGGCCTTGGCCTCGGCCTCGGCGCGCGGCTTGCGCTGCACCACGACGAGGGGCTGGGCGACGTTCTCCAGCACCGAGAGGTGCGGCCACAGATTGAACTGCTGGAACACCATCGAGATGCCGCGGCGCACCCGCGCCACGTTCTCGCGGCTGTCGGGCACGCGCCGGCCCTTGAGGTCCTCGCGATAGCCGAGCAGGCGACCGCCCACCCGCACCTCGCCCTCGGCGAAGTCCTCGAGGAAGTTCACGCAGCGCAGCAGCGTGCTCTTGCCGGAACCGGAGGGGCCGATGATGCACAGCACCTCGGAGCGGTTCACCTCCATCGAGACGTTGTGCAGCACCTGGTGGGCGCCGTACCACTTCGACAGGTTGCGGACGACGACCAGCGGCTCGCGGTCCGGGGCGGCGGAGGTTGGGGTGGTCATGCCGATGTCTCCAGATACCGTGCGGCCCGGATCTCGGCGCGGCGTCCCAGCGAGGCGGTAAGCTCGACCAGGACCCAGTAGCCGACCGACAGGGCGAGATAGGGCTCGACGAAGGCGAAGGTGTCGAGGGTCAGTCCGGTCACCTGGAAGGTGAGCTCGGGCACGGTGATGATGGACAGGATCGCCGTGTCCTTGAGCACGAAGATCGCGATGTTCACCAGCGGCGGCAGCACCAGCACCAGCATCTGCGGCACCACGATGTGGCGCAGGGTCTGGCTGCGCGAATAGCCGAAGGCGCGGGCGGCGCCGATCTGTCCCGGCGGGATCGCCTCGAGGCCGGCGCAGACGATCTCCGTGCAGTAGGCCCCGCCATAGAGGCCGAGGCCGATGATGCCGGCCGGCAGCGCGTCGAGCGTGATGCCGATGGACGGGCCGGCATAGTAGAGCACGAAGAGCTGCACCAGCAGCGGCGTGCCGCGGAAGAACTCGACATAGGCGCGCACCAGCGCCTTGGTCGGCCGCCGCCCCGCCGCCAGCAGGAAGCCGAGCGGGGCGCCGATCGCCATCGCCAGCGCGCAGCCCGCCAGCCAGATCTCGACGGTGAGCAGGAAGCCGCTCAGCAGGCTCGGCCAGGCGTCGGTGAAGATGCTGAAATCGATCACAGCCGGAACTCCGGCCGGCCGCGCCGCAACCTGCCCACCGAACGGTGGCTGAAATGGGCGAGCGTCAGGTTGATGGCGAGGTAGATGAAGGCGATGGCCGGGTACCACAGCAGCGGCTGCACGTCGCGGGCGACGATGTTCTGCGCCACCCGGGTCATGTCCGCCACCCCGACGACGGAGACCAGCGAGGACGCCTTCAGGATGGCGATCATCTCGTTGACCATCATCGGCATGGCGGCGCGGATCGCCTGCGGCAGCAGGATGTGGCGCCAGCTCTGGTAGCGGGAATAGGAGAAGGCGAGCGCTGCCTCCCTCTGCCCGGCCGGAATGATGAGGAAGCCGCCGCGCAGATTCTCGGCCTGGTAAGCGGCCGTGCACACGCCGAGCCCCAGCGCCGCCGCCGCGAAGGACGGCAGCTCAAGCCCGACGAAGGGCAGCAGGTAGTAGATCAGCAGCAGCAGCACCAGCAGCGGCACGCCGCGGAAGAAGCTCACATAGAAATGCCCGAGCAGGCGGGCGATGCGGCTTCCCGACATGTTCGCCGCGCAGACCGGCAGCGCGATGGCGAAGCCGATGGCGATCGCGCACAGCGAGATCGCCACGGTGACGCCGGCGCCGGTCGCGATGAGGCGCAGCCCGGTCAGATAGGCGGAGTGGTCCAAGATCAGCCTCGTCCAGGTCCCGCGGTGCGGCGGGCAGGACCGGACGCGCGGCCCGGTCCTGCGTCGTCCGGTGGATCAGTAGTTGGGCTCGGGCACCTTGTCGTAGGGCAGGGGCATTTCCGCGCCGAACCACTTGATCTGCAGTTCCTTCATCTTGCCGTTCTTGTTGTACTTGGCGATGCCTTCGTTGATCGCCGCCAGCAGCGACTCGCTCTCCGGCTCCTTGCGCAGCGGCCAGGCCTGGTAGCTCGGCTGGCCGAAGGCGGGCTTCACGACCTCGAATTCGGGCCGGGTCTTGGCGAGATAGGTCAGGTTCGGCAGCGAGCCGGAGGCCGCGACGGTGCGGCCGGCGAGCACGTCGGCATAGGCGTTGGTGCTGCCGATATAGATCTTGATGTCCGCCGGCGGCTTCAGCGTGGCGGAGAACTCCTCCAGCGTCTTGAGCTGGGACGAACCCTTGGTGCCGCCCACCGGCTTGCCGGCGATGTCCTCGGGCTTGGTGATCGAGGTGTCGCCGGCGCGCTTCACCAGCGCGACCGTCGCGTCGCCGATCGGCAGCGTGAAGTAGTAGCGCTCCATGCGTGCCTTGTTGATGGTGGTACCGGCGACCACCATGTCGAACTTCTTGGCCTCGAGCGCGGGCAGGACGCTGGCCCAGGGAAGGTCGATCCACTTGACCTTCAGGCCCATGTCCTTGGCGATCAGGGTGATGAGGTCGACGTCGAAGCCGACCGGCTTATCGCCGTCGAGGAATTCGAACGGGGCGTACTGGAATTCGGTGCCGACGACGAGCTCGCCGCGCGCCTTGGCGTCGCTCAGGACGTCGGCCTGGGCGCCCACCGCCATGGCGGAGACGAACAGAACCGTTGCCACGCAACGCTTCATCACACCTTGCATGCTGAACATGATCGTTCCCCTTTGGTTGGGTCTCTGGAATTTTGTCGATGGCGGGCTTGGCTGCCCGCTTCAGTGTTCGGGAAGCTTGACGACGACGCGCCCCCGCACGGCGCCGCGTACGATGTCGGCCGCCTTGTCGGCGACCTCGCCCAGCCCGATCTCCTCGACCACCTCGCCCGGCAGGCCGTCGGGAAGCAGCTCCGACAGCCGCCGCCAGGCGGTGGTCCGGCGATCGATGGGGCAGCGCACGGAATCGATGCCGAGCAGGCTGACGCCGCGAATGATGAAGGGCATGACGGTGCCGGGAAGATCCGCGCCGCCGACCAGCCCGCAGGCCGCGACCGCCCCGCCATAGGCGGTGGCCGCCAGCGCCGAGACGAGGGTCTGCCCGCCGACCGTGTCGACCGCCCCGCCCCAGCGCTCGGACGCCAGCGGGCGGGAAGGCTGCGCGAGCTCGGCGCGCGGCACGATGGTCTCGGCGCCGAGTTCGCGCAGATAGGCCCCGTGCTCGGGACGCCCGGTGGCGGCGGCGACGCGGTAGCCGAGCTTCGCCAGCAGCGCCACCGCGACGCTGCCGACCCCGCCGCTCGCTCCGGTCACCAGAACCTCGCGGGCGCGGTCGATGCCGTGGCGCTCCAGCGCGTCGACGCACAGCATCGCGGTCAGGCCCGCCGTGCCGAAGCTCATGGTCTGTTCCAGCGACATCGCCTGCGGGCGCGCGACCAACCAGTCGCCCTTGGCCCGCGCCTTCTGCGCCATGCCGCCCCAGTTGGTCTCGCCCACGCCCCAGCCGGTCAGCACCACTTCGGCGCCGGCGGGAAAGCGCGCGTCGCGGCTCTCCTCGACCACGCCTGCGAGGTCGATGCCCGGCACCATGGGAAAGTTGCGCACGATCCTGCCCTTGCCGGTGATCGCCAGCCCGTCCTTATAGTTCAGGCTGGAATAGCGCACGGCGATGGTGACCTCGCCGGCCGGCAGGTCGTCGTCGCGCATCGTCTCGACGGAGGCCGTGGTCGCGCCGTCGGCCTGGCGCAGGACGAGGGCTTGGAATGCGTTACCGGACATGGGGCACCTGTGACTGCGAACCTCTTCGAGCGTGTTGCAGTGCATCAGTTTCGACGGCCGTTGCTATTTGTCAAACAAATATTTTATTAGAGAGATAGACATTGCTTCAGCGTCCGGCACCGCCGATGCGCGTTGCCCATGGCGGGCGGCGCGGCACGCACGCCGGCCTTTTGCGGAATGCGCACGCAGGCTCCAGAATGCCGGCATCTGCGCACTGATTCACAGGCCCGTGGCGGCGGACACCGCCAATGGAGTTACGATGCCGATCGAGATCGAGCCCGTGGTCACAACGGGAGTCGCCAAGCAGATCGCCGAGAATATCCGCTCCGCGATCATGGACGGGCGGCTGAAGAGCGACGAGCGCCTGCCGACCGAGAGCGAGCTGGCCGAACAGTACGGCGTCTCGCGTCCCACCATCCGGGAGGCGCTGAAGCGGCTGGCGGCGCAGAACCTCATACGCTCGCGGCGCGGGCCGGCGGGCGGCAACTTCGTCGCCCGGCCGCAGCCCGACGACCTGGCCGAGGGCCTGAGCAGCGCGGTGCGCCTGATGGTCGGCGTGGGCGCCTTCGACCTCGACGAGATCGCCCGCACCCGCATGGAGATGGAGGCGATCTGCTGCCGGCTGGCGGCCGACAACCGCACCGACGAGCATCTGGCGCGCATGCGTGCGGAGCTTGAGGTGCAGCGGTCGCACGAGACCAGCGACGTCGACTTCTGCGCCTCGGACGTGCGCTTCCACCGCGCGCTGGTGGATGCCGCCGGCAACCGCCTGCTCGGCTTCCTGATGGTCACGCTGATCGAGGCGCTGCTGCCGGTCTCCAACCTCATCGCCTTCCTCATCCCGGAGCGCGAGCAGATCATCGCCTTCCACCGCGCCATCCTCGCCGGCCTCGAGGCGCATGACGCCGAGGCGGCCGTGGAGGCCTCGAACGCCCTCATCGCCTATCTGCGCGACCGCCACGAGCGCGCCATCGCCGTGCCCCGCACGCGCCACGCGGTCCAGCAGGCCAAGAGCTGACGCGCGCCTGAGGGAAACCGCTCGGCCCCGGGACGCGCCCTCACTTCGGCGGCGCGACCGAGCCGCCGCCGGCGATGGTCGGCTCCAGCCTGAAGGCGGGCGCGGTCGGGCGGCCTTCCACCCGCGCGGCGATGTAGTCCAGCGCCGCGCGGCCGCAGGTCTCGAGGCCGAGATCGACCCGCGTCATGCGTGCGCCCCACTCGCCGATGGCCCGCCCGCCGATGCCGATGACGGAGATGTCCTCGGGAACCGACCGCCCGGTCGCCGTCACCGCGCGTATGACGTTGATCGAGGTCACGCCGGAGGCCGCGACGATGGCGGTGATGGTCGGGCGCTGCTCGAACATCTGGGCGATGGCCGGCGCCACCCACGAGGCGCCGAACTCGGTCTCGACCAGATGCACCGAAAGGCCCGCCTCCTCGCAGGCCGCGGTGATGCCGGCTACGCGCTGGGTGAGGACGCGGTTGCGGATCGGTCCGACCAGGATGCCGATCTCACGATGGCCGACCGAGATCAGCTCGCGCGCAGCGCAGCGCCCGGCCTCGACATTGTCGGTGTGGAAGGCGGGGCTCTCGAGGTCGCGCGGGCTCAGCGTCGTCACGATCACGCCGCTGCGCTCCATCTTCTCGACCAGCAGGGCGAGGTCGTCGTGATAGGTGAACTGGTCGAAGCCGCCGCCGGCGAGGATCAGACCGGCCACGCGGTGCTCCCATAGCCGGCGGCAGTAGTCGAGCTCCAGCCGGGGATCGCGCTGCATGTTGCAGACCATGGTCAGCATGCGGCTGGTGGTCTCCGAATAGCAGGTCACCGTCTCGGCGATCTCGCCATAATAGGGATCGAGCATGTTGCCGATGACGAGGCCGACCAGGGCCGGCGCGCCGGCACGCAGGGTGCGGGCCATCACGTTCGGTACGTAGCCGAGCTCGATCGCGGCCGCGCGCACCCGCTCCTTCAGGCTTTCCTCGACCGGCCAGCCCTGGTCGCGCAGCACCCGGCCGGCGGTGCTGACCGACACGCCGGCCGAGGCGGCGACGTCCGCCAGGGTCGGCGCGCGCATCGCCCGGCCCGTCTTCGTCGCGTCTTCCCTGCCGATCGCCATCCCGCGCTCCGGTCCTCTCGTCACTCGAATTCGATATTGACAATTTAAGCGTTCGAGACAACGTTATCTCACGTCAGACAACGTTGTCTCAACAACGGAATTTAATCAGCGCCCGAATGGGCGCGCATTTTCGGGAGGAATCATGCTTTCAGCGCTCATCCTCACGGGAGCGGCCGGCCGTCGCTCGTCCGTGCTCCTGCCGTCCGTGCTCCTGCGCGGCGCCGCGGCCCTCGCGCTCGCGACCTGCCTCACGACCTCTCTCGTCGGCACCGCCAGCGCCCAGGACGGCTTCACGCCCAAGGGCCCGGTCACGATGATCGTCCCCTTCGGCCCCGGCGGCGGCAGCGACCTGATGGCCCGCTCCATGGCGGCCGGCATCACCACGGTCCACCCCGACGTGCAGGTCGCGGTCGAGAACCGTCCCGGCGGCAACGGCGTCATCGGCTACAATTATCTGCGCCAGAACAAGGGCAACCCGCAGATGCTGCTGGCCTCGGAGACCGCGGCGGTCGCCCTGCCGCTACTGATCCAGCCGCCGCCGTTCCAGTGGACCGACTTCACGCCGGTCGCCCAGATCGCCGCCGATTCCCAGCTCCTCGTGGTGCCCTACAACGCACCTTACAAGGGGCTCGACGACTTCCTCGCGGCGGCGAAGCAGAAGAAGTTCCGCGTCGGCCTGACCTCGACCACCAGCTCCGACGCCATCGTCGCCAACCTGCTCTCGCGCAGCCAGAACGTCGCGTTCCAGCCGGTGGTGCTCGAATCCGGCTCGGCCTCGGTGGCGCGGCTGCTGAACGGCGACATCGAGTTCACCATCCTCAACCCGAGCGAGACCATCGGCCAGCTGAAGGCCAAGATGCTGCGCCCGCTCGCCGCCTTCTCGGAGGTGCGCTACCCGGCCGACTCGCCGCTGGGCTCGGTGCCGACCGCCAAGGAGCAGGGCGTCGACGTGTCCTTCGCCCAGTATCGCGGCCTCTACGCCGCCGGCGGCATCACCAAGGATCAGGCCGACTACTGGGCCGACACCATGGAAGCCTGGACCAAGACCCCCGCCTACAAGGACTACATCGCCAAGAACAACCTGTTCCCGGAGTTCCGCCGCGGCGACGACTTCAAGGCCTACCTTGAGAAGACGCAGGCGACGCTCAAGCAGGCGCTCAAGAAGGATTGAGCACCATGAAGTTCCTGCGGACGTCGGAACGGTCGGCCGGAGAAGTCATCTGCGCCCTCTCGTTCCTGGCTCTGGGTGCCTTCGTCGTTCTCGACGGGCTCCAGTATCCGGTCATGGCCGACGGTATCGTCGGCCCTGGCCTCATGCCTCTGGTGTGGGGCGCCAGCCTGGCGGCGGTCGCCGTCGTGCTCGTGGTGAACGCGCTCCGGGGCGCGTCCGTCATGGACGACCTGCCGCCGCCGGTCGACGGGGAGAACCTGTCGATCGCCGACTTCGCCGAGGACGACACCGAGGCGGCCGGAAAGCCCACCACGGTCGCCGGCATCCTCATCCTGATGGGCCTGTCCGTGGTGCTCGCGCCCGCGGTCGGCCTCATCCCGATGCTCGGCGTGCTGGTCTTCGTGTGCGTTTTCGCCTTCGAGCGCGAAGGCTTCCTCACCGCCGCGCTGATGGCGATCGGCTCGATGGCCGCCGCCTGGGCGCTGTTCGTCTGGCTGTTCGAGGTGCCTGTGCCGGTCGGGTCGGTCTGGCAGGCGATGGGGTTCTGACCATGGATTCCTTCTACGCGATCATGGGCGGCTTCAGCTCCGCCCTCACCTTCTGGAACATCGTCTACTGCGCCTTCGGGGTCACGCTCGGCACCGTCATCGGCCTGCTGCCGGGGCTCGGCTCCTCGACCGGCGTCGCCCTCCTGCTGCCGCTGACCCTCGGGCTCGACCCTCTGGCGGCGATGATCCTGCTCGCCGGCATCTATTACGGCGCGCAGTATGGCGGCACGATCTCCTCGGTGCTGGTGGCGACGCCCGGCGAGGCGAGTTCGGTGCCCACCGTGCTCGACGGCTACAAGCTGGCGCGGCAGGGGCGCGGGGGCGCGGCGCTCGCCGTCGCCGCCATCGCCTCCTTCCTGGCGGGTACGATCAGCATCGTCTTCCTCAGCGTGCTGCTGGTGCCGCTCGCCCAGATCGCCCTCAAGTTCGGCCCGCCCGAGACCTTCGCGCTGATGCTGTTCGGCATCATCAGCGTGGTCGGGCTCGCCAGCGGCGACCGGTTCAAGGGCTTCGCCATGGCCGCCACCGGGGTGCTGATCTCCACCATCGGCATCGACGCCATGACCGGCACGGCGCGCTTCACCTTCGGCTTCACCGAGTTGCTGAACGGCTTCGACTTCCTCTATGTCGTCATCGGCCTGTTTGCCATCAACGAGGTGCTCAAGGCCGTCGGCACGGGCCAGCCGGAGCCGCTGCGCACCCGCTTCCGCGACATGATCGTCACCCGCGAGGACATGCGCCGCTCGGCCATGCCGATCTTCCGCGGCGGCCTGCTCGGCTTCTTCTTCGGCATCATCCCCGGCGCGGGGGCGACGCTGGCCTCGTTCTTCTCCTACGACATCGAGCGGCGCATCGCCCGCAAGAAGGGGATCATGCTCGGTACCGGCCGGATCGAGGGCGTCGCCGGGCCCGAGGCGGCCAACAACTCCTCGGTCAACGGCTCCTTCATCCCCACCCTCGCGCTCGGCATTCCCGGCTCGGCGACGACGGCGATCCTGCTCGGCGGCTTCCTGCTGTTCGGCATCCAGCCGGGGCCGCTGCTGGTGCGCGAGCAGCCGAGCCTGGTCTGGGGCCTCGTCGCCTCCTTCTATGTCGGCAACGTGCTGCTGCTGATCCTCAACCTGCCGCTGGCCCCCGTGTTCGCGCTGATGCTGAGGTTCCGCTACTGCTTCCTCTATCCCGGCATCCTGGTGGTCAGCATTCTCGGCGCCTACTCGCTCGAGAACGACCTGTTCGGGATCTGGATCGTCATCGGCTCGGCGGCGCTCGGCCTCGGCCTCACCTCCTACGGCTACCCCGCCGCGCCGCTTATCCTCGGCCTCGTGCTCGGGCGCCCGCTCGAGACCTCGCTGGTCCAGACATCCTCGATGGGGACCGGCAGCCTGCTGTTCTTCTTCGAGCGGCCCATCGCCGTGGTGCTGCTGGCGCTCTCGCTCGCCAGCGTGATCGTACCCCCGCTCATGGCGCATCTGGACCGGCAGCGCAAAGCCCGATCGGACCAGGCGCTGGCCCGGCCCTCTCGCTAGGCGCGCCCCGGCGCGCGACCCCGGCCAGCCCCATCAAACTCTTCTGTTGTGAATTGGAGACCTCAATGAAAATTACGGCCGTCGAAACCTACCTCGTCTCGGCACCTCTCGACGTCATCTGGAACACCGGTATCGGCTCCGGTACCCGCCGGGACGAACTGCTCGTGGTGGTGCGCACCGACGAGAACGTCTACGGGCTCGGCTCGTCCTATCACGCCCATGCGCCGCTGGCGGTAAAGGCGCTGATCGACGAGAAGCTGGCGCCGATGGCGATCGGCGAGGACGCGCTCGACATCCAGGGCGTGTGGGAGAAGCTGCATTACGGGTCGGTCTATCTCGGCGCCGCCGCAGTCTCCGCGCTCTCGGGCATCGACATCGCGCTGTGGGACATCCTCGGCAAGGTGACCGGCCAGCCCATCGCCCGCCTGCTCGGCGGCGGCGGCGTCGACCGGGTGGTGGCCTATATCGGCTGCATGGTGCTCGGCCACAAGCCGATGGAAGACCTCCTCGCCGAGGCCAAGTCCTATGCCGACATGGGCTTCAAGGCGCTCAAGGTGCGCGGCGGCGCCGGCGTCGAGCGCGACATCGAGGTGGTGCGCGAGACCCGCAAGCTGCTCGGCCCCGGCGTCGACGTGATGATCGACATGAACGCCAGCTACAGCTGGCCGGAAGCCGTGCGGGTGGCGCGCGGCCTCGGCGAGGTCGGCGCCTTCTGGATGGAGGACCCGTTCGACTACACCGTCGCCAACCATCACGACGATGTCGGCCGCCTCACCAAGATGGCGCTGGTGCCGATCGCCTCGGGCGGCAACGTCTATACGCGCTACGACGTGCGCAACCTGTTCGAGCGCGGCGGCGTCGACTTCATCACGCCGGACGCGGTGAAGTGCGGCGGCATCTCCGAAGCGATGAAGGTCGCGCATCTGGCGAGCGCCGCCAACGTGCTGGTCGCGCCGCACACGCTGAACGGCCTCGGCCAGGTCGCCAACGTCCACTTCGCGGCGGCGATCCCCTCGCATGTGCGCGCCCATGTCGAATGGGACCCGGGCTCCAACAACCCGCTGCGCGACGACATGCTGACCAACCCCATCAAGGTGGTGGACGGCTTCCTGAAGGTGCCGACCGGCCCGGGCCTCGGCACCGACCTGAAGTGGGACGTGGTGCGCCAGCTTCCCTTCAGCACCGGCGAGGAGATCAAGGGACACGGCAAGCGCCGCTCGCGCCGCTGGAACCAGTCCGCCGCTGCGCCGGCGCCCTCGAAGGCCGCCGAGCCGGTCAACGCCTGAACGGACACGTCCACTCATGCCCGGGGGAGCCGTCGAGGCTCCCCCTTTTTTTCGTGAATTCGCCGGCCGCGGGGCCCGGCCACTCAGCGCGCCGAGGCCATCATGTGCAGGCGGTACTCGCCCTGCCGCTCCAGCATCCAGCCGGGATATTCGGACGGCAGCGCGCTCGCCGCGTCGAGCGCCGCGAGTTCCTCGTCCGACAGGCGCACCTCGACCGCGGCGAGGTTGTCGGCGAGCTGGTCCGGCCGCTTGGCGCCGATGATGACGCTCGTGACGACCTGCTGGTGCAGCAGCCAGGCGAGCGCGATCTGCGCGACGCTCACGCCATGGGCTTCGGCGATCGGGCGCATGGCGTCGATCACCGCATAGCCGCGGTCCCGGTTCACCGGCGGGAAGTCGAAGCTCGCGCGGCGCCCTTCGCTCGCGCCCTCGTCGGCCCGGCCGTACTTGCCCGAAAGCAGGCCGCCGGCGAGCGGGCTCCACACCATCAGCCCCAGCCCCTCGGACTTCAGCATCGGCACGATCTCGCGCTCGAGGTCGCGCCCGGCCAGCGTGTAATAGGCCTGCAGCGACAGGATCGGCGCGAGCTGCCGGGCCTCGCCGATGCCGATCGCCTTGACGATCTGCCATGCCGCCCAGTTCGAGAGGCCGATGTAGCGCACATGCCCGTGGCGCACGAGCGTGTCGAGCGCCTCCAGCGTCTCGACCAGCGGCGTCGCCGGGTCGAAGCCGTGGATCTGGTAGAGGTCGATATGGTCGATCCGCAGCCGCTCCAGGCTCGCCTTGCACTGGTCGAGTATGTGCTTGCGCGAGGCGCCCCGCGCATTCGGGCCCTCGCCCATCGGGCCGAGCACCTTGGTGGCGATGACGAGGTCGTCGCGCGACAGGCCGAGATTGCGGATGGCGTTGCCGAGGATGCGCTCGCTCTCCCCGCCCGCATAGACGTTGGCGGTGTCGATGAAGTTCACGCCCGCCTCGACGGCGGCCTTCACCAGCGCGTCGGCCTCCTCCTGGCGGAGCTGGCCGATCTGGCCCCATATGCCTTCGCTGCCGCCGAAGGTCATGGTGCCGAGGCAGAGTTCGGAAACGAAAAGGCCGCTGGGGCCGAGCTGGCGATAGCGCATGGTCACGCTCCTTGTGCCGGGAAACGGGGTCGCCAAGAGATAGGCGCCGAGGGGCCCCGCCGCGACGCGGATCGTCGCAGTCTCTTGCCCGATTCTCTCAATCGCGCATTTGCGACTTTTCCCGTCCGCCTCCTGCGCTAGGAGTGAAGGCATGAACGACGATCTCCTGCGCCGTCCCCGCGAGCTGCTGCTGAAGCAATGGCGATGCTTCGGCCGCGAGACCCCGCTCGACGGGCTGACCTTCACGGTGGCCGAGGCGCCGTCCGGCCTCATCCATTCGGTCTACCGCACCTCGTTCTGCGGCGTGCTGCAGGGCGCCAAGCTCAGCCTGCTGGGCGAGCGGGCCTTTCGCTACGATACCGGCAAGTGCCTCGTCGCCTCGATGGACCTGCCCATCACCGCCCAGATCGTCGAGGCCAGCGCCGAGCGGCCCTACATGGCGTTCAGCCTCGCCATCGACCCGGCGATGATCGCCGAGCTGCTACTGGACGAGCCCGAGCTGCCGGGCGCCGCCACCCTCACCACCATCGCGGTGGGGCGGATGGAGACGGAGCTCGTCGACCCACTGGCGCGGCTGTTCGCGCTGCTCGACCGGCCGCGGGACCTCGCGGTGCTGGCGCCGCTGATCCGGCGCGAGATCGTCTGGCGGCTGCTCAACGGCCCGCACGGGGCGATGCTGCGGCAGGTCGGCCTCGCCGACAGCCGCATGGCGCGGATCGCCCGCGCCGTGGCGTGGATCCGCGATCACTATGCCGAGCCGCTCACCGTGCCCGACCTCGCCGCGCGGGCGGGCATGAGCGTGGCGAGCTTCCACCGCCATTTCCGCGCCGCCACCACCATGTCGCCGATCCGGTTCCAGAAGCAGATCCGGCTGCAGGAGGCCCGGCGCATGCTGCTGAGCGAGGGGATGGAGGTCGCCGCCATCGGCTTCTCCATCGGCTATGAGAGCCCCTCGCAGTTCAGCCGCGACTATCGCCG
Organism: Ancylobacter mangrovi; assembly: GCF_024752355.1. GTDB lineage: Bacteria > Pseudomonadota > Alphaproteobacteria > Rhizobiales > Xanthobacteraceae > Ancylobacter > Ancylobacter mangrovi. The sequence goes on from NZ_JANTHZ010000002.1 coordinate 306,989, forward strand.
CCAGTTCGGCGAGCCGCCCGGCCGCGACGGGGCGATGATCCGCGCCGGCGTGCTGGCTCCGCCCGCGCCGTGGGAGGCGGCCCGGCGGCCGGCGGAAACGCTCTAGATCAGTGCGTTCGGGCGTATTCCCGGCCCGCAAGCGCACTCACAGATGGCCGGCGCGGCGCAGCAGGGCGCGGGCGGCCGGCGGCATGACGAGCAGCGTCACCAGCATGCGGGTAGCCTGCACCGCGAGCACGAAGGCGAGGTTGGCCTTGATGCCGGTGGCGATGATGGCCACCGTGTCGATCCCGCCCGGGCTCATGGCGAGGTAGCAGGTCATCGGGTCGAGCCCGAACATCAGCGACACCGCGACGGCGACGAGCCCGCACAGGGCGATGAGCGCCACCGTCGCCGCAATGAGCTGCGGCAGCCGCGCCAGCACCGCGCGCAGCAGGCGCGGCTCGAAGCGCAGCCCGACGCTCCAGCCGATCAGCGCATAGCCCGCGAGCAGCACCGCCTGCGGCATGGCGAGGTGCAGCCCGAACACCGCCTGCACGGCGATGCCGATCAGCATCGGCAGCAGCATCGCGCCCGCCGGGATGGGGAGGAAACGGGCGGCGACCAGACCGAGCACATAGACGCCCGCGCCAACCGCATAGGGCCCGTAGGCGCCGTCGGCATGGGCCACCGGAACCGGCGCCGCGCCCGGCGTGGAGAGATAATGCGCGACCATCGCGGCGGTGGCGGCGACGCTCGCCACCCGCAGATACTGCATGAAGGCGACGAGCCGGGCATCGGCGCCCGACGCATCGGCGATCGCGATCATCGCCGAGGCGCCGCCCGGCAGCATGCCCCACACCGCCGCGCGCACGTCAACCGTGCCGGTGACGACCAGCGCCTTGGCGATCAGAAGGCTCACCGTGAGCGTCAGCGCGCTGGCGACGACCACCTCGGTCGCATAGTCGGGAATGGCGAGCAGCACCTCGGCGGGCAGGGTGCTGGCGATCAGGCAGCCGACCGCGCACTGCCCGGCATGGAAGAAGCCGCGCGACACGCGGATGCGGTGCTCGATGCCGCAGAACGCCGCCGCCGCGAACATCGGGCCGAGCAACCCGCCGGCGGGCACCTCGAAATGGAGAAAGGCGGCGGTGACCACCACCGTGACGACCAGCACCGCTGCCCATTGCAGGGCGGGCGGCGAGGCGGCGAAACGGGCGGCGAGGCTGGGAGAAGTGCCCGGGCCGTCGGATGAAGGATCGCGCTTCGCCATCTCAGCGCAGTCCCCACGCCGGAAGGCGCCAAGGGTCGGCGCCCGGACGGCGACGGGTGCGGATGCGCTGGAAAGCGTCGCGGCCGGCGCTCCTGGCAAGGGCGCCGAAGGTGGCAGTCGGAAAGCGTGGGTGCATTGGCTGGCGTGTTGGACTACGGCATGGACGGAACGGGTAGTCCAAGCAGAATCGAGAATATACGATATCGACCCGCCGAAAAGTCATGGCGGACGGACAGCCGTCGTGCCTGCGCGTCCGCCTCCGCCAGCCGCAAGCGTCGGAAAGACTTGGCATCCGGCCATCCGCGGCGCGGCCGACCGGCGCCGCGACCCACTTCAGACCCCCGATATTTGCATAGGTGTAATGCGCAATTACCCGGGGCGAAGGGTGCCGGGCGGCCGGCTCCGTGCCGTCGCCCCGCCCTCACGCGGCCGGCGGGCGCGCGGCCTAGTCCTCCAGATCCTCGCTCTCGATGTCCGAGGAGAGCTCGGGCGAGGCTTCCTTGATCGGCTGGTGCGTGAAGCCCTTGAGGTTGGCGGTCGGCTGGAAATCGCGGGTGATCTCGACCGGGCTCAGCACATAGGCCGTCACCAGCTCGGCGAGCGAGCGCAGAGCGTGCATGTGGATGCGCTCATAGCCGTGCGAGCCGTCGACGCCGAAGGTGATGAGCGCCGTGCGCACATCCGCGCCCGCCACCACCGCGCTCGCCGAATCCGAACGGTAATAGCGGAACACGTCCTTCTGGTAGCGGATGTCGTTGGTCTGGCACAGCTCCTTGAGCTTCTTGGTGAGGTGGTAGTCGAACGGCCCGCTCTGGTCGGCGGTGGAGATGGTCACGCCGAACTCGTCGGAGTTCTGCCCCGGCGCGGTGGTGCCGTTGTCGATCACCACCAGCGAGGCGACGTCGGCCGTCAGCACCGAGGACGCGCCCACCCCCACCTCCTCGGCGATGGTGAACAGCCAGTGGATATCCACCGGCGTCTCGGCCTTCTCGTCGTGAATCGCCTTCAGCGCCGCCAGCATCACCGCGACGCCCGCCTTGTTGTCGAGATGGCGGGAGACGATGAATCCGCTGTCGAGGAACTCGGCCTGCGGGTCGATGGCGACGATGTCGCCGACCTCGATGCCGAGATGGGCAAGGTCGCCGGCGTTACGCGCCCGCGCATCCACCCGCATCTCGACGAAGTCCCAGCCGATCGGGAGCTGATCCACCTCGTCGTTGAAGGTGTGGCCGGAGGCTTTCAGCGGCAGGATGGTGCCGCGATAGCCGCCCTTCTCGGTGAAGACCGTGGTGCGCGCGCCCTCGGCGAAGCGCGCCGACCAGGTGCCGATCGGCACCAGCGCGAGCCGGCCATTCTCCTTGAGGAACTTCACCTGCGCGCCGAGCGTGTCGACATGGGCGACCAGGGCCCGCGCACCCAGATGCGTGCCGCCATGGCGCACCGCGCGGATCGCGCCGCGCCGGGTCAGCTCGACATTGAGGTCGAAGCCCGCCAGCTCCTTGGCGACGAAGCGGACGATGGTATCGGTGTAGCCCGTGGGGCTGGGGATCGAGAGCAGCTTCTTGAGGATCTTGGCGAGATAGTCGGCGTCGATGGTCAGGCGTGTCATTACTCCGCTCTCGCTTGGGGCGCCTCCAGCACCTGGCGCACGCTAGCGGGGATGGCCAGCGGGAACAACAGATCGATGAAGCGCTCGGCCGTCGGCTGCGGCTCGTGGTTAGCGAGGCCCGGACGCTCATTGGCTTCGATGAAGGCATAACCGGGCTGCATCGGCGACTTCACCATCAGGTCGACGCCCACCACCGGGATGTCGATGGCGCGGGCGACCTTCACCCCGGCATCGACGAGCAGCGGATGCACCACGTCTGTGACGTCGTGGATGGTGCCGCCGGTGTGCAGGTTGGCGGTGCGGCGCACCTTCAGCTCCTGGCCCGCCGGCAGCACCGCGTCGAAGGCGAAGCCCGCCTCGCGCACGGTGCGCTCGGTCTCGCCGTCGCAGGGAATGCGCGATTCGCCCCCGGTCGCCGCCGCGCGGCGCCGGCTCTGCGCCTCGATCAGCTCGCGCACCGTGCTGCGCCCGTCGCCGACCACGGCCGCCGGCCGCCGGATCGCCGCCGCCACGACCTTGAAGTTGATGACCACGAGGCGCAGGTCCTCGCCCTCCACGCATTCCTCGACCAGCACCTCGCTCGACACGCGGCGCGCCTCGCCGATCGCGGTCTTGAGCTCGGCCAGCGAGGTGATTCCGACCGAGATGCCCTGCCCCTGCTCGCCATGGGCCGGCTTCACGACCAGCCGCCCGTGGCGTTCGAGAAAGGCGACCATCTCCTCCATCGGCACGGCGGTGGTGATCTGCTCGGGCACGCGCACGCCGGCCTCGGCGACGATGCGGCTCGTCACGGCCTTGTCGTCGCAGATCGACATCGCCACTGCCGAGGTGAGCTCCGACAGGCTCTCGCGGCAGCGTACCGAGCGCGCGCCGTAGGTCAGGCGGAAGAAGCCGCTCGCGGCGTCGATCGCCTCCACCACGATGCCGCGGCGGCGCGCCTCGTTGATGATGATCCGGGCATAGGGGTTGAAGCCCTCGAGCAGTTCGGGGCCGGCGAACAGCTTCTCGTTGATCGGGTTCTTCCGCTTCACCGTGAAGTAGGGCACCCGCGCGAAGCCGAGCTTCTCGTAGAGCGCGATCGCCTGCGCGTTGTCGTGCATCACCGAGAGGTCGAGAAAGGCCGCGCCGGCTTCCGCCAGATGCTCGGCGAGCCGGCGCACCAGCGCCTCGCCGATGCCGGGCTGGCGCGCCTGCGGGTCCACGGCGAGGCACCACAGCGAGGCGCCGCGCTCGGGATCGTCGAAGGCGCGCACATGGTCGACGCCGGTCACGGTGCCGACTACCTGATGCGTCGTCTCGTCCTCGGCCACGAGATAGACGATCGGGTCGGGGTCGCGCTCCCTGTCGAAGAACTGCGGGGGCACCGTCACCATGCTGCGGGCGGCATAGATGCGGTTGATCGCCTCCGCGTCGGCCGGCGTCTCCACCGGCCGGATGACGAAGCCCGACAGCGGCCGATCCGAGGGGCGGTAGGCGGAAAGGTCCAGCCGGTAGGTGTGGGAGGGGTCGAGGAACACCTCCTGCGGGGCATGGGCCAGCAGCACGTGCGGGTCGAGCACATAGACCGCGATGTCGCGCCGGTCCGGCCCTTCCTCGCGCAGCGTCTCCAGAAGGTCGGACAGCTTCTCGAAGGTCTGGCCGAAGATCAGCCGTCCCCAGCCGACGTCGAATGCGCAATTGGGCGTCACGTCGTTCCCCCTCCTTTGCGCTCAGATGCCGTGCGACTGGAGCCACATCTCCAGAAGCGCGACCTGCCAGAGCTCGGAGCCGCGCAGCGGCGTGATGTGCGACACCGGGTCGGCGAACAGCGTGTCGAGATAACCCTGCCGGAACAGGCCGCGCTCGCGCGCCTTCTGCGAACCCAGCACGTCCTGCACCATGGTGAGGTACTCGCCGGAGATGTATTTGAGCTGCGGCACCGGGAAATAGCCCTTCGGCCGGTCGATCACCTCATGCGGCACCACGAGCCGCGCCGCCTCCTTGAGCACGCCCTTGCCGCCATGGGCGAGCTTGAACTCCGGCGGGATGGTCGCGGCGAGCTCGACCAGCTCGTGGTCGAGGAAGGGCACGCGGGCCTCGAGGCCCCAGGCCATGGTCATGTTGTCGACCCGCTTGACCGGGTCGTCGACCAGCATCACCTGCGAATCGAGCCTCAGCGCCCGGTCGACCGGCGTGGCCGCGCCCTCGGCCAGCAGATGGGCGGCGACGAGGTCGCGGCTGGCATCGGTGTCGGCGATCCAGTCGTCGCCAAGCTGGCTCGCGAGCGTCGCGTGGTCGCGGTCGAAGAACACGTTGGCGTAGTCGCCGACCACGTCGTTGCTGTTCGCCAGCGGCGGGTACCAATGATAGCCGGCGAACACCTCGTCCGCGCCCTGGCCGGACTGCACCACCTTGATCGACTTCGCCACCTCGCGCGACAAAAGGTAGAAGCCGATATTGTCGTAGGAGACCATCGGCTCCGACATGGCATGGATGGTGTCGGGCAGCGCGCCCATCAGGTCGCTGGAGGGCACGAAGATCTTGTGGTGGTCGGTGGCGAACCGCTTGGCGATGAGGTCCGAATAGATGAACTCGTCGCCCTTCTCGCCATTGGCTTCCTCGAAGCCGATGGAGAAGGTGGCGAGGTCCTTCTGGCCCTCTTCCGCCAGCAGCCCGACGATGATGGATGAATCCACCCCGCCTGAGAGCAGGACGCCCACCGGCACGTCGGCCACCATGCGCCGGCGCACGGCGGTGCGCAGCGCATCGAGCACCCGGTCGCGCCAGTCGTTGGCGGTAAGGCCGGAATCCTCCGCGCGGCGCTGGTAGGGCGGCGCCCAGTAGACCGTGTCCTTGTAGCTGCCGTCCGGCGCGTAGCGGCGCACCGTCGCCGGCGGCAGCTTGCGCACGCCCTTCAGGATGGTGCGCGGGGGCGGCACCACGGCGTGGAAGCTCATGTAGTTGTGGAGCGCGTCGCGATCGATCGAGGTGTCCACGTCGCCCGCCGCCAGCAGCGCCGGCAGGCTGGAGGCGAAGCGCAGCGTCCCGCCCTTGTGCGAATAATAGAGCGGCTTGATGCCGAAGCGGTCGCGCGCCAGCGTCACCGCGCCGGTGTCGCGCTCGACGATGGCGAAGGCGAACATGCCGTGGAAGCGCTCCACGCAGGCCGGGCCCCAGGCATGGTAGGCCTTGAGGATGACCTCGGTGTCGCCATGGGAGAAGAAGCGGTAGCCCTTCGCCTCCAGCGCCGCGCGCAGCTCGGGGTAGTTGTAGATGCAGCCGTTGAAGGTCAGCGTGAGGCCGAGATCGGGGTCCACCATGGGCTGGGCGGCCTTGTCCGACAGATCGATGATCTTGAGGCGCCGGTGGCCGAGCGCGGCCGCGCCGCGCGCCTCCACCCCGGCGCCGTCGGGCCCGCGCGGCGCCAATACGTCCATCATCGAAGCGATGGCGCGCGTATCGGCGAATGTTCCATCAAAGCGAATCTCCCCGGCAATCCCGCACATGCTGGTTCTCTGTCTCCTTCAGGCTGAAACAATGAAGAGTGGCGTATCGGATGATTGTGAGCGTTTGACGATCCTTAGCAAAAATACAGCACGAGACCAAACCTTCACCGATGGACAGCACCCTCGCGACTTGTCGGCCGGCGCAATATGTCTTCGCGCCGGCAGGGAAGAACCATCGGAGGCCGAAAAAGTTCACGCGCGTGGTGAGATGGCCGCCGCACCGGCCGGAATCGCGTGCGGCGCTACGGGGACGCGGGCAGCGATGAGCGGGACGCGCGCGGCACGGCCTATTCGGCCCGTCCGCAGGCGGCGTAAGTTCCTGCAGCTACGGGACAATAGGTTATGTTGGCGAGATAGCCGGACGAACGGCGCAGCGCCGCGAGATCAGCGTCGGTAATGCGGTAGCCCGACGGATGGCCGAGCTGTGCGTCGTCGCGAAACGCGTCGAGCGCCTCCATCACCGCCAGCGGCGGGGACGGGGAGGCGGGAAGATAGCGCAGCGCGACGAGCAGCCGCGCCGCCTCGGCCAGCGTCGCCTCGGGAATGGGCGATCGGCGCTCGACCAGCGTTGGCGCCACGGCGTCGGTCCATCGCGCGTTGAGGAACGAGCGCCCGTCGCCGACCGCGCAGGAACGGCCGGCATAGACCAGCAGCGTCAGCCCCTCGTCCATCTCGAGCGTCACGCGGTAGGGGCGGCAGACCTCGGTGCATTCGTTGCAGACCTGCCCGGTGCGCCGGGAGACGGCCTTTTCCGGCACCACGGTCGCCTGGACGCGCGGCGACAGCGGTCCGGCGAGAGGCCGCCCCGAGGCGCCCTTCGCCACCGCATCGCCGACCAGCGCGCGCAGCGCCGCGCGCTCGCCCTCGCTCAGCTCCTGCTGGCCGAGGGCGAGCCGCGCCGGCGGCAGGAAGAGGGCGGCGAGCAGCGCCGCCGCGAGGGCGAGAGCGCGCGCCCTCATCGCGTGCACCGCACCTTCACCACCACGTCCGCGACCTGACGGCTCGCGGGCACGCCGCCGGCATAGCGGGCGATGTCGGGATCTGCGGCGTGCACGGGCGAGGCGAAAGCCCTGCGCGCATCGCGGGTCAGCCGCCCGGACAACACGCCGACGACGGCGCCCTCACGCTCGCTCACCGGCCCGCCCGAGAGGCCATGGGGCAGCGGGCGCGGCAGGTCGAGCATGAGGATCGCGTCGCCGGCCCCCGGCGCGAGCTTGGCCTCGTAGGACTGCGGAAGCGCGTCGCCGGGATCGTCGGCGCGGTAGCCGTGGACGTTGAGCCGCGGCCCGGGCCGGAAGGGCGAGAGGGCGGCGAATTGGGCGCTCGCCTGCTGCGTCACCAGCACCGCGATGTCGCGGTCGCCATTGATGTAGTCCGGCTGTGCCATGGCGTAGCCGAAAAGCGGGCTCTCCACCGAATAGGCGGCGCAGCCGCTGAGCACATGGGCGCTGGTCAGCACCGCGCGGGGGCCGATGAAGACGCCCGAGGCGGCGACGACCGCGTTCTCCGCCAGCCCCTCGCGGGCCGCCTGCCGGTAGGATTCGCGCAGCAGGTTCACCTCGCCACGGGCCGGGCCGCCGGATGCCCCGAGCCAGACCGTGACCAGGAACGCCGTGACGAGGAGCGCCGCGGCGAGAAGCACGCCCCGGCCGGCATCGAGCCGGCCGGGGGACCCGTGGGGCGGGCGCGGGGCGCTCATGCGCGTCAGCCGCAGACCGTGGTTTCCCCGGAGATCGGCTCGCCGTTCTTGAAGTACAGCTCCTTCACCACCCGGCACTGGCGTCCGCCCTGGTTCACCGCGCGCAGCGGGGTGATGGTGCCGCTGTTGCCGGTCTGCGGGTTCTTCCACGAGACGGTGCCGGAGCTGCGCCGCGCCTGCTCGAGCGCCGCCTGCCGGCGGGCACGGTCGCGCTCGTCGATCTGCGCGCCGATGGCGCCGCCGATGATCGCGCCGGCGCCCGCAAGGGCGAGGCAGGCGCCCGGCTTGCCGCCCAGCGCCGCGCAGCCCAGCCCGCCGACGGCCGCGCCGAGGCCGGCGCCGACGATGGCGTTCTGGTGGTCCGTGCCCGTGGTCTGGCAGGCGGCGAGCAGCGGAGGCAGCAGGGCAAGGATGACCCAGGTTCGGAATGTGGTCGCGGCACTCATCGTCTTCTCCGGTGGGGTTGAGGAAGCGGCAGTCACGAAAGCGGGGGAGGCGGGGGAGGCACCGGCGTGGCCGGCGCCAGCAGCCCTTTCAGCGCCGGCACCTCGCCGACGGTGACCCAGGCCTGCGTCCCTTCCGGGCAGACCTTCAGCTCGGCGCTGAGCTGGCCGAGCTCGGCCAGCATGCGGAAGGCGGAGGCGTCATAGGGGCCGGCGACCTGCCCTTCCGCGTTGAACAGCCAGTAGCGCTGGGCCGGCGCGGCCGGCGGCGCTGGCGGGGAGATGCCCGGGGAGACCCCGGCGCCCGGCAGAGCCACGGCGACGCCGTTCGGCCCCGCGTGATCGGCCGCGCCGGCGCCCGACGCGATGCGCGCCAGCGTCGCCTCGTCGAAGCGGCTCCAGTTGACGGTGCGCTTGTCGGTAGCGCGCCGGTGCGCCGGCGCCTCGGGGTCGCGCGACACCTCGGTGTCGTCGACATCGTCCAGCGTGCCGCCGATGGCGGTGGTCCAGTCGGGGACCGCGTCGAACAGGTTCTCCAGCGCGGCGCCGGCGGCGAGATCGCCCGGCAGCGCGCCCCCCGTCTGGCGCGACTGGCGGCAGCTCGACCCCCTTGTCGCGGATGACGAAGAAGGTCCCGCCATCGCCGCGCGCCAGCGCGTCCTGCAGGCGCAGCGTGTCGGCGTCCAGCACCGAGAGCAGGCTGCGCACCCGCTTGCGCCTGGCCTGGAACTCGCCGATCAGCCCGCTCCAGCTGGTCTCGCCGCGCTCGTCCATGTCCTGCGGCACGCCGAGGAACTGGGCGACGTGTTCCAGCAGCACCACCGCCTCGCGGCAGGCGATGGCACGCAGCCGCGCCTGCAGCATGGCGATGAGGTCGTCGCGCACCTGGTTGAGGTATTTCTCGCTCGCCTTGCGCCCGCCGCCGGTGAGGAAGGAGCTCTGGGCCGCCTGCTGGAGGCGGTCGATCGAGGCCTGGAGCTGCTCGGCGTTGAGCCGGCTGGCGCGCTGGGCATAGGCCTCCTCGGCCGCACGCAGGCGGGCGATGATGCCGCCACCGGCATCGTCGAGCCGGGCGTGCAGCTTGGCGACGAGGTCGATCGTGTATTCGAGCCCGCCGCGCTCCTGGTCATCGAGCAGCCGGTAGAGCTCGGCATAGAGCCCGCCCTCATCGAGGTTGCGGCTGAGCAGCGCCGCCTCGAAGCGCTCGCGTGCGTGGGCGACTTCCGCGCCCTTCGGGCCATAGGCGGTGCCGGTGCCGACCCGCCCGTCGACGTCGCGCTGGCGCATCGCGACGATGCGGCGGACCTCGCCTTCCCAGGCCCGGTGGTCGGGAACGCGGCCGAGCAGGCCGGCGAAATCCTGCTCCACCTCGGCCGAGACCATGCCCGTGATGGCGCTCTTGTCCTCGCGCAGCAGGATGTAGTCGACCAGCGCGAAATCGGTGATCGGCTGCTGGGCGAAGCGGGCACGCTCGTCATAGTCGTCGACGAAGGCCTTGGGCGTGATCCGCACCCAGTCCTGATGCCGCCCTCACGGGCTGCGCCATGCTCGCTATGGTTGCTTAAATGTTGGGCGGATGTCGAGCCATCTCACGCATGCGTCGCGCGTGAGGACCCGCCGGCGACGGCAATGTCGCCGGCTACGCACTGCCGGCCCGCCCGGGAAACGCGATCAGCGCGTCCAGGTCGCGAGCCCGTTGGTGTCGAGATAGTCGACCGTGAACGACACCGCCTTGCCGTCCTTCACCACGAAGCGCAGCGAGGACAGCGAGCCGTCGGGCGCGTTCTCGGTGCGCGGGGCGAGCGAGAAGGCGTCACCGTCCCAATGCGTCATGGGAAGCGCGAAGTTGACGGGCCCGACATGGAACACCAGCCCGTCGCCCTGCTTCACGATCTCGGCGCGGCCGAAATAGGCGTTCTGGTAGGTGCCCACATAGTCCTCCAGCGCGCGGGCGGGGGCCGCATCCGCCTGCGGGCTCTTGCCGGCGAGGTCGCCGACCGGCTCGTAATAGTGGAGCAGGCGCGGATTGAGCAGGGCGAACCAGTCCCTCGTCGCCACGCCGTACTGGGCAATGTCCATGAACTGGCCGGCGATCGCCTCCGCCGCGCCGACCGGCCCGGCATTGGTCAGCACCACGATGGCGAGGTTGGCCGAGGGGAGGATCTGCACATTGGTCGCGGCGCCGAGCGTGAAGGCGCCCGAATGGCTCGCCGTGGTGCGCCCATTGGCGTTGACGCCCACCCCGAAGCCGAAGCCGTAGAAGCTCGAGCGGGTGTCGAGCGCATGGCCCGGCCCACTGAAGGCCTGCGGACTCATGGCCGGCAGCAGCGCGGCCTCGGCGATCATCTGCTCGCCATTATGGCTTCCGCGCGCGAGCAGCAGCGTGAGCCACCGGGCGAGGTCGCTGGCGCTCGAGGAGACGCCGCCGGCCGGCGCCTGCGCGTCCGCGTCGCGCGTGTAGAGTGGCTGGAAGCGCCCGCCGACAAGCGCGTGCAGCGTCGCCCGGTTCGCCCGCTTCAGGAAGTCGGCATGGCGGTAGCTGGTCGAGGCCATGCCGAGCGGCGCGAACAGCGCTTCGTCGGCGAGGTCCTCCCAGCTCCGGCCGGCCGCGCGGGCCACCGCCTCGGCGCCGGTGGTGATGCCGAAATTGGCGTAGTGGTAGGAGATGCGGAACGCGTCGAGCGGCAGCAGGTGCAGCCGGGCCAGGATCGCGGCGCGGTCGAAGCCGATATCCTCGAGGTCGTCGCCGGCGGCGAGCGGCAGGCCGGTGCGATGCGCGTAGAAATCGCCGATGGTCGCGTTCTGCGTCACATAGGGCGAGGCGAGGCTGAACGCGGGAAGGTATTTAACCACCTTGTCGTCCCAGCTCACCACGCCCTTCGTCACCTCGATGGCGGCAACGGTGCCGGCGATCGGCTTGGAGAGCGAGGCGATCTGGAACACGGTGTCGGCGTCGACCGGGTCCGGCTTGCCGAGCTCACGCACGCCGAAACCGCGCAGGAAGACGGTCCTGCCGCCCTGCACAACGGCGACCGCCGCGCCAGGCACGCCGCTGCGCCCCATAATGTCGCCGACCATGTCCGGCAGCGCCGCGAGGGCCTTCTCGACGCCGCCCTTCGCCATCGGCACGACATCGTCGGGCGGAATGGGGCCAAGATCGAGCGGGATCACGTCCGGCGCCGCCGTCTGCGCCCGCGCGGGCACGGGCGCGCCGGCCATGGCGAGCGCCAGCGCGAGGCCCAGCGATCCGGCCCACCGGAGGACGCGCGATGCCGGAGACACCGTTCCGGCGCGAGAGACGCCGCGCCGCGCTATCGTCCCGCCATCCGCGTTCCGCACATATGAAATGCCTGACATTCGCCCGCTCCTCATCAAGCCGATCCGCCCGTAACCGGATTACAGGGCTTTGCGCCCCGTCTCCACCCGCGCCGCAAGACCCCGCGCCGCAAGACAAGGCGCGTTCCGGCGAACAGGCTATCCGCTTCCCGCAGCCTTGAGCCACGGAACGCCGCCGGCCGCACGAGATCCGCGCCCCGGTTGTTGCCCTCGCGCTCCGCGTGGGAAGCTGCGGCGGTCCGCCCGAGGGGGCCTCAGGGGAGAGAGCGGGGCATGAATCCGGCAGAGCTCGTCCACATCCTTTATCTCGTCGCCATCGTCGCCGAGGCCATGACCGCCGCGCTCGCGGCGGGGCGCCGGCAGATGGACTGGGTCGGCGTCGCCCTTCTCGGCAGCATCACCGCGCTCGGCGGCGGCTCGGTGCGCGACGTGCTGCTGGGGCGGCACCCGCTAAGCTGGGTCGAGCACCCTTCCTATCTGCTGATCACCGGCGGGGCGGCGCTGGCGACCATCGCGCTCGCCCGGCAGATGCCCCATCTGCGCCGCGTCTTCCTGTTCCTCGACGCGGTCGGGCTGGTGGTCTTCACCGTCATCGGCTGCAACGTGGCGATCGCGCTCGACATGCCGGTCGTCATCGTCATCGCCGCCGGCATGATCACCGGCTGCGTCGGCGGCGTGCTGCGCGACATGCTGTGCGCCGACATCCCGCTGCTGTTCCGCGCCGAGCTCTACGCGACGGTCTCCGTCGTCACCAGCCTGGTCTATCTCGGCGGCCAGCGGCTCGGCTTCCCGCACGATCTCGTCATGCTGTCGGCCATGGCCGTCGGGCTGGCGCTGAGGCTGCTCGCGCTGCGCTTCGGCTGGAGCATGCCCAAATTCGTCTACACCGAATCCCTGCACTGACGCCTGCGCCGGCCTCAAAGGAAGGTCTCCGGCATGGGCACCCACTGGCCGGCCCTGGCACGGAACTGGGGGATGTGGCCGAGGCTGCGGATCAGCGCCCGGTCGGCGCCGAGCGTCGCCTGCCATTCGCGCGCCTCGGTGAGGATGACGCCGACGCCCACCACATCCGCGCCGGCGCTGCGCAGCAGCTCGAGCGAGCCCTTGAGGCTCGAGCCGGAAGCCACCACGTCGTCGACCATCACCGTCCGCTTGCCCGCCAGCAGCGGGATCGTGCGGCGGTCGAGCAGGAGGCGCTGCTCGCCCTTCGAGGTGATGGAGGAGATCTTCTGCTCCAGCGCGTCCTGCAGGTGGACCTTGGGCGACTTCTGCAGGATCACGTAGCGGTCGAGGCCGAGCGCGCGGCTGACCTCGATGGCGATCGGGATGCCGAGCGTCGCCGCGCCGACCACGACCTCCGGGTGGAACGGCGCCAGCTTGCTGGCGAGCCGGCGGCCGACGAACTCGCCGAACTTCACCCCGAGGTCGATCACCATCATCAGCGAGATGGCGAAGTCGGGCCGGATCGGCACGATGGGAAGATCCACGCGCATGCCGCCGACATCGGCGGCCCAGCTCTGGCCACTCAAGACCGGGCTGCCGCTCATTTGATCGCCGATCGCAGGCGAATTCCCGTCGGCCGTCATCGTGCGCGCCTCCCCCTCATTCGGCGGGTACGCTCCATACGCGAATGCCGCCGGCTCGATTTGTGGGCCGGTATCGCCGCGCTTTCCAGTGCGATCTTGTCCGGCGCGGGCGGGACGTACCGGCGGAGGGCACGGATGTGGCCGGAAATCATTGCGCGCAAAGGCGCCGAAGGGCCGTGCCGGACATAGATCCGACATTTTCCGGGGGGATTAGCTCGCCGGTTTTTCGAATGCCGGTGCGGCAAGCCGCGCTCCGGAACCGTCCCCGATCCCTGCCTGAGGCCGCCCGCGGCGCACCCCGTCGCGGTCCGGAAATGCGCCGCCGCGAGGCGGGCATGGGAACATCGGGCGGTCCGGAAGCGTTTGCCAACCCCGCCTCACACGTTTTTCGGTCCACACCTTCCCCAGCATTTCCTAGCTTCGCCGCGCGTCAGGCGATGATTCGCGTCAAGGAGAGCCAAGTTCATGAATGCCAAGTGGTGGCAGCGGGGCATCTTCTACCAGGTCTATCCCCGCTCGTTTCAGGACACCAACGGCAACGGGATCGGCGACCTCGAGGGCATCCGCGAGCGGCTGGACTATCTGGTCGAGCTCGGCATCGACGCCATCTGGATCTCGCCCATCTATCCCTCTCCGATGGCCGACCATGGCTACGACGTGTCGGACTATTGCGGCATCGACCCGGTGTTCGGCGATTTCGCGACCTTCGACCGGCTGGTCGAGGACATCCACGCGCACGGCCTGAAGCTGGTGCTCGACTTCGTGCCCAACCACACCTCCAACCAGCATCCCTGGTTCCTGGAGAGCAGCTCCTCGTGCGACAATCCCAAGCGCGACTGGTACATCTGGCGCGATCCCGCGCCCGATGGCGGGCCGCCGAACAACTGGGTGAGCTATTTCAGCGGCTCGGGCTGGGAGTTCCACGAGCCCACCGGCCAGTATTACTACCACGCCTATCTCAAGGAGCAGCCGGACCTGAACTGGCGCAATCCAGAGGTGCGCGAGGAGATGCACAACGTGCTGCGCTTCTGGATGAAGCGCGGCGTCGACGGCTTCCGCGTCGACGTGATCTGGCACCTCATCAAGGACGCGCTGTTCCGCGACGACCCGCCGAACCCTGACTACAAGCCGGGCGACCCGGAGAACAACCGCCTGATCCAGGCCTATTCCGCCGACCAGCCCGAGGTGCACCCGGTCATCGCCGGCCTGCGCCGCGTGGTCGACGAATATCCCGACCGCGTGCTGATCGGCGAGATCTACCTGCCGGTCAGCAGGCTCGTGACCTATTACGGCGAGGATCTCGGCGGGGCGAATCTGCCCTTCAACTTCCAGCTCATCGGGGCCGGCGGCCACGCCAAGGACCTGTCGAAGATCATCATGGACTATGAGGCCGCGCTGCCGCCCGGCGGCTGGCCGAACTGGGTGCTGGGCAACCACGACCAGCCGCGCATCGCCTCGCGCATCGGCCCGGAATTCGCGCCGCTGGCGGGCATGCTGCTGCTCACCCTGCGCGGCACGCCGACCATGTATTACGGCGACGAGCTCGGCATGGAGGACGTGCCGATCCCCAAGCGCGCCACGCAGGACCCGTGGGAGATCAACGAGCCCGGCATCGGCGTCAGCCGCGACCCGGAGCGCACGCCGATGCAGTGGGACGCCTCGCCCAATGCCGGCTTCACCACCGGCACGCCCTGGCTGCCGGTGTCGCCGGACTATGCGCAGCGCAACGTCGCCACGCTCGACGCCGACCCGCGCTCCATGCTGACGCTGCATCGCCGGCTGATCGAACTGCGGCGCTCGCATCCCGCGCTCGAGATGGGCTCCTACCGCACCGTCTCGGACGAGGACGAGGTGCTGGTCTATCTGCGCGAGCTCGACGAGCAGCGGGTGCTGGTCGTGCTCAATCTGAGCCGCGAGGCCCGCACCTTCACCCTGCCCGAAGAGATGAGCGCGGCCCGCGCCCTGCTCTCGACCCGGCTCGACGACCCGGACCGTTCCGGCCCCGAGATCCGCCTGCGGGTCCATGAGGGAATCATCCTCGAAATCGAGTAAAGGCGGGGCCTTCGAGCCCCATCTCGTCCTTGGCACGCGGATTCCGCTGCGGTAAGTTGATTCGCAGGGCAGCGGGCGGGCTGCCGGGGGCGAAGTCTTGCGGCAGGTCGTTTTCGACAGCGCGGATCTGCGTGTGGTCTGGGTGCCGGCGCATTGCGACGTCGTGCGCCCGAACAATACTTGCCCCAGCGGCATGATCGCGGGGCCCGGGGCCGTGGCGAATGGCGCGATGCCTGCCCGGCCCGATGTAGTGTTCGTCACCTTCGAATCGATGATGCCGGTGCGCGATCCGGACCGGCCCGGCTTCGCCGAACACTTCCTGCAGAGCCGCGGCTACGGCGCCTATCACATGCAGCCGAAGACCAATTCCTGGTACCAGTACCCGGAAATGGCGGAGGCGCTCGCCATGGTGCGCAAGGCCATCGCGCCGGGCACACGGGTCGTCACCTATGGCTCGAGCATGGGTGGCTACGGCGCCTACCGCTTCTCCGCGCCACTGCGCGCGGACAAGGTCATCGCCTTCTCGCCGCAATACAGCATCAACCGGTTCCGCACCTGGTGGGAGCGGCGCTGGGCCGCGGATGGCCGCCCCCTCATCTGGGACCGGCAGGCGCCGCATCACGGCGGCGACCTCTTCATCTTCTACGACCCGCTGAACACCGACCGCCACCACATACGCGGCATGCGCCGGGAGGCCGACATCCGGCCGGTGCGGATGTTTTTCAGCGGCCACGCCTCCATCGCCTATGTGCAGGAGCTCGGCTTCCTGGAGAAGGCGGTGCTCGACATCGCCGAGGACCGGTTCGACGCCGCCGCCTTCGAGGCCTTGCTGTGGGAGCGCCGGCTCGGCTCGTCCACCTACCAGCGCATGCGCCGGCGCAAGCGGACCGGGGTCCTGCGCCGGCTCAAATACGCGCTGATCGAGGCGCGGCTCGAACGCCACTTCTCCGGCACGCCCGCGCTGCCCCTGCCGGCAAAGGACGCGCCGGTGGCCGGCTGACGGCCCTGCAGGGCCAAGGCGACTTGAAACGCCAAGGCGCCTTGCAAATCCAAGGCGACTTGCAGGGCTGCGGCGCGCCTCAGGCCCTCAGGGCGATGCGGTAGGCGTGGGCCGGGTAGACGCCGAGAATGCGCACCTCCTTGGAGAAGAAGCTCAGCTCCTCCAGCGCGTTCTTCAGCCCGCGGTCCTCGGGATGGCCGTCGACATCGGCGTAGAACTGGGTGGCGAAGAACTCGCCGTCGAGCTGATAGCTCTCCAGCTTGGTCATGTTCACGCCGTTGGTGGCGAAGCCGCCCAGCGCCTTGTAAAGCGCGGCCGGCACGTTGCGCACCCGGAACACGAAGGTGGTCACGGTCGGCCCGTTATTGGCCGGCGCCCAGTCCGCCTCGCGGGCGAGGATGATGAAGCGGGTGGTGTTGTGCGCCTCGTCCTCGATGTTCTCGGCGATGATGTCGAGGCCGTAGATCTCGGCGGCGAGGCGCGAGGCGATGGCGGCCTGCGTCGGGTCGCCCTCCTCCGCCACCAGCCGCGCCGCGCCGGCGGTGTCGACGCCCACCACCGCCTTCAGCCCCAGCTTGCGGATGATGTTGCGGCACTGGCCGAGCGCCATGACGTGGCTGGTCACGCTCTTCACCGTGGCGAGCGTCGCACCCTTCACCGCCATGAGCTGGTGCGAGAGCGGCAGGAAGAACTCGCCGGCGATGTTGAGCCCCGATGTCGGCATCAGGTGATGGATGTCGGCCACCCGGCCGGCGACGGAATTCTCGATCGGGATCATGCCGAGATCGGCCTCGCCCGCCTGCAGCGCGGCGAAGGCATCCTCGAAGGTCGCGCAGGGCACCGCCTCGAAATCGGGATAGACCTCCCGGCAGGCGATGTGGGAGTTGGCTCCCGGCTCGCCCTGGAAGACGATGGTGCGCTTGGTCATGGGGTCGTCCTCGACTCAGCGGCGAGGATCGCCCTCGCCTTCTCAAGATCGTGCGGCGTGTCGACGCCGAGCGGCACCGTGTCGACCACCGCGACGTCGATGCGCATGCCCGCCTCCAGCGCGCGCAGCTGCTCCAGCTTCTCGCGGCTCTCCAGCGGCGAGGGCGGCAGCGCGACGAAGCGCTCCAGCGCCGGGCGGCGATAGGCGTAGAGCCCAATATGGTGGAACAGCGGGCCCTCGCCGAAGGGCGCCGTGGCGCGGGTGAAATAGAGCGCGCGCAGCCGGCCCGGCGCGACCTCGCTGCCGACCGCCTTCACCACGTTCGGATTGGTGCGCTCCTCGTCGACGGTGATCTGCGCCGCCAGCGTGCCGATGTCGACCGCCGGGTCGTCGAGCAGGTCGAGCGCGGCTCGGATCAGGGCCGGGTCGATGGTGGGCAGGTCGCCCTGCACGTTGACGATGCGCGTGACCTGGCCCGCGGGGTCGACCCGCCCCAGCGCCTCGAAGATGCGGTCCGAGCCGGTGGTGTGGTCGGCGCGGGTCATCGAGACGGCGAATCCCGCCGCCTCGACCGCCGCGCGCACCCCGTCATCGTCGGTGGCGACCACAACCTTGCCGATATCTGCCGCGGCGGAACGCCGCGCCACCTCGACGATCATCGGCCGGCCGCCGACATCGGCGAGCGGCTTGCCGGGCAGACGGGTGGAGGCCATGCGGGCTGGAATCAGTATAAGCGTGTCCGTTGGGGACATTTCTCAGTGCCTTGACGGAATTCCTCAGCGGAACGGCCCACGCCGAGAGTGGCGAAACGTAGCAACCACGGGGCGGCTTATACGGGTTGCACGCCAACCGTCAAAATGATTAGTTCCGCCCGCCAATGGCGGCGGCATAACGCGGCTGGTACAGTGCGTTAGGGGTGCGGAGAACTGGCCGGACAGTTCGCCGCACCGGCGGGAGGGAGCTAAAGTTTCGATGGACAGCTTCGAGCTGAATAAGATCGCTGGGGCCGTGCTGGGCGTGTTGACCTTCACGCTCGGGCTGAATGTCTTCGCCGACATATTGTTCTCCGTTCACGAGCCGGAGAAGCCCGGCTTCGAGATCGTGGTGCAGGAAGGCTCCAGCGGCGAGGCGCAGGCCGCCGCCCCCGCCGACGTGCCGATCGCCAACCTTCTCGCCACCGCCAGCGCCGAGAAGGGCGCCAGCCAGGCCAAGAAGTGCGCCGCCTGCCACAATCTCCAGGAAGGCGCCGGCGCCAAGGTCGGTCCCGACCTCTATGGCGTGGTCGGCCGCAAGGTCGCCAGCGCTCCGGGCTTCGCCTATTCCGAGGCGATGAAGGCGCATGGCGGCGAGTGGACCTTCGAGCAGCTCAACCACTTCCTGACCAACCCGAAGAAGTACATCCCCGGCACCGCGATGGGCTTCGCCGGCCTCGCCAAGGAGAGCGACCGCGCGGACCTGCTGGTCTATCTGAACACGCTGTCGCACGACCCGCTGCCGCTGCCCAAGCCCGAGGCCACCCCGGCCGCCGCCGAAGGCGCCGCCCCGGCTGAAGGTGCGGCTCCCGCCCAAGGCGCGGCCCCGGCTGAAGGCACGGCTCCCGCCGAGAAGGCGACGCCGGATGCCGGCGGCACCGCCCCCACTGGCGGTGAAGCGGCTCCTGCGGCCCCCGCCGCGGGCGCTCCCGCCCCGGCCGAGGGTGCCGCGCCGGCCGAAAAGCCGGCCGAGGCGCAGCCGGCCCCGAGCGAGCCCGCTTCCGGCGAGCCCGGCGGCAACACGCCGCCGACCGAGGGCGCTCCCGCCCCCGCCAACCCCTGAGCGCCGCGTCCGGGCCGCGACCGCATGGCCCGGACGACGACGCCGTTTCACGATCACGTCAGGCCGGTGGCGCTTCGCGCCCCGGCCTTATTCTTTTCCGAAGGTAACGGTTCATAGTCCCCGCCGACCCGCGCGTCCCGGCGCGCGACGGGCCGTTTCATCCGCGCGCGCCCGATCGGTGCGCCCCGTCGCGGCCCCGTCGCGGCCTCTTGCCGGGCGCCGCCGACGGGCACAACGTGCCGAGCGTCACATTGCCGACGCGCCAACAGGGATAAGTGCATGACGATCCGTCCTCCCGCCCCGTCCGTCCGCCCCGGCTCCGCCACGTTCCGTCCGGCTGGCCGGACCGACCGGGAGGGCCTCGTCTGTCCGACCCGCCGCGCGCTTCTCGCCAGCACCGTGCTCGGGCTCACCTTCGCCGCGCTCCCCGCCTTCCTGCACGGCGCCTTCGCGCAGGACGCCGCCGCCCCGAACGCCACCTCACCGGGCACCGCCCCCGACGCGGCCAAGTCCGCGGGAGCCGCTGCCGGCGAATGGCGGCACGGGTTGTCCCTGCTCGGCTCGCCGAAATATCCCGACGGCTTCAAGCGCTTCGACTATGTGAACGCCGACGCGCCCAAGGCCGGCCTGCTGCGGCTCTCGGTCGACGGCACCTTCGATTCGCTGAACGACATCATCACCCGCGGCACCCCGGCCGCCGGCATGCAGCTCGTCTACGACACGCTCATGTCCCCCGCCCTTGACGAGGTGGCGACCGAGTACGGCCTGCTGGCGGAGGCGGTCAGCTTCCCGGCCGACTTCTCCTCCGTCACCTACCGCCTGCGCGCCGAGGCCAAATGGCATGACGGCGAGCCGGTCACGGCGGACGACGTCGTGTGGTCGTTCGAGGAGCTGATCAAGAACAACCCGCGCCAGGCCTACTATTACAGCCACGTCAAATCGGTGGCGAAGACGGGCGAGCGCGAGGTCACCTTCACCTTCGACCAGGCCGGCAACCGCGAGCTGCCGCAGATCGTCGGCCAGATCCGCATCATGCCCAAGCACTGGTGGACCGGAACCGATGCCAGCGGGCGCAAGCGCGACATCAGCCAGACCACGCTCGAAGTGCCGCTCGGCTCGGGACCCTACAAGGTGAAGGAGGTCTCCCCCGGTCGCTCGATCTCGTTCGAGCGCGTGGCCGACTACTGGGGCAAGGACCTGCCGGTGAATGTCGGCACCAACAATTTCGACGAGCAGCGCTACGAGTATTTCCGCGATTCGACGGTCGAGCTCGAGGCCTTCAAGGGCGACCAGTACGACTTCCGCATCGAGACCTCGGCCAAGGACTGGGCGACCGCCTACGACTTCCCGGCGGTCAAGCAGGGCCGGGTGGTCCTCGAGGAGTTCCCGATCCGCTCCTCCGGCTCCATGCAGGCCTTCATCCCCAATCTGCGCCGCGCCAAGTTCCAGGACCAGCGCGTGCGCCGGGCGCTCAACTACGCGCTCGACTTCGCGGGCATGAACCGCACCCTGTTCTACGACCAGTACAAGCGGACCACGAGCTTCTTCCAGAACACCGAGCTCGCCTCCTCCGGCCTGCCGAGCGGGCTGGAGCTGGAGATCCTGAACAGCGTCAAGGACAAGGTCCCCGCCGACGTCTTCACCAAGCCCTACGAGAACCCGCCCTCGGGCGGGGAGGACGTGCGCCGCGCCAATCTGCGCGAGGCGATGAAGCTGCTGCGCGCGGCGGGCTACGACGTGAAGGGCGGCAAGCTGGTGAACGCCCAGGGCGAGCCCTTCACCATCGAGTTCCTGCTGGCGAGCCCGGCCTTCGAGCGGGTCGTGCTGTTCTACAAGCCCTCGCTGGAGCGGCTCGGCATCACCGTCACGGTGCGCCTCGTCGACACCTCGCAATACATCAACCGGCTGCGCGCGCGCGATTACGACATGATCATCACCGGCTGGGGCCAGTCGCTCTCGCCGGGCAACGAGCAGCGCGACTTCTGGGGCTCGGCCGCCGCCGACCAGGATGGCTCGAGCAACTATGCCGGCATCAAGGACCCCGGCATCGACGAGCTGATCGAGAAGGTCATCTACGCCAAGGACCGCGACGAGCTGGTGGCGGCGACCCACGCGCTCGACCGGGTGCTGCTGGCACATGACTACGTCATCCCGAGCTGGACCTACCCCAACATCCGCACCGCGCGCTGGAACCGCTTCGGCCATCCCGAGAAGCTGCCGGAATATTCCTTCGGCTTCCCCGACATCTGGTGGTGGGATGAGGCCAAGGCGGCGAAGACCGGGGGCACGCGGTGAGCGCACGCAGCCTCGGCGTCAGCCGCCGCCACCTGCTAGCGCTCGGCGGGGCGGTGGGCGCCGCGCTGGCG
Source organism: Ancylobacter mangrovi (assembly GCF_024752355.1). Classification (GTDB taxonomy): domain Bacteria; phylum Pseudomonadota; class Alphaproteobacteria; order Rhizobiales; family Xanthobacteraceae; genus Ancylobacter; species Ancylobacter mangrovi. Next base: position 328,560 of record NZ_JANTHZ010000002.1, read on the forward strand.
CTGCCGCGCCCACTCGCCGCGCAGCAGGCGACGACGCCGGATACGGCTGCCGTTCCGGGGGCGATGCCGGCCGGCGAGCGACATGGCCTCTCGGCCTTCGGCGACCTGAAATACCCGGCCGACTTCGCCCATTTCGACTATGTCGACCCGGACGCCGCCAAGGGCGGGATGTTCTCGCAGATCGGGCCGACCGGGCTGTTCAACCAGTCGCTCCAGACCTTCAACTCGCTGAATGGCTACATTCTCAGCGGCGACGCCGCGCAGGGCATCGGCCTGATCTTCGACACGCTGATGAAGCGGGCGCTCGACGAGCCCGATGCGGTGTACGGCCTCCTCGCCAGCTCCGTTGCCATCTCGCCGGACGGCACGCAGTACCGCTTCCGCCTGCGCCCCGAGGCGCGCTTCCATGACGGCACTGCGCTCACCGCCGAGGACGTCGCCTTCTCGCTGAACCTGCTGAAGGAGAAGGGGCACCCGATCATCGTGCAGAACCTGCGCGAGATGGAGGAGGCGCGGGCCGAAGGCGAGGACACGGTGCTGGTGCGCTTCACGCCGAGCCGCGCGCGCGACGTGCCGCTGTTCGTCGCCTCGCTGCCGGTGTTCTCCAAGGCCTATTACGGCACGCACCCGTTCGACCAGAGCACGCTGGAGCCGCCGCTCGGCTCGGGCCCCTACAAGGTCGGCCCGTTCGAGGTCGGGCGCTACATCGCCTATGAGCGGGTGCCGGACTACTGGGCCGCCGGGCTGCCGGTGAACCGGGGCGTGAACAATTTCGACACGCTGCGCTACGAGTATTTCCGTGACCGCGAGGTCGGCTTCGAGGCCTTCAAGGCCAAGGTCTACCTGTTCCGGCAGGAGTTCACCTCCCGCACCTGGGCGACCGGCTACGACTTCCCCGCGCTCAAGGAAGGCAAGGTGAAGCAGGCCGTGCTGCCGGACACCACGCCCTCGGGCGCGCAGGGCTGGTTCCTCAACCTGCGCCGGCCGCAATTCGCCGATCCGCGCATGCGCGAGGCGCTCTCCTACGCCTTCGATTTCGAGTGGACGAACAAGTACCTGATGTTCGACGCGTACAAGCGCACCACCTCGTTCTTCGAGAATTCGGACCTCATGGCGGAAGGTCCCGCAGGGCCCGAGGAGATCGCGCTGATCGCCTCGCTGGGCGACAAGCTCGCCCCGGCGGACGTCGCGGCACTGAAGGCGCCGCCCTGGTCGCCGCCGGTCTCGGACGGCTCGGGCCAGGACCGCAAGCTGCTGCGGCAGGCCACCAGGCTCCTCGCCGAAGCCGGGTTCCGGGTCGAGGGCGGTCGCCTCGTCGGCCCGGACGGCAAGCCCGTCACCATCGAGTTCCTCGACGATGAGAGCGGGCTCGAGCGCCACACCTCGACCTTCATCAAGAACCTCAAGCTGCTCGGCATCGAGGCGCATTTCCGCCTCGTCGACTCGCCGCAATATCAGCGCCGGCTCAACGATTTCGACTTCGACACCACGGTGCGGCGCTTCTCCCTCAGCACCGTGCCGGGCGAATCGCTGCGCAGCTTCTTCGGCTCGCGCGCGGCGGCGACGCCGGGCTCGAACAACCTGTCGGGCATCGCCGACCCGGTGGTCGACCTGCTGATCGACCAGGTGATCGCCGCCGACACGCGCGAGAAAATGCGCACCGCCTGTCATGTGCTCGACCGGCGCCTGCGGGCCGGGCGCTACTGGGTGCCACACTGGTACTCGGCCGAGTTCCGCATCGCCTTCTGGGACGAGTTCGCCTGGCCAAGCGCGCCGCGCCCGGTCTATGAGCGCGCCATTCCCGACATCTGGTCGGCACGCAGCCGGCCGGCGCAGTGAGGGACGGCGATCTCGAGCCGCTCCGGCGGGCGTGCCTTCCTATGACCTAACAGGACGTTAAGTTGACGGCATGACGCGCCATGGCCACCCTGTGCGCCGCTTGCCGAGAACCGCCGGCGGAGGAAGCCCGATCGCATGCTCGCCTATATTGTCCGTCGCCTCGCGCTGATGGTGCCGACCATCGTCGGCATCATGCTGGTGTCCTTCGCGGTCGTTCAGTTCGCGCCCGGCGGTCCGGTCGAGCGGGTGATCGCCCAGATCACCGGCGAGGGCGGCAACGCCACCGACCGCATCGCCGGCTCGAGCGGCGGCGATTTCGGCGGCATGCAGTCCGGCGCCGCGGCCGGCGACCCGGTCAACTCGAAATATCGCGGCGCGCAGGGGCTCGACCCCGCCTTCATCCACCAGCTCGAGAAGCAGTTCGGCTTCGACAAGCCCGCCCCCGAGCGCTTCCTGAAGATGATGTGGGACTACGCCCGCTTCGATTTCGGCCGCTCCTATTTCCGCGACATCTCGGTGATCGAGCTCATCAAGGAGAAGATGCCGGTCTCGATCTCGCTCGGCCTGTGGATGACGCTCATCACCTACACGATCTCGATCCCGCTCGGCATCGCCAAGGCGGTGCGCGATGGCTCGCGCTTCGACGTGTGGACCTCGGCGGTCATCATCGTCGGCTATGCGATACCGAGCTTCCTGTTCGCGATCCTGCTGATCATCCTGTTCGCCGGCGGCTCGTTCTTCTCGTGGTTCCCGTTGCGCGGGCTCACCTCCGACAACTGGGAGCAGCTGAGCTGGGGCGCGCGCATCCTCGACTATTTCTGGCACCTGGTGCTGCCGATCACCTCCATGGTGCTCGGCGCCTTCGCCACCATGGCGCTGCTCACCAAGAACTCGTTCCTCGACGAGATCCGCAAGCAATACGTCGTCACCGCGCGGATGAAGGGCCTGTCGGAGCGGGCGGTGCTCTACCGCCACGTGTTCCGCAACGCGATGCTGATCATCATCGCCGGCTTTCCCGGCGCCTTCGTCGCCGCCTTCTTCTCCGGCTCGCTCCTGATCGAGACCATCTTCTCGCTCGACGGGCTTGGCCTGCTCGGCTTCGAGAGCGTGCTCAACCGCGACTATCCGGTGGTGTTCGCCAATCTCTACATCTTCTCGCTCGTCGGGCTGCTGGTGAACCTCATCTCCGACCTCACCTACACCTGGGTCGATCCGCGCATCGACTTCGAGACGCGGGACGTGTGAGCCATGGACGCGTCCAACACGCAGGCCGCCGAGGCCTTGCCGGAGATGCCGGCGGCGCGCGCGCGGCTTTCGCCCATCAACCGGCGCCGGCTCGCCAATTTCCGCCGCAACCGTCGCGGCTGGTGGAGCTTCTGGATCTTCATGGTCCTGTTCGTGGCGAGCCTCGGCGCCGAGTTCATCGCCAACGACAAGCCGTTCCTGGTCGAATATGACGGCGGCTACTACTTCCCCGCCTTCAAGGCCTATCCGGAGACGGCGTTCGGCGGCGACTTCGAGACCGAGGCCGACTACCGCGACCCCTATCTGCAGAACCTCATCGCCTCCAGCGGCGGCTGGATGATCTGGCCGCCGATCCGCTACAGCTACGACACGCACAATCTCGACCTGCCCACGCCCGCGCCCTCGCCGCCGACCTGGATGCTCACCAACGAGCAATGCGCGCCGGTGGTGGAGCGGCTCGGCCTCAAGGGCGGATGCGACGCGCTCGAATGGAACTGGCTCGGCACCGACGACCAGGGCCGCGACGTGCTGGCCCGCCTCATCTACGGCTTCCGGCTCTCGGTGCTGTTCGGCCTCATCCTGACGGTCATCTCCTCGGTGATCGGCGTCGCCGCCGGCGCGGTGCAGGGCTATTTCGGCGGCTGGACCGACCTGCTGTTCCAGCGCTTCATCGAGATCTGGACCTCGATCCCGGCGCTCTATCTGCTGCTCATCATCTCCTCGATCCTCGCGCCCGGCTTCTGGGTGCTGCTCGGCATACTGCTGCTGTTCTCCTGGGTGTCGCTGGTCGGGCTGGTGCGCGCCGAGTTCCTGCGCGCGCGCAACTTCGAATATGTGCAGGCGGCGCGCGCGCTCGGCGTCTCAAACGGCGTCATCATGTGGCGGCACATGCTGCCCAACGCGATGGTGGCGACGCTGACCATGATGCCCTTCATCGTCTCCTCCTCGGTGATGACGCTGACGGCGCTCGACTTCCTCGGCTTCGGCCTGCCGCCCGGCTCGCCCTCGCTCGGCGAATTGCTGGCGCAGGGCAAGGCGAACGTGCAGGCGCCCTGGCTCGGCCTCACCGGCTTCTTCACCGTCGCCATCATGCTGAGCCTGCTCATCTTCATCGGCGAAGCGGTGCGCGACGCCTTCGACCCGCGGAAGACCTTCCAATGAGCGAGGCCATGTCGGAACACGCGCCGGACGGCCGGCCCCCGCTCCTGTCGGTGCGCGAGCTGTCGGTGGCCTTCGCCCAGGGCGAGCGGGAAACGCTCGCGGTCGACAGGGTGTCCTTCGACATCGCACGCGGCGAGACGCTGGCGCTGGTGGGCGAATCCGGCTCGGGCAAGTCGGTCACCGCGCTCTCCGTCCTCAAGCTGCTGCAATACCCCGCCGCCAGCCACCCTTCCGGGCAGGTGCTGTTCACCGGCGGCGGCGAGGGGCCCGAGGATCTTCTCGCCATGAGCGAGCGGCAGATCCGGCGTGTGCGCGGCAACAACATCACCATGGTGTTCCAGGAGCCGATGACCTCGCTCAATCCGCTGCACACGGTCGAGCAGCAGATCGCCGAGATCCTGTTCCTGCATCGCGGCATGCGCGGGCCGGCCGCCCGCGCGCGCGTCATCGAGCTGCTGACCGAGGTCGGCATACCCGAGCCCGAGACCCGGCTCGGCTCCTATCCGCACCAGCTCTCCGGCGGCCAGCGCCAGCGGGTGATGATCGCCATGGCGCTCGCCAACGAGCCGCAATTGCTGATCGCCGACGAGCCGACCACCGCGCTCGACGTCACGGTGCAGGCGCAGATCCTCACCCTGCTGAAGGAGCTGCAGCGTCGGCTCGGCATGGCGATGCTGTTCATCACCCACGACCTCGGCATCGTGCGCCGCATCGCCGACCGGGTCTGCGTGATGAACCACGGCAAGATCGTCGAGGCCGGCCCCGCCGCCGAGATCTTCGCCGCGCCCTCCCATCCCTATACGCGCGCGCTGATGGAGGCCCAGCCCAAGGGCAACCCGGCCCCGCCCGACCCGCAGGCGCCGATGGTGCTGGAGGCGGACAAGCTCAAGGTCTGGTTCCCGATCAAGGCCGGGGTGATGCGCAAGACCGTCGGCCACATCAAGGCGGTGGACGGCGTCTCGGTCGCCATCCGCAAGGGCGAGACGCTCGGCGTGGTCGGCGAATCGGGATCGGGCAAGACCACGCTCGGCCTCGCCCTGCTGCGGCTCATCTCATCGCAGGGGCCCATCGTCTTCATGGGCAACGCCATCGACGCGCTCGGCTTCCGGCAGATGCGGCCGAAGCGGCGCGAGATGCAGGTCGTGTTCCAGGACCCGTTCGGCTCGCTGAGCCCGCGCATGTCGATCGCCGACATCGTCGGCGAGGGGCTCAAGGTGCATCATCCCGAACTCAGCGCGGAGGAACGCGACGCGCGGGTGGTGGCGGCGCTGCGCGATGTCGGGCTGGAACCGGAGACGCGCCACCGCTACCCGCACGAATTCTCCGGCGGCCAGCGCCAGCGCGTCGCCATCGCCCGCGCCATCGTGCTGGAGCCCTCCTTCGTCGTGCTCGACGAGCCGACCAGCGCGCTCGACATGCTGGTGCAGGCACAGATCGTCGATCTGCTGCGCGACCTGCAGAAGAGCCGCGGCCTCACCTACCTGTTCATCAGCCACGACCTGCGGGTGGTCGCCGCCCTCGCCTCGCGGCTGATGGTGATGAAGCAGGGCGTGGTGGTGGAGGAAGGCCCGGCGCAGGAGCTGTTCGCCCATCCGAAGACCGACTATACCCGGGCGCTCTTCGCCGCCGCCTTCAATCTGGAGACGGCGGACGAGGACGCGCCGGCCGCCGGGCCGGCGGAAAACGGCTGAGCACGGAGGCGACATGAGCGAGCACGCGCGGGTCGAGACGGTCGAGGACCGCGCGGTGGAGGTGGAGGTATCGGCGCCGGAGCCGATCGGCCACGGCTTCCGCGCCTATCACCATTTCACCGCCACGCTCCCGGGCCATGGCGGCGCGCCGCTGACCCAGAACCGCGACATCATCCGGGTCGGACGGGTGGTCGCCGTGATCGCCTACGACCCCGATGCCGGCTGCGTGGTGATGATCCGCCAGTTCCGCCTCGGCGCCCATCTCGCCAACGGGCGGGGCGAGATCGTCGAACTGGCCGCCGGGCTGGTGGAGGACGGCGAGGACCCGGCCGAGGCGGCCCGACGCGAGTGCCACGAGGAGATCGGCGTCGCGCCGCGCGCGCTGCTGCCGGTGCTCACCTTCATGCCGAGCCCCGGCGTCTCGGACGAGATCGCCACGATCTATCTGGCGCTGGTCGATTCGCGTGGCGTCCCGGCCGAATCCGGCGCGCCGGGCGAAGCCGAGCACACGCGCCCCTTCCTGGTGCCGGTGGCGGACGTGGCGGCCAATCTCGCCGCGCCGTTCCCGGGCACCTTCAGCAACGGCTTCGTGCTGATCGCGCTGAGCTGGTTCATCCTCAACCGCGCCAAGGTCGACGCCTTCGTGCACGAGGCCGGCTGAGCGCCCTCGGGGGCCGTCCTAGAGCCGGCGCACGCTTCGAAGTGGCGTGCCGGTGGCCTCGATCCGGGCCAGCGCCGCGCCGAGCGGCTCGCGCACCACCGACATGAAATGCGCGGTGGCGTGCAGCAGCGTGACCGCATCCTCGACGATGCCGACATGACCGGGCCAGAACAGAAGGTCGCCGCGCCGGAGCGTCCCGATGTCGCCGTCGAACGCGACCGCGGTGCCGAGCGCCGCCTCCTGCATGTCGCTGTCGCGCGGGCAGGCGAGGCCGCAGGCATTGAGCGCGACCTGCACCAGGCCGGAACAGTCCAGCCCGAGGCTCGAGCGCCCGCCCCACAGATAGGCGGCGCCGAGGAAGCGCGAGGCGACCTCGACATAATCCGCCTCGACCGTATCGAGCGGCGCCAGATGGCCGACGAAGATGAAGCCGCCCTCCGGCGTCACCGCGAAGCGCTCGCGCGTGCCGGCAATGGCGAGGCGGCTGCCGAAGGAGAGCAGTTCGCTCGGCGGCAGCTTGATGCTGGGGCCGGGAAAGACCGGCGTGCGCAGGGCCCGCACCCGGTGCGTCGCCGCGGGCCCCGGCTGGCCCAGCGCCTCGGCCGCGATCCAGCCGACATAGCCGTCGGCGTCGAGCTGGCCCCAGGCCCAGCCTTCCTCATTCGTCTCGTAGACGGTCACGCCCTCGCCGAACAGCGCCTCGGTGACGAGCGGCGCGCCGGGCTGGGGCTCGCGCGTCACCCCCGCGCGGGCGGCCACCACCCGGCGGCCGGTGCCGGCGACGAAGCGGGCGGCCTCGACCACGCCCTCGAGATGCGCGGCGGCGAGGTCGGGGCGCGCCGGCGTCAGCCGGGGATCGAGGGTCCTGGTCGCTTCATCGATCGCGGACATGGGCGGCCTTCGTGTCAGCGCGGAAGGTTGCGGGCGGTGGCGACGACGAGGTCGCCGAGCCGCTCCAGATAGAGCGCGCCCTCCACCGTACGCTGAATGATGACGTTGCGCTTGTCCGCCTCGTCACGCCGGCGCGAGACGAAGCCGAGCTCGCCCATCGTGTCGAGCGCGCGGGTGATCACCGGCTTGGTCACGCCGAGCCGCGCGGCGAGCCCGCGCACCGTGTGGGGCGGGGATTCCAGATAGACGCAGAGCAGAATGGCGAGCTGGCGGGTCGACAGGTCCGGCGCGTCGTCGTGCACCTGCGCCAGCGAGAACTCGTGCAGGAGACGCAACGCCTGCGATGGGCGCATCTCGACGGCCATTTTCCCGGCTCCGGCCCAAATCGTTACGGCAGCGAATTGTTCGCCGGACTATGGCGCCGATGGGGCGAAGAAATCCTTAACGCGACCGGCCGGCCCAAGCCGCCGCGTTAACCCGCATAGCGCTCGGCCAGCAGCGCGTCGAGCGCGCGTATGGTCTGCGCCTCCCCGCCGTCGGGGCGCCCGGGGCGGGCGCTGGGATTCCAGGCGAAGATGTCGAGATGGAGCCACGCCCCCGCCCGCTCGACGAAGCGCTGCAGGAACAGGGCGGCGGTGATCGAGCCGGCGAAGCCGCCGGCCGGGGCGTTGTTGAGGTCGGCGATCGGGCTGTCCAGCATCGCCATGTAGGGTTGCCAGAGCGGCATGCGCCAGGACGGATCGGCCTCGGCCGCGCCATGGCGGGCGAGATCGGCGGCGAGCCGGTCGTCGTCGGTATAGGCGGGGGGGAGCTGCGGGCCGAGCGCGACCCGCGCCGCGCCGGTGAGGGTGGCGAAGTCGATCAGCAGCTCGGGCGCCTCCTCGTCGGCGAGGCTGAGCGCATCGGCCAGCACCAGCCGCCCCTCGGCGTCGGTATTGCCGATCTCCACCGAGAGCCCCTTGCGCGAGGGGAAGATGTCGCCCGGCCGGAAGGCCGATCCGTCGATCGCGTTCTCCACCGCCGGGATCAGCAGCCGCAGCCGCACCGGCAGCTCGCGCGCCATCACCATCTGCGCGAGGCCGATGGCGTTCGCCGCCCCGCCCATGTCCTTCTTCATCAGCAGCATGCCGCTCGGCGGCTTGATGTCGAGCCCACCGGTGTCGAAGCACACGCCCTTGCCGACCAGCGTGACCTTCGGTGCGTCAGGCGCGCCCCAGGTCAGGTCGATGAGGCGCGGCTTGCGCGGGCTCGCCTTGCCAACCGCGTGGATGAGCGGGAAATTGGCGGCAAGCAAATCATCGCCCGCCGTCACGCCCACCTGCGCGCCGAAGCGGGCGGCGAGGGCGCGCACGGTGGATTCGAGCTCGGCCGGACCGAGATCGTTGGCCGGCGTGTTGACGAGGTCGCGGGTGAGCGCGACCGCCTCGGCGATGCGCGTCACGTCCTCGCCGTCCACCCCGTCGGGCACGACGAGCCGGACCGCATTGGCGTTGCGCGCGCGGTAGCGGGTGAAGCGGTAGGCGCCGGTGAGCCAGCCGAGCGCAGCGAGACGCGGGTCGGCGGGCGCGCGGGCGAGCACGTAGTCGCCGGCGGGAAGACCGGTCGCCAGCCTGCCGAAGGAGAGCGGGTCGCGCGGCGTCTCCTCGACGCCGAACAGCACGCCGGCGATGGAGCCGTCGGCCGCCGGCAGCACCAGCAGCGCACCGGGCTCGGCCTTGAAGCCGCTCGCCTCGGCGAAGGCGCGGGCCGGCGCGGCGATGCCGGCGGCGACCTCATGCCAGTTCTGCGTGGTGACGCACCAGATCGGGCGCGGAGTGGAGGCCTCTTCGGCCCTGATCAGTGTCGCGCCCATCGTGCTTTCCCCCTTCGGCCGTCAGGCGACGGCAAGCTCGAACGCCCCGTTCTCAACCAGATAGACCGCGCCCTGGCGCACCGGCAGCCAGACTGCTTCCTCCGGCGGCATGCCCGCCAGCACGTGAAGCATCGCCCGCACCACGCCGCCATGGGTGACGACCACGCTGTCGCGCTCGATCTCGCCGATCGCCGCCATCACCCGCTCGGCCAGCATCGCGTAGCTCTCGCCGCTCGGCGGCACGAAGTTCCACGGGTCGGCCTTGCGGGCGGCGAGGCTCACCGGGTCGCGCCGGCGCAGTTCGGTCCAGGTGGCGCCCTCCCAGCGGCCGAAGGAAATCTCCTTCAGCCGCGCGTCGCGGCGGAAGCCGTCCGGCGCCAGGCCGAGCTTGGCGCGCAGGATCGCCATGGTCTGGGAGGTGCGGCTGAGCGGGCTCGACACGTAGTCGAGCGGCGCCCCGGCGTCGCGGCTCAGGCGCTCGATCACGCGCGCGGTGCCGGCCGCCTGCTCGCGGCCGAGATCGTTGAGCGGAATGTCCTGGTTGCCCTGAAGGCGGCCGGCGAGGTTCCAGTCGGTCTCGCCGTGGCGAACGAGGTAGATGCGCGGCTTCATCTGGCGGGAATGCTCACCACATGCGTGTAGCTGCGCCCGCCATTGCGGCCGACGAGCGGCCAGGAGACGCGGACCGTGACGTTGCCGCCGGCGCGCGGGGGGCGGCCGGAAAGCACCAGCCGCGTGCCGCGGACGGTGCGGCCGAGGCAGTAGGTCGAGCCGGCGTCGTTGCCGGTGGCGACGAAGCGGCCGTAATCGGTGGAGAGCTTCAGCCCCGGCGAGGCGCTGAGCACGGTCAGCCTCGGCGCGTCGGCCGGCTGGCACAGCGAATCGGCCATGCCGGCGGCGAAGAGCACGCCGTTCGCGCCGCCGCCGGTCAGGGATGCGAGGCGCTGGTAGCTGTTGCCGTCGCCGACCGGCGAGGTGTAGCCGGGGAAGACCGCCCCGCCCGGGCCGAGCAGGCGGTTGAGCAGCGGATATTGCTGCAGCGTCGGCGGCAGGCCGCTGTCCTGCGTCGGCGATCCCGGCGTCGCCCAGTCCGGCAGGCCGGAGCCCGGCGGCGGGTAGACGGTGACCGAGGACCGCGCGGCGGCCGGCTGCATGGCCGCGCCGGCGCCGATGAGGAGCGCCGCCGCCACCGCGACGCGCGCGGCGCGCCGCCAGATGCCGCGCCTGCCTAGGGAAGGCTCGATTGGGGAAGCCTCGATCGCGGAAACCTTGATCGCGGAAGCCTTGATCATCGTCCGTCTCCTGCTCGCCAGCCTGCGCGTTCCGTCGCCGGACTGGAGCATGTCCTGTTCATATACGGACCCGCGGCACGCTTGCCGCGCATCCCGCCGGAACTGCTCTAGTCGCGCTCGAGGGTGAGGTCGGGCGCTTCGGGGTTCTTCATGCCGACGATATGGTAGCCGGCGTCGACGTGGTGAACCTCGCCGGTGACCGCCCGGCCGAGATCCGAAAGCAGGTACATGCCGGTGTCGCCGACCTCGTCGATGGTGACGGTGCGGCGCAGCGGCGCGTTCAGCTCGTTCCACTTCAGGATGTAGCGGAAATCGCCGATGCCCGAGGCGGCGAGCGTCTTGATCGGGCCGGCGGAGATGGCGTTGACGCGGATGTTCTTGGGGCCGAGGTCGGCGGCGAGGTAGCGCACGCTCGCCTCCAGCGCCGCCTTGGCGACGCCCATCACGTTGTAATGGGGCATCCACTTCTCGGCGCCGTAATAGGTGAGGGTCAGCATTGAGCCGCCGTTCACCATCAGCTTCTCGGCGCGCTGGGCGACGGCGGTCAGGCTGTAGCAGGAGATCAGCATGGTCTTGCTGAAATTCTCCGCCGTGGTGTCGACATAGCGCCCGTCCAGCTCGCTCTTGTCGGAGAAGGCGATGGCGTGGACCAGGAAGTCGAGCCCGCCGAGCTGACGCTCGGTCTCGGCGAAGACGGCGTCGATGGTGGCGGGGTCGGTCACGTCGCAATGGCCGACGACGACGGCGTCGAGTTCGGCGGCGAGCGGCTCGACCCGCTTGCGCAGCGGCTCGCCCTGATAGGTGAAGGCGAGCTTCGCTCCCTGCGCCTGGGCCGCCTTCGCGATGCCCCAGGCAATGGAGCGGTTGTTCGCCACCCCCATCACCAGGCCGCGCTTGCCGTTCATCAACCCGCCCGATGCCATGCCTGTCACGCTGTGCTCCGTACTCTCTGCTCACCTCGCGGTGGCGGAAGGTTCCTATCGCACAGCGGCAACACCCGCTCAAGCGACCCGCTCGCGCGGCCGGCGGTCCCGGATCAGCCGGCGCTCTCCTGACGGCGCTTCATCAGCGCCTCCAGTTCGGGGTCGTGATCCTCGGGCAGCACGATCCGCATGCTCGCGAAAAGATCGCCCGTGGTGCCGTCGGCCTTGGGCAGGCCCTTGCCGCGCAGGCGGAAGGTGCGCCCCGAATTGGTCCAGTGCGGCACCGAAAGCTCGACCTCGCCCGACAGGGTCGGCACGCGCACCTTGCCGCCGGTGACGGCGAGCGCGAGGGGGAGCGGGACGTCGGTGCGAAGGTCCGCGCCGTCGATGCGGAAATGGCGGTGCGGGGCATAGGCGACGACGACATAGGCGTCGCCCGGGGCACCGCCGAAGGGGCTCGGCTCGCCCTGGCCCTTCATCCGCATGCGGTGGCCTTCCGCCACCCCGGCGGGAATCTTCACCTCGACCGTGCGCCCGTTCGGCAGGTGGACCTTGACCGGGCCGCCCTCGATGACCTTGTCGAGCGGCACCGGGACCGTGATCTCGACGTCGCCGCCGCGCGGCATCTCCCCGCCGCCACCGCCGGCCCGGCCGCGACGCCCGCGCATGCCCCCGCCGAGGCCGCCGAGAATGTCCGACAGCACGTCGTCGAAGCCGCCGGCGTCATGCGGCCCGTGGCCGGAGCGGCGCGCGCCCTCCGGGCCATAGGAGAAGCTCTCGAAAATGGTCTCGCCGCCCGGCCCGCGGCCGAAGCCGCCGCGCCGGAAGCCGCCGCCACCGAAGCCCTGGCCGCCGCCGGGGAAGCCCTCGAAGCCGCGCGGCTTGCCCTCGGCGTCGATCTCGCCGCGGTCGAACTGGCCGCGCTTCTCCGGGTCGGAGAGGATCTCGTGGGCGCTGTTCAGCTCGGCGAACTTGTCCTGCGCCTTCGGATCGTCCTTGTTGGCGTCCGGGTGCAGCTTCTTGGCGAGCTTGCGGAAGGCTCGCTTGATCTCGCTCTGGTCGGCGGTACGGGCGACGCCGAGAATCTCATAAGGATCGCGCATGGGTGATTATCCGTCCGGCGGTTCCGGGCTTCGGACGTCATGTAGGCACGGTGTTGCTGCGATGCAACGGTCGAACCGGCCCCTGTCGAACGGCATTCAGCCTTTCTCGAGCATCCGGGCCTGATCGACCTTCCAGGAGCCCTTCGCGGTCCGGCACGCCTCGCCCTCGAGCCAGTTCTCGCTGGTGTCGCGCACGAAGCTCATCAGGAAGGCGCGGCAGTCGCCCGCGGTGGCGAGCCGGGTGCCGATCGGCGTCACCGTGCCACGGGTGGCGCTGGCATAATTCTCCCACGGCACGCTGGGCGCAACCTGGTCCTCGCTCAGCGCCTCGGCGAGCGCCTGGCGCGCGGAGAGCCAGTCGTCGGGCGCCACCCCGTCCGGGATCGGCTCGGAATAGGCCATGGGGATCGGCGTCACCGAGCCGGTCGCCAGCGGATCGAGCGCCGGCGGCATGGAGCAGCCGCCCAGAGCAAGCCCTGAGATACCGGCCAGGAACAGGAGCGATAGTGCTGGGCGTTCGCCAGCGGCACGCTTATATGAGGAGCGATGTGTCGCCCGTGTCGCTGTCATCCGCCGCCCATGGAACGTCGACATGGCCTTGATTTCCAAGGGGGCGCCCGCCCCCACCCTTGAAGATGCCGTTATGGAAGCGCCCGAACCGTTAACATCCGGTGATTTCACCGACGCCTCAGAGCCTTTTCAGCTGTTCGAAGACTGGTTCGAGGAAGCGAAGGCCAGCGAACCGAACGATCCTAACGCCATGGCGCTCGCCACCGTCGACGCCGACGGGCTGCCGGACGTGCGCATGGTGCTGCTGAACGCGCGCGACGCGCGCGGCTTCGTGTTCTTCACCAATACGGGGAGCGCGAAGGGCCGCGAGCTGGCGGCAGTGCCCAAGGCGTCCGTCGTGTTCCACTGGAAGTCGCTGCGCCGGCAGATCCGGGTGCGCGGGCCGGTGGAGCAGGTCAGCGACGCGGAGGCGGACGCCTATTTCGCCACCCGCCCGCGCCTGTCGCAGATCGGCGCCTGGGCGAGCCAGCAGTCGCAGCCGCTGGAAGGGCGCTTCGCGCTCGAGGGCGCGGTGGCGAAGTACACCGCGCAATACGCGCTCGGCGGCGTGCCGCGCCCGCCGCACTGGACGGGCTTCCGCATCAAGCCGGTGCAGATGGAATTCTGGCACGACCGCCCGTTCCGCCTGCACGACCGCATCATGTTCCGCCGTCCCTCCCCCGATGCGGGGGAATGGAACAAGTCCCGGCTTTATCCCTGACAGGCACCCGCCGCTGAGCTAAGACACACCCATGAACCAGGGTTCCAACCAGCCTCGCCGTACGCTCCTGCTCACCGGCGCCTCGCGCGGCATCGGGCACGCCACCGTGAAACGCTTCTCGGCGGCGGGCTGGCGCGTCATCACCTGCTCGCGCCATCCCTTCCCCGAGAACTGCCCGTGGGAGATGGGGCCGGAGGACCATATCCAGGTCGACCTGTCCGACTCCGCCGACACGATGCGGGCGATCGAGGAGATCAAGAGCCGGCTCGCCAATGGCGAGTTGCACGCGCTGGTCAACAATGCCGGCATCTCGCCCAAGGGCGCGGGCGGGGCGCGCCTCGACACGATCGACACGCCCGAGGAAGACTGGCACCGCGTGTTCCAGGTGAACTTCTTCGCCCCCGTGTTGCTGGCGCGCGGCCTGCTGGAGCAGCTCAAGCGCACGCATGGCGCGGTGGTGAACGTCACCTCCATCGCCGGCTCGCGGGTGCATCCCTTCGCGGGCGCCGCCTACGGCACCTCCAAGGCGGCGCTCGCCGGCCTCACGCGCGAGATGGCGGCCGATTTCGGGCCGCTCGGCGTGCGCGTCAACGCCATCGCGCCGGGCGAGATCGACACCTCGATCCTGTCGCCGGGCACCGAGAAGATCGTCGAGCAGATCCCGATGCACCGGCTCGGCACGCCGGACGAGGTCGCCAAGATCATCTATGTGCTGTGCACCGAGACCTCGTCCTATCTGAACGGCGCGGAAATCCACATCAACGGCGGCCAGCACGTCTGAGGGCGCTCCGGGCCCACGCCCTCACGGGTGAAGGCGGGCGCCCTTGACCGCCTTGTCGACGTCCTTGCGCGGCCCGCGCAGGGCGAGGCCGACGAGTTCCGGCGCGTCGGCGTCCTCCTGGCGGAACACCGCGCGGTTCGCCGCGTCGTGGCCGGTCTCGAACATGGCGCGGACATAGGCGGCGCGGGTCAGCTCGCGCTGTATCGCCTGTGCATAGGCGCGCCGAAGCTGCTCGCCGGTGGCGGCGAAGATCAGCATCGGCTGGCCGAGCAGGCGTGCGTGCCTTCGCCCCGCCGCATCCTCATAGGGCTCGCCCATCGCCTCGGGCGCCGCGCCGGCGATGCCGGTGGCGAGGAAGGCGGTCACGTTCAGCTTCTGCCAGACCGCGAGATCCTCCTCGACCAGAATGGCCACCTTGGTGTCGAACATCGCCAGCTTTCCGAATGATGTTAAGCTGGAGCGAGCTTATGCCGAACATCATTCGTCACAAGGGCACGTCACCATGTCCGCCGACAATACGAACCGCATTCGGTCGAGGCCCCTGGCCGCGCCGCGCCTCGACGCCACCGACCGAAAGCTGTTAGCCGCGCTCGCGGCCAATGCCGAGCGCAGCTATGCCGAGCTCGGCGAGCTGTTGCACCTGTCGCCGCCCGCGGTGCACGAGCGGGTGAAGCGGCTGAAGGCGGCCGGCGTCATCACCGCGGTGGCGGCGCGGCTCGACGGCGAGAAGGTGGGGCGCCCGCTGCTCGCCTTCGTCCATGTCGACACGACGAGCTGGGCGGTGACGCGGCAATTGCTGAAGCTGACCGAATTCCCGGAGGTCGAGGAGATCCACACCGTCACCGGCGAGAGCGCCATGCTGCTCAAGGTGCGCACCGCCAACACCCGCACGCTGGAGGCGCTGCTGGAGCGGATCCACGCCATAGAGGGCTTCACCGGCACGCGCAGCTATGTCGCGCTCACCACCTATCTCGAGCGCGGCCCGAGCCCCGAGATCGCCGCCGACGCTACAGCCAGCGCCGCCACTTGAAGAAGAGGTAGGGCACGATCGCCGCGGCCAGCATGGCGAGCAGCGCGATCGGGTAGCCCCAGCGGTCGGCGAGCTCGGGCATGTAGCGGAAGTTCATGCCGTAGACCGAGGCGATCAGCGTCGGCGGCATCAGCACCACCGAGAGCACCGCGAAGATCTTGATGATGTTGTTCTGCTCGATGCCGACCATGCCGAGCGTGGCGTCGAGCAGGAAGGTGACCTTGTTGCCGAGGAAGCTGACATGGTCGTTCAGCGAGGTGACGTCGCGCTGCATGCTCTTGAGCATGGCGCGCTGGTCCTTGCTGAAGCGCTCGACCTCGCTCTCATTGGCGAGGAAGATCACGAGGCGGCCGATCGAGACCAGGCTCTCGCGCACCTTCGAGCCGAGGTCCGCGCGCCGGCCGATCATGCCCATCAGCCCGCGGAAGCGGTCGCTGCCGGCCCCCTTGGTGCCGTTGTCGCCGAACACGCTGCGCGAAAGCTGGTCGAGTTCGTCCGCCAGCCGCTCGATGATGTCGGCGGCGCGGTCGATCACCGTGTCCAGCATCAGCAGCAGCAGCGCGTTGCCGCCGAGCCCGGAGGGGCAGCCGCGGTCGAGCCGTGAGACGATGAGCGAGAACGGCTTGGATTCGTCGTAGCGCACCGTGGCGAGCCGCCCGCCGGCGAGGATGAAGGTCACGACCGACAGGGTCGGGTGCTCGCTCTCGCTGTTGCAGACGATGGCGCCGGTCATGTAGCGCGCGCCGTTCTCGACCCGCAGCCGGCTCGACGGCTCGATCTCGGCCATCTCCTCCCGGGTCGGGATGGAGACGCCGAGCAGGGCCTCGACCCGCCGGTCCTCGTCGCCCGTCGGGCGGAACAGGTCGATCCAGATCGCTTCCGGCGGCACGGCGCCGTCCGGCTCCACCGGAACGCGCACCAGCGCGCCGGCCCGCACGCAATAGGCGTTGATCATGCCGTCTCCCGCTCGTCCATCCCGCCGGCCGGTCGCGCGTCGACCGGCCGAATCCCACTCATCCTAGCCCGCCTGCGCCCCGCTGGGAGCACCGGCGCGGCGAAGCGCCGCCCACCCACAAGCCGCAAGGCCGGCCCGCGTTCCGGAACGGGGCGCGTTCAGGAACGGTATGGGCGTGCGAACGCCGCCGGCAGCGCCGGCCCGTCTCGCCAGAAGGTGTGGCCAGGCGAGGTGGCCAGGGGATGTGGATGGTGTCGAGGGACGGGGCCGAGCCGAGCTCAGGCCGCGAAATACTCGATGTCGCGAAGCGTCACCACTTTGTCCGCGTCCTCGGTCCGCGCCGCACCCTTGGCGGGGGCATCGGATACCGTCTGCTTGTCGGAACTGTAGCGGGCCGCCGCGGCGACCGCCGAAATGCCGATCTCACGCCAATGTGCTCGTTGCTGCGAACGTTCCCAACGTTCGCTCGGCCGGCCCTCGGGGACCGGACTTTCCTCGTCAGACATGACCTTCTCCATCGTAAGGAGCCCACCGGACGGGCAGGCGCCGCGGAAGTGAGCCCCGGACTGCGTCAAAATTATGCGAAATCACCGTCGAAAGGTGGAGTTTGACGTAGGGAGAGGTCGATCCAGGGCAATTTTGACCTCTTCCAACGGAAGTGATGCTTTTTCGCAACATTCTTGAGCAACGACGCCATGGCACCGATGTGGCCTCTTCAAGGCGGAAAGGAGTTCGGTTAATCGACTGTAGCGACAGCATGCGCCGAGCATGCGCGAAACGATTCGGAGCAGCGGGAAATGAACGTGCGGGTGGCGGGAGCGGTTCTTCTGGCGCTTCTCCTTGGGGCGTGCAGCGCCGTGGAGCGCCAGCCGGCGCCCGAGGCGTCGCTGACGCCGCGCGACAAGAAGTGGCTGGCCAACGCGCCTTACAAGAAGGTGCTGCCGCCGGACATGTTCCAGCGCTCCATCGTCGACTATACGGGCTCCGAGAAGCCGGGCACGATCGTCGTCGATACCAACAAGAAGTTCCTCTATTTGGTCGAGAACGACGGCAAGGCGATCCGCTACGGCGTGACCGTCGGCGAGGAGGGCCTCGCCTTCCACGGCGAGGCCAAGGTCGGGCGCAAGGCCGAATGGCCGACCTGGACGCCGACCGCCGAGATCAAGGAGCGCCTCGCCGGCGTGCCGAACTTCGTCGGCCCCGGCCCGCAGAACCCGATGGGTGCGCGCGCGCTCTACCTCTACCAGGGCAACAAGGACACGCTGTTCCGCATCCACGGAACCAACCAGCCCGAATATATCGGGCAGGCAATCTCCTCCGGCTGCATCCGCATGCTGAACGAGGACGTGATCGACCTTTATTCCCGCGTGCCGCAGGGCGCGAACGTCGTCGTTCTCTGAACGATCGGCGCCGGCCCGGAACCGGGCCCGGACGACATCAAGGCGCTGCCGCGGCAGCGCCTTTTTTGTTGCGCGTCTTCCCCGACCGGCACCCAGCCGACAACAAAAATGCCCGGGCAGGCGCCCGGGGATTTTGTCGTCCATGGCGGAGGGGATCGCGGCGCAGAGCGCGCCGCGCCCGCCCTCAGGCCGCCAGCAGGTTCTCGCGCACGGCCCAGTCCAGCGTCCGGTCGAGCGCGCGGGTGAGGCGGTCGAACAGCTCGTCGATCTCCGCCGGCGAGATGACCAGCGGCGGGCAGATCGTCACCGCATCGCCGAACACGCTGCGCACGATCAGGCCCTCCTGCTGGGCGAAGCCGACGCATTTGGCGGCGACGCCGAGCTTCGGGTCGAACTGGTGCTTGGTCTTCTTGTCCGCCACCAGCTCGATGCCGGCCACCATGCCGGCGCCGCGCGCCTCGCCGACCAGCGGATGGTCCTCCAGCGCCGCGCGGCGGGCGTTGAACTGCGGGATCTTCCCCCGCACGCGCTCGAACACGTTGTCGCGCTCGTAGATCTCCAGCGTCTTCAGTGCGACCGCCGCCGGCACCGGATGGCCCGAATAGGTGAAGCCGTGGCCGAAGCTGCCGATCTTGGTGCTCTCGGACAGCATCGCCTCGTACATCACCTCGGGGATCATCACCGCGCCGATCGGCTGGTAGGCCGAGGACAGCGCCTTGGCGACCGAGATCGAATCCGGCTTCATCTCCATCGCGTCGGAGCCGAAGGCGGTGCCGAGGCGGCCGAAGCCGGTGATGACCTCGTCGGCGATGAAGAACACGTCGTATTTCGACAGCACGTTCTGGATCTTCGGGTAGTAGGTCTTCGGCGGTACGATCACCCCGCCCGCGCCCAGCACCGGCTCGGCGATGAAGGCGGCGACCGTCTCCGGCCCCTCGGCGAGGATCAGCGCCTCGAGGTCGGCGGCGAGGCGGGTGGCGAAATCCTCCTCGCTCTCGCCCGGCTCGGCGAGGCGGTAGTGGTGCGGGCAGGTGGTGTGCTTCACGCCCGCGATCGGCAGGTCGAAATCATTGTGGTTATTGGCGAGGCCGGTCAGCGAGGCGGAGGCGATGGTCACGCCGTGATAGGCGCGCATGCGCGAGATGATCTTCTTCTTCTTCGGCCGCCCGAGCCCGTTGTTCATGTACCAGACCAGCTTCATCTGGGTGTCGTTGGCTTCCGAGCCGGAGCAGGTGAAGAACACCTTGGAGATCGGCACCGGCGCCATCTCCTTCAGCTTCTCGGCGAGCTCGATCGCGGGATCGTGGCTCTTGCCGCCGAAGATGTGGGTGTAGGGCAGCTTGCGCATCTGCGTCGCCGCCGCCTCGACCAGCTCCTCGTTGCCGTAGCCGAGCGAGGTGCACCAGAGGCCCGCCATGCCTTCGAGATACGGCTTGCCGTCGACGTCATAAACCCACACACCCTGGCCACGCTCGAGCACGAGCGGACCGGTCTCGCGGAACGAGGCGAGATTGGTGTAGGGGTGGATCAACGTCTCGACGTCGCGAGCCTGAAGATTGGTGAGCATGGCGGGGCAACTCCGGGGGTAAGCATGGGTTGGCTCACCCTAGTGCGGCGCGGGTCGGACCGAAAGCGCATCCTTGGTCGGATCGCCCGCCCGCCCGCGGCATCGTCGCCCACCCGCCGCCGTTTCACGGCCGGCGGCGCCGCCTCGTCATTCCGTGACGGCAGACGCGCTATTTGCTGCTGCCGATCGCCCAGTGGCAGATCACCATGCCCGAGCGCCGCTCCGCCCGGTCCACATGCAGGTGATGCTCGTGATAGCCGTCCGAGCCGGGGCCGAGGATGGTGGTGAAGTCGGTGCAGGCGCTGGCCTTGAGGATCTCCTGGAACGCCTGCGGCATCGTCTCTTCCTTGCCCTTGCCGGGGCCGATGACGAAGACGCGGCCGTCTGAGAGCTGGTAGCCGCGCGTGTCCATGGCGTTGCCGCGCCCGTGCTCGCTGATCTTGGCGCCGGCGACGCGGTTGCGCGGGCGGCACTGCTGGGAGGCGGCGACCAGCACCGTGTCGAGCGGCGCGCCGAGCGTGGCCACCGCCGGGTCGACCTGCTCGCGCAGCCAGTGCGCGACCGAGGCCGCCATCTCGCAGCGCAGCGTCGCGGCCGGCTCGAGCTTCACGAGCCGCCCGTCCTTCATCCGCACCGCCGAGAGCGAGACCGCGCGGTCGACCGTGCAGAGCGGGTTGGTGGCGGTGACGGTGACGGGAGTGAACTCGCCGAGATCCCCGTTCGAGAGTTCGGGGCAGACGGTCGGGATCGCCGGCGTCTTCGGGGCGGCGCCCTCGGCCTGCGGCGCGCTGTCCGGCGTCAGCGCGGCGACGCGCGCGCCGTCGGCGGCGGGCGGCACCTCGGCCGGACGGGCCGGCGGCAGGGGAGCCGAGGCTGCGAGCTTCACTGATGAGCGCGCCGAGGGCGTGGCGGACGGCTTCGCCGTCGCCTCCGGGGTGGCGAGCGGCATCGGCGCCTCGACCGGCTCTTCGTCCAGCGCCGCGCTCGCATCGTGCTGCGGGTCCGCTGTGCCAGGCGCCGGCTCGGCCGGCGGCGGCGCGGGTGCGGCCGCCATGCGCCGCTCGGGCGAGGGCGGCGGCAGGGGCGCCGTGGCGACTCGGGCGGGCTTCGCAGGCTTTACGGGCGTCGCCTTCGGCGGCGGAGACGTCGCGGCGGCGGTCACGGGCGGAGCGGGAGCGGGAGCGCCCTGCGCCGACGGCTCCTGAGCGGGCTTGTTCCGCGCCTGCTTCTCCTGCGCCGGCTCGGCCGGGGCAGCTTGCGCCTTGGCCCGATCCACCGGCTTCGCTGTGACTGGCGCCGTGTCCTTCGGCGTCGTCCGCGCCGTCGCGGATTCGGAGGCGGGAGGCGTCGCCTTTTCGGCCGGCTTTGCGCCCTCCTCGTTCGACGCCGCCTCGCCCACCTGCGCCGGGCGCGGCGGGGGCAGCGGCGCGCGGGCGGGCATCGCCTGCCGGCGAGCGGGACGCGTCGTCTTGTGCGGCTTGTCGCCGAACCATTCGCCGAGCTGATTGTTCAGCGCCCGGCCGGCATCGTCGAAGGAGGAGCCGATCTCCGCCAGCGGCTCGGCGGCGGCAGGGCGGGCGAAGCCGGCCAGCGGCACGGCGATGAACAGCCCCAGCAGCAGCGGGCTGAGAAAGGTACCGCGGCAGGCGGCCGGACGAACAGGCAGGCGACCTTCGGACCGTCGCCGTGGGAGCGTGCGAGAATCCATGCTATCAGGCCTTTCCTGTTCGGTCGGTCTTGCCAATCGGGTCGTGCCAAGCCGTGAATGCACTTCAAGTGAACGCCGTTCGCGCCATTCTGTTCGACAAGGACGGTACGCTGGTCGACTTCGACCGCACCTGGGGTCCGGCCGCCGGCGCCGTCATGGAGCGGTTCGCCGCCGGCGACGCGGCCACACTGGCACGCCTTCACGCCGTCAGCCACTATCTGCCCGCCGAGCACCGCTTCCTGCAGTCCTCCCCGCTCATCGCCGGCTCGTCGCGTCAGTTCGGCCCGCTCTGGGCCGAGACGCTGGGCCGGCCGGCCGATCTCGCCTTCTTCCTCGAGATCGACCGCCTGTTCACGCTGGAGGGCCGCCGCTTCCTGACGCCGATCGGCGTGCCGCGTCAGGACCTCACCCGCCTGCATCGCTCGGGCCTCGTGCTCGGCATCGCCACCAACGACGCGGAGGCCAACGCCCATATCCAGGCCGACCTGCTCGGCATCGCCGGGTTGGTGAGCGCGGTCTACGGCTATGATTCGGGCCACGGCTCCAAGCCCGCGCCGGGGATGATCGCTGCCTTCAGCCACCTCACCAGGCTGCCGCCGGGCGCCATCGCGCTGGTCGGCGACACCAGGCACGACCTCGACACCGCCCGTGCGGCGGGCGCGCTCGCGATCCTCGTGCGCTGCGGCCCGACCCCGGTCGACGACTTCGCCGACGAGGCCGATCTGGTGGTCGACGATGTCGGCGCGCTGGCCGACCTCCTTCTCGCCGGCCGCCCGGCGGATGCGCTTTCCGCGGAGGCCGCGCCGTGATCCGCCGCCGGCTTTATGTCGAGGAGCGGGTCTCGCGGCTCGCCGTGTGGAGCCTGCGCACCGCCGTCTTCGCGCTGCCCGTCACGCTGATCGGCCTCGCGCTCTACCTCGTCGAGGCGCTGGACTTCCGCAGCGCCGCCTACACGGTGATGGCAGGCGTCGCCGTCGCGGCGCTGGCGCTGCTGATGGCGCTGGCCGGCTTCGTGGTGATCTGGAACGAGGGGTTGCGCGGGCTCGGCCGCGTGCTCGGTGCCGCCGCGCTGGCGCTGGTGCTGATCACCCCGGTGGCGGCGCTCGCCGCCTTCAGCGTCGGCCTGCCGGTGATGCACGACATCACCACCGACACCGAGGACCCGCCGCAATTCGTCACCCTCGCCATGGCACGCGGGCGTAACACCAACCCGCTCGCCTATGCCGGCGACAGCGCCGCCGAGGAGCAGCGCATCGCCTATCCGGGCATCAAGCCGATCGAGTTCGACGGCCTGCCGGACGACATCTACACCGCGCTGATGCGGCTCGTCGCGCACCACAAATGGCTCGTCATCGACGCCGTGCCGCCGCGCGGGGGCATACGCGACGGGCGCATCGAGGCGGTGGCGCGCAGCATGCCCTTCGGCCTGCGCGACGACATCGTGATCCGTATCCGCCCGACGGCGAACGGCACCCGGGTCGACATGCGCTCGCTCTCGCGCAACAGCGACCGCGACTTCGGCTCCAACGCACGGCGCATCGACACGCTGTTCTCCGAGCTCTCCGAAGCGCAGGGCCGCCCGCGCCGCTGAGCCGGAAAAGCGCGGCCTTCAGGCCAGCGAATAGGTGCCTTCCAGCGCCGCCGGTCCCTCGGTCAGCACTTCGCCGCGTCCCACGAGGTCTTCCAGATGGGCGAGCGTCGACAGGCCCGCCGCGCCGACGAGACGCGGGTCGAGGCCGATATAGATCGCCCGCACGATCTCGGGGATCGCCATCGGCCCGCGGGCGAGCGCGCGCATTATGGCCTGCTCGCGCGCCACGCGGTGGCGCAGATAGCGCGCGACGAAGGCCGGGCCCTCGCGCACCGGCCCGCCATGGCCGGGCAGGTAGAAACGCTCCGGCCGCTCGCCGAGGCGGCGCAGCGAGTCCATGTAGTCGCTCATCGAGCCGTCCGGCGGGGCGACGATCGAGGTCGCCCAGGCCATGACATGGTCGCCGACGAAGATCACGTCCTCGCCTTCCAGCACGAAGGCCATGTGGTTGGCGGTGTGGCCGGGCGTGGCGAGCGCGGCGAGCGCCCACCCCGCGCCCTCGATGCGGGCGCCGTCCGCCAGCGCCACGTCGGGGAAGAAATGCCGGTCGCCGGCGGCGTCGAGCGCGCTGGTCTCCCCGCCGTGCAGCGCACGGGCGGGCCGGTGCGGGCCCTCGGCATAGGTCGGCGCCCCGGTCGCCTGCCGCAGCGCGTCGAGCGCGCCGGAATGGTCGCGATGGGTATGGGTCAGGAAGATGTGGGTGACCCGCTCGCCGCGCACCGCCTCCAGCAATGCCGCGACATGCGCGGGCTCGTCGGGGCCGGGATCGATAATCGCCACCTCGCCCTCGCCGACGATGTAGCTGCAGGTGCCGGTGAAGGTGAAGGGGCCGGGATTGGGCGCCAGCACGCGGCGCACGCCCGGGGCCACGGTCTCGGCCACGCCGGGCACGGCGTCGAAGCGCCGGTCGAACGGAATGTCGTCTGCCATGGCCGCACCTCTCGCACCCGTTTCGCCGCTCTTCAACTAGCGCAGCGCAACGGGCGGGTCGAGACTGCGACCTCCGGGCGATTGCGCCCCGCGCCATGCCCGGCTATGCAACGATGTGTCGCGTGCGATGAGGGTGAGCGATGGACAATCTCGTTGATGGCTACCGCCGGTTCCGCAACTCGGCGTGGCCCGGGCGCAAGGCGCTGTTCGAGAAGCTGGCGGCCCTCGGCCAGCGCCCTCAGACCCTCGTCATCGCCTGCTCGGACAGCCGTGTCGACCCGAGCATGATCTTCGACGCCGGGCCGGGCGAACTGTTCGTGGTGCGCAACGTCGCCAATCTGGTGCCGCCCTATTCCGCCCCCGACCACGCCCATCACGGCACCAGCGCGGCGATCGAGTTCGCCGTGCGGGTGCTGGAGGTCCGGCAGATCGTCGTCCTCGGCCACGCGCTGTGCGGCGGCGCCGGGGCGCTGGTCGACGGCGCGCCCGAGGCGGCGCGCGACTTCCTGCCCGACTGGATCAAGATCGCCGCGCCGGCGCGCGACGTCGCGCTCAACCTGAGCGAGGACGCCGCCGAGCGGCGCCGGATCGTCGAGTACCAGTGCGTCAAGCTCTCGCTGCACAATCTCGAGACCTTTCCCTGGATCCGGAAGAGGGTCGAGGAGGGGCAGCTCGTGCTGCACGGGGCCTATTTCGCGGTGGCGACGGGCGTCTTGGAGCGGCTGCGGGCCGACGGCACCTTCGGCGCGGCCTGAGCAGGCTCGGCCGGCGCGGGCGCGGGCTTGCCGGCGGCGGGCTTTCCCGCTGCGGGTTTGCTCGCGACAGTCTTGGCTGCCTTCGGCGCCGGCGCCCCCACGGCGGTCGCCTTCGGCGTGACGGTCTCCGGCGCTACGCTGTCGGGCGAAGGCGCGGCGGGCTTGCGCGGCTTCTTCGGCGCCGCGACGGCAGGCGCCGGCACCGGCGCGATTTCCGCCGCCACGATCTCGCTCGCCCTGTACCAGTGATGATCGGCCCGCCCGTGCGGGCAACCTTCCTCGATCCACAGAAGATAGGCACGTTCGCGGATACGGTCCTGCAGCTCGTCCATCGCCTCATCTCCGGGAATGGCCGCCGATGCGGCCCATCGAATCACTCACCTCGCGATCATACGCGTCGAATCGACCGCGACACCGCTTCAGCCATGTGACCAATGCGCTTGTCCCAAGGTAAGGAGAAGCGGGTAGGCGAAGGGTTCCTGCGCCGTCGATTTCGGTATTGCACACCGGAACAAGGCGCCTTGGGAAGCGTTGAATCGACTGGCGGAGTATTTCGTCCAATCAAGACATTTCGAGGAGGAGAGCGCCATGGGGTTGCTCACGAAGGACATCAAGTCGCTCGACGACCTCCTGCGGCAGGGACTCGGCGAGCTGCTGTACAGCGAACGGCGCATCAGGCGGGCGATTCCGGCCCTGCGCAGCAAGGTTCGCGACCCGATGCTCAGGCGCGAGCTCGACGACTGCCTGCAGGCGGCAACCGAGAACGCCCGGCACCTCGAGGAGGCATTCACGCTCCTCGGTGCCCTTCCCGGCAGCATCGAGTGTCCGGCCATTGACGGCATCTTCATCAGCGCGGAAGAGCTGAACGACGAGATCGACGGCTATCACGTGCTCGACACCGCCATCGCCGCGGCGATGCAGGCGGTCGAGAACTACGCCAGCGCCCGCTATGTCACCGTCATCGGCTGGACCCGCGAGCTCGACCGGCCCGAGACCGCCCGGCTGCTGCAGAAATGCCGCGCCCGCCACCAGCATGGCGCCGACAGCATGTACCTGCTCGCCGAGCGCCGGCTGAATGCGCAGGCCGGGCGGCGCTCCTCGGCCTCGCGGAGCGTCGCCTCCCCCATGCCGCTGGCGAGCTGAGCGGCGCGGGGCTCAGCCCCGCCTCAGCGCGACCAGCAGCGGCAGGCGCGCTTCCAGCATGTGGCCGGCAAGAGAGACCTGCCGGCCTTCGAGATCGCGGAACCCCGCCGGCAGCTCCAGTGCCGTCATCTCCGGCGGTACCTCGCCCTCCGGCACGCGGGTCGGCACCACGACGAGCACCGCGTCACCCGCGCCCTCGCGCACGAAGCCGAACCAGCGCCATGGCGAAGGTGCGAAGTCGAGCGGCCGGTAGCCTCCCCCGGAAAAGCAGCCGAGATCGCGCCGCAGCCCGAGCAGGCGGTGCGTCAGCCCGCATTTTTCCACATCCTCCGGCTCCCCCTCGCCCGACAGCGCGGCGAGACGACGCTCGAAATCGACCGGACGGCGATTGTCGGGGTCGACCAGCGAGAAATCCCGGAATTCCGTGCCCTGATAGATGTCCGGCGTGCCCGGCAAGGTAAGCTGCAGCGCCGTCTGGGCGAGCGAGAGCACATGCGTGGCCGGCGCGAGGCGCGCCACCAGACGCCCGACGAGGCGGCGATAGTCCTCGCCCCCGGTGCCCTCGACCAGTTCACCGGCGACGCGCAGCACCGCCGCCTCATAGGCGTGGTCGGGCGTCTCCCAGGTGGTGTGGCGCTTGGCCTCGCGCAGAGCCTTGAGCATGTAGCCCTCGAGGCGTGCCATCGTGATCGGCCAGGTCGCGATCAGCGTCTGGTGGATCAGCCGTTCCTCCAGCCCGTCGGGGATCGCGCCCTCCTCGCTCTTTTCCCGCAGCGGGGCGAGCAGAGGTTCGGCCTCGCGCAGGAAGTCGCGCCAGAGCGCGGGGCGGTGCGACAGGGCGTTGAGCCGCGCACGCGTCTCCGGTCCGCGCTTGGTGTCGTGGGTCTCGAGCGGGACGAGGTCGCGCGCACCGAGCCGCGCCCGCGCTGCGAACAGGCGGTGCAGCTCGCCGGGCTCGCGCGCGGGATGGTCGAGATCTCCGCCGACCTCGTTGACCGAGACCAGGATCGGCGTGCGGTAGAGCTCGGTATCCTCGAAGCCCTTCGCCATGGCCGGCCCCGAGACCTGCTGGAAATAGCGGCGGAACGCGCGGTCGCCCGCGACCTCGGGCTTTTCGAGCCGGTCGAGCAGCAGGTGCGCCGCCGCCACCGTCATCGGGTCCTCATGCGCCTCGACGCGCTCCAGCGTCGCCGCCCAGATGGCCGTGTCGGCGGGACCGTGCGCGTGGTCGGTCGCGTAGCTGCGATAGACCGGGCAGTGGACGAGAAGGGCGAGGACCGCGCGCGCGAGCGCGCCCTCGGTGATGTCGCCGCGCTCCATTTCCTCGCGCAGCCCCTCGCGCACCAGCCCGACCAGCCGGGCAAGCTCGGCGCCGAGACTGGTGCGCATGATCTCGCGCTTGGCCGCCGCGACGCGCTCGCCCGTGGTGCCGCGCAGCAGGTTGGCGGCGCGCAGCTCCGCCTCGAAGGCACGGTAGCCGGCCTCGTCGACGAACAGGGCGTTGATGTCGTTGAGCCGCTCATAGCCGGTGGTGCCGTCGATCGGCCAGGCGGGCAGAACCTCGCCCGGCTCCAGGATCTTCTCGACGAACACCGGCACGTCGGGGCCGACCGCCGCGCGCAGCCGCTCCAGATATCCGGCGGGGTCGACGAGCCCGTCGACATGGTCGATGCGAAGCCCCTGCACGAGGCCGCGCCGCACCAGCGCCAGGATCAGCGCATGCGTCGCCTCGAACACCGCCGGGTCCTCGACCCGCACCCCGACGAGGTCGGTGATGTTGAAGAAGCGGCGGTAGTTGAGCTCGTCCGCCGCCGTGCGCCACCAGGCGAGGCGCCAGTGCTGGGTCTCCAGCAGCGCGGCGAGGTCGGCGCCAGCGAGCGCCTCTTCCACCATCTCCCGCGCCGCCTCGGGGAGCGCGCGCATCGCCTCGCGCGCTGCGCCGATGGCGGGCGCGTGGACATTGCCGGAGGCCAGCGCGACCCAGACGCCGGCGAGCGGGGCGAGCGCGTCCTCACGGTGCGCCAGCGGCTCCAGCAGGGTGGAGACGCTTGCGGGCCCGAGCGGGAAGGCGTGCTCGGCATAGGCAACGACGAAGCGCCCGGCCTCCCAGTCGGCGTGCAGGCTCAGGCGTCCTTCTTCCAGCGTGGCCCGCAGCGGGTCGCCGAGCACCGGGAGCAGCAGCCGGCCCGCCTCCCACCAGATGTCGAACAGCGCGGCGGCGGGCGCCGCGGGGCCGAATTCCAGCGCCTCCATCCAGTAGGGATTGTGGCTGGAGGCCGCCATGTGGTTCGGCACGATGTCGAGGATCAGGCCGAGGCCGTTCGCCGCCAGCGCGCCCGCCAGCGCCTCGAAGCCCGCAGCGCCGCCGAGCTCGGGATTGATGAGGTTCGGGTCGACCGCGTCATAGCCGTGCATCGAGCCCGGCACCGCCGCCAGGATCGGCGAGGCGTAGACGTGGCTGACGCCGAGCCGCGCCAGATAGGGCACGACGGCCTCCGCCGCGGTGAAGGGAAAATCGCGGTGGAATTGCAGCCGGTAGGTCGCGCGAAGGGGAGGCGTCATGCGGCAAGGCTCCAGACGGCGGCGGCGAACGGGCCGAGCGCGAGCCGTCCGTCCGTCTCGTGGAGCACGTCGCCGAGGCTGGTTGCCACCGGCATGCCGGGCCGGCCGGTCGGCGCGGCCATCACCACGCGCTCCGTGCCGGGGTTCAGCGCCATCACCAGCGTGCCGGCGGCAAAGCGCCAGACGAGGCGCAGCGCGTCGCCCTCGCGCGCCTGGTCGGCGCCGAGGAACTCGCTCGCCGTGAGCGGCCAGACGAGGCGTCGGCGCAATTCCGCCAGCCGGTGGAAGGCGTCGAGCTCGGCCTGCGCCGAAGCGGAGGCGAAATCGGCCGGGCGCAGCTTGGCGGACTGGAAGGTCGCGGGGTCGAGCGGATCGGGAAAGCTCGCCGCGTCGTGGTCCCTGAAGAAGTCGGGAAACTCGCTGCGACGTCCCTCGCGCACGGCGTCCGCGAGTTCGCCGCCGAAATCGCAGAAGAAGGGGAAGGGCGTCGCCAGCAGCGCCTCCTCGCCCATGAACAGCAGCGGCACGGATGGCGAGAGCATCAGCACGAAGCGCAGGAAGGCGAGCCGCTTCGGCTCCACCGCGCCGGCGAGCCGGTCGCCCAGCGGGCGATTGCCGATATGGTCGTGGTTCTGGATGAAGGCGACGAAGGCCTCCGGCGGCAGCTCGCGCGAGGCCTCGCCGCGCGGCGCGCCTTCCGCGTCCGGGTAGGGCTCGCCCTGGAACACGAAGCCTTCCGCCAGCGCCCGCCCGGCCCCGGCGACCGGATCGCCGGCATAGGGCCGGTAATAGCCCCGGCTCTCGCCGGTCGCGAGCACGTGGAACACGTGGTGCCAGTCGTCGTTCCACTGCGCGTCGTAGAGGCCTTCCTCGCGGGTCATCCAGCCGGCGATGTTGTCGTGGTTCTCGAGCACGAGATAGGCGTCCGGCTTCACCGCCCGGCAGCCCAGCGCCAGCTCGCGCAGGAAGGTCTCGACCCCGCCGGTGGTGAGGGCGTGGACGGCGTCGAAGCGCAGCCCGTCGAAGCCCACATCGCCCAGCCAGTAGCGCGCGTTCTCGACGAAGAAGGCGCGCACCAGCGGGTTCTCGAGGTCCACCGCCGGCCCCCACGGGGTGCGCACATCCTCGCGGAAGAAGGAGCGCGCATAGAGCGGCAGGAAATTCCCGCTCGGGCCGAAATGGTTGTAGACGACGTCCAGCATCACCGCGAGGCCGCGCGCATGGGCGGCCTCGATCAGCGCGTGGAGGTCCGCCGGCGTGCCGTAGCTGCGGTCGGGCGCATAGAGCAGCACGCCGTCATAGCCCCAGTTCCAGCGCCCGGGAAAATCGGCGAGCGGCATCAGCTCGATCACGGTGAAGCCGGCGTCGCGGTAATGGTCGAGCCGCTCGATCAGGGCGCACAGCGTGCCGTCGGGGGTCGCCGCGCCGACATGAAGTTCGGCGATGACCGCCTCGTGCCAGGGCCGTCTGGCGAAGGATGCGACGTCCGCCGGCGGCTCGGGCACCAGGCTCCAGCCCTCGGCATCCTCGCGCTGCCCGTGCGAGGCGGGGTCCGGCACGTCCTGCCCGCCGACGCGGAACATATAGGCCGTGCCCGAGCCGGCGCCGGGAACGTCGGCGACATGGAACCCGTCTTCCGTGGGCTGCATGGGCCGGGGTTCGGCGCCCTCGATCAGCAGCTCGACCGCCGGCGCATCCGGCGCCCAGAGGCGGAAGCGCGTGCCGCCCGCGGTCGGCAGCGGCCCGAACCGGGGCGGCGCGCCGGGCGGCGGAGTATCGGCCGGCGTCGTCTCGGAACTTCCACTCATTCGTGCCACTCCCATACGACGAGGGTGCGCGCGGGCATGGTGAAGGTCTCGCCGGGCGCGAGGCGCGCGCCTTCCAGATCGTTGCCCGTGGCGAGGACCGCCTCCCATCCGCCCGACTTGGTCGGCAGGGCGACGAAGTCGACGTCGACATGGGAGGCGTTGAGCATCATGGTCAGCGAATGTTCGTCGCGAAAGACCGGGGAGAGGCGCACCGTCAGGCATTTGCTGTGCGGGTTGGCCCAGTCCTCCTCGCTCATGCGCGTGCCGCCATTGGAAAACCAGGCGACGTCGGGCTGGCCGAGCTCGTTGCGCGCCCCGGTCAGGAACTCGGGGCGCGAGAGGGCCGAGTTGCGCTTGCGCAGAGCCGCCAGCCGGGCGACGAAATCGGTGAGCTCGGGGTCCTCGTCCGACCAGTCGATCCAGCCGATCTCGTTGTCCTGGCAATAGGCGTTGTTGTTGCCGCCCTGCGAGTTGGAGCGCTCGTCGCCGCCCAGCAGCATGGGAATGCCCTGGCTGAGGAACAGCGTCGCCAGCAGGTTGCGCTTCTGGCGCTGGCGTAGCGCCAGCACCTCGGGATCGTCGGTCTCGCCCTCGACGCCGCAGTTCCAGCTCCGGTTGTCGTCATGGCCGTCGCGGTTGTCCTCGCCGTTCGCCTCGTTGTGCTTGTCGTTGTAGGAGACGAGGTCGTGCAGGGTGAAACCGTCATGGGCGGTGATGAAGTTCACGCTCGACCACGGCCGGCGGCGCCCTTCCGAGAAGATGTCGGCCGAGGCCGCGAAGCGGGTGGCGAAGCTCGGCAGCAGCCCTTCCGAGCCGCACCAGAACTGGCGCACCACGTCGCGATAGTCGCCGTTCCACTCCGAGAAGCCGGGCGGGAAGGCGCCGAGCTGGTAGCCCCCCGGCCCGACGTCCCACGGCTCGGCGATCAGCTTGAGGTCGCCCAGCACCGGGTCCTGAAGGATCGCGTTGAAGAAGGCGTGGCCGGGATCGAAGCCGTCCGGCCGCCGGCCCAGCGTGGCGGCGAGGTCGAAGCGGAAGCCGTCGATGCCGTAGAGCTGCGCCCACATGCGCAACGAATCCATGATCATCTGCAGAACGCGCGGATGGTCGGTATTGACCGCATTGCCGCAGCCGGTCAGGTCGTCATAGTAGCGCGGGTCGCCCGGCAGCAGCCGGTAGTAGGACGCGTTGTCGATGCCCCGGAAGGAGAGCGTCGGGCCGAAATGGTTGCCCTCGCAGGTGTGGTTGTAGACCACGTCGAGGATCACCTCGATCCCCGCCTGGTGCAGCCTGTCCACCGCCTCGCCGATCGATTCCAGCCCGTCCTCGCCGAGATAGCGCGGCTCCGGGGCGAAATAGTTCAGCGTGTTGTAGCCCCAGTAATTGCTCAGCCCCCGGTCGACCAGGTGCCGGTCCTGCAGGAAGGCGTGGACCGGCAGCAGCTCCAGCGCGGTGACGCCGAGCTTTACCAGCTGGTCGACGAATTCCGGCTGGCCGAGCGCGGTGAAGGTGCCGCGGATCGATTCGGGCACCAAAGGGTGGCGCATGGTCAGCCCGCGCACATGCCCCTCATAGATCACCGTCTTGGGCCAGAACACGCGCGGGTGGGCGGTGGCGACCAGCGGCGCGCCCGACACCACCCTGGCCTTCGGCATGAAGGGCGCGCTGTCGCGCTCGTCCATGACGAGGTCGGAATCGGGGCTGCCGTCGATGGTGTAGCCGTAGAGAGCGTCGTCCCAGCCGATGCCGCCCACCAGCGCGCGCGCATAGGGGTCGAGCAGCAGCTTGTTGAAGTTGAAGCGGTGGCCTTCCTGCGGCAGCCAGGGCCCGGAGACGCGCCAGCCATAGACCTGCCCGCGCCCGACGCCGGGCAGGTGGCAATGCCAGACCCCGTTGGTGCATTCGTGCAGCTCGATGCGCTCCACTTCGCGCTCGCCGAGCCGGTCGAACAGGCACAGCGTGACGCCGGCCGCATTGTCGGAAAACAGCGCGAAGTTGGTCCCCGTGCTGTCGACCGTTACACCGAGAGGAAAGGCGTAGCCCGGATTGACGCGTCTCATCTGTGCCCCTGATCCCTGGTCGCCAGTATCGACCATCCGTGCCGCCGGCACCCGCCGAGGCCCTCGCCCCGGCAGCATAGTGCCTGCCTGCCGGCAACATCTCTCGCTGCCAGCCGTTCCCGGCGGGGATCAGGATATTTCGCGCGCGGGGGGTGCGAACAGGTCGCCCTGGGCAGGGCGGCCGGCCGATTCCGGCAGGCCGTGGCCGACGATCCTTAG
This sequence comes from Ancylobacter mangrovi, assembly GCF_024752355.1. Lineage (GTDB taxonomy): Bacteria > Pseudomonadota > Alphaproteobacteria > Rhizobiales > Xanthobacteraceae > Ancylobacter > Ancylobacter mangrovi. Next base: position 360,997 of record NZ_JANTHZ010000002.1, read on the forward strand.
CGCGTCGTCCGGCAGCGGGCGCTGCAGGGCCCTCGCCTCCTCCCACGGCGCGCGAAGCCAGACCTCGCGCTCCTCGGCGGTGGTGAGGATGACCGGCATCGCCTTGGGGTGGATCGGCTTCACCACCGCGTTCGGCTCCGTCGTCAGGAAGGCGAAGATGTCGGCGGTGACCTCGCCCTCCTTCACCTTGCGCACGCTGGTCCAGTTGGTCCACAGGCCGGCGAAGAAGGCGAGCGGGCGGGTCTCGTCGAGCGCGAACCAAGTGACCTCGTGCGTCACCGGCGCGTTCTCCGAGAAGCTGGTGAACGGCACCAGGCAGCGATGCGCCGGCCCGAGCCAGCGGCGCCAGTGTGGCGAGCCGACATTGCGGATGTTGGTGACGCCGGGATCGCGGTTCTTCCCCTTCAGCACGAACACCGGCGAGGGCATGCCCCAGCGGGCCATGGCGAGCTCGGCGCCGTCCGCGCCCATGCGCACGACCGGCGCGGGATAGTCCGGGAAGATCTCCGGCTGCGGGGGAAGGTTGCCGGCTTTGTTCTTCAGCGTCCCGACGAGATCAGCGATCGCGTCGACATTGGAGTGGTGGCTGTAGAGATTGCACATCGACCGCCCAACGCCAATTCTGTCGCGACAAAAGCTGGAATAGTCGTCGGAGGGTCAGGATTTGAGCCTGCCCCTGGTCCCGAACGAAGTGCGCGGCCGTCGGCGGACCGGCGGCCGCGCGCTTCAAAAAAGCTTCCTCAGTGCGAGATCGCCTCGAGCGACTTTCCCTTGGTTTCCACGCCAAGAAGTCCGATCGCCAGCGCGGCCACCACGAAGGATCCAGCACCTAGCGCGAAGACCCCGTGATTGCCAAGCGTCGGCAGGACCACGCCGATCACATAGGGGCCCAGGAGCGAGCCGATCCGACCCACGGCAGAGGCGCAGCCGGCGCCGGTTGCGCGCGAGCGCGTCGGATAGAGTTCCGGCGTGTAGGCGTAGAGCACCGACCACATGCCGAAGAGGAAGAACTGCATCGCAAGGCCATAGGCGATCAGCAAGGTGACCGACGGCGCGTTGCCGTAGAAGTAGGCCGCGACCGCCGCGCCGACCAGCATGAGCATCGCCGTCGGCTTGCGCCCCCATTTGTCGAGCAGTATCGCCGCGGCGATGAACCCGGGCACGCCCGCGAGCGAGATCGTGATCGTATAGCTGACCGACTTCATGACGCTGAAGCCGGCTTCCTGCAGCAGCGCGCTGAGCCAGGTGGTGAGGCCGTAGAAACCGAGCAGGGCGAAGAACCACACCGTCCAGATCATGACGGTACGGCGCGCATAGCCGTCGGCCCAGAGCTCCATAAAGGAAGAGCGCCGTTCGCGGCGCGGACGGGGAGGCAGGGGTTTCGGCTCGTCGAGCAGCGTGCCGGCCGGAAGGCGCTTCAGCACCTTGGCTTCGATCCCGACCATGACGCGCTCGGCTTCCCGGGTCCGGCCGGCATCTACCAGCCAGCGTGGCGACTCCGGGATGATGACCCGGACGACGAACAGGAACAGGGCCGGAAATGCCTGGAACAGGAACATGGTGCGCCAGTCGTGGTGGGTCAGGAAGTAGAGGCTGAGCACGCCCGCAGCAATGAAGCCGAGCGGCCAGAACCCTTCGAGGATCGCGAGATAACGCCCCCGCTTCGCGGTCGGCAGGAATTCGGAGAGGATCGCCAGCGCGACCGGGAACTCCATTCCCATGCCGAAACCGAGCAGCAGCCTCGCATAGCCGAGCGTCTCGGCGTTCGACGCATAGGCACACCAGAGGCTGCCGAGCCCCCAGAAGATCATGCTGATCTGGAAGACCGACTTCCGGCCGATCCGATCCGCCAGCATCCCCGCGAGCGCGGCGCCCAGGAACATGCCGACAAAGCTCATGCTGGAGAGAAGGCCCGCCTGGGTCGTCGTGAGGCCGAATTCCTCGCGGATCGATCCGAGCAGAAAGGTCAGCGATCCCAGATCGATGGAATCGAACAGCCACGCCGTCGCGATGATGCCGAAGATCAGCCGCTGATATCCGGTCATGGGCAGCCGCTCGAGTCGTGCGGCGATCATGACATCGGCAGTGGTATCGGCGGCGGCAGCGGTTCTGGCAGAAGCCAAAGCGGCTCCCGCCGCCTGGTCGGAAGCTAGATCTGACACGGTAATCGTCCTCCCTACATTTTAATTTTTTCAGTCGGAGAGCGAACCCAATCAGATCGGGCAATAACATGCAATAGATATGTCAGTAGTCGACATACAGAGACCCGCCTGCGACGGTGCCTCCTGTTCCCGATCCCGGAATATGCGGGACGGAACGCCGCTTTCTCGGCCGTGCAGCCACTGTGCTGCTGGCCGAAGCGCACGGCGCAGCAGTGCACACCTTCAAAGGACGAATTCGGCTTGCGAAGCTCCTCTTGCCTCTTGCCGGAAGGAGCAGAACCGGCGACCTCATCCTGCCGATAAAGGCTGGCTGCGGTCAGACCGCAGCGGCATGCAAATAGGGTTGCAGCCCAGAACGACCGCTAGATTGGCGATCGACTATGACACTGGCGCCGGATGCCTTCGGCGGCTTCTACAGACACAAGACGGGGCAAGAAGCGTCCGTTCGATCCGTGGGACGAGGGAGCTGGGACTGGGGAATCGGCGGACGATGCCGAGGGTTCGGCCGTCGAGAGAGCAGCGCCGACACCCGGCAGTTCTCTCAGCAAAGCTCAACATCCCGGTCGACCTACGTGCTTGAAACCGACGGGTGCCCGCACATCGCCGATTCAAGAGGCGAAGGGACTCTTTCGACTCCACTGAAACGGCCGCTCTGGCGATTCCGCGCGTCGGGCAGCGGAGAAGGATACGGACCTTCCCGTTCATGGAGCCGCCGTTTCGTGGACCATTTCATGGGCGCGCCTCTCGGCGCCGCCCGTCGCGGTGGCATAATTTATTGAAAGAACTCGGGAAATTTTGGTCGGAGTGGCAGGATTTGAACCTGCGACCCCCTCGTCCCGAACGAGGTGCGCTACCAGGCTGCGCTACACTCCGCCGCGGCGCGAGCCTCTAGCACGCCGATGCGGCCCGCCGCAAGGGCGCCGGCGTCGCTTCTCGTGGATGACCGGTGCGGCAGTGGACAAGGGCAGGTGCGGGGCCATCGCCGCCGCAGTTGAAAGCTGCGCGCTCCTGTGGCTATGTCCGCGCCGATGCGGGCCTCGCCGCCCGTTGGGGCGTCGCCAAGTGGTAAGGCAGGGGATTTTGATTCCCCCATGCGGAGGTTCGAATCCTCCCGCCCCAGCCAGCTCCCGTGCTAGAAGCTCATCGTCCTCTCAATTCGAACGCCTGCGGCCGGCCCTTGCGCATCCATCTCGTCAATCCGAACACCACGCGCTCGATGACCGACAAGATCGCCGCCGCCGCGCGGGCGGTGGCCGGGGCGCAGACCGAGATCCGCGCCGCCACCTCCGCCATGGGGCCGGCCTCGATCGAGGGCTATTACGACGACGCGCTGGCGCTGCCCGGCCTGCTGGCGGCGGTCGCGCAGGCCGAGGCTGAGGGTGCCGACGCGCATATCGTCGCCTGTTTCGACGATACCGGCGTCGACGCCGCCCGCGCCCTCGCCCGCGCGCCGGTGATCGGCATCGGCGAGGCCGGCTTCCATCTCGCCAGCCTGATCGCGCACCGCTTCGCCGTGGTGACCACGCTGTCGCGCTCGATCGCGGTGATCGAGGGCAATCTGCAGCGCTACGGCCTCGACCGGCGCTGCTGCGCGGTCCGCGCCTCCGACGTCGCGGTGCTGGAGCTCGAGGATCCCCGTTCGGACGCGCGCGCGCGCATCTCGGCCGAGATCGGCCGCGCGGTGCGCGAGGACCGGGCGGAGGCGATCGTGCTCGGCTGCGCCGGCATGGCCGACCTTGCCCGCGCGCTGGCGCTCGAGCACGGCGTGCCGGTGGTGGACGGGGTCGCCGGCGCCGTGACCCTGGCCGAGGGGCTGGTGCGCGTCGGCCTCGCCACCTCCAAGGCGGGCGCCTATGCGCCGCCGCGGCCGAAGGGCTATGTCGGCCGCCTTGCCGACTTCGCCCCGCCGGGCCTGCCCAAGCCGGACTGACACCACCGGACTGACGGGTCCGCCCACGCGATGCGCGACCCTATACGCGCTAGCTGATCTTCTTCAGCAGGCGGACCATCTGCTCGCGTTCGTCGGGCTCCAGCGGCTCCAGCGTGGCGGCGCTGATGGCCCTTGCCGCCTCGATCGCCTCCTCGGCGATCGCCATGCCGCTCTCGGTCAGGCCGACGGCGCGGCGCCGGCGGTCGAGCGGGTCGTCGGCCGTCATCACGAAGCCGCGACCGATGAGCCGATCGACCACGCCCTTGATGGTGGCGGCATCCAGATACACCAGCCGGCCGAGCCGATTCTGCGAGCAGGGGCCCACTTCACGCAGCCGGGCGAGGGTCGCGAACTGCGGCGGGGTCAGCCCGCCGACCATGCGGGCCATGAACAGGGCGGTGTGCCGCTGGTTGGCAACGCGCAGGAGAAAGCCGATCTGATCGTCCAGACGGTATGATTGAACCGCTCTCTCGTCAGCGTCCGTTTCCTTGGACCCGCGGGCCACCGTCATCGGTTTCTCCTGGTCTTTTGTTCGGACGGGCCAGACCCTGGGCAAGCCGGCTCACAGCTTCATTACAAAGGCATTCAGCAATTTTTTCAATCCAACGGCGACGCTGAATCGTGATTTCGAGCCTCGTCAAGGCTCGCCATCGGGCCGCTCCAGCGCAATTCGCCCTGCCCGATCACGTAAGCACGATCGCAAATCGAATTGCATACGGCGTAATTCTGTTCCGAAAGCAGGATCGACAGTCCGCTCGCCTTCAGAGCGCCGATGGTATCAATCATCTGTTCAACAATGATTGGCGCGACTCCTTCCGAGGGCTCGTCGAGAACCAGGAGTTGTGGCGCCGAAACCAGGGCCCGCGCCAGCGACAGCATCTGCTGCTCGCCGCCGGACATGGCGCCGCCGCGGCGGTCCTGCATCCGCGCGAGGTTGGGAAAGAGGTCGAACAGCGCCTCCCGACTCCAGGCCGGGCCGTGCCCGCCCGCGGCGCCGGGGCGGGCGGCGATGTCGAGATTCTCGGCGACGGTCAGGTCGGTGAAGATCCGCCGGTCCTCGGGCACGTAGCCGATGCCGAGCCGGGCGATGCGGTAGGTGGGCAGGTCGGCGATGTCCACGCCGTCGAACACCAGCCGCCGCGCGCGCCGGCGCACCAGCCCCATCAGCGCCTTCAGCGTGGTCGACTTGCCGGCCCCGTTCGGGCCGATCAGCGCCACCGCCTCGCCGCGCCGCACCTCGAAGGACAGGTCGAACAGGATCCTCGCCGCGCCGTACCAGGCGTCGAGCCCCTCGACCTCGAGCATCGGCGCGCTCATGCCCGCCCTCCCGCCGCCCGTCCGGTGCCGAGATAGAGGGCGCGCACCTGCGGGTCGGCGCGGATCGCGTCGACATCGCCGCTGGCGACGATCTGGCCACCCGCCAGCACGACCACCCGGTCGGCATGGCCGAACACGACATCCATCGAATGCTCGGTGAACAGCACGGCGAGCCCGCGCGAGCGCGTCAGGCGCTTGACCAGCTCGATCAGCGCCAGCCGCTCGGCCGGCGCCATGCCGGCGGTCGGCTCGTCCATCAGCAGCAGAAGCGGCTCGGAGGCGATCGCCATGGCGAGCTCCAGCCGCTTCACGTCGCCATAGGCGAGCTCGGAGGCGGGGCGTCCGGCATGGTCCGCCATGCCGGTCTGCTCGAGCAGATGCTGCGCCTCCTCGCGCGCGATCGTGGCCGCCGGACGCCACAGCGCGAAGGTCTGCCGGCGCGCGGCGATCAGCGCCGCCTGCACGTTCTCGAGCACGGTGAGCGAATCGAACACCGCCGCGATCTGGAAGGTGCGGCCGACGCCGAGCCGGGCCATGCGCCGCGGCGGCAGGCCGGTCACCTCGCGTCCGGCGAGGCGGACCGTGCCGCGATCCGGCCGGATCTGGCCGTCGACGATGTTGAAGCAGGTCGACTTGCCCGCGCCATTGGGGCCGATCAGCGCCAGCAATTCGCCCGCGCCGACCGTGAAGCTCACCCCGCCCAGCGCCTGCACGCCGCCATAGGCCTTGGCGAGCCCCTCCACCTCGAGGACGCTCATGGCGCGCGCCCCGCGCGGAACCGCAGGCGGCGCAGCGCGCCGGCGATGCCGCCCGGCGCGACGAGCACCACGGCGAGGATGAGCGCTCCGAGCAGGGCTCGCCAATAGTCGGTCTCGCGCATCACATTGTCCTTCAGGAAGGTCAGCGTGGTGGCGCCGAGCACCGGCCCGGCGAGGCTTTCGACGCCGCCGAGCAGCACCATCACCAGCCCGTCGATCGAGCGGCTCACCGAGATCGCCTCCGGCGAGATCGAGCCCTTGGCGAACGCATAGAGGCCGCCGGCGGCGCCGCACATCGTGCCGGCGAGGGCGAAGGCGAGCCAGCGCACCCGCGCCACCGGAATGCCCAACGCCTCCGCCCGCAGGCTTGAATCGCGGCAGGCGCGCAGGGCGAGCCCGAACGGGGCGAACACCATCCGCCGGATCGCCAAGAGCGCCAGCGCCACCAGCACCAGCGCGGCGAGGTAGAGCCCGGCGCGGCTGTCGAACGGCCAGTCCGGCCACACCCCGAACAGCCCGTTCGAACCGCCGGTCACCTCCTCCCACTGGAACGCGACCGACCAGACGATCTGCGCGAAGGCGAGGGTGAGCATGGCGAGATAGACGCCCTCGAGCCGCACGCAGAACCAGCCGAACAGCACCGCGCCGGCCGCCGCCACGCCGATCCCCGCCAGCAGCGCCACGGGCGTCGGCGCGCCGAGGGCGGTCGCCGCCAGCGCCGCGCCATAGGCGCCGAGCCCGAAATAGGCGGCGTGGCCGAAGGAATCCATGCCGCCCGGCCCCATGATGAAGTGCAGCGAGGCGGCGAACAGCACCGCGATCAGCATGTCGAGCGCCAGCACCGGGGCGTAGGGGAACGTGCCTTCGGCCAGCGGCAGCAGGGCGAGCAGCGCCAGCCCGGCGAGCAGCGCGAGGCGGGCCGGCCTTCCGAGCGGGCGCAGCGGCGCCTCGCTCGTGCCGCGATGGGGAATCGCTGCCTGCGGGCGGCCGAACAGCCCGTGCGGGCGCACCACCAGCACCAGCGCCATGATCAGGAACTCGGCGACGAGGGTCAGCCGCGACAGGTTGAAGGCGAGCGCGCCGATCTCCACCGTGCCAAGGGCGATGCACAGCGCCTTCACCTGCGCCACCAGCACGGCGGCGACGTAGGCGCCGCGGATGGAGCCCATGCCGCCGACTACCACCACGACGAAGGCGTCGCCCAGCACCGACAGGTCGATGGCAAGATTGGCCGGCTCGCGCGCCATCTGCAGCGCGCCGCCGAGCCCGGCGATGCCCGCGCCCAGCGCGAACACGGCGGTGAACAGCAGCGCCTCGTTGATGCCGAGCGCGGCGACCATCTCGCGGTCCTGCGTCGCCGCCCTGATGAGCCGGCCGAAGCGGCTGCGGGCGAGCAGCAGGTGCAGGCCGGCGAGCACCGCCGGGCCGGCGAGGGCGAGGAAGACGTCGTAGCGCGGCAGGTTGCGGCCGAGCAGTTCGACGGCGCCGGAAAGCCCCGGCGCGCGCGGGCCGAGAATGTCCTCGGGCCCCCACAGCCAGAGCACCGCGTCGCTGATCACCAGGAGCAGCGCGAAGGTAGCGAGGAGCTGGTAGAGCTCGGGCGCGCCGTAGATCCGGCGCAGCAGCACCACCTCGACCAGCGCGCCGAGCACCGCCACGCCGAGCGCGGCGCAGGCGACCGCCGCCCAGTAGCCGAGATCGGGCCCCAGCACCGCGCCGAGCCGCGGCGCCAGCGTGACCGCGCCGTAGAGCCCGAGCATGTAGAACGAGCCGTGGGCCATGTTCACGATGCGGGTGACGCCGAAGATGATCGACAGCCCCGCCGCCACCAGGAACAGTCCGGAGGCGGAGGCGAATCCGTTCACCGACTGGAACAGCAGCGACTGCAGCAGGGAGGAATCGAACGTCATTCCGGCCTTTCCGCCGCCCGGCGCGCCCGCGGCCCGCGCCCGTCAGTCGGACGCGGGGCGCAGCGCCTTCACCTCGGCGTCGGAGGGCAGGACCGAGAGCCCGTCGACATATTTCGGATCGAGCATCACCCCACCGCCATCCTTCACCCCGAGCGTCCCGACGAAGGCGCCCATGGTCGCCTGGTGGTCGCTGGCGCGGTAGGTGAAGGGCCCGAACGGGCCGACCACCTCGAGCCCCTCGAACGCCTCCACCAGCTTCTCGGGATCGGTACTGCCGGCCTTGGCGATGCCGGCCGCCAGCGACTTGATGGTGGCGTAGCCGACCACCGAGCCGAGGCGGGGATAGTCGTCATAGGCCTTGCGATAGGCGTCGAGGAATGCCTTGTGGGCGGGAATGTCGATGGCGTACCAGGGATAGCCCGTCACCACCCAGCCGGCGGGCGCCTCGCCCTTCAGCGGGTCGAGATATTCCGGCTCGCCCGACAGAAGGCTGACCACGAACGCGTCCTTCAGCGCACCGCGATTGTCGATCTCGCGCACGAAGCGGGCGAGGTCCGGGCCGAACAGCACGTTGAAGACGGCGTCGGGCCTGGCGTCGGCGATCGCCTGCACCACCGGCCCGGCATCGAGCTTGCCGAGCGGGGTCGCCTGCTCGGCGACGAATTCGACGTCGGGCTGGGCCTGCTTCAGCAGCTTCTTGAAGGTCTCGGCGGCGGACTGGCCGTATTCGTAGTTCGGGTAGACCAGCGCCCAGCGCTTGCGCTTGGCGGCCACCGCCTCCGGCATCAGCATCGCCACCTGCATGTAGGTGGAGGCGCGCAGGCGGAAGGTGTAGCGGTTGCCGTCGGACCAGGTGATCTTGTCGGTCAGCGGCTCGGCGGCGAGGAAGAACACCTTGCGCTTGCCCGCATAGCCCGCCACGGCGAGCCCGACATGGGAGAGGAAGGTGCCGGCGAGCACGTCCACCCGCTCGCGCGTGACCAGCTCCTCCGCCACCCGCACCGCGTCGCCCGGATTGCCGCCGTCGTCGCGCGAGATCAGCTCGAGCGGCCGGCCATCTATGCCGCCGGCGGCGTTGATCTCGTCGACGGCGAGCTGCATGCCCTGGCGGTAGGGGCCGAGGAAGGCCGGCTGGGACTTGTAGCTGTTCAGTTCGCCGATGCGGATCGGATCGGCCGCCTGGGACGGCCGCGCGGCCCCCATCGCGGCCAGCATCAGCACGACCCCCGCGAACACGGTGCGCAGAGGGTAAGGATGGCGCATGGCTCTTCCCCGACTGGTGGGCTCAGACCGCACCAAGGTATCGCGCGGCGCCGGCCCGTCCACCCCGGAACGCCGGCCGGCGGCACGAAATCGGCGGCAAGAGGTGCGGCAAGAGATTACGGCCCGATCTCCACCTCGGGCTCGGCGACCTGCGCCGGCCCGCGCGAGGCGATGAGCGCGCCGCCGACGATGAGCGCCGCGCCCAGCAGCGTGCTCGGCGCCGGCACCTCGCCGAAGACGGCGAGGCCGATGCCGGCGGCCCACACGAAGGCGGTGTATTCCAGCACGCCGAGCCGGCTGGCGTCGGCCCGGCCATAGGCCCAGGCCATGCACAGGTGCCCGGCCGTGCCGAGCAAGCCGATGGCGGCGAACAGGATAAGCTCCGGCCCGGCCGGCCGGGTCCAGTGGATCAGCCCGGCCGGAGCCAGCAGCAGGCCGGCGAACACGTTCTGCAGCAGCACGATGGTGGGCAGCGGGTCGCGCGCCGCCCTCGTCTTCAGCGTGACCATGGCCATCGCATAGGTGACCGCGGCGATCAGCGCCGCCACCACGCCGAACAGGTTGCCGCCCGCCCCGCCCCGGCCGAGTTGGTCCGACAGCACCACCAGCACGCCGACGAAGCCGAGCCCCAGCGCGACGAAGATCGAGCGCCCCGGCCGCTCGCCCAGCACGACCGCGGCGAACAGCGCGATGAAGATCGGCGAGGTGAAGGACAGCGCCAGCGCGACCGCCAGCGGCAGCGCGGCGAGCGCGTAGAAGAAGGCGAGCGCCGTGGTGGCGACAATCACCGAACGCCAGGCGTGCGGGCGCAGCGTCGCCATGTCCGGCCAGGCGGTGCGCGAGGCGCGGAACACCGCGAACGCCACGACCGCCCCCACCAGGTAGCGCAACGCCGCGACCTGCGTCACGTCGTGGCTGGCGGCGGCGTATTTCACCAGCCCGTCCATGATCGACAGCAGGCCGATGCCCGCCACCGCCATCAGGGCCGGCGCGACGGATGAGCGGGACATGGCCTAGCCTTCGGGAGAAGCGGGGGAGCGGGAGGTCAGGGCGAGGCTATAAGGGTATTCCCAGGTCGCGGAAAGGTCCCCGAGCGCACGCGCCCCGGGCAGGCGCACGAAGCCGCAGCTCTCGTAGAAACGGTGAGCGTCGGCGAAGCGCGTATCCGTCCACAGGTGAATCAGCGGCGCGGCGCGCTCTTCGGCCAGCGCTCGCGCCCATGCATAGAGCGCGCGTGCAACGCCGCGACGACGGGCGGACCGCGCCACATAGACCTTGGTGATCTCCATCGCCCCGTCGGCGAGGCCCTCATCGCGGCTCGGCGCGATGGCGAGCGAGCCAAGCACCGTGCCCGCTGCTTCCGCCACCCAGATCGCGCCGTCGCGGGCGGCGAAGTGGCTGGCGATGGCGTCGAGCTCGGGAAATTCCGCCGCCCGGTCGAAGACGCAGCCCTCATATTCGGCGAAGGCCTCGGCGATCAGCGCGGCGATGGCGTCGCCGTCGCCATCATCGCTGGCCGGCCGCACGATCAGGTCGTTCACGGGCGCACTCTCCGCCCCGCAGGGCGCGAAAAAACCGGCGCGGGGTCGTCAATATTCCAAGTTGTGGCGTGCGCGGACTATGTTCGGCCCCTCATCTCGCGTAAAGCTGAATCATTGTGGGCGCGTGCGAATCTCACCAGTGACGGGCGCGCGTCCGGCCCTCGAATGTCCGTGCGGCATCCTTCCGTCCCGGAGTGCTCGATGAAGTCTCATTCCCGCTTCCTGCATCTCGCCGCGATTGGCGCGGCCGCTTCCCTGGCTGCCGCCTGCGCGCCGTCCACCACGGCGCCGCCGGTCGCCACGCCGGCGACGCCGCAATTCATCTCGCCGATCACGCCGCAGCAGGTGGAAGGCAAATGGGGGCTCGCCGCCTATCATCGTCCGGACGATGCGGTGCGCACCGAGAAGCAGGCCCGCGAAGGCTGCCGCCAGCCCTACGTCATCAATGCCGGCCCCTCCGGCGGCTTCATGATGTACCTCGCCGACGAATCGCAGCCCTCGGAAGTGGTGTCGAAGCAGACCCCACCCGGCCCGACCTATATCGGCCTGCCGGACGAGCCCCCGGGCGCGCAGACCGACCGTGAGGTGGTGCGCTTCGACAGCAATGTGATGGTACTCAAATGGGTCGACCCGGAAGTCGCCGGGCGCTACGGCACCATGGTCTATGTGCGCTGCCCGTGAGGCGGCGCCCCGGCTCCCGGGCACGGAGCGGCGGTAGCTTATAACCCTTCGTTAACCATGGTTCGGGAAAACTGTGGTCAACGAAACGACATCAGGTTGCCGCCGCCATGCGTGATTCGCGCCGCGCAGGAACTGACATCGGGCTCCCGTGCCCCGCAGTGGTCGGGATCGCCGGCGGAGCGCTGATGGCGCTCTTCGCCTTCGCCGCGCCGGCGGCGGCCCAGAGCGGCATGTACGGCTTCGAATCCTCCTACCGGCTGTTCTCCGGCAACGGCTCCCCGCGCGGCGGCTCGCATGGCTGGCAGCCCGGCGCGCCGAGCGTCTATCCGCCCGGGCAGGTCTACCGGGCGCCTCCCCGCGGCCATGGCGGCCCCGGCTATGGCGCCGGCACGCTCGCCGTGGGCTCGGCCTACGGCTCGGGCGGCGGGGTCTACGGCACCGTCCCGCGGGGCAACACCACGTCCGGCTTCGTGCCGCCCGGCAATGTCCCGGGCGCGGCCAACGCGGGCGGCGGATCGAGCTATGACGCGCGCCGCACGGCCCCGCAGATGGCGGCCGCCACGCCCGACTATGACGATGACTATTACGACGAGGACGGCCCGGCGCTGCCGGTGCGCCGCGAGGTCAGCGGCGGGCAGGGCGTCGATCCCAAGTTCAACCGCCATGTGGTGAGCTATTCCAGCGCCGACCCGCCGGGCACCATCATCGTCGATACCGGGGCGCGCTTCCTCTACCTCATCGAGCCCGGCGGCAAGGCGCTGCGCTACGGCATCGGTGTCGGCCGCGAGGGCTTCGCCTGGAGCGGCACGCAGCGCATCTCCAGCAAGCGCGAATGGCCGGACTGGCGCCCGCCGGCGGAAATGGTCGCCCGGCGTCCCGACCTGCCGGACATGATGCCCGGCGGGCCGGACAACCCGCTCGGCGCCCGCGCGCTCTATCTCGGCAACACGCTCTACCGTATCCACGGCTCCAACGAGCCCGGCACGATCGGCCAGGCGGTGTCCTCGGGCTGCATCCGCATGCGCAATGACGACGTGATCGACCTCTACAACCGCGTGCAGGTCGGCACGCTGGTGCGCGTCATCTGACACCCCCATGCGGCACTGCGGGGCGCGGCTTGGATGCGCGCGCCCTCTCCGCTATGGTCCGCCGCGTTTTCGGTTCAACGGCGGAGCGACGAGGCAGATGGCTGCGGGCACGGAAGCGGCAGGCACGGACTCCGCAGGTGGCAACGCGCTGGGCGCGGACGCCGCCGGCATGAACGCTGCGAGTGCCGCCGACACTCATTTCGGCTTCCGCACGGTGCCGCTGGGCGAGAAGCAGCGGATGGTGGACGAGGTGTTCCATTCGGTCGCCCGCCGCTACGACCTCATGAACGACCTGATGTCGATGGGCCTGCACCGGGTCTGGAAGGACCTGCTGGTCTCGCGCATCCGCCCGCCCAGGAGCGCCCGGCCGTTCGCGCTGCTGGACGTGGCGGGCGGCACCGGCGACGTCTCGTTCCGCACGGTCGAGGCCGGCGGGGCCGGCACCCGCGCCACCGTCGCCGACATCAATGGCGGCATGCTCGCCGTCGGGCGCGAGCGCGCCGCCGGGCTCGGCCTTGCCGACCGCGTCGAGTTCGTCGAGGCCAATGCCGAGGAACTGCCCTTTCCCGACCGCTCCTTCGACGCCACCTCCATCGCCTTCGGCATCCGCAACGTGCCGCGCATGGACAAGGCGCTGGCCGAAATGCGCCGGGTGCTGAAGCCGGGCGGGCGCTGCTTCGTGCTGGAATTCTCGCGCGTCGACGTGCCGGTCCTCGACGCGATCTACGACACCTATTCGTTCAAGCTCATCCCCGGCATGGGCCGGATGGTGACGGGCGACGCCGAATCCTACCAGTACCTCGTCGAATCGATCCGCCGCTTTCCCCCGCCGGAGGCGTTCGCGGAGATGATGCGTGCCGCCGGGCTCAAGCGCGTGGACTACACGCCGCTGACCGGGGGTATCGTCGCCCTGCATTCCGGCGTGCGGATCTAGCGGCGTGGCCACACCCCTCGGCGATTTCCTGCGTCTTGCCCGGGCGGGCTTCGTGCTCGCGCGGGAGGGCGTCGTCTCGCGCATCGATCCGGCCATGCTGCCGCCGGGCTCGGAGCCGCTGTTCGCGGTGGCGAAGCTGATCGAGCGGCGCGGGCCGGCCTCCAGCGCCGCGCGCCTCGGCGCCGCCATCTCCCGGCTCGGCCCGTCCTACGTCAAGCTCGGCCAGTTCCTCGCCACGCGCCCGGACGTGGTCGGCGCGCAGCTCGCGCGCGACCTCGAGACGCTGCAGGACCGCATGCCGCCCTTCCCGCAGGAAGTGGCGGAACAGACCATCGTCCGCAATTTCGACCAGCCGGCGAGCGTCGTCTATCAGCGGCTCGGCCCGCCGCTGGCGGCCGCCTCCATCGCCCAGGTGCACCAGGGCGAGGTGAGCGATCCCGACGGCACGGTGCGAAAGGTGGCGGTGAAGGTGCTGCGCCCGGACGTGCAGCGCCGCTTCCGCATCGACCTCTCCTCCTTCTACCGCGCCGCCCGCCTCGGCGAGCGCGCCTCGCCCGAGGGCCAGAGGCTGCGGCTGGTCGCCATCGTCGACACGCTGGCCCGCTCGGTGGCGATGGAGATGGACCTCCGGCTGGAGGCGGCCGCGCTCTCGGAGCTCGCCCAGAACACGCAGGCCGAGCCCGATTTCCGCGTGCCCTCGGTGGACTGGGACCGCACCGGCCGCGAGGTGCTCACCACCGAGTGGATCGACGGCATCAAGCTGAACGACCTCGAGGGGCTGCGCGCCGCCGGCCACGACCTGCCGGCGATCGGGCGCATCGTCATGCAGTCCTTCCTGCGGCACGCGCTGCGCGACGGCTTCTTCCATGCCGACATGCACCCGGGCAACCTGTTCGTCGACGCCGACGGCCGGCTGGTCGCTGTCGATTGCGGCATCATGGGCCGGCTCGGGCTGAAGGAGCGGCGCTTCCTCGCCGAGATCCTCTACGGCTTCATCACGCGCAACTGGAAGCGCACCGCCGAGGTGCATTTCGAAGCCGGCTACGTGCCCGCGCATCATTCGGTGGAGGACTTCGCGCAGGCGATCCGCGCCATCGGCGAGCCGATCTATTCGCGCCGCGCCGACCAGATCTCGATGGCGAAGCTTCTCACCTTGCTGTTCGAGGTCACCGCCCTGTTCGACATGAAGACGCGGCCCGAACTGCTGCTGCTGCAGAAGACCATGGTGGTGGTGGAGGGCGTCGCCCGCTCGCTCGACCCGCAGCTCGACATGTGGAAGACCTCCGAGCCAGTGGTGCGGAACTGGATCGAGCGCAATCTCGGCCCGGTCGGGCGGATCGAGGAGGTCGCCCACGGCGTCAGCGCGATCGGCCGCTCGCTGCAGTCGCTGCCGGACCTCATCGCCCAGGGCCAGCGCATCGCCGACCAGCTCGATGCCGCGACGCGGCACGGGCTCACCCTCGCGCCGGAAACCACGGAGGCGATCGGGCGCGCCGAGGGGCGCGGCAATCGCTGGATGAGCATCGCACTCTGGGTCATCGTGGTACTGCTCGCGTTCAACCTGCTGACGTGACGGCGCCGGCGGCGGCATCGACGCTGCCAGGGCGCGGAAGATGGAAGGACCATGCTCGCGGACAAGCGCATCCTGCTCATCATCGGCGGCGGCATCGCCGCCTATAAGAGCCTCGACCTGATCCGCCGGCTGAAGGAACGCGGCGCGGGCGTGCGCGTGGTCATGACCGCGGCGGCGCAGCACTTCGTCACCCCGCTTGCCGCCGGCGCGCTCGCCCATGACCGGGTGTTCACCGAGCTGTTCGACCGCGAGGACGAGCAGGATGTCGGCCATATCCGGCTCTCGCGCGAGGCGGACCTCGTCATCGTCGCGCCGGCCACCGCCGACCTGATGGCGAAGATGGTGCACGGCCTCGCCGACGACCTCGCTTCCGCCGTGCTGCTCGCCAGCGACAAGAGGGTGCTCGTCGCCCCGGCGATGAACCCGCTGATGTGGGCCCATGCCGCCACCCGGCGCAACGTCGCCCGGCTCGTCGCCGATGGCATCGCCTTCGTCGGGCCGAATGCCGGCGCCATGGCCGAGCGCGGCGAGGAGGGCGCCGGGCGCATGGCCGAGCCGCTCGAGATCGTCGCCGCGGCCGAGCAGGCGCTCGCGCCCGCCGGCCCGCTCGCCGGGCGGCACGTGCTCATCACCTCCGGCCCGACCCACGAGCCGATCGACCCGGTGCGCTACATCGCCAACCGGTCCTCCGGCAAGCAGGGCCACGCCATCGCCGCCGCCGCCGCGCGGGCGGGCGCGCAGGTCACGCTCGTCTCCGGCCCGGTGAACCTGCCCGACCCGCAGGGCGTGGCGGTGCGCCATGTCGAGACCGCGCGCGAGATGCTGGCGGCGGTGGAGGCGGCGCTGCCGGCGGACGCCGCCATCTTCGCCGCCGCGGTGGCCGACTGGCGCACCGCGAGCGAGGCGGACGAGAAGATGAAGAAGGACGGCAAGGCGATCCCCGCGCTGGCGCTGGCCGAGAATCCCGACATCCTCGCCACGGTGGCGCATCTGTCGAACCGCCGGCCGCGCCTCGTCGTCGGCTTCGCGGCGGAGACGCAGGACGTGGTCGCTTATGCGCAGGCGAAACGCGCGCGCAAGGGCTGCGACTGGATCGTCGCCAATGACGTGTCGCGCCGCAGCGGCATCGAGGGCGGGGTGATGGGCGGCGATGAGAACGCGGTCCACCTCATCACCGCCGAGGGCGTCGAGCACTGGCCGCGCGCCTCCAAGGCCGACGTCGCCGGCCGGCTCGTGGCGCGGGTCGCCGCCGCGCTCGGGCCGATGGAGGCCGCCTCGTGAGCGTTCCCGTTCCCGTCACCGTCCTGCCCCACGCCGCCGGCCTGCCGCTGCCCGCCTACGCCACCGACGGCGCGGCCGGGCTCGACCTTCTCGCCGCCCTGCCGGCAGAGGAGCCGCTGGTGCTCGCCCCGCGCGCCCGCGCCGCCGTGCCGACCGGGCTGTGCCTCGCGCTGCCGGAGGGCTACGAGGCGCAGATCCGGCCGCGCTCGGGCCTCGCGCTGAAGCAGGGGCTCACCGTCCTCAACGCGCCCGGCACGGTCGATTCCGACTATCGCGGCGAGGTGAAGGTGCTGCTGGTCAATCTCGGCGAGGCGCCGGTGATCCTGGAGCGCGGCCAGCGCATCGCGCAGATGGTGGTGGCGCCGGTGACGCGCATTCAGCTCATCGAGGCCGGGGGATTAACCGAAACAACACGCGGCAGCGGTGGATTCGGTTCAACGGGGCTCGACGGCGGGACAATATCACGTTAGCGAGAGGCCATGCCGCGCTTATCCGACAAAAGCCTGCTCGCCATCGCCGCCGTGGTCGACGTCGCGCTTCACGCGCGCGGCGCGCCGGTGGCCGCGAAGGCGCTGGCGGCCCGTCACCAGCTTCCCCCGCGCCATCTCGAGCCGGTGCTGCAGTCGCTCGTGCATGCGGGCGTGCTGAAGGGCGTGCGCGGCCCGCGCGGCGGCTATGAGCTCGCGCGCGAGCGCCGGCGCATCACCGTGGCCGAAGTGGTGCGGGTGGTCGAGGCCGAGGCGGGCGAGGCCATGGCCGCGTTCCCGCCGATCGTCATCGACATCGTGCAGCCCGCCGTGGCGGAGGCGGAGCGCGCCTTCGAGAACGCGCTCGACGAGATCACGATCGAGACTCTGTGCCGCGCCGCCGCGCAGAACACGCTGCGCCGGGGATTGCCCGAAGGTATCGATTTCACCATATAATTTTGTATATTATGTCGTTCCTCGACATTATTTCGTGAATATGGTAGCACCGGGCCGATCTCGATGCGCCGGACGTGCGCCCGGGGCGCAGAGCCGCCTCGGCATCGAGCCCTGAGGAGGCACCCATGGCCGAAGCCACCCTGCACCAGCCCCCCGTTGCCGCGAAGCCCGGCCGGGGCCGCGTCTACAGCTCGATCACCGAAACCGTCGGCGACACCCCGCTGGTCGAGGTGAAGCGGCTTCCCGCCGAGCGCGGGATCAAGGCCCGCATCCTCGCCAAGCTCGAATTCTTCAACCCGCTCTCCAGCGTCAAGGACCGCATCGGCGTGTCCATGATCGACGCGCTGGAGGAGGCTGGCCTCATCAAGCCCGGTACGGTGCTGGTCGAGCCGACCTCGGGCAATACCGGCATCGCGCTCGCCTTCGTCGCCGCCGCCCGCGGCTACCGGCTGATCCTGGTGATGCCGGAATCGATGTCGGTGGAACGGCGCAAGATGCTAGCCCTGCTCGGCGCCGAGCTGGTGCTGACCCCGGCCGCCCAGGGCATGCGCGGCGCGGTCGCCAAGGCCGAGGAACTGGTCGCCGAGCTGCCCGACGCCATCATTCCCCAGCAGTTCCGCAACCCGGCCAACCCGGCCGTCCACCGCCGCACCACGGCGGAGGAGATCTGGAACGACACCGACGGCGCGGTGGATATCGTCGTCTCCGGCATCGGCACCGGCGGCACCATCACCGGCATCGGCCAGGTGCTGAAGCCGCGCAAGCCGGGCCTCACCATGGTCGCGGTCGAGCCGGAGGACAGCCCGGTCCTGTCCGGCGGCCAGCCCGGCCCGCACAAGATCCAGGGCATCGGCGCCGGTTTCGTGCCGGACGTGCTCGACCGCTCGGTGATCGACGAGGTGGTGACGGTCGGCAACCAGACCGCCTTCGAAACCGCCCGCGCCGTCGCCCGGCTCGACGGCATCCCGGTGGGCATCTCCTCCGGGGCCGCGCTGGCGGCGGCGCTGGAGGTCGGCGCCCGGCCGGAGAACGAGGGCAAGACGATCGTCGTCATCATCCCCTCCTTCGCCGAACGGTACCTGTCGACCGCTCTTTTCGAAGGTCTGTGACTCCTCGCCGGCTCTTCGACGCCGGTGCCCTTCTAGCGGGACTCCCGCTCCGGTAAAGTTCGGGTGATTCGGACCGCGCCGTGCGCGCGGCCGGCCGGGGCGAAACGTCGGCAAGGGGGGACAGGCGCGGATGGCGCAGCCGGCCGGCAGCGGCGCAGCCATTGAGGTGGCGGGAGGAAACCGGACGTCCGGCCCCCGCACCCGGCGTCGTCGCTCGGCATCCGCCCTTTCCCTCGTTACCTCGACCCTGAGCGCCGCCACGCTGTGGGCGGCAGGCCTCTCGGGCGCGGCCGCACAGACCGCCACCGCCCCATCGGCCGGTCACTCCCTGTTCGCCCCGCTCGCCGCGCTCGGGCCGGACGTGCTGATCGGCCTCGCGCTGGTTCTGGGCCTCATCGCCTTCGCCACCACCACCGCCATCGTCCATGTGCGCTTCCGCCGCCAGGCGCTGGAGCGCGAGACCTTCGCCTTCGGGGAGATCTCGCGGCTCGAGGCGCAGATCGAGGAGGCGCGCGCGCTGCTGCTCGCCGAGCCGCAGATCGTCGTGGTCTGGCGCGACCCGGCGGCGGAGCCGGAAATCATCGGCAACACGCCCGCCTTCACCGGCGTCGCCGCGCCCGGCCGCATCCTCGCCTTCGGCGCCTGGCTGGCGCCCTCCTCGGCGCGCGAGATCGAGAGCGCGATCGACCTGCTGCGCCGGCGCGGCGCGCCCTTCGCCACCACCCTCGCCACCCAGGACGACCGCCATGTCGAGGCGGACGGGCGCCCGGTCGGCTCGGCGGTGATCCTGCGGCTGCGCGACATCACCGGTGTGCGGCTCGACTATGCCCGCCTGCACGAGGGCTATCGCGCGCTCGACGCGGAAAGCTCGGCCGTGCGTGCCCTGCTCGACGCGCTGGCCGTCCCGGCCTGGGTCGGCGACGCGGCCGGCCGGCTGCTCTGGGCCAACCGCGCCTATGCCCATGCGGTCGAGGCCCGCGACGGAGCGGACGCGGTGGCGCGCGACCTCGCCCTGCTCGACAAGACCGGCCGCGACCAGGCCGCCCAGGCCCGCTCCGAGGGCAAGCCCTTCGCCGCCCGCCTGCCGGTGGTGGTCGCCGGGTCGCGCCGCGTGCTCGACGTGCAGGAGGTGAGCACCACTGAGGGCACCGCCGGCATCGCACTCGACGCCACCGAGGCCGAGGCGGTGCGGGTCGAGCTCGCCCACGTCATCGGCGCGCACCGGCGCACGCTCGACCAGCTCGCCACAGCGGTCGCCATCTTCGGCGCCGACCAGCGGCTGGTGTTCCACAACGCCGCCTATGCCAGCCTGTTCGAGCTCGACCCCGCCTTCCTCGACGAGCGCCCGACCGACACCGCCACGCTCGATCGCC
Organism: Ancylobacter mangrovi; assembly: GCF_024752355.1. Classification (GTDB taxonomy): domain Bacteria; phylum Pseudomonadota; class Alphaproteobacteria; order Rhizobiales; family Xanthobacteraceae; genus Ancylobacter; species Ancylobacter mangrovi. The sequence continues at coordinate 380,840 of NZ_JANTHZ010000002.1, forward strand.
TGCGCGCCGCCCGGCGCCTGCCCGAGCAGGCCGATTTCCGCGTCTGGCGCGACGAGCTCCACGCCGCCTACCGCTCGCTGGAGCCGCGCGAGCACTGGTGGCACCTGCCCGGCGGGCGCACGCTGCGCGTGGTCACCGCCCCCAATCCCGAAGGCGGCGTGACCTATCTGTTCGACGAGGTCACCGAGCGGCTGGCGCTGGAGAGCCGCTTCAACTCGCTCACCCGCATCCAGAGCGAGACGCTGGACGCGCTCGCCGAGGCGGTCGCGGTGTTCGGCAGCGACGGGCGGCTCGGGCTCAGCAATTCCGCCTTCGCGCGGATGTGGAAGCTGGAGCCGGCCGTGCTGAAGCGCCAGCCGCATATCGACCTCGTCGCCGAGGCCTGCGACCCGCTCACCGCCGACAGCGTGGTGTGGACGCGCCTGCGCGCCGCCGTCACCGGCATCGAGGCACGCGTGCCGACCGAGTTCCGGCTGGAGCGCACCGACGGCAGCGTGTTCGACGGCTCCACCCAGCCGCTGCCGGACGGCGGCACGCTGGTGACGCTGCGCGACGTGACCGACAGCGTCCATGTCGAGCGCGCGCTGGTGGACCGCAACGAGGCGCTGGTCGCCGCCGACCACCTGAAGAGCAGCTTCGTCAGCCACGTCTCCTACGAGCTGCGCTCGCCGCTCACCACCATCATCGGCTTCGCCCAGCTTCTCGACGACGTCGCCATCGGCCCGCTCAACACCAAGCAGCGGGCCTATGTGACGCACATCACCGAATCCAGCGCGGCGCTGCTCGCCATCATCAACGACATCCTCGACCTCGCCACCATCGACGCCGGCACGGTGGCGCTGGAGCTCGGCGACGTCGACGTGCGCACCGCCATGCAGGCGGCCGCCGAGGGCGTGCGCGACCGCCTCGCCGAGGGCGGGCTAAGGCTCGCCATCGAGCCCGGCAATGCCGCCGGCACCTTCCGCGCCGATGCCAAGCGCGTGCGCCAGATCCTCTACAACCTGCTCTCCAACGCCGTCGGCTTCGCGCCGGAAGGCTCCACAGTCACGCTCTCGGCCGAGCGCCGCGACGGCGAGGTGATGTTCCGCGTGCGCGACCTCGGCCCCGGCATCCCGCCCGAGATCGGCGAGCGCGTATTCGACCGCTTCGAGAGCCACACCGCCGGCTCGCGCCATCGCGGCGTCGGCCTCGGCCTGTCGATCGTGCGCGCGCTGATGGCGCTGCACGGCGGCAGCGTCGCCATCGCCCCCGCGCCCGGCGGGGGAACGCTCGTCACCTGCATCTTTCCGGCCGCCGGGGCGGGCCGGGCAGCGGCGGAGTAGTCACGATGGTCGAGCCCCGCACCTATCAGGGACAGCCGGCCACCGCCCATTGGGACGTCGTCCTTCCGGACGAGAAGGCCACCGGCCGCCTCGCCATGGACCTCGCCGCCATGCTGCAGCCCGGCGACCTGGTGCTGCTGAGCGGCGACCTCGGGGCAGGCAAGTCCACCCTGGCGCGGGCGCTGCTGCGCGAACTGGCCGAGGACCCCGAGCTCGAGGTGCCGAGCCCGACCTTCACCCTGATGCAGGGCTATGACCTGCCCCGCCACCGGGTGGTACACGCCGATTTCTACCGGCTGGGCGACGCGCTCGAACTCGACGAGCTCGGCTGGGACGAGCAGACCGATGGCGCCATCGCGCTGGTCGAGTGGCCCGAGCGCGCCGGGGCGGCGCTGCAGGTGCCGGACCGGCTGGAGGTGCGCATGGCGCTGGTGCCGGACGCGCCGCCGACGCTGCGCCGGGTGCGGCTGCTGGGCCATGGCCGGCTCGCCGGCGCGCTGCAGCGCATGCGGGCGATCCGCTCGCTGATCGACCAGTCGGGCTTCGGCCCGGCCCAGCGGCGCCACCTGCAGGGCGATGCCTCCACCCGCAGCTATGAGCGCCTGACCGGCGGCAAGCGCGACGCGGTGCTGATGAACGCGCCGCGCCGGCCAGACGGACCGCCGGTGCGGGGCGGCCGGCCCTACAGCGCCATCGCCCATCTCGCCGAGGACGTGAAGCCGTTCGTCGCCATGGCGCGGGCGCTGAAGGCGCGGGGATTTTCCGCACCCGCCCTTTACGCCGCCGACCTCGATGCCGGGCTGCTCATCATCGAGGACCTCGGCGACGAGGGCGTGGTCGCCGGCACGCCGCCCTCGCCGCTGACCGAGCGCTACGAGCTGGCCGCCGACGTGCTCGCGGCGCTGCACGGGCTCGACCTGCCGGCGACGCTGACCGTGGCGCCGGAGATCGAGCACCGCCTGCCGGCCTACGACATCGAGGCGCTGCTGATCGAGGTCGAGCTGATGCTCGACTGGTACCTGCCGCATCTCGGCACGCGCCCGCCCTCGGACGCCGCGCGTGGCGAGTTCCGGCGGCTCTGGAGCGCCGCCCTGGCGCCGTCGGTGGCGCAGCGCCCGGTCTGGGTGCTGCGCGACTACCATTCGCCGAACCTGATGTGGCTGCCCGAGCGCGACGGCCTCGCCCGGCTCGGCCTGCTCGACTTCCAGGACGCGGTGATGGGCCCGCCCGCCTACGACCTCGCCTCGCTGGCGCAGGACGCGCGCGTCGACGTCTCCGAGGAGCTGGAGCTCACCCTGCTCGGGCGCTACGTGAAGGCGCGCCGCCATGGCGACCCCGGCTTCGACATGCGCGGCTTCGCGGCGTCCTATGCGGTGATGGCCGCGCAGCGCGCGACCAAGATCCTCGGCATCTTCGCCCGGCTCGACCGGCGCGACGGCAAGCCCGGCTATCTCCGCCACCTGCCGCGCATCTGGAGCTATCTCCAGCGCGACCTCGCCTTCACCGACCTCGCCGCGCTGAAGGACTGGTACGATTCCTACGTCCCCGCGCCGGAGGGCTCGGCCTGGCCGCGCCCGGTGCCGCCACCGGCGGGCGTCCCGGCTGCCGCTCCCCGCGGCGACGAAACGGCATTGGCCGAGGCGAATGCGACGGCAAAATCGGATATATCCGCCGGGCACCCTTCCGAATCGTCGAGCGCTCCGACCCGTTCATGACCTCCATCCGCTCCGCCATGGTACTCGCGGCCGGCCTCGGCACGCGCATGCGTCCGCTGACCGACCGCATGCCCAAGCCGATGGTCGAGGTCAGCGGCCGGCCGCTGATCGACCACGTGCTCGACAGACTCGCGGATGCGGGCGTCGAGACCGCGGTGGTCAATCTCCACCATTACGCCGACATGCTGGAGCGCCATCTGGCGGGGCGCACGCAGCCCCGCATCGTCTTCTCCGACGAGCGCGGCGAGCTGCTCGAGACCGGCGGCGGCATCCGCCGGGCGCTGCCGCTGCTGGGCGAGGCCCCCTTCTTCTCGATCAACGCCGACACCATATGGATTGAGGGGATCTGCCCGAACCTGTCGAACCTCGCCGCCGGCTTCGACCCGGAGCGGATGGATGCGCGGCTGCTGCTGGCCGCCACCTCCTCCTCGATCGGCTATGACGGGCGGGGCGATTTCCTCATGACCAGCGAGGGACGGCTGGAGCCGCGCGCCGAGCGCGAGATCGCTCCCTTCGTCTATGCTGGCGCCGCCGTGCTCTCGCCCCGCCTGTTCGAGGGCGCACCGGAGGGCGCGTTCTCGCTGGTCCGGCTGTTCACCCGTGCCGCCGCGGCCGGGCGGCTGTTCGGCCTGCGCATGGAAGGGCTATGGATGCATGTCGGCACTGTCGATGCCATCAGTGAAGCCGAGGCGACGATACAGCGCTCGAAGGACTGACCGGCGCCTCACGGGCCGGTCCTGCCGCGCGCGACCTCCGGGCGCGCCGGCATGAACGCTGATATGAGCGGCGACCTGCGCCGTGCGGAGCCGCGCCTCTTCACCATTCCCGCCTCGGTGCCGTTCCTCGACACGCTGGCCGACGCGCTGCTCGACGGCCGGCTGATCGAGGGCTTCGCGCCGCGCGCCGACCCGTTCGCGCTCGCCTCCGCCACCGTGTTCCTACCAACCCGCCGCGCCGGCCGGCTGTTCGCCGAGGCCCTGCGCCAGCGCGCGCCCTCGGGCGTCGCGCTGCTGCCGCGCATCGTGCCGGTCGGCGACGTGGACGAGGACGCGCTCGCCTTCGCCGACAGCTTCGTCGATCCGCCCGACGCGGTGCCGGCGATGACCCGCCGGCTGGCGCTCGCCCATCTCATCGGCAGATGGCGGGCGCTGCTGCGCGCCGGCGACGGCCGGCTGGCAGTGGCGAGCGGGCCGGGCGCGGAGATCGCGCTCGCCGACGCGCTCGCCCACCTTATCGACGAGATGGCGGCCCAGCAGGTGCCGTGGGAGCGGCTCGACCGGCTGGTGCCGGGAGAGCACGACCTCTACTGGGACATGGCGCTCGACTTCCTCACCATCGCCCGCGCCTTCTGGCCGGCCCGGCTCGCCGAGCTGAACCGCGTCGACGGCGCGGTCCGGCGCGACCGGCTGATCGCCGCCGAGGCCGCGCGTCTGGCGGCGGGGCAGGCGAACGGCCCGGTGATCGCCGCCGGCTCGACCGGCTCCATGCCCGCCACCGCGCGGCTGCTCGGCGTGGTGGTGCGGCTGCCGCAGGGCTGCGTTGTGCTGCCCGGCCTCGACCCGGTGCTGGACGAGGCCTCCTGGGCCTCGCTGACCGACGAGGCCTCGCCCGCGCCGAGCCATCCCCAATACGGCCTCGCCCTGCTGATGCGCCAGCAGATGGGCGTCGGGCGCGAGGCCGTGGTCGCCCTCGCGCCGCCCGCCCCGCACGGGCGCGAGGCGCTGCTGTCGGAGGCGCTGCGCCCGGTCGATTCCACCGATGCCTGGGCCAGTCTCGGCGAGCGGCTGCCGGCCGAGGCGATCGAGGCCGCGCTGGCCGGTGTCGCCGTGATCGAGGCGGACGACGCCCGCGAGGAGGCGCTGTCGATCGCGGTCGCGCTGCGCGAGACGCTGCTCGCGCCCGAAGGCACCGCCGCGCTCATCACCCCGGACCGCGACCTCGCCCGCCGCGTCGCCGCCGAGTTGCTGCGCTTCGGCGTGAGGATCGACGATTCCGCCGGCGAGCCGCTGTCCGAGAGCGCCCCCGGCCGGTTCGCCCGCCTCGTCGCCGATGTCTGCGCCGAAGCGCTGGCGCCGGTGCCGCTGGTGGCGCTGCTGCGCCACGGCCTCGCGCGCTTCGGGCTGGCGCGCGAGACGCTCGGCGCGGCGGCGGACGCGCTGGAGCTGATGGTGCTGCGTGGCCCGCGGCCCGCTCCCGGGGCGCAGGGGCTGGTCGACGCCGTCGCCGCCTTCGACCCGGCACTCCACTATCGCAGCGACCCGCGCGCGAGCATCGACGAGGCGACCCGCGCCCGCGCCGCCGACCTCGCCGCCCGCATCGCCGCGGCGCTCTCCCCGCTGCTGGCGCTGGCGAAAGGCGAGCACCCCTTCGCCGACCTCGCCGCCGCCCATGGCGAGGCCATCATGGCGAGCTGGCGCGCGGGGGAAGAACCGGAGGAAGAGGCCGGCGACGAGGCGGAGGAGATCGCCCGCGCCGAGCTCGCGCGGGTGTTCGCGGAAATGGGCGAGGCCGCTTCCGAGGCCGGCGCCATGACGCTCGCCCATTACGCCGCCGCCCTGCCGCTGCTGCTCGCCGACCGCCCGGTGCGCCCGCCGATCGAGCCCGAGGCGCGGCTGCGCATCCTCGGGCCGCTTGAGGCGCGCCTGGTGGCGGTCGACCGCGTCGTTCTGGCCGGGCTGGTCGAGGAGACCTGGCCCGCCTCGGTGCGGACCGACCCGTGGCTGAGCCGGCCGATGCGCGCCGCGCTGGGGCTGGAGGCACCCGAGCGCCGGATCGGCCTTTCCGCCCACGACTTCGCGCAGGGGTGCGGCGCCCGCGAGCTGGTGCTGTCGCGCCCGCGCAAGCTCGGCGGCGCGCCGACCGTGCCCTCGCGTTTTCTCCAGCGCCTCGCCGCCGTCAGCGGGCCGGCGCGCTGGCAGGCGGCGCTGGCACGCGGCGACCGTTTCCGCCGTCTCGCAGAGCTGATCGACGCCGATCCGCCCGCCCCGCGCCTCACCCGCCCCGCGCCGCAGCCGAAGGTCGAGCTGCGCCCGACGCAGCTCAGCGTCACCGAGATCGAGGCGTGGCTGCGCGATCCCTACACGATCTATGCGCGCCACGTGCTCAGGCTGCGCCCGCTCGACCCGCTCGACCAGGAGCCGAACGCCGCCGAGCGCGGCACCGCGATCCACGAGGCGCTCGGCCGCTTCGCCCGCGCCTTCCCGCGCGAGCTGCCGGACGATGCCGAGGCCCGGCTCGCCGCCTTCGGCCGGGAAGCCTTCGCCTCGCTCGAGACCTTCCCGGCCGAGCATGCGCTGTGGTGGGCGCGCTTCGAGCGCCTCGTCGGGCGCTACATCGCCTGGGAGCGCACGCGCCGACCGACGCTGGCGCGCGTCCATGCCGAGACCGGCGGCGCCATGGTGCTGGCAGGCGGGCGGTTCCGCCTCACCGGCAAGGCCGACCGCATCGAGGAGCTGCGCGCGGGTGGCCTCGCCATCGTCGACTTCAAGACCGGCGGCGTGCCGAGCCCGAAGCAGGTGAAGTCCGGCCTCTCGCCCCAGCTCCCGCTGGAGGCCGCCATGGCGGCGGCGGGCGGGTTCCGCGACGTCGCCGCCGAGGAGGCGGCGGCGCTGGTCTACGTGCATCTGGGCACGCGCGAGCTGAAGGAGGGCTCGGCCGTTGTGAAGGAGACCACCGCCGCCGAGCTGGCGAAGGAGGCGCGCGAGCAGCTCGAGAAACTGGTGCTGACCTTCGAGAACCCCTCACGCGGCTATGTCTCGCTGCACAGCCCGATGTTCCGCGGCCGCTATGGCGATTACGACCACCTCGCGCGCATCCGCGAATGGTCGACCGGACCGGAGGGCGAAGCGTGAGCACCCTTCCCGACAGCGCTGCCCTGCGCGCGGCGACCGAGCTGCAGTCCCGCGCCTCGGACCCCGCCATCTCGGCCTGGGTGTCGGCCAATGCCGGCTCGGGCAAGACCCATGTGCTGGCGCGGCGGGTGATCCGGCTGCTGATGCGCGGCGTCGCGCCCAGCCGCATCCTGTGCCTCACCTATACCAAGGCGGCGGCGGCCAACATGGCCAACCGCGTGCTCGGCGAGCTGCGAAGCTGGGTGACGCTCGACGATGCCGCGCTCGACGCGGCGATCATGGCGGCGGATGGCGGCGCCCCGGGCCCCGCGCGCCGCGCCCGCGCGCGCCGCCTGTTCGCGCTGGCTCTGGAAACGCCGGGCGGCCTCAAGATCCAGACCATCCACGCCTTCTGCGGCGCGCTGCTGCACGCCTTCCCGTTCGAGGCGGGAGTGCCGGCCGGCTTCGGCGAGCTGGAGGACGCGACCCGCATGGAACTGCTGGCCCGGGTGCGGGCCGAGGTGGTGCTGGAAGCCGCCGGCCGGCCGGAAAGCGCGCTCGGGCAGGCGCTGGCGCTGATTGCCGGCGAGGCCTCGGACGAGGGCATCGGCCAGATGCTCGCCGACCTCGTCGACGATCCCGGCGCGCTGGAGGCGAGCGAGGCCGACCTCGCCGCCGCCGTCGGCCTCGAGCGCCCGCTCGCCTCGCGCGAGATCGAGCGGCGCATCGTCGACGAGGCGACGATCGCCCGCGGCGCCTGGATCGGGCTCGGCGAGGCGCTGGTGATCGAGGGCGGCAACTGTGCCCGGCGCGGCCATGCCCTGCTCGCCGCCGCCCGCGCGCCGGAGGACAGCGTCGCCGACACCTATGCCGGCGTGTTTCTGAAGGAGGATGGCAGCGCCTATGCCGACATGCAGTTCGGCAAGGCGGAGATCCGCGAGCGCTATCCCCAGCTCCTCGCCGAGCGCGACCGGCTGGCCCCGCTCGGCGCGATGCTCGCCGCCGCGCGCGCCTTCGAGCGCAGCCGCGCCGCGCTGCTGCTCGGGCGCGAGGCGGCGCGGCGCTATACCGGCGCCAAGGCGGCGCGCGGCGTGCTCGACTTCGCCGACCTGATCGACGCGGCGCGCCGCCTGCTCGGCTCGGGCGCCTCGGCCTGGGTGCACTACAAGCTCGACCAGGGCATCGACCACGTGCTGCTCGACGAGGCGCAGGACACCAGCCCCGAGCAGTGGGAGGTGATCCGCCCGCTGGTGGCCGAGTTCTTCGCCGGCGCCGGCGCGCGCGACGTGCCACCCGACCCGGCGCGCAGCCTGTTCGTGGTCGGCGACGAGAAGCAGTCGATCTTCTCCTTCCAGGGCGCCGATCCGCGCCGCTTCGACGAGGTGCGCCGGGAGCTCGCGGGGCTGGCGGCGCCGGGGCGCTTCGAGCATGTGAAGCTGCGCCACTCCTTCCGCTCCGCGCCGGGCATACTGGACGCGGTCGACGCCGTGTTCACCGCGCCGGAGGTCCATCACGGCCTCTCGGCCGAGAATGTGCGCCCGGTGCACGAGCCGATCCGCGGCGCGCTGCCCGCGCTGGTCGAGATCTGGGATACCGAACAGCCGGAGCCGCGCGCCGGCGAGGATGGCTGGCAGCGTCCGCTCGACGCCCCGCCGACCGACGACCCGAAAGGACGGCTGGCGGCGAAGATCGCCGCCCATATCGCGGCCCGGATCGGGCAGGGCTTCCCGCTGACCGGCCGCGAGGGCACGCGCCCCGCCCGCCCGGGCGACTTCCTCATCCTGGTGCGCCGGCGCGACGGGCTGTTCGAGGCGATCATCTGCGAGCTGAAGCGGGCCGGGGTCGCGGTCGCCGGCGCCGACCGGCTGGTGGTGGCCGAGCACATCGCCGTGCTCGACCTGATGGCGCTCGCCGACGCGCTGCTCATGCGCGAGGACGAGCTGGCGCTGGCAAGCGCGCTCAAGAGCCCGCTGTTCGGCTTCGACGATCACGACCTGATGGAGCTCGCGCCGGGCCGCACCGGCCTGCTGGAGGACGCGCTCCGGGCGCGCGCGGACGAGAAGCCGAAATGGCGCGCGGCGGTCGAGCGGCTCGACCGGCTGCGCCCCGAGGCGATGCGCCTTCGCCCCTTCGACTTCCTCGCCCGGGTGCTCGGACGCGAGCGCGGGCGCGCCGCCATGCTGGCGCGGCTCGGGCCGGAGGCGGCCGACGCGCTCGACGAGGTGCTGGCGCTGGCGCGCGCCTATGAGAACATCGAGCCCGCCTCGCTGCCCGGTTTCCTCGCCTTCCTGCGGCGCGGCGAGGCGCAGGCCAAGCGCGACATGGAGGACGGGCGCGACCAGGTGCGGGTGATGACGGTGCATGGCGCCAAGGGGCTGGAGGCGCCCTATGTCATCCTCGCCGACACCACCAGCGGCCCCTCGACGCGGCGCCCTTCCGGCCTGCTGCGCTTCGAGCGGAACGGGCGCCGGCTCGCGCTCCATCTGCGCGCCAAGACGCTCGACACCCCCGCCATGGCCGAGCACCGCCAGCGGGCCGACGAGGCGACGAAGGACGAATATCGCCGCCTGCTCTATGTCGCGCTCACCCGGGCCGAGAGCGCGCTGGTGCTGTGCGGGGCGGACGGGCTGAAATCCCGGCCGGAGGATTGCTGGTACGCGCTGGTGCGCGGCGCCCTCGAGGCCGAAGCGGTCGGGCGCGCCGCCACCGGCTTCGACGGCACGGTGCTGCACTGGCGCCCGCGCGCCGCCGACGAGCCGGCCGCCGCGGGCGCGCTCCCGGCACCGGCGCTGGCGACCGACGACGCCGAGCGCCGCCTCGCCGACGCCCTGATGCGGCCGGTGGCGGGCCCGCCGCGCACGCAGCCTCTGCGTCCCTCCGCGCCGGCGCTGCCGGTCGCGGGGTCGGAGACGGGCGGGAGAGCGGGCGAGGAGGCGGGCCGGCGGCGGGGCGAGCTTATTCACCGGCTGCTGGCCGCGCTCGGCCCGATACCGCCGGCGCAGCGGGCGGAGGCCGGCCGGCGCTTCCTCGCGGCCGCGTCGGCGATGACGGAGGCCGAGCGCGAGGCGCTGCTCGGCGAGGCGCTCGGCGTGCTCGCGCTGCCGGAGCTCGCGGCGCTGTTCGCCCTCGAGGGGCGCGCGGAGGTGCCGCTCGTCGGAACGCTCGACGACGGCACGCCGGTGTCGGGGCGAATCGATCGCCTGCGCCTCGACGGCGGGCGGGTGGTGATCGCCGATTTCAAGACCGACCGGCAGGTGCCGCGGCAGCCGGCGGCGATCCCGCCAGCGCAGCTGCGCCAGCTCGGGCTCTATGTGCGTCTGCTCGGAAAGCTCTTTCCCGACAAGGAGATCGCAGCCCTGCTGGTCTATACCGCCGCCCCGCTGGTGCTCCGGCCGGACGCCGCCCTGCTGGAACGAGCGGTGGAGAGCGTCACGTCGGCGTGACGGTGCCTTGACGCGGCCGGGGCCGCCTTCCTACCTTCTGCTCAACTTCTGCTGAATTCTCAGGAATGTGAGGTGTCGCCATGGGCGTCGAAAAGGTGTCGGACCAGAGCTTCGAGTCCGACGTGATCAAGTCCTCCGGTCCGGTACTGGTCGATTTCTGGGCGGAATGGTGCGGCCCGTGCCGCATGGTCGCCCCGGTGCTCGACGAGGTCGCCGGCGAGCTGGGCGACAAGCTGAAGATCGTGAAGCTCAACGTGGACGAGAATCCCGCCACGGCTTCCAAGTACGGCATCATGTCGATCCCGACGCTGCTCCTGTTCAAGGACGGCCAGCTTGCCTCGCGGCAGGTTGGTGCAGCGCCGAAGGCAAAGATGCTGCAGTGGATCAGCAGCTCGATCTGAATACGCAGGACTGCTCAGCAGTCGGACGTTCGGACCTAGAGGAACCCCGGAGCTAACGCTCCGGGGTTTTTCTTTTTTCAAGCATCTGCACCGTTTTCCGGCACCGGACGCCAGCAATCACGGTGGGGATGGTGCAGTGCCGTGCAACCCGTTCGTTGTCGTGCAAGCGAGTTGCGGCGGGGGCGGTATTTACAGCGGCAGGCGGTTGATTGGGCGATCGCGGAATCAGGTTCTCGAAACCAAATATTCCAAATATATTTCTATCTTATTTGAATTGTTAAATCATTGGCGTAGAGTGACGTCCCGGTACTCTCAGGAGCATCGCCGTTGCTTTTACTGCCGTTCAAGATCGATCAGGTGCGGATGGCGCTGCCGCTCGAGAAGGTTCTGCGCGTCGAGGCGATGGTCGAGACGCTGCCCCTGCCGCGGCCGGTGCCCAACGTCGCGGGCGGCATGATCCATGGCGGGCGGTTCGTCGCCATATACGGATTGCGCGGCAAGCTCGGATACGATCCTCGTCCGTCCGAAGCCGATGATTGCATCGTGCTGGCGAAGGCCCGCGACGAGGTGGTCGGCATCGTCGTCGACGAGGTGGCCGCGGTGATCGAGGTCCCGGCGGCGGACGTCTCCCGCTACGGGCTGGAGCGCGACGGCGAGACCATCGCCGGCGCGGCGGTCATCGACGACGACATCCTCCTGATCACCGATCTCGACCGCTTCCTCTCCGACGAGGAGCGGCTGGAGCTCGACGCGGTGCGGCGGGAGTTCGCGCAATGACGCCCGAGCGCTCCGTCGATCCCGAGCTGCTGGCCGAGGTCCGCGACCTTTTCGTCTCGCGCTTCGGGCTGCTGCGCGCCAGCCTCGGCGACGACGAGCTGGCCCACCGGCTGGTCGCCGGGCTTGGACCGCAGCTCGGCTCCCGGGCCCGGCTGAAGGAACTGCTGGCGCGGGCCGCCGGCCAGCCGCTCGACGGGCCGGAGCTGCAGCTCCTGATCCGAGCCATCACCATCCGCGAATCCTCGCTGCTGCGCCATCTGTCCTGGTTCGAGCTGCTCGCCCGCCACGTGGTCGACCCGCTGATCGCCGCCCGCCGCGCCACCGGCCGGCGCGACGTCGCGATCTGGAGCGCGGGCTGCTCCAGCGGCGAGGAGGCGTACGGCCTCGCCCTCCTGTTCGCCGAAAGGCTGCCCGACCTCGCCGACTGGGACATCCGCATCATCGGCACGGACCTGTGCGCGAGCGCGGTCGAAGAGGCCCGGCGCGGGCGCTACCGCACCTGGTCGCTGCGCGAGGTCTCGCCCGAGCGGCGGGCGCTCCACTTCCGGCAGCAGGACGACCAGTTCGAGGCCGGTGCGCCGCTGCGGGCGCTGGTGACGTTCGGCCTCGGCGACCTGCTGGACCCGGAAAGCGGCCCCTGGACCACGCTGAAGCCGGCCTTCGACATCATCGTGTGCCGCAACGTGCTGATGCATCTCGAACCGTCGGCGCGGCGGCGGGTGACCGAGCATCTCGCCGGCCGGCTGGCCCCGCAGGGCGTGCTGGTCAGCGCGCCGTCCGAAGCCTCGCCCGAACTGTTCCACCCGCTGCTGCGGAGCGACCACGAGGAACTGCTGCTGTTCCGCCGGCCGCCACGCGCGAAATCGTCGGCCGGTCTCGCGCCAGCCACTCGCCCGGCGGGCGCTCCCATGCCGCGCGCGGCCGAACGCCCGGCCGCCATGCCGCCGCCGAGCCAGGCGGCCACCCCGTCGTCCGCGCCGCTCGCGCGCGACGAACTCGTCGCCCATCTCGACGCGCTGATCGCCGCCGGCCGCCTCGCGGAAGCCCGCCGCCTCTGCGCGCTGGCGATGGCGCGGGCGCCGCTCGATTCCGGCCTCGTGCACCTGATGGCGACGCTGCAGGAGATGGAGGGCGACCATCACGGCGCCTTCCAGAGCCTGAAGCGCGCGCTCTATATCGACGGCGCCGACGGCTCGGCGCAGCTCCGCCTCGCCGGGCTGCAGCACCGGCTGCGGCGCGGCCAGGGACGGCCGGCCGGGAACGGCCCGGCGAACGAGCCGCGCGGCAGCGGCCGACGGGGGGAGACGCGCGACCGTGTCTGACGCCCCGCTCGACCCCGACGGCCCATCGGCCACATCCCGCGCCGCCAGCACGGGCGGCGTCGACTGGCGCGCCGCCGAAGAGCGCCTCGCCCGGCTCGCCGACGCGCTCCACGGCAGGCGGCGCGACGAGGCCGAGCTGCTGCGCCGGCGCGCCGCGCGCCTCGCCGCGCGGCCGGCCGCCGCCCCGGCCGGCAATGAGCGGGCCTATCTCGCCTTCCGCCGCGGCGAGGACCGGATCGCCATCGCCATGGAGGCGCTGCGCGAGGCGGTGCGGCCGCGCTCGGTGCTGCCGCTTCCCGGCGTCCCCCCGCACATACGCGGCGTCGTGCTCAATCGCGGCGAGGTGGTGCCGGTGGTCGAGGCCGGCTGGTTCCTCGACCCGGACCTTGTCCAGGCCGAGGCGCCGGCGCTGCTGCTGGTGGTCGAGGCGGGCGGCACGCGCTTCGCGCTGGCGGCCGATCTCCTCGACGAGGTGCGCTCCCTCGATCCCTCGGCCGGCGGGGCGGCGATGCACGCCTCCGGCCGCCTGCCGCCCTTCGTCGTCGGCCTCGCCGGCGACCTGCTCAACATTGTCGACCTCGACCTGCTGGCCACGGACGCCCGGTTCCGGGTGCAGGAAGAGGTGGGCGGATAGCCTGACGGAGAGAGCATGCCAAGGTTCAGCATTCGCGCCCTTCTCATCATCGCCGCCGGCGTCATCGCCGCCGTACCGGCGCTGGTGGTGGTCGTCGGCGCGGGTCTCTACATCCGCGACTATCTCTATGAGAACACGCTGCTGCGCGGACAGTGGAGCGCGCAGGAGCTGGCGCTGATCTATGGCGGCTATCTCGACAAGCACGTCCAGGCGCTCGACACGCTCTCCGATGCCCTCGCCACCAGCGGCATAGCGGACGTCGCGGTCGACCAGCAGGCGCTGACCCGGGTGAAGTCGAACTATGCGGGCTTTGCCAGCAGCGTCATCCTCGCCGACCTGTCGGGCCGGGTGATCGCGGCGGCGGCCTCGGAGGCCGACCGGGCGGCGGACCTCAATGTCGGCGACCGCGACTGGTTCAAGACGACGATAGAGACGCGCAAACCCTTCGTCGACCGCAAGGTGCTGCGCTCGCGGCTGACGGGCCGGCTCATCGTCCCGCTCGCCGCGCCGGTGCTGGACGCCGGCGGACGGGTGATCGCGGTGGTGTCGGGCGGGCTCGACCTCGGCGAGATCGGACGGCTGGCCAAGCGGCCGGTCGGCAAGGACGGGGCCGGCCATGCCGGCGTCGCCACGGCCGAGGGCCTGCTGCTCGCCTATCCGCGCAACGAGCTGGTCGACGCCGGCCAGACGGTGACGGGGCAGGGCTTCTGGCCGCAGGCAAATGACAACGCGACCGGCACCATCCCCACCTTCATCGGGCTGGAGGGCAAGCCGCTGATCGGCGGCTTTGCCACGGTGCCGAGCACGGGCTGGAAGGTGTGGGTGGTGGAGCCCGCCACGACCGCCGACGACGTGCTCTACAAGGCCTATGCCCGCGCCTCGCTGATCGGCGCGATCGGCGCCGGTGGCGGCCTGCTGCTGGCGTTCTTCGGCGCCGGCGCGCTGGCCCGCCCGATCGAGCGGCTGCGCGGCACCGCCAACGCCATCGCCGCCGGCGATCTCGACCAGAAGGCCGGCGATCAGGGGCCGAGGGAAATCAGCGATCTCGGCCGCGCCATCAATGCGATGTCGCTGTCGCTGCGCGAGCGCATCGCCTCCGAGCAGGACACGCAGCAGGAGCTGCGCCAGGCGGTGAGCGACTATTCCGACGTCGCCCGGCGCATCGTCCAGGGCGACCTGTCGGCGCGCGCGCCGGTGAGCGACCATCCCGAGCTCAGCCTGCTCGCCACCAGCCTGAACGGCATGACGGAATCGATGGCGCGGCTGGTGAGCGAGATCCGCGAGGCGACCGCCAACCTGTCGAGCGCGAGCTCGGAGATTCTGGTCGCCACCAGCCAGCAGGTCTCGGCCACCGCCGAGGAGGCGGTCGCGGTGAAGCAGACCGCCTCGAGCGTGATCGAGGTCAAGCAGACCAGCACCCTCGCCATGCAGAAGGCCGGCGCGGTGGCGCAGGCGGCGCAGCGCGCCAGCGACGTCGCCGAAACCGGCCGATCCACCGTGGAGGCCACCATCGCCGGCAGCCAGGAGGCGCGCCAGCGCATGGAGACGGTCGCCCAGCGTATCCTCGGCTTCATCGAGCAGGCCGAGGCGATCGCCGAGATCAACACCACGGTGGGCGACCTCGCCGAGCAGTCCAACCTGCTCGCCGTCAATGCCAGCATCGAGGCCGCCAAGGCCGGCGAGTTCGGCCGCGGCTTTGCCGTCGTCGCCAGCGAGATCAAGACGCTGGCGGACCAGTCCAAGCAGGCGACCGCTCAGGTGCGCCGCATTCTGGTCGACATCCAGAAGGCCTCGCAGGCGGCGATGCTCGCCGCCGAGCAGGGGGTGAAGGCGGCCGAGGTGGGCTCGGTGCGCGCGGCCGAGTCCGGCAACACCATCGGGGTGCTCGCCGACAGCATCACCGAGGCGGCACGGGCGGGGCAGCAGATCGCCGCCGCCAGCCAGGAGCAGAGCGCGGGGATGGACCAGATCGCCGCCGCCATGCGCAACATCGAGCAGTCCACCAGCCAGACCGTCGCCGCGACGCGGCAGGTCGAGCGCTCGGCGCGCGACCTGAACGACCTCGCGAGCCGGCTTTCCGCCCTGGTCGCCTTCGCCTCGTCGAGGGAACCTCCCCAATGAACGACCGACAGGCCGCACTGCGCGACAGGCTGCTCGCCGCCTTCCGGACCGAGGCGGGAGAGCATCTGCACGGCATGGACGGCCTGCTGCGTGAGTGGCCCGCCCCGCCCGAGCAGCCCGGGCCGGCCATCATCGAGCAGCTGTTCAAGATCGTTCACACGCTGAAGGGCGCGGCGCGCTCGGTCGCGCGGCAGGACATAGAGGGCCAGTGCCAGAAGCTGGAGACGACGCTCTCCACCGCGCTGCGCGAGGGCGCGCCGACCGACGGCATGCAGCTGCGCCGCGCGGTCGAACGACTGCGGCGCGCGATCAGCGCGGAAACGCGCCAGAGCCCGGCCCCCGCCCCGCAGCCGCAGACCGCAACGCCGACGGCCGCAACGCCGACGGCCGCGACGCCGCCCGGCACAGCGCCGGAAGGCACGAGCGCGGCGCCCCCCGCCGATCCCGCCCCGGCTTCGCAAGCCGTCACTCCGCAAGCCTCCGCGCCGGCCGCACCGGCACCTGTCGCCACGTCACCGGCCCCCTCCACGGCGGCGCCGGCCACCACCCGCGCCAACATCGCCGCGCTCGACGCGCTGTTGCACGGGGTCGGCGAGCTGCTGACCCACCGCCAGTCGCTCGACCAGCAGCTCGACGCGCTGGAGGACACGCTCGAGCAGCTCACCCTGCGCCGCCACCTCCTGCGCACGGCCGGTCCCGCCTCGCTTTCGCCCGAGCAGCTCGACCACGACCTCAGGCTGATGGAAGGCCGGCTGCGGCAGATGCACCGGGCGATGGCGGCCGACCGGCGCCGCTTCGACGGCTCGCTCTCGGCGCTCGGCGAGCAGGCGCGCGAGCTGCGCCTCTCGCCGGCCTGGAGCGTCGTCGAGGGGCTGGGCGCCATGCTGGAGGACATCGCCGCCGAGCAGGGCAAGCAGGCGAACGTCGACATCGCCGGCTTCAACGAGGTGCTGGACCGGCGCATCCTCGACGCCATCAAGGACCCGCTGGTGCACCTCGCCCGCAACGCCATCGACCACGGCGTCGAGCCGGTGGCCGAGCGGCGCGCCGCCGGAAAGCCGGAGACGGCGCAGATCGCGCTGCGGCTCTCGCGCCATGACGAGCGCCGCATCGCGATCGAGATCAGCGACGACGGCCGCGGCATCGACATGGACCGGCTGCGGGAATCGGCGGCGCGGCTGCGCATCGAGACGGCCGAGGACCTCGCCGCCATGCCGGAGGACCGGCTGATGGCGCTCGCCTTCCGGGCCGGGCTGAGCACCGCCACCGTCGTCACCACCCTGTCGGGCCACGGCCTCGGCCTCGCCATCGTGCGCGACCGGGTGGAGGCGCTGGGCGGCCATGTCGAGCTGGTCTCGATGCCCGGCAAGGGCGCCACGGTGCGCATGCTGGTGCCGACCAGCGTCGACACCTTCCGCGGGCTGGTGGTGGAGGCGGGCGGGCACCCGTTCCTGCTGCCGATGGAGAACGTTCTCGGCGTGGTGCGACACGGCGAGGAATCGATGCCGGCCGGCAGCCTCGGCCGGACGCTGAGATGGCGCGGCGAGGTGCTGCCGGCGGCCGCGCTCTCGGACGTGCTGGCCCTGCCCGGCCACGTCGGCGAGCCGGTGGTGCGGACGAGCGCGGTGATCCTGCAGGCGGGCGAACAGCGCGGCGCGCTGCTGGTCGACGTGCTCGGCAGCGAGCAGTCGCTGCTGCTGAAGCCGCTGCCCGCCCCGCTGGTGCGGGTGCGGCACGTTCTGGCGGTGGCGGTCGCCGACGAGGGCGACCTGCTGCCGGTGCTGCGCGCGGCCGACCTCTTGCGCGCGCTGGCGCTCGACCACGGCGCGCGCCCGGCACGGCCGGCGCCGGTGCGACGCGAGCGCCGCAAGCTGCTGGTGGTCGACGATTCCGTCACCACCCGGCTGATGGAGCAGAGCCTGTTCGAGGCCGCCGGCTACGAGGTCCATCTCGCCTCGGACGGCGTCGAGGCGCTCGCCCTGCTGCGCCAGGTCGACATCGACATGATCATCTCCGACGTCGACATGCCCAATCTCGACGGCTTCGAGCTGACGCGCCAGATCCGGCGCGAGGCGGCGCTGGCGAGGAAGCCGATCGTGCTCGTCACCGCGCTTGAAAGCCGCGAGGACAAGGAGGAGGGCCTGCGTGCGGGCGCCAACGCCTATGTCGCCAAATCCGCCTTCGACCAGACCCACCTGCTCGAGATCGTCCAGAGGCTGACACTGCATTGATGTCCAGGCGCCCCATACGCATCCTGATCGTGGAGGACTCCGCCGCCGTGCGCGCGTTCCTTAGCCAGGTCGTGGCCGGGGAGCCCGACTTCGCGCTCGCGGGCGTCGCCGAGGACGGCGCGGCGGGGGTCGCCGCCGCCGTCGAGACCCTCCCCGACGTCATCCTCATGGACGCCAACATGCCGGTGATGGACGGGTTCCGCGCCACGCGCCAGATCATGGAGCGCTGCCCGACCCGCATCATCATCGTCACGGCGAGCTTCGAGCCGTCGGACATGCGCATCTCCATGCAGAGCCTGGAGGCCGGCGCGCTCGCCATCGTCGAGAAGCCCTGGGGGCCCGGCCACCGCGACCATGAGAGATCGCTGCGCCGGCTGTTCGAGACCATCCGCACGATGAGCGAGGTCGAGGTGGTGCGGCGCTGGCCGGCACGCGAGGCCGTCCCCGCGCCCGCGCCAGCTCCGTCCCGCCCGCCCGGCTACCGCATGGTGGTGATGGGCGCCTCCACCGGCGGGCCACGCGTGCTGGCGCAGATCCTGCGCGACCTGCCGCACGATCTGCGCACGCCGGTCTGCGTCGTCCAGCACATCTCGCCGGGCTTCGTCGAGGCGTTCGTGAGCTGGCTCAACGACGAGTGCCCGCTGACGGTGGAGATGGCGAAGACGGGGCTGCGCGCGCGTTCCGGCCATGTCTATTTCGCCCCCGACGACATGCAGCTCGGCTTCGCCGAGACCGGCGAGCTGCGGCTCACCCGCGACCCGCCGGTGTGCGGCTTCCGCCCCTCCATCAGCCATCTGTTCGGCGCTGCCGCCGAAATCTGGGCGGGCGCGGCGATCGGCGTGCTGCTCACCGGCATGGGCAGCGACGGCGCGGAAGGCTGCCGCCGGCTGAGCCAGCAGGGCGGGCCGATCATCGTCCAGGAGCCGGCGAGCTGCGCGGTCGCCAGCATGCCGCTGGCGGCGGTCGCCGCCGCGAAATCCAGCCTCGTTCTGCCACCCGACCGGATCGGCGCCGAACTGCGCCGCCTGGTCGGCATGGAGGTCGATCATGCAGATTCCTAACACCCTGAGGTCGTCCGAGACCGAGCTGCGCGCCGAACTTATCCTGATGGCCGAGGACAGCCCGACCCAGGCCGAGCATCTGCGCTGGCTGCTGGAGGACGCCGGCTACCGCGTCGCCGCCGCCACCAACGGGCAGGAGGCGCTGGAGCTGGCGCGGCAGGAGCGGCCGGACCTCGTCATCAGCGACGTCGTGATGCCGGGCATGGGCGGCTACGAGCTGTGCAAGGCGATCAAGGACGACCCGGAGCTGAAGTCGGTGCCGGTGGTGCTGGTCACCTCGATGTCGCACCCGCGCGACGTCATCGCCGGCCTCAATTGCGGCGCCGACAACTTCATCACCAAGCCCTATGACGGCGACCACCTCATCGCCCGGCTGCGCTACCTGACGGCCAACAGCCGGCTGCGGGCGAGCGACAAGATGCATCTCGGCGTGCAGATCGAGCTGCAGGGGGAGAGCCACTTCATCACCGCCGAGCGCAAGCAGGTGCTCGACCTGCTGATCTCGACCTACGACGCCGCGGTGCGGCTCAACGACGACCTGCGCGGGCGTCAGCAGGACCTCGAAGTCTCGATCAAGAGCCTCGACGGCCTGACCCGGATCATCGAGGCGCTCAACCGCTCCACCTCGATGGACACGGTGCTGCACGAGGCGCTGAGCGGCGTGGTGGAGCTGCTGGACGCCGATGCCGGCTGGCTGACGCTGGAGGACCAGACCCCCGCTGCCGCCATGCCGGCGGCGTGGGACGGAATCTACCCGACCGAGATCCCGCTCACCTCGCAGCCGGTCGAGGCCGACGAGGCGAGCGGCGTCCACTGGCGCCGTTCCGTGCCCGCGGATGGCCGGCCGGCGGAAGACCATCTGCACATCCCGATCGCGATCGACGGCCAGACGCTCGGCAGCCTCAATCTGCGCCTGCCCGAGCCCGTCGCCATCGACGAGCGCATGCGCGGCCTGCTGACCGCGGTCGGCCAGCAGGCCGGCGTGGCGATCGAGCGGGCCCGCCTGCTGGCGGGGCTGGAGGAGACGGTGGAGCGCCGGACCGCCGAGCTCCAGCGCGAGGTGACCGCCCGCCGCGAGGCGCAGGAAGCGGAGATGGTGCGCAGCGCCCAGCTCGCCGAGTTGGTCCGGCTCGGCAATCTCGCGCTCACCGACAGCACCCCCGACGCGCTGTTCCGCGAAGCCGTCGAGTGTGCCTGCAAGGTGCTGCGCATGCCGCGCGGCAGCGTCTGGCTCTACGCCCCCTCCACCGACCATCTGACCATGATCGCGGCGCATGGCTGGGAGGATACCGGCGATCCGCGCGCGATTCCGATGGCCTGCCAGTCCGTCTTCGGCCCGACGCTGACGAACTCCCATGTCGCGATCGAGGACTGGCGCCAGCAGCCCGAGGACGGGCGGCCGGCCGTCTTCGGCATCCACGAGATCCGTTCCACGCTCGCGGTGCCGATCCACGGCCCCGACCATGTGAGCGGGGTGTTCGCACTCCACAGCGATGCCGTCCGCCGGTTCGACGCGAGCGACATCACCTTCCTGTCGTCGGTCGCCAACGTGGTCGGTGCGGCGATGAACCGGGCGGAGGGGCTGGCGGCGCTGAAGCACAGCGAGGACGAGTTCCGCGCCACCTTCCAGCAGGCCCCGATCGGCATCGCCCACCTCAATGCCGACGGCAGCTGGCGGCGGTCGAATGTTCATATTGCAACGGTATTTGGATACGATAAACAGGAGCTGGAAGCGCGGAGCTTCTTCACCTTCATCCATCCTGAGCATCGCGGCATCATGGAGGAAACCACCCGTCGCCTGTTCTGCGGCGAGATCGACCAGAGCGTGGAGGAGGCCCGCTGCCTGAACCGGCACGGCCATGAGCGCTGGGCGCGCATCACCATGTCAGTCAAGCGCGGCGCGGACGGGCAGGCCGAATACGCCATCGCCGTCCTCGAGGACGTCACCGAGCAGCGCGAGGCGCAGGCCAAGATCAGCCACCTGCAGCGGATGGACGCGATCGGCCGCCTGACCGGCGGCATCGCCCACGACTTCAACAACCTGCTGACGGTCATCATCGGCAATCTGGAGCCACTGCAGCAGCGCGTCGCCGCCGATTCGCTGGAGGCGACGCTGGTGCGCGGCGCGCTGCAGGGCGCGAACCGGGCGACCGAGCTCACCCGGCGCCTGCTCGCGCTCTCGCGCCGCCAGATCCTCAAGGCCGACACGGTCGACATCAACGACCTCGTCGAGGACATGCTGGTGCTGATGAAGCGCTCCTTCGCGAGCAACATCGAGGTCGTGTTCCGCGAATCCGAGACGCCTTGCCGCTGCAAGGTCGACACCACCGAGCTCGAGACCGCGCTGATGAACCTCGCGGTCAACGCCATGGACGCGATGCCGGACGGCGGCCGCTTCGTGGTCAGCACCGACGTGCAGACCTTCACCGAGGCCGACATCGCGCATCTGGGCGACCTCCGGCCGGGGCGCTACGCCGAGATCACCGTCTCCGATACCGGCACCGGCATCCCTGAGCACGTCAAGGAGCAGGTGTTCGAGCCCTATTTCACCACCAAGGACCGCGGCAAGGGCACCGGCCTCGGGCTGAGCCTCGTCTACGCCTTCGTGAAGCGCTCGGGCGGGCGGATCGCGCTCTACAGCGAGGTCGGCCGGGGCACCACGATCCGCATCAACCTGCCGCTGGAGGATGGCGACGTGGCGGACGCCACCTCCGCCACCGCCGAACGGGCGCTGCCGGACGAATGCGTGCTGGTGGTCGATGACCAGGACAACGTGCGCAAGATGCTGGTGAGCCAGATCCGCGGCCTCGGCTACGCCACCCGGGAGGCGGCGAACGCGCAGGAGGCGCTCTCCATGTTCCGCGCCGGGCTCGGCATCGACGTGATGGTGACCGACATCGCCATGCCGGGTGGGGTGGACGGCGTGATGCTGGCGCGCCAGGTACTGGACACCCAGCCCGAGATGAAGATCATCATCTGCTCGGGCTTCGACGCCTATGTTCTGCCACCCTGGATCGAACGCGATCCGCGCTGCGCCGTTGTACGTAAGCCGCCCGCGGTCGCCGACATGGCCGCCGCGATCCGCCGCCTGATCGACCAGGAGGCCGAACATGCCTGAGTGCCGGTTCCTAGTTCTGGACGACGAGCCCGACATCGGCGCCCTGCTGGTGACGGCGATCCGCATGCTCAACTACGAGGCCCGCTCGGTCACCACCTTCGAGGATTTCGACCGGGCGCTGGCCGAGTGGCGCCCCACCCACATCACGCTCGACCTGCAGATGCCGGGCTATGACGGGGTGGAGACCATCCGCGCCCTCGCCGAGCGCGGCAGCAATGCGCGCATCGTGCTGGTCAGCGGGGTCGACGCCAAGGTGCTCGAGATGGCGGCCCTGCTCGGGCGCGAGCGCGGGCTCGACATCGCTGGGACGCTGACCAAGCCGTGGGGCATGGCGAGGCTCAACGAGCTGCTGACCCGGATCGTGCACGAGAACCCGCTCGGCGCCGACGCCATCGCCAAGGGCATCGAGAACGACGAGTTCCGGCTCTTCATGCAGCCCAAGGTGCGCCTGCCCGGCGGGCGGATCACCGGCTTCGAGGCGCTGGTGCGCTGGAATCACCCCCGGCTCGGCCTGCAATCGCCGATCAACTTCATCCCGCTCGCCGAGCAGAGCGGACTGATCGAGCCGCTGACGCGCTGGATTCTCGGGCGCGCGGCCGACGTCCTCGCCGGCTGGAAAAGCGAGGGCATCGACGCGCAGGTCTCGGTCAACCTGTCGACGCGCAACCTGATGTCGCTCACCGTGGCCGACGAGTTCGCCGAGATCGTGCGCGCGCGCGGTCTCGACTGCTCCTGCTTCATCCTGGAGCTGACGGAGAGCGCGGCGATCACCAACCTCGTCGACGCGCTCGACATTCTGGTGCGACTGCGGCTGAAGCAGTTCGCGCTGTCGATCGATGATTTCGGCACCGGCTACTCGTCGCTGGCGCAGCTCCAGCGCCTGCCCTTCTCCGAGCTGAAGATCGACCGCTCCTTCGTCTCCGCCTGTGCCGCCTCGGCCGAGGCAACCAACACCATCCGCGCCATCGTCGAGCTGGCCCGCCGGCTGGAGCTCGACCTGGTGGCGGAAGGCGTGGAGACGGAGGCGGTCGAGCGCACGCTGATCGGGCTCGGCATCACCCATGCGCAGGGCTTCCGCTACGGCCGGCCGGAGCCGGCGGAGGTGTGGTCGCCGCGCCTGCGCTGCCAGGTGGCCTGAGCCGGCAAAAGGCGCTGTGACGCCCGTGCCTAGAGATCCTCAGGGTCAAACAGGCGGAAGCGGCGGACCAGTGCCTTCTCGGCTTCGAGCAGCAGCATCAGCAGCACGCCCACGCCGACGATCATCACCCCGTCGAGCAGGGCCACCGGCCGGGTGCCGAACATGTGCTGCATCGGCGGCAGGTAGGTGAAGGCGAACTGCCCCGCCACCACCGCCACCAGCGCCGCCAGCACCGCCGGCGTGCCGAGCGCCCCGCGCCAGGTGATCGAGCTCATGTGCATGAAGCGCACGCTGAACAGGTAGAAGATCTCCATCACCACGATGGTGTTGACCACGATGGTGCGCGCCATCTCGATGCCCTGCCCGCGCGCCAGCGACAGGGTGAACATCGCCGCCGTCGCCAGCATGAACAGCACCGACACCAGCACGATCCGCCACAGCATGAAGCGGGTGACGAGACCGCCATCGGCGCGGCGCGGCGGGCGGTTCATGATCCCCGGCTCGGTCGGTTCGAAGGCGAGCGCGAGGCCGAGCGTGATGCTGGTGGCGAGGTTGATCCACAGGATCTGCGCCGCCGACATCGGCATGGTGAAGCCGAAGGCGATGGCGCCGATCACCGACAGTACCTCGCCGCCATTGGTCGGCAGCGTCCAGGCGATCATCTTGCGGATATTGTCGTAGACGGTGCGCCCCTGCGTCACCGCCGCGACGATGGAGGCGAAATTGTCGTCGAGCAGCACCACCTCGGCCGCCTCCTTGGCCGCCTCCGTACCCTTCACCCCCATGGCGATGCCGACATCCGCCTGGCGCAGCGAGGGGGCGTCGTTCACCCCGTCGCCGGTCATCGCCACCACCGCGCCGGTGGACTGGAGCGCGCGCACGATGCGCAGCTTGTTCTCCGGGCTGGTGCGGGCGAACACCGAGGTGCGGCCCGCCAGTTCCACCAGCTCCGCGTCGGACACCGCGTCGACCTCGGCGCCGGTCACCACCACCGGCTCGCGCGCGAGGCCGAGCTGGCGGGCGATGGCGCCGGCGGTGAGGCCGTGGTCGCCGGTGACCATCTTCACCCCGATGCCGGCGCTGCGACACTCGGCGATGGCGGCGATCGCCTCCGGGCGCGGCGGATCGATGAAGCCCGCGAGGCCGAGGAAGGAGAAGCCGCCGGCGACGTTGTCGAAGGTCAGCCGGTCGGGCGCGGCGTCGAGCGTCTTCATGGCGAAGCCGAGCAGCCGCTCGCCCTCGGCGGCGACGCCGGCGATCGCCTCGCCCCAGCGCTCCCGCTGGGACGCGGAAAGGGCGCACATGGCGAGCACCGCCTCCGGCGCGCCCTTCACGAAGACGGCGATCTCCTCCTGCGGGCCGCGATGGAGGCTCGCCATGAAGCGGTAGGCCGCGTCGAAGGGGATCTCGTCGAGCCGGCGCCAGTCGCCGCGCTCCACCGCCGGGCTGAGGCCCGCCTTGGCGGCGAAGGCGACCAGCGCGCCTTCCATCGGGTCGCCCTCGGCGCGCCAGACGCCGTCCCTGGCGTGGAGATGCGCGTCGTTGCACAGCAGGCCGCAGCGGGCCAGCGCCTCGGCCGCCGCGGACGGATCGCCCGAATTGGCCCAGCTCAGCGTGCCGACCGGCTCGTATCCCGCGCCCGAGACCTCGATCGCCTCCGTCGCGTCGGTCTCCGGCAGCACGACGCGGCGGACCGTCATCTCGTTGCGGGTCAGCGTGCCGGTCTTGTCGGAGCAGATGACGGAGGTGGCGCCCAGCGTCTCCACCGCCGGCAGGCGGCGGATGACCGCGTTGAGCCGCGCCATGCGCCGCACGCCGATCGCCAGCGTGATGGTGATGACCGCAGGCAAGCCCTCCGGCACCACGCCGACCGCCAGCGCCACCACGGCGATCAGCGCCTCGGTCCAGCCATAGCCGCGCACGGCCACGGCGAAGACGAACAGCGCGCCCGCCGCGAGGATCGCCGCCCAGGTGAAGCGGCGGGCGAAATTGTCGATCTGGCGCAGCAGCGGCGTCGCCAGCGGCTCGACCTCGGCGATCAGCCGGCCGATGCGGCCGATCTCGGTGTGGCTTCCGGTGGAGACGACGATCCCCGCCCCCTGGCCGGCGGCGACCGTGGTGCCGGAGAACGCCATCGAATGCCGGTCGCCGAGCGCCGCGTCGGCCGCCGCCGGCTCCTCGCGCTTGGAGGCGGCCACGGATTCGCCGGTGAGGATCGATTCGTCGATCAGCATGCCGCGCGCGCGCAGCAGGCGCGTATCGGCCGGCACCCGGTCGCCCGCCTCCAGCAGCACGAGGTCGCCGGGCACGAGGTCGCGCGCATGCACGCTGATGCGCTGCCGGCCGCGGATCACCGCCGCATGGGGCGAGATCATGTTGCGGATGGCGCGCAGCGCCTGCTCGGCGCGGCCTTCCTGAAGGAAGCCGACGACCGCGTTGACCATCACCACGGCGATGATGACCACCGCGTCGACCACGTGGCCGAGCGCGAACGCCGCCGCCGCGCCGGCCAGCAGGAAATAGATCAGCGCGCTGTTGAACTGGGCGAGGAAGCGCCGGATCGGGCTCGGGCGGGGCGGCTCGGGCAGCGCGTTCGGCCCGTGCTCGGCCAGCCGCTGGCGCGCCTCGTCCTCGCTCAGCCCGTCGAGCGAGACGCCGAGCCGGGCCGCGACCTCCTCGTGCGGCATGGCGTGCCAGGAGGTCGGCAGCGGGGCGGCGGCGGTGTCAAAGGGGCTGGGCGTCGGAACGGCGCTGTCGGTCATCGCGGGAAGGAAGCTCGCGGCGAGGGAGGAACGCTAACGCTACCGGCAGGCGGGCATCGGACATCCGGACTTTCCCTTAGGCAAGACCGGGTCGCCATAAAGGAAGGGCCGGCGGGGAGGCCGGCCCTTCAAGTACCCGTGATCGAGGGGGCGCGGATCCCGGGTGGTCAGATCTCGCCGTCGCCGAAGAAGCCGCCGCCATCGAACCAGCCGCCCTCGTCGGAGGCGGAGATGTCGTCATAGCCGGCGTCGGCGCTCTGGTCGGGCTCGTAGGAGGCGTCCTGCGCGGCCGCGTCCTGAGCGGAGGCATCAGCCCCCGTCTCCTGCGACGTGTCGGCTGCGGCGGAGGTGTCGGCCGGAGCTTCGGCGGCCTGCGCCTCGCTGCCGCCGAACATGCCGGCGATGGCATGGCCGAGCAGCACGCCGCCGGCGACACCCATCGCGGTCTGCGCGGCGCCGGCGAGAAAGCCGCCGCCGCCGCCGAAGCCGGGCCGGGCACCGAAGCCCTGTTGCATGCCCGCGCCCGCACCCGCGTTCATACCCGGCTGCGCGCCCTGCGGTGGCCCGCCGGCACTCGGCCCCCAATTGCCCGAAGGACCGGGGCCCGCGGGCACGGCCGCGGGCGTCGCGGCCCGGGGCATGGCCGGGACGGAGCCGCGGCGCTGGGGCGGCTGTGACGAGCCGAACAGCCCGCCGAGAAAGCCGCCGGAAGCCGGCGCCTGCTGCGCCGTCTCCGCCGCCTGGCGTTCCAGTTCGGCCGCCTGACGCTCCAGTGCCTCGATGCGCGCCTGCGCCTGCTGCAGCGCGTAGTCCTGCATGACGATGGTCTGCGCCATCAGATAGGGCGCGGCGGGCTGGCCGGCGACGCGCTCGGCGATGAAGCCCTCCGCCTCCCCGTCGCGCGGCCCGCTGCGCTGCTCGGCCTCGGCGAGCCTGGCGAAGAGGCCGTCAATGGCTTGGCGATCCTGCTCGTTCATCTGGGATCCTCCGCGTGGGGAATCTTCCTCACTCGCGCTCGCCGGTGAAGTTGAGCAGGAGCTGGAAGATGTTCACGAAGTTCAGATAGAGCGAGAACGCGCCGAACACAGCGAGCTTCTGCTGCGATTCGGAATCGAAATGGTCGGCGTACTGCTCCTTGATCGCCTGCGTGTCCCAGGCGGTAAGGCCGACGAACACCACTATGCCGACCACCGAGACGATGAACTGCAGCATGGTCGAGCCGAGGAACAGGTTCACCAGGCTCGCGATCACCACGCCGATCAGCCCCATCATCAGGAACGAGCCGAACTGCGAGAGGTCGCGCCGGGTGGTGTAGCCGTAGAGGCTGGTGGCCCCGAACATGGCCGCGGCGATGAAGAAGGTGCGCGCGATCGAGGTGCCGGTGAACACCAGGAAGATCGACGCCATCGACACGCCCATCACCGCGCAGAACGCCCAGAACATGGTCTGTGCGCCGCTCGCCGACATTGACTGCATGCGGAACGAGAAGAACAGCACGAAGGCGAGCGGCGCCAGCATCGCCACCCATTTCAGGGGGCTGGAGAAGATCGGCACGTAGAGCGCCGGCGTGGTGCCCACGATGAAGGCGACGAGGCCGGTCAGCACCAGCCCGATGCCCATATAGTTGTAGACGCGCAGCATGTGGCGGCGCAGGCCCTCGTCGAAGACGGCCCGGTCGGCGCCGCGCGCGCCGCTCTGCCACTGGAAGCCGTAATTCGGCGTGTTCATGTCTTTCTCTCCTGGGAAAGGCGATGATAAAGGCGGTTCATGTCAGTAGAGCGAGCGCGCCAGCCGTTCCGCGGTGCGGTCCAGCTCGCGCGGCGGGGCCTGGGCGACGAGGGCGTAGGCGACCTCGCCGATCTGCCAGTAGGCGGCGTTGAGATCCTCGCTCGACACCGTGCGTGCCTGCACCACGTCGAAGCTGCCGGGGCGCACGGCGAACAGCGAGACCGGGCCGAAATCGCGCGTCTTGACCGACATCTCGACGCTCGGGCCGAAGGCCGAGGGGAACACCTGCACGTCCTCCACCGACCAGCCGGTGGGAAGCTCGGGCATGACGATGGCGGTGGCGGCGCGGATCTCGGCCGGGTCGTAGCTCGCCCCGGTCTGGGACAGCATGCCCGCGCGCACCTGCGCCGTGCGGTGGGCGCGCAGCGCGTCCTCCACATAGGCGGGCGGCAGGTCGGAGGCGACGACGCGGCTCACCGCCAGCGGGCCAAACTCGGCATGGGCGAACCAGCCCGCGCAGACCAGCAGCCCCACCGCCGCGACGCGGCGCAGGCCGCGCAGCCAACGGTCGCGCGAGAGCGCACCCTCGAGCCGCCGCGCCGCCTCGGCGGTGGCGAAGCGCAGCCTCGCCTGCGCGGGATCGGCCGGCATGTCGGCGAGCGACAGCCTGAGCTCGTCGCGGATGCGCAGATCCGCCATCACCCGCGACGCCTCGGCCGGATGGGCGCTGAGATAGGCCTCGACCTCGATCCGCCGCGCCACGTCGATTTCGTCGTCGACATAGGCCTGCAGGTCGTCGTCGGAGATGGGGTCAACGGGCCGCGTCATCGGAGCCTCCCACCAGCCGGAGATGGGTGATGCGCGCGCCGCCCTCCTCGATCGCGCGCAGAGCGGCGCGCGCCCGCGACAGGCGCGACATCAGCGTGCCCTGCGGGATGCCGAGCGCGCCGGCCGCCTCGGCATAGCCGAGCCCCTCGATCGCCACGAGGTGAAGCGCGGCGCGCTGCTCCTCGGGCAGTTCCATGAACGCCTCGCGGATCTGCGCCAGCCGGACGTGATGCTCCTGCGCCGGCGCGGACTGGGTCGCGGCGAGCTGGGCCGCCTCGCCCGCGCGGCGCTCCTCGGCGACGCGGCTGCGACGACGGTCGATGAAGACGTTGTGAAGAATGGACATCAGCCAGACGCGCAGACCGCCGCCAGGAGCGGCGCCCGCCGTCCGACCCGCATTTGTCCGGCTTTCCCCGGCGCCGCGCGCGGGCGCGAAGCTGCCGCGCCGCTCATAGGCGCGCAGCAGCGCGTCGTGCACCAGGTCCTCGGCCTCCGCGTCGTCGCGCGTCAGCACCCGCGCGTAGCGGCGCAGCGCCGGAAGCTGCCCGACGACGTCGAACCGCCCGCGGTCGGCTGCGCCGGTGCCGGAGGACCCGTTGCCGGATATGGAGGATTCCCGCCTCATGATCCGTATACGGAGCGGCCCGCCTTTCTATTCCCGAAGGTCAGCCGCGCCGGATTCGGGCCCGTTCCGCGGCCGGGCCGCGCGAGCGTGCCGGGAACGCGCGCGGAGTGCGACCGTTTACCCCCTGTCGGCCCGCTTCCGCCGATCCTGCCCATGGACCCCATAACCATGCGCCATTCACCTGCCGTCCGTTCGCCCGCGCCGCTGCCGCCGTTCCGGCTGCTCTTCCAGGAACCGCGCGATCCGCCGCCGGGCCTGTGCGCCATGATGAACGCGCGCACCTTCGCCCGGCTCGACGACGCCCGCCGCCATGCGCGCGCGATGATGAACGATCGCGCCCGCAAGCCGGTGCAGATCCTCGATGCCAACCGCCGCATTGTCTGGGATGAATATGGCGACGACCATGGCCGATAGGGGGCGGAACGCGCCCGGGCCGGTCACGCTTTACGGAGCAGACCGTGCCGGCTCGCACGCGGGCGGGCGGAACATGCGTGTCTCCGCGCCCGGAAGATCCTAGCCAACCTGATCCGGCGGCCCCGTCCCGGACGGGCACGCTGCATGGCGGAAATCAGAAAGGAAGGGCGCCACCCGCCGGCCGGGCCGCTGTCGCGGCGGGGCCGGCGCCGATGGCGCCCAGTCCGTCGGGACCCCCGAAGGGTTCCCGTCATTCACTTAGCCGGCTTATCGATGATGATCGACGTGGCCGGGCTTGCCCTTGCGCGAGGTGGAGGCGAACTCCTCCAGCTCCTTCTTGGTCATGGATTTCTCCATCGACTTCGAGGCACCGCGCAGTTCGCTCTTCTTCATCTCGCCCCGCTTGGCGGCGAGCGCGGCGCCCGCGGCCATCTGCTGGGCCTTTGATTTGGCAGGCATGGAATCCTCCTCCCGGTAGAGAGCGATATCCTTCGGGCGAAATCCTGCAGCCTATTCGGCGGCCTGGATGTTGACCCGCGCCTCGGCCAGCTTGGTCAGCGTGGCGTCGGCCTTGTGCTCGTCGGCGAGGTTCTTCGCCAGCACGCTGGCGCAGTCCGGGCGGCCGAGCAGCTTCGCCCAGGCGATGAGCGTGCCGTAGCGCGTCATCTCGTAATGCTCGACCGCCTGCGCCGAAGCGATCAGCGCGGCATCCAGCACCTGCTTGTCGGCAACGTCGCCGGCGACCTCGTCGGCCTCCTTCAGGATGCCGTCAATGGCCGGGCAGTCCACCGCCTTCGGCTCCACGCCATGCATCCGGAACACTTCCTCGACGCGGCCGACATGGCCCTCGGTCTCGGTTAGATGCTTGGAGAAGTCGCTCTTGAGTTGATCGTCGGTGGCCTTGTCGATCATTCTCGGCAGAGCTTTCACGATCTGCTTCTCGGCGTAGTAAATGTCCTGAAGCTGATGAACGAAGAGATCGTTCATCGTCTTGATGTCCTTTGAGAACAGACCCATGGTAGGATCCTCCTGTCTATTTTCTGTTTTGATGATCTTTGAGGTATTCGGACCCCGCGCATGAAATTCATGCGCCGTCGGATACAGGAAAAACGGGTGAAACGAGCGAACGTTCCGCTCCGCCTTTGCTTTACCTCCCGATCAGAAGCCGGGAGTACCCGGCGGTGGCGACGGGGGAGTCCGTGGCGGCAGGTCGATCGGCGGGGCGCCGGGCTCGTCCTCGGGCTCGCTGACATCCGGGCCGATGTCCGGGTCGGGATCGGGCGGGATGAGCGGGTCGTCGATGATCGCCGGCGGACGCCGCCCGGGCGGCGTGTCCGGCGGCGGCGTGCCGGGTGGCAGCGGCGATGGCATCGCTATCGCCGCCCCGTCGCCGGGAAAGGCCGGCGGCGGAGGCGGTGCGGGCGGGGGATCGCTCACGCCCGGCGGTTCGGGATCGCGGATGCCGGGCACGTCGGGGTCGTGCACCGGGGGCTGCACCGGATCGTGGATCGGCGCGGGATCGGGCACCGGGTTCGGCGCGGGCGCGCCCGGATGTTCGGGCATCGGCGGCACTCCGGGAGTGGGATGTTCAGGGGTCGGCTCGTTGGGGGTCGTCACTGGCTCCTCCCATCTCGCGACGGGTCGTGTCGCGACCTCCGGGGTCAACGTATGGTGAGGGGAGCGGTTCCGGCGCCGAGGCGGTCGCCGGCAGGCGGATGTCGGCGATGATCGGCAGATGGTCAGAGGCGCGGCGCGCCTGCGGGTCGGTGAAGGCCGCCGCCAGCATGCCGGGCCTGCTGCAATAGACCCGGTCGAGCCGCAAAGTCGGGCGGCGGGCGGGAAAGGTGCGCAGGTCCGTGCGCTCGGGCAGCACCCGGCGCATGGCGCGGCTGACCTCGCCGAAGGAAAACCAGTCGTTGAAGTCGCCCAGCATCACCGTCGGCATGGCGGCGACGTGACGGGCCATGGCGGCGAGCTTGATTGCCTGCCGGCGGCGCTCGACGATGGCGAGGCCGAGATGCACGGCGACGAGGTGGAGCGGCCCGCGCCCGGTGCGCAGCACCGCCTCGATGGCGAGCCGCGGCTCGCGCAGGCGCACCGACAAATCGTGCAGCCGCACCTCCTCGGTCGGCCAGCGCGAGAACAGCGCGTGCCCGTAATGCCCGTCGGGTACGGCGATGGTGCGCGCCTCCGCGAAATGGTCGATGGAGAGCCCGCGCAGCGGCGCGAGGCAGTCCACGCCGCGCCCGCGCGTGTCGATCTCCTGCAGGGCGAGGATGTCCGGCGCGTGGCGCGCCACCAGGGCGGCGATGCGGTCGAGGTCGAAGCGCCGGTCGGGGCCGATGCCGCCATGGATGTTCCAGGTCATCAGCCGCAGCGTTCCCGGCGGCCGGACAACGCTCAAGCCGTCCTCCGGAAACGGCTGACGAGGAGCTGCAGCCCGAACGAGCACAGCGCCCACAGCACGATGACGCCGATCAGCGCGGCGACGCTGAACAGGGACGGGTCGGTGATCAGCTCGACGATCTGCCGCCCGAGCGCGGTCATCACCACCAGCCCCGGCAGCATGCCAATGGCAGAGCCGATCATGTAGTCCGTGAAGCGAAGCTCGGCCGCCCCGGCCACCAGATTGACCACGGTGAAGGGCGCCACCGGCATAAGGCGCATCGTCGCCACCGTCAGCACGCCGCGGTCGGACAGGCTGCGCCGGATGCGGTTGATGCGCGGGCCGATGAAGCGGCGCACCAGCCCGGCGCCGAGATAGCGGCCGATGGCGTAGGTCACGGCCGCGCTCGCCAGCACGCCGAAGGCGGCGAGGATGGCGCCCGACCAGCCGCTAAACACCGCCACCGTCGCCACCATGAGCA
This sequence comes from Ancylobacter mangrovi, assembly GCF_024752355.1. GTDB lineage: Bacteria > Pseudomonadota > Alphaproteobacteria > Rhizobiales > Xanthobacteraceae > Ancylobacter > Ancylobacter mangrovi. Next base: position 413,177 of record NZ_JANTHZ010000002.1, read on the forward strand.
CGGTGACGGGAAACGCCACCAGCCCGCCGAGCACGAAGATCGCCACCATCAGCGCCGGCGCCCAGGGCCGCTGCGAGATGCCCTCCAGCGCCGCGACGATCCGGTCCGGCTCGGCGAAGGGCGACTTGGTCCAGACCAGCATCAGCGCGGCGATAAGCGCGACGGCGGCCGCCAGCGCCAGCACCCATTTGCGCCGGCTCGGCGTTGCCGGCGCCGGCCTCTCGTCATAGATCGGCTCGATCGGGTCGGCGATGGCGTCGATCGCGCCAAGGCCCGGCTCGTCGGTCTCGGTGGCCGGCGGCACGTCGATCAGCCGGCGCGCCCGCCCCTTCCCGGCGGCGTCGATCACCGCGGCGAGCGAGCCGGTGCGCGCGACGACGGCGCCGACCTCCTCCGCGCTCATGCCGACATGCTCGGCGAGCAGCCGGTTGCGCACCGATGCAACGGCCGCGCGCTGGTCCTCGCCCGAGGCGTCGACCACGAGGTCGCACTCGCTGTCGAACCCCATCGAGCGGTTGCACAGATTGGCCGAGCCGATGCGCAGGATGCGGTCGTCGACGATCATGACCTTGGCGTGGACCATGATCGAGGCGTCATCCCCGCCGGCCGTGGATTCGGGGTAGAGCATGCGCACCCGGTGAGAGACGCCGGCCTGCGCGAAGCGCTCCAGCACGCGCTGGCGGCCGATGCCCATGGCGCGGTGCTCGAACCAGCCGCGATAGCCCTCGGGGACGATCAGCACCGCCTCGAGCTCCGGGCGCTCGCGCATCCGCTCCACCAGCCGCTCGGCGAAGCGCTCGCAGGCGATGAACTGGTTCTCGACATAGATGACGCGCTCGGCGGCATCGATCATATCGAAGAACAGCGCCTCCACCTCGCGCACCTGAGGCGCGTCCGGATAGGCGGGCATGGTGCGGGCGATGCCGACCCCGACCTCGTGGAAGTCGGGCGCGAGGCTGTCGGGCCAGCAATCGGTGGCGCGGCGCATCCGCGGCACCGGCAGGCGCTCGCAGGCGGCACGGCGCCAGCGCTCTCGGAACAGCCGTCCGAGCGCGCGCGCGACGCCGCCATCTGCCGCCATCTGCACATCGTGGAACGGGCCGTAGGCGGCCCCGGTCGGGTCGACCCGGCGCGGGTCGTCCGGCAGGTGCGCGCTGGTGTCCCAGCGCCGGCGGGTCAGGTCGAGACCGCCGGAGAAGGCGACGTTGTCGTCGATGACAACGATCTTCTGGTGATGGGAGGCGCCGAGCGGCAGCTCGTCATCGAGGCACAGCTCGATCTGCGGCGGCGTGCTCCACAGGAAGGAATAGAGCGGGGTGAGCTCGCGCTCGAAGGCGAATAGGACCGAATAGTCCCACAGCAGCAGCCGCACCCGCAGGCGCGGGTTGCGCTTCACCAGCGCGGAGAGGAAGGCGGCCAGCGTGTCGGGCAGCCCGTCCTCGGCTTCGCCGCTCTCGCCCACCAGCTTCATCCGGCTGTCGAGGTCCCAGCCGGCGATGTGGATGGTCTCGCGCGCCTTGGTCATCGCCTCGCGCAGCGCGCCGAAATAGGAGGCGCCGTCGACCAGCACGCTGGCGCGCGCCGCCTGCTCCACGCGCCAGACATTGCGTCCGGGGCGCAGCAGGGGGCCTTCGTCGAGCACGGCCGGCGGCCTGGCGGAGGTCGGCACCGGGCGTTCGGCGAGGGCGCTTTCGACGAGGTCTTCAGCGAGCGGGGGCGAATTTTGCGGCATGATCGATGGCGGTCTCCCGTGCAGGCTCCGCCGGCTTGCGCGGGCGGGGTCACGGCGGGTCAACCGCGCGGCCCCGTGCAAGGTTCCCCGCCCTTTCCCGCAGGGCGGCAATGCCCGGGCCGCGCTTGTCCGGTGCAGGGCGGCGGACTATAGAGCCGACGAGGCGGCAGCATGGGCCGGGATATCTGGTCTGCTGCCACGGCCGGAGCCGAGGCAGGGCGGGGAGCAGGCAGCATGAGCGAGCAACCGGTTCCGGGCGTTCTATCCGCCGTCGCGGCCGGCGCGCAGGAGATGACCGGCTGGCGGCACGCGCTGCACACCATGGCCGAGACCGCCTTCGAGGAGCACCGCACCAGCGCCTTCGTCGCCGCAAAGCTCGAGAGCTTCGGCCTGAGCGTCGATCGCGGCCTCGCCGGCACCGGCCTCGTGGCGACGCTGAAGGGCCGGCTTGGTGACGGCCCGGCGATCGGCCTGCGGGCCGACATGGACGCGCTCGACATCCACGAGGCGACCAACCTTCCCTATCGCTCCGACACGCCCGGCAAGATGCACGCCTGCGGCCATGACGGGCACATGACCATGCTGCTCGGCGCCGCCCGCCACCTCGCCGCCAACCCGGACTTCGCCGGCACGGTGCACTTCATCTTTCAGCCGGCCGAGGAGAACGAGGGCGGCGGCAGGGTGATGGTGGAGCAGGGCCTGTTCGAGCGCTTCCCGATGGACCAGGTCTACGGGCTGCACAACTGGCCCAACGCGCCGTTCGGCACCTTTCTCGGCCGGGTCGGGCCGATGTTCGCCGCCTTCGACATCTTCGAGGTGAAGATCATCGGCCGCGGCGCCCACGCCGCCATGCCCCAGCGCGGCGTCGATCCGGTGCTGACCGCCTCGCTCGTCGTCGCCCAGCTGCAGTCGATCGTCTCGCGCTCGGTGAGCCCGCAGGAGGCGGCGGTGGTGACCGTGACGCAGATCCATGGCGGCGAGACCTGGAACATCATTCCCGACGAGGTGGTGCTGCGCGGCACGGCGCGCACCTTCACGCCGGAGACGCGCGACCTCGTCGAGCGGCGCTTCCGCGCCGTGATCGAGGGCGTGTGCGCGGCACAGGGCGCCGACAGCGAGATCCGCTACGAGCGGCGCTATCCCTCGCTGGTGAACTGGACCGAACCGTTCGGCACCGCCGTCGAGACGGCACGCGCCATGGCCGGGGACGACCATGTGGTGGCCGATTTCGAGCCGATCATGGCGGCGGAGGACTTCGCCTACATGCTGCAGGCGGTGCCGGGCGCCTATCTGTGCCTCGCCAGCGGGCCGGGGCCGAACCTGCACAACGCGCAGTACGACTTCAACGACGCGCTGCTGCCGGTCGGCGCCAGCTACTGGGTCAATCTCGTCCATCGCGTGCTGGCACCCGCCGGCTGACAGTCGGGGCGGCGCCGCCGTGACCTTCTCCTCACCCGCCGCCCCCCACCAGCCGCCCAGCACGCGCGGCCTGTTCATCAACGGGCTGGGGCTCGGCCAGCTCTGCTCCTGGGGCTCGCTCTACTATTCCTTCCCGCTGATCGCACAGGCGATGAGCGCCGATCTCGGCTGGTCGAAGGCCGAACTTTACGGCGCGGCGACGCTGGGCCTCGGCCTCGCCGGCCTCGCCGCCTATCCGGTCGGCGTCGCCATCGACCGCGGCTACGGGCGGGCGGTGATGACCGGCGGCTCGCTCGCCGCCGGCCTGCTGCTGGTGCTGTGGGCGCACATAGAGAGCCTCGCCCTGTTCTATGTCGCGGTCGCGGGCATCGGCGCCATGCAGGCGGCGACGCTGTACGACCCCGCCTTCGCGGTGGTGGCGCGCAAGGCCGGCCCCGCCCATGCGCGCGCGGGCATCACCGCGCTCACCATGTGGGGCGGCTTCGCCTCCACCGTGTTCATCCCGCTGATCCAGCTCCTGCTCGACCATGTCGGCTGGCGCGACACGCTGATCATCCTCGGCGCCATCAACATCGTCGTCTGCGGCGCGGTGAACTTCGCCACCATCGACACCGTCGCCGATGCGCCGGTGCGCCGGCCGGCGGGCGAGGGAGCGCCGAAGGAACGCTCCGCGATCGCGGACGCGATCCGCCAGCCGGCCTTCTGGGCGCTGGCGGTCGCCTTCACCGCCTATGCGGCGATGTTCTCCGGCTTCACCTTCCACGCCTACCCGCTGCTGATCGAGCGCGGCTTCGACACCGCAACCGTAGTCGGCGCCATCGCCATGATCGGCCCGGCGCAGGTGACGGGGCGGCTCGCGGTCTGGCTGTTCGCGCCGCGCACGCCGGTGCGCCTGCTCGGCTCGGTGATCGTCGCGGTGTTCCCGCTGGCCTTCCTCGCGCTCGAGCTGATGCCGCCGGACTTCACGCTGGTGGCGCTGTTTGCGCTCGGCTTCGGCGCGGTCAACGGCATCATCACCATCGTGCGCGGGCTGGTGGTGCCCGAACTCATCACCCGGCGCGCCTATGGCGCGGTCAACGGCGCGCTGGCGGTGCCGGCCACCGTCTCGCGCGCGCTCGCCCCGGCGGGCCTTGCCATGCTGTGGACCGCGAGCGGCAGCTACGACGCGGTGCTGATGGCGATCATCGCCGGCTCGCTGGTCCTCGCCGCCGGCTTCTGGACCGCTGCCGCGCTGGCGGGCGCGGGTCCCGAGGACTGACGCGGGTCGGCGTCACAACCCGGCGATGCGGGTCACGCCGTCATAGGTGAGCCGGAGCGAGAGCAGGAACAGCGCCGCCACCACCAGCCGGAAGAACAGCGCCTCCGGCAGCACGCGGGTCAGCCGCACGCCGGCGAAGGTCCCCATCACCGCGACCGGCAGCAGCAGGCCGGCGATCTTCAGATTGGCGATGCTGAGCTGGCCGAGCGCCCAGTAGGGCACCAGCTTCATCGCATTGACGGCGGCGAAGAGCAGGGTCGAGGTGCCGGCGAACACCATCTTCGGCAGGCGCTGGGGCACGACGTACATCTGGAAGGGCGGCCCGCCCGCATGCGTCACGAAGCTGGTGAAGCCGGCGATGGCGCCCCAGAACAGGCCGCGCGGCAGATCGGCGGGCTTGGCCGCGCGCGAGGCGCCGCCGAACCAGCGGTTGAGGCAGAAGGAAATGCCGATCAGCCCCACCATGAGCGCCACCAGCGCGTCGGTGACGATGGCCGCGGTGGCCCAGCCGATGCCGATGCCGGCGGCCGCCGCCGGCATCAGTATGGCGAGGTTGCGCCCGGAGAATTCACGCCGATACGCCCACACGCCGAACATGTCGCTGACCACATAGACCGGCAGCAGCAGCCCGGCGGCGGCGACCGGCGACATGACGAGCGACATGATCGGCACGGCGAGCGTGCCGATCATCGGCAGCCCGCCCTTGCTCATGCCGACGACCGCCGCCGCGGGCACGGCGACGAGCGCGAGGGCGGCCAGCTCGGGAACCGGCATGGAAGCGGGAACGCGAAGACGCGGGACGGCGGGGAGGGCGGCCGGTCAGGCCGCCTCGGCGCCTTCCAGCCGCTTCGCCACCATCGAGCGCAGCGTGCGCAGGTCCTTCACGAACAGGCGGATGCCGTCGGAAAGCTTCTCCGTCGCCATCTGGTCCTCGTTCAGCATGAAGCGAAACGCCTTCTCGTCCAGCTCCACCTTGGCCGGGGCGGCCTCGGTGTTGGACGGGTCGAGCTGGCGCACCAGCGTGCCCTCGTCGGCGGCGAGCTGGTCGAGCAGCGCCGGGCCGATGGTGAGCCGGTCGCAGCCGGCCAGCGCCTCGATCTCGCCGGTGTTGCGGAAGGAGGCACCCATCACCACGGTCTTGATGCCGTACTTCTTGTAGTAGGCGTAGATCTGGCGCACCGAGACCACGCCGGGATCGGTGTCCGGCGTGAACGGGCCCTCGCCCGCCTTGACGTGCCAGTCGAGGATGCGCCCGACGAAGGGCGAGATGAGGAAGGCGCCCGCATCCGCCGCGCCCACCGCCTGGGCCAGCGAGAACAGCAGGGTCAGGTTGCAGTCGATGCCTTCCTTCTGCAGCACCTCGGCGGCGCGCAGCCCCTCCCAGGTGGAGGCGATCTTGATGAGGATGCGCTCGCGCCCGACGCCGCGGTCTTCATAGGCCTTGATGAAGGAATGCGCCTTGGCGATGGTCGCCTTGGTGTCGAAGGAGAGGTCCGCGTCGACCTCGGTCGAGACCCGTCCGGGGACGATGGAGGCGAGCTCGGCGCCGAAGTTCAGCGCCAGCCGGTCGCAGGTCGCCATCACGGCGCCGTCGTGCGAGCCGCCCTGGCGCTTGCCCCAGTCGATCGCCTCGTCGACGAGATGGGCATAGGCCGGCATCTCGGCGGCCTTCAGCAGCAGCGTGGGATTGGTGGTGCAATCCTGTGGCTTGAGCCGCCGGACCGTTTCGATGTCCCCGGTGTCGGAGACGACGACGGTCATGGCACGCAGTTGGTCGAGCTTCGAGGGCATGGCGATTTCTCTCTCTTGCGGGAGCCCGGATCACCTCACCCGCAGGCGCCGGGATGGCCGCGTATGGCGGACCGCTTCTTGGACCACAGAACCGGCCGTCGCATCAAGGTACCCGACGATGTGACGGCCGCGCGACACGGGCACTTGTGGCGGATCGTAACTTCGGCGTAAATCCGACATTGGCGTGCCGGACGCGCGTTGCCGAGGCCGGGGAATGGACGATATCCACTACCGCGAATACAAGATACTGCTCCGTCCCGAGCGGTTCTTCGACCCCCACCAGTTCGAGGTCTACTGGCACAAGCTGTGCCTGATCGCGCCGGAATTCAAGGTTGGCGTCGCCACCAACAAGGACGGCTTCAAGCGCCATGTCCGCGAGGTGCTGTTCTACGACACGCCCGAGCACGACCTCTACCGAAACGCCTTCATCCTGCGCAAGCGCACCTTCTACACCGACGGCTGGCCGGACCCGGAGCACGAGCTGACGCTCAAGTTCCGCCACCCCGACCTCGACATGGCGGCGGCGGTGGACGTGACCCCGCACCTGCAGGGCGCCGCCGACATCAAGTTCAAGGAGGAGCTGCTGCCGCTGAAGGACGGCGTCGGCGGCATGCGCGCGCTGTTCTCGCACAATTGCGTGCTGATGACGCCCGGCCTCGTGCTCAACGAGGGCCTTGAGCGCATCAGCCAGGTGTTCCCGGCGCTGGCCGAGCACTGCCCGGCGCAGAAGAGCGCGCAGGTCTCGCTGGTCAACAACCTGCCGGTGGTCGAGGTGCAGGTGAATGTCGGCTCGTTCGACTTCGGCCACGGGCTCGTCGCCAAGGCGACGATCTCGGTCTGGCGCGAACGCGTCACCGAGACCACGATCGTTGGCGAATTCGCCTTCCAGGCGAAGTTCGACCGCTATGACGAGCTTCACGCCAAGGCGCGCGCGCGCTCGGAGGAGTTCTTCAAGGCGGCGCAGAACCACGCCCCCGAATGGGTGCAGCTCGGCACCACCAAGACCGCGCTGGTCTACAATTTCGGCAACCAGCTGGTGGCGAGCCAGGAAGGGTGAGCGCGCCTCGATGAGCATGCCCGCGCCGCCCGCGCCCGACGGGGCCGGGGCACCCGCCGGCTCCCCGGCCGAGCGCGACGCCGCGCCCGGGGACGCCTCCTTCGCCATCCCGCGCGGCGTGCCGCTGTGGGAGATCTTCGCCACCTTCCTGTTCATCGGCGCGGTCAGCTTCGGCGGCGGGGTGGTGGCCTATCTGCGCGCGGGCCTCGTGCTGCAGAAAAAGTGGCTCGACGAGGAGCGCTTCCTCTCGGCGCTTGAGATCGCGCAGGCGCTGCCGGGCCTAAACGCCACCAATATGAGCATCATCGTCGGCGACCGGCTGCGCGGCGTGCCCGGCGCGGTCGTCGCCTTCCTCGGCATCACCCTGCCCGGCGCGACGCTGGTGATGATCCTCGGCGTGCTCTACGCCTCCAATGCCAGCAACCCCTATGTCAACGCGACGCTGGTGGGGGTCGGCGCGGCGGCGGTCGGCATGCTCACGGCGGTGACATTGCAGATCGGGCGCAAGCAGCTCGGCAGCCTGATCGACATCGCCATCATCGCGGTGACGCTGGTCATGGTCAGCGTGCTGCACATCTCGCTGATCTGGGTGCTGCTCACGGTCGGGCCGGCGGCGATCTTCATCTACCGGCCGCGCAAATCGCCGGCGCTCGACCCCGACGAACCCTCGGAGCCCGCGGCATGAACGAGAATCTGTCCGTCCTCGGCGTGTTCTCGCTGCTCTCCGTGCTCGCGGTCGGCGGCGGTGCGGCGGTGCTGCCGGAGACCAAGGCGCTGGTGGTCGGCGCCCATCACTGGCTCACCGACGACCAGTTCCGCGACATTTACGGCCTCGGGCAGGTGGTGCCGGGGCCGAACATGCTGATGGTGCTCGTCATCGGCTACCACGTCACCGGCTATCTCGGCGCGCTGCTGGCCTTTATCGGCTTCTTCGTGCCGGCGGGGGCGATCTCGTGGGGCGCCTCGCGGGTGTGGGACCATTTCGAGGGCTCGCCCTGGCGCGGCGCGCTGCAGCGCGGCCTCGCCCCGCTGGTGGTCGGGCTGATGGCGGCCGGCACGGTGTCGATCGCCCGCACCGCGATCGACGGCGCGACCACGATCGCCATCGCCATCGCGGTGTTCGCGGGCGTCTATTTCGCCAAGCGGGTCAACCCGGCCCTGTTCGTGCTGGCCGGCGGGCTGGTGGGGCTGGCGCTGCTCAGCGGCACCGGCGCGGGCCAGCCCTGACGGGCGGGACCGACGCAATAGCCTGTCGCATCGGCCGTCCCGATCAGCCGTCCCGATCAGCCGTCCCGATCAGCCCTGGCGGTTCGGCAGATAGTGGCTGATGGTGTGGGCGAGGCCCGGCGCGGTCAGCGTCTGCAGCCACACCTTGCCCGGGCCCGACAGCTTCACCAGGAACAGCCCGTCGCCGCCGAACAGCGCGTTCTTGATGCCGCGCATGGTGGTGAGCTCGAAGGCGACGCTCGCCTCGAACAGCCCGACATGGCCGGGATGCACCATCAGGAACTGGCCCGGCTGGAGATCGTAGGTGACGATCTCGCCGCCGAGCTCGATCCAGGCCGTGCCATTGCCCGACAGCTTCTGCAGGATGAAGCCCTCGCCGCCGAACACGGCGCCGCCGAGCGTCTGCTGGAACGCGCTCGCCACCTCGATCCCCGGCGTGCCGCAGATGAAGCCGTGGCGGTGCACCAGATAGCCTTCGCCGCTGACCTGGGTGGGAAGGATGTTGCCGGGCAGCTTGGCCGCGAAGGCGACGTTGCCGGGCCCGCGCTCGGCGTGGAACTCGGTCATGAACAGGCCGCCGCCGGAGACGGCGCGGCTCATCAGCCCGAACAGGCCGCTGCTGCCGCCACCGCCCATCGAGGTGGTGAGGACGATGTCGCCGGACATCCAGGAAAGCTGATCGGGTACGCCGACGACCTTCTCGCCGGCCTCGAGGCCGATCTCCAGGACGGGCAAGGTGGTGCCGATGATCTTGTGCTGCATGGGAGCCTCCTGCGCACGAGGGACCGGATCGATGAAACAGGGTCGACCGGACCGTAGCCTATGGAACGGGTTCGATGAACGGGCACGCCGGGAGCCGGCGGCGGAACGGGCCGCGACGACCGCGCGAGGATGGCGGTCGAACCGAAAAGATTCCGTTATCGCATCGGCTTATCGATACACACCTCTGGTGCCCGGCGGGCGCCGTGCTATCGTGCCGGAGTTGGTCTTTTTCCGCTCGGGAGTGCATTATGAGACGCTTCTGCCAGACCTTCGTGCCGTCCTCTCGCCTCACCCACCTGCGCGCCGGCCTGCTGGCCGTCCTGCTCGCCCTCGCCGGCCTCGTCGCCGGCGGCACGGCCGACCGTGCCGACGCCGCGCTCGCCACCCCCGCCCTCGCCGCACCGGCCGTCGCCACGTCGCTCCTCGACACGCCCGCCCCGCTCGCCGAGCCGGTGCACTGGATCTGCGGACCCTGGCGGTGCGTGTGGCGGCCGAACTATCCCGCCTACTGGTACGTGCCGCCCTATGCGCGGGGCTGGGGCCCGCCGGTGCGGCCGAACTGCTACTGGGCCCGCCGCTGGGGCGGCGCCTGGGTGCACGTCTGCCCGTAATCGCGGGCGCACGTCCTTCCCCCGCATATCGGCGGCCGGTCCGCCCGTTGCCGCCGATCACCGCCACCACCTGCCGCCCGGACAGCTCCCGGCGGCACGGCTCCTTGTGCGCCGCCGTCGGCGCGCCCCCATCATAGCCTGACGACCGATGCCCTCTTCGTCGCCGATCTCTTCGTTGCCCATCCCCTCGCCGCTGCGCCGCTTCGCCTTCGCGACCTTCGCCACCATGGTCGCCGGCTTCGTCGACGCGGTCGGCTACGCGCATCTGGGCGGGCTGTTCCTGTCCTTCATGAGCGGCAACAGCACGCGGCTCGGCATCCAGATCGCGGACGCCGACCGGGCCCACGCCGCGCTCACCGCCTGCGTCATCGGCGGCTTCGTCGCCGGGGCCTTCGCCGGCACGCTGGTCTCCGACCGCGCGGGGGAATGGAAACTGACGGCGATATTGTGCGCCGAGGTCGTGCTGTTCGCGCTCGCCTGGGCGCTGGTCGGCGCCGGGGTCGGCTTCGCCGCGCTGCTGCCGGTGGCGCTCGCCATGGGCATGCAGAACAGCGTGCACCAGCTCGTCGCCGGCGCCGATATCGGCAAGAGCTTCGTCACCGGCGCGCTGTTCGGCCTTGGCCAGTCGCTGGCCCGCTTCGTCTCCGGCCGTGAGAGCGCGGGGGAGGCGGCGGCCTATGCCGCCTCATGGGGATCCTTCGTCGCCGGCGCGGCGATCGGCGCGCTGGTGCTGGCCGCGACCGGGCTGTCGGCCGCGGTGGGCGGTGCTTGCCTGCTATTGGTGGCGCTGGCCGCGCTCGCCTACGCGTTCCACGGCCATCTGCTCCACGCGGTGGGCGAGACGGGCGGCGACTGAGGCGCGCCGGTGGGCGGCCCCCCTGGCTCGCGCCTGCCCGGCCCGCGCCTAGTTCTGGGCGATGGCGGCCTTTGCGGCGGAGACTTCCTTCAGGCAGGTCGCCTCGTCGCCGGCCGCCGCGGCCGCGTGGGCACGGTCGAGAGCCTTCTGGGCATCCTCCGGCTGCAGGCCGTCGCCGATCTTGGCCTCGGTCTTGGCGAGCCCCATCGGGCTCGGGTCCTGGTTCAGCAGTGCGCCACTGCTCTCCGGCGCCTCCGGGCCCTTCGCCGCCAGCTTCTCGATCAGCTTGTCGAGCGCGGCCTGGGTCTTGGTCATCTCCTGCGCGCAGTCGGCGAAGGCCGGGGCCGTGCCGAGCATCACCAGCGCGGCCAGCGTCGTCAGGAAGGGCTTCATGGGGTCTCTCTCCGGTGGACGGTCTCGACGGGTACGGAAGTCTAGCGCCAAGCGCCGCGGCATTTCGAGACGTGTCACGGTATTTCAGGAAGCGTCGCGGCTTTTCGGGCGCGGATGCGCCTCATCTCAGGTGCCGGAGACATCCGGCCCGCCGGCGCAGCGGGCGAGCGGGCGCCCGGCCGCGCGGCGGCGGAACACGCTCGGCCGGCGGTCCTTCAGCGCCCCGCGCCGGCGCCGGCGCGCCAGCACCCCGGCGACCGTGAGGCGGCCGAGCATGGGGTAGGCGGGCGAGCGCGAGCCGTCGGCCTCGGTCACCAGCATGGGCCGGCCGAGTTCGGCGCTCCAGCGCCGCCATTCGGCGACCACGTCGTCGATGTGCGGCGCGCTGTAGAGCGTCACCGACAGCGCGGGATCGGGATGCAGCAGCACCACCGCGACGCCCTCGCCTTCGCCATCGGGATCGAGCAGCGCCACGGCCAGCCCCTCATAGGCAGCCATGTCGATCCGCAGCCTCATCGGAATGCCGGCCATGCGCCGGCGCAGCACCAGATGGTCGCGGTGCAGCTCGACGAGCCGCACCCCGCCATCCGCGCACGGGTCGATCGACTGGAACGTCACCGGCCAGCCCTCGGCGCCGGCCGGCAGGTCCAGCGCCACATGGGGATAGGCCGTGATGGGAGGCAGCGCCTCCGACTTGAGCTGGCAGTTCATCATGCAACCCCGCCGTCCTTTCGGGCTCTCGCGGCCCGGTGTTGCGGCAAAGCTAGACCCGCCCCGGTCGCAGACGGCTTAATCGACATGGTTGACCGTTTCTTCGCGGGCGGATTTCCGGCGCATGCTTGATGAAACCTTGTCGCGAAAGCTTGATTTGAGCGGGTCCGGACCCGACATACGGCTTGCCAGAGCGGCAGCGACCGCCTAATCCCCCATGATGAACCAACCCCCGACAGAGGCGCCGGGCGGAGCACCCGAGGGTCCGCTCCCGACGCGACATCACGACCCTCTCGCCGACCCGGCCATCGCCGCCCGCCACCTCGCCGACTCCGTCGTCGCCGCCGGGGCGGTGGCGCTCGCCATGTTCCGCACCGGCGTGAAATCGTGGTCGAAGCACAATGATTCCCCCGTCACCGAGGCGGACCTCGCCGTCGACGTGATGCTGCGCGAGCGGCTCAGCTTGCTCGGCCCGGACTATGGCTGGCTGTCGGAGGAGACGGTGGACGAGCCCTCCCGCCTGTCGCGGCGCCGGGTGTGGATCGTCGACCCGATCGACGGCACCCGCTCCTACATGTCCGGCGGGCTCGACTGGTGCGTGGAGGCGGCGCTGGTGGAGGACGGGCGCCCGATCGCCGGCGCGCTGTTCGCCCCCGCGACCGAGGAGCTGTTCGTCGCGGTCCAGGGCGGCGGGGCGACCCGCAACGGCCTGCCGATCCGCGTCTCCGAGCGCAACTTCGCCGCCGGCGCGACGGTCGACGGGCCGGCGCAGTGGCAGAGTCACATAAACGGGCACGACACGTTCCACCGCGTCCCGCGCATCCGTTCGCTGGCGCTGCGCATCGCACGTGTCGCCACCGGCGAGCTGGATGCGGCATTTGCGTCGCCCAATGGCAATGACTGGGACCTTGCCGCCGCCGACCTTTTGGTGCACGAAGCAGGCGGACGCCTGACAACACTCGACGGCCTCGCCCTGGCCTATAACGCGCCCGTGCCTCGTCATGGAGCGCTGGTTTCGGCCGGCCTGCGGCTGCATCCCTCCCTGACGGGCGGGGCGCGCTGAGGCGGGTTCGCAGGATCGCTATATAACGGGAATCGACCGGGAACATGAACAGCCCCCAGCTTCTCCATCTCGTCTTCGGCGGCGAACTCGAGGACATCAGCGGCGTGACCTTCAAGGATCTCGACTCGCTCGACATCGTGGGCATCTATCCGAACTACGCGACCGCCCATACCGCCTGGAAGGCGAAGGCGCAGCAGACCGTGGACAACGCGCATATGCGCTACTTCATCGTCCATCTCCACCGCCTGCTGGATCCCGAGACCAGCACCGGCAGCCGCTGAGCCCGGCCCGGGTCCATGTGGCGTAAGTTGCGTACGTCGCAGGCGGTGCGCACCGCGCTCGGTCGCGGCATGGCATCGTATCTGCGTTTCGTCTGGCGGACCCAGCGCGTGGTGATGGAACCGGCGGATCTGTACGATCTCGCCGAAGTGCAGCTGCCGATGATCCTGACCTTCTGGCATGGGCAGCACTTCCTCACCCCGTTCCTGGTAAAGCCCCACCACAAGGCACGGGTCATGATCTCGCGCAGCGCCGACGCCGACGTGAACGCCATCGCCGCCGAGGCGCTCGGCATCGGCACCGTGCGCGGTTCCGGTGCGCAGGGGCGCGACTTCCGCACCAAGGGCGGCTTCAACGCGACGCTGGAGATGATCCGCCACCTGTCGGAAGGCACGAACGTCGCCATGACCGCGGACGTGCCGAAGATCGCGCGCCATGCCGGGCTCGGCGTGGTGACCATCGCCAAGCATTCCGGCCGGCCGATCTATCCGGTCGCCATCGCCACCTCGAACCGCATCCTCGCCCGCTCCTGGGACCGGGCGGCGATCCACCTGCCGTTCGGCCGGGCGGCGGTGGTCGCGGGCGACGGCGTGCGCGTGCCCGCCGATGCCGACGCACAGGAGATGGAGGCCGCGCGGCGCGAGGTGCAGCGCCAGCTCGAGGTCGCGACCGCCCGCGCCGAGGAACTGGTGGGCCGGGGGGCCCCGCAGCTTCCCCATCCTTCCGCCATCGCCGATGGAAACACGCAGGGCTAGCATGCATGGCTAGACCGCGCTCCACCTTCCTCATCCGCCTCTACCGGCTCGGCACCTGGCTGGCGCCGCCCTTCGTGCGCCTGCTGCTGGCGCGCCGGCTGAAGCGCGGCAAGGAAGACCCGGCGCGGCTGCGCGAGCGCTACGGCCATGCCAGCGCGCCGCGGCCGAAGGGACCGCTGGTGTGGCTGCACGGGGCGAGCGTCGGCGAGATGCTGGCGGTGCTGCCGCTGATGGACCGGCTGCGCGCGCGCGGCTTCAACGTGCTGCTCACCTCCGGCACGCTCACCTCGGCCAAGCTCGCCGCGAGCCGGCTGCCGCCCGACATCGTGCACCAGTTCGTGCCGCTCGATTCGCCGCTGTTCCTGCGCCGCTTCCTCAAGCACTGGCGCCCGGACCTGGTGCTGCTGGTCGAATCCGAGCTCTGGCCCAACATCCTGATCGAGGTGAATGCGCGCCGCGTGCCGCTGGTGCTGGTGAACGCGCGCATGTCGCCGAGATCCTTCGCCAGCTGGCAGCGCATCTCGACCAGCGTGAAGGCGCTGCTCGGCCGGGTCGACCTGTGCCTCGCCCAGGGGCCGGACGATGGCGAGCGGCTGACGCAGCTCGGCGCGCCGCGGGTGGCGGTGACCGGCAACCTCAAGTTCGATTCGCCCCCGCCCCCCGTCGACCTCGCCGCCTTCGACACGCTGCGCGCCGCCTCGGCGGGGCGCGAGGTGCTGGTCGCCGCCTCCACCCATCCGGGCGAGGAGGAGATCGTGATCGAGGCCCATAAGCGCCTCGCCAAGGAGCGGCCGAACCTGCTCACCATCATCGCCCCGCGCCATCCCGAGCGCGGCCTGTCGGTGATCGCGCTCGCGAGCGAGGCCGGCTGCCCCGCCGTGCTGCGCTCGGACGGCTACCTGCCCGATCGCGGCACCGCGATCTATGTCGCCGACACGATCGGCGAGCTCGGCCTGTTCTACCGGCTCGGCCCGGTGGCGCTGCTCGGCGGCTCGCTGGTGCGCAAGGGCGGGCAGAACCCGATCGAGCCGATCAAGCTCGACACCGCCATCCTGCACGGCCCGCACGTCACCAATTTCAGCGATCTCTACGGCGCGCTCGACGCCAGCCGCGGCGCCGCGCCGGTCACCGACGCGCGCTCGCTCGCCGCCACCGCCTTCACCCTGCTGGCGGAACGGGCGGTGCGCCAGCGTATGATCGAGGCCGGCAAGACGACGGTCGCGAGCTTCGGCGGCGCGCTGGAGCGCACGCTCGCGGCCATCGACCCCTATCTGGTGCAGATAAGGCTGGAGAGGCATTAGCGACCATGCAGGCGCCCGACTTCTGGTGGCGACGCGAGCGCAGCACGATGGCGAAGCTGCTCTCCCCGCTCGGCACCGTGCTCGGGGCCCTGACGCTGGCCCGGATGCGCGGGACCGGCGCCTCGGTCGGGCTTCCCGTGGTCTGCATCGGCAACCCGACCGTCGGCGGCGCCGGCAAGACCCCGACCGCGATCCATCTCGCCCGCCGCCTCGCGCGGCAGGGGCGGCGCCCGGCGATCCTCACCCGCGGCTATGGCGGGCGCGAGCACGGGCCGGTGCAGGTCGACCCCGCCCATCACCACGCTGAGGATGTCGGCGACGAGCCGCTGCTGCTGGCACGCGCCGCCCCGACCTATGTCGCCCGCGACCGGATCGCCGGCGCTCTGACCGCGGTGCAGGACAGCGCCGATATCCTGCTGATGGACGACGGGTTCCAGAATCCGGCGCTCGCCAAGTCGCTGTCGATCCTCGTCGTCGATGCCGGGGTGGGGGTGGGCAACGGGCTGTGCGTGCCGGCCGGGCCGCTGCGCGCGCCGCTCGGCCCGCAACTCGCGCGCGCGCAGGCGCTGCTGGTGCTGGGCGAGGGCGCGCCGGGCGAGCGCGTCGCGCGAGAAGGCTACGCGGCCGGCCTCGTCGTGCTGCGCGGACGGCTCGCGCCGGAGGCGCAGGCGGTGGCGCGGCTGTTCGGCCGGCGGGTGCTGGCCTATGCGGGGATCGGCCGGCCGGGAAAGTTCTTCGAGACGCTGAAGAGCCTCGGCGTGCTGCCCGTGGTGACGCGGGAATTTCCCGACCACCACGTCTTCACGGCGGCGGAGGCGGCCGAGCTGCGCCAGCAGGCGGAGGAGGAGGACCTGCTCCTCGTCACCACGGAGAAAGACGCGGTGCGCCTTGCCGGAAGCGAGGCGGGGGAGGGACTGCTCGAAGCCTCCGAGGTGCTCCCGGTCCGTCTCGCACTGGAGCCGCACAGCGCCAAGGCGCTCGACCGGATGCTGGCCGGCGCGATCGCCTGACGCGCGTTCAGCGCGCGCGCACGCGCTCGGGATAGAGGCGGGCGAGCACAGCCTCGGGGGTGGCGTAGGCTTCCTGCAGGTCGACGCTCCAATAGCGCAGCTCGTCGAGCGGGATCGGCTGGCCGGTCACCGCGCAGCGCACATAGGTACCCGGACGCACGACGCGGAAGTCGCCGTCGAGATAGCGGACCTCGGCCTCGCCGGAGGCGGAAAATCGTTCGAAGCGGTTCATCGTGCGTGGCGGCGCATGGCGGCGCCCTCCTGTGGCGGCGGGACAACATAATGAAACGGGGACCCCGGCCGCAAGTCGGGCCGCCGGCATCGGCCGGCGATGCGCCCGGACCGGGCGCGTCAGGTCTCGAACAAGGTGGGTTGCGCGGGCTCCTTCGGCAAGCCCCGACTGGACTTGCGCGTCCCCCGCCCGGCCCCGCGCGCTGGCGGCGCGGCGGGCGGAACGTCTCCGGCTCCCGCCGCGACCGCGGCCACCGTGCCGTCGCGGAACTCGATCTCCAGCCCCTGCCCGGCGACCACCTCGCGCGCCGCATGCACCGGCGCGCCCGAGGCATCGCGCACCAGCGCATAGCCGCGCGCCAACACGCCCTTGTAGGAAAGCGCCTGCATGAGCTGCTCGAGCGCGCGGAGCCGGCGCGCGCGCTCCTCGTTGCCCCGGACGAGGCAGGGGGCGAGGCGCGCATGCACGCTCATCAGCCGCTCGCGCCCGCGGGCGATGCGCTCGCGATGGGCGTTCTCATTGGCGCGCAGGGCGCTCGCAAGCCGCCCGCGGATCAGCTCGAAGCGCTCGCGCCGGCGCTCGACCAGCACCGACAGGCGCTGCGGCGCCAGCCCGCCCTCGGCGCGGGCGAGGCGAAGGCGGTGCGCGCTCGCATTGGCCTTCAGCGCACGCGGCAGACGCTGGCCGGCGACGTCGAGGCGCTGGCGCGGGACGGCGAGCAGCGCGTCGGCGCTCGGCAGCAGGCGGGCGAGCGCGCGCAGCTCGGCGCGCCGGTATTCCGCGCCCCGCGCGAGCGCGCCGCCGAGCCGCGCATGCAGGCCCTCCACCTCGGCGACGAGCTCGCCGCGCACCGGCACCACCATCTCGGCGGCGGCGGTCGGGGTCGGGGCGCGGAGGTCCGAGGCGAAGTCGATCAGCGTCACGTCGGTCTCGTGGCCGACGGCGGAAATCAGCGGAATGGCGCTCTCCGCCGCCGCGCGCACCACCTGTTCGTCGGAGAAGCCGAGCAGGTCCTCCAGCGAACCTCCGCCGCGCGCGACGATCAGCACGTCCGGGCGCGGCACGGGGCCGCCGGGCTCCAGCGCGTTGAAGCCGCGTATGGCCGCGGCCACCTCCGACCCGCAGGTGTCGCCCTGCACCCGCACCGGCCATACCAGCACGTGACGCGGGAAGCGGTCGGACAGGCGGTGCAGGATGTCGCGGATCACCGCCCCGGTCGGCGAGGTGACGACGCCCACCACGCGCGGCAGGAAGGGCGGGCGGCGCTTGCGCTCGGCGGCGAACAGGCCCTCGGCGGCGAGGCGCTGCTTCCGCTCCTCCAGCATTGCCATGATGGCGCCGGCACCGGCGAATTCGAGCTGCTCGATGACGATCTGGTAGGAGGACTTGCCGGGGAAGGTGGTGATGCGCCCGATGGCCACCACCTCCAGCCCTTCCTCGGGCTTGAGCCGCAGGCGCTGGAAGGCGCCGCGCCACACCACGGCGTCGAGCCGGGCGCTGGTGTCCTTCAGGCTGAAATAGGCGTGGCCGGAGGAGTGCGGCCCGCGATAGCCGGAAATCTCGCCGCGCACGCGCACATGGCCGAACGCGTCCTCCACGGTGCGCTTGAGCGCCCCGGAAAGCTCGGAGACGGTCCAGTCGGCGGCATTGGAGGTCGGCGCGGCGCCGGGCAAATCGGCCATGCCCCCTGTTTAGTCGGATTTGCCCGGTTCGGGAACCGGCCGAAAGGGTGCCCGCCGCGCTTGATCGCACGCGCGGGCCAGCCTAGGTTGCGCCCCTTTCCCGCCAACTGCCGGCCTCTCCAATGATCGATCCCGCCCTGCCGCCGCACATGCGCCCCGACAAGTCGTTCCAGGGGCTCATCCTCGCGCTCCATGCCTTCTGGGCGGACAAGGGCTGCGCGGTGCTCCAGCCCTACGACATGGAAGTCGGCGCCGGCACCTTCCATCCCGCGACCACGCTGCGCGCGCTGGGCCCGAAGCACTGGAAGGCCGCCTATGTGCAGCCCTCGCGCCGGCCCAAGGACGGGCGCTACGGCGAGAATCCCAACCGGCTGCAGCACTATTACCAGTATCAAGTGATCCTGAAGCCCTCCCCGGCCAACCTCCAGGACCTCTACCTCGCCTCGCTGGAGGCGATCGGCATCGACCTCAACCTGCACGACGTGCGCTTCGTCGAGGACGACTGGGAAAGCCCGACGCTCGGCGCCTGGGGGCTGGGCTGGGAATGCTGGTGCGACGGCATGGAGGTCTCCCAGTTCACCTATTTCCAGCAGGTCGCCGGCTTCGAATGCACCCCGGTCTCGGGCGAGCTGACCTACGGGCTGGAGCGCCTCGCCATGTATGTGCAGGGGGTCGAGAACGTCTACGACCTCAACTTCAACGGCCGCGAGGGCGACGAGAAGGTCACCTATGGCGACGTGTTCCTGCAGGCCGAGCAGGAATATTCCCGGCACAATTTCGAGTTCGCCGACACCGACATGCTGTTCGAGCAGTTCCGCATGGCCGAAAGCGCGGCGGCGAAATATCTCGAGGCCGGCTGGAGCGCCGACCGCAGCCGCCATCTCATGGCCCAGCCCGCCTATGACCAGTGCATCAAGGCGAGCCACGTGTTCAACCTGCTGGACGCGCGCGGCGTCATCTCGGTGACCGAGCGCCAGAGCTACATCCTGCGCGTACGCGAGCTCGCCAAGGCCTGTGGGGCGGCCTGGCTCGCCACCGATGCCGGCGGCGCCCCCGCCGCCTGATCCACCCGCCTTCCCTCCACCGCGCCTCATGGAAGCTTCGCCGTGTCCGTGACGAGCCTCGACCAGCCATCCTACCGCGTTACCCGTCCTTCCGAAGGCGGCGTGAGCCCGGCGACGCTCGTCGCCGGCGCGCTGGGCAATGCGCTCGAATGGTACGACTTCGCCGCCTACGGCTTCCTCGCCGCCATCTTCGCGAAGAACTTCTTCCCCGAAAGCGACGCCTTCGTCGGGCTGATCTCCGCCTTCGGCATCTTCGCCGCCTCGTTCCTGATGCGCCCGATCGGCGGCGTGGTGTTCGGCCATGTCGGCGACCGCTACGGCCGGCGGCAGGCGCTGCTGATCTCGGCGGCGATGATGACCTGCTCGACGGTGGCGATCGGCCTCCTGCCGACCTTCGCCACCATCGGCGTGCTGGCGCCGGTGCTGCTTTTGCTGCTGCGCCTGCTGCAGGGGCTGTCGATCGGCGGCGAGTACACCACTTCCGCCATCTTCCTCGCCGAGAACGCGCGTCCCGGCCGGCGCGGCCTGCTCACCTCCTTCGCCGGCTGCGGCGCCTCGGGCGGCACGCTGCTCGGCTCGATGGTCGGGGCGGTCACGGCGATGATGATGTCGAGCGACGCCCTGCTCGCCTGGGGCTGGCGGATTCCGTTCCTGCTCGGCATCGTGCTCGGCGGCTTCACGCTCTATCTGCGCCGCACCGCCATCGACGCCGAGGCCCACGAGCCGCCGAGGCCAGGCCCGGGCCATGCCGCGATGCGCGAGCTGCCGCTGCTCGTCGCGCTGCGCACGGATGGGGCCAGCATGCTGCGCGCGGTGGCGCTGAACCTCACGCTCGGCGCCGGCTTCTACATGCTGTTCGTCTACCTCACCACCTACATGCAGCAGGTGGACGGCCTGCCCGACCGGCTCTCGCTGCAGATCAACACCATCTCGATGATCGTGGTGCTGGTGCTGGCGCCGGTGTTCGCCGCCCTGACCGACCGCGTCGGGCGCAAGCCGGTGATCTGCGCCGGGCTCGCCGGCATGGTGGTGTTCTCTTGGCCGCTGTTCCGCCTGCTCAGCGCCGGCAATGCCGAGGAGGCGCTGATCGGCCAGCTCGGCTTCGCCGTTCTCATCGCCTCCTTCGCCGGGCCGATCCCCTGCGTGCTGGTGGAGATGTTCCGCCCGGCCACGCGCTGCAGCGCGCTCTCGCTCAGCTACAACGTGGCGCTCGGCCTCGCCGGCGGCACCGCGCCGATGGTCGCGGTCTACCTCGTCAATCGCGAGCAGCTCGACATGGGGCCGGCGCTTTACCTCATGGCCATCTCGGCGGTGTCGTTCGTCGCCGCGCTGACGCTCAAGGAAACCCGCGGCCGGCCGCTGGGCTGAGCGCGAGGCAAATCCGCACTCCCGTCGCGCGCCGTCCCGTGCTAGGGCGTCCGGCGACATTCCTCCGGGGCGGGCGCCCGCCCACCCGCCAGCGCATCGAACCGTTCCATGCCCGATCTACTGCTCGAACTCTTCAGCGAGGAAATCCCGGCCCGCATGCAGGCCGACGCGGCGGAGACCCTGCGCAAGCTCGTCACCGACGCGCTGGTCGAGCGCGGGCTCGTCTATGAGGGCGCCAAGGCCTTCGTCACCCCGCGCCGCCTCGCCCTCGCCGTGCACGGCCTGCCCGCCGGGCAGCCCGACAGCCACGAGGAGCGCAAGGGCCCGCGCGTGGGCGCGCCCGAGGGCGCGATCCAGGGCTTCCTGAAGGCGGCGGGGTTGGAATCGATCGAGCAGGCGATCGTCGAGAGCGACCCGAAGAAGGGCGACTTCTACCTCGCCCGCATCCACCGGCCCGGCCGGCCGACGCCCGAGGTGGTGGCCGAGATCGTGCCCGCCATCATCCGCTCCTTCCCCTGGCCGAAATCGATGCGCTGGGGCTCGGGCAGCCTGCGCTGGGTGCGCCCGCTGCAGTCGATCCTGTGCACCTTCGGGCCCGAGACCGAGGAGCCGGAGGTGGTCCCGTTCGAGGTCGACGGCATCGCCTCGGGCGCCGTCACCCAGGGCCACCGCTTCCTCGCCCCCGGCGCGATCCGCGTGCGCCGGCTCGAGGACTGGATGGCGAAGCTCGAGACCGCCTTCGTGGTCGCCGACCGCGAGCGGCGCAAGGACATCATCCTCGCCGACGCCAAGGACCTCGCGCTCGCGCAGGGGCTGGAGCTGGTCGAGGACGCCGGCCTGCTGGACGAGATCTGCGGCCTCGTCGAATGGCCGGTGGTGCTGATGGGCACCTTCGACGAGAGCTTCCTCGACGTGCCGGACGAGGTGATCCGCGCCACCATCCGCGCCAACCAGAAATGCTTCGTGCTGAAGGACCCGGCCAGCGGGCGGCTCGCCAACCGCTTCATCCTGGTCTCGAACCTGAAGGCCAGTGACGGCGGCAAGGCGATCATCGCCGGCAATGAGCGCGTCATCCGCGCCCGGCTGTCGGACGCCAAGTTCTTCTGGGACACGGACCGCCGGACCAACGCGACGGTGCCGCTCGCCGAGCGGCTGGAGAAGTTCGCCAACGTCACCTTCCACGAGAAGCTCGGCTCGCAGTTCGAGCGCATCGAGCGCATCGCCGCTCTGGCCGAGACGCTCGCCCCCCTCGTCGGCGCGGACGCGAAGCTGGCGCGCGAGGCGGCGCTCTACGCCAAGAGCGACCTGCGCACGGAAGTGGTCGGCGAGTTCCCCGAGGTGCAGGGGCTGATGGGCAAGTACTATGCCCGCCTCGAGGGCCTGCCGGAGGAAATCGCGCTGGCGGCCGAGGAGCACTACAAGCCGCAGGGGCCGAGCGACCGCGTGCCGACCGCCCCGGTCTCGGTGGCGGTGGCGCTCGCCGACAAGCTCGACACGCTGGTGGGCTTCTGGTCCATCGACGAGAAGCCGACCGGCTCCAAGGACCCCTATGCGCTGCGCCGCGCGGCGCTGGGCGTGGTGCGCCTCGTGCTGGAGAACGGGCTGCGGCTGCGGCTCGCCGAGATCGTCGAGCCGGAGCTTCTCATCTTCTTCGCCGACCGGCTGAAGGTGCATCTGCGCGAGCAGGGGGCGCGGCACGATCTGGTCGACGCGGTGTTCGCCCTTCCCGGACAGGACGACATCCTGCTGATCGTCAAGCGGGTCGAGGCGCTGGGCCGCTTCCTCGCCACCGATGACGGGCGCACCCTGCTCGCCGGCTACAAGCGCGCGGCCAACATATTGCGCATTGAGGAGAAGAAGGACGGCGTCTCCTATGCCGGCGGCGTCGACCTCGTGCTTCTCCACGAGCCGGAGGAGCGCGCGCTCGCCGAAGCGATCGCCAAGGTCGGCGAGCCGATCGAGAAGGCGCTGGAGGCGGAGAATTTCGAGGCCGCCATGGGCGAGATGGCGACGCTGCGCGCGCCGGTCGACGCCTTCTTCGACAAGGTGACCGTGAACGCGCCCGATCCGGCGCTGCGGGTCAACCGCCTGCGCCTGCTCGCGGATATCCGTACCGCCACGCGCGCCATCGCCGATTTCGACCGCATCGAAGGCTGAGCGGGCGCGTCCCGCAGGGCCTCGCGCCGGGAAACGCGTCCGAAGAACGTGCCGACGTCATGAGCGCGGGGGGAACCTTCCGCCGGCCCGCTCGCTTAAGGCGTTGCCACCCTTCGGAGCGTTTTCATGGACATCAACATCATTACCCTTCAGCCGATCGTCGCGCTGATCGCGGGCATCCTCATTCTGGTGATCCCGCGCCTGCTCAATTTCATCGTCGCGATCTACCTGATCTTCGTCGGCGTGGTCGGCCTGCTCGGCCATGGCGGGCTCGAAAGCCTCACCCCCTGAACGTGAAAATGCCCGGGCCGACGGCCCGGGCATGTCGTCCGCGGATCCCTCTTCCGCCACAGGCTCACGCCCTCTCGGCGCCACGGAGCCAGTCGACGCTCCACGGGCCGGGGCCGGCGAAGACGAGGTAGAAGAACACGAAGCAGTAGAGCGCCGCCGTTTCGCCCCCGTTCACCACCGGGAAGAAGTCCTGCGGGGCATGGACCAGGAAATAGGCCACCGCCGTCATGCCCGAAAGGATGAAGGCGGACGCGCGCGAGAACAGGCCGATCAGCAGCAGCAGGCCGCCGACGAGCTCGATGATGCCCGCCAGACCCGGCATGGTGGTGAGGCCGATGCCCGACATCTGGGTCACGGGGAAGCCGAGGATCTTGGTCGTCCCGTGCTCCAGAACCAGCAGCGCGGACATGACGCGCAGCAGGCTGAGGGCGTGGGGTGCGAGTCGGTTGAGAAAGCCAATCATGTGGGGCCCCTTCGCGGCGAGGATGATTCCGGCGCGCAGAACCTGCCCCAGCCGCGACCGGCCGGCAATCGGGCACCGCTCACATTCCGGTGCGAAAGGAGGAGGCCATGATGCACTGCGAATGATGGATTGAACGAAACCCCTCAACGGGCTAGACCATTCCTTGGGAAAGGGTCCGGCACGCTCGTCCTCTCCCGTGCGAACCTATTGTCGGTGCTTAATTTTTGGCCTCATCGCAATTTCCACCAGGGCGATGGGGTGGCTGGCGCCTCACACCAACAGGGCTTCCGAAATGACGAAATGGGTCTACACCTTCGGCGACGGCACTGCGGAAGGTGCAGCGGATATGCGCAACCTGCTCGGCGGGAAGGGCGCTAACCTCGCGGAAATGTCGAATCTCGGTCTGCCGGTTCCTCCCGGCTTTACCATTTCGACGGAGGTCTGCACCTACTACTACGCCCACGGCAATTCCTATCCCGACGACCTCAAGGCCCAGGTCGACACCGCCCTCGCCCATGTCGGCGAGTTGAGCGGGCGGACTTTCGGCGACCCGGCGAACCCGCTGCTGGTCTCGGTGCGCTCGGGCGCGCGGGCCTCCATGCCCGGCATGATGGACACGGTGCTCAATCTCGGGCTGAACGACGTCACCGTCGAGGCGCTGGCCGCCTCCTCCGGCGATGCGCGCTTCGCCTATGACAGCTACCGCCGCTTCATCCAGATGTACTCGAACGTGGTGCTCGACTTCCCGCACCACCATTTCGAAGAAGTGCTGGACGGCTTCAAGGCCGAGAACGGCTACGGCTTCGACACCGATCTCACCGCCGACGACTGGAAGGAGATCGTGGTCCGCTACAAGGCGCTTGTCGCGCACGAGTTCGGCCGCCCGTTCCCGCAGGAGCCGGCCGACCAGCTCTGGGGCGCCATCGGCGCCGTGTTCGGCTCCTGGATGAACCAGCGCGCCATCGTCTACCGCCGGCTCCACACCATTCCCGAGAGCTGGGGCACCGCGGTGAACGTGCAGGCGATGGTGTTCGGCAATATGGGCGACACTTCCGCCACCGGCGTTGCCTTCACCCGCAACCCGTCCACCGGCGAGAACGCGCTCTATGGCGAGTTCCTGATCAACGCCCAGGGCGAGGACGTGGTGGCGGGCATCCGCACTCCGCAGAACATCACCGAGGCCGCGCGCATCGAGGCGGGCTCCGACAAGCCCTCCATGGAGAAGGCGCTGCCGGACGTGTTCACCGAGTTCCGGCGCATCGCGGGGGTGCTGGAATCGCACTATCGCGACATGCAGGACCTCGAATTCACCGTCGAGCGCGGCAAGCTGTGGATGCTGCAGACCCGCTCAGGCAAGCGCACCGCCAAGGCCTCGCTGCGGATCGCGGTCGAGCTCGCCAATGACGGCGTCATCACCCGCGAGGAGGCGATCGCCCGCGTCGACCCGGCCGCGCTCGACCAGCTCCTCCACCCGATGCTCGACCCGAAGGCGGACAAGAACATCATCGGCACCGGCCTTCCGGCCTCGCCCGGCGCCGCCTCGGGTGAGATCGTGTTCTCGGCCGACGACGCCGAGTTGCTGAAGAGCCAGGGCCGCAAGGTCATCCTGGTGCGCATCGAGACCTCGCCGGAGGACATCCACGGCATGCACGCGGCCGAGGGCATCCTCACCACCCGCGGCGGCATGACCTCGCACGCCGCCGTGGTGGCGCGCGGCATGGGCAAGCCCTGCGTCTGCGGCGCCGGCACCATCCGCGTCGACTACGCCGCCGGCACGCTGACCTCGGGCGGAGTGACGCTGAAGAAGGGCGACATCCTCACCGTCGACGGCGCCACCGGCCAGGTGATCGCCGGCGCCGTGCCCACGCTCCAGCCCGAGCTCTCGGGCGAGTTCGGCACGCTGATGGGCTGGGCCGACGGCGTGCGCCGCCTGAAGGTGCGCGCCAATGCCGAGACCCCGCTCGACGCCCGCACGGCGAAGAATTTCGGCGCCGAGGGCATCGGCCTCTCGCGCACCGAGCACATGTTCTTCGACGGCGAGCGCATCCGCGCCGTGCGCGAGATGATCCTCGCAGACGACGAGAAGGGCCGGCGCACCGCGCTCGCCAAGCTGCTCGCCGCCCAGCGCTCGGACTTCCAGGAGCTGTTCGAGATCATGGACGGCCTGCCGGTCACGATCCGCTTGCTCGACCCGCCGCTGCACGAGTTCCTCCCCCACACGGACGAGGAGATCGCCGAGGTGGCGGAGGGTCTCGGCGTGAGCCCGGCCAAGCTCGCGACCCGCAAGAAGGAGTTCGACGAGTTCAACCCGATGCTCGGCTTCCGCGGCTGCCGCCTCGCCATCGCCTTCCCGGAGATCGCGGAGATGCAGGCGCGGGCCATCTTCGAGGCCGCGGTGGCGGCGGAGAAGACCACCGGCAAGCCGGTGGTGCCGGAGATCATGGTGCCGCTCATCACCGGCAAGCGCGAGTTCGACCTCGTCAAGGAGTCGATCGACACCGTCGCGCGCCTCGTCGAGGCCGA
This sequence comes from Ancylobacter mangrovi, assembly GCF_024752355.1. GTDB lineage: Bacteria > Pseudomonadota > Alphaproteobacteria > Rhizobiales > Xanthobacteraceae > Ancylobacter > Ancylobacter mangrovi. The sequence continues at coordinate 439,182 of NZ_JANTHZ010000002.1, forward strand.
GACCGGCGCCACGCTGAACTACCAGGTCGGCACCATGATCGAGCTGCCGCGCGCCGCGCTGAAGGCGGGCGAGATCGCCGAGACCGCGGAGTTCTTCTCCTACGGCACCAACGACCTGACCCAGACCACCTACGGCATCTCGCGCGACGACGCCGGCACGTTCCTGGGCACCTACGTCGCCAAGGGCATCTTCGAGGTCGACCCGTTCGTTTCGATCGACACCGAGGGCGTGGGCGAGCTGGTGCGGATCGCCACCGACCGCGGCCGCTCGGTGCGCCCGAAGCTGAAGCTCGGCATCTGCGGCGAGCATGGCGGCGACCCCGCCTCGGTCGCCTTCTGCGAGGAGGTCGGGCTCGACTACGTCTCGTGCTCGCCGTTCCGGGTGCCGATCGCCCGGCTCGCCGCGGCCCAGGCCGCGTTGCGCACGCAGGCCGCCAGCCAGGCGTAAGACGCGACCACGCGAGGCCCGCCCGCAAGGACGCGCCTCGCCAGAACCCGATGACGACGCGATGGCCGGGCTTGCCCGGCCATTTGCGTTTCCGGGTCATGCGTTTCCGGGTCATGCGTTCCCGGTTTTGCGTTCCCGGTCGCGGCTCGGGGTTTTCCGCCTAGAGGCGGCGCAGCGGCAGCGTCGAGGCCAGCGCCACGGCGCACAGGGCAATGGCGCCGATCATCATGAAGCCGGCGCGGAAGGCGACCGCGATGTCGTGCCGGATCGCCGGCGTGACCGCGGCCAGCGTCGCCGGATCGGCGCGCAGCAGGTCGCTCAGCATGCGCGAGGCGTCGCTGTGCGCCAGATTGATCATCATGAAGATCAGCGTGCCGACCAGCGCCGTGCCGAAGGCGGCGCCGAGCGAGCGCGAGAGCTGCACCGAGGCGGCGGCGCGGCCCAGCCGCTCGGGACCCGCCGCCCATTGCACGGTGATCTGCACCACCGCCATCACGCTGCCCATGAAGAACGAGGTCACGCCCAGCGAGATCGAGGCCGCGGTGGTCGACATGTCGGGCGAGTGCCAGGCGAAGCCCATCAGGCTCAGCGCGGCGGCCGTCAGCCCCACGGTGGGGAAGATCGCGGTGCGGCCGGTCTTGCTCACCAGCCGGCCGGTAAGGATCGAGCCCATGCCGACGCCCGCCGTCATCGGCAGCATGATGAGGCCGGCCTGCCCGGCCGAGACGCCGTGCACCACGCACAGATAGATCGGCACGAAGGTGAGCAGCGACACGATGCAGGCGCCGTGCATGAAGGCGAGCGTGTCGCTGCGCCAGATCGCCGGGCTCCGCAGCAGGTTCAGCGGCAGCAGCGGCAGCAGGGCGCGGCGCTCGCGCCAGATGAGCATCGGCAACAGCACCAGCACGGCCGCGACCAGCGCGCTGAAGGTCGGGACCGAGAGGTCGGCCGGGTTCTGGAGCTGCTCGAGCGCCACCAGCGCGAAGGTGACGAGCAGCGAGAACAGCATCACGCCCGGATAGTCGAAGCGGAAGTCTTCCGGCATCAGCGGCGGCGAGGGCAGGCGCCAGACCAGCATCGCCGCGACCGCGGCGATCGGCAGGTTGATGAGGAACACCGACTGCCAGCCGAGATATTCGGCGAGGATGCCGCCGATCACCGGCCCGAGCGTGCTCGCCGTCACGGCGATCGAGGCGGTGTAGCTCTGGTAGTGGCCGCGCTCGCGCGGGGGCACGGATTCGCCGATCAGCGCGTGCGACAGCGTCATCAGCCCGCCCCCGCCCAGCCCCTGCGCGAAGCGGCCGATCACCAGCATCTCGACGCTGGTGGCCATGGCGCACATCAGTGAGAACACCGCGACCAGAAACAGGGCGATCAGCAGCAGGCGCCGCCTTCCGAAGCTGTCGCCCAGCACGCCGAACACCGGCGCCGAGATGGTGATGGCGACGAGGTAGGACACCATGATCCAGGACAGCCGCCCGACGCTACCGAATTCCTGGCCGATGGTCGGCAGCGCGGTCGCCACGATGGTCTGGTCGATGATCGCGAGGAACATCGGCAGCATGATCGCGGGAAACAGCGTGAGGAAGGGCGTGCGGGCTGTATAAGGAGCGTGCAAGGAACTGGACCGGCTGCAAGGGGGATCATCGCGAATAACGCGGCACCCCCGAAAAACACTCGACTTTCGCTGCCGTCCAATTCCAAATCCGACGCCGCCCATAACCTGAGGAATGGGTGGCATCGGGCAACCGTCGGAACGGGGAGCGCGCGGTCCGTGAGCGGCATGAACATTCGGCAGATGGAGGTGTTCTGGGCCATCATGCGCACCGGCACGGTGACGGGCGCGGCCAAGTTCCTCGGCCTGTCGCAGCCGGCCGCGAGCAAGATCCTCCAGCACGCCGAAGACCTGATCGGCATGCCGCTGTTCACCCGCCGCGGCGGCAAGCTCCATCCCACCCGCGAGGCGGAGGACCTGTTCGCGCTGTCGGAGAGCATCTTCGACACGGTCGAGCAGATGCAGCGCGCGGTGCAGGACCTGCAGCGCGGCCATACCGGGCGGCTGCAGGTGGCCGCGACGCCCGGCATCACCACGACGCTGCTGCTGGCGCCGATCGCCCGCTTCCTGGTCGAGCGCCCGCAGGTGAACTTCTCGATGCGTATCCTCTCGTCGCACGAAATCGTGACGCGCATCGCGCGCAATCAGGTCGACCTCGGCGTGCTCTACGGCCCGATCCCGGACGCTTCGCTGCAGGCGATCGACCTCACGGGGCTCGACGTCATCTGCGCCGTGCCCGTCACCTCGCCGCTGGCGCGGCGCGACGAGATCACCCCGCGCGACATCGCCGGGGAGCGGCTGATCTCGTTCAACTTCAACCTGCCCTGGGCGGTGGGCGTCGCCGCCGCCTTCGAGGAGGCGGGCGTGCCGTTCCATGTCGGGGTGGAGGCGAACCATCCCACCGTCGCCATGTCGCTGGTGCAGGCGGGGGTCGGCGTGGCGCTGCTGCCGAGCGACATGCAGGACTGGCGCGAATACCCGCAGGTCAAGCGCCTGCGCTTCGCCCCGCGCATGACGATCCGGCTCTACGCCGTCTGCCGCCCGGAGCGGCTGTCGCGGCTCGCCACCTTCTTCATCGAAAACCTGCGCACCTGCTTCGCCGAGAGCCCGCCCGAGCGTCTGGCCGGGCCGACGGGGTGAGCGCTACGGACGTTCCGGCGCGCGCCTACCCGCCCTTCGCGGCCGCCTTCAGCCGGTAGAGCGCCTCCAGCGCCTCGCGCGGGGTCATCTCGTCGGGGTCCAGGCCCGCCAGCGCGGCCTTCACAACCTGCGCGGCCGGATCGGCCTTCGGCGCCGGCGCGGCCTCGGCCACGGGCGCGCGGTTGATGGCGGCGAACAGCGGCAGGTCGTCGAGGATGCGCTGGGCGGGTGCGGCGCGGTCGGCGTCCTCCAGCTCGCTCAGCACCGCCTTGGCCCGCGCCACCACGGCCGGCGGCAGGCCGGCCAGCTTGGCGACCTGGATGCCGTAGGAGCGGTCGGCGGCGCCCGGCACCACCTCGTGCAGGAAGATCACCTCGCCCTCCCACTCCTTCACCTTCACCGTCGCGTTGACGAGGCGGGTGAGGCGCTGGGAGAGCGCGGTCAGCTCGTGGAAATGGGTGGCGAACAGGCCCCGGCAGCGGTTCACCTCGTGCAGGTGCTCGAGGCTCGCCCAGGCGATGGAGAGGCCGTCGAAGGTCGCCGTGCCGCGCCCGATCTCGTCGAGGATGACGAGCGAGCGCTCGGTCGCCTGGTTGAGGATGGCGGCGGTCTCGACCATCTCGACCATGAAGGTGGAGCGCCCGCGCGCCAGGTCGTCCGCTGCGCCGACGCGCGAGAACAGCCGGTCCACCACCCCGATGCGCGCCGCCCGCGCGGGCACGAAGGCGCCGGCCTGGGCGAGGATCGCGATCAGCGCGTTCTGGCGCAGAAAGGTCGACTTGCCCGCCATGTTGGGGCCGGTCACCAGCCAGATGCGGCCGGATTTCGCGTTCTCCGGCGGGGAGAGCTCGCAGTCATTGGCGACGAAGGGCCCGCCCGAGGGGCCGTGCTCACGGCGCAGCGCCTGCTCGACCACCGGATGGCGCCCGCCCTCGATCGCGAAGTCGCGCCCGTCATCGACCTCCGGGCGCACATGGCCCTCGTCCACCGCCAGCCGGGCGAGGCCGGCGGCGACGTCGATCACCGCCAGCGCCTCGGCGCAGGCGCGGATGGTTTCCGCATTCTCCAGCACCGCGGCGGCCAACTCGTCGAAGATCGCCTGCTCCAGCGCCAGCGCGCGCTCGCCGGCGCTGGCGATCTTCGCCTCCAGCTCGGCGAGTTCGGTCGAGGTGAAGCGCATCGCCCCGGCCATGGTCTGGCGATGCACGAACACGGCGTCGAACGGCGCCTCGCGCAGGCGCTCGGCATTCTGCTGCGAGACTTCGACGAAATAGCCGAGCACGGCATTGTGCCGGATCTTGAGCGACCTGACGCCGGTCTCCTCGGCGTAGCGGCGCTCCAGTGCCGCCACCACGCGCCGGCTCTCGTCGCGCATCGCCCGGGTGGCGTCGAGCTCCTCCGAATAGCCCGCGCGGACGAAGCCGCCGTCGCGGCGGTTGAGCGGCAGCTCGTCGGCGAGCGCGGCGCCGAGCATCAGCGCGAGCGCGGGGTCGACGCCGCTCGCCGCGCGGGCGGCCGAGGCGAGCTCGGCGGGGGCGGGAGAGGCCGCGATCAGCGCGGCGATCGCGCCGCCCTCGGCCAGGCCGCGCCCGATGGCGGAGAGGTCGCGCGGCCCGGAACGGCCCAGCGCCACGCGCGAGAGCGCGCGGGCAAGGTCCGGCGCCCCGGCGAGGCGCTCGCGCAGCGCGCCGGCGAGCGCCGCCTCGTCGGCAAGATGCTCCACCGCGTCGAGACGGGCGGCGATGCGGACGGGGTCGGTCAGCGGCTCGGCGAGGCGCCGGGCAAGCAGGCGCGCGCCGGCGGCGGTGACGGTGCGGTCCACCGCCGCGCACAGGCTGCCGGTGCGCTCGCCGGTGGTGGTGCGCAGGATTTCGAGATTGGCGCGCGTGGCCGGGTCGATGACCATGGCGTCGGCGGCGCCCTCGCGCTGCGGGCGGTTCAGCGGCGGGCGGGCGCCGAGCTGGGTGCGCTCGATATAGGCGACGATGGCGGCGGAGGCGGCGAGCTCCGCGCGGGTGAAGCTGCCGAACGCCTCCACCGTGGCGACGCCGAAGAAGCCGGCGAGCCGCCGCTCGGCGCTGGCGCCGTCGAAGCTCTCCTTGGGCAGCGGCGTCACCGCCGGCAGGGCGCGCCACAGCGGGCGCAGATGCGGTTCCTCATAGACCGCGTCGGCCACCAGGAGTTCGGCCGGCTCGATGCGGGCGAGGTCGGCGGCGAGCCGGCCGGCATCGGTCTCGGCAACGCGGAACGAGCCGGTGGAAATGTCGGCGAAGGCGAGCGCGTAGAGATAGCCGTCCTCGCCCTCGCTGCCGCGCATGCGGGCCACAGCCGCGAGCACGTTCTCGCGCCGGGCGTCGAGCAGCGCGTCCTCGGTCAGCGTGCCGGGGGTGACGAGGCGGATCACGTCGCGCCGCACCACGCTCTTCGGGCCGCGCTTCCTGGCCTCGGCCGGGTTCTCGGTCTGCTCGCACACGCTGACGCGGTGGCCGCAGGCGATCAGCTTGTTGAGATATTCCTCGGCGCGCTCCACCGGCACGCCGCACATCGGGATGTCCTCGCCCAGATGCTTGCCGCGCTTGGTGAGCACGATGCCGAGCGCGCGCGAGGCGATCTCGGCGTCCTCGAAGAACAGCTCGTAGAAATCGCCCATGCGGTAGAACAGCAGGCTGCCGGGATTGGCGGTCTTGATCTCGACATACTGCGCCATCATCGGCGTGACGCGGTCGGTCGCGCCGCCCGCGCCGGGCGCACGCTTCACCTCGCCGGACGTGGTGTCATTCGCTCTCGCATCCATGGAACGACGCTGGCAGAGGCGCGGCCCGCGATGCAAGCACGCGCGCCGGTTATCCCCTCCTAGAGTTCGATGCCGCGCACGCCGTCCGGGTCCATCAGCCCCATCAGGCGGCCGGCCGCGGTGCGCGCGAGGCGCAGCGTCACGGCGCGCCGCGTCACCCCGGGCATGGGGTGGCGGGGCGCCTCGCGCACCAGCCCGGCACCGAACTGATCCGCGACCATGACGCCGGCATCCTCGGGCAGGATCTCGACCGGAAAGTCCGGCCCGACGGCGAAGAACAGCCGGTCGCAATGCAGGCGGTAGTCGGCCCATTTGCGGTCGGTGCGGAAATCGGTCACCGACGACTTGATCTCCACCACCCACACCTCGCCGCGCCCGTCGATGGCGGCGATGTCGGCGCGCCGTCCCGAGGCGAGCGAGAACTCGGGCACGCCGACCAGCCCGCGCGCCGCGAGATAGCGCAGCGCGCCGCGCTGGATCGCGCGGGCGGTCTCGGACTGGCGTCCGTCGAGCGGCATGACGATGGAGAGGGAAGCGAGCGCCTGATCCATGTTCGTACCCTATCCGTTCTCATTCGCGGACGGAAGGCGGCGCCCTGCCGCACGATCGTGCAATGTAAATTGAATGCAGACGGGCGTTACCTGCCGCGCGCGATTCGTCTAATAGGCACGCACTCCCTCCCGTGATCGCCCCCATGAACAAGTCGCCATCGCCCATCGAGCCGCTCAGTCCGCCGCCCGGACTGGTGCAGCTTTTCGTCGGGTTCCTGTCGGTCGCCGTGATCGCCTTCGGCGGCGTGCTGCCGATCGCCCGGCGCGCGCTGGTGGAGCGCTATCGCTGGATCACCCCGGACGAGTTCACCGAGCTGATCGGGCTCGCCCAGTTCCTGCCCGGCCCGAACATCATCAACCTGGCGATCGTGGTGGGCGGGCGCTTCTGCGGGCCGGCCGGCTCCGTAGTCGCCTTTCTCGGGCTGGTGCTGGTGCCGGGCACGGGCGTGGTGCTGGCGAGCATCCTGTTCAGCCACTATGCGGACGTGCAGGCGGTGTCGGACATGCTGGCGGGCCTCGCCGCCGCCGCCGCCGGGCTGGTGCTCGCCATGGGCGTGCGCATGGCGGAGCCGATCTATCGCCGCCCGCGGGTCCACACCATCGCCATCGCCGCCGCCGCCTTCATCGCCATCGCCGTGCTCGGCCTGTCGCTGCCGGTGGTCATGCTCACGCTGGGGGTGATCTCGATCGCCCTGTCCTGGTGGGTGGAGAGACGCCCGCGATGAACGATTCCAACCCGCTGGTCGCGCTCGCGCTGCACTTCCTGGCGATCTCGATCTTCGCCGTCGGCGGCGCCAATGTGGTGCTGCCGGAAATCCACCGGCAGGTCGTGGACGTGGCCGGCTGGATGAGCGACGTCCAGTTCGCCCAGAACTACGCCATCGCCCAGGCGGCGCCCGGGCCCAACATGCTGGTGGTGACGCTGATCGGCTGGCACGTCGCGGGCGTGTGGGGCGCGATCGTGGCGACGCTCGCCATGACCGGGCCGACCTGCGTCATCGCCTATGTCGTCGGCGGCATCTGGCACCGCTTCCGCGCCGCCCGCTGGCGCCGCGTCGTGCAGGGCGCGCTGGTGCCGCTCACCGTCGGCCTGATCATCGCCAGCGGCCTGATCCTCGCCGAGGGCGCGGCGCGCAGCTATGCCACCGCCGCCTATACCGCGGTCACCATGGTGGTGCTGCTGCTCACCCGCATCAGCCCGATCTGGCTGATGGCCGGCGGCGCGATACTGGGGGCGGCCGGCCTCATCTGAGGCGATCGCCTCTCAGCCCAGCCCCTCCTGCTCGATGGCGGAGGCACCCTCGCCGCGCGAGAAGGGCGGCAGCTCGGCGCCGGCGAGCGGCGTGCCGCGCTCGGGCGGACGGGCCTGGCTCTGCAGCCGCGCCACCAGCGAGAAGGCGCAGATCAGCGCCGCGACGCCGAACGCGACCGAGCCGATCGCCTGTCCGCCGATCACCCCCTCGGCGCCGAACCAGCGCCCGCCGAGCCAGACCAGAGGAATGGTGCCGATGGTCGCCCGCGCCCAGTTGAAGCCGGTCGACATCAGCGGCGCGCCGAGATTGTTGAAGGCTGCGTTGGCGGTGAACAGCGCGCCCTGGAACACGAAGCTGCCGGCGGCGTAGAGGCAGAAGAAGGCGACCAGCTGCTCGCCCTCCGGCGACAGGCCGAACAGGCCGGCGAGCGGCAGGCGCGCCAGCGCCAGGGCCAGCCAGATCAGCACGACATAGGAGATGATCAGCTTGAGGCTGTCGCGGATCGCCTGCCGCACCCGGTCGTAGCGCAGCGCGCCGACATTCTGGCCGACCACCGGCCCGATGGCGCCGGTGAGCGCGAAGAGCGGGCCGAAGGCGACCGGGATGATGCGCCCGATCACCGCCCAGGCTGCGATTGCCGCGTCGCCGTGCGGCGCCAGTGCATAGGTGACGTAGGCATTGCCGACCGGCGTCGCGACATTGGTCAGGATCGCCGGCACGGCGATGGCCGAGAGCGGCCCGACATCGGTCAGGAAGGCGGACAGGCGCGGGCGCTCGGCCAGATGATGGATGCGGACCACCGCATAGAGCCCGTAGGCGGTCATCACCGCGCGCGAGATCACCGAGGCGATCGCCGCGCCCTCGACGCCCAGCCCCAGCGCCAGGATCAGCAGCGGGTCGAGCACCGCCGTGGCGAGCCCGCCGCACAGCGTCACCCACATGGAGCGACGCGCATCGCCCACCCCGCGCAGCACGCCCGAGGCCGCCATGCCGATGCCGAGCAGGGGCGTGGAGGGCAGCACGATGAAGAGAAAACCGCGGGCGAGCTCCAGCGTGCGGCCGGAGGCGCCGAGCAGCGCCAGCATCGGCCCGACAAAGGGAAGCATCACCGCGACCAGCAGCACCGTCGCCAGCACCATGTAGACCATGGAAGAGGTCGACAGGCGCCGCCCGTCCTGCGCGTGGCCGCTGCCGATGGCGCGCGAGACCAGCGCCGAGCCGGCGATCATCACCCCGATGGCGACCGAGGTGGTGAAGAACATCACCGTGCCGGCATAGCCGATCGCCGCCGCCAGTTCCTCCTCGCCGAGCAGCGAGATGTAGAAAAGGTTGAGCAGGTCTACGACGAACACGGCGACGAGGCCGATCGAGCCGGTCGCCGTCATCACCGCAACGTGACGCAGCGTGGAGCCCTCGACGAAGCGAGGTCTGATCGGGGAGCGGGAGGGGGTACCGGCGGACGGAGCACTCATGCAGGCGCATATGGCATCGAAAGGCCGCGCGCGACAGGCGTGGGCCCGCAATCGACCGCTTGCGCGGCTGCCGCGCCTCGAAGGGAAGGCGCCGAAACCTCGGCGGATTATTGAGAAGCGTCACCGAAATCGGCTAGAAGGGCACGCCTCGACACCGCTGCCGGCCCGCCGGACGGCGGCGCGCCGCAAGCCCCGCATCCTCCCGCGAGACGGATCCGCCATGACCGCCGCCACCACCGCCACCCCGACCGACGACGTCAACATCGACCCCATCGATGACCACGCCAAGGCGCGCGTGCTCGTCCAGGCGCTGCCGCACATGCAGCGCTATGACGACGCCACCATCGTGGTGAAGTATGGCGGCCACGCCATGGGCGACGAGCAGGTGGCGCGCGACTTTGCGCAGGACATCGTGCTGCTCGAGCAGTCCGGCGTGAACCCGGTGGTGGTGCATGGCGGCGGGCCGCAGATCGGCGCCATGCTGGCCAAGCTCGGCATCAAGTCGGAATTCGCCGCCGGGCTGCGCATCACCGACAAGGCGACGGTCGAGATCGTCGAGATGGTGCTGGCCGGCTCGATCAACAAATCCCTGGTCGGCTTCATCAACGAGGCCGGCGGCAAGGCGCTCGGCCTGTCCGGCAAGGACGGCAACATGGTCGTCGCCTCCAAGGTGACGCGCAGCGTCCGCGATCCCGATTCCAACATCGAGAAGGTGGTCGATCTCGGCTTCGTCGGCGAACCGGAAAAGGTCGATACCACCGTGCTCGACCAGATCCTCGGCCGCGACCTCGTCCCGGTCCTCGCCCCGGTCGCCACCGGCCGCGACGGCGGCACCTTCAACGTCAATGCCGACACCTTCGCCGGCGCCATCGCCGGGGCGCTGAACGCCAAGCGCCTGCTGCTGCTGACCGACGTGCCCGGCGTGCTCGACCGCGACAAGAACCTGATCAAGGAACTGACCATCTCGCAGGCGCGTGCGCTGATCGCCGACGGCACCATCTCGGGCGGCATGATCCCCAAGGTCGAGACCTGCATCTACGCGCTCGAACAGGGCGTGGAGGGGGTCGTCATCCTCGACGGCAAGGTGCCGCACGCGGTGCTGCTGGAGCTGCTGACCGACCACGGCGCCGGCACGCTGATCACGCGCTGAGGCGGGACCATGCCCGAATCCGCCGCCGCCCCCGGGGCCGACTTCACGCGGATCGACACCTGGGTGTTCGATCTCGACAACACCCTCTACCCGCCCGGGCTCGACCTGTGGCGGCAGATCGACATGAAGATGCGCGCCTATATCGCGGAGTTCCTCGGCCTGTCGCTCGACGAGGCCTTCGCGCTGCAGAAGAGCTATTACCGCAAATACGGCACCTCGCTGCGCGGGCTGATGATCGAGCACGCGATGGACCCGGACGCCTTCCTCGCCGAGGTCCACGCCATCGACCTGTCCGAGCTCGACGCCGCCCCCGCGCTGGGCGAGGCGATCGGCGCGCTGCCCGGGCGCAAGCTCGTCTACACCAACGGCTCGCGCCGCCATGCCGAGGCGGTGCTGGCCAAGCTCGGTATCTCGCACCATTTCGCCGACGTGCACGACATCGTCTCGGCCGAGTTCCATCCCAAGCCGCAGGAGGCGGCCTATCGCGGCTTCCTCCGGCGCTTCGACGTCGACCCGGGACGGGCCGCCATGTTCGAGGACCTGGCGCGCAACCTCGAGGTGCCGGCGACGCTCGGCATGCGCACCGTGCTGGTCGTCCCGCCGGGCCTCGCCGTCAACCCGGCCGACCGCGAGGCGTGGGAGCACGAGGGGCGCGACGCGGGCCATATCGACGTCGTGACCGACGATCTCACCGGCTTCCTCACCGGGCTGCGCCGATCATAGGCATGCGCGCGCCGATCAGCCGTTGACAGAACCCGTCCGCGCCCGGACAAGACGCGCCGGATAAAGGAGAGGCCGGATGTCGAGCGAACTGAAGAGCATCGTCGAGGACGCGTTCGAAAAGCGCACCGAGGTCAATTTCGAGACCGGCGGCGCCGTGCGCCATGCGGTGAACGAGGCGCTCGCCCTGCTCGATGCCGGCAAGGCGCGGGTCGCCGAGCAGGGTGCCGACGGCAACTGGACCGTCAACCAGTGGCTCAAGAAGGCGGTGCTGCTCTCCTTCCGCCTGAACGACATGACGCCGATCCCCGGCGCCCCCGGCGGGGCGCACTGGTGGGACAAGGTGCCCTCCAAGTTCGAGGGCTGGGGCGAGGGCGAGTTCCGCGCCGCGGGCTTCCGCGCGGTGCCGGGCGCGATCGTGCGCCGTTCGGCCTTCATCGCGCCGAACGTCGTGCTGATGCCCTCCTTCGTCAATCTCGGCGCCCATGTCGGCGAGAACTCCATGGTCGACACCTGGGCGACGGTGGGAAGCTGCGCCCAGATCGGCCGGAACGTGCACCTCTCGGGCGGCGTCGGCATCGGCGGCGTGCTGGAGCCGCTGCAGGCCGGCCCGGTCATCATCGAGGACGACTGCTTCATCGGCGCGCGCTCGGAAGTGGTCGAGGGCGTGATCGTGCGCACCGGCTCGGTGCTCTCCATGGGCGTGTTCATCTCCGCCACCACCAAGATCATCGACCGCAGCACCGGCGAGGTGTTCGTCGGCGAGGTGCCGCCCTATTCGGTGGTGGTGCCCGGCTCGCTGCCCGGCAAGCCGCTGCCGGACGGCACGCCCGGTCCCTCGCTCTACTGCGCGGTGATCGTGAAGCGGGTCGACGCGCAGACCCGCTCCAAGACCTCGATCAACGACCTCCTGAGGGATTGATCGCCGGCGGCGGTTCTGCCGTCATCCCGGCCGAAACACCGGCTAGGCGGTAGAGCGCCGAGCCTTCCCAACAGCCCGGACCGGCCTCGGCCGCGCCGGGGCAACGGTTCGAGGAGATGTCGCATGGCCGACCCAACTCCCGTTCAGGCCGGGGCGGACGCCGCCGGGACGGCCCCTTCCGGGGCCGATCCGGTCGAGATCGCCCGGTCGCTCATCCGCTGCCCCTCGGTGACGCCGCAGGAGGGAGGGGCGCTGGCCTGCCTCGAGGGCATGCTCGGCGCCGCCGGTTTCACCGTCCACCGCGTGAAGCTGACGGGCCCGGATACGCCGGACGTCGAGAACCTCTATGCCCGCTTCGGCACCAAGGGGCCGAACCTGTGCTTTGCTGGCCATACCGACGTGGTCCCGCCCGGCGACCCCTCGCACTGGCGCTTCCCGCCTTTCGAGGGCGCGATCCATGGCGGGATGCTCTACGGGCGCGGCGCGGTGGACATGAAGGGGGGCGTCGCCGCCTTCGTCGCCGCCGGCATCGACTTCGCGCACAGCCATGGCGGCGCGGCGAGCGAGGGCGAGATGGCGCCGGGCTCGATCTCCTTCCTCATCACCGGCGACGAGGAAGGCCCGGCCATCAACGGCACGGAGAAGCTGCTGCGCTGGCTGGCCGACCGCGACGAGCGGCTCGACCATTGCGTGCTGGGCGAGCCCTCCAGCCGCGCAGTGCTGGGCGACATGGTCAAGATCGGCCGGCGCGGCTCGCTGTCGGGCACGCTCACCGTGCACGGCAAGCAGGGCCATGTCGGCTATCCGCACCTCGCGGAAAATCCCATTCCCGGCCTGACGAAGCTTCTTGCGGGCCTTTACGGCGAGCCGCTCGACGGTGGCAACACGCATTTCCAGGCGTCGAACCTCGAAGTCGTCTCGGTCGATGTCGGCAATCCCGCCTACAACGTCATTCCGGCCGAGGCGCGGGCGCGCTTCAACGTCCGCTTCAACGAATTGTGGACGCCGCAGACGCTGGCCGCCGAGATCGAGAAGCGGCTGCGCGATGCGGCGGGCAATTCGGTGCGCTGGAGCGTCGATTTCGAGGCCCGCTCCTCCGACAGCTTCCTCACCGCGCCGGGCGCCTTTGTCGAGCTCGCGGTCGAGGCGATCGCCCAGGCGACCGGGCAGAGGCCGGAGCTCTCCACCACGGGCGGCACCTCGGATGCGCGCTTCATCAAGGACTACTGCCCGGTGATCGAGTTCGGCCTCGTCGGCACCACCATGCATGCGGTCGACGAATCGACGCCGGTCGCCGAGATCCAGGCACTGACGCGGGTCTATGCCGGCATCATCGAGCGCTATTTCGCCACCTTCGGCCGTTGAGACGACTGGCATGAGCACCCCGCGCCCCGTCCTCGCCACCAGCGCCGCCGTGTTCCGCGACGGGCGCGTGCTGCTGGCGCGGCGCGGCCAGCGTCCCTCGCTCGGGCTGTGGACGCTGCCGGGCGGGCGCGTCGAGCCGGGCGAGACGCTGGCGCAGGCCGCCATGCGCGAGGTGATGGAGGAGGTGGGCGTCGCCTGCGCCATTCTTGGCGTGGCCGGTGCGGTCGACGTGATCCGGCACGACGCGGCGGGCGGGCTGAGCGCGCATTACGTGGTGGTCAGCCACGCCGCGCGCTGGGTCTCCGGCGAGCCGGCGACCGGGCCGGAGGCGGCCGAGATCGGCTGGTTCGCGCCCGATGCGCTGCCGGACGACGTCACGCCCGGTCTCGCGGGCATCGTCGAGGCGGCCCATGCCCTCGCCATCGCCGACGACGCGCCCGACGCGCTCGGCTGAACCGGCCTTGACGACGCCCCGATGGGAGACCACCAATCGCTCATGACCGCCTTCCTCCCCTCACCGCTTCGGCTCGGCCCTTCCCCGCACGCGGCGCGGGTCGCGCTCGGCGCGGCACTGGCGCTCGGCTTGGTGCTCGGCCTGACGCTCGCGGGCGCGCCGGCGCGGGCCCAGACGACGGAAGGCGCGCCGCCGCCCTATGAGGGCGACCTTCTGCGGCTGTCGGAGATCCTCGGCGCGCTGCACTATATTCGCCCGCTCTGCGGCGCGGTGGAGCCGACCCGCTGGCGCGACGAGATGGCCGGAATCCTCAATTCCGAGCACCCGTCCGACGGGCGGCGCAGCCAGCTCATCGCCGCCTTCAACCGCGGCTATGAGAGCTACAAGCAGGTCTACCGGAGCTGCACGCCCTCGGCCGAGCTCGCCAGCCAGCGCTATCTGGAGGCGGGCGCGAAGCTCTCGCGCGACATCGCCGCGCGGTACGGGAGCAACTGACGGCAAAAAGCATGCGACGCAATGGCGCTCGCCCCATTTTTGCCTCACCATGTTAACCGTCCTTCAATTCTTGGGCGGAACGGCGCGGCTGGCGTGCTAGTGTCCCCCTAGATCATGTCACCGCCGCGCGGAGGAAACATTTTGTCCCAGCTTCCCGAGACGCATGACATCGATGAGAAGGCCGATCAGGCCCATGAGGACGCGCGGCACGCCGCGCTCGCCTATCTCGATGAAGCGTGGAACGAGGCGGTCTATGACGGCCTCGACGAAGACTGCCTGGCCCAGGCCGCCCTCTTCACCGCGATCCGCTCGCTGGTCGCCACCTATGGCGAGGACGCCGCCGCCGAATTCGCCGAGCGGCTGGCCGTGCGCATCCGCGCGGGCGAATACACGGTGCCCTTCAACCGCCAGTGAGCGGCGACGCCTTCTTCCCGCGCCTCTGAACCCGAACCAGCCGGCTGCCGCGAGCAGCCGTGTCTTGGCTCGTCTGGCCCGTCGGCGGTAGAGCCGGGGCTTCGCGGGCTGGCCCGGAACGACAAAAAGCGCGGCGACATCGGTCACCGCGCCTTGCGTCTCGTCAGATGAAGCGAAGCCCCGCGATGCGGGGCCGCAGGCTCAGCGGCCGGCCGGCTTCGGCTTCGAGGGAAGCAGACCTTCGCGCTGGGCGCGCTTGCGCGCCAGCTTGCGGGCGCGGCGGATGGCCTCGGCCTCCTCGCGGGCGCGCTTCTCGGACGGCTTCTCGTAGTGGCCGCGCAGCTTCATCTCGCGGAAAATGCCTTCGCGCTGCATCTTCTTCTTCAGCGCCTTGAGCGCCTGATCGACATTGTTGTCCCGAACGAGAACCTGCACGTTGCTTCCTCTTCGTGCCTTCGCTTGCGCGCATGCGTTGAATGTAAGGAGACCGGAAGCGGGCGTCACACGGGCGTGGCACCACGGGCCGACGGTCAAGGTGGCGCACTTAGCAGACCGCGCCAGACTTGTCCACATGGAGTCCGGCGCAGCGCCGCGCGTCGCTGCGAATCAGCGCCGATTCCGTTGCCTCAGGCGCCGTCAGCCGCCCTGGATGACGATCGCCTCGGCGACCGCCGACCTGGAGCGGAAGGCGAAGGCCTTCTGGTACTCGGGCGAACGGTAGCAGGCGAGCGCGGTCTCGTAGTCCTCGAAGGCGAGCACCACGTTGCGCGAGCGCGCCGGCCCGTGCACCGCCTCGTGCCGCCCGCCGCGCACCAGGAACCAGCCGCGATAGGCCTCGATCGCGACCGCGTCGGCGGCGATATAGGATTTGTACGTCTCCGGATCGTGCACGTCGATGCGCATGATCCAGTAGGCGGCAGCCGGCCCTTCCGCCGGGCCGTCGACGACGCCCGCCGCCGGCTGGTCGCCCTCATAGCCCTCGATCACCAGATGGTCCCCCTCGGAGGAGGCGAGCCGGTGCGCGTAGACGGCCTGATATTCGGGCGAATGGAAGCAGGCGAGCGCGGTCTCGTAGTCCTTGAACTCGACCACCACGTTGCGGGAGCGTGAGGTGCCTTCCACCGCCTCGAAGGCCCCGCCGCGGGTCAGGAACCGCCCGCCATGGGCGGCGATGGCCCCGTTGGCGCCCTCGATATAGGGCTTGTAGCCTTCGGCGTCGGTGACATCGAGCCGGCTGATCCAGTAGCCCTTGGCCATTTCGCACCTTTCTCACATGTCAGGAAGCGGCGAGCGCGGCGGCGATCTCCGCCTGCACCGCCCGCGCGGCGGCGGCGGGGTCGCGCGCGGCGACGATCGGCCGGCCGACGACGAGATGGTCGGCGCCGGCCCGGATCGCTTCGGAGGGGGTGGCGACCCGCTTCTGGTCGCCCGCCGAGGCGCCGTGCGGGCGTACGCCCGGCGTGACGATGGCGCGCTTCGGCCCCAGCGCCGCGCGCACCGAGGCGGCGTCGGTCGGGGCGCAGACGATGCCGTCGACGCCGATCTCGCGCGCCTGCGCCACCCGCGCGGCGACCGTGGCGTCGACGCCCTGGGCGTACCCGGCCTCCACGAGGTCGGCCTCGTCATAGGAGGTGAGCACGGTCACGGCGAGGATGCGCAGCGGGCTCGCGCCCTTGCCTTCCATCGCCGCCCGCATGGTCTGGGGATAGGCGTGGACGGTGGCGAAGCTGGCGCCGAGCGCGGCGAGGCTCGCCACCCCGCGCGCCACCGTGTTGCCGATGTCGTGCAGCTTGAAGTCGATGAACACCTTCTTGCCGTCGGCGATCAGCTCGCGGGCGAAGCCGAGGCCGCCGGCGAAGCCGAGTTCGTAGCCGATCTTGTAGAAGGTCGCGGCCTCGCCGATACGCGAGACGACGCTTTCCGCCGCCCCCACCGAGGGAAGGTCGAGCGCGACGATCAGCCGGTCGCGAGGGTCGGGGGCTGGCGCGCTCATCGCTCACGGCTCATCGTTCGAGGCTTCCTGCGACTCAGACGCGCAGACCCGCCCTGAGCGCCGCCTGCTCGATAAGCGCCCGAAGCGTCCCGCGCAACCTTTCCTGCGCGCGCTCGTCCTTGAGGTCGCCGTTCTCGGCGAAGGCCTGAGAGGCGCCGGCGACCATGGCCTGCTCGGCCAGCACCAGCGCGCCGAGGCCGAGCGCCAGCACCTGGCGCAGCATCATCGAGGCGCGATAGCCGCCGAGCGCGCCCGGCGAGGTGGAGCCGATGCAGAACACCGGCTTGCGGAACGGGTCGCCCTCGCCCTTGACGCGGCTGGTCCAGTCGATGGCGTTCTTCAGCAGCGGCGGTACGGCGGCGTTGTATTCGGGCGTCGCGATGAATACGCCGTCGGCGCTGAGAAGCTGCTCGCGCAGCAGCCGGGCGGCCTCGGGCGGGCCCTCGGCCGCCTCGTGGTCGCCGTCATAGATCGGCATCGGATAGTCGGCGAGCGAGATCAGCACCGGCTCGCATTCGAGCAGGGCGAGTTCCTTCGCCGCCAGCGCGGCAAGGCTCGCCGAATAGGAACCGGTGCGGATCGATCCGGCGAAGGTCAGGATCCTCGGGGGGCGCATGCGGGTCTCCGTGGGTGGCGCGGTCGCTCGGCTCCGCGGCGGGACGGGCCCCGCTGGACAGGTCCCGCACCGCGGAACCTCGTCACTCTAGGGCCGGGCGCGTATGGCCGCCAGCCGGCCGATCAGGCGGCGACCGCCTCGGCCTGGCGCGAGCGGTACACCCAGACCCGCGCGGGCGGCAGGTTGGCCCAGATGCGCTGGCTGCGATGGGCGTCGAGATGGCCGGCCTCGAGCGGCACCGGCGACACCACGGCATAGGTGAACTGGATGAAGGGCGCGCGCGGGCGCGAGAGCTCGAACGCCTGGCCGAGCAATTGGTGGCGCTCATGTACCGGGCGAGTGAACAGCGGCAGGCTGGAGACCA
Source organism: Ancylobacter mangrovi (assembly GCF_024752355.1). Taxonomy (GTDB): domain Bacteria; phylum Pseudomonadota; class Alphaproteobacteria; order Rhizobiales; family Xanthobacteraceae; genus Ancylobacter; species Ancylobacter mangrovi. The sequence continues at coordinate 456,888 of NZ_JANTHZ010000002.1, forward strand.
CGGCGACCGCCGGCTTGCCGAGGGCGCCGTTGAGCGTGCCCTTCATGTCGTAGGCGTCGCCGCGAATGACCGTCGCCGCCGGAAAGCGCACCTTCAGCAGCTTGCAGAATTCCGGGTTGTACTCGATCAGCACCAGCCGCTCGGGCGCGATGCCCCGCGCCAGCAGCGCCGAGGTGACCGGGCCGGTGCCGGGCCCGAGTTCGATGACCGGGCCATCGGAATGGGGATCCACATAGCCCGCCATGGTCCGCGCCAGCGCCCGGCCCGAGGGCGACACCGCTCCGGTTCGTAGCGGGTTCTGCAGCCAGGACTGGAAGAAGCGGACTTCGTCGGGACGCGACTTGGAACAATCGGAGGCGGGACGATGCAACATACCACGTGGATTCCAGTGAGCCGGATGGACCTGTGTCGAGCCGGAATGCAGGTCGAGAGACTCGGTGACCCTAATGATCTTGGCGAGCGATGTTAAGACCCGGTCGTGACGACCCGATTACGATACGACAACATGACGATCACAGGACCGGCCGGCCGGGATTACCCGCGGCCCCGCCCCGCTAGTCGGTATCCCCCGCGAAGAAATCCTTTACCTTGGCGAAGAACCCGTTTGCCTCGGGGTGGGTTTCCTTCGAACATTCGGCGTCGAACTCGGCCAGCAGCTCGCGCTGGCGGCGCGTCAGGTTCTGCGGCGTCTCGACCACCACCTGCACATACATGTCGCCGCGGTTGCGCGTGCGCAGCACCGGCATGCCGCGGCCGGACAGGCGGAAGCGCCGGCTGGACTGGGTGCCCTCGGGAACCTTCACCTTGGTGGTGTCGCCCTCGATGGTCGGCACTTCGGTGGCGCCGCCGAGCGCGGCCGTCACCATGGAGATCGGCACACGGCAGAACAGGTCGGCGCCGTCGCGCTGGAAGAATTCGTGCGGGGCGATCGACAGGAAGATGTAGAGATCGCCCGGCGGGCCGCCGCGCAGCCCCGCCTCGCCCTCATTGCCGAGGCGGATGCGCGTGCCGTCCTCCACGCCCGGCGGGATCGCCACCTGGAGCGTGCGCTCCTTGGTGGTGCGGCCGGCGCCGGCGCAGGCCGGGCAGGGCTCGTCGATCACCTGGCCGCGGCCCTGGCAGCTCGGGCAGGTGCGCTCCAGCGTGAAGAAGCCCTGCGCCTGGCGGATGCGGCCCGAGCCCTGGCAGGTGCGGCAGGTGGTCGGCTGGGTGCCGGGCTTGGCGCCCGAGCCCGAGCAGGTCTCGCAGACGATGGTGGTCGGCAGGTGGATGGTGGCGTCCTTGCCGTTGAACGCATCCTCCAGCGTGATCTCCATGTTGTAGCGCAGGTCCGCCCCGCGCTCGCGGCCACGGCCCCCGCCGCCGCCCCCGCGCCGGCCGCCCATGCCGAACAGGTCGTCGAAGATGTCGGAGAAGGTGGAGGCGAAATCCGCGCCGAAGCCGGGACCGGCGCCGCCGCCCATGCCGCCATCGAAGGCCTGGTGGCCGAAGCGGTCATAGGCGGCGCGCTTCTGCGGGTCCTTGAGGACGTCGTAGGCCTCGCTGATCTCCTTGAAGCGCGATTCCGCATCCGAATTGTCGGGATTGCGGTCCGGGTGCCACTTCATGGCAAGCTTGCGATAGGAGCTCTTCAGCTCGCCGTCGGAGCAGGTCTTGGTGACCTCGAGGATTTCGTAATAGTCGCGCTTCGACATGGGTAGTTGGGCCGCCCAACGTTCGCAACCGGCTTTACCCCGCGCAGGAAGCGCGGGCACACGGTCAAGGCAGGCGGATCATGCAGGATTCCTGCCGCCACGGGCGGCGTTTCACGCATCGATCCACAATGCCGAATGAATTTCGCCCCCGGGACGGTTCCCGGGGGCGCACTGAACTCAGAAGCCGGTCAGGCCGACTTCTTCTTGTCGTCGTCGACCTCGGTGAACTCGGCGTCCACCACGTCGTCCTTCGGCGCCTCGCCGGCACCGGCGCCCTCGCCCTGCTGGGAGGCGTACATCGCCTCGCCGAGCTTGAGGGACGCCTGCGCCAGGGCGTTGGTCTTGGCGTTGATCGCCTCGGCGTCGTCACCCTCGATGGCGCTCTTGAGCTCGGCAAGCGCCGTCTCGATCGCGCTCTTCTCGGCCTCGCCGACCTTGTCGCCATGCTCGGCGAGGGCCTTCTCGGTCGAGTGCACCAGCGCCTCGGCGTGGTTCTTCGCCTCGACGGCGGCACGACGCTTCTTGTCTTCCTCGGCGTGCGCCTCGGCGTCCTTCACCATCTTGTCGATGTCGGAGTCGGAAAGGCCGCCCGAAGCCTGGATGCGGATCTGCTGCTCCTTGCCCGTGCCCTTGTCCTTGGCCGACACGTTGACGATGCCGTTGGCGTCGATGTCGAAGGCAACCTCGATCTGCGGCACGCCGCGCGGCGCCGGCGGAATGCCGACGAGGTCGAACTGGCCGAGGATCTTGTTGTCCGCCGCCATCTCGCGCTCGCCCTGGAAGACGCGGATCGTGACCGCGGTCTGCCCGTCCTCGGCGGTGGAGAAGGTCTGGCTCTTCTTGGTCGGGATGGTGGTGTTGCGGTCGATCAGGCGCGTGAACACGCCGCCCAGCGTCTCGATGCCGAGCGAGAGCGGGGTCACGTCGAGCAGCAGCACGTCCTTCACGTCGCCCTGCAGCACGCCGGCCTGGATCGCGGCGCCGATGGCGACCACCTCGTCCGGGTTGACGCCCTTGTGGGGCTCCTTGCCGAAGAACTGCTTCACCGCCTCCTGCACCTTCGGCATGCGGGTCATGCCGCCGACCAGCACCACCTCGTCGATCTGACCGGCCGAGAGGCCCGCATCCTTGAGCGCCTTCTTGCAGGGCTCGACGGTGCGCTGGATCAGGTCATCAACCAGCGCCTCGAACTTGGCGCGGGTGAGCTTCATCGTCAGATGCTTCGGACCCGAGGCATCGGCGGTGATGAAGGGCAGGTTGATCTCGGTCTGGGTCGCGCTCGACAGCTCGATCTTGGCCTTCTCCGCCGCCTCCTTCAGGCGCTGGAGGGCGAGCTTGTCGTTGCGCAGGTCGATGCCCTGCTCCTTCTTGAACTCGTCGGCGAGGTAGTTGACGAGCCGCATGTCGAAGTCTTCACCGCCGAGAAACGTGTCGCCGTTGGTGGACTTCACCTCGAACACGCCGTCGCCGATCTCGAGGATCGAGACGTCGAAGGTGCCGCCGCCGAGGTCGTAGACCGCGATCGTGCCGGCCGACTTCTTGTCGAGGCCGTAGGCGAGCGCGGCCGCGGTCGGCTCGTTGATGATGCGCAGCACCTCGAGGCCGGCGATCCGGCCCGCGTCCTTGGTGGCCTGGCGCTGGGCGTCGTTGAAGTAGGCCGGGACGGTGATGACCGCCTTGTCGACCTTGGCGCCGAGATAGGCCTCCGCGGTCTCCTTCATCTTCTGCAGCGTGAAGGCGGAGATCTGCGAGGGCGAATATTTCTTGCCGTCCGCCTCGAGCCAGGCGTCGCCATTGTCACCCTTCACGATCGAATAGGGGACGAGCTTCTTGTCCTTCTCGATGATCGGGTCTTCGTAGCGGCGGCCGATGAGGCGCTTGACCGCGAAGAAGGTGCGCTCGGGATTGGTCACCGCCTGGCGCTTGGCCGGCTGGCCGACCAGACGCTCGCCGTCCTCGGTAAAGGCGACGATGGACGGGGTGGTACGCGCCCCTTCCGCGTTCTCGATCACCTTCGGCGAGGTGCCTTCCATGACGGCGACGCAGGAATTGGTCGTGCCGAGGTCGATGCCGATGACTTTAGACATATTGTTTCTCCTTCCGGCAGGCCGGCCGGACCTTATTGAAGCACCCGGAGAGACGTGGCTGAGCTTTCACCGCACCGCGCCCCCGGACCGGCCCCCAAACAATAGGGTACGACGCTATCCGCGCCGTTCGTCGCCGATATAGGGGGCACCCGTTTCCGCCGCAAGAAGGAGCGTGCGGTTTAAGGCGGCACTCCGCAACGGCGCGCCCGCTCCCGCTCCTCGCCCCTCAATGCCCGCCGAAGACGAGGATCTGGATCGGCAGGATGACCGCCTGCAGCCGCAGCAGCAGCGCGTGCACCAGCGCCACCGCGTCGACCGCGTGGAGATAGACCGCCGTCAGCCCGCTCACCTCGCCCGAGGCGATGCGCTCGTGGTTGCTCGAATAGGCATTGGCGATGCAGCTCGAGCCCGGCGGCACGCCGTCGAGCCCGCCCTGGTAGAGCGGATCGAGGAACACGGTGATGGTGCCCGGCCGCGCGGTCTGCTGCGCGTCCTGGAGCTGGTCGGCGGCGCGCAGCTGGCCGGCGGCGATCGCGTCCTGCACGCTCGTCACCACCATCGGGATGACCACCAGCGGCTTCGACAGGCACACCGCCTCGGCGACCATGCCGACCTTCATCACCTGGGCCTCGATCTGCCCGAAGCCGGCGACGAGCTGCTCGCGGCCCGCCCCGTCGGGGATGAGGACGCCAGCCGGGCGCAGCATCGGATTGACGACGTCGCCGACCCTCAGCGTGAACTGCTCGATGCGGCCCGCCGTGCCGGCCCGCACGAGCGTCTTACCAAGTGCGACCTCGGCCTCGGCGAGGGCGGATTCGGCGCTCGCCTTCTGCGCCGGCAGCAGCACGTTGGCGCGCGCCTCCGCCGCCTCGCGGGCGGCCTGCGCCGCCTTCACGCCGCCCTCGCGCCCGTCGACCACCACCTGAAGGCGTTCGATCTCGCGGGCCGAGACCACGCCGGCATTGCGCCGCTGCAGCTCCTGCTTGGTGTCGAGCTCGTCCTGCGCCTGCTGAAGCGCCTTCTGCGCCTGCTGCACCTGGCCGTCGGCGGCGGCGATGTCGGCCCGGGCGGTGACCATCGCCGCGTCGGTCTCGGCGATGCGGCGCCGGGCGGTCTCGGCCTGGGCCTTCTGGGTCGCGTTGTCGAGCTCGAAGATCGGGTCACCCGCATTCACGTGGTCGCTCTTGCCCACGAACACCTTCGCGACCCGCCCGCCGGTCTCGGGCAGGATGGGGACGGTGCGGAAATAGGCGGTGACGTTGCTGGTCGCGGGGTGGTTGTAGAAGATGACCGTGATCAGAGCGATGGTGAGCATCAGGCACGCGGTGATGCCCCAGCGCAGCTCGTACCAGACCGAATAGAGCGTGATCTCGCGCCCGAACCGCTTGCCCTGCCCGTAGCGCCGGTAGAGGTAGTCGGGAAAGACGGTGACCAGAGAGCACAGCAGCAGTTCGAGCATGGCTAGCCCCCGGCCTGCCGGTCGCGGTCCGCCGGCTCACCGCCCGCCATCCGCTCGGCGGCGACCGCTATGCGCCGCAGCGGGCTGGCGAGATCGGGAATGTCGATGAAGGCGAGCAGCAGCGCCGCCACCCAAAACAGGTGGATGTGGGTGAACAGCGCCAGCAGGCAGAGGACGGCGACGATCTCCATCTGCAGCTTCTGCGACTTGTGGGCCATGCGCTCGGGCAGCGAGTGCAGGGCGAGGAACAGCACGCCCGCCAGCAGCACCACGATTATCAGCGTCGCGATCGCCACCCAGAGCAGCACGTCGGGGCTGCCCGGAGCGGTGATGAAAAAGGGCAGGTGCTCCACGGCGACGGGATGCTGGGCAAGCGTTTGGCCGGCGATCGCCTGTGCGGAAGGTTCCATGCGCTCCCCCGATCGCGACGCCCCTCAAAGAGGCGCCTTTACTTGCCGCGCATGAGCTATGGACCCGCGCCCTCACACTGTCAAAGCCGCTCCGTCCGACCGCAGCTGCGGGCGGGCGGCAGCGTGTCAGACCGGTTCGGCAGCGGGGCGGAAGCGGGCGGCGAGGCCCTTCAGCACCCCGACCTGATCCCGAAGCTCGCGCCAGTGGCGCGGGTCGAGCTCCATCACCGCGACCGCGCCGGGCGCCGGCTGCACCGCCTGCACCACCGCGTCCCAGTCGATGCCGCCCCAGCCGATCGGCAGATGCAGGTCGCCCTCGCCGAACGCCACCGCCTCGGCGGGCTGATAGGTCCACAGCGCGCTCGGCATGCCGAAGGAATCGTGCAGGTGGAAATGCGCCACATGCGGGCCGAGCGCGGCGATCTCAGCCAGCGGGTCAAGCCGCGCATCGGCGCAGCGCAGATAGGCGTGGCTGACGTCGAGCGTCGCCTTCACCGCGTCGTGCTCGATCGCGGCGAGCTCGCCCGCGAGCTTGGAGGGCGTCGCGGTTTCGCGGGCGCCTGCGAAGCGGAAGATGTTCTCCACGCACAGCCGGACGCCGAGCGGCGCCGCCCGCTCGCCGGCCCGGGCCAGCGCGTCGCGCTGGCGCGAATAGGCGACCTCGATGTCGTCGCCCGGATCGGTGACGAAGCCGGTGTGCATGACGAGATGCTGCGCGCCGAGAGCGGCGGCGATCTCGATATTGGCTTCCAGCACCTTCTCGTGGCGCGGCAGGCGCTCGGGAATGTCCATCAGGTTGATGGCGAGCGTGCCGTGGACCGAATAGGCGAGGCTGTGGCCCTCCAGCGCCCGGACGAGGTCCGCGACGCGCTCGTTCAGCAGGCGGCCGCCGACGATGAGATGCCAGGCATAGACCGGCAGCTCCACCAGATCGACGCCGAGGCCCTCCGCTTCGTCGAGGGCGGCGCCGATATCGTCGAATTCGGGGCTGCCTTCGCGAATGGCGTAGCCGCTGGCGCGGATCGGGGAGACCGGGATGTGCATCTGCATCGATCAGCTCTTCCTGAAACCGGGGTGGAAACGGACGCCGCGACTCACGGCCCCGCCTTATGCGCGCGATTTATGGCACGCGGATTACAATTCGGCCGAATCCGATGCCGTACCAATCGTTTAGGGCGATGACGGCGCCGCCGGACATGCCTGCCGATGGGTCACATCTGCGGCGAAATCCACCCCGTGACGGCCCCTTCCGTATCGCTCACGACCGCGATCCGGCCGACGCCCGGCACGTCGAAGGCCGGGCGCAGCGCCTCGCCGCCCGCCGCTACCGCCTTTTCCAGACGCGCGTCGACGTCATCGACCGCGATATAGGAGAACCAGTGCGCGGGAAGCGACCCGAACGCCGGCCCGGCCAGCGGGAACAGCCCGGCGACGCGGGTTTCGCCGAGCCAGGCGATGAAGTAGGCGCCGCCGTCCTCCATCGGCATCGGCTCGAAGCGCCAGCCGAGCGTGGCGCTGTAGAAGGCCATGGCCTTCTCCGGGTCGCGCGAGTTCAGTTCGTTCCAGACGAAGACGCCGTGCTGGGGCGTGGCTGCCATGACACCCTCCTCGAGGCGATGGTTCGGCGGGGGCCGCTCGCAGTGATCCTCGCCTTAACGATCAGGAAAGGATAGCGCGCGGAATCTGCCATCGAGCGCCGCCACGGCAAAAGCCCGGCGCCATGAAGGCGCCCCGATGGCTTGCGATGTGGCATGAACCCTTCTAGACCCATGCATCAGGCCGCCCGGCGACGGCCACGGTAACCTCCCGAAAATGCAGCTTTATCATCATCCTTTCTGTGCTCATTCGCGGCTCGTACGCCTCGCTTTCGGCGAGATGGGCATCGAACATCTCCTGATCGAAGAGCGTGTCTGGGAGCGTCGGCCCGAATTCCTGACGCTGGATCCTGCCGGCACCACGCCGGTGCTGGTGGAAGACGACGGTTTCGTCATACCGGGCATCGACGTCATCACCGAATATATCGACGAGACCCGCGGCGCGGTGCTGGGCGATCGCCGCCTGCTGCCGACCGACAGCCTGGGCCGGGTCGAGGTCCGCCGGCTGGCCGGCTGGTTCAACCACAAGTTCTTCGCCGAGGTCTCCGAGCCGCTGATCCGCGAGAAGGTCTACAAGCGCTACATGCCGCGCGAACTCGGCGGCGGGCCGCCCGACATGGCGGTGATCCGCGCCGCGCGCTCGAATATCCGCTACCATATGCACTATATCGGCTGGCTGCTGAAGGCGCGGAACTGGCTGGCGGGCGACCGCATGAGCTACGCCGACCTCGCTGCCGCCGCGCATATCTCCTGCGTCGACTATCTGGGCGACGTGCCATGGGAAGAGGACGAGGGAGCGAAGATCTGGTACGCGCGCATCAAGTCGCGACCCGCCTTCCGGCCCCTGCTGGCGCTGACCATGGCGGGCATGCCCCCGGCCCCGTGCTACGCGGACCTCGACTTCTAGAGCCGGCGGCGGCGAAGGCGTTCCTGTTCGAGCTTGCCCGCGCCGAAGGCTTCGACGCGATGGGCGTGGCGGCGCCCGGCGCCATCCCGCAGGCCGGCCCGCGGCTGCGGCAATGGATCGCCGAGGGCGCCCATGGCGACATGGACTGGATGCCCGAGACCGCCGAGCGCCGCGCCGCGCCCGGCAATCTGTGGCCCGAGATAAGCTCCGTGGTCATGCTCGGCCTCAATTACGGGCCGGACGAGGACCCGCGCACCGCGCTCGCGCACCAGAGCGCGGGTACCGTCTCGGTCTATGCCCGCGGCGACGACTATCACGAATTGATCAAGGGCAAGATGAAGCGCATCTGCTCGCGCTTCGTCGCCCGCACCGGCGGGCCGGAAGCCGTGCGGGTGAAGGTGTTCGTCGACACCGCGCCGCTGATGGAGAAGCCGCTCGCGGAGGCCGCCGGGCTCGGCTGGCAGGGCAAGCACACAAACCTCGTCTCGCGCGAGCGCGGCTCCTGGCTGCTGCTCGGCGCCATCGCCACCGATCTCGCCCTGCCGCCCGACGCGTCGGGCGACGACCATTGCGGCTCCTGCCGCGCCTGCCTCGACGCATGCCCGACGCAGGCCTTTCCCGCGCCGTACCGGATCGACGCGCGACGCTGCATCTCCTACCTCACCATCGAGCACAGGGGCCCGATCCCGGTCGAGCTGCGCCCGCTGATGGGCAACCGGATCTATGGCTGCGACGACTGCCTCGCCGCCTGCCCCTGGAACAAGTTCGCCGCGCTGGGGCGCGAAGCCCGCCTTGCCGCCCGCGAGGAGAACCGCGCGCCCCCGCTCGCCGAGCTGGCCCGGCTCGACGACACCCGCTTCCGCGCCCGCTTCACAAAGAGCCCGATCAAGCGCACCGGGCGCACGCGCTTCCTGCGCAACGTGCTGATCGCCATCGGCAATTCGGCGGACGCCCGGCTCGCCCCGGAGGCCGAGCGCCTGCTCGCCGACGAGGCGCCGCTGGTGCGCGGGGCGGCGGTGTGGGCGCTCTCGAAGCTGCTGCCGCCCGCCGAAGTTGCCCGGCTCGCGATGCTCCACGCGAGCGAGCCCGATGCCGGGGTGCGCGAGGAGTGGCGGCTCGCTAGACTGGCCGCATGAGACAGCCCAGGTCCCACCGCATCGATCGGCGCCGTGCCGCGGCGTCGCCGGCTGCCACCTTGCCGACCTCGACCAAGGCGCCGGCATGACCACGCTGCTGTGCCTCGGCCTCGGCTATTGCGCCCGCCATTTCATCGCCCGCCACGGCCGGCGCTTCACCCGCATCGTCGGCACCAACCGGACCGGCGCGCCCCATCCCGGCGTGGAGGTCCTGCGCTTTGACGGCGGCACGGCCGACCCGGCGCTGCTCGCCGCCGCCGGCGCCGCCGATATGGTGCTGGTCTCCGCCGCGCCGGGCGAGGACGGCGACCCCTTCCTCGGCGCGCTCGGCACCGCGCTGATCGCCGCCGGGCGGCGCGGGGCGATCGTGTATCTTTCCACCATCGGGGTCTATGGCGACCGTGGCGGTGCCTGGGTCGACGAGAGCGCGAGGCCGCAGGCCAGCGCGCCGCGCACCGTGCGCCGCGTCGAGACCGAGGCGGGCTGGCGCACGCTCGGCGAACTGGCCGGACGGCCGGTGGCGGTGCTGCGGCTTGGCGGCATCTACGGGCCGGGCAGAAACCCGCTGCGGGACGTCGCCGCCGGCACCGCGCGCTGCATCGAGCGCGAGGGGCAGGCATTCAATCGCATCCATGTCGACGACATCGCCGACGCGATCGATGCCGCCCTCGCGACCGGCCATGACGGCACCGTCAACGTGGTGGACGACGAGCCCTCGCCCTCCTGCGCGCCGGTGCGCTTCGCGGCGGAGCTGCTCGGGCGGCCCGCGCCCGAGGCGGAGCCCTATGAGGAGGCGGCCCGAACCATGTCGGCGATGGCGCGCTCCTTCTGGGCCGACAACCGGCGGGTGAGGAACGATCGCCTGCATGCCCTGCTCGGGCACGGCCTCGCCCATCCGAGCTATCGCGAGGGGCTCACGGCGCTGTTCGCTGCCGGGGAGGGCCGCGCGTCCTAAGGAAGCGGCGCGAAGGCGCGCAGGAAGGACGAGACGGTGTGGCCGACGACCCGGTCGATGCAGGCGGCATCCGGCCGAGGGGCGCCGCCGAACAGCATCGACGTCACGATCATGGAATGGCAGCCGATAATGAACTGCCAGGCGGCCAACTCGACATCGTCTATCTCGAGCTCGCCGCGCTCCATCTTGACGCGGAGCCAAGCCGACAGCCGCTCGACCGCCGCCTGCTGCCCGGCCGAGATGAACTCGCGGCCGATATCGGGCAGCTTCTCCACCGTGCCGAGCACCATGCGCACCGTCGCCAGATGCTCCGGCTGGACCATGGCCTCGACATAGAGATGGCCGATGCGGGTGAGGGCGTCGCCCACCTCGTCATTCTCGTCGAGCACGAAGAAGCGTTCGGCGACCTGCCCGCAGGCCTCGCCCACCATGGCGCCGAACAGCTCTTCCTTGGAGGGGAAATAGAGATAGAGCGTGCCCTTGGAGACGCCGGCGGCGCGGGCAATCTCGCCCATGCTGGCGCCGTCGAAGCCGCTGGAGAGGAAGACGTCCCGCGCCCCGTTCAGGATCTGCCGGCGCTTTTCCGGGCTCGACCCGGCGTGGCCCGCCTCGAGCGAAGCGAGGCGCCGTCCTTCATCCCGCGCGACCGCAAGTCCCTGCAGGGAGCAGACGGGTTCGGTATCGGCGAGGCGGCGGCGGGCCATGAGGCGAACATCATCCATACACGACAGAAGCTGGCCGCGATGCACGAACCGCGTGCGGCGATGTGTTCGTTTCATCGCGTAACGCCCCAACATGGCACGCTCGATCGGGTTCCCCAAGTCCCCGAGATAAAAAATGACCAAACCGTTCGGTTTTTATTGCGCCGCGTCCAATGGGGCCCTATAGATCACTCACCTGCGGTGATGCTGTGGAGGTTCCCGCAAACCTCCACTGGGCCATGCCGATAGGCGAGGGAGGAGGGTTATTCCGCCCCCCAAATCCTCCTCCCTCATCTTCTTCCCCGATCGGCGTGGCACCGGCAGTGCCCGCGCCTCGGGCGAGCGGACCACCTCTCCCCGGAACCGACCCCTTCCGCATCCCATAGGCGCCCGCGGCCGCGGGCGCCCTGCACGCCTGCGCATGCATGGCCGGGCGGCGCAGGAGCCCGTCTCTGTGCGAGAGGGCGCGAACGGGTCTTGGCACTAACGGGTCTTGGCGCGAGCGGCAGGGCAGAGTATTGCTCGCTTTCCGGACATCAGGCGCGCGTGCTTCCCATTTCCATGCCCCGACACGGTCCCAGTCCCCGCCGGGGCAGATATCGCCCGACCCATATTGCGGCGCGGAAGGTAGCCCTGCATGGCTGAACCCAGACCCGCCCGCGCCCTGCCCTTCGCCGCCGAGACCGCCGCACTGGGCGTGGTGTTCGGCGATATTGGCACCAGCCCGCTCTACGCCTTCAAGCAGGGCCTGCTGGCGGCGAGCGGCACCGGCAGCCTCGATTCGAACGTGTTCGGCCTGCTCTCGCTGATCACCTGGGCGGTGATCCTGTCGGTCACCATCAAATACGTCATGCTCGTGCTGCGGGCCGACAACGACGGCGAAGGCGGCATCCTCGCGCTGGTGACGCTGCTCGACCTGCACCGCAGCGCCACCGGCCGGCGCCTTCTGCTGCTGGCAGCCGGCCTCGTCGGCGGCGCCATGCTGATCGGCGACGGCGTGCTGACGCCGGCGATCTCGGTGCTCTCGGCGATCGAGGGTCTCGAGGTGATCGCCCCGCCGCTCGACCACTGGATCGTCGCCGTGACCGTGCTGGTGATCCTGATGGTGTTCGTCTCGCAGCGGGCCGGCACGGACCGGATCGGCGCCTTCTACGGCCCGGTCATGCTGATATGGTTCGCCACCCTCGCCGGCCTTGGCATCTACGGCATCGCGCAGGCGCCCCAGGTGCTGTTCGCGCTCGATCCGCGCCATGGCATCGCGCTTGTGGTGCTGCATCCGGGGCTTGCTGGCGCGGTGCTCGGCGCGACCTTCCTCGCCATCACTGGCGGCGAGGCGCTCTATGCCGATCTCGGCCATTTCGGACGGCCGGTCATCACCCGCGCCTGGCTGTTCGTCGCCATGCCGGCGCTGCTGCTGAACTATTTCGGGCAGGGCGCGGACGTGCTGATCCACCGCGAGGCGGTGCGCAACCCGTTCTACGACCTCTCGCCCGACCCGATCGACGTGCCTCTGCTGATCCTCGCCACCGCCGCGACGGTGATCGCCTCGCAGGCGATCATCACCGGCGTGTTCTCGCTCGCCAAGCAGGCGATCGAGCTCGGCTACCTGCCGCCGATGCGCATCCGCTACACCAGCGAGCACAACGACCAGCACATCTATATCGGCCGGCTCAACTGGATCATGATGCTCGCCTGCGCCGCCATCGTGGTGTCGTTCGGCTCGTCGGATCGGCTCGCCTCGGCCTATGGCATCGCGGTGGCGATGGCCATGGTGGCGACCACCATCCTGTTCATCGCCTATGTGCGGCGGAGCTGGCAGTGGCCGGTGCCGGCGCTGGTCGCCCTCGCCTGCGGGCTGTTCGCCATCGACCTGCCCTTCGCCGTCGCCAACCTCACCAAGCTGCCGGACGGCGGCTGGCTGCCGGTGGGCATCGCCGCCATCGTGCTCGTCATCATGGTGTCCTGGCGGCGTGGGCTCGAAGGGCTCGGCCTGCAGCAGCGCCGCTTCACCGAGCCGCTGGACGACTTCGTCGCCCGCGGGCGCCCGTCCGCCTGCGCCATCAGCCCGCGCACGGCGATCTTCCTCTCGCGCGGCGGGGCGGTGACGCCGGTGGCGCTGGGGCGGCTTTCGGACCTGCTCAACGTGCAGTTCAGCCGGTCGGTGATCGTCTCGGTGTGGATCGCCGCACGTCCGCGCGTGCCGGTCGACGAGCGGGTGCGCGTGCTCACCCTCGATCCCGTCCATGTGCGGGTCGACGTGCGCTTCGGCTACATGCAGCAAATCGACGTGCCCTCGGTACTCGGCCCCGCGCTCTATGCTCAAGGCATCGACCCGGACGAGGCGGTCTATGTCATCGGCCACGAGCGGGTGATCCCGCCCGACGGCATCGGCGGGGTGCGCGACGCGCTCGCGCATCTGTTCGCCTTCCTCGCCCGCAACGCCGAGCGCTCGGTCGACCGCTTCGGCCTGCCGCGCCCGCGTACCATCGAGATCGGCTATCCGGTGCGGCTGTGAGCGGGGCGGGGTGGAATCCTCCGGCCGCCCGCCGCCACCGCCCGATCACGCCCTTGCGAGCGTTACGGCAATGTCACGTCGGCGCCTCTATCTGGGAACACAAGCCACGGCGCGAGACGTCGCCGGCGATACGGGCGAGGCCATCCCTCCTGCGGTTTTGCGGCCCGCCGGGCCGATATGCGGTTCCGAAAGGCTTCGAGGTCTGCTAGGCGTCGCTGCGCATGGCCGAGGGAGGCGGTGGAAGGTATGATGGTGAAGGTGTGATGAAGGGGCTGAAAGCGATCACCGGCTGGCTGCGTGCGCATGTCGGCTGGCATACGCTCGGCCTGTTCGCGAGCCTCGTCATCATCGCGATCGCGGCGGTCGTGCTCTACGAGATGCTGCGCAACATCCATCCCGGCCAGGTGCTCGACGCGCTGACGGGAACGGACCCGTGGCGCGTGGGGCTGGCGGCGCTGTTCGTCGCCGCGGCCTATTTCACCCTCACCTTCTACGACTGGTTCGCGCTGCGCTCGATCGAACGGCCGGACATTCCCTACCGCGTCGCCGCGCTCGCCTCCTTCACCTCCTATTCGGTCGGCCACAATGTCGGCTTCTCGGCCTTCACCGGCGGCACGGTGCGCTACCGCATCTATTCGGCGCACGGGCTCGGGGCGATCGAGGTGGCCAAGCTGTGCTTCGTCACCGGCCTGACCTTCTGGCTCGGCAACATCGCCATTCTCGGGCTCGGCATCACCATCGAGCCCTGGGCCGCGAGCGCCGTCGACCAGCTGCCGCCCTGGATCAACCGCTTCATCGGCATCGCCCTGCTGGCGGGCCTCGCCGGCTATGTGTTCTGGGTCGGGCTGAAGCCGCGCCGGATCGGCGTCGGCGAGGGGCACTGGGCGGTCACCCTGCCGGGCTCGAAGCTGACGCTGATGCAGATCGCCATCGGCATCATCGACCTCACCTGCTGCGCGGCGGCGATGTATGTGCTGATGCCGCAGACGCCCTTCATCGACCCGATCGCGCTCGGCGTGGTGTTCATCTCCGCGACGCTGCTCGGCTTCGCCAGCCACGCGCCCGGCGGGCTCGGCGTGTTCGACGCCGCCATGCTGGTCGCGCTGCCGCAGTTCGAGAAGGAGGCGCTGCTCGGCGCGCTGCTGTTGCTGCGCCTGCTCTATTATGTGACGCCCTTCGCCATCGCGCTCATCATCCTCGGCATCCGCGAGTTCCTAGTGAACCGCGCCCACCGCCGCGCCCTTGGGATGGAGACGGCCGAGACGGCGGGCTCGCCCTACGAGGCGGGCAAGGCCGAGCTCGCGAGCGGAAGCACGCCGGTCGCCGCCGACCCGAGTTCGCCGGCCGAGCCCGAACTTCCGCCCCGCCGCCGCGCCACGGGCTGACGGACGGCCGATTCGGCGCGGCCTCTCGGCCCGAACGGCGGCCGGGATCGTTCAGGGCGACAGGCCGCCACCCGGCACCATGTCCTGCAGGCTGGGCGGCACACGCTGCACACGCACGCCCTCCGGCACGTCGAACGCCGCGGGATCCTGCGGCCCGCGCTCGAGTTCCGTCGCCTCGAATGCCACTTTGAGGCCCTGCCGCGTGGTGGCCTGTACCCGCAGGGGAATGCCGTCCACGGTGAAGCAGGCCTGCACCGGCGTGCCGAGATCCGGATCGGTTCCGCGCCAGACCTCGCACGGCTCGGTACTGACGGTGTCGAAGCCGATGCGCCGGCTGTCCGCCGGCATGGAGACGAATCTAAACTCCGGCGGCAGGTCCATTTCGAACGCCACGCTTCCCATGCCCGGCAGGTCGGGCAGCACGATGATCGTGTGCGCCTCGGGATCGACCAGGCCGACCATAATCCTCTCGGCGCCGTGGAAGATCTCGACGCGCAGATGCCCGTCCCGATAGGCGAACGTCGCCTCGCCCTTCGGCGTCACCGTACCGCGCACGGAAAAATCGGAGGACGGCAAGGGCGGGCGTTCGTCCGGCGCGGAACGCTCCCGCGCCGGCGGCTTCGGCTTGGATACCTGCTGCGCCAGCGCGCCGGACGATACGGCGCCTCCAACCAGGGCGACAACCGCAATGCCCGCCATCCCCCTTGCGAGGACGCCGGGCCGACCGTTCGTGATGTTCATGATGCTACCGGGCCGCACGACCATTGGCGGCCGCCGGCCGCGTGACCTGATCCAGGAAACGATGGCCGTCAAGCACGATGGCCGGGTCCGGCACGCCGACGACCTTGTCGTCGCGCCCCGCATAGGGAAGCTGGGCCAGCACACGCCTTATGGCGCCGAGGCGGGCGCGCATCTTGTCGTTGGCCAGGACGACCGTCCATGGCGTGCTCGCAGTGTGGCTCGCCTCGATCATCGCGTTGCGGGCGGTCGAGATCGCGCCCCAGCGCGCGGGCGCGGACAGGTCGACGGGCGAGAGCTTCCAGCGCTTCAGCGGGTCCTTGTGGCGCTCATGCAGGCGCTTGAGCTGCATCTCGCGGCCGATGTCGAGCCAGATCTTGAACAGGCGGATGCCGTCGTCGACCAGCATCTTCTCGAACACCGGCACCTGGTCGAGGAACTGCGTCGTCTGCTGCGGGGCGCAGAAGCCCATCACCGGCTCGACCACGGCCCGGTTGTACCAGGAGCGGTCGAACATCACGATCTCGCCGCGATAGGGAAGATGGGCCACGTAGCGCTGGAAGTACCACTGCGCCGATTCGACGTCGGTGGGCTTGTCGAGCGCCACCACCCGCACATAGCGCGGGTTGAGATGCTGGACGAAGCGGTGGATGGTGCCGCCCTTGCCGGCCGCGTCGCGTCCCTCGAACACGATGACGATCCGCTCGCGCGCGCTCTTCACCCATTCCTGCAGCTTCAGGAGCTCGATCTGCAGCTCGCGCAGCTCCTTCTGGTAGAGCTTGCGCTTGGGACGGTCGGTGTAGGGATAGTCGCCGCTGCCATAGGCGCGCGAAGAAATCACCGCCGCCAGCGGCTCGTCGACCGAGAAGGCGGCAAGCGCCTTGGCAAGTTCGCGATCGTCGTCGCCGGACGAGTCCACGGGTGCGGACTTCACCCCGGACGAGGCAACCTTCTTGGCTGAAGAGGAACCCTTCGAAGACCTTTTAGCTGGCGTTTTTCCCGCAGATTTCTTGACCGACGACTTGTCCGGCTTCTTCGTCATATGGAAGCCTCTCATACGTAACATAAGGAAGATAAGGTACGTTCCTTGAGTCTTCCCTGGATTCGCGGCACGCAAGCCCCATCTCGATCTCGCGCCGTGTGCAGGAAGCATAGCGAATAAGACGCCGAATGGCACGGTGGCTGGCAACAGCCGGCAACAAACATTTGCAGGAAGCGGTCCGGCGATGGCCCCGGTGGAGACGACCTACCCTGAAGAGACGCTGCGCCAGAGGCTCGCCGGTGCGCGGTGGATTCTTGCCGTCGCCGCGGCCGGCCTCGCCGCGACGGTGTGGGCCGACATGCTGGCGCCGCTGCCGGCCGCGGCCATCGGCCTCGCCATCCTCGCGGCCGCCGCGCTGCCGGCCTCGCGCCGCCCGCTGGTGGTGATCGCAAGCGCCCGCCGGGGCGAGCCGAGCCCGGTGCGGCTCGGCGTCGAGGAACGACTCACGGCGCTGGTGCGAGCCCTTCCCGAGGCCGCGCTGCTGCTCGACCCGCGCGGCACCGTGCTGGTCGCCAACGCCCGCGCCATCGGCATCGCCGCCAGCGTCCGGGTCGGCGACCCGGTCTCCTTCGCGGTGCGCGTGCCCGAGGTGCTGGAGGCGATCCGCGCCGCCACCCGCGACGGCGTCCCGCACCGGATCGAATTCGCCGAGCGGGTGCCGATCGACCGTTGGCTGCGCGCCGACATCGTGCCCATCCGCTCCGGCGACGGGCGCGAGGGCAAAGCCACCGAGGCGCTGCTGGTCAGCTTCGTCGACCTGACGCAGCAGCGGCGCGTCGAGCAGATGCGGGTGGACTTCATCGCCAATGCCAGCCACGAGCTGCGCACCCCGCTGGCCTCGCTCTCCGGCTTCATCGAGACGCTGCAGGGGCCGGCCAGGAACGACGCGCATGCGCGCGAGCGCTTCCTCAAGATCATGGGCGAGCAGGCGCGGCGCATGTCGCGGCTGATCGAAGACCTGCTCTCGCTCTCGCGCATCGAGCTCAATGCCCATGTCATGCCGGAAGCGGCAGTCGACCTCGTCGCCGTGGTCGGCCATGTGCGCGACACGCTGAGCCCGCTCGGGCACGAGCGCGGCGTGGAGATCGGCTTCGCCAACTCGGTCGGCCCGGTGACGGTGCGCGGCGACCGGGACGAGCTGATCCGGCTGTTCGAGAACCTGGTCGAGAACGCGATGAAGTATGGCGGCTCCGGCGGGCGGGTGGAAATCTCGATCGGCCGCGCCGAGAACGACGTGGTGGTGGGCGTGCGCGACTTCGGCCCCGGCATCGCGCCCGAACACGTGCCACGCCTCACCGAACGCTTCTACCGGGTCGACACCGCCCATTCGCGCGAGCAGGGCGGCACTGGGCTGGGGCTCGCCATCGTCAAGCACATCGTCGCGCGCCACCGCGGCCGGCTCGGTATCGAGAGCACGCCGGGCGAAGGCGCGACATTCTCCGTCCGGCTTTCCGGGCAGTTTCATCAGGACGAAAAAAGCGACGTCGGAACAGCGGCTTAAGGTGTCATCAAGACGTCATTCCGACGTCATAGAACCTTGGTGCCGGGGCGATAGAAGTCCCCCTGTACACTTTAATCCGCTGCCCCTCCGGCCAACAACGCGCCCCGTTTTCTCGTATGCGGGTGCGGCCGGTCTCCCGATCCAAGGAGAAGACCTTTGAAACTCACCCATATCCTCAGCGCCGCCGCGCTGTCGTTCGCGTTTTCCGGCGCCGCCTACGCCACCGACATCAACGGCGCCGGCGCCTCCTTCCCCGCTCCGGTCTATCAGGCCTGGGCCGCGGCCTATAAGGAGAAGACCGGTAACGGGATGAACTACCAGTCGATCGGCTCGGGCGGCGGCCAGAACCAGATCGTCAACCGCACGGTCGACTTCGGCGCCTCCGACGCCCCGATGGCCGACGACAAGCTCGCCAGCAACAACCTGCTGCAGTTCCCGACCGTGATCGGCTCCGTCGTCCCGACCGTCAACCTCGACGGCATCGGCGACGGCCAGCTCACGCTCTCCGGTGCGGTGCTCGCCGACATCTACCAGGGCAAGATCACCAAGTGGAACGACGAGAAGATCGCCGCCCTCAACAAGGGCGTGAAGCTTCCCGACACCGCGATCGTGCCGATCTATCGTTCGGACAGCTCGGGCACCTCCTTCGTGTTCACCTCCTACCTGTCCGCCGTCAGCCCGGACTGGAAGTCCAACGTCGGTGCCGCCACCTCGGTGCAGTGGCCGGCCGGCGCGGGCGCCAAGGGCAATGAGGGCGTTTCGGGCATGGTGAAGAACACCAAGGGCGCCATCGGCTACGTCGAGTTCGTCTATGCGGCCGCCAACAGCCTGCCGACCACCAACCTGGTCAACAAGGCCGGCAAGGTCGTGAAGCCCTCCGTCCCCGCCTTCATGGACGCCGCTGCCGCGGCCGACTGGGCCGGCGCGAAGAACTTCGCCGCCTCGATGATCGACACCGCCGGCGACAGCGCCTGGCCGATCGTCTCCGCCACCTACATCCTGCTGCCGAAGAACCCGAACAACGCCGACCAGTCGGCCGCCGTCATCAAGTTCTTCGACTGGGCCTACACCGCCGACGGCGACGCCATCGCCGAGAAGCTGCACTACATCCCGCTGCCGGACTCGGTCGTCGCCAACATCAAGAAGGCGTGGTCGAGCGAGGTCAAGGTCGACGGCAAGGCCGTCTGGACCAACTGATCGGGTCCGTCTTCCGCTTCCGCCGGAAGACCTCGAACAAAGCGGGGCGGCCGTTACGGCGGCCGCCCCTTCTCGTCTGCGCCTCTTCTCGTCTCCGCCCCCGGCCTGTAGCCTGACGGCGAGCCGGCATGGGCGAGTGCCGCGCAGACCCATTGACAAACACCGACGCCGAGCCCTGAAAGCCACGCCCTGAAACGCCGACCCGCGGGCCGCGACGCCGCGGGGAAGACGGGTCCGAGGATCACACGACATGGACGCCACTCTCAGTGGAACCGAGGCGACCACCGCCCTGAAAGCCGCGCACAAGCCGACCGGCCGCATCAGCGATCCCATCTTCGTCGGCATCCTGTGGGGCTGCGGACTGCTGGTTCTGCTGCTGCTCGGCCTGATCATCGCCATGCTGTTCGAGGGCGGGCTGCCGGCGCTGCGCGAATTCGGCATCTCCTTCCTCTGGTCGACGAGCTGGAACCCGGTCACCGAGAAGTTCGGCGCCGGCGTCATGGTGTTCGGCACCGTGTTCAGCGCCGTGATCGCGGTCATCGTCGCGCTGCCGCTCTCCTTCGGCATCGCCTTCTTCCTCACCGAGATCGCCGCCGGCCCGCTGCGCCGCCCGATCGGGGTGGCGATCCAGCTCCTCGCCGCGATCCCCTCGATCATCTACGGCATGTGGGGCTTCTTCATCGTCGTGCCGCTGATCGCCGCCTATGTGCAGCCGCCCCTCATCGAGTGGCTCGGCCCGATCCCGCTGCTCGGCGCGCTGTTCCAGGGCCCGCCGCTGGGCGCGGGCATGCTGACCGCCGGCCTGATCCTGGCGCTGATGATCCTTCCCTTCATCACCGCCATGTTCGTCG
Source organism: Ancylobacter mangrovi (assembly GCF_024752355.1). Classification (GTDB taxonomy): domain Bacteria; phylum Pseudomonadota; class Alphaproteobacteria; order Rhizobiales; family Xanthobacteraceae; genus Ancylobacter; species Ancylobacter mangrovi. The sequence goes on from NZ_JANTHZ010000002.1 coordinate 477,061, forward strand.
AAGTGCTGGAATCGGTGCCCCCGATGCTGAAGGAATCCGCCTACGGCGTCGGCGCCACGACCTATGAGGTCTATCGCAACGTCTCCGTCCCCTATGGCCGCACGGCCATGGTCGGCGCGGTCATGCTGGGCCTCGGCCGCGCGCTGGGCGAGACCATGGCGGTGACCTTCGTCATCGGCAATGCGACCCGCATGTCGGCCTCGCTGTTCGCACCGGGCGCGACCATCGCCTCCACCATCGCCAACGAGTTCCCCGAAGCCTCCATCGGCTCGCTCAAGCTGCAGTCGCTGATGCAGCTCGGCTTCATCCTGTTCGTCATCTCCTTCATCGTGCTTGCGCTGTCGCGCATGCTGGTCCGCTCGAAGCTCGAGGGCTGAGGAAGACAGATCATGGCATCTCTCGCCCGTCGCCGCGCCACCGACTACACGGTCAAGGCCCTCTCCACCGGCTTCGCCGCGCTCTCGCTCGTGCTGCTGGCCTGGATCCTGTGGACCCTGCTGGCGCGCGGCCTTCCCGCGCTCGGCCCGCATGTCTTCACCCGCATCACCCTGCCCCCGGGCGCCGGCGGCGGCCTGCTCAACGCCATCGTCGGCTCGCTGATCCAGATCGGCGTGGCGCTCATCATCGGCACCCCGATCGGGCTGATGTGCGGCACCTTCCTCGCCGAGAACGGGCGCAACACGCAGGTCGGCAGCGCGGTGCGCTTCGTCAATGACGTGCTGCTCTCTGCCCCCTCGATCCTGATCGGCCTGTTCGTTTACCAGCTCCTGGTGGTGCCCTTCGGCGGCTTCTCCGGCTGGGCGGGCTCGATCGCCCTCGCCATCCTGGTGATCCCGGTGGTCGTGCGCACCACCGAGGACATGCTGAACCTGGTGCCGATCGGCCTGCGCGAGGCGGCCTTCGCACTCGGCGCGCCGCAGTGGAAGGTGGTGACGATGATCACCTGGCGCGCGGCGCGCGCGGGCATCGTGACCGGCATCCTGCTATCGCTGGCGCGCGCCGCCGGCGAGACCGCGCCGCTGCTGTTCACCTCGCTCGGCAATAATGGCTGGTCGGTCAGCCTCGACGCGCCGATGGCCTCGCTGCCGATCGCGATCTACCAGTACGCCGCCTCGCCCTTCGAGGACTGGGTCGCCCTGGCCTGGGCGGGTGCCCTGCTGATCACCGCCGGGGTTCTGGCCCTGAACGTCGTTTCCCGCCTTGTCCTGGCGAAGATGAAGTGAGACGAACCATGAATTTCGCACCCGAGACGTCGATCGACATCGCCTCCGCCGTCAACCGCGCGACCGCGCCGTCGGCCGAGCCCAAGCTCAAGGTGGACAAGCTCAACTTCTACTATGGCGACAACCACGCGCTGAAGAACATCAATTTCGAGATCCCCGAGAAGCGCGTCACCGCGATGATCGGACCCTCGGGCTGCGGCAAGTCCACGCTGCTGCGCATCTTCAACCGCATGTACCAGCTCTATCCGGGCCAGCGCGCGGAAGGGAACATCTGGTTCGACGGCGTCGACCTGCTCGGCAAGGACCTCGATTCCACCGTGGTGCGTTCGCGCATCGGCATGGTGTTCCAGAAGCCGACCCCGTTCCCGATGTCGATCTACGACAACATCGCCTTCGGCGTGAAGCTGCACGAGAGCCTGAACAAGGCGCAGATGGACGAGCGCGTCGAGTGGTGCCTGCGCAAGGCCGCGATCTGGGACGAAACCAAGGACCGCCTGCACACTTCCGCGCTCGGCATGTCGGGCGGCCAGCAGCAGCGTCTGTGCATCGCCCGCACCATCGCGGTGCGCCCGGAAGTGATCCTGCTCGACGAGCCGACCTCGGCGCTCGACCCGATCTCCACCTCGAAGATCGAGGACCTGATCGACGAGCTGAAGCAGGAATTCACCATCGTCATCGTCACCCACAACATGCAGCAGGCGGCGCGCTGCGCCGACATCACCTCCTTCTTCTATCTGGGCGAGCTGATCGAGGTCGCCGCGTCCAACGAAATCTTCACCAATCCGCGCGAAGCGCGCACCCGCGACTACATCACCGGCCGCTTCGGCTGAACTGGCGGCGGAGGATCATCCCATGACCGAACATATCGTCTCCTCCTTCGACAGCGACCTGAAGGACCTCTCGCGGCGCGTGGTCGAGATGGGCGGGCAGGCCGAGCGCCTGGTCGCCGATTCGGTCATGGCGCTGGTGAAGCGCGACACCGAGCTGGCGCAGAAGGTGATCGTGCTCGACGGGCCGATCGACCTGCTGCAGCGCGAGATCGAGGAGAAGGCCATCCTCACCATCGCCCGCCGCCAGCCGCTCGCCATCGACCTGCGCGAGATCGTCGCCGCGATGCGCATCGCCAATGACATCGAGCGCATCGGCGACCTCGCCAAGAACACCGCCAAGCGGGTGCTGGCGCTGACCGGCGAGTTCCACCCGCAGAAGCTGGTGCGCGGCGTCGAGCACATGTCCGGCATGGTGCTCGAGCAGCTCAAGAGCGTGCTCGATTCCTACGCCAGCCGCGACGACGCGCGCGCCCTAGAGGTGTGGAAGCGCGATGGCGAGGTCGACATCCTGTACACCTCGCTGTTCCGCGAGCTCCTCACCTACATGATGGAAGACCCGCGCAATATCTCGCTGTGCACGCATCTGCTGTTCTGCGCCAAGAACATCGAGCGCATCGGCGACCACGCCACCAACATCGCCGAGACGGTGCACTACCTCTCCACCGGCCAGCTGCTCGCCGACGAGCGGCCCAAGCAGGATACCAGCAGCCTGACGACGGTCCCGTTCCCGGCCTGAGGCGGGCGGCGACCGTCCTCAACCGAGAAAAGCAATGCCGACCAACATCCTGATCGTCGAGGACGAGGAGCCGCTGACCCTGCTCCTGCGTTACAACCTCGAGTCTGAAGGCTATGCGGTGGAGAGCGTCGCCCGGGGCGACGAGGCGGAGACGAGGCTGAGGGAAAGCGTCCCCGACCTCGTCATCCTCGACTGGATGCTGCCGGGGCTTTCCGGCATCGAGCTGTGCCGGCGCCTGCGGGCGCGCCCCGAGACGGAGCGCATGCCGGTGCTAATGCTCACCGCGCGCGGCGAGGAGGCCGAGCGTGTGCGCGGCCTCGCCACCGGCGCCGACGACTACGTGGTGAAGCCGTTCTCGGTGCCGGAGCTGGTGGCGCGGGTCCGCGCGCTGCTCCGCCGAGCCAAGCCGGACCATATCTCCACCTTGTTGCGGGCCGGTGACATCGAGCTCGACCGCGAGACCAAGCGCGTGCATCGCGGCGGGCGGGAGCTGCATCTCGGGCCGACCGAGTTCCGGCTGCTCGAATTCCTGATGCAGTCCCCGGGGCGGGTCTATTCGCGCGAGCAGCTGCTCGACGGGGTGTGGGGCCAGGACGTCTATATCGACGAGCGCACCGTGGACGTCCACGTCGGCCGCCTGCGCAAGGCGCTCAACCGCCCGCGCCAGCCCGACCCCATCCGCACCGTGCGCGGCTCCGGCTATTCCTTCAACGAGATGTTCGCCCGCGCGCACTGACGGGCGGGCGAACATCGGAAGGCGGACGAACGGCCCGCCTCTCCCGCCTCAGGTGCGGGTGATCGACAGCCCGCCATCGACGAGGTGGGCGGTGCCGGTGACGAAGGACGAATCGTCCGAGGCGAGATAGAGCACCGAGCGCGCCAGCTCCTCCGGCGCGCCCACGCGCTTCAGCGCGTGCAGGCCGGTGAGGAAGGCCTTCGCCTCCGGCGTGTCGTTGGCCTCGCGATACATCTCCGTCTCCACCGCGCCGGGGAGCACCGCGTTCACCCGGATGCCCTGTGGACCGAATTCGGCGGCGAGGGTCTGTGTAAGGCCGATCAGCCCCGCCTTCGAGGCGGCATAGGCGGCGAGGCCCGGGAAGGCGGCGGTGTAGCCGACGAAGGTGGAGGTGAAGATCACCGAGCCGCCGCCGGTCTTCAGCATCTCGGCGATCTGGTGCTTGGCGCCGAAGAAGGAACCGGTGAGGTTCACCGCCAGAGCGTCGTTCCAGCCTGCCGCCGAAACGCCGGTGCTGGGCCCCTTCTCGCCGAGCGTGCCGGCATTGTTGAAGGCGACGTCGAGCCTGCCGAAGCGCTCGACCGCCAGCGCGACCAGCGCCTTGGCATAGTCCTCAGAGCTGACGTCGCCCGCCAGCGCCACGGCCTCGCCGCCCTTGCCGGCGATCTCGGCGACGAGCGCGTCGAGCTCGCCCTTGCGGCGCGCGCCGACCACGACCTTCGCGCCTTCCTGCGCGAACAGCAGCGCGGTCGCCCGGCCGATGCCCGAGCTGGCGCCGGTGACGATCGCGACCTTTCCCGAAAGCCTGTCCATATCGAATTCTCCATCATGCTATCGGGCGGGCAGGCCGTCATGGCCCGCCGCCGCCCTGTCGCAGATGACTATGGGCAAGAGGCATCGTCCGAATTAGCCTGAAAATGATGGAACTCGCATCCGGAAAGACCGAACGATGAAACTGGACGGCATCGCCGCCTTCGTCGCCATCGCCGAAGCCGGCTCGATCAGCGAGGCGGCACGGCGGCTGCGCCTGTCGAAATCCGTGGTCAGCGAACGTCTGGCAGGGCTGGAACGCAGCCTCGGCGCCAGCCTGGTCCACCGCTCCACCCGCAAGCTCTCGCTCACCGACGACGGCGCGGCGTTCCTCGCTCGCGCCACCGGGGCGATGCGCCAGCTCGACGCCGCGGTGGCGGACCTTGCCGAAAGCCGCAGCACGCTGTCGGGACCGCTGCGGATTTCCGCGCCGGTGGCGTTCGCCCACCTGCATCTCGGCCCGGCGCTCTATCCGTTCCTGCTGCGTCATCCGGAGGTCGAGCTCACCCTCGACCTCGACGACCGGCGGATCGAGGTCCAGGCCGAGAGCTATGACGGCGTGGTGCGGCACGGGCCGCTGACGGACAGCCGGCTCATCGCCTGGCCGCTGGCGCGCAGCCGGCGCGTGCTGGTGGCGTCGCCCGGCTATCTCGAGCGGTACGGCGCGCCGCGCAACCTCGACGAACTCGATGGTCACCGGGGCGTCTTCTACACCCATCGCGGAATCGCCGACTGGCGCTTCGTGACGCCGCAGGGCGTGGTCAATGTCCGCGCCCGCCCCGGGCTGCGGGTGAACAATGGCGAACTGATGCGCGATGCGGCCGCGGCGGGAATCGGCATCGCCCTGCTGCCGCTGTTCATTGCCGGCCCTGCGGTCCGCGCAGGCACGCTGCGCGTCGTCGATGTCGGCGCCGAGACCGAGGCCGAATTCATCTATGTCGCCCATGCCGAGGCGCGCCGGCCCTCGGCCAAGCTGCGCGCCTTTGCCGAGTGCCTGCGGCAGGCGTTCGGCGATCCGCCCTATTGGGACATTTAGCCGGCGTCTCGGCCGTCAGCCCTTGCCGCGCGGCGCGTTGTCGCCTTTCCGCGGCCAGTTGTGGCTCATCACGAAGTCGGCGATGCGCGGGGCGATGTCGGCGCGGAAGCGCGAGCCGTTGAACACGCCGTAATGACCGACCGTCGGCTGGAGGTAGTGCACCCGCATGTCGTCCGGCAGGCTGGAGCACAGCTTCTGCGCTGCCCGGGTCTGGCCGACCCCGGAGATGTCGTCATTCTCGCCCTCGATGGTGAGCAGGGCGACGTTGCGGATCTGCGAGGGATCGACCTTTTCGCCGCGATGGGTCAGCTCGCCCCTGGGCAGGGCGTGGTCGATGAACACGGCCTGCAGCGTCTGCAGGTAATATTCCGCCGGCAGGTCCATCACCGAGAGATACTCGTCATAGAACTCCCGGTGCTTGGCGGCGGAATCGCCGTCGCCCTTCACCAGATGGCGGAACATATCGGCATGGGCCTGGAGATGGCGCTCCAGATTCATCGCCATGAAGCCGTGAAGCTGCAGGAAGCCGGGATAGACCTGGCGCATGAAGCCGCCATTCGGCCAGGGCACGGTGGTGATGACGTTGCGCCGGAACCAGTCGAGCCCGCGCTCCTCGGCGAAGTGGTTCACGGCGGTCGGGCTCTCGCGGGTGTCGATCGGCCCGCCCATCAGCACCATGGAGGCGGGAACGTCCGGATCGCCCATCGCCTCCATGCGCGCCACCGCCGCCAGCACCGGCACCGCCGGCTGGCACACGGCGAGCACATGCACGCCGCCGCCGAGATGGCGGAATATCTCGATGACGTAGTCGATATAGTCGTCGAGATCGAAGCGCCCGGCGGAGAGCGGCACGTTGCGCGCGTCGGCCCAGTCGGTGATGTAGATGTCGTGGTTCGGCAGCAGCGTCTGCACCGTGCCGCGCAGCAGCGTCGCGTAATGGCCCGACAGCGGCGCCACGATCAGCATGCGCGGCTGCGGCCGGCGCGGCGGGTTGGGAAAGTCGCGCACGAAATGCAGCAGCCGGCAAAACGGCCGCTCCCATTCCACCTCGATCGTTACCGGCACATGGGTGGCGCCGACCACGGTCTCGTCGATGCCCCATTCCGGCTTGCCGTAGCGCCGCGTGGTGCGCTCGAACATCTCGCACGCCGCCGAAATCGACTTGCCGAGGCTGGTATGCGCCAGCGGATTCGCAGGATTGCGGTAGTAGAGCCGGTTGGCATCGGCGATCACGCGAAGCGGATCGAGCGCCGCATGGCCCATCTCGAACATCCAGTAGAGCGGCTTGGAAAAGGCCGATGCCGTCTCGACCGTCGCCTCCGGCGACTCGGCCGCCTGTTCCGCGTCGGGCAATTCACCAAAAACGCCGATTGCCATAAGAGCCTCCGTCTTCAATGCCCGCCATTTGCGTCCCTCCCGCCGCCGAACCGGCCGTGGACGCCGCCCTCGGGGCACTTTCGGCGCATTTTTTTAACGCGATCCTTCCGAAGCGTTACGTGTCGCGCTTCGGCCTTCGCGCAGCTTGTGCGCTGCAACATAAATAGACCCTCGGGCGCGAACGTCAACGAAACCGGTGTCTCGCGCTTTGGTCGTATCTGCGGCTATAGAGAAGATACGGAACGGAAGGACGACGATGCTCTCGCTCGAACATCCTATCGGCGAACGCTATTTCGGCCTTCGGCTCGACACGCTGATCCGGCTGCGATGGCTCGCCATTGCCGGCCAGACGCTGACCATCGTCATCGTGCACTGGCTGCTGGCCTTCACGCTGCCGATCGGCGCCTGCCTCGCCGTAGTGGCGCTGTCGGCCTGGCTGAACCTCGCGCTGCGCCTGCGCAATCCAGGCGCGCGGCGGCTCTCCGACATCGAGGCCGCTTGGCTGCTCGCCTACGACATCCTGCAGCTCGCGGCGCTGCTGTTCCTCACCGGCGGCCTTTCCAATCCCTTCGCCTTCCTGTTCCTCGCCCCCGTGCTCATCTCGGCGACCGCTCTGTCGCCGCGCACCACGGTGCTGCTCGGCGTGCTGGCGGCAAGCTGCGCCGCCGTGGTCGGCCTGTGGCAGATGCCGCTGCCCTGGTCCGACCAGGTCGCGCTCGGCAACGAGCCGGAGCTGCCGGCGGTCTACCTCGCCGCCATCTGGTGCGCGCTCGCCATCTCCATCGCCTTCATCGGCGTCCATGCCTGGCGGGTGGCGGAGGAGACGCGCGAGCTTTCCGAGGCGCTGGCGGCGACCGAGCTGGTGCTGGCGCGCGAGCAGCACCTGTCGGCGCTCGACGGGCTCGCCGCCGCCGCCGCGCACGAGCTCGGCACCCCGCTCGCCACCATCACCGTGGTCGCCAAGGAGCTTGTCCGCGCACTGCCGGCCGACAGCCCGATGGTGGACGACATCGGGCTGCTGCGCGAGCAGGCCGAGCGCTGCCGCACGATCCTGCGCACGCTCACTTCGCTGGGCGGCGGCGAGGCGCCGTTCGACCGCATGCCGATCTCGCACATCCTCGAGGACGTGGTCGCGCCGCACCGCAATTTCGGCATCGCCATCGAGGTGACGCTGCCGGACCGCGGCGGCGACGAGCCGATCATCGCCCGCAATCCGGGCCTGCTCTACGGGCTCGGCAACATCGTCGAGAACGCGGTCGACTTCGCCAATGGGCGCGTCGACATCGTCGCCAACTGGACCGACGCCGAGCTGAGCGTGACGGTGACCGACGACGGACCTGGCTTTCCCCCGGAGCTCATCGATTCGATCGGCGCACCCTACGTCACCAGCCGCGGGCGCCACCGCTGGCGGCGCGACATGGAACCCGAAGGCGAGGCGCTCGTCGGCGACGGGCTGCGGGTCAGCGAAGGCCTACGCGAGGGCCTCGGCCTCGGCGTCTTCATCGCCAAGACTTTGCTCGAGCGCTCCGGCGCCGAACTGAGCTTCCTGAACCGCGCGCTGCCCGCCCATGGCGCCTCGGTCTCGGTGCGCTGGCCGCGCCGGGCGATCGATATTTCGGGAGAAGGGCACGATCGCCATGGGGCCTGATCGAAAAGCACGATCGCCCCATGTATGCGACAATTTTGCACTGCCGGAGGGGGATGGTGTAATCTCCCCGCAAAATCGAACGGAGAGCTCGCGTCCCGCGGCGCTCGGAAAGACGCCAGATGCTTGATACGACGTCGGAAATTACGGACCGCACGCTGCTGATCGTGGATGACGACCGTCCGTTCCTGCAGCGCCTCGCGCGCGCCATGGAATCGCGCGGCTTCACCGTGACCACGGCCGAGACGGTGGCCGACGGCCTCGCCAGCGTCGAAGGCAGCGCCCCTGCCTATGCGGTGGTCGACATGCGGCTCGGCGACGGCAACGGGCTCGACGTCATCTCCGCGCTGAAGCGCCGGCGCCCCGAGGCGCGCGGCATCATCCTCACCGGCTACGGCAACATCGCGACCGCCGTGAACGCAGTGAAGATGGGCGCGGTGGACTATCTCGCCAAGCCGGCGGACGCCGACGATATCTATGCTGCGCTGAGCGCGCAGGGCGACTACAAGCCCCAGCTTCCCGAGAACCCGATGTCGGCCGACCGCGTGCGCTGGGAGCATATCCAGCGGGTCTACGAATTGTGCGGACGCAACGTGTCGGAGACTGCGCGGCGGCTCTCCATGCATCGGCGCACGCTGCAGCGGATTCTCGCCAAGCGCGCGCCGCGCTGAACGGTCCCGGCGCGGCAAAGCTCCCGCCGGGAGGGCCGGCTGTGGCGGCCGGAGGCGATTTTCGGATTTCCGACGGTCTTTTGCGCTTCAGGGCGTATCGCGTAAGGCGATCGGGCTCTGTCGGTCGCGCAGCGCGATCAGCGCCTGCGATTCGATCACTTCCGTGAGAACGCCATCGGGAGCCAGCGCCGCCAGGCCGGCGCGCAGCTCAAGCTCGAACGCCTCGCGCTCCATGCCGAGCGTGGCGGGCGAGGTCACCGAGCGCGAGAAGGCGCGGCCGATGACGTCTTCGATGTCGATGCGCCGCTCCATCACCCGGCCCATCCGTTCGAGACGGTGGAAGGGTGAGGCCAGCAGCACCGCTTCGTGCGGCACGTATTCGGTGGAACGGCGGCGGTTGCGGTCCTCGAGGCGCGGGCCGGCATGGCGCTCGGTAGTGAGTTCCAGCACCGGGCGCCAGTCCGGCATGGCAAAGATCTGCCGATCGCCGAACAGCACGACCGCCCCGTCGGGATCGACCATCCGGTCCAGCGTCGCCAGCGTCGCCTGCCGGTCCATCCAGTGGAAGGAGCGGCCCATCACCACGGCGCGGAAACGGCCGAATACCGGGTTGTCGAGCCCGTAGGAGGAGCCCTGCACCAGCGTCAGCTCGACGCCGGCCCAGGACGCATCGGCTCGCGCCGCGTCCAGCATGGAAGGCTCGGGGTCCATCGCCGTCACCCGTGCGCCGAGCCGGGCGAAGGCGATGGCGAGCGGGCCCGGCCCGCAGCCGAGGTCGAGGACCCGGTCGCCCGGGCGCAGATCGATGCGTTGCGCCACGTCGGCGATGAGCGATTCCGGGTAGGGAACGCGATAGCGGCTGTAGAACTCGGCGGTTGATCGAAAACGCGCCGGCTCGAAGGGGATGGTCTGTGGACTGATGACGTTCACGGCCGTGGCCCGATATGGCGAGAGTTCTGTTGCACTGCAGCGTTGAGCATGGGCGCTCCCCCGTCAACCCGGGATCATCCCTAATTTACCGTCGCTGCTTACTGTGACGCTAACACCTGCACTCAACGTATCATGGCATAAAGTGGTATTCCAGTCGGGCCCGATCACCTCAAAATGATCGTTTCGGACGCCGAGCCGCCAACGTCAGGTTGCGGCGACGATTCCGCCGCCGGCTCACACCCGCAGCTCGTTCTCCTCGGCGAGCTCCTTCAGCCCCCTCTCGGGACGGGCCCCGATATGGCTGATGATCTCGGCCGCCGACAGGGCGCCGAGCCGGAGCGACTCCTCTGCGCTGAAGCCGCGCGAGAAGCCGTGCAGATAGCCGGCGGCGAACAGGTCGCCGGCGCCGGTCGTGTCCACCACCTTCGCGACCGGATAGGCCTCGACCGCCACCAGCTCGTCGCCGGCCACGGAGAGCGCACCCTTCTCGGAGCGCGTCACCACCGCGCGCCGGGCCTCGCGGCGCAGCGCGGCCAGAGCGGCGTCGAAGTCGGTCTCGTAGAGCGAGGTCAGCTCCGCCTCGTTGGCGAACACCAGGTCGACCGTGCCCTCGCGGATCAGCTTAAGGAACTCGTCGCGGTAGCGCCCGACGCAGAACGCGTCCGACAGCGTCAGCGCGACCGTGCGCCCCGCCCCGTGGGCGATGCCCGCAGCCTTCAGGAACGCCTCCTTGGCGGCCGGCGGGTCCCACAGATAGCCCTCGAGATAGGTGACGGTGGCGCTGGCCACCATCGCCTCGTCGACATCGACCGGGGAAAGGCCCTGCGCCGCGCCGAGATAGGTGTTCATGGTGCGCTCGCCATCGGGCGTCACCAGGATCAGGCAGCGCGCAGTGGTCGGCCCATTCGCGGCGGGCGGGGTCGCATAGGCGACGCCGGCGGCGCGGATGTCATGGGCGAAGATGCCGCCGAGCTCGTCGTCGCGCACCTTGCCGATGAAGCCGGCGCGCCCGCCCAGCGCCGCGACGCCGACCATGGTGTTGGCCGCCGAGCCGCCGGAAATCTCGACGCCCGGCCCCATGGCGCCGTAGACGGCCTCGGCGCGCGGCTCGTCGATCAGCGTCATGCCGCCCTTGCGCATCTCATGGGTGTCGAGAAAGGCCTCCTCGGCGCGGGAGATCACGTCGACGATGGCATTGCCGAAGCCGATCACATCGAGCTGCTGGGCGGTCACGGGGCGGCCTTTCGCTGGTGGAAACAAGCCCGTTGCCGGTAGCAGAGCGGGGCGGCGCCCGCAACGCGCCCGAGGCGTGAAAAGTGCCCGCAATGTGCGCTTTTGGCCGTGCGGCGCCACGCGGATGCGTGCCGGCAACATGCCTTGCGCGCCGCCGGGGAGCGTCTATTGCTAGCCCATGGCTCTCCTGCGCCGCGCCTCGACCGTCGCTCTCATCACCCTCGGTTCGCGCGGGCTCGGCTTCGTGCGCGACGCGATGGTGGCGGCGCTGTTCGGCACCGGGCTGGTGGCCGACGCGTCCGTCGCCGGCCTCGCCTTGCCGCAGCTCGCCCGGCGCCTCCTGGGCGAGGGCGCGCTCAATGCCGCGATCCTGCCTGCGCTGGTGCGCGCGGAGACGGACCGGCGGGCGCGGCTGGCGGGCGCGGCGCTGGTGCTGTTCGCGCTGGCCGCCTTCGCCGCGGGCCTCGTGCTGTTCGTCTTCATGCCCGTCGTCATCGGCGTGCTGGCACCGGGCTTCGAGCTGACGGGGCCGCGCGGGGCCGGCGCGGTGATGGTGGGGCGGATCGCGGTGGTGTGCGTGCCGCTCGCCTTGCTCACCGGGGTGCTGGCGGCGCTCGCCAACGCGGCGGGCCGCTACGCGGCCCCCGCCTTCGGCCCGGTCGCAGGAAATGTCGCGGTGATCGCGCTGGTCACGGGGCTCATCCTTGCCGGCGGGCGGAGCATGGCGATGGATGCCGCCCTCACCTGGCTGGCCGTCGCGGCGATCGCGGGAGCGGTAACACAGTTCGCGCTGGTGGCCTGCGCCGTACCGCGCGGCGCGCTGGCGATGCCGCACCAAGAGGACCTCGCCCGCGCCTTGCCGATGCTCGGAGCGGCGCTGCCGAGCCTGTTCGCCGCCGCACTGCCGCAGCTGCGATTCCTCGTCGCCGCCGCGGCCGCATCGGGCATCGCCGGCGGCGTCGCGGCGTTGTTCTACGCGACGCGGCTGGTGGAGCTGCCGCTCGGCCTCGTCGGCGCCAGCGCCGGCGCCGTGCTGCTGCCGGCCCTCGCCGGGCATGATGGCAAGGGTCGAGCCGGGGCACGCAGCGTCGGCGCCGGCGGCATCGAAGCGGCGCTGGCGCTCTCTCTGCCGGCCGCGCTGGGCCTTGCCGTGCTGGCCGAACCCGTCGTCGCGGTGCTGTTCCAGCGCGGCGCCTTTGATGCCGAGGCGACCCGGCTGACCGCCACCGCCATGGCGCTCCTCGCCCTCACCCTGCCGCTGCAGGCGAGCGAGAAGGTGCTGGCCGCCATCGCCTTCACCGAAGGGTTGTCGCGTCTGGTGGCACGCTGCGGCGTCGCGGCGCTGATACTGGGCGGGATCGCCGGCTTTGCCGGCACGCCGTGGCTCGGCATCGCAGGCCCCGCGCTGGGCGTGCTGGTCTCCAGCGCGGCGAGCCTCGCCGGGCTCGCGCTCGGCCTCGGCCGGCGGCGGCTGGTCGCAATCGAGGCTGAAGGCCGGCGGCGCCTGCGCGGTCTCGCCGGCGCGGCGCTGGTGATGGCGGGCGCGGTGGCGCTGGCGCGGCTCTGGGCCGCGCCCGCCCTCGCGGCGGGCGGCCTTGCGGGCGCGGCGGCGCTCGCCCTGCTCGTCGTGCTGGGCGTCGCCGTCTATGCGGGCGCGGCGCGCCTGCTGGGAGGCATCGCCGTCGGCACGCTGAGGAGCGCGCTGAAGGGCGACCCGCGCTGAGGCCGCCGGAACGCACGCCGCGCCAGCGGTCCCGCCGCTTGCCCCCACGGGACATTGATGCGATAGCCGCGCACGCGCGGCACTCAGGCGCGCAGCGCCTTCGCCGCGAAGGGCTATCGGGACGTTACGACATGGGCTTCAAGGAACGCGTCTTTTCCGGCGTCCAGCCGACCGGAAATCTCCACCTCGGCAATTATCTCGGCGCCATCAAGCGCTTCGCCGAGCTGCAGGACAGCTATGAGTGCATCTATTGCGTGGTGGACATGCATGCCATCACCCAGGACATGCGCGTGTGGGGCGGCCCGGAGGAACTGACGCGCTGCATCCGCGAGGTCACGGCCGCCTATCTCGCCGCCGGCATCGACCCGGAAAAGCACATCGTGTTCAACCAGAGCCAGGTCTCGGGCCATGGCGAGCTCGCCTGGGTGTTCAACTGCGTCGCGCGCCTGGGCTGGCTCAACCGTATGACCCAGTTCAAGGAGAAGGCGGGCAAGGACCGCGAGAACGCCTCGGTCGGCCTTTATGCCTATCCCACGCTGATGGCGGCGGACATCCTGCTCTACCGCGCCACCCATGTGCCAGTCGGCGAGGACCAGAAGCAGCATATCGAGCTCACCCGCGACATCGCGCAGAAGTTCAACAACGACTTCGCCGCCTCCATCGCCCGGCTGGGGCTGGGCGACGCGGCGCTCGAGGGCGGCTACTTCCCGCTCACCGAGCCGCTGATCGGCGGGCCGGCGGCGCGGGTCATGAGCCTGCGCGACGGCTCGAAGAAGATGTCGAAATCCGACCCGTCGGACCTCTCGCGCATCAACCTCACCGACGACGCGGACGCGGTCGCCTCCAAGATCCGCAAGGCCAAGACCGACCCCGAGCCGCTGCCCTCCGAGCCCGAGGGGCTGAAGGGACGGCCGGAGGCGGAGAATCTGGTCGGCATCTATGCCGCGCTCTCCGGCGAGCCGAGGGAAGCCGTGCTGGCGAGCTTCGGCGGCGGCCAGTTCTCGACCTTCAAGGCGGCGCTGGTCGACCTCGCGGTGGCGCGGCTCGGCCCGATCGGGGGCGAGATGAAGCGGCTCGTCGCCGATCCCGGCCATATCGACGCCATCCTGCGCGACGGCGCGAACCGGGCCCGCACGCTCGCCGACGCGACGATGGGCCAGGTCAAGGACATACTCGGCTTCGTGCGCTGAGGGACTGCGCCCCTTCTATCCGGTTGCGCGGGCGGCGCGGGCGCCTTCCCTTCCGCGCGGCGCGATGTGGTATGACCCCGGGGTAGCGAGCGGCCTCGGCTTGCGAGCGCCATTCATCCCGGGGACGATCCCATGCCGCGCAGACGCCAGAGTCACGAGCCCGGCCATCGCCGCAAATTCCTGATCGTGATCGACGATACGCCCGAATGCGACCGCGCGGTGCATTACGCCGCGCGCCGTGCCGCGCGCACCGGCGGGGCGCTGGTGATGCTGAGCGTGCTGGAGCTCGCCGAGGTGCAGAGCCAATGGCTCGGCGTCGCCGACCTGATGCGCGCGGAGGCGACCGACAAGGCCGAGCAGCGCCAGGAGCATTTCGCCGCCCGGGCGCGGGCGCTGGCCGGGATCGACTGCGAGCGGATCGTCGCCGAGGGCGGCATCGGCGAGGAGATCATCAAGCTGGTCGAGGCGGATCAGGATATCGCGATCCTCGTGCTCGCTACCGGCACCGGCAAGGAGGGACCGGGCCCGCTGGTCTCGGCGCTCGCCTCCGGCGGCTGGACGGGCCTCTCCGTGCCAATCACCATCGTGCCCGGCGGGCTCTCCGACGAGGACATCGACGCGCTGGCCTGACGTGCCCCCGGGCGCGATTGCAAGCGCGGGCGTGCGCCGACGCCTGCGACAGGCGGTGCGGGCGGGGGTTAACTCGTCGGGCGGATCGTCCCGCGTGCGGAGGTTACCATGCTCGTCGACGGCAAATGGGTGGAGAACTGGCAGCCGGTGCAGGCCACCGACGCCAAGGGCGGCTTCGTGCGGCAGGTCTCGAGCTTCCGCAACTGGGTCACGCCCGACGGTGCGCCGGGCCGTACGGGCACGGGCGGCTTCGCGGCGGAAGCGGGCCGCTATCACCTCTATGCCGCGCTGATCTGCCCCTGGGCCTCGCGCACGCTGATCGCGCGCCGGCTGAAGGGTCTGGAGGAGGTCGTCACCCTCAGCGTGGTCGAGCCGGCGCTGACGGAGCAGGGCTGGCGCTTCGGCAGCTATCCGGGCGCCACCGAGGACACCGTCAACGGCGCCACCTATCTGCACGAGCTCTACACCCGCGCCGATCCGCATGTCAGCGGCCGCGCGACCGTGCCGGTGCTGTGGGACCGGCAGCACGGCACCATCGTCAACAATGAATCGGCGGACATCGTGCGGATGTTCAATTCCGGCTTCGGCGCGCTGGCGCAGGGCGACATCGACCTTTACCCGCCGGCGCTGCGCGGGGACATCGACGCGTTGAACGAGCGGATCTATCCGCGCCTCAACAACGGCGTCTACCGCGCCGGCTTCGCCACCACGCAGCAGGCCTATGAGGAAGCTTTCGCCGATGTGTTCGCCATGCTGGACGAGCTCGAGGGGCGTCTCGGCGAAGGGGGGCCCTTCCTCCTCGGCGAGGCGCTGACCGAGGCCGATATCCGCCTGTTCGTGACGCTGGTGCGCTTCGACGCGGCCTATCACGGCCTGTTCAAGTGCAACCTGCGCCGGATCGCCGACTATCCTGCCCTCTCCGCCTATCTCGCCCGCGTCATCGGCCTGCCGGGCGTGCGCGAGACGGTGAACATGGACCACATCAAGCGCGGCTATTACTCGATCACGGCGCTGAACCCGAACGGCATCGTGCCGCTCGGCCCGGAGCTGCCCTGGCTGTGAGGCACGGCGCGCGCCGGCCGGTTCGCGCCCCGCACTTTCCCTCGCCACTTCCCCTTCGGTCGCCGAAAGCTTATCTAAATTCCAAATCCCTCTCGTCGCCGGGGCCTTTAACCCCGGTGGGCAAGGAGCATCCCATGTTCATCCAGACCGAAGCCACCCCGAACCCCTCCACGCTGAAGTTCCTGCCCGGCCGCAGCGTGCTCGGCGAAGGCACATTCGAGGCCCGCGATGCCGGCGAGGCGGCGCGCTCGCCGCTGGCGGCGCGGCTGTTCGAGATTCCCGGCGTCACCGGCGTTTTCTTCGGCTCCGACTTCGTGACCGTGACCAAGGACCAGGCCGAGTGGGCGCATCTCAAGCCCGCCATCCTCGGCGCCATCATGGAGCAGTTCGTCTCCGGCCAGCCACTGCTGCCGGACGATCACGAGCACGCGGCGGACGAGGCCTTCTACGAGGAGAAGGACGCCGGGCTGGTGGACACGATCCGCGAGCTGATCGACACCCGGGTACGCCCGGCGGTGGCCAATGACGGTGGCGACATCACCTTCCGCGGCTACAAGGACGGCGTGGTCTTCCTCGCCATGAAGGGCTCCTGTTCGGGCTGCCCCTCCTCCACCGCGACGCTGAAGAACGGCATCGAGAATCTTCTGCGCCACTTCGTGCCCGACGTGGTCGAGGTGCGCCCGGTCTGAGGCCGCGCGGACGGTTTCCTCGTCCTCCGGCTCGCATCGGCCCGCCGGCGGCTTTTCTTATGCCGCCCGGCATGTGCATGGTGAGGAGACGACAGGACGACCCATGCTGATTCTCGCCATCGATACCGCCCTCGACGCCTGCGCCGTCGCGCTTCACGACGTCAGCACCGACAGCACGCTGTCGGCCGCGCGCAAGGTGATGGCGCGGGGCCATGCCGAGGCGCTGGTGCCGATGGTCGACGGCGTGATGACGGCCGGCGGCCGGCGCTTCTCCGACATCGACGCCTTCGCTGTGACGGTCGGCCCGGGCAGCTTCACCGGGCTGCGGGTGGGCCTGTCCGCCGCGCGCGGCTTCGGCCTCGCCACCGGCCGGCCGGTGATCGGCATCTCCACGCTCGCCACGCTGGCGGCGCCGGTGCTCGCGGTCGACGACGAGATCCCCGTCGCGGCGGCGATCGATGCGCGCCACGGCAACATCTATCTGCAGATGATCGGGCCCGGCAGCCGGGTCCTCGTCAGCGCCCGGGCGATGGCGCTGAAGGATGCCGCGCGCGCGGTGGCGATCGGCCCGGTGCGGCTCGTCGGCTCCGGCGCGGCGCTGCTGGCGGGCGCCTGGCCCTCGGGCGAACGTCCGCCGCTCGAGGTCGACGCCGAGGCGACGCCCGATCCGGTATGGGCCGCGCGTCTCGCCAGCGTGACCGATCCCGCCAAGGCACCGCCCCGCCCGCTCTATCTGCGCGAGGCCGACGCGAAGCCGCAAACCGCGGCGCGGATCGCGCGGCAATGAGCGCGAAGCGCTGAGCGGCGCGCCGTGAGCGGCCTGTTCGATCGCTTCGGCTTCGGGCGGCGCGAGGTCGCGCTGCGCCCGGCGCGCGCGGCCGACGCGGAGGCGATGGCGCGGCTCCATGCCGCCTCGTTCCGGCTCGGATGGGACAGTGCCGAATTCGAGCGGCTGCTCGCCAACCGGCTCGCCCGCGCCTGGGTCGCGACCCGGGGACCGAGCGGCGCGGTGCTCGGCTTCATCCTGCTCAGCGGCGTGTCGCCGGAAATCGAGATCCTGTCGATTGCCGTCGCGCCGTCCGCGCGCGGGCACGGCGTCGGCCGCCGGCTGGTCGAGGCTGCCTTCGGCGCGCTGGCAGCGGAAGGCTTCACCGCGGTCTTCCTCGAGGTGGAGGAAGGCAACCGGGCGGCGCTCAGCCTCTATGCGCGAAGCGGTTTTCGGGAAATCGGCCGCCGCGAGGGCTATTATCGTACCGGAACGGGCCAGCCCGCCGCCGCGCTGACCATGCGCCGCGACATCGCCTGAGCGGGTGAACGGTCCGGGGAGGGTGGGGACGAATCGATTGCCCTTCGCCCCTCCCATGAGCGATAAGGCGGGACAAGACGGAGACCGCGCGGATGAACGAAAAACCGACGGCCATCGAGGAAGCCTGCATGACGCTGGGCCTGCGCATGACCGACCAGCGCCGCGTCATCGCGCGCATCATCGCCGACGCGCAGGATCATCCCGATGTCGAGGAACTGCACCGGCGCGCGGCGGCGGTGGACGACCGCATCTCCATCTCGACCGTCTACCGCACGGTGAAGCTGTTCGAGGATGCCGGCATCATCGAGCGCCACGACTTCCGCGACGGGCGCTCGCGCTACGAGCCGGTGCCCGACGAGCACCATGACCATTTGATCGACCTGCGCTCGGGCCATGTGGTCGAGTTCCGCTCCGAGGAGATCGAGCACCTGCAGGAGGAGATCGCCCGCAAGCTCGGCTACCGGCTGGTCGGCCACAGGCTGGAGCTCTACGGGGTGCCGCTCGACAAGTCCAAGAGCTGAGCCCGTGCGCGCCTGGCTGGTGCTGCTGCCGGTGGTGCTGGTCACGCTCGTCGGCATTCCGCTGCAATGGGCCTCGGTGGCGCTTAGGCTGCCGACCCGCCGCACCATCCCGGTGGTCTATCACCGCATCCTGCTGGCGCTGATCGGCGTGCGCGTGAGGGTCGTCGGCGCGCCGGCGGCGGTGCGCCCGCTGCTGATCCTCTCCAACCACGTCTCCTGGCTCGACATCCCGGTGCTCGGCTCGCGCCTGCCGCTGTGTTTCGTCGCCAAGAGCGAGGTGGCGCGCTGGCCCGGCATCGGCCTGCTAGCGAAGCTCCAGCGCACCATCTTCGTCGATCGCGCAGCGCGCGCCGCCACCGGCCGGGTGGCGGGCGAGATGGCGGCGCGGATGAACGGCGGCGACGCGGTGGTGCTGTTCGCCGAAGGCACCTCGAGCGACGGCAACCGCGTGCTGGCGTTCCGCTCGGCGCTGGTCGGCGCGGCGGGGCAGGCGGTCGGCACCGAGCGGCCGGCGACGATCCAGCCCCTCGCCATCGCCTATGTCGGCCAGGCCGGCATACCGCTCGGGCGCGCGCGGCGGCCGATGGTGGCGTGGTATGGCGACATGGAGCTCGCCCCGCACCTGATGAACCTGCTCCGCCACGGGGCAATCGACGTCGAGCTGCATTTCGGCACCGTGATCGAGGCCGACAACCGCAAGGCCGCGACCCTGGCGGCCGAACGGGCCGCGCGCACCATGCTCACGGGGGCGCTGACCGGCCGGGCGCCGCTTCCGCCGGGCTGAAAGCTCCCTTTTCGAGCACGCCGACTCTCGGGTGCCGCATTCCCTTTTGGCGGGAATCCCGCTACACAGGAAGCAAGGTGTCACCAGTGGAGACGTAGACGATCTCGACCTCGGCCAATGCGAGTTGGGAACGAACCGCGATTTGCGACGGCGCCTCGGCACGGGCGCGCCGGAAATGCGCCGGGTTTCCAACGGAATGGGCCGCCGGCCTCCTTGCGGGGCAACGTCCTTCATGGACAGGCGGTTGAGGTCGATCGACACGCAATGAGCGAGCCGCGCAAACTTTACGTCCGCTCCTTCGGCTGCCAGATGAACGTCTATGACGCCCAGCGCATGACGGACACGCTGGCGAAGGAAGGTTTTGTCGAAACCGACACCGCCGAGGACGCCGATCTCGTCATCCTCAATACCTGCCACATCCGCGAGAAGGCGGCCGAGAAGGTCTATTCCGAGCTCGGCCGGCTGCGCGTCGCGCAGGAGGAGGCCGGCCGCCGCCAGATGGTCGCCGTCGCCGGCTGCGTCGCCCAGGCCGAAGGCGCCGAGATCCTGAAGCGCGCCCGCGGCGTCGACCTCGTGGTCGGCCCGCAGAGCTACCACAAGCTGCCCGAGCTGGTGGCCGATGCCGAGCGGCGCGGCAGTAACCGGCGCGCCGGCATCGTCGAGACCGAGTTCCCGGTCGAGGACAAGTTCGACTTCCTCGCCCCGCCGAGCCGACAGGCCATCGCCAGGCGCGGTCCCACCGCCTTCGTCACGGTGCAGGAAGGCTGCGACAAGTTCTGCACCTTCTGCGTCGTGCCCTATACGCGCGGCGCCGAGGTCTCCCGGCCGGTGGCGAAGATCCTCGACGAGGTGGCGCGGCTCGCCGATGGCGGCGTGCGCGAGGTCACGCTGATCGGCCAGAACGTCAACGCCTATCACGGCGCCGATGCGGGCGGTCGCCCCGCCGGCCTTGCCGAGCTGGTGCGCAAGGTCGCCGAAGTGCCGGGCATCGCCCGGGTGCGCTACACGACCAGCCATCCGCGCGACATGGACGACGAACTGATCGCCGCCCATCGCGAGCTGCCGGCGCTGATGCCCTATCTGCACCTGCCCGTGCAGTCCGGCTCGAACCGCATCCTCGCGGCGATGAACCGCAAGCACGACCGCGAGCTGTTCTTCGCGACCGTCGAGCGGGTGCGTGCGGCGCGTCCCGACATCGCCTTCTCCTCCGATTTCATCGTCGGCTTCCCAGGCGAGACCGACGAGGATTTCGCCGACACGATGGACCTCGTGGAGCGGGTCGGCTTCGCCGGCGCCTTCTCGTTCAAATATTCATCGCGCCCCGGCACGCCGGCGGCGACGATGGAGGTGCAGCTTCCCGAAGAGGTGAAGTCGCAGCGCATCTACGCCCTGCAGGCGCTGCTCGACCGGCAGAAGGCGGCCTTCGACGCGGCCTGCCGCGGCCGGCGTTTCGAGATCCTGCTGGAGAAGCCGGGCCGCTTCCCGGGCCAGCTCATCGGCCGCTCGCCCTATCTCCAGTCGGTGGTGGTCGAGGCGCCGCGCGAGGCGATCGGCACCCTGGCGACGGTTGAAGTGCGGGCCGTCAGTACCAAGAGTCTTTCCGGCGACATCATTGGCGGCGAGTTTTTCGCCGGCGGCGCCGGTGTCGAACCGCGTTTGGTGGGGCAGAGTGAGACGGTGGAGGCGTGAGCGTGCGTCGACCTGGTTCTTCCGAGAACGAACGTGCCTTGCATTCCCCCCGCACCGGCGGATCCGGCGGAACGACGCAGACCGCGCCGCGCCCTGCCGCGTCGTCGCGGCCGGCGGCGAACTGGGTCGACATCCCCGAGGATGGACCGAACCAGATCGTGCTCGCCTTCGACGACAATCGGCTGGCGAGCCTGCTGTTCGGCCATTACGGGCAGAACCTCGCCTTGATCGAGCGACGGCTCGAGATCGTCGCCGAGCAGCGCGGCAACCACGTCACGCTGGAAGGCCCGCGCGAGGCCTGCGAGCAGGCGCGCCATGTGCTCGAGACGCTCTATGCCCGTCTGAAGAAGGGCGGGGAGCTGGTGCCCGGCGACGTCGAGGGCGTGATGCGCGAGGCCGCCTCGCAGGGCTTCCTGTTCGATTTCGACCCCGCGACCAAGCGGCAGAGCTTCGACGAGATCCAGCTCCGGCGTCGGCCGGTGCGGGCCCGCACCGCCGCGCAGGACGCCTATATCCGCGCGCTCAAGCGCCACACACTGGTGTTCGGCGTCGGCCCGGCCGGCACCGGCAAGACCTGGCTGGCGGTCGCCTATGCGGTGCACCTGCTGGAGCGGCGCGTGGTCGACCGGCTGATCCTCTCGCGCCCGGCGGTGGAAGCGGGCGAGCGGCTCGGCTTCCTGCCCGGCGACATGAAGGAGAAGGTCGATCCCTATCTGCGCCCGATCTACGACGCGCTGCACGACCTGATGGACCGTGCCTTCGTCGAGCGGGCGCTGACCTCCGGCGAGATCGAGATCGCCCCGCTGGCCTTCATGCGCGGGCGCACGCTGGCCAATGCCTGCGTGATCCTCGACGAGGCGCAGAACACCACGTCGATGCAGATGAAGATGTTCCTGACCCGCCTCGGCGAGAACTCGCACATGGTCGTTACCGGCGATCCGAGCCAGGTCGACCTGCCGCCGGGCCAGACTTCGGGCCTTGCCGAGGCGGTGGACCTGCTCGGCAATGTCGAAGGGGTCGAGGTCTGCCGTTTCAGTGCCGCCGACGTGGTGCGCCACGAGCTGGTGGGCCGCATTGTCGCCGCCTATGACAGCAAGCTGGCCGGCGGAAGGCCGGCGGGCGCTTCCGTCGGCGCGCCGTCGGAACCCGCGGTCCCGGCCGAACCGAAGGCACCGCCGCGATGAGCGAAGGCGAGCCGATAGAGGTCGACATCCTCGTCGAGGCCGGCCCGTGGCCGAGCGTGCCCGACGCTGCCGGGCTTGTTACCCGGGCGGTGCGCGCGGCCTGCCTCGGCGCCGCCGAGGATTACGAGATCGCGCTCGACGGCGCCGAGATCGCCGTGAAGCTGACCGACGACACTGCCATCCGCACGCTCAACCGCGACTGGCGGCACAAGGATTACGCGACCAACGTGCTGTCTTTTCCCACGCCGGAGGTGGCGCGCGCCGCGGGCGCGCCCCATCTCGGTGATATCGCCATTGCATTCGAGACGCTGGAGCGCGAGGCGGCGAGCGAGGACAAGACCTTCGCCGACCACCTGAGCCATCTGTCGGTGCACGGCACGCTGCACCTGCTCGGCTTCGACCACGAGACCGCCGAGGAGGCGGAGGAGATGGAAGCGATGGAGCGCCGCGTGCTCGCGACGCTCGGTGTGCCCGACCCCTATGCCGAAACCGAACCCGTTCACCAAGCCACCTGAAGACGATGTCCGAGCCTGTTTCCAACCCGCCGCCCCCCGCACAGAGCAGCGACGGCCCAAGTACTACCATCGGCGGTTCGAGTAGGACCGCCGGGCCGGACGGCCCGGCCGATTCCCGTTCCGCCGACCCCGACCCGCGACCCGGCCTATTCGACCGGCTGCGCAACTTCATGGGCGGCTGGCGGACCTCCGGCTCGCTGCGCATGGACCTCGCCGAAGTCCTCTCCGCGACCAATGCGGATGTCGGCACCGACCTCTCGGCCACCGAACGCTCGATGCTGAAGAGCGTTCTCGGCCTGCGCGAGCTGCGCATCGGCGACGTGATGGTGCCGCGCGCCGACATCGTCGCGGTGCAGAAGGACATTTCGCTCGGCGAGCTGCTCGCCGTATTCGCCAATGCCGGCCATTCGCGCCTCGTGGTCTATGACGACACGCTCGACGACCCGGTCGGCATGGTGCACATACGCGACCTCGTCGCCTATCTGACGCAGCGCGCCATGATCACGCGGAGCGCCAAGGAGCCGCGCACGAGCGCGGAACCGGGCGCCGACGCCGCCCGGGGCGAGGCCGGTCCGGCCAAGGATGCCGGCAAGACCAATGGACGAGGCAACGGCAAGACCCTGCCGGGCTTTAACCTCAAGGCCATCGACCTCGGCACCTCGCTGAGCGCGGCGAAATTGATCCGCCGCCTGCTCTTCGTCCCGCCCTCCATGCCCTCGATCGAGCTCCTGGCCAGCATGCAGGCGAGCCGCATCCACCTCGCCCTCGTCATTGACGAATATGGCGGCACCGACGGCATCGTCTCCATGGAGGACCTGGTGGAGGAGATCGTCGGCGACATCGAGGACGAGCACGACGACGACGAGATGCCGATGATCGCGCTCCAGCCGGACGGGTCCTACATCGCCGATGCGCGCGCCAGCCTCGAGGAGGTAGCGGAGACGGTCGACCCGGCCTTCGCGCTGGGCGAGGAGGCCGAGGAGGTCGACACGCTGGGCGGGCTGCTGGTGACGCTCGCCGGGCGCGTGCCGGTGCGCGGCGAGATCGTGCGCGGGCCCGACGATTTCGAGATCGAGGTGCTCGATGCCGATCCGCGCCGGGTCAAGCGGTTGCGCATCACCCCCGCCCGCAACGGCACGGCGCGCGAGGCGACCGGCGAGGTCGCGCCCTCCCCCATCGGGGCGCGGCGCGAACGCCGCCGCGACGAGCGGGCCGGCGGCGCCAGCCTGCCCCCGCCGGCCGAGCAGAACAACGGCTATGGCGGCCGGGCCGCGCGCGATCCCGATGCCGCTGCCTGAGCGAGCGCGGACGGCCTCATGACGCTGCCGGACCGTCTGCGTCTCGCGCCGCGCCGGTTGCGCGCGCTCGGCTCCTTTCTCGCCGGCGCGTTGTCCGCGCTCGCCATGGCGCCGGTCGATGCGTGGCCTATCATGGCGCTCACCCTGCCGGCGCTGGTGCTGCTGCTCGACCGGGCGATCGAGGATGCCGCCCCGTCCGGCCGGTGGCGGCGCATGCGCGCGGCCTTCGGCACCGGATGGCTGTTCGGCATGGGGTACTTCCTCGCCGGGCTGTGGTGGATCGGCTCGGCCTTCCTGGTGCAGGCCGACACCTTCGCCTGGCTGATCCCCTTCGCCGTGCTGCTGCTGCCGGCCGGGCTCGCGCTCTATGTCGGCATGGGCTGCGCCCTCGCGGCGCTGTTCTGGAGCCGGACGGCGGAACGGATACTCGTCCTCGCGATCGCGCTGACCGCGACCGAATGGCTGCGCGGCACGCTGCTGACCGGCTTTCCCTGGAACAATTTCGGCTACGCGCTGGCGAGCGACCTCGCCTTCGCGCAGTCGGGTGCCGTCGTCGGCATATTCGGGCTATGCTTCGTCGCCCTCGCCGCGCTCGCTGCGCCGGCGACGCTGTTCGACGCGCCGGGCCGCGGGCGCTACCTGCCGGTCGTCCTCGCCGGCCTGACCCTCGCGGCCATGTGGGGCGCGGGCGCCTGGCGGCTCGCGACCAGCGAAGTCGGGCACGTTCCCGGCGTCATGCTGCGCATCATGCAGCCCGACCTGCCGCAGGACCAGAAGTTCCGTTACGACGCCCGCGACCAGGTGATGGACCTCTACGTCTCGCTGAGCGAAGGCAAGGACGGGCTGAAGGGGATCACCCACCTGTTCTGGCCGGAATCGGCCTTCCCCTTCTTCCTCGAGCGCGAGCCGGGCGCGATCTCGCGGATCGCGGCGATGCTGCCGCCCGGCGCCACGCTGATCACCGGCGCGGTGCGGCTCGAACAGGTCCCCGGGCAGACCCGGCCCAAGGCCTATAACAGCATTCGCGCGCTCGGCGACGAGGGGGCCTTCCTCGCCGTGGCCGACAAGGTCCATCTCGTTCCTTTTGGCGAATATCTGCCGTTCCAGGAAACGCTGGAGAGCCTCGGCATCCAGCAGTTGACACAGTATCGCGGCGGATTCAGTGCCGCCGACAAGCGCACGCTGATGCGCATTCCCGGCCTGCCGACCGCCGTGCCGCTGATTTGCTACGAGGCGATCTTCCCCAGCGAGATCATGCCCGCGGGGCTTTCGCCCGACCAGCGCCCGGGCGTGCTGCTCAACCTGTCGAACGACGTCTGGTTCGGCATGACGCCCGGCCCCTACCAGCATTTCGAGCAGGCGCGCATGCGCGCGATTGAGCAGGGCCTGCCTTTGATTCGCGGCACAAACGACGGAATTTCGGCGATTGTCGACCCGCTCGGGCGAATAGAGGAAATGCTACCCCTGGGTGCAAGAGGCACGCTCGACGGTAAACTTCCGACTGCACTTCCGCCGACGCTTTATTCCATGTTTGGCAATTCGATACCGTGCGTTCTGCTGGCGGCCGCGATATTGGTCGTCTTTATGCTGCGTTGCCGAACAATACACGCGTAGATTGATCGACGGTATCGTGGCCTTTGCCTAGACTGCTGCGCAGCTTAGGCATCGCTTCCCTCCGCCCAACGTGGCGGAAGGGGAGTCTTTTTTGTTCGAGTCGGGGCCGATGATGACGAAGAAATCTCCCAATCCCATCGACAAGCATGTCGGCAGCCGCGTCCGCATGCGCCGCATGATGGTGGGCATGAGCCAGGAGAAACTGGGAGAAAATCTCGGCATCACCTTTCAGCAGATCCAGAAATACGAGAAGGGAACCAACCGGATCGGCGCCAGCCGTCTGCAGAACATCTCGAACGTACTGGGTGTTCCGGTCTCGTTTTTCTTCGACGGCGCGCCCACCGTCGGCGCCGGCCCGGCGGGCTTTGCGGAAGATGCCTCCCCCGCCTTCGTTTCCGACTTCCTCGCCACGTCGGAGGGCATCGCTCTCACCCGCGCCTTCCTGAAGATCACCGACTCCAAGGTGCGCCGGCGCATCGTCGACCTCGTCGAGGCCCTCGCGGGTTCCGAAGAGACCAACTGAGACGACCGGGTCACACCGCGTTCTTTTTTCCGAACGATTTCGTCCTATATTCTTGACCTGAGCAGCCGGTGCCGCCAAAAATGCGCGCGCCGGGTGCCCCTTGGTGCGCCGGGCGACAATCGAGGAGCCGCGCGTGTCTCGCCAAGCATATCTCTTTACTAGCGAATCCGTTTCCGAAGGCCATCCGGACAAGGTCTGCGACCGCATCTCCGACGAGGTCGTCGACGCGTTCTTCAGGACCGGCCCGGAATATGGCTGGGACCCCAGCCATCTGCGTGTCGCCTGCGAAACCCTCGCCACGACCAACCGGGTCGTCATCGCCGGCGAGACCCGCGGCCCCGCCGAGCTGACGAAGGACTTCATCACCCACATCGCGCGGCTGGCGATCAAGGATATCGGCTACGAGCAGGACGGCTTCCACTGGGAGACCGCCGACATCGACGTGCACCTGCATGCGCAGTCGGTGGACATCGCGGCCGGCGTCGATTCCGCCAACAACAAGGATGAAGGCGCCGGCGACCAGGGCATCATGTTCGGCTATGCCTGCCGCGAGACGCCCGAGCTGATGCCCGCGCCGATCTACTACGCGCACAAGATCCTTAAGCGCCTCGCCGAGGCCCGCCATTCGGGCGAGAGCACGGTGCTCGGCCCGGACGCCAAGAGCCAGGTCACGGTGCGCTACGAGGACGGCAAGCCGGCGGAGGTCACGCAGATCGTGCTCTCCACCCAGCACCTCGACGCCGACCTCTCCTCCCACGACGTCCAGAATATCGTCGAGCCCTATATCCGCGAGACCCTGCCCGCGGGCTGGATCACGGAAGGCACGATCTGGCACGTCAATCCCACCGGCAAGTTCGTGATCGGCGGGCCGGACGGCGACTGCGGCCTCACCGGCCGCAAGATCATCGTCGACACCTATGGCGGCGCGGCCCCCCATGGCGGCGGCGCCTTCTCCGGCAAGGACCCGACCAAGGTCGACCGTTCCGCAGCCTATGCCGCGCGCTACCTCGCCAAGAACGTGGTGGCGGCGAATCTCGCCGAGCGCTGCACCATCCAGCTCGCCTATGCCATCGGCGTGTCCGATCCGCTCGCAGTCTATGTCGACCTGCACGGCACCGGCGAGGTCGAGGAGGCCAAGCTCGAGAAGGTGCTGCGCGAGGTGATGAACCTGCGTCCGCGCGGCATTCGCGAGCATCTCGGCCTCAACAAGCCGATCTATGCCCGCACCTCCGCCTACGGCCATTTCGGCCGCCGGCCGGAGGACGATGGCGGCTTCTCCTGGGAGCGCACCGATCTCGCCGACGCCATCAAGGCGGCGGTGGCCTGACCCGGACGCCATTGCGCCGATCCGGTCAGTCGAGGATAAGCAGGGGCGGACGGCAGCGTCCGCCCCTTTTCATTGCGCATCCGATGATCGATTCCGCCGACAACGACCACGACACGTCTACCCGCGGCACACCCGGCCGCGAATCGTCCGCGAATGCCGCGCCGCGCGAGGCCGCCTTCTTCGGGCGGCGCAAGGGCAAGCCGCTGCGCGCGGGGCAGGCCGACCGCCTCGCCCGCGCCCTGCCGCACCTCGCCATCGACCTCGCCGCGTTGCCGGCTCCCGCGAGCCCCGGCACACCGTCACCAGGCGGCCCGCTTGCCGCGCTGTTCGGTCAGCCGGTGCGGGCGGTGCGGCTCGAGATCGGCTTCGGCGGCGGCGAGCACCTGCTGTCCGAGGCCCGGAACCACCCCGACATCGGCTATATCGGCGCGGAAGCCTTCCTAAACGGCCTCGCCAAGCTCACCTCGGCCCTCGCCGAGGCGGAACTCGGCAACGTCCGTCTGCATGGCGACGACGTGGTGCCGCTGCTCGACCGCCTGCCGACCGGCTCGCTCGAACGCGTCGACCTGCTCTATCCCGACCCTTGGCCGAAGCGCCGCCACTGGAAGCGCCGCTTCGTGCAGCCCGACAACATCGACCGCATCGCCCGCCTCCTGGCGCCGGGCGGGCACTTCCGCTTCGCCACCGACGTCGAGGACTATGCCGGCTGGACGCTGCGGCACCTGCTCGCGGACGAGCGGTTCGTCTGGACCGCGCGGCGCGCCGACGACTGGCGCCGGCCCTGGGCGGGGTGGCCCGGCACGCGCTACGAGGCGAAGGCGATGCGGGCCGGCCGGGTACCGGGCTATTACGAGTTCCAGCGCATCTGACTACCGCATATGATGGGGAACCGCAGCGACGAACGCGGCGTTGTCGAGGGCTCGCTCAACGCGCGGCCAGGCGGCCGCGGCCGAGGAAACGCACAGGAGACCGACCCATGGCCGACCCGAATCCCCAGGAAGATTTCGCCAAGCTGTCCGCCGATCTCGCCGTGCTGCGCGCCGATGTCGCGCGCCTCGCCGATACGCTGACCACCTTCGTCAAGGCGGAAGGCGAAGCCGCCGCCGAAGCCGTGACCGGCCGGCTGCGCGAAGGCAAGGCGCGCGCGGAAGCGACGGCCGCGGGCCTCATGGATGAAGGCGCGGCCGCACTCGACGAGGCGCGGCTGCGTGCCAAGGCGGCCGGGGGCGAGCTCGGCGCCGCCATCGAGCGCAACCCTCTCGGAGCGGTGAGCGCCGCGCTCGGAATCGGCTTCGTTCTCGGCCTTCTCACCCGGGGACGCTGATGCTCCGCTTCCTGCTGAGCCTCGCCCGGATCGAGATTCGCCGTACGGCCCAGCGGGCCGCGACGACGGCGTTTCTGCTGCTGTTCGCCGCCCTTTTCCTGGCCGGGGCGATTCTCGCTTTCCTCATCGCCGCCTTCGTGCTGCTGGCCGATCGGTTCGGTCCGGCGGGGGCGGCGCTGATCCTGGCGGGCATCTGCCTGTTCCTCGCGCTCGTGCTGCTGCTGGTCGTCTATATCCGCACCCGGCGCCGCGCGCGTCCGGCCGGCAATGCCCTCCATGGGGCGCTCGGCGGCGCGATCGGTGGCATGATGCCGCCCCAGCCGGCGCCAGGCGTCGCGCCGACCGGGCTTGGTCCGCCTCCGCCAGGACAGACGGTGCCCCCGGTCGCGCCCGCCAATCCGTCGAGCTCGACCGTGATTGCGATTGCCGCGGGGGCGGCGCTTCTCGGCCTTATTCTTGGCCGACGCATATGAAACCGTGCCGACTCGGCCCGCTGCGGTTTGAGTCGGTCAGCCGTCCCTCTTTGTTGCGAGGGCCGGCAAAAAGGCCCAATCTGCCGGCGGGATCCAAAGCCGCGAGCCACGGGGCCGTGGTCCGTCTGGGTGCCGCTGGAGGTTTCCAACTTGACGTTCCGACGTTTGTCGCTGCGGCCGGGTGCGGCCATTCTCGCCATGCTCACCGCGCTCGGCACCGCGCCTGCGGCCTTTGCCGACGCGCCGCCGCCCGATGAGATCGCGCGCACCTCGCCGGCCGGCAACTATCTCGCCGCCCGCCTCGCCACCGCCGAGCACGACACGCCTGCCGCCGCCGCCTATTACCGCGCGCTGGTGCAGGTGTTCCCGAACAATGGCGAGGTGGTCGAGCGCGCCTTCCTGGCCCTGCTCGCCGAAGGCTCGATGGACGAGGCCACCGAGATGGCCCGCCGCCTCGTGCGCATGGACCCCGAGCACGGGCTCGCGCGTCTCGTCCTCGGCGTGAAGGCGATCAAGGACAAGAAGTACATCACCGCGCGCAGCAATCTGCGCCGCTCCGGGCAGGGCGCGATCGCCGAGCTCAACTCGACGCTGCTCACCGCCTGGACCCAGTTCGGCTCCGGCAACCCGCGCACCGGCGTCGCCGCGATCGACGCGCTGAAGGGCCCGGAATGGTATTCCGGCTTCCAGGATTTCCACGCCGGCCTCATCCTCGAGGCGGCCGGACGCAAGCGCGACGCCGGCAAGCGGCTCGAGGACGCGCTGAAGATCGACCCGCATACGCTGCGCGTGGTCGATGCCTATGGCCGCTGGGCCTCGCGCTCGGGCAAGAAGCAGCTCGCCATCGACACCTATGAGGACTTCGACAAGCTCTCGCCGAACGACCCGCTGGTGACGCGCGAGATCGACCAGCTCGAGGCCGGCAAGACCCTTCCGGCGCTGGTGACGACGCCGCAGGCCGGCGCGGCCGAGGTGCTGTACGGGCTCGGCGCCGCGCTCGGCCGGCAGGGCGGCGAGGACCTCGCCCTGATCTACCTCCAGCTCGGCCATTGGCTCGATCCCTCGCATCCGCTGATCGAGATCACCCTCGCCGACCTGTTCGAATCGATGAAGCGCAACGACGACGCCATCGCGCTCTATCGCAGCGTGCCGGCCGACTCGCCCTTCTACACCAGCGCCCAGATCCAGCTCGGCCTCAACCTTGATGCCGAAGGCGACCACAAGGACGCCCGCAAGACGCTGGAGGCCGTGGCCACGAAGAACCCGAAGGACCAGCGCGCGCTGATGGCGCTGGGCGACGTGCTGCGGGCGAACGAGGACTTCGCCGAGGCGGCCAAGATCTACACCAAGGCGATCAACCAGCTCCAGGCGCCGACCGGCAACAACTGGATGCTCTACTACTTCCGCGGCACCGCCTATGAGCGCACCAAGGAGTGGGACAAGTCCGAAGCGGACCTGAAGAAGGCGCTCGAGCTCAAGCCCGACCAGCCCCATGTGCTGAATTATCTCGGCTATAGCTGGGTCGACCAGGGCGTCCACCTCGACGAGGGGCTGGACATGATCCGCAAGGCGGTCTCGCTGCGTCCCGACGACGGCTTCT
Source organism: Ancylobacter mangrovi (assembly GCF_024752355.1). Classification (GTDB taxonomy): domain Bacteria; phylum Pseudomonadota; class Alphaproteobacteria; order Rhizobiales; family Xanthobacteraceae; genus Ancylobacter; species Ancylobacter mangrovi. The sequence continues at coordinate 507,740 of NZ_JANTHZ010000002.1, forward strand.
TCATCGACAGCCTCGGCTGGGCCTATTACCGGCTCGGGCGCTATGACGACGCGGTGCGCGAGCTGGAGCGGGCGGTCGAGCTGAAGCCGAGCGAGGCGGTGATCAACGACCATCTCGGCGACGCCTACTGGAAGGTCGGGCGCAAGCTGGAGGCGCGGTTCAAGTGGAACCATGCCCGCGACCTGAAGCCCGATCCCGACGAGCTCAAGCAGATCGACCTCAAGATTGCGCTCGGCCTCGACGCGGCGGAAAAGGCCAAGGACGGTCCCGGCAACGAGATCCACAAGACCAGCATCGACACCTCGACGACGCCGGCGAAGAAGGCCGCGGCCGAACCGCCGGCGCCCTCGAGCGAGAAGCAGGGCGGGGGCGGCTGAGCCGCCCCACCCCGTTCCACCCGGTCGTAGGCTTCAGGCCGCGACCGGGCGCCCGACGAACAGAAGCGGGCGCGAGCGCAGCGCGAAGGCGCCGTCGCCGACCAGCCACAGCACGAACGACGTTGCGATCAGGAAGGCGGGATATTCCCAGCCGCCATTGGCGCTGGAGAACACCCAGCCATTGGGGATGTGCACGCTCATCGCGCCGGCCATGAGCGGGATGAGCAGAAGCGCGACGTGGCGCGCATAGACGCCGGCGATGATGAGGATGCCGCCGGTCAGCTCGGCGAGGACGATCGGCCAGGCGAGCGCCGAGGGAAAGCCGACGCTTCCCAGATAGCCGGCAAAGCCGGGAACGGTGAAGACGAAGAGCTTCAGCAGCGCGTGGGACATCCACATCGCGCCGAGCGACAGGCGCAGCAGGAAGACGCCATAGGGCGCGGTATTCACGTCGATCATGTCAGCCTCCAACGGGTTCAGGGCGGCGATGCCCTCTGACCCCGAGTAGGCCGCATTCACTCATGCACGGCCATAGCCGCAATTACCGTTACGGTATTGCGTCGGCGCAATTCAGCTCTTCGTCGATATTAGTTTCGTCCCGCGCATGCGCAGCCGCCGGCGCACGACGCCACGCGCCTCTCGCCGCGGCCGGATGTCAGCGCTGGTCGGAAACCTGGTCGGCGCGGGCGGTGCGCGTCGTGTCGGTGCCGCGCTCGGCGAGGCGGGCCCGCCCGCTGCCGCCGCGCTTGAACTCGCACCACAGCCGGCTCGCGCCGGCGAGATTGCCGCGGAAGCTGGTGGCGCCGGTCTTTTCCAGCTCGAAGCAGGGCTGGAAGGCCAGCCCGCCGAGCTTGGCGCAGACCGCCTCCCCCTTCACCAGAATGGTGCCGGCGGGCAGCGTCACATAGCGCGCCGTGCCATGGCCGCGCATCTGGATGGTGCCGGCAACGGAGCCGTCCTTCAGGACCCGCCCGGAGCCCACCGTGCCCTCATAGCAGGTGTAGGAGAAGGTCCGGCCCATCACGAAGCGCTGGGCGTCCTGCGCCGACAGCGGATCGGCGAGCGCGCCCGGCGCGGCGGCGGCGCCGGACACACATGCAGCAGCCAGAAGAGCGGTCGCAAGGCGCATCGCAAAGGTCCATCGGTCGGATAGGGGGCTACGATGCCCCGTCAGGGCCGGCTCTTGTCAAGGCCGGACGGCACCCGGAAGGCCGTCGGACGGCCATCCTGCCGCCAGCCTGTGGCCCCGGCGCAACGCTTTCGGCACCACGGCACCTAAGGTGAAGGAGGAGAGTTAACGCCGCGCAAACGCGCTCTCGCTTCAGGCCGGCTTCAGCCCGCGCTCCACCGGCCGCTCGACGATCGGCAGGTTGATGACCGCCGAGGCGAAACTCAGCGCGACCGAGAGCCACCAGACGAGGTCGTAGGAGCCGAGCGCCTCGTACAGCACGCCGCCAAGCCAGACGCCGAGGAAGCCACCCACCTGATGGCTGAAGAAGGCGAAGCCATAGAGCATGGCGAGGTAGCGCGTGCCGAACATCAGCATGACCAGACCCGAGGTCGGCGGCACGGTCGACAGCCAGAGCAGGCCCATCACCACGCCGAAGCCGATCGAGGTCACGGGCGAGGCCGGCAGCAGCACGAAGGCCATGATGGCCAGCCCGCGCGCGAAATAGATGCCGGCCAGAAGATAGCGCCGCGGCATGCGCGACGAGAGCCAGCCCGACGCCAGCGAGCCGACCATGTTAGCGAGCCCGATGACCGCCAGCGTCCAGCCGCCGACGCTGATCGAGAGCCCGCGGTCGATGAGATAGGCCGGCAGATGCGTGGTGACGAAGGCGAGCTGGAAGCCGCAGGTGAAGAAGCCGAGTATCAGAAGCACATAGGAGCGGTGGCCGAACGCCTCGCCGAGCGCCGCCGCGATCGACTGCTGCGGCAGGTTCGCGGTCTTCGAGGCCGCAGGCGAGTTCGCCAGCGCCAGCGAGAACGGGATCACCAGCAGCATGACGAAGCCGAACACGATCAGCGTCTCGTGCCAGCCGACGCTGGCGTTCAGCCCGGCCGCGAGCGGGGGGAACAGGAACTGGCCGAAGGAGCCGGCCGCCGTCCCGGCGCCGAAGGCGAGCGGGCGCCAGCGCTCGGGCAGCATCTTGCCAAAGGCGGCGAGCACGATGTTGAAGGAGGAGCCCGAAAGGCCGAAGCCGACCAGCGCGCCGGCCGACAGGTGCAGCAGCAGCGGGGTGGAGGAATAGGCCATGAGGATCAGCCCCACCGCATAGAACAGCGCACCGACCCACAGCACCCGCATCACCCCGAACCTGTCGGCGATGGCGCCGGCGAAGGGCGTGCCGAGGCCCCAGACCAGGTTCTGGATGGCGATGGCGAGCCCGAACGTGTCGCGCCCCCAGCCATAGGTGCTCGTCATGGGCAGCAGGAAGAGGCCCGAGGAGGCGCGCGGGCCGAAGGTCACCATCGCGATCAGGCATCCGCACAGCACGACCAGGAGCGGGGCGCGCGCGGCGAGGGAGGGACGGGCTGCGGCGCTCATGTCGGACTCCGGATCCAGTCGGCGGCGCATGTCTTGCCGGTCGCGCCGCCTGCGGTTGGCGGCCATGTGACGGAACGAGAGCACCTGCCGCAAGCTAGCAATAGGGCGGCAATCCGCGGCTCGAAAAGCGAATATTATTGCGGATCACGATCATGAATATTGATGGATGGCGTTCGCCGGGAGGCCGATCTGGGGCGTTCGGGCCACAGCTTCGCACTCTCTTGCGCGCATAACGCCACCGTGAACCGGACGGGAGACCGAATTAACCGGGAGCGCTTATAGGAAAGGGCATGCCTTTCCACCCGCGAGTTTTCCTCCCCATGATCGATCGCCGCCTGTTTCTGCTCGCCGCGCCCGTCGCGCTCGCCGGCTGTACCACCACCGGCACCAGCAATCCGCGCCTCAGCGCGCTGCCGCCCACGCTCGACCCGCAATATGTGAAGATGTATGCGGCGATCAACGACGAGCCGTTCCCCGTGCCGGCGGTCGACATCTCGCAGATCGACCCGCGCTTCCTGCGCCAGGAAGTGGCCTACAGCACCCGCGAGCAGCCGGGCACGATCGTGGTCGACCCCAATGAGCGGTTCGCCTATCTGGTCCTGGCCAACGGGCGGGCGCTGCGCTACGGCGTGGGCGTCGGCAAGCAGGAAGGCTTCAACTTCCGCGGCGCCGGCACCATCGCCCGCAAGGCCAAATGGCCGCACTGGACGCCGACGCCCGACATGATCCGCCGCGAGCCGGACCGCTATGGCCCCTATGCCAGCGGCATGCCGGGCGGCGAAGGCAACCCGCTCGGACCGCGCGCGCTCTACATCTACAAGGACGGGCGCGACACGCTGTACCGCCTGCACGGTACGGTGGAGCCGTGGACCATCGGCACCATGGTGTCGTCGGGCTGCATCCGCTTCATCAACCAGGACATCATCGACCTCTACGGCCGTGTGCCCGTCGATACCAAGGTCGTGGTGCTGCCGGCGACCGGAGCGGCGGTGAGCTGACCCCGCTTGGTCAGTCGAGCGCCAGCTCGAAGGGCACGTTCTCCATCGCCTCCTCGCCCCGGCCGATGGCGGCGATGGCTTCGACCATGCGCCCCTTTCGCCCCAGTGCCTCGTCGGCGAGCGCGACCAGCAGCGCGTTCGGCGTGGCGATGGGCGAGGCGAGCCGCAGCGCGCGGGCGATGCCCGCCTCGTCGCGCCCGGGGTTGAGCGCGCAGGCGGCGATATAGGCCGAGGCGGTCGAGCGGCTGATGCCGGCAAAGCAGTGCACCACCAGCGGCGCCCGGCGCGGCCAGCGGCGGGTGAAGTTGAGGATGGCCTCGACATGCTCGGCGGCGGGATGGATCAGCCCGTCCTGCGGCGCGGTGATGTCGTTGAAGCCGACGAACAGATGGTTGCCGGGCGCGACGCAGGCCGGCAGCGCGACCGGCGTGCCGGTATTGATCACGCTCAGCACATGGCCGGCGCCGGTGCGCGTCACCGTCTCCTCGAGGCGCGAGAGCGGACAGACGTAAATCATCGGGACCTCCAGGTCATCGGCCGGCGCGGGCCGGGGCTGGCCGGGGCGCGGATGCGCCGCCCTCCTCGGCAAGCTCGGCGAAGCGGGCGAGGAACCGGGCTGCGGCCTCGTCCGCGCTCCAGGGCGCCAGATAGCTGCGCTCCTCGGCCGCGTCGAGCGGGAAGGGCTGGCCGAAGAAGCTCTTCGCCTCGGCGAGATCGAAGCCGGCGAGGCGCGTCGCCTCCAGGAAGGCGCTGGCCCGGTCGGCCGACTTGACCAGCTTCACCAGGGCCGCCGGCCAGTGCGCGGGAAGGCCGAAGCGCAGGCTCACCGCCGCGAGCAGGCGCTCTTCGACCTCGCGGTAATTGCCGCCGAGCACGGCCTTGAACGGGCTGATCATATCGCCAACCACATATTCGGGCGCGTCGTGCAGCAGCATGGCGAGCTTCCAGCGGCGATCGAGTTCCCCCCCGCGCGCGCCGGCCTGACGGCGGGCGATCACCTCCACCAGCACGGAATGCTGCGCGACGGAGAAGATGTGCGGCCCGTGGGTCTGCCCGTTCCAGCGCGCGACTCGGGCGAGGCCGTGGGCGATGTCCTCGATCTCGATGTCGAGCGGCGACGGGTCGATCAGGTCGAGCCGGCGTCCCGAGAGCATGCGCTGCCAGACGCGGGCAGGCTTTTTTCGCAGCGACTTGGCAGGGGCGGTGCCGGTGCCGACGGCGGTGACGGGAGCGGTCATCGACGGCGCCTCACGCACGCTCGCCCGGCACCGGGTCGCCCGCGGCCGGCGCGCCAAGCGTTACCTTGCCGGAAGCTCCCTTGCCGGCCCCGCCCTTGCCGTGGCGATGGCAGGAGACGACGTGGTCATCCACCATGCCGACCGCCTGCATGAAGGCGTAGACGATGGTCGGGCCGACGAAGTTGAAGCCGCGCTGCTTCAGCTCCTTCGACATGGCGGCCGCGACCGGCGAGGTGATGATCGGCGCGTCGCCCGGCGCGCGGCGATTGTCGAGCACCGGCCCGTTGATCTCCCACAGCAGCTTCGAGAAGCCCGGCCCCTTCTCCATGATGTCGAGCCATGCCTGCGCCGAGCGCACGGTCGAGACGATCTTGGAGCGGTTGCGCACGATGCCGGGGTCGGCCATCAGCGCCTCGATCCTTTCGGGCGTGTACCGGGCGATGATCTCCGGCTGGAAGCCGTCGAAGGCGCTCCGGAACCCTTCCCGCTTGCGCAGGATGGTGATCCAGGCGAGGCCGGCCTGGAATCCGTCGAGGATCAGCTTCTCGAACAGCGCGCGGTCGTCATATTCGGCCACGCCCCATTCATTGTCGTGATAGGCGACGTAGAGCGGGTCGGAGCCGCACCACGAGCAGCGGGTGACGCCGTCTGCATGCAGAAGCTCGCTCACGCCGCGCTCTCCGTTCCCGGAACGGCGAAATGCGCCCATTGCGGCCGCTCGGCCACCAGCGCGGCGCCATCCGCCTCCACCACCTGGCCGCCGGCGCGCGCATCCTCGAGCCGATCGAGGCGCACCAGGCCGAGCGCGCGCCCGTCGACGCCCGAGCCGAGGCGGCCGATGGTCTTGCCGCCGGCGAGGATGGGCGTGCCCTCCGCCGGCGCCGGGCCGCACAGGGCGAAGGGGATGATGCGGGTGCGCGCGGTGCCGCGATGCTGCATGCGGCTGACGATCTCCTGGCCGACATAGCAGCCCTTGTCGAAGTCGATGCCGCCGAGCTGGTCCATGTCCGCCTCGTGCGGGAAGGCGTCGCCATAAAGGAAGTCAGTGCCGCCCTCCGGCACGCCGAGCGCGATGCGGTGCGCCTGCCACTCGGCCTCCGGCACCATCTCTATGTTCGCCGCCTCGGCCGCCGGCAGGAGGAAGCGCCGCCCCAGCGCGGCAAGGCGCGGGTCGTCATAGGCGAAGGCGTCGACCAGCGGCTCCGATCCGCCCCAGGCCACGGCGACCACGAGATCGTCGAGGGCGCCGATCTCGACCTTGGCCCGCAGACGGTAGAGCTGGAGCCGCTTCAGGAGGTCAGCCAGCGCGAGGCGCGGCACGTCGAGGCGGAAGCCGCCTTCGGTCGCCACGACGATCATGTCGGCGACGATCTTGCCCTGCGGCGTCAGCAGCGCACCATAGCGCGCCGCGCCCGGTTCGACCGGGGTGCGGGCGGTGATCAGATTGTCGAGGAAATGGGCGGCATCGGCTCCCGCGACGCGGGCGAGCGCGCGTTCCCTCAGGACCGCGATGGGCATCGGACGGATTCCATGGGCGCTGTGGTCGAACGGATGGGCGTGCCCGCAAGCGGGCACCGGCGATGCCTAGAGGTAAGCCCTGCGACAGGTCCGGGCAAGGCCAAACTGAAACAAAGAGGGAACATGCCGACGACCTCAACCCTATTCCATGCGGATCGGCAAAATATATCGTGCAAGACATTGTTTGGTCGCCCTGTCGCACCATTTTTGCGGGCGACCCTCACATTGAAGGTCCCAACAGCAGGAGACAGCCCATGTCCACCGTCCTCTTCACCGGTACCGCCACCTGCGTCGGCGGGCGCAACGGCCATTCCCAGACCAGCGACGGCTCGGTCTCGGTCGATCTCGGCATGCCGAAGAACGGCGCGCTCGAAGCCGGCAAGACCACGCCCGAGCACCTGTTCGCGACCGGCTATGCCGCCTGCTTCGGTTCCGCCGTGGAGCTCGTCGGCCACCAGAAGAAGCTCGACGTCACCGGCGCCGCCGTGACCGTGGCGGTCTCGCTGGTGAAGGGCGACGACGGCTTCAGCCTCGCCGCCAAGCTGTCGCTGAAGGCGCCGGCGCTTACGCCCGAGCAGACCAAGGAAGTGCTCGAGGCGGCCCACCAGGTCTGCCCCTATTCCAAAGCCACGCGCGGCAACATCCCGGTCGAGCTCGCCAGCTGAGCGGCTGTTCCGGCCTCTCCCCCGGAGGGAGAGGCCGACCCCTCACTTCGACCCTCTCAGTGCGCCTCTTCCCAGTTCAGCGCCGCGCGGGCGTCGACCTTCAGCGGTACCTTGAGCGCGACGGCAGGCATGGGCGCATGCTCCATCACCCGCGTCACCACCGGGATTGTCGCCTCGATCTCCTCGTCCGGCACCTCGAAGATCAGCTCGTCATGCACCTGCAGCAGCATGCGCGCTGACAGGCCGGCCTTGGCGAGCGCCGCTTCCATGCGCGTCATGGCGCGGCGGATGATGTCCGCCGCCGAGCCCTGCAGCCGCGCATTGATCGCGGCGCGCTCGTTGAAGGCGCGGATCGAGGGATTCTTGGCGGCGATGTCCGGGTAGTGGCAGCGCCGGCCGAACAGCGTTTCCACATAGCCGTGCTCGCGGGCGAAGGCGCGGGTCTCGTCCATATAGGCACGGATGCCGGGGAAGCGCTCGAAATAGCGCTTGATGTAGGCGCCCGCCTCCTCGCGCGGGATCGAGAGCTGGTTGGCGAGGCCGAAGGCCGAAATGCCGTAGATGATGCCGAAATTGATCGCCTTGGCGCGCCGGCGCACCTCGCCGGGCATGCCCTCGACCGGCACGCCGAACATCTCCGACGCCGTCATGGCGTGGATGTCGAGCCCGTCCTGGAACGCCTGGCGCAGCGAGGGCGTATCGGCGATCTCGGCCAGCAGCCGCAGCTCGATCTGCGAATAGTCGGCCGAGATCAGCTTGTGCCCGCGCTCGGCGATGAAGGCGCGGCGGATCTTGCGGCCCTCCTCCGTGCGCACCGGAATGTTCTGCAAATTCGGCTCGGAGGAGGAGAGCCGGCCGGTCGTCGTTGCCGCCAGCGCGAAGGAGGTGTGCACGCGCCCGGTCTCGGGATTGACGTAGGTCGGCAGCGCGTCGGCATAGGTCGATTTCAGCTTCTGGAGCTGGCGCCAGTCGAGGATGCGGCGCGGCAGCTCGTGGCCCGCCTCGGCCAGCTCCTCCAGCACGTCGGCGCCAGTGGACCAGGCCCCCGTCGGGGTCTTGCGGCCGCCGGGGATCTGCATCTTGCCGAACAAGATGTCGCCGAGTTGCTTGGGCGAGCCGGGGTTGAAGGTCTCCCCCGCCATGCCGGAAATCTCCGCTTCCAGCCGTCCCATGCCCTGCGCGAACTCGCCGGACAGGCGTGAGAGCATCTGCCGGTCGATCATGATGCCGCGCGCCTCCATGCGGGCGAGCACGGTGACGAGCGGGCGCTCCAGCGTCTCGTAGACGCCGGTCTTGCCCTCGGCGACGAGGCGGGGTTTCAGCACGCGCCAGAGCCGGAACGTGACGTCGGCATCCTCGGCGGCGTAGTCGGTCGCGCGGTCGATCGCCGCCCGGTCGAAGCAGATCTGCCCCTTCCCCTTGCCGCACACCTCCTCGTACTTGATCGGCGTATGGCCGAGCCAGCGCATGGAGAGCGGGTCCATGCCGTGCGGCGAGGCGCCGGCGTCGAGCACGTAGGAGATCAGCATCGTGTCGTCATAGGGGGCGAGCTCGATGCCGAGCCGCTTGAAGATCAGCCAGTCATATTTGAGGTTCTGGCCGATCTTCAGGACGCCCGGATCCTCCATCAGCGGCTTCAGCGCCGATATCGCCTCCTCGAGCGGGATCTGGTCCGGCAGCAGCCCCTCGCTGAACAGCCCCTCGTCGCCACCCTTATGGGCGAGCGGGACGTAGCAGGCCTCGTTCGGCGCGGTGGCGAGCGAGAAGCCGACGATCTCGGCCTGCATCGGGTCGAGGCCGGTGGTCTCGGTGTCGACCGCGACCGTGCCGACCTCGTAGCCGCGCGCCACCCATTGGCGCAGCCGCTCCAGCGTCGTCACCGTCTCATAGGCCGAGCGGTCGACCGGGGTCGCGGTCGCCTCGGCGATGCGCGCGGCGGAGAGCGCCGCCGGCGTGAGCGCACGCTCGGCGGTCGGGGTCGCCTCGACGTCGCCCGGCACGGCGGAAGTGCCGGTCTCCGGGTCGAGCCCGGCCATGAGCTGGCCGCTCTCGCTGCCACCGGTCTTGAGTTCCGGGTCCGGGTCGACGGCGCCGGCGTCGATCTCGTAGGCGTCGGCGACGCGGCGCGTGAGGGTGCTGAACTCCATCGCCTTCAGGAAGGCGATGAGCCGCCTGCCCTCGGGCTCCACCACGGCGATGTCGTCGAGCGGCACGTCGAGCGCGACGTCGCGCTTCAGCGTCACCAGCTCGCGCGACAGGCGGGCCTGGTCGGCGAACTCGATCAGGTTCTCGCGCCGCTTGGTCTGCTTGATCTCGCCCGCGCGCGCGAGGAGCGTGTCGAGGTCGCCATATTCGGCGAGGAGCTGGGCCGCGGTCTTCACGCCGATGCCGGGCACGCCGGGCACGTTGTCCACCGAATCGCCGGCGAGCGACTGCACGTCGACCACCTTTTCCGGCGCGACGCCGAACTTCTCGAACACCTCCTCGGCACCGATCGCCCGGTCCTTCATCGGGTCGTACATGCGCACCCGCTCGTCGACGAGCTGCATCAGGTCCTTGTCGGAGGAGATGATGGTGACCAGCGCGCCCTTGGCCTTGGCCTGCTCGGCATAGGTCGCCATCAGGTCGTCGGCCTCGAAGCCGTCCTGCTCGACGCAGGCAAGGTCGAACGCCCGCGTCGCCTCGCGGATCAGCGGGAACTGCGGGACGAGGTCCTCCGGCAGGTCGGGGCGCTGCGCCTTGTAGAGCGGGTAGATCTCCTTCCGGAAGGTCTGCTCGGACTTGTCGAACACCACCGCGAGGTGGGTCGGCGCCGGGGAGAAGCCCTGCGCGCGCACCAGCTTCCACAGCATGTTGCAGAAGCCCGCCACCGCCCCGACGGGCAGCTTGTCCGAGGTGCGGGTGAGCGGGGGCAGGGCGTGGTAGGCGCGGAAGATATAGGCGGAGCCGTCGATCAGGACGACATGATCGCCGGCTTCCAGAGGATCGTGCTCGGGCATGGGGGGCTCCGGTTCGGCCGCGCACGATGCCCGAAGCGCCTGCGCGCGGCAACCGTCGCGACGGCGCGGAACCGATGCGCAGGCCGGGGGAGATGACGGGCGGCGCGCGGAAGGCTAGAGAGCGCCATGCCCCGTTACAAGCTCACCATCGAATATGACGGCACGCCCTTCGTCGGCTGGCAGATCCAGGCCGAGGGGCTGAGCGTGCAGGGACTGCTCGCCCGGGCGGCGGAGCGCTTCGCCAGCGAGCCGGTCGCGGTGCACGGCGCCGGACGCACCGATGCGGGCGTGCACGCCACCGGGCAGGTGGCGCATGTCGAGCTCTCGCGCGACTGGCGGCCCGACACGGTGCGCGACGCCATGAACGCGCATCTGCGCCCGCACCCGATCGCGGTGCTGGCGGCGGAGGCGGTCGCCGACGATTTCCACGCCCGCTTCTCGGCCACCGGCCGGCGCTACGTCTACCGCATCATCACCCGCCGGCCGGACCTCGCGCTCGAGCGCGACCGGGCCTGGCGGGTGCTGCGCCCGCTCGATGCGGAGGCGATGGCGCAGGGCGCGGCGCGGCTGATCGGCCGGCACGACTTCACCACCTTCCGCGCCGTCGGCTGCCAGGCCGCTTCGCCGCTGAAGACGCTCGATCGGCTGGAGGTGGAGCGGGTGGCGATCGAGGGACCGGGGATGGAACTGCGCGTCCATGCGCAGGCGCGCTCCTTCCTGCATCACCAGGTCCGCTCCATGGTCGGCACGCTGGTGAAGGTCGGCGAGGGCGCGTGGACGCCGGACGACGTCACCGCCGCGCTGGAGGCGAAGGACCGCGCGCGCTGCGGGCCGATGGCCCCGGCGGCGGGGCTCTATCTCGCCGAGGTGACCTACTAGCCGAGCCGCTCCAGCAGGGTGGGCGTGCGCTTCGGCGCGGCGGCGCCGAGCGATTCGAGGAAGCGCACCGGCGTCCCGCCCGACGGGGTGACGAGCTCGCCCTCCCACATCACCCGGCGGCCGCGGATGAAGGTGCCGACCGGCCAGCCGGTGACCTCGACGCCGTCATAGGGCGTCCAGCCGGGCCGGGAGGCGATCCAGCCATTGCGGATGGTCTCGCGGCGCTTCATGTCGACGATGGTGAAGTCAGCGTCGTAGCCGACCGCGATCCGGCCCTTGGTGGCGATGTTGAAGATGCGCGCCGGGCCGGCACTCGACAGGTCGACGAAACGCTCCAGTGTCAGGCGCCCAGCATTCACATGGTCGAGCATGATCGGCACCAGCGTCTGCACCCCGGTCATGCCGGAGGGGCTGTCGGGATAGGGCTTGGCCTTCTCCTCCAGCGTGTGGGGCGCGTGGTCGGAGCCGAGCACGTCGACCACGCCCTCGGCCAGCGCCTGCCACAGCAGCGGCTTGTGGCGCGCCTCGCGCACCGGCGGGTTCATCTGGACCAGCGAACCGAGCCGGCCGTACCAGTCCGCATCCATGGTCAGGTGATGCGGCGTCACCTCGACGGTGGCGACGTCCTTGTGCTCGCGCAGGAACGCCATCTCCTCGGCGGAGGTGACGTGCAGCACGTGGACGCGCTTGCCCTCCTCGCGGGCGAGGTTGACGAGGCGGGTGGTTGCGGTCAGCGCCGCGATCTCGTCGCGCCAGACCGGGTGCGAGGAGGCGTCGCCCGGCACGCGCAGGTGCCGGCGCTCGGCGAGGCGCGGCTCGTCCTCGCAGTGGAAGGCGGCGCGGCGGCGGATCACCTTGAGGATCGCGCGCACGCCGGGATCGTCGGCCACCAGCAGCGAGCCGGTGGAGGAGCCGATGAACACCTTCACCCCCGGCACGCCGGGCAGCATCTCCAGCTCCGGCAGGTCCTTCACATTGTCATGGGTGCCGCCGACGAAGAAGGCGAAGTCGCAATGCATGCGCCCGGTGGCGCGGGCGAGCTTGTCCTCCAGCGCACCGGCCGAGGTGGTGAGCGGGCTGGTGTTGGGCATCTCGAACACCGCCGTCACGCCGCCCATCACCGCCGCGCGCGAGCCGGTCTCCAGGTCTTCCTTGTGCTCCATTCCCGGCTCGCGGAAATGCACCTGGGTGTCGATGACGCCGGGCAGGATCGTGAGGCCGGTGCAGTCGAGGGTCTCGCCGGCCTGGGTGGCATCGAAGCTGCCGATGCCGGCGATGCGGCCATTGACCACGCCGACGTCGCGGGCGCCGACGCCGTCCGGATTGGCCACGGTGCCGCCCTTGAGCAGGAGATCGAAGGTCTGGGTCATGGAATCCTCGGGCTGGTTTCGTGGCGGCGATCGCCGAGCCGGTTCGCCGCCTTCTAGCAGACCTCGCCCGGCCTATTCGACCCTGAATTCGACATGGGCCGCCGTGCCGGAGCCGCCTTCCAGCCGCAGCGTGCCGCCGAGCTGGGCCGCCAGCCCCTGGATGATGCGGAAGCCGAGGCTCGAACGCGAGGAGGGATCGAAGTCGACCGGTATGCCGCGCCCGTCATCGGTGATGGCGAGGTCGTAACGGCCGGCGCCGAGCGGGGTGATGGCGACGTCGATCCGCCCCGGCTGGCCGGGCGCGAAGGCGTGCTTGAGCGAATTGGTCACGATCTCCGCCACCAGCATGGACAGGGTGGTGAGCTGGGTGATGCGCAGCCGAAGGTCCGGCGCCTCCACCGTGCAGGTGATCTCGCGCGCGCCGGCGGCATCGATGAGGTCGCGGCACAGCTCGCGCAGATACTGGCCGGTCGGCATGTCGAGCTGCTCGGGCGCGTAGAGCCGGCGATGGATGCGCGCGACGGTCTCGAGCCGGATGCCGGCATCGTCCAGTACGGTGAGCGCGACATTGGGGTCCGCCGCCGCCTGCCGCCGGTGCAGGGTGAGCAGCGCCGCCACGAACTGCATGTTGTTGGCGACCCGGTGCTGCAGCTCCTGGAACATGATGCGCAGGCTGCCATTCAGCCGGGCGCTGGTCTCGCGCTCGGCGCGCAGCGTGTCGGCGGCGGTGAAGGTGAAGTGGATCAGCACGATGTCGAGGGCGGCGATGCCGACGAAGAAGGCGAGCGCCATCAGCGCCTGGCCGTTGTCGAGCCGCATGCCGACCGAGGGGCCGATGAAGAAATGCCAGGCGGCAAAGGTGGAGAGCGCGGCGCAGGTGATGCCGGGCCGCAGGCCGCAGAAGAAGGTGGTGAGGATGACCGCCGGGAAGAAGGTGAGGAAGGGAAAGCCCGGCGGCAGGATGCCCTCGAGCGCGAACCGCAGCAGGAGGGCGGCGCCGAACATCGCCACGCCCGCCGCGTCGCCGCGCCAGGGATGCTCGCGCAGCGGCCGCGCCAACCGGACCAGCCGCCAGAAGAACGGATCGGAAGCGGCGTCGCCGGCCGGCTCAGCCATGGGCGTATGCCGGCACGGCTGCGAGGCCGCACCCGGCCCTGCCGGCAACCCACGCGACGACGGCGCCGGAACCGGCGCCTGCGGCAGCCCGCCCCACCCGCATCGCCACCGCGCCCTCGATGATGACCGTCTCCGGCACCCTGCCCACTCCCGAAAATCGATCACTCTTCTAGGCGTCCGGCACGGTGAGTTCTGCGTACAAGTGAACATTTTGCTCCCCTCCGCGTTGGAGACGCGCGGACGGTGGAGGAGTGGAAGCGATGCGTCGGAGCGAGGAAGCGAGCGGCGAAGAGCACGACAAGAGCGGTGAGCCGTCGTCGGGCGGCAACAATCTGCTCGGGGCGTTGCGCCCGGCGGATTTCAACCTTCTCAAGACCCATCTCAGGCGCATCGACCGGCGCCCCGGCGCGGTGCTCTACGAGCCCGGCGACGAGGTGCGGCACGTCTATTTCCCCTGCGGGCCGACGCTGATCTCCTTCATGGTGGTGCTCGACGAGGGCCGGCCGGTGGAGATCACCCCGGTCGGGCGCGAGGGCGCGGTGGGCGGCATCGTCAGCCAGGGGCGGCTGCCGGCCTATGCCCGCGCCGTGGTGCAGATCGGCGGGCCGATCCTGCGCCTCGACACGGTGGAACTGGAGCGCGCCAAGAGCGCCTCGTCCAGCCTGCGCAACCTGTTCGCGCGCTATGCCGACTGCCTGCTGGCGCAGGTGTTCCAGTCGGTCGCCTGCAACGCCGCGCACAGCATCGAGCAGCGCACCGCCAAATGGCTGGTCGCCGCGCTCGACCGCACCGGCGGCGACGATGTGCGCCTCACCCAGGAGCAGCTCGCGTCGATGCTGGCGGTGGGGCGCTCCTATATCGGCCGGGTGATCCAACAATTGCGCGACAGCGGGGCGGTGGAGCCGCGCCGCGCGCGGCTCGTCATCCGCGACCTGCCGAAGCTGCGCGCCATGAGCTGCGGCTGCGACGAGACCGTGCGCCGGCATTTCAACGACGTGCTGAGCGGGGTCTATCCCGCCGGCAACGAGGTGCCCGGCCACGGCATGGTGGTCACCAACGGTCCGCTGTTCCGCCCCTGAGCGAGAGCCGCCGGACCGCGATGGACGGCGGCATGCGGGCGTGACGCCGGCGCCGCGCATGGCCGGGCCGCGCCGGAGCGGCTTGTGCGCGCCCCGCGCTCGTGGCAATCCCCGGCCATGACATCTGATCCGCGCCCCGCCTCCCGCCCCGGCGACATCCCGCCGGTCATCACCTCCTTCGCCGGACTCGCGCCGGGCTACGACGTCATCCTGTGCGACGTCTGGGGCGTGCTGCACAACGGCGTCGCCGCCTTCGCGCCGGCAGCGGACGCGCTTGAGTGCGCCCGCGCCGCGGGGGCCACGGTGATCCTGGTCTCCAACGCGCCGCGACCGCGCGAGGGGGTGGCGCGCATCCTCGACGGGCTCGGCGTGCCGCGCACGGCCTACGACACGATCGTCACCTCCGGCATGGTGACGAACGCGCTGCTGGCGGAGCGCCCGGGGGTGCGGATGTGGCACCTCGGCCCGGAGCGCGACCTTGGCATCTATGACGGGCTCGACCTCAGCCTGACCGGGTTCGAGGCGGCCGAGCTGATCGTCTGCACCGGCCTGTTCGACGACACGGTGGAGACGCCGGACGACTATGCCGCCACGCTGAAGGAAGCGAAGGCGCGCGCGCTGCCCTTCATCTGCGCCAATCCCGACATCGTGGTCGAGCGCGGCGGCGACCTGATCTGGTGCGCCGGCGCCATCGCCGAAGCCTATGAAGCGCTGGGCGGCGAGGCGGTCTATTGCGGCAAGCCGCACCGGCCGATCTACGACACCGCCTTCGCCACCGCCCGCGCCCTGCGCGGCACCGAGACCGCACCCGGGCGCATCCTCGCCATCGGCGACGCGCTGCGCACCGACCTTGCCGGCGCGCTCGGGGCGGGCATCGACTGCCTGTTCGTCGGCGCCGGGATCCATGCCGGCGAGCTCGGGCTCGAGCACGGCGCCGAGGTCGACCCGAAGGCGCTGGCGCGGTTGCTGGCCGACGGGCCGGGGCTGCCGGTCGCCGTCACCACGCGGCTCGCCTGGTAGCGCGCGGGGTTACTCCGGATTGACGCGGGCCGGCGGGCGCGCCAGTTATGCGCCATGGCGCGGGCCGGCGTGGCCCGCCTTCCGATGCCGCGTGCCCGCCTGTCGCCGAGATGATGCAGCCGATCCACCGTTCCCATCCGTTCCGCGTGCTGAGCGGCAGCGAGGCCCTGCCGGCCGAGCTCGCCCATCCCGTGGTCGCCATCGGCAATTTCGACGGCGTGCATCGCGGCCACCGGGCGGTGATCGGCACCGCGCTGGAGCAGGCCCGCTCGCTCGGACGGGCGGCGCTGGCGGTGACCTTCGAGCCGCATCCGCGCTCCTTCTTCCGGCCCGACGAGCCGGTGTTCCGCCTCACCCCGGCGCCGATGAAGCTGGCCCGGCTGGCCGAGACCGGGCTCGACGGCGCGGTGGTGCTGGGCTTCGACGCCGCGCTCGCGGCCAAGGACGCGGAGGCCTTCGTCGCCGACATACTGATCGGCCGGCTCGGCGTCGCCATGGTGGTCGCCGGCTACGACTTCCATTTCGGCAAGGGCCGCGGCGGCTCGCCGATCTTCCTGCGCGAGGCCGGTCGGCGCCACGGCTTCCCGGTCGAGATCGTGCCGCCGCTGCTGGACGAGGGGGCGCAGATCTCCTCGAGCGCGATCCGCGCCGCGCTGGAGCAGGGCCGGGTCGAGCAGGCGGCCGACATGCTGGGCGCGCCCTGGGCGGTCGAGGCCGAGGTGATCCACGGCGACAAGCGCGGGCGCGAGCTCGGCTACCCGACCCTCAACATGCGTCTCGACCCGGCGATCACGCTCGCCCACGGCATCTATGCGGTGACGGTCGAGATCGACGGCACGGTGCACAAGGGGGTGGCGAGCTTCGGCCGCCGGCCGACCTTCGACGACGGCGCGCCGCGGCTCGAAACCTTCGTGTTCGACTATGCCGGCGACCTCTATGGCCGGGTGCTGCGGGTCGCCTTCCACGCCTATCTGCGCCCGGAGCTGAAGTTCGACAGCATCGAGGCGCTGATCACGCAGATGGACGAGGACAGCGCCCGCGCCCGCGCCGCGCTGGGCTAGGGCTCGCCCGCGCAGGGTGGTCGCCGAAGCGGGCTTGCGGCGGCCGTCGTTGCCAGGGCCGCCGGCCATAGGCTTATTCCCCGATGATCCGGGCCGGCCGCACATAGTCGAAGCCGCCTTTGCCCGGCCAGGATCGCCCGTCGGGATAGCGCAGTTCCGTTCCGGCGAGGTCCTTCTCGTCCGCGAGGCGCATATTGACGCCCATCTGGCTGTTGCCGAACCGTGAGACGGCACTCGCGGTCAGGACGAAGTGCGTGGTCGACCCGCAAGTCGGGCAGAAGTGGATTTCGGCCGCCGGGTCTTCCTTGTCTTCCCGGCTATATCCGTTCGTCACCCCTTCGACGCCGACCTCCGACGGGCTGAAATAGGCCCATCGGGCACCCGATTTGCTGCAAAGGGTGCAGTTGCACGCGTTGATGAACGCGGGCGGCGCTGGAATATCGACGCGGACACGGCCGCAGAGGCAGAAAAATGTCATCGTTTTCGATCCCGTCAGACGGTGCCTTGTTTCACAGCCGCCGCCGGCATTCCACCACGCCCTGACCTCCGCGCTCCTTCCCCCACCCAGCACCGAACCCCCGCACCCCTCGCGGGGCCGGGCGGATGACGGCACGGGGCGCCCTCCAGGAGGGCGCGCGGGGCGCCGGGGCGGAACGCTCCGGCGGTCGCCTGCACCGTGTGGGAAAAGGTGGTGCAAGCCTTTAGTCAACCGTCCGACGCGCCGCTCCCGGCGCCCCGCACGCGGTGTTTGAGGCTTGCTCCCTGCGGCCCCCGGAGGACTTACCGTTGCTATCCTCCGCTGTGGCGCGGCACGCCGCCCGGTGGACCGCGGTGATGCGGCCCGGGAACGCAAGGCTTGGGCCGCCACGGGCCGAGGGTGCGTTATCCCTTTTCCCATGGCCACCGCCCCCGTCCCGCGCGAGCCGGCCGCTCCGGTTGCGCCCCCTTGCCGGGACAGGTGCGGGCATTATCGCCCCGCCCCTGGGGGGTGCGGATAAGTTTCTCTGGGAGGGGATGGGAGGCCGGAGCTGCGGCTGTCCGACTGGTAAGGGATCGGAGACGGCCCACGCCGGGTGAGGATGCGCGCTACAATCCCACCCGGCCTTCAACCTCGCCCGCCGCCGTGGGGCGACCCCGCTCCAGCGGGAAGAGGTGGGGGAAGGGGCAGGCCGGCCCGCTCCCGCGCCGCACCCCGGTGCCACCCCGGTGACGGGAGGGCACGCGTCGCCACCCGCCGGCCCCGAGCCGGCGTGCGGCGACCGTCACCCATTCCGTCTTCCCTGCCGCCCCTACGCCGTTCGCCTGACCCCTCCGCGCGCGCTCCGCCTTCCCGGTAGCGGCCTCCGCACCGCCCTTGCACCGCCTTGCGGCTGCGCTTAAACCGGGCGGCGAGTGAAGGAGCGCGCGATGACGAGCCGCAACAGCGACGGTCGTACCGACAAAGAACCCGCCGGCGAGGCCGCGGCGCATGACTATTCGTCGACCCTGTTCCTGCCGCAGACGGAGTTCCCGATGCGCGCCGGCCTGCCGCAGCGCGAGCCGGAGCTGCTGAAGCGCTGGGAGCGGATCGACCTCTACGGCCGGCAGCGCCAGGCCGGCGCCGGGCGCCCGCGCTTCGTGCTGCATGACGGCCCGCCCTACGCCAACGGCAACATCCATATCGGCCACGCGCTCAACAAGATCCTCAAGGACGTGGTGGTGCGCTCGCAGGGCGCGCTCGGCCACGATTCCAACTACGTCCCGGGCTGGGACTGCCACGGCCTGCCGATCGAGTGGAAGATCGAGGAAGAGAACTACCGCAAGAAGGGCAAGGTGAAGCCCGACTTCGCCGACGCCGCCGCCATGGTCGCCTTCCGCCAGGAATGCCGCGCCTATGCCGAGCACTGGCTCGACGTGCAGCGCGAGGAGTTCAAGCGGCTCGGCGTCGAGGGCGACTGGGCCCATCCCTACGCCACCATGGCGTTCCCCGCCGAGGCGCAGATCGCCCGCGAGATCATGAAGTTCGCCGCCAACGGCCTGCTCTATCGCGGCTCCAAGCCGGTGATGTGGTCGGTGGTGGAGAACACCGCGCTCGCCGAGGCGGAGGTCGAGTATCACGACCACACCTCGACCACGATCTACGTCAAGTTCCCGGTCAAGGGCTACCGCAAGAGCGCGGCCACCGCGGGCGGCCTGCCCAAGGGGCTGGAGCCGGCCGACAAGGCCGACGACATCCACCTCTTCCCCTCCTATGAGGGCGCCTCGGTCGTCATCTGGACCACGACGCCCTGGACCATTCCGGGCAACCGCGCCATCGCCTTCTCGCCGGACGTCACCTACGCCGTCTACGAGGTGACCGAGGCGCCGGCCGACAACTGGGCCAAGGTGGGCGAGCACTTCATCCTCGCCGACAACCTCGCCGAGGAGGTGTTCAAGGCCGCGCGCGTGACCGGCTACGAGCGCCACAAAGAGGTCGACCCGACGCACCTCGTCTGCGCCCATCCGCTGGCGGGGGTGAAGGGCACCAAGGGCTATTTCGACTTCCCCGTGCCCGTGGTCGCCGGCGACTTCGTGACCGACGACACTGGCACCGGCTTCGTGCACATGGCCCCCGGCCACGGCGCCGACGACTTCAACCTCTACATCTCCGCCAAGCTCGGCGAGGTGCCGCACACGGTCGGCCCCGACGGCTACTACTACGACCACGTGCCGCTGTTCGGCGGCCACCGGGTGATGGACGACAAGGGCAAGGACGGCGACGCCAACGACGTCGTCATCAAGGCGCTGGCGGCGGCGGACAGGATCATCGCCCGCGGGCGTCTGAAGCACCAGTATCCGCACTCCTGGCGCTCCAAGGCGCCGATCATCTTCCGCAACACGCCGCAATGGTTCATCGCGATGGACAAGGACATCGCGGCGGCGGACGGCTCGGCGACGGCCGGCGACACGCTGCGCGCGCGGGCGCTGGGCGGCATCGCCGGGGTCGAGTGGGTGCCCGAGACCGGGCGCAACCGCATCAACGGCATGATCGAGAACCGCCCCGACTGGGTGGTCTCGCGCCAGCGCGCCTGGGGCGTGCCGATCGCCGTGTTCGTGAAGGACAAGGGCGACGGCACGGTCGAGATCCTGCGCGACGACGAGGTGAACCGGCGCATCACCGAGGCCTTCGAGGCCGAGGGCGCCGACGCCTGGTACAAGGACGGCGCGGCGACCCGCTTCCTCGGCAACGAGTACAGCCCCGAGGAATGGCGCAAGGTCGACGACATCCTCGACGTCTGGTTCGATTCCGGCTCCACCCACGCCTTCACGCTGGAGGTGCGCGAGGACCTGAAGGTCGACCGCGCCTTCAATGGCGGGCCGGACCGGGTGATGTATCTCGAGGGCTCGGACCAGCACCGCGGCTGGTTCCACTCCTCGCTGCTGGAGAGCTGCGGCACCCGCGCGCGCCCACCCTACGACGTGGTGCTCACCCACGGCTTCGTGCTCGACGAGCAGGGCCGCAAGATGTCGAAGTCGATCGGCAACGTGGTCGCCCCGCAGGAGGTGATCAAGGCTTCCGGCGCCGACATCCTGCGGCTGTGGGTGTGCGCCTCGGACTATTCGGACGACCTGCGCATCGGCCCGGAGATCCTGAAGACCACGGTCGAGACCTACCGCAAGCTGCGCAACACGCTGCGCTGGCTGCTGGGCTCGCTGCACCACTACCGCGAGGCCGAGCGCGTCGCCTATGCCGACATGCCGGCGCTGGAGCGCATGGTGCTGCACCGGCTCCACGAGCTCGACGGCGTGGTGCGCGAGGCCTATGCCGGCTTCGACTTCAAGCGCGTCAACGCGGCGCTGACCGCGTTCATGACCACCGAGCTCTCGGCGTTCTATTTCGACGTGCGCAAGGACGCGCTCTACTGCGACCCGATCTCCTCGGTGACGCGCCATGCGTGCCTGACCGTGCTCGACGAGGTGTTCCAGCGCCTGGTGATCTGGCTGGCGCCGATCCTGCCCTTCACGGCGGAGGAGACGTGGCTCGCGCGCTTCCCCTCCGAGGAAGATTCGGTGCACCTCCAGACCTTCCCGCAGACGCCGGCCAAGTGGCGCAACGACGCGCTCGCGGACGAATGGCGCAAGATCCGCCAGGTGCGGCGCGTCGTGCTCGGCGCGCTGGAGGTGGAGCGGGCGGCCAAGCGCATCGGCTCCAGCCTCGAGGCGGCGCCGGCGATCCACGTCACCGACCCGGCGCTGTTCGCGGCGGTGAGCGCGGTGGACCTCGCCGAGGTGTGCATCACCTCCGACGCCCATCTGATGCCCGACGAGGGACCGGCGGACGCGTTCCGGCTCGACGAGGTGCCGGGCGTCGCGGTGGTGCCGGTGCGGGCGCAGGGGCGCAAATGCGCGCGCTCCTGGAAGATCTCGCCGCTGGTGGGCACCGACCCGGACTATCCCGACGTGACCCCGCGCGACGCCATGGCGCTGCGCGAGCTCGCCAGCGCCCGGCGCGCCGCCGAGTGAGCGGGCCCGCGCGCGCGGCGCCGTCCTCCGGTACGCCGGAGGCACGCGCGCGCCGGTCCTCGATGACGCCGCACCGGAAGCCGCCCGCATGAAACTCCGCCTCGCCGGCCCCCGGACCCTCTACGGGGCGGGCTTCGCCCTCGCCGCCCTCGTCATCGACCAGGCCTCGAAGCTCGCCGTGCTGCACGGGGTCGACTTCGGCGATGCCGGCATCGTCCACATCACGCCGTTCCTCGATTTCGTCGAGGCGTGGAACACCGGCATCAGCTACGGGCTGTTCGCGCAGGGCCCGCATGGCTGGTGGATTCTGGGCGGGGTGAAGGTGATCGCGGCGGTGCTGTTCTGGCTCTGGCTGGCGCGGGTCGACCGAAGGCTGGAGGCGGCGGCGCTGGGGCTGCTGATCGGCGGGGCGCTCGGCAACGCGATCGACCGCGGGCTCTACGGCGCGGTGTTCGACTTCGTGTCGCTGCACGCCTTCGGCTTCTACTGGTACATCTTCAACCTGTCGGACGTGGCGATTGTTGCCGGGGTCGGGCTGCTTCTGTATGACTCCGTGCGTGGCGGCGCCGCAAATTAGCCGCCCTGCCGTGTTAACCGCCCATCGTCCGGGCATGTGCGCGCTTCCGACCGTCTTCGCGCGCCGGCCCGGGAAGCCCGGCCCGACGCCGTGCCCTCAGGAGACGATCGGATGATGAAGCGACCCCTTTCGACGCGCGCCGCCCTTCTCGGCGGAGCTCTCGGCGTCGCCCTTGCCATGGCCGGCACACCGGCTTCCGCCCAGGAACAGAGCTTCACCGAGCAGCTCTTCACCAGCTTCGGCCTGGTGGCGCCGACGCCGCCGGAGATCGACTATCGCGAGCGCGCGCCGCTGGTGGTGCCCCCGGCCGACGACGTGCTGCCGCCCCCGCGCAACGCCAACGCGCTGTCGCAGAACCCGGCCTGGCCGAAGGACGTGGACGTGCAGCGGCGCAAGGCCGAGCTCCAGGCGGCACGCACGCCGGTGAACTTCAGCGACCGCGACGCCACCCGCGCCCTCACCCCGGCCGAGGTCGCGCGCGGCACCAACCCGAACTCGACCTATCGCGGCGCGATGATGAAGAACAACGCCGAGCGACCGGACTGGCTGAAGCCGACCGAGGGCCTCGGCTTCCTCGGCTGGGACAAGAAGCAGAAGGAAAAGCCGATGGTGTTCCAGGGCGAGCCCGAGCGCACCTCGCTGACCGAGCCGCCGCCCGGCTTCCAGACCCCCGCGGAAGGCGCCGCCTATGGCGTGGTCGCCGAGCGCCCGGACGAAAAGGAATGGAAGCTGCCGAACTGGTTCGACCGGACGCAGAGCAACAACGACCGGCACTGAGCCCGCGTGTGGGCCGGCGCGTGAGCCGGTTCGCGTGAGGCGGGTGGTCTGACGCGCGCGGCGGGCGTTACCCGGCGCGGCAGGCCGTGCCCGGCGGGCTTACCGGCAAGGGTCGGTACTGCCGGCCCGCGCTTTCCGAGGCCGGCGTGTCGTCGGGTTGTCCACGCCGGCTTGAGGCTTCACCGGCCGAGCTTCCCGGGACTAGGCTTTCACCGGCGATGGCTTTGCGGACCGGGACTCGCGGGATCGCCATTTCGCAGGCCCGACGGCCTCCGGGACCGTGTCCCGGCCGGCTCCCGACGTCGCGGAATCAAGGGCGCGCGCGGCGCACCTCACAGGGGAGTGATCCGGCGCGACATCGCGTGGCCATGATCTGTGGCAGACTCTCGCGCGAGAGCTGCGCGCCGCTCGCGCCACGCGGCGGCGATCCGGCCGCCCCTTCGCGCGGCGTTCCCCGCGCCGACCGACGCCCGTCTCGCGGAGCCCCCCGTTCCGCGCGACGTTCCGCCCTTCTGCACGACGCCCGGCCGCGACCGCTCCGGCCCGTGGGGCGCCCGTTTCAAGGCCCCTGCCGGCGCGATTCCCTCCGGCGCCGTCCGGGCCGCCGGGCGGCTTGCGTCATCCGAGGCCGATGCCGGCTATGGCTGAAGCCCGCCCGCGAGCCTATATCATGGCCTCGATACGGATATTGTGACCGGAATGCCATCTCGAACCCTGTCGACTGGAAAGCTGATGTCCGCCGTGATGCTGATCGCCGCGTCCCTCGCCTCGAACCGCGCCAGCGGCTCCGAAGCCGCCGAGTTCACCCTCGACAACGGCCTGCAGGTGGTGGTGGTGCCCGACCATCGCGCCCCGGTCGTCACCCACATGGTGTGGTACCGGGTGGGCTCGGCCGACGAGCAGCCCGGCAAGTCCGGCATCGCCCATTTCCTCGAGCACCTGATGTTCAAGGGCACGGCCGAGCATCCCGCCGGCGAGTTCTCGCAGGTGGTCGCCAAGCTCGGCGGCCAGGAGAACGCCTTCACCTCGCAGGACTACACCGCCTATTTCCAGCGCGTGGCCAAGGAGCATCTCGGCACGGTGATGGCCTTCGAGGCCGACCGCATGACCGGGCTGGTGCTCACCGACGAGGTGGTGCTGCCCGAGCGCGACGTGGTGCTGGAGGAGCGGCGCATGCGCACCGACAACGACCCGGCCGCGCAGCTCTCCGAGGCCGCGCAGGCGGCGATGTTCGTCAACCACCCCTACGCCCACCCGATCATCGGCTGGGAAGACGAGATCCAGAAGCTGAACCGCGAGGACGCGCTCGCCTTCTACAAGCGCTTCTACACGCCCAACAACGCCATCCTCGTGGTGGCGGGCGACGTCGAGCCGGACGAGGTGAAGAAGCTCGCCGAGGAGACCTATGGCAAGGTGCAGCCGCGCGCGCAGACCGCCGAGCGGGTGCGCCCGCAGGAGCCGCCCCCGCGCGCCGCGCGCCGCCTGACGCTCGCCGACCCGCGCGTCGGCCAGCCCAACCTCTCGCGCGCCTATCTCGTGCCCTCCTATCGCAACGACAAGCAGGAGAGCGTGGCGCTCGACGTGCTGGCGCAGGTGCTGGGCGGCGGCTCGACCGGCCGGCTCTACCGCACGCTGGTGGCCGAGAAGGGCCTCGCCGCCGGCGCCGGCTCCTGGTACCAGAGCACGGCTCTCGACGAGACGCGCTTCGCCATCTCCGCCTCGCCGCGCCCGGAAGTCACCATGGAGGCGCTGGAAGAGGCGCTCGACGCGGTGATCGGCGACCTCGCCGCCAACGGCCCCGGCGCCGAGGAGCTGGAGCGCGCCAAGACCCGGCTGGTGGCCGAGGCGATCTACGCCCAGGACAACCAGGCGACGCTGGCGCGCATCTATGGCGCGGCGCTCGCCACCGGCTCGACCCCGGCCGACGTCTCGGGCTGGCCGGACATGGTGAAGACCGTGACCGCCGACGAGGTGCGCGACGTGGCGCGGCGCTACCTGCTGCCCGCGCGCTCGGTCACCACCGAGCTGCTGCCGGCCAAGCCGAACCCGACCGCCGCGAAACCCGCTGCCGCGAGCCCCGGCACCGCGGGCGAGCCAGCGCCGGCCGCGGCCGACCCGGCCGCCGACCCCGCGAACGGGAGCGGCGCCCCGGAGAAGCGTTCATGAACGTGGCCCGGCGCAGACCGTCTTCCGGCCCACCCCGCCGCGGCCCGATCCGCCCTCTCCTCCACCTCGCCGCCAGTGTGATCATGACCGTCGCCCTGCTCCCCGTCGCCCCCGCCCAGTCCGAGACCACGCGCATCCAGCGCGTCGTCAGCCCGGGCGGCATAGAAGCCTGGCTCGTCCACGACACCACGCTGCCCCTGGTGGCGATGGAGGTCGCCTTCATCGGCGGCGCCTCGCAGGACCCCGCGGACAAGCCGGGCGTGGCCAATCTCGCCGCCTCGCTGCTCGACGAGGGCGCGGGCGAGCTCGACGCCCAGGCGTTCCAGGACCGGATGGCGGAGAAGGCGATCGAGCTGCGCTTCGACGCCTCGCGCGACCAGGTCTCCGGCTCGCTGCGCACCCTCTCCGACAATGCCGGCGAGGCGTTCGAGCTGATGCGCCTCGCCGTCACCGAGCCGCGCTTCGACGACGAGGCGGTGGAGCGCATCCGCCAGGGCCAGCTCGCCGCGCTGCGCCGGCGGCTGAACGACCCCTCGACGCTGGCGAGCCTGGGCTGGTCGGCCCGCGCCTTCCCGAACCACCCCTATGGCCGGCCGGTGATGGGCACGCTGGAGAGCGTGCCGACCATTTCGCGCGCCGACCTGAAGGGCTTCGTCGCGCACGACCTCGCCCGCGACAACCTCAAGATCGCGGTGGTGGGCGACATCACGGCCGAGGCGCTCGCCCCGGCGCTCGACGCCATGTTCGGCGCGCTGCCGGCGAAGGCCGAGCTCACCCCGGTGCCGGACGTGACCCCGCAGGGCCTCGGCACGGTGGTGGTCAAGGAGCTCGACGTGCCGCAGACCTCGATGGTGTTCGGCGGCATCGGCCTGAAGCGCAACGACCCGGACTTCATCCCCGCCTTCGTGCTCAACCACATGCTGGGCGGCTCGGCCTTCTCCTCGCGCCTGTTCCGCGAAGTGCGCGAGAAGCGCGGCCTCGCCTATTCGGTCTACAGCCACCTCGCCCCGCTCGACCATGCGGCGCTAATCCTGGGCGGCACGGCGACCAAGAACGAGCGCGCCGGCGAGACCATCGACATCATCAAGGGCGAGTGGCTGAAGCTGCTGGAGGAAGGGCCCACCGAGGAGGAGCTGGCGGATGCCAAGAGCTACCTCATCGGCTCCTTCGCGCTGCGCTTCGATTCCTCGACCAAGGTGGCCGCGCAGCTGCTGCAGATCCAGATCGACAATCTCGGCATCGACTATATCGACGTGCGCAACCAGCTCGTCGGCGCAGTGACGCTCGATGACATCAAGCGGGTCGCGGCGCGGTTCCGGAACGACCCGGCCTGGCTGTTCAGCGTGGTCGGCCGCCCGGACGGCGTGAGCGCCGGCGACGGCGGCTGAGCGCGGGCGAGGCGACGGGAGGTCGGTGCGGACCTTGGTCGGCGACATGGACGAAGATTTGGGCGATGCGCGCGGGCATGTTCCCAGCGCACGATCGCCTGCTATAAGTGCCTCCGCATGAAGGCGGAGCTCGACAGAGCCGGCCGGGCGCGGATGGGGGAAGACCGCGCGACCGGGTCAGGCGGGGAGTATGCGTATGTGTGTTGAGAAGCTGCGGAACCGGGTCCCTGAAGCGAGGCCGGCGGTGCCGCGCGGGCGGCTGTTGATGGCCGTTCCGGCGCTGGCGCTGCTGCTGGCGGGATGCGCCAACGGGATAGGCGGCGGCGGGGGCGATGTCGGCCCGGGCGGGACCGGCAATGCCGACCAGCAGGGCCTGTTCGGCTCCAGCATGCAGACGACGACGGTGCGGCCGGACGGCACCAGCACCGCGGCCGGAACGCCCGCCGCGGGCACGCCGGCCACCGGGACGCCCGCTGCGGGCGGCACCGCGGCCGTGGCGGCGACCACGCCCGGCGCCGGCGCGGACTCCGACTTCTCCTGCCCGCGGGTCGAGGTGCGCGGCGGCGCCGCCGCCTGGCAGGTTACCGAGCCCACCGACGGCGCGCTGCGCTACCAGGCGACGCTGGGCCAATTCGCCCGCGACTGCCGCTTCACCACGCCCGACATGAACATGCGCATCGGCATCCAGGGCCGGGTGCTGCTCGGCGCCAAGGGCGGCCCGGGCAAGGTCGACGTGCCGATCCGCCTCGCCGTGGTCGAGGAAGGCCCGGTGCCGAAGTCGATCTGGACCAAGTTCTACGCGGTGCCGGTCGAGATCGGCGAGAACGTGCTGCAGGTCGATTTCAGCATCCTCGCCGACGACGTGAACTTCCCGCGCCCCGACGCCGCGACGCTCGACCGCTATGTGGTCTATGTCGGCTTCGACCCGCAGGGGGCGAAGGAGGCCAAGCCCGCGCGGCCGCGCCAGACCACCACCCGGCCGAAGCCCGCGCGGCCCAAGCCCGCCACGCCCAAGCCCGCGGCGAGCGCCGCGCCCGCGCCGGTGCAGAGCGCGCCCGCGCGCACCGCGCCCGCCGCGCCGACCCCGGCGGTCTCGGCGCCGAGCACCACCGCCCCGGCGAGCACCGCCCCGGCGGCCACGAGCCCGGCCCCGGCGCAGGACAGCCAGAACCAGTGGATCGGCGCGCCCGCGCCCTCGACCGGCGGCTTCTCGCAGTAGCGCACGCTCCGGCGGGCAAGGGGGACGGCGGGCGCACCGCCGTTCCCGATCCGCCATCGATCGATCCAATTAGTCCGTACGGCCTGGGCCGGCGCTGCGTGCTCTTGTCGTGCGGGCCGCCGGGCCTGCCTCAGCCCTCGTCGGCGTGGCCGCGGCGGATGCGGCGGACCACCGACCAGATCAGCAGCGCCACGAACGGCACGGCGAGCGCGGTGGCGATGCCGACATTGACGTGCAGCCCCGCCTCCTCCAGCGCCGGGTGCACGCCCTCCAGCACATAATGCACGAGGCTGACCACGTAGTAGGAGATGGCCGCCACCGACAGGCCCTCGACCGTCTGCTGCAGGCGCAGCTGCATGCGCGCGCGCCGGTTCATCGAGGACAGCAGGTCGCGGTTCTGCTGCTCCAGCTCGACATCGACCCGGGTGCGCAGCAGGTTGGCGGCGCTGGTGAGCTTGACCGACAGGTTGGCCTGGCGCTGCTCGATCGCCTGGCAGGTGCGCATGGCCGGCTGCAGCCGGCGCAGCAGGAACTGCTGCCAGGTCGGGTAGCCCGAGATCGGCCGCTCGCCGATGACCTGCAGCCGCTGGGTGACGATCTCCTCATAGGCGCGGGTGGCGCCGAAGCGGAACAGCGCCGCCGCCGCGTCCGCCTCGAGCTCGGCGGCGAGCGAGGTCAGCGCGCCAAGCAAGCGGTTATTGGCGACCAGGCCCTCGCTCTCGCGCATCTCGCGGGTGATGGCGCCGAGCTCGTTCTCGATCTTGGCGACGGTGGGGGCGAGGCGCTGCGCCTCCGGCAGGCCGAGCAGCGCCAGCGTGCGGTAGGTCTCGATCTCCAATACCCGCTGGATCAGCGCGCCCGAGGCGTCCGACGTCATGCCGCGGTCGCGCACCAGGATGCGCACGAAGCCGGACGGGTCGGGCTGGAAGTCGGTGGCGATCTCGGCGAAGCCGTCCTCGACGTCCGAGCGGGCGAGGCTGGAGCGGTCGAACAGCCGGTCGAGCGCCAGCGAATCGGCGGTGTCGGTGACGAGCTGGAGGTCGACCGCCACCAGCAGCGGGCCGGGCTGGGGAAGCTGAGCCAGCGTGCCCACCAGCGCCCCGGAGGCGGGATGGAAGGGCAGGCCGCCGTCGATCAGGTCCTCGCTCGGCAGCTCCCAGGTATAGGTGGTGAACTCGGCATGGCGCTCCCAGCGCAGGATGGCGCCGCCGAAGGCGACGCGGTGCTGCTTGGCCTCGCGCGCCGGCCCCGGCTGGCCGCGCGCCGCGCACAGGCCGGCGAAGGCGGCGCGGTCGGCGGCCGCCTGCTCGCGGTCGACCAGGAAGGCGACGTGCAGGATGCGCGCCGGCGTCGCCACCGGCAGGAAGGGGCGCGCATGCAGCTCGGCGAGCACCGGCGCGCGCAGCGGATGATCCTGGAACACCGCCGCGCCGGCGGGGCTGGTCTCGCTCCTCGGCGGCTTCGTCTCGACCACGCGTCCTGCTCCCTTTCGCGGGGCCGGCCCGCGCCGGCATCCCGTATCGCCCCACCACCGGATGCGCCCGGTTCCGTGCCGGTGCGCCGCCGCCCGCTACCAATGCGGCGGAACCATGGGCGCCCCAGTCGGTTGCATGATGAGCAACGACTGGCAAGGGTCCCGGTCGCGCGAGGTTAAGCCGGAGGGACGGGGCGGGAAAACCGGCTTGTCATTTCCGGTGGGGCAAGTCTTTCCTGGCCTGTTGCGTATTCGCATCATGCGCGACAGGAAACAGGAGCGAATCAAATTTCGTTTGCCTTGGTCGTTGTGGCGGATGCATGAAGTTTATTGGTTGTTTTCGGGATTCGTGACATGAAGCGTGTGCGGTTTTGGACGTTGTGCCTGCTTGCGGCTTTCGCGGTCGCCCTCGGCGGCCCGGCCTACGCGAAGAGCAGCTCCAACGCCCCACGCGTTTATCTGCTGCGCGGTCTCGCGAACATCTTCTCGCTCGGCATGGACGACCTGACCGAGAAGCTGAAGGCGCGCGGCATCGACGCCAGCGTGCACTCCTATGTCGACTGGAAGACCCTCGCCGACCAGGCGATCGCCGAAGCGAAGGAGAACGGCTCGCGGCGCCGGCCCGCACCGGTGATCATCATCGGCCATTCGCTGGGCGCCGACGCGGCGGTCTATATGGGCAACAAGGTGAGCGCGGCCGGCGTGCCGGTGCCGCTGGTGGTCACCTTCGACCCCGTCACCCCCACCGTCGCCTCGGCCAAGATCGGCAAGGTGGTGAACTATTATCAGGGCGGCGGCTCGGGCAAGCCGGTCTCCGGCCCGCGGGTCGACAATATCGACCTCACCGGCACGCCCTCGCTGAGCCACTTCACCATCGACAAGGCGGCCGACCTGCACGCCAAGGTCATCGCCATGATCGTGAAGAGCCCGCGCCAGGTGGCGCGCCGCCGGCCGCTGCCCAAGAACCCGCCCATGCCGACGCCCATGCCGACCGCCGAGACCGCCTCGGCCCCGCCGGTCCCCTCGGTCGCGGTGCCGGCGGTGCAGCGCACGCCGAACTGAGCGCCCGCAGGCTGCCGGACGTCGCGGATCTCGCCGGTCTTGCCGGCGATGGCGCCGGCAGTGTCGATCCCGCCTGACGGCTGACGACACCGGCCGTTCAGGCCGGCTGCACCGAGAACACGACGAAGGTGTGCATCACCCCGTCCTCGTCGCGCAGCGAGACATATTCGCCCGGCGCGAAGGCGTGGTCGCCGAAGCGGTAGCCGGCCTCGTCGTCCTCGCTCTCCCCCTCCTCGTAGTCGAACACCCAGGTCGCGCCATGGGCGCCGCCGGCGCGGCGCACCAGCCGGCCCTGCTCGGGCTCGTCATTGCCCCAGAAGCGGGTCACGGTGCAGCGCTCGCGCAGGTCCTTCCACGCCTCGAGGTCGATATGGCCGGCGGCGTCGAGCGGGGCGACGAACTCGTAGCCGTGCCGCGCGCTGCCACCGGGAAATTCCTTCGAGCGGGCGAGATGAAGCCGGATGCGCTGCAGCGCGTCGGCGTCCGGTTGCACCGTGTCGTTCATGGGGCGTCTCCTCCTGTCCTTCGTTCCCGTGCGCGCCGGGCGGCAGCCCCGCCCGGCTCCGGGCACGCTTAAACCATAGCTGGCGCGCATCCTTGATCCGGCGCAAGAGCCCATCCCGACCTGCCTTCGCGGCAGGCCTTCGGGCTTAAGGCGCCGGCTCGGCTCCGAAATCTTCCTGTTGGTCTGTTTTTTTTACCATGGAAGGCGGCGGCGCTTTTCCCTAGAATGGGTCGAAAGCACATTGTGAACGCGCCGGAGGAAGCGCCATGTCCGGGCTCGTCATGCCGGAACCCAAGGCCGATCTGATCGCCCGCCGCACCGAGATCATCGCCGCGCTGCGCACCATAGTGCCCGGCGAGGGCGTGATCGACAGCGAGACCGAGATGCGGCCGTTCGAGAGCGACGGCGTCACCGCCTACCGCCAGCTCCCGCTCGCCGTGGTGCTGCCCTCGACCACCGAGCAGGTCTCGAAGGTGCTGGCCTATTGCAACGCGAACGGCCTTCCCGTCGTGCCGCGCGGGGCCGGCACCTCGCTCTCGGGCGGGGCGCTGCCGCTGGCGGACGGCATCCTGCTCGGCATGGGCAAGTTCAACCGCATCCTCGACATCGACTTCGCCAACCGCGCCGTGGTCGCCCAGCCGGGCGTGACCAATCTCGGCATCACCACCGCGGTCGCCCATGAGGGCTTCTATTACGCGCCCGACCCCTCCTCACAGATCGCCTGCACCATCGGCGGCAATGTCGGGGAGAATTCGGGCGGCGTGCACTGCCTGAAATACGGGCTCACGACCAACAACGTGCTCGGCGTCGAGATGGTGCTGATCACCGGCGAGATCGTGCGCATCGGCGGCAAGCACCTCGATTCGGGCGGGCTCGACCTGCTCGGCATGGTGGTCGGCTCGGAGGGGCTGCTCGGCGTCGTCACCGAGGTGACGGTGCGGATCCTGAAGAAGCCGGAGACCGCGCGCGCGGTGCTGGTCGGCTTTCCCTCCTCCGAGGCGGCGGGGGCGTGCGTCGCCGCCATCATCGCGGCCGGCATCATCCCCGGCGGCATGGAGATGATGGACCGGATGATGATCCACGCCGCCGAGGCATTCGTGAATGTCGGCTACCCGCTCGACGTCGAGGCGCTGCTGATCGTCGAGCTGGACGGGCCGGAGGCGGAGGTGAACCACCTGATCGAGCGGGTGGCCGAGATCGCCGGCGGGCTCGGCTGCCTGACGCTGCGCGCCTCCACCAGCGAGGAGGAGCGGGTCGCCTTCTGGGCCGGGCGCAAGGCCGCTTTCCCGGCGGTGGGGCGCATCTCGCCGGACTATCTGTGCATGGACGGCACCATCCCGCGCAAGGCGCTGCCGCAGGTGCTCACCCGCATGGAGGAGATGTCCGAAAAGTACGGCCTGAAGTGCGGCAACGTCTTCCACGCCGGCGACGGCAACCTGCACCCGCTGATCTGCTACGACGCCAACCAGCCGGGCGAGCT
The DNA here is from genome assembly GCF_024752355.1 of Ancylobacter mangrovi. Taxonomy (GTDB): domain Bacteria; phylum Pseudomonadota; class Alphaproteobacteria; order Rhizobiales; family Xanthobacteraceae; genus Ancylobacter; species Ancylobacter mangrovi. The sequence goes on from NZ_JANTHZ010000002.1 coordinate 539,738, forward strand.
GGAGAAGGCGGAGGCGTTCGGCGCCGATATCCTGCTGCTGTGCGTCGAGGTCGGCGGCGTGCTCACCGGCGAGCACGGGGTCGGCGTGGAGAAGCGCGACCTCATGCCCTCCATGTTCGACGAGACCGACCTCGCCCACCAGCAGCGGCTCAAATGCGTCTTCGACCCCGATGCGCTGCTCAACCCCGGCAAGGTGTTCCCGGTGCTGCACCGCTGCGCCGAGCTCGGGCGCATGCATGTCAGCGCCGGCAAGCTGCCCTTCCCGGACATTCCGAGGTTCTGAGCCCCGCCCGTGACCACGCTGCTCGCCCGCAACGCCACCGTGCTCGTCACCATGGACGGCACCCGCCGCGAGATCGCGGGCGGTGGGCTGTTCGCGCGCGACGGCATCATCGAGCAGGTGGGCCCGGGCGAGAGCCTGCCCGCGACCGCCGACGAGGTGATCGACCTCTCCGGCCATGTCGTGCTGCCGGGCCTCGTCAACGCCCACCACCATCTCGACCAGGTGCTCACCCGCGCCCTGCCGGTGGCGCAGGACATCAACCTGTTCCGCTGGCTCACCGCGCATTACCGGCTGTGGGCGGCGCGCACGCCCGAGGCCTCGCGCACCGCGACGCTGGTCGGCCTCGCCGAGCTCGCTCTGTCGGGCTGCACCACCTGCTTCGACCACGCCTATATGTTCCGCAATGGCTGCAGGGTCGACGACCAGATCGGCGCGGCGCGCGAGATCGGGATGCGCTTCATGGTCTCGCGCGGCTCGATGTCGCTCGGCCAGTCCAAGGGCGGCCTGCCGCCGGACGAGTGCGTCGAGGACGAGGACGACATCCTCAAGGACAGCGAACGCGTGATCGGCGCCTATCACGACGCCGCGCCCGGCGCGATGCTGCAGATCGCGCTCGCCCCCTGCTCGCCCTTCTCGGTGACGCCGGGGCTGATGCGCGACAGCGCGGCGCTGGCGCGGGCGAAGGGAGTGCGGCTCCACACCCATCTCGCCGAGACGATCGACGAGGAACGTTTCACGCTGGAGCGCTTCGGCAAGCGGCCGGTCGCCTATATGGAGGCGCTCGGCTGGCTCGGCGACGACGTCTGGTTCGCCCATGGCGTGCATGTGAACGACCACGAGATCGGCTGCTTCGCCGCCACCGGCGCGGGCGTGTGCCACTGCCCGTCCTCCAACATGCGGCTCGCCTCCGGCATCGCGCCGGTGATGAAATATCGCCGCGCCGGGGTGAAGGTCGGGCTCGGCGTCGACGGCTCGGCCTCGAACGATGGCAATAACCTGCTGGGCGAGGCGCGCCAGGCCATGCTGCTGGCGCGACTGCAGATCGCGCTGCGCCCGCCCGAGGGGCCGGACACCACGCTCTCCACCGCCGACCCCTCGCGCGACCATGAATGGATGAGCGCCCGCCAGGCGCTGGAGCTCGCCACGCTCGGCGGCGCCGCGGTGCTGGGGCGCTCCGACATCGGCGCGCTGGAGCCGGGCCGGTGCGCCGACTTCTTCGCGCTCCGGCTCGACGACGTCGCCTTCGCCGGCGGCCTCGCCGACCCGGTCGCCGCCGCCCTGTTCTGCACGCCGGGCCGCGCCGCCTTCACCGTGGTGCACGGGCGCCCGGTGGTCGCGCATGGCGAGATCGTCACCATCGACCTGCCGGCCGTCGTCGCCGAGCACAACAGACATGCCGCGCGGCTCGCCGCGCTTGCGGAGTGATCGAGACATGACCGAGGCCAGTACCGGCGACCGCCTGTGCCCGCGCGACGAGGCCGACATCGTCGAGGCGGTGCGCTGGGCGGTGGCGCAGGCGCGCACGCTCGACGTCGCCGGCTCGCGCTCCAAGGCCGGGCTCGGCCGCCCGATCCAGACCGACCTGACACTGGAGCTGAAGGGGCTGACCGGGGTCACGCTCTACGAGCCCGAGGAGCTGGTGCTGAGCGCGAAGGCCGGCACGCCGGTCGCCGAGATCGAGGCCACCATCGCCGCCTCCAGCCAGATGATGGCGTTCGAGCCGATGGATTACGGCCCGCTGTTCGGCCGCCCGGCGGGGCTCGGCACGCTCGGCGGGGTGATGGCCTGCAACCTCGCCGGACCGCGCCGGCCGAGCGCGGGCGCGGCGCGCGACCATGCGCTGGGGCTGCGCGCCGTCTCCGGGCGCGGCGAGGCGTTCAAGGCCGGCGGGCGGGTGGTGAAGAACGTCACCGGCTACGATTTGCCGCGCGGGCTCGCCGGCTCGCACGGCACGCTCGCCGCCTTCACCGAGCTGACCATCAAGGTGCTGCCGCGGCCCGAGACGGTGGAGACGCTGCTCGTGCTCGGCCTCGACGCGGGCGCCGCCGCCGGCGCCATGAGCGCGGCCACCGGCTCCTATTACGACGTCTCCGGCGCCGCCCACCTGCCGGCCGAGGTGGCCGCGCGGGTCCCGGCCGTCGCCGGCAGCGGGCAGTCGGTCACCGCGCTGCGGCTGGAGGGCGTGCTGCCCTCGATCCTGCACCGGCGCGGCAAGCTGGAGGAGATGCTGCGCGCGAGCGGCACCCTCGCCCATCTCGAAGCCGCCGATTCGCGCGCCTTCTGGCAGGCGGTCCGCGACGTGGCGCCGTTCGCGCTGCCCGAGGGGGGCGACGCGGAGAGCGCGCCGGCGGTGTGGCGGGTCTCGGTGGCGCCGATGGCGGGGCCGGGCATCGGCGCGGCGCTGACGCAGGCGAGCGCGCGCTGCTTTTACGACTGGGCCGGCGGGCTGGTGTGGATCGAGATGCCGGACGGGGCGCCGCACACCGCGCTGGTGCGCGGGGCGGTTGCGGCGGCAGGCGGCGGCCACGCCACGCTGGTGCGCGCGCCGCGCGCGACCCGCGCGGCCGAGGAGGTGTTCCAGCCGCTCGACCCGGTCACCGCCATGCTGGTGAAGCGGATGAAGGACGGTTTCGACCCGGGCCGGGTGCTGAGCCCCGGCCGCATGTATGCGGGGATGTGAGCGATGCAGACCAATTTCTCCCTGGCGCAGCTCGCCGACCCGCAGACCGCACGCTCCGAGCAGGTGCTGCGCGCCTGCGTCCACTGCGGCTTCTGCACCGCCACCTGCCCGACCTATGTGCTGCTGGGCGACGAGCTCGACAGCCCGCGCGGGCGCATCTACCTGATCAAGGACATGCTGGAGAACGACCGGCCGGCGACGGCCGAGGTCGCCAAGCATGTCGACCGCTGCCTCTCCTGCCTCTCCTGCATGACGACCTGCCCCTCGGGCGTGCACTACATGCACCTGATCGACCATGGGCGCGACCATGTGGAGAAGACCTATCAGCGCCCGCTCGCCGACCGGCTGGTGCGGGCGCTGCTGGCGCGCGTGCTGCCGAGCCGGCGGCTGTTCCGCCTGTCTCTGGCGGGGGCGATGCTGGCGCGGCCCTTCGCCGGGCTGATCGGCGCGCTGCCGGGGCTGAAGCCGGTCGAGGCGATGCTGAAGCTCGCCCCGGCGCGGCCCGCCACCCGCTCGCCGAGCGAGGGCGAGCGGCGCTTTCCCGCCATCGGCCCGCGCCGCGCGCGCGTCGCCCTGCTCGACGGCTGCGCCCAGCCGGTGCTGCGCCCGGCGATCGACGAGGCGGCGATCCGCCTGCTCACCCGCATGGGGGTGGAGATCGTGCGCCCGGTCGGCGGCGGCTGCTGCGGCTCGCTGACCCACCATATGGGCAAGGAGGAGCTGGCGCTCGCCAATGCCCGCGCCAATGTCGACGCCTGGAGCCGCGAGATCGAGGGCGAGGGGCTCGACGCCATCATCATCACCACCTCGGGCTGCGGCACCACCATCAAGGATTACGGCCACATGCTGCGCACCGACCCGGCCTATGCCGAGCGGGCGGCCAAGGTGTCGGCGCTGGCCAAGGACGTCAGCGAGTTCCTCGCCGAGCGCGAGCTGCCGGTGCCGGTGATCGATGCCGGCATCCGCGTCGCCTACCACTCGGCCTGCTCGCTGCAGCACGGCCAGAAGGTGCGCACCGCGCCGAAGAGCCTGCTGGCGAAGGTCGGCTTCACCGTGCTGGAGCCGGCGGAGGGGCATCTGTGCTGCGGCTCGGCCGGCACCTACAACATCCTGCAGCCGGAGATCGCCGAGCGGCTGAAGGAGCGCAAGGTCGCCAATATCGAGCGCACGAAGCCGCAGATCATCGCCGCCGGCAATATCGGCTGCATGACGCAGATCGGCGGCGGCACGACGATCCCCGTGGTGCACACGGTGGAGCTCATCGACTGGGCGACCGGCGGGCCGGCGCCGGCGGGGCTTGACGCCATGCCCTCGGCGGCCTGACACAGGGCGCACGATTCCCGCGCGCCCGCGCGGTTCCTCTGCGCTCTGATCCCGGCAGGTTTAGATGACACGCCCGCGCCTTCTCGTCCTGTCGCTCGGCGGCACCATCACCATGACCGCGGCGGACCCCGCCGCCGGGGCGGGGATCACGCCCACGCTCGGCGCCGCCGATCTCGTCGCCGCCGTGCCGGGGCTCGGCGAGGTGGCGCAGATCGAGGCGCGCTCGCCGCAGCGCCTGCCCAGCGCCTCGCTCGGGCTCGACCATGTGGTGGCGGTGGCGCAGGAGATCCGCGCCGGCTTCGCGCAGGGCTTCGACGGCGCCATCGTGATCCAGGGTACCGACACGCTGGAGGAGACCGCCTTCGCGCTCGACCTGCTGCTGCGCGAGGAGCAGCCGGTGGTGGTGACCGGCGCCATGCGGGGCGCGCAGGCGCCCGGCGCCGAGGGGCCGGCGAACCTGCTGACCGCCGCCATCGTCGCGGCGAGCGCGGAGGCGCGCGGGCTCGGCGCGCTGGCGGTGCTGAACGACGAAATCCACGCCGCGCGGCTGGTGCGCAAGGCGCATTCGGCGCTCGCCAGCGCCTTCGTCTCCGACAATGGCGGGCCGCTGGGCGTGGTGGCGGAGGGCCGGGCGCGCCTTCTCACCCGCGTCGGCCGGATCGGCCTGCCGGCCTTCGCGCCGGCCGCCGCCAACCCGAATGCCGCGCTGCCGCCGGTGGCGCTGCTCAAGATGGCGATGGGCGACGATGGGCGGCTGCTGCGCGCCGTGCCGGGGCTTGGCTATGCCGGGCTCGTCCTCGAGGGCATGGGCGCGGGCCATGTGCCGGCCGACCTGGCGGAGGACGTGGGCACCATCGCCGCCGCGCTGCCGGTGGTGCTTGCGAGCCGGACGCTGGCCGGGCCGGTGTTCGAGCGCACCTATGGCTATGCCGGGTCGGAGATCGACCTGATCGCGCGCGGGCTCGTTCCTGCCGGCTTCCTCACCGGCCCGAAGGCGCGGCTGCTGCTGACGCTGGCGCTGGCCTCGGGCTGGGACGCGGCGGCGATCCGCGCGGCCTTCGCCGCCTACGGGTGAACGAGATAGAGGCGCCGGCCGGAGGGGCTGGGGAAGCGGGCGCGCTCTGGACACGTCGCCGCCTCGACCCGGGCCGCACCTCCGGCCGGCGCATCCGGCCGATCGCGTTGCCGCCGTGCCGGATGGTCCGTACGCAACTCAGGCGGAGCGTCGGAGTTCCGCGATCGCGGCCGATGCGTCGCCCTGGCTGGCGATCAGATCGGCGAGGTTCGGCGTCTCGGCGAAGGCGCCGGTCGGGCTGACCAGGCCGCGCGCGCCATCAAGCGCGCCCGGGGCGAGCTCGAGCGCGAGGAAGCGGGCGCGGTCGAAGGCGCCGGGCAGCCACAGCCCGCCGGTCGGCGCGGCGGAGAAGCCGAAGCGCGCATAATAGGGCGCGTCGCCCACCAGCAGGATCGCGCCATGGCCGAGGCGGGCGGCCTCGCAGATCGCCGTGTTCATCAGCGCGGCGCCCAGCCCCCGGGCGCGGAACCACGGGTGCACGGCGAGCGGGCCGAGCAGCAGCGCGGGACGCTCCGGGCCGGCGGCGACGTGCCACAGGCGCAGCGTGCCGACCACACGGCCATCCGCGCCATGGGCGGCGAAGGCGAGCCCTTCCGCCGGCAGACGCCCCTCGCGCAGGCGCTCGGAGGTCTTGGCGAGGCGCGCGGCGCGGCCGAAGGCGAGGTCGAGCAGCGCCTCGCGCTGGGCGACGTCCTGCGGGCGCTCCAGCGAGATGGCGGGCGCGCGGCCGGCGAAGTCCGGCACGGCGACCGGGGCGGCGGGGAGGAGATCGGCGACGTGTTCCAAGGTGGCCTCCAAAACCCGGATCGGCCGGGAAAAAGAGGTGGAAGGGAATTGTGAAGGCAGGGTGCGGCGGCCGGCGGCCTCCCGTTCCCCGCCGCCGGTCGCCCGGCCGCGGGGGAGGGAGGAGCCGGCGTGCGGCCGGCTCAGATCACGTAGGATCGCAGCGGGTCGAAGCCGTTGAAGGCCACCGCCGAATAGGTGGTGGTGTAGGCGCCGGTGGCCTCGATCAGCACCTTGTCGCCGATGGCGAGCGACACCGGCAGCATCACCGGGGTCTTCTCGTACAGCACGTCGGCCGAATCGCAGGTCGGACCGGCGAGCACGCAGGGCTCCACGGCGTCGCCGTCATGGGAGGTGCGGATCGGGTAGCGGATCGCCTCTTCCATCGTCTCGGCGAGACCGCCGAACTTGCCGATGTCGAGATAGACCCAGCGCACCTCGTCCTCGGCCGACTTCTTCGAGATCAGCACCACCTCGGCCTCGATCATGCCGGCCGCGCCGACCATGCCGCGGCCCGGCTCGATGATGGTCTGCGGGATGGCGTTGCCGAAATGCCGCGAGAGCGCGCGGAAGATGGCTTCGCCATAGGCCTCGGCCGCCGGCACGTCCTGCAGGTACCTGGCCGGGAAGCCGCCGCCGAGATTGACCAGCGACAGGTGGATGCCCCGATCGGCGCAGGCGCGGAAGATCGCGGAGGCGGAGGCGAGCGCGGAGTCCCACGCCTCGACGTTCTTCTGCTGCGAGCCGACGTGGAAGGAGACGCCATAGGCGACAAGGCCCTTGCGGTGGGCGTGCTCGAGCACGTCGACCGCCATTTCCGGCACGCAGCCGAACTTGCGCGACAGCGGCCATTCGGCGCCGGCGCCGTCGCACAGGATGCGGCAGAACACCTTCGCGCCGGCAGCGGCGCGGGCCACCTTCTCGACCTCTTCCTCGCAGTCGACCGCGAACAGGCGCACGCCGAGCTGGAAGGCGCGCGCGATGTCGCGCTCCTTCTTGATGGTGTTGCCGAAGGAGATGCGGTCCGCCGTGGCGCCGGCCGCGAGCACCATCTGGATCTCGGGCACCGAGGCGCAGTCGAAGGAGGAGCCGAGCTCGGCGAGCAGGGTGAGCACCTCCGGCGCCGGGTTCGCCTTCACGGCGTAGAAGACGCGCGTGTCCGGCAGCGCCCGGGCGAAGGCGTTGTAATTGGCGCGCACCACGTCGAGATCGACGACGACGCACGGGCCGTCCTCACGTCGGTTGCGCAGAAACTCGCGAATACGGTCGGTCATGGCGCTCTCCCATCGACCAGAAGCTTCGGACCCAGGTGATGCGAACACGCGATGCGAACACTCGCCCGCGGCGCCAATGCGCCGCGCCGATGGCGAAAATTCGCATCCGTTCGCCGGCCGCACGGCATTTTGCCGCAAGGCCGTCTGCAGGAGCCGTGGCACGGACAGGTTCGCGAGCGCCTGTGGAGAACGCTCTCGGCCGATCGGTGCCTTCGCTTGGTACGGGAGGACCCGACCGCACGCCCGGCAAGAAGTAGTGCCTCTTTAGTGTCGCCGACCTTTGGAGGGCCGACCGAGACCAAAAAAGCCCGCTACGTCGTTGCTTCAAGCCACGTTCCCCGCTGAGAGCGGAGTGCGCCGGTTTCGCCTCCGGCTACCGATCTTCCTGGCGACTTTCCGGCCTCTTGTCCGGACTTCCGCCGATCGGCACGCGACCACAGGCACGTGCGAAATTGGGCGAGACGCGATGTAGGGACATTCGCCGTCACATGCAAGCGGATCGTGGGATTTTTTATCTTACACGCCCGATTTCCGGGCCGGCGGCCGCGCGCACGGCGCAATGAGCCGGCAAAGCGCATGCCTGCTGGTTTCCCGGCACCGTCATAGCCGGCAACCGGGTGGAAATCAGAGGGTCTTGGAGAGGCCGCCCGCGCGGCTGGAATCAGCCCTCGACAAAGGGCTCGATGCTCTTCGCCTTCATGACGAAGCGGTAGATGCCGTAGAGCGCCAGCAGGCCGAACACGGCCTCGAAGCCGACCTCCCACTCCCAGCTCGCTTCGAACAGCGCCGCGACCGCCCAGCCGGCGGCGAGGCCCGCGCCGATCAGTTCGGCGCCGAGCAGGATGGCGGCACTCACCACCGTGCTCAGATGGTCCCAGCGGATGCGTCGGCCCGTGCTCATCGTCTCAATCCGTCTTATTCGGCGCGGCGCAACCTGCTATGTCGCGCCGCGCGGGTCAAGCCGCACGGTTCGCAGGCAGGCAGGGACGGTCCATGGCAGATCACCTTCACGAAAGCGTACGCGCCGGGCGCGGCATCGTCGCCGCTCCGCATCATCTGGCGGTCGAGGCCGGGCGCGCGGTGCTGGAGGAGGGCGGCAATGCTCTCGAGGCGACGCTCGCCGCCGCCGCCGCGATCGCCGTGGTCTACCCGCACATGACCCAGATCGGCGGCGACGGCTTCTGGCTGATCCGCGACCCGAAGGGCCGGGTCGGCTACATCGAGGCCACCGGCTATGCCGGGGCGAAGGCGACGCAGGCCTTCTACCGCGACCGCGGCCACGACGTCATTCCCCCGCGCGGGCCGCTCGCCGCGCTGACCGTGCCGGGCCAGATCGGCGGCTGGCAGCTCGCGCTCGAGACCGCCGCCGCGCTCGGCGGGCGGATGCCGATGCGCCGGCTGCTGGAAGCGGCGATCGACCACGCCCGCGCCGGCGTGCCGGTCTCGGCCTCGCAGCACCGGCTGACGCAGGAAAAGCGCGCCGAGCTCACCCCGGTGCCGGGATTCGCCGAAACCTTCCTCGACGCCGAGGGCAAGGTGCCCGAGCCCGGCGCGCGGCTTCGCTTCGAGCGGCTCGCCGACACGCTGGAGCATCTCGGCCGCGCCGGGCTCGACGATTATTACCGCGGCGATGTCGGGCGCGAGATCGCCGCCGACCTCGAGCGCGCCGGCAGCCCGGTGACGCGCGAGGACCTCGCCGCCTACCGCGCGCTGCGGCGCGAGCCGCTGAAGCTGAAGCTCGCCAATATGGAGCTGTGGGCCTCGCCCCCGCCGACCCAGGGGCTGGCGACGCTGATCATCCTCGGCGTGTTCGAGCGCCTCGGCGTCGCCGCGCCGGAGGGCTTCGCGCATCTGCACGGGCTGATCGAGGCCACCAAGCGCGCCTTCCTGATCCGCGACCGGGTGGTGACCGACTTCGACCACCTCACCCGCGACCCGGCCGCCTTCCTCACCCCGGCGGCGCTGGCGCGCGAGGCGGCGGCGATCGAGCCGCGCCAGGCCGCGCCCTGGCCGCATCCCACCCGGCGCGGCGACACGGTCTGGCTCGGCGCCACCGACCAGAGCGGCATCACCGTCTCCTACATCCAGTCGATCTACTGGGAATTCGGCGCCGGGCTGGTGCTGCCGGGTACCGGGATGCTGATGCAGAACCGCGGCACCTCCTTCTCGCTCGACCCGCGCGCGCGCAACCCGCTGATGCCGGGCCGGCGCCCGTTCCACACCCTCAATCCCGGCATGGCGCAGCTCGCCGACGGGCGCGTCGTCGCCTATGGCACGATGGGCGGCGAGGGTCAGCCGCAGACCAATGCGGCGGTTATGAGCCGCTACGCCATGTTCGGCGTGCCGCTGGGCGAGGCGGTGGCGCGCCCGCGCTGGGTGCTGGGCCGCACCTGGGGCTCCGACCTCGTCAATCTGCGGGTGGAAGGCGCGATCGACAGCGCGGTGGCCGAGGCGCTGGAGCGCGCCGGCCACGACGTCGAGGTGCTGCCCGAAGCCTATTCGGACATGATGGGCCATGCCGGTGCCGTGGTGCTGCATCCCGAGGGGGCGGGGGTGGAGGGCACCCACGACCCGCGCGCCGATGGCGGGGCGGCAGGGGTCTGACCCGCTTCACGGAACGGTCACATCAACATGCGACAGGCGCGGCGATGGAAACGATTCTGACCAATGCCCGCCTCGTCCTGACCGACCGCGTCGTCGAGGGCACGCTGGTGCACGAGGCCGGCGTGATCCGCGCGCTCGACGAGGGCCGCTCGCAGCTTCCGGCGGCGGTGGACTGCGAGGGCGCCTTCATCGCCCCCGGCCTGATCGACCTGCATACCGACGCGCTGGAAGGCCATTTCGTGCCGCGCCCGAAGGTGATCTGGCCGGATGCGCGCGCCGCCGCCCTCGCCCATGACGCGCAGATGGCGGCCTCGGGCATCACCACGGTCTACGACGCGATCTGCGCCGGCGCCTTCGACCAGGCCAAGGCCGACCGGCGCGCGCTCTACGAGGTGATGCTGGAGACGGTGCACCAGGGCGGGGCGCGCGGCATGTTCCGGGTCGAGCACCGCCTCCACCTGCGCTGCGAGCTGACCGACCCGAACCTGCCGGAGCTGGTGGAGATCGCCCATGACCGGGCGGCGGTGCACCTCGCCTCGCTGATGGACCACACGCCCGGCACGCGGCAGTGGCGCAATGTCGAGCATCTCAAGGTCTACCTCACCGGCATCGGCAAGGGCGGCGACGACATCGACCGCGAGGTGGCCTGGCGCATCGAGCGCGCGCGCGACGCGGTGGCGGGCAACCATGCGCGCATGGTCGCCGCCTTCGCGGGCTCCGGCATCGTGCTGGCGAGCCATGACGACACCACGCCCTCCCATGTCGAGGAGGCGGTGGCGGCGGGCTGCACCATCTCCGAATTCCCGACCACCATCGACGCCGCGCGTGCGGCGCGCGGCGCGGGCCTCGCCACCATCGGCGGCGCGCCCAACGTGGTGCGCGGCGGCTCTCATTCGGGCGGGGCGTCGATGCGCGAGCTGGCGGGCGAAGGACTGCTCGACGCCCTCGCCTCGGACTATGTGCCCGCCAGCCTGCTACAGGCGGCGCTGGCGCTGACCCGGCCGGCCGGCGCGGACGGGCAGGCGGAACCGGATGCGGCTACTGAACCCGATGCGCCTGCCGCACTCGATCTGCCCGCCGCGCTGGCGCTGGTGAGCGCGGTGCCGGCGCGCCTCGCCGGGCTCGACGACCGCGGGCGGCTGGAGAAGGGGCTGCGGGCCGACCTCGTCGCCTTCCGCCTCGTCGACGACACCCCGCTGGTGCGCGAGGTCACGCGCGGCGGCCGGCGCGTGTTCTGATACCGTGCGTGCCTCCAACCCGTGCGTGTCCTGATTCCATGAACCAGCCCCGCTATGCCGTCTATTACGCCCCGCCGGCACAGAGCCCGCTCTGGCGCTTCGGCTCCAGCGTGCTCGGCTACGACGCCGAGACCGGCGAGGAGTGCGCCCTTCCGGCGCTGCGCCGCTTCGACGCCGAGCGCTGGCGCGAGATCACCAGCGAGCCGCGCCGCTACGGCTTCCACGGCACGCTGAAGGCGCCGTTCCGCCTCGCCGACGGCCGCAGCGAGGCCCAGCTCGAGGCCGCCTGCGCCCGCTTCGCCGCGGCGCGCGCGCCCTTCGCCTGCACCGGCATCCAGCTCGCCGTGCTCGGCCGGTTCCTGGCGCTCAGGACAGTGACGCCCTGCGCCGCGCTCGACCGGCTTGCCGCCGGCGCCGTGACCGCCTTCGACGATTTCCGCGCGCCGATGAGCGAGGCCGAGCGCGAGAAGCGCCTGCGCGCCCCGCTCACCCCGCGCCAGCAGGACCAGCTCGCCCGCTGGGGCTACCCCTATGTGCTGGACGATTTCCGCTTCCACATGACGCTGACCGGCGGACTGGACGAGGAGGAGCGGGGTCTCGCCGAGGCCGAGCTCGCCGCCCAGCTCGCCGGCAGCGGCGCCGACGGGCCGCTGATCGTCAGCGAGGTCGCGCTCTACAAGCAGGAGAACGGCCCGTTCCGGCTGATCGGGCGCTACGCGTTCGGGAGCTGACCGGCGGAGGACGAGGCATGACGGAGCCTGAGACGACGGAGCCGGGAAGGACGGAGACGCGGAAGACCCGGCTCGGCGTCGAACCGCTGGTCGACCCGAGCGCTGAGCTGCGCCAGTGCACGCTCGGGCGCTACACCGAGATCGGCCCGCGCACGCGGCTGCTCGAGGTCGAGCTCGGCGATTATTCCTACGTGGTCAATGATTGCGACATCGCCCATGCGCGCATCGGCAAGTTCGCCTCGATCGCGGCGATGAGCCGGATCAACCCCGGCAACCACCCGATGGAACGGGCGAGCCAGGCCCATTTCACCTACCGCGCCGGCGACTATTTCGAGGACGCGCAGGACGAGCCCGGCTTCTTCGAGCGGCGGCGCGCGCAGCCGGTGACGATCGGCCACGATGTGTGGATCGGCCACGGCGCCATCGTGCTGCCCGGCCGCAGCATCGGCGACGGCGCGGTGATCGCGGCGGGCGCCGTGGTGACGAAGGACGTCGCGCCCTATGCCGTGGTGGCGGGCGTGCCGGCGCGGGTGGTGCGCCAGCGCTTCGCGCCCGGGATCGCCGCGCGCCTGCAGGCGCTCGCCTGGTGGGACTGGGACCATGCGCGCCTGCGCGCCGCGCTGGAGGATTTCCGCACGCTGGAGATCGAGGCCTTCCTCGAACGGCACGGCGGCTGAAGCGCGCGGCGTCCCACCGTCGCGGGCGGTTCGCGGCGCGGTCACGCCCGCGTGTCGGCACGGTGCCGGCGGCGTCTCGACCCTTGCGCCGGCCCGAGCCCGCCGCTACGGCTTGGGCGCGAGACCGAGGAGAGCCGCATGGCGGGAACTGCGATCGAGGTGGACGAGCTGCTGGCGCGGCGGAGGCTGCGGCGCAAGCTGGTCTTCTGGCGCGTGCTCGCCCTGCTGATCCTGCTCGCCGCCGGATTCGGCGCGTTCTTCTGGCTCAGCAACGGCGCCTTCCTGCCGGGCAACGCGCCACATGTGGCGCGGGTGAAGATCGGCGGGCTGATCCGCAACGAGCGCGAGCGCACCAAGCTGCTGGAGGCGATCGGCCGTTCGGGCGCGCGGGCGGTGATCCTTTCCATCGACAGCCCCGGCGGCACGGTGGTCGGCTCGGCCGCGCTCTATGACGAGCTGCGCGCGCTGGCGAAGAAGAAGCCGGTGGTCGCGGTGGTCGAAGGCATGGCGGCCTCGGGCGCCTATATCGCGGCGATGGGCGCCGACCACATCGTCGCCCCGCGCAATGCGCTGGTGGGCTCGATCGGCGTCATCTTCCAGTTTCCCAACTTCTCCGAGCTGATGAAGACGGTCGGCGTCTCCTATGAGGAGATCAAGTCGAGCCCGCTCAAGGCGGCGCCGAACATGTTCGATCCGCCCACCGAGGAGGCGCGCGCGGCGATCCGCTCGCTGGTGGAGGACAGCTATGGCTGGTTCAAGGACCTGGTCTCGCAGCGCCGGCTGATCACCGGCGACAAGCTGGCCGAAGCGTCGGACGGTCGGGTGTTCACCGGCCACCAGGCGCTGCCGCTGCGGCTGATCGACGAGATCGGGGACGAGGATACCGCGCGCGACTGGCTGGAGCGCGAGCGCGGCGTGCCGAAGAGCCTGCCGGTGCGCGACTGGCACACCGAGCGCGCCGGCGACGAGTTCGGCTGGCTGTCCGGTATCGCGATCCACCTCATGTCCCTGATCGGGCTGGGAGACTTCGCTCATGCGATTATTGACCCGACGGGCGGGGTCGCGGCACAGGCGCGCCTTGACGGTCTGTTGGCCCTCTGGCACCCTCGCTGAGGCTAGACGGGCCAAGAGCTTCCAAAATATGATCTTTTCTGGTTTTCCGACAAGCCGGACAAAAAAAGGGGCGGGGCGTCGATGATCAAGTCCGAGCTTGTTCAGCGTATTGCGGAAGCCAATCCGCATCTATACCAGCGCGATGTCGAAAACATCGTCAATGCGATACTCGACGAGATCGTCTCGGCGCTGGCGCGTGGCGACCGGGTCGAGCTGCGCGGCTTCGGCGCCTTCTCGGTGAAGGCGCGCCCGGCCCGCACCGGCCGCAACCCGCGCACCGGCGCCCATGTGGCTGTCGACGGCAAGGCGGTGCCCTATTTCAAGACGGGCAAGGAAATGCGCGAACGCCTGAACGACGGCGTCGACCTCGAATGATGCAAGCGGGCGGCGCGCACGCCGTGCCGCCATCGAAACGAACCGAACTGCCGAGGAGCCCCGCGTGCTGCGCCGGATCGTCCTGACCCTCATCCTGGTTCCCGTCTCCGTGGCGGTGATCATGCTCGCCGTCGCCAACCGCCACGCGGTGCCGCTGATGCTCGACCCGTTCGCCGGCGCGTCCGGCATGAGCGTCGAGCTGCCGCTGTTCCTCGTGGTGTTCGCGGCGCTGATCCTCGGCGTCGTGCTGGGCGGCGTCAGCGTATGGCTGACCCAGGGCCGCTACCGCCGCGACGCCCGGCGCAACCGGCGCGAGGCGCAGCGCGCCAATGTCGAGGCCGACGCGCTGCGCGGCGCCCTCGCCGCGCGCACCGCACCGGCCGGGACCTCTTCCGCGGCCAAGCCGGCCAGCCTGTCGCTCGCCTCCAGCCCGCAGACCCCGGCCCTCGCCGACCGCCGCAGCGCGGCCTGAGCGGGCCGCGAGACCGGCGATGACACGCCCCGCGCGGCGCTGCACGTTTTGCCCCATATGGCGGCCGCGATGAGCGAGCTGCGCTTCGTGACCGCCGGCGAGATCGCCGGCCTGCTCACCTTCCCCGCCCTGATCGACGCGCTCGACGCCGCCTTCCGCCGGCGGATCGAGGTGCCGGTGCGCCACCATCACGCGATCAAGCGGCCCGAGGGCGAGGCGACGCTGCTGCTGATGCCGGCCTGGACCGCCGAGGGGACCGAGGACGACGTGCTCGGCACCAAGCTGGTCACGGTGTTTCCGGCCAATGGCGCGCGCGGGCTCGACAGCGTCACCGGCCTGTTCATCCTCAACTCGGCGGCGACCGGCTTTCCGCTGGCGGTGATGGACGGGCGCGCACTGACCCTGTGGCGCACTGCGGCGGCCTCGGCGCTGGCCGCGCGCTACCTCGCGCGCGCGGATGCGAGCCGGCTCGCGGTGATCGGCGCCGGCGCGCTGGCGCCTTATCTCGCCCGCGCCCATGCCAGCGTGCGGCCGATCCGCTCGATCGCGGTGTGGAACCGCACCCATGAGAAGGCCGAGGCAATGGCGGCTGCGCTGCGCGCCGACGGCTTCGAGGCCGAGGCGGTGAGCGACCGGGGCGCGGCGATCGGCGGGGCGGACATCGTCGCCTCGGCGACGCTCTCGCCGCAGCCGCTGGTCGAGGGGCGCTTTCTCGTGCCCGGCCAGCATGTCGACCTCGTCGGCGGCTTCACCCCGACCATGCGCGAGGCCGACGACGAGGCGATCACCCGCGCGCGGGTCTATGTCGACACCCGCGCCGGGGCGATGAAGGAGGCGGGCGACATCGTGATCCCGCTGGCGAGCGGCCTGCTGCGCCGCGAAGGCCCGGGCGGGGTCGAGGGCGACCTGTTCGAGCTCGCCGCCGGCACCGCGCCGGGGCGCGGCTCGGCGAGCGAGATCACCCTGTTCAAGTCGGTCGGCACCGCGATCGAGGACCTCGCCGCCGCCGAGCTGGTGTGGAAGGCGCTGAAGGCGACCTGACCGCCGGTGATGCTCGCCCTCGGGGAGAGGCAGTTTCGGCAATCGTGAAGAGCCGGGACCGGCGACCTGGTCCGCCCGCCCTCGCGGGGGAGAGCGCCGTCAGTGGCCCGGGCGGCCGGCGGTGCGCTCGCGGGCGGCGTCGAGCCGCTCGATGATCGCCTTGGCGACCAGCGTCACCAGCGCCACGCCGGTGAGGATGGTGGCGACCGCGAAGGCGGCGACCGCGTTGTTGTCCTGGTAGAGCAGCTCGATCTGAAGCGGCAGCGTGTTGGTCTGGCCGCGGATGTTGCCGGAGACGATCGACACCGCGCCGAACTCGCCCATGACGCGCGCATTGCACAGCGCCGCGCCGTAGAGCAGGGCGAAGCGCACATTGGGCAGGGTGACGAGGCGCAGGATGCGCCAGCCGCTGGCGCCAAGCGTCACCGCCGCCTCCTCCTCCTCCGAGCCCTGCGCGATCATCAGCGGGATCAGCTCGCGCGCCACGAAGGGCGCGGTGACGAACAGGCTGGCGAGGATGATGCCCGGCACCGCGAACATGATCTTGATGTCGTGCGCCTCGAGAAACGGCCCGAGCAGACCCTGCGCGCCATAGACGAACAGGTAGGACACGCCGGCGATGATCGGCGAGATCGAGAACGGCAGCTCCACCAGCGCCACCAGCAGGTTGCGGCCGGGGAAGGCGAACTTGGCGATGCACCACGCCGCGGCGATGCCGAAGCCGATATTGATCGGCACCACGATCAGCGCCGTGAGCACGGTCAGCCAGATCGCGTATTGCGTGTCGGACGAGGCGAAGGAGGCGGTGTAGGCGGCGATGCCCTGGCGGAACGCCTCGGCGAAGATGGCGGCGAGAGGCGCCACCAGCGCAAGCAGGGTCACCACCAGCACCACGGCGATCATCACCCGCCGCGTCGCCGGCCCGTCGCCGACCCGGATGCGGCGCGGCGCATGGTTCGCGCCCGGCGCGCCGGAGGCGAGCGGGTCGGTGAGGAGGGGGTCGGGCAGCAGCGGGGCGGGCACTTGAGGCTGCGGTGTCGAGGTGGGTTCCGAAGCCATGCTCAGTCTCCCGTCCCGATCCGGCGCTGCTGCCAGAGCTGGATCATGTTGACGACGAACAGCATCACGAAGGCGAGGCCGAGCAGCGTCGCGGCGATGGCGGCGGCGGCCGGGTAGTCATATTCCTCGATGCGGATGAAGGTGAGCAGCGAGACCACCTCGGTCTTCATCGGCCGGTTGCCGGCGATGAAGATGATGGCGCCGAACTCGCCCAGCGAGCGCGCGAAACCGAGCGAGGCGCCGGTGAGGAAGGCCGGGAAGATGGCCGGGAAGATCACCCGCGCGAAGATGCGCAGATCCGAGGCGCCGAGCGTGGCGGCGGCCTCCTCGACATCGGCGGCGAAATCCTCCAGCACCGGCTGCACCGTGCGCACCACGAAGGGGATGGAGGTGAAGGCCATCGCCACCGCGATGCCGATCGGCGTGTAGGCGACCTCGATGCCGAGGCCGGCCAGCGGGCCGCCGAACCAGCCGTTCTTGGCGAACAGCGCCGAGAGCGCGATGCCGGCCACCGCGGTCGGCAGGGCGAAGGGCACGTCGACCAGCGCGTCGAGCAGGCGGCGGCCGGGAAACTCGTAGCGCACCAGCACCCAGGCCAGCGCCAGCCCGTAGACGGCATTGAACAGGGTGGCCAGTGCCGCGGTCGTCAGCGTCACCTCGAAGGCGGCGAAGGTGCGCGCGCCGGTCAGGATGGCGAGGTAGCGCGACCAGCCGATATCGGTCGCCTGCCACACCAGCGCGGCCAGCGGCAGCAGCACGATCAGGCTGAGATAGAACAGGGTGATGCCGAGCGAGAGCGCAAAGCCCGGGACGACGCGGTTCAACGTTTCGGCTCCTCTGCCCGCCCGGTTTCGCGACATGGCCTAAAGCCGCAGGAGCTTCGGGCATGCCGCACACTCACATGAATGTCCAGTTTTATCGGGTATTCACATTCAAGGCGCGGTGAAGCGGTCATCTTGCCCGTGCGCCGGTGACGGTCGACACAGGCGGACGACCCCGTGCCGCGATTCCCGCCCGAAGGAGGCTCGCCTGCTCGACCATATCTTCCTCACCGTGAGCGACACGGCGCGCTCGACCGCCTTTTACGAGCGGGTGATGCCGATCCTGGGCATTACCGCCCGGCACGACTATGACGGACGCCAGGGCCCGGCGGGGCATCCCGATCTGACGGGGTTCGGGGCGAAGGGCCGGATCTTCTTCTGGCTGCGCCCGGGCACGCCGTCTCCCGACGCGGTGCATGTCGGCCTTGTCGCCGATTCCGAGGCGATGGTGGACGCGGCCTATGCCGAGGCGCTGGCGGCGGGCGCGCAGGCGATACACCCGCCCGGCCCGCAGCTTCACTACGATCCCCGCTATTACGCGGCGCAGGTCCGCGACCCGGACGGCTACAGCCTCGAATTCGTGTTCAAGAGCTGGCAGCACGCCGACCGCGCGGACTGACGCCGGCGCCCGGGGGCGCCGGCAAGGCCGGTCACTGGCCGACGAACAGCTCGTCGAGCTTGCCGCCGGAGGCGAAATGGTCCGCCTGGACCTTCTGCCAGCCGCCGAACACGTCCTCCACCTTGACGAGGCGCACGGGCGCGAACTTCGACTTGAACTCCTCGGCGACGGCGGCGTCGGCGACCCGGTTGTTGGCCTCAGCGGCGATGCGCTGGCCCTCGGGCGAGTAGAGCCAGGTGAGGTAGTCGGTCGCGATCTTGCGCGAGCCGCGCTTGTCCACGACCTTGTCGACCACCGCCACCGGGAACTCGGCGAGCAGGCTGACCGGCGGCACCACGACCTGGAAGTTCTTGTCCTTGTACGCGTCCTTCACGCTGATGACCTCGGCCTCGAAGGTGATCAGCACGTCGCCCTGCTCGCGCTCGACGAAGGAGGTGGTGGCGCCGCGCCCGCCGGTGTCGAACACCACGACGTTGGAGAACAGCTTCTTCACGAAGGCGTCGGCCTTGGCGGTATCGCCGCCGAACTTCTCCAGCGCATAGGCGTAGGCGGCGAGATAGGTGTAGCGCGCATTGCCCGAGGTCTTCGGGTTGGGGAACACCAGCTTGACGTCGTCGCGCACCAGGTCATCCCAGTTCTTCACGCCCTTCGGGTTGCCCTCACGCACCAGGAAGGCGGGGAAGGAGTACCAGGGCGAGGAGGCGTTGGGCAGGCGCGACTGCCAGTCCTTGGCGACGAAGCCCTTGTCGACCAGGAACTGGATATCGGTGATCTGGTTGAAGGTCACGACGTCGGCGGCGAGGCCCTCGACGATCGAGCGCGCCTGCTTCGAGGTGCCGGCGTGGCTCTGGTCGACCTTGATGTCCTTGCCGGTCTTCTCCTTGTAGGCCGGCTCGAACTGCTTGTTGATGGCCTCGAACAGCTCGCGGGCGATGTCGTAGGAGGCGTTGAGGATGGTGGTCGGCTCATCCGCACGGGCCGCGGTGGCGAAGCCCGGCAGGGCGAGCGAGGCCAGGGCGGGCGCCATCACGGGCGCGGCCATGGCGGAGAGGAACAGGCGGCGCGAGAGGCGCATGGCAATTCTCCACTTGTCGCAGCCGGCGCGGCGCGGCCAACACGGGCGCCGATCACCATTTGCATTAGAATTATGTGAAATAAGATATTTCACATTGCATTTCGTGTAGCATGGACAATTTCGCTGCGGAAGAGGGATAATGGTGATCCGCCGCTTGGGCCGGCCCCAAGCTGCGCTCTCACCCGGCAACCGTGCCGCGCGGATGACGTCCGGCGGGCGCCGCAGCCGCAAAGTCCGCCGGACGTCGCGTTTGCCTGCCCCCGGTGTCGGGTCCGCCGGCCATCAAGACCTCGCCTCGCGCGCCCGATCCGTGCTAGTGGGCTCTGTTCGAGGAGACCGCCTTGTCGCTTGAGATCAAGATATGCGGGCTCAGCACCCTCGAGACGCTCGACGCCGCGCTCGGCGCCGGGGCGGACATGGTGGGTGTCGTGTTCTTTGCGCCGAGCCCGCGCAACGTCGACCTTGCCACTGCGCGCCGGCTCGCCGGGCACGCGCGGGGGGTGGGTGCGCATGCTCGCGTCGCCGCACTGACCGTCGACGCCGAGGACGAGGCGCTCGCCGCGATCGTCGAGGCCGTGCGCCCGGACCTGCTCCAGCTTCACGGCCGCGAGACCCCCGAGCGCGTCGCCGCTGTCCGCGCCCGTTTCGGCCTGCCGGTGATGAAGGCGGTCGGCATCGCCACGCGCGCCGATCTTGGCCGGCTCGGCGCCTATGAGGGCGTCGCCGACCGGCTGCTGCTCGACGCCAAGGCGCCCAAGGGCGCGGCGCTGCCCGGCGGCAACGGCGTGCCGTTCGACTGGGCGCTGCTGTCCGGGCTCGAACTTCGCGTGCCCTATATGCTCTCGGGCGGGCTCGACCCGTCCAATGTCGGCGCGGCGCTGCGCCTGGCGCGCCCGTCCGGCGTCGACGTCTCCTCCGGCGTCGAGAGCGCGCCCGGCCTCAAGGACCCCGCGCGCATCGAGGCCTTCATACGCGCGGCCCGCGCTGCCGAGAGCGAGGCGCGCGAGGCCGGCACGCACGAAATCACCGGCCGCCCGGCCGATCCCAACCCGGCCGGCGACGGCCTCCCCAGCCAACCAGACGAGCCCTGCGTCGTGACTGTTCTGAACTCCTTCCGCACCGGCCCCGACGAGAACGGGCATTTCGGCATATTCGGCGGACGTTTCGTGGCCGAAACGCTCATGCCGCTGATCCTCGACCTGCAGAAGGCCTATGAGGAGGCCAAGGCCGATCCCGCCTACAAGGCGGAGATGGATGCCGGGCTGAAGCATTATGTCGGCCGGCCGAGCCCGCTCTACTACGCCGAGCGCTTCACCGAGCACCTGCGCGCCGGCGCGGGCGAGGGGCTCGGCGCCAAGGTCTACTTCAAGCGCGAGGAACTGAACCACACGGGTTCGCACAAGGTGAACAACGTGCTCGGCCAGATTCTGCTCGCCCGCCGCATGGGCAAGGAGCGCATCATCGCCGAGACCGGCGCGGGCCAGCACGGCGTCGCCACCGCAACGCTGTGCGCGCGCTATGGGCTGAAATGCGTGGTCTATATGGGCGCGCTCGACGTCGCCCGGCAGGCGCCCAACGTGTTCCGCATGAAGATGCTGGGCGCCGAGGTGGTGCCGGTCGAGGCCGGCGCCAAGACGCTCAAGGACGCGATGAACGAGGCGCTGCGCGACTGGGTCACCAACGTCCACGACACGTTCTACTGCATCGGCACGGTGGCGGGCCCGCACCCCTACCCGGCCATGGTGCGCGATTTCCAGAGCGTGATCGGCAACGAGACCCGCGAGCAGATGATGGAGGCCGAAGGGCGCCTGCCCGACAGCCTGATCGCCTGCATCGGCGGCGGCTCCAACGCCATGGGCCTGTTCCACCCCTTCCTCGACGATCCTTCCGTGAAGATCTGGGGCGTGGAGGCCGCCGGCCACGGCATCCCGAGCGGCGAGCACGCCGCCTCGCTGACCGGCGGGCGCCCGGGCGTGCTGCACGGCAACCGCACCTACCTGCTGATGGACGATGACGGGCAGATCATCGAGGCGCACTCCATCTCCGCCGGCCTCGACTATCCCGGCATCGGCCCCGAGCACGCCTGGCTGCACGACACCGGCCGCGCCACCTACATCTCCGCGACCGACAAGGAGGCGCTGGCCGCCTTCCAGCTCGTGTCGAAGCTCGAGGGCATCATCCCGGCGCTGGAGCCGGCCCACGCGCTCGCCAAGGTGATCGAGCTCGCCCCGACCCTGCCGAGGGAGCACCTGATGGTGGTCAACCTGTCGGGCCGCGGCGACAAGGACATTCCGCAGGTGGCGGAGATTCTGGGGACCAAGATATGACCACCCGCCTCGCCACCCGTTTCAAGGCCTGCGCCGAACAGGGCCGCGCCGCGCTGGTGACCTTCATCACCGCCGGCGACCCGGACCACGACACCTCGCTCGCCCTGCTCAAGGCGCTGCCGGGAGCCGGCGCCGACGTGATCGAGCTCGGCGTGCCCTTCACCGACCCGATGGCCGACGGCCCGGCGATCCAGGCTGCGGGGCTGCGCGCGCTCAAGGCCGGGCAGACGCTGGCCAAGACGCTCGCCATGGTGCGCGAGTTCCGCGCCGGCGAGGCGGACACGCCGGTCGTGCTGATGGGCTACTACAACCCGATCTACATCTACGGCGTCGAGCGCTTCCTGAAGGACGCCAAGGAGGCCGGGGTCGACGGGCTGATCGTGGTCGACCTGCCGCCGGAAGAGGACAACGAACTGTGCCTGCCGGCGCTCAAGGCCGGGCTCGACTTCATCCGCCTCGCCACCCCGACCACCGACGACCGGCGCCTGCCGGCGGTGCTCGCGAACACGGCGGGCTTCGTCTACTACGTCTCCATCACCGGCATCACCGGCGCGGCGACGCCCGACGCCGACGTGGTCGGCCAGGCGGTGGCGCGCATCAAGCGCCACACCGGCCTGCCGGTCGCGGTCGGCTTCGGCGTGAAGACCCCGGCCCAGGCGGCCGCGATCGCCGCCGGCGCCGACGGCGTGGTGGTCGGCTCGGCGCTGATCGACGCGCTGCGCGGCTCGCTCGACGCCGGGGAGCGGGCGACGCCCGCCACCGTTCCCGCCGTCACCGGCCTCGTCAGCGCGCTCGCCGAGGCGGTGCGCGGGGTCGCCCGGGCGGCGGCCGAATAGGGACGGCCTTTTCATCGCCCCGCTTGAGGCTTAGATGAGGCTCACACGAGCCTTGGGTGGGCCCTCGACGCGAGGGGGCCTGGATCGGGTCGGCGGACCGCCGCCGGCCTTTTCGCTTTCTTCCGGAGCCACACCGTTGAACTGGATCTCGAACGTCGTCCGCCCGAAGCTGAACAGCTTCCTCAACCGCCGGGACGTGCCGGAAAATCTCTGGGTGAAATGCCCCGAGACCGGGCAGCTCGTGTTCCACAAGGACCTCGAGGCCAACCTGTTCGTGGTCCCGAACTCGGGCTACCACATGCGCATGGAGCCGGCCGCGCGGCTGCGCTCCATGTTCGACGGCGGCAAGTGGTACGACGTCGCCCTGCCCTCGGTGGCGGCGGACCCCCTGAAGTTCCGCGACGAAAAGCGCTATGTCGACCGGCTCAAGGACGCCCGCGCCAAGACCGGCGCGCAGGATTCGCTGAAGGTCGGCTACGGCAAGCTCGACGGGCTGCCGGTGACCATCGCGGTGCAGGATTTCGGCTTCATGGGCGGCTCGCTCGGCATGGCGGCGGGCGAAGCCGTCGTCACCGGGCTCGAGACGGCCGCCTCGCGCGGCACGCCCTTCATCATGTTCGCCTGCGGCGGCGGCATGCGCATGCAGGAGGGCATCCTCTCGCTGATGCAGATGCCGCGCACCACCTGCGCGATCCAGGAACTGCGCGAAGCGCGGCTGCCCTACATCGTGGTGCTGACCAACCCGACCACGGGCGGCATCACCGCCTCCTACGCCATGCTGGGCGACGTGCAGATCGCCGAACCCGGCGCGCTGATCGGCTTCGCCGGCCCGCGCGTGATCGAGCAGACCATCCGCGAGAAGCTGCCCGAGGGCTTCCAGCGCTCGGAATATCTGCGCGATCACGGCATGGTCGACATGGTGGTGCACCGCCACGAGATGCGCGACACGCTGGCCCGGCTGTGTCGGCTGATGATGCGCGCGCCCGCGCCCGGCGCGGACCAGCCGGCCCCGGCGGCGCCGGGCACCGAGGCGCCGCGCCCCGCACCCGAGCCGGCCGCCGAGGGCGCGACCCCGCCCGCGGCGCCCGCCGGCGCCTGACCCGGAGACCGAGATGGCCGTCGGGTCCGCCACCGGCGCTTCCGCACCCGGAAGGCGCCCGGTCGAGGATATCTTCGCCCGCCTGCTGGCGCTGCATCCCAAGCTGATCGACCTGTCGCTGGACCGCATGTGGCGGCTGCTGGAGCGGCTCGGCCACCCCGAGCAGCGCCTGCCGCCGGTGATCCACGTCGCCGGCACCAACGGCAAGGGCTCGACCGTCGCCTTCATGCGCGCGGTGCTCGAGGCCGCCGGCCAGCGGGTGCACGTCTACACCTCGCCGCATCTGGTGCGCTTCAACGAGCGCATCCGGCTCGCCGGGCGCCTCGTCGACGACGAGACCCTGAGCGAGGCGCTGGCCCGCGCCGAGGCGGCGAACGAGGGCGAGCCGATCACCTTCTTCGAGATCACCACCGCCAGCGCGCTGCTGCTGTTCGCCGAGGTGCCGGCCGACGTGCTGCTGCTGGAGGTCGGGCTCGGCGGCCGGCTCGACGCCACCAATGTGGTCGACAAGCCGCTGGTCAGCGTCATCACCCCGGTCTCGATCGACCATGTGGACTTCCTCGGCGAGACGGTGACCGAGATCGCCGGCGAGAAGGCCGGCATCCTGCGGCGCGGCGTGCCGGCGGTGCTCGGGCGCCAGCCGGCCGACGCGCTGAGGGCGATCGAGCGCCGGGCGGCGCGGCTCGCCGTGCCGCTCACCATCCAGGGCGAGCAGTTCCAGGCCTATGAGGAGAACGGGCGGCTGATCGTCGCCGACGAGCAGGGGCTGCTCGACCTGCCGCGCCCGCGCCTCGTCGGCCCGCACCAGATCGACAATGCCGGCCTCGCGGTGGAGGCGCTGCGCATCGCCGGGCTGAGACTGGCGCCGAGCGCCTATGAGCAGGGCATGCGCGCCGCCGACTGGCCGGCGCGGCTGCAGCGGCTCGGCCCCGGCCCGCTGACCCAGCGCGCGCCGGAGGGCGTCGACGTCTGGCTCGACGGCGGGCACAACGCCGCCGGCGGGCAGGCGCTCGCCGCCGCGCTGGCCGATCTCGAGGACCGGGTGTCGCGCCCGCTGGTGCTGATCGTCGGCATGCTGGGCACCAAGGATTCGGGCGCCTTCCTCGCCCCCTTCGCGGGGCTCGCGCGCGAGCTGATCGCGGTGCCGGTGCCGGGCGAGCACAAGGCGCAGCCGCCCGAAGCGGTGGCCGCCGCCGCGGCACTGCACGGCATCGCCGCCTCGACCGCGCCGAGCGTCGCCGCGGCGCTGGACGGGCTCCGGGACTACCCGGTCGGCCCGCCGCCGCGGGTGCTGATCACCGGCTCGCTCTATCTCGCCGGCGCGGTACTGGGCGAGAACGGCAGCCTGCCGGACTGACGCCCCCTCTTCCCGCATCGGCGGAGCGGCGCCGGCGCGCTTTTTCGGGCCCGGACACGAAAACGCCTCCCGGCCGAAGCGGCGGGAGGCGTCCTGAATCCAGTCGGGCGGGCCGAAGGCCGCGCCGGGAGCCGTGAGGGCCAGCCCGCTCAGCGCGGGGCCAGCACCATGATCATCTGCCGGCCTTCGAGCGAGGGCTCGGCCTCGACCTTGGCCAGCGTCGCCAGCTCTTCCTTGACCTTGTTCAGAAGCTTGTAGCCCAGCTCCTGATGGGCCATCTCGCGGCCGCGGAAGCGCAGGGTGATCTTCACCTTGTCGCCTTCCTCGAAGAAGCGGTGGATGGCCTTCATCTTCACCTCGTAGTCATGGGTGTCGATGCCGGGGCGCAGCTTGATTTCCTTGATCTCGACGATGTGCTGCTTCTTGCGCGCCTCGTTGGCCTTCTTCTGGTTCTGGTACTTGAACCGTCCGTAGTCGAGGATCTTGCAGACCGGCGGGACCGAGTTGGGAGCGATCTCGACCAGATCGAGGCCCGCGTCCTGCGCCATGGTGATCGCGTCGCGCGTCGGAACGACGCCACGATTCTGCCCATCCTGGTCGATGAGCTGCACTTCGCGGATGCGGATGTCTTCGTTGACGCGCGGGCCTTCCTTTTCCGGCGCGACGGGTCTCATGGGGCGACGAATGGTGGTCTTCTCCTCTGCCATTGCAGGATAGCTTGCGGGGTCGTCGTCTCACCGCGCTTCGAGGGTGCCGGCCGGCTCAGTCTGCCGCGCGCATAAAACGGTCGCAGAACATCGTGACAAACCAGGCAGAAGTCAACGGCGTGACGACAGGTAGCTGGCCCCGTTCCAGCCGAACGGCGCCTATTTTGCCGGCCGCGACGCCGCTCGCGCTGTTCGCGCCGCGCCGCTGCCTGTAGTGGAAGATGGCGCGCCAGCGGCGAATCGCAACCCTTCGGCCCTCGTGCCCCCGCCCTGGCCGCGCCCGCGACGACAGGATCCGTGCCCATGAACGATGCCCCTCCCGCCCGCCCGAACGATGCCCCGAACGCCGCTCCCCGCTTCATTGCGGTCGGCGACGACGCCCGCCGGATCGCGGTGCGCGAGACGCCCGGCAGCAGAGGCGCCGGGCCCGGCGTGTTCTGGTGCGGGGGCTACCAGTCCGACATGCGCGGCACCAAGGCCGAGGCGCTGGCCGAATGGGGCGCGCGGGCCGGGCGCACGGTAGTGCGCTTCGACTATTCCGGCCATGGCGAATCCGACGGCGCCTTCATCGACGGCACCATCTCGCGCTGGGCCGAGGAGGCGCTCGCCGTGTTCGAGTGCGAGACCGGCGGGCCGCAGATCGTGGTCGGCTCCTCCATGGGCGGCTGGATCGCGCTGCTGCTGGCGCGCGCGCTGGCGGCGCGCGGCGCCGGCGGGCGGCTCGCGGGGCTGGTGCTGATCGCGCCGGCGCCGGACTTCACCGAGGCGCTGATGTGGGAGGCGATGAGCCCGGAGATCCGCGCCGAGCTGATGGAGAAGGGCGTGTGGTACCGCGAATCCGAATACGGCCCGCCGCAGCCGATCACCCGCGCCCTGATTGAGGACGGGCGCCGCAACCTGGTGCTCGGCGCGCCCTTCGCCGTGGGCTGCCCGGTGCGCATCCTGCAGGGCGTCGCCGACGAGACCGTGCCCTGGCAGCACGCCATGCGGCTGGTCTCGTGCCTCGCCGAGGACGACGTGGTGCTGACGATGGTGAAGGACGGCGACCACCGTCTGTCGCGGCCGGAGGACATCGCCCGCATCATCGACGCGGTCGAGACGATTGCGTGAGTCGAGGGCGGGCTAGGCGGGGCCGCGCAGGAAGGTGAGCTCGCTGTCGTCGTAGCGCCGGCGCTCCAGCTCCTCGAAGCCCTCCGGCGGCGCGAAGGCGGCCTCGACCGATTCCTCCACCACCACCAGCGCGGCCGGCGCCAGCCATCCGCCCTCGATCAGGCCCGCGAGCGCCTTTTCCGCCAGGCCGCGCCCATAGGGCGGGTCGCAGAAGACGAGGTCGAAGGCGTCGCTGGCGAGCGCGGCGCCGAGCTTCGTCGCGTCGCGGCGGAAGATGCGGGTGATGCCGCCCAGCCCCAGCGCCTCTACATTGGCGCGGATGATTCCGCGCGGCTCGGGGGCCTCGTCCACGAACACGGCGAACTTCGCGCCGCGCGAGAGCGCCTCCAGCCCCAGCGCGCCGGTGCCGGCGAACAGGTCGAGCACCCGCGCGCCGTCAGCCGGGTCGCCATAGGCATGGGCGAGGACGTTGAACAGCGCCTCGCGCAGCCGGTCGGAGGTCGGGCGGGTGGCGGCGGAGGAGGGGCCGCGCAGGCCCCGGCCCCGGAAGCGGCCGCCGACGATGCGCATCGTTCAGCCCTCAGCCGCGCGGCGGCCGGCCCGGACGCCCTCCGGGACCCTTGCCGGGCCCTTTGCCGGCAGGACCCTTCGAGGGACCCCTGCCGGGACCCTTACCCGCAGGACCCTTGCTGCCCGGACCGCCGCGGCCGGGGCCCTTGCCACCGGCGGACGGGCCGCCGAAGCGCTTGCCGCCGGGACGGCCGGAATCGGGCGTGCGGCCGGCGCGGCCTTCGGCCGGCTCGCCGCGCGACGGCCTGTCGAAGCCGCGGCCCTGCGGGCGCTCGCCGCGCGGGGCGCGCTCGGGACGCTCGTCGCGGGAGCGGAACGGGCGATCGCCCTCGGGACGCGAACGGAACGGGCGACCCTCCCGGCCCTCGCCGCCGGCGAGCCCTTCCGGGCGGGGGCCGCGATCGCGGAAGGGTCGGTCCCCGGAAGGACGCTCGCCCGAAGAACGCGGGCCGGTGGGGCGCTCGCCGGAGGGACGCTCGCGGAACGGGCGGTCGCCGCGCGCGGGGCGGTCCTCGTCGGAACGCGGGCCGCGGCTGCGATGCTGCTCGGACTTCACGCGGCCGGAAAACGGCCGGTCGCTGCCCTCGCCGCGATAGGGACGGTGCGGGCCCGACCGTTCGCCGCGCTCGCCGGACGAGCGCTCGCCATAGGGGCGCTCGCGGGCGGGACGATCCCCTTGAGGACGACTCCCCTGGGGACGATCACCACGCTCGCCCTGGGGACGTTCGCGGAACGGGCGATCCGGCCCGCCACCCTCGCGGAAGGGACGGCCGCCGCCTTCGCGGAACGGACGGTTGCCGCGCGCGGGACGCTCCTCCTCGCCGGCCGGGCGGGAGCGCACCGGACGATCGTTACGGCCGCGGTACGAACTCGGGCGTGCCTCGTCCGAACCCTCGCGCTCGTCGCGCGGACGCGGACGAGCGGGACGCGGGCCGGCGGCGGAGCGGTCGCGGCTCGGCCCGCGCGGGGGACGCGGACCCTCGCCGCGCGGCGCGCGGAAGGGGCGCTCCTCGTCCGGCGCGCCGGCCTCGCGGTCCGGGCGGCGGCGGAAGGTGCGCTCGCCGCCGCGCTCGTTGTCGCGCGCATTCCCGCGCTCGTTCGGGCGATCGTTCGGGCGTTCATGGCTGGGCTCGTAACCCGGGCGCGAGGCATAGGGCGAGGCGTGGCGCTCGGCGGGGCGGCGGGCGCCGCGGCGCGGGCTCTCCTCCTCGGGCGCCGGCTCGGTCTCGGTCGCGCGCACGCGCTGCACCAGCACCTTGCGGCCCTTGCGGTCGGCCAGCAGGCCGGAGGTGACGCTGCGCTCGGGGCCCTCGGTCGCCTCGATCGGCCGGCGGCGGTGGCGATCCTCCTCGCCCTCGGTGCGGGCGTAGCGCGCCTTCTTGCCGCCCTTCAGCCCGGGCGTGCGGGCGGCGCCCGCCGCGCCGGCGCGCGCGGGGGCGGGAGCCTCCTCGTCCTCGCCGGCGTGATCGAACAGCGGGCCCTCGAAATCGGCGCCGGCGGCGCTCGCCAGCGCCTCGCCGAGCTGGTCGGCCAGCACGCGGGTGCGCACTTCCTCGATGGCGCCCTGCGCGATCTCGCCGAGCTGGAACGGGCCGTAGGACAGGCGGATCAGCCGGTTCACCTCCAGCCCCAGCGAGCCGAGGACGTTGCGCACCTCGCGGTTCTTGCCCTCGCGCAGCGCCAGGGTCAGCCAGGAATTGGCGCCCTGCACACGGTCGAGCCGGGCCTCGATCGGGCCGTAATGCACGCCCTCGACGGTGATGCCCTCCATCAGCGCGTCGAGCCGGTCCTGGGTGATGGCGCCCTTGGCGCGCACCCGGTAGCGGCGCAGCCAGCCGGTGTCCGGCAGTTCCAGCACGCGCGAGAGGCCGCCGTCATTGGTGAGCAGGATCAGCCCCTCGGTATTGAGGTCGAGCCGGCCGACCGAGATCAGCCGCGGCAGGCCGGGGGGCAGGATCTCGAACAGGGTCGCGCGGCCCTCGGGGTCGAAATTGGTCGTCACCACGCCGCGGGGCTTGTGGTAGAGGAACAGCCGCGTGCGCTCCTTCTGCGGCAGCGGCGCGCCGTCGACGGTGACCGCGTCGGCGGCGGTCACGGTGCGGGCGGGGCTGTCCAGCACCTCGCCATTGACCGCCACCCGGCCGGCGAGGATCCATTCCTCGATCTCGCGGCGCGAGCCGAGGCCGTGGCGGGCGATCACCTTGGCGATGCGCTCGCCCTCGCGCGGCTCCTGCGGCGCCAGCTCGCGCGGGGGGCGGGGCACACGGTTATGGCCCTTGCGGGGCGGGGTCGTCTTCGGCATGGCGTTTATCCGGTATCGAGGCCGCGGGTGCTAGCATGTCCTGCGGTCCGAGGCGAGCATTCGGGCAGATCAGTAGCAGGCGAGGCGACCAAAGGGTGAGAGCGGGCGAGAACGAAGCGCAGGGCGCGGAGGCGGCAGGCGGGCCCGGGCGGCCCGATTTCATGCGGCTCGCCCTCGACGAGGCGGCACGGGCCGGCGCGCGCGGGGAGGTGCCGGTGGGCGCCGTGGTGGTGCGCGCGGGCGAGGTGCTGGCCACCGCCGGCAACCGCACGCGCGAACTCTCCGACCCTTCCGCCCATGCCGAGATGCTGGCGATCCGCGACGCCTGCGCCCGGCTCGGCAGCGACCGGCTGCCCGACTGCGACCTCTACGTCACGCTCGAGCCCTGCACCATGTGCGCGGGCGCCATCGCCTGGGCGCGGCTGCGCCGGCTCTATTACGGCGCGGCGGACCCCAAGGGCGGGGCGGTGGAGAGCGGGGTGCGGTTCTTCTCCAGCCCCACCTGCCACCACGTGCCGGAAATCTATGACGGCTTCGCCGCCCGCGAGGCGGGGGCGCTGCTGAAGGACTTCTTCGCCGCCAAGAGGTGACGAGACGCGCGGCGGCGCGGGACCGCGCTCAGCCCAGCACCGCCTCCAGCCGGCGCTTGACCTCGTCCTTCACCGGCTCGGACGCCTTGAGGATGGCGGTGGCGCGGAAGAACTCCAGCACCCGGAAATCGTGCACGTTGGGCCGGATCAGTATGTCCGGCGCGCCGGCCTTCAGCTTCTCGCCGACGATCGAGCTCGCCATGATCTGCAGCGTCGCGAACATGGCGTCGAACGGGCTCGGCACGCCCTTCGTCTCCGCGCCGTGGCCGCCGGTGATATCCACCGCCACCACCACCTGCGCCCGCGTGCGCAGCACGTCGAAGGGCAGCGGGTTGACCGCGCCGCCGTCGACCAGCGTGTGCCCGGCATGCACCACCGGGCGCATCAGCCCGGGAATGGCGAGCGAGGCGGCGACCGCCGGGCGGATCGGCCCGTGCTCGAACATGCGCTCGCAGCGGCCCCAATAATCGGTCGCCACCACCTGCAGCGGGATGGCGAGCTGGTCGAAATCCTCCGGCACCAGATCCGGCATGAAGCCTTCGATGAAACGCTCGGCGTCGATCAGCACCGGGTTGCCGAGCCCGCCGAACAGGTCGGCGATGCGCCCCACCCGGGCGGCGAGCAGGCGGCGCATCACCTCGCCCTTGTTGCGCAAGGTCGCGGTGACGACGTGGCGGATCTCGCGCGCGGGGATGCCCGAGGCATAGGCGGCGGCGAAGAAGGCGCCGATCGAGGCGCCGGCCATGGCGGTCGGCCGCAGGCCGAGCTCGTCGAGCGCCTCCAGAACCAGGATGTGCGACAGGCCGCGCGCCCCGCCCGAGCCGAGTGCGACCGCGATCGAGGGCCCGCGGTGGCCTTCGCCGGCCGGCGGGCCGCCGGGCGCTCGGTCGCGGTCATGGGCGCCGGAGACGACCACCGCCTCGGGCGCGTGCCCGGCCGCGCCGGGCGCCGGCCGCGCACGGCCGTGAGCGGAAGAGCCATGTGCCGAAGAACCGTGTGCCGAAGAGCCGCGGGCCGCGGGGCCGTGAGCCGCCGGCTCGTGCCCGGAATCCTCGCGCGCCGAACCCTCGCGCACCGAGCCCTGGCGCGACGCCCCATCCTGCGGGGGCGCCTCGTTCGGAGCGTCATGCGCGGGCACGCGCCGGGCGTGGCGGTGCCGGGAACCGGTGGACGACTCTTCCATCACTTCACCCCTGACGGCTCTCCCGTGCCACCGGATGGCGGCACATCTCAGAACGGGCGCGGGGCGGGACGGGTTTCGCCCGGATCGGGCCGTCCTATTCGCCGAGCGCCCGCCAGGCGATGTCGGAGCGGCAGAAGCCCTCCGGCCAGTCGATGCGGGCCACCGCGTCATAGACGCGCTCGCGCGCCTCGGCCACATTGGCACCGATCGCTGTCACGTTCAGCACCCGCCCGCCATCGGCGACGAGGTCCTCGCTGGCGCGCTTGGTGCCGGCATGAAACACCTTCACCCCCGGAACGGTTTCCGCCGCCTCGATACCGGCGATGCGCGAGCCCCTGGCATAGGCGCCGGGATAACCGTTCGCCGCCATCACCACGGTGATCGCGGCATCGGGCTTCATCGCCACCGTATAGTCGCCGAGCCCGCCGGTCGCGGTGGCCTCGAGCAGCGGCAGCAGGTCGCCGTCGAGCCGCGTCATCAGCACCTGGCATTCGGGATCGCCGAAGCGGACATTGTATTCGATCAGCCGGGGACCGTCGCGCGTGATCATCAGCCCGGCGAACAGCACGCCGCGATAGGCGCAGCCGGCATCGGCGAGGGCGCGCGCGGTCGGCTTGATGATCTCGGTGAGGGTCCGGCGCTCCATCTCGGCGGTGAAGACGGGCGCCGGCGAATAGGCCCCCATGCCGCCGGTGTTGGGGCCCTCGTCGCCGTCGAAGGCGCGCTTGTGGTCCTGCGCCGAGCCGAAGGGCAGCACGCTCTCTCCGTCGACCAGGCAGAAGAACGAGACCTCCTCGCCCTCGAGATAGTCCTCGATCAGGATCTCGGTGCCGAAGCCGCCGCCTTCCGCGCCCATGGCGAACACCGCGTCGACGCCTTCCAGCGCCTGCTCCAGCGAGGTGGCGACGATGACGCCCTTGCCGGCCATCAGCCCGTCCGCCTTGAGCACGATCGGCGCGCCGCGCCGGCGCACGAACTCGCGCGCGGAGGCGGCGTCGGTGAAGCGGCCGAAGGCGGCGGTGGGGATGTCGTGCGCCTTGCACAGCTCCTTGGTGAAGAGCTTGGAGCCCTCGAGCTGGGCCGCCGCCCGGCGCGGGCCGAACACGGCGATGCCCTCCGCGGCGAGGCGGTCGGCGATGCCCTCGACCAGCGGCGCCTCCGGCCCGACCACCACGAGGTCGATGCCGTGCGAGCCGCAGATCGAGACGATGGCGTCGTGGTCGTCCAGCGGCACGCCGTCGATGCAGGTGGCGTGGGCGGCGATGCCCGGATTGCCCGGCAGCGCGAACAGCGCCGTGAGCTGCGGGCTCTGGGCCAGCTTCCAGGCCAGCGCGTGCTCGCGGCCACCCGAGCCGAGCAACAATACTTTCATCCGCAGGGCCTCCCGCCGCCTCAACCGCGCTTCGCGTAAACGCTCCGGGCGCGGCGGGCAAGAGCGCGGGGCCAACAGCGCGGGCAAAGAACGCGGGCAAAGAGCCTGGACGAGGAGCGGCGAGGGGCGCCGCCCGCCGCCTATTCGTAGGCCAGCGCCACCACCGGATCGAGCCCGGCCGCCTTGCGCGCGGGCAGGTAGCCGAAGACGAGGCCGGTGAGGAAGGCGCAGCCGAAGGCGAGCAGCGGCGGCATCAGCGCGAACGCGATCGACACCCCCATCGCCTCCAGCCCGACGGCGGTGGCGAGGCCGAGCCCGACCCCCACCAGCCCGCCGACCGAGCACACCACCAGCGCCTCGGTGTTGAACTGCAGCATGATGTTGCTCATGCGCGCGCCGGTCGCAATGCGGATGCCGATCTCGCGGGTGCGCTCGGTCACGCTCACCAGCATGATGTTCATCACGCCGATGCCCGCCACCAGCAGCGAGATGGCGGCGACGCAGCCCAGTACCAGCGTCAGCGTGTTCTGGGTCTCGGTGGCGGTCTCGAGGAACTGCGAGGTGTTGCGCACCTGGAAGTCCTCGGCCTGGTGACGGTCGGCGATGATCCGCGTCACCGCCTGCTCGACGGCGGGAATGTCGCCCGAATCCGCCACTTTCACCGTGACCGAATTGACGAAGCGCTGGCCGAAGGCGCGCACGAAGCCGGTCGACATCGGGATCAGCGCCGCGTCGTCCTGGTCCTGGCCGAAGGCGTTGGCGCCGCGCGGGCTGAGCACGCCGATCACCTCGTAGGGCACGTTCTTCACCAGCACGTAGCGGCCGAGCGGGTCGTCCTCGCCGAACAGATTGTCGACCACGGTCTGGCCGAGCACGATCACCGGCGCATAGGCGCGCACGTCGGCGTCGGTGAACATCACGCCGCGCGCCATCGGCCAGTCGCGGGCCGAGAGGTAGTCGGCGCTGGTGCCGGTCACCGAGGTAAAATAGTCCTGCGAGCCGAAGCGCAGCGTGAAGCGGCCCGAGCGCTCGGGCGAGATGGCGCTGATGCCGGGTATGACCCTCAGCGCGTCGGCATCCTCCGGCAGCAGCGTGGCGTTGTCGCCCGAGGAGCGGATGCCGCGCGCGCCGGGGCGCACGATCAGGAGATTGGTGCCGATCTGGGCGATGCGCTCCAGCACCCGCTCCTTGCCGCCATCGCCCACCGCCAGCATGGTGATGACCGAGGCGACGCCGATCACGATGCCGAGCAGGGTCAGCGCGGTGCGGAAGATCGAATTGTGCATGGAGGCGAAGGCCATGCGCACCGCCTCCGCCAGATCCGGCAGGAAGCGCGCCAGCCCCTGGCGGCGCGGCGCGCGCGAGGCGGGCAGGGCCGGGCGCGCAGGCTCCCCCTCGTGCCGCTCGTCGGCGACGATGCGCCCGTCCTGGAAGCGCACGATGCGGCGCGCGTGCCGGGCGACGTCCGGGTCGTGGGTGATGAGGATGACGGTGTGGCCCTCGGCGTTCAGCTCCTTCAGCAGGGCCAGCACGTCCTCGCCGCTGCGGGTGTCGAGCGCGCCGGTCGGCTCGTCGGCCAGGATCACCGGGGCGGCGTTCATCAGCGCGCGGGCGATGGAGACGCGCTGCTGCTGGCCGCCGGAGAGCTGGCTCGGCCGGTGCTCGGTGCGGTCGCCGAGGCCGAGGCGGCCGAGCAATTCGTGCGAGCGCCCGAACCGCTCTTCCTGCGGCGCACCGGCATAGATGGCGGGGATCTCGACATTCTCGGCCGCGGTGAGGCTCGGCAGCAGATTGTAGCGCTGGAACACGAAGCCGAAGGTCGAGCAGCGCAGCGCCGCCAGCGCGTCGGCGTCGAGATGGGAGACGTCGACGCCGTCGACCCGGTAGGTGCCGGCCGAGGCGCGGTCGAGGCAGCCGACGATGTTCATCAGCGTCGACTTGCCCGAGCCCGACTGGCCCATGATGGCGACGAATTCGCCGGGATGGATGGCGAGCGACACCCGGTCGAGCGCGCGCACCACGCTCTCGCCGTTCGGGTAGATGCGCGAGACGTCGACCAGCTCGACGATCGGCCGGGTGCCCGTCGGGGCCGCGTGCGGCTGCTCCTGCGCGACGGGCGCGGGCGGAGGGGCCGGGTGCCGGGAAGTGGTCTCGTCCATGGCGCGTTCCCGCTGCTCCCGCCTCAGAGCCGCGGCGGCATGCGCGGGCGGCCGGACGGCACCGCGGCGGCGGCCGACGAGCCGACGACCACCGTGTCGCCCGGCGCCAGGCCGGCGGTGACCTGCGTCACGCTGCGGTTGGAGAGCCCGGTCTCGATGGCGCGCTCCTCCGGCCCGCGCGGGGTGAGCACGCGCACGCTGGCCGCGCCGTCGCGCCCGTGGCGGATGGCCTGGGTCGGCACCAGCGGCACGTCCTTCGCCGAGCCGAGGCGGAAGAACACCTGTGCCGTCATGTCGGTCATCAGCATCAGGTCTTCATTGGGCACGTCGATCAGCACGTTGTAGAGCACGACGTCGTTGACGATGGTCGGGGTCGGCTCGATCTGGCGCACCTCGCCGCGCCAGCGCCGGTCCGGCAGGCCGAGGGTGGAGAAATAGACCGGCGTGCCGACGGTGATCTTCGGGATGTCGCCCTCCGCCACCTGGGCGGTGACGGTCATGGTCTGCAGGTCGGCGATGCGCAGCACGATCGGCGCCGACTGGTTGGCGTTCAGGGTCGAGCCCTCGCGGGCGGTGATCGAGACCACCGTGCCGTCCATCGGCGCGTAGATCTTGGTGTAGCCGAGATTGGCGAGGTCGCCTTCCAGCGTCGCCTGGGTCTGGGCGATCTGGGCCTTCAGCGCGTCGATCTTGGCGGCGCTGATCTGCATGGTGGCGCGGGCGGCGTCGGCGGCGTCGCGGCTGCCGGACTGCTTGGCGAGCAGGTCCTGGGCGCGCTCGTTGCGCAGCTGGTCGAGGGTGAGCTGGGCGTCGGCCTGGGCGAGCTGGGCGCGCAGATTGTCGAGGCTGGCGCGGTCGCCGGCGACCCGGGTCTGGTAGACGGTGGGGTCGATCTCGGCCAGCAAATCGCCCTTCTTCACCACCGCGCCGACATCGGGATCGATGGTGCGGAGCTGGCCGGAAACCTGCGTGCCGACGTCGACATAGTTCTTCGGCTGCATCTTGGCGATGGCGGTGACCGTGGTCTCGATGTCGCCGAGCGCGACCTTCGCGGTCTGGTACTGCGGCGCCGGCTCGCCAGCGGTCGCGGTGTAGTAGTAATAGCCGCCGCCCGCCGCAACCGCCGCCAGCAGGATGAGCACCGGCCAGCGCCGGCGGCGCCGGTGTATCGATGCGGGCCTCGCCCGGCTGCTGTCGGATTTCTGAAGCATGCGGCGGCTCCGTTAGGACAGCCAACGGGATAACCCGGCCCGCGCGCGGCACAAAATGAATTCGCGGTAATGAAGACGCCGGCTAGCAGCCTGTATTCATTCCAGAAATACCGGCTTCAGCGGTCGCCGGGCCGGTACTCGCCGCTCGCCGGGTCGCGGCGCAGGCTCGGGCGCGCGCCGTCGCGCAGCGCCTCCTCCTCGCGGCGGGTGGCGTCGAGCTCGGCATTGACGCGGCGCGATTCCCTGGCGAGCAGCTTCACCAGCGCGGCGGCGCCCATGGCGCCGAGGGCAAGCACGATGACCGGCGGCATCTCCTGGCCTTCCTTCCCACTCTCCTGATCCCGGCCCGTATCACGGACCGGCGGCCTCTCTCACAGCCCGAAGCGGCCCCACAGCGCGCGTTCCTCGGCGACGCCGACGAGGCTTTCGGCGGCGCCGGCTCCGATCTGCGCGCCGATCTGCACCGATGCCCCCCCGGACGCGGCGCCGAGCGCCGTCACGCCGGGCAGGCGGCGGCCGAACAGGCCGCTCTTCGGCTCGATCAGCGGCATCACCACCTTCTCGCCATAGCGCGCCCTGAGATGGGTGCGCAGGTCGCCGACGGCGTCGACGAGGCCGAGCTCCTGCGCCCGCGCCGCCGACCAGAACTCGCCCGAGAACAGGGTGTCGTCGTCACCGCTCAGCACATCGGCGCGGCGCGCGCGCACCAGGCCGGTGAAGACCTCGTGGATCTCCTTCTGCAGCGCCTTGAGGCGCTCGACGTCCTCCGGCTTCTCGGGCTGGAACGGGTCGAGCATCACCTTGCGGGTGCCGGCGGTGTAGACGCGCCGGTCGACGCCGACCTTGTCCAGCACCCGGTCGAAGCCGAAGCCGGCGCTGACCACGCCGATCGAGCCGACGATGGAGAAGGGATCGGCGACGATCTCGTCGGCGGCGCAGGCGAGCATGTAGCCGCCCGAGGCGGCGACGTCCTCGACGAAGCCGATGACCGGGATCTCCTTCTCCTCCGCCAGCGCGCGGATGCGGCGGTAGATGAGGTGCGACTGCGCCGGCGCACCGCCGGGCGAGTTGATCGCCAGCGCCACCGCCTTCGCCCCCTTCACCGCGAAGGCGCGCTCCAGCGTCTTGGAGACGGCGGACATGGAGAGGCCGGGCCGCAGCGGGCTCGACAGCCCGATAGCGCCGTGCAGCCGGACCACCGGCACGATGGCGGCGCCGGCGCGCATCCGCGCCGGCAGGATGGGATTGAGAAGGCGGCGGAGCGGGGCGAGGACGGATGCGTTGGCCATGGCGGAACACATAGGATGCGCGCCGGCCCTGCTCAAGCGGCGTGTTGCGCGGTTTCTGCGCGGGCTCTGGCGCGGGGCGCGCGTTGCTCAGCCTTCGCCGATCCCCTCCCCGCCGCGCAGCACGCGCTCGGCCTGCGGCGTCGGCCGGCCCTGCGCGTCGGCGAGCACGAGGGCGGGCAGCAGCGCGGGCGGGGTGCGCCGGCCCTTGACGGCGCCGACCAGCACCCGGATCGCCGGCGCGTCGGGGCGCGGATGCACGGGGCGGATCGTGATCGCGCCGGCGCGCCGGCCGAGCAGCTCCAGCAGGGTGGCGAGCGCCTCCGGCCGATGGATGAGCCGGAGCGAACCGCCCGGCTCCAGCAGCCGGTCAGCAGCGCGCAGCCAGATCTCGAGCTCGCCGTCCTCCGCGCTGTGGGCGCGGGCCCGCCCCGCGCTGGGCGAGCGGCGGTGGCGGGCGGGATCGTTGAAGGGCGGGTTCATCAGCACCAAATCGGCGCCGGCCGGCGCGGGCTCGGCCGGGCCAGCGGGGCGGGCGAGCAGGGCGACATCGGCCGCCACCACGCGCACCCGGCCGGCCATATCGGGCTGCTGGCGCGCCGCGTTGCGGGCGGCGAGTTCGGCGAGGGCCGGGTCGATCTCCACCAGCGTGATCCCGGCCTGCGGCAGGCGCAGCGCCACGGCGAGGCCCGCCGTGCCGACCCCGGCGCCGAGATCGACCGCGCGGCGCGCGCTCTCCGGCACGCTGGCGGCGAGCAGCACCGCGTCATGGCCGGCGCGGTGGCCGCGCGCGGGCTGCAGCAGGCGCAGCCGCCCGCCGATCAGCCCGTCATCGGTGATCGCTTCGCCCTGATCGTTCATCGCCCTTTCGTCCATGGCCCGATTGTCCTCGGCCCCTTCGTCCATCGCCGGCCCGCTCACTCGCTGGCGAGCGCGGCGCCGAAGCCGGCCTCGCGCAGCAGGGCGCGGGCGCGCTCGACCATCTCGTCCTCCACCAGCAGGCGGCGCGGCAGCAGGCCGATCGAGCCTTCCATCACGCTCATGTGCTGGTCCAGCACGATGTGGCCGATGCGCGCGCTGTCGAGCAGCGCCCCGATCGCCGAGAGCAGGACCACGTCATTGGTGCGAAGCAGTTCGTGCATGGCTCATCCTCGCGCCGGCGCGGCGGGGGGAACAGCGGCGCGCGCGGCAGGGGAAGCGGCCGCAACCCTTGGCATACAACGTATGTGCATGCGCCATCCGCCGGAAGTGGCATCCCCGACTACCTCTTTCGAGGGATTGCCGGGCACCGCGACCGGCGCCGGCGAGCGGTAAGGTGGGAAATTCATACTATTTTTCCGTTCTAATCCGCTCTTGCCGTACGTACCACCAGCTTCTTATGGTGCAGCGGCATTGTCAGATACGGAACCTGCAAGTGGCCGTTGTACTTCCCTTCGATCCCGCCGCGGACATCGCCGCCGAGCCGTCGCTCGAGGGTATCGTCTCCCTTGTCCGCTCCGACATGGATCGCGTCAACGCCCTGATCCTGTCGCGCACGGGCTCCGACGTGACCATGATCCCGGAGGTCGCGACCCATCTCATCTCCTCGGGCGGCAAGCGGCTGCGCCCGATGCTCACCCTCGCGACCGCCGACCTGTCCGGCTACAGGGGCGAGGGCGACATCAAGCTCGCCGCCTCGGTCGAGTTCATGCACACGGCGACGCTGCTGCATGACGACGTGGTGGACGACAGCGAGATGCGCCGCGGCAAGCTCGCCGCCCGCATGCTGTGGGGCAACGAGGCGAGCGTGCTGGTGGGCGACTTCCTGCTCGGCCAGGCGTTCCGCATGATGATCGAGGTCGGCTCGATGCAGGCGCTCGACATCCTCTCCTCCGCCGCGGTGGTGATCGCCGAGGGCGAGGTGGCCCAGCTCGCCGCAGCGAAGAACACCGCCACCAGCGAGGACGAGTACCTCGCCGTGATCCGTGGCAAGACCGCCGAGCTGTTCGCCGCCGCCTGCGAGGTCGGCCCGGTGCTCGGCAACCGGCCGAAGACCGAGCAGGCCGCCTGCCGCAGCTACGGCATGAATCTCGGCATCGCCTTCCAGCTCATCGACGACGCGCTCGACTATGGCGGCTCCGGCGCCAAGCTCGGCAAGAATGTCGGCGACGACTTCCGCGAGGGCAAGATCACGCTGCCGGTGCTGCTCGCCTTCCGGCGCGGCACCGAGGAGGAGCGCAGCTTCTGGCGGCGCTGCCTGGAGCAGGGCGAGGTCGGCGAGGGCGACCTCGAACACGCCATGGAGCTTCTCGCCGCGCACCAGTCGATCGCCGCCACGGTCGAGCGCGCGCGCCATTACGGCGCCATCGCCAAGGACGCGCTGGGGCTGTTCCCGGACGGGCCGGCCAAGCAGGCGCTGCTCGACACGGTGGAGTTCTGCATCTCGCGGGCGCGCTGAGCGTCTGCGGAAGCGCGGATGGCGTTAAGGCGCGCCGGGCCGGAACGGCTCAGCCGCGCGGGCCGAACACGATGATCGCCGCCCCGGCGAGGCAGACCGCCCCGCCGAGCAGGTCCCAGCGATCGGGGCGCAGCCCCTCCACCGTCCACAGCCAGACCAGCGAGGCGGCGACATAGACCCCGCCATAGGCGGCGAAGGCGCGCCCGGCCGCGCTGGCGTCGACCTGGGTCAGCACGGCTGCGAAGGCGACGAGGCTGGCGAGGCCCGGCGCCAGCCAGAGCGCCGACGCCCCGCTGCGCAGCACCGCCCAGAAGGCGAAGCAGCCGGCGATCTCGAACAGCGCCGCGGCGAGGAACAAGAAGGCGGTGTGCATCGCCGCGCCTCAGCCGAGCACGGTGGACTTCACCCACCAGCCGGGACGGCCGGCGGCGACCCGCCTCGCCGCGCGGGCGGCGGCGCGGCAATCGTCATAGAGCGCGAACATGGTCGCGCCCGAACCCGACATGCGCACCAGCCGCACCTCCTCGCTCGCCTGCAGCGCCGCCTCGACCTCGGCCAGCACCGGCGCCAGCCGGCGCGCGGGCTCTTCGAGGTCGTTCGGCTCGCCGCGCAGGAAGGCGAGCGCCTCGTCTCGCCCGGCAAAGGCGGCCGGCACCGCCGGCGCGGGCCGGTGCGCGCCGGGGGCGAGGCCGAGCGCGGCGAACACCGCGCCCGTCGCCACCGGGACGCGCGGATTGACCAGCACCATGCCGAAGCGCGGCAGGGCGAGCGGGGTGACGCGCTCCCCGCGCCCGGCCATCAGCGCGCCGACGCCGGCGAGGCAGACCGGCACGTCGGAGCCGGTGGCGAGCGCGGCGGCGGCGAGGCGCGGATCGTCGGGGGCAAGGACGTTGGCGCGCGCCAGCAGGCGCAGCGCCGCCGCCGCGTCCGCCGAGCCGCCGCCGATGCCCGCCGCCACCGGCAGGCGCTTGTCGAGCACGAAGCGGCCGGCGGTCAGCCCCGGCACGCGGGCGGCGAGCTCGCGCGCGGCGCGCAGCACCAGATTGTCGCCCTCGCCCGCCAGCGCCGCACCGCCCGGCCCGCGCAGCACCAGGGCGAGCTCCGGCCCGGGCTCGAGCTCCAGCCGGTCGCCGGTGCCAGCGAAACCGACGACGCTCGCCAACTCGTGATAGCCGTCGGCGCGCCGGCCGACCACCCGCAGCGTCAGGTTCACCTTGGCGGGCGCGCGCTCGCGCAGCCCGGCGGCGGCGGGGGGCGGGGGGAGGCGGGATTGGGCGGGACCGGACATGGTGCGCTTATGCGCCGGTGGCCGGCGACCGGCAAGCCGGCGGAGGGTGCCGGAAAGGGCGCGGATGAGGGACCTTCGGGTTTCAGTGCCCCGGACCGCTAACCCTCTCCTCGCCGACGCTCCTGTGGCGGCGCGGCGAGGGCGAGCTTGCACCACGGGGCGGTTTGCCTGTATAAGCCTTGGTCATCCAAATATCTCTAGCGACTGAACGGTCGGTTGAGAGTGGGTTCCGCCGCCGGGACCCGCTCTTTTTGCATTGCGCACCCGTTCGGTCCGGACGAGGACGAATGAGCGAACAGCAGACCCACCCCGCGCAGACCGGCCTCCCGGCGGAGGACGGCGCCCCGCGTCTCGACGAACCGCGGCTGGTGACCGAATCCGGACCCGCCGCGCGCGTCGCCGCGATCGTGGCGCCGGTGCTGCAGGGGCTCGGCTTCCGGCTGGTGCGGGTGCGGATCTCGGGCGGCGAGTACCTCACGCTGCAGATCATGGCCGAGCGGCCCGACGGCAGCTTCGGCATCGAGGAATGCGAGGCGGCGAGCCGCGCCATCTCGCCGGTGCTCGACGTTGAGGACCCGATCTCGGGCACCTACAACCTCGAAATGTCGTCGCCGGGCATCGACCGGCCGCTGGTGCGGATCTCCGATTTCGAGCGCTGGTCCGGCCATGACGTGAAGGTCGAGATGGCGGTGCCGGTCGAGGGGCGCAAGCGCTTCCGCGGCATCCTGCTCGGCGCCGAGAACGGCGAGGCACTGATCCGCCTGCGCGACGTGCCCGCCGACACGCCGGACACGGCCCGCCTGCCGATCGCCGACATCGGCGACGCGCGGCTCGTCATGACCGACGCGCTGATCCGCGAGGCGCTGCGGCGCGACAAGGCGCTGCGCGAGGGCGCGGGGATCGACGAGGACGACATCGACACCGCCGACCTCGGCGACACGCCGGGCGAGGACGAGGACGGGAGCGAAGGCGAGGGCGACGACGTCGCCGTGCGCATCCTGCCGCCGAAGAAGATGCCGGTTCGCGGCAAGCCGAAGGCCAAGGCGATGCTGAAGCCCAAGGGTGCCGCCAAGCCGGGCAAGAAATCCAACG
Source organism: Ancylobacter mangrovi (assembly GCF_024752355.1). Lineage (GTDB taxonomy): Bacteria > Pseudomonadota > Alphaproteobacteria > Rhizobiales > Xanthobacteraceae > Ancylobacter > Ancylobacter mangrovi. The sequence continues at coordinate 581,907 of NZ_JANTHZ010000002.1, forward strand.
CCAAACGCAAATCCCTGTGAACGGGTCCACTGCGAAGGAGATGCACTGATGGCCGTGGTCAGCGCCAACCGGCTCGAACTCTTGCAGATCGCCGATGCGGTCGCGCGGGAGAAATCGATCGACCGGGGCATCGTCATCGCCGCCATGGAGGACGCGATCGCCAAGGCGGCGCGCTCGCGCTATGGCGCCGAGACTGACATCCATGCCGAGATCAACGCGCGCACCGGCGAGCTTCGCCTCGCGCGGCATCTGCTGGTGGTCGACCAGGTCGAGAACCCGGCCACCGAGATCGACATCACCGGCGCGCGCCGGCTGAACCCGGCGGCGCAGGTGGGCGATTCGATCGCCGACACGCTGCCCCCGTTCGATTTCGGCCGCATCGCCGCCCAGTCGGCCAAGCAGGTGATCGTGCAGAAAGTGCGCGAGGCCGAGCGCGACCGGCAGTATGACGAGTACAAGGATCGCATCGGCGAGATCATCAACGGCGCGGTCAAGCGCGTCGAATACGGCAACGTGGTGGTCGATCTCGGCCGGGGCGAGGCCTCGCTGCGCCGCGACGAGTTGCTGCCGCGCGAGGTGTTCAAGGTCGGCGACCGCATCCGCGCCTATGTCTACGACGTGCGCCGCGAGCCGCGCGGGCCGCAGATCTTCCTCTCGCGCACCCATCCCCAGTTCATGGCGAAGCTGTTCGCGCAGGAAGTGCCGGAGATCTATGACGGCATCGTCGAGATCAAGGCGGTCGCCCGCGACCCCGGCTCGCGCGCCAAGATCGCCGTCACCTCGCGCGATTCCTCGGTCGACCCGGTCGGCGCGTGCGTGGGCATGCGCGGCTCGCGCGTGCAGGCGGTGGTGAACGAGCTGCAGGGCGAGAAGATCGACATCATTCCGTGGTCGCCGGACTTCGCGACCTTCATCGTCAACGCGCTCGCCCCGGCCGAAGTGGTCAAGGTGGTGCTCGACGAGGACCGCGAGCGTATTGAAGTCGTGGTCCCGGATGCCCAACTAAGCCTGGCGATCGGGCGGCGCGGCCAGAATGTGCGTCTCGCCTCCCAGCTCACCGGCTGGGACATCGACATCCTCACCGAGGCCGAGGAGAGCGAGCGGCGCCAGAAGGAATTCGCCGAGCGCTCCAAGATGTTCGCCGAGGCGCTCGACCTCGACGAGATGATGGGCCAGCTCCTCGCCTCCGAGGGCTTCGCGACGCTGGAAGAACTGGCCTATGTGCCGCTGTCCGAGCTCGCGAGCATCGAGGGCTTCGACGAGGACACGGCGCAGGAGCTGCAGAACCGCGCGCTGGGCCACCTGGCCCAGGTCGAGGCCGACCTCGACGCGCGCCGCCGCGAGCTCGGCGTCGAGGACGATGTGCGCGAGGTGCCCGGCGTGACGTCGGCCATGCTGGTGGCGTTCGGCGAGAACGACATCAAGTCGGTCGAGGACCTCGCCGGCTGCGCCACCGACGACCTGATCGGCTGGACCGAGCGCAAGGACGGCGAAGTGGTGCGCACGCCCGGCGCGCTGGAGGGGTTCAACCTCTCCCGCGAGGAGGCCGAGGCCATGATCATGCAGGCCCGCGTCAAGGCCGGCTGGATCGACGCTGCCGAACTGGCGGCGGACGAGACGGAGGGCGAGGCCGAGGCCGAAGGCGAAAGCCAGAGCTGAGGCGTCCGGCACGTACGGACGGCCCCGCGGCCGCCGGAGCGGATGATAGGATCGGGCGGCCGCGTGGCCGCCCGAAGCTGACTGCAGGAACGGGCGGCCTTACGGCCGCAAGAGTGACGTAAGAACGGGTGGCCTCACGGCCGCAGAATGGGACGTAAGAACGGGCGGCCTGATGGCCGCCCGGGGCGGACAGGAAACGGGAACCGGGTGAAGGTGCGGGACGAGGCGGGGCCGACGGGCATGGCGAACGACGCGGCGGCGGGCGAGACCGCGGTCGCGGCCGGCGTCGCGTGCTCCGCGCCGGAGGCCGCTGCCGACCGCCCGGCCGGGGACGCCGCCTCGCCCGAGGACGAGACCGATGCCGGGCCGGCCTCGGTGCGGCGCGTGCCGGAGAGGCAGTGCATCGCCAGCCGCACGGTTCGCCCGGTGGCCGAGATGCTGCGCTTCGTGGTGGCGCCCGACGGACGGGTGGTGCCGGACATCGCCGGCCGCCTGCCCGGGCGCGGCGCCTGGGTCGGCGCCAGCCGCGGCGCGCTCGCCGAGGCCCTGAAGCGCAAGGCCTTCGGCCGCGCCTTCAAGGGCAAGGGGCGCACCGACCCGGCGCTGCCGGAGCTGGTGGAACAGCTCCTGGAGAAGGATGCGCTCGCCGCCCTCGGCCTCGCCAACAAGGCGGGGCAGGTGGTGACGGGCTTCATGAAGGTCGTCGAGGCTCTCGACACCGAACGCAAGGGCGCCCCCGTCCACGTGCTCGTGCATTCGCGCGAGGCCGGGGCGGACGGCGTCGCCAAGATCGACGCGCGGGCCCGAAAGGCGCTTGCGCTGACCGGGCGGGAGATCGCCCGGATCGACAGCCTGCCGGGCGTGCAATTGGACTTGGCGCTCGGGCGGGCAAATGTGGTACATGCTGCGCTGCTCGCGCATCCGACGAGCGCGGGGTTTCTCGCGCGTGTGAGAAGGCTCGAAGGCTGGCGCGCTCCTTGAGCAGGCTGGCGGACGGATATACGCATCCCGATACGATGTCGGGATGCCGAGGAACGGATACCGAATGACCGATACGAAGAACCCGGGCGAGAAGACGATGGGCGCTGGCCAAGGTGGTCAGGGGGGCAAGACCCTCACGCTCAAGCGACCTGTCGAGCAGGGCGTCGTCCGCCAGAGCTTCAGCCATGGGCGGTCCAAGTCCGTCGTGGTGGAGAAGGTGAAGCGCCGCGTGGTCGGCCCGGGCGACAAGCCCGAGGCGCACGCCGCACCTTCCTCCGCGCCGGCATCCGCCCAGCCTGCAGCGCCCGCCCCCCGTCCCGCGAGCGGCCCGTCGGGCCGTCCGCTGCGCACGCAGCCATCCCCGCACGCCAACCTGTCCTCGCCGCGTCCGGCGCCGCAGGGCCCGCGCCCGGGCGGCGTGGTGCTGCGCTCGCTGACCGAGGAAGAGGCCCGCGCCCGCACCGCCGCCCTGCAGGATGCCCGCATCCGCGAGGCCGAGGAGCGCAAGCGCGCCGAGGAAGAGGCCCGCCGCCGCGCCGAGCGCGAGGCGCGCGAGAAGGTCGAGCGCGAGGCCGCCGAGGCCCGCAAGCGCGAGGAAGACGCCCGCCGCGCCTTCGACGAGGAAGCCAAGCGCAAGTCCGAGCAGGAGGCGCGCAAGCGCTTCGGCGAGGATGCCGCCGCGGCCGCCGCGTCGTCGGGCGCTGCCGCGCGTCCCGCGAATGCCGGCGCGGCCCCGGCCGCGACCACCGTCGGTGCGCCGCGCGTCGCCACGCCGCGTGGTCCGATGGACGCGGAAGAGGAAGAGCGTCGTCCCGCCCGCCGCGGTCCGGGCGGTGCGCCCGCGCGTCCCGCGACTCCGCCGCAGAAGCCGACCCGCCCCGCCGGCGGCGAGAAGAACCGCGGCCGCCTCACGCTTGTGACCGCCCAGTCCGGCGAGGAGGAGCGCCAGCGTTCGGTGGCCTCGTTCCGCCGCCGCACCCAGCGCATGAGCGGCCATCGCCAGGTTGAGGCCAAGGAAAAGATCTCCCGCGAGGTCGTGGTCCCGGAGACTATCTCCATCCAGGAGCTGGCCAACCGCATGGCCGAGCGCGCGGTCGACGTGATCCGCCTGCTGATGAAGCAGGGCCAGATGGTGAAGATCACCGACGTGATCGACGCCGACACCGCCCAGCTCATCGCCGAGGAACTCGGCCACACCGTGCGCCGTGTCGCCGAATCCGACGTCGAGGAAGGCCTGTTCGACACGCCGGACGCGCCCGAGGAGATGGAGCCGCGTCCGCCGGTCGTCACCATCATGGGCCATGTCGACCACGGCAAGACCTCGCTGCTCGACGCGCTGCGCTCGGCCAACGTGGTCTCCGGCGAGGCCGGCGGCATCACCCAGCATATCGGCGCCTATCAGGTGACCTCGCCGCTCGGCGGCAAGATCACCTTCATCGACACGCCCGGCCACGCCGCGTTCACCGCCATGCGCGCCCGCGGCGCCAAGGTGACGGACATCGTGGTGCTGGTGGTGGCCGCCGACGACGGCGTGATGCCCCAGACCATCGAGGCCATCAATCACGCGCGCGCCGCCAAGGTGCCGCTGATCGTGGCGATCAACAAGATCGACAAGCCCGACGCGAAGCCCGAGCGGGTGCGCAGCGAGCTGCTGCAGTACGAGGTGCAGGTCGAGAGCATGGGCGGCGAGACGCTCGAGGTGGAGGTGTCGGCCAAGGCCCACACCAATCTCGACAAGCTGCTCGAGCTCATCAGCCTGCAGGCCGAGTTGCTCGACCTCAAGGCCAACCCCGACCGCGCCGCCGAGGGCACCGTGATCGAGGCCAAGCTCGACCGCGGCCGCGGCCCGGTGGCCACCGTGCTGGTGGAACGCGGGACGCTGCATGTCGGCGACATCGTAGTGGCCGGCGCCGAGATGGGCCGCGTGCGCGCGCTCATTTCCGACAAGGGCAGCCAGCTCGGCTCCGCCGAGCCGTCCATGCCGGTCGAGGTGCTCGGCTTCAACGGCACGCCGGAGGCGGGCGACCGCCTCGCGGTGGTCGACAACGAAGCCCGCGCCCGCGAGATCACCGACTACCGCAAGAACCAGAAGCGCGAGAAGGCGGCTGCCCGCTCCGCCACGGTGCGCGGTTCGCTCGAGCAAATGATGAGCCAAGCCAAGACGGCCGGGCGGAAGGAATTCCCGCTCATCATCAAGGGCGACGTGTCCGGCTCGGTCGAGGCCATCATCGCCTCGCTGGAAAAGCTCGGCACCGACGAGGTGCAGGCCCGCATCATCCATTCCGGCGCGGGCGGCGTGAACGAGAGCGACGTGACGCTGGCCGAGACGGCCGGTGCCGCGATCATCGCCTTCAACGTGCGCGCCAACAAGGAAGCCCGCGAGGCGGCCGAGCGTGCCGGCATCGAGATCCGCTACTACAACATCATCTACGACCTGGTGGATGACGTGAAGGCGGCGATGGGCGGCCTGCTGGCGCCGGTCAACCGCGAGACCATGCTCGGCAACGCGCAGATCAAGGAGATCTTCAACGTCTCCAAGGTCGGCAAGGTCGCCGGCTGCATCGTCACCGACGGCACGGTGGAGCGCGGCCAGCATGTCCGCCTGATCCGCGACAACGTCGTCATCCACGAGGGCAAGCTCGCCACGCTCAACCGCTTCAAGGACGCGGTCAACGTGGTGCAGGCGGGCCAGGAATGCGGCATGTCGTTCGAGAACTACCAGGACATGCGCGCCGGCGACGTCATCGAGTGCTACCGCGTCGAGGTCGTGCAGCGCACGCTCTGACGTCTTTGACGCTCCCCGCACGCGGGGAGCGTTCGCGCCCTGTGCGCGCATATCCGCGGGGGTGAGCGGTCCAAGCCCGTTCGCTCCGGTCGAAGGCGGTCCCGCGATTGCGCTGCGGCGGCGGGGACCATGAAGGTTTGTGCATTATGAAGAACAGAGCGAGCTCGGGCGCCGGCCCGAGCCAGCGCCAGTTGCGCGTCGGCGAACTCGTCCGCCACGCCCTGGCCGACGTCCTCGCGCGCGGCGACCTGGCCGACCCGGCGCTGACCGGGATGCTGATCACCGTGCCCGAGGTGCGCATGAGCCCGGACCTCAAGATCGCCACCTGCTTCGTCATGCCGCTCGGCGGCAAGGACGCCAAGGCGGCGGTGGCGGCGCTGGCCACCAATGCGCGGCCGCTGCGCGGCGAGATCGCCCGCCGGGTGGAGCTGAAATACGTGCCGGAGCTCAGGTTCCGCGTCGACACCTCGTTCGAGGAAGGCGCGCGGATCGACGCGCTGCTGCGCTCGCCCGACGTGGCGCGCGACCTCGATGCCGAGGAACCCGACGCCGAGGAGCCCGACGCCAGCACCCCCGACCACAGCAAGGACGACGAGGCATGAGCATGCCCATGAACGAGGGTCTCGCCGAGGCTTCCGCTGACGTTTCCACGGACCTTTCCGGCGAGGTTTCCGCCCGCGCGTCCGACGCCGCCATCGACATGTCGATGGATGCCGGCGTCGAGGCCCCGGCCGGCTCGCCCGCCGACGAGACGTCTCGCGGCGAGAATTCCCGCGGCGAGGCTGAGGCCGGGCGCGGCCCGCGGGGGCGCAAGGATCGCGGCCCGCGCCGCCCGAAGCGCGACGTCGACGGCTGGGTGCTGCTCGACAAGCCGATCGGCATGACCTCGACCCAGGCGGTCGGGGCGGTGAAATGGCTGTTCTCGGCCAAGAAGGCCGGCCACGCCGGCACGCTCGACCCCCTCGCCTCCGGCTGCCTGCCGATCGCGCTGGGCGAAGCGACCAAGACCGTTCCCTTCGTCATGGACGGGCGCAAGGTCTACCGCTTCACCGTGCGCTGGGGCGTCGAGACCGACACCGACGACAGCGAGGGCCGGCCGGTCGAGGCCTCCGACACGCGCCCGGACCGCGCGGCGATCCTTGCCATTCTCGACGGCTTCCGCGGCGAGATCGAGCAGGTGCCGCCCGCCTATTCGGCGCTGAAGATCAATGGCGAGCGCGCCTATGACCTCGCCCGCGACGGCGTGGCGGTGGAGCTCGCCGCCCGCCCGGTGACCATCCATTCGCTGGAGCTGGTCGAGCAGCCCGACGCCGACCACGCGGTGTTCGAGGCCGAGTGCGGCAAGGGCACCTATGTGCGCTCGCTGGCCCGCGACATGGGCCGGATGCTCGGCGCGCGCGGCCACATCTCGGCACTGCGCCGCACCCGGGTCGGCACCTTCGCCGAGGAGGAGCTGGTGCCGCTCGACACGCTGCGCGCCATGCACGCGCAGAACGGCGAGACGGCGCCGGTCGAAGCGCTCCGGCCGGTGGAGATCGGCCTCGACACCCTGCCGGCGCTGAAGGTCTCGCCGGCCGACGCGGCGCGGCTGGCGCGCGGCCAGTCGATCATCCTGCGCGGGCGCGACGCGCCGATCCTCGAGGGCCCGGTCGCGGTCAATGCCGGCGGACGCCTGGTGGCGCTCGGCGAGGCGGAAGGGGCGGAGATCTTCCCCAAACGCATCTTCCATTCGGCGAAGTGACGACGCGAGCCCGGCGATCAGCCGGGCTCTTTCGTTTCAGAGGCCTGCGCTTCGGGGCGCGCGGCGACCCAGCCGAGCAGCGCGTCGAGCGCCGGGCAGAGCGACTGGCCCCAGTCGGTCAGCTCATAGTCGACCCTCGGCGGCACCTGCGGATGGACGATCCGCCGGACGATGCCGTCGCGCTCCATCTGCCGGAGCTGCTGGCTCAGCATCTTCTGCGACACGGCGGGAATGGCGCGCTCGAGATCCGAGAAGCGCCGGACATGGCCGCCGAAGAGCTGGAACATGATGTCGAGCTTCCAGCGCCCTTCCAGCATCGACAGCGCCTCCTCTATGCCGCTCGCCGCCGTCTGGCGCGTGTAGGCGTGAGGCTTACTTCCGGGTAAGGGGCTTACATCTTGGTGCGTTCTTGTCATCTGCCGACCCCGGGCGCATCTACGATTTTCCTGTGGCGGGATAGACGCTTTCCTCTTTCGCGTCATCTCGCCCGTCACTTTGGAAAATCGCCATGACCCTCCTGCTGCCCGCGCCGATCGCGGCCTATTTCGCCGCCGACCGGCACGACGGCGACGCCGTCGCCCGCTGCTTCACCGAGACCGGCATGGTCCGGGACGAGAAGCGCGAACACAAGGGGCGCGCCGCCATCGCCCGCTGGAAGGCGGAAGCCTCGGATCGCTACCAGTACACGGTCGAGCCGCGCGCGCTCATCCATGAGGGGGACAGCTACACCGTCACCGGCCATGTCGCCGGCAACTTCCCCGGCAGCCCGGTCGATCTGCGCTACATCTTCCGGCTCGAAGGCGACCTCATCGCCCATCTGGAAATCGTCCCGTGAGCGCGGGCGTGGTGGAGGGCTTCGATCTCGGCCTTTCGGGCAAGCGGGCGGTGGTCAGCGGCGGCACGCGGGGCGTGGGCGCGGCGGTGGTCGCGGCGCTGGCGGAAGCGGGCGCGCAGGTGGTGGCCACGGCGCGCCAGGTGCCCGAGCCCGGCACGGGCCCGGTCCGCTATCTCGCCGCCGACCTCACCACCGCCGAGGGCTGTGCCGAGGTCGCCGAACGGGCGCTCGGCCATCTCGGCGGCATCGACATATTGGTGAACACGCTCGGCGGCTCCTCGGCACCGGCGGGCGGCTTCGCGGCGCTGTCGGACGCGGACTGGCTCGCCGAGCTGAACCTCAACCTGATGCCGGCGGTGCGGCTCGACCGCGCGCTGCTGCCGGCGATGCTGGTGCAGGGCGCGGGCGTGATCGTCCACGTCACCTCGATCCAGCACATGCTGCCGCTGCCCCAGTCCACCACCGCCTATGCGGCGGCCAAGGCGGCGCTCGCCACCTACAGCAAGAGCCTGTCCAAGGAGGTGACGCCGAAGGGCGTGCGGGTGGTGCGCGTGGCGCCGGGCTGGGTCGAGACCGAGGCGGCGGTGGCGCTTGCCGACCGGCTCGCCGCCGAGGCCGGCACCGACCATGAGGGCGGGCGGCAGATCATCATGCGCCCGCTGGGCGGCATCCCGCTCGGCCGGCCGGCAAAGCCGCGCGAGGTGGCCGACCTGATCGCCTTCCTGGCGAGCGGGCGGGCCGGCGCGATCAGCGGCAGCGAGGTGGTGATCGACGGCGGCACCGTCCCAACCGCCTGAGGCGGCCGCTGCGGCAGGCGGCTCGCAAGGCCGCATGCGGGGCGCCACGCGGGGCCCCCGAGATGGCGCTGGTCAGGCTGGCGATTTCGTGTATGTTGCGCGCGCGTTGCGGACCTCATGTCCGCGCGAGCCGCAGCCTTTCGACCGCGCTGGACGACATCCCGGCCCGGCCGAACTGCGGGTCCGGCGAGACGACCTGCGGACAGGCCCCCGGCCGTCCCGACAGGCGCCCGCCACCTTCACCTGACAGACCGAAAGGATCATCCGATGTCGATCACTGCCGAGCGCAAGCAGGCGCTCATCCAGGAATACGCCACCAAGCCGGGCGATACCGGCTCGGCGGAAGTGCAGGTCGCGATCCTCACCGAGCGCATCGCCAACCTGACCGGCCATTTCAAGACCCACGCCAAGGACAACCATTCCCGGCGCGGTCTGCTGAAGCTGGTGTCCCAGCGCCGCGGCCTCCTCGACTATCTGAAGAAGACCGAGGAAGCGCGCTACAAGTCCCTGATCCAGCGGCTGGGCATCCGCCGCTGATGCTTCGGCGGGCCCGGCGTCGCTGACGTCGGGCCCGCCTCGTTCTGTGCGGCGCCACGGACCGTTCCGGGCGCCGGCCGCGTTGATGAGCGGCGGGCATGGGGCTCGCCGCGACCGATGAGAAGCGGCGCGCCATGGCAGGATCGCCGGAGGCTCGAGGCCCCGCTCCCCGAGGGGGGACGCAAGAGCCGCCCGAGCCTCTCGCCGTCTTGCCCATGGCTCCCGCTTCGGAAAGCCAGAGATAGACATGTTCGATATCCACCGCGAGGAACTCGACTGGGGCGGGCGCACGCTCGTCCTCGAGACCGGCCGCATGGCGCGCCAGGCCGATGGCGCCGTGCTCGCGACCTATGGCGACACCACGGTTCTCGCCACCGCCGTTTCCGCCCGGGCGCCCAAGCCCGGCCAGGACTTCTTCCCGCTGACCGTCAACTACCAGGAAAAGACCTATGCGGCCGGCCGCATTCCCGGTGGCTACTTCAAGCGCGAAGGTCGTCCGAGCGAGAAGGAGACGCTGGTCTCCCGCCTGATCGACCGCCCGATCCGCCCGCTCTTCGCCGACGGCTACAAGAACGACACCCAGGTCGTCGTCACCGTGCTCTCGCACGACCTCGAGAACGACCCCGACATCGTCGCCATGGTCGCCGCCTCGGCCGCGCTCACCCTGTCGGGCGTGCCGTTCATGGGCCCGATCGGCGGCGCTCGCGTCGGTTTCATCGACAATGAGTACGTGCTGAACCCGACCACCGACGAGGTGAAGGAATCCGCGCTCGACCTCGTGGTCGCCGGCACGTCCGACGCCGTGCTGATGGTCGAGTCCGAGGCCAAGGAGCTGTCCGAGGAAGTGATGCTCGGCGCGGTCATGTTCGGCCACCGCCACTTCCAGCCGGTGATCGAGGCCATCATCCGCCTCGCCGAGAAGGCCGCCAAGGAGCCGCGCGACTTCGCCGCCGCCGACCATTCGGCGCTGGAGAGCGAGCTGCGCGGCCTGGTCGAGGCTGACATGCGCGCGGCCTACAAGATCGCCCGCAAGCAGGACCGCTACGCCGCGGTCGACGCCGCCAAGGCCAAGGCCAAGGAGCACTACGCCGCCCTCGCCGCCGAGGGCAAGGACGTGCCCGACGGCCAGGTGCTCTCCGAGGTCCTGAAGGAGCTCGAGGCCAAGATCGTGCGCTGGACCATCCTCGACGAGGGCGTGCGCATCGACGGGCGCGACACCAAGACCGTCCGCCCGATCCTGGCGGAAGTCGGCGTGCTGCCGCGCACCCACGGCTCGGCGCTGTTCACCCGCGGCGAGACGCAGGCGCTGGTGGTGGCCACGCTCGGCACCGGCGAGGACGAGCAGTTCATCGACAGCCTGGAAGGCACCTACAAGGAGCGCTTCCTGCTGCACTACAACTTCCCGCCCTTCTCGGTCGGCGAGACCGGCCGCATGGGCTCGCCCGGCCGCCGCGAGATCGGCCACGGCAAGCTCGCCTGGCGCGCCGTGCACCCGATCCTGCCGCCCGCGCACGAGTTCCCCTACACGCTGCGCGCGGTGTCCGAGATCCTGGAGTCGAACGGCTCCTCCTCGATGGCGACCGTCTGCGGCACCTCGCTGGCGCTGATGGATGCCGGCGTGCCGATGCGCCGTCCGGTGGCGGGCATCGCCATGGGCCTCATCCTCGAAGGTGAGAAGTTCGCCGTGCTGTCCGACATCCTCGGCGACGAGGATCATCTCGGCGACATGGACTTCAAGGTGGCCGGCACCGAGAAGGGCGTCACCGCCCTGCAGATGGACATCAAGATCGCCGGCATCACCGAGGAGATCATGAAGGTCGCCCTCGCCCAGGCGAAGGACGGCCGCGCGCACATCCTCGGCGAGATGGCCAAGGCGCTGACCGGCGCCCGCGCCGAGCTCGGCGAGCACGCCCCGCGCATCGAGGTGATCCAGATCCCGGTCGACAAGATCCGCGAAGTGATCGGCTCGGGCGGCAAGGTGATCCGCGAGATCGTCGAGAAGACCGGCGCCAAGATCAACATCGAGGACGACGGCACCGTGAAGGTGGCCTCCGCCTCGGGCGATTCGATCAAGGCCGCGCTGAACTGGATCAAGTCCATCGCCTCCGAGCCGGAGGTCGGCCAGATCTATGACGGCACGGTGGTGAAGGTGGTCGACTTCGGCGCCTTCGTGAACTTCTTCGGTGCCAAGGACGGCCTCGTCCACGTCTCCCAGCTCGCCAAGGAGCGGGTGGCCAAGCCCTCCGACGTCGTCAAGGAAGGCGACAAGGTGAAGGTGAAGCTGCTCGGCTTCGACGAGCGCGGCAAGACCCGCCTGTCGATGAAGGTCGTCGACCAGGAGACCGGCGAGGACCTCGAGGCCAAGAACAAGGCCGAGAAGGAAACCGAGGCCGGCGCCGCCGAGTGAGCGGCAGAGGCCTTACGGAACAATCGAGCGGGGCGCCTTCGGGCGCCCCGTTTCGTTTGGGGGGACGGCGCCAGCCGCACGCCCCCCGGCGCCGGCAGTCTCCCGCGGTCTGCGCGGGCGCCGCTCAGAACTCGACGTCGAGCTCCTCCATCTCGTCCGGCTCCTCGAGCGCCGCCTTGGTCCATTCCTTCATCGCCGGCAGGGCGAGGATCGCCTTGCAATAGGCGGCCGTCGGCGCGTCGAGCTCGACGTCGTAGGTGGTGAAGCGCGAGCACACCGGCGCGTACATCGCATCCGCCATGGTCGGCGCGGCGCCGAACAGATAGGGCCCGCCATAGGCCTTCAGGCAGCCGCGCCAGATGGTGAGGATGCGCTCGATATCGGCCTGCGCCCCGGTCCACACCTTGAAGCCGGGATGGCGGACCTTGACGTTCATCGGCAGCGCCGAGCGCAGATTGGCGAAGCCGGAATGCATCTCGCCGCAGATGGAGCGGCAATGCGCGCGCGCTGCGCGTTCCTTGGGCAAAAGCCCGGCCTCTGGCGCGCGTTCGTGCAGGTATTCGCCGATGGCCAGCGTGTCCCAGATCCGCATCCCGTCATGGTCGAGGCGCGGGACCAGGAAGGACGAGGACTGCAGCAGCAGTTCGGCGCGGATGTCGGGATCGTCGGCCGAGACCTTCGCCTCCTCGAAATCGAGCCCCGCCATCCGGCACATCAGGAAGCCGCGCAGCGACCAGGAGGAATAGTTCTTGCTGCTCAGCGTGAGCACCGCGGCCGCAGGCGCGGGACCGGTGGCGGGCTTGCTCGCGGAGGGCTTGGTCTTGAGCGGTTTGCTGGCGACCGGCTTGGTCCCGGAGGGCTTGGCCACGGAAGGTTTGGCGGCGGATTTGCTCGACTTCGGCTTGCCCGGCGCGGGTTTGGCCGTGGCAGGCTCGGGCGTCGCCGCCTTGGGCACCGTCGTCTTGGCGGCGCGGGCGGTCGCGGCGGCCTTGGTCCCCGGACCGGACGCGGATTTGGATCGGGAGGTCGGGGCGCGCATGGGTCGAACGTCCTGTCTGGATCGGGCGATGATGAAGAGCCCGGCAGGGGCAAACACTATTCGTGCCATTCCCGATCCGAAGGCGCGGCCATGCCCCCGGCGCCGCGCCCGGCGGCCTATCCTTCGCGTCGCACAATTTCACTGGCGTGACGGTGGCGGGCGACTTAACCTGACCTGCTGCGTGTCGCCAGCCGACTGTCGCCCGTTAACTGTCGCCAGCCAGCTGCCGCCACGCCGACCCGCCGCTGCAGCATGGGGCACCGCCGCCCGAACCGCCGGATGAGCCGCCGCGTATGATCTATGCCGCCTATCAGGCTCAAGCCGACCTTCTCGACCCGATGCGCACCGCCGCGCGCCTGTCGCGCCGGGTGCTTGCGACGGTGATGGACGGTTTCGGCGAGACCGCGTTCCTGCGCAACGTCTCCGCCGGCTTCGAGATGATCGAGCGCGCCGGGCTGAGCCACAGCCGGCCCTCCTTCGGCATCGAGAGCGTCACGGTCGGCAATCGCGAGGTCGAGGTGGTGGAGGAATCCGCGCTCGACCTGCCCTTCGGCACGCTGCTGCATTTCCGCAAGGACATAGACCAGCCGCAGCCGCGCATCCTCGTGGTGGCGCCGCTGTCGGGCCATTTCGCGACGCTGCTGCTCGACACGGTGAAGACGCTGCTGCCGGAGAACGACGTCTACATCACCGACTGGGCCAATGCGCGCGACGTGCCGCTGGCGGCCGGGCGCTTCGGCTTCGACGACTACGTCACTCATCTGATCCGCTTCCTGGAGGCGATCGGCCCGGGCGCGCACGCGCTCGCCGTGTGCCAGCCCTGCGTGCAGGTGCTCGCCGCCACCGCCGCCATGGCACAGCGCGACAATCCGGCGACGCCCCATTCCATCACCCTGATGGCCGGCCCCGTCGACTGCCGCGTCAGCCCGACCAAGGTGAACGAGCTCGCGACCTCGAAGCCGCTGGACTGGTTCGAGCAGAACCTCATCTCCACCGTCCCGCCCGGCTTCCGGGGCGTGGGGCGGCGGGTCTATCCCGGTTTCGTGCAGGTCGGCGCCTTCATGGCGATGAATTTCGACCGCCACGTGAAGGCGCATGTCGAGATGTTCGAGAACCTCGCCATGGGCCAGCACGACAAGGCGAGCACGGCCAAGAATTTCTACGACGAATATTTCGCGGTGCTCGATCTCGACGCCGACTTCTACCTGGAGACGATCCGCAAGGTCTTCCAGGACTACGATCTGCCGCGCGGCGTGCTGACCTATGAGGGCGAGACGCTCGACTTCCGCGCCATCCGCCGCACCTCGCTGCTGACGGTGGAAGGCGAGCGCGACGACATCTGCGCGGTCGGCCAGACCGTTGCGGCACAGGACATCTGCGCCAGCCTGCGCCCGCACCGCAAGCGCCACCATCTCCAGCCCGGCGTCGGCCATTACGGCGTGTTCAGCGGCCGGCGCTGGCGCGGTCAGGTCTATCCGCTGGTGCGCAACCACATCCTCTCGGCCGACTGAGCGCCGGCGCTCGCCGGCCATACGCCGCGCGGCGCATTCTCCAAATACCTCCGAAGGCACCGTCAAACCGGCGTCACCATTGACGCGGCAGGCTGGGATCCCCATGGTGCGCCCCCCAGCAACATGACACCCCACGGAGGTTTCCCAAGAATGTCGGTATGGCCGGTTTACGGAAAAATCGAAGGTCCCATCGTGATGATCGGCTTCGGCTCGATCGGTCGCGGCACATTGCCCCTGCTCGAGAGGCATTTCGACTTCGACAAGGACCGGCTCACCGTAATCGATCCCGTGGATGACGATCGCGCACTGCTCGACGAGCGCGGCGTTACCTTTCTGAAGCAGGCCGTGACCAAGGACAATTATCGCGAGGTCCTGACCCCGCTGCTGACGACCGGCGGGCGCGGCTTCGTCATCAACCTCTCGGTCGACACCTCCTCGGTCGCCATCATGGAGCTCGCCCGCGAGCTCGGCGCGCTCTATGTCGACACGGTGGTCGAGCCCTGGTTGGGCTTCTATTTCGACAAGGACGCCGGCCCGGCGGATCGCACCAACTATGCGCTCCGGGAGACTTTACTGAACGCCAAGCGTTCGCGCCCCGGCGGCCCGACGGCGGTCGCCTGCTGCGGTGCCAATCCGGGCATGGTGTCCTGGTTCGTGAAGCAGGCGCTGGTCGACATCGCCACTGAAACCGGCCTCGCCTTCGAGGAGCCGACCACCCGCGAGGGCTGGGCGAAGCTGATGCAGCAGGTCGGCGTGAAGGGCATCCACATCGCCGAGCGCGACACCCAGCGCGCGCGCGACCCCAAGCCGATGGGCATGTTCATCAACACCTGGTCGGTGGACGGCTTCGTCTCCGAGGGGCTGCAGCCGGCCGAGCTCGGCTGGGGCACGCATGAGAGCTGGATGCCGGACAATGCCCGCTCGCACGATCAGGGCTGCGGGGCGGCGATCTACCTGCTGCAGCCGGGCGCCAACACCCGCGTGCGCAGCTGGTGCCCGACGCCGGGGCCGCAATACGGCTTCCTCGTCACCCACAATGAATCGATCTCGATCGCCGACTTCTTCACCCTGCGCGAGGGCGGCGACGTGGTCTACCGCCCGACCTGCCACTACGCCTACCACCCGGCCAATGACGCGGTGCTGTCGATGCACGAGATGTTCGGCGCCGCCGGCAAGGTGCAGGAGGACTGGAAGATCCTCGATGAGCACGAGATCGTCGACGGGGCGGACGAGCTCGGCGTGCTGCTCTACGGCCACGCCAAGAACGCCTACTGGTACGGCTCGCAGCTCACCATCGAGGAGACGCGCGACCTCGCCCCCTACCAGAACGCCACCGGGCTGCAGGTGAGCTCCGCCGTGCTGGCCGGCATGGTGTGGGCGCTGGAGAACCCGGAGGCGGGCATCGTCGAGGCCGACGAGATGGACTACCGGCGCTGCCTCGAGGTGCAGCGCCCCTATCTCGGCCCGGTGAAGGGCTACTACACCGACTGGACGCCGCTCGACGACCGCCCCGGCTTCTTCGCCGAGGACATCGACGAGAGCGACCCCTGGCAGTTCCGCAACATACTGGTGCGGTAAGGCGAGGGCTCGGCGCCGCGATGCCCCCTCAGGCGTCCGGCGCCGGCGGCTCGGCGCCGATGGTGAGGCAGCGCCGGCGCGCGGCCTCCAGCCCCTCGGCGACCAGCCATGACAGCGGCGAGGCGCGCATCGCCTCGAGCCCCGCCGCCGTGGTGCCGGCATAGTCGACCATCTCCTGCACGAAGCCGGCGGGCGGCGTGTCCGACGCCGCCATCATCCGCCCGGCGGCGAGGAAGAGCTGCCTGACCCCGCGCGCCGCCACGTCGGGCTCGACGCCCTGCCCCTGCGCATAGGCCTGCATGCACTCGGCGAAATAGGCGACGAAGCCGGGCACGGGACCGGTGAGGGCGGTGAAGCAGTCGATCTGCGATTCCGCCGGCACCTCGTCGGTGGTGCCGCAGGCCTCGAACAGGCGCAGCACCGTCGCCCGGTCCGGCGGCGACAGGCCGCCCGGGGCGAACCAGGGCGAATAGGCGAGGCCGATCGCGGCCGCGGGATTGGAGATCGCCCGCACCACCCGGGCGGAATTGCCGATGGCGCGAAGCTGCCCGGTGTCGATGCCGGCCATGACCGAGACGACGAGCCGGTCCGGCGCCTCGAGGCGCAGCAGCCGGCCCGCCGCCGGGGGCAGCGCCAGCAGGACGCTTGCGCACCGCGCGGCCAGCTCCTGCGGGTCGCGGGTCCAGTGCACGCCCTCATGGACGGCGAGCTCGCCTGCCGGGCCGCTGCGGTTGCAGATCCACAGCTCGCCGGGGGCGACGACGTCAGCGCGCAGCAGCGCTCCTGCGATGGCGCCGCCGAGCTGGCCGCAGCCGACGATACCAAGTCCGAGACCCGACCCGCCCGCGTCCATTTGCGTCCCCGGTCGCCATATGCGCCGGGCAACCATGGCATCTCGCGCCCCCCGCGCCTAGCTATAGGGCGACTGCGGCACCCGCCGCAGCCGGATTCCCCGCCTGCCGGAGCCCCGCCTTGCCCGATCTCTCCTCCTTCCCGATCGCCGCCCGCTGGCCCGCCCAGCATCCCGACAAGCTCCAGCTCTATTCGTTTCCGACGCCGAACGGCGTGAAGGTCTCGATCATGCTGGAGGAGACCGGCCTGCCCTACGAGGCGCACAGCATCAACATCGGCGCCAATGAGAGCTGGACGCCGGAGTTCCTCTCGCTGAACCCGAACGGCAAGATCCCCGCCATCCTCGATCCGGACGGGCCGGGCGGAAAGCCGATCGGCCTGTTCGAATCCGGCGCCATCCTGATCTATCTCGCCGAGAAGACCGGCAAGTTCCTGCCGCAGGACCCGGCCGCGCGCTACCAGACCATCGAATGGGTGATGTGGCAGATGGCCGGCCTCGGCCCGATGTTCGGCCAGCTCGGCTTCTTCCACAAATTCGCCGGCGCCGCCTATGAGGACAAGCGCCCGCGCGAGCGCTACGCCACCGAGAGCGCGCGGCTGATCCGGGTGCTGGAGGACCGGCTCGCCGGGCGCGAATGGATCATGGGCGCGGACTACACCATCGCCGACATCGCCTGCCTGGGCTGGGTGCGCAACCTCGTCGGCTTCTATGGCGCGGGCGAGCTCGTCGCCTATGACGAGCTGAAGAACGTGCCGGCCTGGCTGGAGCGCGGCCTCGCCCGGCCGGCGGTCGAGCGCGGGCTGAACATTCCCCCGCGGCCCTGAGGCGCGCGGGCCGGGACGATCCCGCCCGCCGGGTGCGCTGACGCGTCCCGGCGGGCGTGATGGCAGCCCGGCGGATTTGCCCTATAAGCTCGGCAGCCGAGGTTCCGGCGCGAAGGTGAGGTGTTGGCGATGAACAGGCCCGTTCCCATGCCGCAGACGGCGGGCAGCCCGGCCGCGCTGCCGGAAGGCCACCCGCCGGTCGCGTTCGGGAAGATCGGCGTGCTCATCGTCAATCTCGGCACGCCGGACGGCACCGACTACTGGTCGATGCGCCGCTACCTGAAGGAGTTCCTCTCCGACCGGCGCGTGATCGAGGTCAACCGCGCGCTGTGGTGGTTCCTGCTCAACGTCGTCATCCTGTCGAAGCGCCCGCAGGCCAAGGGCCGCGACTACGCGACGATCTGGAACAAGGAGCGCGACGAGGGGCCGCTGCGCACCATCACCCGCGCGCAGTCGGAAAAGCTCGCCGCGCGGCTGTCGGGGCGGGACCCGCGGCTCGTCTTCGACTGGGCGATGCGCTACGGCAACCCCTCCATCGCCTCGCGCATCGAGGCGCTGCAGAAGGCCGGCTGCGAGCGCATCCTGCTGGTGCCGCTCTATCCTCAATACGCCGCCGCCACCTCGGCGACGGTGTGCGACGCCGCCTTCGACGCGCTGAAGAAGATGCGCTGGCAGCCGGTGCTGCGCGTCGCCCCGCCCTGGCCGGACGAGCCGGCCTATATCGACGCGCTGGCGAACTCGATCGAGACCTCGCTCGGCGCGCTCGACTGGGAGCCGGAGCTGGTGCTGGCCTCTTTCCACGGCATTCCTAAGGACTATTTCGACAAGGGCGACCCCTACCAGTGCTTCTGCCACAAGACCGCGCGGCTGCTGCGCGCGCGGCTGGGCTGGCCGGAGGAGAAGCTGCGCGTCACCTTCCAGTCGCGCTTCGGCAAGGCCGAGTGGCTGCAGCCCTACACCGACAAGACGGTGGAGGCGCTGGCGAAATCCGGCGTGAAGCGCCTCGCGGTGATCACCCCCGGCTTCGTCGCCGACTGCCTGGAGACGCTGGAGGAGATCGGCGGCGAGAACGCCGAGATCTTCCACCACCATGGCGGCGAGAAGTTCCACTTCATCAACTGCCTGAACGATTCCGAGCCCGGCATGGACGTGCTGGAGACGGTGGTGCGCCGCGAGCTGATGGGCTGGGCCGAGCTGGGTTGAAGTTGGGCTACCCCCGCGTGCCTTAAAGAAAAACGGCCGGCGTGGTGACACGCCGGCCGTTCGCGTTTTCGGGGCCGTCAGGCGGCGGGGGCGGATGGCCCCCGCGCCGTTCCGGTCAGTCGGTCTTCTCGGACGCCTTCTTGAGCGCGGCGCCCAGGATGTCGCCGAGCGAAGCGCCCGAATCCTGCGAACCGAACTGCGCCACGGCTTCCTTCTCCTCGGCGATCTCGAGCGCCTTGATGGAAACCTGCACCTTGCGCGCCTTGCGGTCGAACAGGGTGACGCGGGCGTCGAACTTCTCGCCGACCGCGAAGCGGTCCGGACGCTGGTCGCCGCGGTCGCGGGCCAGTTCCGAGCGCTTGACGAAGGTGGTCAAGTCGGTGCCGACGATCTTCACGTCGACGCCGCCTTCCTTCACGTCGATCACTTCGCAGGTCACGATCGCGCCCTTGCGGACTGTCTCACCCGAATCCACGAAGGGGTCGCCGCCGAGCTGCTTCACGCCGAGCGAGATGCGCTCCTTGTCGACGTCGACGTCGAGGACCTGCGCCTTGACGATATCGCCCTTCTTGAACTCGTCGATGACCTGCTCGCCCGGACGGTTCCAGTCGAGGTCCGAGAGATGGACCATGCCGTCGACGTCGCCGTCGAGACCCAGGAACAGACCGAACTCGGTCTTGTTCTTGACCTCGCCTTCCACGGTGGAGCCGGCCGGATACTTCTCGGCGAAGGCTTCCCACGGGTTCTGCAGGGTCTGCTTGAGGCCCAGCGAGATGCGGCGCTTGACCGGATCCACCTCGAGGATCGCGACTTCCACTTCCTGCGAAGTGGCGACGATCTTGCCGGGATGGACGTTCTTCTTGGTCCAGCTCATCTCGGAGACGTGGATCAGGCCCTCGATCCCCGGCTCCAGCTCGACGAACGCGCCGTAGTCGGTGATGTTGGTCACGCGGCCCTTGAAGCGGGCGCCGACCGGGTACTTGGCCTCGATACCCTCCCACGGATCGCCGAGCAGCTGCTTCATGCCGAGCGAGATGCGGTGGGTCTCGTGGTTGATCTTGATGATCTTCACCTTGACCGTCTGGCCGATGGTGAGCACCTCGGTCGGGTGGTTCACGCGCCGCCAGGCGATGTCGGTGACGTGCAGCAGACCGTCAATGCCGCCGAGGTCGACGAACGCACCGTAGTCGGTGATGTTCTTGACCACGCCGTCGATGACCTGACCCTCCTCGAGGTTCTGCACCAGCTCGTGGCGCTGCTCGGCGCGGGTCTCTTCGAGAACCGTGCGGCGCGAGACCACGATGTTGCCGCGGCGACGGTCCATCTTGAGGATCTGGAACGGCTGCGGGTTGTGCATCAGCGGGCCGACGTCGCGGATCGGACGGATGTCGACCTGGGAGCGCGGCAGGAACGCCACGGCGCCGTCGAGGTCGACCGTGAAGCCGCCCTTGACCTGGTTGAAGATCACGCCGGAGACCTTCTCCTGGGCGTTGAACGCCTTCTCGAGGCGGACCCAGCTCTCCTCGCGGCGCGCCTTGTCGCGCGAGAGGACGGCCTCGCCGAGCGCGTTCTCGACACGCTCCAGATAGACCTCGACCTCGTCGCCGACCTTGATTTCCTGGTCGCGGCCGGGGCCGGCAAATTCACGCAGCGCCACCCGGCCTTCGGTCTTCAGACCGATGTCGATGATGGCGAGGTCCTTCTCGATGGCGACCACGGTGCCCTTGACGACCGTGCCCTCGGCGGGCTCGGCGTGGGAGAAGCTCTCCTCGAGCATCGCGGCGAAATCGTCGCGGGACGCAAGTGCGGTTTCGGTTGCGGACATATAAGCTCCTGAGCCAGACGGATTGCGCCGGTTGGGTTGTCGGGCGCCCCCTCTCCCACGGGCACCGGGTCTGGCGATCCCGGTGCTGCCCCGAAACTCGGGGCCCGGCGCTGTGGCCGTGGAAAAGGCGGCGTAGACGCTTTCGGAACGCGGCGATCCCGGACGGTGCCGCCCGGGCGATGCGCAACGCTCCGATACTGGATGGCGGGTGGATGCCGGGCACGGCGCGGTGCCGTACCGGATGCCCGTCACATGCCCCTGCCCGCCATCGGCCGGCGATCCCTCCCGCTGCCCTCCCGCTGCCGTATCAACGGCACGCGCGGGAAAAGCTGGAGAGGCGGCGGGCCCGAACCGGACCGCCCGGAGGCCGGTGCGGAAGGTCGGGCCGGCGGCGGCCGATCGTCCGTCCCGGCACGCCGACAAGGGCATGCGCAGGGCAGGGACGGCACGCCTCACCTGATATGGATCGCGGACGGCCTTTGGCGAGGGCCGAAACTCTCACGTCCGAGCGACCGGTCGACGGCGCGGCGGGCTACCTCCTACAGGGGCGACGCTTCGCCTCGCCCCGGCCCGCCCGGGCGGCCCACCTTCAGGTAAGGGCGCGCGGACGCGCCGTTCCTAGCGCAAGGGGAGGGGGAAGGCAAGATTCAACCCGCCGGCCGCGGCTGGCGGCGCGGCAGCGGAGGCGGCCGGCCCGGCACCCGCCGGCGCGAGCTGGGCCGGGGCGGAAGGGTAGCCGAAATAGAAGCCCTGCGCCTGGGTGCAGCCTTCCGCCTGCAGCACGGCGAGCTGGTCGCGCGTCTCCACCCCCTCCGCCAGCACCCGGATGTTGAGGCTGCGGCCGAGCGCGAGCACCGCGCGCATGATGGCGAGCGACTGCTGGTCGGTGGCGAGGTCGCGGATGAAGGCGCGGTCGAGCTTGATGCGGTCGAACGGAAAGGTGCGCAGCGTCGCCAGCGAGGAATAGCCGGTGCCGAAATCGTCGATGGCCACCGTCACGCCGAGCGCGCGGATGCCCTCCATCGCCCGCAGCGCCTTGGAGCGGTTGCGGATGATCGCGGTCTCGGTGATCTCGAGCTCCAGCCGCGCCGGGGCGAGCCCGGTGTCGCGCAGCACCTCGGCGACGAGGCGCGGCAGGTCGATATGGCCGAGCTGGACCGCGGAGATGTTGACCGCGATCGACATGCGCGGGTCCCAGCGCGCCGCTTCCGCGCAGGCGCTGCGCAGCACCCATTCGCCGAGCGGCAGGATGAGGCCGGTCTCCTCCGCCAGCGGCACGAATTCGGTCGGCTCGATCAGGCCGCGCGTGGGGTGGTTCCAGCGCAGCAGCGCCTCGTAGCCGATGATCTCGCCGCGCTCGAAATCGGTCTGCACCTGGTAGTGCAGGGCGAAATGGCCTTCCTCCAGCGAGGTCCGCATCTCGGCCGCGAGGTCGCGCCGCGCGCGGGCCGCCTCGTCCATGGTGGCGTCGTAGTAGCAGACCGCGCGGGTGACGTCGGACTTGGCGCGGTACATGGCGAGGTCGGCATTGCCGACCAGCCGGGCGCTGGTGTCGCCATCTTCGGGATAGATGGACAGGCCGATGCTGCCGCCGCCGAGAATGTCGCTCTCGCCGAGCCTGATCGGCTCGAACAGCGCCTCCTCCAGCCGCACGCCGAACTCCTTGACCTCCTCGTCGGCCGAGAAGCGCTTCACGGCGGCGAACTCGTCGCCGCCCATACGGGCGATCAGCTCGCCCTCCTGCAGCATCGCGGAAAAGCGCCCGGCGACGATGCGCAGCACCGAATCGCCGGCGTCGTGGCCGTAGAGGTCGTTGACCTCCTTGAACTTGTCGAGGTCGATGATGGCGACGGCGAGCTTGCCCGCCTGCGCGCTCGCGCGCGCGAGCTCGGCATCGAGCCGGCCGACGAAATGGGTGCGGTTGGGCAGGCCCGTCAGCCCGTCGCTCAGCGCCAGCCGGCGCAGCGTGTCGACGTTCTGCTCGGTGACGTCGGAATCGATCAGATAGCTCGCGACGCCGGTGCCGAGCAGCAGCAGCAGGCCGCCGGTGACCGCGACCGCCAGCCCTTCGGTGCCGCCCGTGGCCCCGGCCCCCGCCGGCGCCAGCGCCGTCACCGTGACCGCCGCCATGCCGGTGAAGTGCAGCGTGACCACGCTGGAGGTGAACGCGGCGAGCGCGATCCAGCGATGGCCGGCCGCCACCGCATGGGCGAAGACGATGCCGAAGCCGAGCGCGGCGACGACCGACAGCACCACATAGGTCGGGTCCCACTGCACGAAGCCGTCGACGCTGTAGGCGAACATGCCGAGATAGTGCATGGCCGAGACCGACAGGCCGAGCACCACGCCCGAAAGGGTGGTGCGGGCGAACGAGGGGGCGTGGATCATGAAGAAGGCCAGCGCGCCGCCGGCGATCATGACCAGCAGCGAGGCCAGGGTGCGCACCGGGTCGTACTGGGCGGGAATGTCGGTGCGGTAGGCGAGGATGGCGATGAAATGCGTGCACCAAACCGAGCAGCCGGCGGCGACGGCGGCCATGAAGATCCACCCGCCGCGCTGGATGCCGGTGCGCTCCTGCGCGCGCCGGAACAGCTCGATCGTCACATAGCCGCCGCCGAGGCAGACGAGCGCGGCAAGTGCCACCAGACGCAGGTCATGGAACGCCACGAGGCAGGTGAGAACACGCATCTATTGACCAACCCGGCGCCCGCCGCGCGAAGTCCACATTCATGGAATGTCGAAGATGTGGCCCCGACCGACCGAACAGCGACGGTTACCGTCATCGTGGCGCGCGCGACTATCTACACGCAAGTGCAGTTGAATGCGAGTCAATTCTCGCCGGAATTTCATACGTCGGCGCGGGCGAGCCAGACGTCCATCACCCATCCCTTGCGCGCCCTCACTTCGGCGCGCCGGGCGAGGATCGCCTCGCCCACCTCGGCCAGCGGCCCCGCCAAAAGGACCTCGTCGGGCGTGCCGAGATAGGCGCCCCACCACACGCGCCCGGCCCAGCCGCGCTCGATCAGCGCGCGGAGGCCGGTGCCGTCATCGAGCAGCGCCACGAAGGCGGGAGCCTCGGGCGTCGCACCGGCGACGCGCCGTCCGGTGGTCACCTCCACCGGCTCGCCGATGCCGTTGAGCGGGATCGCGTGCGCGGCGCACAGCGCCTGGATCGCACAGATGCCCGGGACCACCTCGACCTCGAATGGCGGAGCGCCGGGCGCAGTTACGGAGCGGGCGGTGTCGAGCACCCGCAGCGTCGAATCGTAGAGCATCGGATCGCCCCAGACGAGGAAGGCGCCGACCCCGTCCGGCGCGATCTCCTCGTCGATCAGCCGCGCGAAGATCTCCGCCCGCGCGGCATGCCAGGCCTCGACCCCGGCGCGGTAGCCGCTCTCGGCCGAGCGCTTCGGGCTGGCGGCGGTGACCGAGCGCCACGGCGCGCGGCGATGGGTGCGCAGGATCGCCTCGCGCAGCTCGATCAGCTCGGCGGCCGCCTCGCCCTTGTCGAGGAAGAAGAACACGTCGGCGCGGTTGATCGCCTCCACCGCGCGAAGGGTCAGCGCGGCGGGGTCGCCCATGCCGATGCCGATGACGAGAACGCGCCGCATCGGCCTTCCTCAGCCCTGCGCCGGCGGCGTGCCGGCCTCCTCGCGCGCGGCGAACACCTTGCGCGCCACGAACAGCGCATCGAGCGCGGCGGGGAAGCCGGCATAGAGCGCCATCTGCATGATGGTCTCGATCACCTCCTGCCGGCTCGCCCCGCAGTTCAGCGCCGAGCCGATATGCACCTCCAGCTCGCGCTGGGCATGGCCGAGGCAGACCAGCCCGGCCACCGTGGCGAGCAGGCGCGTGCGCAGGTCGAGGCCCGGGCGCGAATAGATGTCGCCATAGCCGAACTCGAAGATGTAGCGCGCGAAGTCCGGGGCGACGTCGGCGAGCGCGGCCATCACCTCCTCGCCGGAGCGGCCGGTGATGCGCGCGAGCTGCGCCTTGCCGCGGGCGAGGCGTTCGTCGCCGGTGTCGTCGCGGGACAGGAACCCGTCGCCAGGGCGGGTCTCGTCGGCCATGCGGCTCACTCCATTCCAGAGGCGGGAGGGGCGATGCGGGCCGCGACGATCTCGAGCGCGCGGGCGACGCTCTCGGCTGCGCTGAGCGCGGTGTTGTCGAGCTCGACGGCGTCGAGCGCCTTGACCAGCGGGGCGCTGGCGCGGCCGCTGTCGCGCGCGTCACGCCGGCGGATGTCCTCCAGCACCGACGTCTCGCTCACCGCCTCGCCGCGCTGGGAAAGCTCGCGGTAGCGGCGG
Source organism: Ancylobacter mangrovi (assembly GCF_024752355.1). Taxonomy (GTDB): domain Bacteria; phylum Pseudomonadota; class Alphaproteobacteria; order Rhizobiales; family Xanthobacteraceae; genus Ancylobacter; species Ancylobacter mangrovi. Next base: position 606,789 of record NZ_JANTHZ010000002.1, read on the forward strand.
GCGGCGCGCGCCTCCGGGCTCGCGGTGACGAAGATCTTCACCTCGGCCTGCGGCGCGATGACGGTGCCGATGTCGCGCCCGTCCAGCACCGCCCCGCCCGGCCGGGCGGCGAAATCGCGCTGCAGCTTCAACAGCGCCGCGCGCACCTGCGGAAGGGCGGCGACGCGCGAGGCCGCCTCGCCCACCGGCCCGGACTTCAGCGCCTCGGGATCGAAGGCGGCGAGGTCGAGCCCGGCCGCCAGCGCGGCGAGGGCGGCGGCGTCCTCGAGATCGAGGCCGCGCGTCAGCGCCGCGAACCCGACCGCGCGGTAGAGCAGGCCGGTGTCGAGATGGGGCAGGCCGAACCGCGCCGCCAGCGCCCGGGCGACGGTGCCCTTGCCCGAGGCGGCCGGCCCGTCGATGGCGATGATCACGCCGCGTCCCCGGCGAGCGCGATGTCGGCGCCAAGCCCGGTCATCAGCGGCACGAAGTCGGGGAAGCTGGTGGCGATGAAGGAGACGTCGTCGATCGTCATCGGCTTTTCGGCGACGAGCCCCATCATCAGGAAGCTCATGGCGATGCGGTGGTCCATGTGGGTCTCGACCGTGCCGCCGCCGGGAACGCGGCCGCGGCCCTCGACGACGAGGTCGTCGCCCTCGATCGCGAACGCGACGCCCCCCGCCTCCAGCCCTGCGGCGACGGCGGCGAGACGGTCGGATTCCTTGACGCGGAGCTCGGACAGGCCGCGCATCCGGGTGGTGCCCTGCGCGCAGGCGGCGGCAACCGCGAGCACGGGGTATTCGTCGATCATCGAGGGCGCGCGCGCCGCCGGCACGTCGACCCCCTTCAGCGCCGAGGCCCGCACGCGCAGGTCCGCGACGCTCTCCCCGCCCTCGGTCCGGGCGTCGAGGAACTCGATCGCCGCGCCCATCTCCTGAAGCGTGGTCAGGAGCCCGGTGCGCAGCGGGTTGGTCATCACGCCGCGGATGGTCACCTCGGATCCGGGAACGATCAGCGCCGCCACCAGCGGGAAGGCGGCCGAGGAGGGATCGGCCGGCACGCGCACCGGCGCCGGCTTGAGCTCCGGGCGGCCCTTCAGCGTGACCTTGCGGCCATGCGCGCCATGCGGCTCGACCCGCACCTCGGCGCCGAAATGGGCGAGCATGCGCTCGGTGTGGTCGCGGCTCGCCTCCTTCTCGATCAGCGTGGTCTCGCCGGGCGCGCCGAGGCCGGCGAGCAGCACCGCCGACTTGATCTGCGCCGAGGCGACCGGGCTCTCATAGGTGATCGGGATCAGGTCGCGCGGGCCGCGCAGCGTCAGCGGCAGGCGCCCGCCCTCGGCCTCGTCCAGCACCTCGACGCCCATCTTCTCCAGCGGGTCGAGGATGCGGCGCATCGGCCGCTTGCGAAGGCTGGCGTCGCCGTCGAAGGTCGCGGTGATCGGGTTGCCGGCGACCACGCCCATCATCAGCCGCGAGCCGGTGCCCGCATTGCCGAAGTCGAGCGGGCCGTCCGGCGCCTGCAGCCCGCCGACGCCAACGCCATGCACCCGCCAGGCGCCCGGCCCGAGCCGCTCGACATTGGCCCCGAGGGCGGCGCAGGCGCGCGCGGTGTTGAGCACGTCCTCGCCTTCCAGCAGGCCGGTGATCTCGGTCTCGCCCACCGCCAGCGTGCCGAAGATCAGCGCCCGGTGCGACACCGACTTGTCGCCCGGCACCTCGATCGTGCCGGCGAGCGGGCCGGAGCGGGAGGCGCGGGCGGGCAGCGGGGCGTTTCCATGACCGCTGGACGCCGCGTCCTTCGCGGGGGCGACGTCCCTGGCGGAAGACGGGGAAGCGGTGGTGCTCATCTGACGCCCTTTCTGCCGCGCGGTATCCATGTGAGGGCCTCCTCGCGGGGGTCGCGCCGACGGTGAACGGGCGCCGTCCTAGCACGAGGCCGTCATTGGCGTCACGAGAAAGCAAATGCGGCTTGACTCCTCGAAGCCGCCGGTTCAATGGGAGCACCCTTTCGTCACCACTTTCTGAGGTTCCGAACCGTGGTGAAACCTGATTTAGGCACCAAACGCGTCTGCCCGGTTACCGGGCGGAAGTTCTACGACCTGAACAAGGACCCCGTGATCTCGCCCTATACCGGGCAGGTCGTCCCGATCGCCGTGCCGGTGGCACGTGGCGGGCGACCCGACACGCCTCGTCCCGCCGCCGAGACGGAAACCGAATCGGAGGAGAACGAGGACGTCGAGATCGTGTCGCTGGAAGAGGCCGACGAGGAGGCCACCAGCTCCAACGCGAAGGCGCCCGCCGCGTCCGACGACGACATCGAGATCGACGAGGACGTCGAATCCGATGACGACGACACCTTCCTCGAAGAAGACGAGGATGGCGAGGATGACGTAACCGATCTGATCGGCGACGGCATCGAGGACGACGAGGAAAGCTGAAAAAGCGCTGGGGACGACAGGCAAGCCGCACAGTGGAGGCTTGCAGTCTCATCCGCCATGTGCTTTACGACCGTCCGCTCCGGTTGGTTCCGGGGCGACACGCCGGGTGAAACCCAAGGCGAGGCGCCCAAAGCGCCCGCGCACCCGGCAACCCCGGTGGGGCCATAGCTCAGTTGGGAGAGCGCTTGAATGGCATTCAAGAGGTCGGCGGTTCGATTCCGCCTGGCTCCACCAGTCTCCCCCATCGATCAAGAATAAGCCGCCTCCCGCCTCGATGGGCGGCCGCTGTCGCGTCACGGCACCCTCGTGGGTGAAGCCGATCTTGCCCGCGACGTGAGTCGCGATGGCGTCGGCCGGCATCGACGCCGATCGGGACATACCCGGCAGCCGGCGCGGCACGAACGAGCGCACCGTGCCGACCGGTGAAGCGAATCGGCCATCGTCGCAGGCGGTCCGGACCGGTCAGGCGCTGAGGCGCAGCGCGGCGGCCTTGTCGTCGCGCCGGAGCTGCGCGACGTCGTGCTGAAGCACCAGCGAGCGCAGCAGCGGGTGCTCCCAGATCGTCTCGCCCGGCCGCGCCGACAGCGGCGCGACCTCCAGCGGCAGCGCGTCCACCAGCGCGTCGGCGTCCTGCAGGTCGATCGGGTCCCAGCTCGCGTCGATGGCCCGCATCAGGGCCGGCCAGTCCGTCGCCTCCTTGCGCGGCTGGACATAGACGCACAGCCGCGAACGCCCGAGGCCGCGATACAGATCGATGAGCCGCAGATCGAGCGTCGGGTCGGCGTCGAGATCGAACACGTCGACGCCCGCCGTCCGGCCGGACGGCGAGAAATACAGGCAGGGAATGCCGTAGCTTTCCGCGATCACCATGCCGTGCAGGCTGGTCGAGACGATGCGCTCGCAGGCGCGGATCTCGTCCACCTTGTCCCGCAGCCCGTCGATCGAGACCGGCGTGACGGTGGTGATGAGATGGACGTCATCGCGCAACTCGTCCGGAACCAGATAGCGCTCGAGCTCGGGAAGCGGCTTTGCTTCCATCTCGCGGTTGGCAAGCTCGGACAGGTGCAGCACCGCGCCGATTTTCCACTTCTTGGCGACCGGGCGGTCGTAGAAGCGCGGCAGCAGCCAGACGGGGTCGCCATAGATGCCCGTCCCGCCGCTCCCGCCGCCGAGCAGCCGCTCCGAAACCGGACCGCGCGTGGCGTTCACATGGAAGCGCGAATCGGCCGACGGCACGAAAGGCTCGCGCTCGGCTTCGGGCTTGCCCGGATTGCGCCAGTTCGAGCAACCGGTGCCCCAGAACCAGACATCGCCGCCGGAAAAGCCATGACCGATGGTGCCCACCGCCGCCATGCGCGGCGTGAGCGACTTCGTCGGAACGCGGTGGACCGGCTTGCCGGTGCATAGCGAGACCATGACAGGACTCAAAGCGTCGCCAAAATTGAGATAATTCATCTGCAAAGTCGAGCCGGCCCAGGAGAGTGGAATACTACCCGTACGCTCTACGATCTCCGCGAAAGTAACAGCCATGAGGCACTCCCGTATGGTTCGGGATATAAAGAGGTAAAGCTTATATCTTTGGCCGACGGCGAACAATGCTTTGAACGCGTGTGAAATCTATCGGCGAGCGCACCGTTTCCAATCGTTTTCCGGCCGCGGCGGAGAGAGGACTTCACCGCGCCGTCGGGAAAATCGGGTCATGATGCGGGCCCGCACCCGCCCGCGCGGCGGAACGTGCGGGGCTGTGGAGGGTTGATTCCGACGGTTTCAGCAAAACGGGAGTTGCCGCCATGACGATCGGCGAAATGCAGCCTGCCGTGCCCGTCCCCATGCCGCCGGTGCGCGTGCGCGCGGGGTCGGCGGTGTTCGACATCGACACGCTGGACGAGGCGCTGGCCTTCGCCCAGGCCAATCCGCACCCCAGGGGCGACTATGACGGCCTCATCCGCCGGCTACAGAGCGCGGCCGATTCGGAAGAGTGCCTCGAGGCCGCGAACGCCTTCATCTGGTGGGCGGAGGCCAACGGGATCATCGCCGGCCGGGGCTGAGACGGAGCCAGGCCCGCGCGCCGGAGAGCCCGGCGCCGGGGCCGCCGGGGGCTGCGGCTCGAAAAGGCTTGGGGACAGCGTCCCTTAGGGCAGGTCGGCGCCTCCGATTTTACCCTGGAACGAGGTCCCTGCCCGGCCGTTGTTAGCCGGGGGGCAAATCCATCGAGGAGATTTCCCCATGACCAACCAGCAGCATCGCGGTGGTTCCGGCAACGTCGCCGACAACCGCGACAAGGCCGGCGAAGCCGGTCGCAAGGGCGCCGAGCATTCCCCCGCCCAGCAGCACAGCCAGTCCGGCGGCGACAATCGCCAGCAGGGCGGCCAGTCCGGCAACCCCGGCAACTTCTCCAACGACCGTGACCGCGCCCGCGACGCCGGCCACAAGGGCGGCCAGAAGTAGCTTTCCGGCCTGCAAAGACATGTGCGACATGCTGCCCGCTCCGGCTCCGGCCGGGGCGGGCATCGCGCATTTGGCGCCCGGCGGCGATCGACGGTGAGCGCCCGATGGCCGGCACCGCGCGCATGTGCCACGCTACGGCATCGGCAGGCCCGGCCGACGGGCCACTTCGAGCCGCGAGAGGGCACGATGAGCGAGGATCTCCAGATCGACGAGCCGGCCACCCCCTACCACCCCGAGGAGATGAAGGCGGTATGGGACGTGCGGCTCGGCAAGAACATGACCATCCACGCGACTGCGCGCTGGACGCCGGCCGGGGTGGTGGCCGCCGGCGTCACGACGTCGGCGGTGCTGCTCGCGGTCGCGGCGCTGGTGCGGGCCTGCCGCACGCCGCGCTGACAGCAGGTCGTTGGCGTTTGGCGGAGCCAATTTCCGAACTTCTTCCGCGCTGGTCGGTTGTCCTGTTGAAACAGGGAGGCCATGCGATGGTTCTGCATCATTCCGCCATGCCCGCCGACGACCTTCCCGACAGCCGCGAGATCCGCTTCCGGCTGCGCGGGGACAAGGACCTGATCACCTGCCTCGTCGGCTGGGACGTGCTCGACCGGCTGGGCGACAGCGAGGCCGCCAGCCGGGCCGACCGGCTCGCGCGCTTCGAGGAGCACCGCACCGGCATCGAAGCTGCCGCGATGCGCAAGATCGACACGTCCGGCGCGCCGGACGGCGTGCTGCGGCTGAAGGCGGCCGATATCCTGCAGCAGTGAGTGCGCTGACCGCGCGGCAATGGGTGCGTAACCCTCGCCGCGCGGTCAGGGCTGCATGATCTGCGGTGTGCCGCACTTACCGGGCCCGCATTGCGGCAGCTTCGTATCCGCCGCCTCGCCCTGCGGCGGCGGCCCGGGCGGGGGCTGAAGCACCCCGGTCTCGGGCGAGCGGTCCGGCTGCGTCGGGCTGCCCGCAGATGGGACGCCCATCTGCGGAGCGGCGGTCTGCGGGCTACTGCCGTTGCGCACCGGGTCGGTCGCGGTCTGCGCGAGGGCGGGGCCGAGCGGGCCGAAGGTCAGCATGCCGCCCACGATCCATATGCCCATCTTCATGGCGAGGCCTCCTGTTTTCGGGCCAACGCCGGCACGCGCCTGCCGTTCCGCCGCCGGGCCATGTATGGCCCGGCAAAAGGTCGCGGGTCGGCGCGCCCACAGTCAGCGGGCGAGCCGTATGGCCGCGCGGGCGTCAGCCGTTCACTGCCACCAGCAGCGGCGCACCCAGCCGCCGCGCACCCGCACATTGCGGCAGACGCGCCGGCGCCGGGGCTGGATCCAGATGCGCCGGCCGTTGCGCCAGACCCAGTAGGCCTCCTCGGCCGGGGTGCCGTCCGGCGCCGCGCCGGCGAACCCCTCGGGGGCGAGGCCGTCGGGGGCGAGGCTCTCCGGGCTAGGGACCTCCGGGGCAAAATTCCCGGCGGGTGCCGGCAGGTTTCCGGCGCCGGTCAGCACCGCCGCACCGGCCGGGCCGGCGACGAGCGAACCCAGCGCCACGGCGCCGGCGGCGGCCGCGCCCATCTCGCAGAAAGCAATCAAGAACGTCCGCCTGTCCACGGCATCCTCCCGTCCTGCCTCGCGGGCACGAGGCGTGCCCCTTCGGCTTGATCTAGGGCGCGCTTGCCGGTTGGGAGGGGCGGACGAAAATTTCCTCGCACGCAGGTGAGAGAGGGTCGCGCCGGGCGCCCCAGACGCGCTCGGCGCGGGCCCTCAGGGCGGGGTCGGGCCGAGCGTGTCGGCCATCGTCGCCCCGCGCAGGCCGAGCGGCATCGGCGTGCCGGTCGTGGTGTCGCGCGCAGTCTGGTGCTCGGTCTCCGCGTTCAGCTCGGCGCCGATAAGGATCACCACCGTCGAGATCCAGATCCAGACCATGAAGCCGATGATGGCGCCCAGCGAGCCATAGGTCTCGTTGTAGCTGGCGAAGTTGGTCGCGTACCAGGAGAAGCCCATCGAGGCGGCCATCCAGAAGAAGGCGGCGGCGATGCTGCCCACGCTGAGCCAGCGCCAGCGCGCATTGGCGCGGCTCGGGCCGTAGCGGTAGAGCAGCGCCAGCGCGAAGGCGAGCACCACGAACATCGCCGGCCACCGGCCGAGCCGCACGAGGAGCTCCCCGCCGCCCATCGGCACATAGGCGAGGACGATGGGCAGCACCACCACCGCCCCCATGGCGGCGAGCATGATGACGATGGCGCCGACGGTGAAAACCAGCGACACCGCGTTCAGCACCAGGAAGCTGCGCTTCTCGCGCTCGGCATAGACGATGTTGAGGGCGTCGAAGAGCGCCTTCATGCCGGCATTGGCGCTCCAGATCGCCAGCGCCAGGCTGAAGAAGAAGGCGAGACCGAGCGAGGCGTCGCCGCTCGAAGCGATGCGCTGCACCTGGCCGCCGACCACCTCGATCGCGCCGTCCGGCAGGATGCCGCGCCACTGGTCCATCTCGGCGATGACCTCGGAGGGCTGCGCGAACAGGCCGAACAGCGAGACGAAGGCGGCGACGGCGGGAAACAGCGCCAGGATGGAATAGAAGGTGACGCCGGCGCCGATGGCGAGCACGCGGTGCTCGGAGATGTTGGCGTAGATGCGTAGCGCGATGTCGCGCCAGCCCGAGGGCGTGATCTCGTCCGGCGCGGTGGCGAGGCGCCCGCGCCCCGCGCCTGCGAAGGCGCTCGCGCCGTCATCCGCCACGGGCACGCCGGCGGGAACGGGCGAAGGCACCGGCGGCGAGGCGCCGGGCACGCGGCCGTTGACGGGCGCGCTCCGGTCGATCCGAAGCTGCAGCAGGGCGGCAAGCGTGATGGTCGCCAGCGCGCCCGCGACGACCAGTCCGTCGGTCCTGCTCCGTGCGGTCACGAATGTTCCCCCTCGAATGGCTGTGTCTGGTCAACAGGGACAGTCGGGCAAGGTTCCAGCGCGCGGGCGGGTGCGCAAGGGGCCGGCGGGCCGTCACGAAATGCTGACGGAAGGCGTCATATCCTCTACCCTAGGCACACCAGAATGGAGGGCGGCATGAAGAGGACATCGCTTACCTGGCTCCTGGCCGGCCTGATGGCATGCGGGCTCGCCGGCGCCGCGTCCGCCCAGACCCTGAAGGGCCTGAACCCGCCGAACGCGACCACACTGCAGGACGAGCCGACCCTGATGGACGGCCCGTCCGAGCCCTCGCCGCGGACCGGCGTGGTGCAGCCTCCGCCGGGCCCCGCGCCCGAGGGACAGGCGGCGAAGATCAAGCTGCCGGACTGCGTGCCGCCCAATTGCGGCACGCCGCAGATCATGGCGCCGTAAGGCACGCACGACCTTCGCCGGCACCCGGACGGCCAATCCCGGCATCGTTCCACCGTGAGCGGATCGCGGGGAGGATGCTTGTCTTGTGCGCCCTGGCGCGCCCTCACGCGCCCTGCCCCGGGTCGGCCCCGCCATCCCGACAGCCTCGCGCCGGCCCGATCGGCGACGGCGATTCGGCCCTTGCGCGCGCTCCCGGCTGGCGGTGGAACGGGCCGTGACGGCCTCTCGGAGGGCCCTTGAGGCGCGCGGCGCGCCCCGATTTCGACCTTCCCATCCGTCCGCGCACGCGAACTTTCCCTCGCCATCGCCTGACGAGCGTTCCAATTGTCGCAAGCCCGGCATAGGGTTGGCGCACATTCGTCGCACGCGGCCGACTCAGCGGCCCGGCGCCGCAGGGCGGGACCAGGAGAAAAAACAGATGCAGCTCGGAATCGTCGGCCTCGGCCGCATGGGAGGAAACATCGCGCGCCGGCTCGCCAAGGCGGGGCACACCTGCGTGGTCTGGGACCGCAACGAGAGCGCCGTGCGCGAGCTGGCGGGCGAGGGCAACACCGGCGCCGCCGACCTCGCCGGCGTCGTCAAGGCGCTCGACGCGCCGCGCGCGGTGTGGGTGATGCTGCCCGCCGGCGGGCCGACCGAGGCGACGGTGGCCGAGCTCGGCACCCTGCTGTCGCCCGGCGACATCATCATCGACGGCGGCAACAGCTTCTACAAGGACGACATCCGCCGCGCCGCCGGCCTGAAGGAGAAGGGCATCTCCTATGTCGACGTCGGCACCTCGGGCGGCGTCTGGGGGCTGGAGCGCGGCTACTGCATGATGATCGGCGGCGACAAGGCGGCGGTCGACCATATCGACCCGATCCTCGCCGCGCTGGCGCCGGGCCTCGGCGACATTCCCCGCACCCCCGGCCGCGACGGCCGCGACCCGCGGGTCGAGCAGGGCTACATGCATTGCGGCCCGGCCGGCTCCGGCCACTTCGTCAAGATGGTCCACAACGGCATCGAATACGGCCTGATGCAGGCCTATGCCGAGGGCTTCGACATCCTGAAGCACAAGGATTCCACCGAGCTGCCGGAGAACGAGCGCTACACGCTCGACATGGCCGACATCGCCGAAGTGTGGCGGCGCGGCAGCGTCGTCTCCTCCTGGCTGCTCGACCTGTCGGCGATCGCGCTGGCGGAGAATGACGAGCTGTCGAACTTCTCCGGCGAGGTCGCCGATTCCGGCGAGGGCCGCTGGACGGTGATGGCGGCGGTGGAGGAGGCGGTCCCGGCCGAGGTGCTCTCCGCCGCGCTCTACAACCGCTTCCGCTCGCGCCAGGAACACACCTTCGGCGAGAAGCTGCTCTCCGCCATGCGCTTCCAGTTCGGCGGCCATGTCGAGAAGAAGTCCGGGAGCTGAGCCGTGGTCGAGGCTCCCGTCATCCAGGCGGACGCGCCCCCCGCGCCGCCTTGCGCTCTGGTGATCTTCGGCGCCTCGGGCGACCTCACCAAGCGCCTGCTCATGCCCTCGCTCTACAACCTCGCCCATGAGGGCGTGCTCGATGCGAACTTCACCATCATCGGCGTCGACCGGGTCGAGCACGACGATGCGAGCTTCCGCGAGCACCTGACCGACGCGGTCGAGGAGTTCGGCGCCAAGAGCCATCCGCTCGACCGCGAGGTCTGGCAGTGGCTGATCTCGCGCATCGGCTACGTCACCGGCGATTTCGACAGCCCTGAGACCTATGAGCGGCTGAAGACGCGCCTTGCCGATCGCCAGGGCGAGACCGGCGACGCCAACGCCGTGTTCTACATGGCGGTGACGCCGCGCTTCTTCGCGCCGATCGCCGAGCACCTCGGCGCCGCCGACCTGCTGACCGAGGGCGAGAACGCGTTCCGCCGCTTCGTGGTGGAGAAACCCTTCGGCACCGACCTCGCCTCGGCGAAGGCGCTCAATGCGCGCCTGCTCGCCGTGGCGGACGAGAACCAGATCTACCGCATGGACCATTTCCTCGGGAAGGAAACGGTCCAGAACGTGATGGCGCTACGCTTCGGCAACGGCATGTTCGAGCCGATCTGGAGCCGGGGCTATGTCGACCATGTGCAGATCACCGCGGCCGAGACGGTCGGGGTCGAGCAGCGCGGGCGCTTCTACGACGCCACCGGCGCGCTGCGCGACATGGTGCCCAACCACATATTCCAGCTCCTCGCCATGGTGGCGATGGAGCCGCCCAACTCGTTCGACGCCGACGCGGTGCGGACCGAGAAGTCGAAGGTGATCCAGGCGATCCGCCAGATGCGGCTCGGCGAGGCGGCGACCCATGTGGTGCGCGGCCAGTACCGGGCCGGCGAGGTGCTGGGCAAGCCGGTGGCGGATTATCGCGAGGAGCCCGACGTCTCCCCCGAGAGCCACACCGAGACCTTCATCGCCATGAAGTGCCTGATCGACAACTGGCGCTGGAACGGGGTGCCGTTCTACATCCGCACCGGCAAGGCGCTCGCCACCCGGCGCACCGAGATCGCGATCCACTTCAAGAAGGCGCCGGGCGTCCTGTTCCGCAACGATCCCGACTGCGAGCTGGCGCCCAACGTGCTGGTGATCCACGTCCAGCCGGACGAGGGCATCTCGCTGCGCTTCGCCGCCAAGGTGCCGGGCCGCAAGGTGCGCCTGTCGGAGGTCGACATGGACTTCCGCTATGCCGACTACTTCCAGTCCGCTCCCTCGACCGGCTACGAGACGCTGATCTACGATTGCCTGTCGGGCGATCCGACGCTGTTCCAGCGGGCCGACAACATCGAGGCCGGCTGGGCGGCGGTGGATCCCATCCTCAAGGCGGTCGAGGCCGGGATGGTGGACGTGCACGGCTATGCCGCCGGCTCGAGCGGGCCGACCATGGCCGATGTGCTGCTGGCGCAGGACGGCTTCCAGTGGCTGCCGCTCGAACGGGACCGCCCGCGATGACAGACCAGACGACCGACACGACGCCCGGCCCGGCCCGCCCGCCGCGCGCGACCCGCATCTCGCTGATGGTGTCCGACGTCGATGGCACGCTGGTCACGCCCGACAAGCTGGTGGCGCCGGCGACGGTCGAGGCGGTGCGCCGCCTGCACGCGGCCGGCGTCGCCTTCGCCGCCGTGTCGAGCCGCCCGCCGCGCGGCATGAAGATCCTGATCGAGCCGCTCGAGCTCGAGATCTTCGGCGGCTTTAACGGCTCCTCGATCGTCCATGCCGACTACTCCCCGGTGGAGCAGCACTTCGTGCCGCTGGAGGCCGCGCATCTGGCGGTCGACACCATGCGCGCGCGCGGCGCCGACATCTGGGTGTTCGCCGACAATGAGTGGTACATCGAGAACCCGGACAGCCAGTACGTGCCGCGCGAGATCCGCACGGTGCAGTTCCAGCCGACGCTGGTCACCAGCTTCGGCGACCATATCGGCAGGGCCGGCAAGATCGTCGGCTCCTCCTCCGACTTCGACATGCTGGCTGCCTGCGAGACCGAGCTGCAGGCGCTGCTCGGCGATCGCGCCTCGGCCCGGCGCTCGCAGCACTACTATCTCGACGTCACCGCGCCGGTGGTCGACAAGGGCTATGCGGTGCGCGCCTTCGCCGGCTATTTCGGGGTGCCGCTGAACGAGGTGGCGGTGATCGGCGACATGGCGAACGACCTGCCCATGTTCGCCAATGCCGGGCTCGCCATCGCCATGGGCAACGCGACCGACGCGGTGAAGGCGCTGGCCGACCATGTGACGACCACCAATGCCGAGAACGGCATCGCCAACGCCATCGACCGTTTCGTGCTGCCGCTGGCCGCCGGCCGAAGCTGAGCACACGAACGAGAATGGCCCCGCCTCGGTGAGGAGACGGGGCCGCTGTCTAAAGGCGACGCAATGCCGGTTCAGCGGAAGATGTCGTTGAACTGGTCCTTGATCTTGCTCGCCTGCTTCTCCAGCGCCGCATAGTCGACCGGGATGATGGTGAGGTCGGAGACCTTCGGCCCGCCCTCGGGCGGATCGACGTCGATGCGCGCCGAATAGCCGCCGTCGGCGGGGAAGATCTTCTGCGCGTCGGGGCTGATCATGAAGGCGGCGAAGGCCTTGGCGGCGTTGGGATGGTCGCTGCCCTTCACCACCGCGGTCGGCGAGGGAATGACGAAGGTGCCGTCCTTGGGATAGACGGTCACGATCTCATGCCCGCTCAGGCGGTCCTGCGCGGCGTAGGAATCGAGCGCGCCGACGGCGATCAGGCGCTCGCCGCGCTTGAGGTTGTCCGAGACCTGCTGGTTGCCCTGGACGATCATGATGTCGTTGTCGGCGAGCTTCTGGTAGAAATCCCAGCCGAGCTTCTGCGACAGCGTGCCGACCACCGAGAGCTGCAGCGAGGTGAAGGACGGGTCCGTCATCACCATCTGGCCCTTGTATTTGGGATCGGTGAGATCGGTCCATTTCTGCGGCCGGTCGGCCTCGGCCACCTTGTCCCCGCGCATATAGATGGTGATCAGGTTCAGGCGCTGGCCGATCCAGTTGCCGTCCGGGTCCTTCGCCGCGTCCGGGATCTTGTCGAAGCCCACCGGCTTGAACGGCACGAAGGTGCCCTTCTCCGCCATCACGTTGGAGGCCGCCGGGTCGGAGGTGGTGAGCACGTCCGCCCCCACCCGTCCGGCCGAGAGCTCCTGGTAGAAGCGGCGCAGGATCGCCGAGCCGCCGGAGCGGAACAGCTCGACCTTGATGCCGGTCTGGTCCTCGAACAGGCGGGCGAGCTTGTTGGCCTGCTCGATCGGGGTCGAGGTGTACCAGACCACCGTCCCCTCCTGCTTGGCCTTGGCCATGTCGACGTCTTCGGCGAAGGCCGGTGCGGCGCCGAGCCCGCCGAGCACGAGCCCGGCGGCGGCGGCGGCGAGGCCGAGGGTGGCGAGATGGCGCGCCATGAAACTTCGGCGTGTTTCGACACGAGCGTTGGTCATGGAATTTCCTCCCGGGGTTCGGTTCTTGTGTCGTTGAGTAGACCCGCTCAGCCGCGGTAGATCGGCTCGGGCTGGGTGAAGAAGGCGTGCAGGATGTGCAGCACCAGCATGTAGTTCTTCTGCTGGAACGAGGCGTGCGAGATGCCGGGCATCATCGCGAACTGCTTGTCGGAATTGGGCAGGCGCTTGAAGAACTCGATCAGGTCGTCGAAGCCGGCGATGCCGTCATATTCGCCGCGCATGACGAGGGCGGGCACCGGGATCCTGGTCGGGTCGATCACCGGCAGATTGGTGCACATGTCGATATAGGTGCCGTTGGGCATCGAATCGTCGAGCGCCAGGATGCCGTCGGCGAAGGCCTCGATCACCTTGTCCTCGGCGGTGCCGGGGTGGTCGCGGTTGAAGATCGAGTAGACGAACGCCTTGTCGATCGGGCGCCGCTCGCCGGGGCGGTAGTCGGGCAGCTTCTTGCGCCGGTTCTCCAGCGTGTGGCTGCCCTCCCCGGTCCATACGAAGGCGTCGAGCGCGAGCCGCTTCACCCGGTCGGGGCAACGCTCGGTGAAGGCGGCCGCGCGCAGCGCGCCGGACGAGATGCCGTAGACGTAGAGCGGGCCGCAGTCGCGGGTCTTCAGGATGTAGTCGGTGGCGGCGACGAGGTCCTGCGCCCCCTCGGCGATGGTCGCCTGGGTGCCCGGGCGCTTGTCGGAGCGGCCATAACCGCGCATGTCGACGGTCCAGGTCTCGAAGCCCTTGTCGACGAAATAGTCCATCGCCGAGGACCAGGGGCGGCCGGGCACCTGGAGGTCGAAGGTCGGCTGCGAGGCCATGGACGAGCCGTGCACGAACAGCACCGTCCCGGAAGGCGCGCCGGCCTCGGGCGCCTTCTGCCAGAGGAACAGCTCGGCATCGCCGTTATGGGTCCAGTGCTCGCGGCCGGCGATGGCCGGCTTCAGCGCGGTGGCGCTCTGCATGGTGGGCTCCGTTGTCAGTGCTTGACCATCGGCGTCGCCGCCGCGGCCTGGGGGAAGACGCTGCATTCGCCGGCGTCGATCGAGACATGGACCTCGTCGCCGACCTGGAACGGCTCGAGCGGATGGGTCTGGGCGCGCAGCACCGCGCCGGAGGCGAGTTCGAGCCAGTATTCGCTCAGATTGCCGAGATAGGTGTGCTCGGTGACGCGGGCGACGAGCTGGTCCGGGCTCTCGCGCAGGCGCGAGATCCGCACGTTCTCCGGCCGCACGGCGAGGTCGACCGCCTGGCCGGCGTGAAGCTTGGAGCCGACCGGAGCGGCCATCTCCACCCCGTCCACCACCAGCACGGGCGCGCCGCCCGTACCCGCGCGCAGCTCGCCGGGCAGGAAGTTCACGATGCCCATGAAGTCGGCGACGATCTTGTTGGCCGGGCGCCGGTACACCTCGTCGGGCGAGCCGTATTGCTGCAGCTTGCCGCCATGCATCACCGCGATCTGGTCGGAGAGCGCGAGCGCCTCGGCCTGGTCGTGGGTGACGTAGACGAAGGTGATGCCGGTACGGCGCTGGAGCTGCTTGAGCTCGACCCGCATGCGCTCGCGCAGCTTGGCGTCGAGATTGGAGAGCGGCTCGTCGAGCAGCAGGATGCCCGGCTCCACCACCAGGCTGCGCGCCAGCGCCACGCGCTGCTGCTGGCCGCCGGACAGTTCGTTCGGCAGCCGGGCCTCGAGCCCGGCGAGGTTCACCAGCGCCAGCGTCTCCTCGACCTTGCGCCGCGCCTCATCGGCCGGCACCTTGCGCAGCTTCAGCCCGAAGACGACGTTCTCGAACACCGTCTTGTGCGGCCACACGGCGTAGTTCTGGAACACCATGCCCATGCCGCGCCGGTCCGGCGGGGCGACGCCGTCGACCGAGGAGATGACCCGGTCGTCGACGCGGATGGTGCCCGCATCCGGCATCACGTAGCCGGCTATGAGACGCAGCGTCGTGGTTTTTCCGCAGCCCGAGGGGCCGAGAAGGGTGACGAACTGGTTGTCCTTGATGTCGAGGTCGAGGTCGGTCAGCGCGGCCATGCCGCTGTCCTTGCCGCCGTAGAACTTCGACAGTCCGGAGATGCGAATGCCTGCCATCAGCCCATAACTCCCGGTCGCGAATTGCCTGAGGCCCCGGTCTTCATGCCGAGCCGGCTGCCGCCGAACCGCCGGGCGATGCCGATGGCGGTGGCGATGATGATCATGTTGATGATGGCGAGAGCGGCGACGGGTTCGGTGTAGCCGGTCTCGTAGAGGTTGTAGACGGCGACGGCGAGGGTGATGGAGTTCGAGGAGAACAGCAGGATCGAGGCCGAAAGCTCCTGGATCACCGGCACGAAGACCAATAGCCAGCCGGCAAACAATCCCGGCTTGATCAGCGGCAGGGTGATCTCCTTCATCGTCTGGCCCCAGGAGGCGCCGAGGATGCGCGCGCTTTCCTCCAGCGAGGGGTCGATCTGGCGCAGCGAGGAGTTCGCCGCCCTGACGCCGAGCGGAACGTAGCGCCCGACATAGGCGAGCAGCAGGATGGCGAAGGTGCCGTAGAGCGAGACCGGCATGGAGAGCCAGAACTGCAGCAGCGCCACCGCCATGACGATGCCCGGCAGGCCGAGCGGGATCAGCGAGGCGTAGTCGAGCAGCTTGCGGCCCGGCATGGTGGTGCGCACGTCGATCCACGAGATCATCGCGCCGAGGAACACGCAGGCGGTGGCGGCGAGGATGGCGAGGCCGAGGCTGTTGACGATGGCGCGGCGCGTCACGTCGTAGTCGATCAGCACGAAGCGGTAATTGTCGAGCGTCAGGTTGTGCCAGAAGTCGAGGCCCCAGGACTTCGAGAACGACACCGCGATCAGCGAGCCGTAAGGCAGCAGGATCGCCACGATGAAGGTGCCGACGCAGGCGGCGAACAGCACCCAGCGCCACGGCCCGAGGTCCATGAGCTGCGGCCGCGCGCCCTTGCCGGCCAGCGTCACATAGGAGCGCTTGGCGAGGAAGGCGCGCTGCAAATAGAGCGCGGCGACGGTGATGGCGATGAACATCAGCGACAGCGCCGAGGCGGTGCCGAACTGCGGGGGATAGTCGAACAGCGAGTAGATCCGCGTCGGCAGCGTCACGATCCGCCCGGGCAGGCCGATGATGGCCTGCGAGCCGAACAGGGCGATGGCGTTGACGAAGGCGAGCAGCGTGCCCGACAGCACCGCCGGCGCCACCAGTGGCAGGGTGATGGTGAGCGCCGTGCGCAGCTTGGAGGCGCCGAGAATCTGCGCCGCCTCCTCATAGGAGGCGTCCACCGACTGCAGCGCCGAGGAGGAGAGCAGGTAGACGAAGGGAAAGGTGTGCAGCACGGTCACGAAGACCAGGCCGCTCATGGTGAAGATGTTGAAGCCGATGTCGAGCCCCAGCACATCGCGCAGGAAGACGTTGATCACGCCCGCATTGGGGCTGAACAGGTTGACGAAGGCGATGGCGGTGAGAAAGGGCGGCGACAGGTAGGACAGCGTCGCGGTGACCTGGATCAGGCCCTTGCCCGGCACGTTGGTGCGGCTCACCGCCCAGGCCAGCGGCACGCCGATGAGCACGCTGATGAGGCCGGTCCAGCTACCGAGGATCAGCGAGTTGCCGAGCGCCCGCAGATAGGAGCGCCCGGTCAATGCCTCGGCGAAGAATTCGCCGGTCAGCCGGCCGTCCTGCCAGACGCTGGCCGCGATCAGCGACAGGACCGGCAGAACGACCAGGATGACGAGCGCGCCGATCGCCGTCGCGATGACGACGGTCTCGAGCCGCAGCCAGTTCGGCAGCGCAGGTGCACGCATCGGCGACGCGATGGTGATGATAGCCATTTTTCCTCCCAGAGCCGGCACCTTCTTCGGGGCGCTTCGGCCGTCAGACGAACCCGTGCCTTCGCGGGCGCGGATGTCAGGCGAACGGGTTGCTCAGCGTGCCGAGCCCGGTGATCGACATGGTCACGTTGTCACCCGCCTTCAGGAATTTCGGCGGGCTGAAGCCGAGGCCGACGCCCGCCGGGGTGCCGGTGGCGATGAGGTCGCCCGGCTCCAGCGTGGTGCCGGCGGAGATGGTCTCGATGAGGCCGGGAATGTCGAAGATCAGGTCGCGCGTATTGGCGTCCTGGCGCAGCTCGCCATTGACCCAGGTGCGCACCTGCAGGTTGGCGGCGTCGACCTCGTCGGCGGTGGTGATCCACGGCCCCATCGGGCAGAAGGTGTCGAGCGCCTTGCCGAGGAACCACTGGCGGTGGTTCTTCTGCCGGTCGCGCGCGGTCACGTCGTTGATGATGGTGTAGCCGAAGATGTGCTCGAGCGCGTGCTCGCGGGCGATGTCGCGCCCGCCCTTGCCGATGACGATGGTCAGCTCGACCTCGTAGTCGACGGCGCTGGTCACCTTCGGGTGGGTGTCGACCGTGGCGCCGGGCCCGACCACGCAGGTCGCCGGCTTGGTGAAGACGGCCGGGTAGTCGTCGATCTCCGCGCCCTTCACCGCCCCGGCCTCGTAGCCGGAGCTGGCGAATTCGCGGGCGTGGTCGCGATAGTTCTTGCCGACGCAGAAGATGTTGCGGCGCGGATAGGGGATCGGCGCCAGCAGCTCGACCTGCGACAGCTCCACGGCGTTGCCGTTCATGCGGATCTTCGGCGCGATCTCGTCATAGCGGGCGATCAGCTCGACCATGTCGGCGACGTCGACCGGATAGACGCGCTCCGCCTCGCTATCGACGAGCCCGACCTGCTCGCGCCCGCCATGCCGAAAAGTAGCGAATTTCATGTTGTGGCCTTGATTGGTGTACCAATTTGAACCATTATAGCGACATTGGTTGACCGGATGTCAACGGGTCGCGCTCGCGAAATCTTGCGGATGCGCTCGTTTTGAGTGATTTCTGATTTCACGTCGGTGCGAGAATTGGTATACCAAATACCTCATATCAAGCGAGTTGCCATGGATCGCGTTCTGATCGACCGTAAGCCCACCGTCCTGGTCCAGGAGTTCCTGGACGGCGCCATCGGCTCCGGGGCCTATGCGCCCGGCGCCAAGCTGCCCACCGAGCGGGCCATCGCCGAGGAGCTGGGCGTGCCGCGCTCGGCGGTGCGCGACGTGCTCTCGGTGCTGGAATCGCAGGGCCGGGTGGTGCGGATCATCGGCAGCGGCACCTATGTCGCCAAGAACGCGCCCAGTGCGGCCTCCCGCGCGGAGCCGCCCGCCGGCGCGCAGGCGGGCGACGCCAGCCCGACCGAGATCATGGCGGCGCGCCTGATCGTCGAGCCGCGCCTCGCCCAGCTCGTGGTGATGAACGCCAAGGCGGCCGATTTCGAGCGCATGGAGGAGTGCAACCGCCAGGGCGAGGCGGCGGACGATTTCGAGGCGTTCGAGCACTGGGACGCGGCGCTGCACCAGGCGATCGCCGACGCGACCCACAACCCGCTGATGGTCGCGATCTACGCGACCATCACCAGCGCCCGGGAATTCGCCGAATGGGGCGAGCTCAAGCGGCTCAGCATCACCGCCGAGCGGCGCGATGCCTACCGCCAGGAGCACCGCGAGATCGTGGCGGCGCTGCGGGCGCGCGACGCAAGGCTGGCCGAGGCCGCGCTGACCCGCCACCTGCTGCGGGTGCGCCGCAACCTGCTGGGCGAATAGCCGCGCCGCCGGCCGGCCGCGCGCGCTGCTAGCCGGAGAACTCGGTCTCGCGCTTGAGCACGTCCTCGGCTTCCGGATTGAGCGGATGAGCTTCGCGCTCGGGCGGGATCAGCGGTTCCGGCTCGACGACGCCGGTCAGGCCCGGATCGACGCCCCCCGCCTCCTGCAGCGCGAGCCGGGCAAGGTCGCGCTCGCGCACGTCGTTCACCGTCGCGCGCGCCGCCGCCGCGTCGAGCCCGCTCGCGCGCAGCGTCGCCTCGCCGAAGGTCAGCGCCGATTCGAAGGTTTCGCGGATCTCGAAGTCGACCCCGCGTGCGCGCAGCGCCAGCGTGTGGGTGCGGTCATAGGCGCGCACGAAGAGCTGCGGCGCGGGAATGTTGGAGCGCAATATGTCGATGATCCGGTCCGAGGTCTCGCGGCGGTCGACGCAGACGGCGATCACCCGCGCCCGCTCGGCACCGGCGGCGCGCAGCACCTCGAGCCGGGTGCCGTCGCCGTAATAGATGCGGAAGCCGAAGCGGCCGGCGTTCTGGATCATCTCCACGTCGTTGTCGATGATGGTCACGTCGAGCCCGCGCGCCAGCAGGCATTGCGAGACGATCTGGCCGAAGCGGCCGAAGCCGACCACCAGCACCGAGCCGTGCGCGTCGCTGAAGTCCTCGTCCGGCTCCTGCGTCACCGCGCTGCGCTCCAGCCGGCGCGCCAGCCGCTCGCCGAACAGCGCGATCGGCGGGCCGAGCAGCATGGTCATGCCGGCGCAGGCGGCGAGCATGTCGCTCTGGCGCGAGGTGATGAGGCCGAGGCCGAGCGCGAGCGGAAACAGCACGAAGGAGAACTCGCCGGCCGGGGTCAGCACCGAGGCCGAGCGCACCGCGTCCGCCCGCGTGCCTTCCGACAGGCGGAACACGGTCCACACCGAGACCGCCTTCACCAGCGTGACCAGCAGCGTGCCGACGATCAGCAGCCAGGCATTGGCGAGCACCACGGCGAGGTTCATCGACATGCCCACGCCCATGAAGAACAGGGCGACCAGAAGCCCGCGAAAGGCCTCCACATTGGCCTCCAGCTCGTGGCGGAAGCTCGATTCGGACAGCATCACCCCGGCGAGGAAGGCGCCCATCGCCATCGACATGCCGACCGACGCCATCAGCGCGCCGGCGCCGAGCACCACCAGCAGCGCGGCGGCGGTCATCACCTCGCGCGCGCCGCTGCGCGCCAGCACCTGGAACATCGGCGTCAGCAGGTAGCGCCCGGTAAGGATGACGATCGCCAGCGCGCCGACGATGATCGAGACGTGGCCGAGCCCCTGCTCGAAGGTCTGCGCCTCGTGGGTGCCGGGGGTGAGCAGCGGCATCAGCGCGATCAGCGGCACCACCGCCATGTCCTGGAACAGCAGCACCGCGAAGGCGCGCTGGCCATAGGGCTGGGACAGGCCGCCCTTCTCCTCGAGCAGCTGCAGCGCGATCGAGGTCGCCGACAGCGACAGAGCGAGCCCGGCGACCAGCGCCGCGCGCCAGTCGAAATCCTGGCCGGCGAAACGGGTGAGCGCGGCGATCGCCGTTCCGGTGAAGACGAGCTGCGCCAGCCCCATGCCGAAGATCGCCCGCTTGAGCGCGAGCAGGCGCGAGAGCTGGAGCTCCAGCCCGATGATGAAGAGCAGCAGCACGACGCCGATCTCGGCGACGGTGATGATGCGCTCGGGATCGTGGAACACGCCGATGCCCGAGGGGCCGATGGCGACCCCCGCGAGCAGATAGCCGACGATGGGGGAGAGGCCGAGGCGCCGCGCCACCGGCACGGCCACCACCGCCGTCACCAAGAATATCAGAGCACCAATAAGGTATCCCTGCCCCTCACCGTGCATTGACCACCGTGCCTTCGCCCCACGACCTCAAAATACCACTGCACGCTACAGGATGGCATGCCGCTTCGGGATGGCAGAACCATGGTTCTTTCACGGCTGCACGGTTTCCGTCCGGAAATGCGTAACCGGCCTCCCGAAAGGCCGCACGCGGTGTCCCCCGGAAGCCCGAAGCGGGCCCGGACGACGGCATCCCGGCGCGATACGAACACGCCCCCGAACGCCGGCGAGAGGGAGCGCGGCGTCAGGAAGCGCGAGCGGATCGGCGCGTGCCGGCCGGAAAACGGACGGGCGGGCCGCCTTCCGGCAGCCCGCCCCATCGATCGTCGGAAAGGGCCGTCCCCGGCCCGGGTCGCCCCGCCTCAGTGATGAGAAGCGGTCGGGCCGGGCGGGTTGAGCGTGGGATGGGGGGCTGGAATGGTGTCGCGGCTCACCGGCGGCAGCGTCTTCAGCGCCTCGAACACGGTCGGCATCAACCCGGCGCCGCCGGCGGCGATGTGGTCTTCCATGCGCGCGCGCATGCGCGGGTCCCAGAAGTCCTTCACATGCTTGGCGACGCCCTTCACGGCGCGCTCATGGCCCTGCGGCTCGAAGAACTTGCCGATCTGGTTGGCCATGTAGACCAGCCGGTCCATCGTGTTAGCCGACATGGGCCATCAACTCCGTCTGTGCCCCGCCGAACGCGATGCGATGGGGGTGGGTGAACACTTCAAATCCGTCGTCGCGGGCGATCGCCGCCAGCGTGATGCCCGAGGCCTCGGCCGTGCGCACGGCGAGCGCGGTGGGCGCGGACA
The DNA here is from genome assembly GCF_024752355.1 of Ancylobacter mangrovi. Classification (GTDB taxonomy): domain Bacteria; phylum Pseudomonadota; class Alphaproteobacteria; order Rhizobiales; family Xanthobacteraceae; genus Ancylobacter; species Ancylobacter mangrovi. The sequence goes on from NZ_JANTHZ010000002.1 coordinate 628,218, forward strand.
CCGCCACCAGCACCGGCGCCCCGAGCATGGCCGTCTTCTGTACCATCTCGATCGAGACCCGGCTGGTGAGCAGCACGATGCCGGCCGCCGCGTCCCGCCCGGTGCGGGCGAGATGGCCCACCAGCTTGTCGAGCGCGTTGTGACGCCCGACATCCTCGCGCACCGCCACCAGCCCGTCCCCGGGCTGCCAGAAGGCGGCGGCGTGGACGGCGCGGGTCTCGTGGTTCAGCCGCTGCGCGGGCGGCAGCGCGGCGATGGCCTCGCCGATCTGCGCCGCGGTGAAGCTGCGCCCCTCAGGCACCAGCTTCGCCGGCTTGGTGGCGAGCTCCAGGCTCTCGACCCCGCACAGGCCGCAGCCCGTGGGGCCGGCGATCTGGCGGCGGCGCGCCACCATCTGGCCGGCGCGCTCCTCGTTGAGCCAGAGGCGGATCTCCACCCCCTCGTCGAATTCCAGCGTCTCGATGGATTCGACGTCGGACAGGGAGCCGACCACACCCTCGGTGAGGCTGAAGCCGTAGCCGAAATCCTCAAGGTCGGCGGGCGTCGCCATCATCACGGCATAGGTAGAGCCGTTATGGACGATCGCGACCGCCGTCTCCTCGGGGATGGCGCGCTCGCCCGGACGCACCTCGCCCGCCTTGACGGCGAGACGAGGGACCCGGACGACCGGCGCGATCATGACACGCGTCCGCTCACTCCGCCGCGACCGCGATGCGGCGGCTCTGGCGGGCGAAGGCGTCATAGTCTTCCTGCCACTCGGACGGACCGTTCGAGCGCGAGATCTGCACCGCCGTCACCTTGAACTCGGGGCAGTTGGTCGCCCAGTCCGAGAAGTCGGTGGTGACGACGTTGGCCTGCGTGCCCGGGTGGTGGAAGGTGGTGTAGACGACGCCCGGCGCCACGCGGTCGGTGATCTCCGCGCGCAGCGTGGTCGAGCCGGCGCGACTGTCGATCCGCACCCAGTCGCCCTCGCGCACGCCGCGCTGCTCGGCGTCGTGCGGGTGGATCTCCAGCACGTCCTCCGGATGCCAGACGCTGTTCTCGGTGCGCCGGGTCTGCGCGCCGACATTGTACTGGCTGAGGATGCGGCCGGTGGTGAGCAGCAGCGGGAAGCGGGCGCCCGAGCGCTCGTCGGTCGGCACGTATTCGGTGACGACGAACTTGCCCTTGCCGCGCGCGAAGCCGTTGATGTGCATGATCGGCATGCCCTCGGGATTGGCGTCGTTGCAGGGCCACTGCACCGAGCCCATCTCGTCGAGCTTCTTGAACGACACGCCGGCGAAGGTCGGGGTCAGCGCCGCGATCTCGTCCATGACCTGCGAGGGGTGGGTGTAGGTCCAGTCCAGCCCGATCGCCTGGGCGAGCATCTGGGTCACCTCCCAGTCGCCATAGCCGTTCTTCGGCGCCATCACCTTGCGCACGAGCTGGATGCGGCGCTCGGCATTGGTGAAGGTGCCGTCCTTCTCGAGGAAGGTGCAGCCCGGCAGGAAGACATGGGCGTAGTTGGCGGTCTCGTTCAGGAACAGGTCCTGCACGATGACGAGCTCCATCGCCGCCAGGCCCGCCGCCACGTGGTGCGTGTCGGGGTCCGACTGGAGGATGTCCTCACCCTGGATGTAGATCGCCTTGAAGGTGCCGTCGACCGCCGAGTCCAGCATGTTGGGGATGCGCAGGCCCGGCTCCGGATCGAGCGGCCGGCCCCACATCGCCTCGAAGGTGGCGCGGGTGGCATCATCGGAGATGTGGCGGTAGCCCGGCAGCTCGTGCGGGAACGAGCCCATGTCGCACGAGCCCTGCACGTTGTTCTGGCCGCGCAGCGGGTTCACGCCGACGCCGCGGCGGCCGATATTGCCGGTCGCCATGGCGAGGTTGGCGATGGCCATGACGGTGGTCGAGCCCTGCGAGTGCTCGGTGACGCCGAGGCCGTAATAGATCGCCGCATTGCCGCCGGTGGCGTAGAGCCGGGCGGCGCCGCGGATCAGCTCGGCCGGCACGCCGGACAGCTTCTGGACCTCTTCAGGCGAGTGGCGCTGGTCGGCGACGAACTCGGCCCAGTCCTGGAACTCGTCCCAGTCGCAGTACTGGCGGACATATTCCTCGTTCACCAGACCCTCGGTCACCACCACATGGGCGAGCGAGGTGACGACGGCGACGTTGGTGCCCGGCTGCAGCGGCAGGTGGAAGTCGGCCTTGATGTGGGCCGAGCGCACGAGATCGATGCGGCGCGGATCGACGACGATCAGCTTCGCACCCTCGCGCAGGCGCTTCTTCATGCGCGAGCCGAACACCGGGTGGCCGTCGGTCGGGTTGGCGCCGATGATCAGGATGACGTCCGAATCCTCGACCGAATCGAAGTCCTGGGTGCCAGCCGAGGTGCCGAAAGCCTGGTTGAGGCCGTAGCCGGTCGGCGAGTGGCACACCCGCGCGCAGGTATCGACATTGTTGGTGCCGAAGCCGGCGCGGATCAGCTTCTGGACCAGATAGGCCTCCTCGTTGGTGCAACGAGAGGAGGTGATGCCGCCGACCGACTTGCGGCCATAGGCGTCCTGGATCCGCTTCAGCTCGGAGGCGGTGTGGGCGATCGCCTCCTCCCAGGTGACCTCACGCCACGGGTCGGTGACCTTGGCGCGGATCATCGGGTTGAGGACGCGGTCCTGATGGGTGGCATAGCCCCAGGCGAAGCGGCCCTTGACGCAGGAATGGCCGCGATTGGCCTTGCCGTCCTTCCACGGCACCATGCGCACGACTTCCTCGCCGCGCATCTCCGCCTTGAAGGTGCAGCCGACGCCGCAATAGGCGCAGGTGGTGACGACCGAGTGCTCGGGCGTGCCGATCTCGATCAGGCGCTTCTCGGACAGGGTGGCGGTCGGGCAGGCCTGCACGCAGGCGCCGCAGGACACGCATTCCGAGGTCAGGAAGGCTTCCGACTGGCCGGCCGAGACGCGCGAATCGAAGCCGCGGCCGGAGATCGTCAGGGCGAAGGTGCCCTGCACTTCCTCGCAGGCGCGCACGCAGCGATTGCAGACGATGCACTTGGACGGGTCATAGGTGAAGTAGGGGTTCGATTCGTCCTTCGGGAGGGTGAGCTCGGAGGCCGGGGCGAAGTGGTTCGCGCCCTCCATGCCGTAGCGCACCTCGCGCAGGCCGACCGCGCCGGCCATGTCCTGCAGCTCGCAGTCGCCATTGGCGGCGCAGGTGAGGCAGTCCAGCGGGTGGTCGGAGATGTAGAGCTCCATCACGCCCCTGCGAAGCTGGGCGAGGCGGGCCGTCTGGGTGTGCACCTTCATGCCCGGCGCCACCGGCGTGGTGCAGGAGGCGGGCGTGCCGTTGCGGCCCTCGATCTCGACCAGGCACAGACGGCAGGAGCCGAAGGCGTCGAGCGAATCGGTGGCGCAGAGCTTGGGGATCTGGGTCCCCATCTCCATCGCGGCGCGCATGATGGAGGTACCTTCGCGCACCGACACTTCCATGCCGTCGATGGTGAGCGTCACCATCTTGTCGGTCCTGGGGGCGGGCGTACCGTAGTCGATCTCATGGACGAGGGACATGGTTTGCGTCCTCCTCATTCAGCGGCTTCGAGGCGTGGCGGGGCGCCGAATTCCTCAGGGAAGTGGTTCAGCGCGCTCAGCACCGGATATGGGGTGAAACCCCCAAGGGCGCAAAGCGATCCAAGTTTCATGGTCTGGCAGAGGTCGGTAAGGGTGGCGAGGTTCGCCTCGACCCGCTCGCCGGCCATGATGCGGTCCAGCAGCTCGACCCCGCGGGTGGAGCCGATGCGGCACGGCGTGCACTTGCCGCAGCTCTCGACCGAGCAGAACTCCATGGCGAAGCGCGCCATCTTCGGCATGTCCGCGTCCTCGTCGAAGACGACGATGCCGCCATGGCCGATCAGCGCGTCCTTGGCCGCGAAGGCCTCGTAGTCGAAGGGCAGGTCGAACTGCCAGGTCGGCACATAGGCGCCGAGCGGGCCGCCCACCTGGGCCGCCTTGACCGGCTTGCCGGTGGCGGTGCCGCCACCGATGTCGTTGACCAGCTCGCCGAGCGAGATGCCGAAGGCGGTCTCGAACAGGCCGCCATGCTTGATGTTGCCGGCGATCTGGATCGGCATCGTGCCGCGCGAGCGGCCCATGCCGAAATTGGCGTAGAACTCGCCGCCATCGGCCAGGATGTGCGGCACGGCGGTCAGCGAGAGCACGTTGTTGATGACGGTCGGCTTCTGGAACAGGCCCTTGTGCGCCGGCAGCGGCGGCTTGGCGCGCACCGTGCCGCGCCCGCCCTCGAGGCTGTCGAGCAGCGCCGTCTCCTCGCCGCACACATAGGCGCCCGCGCCCATGCGCACTTCCATGTCGAAGCTGTACGGCGAGCCGGCGATGTTCACGCCCAGCATGCCGTGGGCCCGCGCGACCTGGATCGCCTTCTCCATCGCCGCGATGGCGTGGGGATATTCGGAGCGGGTGTAGACGTAGCCCTTGGTGGCGCCCACCGCGATGCCGGCGATGGTCATGCCCTCGATCAGCTCGAAGGGATCGCCTTCCATGATCATGCGGTCGGCGAAGGTGCCGCTGTCGCCCTCGTCGGCGTTGCAGACGATGTATTTGCGGTCGTCCTGCGCATCGGCCACCGTCTTCCACTTGATGGCTGTGGGGAAGCCCGCGCCGCCGCGCCCGCGAAGGCCCGACTTCTTGACCTCCTCGATGATCTCGACCGGGCCGAGCTGCAGCGCGCGCTCAAGGCCCTTGTAGCCGCCCATGGCGACGTAGTCGCTGTAGGAGGCCGGGTCGACGATGCCGCACCGCGCGAAGGTGAGGCGGGTCTGCTTGGCGAGGAAGGGATGCTCCTCCGGCTTGCCGATGCGCAGCGCGTGCGCGCCGCCGGTCAGGAAGCCGGCCTCGAACAGGCCCTCGACGTCGCCCTCTTCCACCGGGCCGTAGGCAATGCGCCCCTCGGGGGTCACCACCTCGATCATCGGCTCCAGCCACAGCATGCCGCGCGAGCCGTTGCGAACGATCTCGACCGGCTGGCGGCGGGTGAGCGCCGCGGCCTGGATCGCCTCGGCCACCTCGTCGGCGCCGCACGCGACCGCGCAGGCGTCCTTGGGAACGTAGATACGGATGCTCACGACTGCGCCTCCGTGATCAGCTTGTCGAGCCGGTTCTCGTTGAGCCGGGCGACGATGCGCCCGTCCAGCATCGCCGAGGGCGCCGTCGCGCACAGGCCGAGGCAGTAGATCGGCTCGACCGTCACGCGGCCGTCCGCCGTGGTCTCGCCCAGCTTGCAGCCGAGCCGCTGCTCGGCATGGGCGGCGAGCGCGTCGCCGCCGGCGGCCTGGCACGCCTCGGCGCGGCACAGCTTCAGCACGTGCTGGCCAGCGGGCTCGTGGCGGAAATCATGATAGAACGTCACCACGCCATGCACCTCGGCGCGCGAGACGTTGAGGTGTTCGGCGAGCATCGGCACAACCGCGTCCGGTACATGGCCGAAGGTCTCCTGCATCGCATGGAGCATCGGCATGAGGGGACCCTCGAGGTGCGCGAACTCCGCGATCACGGCGCGGGCGCGATCTTCGCTCCAGGGTTCGTAATGCGGCATTTCTCCCGGCCTTCTTTTAGAATTTTCCAAAGAAAAAGATCTAATGCCTTTTGGATAAAATCAATTCCGGTGTTTCGTGCCTCGATAGAATTTTTCTATCGTCAAGGTACCACGGCCCGTGTCGGATCGCCGCGCCGCAATGTTCCCTAATTGTTCTTGACGCATGGCGGCAAGCCCTTAATCTGCGGGCATTCGGGCGATGGAGCGCGGGTGGGGACGAGGCGACGTTCGGGGGGCGGCCATGGTCCAGCGAGTGGCGACGGTGGCGTTCGAGGGGGTGGAGGCGCGCCCGGTCGACGTTCAGATTCAGGTGAGTTCCGGCCTGCCGGCCTTCAACCTGGTCGGGCTCGCCGACAAGGCGGTGACTGAGGCCAAGGAGCGGGTGCGCGCGGCGCTGATCGCCTCCGGCCTCGCCCTGCCGGCCAAACGCATCACCGTCAACCTCGCCCCCGCCGACCTGCCGAAGGAAGGCAGCCATTACGACCTGCCGATCGCGCTCGGCCTGATGGCGGCGATCGGCGCCATCGCCGCGGACGCGCTTGAGGGTTACACGGTGGTGGGCGAGCTGGCGCTCGACGGGCGGATCGCCCCGGTCGCCGGCGTGCTGCCGGCCGCGATCGGTGCCAATGCGCGCGGCCACGGGCTGATCTGCCCGGCCGAATGCGGCTGCGAGGCAGCCTGGGCGAGCCCTGAGATGGCGGTGCTGGCGCCGGCCTCGCTGATCCAGCTCGTCAATCACTTCGCCGGCCGGCAGACGCTCGGTCGGCCCGAGCCGCGGCTCGAGGCCGGCAACACTGCGCTGCCCGACCTCGCCGAGGTGAAGGGGCAGGAGACGGCCAAGCGCGCGCTCGAGATCGCCGCCGCCGGCCGGCACAACCTGCTGCTGTGCGGCCCGCCGGGGGCGGGAAAGTCCATGCTCGCCCAGCGCCTGCCCTCGATCCTGCCTCCGCTCGCGCCCGCCGAGCTGCTCGAAGTGTCGATGATCGCCTCCGTCGCCGGGGCGCTGCAGGGCGGGGCGCTGACCAATCGCCGCCCGTTCCGCGCGCCGCACCATTCGGCCAGCATGGCGGCGATGGTGGGCGGGGGCATGCGGGCGCGCCCGGGCGAGGTGTCGCTCGCCCATGGCGGGGTGCTGTTCCTCGACGAGTTGCCGGAATTCGCGCCCGCCGTGCTCGATTCGCTGCGCCAGCCGCTGGAGACCGGCGAGGCGGTCATCGCCCGCGCCAATCACCGCATCGCCTATCCTGCCCGGTTCCAGCTCATCGCGGCGATGAACCCGTGCCGGTGCGGGCGCGCGGGCGAGCCGGGCCATACCTGCCGGCGCGGCCCGCGCTGCGCGAGCGACTATCAGGAGCGGCTGTCGGGCCCGTTCCTCGACCGCATCGACCTTCATCTCGAGGTGCCGGCGGTCTCGGCCATCGACCTGGTGCGCCCGGGCCCGGCCGAGCCGAGCGCGGCGGTGGCCGCGCGGGTGATGGCGGCGCGCGAGGCCCAGCGCGCGCGCTTCGTCACCCTCGGCCGGCCGGACCTGTTCACCAATGCCGAGGCGAGCGGCCCGATGCTGGAGACCATAGCCTCGCCCGACGCGGCGGGCGGCGCGCTCCTCGCCGACGCGGCGCGGCTGATGCGGCTGTCGGCGCGCGGCTATCACCGCGTGCTGCGGGTGGCGCGCACGCTGGCCGACCTCGCCGGCGCCGAATCGGTCGGCCGCGCCCAGATCGCCGAAGCCCTCGCCTACCGCTCCGCCGCCGACCGCGCGGCAGCGGCGGCGTGAGGGGGTGGGTTGGGGGTGCTGCGTGCGATGGGCATGTACCGGGTGGCGAGATGGGTGCGTGGCGGGGGAATCGCCGGGCAGTCGGGAGGCGGAAGAGAGGCGCAGAGCGGCCTAAAGAGAGCGACCTAGTTGTGGGAGCGTCCGACGACAGTAGAGCGGCGGTGATAGTCGCCGCGGCAGCGGCCGTTGGTCCGCCTTAGTCGCCGGTGTTTGAAGATCAGGATGGAGCCGCCGAGAAGGTGGCAAGCGCTGAATTGCTCCACACCGACAGCGGCTTGGTCCGCCCGAGGCGCAGGCGCGTGTGGGCGAACGGATGTTGGCCGGTGCGGGAATCGGCCGGCGTCGGCGGGTTCGGAGATCGGCAAGGGTCTTGCCAAACGAGGACGCGGTTGTCGGGCATCCTGGCTCGAAGGCGGGTCAGGCTTCCGGTGGGAGGTTTCTCGCTGAAATCCTCCGGGCGCAATGTTCTGGACTTGCCGCGCCGGCGCACATGTCGACGCCAACCGGCCTGCCAGTGCCGGACCATGGCGTCCGCCACCCGGCATCGAGCCTCCCGCACACCGGCTGCCCCCGGGGCGCATCCGAGCCTGCTCCGCACACTCGGGTTTCGGGTCACCCCAATTTGCCCGAATGCCTCCGTCCCGGCAAAGTCCAGCCCCGCCTTTGCCAGACCTCGCGCCTCCGACTACCCTTGCGTCAGCTCCGGTCTCCGCCACGCCGCCGCGACCCGGCGGACGGGACTCGCGCGGCGGGGTCGGGTCTGTCACATACGCGTCCGACAAATGTGATTCCTGTCGTAGAACGCTATAGTGTGACGAGGGTCAGGGGCCGGGTCATGACGCAGATGCTCGCCGACGGACATGCCGGGAACGCACCTTCCGCCGTCGCCAGCGCGTTGCGCCAGATATTCGGCGGGCGGGGTCTGTTCCCGGTCGCGCCGGCCGTTGCCGTCCCGGCTTCCCCGATCTCCGCTGAGGCGATCCCCGCAGCCGCCCAGCCCGCTCCCGTTCCCCCAGCCGCCGGCCGGGCGGCGCCGCTTCGGCTGGTGCCGGCGGCGTTCGCGCCCTCGCGGCTGATGCCGGCGCTGCGCTCCTATTCGGGCCTGCGCCACCGCGAGAGCCGGCGCGACCCCGGCCCGGTCACGCTCGGGCGCATCGGCGCGCTCGAGGTGCGGCTCGCCACCACGGCGGCCGACGTGCGCCGCGCCCAGCGCCTGCGCTACGAGGTGTTCTACGAGGAGATGTCGGCGATTCCTGCCGCCGCCGCCCGCCTCGCCCGGCGCGATTTCGACCATTTCGACGCCATCTGCGATCACCTTCTCGTGCTCGACCACGAGGATTGCCGGATGGTGCGCGGCAAGCGCGTGCCGCGCGTGGTGGGCACCTACCGCCTGCTGCGCCAGGAAATCGCCGACCGCCATGGCGGGTTCTACACCGCCGGCGAGTTCGACATCGGCCCGCTGATCGCCCGCCACCCGCACCGCCGCTTCCTCGAGCTCGGCCGCTCCTGCGTGCTGCGCCCCTACCGCACCAAGCGCACGGTGGAACTGCTGTGGCACGGCATCTGGGCCTATGTGCGCCGGCACGGCATCGACGTCATGTTCGGATGCGCCAGCCTCGAGGGCACGGACATCGCCGCGCTCGCCCGGCCGCTGTCCTTCCTGCACCACTTCGCGCCCGCGGATGCGGAATGGTCGGCCGCGGCGCTGGCGCACAACATGGTGGCGATGGACCTCGTCGCCTCCGAGGCGCTCGACGCCAAGGCGGCGCTGGTCGAGCTGCCGCCGCTGATCAAGGGCTATCTGCGGCTCGGCGCCCAGATCGGCCGCGGGGCGGTGGTCGACCGCCAGTTCGGCACCACCGACGTGCTCATCGTGCTGCCGGTCGAGCGCATCAACCCGCGCTACCTCGATCATTTCGGCGTCAACGCCGAGCGCCACGCGGCCTGAACACCCGCCGCCCGGCTCCCCGGAAGGCAACCCGGCGACGCGCCTCGCGGTTTTCGCCGCGCGCATGAGCGAAGCCGAATCCGTCGCAAGGCAAGGTCCTGCGCAAACCCGGCCGGCGGAGCGGACATGCGCGGCCGCAAAGTCGCGCAACCATGCCGCTTCGCCAGCGCGTGGCCGGAGCTTGGGCGGCGGACGGCAGCGGCCGGGCGGTATCTTGCGCGGGTCGCCGGCACTGCCCATATGCTGAGGCAACGGAATGCCCCCCGGGGGTTCCACAACGCAAAGTCGCTTCAGACGAGGACTTTGGGAGCATGTCGCGTATCCCCACGCTGTCGAGCCCCTTTCTGCTCGGCTTTGACGAGGTCGAGCGGGCGCTCGATCGCGTCATGAAGGGTTCGGACGGCTACCCGCCCTACAATGTGGAGCGGGTGTCGGTGCCGGGCCAGCCGGACAGGCTCCGCATCACGCTGGCGGTCGCCGGGTTCACCCGCGACCAGCTCGACGTGACGCTGGAGGAGAAGGAGCTCGTCATCCGCGGGCGGCAGCTCGACGAGACCGATCGTGTCTATCTTCACCGCGGCATCGCCGCGCGCCAGTTCCAGCGCACCTTCGTGCTGGCCGACGGCATGCGGGTGATCGGCGCCGATCTGAAGAACGGTCTTCTCTCGGTCGATCTGGTCCGGCCGGAACCGGAACGCGTCGTCCGGCGTATCTCCATTGCGACCGACGAATGAAGCCCGAAGCCGGTCTCGACAGCTAGACAGGAGTCGCGGACCATGACCAACGAATTCGAGATCAATTCGCCCGACGCAGGCTCGGCCGTGGCCGGTGCCCTTTCGCCGGAGGCCTTCGCCAATCTCGGCGGCGGGCACATCGCCTATGTGCGTGCCATCGATTCGCAGATGGCGGCCGAGCTGTTCCCGCAGGCGCGGCTCGCGCCGGGGCTGAAGCTCTTCACCCTGCACGCCGCCGACGGCACGCCGATGATGCTGACCGACAGCCGCGAGGCCGCCGTCGCCAGCGCGATGCAGAACGAGCTGGTGACGCTCAGCGTGCACTGACGCCGCCTCGGGACTACACGGCGTCGGCCGAACGGGCCGGTAGGCGTCCGGAAATAGGTAAAACGCCGCCATCTCCCGCCGCCCATGAGCGGCGCCGCGATGGCGGCGTTTTATTTCGTAAACGAAACGAGGCCGGCTGACGTCTCGTAGGCGTCAGCCATTCCCCGCCTCACCCCTTCCGCCCTAGCCCTTCCGCTTGGCCTCGATCACGTCCCAGATCCGCGCCGCGATGTTCGGCCCGCCGAGACGGGCGATGGCGCGGATGCCGGTCGGCGCGGTGACGTTGATCTCGGTAAGATTGCCGTCGATCACGTCGATGCCGGTGAAGAGCAGGCCGCGGGCGCGCAGCGCCGGGCCGAGCCGCTCGCAGATCTCGCGCTCGCGCGGGGTCAGGTCGGTCTCCTTGGCCGCCCCGCCGCGCACCATGTTGGAGCGCAGGTCGCCCTCGCTCGGCACCCGGTTCACCGCCCCGGCGAACTCGCCGTCGACCAGGATGATGCGCTTGTCGCCGTGCTTCACCTCGGGAATGAAGCGCTGCACCACCCAGGCCTCGCGGAAGGTGGTGGCGAACAGGTCGTAGAGCGAGCCGAAATTGAGGTCGTCGCGCGTCAGCCGGAACACCGAGGCGCCGCCATGGCCGTAGAGTGGTTTGACCACGATGTCGCCGAACTCCTCGCGGAACGCCTTGATCTCGTCGAGGGCGCGCGTGATCAGCGTCGGCGGCATCAGCTCGGGAAACTCGGTGACGAAGATCTTCTCCGGCGCGTTGCGCACATGGGCCGGGTCGTTCACCACCAGCGTCTTCGGGTGCACGCGCTCCAGCAGGTGCGTGGCGGTGATGTAGTTCATGTCGAAGGGCGGGTCCTGGCGCATCAGGATGACGTCGTAGCTGTCGAGGCGCACCCGCTTCGCCTCGCCGAGGGTGAAATGGTCCCCCGCCACGTCGCGCACCTCGAGCGCCCGGGTGGTGGCGAACACCTCGCCGTCGCGCATGGCGAGGCGGTCGGTGGTGTAATAGGAGAGCGCGTGCCCGCGCGCCTGCGCCTCGAGCAGCAGCGCGAAGGCGGAATCGCCCGCAATGTTGATGCGGTCGATCGGGTCCATCTGGACGGCGACATTGAGCGTCATGGGAGGTCTTCTCGGAGGAGGGGGCCGCGTGGCGGCATTCCCTTCCTGTTTAGCCGCTCGCGCGCCGACATGCCATGACGGGCGCGGCCGGTAGCGACCGGATCGGCGGTGCTAGCCGACCTCGAAGGCGCCGGGCAGGTGCACCGGCGCGCGGCCGGGCGCCACCAGCACCACGTCGAGCCGCATGTCGAGCCCCGCATAGGCCGGATTGCGGGCGAGGAAGATCTCCGCCGCCTCGCCGATCCGCCGGCGCTGGCGCGGCAGGATCGATTCCGCCGCCGCCGTGAGACTGGCGCGCGCCTTCACCTCGACGAAGACAAGCAGGTCGTCGCGGCGCGCGATCAGGTCGATCTCGCCGCGCGGCGTGCGCACCCGGGTCGCGAGCACGGCGAAACCCTTCGATTCCAGCAGCCGCGCCGCCGCCGCCTCGGCGTCGACCCCGCGCGTGAAGGCGGCGCGGCGGGCCTCAGTCATCCCCCTCGCCCTGCTGCAGCGCCAGCGCGCGGGCATAGACGGCGCGCCGCGGCACGCCCATCGCCGCCGCCACCGCCGCCGCCGCGTCCTTCACCGACAGGGTGGCGAGCGCCCGGCGCAGCGCCGCGTCGACATCCTCCTCGTCCGCCGCCGCCGCGACCGGTGCCCCGATCACCAGCACGATCTCGCCCTTCGGCGGCCCGGCTTCGGCGTAATGGGCGGCGAGGGTGTCGAGAGGGCCGCGCCGCACCTCCTCGAACGCCTTGGTCAGCTCGCGGCACACCGCCGCCGGGCGCGCGCCGAGGCCGGCGGCGAGGTCGGCGAGGCAGTCGGGCAGGCGCGGGCCGGTCTCGTAGAGCACCAGCGTCGCGGGGATCGCCTTCAGCTCGGCGATGCGGTTTCGCCGCGCGCCACTCTTGGCCGGCAGGAACCCCTCGAAGAAGAAGCGGTCGGTCGGCAGCCCGGCCGCCACCAGCGCGGCGAGGCTCGCCGAGGCGCCGGGCAGCGGCACCACGCGGTGTCCCGCCTCGATCGCCGCGCCGACCAGCTTGTAGCCTGGATCGGAAACCAGCGGCGTGCCGGCATCCGATACCAGCGCCAGCGCCGCCCCTTCCGCCAGCCGTGCCAGCAGCCGCGGGCGCACCTGCTCGGCATTGTGGTCGTGATAGACGGTGAGCGGCGTTTCGATGCCGTAACGATCCAGCAGGCGCCGGGTGACGCGCGTGTCCTCGCACACGACGAGGTCGGCGCCGGCCAGCGTCTCCAGTGCCCGCAAAGTGACGTCGCCGAGATTGCCGATCGGGGTCGCGACGACATAGAGGCCGGGCTGCGGCCGCGCGACGGCGACCTCATACGCGCCGGACGGGGCGCCGGGGTCGGCGCCGGGCCGGGAGCCGAGGCGGAAGAGGCGGGGGCGGGCGGGCGATTCGCTGGCGTTCATGCGGCCGCACTCTAGAACCGCCGGCCGGCGCCGTCATGCCCGCCGGCAAGCACCCCGCAGGCCCGCGCGATCGATCGTGATGGGCGGAACGGGGGGAAATGTGGGCTTTTTGCCCGAAGCCGGCAGGGGGCGAGGTGACAGGGCGCGACCACGCGGCCTAAAAAGGACGACGCGCGCGCCGCAGGGGCGGGCGCACCGGGAGCTCCAAGCGCGCACGCAATGAGCGACGACGACCATCCGGCTTCGGGGCCCTCCGGCCCGTTCCCCGCCCGTGCGTCCCGCCGCACCTTTCTGGTCATGGCCGGCGCCACCACGCTCGGCACGGCGCTGTCGGCCTGCGGCTCGATGCCCGAGTCCCCGCCGCCCCAGGCCGGGCTGCCGACCGAGCCGGCGCCGCAGATGCCGCAGCAGCCGGCCAACTCGATCGGCACCGGCTCGGTGCGGATCGGCCTCCTGCTGCCGCTCGGCGCCAGCGGCAATGCGGCGCTCGCCGCCCAGTCGCTGCGCAACTCGGCCGAGATGGCGATGTCGGAATTCACCGGCGCCAACATCCAGCTTCTGGTGAAGGACGACGGCGGCACCGGCCCCGGCGCCCAGGCCGCCGCCCAGCAGGCGATCGACGAGGGCGCGCGGGCCATCATCGGCCCGGTCTTCGCCCATACGGTCGCCGCCGCCGGCCAGGTGGCGCGCCAGCGCGGCGTGCCGCTGGTGGGCTTCTCCACCGACACCAACGTCGCCACGCAGGGCGTCTACCTGCTCAGCTTCCTGCCGCAGACCGACGTCGAGCGCGCGATACGCTACGCCGCCTCGCGCGGGCGGCGCGGCTTCGTCGGCATCGTGCCGGACAACGCCTATGGCTCGGTGGTCGAGGCCGCCTTCCGCGAGACCGTGCCGGCCGTCGGCGGGCGCGTGCTCGGCATCGAGCGCTACGCCACCGGCGACGGCGGCAAATATGCCGAGGCCGCGCAGCGCGCCGCCGCCTCCGCCCGCGAGGCGGACGCGATCTTCCTGCCCGACGCCGCCGACGCGGTGCCGCAGATCATCCAGGCGCTGGCGGCGGCCGGGGTCAACATGTCGGGCAAGCAGCTCATCGGCACCGGCCTGTGGGACGACCGGCGGCTGTTCGCCGCGCCTTCCGTGGCCGGCGGCATCTTCGCCGCACCCGACCCGGCCGGCTTCCGCGCCTTCTCCGAGCGCTACCGCGCCCGCTACGGCCAGGAGCCGGTGCGCACCGCCACCCTCGCCCATGACGGGGTGTCGCTGATGGCGGCGCTGGTCAACGCCAAGGGCGAGATGGGCATCACCGACGCGGCGATCCAGAATCCGTCGGGCTTCATCGGCGTCGACGGCATCTTCCGCTTCCGCGCCGACGGCACCAACCAGCGCGGCCTCGCCATCATGCAGGTCGGCAACGGCACCTCGCAGATCATCGACCCCGCCCCACGCAGCTTCGCCGGCGCGATCTGACGCGGCTCAGGCGGCGAGATCCGCCACGATCGCGTCGAGCACCGGGAAGCCGCGGGCGGTGGCGCGCAGGCGGTCGCCGGGCAGCGCCTCGATCATCCCCTCCTCGCGCAGAGCCGCCACGCGGCCGGGATCGAAGTCGTGACCGGAGAGGCGCGCATAGCGGGTGCGGTCGATGCCCTCGACGAGGCGCAGGCCCATCAGCAGATATTCGTCGGACTGCTCGACCCGGCTCAGCCCCTCGTCGAGCACGATGCCGTGGCCGAAGCGCTCGACCCGGGTCAGCCACTCCTCCGGCCCGCGCTCGGTGCTGGTGGCGCGGCGGCCGTCGTCGGTGTCGATGCGGCCATGCGCGCCGGGGCCGATACCGGCATATTCGCCGTAGCGCCAGTAGAGCAGGTTGTGCCGGCTTTCCGCACCGGGGCGGGCGTGGTTGGAGATCTCGTAGGCCGGCAGGCCGGCCGCCGCCGTCACCTCCTGCGTCACGTCCCACAGCGCGCGCGCCCGTTCGCCGTCCGGCGTCACGAGGCGGCCGGCGCGGTGCAGCGCGGCGAAGGGCGTGCCCTCCTCGATGGTGAGCTGGTAAAGCGAGAGATGCTCGCAGCCCTCGGCGATCGCGCGGGCGAGCTCCGCGCCCCACGCGTCCGGCGACTGCTCGGGGCGGGCATAGATGAGGTCGAACGACACACGCTCGAAGGCGGCGCGCGCCACCGCCACGGCGGCCAGCGCCTCCTCGGCGCTGTGCATGCGCCCGAGCGCCCGGAGCGCGGCGTCGTCCAGCGCCTGAACGCCGAGCGAGACCCGGTTGACGCCGGCGGCGCGGTAGCCGCGGAAGCGGGCGGCCTCGACGCTGGTGGGGTTGGCCTCCAGCGTCACCTCGGCGTCGCGGTCGAGCGGCCAGGCCGCCTCGATCGCCTCGAGGATCGCGCCGACCGTCGCCGGCTCCATCAGCGAGGGCGTGCCGCCGCCGAAAAACACGCTCTGGGTACGCCGCTGGCCGGTGAGCGCGCGCATATGCGTGATCTCGGCGCGGAAGGCGGCGACGAAGCGGGCCTGGTCGGGCGGGGAATGGCGGACGTGGGAATTGAAGTCGCAATAGGGGCACTTGGCCTTGCAGAACGGCCAGTGCACATAGACCCCGAAGCCGGGATCGGCCGGCACGGCGCGCCGCAGCACCTGCCGCGCGGGCTGCCGGAGCAGGTCCTCAGTCAAATTTCGCCCCGAGGCAGGCCTGCGCCAGCGCCATGAAGGCGCGCGCCCGGTGCGACAGGCCGCGCCCGAGCGGCGGCAGGCCGTGCTTCTCGGCTCCCGTCATCTCGCCGAAGGTCTTCTCGTAACCGTCCGGCTGGAACATCGGGTCGTAGCCGAAGCCGGAAGGCCCGCGCGGCGGCCAGACCAGCGTGCCCTCGACCACGCCCTCGAACTCCTCCACATGCCCGTCCGGCCAGGAGAGGCACAGCGCGGAGATGAAATAGGCCCGGCGCAGGTCCGGCAGGTCGGCATTGGCCTCGCGCAGGCCCTCCTCGACCTTGGCCATGGCGGCCATGAAGTCCTTCTCCGGCCCGGCCCAGCGTGCCGTGTAGAGCCCCGGCGCGCCGCCCAGCGCCTCGACGCACAGCCCCGAATCGTCGGCGAAGGCGGGAAGCCCGGTCGCCTTCGCCGCCGCGTCGGCCTTGAGCCGGGCGTTCTCGGCGAAGGTGCCGCCGGTCTCCTCGGGCTCGGGAAGGCCGAGATCGCCGGCCGAGACCGCGTCCACGCCATAGGGCGCGAGCAGGCCGCGCATCTCCTCGAGCTTGCCGGGATTGTGAGTTGCGATGACGAGCCGGCCCTGGAGGCGGCGGGGCGCTTCGCTCATGATTCAGGCCACCGCCATCTTCTGCAGGTCGACCAGCTTGTCCACGCCCTTGCGGGCGAGCGCGACCATGGCGTCGAACTCGGCCCCGGTGAAGGGCGTCTTCTCCGCCGTGCCCTGGATCTCGACGAAGCCGCCGGTGCCGGTCATGACGAAGTTGCAGTCGGTCTCGGCCTCCGAATCCTCGGCATAGTCGAGGTCGAGGCGCGGCTCGCCGTCGATGATGCCGCAGGAGACGGCGGCGATGTGGTCGCGCAGCGGGATCGCCGGGATCATGCTGCGCGCCTTCATCCAGGACAGGCAGTCGTGCAGCGCGATCCAGGCGCCGGTGATGGAGGCGGTGCGGGTGCCGCCATCGGCCTGGATCACGTCGCAGTCGACGGTGATCTGCCGTTCGCCGAGCCGCTCGAGGTCCACCACCGCGCGCAGCGAGCGCCCGATCAGGCGCTGGATCTCCATGGTGCGGCCGGTCGGCTTGCCGGCGGTGACCTCGCGGCGCGTGCGCTCATGGGTGGCGCGCGGCAGCATGCCGTACTCGGCCGTCACCCAGCCGCGCCCCTGCCCCTTGAGCCAGGGCGGCAGGCGCTCTTCCAGCGTGGCGGCGACCAGGACGTGGGTCTCGCCGAACTTGACCAGGCAGCTTCCCTCGGCGTGGCGCAGCACCCCGCGTTCGAAGCTGACGGCTCGCATCTCGTCGGTGGCGCGGCGGGAGGGGCGCATGCGGGGCACTCTCTTCAGGTTTCGGCCGGCCCTTGTACGGGGCGCGCCATCCGCGCTCAAGTCCGCAGATCGCTTGAACCGGCATGATGAATACCGAAATATAGCGGTGTCACGTCAGGATTCAGCAGCGCAATGCCACTCGATCCGCTTCTCACCGCCACCACCCCGCAACTCGCGCGGCTCGACGAGCGCTCGCGCGAGATCTTCCGCCAGATCGTCGAGACCTATCTCGCGACCGGCGAACCGGCGGGGTCGCGCAACATTTCACGCCTCATCCCGATGACGCTCTCGCCGGCCTCGGTGCGCAACGTCATGGCCGATCTCGAGGCGGCCGGGCTGATCTTCGCCCCGCACACCAGCGCCGGCAGGCTGCCGACCGAGCGCGGGCTGCGCTTCTTCGTCGACGCACTGCTGGAGATCGGCGACGTCTCGGAGGAGGAGCGCAACGCGATCGAGGCGCAGGTGCGCGCCGCCGCGCTGGCGCAGTCGGTGGAAGGCGTGCTGGCGGAAGCCTCCAACATGCTGTCCGGCCTGTCGCGCGGGGCGGGCATCGTGACCGCGAGCCGGGTCGACGGGCGGCTCAAGCACATCGAGTTCGTGCCGCTCGACGCCACGCGGGCGCTGCTGATCCTCGTCTCCGAGGACGGCGAGGTGGAAAACCGGCTGGTGCCGCTGCCGACCGGCCTCCCCGCCTCGGCGCTGGTCGAGGCCACCAACTTCCTCAACGCCCGCACCCATGGGCGCACGCTGGCGGAATTGCGCGCCGAGGTGGAGCGCGCGCTCGCCGAGCGCCGGGCCGAGCTCGACGCGCTCACCGCCCATGTGGTCGAGACCGGGCTCGCGAGCTGGTCCGGCGGCGACAAGGCCGAGCGCCGGCTGATCGTGCGCGGCCAGACCCGGCTGCTGCACGACCTCAAGGCGATCGAGGACCTGGAGCGGGTGCGCCTGCTGTTCGACGACCTCGAGGGCAAGCAGGAGGTGGTCGACCTGCTCGGCCGCGCCGAGGAGGCGCAGGCGCTGCGCATCTTCATCGGCTCGGAGAACAAGCTGTTCTCGCTGTCGGGCTCCTCCACCATCGTCGCCCCCTATCGCGACGGGCAGGGCCGGGTGGTGGGCGTGCTCGGCGTGATCGGGCCGACGCGGCTGAACTATGCCCGCATCGTGCCGATGGTCGACTTCACCGCCCGGGTGGTAAGCCGCGTCTTGGCCGGCCCCGGGGCCGACGCGGCTTGATTTTTCATGCCCGCACCCCGATATGGCGCAGGTCTGCACGAAATGGCCGCCTGACAGGGTCGGCGGACGCGAAATTTCTCCCGACGAGGTACTTATGAGCGATAATTCCCGCAATCCGGCGGACCAGACCGACGCAACGCCCGGCGCTCCCGACGAGGAGATCGGCGCGGCGACGGCCCCGGCGGATGACGCCGCCCCGTGGGCGGCCGAGAAGGAACGCCTCGAGGCCGAGGTCGCGAGCCTGAAGGACAAGTTCCTGCGCGCCTTCGCCGAGGCGGACAATGTGCGCCGGCGCGCCGAGCGCGAGGTGGCGGACGCCAAGGTCTACGGCATCACCGGCTTCGCCCGCGACGTGCTGACCGTGGCCGACGATTTCGAGCGCGCCATGGGCGCCATCGACGCCGAGGCCCGCGCCACCGCCGAGGGCACGCTGAAGACGCTGATCGACGGCATCGAGCTGACCTCGCGCGCGCTGAACCAGACGCTCACCAAGCACGGCGTGGCGCGCATCGAGGCGGAGGGGTCGAAGTTCGACCCGAACCTCCATCAGGCGATGTTCGAGGTGCCGAACGAGGACGTGCCCTCCGGCACCGTGGTGCAGGTGATCCAGCCCGGCTACACGATCGGCGGCCGGGTGCTGCGCCCGGCGCTGGTCGGCGTGTCGAAGGGCGGGCCCAAGGCGGCCCCGGCCGAAGCGCCCGCCGCCGAGAGCTGAACGGGCCGCCGGCCTTCCCCGGCGATCCTTTCATCGATCCGCGAATCCTGGATTCTTAAACCGCCGGGCGACGAGGCAACCGTCGCCCGGCGGTTTTCTCGTGCGCGCTCTGCCGCCCGCGCTCAGCGCAGCTCGATGCCGTCGCGCAGGCCGCGCATCTCGTTGAAGCTGGTGTCGAAGCCCTCCGCCGGCGCGACGCCGACCATGCGCACATAGCCGGAGCGCCCGAAGCGCACCCACTGCGCCACCTTGACCGGCGTGCCGGTGCGCATCTCCACCGCGTTGGCGATCAGCTCGTAGCCCGGCTGCCCGCCGATGCGCAGCGTGCCGCCGCGCTCGATCTTCAGCTCCTTCACCCCCGGCACGCTGGAGATGGCGCGCTTGGCGAGGCTTTCGCGGTCGTCCTCGCGCACCTCACCCGGGGCGATGGAGACGATGAAGAAGGGCTGGCGCGAGAGGTCGCCGCTGGCGGCGTCGCCCTTGGTCAGCAGCGCGGCATTGGTGCCGAACACGCGCACCACCCGGTAGCCTTCCATGTCCTTGATGGTGAAGGGCAGGCGCGAGAGCAGCTCCTCCTGGGTCGGCGGCGGGCGGAAGGTGACGCTCATCAGCGCCGCCTCGACCGCGTCGTCGGAATAGCGGGCGGCCGAATCCTCGGGGAACTGCACCGTGACCATGGCGCCCTGCTTGCCGTCGCCAACCAGCATGATCCACTTCTTCAGCGCGGCCGCGCCCATGGTCTGGTAGCCGCTCATCAGCACGCCCTTGGCCCCGCTCTTAAGGGTCACGTCGCGCTTGTTCTCCACCGTCACGCCCTTGGTCTCGAGCGCCTCGGGGGTGAAGCTCTTGGAGACGTCCTCCAGCGCGGTGCCGGGCACCTCCATGATGAGGATCGCGGCGTGGGCCACCCGGTCCTCGAAGCCGGGAACGCCGGGAATTTCCGACATGCCGGACGGCGGCACGAGGCCGACCGTGCCGTCATTGGGGAACACCGCCTCCTGCGCGGCGGCGGGAAGCGCCGCGGCGACGAGCAGGAACCAGGCGGCGAGGACGTGGCAGAGGCGGGCACGGGCGAGGCGGCTCATTCCGTTTCCTTCGAGTGAGATCGGCGGTCCGCCCCCGAACCTGTCCGGTACGTGTCGGGCGGTCCAGCCCAATTGGGACGTCAAGACGGCGGAATTCCGCCATTTCCTGCAGGATTTACACGACGTAACGTGAGATTGATGCGGCCGGGCTGCTTCAGCAGGGTCGAGCTGTCGGGCACGATGCGGTCGATGCCGTGAAAGGCGAGGCGGCTCGGGCCGGCCAGAACGAGCGCGTCGCCCGAGGCGAGGCGGATCGAGCGGGTCGGATCGCGCCGGCTGGTGCCGCCGATGCGGAACAGCGCGGTGTCGCCCAGCGAGAGCGAGAGCACCGGCGCGCCGAATTCGCGCTCGTCGCGGTCCTGGTGGAGCCCCATGCGGGCGCCGGGCGCGTACCAGTTGATGAGGCAGGCCTCGGGCGCGACGTCGGCGCCGGAGAGCTTCTCCCAGGCTTCCAGCAGCACCGCCGGCATGGGTGGCCAGCGCTCGCCGGTCTCGGGATGGGTCGGCTGGTAGCGGTAGCCGGTCTCGTCCGACACCCAGCCGAGCGGCCCGCAATTCGACATCCGCACCGAGAACGGCTTGCCGGTGCGCGGCATGCACGGGGTGAAGAGCGGCGCGCGGGCGAGCACCTGCCGCAGCTCGGCGGCCAGCGCCTCCTGCGCCGGGCGGTCGAGCCAGCCGGACCACCACAGGCAGCCGGGGGCGATCTCGACCGGCGCGGCCGGCACGGGAGCGGTTTTCGTGGCCGTGGCCATCGCCTGCCCCTCAGAGCTTGCGCAGCGAGACCGCCTCGACCTCATGGTCCCCGCCCTTGCGCAGGATGAGGTCGGCGCGCTGGCGGGTCGGCAGGATGTTCTCGCGCAGGTTGAGCAGGTTGATCGAGCGCCAGATCGAGCGGGCGGTGGTGTCGGCCTCGCTGTCGGAAAGCCCGGAATAGCGGTGGAAATAGGCGGCCGGGTCGCGGAAGGCGGTCTCGCGCAGGCGCATGAAGCGCTCGACATACCAGCGCTCGAGGATCGCCTCGTCGGCGTCGATGTAGATCTTGAAGTCGAAGAAGTCGGAGACGAAGGGAATGCCCTTGCCGTCCTTGGGCGGGCGGCTGGTCTGCAGCACGTTCAGCCCCTCGACGATGAGGATGTCCGGCTGGTCGACCTCGACCGTCTCGTGCGGCAGGACGTCGTAGTTGAAATGGCTGTAGATCGGCGCGCGCACCGGCCGGCGGCCGGCCTTGATGTCAGACAGGAAGTGCAGCAGCGCCGGCAGGTCGTAGCTCTCGGGAAAGCCCTTGCGCCCCATCAGCCCCTCGCGCTCCAGCACCGCGTTGGGCAGGAGGAAGCCGTCGGTGGTGACCAGCGCGACCTTGGGCGTGTTCGGCCAGCGCCCGAGCAGCGCCTGCAGCACGCGCGAGGTTGTGGACTTGCCCACCGCCACCGAGCCGGCGACGCCGATGACATAGGGCATCTTGCCGGTATCCTCGGGGCCGAGGAACTTCTGCATCGCCCGGAACAGCTTCTGCGTCGCGCCGACATAGATCGACAGCAGGCGCGAGAGCGGCAGGTAGATCTGCTCGATCTCCGACAGCGAGAGCCGGTCGTTGAGGCCCTGCAGACGGGTGATCTCGTCCGGCGTCAGCGGCTGGGGCGTGTCGGCGCGCAGTCCCGCCCATTCCGCGCGCGAGAAATTGCGGTAGGGCGACAGCCCGGCCTTGTCGAGCTTCAGATCCATGGGCGGGATTCCGAGGACGTTTCCAGAACCATCGCCCGGTCATTGCCGGCGCCGGGCGCTGGTCGACCACATAACCCAGAGCGGGGCAAAGCGATACAGCAAGCTGCGATGGCGGCCGCGACGCCCGCGCATGGCACGGCGCGGGCCGACGCAGCGGCAGGACGGAAGGTCGCGAAACGGAAGGCGACGAAGCGGGAGGCGACGAGGCAATGGGCGCGAGGGCGGCCGGCGGCCGCGCGTTCACGCCTTCGGCCGGGAGGCCTTCTCCTCAAGGCCGGACTGGTGCGTCCGGCGTCCCAGTTCCGCATAGACGTCGTCCAGGCTGACGCCGCGCGCCTGCAGCAGCACGGCGAGATGGTAGAGAAGATCGGCGCTCTCCGAAATGACGGCTTTGGTATCGGTGCCGACCGCCGCCAGCGCCGTCTCCACCGCCTCCTCGCCGAGCTTCTGGGCGCATTTGGCGACCCCCCTGGCGATCAGGCTGCGCGTGTAGGAGCTCTCCCCGCCCGTGGCCGCGCGGGCGGCGACGATGGCGGCGAGGTCCTCGAGGCTCACCCGGCCCGGCGCTTCGCTCATGTCCCGCTCTCCTGCCCGAAATCGTCGCCCCCGCCGGTCCGCACGGCAAGCCCGGCGGCGGCCAGGCGGTCTTTCGCCTCGCCGATGGTGAAGGTGCCGAAATGGAAGATCGAGGCGGCGAGCACCGCCGAGGCGCCGCCCTTGCTGATGCCCTCGACCAGATGGTCGAGCGTGCCGACGCCGCCCGAGGCGATCACCGGCACCGGCACCGCGTCGGCGATGGCGCGGGTCAGCGCGAGGTCGAAGCCCTCGCCGGTGCCGTCGCGGTCCATCGAGGTGAGCAGGATCTCGCCGGCGCCGAGCGCGGCCACCTCGCGCGCATACTCGACCGCGTCGATGCCGGTGCGGTTGCGCCCGCCATGGGTGAAGATCTCCCAGCGGTCCGGCTCGCCCTCGCCCGAGACCTTCTTGGCGTCGATGGCGACGACGATGCATTGCTCGCCGAACTTCTCCGCCGCCTCGCGCACGAAATCGCGCCGGTTCACCGCGGCGGTGTTGATCGACACCTTGTCGGCGCCCGCGTTCAAGAGCGCGCGGATGTCCTCCACCGTGCGCACGCCCCCGCCCACGGTCAGCGGCATGAAGCACTGCTCGGCGGTGCGGCTGACCACGTCGATCAGCGTGCCGCGCGCCTCGTGGCTGGCGGTGATGTCGAGGAAGCACAATTCGTCGGCACCCGCGGCGTCATAGGCCTTGGCCGCCTCCACCGGATCGCCGGCGTCGCGCAGGTCGACGAACTTCACGCCCTTGACGACCCGGCCGTCCTTGACGTCGAGGCAGGGGATGACGCGGACCTTCAGCATGGGCGCTCCGCCGGGTTCATGCCGCGAGCCCCGCCACCAGCGCCAGCGCCGCGTGCGGGTCGAGCCGCCCGTCATAGAGCGCGCGGCCGGTGATCGCGCCTTCGAGCCTGGCGGCGCGCGGGTCGAGCAGCGCGCGCACATCGTCGAGCGATGCGAGGCCGCCCGAGGCGACGACCGGGATCGAGATCGCCTCGGCGAGGGCGATGGTGGCGTCGAGGTTCAGGCCCTTGAGCAGCCCGTCGCGGGAGATGTCGGTGTAGATGATCGCGGCGACGCCGGCATCCTCGAAGCTGCGGGCGAGCTCCAGCGCGGTCAGGTCCGAGGTCTCGGCCCAGCCTTCCACCGCCACGCGGCCCTCGCGCGCGTCGAGCCCGACGGCGACGCGGCCGGGATGGCGGCGCGCCGCCTCGCGCACGAAGGCAGGGTCGCGCACCGCGGCGGTGCCGAGGATCACCCGGGTGATGCCCTTCTCCAGCCATGCCTCGACGCCCGCGATATCGCGGATGCCGCCGCCGAGCTGGACCGGCATGGTCACCGCCTCGAGGATCCGCTCCACCGCATGGGCGTTGACCGGCTTGCCGGCGAAGGCGCCGTCGAGATCGACGATGTGCAGGTAGCGGAAGCCGTCATGCTCGAACTGCGCCGCCTGCTGGGCGGGGTCGTGGTTGAAGACGGTCGCCTGCGCCATGTCGCCCTGCTTCAGGCGTACGCACTTGCCGTCCTTGAGATCGATGGCGGGGAAGAGGATCACGGCGTCCACGCAAGGAAGTTGGCGAGGAGGGCGAGGCCGAGGCGCTGGCTCTTCTCGGGATGGAACTGCGTGCCGGCGACGTTGTCGCGCGCGACCATGGCGGTCACCGCCTGCCCGTAATCGGTGGTGGCGACCACGTCCTCGGGCCGCGCCGGCGCGAGGTGATAGGAATGCACGAAATAGGCGTCGAGCCCGTCCGCGCCGGTCGGGATGCCCGCGAGCAGGGGGTGCGGGCGCCGCATGTCGAGCCCGTTCCAGCCCATATGGGGGATCTTCAGCCCCGGGTCGTCCGGGGTGATCTTCACCACCTCGCCGGCGATCCAGTCGAGCCCCGGCGTCACGCCGTGCTCCAGCCCGCGCGTCGCCAAGAGCTGGAGGCCGACGCAGATGCCGAGGAACGGCCGGCCGCGCCCCATCACCACCTCGGTCAACGCCTCCACCATGTCGGGCACGGCGTCGAGCCCGCGCCGGCAGTCGGCATAGGCGCCCACGCCGGGCAGCACCACGCGGTCGGCGGCGCGCACCACCTCCGGGTCGGCGGTGACGATGATCGCCCGGCCGCTGCCGCTCTCGCGCGCGGCGCGCTCCAGCGCCTTGCCGGCGGAATGCAGATTGCCCGACCCGTAGTCGATCAGGGCGACGGGAGCGGGCGGCATCATCGTCCCGCCTCCGGGAACAGGCCGAGCACGTCGGCCGCGGCCGGGCGCGCGGGCAGAGGGGCCGCCGCGGGGGTCTCGCGCGGGGCCGGCACGGCGTTGAGGCGGGCCTCGAAATAGCGCTGCTCGGCCTCCTCCAGCCGGCGCGCGGCGACCGCTCCGGTCTCCTCGTAGCCCCACAGCAGCAGCTTGCCGCGCCGCAGGTCCGGCAGCATGAGCGCCACCGCGAGATGGGTCAGCGCCAGCAGCACCAGCGCGTCGGAATCGACGTCGAGCAGGTAGACCGTGCCCAGCAGCGCGCCCTGGATCGCGAGATAGGCCAGCAGGCCGAGCCACAGCCGGTGCGCCAGCAACACCAGCGGCGCGAAGAAGAGCGCGCTCCACGAGAAGCCCTCGCGCACGAAGGCGACCTTCTGCGCCCAGCGCTCGGTCGTCGCCTCCGCCTCGTCCGGCTCGAATACGGTCCAGATCGCCATGGCTTCGCCCTCAGCCGCCGAGGCTGCCCTTGGTGGACGGGATCTCGCCGGCCGTCGCCGGGTCGATCGCCACCGCGAGCCGCAGCGCCCTCGCCAGTCCCTTGAAGCAGCTCTCGGCGATGTGGTGCGCATTGAGGCCGTAGAGCGTCTCCACATGCAGCGTCAGCCCGGCATTGATGGCGAACGCCTGAAAGAACTCGCGCACCAGCTCGGTGTCGAACTCGCCGATCTTCGGCGCCGGGAACTCGGTGCGGAACACCAGGAACGGGCGGCCGGAAATGTCGAGCGCGACCCGGGTCAGGGTCTCGTCCATCGGCAGGTGCAGGCTCGCATAGCGGGTGATGCCGCGCATGTCGCCGAGCGCGGTCTTCACCGCCTGGCCGAGCGCGATGCCGACATCCTCCACCGTGTGGTGGAAGTCGATATGCAGGTCGCCCGTGGCCTCGATCTCCATGTCGATGCGCGAATGGCGCGCGAGAAGGTCGAGCATGTGGTCGAAGAAGCCGATCCCGGTCGCGATCGACGCCTTGCCCGTGCCGTCGAGGTCGACGGCAAGGCGGATCTGCGTTTCCTTGGTGGCGCGGGTGATGCTGGCCGTGCGCATGAAAGGGGCTCCCGGAAGAGCGGGCGTCTTAGCAGCAATGGCACCGCGATGCCATACGCGCGGCGCGGGGCGGCGAGCGGCCCGCCAGGCGGGCGGCAAACGCGCGTTCGAACGGCGCGGCGGCGCTGGCGTACCGGGGTGAAGTCGGCCATCATCGGCACTACCGGCCTGCCCGCGCGGCCCCTCTCCCCGACCCTGCAGCATCGAAGGCCTTCGCCATGGACGTCACCGGTCTGCAGAGCACGCGGCTGCGCGCCCGGGCGCCGCTGTTCCTGGCCGTCTTCATCGACATCTTCTCCTTCGGGCTGATGTACCCGCTGATCGTCGCCCTGTTCGACGGCGGGGCGATCACGGCCGGCTATTCGCCCGCGATGCGCGACGCGCTGCTCTCGCTCGCCTTCTCGCTGTTCCCGGTCGGCATGTTCTTCGGCGCCGCCCTGCTCGGCGACTTGTCGGACGCGCTGGGTCGCCGGCGCACGCTGATGATCTGCATGGGCGGGCTGGCGCTGAGCTACGCCCTGATGTGGGCTTCGCTGGAGATCGGCCATCTGTGGCTGTTCTTCCTCGGCCGGCTGCTGTCCGGCCTCATGGCCGGCACCGCGCCGATCGCGCAGGCGGCGATGGTCGATTCGGTGCCGGAGGAGCGGCGCAGCGCGGCGGTGGCGCAGGTGGTGCTGGCGAACACGCTCGGCATGGTGGCCGGCCCGGCGCTGGGCGGCCTGCTCGGCCATCTCGACTTCCGCCTGCCGCTCGCCCTTGCGCTGGTGCTGTGCGTCGCGACGCTGGTGCTGCTGCGCGGCGCCCGCTTCGCCCATGACGAGGCGCGCCGGACGCTCGCGCTCGACTGGCGCCAGCCCTTCCTGCTGCTGGCGCGGATCGGCCAGCGGCGGGCCATACGGGTGCCGGCGGCATCGTTCCTGCTGTTCCAGTTGGGCTTCCTGATCTACTACACCTTCATCCTGGTCGAGATGCAGCGCAGCTACGGCTTCTCGACCGGGGGGCTCGGCCTGTTCTCGATGGTGCTGGGGCTCGGCTGCGCCTTCTCCTCGGCCATCGGCTTCAAATGGGCGCGCGCGCGGCTCGGCAGCGACCGGGCGACGGCACTGCTCGGCCTCGCCCTGTGCGGGCTGTTCCTGATCGTCAGCGCGGCGCCGCTGCCGGCCTGGGGACAGGTCACGGTGGCGTTCCTGTCGACCGCGAGCAACATCCTCGCCTATGTCACCCTGCTCGCCGCCATCTCCTCGGCGGTCGACGAGACCGAGCGCGGCTGGGCGCTGGGCATCGCCAATGCCAGCGTCGCGCTCTCCGTGTTCCTCGCCGGGCTGCTCACGAGCCTGCTCGCCGTGCTGCCGGCGGACCTGTTCCTGGCCCTCGGCGGCGTGCTGGTGCTCACCGCCCTGCTGCCGGGGCTGAAGCTCGCCCGCGCGCCCGTGCCCGCGCCCGAGTTGCGCTGAGACGGCGAGGGCTTAAGTAAGGGCTTCCCGATCGGAGCTCTTCATGACGCATTCCCCCGACACGATCTACGGCACCACCATCGTCTCCGTGCGCACCGGCGGGCGGGTCGCCATCGGCGGCGACGGGCAGGTGACGCTCGGCAACACGGTGATGAAGTCGAATGCGCGCAAGGTGCGCCGGCTCGGGCGCGGCGACGTGATCGGCGGCTTCGCCGGCGCCACCGCCGACGCCTTCACCCTGTTCGAGCGGCTGGAGGCCAAGCTCGAGCAGTATCCGGGCCAGCTCCAGCGCGCCGCGGTCGAGCTCGCCAAGGACTGGCGCACCGACCGCTACCTGCGCCGGCTGGAGGCGATGATGATCGTCGCCGACGCCACCACCACCCTGGTCCTGACCGGCACCGGCGACGTGCTGGAGCCCGAGAACGGCATCGCCGCCATCGGCTCGGGCGGCGGCTACGCGCTGGCGGCCGCGCGCGCGCTCGCCGACAGCGGGCAGGACGCCGAGCAGATCGTGCGCAAGAGCCTCGCCATCGCCGCGGATATCTGCATCTACACCAATGGCAACGTCGTCGTGGAGACGATCGGCTGAGGCCGCGCCCGACCCGCGCCGGCCCGACCCGCTGCTGAAAGACCTTTCAATGACCAATTTCTCGCCCCGCGAAATCGTCTCCGAGCTCGACCGCTACATCGTCGGCCAGCACAACGCCAAGCGCGCCGTCGCCATCGCCCTGCGCAACCGCTGGCGCCGCCAGCAGCTCGAGGGGAGCCTGCGCGAGGAGGTGCTGCCGAAGAACATCCTGATGATCGGCCCGACCGGGGTGGGCAAGACCGAGATCTCCCGCCGCCTCGCCAAGCTCGCTGGCGCGCCCTTCCTGAAGGTCGAGGCGACCAAGTTCACCGAGGTCGGCTATGTCGGGCGCGACGTCGAGCAGATCGTCCGCGACCTGGTCGAGGTCGGCATCGGCATCGTGCGCGACGTGCGCCGCAAGGACGTGGAGGCCAAGGCGCACCTCGCCGCCGAGGAGCGCGTGCTCGACGCGCTGGTCGGCTCCACCGCCTCCTCCGGCACCCGCGAGAGCTTCCGCAAGAAGCTGCGCGACGGGCTGATGGACGACAAGGAGATCGAGATCGAGATCACCTCCGGCGGCCAGGGCATGCCGATGTTCGAGATTCCCGGCATGCCGGGGGCGCAGATGGGCGCCATCTCGATCGGCGACATGCTCGGCAAGGCGTTCGGCGGCCGCTCCAAGCCGCGCCGCGTCACCGTGCGCGACGCCCATCCGCTGCTGCTGTCGGAGGAAGCCGACAAGCTGATCGACCAGGACGCGATCGTCCAGGAGGCGATCCGGGCGGTGGAGGAGAACGGCATCGTGTTCCTCGACGAGATCGACAAGATCGCCGGCCGCGAGGGCCGCTCGGGCGCCGACGTCTCGCGCGAGGGCGTGCAGCGCGATCTGCTGCCGCTGATCGAGGGCACCACCGTCTCCACCAAGCACGGGCCGGTGAAGACCGACCACATCCTGTTCATCGCCTCGGGCGCGTTCCACGTCTCCAAGCCCTCCGACCTGCTGCCCGAGCTGCAGGGGCGGCTGCCGATCCGGGTCGAGCTGGAGGCGCTGACGCGCGAGGACTTCAAGCGCATCCTCACCGAGACCGAGGCCAGCCTCGTCAAGCAGTCGGTGGCGCTGATGGGTACCGAAGGGGTGACGCTCGACATCACCGAGGACGCGGTGGAGGCGATCGCCGACGCCGCGGTGCAGGTGAACGGCTCGGTCGAGAACATCGGCGCGCGGCGGCTGCAGACGGTGATCGAGCGGGTGCTGGACGATCTGTCCTTCAACGCGCCGGACCGTAACGGC
Source organism: Ancylobacter mangrovi (assembly GCF_024752355.1). Classification (GTDB taxonomy): domain Bacteria; phylum Pseudomonadota; class Alphaproteobacteria; order Rhizobiales; family Xanthobacteraceae; genus Ancylobacter; species Ancylobacter mangrovi. The sequence continues at coordinate 657,105 of NZ_JANTHZ010000002.1, forward strand.
GAGACCATCGTCATCGACGGCGCCTATGTGCGCGAGCGGGTCGCCGACCTCGCCGGCAATGCGGACCTCTCCCGCTTCATCCTGTGAGGCGCGAACCGGGTGGGGCATGCGCCTGGCGGGCGTTTCACGTGAAACGCCGCCCGCTCACCCCCAGCGGCTGAGGATCTTCAGCCGGCCCAGCAGCTCGGCCACCGCCTCGGTCGGCAGGGTGGCGATCTCGCGCGCCAGCAGGTTGGCGAGTTCGGTCGCCTCGGGCGAAAGGCCGGCGGTGTCGACCGTCACCCGCGGGTCGGAGATGTCGGCCAGCATGCGCAGCGCCTCGGCCTCGTCCCAGATGACGTTGAAATAGGCCATGATGCGCTGGAGCATGATGAAGGTCGGCTGGCCGCGCTTGCCGTGCTCCAGCGCCGAGAGATAGGCCGGCGAGACGCCGATGCCGTCGGCCATCTGGGTCAGCGTCACGCCGCGCTCGGCGCGCAGCTCGCGCATGCGGCGGCCGAACGGCGTCATCGTCCCCCCTCCCTCAGCCGGCGCACCCGCACATAGAGCGCGCCTTCCCCGCCATGGCCGCGCCCGGCGGTCTCGAAGCCGACCACCACCGCGCGCAGCTCCGGCGAGGCGAGCCATTGCGGCACCATGCGGCGCAGCACGCCGCGCCCGCCCTCGCCGGCGAGCAGGCCGCCGCCGTCGCCCTTGCCGGTGATCACCAGAACCAGCGAATGACCCGAATGCTGGGCGCCGCGCAGGAAGCCGAGCAGCCGGCCATGGGCGGCCGCCTGGGTCATGCCGTGCAGGTCGAGGCGCGCATCGACCTCGGCGCCGCGCGACAGGCGGCGGCGCAGCTTCGGCTCCAGCGGGGCGAGCGGCGTCAGCGGCGGGGGTGCCGGCGCGCGCGGACGGGGCGCAGGGGCGGCGGGACGGGCGGTCTTGCCGTTGGACAGCGCCTCGGGAGCTTCCGGCACCGCCTCGGGCGGCGTCTCGGCCTTGGGCGCCGGCTTCGGCTTCTCGGGGCGCAGCCGATGGACCGAGCGGGTGACGAGCTCCCACAATTCACGTTCCTCGGCGCCGAGCACGCGCCGCCGGCGCGGCCGACCTCCGCTCTCGCCCGCCCCGCTCATGGCACTTCCGAGACCGCTTCGGGCCTCACCGGCGGCTTGGGCGGCAGAGGCACGCGGTGCCGGGCGGGGTCGAGCGCGCGCGGCAGCAGGATGACGAAGCGGCCGGGATGCTGGATGCGGCCGGAGATCGAGCCCGCCTCAGCCCCCGCGCCGAAGAAGATGTCGGCCCGGGCCGGCCCGACAATGGCCGAGCCGGTGTCCTGCGCCACCATCAGCCGGTCGAAAGGCTGCAGCGCGCCGTCGGTGCCGGTCGGCAGCGCGGCGGCGATGTAGAACAGCGTGCCATAGGCGTGGATGCGCTTGTCGACGGCGATGGAGCGCCCGGCCACCAGCGGCAGGCCCTGCGCGCCGACGGCGCCGTCGTCGGCCTTCAGTTCGTGCGCCTCGCGGAAGAAGATGAAGGAGCGGTTCTCGCGCATCAGCGCCTGCCCCTCCTCCGGATGCGCCCCGATATAGGCGCGGATGGCGTCCATCGACATCTTCTCGCGCGGCACCAGTCCGCGCTCGATCAGCAGGCGGCCGATCGGCGTGTAGGGCTGGCCGTTATGGCCGTCATAATTGAGTCGCAGCACGCCGCCATCGGGCAGGCGGATGCGGATCGAGCCCTGGATCTGGGCGAAGAAGGCGTCCGCCGGGTCGCGCACCCAGGCGATCTCCAGCCCCTTGTCCTTCAGCGCCCCGTCGTCGATCGCCGCGCGGTCGAAATAGGGCACCAGCTTGCCGTCCACGCGGCGGTAGGCCGGGGCGCGGTTGGAGGGCGGGCTGCCCCTGGGCGGCGGCTCGGTGACGAGGTCGGGCGGGCGCCGGTAGAGCGGGGTGTGGAATTCGGCCGTGCGCGTGCGCGAGCCTTCCACCTCCGGCTCGTAATAGCCGGTGAGAAAGCCGTCCGGCTGGCCGATCGAGGCGATGGCGTAGGGGCGGAATTCGCGCTCGAGGAAGGCCCGCGCGCGGTGCTCGCTCACATGCCTGGGCAGGTGCCGCGCCCGGGCGCAGATCGGCGCCAGCGCGGTGAAGAAGGGACGCGGCGGCGTGACGAGGTCGCCCTTGGCCGCGTTCATCGCGCAGCTCCGGCGGAAGGCTGCGAGCGCGGCGGCGACGTCGTCCGACGCCCAGCCGGGCAAATCGGCGAAGCGCACCGGCTCCAGCGCCGCCTGCGGGAACAGCACCGGCACGGAGTCGGGCCGGTGGCGATCGCGATGGGTGCGGGAGGCGTGCTTGCCGGCGGAGGAGGCATGGGCGAGCCCCGTGCCCAACGCTCCCGCGAGCCCGGGGACGGGCGGCGGGACGAAGCCGGTCAGCGCGCCCGACAGCGCCAGGGCGGCAAGGGTGAGAAGAGCGGTTCGCACCCCATCATCTTCTCACGAAGCGGCCTCTGTGGCGACGAGCTTCCAGTTGGGGTCGCGCGCACCGAGATCGCGGGCGAAGGTCCACACGTCCGTGACGTCGACCACCTGCTCGGCATCGCCGTCGATGACGTCGCCGGCGCGGTTACGCGTCACCGAGATGAGCTGGGAGAGGAAGCGCACGGTGATCTGGGCGCTACGGCCCTTCACCTGTGCCTCGACGATGTCCGCCTTCTCGAGGCCGACGAAGTGGGTCTCCATCTTCTCGCCGCGCTGCTCGCGCTCGGCGATGGCGGAGGAGAAGCCCTCGAACACCTCGCGGGCGAGCAGATCCTTCAGCGCCGCGCGGTCGCCCTTGGCGAAGGCGACGACGATCATCTCATAGGCCGCGCGGGCACCGGTGATGAAGTGCTGGGCGTCGAAGCCGCGCTCCTGCACCGCGATCGCGTCGAGCCCGGCGGCGACCGGCGAGCCTTCCTCGGCGACGCCGGTCCAGCGGGCCGGGCGCGGCTCGTTTGGATCGGCGGGCTCGACCGGCTCGGGAATCGCCGGAGCCTCGGCGGCGCCCGGAAAATTCACGACCTTGTCCGAGCCGCCGGCCGGCGCCTTGGCGGGATCGCGCCGCGAATAGGGGTCATAGGGCGGTCGCTCGCGCCCGGTACGCTGACCCAGCACGCTGCGCAGCCGTATGAAAATAAACACGGCGAGAGCCAGGAAGATGATCGTATAGATATCGAACACGTTGCTAATCGCCGTCGTTTCGCCTTGCCTCAGGCATCCATGGCACCCTTATCGTCATATGTGGTGTGAGCTGCGTTCAAGTCCACCACCGACGACCGATCCCGGCCTTCTACAGCCTATTTACGCCGTCCGCGCGATTTCGCCAGCCCGGGAACTGACGTAACGTCATCACCTCGCGCGAGGGCCGGAACGCCCTTACCTTACGCAAGAGTAGAGCAAGGGGCCATCCGGCGCCAACGCTCGATGCGATTTGCCGCGCCCGGCGGGCCGCCTCCGGTACCCGGGCGCGGCCCGGCGCGGCGCGCCTTGAGGCCGGGCGGCAACCGTGTTAGCGACACGCGCCGATTTGACGTCCGACTGCGGCGGCACCCTCCGACCCAGCGGCGAACGACCCCGCAAAGGCGCCCTGCCGCCGGCGGGGACCCGAGGAGATCCTGATGGCCGATACCGACAACGCCGCCGCGTCCATGCCCACCCTCCAGGTGCTGACGCAGTACACCAAGGACCTGTCCTTCGAGAATCCGGGCGCGCCCGAATCGCTGCAGCCGGCGGGACAGCCGCAGATCGGCATCCAGATCGGCGTAAACGCGCGCCCGATCCGCGACGGCGACTTCGAGGTCGAGCTGAAGATCGAAGCCAAGGCCGAGCGCGGCGGCAAGACGCTGTTCGCGGTCGAGCTCGCCTATGCCGGCGTGTTCCGCGCCCAGAACGTGGCGCAGGAGACCATGCACCCCTTCATCATGATCGAGTGCCCACGCATGCTGTTCCCGTTCGCGCGGCAGATCGTCGCCGACACGGTGCGCAATGGCGGCTTCCCGCCGCTGATGATCGATCCGGTGGATTTCGTCACGCTCTATCGCGAGCGCATGGCCAAGACCCCGCCGAGCAACGTGCTCGCCTCCTGAGCGAACGCAATCCCGGCCGGCGGCACTCCTCACACGGAGGCCGCCGGGCGGTTCACTTCTCCGCCACGTAGCCGTTCCAGAGCGCGCCCTCGCCCAGCGTGGCGATGAACGCCTCATGCGCGGCGAGCTCCTCGGCATGCACCCGGGGGGGCAGCGGGTGCGGGCGCTGCAACGGCGCCGCCGGCCCGCCATCGGCAACGACGACCGTGCGTTCCTCGATGGTGAGGCTGAGCGCGGTCTGCTTGCCGCCGCACAGTTCGGCATAGACCTCCGCCAGCAATTCGGAATCGAGCAGCGCCCCGTGCTTGGTGCGGCGCGAGCCGTCGATGCCGTAGCGCGTCATCAGGTCGTCGAGGCGGTTCGAGCCGCCCGGATGGCGCCGCCGAGCCAGGCTCAGCGTGTCCACCACCCGGTCGAACACGATCGCCGGACGGCCGAGCCGCGCCAGCTCGGCATTGAGGAAGCCGATGTCGAAGGCGGCGTTGTGGATCACCAGCGGGTCGTTGCCGATGAAGGCGAGGAACTCTTCCGCCACCGCCGCAAAGAGCGGCTTGTCGGCGAGGAACTCGCTCGACAGCCCGTGCACGGCGAAGGCCTCGGCCGGCATGTCGCGCTCGGGATTGATGTAGACGTGGTAGTTCTGGCCGGTCGGGATGCGGTTGTAGATCTCGACGCAGCCGATCTCCACCAGCCGGTCGCCGGTGAGCGGGTTGAGGCCGGTGGTTTCGGTGTCGAGCACGATCTCACGCATGGCCGGCCTCCCCTTTGGCGCGCTGGCGAAGCGCGGCGATCAGCTTTTCCACCTGCTCGCGCGCATGCTGCAGCCCGTGGCCGGTGTCGATGAGGTAGTCCGCCCGCGCGCGCTTTTCCGAATCGGGCACCTGACGCGACAGGATCGCCTGGAATTTCGCCTCGGTCATGCCCGGACGGGCGAGAACGCGGGCGCGCTGCACCGTTTCCGGCGCGGTGACGACCAGCGTCGCGTCGACCCGCCCCTCGGCGCCGGTCTCGAACAGCAGCGGGATGTCGAGCACGACCACCGGTTCGCCCGCCGCGGCGGCGCGTTCGAGAAAGGCGGCCTCGCGGGCGTGCACCAGCGGGTGGACGATCGCTTCCAGCTTCTCCATCGCCGCCTTGTCGTGCAGCACCCGGGCGCCGAGCAGGGTGCGGTCGATCCGCCCGCCCATGGAGACGCCGGGAAAGGCCTCTTCGACCGGGCCGACGCCTTCCGCGCCATAGATGGCGTGGACCGCCGCGTCGGCGTCGTGCACCGGGACGCCAAATTCACGGAAGATCGCAGCGGTGGTCGACTTGCCCATGCCGATCGAGCCGGTCAGGCCGAGCCGGAGGGGACGCGCGCCGCTCATGCGAGCTGGCCCTTGGCGGCGAGGTCGGCGAGCACCAGTTCGCGCAGCTCGGACGTGACCTGCGGGCGCACGCCGAACCAGCGCTCGAAGCCCGGCACCGCCTGATGCAGCAGCATGCCGAGCCCGTCCACCGTGGCGAGCCCCTGCGCCCGCGCGGTGGCGAGAAGCGGTGTCACCAGAGGCACATAGACGATGTCGGTGACGAGCGCGGCCGGCGACAGCGGCGACAGGTCGATGTCGAGCGGCGGCTGACCCTTCATGCCGAGCGAGGTGGTGTTCACCAGGAGCCGGCAGCCGGCGAGCCTGGCCGGCATGTCGCGCCACTCGACCGGCAGCACGCGGGGCCCGAAATGGGCCCCCATCGCCTCGGCGCGGGCGAAGGTACGGTTCGCCACCACCACGCGGTCGAGGCCGCGGCTGAGCAGGCCGTGGATGATGCCGCGCGCGGCCCCGCCCGCGCCCAGCACCACGGCTTCGCCGAGCGCGCGGGTCCAGTCCGGCTGGGCGGCGTCGAGATTGGCGAGGAAGCCATGCACGTCGGTATTGGCGCCGCACAGGCGCCCGTCCTCCAGCCACAGCGTGTTCACCGCGCCGAGGGCCACCGCCACCGGGTCGAGCTCGCGCGCGGCGCGAAAGGCCGCCTCCTTGTGCGGCACCGTCACATTGGCACCGACGAGGCCGCTGGCGGCGAAGTCGCCGAGAAAGCGGTCGATGTCGCCCGGCGCGACATCGAGAAGCCCGTAGCTGCCGTCGATGCCGTGCGATTTCAGCCAGTAGCCGTGGATCAGCGGCGAGCGCGAATGGGCGACCGGATGGCCGATGACGGCGGCGCGGCGGGTCATGTCAGGTCTCCATGCCGGCGCAGGAAGGCGAGCAGCGCCAGCAGCGGCAGGCCGAGGATCACCGAATGGTCGCCCTCGATGCGCTCGAACAGGTGGATGCCGAGATTTTCGAGCTGGTAGCCGCCGACGCTCGAAGTCACCGCCTCGCCGGCGGCGTCGAGATAGGCGTCGAGCGTGTTCGCGTCGAGCGGGCGCATCGTGAGGCGCGCGGTCTCGACGGTCTCGAACAGCACCACGCCGTCCCGGGCAAGCGCGATGGCGGAATGGAGCGCATGGGTATGCCCGGCGAGGCGGGCGATCTGGTCCCGCGCGCCCGCGCGATCGGCCGGCTTGTGGAAGGCCTCATCGCCCAGCGCCAGCGTCTGGTCGGCGCCGATCACCAGTCGGCCAGGGCAAAGCGCGCCGCCCGCCAGTGCCTTGGCGCGGGCCAGAACCGAGGCGACCTCGGCGGGAAATGCGCCGCGCGAGACGGCCTGCGCCTCCAGCGCGCGCTCGTCGATATCCACGGCGAGCGCCTCGACCGGCAGCTGGGCGGCCTCAAGGAGCGCGCGGCGGGCGGCGCTTTTCGAGGCGAGCACCAAGGGCGCCGTTCCGCGCCAGAGCGGATGGGTCGCGGGCGCCATCGCTAGCGCGCCTCGGAGAGCTTGCGCCGGTGCTCCTGCAGCAGCGCGATGATGGCGGCCGCGGTCTCCTCGATCGAGCGGCGGGTGACGTCGATCACCGGCCAGCCATGGCGCGCGCACAGGCGGCGCGAAAACGCCACTTCCTCGGCCACGGCGTCGCGGTCGGTATAGGCGTCGTTGGGCTGGGCGGCATTCAGCCCGAGCAGGCGGTTGCGGCGGATCTCGACGACGCGCTCGGGGCTCGCCACCAGCCCGACGACCAGCGGGCGCCGCAATTCGTCGAGGCCCGGCGGCACTGGGATGTTCGGCACCAGCGGGATGTTGGCGGTCTTGATGCCACGATTGGCGAGATAGATGCTGGTCGGCGTCTTGGACGAGCGGGAGATGCCGAGCAGCACCACGTCGGCCGCGTCGAGCCCGCTGGTGTGCTGCCCGTCATCGTGCATCACCGTGTAGTTCATGGCGTCGATGCGGCGGAAATACTCTCCGTCGAGCTGGTGCTGGCCGCCGACGCGCGGGGTCGGGTCGCCGCCGAGATAGGCCTGGAACAGCCGCACCACCGGCGCCAGCACGGAGAGCACGGGAATGCCGTTCTCCAGGCAGAAGGATTTCAGCCGGTTGCGCAGATCGGGCTCGGTCAACGTGTAGAGCACGATGCCGGGATATTCCTCGAGATCGCAGATCACCTTGTCGAGCTGCTTGTGCGTGCGGACCAGCGGGTAGATGTGCTCGATCGCCTTCACATTGTACTGCGCCGAGGCCGCCCGGCCGACGCTCAGCAGCGTCTCGCCGGTCGAATCCGACACGAGATGAAGGTGGAAATAGCTTTCCGGAATCTCAGCGTCGTCGATCACGGCGCTTGTCCACAGGGCTGTGCATGGAGCGGGAACAAGACACGCCCGGCGCGCGTTAGCAAGTCCGGTCTGGGGAAAGCGGGGCCGCCCTTCCACAGTTCAACGTGCTGTGCGTGGAATCCGGCCGTCCGCGCGAACAGCGTGGATAAACTGTCGCGCCCGCGCAAGCGGCGGTAATTCCAGCCCTTTTCGGAACGCGCCGAAGGCCGCGCCGTGGGCGGGGCTGGGGGCCGGTTGTGATGAGCCCGGAACCCGTCTAATGCCCTGTCCTAAACACAGACGACTCTTCATTCAAAGAGATTAAATAAGTATGAAGGCGCCGGCGGACAGAGGGGATGGACAGCCGATCCTGCTCCAGGCACTCGACGGGCATGTGCCCGATCGCACGCCGATCTGGATGATGCGCCAGGCCGGCCGCTACCTGCCCGAATATCGCGAGCTGCGCGCCAGGGCCGGCGACTTCCTCACCCTGTGCTACACGCCCGATTTCGCCGTCGAGGTGACGCTGCAGCCGATCCGTCGCTTCGGCTTCGACGCGGCGATCCTGTTCTCGGACATCCTCGTCGTTCCCCATGCGCTGGGCTGCGACTTGACCTTCGAGGCCGGCGAGGGACCACGGCTGAGCCCGGTGCCCGATCTCGCCGCCCTGAAGGCGCTGCGGGGCGATCTGGATGCGGACAAGGTCGACCGGGTGCTTGAAGCTGTGTCCGGCATCCGGGCGAAGCTGCCGCGCGAGACCGCGCTGCTCGGCTTCTGTGGGGCGCCGTGGACGGTCGCGACCTACATGGTTGCCGGTCGCGGCACGCCCGACCAAGCGCCGGCACGGCTCGCCTCGCTCACCGACCCCGCCTTCTTCGAGGCGCTGATCGACCGGCTGGTCGAAGCTTCCGCGCGCTATCTCGTCGGCCAGCTCCGGGCCGGGGCGGACGCGGTGCAGATCTTCGACAGCTGGGCCGGCGTGCTCGACCCGGAAGCGTTCCGGCGCTGGAGCATCGAGCCGATCCGGCAGATCGTCGCGTTGGTGCGGGCCGAGGTTCCGGATGCGCGCATCATCGCCTTTCCGAAAGGGGCGACGCTGGCGGGGCTCACTGAGCTCGTGGCGCGGACCGGCGTCAATGGCGTCGGGCTCGACTGGACCGCGGACCGGCGCGGCGTGCGCTACGCGCTGGGCGCGAAATGCGCACTGCAGGGCAATCTCGACCCGCTGGCGCTGATCGCCGGCGGGACGGCGCTGGAGGAGGCGGTCGGCGCGCTGATGCAGGATTTCCGCGGCGCGGCGCACATCTTCAATCTCGGCCACGGCATTCGCCCGGAGACGCCGATCGCCCATGTCGAGAAGATGATCGCCCTGGTGCGCGGCTGAAGAAATCGGGAGCGAGCGATGGCCTATGAATGGATCAAGGCCCTGCACGTCGTCGCCATCATCTCCTGGATGGCGGCGCTGCTCTACCTGCCGCGGCTGATGGTCTATCACTGCGACGCGCCGGTGGGCTCGCCCCAGTCCGAGACCTTCAAGGTGATGGAGCGGCGCCTGCTCAACGCCATCGCCCGCCCGGCCATGGCGGTCGCCTGGATGGCGGGCGCCTATCTCGCCTGGGAGGGCGGCTGGCTCACCTCCGGCTGGTTCCACGCCAAGCTGGCGCTGGTGATCGCGCTGAGCGTGGCGCAGGAATTCCAGGCCCGCTGGGTGCGTGACTTCGCGGCCGACCGGAACACCCGCCCGGCGCGGTTCTTCAGGATCATGAACGAGGTGCCGACGCTTTTGATGATCGCCATCGTCATACTGGTCATCGTAAAACCGTTTTGAGGTGCTGAAAGCGCGGCGAGGCGGGTTGCGGAGGATCGCGGCTTTGCCTATGGTGCCCACTCTTCCACGAAGCTGGCTGACGCTCCGCTGAAACCGCCATCGTCTCGCGATGTCGGTCGGGGTGTCGGACAGGGGGCCGGATCCCTTCGGCCACGTCCGCAGACCAGCGCTTCCCTTATCCTTCTTTCCCGGCGGCTTTCATCTGGCCTTTCCGGGCAATCCAACATCCGAGGCCCTTTCCCATGGGGGAAATGAAGCTCCAGGACCTCAAGTCCAAGAATCCGGCTGAACTGCTCGTTTTCGCCGAGGAACTCGAGGTCGAGAACGCCAGCACGCTGCGCAAGCAGGAGCTGATGTTCGCCATCCTCAAGCAGCTTGCCGCGCGCGAGACCGACATCATCGGCGAAGGCGTCGTCGAGATCCTCTCCGACGGCTTCGGCTTCCTGCGCTCGCCGGACGCCAACTACCTGCCAGGTCCCGACGACATCTATGTCTCGCCCTCGCAGATCCGCCGTTTCGGCCTGCGCACCGGCGACACCGTCGAGGGGCAGATCCGCAGCCCGAAGGACGGCGAGCGCTACTTCGCGCTGCTCAAGGTCAACACGATCAATTTCGAAGACCCGGACAAGATCCGGCACAAGATCAACTTCGACAACCTTACCCCGCTCTATCCCGACGAGCGGCTGAAGCTCGAGATCGAGGATCCCACGCGCAAGGACTTCTCGGCGCGGATCATCGACATCGTGGCGCCGATCGGCAAGGGCCAGCGCGGCCTGATCGTCGCTCCGCCGCGCACGGGTAAGACGGTTCTGCTCCAGAACATCGCCCAGTCGATCACCACCAACCATCCCGAGTGCTACCTCATCGTGCTGCTCATCGATGAGCGGCCGGAGGAAGTCACCGACATGCAGCGCTCGGTGAAGGGCGAGGTGGTCTCCTCCACCTTCGACGAGCCGGCCGCGCGCCACGTGCAGGTCGCCGAGATGGTGATCGAGAAGGCCAAGCGCCTCGTCGAGCACAAGCGCGACGTGGTGATCCTGCTCGATTCGATCACCCGCCTCGGGCGCGCCTACAACACGGTGGTGCCGTCCTCGGGCAAGGTGCTGACCGGCGGTGTCGACGCCAACGCCCTGCAGCGCCCCAAGCGCTTCTTCGGCGCGGCGCGCAACATCGAGGAAGGCGGCTCGCTCACCATCATCGCTACCGCGCTGATCGAGACCGGTTCGCGCATGGACGAGGTGATCTTCGAGGAGTTCAAGGGCACCGGCAATTCCGAGGTCATCCTCGACCGCAAGGTGTCCGACAAGCGCGTCTTCCCGGCGATCGACATCACCCGCTCGGGCACGCGCAAGGAAGAGCTGCTGGTTCCTTCCGACGTGCTCAAGAAAATGTACGTGCTGCGGCGAATCCTCAATCCGATGGGCACGGTTGACGCGATCGAGTTCCTGCTCGACAAATTGCGCCAGACCAAGACCAATTCGGACTTCTTCGACTCGATGAACACCTGACGTCGGGAAGCCAGGGAGAGCCGGGAGGCGGGCATGACGGCCGCTGCGGCAGGCATAGTGCGATGGATCGCCCTGGTGGGCGCGGCGTGGCTGGTGCCCGCCGCTCCCGCCTTCGCGGGCGTCGCCGAGCGCGAGCCGCCTTCCGCCGTGCTCTGGCTTCTCGTGGTCGGCGTCGCGGCGCTGAGCTGGGTGATGGCCTGCCGGCGCTGGTGGCTGCCGCTGGCGCTCTGGGTGCCAGTGGCGCTGTTCGACTCCTCGCTGGTGGCCGACCTGGTCGACCCGGTGATCGGGCCGGCGGTGCGCGAGGAGCTCGGACTCTCCTACATGATGCAGGCGGACCTCACGAGCGCGCTCACGCTCGTGCTGCCGCTGATGTTCGCGAACCTCATGTTCAGCCGCCGCGAGCAGGACAAGGCCAAGCTGTCGCGAGACATCTGGCGGCGTTGAAACTTCCGCGAGTCAAAACTCGATTCGTACGCGAAACGGTTGTCCCCACAATTGACTGCTGACGGGCGTTCCGCTGTCGTTCCAAGGAACGATATGGCGGCAAGTCCTTTGCCGTCAGCGGTCATTTCTGGGCCGATCTGTGCCATGCGGCCGCCTGATCGCTGATTTATCCACAGGGCTGTCCACATTGAGCGCCTAGGGCGAGCGCGCTACCCTTCATCCGGCCGGGGCGCCGGCATCGACTCGTGTAACCTGCTCGGCAAGTCGATTCGGTTCCGTAACGGGTAGCGAACAGACCGCTCCGCTGCATACGAAGGCGGCCGCGCCCTCGGCCGCCGTCGCCTTGGCGCGTGCCGGATGGGTCTCCGGCAGCGCGGCGGGATCACCGGCGCGCTGGATGACGAGACCGGCCCGCGGCAGCCGCCGCGCCGCGTCGAGCAGCGCATCGGCGGCCGGGTCGTCGGCGGGGCCGGTGATGACGATCTCGGTCGTCCGCACCCGCGCGTCGAGCGCGTTGAGCAGGCCGGCATGGCTGTAGAGATTGGCTGCCGCGCGCGGCAGCAGCCCGTCGAACAGCCGGTCGGCCCGCGCGCGCCAGGCTTCCTCGCCGGTGAGCGTGGCAAGCGTGACGAGGTTGCGGGCGATCAGCGCGTTCGGGTTGGTGATGGCGTCGTCCGCCGTCGCCTCCGGGCGCAGGATGAGCCCCTCGGCGTCATCGGCGGTGAGGTAGTAGCCGCCGTCTTCGGCCGCGTGATGGGTCTCCAGCGCCCTCTGCCAGGCGATGGCCTGCTCGAGATAGAAGACCTCGCCGGTCGCCTGGTGAAGGGCGAGGCCGGCGCCGATCATCGCCGCGTAGTCGCTGGAGAGCCCGGGATAGACCAGCTTGCCGGTGCGCCAGCTATGGCCGAGCCGGCCGTTCCGGCTCATCGATTCGGCGATGAAACGGAAGGCGCGCGCCGCCATCCCGGTCCATTCCGGGCGCCCGAAGCGCGGCGCGGCACCGGCGAGCGCGGCGATCATCAGCCCGTTCCAGTCGGCGAGCACCTTGTCGTCGCGCCCCGGCGGCACGCGCGCGGCACGCACCGCCAATAGCTTGTCGCGCAGCATGGCGAGGCGCATCTCGTCGGCGCCGGAGCGCTCCGTCTCCTTCAGCCGGTTGGGGATCGACACCCCCTCCCAGTTGCCGAAGGGGGTGATGTCGTAGTGCCGGGCGAAGAACTCGGCATCCTCCGCGCCGAGCGCGTCGAGGATTTGCCGGAGCGTCCAGACATAGTAGCGCCCCTCATGGCCTTCCGAATCGGCGTCGAGGCTGGCGGCGAAGGCGCCGCTTTCGGTCAGCATCTCGCGCTTCAGCCAGGCGACGGTTTCCTCGGCGCGGGCACGGAACAGGTCGGCCAGCGTCTCGCTATAGGCAAGGCCCAGCAGCTCCAGGATCTGCGCATTGTCGTAGAGCATCTTCTCGAAGTGCGGCACCAGCCAGCGCTCATCGACCGAATAGCGGGCATAGCCGCCGCCGATGTGGTCGTAGATGCCGCCCTCGCTCATGCCGTCCAGCGCGTGCAGCGCGGCGTCGCGGAAGCGCTGCCGCCCGGTGCGCTCATGGGCGCGCCAGAGCAGTTCCAGGAACGGCGTGTTGGGGAACTTCGGCGCGCCCTGCAGCCCGCCATGGGCGGTGTCCATGATGCCGAGGATGCGGCCGGCGACGTCGTCGAGCTCGTTCGGGCCGATGGTGACGCGCCCCTCCGGCTGCGCCTTGGTGCGCAGGCGCTCGAGCAGCGCCTCCCGGTTGGAGGCGATGCGCGGGTCGCCGCTGCGATAGGCGCCGGCCATGGTCTGCAGCACGTCGGTGAAGGCGGGCTGGCCGTAGCGGGCTTCCTTGGGAAAATAGGTGCCGCCCCAGAACGGCGCGCCCTCGGCGTCGAGGAACATGGTCATCGGCCAGCCGCCCTGGACGCCGAGCTGCTGCAGCGCCGACATGTAGATCTGGTCGACGTCGGGCCGCTCCTCGCGATCGACCTTGATGTTCACGAACAGCTCGTTCATCACCGCGGCGGTCGCCTCGTCCTCGAAGCTCTCATGGGCCATGACGTGGCACCAGTGGCAGGCCGCGTAGCCGACGGAGAGCAGGATCGGCCGGCCGCTGCGGCGGGCCTCCTCGAACGCGTCGGGCTGCCATTGCCACCAGTCGACCGGGTTGTCCTTGTGCTGGAGCAGGTAGGGGCTGGCGGCGTGCTGGAGGCGGTTGGGCAAGACTCTCTCCGGCTTCTGACGGGTCGGCGGAATAGTGATGCTAGCGAGATAGGGCGTCGTGCGGGACGGGTCACGTAAAAAGGAAGACCGATGAAGGACGCGCGCCGGGTTAATGAGGACGGGCCGAGCGGGCGCACGGCAGATGGGCGCGCGACCAGCGGCTCGACCATTGCCGCCGTCTCGTCCGGCAGCGGCACGGCAGCGGTGGCGGTGATCCGCGTCTCCGGCCCTCAGGCGGGCGCGGCGGTGACGGCGCTCGCCGGGCGCCTGCCCGAGCCGCGCCGGGCCACGCTCGCCACGCTGCGCCATCCCGCGAGCGGGGCCGAGATCGACCGCGCGCTGGTGCTCTGGCTGCCGGGACCGCGCAGCGCGACCGGCGAGGACATGGCCGAGTTCCAGGTGCATGGCGGGCGCGCCGTGGTGGCGGCGGCGCTCGACGCGCTGATCGCCGTGCCCGGCATCGTGCCGGCCGAGCGGGGCGAGTTCACCCGCCGCGCCTTTCTGAACGGGCGGATGGACCTCGCCGAGGCGGAAGGCCTCGCGGACCTGCTCTCGGCCGAGACTGAGGCGCAGCGCCGGCTAGCCTTCGCCCATGCCTTCGGTCATCTCGGCGAGCAGGTGGCGCGCTGGCGCGAGCGGCTGATCCGCGCCATGGCGCTGATCGAGGCGGGCATCGACTTCGCCGACGAGGACGACGTGCCGGCTGAGGCGCGCGCTCTCGCCCGGCCGGAGGCGGAGCAGTTGCGCGCCGAGCTCGAGGCGGCGCTGAAGGATCGGCGCGGGGCGCTGCTGCGCGACGGCGCGACCATCGCCATCGCCGGCCGGGTGAATGCCGGCAAGTCCTCGCTCATCAACGCGCTCGCCGCGCGCGACATCGCCATCGTCTCTGACGAGCCGGGCACCACCCGCGACGTGCTGGAAGTCGCGCTCGATCTCGGCGGGCACAAGGCGACGCTGATCGACACGGCCGGGCTGCGGACGGCGGAGGGGGCGGTGGAGGCGGAAGGAATCCGCCGCGCCCGTGCCCGCATCGAAGGGGCGGATCTCGTGCTCTGGGTTCACGACGTCGCCGCGGAGCCGCCCCCGCAGACGCGACCGGACATCGATTCGCAGGCGGAACTTTGGCTGCTCGCCAACAAGGTCGATGCCGGCGCGGCGGCCTTCGTGCGGCCCGATTGGGCGACACGCGACTTCGCGATCTCCGCCCGCGAGGGCGAGGGGCTGGACACGCTGACCTCCGCGCTGGCGGAGGCCGTCGCCGCGCGGGCGGGAGGGGGCGAGCACCCCGCGCTGATCCGCGAGCGGCATCGGGCGAATGCGCAGGATGCAGCCGGGCATCTGTCGGTCGCGCTCGCGGGATGGGACAAACTGAGCGACGAGCTTCTCGCCGAAGAACTGCGTCTCGCCGGCCGCGCACTCGGTCGGATCACCGGCGCCATCGACATCGAGGACCTGCTGGACGTGGTGTTCCGCGAGTTCTGCGTCGGCAAATAGGAGCCCGGTTTCACGTGAAACAGCGGCGGCGCAAAGAGCGATTCGCACCCGGAATGTTTCACGTGAATCACGTGTGAGGACTTGCGCCTCCGGCCGCTTCATCTCGTGAGGCTTGACGGCGGCGGACGGACAGGGCTCAACAGCGGCGATTTACATGCGGGCGCGCACCCGCGACGAGTGACGCCATGGCAGTCGATGAAATGAAATTCGATGTCGTCGTGATCGGCGGCGGGCATGCGGGGACCGAGGCGGCTGCCGCGGCGGCGCGGCTTGGCGCGGCGACGGCGCTGGTCACCCATCGGCGCGATACGATCGGCGCCATGTCCTGCAATCCGGCCATCGGCGGGCTCGGCAAGGGCCACCTGGTGCGCGAGATCGATGCGCTGGACGGGCTGATGGGGCGGGTCGCCGACGCGGGCGGAATCCAGTTCCGGGTTCTCAACCGGCGCAAGGGGCCGGCGGTACGCGGCCCGCGGGCGCAGGCCGACCGTCGTCTCTATGCACGGGCAATGCAGCAGGCGATCGATTCGCAGGCGAACCTTTCCGTCGTCGAGGGCGAGGCGGACGAGCTGATCGTCGCCAACGGGCGGGTCGCCGGCCTGCGGCTCGCGGATGGGCGCCGGCTGAGCGCCGGCGCGGTGGTCATCACCACCGGCACCTTTCTCAACGGGCTGATCCATATCGGCGACCGCCAGCTTCCGGCCGGGCGGATGGAGGAGGCGCCGGCGCGCGGGCTTTCCACCTCGCTGGCGCGGCTCGGCCTGACGCTCGGCCGGTTGAAGACCGGCACGCCGCCGCGGCTCGACGGGCGGACTATCGACTGGGCATCGCTGGAGATGCAGCCGGGCGATTCGCCGCCGGAACCATTCTCGACCCTGACGGAGCGCATCACCACCGAGCAGATCGCCTGCGGCATCACCCGCACCACACCGGCGACGCATGAGGTGATCCGCGCCAACATCGCCCGCTCGGCGATGTATTCGGGGAACATCCGCAGCGTCGGCCCGCGCTACTGCCCCTCGATCGAGGACAAGATCGTGCGCTTCGGCGAGCGGGAGGGTCACCAGATCTTCCTGGAGCCGGAGGGGCTCGACGACCCGACGGTCTATCCGAACGGCATCTCCACCTCGCTGCCCGAGGAGGTGCAGGCGGCGCTGCTCGCCACCATTCCCGGGCTCGAGCGGGTGGTGATGAGCCGGCCCGGCTACGCCATCGAGTACGACCATGTCGACCCGCGGGAGCTGGAGCCGACGCTGGAGTTGCGGCGCCTGCGCGGGCTCTTCCTGGCCGGTCAGATCAACGGTACCACCGGCTATGAGGAAGCGGGCGCGCAGGGTCTGGTCGCCGGGCTGAATGCGGCGCGCCGCGCGGGCGGGGAGGAGGGCGTCACCTTCGACCGGGCCGAGGCCTATATCGGGGTGATGATCGACGACCTCGTCACCCGGGGCGTCAGCGAGCCCTACCGCATGTTCACCTCGCGCGCCGAGTACCGCCTGTCTCTGCGGGCCGACAATGCAGACCAGCGGCTGACTGCGCGCGGCGAGGCGCTGGGGCTGATCGGGGACGAGCGGCGGGCGCGGTTCGGGGCGAAGAGCGCCGCGCTGGCTCGGGTGCGCGAGTGGAGCCGTTCCGTCTCGCTGACGCCGGGCGAGGGCGAGCGGCACGGGCTGGCGCTGAACCGCGACGGCCAGCGGCGGACGGCGTTCGACCTGCTGTCCTATCCGCATGTCGGCTGGACCGACATCTGCCGCATCTGGCCGGAAGCCGCGGGTGAGGATGCGCGGATCGGCGAGCAGGTCGAGATCGACGCGAAATACGCGGTCTATCTCGACCGGCAGGAAGCCGACATCCTGTCGTTCCGCCGCAACGAGGCGGCGGCGCTGCCGGAGGTCGACTATTCGGCGCTGGCCGGCATCTCCAACGAGATCAAGGCCAAGCTTCAATCGATTCGGCCCCGTACCATTGGCCAGGCGAGCCGGATCGACGGCATGACGCCGGCCGCGCTTGCCCTGCTGGCGGCGCAGGCTCGCAAGGCGCGATAGGCCCGCGCGACGCGTGGCCAGTAGCGCGGCCGGGCCGTTCGGGGCGAATATGGCGCATGAGCAAGAGCGATTCGGCCGGCCGGGACCGGGCCCTGGAGCTGGTCCCTGTTTCACGTGAAACAGCGGAGCGGCTCGACGCCATCGTCACGCTGCTGCAGAAGTGGCAGCGCACCATCAACCTCGTCGCGCCGGCGAGCCTGCCGGATGTGTGGATGCGCCATGTGGCGGATTCGCTCCAGCTCGTGCCGCTCGCCGGGGAGGCCCGGCGCTGGGTCGACCTCGGCTCGGGCGGCGGCTTTCCCGGGCTCGTCGTGGCGGCGATGCTGGCCGAGCGGCCGGGGGCGGATGTGACGCTGGTCGAGAGCGACAGCCGCAAGGCGGCATTCCTGCGCGAGGCGGCGCGGATCGCCGAGCTGCCGGCGACGGTGGTGCCGGCGCGGATCGAGCGTGTCGCCGCCGAGTTGGCACCGGGTGTCGAGGTGGTGTCGGCGCGGGCGCTCGCCCCGCTCGCCAGGCTCCTCGAACTCGCCCATCCCTTCCTCGCCCAAGGCGCCACGGGGCTTTTTCTGAAGGGACAAGATGTTGATAACGAATTGACCGATTCAGCTAAATCTTGGAGAATCGCGTCAAGGATCGCGCCCAGCGTGACGGACCGCAGCGGCCGGATCCTGATCGTGACATCCGCCGTCCCAGTGGCGCCGGCCACGTGATGCCGCCGGGCAGGTGAAAGGGTCGAAACGATGAGTGAGCAGGCTCCGCTTGTCCCCCTTGCGCCGGAAGGCGCCGGGCGGCGCATGCCGCGCGTGCTGGCCCTCGCCAACCAGAAGGGCGGTGTCGGCAAGACGACGACGGCGATCAATCTCGGCACCGCGCTCGCGGCCATCGGCGAGACGGTGCTGGTGGTCGACCTCGACCCGCAGGGCAACGCTTCGACCGGCCTCGGCATCGACCGGCGTGCCCGCCGGATCTCGACCTATGACGTGCTGGTGGGCGAGGTGGAGCTGCGCGACGCGGTGCTGGAAACCGCGGTGCCGCGCCTGCATATCGTGCCCTCCACCATGGACCTGTCCGGGCTGGAGCTGGAACTCGCCACTGCGCGCGACCGCGCGTTCCGCCTGCGCGACGCCATCGCGCGGCTGAACGGCGACACGTCGTTTCGGGATGGAAACGATTTTCCCTACAGCTACGTGCTGATCGACTGCCCGCCCTCGCTAAACCTGATCACGGTCAACGCGATGGCGGCGGCGAACGCGATCCTGGTGCCGCTGCAGTGCGAGTTCTTCGCGCTGGAGGGCCTGTCTCAGCTTCTCAAGACGGTCGACCAGGTTCGCACGACGCTCAATCCCGGTCTGTCGATCCACGGCATCGTGCTCACCATGTTCGACGCGCGGAACAATCTGTCGTCGCAGGTGGTGGACGATGTGCGCCAGTTCATGGGCGACAAGGTCTACGAGACCATCATACCGCGCAATGTCCGGGTGTCGGAGGCGCCGTCCTACGGCAAGCCGGTGCTGCTCTACGATCTCAAATGCGTCGGATCGCAGGCCTATCTTCGTCTCGCATCCGAAATAATCCAGCGCGAGCGCACCCTGCGCAGGGCGGCGGCGGTCTGAGGGAGGCGTCAATGGCCATGGCGGATGACGGCGGACGTTCGCGGCTCGGTCGCGGTCTCGCGGCCCTGATCGGCGATATGGGCGAGATGAGCGATCTCGGCGGGGCGCCCGCGCGCCCGGCCGGCGGCCAGCGGCGGGTGCCGCTCGCCTTCCTGCGGGCCAACCCGCGCAACCCGCGCCGCAGCTTCGCCGAGGAAGATCTGGAGGATCTCGCCGGCTCGATCCGCGAGCGCGGCATCATCCAGCCGATCGTGGTGCGGGCGGTGCCCGGCCAGCGCGATGCCTTCGAGATCGTCGCCGGCGAGCGGCGCTGGCGCGCCTCGCAGCGCGCCGGGCTGCACGAGGTGCCGATCGTGGTGGTCGAGGTCGACGACCGCGAGGCGCTCGAGATCGCGATCATCGAGAACGTGCAGCGCGCCGACCTCAACCCACTGGAGGAGGCGGCCGGCTACCAGTCGCTGTCGGACCAGTTCGGCTATTCGCAGAACGACCTGGCGCGGGTGATCGGCAAGAGCCGCAGCCATGTCGCGAACACGATGCGTCTCCTCAAGCTGCCGGAATCGGTGAAGGCCTATGTCTCCGACGGGCGGCTTTCGGCCGGTCATGCGCGTGCGCTGCTGACCCAGGACGACCCCGAGCAGCTGGCGCGGGTGATCGTCGAGCAGGGCATGAATGTCCGCGCGATCGAGGCGCTGGCGCAGGAGCTGAACGTCGCCCGGGCGGAAGCGGCCGGCAAGCCGCCGCGCAAGCCGAAGGCGGCGGCCGCGCTCGACGCCGACACGGCGGCGCTGCAGCGTCGGCTCTCCGATGCGCTCGGCCTGCAGGTGACGCTGCGCCATGATGGCGAGGCCGGCGAGGTGCGCATCCGCTATTCCTCGCTCGACCAGCTCGACGAGGTCTGCCGGCGCCTCGCGGGAAGCTGAGCGTGTGAGCGCGCCGGCACCCGGGCGCGGTCGTCAGCCGCGGCGGGCGGCGCCGGCGATCTGAAGCAGGGCGCGCTCGGCGATGGCCGGGCCCAGCGCGGCATTGCGGCGGGCCGCCAGCAAGGCGTCGTCGAGCGCCAGCAGAACCACCTTCAGCCGCTCGCTGTTCCAGCTCCGAAGCGCCTTCTCGATCAAGGGCTTGCGGCGGAAATGGATGGCCGGCCTCGCGCCGTCGATGGCCCGCTCGACACTGCCGCCGGCCTCGATGCCGAGCCGCATCATGTGCAGGCCCTGCACCGTCCGGCACACCGCACCGAGCAGCACGTCGGGCCGCATCCCCTCATGGATCGCCTTCGCGAACGCGCCCGACATCTCCGACGGCATGCCGGCGAGCGCGGCGTCGGACACCTCGTCGATGGCGAGGCTCGAGGCGTCGCCGACGATGGCGCGCACATGCTCGGCGGTGATGCGCGGCTCGCCGGCGGCGTAGAGCAGCAGCTTGGCGATTTCGCCGCGCGAGGCGAGGCGGTCGCCGCCGAGCAGGCCCATCAGCTCGGCCCGCGCATTGCGCTCGATGGGAATGCCGGCCTCGGCGGTCATGGTGTCGACCAGCCGGCCAAGATCGCGGTCGGTGTCGGCGTAGCAGGCGATGGCGAGGGCGCGCGGGGACGATTCGCACAGCGCCCGCAGGCCGGTGCCGCGCTTGAGGTCGCCGGCCTCGATGACGACAACCGCGTCCTCCATCGGCACGGCGAGCAGCGCCTCGACTGCGGGGACGATGTTGCGGCTGCCGGCACGCACCGAGACCACCCGCCGGCCGCCGAACAGCGCCACCGTGCCGGCCTCGTCGGCCAGCCGGCCCGGATCGCCGGCGATCTCGTCGCCGTCGAGACGGATCGTGCCGAATGGGTCGCTGGTTCCCTGGCCGGCGCGGGCGAGATAGGCGCTCGCGCGCTCGCGCACCAGACCGGTATCGGGGCCGTAGAGCAGGACCACCGGCCGGAGCGGGTCGATGCGCGAGAGCGTCGCCTCGACGTCGCCGGGCCGGACGGCAACCATGGGAAGGTCAGCTCTTGGGCGCGCCGCCGACGGGCGCACCCGTGCCGAGCGTCTGCCCACCGGCGGCCGGCGTGCCCGATGCCGGGGCGCCGGCCGCCTGGCTGCCGGGCTCCTTGCCGCCATTGGCGCGCTTGGTGGCGAAATAGGAAGCGAGCTGCATCTTGATGGTGTCGGCCACCACCTGGGAGGCGCGGTTCTGTGCGTCGCGAATGGCGCGCTCGCGAGCGAAGCGCTGGTAGCCGCTGTCCACCGATGCCTTGCCGAAGGCCATGTTAGAGGTCAGCGTGACCGGTTTCTTCGGGTCGGTGTTGTCGACCAGGCGCCAGAGCGCCTGCACCGAGACCAGCTCGACCTCGGGAAGGCCGGACACGGAATCGACGATGGCCGCGGTGGTGTTGTCGGTGGCGCGCATCTCGAGGCGATAGGGCGTGCCGGACGGATTACCGGCACCGCCGGTGAGCGCGAAGATCAGGTCGTTGCGCACCTCGTTGCCGATGCGCCCTGCGGAGAACACGATCTCGATGTCGCTGAGCTGCTGCTGCATCGAGGGGCCCTGCTCGTCCGGCTTCTGCGCGTACATCGGCTGGAAGCAGCCGGCGGTCGACAGGGCGAGCAGCCCCGCGCCCGCGATGCCGAGCAGGCGGGAGCCCCATGCGCGGCGCACCGGCGCAGGGTGGGTCGACGAGCCGAGCGTCGACGGGCCGAGGGTCGACGGGCGAGCGGTCCGGCGGGACGAATCAGGCGACGACATTCACGATCCTCTGCGGAACCACGATGATACGCTTCGGCGCACGCCCGTCGAGTGCCTGCGACACCAGCTCGAGCGCGAGCACGGCCTTTTCGACCTCGCCGGGGCTGGCTTCCTTCGGCACGGTGATCTCGCCGCGCCGCTTGCCGTTGATCTGAATCGGCAGCGTAACGGTGTCCTCCACCAGCAGCGCGGGGTCGATCTCGGGCCAGCCCGCCTCCGCCGCGAGCCCGGCGCCACCGATCCCCGCCCAGCATTCCTCGGCCAGATGGGGCACCATCGGCGCGACCACGGCGACGAGGAAGGCGGCGGCTTCGCGCAGGGCGAACGCCCAGTCGGGCGTCACGCCGGCCTTGCGCGCGGCGCCGATGGCGTCGCCGAACTGGTTGGCGAAGCTGTGCACCCGGGCGACGGCAACGTTGAAGCGCAGCCGCTCGACATCGTCCGCGACCTGGGCCGCAAGCCGGTGCGAGGCGCGCCGCAGGGCCATCGGTTCGTCACCGAAACGATCGGGCATCGGCGTATCGGCGGGCGCCAGCGCGGTGGTGTCGCCGACCAGGCGCCAGATCCGCTGCACGAAGCGCCAGGCGCCCTCGATGCCGGCGCTGGTCCACTCGCTGTCGCGCTCGGGAGGCGTGTCGGCCAGCATGAACCAGCGCGCGCAGTCGACGCCGTAGGTGTCGGCGACGATCTCGGGCGGCACCACGTTGCGCTTGGACTTCGACATCTTCTCCGGCGCGCCGACCGTCACCGGCTCGCCGGTGCCGACCTTGACCGCGGTGCCGTCGGGCCGCTTCTCCACTTCCTCCGGGAACAGCCACTTGCCAGCCGTGTCCTTATAGGTCTCGTGGACGATCATGCCCTGCGTGAACAGGCCCGCGAACGGCTCCTCGATCGAGACCCGGCCGAGCTTCTTCAGCGTGCGGATGAAGAAGCGCGAATAGAGCAGGTGCAGGATCGCGTGCTCGATGCCGCCGATATACTGGTCGACCGGCAGCCAGTGGTCGGCCGCCGCCTTCTGCAGCGGCGCGGTGCCGGGCTCGGAGGCGAAGCGGGCGAAGTACCAGGACGAATCCACGAAGGTGTCCATGGTGTCGGTCTCGCGCCGCGCCGGCCCGCCGCAATGCGGGCAGGTCACGTGCTTCCACGTCGGGTGGTGGTCGAGCGGATTGCCGGGCTGGTCGAAGCTGACGTCGTCGGGCAGCCGCACCGGGAGCTGGTCCTGCGGCACCGGGACCGGGCCGCAGGCGTCGCAATGGATGATCGGGATCGGGCAGCCCCAGTAGCGCTGGCGCGAGATGCCCCAGTCACGCAGGCGGTAGTTCACCGCGCGCTCGCCGACGGCGGAATTGCCGAGCAGTTCGCCCTCCAGCCGCGCGGCAACCGCCTCCTTGGCCTCGGGCACCGACATGCCGTTGAGGAAACCGGAGTGGAACAGCGTGCCGTCGCCCTCATAGGGACCGCCGTCGAGCTCGAAGCTCGCCGGGTCGGCGTCGGGCGGCAGCACGACCGGGGTGATCGGCAGGCCGTATTTGCTGGCGAAGTCGTAGTCGCGCTGGTCGTGCGCCGGGCAGCCGAAGATGGCGCCGGTGCCGTATTCCATCAGCACGAAATTGGCGACATAGACCGGCAGGTGCGGCCCGCCGAGCGGGTGCGCCACCGTGAGGCCGGTGTCGTAGCCCATCTTCTCCTGGGTCTCGATCTCGGCGGTGGAGGTGCCGCCACGCCGGCATTCCTCGACGAAGGCCTTCAGCGCCGGATCGGTCGCGGCCAGCGTCTCGGTCAGAGGATGGCCGGGCGAGAGCGCGAGGAAGGAGGCGCCGAACAGCGTGTCCGGCCGGGTGGTGTAGACCTTGATCTCCTGCGGCAGCTCGGGCGCCGGGTTCTCCAGCGCGAAGCGCACATGCAGCCCCTCGGAGCGGCCGATCCAGTTGCGCTGCATCAGGCGCACCTTCTCGGGCCAGCGCTCCAGCGTGTCGAGGCCGGCGAGCAGCTCGTCCGAGGCGTCGGAGATGCGGAAGAACCACTGGGCGAGCTTGCGCCGCTCGACCAGCGCGCCCGAGCGCCAGCCGCGCCCGTCGATCACCTGCTCGTTGGCGAGCACGGTGTTGTCGACCGGGTCCCAGTTCACCTCGCTCTCGCGGCGATAGACGAAGCCGCCCTTGAAGAAGTCGAGGAAGATGCGCTGCTGCTCGCCGTAATAGTCGACGTCGCAGGTCGCGATCTCGCGCGACCAGTCGAGCGACAGGCCGAGCAGCTTGAGCTGCTCGCGCATGGTGGCGATGTTCTCGTAGGTCCATTCGCGCGGATGGGTCTTGCGCTCGATGGCGGCGTTCTCGGCCGGCAGGCCGAAGGCGTCCCAGCCCATCGGGTGCAGGACGTTGAAGCCCTTCATCCGCTTGAAGCGCGCCACCACGTCGCCCATGACGTAGTTGCGACCGTGGCCGATATGGATGCGCCCGGACGGATAGGGGAACATCTCGAGCACGTAGTATTTCGGACGGGGATCGTCGTTGCGGGTGCGATAGATGCCGCGCTCGTCCCAGATCTTCTGCCAGCGGGGCTCGGCCTCGCGTGCGTTGTAGCGCTCGGTGCTCATCGGCGGGTTCATGGGCGGATGTCGTCTAGGCCTGGTCAGGATGTCATCGGATGGCGCGGGACTAGGCACGAAGTCCGGCGCCCGGTCAACCGTCGGCTGACGTTCCGCCGTCCGAGGAGGAGACGATGGCCGCTTCCGGGTCGGGCTCGTGGCGCACCGAGGGCGCGCAGCGCACCGCGTTGCGGCCCGCCGCCTTGGCGTCGTAGAGCGCCCGGTCGGCGGCGACGAACAGGTCGGACAGCGTGATCTCCGGCCCGGGCCGGCAGGCGGCGCAGCCGACGCTGATCGAGACGAAGCCGGCCGGCAGGCCATCATGGGGAATGGCGAGTTTCTCGACGGCCGCGCGCAGCCGCTCGGCGACGTCGCTCGCCGCCTCCACCGCGGCGCCGGGCATGAGCACCGCGAACTCCTCGCCACCGATGCGCGCGACGATGTCGGTGCCGCGCACGGTCGAGGCCAGGGCCTGCGCCAGCCGGCGGATGCAGTCGTCGCCTTCCTTGTGGCCGTAGCGGTCGTTGAACTTCTTGAAGTGGTCGATGTCGAGGATCAGCATCGCGAGCTGCGAGGCGGTGCCCCATTGCAGCGCGGCCACCGCGTCGAAGCTGCGCCGGTTGGCGATGCCGGTCAGCGGGTCGAGGCTGGCGAGCGAGCTGAGGCGCCGGTTGGCGCTGCGCAGCGCGTTCTCGCGCCGGGTCAGCTCCTCGGTCATGGATTCGAAGGCGACCGCCAGCGGCTGGATCTCGGTGATCAGGGTCGGTGCCCGCTCGGTCTCGATCGCCTCGCCGCGGCCGAAGCGCACCAGCCGGTTGGCGAGCGCGCGCACCGGCGCCACGATCAGCCGCTCGCCGGCGATCCACAGGCCGAGGAAGATGATGCAGCTCGCCAGCAGCAACGTCATGCCGGCCTGGAAGGTGGCGCGCTCGATCGGCGTCAGGATGGTGCGCTCGTCGACGCCGACCAGCAGGTGCATGTTGGTGGAAGGCAGGCGGCTGTAGCCGTAGATGCGGCGCACGCCATCCGGGCCCTGGGCGGTGACCGTGCCGCTGGTGCGGCTGAGCGAGGGGGCGACGAAGGCCTTCTGCCCCATCTCGCGGCCGATCAGCGCCGGGTCCTCGGGATAGGTGATCATGACCCGGCCCGCCGGGTCGACGATCATCATCTCGGCGCCGGGCCCAAGCTCGCTGACGATCTCGAGCGGGAACAGCTCGCGGATATCGACCCGCGCCACCAGCACGCCGGCGACCCGGCCGCCCGGCGCCACCAGCGACTGGGCGGCATAGACGCTCGGCAGCCCGGTGACGAAGGAGCGCGCCACCGTGTCGATCGAGGGGATACCGCGCATGGCGATGCGGAAATAGTCGCGCCCGGACAGGTCGAGGCCCTCGGCGTTCGGCGAGGTGCCGCAGCGCACGATGCCGTTGGCGGCGGTGACGGCGAGCGAATCCGCCACCGGCACCACCTCCAGCACGCGGCCGAGGCGCGAGCAGATCTCCGGCGTGCTGGGCGTGAGGCCGGGATCGGGTGGCGGGGCCTGTGGGTCGGTGCCCGGCGAGAAGCTGAACGCGTCCTCCGGCGTCATCTGGCTGTCGGAGGCGAGGGTCGCCAGCATGGTGCGGATCGAGACCAGGGCGTTCTGGTACTGGGAGACGCCGCGCTCGGTAACTTCGAACACATGGCGCTCGGCAGCGGCGAGGTCGCTGCGTTCGAGCCGGACGATGCTCATCGTGCGCTCGGCAATAACCAGCGTCATGGCCAGCGCGGCGAGGAAGCCGAGACGTAGGCGAAGGCTGACGGTGCGCGAGGGCTTTACCTCGCCCTGCCGGCGCCGCAGGCGGTCGACGCCATCGGCACCCGGCTGGTTGTCCTCGGTCACGGCCAATCCCGGGTCGGCGTATCTGCCATTGCAGGGAGTTATCGTTGCGGCACGAACGCCAAGAAGTGAGATACAGCAAGAACCGCATGTTTCAAGCCGCTTTCCTTGACAATGGCCCCGTCACCTCGCATTGCGGGCGCGTCGCCGGCCGGAGATCAGCATGACAG
Organism: Ancylobacter mangrovi; assembly: GCF_024752355.1. GTDB lineage: Bacteria > Pseudomonadota > Alphaproteobacteria > Rhizobiales > Xanthobacteraceae > Ancylobacter > Ancylobacter mangrovi. The sequence goes on from NZ_JANTHZ010000002.1 coordinate 683,428, forward strand.
TGGAGCAGGACAGCCTGGTGGTCCACCGCCTCGCCGAGGTGCGGGCCCGCATCGAGCGTGCCTGCCGCGACGCCGGGCGCGCGCCGGACGAGGTCCACCTCGTCGCCGTCTCCAAGACCTTCGAGGCGGCCCACATCGCGCCCGCCATCGAGGCCGGCCAGCGCCTGTTCGGCGAGAACCGGGTGCAGGAGGCGAAGGGCAAGTGGCCGGCCCTGCGTGCCGCGCATCCCGACATCGAGCTGCACCTGATCGGCCCGCTGCAGACCAACAAGGTGCGCGAGGCGCTGGCGCTGTTCGACGTCATCCATACGCTCGACCGGCCCTCGCTCGCCGCCGCCCTCGCCAAGGAGCTGGCCCGGCCGGAAGCCCGTCCCGCGCCGCGCCTGCTGGTGCAGGTGAATACCGGCGAGGAGCCGCAGAAGGCCGGCGTCGCGCCCGAAGAGGCCGACGCCTTCATCGCCACCTGCCGCGATACCCACGGTCTCGCCGTCGAGGGGCTGATGTGCATCCCGCCGGCGGACGAGCCGGCGGCGCCGCATTTCGCCCTGCTCGCGACCATTGCGCGGCGCAACGGGCTGTCGACGCTTTCCATGGGCATGAGCGGCGATTTCGAGACCGCAATCGGCCTCGGCGCCACCTATGTGCGGGTGGGCAGCGCGATCTTCGGCGGACGCTAGGCCGGACACGAATCCAAGTCCATCGACGTCAGCCGACGTGGATGCGCGTGCGCGGCGACAGGCGCGCCAGCAGGCGCAGCAGGTCCGCCCGCCGGAAGGCGACGCAACCGGCGGTCGGCGCGAAGCCCTCGCGGGCGAGATGCAGGAACACGGCCGATCCGCGCCGCGCCTGCCGCGGGCGGGTGTTGTGGTCGAGCACGATCACGAGGTCGTAGAGCCCGTCGGCGCGCCACATCCGCTCGTGCGAGGGCGCGAAGGGAAGGCGCACCGGCCGGTTGTAGCGCCCGTCCTCGGGGTCGTCGCACCAGCCGTCCTCCGGCCGGGTCGGGCGAGTGGGGAGGAGGCTGCGCGGCCGCTGGCGGAGATGATCGCCGCGGAAGCGCAACTCGCGCGGGTGCCACAGCCCTGCCGGCGTCGCACCGTCGCCCTCGCGCTTGTCGCGCCTGATTCCCCCCGCGCCGAGCACGACTGGTATGGGGTGACCTTCCGTGAGCACGAGGCCGCGCGTTTGCCGGCCCGGAAGGGCGACGACACGCAGCCCGGACAGGCTCCGGGCGCGTTTCGTGGGGGATTTCGTACGGTTAGGACCGCGAAGGGCCTTCTTCTTCACGCGTTTTCCGTTCACGATCACGTCACGAACCCGCTCGTGTCCTGCACCGCGGGCTGCCGACTCTTGCCGAACGCGCCCGGCCTGCCTAGTCGGGTGGCCCACGGCAATCCATCCAGCGCCGCGCGAGAGTGAACGTGCGGCGTGGCGCGAACAAGAGGTTCGGGAGAGCGGACATGGCGAATGCACAGCGGGTCCTGGTGGTCGACGACGACAATGAGCTGCGCGAGGCGCTGGTCGAGCAGCTCTCGCTCTATGACGAGTTCGAGGTCGTCGCCGTCGATTCCGCCCAGGCCGCGATGAGCGCGGTCGACGACAGCCGCATCGACCTGGTGCTGATGGATGTCGGCCTGCCCGACATGGACGGGCGCGAGGCGGTGCGCAAGATGCGCGAGGGCGGCTTCAAGGCGCCGGTCATCATGCTGACCGGCCACGACACCGACAGCGACACCATCATGGGGCTGGAGGCGGGCGCCAACGACTACGTGGTGAAGCCGTTCCGCTTCGCCGTACTGCTGGCGCGCATCCGCGCCCAGATGCGCTCGCACGAGGCGAGCGAGGACGCGGTCTTCACCATCGGACCCTACACCTTCCGGCCCGGCGCCAAGATGCTGGTGACCGACCGCAACTCCAAGATCCGCCTGACCGAGAAGGAAACCGCGATCCTGCGCTATCTTTACCGTGCCGGTAAGAAGCCGGTGGCGCGGGAAATCCTTCTGCAGGAGGTCTGGGGCTACAACTCCGGCGTAACCACCCACACGCTGGAAACGCACATCTACCGTCTGCGGCAGAAGATCGAGAAAGACCCCTCGCATCCCAACCTGCTCGCGACCGAAGCCGGCGGCTACAAGCTGCTCCCCTGACCGGACGCATGCGCCCGGTCCGCCGAGATTCCGCTGTGAGGCCGGAGAGTTCGCCGTCGGATGTCCATTGAGGACGATATCGCACTGCTCGACCGGGTGCCGCTGCTGCGGCTGCTGGGAAAGGACGTGCTGCGGGTCCTTGCCATCAGTTCGGACACAAGGCCGCTGGCGGAAGGCGAGATCCTGTTCCGCGAGGGCCAGTTCGCCGAGGCCGCCTATGTGGTGGCCAAGGGGCGCCTGCGCCTGAACCGCGAGGACCCCGCGCTCGCCCGCCGGCCCGGGCAGAAGGCGGAGGCCGGGCCGGGCTCGCTGCTGGGCGAGATGGCGCTGATCACCGAGACCAAGCGCCCCGCCACCGCGACGGCGATCGAGGAGTCGGTCGTCATCCGCATCCCGCGCGTGTTCTTCCTGCGCACCATCGAGGGCTATCCCGACGCCGCTGTGCGGATCGGCCGCGAGCTGAGCGGGCGGGTGCGCGACACGCTGGGCGAGCTCGATGTGGTGCGCGCGAAGATCGAGGCGCTCGACACCCCGCCGCGCCGTTAGCGCGGGCGCCGCCGTCGCCCGTTCACGCGGCCGGCGAAACCCTCTACCCTCGGGCCCGTCCTTGCCGCCCCTGGCGCGCCCCCGCTTCCACGCCGAACCACGCTCCGCTCGCCATGATCCCGGTCACTCCCCGCCTCTGGCTCGACGAGAACGAGATCGAGGAGAGCTTCGTGCGCGCCTCCGGGCCGGGCGGGCAGAACGTCAACAAGGTCTCGAGTGCGGTGCGGCTGCGCTTCGACGTGCGCGGCTCGCAGACCCTGCCGGCGGCGGTGAAGGCGCGGCTCGAGCGCATCGCGGGGCGGCGGCTGACCAATGAGGGCGTGATCGTGATCGTCGCCCAGCGCTACCGCACCCAGGAGCGCAACCGCGAGGACGCGCTGGAGCGGCTGGTTGAGATGGTGCGCGAAGCGGCGGTGGCGCCGGTGGTGCGGCGCCCGACCCGCCCCACGCTCGGCTCCAAGATGCGGCGGCTGGAAGGCAAGGCGCGGCGCTCGGGCGTCAAGGCGCTGCGGCGCGAGCGGCCGGCGGGGGAGGACTGAGGGAGCCCTCGCGTCCGGCTCAGAAGTCCGAGGCGATGCCCTTCACTTCCCAGTCGCCATAGCGCACCGGCTCGGGGCCGTCGCGCCCGTCGATCTCCTTCGGCGCCTCAGCTGGATGGCTGGCGGCACGCCGGGCGGCAGCCTCCGCGAGCGCGCGCTCGGCGGCGGGGGTGAGGGCGCGACGCGGCGCGCCTGCATCCGCAGTCGCATCCGCCGGGGCCGTCGTCCGGGCCATCGCGGGGGCTTTCGCGCCCCTGTCCGTCTCGCTCTCGTCCATGGCCGCCATTGGAAACATCGGAGCGCCCGGCGCGTCAAGGCGGGCCCTGCCCTGCCCACTCCGGCTTTCCTTACGTAAAAGCCATGATCGCGCGATCTTGCGCCAGCCTGTCGCGCTTCCCATCCTATTTCCACGAGCCGTCGCCGTCGCCGCATCCGCCGGCGCGCGGGAGGCGGCGCTGACGAGGACGAGATGAACTATTTCCGCACGGCGATCCTGCTGGCCGGCATGACGGCCCTGTTCATGGGCGTCGGCTTCCTGATCGGCGGCCAGAACGGCATGGTGATCGCGCTGCTGTTCGCCGGCGGCATGAACATCTTCAGCTACTGGAATTCCGACCGCATGGTGCTGTCCATGTACGGCGCCCGCGAGGTCGACCAGGCGAGCGCGCCGGAATTCCATGCCCTGATCGCCGAGCTGGCTGCGAGTGCCGACCTGCCCATGCCGCGCGTCTACCTGATCGACAACCCCCAGCCCAACGCCTTCGCCACCGGCCGCAACCCGCAGAACGCGGCGGTGGCGGCGACCACCGGGCTCGTCGGTTCGCTGTCGCGCGAGGAGATCGCCGGCGTGATGGCGCACGAGCTGGCGCACATCAAGCATTACGACACGCTGACCATGACCATCACCGCGACGCTGGCGGGCGCGATCTCGATGCTCGCCAACTTCGCGCTGTTCTTCGGCGGCAACCGCAACAACAACAACCCGTTCGGCGTGATCGGCACCATCGCCATGATGGTGCTCGCGCCGCTGGCGGCGATGGTCGTGCAGATGGCGATCTCGCGTTCGCGCGAATACGAGGCCGACCGCGAGGGCGCCGCGATCTGCGGCCAGCCGCTCTGGCTCGCCTCGGCGCTGGCGAAGATCGCCAATGCCGCCCACCGCATCCCCAACATGGCGGCCGAGCACAACCCGGCGACCGCGCACATGTTCATCATCAACCCGCTGTCCGGCCAGCGCATGGACAGCCTGTTCTCGACCCATCCCGCGACCGAGAACCGCATCGCCGCGCTGCAGGAGCTGGCCCGGCAGATGGGCGGCGCCGCTCCTGCCGCCAGCTGGACCGGCCGCCCGGCGCCCCGCGCCGAGGACCGCCCGGGCGACCCCTGGGGCCGGCGCGGCGCGAGCCCGCCCGCCGCCGGGCCGTGGGACACGCCGTCCGCCCGCCCTTCCGCGCAGGAGCGCCCGCGCCGCGGCCCGTGGGGCTGAGCCGCTAGCGGCCGCCGGCCATCGACCTGCCCATAGGAGCGGGCCGGTGCGAGGCGGCCCTGCTCGGCGCTTGAACTCTTTGCCCTTCGCGGTTATCAGAAGCGCCGCGTGCCGCTTTAGCTCAGTTGGTAGAGCATCGCATTCGTAATGCGAGGGTCGCGTGTTCGAGTCACGCAAGCGGCACCATTTCCCTCTTTGACAATCCATCGTCGCGACGGACCCGGCTTTGGCCCGGCCGGCACGACGCCCTTGCGGCATGTGCGTCGCGCGTGCCCTCTTCCCGTGCCGCGCGAAGCGCGCTAGCAGCGGGCGGGGAGGCGACCGATCCGATGACCTTCGAAACCGCAGCGACCCCCGAGGCCGCCATCGACCGGCTGGAGAGGCTCTACAGCGCCGCGCGCGACGCGCTGCGCCACGACCTCGACCGCTTCTTCGAGACCGGGCAGGCGCCGGACACGCGCGAGCGGGCGCGCTACCGCTACCCGCTGCTGCGCGTCAGCTACGCGCCCGGCGCCACGCCGGAGAACCGCACCAAGCGCGGCTACGCCAAGTTCGCCGCGCCGGGCGTCTACCAGACCACGGTGACCCAGCCGGCCGCCTTCCGCAGCTATCTCATCGAGCAGCTTCGGCCGCTGGTGGAGGAATATGGCGCGCGGATCGAGACCGGGATCGGGGTGGAGGAGATCCCCTACCCCTACGCGCTCGAGGGCGGCGACGAGCTCGGGCGCGGCAAGGTCACCGCCTCGCAGCTCGCGCGGCATTTCCCGACCCCGCTGCTGTCGCTGGTGGGCGACGAGATCGCCGACGGCACCTTCGAGCTGGTGGAGGGCGAGCCGCGCCCGCTGTCGCTGTTCGACGCGGTGCGGGTCGACTTCTCGCTGCGCCGGCTCGTCCACTATACCGGGACCGACTGGCGCGCCTTCCAGCCCTGGATCCTGCTCACCAACTATCACCGCTATGTCGACCAGTTCGTGCGGCTCGGCCTCGCCGAGATCGAGGCCGGCACCGCCGAGGCGCTGGTGGCGCCGGGCGGGGTGCGGATCGACCGCGCCAATATCGACGCCGGCGCGGCGGAGCGGGTCATGTCGGCGCTGTGGCACCGCTACCAGATGCCGGCCTACCATCTGGTGCGGCCCGGCGGGGCGGGCGTGACGCTGGTGAATATCGGCGTCGGGCCTTCCAACGCCAAGACCATCACCGACCACCTCGCGGTGCTGCGCCCGCATTGCTGGCTGATGGTCGGCCATTGCGGCGGGCTGCGGCAGACCCAGGTGATCGGCGACTACGTGCTCGCCCACGCCTATCTGCGGCAGGACGGCATCCTCGACGAGCTGGTGCCGCCCGACATTCCCATTCCCGCCCTCGCCGAGGTGCAGGTGGCGCTGCAGCAGGCGGCGGCCGAGGTCACGGGCGAGGCGGGCGACCTGCTGAAGCAGCGCCTGCGCACCGGAACGGTGGTGACGCAGGACGATCGGAACTGGGAGCTGCGCTGGGCCAAGGAGCGCCGGCGCATCAACCTCTCGCGCGCCATCGCGGTCGACATGGAATCGGGCACCGTCGCCGCGCAGGGCTACCGGCTGCGGGTGCCCTACGGCACGCTGCTGTGCGTCTCCGACAAGCCGCTGCATGGCGAGATCAAGCTGCCCGGCGCGGCCAACGCCTTCTACGAGCGGGCGGTGAGCGAGCATCTCAGGATCGGCCTCGCCGCGCTCGACCGGCTGCGCGAGGCCGGCACGGCGATCCATTCGCGCAAGCTGCGCTCCTTCGACGAGCCGCCGTTCCGCTAGAAAGCGCGCCGCGCGGGGCACGGGCGGCCCGGCGCTTGTCGTCGATGCGTATCGCGCATAGATCCTCGTCCATTGATCTGAACTTCCGATCGATGGAGGGGCGTATGCGCTATCCGGACCTCGAGATCGACCTCGTGCGCGCCTTCGTCGCGGTGGCGGAGGCCGGCGGCTTCACCGCCGCCGCCGGGGCGGTGGGGCGCTCGCAATCGGCGGTGAGCCAGAAGATATTGCGGCTCGAGGACATGCTGGGCCGGCGCCTGTTCGAGCGCACCAGCCGCTCGCTGTACCTCACCCGCGACGGCGAGGCGTTCCTGGTCTCGGCGCGGCGCATCATAGAGCTCAACGACGCCACCGTGCGCGGCCTGCTCGAGCCCGCTCCGTTCGGCAGCCTGCGGCTCGGCGTGGCGGAGGACTTCATCCCGCGCCAGCTCCCCGCCCTGCTGGCGCGGTTCGCGCGGCTCTACCCGCAGGTCCAGCTCGAACTGAGGACGGGGCTGAGCTGCGAGTTGCTGGAGGCCTACGACGCCGGCGCGCTCGACGTGGTGATCGCCAAGCGCGACGGGCGCGCCCAGCGCGGGCGGGTGATCTGGCGCGAGCCGCTGGTGTGGATGGCGGCGTCCGGCTTCGTGGCCGACCCGGAAGGGCCGGTGCCGCTGGTGCTGCTGTGCCCGCCCTGCACCTATCGCGAGGTGATGGTGCGCGCGCTCGACGGCGCCCGGCGCGACTGGTTCGCGGCCTGCACCGCCTCCAGCCTGATGGGCGTCCATGCGGCGGTGGAGGGCGGGCTCGGCGTCACCGTGCTCGGCCGCTCCTTCGTGCAGGAGGGCATGCAGGTGCTGGAGCCCTCCGACGACTGGCCGCCGCTGCCGATGACCGAGATCGTCGTGATCGGCGACGAGGGCGACGGGGCGGGCCTCGTGCGCCCGCTGCTGTCCTTCCTGACCGAGAGCCTGTCGGCGTCGCGGAACGGGGCGGAGCTCGCCGCGCCGGCGCCGTTCGCGCGCGCGGTGCGGCCGGTGGCGCCGGGGCCGGTAGCCGATGGCGCTCGCCGCTCAGGTATCGTATAGGAGCCTCGCCTGTTCGTGCGCCGCAGCGCGCCGAATCGGGCCATGCGCAGGCATGCAGGCGGGTGTGGCGGAACTGGTAGACGCGACGGACTCAAAATCCGTTTCTGGTGACAGAGTGTCGGTTCGAGTCCGACCACCCGCACCAGGCGCCGCGGCGGGGGGCGCAGCCGTACATGCCCGGGCACCGGGCCGTTTCCTTCGCGCCCGAACCCTCTTCGCAGATGACTATTGAACCGTCGGCCTAGCCGGGGCGGCCGACAGGTTGCTGCTGGGTGATGCAGTGGATGTTGCCGCCGCCGAGCAGCACCTCGCGCGTCGGCACGCCGACCACCTCGCGGTCCGGGAACAGCCGGGCGAGGATGGCGCGCGCCTCCTCGTCATGGGCGGGGTCGAGCAGCGGCATCAGCACGAATCCGTTGCCGATGTAGAAATTGACGTAGGAGGCGCCGAGCCGCTCCTGCGCGTGGCGCTGGTAGCTGTTGCCCACCGGCGCGTCGGCGATCGCCTCGCCCGCCGTGCGGTAGAGCGGGCCGGGCAGCGGCAGCCGCACCACCTCGATCGGCCGGCCGCGGGCGTCGGTGGCGCGGCTCAGCCGCTCGAAGGCATCGCGCGAGATGGCGTGCTGCGGGTCGGCGGGGTCCTCGCACCATGTCAGTGCCACGACGCCCGGCCGCACGAAGCAGGCGAGATTGTCGATATGGCCGGAGGTCTCGTCGTCGACGAGGCCGGCGCCGAGCCAGATGACCCGCGAGGCGCCGAGATGGTCCATCAGGTGCTGCTCGATCTCCTCGCGCGAGAGATCGGGGTTGCGGTTCGGGTTGAGCAGGCACTCCTCGGTGGTCAGCACCGTGCCTTCGCCGTCGACATGGATCGAGCCGCCCTCCAGCACCAGCGGGGCGGCGTAGCGCGGGGCGCGCTCGACCTCCAGCATCTTGGCGGCGATCAGTTCGTCCTGGTCGGAGGGCGCGTAGAGGCCGCCCCAGGCGTTGAACATCCAGTCGACGCCGCGCAGGCGGCCCTGGGCGTCGGTGACGAAGGTGGCGCCGGCATCGCGGCACCAGGCATCGTCGCTCGAGGTTTCGACGAGGCGCACCGAGGCCGGCAGCATGTCGCGCGCGCGGCGCCACTGCCGGGCCGAGACCATCATGGTGAGCGGCTCGAAGCGGGCGATGGCGGCGGCGACCTCGGCGAAGGCGGCCTGCGCGGGGCCGGCGCCCTCGCGCCAGTTGTCCAGCCGCTCCGGCCAGATCATCCAGCAGCCGGCGTGCGGCTCCCATTCCGCGGGCATGCGGAAGCCGTCGGCGGCGGGCAGGCTGGTCAGCGTCTCGGCCATCTGGGCGCTCTCGGTACGGGAACTCGGCTTCGGGAACGGCGAGGCTAGGGAATTGGCGGCGAACTGGGCGTGGGACTCAGCGGAGCGGGCGGGTCGGCGCCTGCCCGTCGAGCGACAGCAGCGGCGCGTAGAGCTCCGGCCGGCGGTCGCGGAACACGCCCCAGGAGCGGCGCTGATGGGCGATGGCGTCGAGGTCGAAGGTGGCGGTGAGCACGCCCTCCTCTTCCCGTCCGGCCTCGGCGACCTTGGCGCCGGTGGGGTCGGCGATGAAGGACGAGCCGTAGAAGGTGATCGAGGTGCCCGCCCGCCCGGGCTCGGTGCCCACCCGGTTGGAGGCGATGAGCGGGGTGAGGTTGGCGCCCGCATGGCCCTGCATCACCCGCTGCCAGTGGGCGGAGGAATCGAGCGTGGCGTCGTGCGGCTCGGAGCCGATGGCGGTGGGATAGAGCAGCACCTCGGCGCCGAGCAGCGCCATGGCGCGGGCGCATTCGGGGAACCACTGGTCCCAGCAGATGCCGACGCCGATGCGCCCGACCGCCGTGTCCCAGACCCGGAAGCCGGTGTCGCCGGGCGAGAAGTAGAACTTCTCCGTGTAGCCCGGCCCGTCGGGTATGTGGCTCTTGCGGTAGAGACCCAGCACCGCGCCGTCGGCGTCGAGAATCGCGATGGAGTTGAAGGTCGCCTGCCCGGCGCGCTCGAAGAAGCTGACCGGCAGCACCACGCCGAGCTCGCGCGCGAGGCGGGAGAAGCGGGCGATCAGCCGGTTGCCCTCGAACGGGGCGGCGAGCTCCAGGAAGTCGTAGAGCTGGTCCTGGCAGAAATAGGGGGTCTCGAACAGCTCCTGCAGCAGGATCAGGCGGGCGCCGCGCCCGGCCGCCTCCCGGACCAGCGCCTCGGCGCGATCGCAATTGCCGTCGATGTCCCAGTCGCAGTGCATCTGGGTGGCGGCAACGGTGAGGGCACGCATAGGGGGTCTCCGATGGGGGGCTTCAATGGGGGCCTTCAATGGGCTGGGCTGGCGCGCGGCCCCGCGCGACTCAGTTCACCGCACGAATCAGTTGACGGCGCGAGTCAGTTCACCGCGCGCAGTGGCTTCTCGAGCACCGCGATCACGCGCCGGAGCTCATGGCCGCGCTTCAGGATGAGCCCGGTCTGCGACACCACCGTGTAGGCGCCCTGGCGGCGGGCGAGGCGCGGGTCCTTCTCGATCCGGTAGATCGGGACCTCGGTGGCTCGTCGGAAGATGGAGAAGACGGCGCGGTCCCTGGTGAAGTCGATGGCGTAATCGCGCCATTCGCCGAGCGCCACCATGCGGCCGTAGAGATCGAGGATCCGGTCGAGTTCCCGCCGGTCGAAGGTGACGAGATCGACGCGACCGGCAGCCGGTGCGGCCGCCGGCAAGGCTATGGGGTCGGTATCCGCCACACGCGTCCTCCCACTGTGGTTCATCGCTTCGTCATGATCGGCCCGGCGGGCGCCGGCTTCAAGTCACTTTCGCCCCCGCTCGCCGCAGCGTGTCCGCAGGGGCGGCGCGAAGGACGCTGCGGCAGGTGCCGCCGGGCACGCGAATGCGCCCGCAAAGCGCTGGTATCCGGGCGCGGGCGGCGTTCACGGGCTCGTTAGCCGAAATCACAGCCTCGCCCGAATTCGGCCTTGGGCGCGCCCATCCCGGGGGCGATTTTCTCACCATAGCGTCGGGCCGGTTCGCGAAGCGCATCGGTTTCCCAGCCCCCCAGCCCCCCGCGGCGTCAGTGGATCGGCCCGACGTTATCTCAGGTTCAATCCCCGAATTGCTCTTCAGGGCCGGTGCTTCACCGGCCCTTTTTCTTTGGCGGTTACAGCGCAACGAGCGGCGCCTGCAGGCCGCCGCTCGTTGTCCCTCGCGGGCCGCGATCTCAGTGCAGGGGTTGCAGCGCCGCGCCGACGATCTTGCCCGGCTCGGCGAAGCTGCCGGACTGGACGAGGATCGCGACCGAATCGGCCTGCTGGCCGGGCTGGGCGCCGACCGTGGTGTCGAAGCTGACCTTGCGGCCATCCCAGTCGCCGAGCTTGGTCCAGCCGCGCACCACGTTGTGATAGGTGATGCGCGAGCCCTCATTCTCGCCGCGGCCGATCTCGACCGTCATCCGGCTGGCGACGGGGCAAAGCCAGACCTCGCCGGGCATCGCGGTCGAGGGCCCGTCGCCGACGACGACATGGATGCGCCCGCCGTCGCGCGCCTCGACCGAGACCGGCACCGTCGGCGCAGCGATCGAATCGACGACGTGCTCGAGCGCCGGGCGGTCGGAGCCGATGGTCATGGCGGTGCCGTTCACCACCGCCTGCGGGGTGAACATCTTGCCGTCGCCGCGCAGCCGGGCATAGGCCTTCTGGCGCAGCGAGTGGCCGTGCTTGGCCAGCGTGTCCTTCCAGCCGAGATAGTCCCAGTAATCCACCGCCATGGTCAGGGCGATGACGTTGGGCTGCTCGGAGAGCTCGCCGAGCAGCTTGTCGGCCGGCGGGCAGGAGGAACAGCCCTGGCTGGTGAAGAGCTCGACCACCGCGCGCGGCGAGGGAATGGCGTGCGCAACGTCGTCGGCATCGCCGGCACGGGCCGGCGGGGCGGCGACCAGCGCCGACAGCAGGAGCAGGCCGCCGGCGACGGCGAGGCGCGCAAGGGCGGGCGGATTCGAGGAGGCTCGGGCGAGCCCGCGTTCCGCCCGATGTTCGCCCGACGGCCGTTCGCCCGTCCCGCATTCGCCTGCCGGCGCTCGCCCATGGAGCCGGTGGACGCGGGCAAGGCGTGCCCGCAGGCGGGGGGCGGCGATGGACAGGCAGGCGGTCATCTCGTGCGGAACGTCCTCGACGTGCTGGACCGCGAAGCGTCCTGTATCCGCCCGACCGATGCCGGAGGGATGGCGGACTGGCTCGGGTCCGTTCGATCTCGCATCTCGTCCGCCGGGCCTCGATGCCGGGCGGAACTCACGCTAGGCAATAGGACGCCGGAGCGGGAGGCACCAGTCACATTCGGGTGTCGCGGCGCACGGACCGGTGAAGAGGATACCGCCGTCGTGCACCCGCGGGCGGGAGCGGCGGGGATGGATCGAAATACCGTTGGGGAAGGCGCGCGGGCGAGCCGTGGGGCGGGCTCCGGGGCAGGCTGCGGGGCGAGGGTCGGGCCGGATCTCGCGACGGGTGCGGGAGGCGCCGCGCGGCCGGCGGAAGGCGTTCGCCGCCGTAGGGAGAAGGGCCGGCGCGGAAGCTGTCCGCCCCGCGCCGGCCCGGTCGTCATGGTCACGCCGCGAGGTTGCGCAGCACGTATTGCAGGATGCCGCCATTGCGGAAGTAGTCGAGCTCATCCAGCGTGTCGATGCGGCAGGTCAGCGGCACGTTCTTCACCGTGCCGTCGGCGAAGGCGATCTCCGCGACCAGGGTCTGGCGCGGCTTGAGGTCGCCCTCGATGCCCTTGATGGTCACCGTCTCGTCGCCCTTGATGCCGAGCGACTGCCAGGATTCCTCGTTCTGGAACACCAGCGGCACCACGCCCATGCCGACCAGGTTCGAGCGGTGGATGCGCTCGAAGCTCTGGGCGATGACGGCGCGGATGCCGAGCAGGCGCGTGCCCTTGGCCGCCCAGTCGCGCGAGGAGCCGGTGCCATACTCCTTGCCGGCGAACACCACCAGCGGCACGCCTTCCTGCTTGTAGAGCATGGCGGCGTCGTAGATCGGCATCTCGGTACCGTCCGGCCAGTGCTTGGCGAAGCCGCCTTCCTTGCCGGCCAGCATCTGGTTCTTGATGCGGATGTTGGCGAAGGTGCCGCGCATCATGACCTGGTGGTTGCCGCGCCGCGTGCCGTACTGGTTGAAGTCGGTCGGGCGGACCTGGTGGTCGCGCAGATACTCGCCGGCCGGGCTCGCTTCCTTGATCGAGCCGGCGGGCGAGATGTGGTCGGTGGTGATGGAGTCGAGGAAGAGGCCGATCACCCGCGCCTTGAGGACGTCGGTGACGGGCTCGGGCTCCATCTTCATGCCCTCGAAATAGGGCGGGTTCTGCACATAGGTGGAGCGCTCGTCCCAGGCATAGGTCTCGCCGGTGGGAATGGCGATCTTCTGCCAGTTGGCGTCGCCCTTGAAGACGTCCGCGTACTTCTCCTGGAACATCTTCTTGGTGACGTTCTCGCGGATGAAGCGCGCGATCTCCTGGTTGGTCGGCCAGACGTCCTTCAGATAGACCGGCTGGCCGTCCGAGCCGGTGCCGAGCGGCTCGGTGGTCAGGTCGATCTGGAGCGAGCCGGCGATGGCGTAGGCGACCACGAGCGGCGGCGAGGCGAGGTAGTTCGCCTTGACGTCCGGATTGACCCGGCCCTCGAAGTTGCGGTTGCCGGAGATGACCGCGCCGGCGACGAGGTCGTTCTGGTTGATGGCTTCCGAGATCGGCTCCGGCAGCGGGCCGGAATTGCCGATGCAGGTGGTGCAGCCGAAGCCGACCAGGTTGAAGCCGAGCTTGTCGAGCTCCGGCTGGAGGCCGGAGGCGTTCAGATAGCCCTCGACCACCTGCGAGCCCGGCGCCAGCGAGGTCTTCACCCACGGCTTGGAGGTGAGGCCCCGGGCCGCCGCGTTGCGCGCGAGCAGGCCGGCGGCGATCAGCACGCTCGGATTCGAGGTGTTGGTGCAGGAGGTGATGGCGGCGATGGTGACGTCGCCATGGCCGAGCGTGAAGTCGGTGCCTTCCACCGGCACCCGCTTGGCCGCCTCGCCCGCCTTCTTGAACTCGCCTTCCAGCGCGGCCAGGAAGCCGGCCTTGGTGCCCGAGAGCAGCACCCGGTCCTGCGGCCGCTTGGGGCCGGCGAGCGAGGGCAGCACGGTGTCGAGGTCGAGCTCCAGCACGTCGGTGAACACCGGGTCGGCGGTGCCGGCCTCGCGCCACAGGCCCTGGCTCTTGGAGTAGGCCTCGACCAGCGCGATGCGCTCCTCGGTGCGGCCGGTCTCGTCGAGATAGGCGATGGTCTCCGAATCGACCGGGAAGAAGCCGCAGGTGGCGCCGTATTCGGGCGCCATGTTGCCGATGGTAGCGCGGTCGGCGAGCGAGAGATGCTCGAGGCCCGGGCCGAAGAACTCGACGAACTTGCCCACCACGCCCTTCTTGCGCAGCATCTGGGTGACGGTGAGCACGAGGTCGGTGGCGGTGATGCCTTCCTTCAGCTCGCCGGTCAGCTTGAAGCCGATCACCTCGGGGATGAGCATCGACACCGGCTGGCCGAGCATGGCCGCCTCGGCCTCGATGCCGCCCACGCCCCAGCCCAGCACGCCGAGGCCGTTCACCATGGTGGTGTGGCTGTCCGTGCCGACGCAGGTATCGGGATAGGCGACGGTCTCGCCGCCCGCGTCCTTGGTCCAGACGGTCTGGGCGAGATATTCGAGGTTGACCTGGTGGCAGATGCCGGTGCCGGGGGGCACGACGCGGAAATTGTCGAACGCCGACTGGCCCCATTTCAGGAAGCGGTAGCGCTCCTGGTTCTGCTTGTACTCCTCCTCGACATTCTTGCCGAAGGCGGCGTTGTTGCCGAAGAAGTTCACGATCACCGAGTGGTCGATGACGAGGTCGACCGGGACCAGCGGGTTGATGCGCGTGGGCGAGCCGCCGAGCGCGACCATGGCGTCGCGCATGGCGGCGAGGTCGACCACCGCCGGCACGCCGGTGAAGTCCTGCATCAGCACGCGCGAGGGGCGGTACGCGATCTCGCGCTCCTCGCGGCCGCGATTGACCAGCCAGTCCTTGATCGAGACGATGTCCTGCTTGGTGACAGAGCGCCCGTCCTCGAATCGGAGGAGATTTTCCAGCAGCACCTTCATCGAGAAGGGGAGGGCGGAGATGCCGTCGAGGCCATTCCTTTCCGCCTCCGGCAGGCTGTAATAGACGTAGGTCTTGGTTCCGACGGTGAGGATTTTCCGGCTTTTGAAGCTGTCGAGCGACGTCACGGCAAAAGGGTCCCCGCTTTGATATGGCGCGGATGCGTGGGGGCCTTGGAGGCAGGAGACGTTGCGGGCTATAGCTCGCGCGGCCTTTACCTAAGGCGACAGCGCATCGTTAGGATTTCTATATAGAGCCATTTCAAACTCCGATCCTAGGGGCGTGGGGCGATGCGTCGAAAAATTGTGCGTCGCGGCGTCCGGTATCGGGTGGAGGGACATGCATGCGCCTCGTCGCCGAGGGGCTGAGCTGCCGTCGCGGCGCCCGCCTGTTGTTCGAGGGTCTCGACCTCGACCTGCCGGCGGGCCGCGCGCTCGTCGTCACCGGGCCGAACGGCACCGGCAAGTCGTCGCTGCTGCGCCTTCTGGCGGGGCTGGCGAGCCCGGCTGCGGGCACGGTGCGCCTCGAAGGAGCGGCGGAGCCGGACGATTTCGGCACCGAGGTGCACTATCTCGGCCATCTCGACGCCCAGAAGGCCTCCCTCACCGCCCGCGAGAGCCTCGGCTTCTGGCGCGCCATGCTCGGCCGGCCCGCGCTCACGGTGGAGGACGCGCTGGAGACGGTGGGGCTCGGCGGGCTCGGCGGGCTGCCAGTGGCGGTGCTCTCGGCCGGGCAGAAGCGGCGCCTCGCGCTCGCCCGGCTGCTGGTCGCCGAGCGCCCGCTCTGGCTGCTCGACGAGCCGACGACGGCGCTCGATGCCAGCGCGCAGCTCCTGTTCGCCGGGCTCGCGCGCGCGCATGTGAACAGAGGCGGGCTGATCGTGGCGGCGACCCACGCCCCGCTCGACCTCGGCCCCTCCGACACGCTCGACCTCGGCGCGCGGCGCCCATTGAATCCGGTGGCGGCGTAAGGTGGGCGTCATGGGGCGGCATTCATGAGGCAGGCATTCCTGGCGCTGCTGCGGCGCGACCTGGCGCTGGCGACCCGCGCCGGCGGCGGGGCCGGGCTCGGCGTGGTGTTCTTCCTCGCTGTGGTGGTGGTCACGCCCTTCGCCATCGGCCCGGACCTCGCCCTGCTGGCGCGGATCGGCCCAGCCATATTGTGGATCGGCGCGCTGCTGGCCTCGCTGATCGGCCTCGACCGCCTGTTCGCCGCCGATGCCGAGGACGGCTCGATGGACCTGTTCGCGCTGCTCGACCTGCCGCTGGAGCTGATCGCCGCGGCCAAGGGGCTGGCGCACTGGATCGCGACCGGGCTGCCGCTGGTGGTGGCGGCGCCGGTGCTGTCACTGCTGCTCAATCTGGAGCCGGCGGCGATCGGCGCGCTGACGCTGACGCTGCTGGTGGGCACGCCCGCCATCACCTTTCTCGGCCTGGTCGGCGCCGCCTTCGCCAGCGCCTTCCGGCGCGGGGGGCTGCTGGTGGCGGTGCTGGTGATGCCGCTCACCATACCGGTGCTGATCTTCGGCGTGGCGGCGACCGGCGCGGCGCTGGGCGGGACGGTGCCGTTCGGTATGCCGTTCCGGGTGCTCGCCGGGCTGTCGCTCGCCGCGCTGGTGCTCGGCCCGGTGGCGGCGGCCGCGGCCCTGCGCGCGACACGCGAATGACGCGCCGCCCAATCCGTGGCATACCAGGTGCAACAAAGCGCCGCAGGCGAAGCAAAGCGTTGATATTGCGCCATCCGCGCCGTTTTGGCCGGTGACGGAGCCGCTACGTCATTTGCCCCCCGTCATCCATCACCGCCTCGTGTTGCAGCATGCACGGAGCCGTGTTAGGGAACCGCCCGACCTGATGGGCGGGTGAGGTTAAGTTTCCGATCCGGCCCTCGGTCAAGAACCCTTGTAAATCCGGGGCCCGTGCCCTGCCGCGCCAGCGGCGGCCGACCCGGAAAGCCCCGAGAGAGGCACAGTGGCCGAGACCTACGTATCCGGAGTGGCGGGACGTTACGCGACAGCGCTGTTCGAGCTTGCGCGCGACGCCGGTGTCATCGATGCGGTGAAGGCCGACCTCGACAGGTTCGGCACGCTGATCGCCGAGAGCGACGATCTCAAGCGCCTGGTGCGCAGCCCCGTCTTCTCGTCCGAAGAGCAGGAAAAGGCGATCGCCGCGCTGCTCGACAAGATCGGCATGAGCGGGCTTTCCGCCAATTTCTTCAAGACCGTGGCGGCCAATCGCCGCCTGTTCACCGTCGAATCGATCATCCGCGCCTACGACGCGCTGGTCGCGTCCTACAAGGGCGAGGTGACGGCCGAGGTGACGGTGGCGCAGCCCCTGTCCGACGCCCATGCCGCGACGCTGAAGCAGGCGCTCGACGCCATGACCGGCAAGAACGTCAAGCTCGCCGTCGAGGTCGATCCCTCGCTGCTCGGCGGGCTCAAGGTGAAGCTCGGCTCCAAGCTGGTCGACGCTTCCCTCAAGACCAAGCTCAATTCGATCCGCACTGCGATGAAAGAGGTTCGCTGATGGATATCCGCGCCGCTGAAATTTCCGCGATCCTCAAGGAGCAGATCAAGAATTTCGGCCAGGAGGCCGAGGTCTCCGAGGTCGGTCAGGTCCTGTCCGTCGGTGACGGCATCGCCCGCGTCTATGGGCTCGACAACGTCCAGGCGGGCGAGATGGTCGAGTTCGAGAACGGCACGCGCGGCATGGCGCTGAACCTCGAGATCGACAATGTCGGCGTCGTGATCTTCGGCTCCGACCGCGAGATCAAGGAAGGCCAGACCGTCAAGCGCACCGGCGCCATCGTCGACGCCCCCGTCGGCAAGGGCCTGCTCGGCCGCGTGGTCGACGCGCTCGGCAACCCGATCGACGGCAAGGGCCCGATCGAATACACCGAGCGCCGCCGCGTCGACGTGAAGGCGCCGGGCATCATCCCGCGCAAGTCGGTGCACGAGCCGATGCAGACCGGCCTCAAGGCGATCGACGCGCTGATCCCGATCGGCCGCGGCCAGCGCGAGCTGATCATCGGCGACCGCCAGACCGGCAAGACCGCGATCGCGCTCGACTCGATCCTGAACCAGAAGCCCATCAACCAGGGCGACGACGAGAAGGCCAAGCTCTACTGCGTCTATGTCGCGGTCGGGCAGAAGCGCTCCACCGTCGCGCAGTTCGTGAAGGTGCTCGAGGAGCAGGGCGCGCTCGACTATTCGATCGTCGTCGCCGCCACCGCCTCGGACGCCGCGCCGATGCAGTTCCTGGCGCCGTTCACCGGCACCGCCATGGGCGAGTTCTTCCGCGACAACGGCATGCACGCGCTCATCATCCATGACGACCTGTCCAAGCAGGCCGTGGCGTACCGCCAGATGTCGCTGCTGCTGCGCCGCCCGCCGGGCCGCGAGGCTTACCCGGGCGACGTGTTCTACCTGCACTCGCGCCTGTTGGAGCGCGCGGCCAAGCTCAATGACGAGAACGGCGCCGGCTCGCTGACCGCCCTCCCCGTCATCGAGACCCAGGCCAACGACGTGTCGGCCTACATCCCGACCAACGTGATCTCGATCACCGACGGCCAGATCTTCCTCGAGTCCGACCTGTTCTTCCAGGGCATCCGCCCGGCGGTGAACGTCGGCCTCTCGGTGTCGCGCGTGGGCTCCTCGGCGCAAATCAAGGCGATGAAGCAGGTCGCCGGCAAGATCAAGGGCGAGCTCGCCCAGTACCGCGAGCTGGCGGCCTTCGCCCAGTTCGGCTCCGACCTCGACGCCTCGACCCAGAAGCTGCTCAACCGCGGCGCGCGCCTGACCGAGCTGCTCAAGCAGTCGCAGTTCGCGCCGCTGAAGGTCGAGGAGCAGGTGGTGGTGATCTATGCCGGCACCAACGGCTATCTCGACGCCCTGCCGGTGAGCAAGGTGCGCGAGTTCGAGGAAGGCCTGCTGCTGTTCCTGCGCTCGCGCCACGCCGACATCCTCGACGCCATCCGCACCTCCAAGGAGCTTTCCAAGGAGACCACCGACAAGCTCGTGAAGGCGCTCGACGCCTTCGCGAAGACCTTCGCGTGATCGTCGCATTGCGCGCTCGAGGGCACGGGAGTCGAGGGTAGATGGCAAGCCTTAAGGATCTGCGGAACCGCATCTCGTCGGTGAAGGCGACGCAGAAAATCACCAAGGCGATGCAGATGGTCGCCGCCGCCAAGCTGCGGCGCGCCCAGACCGCGGCCGAGTCCGCGCGCCCCTATGCCCAGCGCATGGAGAGCGTGCTCGGCAACATCGCCGCCGCCATTTCCGGCGGCCCGGACGCGCCGCTGCTGCTGACCGGCACCGGCAAGGACGACGTGCACCTGCTGCTCGTGCTCACCGCCGAGCGCGGCCTGTGCGGCGCCTTCAACTCCTCGATCGTGCGCCTCGCCCGCGAGCGCGCCGTCTCGCTGATGAACCAGGGCAAGACGGTCAAGATCTTCTGCGTCGGGCGCAAGGGCCACGAGGCGCTGCGCCGGCAGTTCGAGAAGCAGATCATCGAGGTGGTCGAGCTGCGCGCCAACAAGGGCGTGACCTTCGCCGACGCGCAGGCGATCGCGGAGAAGATCTCGGCCATGTACCACGCCGGCGAGTTCGACGTGGCGACCCAGTTCTTCAGCCGCTTCCAGTCGGTCATCTCCCAGGTGCCGACCGGCCAGCAGCTCATCCCCGCCACCTTCCCCGAGCAGGCCGAGCCGGCCGCGGGCGCGGCGGCGATCTACGAATACGAGCCGGACGAGGCCGAGATCCTCGCCGACCTGCTGCCGCGCAACCTCGCGGTGCAGATCTTCAAGGCGCTGCTCGAGAACGGCGCGTCCGAGCAGGGCGCGCGCATGAGCGCGATGGACAACGCCACCCGCAACGCGGGTGAAATGATCAAGAAGCAGACTTTGACCTACAACCGCACCCGCCAGGCGATGATCACGAAGGAACTTATCGAGATCATCTCCGGTGCCGAGGCGCTGTGAGGCAAGGGACCAGAGGCATCGGAAGGACGACGAACATGGCTAAGGTCGGACGCATCACGCAAGTCATCGGCGCCGTCGTGGACGTGCAGTTCGAGGATCACCTCCCGGAGATCCTGAACGCGCTCGAGACCACGAACCACGGCAACCGCCTGGTGCTCGAAGTCGCCCAGCATCTGGGCGAGAACACCGTGCGCGCCATCTCGATGGACTCCACCGAGGGTCTGGTGCGCGGCGGCGAGGTCTCCGATACCGGCGCGCCGATCGCGGTGCCGGTGGGCGAGGCCACCCTCGGGCGCATCATGAACGTGATCGGCGAGCCGGTCGACGAGGCGGGCCCGGTGACCGGCGAGACCACGCGCGCCATCCACCAGCCGGCCCCTTCCTATGCCGAGCAGTCGACCGAGGCCGAGATCCTCATCACCGGCATCAAGGTCATCGACCTGCTGGCGCCCTACTCCAAGGGCGGCAAGGTCGGCCTGTTCGGCGGCGCCGGCGTCGGCAAGACCGTGCTGATCATGGAGCTCATCAACAATATCGCGAAGGCCCATGGCGGCTACTCGGTGTTCGCGGGCGTGGGCGAGCGCACCCGTGAGGGCAACGATCTCTATCACGAGATGATCGAGTCCAAGGTGAACATCGACCCGCACGAGAACAACGGCTCGACCGCCGGTTCCAAGTGCGCGCTGGTCTACGGCCAGATGAACGAGCCCCCGGGCGCGCGCGCCCGCGTCGCGCTGACCGGCCTCACCGTCGCCGAGCACTTCCGCGACCAGGGCCAGGACGTGCTGTTCTTCGTCGACAACATCTTCCGCTTCACCCAGGCGGGCTCGGAGCTGTCGGCGCTGCTCGGCCGCATTCCCTCGGCGGTGGGCTATCAGCCGACGCTCGCCACCGACATGGGCGCGCTGCAGGAGCGCATCACCACCACCACCAAGGGTTCGATCACCTCGGTGCAGGCCATCTACGTGCCCGCCGACGACCTGACCGATCCGGCGCCGGCCACCTCCTTCGCCCATCTCGACGCGACCACCACGCTGTCGCGCTCGATCGCGGAGAAGGGCATCTACCCGGCGGTCGACCCGCTCGACTCGACCTCGCGCATCCTCTCGCCGATGATCCTCGGTGAGGAGCACTACAACGTGGCGCGCTCGGTGCAGCAGACGC
This sequence comes from Ancylobacter mangrovi, assembly GCF_024752355.1. Taxonomy (GTDB): domain Bacteria; phylum Pseudomonadota; class Alphaproteobacteria; order Rhizobiales; family Xanthobacteraceae; genus Ancylobacter; species Ancylobacter mangrovi. The sequence goes on from NZ_JANTHZ010000002.1 coordinate 704,301, forward strand.
TGCAGCGCTACAAGTCGCTGCAGGACATCATCGCGATCCTGGGCATGGACGAGCTCTCGGAAGAGGACAAGCTCACCGTCGCCCGCGCCCGCAAGATCGAGCGATTCCTGTCGCAGCCGTTCCATGTCGCCGAGGTCTTCACCGGCTCGCCCGGCAAGCTCGTCGACCTCGCCGACACCATCAAGGGCTTCAAGGGCCTGGTGGAAGGCAAGTACGACCACCTCCCGGAGCAGGCCTTCTACATGGTCGGCACCATCGAAGAGGCGGTCGAGAAGGGCAAGAAGCTGGCCGCCGAGGCGGCGTGATCGCGTCCGCCCGGCGCCCGTCATGGGCGCGGGGCGGTGATCGCCCGTTCTGACGCGCCTCTGGAGGATCCATGGCCAACTTCCCGTTCGAACTCGTCTCGCCTGAGAAGCTGATCTATTCCGGCTCGGTGAGCGAAGTCGTGGTGCCGGGCACGGAAGGTGAATTCGGCATTCTCGCCGGCCACTCGCCCTTCGTCTCGACCCTGAAGCCGGGCGTCCTCACCATCCGCGGCGACGGCGCGACCAAGAAGCTGTTCGTGCGCGGCGGCTTTGCGGAGGCCAACCCGCAGGGCCTGACGGTGCTGGCGGAAATCGCCATCCCGCTCGAGGAGATCCGGCCCGAACGCCTCGCGCAGATGATCAAGGACGCCGAGGAAGACGTCGAGGACGCCAAGGACGAGGTCACCCGGGCCAAGCGCCTGGTGATGCTCGAGGCGCTGAAATCGGCGTCGGCGGCGATCCAGGCCGACGGGCACACCGCCCACTGAACCGGCCTCGCCACAATTCGAGAGCACACTGCGATTCGGGCCGCCTTGCAGCGGCCCTTTTCATGTCCGGAGGATCCAGCATGACCGACGCCGCCCGCCCGACCGCCGCGACCTTCAGCGCGCAGGCCTGGCAGGCCAACCTGCCGGTCTACGAGGCGATCCGGACCATGCCGTTCAACATGGCGCTGGCCGACGGCACGCTCCCGGGCGAGCGCTTCCGCCACTACATGATCCAGGACGCGCACTACCTGATCGCCTTCGGCCGCGCGCTCGCCATCGCCGCCGCCAAGGCCGACGACGCCGACGGGCTGGTGCAGTTCGCGCAGGCGGCGCAGGTGGCGGTGATCGTCGAGCGCTCGCTGCACACCGACTTCTTCCGCAGCTTCGGCGTCGACCCGGCCGAGTTCGAGGGGACCGAGATGTCCCCGGTCTGTCACCACTATACGAGCTTCCTGATCGCCACCGCGCACGCGGAATCCTATCCCGTCGTGCTGGCGGCGCTGCTGCCGTGCTTCTGGATCTATGCCGAGATCGGGCGCGACATCCTCGCCCGCGCGGTGCGGCCCAACGCCTATGACGCCTGGATCGACACCTATGCCGGCGAGGAGTTCCACGAGGCGGTGCGGGCGGTGATCGCGACCACCGACAGGGCGGCGGCGACCGCCTCGCCCGACGTGCTGGCGCGCATGCACGAGGCCTATCGCCGGGCGAGCCAGCTCGAATGGATGTTCTGGGATTCGGCGTGGCGCCTCGGCGCGTGGCCGCTCTGACAGGCGGCCGCTCTAGCGTGCCGCCGGTCCGCAGGGCGAAGGCGCCCGCGGGGGGCAGAAATTTCGGGCCTGCCCGGCGCATACGCGTTCGCCGGACGGGGCCTGTCTACGGGATGAGGATACCGCCGGCCGAGATGCCCGTGCCGATGCCATTGCCGACGCCGATGTCATGGCGCCCGGCCCGGAAAGGTGCTCATATCTCGCCGAAAATGTCGGGCTGCTGATGGACGAGGTCACCACCAACATACAGGGCACGGCCCGCGGCCGGTCGGAAGCGCCGATACGCGCGCGCATCCTGCAGGCCATCTTCGAGCGGCGCCTGCCTCCGGGTGAGAAGCTGACGGAGGACCGGCTGGCCGAGCTGTTCGGCGTCAGCCGCACCGTGGTGCGCCAGGCGCTGTCGCGGCTGGCGCAGGACGGCATCGTCGAGCACCTGCCGAACCGGGGCGCCTTCGTCGCCGCGCCGAGCCGGGCGGATGCGCGCCACGTGCTGGAGGCGCGGGCGGTGGTCGAGCCGGAAATCGCCGGGGCGGCGGCCTGCCGCTGCGATGCGCATGCGCTCTCGCGGCTGCGCCGGCATGTCGAGACCGAGGACAGCGCGCGCGCCGGCGGCGACCGCGGGGCGCTGGTGAGGCTGACCGGCGAGTTCCACGTCGTGCTGGCCGAATCGGCCGGCAACCCGGTATTCGTGCGGCTGCTGACCGAACTGCAGGCGCTGAGCTCGCTGTCGATCCTGCTCTATGCGCGCGGCGAGCACTCCGCCTGCCCGCCCGACGAGCACCACCGGATCGTGGCGGCGATCGAGCGCGGCGACGCGGAGGGCGCGCAGCAGCTCATGCGCGAGCACATCGCCCATGTCGCGGCGGAGATGGACTTGAGCGAACCGGTCGAGCGGCCGACGGGCCTCGCACAGGCGCTGGGCATCAAGCCGCGCGCGCCGAGGCATCGCTGATGTCGCGGCGCGGGGCGCCGGAGCGTCGCGCGACCAAGATGAGGCGAATCAGCGGCGGCGACCCGGGGGCGGACGGCGCTGGCCGCTGCCGATCGGCGGCGTCGGACCACCGGTCTTGTGGCGGAAGTTGATCCGTCCACGCTCGAGATCGTAAGGCGACATCTCGACGACGACACGGTCGCCGACAATGGTGCGGATGCGGTTCTTCTTCATCTTGCCCGCCGCATAGGCAAGGATTTCGTGCTCGTTATCGAGCACGACGCGGAAATTCCCGTCGGGCAGAACTTCGGTGACGGTTCCGTCGAACTCGAGCAGTTCTTCTTTCGCCATTGGCTCTCCTCATTGGACTAGGCCGGCTACGCCGACAGGCACATAACCCGACGACGACGTTTTGTCTCGCTTCGCGCCGCTTCCGGGGCAAGGAATCCGGTAAATCGCGCGGGTTCGGCACGGGACGGGCGCGTCGGCGCCCGGCCCGCGGGGCATGAACGGCCCGGACGGGCGCGGCATCGGCCGGCCCGTCGGGGCGCGTCAGGCTCAGGCCGGGCGGAAGCGGCGCGGCGGGCGACGCTCCTCGCGCGGGGCGCCCTCGCGGTGCTGCCCGTCGCGATGCTGGCCCTCGTGGCGGCCGCCCTCATGGCGCGGCTTGCCGCCCTCGTGCCGGGACTTGGTCTCGTGACGGTGGCCGTCGGGACGCCCCTCGGCGCGCACGAGCCCTTCGGGACGGCTGCGCTCGCGGCGCGGACCGTCGGCCCGGTGCGCGTCGGCGCGGTGGCCTTCGGTGCGCTGACCTTCGGCCCGGTGCCCCTCGCGGCGCGCCCCGTCATGACGCGAACCGTCCTGACGCGAACCGTCCTGACGCGCGCCGTCCTGGCGTTCGCCCTCGCGCGGGCCGCGCTCGGAGCGGAAGCCGCCCCGCTCGCCGCCGCGCTGGAACGGGCGCTCGCCCTCGGGACGCGGCCCGCGGCGCCCGTCGCGCGGCGCGCCCCGGCCCTCGCCGCGATTCTCGCGCGGACCGCGCTCGCGGCCCTCGATGCCGGCTTCGCGCGGCGCGCCCTCGCGGCGCGGCGGGCGACGGTCCTCGGAGGGGATGGTGATGCGGATCAGGCGCTCGATTTCGCGCAGAAAGGCGCGCTCCTCGCCGTCGCAGAACGAGATGGCGATGCCCTCGCGGCCGGCGCGCGCAGTGCGGCCGATGCGGTGGACATAGCTCTCGGGCACGTTCGGCAGGTCGTAGTTCACGACATGGCTCACGCCCGGCACGTCGATGCCGCGGGCGGCGATGTCGGTCGCCACCAGCACCTTGACGCGGCCGTCGCGGAAGGCGGCGAGCGCGCGCTCGCGCTGCGGCTGCGACTTGTTGCCGTGGATCGCCTCGGCCGAGATGCCGGCCCCGGCGAGGCCCTTCACCACACGGTCGGCGCCGTGCTTGGTGCGCGAGAAGACGAGCGCGCGGTCGAGCCCTTCGCCCGAGAGCACCTCGACCAGCAGGTTCGGCTTGCCGGCGCGGTCGGTGAAGATGACCTTCTGCTCGATCTTGTCGGCGGTCTTGGCGACCGGGGTCACCGCCACGCGCACCGGATCGGTGAGGAGCTGGTCGGCGAGCTTCTCGATCTCCTTCGGCATGGTGGCCGAGAAGAACAGGTTGCGGCGCTTGGCCGGCAGCTTGGCGACGATGGCGCGGATGGCGTGGATGAAGCCCATGTCCAGCATCTGGTCGGCCTCGTCCAGCACGAACACCTCGATCATGTCGAGGCGCACCGCGCCGTTCTCGACGAGGTCCACCAGCCGGCCGGGGGTGGCGACCAGCACGTCGACGCCGCCGGCGAGCGAGCGGGCCTGCCGGCCGAGCGGCACGCCGCCGATGGCGAGCGCGGTGGAGGGACGCACATGGCGGCCATAGAGACGGAAGCTCTCGAGGATCTGGCCGGAAAGCTCGCGGGTCGGGCTCAGCACCAGCACCCGGGCGGAGCGGCGCTCAGGCCGGCGGCGCTGGGTGACGAGGTGATGCAGGATCGGCAGCGCGAAGGCGGCCGTCTTGCCGGTGCCCGTCTGGGCGATGCCGATGAGGTCGTGGCCGGCCAGCACCAGCGGCACGGCCTGGGCCTGAATCGGGGTGGGAACGGTGTGATCGGCCTCGGTAAGGGCCTTGACGATCGGCTCGGCAAGGCCAAGTTCGGCGAAAGTGTTCAAGCGACGTTCTTTCATAAGCGATCCCGGCCGCGCGCGCACAGGCGAGCGGACCGCGGATCACGAGGGTCCATAAGACACCCCGCGTGGCCTGGGACGTCGATGAATTGGGATGATGAGGGCTGATGACTGCCGCGGATGAACCGTAGCGGACGTCGAGCAACGCGGCCCCGATACGGACGAGCGCCCGTACACGGCGCCTATGTGGCCCAGATGGGTGTCGATTTCAAGGCGTTACCGTCCGCGTTATAAGGTTGAAGCATGTTTCCTGACGTCGTTGACCTCCGCAGCTTCTATGCCCAGCCCCTCGGCGTGGTGACGCGCCGGCTCATCGGACGCGCGATCCGCGCCCGATTCGACAATGTGCGTGGCCTGTCCGTGCTCGGCATCGGCTATGCGACGCCCTATCTCGGCGTGTTCCGCGAGGAGTGCGAGCGCACGCTCGCCTTCATGCCGGGCGCACAGGGGGTGACGCGCTGGCCCTCCGCCGCGCCCACGCTAGCCGCGCTGGTCGACGAGACCGAGCTGCCGCTGCGCGACGCCATGGTCGACCGCATCCTCGCCGTGCACCTGCTGGAGATGACCCCGGATGCCGAGGACATGCTGCGCGAGGCGTGGCGCGTGCTGGCGCCGGGCGGGCGGCTGCTGTGCGTGGTGCCGAACCGGCGCGGGGTCTGGGCGCGGGTCGACAACAACCCGTTCGGCCATGGCCGGCCGTTCTCGCGGGCGCAGATCACCGACCTGCTGCGCCGCGCCCTGTTCACGCCGGTCGGCTGGGGCGAGGCGCTCTACATGCCGCCGGTGGGGCGCAACTGGTTCCTGCGCTCGGCGGTGGCGTGGGAGCGGTCCGGCGCCACGCTGTCGCTGCCCTTCGCGGGCGTGCACATCGTCGAGGCCACCAAGCAGGTCTACAAACCCGTGCCGATGAAGCGCAAGAGCGCGCGCCTGCGCGTGCCCGTGCTGGAGCCGGTGCTGGCGCCGCAGCCGGCGGGCCTGCGTGGGTGAGGGCCGGGCGGGCGCCTCAGTCCTTGCGCGAGAGCAGGAACACGGCCTGCTCGCCGACCAGGTTCCACACCGACCAGGGCCAGTTGAAGCGCACCTTCTGGCCGTAGCCGTTCAGCGCCACCGCGTGGTCGATCCGCGCGCCGACCGCCTCCACCAGCCCGACGAAGTCGCGGATGGTGCAGAAATGGATGTTCGGCGTGTCGTACCAGCTATAGGGCAGGTTCTCGGTCGCCGGCATGCGCCCGTTCAGCAGCAGGTCGAGCCGCATGCGCCAGAAGCCGAAATTAGGGAACGAGACCACCGCGTGGCTGCCCACGCGCAGCATCTGCTCCAATACCCAGCGCGGCCGGCGGGTGGCCTGGATGGTCTGCGACAGGATCACGTAGTCGAAGGCGTTGTCGGGATAGTCGGCGAGGTCGATGTCGGCGTCGCCCTGGATCACCGCCAGCCCGCGCGACACGCTGGCGTTGACGCCCTCGCGCGAGAGCTCGATGCCGCGCGCGTCGCATTTGCGGCTCGTCGCCAGCAGCTCCATCAGCTCGCCGTCGCCGCAGCCGACGTCGAGCACGCGCGAGCCCGGCTGCACCATCTCGGCGATGGTGACGAGGTCGACGCGGGCGCCGGAATCGACGCGCGCCGCCTCCTTCATGGTGAGGTCGCGGGTCTTCGGGGCCCTGAAGCCGAAATCGCGCAGCGCCATCGAGAACCTCCCGCTCACCGTATGCCGACGCCGCGCGCCGCCGCGTCGAGGAAGCCGCGCGTGATCGCGAACAGCTCCGGCTCGTCGAGCAGGAAGGCGTCGTGGCCCTTGTCGGTCTCGATCTCGGCGAAGGAGACCGAGGCGCCGGCGGCATTCAGCGCATGCACCACGGCGCGCGAATCCGGCGTCGGGAACAGCCAGTCCGAGGTGAAGGAGATGAGGCAGAACCGGGTCGTGGTGCCGCGGAAGGCGTTGGCCAGCACGCCGCCATGCTCGGCCGCGAGGTCGAAATAGTCCATCGCCCGCGTGACGTAGAGATAGGAATTGGCGTCGAAGCGGTCGACGAAGGCCTCGCCCTGGTGGCGCAGATAGGATTCCACCTGGAAGTCGGCGTCGAAGCTGAAGGTGTGGCCGTCGCGGTCCTGCAGCCGGCGGCCGAACTTGCGGTGCAGCGAGCCGTCCGACATGTAGGTGATGTGCGCGGCCATGCGCGCGACCGAGAGCCCGCGGCGCGGGCTGGTGCCGGCGGCGAGGTAGCGCCCGCCCTGCCAGTCCGGATCGGCCATGACCGCCTGCCGCCCGACCTCGTGGAAGGCGATGTTCTGCGCCGAATGGCGCGCGGCGGTGGCGATCGGCATGGCGGCGAAGACGCGCTCGGGGTAGCTCGCCGCCCATTGCAGCACCTGCATGCCGCCCATGGAACCGCCGACCACCGCCAGCAGCCGCTCGATGCCGAGATGCTCGACCAGCATCGACTGGGCCCGCACCATGTCGCGGATGGTCACCACCGGGAAGTCGAGCCCGTAGGGCGCGCCGGTCGCCGGATTGGTCGAGGACGGGCCGGTGGTGCCGAGGCAGCCGCCGAGCACGTTCGAGCTGATGACGAAGAAGCGGTCGGTGTCGATCGGCTTGCCGGGCCCGATCAGCGTCTCCCACCAGCCCGGCTTGCCGGTGACGGGATGGACGTTGGCCGCGTGCTGGTCGGCGGTGAGGGCGTGGCAGACCATGATGGCGTTGGAGCGCGCCGCGTTCAGCGTGCCATAGGTCTGGTAGCCGATCTGGAACGGGCTCAGCACGGCGCCGGAATCGAGCCGCAGCGGCCTGTCCGCGCCGAAGCGCACCACCGGGGAATGGGGATGATCGGCCTCCCCGCGCGCCGGCTCGGCGATGCGGGCGCCGGGACTGAGCGTGACGCTGTCTGCCATCTTTACCGTCCTACCGGACGAAGAGTTCGTTTTATCGAACGATCCAAATGATCCGACCGTGCCGGCTTGTCAATATCGGGTAGGGCCAGATTTTGTTTTGCGCGCGGCGCGCGCGGCGCTAGGACATCCGCCCATGGACACGAAAACCGACAGCGGGGTCAAGCGGCCCGCCGCGGAGGCCGCCTCGTCCGTCGCGCCGGCCGGCGCGACGGTGGACCTCGCGGCGCTGCGCGCCGAGATCGACCGCATCGACGCGGGCATGCACGCCCTGCTGATCGAGCGCGGCGAGATCATCGACCGGCTGGTCGAGGTGAAGCGCTCGCGCGGCGCCGAGGGCGGCTCGGCCTTCCGCCCGGCGCGCGAGGCCTCGATGATGCGCCACATCGTCGACCGGCACCGCGGCATCCTCCCGCTCGACACGGTCGAGGGCATATGGCGGGTCATCATCTCGACCTTCACCTATGTGCAGGCGCCCTACGCGGTCCATGCGGACCTCGCCACCGGCGAGGCGGCGATGCGCGACACGGCGCGCTTCCATTTCGGCTTCACCGTGCCCTTCGTCGCCCATATGGGCGCGTCCGGCGTGGTGGCGGCGGTCGCCGGCTCGAAGGGCGACCTCGGCCTTGTACCGGCCTTCGCCGCGCCCGCCACCGGCGCCTGGTGGACGGCGCTGGAGAGCGAGAGCGCGCCCAAGATCATCGCCCGCCTGCCCTTCGTCGAGCGTGCCGACCACCCCGCCGGCCTGCCGGTATTCTGCATCGCCCATCCGGTGACGGACGGGGCGGTGACCGAGGTCGAGACCTGGAGCCTGCATGTCGCCGGCTGGACCGCGCAGGCGGCGCGCGCGCTCGCCCCGCTGGCCGAGGTGCTGGCCGTGCCCGACCGCAGCCTCGACGGCGCGGCGCTGCTGGCCTCGATCCCGCTCGGCGGCGAGGTGGGGCTCGACACGGTGCTGGCGGCGCTGCGGGCCTCGGGCGCCTCGGTGCGCTCGGCCGCCCTCGTCGGCAGCCATGCCAGCCGCTATACCCACCCCCCGCAGCCCGAGCCGGCCCATCCGGCCGCGAAGGGCTGACGGCTTTCCCCCCGCCCTCTTCCCCCGGAGTTCCCCCGATGTCGTCCGCGTCCGCCCCCAGCCGTCCCGTCCCGCGTCCCGGGGTGCAGGCGATCGAGGCCTATGTGCCGGGCAAGGCGGAAGCGGGCGCCGGCGTGAAGGTCTACAAGCTCTCGGCCAACGAGACGCCGATCGGCCCCAGCCCGAAGGCGATGGAGGCGTTCCGCGCCGCTGCCGCGCTCGAATTCTACCCCGACGGCTCCTCGACGAAGCTGCGCGAGGCGATCGGCGCCGCCTACGGGCTCGACCCGGCCCGGATCGTCTGCGGCACCGGCTCGGACGAACTGATCACCCTCACCACGCTGGCCTTCGCCGGGCCGGGCGACGAGGTGCTCTATTCGCAGTACGGCTTCCTGGTCTACCGGATCGCCACGCTGGCGGCCGGCGCGACGCCGGTGGTGGCGCCGGAGAAGGACTATCACAGCGACGTCGACGCGCTGCTGGCGGCGGTGAGCGAACGCACGCGCATCGTCTTCCTCGCCAACCCGAACAACCCGACCGGCACCTACATCCCGGCCGAGGAGGTGCGCCGGCTGCAGCGCGGCCTGCCGCCGCATGTGCTGCTGGCGCTCGATTCGGCCTATGCCGAATATGTCCACCGCGAGGATTACGAGGCGGGCACCGAGCTCGCCGAGAGCTGCGCCAACGTCGTGATGCTGCGCACCTTCTCCAAGATCCACGGCCTCGCCAGCCTGCGCGTGGGCTGGCTCTACGGGCCGGCCGAGGTGGTGGACGCGGTGAACCGCATCCGCGGCGCCTTCAACGTCTCCGCGCCCGGCATCGCCGCGGCGACGGCGGCGGTGGGCGACACCGCCCATGTCGAAGCGGCGGTGGCGCATAACGATGTGTGGCTGCCCTGGTTGACCGAGCAGCTCACCGCGCTCGGGCTCGACGTCACGCCGAGCGTGGCGAACTTCCTGCTGGTGCATTTCCCCGACGAGCCGGGCCGGACCGCGCGCGAGGCCGACGCCTTCCTGATGCAGCGCGGGCTGATCCTGCGCCGGGTCGATGCCTACGGCCTGCCGGGGGCGCTGCGTCTCACCGTCGGCACCGAGGAGGCGAACCGGCTGCTGGTTGACGCGCTCTCCGCATTCATGGGCCGCAACGCGCCGGCCGAAGCGAGCGCGGGCCATGGTGCTTGATCCGCCGCTGGCGCGCCCGCTGCTCGGGCGCCTCGTCGTCATCGGCATCGGCCTGATCGGCTCGTCGATCCTGCGCGCGGCGGGCGCGCGAAGCCTCGCCGGCACGCTGGTCGCCTATGACGCGGCCGAGGCGGTGCGCGCGCGCGTCGGCGAGCTCGGCATCGCCGATGAGGTGGCCGCGACCCCGGCCGAGGCGGTGGCCGACGCGGACATCGTCATATTGTGCGTGCCGGTCGGCGCCATGGGCGCGGCCGCCGAGGCGATCGCGCCGCATCTGAAGCCCGGCGCCATCGTCTCCGACGTCGGCTCGGTGAAGGGCGCGGTGTTCACCGCGCTGCGCGCGCACCTGCCCGAAGGCGTGCACATCATTCCCGGCCATCCGGTGGCGGGTACCGAATATTCCGGCCCCGATGCGGGCTTTGCCACCCTGTTCCGGAACCGCTGGTCGATCCTCACCCCGCCGGAGGACGCGGACCCCGACGCGGTGGCGCGGCTCACCGGGCTGTGGACCGCGATGGGCGCCAATGTCGAGACCATGAGCGTGGAGCACCACGATCTGGTGCTCGCCATCACCTCGCACGTGCCGCACCTGATCGCCTACAACATCGTCGGCACGGCGGCGGACCTCGAGGAGGTCACGCAGTCCGAGGTGATCAAGTACTCGGCCGGCGGCTTCCGCGACTTCACCCGCATCGCGGCCTCCGACCCGACCATGTGGCGCGACGTGTTCCTCAACAACCGCGAGGCGGTGCTCGAGGTGCTGGGCCGCTTCACCGAGGACCTGATCGCGCTGCAGCGGGCGATCCGCTGGGCCGAGGGCGACAAGCTGTTCGAGCTGTTCACCCGCACCCGCGCCATCCGCCGCTCGATCATCGAGATCGGCCAGGAGACGGCGGCGCCGGATTTCGGCCGCGAGCGGGGGTGACCATGGCGTCGGCGCCCCCCGCGCCGATTCTCTTGCCGAAAGGTTGCCCGATGAAAATGACCGCCGCCGCCGCGCTGACCCTCGCTCTTCTTGCCGCGCCCGCGGCCCGGGCGCAGGGCGTCGATTCGCTCACCGGCCGCGTCTGGGTCGAGGCCAATCCGGCGAACAAGATGCCCGGCACGATGCTCGTCTTCTTCACCGACGGCACGCTCTTGATGGATTCGTGCTGGGAGACCTACGCCCTGCGCAAATGGACGCGCACCGCGCCGAACGCCGTCTCGTGGGACGAAGATGGCGCGAGGGTCTCGGCTACCGTCACCAAGCTCACCGCCACCGATCTCACCCTGAAGGTGAAGGCCGGTCCTGACGTGGTGGAGCACCGCTATTCGCGCCCCAAGGTGCCGTTCGTCTGCCCGAATATGAAGCGTTAGGGTGCCGTCCATCTGGCCACGAAGACAACACAGGCCGATCGCATCCTCTCCCGCGGCAGGCGTGATCGCTTGTCGACAGAGGAGGCACCCATGAAGTCGAAGCTTCACGACCCGGTGTTCCAAGACCCCAGCGACAACACGAATCCGGGCACGCAAATCCTCGATAACAAGATCATCGGAAATGGCTCGGCGGCGCGTGCCGGCGACATTCAGGGCGATGGCGGGCCAATCGACGGCACGATCGTCGGAGATGGCGCTCGGGCCAAGCGCGCGAAGGCGGCAGGGCAGTCCACAACGATGAACATGAGCAAGATCATCGGCAACGGATGACGGCCCCGAGACGTATCGTGGTCGTATCGCCGTGAGATAAAAATGCCCGGCATCATGCCGGGCATTTCAAGTTCGTTAGCCGGGTCAGGAGCCTTGCGGCGCCTCACCCCGTCGTCGGCATGACGAACTGGGCGCCCTCGCGGATGCCGGTCGGCCATCGGGCGGTGGTGGTCTTCATCTTGGTATAGAAGCCCACGCCCTCCATGCCGTAGACGTTGCGGTCGCCGAACACCGAGCGCTTCCAGCCGCCGAAGGAATGGAACGCCACCGGCACCGGGATCGGCACGTTGATGCCGATCATGCCCGCCTTGGCGTCGCGGTCGAAGGCGCGGGCGGAATCACCGTCGCGGGTGAAGATGGCGGCGCCGTTGCCGTACTCGTGGTCGTTGACCAGCTTCAGCGCCTCGTCGAAGCGGTCGACGCGGACCACCGAAAGGACGGGGCCGAAGATCTCTTCCTTGTAGATCTTCATCTGCGGCGTCACCCGGTCGAACAGGCAGCCGCCGATGAAGTAGCCGTCCTCGTAGCCCTGCAGCTTCAGGCCGCGCCCGTCGACCACCAGCTCGGCGCCCTCGGCGACGCCAGTGTCGACATAGCCCGAGACCTTGGCGAGGTGCTCTTTCGTCACCAGCGGGCCCATCTCGCTGTCGCGGTCGAGGCCGGGGCCAACCTTCAGCCCGCGCACCTTCGGCACCAGCTTCTCCATCAGCGCGTCGCCCACGCCCCCGACCGCCACCGCGACCGAGACCGCCATGCAGCGCTCGCCGGCCGAGCCGTAGCCCGCGCCCATCAGCGCGTCGACGGTCTTGTCGAGGTCGGCGTCGGGCATGACGACGAGGTGGTTCTTCGCCCCGCACAGCGCCTGCGCGCGCTTTCCGTGCGCGGCGGCGGTCTTGTAGACATACTCGCCGATCGCGGTGGAGCCGACGAAGCTCACCGCCGCGACGTCGGGATGCGTCAGCAGCGCGTCGACCGCCTCCTTGTCGCCCTGCACCACGTTGAACACGCCGGCCGGCAGCCCGGCCTCGGCCAGCAGCTCGGCCAGCATCAGCGAGGCGGTCGGGTCCTTCTCGGAGGGCTTGAGCACGAAGGTGTTGCCGCAGGCGAGCGCCACCGGGAACATCCACATCGGCACCATGGCCGGGAAGTTGAACGGGGTGATGCCCGCGACCACGCCTACCGGGTGGCGGGCGGAGAACACGTCGACCCCGCGCGCGACCTGCTCGGTGAAGTCGCCGCGCATCAGGTGCGGGATGCCGCAGGCGAACTCGACCACCTCGATGCCGCGCGTGACCTCGCCCTTGGCGTCCTCGAAGGTCTTGCCGTGCTCCTTCGTGATCGCGGTGGCGATCGCGTCGATGTCGCGGTCCAGCAGCGCCTTGAACTTGAACAGGATGCGCGCGCGGGTCAGCGGCGGGGTGTCGGCCCAGGCGGGGAAGGCGCCGGCGGCCGCGGCGACCGCCTCGCCCGTCGTCGCGGCGGAGGCGAGCAGCACCTCGCCGGACTGGGCGCCGGTGGACGGATCGAAGACCGGGGCGCTGCGGCCCGTGGTGGTGGCAAGCCTGCCGCCGATGTAATGACCGATGACCGCCATCGCGACCTCTCCTAAGGGCAAATTCGGGCATGACCCAGCGGGCATGCGCGCGGGAATGGGATGGCAGCGTTGTGCTTGTTGAAACTTCTCACTTCAACGGCCATGATTTCCCATCCGTTGTGCACGGAAAGGCCAAATCGGGCTCATGGACTGGGATCACCTGCGCATCTTCCTCGCCGTGGCGCGCGCCGGCCAGATGCTGGCGGCGGCGCGCCAGCTCGGGCTCGACCATGCCACGGTCGGGCGCCGGCTCGGCGCGCTCGAGGCCAGCCTCGGCGCCAAGCTGCTGGAGCGGCGCACCACCGGCAGCGAGCTCACCCCCGCCGGCGAGCGGCTGCTCGTCCATGCCGAGCGGGTGGAGACGCAGATGCTGCAGGCGCAGGCGGCGCTCGGCAATGTCGACCTCGCGCTTGCCGGCACGGTGCGGATCGGCGCGCCGGACGGGTTCGGCACCTATTTCCTCGCCTCCCGGCTCGGGCGCCTCGCCGAGGAGCATCCGGGGCTGACGATCCAGCTCGCGCCGCTGCCGCGCAGCTTCTCGCTGCCCAAGCGCGAAGTGGACATCGCGGTCACGCTGCAGCGCCCGGCCGAGGGGCGGCTGGTGGCGCGCAAGCTCACCGACTACAGCCTCAGCGTCTACGCCTCGCGCGACTATCTCGCCCGCACCGGGCCGATCGACCGGCTGGCCGACCTCAACGGAAGGCTGCTGGTGACCTATGTCGCCGACCTCGTCTACAGCCCGGCGCTCGACTATTTCGAGGCGCTGCGCGAGATCGAGGCGCGGCGGCTGGAATGCGCCAGCGTGGTCGGGCAGATGGAGGCGGTGCGCGCCGGCGCCGGGGTCGGCATCCTGCACGACTATGCCGCGCGCGGTCACGAGGAGCTGGTGCCGCTGCTGCCGGAGCTGAGCTTCCGGCGCGCCTACTGGCTCGTCACCCATGCCGACATCCACGAATTGCGGCGCATCCGCGAGGTGGAGGGCTTCATCGTCGCGGCGGTGCGCGAGACGCGGCACCTGTTCGTGTCCGCGCCGGCGGCGTCAGCGCAGGCCGAAGCCGGATAGCAGGCTGCGCACCCGCGCCAGCTCGGCATTGAGGAAGATGCGGAAGGGCGGGCCGATCAGCACGTCGCTCGACCAGCTGTACTGGAACAGCGCGGCGCGCCAGGCGAGGCTCGCGAGCATGCGCCCGACCATCGCCTGCAGGCGGGCGGCGTCCGCCGCGTCGACGCCGGGCGGCGCGAACACGCCGCGCCAGTTGGAGATCTCGATGTCGGCGCCCTGCTCGAAGCAGGTGGGAATGGCGATGCCGGGCAGGCGCTGCGGCGAGGAGATGGCCAGCCCGCGCAGCCGGCCGATCGCGATGTCGTCCTGCAGCGCGCTGAGGCTGTCCACCACGCAGTCGGCCCCGCCGGACGTCACATAGTCGACCGCGCCCTTGCCGCCGACGAAGGCGCGGTAGGGAATGGCGCTCGCGCGGACGCCGGCCGCGCGACCGATCAGGCCGACGAACAGATGGTCGACATTGCCGCGATTGCCGCCGGCGAAGCTGACCGAGCCGGGATGGTGGGCCAGCTCGGCGAGGATATCGCGCAGGGAATCGGTCTCCGAGTCATGCGCGACCGCAAGCACCATGTACTCGTTGGTCAGCCGGGCGATCGGCGTGAGGCGGGAGAGATCGGCGGGGACGCGGCCGAGCAGCACGGCGCCGATCATGCCGAGCCCGCCGACGAGCAGCGTGTCGGGCCGGCCGTGATAGCGGGTGAGGAAATCGGCGATGCCGGCGGCGGCGCCTGCGGTTTCGTAGAGCAGCCCGACATCGGCGACCGCGCCGCTCTCGATCAGGCTTTCCTGCATCGCTCTTGCCGTGCGGTCCCATCCGCCGCCCCGGGTCGAGGGGACGAACAGCGTCAGCGGGTCGAGCGCCGGGGGCCCGGGCTGGCCCCGGGCCGCTTGCGTCCCCGCGAGCGTCGCGGCCGCTCCGGCAATGAACAGGCGACGGTCCATAAGTTCTTGCGTATTCAAAGCCTGCGCCACTGCCGCGGAAAGGTCGACCCCGGCCGGCATAACCTTTCGTAAGGGCAGGCGCCAAGGGTTCACGCGTGGCACCGGTGCTTCGGCGCCCGGGTGTCACATGAACAACACGAAATTCGTGTGAAACTATACTATAGTACTACAGTCTCTCCTGTCCACGCGCGGGATGCGCGCGGAGCAGCCTCGCCCCGACCTGCGGCGAGGTTAAGACACGATTGCGGGAGGAGCGGGCGGCAGCGGCCGGGCGGATTCAGGCGCTCGCGCGCGAAGCCGTCCCGTCGCGCTCGGCGCGGCTGCGGACCAGGAAATCCACCAGCGAGCGGCCGGCGCCGCGAATGTGCTCGCGGGTCAGCTCGGCCGCGCGGGTGGCATCGCGCGCCTCGCAGGCGGCGAGGATCGCCTCGTGCTCGCGCCGCGCGCGCTCCATGCCGTCGGTCATGACGAGCTGGATCCGCGAGTAGCGGTCGACCCGGTCCAGCGCCGCGTTGATGGCCTGCAGGAAATAGGGGCGGTTGGCGGCCTCATAGAGCGCGTAGTGGAAGTCGCGGTTGAGTTCGCCCCAGTGCACGCTGTCGGGCTCGCTCGCGAAGGCGGCCGCGATCTGCCGCGCCCGGCGCAGCGCCTCGTCCGTCATGCGCGGCACCGAGGCCTTCAGCATCTCCGGCTCCAGCAGCGCGCGGTACTCGAAGATCTCGCTCACCTCCTCGGTCGAGAGGGTGGTGACGACGGCGCCGCGATAGCGCTGGGTCGAGACGAGGCCCTGTTCCTCGAGCCGGGTCAGCGCCTCGCGCACCGGGATGCGGCTGACGTTGAACATGCGCGCGATGCGGTCCTGGCGCAGCGCCTCGCCCTCCGTCAGGTCGCCCTTGACGATGGCTTCGCGCAGCGCCTCGAAGATCACCTCCGAGGCGGACGCCATCTGGCCGATATCGACGGACCGGACCTTCATCGCCTCATCCTCTCCCGAACTCAAAAAAGGATATTGCAAATTGGATCCAAAAAACAGATGCTCAGGCCGAAATCCCCATCACCGCAGGAGCTGACCCATGTGGGCAGGTGTGCTTCCGGCCGTTACCGCCAAGTTCACCGAGGCTGGCGCCCTCGATCACAAGGAGATGGAGCGCTGCTTCGCGCGCCAGATCGCGGCGGGCGTCGACGGGCTGATCGTCAACGGCTCGCTCGGCGAGGGGCCGATGCTCTCCCATGACGAGCGGCTCGAGGTGCTGGCGCTCGCCCAGTCGGTGGCCGGCGCCCGCCCGGTGCTGATGACCATCGCGGACGCGGCGACGCGCGACTGCGCAACGCTCGCCTCCCGCGCCGCCAGGGCCGGCGCCTCGGGCCTGATGGTGGTGCCGAGCCTCGTCTACCACACCAACCCGAAGGAAACGGTCGCCACGCTGAAGGCGGTGGCCGAGGCGGGCGACCTGCCGGTGATGATCTATTCCAACCGCATCGCCTACCGGGTCGACGTGACGGTCGAGATCCTGGAGGAGCTGGCGAAGGATTCCCGCTTCGTCGCGATCAAGGAATCCTCCGACGACATCCGCCGCACCACCGACATCATCAACGCACTGGGCGAGCGCTATGACGTGTTCACCGGCGTCGACAACCTCGCCTTCGAGGCGCTGGCGGTGGGCGCGGTGGGCTGGGTCGCCGGCCTCGTCATCGCCTTCCCGGAGGAGACGGTCGCGATCTACCGGCTGATGAAGGCCGGGCGCTATGCCGAGGCGCTGGCGATCTACCGCTGGTTCCGCCCGCTGCTCGACCTCGACGTGTCGAGCTACCTGGTGCAGAACCTGAAGCTGGTCGAGGCGCTGGTGACCGGCACCACCGAGCATGTGCGCGCCCCGCGCCTGCCGCTGGAAGGCGAGCAGCGCGCCAAGGTCGAGAAGATCGTCGCCGAGGCGCTGGCCACCCGGCCGCTGCTCGCCAAGGCGGCGTGACGGCCTTCCGGGCCGGCGGCGCCCGCGCGCCCCGGCCTTCAGGGACGGCGCCGGTGCCTCCCGCCTGAACGAGCGCTCCATGTCCGCCTCGGACGACATCATCGTCATCGGTGCCGGCATCGTCGGCCTCGCCTCGGCCTTCCACCTGCAGGGCGAGGGCCTGAAGGTGCGGCTGGTCGAGCGCGGCGGCGTCGCCGAGGGCGCGAGCATGGGCAATGCCGGCGCCCTCGCCTTCACCGACATCCTGCCGCTGGCCTCGCCCGGCATCCTGCGCAAGGCACCGCGCTGGCTGCTCGACCCGCTCGGCCCGCTGTCGATCCCGCCCTGCTACCTGCCGCGCCTCGCGCCGTGGCTGCTGCGCTTCTGGCGCGCCAGCCTGCCGGACCGGCAGGCGCGCTCGATCGCCGCCCAGAGCGCGCTGATGCAGGTTGCCTCCGGCGCGATGGAGGCGATGGTGCGCGAGGCCGGGCTTTCCGGCCGGCTGCGCGGCGACGGCAATCTCCAGCTCTATGAGAGCGAGGCGGAACTTGCCGCCGCGCTGCCGGGCTGGACCGCGCGCGAGGCGGAAGGCATCGCCTTCGAGCATGTGCGCGGGGCGCGGCTCGCCGAGCTGCAGCCCGGCCTGTCGCCGCGCTTCACCGCCGGCACCTTCACCCCGCACTGGAAGACGGTCGACGATCCCTATCATTTCGCGCTGGCGCTGTTCGACGCGGTGATGGCGCGCGGCGCGGCGATCTCGCATGGCGAGGTGAGCGCGCTCGAGCCGCAGGGCGAGCGGGTGCGCGTGCGGCTGGCCGATGGCGGCGCGCTGGAGGCGGGCCATGTGGTGCTCGCCGCCGGCGCCTGGTCGCGCCCGCTGGCGACGATGCTGGGCGACCGCGTACCGCTGGAAACCGAGCGCGGCTACAACACCACCCTGCCCGCCGGCGCCTTCGATCTGAGGCGCCAGCTCACCTTCGGCGGTCACGGCTTCGTGGTCACGCCGCTCGCGACCGGCATCCGCGTCGGCGGCGCGGTCGAGCTCGGCGGGCTTCGCGCGCCGCCCAATTTCGCCCGCTCCGAGGCGATGCTGAAGAAAGCCGCCGCTTTTCTCCCGGGGCTGAGGACGACGGGCGGGCGGCAGTGGATGGGCTTTCGCCCCTCGCTGCCCGACAGCCTGCCGGTCATCGGCCGCTCGGCCGCCTCGCCCCGAGTGGTCTATGCTTTCGGCCACGGCCATCTCGGCCTCACCCAGAGCGCGGGCACCGGCCGGCTGGTGGCCGACCTCGTGACCGGCCGCAGCCCGGCCATCCCGCTCGACCCGTTCCGTCCCGACCGCTTCTGACCCCGACCGCTTCTGATATCGAGCTCACCCCATGGCGCGACACAGCTTCTTCTGCATAGACGGCCACACCTGCGGCAATCCGGTCCGGCTCGTCGCCGGCGGCGGGCCGGCGCTCGAGGGCGCCACCATGCTGGAGAAGCGGGCGCATTTCCTTCGCGACTACGACTGGATCCGCACCGGGCTGATGTTCGAGCCGCGCGGCCACGACATGATGTCGGGCTCGATCCTCTACCCGCCGACGCGGCCGGACTGCGACGTCGCGATCCTGTTCATCGAGACGTCGGGCTGCCTGCCCATGTGCGGGCACGGCACCATCGGCACCGTCACCATGGCGATCGAGCACGGGCTGGTCACGCCGCGCGTGCCGGGCGTGCTGATGCTCGACACGCCGGCCGGGGTGGTGAAGGCCGAATACCGGCAGGAAGGCCAGTATGTGGAGGAGGTGCGCATCACCAACGTGCCCGCCTTCCTCTACGCGCAGGGCCTGAGCGCCGACTGCCCGGGCCTCGGCGAGATCAGCGTCGACGTCGCCTATGGCGGGAATTTCTACGCCATCGTCGAGCCGCAGGACGGCTATCGCGACATGTCCGACTTCACCGCCGGCGAGCTGATCGGCATGAGCGGGGCGCTGCGCCGCGCGCTCAACGCCAAGTATGAATTCGTGCACCCGACGATGCCGGATATTCGCGGCCTGTCGCACATATTGTGGACCGGGTTGCCGCGCCACAACGAGGCGCATGCGCGCAATGCGGTGTTCTATGGCGACAAGGCGATCGACCGCTCGCCCTGCGGCACCGGCACCTCCTCGCGCATGGCCCAGCTCGCCGCGCTCGGCCGGCTGAAGGTCGGCGACGAGTTCGTGCATGAGAGCATCATCGGCTCGCTGTTCCGCGGGCGGGTCGAGGCGGCGGCGAAGGTGGGGGACCGCGAGGCGATCATCCCCTCCATCGGCGGCTGGGCGCGGATGACCGGCTTCAACACCCTCTTCATCGACGAGCGCGACCCGTTCGCGCACGGCTTCGTCGTGGTCTGAAGGATCGCCATGCGCTCGTCGAGGCTCATCCACATCGTCGGCTGCCATGCGGAGGGCGAGGTCGGGGACGTCATCGTCGGCGGCGTCGCCCCGCCGCCGGGCGAGACGCTGTGGGCGCAGTCGCGCTTCATCGCCAGCGACAAGGGCCTGCGCAACTTCGTGCTGCAGGAGCCGCGCGGCGGGGTGTTCCGGCACGTGAACCTGCTAGTGCCGCCCAAGGACCCGCGCGCCCGGATGGGCTTCATCATCATGGAGCCCGAGGACACGCCGCCCATGTCGGGCTCGAACGCCATCTGCGTGGCGACGGTGCTGCTCGACACCGGCATCGTGCCGATGGAAGAGCCGCAGACGCGCATGGTGCTGGAGGCGCCGGGCGGGCTTATCGAGGTGACGGCCGACTGCGCGGGCGGCAAGGCGCGGCGCATCACCGTCCTCAACCACCCCTCCTTCGCCGACCGGCTCGACGCCCGGCTGGAGGTGGAAGGGCTCGGCACGCTCACGGTCGACACCGCCTATGGCGGCGACAGCTTCGTCATCGTCGACGCAAAGGCGCTGGGCTTTTCCATCCGCCCGGACGAGGCCAGGGACCTCGCCGAGACCGGGATGCGGATCGTGAAGGCGGCCAACGCGCAGCTCGGCTTCCGCCACCCGGAGAACGCGGAATGGGACCACATCTCGTTCTGCCAGTTCGCCGCCCCGCTCACCCATGAGGACGGCATCGCCAGCGGGGCCAACGCGGTGGCCATCCGCCCCGGCAAGATCGACCGCTCGCCGACCGGCACCGGCTGCTCGGCGCGGATGGCGGTGCTGCACGCCAAGGGGGTGCTGAAGGTGGGCGATGGCTTCATCGGCCGCTCGATCATCGATTCGCGCTTCGACTGCCGGATCGAGCGCGAAACCACCATCGGCGGCCGGCCGGCCATCGTGCCGGCGATCAGCGGCCGGGCCTTCCTCACCCACACCGCCCAGCTCATGGTCGACCCCGACGACCCGTGGCCCTCGGGCTACCGGCTCTCCGACACCTGGCCGGTCTGGGAGCCCTGAGCGATCTCAGCCGCCAACGCCGGCCGGCGCGGCCGCGCCGTGGTGATGGTGCCGGCATTCATTGTGGTCGGCGAGGATCTCGATCACCCGGCACTCGCCCACATGGCCGTGCGAGCAGCCTTCCACCATGCGCGCCAGCTCCGCCTTCAGCGCAGTGAGGCTGGCGATGCGGCGCTCCACCTCGGCGAGGTGGTCGCGGGCGATGGCGTCGGCGACGGCGCAGGACTGCTCCGGCCGGTCCTGGAGCTGGAGCAGGGTGCGGATCGCCTCGATCTCGAAGCCGAGCTCGCGGGCATGGCGGATGAAGGCCAGCCGGTGCCGATCGGACTCGCCATAGGCCCGGCGCCCGCCCTCGGTGCGCGGCGGGGCCGGCAGCAGGCCGATCTCCTCGTAGTAGCGGATGGTCGGCACCTTCACGCCGCTCGCGCGCGCGACCTCGCCGATGCTGAAGCGGCCTTCGTTCTCGCTCGTCATTCGCGCTTGCTCCTCTAGTCGCTAGAGGAATTAGGCTCGCGCCGACACTGAGACAAGAGGTGGATCATGTCGGCGCTGAAGACCCGCTACCGTATCGATGGCATGGACTGCGCGTCCTGCGCGTCCAAGATCGACACCGCGGTGCGCCGGGTGAAGGGCGTGGAGGAGGTGTCGGTCTCGGTCACGGCCGGCACCATGACGGTCGAGCACGAGGGCGCGGACCTCGCCGTGCTGGAGCGGCGGGTCTCCGGCCTCGGCTACACCATCATGCCGCTGGCGGCCGGGAACGATCCCGGGCCCGCCGCGAAGGGCCATGGCCACGGCCCGTGCGACGGGCACGACCACGCTCATCACGATCATGACCATCATGATCACGACCACGCGCACGACCACGATCACGCGCACGGCCATTCCCATGGCGAGGCGGCGCGCGCGCCGGCCGGCCATGCGCACAGCCACCTGCCGAGCGACGTGCCGTGGTGGCAGACCGGCAAGGCGCGCCTGACGCTGGTCTGCGGCGCCGCGCTGGCGGCGGCCTATGTCGCCGGCCATTTCGTGCCGGTGCTCGATCCCTGGATCTTCATCGCCGCGCTGCTGGTCGGGCTGGTGCCGATCGCCCGCCGCGCGGTGATGGCCGCGCTTGCCGGCACGCCGTTCTCGATCGAGATGCTGATGACCATCGCCGCCGTCGGCGCGGTGATCATCGGCGCCGGCGAGGAGGCGGCGGCGGTGGTGTTCCTGTTTCTGGTCGGCGAGCTGCTCGAGGGTGTCGCCGCCGGGCGGGCGCGCGAGAGCATCCGCTCGCTCACCGCCCTGGTGCCGAAGACCGCGCGCCTCGTCGAGAACGGGGCGACCCGCGAGGTGCCGGCCGAGAGCCTCACCGTCGGCGCGACCATTCTGGTGCGCCCGGGCGAGCGGATTCCGGCCGACGGCGAGGTGATCGAGGGCGCGAGCTCGGTCAACGAGGCGCCGGTGACGGGCGAGAGCGTGCCGGTGGCCAAGGCCGCGGGCGACCCGGTGTTCGCCGGCACGGTGAACGGCGAGGCCGCGCTCACCGTGCGCGCCACCACCGAGCCTTCCGACAACACCATCGCCCGCGTCGTACGCCTCGTCGAGGAAGCGCAGGAGAGCAAGGCGCCGACCGAGCGTTTCATCGACCGCTTCTCGCGCTGGTACACGCCGTTCGTGGTGGTGCTGGCGGCGCTGATCGCCGTCGTGCCGCCGCTCGTCGCCGGCGCCGCCTGGGACGAATGGATCTACAAGGGGCTCGCCATACTGCTGATCGGCTGCCCCTGCGCACTGGTCATCTCGACCCCGGCCGCCATCGCCGCGGGTCTCGCCGCCGGCGCGCGGCGCGGCCTGCTGATCAAGGGCGGGGCGGTGCTGGAGACGCTGCGGCTCGTCGGCCTGGTGGCGCTCGACAAGACCGGCACGCTGACCGAGGGCAAGCCGAAGGTGACCGACATTGTGGCCTTCGAAGGTGACGAGGCCGCGCTGCTCGGCCGCGCCGCCGCGCTGGAGGCGGGCTCGACCCATCCGCTGGCGAGCGCGGTCCTCGCCGAGGCGCAGGCGCGCGGCATAGAGCCGGCGCCGGTGCGCGACGCCGGTGCGGCGAGCGGCGAGGGCGTGAGCGGCACGGTGGACGGGGCGGCGCTGTTCCTCGGCTCGCCCAAGGCCGCGATGGCCCGCGCCAGCCTGTCGGCGGAGCAGCAGGCGGCGATCGAGCGCCTCAACGACGACGGCAAGACGGTCGCGGTGCTGCTGGCCGACGGCGCCGCGCAGGGGCTGATCGCCATGCGCGACGAGCCGCGCGCCGATGCCGCGGAGGGCCTCGCCAGCCTCGCCCAGGCGGGCATCCGCACGCTGATGCTCACCGGCGACAATGAGCGCACGGCGCGGGCGATCGGCCGCGATCTCGGCATCGAGGTGCGCGCCGGGCTGATGCCGGCCGACAAGCAGCGCATCGTCGGCGAGCAGAAGGCGAGCGGGCTCAAGGTCGCCAAGGTCGGCGACGGCATCAACGACGCGCCTGCGCTCGCCACCGCCGATGTAGGCATCGCCATGGGCGGGGGCACCGACGTGGCACTGGAGACGGCGGATGCGGCAGTTCTGCACGGGCGGGTCGGCGACGTGGCGGCGATGATCGCGCTGTCCAGGGCGACCATGCGCAACATCCACCAGAACATCGCCATCGCGCTGGGGCTGAAGGCGGTGTTCCTCGTCACCACCATCGCCGGCATCACCGGCCTGTGGCCTGCGATCCTGGCCGATACGGGGGCGACCGTGCTGGTGACGGCCAACGCGCTCCGGCTGCTGGGGCGGCGGGCGGACTGAGCGCCCGCCGGCCAACGCCCTCTCTATTTGGCGAGTTGCTTCAGCCAGCGCTTGGCCTGGCTGCGCACGTTCTTCGGCGCGGTGCCGCCATAGGAGGTGCGGCTCGCCACCGACTTGACCACGGAGAGCACGCCGAACACCTCCTCGGTGATGCGCGGCTCGACCTCCTGCATCTCGCCCAGCGGCAGCCGGTGCAGCGCCACGCCCTTCGCCGCCGCCAGTGCGACGATGCGGCCGGTGACGTGATGGGCCTCGCGGAAGGGCAGGCCGAGCACCCGCACCAGCCAGTCGGCGAGATCGGTGGCGGTGGAATAGCCCTGGCCGGCGGCGGCCTTCAGGTTCGCCTCGTCCGGCACCATGTCGCGCACCATGCCCGCCGTGGCGGCGATCATCAGCGAGAGAGTGGAGAGGGCGTCGAAGGCGCCTTCCTTGTCCTCCTGCATGTCCTTGGCATAGGCGAGCGGCAGGCCCTTCATCACCATGAGCAGCCCGGAGAAGGCGCCGGCGATGCGCCCGATCTTGGCGCGCACCAGCTCGGCGGCGTCCGGGTTGCGCTTCTGCGGCATGATCGAGGAGCCGGTGGTGAAGCGGTCGGAGAGCTTGAGCAGGCCGGTCAGCGGCGAGGTCCAGATCACCACTTCCTCGGCGAAGCGGGTCATGTGCATGGCGCAGATCGAGGCCGCCGCCAGCGTCTCCAGCACGAAGTCGCGGTCGGACACCGAATCCAGCGAGTTCGCGGTCGGGCGGTCGAAGCCGAGCGCCTTGGCGGTGGCCGCGCGGTCGATCGGGAACGAGGTGCCGGCGAGCGCGGCCGCGCCGAGCGGGCATTCGTTCAGCCGTGCGCGGGCATCCGCCAGCCGGCCGCGGTCGCGCCCGAGCATCTCGACATAGGCGAGCAGATGGTGGCCGAAGGTCACGGGCTGCGCGGTCTGCAGATGGGTGAAGCCCGGCATCACCGTGCCGGAATGGATCAGCGCCTTCTCCGCCAGCGCCTGCTGCAGGTCGCGGACCTGGGCGTCGAGCGTGTCGATGGTGTCGCGCACATAGAGCCGGAAGTCGGTCGCCACCTGGTCGTTGCGCGAGCGCGCCGTGTGCAGGCGGCCGGCCGGCGGGCCGATCAGCGCGGCGAGGCGCGATTCCACGTTCATGTGGATGTCCTCAAGCGCCCGCTGGAAGGTGAAGCCGCCCGATTCGATCTCTGACAGGATCGTGTCTAGACCTGCGAGGATCTTTTCGGCATCAGCTTTTTCGATGATGCCCTGGGCCGCCAACATCGAGGCATGCGCCTTCGAGCCGGCTATGTCCTGCGCGAACAGGCGCTGGTCGAAGCCGATGGAGGCGTTTATCTCCTCCATGATCGCGTCGGGGCCGGTCTCGAAACGGCCGCCCCACATCTTGTTGCTCATGTTGACTTTTTCTCCGCGAGGACGGTCATGACCGAACGACCTGAGAACACGCCGCCGGCCGCCGGCCCGGCCGACGGGACGGGGCCGGGCCGCCCGAAGGGGCGCGTTGCCCTGATCCTGGTGGCCGCCGTCGTTCTCGGCGCTGCCGCCGGGCTGGCAGGCGTATACGGGATTGAAGGTGGAGCGCGCAACGTCGTTGCGAGCGCGCCGGCCCCGTCCGCCACCCCGTCCGCGGGGAGCGACGCCACGTGCGCGGCGGCGAGCGAGACCGGGAGGCGCATCGCCGACCTCGCCAAGGGCGAGCTCGCCGCCTTCGCCCCGACGCTCAGCCCGACCCGCATTCCCGACCTCGCCTTCCTCGACGCGCAGGGCAAGGCGACGCGGCTTTCGGCCGTGGGCGGGAACGGGCTGAAGCTGGTCAATGTGTGGGCCACCTGGTGCGTGCCGTGCCGCAAGGAGATGCCCGCGCTCGACGCGCTGCAGGGCGCGATGGGCGGCGACAAGGTGGGCGGCACGGCGGGCGGGACCGACTTCGAGGTGGTGGCGATCAACATCGACACCCGCGACCCGGACAAGCCGAAGAGCTTCATGAAGGAGATCGGGGTGCAGAACCTCGCGCTCTACGCCGACCCCAAGGCGCAGAGCTTCCAGGACCTCCGGGCCGTCGGGCGCGGCTTCGGCCTGCCCACGACCATGCTGGTGACCGCCGATGGCTGCGAGATCGGCCATATCGCCGGCCCGGCGGAATGGGCGAGCGAGGACGCACAGGCGCTGATCCGCGCCGCGCTGTCCGATGCCGGGCCGAAATCCTAGGACCGACGTTCTGATGCCGAACGGGCAGGCGGGCGGTTTCGGGTCGCGCCGGGCGCGATAAGGCGCTATGGCGGCGCACCCGCGTCAGGAGCCCGCGCCCTTGTCCCTCTCCCGCGACCACGGACGCCCGCCCGCCGCCGGCCGCGACGCCATCGGCACGGCGCCGCGCGCGCCGGCACCCGCTTCCGGCACGGCCCCGCAGCCCATGTCCGCCGGCGACTGGGCGGTGCTCGCCCTGCTGGGGCTGATCTGGGGCGGCTCGTTCTTCTTCGGCAAGATCGCCATCGCCGAGATGCCGCCGCTCACCATGGTGCTCGGCCGGGTCGGCATCGGCGCGCTGGTGCTGCTGGCGGTGACGCTCGCGAGCGGGGTCCGCTTCCGCCTCACCCTGGGGCTGGCGCTCGGCATCGCCGGGCTGGCGATGCTGAACAACGTCATCCCGTTCGGCCTGATCGCCTGGTCGCAGCAGCACCTGCCGAGCGGCCTGTCGGCGATCCTCAACGCGGCGACGCCGCTGTTCACCGTGCTGGTGGCGCAGGCCTTCACCCGGGACGAGAAGCTCTCGGCCAGCAAGCTGGCCGGGGTCGGGCTCGGTTTTGCCGGGGTGGCGGTGATGATGGGGCCGGCGCTGCTGGGCGAGCTCGGCGGCCACCAGCTTCCCGCCCAGCTCGCAGCGATCGGCGCGACGGTCTCCTACGGCTTCGCCGCGGTCTACGCCCGGCGCTTCCGCGGGCTGCCCCCGCTCGCCATGGCGCTGCTTCAGCTCACGGCGGCGAGCCTGATCCTGCTGCCGGTGGTGGCGCTGGTCGAGCGGCCCTGGAGCCTGCCCGTGCCGTCGGCCACCGCGCTTGCCGCGCTGGCCGGGCTCGGCGTGCTCTCGACCGGGATCGCCTACGTCCTGTTCTTCCGCATCGTGGCGCGGAACGGGGCGACCAACATCTCGCTGGTGACGCTGCTGGTGCCAGTGAGCGCGATCCTGCTCGGCGCGCTGTTCCTCGGCGAGGCGCTGGAGCCGCGCGAGGTCGCCGGCTTCGGCCTGATCGCGCTCGGGCTGGCGGCGATCGACGGGCGGCCGGTGCGGTGGGTCGCGGGACGGGTCCGCGCCGGGCGGTGAGGCGCTTTTTGTAGACCGGAACGGGTGCTAGCGGGTCGGGACCGGCTTCTCGCCGCGATAGTCGTAGAAGCCGCGCTGGGTCTTGCGGCCGAGCCAGCCGGCCTCGACATATTTCACCAGCAGCGGGCAGGGCCGGTACTTGGAATCGGCCAGCCCCTCGTGCAGCACCTGCATGATCGACAGGCAGGTGTCGAGGCCGATGAAGTCGGCGAGCTGCAGCGGGCCCATCGGGTGGTTGGCGCCGAGCCGCATCGCGGTGTCGATGGCGTCGACCGAGCCGACCCCCTCGTACAGCGTGTAGATCGCCTCGTTGATCATCGGCAGCAGGATGCGGTTGACCATGAAGGCGGGGAAGTCCTCCGCCACCGCATAGGTCTTGCCGAGCCGGGTGACGAAGAGCTTGGCGAGCTCGAAGGTTTCGTCCTCGGTGGCAATGCCGCGCACCAGCTCGACGAGCTGCATCAGCGGCACCGGATTCATGAAGTGAATGCCGATGAAGCGCTCCGGCCGGTCGGTGGAGGCGGCGAGCCGGGTGATGGAGATCGACGAGGTGTTGGTGGCGAGGATCGTCTCCGGCTTCAGGAACGGGCAGACGGTGGCGAAGATCTTGCGCTTCACCTCCTCCTTCTCGACCGCGGCCTCGATCAGCAGGTCGACGTCGGCGAGGTCCGTGGTCTGGTCGGTGCCGCGGATGCGCGTCAGCGCGGACTGCTTGTCGTCCTCGGAGTACAGGCCCTTGGCGACCTGCCGGACCATGTTGCCGTTGATGGTGGCGAGGCCCGACTTCACGCGGTCGATTTCGAGATCGTTCAGCACCACGTCGTAGCCCGCCAGCGCGCACACATGCGCGATGCCGTTGCCCATCTGGCCGGCGCCGATGATGCCGACGCTCTTGATCTCGAAAGCCATGGTTGACCTTGTCCCGCCTGGTCTGTCCGTCGCTGCTGTCCGCCGATGCCGCCCGCCGGCCCCGTTCATGCTGCTACCCCCCGAGTATAGAGCGACGTCAGCCTTTTGCCTTAGCTATTTCGGCTGTGAGTTCCGGCACGATCTGGAACAGGTCGCCCACCATGCCGTAATCGGCTACCTGGAAGATGGGGGCTTCCTCGTCCTTGTTGATCGCCACGATCACCTTCGAATCCTTCATCCCGGCGAGATGCTGGATGGCGCCGGAGATGCCGACCGCGACATAGAGGTCGGGTGCCACCACCTTGCCGGTCTGGCCGACCTGCCAGTCATTGGGCGCATAGCCGGCGTCGACCGCCGCGCGCGAGGCGCCCACCGCGGCGCCCAGCGTGTCCGCCAGCGGCTCGATCACCTTGGCGAAATTCTCCGCCGAGCCGACGGCCCGCCCGCCTGAGACGATCACGCGGGCGGCGGTCAGCTCCGGCCGCTCGCTGGCCGCGATCTCCTCGCCGACGAAGCGCGTGCCCGCGGGCGCGGCCACCGGCGTCGCGGCGCGCACCGGGGCCGAGCCCTCCTCGCCCGCCGCCGCGAAGGAGGCGGTGCGGATGGTCAGCACCTTCTTCGCCTCGCCCGAGCGCACGCGCTGGACGGCGTTGCCGGCATAGATCGGGCGGTCGAAGGTGTCGGGCGCCACTACGGCGATGACGTCGGAGACCTGCATCACGTCGAGCAGCGCGGCGATGCGCGGCATCACGCTCTTCCAGATCGCGGTGGAGGGGGCGACGAGCGCGCCGTAATCGGCCGCCAGCGCCACGCCGAGCGCGGCAAGCGGCTCGGCGAGCTGATGGGCATAGGCCGCGTCCTCGCAGACCACGACCTCGTCGACACCGTTGAGCCGCGCGGCGGCCTCGGCGGCGGCGCGGCAGTCGGAGCCCGCCACCAGCATGTGGACCGGCGCGCCGAGCGCCTTCGCCGCCGTCAGCGCGCGGGCGGTGACGGGGTTGAGATGGGTGCCGTCATGTTCGGCGAAGAGCAGGGTGGGCAGCATGTCGGCCATGGTCAGAGCACTCCCGCCTGCTTGAGGTCGCCGACCAGCTCGGCCACCGAGGAAACCTTCTTGCCGGCGGTGCGGCCGGCCGGCTCGACGGTGGAGAGCACCTCAAGGCGCGGGGCGAGGTCGATGCCCCATTCGGCCGGTGCCTTCTCGGCGATCGGCTTCTTCTTCGCCTTCATGATGTTGGGTAGGCTGGCATAGCGCGGCTCGTTGAGCCGCAGATCCGTGGTCAGCACGGCGGGCAGGTCGAGGCTGAGCGTCTGCAGGCCGCCGTCGATCTCGCGGGTGACGTCGAGCGAGCCCTCGCCGACCACCACCTTGGAGGCGAAGGTCGCCTGGGGCCAGCTGAGCAGCGCCGAGAGCATCTGGCCGGTCTGGTTGCAGTCGTCGTCGATGGCCTGCTTGCCGAGGATGACGAGGCCGGGCGCCTCCTCCTCGACCACCTTCTTCAGCAGCTTGGCGACGGTGAGCGGCTCGACGCCGGCGTCCTCGGTCTTCACCCAGACGCCGCGGTCGGCGCCCATGGCGAGGGCGGTGCGGATGGTCTCGTCGGTCTTGGCCGGGCCGATGGAGACGGCGATCACTTCGCTCGCCTTGCCGGCCTCCTTGAGGCGCAGCGCCTCCTCGACGGCGATCTCGTCGAAGGGGTTCATCGACATCTTGATGTTGGCCAGCTCCACGCCCGAGCCGTCCGGCTTCACGCGGATCTTCACGTTGTAGTCGACCACCCGCTTCACGGGCACCAGGATCTTCATCACCACATCTCCCGCCCCCGCGGACCTTCAGGGAATCCGCGCCGGGCAGCCGCATTTCGAAGATGGCGATGCCGCCGCAAGGCAGGGTAGCGTTTCGGGGGCGGCATCGACCCGCGGAAAACGCCCGGAAACTATGGACCAGCCCGGGGCGTGTCAACGCATCGGAACCGTCAATATTCCGGCCCGCCGCCCGGTCGGCGCCCCACCGGCGACGGCCGGACCGGCGCTCAGACCGGCGGCGCCCCGTCTGGCGTGCCGTCGCGGGTGGTGACCCAGAGCGGCACCCCCTTGCGGCGCATGAACACGACCAGCACCGCGCCGGCGACGAGCCCGCCAATATGCGCCCACCAGGCGGTGTCCTGCTCGCCGGTGGTGGCGAGGTTCCAGAGCTGGAAGCCGATCCACGCCCCGAGCGGCCAGATGGCGGGCACGCGCAAAGGCACGCGCAGGAACATCAGCACCCAGATGCGCACATTGGGATGCAGCATCAGATAGGCGCCGACCAGCCCCGATATGCCCGCCGAGGCCCCGACCAGTGGCGAAGCCGAATCGGGCATGGCGAGCGAATGGGCGAGGCCGCCGGCGACGCCGCACAGAAGATAGAAGGCGAGGAAGCGGGCATGGCCGAGCGCGTCCTCGACATTGTCGCCGAACACCCAAAGGAACGCCATGTTGCCGATCAGGTGCAGCCAGCCGCCATGCAGGAACATGTAGCTGACGAGGGTCAGCTCGGGCGGCAGGCGCACATATTCGGACGGCAGCACGGCCGCGTGGTTCACCACCGCCGGGATGGCGCCGTAGCCGAAGGCCGAGGCGACGTCGATCTCGGGCCGGTAGCCGTGCTGGATCAGCACGAACACCGCCACGTTGACCGCGATCAACCCCCAGGTCACGTAAGGGTAGGTGATGCCTTCCAGCGGGTTGTCGTCGTTGAAGGGCAGCAGCATGGCGCGCCTCAGTCGCCCCGGCCCGCGGCGGGCACCCAGAGCACGTCGCCGGCCGTCGCGCCGCCGGCGCGGGCGTTCGCCGCCCGGCTCATGACAAAGAGCAGGTCCGACAGGCGGTTGAGATATTTCACCGCCTCCGGCGAGACCCTCTCGCCCGGCGCCTGCGCCAGCTCGACCACCATGCGCTCGGCGCGCCGGCACACGGTGCGCGCGACATGCAGATGCGCCGCCGCCGCGGTGCCGGCCGGCAGCACGAAGGAGCGCAGCGGCTTGAGCGGCGCGTTCAGCATGTCGATGTCGCGCTCCAGCCGGTCGACCTGCGCGGCGACGATGCGCAGCGGCTCGTAGCCGGGGTCCTCGCCGGTGTCGGGCGTGGCGAGGTCGGCGCCGAGGTCGAACAGGTCGTTCTGGACCCGCGCCAGCATGGCGTCGATGTCGGCGTAGACGCCCTGCGCCAGCGTGGTCTCGATCGGGTTGGCCGCGAAGGCGGCCTTGGCGATCACGTCCTCGGTCGGGCCGGCATTGGAGCCGGTGTGAAGCCGCGCCACGCCGATCGCGGCGTTGGTCTCGTCCACCGTGCCGTAGGCGTCGACGCGCAGGTCGTATTTCGCCCGGCGTTCGCCGGTGCCGAGCGCGGTGGTGCCGTCGTCGCCGGTGCGGGTGTAGATGCGGTTGAGCACGACCATCGCCGTCGGGTGTCCCTGCGGCCTCAGCCGTGATTCATCAGGATGATGGTGGCGAGCACGAAGCACAGCGCCACCGCCTGCAGCAGCACGCGCCACTGCATGAGCTTCTGCGAGCGCATCGGCGACCCGCCGCGCGCCATGTTGACGAGGCCGAGCACCAGCACGACCGCGACCGCGCCGAGCGCGATCGGCAGCACGACGAATTTGGCGATGGTCACGAGGTCCATCGAGCTCTCCCGCAGCTCGGCGAGGGATCGGCCCGGCACGGGTCCGCCCACATCGGCACGCTTTATCTGGTAGGACGCCGGCTGGTCTAGCGTCAATTCATGGCGAGAATGGCAGCATTCAGCGCGGTCGCATAGGACACCCAGAGGAGATAGGGGACCATCAGCCAGCCGGCGGTGGAATCGATGCGCGCGCAGGCGAGAATGGTGGCGAGGATGGCGAGCCACAGCGCCCCGATCACCGCCATCCCCCAGCCGATCGCCTCGAAGCCGAAGAAGACCGGCGTCCACAGCGCGTTGAGCGCGAGCTGGAGGAACCACAGCCCGACCGCGCGCCGCCGCTCCGGCGAGGGGTTGTGGAGCTGCCACAGCCGCCACAGCGTCACCGCCATCAGCACGTAGAGCACGGTCCAGACCAGCGGGAACAGCGCGTCGGGCGGGGTCCAGGCCGGCTTGGCGAGCGCGGCGTACCAGGTCGGGATCTGCGGCGTGGTGACGAGCGAGCCGACGGCGCCGACCGCCAGGCACAGGCCGACCGCCAGCACGAGGCGGAAGAAGGACAGGGTCTTCATCGGGCTTCTCCCGGCTGATTCGTCGGTTGCGTGCCTCTTATAGTCGTCATTCGCCGTTCCGGCCGAAGCCATACGGGGCCGGGGCGGGGTTGGATCATCCCGCCCGCATGTCAGCCGGCCTGACCGCGCGCACTGAGCGGGCCCTCCGCCCCGCGCGGGCCGGCGGTGCGGGCGGCGAGGTCGCGGAAGGCGGAGGAGGCGCCGTCGAGCCGCGCGGTCCAGGCGGGATCGGGGGTCTGGCCGTCGATAGCGATGTCGTAGGCCTGCAGCAGCGAGGCGATGGAGAGCGGCTCGATCAGCGCCGCCTTGAGCGCCCAGGCGGCGATGAAGGCGAACACCACGCCGAAGCCGGAGAGCCCGCCCGGCAGCAGGATGGCGAGGCCGAGCGCCGGGCCGAGCAGGATCAGCAGGATCACCGCCGCCAGCGCGTATTCCATCAGCGCGATCCACACCGCGTTGCGGGCCATGGCGCCGGCGTTCTGCGCGTAGAGCACCAGCCCGTCGCGCGCCGCCTCGGCCGGCTCGGTGCCCTCGCGGCGGATGATGTAGGCGAGGATGATCTCGTCCACGAGGCCGAGCGCGATCTTCAGCACCGCGTTGACGAAGGCGTTGAGCGCGCGCATACCGGGAATCCAGCCGGTGAGCAGGTTCAGCATGCCCACCAGCGCGCGCACCACGCCGCGGATCAGCAGGTCGATGCCGAACAGCACGTTGACGGCGAGGAAGCGCGCGTTCACCGCCGCGGTCGCGTAGGCGATCTGGTCGCTGCCGGTGGGAAGCTCCTTGCCGTGCAGCAGCGCGTCGAGCGCGGCGACGTGGCCGGCCTTGACGATGTAGACGAGGTACTGGCGCGCCCACCACAGGATGGCCCAGACGA
The DNA here is from genome assembly GCF_024752355.1 of Ancylobacter mangrovi. Lineage (GTDB taxonomy): Bacteria > Pseudomonadota > Alphaproteobacteria > Rhizobiales > Xanthobacteraceae > Ancylobacter > Ancylobacter mangrovi. The sequence goes on from NZ_JANTHZ010000002.1 coordinate 736,987, forward strand.
GGCCGAAGCCGCCCAGCGCGCCGATCATCGCCCCGGTCGAGGGCCCGTCACCGGCGAACAGGTGGCCGACGCTCCAGCCGATGCCCGCGCCGAGGCCGACCGAGACCGCGAAGCCGGTGCAGATCGCCGCATAGACCACGAGCCGCAGCAGCACGAACGGCCAGGTGCGCAGCACCAGCCGGAACGAGGCCGCGAAGGAAAAGTCCCACATGCCGGCCCCCCGACCGCCCGAAAAACGAATCCCCGCCAGCCGGCCGTCGGGCAGACTGGCGGGGAAGCGTAGAACCGTTTGCGGCCGGTGGGAAATGGTCGCCGGCGGATCAGGCGGCGAGGTGCTTCTCGATCTCGTAGACCGGCAGCTTGACCATGTCGCGGTCGACCTCGGCGCCGATCGCCTCCTTCAGCGCCGGGCTGTAGAACGGGCGCAGCACGCCGAGCGCGCGCGGTGCGGCGACGATGACGAGCGACTTCACCTCGCCCTTCGCCACCGCGGCGTCGAGCTTGCCGGCGAGTTCGCGCAGGAAGTCGCGCTCGGCCTCGTCGTGCCAGTCGGTCGGCTCGACCGAGGAGCGCGCGGGGCTCGCGGACTGGTGCACGCGGCCGGGCGCGTCGGTGCCCTGCGCGCCGGTGGGCGGATTGTCCTGCTCGTGCACCTCATGGGTGCGCAGGTTGGGAAAGGTGGCGTCTCCCTTGTTGCACAGGATCAGGGCCTTGCGCCCGTCGCACACGACGACCCACGCGCCGGCCTCGATCTTGATCTTGTCGTAGCTGGTGCTCATTCACGCCTCCTTGCACGCTTCTGCGAACGTCACGCGGCAATGGGCGCATGGCCCGTGGCGCCGCGCCTTGACCTTGGTCAAGCGGGGCGGGGCGGCGAAGTTCCACGACTGCGGGAGGGAAGCGGCGGGAGAAAACCGTCTGGCCGGATGCCCGGCGGCCGTCAGAGCCGGCCTTCGCGGGCGCGGCGGATGGCGGCGTTGAGCTCGCCGCCATACACGAAGATCGAGGCGGTGGTGTAGAGGAAGACGAGGGCGATCATCACCGAGGCGAGGCCGGCATAGGTGGTGACGTAGTTGCCCGCGAACTCGGCGAGGTAGCGCCCGAAGGCGGCGCCGGCGGCGAGCCACAGGCCGAGCGTGACGAGGATGCCCGGCGCCACTTCGGCGAGCGCGCGCCGCCCGGCCGGCAGCCACATATGGGCGACCACCAGCGCCACGATCAGGATCGCCGAGGTCGCGGCGTAGCGCAGGAAGGTGACGACCCAGCCGAAGGGCTGCAGCGCCGGCACCCAGCGCACCGCCGCCAGCCACAGCACCGGGCCGAGCACCACCAGGAAGGACAGCGCCAGCAGCCCGGCGGCGCCGACCACCACATAGCCGATCGATTCCAGCCGCAGCCAGTACCAGGCGCGGCTCTCGCGCACGCCATAGGCGCGGTTGAGGCCGATGCGCAGGCTCTCGATGCCGTTGGAGGAAAAGTAGATCGCCAGGATGACGCCGAAGGTCAGCACGTCGGTGCGCACTTGCGTGAGCACGTTGCGGATCTCGCTGCCGATGGGCGCGGCGACCTGCGCCGGCCAGGCCTCCAGCATGAGCTGGACGGTCTCGTCAGCGAGGTTCTTGAAGTCGAAGAAGGCCGCCAGCGATGTGACGAAGATCAGGAACGGGAACAGCGACATCAGCGCGGACAGCGCGATGTGGCTCGAAATGGCCCAGCCGTCGTCCTCGACGAAGCGCCAGAAGGCGTCCCAGGAGATGTCGAAGGCACGCATCAAGACAGCCGGTCTCCTCGAGCGAAGCAGGCAGGTGCTGCGTGACATCGGACGTCGCGGCGCAAATGGCAAGCCTGTCGGGCAGGAAACTGCCCCATGGAGAGCTCATGCGGCGCGGGTGGGGCCGCCGGCGGCGCCTTGCGCGCGCTGCCGGCCGGGCATCCCCGCGCAAGCGTCGGAGCGGCCCCGCAAATTCGCTTTGGCGCGAGCGGCGCGGGCTGTGGTAGATAGGGCGCCCGTTTCACGACCCTTCGATGAATTTCGACGAGAGACACACCGAGTAACTGCCATGTCCGCCGCCATCCCCTCCTCCCTGCGCGCCGTTCCCCCCGCCGAGACCCGTTCCGGCGAGCCGGCCTGCCCGCCGGAGGACGTGGCCGCGATCATGGCCGGGATCGGCTCCCGTGCCCGCGCGGCCGCGCGCATCCTCGCCAACACGCCGGCGGCGGCGAAGGAGGCCGGCCTGAAGGCGGCCGCCGGAGCGATCCGCGCCGAAGCAGGTGAGATCCTCGACGCCAATGCGCAGGACGTTGCCGCGGCGCGTGCCTCCGGCATGGGCGCCTCCATGCTCGACCGGCTGACGCTGACGCCCGAGCGGCTGGAGGCGGCCGCGCGCGGGGTCGAGGAGATCGCCGAGCTGCCCGATCCGGTCGGCAAGGTGACCGAGCGCTGGGAACGGCCGAACGGCCTGGTGCTGGAGCGCGTGCGCACCCCGCTCGGCGTCGTCGGCGTGATCTATGAGAGCCGGCCCAACGTCACCGCCGACGCTGGCGGCCTGTGCCTGAAGGCCGGCAATGCGGTGATCCTGCGCGGCGGCTCGGACAGCTTCTATTCCAGCCGGGCGATCCACGCGGCGATGGTGCGCGGGCTGACCGCGGCCGGCCTGCCGGCGGACGCGATCCAGCTCGTGCCGACCCGCGACCGCGCGGCGGTGGGCGAGATGCTGGCCGGGCTCGGCGGCAATGTCGACGTGATCGTGCCGCGCGGCGGCAAGAGCCTCGTCGCCCGGGTGCAGAGCGAGGCGCGGGTGCCGGTGTTCGCCCATCTCGAAGGGCTGGTGCACGTCTATGTCGACAAGGGCGCCGATCTCGACAAGGCGCTGACCATCGTGCGCAACGCCAAGCTGCGCCGCACCAGCATCTGCGGGGCGGCGGAGACGCTGCTGATCGATCGTGCCGGAGCCGGAACGTTTCTGGCGCCGCTGGTCACCATGCTGCTCGACGCGGGCTGCGAGGTGCGCGGCGACGCGGACGTGCAGGCGGTCGACCCGCGCGTGCTGCCCGCCACCGAGGAGGACTGGCGCACCGAATATCTCGACGCGGTGATCGCGGCGAAGGTGGTGGACGGGCTCGCCGCGGCGATCGACCATATCGAGACCCACGGCTCGCACCACACCGACGCGATCATCACCGAGGACCAGGCCGCGGCCGACACCTTCCTCGCCGAGGTCGATTCGGCGATCGTGGTGCATAACGCCTCGACCCAGTTCGCCGATGGCGGCGAGTTCGGCTTCGGCGGCGAGATCGGCATCGCCACCGGCCGCATGCACGCGCGTGGCCCGGTCGGCGCCGAGCAGCTCACCTCGTTCAAATATCGGGTGCGCGGCACCGGCCAGATACGCCCGTGACCCCGCCGGCGCCTTCGCCGCAGACGCGCATTCCCCCGCTCGCGCCGGGGATGCGCATCGGCCTCTATGGCGGCAGCTTCAACCCGCCGCACGCCGCCCATCGCGCGGCGAGCCTGCTCGCGCTCAAGCGGCTGGGGCTCGACCAGGTGTGGTGGCTGGTGACGCCCGGCAACCCGCTGAAGGACAATGGCGCCCTGCCCTCGCTCACCGCCCGGCTCGAAGCGGCGCGGGAGGTGGCGCATCACCCGCGGCTGGTGCCGACCGGGCTCGAGGCGGGGCTCGGCACCCGCTACAGCTTCGACACGGTGGCGGCGCTGACGCGGCGCTTCCCCGAGGTGCGGTTCGTCTGGCTGATGGGGGCGGACAACCTCGCCACCTTCCACCGCTGGCAGCGCTGGCGCGACATTGCCAGTCTGGTCCCGATCGCGGTGATCGACCGGCCGGGCTGCACCTTCCCTTCCATGACCTCGCCGGCGGCGACCGCGCTCGCGCGCTGGCGCCGGGCGGAGGAGGACGCGCCGTGCCTTGCGGGGGCCGCAGCGCCCGCCTGGGTGTTCCTGCACGGGCTGAAATCGCCGCTCTCTTCCACCCAACTGCGCGCCGCCGCGGCACGCCCGGGGTGACGCCGGCGCGTGACGCTGAGTCAATGTGGCGAACCGGCGGTTGAAAGGGGGCCGGTTCGGTCTTATCTTAACCGCGCATCAACGGCGGGATTCCGTCGTGATCGTTGCCGAAATGTCGAGAGGATCCGGACCCCTGTCCATCATGGCGCTCTCAGCAGCCGCCTCCACCCCGGCGACTGCACCCGTCTCCGAAGCGCGCTACGACGCCGAGGAGATTTTGGCCCTCGTTCTGGCCCGTCTGGAAGACGACAAGGCCGAGGACATCGTTTCCATCGAACTGCGCGGCAAGACGACCATCGCCGACTACATGGTGGTGGCCACGGGCCGTTCCCAGCGCCACGCGGGCGCCGTCGCCGAACACCTTGTCGAAGCGCTGAAGGCGCGCGGCGTCAAGGGCATTCGGGTCGAGGGCATGCCGGCGTGCGACTGGGTGCTGATCGATGCCAGCGACGTCATCGTCCACATCTTCCAGCCGGAAGTGCGCGGCTTCTACAACATCGAGAAGATGTGGTCGGGCGCGCTCGCGAGCGGCTCGTCACGCACGACGCGCGGCTGAGTCGCGCAGGGTGAGGCTGCTGATCGTTGCGGTGGGCCGGCTGAAGGCCGGGCCCGAACGCGAGCTCTGTGCGCGCTATCTCGACCGGGCCTCCAAGTCCGGCCGTGCGCTCGGGCTCTCCGGCCCGGACGTGGTCGAGATCGCGGAAAGCGCGGCGCGCCGCCCCGAGGACCGGATGGCGGACGAGGGCTCTTCGATCGTCGCCGCGCTGCCGGAGGAGACCGCCGTGCTCGGGCTCGACCCGCGCGGCGCCGCGGTGAGCAGCGAGGAGCTCGCCGCCGACATCGCCGCCCTGCGCGACCGGGGCGTGCGCGCGCTGTCCTTCCTGATCGGCGGGGCGGACGGGCTGAGCGATCAGGCGCGCTCGCGGGCCGACCAGCTCATCGGCTTCGGCCGTGCCACCTTTCCCCACCAGCTGGTCCGGGTGATGATGGCCGAGCAGATCTACCGGGTCGCCACCATCCTGGCCGGGCATCCCTATCACAAGGGCTGACGGCGAGGGCGGCCGACGGAACACGGTGGCGCTTTCGCTAACGCTTTGTTAACCACCCGGGCCCTCCCTTGCCCAGATGCGCCTCGCCGACATGATCACCGGCCGTTCCCACCGTCGCCCGTCCGCCTGCCGTCCCGCTCCGGGCCGGCTCGGGGCGGCGTGCATGGTGGCGGCGGTGTGGCTGGCCTGTGGCGCCCCGCTCGCCGCGCAGACCGCCGCCGACCCGAAGGACGCGGCCGCCCAGCACCAGCGGCGGATCGAAGAGCTCGACGCCGACATCAAGGGCAGCAAGGCCGAGCAGGAGCGCCTCGCGAGCGAGATCGCCGACCTGAAGGGCGACCGGACCAAGCTCAACGCCGCCCTGCTCGACACCGCGAAGAAGGTCCGCGACGTCGAAGGCAAGCTCGATGCCAGCGAGCAGCGCCTGCTCCAGCTCAACCGCGAAGCGTCCGACATCCGCGAATCGCTCGACGCGCGCCGCTCCGTGCTCGCCGAGGTGCTGGGCGGGCTGGTGCGGCTCGGCCGCCGCCCGCCGCCGGCGCTGCTGGTGCGACCCGACGACGCCTTGAAATCGGTGCGTTCGGCGATGCTGCTCGGCGCCGTGCTGCCGGAGCTGAAGGCCGAGACCGAGATGCTCGCCACCGAGCTGGCGGCGCAGGAGCGGGTGCGCCAGGAGAGCGCCCGCGAGCGCGACGCTCTCGCAGAATTGAAAGACAGCCTCGCCGGCGAGCGGCGCCGCACCGCGGCCCTGATCGACGAGCGCCAGAAGTCGCTCGAGGCGAGCGAGGCGGCGCTGCAGAGCGAGCAGCAGCACGCCGACGCGCTGGCTGCCGAGGCGAGCAACGTGCGCGACCTTCTCGCCCGCGTCGAGACCGAGATCACGGCGGCGCGCAAGGCGGCCGAGGCCGCGAAGGCGGCGCAGAACAAGGCGGGGCAAGGCCCGGCCGATCGGCTGGCGGCGCTGCAGGATCCGGGCCGGCTGACCCCGGGCATCGCCTTCGCCGACGCCAAGGGGCTGCTGCCGCTGCCCGCCGGGGGGACGGTGCTGAAGGCGTTCGGCGCCGATGACGGATATGGCGGGCAGGAAAAGGGGGTCTCGTTCGGCACCCGGACGGAGGCGCAGGTGACCGCCCCGAGCGACGGTTGGGTGGTCTATGCGGGGCCGTTCCGCTCCTATGGTCAACTATTGATCATCAATGCCGGCGGCGGATACCATATTCTTCTGGCGGGAATGGATAAGATAACCGTTGAGCTCGGACAGTTCGTGCTGTCGGGCGAACCCGTGGCGGTAATGGGGCAAGGACCACAATTGGTGTCGTCGGTCGGCCTTGGAACTGCCCAACCCATTCTTTACGTCGAGTTCCGTAAGGACGGTAATTCGATTGACCCAACCCCCTGGTGGGCGACGAGCGAGAGCGAGAAGGCACGCGGATGATGCGTAGGACGTCAGTGTTTCTCATTGGAGCGGCGGCCGGCGCGCTTGTCGCGGTGGGCGCCACGCAGCCGCGGCTGCTGCTGCAGCCGACGCAGGCCATGGCGGCCGCCTCGGATACCTACCGGCAGCTCAATCTGTTCGGCGACGTGTTCGAGCGGGTACGCGCCGACTACGTGGACAAGCCCGACGATGGCAAGCTGATCGAGGCGGCCATCAACGGCATGCTCTCCTCGCTCGATCCGCACTCCACCTACATGGACGCGAAGGACTTCCGCGACATGCAGGTGCAGACCCGCGGCCAGTTCGGCGGCCTCGGCATCGAGGTCACCATGGAGGACGGGCTCGTCAAGGTGGTGGCGCCGATCGACGACACCCCGGCCGCCAAGGCCGGCGTGCAGGCCGGCGACCTGATCTCCAAGCTCGACGGCGAGGACGTGAAGGGCCTCACCCTGAGCCAGGCGGTCGAGAAGATGCGCGGCGCGGTGTCGACCCCGATCAAGCTCACCATCATCCGCAAGGGCCAGGACAAGCCGATCGAGGTGACCCTGGTTCGCGACATCATCAACATCAAGTCGGTGCGTTCGCGGGTCGAGAACGGCGACATCGGCTACATCCGCATCACCTCCTTCAGCGAGCAGACCGGCGACGGGCTGAAGAAGGCGATCGAGGACCTGACCAAGCAGATCGGCGAGGACAAGCTCAAGGGCTTCATCATCGACCTGCGCAACAATCCCGGCGGCCTGCTCGACCAGGCGATCGACGTGTCCGACACCTTCCTCGACCATGGCGAGATCGTCTCGACCCGCGGTCGCGAGGCGGACGAGACCGAGCGGCGCAACGCCCGCCCGGGCGACCTGAGCGACGGCAAGCCGGTGATCGTGCTGGTGAACGGCGGTTCGGCCTCGGCCTCCGAGATCGTGGCCGGCGCGCTGCAGGACCACAAGCGCGCGACCATCCTCGGCTCGCTCACCTTCGGCAAGGGCTCGGTGCAGACCGTGATCCCGGTGTCGGGCAACGCCGCGATCAAGCTGACCACGGCGCGCTACTACACGCCGTCGGGCCGCTCGATCCAGGCCAAGGGCATCCAGCCCGACATCGAGCTGGTGCAGGACGTGCCGGCCGACATGAAGGAAAAGGCGGAAGCCGCCGGCGTCGAGATCACCCATGGCGAGGCTTCGCTCAAGGGTCACCTCAAGAACGGCGAGGACGAGAAGACGGGTTCGCCCGCCTATGTGCCGCCGGACCCGAAGGACGACACCCAGCTCAAGCTGGCGGTCGACCTGATGGAAGGCGTGCAGAAGAACGCCGCCTATCCGGCCGACCCGAAGGCGGCCGTGCCGAACTGAGCCGGTGCCTTCGCGCTGCGATATCGGAAACCCCGCCACCGTGCGGGGTTTCTTCGTTTTGGGCGGCTTTTTCGTTCCGGGGCGATCCCTGCCGCCGCAAGACCTTCGCCTTGCCGCGATCCTGCCTTGGTCCGGGTCGACAAGAGCGCCATGAGATCGCCTGATGACCCGTCGGCGCCTGCGCCGGCCGCCACGCATGAGCCTGCCGGTCCGCTCGACCGCGACGCGGTGCGCGATGGCGATCTTTCCAACGCCGCCTTCGGTATCTTCGGCCTCGCCGGCCTTGCCATCGTCGCCGTCGCGTCGGTCTGGTTCCTGACCCGGCCCGGCGCGGACGAGGATGTCGGCCTCGACCGCCTGTTCGCGACCGAGAACGCGCCGGTCCCGGCCGACGCGCCGATGCTGCGCTCGGGCTTCGACCTCGATTCCGTTCCCGGCGGCGGGCCCGGCGGCTTCACCTTCCTCGACGGTGCCACCGGCGAGCGCGAGGTGATCGGCACCGTGCCGGCCCCGGCTTCCGCGCGGGCCGACGTCGAGCCGGTGACGGTCACCCGCTAGCGACGCCCTCCCCGTGGGCGCTCCGGCAGGGCGGCGCTAAGCATAATGCGAGGCTTGCCTACGCGCCGTCACAGGACCCGCCTATGATTGCCCGGCGGCGACACGCCCGCCCGTCCATCGTGAAGTCCGGCCAAGATGACCCCGTTCGAACAGCTTCCCTATCGCCCCTGCGTCGGTGTCGTGCTCGTCAATCGCGCGGGACTGGTGTTTCTCGGCCAGCGCGTCGGCGGCCCCGAGCATGTCGACACCTATCATTCCTGGCAGATGCCGCAGGGCGGCATCGACGAGGGCGAGCAGCCGGGCGAGGCGGCGCTGCGGGAGCTCTATGAGGAGACCAATGTCTGCTCGGTGGAGCCGCTCGGCGAGTCCGCCGAATGGCTCGCCTACGACCTTCCCGAGCCGATCGCGCGCTCGGCCTGGAGGGGGCGCTATCGCGGGCAGAAGCAGAAGTGGATCGCGCTGCGCTTCACCGGCGAGGACAGCGAGATCGACGTCACCCGCCCGGGCGGTGGCAAGCACAAGCCGGAATTCATCAACTGGCGCTGGGAGCACCTCGCGCGGACGCCCTCGCTGATCATCCCGTTCAAGCGGCCGGTCTACGAGCAGGTCGCCCGCGAGTTCGAGGCGCTGGCGATGCCGGCCTGAGGGCGCGGGCGGCGGGCAGGCCAGCACGGTTCCGGCCGGCGAGCCTTGTCGCCCGAAAAATGCGAACGAACGTTCGTTCTTGACTCGTGCCGCTGCGTGATCTAGGTGAGAACGAACGTTCGCTCTCATTCTCGGAGCCTTCATGGCCGCCATTGCCTCCTCCGCCGCTGCGCCCAAGGCGCCGTCCCGTCCCGACCCGCACCGGCGGGTGCTGGATGCGGCGATCACCTGTTTCACGCGCAACGGCTTCCACGGCACCTCGATGCATGAGATCTGCGCCGAGGCGGGGATGAGCCCGGGCGGGCTCTATCGCTATTTCCCGTCCAAGGACGCGATCATCATCGCCATCGTCGAGGAGGAGCGCGCCGCGCGGGCGAGCCTGATGGCCTGCCTCGAGCAGGCGCCGGGCTTCGTCGCCGGGCTGGTCGCGATGGGCGACGCGCTGTTCTCCGGCGCGGTGCCGATGGCCTGCGTCGAGCTGGCGCCGGAGATTTCCGCCGAGGCCGCGCGCAACCCGGTGCTGAAGGCGAAGTTCGACGAGGTCGAGGCGGAGATGGAAGAAGTGATCCGCCGCGCCTTCGTCGCCGCCCAGGCGCGCGGCGAGGTCGACCCGGCGCTCGATCCCGACCTCGCGCTGGTCATGATCAACGCCATTGGCGACGGCCTGCTGCTGCGCAGCCGCCTCGAACCCGACCTCCCGCTCGCCACCCTGATGCCGCTGCTCGGCGAGCTGATCGCGCGCATGCTCGCGCCGCCGGCGGCCCCTCCTTCCTCGGACCTCACCCGATGAGCGCACGGATTCCCTCGCTGCGCGGGCGCATCGCGCTCGCCCTCACCATGACCGCTGTGGTGGTCGGCGTCGCCGGCTATGCCTTCCGCGACCGCATCGCCGAAGGGCTGCGGCTGAGCGAACCGGCCGAGGCCCGGGTCGCCGACCCGAAGCCGGACGAGGTGCGCGGCATCACCGTGTCGGTCATTCCCGCCTCCACCCGCACCGTCATCGACCGCTTGCCCGTCACCGGCACGCTGGTGGCGCGCGAGGAGATCATGGTCGGCCCGGAGCTCGACGGCTACCGGATCACCGACATCCTGGTCGAGGAGGGCGACCATGTGGAGAAGGGCGAGGTGCTGGCCCGCCTCTCGCGCGACATGCTGAACACGCTGCTGGCGCAGAACACGGCGAACGCGGCCAAGGCCAAGGCGAACATCGCCCAGCAACGCGCCCAGCTCGAGCAGGCGCAGGCGCAGAACACCGAGGCCGAGGCCTCCGTGGAGCGTGCGCGCACCCTGATCAAGACCGGCGCCACCTCGCAGGAGGTGCTGGACCAGCGTGAGCGCGCCGCCAAGGTGGCGAGCGCGCAGGTCACGGCGGCGCAGGAGGCGGTGGCGGCGGCCGAGGCCGAGGCGGCGCAGATCGCGGCCAATGGCGACGAGATCCGGGTCCGCCTGTCGCACACCGAGATCAAGGCGCCGGAGGCCGGCATCATCTCCTCGCGTTCGGCGCGCATCGGCGCCATCGTGCTCTCCGCCAACACCGAGCCGCTGTTCCGCATCGTGCGCGACGGCGCCATCGACCTCGACGCCGACGTGCCGGAATCGGCGCTGCCGCGCATCCGCGTCGGCATGCAGGTCGCGGTCACGCCGGCCGGCTTCGACACCCCCTTCGACGGCACCATCCGCCTCGTCGGCGCCAAGGTCGACGCTTCCACCCGCCTCGCCCGGGTCGCGGTGGCGCTGCCGGAGGACCCCCGGCTGCGTCCGGGCGCCTATGCGCGCGGCGTGATCGAGGTGGCCCGCCATGACGGGCTCGCCCTGCCGCAGTCGGCGGTGCAGTTCGACGCCGACGGCACCTTCGTGCTGGTGGTGGAGGACGACGTGGTGCACAAGCGCGCCGTCACCACCGGGCTGCGCGGCGAGGGCTATGTCGAGATCGCCGACGGGCTGAAGGCGGGCGAGAAGGTGATCGCCCGCGCGGGCGGCTTCCTGCGCGACGGCGACCGGGTGACGCCGGTCGCGCTCGCCGACGAAGCGGGGAGCGGCGCCTGATGGCACTCAACATCTCCGCCTGGTCGATCCGCAAGCCGGTTCCCTCCATCGTCCTGTTCGTGGTGCTGACCGCGATCGGCCTCTACACCTTCGACCGGCTGCCGATCACGCGCATGCCGAACATCGACGTGCCGATCGTCTCGGTGACCGTGACGCAGCCGGGCGCGGCGCCGAGCGAATTGGAGACGCAGGTCACCAAGCAGGTCGAGACCGCCATCGCCGGCGTGCAAGGGGTGAAGCACATCACCTCCTCCATCACCGAGGGCGTGTCGCTCACCACGGTCGAGTTCCAGCTCGAGACCGCGGTCGACCGCGCGGTGAACGACGTGCGCGACGCGGTGACCAATATCCGCTCCGAGCTGCCGCAGGACATCGAGGAGCCGCTGATCAAGCGGGTCGACGTCGAGGGCATGGCGATCGTCACCTATGCCGCCTCGGCGCCGGCCATGACGCCGGACGAGCTGTCCTGGTTCGTCGACGACACGGTGATCCGCTCGCTGCAGGGCGTGCGCGGCGTGGCGCAGGTGAAGCGCGAGGGCGGCATCGACCGCGAGATCCGCATCTCGCTCGACCCCGACAAGCTGGCCGCGCTCGGCGTGACGGCGGCGGACGTCAACCGCGCGCTCGCCGCCACCAATGTCGACCTCGCCGGCGGGCGCGGCGACATCGGCACACAGGAGCAGTCGGTGCGCACGCTCGGCGGGGCGACCAGCGTCGCCGACCTCGCCCAGACCCGGATCGCGCTGCCCGCGGACGGCAGCGGCGCGGCGCGCCAGGTGCGGCTCGCCGATCTCGGCACCGTCACCGACGGCGCCGCCGAGCCGCGCATCTTCGCCCGGCTCGACGGCAAGCCGGTGGTGGCGTTCGGCATCTACCGCGCCAAGGGCTATTCCGACGTCGTGGTCGCCCAGCGCGTCGACGAGGAGCTGCGCAAGCTCGAGGCCGCGCATCCGGACGTGCGGATCTCGCTCATCGATTCGACCGTGAAATACACCCAGGCCGACTATGAATCGGCCATGCACACGCTGATCGAGGGCGCGGTGCTGGCGGTGATCGTGGTCATGCTGTTCCTGCGCGACTGGCGGGCGACGCTGGTCTCGGCGCTGGCGATCCCGCTGTCCATCCTGCCGACCTTCTGGGTCATGGACCTGCTCGGCTTCTCGCTGAACGGGGTGAGCCTGCTCGCCGTGACGCTGGTCACGGGCATCCTGGTCGACGACGCCATCGTCGAGATCGAGAACATCGTGCGGCACATGCGCATGGGCAAATCCGCCTATCGCGCGGCCATCGACGCCGCCGACGAGATCGGCCTCGCCGTGGTGGCGACTACGCTCACCATCGTCGCGGTGTTCCTGCCGGTCAGCTTCATGGGCGGCATCGCCGGGCAGTATTTCCGCCAGTTCGGCATCACGGTCGCGGTCGCGGTGCTGTTCTCGCTGCTGGTGGCGCGCCTGCTCACGCCGATGCTGGCGGCCTATTTCCTGCGCGCGCACGGCCACGAGCCGGCGACCGACGGCGCGATCATGCGCTTCTACATCCGGCTGCTGCGGGCCTCGGTGCGGCATCGCTTCATCACCGTCGCTGGCGGCATCCTGCTGTTCATGGGCTCGATGTGGCTCTCCACCCTGCTGCCGTCCGGCTTCATTCCCAATTCGGACGTCTCGCGCTCGGTGCTGGCGGTCGAGCTGCCGCCCGGCGCGACTCTGCAGAGCACGCAGCGCGTGGTCGACCAGATCTCGGCCGAGCTGAAGGCGCAGCCCGAAGTGGCGAGCGTGTTCGCCACGGCCGGCTCGGGCTCGACCGGTGGCCCGGCCAACGCCGCCGGCGAGGTGCGCAAGGCGACCCTCATCGTCAACTTGGTGCCGCGCGCGGACCGCACCGAGACCCAGAAGCAGTTCGAGGGGCGGATGCGCGACGCGCTCACGCAGATCCCCGACATACGCTTCAATTTCGGCGCCTCGGGCGGGGCGGGCCCCGGCCAGCGCGAGTTCACCGTCATCATGTCCGGCTCGGACGGCGCGCAGGTCGAGAAGGCCGCGCTGAAGCTCGAGCGCGAGGTCCGCGCCAAGGTGACCGGCCTCACCAACGTCGTCACCTCGGCGGCGCTGGAGCGGCCGGAGATCCGCGTGGTGCCCAAGCTCGCCGAGGCGGCCGAGCTCGGCGTCTCGGTAGCCGACATCGCCCAGACCGTGCGCATCGCCACCATCGGCGATGTGTCGCAGAACCTCGCCAAGTTCTCGGCCGGCGACCGGCAGGTGCCGATCCGGGTCCAGCTCGACGAGGGCGCGCGCGCCAATCTCGGCACCTTCGAGACGCTGAAGGTGCGCACCGCCTCGGGCGCGGCGGTGCCGCTGTCCTCGGTCGCGCGGATCAGCTTCGGCACGGGTCCGTCCAGCCTCGACCGCTACGACCGCGCGCGCCGCGTCGCCATCGAGGGCGACCTTGCCGGCAACACCCAGCTCGGCGAGGCGCTGAAGGAGGTCTACGCGCTTCCCGCGGCGAAGAACCTGCCGCCCGGCGTCTCGCTGAAGGAGAGCGGCGACGCGGAGATCATGGCCGAGGTGTTCGGCGGCTTCGCCACCGCCATGGGCGCGGGCGTGATGATGGTGCTGGCGGTGCTGGTTCTGCTGTTCGCCAACGTGCTGCAGCCGATCACCATCCTGATCGCGCTGCCGCTTTCGGTGGGCGGGGCCTTCGTCGCGCTGCTGCTGACCAACAACGCCATGACGCTGCCGGTGGTGATCGGCTTCCTCATGCTGATGGGCATCGTGACCAAGAACGCGATCCTGCTGGTCGATTTCGCCATCGAGTCGGTGCATGCCGGGGTCGAGCGCACCACCGCGCTGGTCGAGGCCGGACGCAAGCGCGCGCAGCCGATCGTCATGACCACCATCGCCATGGCGGCGGGCATGATGCCCTCGGCCATCGGGCTCGGCGAGGGCGCCGACTTCCGCTCGCCGATGGCGATCGCGGTGATCGGCGGGCTCATCGCCTCGACCGTGCTGTCGCTGGTGTTCGTGCCGGCGGTGTTCACGCTGATGGACGATCTCGGCCGGCTGACCGGACGGATCTTCGGCCGCTTCGTCGGCGAGCGCGACGAGCCGCCCGAGCATGGCGGGCAGGGCGCGGCGGTGCTGCCGACCGTGCATGCCATGCCCCACCCGGTGGAGAACCGCCAGCCGCCCATCGCGGCGGAATGAACGAAGGCCCGCCCCCGGCCGGGAGCGGGCCTTCCTTTTCAGACAAGAGCTTGAGCGGAATGCCGGGCGCGGCGCGCTACTGCAGCGAGCCTTCGCCGTCGCCGCCGCCGGTGCGCGCCATCGACATCTCCGTCACCGCGACCAGCATGTCGGCCCGCTCGGCGAGGCTCGGCGCCTCCAGCAGCGCCTGTTTCTCGCGTGCGCCGAAGGGCGACATCATGGCAAGCGCATTGACCAGCGCCTCGTTCGGCGCCTCCTTGATGCTCGACCAGTCGGCCTCGAGCTTGTTGGCGTCGAGATAGGCGGCGAGCGTTCGCAGCAGCGCGGCGCGGTCGACCTGCTCGGCGCCGAGATCGGGCGTGAAGTCGCCGGCGAAGTCGCCGAAATCGAGCTCTGCCTGGCGGAAGGGGGTGCCCGCCTCCACCTCGGCGACCAGCCGGAACCGGGCGACGCCGGTCAGCGTGACCAGGTAGCGCCCGTCCCCGCTCTCGGCGAACTCCGTGATGCGCCCGACGCAGCCGACCTTCTGCAGCGCCGGATTGGCGGTGGTCACGAGCGCGGGGACCGGCTGGATCATGCCGATCAGCCGCTCGTTCTTCAGCGCCGCGTCCACCATGGCGAGGTAGCGCGGTTCGAAGACGTTGAGCGGCAGCTGGCAGCGCGGCAGCAGCAGCGCGCCGTCGAGCGGGAACAGCGGAACCACGCCAGGCAGCTCCGAGGGCCCGCCATAGGGGCGATTGATCGCCATGGATGCCCTCCGGCTCGCGATAGTCTTGCCCGGGAGCGTCCCCGGGAAGTGCCGGCCGGCTTGCGTGCCGGGCCGGCGCTGGCTCAGGCGAAAAGTATCGACGACAGCCGCCGGCGTCCGGCGACGGTGTGCTCGTCGGTCGGGCCCCAGGCCTCGAAGAACTGCACGAGCTGCTTGCGCGCGCCGTCGTCGTTCCAGTTGCGGTCCTTGCGCACGATGGCGAGCAGCTCGTCCACCGCCTCCTCGCGCTTGCCGCGGGCGTTGAGCGCCAAAGCGAGGTCGAACCGGGCCTGGTGGTCGAGCGGGTTGGCCTCGACCCGGGCCGCCAGCTCGCGCACGTCGCCGAGCTCGGCCGCGGCCTCCTCCAGCTCGATCGCCGCGCGCACGGCGCTGATCGTGGCGTCGTTGGCCGCGCTCTCGGGTGCCAGCGCCAGCGTGGCCTTGGCCTGCGCGAGGCTGCCGGCGGCGAGCTGGGCGCGGGCGAGGCCGGCGATCGCCTTCAGGTTCGCCGGCTCCTCGGCCAGCACGGCGGTGAAGATCTCCACCGCGCCCATCAGGTCGCCCTCGGCCAGCGCCGCCTCGCCGCTCGCCACCACGTCGGCGATGTCGCCCGCCTCGCCGCCGCCGGCCGCGACCAGGCGGTCGACCAGCGCCTTGACCTGCGTCTCGGGCTGGGCGCCCATGAAGCCGTCCACCGGCTGGCCGTTGACGAAGGCGTAGACGGTGGGCAGCGACTGGATGCCGAGCTGCTGGGCGACGGAGGGGTGCTCGTCGGTGTTCATCTTGGCGAGGCGCACCTTGCCCTTCGCCTCGCGCACCACCTTCTCGATGATCGGGGTGAGCTGCTTGCACGGGCCGCACCACGGCGCCCAGAAATCGACCAGCACCGGACGGCGGCGGGATTCCTCGACGACGTCGGTCATGAAGCTCCGGGTCGTGACGTCGATCACGACATCGTCGCCGGCCGCGGCGGCGCCGTCCTGGGCCGGATTGGCGGGCTGGTTCAGCAACATGGATGTCCTCGCAATGCTTGCGCGCTACCGCGCCCTAAAATGGTCCCTGCCCGCGCAATTGCAACTGCGCCGGCGGCTCACGCCTCGTCCGGCGCGTCGGCCCGGCGCGGTACGTCCATGATGACCGGCTCGTGGCCGGTCGCGCGCAGGAAACGCACGAGATCGTCGCGCCCGATGGCGGTGGTGGCGGTGTTGACCAGCGGGTGGCAGTTGATCACCTCGTGCTCCAGCAGCACCGCGTCGAGCACCACGGTGACGCGCCCGGCCGCGTCATTCACCGGGCCGAAGGCGGTGACCGCGCCCGGCTTCACGCCCAGCACCTCCTCGAGCAGCTCGGCGCTGCCGAAGGAGAGCCGGCTCGCCGCGCCGAGCGGGGCGTGCAGGCTCTTCAGGTCGACCCGCGCCTCCTCGTCCACCACGACGAGGAACAGGTTGCCCTTCTTGTCCTTCAGGAACAGGTTCTTGGTGTGCCCGCCGGGAATATCGCCGCGCAGCTTCTGCGAATCCTCCACCGTGAACAGCGGGGGATGCTCGATCGTGGTGGTCGCGATGCCGAGATCGGCGAGGCGGGCGAACAGGTCGTCGGGGGAGAGCGGCATCGGCGTCCGGGAGGGGTTGAGCGGCATCGGGGCGCGGCAGGATCGGCTGAGGCACGTCGGTTGCCGCGCGTTCTAATGCCGGCCCCGGCTGGTGCGCAACTCCCGCCCGCCCGCGACTCCTTCCCGCCGCGCAGGGCGGGCGCGTGCGCCGCGCATGCCCTGCGTCCTTCGCCGTGGTTGACAGCCGCCCGGCACCGATCCCACATCGTCGGACGGTTCTGAGGATCGAGACATCATGCGTCCAGTTATCGGCGTGATCAGCGACGTCAAGCAGGTGGGCGGCCACACCGTCCACGGCGTCACCGAGAAATACATCTACGCGGTCGCGCGCGGGGCGCAGGCCATGCCGGTGCTGGTGCCCGGCACCATCTCGGCGGTCGATGACGACATGACGCCCGAGCGGGTGGTGATCGAGGAGATCCTCGACCTGTGCGACGGCATCTTCCTGCCCGGCAGCCCCTCCAATGTCGGCCCGCAGCATTATGGCGACCGGCCGCACGACCCGCCGCTGCCGGCCGATCCCCACCGCGACGACATCTCGCTGCCGCTGATCCGCGCGGCGCTGGAGCGCGGCGTGCCGCTGTTCGGCGTGTGCCGGGGCTTTCAGGAGATGAACGTCGCCATGGGCGGGACGCTGTTCCAGAAGCTCTACGAGCAGCCGGGGCGCTTCGACCACCGCGAGGATTCGAGCCTCGATATCGAGGGCCAGTACGCCCCGGTGCACGAGGTGGCGCTGGAGCCGGGCGGGCTGCTGGAGAGCCTCGCCGGTGCGCCGCGCTGGACGGTGAACTCGCTGCACGGGCAGGGCATCGCCCGCCTCGCGCCGGGGCTCGCCATCGAGGCGCGGGCGGACGACGGCACCGTCGAGGCGTTCCGCGTCCCCGACACGCCGGGGTTCAACCTCGCCATCCAGTGGCACCCGGAATGGCGGTTCTGGCAGGACCGGCTGTCGAGCGCGGTGTTCACCGCCTTCGGCGCCGCCGCAAGGCTGCGGGCGGAGGGCCGGCGCGCCGGCGCGCGCGAGCTGGCGGCGGTCTGACGAGCGGCGTTCGGGTCAGCCGAGCTTTTCCAGAAGATGGCCGATGCCGTCGCGTATGTCGGCCTCGATCGCGCGGCGCAGCCCCGCCTCGTCGCCCGCTTCCAGCGCCGCCAGCGCCTCGGCATGGCGGTCGACCGGGTAGTGCCGCTCGAGATCGGCCAGCGCCATGCGCATGAAGGGGCCGATCTGCAGCCAGACCGATTCGATCAGCGGCAGCAGCACGCTGTCGGGCCGCGCGCCGTAGAGCGCCGCGTGGAAGGCGAGGTTGGTCTCGATCATCGCCTCGGTGCCGCCCGCCTCCACCGCCGCGTCGCAGGCGCGGTTGAGCGCCGTGAGCCGCCGCAGCAGGGCGGCATCGGCCGCCGGCAGGGCGCGGGCGGCCGCCTCCACCTCCAGCATGATGCGGGCGGCGAACAGCTCGTCGAAGCGCCGGGCGGTCATCTCCGGCACCCGCACCCGGCGATTGTCGAGCAGCACCAGCGCCCGCTCGGCCACCAGCCGGCGCAGCGCCTCGCGCACCGGCATGGCGGAGACCCCCAGCGCCTCGGCGAGGCCGCGGATCGTCACCGCCTGCCCGGGCGGGAAGCGCCCGGCCATCACGCTGCGGCGCAGGCGGCGGAACACCCATTGCTGCACGGTCTCGCCGGGCAGGCGCGGTTCGAGGAGAAGATCGGGCGGATTGGGTTCCATCGGCCGGCGGGTGAGGGCGGGTGGGCAGGCGGCGCCTGTGACGTGAGACTGTCAGCGTAAAGCGCTATATAGCCCAAATCGGCGGCGCTACCCGCCGGCACGACCTGGAGAGAGACTCACATGGCCGAAAAGTCCGACATGCCCGCCGGCCGCGCCGGCTACGAGCTCGATCCGAAGCTGCTGGAGATCCTGGTGTGCCCGGTCACCAAGGGCACGCTGGAATATGACCGCGAGGCGCGCGAGCTGATCTCGCGCAGCGCCAAGCTCGCCTACCCGATCCGCGACGGCATCCCGATCATGCTCGCCGACGAGGCGCGCACCCTGACCGAGGACGAGCTCGCGGCGCGCTGAAGCTACAGCGCCTCGCCGCGCAGCAGCTTCGGGGCGGCGCCGGCGATGCCGGCCGCGTCGCGGATGAACACGTTCTTCAACGAGGGCAGCCGCTCGACCAGGCCGAGCCCGACGTCGCGCACCAGCCGCACCACGTCGGCGCGCTGGGCGAACAGCCGGTTGAGCCCGTCGGTCGCCACGCCCATGGCCAGCGTATCGAAGCGCCGCCAGCGCTGGTAGCGCTCCAGCACGTCCGGCCCGCCGATGTCGAGGCCGAGCCGGGCGGCGTCGGTGACCGATTCGGCCAGCGCCGCGACGTCGCGCAGGCCCATATTGATGCCCTGCCCGGCGATCGGGTGGATGAGATGGGCGGCGTCGCCCAGCAGCGCCAGCCGGTCGGCGGCGAAGCGCCGCGCCATCTGGAAGCCGAGCGGGAATGCCTTCGGCCGGTCGAGGATTTCGATCGCGCCGAGCTCCAGCCCGAACCGTCGCTCCAGCTCGTCGAGCAGCAGCACCGGCGGCAGCTCCAGCAGCCGGCCGGCGGTCTCTGTGGGCTCGGTCCAGACGATCGAGCAGCGGTTGCCGGTCAGCGGCAGCATGGCGAAGGGGCCGCCCGGCAGGAAATGCTCGACAGCGCGGCCGCCATGCGGGCGCTCGTGGCCGACCGTCATCACGATCGCCGACTGGCCGTAGGACCAGCCGACCACGCCGATGCCGGCGAGCGCGCGCAGCTTCGAGCGGGCGCCGTCGCAGGCGCAGAGCAGGCTGGCGCGGATTTCTTCCCCGCCGGCGAGCCGGATGGCGACGTCGCTGGCGCCGGCCTCGAAGCCGGCGATGGAGGCGGGAACTAGGGCGACGCCCCGCTCGCGCGCGAGTTCGGTCATCGCGTCCTGCAGCGCCGCGTTGGGCAGCATGTGGGCGAAGGGCTCGCCCGGCGCGACGTCGCCGTCGAAGGTGAGGAAGACCGGCCGGGCCGCGTCGCCGAGCTTCGAATCGGTGATCTCCATGGCGAGGATCGGCTCGGCGAGCGCGCTCACCCGCTCCCAAATGCCGAGCGTCTCGAACAGGCGCCGCGCCCCGGCGGCGAAGGCGGAGGCGCGCAGATCCGCGCTCGCGGGCAGGTGGCCGCCGGCGCCGCGCGGGCCCGCATAGGCGGGATCGGCGATGGCGAGGCGGGCGCCCGCGCCGAGGCCCTGGCGCAGGGCAAGGGCGAGGGTGAGCCCGGCGAGGCCGCCGCCGGCGATCACCGCATCGTACCGCTCCGCCTGTCCCTTGGGGGCTCGCATGGCCGCCGGCCTCCGTTCCGTTCCGTTCGGCGGCACCGTCTGTTCGGTGCATTGTGCCGGGGCCATCATATGCCTTAGCTACGGCGTGGGGACAATGCGCCGGCCCCGCGACCTTCCGCTCACCGCCGGCCGCATCACCAGCCGGAGCCGCCATGCCGACCGAGCCGACCGCCGACCGACCCGCCCTCGATCCCTCCTCGCCCGCCAGCATCGCCGAGCTGATCGGCCTGCTCGACCTCGAGCGGCTGGAGGACAATCTGTTCCGGGGCGAGAATCCGCCGGAGTCGTGGCCGTTCCGCACCCGCGTCTTCGGTGGCCAGGTGCTGGCGCAGGCGCTGGTCGCCGCCCAGCGCACGGTCGACGTCGCCGCCCATTCGATGCACGCCTATTTCCTGCTGGCGGGCGACCCCTCGATCCCGATCCTCTACGAGGTCGAGCGGGTGCGCGACGGGCGCAGCTTCGCCACCCGGCGCACGGTGGCGATCCAGCACGGGCGGCCGATCTTCATCATGTCGGTCTCGTTCCATCGCGAAGAGCCGGGGCTCGAGCACCAGCTCGACCTCGACCGGAGCGTGCCCCCGCCCGAGGAGGTGCCGGGCATCAACGAGCTCGCGCCCGAGGTGCTGGCGCGCCTGCCCGCGCCGGTGCTGGACTACTGGACGCGGCCGCGCCCGATCGAGCTGCGCCCGGTCGGGCTCGGCGAGCCGCGCAGCGAACCGCGCCGCTTCGTCTGGTTCCGCGCCGGCCGCCCGCTGCCGGACGACCCGGCGATGCACCGCGCGGTGCTGGCCTATGCGAGCGACATGACGCTGCTGGAGGCGACCACGGTGCTGCACGGCACCAGCGTGCTCGGCACGCGGATCCAGGCGGCGAGCCTCGACCACGCGCTGTGGATGCATCGCCCGTTCCGCGCCGACGACTGGCTGCTCTACGCCCAGGACAGCCCGAGCGCTTCCGGCGCCCGCGGGCTGGCGCGCGGACTTGTCTATGATCGGGGCGGGCGGCTGGTCGCATCCGTGGCACAGGAAGGGCTGATCCGTCCTGTCATACCGTCGTCCGACGACCGTGCCTAATTTTTAATCTTCATGTGTCAAAACTTGGGCGGGACGCGAGGGACCCGATTCGCGCCGACCAAGAAATGGGCAGCTCCCGCGCCGCGCCCCGGCGCGGCCAGAGCCGGCTCACCTTTGGGTGAACACGAGCCGGGCCGGCCGAAAAGCGGCGAAAACCCGTGCCCGCACCGCGGTTGGCACGCGAATTGATTCCCTTACGCCCGGCTTGACCGAAGGGTTGTGAAAACCTGCCTGGCCGAGTCCGACATGAAACGCCCGGGGGTCCTGTCAAAGGGTCCGGGGGCAAGCGGGGACAGGAACCATGAAGATCGTCATGGCTATCATCAAGCCTTTCAAGCTTGAGGAAGTCCGGGATGCGCTCACAGGCATCGGCGTGCACGGACTGACTGTTACGGAGGTCAAGGGATATGGCCGGCAGAAGGGCCACACCGAGATCTATCGCGGCGCCGAATACGCGGTGAGCTTCCTGCCGAAGCTCAAGATCGAAGTGGCGGTCGCGTCCGATCACGTCGGCAAGGTCATCGACGCCATCACCACCTCGGCCAAGACCGGCCAGATCGGCGACGGCAAGATCTTCGTCTACGCGATCGACCAGGCCGTGCGCATCCGTACCGGCGAAACCGACGCCGACGCGCTGTGAGCCAGCGCCATCTCCCGACATTTTCCGATTGCACGGAGCATTGAACCCATGACGAAGAAGAACTGGATACGCGCGGGCCTTCCCGTGCTGGCGATGACGGCGCTGGTAGCGGCCGCCGCATTCGCGCAGGACGCGCCGCAGACCGGCGCGGAGGCCACCACCGAGGCCGCCGCCGCCGTCGCCACCGTGGACAAGGGCGACATCACCTGGATGATGATCTCCACTGTCCTCGTGCTGTTCATGACCGTTCCGGGCCTCGCCCTCTTCTATGGCGGCCTCGTGCGCGCCAAGAACATGCTGTCCGTGCTGATGCAGGTCACGGTGATCTGCGCGGTGATGATGCTGCTGTGGGTGTTCTACGGCTACTCGCTGGCCTTCACCGACGGCAACCCCTTCATCGGCGGCCTCTCCAAGGCGTTCCTCGCCGGCGTCAACACCGACAGCCTGGCCGACACCTTCTCCGAGGGCGTGAAGATCCCCGAATACGTCTTCATGGCGTTCCAGATGACCTTCTCGGCCATCACGCCCGCGCTCATCATCGGCGCCTTCGCCGAGCGCATGAAGTTCTCGGCGATCGTGCTGTTCTGCATCCTGTGGGTCACGGTGGTTTACTACCCGATCTGCCACATGGTCTGGTTCTCGGGCGGCTACCTGTTCGACCTCGGCGCGCTCGACTTCGCCGGCGGCACCGTGGTGCACATCAACGCCGGTATCGCGGGCCTCGTCGGCTGCCTGATCATCGGCAAGCGCACCGGCTTCGGCAAGGAACTGATGCCTCCCCACTCGCTGCCCTTCGCCATGGTCGGCGCCAGCGTGCTGTGGGTCGGCTGGTTCGGCTTCAACGCCGGTTCGAACCTCGAGGCCAATGCGGGCACCACGCTCGCGCTGGTGAACACCTTCGTCGCCACCGCCGGCGCCATCGTCGGCTGGACCATCATCGAGTGGATCGCCAAGGGCAAGCCCTCCATGCTCGGCGCCATCTCCGGCATGGTCGCGGGCCTCGTCGCCGTCACCCCGGCGGCCGGCCTCTCGGGCCCGATCGGCGCGATCGTGCTCGGCTTCGTCGCCTCCATCATCTGCTTCTTCTTCGTCACCACGGTGAAGAACGCGCTCGGCTATGACGACAGCCTCGACGTGTTCGGCGTCCACGGCATCGGCGGCATCGTCGGCGCCATCGGCACCGGCATCGTGGTCGCCCCCTCGCTCGGCGGCCCCGGCATCGACGGCTACGAGATGGGCCACCAGGTGTGGGTCCAGATCCAGGCGGTCGCCACCACCATCGTGTGGTGCGGCGTGCTGTCGGCGATCCTCTACTGGATCGTGAACATCGTCGTCGGCCTGCGTCCCTCGGTGGAGCGCGAGCGCGAGGGTCTCGACATCGTCGAGCACGGCGAGCGCGCCTACCACAGCTGAGCGACTTCCGGGCGCGGTCCGCCGCGCCCGGCCCTTCCGAACGCCGCAGCTTCCCGCTGCCTCAAGGCCCCGGTCTCGTGCCGGGGTCTTTTTCATTGCGGGGGCCGGTGCGAAACCTGCTGCCGATTCATTGCTGGGACAACTCGCGGCACCGCCGGTCGCGGGACGCGCCGTCACCGGCGGGTTGCGGAAGGTCTGGATCTGCCGGGCTGGCCGTGCAGCCGCCCCGTTTGAGGCTCCCGGCCCGGCTTTCATGCCGATCCGCCAAGGCGCCCGCGCGCGCCCGTTTGCCCGGCCCGGATCGCCGCTCCCGGCCGACGGCCTGCCCGGCGGCGTTCGTACGGGGTGATGGCGTCCCGGCGCCGTGCGCTTAGACTGATCCCTCCGCGCCGCGCCACGCCGTCGTCCCCACCTGCCGCCTCGCCTGCCATCGTTCGTCCATGGTTAAGGGCGCCTTTACCGCAGCCCCGCTATGGTGCGGGCGAACCCCGCTCCGTGCGGACATGGCGAGATCGTTCCGAGTGTCAGAGCCAGCCCTCCAGCCCGCCCCCTCCGCGGCGCCCGATCCGGGCCCGGCCGCGCGCTCGCCCTTCGTGCGGCTCACCGAGCTGCTCGCCGGGCTGACGCCGGGCAAGCCGGCGCTGAGCCTGGCGGTGGGCGAGCCGCGCCATGCCATGCCGGACTTCGTCGGGTCGGTGCTGGCCGGCCATCTCGACGGTTTCGGGCGCTATCCCGCCGGCAAGGGCCTGCCCGAGTTCCGCGCTGCCGCCGCCGACTGGTTCGGGCGGCGCTACGCGCTTTCCCGCCCGCTCGACCCGGAGCGCGAGGTGCTGGTGCTCAACGGCTCGCGCGAGGGCCTGTTCTTCGCGGCGACGATGGCGCGCCGCCTCGCCTCGCCCGCCAAGCTCGCGCGCCTCGCCGGCGGCGCGCCGCTGGTGCTGCTGCCCAACCCGTTCTACGCCGCCTATGGCGCCGGGGCGGAGGCGGCGGGCTGCGAGAGCTTCGCCCTGCCGCTGCCCGCCGGGGGCGGCTGGCTGCCGGACCTCGACGCGCTGACACCCGAGCTGATGGGCCGCGCCATCGCACTCTATTTCGCCTCGCCCGCCAATCCGCAGGGCACCATCGCCCCGCGTGCCTATCTGGAGCGGCTGGTCGCGCTGTGCCGCGCCCATGAGGTGATGGTGTTCGCGGACGAATGCTATTCCGAGATCTGGCTCGGCGACGCGCCGCCCACCGGCATACTGGAAGTGTCGGGGCCGGACCATGCCGGCGTGGTTGCCTTCAACTCGCTGTCGAAGCGCTCCAGCCTGCCCGGTCTCCGGGTGGGCTTCTGCGCCGGGGACGCGGCCTTCATGGCCGCCTTCGCCGAGTTCCGCAACGTCGCCGCGCCGCAGGTGCCCGAGCCGCTGCAGCACGTCGCCATCGCCGCGCTGGCGGACGAGGCGCATGTGAGCGCGAGCCGCGACCTCTACCGCGCCAAGTTCGACATCGCCGACCGCGTGCTCGCCGGCCGCTTCGGCTATGAGCGGCCCGATGGCGGCTTCTTCCTGTGGCTCGACGTGGCTTCGGCCGGCGGCGGCGAAGAAGCGGCGCGCCGGCTGTGGGAGCGCGAGGGCCTGCGCACCGTGCCGGGCGGCTA
The DNA here is from genome assembly GCF_024752355.1 of Ancylobacter mangrovi. Taxonomy (GTDB): domain Bacteria; phylum Pseudomonadota; class Alphaproteobacteria; order Rhizobiales; family Xanthobacteraceae; genus Ancylobacter; species Ancylobacter mangrovi. The sequence continues at coordinate 761,757 of NZ_JANTHZ010000002.1, forward strand.
TCTGTGCCGCAGCGACGCGCAGGGCCGCAATCCCGGCGAGAACTATCTGCGCATCGCGCTGGTGCAGGATGTCGAGACCACGCAGGCGGCGCTGCCACGCCTCCTGGCGGGGCTGAGCTGACGACGCGAAGGGGGAAGTATGGGGCGGCAGGCACAGACCATGCGGACGCCACGGGACGAGAGCGTCAGCGCCCGTCCCGGACGCGCCTCCGCCTCGCGGACGGCTTCCGGCAAGGGCGCCGGCGCGTCGGCCAAGCTCGGCGGCAAGGCGCCGGGCAAACCGGCATTGGGCAAATCGGGCGGCAGCGCCGGGGCGCGGGCCGCCCGCCGCGCGGCGCGTGAGCCCTCGGCGGCCGATCGCCGATCCCTCGCCCGCATGGGCGCCTTCCTGCCCGAGGAGGTGCGCGGCGCGCTGCGCCGGCGGCTCGCCGAGCTGGCGGGCCTCGTGCTGCTCGTGGTCTGCGCGCTGCTGTTCGTCGCGCTCGCGACCTGGTCGGTCAACGATCCGAGCCTCTCGCGCTCGAGCGATTCGGCGCCGGCCAACCTGCTCGGCCTGCCGGGCGCGGCGATCGCCGACCTGCTGATGCAGCTCTTCGGCGTCGCCGCGGTGGCGGTGGTATTGCCGATGGGCATCTGGGGCTGGCTGATCCTGACCCATCGCCGCCCGCGCCGGGGACGGGCGCGGCTCGTCGCCGGCATCGTCGGCGTCGTCTGCGCCGCCGGCTTCGCTGCCTGCCTGCCGCGTTTCGGGGCGTGGCCGCTGCCGAGCGGGCTCGGCGGGGTGATGGGCGAGGCGGTGCTTGCCGTGCCGGACGCGCTGCGCTCCACCTGGCTCAGCGGCTTCGACTACGCGGTGGTCGGCGGGATCTGCCTGTTCGGCGCCGTGATCGGATTGCCGATCGCGGTCGGCATCGGGCTGAAGGCGCCGGCCGGGCTAGAGGACGAGGACGTCTTCGAGGCCGATGACGATGACGAGGGAGACGAGGAGACAGGCCGCTTCGGGGTCGCGCTCGGCATGGCGACCCATTGGCTGCTGTCGCTGAAGGCCCGGCTGATGCCGGCCCGCGCCCGCCGCACCTATGGCGCGTCCCGCCCGGGCATCTCCGCCCGGCTGCGCGGCCTGTCCGGCCTCGACGAGGAGGAGGAAGGCTTTGCGCGCGGCGGCCGGATGGAGCCGAGCTTCGGTGCCGCCGATATCGAGGACGAGGAGGAGTTTGCCGGCTACGCTTCCGACGACACGCCGTTCGACGAGGACGAGGAGGAGCCGCCTGCGCCGCCGCCGAGCCGCTCGAAGCGCCGCCCGCCGCTGCGCTCGATCAAGGGCGGGCGCGCCATGGCGGAGGAGGCGCGCCGGCGCTACCAGCCGCCGGGGCTCGACCTGCTCACCGCACCGGCCGGCCGCGCCGGCCCCGCCCTGCCCCGCGATGTGCTGGACGACAATGCCCGCGACCTCGAGGGGGTGCTGGAGGATTTCGGCGTGCGCGGCGCCATCGTCAATGCGCGTCCCGGCCCGGTGGTCACGCTCTACGAGCTGGAGCCGGCGCCCGGCATCAAGTCGAGCCGCGTCATCGGCCTGTCGGACGACATCGCCCGCTCGATGAGCGCGATCTCCGCGCGCGTGGCGGTGATCCCGGGCAAGAACGCGATCGGCATCGAGCTGCCCAACCCCAAGCGCGACAAGGTGCTGCTGCGCGAGATCCTGTCCTCCAAGGACCTCGGCGAGGCCGCCTACAAGCTGCCCATCGCGCTCGGCAAGACCATTGGCGGCGACCCCGTCATCGTCGACCTCGCCCGCATGCCGCATCTGCTCGTGGCCGGCACCACCGGCTCGGGCAAGTCGGTCGCCATCAACACCATGATCCTGAGCCTGCTCTACCGGCACCGGCCGGAGCAGTGCCGCCTGATCATGATCGACCCCAAGATGCTGGAACTCTCGACCTATGAGGGCATCCCGCACCTCCTCACCCCCGTCGTCACCGACCCGAAGAAGGCGGTGGTCGCCCTGAAATGGGCGGTGCGCGAGATGGAGGAGCGCTACAAGAAGATGTCGAAGGTCGGCGTGCGCAACATCGACGGCTTCAACGCCCGCGTCATCGAGGCGATGGCGAAGGGCGAGACGATCGTGCGCACGGTGCAGACCGGCTTCGACCGCGAGACCGGCGAGGCGATCTACGAGCGCGAGGAGATGGACCTCTCCCCGCTCCCCTACATCGTGATCGTGGTCGACGAGATGGCCGACCTGATGATGGTCGCCGGCAAGGAGATCGAGGGCGCGATCCAGCGCCTCGCCCAGATGGCCCGTGCCGCCGGCATCCACCTCATCATGGCGACGCAGCGTCCCTCGGTGGACGTCATCACCGGCACCATCAAGGCCAACTTCCCGACCCGCATCTCCTTCCAGGTCACCTCGAAGATCGACTCGCGCACCATCCTCGGCGAGATGGGCGCCGAGCAGCTGCTCGGCCAAGGCGACATGCTCTACATGGCCGGCGGCGGACGCATCTCGCGCGTCCACGGCCCGTTCGTCTCCGACCAGGAGGTCGAGCGCATCGTCGACCACCTGAAGACGCAGGGCGCGCCCGACTATGTCGAGGAGGTCACGGCCGACCTCGACGGCGAGGGCGAGGACGGCGCGGTGTTCGACAAGGGCTCCTTCGGCGAGGAGGGAGGCGATCTCTATTCGCAGGCGGTGGCGGTGGTGATGCGCGACAAGAAGTGCTCCACCTCCTACATCCAGCGCCGGCTGCAGATCGGCTACAACCGCGCCGCCTCGCTGGTCGAGCGGATGGAGCATGAGGGGCTGGTCGGCCCGGCCAACCATGCCGGCAAGCGCGAGATCCTGATCGAACCGACCGGTGCCGACGAGCGTTGATGGCGTGCCGACAGCCGCGCATGCAGGCTGCGTCCGCCCGGCCGGTGCCGGGCTGACCTTGCGTCCATGCCGGCGGTGCGGGCCACAGGATCGCCACAGCGGGCCGCTACCGGCTAGAAGACCTTGACGATGGATTTCGACGATTCGCGCCGTGCGCGCCAGCGAGAGGGCCTCATGCGCCATTTGCTCACCGCCTGCGCAGTTTCCTGCCTGCTGGCCGCCGCGGGCCTGCCTGCGCACGCGCAGGTGCCCCCGCCCTTCGCCCCGCCGAAGAAGCCGTCGGCGGCCGTGATGGCGCAGAGCACGCCGGCCAAGCCGAAGGCGCAGGTTCAGGCCCAGGCGACCGCCGCCGCGCCGGGCGCCGACCCCAACATCCAGATGTCGACCGTCGCCGGCCAGGGCGCGGCGGCGAACACGGTCCAGCGCATCAACCAGTACTTCAACAGCTTCAAGGCGATGAGCGGCAATTTCGTGCAGGTCGACCCCGACGGCACCCGCCGCCAGGGCCAGTTCTACCTGCTCAAGCCCGGCCGCGTGCTGTTCGAATACGACCCGCCGAGCCCGATCGAGCTGGTCGCCGACGGGCGCTCGGTGGCGGTGCGCGACAAGCGGCTGAAGACGCAGGACATCACCCCGCTCTCGGCGACGCCGCTGCGCTTCCTGCTGGCGGAGAACTTCAACCTCGCGCGCAACGCCAACGTCACCGGCGTCTACCAGGACGACGTGTTCGCCACCGTGGTGCTGGAGGAGAAGCAGCCCATGGTCGGCACCTACCGGCTGATGATCATGTTCGACGCCAAGACCATGCAGCTCAAGCAGTGGACGGTGACCGACCCGCAGGGCTACGACACCACGGTCGCGGTCTCGAACCTCAACACCACGGATCGTCCCGACCCGATGCTGTTCGTCATCAACCGCGATTGATGCCGAGGCGGTTATTCCGGCAGCCTGACGGGATGACCGACGAGAAATCGGATATTGCCCAGGTCTGGCAGGCCGGTGCGTGGCTTTGCATCGGCATAGAGGACGCTCTGCGTCATCGTCCCGAACGCATGCGGTGCCGCGAATGCCATGGCCGCGTCCGCGCCCACAAGGAGGGGACGACCGGCCAGCGCGCACATTTCGAGCATCGCGTGGCCCATCCGGGATGTTCGCTCAAACGGTCCACATTCTCTGGTCATCGCTCACTTCATCCCGACGCGCTGGATTGATATTGAGGGGAACCTGTTCCTCCATCGCGGTCGCCTGATGCCGCGTCCGCAAAGGTCCCGTCCTCCGTGCCGCTCTCCATCGCCACCTGGAACATCAATTCGGTGCGCCTGCGCATCGAGCTCGTCGCCAAGCTCGCCCGCGAGCACCAGCCGGACGTCATCTGCCTGCAGGAGACCAAGACGCCCGACGACCGCTTCCCGCTGAAGGACGCGGCGAAGTTCGGCTATCCGCACGCGGCGATCCATGGCCAGAAGGGCTATCACGGCGTCGCCATCCTCTCGAAGCGACCGTTCGAAAGCGTGAGCCGGCAGGGTTTCTGCGACATGGGCGACGCGCGCCACATCAGCGCGGTGCTGGGCCGCGAGGCCGGGCTCGACGCGCCGCTGACGATCCACAATTTCTACATCCCGGCCGGCGGCGACATTCCCGACCCGGCGGTCAACGAGAAGTTCCGCCACAAGCTCGCCTTCCTCGACGAGGCGACCGCCTGGGAGGCGCTACATCCGCTCGCGCCCGGCGCGCGCTCGATCCTGGTCGGCGACCTCAATATCGCGCCGCTCGAGACCGACGTGTGGAGCCACAAGCAGCTTCTCGACGTGGTCAGCCACACGCCGATCGAGGTGGAGAAGCTCGGCGCGCTGCAGGCGGCGGGCGGCTGGGTCGACGTGATGCGCAACTTCATCCCGCCGCAGGACAAGCTGTTCACCTGGTGGAGCTACCGCGCCGCCGACTGGGCGGCCTCCAATCGCGGACGCCGGCTCGACCATGTGTGGGCGAGCCCCGCCCTGGCGCCGGCGGCCACCGGGCTCACCGTGCTTCGCGAGGCGCGCGGCTGGGAGCGTCCGTCCGACCACGTGCCGGTGATCGTGAGCCTCGATGCGTGAGGGCGCGCGGGCGGGCTCGCCTTTGGCGGAGGCTCGTTATAGGTTGCGCCAGACGCCGTCCCGCCGCCCGCTTCGCCGCCAGCCCGAGGATCCTTCCTTGACCCGCCGCCTCCTGTCCCGCCCATCCCGATACCTCGCCGCCGCGCTCGTTCTCGGCGGGGCGCTGGCGCTCGGCGGCTGCGGCGTCAAAGGCCCGCTGGAGCCGCCGCCGGATTCGCCGATGGGCCATCCCGGGCCGGACGGCAAGATGCCCAAGGACACCGGGCCGATAAAGCCGGACAAGCCCTTCATCCTCGACGGCCTGCTCTGATCGGCGCGCCCCGGCCATGCACCATTTCGCCTATCGCGACGGCATCCTCCACGCCGAGGATGTGAACCTCGCCGACATCGCCCAGGCGGTCGGCACGCCGACCTATGTCTATTCGAGCGCGACGCTGGAGCGACACCACCGGGTGTTCACCGAGGCGTTCGAGGGCATGAACACCACGCTGTGCTACGCGGTGAAGGCCAATTCCAACCAGGCCGTGATCCGCACCTTCGCCCGGCTCGGCGCCGGCGCCGACATCGTCTCCGGCGGCGAGCTGAAGCGGGCGTTGGCGGCGGGGGTGGCGCCGCACCGGATCGTGTTCTCAGGCGTCGGCAAGACACGCGAGGAGATCGCGGCCGCGCTCGACGCCGGCATCATGTGTTTCAACGTCGAGAGCGAGCCGGAGCTGCTCACCCTCTCCGAGGTGGCGGTCAGCCACGGCGTCGCCGCGCCGGTCTCGATCCGCGTCAATCCGGACGTCGACGCCCGGACCCACCACAAGATCTCGACCGGCAAGTCGGAGAACAAATTCGGCATCCCGGTCTCGCGGGCGCGCGAGGTCTATGCCCATGCGGCGGCGCTGCCGGGCATCCGCATCACCGGCGTCGACATGCATATCGGCAGCCAGATCACCGATCTCGGCCCGTTCGACAACGCCACCGCGCTGCTCGTCGAGCTCGCCCGCGACCTGCTGGCGGACGGCCACCCGCTGACCCATCTCGATCTCGGCGGCGGGCTCGGCGTTCCCTATGTCGCCGGCGAGCCCGAGCCGCCGCTGCCGGCCGCCTATGCGGCGCTGGTGAAGCGCCATACGCACAATCTCGGCCTCGGCCTGGTGTTCGAGATCGGCCGCATGCTGGTCGCCAATGCCGGCATCCTGCTGACCCGCGTGCTCTATGTGAAGGAAGGCGAGGGCAAGCACTTCGTCATCGTCGACGCGGCGATGAACGATCTCATCCGTCCCACCCTCTACGACGCTCATCACGAAATTTTGCCCGTGCGCGCGCCGGTAGAGGGGCAGGGGCAGATGGTCGCGGATGTGGTCGGGCCGGTGTGCGAATCCGGCGATTTCCTGGCGCTGGGGCGGCGGCTGCCGGCGCTGCGCAGCGGCGACATCGTCGCGGTGATGACCGCCGGCGCCTATGGCGCGGTGCAGGCCTCGACCTACAATACCCGCCCGCTGGTGCCCGAGGTTCTGGTGAAGGGCGGGCAGTTCGCGCTGGTGCGCCCGCGCCTCGACGCCGATGCGCTGATCGCGCTCGACCACCTGCCCGGGTGGCTCGCCTGACGCCGCTGCCGGCCGCCACATTTGCCGCGCCGGGCGGTCACGATCTGATTATCGATTGGGCGCGCCCGCGAAAGCGGCAGGGCTGGCGCCCCTCGCTGCGCATGCTAAGCTGACGTTGGGGCTGGTGTGCGGTTCAGGGTCGGAGGACGATCGCGTGACGGCGGCACCGGAAGGACAGTCGGAAACCGGCGGCGACATGCGGGCCGAGGATCGGGTGCGCGCCGCGATCCGCCGCGCCGAGAAGCGCATGGACGCGGCGCAGCAGCGCGCCTATGCCGCGATCCTGTGGGAGCGCAGCTGGCCGGCCATCGCGGCCGTGGCGGCGGCGCTGGGCGTGTTCCTCATCGCCTCCTGGCTCGGCCTGTGGGTGGCGCTGACGCCGCTCTGGCGCATGGCGCTGCTCGTGCCCTTCGCGCTGCTCGTCCTCGCCGCGCTCATTCCCCTATTCCGCATCCGCCCGCCCTCGGCCGCCGAGACGCTGGCCCGGCTCGACCGCACCAGCCGGCTGCCGCATCGCCCGGTCACCGCGCTGGCGGACCACCTCGCCACCCGGCCGGACGATCCCGTGGGCGCCGCGCTGTGGCGGGCCCATGTGACGCGCGCCTCGAACCAGCTCGGCAGCCTCAGGGCCGGCCTGCCCTCGCCGCGCCTTGCCGCGATCGACGGGCGCGCCGTGCGGGCGCTGGTGCTGCTGGGCGTGGTCGCCACCTTCTTCATGGCGCCGGGAGACCATCTCCGGCGCATCTCGGCGGCCTTCGACTGGCAGACGCCGGTGCCGCCGGTGCCCTACCGCATCGACGCCTGGGTCACGCCGCCAGGCTACACGGCGCGCCCGCCGGTGATGCTGCCGGGGCTGCGCTCGCTCGACGTCGCGCAGAACGCCAATGCCGCCAGCGCCGCCGAGGCGCCGTCCGACCCCTCCACCCCGTCCTATGACGCCGCCGCGCTCACGGTGCCGGCGGGCAGCGAGCTGGTGGTGCGGGTGACCGGCCCGATAACCGCCCGGCCCAGCGTCGAGGGCGGCATCGCCCCGGCGGAAGAGGCCAAGGCCGAAGAGAAGACCGACGGGAAGACGGGCGAAGAGAAGGCGGCGGACGCGACCGGCAAGGGCCCGAATGCTGCGACCGCCGGCACCGCGACGGCATCCTCGTCCTCGACGTCGACCTCCTCGTCCGGCAGCGGCCGCACGGCCGCCAACGAGCATCACTTCCTCATCAAGGCCGACGGCTCGGCGCGCATTACCGGGCCGGACGGGCGCGTCGTCGCCTGGCACTTCCGTGCCGTGCCGGACGAGCCGCCGAGCATCGAGCTCACCCGCGAGCCGCAGGCCTCCGGCCGCACCGGGCTGATCCTCGCCTACAAGGCCGAGGACGATTACGGCGTCGCCGCCGCCGAGGCGACCTTCGCCGCCGTGCCGCCCGCCCCGCCGCTGCATGCGCTGAGCAACGCGCCGGCGAAGCCCGCCGCGCGCGTGCTGGTCGGCCCGCCGAACTTCCCGCTGCCGCTCTCGGGCGGGCGCGGCAAGGTCGCCACCGGGCAGACCACGCGCGACCTCACCGAGAGCCCGTGGGCCGGCACCCGCGTGACCATGACGCTGACCGCGCGCGACCAGGCCGGCAATGTCGGCATGTCGCGCCCGCGCCGCTTCGTGCTGCCGGAGCGGCTGTTCACCAACCCGCTCGCCCGCGCGCTGATCGACGAGCGCAGCCGCCTCGCCCTCGACGCCAACCAGCGCGAGCGGGTGGAGGCGGCGCTCGACGGCCTCGCCATCGCGCCCGACCGCTTCACCCCCGACGCTTCGCAGTATATGGGCCTGCGCACGGCCTACTGGCGGCTCGTCAACGCGAAGACCGACGACGAACTGCGCGGGGTGGTCGACTATCTGTGGGAGGTCGCGATCCGGATCGAGGACGGCGACCTGTCCGATGTCGAGAAGCGCCTGCGCGACGCCCAGCAGGCGCTGCAGAACGCGCTCGAGAACAACGCCAGCGACGACGACATCAAGCGCCTGACCGACGAGCTGCGCCAGGCGATGCAGAAGTTTATGCAGGAGCTGGCCAAGGAGGCGATGCGCAATCGCGACCAGGCCGACAGCTCCCAGCCGATGGACCCCAACACCCGCTTCGTGCGCCCGCAGGACCTGCAGAAGATGCTCGACCGCATCGAGCAGATGGCCCGTAACGGGGCGCGCGACGCGGCGCGGCAGATGCTGAGCGAGCTGCAGAACATGCTCAACGGCCTGCAGGCCGGCCGCCAGCAGCAGCGCCGCGGCCAGAGCCAGATGTCGCAGGCGATGGACCAGCTCGGCGACATGATCCGCCGCCAGCAGCAGCTGCGCGACCGCACCTTCAAGCAGGGCCAGCAGGGTCAGCAGGGCGAGAACGGCCAGCAGGGCCAGCAAGGCCAGCAAGGCGAGCAGGGGCAGAACGGCCAGCAGTTCGGCGACCTGCGCCAGAGCCAGGAGCAGCTTCGCGAGCAGCTCCGCCAGCTCCGCGAGAAGATGGAGCAGGCCATGCGCGGCCGCCAGCCCGGCCAGCAGGGCGAGGGCCAGCAGGGCGAACAGGGCCAGCAAGGGCAGCAGGGACAGAACGGCCAGGGCGGCATGCCCGGCGAATCGGGCCTCGGCCAGGCCGAGCAGGCGATGCGCGAGGCCGAGGAGGCGCTCGGCCAGGGCGACGGCACCGGCGCCGTCGACGCCCAGAGCGAGGCGCTGCAGGCGCTGCGCCGCGGTGCCCAGCAGATGGCCGAGGCGATGCAGCAGCAGGAGGGCGGCCCCGGCGGCCAGCCGGGCGGTCCCTCCGGCGAGATGGCCGAGCGCAACGACCCGCTCGGCCGGCCGCTGCGCTCGCGCGACTATGGCGACGACGTCACCGTGAAGGTGCCGGACGAGATGGACATGCAGCGCGCCCGACAGGTGCTGGAGGAGCTGCGCCGCCGCTTCAGCGACCCCTCGCGCCCGCGCCTCGAGCTCGATTATCTCGAAAGGCTGCTGCACGACTTCTGACCGGTCGCGCGTGCCGGCCGCATGGGCGGCCGCCGCGAGGCCGGCCGTCCGGCGCCTCGGGGAAGCGCGCGGAGCGCCGGCGGGGTTCGGCTGGGCATGCCCGGCATCCGCCCGGCGTTCGCCATGCCCGCCCCTTCACGCGTCGAACGCCCGCCGCGTCGCCCGCCCCTTGGCGCGTCACCGGGGCCGGCGCGCGGGGGTCAGCCTTCCTGGCCGGGGATGTGGCCGATGAAGGGAAGCTGGCGGTAGGCGTGCGAGACGTCCATGCCGTAGCCGACCACGAAATAGTCCGGGCACTCGAAGCCGACGAAATCGGCGTCCACCTGCACCGCCCGCTTCTGCGGCTTCTCCAGCAGCACGCACACCATCACCCGCCGCGCCCCGCGGGCGGCGAGCAGGTCCTTGGCGAAGGCGAGCGTGCGGCCCGATTCGAGGATGTCGTCGATCAGCAGCACGTCGCGCCCGCGCACGTCGCTGTCGATGTCGCGCAGCACCGTGACCTGGCCGGAGGAGACCCGCGCGTCGCGGTAGCTCGACAGGGTGATGAACTCTACCTCCGGCGCCAGCCCGGCGGCATGCATGGCGCGGATGAGGTCGGCGGCGAACACGAAGCTGCCCTTCAGCACCGCGATCACCACCAGCTTCTCAGGCTTCGCTGCCACGATCTCGGCCGCCAGCTCGCGGTTGCGCGCGGCGATGGTCTCGGCGTCGAACAGCACCTCGATATGGGCGGCCTCGGTGGATGAGCCGGCCGCAGAGGCGGCGGATTCGGCGGGCGTGCCAGCAGGACGGTCGGTCTTGTCGCTCATCTTTCTCCCCGTCGGCATGGGCGGCCCGATTCCGGACCGCGCTTTTGCCGGGCACCATGACCGGCCGATGTCGCGCCGTCCAGTTGCCGCTCTTTTGCGCGCCCGCTTTTGTCGCGCCTTGGGCAGGCTATGTTAGAAGCCGCGAGCAGAGTGAATCGCCGTGCTGCCGACCGCGTGCCGGCAGCGCCCCGCCGCAGGCCATCCTTGGGGAACAGCCTTGGTTCGTTTCGAGAATGTCGGTTTGCGCTACGGCATGGGCCCGGAAGTGCTGCGCGACGTCACCTTCGGCATTCCGCCGCACTCGTTCCAGTTCCTCACCGGCCCCTCGGGCGCGGGAAAGACCACGCTGCTGCGGCTGATGTTCCTGTCGCTGCGCCCCACGCGCGGGCTGATCAACATGTTCGGCCGCGATGCGGCCAAACTCGCCCCCGATGAAACGGCGTCGATGCGCCGGCGCATCGGCATCGTGTTCCAGGATTTCCGCTTGCTCGACCACCTCACTACCTATGAAAATGTGGCGCTGCCGCTGCGCGTGCAGGAGCGCGAGGAGGCGGGCTATCGCGCCGAGGTGCAGGAGCTGCTGCAATGGGTGGGCCTTGGCGAGCGCATGCACGTGCTGCCGCCGGTGCTGTCGGGCGGCGAGAAGCAGCGCGCCGCCATCGCCCGCGCGCTGATCAGCCGGCCGGAGATCCTGCTGGCGGACGAGCCCACCGGCAATGTCGATCCCGGCCTCGCCCGGCGGCTGATGCGGCTGTTCCTCGAGCTGCACAAGAGCGGCACCTCCGTGCTCATCGCCACCCACGACATCGCGCTGATGGACCAGTTCGACGCGCGCCGGCTGGTCATCCACCAGGGACGATTGACGGTCTATGATTGAGGCGACCTCCCCACAACAGCCCGACACCCCGCTCCGCGCCCTGCGGCTGCGCCTGCGCCGCGCCGACGCACACCCGGACGAGCATCCCCGCTCCGGCCGCTCGATCGTGCCGCGCGCCAGCGTTACCGCCAATGCGCTGGTGGCGGTGGTGGCGATCATGACCTTCCTCGCCGGCATCACCATCGGCAGCGTCGCCGCCGTGCGCACGGTCGCCGCCGACTGGACCTCCGACATAGCCCGCGAGACCACGATCGAGATCAAGCCCGGCGACGGGCTCGACGTGCCCGCCGCGCTGAGCCGCGCCGTCGCGCTCGCCCGGCAGACGCCCGGCATCGCCGACGCGCGCGCGCTCGACGAGCGCGAGACCGCCGACCTGCTGGAGCCCTGGCTCGGCTCCGGGCTCGACGTGTCGAACCTGCCGGTGCCGCGCCTCGTGGTGGTGACGCTCGGCCCGGATGCCGGGCGCCAGACCATCGCCGACCTGCGCGCCAGCCTCGCGAACGAGGTGCCCTCGGCCAGCCTCGACGACCACCGGCAATGGACTGAGCGGCTTTCCTCCACCGCGCGTACGGTGGTGGTGATCGGCCTCGCCATACTGGCGCTGGTGGGGGCGGCGACGGTGCTTTGCGTGGTGTTCGCGACCCGCGCGGCGGTGGACGCGGCGCGCGGCATCGTCGAGGTGCTGCATTTCATCGGCGCGCGCGACACCTTCATCGCCCGCGAGTTCCAGCACCACTTCCTCACCATCGGCTTCAAGGGCGGCGCGATCGGCGGCGGCGCGGCGATGGCGCTGTTCTTCCTCGGTTCGACCCTGCCGGGCTGGCTTGCCGCGGGCGACCCGGCCGATACGCTGATCGGCGCCATGCGGCTCGACCCGCGCGGCTATGGCGGCATTCTCGGTGTCGCCGTGCTGGTGGCGCTGGTGACGGCGATCACCTCGCGGGTGACGGTGTTCCGCACCCTGCGCGGCATCAGCTAGGCGACGCCTTCGTGTCCCGCACCGACCCTCACGATCCCGCCGGCACGCAGGCCCCGCTGCGGCGCGTCCGGCGCCTCGTCCGCGCCGCGCTGGTGCTCGTGGTCGCGGCGCTGGTGTCGGTGCTGGCCGGCTTCGCCCTGTTCGTCGCCAGCCTGCAGGGCCGGGAAGCGCAGCCGACCCGCAGCGCCGACGGCATCGTCGTGCTCACCGGCGGGGCGGAGCGCATTCCCGACGCGACGATCCTGCTCGCCCAGCACCGCGGCCAGCGCCTGCTCATCACCGGGGTCCACCCCAGCACCACGCTGACCGAGATCGGCCGTGCCGCGCAGGTGCCCGACGACGTGCTCAAATGCTGCGTCGAGCTCGGCCGCTCGGCGCTGAACACGCGCGGCAATGCCATCGAGACCGCGCAATGGGCGCGCGAGCGCGGCTTCCACTCGCTGCTCGTCGTCACCTCCTCCTGGCACATGCCGCGCGCGCTGGTGGAGCTTCGCCGGGCGATGCCGGACATCGAGCTGGTGCCGTTCCCGGTGGTGGCGCGCGAGGACGAGGAGAAGGGCCTGCGCAGCACGCTGGCGAGCGCGCGGCTGCTGTTCGGCGAATATGTGAAGTTCGTCGGCACCTGGCTCGGCGTGCGCTCCTGGCCGGCGCTGGCGCCGCAGTCCGGCATCTCGCGGTCCTGAAGCGCGCGGTCGCAACCGGCGGGCGGGAACAATCGGCGGCATCGCGGATTCACTTCAATGAAACCATTCTGGCGCATTGACGTCATCCACAGATGTTCTAGATTTGTTCCCATGATGACACACGACATCACTTATGGCGATTCGCTCACCGACGACGGCCCGCTGCGCGCGGCGGACACGCTGCTGGCGCGCCGCTTCCGGCTCTGGCGCGGTCCGGACGGGCGTCGGCAGGTCTATTCGGTCTATCCCGTCGAGGACGCGCCGGACTATCCGGATGCGGTGGCGATGGCGGTGCGCTCGGAGAACGGGCGCTGCGTTCCGCTATGGTCGGGTCCGGCCGGGGCCAAGGCCCGGCTGATGGCCCGGGTCATGGGCGCGCAGGAGATCCATCTGCGCATCCTGCCCGAGACCGAGAGCGGGTCGCTCGCGCCGTCCTGAGCACGTCCCCCTGACGTGCTCGCTTCCGACCCGCGCCGTCCTCACGCCTGCGCCGCTGCGACGCGGCGCATGGCGGGATGGCGGCGCAGGGAGCCGAGGGATCGTTTCGGTACCGGTCCGATTGCGCCCGCGCGGCTCACAGCCGCTGCGTCAGCCAGTCGATCTCCGCGTCCCGGATGCCGAGCTCGGCGAGGTGGCGCGCGGTGGCGCTGACATAGTCGGTGTTCGGCCCGCCCACGCCGTGGCCCTGGCGGATCAGGTGCAGGCGCTCGTCCGGGCTCAGCCGGCCCGCATACTGGGTATGGCCGCGATCGACCAGGAAGGCGACGGCGGGAACGGTGCGCGCGCTGCCGTCCTTCAGCCAGACCCGGCGCACCGCCTCGCGATAGATGTTGGTCACCTGCTCGCGCTCGCGCAGATAGGCGAGCGTCGCCTCTGCCTTGGCCGCCGCGACGCGGAAGGCGATGCCGACGCAGGCCCCGCCGCGGTCGAGGCCGAGCACCAGGCCCGGCTTTTCCGGCGTGCCGCGCCAGTGCACCGAGAGCACGCAGAAGGAGCGGTGGGCACCGATCAGCTTGCCGGTCACCCGCTCCTCGAAGTCGAAGCCCGGGTTCCACATCAGCGAGCCGTAGCCGAACACCCACAGCTCGCCCGCGCCCGGGCCTGCCGCACCGGCGGGGTCGATGGTAGCGGGAAGGATGACGTCCATGGCGGCGGGACCGAAATCGGGTTAAGGGCTTCGATAAGGAAACGCAGCCCTGCCGTCGCACGAGCCGGCCATCGCGCGCAAGATGCCGCGCGGCACGCCGGGCGGGAGGCACGATGCCCGGCTGCGCTCCGCCGGTCCACGATCCGTCCACGGGCGCCGCGCGGTCCATGCGCCGGCCCCGGGGGCGGTCCCGCCACGCCATATGCGCGCCGCACCGGCATAGGAATGTGCCCGCCGCCCGCGTCCCGCTGGAGTCTGCCGATGAGCCTTCCCGACGTCCCCTCCGATCCGGCCGCCCCGACCGGCGAGACGCCGCCGCCCGCGAGCGCGCCCCGCTCCCACCGGCGCTGGCTGATCACGCTGCCGGTGGCGCTGCTGCTATTGCTGGCGCTCGGCTGGTGCGGGGTGTGGTTCTACGCCTCGGGCCGGGTCGACAAGGAGGTCGACGCCTGGATCGCGGCGGAGGCGGTACAGGGGCGGACCTGGAGCTGCGCCAACCGGCAGATCGGCGGCTTCCCGTTCCGCTTCGAGCTGATCTGCGACCAGCCGACCGTTGAGTTCGCCGGCATCGACAAATGGACCGCCACCGCCGTGCGCGCCCATGCGGTGGCGCAGGTCTGGGACCCCGGCCACATCATCGCTGAGTTCCAGGGCCCGGCGAAGCTCACCGAGGCGGCGACCGGGCGCGAGGCGATCGCCGACTGGTCGCTGCTGCAGCTCAGCGGCGTCGGCAGCGGCGGGCGGCCGGAGCGGGTCTCGATGCTGGCCAAGGACTACACGCTGACCACCCAGGGCACGACCGTGCTCACCGCGCGCGAGGCGGTGCTGCATGTGCGCCACCATCCGGGCGAGGCCGACAGCACGCTCGACATCGCCACCGCGGTGAAGGGCGCGAAGGGCCTGTTCATCGCCGGCGCGGCGGGGCCGGAAGTGGATGGCGAGATGCAGGCGACGGTGACGCAGGTGCCCGATTTCCGCGCCATGCCGCCGCTCGAGCGCATCAATCTGTGGCAGGCCGCGGGCGGCCGGGTGAAGCTGCTCGAGGCCCAGCTCAGCGCCGCCGGCGGGGTGATCAGCGCGAGCGGCGAGCTCGGGCTCGACTCGCATCGCCGGCTCGACGGCACGCTCGACCTCTCGCTCGCCAATGCGCCGGCCCTGTTCGGGGCGCTGTCGAGCGCGGGGCTGATGCCCGACTTCATGGTGAACCTGGCGCCGGCCATGATGGCGATGGGCTCGCCCACCACCATCGACGGCGCCCCCGCCTCCGGCTTCCGCTTCGCCTTCCGCCGCGGGCAGGTCACGCTCGGCATGATCCCGCTCGGCAAGATCGGCCCGGTGCTCTAGCGGGCGCGGGGCGCGCGCCTCACTGCATGGCGAAGATGGTGGCGCCGGTGTCGGCCGTGCCCACCGCCGCGCGGAAGGAGGCGAACAGCTCGCGCCCGACGCCGACATGCGAGGCCGACAGGTCGGCCGGGGTCGGCGCCCGCTCCGCCCACACTTCGGGGTCGACCAGAACGGTGAGGGTGCCGGCCACCGCGTCGAGGCGGATCATATCGCCATTGCGAATCAGCGCGATCGGCCCGCCATCGGCCGCCTCGGGGGTGACGTGGATCGCCGCCGGCACCTTGCCGGAGGCGCCGGACAGGCGCCCGTCCGTCACCAGCGCGACCTTGTTGCCGCGGTCCTGCAGCACGCCGAGCGGAGGCATCAGCTTGTGCAGCTCGGGCATGCCGTTCGCCTTCGGCCCCTGGAAGCGCACCACGGCGACGAAGTCGCCCTTGAGGTCGCCGGCCTTGAAGGCGGCCTGCAGCTCCTCCTGGCTGTGGAACACCCGCGCCGGCGCCTCGATGATGTGGCGCTCGGTCGCGATGGCCGAGGTCTTGATGACGGCGCGGCCGAGATCGCCCGAGAGCAGCCGGAGCCCGCCGGTCGGCTGGAACGGGGCGGCGGCGCCGCGCAGCACCGCCTCGTCGCCGCTGGTGCGGGCGCCGTCGCGCCAGGTGAGCGCGCCGTCCGCCGCGAGGGCCGGCTCCTGCGTATAGGCGCCGAGCCCGCCGCCCCACACCGTCTCGACGTCGCGATGCAGCAGCCCGTCGCCGAGCAGCTCGCGAATGATGAAGCCCATGCCGCCGGCGGCGTGGAAATGGTTCACGTCGGCCTTGCCGTTGGGATAGACGCGGCACAGCAGCGGCGTGATCTCGGCGAGGTCGGAGAAGTCGTCCCAGCTCAGCTGGATGCCGGCCGCCGCCGCCATGGCGACGACGTGCAGCGTGTGGTTGGTGGAGCCGCCGGTGGCGTGCAGGCCGACGATGCCGTTCACGAACACCCGCTCGTCCAGCATCCGCCCGACCGGCACGTAGTCGTTGCCGAGCGCGGTGATCGCCATGGCGCGTTCGGCGGCGGCGGTGGTCAGCGCGTCGCGCAGCGGCGTGTTGGGATTGACGAAGGAGGCGCCGGGCAGGTGCAGGCCCATGATCTCCATCATCATCTGGTTGGTGTTGGCGGTGCCGTAGAAGGTGCAGGTTCCCGGCCCGTGATAGGACTGGCTCTCGGCCTCGAGCAGCGCGTCGCGGCCCACCTTCCCTTCGGCGAAAAGCTGGCGGATCTTGGCCTTCTCGTCATTGGGCAGGCCCGAGGTCATCGGCCCGGAGGGGATGAACACCGCCGGCAGGTGGCCGAAGCTGAGCGCGCCGATGACGAGGCCGGGCACGATCTTGTCGCAGATGCCCATATAGACCACCGCGTCGAAGGTCTGGTGCGAGAGCGCGACCGCGGTGGAAAGCGCGATCACGTCGCGCGAGAACAGCGACAGCTCCATGCCGGCCTCGCCCTGGGTGACGCCGTCGCACATGGCCGGCACGCCGCCGGCGACCTGCGCCACGCCGCCGGCCGCGCGCGCGGCGGCGCGGATCAGGTCGGGGAAGCGCTCATAGGGCTGGTGGGCCGAGAGCATGTCGTTATAGGCGGTGACGATGGCGAGGTTGGCGCCCTCGCCCTCGCGCAGCATCTCCTTGTCGGCCGGGCCGCAGGCGGCGAAGCCGTGCGCCTGGTTGGCGCAGCCGAGCTGCTGGCGCACCGGCTGCTTGCGCGCGGCGTCGGCGATGCGGTCGAGATAGCGGGCGCGGCTGTCCTGCGAGCGCCGGGCGACGCGCTCGGTCACCTCGCCAAGGCGGGCATTGACGCTGGACGGAATGACGGCGTCGACCATGCTGCTCTCCTCAAGATCGTCATCGGCCGGCGGGTGCCGGCCGGGTCGGCTCGGGCGGTGCCCCGGCGGCACCGCGGTCGGGCGTGGCGCCTCGCGCGGCGAGGCTACGGGGCCCAGAAGATGTCCAGCGGGCGCTCGGCCCGCAGCACGGCGCGGATCGGCATGTCGGTCGCAGGGCCCTCGCCGAGCGCCTTCTCCAGCACCGGACGCTTGGCCGCGCCCTCGATATGGAGCGCCAGCGCATCCGCCGCCAGCAGCACCGGCAGGGTGAGGGTGATGCGCGGCTCGCCGGCGCCTTCCGCGTGCATCGGGATGAGACCGAGCGTCCCCTCGGGGTCGAGCGCCTCCTCCAGATGATCCCCGCCCGGGAAGAAGGAGGCGGTGTGGCCGTCGTCGCCCATGCCGAGCACGGCGCAGGCGAGCGGCCAGGAGAGCTCCTCCAGCGATTCATTGACGGCGAACAGCCCCGCCTCGGGGCTCGGCGCGTCGTTGGCGAGCGGGATGAAGCGCGCCGCCGCCGCCTTGCCCTTCAGGAGGTGCTGGCGCACGAGCCGGGCATTGGAGCGGTCGGAGGTCTCGCGCACCCAGCGCTCGTCGACCAGCGTGACGCCGATCTTGTCCCAGGGCAGGTCGCGGGTTGAGAGCTCCTCGAAGAAGCGCGTGGGGGTGCGCCCGCCCGACAGGGCTAGGCTCGCCAGGCCGTCGCGCTCGACGCGCGCGGCGAGGGCGGCGGCGACATAGTCCGCAAGGGCCTTCGCGACGGCGGCGCCGTCGGCGAATTCGTGCAGCGTGTGGCTCACGACCATCTCCAAACCTCGGCGCAGCCGGCAGGGCGCCGTTCCAGAACCGGGCGCCTGCCGCGCCATGTCAGCCCGCCTGCAAGCCAGCCCGCCTGCAGCTCAGCCCGCCCGCAGGTCAGCCCGCCTGCCGGCGCTGGCTTTCCGGGCGGCGCCGCTCAGGCGCCGTCCTCAAGCCAGGTGCGTCCGTCGCGCTCGATCAGCGCGATGGCGGCGGAAGGGCCCCAGGTGCCGGCGGTGTAGGGCCGCGGCGGGTCCTTGGCGCCGCGCCAGGCGCTGAGGATCGGGTCAACCCAGCGCCAGGCCGCCTCGACCTCGTCGCGGCGCATGAACAGGGTCTGGTTGCCGCGCACCACGTCGAGCAGCAGGCGCTCATAGGCGTCCGGGTTGCGGACCTTGAACGCCTTGGCGAAGCTCATGTCGAGCGGCACGTGGGTGAGGCGGATGCCGCCCGGGCCGGGGTCCTTGATCATCAGCCACAGCTTGACGCCCTCGTCCGGCTGCAGGCGGATGACGAGCCGGTTCGGGACGATGGCGCCGACCGCGTCGCCGAACACCGAATGCGGCACCGGGCGGAAGCCGACCACGATCTCCGACACGCGCGAGGCGAGGCGCTTGCCGGTGCGCAGATAGAACGGCACGCCGGCCCAGCGCCAGTTCTCGACCTCGGCCTTCACGGCGACGAAGGTCTCGGTCTCGCTGCGCTCGGAGCCGAGCTCCTCGAGATAGCCCGGCACGGCGCCGCCGGCCGAGGCGCCGGCGCGGTACTGCCCGCGCACGGTGACGCTCGCCATGTTGTGGTCGTCGATCGGCTTCAGCGCGCGCAGCACCTTCAGCTTTTCGTCGCGCACCGCGTCGGCCTCCAGCGAGGAGGGCGGCTCCATGGCGACGAGGCACAGGAGCTGCAGCATGTGGTTCTGCACCATGTCGCGCATGGCGCCGGCGGTGTCGTAATAGCCCGCGCGGTCCTCGACCCCGAGCGCCTCGGCGACCGTGATCTGCACATGGTCGATATGGGCGTTGTTCCACAGCGGCTCGAACAGCGCGTTGGCGAAGCGCAGCGCCATCAGGTTCTGCACCGTCTCCTTACCGAGGTAGTGGTCGATGCGGTAGACCTGGTCCTCGGGGAAGATCTTGCCGACCTGCTCGTTCAGCTTGAGAGCCGATTCGAGGTCCTTGCCGATCGGCTTCTCGATCACCACCCGGCCGTGATCGGCGAGGCCGAACTTGCCCAGCCGCTCGCAGATCGGGCCGAACAGGTGCGGAGCCGTGGCGAGATAGTAGACCGGGATGTGGCCGGGGAGGCCCGAGACCCGGTGGGCGAGCTCGGGCCAGCCGGGATCGGCGTCGGCATCGGCGGCGATGTAGGACAGGCGGCCGAGGAACCGCTCCAGCGCGCCGCCTTCGAGGTCGCTCTCGGCGACATGGTCGACGAGGGCCTGGCGGGCGAAATTGCGGAATTCCTCGTCGCTCAGCGGGCGGCGCGAGACGCCGATGATCACCGCGTCGTCGGGGATCTGCCCGTCAATGTCGCGGTGGAACAGGGCCGGCAGCAGCTTGCGCCGCGACAGGTCGCCCGTGGCACCGAAAACGGTGAGCACGAAAGGAGCCACCGGAATCAAGCGACTGGTCATTGAACAGCGTCTCCCAAATCAGTTCGCGTCCGGCAACTCGATGGCTGGACCGGTGTCGGCTCCCGGCCAGCATGCTCCCGCGTTTGCCGATTCCTAGCAAAAACGATTCCGCGCGGCGATGGGGATGGCCCCGCCCCGCACGGAGGTTTGTCCCACGGTTGCACGACCATGGGATGATCGCCCCTTCGGGCTTCCCCGCCAGCCGGCGAAGCACCTGCGGCGACGAGAAAAATATTGTGCAACGCAGCAAAATGGCGAAATTTAGGGGGAATGGCGTGAAAATCAGGGCAGGGCGACAGGACGTAGAGGAAATCCTCGCCTTCCCTAAATGGCGTCTGCCCTTGGGAGATCCGCCCTTCACCCTGCGACAGGCGACGTTAGGGAAACCGGATTGGCCATCCGAAAAGACGTTCTCCGACAATGGCTTAATTAATAAGATATCTCGCACACCGCATGAATTATAACGTATACCAGAACTGTTATGCCAAATACATAATTATTGGAATATGTAATACCCGTTGACCTTGCGTCGCACCATTTCTCTTTAGAATTAGGGGCTTGGCTTAAAGCTAATCTTGGTACAACTTATTCCACGGAATATCCGGCTGAGAGACACAAGAAAGACTGCCGGAGATCGCGGTGCTTTCGCGGCTAGGCTCTGCGGAAGGACCCAAAAAAGGCCGGCGGACAAAGGATCCGGCCATTCGCGAAACCCTTTGGGAAGGAAACGCCAATGAAACACTTGCAAGCCTTCGGACTTGGAGCGGTGACCGCTCTCGGCATGACGGCCATGTCCATGCTGCCCGCGGCGGCGGCCTGGCAGCCCACCCGGCCGGTCGAGTTCATCGTCCCTGCCGGCACCGGCGGCGGCGCCGACCAGATGGCCCGCACGCTTCAGGGCATCATCGCCAAGCACGACCTGATGCCGACGCAGCTCGTGGTGATCAACAAGTCCGGTGGTGCCGGCGGCGAGGGCTTCCTCGACGTGAAGAGCAGCAAGGGCAATCCGCACAAGATCGTCATTACGCTGTCGAACCTGTTCACCACCCCGCTCGCCACCGGCATTCCCTTCAACTGGAAGGACCTGACCCCGGTCGCGATGCTGGCGCTGGACGAGTTCGTGCTGTGGGTGAACGCCCAGGAGCCCTACAAGACCGTCCAGGAATATGTCGACGCCATCAAGGCGAAGCCTGACGGCACCTTCAAGATGGGTGGCACCGGCTCCAAGCAGGAAGACCAGATCATCACCGTCGCCTTCCAGAAGGCGGTCGGCAAGAAGCTGACCTACATCCCGTACAAGGGCGGCGGCGAAGTGGCCGTGCAGCTCGTGGGCGGCCACATCAACTCGTCGGTCAACAACCCGATCGAGGCGGTCTCCCAGTGGCGTGGCGACAAGCTGCGTCCGCTGTGCGTGTTCGACGAGAAGCAGCTCCCCTACACCGACAAGATCCTCGGCGACCAGTCCTGGTCCTCGATCCCGACCTGTAAGTCGGCCGGTGTGGACGTCGAATACCTGATGCTCCGCGGCATCTTCATGCCCCCGGGCGTGAGCGACGAGCAGGTCGCCTACTTCGTCGACGTGTTCAAGAAGGTCCGCGAGACCCCCGAGTGGAAGCAGCTCATGAAGGATGGTGCCTTCAACCAGTCCTTCATGGCCGGCGACGAGTTCAAGGCCTGGATCGAGCAGGCCGAGGCCAACCACAAGGACCTGATGCAGGAAGCCGGCTTCATCGCGGGCAACTGATCGGCGGGCGACCGATGTCGCAAGCCCGATGACCTGAAGGCCGGCCGGGTGCCGGCCGTACGGAACGGATCCCCCGGGAGGGATCACGTCAGCCGCGGATCGAGGCGGGGAAGTTCGGGCCGGTGCCTTCGGGCAGGTGCCGCGCTTTCCCGCCGAGCGGCCCGAAGCAAAGCAACGAAAACATAGAGCGAGCTGGCGACAAGCGTACCGCCGACGGGTTCGTCCCGCCGGGTGGTCCTTTGCGCGGATTTTCGGAGACAATCGTGATGGAACAGGCTCATCAAGGGGCCGGCGGTGGGGGACCCAAGCAGCGTGCCGTCGAACTCGGCACGGCGCTGCTGACCCTGCTGTTCGGCTTCATCGTCGTCTATGGAAGCCTCAGGGTCGGCGCCGGCTGGGACGGCGGACCGCAGGCCGGCTTCTTTCCCTTCTATGTCGGACTCATCATCATCGGCTGCAGCGTGCTGAACCTGGTCTCCGCCTATCGCGAGGACCCGGTGGCTCTCTTCGCCGAATACAGCCAGCTCGGGCAGGTGCTGAAGGTTCTCGTCCCCTCCTGCATCTATGTCGCCCTGGTGCCGGCGCTGGGCATCTACGTCCCGTCGATCCTGCTCATCTTCGTCTTCATGGTGTGGCTGGGCAAATACGGCATCCCGCTGTCGCTCGCCGTGGCGTTCGGCGTGCCGATCTTCTTCTACATCACGCTTGAGCGCTGGTTCCTCATCCCGCTCCCCAAGGGGCCGGTCGAGGCATTGCTCGGACTCTGACCAAGGACAGCGCCCATGTTCGACAATTTCCTCAATCTGTACCACGGGTTCGGGATAGCCGCCGACCCGTTCAACATCCTCCTGATGGTGATCGGCATCCTGCTCGGCGTCATCATCGGCGTGCTGCCGGGACTCGGCGGCGCCAACGGCGTCGCGATCCTGCTGCCGCTCACCTTCTCCATGTCGCCGACCTCGGCGATCATCCTGCTCAGCTGCATCTACTGGGGCGCGCTGTTCGGCGGCGCCATCACCTCGGTCCTGTTCAACATTCCAGGCGAACCATGGTCCGTGGCGACAACCTTCGACGGCCACCCGATGGCGCGGTCGGGGCGGGCGGGTGAAGCACTCACCGCGGCCTTCACCTCGTCCTTCGTCGGCGCCTTCTTCGCCATCATCATGATCACGCTGATCGCGCCGCTGGTCGCCCAGTTCGCGCTCCAGTTCGGTCCGGCCGAGAAGTTCGCGGTCTACTTCCTCGCCTTTGCCTCCTTCGTGGGCATGAGCAAGGAGCCGCCGGCCAAGACCGTCGTGTCGATGATGATCGGCTTCGCCCTCGCCTGCGTCGGCCTCGACATGGTGACCGGCCAGCTGCGCCTGACCTTCGGCTTCACCGAGCTGCTCAACGGCTTCGACTTCCTCATCGCGGTCATCGGCCTGTTCGGCATCGGCGAAATCCTGCTGACGATGGAAGAGGGGCTCGAGTTCCGCGGCAAGGCGGCGAAGATCGATCCCAAGGTGGTGTGGAAGACCTGGAAGACGCTGCCGCGCTTCTGGGTGACCTCGCTGCGCTCCTGCATCATCGGCTGCTGGATGGGCATCACGCCCGCCGGCGCGACCCCGGCCTCGTTCATGTCCTACGGCATCGCCAAGCGCGTGTCGAAGAACGGCAAGAACTTCGGCAATGGCGAGATCGAGGGCGTCGTGGCGCCGGAGACCGCCGCGCACGCCGCCGGCACCTCGGCCCTGCTGCCGATGCTGGCGCTGGGCGTCCCCGGTTCGCCGACCGCCGCGGTTCTGCTCGGCGGCCTGCTGATCTGGGGCCTGCAGCCGGGTCCGATGCTGTTCGTCGAGCAGTCCGAGTTCGTGTGGGGCCTCATCGCCTCCATGTATCTCGGCAACGTGGTCGGCCTCGCCCTGGTGCTGACGACCGTGCCGCTGTTCGCCGCGATCCTGCGCATCCCCTTCTCGATCATCGCTCCGGTGATCCTGGTGATCTGCGCGATCGGTGCCTACACGGTGAACAACAACGTGTTCGACGTGCTGATGATGATGGTGTTCGGTGTTCTCGGCTACCTGCTGAAGAAGACCAACTACCCGCTCGCCCCGCTGGTGCTGGCGATCGTTCTCGGCCCCAGCGCCGAGGAAGCGTTCCGCCAGTCGCTGCTGACCTCGGGCGGCTCGGTCACCATCTTCTGGTCGAACCCGCTGGTGTCGACGATCATGGGCCTCGGCCTGCTGGCCGGCCTGTGGCCGCTGGTGTCGCTCCTCCTCGCCAAGCTGCGCACGACGCCGCAGCCGGCCTGAGGACGCATCCGACGAACCGGCCCGCCGCGTCTCCCGACGCGGCGGGCGTCGAAGCGGCCGGGATCCCCCCAAGGTCCGGCCGCCGCCCATGCGAAGAGCGGCCGAGCCGCTCCCCGCCGGCTCCCTCACCCCCGGAGAGCGGAGATCGGGCAAAACGGGCGCCCGAGCGCTGCGCAGCCGCCCACCCCAGAAGGCGGCCCGCGACGGGCAGGGCGATACCGCACGGGAACGGGGAACGGGAGGCAATGCACATGCTCTACGCTTTTCACACCGCATCCGGGTCAGGGTCCCGCCGGGGCCACGCGACACGACTTCTCGGGAAATGGACACGATGATGAGCATCGAGAGCACCATTCGCCGAGTGAACGGAGGGGTCGCCAAGCTCTCCGTCGCGCCGCTGGAGGACACGTCGACCTTCAAGAATCGCGCCTATGCGGCCCTCAAGGAAGTCATCGTCTCGCTCAACATCTACGACCAGCCCCATGAGGTGCGCCTCGACGAGCGCCAGCTCGCCCAGAGCCTCGGGGTCAGCCGCACGCCGGTGCGCGAGGCCATGGCCCAGCTCGAGCGCGAGGGCTTCGTCCACTCGGTGCCGCGCCGCGGCATCTATGTGGTGCGCAAGACCAAGCGCGAGGTGATCGAGATGATCCAGGTCTGGGCGGCGCTGGAAAGCCTCGCCGCCCGCCTGATCACCCTGCACGCGACCGACGAGGAGATCGGCCGGCTGCGCGAGATGTTCGCCTCCTTCGACGAGGGCGACGAGGCTCCGCACGCCAAGCTCGACGAATATTCGGAAGTGAACATCCAGTTCCACCAGACCATCATCGCCATGGGCGGCAACGGCATCCTGGTCAACCTGGCCGAGAACCTGTTCACCCACATGCGGATGATCCGGCGCAAGACGATCGGCGAGGAGGACCGGGCGGACCGCTCGATCCAGGACCACCTCGCCATCATCCAGGCGCTGGAGGCGCGCGACACCGACGCGGCCGAGCTTCTGGTGCGCAACCACGCGCTCGGCCTCGCCGACCATGTGGCGCGCTTCGCCGACTATCTCGAATAGGCGGGTCCGGGCCGCGGCGCGACGGCGCCGCAGTCCTTCCAGGCCGGGCACCGGTTGCCCGAATGCCGACCTCTCCCCCGGCGGGTTCCTCGACCCCGTCGGGTCTTTTTGTTCCGGCCCGGCCGGGGCGGGGCCGCGCGTGCTTGTGACCGGGCCGGCGTTGCGCCGTGGCGGCGATTGCGATACCGACGAGGCGCGGGTCCCAAGCCGGCCCGCCACCCATCCCGTTGTGTCCGCCCGTGAACGCAGGAGAGCCGGCCGGCATGCTGCGCAGTCTGACCGATTTTATTGCCGAGATCGCCGGCGGCGTCCGCGACGAGGCCAGCTTCGCCGAGAACGACTACCGCCTCGCGGCGGCGGCGCTGCTGGTCCATGTGGTGACCATCGACGGCGTGATCGGCGCCGACGAGATGGCGAAGCTGCGCCGCCTGATCGCCTCCCGCTTCTCGATGGACGAGAACGAGGCCGAGGCGCTGCTGGAGGCGGCGATCGCGCGCGACGCCGAGGCGGTGGACCTCTACGCCTTCACCAGCGTGCTCAACCGCGCGCTCGACGACGAGGGCCGCCAGCGCATCGTCGAGATGATGTTCGAGGTCGGCTATGCCGATGGCGGGCTGACCGAGTTCGAGGACAATCTGGTCTGGCGCGCGGCGGAGCTGCTCAATGTCAGCTCGCGCGACCGGGTGCAGATCCGCAGGAAGGTGCGCGAGGGATTCGGAGAGGACGAATGAGCGCGCCGGCGCCGCGCCGCCTCGAAAGCGCCGAATCTGGCGCCTTCCTTGCTTGTCGATTCACTCCTCCGCGCCGCGCGCGCGCCTGACCGCTGCTGGAGACGATGCCTCTTCCCGTCCTGATCGTCCTCCACCAGGAACATTCCTCCCCCGGCCGGGTCGGGCGTCTCCTGGTCGAGCGCGGCCATACGCTGGACATACGCCGGCCCTGCCTCGGCGAGGCGCTGCCGGATACGCTGGGCGCCCATGCCGGGGCGGTGATCTTCGGCGGCCCGCAGAGCGCCAACGACGTCCATGACTATGTGAAGGCCGAGATCGACTGGATCGGCGTGCCGCTCGCCGAAGCCAAGCCGTTCCTCGGCATCTGCCTCGGCGCGCAGATGCTGGCCCGCACGCTGGGCGCGCGGGTGGCGCCCCATCCCGAGGGTCTGGTCGAGATCGGCTACTACCCGATCCGCGCCACCGGGGCGGCCGAGGCGCTGCTGGCGCCGCCGCCGGACGCCGAGGCCGACCTGTGTGAGCTCTGGCCCGATCACGTCTATCACTGGCACCGCGAGGGCTTCGAGCTGGCCGAGGGGGCGGAACTGCTCGCCGCCGGCGAGACCTTCCCGAACCAAGCCTTCCGCTACGGGCCGGCCGCCTACGGGATCCAGTTCCACCCCGAGGTGACGCACCAGATGATGTGCCGCTGGACCGTGCGCGGCAGCGAGCGGCTCAGCCTGCCCGGGGCGCGTCCCTCGCGCGCCCATTTCCTCGACCGGCTGCAGCATGACGGGCGCATCCGCCTGTGGCTCGACGCCTTTCTCGACCACTGGCTGGCGAGCGGGCGCGTCTCGCCGGCCTGAGCGGCGAGCGGGCGCACCGGGCCGGATTCAGGCCGCGTCCGGCTGGGGCGTGAGCATCAGGTCGAGGAACTCACCGAGATCGCGCACGTCCTCCTCGATCCGGTCGTCGCGGCGGCTCGCCGAGGCGTGGAAGATGCCGTCGAGCATCAGGCCGATGCGCCGCGCGGTCTTGGCGGTGTCGGTCGGCCGGAACAGCCCGGATTCGATGCCCCGCCGCAGCGCGCCCTCGAGCAACACCTTCTCGCGGGCGTAGAAGCCGGCGATCATGGCCTCGATGGCGGGGTCGCTGGTGCCCGCGCTCGCATAGTCCGACATCAGCTTCACCATCAGCGCGGTGGTGGGGGCGAAGCTGATATGGGCGTCCAGCCAGGCGTTGATCTCGTCGCGCGGGTTGCCGGTGGCGACGCGGCGCTGCTCGTAGCCGGCGACGAGCTGCTCGATCGCGTGGCCCAGCGCGCAGCGCACCAGGTCGTCCTTGTTCTCGAAATAGTGGTAGAGCAGCCCGACATTGATGTCGCACACCATGGCGATGTCGCGCACGGTGACGACCGAATAGTGCCGCTCGGCGAACAGCCGGAGCGCTTCCTCCAGGATCATTTCCCGACGCTCGGCCGGGTTGAGGCGCCGCCTCGCCGCCTTCGCGGTCATTGTGTCTCCTCCGTAGAACTACGGAATTTTTGCCTTGCCTGTATGCTATGCATGCCCATTTGTTGGGCTTGCAGTCGATATTAAGTCACCGTTTAATAGCCTGGTCCAGCCCAATTCAGCGACCAGGAGCTGCCCCGATGAAGCGTATCTTTCAGGCCGCGGCCCTCGCCGTCGGCCTCGCCGCCGCGACCTTTGCAGGTTCGCTTCCCGCAGATGCCGCGCCGAAGAAGAGTTTCAAGCTCGCCTACACGGTCTACATCGGCTTCATGCCCTTCGCCTATCTCAAGCAGTCGGGCATCATGAAAAAATGGGCCGACAAGTACGGCATCGATGTCGAGCTCATCCAGACCAATGACTATGTCGGGGGCGTCAACCAGTTCATCGCCGGCGACATGGACGCGGTCGGCGTCGCTTCGATGGACGGGCTGACCATGCCGGCGGCCGGCGGCGTCGATACTTCGGTCTTCCTCATCACCGACTATTCGAACGGCAACGACATCCTCATGTCGAAGACCGCCAAGAGCGTGAAGGATCTGGTCGGCCAGGACGTCTACCTGCTGCAGTATTCGGTCTCGCACTATCTGCTGAACCGCGCCCTGCAGATGAACGGCATCGAGGACACCTCCTCCGCCAAGGCGGTGAACATTTCCGACGCCGATATCTCGGCCGCCTATGTCTCGCAGGACACTGTGAAGAACGCGGTCTCCTGGAAGCCGCTGACCGAGGACATGGAGAAGGTGCCGGGCACCACGGTGCTGTTCGATTCCTCGAAGATTCCCGGCGAGATCATGGACGTGTTCATCGCCCATACCGCGACGCTGAAGGACAACCCCGAATTCGCCAAGGCGGTGATCGGCGCCTGGTACGAGGCGCTCGGCATCCTGAAGGCGGGCGGCCCGAAGGCGGACGAGATGCGCGCCATCATGACCAGCGCCATGGGCACGGATGCGAGCGGGCTGCAGTCGCAGATCGACACCACCCACTTCTTCTACACGCCGACCGAGGCCTACGACTTCCTGACCTCGCCGGACAACGAGAAGATCTGGGACAACATCCGCACCTTCTGCTTCGACCAGGGCCTGTTCGGCCAGGGCGCGACCAGCGTGGATTCGATCGGCATCGAGGTCGCCGACGGCAACGTGCTGGGCGACAAGGGCAACATCAAGATGCGGATCAACGCCAGCTTCACCAAGGAAGCGGCCGACGGCAAGCTCTGAGCGCGCCCAAGGCGCGGCGCCGGCGCGGCTCCTCCCGCGCCGGCCTGCCCGATCCCGACCGACGTAACCGCCCGACCCGTCCGTCTCCGGCCCCCTCGGCCCGCATTCCGGCCCGGAAGGCATGACCATGCGCCGCATCATCAACTACGCGCCCCGTCCGGGCGTGCGCATCATCCTCGCCGCCCTGCCCTTCATCGCGGTGCTGGCGATCTATGTGCTCGCCTCCAATGCGCGCCTCGCCGTCGAGCCGAACGACAAGCTCATGCCGGCGCTCGCGACCTTCTGGGCGACGCTGGTGCGCATGGCGACCACGGTCGACGTCGCCACCAAGACCTACCTGTTCTGGTGGGACACCTGGCTCAGCCTGTGGCGGCTGTTCCTCGGGCTCGGCATCTCGGCGCTGGTGGGGCTGGTGCTCGGCATCGTGGTCGGCTTCATCCCCTATCTGCGCTCGACCTTCGAGCCCTTCTTCGCCGCCTTCTCGCTGATCCCGCCGCTGGCGGTTCTGCCGATCCTGTTCATCATCTTCGGCCTCGGCGAGGTGTCGAAGATCGTGCTGATCGTGTTCGGCATCGCCCCCTTCATCATCCGCGACGTGATGCTGAGGGTGGCCTCGCTGCCCACCGAGCAGATCGTCAAGGCGCAGACGCTCGGCGCTTCCACCTGGCAGATGATCTCCGGCGTGGTGCTGCCGCAGGTGATGCCGCGCCTCATCGATTCGGTGCGGCTCTCGCTCGGCGCGGCGTGGCTGTTCGTCATCGCCGCCGAGGCCATCACCGCGGAGGGCGGGCTCGGCTACCGCATCTTCCTGGTGCGGCGCTATCTCGCCATGGACGTGATCCTTCCCTACGTCGCCTGGATCACCCTGCTCGCCTTTCTCATGGATTACGTGCTGCGCAGGCTCTCCGCCGCCGCCTATCCGTGGGACAAGATCAAGGCGGCCTGAATGACCAAGATCGTCATCGACAACGTCTGGAAGGAATATGACGACCGGGTCGTGCTGGAGCGCGTCAACCTCGCGCTCGACGACCACGAGTTCCTCGTCATCATCGGCCCTTCCGGGGTCGGCAAGACCACGCTGCTGCGCCTGCTGCTGAGCCAGGAGACGCCCACGCGCGGGCGCATCCTGATCGACGGCGAGCCGATCGCCCCCGAGCCGACCGCCGATCGCGGCGTGGTGTTCCAGCGCTATTCGGTGTTCCCGCACAAGACCGTGCTGGGCAACGTGATGCTGGGCCCGCAATGGGCCGCCTCGCCGGTGCTCGGCCGGCTGTTCGGTGCGCGTCGGCGCGCGCTCGAGGCGCGGGCAATGGGGCTGCTGGAGCGGGTCGGCCTCGCCGATTCGGCGGACAAGTACCCCGCCCAGCTCTCCGGCGGCATGCAGCAGCGCCTCGCCCTCGCCCAGGCGCTGATCATGAAGCCGAAGGTGCTGCTGCTCGACGAGCCGTTCGGCGCGCTCGACCCGGGCACCCGCAAGTCGATGCACGAGCTGGTGCACGAATTGTGGGAGGAGAACGAGATGACCATCGTCATGGTCACGCACGACCTCTCCGAAGCCTTCCTGCTGGGCACCCGCGTGATCGCGGTCGACCGCCCGCGCACCGACCCGCAGGCCCCCGAGCGGTTCGGCGCCACCATCGCCTCCGACTTCGAGGCCAAGATCCGCGCCGTGCGCGACTCCCACCGTTTCGAGAGTGAGCGCGAGAAGCTCCGCCTCACGCTCGTCTCCTCCCACGACCTGCCTGCGGATGGCCCGGCCGTCCGCGCCCTTGTGAAGGACTGACGTCAATGGCCGACAAGCGCTTCCATCTCGCCTGGTTTATGAACTTCACGCCCGACGAGTGGCGCGAGCCGTTCGGCCAGGGCGGCTATCCCTGGGACGGGCAGTTCTACATCGACATGGCGCAGTCGATGGAGCGCGCCTGCTTCGATCTCATCATGATCGAGGACAAGCTGATGGTGCCGGAGACCTATGGCGGCTCGCGCGACCTCTCGCTCAAGCACGCCATGATGGTGCCGAAGGCCGATCCGGCGCCGCTCGCCGTCGCCATGGGCATGGCCACCAAGCATCTGGGCGTGGTCGCCACCATGTCGACCATGGCCTACCCGCCCTTCATGCTGGCGCGCCTGTCCTCGACCATCGACAGCCTGACCAAGGGCCGCTTCGGCTGGAACGTCGTCACCTCGGCCGAGGACCTGATGGCGAAGAACTTCGGCATGGACAGGCTGCCCGCGCGCGAGGACCGCTACGCCATGGCGGACGAGTACATGGACGTGGTCGGCAAGCTGTTCGAGAGCTGGGAGCCGGACGCGGTGGTGCTCGACCGCAAGAACGGCGTCTATGCGGACGGCTCGAAGATCCACACCGTCGACCACAAGGGCAAGTACTACCAGGTGCGCGGGCCGCTCAACACCGTGCCCTCGCCGCAGCGCCGCCCGGTCTACCTTCAGGCCGGCGCCTCGCCGCGCGGGCGCGACTTCGCCGCCCAGCACGCGGACGCCATCGTCTCGGTGGCGAACGGGGTGGAGGGGATGAAGGAGTTCCGCAGCGACATCCGCGCCCGGGCCGAGAAGTTCGGCCGCAACCCGGACGACATCAAGGTGTTCTTCTGCATCTGCCCGAGCCTCGGCGAGACCGAGGAGGAGGCGCAGGCGCGCTACCGGAACGTCACCATGTCGGACAATTTCGTCACCGACGTGCTGATCTCGATTTCCGCCATCACCGAGATCGACTTCGCGCAGTTCGAGCTCGACAAGCCGCTGCCCGAGAAGCTCGTCACCAATGGCGAGTCCGGCACGCTCGACAAGTTCCAGCAATGGGGCTCGGGCAAGACGCTGCGCCAGCTCGCGGCCGATGGCGGCGGCGGCCTCGTCTCCTCCATGGAGCTGATCGGCACGCCGGCGCAGGTGGCTGAGAAGATGGGCGCGGCGATGGCCGAGGTCGGGGGCGACGGCTTCCTCATCACCACGCCGGTGCTGCGGGTCTCGCGCCGCTACATCACCGAGATCTGCGACGGCCTGGTGCCGGAGCTGCAGTCGCGCGGGCTGGTGCGCACCGAATACAAGCACCAGCTCCTGCGCGACAATCTGCGGGAATTCTGACGCCGCCCCATAGCCGCTTAGCCGGCTATCTGACGGAAGGGAGAGATGGACATGGTCCCGTCTGTTCAGGACGACGTCCCCGGCCCGGCGCCCGGGCGGATCGCCGGGGTGACGCGCCAGCAATATCGTGACGCGATGGCCCGGCTCGGCGCCGCGGTGAACATCGTGACCACGGACGGCCCGGCCGGGCGCCACGGCTTCACCGCCTCGGCGGTGTGCTCGGTGACCGACACGCCGCCGACCCTGCTGGTCTGCCTCAACAAGGGCAGCTCGGCGAGCGCGGTGTTCCACGCCAACGGCGTGCTGTGCGTGAACACGCTGGCGGCGGGGCACGAGGCGCTCTCCAACCTGTTCGGCGGGCGCACCCCGCCCGCCGAGCGCTTCGCAGCGGCGCAGTGGAAGGTGGCCGCCACCGGCGCGCCGATGCTGGTGGACGCGGTTGCGGCCTTCGACTGCCGGATCGTGCGCACGGTCGAGGTCGGCACCCATGACGTGCTGTTCTGCGAGGTGGTCGGCCTCGCCGAGGGCGGGGTCCCGCATGGCCTGATCTATTTCAGCCGCCGCTACCACGCCATTCGCGGCGGCCATGGCGGCGGGGAGGAGTGAGCCGTGTGGAGGCTCTCCGGGCCGCCACGCGCGCCGGGCGTAAAGATCAGGCATGCAACCGCGTGCGAGCTTACCTTGGCGGGAAAAATCCCCACGGCTGTGCGGTTTGAAGCTTACGTGCCGGGCGTGTGTGTGACACCAGAACGGGCGAGCATCGCCTAAAACATAGGCGTGCCTGCATAGTGGATTTGGCATAGCGTCAGACGTTGTTCCGTGTCGGTGGCGCATGACCGGAAAAGGAACCTAACCATCTGTAATCAGGTCGGTTTCGCGGTGCTAAGGATAGAAACAGTCGCGATGCGCGCGAAACCGCACCAACGCCCCGCCTCCGCCCCGGCCGATGCCGAGATCGGCAGCCGCAGGGCGGGGTGCTTTCACAAGGCGCCTGCGCGCCGGTTCGCTGCCCAGCGTCCTATTCCTCAGGGAGACCCATCATGCTGACTAAGAGCCTGCGCCGGTGCCTTGCCGGCGCGTTCACCGGGGCGGTCATGGCCGCGGCGGCGGCGCAGCCCGCCTCCGCCGGCAAGATCTCGATCGGTCACACGATCTGGGTCGGCTACGGGCCGCTCTACCTCGCCAGGGAGCTCGGCTACTTCAAGGACAACGGCGTCGACGTCGACTTCCAGGTGGTCGACGATTCCGCCCTCGCCATGGCGGCCCAGGCGGCCGGCAAGCTCGACGGCACCGCCACCACGCTGGACGAGATCCTGAAGTACCGCTCCGACAAGTTCTGCTTCAAGGCGGTGGCGCTGTTCGACGAGAGCCATGGCGGCGACGGCATGGTATCGGTGAAGGAGATCAACTCGCTGGACGACCTGAAGGGCAAGACGGTCGCCCTGAACGAGGGCTCGACCTCGCAGTTCTGGTTCTCCTACCTGCTGAAGAAGCAGGGCATCCCGCTCAAGGACGTCGAGGTGCTCAACATGAGCGCCGATGCCGCCGCGGCCGCCTTCATCGCCGGCCAGGTGCCGGTCGCCGTGACCTGGGAGCCGAACCTCACCCTGGTGAAGACCAAGAACGCCGGCAAGGTGCTGATGGACAGCGCCGCGACGCCGGGCGTCATCATCGACGTGCTGGAGATCTCCTGCTCGGTGCTGAAGGACCGTCCCGAGGACGTGAAGGGCTTCATCGCCGGGCTGCAGAAGGCGGTTGACTACATCAAGACCAACCCCGACAAGGCCTATGCCATCATGGCCAAAGGCGTCGGCGGCTATCTCACCGACCCGAAGGACTTCGCCGACGCCGCCTCGGGTGTGAAGTTCTACGATAAGCAGATGACGATCGACTATTTCGGCACGCCGGAGAAGCCCGGCCCGGCCGCGGACGTGATCAAGCTCGGCAACGAGATCTGGACCGACCTCGGCAAGATCAAGACGCCGATCACCTACGACCAGATCATCGACCCCAGCTTCACCCAGTGATCGCCGCCGGGGGCGCGCGCGAGGTCGCGCGTCCCCGGTTCCGATCCCGTGCCGGATGCGAGTTGCCATGGCC
Source organism: Ancylobacter mangrovi (assembly GCF_024752355.1). Taxonomy (GTDB): domain Bacteria; phylum Pseudomonadota; class Alphaproteobacteria; order Rhizobiales; family Xanthobacteraceae; genus Ancylobacter; species Ancylobacter mangrovi. The sequence continues at coordinate 795,199 of NZ_JANTHZ010000002.1, forward strand.
CGCAAGCGTTCCATCATCGACCTCTGCCTGACGCCCAAGGCCGAAGTGCCGGGCCCGCTGCGCTATGCCGTCGCGACCTTCGTCTGGGTGCTGGTCATCGCCATCTGGTCGATCCTGACCTATGGCGGCATCATGCAGGACATCTTCCTGCCCTCGCCGACCGCGGTGATGGGCGCCTTCTTCCGCCTGTTCGAGGACGGCACGCTCAGCCAGCACATCTGGGCGAGCCTGCAGGTGGTCCTCATGGGCTTCATCATCTCTTCTATCATCGCCGTGCCGCTCGGCCTGCTGATGGGCACGTTCCGCGTGGTGCAGGCGGGGCTCGAGCCGCTGGTGAACTTCATCCGCTACCTGCCCGTGACCTCCTTCGTGCCGCTGTTCATCCTGTGGATCGGCATCGGCATCGAGCAGCGGGTCACCGTCATCTTCTTCGGCACCTTCTTCCAGCAGCTCGTCATGATCGCCGACGTCTCGCGCGGCGTGTCGAAGGACCTGCTCAACGCGTCCTACACGCTCGGCGCCTCGCGGCGCGACGCGCTGCTCCACGTGCTCACCCCGGCGGCGCTGCCGGGTATCATGGACACGCTGCGCGTCACCATGGGCTGGGCCTGGACCTATCTGGTGGTCGCCGAACTCGTCGCCGCCTCCTCGGGCCTCGGCTACATCTCGATGAAGGCGATGCGCGGCTTTCAGGTCGACGTGATCTTCCTGGCCATCGCGGTGATCGGCCTGCTCGGCCTGTTCACCGACCTCATCTTCCGCCTGATCAGCAACCGGCTCGTCGGGTGGGCGAACTGAATGGGCCGGCCGTTCGCGGACTACCTGAATTTCCTACCGACCAGCGAGGCAATGCCATGAGCGTCGCGAATGTTCTGCGCGAGGAGCCGGTGCCGGCCGTCACGCCCGGCGAGGCGCCTGCCGCCAAGGCGCCGCCGCTCCTGCGCATCAAGGACGTGCGTCTCGAATACACCACCAAGACCAAGACCGTGGTGGCGATCGACAACATCTCGATCGACGTGCCGGACAACCAGTTCGCCGTCATCGTCGGCCCCTCGGGCTGCGGCAAGTCGAGCCTGCTCTATCTCGTCGCCGGCCTGAACGAGCCGACCTCAGGCGAGATCCTGCTCGGCAATGAGGAGATCGACGGGCCGGGGCCGGACCGGGGCATGGTGTTCCAGTCCTACACGCTGTTCCCCTGGCTCACCGTGCGCGAGAATGTCGAGTTCGGACTCAAGCGCCGCCACGTGCCGGCGGCCGAGCGCGAGGACATCGTCAACCGCTACCTCAACGAGACCGGCCTCGCCGCCTTCCACGACGCCTATCCCAAGCAGCTCTCGGGCGGCATGATGCAGCGCGTGGCGATCGCCCGCGCGCTCGCCAACGACCCGAAGATCCTGCTGATGGACGAGCCCTTCGGCGCGCTCGACAGCCAGACCCGCAACTCGATGCAGAAGCTGCTGCTGCGGGTGTGGGAGCAGCACAAGAAGACCGTGCTGTTCGTCACCCACGACATCGACGAGGCGATCCTGCTCGGCGACCGCATCTATGTGATGACCGCCCGCCCGGGCCGGCTGAAGGAAGAGGTGGTGGTGCCGATCGCCCGTCCGCGCAACATGGACATGGTGATGGACCCGTCCTTCATCGCCGTGAAGCGGCGGATCCTCGAGCTGCTCAAGAACGAGATCAAGGACGACGACGAGCATTGAGGCGCGCCGCGCCGCCTGGGGGCGGGCGGACCCAGCAGGGGGCCGGTGCTCCCGCGCCGTTTCCCCGTCCTCTTGCTCCGCCCGCGCGGCCGCCGCACAGTCGCGGCGGTCCCCCGATCCGGTACGCGGCGAAAGCGATGACCGACAATGCGCAGACCGGGCTCCCGCCTTCCGCGACGGGCTGGGAGCCGGCGCCGGCCGACACCCGCGCCCGGGCGGCGGCGCGGCTGTCCGGCCTCGCGGCGCATTTCGAGGGTTGGGCGGACGCCAATCTCCACGGCGTGGTGATGGTCCATCGCGGCAGGCTGCTCTACGAGCACTATTTCACCGGCGAGGACCGCGCCTTCGCCCGACCGCTCGGCCGGGTCGCCTATCATGCAGGGCTGCGCCACGACCTGCGCTCGATCACCAAGAGCGTCGTCTCGCTGCTGGTCGGTATCGGCGTCGGCGAGGGCTGGATCGGCGATCTGGACACGCCGGTGCTGGCGCTGTTTCCCGAGCCTGCCCGCCACGCGACGCCGGAGAAGGCCGCCATCACGCTCCGGCACCTGCTCACCATGTCGGCCGGCCTCGCCTGGAACGAGGATCTTCCCTACAGCGACCCCGCCAACAGCGAGCGCCGCATGATCGATGCGCCGGACCGCTGCGGCTATGTGCTGGCGCAGCCGCTGGTGCGCACGCCGGGTGCCGCCTATCGCTACAATGGCGGCCTCACCCTCTTGCTGGCCACGGCGCTGGAGCGCGGCTCCGGCCGGACCATCGACGCGCTGGCGCGCGACCTGCTGTTCGCCCCGCTCGGCATCGCGGATGTGGAATGGCACCGCTATGACGACGGCGCGGCCAATCCGGTGTCGGGCCTGCGGCTCGTCCCGCGCGACGTGGCGCGGCTCGGCGAACTGGTGCTGCGCGGCGGCCGGTACGCGGGCCGGCAGGTCGTGCCCGAGGGCTGGATCGCCGAATCGACGGCGCCGCAGATCCATGGCGAAGGGCTCTATTTCTACGGCTTCCACTGGTGGCTCGGCCGTTCGCTGGTCGCGCGGCGGGAGATCCGCTGGATCGCCGGCATCGGCTATGGCGGCCAGCGCCTCTACATCGTGCCGGAGCTCGACCTCGTGGTGGCGGTGACCGCCGGCCTCTATGACGAGCCGGTGCTCCAAGGCATGGTCGGCGACGTCGTCCTGCGCCGCTACGCGCTGCCCGCCGCACTGGAAGCGGGGTGACGCGCCGTGCTTCGCCCCGGATCCCCCTTTCCCGACCTTCGAGCCGATCGGTAGACCATGACCCGACCCTCCCTGTTCGATCTTGCCGGCCGCAAGGCCCTGGTGACCGGCGCCAGCCGCGGCATCGGCCGCCGGATCGCCGGCGCGCTCGCTGCCGCCGGTGCCGATGTCGCAGTGGCCGCGCGCGGGCTCGACGCGCTCGCCGACACGGCAAGCGACATCGCCGCGCTCGGCCGCCGCGCGGTGCCGCTGGCGCTCGACGTGACCGACGCCGAGCGCTGCCGCCTCGCGGTGGAGGCGGCGGCGGGCGAGCTGGGCGGGCTCGACATCCTCGTCAACAATGCCGGCATGGAGCAGGTCCGCCCCTCGCTGGAGGTGGACGAGGCGCTGTGGGACGCGATCCTCGACACCAATCTCAAGGGTGCCTTCTTCTGCGCCCAGTCCGCCGCCCGGCTGATGAAGGGGGCGGGCGGGGGGGCGATCATCAATCTGTGCTCGCTGACATCGCAGGTCGGCATCCCGACCGCCGTTCCCTATGGCTCGTCCAAGTCCGGCCTGCTCGGCATGACGCGCGCGCTGGCGGCGGAGTGGGCGGGGCTCGGCATCCGCGTCAACGCCATCGCGCCGGGCTATTTCCGCACCGCCATGACCGAGGTGTTCTACGAAGATGCCGGCTGGCAGGACGCGATGCTGGCCAAGATCCCGATGCGCCGCTTCGGCGAGCTGGCCGATCTCGACGGCATCGCGGTGTTCCTCGCCTCCGACGCCTCGGCCTACATTACCGGCCAATGCTTCCCGGTGGACGGCGGCTTCCTCGCCTCGATCTGAGGAACGGAGCCGGGCCGCGCCTGCCGATTGGGCAGCGGGAGCGACAAGTTTGGTCTCCCCTCGCCGTGATTAAGACTATACATATTTCCGTCCCGGATGAGGCGGCTGAGAGGTTCTGTCATGACCGACATCTGCAATTTCCACGAGCTCGCCACCATGGACGCGGCCGCCCGCGCCGGCCTGCTTAAGCGTTCGGAGACCGACCTCTCGACCTTCATCGAGAAGGTCCGCCCGATCGTCGAGGCGGTACGCACGGAAGGCGACGAGGCGCTGGCGCGCTTCGGCCGCGAGCTCGACAGGGCCGACGTCACGGCCGACCGGCTGAAGGCCAGCGAGGCGGAATTCGACGAGGCGTTCCGGCTGGTCGCCCCCGAGGTGATCGAATCGATCGAGTTCGGCATTTCCAATATCCGCAGCTTTCACGAGGAGCAGGCGCCCGAGCCGATGTGGCTGAAGGAGGTGCGCCCCGGCGCCTTCGCCGGCGACCGCTGGACGCCGATCGAATCCGCCGCGCTCTACGTGCCGCGCGGCAAGGGCGCCTTTCCCTCGGTGACGATGATGACCGCCGTGCCGGCGAGCGTCGCCAAGGTGCCGAACATCTCGATCGTGACCCCGCCGACCGAGACCGGCGGCGTCGACGCCGCGACCCTCGTCGCCGCCCGGCTCGCCGGCGTCGAGACGGTCTACAAGTGCGGCGGCGCGCAGGCGGTGGCGGCGGTCGCCTACGGCACGCAGACGGTGAGGAAGGCGATCAAGATCGTCGGCCCCGGCTCGCCCTGGCTGGTGGCCGCCAAGCGCCTGCTCTCCGACATCATCGACACCGGGCTCCCCGCCGGCCCCTCGGAGGCGATCATCTTCGCCGACGGCACGGTGAACGGCGCGGTTGCGGCGCTCGACCTGCTGATCGAGGCCGAGCACGGGCCGGATTCCTCCGCCTATCTCGTTACCCATTCGCGCGAGCTGGCGGAAGCCGCGCGCGCCGCCCTGCCCGGGCATTGGGGGCGGATGAGCGAGCAGCGCGTCGCCTTTTCGAAGGCGGTGCTGAGCGGCAAGTGCGGGGGCATCGTGCTGACCTCCTCGCTGGAGGAGAGCTACGACTTCGTCAACGCCTATGCGCCCGAGCACCTCGAGATCCTCTCCACCGACCCGTTCGCGCATCTGGGGCGGATCACCGAGGCGGCGGAGGTGCTGATGGGACCCTATACGCCGGTGACCATCGCCAATTTCACCCTCGGCCCCAATGCCGTGCTGCCGACCAGCCGCTGGGCACGCACCTACGGGCCGCTCTCGGTCACCGACTTCCTCAAGCGCTCCTCGGTCGGCTACGTCACCGGCACCGCCTATCCGGAATTCGCCGGCCACGCCCGCCGGCTCGCGCGCTATGAGGGCTTCTCCAGCCATGAGAACGCGGTCTCCGGGCTGCGCGACGACCTGCTGAAGGGCGGCTGAGGCATGAAGGCGGTCCGGCTCCACGGCGCGGGCGACCTGAGGGTCGAGGAGGTGCCGCCTCCCGGCACGCCGGCGGCCGGCTGGGTGCGGCTGAAGGTCGGCGCGGCCGGCATCTGCGGTTCGGACATCCACAATTTCCGCACCGGCCAGTGGATCACCCGCGCGCCGTCCATCGCCGGCCACGAGCTGACCGGGGTGGTGGTCGAGACCGGCGCGGGCGTCGAAGGCTTCGCGCCGGGCGACGCGGTGGTGGCGGATTCGCGCTTCTGGTGCGGGGATTGCCCGGCCTGCCGGGCGGGGCGGCATCATCTGTGCGAGAAGCTCGGTTTCGTCGGCGAGGCATGCGATGGCGGCTTCGCGGAGGAGGTGGTGCTGCCCGCGCGGCTGCTGCTGCCGGTTCCGGCCGAGCTCGCCCCGGCGGTGGCGGCGATGGCCGAGCCGCTGGCGGTGGCGCTGCACGCGGTGCGCCGGCTGGCGCCGCAACCGGGCGAGCCGGTGCTGGTGGTGGGCTGCGGGCCGATCGGCGGGCTCGCGGCGCTCGTCCTCGCGCGGGGAGGCGACGGGGTGCCTCATGACGGGCCGGTCCTCGTCGCCGACCGCAATGGCGCGCGGGCGGCTCTTGTGGCGGAGGTGACCGGCGCGCAGAGCGTCGCGCTCGACGCCGGCGACCTCCGCGCGGCGCTGGACGGCCGGCTTCCCGCCGCCTCCATCGAGGCGACCGGCAGCCCGGCGGCGCTCTCGGCCTTGACCGGGGTGATGGAGGGCGGCGGACGGGTGGCGCTGGTCGGCATCTATCACGGCCGTCTCGACCTCGATCCGAACCGGATGGTCGAGCACGAATTGTCGATGATCGGCTGCCACGCCTTCACCGACGAGCTGCCGCAGGCGGTGACGCTGCTACCCGCGCTCCAGAGCGACCTCCTGCGCCTCGTCGACCGCGAGATCGGCCTCGACGAGGTGCCCGCCGCCTATGAGCGGCTGATCGCGGGTGAGGCGGACGGGCTCAAGACCATCATCCGCCCGGGCCGGCCGTGAGCATGTCGAGCCGCACCGCGCAGATCCGCGCGCTGGCGCAGCGCGACCCGGCACTCGCCGAGGCGCCGCTCGCCGCGCTGCTGGCCGACCTGTTCGGCATCGCGCCGCGCAACGTGGCGATCAATCTCGACCGCTACAGCCTCAACTCGCTCAACGGCTTCTTCGAGACCGATGCGGAGGCCTTCTTCTTCAAGTTCCATCAGGAGGAAGGCGAGGAGGCGATGGCCGGCGAGTATTACCGTGCCGACATCCTCGCCCGCGCCGGCCTTCCGGTGGACCAGCCGGTGCATGTCTCGGCCGAGCCCGGCGAGCAGATCCTGGTCTATCGCCGCCGCGACGAGCCGCGCTTTTCCGACGTGCTGCGCGCGCTCGACATGGAGGACGACCCGGCGGCGCGGGCGGTGGCGGTGGAGGCCGAGCGCGGGCTCAGCCGCGCCCTCATCGCCACCTATCGCGCCAGCCTGCATCCCGTCACGGCGGGGGAGGTGGCGGCCGAGCCGATCCACCGGCTGTTCCACGAGCGGCTGGTCACGCATGGCGCGGCGGGGGAAGCCTATCCCGGCGGGCGCTACCGGGAGTTCTATCTCGGCCGCCGCTTCGCCTTTCCCGGCCTCGCGCTCGACTGGGCGGACCTGTCGACGCGGCGCTTCACCGTCAACGGCGTGACCTATGCCCGTACGCTCGGCGAGCTGTTCGACGCGGCAGAGGCCCGCCTGCGCCCGGAGCGGCTCGCCGATGCCGGTGGGGTGGTCGCTCATGGCGACGCGCACAACGCCAATGTCTGGTTCACTCGTGGCGACAGAAACGGCGAAGCGGGCGCGCGGCTCTCCTTCTTCGACCCGGCCTTTGCGGGGGAGAACGTGCCGGCCCTGCTGGCCGAGGTGAAGGCGACGTTCCACAACGTGTTCGCCCATCCGTTCTGGCTCTACGACCCGGACCTCGCCAGCACGCGCTTTTCCGCCGCTGCGCGGCTCGCCCCGGGCGAATTGATCGTCGAGACCGACTGGGCGCCGAGCCCGGTGCGCGCCGATCTCCTCGCCGTGAAGGCGGACGAGGTGTGGCGCCCGCTGCTCGCCGAGCTCGCGGCCCGCGCCCTGCTGCCGCCCGACTGGCGCGAGGTGATCCGCCTCGCCCTGTTCCTGTGCCCGACGCTGGTGATGGATCTGCGCGCCGGCGCGCGCACCCACACGCCGATCTCCTCATTGATCGGCCTGTCGGTCGCGGTCATGGTCGGCTCCCCGCCGCTCCAGGGCGCGGACGCCGTCACCCGTTTCCTCGACCGCATCGACCCGGACCTGCCCCGATGAGCCTCATCAATGTCGACGACGCCCGCGCCATCGCCCGGCGCCGTCTGCCGCGCATCTTCTTCGATTATGTCGACGGCGGCGCCTTCGCCGAGGACACGCTGCGGGCCAACCGGGAGGATTTCGGCCGCTGGACGCTGGTGCAGCGCGTGCTCAACGACATCTCGGTGCGCGATCTCTCGACCGAGTTCCTCGGCACCCGCCACCCGCTGCCCTTCATGCTGGGGCCGGTCGGCTTCCTCGGGCTCTACGCCGCGCGCGGCGAGATCGCGGCGGCGCGGGCCGCCCATGCCGCGGGCATCCCGCTGTGCCTGTCGACCTTCTCCATCGCCTCGCTGACCGAGCTCCGGGCGGCGACGCAGGGGCCGCTGCATTTCCAGCTCTATGTCATGTCGGACCGTGCCATCGGCGAGGAGCTGATCGCGCAGGCCCGCGCGGCCGGGGTCGATACGCTCTACCTCACCGTCGACACCGCGATCACCAGCGTGCGCGAGCGCGACCTGCGCAACGGCTTCCGCTCGCTCACCCGGATCACGCCGGGTCTCGCCCTGCGCCTCGCCACCCGCCCCGGCTGGTGCGTCGAGATGCTGCGCGCGGGGATGCCGGAGGTCGGCGCGGTCAAGCACCGGCCCGAGTTCGGCCGGGGCGCGCTGGAGCAGGCGAGCAACCTGTCGCGGCGGATCGACACCCGCCTGTCCTGGAAGGATGTCGACTGGCTGCGCGCGCGCTGGGACGGCAAGCTGGTGCTGAAGGGCGTGCTCGCGCCCGAGGACGCGATGACCGCCCGCGCGACCGGCGTTGACGCGATCGTGGTCTCCAACCATGGCGGGCGCCAGCTCGACGGTGCCTCCTCCACCATCGCCGCGCTGCCGGCGATCGCCGACGCGCTGGGCGGCGACCTCGACATATTGTTCGACGGCGGGGTGCGGCGCGGTGCCGACATCGTGAAGGCGCTCGCGCTCGGCGCCTCCGGCGTACTGCTCGGTCGGGCCTATGTGTTCGGCCTCGGCGCCGCCGGGGAGGCGGGCGTCGCCCGCATGATCGCGCATCTGCGCGAGGAGGTGGACATCACGCTGGCGCTGATGGGGCTGACCTCGATCGACGCGCTGAAACGGCTCGGGCGCGCGGCATTGAACCCGCGCTGACGCGCGGCGCGCTTTTCCGAAAGCAGGGAAGTTTCGTTCGAAGCATTGAAAAGCGTCATTCGACGCGTATAGCCTCCGCCCGAGGCGGGAAACGAAAGCGTTGCCGTCGGTCCAGCCTGCGGAGACGCCGTGTGACCCGTCAAGCCACCGATCCGATCTACGACATCGCCATCATCGGCGGCGGGGTGAACGGCTGCGGCATCGCCCGCGACGCCGCCGGGCGGGGCGCCTCGGTGGTGCTGTTCGAGCAGGGCGACTTCGCCGGCGCGACCTCCTCGGCCTCCACCAAGCTGATCCATGGCGGGCTGCGCTATCTCGAGCAGTACGAGTTCCGGCTCGTGCACGAGGCGCTCGCCGAGCGCGAGGTGCTGTGGAAGATCGCGCCGCACATCATCGGCCCGCTGCGCTTCGTGCTGCCGCACCACAAGGGGCTGCGCCCGGCCTGGCTGCTGCGGCTCGGCCTGTTCATCTACGACCATCTCGGCGGGCGCCGGCTGCTGCCGGCGACGCGCACGCTCGACCTCTCGAGCGACGTGACCGGCCGGCCGCTGCGCGAGGGCTACCGGCGCGGCTTCGAATATTCCGACTGCCGGGTCGACGACAGCCGCCTCGTGGTGCTGAACGCGCTGGACGCGGCCGAGCGCGGCGCCGACATCCGCCCGCGCACGCGCGTCGTCTCCGCCCGGCGCGAGAGCGAGTTCTGGCGCATCGAGGTGGAAGCGGGCGGCATCTCGCAGCTCGTCCATGCGCGCGTGCTGGTTAATGCGGCGGGGCCGTGGGTGCACCAGGTGCTGAGCGAGGTCGCCGGCGTCAGCTCGCCGGCCGAGGTGCGGCTGGTGCAGGGCAGCCACATCGTGGTGCGCAAGCTCTACGACCACGACCGCGCCTACATCTTCCAGAACCCGGACGGGCGGATCATCTTCGCCATTCCCTACCATGACGATTTCACGCTGATCGGCACCACCGACCGCGACTTCGGCCACACGCCCGGCGCGCCGGTCGCGAGCGCGGAGGAGATCGCCTATCTGTGCGCCGCGGCCGACGAGTATTTCCGCGCGCCGGTGAGCCCGGACGACGTGGTGTGGGCCTATTCCGGCGTGCGCCCGCTCTATGACGACGGCGCCTCCAAGGCGCAGGAAGCCACGCGCGACTACGTGCTGGAGCTCGACGACGCCGACGGCCAAGTGCCCGTGCTCTCGGTGTTCGGCGGCAAGATCACCACCTATCGCCGGCTCGCCGAGCACGCCATGCGCAAGCTCGCGCCGTTCCTGCCCGCGGCCTCGGCCCGGCCCTGGACCGGGGGTGCGCCGCTGCCGGGCGGGGATTTCGGCGTCGAGGACCGGGCGCGGCTGGAAGGCCAGCTGCGCCGCGCCCATGCCGGGCTCGACGAGCGGCTCGCGCGCCGGCTGGTGCGCAGCTACGGGACCCGGGCGATGCGCATCCTCGACGGCGCGCGCACGCCCGGCGACCTCGGCTCCGTGTTCGGCGCCGACCTGACCGAGGCCGAGGTGCTCCACCTCATGCGCGAGGAATGGGCGCTGACCGCCGAGGATGTGCTCTGGCGCCGCACCAAGCTCGGCCTGCATTTCTCGGCCGAGGAGACGGCGGCGCTCGAGGACTTCATGCGCAGGGCGGGGGAGATGGCCGGCTCCCCGCCCGCGACGCGCAGCGTTCCGGCATGAGTGCCTTTGCATGAGCAGCCATATTCTCGCGATCGACCAGGGGACGACCTCCTCGCGCGCCATCCTGTTCCGCCCGGACACCAGTATTGCCGCCGAGGCGCAGCAGGAATTCGCCCAGCACTTCCCCTCCTCGGGCTGGGTCGAGCACGAGGCGGAGGACCTGTGGAACACCACGGTCTCCACCTGCCGGCAGGCGATCGCCGAGGCGGGCATCGGCCCGGCCGACATCGCCGCGATCGGCATCACCAACCAGCGAGAGACGGTGGTGGTGTGGGACCGGCAGAGCGGGCGGGCGATCTACCGCGCCATCGTCTGGCAGGACCGGCGCACCGCCGCCCATTCCGCCCGGCTGAAGGGGGAGGGGCACGAGGAACTGGTCACGGCGCGCACCGGGTTGATCCTCGATCCCTATTTCTCGGCCACCAAGATCGGCTGGATCCTCGATCACGTGCCGGGGGCGCGCAAGCGCGCGGAGCGCGGCGAGCTCGCCTTCGGCACGGTGGATTCCTGGCTGCTGTGGCGCCTCACCGGCGGCAAGGTGCACGCCACCGACATCACCAACGCCTCGCGCACCTCGCTGTTCAACATCCATGAGGGCCGCTGGGACGACGACATGCTGGCGCTGTTCGGCGTGCCGCGCTCCATGCTGCCGGAAGTGAAGGAGTGCGCCGACGATTTCGGCGAGACCCTGCCGGAGCTGTTCGGCGGGCCGCTGCCGATCCGCGGCGTGGCTGGCGACCAGCAGGCGGCGACGATCGGCCAGGCCTGCTTCGAGCCCGGCATGATCAAGTCGACCTACGGCACCGGCTGCTTCGCCCTGCTCAACACCGGCGAGACCGTCGTCGCCTCGGCGAACCGGCTGCTCAGCACCATCGCCTACCAGATCGACGGGCGCCGCTGCTACGCGCTGGAGGGCTCGATCTTCGTCGCCGGCGCCGCGGTGCAGTGGCTGCGCGACGGCATCGGCATCATCGCCAGCTCGGCCGAGAGCGAGAAGCTGGCGGAGGCCGCCGATGCCGGCCAGCACGTCTATCTGGTGCCGGCCTTCGTCGGGCTCGGCGCGCCCTATTGGGAGCCGGAGGTGCGCGGCGCCATGTTCGGCCTCACCCGCGCCACCACCAGCGCCGAGATCGCGCTGGCGACGCTGGAGAGCGTGTCCTACCAGACCGCCGACCTGATCGACGCCATGCACGCGGACTGGCAGGCGTCGGGCGCCGGCGCGGCGCCGACGGTGCTGCGCGTCGACGGCGGCATGAGCGCCTCGAACTTCTTCGTGCAGCGCCTCGCCGACATCATCGCCGCCCCGGTCGACCGTCCGGTGGTGCGCGAGACCACCGCGCTCGGCGCGGCCTATCTCGCCGGCTACAAGTCCGGGATCTTCCCCGCGCCCGAGCATTTCGCTGACCTGTGGCGGCTCGAACGGCATTTCACCCCGTCCATGCCGGCGGTGACGCGCGAGCGCAAGCTGGCCGGCTGGCGCGACGCGGTGTGGCGGCTGACCATGGCGTGAAATCGCCCATTCGCGGGATGCTGAAGCGCGGAACGCGCGCGCGTGGCGAATCGATAGAGGTAATTAGATACGCCGACGTGATCGGCCGGCTGCTCTATAATGGATCGCAACAACGGCAAGATTATACAATTTCGGACGCAGGGTTTGGTAATTGTCTGACCTAGCGTCATCAGGGGGCTGGTGTGATGGACGTGGTTTGCGCAGAGGCGGATGCGGCTTCCGGCCTCGGCGGCGGGACGGCGGAGGCGTCTGTGCGCCGTCTGAAGGTCTGCCTGATCAATCCCCGGTTCGAGATTTCCTTCTTCGGCATGCAGCACGCGCTGCCGATCCTGCCGGGCGAGAGGAAGGCGATGATGCCGCCGGGCTCGCTGCCCCTGCTCGCGGCGCTGGTTCCGCCCGAGCACGAGGTGACGATCATCGACGAGAACGCCGAGGAGATCGATTTCGAGCGCCTGCGCTCCTATGACGTGATCGGCCTCACCGGGATGATCGTGCAGCGCCAGCGCATGGATGAGATTCTGCGCACCCTGCGCGAGACGACGGACGCGCTTTTGTGCGTCGGCGGGCCCTATGTGACGGTCGACGAGACGCATTTCGACGGGCTGTGCGACGTCGTTTTCCTGGGCGAGGCCGACGAGACCTGGGGCGTGTTCATCGCCGATTACGCGGCCGGGCGGCCGACGGAGCGGCGCTACAAGCAGGCCGAACCGACCAACATGGAGACGGTGCCCTGCCCGCGCTACGACCTGCTCGATCCCAAGCACTACGTGTCGGTGGCGATGCAGTTCTCGCGGGGCTGCCCGTTCCTGTGCGAATTCTGCGACATCATCGTGATCTTCGGGCGCAAGCCTCGCCTGAAGAAGGCGGCGCAGATCACCGCTGAACTCGACCGCCTGAAGGCGCTTGGCACCAGGGCGGTGTTCTTCGTCGACGACAATTTCATCGGCAACAAGAAGCTCGCCGCCGCCATGCTGCGCGAGCTCGTCGACTGGCAGGTGGCCAACGGCTACCCGATGACCTTCTCGACCGAGGCGAGCATCAATCTGGGTGACGAGCCGGAAATACTGGACCTGCTCTGGAAGGCGAATTTCCGCTCGGTCTTCATAGGTATCGAATCGCCGCGTCCCGAATCCCTGCTCGAGACCAAGAAGGTGCAGAACGTCCGCGGCGATTCCATCGACGCCAAGCTCGACCGCGTCCGCGATGCCGGCATCGTGGTGCAGGCCGGCTTCATCGTCGGCTTCGATAATGATGACGCCCGGGTGTTCGACGAGCAGTTCAACTTCATCCAGCGCAACGCGATCGGCATTTCCGTCGTGTCGATCCTCTCGCCGATCCCCTCCACGCCGCTTTACGAGCGGCTGGAGAAGGAGGGCCGCCTCATCGACGACGACGACATGGTCTGGTTCCAGCCCAAGGCGATGTCGCTCGACGAGCTGAAGCAAGGCTACATGGATCTGAACCGGCGGCTGTTCGATCCGTATGCCTTCTTCGAGCGGATCTACGGCAATCTGAGCCGCTCGCCCTCGTTCCGGCAGCGCTATGTCGAGCGCGCGGGCGGCCGGCGCACGCCAACGCTCGGCCAGCGCCTGGCCTATGGCAAGATGGTCGGCAACGTCACCTGGCGCCTCGGCAAGGCTCTGGCGGCCAAGGGGTGGCTCGGCAAGCTCTCCGTCGCCTATGCGCGCATCTACTGGACCTACAACGCGCCACACCGGCCCGACCGGCTGCCGCTTCTGGATTTTGTCTCCATGTGCGCGCGCCACTGGCACCATTTCGTCCTGTCTAACGAAACCGTGTCCTATTGGGGTCGCGCGGGCTTCAAGCGCGACGAGATGGCCGAGGCCGCCCCCCGTCAGCTGGCGGCGGGGGCCGAAGCGTAGACGCTGCCATGGTCGGCGCCGTCAGCTTCCACGATAGGTCGCGTAGCTCCAGGGCGTCACCACCAGCGGGACATGGTAGTGGCCTTCGGGATCGTCGATGCCGAAGCGGACAGGCACCTGCCCGAGGAAGGGCTGGTCCGGCAGCGCCAGCGCCCGCGTGCGGAAATACTCGCCAATGTGGAACACCAGCTCGTAGCTTCCCACGCGCAGCGGCGCGCCCGAGAGCAGCGGCGCGTCGGTGCGCCCGTCGGCATTGGTGAGCGCCTCGGCGAGCCGCGCCCGGCCGGAGGCACCGACCTCGAACAGTTCGATGCGCACATGCTGGGCCGGCCCGCCCTTGTGGGTGTCGAGCACATGGGTCGACAGGCGCCCGGCCACCGCCGGCATGCCGGGCCCTTCCACCCGCTCGACGAGGCGCAGCCGGGTGATATGGCCGATCTCGGTGAGGGCGGCGGCGAGCTCGGCCTCGGGGTCGTGGCCGAGCCGGCGCTCGAAGACGTCGAGCACCGCGTCGCGGGTCAGCCGGCGCACGCAGACCACGAAGGGAAAGCCGAAACGCGAGCGATAGGCGGCGTTGAGGGTCTCGAAGCGGGCATATTCGGCGTCCGACAGCCGGTCGAGCCCGAGCCCGGCCTGCTCGGCGACCGAGGCCGGCGCCATGTCGCCCGCGCGCGCCGCCTTGCCGGCGAGGTCGGGATGGGCCGACACGAAGGCCACCTGCGTCTCGCGCGAGGCGGCCCAGATCGGAGCCATCAGCGCCTCGTGCAGCGCCGTCACGCTGGCGAAGGGGCGCTCGCCGCTGGCCGCCGCCGCGACCCAGGGCGCGTGCTCGAAGATGCCGTCGAGGGCCGCGACGAAGCCGGCCTCGTCGAGGGCGTTCAAGGTGTCGAGGCTGAGGCGGTCGCTCACGGCGTGTCCTTCCGGTCGGCAGGGGGCGCGGCAGAGGGCGGGGCATGGGGCGCGGCGCTGGCCTGCTGGTCGGGCAGCAGGGCGTAGAGCGTGTCCGCCTTGAACGGCGTCGCCCGCAGCCGCACCCCGGTGGCGTCGAAGATGGCGTTGGCGAGCGCCGGGGCGACGGGATTGTAGGGGCTCTCGCTCATCGACTTGGCGCCGAGCGGGCCGATGCTGTCATGGGTGTCGGCGAAGAACACCTCGGTCGGCGGCACGTCGGCGAAGGCGGGGATGTGGTAGCCGCGGAAGGTGGGGTTGGCCACCGCGCCGGCGGCGTCGATGGCGAGGTCCTCGAACAGCGCGGCGCCGAGCGCCTGCGCCACCCCGCCCTCGACCTGGCCGCGGCACTGCATCGGGTTGATCACCACGCCCGCATCCGCGCCGTGGACCGAGCGCAGGACACGGATCTCCCCGCTCCGCCGGTGCACCGCGACTGCGAAGCCCTGCACGTTGAAGGCGACCGAGCGGGGCGAGCCGGCGGCGTTGCCCACGGCCTCGAGTGGCGCGAGGGTGGCGAGCGGCACGCGCTCGGGGCCGGCGACGACCACCTCGTCCTCGATGCGGCACGCGCCGGGCGCGACGCCGGTGCGGGCGGCGGCGGCCTCGCGGATGAGCACGGCCAGCGCCTGCGCGGCGCGGCGCGTCGCTTCCCCCGCCACCACCGTGCCGGTCGAGCCATAGGCGCCGGTATCGTGGCCGACATGGTCGGTGTCGGACTGGCGCAGCCGGATCCGCCCGGCCGCGGCGCCGAGCAGGGTGGCGGCGATCTGCCGGTGCACGGTGCTGGTGCCGTTGCCGAACTCGGCGGTGCCGGTGCTGAGCACGTAGCCGCCATCGGGCTCGAGCCGGAGACGGGTCTCGGCGACATGGCCGCGCGGGGGGATGGTGTCGATCATCGCCGCCGCCATGCCGTGCCCGACCATCCATTGGGGCCCGGGCGATTCCAGCGGACGCTCGAGCGCCGCCTCGACCTGGTCAAGGCACTGGTCGAGCCCGTAGCTGCCCATCTTCACGTCGTGCGGGCCCGCATCGTGGGAGGTCATCGGGTCGTTCGGACCGATCGCGTTGAGGCGGCGGAAGGCGAACGGGTCCATGCCGAGCCGGCGCGCCACCTCGTCCATCGCCGATTCGACCGCGAAGATGGTCTGGCTGAGCCCGTAGCCGCGAAAGGCGCCGCTCGGCAGGGTGTTGGTGTAGACGGCCATGCCGTCGACGCGCTTGTTGGGGCAGGAATAGAGCGCGATGCATTCCCCCGAGGCGTGGAACAGCACGCCCGCGCCGTGATTGCCGTAGGCGCCGGTGTTGGAGACCATGCGCATGGCGATGCCGGTCAGCCGTCCGTCGCGCCGCGCGCCGATCTTCAGCGTGACGCGGAACGGGTGGCGCGAGGTCGAGGCGGCGAACTGCTCGCTGCGGGTGTATTCCAGCTTCACCGGCCGGCCGGTCTTCAGCACGGCGAGAGCGACGATGTCCTCGGTCAACATCTCCTGCTTGCCGCCGAAGCCTCCGCCCACGCGCCCGGTGATGACGTGCACCTCGTCGCGCGGCAGGCCGAACAGGGTGGCGAGCGCGTCGCGGGTGAGGAACGGGGTCTGCGAGCTGGTGCGCAGGGTGAGGCGCCCCTCGTCGTCCTGCCAGCCAATGGCGCCGTGCGTCTCGAGATGGGCGTGCTGCACGCGCTGGGTCTCGTAGGTCGCCTCGTGGACGATGTCGGCCTCGGCGAACCCGGCCTCGACGTCGCCGACCCCGCCATGGACCTCGGCGACGACGTTGCGGGCGATGTCGGCGATGCGCGAGGAGGCGTCCTTGTCGCCATGCACCCGCGGCGCGCCCGGCGCCATCGCGGCGTCGGGGTTGAGCACGGCGGGAAGGATCTCGTAATCGACCTCGATCAGCGCGCGCGCGGCCTCGGCGACGGCTTCGCTGGTCGCCACCACGGCGGCGACGCGCTGGCCGGCGAAGCGCACGACGTTGTCGAGCACGCGCGTGTCGTCGACGTCGTCGGTGGGGTGGTGGTGGCGCGCGGTGGAGAACAGCCGCGGCGGGGCGTCCTCATGGGTCAGCACCGTGACCACGCCCGGCAGGGCGCGCGCGGCGGCCGCGTCGATGGCGCGGATGCGCGCATGGGCGTGCGGGGCGCGCAGGATCTTCATGTGCAAGAGGCCGGCGAGCTCGCCTTCCGGCAGCACGTCCATGGTGTAGCGGGCGGTGCCGGTGATGATGTCCGGGCCGGCGGGGGCGGGCAGGCTGCGCCCGCTGGAGCCGCCCGGCCGGTCCTCCTCGACGCTGGCGACGCCGGCCAGAGCGTCGGCGATGGCGCGGTAGCCGGTGCAGCGGCACAGATTGCCCTTCAGCGCGTTGGGCAGGTCCTGCTTCTGGGCCTGGTTGAGCGCGGCGGCGGTCATCACCATGCCGGCGGTGCAGAAGCCGCACTGGAAGCCCTGCGCGTCGAGGAAGGCGCGCTGCATGGGGTGCAGTTCGTCCGGCGCGGCGCGCTCGGGGGCGGTGGCGGCGATCCCCTCGATGGTGATGACGGTGCGCTCGTCGGCGCGATGGGCCGGCACCAGGCAGCTATGCACCGGCCGGCCGTCGAGATGGACGGTGCAGGCGCCGCAATCGCCGGCGTCGCACCCCTTCTTGACGCCGAGCCAGCCGAGCTCGCGAAGGAAGGTGCGCAGGCACTGGCCGGGCCGGGGCGCGGCGTCATGGAGCTTTCCGTTGACGAGAAAGCTCAAGCAGCAGCCTCCATCAGTTCCTCGCGGATCTCGTCGGCGAGCAGGTGCGTCATGTGCCGGCGCCAGTCCGGCCGGCCGTGCACGTCGTCATAGTAGAGCCCATCGGCTATGGCGTTGTCGATGGCGTCGGCGAGGGCGGCGCGATCGGGAAGCGCGGCGAAGTCCAGCCGGACCGGCCGGCGGGTGGCGGCCGTCACCGTCAGCGAAAACGCGCCCTCGCGCGCCTGCGTGCCGATGAGCAGCACGCCCGAGCGGCCGAGCGGGGTGAGCGATGCGCGCCGGAACGCGGCCCGCCGGAGCAGGCTCGCGGTGGGGATCTCGATCGCCCGCAGCACCTCGCCCTTGCCGAGGGCGGGGTCGAGGGGGCCGCGCACGAAATCGAGCACCGGCAGGCGCCGCTCCGTCCCGTCCGGCCGCCAGATCACGCAGACCCCGTCGAGCGCGGCGGTGAGCGAGATCATCGGGCCGGCGGGCAGGGAGAGGCAGAGATTGCCGCCGACGGTCGCCATGTTCCAGATCTTGAACGAGGCCAGGAAGGCGCGGCAGCACTCGGGGATCAGCCGCGCCGCCGGCCAGGCGGGTGGCGGCTCGAAGCCGTAGAGCGTGGCGACGGTGCAGGTGGCGGCGATGACGAGGCCCTGCTCGCCGGCCTCGAGTGCGGGCCAGCCGAGATCGGCGAGGTCGATCAGCCGCTCGACACCGGGCTGCGGCTCGGAGAACAGCCAGGTGCCGCCGGCGAGCCAGGCATCGCCCGGGCGGAAGCCGGCCAGCTCCGCGCGCCCGTGCGGCCTCACCACTTCCCTGACCGAATTGAGGTCCATGAACCGCCCGATGCCGTTCGCTGTGGGAAGCCCGCTCCCGTGCCTCCCGTGTCTCTCAGCCCCGGCCGACGGTGCAGGCGATCTGGCCGTGCGGCTCGTCGGTCGGCGTGAACACCTGCCCGTCGAAGGCGCGCCCGAAGGGCGACAGGTCGATGGGCAGATAATGCTTGTTGGGGCAGGCCATGGAAATCTCCGCGATCTCCGGCACCGCCGCCAGCACCGCCTCGCCCATCAGATACATGGTGTTCTGCACCCCCGGACTGTAGGTGGTGGCGAACACCTTGAGCGCGGCGTCGAACACGGCGGCGTTCGCGTCCGCATAGGAGGCGGGCACGGACGACCACGTCCACCCGGCATCCATCGCGGTCGCGAACATGCGGTCGGCGGTCGGCTTCAGCGTCGTCACCTCGTCGGTCCAGAAGTTCTCCCAGCCGGACTGGGTGGTCTTCAGGAAGGTGAAGCCGAGAATGCCGGAGGAGAGAGTGCTCGCCTCGCGGGTGGCGACAAGCTTGACCAGCGGCCGGCCATTGCCGTCGAGCGTGAAGGCGTGGTCGTGCGGCGCGCCGTCGATGGCGATCCGCGCCCATTTGGTCTCGGTGGCGGTGACCGTGACACCGGACACGTGGTCGTAGCGGTCGAGGAAGTAGCGGGCGATGATCTGAACGAATTCCTCGTTCTCGGCGCCGACATTGTCGCGGGCGAGGATGTTGATGATGTTCTTCACCGAATCGGTGGCGATGGCGGAGCTGTTGTCGCCCTCGGTGTAGGAGGCGTCGAAGGCGCCGGTCAGCAGCACCTCGACGGTCAGCTCCCGCACCTCGTGGCGCGCGCTGTCCCGCTTGACGCGCATGATGCGCACATGGCCCTTGCCGTGGCTGTTGCGAATGAGCGGCATGACGAACTCCCCGAAACCGATCCCGAACCGAGGCCCGGCCATGCGAAACCGATGCCAGAAGCCGTACCCCCGTAGTCAGGGCCGGCTATTTGGCACGATCTTCGCGGCGAGCGATAGCGCGAAGCGCGTGCCCGGCGCGTGATTGTCCGGCCCGCGATCGCCCGGCCGGCGCGGCGGATGGCGCGGCCGGGGTGGCCCGGTGTAAGCGAGGTCCGTGCGAGCCGGTCCAGGCCGGTCCGTCGTAAGCGGGTGGCGTGCGCCGGGGCGGGGCGCGACACTGCCGGCGACAGCCTTCCCGCCCCCGGCATGCCTCGCCCGAGCCATGCCGCCCGCCTTCCTCCAGCCGCCCGCGAGTGAGCCATGTCCGAAGCCAAGTCCTCAGCCAAATCCCCAGCCGAGCGTACCCCGCCTGCCGCCGCCTCGACCCGCCGGCCCGCCTTCCGCCTCGACGGCCGGGTGGCGCTGGTCACGGGGGCCGGGCGCGGTCTCGGGCTGGAAATGGCGAAGGCGCTGGCGGGCGCGGGTGCGCGCGTGGTGATCAACGGGCGCCGGGCGGCGGCGCTCGATGCGGCGGCCGAGGAAGTCCGGCGCGAGACCGGGGCCGAGGTGGCGGGCCTGCCCTTCGACGTCGCCGACATCGCGGCCGGGCGCGAGGCGATCGCCGAGGTGGCGGGCCGGTTCGGGCGCCTCGACATCCTCGTGAACAATGTCGGCGCCCGCGACCGCCGGCCGCTGAAGGACTTCTCGCCCGAGGAGGCGGCGGCGCTGGTGACCACCGACCTCGTCGCGCCGATGATGCTGGCGCGAGAGGCGGCCGAACTGATGGCGGCGCACCGGCACGGCCGGCTGATCGCCGTGACCTCCATCGCCGGGCAGGTCGCCAACCGGCACGACCCGGTCTACACCGCCTCCAAGGCGGGCCTCACCGGCCTGATGCGCGCGCTCGCGGTCGACTATGCGCGCAGCGGCGTGACCAGCAACGCCATCGCGCCCGGCATGTTCGCCACCGAGACCAACGAATCACTTGTGAAGGACGCCGCCTTCTCCGCCTTCGTCGATGTGCGGGTGCCGGTGGGCCGCTGGGGGCGCCCGCAGGAGATCGGGCCGGCGGCGGTATTCCTGGCCTCGGACGAGGCTTCCTTCGTCAATGGACACGTACTGGTTGTGGACGGCGGCCAGACCGTGCGGATGTGACCGCGGGTCGCCGGCGAAACCCTCGACGCGGGAGAGCGCACGGGCCATAGAACGCCGCGGGTCCGGCCTCGTCCGATCATGCCGGACCGCCGCAGGGAGGAGCCGCCATGACCCGCTTTACCGAGACGCTGCGCGCGGAAAACCAGCAGGACTGGACCGCCGCGCGCGACCATCGCTTCGTCGACGAGATCTTCCGCGGCGCCGTGCCGGCGGACGTCATGCGGCGTTACCTGGTGCAGGACTACCAGTTCATCGACCGCTTCGTGGCGCTGGTCGGGATGGCGATCGCCACCGCCGACCGCTTCGATTCGCGCATCCGCTTCGCCCAGTTCGCGGCGATGATCACCAGCGACGAGAACACCTATTTCGAACGTGCCTTCGACGCGCTCGGCGTGGCCCCGGCGGAGCGCGCGCACCCCGTGATCAGCGCGCCCACGCTCGGCTTCCAGACCCTGATGCGCGACGCGGCGGACAGCGGCGACTATGCCTGCTGCCTCGCCGTGCTGACGGTGGCGGAATGGCTCTATCTCGACTGGGCGGACCGCCCCGGCGCCGTGCTGCCGGAGGATTTCGTACACGCGGAATGGATCACGCTGCACAATAATGAGGGCTTTCGCGCTTTCGTGAACTGGCTGCGCGAGGAGCTCGACCGGGTGGGCGAGGCGGCCGACGAGAAGAGCCGGCAGGCGGCTTCCGCGTTCTTCCGCCGCGCCGTGGCGCTGGAGCGCGCCTTTTTCGACCATATTTATGCCGGATCATGAGCGTGACGCTTCGTAAACCGGTATACAGTCTTTCGTTTGAATTTGCATCCAATTAATCTATGGATTGAATCGGAAAATCCGAGGACGGCGATGTTCTCAAGTGTTTCCGGATGTATCCATTGTCATTGCGGTACCATTAGCGCCGTCCAATTCAACTGCAGCGCGTGGTGAATTGGAGAGGGTCCGGGCCCAGGTAGCGACGTTTTAAACTTGAGCGACGCCCGGTTTCTGCCTGAATATTGATTGACGTTTTAATGAATGATGTTACATCAGGCCATCTCATCAATGGAGGCAATAAATGTCGGAACAGGATAGCGCGTCGGTTGACTATCTGGGGCTCACTGCGGATGTCGTTGCGGCTTTTGTCGGTAACAATTCAGTTCCAGCCGCCGAGCTTCCCGACCTCATTGCCAAGGTCCACGGTGCGCTGCTTCAGCTGAGTGCCCCGGCGCCGGTCGTCGTCGAAGAAGTTCTGAAGCCGGCCATCCCGGTTAAGAAATCCGTGACCCCGGAGTACATCGTCTGCCTGGAAGACGGGCTCAAGTTCAAGTCCCTCAAGCGTCATCTGCGTACCAAATACAACATGACGCCGGAGGAATATCGGGCCAAGTGGAGCCTGCCCAACGACTATCCGATGGTAGCGCCGAGCTATGCCGAGGCGCGCTCCAATCTCGCCAAGAAGATGGGCCTCGGTCAGCAGCGCAAGAAGCCGGTCGCTCCGGCGCCGGCCAAGGGCCGCGGCCGCGCCAAGAAGGCGGCCGCCTGATACCACGCGGATTCAAGCCAAGCAAAAGGGCCATTCCCAAGGGGAATAGGCCCTTTTTCTTTGCCGGTGCCCCGGCCGGAAACGTGCTGCCGTATGTGGGGCGGCGGCACCCGTGCCCGAACCAAGTACCGCGCATCGCGAATACTTGCCGCCCGCCAGTCGTCTCGCCTCCCGGCAGATCCCGCCTTCGACGTTTGCGGAGCCCGTGCGGGGCTATCCGCCGCCCCGGTCGGACACGCCCGAACCCGCCTTGCGCGCCGCGGCGGGATGAGGCGCTGCCCAAAGGTCATCCTTTATTCGCGCAACTCTGGCGAATGTTCTCCCAACGTGGAATGATTCCATAAAAGTTAAACCGCGAGGGGGAGCGGACATGGCAGGCATTCAAGTAACGGCGAGGTTCGCCTCCCTGTTGTTCGGGGCGGCGGTGGCGGGCCTCGCCGGGCCAGTCCTGGCGCAGGACGCGCCGACGGACGATTCCGCGCTGGTGGCGCGCGGCGAATATCTCGCCCGGGCGGCGGACTGCATGCCCTGCCACACCTCGGACCCGAACAAGCCCTTCGCCGGCGGGCTCGGCCTCAAGACGCCGTTCGGCACGCTCTACTCGGTCAACATCACCTCGGACAAGGCGACCGGCATCGGCACGTGGAGCTACGAGGACTTCCGCCGCGCGCTGCATGACGGCATCCGCAAGGACGGCGCCTATCTCTATCCGGCGATGCCGTTCGACGCCTATACCGGCATCACCGAGGACGACCTGAAGGCGCTCTGGGCCTATGTGCGGCGCATCCCGGCGGTGGACGCGCCCAACCCGGAGAACGGCCTCGTCTTCCCCTTCGACGTGCGGCTCGGCATGCTGGCCTGGCGCGAGCTGTTCTTCCGCCCGGCCTTCTTCACGCCGACGCCCGGCAAGAGCGACGCGTGGAACCGCGGCGCCTATCTGGTCGAGGCGCTGGGCCACTGCTCGGACTGCCACAGCCCGCGCGACGTGATGGGCGCGATCAAGGGCAAGGCCGCCTTCACCGGCGCCGAGATCGACGGCTTCTACGCGCCCGACATCGCCTCGGCGGCGCTGGCGCGAAGCTGGACCAAGGATACGCTGGTCGAGTTCTTCAAGACCGGTTCGGCGCCGCACAAGACGCTGGTGTTCGGCCCGATGGCCGAGGTGGTGCGCGACAGCCTCTCCAGGCTCACCGATGCCGATCTCGCCGCCATGGCGACCTATCTGCTCGACAGCCCGCCGCCGCCGGACATGCCCGCGCCGCAGAAGGCCTCGCCCCTGCCGCCCGAGGTCTATGCCCGCGCCTCGAAGATCTTCATCGACAACTGCGCCGCCTGTCACCAGCAGCAGGGCACCGGCCTGCTCGGCGCCATTCCCTCGCTGGCGCACAATCCGGCGGTGACGGCGGCCGAGCCCTATAACGTCATCACCGTGGTGCTGCAGGGCCTGCCGGCGGACGGGCGCTACGGCGCCATGCCCTCCTTCGCCGGGCGGCTCTCGGACGAGCAGATCGCCGAACTCGCCAATTATGTACGCACGAGCTGGGGCAATGACGGCGCGCCCAATGCGACGGCGAAGATGGTGGCGACCTGGCGCGAGACGCAGAAGGTGCCGGATTACGGCACGCAGGCCGCCTCCGCCTTCGACTGCGCCGAGGTCGGCGGCGCGCCGGGTGCCTCCGGGCCGGACCCGAAGGCGGTGGCGGCGATCAGCTCGGTGCTGCAGGGCGGCGATGTCGACGTCGACGCCATGGTCAACAGCTATGAGGCGGCCGCGCCCGACGCCTCGCCGGCGCAGGTGGTGGACGCGCTGATGGCGGCCTACTGCCCGGTGGTTGCCGCCGGCGGCGGGGACGACTACCACAAGCTGGCGAAGCTGCGCCGCTTCACCCTGCAGGCGGCCGCGGCCGCGGCGGCGCCGACCGCTGCCACTCCCTTCCCGCCGGTGCCGGTGGTGTGGGCGGTGCAGGCCGGCACCTCGCTGGTCTCACGCGCGCCGAAGAGCCTCGCCGGCCCGCTCTCCTGCCCGGCCGACAACGGCAAGCTGGTGCCGAAGGCGCTGGTCGCTGACGCGTCCGGGCTGATCGGCACGCCGACCCTGCCGGTCGAGGGCTCGGCCGGGGCGGGCTGGGCGAAGGCGCTGGCGAAGAAGGACCCGAAGGCCCATCTTGCCGCGCTCGCCAATGCGCTCATCATCGCCTATTGCCGCGTGGTCGCCGATGCGCCGGGGCTCGAGGCGGCGCAGCAGCACGACTATGTCGAGAGCTTCGGCCAGCAGGTGATCCAGACCCTGCAGCTCGACCCCTCGTGAACGGGCGGCGGCGGCGGGCGTTCTGCCCGTCGCCACGCTGCGTCCTGCCGGCGCGGCTTTACTGTTCGGGCGGGAACACGGTCTTCCAGTCCGCCGCCATGTCCACCACCGTCCAGTCGTTCGCCTGCGCCGCCTCGAGCGCCTTGTCGAGATGGCCGATGCTGGAATCGCGGTCATAGGCCCATTCGCGCGCCGCGTCGGTGTGGTGGACGATGCCGCAGAATCGGGGGCCGGGCTTCAGGCAGGTATATTGGAGCATCTGCAGGTCGCCGTCGGAATTGCCGAAGGCGAAGATCGGCTCGCGGCCGATATTCATCTGGATGCCGACCGGCTTGCCGGGGCCGTCATCGACGAAGGCGATGTCCGGCAGCTTGACGAGTTCCGGCTTGCCGTCCTTCAGCTCGAACTTCAGCTTGCCCTCGCTGCCGATCACCTGCTCGGGCGGGATGCCGTAGAGCTCCTGGCTGAACACGCGCATGAAGTCGATACCGCCGCCCGAGACGATGAAGGTCTTGAAGGCGTTGGCGCGCAGATAGGCCAGAACCTCCAGCATCGGCTGGTAGTCCATGGCCGAGAACTTGCGGTCCTTCACCGGATTCCTGGCGTCGGCGAACCATTTGGCGACGATGTCGGCGAAGTCGTCCGTCGTCATGCCGGCATGGGTCGCGCCGACGATCTGCGCGACGGCGTGGGTGCCGCCGGCGAGCGCCGTCTTCATGTCACCCTTGAGGATCGAGGCGAAGGGTTCGGTCGTCTGCCATTCGGGGTGCTGCGGGGCCAGCTCCTTGATCCGGTCGATGGCGAAGAAGAGCTGGACGTAGACCGGCTGCTCGGCCCACAGCGTGCCGTCATTGTCGAACACGGCGAGGCGCTGGTCGGCGGGGACGAAATCGGCGCCGCCCTCGGTTGTGACGCGGGTCACGAAGTCGACGATGGCCTGCCTGGTGGCGCCCTCGTTCCAGGAGGGTAGCGGATCGGTGCGCGGCGCGTCGGCCTGCGCGAGGGCGGGCAGGGTGCACAGCACGAGCGCGGCGGCGGCGGCCAGCGCTTTCAGTCCGGCTTTCAGCGATGTCATGGCGGCGTCTCCCCGGCGGAGGGCTCGGGCGGAGGGCCTCTTCGGACGATCGGCCCAGCGACCGGCCCGCATGATCGGTTTGCGGATCGTTGCCGCCCCTTCCCCGTATGCGCACGGGCAGGAGCGGGACGGAAGACGAGCCGGACTCGAAAGCCCGGCTCGATGATGCGTCCGTCCGGCGGGGATCAGTTGCCGGTCGGCAGGCCGATCGAGAAGCCCTGCTCCTTGAGCTGCTCGCGCACGTTCTGGAACATCTGGTAGCGCGAGAGGGTGACCGGGCCGGTATAGACCTCACTCTGCAACTTGCGCGGCGGATAGTCGATATAGGTCTTCATCAGCTTGGCGATGGCGTCGTTGATGGAGACCAGGGCCCAGGTGCGCTCGGTGAAGTTGTTCATGAAGATGTCGTAGCGCTCCTGCGGGTCCTGCATCAGGTCGTAGACCTGAGGCACGGTCGCGGCGTACTTCTCCGGACCCTTCCAGCCGGAATTGGTGTCGACCGACAGGCCGCCGGTCTGCTGGCCGTTGTCGCCGCGCAGGTTGAACACCGCCTTGAGGTGGCCGACGCGCGCCGCACCCGGGGTGAGCTCGTTCTCGGTGAAGTAGAACCAGGACTTGCGGGTGGGTTCGCCCTGGCCGGTCCACACCGGCATCATGTCGTAGCTGTCGAAGATGATCGGCTTGCCGTCGCGATCATCCTTCGGCAGTTCCTTGAGGCCGGCCGCGGTGGCGAAGGTCTTCATCAGGTCGAGGCCGCCGACGATCGCCGAGCTCTTCGAATTGGGCTTCACATGGCCCGGCCAGCGCACCATGGCGGGCACGCGGCTGCCGCCTTCGCGGTCGGTGCCCTTGGTGCCGCGGAACGGGGTGTAGCCGGCATCGGGATAGACGTCCTGCCACGCGCCGTTGTCGACCGTGTAGAAGACGATGGTGTTGTCCTTCAGGCCGAGCTCGTCGAGCTTCTTCAGCACATCGCCGATCCGGGTGTCGAGCTCGACGACGGAATCGGCGTATTTCGACTTCGACAGCGACTTATGCTCGAAGTCGGGATGCGGCATGTTGGGCTGGTGGTTCTTCATGAAGTTGACGTTGATGAAGAACGGGGTGTCCGGGGACTTGGCGGCGTCCTCCAGGAACTCGGTGGCGGCCTTCTCGACATAGGCGTCGAGGAAGGGGATGCCGACGACGCCCTTCTCCGGCGTGTCGACATACTCGCCATTGACCTTGAAGTCCTCCTTGGCCGCCTCGCCGGCATTGCCGGACAGCGCGCCGCGCGTGACCCGCTGGAACATGGCGCGGTCCTCGTCGCTCATGTCCGGGAACCACTTCGGGTCGGCATAGGTGTAGGCGTTGAGATGATAGAGGAAGGCGTACTTCATCACGTCGTAGCCCTGTGCGTTGGGCAGCGCGTAGTCCGCCTCGCCCAGGTGCCACTTGCCGGTGAAGTAGGTCTTGTAGCCCGCCGTCTTGAGCACCGAGGCGAGCGTCCATTCCGCATGCGGCAGGCCGCCGCCCTGGCCCTGGAAGGCGACCGTGGTCATTCCCGAGCGGTTCGGGATGCGGCCGGTCTGCATGGCCGCGCGGCCGGGCGTGCAGCTCGGCTGGCCGTAGAAGGAGGTGAAGAGCATTCCCTCATCGGCAAGCTGGTCGAGATTCGGGGTCGGCATGCCACGCTCGGCGCCGCCGAGATAGGAGCCGAGGTCGCCATAGCCGGTATCGTCGGAGACGATCAGGAGAATATTGGGCTTGCGGCTCTCCTGCGCCGTGGCGACGCCGCCGACGCCGAGCGCGATCGCCATCGCCAGCACTAGTCGTTTCATTGAGGCCCCCTTCATTTGGGTTCGCGTTTCACTTCCCGGCGGCGCCTGTGGGCCGCCCTTTGCGGCGCCGATGCGGCGCCCGGCTTCGTCGGTCCGGCTGGGGGGGCGGTACCCGGGCCCCGCATTCCCCAACTGACGGGACGGCCCGGCATCGCCTGCCGGTGTCTTGCCGTCGACCTTCTCGAACGATTTTCGGTGAAAGAGCCAGAGATGCTGGCTGATACCTCCGGCTCGGGTCCTTCAACGGTGGACCAACACTTCACCGCAACAGTAATTTCCCGGATCGCCCGGGCGGTTAAGGTGCCGCAAGAGTAAGCTTGGTATATGTGAGGCGCTTGTCATTTCGCGTCAGGCAGGGGGGCCATGGCCTATTCGCGATCCTTCACCCTCGTCCGCGCCCGGGGTTTCGGCGCGCTGCCCGATCTGCTGGAGCAGCGCGCGGGCGAACGGGCGATGCTCGGCGTATTCGAGAGCGAGGGGCTTCCGATCGCGCTGAGGGACCAGCTCGACACGCCGATGCCGATCGGCGCGATGATGGGGCTGTTCGCGCGCTCGGCCGGCCTCCTGGGCCAGAGGACCTTCGGCCTCGACGTCGGCGCGCACATGTCGCATGACGGCTACGGCCTGTGGGCGCAGTACAGCAGCCAGGCCGCGACGCTCGGCCGGGCGCTGCAGCGGAGCGTGATCTCCAGCAGCGCGCATCTGAGCGGCTGCCGGCTGGAGCTGGTCCCGGAAGCCGGCCGCTATGTCTGGCGCTTCGTCACGCCGCGGTTTCCCCTGCGCATGATCGAGCATTCCGACCACGTGCTGCCGCCGATGCTGAATCTGGTGCGGGTGTATCTCGGCGAGACCTGGCGGCCGGAATGGGTCGAGGTGAACTACGCCCGCGACCCCGACGCGGGGAAGGTCGAGCGGCGGCTCCAGATCCCGATGCGGTTCGAGGGGCCGGGCGTCGGCTTCGTGCTGCGCCCGGAGGATCTGACGCGGCGCCGGCCGGTGCATGTGCCGCCGCCGCGCCGGGCGATCACGCTGCGGGACGTCGAGGCCGACGTGACGCTGAGGAACGCGCCCGAGCCCGCGCGCGCCCTGTCGGCGGTGATCGCGCTGCGGCTGCTCGACGGCGCCAGCGACATCGAGGGCGCGGCGCATCTGGTCGGCATCAGCGTGCAGTCGCTGCAGCGCCGGCTGCGCCAGCACGGCTACACCTATCGCGAGGTGCTGGACCTGGTGCGGCGCGACCGCGCGGTCGGGCTGCTCACCGAGACCCAGCTCTCCGTGCTCGAGATCGCGCTGGCGCTCGGCTACGAGGACCACGGCAACTTCACCCGCGCCTTCACCCGCTGGCTCGGCTGCACGCCTAGCGCCTTCCGGCGCATGCGGTGCTTCGATCCGCTGATCTGAGCACCTGTCCCTATCCGGCGAGGGTGGCCGGCCCGCCCGTCATTCCGCCGCCTTCATCCTCGCCCGTGCCGGGGTCGGCGACGGGGCGGTACGGGCGCCGATCGTGCCGCGCCTGCTGCCCCTCGATCCTCAGGGAGAGCCGCCCCCGTTGCCGCCGGGCGAGGATCGATCAGGATGCCGACTTGATGGCATTCGGACTATGCGTTTCCCTTCTCGAACCGCGCCCGCCATCTTGCCCGCCATCCTGCACCAGACCCGCAGCCGCGCCGCCTCGCGGGCCGCTGCCCATAAACCTTGCGAAGGACTGAGCGATGAAGGCCATCGGCTTCTACGAACCCCTGCCGATCGACGACGAGCGCGCGCTGGTCGAGATCGAGATGCCCATGCCGGAGCTGCGCCCGCGCGATCTGCTGGTCCGCATCGAGGCGGTCTCGGTCAACCCGGTCGACGTGAAGGTGCGCGCCAGTGCCGTTCCGCCCGCCGGGGAGCCGCGCATCCTGGGCTTCGACGCGGTCGGCGTGGTCGAGGCGGTCGGTGCCGAGGCGCAGCTGTTCAAGCCGGGCGACGCGGTGTTCTATGCCGGCAGCATCGACCGGCAGGGCACCAATGCCGAGTTCCATGCGGTGGACGAGCGCATCGTCGGGCGCAAGCCCGCGACGCTGACCAGCGCCCAGGCGGCGGCGCTGCCGCTGACCTCGATCACCGCCTGGGAGCTGCTGTTCGACCGGCTGCGCGTCTCCTATGGCGTGAAGGCGCAGGACGGGGCGATCCTCATCGTCAACGGCGCGGGCGGGGTCGGCTCCATCCTCACCCAGATCGCCCGCCGGCTCACCGGCCTCACCGTCATCGCCACCGCCTCGCGGCCGGAGACGATCGACTGGGTGAAGGAGATGGGCGCGCATCACGTCATCGACCACCGCCAGCCGCTCGACGAGGGGCTGAAGGCGATCGGCATTCCCGAGGTGCAGTATGTCGCCGGCCTGACCGCGACCGAGCACCACCTGCCGGCGATCGTCAACGCGCTGGCGCCGCAGGGTGCGCTGGCGCTGATCGACGATCCCAAGGTGCTCGACGTGGTGCCCTTCAAGCGCAAGAGCCTCGCCCTGCACTGGGAGCTGATGTTCACCCGACCGCTGTTCCAGACGCCGGACCTGATCCGCCAGCACCGCCTGCTCAACGAGGTGGCCGCGCTGGTCGACGAGGGCCTGCTGCGCACCACGTTCAAGCACGAGATCGGCCCGATCAGCGTCGACGGCCTGCGCGAGGCGCACAGGCTGCTGGAGAGCGGGCGCAGCATCGGCAAGGCCGTGCTCAGCGGGTTCTGAGCGCCCGGGAGTACGTCACTTTGCCGGCTTACCAAATCGGGTGGGGCCGGCATCGGCCTTCACCTCGCGCTCGATCCAGTCGATCAGGTCGCGCGCGGCGGGCGACGGGTCGGGCCCGGGGCGCAGCCAGTAGCCATGGTCGGCCCGCAGCAGCGGCGGGCCGATGGCGACCAGCGTGCCGTCTGCCAGCGCGCCGTCGATCAGCCCCGACCAGCCGAGCGCGACGCCCTGGTCGGCGATCGCCGCCTGTACCACGAGCCCATAGGTGTTGAGGCTGAGGTCGCTGGCGCTCGGCCCGCGCGCGAAGCCGGTGGCGGCGAACCAGTCGCCCCAGCCGAACCAGCGCGGGCGCGGCGTGCTCTCCAGATGCAGCAGCGGCACCGCGCCGATCCGCATGGGCTGCTCGGCGAGGCCGTGCCGCGCGGCGAAGCGCGGCCCGCACACCGGCACCACCTTCTCCTCGAGCAGCTGGACCGCGTTGGCGGGAAAGTCCGAGCGCGTGCCGAACAGCACCGCGACGTCCTCGGCATCGTCGCCGCTCGGCTCGGCGGCGGCCGAGGCGATGACGTGGACCTCGGTGTCGGGGCGCACCAGCCGGAAGGCGGCGACGCGCGGCATCATCCAGAACGAGGCGAAGCCATAGTCCGTGAACAGGCGGACCACCGGGCGCCGGCTCATGCGGCGGATGGCGCGGGCGGCGCCGTCGAGCTCGGCCACCGCCCCGGCCGCGGCGCGGTGCAGCGTCTCGCCGGCGGGGGTGAGCGTGCTGCCGCGATGGCCGCGCATCAGCAGCGGCGTGCCGAGCTGCTCCTCCAGCATGCGCACCGTGTAGCTGACCGCGGGCTGCGACAGGCCGAGCTCCTGCGCGGCCCGGGTCAGGCCGCCGAGCCGGCCGACGGCCTCGAAGATGCGCAGCCAGGCGAGCTCGAGAGGGCGCTCAGACATAAAGACGCTCTATGCCGGACATCCAAAATTGGCGACTTCACAGCATTTGACATCTAGATGTCTGATGAAGGCAAGATCAAGGGGAACGAAATGGCCGCACAAGCGCCGGACCCTTGGCCGCGACAAGCCTCTCCACCCTTCCAGAGGTCCCACGATGAATCGCTCCCTTCTGGCGGCCGCCGCCCTCTCCCTCGCCGTGCTTTGCCCCGTCCTGCTCGCCGCCCCCGCGCGGGCGGACGCGCCCTCCTGCAAGACCGTGCGCATGTCGGACCCCGGCTGGACCGACATCACCTCCACCAACGCCATCGCCGGCGCGCTGCTCGGCGGGCTCGGCTATGAGCAGGACGTGAAGACGCTCTCGGTGCCGATCGGCTACGAATCGATGAAGAACGGCAATATCGACGTCTTCCTCGGCAACTGGATGCCGGCGCAGCAGAAGTTCATCGACGCGCTGGACAAGGCCAAGGCGGCGGACGTGCTCGCCACCAACCTCAAGGGCGCCAAGTTCACCCTCGCCGTGCCGAGCTATGTGGCGGAAGCGGGCGTGAAGGACTTCAAGGATCTCGCCGCCCACGCCGACAAGTTCGGCAGCGCGATCTACGGCATCGAGCCGGGCGCGCCGGCGAACCAGAACATCCAGAAGATGATCGACGCCGACGATTTCGGCCTGAAGGGCTGGAAGGTGGTCGAATCGGGCGAGCAGGCGATGCTGGCCCAGGTCAAGCGCGCCACCAACGGCAAGGACTGGATCGTCTTCCTCGCCTGGGCGCCGCACCCGATGAACGCGAATTTCGACCTGACCTATCTCTCCGGCGGCGACGCCTATTTCGGCCCGAATTTCGGCGGCGCAGACGTGCGCACGCTCGCGCGCACCGGCTGGGCCGGCGAATGCCCGAACGCGGCGAAGCTGTTCAAGCAGCTTACCTTCGACCTGCCGATGGAGAACGCGATGATGGGTCTCATCCTCGACGACGGCAAGGAGCCGGCGGCCGCCGCTAAGACCTGGCTGAAGGCGCATCCCGACGTGCTCGGCCCGTGGCTCGAGGGCGTCACCACCTTCGACGGCAAGCCCGGCCTGCCGGCCGTCAAGGCCTCGCTCGGCCTCTGAGCCGACGCCGAGCGCCGGCGCCTCGCGATCGACGGGGCGCCGGCTCCGGCCGGCTTCCCCCGTCCGTCACATGACGTTGCGTGCCATGACAGCCCCGATCGACGTTGCGACGTGCCGTCCGAACATCCTCATCCTGATGGTGGACCAGCTCAACGGGACGCTGTTCCCCGACGGGCCGGCCGGCTTGCTCCACGCGCCGCATCTCAAGGCGCTGGCCGCGCGCTCGGCGCGCTTCGCCAACACCTATACGGCGAGCCCGCTCTGCGCCCCGGCGCGGGCCTCCTTCATGTCCGGCCAGTTGCCGAGCCGGACCCGCGTCTACGACAATGCGGCCGAGTTCACCTCGGACGTGCCCACCTATGCCCACCACCTGCGCCGCGCGGGCTACCACACCGCGCTGTCGGGCAAGATGCACTTCGTCGGGCCGGACCAGCTCCACGGCTTCGAGGAGCGGCTGACCACCGACATCTACCCGGCCGATTTCGGCTGGACCCCGGACTACACCAAGCCCGGCGAACGGATCGACTGGTGGTACCATAATCTCGGCTCGGTCACCGGCGCGGGCGTGGCGGAGATCACCAACCAGCTCGAATATGACGACGAGGTCGCCTACCACGCCGGCCGCAAGCTCTACGACCTCGCGCGCGGCCATGACGAGCGCCCCTGGTGCCTGACGGTGAGCTTCACCCACCCGCACGATCCCTATGTGGCGCGCCGCCGCTTCTGGGACCTCTATGAGGACTGCCCGGCGCTCGATCCGGTGGTGGCGCCGATTCCGTTCGAGGAGCAGGACCCGCACTCGCAGCGGCTGATGCTGGCGAGCGACCATGCGGCGAGCCATGTGACGGGGGAGGACGTGCGCCGCTCGCGCCGGGCCTATTTCGCCAACATCTCCTATATCGACGAGAAGATCGGCGACCTGCTCGACATCCTCGAGCGCTGCGGGATGGGCGAGAACACGATCGTCGCCTTCGTCTCCGACCATGGCGACATGCTCGGCGAGCGCGGCATGTGGTTCAAGATGAGCTTCTTCGAGGGCTCGGCCCGCGTGCCGTTGATGATCGCCGCTCCGGGTCTGCCTGCCGGGCGGATCGACGCGCCGGCCTCGACGCTCGACGTGCTGCCGACCCTCGCCGAGCTCGCGGGCATCGACCTGTCGGGCGTGATGCCCTGGACCGATGGCGAGAGCCTCGCCGGGGTGGCGCGCGGCACGGATGTGCGCGGGCCGGTGCCGATGGAATATGCGGCGGAAGGCTCCTACGCGCCGCTGGTGGCGCTGCGCGACGGGCCGTGGAAGCTGGTGCTGTGCGATCTCGACCCGCCGATCCTCACCCATCTCGCGGACGACCCCCATGAGCGGGTCAACCGCGCTGATGACCCCGCCTGCGCCGGCGTGCTGGCCGATCTCGCCGCGCGCATGCGCCAGCGCTGGGATCTCGCCCGCTTCGACGCCGAGGTGCGCGCCAGCCAGGCGCGCCGGCACGTGGTCTATGAGGCGCTGCGCAATGGCGCCTATTACCCGTGGGATTTCCAGCCGCTGCAGCGCGCCTCCGAGCGCTACATGCGCAACCATATGGACCTCAACATCCTCGAGGACGCGCAGCGCTTCCCGCGCGGGGAGTAGCGCCGGCCCCGGCGCGTCACGCTCCGACGAATGGCGTCGTTTCCGCCCGCGCGGGTGATTCCACCGGGCGGGAAAATTCTCTAGCGTGGCGGCATGAGTGAACGAGCCATCCGCGCCGCGCGCGCCCTCCCCGGACCCCTGAGCCGTCGCCGCTTCCTGGCCGGCGCCTCCGCCGCGCTTCTTGCCGGCCCCGCCCTCGCGCAGTCGGGGGCGACCGATGTGGATGTGGCCATCGTCGGCGGCGGCGCGGCGGGAATCGCGGCCGCGCGCCGGATCGCCGGCTCCGGGCACAGCTATGTGCTGCTGGAGGCCGGGCCACGGCTCGGCGGGCGCGCGCGCACGGTCGAGGCGCTGGGCATGGAGGTCGATCTCGGCTGCGGCCTGCTGCCGCGCGATTTCCATCCGCTGCTCGCGGCGGCCGACGCTGCGGGCGTCGCCGTGACCGACCTGTCCAACGGGCCGCGGCTCTATGTGGAGGGGCGCGAGGCGAAGGAGAGCGACTACGACCACTTCCTCGCCGCGCTCGGGCAGGCGCGGCGCGACATCCGCGCGGCCGCCGATGCCGGAAAGGACGTCGCCGTCGCCACGGTGATGCCCAAGCCCGAACCCGGCTCGAGGTCGGGCCCGTGGGAGGCGACCGCCGCCGACATGCTCGGCCCGCTCGGCTGCGGGCGCGGGCTCAATACGCTGTCGACGCTCGATCTCGCCCTGCGCACGCCGCCGGCGGGGAACGCCACCAGCCCGGTCGGCGTCGGCGCCATGCTGCAGACGCTCGGCGCATGGCTGAACCTGCAGACCGACGCGCCGGTGACGCAGATCACCCATGGCGGGCGGGTCCATGCGCTGCGGGTCGAGGGCCAGCGCGGGCTGATCCGCGCGCGGGCGATCATCCTCGCCGTGCCGGCGCCGGTGATCGCGGCGGGCGCCATCAAGTTCAATCCCGCGCTGCCCAGGCGGCTCGCGCAGGCGTTCGACGACTGCCCGGCGGGCGCGCTCGAGCAGGTCGCGTTCCTGCTGCCGGGAAATCCGCTGCGGCTCGAGGCGGACGAGCGCATCCTGCCGCGCGCGGGCAAGGTGCCGGCGCTGCTGCGCGGCCGGGTGAACGGCACCGATTTGCACATCCTCACCTTCGGCGACGGGCCGGCGCGCGAGATCGCGGCGAAGGGCAAGGAGGCGGGACTGCGGCTCGCCCGCGCCTTCCTCGGCGAGGCGTTCGCTCTGGCGCCGGAGACCGTCACCGAGGTCGCCTGCTCGGCCTGGACCGCCGATCCGCTGATCCGCGGCGCCATGGCCGCCGCGCGGCCGGGCAAGGGCGCCCAGCGCCGGCTGTTCGAGGACCCGGTGCAGACGCGCATCTTCCTCGCCGGCGAGTACACCTCCACCGATTCCTGGGGTTCGCTGGCGGGAGCGTGGGAGTCGGGCGAGGTGGCCGCCGCCAAGGCGCTGGCGCTGCTCGGCGACGGGCCGTCCTGAGGCGGACGCGCGGGGCGCCCGCCCTCCGGCGTGCGGGCTGAGCTTCCGGCCCGGCGGCTCAGCCGCGCAGGGTGGCGCCGGTCTTCTTCGTCACCTCGGCGACGATCTTCGCGGCGACCGCCTCGATCTCGGCATCGGTCATGGTCTTCTCGCGCGGCTGCAGCGTGACCGAGAGCGCGACTGACTTGGAATCGGCCTCGATGCCCGGGCCCTCATAGAGGTCGAACACGTTCACCGCCGTGATCAGCTTGCGATCGACGCCGGCGGCGGCCTTCACCATGTCGCCGGCCGCGACCGAGCGCGGCACCAGGAAGGCGAAATCGCGCTCCACCGGCTGGAAGGCGGCGAGCTCCAGCAGCGGCTTCACCCGCGTGGGCTTGGCCTTCGGGGTCGGAATGCAGTCGAGCAGCACCTCGAAGCCCACCAGCGGCCCTTCGACATCCATCGCTTCCAGCACCGAGGGGTGCAGCTCGCCGAAATGGCCGATGACGTTGGCGCCGAGGCGGAAGGTGCCGGAGCGGCCGGGATGGAACCAGTCCGGCGCGTCGGCCGAGATCTGGAGGTTCGCCACCGGCGCGCCGCAGGCCGCGAGCACGGCGAGCGCGTCCGCCTTGGCGTCGAAGGCGTCGACCGGCTGGGCCTTGGCCGACCAGTGGCGCCCGGCGCCCACCGGCTTCGCCAGCGCACGGCGCAGCCCGGTGGCGGCGGTGAACTGGTCCTGAGGGCGGTCGCCCTTGAACACCTGTCCGACCTCGAACAGCGCGCTGTCGCCGAGCCCGCGGTCCGCATTGGCCTGGCTTGAGCGCACGAGGCCGGGCAGCAGGCTCGGGCGCATGTCCGACAGGTCGGAGGCGATGGGGTTGGCGAGCGCGAGCTCGGGCGCGCCGCCGCCGAACAGCTCGGCCTGGAGCTTCGGCACGAAGGACCAGGTGACGGCCTCGACGAGGCCGCGCGTGGCGAGCGCGCGCTTGGCCTTGCGGGTGCGAAGCTGCAGCGTGGTGAGAACCGGCTTCAGGGCGTTCTCGTCGCGCTCGAAGGGCAGCGAGGGCACGCGGTCGAGGCCGAGGATGCGCACCACCTCCTCCACGAGATCCGCCTTGCCCTCGATGTCGCCGCGCCAGGACGGCGGGGTGACGTCGACCGTGCCCGAGCTGCCGGAGACCTTGAAGCCGAGCCGCGTGAGGACGTCGATCTGTTCGTCGTCCTCCGCCGCGAGGCCGGCGAGCCGGTCGGTGAGCAACAGCGGGAAGGCGATGGTGCGGGCGGTGTCGGGGATCGCGCCGGCGAGCTCGATCTCGGAGGCTTCGCCGCCGCACAGGTCGAGGATCAGCTTCGTCGCCAGCTCCAGGCCGGGAACGGTGAAGGCGGGGTCGATGCCGCGCTCGAAGCGGAAGCGCGCATCCGAGTTCAGCCCCAGCTTGCGGCCGGTGGAGGCGATGTTGATCGGCTCCCACAGCGCGGATTCGACCAGCACGTCGGTCGTCCCCTCGTCGCAGCCCGATTCCTCGCCGCCCATCACGCCGGCGAGCGATTCCACGGCACGGGCGTCGGCGATCACGCACATGGTCTCGTCGAGCGCGTAGGTCTTGCCGTCGAGCGCCAGCAGCGTCTCAGCATCAGGGAAGCCCACCCAATAATGGTTGGGATTCTCGGGATCAATCTTTACGGGATGGCCTAGGTCGATCCATTCGTTCGGATCGTCTGTAAAAAACTCATCGTATCGAACAGAGCTCTTCGCCCTGCGCACGACCAGATTGCCCTGGACCTTGCCGGCGTCGAACACGTGGAGCGGGCGGTTCTGGTCGAAGGTCAGCAGGTTGGTGACGTCGACCAGCGCGTTGATCGGGCGAAGGCCGATGGCGCGCAGCTTGTTCTGCAGCCATTCGGGCGAGGGGCCGTTCTTCACGCCGCGGATCAGGCGCAGCGCGAAGGCGGGGCAGGGCGCACCGTCGGCGATCGTCACCTTGACCGGGCAGGGGAAGGCGCCGGCCACCGGCGCGATCGCGTCCTCCACCAGCCGGCCGAGGCCGGCGGCGGCGAGGTCGCGGGCGACGCCGTGCACGCCGAGCGCGTCGGCGCGATTCGGCGTCACCGCGATCTCGATCACCGGATCGTCGAGGCCCATCCAGTCGACATAGGGAACGCCGACGGGGGCATCCTCGGGCAGGTCGATGATGCCGTCATGATCCTCGGAGAGCTCGAGCTCGGCCGCCGAGCACAGCATGCCCCGGCTCTCGACGCCGCGGATCGAGCCCACGCCGAGCGTGATGTCCTTGCCGGGAATGTAGGTGCCGGGCGGGGAGAACACGCTCTTCATGCCGGTGCGCGCGTTCGGCGCGCCGCATACCACCTGGACGGGCTCGCCCGCGCCGGTGTCGACCATGCACACGCGCAGCTTGTCGGCGTTGGGGTGCTTCTCGGCGGAGATGACATAGGCGATGGAGAAGCCCTTGAGCTTGGCCGCCTTGTCCTCGACGCCCTCGACCTCCAGCCCGATGCGGTTCAGCGCATCGAGGATGTCGTCCAGCGAGGCGGTGGTGTCGAGGTGCTCCTTGAGCCAGGAGAGGGTGAATTTCATGGCTTATTTGAACCCGTAGGTCTCTCTGAAGATCTCAAAAAGCTGTTTTGCTGCTTCCTCGCCAAACTGAATTGTTTGGCTTTGCTTTCCCGGATTCTCGCGGTCATCCGAGCCGTGCGTGTCGATCTGAACAATGGAGGTCGCATTCGCTGTGTCAAAGACCTTCACGACCGCCACGACCTCTGTCGGTTGAAGCTTTCCCTTGGCATCTGCACGCGCAATGGATTTTATCCAAGCCATTTCCGCCTCCAGCCCAGGGACTCAGTTCGACAGCCCGCCGGCCAGCGTCGGGAAGTCGAGCGGGCGGAAGCCGTAATGGGAGAGCCAGCGCACATCGGCCTCGAAGAAGGCGCGCAGGTCCGGCATGCCGTATTTCAGCATGGCGATGCGGTCGATCCCCATGCCCCAGGCGAAGCCCTGATACTCGTCCGGGTCGAGGCCGCAATTCCTCAGCACGTTCGGGTGCACCATGCCGCAGCCGAGGATCTCCAGCCAGTCGCTGCCCTCGCCGAAGCGGATCTCGCCCGGGCGCGAGCGGTCGCACTGGATGTCGACCTCCATCGACGGTTCGGTGAAGGGGAAGAAGGAGGGGCGGAAGCGCATCTTCACCCCGTCCACCTCGAAGAACGCCTTGCAGAACTCCTCGAGGATCCATTTGAGGTGGCCGAGATTGGAGCCCTTGTCGATCACCAGCCCCTCGACCTGATGGAACATCGGTGTGTGGGTCTGGTCGCTGTCGGAGCGATAGGTGCGGCCGGGGCAGATGACGCGGATCGGCGGCTTCTGCGTGAGCATGGTGCGCACCTGCACCGGGGAGGTGTGGGTGCGCAGAACCAGGCGCGAGCCGTCCTCCTTGGTGGGCAGGTAGAAGGTGTCGTGCATCTCGCGCGCGGGGTGCCCCTCGGGGAAGTTCAGCGCGGTGAAATTGTGGAAGTCGTCCTCGATGTCAGGCCCTTCGGCGACCGCGAAGCCCATATCGGCGAAGATCGCGGTCAGCTCGTCGATGACCTGGCTGATCGGGTGCACGCGGCCGAGCTCGGCGGGCGCCTCACGCACGGGAAGGGTGACATCGACGCGCTCGGTCTCGAGGCGCTTCGCCAGCGCGGCGGCCTTCAGCTCGGTGCGCCGGGCGGCGATGGCCTCGTTGAGGCGGTCGCGCAGGCCGTTGATGGCCGGGCCTGCGGTCTTGCGCTCCTCGGGGCTCATGCCGCCGAGGCTCTTCAGCAGCTCCGAGACCGAGCCCTTCTTGCCGAGCGCGGCGACGCGGACCGCCTCCAGCCCCGGCTCGTCGCCGGCCGCGGCGATGCCGGCGGTGAGGTCGCGCTCCAGCGCGTCGAGATCGGGAAGGGCGGCGACGGACATGACGGCTCCTCGGCGGAACGGCGGGCTCGGGCGGTACGGGCCGAACGCGGGCACAGCTCGCTCCGGCGCTGCGGCGGTTCGGGTGCGGCGCTTATAGCGGGGAGACATGACGCGGCAAAGCCGCTCCTGCTACGCCGCCAACGCGAAAAGCCCCGGGCGCTGGCGCGCGGGGCTTTCCTTGTTCGGTCCCGGCATTACGGGAAGATCAGGCGGCCTGCTTGTCCAGCGCGGCCTTCGCCTGCTCGACCAGGGCCTTGAAGGCCTCGGGCTCGTGGACGGCGATATCCGAGAGCACCTTGCGGTCGACCTCGATCCCGGCCTTGCCGAGACCGTCGATAAATCGGCCATAGGTGAAGCCGAGCTCGCGGGTGGCGGCGTTGATGCGCTGGATCCACAGGGCGCGGAAGTTGCGCTTCTTCGCCTTACGGTCGCGATAGGCGTATTGCTGCGCCTTCTCGACGGCCTGCTTCGCGACGCGGATGGTATTCTTGCGGCGGCCGAAATAGCCCTTCGCAGCCTTCAGCACTTTCTTGTGCTTGGCGTGCGAAGTGACGCCGCGCTTGACACGTGCCATGGGGGTCTCTCCTGGTACTGGCTAAGGGGCGTCAGTCGTTGGGCAGATAGAACTTGCGAACATTGTAGGCATCACGCTCGGACATGATCGTGGTGCCGCGCTGGTCGCGGATCTGCTTGTTGGTGCGCTTGATCATGCCATGGCGCTTGTTCGCCTGGGCCATGATCACCTTGCCGGTGCCGGAGAGCTTGAAGCGCTTCTTCGCTCCGGACTTGGTCTTCATCTTGGGCATTTGGCTCGTCTCCACGGCCGGCAGCGCCCTCTCGCGAGAGTGTCCGGCCCAATCTAGTGTGAGCATTCGAACCGCCACGGCAGCCCTTTTAGCCGGGCGGTTCGGGAAGGCCGCACCCCATACAGGAGCGGCGGGCCTATTTCAAGCGCCACACGCAAAAGCGGCCCGGAGAGGGCTCCCCGGGCCGCCGGCCGTCCGCCTCGACGGCGGACGGGATGGGTCTCAGGCCGGCCGCCGCTGCTGCGGCTCGGCCTGCCTCAGCTCTTCTTGCACCAGGGCAGGTTGGCCCCGCTGGCGCAGGGGTCCTGATCCTTGCGCGGTGCGCCCTGCTGCGGCCTTCCCTGAGGCGGTTGCGCCTGGGGCGGAGGACCACCCTGCGGCGGACGGCCCTGCGGGGGCTGTGCCTGCGGCGGGGGACCACCCTGGGGCGGCCGGCCCTGATGAGGCTGGCCCTGCGGCGGAGGACCGCCCTGCGGAGGCCCACCCTGCGGCGGGCCACCCTGAGGCGGACGTCCACCCTGAGGGGGAGGGCCGCCCTGCGGGTGACGGCCGCCACGCGGCGGGTAGGCGTCCGGCGGCGGTCCGCCCGCACCCTGCGGGGGTCCGTCCCAGCCGCGGCCATAGCCGTGCTGCGGCGGCGGGCCACCCCAGCCCGGCCCGGAGCCCGGAGGCGGCGGTCCACCCCAGCCCGGGCCATGGCCGGGAGGCGGCGGGCCACCCCAGCCGGGACCAGGTCCCGGGCCAGGCGGCGGCGGGCGGCGGTGAGGCGGAGGCCCGCCCCAGCGGTCATGCTCGGCGTACCACGGCCGGCCGCGATAGTAGCGATCCCAGTAGTTGCCGAAGTTGAAGGCGATGATCGGCACGCCGATCCGCGGCGCGTAGTCGTCGATCTCGACCCGCCGGCCGCGATAGTCGGATTCGAGGTACTGCGCGGCGACCCAGCCGCGATTGCCCCGCCAGTCGACGTCGCACCAGCTGTAGTCGTCGAGGCAGCCATGGATGCCGAGGCCGGTTCCGGCCTCCAGCACCACGACGACCGGATAGGAAGTGCTTGGGCCCGCCCTCAGATTGACATCCGTCGTTACGAAGCCGGGCTGCTGTGCCGCCGCGGCGCCGCCGAGCAACAGCACGAAGGCCGCGCTCGCCAAAACTCTTTTCATTCAACCGTTCTCCCAACGTTGTCAGAATCACAACGCCGACCGGCGCCAAATGGACCCATCTTGTTGGGCAGTTTCATGATGACGGAACGTCGGGTCCGCGACAGGTGGGGAAAACTGACGTTGCGGCGGCTGTGCGCGGGGTTCCGCGCCGGCGCCGCGTCACGTTGATTGTGCGTCGCGAAGCAGACAGGATGCGCGCGATCCGCGCTCCGGGTCCCTGATTCCGGCTCCATGATTCCGGCTCCAGGCCGATCCCTCGCCGCCCTTTCGCTCCCGCCATTGACGGACCCGATCCCATGTCGTTCGGCACGCTGTTCGAAGCCTTCCTCCTCGGCCTGCTGGAAGGCTTCACCGAGTTCCTGCCGGTCTCCTCCACCGGCCACATCCTGCTGGCCGGTCACTTCCTCGGCTTCGAGAGCCAGGGCAAGGTGTTCGAGGTGCTGATCCAGCTCGGCGCCATCCTCGCCATCGTCACCGTCTATTTCCAGCGCTTCTGGCATGTGCTGATCACGCTGCCGACCAGCGCGCGCTCGCGCCGCTTCGTGTTCGGCATCATCGTCGCCTTCCTGCCGGCGGCGGTGATCGGGGCGCTGGCGCACGACTTCATCAAGCGCGTGCTGTTCGAGACGCCGGCACTGATCTGCGTGACGCTGATCCTCGGCGGCATCGTGCTGATCTGGGTCGACACGCTGAAGATCCGGCCGATCCACACCGACGCCATGGCGTTCCCGCCCATGCTGGCGCTGAAGATCGGCTTCATCCAGTGCCTCGCCATGATCCCCGGCACCTCGCGCTCCGGCTCGACCATCGTCGGCGGGCTGCTGCTCGGCGCCAGCAAGCAGGCGGCGGCGGAGTTCTCCTTCTTTCTCGCCCTGCCGACCATGACCGGCGCCTTCGCCTACGACCTCTACAAGAACCGCGACGCGCTCAGCATGGATGACGGCATCATCATCATGGTCGGCTTCATCGCCGCCTTCGTCGCGGCGGTGGCGGTGGTGCGCAGCCTGCTCGCCTTCGTCTCCAAGCACGGCTACACCCCGTTCGGCTGGTGGCGCATCGCGGTGGGCGGCGTCGGGCTGGTGGCGCTGGCGCTGGTCGGCTGACCGGCGGCTCGCCACGCGAGACCGTTGGCACGCAAAAAGGCCGCCGGCGCGATCTGCGTCCGGCGGCCCTGAAGCGATAGCGGCTTGGTGGCGCGGAAGCCTCAGGCGGCTTCCGGCCGGGTGAACTGGCCCGCCTTGCGGTAGCGCCACATATAGCCCGGCAGGACGGCGCCGATCGCGGTCGGGTGGATGCCCAGCCCCTCGAGCGTGCGGCCCTCGGCCTTCGCCGCCTCGGAGACGATGTTGTCATAGGCGAGCAGGCGCACCTGGTCGCGGGTGAGCAGCGGGTTCGGCAGCAGCTCGAGCACCCGCGCCTTGAGCATGGCGAGGCCGCGCGGCACCGGCACCAGCAGGCGCTTGCGGCCGATCTCCTCCAGCATGATCTCCATGAGCTGGCGGAAGGTAAGCACTTCCGGCCCGCCGAGCTCATACACCGTGCCGGGCTTGGCCTCCTCGTCCACCGCCTTGGCGATGGCGGCCGCGACGTCGCCGACGAAGACCGGCTGGAACCGGGTTTCGCCGCCGCTGATCAGCGGCAGGAAGGGCGAGAGCCGCGACATGGCGGCGAAGCGGTTGAAGAAGTCGTCCTCCGGGCCGAACACGACCGAGGGGCGGAAGATCACCGCGTCGGGGCGCGCCTCGAGCACGCCGGCCTCGCCCGCCGCCTTGGTCCTGGCGTAGAGCGCGTCGGAGGCGGCGTCGGCGCCGATGGCCGAGAGGTGGATCATCCGCGCGCCGACTTCCTTCGCCGCCAGCGCGACCTGCCGGGCGCCGAAATCGTGTACGGCCTCGAAGCTCTGTCGCCCACTCTGGTGCAGGACGCCGACGGCGTTGATGACGACCTCGGAACCTTCCGCCGCACGCAGCACGGAGGCGGGATAGCGCAGGTTCGCCTGCACCGGGTTGACCTGGCCGACCGCACCCAGCGGCTGCAGATGGCCGGCAAGGTCCGGGCGGCGGACGGCGACGCGCACCCGCCAGCCCTGGCGCACCAGCGCGCGCACGACATGGCGGCCGATGAAGCCCGAGCCGCCGAAGACCGTGACGAGACGCTCCATCGGCGCCGCGCGCTTCAGCAGCTCGGCTTCGCTCTCAAGCGGCAGTTCGTCGGCATTGGCGGCGTCGACCATCGCATTCTCTCCCGGCCCGGCAGTGGCATGCCAGAGGATTAGCGCGGTGCCGGCCCAGCGTCCAGCGCGCTCGCGCATGGGAGGTGGCCGGGAAGGGTGCAGGGACGGGGATCGGGAGGGCGTGGGGTGGGCTTTGCCGGACGGCTGGAGCGGCTTTCGTGCCGGCTTCGGAGCGGGCTCGTGTGCAGATTCGCGAAAAGCCGCGCCGAAGCCCGCCATGATGGCATTCGCGATTTTGCGGGGCGCGCGCGTTCCGAAAGGAGCGGGATGCTGCCGGCTACGGGCATGGCGCTGGGCTTGGCGCCCCGTGCGCCTGCGCCGCCCGCCGGGGTTCCACCGACATTGGCGAACGCGCCGACGGGATGGCTGGCTCTCGTTCAAACGGGGACATCTGGAATGTCTCGTTGACAAGATGGATCGAGGCCGACTATGTGTCCCCGCCGTGCCCGCTGGGCGCGAGCCCAGGTGGCGGAATTGGTAGACGC
This sequence comes from Ancylobacter mangrovi, assembly GCF_024752355.1. Lineage (GTDB taxonomy): Bacteria > Pseudomonadota > Alphaproteobacteria > Rhizobiales > Xanthobacteraceae > Ancylobacter > Ancylobacter mangrovi. The sequence continues at coordinate 838,787 of NZ_JANTHZ010000002.1, forward strand.
GCTGGTTTCAGGTACCAGTGGGTAACACCGTGGAGGTTCGAGTCCTCTCCTGGGCACCATTCGATCATCCGACATGGTCAAATATCGTTCGAAAAGCCGCTGGAACGACGGGTTTCGGCGGCTTTTTCGTTTATGGTGCCTCGCGGAGCGGACCGGGTCCATCTCCCTCGCGCAGTGTTCCCCGCCTGCCAATCCCACCGACCTCCGCCATCCGCGGCGGCACGGCTCATTTCAGCCCGATGACTTCGGCGAGATAGGTTGGCACGGCGGCGGCGACCGTGGCGGCGGGGCCGCGCCAGGCGACGTGGTTGTCCGGCCGCACCAGCCATGCCTGTCCGTCGCCGAAGGTCGCGGCGAAGCGGCCGGCGGCGTCGCTCAGCAGTTCGACGCCCGGCGGCTCGTCGAGGCCCGCCTCGCCCGGTGCCAGCGCGACGACGCGCACGCGGCCCGGCCAGCGGCGGTGGATGTCGGCCGCCAGCGCCTCGACCGTGTCCGTCGTCCCGTCCACCGGCACCAGCAGCACGAAGCGGGTTCCCTTCAGCACGTCGAAGAGCCGCAGCGGGAAGCCGAACCCGTGGCGCCGCAGCCCCTCGACGTCGGGCATCCGGTCGCCGGCGGAAAGCCCGTCCCCCGCGACATCGGCGAGCGGGCCGCCGCGATAGCTCACCAGGACCTGGGTGTCGGCCAGCCGGTCGCCCTCGCCGCGCCGGCCCAGATTGACGCTCTCCTCGACGGTGTGGGCGATCACCGCTTCGGCCACGGGGCGCCGCTCGGCCTCGTAGCTGTCGAGCAGCCGCCGGCCGGCCTCGCCCTTCGCCACCAGGGCCAGCTTCCAGGCGAGGTTGTAAGCGTCCTGTATGCCCGTGTTCATGCCCTGGCCGCCGGTCGGCGGGTGGACGTGGCAGGCATCGCCGGCGATGAAGACGTTGCCGGCGCGGTAGTGCTCGGCGAGGCGGATCGAGATCCGGAAGATCGACGACCAGCGCAGGTCGCCGAGGCGCGGGCGGTCCGGCAGCAGGCGGTCGGCCACCTCCTGAAGGTCGGCGAGGCCGGCGCCGGGCCGCTCGGCCTGGATGCCGTGGTCGGTGCCATCCTTCGCCGGCGCCATGAGCCGCGCCGGGGCCATGGCCGAGACGCGGTAGCGCCCGCGCTCGGGCAGCGGCACGGCGACCAGCAGGTCCGGCGGCGCGTCCTCCATCGGGTGCACCGCGAACACGGCGAGCCCGCGCGGCACGTCCCAGTCGATCGATACGTCGCCCAGCATGAACTCGAACGGCCAGCCCTCGCCCTCGAACGCGATGCCGAGCGCCTTGCGCACCGCGCTGTGCGCGCCGTCGCATCCGACCACGAAATCGAACGTTGCCGACTCCCGGCCCTGCGGACCGTCGAGCTCGACATGAACGCGATCCTCCGCCTGCGAGAGGGCCGCGAGCGCGACCGCGCGCTCGGGCACGATGCCGTACTGCGCCAGACGCTCGGTGAGCACGCGCTCGGTCTCGTATTGCGGCACGCCGAGCGCCGCATAGGGCAGGTCGGAGAGGTCGCGCCGCTTGTCGCGCGGCGGCTGGCCGGGGAGCACCATGCGCATGCCGTCGAGCCACAGCCCGGCGTCGATCATCTCGCGCGCCAGCCCCATATCCTCGAACACTTCGAGCGAGCGCGGGGTAACGCCGATGGCGCGGCAATAGGGCGAGGGTGTTACGAGCTTGTCGACGAGGCGAACCCGCACGCCGTGGCGGGCCAGCTCGGCCGCGAGTGTCAGCCCGACCGGACCGGCGCCGACGACGAGTACGGATGCGTCCATGATCAGTCCTCCCCGGCTGCCTTTTTACAGGCGAGCGGGAGGGCGTGGCCAGAGCCGCTTCGGTTCTCGTCGCGGCCGCCGCCGGGCTGCCGGGTGTTCAGCCTCCGGCGACGCGGCTCGGCAGCAGCTCGCCGCTGCGCTCCAGCACCGGATAGGCGGCCGCGGCGACGATGTGGCTGTTGATCAGCTTGAGGTCGCGCAGCAGGTCGAGCTGCAGCGCGCTCGACTGCGCGGTGGCGAGGACGCCGCTGCGCAGCCGGTCGAAATGCGCCCGCGTCGCCCGCGCTTCGGCATCGCGGAACGCCACCTTTTCGTCGGCGAGCAGGCGCGCGGCCCGCGGGTCGTCGGTCATGAACAGCGAGGCGGCGGTGCGCAGATTGACGATGATGCGGTTGGTGAGGGCGACGAGCTCCTCGCGCCCGTCCTTCGGCACCAGAAGGCCGCGCTTCAGGCCCTTCGAGAGATGCGGCAGCAGATAGCGGTCCACCACGTCGCCGGCCTGCTCGAGGTTCATCGCGAAGGCGAGGATCTCGTTGAGCCGGCGATGGTCGTCATGGCTGAGCTCGTCCGGGTCGATCGAGGTCAGGTACGACTTGATGGCGATGTTCAGCCGGTCGAGCACGTCGTCCCGGCGCCGGGTCTCTGCGATCAGGCGGCGCTCGCTCTTCGCCAGCCCTTCGCGGGCGCCGAGCAGCATGGTCTCGAGCCCGTCGACGAGCCGCAGCGTCTCGCGCGCCGCGCCGCCCAGCGCGACGATGGGCGTCTCGCGGGCGGCCGGGTCGAGATAGATCGGCGCCGAGGGGTCGACCGAAGCCTGCTCGTCCGGCAGCAGGCGCCTCAGCAGTTGGGCGAGTGGGGTGAGCAGCGGCAGGAAGGCCAGCGCGACGGCGAGGTTGAACAGCGTGTGGAAATCGGCGACCGCGCGGATCGTGTCGGGCTGCAGCGTCACCATCAACCGGCCGATCGGCTGCAGGGCCGCTAGCGCCAGGGCGATGCCGACGAGGCGCGTCACCAGATTGCCCATCGGCACCCGGCGGGCGGCCGGGCTGGCGCCTGCCGCGCCTTCCAGCAGCGGATTGATGGCGGTGCCGAGATTGGCCCCGAGCACCAGCGCGAAGGCGGCGTCGGGCGGCACGATGCCGTGCGCGGCCAGCGACATGACCAGCAGCACCACCGCGACGCTGGAATGCACCGCCCAGGTCAGCCCCGCCGCCACCAGCACGTCGAGCAGCGGCGTGGTGGCGATGGAGCCGAGCAGCAGGCGCAGGCTCGGCGCGTCCTCGACGTCGACCAGCAGGCCGAGAAGCTGGTGGAGCGCCAGCAGCATCAGGCCGAGGCCGATCAGCACCCGCCCGAGATCATGGGCCGGCGCGCTGGCGCTGCGGCGGAACATCAGCACGCCGACCAGGATCAGCGCCGGCGCGACGGTCGAAATGTCGAAGGACAGGAGCTGGACGATCAGCGTGGTGCCGACATTGGCGCCGAGCATCACCGCGAGCGCGGGCACCAGCTCGACGAAGCCGCCGGCGGCGAAGCTCGTGACCATCAGCCCGGTGGCGGTGCTGCTCTGCAGGATCGCGGTAATGCCGAGGCCGGCCGCGAAGGAGCGCAGGCGGCCGGCGAGGGCATGGTTCAGGATCGCCTTGAGGCGCGGCCCGAAGGCGCGCTGCATGCCGGTCTGCACCATGTGGGTGCCCCAGAGCAGCAGTGCGATGAAGCCGGCGAGATCGACGAGGGTGACGGGAAAGCTCATGGGCGCATCCGGTGCCTGCGGCCGGCCGCGTTGGCCGCCCGGCTGCGTGAACGCTAAACCCCGCGGCGTGGCAGCATCAAGATCGACCCTTGGCCATTGCCGCCGACGCCGGACGGCCGGCGGTCAGGACAGCGACCCGACCGCGCCGCCGCCCTGGCGGGAGACGCGGGCCCCGCTAGACGGGCCGAGCGCGCTCTTGCCCTCGCCGCGCTGCTCCCCGCTGGTCAGCGCCACCAGCCAGCAGGCGCAGGCGAAGCCGGCGACAAGCAGGCCGCTGATCAGCATGACCACGCCGTGCCAGCCATGGCCGGTCCAGAACACGCCTCCCAGCGTGCCGACCACGCTCGAGCCGAGATAATAGGCGAACAGGTAGAGCGAGGAGGCCTGCGCCTTGGCGTGGTGGGCCCGCGCGCCGACCCAGCTCGAGGCGGTGGAATGGGCGCCGAAGAAGCCGGCGGTCAGCACCGCCATGCCGAGCACGATCACCGGCAGCCACGGCGCCAGCGTCGCCAGCACCCCCACCAGCATCAGCCCCAGCGACAGGCACAATATCGGGCCGCGCCCGAGGCGCACCGCGAGATCGCCGATATAGGCGGAGGAGACGATGCCGACGAGATAGACCGCGAAGATGAAGCTGACCGAGATCTGGCTCAGCGAGAAGGGCGGCTGCATCAGCCGGTAGCCGGTGTAGTTGTAGACGCACACGAAGCTGCCCAACAGCAGGAAGCCCTGCAGGAACAGCGCCCTGAGGCCGCCGTCGCGCAGATGGCCGGCGAAGGAGCCGGCGAGCACCCGCACCGAAGGCGAGCTGCGGCGGAAGTTCCGCGAGGCCGGCAGGGTGCGCCACAGCACCAGCGCGCAGGCGACGCCGACCACGCCGACCGCGAACAGGCCGGTGCGCCAGGAGACGAAATCGGCGACGACGCCGGCGATGGCGCGCCCGCCGAGCCCGCCGAGCCCGCTGCCGCCGATATAGAGCCCCATGGCGAGGCCGACGGATTCGGTGTGCATCTCCTCGCTGACATAGGCCATCGCCACGGCCGGCAGGCCGCTGAAGGCGATGCCCGCCAGCGCGCGCAGCACGACGAGGTCGTTCCAGTCGCGCACGAAGGCGCTCGCCATCATCAGGAGAGCCGAGACGAGGAGCGAGGTCACCATGACCGGCTTGCGCCCGACGATCTCGGACAGCGAGCTCGCCACCAGCATGGCGAAGGCGAGCGTGCCGGTGGTGGCGGACAAAGCGAGGCTGCTCTGGGCCGGGCCAATGCCGAACTCCTGCGAGAACACGGGCATCAGCGGCTGCACGCAGTAGATCAGCGCGAAGGTCGAGAAGCCGGCGGAGAACAGCGCGAGATTGGTGAGCCGGAAGCTGCGCGTGCCGCGCCGGATGCGGCTGTCGACGGCGGCTCCCGGATGGTCGGGAAGGGTGGCGTCGAGGGGCGAGGCGAGAGGCGCGGCGGCGCCGGCGTCGGGCAGAGCGGATATGTCGGTCATCGGGATCACTTCCGCGGCGCAACGGAACTGAAGGGCGCCGCGAGGATGCAGATGGGACCGCAAACCTATATTGTCCAATATCGGTTTGGTCCTGATTGATAGGTTCGGCGAATGGATCTGCGTCATCTGCGCTATTTCACGGCGCTCGCCGAGGAGCTGCATTTCGGCCGCGCGGCGCAGCGGCTCGGCATCTCGCAGCCCCCGCTCAGCCAGCAGATCCACGCGCTTGAACTGGAGCTCGGCGCCGAGCTGTTCATCCGCACCAGCCGCCGCGTCGAGCTGACCGAGGCCGGGCGCCTGTTCCTCGCCGAGGCACGCGCCGTGCTCTCCCGCGCCGAGCAGGCGCTGATCGTCGGCCAGCGCGCCGGGCGCGGCGAGATCGGCGAACTGCGCATCGGCTTCACCGCCTCCGCCCCGCTCGCCAGCATCATGCCGACGCTGATCCATACCTTCCGGGAGCAGCGACCCGACGTGCACCTCACGCTGAGGGAGATGCTGAGCCACCAGCAGATGCAGGAATTGCTGGACGGTTCGCTCGACGTCGCCTTCCTGCGCACCCCGGCCGATCCCTCGCTGATGGACCCGCGCATCGCCGCCATCGAGCTGCAGCGCGAGGAGCTGCTGGTGTTCCTGCCCAAGAGCCACCCGCTCGCGCGCACCAGCCCGCGCCACCGGATCGCGCTCGCCGAGCTGCATCAGGACGTGTTCGTGCATTTCTCGCGCGAGGCCGGCGCCATCACCTACGACCAGTTCATCGAGCTGTGCCGCGCCGCCGGCTTCCGGCCGCGGATCGGCCAGGAGGCGCGCGAGGCGGTGACCATCATCGGCCTCGTCGCGGCCGGGGTCGGCATCACCATCATGGCCGCCTCGCTGCGCAACATCCGTCTCGCCAATGTGGTGACGCGCCGGCTGGCGGAGCCCGCGCCGTGCCTGTCCACCTGGCTCGCGCATCTGTCCGAGGGCGCCTCGCCGACGACGCAGGCCTTCCTCGCCCTCGGCGCCGCCGCCCGCCCGTGACGGGCTTAAGCGGGGAGGCGTTCAGGACTGGCCGAGCAGCTCGAGCGTCCTCGCGTCGAGCTCGCCCCGGTAGAAGGCTTGCAGCCCCTCCGCGAACAGCTCCGCATCGGCAGGATCGGTGGCGGCGGCGCGGAACAAGGTCAGGCAGGAGCGGAACTTGAGGTCGTCCGGGCTGCCGAGGACGGTGCGCACCGGCGTGGCGCGATGCCGGAGCATCAGCCGGACATGGCGGCGCAGCCGCTCGCCGAGCACCGGATCGGCGAGATACGCCTTCGCCTCGCCGAGGCCGGCAAGGGCGAATCGCTGCGCCGTAGGCGACAGACCGAGCCCGGCGAGCTGGGGAAACACGAACCACATCCAGTGCGTGCGCTTGCGGCCGGCGGCGAGCTCGGCCTCAACCTCGGCCAGCACCGGCGCCTGCGCGTCGACGAAACGTGCGGCATCGAAATCCGTCATCCTGGCGTACTCCCCGAAGGCCGGCCGGGCCGGCCTGTAGCCTTGCGTTCGGGCCGTCCCGTCGCCCGCCGCGACCTCGTCCTTAAAGACGCGGTGACGGGCACAAAGTTGCTTCCGCGACCACCAGGCTCGCATTGCAGCATCGGTCCGTCGAGGGACACGTTGCAGGCGCCGTCCGGGCGCCGCGGCTGGACAAGGCGCACATGAACGATGTTGAGTGGCAGTCATTGGTACCCGCCTGACCTTGAGAGGAGCCCTCTTGACCTCCCGCATCGAGGATTATGCACTCATCGGCGATTGCGAGACCGCCGCCCTGGTCTCGCGCGATGGCGCGATCGACTGGGCCTGCTTTCCCCGCTTCGATTCGCCCGCCTGCTTCGCCGCCCTGCTCGGCACCGCCGAGAACGGGCGCTGGTCGATCGCGCCGGCCGATCCGGTGGTGTCGATCACGCGGCGCTACCGCCCGGACACGCTGATTCTCGAGACCACCTTCGAGACCGCCGAGGGCCGGGCGACGCTGATCGATTTCATGCCGCCGCGCGACGGCGCCAGCGACCTGGTGCGCCTCGTGGTCGGCGTGAGCGGGCGGGTCGCGTTCGACACCGACTTCGTGGTCCGCTTCGACTATGGCCGCACCATTCCGTGGGTGACGCATGAGGACGGCGTGATCAGCGCGGTGGCGGGTCCGGACCTGCTGACGCTGGTGACCCCGGTTCCGCTCGACGGCGAGGACCTGCACACCACCGGCTCCTTCACCGTCCATGAGGGCGACCGCATTCCCTTCGTGCTCACCTATGGCCCCTCGAACGGGCCGCGCCCGGCGCATCAGGACGTCGAGGCGGTGCTCGCCGACACGGAGACCTACTGGCGCGAGTTCATCAAGCACTGCCCCGAGGTCGGGCAGTGGACCGAGACCGTCAAGCGCTCGCTCATCACGCTGAAGGCGCTCACCTACCATCCGAGCGGGGGCATCGTGGCGGCGGCCACCACCTCGCTGCCCGAACAGCTCGGCGGCTCGCGCAATTGGGACTACCGCTTCTGCTGGTTGCGCGACGCCACCATGACGCTGATGGCCTTCATGAAGCTTGGCTATTACGAGGAGGCCAGCGCCTGGCGCGAATGGCTGATGCGCGCGATCGCCGGCGCGCCGGCGCAGGTGCAGATCATGTACGGCGTCGCCGGCGAGCGGCAGCTTCTCGAATGGGAGGTGCCGTGGCTAGCGGGCTATGAGGAATCGCCCCCGGTGCGGATCGGCAACGCCGCCGCCGGTCAGTTCCAGCTCGACGTCTACGGCGAGGTCGCCGACGCCATGGCGCAGGCGCTCAAGGGCGGGCTTCCCCCGCATCCGCGCACGCGGGCGGTCAGTGGCGTGCTGATGCCGTTCCTCGAGCGGGCCTGGCTCGAGCCCGACGAGGGAATCTGGGAGATGCGCGGCGGGCGCCAGCACTTCACCTATTCCAAGGTGATGGCCTGGGTCGCCTTCGACCGCGCGGCCAAGATGGCCGAGGACACCGAAGGCGGCCGGCCCTTCGCGGACCACTGGCGGCAGGTGGCGGACGCGATCCATGCGGATGTCTGCGCCAAGGCGTTCGATCCCGAGCTCGACAGCTTCGTGCAGGCCTATGGCTCGAAGACCATCGATGCCAGCGTGCTGCAGATTCCGCTGGTCGGCTTCCTCCCGGTGGATGATCCGCGCGTGCGCGGCACGGTGGCGGCGGTCGAGAAGCGGCTGCTGCATGACGGGCTGGTGCTGCGCTATCGCACCGACGAGATCGATGACGGACTGCCGCCGGGCGAGGGCGCCTTCCTCGCCTGCAGCTTCTGGCTGGCGGACGTGATGGTGCTGCAGGGGCGCTATGCCGATGCGCGCCGGCTGTTCGGCCGCCTCCGGGAGATGTGCAACGATGTCGGCCTGCTGGCGGAGGAATACGACCCCGTCGCCCGCCGCATGCTGGGCAATTTCCCGCAGGCCTTCAGCCATGTCGGGCTCATCAACACCGCGCTCAACCTCGCCCGCGCCACCGGCCCCGCCGAGGAGCGCGCCGAAGGGGCGGACGGCTCGGGAACCGACGGGGCGGAGGCCGATGGGTCGAAGGGCGGCAGATCGGCAGATGGCGGGGCGGGCGACGGATCGCAGGCCGCCGCCTCGTAACGCGTCCCGCGCCGCGGACACGCTCCTGCGGCCCGCCTCTGTGGGCCTTGCCGCCATTGGAGCGGCGTCCGGCTGCGGCTAGGATGAAGGCGAATCGGTATCCCGGGCGGAGAACCTGAACACGATGCGCCGTCGTCGCACGCTTCTGCGCAATGCCGCCTTCGTCTTCCTTCCCGTCCTCCTGCTGTCGCTGCCCGCCGTCGCGGACGCGCTACCGCCGGCGGCCGAGCAGACGCAGAAAGAACAGCCGGCGGAGCTGCTGAAGGCGCTCGACGACGCGGCGATCGCCGCCTATGTCGCCGGCCGTTCGCAGACGCTCGCGGATAACGACGGGCCGGTCATCATCGTCGCCGGCGACATGGTGCTGCTCGCCAACGGCACCGAGACGCACGCCGACTACACGCCCGACGGCTATACCGAGCTCAAGACCATCTCCCACATCACCCTCGGCGTGGTCGGCCTGCTGCACGCCTATGCCGACGATCCGGCGGCCGGCGCGGCGGTGTGGAAGCCGCTGCTGGAAAAGCTGCTGGCGCAGGTCAGGGCGGTCGAGCCGATCCTCGGCACGCTCGGCCTCGGCGCGGATGCGCACGCCCGCGACGCCTATATCGTGCAGCGCATGACCGCCTTCATGGAGGCGACGCTCGCCCGCGGCAGCTACACGCGCGACGAACTGACCAAGGCGGCGCGCGACGTCGCGCCCTATCTGCTGGCGAGCGCGTCGGACGCGGCGAAGTACCAGATTAAGCGCATGGACGGCATCGTGCGGCAGTGGCGCGCGGAGCTGTCGCCTGAGCAGTGGAGCCGGCTGCGCGTCTTCGTGCTCGGGCCGCACATGCCGCGCGAGGGCTATCTCCAGTTCAACTATTTCCGGTTCCTGATGGGCGACGCGGCGGTCGGTAAAACGCTGATCTATGGCGAGAACATCTTCAGCCAGAAGGGCGCGACCAAGCTGCTCGCCACCGTGCTGCAGGATCGCGCGATTGCCAAGATCACCTTCGACGACGAGATGCGGATGGACCGGGACCTGCTGGCGGACGGCGCCGAGGCCGAGCTGCTGCGCCTGTTCGGCAGGCTCGGCACGCCGGCGCCCTAAAGCTTCGTCAGCTCGCCCGGACCGGCGCCGAGCAGCGAGCGGATCTTCTCCGCCAGCCCCGGGGACGCGGGGTTGTAGACCACCATATTGAGGTCCGCCCGCCCGTCGACCGTGAAGGCGGAATATTCGAATGTCACCGGGCCGAGCACCGGGTGGTGCATCTGCTTGACGCCCTCGCCATGGCCGTGGACGTCGTTGTCGCGCCACAACGCCGCGAATTCGGGGCTGAGGCGGCACATCTCCTCCACGAGCGGCTTCACCTCGGCGGCGGCCCCGGCGCGCGCCGCGTCGACGCGGAAGGCGCCGACCACGAAGCGCGCCACGCTCTCCCAGTCGTACTGGGCGGCGCGCACGCGCGGGTCGAGGAAGATGAAGCGCAGCACGTTGCGCTCTTCCGGGGGCAGCTTGCCGTAATCGGTGAGCATCACCGTCGCCGCCCGGTTCCAGGCGACGATGTCCCAGGTCGCGGTGCGGATGAAGGCGGGGCTCGGGTCCAGCGCGTCGAGCACGCGCTGCAGGCGCGGGGTGACGCCCTCGCCCTTGCGGTAGCGCACCTCCGGCGCGCGGCCGAGGCCGAGCAGGAACAGGTGCTCGCGCTCGACATCGGTCAGCATGAGGGCGCGGGCGATCCGGTCCAGCACGTCGGCGGAGGGCGCACCGCCGCGTCCCTGCTCGAGCCAGGTGTACCAGGTGGCGCTGATGTTGGCCCGCTGCGCCACCTCCTCGCGCCGCAGTCCCGGCGTGCGGCGGCGCGCCTGCGGGAAGCCGAAGGCGCCGGGGTCGAGCTTCGCCCGCCGGTCCTTCAGATAGGCGCCGAGCGCATTCTCGTCGGTCTGCATGCTCATGCTGATAGTCATTATACCAGGATAATCTCACTACTTTACCACGATAGCCGGTAGGCCGAGATTTGTCTCCGTTGGAATTCTGGAGACCCAATCATGCGTGTGTTCGTGACCGGCGCGACCGGCTTCATCGGCTCGGCCGTCGTCAGGGAACTGATCTCGGCCGGCCACCAGGTGCTCGGCCTCGTGCGTTCGCCGGAGAAGGCCGCCGCGCTCGCGGCCGCCGGCGCCGAGGTGCATCGCGGCTCAGTGCAGGACGAGGACAGCCTCAGGAGCGGGGTCGCGCTCTGCGACGGCGTCATCCACCTCGCCTTCAACCACGACTTCTCGACATACGCCGCCAATTGCGAGGACGACCGCCGGGTGATCGGCGTGCTCGGCGCGGCGCTCAAGGGATCGGCCCGCCCGCTGGTCATCACCTCCGGGACCGGCATGGCGCGGGCCGAGCCCGGCCAGCCGGCGCGGGAGGACGATCCGGTCGTCGGCTCCGACGTGATCCCGCGCGCGGCTTCGGAGGAAGCGGCCGCGAGCGTCGCCGCGGACGGGGTCAACGTGTCGGTTATGCGCCTGCCGCAGGTGCACGACACCGCCCGCCAGGGGTTGGTGAGCTACGCGATCGTCCTCTACCGCGAGAAGGGCGCCTGCGCCTATGTCGGTGACGGGCACAGCCGCTGGCCGGCGGCGCATGTCCTCGACGTGGCGCGGCTCTACCGGCTGGCGATCGAGAAGGCCGAGCCCGGCGCCGTCTATCACGCGGCCGCCGAGGAGGGGATATCCATGCGCGACATGGCGCAGGTGATCGGCCGCCGGCTGGAGCTGCCGGTCCGTTCGATCGCACCGGACGAGGCGGCGGCGTTCTTTGGCTGGCTGACCCCGTTCGTACTGCACGACGCCCCGGCCTCGAGCGCGCTGACGCGGGCGACGCTGGGATGGGAGCCCAAGGGGCCGGGCATGCTCGCCGATCTCGAGCGGCTGGAAGTGGACGGGCTCTGAAGCGCGCGAATGTGGCGGCCGCCGGGGTGGATGCGTCCTTGTGACGGGTCCACCCCGGCGGCCGCGTTGTCGATTGAGGCGGGTCTATCTGCGAAGAGTGTCGTGGCCCGGTATGCCTGTCCGTCCTTCCGGTGCCGACATCCGGCGCTGACCCACGGCAGGGCGCGCGGTGGCATCGCCCCGGGGAGAACGCGGTCCGCGAAGCCATTAAGCCGCGTTAATATATTGATAAGGCGTGGGAAAAGGCACTTTTCCACCTCAAGCTTCCGCTCTGTCGCCGGCATGTCATTTTTCTTGCGAGAGGGCCGTTGACATTATCCGCGGGGTCCCCTTATAAAGCGGCCATCGACGGGGCGCGCCGCTGACGCGGTGCTTTTGCTCCTCAGGTTGATCCCGACAGAGACGAGGTCTTCGGACCGGCGGTCGCCGGCGGGAAAACTGTCGACTGCAC
>NZ_JANTHZ010000003.1 GCF_024752355.1 Ancylobacter mangrovi
TGAGGCGCCACGTCCACATAGGCGTGGATGTCATAGGGCCAGCCGTGCAGCAGCAGGACGACGGGCCCGTCGGCCGGGCCGGCCTCGGCATAGCCCACATCGAGCGATCCGGCGCGCACCGTCTTCAGCGGAGCGAAGGTCGTGTGAGCACCACGCCCGGCCGAGGCCTCGGCATGAGCCGTCGATGATGAAGCCGCCGGCTGCGCGGCGGCGGTGGACAGGGCGAGCGGGCCTGTTGCAAGACCGAGGGCGGCCATGCCGAGAAGGTTGCGGCGCTGAAGATCCATGTCGAACTCCATGAGGTATTTCCGATTGCTAGTAATGACTAGGAGTAGATGGCGAACTATCCGCAGGCTGGGGAACATAATGAGCCACAACAAGCGACCGCTCTTGCCAGGTCGCACGGGATCGCTACTTGAAATTCAGCAAATCGGGTGTGCCAATGTTTGAACGTCGCTGGTCGATGGCAGAGACTTATCCAACCAAGCCACGACATGGCTAACCGAGACTGATGCGTCGCTCGATTCCGATCTTGCCAAGGAATGCCTCGTCATGGCTAACGACGAGCAGAGCGCCGTCATAGGTGAGGAGGCTGCGTTCGACCGCCGCAGTCGACTCGATGTCGAGATGGTTGGTCGGCTCGTCGAGGATGAGCAGGGAAGGAGGGAATACTCCTCCGAGTACGCAGGCAAGCCCGGCACGCAGCAATTGTCCGCCACTGAGCACGCTGGCCAATTGGTTGGCTGCTTCCGCCCGGAACTCGAAATTGGCAAGGGCGGCACGGCACGCGTTCTCGCCTGTGCCGGGATTGAGCTGCAGAAAGTTGTCGCGCAGGGTGGCCGAGGGATCGAGCATGCCAACGCTTTGATCGAGCATGGCCAATGCCACCGAGACTGTGACATGGCCGGCCGTGGGCAAGAGGCTGCCGATGATGAGCTTTAGCAGCGTGGTCTTACCCGATCCGTTCGGTCCCACTAGGGCGACGCGTTCAGGCCCCGTCATTGAGAGGGAAAAATGTCGGATGATCGGGTTCGCCGCTCGATAGCCTCCCGTGACGTCGTCCAGGTTCAGGACCTGTCGGCTCGCCGGAAGGCCCGTCGATGGCAGCTTCACCGACATCGTTTGCAGAACCTCCAGGCGCGATCTGGCTGTCGAAGCCGATTCAGCCGCTCTCGTCCGTTGGTGTTCAATAAGCCGCAGACCGCTGGCGCGGCTCGCTTCCGCGTTGTTCTTGCGTCCGCCGACAACGATGCGGGGAAGGTCGCCGCGAGCGCCCTTGCGGGTCGCGTTCGCTTTGCGTCGGTCGCTGCGCTCGGCTGCGAGCTGAGCCTTGCGATGAGTCTCGGCCACCTGTTTCTCCGCATGAGCGAGGTCATGCTCAGCGGCGGCGCGTTCGGTCGCCTTGCGGATTCGATAAGCGCTCCAGTTGCCGCCATAGCGCGCGACACCGAGCGAGGTCAGCTCCACGATGGTGTCAACATGGTCGAGAAGTTCGCGGTCGTGGCTGACGATGATCGCGCCGGATCGCCAGCCAGAAACGAGGTCAATGACCAACAAACGGCCGGCGCGGTCGAGATTGTTGGTCGGCTCGTCCAGCAGGAGGAAATCCGGATTCCCGAAGATCGCCGCCGCAATGCCGGCCCGCGTCCGCTGTCCGCCCGAAAGCCTTGCAAGCGGCACGGCGGCATCAGCAGGCAAATTCATGCGCGTCAGCACGGCGGCGAGACGCTCTTCGAGGCCCCAGTCGACATCGGGGAGTTCATCAATGGTCGCCTCGCCCGCCATGGCGCGATGCGCCAGCGCCAGCGCGCCCGAAGCTCCAAACAGATCGGCGATAGTCATCCCCGGATCGACCTGCGCCATTTGCGACAGACGACCAATTCTGCCGTTGGCGCGGACAGCTCCGACTTGTGGCGCGATGTCGCCAGCGATCAGCCTGAGCAGGGAAGACTTGCCTGTGCCGTTGCGTCCGACAACGCCTGTCCGCTCAGGCCCGAAGGAAAGATCGAGGTCGGTAAAGAGCGAATTGCCATCCGGCGCGGTCCATGACAGTCCCGACAGATCGATTGACGCCATTGGTTTCATCATTCATTGCATAACGGCACGGTTCCGTATCGTTACAGAATACAGACCTAAAACGCAACGACGTCGTGTCGTTTTGGTGAGGGCGAGGTGTGCAGTGAAAAGCGAGTGTCATCCTGGCAGGCGGCCCGGCGGACGGCCGAGCAAAGAGGAAGCGGAACGCCTCGGCGCGAAAATCCTTGATGGCGCACGTGCCGTCTTCGGCACGAAGGGAATCGGGCATGCGTCGCTGGATGAAATCGCGTCCGAGCTGGGTGTATCCAAGCACACGATCTATCGGCGCTATCCCGGCAAGGCGGCCTTGCTCGACGCGGTTGTCGGTCGCGATATAGCGAGATTTCGGCAGGCGCTTGTCGCTGCCGGCGAGGCGGGCACGGAGCCGCTGGACAAGGTGCGGCGGATTGCCCGGAGCTATGTCGCGTTCGGCACGGCGCGCGACTATGCCGCCTTCTATCTCTCAGTGAACGCCGAAGCCGCCGTCAGTCCGTCATTGAGGGAGCAACTCGCCATATGGTCGGCCGCGGCATTGGAACCGCTGGCTGAGGCGGTAAGCGTCGCACAAGGAACAGGCGTCCTGCGACCGGGCGATTCCCTCTTGGCACGCGACGTCCTGATCGATCTCATGGAGGGGGTGAACAACCGTGTGCGCCTCGCTGCGGGTGCGATCCCAGATGTCGAGCGCTTGTTCGAGGACCGGTGGCAAGTCTTCCTTGCTGCGATGTCGACGCCGGCAGATCCTGGCCGCTAAACGTGTCTGGAGAACGCAGCCACCATCAATCGTCACGCTGACGCCAGTCATGTAGGCCGACAGCGGAATACCTCGATCCTCCTTTGGCATGCTGGCCAAGAGAGATTCCGTGTCGCGAAATTCCTAGCCAAGATCAACTTTGACAATCTGATCAAGGATCGTGCACTGCGGGCGCCGGAGAATAGGTGCAAACCTTACCGGCGCCCTCCGCACTAGGTGGCTCTGCTACAGATTCGTGACCTGTTCCGGGTCGGCCGACGCCAGTGCTGCCGTACGATCCGGCTGCGGCGGATAGATCCACACTGTGTTGATCTCCCGCTTATACGCCTTGGCCTTGTCGCCGACGAACTCGACTTTCCGGTCCCAACCACGCGTGAAGACGGCGCCGGCCGCACCCAGATCCAGGCAGGTGACATACGCCTCCTGATGATAGGGGGACGTCGGCACGCCAAGCAGTTCGGCTGCCGCGTTGTTGCCGGCAAAGGCGCCCAACCGCGTGGCGTGCTGGCACGACATCAATGCATAGTTGCCGATATCGTCACTGGCGGCCTTGGCGGCGTCGCCGGTCGCGAACACCCCGGAAACGCCGGGAACCCGCAGCTCACGATCGACAACAAGACGGCCGGAACGGTCGCGCTCGGCGGGAATTTGCTCGGTGAGCGGCGCCGCCCGAATGCCCGCTGCCCAGATAACGGTTTCACTTTCGATGCGCTCACCGTTCGAAAGCGTGACGCCCGAAGCATCGAGAGCCGTGACGCCGAGACCTACCCGCGTGTCGATCCCGAGCGTGCTGAGCGCGGCTTCGACGATCGGCCGAGGCCCCGGCCCTAGGTCGGGAACGACGGTGCCGTTACGCTCGACAAGAATGACACGCGTCGTCCCTTCCACACCGAAGATTGCGCGCAAGCGCGCCGGCATTTCGGTTGCCGCCTCGATTCCGGTAAAACCTCCGCCCACCACGACAACGGTGTTGCGGGCCGGCGATGCAGGTCGCTGCGGCAGCGTCTGAAGGTGGTGATCGAGTTTGATGGCGTCATCGAGCTGATCAACACTGAAACCGTGCTCAGCCAGCCCAGGAATCGGCGGACGGAAGAGGCAGCTGCCGGTCGCGAGTACCAACCGGTCGTAGCTCACGGCGTGGCGCTCGGCCTTGGCCAACGCGATCTCGATCGTCTGCGCTTGCGTATCGATGGCCTCCACAGTGCCGCGCATGTAAGTCACGCCGATCGCTTCGAGGACATCGCCGAGCGGCGCGGTCAGCGTTTGCGGGTTAGGCTCATAGAGCCGGGGACGGATGACCAGTCGCGGCTCCGGAGAGACCAGCACAATGTCGAGTTTCTCGGGAGAGACGTTTTCGTTGTCACGCAGGCGCGCTGCGGACAAGGCTGCATACATGCCGGCAAAGCCGGCGCCGATGATCACAAGCCGCTTTTGCATCTCGGTCTCCATCCTCTCTGTCAAAGGCGCCGTCGCCGGAGATGGCGCCGTCGCTCGGGAATGGAGGGATGATCGCACCCTGGGCCACAGCCCTATACTGTGCCGCGGGATAGGTTGTGGTCTCCAGATGTCAGGTCGGCCAGACCCAGGCAGCAGGCAGGAACGACGGGCGTCGGTCGCCGTGCCGCATTAGGTGCAAAGGATCTAGGCTACGCTGCGCATAGCCTGTGGCTCGCGGATCGACGAGGGCAGCGTTTCCCAGGCTCGAATCAGGTCACCGATCGAAACGGCTTCCATCTTGCGCATGACATTGCCGCGATGGAGCTTGACCGTGACCTCGCGAATGCCGAGGTCAAAAGCGATCTGCTTGTTGACGCGTCCGCGCGCCACCTCCCAAAGAACCTCGCGTTCGCGGCACGTCAAACGTCGGAAGCGTTCGAGGTTTTGCCGGGTGATCTGAGTTTCCTTTCGGCGCGCTGCATCGATCTTCATGGCAGCCGTCACGGCATCGAGGAGGGTCTGGTCTCTGACCGGCTTGGTCAGGAAATCCACCGCGCCTGCTTTCATTGCCTGGACGGTCATTGGAATGTCGCCATGCGCGGTCAGGAAGATGATCGGCTTGGGGTTAGCGCGCTGGGCGAGGTCTCGTTGCAGATCGAGGCCGCTGGCGCCCGGCATGCGCACATCAAGAATCAGGCAACCCGGATTGTCCAGGGTGTCTGAATCCAGCAATTCCCGTGTCGAGGAGAAGCAGACGGAGCAGAATCCTGCTGAATGGATGAGTTCCGTCAGACCTTCTCGGACCGAAGCGTCATCGTCGACGATCACGACGAGAGGCTGGTCTACGCCTTTGCCTCGCGGCTTTGATGCCGGCGTCAATCCTATTGCGAAGGTTCGATCATTTTTCACGTCGGATTCCTCCTTTTGGATCTCGCAACGCGTCGCCGACGGCTGCAAGCAAAGCTTTCGCGTCGAAGGGCTTGCGGAAGAACGAGCCGCCGTCGATTGCGCGCTCGCGATCGGCGAGTTCATGGCGCGCGGTAATCAGAAACACCGGCAGGCCAGGACTTATCTTTGCGACCAGGTCGCGGAGCGCAAAGCCATTCATGCCTGGCATTCCAATGTCGGTGATGAGCAGGTCCACGCCCGACAGCCCGTCGAGCAGCAATGATTCAGCCGACAGGAAGCTTCGAGTTGCATAGCCTGCCGACTCCAGAAGCTCCTCTAGAGACTCGAGAGGTCTCGGGTCATCGTCGACAATTGCCACGACAGGCCTTCCTTGCTTCACACTTACTTCCTTCCGGCTCGGCGCGAATGGGTGATCGGTATCGCCAAGCGCTCTGCGATGCGTACGAGATCCGCGAGCGATGCGGCGGCCATTTTCTGCATCACGCTGCGGCGGTGGAGCTGCAGTGTGACCTCGCTGATTCCCAGCTCGGCGGCGGCCTGCTTGTTGAGGAGGCCGCTCACCACGAGTGGTAGAACCTCGCGTTCGCGCGGCGTGAGTTCGAGATAGCGTTGCCGCCACTCCTCGAGTTCGGCTCGCTCCGCTCGGTTCTTCCGGTCTTGCGCGAGTGCCGCATGGATCGCGGCCATGAGGGCGGCATCGCTGATCGGCTTGGTCAGGAAATCGACGGCGCCATGCCGGATCGCCCGTACCGACGAGGGGATATCGCCATGGCCGGTGATGAAGACGATTGGCGGGTGATCGTCCTTTGCCAGCTGCTCCTGTAGTTCGAGGCCGTTTATATCCGGCAGCTCGACATCCAGAATGAGGCAAGCGGGAACATTACCCTTGTCCGCGTTCACATAGTCCCGGGCGGACGCAAATGTGATGGCCCGCATGCCGTGGGACGCCAGAAGTTCCTCGAGCGCTTCGCGGATGCGTTCATCGTCGTCCACGATGAATACCGTAAGGCTCTCCACCGTCATGGCGTTGCCCCCGGGCCGATTGGCAACGTGAAGATGAATGCCGCTCCCCGAGGCTCATTGTTCTCCGCCCAAAGCCGCCCACCGTGCGATTCGACGATCGAACGGCAGATGGCCAGTCCCATGCCCATTCCATGCTCTTTCGTTGTGAAGAACGGCTCGAATATCTTTTCAGGAAAGGCGATGCCCCGACCGCGGTCGCGGATGTCGATTTGGATCGCATCCCCCGCGCGTCGTAGCTGCATCCCGACGACCTTGTCGCCTCCGACCGTATCCATCGCGTCCATGCCGTTTCGGACGAGGTTGATCAGGACCTGCTGGATCTGGACACGGTCGAGCGTGAGTGGCGGCAGACCTTCCTCGCTGTCGACCTCAAGGCGGACATGGCGTCGCAAGACCTCGTCGGCCAGCAATTCGCGGGTTTTGGAAACGATACTCTCGAGCGACGTCCGGCATCGAGATTCGGTGGACTGCCGGAACAGTGCGCGAATACGGCCAACGACATCCGCCGCCGAATTGGCATCGCGGATGATGCGCTCCACGATCTTCTGCACCCGTTCGATGTTGGGAGTGTCGCCATTGAGCCAGCGTTGGCAGGCGTGGGAGTTGGCGACGATCGCCGTCAGCGGCTGATTTACCTCGTGTGCGATAGACGCGGACAACTCGGCGAGGCTCGCCGCTTGGCTTTGGCGAGCGAGGTTCTCATAGGCGAGGCGCAGTTCCTCTTGCGCGCGCACAGCATCATCGATGTCGATCGACACGTGGTACCAATGTACGACCGTGCCGTCCTGGTCGCGTAGTGGTTCGGACCGTCCTTCCACCCAGCGATAGCCCCCATCGGGGGTTCGACGCCTATAGCGCATTGTGAAGGGATCGCCAGTCTTAAGGCAGTTCGCCGCCACAAGCTCCACCGCGACGCTGTCGTCGGGATGGATCAGTCCGCGTATGACCTTCGCGAAATCTTCGAAATTCGCTTGAGAAAGGCCGAGATGCTCCAAATATCGCTTGTTGACGTAGGCCAACTTGCCGTCGGGCGTCCAGCTCCAAATATGGATCGGCAAGGCGTCGATCAGCTGCTGCAGTTCTCGCTCGCTACGTCGCAGCTTCTCCTGGGCGGTCACCATGTCGTCGATGTCGACAGCCACGCCGTACCAGCGCAGGATATTGCCGCCATCGTCGCGTAGCGCCTCCGCGCGTGTCTCGGTCCAACGATAGGAGCCATCGCGTCGAATCTGGCGATAGCGCACGAAATAGGAGCCCCCGGTTTCGAACGCGCGGGTGCGCACTTGCGTTGCCGCCGCCCGGTCGTCGGGATGGGTTACTGCCAAGGGGGCCGGCGAGCCGTCCGCAGCGAAGAGCCCCTCGAGGGTGATGCCGGTTACGTCGATATATCGTTTGTTGAGGTAGGTCGGCGTTCCCTTGTCCGTCGTGCTCCAGATCATCACCGGCACCGTGTCGATCAATTGCTGGAGCTGCCGTTGGCTCTGCCTCAACGCCTCTTCGGCCTTCATCTGATCGTCGATGTCGTGGCAGACGCCGTGCCATTGAACGATGCGTCCGGCCTGATCGCGCAGCGGTTCCGCCCGGCTCGACATCCAGCGATAGGCTCCGTCGGCACGGCGCAGGCGGTAGATCTGATCGAAGCCGGCTCCGGCGACGAGACAACGCTTCAGCGTCTCTTTGAATCCTGCCGCGTCGTCGGGATGGATGGTCCGCATGAAGGCGTCCAGTCGGCTCCCATCCGACTCCTCGAGGTCGGTAACGTCGAGGCCGAGGAAGTCGATCATGCGCCGGTTGAAGAAGGTCGGCTCGCCGTCAGGCGTCAGCCTCCAGAGATGGCTTGGAACCATGTCGACAAGTTGTGAAAGCTCGCGCTCGCGGTTGCGCAGCGCCGTCACCGTTTTCTTGTAGACGTCAATATCGAGCGCGATGCCGAACCATCCGATGATACCCCCATCGCGGTCACGCGTTGGCCGGGCCGCGGTCCGGGCCCAGACATAGGCGCCATTCGCGCGCCGAAAGCGGAACTCGACGTTGAAGTGATCGCCAGTTTGCAGGCAATGACGCCAGGCGGCGGCGATCTGGTCGTAGTCGTCCGGATGCAGCAGTCGCTTCCAGGCCGTGTGCCCCTCTTCCAGGGCAGCATTTAGGTCATCCAGCGTCACGCCGAGAGAATTCAGGGCGAACGGGTGAAGATAGATCCATCTCCCCTCGGCATCGAACGCCCATCCGTTGCCGAACAGACTCTCGACGACCTTCGCCGACTGCCTAACGTCGAGATCGCAATAGCTGGTGGGTTCCGCCGGCGGCTCCCTATCGGTGACCACGTCGTCGATGTCGACGCTGATGCTGTAGTCCGGCTCGGATCGGGTCTCGATCCAGCGATAGCTGCCATCGCCATGGAGTTGCCGGTAGCGCACGACCTGTGGAACGCCGGTCCAGAATGCGCGAGCGGCCGCATGCGCGGCCAGGTCGCGATCTTCCGAATGGATGAGGCTCAGGGATGGGCCGCTGGAAGTCGTCTCGCTCCGGGCAATCGCGTGGTTGTCGGTCACTTGGGGCGTCGTTGCGGCGTTCGGATGCTCGCTTGCGGTCCCGTCGGCGCCTTCATCCGCGCGGGCGGTAGCGGCCGAGGTCACGATCGCCCCGATGCAAAGTGCGACAGCGAACATTGACGTCCACATCAGCGCGACGTCGAGCGTTGCCTTAGCGTGTGTGCCCCAAACCGCCGCCGAGAAGATGATCCCCGTACCCAACGACGCATTCAGAAGAGTCAGCGCTTTGCCTCGTGCGTAAAGACATAGGCCGGCGAGCGGGGCGAGCAGGCCGAACGGTGTTGTTGTGAGCCAGCAAACCGTGAGACCGACCAAGGTCGACAGAGTCATCAGCACTGGGCGACTTTGGGGTAGCGCAGCTCTCATGATCGGCGGCTCCTGCGGACAAGAATTGCCAAGGGATCGATAGCTCTTGTTGGACGCCTCAGGTTGACCGCGGGCCTTCTGACCAGCGCCTCCCCTTACTCCCGACCGGACCCCGCCGCATCTTATGGAAATCCATAAGAGCCTCGCCATTGGCGGTGGGACGAGGCAGCACGGGCTGCGCGAGAGGAACGCATCACATGGTGTTAGCCACCCAGCGCCAACAGCGAACGTGGTCTAGCCAAGGGCTAGTTCGACCTATCCCCGTGCACGATATCGGCAGCCTTGCTCCCTCCATAGCCTCCTCATGCCGCAAGCAAGGCGGCGTACAGCAGGAGAAAGCCATGAATCTGAACAACGCTCCACGCGCCGACACGGCGGCGCCCGAAGAGCTGGTTCCCTCGCGCTATGCGGTGCGGATCGGCGATATCGAAGTGCTGGTGATCAGCGACGGGGTGCTGCCGCTGCCGACCAAGATGCTGGGACACAATGTCGACCCGGCCGTGCGCGCGGCCTGGTTGGACAACATGTTCTTGCCGGCGGACGCCTTCGACTGGTCGTTGAACGCCGTTGTGGTTCGCAGCGGCGATCAGATCATCCTTGTCGACGCAGGGCTCGGGCTGGATCCGGACCTGAATCTGCCGCGTGCCGGCCAGTTGGTCAGGCGGCTGGCCGGCGCCGGCATCGACCTCGCTACGGTGACCGACGTGATACTCACCCACATGCATATGGATCATGTCGGCGGACTTCTTGTCGAGGGAGTGAAGGAACGGCTGCGTCCGGACCTGCGGATCCACGTGGCGGCTGCCGAGATCAGCTTCTGGGAAGCTCCCGACTTCACCCACGTCAACATGCCCGCTGGATTTCCGGACGCTCTTCGGGCGACCGCCAAGCGGTTCGCGCAGGAGTATCACAGCCAGCTGCGAGCGTTCGACGAAGAGCGCGAAGTGGCGCCGGGCGTCGTCGTTCATCGCACCGGCGGTCACACGCCGGGGCACAGCGTGGTTCGGCTGGCCTCCGGTGGCGAGCGACTTACTTTCGCGGGCGACGCCGTTTTCACGGTCGGGTTCGAGCATCCCGATTGGTACAACGGGTTTGAGCATGACCCCGAAGAGGCAGCCCGCGTTCGGGTTCGTCTCCTGACAGAGCTTGCCGACACCGGCGAACAGCTTGTGGCAACTCACCTCCCATTCCCCTCGGTCGGCCGGGTGGCGAGGGACGGCGACGCCTTTCGTTGGGTGGCCGCCTTCTGGGACTACTGACCGGCCGTTAGACCGGTAACGCCCCACTCATCCGCCGGGCACGCCGGCATCCTTGCCGGAGCTCCCGCGCGACAAGGCGGCACGCCTTCCGCCAGCACCTCAGAAGCCGCGCTTCTGCGGACGGAGGGCTGTGCGCCGTCGCAAGGCCAACAGACGGGAAACTGTCGGAGCCAGGATTCAAGCTAGGACACGACCATGACACATGCCCGCGAATACGCGTCAGGCGGCTCCACCCGCCGCAACGTCGTACTAAGTGGCGGCGCCGCCGCCATCGGTCTGACGCTGCCGGCGACCCAAGTGGCCGCTCTCGTCTTCGGACAGGTTCGTCCCTCCAATTCAAACCGCGAAGGAAGCAAGACGATGGGTACGATCACCACCAAGGATGGTGCCGAAATCTACTACAAGGACTGGGGTTCGGGCCCGGTCGTGACTTTCTCCCATGGCTGGCCGCTGAACGCGGACGCCTGGGACGGCCAGATGCTGTTCCTTGCCCGGAACGGCTATCGTTGCGTCGCGGTCGATCGCCGCGGGCACGGTCGCTCAAGTCAAGTCTCGACGCGCAACGACATGGATGGCTACGCCGACGATCTGGCTGAAGTCATCAACGCCCTCGACCTCAAGGATGCGGTCATGGTGGGGCATTCAACCGGCGGCGGCGAGGTTGCGCGCTATATCGGCAGACATGGCACCCGGCGGGTGAAGAAGGCCGTCCTGGTTGCCGCGGTTCCGCCGATCATGCTGAAGACCCCGGCCAACCCGGAAGGATTGCCCATCACGGTCTTCGATCAGATCCGGGCGGGGGTCGCTGGCGACCGATCCCAGTACTACAAGGAGCTTGCACGCGCCTTCTACGGCGCCAACCGTCCCGGCGCTACGGTGTCACAGGGAACGCTCGACCAGTTCTGGCTCTGGAGCATGCAGGCCGGCGCGCTCAACGCCTATGAATGCGTGAAGGCCTTTTCGGAGACGGATTTCAGCGAGGACCTCAAAAAGTTCGACATACCGACGCTGGTTCTACACGGTGAAGACGATCAGATCGTGCCGGTGAAGGATTCCGCGCGCAAGTCGGCGCATCTGATCAAAGGTGCCAAGGAAATTTACTACCCGGGCGCACCGCATGGTCTGACGGCCACGCATCAGGATCAGTTCAATGCAGACCTGCTCGCGTTCATCCAGGCCTAAGTCCGAGCCTCCGGAGATGGCCTGCCCACGCCCGTGATGGGGAGGCCGCCTTGCCGTCCCGCTTGGCCAGTTTGAAAGACCTGGGCTTGGAAGCGATCTGGCTCGGGCAGACCCGAGCCTTTGCCAGTCCACGCATGACACTGCGCCCGGCAAGCCGGGCGCAGTATCTTTCAGACGACCCTCCCACGTTTCGGCAGGAAATCACCCGCGTCTTCGGCGCGAGGAAATGCGGCAACGGTCTCTCCCGCGACCTGCCAGCCCTTCGCCTCTCTCCGCCACCGCAGTTCATAGAGTGCGGGCGCAGCCGCGGGATCCATCCGGCGGTAAAGCAGCGCGGTCGCATGGTCCCCCTGCTGCTCGACATGGAGCACGCGGTGCTCGGTCGACAGCGGCAGATCACCCGCGGCTCCGCGAGCGGCGAATTCCGCCATCATCGTCTCGCGAGGGGAGCGTGCGACATGGCCGCTGCCATCGACGAACAAAATGGACTGGTCAGCGGTGTAGAGCTCTTCCATCACGTCGACCCGGTAATGACTACCATGCTCGACGACCTTTTCGATGAAGGCGTCGATGGCGGGATCATGCAGCTTCTTCATTCTCGATGAGCCTCGATTGTGCTGTCTCGGTCAGGAAAGCGTCACGCCGCCGTCAACGGAGAGATTGACGCCCGTGATGAACCGACTGTCGTCGGAGCAAAGGAACAGGGCTGCCGCGGCCAGTTCCTCGACCATTCCCAGCCGGCCAAACGGAATCATTGCCGCGATCCGCTCTTCCATGCCGTTCATCGATTCTGCGGCTATGCCGAGCTTTCCAATGATCGGCGTGTCGGTCGGCCCTGGACTCAACACGTTCACCCGAATGCGCCGGTCCTTGAATTCGAGCGTCCAGTTCCGGGCGAAAGCTTCGATCGCAGCCTTGCTGCCGGCGTAGACGGCGTGACCTTCGAGAACCTTGTGCGTGGCGATAGAACTTGTCAGCAAGATCGCGGCCCCGCCCCGCAGCAGAGGCGCGATCTTCTGCACCCCGAAGAATGTGCCGCGAGCATTGGACAGGAACTGCGTATCATAGTCGGCGGGCGAAACTGCCGTGCTGGGCTGGATGCGGATGCCGCCGGCGTTCGCCACATAGATGTCGGCACGGCCGAACTTCCTCTCGACGACCGCGGCGACGCGGTCATGCGTTGCAAGATCGGCGACGTCGCCCACAAGCCCTTCCGCGCGTTCTCCGAGCCCTTCGACCGCATCATCGACGGCGGCCTTTCGCCGCCCGACGATCAATACTCGCGCGCCTTCGGCGACGAACGTTCGCGCGATGGCGAGGCCGATGCCGCTGTTACCCCCGGTAATCACGGCAACCTTGTCTGACAACTTGTTCATAGGGACCTCCATTTGGAACGTCCCTCAGTTGATGAGTTCCCTTCGAGAATTGGAGAGGGTTGTCTGGACCTTCACTTGTGCCAAAATGTTATCAATATGCAGAACTTGAGCATCTTTGTGCGTGTGGTCGAGGCGGGGTCATTCACGGCCGGAGCTCGATCGATCGGCACGACGCCCTCTGCGGTCTCGAAAAGCATGGCGCGTCTTGAACGACGTCTCGGCGCTCGGCTTTTCCTGCGATCTACCCGTGCCTTCGGCCTGACGCCCGAAGGCGAGGCCTATTTCGAACGCATCGCGCCGTTGATCCATGCCATTGAGGAAGCCGGCGACGTGCTGGGACCGGATGCTGGCGCTTCAGGGCGGCTGCGTATCAGCGTTCCCGCCGACTTCGGCCGCGTCCTCGTCGATGCCCTGACGACGCGTTTCCGGAGCGAGTACCCCGGAATCACGCTTGATCTCAGCATGAGCGACCGGCAGGTCGACCTGGTTCGTGAAGGATATGATGCGGTCGTGCGCGTGGGTCGTCTCGCCGACAGCGGACTGATTGCTCGTCCGCTCGGGAGCCTGCCTATGGCCCTTGTCGCCGCGCCCGCATATCTCGCCTTACGCGGTACGCCCGGCAGCATCGCTGCGCTCTCGCAGCACGATCACATACGCTATCTGCTCAACGGCAGGCCGTTCCCCATTCGATTCGAGAGTGGAGAGCAGATCGTTCCGGATGGCGTCTTCGACACAGACAGCGGCGAGGCGATGCGAATTGCCGCTCGTAACGGCTTGGGAATTGCGCAGCTCCTGCGTGCCTCCGTTTCGGAAGAACTGTCATCGGGAGAGCTGGTGACCGTCTTGACCGATCACCCGTTGCCCGCGGTGCCAGTCCAGATTCTGCATGCATTCGCACGAGCGACCCCAGGGCGCGCAAATGCCTTGTTCCGATTTCTCGAAGCCGAGACGGCGCGCTGGCAATAGCGTCAACTTTGGCGGATAGAGGAAGACTGCAGGGCGGGTCGTCGAGTGCCGACATTTGCATTGCACGATAGAGTCTTCACTCCGAGCGACCGTGGAGAACCGCCTTCTGGCGCAGGTGACCTAAAAGCATCTCTGCAAAATGCAGAAATTCACTAAGCGGGCTGGTGAACCCACTTCGTCAGCCTACAGCCCTGCCCACTCAGCAGTGCAATAATGTGGGGTAAAATGGCGGTAACTGCATCGGTGAACATCAAAAAATTTAATAAAATCAATGGCTAATGCAATGAAGTTGGCGGGCCGCGAGCGACCAAGAAGAGAACTATGTGTTCGCTATAGCCCTATGACGCATGCTGACCCCATACCTGCCCTTCGCCGCCTTTCAGCGAGGTCCGCTTTGCGCCGCCATTTCTGTCATTACCGTTCGAAAGGCTGCTGCCCAGAAGCGGGCATGAGCGAGGCAGGACGTCGTGCATCTTTGCGTCAAAAACGGCCATCGGAATGGGGCGACGTTCTCCGACGTGACATGCGCCTGAATACCGGGCGGCAGACAGATTAGAAGGAGCGATCCCGCACGGGGGCCAAGCTGCGGAGAGCCCCTTGAATGCACGGCTTGAGGGAATGCCTTGCGAGGGCCGGATCGCAAGGGCGATTCTGCAGGAGACGGAAGGCTTGCGCTGCCAACGCCCAAAGAGCATTGCGCGAGGGACCGCTACCGAGAATGAGCTTATCTGCTGCCAGGGCAGCATTTTTGCCTAGAGCCTGGTTCCCGTTTGGAGCGTCACCTGCCAGCAGCCAGCAGCCAGCAGCCAGCAGCGATTCGTGGCATATGCGGCATCTTCCAGGTACCTTCGTGAAAGCTTGTTAGGATCGTCCCGCAGTGCCAAATATTTCCCTCGCGAGGGGTTGATGACAGAGACAAATACGAATCCGCAGGCTGAAAAACTTGCGGCGGGCGGCGGAAACGCCACAGCCGCGGGCGTGATATTTCAGTCAGGCGTGGGCGCGCTTTTTGCTGTCGATATGCTCACTCAACGCGCCCTTGACCATCGGCTGGAACTGGGCGCCGCACGTCCTGTGGCAGTGCGTTTCGAGTCAGAGGCGCCCGTCGATGACATTTTGGTCGAGACCACTGCGGGTGGCTGGATATTTGTCCAATGTAAGACGACGATGACGCTTTCGCGCTCGCTCGAAAGCCCCCTCGGCAAGACCGCAGACGAGATTGTGCGTCTCTGGCAGATCTGTGAGTCCGACTCCCCATCTTACGGGTGGGACCGCCCGCTCGATCCGGCGCGCGACCGAATTGTTGTCGCGGTCGGCGCCGCTGCATCATCGTCAGTCCGAGAGGCCCTGGCTGGGGCGCTGGCCGCCGTGCGCGCGCCGAGTGCAGCTCCGCTCACCCAAATCGCTTACGAGGCTTTGGACGCGCTGCGGAATTTGCTCACCCTAGCTTGGTCGCGGGTGACCGGCAGCTCGCCGTCAACCGGGCAGGTCGAAGCCATCCTGCGGCTGGTTTGGGTCGTCGAGTTCGATCTGCCGGGGGGCGCCCAGAGCGCTGCGATCGAAGCGCTCCGCGGAACCCTGCAAAATCCTGAGACCGCGTCGGCGACGTGGTCGGCAATACAATCGCAATGTGCGGTTTTGATGAGCGCGCGCCGCGGCACGGACGAGTTCGATCTTAAACGCCGGCTTGGAGTCTCTGTCGCCTTCTTGGCCCCGCCCGATTTCCGGGAGGATGTCCGGGTCGTGCGGCAGCGCAGCGATGAGGTGCGCGACGACCTCGCGCGTTTCGAGGAGACCCGCGTACACGGGGCGAGTATCCAGGTTCCCCGCGCCTGCACCGACGCAGTCGTTGCTGCTGCGCGAGATGGTTCGCTTGTCATTGTGGGGGATCCGGGCGCCGGAAAGAGCGGCGTCATCAACAGCGCCGCAGCTGCCCTTCGCGCCGAGGGGCATGACGTTATTGAACTTGCCGTTGATCGGCTGCCCGTCGACTCCCTTGGCGAGCTTCGCACTCAGCTCGGGCTGGAGCACAGCTTCCGGGAGGTGCTCGCAAACTGGCCGGGCGCTCAGACAGGGTACTTATTCATCGACGCGCTGGATGCCACGCGTGGCGGCCAAAGCGAAGCAGTCTTTCGTGCCGTCATCGCTGAGGTCCTCGGAATGTCCGATCGGCGATGGCACGTGATTGCCTCGATAAGAACATTCGATCTCATGTTGGGCGAGCAGTTTCGACGCCTGTTCGCGGGTGCGCCGCCAAGCCCTCAATTCGCTAGCCCGTCGTTTGGGCGTGTCCGCCACATCCAGATCCCGGAATGGTCAGACACGGAATTTGCCGAACTGCTGCGTCAGGCGCCCGACCTGCGAACGGCGATTGAACACGGCGGCGAGCGCCTTCGGAATCTGGCGCGGGTTCCGTTCAACACCCGCTTGCTGGCCGACCTTCTCAGCGGCGGCATGGCCCCGGAGGCCTTCGGAGAACTCGCCTCGCAAGTTGAGCTCTTGGGCCTCTACTGGCAGGAGCGCGTCGTTCGCCTCGGCACCCCGGCTGAGCGGTGCTTGCGCCGAACAGTAGAGCTGATGGTGCAGCGGGGCCGCCTTCAGGCGAACCGGATTGAGGCAAGCCGCGATACCGGCTCGGCCATCGACGAGCTTCGCCAGGCCAACGTGCTGGTCGATGTCGGCGACCGCGACGCGTCCTTTCGCCACCATATCCTGTTCGACTACGCCGCGAGCCGAGTGTTCATCGACCCGGACGACATCGCGGCGACCGCATCGCTGCTGCGCGCAAATCCAGCGCTTGGCCTTATGCTCGGGCCCGCGCTCGCGTTTGCGCTACAGGGGCTCTGGGCGAGCAGCGCGCCTGGAAGGTCGGAGTTCTGGGACGCTATCATCGAGCTCGCCGGAAACACGGCCGCCGACGCCGTTGGCCGCAGCGTGGCAGCCCGATGCGGGAGCGAGCTGCCCCGCACGGTCGGAGATATCGAGCAGTTTGCTGCGATGATCGCGGCGAACGACTCGCGCCGCAGCAATACCGCCGCGGCGTTCGCAAATGTTGTCGGTGCGCTTGCCGTTCGCGCCGAGGACAAGCTGACGATCGCCCTCTCGCCGTGGTGCCGCCTCGCTGCGTTGATCAGCCAGGTAAGGCAGGAGGTGGCCTGGCCGCTCCGAACGCTCCTTCACCTTCTTCTGGGTCGGGAGCCGGCTGGGCCCGATTTGAACGAGGCGGGAACGGCGGCGCGCGCGTTGCTCGCGTATGCGGTGCGCGAGCCGAACGCACAGACCTTGGTCGCAAGCGCGATCGGATTCGTAGGATCCACTTACCCGACAAATCCGGTTGCGTCGCGCGAAGCCCTGGCCGCCCTCCTTGATCCGGTGCGCCTCGCCGAGCATGCGCATGAGGATATGCACTGGCTCACCCGAGAGACGGCTCACATCGCACCGTACGACGCGGCGTTTGTGGTCCGCCTCTTTGCGACCGTGTTCGGGCACGAAGTGGGGGACGAACAGCAAACCTCCCTTGGAAATAGCCGAATTCTGCCGCTGTCGAGCACACGACGGCAGGATTACGACATGGCGCGATGGTCGCTGAAGGAAGCCTTTCCGGACTTTATCGCCTCCCATCCCGCCGAGGGCGTTCGCGCGATGATCGCTGCGATTGCCGGCTACATCGCGCAGGGGCGGCACTCCACGTCCGGCACGGAGGCCGTACGAATTGAAGCCGGCGGTGCGTCCATAACCTTTCAGGAGGATATGAGCCACATCTGGGCGTGGGACCCAACCGATGCTCACTCGAACAATGCGATCGCCCTCGTCAACGCCTACGCAAAGTTCCTGGCTGCGGCACCCGCCGATAAGGCGGCCCGCCTCGTCGAAGCGGTCATGCAGGAAAATACGACTGCCCTCATCTGGGCCCGTACCTTTCAGGGCGCTGCCAAACGGGCGGACGATGCAGCAAGCGCGCTGCGGCCGTGGGCTGTTCAGCCGCCCTTCCTGATCAGCCTCGATACGCGCAAAGACGCAGTCGATTTCATCGCAAATGGGTATGGCACATGGCCGGTGGGAGAGCGCGCGGAATTCGAGCGCGACGTCCTCGCACTCAAGCGTCCAGACGTGAAGGACCCCGCCGAATGGCAGAATCATATTCGTCGCGTCATATTCGGCACAATTGGCGAAAGCGCGCTGGCGAGCGAGAACGCGCGCGCCTACGCGCGCCCGACGTCAGAAGGCGTAGAACAGCCATCAAATGAGCGTGCATTTGCCATCCGGTCTTACTCCCGCGGCGTGGATGATCACTGGTGGCTGCTCGATAGAGGCGTGGATGTCGATGCCGAACCAAATGCATCCGTGCTGGAGCAAATCGACGCCGCCACAACGATCGCGCCCGGCGACCTGGACGCCGCGACCCTGCACGCATTGAGCGAAGCTCTGGCGGGTTTGGTTGCCGCGCTCGAGACGACGCCGGCCGATCCCCTCGTCATCGATCAAGGATGGCGCCGCGCCGCGTCGGCCTGTGAGCGGCTGTCCCAGCAGTCGGAAATCCTTCGCCAGCTGCCGGACGATGTGACCCGCTTGGCTTCCATCGTGTCACGCCTCCTCGCTCTTCCCGTCGAGGCGGCCGATGCCGACGATCAGGGGCAGGTCTCGCTCGGCGGCATAGAGAGCGAGGCACTGGAAGCGGCACTGAATCTCGCGCTCCTGGATCGCTCGACAGCCGAGCGCTTTCTGCCCGCGCTGCATGATCGCGCCGGGGTCCCCCGGGCGTCGGCGCGGTTGGCGGTGATGTCGCGGCTGAACCAGCTCTGGAATAGTGCCCGCGAAGACATGTGGTGTATTGCCGAGGCGCGCGCTGCGGCCGAGAGCAATCATGAGGTCTTGCGGTTCTTGCTCGGCTTCCTCAATCGCCTGGTTCATGCCGATCCCGTGCGCGTGGAAGCGATCGCGCTGACGCTCCTCCAGCGCGGCGTTCTCGCGAACACCGATCCAAGCCGTGAGATAGAGGGTGCCGCGGGAACACTGTTCGCGATCCTGTGGGTCTCACACGGCCGCGAACAGTCGCATGCCGTTCTCGATCGCTGGCTCGAGGCACCCGCCGGCCACCGGGACGAGTTTTGCGAAATCGCCTTTGCCATCCGCGGCGGGCTCGTTCTTGGCTATGACAAGGAGGACGCGGCGGATGACCTTGTGCGTCACCGCTGCCAGGCACTCGCCGCTCGGATCATTGACGTCACCGCGTCTCAACTGGACGCTTATCTTGCAACGCCTGCAGATCAGGTTCCTGCCGACGGACCCGATCGCGCCGGTGTCCTGGCCCAGATCATGGACCGGATGAGCGACCAATTCTACTTCGCCTCGGGCGCTATGGCCGAGCGGGACAGAAGCGAGAGCACGGGACTTAGTACACCGGATCTGCGGCGCCGCTTTTTTGATGAAAATCAGGCGACGTTCCGCCGCGTCGGGACGTCGGGAACGCCGCACACTATCTATCACCTCATCGAGCTGCTTGACTTCCTTTCGGATGCCGACCCGCCGGCGATATTCGACCTCGTTGCACATGCTCTGCTGGTAGGTGGGCGGCGCCACGGCTTCCATTTCGAATCGTTGGGCGCCGACCGGTTCGTCAAAGTCATCGGCCGCTTCTTGGCTGACTATCGGCCCCTATTCGAAGCGCCGGATCGGCGTAGCCAGATCGTCGAATGTCTCAACGTATTCGCCGAGGCCGGCTGGCCTGCGGCCAGGCGGCTGCTCTTCCAGCTGCCCGAGCTGCTGCGATGAACATTTATGAGGCGCAAAGCAGGTTCAAGAGCCGGATGACCGAGCTTCAGCGCTGGGAGGAAAATCACGCATCGCCTGAGTTCGTCGGCGCGCGGTACTCCTCTCCTCTGGAAGCAACGACACGCAAATTCGTGATCGACGAAGTCATGGACGGCCTCCTGTGGGACCTCAGCCGGATGACCCGCGAAGTGGTGGAAGAAGCCCGCGTCCGGGGCGAGACCACGCTCTTTCTGGACTACCTTGGCGTGAACCCCGACACGCGCCGTCCTTGGCTGATCGTCGAGGCCAAGGCATGGGCCAAGCCCATGATCGCGTGGTCGGCAAATGGCCTGTCGAGCAAGACGGTCAGCAAAAACCCGGCCGAGATGGTGGCCGCCGCCATCAACCACCTAAAGGCCGGAAAGGAAGCGAAGGACTCACCCGTAATTTTGGAGTGGGCGCAATGGCTGGAAAAACTGCGCGACTACGTGCGGGATTTGAAAGCGGAAAGCGGTATCGCGGTTACCCGGGCCGCCATAACCTCTGGCCGGTGGCTGGTTATCATCAAGGACCCCCAGGTAACGCTGCTTGACGACCGCGTCGCCGGCGCACTCGAGGTGCTCGTCTATGAAGGGCAGTCGCTCGTCCAGTCGTCCGACGCGATCTTCGACCTCCTGTCGCGCATTTCGCTGCTGGGTGATACGCCCGAGTTCGCGACGCCGAGCCAAGCGGCGAGTCTAATCACAGCGGCAGACGTCGCGCGTGTATTCCGCGGGGTGTGGCTTGCCCGTCAGACGACTGGATCGCAGTTTCGGCCGCGACCCCTCATCAATCTCTACCCGATCATCGTGCTGGACCTTACCACAGGTGAAAAGCTGGTCGTTCATGATGAGTCGGAGTTCGCGCTGCCCGCCAAGGGGGACGCGGTACCAAAATCAACTGCCGAGCTGGAGGCAGCATCGAACGCTCTTCTGGCGCAGATCAACGCAGTGTTCGGTGCTATATTCACTGCCTCGCCCCTAAACGAATTCGGCGGGTTCCCCAACCGGCCTGGCGATCCTGCCCTATCGCCGATACGGCCGCTTTCAAAATACGCCAATGAGTACATGGCAGTTACCGGCGAGAGCGCCCACTATCTGAGGTCGGCGCCGACCATCGGGTCCTGCGCGGCGCATGGGTGGGGCGCGTTGGTGCCGTCAGGCGTGCAAGTTGGATCGATGGTGCTTCGATCATCTGTAGACCCTGCGTCATATTTCGCAGACGGTGATGCCTTTCATTGCGCCCACCGCGTCGTGCATGAGCGTCGCGACCGGCAATGTTTCATCGCGCCTTTTGAGAAGTATCTCTGCTGCAGAGCATGCATCTATCAGGATCGTTGTTGGTCGCCGGCCCAGCTTGGGGCGCTGCCTTGTGGTCTGACGATGTAAACAACGTAGCCCTCAAACGCCGCGCCGACAGGGTTGCGCTAAACGATCCCTTCGGTCCATCCGATGGTCCGTATTGACGTCGCATCTCGTCGCTGGGCGTACAGCGGCTAAGAGGGCGCAGATGAGCGGTCTCCAAGGTTCCGAATCTTGGACGATGTCAAAGGCAAGACCGTGCCATTGGCAATTTCGATCACTGCCACGGTCACTTCTTGCCCTATGCATTGATCGGCGGTGGGGCCGCTTCTCGTTGATCGCCCCTAATAGCTGACCATCCGCTGTCGGCCCCCAAACCGGGCATTCGTCCTCGCCGCAGCGAACGTGTCCTCCGGGCGCGACCGGCTCTTACGCGCTCGCCCGCGCGGGATAGCGCGGTAAGATCGTGTCATGGGATTCGGCGTTTTCATCCATCGTACAGACTCGATCTATGACGATAGGCCGGCTGAGCGGTACCAGTTCCCTCGGCAGTATCTCGGCCGCGTCGAGGCCTGCGTTGGCGATTGGGTTGTCTATTACGAGCCGCGGAAGGTGGCGGACACGCGGGGATACTTCGCCATCGCGAAGGTGGAGCGCGTTGTGCCCGATCCGACGACGCCGGGGATGTTTCTCGCGCTGATAGAGCCAGGAAGCTATCTCGACTTTGCCAGTCCGGTGCGCTTTAGCGACGAGGGTGGCGTCATCGAGCGCGGCGTTCTGAACCAGGATGGGCGGATCTCCGGCCGTGCCCAGGCTGCGGTTCGAGCGCTCTCCCCGGGTGATTTCGACCGTATCATTGCGCGCGGCCTCGATGACCGGGCGCCGCTGCTTCCGCGCACGGATATGGATTTGCCTCCGAACGGATTCAGCGAAGAACTGGCTCCCTTTGTGTTCGAGGAGAGTCGGGAGCGCATCAGCTATCTGTCGTCACGGATCGTGCGGGATCGCGTCTTCCGCCGCATCGTGCTGCGCGCCTATGACGAGCGCTGCGCCATCAGCGGCTTGAAGTTGATCAATGGTGGCGGGCGGGCCGAGGTCGCAGCGGCCCACATTCAGCCCGTTCAGGCGAACGGACCGGATATCGTCAGCAACGGATTGGCTCTGTCGGGCACGGCACACTGGATGTTCGATCGCGGGTTGATCAGCCTGTCGGATGATCTCGACGTGCTGATCTCCCGGCACGCCAACGATCCCGACGGCGTACGCGCCTTCGTCAATCGGAGCGGGCGCGCAATTGCCCCGCAACGGGCGTTCGAGCGTCCGCATCCGCACTTCCTGCGCTGGCATCGCGAGCACTGCTTCAAGCAGTGAAGCCGACTGCATCGTGACGCTGTACCTGCATCAAGCGCGCAACATCCCGGCGGATGCGCCGTAGTTCGGGCCAAGGGAAATGCCGCCCCTCGGCGCCATCCGCGCCGACGGCAAGCAGCACGTCGAGCTTCGTGGAGAGGCCGCGCAGAGACGTGGCTTCCGCTGCAAGAACTCCCTTCATCAGGCGCTCTTCTTCGTCGGAAGCCGCCTCCTCTCGCTGCCGAGCGACGGAGTAGCCGATGGCGCGATCCGCTTCGTCCCAACGCTGCTGATGTGCGCGCAGCACTGCGGCGACTTGGGCGCGCCGCGTGCAAAGTGACGGCAAATCGCCAGCAAGCTGATCGAACTGCCACAAGGAGTTGATGCGCACCGGTGATGGCAGTTCGGCCGCAGCTAGAACCGCCTGCGGAAAGCCGATCGTCCGCGCGAGTTCGGACTCCAGAGCTTGCTGTTTCCGACACAGGGCGAGCGTTCGCCGATGCGCGGCGCGCCACGCATTCCACGCAATGACTGCGGCATCTGTCGTGCCGCCATCCTGGGGCGCAGCTGCAGCGGAATTGTTGAAGGAGGTGCCGCCGATCGTCATCAGGGCGGCAGAGAGAACGTCCCTTCGGGATGGTCGGGACAGACTCGTGCTAATCTCAGAATCAGCCATGATCCGAGCTCCAGGCAGCTTGGGTTGTGGTCAGGCCGGGCGCGTGGTGCAAACACGCGTTCGGCCGTCATGAGTCACCAAAGGTACACTTCTGTAGGTCGATGAACAATAAAAATCACCATATTATGGTGACTTCGTGACCCCGGCGCAGTGCAGGATGGCGCGCGCGGCGTTGACGTGGGGAGTGCTCGATCTCGCTCGCGAGGCTTCTATTTCCACGCAGACGATCGTGCGTTTCGAACGCGGTGAACAGCTTCGTTCTTCTACAGTCGCAGCGATGCGGGACGCTCTCGAAGCCGCCGGCATCGAATTCATCCCAGAGAACGGCGGCGGCGCCGGTGTCCGCTTTCGTAAGCCGTCAGCGTCAGACTGAGGCCGAGTTGAGTGCAACTTGCACACTAAGAAATTGCGGGCTCCGCGCAGCTCGACGACAGTTTCACTGCAAGGTTTCTGCACGCTAGCAGACGGGCACGTGCAACTTCGCTGCGGATTGGCGGGAGCGCGGCCGCGGCGTAAGCGGCTTTTGGCCGCGAACTCACGCATCAACCGTCGCGACTCCTAAGCCGGCTGTAGCGCCTGCGGCGGCGACAGCGTGTTATAGGTTTGCTCGGGCGGCAGCAGACATTGCGCGGTTGTTGCCTCGTAGTATAATTGGCATGACTAGTTTGTTTAAGTGCGCCAATAGTGAATAAGAAAAGATTGAGGGCAAGATAAATCGGATTTTCAATCCGCGCGGGCGACGCCCGCAAAATGTTGTCTGCACGTTGTTTTCCGTTCCGGAAAACGGGTCTACGCGGATTTCCGGAAGGTGCGGATCTGTGCGACGGTCGTTCAAACGATTGATATTTAACCAATCTTCGTGTGCATGCGGAATGTGCGCTCCGCCGGCCCTGCGCCAAAGCCGACGTTTCCACGCTCTACTTTGATCGCGTAATTTTCGA
Source organism: Ancylobacter mangrovi (assembly GCF_024752355.1). GTDB lineage: Bacteria > Pseudomonadota > Alphaproteobacteria > Rhizobiales > Xanthobacteraceae > Ancylobacter > Ancylobacter mangrovi. Next base: position 23,959 of record NZ_JANTHZ010000003.1, read on the forward strand.
CTTGCGGGAGCCATTGGCGCGGCCAAACCTGCGGTCATGACACGCCACGACGACGATGATTTCCGCATCAAGCCAGGCCGTCCGCGAAGCCGGGGCACGCGGCTGAAGACGCACGAACTGCCCTTCGTTCGACAGGCCCTGATCGCCGCTCGCAATGCCGGCGGTGGCGCCCGGAGCGGTGGTGGCTTTGCCGGAGAGGCGGGCGGCAGCGGTCGGTTCAATGCCCGCGGACGCGGGGCGAAAGTGATGGCGTCGCTGCCGCGCGACAGCGGCGGCTGGCAGTCGGGTTCCTCAGGCCGGTTCCGCTCCCGCCGCGTCGTGGTCAAGGCAAGGGTGGTGAAGCTCGCCGGGAAGGGGAAGAGCGCGCGCGGCCCGAAGATGCGCGGTGCGGTGTCGGTCGGCGCTGTGGGCGCGCATCTGCGCTACCTCGAACGTGACGGCGTGACCCGCGACGGCGAGAAAGGGCGTGCTTACTCGGCGCTGGGTGACGAGGTCGACGCCAAGTCTTTTGTTGAGCGCAGCGGCAAGGATCGCCACCAGTTCCGCTTCATCGTCGCGCCGGAAGATGCTGCGGAACTCGAAGACCTGAAGCGCTTCACCCGTGACCTGATGCGACACATGGAGAATGACCTCGGCACCAAGCTCGACTGGATCGCCGTCGATCATCACAACACCGGCCACCCCCACAGCCATATCCTCGTGCGCGGTGTGCTGGATGATGGTCGTATCCTCAACATCGCCGGAGACTACATCGCCCACGGCATCCGCCATCGGGCGAGCGAGCTTATGACGCTGGAGCTCGGCCCGCAGACCGAGGTGGAGCTGCAGAACAAGCTGCGCCATGAGGTGAACGCCAATCGGCTCACCCGGCTCGACCGGATGATGTTCGCCGAGCAGCGCGAACATGGTGTCCTCGATCTGCGACCAGACGCTGGCGAGAGCTACCTCGTGCGGACCAACCGGCATGTTCTGATCGACCGGGTAAAGCGGCTGGAGAACTTCGGCATCGCCGAGGAGATCGAGCCGGGACGCTGGAGCATCGCCGAGCGAGCCGAGAGCACTCTCCGGGCGATGGGCGAGCGTGAGGACATTTTGCGCATCATGCACCGCGCGCTGGCCGATCATGGGCTCACGGAGGAGCGCGGCGCTGCGCAGTACCTCACCCATGGCGACCGCATCTCACATGCCTTGGTCGGGCGCGTGCTCGACAAGGGATTGGCCGGTGATGAGATGGGAGAGCGGTTCTATCTCGTGATCGATGGCGTGGACGGACGCACCCATCATGTCGAAACCAGCGACGCCTCCCGGTTAGACGACATCAAGCGCGGCCACATCGTCGCGCTCGACCCGCTGCCGACAAAGTCCGATCCACGTCCGGCGGACCTCAACATCGCCATCATGGCCGAGGCAAACAGTGGCATCTACCGGCCGAGCGAGCACCTAGAAGCGGCGCGCCCGGCAATCGAGCAGCAGCGCGGTGATCCCGATGCCTTTATCCGCGCCCATGTGCGCCGCCTCGAAGCCCTGCGTCGCGCCGGTCACGTCGAGCGCATCGACGCCGACCATTGGAAGATCCCCGACGACTTGCCCGAGCGCGGCATGGCCCATGACGCACGCACCCAAAGGAAGGACTTCGCGGTCCACACGCTCTCCGCCTTCGATCTCGACCAGCAGGTCGCCAGCGACGGCGCAACCTGGCTCGATCGGGAACTCGCCTCGCGCCAGCGCACGGAGCTTTCCGACGCCGGCTTCGGCCGTGAGGTGGGTGACGCTCTGGAGCGCCGCCGCCAGAGTCTCGTCGATCAGGGGCATGCCGTTCGACTGGAAAACGGCAATGTACGGGCACCGCGCGACATTCTCGCGCGGCTTGAGACCGCCGAGGTGGAGCGGGTCGGGCGTACCATGGCGGCAGAGCGCGGCCTCTCCTACACCCCCAGCCGGCCGGGCGAGTACGTGTCCGGCCGGCTCGCCGGCTCGGTCAATCTGGTCAGCGGGCGCTTCGCCATGATCGACGATGGCCTCGGCTTCCAGCTCGTGCCCTGGCAGCCTGTGCTGGAGAAGCAGATCGGCCGGCACATCTCCGGCGTCTCCCGAGACGGTGGCGTCGAGTGGAGCCTCGGTCGTAATCGAGGGCTCGGGCTTTAGGCCGCGCCGTCCTGCGGAGGCGGTGTTTCCTGATCAGGGTCGGCCGGCAGCGGCGCGAAGGGATCGACCTCCGGGAACAGCGTGCGCTCACGCAGCCAATCGCCAAACGAGGCGGGATCGAGCGCACGCTCCAGTTCGCCAAGGCGCCGGCGTGCCCAGTCAAGCATGCGCTGCGTTTCGGTGTCCTCAATATCCGCCGCCCAGGCCATCCAGGAGCGCAGCTGTTCGGCTTTGCGGCCCATCTCGACGATCTCATCAAGCAGTTCGTCGCGTTCCTCCTCGCGCTTGGTGCGCGCCTCCGTCCGCTTCCGGTTCTCTTCCGCGCGGCGGCGGAGACGTGCGTTGCGCTCGTCTTTGAGACGGTCATCGCGCCGGTAATCGATCCAGCCGCGGAGTTCCTCGATGATGGGGTCGAGTTGGGCTTCCAGGGTCGCACGGGTGTTGTCCCGCCAGTTGCGGCGGCGCTGGTCTGTGCTCCAGGCTTCAATGGAGATCGTCAGTTCACCAGTCGCGATGTAATCGAACTCGGGATATTGGCGCTCGTAGGTGAATGCCCAATCACGGTAGCGAGCCGAGCGGCGATAGCGCTCTTCCGCCTTTAACTCGTCGACCGTAGGCTCGTGCTTCTGCCTTTTGATGGTCTCCGCCAGGATGAAGGGGACCTTGTCGACGCCCCGACGCACTTCGACATGCTTGCCTGCGAAGGTGCAGGAAATCTCCCGCGCCTCCAGCCCGCGTGCGATGCTGTCGAGAATGAAGATCGCCCTCTCGATCGAACCGGCTCCCAGCCGCATCGACAGCAGGCCTTCCCCGCTAATCGCGATGATGCCGTCATGATCCGGCTTGGCCCGGCGCAGTGTATGGGCGGTCAGCGATACGGCAGTGTGGGGTTTGTCGATCCGGCTCCACTCGATCGTCCGTGTGTTCGGCTCTCGCGGCTTCAAAAGCCGGCGTGGCGCGGTGGCTGCCTTGCGCGCCTGTTGGAGGCGCTCCTCGACAATCGGATCTGACGGGCTCGTCGGATCGAGGCTGATTAGCTCGACGGCAGAATCGGCGGAGGAGGCAAAGATCGTTTGCCTCGGGCGCTTGCCGGCCGCCTTGTCTCGCCAATAGGCAGTTGTCGGGAGCGGCACGCGATGCCGGACGCAGAGATCTTTGAGCCGCCAATGCGAGGTGCCGAGCTTGGCAGCGACGGCCTCAAGCGGCTCGGCCCAAACGAGATCATACATCTCGCGGCGGGTAACATGGGCAATCATGCGGATATGCGAGCGACATCAACGGGAAGCATGCAGTCTATCGCCGATCGATGACATCCCGCCGGCCGACCAACGCCATTCACAGAAAAGAACTTCCGCGAAGAACCAGTAGGCCGGTCGGCCGCAGCCGCATCAAGGCTGGCGCTTCGCGCCACCGCTCACGCGGCTACGGCCTTGACCCAGCCGCGGCAGACCGGCAGGGCTGGCCATCGCGTAAGGCGGAGTGTGAGCGGCTTGCTCAACGAGTGGGAGACGCCGACGGTTGGGACGCGCCGGGAACGGACTGGTCGGTTTTTGGCTGCCGCTGTGCAGATAGCCGCCGTTCTGCAGCCGACCCCATTTCCGCCTTCATGCATTCCCTCGCGGGGTGACGGTTTTGAGCCCTGTTGCTGGAGCAGCCATGGCGTCTGGGGTGGAGAGCCGAAGCCGGAAACTCACCCTAGCGACGGCCGGGGAGCGGCCTTCCGTTCTGCCAAGCACGAACCTAGGCAGAGGTCCTCGCGGTGGTGCGTTTACCTCTGAGTTCCCTGTTTTTCGGGCGGCAGTTTCAGATACTGACGGATCTTGTTTTTCACCTGATCGGCTAAGTCGATCTCATCTAAGGGTACGTTCCTTCCACCAACATAGTGGGTGGCTCCGAATACTTCCCGTTGAATCTTGATGGCTGTCTCGAATTCCACATCAAGAATTTCAGCGAGCGCTTGAAAGGACAGCGCTTCACCTGGCCATTTTACATTTTCTTCGCCAGCAAGGACGGAGAGTGTAGTCCTAGATAGGTTAAAGCCCGACGGATGAAACGCTCTTTCCCGGATTTCATGAATATCCCGGGTCAAATCAGAGAGCCTGCGCTCCAATTTCTCGAGATTGTTTACGCCCTGTTCGAGTAACTTCTCCGATGGAGAGCTCACTCGAATGGTGCTGTGAAAATCTTTCAGGTAGTACGTATAGGTCTTGGTGTGTTGGTTTCCGTCTGCATCTGCGTAGTGCAAGGTTACATCCATACGATCTTCGAGATGATCGTGGAAGAAATTAAAGCCAGCGCCCGGAAAATTGCGATTCTCTCCAGGATGGATAATGCGGAAGGGCTCAGTATAGGGACGACCCAGCCCCGGTGTCCAGATTTTTGCGATGGCGCTGTTTTCTATGCCATCAATCTGGATCCAGACATTGAAGACCGCGCCAATCCCTTCGTTAGCGATAACAAATGATATCTCACCGCCCTGAAACAAAACTGAAAGACTTGCCCCGCTTGCGATGGCTGCGACGCGTCTACGAATGTCGTCGATCTCGAAGGCAAGTAGCGGATCGACGCGGAACAGGCGGCGCGCATAGTACCGTTTATCTGACGATTGATGTGGTGCATTCAACGACGGCGGCACGTCGATGACTAGGAGATGGCCGCCGACGGCTTCGATCCGAGTAATTGCAATATTAAGTCTTGGCGTGATGCGGGAGAGAAGACCGTCCTCAATCCAAGCCTCGTCCTTTTTACCGTCCGCCACAGGTACAATTTCCGAAATCCGCCGATCGCCGTCTTCCTCGACACCGATGATGAGAACGCCGCCGATGCTGTTGGCTAGAGCAGTGATCTCCTTTGAGAGAGTTTCAAATATCTTGTCATTCTTTTGATCAAAGAGACGGCACGATTTGAATTCGAGCGTGGCATTTTCGGAATCACCACGGTCTCGCATCTCTAGAATATGCTCTAACGTTTGCGGAACGAAATAGGGCATGTGCGGCATCTCGTTTCTGTGGAGTCACCTGAATCGTAGATCATCAAGTTGATGTAAAAAGAGATTTATTCGTCATGTAGCGGATGGCATACGTGACCTACATTTAGAGGTGGGGTGACTGCTATACACGTTTGCCTCCGGACCTTACAATAACAGGTAATATTTCAGCATGGTGCGACATGACGAGAACCGGAAGGCGCCATTGGCTTTGGGTGGCGTTCGGCATAGAGGCAACCCTACTCTACGGGTGCCTTGTTCATAGCGCTGAACTCGGAGCCGTGATTCCCGACAACGAGAAGCGGAAGACCGCGCGTTTCGACGGGACGGACGTCGAGATAATTCAAGCCCTCCTAGACAGCGAAGAGGCCCAGCAGATTGGGGATGCGGTTCGTACGCAGTCGACCTTGGATCTTTCACGGCAGGGCGGTCCGCGCATCGCGTTGGGCGGTTCCCGTCACAGGCTCGTTGACGGGTTTGGACGCCGTTCCCGTCCGATGAAAACCTATGTCGGCACAGTTCACCCTCCGCTCTCGGACAATGGATGGACTCAGGCTTTAAATTTCCTCAGGGAGACGATCGGTCTCGATTTTCGCCGGCTTCCCGATCGTCTCGGTGCTTTCGACATCTACGATGTGCCCGAGGCCGATGGTAGAGATCCGCCCATCGATTTCAGCGTGGAACGGGACCGCTCTACGGAAACGCTAACCTACCCGGAACAGTTCGTACTGCGCGCAAACCGAACGGCCGTCGACGATTACGCTGTCCATGTGGTGCTCGAACTCGGGCAGGAGCCTGTTTTTTCCAAACTGATCACCATGCACCCTACCGCAACGGTGGAGGTGGAGGCGGTTCCGTTCGATCACTACAGAATGTCCGTCTTTGACCGGTCGGGCATGCTAGTCCAGTTCGAGGAGCATTCGCTCCTGCTCCACATCAATCTCAACATATCAGCAATGGGGCCAACGCTCGCGATCAATGACACATTGGCCCGCTCGGCTCAGGGGCTCGGACCGGAACTTCGAGATAGCGCATCGAAGGTTCGCACTCGATCCACGAGCCGATCGAAGATTACGGCTGAAAGCGATGCCGCCTTCGAGGCGAACCGAACAAAGATGCGGGCGCTCGCGCACCGGTTGGTGCCTCCGTCAGGCAGCGACCGCTGGTTTCATCGAGGTATCGCAGAAGAGGTCGGCGTCATCGCTCACTTGAACGTTCTGCTGGACGGCGCGCGTGTCAGCGCCGGCACGATCGTCGATCCGTATTTCGGGATCGACACCCTGAAGCGGGTCATTTCCCGGCTCGAAAGCCTGGATGTCGATCTGACGGTCGTCACGAGTCTGATAGAGACCGACCCGGAAACAAATGATCCAAATGTAAGCCTGCTCGACGAACTGGAAACGGTCCTGCGCGACTTGCGGGGCAGCGGCATCCCCAACGCCGCCCGCCGACTGAGGGTTCGCAATCTCGTCGATGGCCCGCGACAAGCATTCCATGACCGTTATCTCCTGCTCACGCCTCATGAAGGCGAATGCGAGGTCTATCTTCTTTCCAACAGCTTGAACCGTATGGCGGGAAAATGGCCGTTCTGCATGTCGAAGCTTGAGGGGGCCGCGGCGCGTGACGCCGCGCTTTACATTGATGGGCTTGCCAATGGGCGGGACATCTCCGGATCGACGCAACCGACGACAAACTTCCAATGGCCTTACGATGACGGGCGATAGGGCTGATCCAAGGCTTGCGCCGGGCGTGCTTGCTGCTGCCGTCTGGTTGATGAACGACGAGCGCGAAAGCGAAGCCAGTCTGTTCAAGAGAGCTTATTTTACGGGGTTGCTTCGCAAAGGACGCAACGGCGGCCCTTGGCACTGCGACGGGCCGCTTCTGGCGCGTCTGCTCAGACGCCGCGTACTTTCCGACGAGCTGGCTTGTCACGGTGCCGTCCTCGTCGGCATCGGCGAGATGATCGCGCACGGCCACGCGCCGGAGGATGAGATTGAGAGCAGTCTGGGCCGGCTGTTTCGCCGCGCCTATCCAGAAGCGGCCCGACAGAGATTATTACGGCAGGCACTTGATCTCGTCAGATCGAAAACATCTACAACGCAATCCTCGCCTTCGCCCGTCTACCAGAGCGAACATCTCTCGGTCATGGATTGGACGCGAATCAACTTCGCGAATCGATGGATGCAGCATCCAGTACCGCTTGGTTCTTTCTTCGGCTACGGATTGAGCTTCATCGCCCGTATCCTCCTGCGCAATGCTCCCACTCGCTTGCGGTGGTTCGCGAACGAAGCGAACAAACGAAGCCTTCTGCCTGCTGTTGTCGGAGGTGTCGGAGAAACCTGCTACCGGAACGGTAAGGCCTCGCAACAAGCCTTGCGAAGCGGCGTGCCGCTCTTCATAGGTTTTGGGGTGGCCAAGCTTCGAGACGGCGGAAAGGATGGGGAAGGCTGGAAGGCGTCCGCCATAGACGCCGCGCTTATCGACAATAAGGTGGCAGTCGAAGGACGGATACACGTCAGCGCTTTCATGTTGAAGGAAGCCGTTCATGCTTGGCATCGTCAGAAAAATCGCCCTGCCGAAAACCGCCGCCGGCGCTCCCTGCTCGAAATCGACCCTTCCCAAGCGCTAGGCGGCGAACATCACGCCATTTTCCAGATCGAGCGTCTGAAGGAAGAAGAGCCTGAACTGGAGCGATGGCGGTCTGCGGTCATGCTGGCGCTTGACGACGCTTTGCAAACTGCCGCGCAGCAAGACATCGATCCAGGCAAACTCTGGAGCGTCTTCGAGCCATCGCTGGTCGATACTCCGGAGATAAGGCATCGCTTCGCGATGGCACATGCCGACGGGCTACTGCGGCGTGCGGCTTTAGAAGCGGCTTTGGCAAACTTCGATAAGTTAGTGGCCGTCCGGCACCCGGAAACGATCATCGGTCAAGATTTTGAATCGTTCCGCGCCGAGTGGGAGTTTGCCTTTTGGGCTGCGAGGTCTCAGGTCGAACTATCAAAAGTTAACGGACGCGATCCAGGCCGTGACGCCGCGCGCAGGATCGAAAAGGCCGAAGCCGCGCTGCGTGCCTTCGCGTTGCAGCCATTCGCGGCCACACGTTTCAATGAGCGCTTCCAAAACAGCCTTGGCCGCTGGTCCCTTATACTCCAATTCGCGTTCCTAGTCGCTCTTTCGGATCCAAGAGCCCCGTTTGTCATCTTACGCGACGCGGCGCTGAAATCGGCGGCAACATTCTTGCCGGTCGCCAATCGATCCGGGTACGACCACCGATGGGCAGACGCCGTCGCCGATTTGGTTGTCGACGCGGTTTCGACGACGCAAGACAATAAGGCTCGTGACTGGATCGACGACGAGCGTCAGCCTGTACTGCTTCGCACGCAACTCGTCTGGGCGTGTCCAGCTACTCTCGAAACAGACTTTCAACGTGCAACATCGCTTGTCGATGAGATCGCCGCTCGAAAGACCTTCCGCGCAGACGTCGGACGGAATGCGTCAGACCTGCTCAACATAGTCGACCGGGCAGCTGCCGCGATGAAGCGGGAAGATCGGCCGGACCTTTATGACCACCTGGCAATCCCCTACGCAAAAGCGGTGGCGCACACCGATGCTCCGCTCGCCAAAAGCGTCTCTCTGCAAACGCTACTTGCCGCTCTGAACGCTGATCCCGATGCGCGTACGATTCTGCTCAAGGATCCGGTGTGGGGGCACAGCCGTGTTAGTGAGACGCTTCGCAACGATTGAAGGGAAGCGGACTAATTTGATGGCGGGGCGGGGAGTTTAAGGGCTTGCGTCACCGAAGAGGCGGAACGCCCGCGCGTGCGCGTCGAACATCATCTCCTGCGTCTCATACGGATAGGCGCGCATTAGTAACAGGGGGCTGTGGGATACAGGCGCGGAACCTTGCCGATGGTCTCCACGAGCAGCATCCCGGCTGGCCCCCGCTCTCGACTGGACGGGAAGATGGAAGAGAGACCGGGGTTGGCCCCGTTGGGATGCCGATCAGGCCCTTGGGCAGAACCGGCCCGCGCCGATCCTGCAAGGCGAGAACGATGCGGCCAGCCGGTTGCTGCTGGACGACGATGGGAAGAAAGCGATCTGCTGAAGAATGTCGGCTTTTGGGATCGCCGATAAGACGGCTAACGTCCGAGATGGCGGCGCAAGCCGCCGCTCGCATAAGCGAGCCGAGGTAGCCGCTTCGGATCAAGGAAGTTTTGCGTATTTCCGGTCATAGATCGGCTGTTGGGCATCGGTCGCCGTCGCGGCAGTCTTGGGAATGACCAGACGCTCACCTTCACCCACTCGATACACCGCCTATCGATTTGCGCCGGGCCGCTTGCCGGACAACCTCTACACCTACGCCGAAACACCTCCGCGTCAGCGTCGGCGGCGAACGCCCCCGGTCTCCACCCAGATGACTGTCACCGACGACTGGCCGGAATACATTCCGGTGACAGAGACGGAGATCGCTGTCTTCGAGGCGTGGTTCGGGGATATTCTGGAGGAACTGATCCAAGGGGAATGACCGCCTGACACGAAAGGCTCCGCCATGACCGCTCCGCTGCGTGCCGCTTTGTATCTGCGCGTCTCCACAGCCCGGCAGGCTGAGCACGATGTCTCGATCCCCGACCAGCGCCGGCAGGGCGAGGCCTATTGCCAGGCGCGCGGCTATCAGCTGGTCGAGACATATGTGGAGCCTGGGGCCTCAGCGACCAACGATCGACGGCCCGAATTTCAGCGGATGATCGAAGCCGGCACGTTGAAGCCCGCCCCCTTCGATGTCGTCGTGGTGCACAGCTTCTCGCGGTTCTTCCGCGATCATTTCGAGCTGGAATTCTATGTCAGGAAGCTCGCCCGCAACGGCGTGAGGTTGGTGTCGATCACCCAGGAGATGGGCGACGACCCGATGCACGTCATGATGCGGCAGATCATGGCGCTGTTCGACGAGTACCAGTCCAAGGAGAACGCCAAGCACGTTCTGCGGGCGCAGAAGGAGAATGCCCGGCAGGGCTTCTGGAACGGTGCTCGCCCGCCGATCGGCTATCGCGTGGTCGAGGCCGAGCAGCGCGGCGCCAAGGTCAAGAAGAAGCTGGAGATCGATCCGCTGCACGCCGACACGGTGCGGCTGATCTTTGATCTCGCAATCAACGGGAATGGTCGCTCCGGCCCTATGGGTGTGAAGGCCATCGTCAGCCATCTCAACCGGAACCGGATCTACACCCGCGAGGGCGGGCGCTGGGGCATTGGTCAGCTTCACCGGGTGCTGACCCGCCGCACCTATGTCGGCGAGCACCAGTTCAACAGCCGCTCCAAGAGCAAGCAGAAGAAGCCCGAGAGCGAGGTGGTGGTGGTCGCCGTGCCGCCGCTCATCGACACGAAGGTCTTCGACGCCGTGCAGGAGCAGCTTCAGGCACGCAATCCCAAGATCGTCCCGCCGCGCGTGGTGAGCGGCCCGACACTGCTCACCGGCATCTGCTATTGCGCCCAGTGCGGCGGGGCCATGACCATCCGCACCGGCAAGAGCGGACGCTATCGCTACTATGCCTGCTCAATCAAAGCGCGGCAGGGCGAAACCGGCTGCTCGGGTCGCGCCATACCGATGGAGACCCTCGACACCCTTGTGGCAGGTCATATCGAGCAGCGCCTCCTTCAGCCCGAGCGGCTGCAGGAAATCCTCGCCTCCATGCTCAACCACCGCCAGGAGCGGCTTGAGCGCCGCCGCGAACACATCGCCGAGCTCACTAAGCGCGCCACAGAGGCGGATCAGCGGCTGCGTCGGCTCTATGACGCCATCGAATCAGGCGTCGCCGACATCACCGATCCCGCTCTGAAGGAACGGATCGATGGATTAAAGGCGATCCGCGACCAAGCCCAGGTCGATGTCGCCCGCGCACAAACGTCGCTCGCAACGTCAGGCGAGCACGCAGTCACACCCGCCATGGTAGCGCGCTTCGCCGACATCGCTCGCAAGCGCATGCGCGTCGAAGGCGGCGGTTATCGGCGCGATCACTTGCGCGCCTTGGCTCAGCGTGTGGAGGTCGGAGCCAAGGAAGTCCGCATCATCGGATCTAAAGGGGACCTGCTCCGAACGCTGGCTGCCCTCTCAGGAGGGAAATCGGCAGCGATAGGCGTGCCCAGTTTGGGACTGAAATGGCGGAGGGAGCGGGATTCGAACCCGCGATACGGTTCCCCGTATACACACTTTCCAGGCGTGCGCCTTCAACCACTCGGCCACCCCTCCATCGGCAGGCGCTTCGCCGCCGCAGGGGCGCGAGATATAGGGAAGCGGCGCGGCTGGCAAGCCCATAGACGGGTCGGCAGATCCGGCCGGCCGCTCGCGGCGGAGACCGCGCCCAGCGGCCGGGCACGCGACGCAGTGGATCGCTCCGTGTCCCCCGCCTGTTCCGGCCGGTCGCGAGGGGGGCGATGCGATGGCGCAAGCCCGCGCAGGCTGCCTCCGCCCCGGATGCCGCCCCCGGCGCGGATAAGACGCGCGCCCCGGAGGCCCACCGCTACTGCGGCGGCGTGGTCGAGGTGATGGCGCAGGTCGCGGTGTCGGCCTTGACGCCCATCAGGTGCACCTGGCCGTCGCCCTTGGTGCCGGCGACGATGTTGTAGAGCGTGACGCTGGCGCTGCCCGCGGGCTTGCTCCCGGCGGTGAAGTCGCAGTTCACCACCGCGCTCTCCAGCGTCGCCTGGGTGCCGTTGGTGACCGACACGTTCATCACCGAGCCCACCGGATCGGAGAAGATCTCGCCCTGATGAAGCTCCAGCGCCGACTCCGCGGCACCGGCGGGAACGGCGGCGAGGAACGGGGTGCCCGCCAGGGCGAGGGCGGCCAGCAGGAAAGCGTTGGGCTTCATCGATTATCTCGCGAACGGGCGGCCGGCGGCGTGCGGGCCCGGCTGATTGCAATAGCGTCCGCCGCAGCGCGAGCCTAGTGGCTGCGCCGGCCAAATCAACCGGATTGCGCCGTCAGTCCGCCGCAACGTCATGCCATAAGGTCATTGCCGGGCGCGGGCGCGCCCGATGATGCCCCGCCGCCGGTGGCCGGGACGGGGGAGGGGGTGCGCGCGGGCCCGCGGCCGGGAGAAGCGTGACCCATACAACACTATGCAAGGATAAACTTGGATTTTACTTGGGCGATAAAGCCGTTCCACGGCGGTAGACAAGCCTAGTGCCGCCGGTATATTTCCAGCGCGGAATTGCCAGGCATGGGGAAAACGGGATGAATCCGAGCGCACGTCGGTCCGGTCTGCGGTGCCGTTGGCTGGGAGCGATCGTGGTCGTGGCGACCGCGGGAGCGCTCGCCGCCTGCTCGGAAGAGAACAAGTACGTCGCCCCGCCGCCGCCCCAGGTCACGGTGACCACGCCGCTGGCGCATCCCGTCACCCGCTATCTCGAGCTCACCGGCAACACCGCCTCGATCAACACGGTCGATCTCGTCGCCCGCGTCGAGGGCTTCCTCACCGCCATCGACTACAAGGACGGCGCGGTGATGAAGAAGGGCGACCGGCTGTTCCTGATCCAGCAGGACACCTACCAGGCCGATCTCGACCAGTCCAAGGCGCAGCTCGCCTCGGCCCAGGCCCAGCTCACCAACACGCAGGCCGAATATCAGCGCCAGTCCACCCTCGGCCAGCAGGACTTCTCGTCCCAGGCGGTGGTCGACAAGGCGCGCGCGGCGATGGAGCAGGCGCAGGCGTCGGTCGACGCGGCCAAGGCCAATATCGAGATCGCCACCATCAATCTCGGCTACACCAACGTGGTGGCGCCGTTCAACGGCATCGTCACCCGCCACCTCGCCGATGTCGGCCAGCTCGTGGGCCACGGCAATCCCACCAAGCTCGCCACCATCGTGCAGATGGACCCGATCTACGCCTATTTCAGCCTGAGCGAGAATCAGGTGCTGCGGATCAAGCAGGCGCTGGCCGCCAGCGGGCGCACCATCGAGCAGGTGAAGGAGGTCGAGATCGATATCGGCCTCCAGAACGAAGGAACCAGCTACCCGCACAAGGGCCATCTCGACTACGTCTCGCCCGAGGTCGACCCCTCGACCGGCACGCTGCTGGTGCGCGCCGTCTTCGACAACAAGGACCTCGCTTTGCTGCCGGGCCTGTTCGTGCGCGTGCGCATTCCGGTGCAGAAGATCCCGGACGCGCTGCTTGTCGAGGACACCGCGATCAGCGACGCCCAGCAGGGGCGCTACGTGCTGGTGGTCGACAAGGACAATGTGGTCCAGCAGAAGGTCATCACCACCGGCCAGCAGATCGGCGACCTGCGGGTGGTCGAAACCGGCCTCACGGTGGACGACCACATCGTGGTCGGCGGCATCCAGCGCGCCACGCCGGGCTCGAAGGTCGACCCGCAGATGCAGCCGCCGCCAAAGGCCCCGGCCGACCTCGTCGCGGCGACGCCCGAGCCGGCGAACGGTGCGGATGCCAAGCCTTCGGATGGAAAGCCTTCGGATGCCGGCAAGCCCGCGGATGCCAAACCGGCGGAGTCCGCGCCGGCCGGCACGGCGCCTTCCGGCTCCGCGCCCTCTGATTCATCGCCCGCCGACCAGTCGCCCGCCAAATCCGCGCCCTGATCCGAGGGCCTCGCCCCCGGCACGCCCGCACCGAAGGTCAGAGCCATGATCTCACGCTTCTTCATCGAACGGCCGGTTCTCTCGAACGTTCTGGCGCTGGTGTTCGTGCTGATCGGCGCGGTGGCGCTGATCGAGCTGCCGGTCGCGCAGTACCCGAACGTCGTGCCGCCGACCGTCCAGGTGACGACGCGCTATCCGGGCGCCAGCGCGCGCACGCTGGTGGACACGGTGGCCCTGCCGATCGAGCAGCAGGTCAACGGCGTGCAGGGCATGCTCTACATGCAGTCGACCAGCGCGTCGGACGGCACGTACACGCTCACCATCACCTTCGCCATCGGCACCGATCCCGACTTCGCGCAGGTGCTGGTGCAGAACCGCGTCGCCATCGCCATGGCCTCGCTGCCACAGGCGGTGCAGCTCCAGGGCGTGACGACGCAGAAGAAATCGACCGCGATCCTGCAGTTCGTGGCGCTCTATTCGCCGGACGGTTCCTATGACAGCCTGTTCCTGGCCAATTACGGCATCATCAACCTGCAGAACGAGATCGCCCGTCTCGACGGCGTCGGCAACGTCAACGTGTTCGGCGCCGGCGAATACGCGATGCGGGTCTGGCTCAACCCGGACGAGCTGCAGTCGCGCGGCCTGACCCCGCAGGACGTGATCGACGCGATCCAGCAGCAGAGCCAGGAGGTCGCCTCCGGCGTGGTCGGCATGCCGCCGGTGCCGAAGGGGCAGAACTTCCAGTACACGCTCACCGTGGCCGGGCGGCTGAACGACGCCGCCGACTATGAGAACATCATCGTCAAGGTGAGCAACGAGGACGGCGGGCGCATCACCCGGCTGCGCGACGTGGCGCGGGTCGAGCTTGGCTCGCAGACCTACAGCCAGACCTTCACCTTCAACGGCAAGCCCGCCGCCGCGCTCGGCATCTACCAGCTTCCGGAGGCGAACTCGCTCCAGGTGGCGACCGAGGTGCGGGCGAAGATGGCCGAGCTCGCCAAGAACTTCCCGCCCGGCCTCGCCTATCAGATCCCGTTCGACACCACGGTGTTCGTGACCGCCTCCATCGACGAGGTCTACAAGACCCTGTTCGAGGCGGGCATCCTCGTCCTCATCGTCATCCTCGTCTTCCTGCAGGACTGGCGCGCGACGCTGGTGCCGGCGACCACGGTGCCGGTCACCATCATCGGCACCTTCGCGGCCATGGCGGCGATGGGCTTCTCGGTGAACCTGTCGACGCTGTTCGCCATCGTGCTCGCCATCGGCATCGTGGTCGACGACGCCATCGTCATCGTGGAGGGCGTGGCGCGCCACATCGAGGCGGGCCTGCCAGGCCGGCAGGCGGCCGAGAAGGCGATGGACGAGCTGTTCGGCCCGATCATCGGCATCACGCTGGTGCTGATGTCGGTGTTCATTCCCGCCGCCTTCATGCCGGGCCTGACAGGCCAGCTCTACCAGCAATTCGCGCTCGTCATCGCCGCGACGGCCTTCATCTCCGCCATCAATGCGATGACGCTGAAGCCGACCCAGTGCGCGCTGTGGCTGCGCCCGCCGGTGCCGCCGGAGAAGCGCAACTTCTTCTATCGCGGCTTCAACGCGGTCTACGACGTCGCCGAGCGCTGGTACGCCCACCTCATCAGCCGCATGGTGCATGTGAGCTACATCACCGTCTCGGTGGCGCTGGTGCTGATCGGCATCGCCATCTGGGGTCTGACGCGGGTGCCGACCGGCTTCCTGCCGACCGAGGACCAGGGCTATGTGCTGATCGGCGCCCAGCTGCCGGACGCCGCCTCGCTGCAGCGCACCGACGATGTGATGAAGGAGATCTCTGACATCGTCTCGAAGACGCCCGGCGTGCAGGACGTGCTCGCCATCTCGGGCATCTCGGTGCTCGACAACAACGCCACCCTGCCCAATGCCGGCGTCGCCTATGTCATGCTCAAGGGCTGGGACGAGCGCGACAAGAAGGGCGAGGGTCTGCTGTGGATCTATGAGACGCTAAGCAAGGAGCTGGAAAAGGTCACCGACGCCTCGACCTTTGTGCTGGTGCCGCCGCCGATCCAGGGTATCGGCAACGCCTCCGGCTTCACCCAGATGATCGAATCGAAGGACGGCAGCTTCGACTTCGTCGAGCTGCAGAGCGTGACCCAGCAGATCGTCAAGAACGCCTCGAGCCAGTCCGCGCTGCAGCGCCTGAGCACCTCGTTCCGCGCCAACGTGCCCCAGCTCTTCCTCGAGATCGACCGCGTCAAGGCGGAGACGCTGGGCGTCACCGTCGGGCAGGTGTTCTCGACCATCCAGGGCTATGTCGGCTCGACCTACGTCACCCAGTTCAACGATTTCGGCCAGACCTTCCAGGCCTATATCCAAGCCGAATCCGGCTTCCGGCGCACGCCGGAGGAGATCCTGAACCTCAAGATCCGCACCCCCGCCGGCAACATGGTGCCGATCGGCACGCTGGCCAAGGTGCGCCCGATGTTCGGCCCGCCGCTGATCACGCTCTACAACCTCTACCCGGCCTCCACCATCGTCGGCGGCGCGGCGCAGGGCTTCAGCTCCGGCCAGGCGCTGGACATCATGGGCCAGGTCGCCGAACGGACCCTGCCGCGCGGCATGGGCTACAATTGGAGCGCCATGTCCTATCAGGAGGAAGCGGTCGGCAACGAGGTCTACTTCGTGTTCGGCCTCGCCATCCTGCTGGTCTACTTCGTGCTCGCCGGCCAGTATGAGAGCTGGATCCAGCCGCTCTCGGTGCTGCTCGCCGTGCCGCTGGCGCTGCTCGGCACGGTCGGCGCGCTGACGGCGATCGGCATCGCCAACAACCTCTACACCCAGATCGGCCTCATCCTGCTGATCGCGCTATCGGCGAAGAACGCGATCCTGATCGTCGAGTTCGCACGCGAGAAACGGGCCGAGGGCATGGAGATCATGGATGCGGCGGTGGAGGCGGCGCGGCTGCGCTTCCGCCCGATCCTGATGACCTCCTTCGCCTTCATCCTCGGCGTGCTGCCGCTGGTGCTGGCGACCGGCGCGGGCGCCAATTCGCGCAAGTCGATCGGCATCGCGGTGTTCTCGGGCATGCTGGCCTCGACCTGCCTCGCGGTGCTGTTCGTGCCGTCCTTCTACACGGTGTTCCAGCGCTTCGAGGAATGGCGGGCCGGCCGCAAGGGCAAGACCCCCGCGACGCCCGCGCATGAGGGCCCGGCCGCGGGCGAGGCGACGCCGACGGCCTGAGGCAGGGATCGCACGCGGGGCCGGAAGGGTTCGGCGTCGACGTGCCCGGCTTCGACGTATCCGACAGCGACGTGCTTGGCACGGACGGGTTCGCGCGAAGCTCGTGGCGGGGCGGACCTGCCGCTCGCCGTGGGCTGGGTCTCCCGCCCGGCCTTTGCGGCGATGGCGCTTCCCGCTCGGCGACGCTTCGCCTCAATTTGCGGCATCAGGGTGGTGAAACTCTGGGCGGGCGAGGGGCCGATCCCGACCGCCGGAGCCGCCGGTGCCGTGCCGGCCGCATGGCAGCCTGTGGCAGGATTGCGGCACGATTCGTGCGTTCGCTTCCGGGCGTGTTGGTTCCGCGACCGGGTGCTCCTAAGCTTCGTCGCCGCGCCGCGGTCCTGAAGTCCAGTGGGTGCCTATGACAATCTTTGCGAGCCTGCATCACGTCACGAGCTACAAGTATGACCGCCCGGTCGCGCTTGGGCCCCAGATCATCCGGCTCCGTCCGGCACCGCACTGCCGCACCCCGGTGAAGAGCTATTCGCTGAAGGTGACGCCCGCCAATCACTTCGTGAACTGGCAGCAGGACCCGTTCGGCAACTGGATGGCCCGCTTCGTCTTCCCCGAGAAGGCGACCGAGTTCCGCATCGAGGTCGACCTGATCGCGGACATGACGGTCTACAACCCGTTCGATTTCTTCGTCGAGGAATTCGCCGAGACGCTGCCCTTCGCCTATCCCCCCGCGCTCGCCAAGGAGCTCAGCCCCTATCTCGAGGCGGAGGATGGCGGCCCGCTGCTCGACGCCTATGTCGAGAAGGTGCGCCCCGCCGAGGGCGACGCCACGGTCGACTATCTGGTCAAGCTCAATCAGCAGCTCCAGTCCGACGTGAGCTATCTCATCCGCATGGAGCCCGGCGTTCAGTCGCCGGACGAGACGCTCGATCTCGCCGCCGGCTCCTGCCGCGATTCCGGCTGGCTGCTGGTTCAGATCCTGCGCCGGCTCGGCCTCGCGGCGCGCTTCGTGTCGGGCTACCTGATCCAGCTCAAGCCGGACGTGAAGGCGCTCGACGGGCCGACCGGCACCGAGGTCGACTTTACCGACCTCCACGCCTGGTGCGAGGTCTATCTGCCCGGCGCCGGCTGGGTCGGCCTCGACCCGACCTCGGGCCTGCTGTGCGGGGAGAGCCACCTGCCGCTCTGCGCCACCCCGAACTTCGCCTCGGCGGCGCCGATCGCCGGCTCCTACGCCGCCGACGAGGACACCCGCACCGATTTCGAGTTCGACATGCGGGTCACCCGCGTGGCGGAGAAGCCGCGCGTCACGCTGCCCTTCTCGGACGACGCCTGGGCGGCGCTCGACGCGCTCGGCGACCGGGTCGACGCCGACCTCGCGGCGCAGGACGTGCGCCTGACCATGGGCGGCGAGCCGACCTTCATCTCGATCGACGACTACCAGGGCGCGGAGTGGAACACTTCCGCCGTCGGCCCCACCAAGCGCATGCGCGCCGACGACCTGATCCGCCGCGTGCGCAAGCGCTTCGCGCCCGGCGGCATGATGCATTACGGCCAGGGCAAGTGGTATCCGGGCGAGAGCCTGCCGCGCTGGACCTTCTCGCTCTACTGGCGCAAGGACGGCAAGCCGATCTGGCGCGACGCCGACCTCATCGCCAATGAGAGCCTCGCCACCGCCACGGTGGAAGATGCGCGCCTCTTCACCGAGGGCCTGTCCGAGCGGCTGGGGATCGGCAACACCTATGCCACGCCGGCCTATGAGGACCCGGCGCACTGGGTGCTGAAGGAAGGCGACCTGCCCGACAATGTCGACGCGCTCGATTCCAAGCTGGAGGATCCCGAGGCGCGCGCCCGGCTGATGCGCGTGTTCGAGCGCGGCCTCGGCCGGCCGACCGGCTATGTGCTGCCGGTGCAGCGCTGGCAGAGCCGCTCCAAGCGAAGCTGGATCAGCGAGAAGTGGCGGTTCCGGCGTGGCAAGCTGTTCCTCATGCCGGGCGATTCGCCGGTCGGCTACCGGCTGCCGCTGGCGAGCCTGCCCTGGGTGCCGCCGGCCGCCTATCCCTATGTCAATCCCGCCGACCCGATGGCCATCGCCGGCGATCTGCCGGACGCGGAGACGCTGCACCAGCTCTATCGCCGCACCTCGGTGGACGACAACCAGCAGGACCAGGTCGACCAGGTGCTGACCGGGACCGGCTCGGTGCGCACCGCGCTCGCGGTCGAGCCGCGCGACGGCCGGCTCTGCGTGTTCATGCCCCCGACCGAGCGGCTGGAGGACTATCTCGAGCTGCTCGCCGCGATCGAGGTCACGGCGGGCGAGCTGAAGCTTCCCGTCCATATCGAGGGCTACACGCCGCCCGTCGACCCGCGGCTCAACGTGATCCGCGTCGCGCCCGATCCCGGCGTGATCGAGGTCAACGTGCACCCGGCCTCGAACTGGAAGACCTGCGTCGAGATCACCCGCGACCTCTACGAGGAAGCGCGGCTGTCCCGGCTCGGCACCGAGAAGTTCATGGTCGACGGGCGCCACACCGGCACCGGCGGCGGCAATCACGTGGTGGTCGGCGGCGCCACCCCGGCGGACAGCCCGTTCCTGCGCCGGCCGGACCTCCTCAAGAGCCTCGTCATCTACTGGCAGCGCCACCCCGCGCTGTCCTACCTGTTCTCCGGCCTGTTCATCGGCCCGACCAGCCAGGCGCCGCGCATCGACGAGGCCCGGCACGACAGCCTCTACGAGCTCGAGATCGCCATGGCCAACGTGCCCGCCCCGGGCACCGGGCAGGCGCCCCCGCCCTGGCTGGTCGACCGGCTGTTCCGCAACCTCCTGACCGACGTCACCGGCAACACCCACCGCTCCGAGATCTGCATCGACAAGCTGTTCTCGCCGGACGGGCCGACCGGCCGGCTGGGCCTCGTCGAGTTCCGCTCGTTCGAGATGCCGCCGGACTGGCGCATGAGCCTCGCCCAGCAATTGCTGCTGCGCGCGCTCATCTCCTGGTTCTGGCGCGAGCCGCAGGACGGGCCGCTGGCCCGCTGGGGCACCGCGCTTGCCGACCGCTTCATGCTGCCGCATTTCGTCTGGTCCGACTTCATGGACGTGCTCGACGATCTCGGCCGCGCCGGCTACCGCTTCGACCCCATGTGGTTCGAGGCGCAGCGCGAGTTCCGCTTCCCCTTCTTCGGCCAGGTCGAGCATGGCGGGGTGAGCCTGGAGCTGCGCCAGGCGCTGGAGCCGTGGCACGTGCTGGGCGAGGAGGGCGCGGTCGGCGGCACGGTGCGCTTCGTCGATTCGTCGGTGGAGCGGCTGCAGGCCCGGGTCGAGGGGCTGAACCCGATCCGCCACGTCGTCACCTGCAACGGCCGCCGCCTGCCGCTGGTGCCGACCGGGCGCTTCGGCGAGTATGTCGCCGGCCTGCGCTTCAAGGCGTGGCAGCCGGCTTCCGGCCTGCACCCCACCATTCCGGCACATGCACCACTTACCTTCGACATCGTCGACCTGTGGTCGAACCGATCGCTGGGGGGCTGCGTCTACCATGTGGCGCACCCGGGCGGGCGCAATTACGAGACTTTCCCGGTGAATTCCTACGAGGCCCAGGCGCGGCGTCTGGCGCGTTTCCAAGATTACGGCCACACTCCCGGCTACCTGTTCGTTCCGCCGGAAGAGCCGACGCCGGAGTTCCCCGCCACGCTCGACCTGCGGCGCCCGGCCAACATCTGACGGCCGGCGGCAGGAAAGCGTGAGCGCCCCTGGTTCCTCGCACGCCCACCGCCGTCCGCGCGGCCGGCCGGCGGCGGACCCCGGGCGTGGTGTGAGGGACGGATGGGACGACGCAATGACCCCCGGGTGCGCACGCGCCGCTTCGAGGAGGAAGCAGTCGACGCGCTGCTGGCCGGCTACCAGCCGCTGCCCGGGGTCAATGACGAGCTGATCGACGCGGACGGGCGCCCGCGCGCGCACTGGACCTCGCTGCTCGCCTCGCTCGCCGAGATGGGCGTCGACGAGGTCAATCGCAGCTTCGCCTCCGCCGACCGCCAGCTCTACCGCTCCGGCGTGTTCTACCGCGTCTATGGCGATCCCAATGGCGGGGAGCGGCCATGGCCGCTGTCGCACCTGCCGCTCGTCATCGACGGCGAGGAATGGCGCGCGCTGGAGCGCGGCCTGATCCAGCGCGCGCAGCTGCTCGAGGGCGTGCTGGCGGACCTCTATGGCGAGGCCAATCTCGTGCGCTCGGGCGCGCTGCCGGCGGCGGTGGTGGCCGGCAGCCCGGAATTCCTGCGCCCCATGGTCGGGGTCGACCCGCATGGCGGCAGCTTCCTGCGGATCTACGCCGCCGATCTCGGCCGCGGGCCGGACGGGCGCTGGTGGGTGCTCTCGGACCGCACCCAGTCGCCCTCGGGCGCGGGCTACGCGCTCGAGAACCGCATCGCCATCGCCCGCGCTCTGCCGGAGCTTGCGCGCTCGCTGAACGTGGTGCGCCTCGCCGGCTACTTCCAGGCGCTGCGCGCCGGGCTGACCCGGCTCGACCGCTCGGGCGAGGGCAGGGTCGGGCTGCTCACGCCCGGCCCGCTCAACGAGACCTATTTCGAACACGCCTATCTCGCCCGCTATCTCGGCTTCGTGCTGCTGGAGGGCGAGGATCTCACGGTGCGCGACAACGTGGTCTATGTGCGCACCGTCGCCGGGCTGAAGCGGGTCGACGTGCTGCTGCGCCGCCTCGATTCCGACTTCTGCGACCCGCTGGAGCTCAACCCGCGCTCGCGGCTCGGCATTCCCGGCCTCGTGCAGGCGATCCGCTCGGGCGGCGTCGCGGTGGCGAACGGGGTCGGCGCCGGCCTCGTCGAGGCGCCGGCGATGATGGGCTTCTATCCGCGCCTCGGCGGTCAGGTGCTGGGCGAGGACCTCGACCTGCCCAACGTCGCCACCTGGTGGTGCGGCCAGAAGGCCGAGCGCGAGCGGGTGCTCGACACGCTCGACGACCTTGTGCTGTCGCCGGCGTTCCAGCGTCCGCTGCGCGGGCTGATGGACACCGGCCCGGTGATCGGCGCCGACCTCGATCCCAAGCGCCGCGCGGCGATCGAGACCGCTATCCGCACCCGCGGCGTCGACATCGTCGGGCAGGAGGCGGTGCAGCTCTCCACCATGCCGGTCTGGCGCAACGGGCGGCTGGAGCCGCGCCCCTTCATCCTGCGTATCTTCGTCGCCGCGACCGAGAACGGCTGGAAGGTGATGCCGGGCGGCTTCTGCCGCGTCTCCGACAGCCTCGACGCGCGCGCCGTCACCATGCAGAGCGGGGGGCGCTCCGCCGACGTCTGGGTGCTGGACGGCCATCCCACCGACCAGATCACGCTGCTGACCAAGACCGGGCAGAGCGAGATCCGGCGCCAGACCGGGCCGCTGCCGAGCCGCGCCGCCGACAATTTCTACTGGCTCGGGCGCTATCTGGAGCGCGCCGAGACCACGCTGCGGCTGCTGCGCACGCTGGTCGGCCGGCTCTCCTCCTCGGCCGAGGGGGGCGAGGCCTCGGTCACCAAGCTGATCGGCCTGCTGCAGTCCTGGGGCTCGATCCCCGAGGACCTCGCCCGCACCCGCCCGGCGCGGCACGCGCTGGCGGCGCTGACCCGCAGCGACCTGCCGGGCGCGCTGCCCAACATCATCGACGCGGCGCGCCAGACCGCCGCCGTGATCCGCGACCGCCTCTCGCCCGACGCCTGGCGCACCCTCGCCGACCTGGTGGCGATGACGCAGGAGCCGGTGCCCGCCGCCGGCAGCGCCCAGGCCGACGCCTATGAGCGTTCAGACCGGGCTCTGCGCGCGCTCGCCGCCTTCTCCGGCCTCGCCTCGGAGAACATGAACCGGCTGGCGGGCTGGCGCTTCCTCGACCTCGGCCGGCGCATCGAGCGCGGCATCGCGACCTGCCGCTTCGCCCGCGCCCTGGTCGGCGAGAGCCCGACCGCCGGCACGCTCGACGTGCTGCTGGAGCTGTGCGACAGCCAGATCACCTATCGCTCGCGCTACGTGATGGTGGAAAGCCGCGCGCCGGTGCTGGACCTCGTGCTGCTGGACCCGGTCAATCCGCGCGCGCTGGCGTTCCAGATCGACGCCATCATGGCCCATCTCGACGCGCTGCCGGGGCATCTGGGCGACGAGCCGCCCCCGCCGGAGGAGCGCCTCGCCGCGCGCCTCGTCGCCTCGATGAAGGCGTTCGACGCCGGCGAGTTCGACGACGAGCGGCTGCGCCAGCTCGAGGGCCAGCTCATGGAGCTCTCCAACGACGTGGCGGAGCGCTATTTCATCCACCACTCGCCGGTGGAGACGCCGTGGGACCTCATGGCATGATGTACGACATTCACCAGACCACCGCCTATTCCTATGCCCACCCGGTGCCGGTGGCGCGGCACGTGGTGCGCATGGTGCCGGTCGAGCGGGCGCGCCAGCGGGTGATCGTCAGCCATATCAGCGTCGAGCCCGAGCCGACGGAATGGACCGAGACGCGCGACTTCTTCGGCAACAAGACGCTGCATATCCGCATCGACACGCCCCATACCGACTTCAAGGTCCACACCCGCGCGCGGGTGCTGGTCGAGCCGGAGCCAGCGCGCGAGCCGGAGGCCTCCCCCGCCTGGGAGGAGGTGCGCGAGATGGCGGCCGCGAGCGACGACCTCACCGCCGCCTCGCCCGCCCACCACATCTATCCCAGCCCCGCCGTCGTGCTCAGCCCGCCGATCACCGACTGGGCGGCGCAGAGCTTTGCCGCCGGCCGGCCGATGCTGGCCGCCGCGATCGAGCTGATGCACCGGCT
This sequence comes from Ancylobacter mangrovi, assembly GCF_024752355.1. Lineage (GTDB taxonomy): Bacteria > Pseudomonadota > Alphaproteobacteria > Rhizobiales > Xanthobacteraceae > Ancylobacter > Ancylobacter mangrovi. Next base: position 47,711 of record NZ_JANTHZ010000003.1, read on the forward strand.
GCATGACGAGTTCACCTATGATTCGCGCGCGACCGACGTCTCCACGCCCGCGCTGGAGGCGTTCGAGATGCGCGCCGGGGTGTGCCAGGACTTCGCGCACATCATGATCGCGGGACTGCGCGGGCTCGGCCTTCCGGCGGCCTATGTCAGCGGCTTCCTGCGCACCGAGCCGCCGCCGGGCGAGGAGCGGCTGCAGGGCGCCGACGCCACCCATGCCTGGGTGATGGTGTGGTGCGGGCCGGAGATCGGCTGGCAGGGGCTCGATCCCACCAACGCGCTGCTGGTCTCGACCGACCATGTCGTGCTGGCGGTCGGGCGCGACTATGCCGATGTCGCACCGATCGGCGGGGTGCTGCTCGGCTCGGGCCGGCAGAAGCTCGACGTCGCGGTCGACGTGATCCCGATCGACATGCCGGACGCGAGCGCGCCCGTGGTCTGACGCGACCATCGTCTGGCGTGGGGACCGCATTCGCGATTCAACCGGACACCAAAGCACTCTAGACATAGACGAGCAGGAAACCCGAATCGCCCCGGCGCGGCGCGCCCGGCGACAGAGCGCGAGCCGCCATGACCGAAGCCGCCCCGCAGGACGCACGGCCCGCCGCAGCCGAGGAGGATGACGGCTTCCTCGCCAGCCTCGCGGTCTATCTGCGCCCGCGGGTGCTCATCGTCATCCTGCTCGGCTTCTCCTCCGGCCTGCCGCTGGCGCTGTCGGGCGCGACGCTGACCATCTGGATGGCCGAGGCGAAGGTGAATCTCGGCACGATCGGCCTCTTCGCGCTGGTCGGCGTGCCCTACAATTTCAAGTTCGTCTGGGCGCCGCTGGTCGACGCGCTCGACGTGCCGCTGCTCGGGCGGTGGCTGGGGCGCCGGCGCGGCTGGCTGGTCTTCACCCAATTGCTGCTCGCGGTCGCCATCGCCTGGCTCGGCTTCCAGGATCCGGTCCTGGCGCCCTGGCACGTCGCGCTGGGGGCGCTGCTGGTCGCCACCGCCTCGGCGACGCAGGACATCGTGGTCGACGCCTTCCGCGTCGAGAGCCTCGAGACGCGCGAGCAGGCGGCCGGCATGGCGGGCTACGTCGCCGCCTACCGGGTCGGCATGCTGGCGTCGGGCGCGGGCGTCGTGCTGCTGGTGGCGTGGTTCGAGGTGCTCGGCGCGCCGCATGCGGATGTCTGGTTCTACGGCTATCTCGCCGCGGCGCTGATGGTCGGCGTCGGGCTCGTCGCCTCCCTGCTGGCGACGGAACCGGCGGGCGAGCCGGTGATCTCGCACGAGGTGAACGTGTTCCGGCGCATCGCGCAGACGGCGGCCGGCGCGTTCGGCGCGTTCCTCTCCCGCCACAGCGCCATCGCCATCCTCGCCTTCGTGGTGCTGTTCAAGTTCTGCGACGCCTTCGCCGGGGTGCTGACCGGGGCCTTCGTCATCGACATCGGCTTCGACAAGGCGGCCTATGCCGGCATCGTCAAGGGCGTCGGCTTCGCGGCGGCGCTGCTCGGGGGCTTCGCCGGCGGGATGATCGCGCGGGCGCTGCCGCTTTCCACCAGCCTGTGGATCGCCGGCGTGCTGCAGATGGCCTCCAACCTCGTCTTCTCCTGGCAGGCCTGGGTCGGGGTCGATCTCGGCGCGCTGACGCTGACCATCGTGGTCGAGAACTTCACCGGCGCCATCGGCACGGTGATCTTCGTCGCCTACATCTCCGCGCTGTGCGGCGACCGCGCCCACACCGCCACGCAGTATGCGCTGCTGACGGCGCTGGCGGCGGTGGGCCGCACCTTCCTCGCCTCCGGCGCCGGCTTCATCGCCGAGGAGACCGGCTGGATCGCCTTCTTCGCCGTCACGGCGCTGGCGGCGCTGCCGGGGCTCGCCCTGCTGGCCTATCTGCAGGCGCGCGGCCATTTCCGCGAACTGGCCGGCGCGGGCAGATAGGCCCCGGTCTTTCCGCCGCCCGCCGCCCCGCTCAGAACACCGTCGCCGTCGGCAGGCCGAGCGCGCTCGCCCCGGCATAGAGCGATTGCGGGCCGGACTGCAGCGGATGGTAGCGCGCGCCCTGGATGTCGCGGAAGCGCCGCTCCAGCGCCGCCGAGCGGTAGAAGGACTGCCCGCCCGCGACCTCCATGGCGAGCTCGACGGCCTTGATGGCGTGCTGCGCGACCAGCGTCCGCCCGATCATGACCTCGTTCACCGTGTCCGCCGAGGGCGCGTTGAGCGCGATCTGGTCGAGCATCCAGCGATGGGCGAGCTGGGCCGCCCGCAGCTCCGTGTCCATCCGCCCGGCGAGGGCGACGTCGGGCTGCGCCTTCCGCGCGGCGAGGGAGACGGCGATGTCGCGCGCGCTTTCCGCCACGCCGACATAGACCGAGTAGATCAGCGGAAGCGCGATGGTGGCGATGATCTGGAACACCGGATGCCACTCGCCGGCCTTGCGGGTGAAGGCGACGCTGGCGTCGGGAATGAGCAGATTGTCGATCACCACGTCGTTCGAGCCGGTGCCGCGCATGCCGAGCGTGTGCCAGGTATCCTCGATATGCACGCCGGGCGACTTCATCGGCACGCCGAAATGGACGACGGAACGGCCGCCCTGCTCATCCTCGTGGATGGCCCCGGTCATCAGGATGTCGCCGGCCTCGGCGCCGGAGGTGAAGATCTTGCGGGCGGTGACGCGGTAGCCGCCGTCCACCTTCTCGGCCCGGCCCGAGCCGCCGATCCAGTCGGAGCCGCCGGAGGAGAGCAGCATCAGCCGCTCGCTGGCGATCCGCTTCAGCAGCGGCTCGACGGCGGCGACCTTCTGGTGCCGCCAGCGCCAGGCCGGAATGGCGACCTGGTGCGTGTGCATGGAGAAGGCGAGCGCGGTGGAGCCGCAGGCACGGGCGAGCACGCGCAGCATCTCGGCGAGCTCGGGAATCTCCGCGCCGCCGCCGCCGAGCTCGCGCGGCACGCCGGCCTCCCGCAGCCCCGCCTTCTTCAGCAGGGCGTAGTTCTCGGCGACGAAGACCTCGTCCTGGTCGACCGTTGCGGCGTGCGCGGCGATCTCCGGCGCCAGGCGGTGCGCGATCGCCACCACGTCGACGGGCGGTTCGGGGTGGTGATCGATGGGCGACAGGGGCGTTTCCGATACCGTTCTTAGGGACATGGCACCCTCCAAGGTGTGACGCCCGAGGATCGCGCCGCCACCGGGGAGGGGTCCAGTTCAGCAACTGTACTGGCGACGTTTCCCGCCGCCCGCCGATCGGATACGATGGAGCGGCACGAGACGGTCAGGTGTCGAGATGGAAGAGCGCGGCAGTTACGGCCAGTTCTGTCCGGTGGCGATGGCTTCGGAAATCCTGTGCAGCCGCTGGACCACGCTGGTCCTGCGCGAACTCCTGTGCGGCAGCACGCGGTTCAACGATCTCCGGCGCGGCGTGCCGAAGATGTCGCCGGCGCTGCTGTCCAAGCGGCTCAAGGAGCTGCAGCAGGCCGACGTGATCACGGTCTCGCGCCGGCCCAACGGCTCGGTCGAGTATCACCTGTCCGAATCCGGCGAGGAGCTGCGCCCGCTCATCATGGGGCTCGGAAGCTGGGCGCAGAGCTGGATCGAATCGCGGCTGTCGCTGAAGAACCTCGATCCCTCGCTGCTGATGTGGGACATGCGCCGCAACATCGATCTTCAGCTCATGCCGGCCCGGCGCTGCACGATACAGTTTCTGTACCCCGAGCTGACGCCCTCGCAGAAGCGGTGGTGGCTGGTGGTCGAGGGCGGTGCGGTGGACCTGTGCAATTTCGATCCCGGCCACCAGCTCGACCTCTTGGTGACGAGCTCGCTGCGGTCCATGACGGCGATCTGGATGGGAGTGAGCACCATCCGCAAGGAAGAGGAAAGCGGCGAGCTCGAGATCGACGGCGACCCGGCGCTGGCCCGCTCCATGCAGCAATGGCTGGGGCTGAGCCCCTTCGCCCATCAGCCGCGGCGGGTGACCTGAGCGGCTAGAGGCTGGTGCGGGCGCGAATGGCGGCGGCGAGGGTGCCTTCGTCGAGATAGTCGAGCTCGCCGCCCACCGGCACGCCATGGGCGAGGCGCGTGACCTTCACCCCCGACTCGCGCAGCAGGTCGGTCACGTAATGGGCGGTGGTCTGCCCGTCGACCGTCCCGCCGAGCGCGAGCAGCACTTCCTTGATCGCGCCCTCGTGCACGCGCCCGACCAGCGAGGCGAGGTTCAGGTCGTCCGGCCCGATGCCGTCGAGCGGCGACAGCGTGCCCCCGAGCACGTGGTAACGTGCGTTCAGCGCCCCGGCCCGCTCCAGTGCCCACAGGTCGGACACGTCGGCGACGACGACCAGCAGGTTCGGGTCGCGTGTGTCGTCGGTGCAGATCGAGCACGGGTCGCGTACGTCCACATTGCCGCAGACCCGGCAGGTCGCGATCTTGCCCAGCACGTCCTCCATCGCCGACGCCAGCGGGCCCATGAGCTGCTCGCGCTTCTTGATGAGCTGCAGCGCGGCGCGGCGCGCCGAGCGCGGGCCGAGCCCCGGGACCCGGGCCAGGAGACTGATCAGGCGTTCGATTTCGGGACCGGCGACGGCACGCGGCATGGCATCCTCACGGCCGGCGACGTCCCGGCGGGTTCCGGTCTAGCGCACCGGGGCGCGCGGCGCCAAGCGCCACATTCGCTCGCATGTGCCTCGTTCGGCCTGCCGGACGGGCAATCACATCGCCAGCAGTGAAATCCGGTTTCGCTCGACACCGCGGTGGGGCGTTGATAACCGGGAGGCAACGGATAAGAGAGCCTCCGGGGAGAACCGATGACGACGACGAAAGCCGCCGCCAGAGCCGCCGTATTCCTTGCCGCCATTCTGTCATTCGCGGCGCCGGCGCACGCGGCGGAAGGCGCCGGCATCGACGGAGCCGCCCTCTCGCTCGCCTGGGGCATTCCCTTCGCCGGCATGCTGCTGTCGATCGCGGTCGTCCCGCTGCTCGCCGGCAATTTCTGGCATCACCACTATGGCAAGGTGGCGCTGTTCTGGGCGCTGGCCTTCCTCGTGCCGTTCACGCTTACCTTCGGCACCGGCACCGCGAGCTACGAGGTGGTGCACGCCGCGCTGCTCGAATACCTGCCCTTCATCATCCTGCTGTTCACGCTGTTCACCATCTCGGGCGGCATCCTGCTCACCGGCAACCTGCGCGGCAGCCCGGAGGTGAACACGGTGATGCTGGCGATCGGCACGGTGCTGGCGAGCGTCATCGGCACCACCGGCGCCTCGATGGTGCTGATCCGCCCGCTGCTGCGCGCCAATGACGAGCGGCGCTACAACGTGCACACGGTGGTGTTCTTCATCTTCCTGGTGTCGAACATCGGCGGCTCGCTGACGCCGCTGGGCGATCCCCCGCTGTTCCTCGGCTTCCTGAAGGGCGTCGGCTTCTTCTGGACCACCGAGCACCTGTTCCACGACACGGCGCTGATCGCCGTCATCCTGCTGCTGTGCTTCTACCTGCTGGACCGCTACTTCTACGCCCGCGAGGAGAAGCTGCCGCCGAAGGAGGACCCGACGCCGGACACCGAGCGGCTCGGCCTTCGCGGCCTGCGCAACCTGCCGCTGATCCTCGGGGTGATCGCCGCCATCCTGATGAGCGCGCTGTGGCAGCCGGGCATCGAGTTCAACATCCTCGGCACCCACCTGTCGCTGCCCTCGCTCGTGCGCGACGTGCTGCTGCTGGTCTTCGCCGGCATCTCGATGTGGATCACGCCGGCCTTCATCCGCGAGCGCAACGGCTTCGACTGGGAGCCGATCCGCGAGGTGGCCAAGCTGTTCGCGGCGATCTTCCTCACCATCATTCCGGTGATCGCCATCCTCAAGGCGGGCATGGACGGCGCGCTTTCGCCGCTCGTCGCCCTCGTCACCGGGGCGGCGGGCGAGCCCTTCAATGCCGGCTATTTCTGGATGACCGGCCTGCTGTCGGGCTTCCTCGACAATGCGCCGACCTATCTCGTCTTCTTCAACCTCGCCGGCGGCGACGCGGCGACGCTGATGGAGAAATACGCCACCACGCTGGAGGCGATCTCGGCCGGCGCGGTGTTCATGGGCGCGCTGACCTATATCGGCAACGCGCCGAACTTCATGGTGCTGGCCATCGCCCGCAGCCGCGGCGTCGCCATGCCGAGCTTCTTCGGCTACATGGCCTGGTCGTGCCTGTTCCTGCTGCCGTGCTTCGCGCTGCTGACCTGGCTCTACTTCCTGTAGGCCGGTCTCAGCTCGCGGGCGGGAGGCGGCCCGGCGCGGCGCCGCCGAACCGGGCGCGGAACCAGTCCGCCAGCATCGCCTTCTCGAAGCGCAGCGGATCGAGCGAGCGCACCGCGGACGGGTCCGACAGATAGTCGATGCTGCGGATCGTCTCCTCGCCCCGGGCGAGGGTCCGGCCGCCGCGCCGCAGCGTGTAGCGCAGCCGCATCGAGGGCCAGGTGTCGGCGCGCATCACCCGCAGCGTGCCGGAGGGCGCGCGCACGGGGTTGATCTTGCCGGCGAGGTCGATGTCCAGCACCGCGACGTCGAGATCGTCGCCGCTCGCCAGCCGCTTCTCCGCCAGCTTGCCGATGATGCGCTCGAGGCCTTCCAGCGTGAGCCGCTGGTCGACCGGGCCCCAGCCGAGATTGCCGTCCGTGTAGGTCTGCGGCGCGAGGAAGGTCACGCGCGTCTCGGCGCGGGCCATGGCCATGGCCGGCAGAAGGCCGGTGGCGGTGAGCGCAAGGACCAATGCTGCGGGACGGGGGGACATGCGCGCCTCCGGGCCGTGGGAGGCGCGCAGTCTGGCACTACTCGGCGGCGATGGCGAGGCGCGGCTGGGCGTGGCGCACCTCGTCGTCGACCGCGGTCTCGAAGCGGGTGAAATTGTCGGTGAACATGCCGACCAGCCGCCGCGCGGTCATGGCGTAGTCCATGCGGCTCGCCCAGGCGCGGGACGGGTCGAGCAGGCGCGCATCGACGCCCTCGACGGCGGCGGGGATGGCGAAGCCGAAATAGGGATCGGTGCGCATCTCGGCTTCCGCCAGGCTGCCGTCGAGCGCGGCTGCGACCAGCCGGAGCGTGGTCTCGACCGGCACCCGCGTGCCCGTGCCCGCCCGGCCGCCGGTCCAGCCGTTATTGACCAGCCAGCAGGCGATGTCGTGCTCGGCGATGAGATTGCCCAGCATCTGCCCGTGAAGCGAGGGCTGGCGCGGCGCGAAGGAGGCGGCGAAGCCGGCGTGGAAAAGCGCCTGCGGCTCGCCAGCGCCGTTCGGCCCCTCGGCGACCTGGCCACTGTAGCCGGACAGGAAGTGGTACATCGCCTGCGCCGGCGTCAGCCGGGCGATCGGCGGCATCACGCCGAACGTGTCGCAGGTCAGCATGAACAGGGCGCGCGGCGTGCCGGCGCGCCCGCTCGCATCGGCATGGGCGATGAAGGCGAGCGGGCAGGCGGCGCGCGCGTCCTGCGGATGGGCGTGCAGGTCCGGCACGCGGGTGTCGGGGTCGAGCGGGACGTTCTCCAGCACCGTGCCGAAGCGCTGCGCGGCGGCGGCGATGGCCGGCTCGCCCGCATCGAAGGCGTGGGTGATCGAGGTGTCGGCGATCCGGCCGTAGCAGCCGCCTTCGAGGTTGAACACGCCCTCCGGCGACCAGCCGATCGCGCCGTCGCCGATCAGCCGGCGCGCCGGGTCGGCCGTGAGCACGCTCTTGCCGGTGCCGGAAAGGCCGAGGAACAGGGCGACGTCGCCCGCTTCGCCCACATTGGCCGCGCCCTCGAGGGGGAGCACGCCGCGTTCGGCAAGGAGATAGGCGACATAGTCGACGATCGCCTGACGGATCTCGCCGGCGTCGAGCGTGCCGGCGATCAGCACCAGCCCTGCCGCGAGGTCGCCGGCGACGACCGCGTTCTCGCTGACGCCATGGCGCTCGGCCTCGATGCGGAAGCCCGGCGCGCAAAGGAGGGTGAGCTGCGGCGCGAAGGCGAGCAGTTCCTCATGCTCCGGCTGGCGCAGCATGTTGCGGGCGAACAGGCTCTGCCAGGCGTGCTCGGTATAGACCCGCACGTCGATGCGGCGGGCCGGGTCGGCGCCGGCGTGAAGGTCCTGCGCGAACAGGGTCCGGCCGGCGGCGTGGGCGAGGATGTCTTCCTTCAGCGCCTCGAAATGCTCGCGCGACAGGGCCTCGGTGCCGTCCCAGGCGATGCTTTCCTCGCTCGCCTCGTCGCGCACCACGCAGCGATGCACGGGGCCGCGCCCGGACTGCGGGGCGGGCTCGGCGGCCAGCGCGCCGGTGGCGGTCAGCCGGGCCTCGCCGCGGGCGACGGCGCGCTCGTAGAGAACGGATTCGGTGAGATTCCAGAAGACCTTGCCGGGGCCGGCAAGGCCGGACGCGGCGGCGTCGTGATCCTGGTTGCGTATGCCGGTTTGGTGCAAGGTCGGCTCCTCCTGACGCGTGACATGCAGGGGCACCGTGCGCGCCCACTCGGGCGTTTTGGCTGAAATTCCGGGTCCACAGTGTGGCGAAACCACGCCGAAGCGATGATGCGCGCCGATGCCGCGGCGGGCTGTGGATATCGCCGCGGGCCGCTCGCGAACTATTGCGGGGAGTCGATGCTGGCGCCGCGCGCGGCGTTGGCGAGCTCGACCAGCATCTCGCGCATGCCGCGCGCGCTCGTGACACGGCGGGGGAAGGCGAGGCGGCGCACGTCGAGCCCGGCCATCAGCTCGCAGCCTTCCGGATCGATGCCGATCATGCGCCATTCACCGGGGCCGGCGCCGAGCAGCTGCATGGCGTAGAGCTGGACGGCGTCGGCATGGTCGGCGTTCATGTGCGCCACCGCGCCGGCCTCTGCGGCGAGGAGCTCGTCGGCCTCCGCCAGCTCCGTCAGCAGCTCCGGGCCTTCCACATCGGTGATGCGCCCGAAGCCGGCGACGAGATGGGCGGAGTGCGGCATCAGGCGGTAAAAGGCGAAGTCGGCGAAGTCCGCGAACCCCTCGGCGTCGGGATGGCGGGCGAGGAAGCGGCGGCGGGCGGTGCCGGTGTCGGCGATCCGCTCGATGCGCCCCTTCAGGCTGGCGCGCGCGCCCTGCAGCTCGTCGCCGTGGCGATGCTCGTCGACCAGCAGGGAGACGCGCGGGTCGCGCCCGAGATTGCGGGTGTGGCGCGCGAGGCCTGAGAGCAGGAACACCGGCGAACCGTCATTGAGGGGGGCGACCTGCACCAGCGAGGCATAGGGCGCGCCGTCCTCGTCGAGGGTGGCGAGGGCGCCGGTGCGCGCCTCTCGCAGCAGCCGCCGGACCGCGGCGGCCGGCTGGAATCCGTCCTCGGGGCGCGGCGCGGCAGGCATGGCGGTCTCCTCAGGCTCGACAGGGCAGTCGTGCGCCAGCGCGGGCGCTTGCGTCAAGCACCGCCGCCGGATTGGCTATGTGCCTCGAAACGCGCTAATTTCGGTGGAATCAGTTTGCGTGTCACATTCTGGCCACGCCGGCACGGTTCACCCGCCCCTGCGTCTATCGGTGCCGAACAGGAAAGTGTGCAGATGCCGACCATCGCTCTCGTCGACGACGATCGCAACATTCTGACCTCCGTCTCGATCGCCCTCGAATCCGAGGGCTATCGCATCCAGACTTATACCGACGGCGCCACGGCCCTCGACGGCTTCAAGACCAACCCGCCCGATCTTGCCATCTTCGACATCAAGATGCCGCGCATGGACGGGATGGAGCTTCTGCGCCGGCTGCGACAGAAGAGCGACATGCCGGTGATCTTCCTCACCTCCAAGGACGACGAGATCGACGAGCTGTTCGGCCTGAAGATGGGGGCGGACGACTTCATCAAGAAGCCGTTTTCGCAGCGTCTGCTGGTGGAACGCGTGAAGGCCGTGCTGCGCCGCGTCGCTCCCAAGGACGGCACCCTGCCGCGCGAGAGCGACAGCGCCAAGGTGCTGGAGCGCGGGCAGCTTCGCATGGACCCGGAGCGGCACACCTGCACCTGGCGGAACGAGAACGTGACGCTGACCGTCACCGAGTTCCTCATCCTGCAGGCGCTCGCCACCCGGCCCGGCGTGGTGAAGAGCCGCAACGCCCTGATGGACGCCGCTTATGACGACCAGGTCTATGTCGACGACCGCACCATCGACAGCCACATCAAGCGGCTTCGCAAGAAGTTCAAGGTCGTGGACGATAATTTCGAGATGATCGAGACGCTCTACGGCGTCGGCTACCGCTTCAAGGAGTAGCGGCTAATTGCTCGATCCCGATTCCGCCCGGACCGCGGCCGAGGAGGAAGAGGCGCCGTATGAGGACGCCGAGGCTCCGCCCGCGGATGCCCCCCGGAAAGGGCGTATCGCCAGGCTGCTGGGTGCGATCCGGCGGCTGCCGAACGCCGTTGCGCTCAAGAGCTTCTCCAGCCTCACCCGCCGCATCGTATTGCTCAACCTCGCCGGCATGTGCGTGCTGGTGTCGGGCATCCTCTATCTGTCCGAGTTCCGCGCCGGGCTGATCGACGCCCGGGTGCAGAGCCTTCTGGTGCAGGGCGAGATCATCGCCGGCGCCATCGCCGCCTCGGCCCAGGTCGAGACCAACGCCATCACCATCGATCCCGAGCGCCTGCTGGAGCTGCAGGCGGGAGAAAGCTACGGGCCGGGCGAGGAGGGCTTCGCGCCGCTCGAATTCCCGATCAATCCCGAGCGCGTCGCCCCGGTGCTGAAGCGGCTGGTCGAGCCGACCGGCACCCGCGCGCGGATCTACGACCGCGACGGCGTGCTGCTGCTCGATTCGCGCTCGCTCTATTCGCGCGGCGAGATCCTGCGCTTCGACATGCCCCCGCCCACCACCCGCAAGCCGAACTGGTTCGAGCGGGCGTGGAACAAGCTGAAGACCTGGTTCGAGCGCGGCGACCTTCCGCTCTACAAGGACCTCGGTCCCAATAACGGCAAGGGCTACACGGAGGTGGTGGAAGCGCTGCAGGGCCAGAAGTCGAGCGCGGTGCAGGTCAATGACCGCGGCCAGGTGATCGTCTCGGTGGCGGTGCCGGTGCAGCGCTTCCGCGCCATTCTCGGCGTGCTGCTGCTTTCCACCCAGGGCGGGGAGATCGATGCCGCGGTGGCGGCGGAGCGGCTCGCCATCGTGCGCGTGTTCCTGGTCGCGATCGCGGTGATGAGCGTGCTCTCCTTCCTGCTCGCGGGCACCATCGCGGGGCCGGTGCGCCGGCTCGCCGACGCCGCTGAGCGGGTGCGCCGGCGGACGCGGCAGAGGGTCGAGATCCCCGACTTCACCCGCCGCTCCGACGAGATCGGGCATCTGTCCGGCGCGCTGCGCGACATGACCGACGCGCTCTATTCGCGCATCGAGGCGATCGAGAGCTTCGCCGCCGACGTGTCGCACGAGCTGAAGAACCCGCTCACCTCGCTGCGCTCGGCGGTGGAGACGCTGCCGCTCGCCAAGACCGACAATTCGCGCGGGCGGCTGATGGAGGTGATCCAGCACGATGTGCGCCGGCTCGACCGCCTCATCACCGACATCTCCGACGCCAGCCGGCTCGATGCCGAACTGCAGCGCCAGGAGGCGGAGCCGGTCGACCTGACGCGGCTGCTCAACACCGTGACGGGCGTGCACAACGACGTGGTGCGCGGCGACGAGGTGCGGGTGAAGCTCGCCTTCGAGCACGCGGCCGGCGCCGGCGGCGAGTTCATCGTCCCCGGCCACGATTCCCGGCTCGGCCAGGTGATCAACAACCTGATCGACAATGCCCGCTCCTTCTCGCCCAAGGGCGGGGAGGTCCGCGTCACCTGCCGGCGGCTGAAGGACGCGGTGGAGATCATGGTCGACGACGACGGCCCCGGCATTCCCCCGCATGCGCTGACGCGCATCTTCGAGCGCTTCTACACCGACAGGCCGGAGGAGCAGGGCTTCGGCCAGAATTCCGGGCTCGGCCTGTCGATCTCGCGGCAGATCATCGAGGCCCATGGCGGGCGCATCTGGGCGGAGAACCGCCCGGCCGAGACCAAGGCCCGGCGCGGCGGGCGCAAGAAGGCCCGCGACGCCGAGGCAGTCGCGCGCACCGACACCGAGGCCGACGGCCCGCGCTCGGCCGGCGCGCGCTTCGTCATCCACCTTCCGGCCGCGTGAGCGTGATGGAAAAGGATTGCCCGCCGCCGAGCGTCCATGCCTCCTGCGTGCGCGTTGGCGAGGTCGGGGTGCTGATCCGCGGCGAATCCGGCTCGGGCAAGTCGCATCTCGCCTTCGCGCTGATCCTCGCCGGCGGCACGGGCCCGATCCCGCCGGTGCAGCTGGTCGCGGACGACCGGGTGCGGCTCGCCGCCGGGGAGGCAGGACTTTTCGCCGCGCCGCCGGACGAGCTCGCCGGGCTGATCGAGGTGCGCGGCGCGGGGCTGCGGCGGCTCGCCCATGTGCCGCGGGCGCGGATCGGGCTGGTGGTCGATCTCGGCGCGACGGACGCCGCCCGCCTGCCGGCCGAGGCGGCGCTGCGTACCCGGATCGAGGGCGTCGACATCGACCGCCTGCCGGTGCTGGCGGGGGGCGACGCGGTGCAGCAGGTGCTCGCCGCGCTGCTCACGGCACGCGGATACTGACCCAGCGTCAGTTCGTCGCCAGGATGTGCACCGGGAAATTTACAACGGTTCTTGAGCGGTACTTGCCATTCGTGTGCGGTGCAACGATGATGTGCGCCCCGCGAAGGGGACGGCGGGATTTCAATACCTTGCCGCCCCACAAGCAGACAGCACTCGTGCCGAAACAGGCGCGGCGGACAGGATGATAGGTCTCGTACTCGTAACGCACGGCCGCCTTGCCAGCGAATTCCGCGCTGCGCTCGAACACGTCATGGGACCTCAGCCTCAGCTTGAGACGATCACCATCGGTCCCGACGACGACATCGAGCAGCGCCGCAAGGACATCGTGGAGGCGGTTGGCACCGTCAACAGCGGCGCTGGCGTGGTGATCCTCACCGACATGTTCGGCGGCACGCCCTCCAATCTCGCCATTTCGGTGATGACCTCGCCCGACATCGAGGTGGTCGCCGGCATCAACCTGCCGATGCTGGTCAAGCTCGCCACCGTGCGCGGCGAGATCCCGATGGGCGAGGCCGTCGCCCAGGCGCAGGAGGCCGGGCGCAAATACATCAACATCGCCAGCCGCGTCCTGGCCGGAAAATGACCGTGGCCGCGACCGTGTTGCATAGCCGCGAACTGCCCATCGTCAACAAGCGCGGCCTGCATGCGCGCGCTTCCGCCAAGTTCGTCCAGACGGTCGAGCGCTTCGAGGCGGATGTGCGGGTGACGCGCTGCGGCGAAACGGTGAGCGGGGCCTCCATCATGGGGCTGATGATGCTCGCCGCCGCGCCCGGGACCACGATCCTGGTCGAGACCGAGGGGCCGGACGCCGAGGCCGCGCTCGAGGCGCTGGCCGAGCTGGTCGCCGGCCGCTTCGGCGAAGAGGAATAGGGCCGCCGGGCGGGCCTGCGCCGGCGCGGTTTCCTCCGGCCGTCACATAAAGACATCTTTATATCGTTATTGTATTCGGCGGGCGAGGCTGATATCACGCGGCCGAAGCCACCCGCAAAGCCACCCGTGTCAGGCAGAAGGATTGCTGCATCATGGCCGTCGCCAGCGAATACATCGTCAAGGACATCAGCCTCGCCGACTTCGGCCGCAAGGAGATCGACCTCGCCGAGACCGAGATGCCCGGGCTGATGTCGATCCGCGCCGAATACGGCCCCTCGCAGCCGCTTAAGGGCGCGCGCATCGCCGGCTCGCTGCACATGACGATCCAGACCGCGGTGCTGATCGAGACGCTGAAGGCGCTGGGCGCCGACGTGCGCTGGGTGTCGTGCAACATCTTCTCGACCCAGGACCACGCGGCCGCGGCCATCGCCGCCGGCGGCACGCCGGTCTTCGCCTTCAAGGGCGAGACCCTGACCGAATACTGGGACTTCACCGCCAAGCTGTTCGACTGGGACGGCGGCGAGGTGCCGAACATGATCCTCGACGATGGCGGCGACGCCACCATGCTGGTGCATTACGGCCTGAAGGCCGAGCAGGGCGACGACGCCTTCCTCGCGAGCCCCGGCTCGGAGGAGGAGGAGATCTTCTTCGCGCTCATCAAGAAGCTGCTCGCCGAGAAGCCGAAGGGCTGGTTCGCGCGGGTCGCGGCCTCGATCCAGGGCGTCTCGGAAGAGACCACCACCGGCGTGCACCGGCTCTACAAGCTGGCCGAGCAGGGCAAGCTGCTGTTCCCCGCGATCAACGTGAACGACTCGGTGACGAAGTCGAAGTTCGACAACCTCTATGGCTGCCGCGAGTCGCTGGTCGACGCCATCCGCCGCGGCACCGACGTGATGCTGGCCGGCAAGGTCGCCTTCGTCGCCGGCTTCGGCGATGTGGGCAAGGGCTCGGCCGCCTCGCTGCGCCAGGCCGGCGCGCGCGTCATCGTCTCCGAGGTCGACCCGATCTGCGCGCTGCAGGCGTCGATGGAAGGCTACGAGGTCACCACGATCGAGAACGCCTATTCGCGCGCCGACATCTATGTCACCTGCACCGGCAACCGCGACATCATCACCGTCGAGGACATGCGGCAGATGAAGGACCGGGCGATCGTGTGCAACATCGGCCACTTCGACAACGAGATCCAGGTCGCGGGCCTGAAGAACTTCAAGTGGACCAACATCAAGCCGCAGGTCGACGAGATCGAGTTCCCGGGCGGCAACCGCATCATCCTGCTGTCCGAGGGCCGGCTGGTGAACCTCGGCAACGCCATGGGCCACCCCTCCTTCGTGATGTCGTCCTCCTTCTCCAACCAGACGCTGGCGCAGATCGAGCTGTTCGCCAATCCGGGCAAGTATGAGAAGCAGGTCTACACCCTGCCGAAGGTGCTCGACGAGAAGGTCGCCGCGCTGCATCTGGAGAAGCTCGGCGTGAAGCTGACCAAGATGAGCAAGGAGCAGGCGGACTATATCGGTGTGCCGCTCGAGGGTCCCTTCAAGCCGGACCACTACCGCTACTGAGGCGGGTGCCGGCGGCGCCGGCGCGGATCTGTGAGACAGGTGCGAAGGCCGGGCCCGTCCCGGCCTTCGTCGTTTTCGCGCGGGCTTTGAGGTGGAAGCGCCGGCCGGCCCGCCTCACAGTTCCTTCTGCATCAGCACCAGGTCGAGCCGCTGGCCGAACTTGGTGCCGATGCCGGGCATGTAGCCGGTCTCGACGAAGCCGAGCTTGCGGTGCAGCGCGACCGAGGCGGCGTTGCCCCCGGTGATGCCGCCGATCATCACCTTCTTGCCGAGCGCGCGCGCCGGCTCGAACAGCGCCTCGACGAGGTGGCGGCCGAGGCCGCGTCCGCGCGCACCTTCCGCGACATAGACCGAATGCTCGACGCAGATGCGGAACCCGTCGAAGGGGCGGAAATCGCCGAAGCTCGCATAGCCGAGCACCTCCTCGCCCTCGGCGGCGACCAGCACCGGGTAGCGCTTGGCGTGGCGGTCGGCGAGCCAGAGCGCGCGGTTGGGCAGGTCGGTGGGGGTGTCGTTCCAGATCGCGGTCGAGGTCAGCACGGCATCGTTGTAGATGGCGAGAATGGCCGGCAGGTCCGGCAACGCCGCAGGGCGTATGATCATCCGATCGGTCTCCGCAGGGCGAGCGCGCCCGATTTTCGCCGCCCGATGCTGGCAGGACGGCGAGGCGCTACCATATTCCAAGAAAGTGGGCGACCACTCCGGAGGAAAGACACCAAGGATGAACTCTACCGATCCGTTCGACCGCATGCGATTCACCGTCCGCCGCGTGAGCTGGTGGCAGGTGGCGCTGGTGGTCGCCGTGGCCGTGGCCGTCGGCATTGCGCTGGCGCTGGTCGCGGCGAGCGTGTTCCTCGTGGTGTTCCCGATCCTCGCCCTGGCCGGCCTCGCCTACCGCCTGTTCGGCGGCCGCAAGTCGCGCGGCCGGGCGAGCGGCTCCACGGTCATCGACGCCGAATACCGCGTGCTCTCGCCCGAGGAGGCCGCGCGCGAGGAGGGCTCGCCGTGGAACTCCAACTGGGGTCCGGACCGTCGCCTGCGCTGACGGCGATCACTTCTCCACGAACGCCTTCTCGATCACGAAGTCGCCCGGCTCGGTGGTCGAGCCTTCCTCGAAGCCCCTGTCCTTCAGGATGACGCGCATGTCGTCGAGCAGCTGCGGGCTGCCGCACAGCATGACGCGGTCGTCCTCCTTGTCGAGCGGGGGCAAGTCGAGGTCGTCGAACAGCTTGCCCGAGGTGATGAGGTCGGTGATGCGGCCCTGGTTGCGGTAGGGCTCCCGCGTCACCGTCGGGTAGTAGATCAGCTTCTCGCGCACCAGATCGCCGAAATACTCGTTGTCCGGCAGCTCGTTCTCGATGAAGTCCTGATAGGCGAGCTCGGCCACCGTGCGCACGCCGTGCACGAGGATGACCTTCTCGTAATTGTCGTAGGTCTCCGGGTCCTTGATGAGGCTCATGAAGGGCGCGAGGCCGGTGCCGGTGGCGAGCAGGTACAGCCGGCGGCCGGGCACCAGATAGTCCACCAGCAGCGTGCCGGTCGGCTTGCGCCCGACAATTATCTCGTCGCCCACCTTCAGGTGCTGGAGGCGCGAGGTGAGGGGGCCGTTCGGCACCTTGATGGAGAAGAACTCCATCGTCTCCTCGTAATTGGCGCTGGCGATCGAATAGGCGCGCAGGAGCGGCTTGCCCTCGACCTGGAGCCCGATCATCACGAACTGGCCGTTCTTGAAGCGCAGCGCCTGGTCGCGCGTGGTGGTGAAGGTGAACAGATTATCGGTCCAGTGGTGGACGGACAGCACGCGCTCGTGGTGAAGGTTGCTCATTTACGAACCATTCTTGTGAAAACTTCCAAACAAACCGGAAGTCCATGTAATTCCCTGCGCCCCGTTTACTGCGCTCCGTGGCGGCTGTCGACTCTCGCTTGCGCGGGCGGGGGGTGCGGATGGAACATGTCGGCGCCGGATGCACGAGCCCATGAGGCAGGTCAATGTTCAGCCATATCATCCTGGGCGCGCGCGATCTCGGCCGCCTGAGCGCCTTCTACGACGCGGTGCTCGCGCCGCTCGGCCTCATACGGGCGGAGGCGGAGGACGATGGCGGCCCGCCCGGCGCCATGTGGGTGCTGCCCGGCCGGCGCTGGCCGCAATTCTTCGTCCAGATGCCGTTCAACGGGCTGCCCGCCACCTGGGGCAACGGCACGCAGGTCAGCTTCGCCGCCCCCTCGCGCGCCGCGGTCGACGCGGCCTGGCAGGCGTTGCTGGCGCAGGGCGGCACCGACGAGGGCGCGCCGGGCCTCAGGCCGCATTACGGGCCGGACTATTACGGCGCCTATGGCCGCGACCCCGAAGGCAACAAGCTGTGCTTCGTCCATGCGGACGGGTTGGCGGGCGGGTGAGCGTGCCCGGCCGCCTCAGTCGCGCCCGTGCGCGCCGCCCTCCTGGTTGCGCTTGGCCTCGTACATCTCGAAATCGGCCCGCTTGACCACCTGCTCCAGCCGCTCGCCATTGACGCTGGTGGCGAGGCCCATGGAGAGGGCGAGCGTGCTGGCGGAGTAGAACTGGTTGTTCAGCTCGACCAGCTTCTCGATGTTCTCCATCACGGCGAGCCCGCCCGCCCGGTCGGTGCCGGGCAGCAGCACGGCGAACTCGTCGCCGCCGATGCGCGCCGCGCAGTTGGGCTTGTCGACCGCCTTGGACAGCACCTCCCCGGCCCGGCGCAGCAGCGTGTCGCCGGCGGCGTGGCCGAGCTGGTCGTTGACCTGCTTCAGGTCATTGAGGTCGACCATGATGACGGTCACGGGGAACGGGCCCTTGCGCTCCAGCCGGTTGAGCTCGTCGACATAGAAGGAACGGTTGTAGAGCTTGGTGAGCACGTCGTGCTTGCCGAGATATTCGAGATAGGCCTCGGCCTTCTTGCGCGCCGTGATGTCGGTGAGCGCGATCTGCACCAGCGACCAGTCGTGCTCGTGTCCCGGCAGCACCGAGAACTGAAGGTGCACGTGCAACTCGTCGCCGCTCAGCGTGTAGTTGACCACCTCGCGCTGGTGGAACAGGTGGCCGTTCCACAGCTCGATGAGCTGCTCGCGGAAATGCCGGTGCATGTCGTCGCGGAACACCGAGCCGATATTGCCGATCAGCGCCGCCTTGCTGGGGGCGGAGAACATCTCGAGCGTGTGCTGGTTGACGTCGATCACCCGAACCTCGCTCAGGCAGCGCTGGACGAATTCGGGATGCACGTCGGTGAAGACGCGCAGATCGGTGATGCCGCGCATGCGCACGTCATCCATCAGCTGCTTGATGCTCGAGAAGTCCTCGACCCACAGCGAGATCGGCGAATGCTCGAACAGGCCGCGGGCATATTCCTCGGCGCGGGCGGCCTGGCGGCGCGCGGTCTCGCGCTCGGTCACGTCCTCGACCGAGAGCAGCACCCGCGCCAGGCTCTGCTCGTAGCCCGGCAGCACGATGCCCTTGAGCTGGATGTCGAGCCGCTGGCCGCTGAGTGTGTAATTGACCGTGTTGCTCGCGAAGGTGAGATTCCCGTCCCAGAGCTGCGCCAGCTCGTCGATGTGCGTCTTGAGCATGTCGTCGCGGAACACCCGGCCGATATTGTCGACGAGGTGCGCGAGGCTGTCGGCCTCGAAAAGCTGCAGCGTGCGGCGATTGACCTTCAGCACGTGAATGCGCTTCGAGCATTCGGCGACGCGGTCCGGGTGCCCGCGCAGATGGTCGCGCAGCGAGGTGACGCCCTCGGCGCGCCAGGTTGCGAACAGCTCGCCGACGGCGCTGAAGTCCTCCAGCCAGAGCGAGATCGGAGCGAGGTCGAACATTTCGACGAAATCGCGGGAATCGCTGTCCGTCAGCGTGCCGTTCGTCAGATGGAGCATGTCTGGTCCACTGTTCATCAACGCTGCCCTTGTAGCTCATGAAGGGCGTGCGCGGCCCGTAAAATATCCGCCCGGGCCATGCCAGGCGACCGAATAAATGGACCAATCATTCCAACTCGTGCACCCTGATGCGCAGTTCGCGCCCGGAACGGGTGCGCGAAGCGGCTCGCCGGGTGGGGTTGGCCCCGTGATCGCGCCGATGGACGCAGGAGCGGGCGTCAGGCTATATCCGACGGCAGGGGCGCAGGTGGTGCCGGAGTAGGTCGATGAACGATATTGTCTGCCGCTCGCCGATCGACGGATCGGAACTCGCCCGCCGCCCCGCCGCGAGCGACGCCGCCCTTCCCGGCCTGGTGGAGGCGGCCCGCGCGGCGCAGCGCGAATGGGCGAGCGTGCCGGTGGCGGAGCGCTCGGCCCATGTGCTGGCCTTCCTCGACGCCATGCTGGCGATGAACCAGGAGATCGTGCCCGAGCTCGCGCTGCAGATGGGCCGGCCGGTGCGCTATGGCGGCGAGTTCGGCGGCTTCGAGGAGCGCGTGCGCTATGTCGCCGCAATGGCCGAATCCGCCCTCGCGCCGCTGATCCCGCCGGACGAGCGCCCGGGCTTCCGGCGCTACATCAAGCGCGACCCGCTCGGGCTGGTGCTGGTGGTGGCGCCGTGGAACTACCCCTACCTCACCGCCGTGAACACGATCGCCCCCGCGCTGATCGCCGGCAACGCGGTATTCCTGAAGCATGCGGCGCAGACCATACTGGTCGGCGAGCGCTTCCAGACGGCGATGGACCGCGCCGGCCTGCCCGCCGGGCTCTTTACCAATCTGGTGCTGACCCACGAGCAGACCTCGCGGCTGATCGGCTCCGGCGCGGTCGACTTCGTGAACTTCACCGGCTCGGTGGAGGGCGGGCGCGCGATCGAGCGGGCGGCGGCGGGCACCTTCACCGGGCTCGGCCTCGAGCTCGGCGGCAAGGACCCCGCCTATGTGCGCGCCGACGCCGATTTCGATTTCGCGGTCGCCAACCTCGTCGACGGCGCCTTCTACAATTCCGGCCAGTGCTGCTGCGGCATCGAGCGGATCTATGTGCATGAGAGCCTCTATGACCGCTTCGTCGGCCGCTTCGTCGAGCTGACCTCGAACTACGTCCTCGGCAATCCGCTGGACGAGGCGACCACGCTCGGCCCGATGGCGCAGGAGCGCTTCGCCGACCTCATCCGCCGGCAGACCGCCGAGGCGACCGCAAAGGGGGCCAAGGCGCATATCGACCCCGCCTCCTTCCCGGCCAGCCGCGAGGGCACGCCCTATCTCGCCCCGCAGGTGCTGACCGGTGTCGACCATTCGATGTCGGTGATGCGCGAGGAGAGCTTCGGCCCGGTGGTCGGCATCATGAAGGTGAAGGACGACGCCGAGGCGCTGGCGCTGATGAACGACAGCGTCTACGGCCTCACCGCCTCGATCTGGACCGCCGATCTCGACGCCGCCGAGCGGCTCGGCGACAGGATCGAGACCGGCACCGTGTTCATGAACCGCTGCGACTATCTCGATCCGGGCCTCGCCTGGACCGGCGTGAAGGACACCGGGCGCGGCGCCTCGCTCTCGCGCATCGGCTTCGAGATGCTCACCCGGCCGAAGTCGTTCCATCTGCGCCACGGCTAGCCGCACGCGGGCCGAGGTTGACGCAGGGCGCGGCAGGCCTCACACCAGCGTCAAAGGGTGGAGAAACGCGCATGACCATGCATGACTGGACCGTGAAACATTCGATCGCGGCGGTGATCATTCTGCTGATCGCCGTCGGGGCCTTCCTGTTCAGCTGGACCTGAACCGGCGCCTCGCGCGTTCCCCCCCGAGCTTCGCGCTTCTGGTTAATGTCACAATCAGTGCTTATCTGACGGGCCAGCGGTGGGGAGTGTCCACCGTCCGGGGAGGAGTGTCGCCCGCCGTGCCGTCCGATATGCCGTCCGACATCGACAGCGCCAAAATTCCGGGCGGGGAAGACTACGAAGTGCTTCGCCTGTCCGACGTGCTGAACCGCATCGCCAACGATGTGGAGCGCGAACGCATTGCCGTGGGCGATCTGCTCACCGTGATGCGGGAGCGGGCGTTCGGGCCGCTGATGCTGATCTTCGCGCTGCCCAACGTGCTGCCGACGCCGCCGGGAACCTCCGCCGTGCTCGGCGCGCCGCTGGTCTTTCTCACCGCCCAGCTCGCGCTCGGCCGCGAGCCGTGGCTGCCGCCCTTCATCGCCCGCCGCTCGGTGGCGCGCAGGGACTTCGCCGCCTTCATCGGCCGCGCCACGCCGTGGCTCGCCAAGGCCGAGGGGCTGCTGCGCCCGCGCCTCGGCATCCTCGCCCATCCGCCGGCGGAATATGTGATCGGGGTGATGTGCTTCGTGCTGGCGACGGTGCTGGTGCTGCCGATCCCGCTCGGCAACATGCTGCCCGCGCTCGCCATCTGCATATTGGCGCTCGGCGTGCTGGAGCGCGATGGGGTCTGGATCCTCGTCGGCATGGTATGCGCCGTCGCCTCGCTCGGCGTGGTGTCCGGCGTCATCTGGGGCTTCGTGCACGCCGGGCTCTACCTGCTCAAGAGCCTGTTCGGCTGAGCGCGAAGGCCCGGGTCGACCGTTCAGGAGTCAGCCGACGTCGCGCGCGCTTTCCAGCGCCCGGGTCAGCATGTCGAGGCACTGCTCGGCCTGCTCCTGCCCGCTCTCGTCGCCGTGCAGGCGCCGGGCGATGTCGCGCAGGTCGCGAATGGCGACGTCCACCGCGGTGAACAGGTCGATATCGGGCGCGGAATCGGAGGCGGTGTCGGGCTCGGGAAGCCTTGCCGGGAACGGAATGACGTTACTCATAAGGCTGCTACTCATGAAGCGACTTTCGACGGATGAACGAAGGGACGGCGAATCGGTGGGTGGGCGCCCGTCGACCACCTTGCGCGGGATTGGTTAACGTCCCCCTCCGGTACCGTCAGCTTCGCCACCCGGCGGAAAAGCCTCGCCGCCCCATGCATTGTCCGTGAATGCCCATGCAATCGGGCGGTTTCGTTGACATTGTATGCCGCCGCGCCCAGATGAGCGGGGTCGGTCGGCGGTTCCTGCCTCCGATCCCAAGCAGGAGGCTGCCATGCTCAATCGCGAATGGCCGAAGCTGTCGCCCTTCGAATGCGGCATCAAGGGGCGCTGTCCCCGCTGTGGGCAGGGCCATCTCTTCAACGGGTTCCTGAAGCTCGCCCCGCGCTGCGAGGTGTGCGGGCTCGACTATTCCTTCGCCGATCCGGCGGACGGGCCGGCCTTCTTCGTCATCTGCTTCGGCTGCGTGCCCTCGGTGGCGTTCGGGCTCTGGCTCGAAGTGGCGTTCCAGGTGCCCTACTGGGTGCATCTGGTGACCACCGTGCCGGTGATGCTCGCCACCTGCATTCCGCCCTTGCGGCCGCTGAAGGGATGGCTGGTCGCCAGCCAGTACTTCTACAAGGCCGAGGAGGGACGTCTCGTCGATCCCTCCGTTCCCGGCGCGCCCGCCGGCGGGCCGGCAGGGTCAGCCCCGCGCGCCTGAGCGCTCTTCCTTCCCCTCGATCAGGGCCGCCAGTCCGCCGAGCGCCTCGGCGAGGCGGGCGCGGTCGGCCACCGCGCCGAGCGCGATGCGCACCGCCTGGCGCGCCGTGCCGTCGACGCTGAAGGCCTCGGCCGGCATGATCCCCAGTCCCTGCCGCCGCGCCGCCTCGATGAGCCGCGCACTGTCCCAGCGCGCGGGCAGGGGCTGCCAGACATGAAGCCCGTCCGGATGTGCGTGGCTGCCCGCGGGCAGCAGGGCCCGCGCCAGGTGTTGGCGCTCGCGCGCCTCGCGCCGTATGGCGCCGAGCAGATGGGTCGCGGTGCCGGTGGCGATCCAGCGCGTCGCCAGCGCGCTCATCAGCGGCGCCGGCATCAGGGTGAGCGCGCGCAGCGCCGCCGCCAGCCTCTCGGGATCCTCGCGCTGCGGGACGGTGACGAAGGCCGTGCGCAGGCCGGGCGTCAGGCACTTGGCGAGGGTGGCGACGTGATAGGCCGATTCCGGCAGCAGGGCGGCGAGCGCCAGGGCGGGCTGGTCGATCAGCCGGCTGTAGGGATCGTCCTCGATCACGGTGAGGCGGTAGGCGCTGGCCACCGCCGCGATCTCGTGGCGCCGCGCCGGCGGCATGGTGCGGGTGGTCGGGTTCTGGATGGTCGGCTGGACGTAGAGCGCGCGCGGCTTCAGCGTCTCGCAGGCGCGCGCCAGCGCCTCGGGCTCCAGCCCCTGCGCGTCGCAGGCGACCGGCGCCACCGTGAGGTGGAGCGCGGCGCTCGCGGCGAGGAAGCCGGGATAGGTCTCCGGCTCCGCCAGAATCACCTCGCCGGGCTCGGCCAGCATGGAGAGCAGGGCGGCCAGCGCGGGCTGGGTGCCGGGGGTGATCACGACCCTTCGCGGGTCCACGGCACCGAGCGCGGGCTCCAGCCATTGCGTCGCGGCCAGCCGGTCCGGCGCGGCGCCGGGGCCGATGTGATAGGCCATCAGCACGTCGGCATTGGAGCGGGCGAGGAGCGAGGCGAGGCCCCGCTCGACCAGCGCGCCGAGCGACAGGCCGCGCGGGGGCGGGGGCATCAGCATCGACAGGTCGAGCGCCGGCACGGCCGCGCCCGAGCCGCCGGGAATGAAGGAGCCCCGCCCGGTGACGGCGTCGATCAGCCCGCGATGGCGCGCCTCGCTATAGGCCCTCGTGACCGTGGTGAGGTCGACCTGGAGCTGCTCGGCGAGGGCGCGCTGGGTGGGCAGGCGCTCGCCCGGGCGCAGCACCCCGCGCGCCACCGCATCCTCCAGCGCGGCGAGGATCTGGGCGTAGAGCGGGCCGGCGGCGCGGTCGAGCGGGCCGATCCAGTCCGGCGTCGAGGCGGGGTCGAAGGGAACGGGGGCGAGGGGTGCGGTGCGGGAGGATTCGGTGCGGGAGGATTCGGTGTCTTGCATGGCGTCGCTACTCCCGGCCTGCCGGGGCGTGGCGCGCTTTCCGGCGCCCCGTGCAGGCAGGAGCGCACTATGCCGTCCCGCCCCTGCGCGCGCACCCTGTTTCGCAAGGAGGCTTGACTCGCGAGGCGGAACGAGTCGTCTTTATGAGAACAAAACATGAACTAATGTGAGCGCGACGATGGGCCCTGCCCGAGACGTTTCCGCGCTGAGGCAGCTGCTCGCCGGGCTTGAGGCGGAGCGCCTGCCCGGCGAGGCTTCCTCCTTCACCCTCGGCGCCGCCGGAACCGGCGAGATCGCGCTCGGGCGCGGGACGCTGCACGAGGTGCAGGCGGAGCGGGGCGCGGACCAGCCGGCGGCGGCCGGCTTCGCCCTGGCGCTGGCCTTGCGGGCCGGGCAGGCGGCGCACCTGCCCCCTATCCCCGCGTCCCCAGCACCTCTCCCGCTCGCGGGTCCCGGAAATGCCCCTCCCGTGCCGCTTCGGCCGGGCGCCCGTCCGGTGCTCTGGGTGCGGCAGGACATGGCCGAGGCCGAGCTCGGGCGGCTCGATGCCGCCGGCCTCGCCGGGCTCGGGGTCGATCCCGCCGGCCTCGTGCTGGTGCGGGCGCCGGACGCAGCGGCGGCGCTGCGCGCGGGCGAGGACGCGCTGCGCTGTTCCGCGCTCGGCGCCGTGCTGATCGAGATCTGGGGCGCGCCGAAGGTGCTCGACCTCACCGCCACCCGCCGCCTCTGCCTGCGCGCGGCGGCGGCCGGCGTCACCGGCCTGCTGCTGCGCGGGGCGGCGCGGAGCGTTCCCACCGCCGTGGCGACGCGCTGGCGGGTGTCGCCCGTTCCCTCGCTGCCGCTGGAGGGCCACGCCCCCGGCGCCCCGGCCTTCGAGGTGCGCCTGCTGCGCCATCGCGGCGGGCCCGAGGGACGGCGGGTGGAAGGGGGCACGTGGAAACTGGAGTGGGACCGTGAGACATGTTCCTTCCGCGACCTCCCCGCGCTACCTCGCGCTGTGGTTCCCGTTCCTGCCGGCGGACCGGCTGGAGCGGATCCGGCGCCGGCGGGGCGGGAGCGCGCCGTCGCGCCGTTCCGCCGCGCGGGCTGACGGCCTGCCCGCGCCGGCGCCGCTGGTCTTTGTCGAGACGGTGAAGAACGCGCTGCGCCTCGCCGCGGTGGACCGGCAGGCGCGCCGGTGCGGGCTCGCGCCCGGCCTGACACTGGCGGATGCGCGCGCGCGCATTCCCGACCTCGCCGTGATCGAGCACGACCCGGTGGCGGACGCGGCCTTTCTGGAGGCGATCGCCGACGATTGCGACCGCTGGACGCCGCTGGTCGCGCTCGACGGCGCCGACGGGCTGGTGCTCGACATCACCGGCTGCGCGCATCTGTTCGGCGGCGAAGCGATGATGCGCGCGCGCCTTCTCGACCATCTGGAGCGGCGCGGGCTCGGCGCCACGGCGGTCATTGCCGGCACGCCGGAGGCGGCGCGGGCGCTGGCGCGGGCGAGCCGGGGCGGCGTGGTGCCGCCGGGCGGGGAGGCGCGGGCGGTGGCGCCGCTTCCCGTCGCCCTGCTCGGCATCGACGAGACGATCGCGAGCGGGCTATCCCGGGCCGGGCTGAAGACCATGGGCGACCTCGCCGAGCGGCCGGGCACGCCGCTCGCCGCGCGCTTCGGCGTGGAACTGCTGGTGCGCCTGCGCCGTACGCTCGGCCACGAGGACGTGCGCATCGTGCCGCGCCGGCCGCTGCCGGCCTGCATCGCCGAGCGCCGCTTCGCCGAGCCGATCGGCCGCGCGGAGGACATAGAGGGCGCGCTGGCCGGGCTGGTCGGGGACCTCGCCCTGATGCTGGAGGCGCGCGGGGAGGGCGGACGGGCGTTCGAGGCCTCGTTCTTCCGGGCCGACGGCGCGGTGCGGCGGCTGAAGGTGGAGACCGCGCGGCCCTCGCGCGACGCGCCCGCGCTGATGCGGCTCTACCGCGAGCGGATCGCGGCGCTGGCGGACCCGATCGATCCCGGCTTCGGCTTCGATCTGGTGCGGCTCGCCGTGCTGCGCGCCGAGCCGCTCACCCCCGCGCAGGTGAGCCTCGACGGGCGCGCGGTCGCGGAGGAGGAGGTCGCGGAGCTGACCGACCGGCTCGCCGTGCGGTTGGGGCGCGAGCGGGTGCTGCGCTTTTCGATGCGCGACACCCACGACCCGGAGCGGGTCAGCGTGCAGGTGCCCGCGGGCGAGCCGGTGCCGCCCATGGCCCGTCCCGAATTCCTGCTGCCGCGCCCGCTCACCCTGTTCGACCCGCCCCAGCCGGTCGAGGCGCTGGCCGAGGTGCCCGACGGGCCGCCGCTGCGCTTCCGCTGGCGGCGCGTGGTGCACGAGGTCACCCGCGCCGAGGGGCCCGAACGGATCGCCCCGGAATGGTGGCGCGTGCCTGGCGGCGCGCCTGGAGCCCCGCATGCGCGCGAGCTCACGCGCGACTATTTCCGCGTCGAGAACCGCGAGGGGCGGCGCTTCTGGCTGTTCCGCGCCGGCCTTTACGATCGCGAGCCGGCCGCGCCGCGCTGGTTCCTGCACGGCCTGTTCGCGTGAGGCGGCGATGAGCACCCCCTTCTTCGCCGAGATGGTCGCGGCCTCGAACTTCTCCTTCCTGCGCGGGGCCTCGCCGGCGGAGGCGCTGGTGACGCAGGCGCTCGCCCTTGGCCATGCCGGCATCGGCATCGCCGACCGCAACACGGTGGCCGGCGTGGTGCGCGCCTATGCGGCGGTGGAGCGGGCGAAGGAGGTCTATGCCGAGGCGTGGCAGGCCCGGACGGCGGTTCTCGCGCGGTGCGAGCCGACCGCGGAGGCCGGTGCCGGCGAGCCGGCCGACGGCGCTGCGTCCGGGCCGGCGCAGGCGCCCGGCGAGAGGGAGCAGGATCGAGTACCCGAAGGCTTGGCGCCGGAAGGCCCGGCATCAGGTGAACCGGCCTCGCAGAGCTCGATATCGAGGAGCTCGGTATCGGCCATTTCTTCCTCGAAGAGTCCGGCGTCGAAAGTCCCGCCTCCGCAACACCGGGCGCCCGGCGAGGGTGCCGGCGCCGCCATCCCCAGTCCGGCCACCCCACCGGAAGAGGATGCGCTGGAGCGGGTGGTGCGGGCGCTGGCCGGGGAGGCGGCCGAGCGCGGCGCGGCGCCGCAACTCACCTTCGCTCTCGTCGTCGGCGCGCGGCTGGTCTTTGCCGACGGTACGCCGGACATCGTCGCCCATGCGCAGGACCGCGCCGGCTGGGGACGGCTCACCCGCCTGCTTACGGCCGGCAATCTGCGCGCCGGCATCAAGGGCGAGTGTCATCTCAGGCTCGACGACCTCCTCGCCGATGCGCGCGGCCTCTCGCTGGTCCTGATGCCGCCGCGCCACCTGCCGGCAGAGGCGCGCGTCGGGCTTCGCGGGACGCTGGCAAGGCTGCACGAGGCGGCGCCCGGCTCGCTCTGGCTCGGCGCCACCATGGCGCGGCGCGGCGACGACCGTCGGCATCTCGCGGCGCTGAAGGCGCTAGCAGTGCAGGCCGGCGTGCCGCTGATCGCCACCAATGACGCGCTCTACCACCACCCCGACCAGCGCGATCTGCAGGACGTGCTCACCTGCATCCGCGAGGGCGTGACCCTCGAGGCGGCGGGGCGGCTGCTCGAGGCCAATGCCGAGCGCCACCTGAAGCCGCCGGCCGAGATGGCCCGCCTGTTCCGCGAGGCGCCCGAGGCGGTGGAGGAGACGCGCGACTTCCTCGCCCGCATCGATTTCTCGCTCGGCGAGCTGCACTACGAATATCCCGAGGAGCCGGTGCCGCCGGGGCGCACGCCGCAGGACTGGCTCGAGGAGGTGACCTGGCGCGGCGCCGCCATGCGCTACCCGGAGGGCGTGCCGCCCAAGGTGGAGGCGCAGCTGCACACCGAGCTGGCCCTGATCCGGGAACTGGACTACGCGCCCTATTTCCTCACCATCCGCGACATCGTCGACTTCGCCCAGCGCAACCGCATCCTGTGCCAGGGGCGGGGCTCGGCGGCCAATTCGGCCGTGTGCTACGTGCTCGGCATCACGGCGGTGGACCCCGCCGCCAGCAACCTGCTGTTCTCCCGCTTCATCGCCCGCGAGCGCCGCGAACCGCCGGACATCGACGTCGATTTCGAGCATGAGCGGCGCGAGGAGGTGATCCAGCACATCTATGAGCGCTACGGGCGCCACCGGGCCGGCATCGCCGCGACCGTGATCTCCTATCGCCCGCGCAGCGCGATCCGCGACGTCGGCAAGGCGCTCGGCCTCACCGAGGACGTGACCGCCCGCCTCGCCGGCACGGTGTGGGGAAGCTGGGGCGACGAGATCAAGGAGAGCCAGGCGCGCGAGGCGGGGCTCGACCCGCGCAATCCGGTGATCGCGCGGGCGATCGGCTTCGCCGTCCGGCTGCTCGGCTTCCCGCGCCACCTCTCCCAGCATGTGGGCGGCTTCGTGCTGACGCGCGGGCGGCTCGACGAGACGGTGCCGATCGGGCCCGCGGCGATGAAGGACCGCACCTTCATCGAATGGGACAAGGACGACATCGACACGCTCGGCCTGATGAAGGTCGACGTGCTCGCGCTCGGCATGCTCACCTGCATCCGCAAGGCGCTCGACCTGATGCGCGATCACGAGGGCATCGAATACGGCCTCGCCGAGGTGCCGAGGGAGCAGGGCGACGTCTACGCCATGCTGCAGAAGGGCGATTCCATCGGCGTGTTCCAGGTGGAAAGCCGGGCGCAGATCAACATGCTGCCGCGCCTCAAGCCGAAGAACCTCTACGACCTCGTGATCCAGGTCGCGATCGTCCGCCCCGGCCCGATCCAGGGCAACATGGTGCACCCCTATCTGCGCCGGCGCGACGATCTGGAGAAGGTCGACTACCCCTCGCCCGCGCCGCCGAACGACCCGAACGAGCTGCGCGGCGTACTGGAGCGTACGCTGGGCGTGCCGCTGTTCCAGGAACAGGCGATGCAACTCGCCATGGTGGCGGCCGAGTTCTCCGACGTCGAGGCCAACCAGCTGCGCCGGGCCATGGCGACCTTCCGCCATCTCGGCACCATCGGCCAGTTCCGCAGCATGCTGATCGACCGCATGAGTGCGCGCGGCTACGATCCCGCCTTCGCTGCGCGCTGCTTCGAGCAGATCAAGGGGTTCGGCGAATACGGCTTTCCCGAAAGCCACGCCGCCTCCTTCGCCAAGCTGGTCTACATCTCCGCCTACATCAAATGCCGGCACCCGGCGGCCTTCGCCTGCGCGCTGCTCAACTCCCAGCCCATGGGCTTCTACGCCCCGGCGCAGATCGTGCGCGACGCGCGCGAGCACGGGGTGGAGGTGCGCGCCGCCGACGTGAACCACAGCCTCCACGACAACACGCTGGAGCGCCGGGCAGACGGGAGGCTCGCGCTGCGGCTCGGCTTCCGGCAGGTGGACGGCGTCGGGGAGGAGGCGGCCCTGCGCCTCGTGCGGGCGCGGGCGGCGGCGGGCGGCGGCTTCGGCGACGTGGAGACGCTGGCGCGGCGCTCCGGCCTGCCGGTCGCCATCCTGACGCGGCTCGCCGAGGCGGACGCCTTCCGCTCCATGGGGCTCGACCGGCGGGCGGCCGCCTGGGCGGTGCGTCGGCTGCCGGACGACGCGCCGCTGCCGCTCTTCGCCGCCGCCGATGCGCGCGAGCTCGGCGCGGATGCGGAGGCGCGCCTGCCCGTCATGCCGCTGCCCGAGCACATCGCGGTCGACTACCAGACCACGCGGCTCTCGCTGAAGGGCCACCCGATGGGCATGCTGCGGCCGGTCTTCGCCGCCGAGAGGGTGCTGTCGAGCGCCGGCGTCGCAAGCGCCCGCGACGGGGCCTATGTGCGGGTGGCGGGGATCGTGCTGGTGCGCCAGCGGCCGGGCAAGGGCAACGCCATCTTCATGACGCTGGAGGACGAGGAAGGCATCGTCAACGTGCTGCTGTGGACCCGCCAGTTCGAACGCTTCCGGGCCGAGGTGATGGGTGCGCGTCTCGCCGTGGTGGAAGGGCGGGTGCAGAAGAGCAAGCAGGGCGTCGTCCACATCATGGGCGAGCGGGTCTTCGACCGTTCCGCCGAGCTCGGCCGGCTGTTCGAGGCGCCCGCACACGAGGCGGCCGGAGGGGAGGGGCCGGGGAAGGCCGTCGTTCCCGCCCCGCAGGTCGATCCGGGACGGGACGAGCGGGCGCGGGGCCGGGCCGGCGCGCGGCTGAGCGCGGGCCAGGCCGGCCATGGCCACCCGCGCCAGGTGCGGCTGCTGCCGAAATCGCGCGATTTCCATTGAGGCCGTGCGGATCTGCGCCGGTGAATGCGGAGCCGCCCGGGCCGGGCCGGGCAAGGGAAGGCAAGGGAAGGCAAGGGAAGGCAAGGGAAGGCAAGGCAAGGCAAGGGAAGGCAAGGCAAGGCAAGGCAAGGGGCATCGGGCCGGGCGACTTTCGCGTTCGCCTCACGCCCTCCGATAGCCGGTGCGGTGTGCGATGTCTCGTGTCGGCGCGGAATACCCGGCGCATGGTGGCGCTGAGCCGGCGGAGGCGCGCCGCCGGGCCCTGTTCGCAGCCTTATCCCTGCCCGCTTCGATATTTCCAGAATTTGCCCGGATGTTTGCCTTCGCGCCTTCGTCCGGCGTGTCGTTCCATCTCTCATCTGCATCTGCATCTGCATCTGCTTCCGCCCGCGCGAGCTCGCGAAGGCGGCCTCGGGTCCCTCACGCGACGGCCGCGGCATGGTCCGGCCGACCGTCCCGCCGTCGCCGGGTCTGTCGCGCACGCCCGGATCGGTGCTAGGGATCACTCAGACCTGCGGCGCCGCGCGCCGCGCCGCGATCCGAGGGAGACCGCCATGGCCGGCCGCTTCGACGACTGGGAAAAGGACGACAAGGGACATCTGAAGGTCTGGCCGATGCAGGCCTTCACCACCGCGCTGTTCGGCGCCGAGAAGGTGGGGCTGCGCATCGAGATCGGCGCCGCCCCGCTCAAGCCCGGCGATCCGGTGCCGGCGCTGCAGCTCGTGCTCGACCCCGCGCAGGTGCGCCAGCTCGCCCATGCGCTCAACGAGGCCGAGACGCGCCTCGCCGACGCGCATTTCGCCGGGCTGGCCGGCAGCACGAAGCCGGGAACGGCGTAAGCCTTCGGCGAACGCGGCCCGGCGCCTCGGCGCCCGCGCCGCGTTCCCGAACCTACCCGTGGGATCGAGCCCCGGCCGGCGGGGTGCCGTCAGCCTTCGAGCCGGCCGTTCGGCGTGTAGGAATCGACCGCCTGCGGCAGCGTGCGCGACAGCCGGGCGAGGAGTTCCTCGCGCGACAGGCCGGTGGCGCGGGCGAGCGTGTCCATCACGTCGGGACCGAGCGCGTGCTCGAGATTGCGGTCGTCGATCGGCTGGTTCTGGCCGTTGCCGACCCATGAATCAGCCTCGCCGTGCCCGGTCTCGCGGAAGCGCTCGAGCAGTTCCCCGAGCCCGTCCTGAACGACGTTGCCGGAAGCCGCGCCGCCGAAAAGACCGCCGAGCAGGCCACCCAGACCGCCAAGCCCGCCCAAACCGCCGAGCCCGCCCGTGCCGGCATTCTCCGTCCCGGACGGCGCGGGCGTGCCGAAGGGGCCGGGCTGCGGGCTCGCCCCGCCCTGTCCGCCGGCCGTCGCGCCGCGCATCATCTCCATGATCTTGTCGCGATTCTGGTATCCGGCGACCGCCAGAAGGGCCAGCAGCGCAGTCATCGAGGGAAATCCACGATTGGTCATGACGTTTCCTCCTCGGAAGTGCTCTTATGCGCCAAGGAAACCAACGACGAACGAACAGGTTTCCTTTGCGTCCCACTTTGTCACCACGCTTCGGCGCGACCTATATGGAGACGTTGCATGGGTTTCATCTGGACGATCATCATCGGCTTCGCGGCCGGCATCATCGCGAAGTTCATTATGCCCGGCAACAATGAACCGTCCGGATTCGTCCTGACGACGATCCTCGGCATTGTCGGGGCGTTCGTCGCCACCTGGCTCGGACAGGCGCTCGGCTGGTACGCGCCGGGCGAGGGCGCCGGGCTCATCGGCGCCGTCGTCGGCGCCGTGCTGGTGCTGTTCGTCTACGGCGCGGTGGCCGGACGACGGGCCTGAGAGAGCCCGCCGGGCGCCGCGCCTCCGACCGCTACGCCGCCAGATACTGCGCGTCCGCCTGGTCGAGGCGGCGGCGGATCTGGGTGACGAGCAGCGCCTCGTCCGGCGCGCAATTGTCGTAGGTGAGCTGCTCGCCGGCGCGCACCGGCTTCAGCACCCTTGCCTTCTCGGCGAGGCCGAGCGGCAGGGCGAAGCCGTCGCGCGCGTCGCGCCAGCCCATGCAGAAGCCGCGATAGTCGTATTCGCCGATCCTGCCCAGCACGTCGCCGGGCCGCAGGTCGCGCTTGGCGACGGCGATGCACTCGGCCACCGGATGGTCGAGCACCTCCATGTCGGGCCGCCCGCTCATCACCGCCCGCACGGCCGAGAGCGGCACTTCGAGGCTGGTGAGGTGGAACGGCCGGATCAGCGCGAAGCAGGGGCCGGGGCCGACCTTGAGGTCCGCCATGCGCTCCAGCACGCGCGGATGGCGCGGCTTGACGATGCAGAACACGCCCGGCGCCACGCCCTTGCCGAGCGTGTAGTCGACCACGCCGGCGCGCGAGAGGATGCCGCCGTCCTCGCGGGTGCACAGCACCTGCGCCAGCGCCTCGCGGTCAGCCGCCGGCCCGTGCATGCCGGGCACGTCCGGCACCAGGCCGGTGGCGTTGGCGAGCGCGGTCATCTCCACCATGGTCTTGGAGCCGTCCACGAACTCGACCAGCATGCGCGGGTTCATGTTGCGCGCCTTCGCCTCCTCGGCGAACTCGTCGGGCACGGCGTCGGGCTTGAAGGCGTTGTTCTTGGCCTTGCCGGCGCAGACGATCTCGAAGCCGAGCGCCTGGGCGAAGCCGATGAGCTCGATGGTGGCGGCCGGCTCGTCGCCCGCCGCGCCGGTCAGCACCACGCCGGCCGAGCGCGCCTCCTGCTTGAGGAAGCGACCGATGGTGATGTCGGCCTCCACGCTCAGCAGCACGACGTGCTTGCCGTTGCGGATCGCCTCCAGCGAGACCAGCGTGCCGATATTGGGGCTGCCGGTGGCGTCGATCACCACGTCGATGTTCCCCGCCGCGCACATGGCCCGGTAGTCGTCGGTGAGGGCGATATGGCCGGTCTCGATCGCGCGGTCGATCTGGCTGGGGGAGGAGGCGGAGACGACGTCCTCGCGCCGGTGGCCGGCCATCAGCGCCGCGTCGATCGCGGTCTGCGCGTTGAGCTCGGTCACGGCGCCGATGCGCACGCCCGGCATCAGCGCGGCCTGCACGATGAGGTCGGTGCCCATCTGCCCCGCGCCGGCGAGGCCGATGGTGACCGGGCCATGGGCCGCGGTCCACTGTTCGAGCTCGGCGGCGATGCCCGACCGCACGATCCCCTTTGCCCCGAGCATCACTCACACCCTTCCTTCGACCGCGCATCCGCCGGCCCGTCCGTGCCGGCGCGACGCGCGCCGAGCACCTGCCCCGCATCGCGTGCCGCGGCCGCGTCACGTCCTTCGGTACTCGACATTGAGGCCAAGGAAAATAGTGCGCTGCGGCAATTCTGCAGTCAGTAATCCGCGCCGACCGCGTCGAGCACGGCGGCCGCGGTCACTTCGTCGGTAATGAAAACGGTGGGGCGCAGCATGCGCAGCCCGGCGATCACCGCCTGCGTCTTGCCCGGCCCGCCGGAGGTGAGGATGCGCTCGGGCGTCGCCTGCAGCGTCTCGATCGGGATCGACATCACGCGCGTATTGACCGGGTGGTCGATCGGCCGCCCCTCGATGTCGATGAAGTTGTAGACCACGTCGCCCACCGCGCCGGCGGCGATGAGCGAGGCCCAGTCGTCCGGCGTGAAGAAGCCGAACCGCATCGAGGTGCTGTCGCCCTCCATCTCGCCGACGCTGAGGACAACGGCGTCCATCTCGCGGGCGAGCGAGTAGACCGTGCCGAGGCCGCAGCGTTCGATCAGCGCGCGCTTGGTCTCGACGCTGTCGACGATGGCCGGCGCGGCGATGAGGTGGCAGTCGGCCTGGAACAGGCGCGAGAGCTGCCAGGCGAATTCCGACGGATTGTACTGCTTGGCCTTGGTGATGCCGCCCAGAAGCGAGATCACCGACACGTTGGCGACGTTCTTCTCGTCGATGAAGCCGAGCGCGCGCATCAGCGTGCGGCCCCAGCCGAAGCCGATCTTCATGTCCGGGCGGATCAGGTCGGAGATGAACTGGCCGGTGACGGCGCCGATGGCGCTGGTCGGGTCGGCGAGCGGGCCGGAGAGCGGGGCGACGACGGCCTCGCGCAGGCCGAACGCCTTCTGCAGGCCCATCTCCAGCCGCGGCAGCTCGGCGATCTCGCGGCTGAGCGAGATCTTGACCTCGTTCAGCGCCCGCGCATCCGCCAGCAGGCGCACCACGGTGACGCGGCCGATGTCGAGCGCCGAGGCGATGGCGCTCTGGGTCATGCCCTCGACATAGTACATCCACGCCGCGCGCAGCCGCAGCCGGGCCGAGCGCCGGCCGGTGGCGCTGAGCTCGCCATGGATGGGCTCGGCGGGTTCGGCGGGGGTGGAGGCAGTCGCGGGCGTCTCGTTTGCGTCCTTGCCGCGCGCGTCCTTGCCGGAACCCGGGCGGACGAGGGCATCTGGCTTGGGCGTGGCTCCCCCCGTCATCGGCTTCCTCTTTCCCTCCAAAGACGTAGCGGCAGCGCTCGCATCGGCGATGCTATAGAGGAGCGCACCTGCTTGTTCAAATCGCGGTAGGCCCCATTTGTCAGGGTGGCTTACGCAAAAACCCGCTTGTGGTCATGTCGCGCGCGAGGCACCTTTCCCCCGCAAAGCCGTCTAATCATTACCGGCTGTGCCAACAGGTGAACATGCCCGCCGACGACACACTCAAGCTCGACGATTTCCTCTGCTTCGCGGTCTATTCGGCCAATCACGCCTTCAACCGTGTGTACAAGCCGATGCTGGACCGGCTGGGCCTGACCTATCCCCAATATGTCGCCATGGTGACGCTGTGGGGCGAGGACGGGCTCACGGTCGGGCAGATCGGCGAGAAGATGCTGCTGGAGACCAACACGCTCACGCCGCTGCTCAAGCGGCTGGAGGCGGCCGGGCTGGTGCGCCGCGTGCGCGACGCCACCGACGAGCGGCAGGTGCGCATCCTGCTCACCGAGAAGGGCCGGGAGCTGCGCCGCGAGGCCGTCAACATCCCGCGCGAGATGGGGAGCTGCATCGATCGCGACATGTCCGAGATCGCCGCGCTGACCTCGCAGCTCACCACGGTGCGCGACACGCTGCTCTCGCGCCTCAAATAGCCGCGTCGCTCGCCGCCAGCCCCTTCTGGTGGCCGGCCTCGCCCTCGATGAAGCGCCGGTGCCGGGCGACCTCGCCGGCCAGGAAGTCGAGGAAGGCGCGCACGCGCGGCGAATGGCGCAGGTCTGGATGGGTCAGCAGCCACAGATCGGCGGCATAGTCGTCGTCGGGCGGGCCGAGCCGCACCAGGGACGGGCGCGAATCGCCGATCAGGCACGGGATATGGCCGATGCCGATGCCCGCCTCCACCGCCTCGGCGAGGCCGAGCACGCTGTTGATCTTGTAGCCGACGCGCTCGGGCGCGACATGCTCCTGCACGAACTTGACCGCCTTGAGCGAGCCGAGGCTGTCGCCCAGCGAGACCCAGTTGCGGGCGTCGAGCTGCTCCTGCGTGACCTCGCCCGGCTCGGGGAAGTCCTCGGCCCGGCCGTAGAGCGCCCAGGCGATGCGGGCGACCCGGCGGCCGACGAGGTTCTCCGGCGGATGGTCGGTGGCGCGGATGGCGACGTCCGCATCGCGCTTGGACAGGTTCAGCGCCTGGTTGGAGAGCACGATGTCGAGCCGCACCTCGGGGTAGCGCTCGCGAAAGCCCGCAAGGATGGGCACCAGCAGATGGATCAGCAGCGAATCGGGCACCGTCACGCGCAATTCGCCCGAGGGGGCGGGCTCGCGGCCGGCCAGCTTGCGCCCGACCGCGGTGATCTCCTCGTCGAGCCGGTTGGCGAGCGCGACCAGCTCCTCGCCTGCCGGGGTGAGGGCGTAGCCAGTGCGGTGGCGCTCGAACAGGATGGCGCCGAGGCTCTCCTCGATCTGCTTCAGCCGGCGGAACACGGTGGAATGGTTGACGCCGATCTGGGCCGCGGCGGCCGGAAGGCCCTTGGCGTCGGCCACGGCCTTGATGAGGCGGAAATCGTCCCAGGCGAGGTTCTTGAAAGGCTCGGCCATCGGCGTCTCCCCGCTCCCGGGCCCGCGGGCCCGACCAAGTCTCTGCGATGGCAGTCGAAATCAGCTCCGCAACGGTGGGCACCATAGCAGCAGGAGTGAGATTGCGTCAACGCAATTGAATGGGCATTCCATTGCGTCAGTGCCGGATTATCTTCCTCGCCAAGACGAGCGCGGATGTCGCGCTCACCGATCGAAGCGAGCCCCAGGCGGGTTCGCAGGAGGGTTAGACCATGATCCGCAACGGCATCCACCACGTGACCGCGATCGCCGGCAATGCGCGCCGCAACGTCGAGTTCTACACCCGCACGCTGGGCCTGCGCCTCGTCAAGAAGACCGTCAATTTCGACGATCCGGGCACCTATCACTTCTATTACGGCGACGAAGCCGGCTCGCCCGGCACCATCCTCACCTTCTTCCCGTGGGACCATGTGGCGCCGGGACGGCTCGGCATCGGCGAGACGCAGGAGACCGCGTTCCGCGTGCCGGCGGCCTCGATCGGCTACTGGACCCAGCGCTTCGTCGAGAAGGGCGTCTCGCATGAGCCGATCATCCGCCGCTTCGGCGAGAGCGTGCTCGCCTTCCGCGATCCGCACGGCATGCGCCTCGCGCTGATCGGCGTGCCCGGCATCGAGAACGAGCCGGCCTGGATCGGCACCGACGTGTCGGCCGAGCATGCGATCCGCGGCTTCCACGGCGTCAATCTCCTGCTCGCCGAGGCGGCGCCGACCGGCGCCATCCTGACCGACGTGTTCGGCTTCAAGGAAGTCGGCCGCGAGGGCCCGCTGGTGCGGTTCAAGGCCGAGGGCACGGATATCGGCGGCGTCGTCGACATCCACGAGGCCGGCGGCTTCCTGCCCGCCCGCATGGGCGGCGGCTCGGTGCACCACATCGCCTTCCGCGCCGCGGACGACGCGGCCGAGTTCGCCATGGTGAAGAAGCTGAACGAGAACCACGGCATCCGCACCACCGAGCAGAAGGACCGGAACTACTTCCGCTCCATCTACTTCCGCGAGCCCGGTCACGTGCTGTTCGAGATCGCGACCGACATCCCCGGCTTCGCGGCGGACGAGCCGCTGGCGCATCTGGGCGAGGCGCTGAAGCTGCCCGACTTCCTGGAAGGCAGCCGCAGCCAGATCGAGTCCGTGCTTCCCGAGATCGCGTGACATCCCGGCGCCGCCCCTCGCGGGCGGCGCCTCCCCATCCAGACGAGGAGGCCGTCATGAGCGCGAACGCTCCGCTTTCCTTCGTGCATCGCTTCGAGCCCGCCACCGAGGCGGGTGCTCCCCCGCTGCTGCTGCTCCACGGCACCGGCGGCGACGAGAACGACCTGATCGGGCTCGGGCGGATGCTCTCGCCCGGCTCGGCGCTGCTCGCCCCGCGCGGCAAGGTGCTGGAAGGCGGGATGCCCCGCTTCTTCCGCCGCCTCGCCGAAGGTGTGTTCGACGAGGAGGATGTGCGCCGGCGCGCGGGCGAACTCGCCGATTTCGTCCGCGAGGCACGCGAGACCTATGGCCTCGCCGCCCCGGTCGCCGTCGGCTTCTCCAACGGCGCCAACATCGCCGCCGCGACGCTGCTGCTGCGGCCGGGAACGTTTTCCGGGGCGATCCTGCTACGCGCCATGGTGCCGCTCGCCGACCCCCCGGCAGTGGCGCCCACGGATACGCGGGTGCTGCTGCTCTCCGGGGCGATGGACCCGATCGTGCCGGGCGAAAACGCCGAGCGGCTCGCCGGCCAGCTCCGGGCGGCCGGCGCGCGGGTCGAGCACCGGCTGCTGCCGGCCGGCCACGGCCTCTCGCAGGCCGATGTGAGCCTCGCCCAAGGGTGGCTCGCCGCCCCGGCGGAAGCGGTGGCATGATCCCTTAGGGAACATGTTGCCGCCATCCGCATTGCTGCCACGGCGCGGCTGCATCACTATCATGCCGCAATGGCAGGCAGTGGAGGCCGATATGCGTTGGGAGGATTTCCGGCGTAGCGAAAACGTCGAGGACCGCCGCGGCAGTGGCGGCTTTGGCGGCGGATTTGGCGGGCCCGGCGGGCGCATACCCGGCGGGCGCGGCAGTCTTGGTATTGGCGGGCTGATCATCATCGGCCTGATCGCCTGGGCGACCGGCATCAATCCGGCGGTGCTGATCGGCGGCGCCGATATCCTGATGGGCGGCGGCGACGACAGCGGCTACACCCAGCAGCAGTCACCGGCGCCCTCGGGCAAGCAGGGTGCGCCGAGCGACCAGATCGGCCAGTTCGCCGCCACCGTGCTGGCGCAGACCGAGGATGTGTGGACCGCCGTCTTCAAGGCGCAGGGCGAGACCTATCAGGACCCGGGCATGGTGCTGTTTTCCGGCGCCACCCGCTCGGCCTGCGGCACCGCGCAGTCGGCCATGGGGCCGTTCTACTGTCCGCTGGACCAGAAGGTCTATCTCGACACCTCGTTCTTCCAGGAGATGAAGCAGCGCTTCCGCGCGCCGGGCGACTTCGCCGCCGCCTATGTCATCGCCCATGAGGTCGGCCACCACGTCGAGAACCAGATCGGGCTTCTCGAGAAGGTGCAGGCGCGCCAGCGCCAGGTCTCGCGGTCGGAAGCCAACGCACTCTCGGTGCGGGTCGAGCTGATGGCCGACTGCCTCGCCGGGGTGTGGGCGCACCATGCCGACCAGCAGTGGCAGATCCTCGAGGAAGGCGATATCGAGGAGGCGCTGAACGCGGCTTCCGCCATCGGCGACGACAAGCTGCAGAAGCAGGCGCAGGGCTATGTGGTGCCCGACAGCTTCACCCATGGCAGCTCGGCGCAGCGGGTGAAGTGGTTCCGCACCGGGCTCGACACCGGCTCGATGGGCAAGTGCAACACGTTCCAGAGCAGTAACTGAACCATGAGTGCCGAATCCGCCGAGAAGATTTTCGTGCCGCTGGCCATCGCGGTGCTGACGATCTCCGACACGCGCGTCCTCGCCGACGACCGCTCCGGCAACACGCTGGTCGAGCGGATCGCGGCGGCGGGCCACAAACTCGCCGACCGGGCCATCGTGCCCGACGACGTCGAGACGATCCGCGCGCGGGTCGCCGGCTGGATCGCGGATGCGGGGGTCGACGTGGTGATCACCACCGGCGGCACCGGCTTCACCGGGCGCGACGTGACGCCCGAAGCGATCGAGCCGCTGTTCGAGAAGCGCATGGAGGGCTTCTCGACCGTGTTCCACATGGTCTCGTTCGGCAAGATCGGCACCTCGACCCTGCAGAGCCGGGCGACCGCCGGGGTCGCCAACGCGACCTATATCTTCTGCCTGCCGGGCTCGCCGGGCGCCTGCCGCGACGGCTGGGACGAGATCCTCGTCCACCAGCTCGACATTCGCCACAAGCCCTGCAACTTCGTCGAGATCCTGCCGAGGCTCGACGAGCACCTCAAGCGCGGCAAGCTGCGTGCGCCGGCCTGAGACACGGGCCGGCCGGTCTCAGCTTTCGGGCAGCAGCATCTGCGAGCGCAGCAGCACCATCCGCCCGCGCCCGATCCGCGCCACCAGCCGGCGGGCGGACTGCGCGCCGGCCTCGTGCCCGCCCAGCGCCTCGTAGAAGCGGCGATGGATCAGCAGCCCTTGTTCCGGGCGCGGCCGGCCGGTGAGCGCGTGGCGCGCCACGGCGGCCGCTTCCTTCAGCCGCGGCGCCACGCCGAAACCGTCGAGCGCGAGCCGGAAGGTGGCCGCGCGCCGGTCGGCAGCGCCCATGCGATCGACCTGGTCGGTGAAGGCGCGCACGTCGCGGGCCCAGCCTTCCTGCAGGATGCCTTCCGGCTCCAGGAACAATAGCCACGGGCTGCGGGCCGCCGCGGCGCCCTGGCGGTGGCGCGCGCCGGCATCGGCCGGGCCGCGCAGATACTCGCAGCCCGCCGCATCGGCGATTTCGGCGATTTCCGGCGAGGCGCCGGTGTCGACCAGCAGAACCTCGCGCACCACGCCGGCGGCGGCGCCCGGGACCAGCGAGGCGAGCGCGGGGATCAGGAGGCGGTGGGACCCACTCGTGGGAACGACGACCGAGATCACGCTTGGCTGCGGCTCCCTGAAGCGGAAAGGGGGCGGAGGGCGGTGCGGCTGAGGACCCTGCACGCAAAGCGCAAGGCGTTGCCCTGCCTATAGCAGGCGTCCGCGCGCGTGAAGCGGCGTCTTCCGCATTTCGATGTATGTTCTTGATATGTTCTCATGGCTGGACTAAGAATCCGGCATGGAACGCCGCACTGAACTTCTCCCCCGACAAAAGTCGCCGCCGGCGGCGGCGCCGAAGCATCTCGGCCGGCTGGCCGAGGAGCGGCGGGCGCTGCGGGAGAAGGAGGAGCGCGCGCAGGCGCGGGACACCTCGACGCTGTCGGAAATGGATGGCGGGCCGGAGCCGGCCGGGCCGTCGGTCGAGGCCGGGCGCCGGCGCGGCCGGGGCGCGCTCTCCAACGCGGCGGGCCGGTTCGAGCCGCAGGCTCGCGAGGCGTTCGACGACGGCTGGCAGAGCCTCGACGACCTGCCGGTCTTCCGCACCGACGTGACGGTGGAGCGGGCCCGCACCATCATCAACCGCAACGATTCGCCCGATGTCGGCTTCGACCGCTCGATCAATCCCTATCGCGGCTGCGAGCATGGCTGCGTGTACTGCTTCGCCCGCCCGACCCACGCCTATCAGGGCCTCTCGGCCGGGCTCGACTTCGAGACGCGGCTGTTCGCCAAGGCCGATGCGCCCGAATTGCTGGCGAAGGAGCTGGCGAAGCCGGGCTACGAGCCGCGCACCATCGCGCTCGGCATCAATACCGACGCCTACCAGCCGATCGAGCGCGAATGGCGGCTGACGCGCCGGATCCTGGAGGTGCTGAGCGATTTCGGCCATCCGGTCGGCATCGTCACCAAGTCCGCGCTGGTGCTGCGCGACCTCGACATCCTCGCGCCGATGGCCGAGCGGGGGCTGGTGAAGGTCGCGCTGTCGGTCACCTCGCTCGACCACAAGCTGGCGCGGGTGA
Organism: Ancylobacter mangrovi; assembly: GCF_024752355.1. Classification (GTDB taxonomy): domain Bacteria; phylum Pseudomonadota; class Alphaproteobacteria; order Rhizobiales; family Xanthobacteraceae; genus Ancylobacter; species Ancylobacter mangrovi. The sequence goes on from NZ_JANTHZ010000003.1 coordinate 88,886, forward strand.
TGGAGCCGCGCGCGGCGACGCCGATGCGCCGCCTCGACGCGCTGCGCCGCCTGAGCGAGGCGGGCGTGCCCACCGCCGTGCTGGTGGCGCCGGTCGTGCCGGCGGTGACGGACATGGAGATGGAGCGCATCCTCGACGCGGCCGCCGCCGCCGGCGCGTCGGAGGCGGGCTATGTGATGCTGCGCGTGCCGCTTGAGATCAAGGACCTGTTCAAGGAGTGGCTGCTGGCCCATTTCCCGGATCGCTACCGCCACGTCCTGGCGCAGCTGCGGGAACTGCACGGGGGCAAGGAATATGATTCCACCTTCGGCCATCGCATGACCGGCAGCGGCCCCTATGCCTGGACCATGGCGCGGCGCTTCGAGATCGCGGTGGAGCGGCTCGGCCTGAACCGCCGCCACACGCGCCTGACGACGCGGGCCTTCAACCGCCCGCCACGCAAGGGTGAGCAATTGTCGCTGTTCGGGGAGGATGCATGATCGCGGTGGAGGAATGCGAAAACGGGCCGGAGGACGCGCCGGCCCGGGAATTGACGCGCGAGGCCGTGCGGCGGGGAGGGCGGGAGGTTCCGCCGCTGCGCCTGTCGCTGGTGACGCTCGGCGTGGCGGACCTCGTGCGCGCGGCCGCCTTCTACGAGAAGCTCGGCCTGGCGCGGAAGGTGCGCGAGGCCGGGGGCGTGGTGTTCCTCGAGGCCGGGCCGGTGGTGCTGGCGCTCTATCCGCGCCATGAGCTCGCGACCGATGCCGGCGTCGTCGACGGCCGGCACGGCCAGTTCGGCGGCGTGGCGCTGGCCTGCAACCGGGCGAGCCGGGCCGATGTCGACGCCACGCTCATCCGCGCGGTGGCGGCGGGCGGCCGGGCGCTGCGGCCGGCGCAGGCGACCTTCTGGGGCGGCTATTCCGGCTATGTGGCAGATCCCGACGGCTACCCCTGGGAGATCGCGCACAATCCCGGATTCGGGCTCGACGAGGAGGGCCGGCTGATCCTGCCGGCGTGAGGGGCGTGCCCTTCGTCGTGATGCTTACGGGCCACCCGCGGCGGGAAGGCCGCGGGGACGGAACGCTTGCCGAGCCGGCTCGCCTTGGCAGGCAGACGTGGCGGCGGCTCGGGCGGCCGCTCACGCCGCCGCGAACTCTCGCCACGGCGGCCGCCTGGGCCGCCGTGGGCTTCTCACTGCCGCCGCTCGGATCGCCGCCAGCCATCGCCGCCGCGCGTTCTTGCCGACTCATGTTCTCGCCGCCGCAGAATCTCGCCGGCTCGGGCTCTCGCCGACCCAGCCTCTCGCCGGCTCAGTTGGCGGTGAGAAGGGGCTCGAGCTCCTTGTCGAGCTCGTCCGGGCTGATCGCGCCGGAGATCTTCTTGCCGTTGATGAAGAAGGTCGGGGTGGCGTCGATGCCGAATTCCTTCGAGCCGCGCTCGGCCACCTGGTCGACCTCGCCGGCCAGCTTCTTGTCGTTGAGGCAGGCGTTGAACTGTTCCTCGGTCATGCCGCCCTGCTTGGCGATGGTGAGCAGCGCCTGCGCCGGGTTGTTGGTGAAGGCCCAGCTCTTCTGGGTCTCGAACAGCGTGTCGACCATCGGGTAGTACTTGTCCGGCCCCGCGCAGCGGGCCAGCATGAAGGCGGCCTTGGCGACGATGTCGAGCGGGAACTCGCGCAGGATGAACTTCACCTTGCCGGTGTCGATGTATTTCTCCTTGAGCACCGGGTAGGTGGTCTCGTGGAAATGCGCGCAGTGACCGCAGGTCATGGAGGCGTATTCGACGATGATGACCGGCGCGTCGGCCTTGCCGAGCACCAGATCGGGCAGCGCGCCCGGCGCCATCAGCTTGGCCATCTCCACCGTCTGCGCCTCGGCGCTGCTGATGAAGGCGATCTGGCCGGCGCCGAAACTCACCGGACTGGCGATCGTGAACAGGGCAGCCGCGGTGAGGGCGGCGGTCCCCAGCCCTTCGAGGAAGCGACGGCGATCGATCATGGTCGGTCTCCAAAACAGGTGCCGGGGCGATCGGTCGGCCCGGACGGAATGCGCCTACAGGCAGCGCGCGAACATGGCAACGGTGGGGCACCGCTGGTCTTTGTCACCGCTGCGTGAAGTGTCAGCGCCGCGGCCGCATGCGCAAGGGCCGCGACGGGGCCGGCGCCGCCGGCGTGCGGCGGTCCCGCGCGACCAGCGCGCCGAGGCGGGCGAGCGCCGCGGCGAGCTCGGGGTCCTCGAACGGGCCGAGCCGGCGGGCGATGTCGGCGCGGGCGGCGGCGTCGGGCTCGGCGGGGCGGGGCGGGCGCGCGGGCCGGGTGGCGACCGGCCCCTGGCGCAGCGCCAGCCGGCCGATGCAGCGCCAGCCGAAATAGCGGTTGACGCGCTCGACCACGACCGGGCCGAGATGCTGGAGCTCGATGGCGTAGCCGCCCTCGACGCGCACATGCAGCACGCCCGGCTCCGGGCTCTCCGGCCGGCTCGGCCAGACCAGCTTGACCGGCAGCGCCCGCGCCGCCATCACGTCGCCGACGATCTCGGCCCAGCGGGTGACGATCTCGACCGAGGCGATGCCGCGCTGGCGGCAGCTCTCGGAGATGGTGGCGTCCACCAGGTCCGCCAGCGGCCGGGGGGCGAAGGATCGGGGCACGTATGAGCCGGGCGGCTTGGGCGGCATGAGGGAAATCCACAGGCGGCGGCCGGCAGGGGCGCCGGGGAAAAGGCTGTTCGGGCGGAATGCCTTGCGGGAACGGCGCCGGGCCGCCACCCTGCCGGGCTTCCATTCCGAGGATCGCATGGCCGACGCCGCCAATCCAGCCCGCCTTCCGTCCGCGCCTTCCGCGGCGTCCCGCCTGCCCCCTCCCTCGCCCGCCGCGCTGCTCGCCTGGTACGACCGCCACCGGCGGCGACTGCCCTGGCGCGCGGCGCCGGGCGAGCGGGCCGACCCGTATCACGTGTTCCTCTCCGAGATCATGCTGCAGCAGACCACGGTGGTGACGGTCGGCCCCTATTACGCGGACTTCCTCGCCCGCTGGCCCGATGTCGGCGCGCTGGCGGGCGCGCGCCTCGAGGAGGTGCTCTCGCGCTGGGCCGGGCTCGGCTATTACGCCCGGGCGCGCAACCTGCACGCCTGCGCCCGCGCCGTGGTCGAGCGCCATGGCGGCCGGTTCCCGCAGGAGGAGGCCGCCCTGCTGGCGCTGCCGGGCGTCGGCCCCTACACGGCGGCGGCGATCGCGGCGATCGCGTTCGACCGGCGGGCCGCCCCGGTCGACGGCAATTGGGAGCGCGTGGTCGCGCGGCTTTTCGCGCTCGAGGAGACGCTGCCGAAGGCGAAGGCGCGCCTGAAGGCGCTCGCCCTGACGCTGCTGCCGCAGGCGCGCTTCGGCGATTTCGCGCAGGCGATGATGGACCTCGGCGCCACCATCTGCACCCCGCGCAAGCCCGCCTGCGCGCTCTGCCCGTGGCGCAAGAACTGCGCCGCCCATGCCGGCGGCACGCCCGAGCGCTACCCGCTGAAGGCCGCCAAGGCGGCGCGGCCGACCCGGCAGGGCATCGCCTTCCTCGTCGTGCGGGCGGACGGCGCGGTGCTGGTGCGCTCGCGCCCGGCGAAGGGGCTGCTCGGCGGCATGAGCGAGGTGCCCTCGACGCCGTGGGAGACGCAGGCCCCCGCCGATCCGCTGGCGCATGCGCCGCTGGCCGCGCAGTGGACGGCGCTGAACGCGCGCGTGAGCCACGTGTTCAGCCATTTCGCGCTCGACCTCGCGCTGTGGCGCGCCCGCGTGCCGGCGGCGACGCCCGCGCCGGCGGGTCACCGCTGGGTGCCGCGCGCGGGCTTCGAGGCCGAGGCGTTTCCGAGCGTCATGGTCAAGGTATTGCAATACATCGACTAATTGTGAGCGGCCGGAATGAACCGGCGGCGTCTCCGTGCGTTGTCTGGCACGTGTCCCGCATGGGTGGGACTTAGGGAGACGACGAAGATGAGCAGCAGCACGATGGACAAGGCCAAGGGCCACACCAACGAAGCGGTCGGCAACCTCAAGCAGGCGGCCGGCAAGGCGACGGGCTCGAAGAAGCTCCAGGCCGAGGGCAAGGTGCAGGAATTGAAGGGCGAGGGCCAGAAGGCCGTCGGCAAGACGAAGGACGCGGTCAAGAAGGCCGCCCACTGACACGCCCCGCCTGCCGGGACGGAGAGGCCGCCGCGAGGCGGCCTTTTCTGTTGGCAGGCACCGGAAGGGGCTCGGCCGGCAGTCCGGCTGGGTCGTCCCTCAGTCCAGCAGCCCGACATGGCCCGGCAGCGCGGCGACGCGCGAGAGCCAGCCGCGGATGGCGGGGAAGGGCGCGAGGTCGTAACCGCCTTCCTCCGCCGTGTGGGTGTAGGCGTAGAGCGCGATGTCGGCCACGCTGAAGGCGTCGCCCGCCAGCCAGTCGGCATGCGACAGGCGCGCCTCCATCACCGCGAGCGCCGCGTTTCCCGCCTCCAGCAGCGCGGCGAGACGCTCGGGCGTCGCGAGGTGGGCGCGCTCGGCATAGGTGAATAAGGCGCGGCGCACGGCGATGGCGGGCTCGTGGCTGTACTGCTCGAAGAACAGCCATTCATAGGCCTTCGCGCGGTCATATGCGTCGGCCGGCAGCAGCGCCGTTCCTTCCGCGAGATGCAGCATGATGGCGTTCGATTCGGCGAGGAAGCGCCCGTCGGCGAGCTTCACCGCGGGCACCTTGCCGATCGGATTCATGGCGAGATAGGCGGGCGTGCGGGTCGAGCCGTCGCGCGCGGAGACGGTGACGCGCTCGAGCGCGCGGCCTGTATGGGCGGCGACGAGCCGGACCTTGTAGCAATTGCCGGAATCGGGCTGCTCGTAGAGGGTGATCATGGCCGCCGCACCCGTGGCCTCACTCCGCCGCCATCGCCATTTCCGAGCGCACCAGCGCGCGCAGCGAATCGATCGGCCGCAGGCCCTCGCGGGTCTCGATGTGCCAGAAGGTCCAGCCGTTGCAGGCGTCGAGCCCCTGGGCGAGGGCGCCGGCGCGGTGGATGGAGCCGACCATGCCGAGCCCCGGCGCGGTCTCCAGCGACAGCGTGCCGTCGGCGCGCACCAGCGCGCGGAAGCGGCTTTTGGCGTCGGTGAGCAGGGTGCCGGGCGCGATCAGCCCGCGCTCGATCAGCGCGGCGAAGGCGATGCGCGGCGCCTCGCGGGCGCTGGGTGCGGGCGCGAGCACCGCCTCGGGCAGGCGCTCGACCGCGTCGACCCGCGCGCGGGCGGCCTCGGCATAGGCCTCGTCGCGCTCGATGCCGACGAAGTGCCGGCCGAGCCGCTTGGCGACCGCCGCCGTGGTGCCCGAGCCGAGGAAGGGATCGAGCACGACGTCGCCGGGCCGCGAGGAGGCGAGCAAGATGCGCGCGATCAGCGCCTCCGGCTTCTGGGTCGGGTGCAGCTTGCCGCCCTCCTCGTCCTTCAGCCGCTCGCCGCCCGAGCAGATCGGGAACAGCCAGTCGGAGCGCATCTGCACGTCCTCATTGGCGGCCTTCATGGCTTCGTAGTTGAAGGTGTAGCCCTTGCCGCCGGCATCGCGCGCGGCCCAGATCAGCGTCTCGTGGGCGTTGGTGAAGCGCCGCCCGCGGAAGTTCGGCATCGGGTTGGTCTTGCGCCAGACGATGTCGTTGAGGATCCAGAAATCGAGGTCCTGCAGCAGGGAGCCGACGCGGAAGATGTTGTGATAGGAGCCGATCACCCACAGCGTGCCGGTCGGCTTCAGCACCCGGCGCACGGCGAGCAGCCAGGCGCGGGTGAAGGCGTCGTAGGCCTTGAAGCTCTCGAACTTGTCCCAGGCGTCGTCGACCGCGTCGACGCGGCTGTCATCGGGCCGCTTCAATTCGCCCTGAAGCTGCAGATTATAGGGCGGGTCGGCGAAGACGAGGTCGACCGAGCGCGCGGGCAGCCGCGACAGCTCGGCGATGCAGTCGCCCCGCAGGATCGAATCGAGGGGAAGGCCGCCATCGAGGCCGGAGGAGCGCGAGGCTCCCGGACGGGAGACCCGGCGGGCCTCCCCATTACGCACCACCAGCTTCATGAACGCTTACCCGACGCTTACAGGACGCTACGGAATTCGTATCCACAATGTCCGTTGGTCAGGGTAAATACCGAGTAAAGGTATCGGGTGAGGATCGCGACATGGCCGACATGCCGCCGCCGGCAACGCCCGCCGGTGCCTTTCCCGGGGAGGTATCGCCCGAGCCGTCGCGCTGGCACGGCGACGGGCTGATCGCCCGCTCCATCCGCTTCGCGCTGACGGTGATGGCGCCGATCACGGCCGGGATGCTGGTGGGCGTCGACACCTGGCTGGTCTACGCCATGGTCACCTCGATCCTGAGCTTCGCGCTCGACACCGGCGGGCCGGCGCCCCAGCGTTTCACCCTCATGGCGGTGGCGGGACTTGTGGTGGTGGCGGGCACCGGGGTCGGAACGCTGGCCGCGGGCCATACCGGCCTGCTGCTCGTCGCCTTCGCGGGAGCGGGAGCGCTCTATGCGCTGGTTGAGAGCATCGACCCGAGCGCGGCGGCGGCGGCGCGCTTCATGTGCCTGACGCTGGCGATCGGCGCCCTCTACGCGCCGCTGGCCGGGCGCGACGTGCTCGTGGTCGCGGCGTTCGCCGCCTATGCCTGGGCGGTCTCCATCGCCTGGGACCTGCTGACCGGCGCGCTGCGGCCCTCCACCGCGCCCTCGTTCGCGGAGGTGCTGGCGCGCCTGCGGGCCACCGAGGGGCCGCGCTGGGTGTTCGCAGCCTCGGTCGCGATCGCGGTGCCGCTCGCCCTGATCTGCAGCCTGTCGCTGGGCCTGCACCGGCCCTACTGGGCGCTGATCGCCATCGTGCTGGTGCTGAGGGCCGACGCGCTCTCCAGCCGCCAGCAGATGGGGCAGGTGCTGCTCGGCACATCGATAGGGGTGGCGCTGGCACTCGCCTATGGCGCGGTGCTGCCCTCCCATTCCGCGCTGCTGGTCGGCATGGCGGTGGCGGCGCTGATCCGCTGGCCGGCGCAACAGCTCCACGGCGCGCTCGGAACGGCGGCGCTCACCGCCTTCATCATGCTGCTGCTGGAACTGGTGGCCGGCAGCGTCGCCGGCGCCTCGCACGACATCATCGAGCGGCTGGTCGACGTCGCGGTGGGCTGCACGTTCGCGATGGTGGCGCTCGGCCTCGACAGGGTCGGGCGGCGCCTGCTCACGCGCTTCGGGCGCTGAGCGTCAGGGCACCATCCACAGCACCGGCAGGACGTGGTGGGCCTGAAGCATCTCGATGCCCTCGGCGAGCGGGATCGAGGCGAGGAAGACGCAGGCGTCGACGAAGGTGCGCACCACGAGGCGGGGGCGGATCTCCAGCGTGTCGACGTTCCGCCACAGGCCGAATTTCGGCAGGAAGCGCGGCACCCGCGCCTTGTAGGAGAGATAGGGTTCGCCGAACGCCTCGGAGAGGAAGCGCTCTTCCTTGCGCACCACCACCGTGAAGACCAGCACCGTGATGATGGCGGCCGCGACCGCCGCCGTGGCGCTGCCGAACTGCGCGCCGGCGCCGGCGGCGCCGATGAAGGAGAAGACGTAGAGCGGGTTGCGGCACACCGAATAGGGGCCGACCTCGACGATGGTCGCCTTCTTGCGCCCGCCAATATAGAGCGAGCACCAGGTGCGCCCGGCGATGGCGACGAGGATCAGCGCGAGGCCGATCGTCTCGATCGTTTCGTGGAGGTTGTTGTCGCCCTCGTCCGGCCACAGCGAATGGCCGAACAGCAGCACGCCGACCGCCGCTGCCCCGAGGACGAAAAGCACCAGCTTGCGCGAACTCTGGACCGCGGCGATGTCGAAGCTGGCCGAGGGGCGAGGCGTGCGTTGTGCGTTGCTCATTGAGGCCTTCCACGGGCGGCGAACGGGATTTATCCCTCCTTCATACCCCGCTCGCGGCTTTTTTCAGGCGACCGGCGTCATTTCGCCGCGCGCTCGCTCCTCGCCGCCGTCACGCCGGGGCGAGGCGACGGTCGCGCAGGGCGAGCCCGGACAGTACCAGCGCGAAGCCGAGCGCGTGGTAGAGGTGCAGCGATTCGCCGATCAGCCCGACCGCCAGCGCGGCGCCGAACACCGGCATGAGCTGGAGGAACTGGCCGGCCCGGGTGGGGCCCAGCACGGTGACGCCGCGCGCCCAGAGCACGAAGCCGAAGGTCGGCAGGCTGCCGACATAAAGGATGAGCATCGTCGTGGTGCCGGCCGCCTCGCCGTCGAAACCGCGCTGCGCGATCTCCCAGGCGGCGACCGGGGCGAGGGCGAGCAGGCCGAAGGGGATGCTGGCGGCGAGGGCGGCGGCCGGCGACAGCGTGGAAGGGAAGCGCTTCAGCAGCACGGCATAGAGCGCGAAGGCGGAGATGCCGAGGAACAGCAGCATGTCGCCGCCGCGCAAATCCATGCCGATCAGGTTGCCGATGTCGCCGCGCGCCACGATCAGCGCCACGCCGGCGGTGGAGAGGGCGAGGGCGAGGCGCGAGCGCGTGCTGGTGCGCTCGCCCAGGATCAGCCAGCCGAAGAGGCCGACCACGATCGGCGCGGCCGAGCCGATGATCGAGCCGTTGACCAGCGTGGTGCGGGCGAGGCCGGCATAAATCAGCACGGTGAAGACGGCGATGTTGAGCACCCCCGAGGCGGCCCAGAGCGGCCAGAGGCGGACTATCTCGCCCCGCTTCTGCGCCAGCTCGCGCCAGGTGAAGGGCAGGAGAAGCGCGAAGGCGAGCGCCCAGCGCAGGGCCGAGAAGGTCGCGGGCGAGATGACGTCGGCGGCGAGATGGCCGGCGAAGAAGTTGCCTGACCAGAGCAGCGCGGCCCCGGTGAGGGCGAGGGCGGCGAAGGTCGCGGGTGAACCGGCGAGGCCGGCGCGGGCGCTGCCGGCGGTACGCGAAACCAACGGATTCAACGTGTCTGCCACGAATGCCATGACGCGTCTCCCAGGGTCCGAAGGACAGGCGCTGCCGGTGGGGTATCGCCGCATTGCCGATATAGGTCAGTGTAGTTGACCCAATGCGGCATGTCCTTGCGTTGTTGGTCGCGCGTTCGCGCTATGGCGGCAGATTCTGCCGCTCAGGGCCGCTTTCCTGGGCTTCGCATTCCATTGCCCTCTTTTTCGGCAGCCGAATCCGCCGCGAGAGGGGTGGGGCGCAGATGGTCGAGCGGCAGCCGGCCGCTCTCCTTCACCCGCTTGAGCGCGAGTGAGGAGCGCACGCCGCGCACGCCGGGCAGGCCCATGAGGATGTCGTGGGCGAAGCGGGCGAAGCCTTCCAGATCCTCGCAAACCACCTGGAGCAGGTAGTCGCTGTCGCCGGTCGCGCTGTAGCAGGCGATCACCTGCGGCAGCGCCATCACCGCGGCCTCGAAATCGTTGGCCGCCTCCTCGACCTGCCGTTCCAGATGGACTTGGATGAAGGCCAGCACGCCGAGCCCGAGCCGGCTGGCGTCCAGCCGGGCCTGGTAACGCGCGATCAGGCCCTCCTCCTCCAGCCGCCGCGTGCGCCGCAGGCACGGGGAGGGCGAAAGGCCGATGCGCTCGGACAGTTCGGCGTTGGTGAGCCGGCCATCCTCCTGAAGCTCGCGCAGGATGCGCAGATCGAACATGTCGAGCGGAGGCGGACGCATGTTCTGCCTCCTGATGCCGGTTTCGAAGCAGGATCGGTCGTTCGCAAAGAGAATGAAGGCAGGGCGTGCCGCGTGGCAATTAGGCTTTGGTCAGAAACGCTGTCCGATCTGCCGCGAACACGCGCGCCGGGCAGTGCGGTCGGGCCATAAAGAAGCGGTCAGGAACGCAACATCTCGTGGATCGCGCGCCCGCCTCCACTTGAACTTGTGTCTCAGCGACGGCACGCTGGCGCCATGAAATTCACCCGGCTGCGCCTCACCGGCTTCAAGACCTTCGTGGAGCCGACCGACATGCTGATCGAGCCCGGCCTCACCGGCGTGGTGGGGCCGAATGGCTGCGGCAAGTCGAATCTGGTCGAGGCGCTGCGCTGGGTGATGGGCGAGAGCTCCTACAAGGCGATGCGCGCCGAGGGGATGGACGACGTCATCTTCGGCGGCACCACCAACCGGCCGGCGCGCAACACCGCCGAGGTGATGCTGGTGGTCGACAATCTCGACCGCTCGACCCCCGCCATCTTCAACGAAGCCGACATGCTGGAGATCTCGCGGCGGATCGAGCGCGAGGCCGGCTCCTCCTACCGTGTGAACGGGCGCGAGGTGCGTGCGCGCGACGTGCAGATCCTGTTCGCGGACGCCTCCTCCGGCTCGCGCTCGCCCTCCATGGTGCGGCAGGGGCAGATCGGCGAGATCGTCGGCGCCAAGCCCTCCGCCCGACGGCGCCTGCTCGAAGAGGCGGCCGGGGTCGCGGGCCTGCATGCGCGCCGGCACGAGGCGGAGATGCGGCTGCGCGCGGCCGAGACCAATCTGACCCGGCTCGACGACGTGATCGGCCAGATCAGCGGCCAGCTCGACGCGCTGCGCCGCCAGTCGCGCCAGGCCTCGCGCTACCGCGCCGTGTCGTCCGACATCCGCCGCAACGAGGCGGCGCTGCTGTGGCTGCGCTGGCTGGAGGTGACCGGCGCGCTCGGCGAGGCGGGAGAGGCCTTCGACCTCGCCCAGCGCGAGATCGCCGCCTGCACGATCGCGCAGGGCGAGGCGGCGCGGCAGGCCGCCATCGCCGCGCACGGCATTCCGGCCCTGCGCGAGGCTGATGCGGTGGCGGCCGCGACGCTGCAGCGCCTCGTGCTGGCGCAGGGCGAACTCGACCGCGAGGAAGCCCGCGCGAGCGCGCGGCGCGAGGAGCTCGACCGCCGGCTCGCCCAGCTCGGCGGCGACATGGAGCGCGAGCGCGCGCTCGCCGCCGACGCGCAGGAAATGCTGGAGCGGCTGGTCGAGGAGACGATCGAGCTCGAGGAGGCGCAGGCCGGCGCCGGGGAGATGGAGAGCGACGTCCTGGCCGCGCGCGAGGAGGCGGCGATGCGCCTCGCCGATTCCGAGCGCGCCTTCGCCGACGCCACCGCCGCCCTCGCCGAGGGTGCCGCCCAGCGCGGGGCGCTGGAGCGCGCCGTGCGCGAGGCGGGCGAGCGCCTCGCCCGGTTGGAGCGCGAGAACGAGCAGCTCGCCGGCCAGCGGCGCACGCTCGAGGCGGGCGCGGGCGCGCATAGGCTTGAGGAGCGCCGCGCCGCGACCGAGGGCGCGCAGGAGCGATTCGCCGCCGCCGAGGCCGCGGCGCAGGAGGCCGAGGCCGCGCATGCGCAGGCACGCGCCGCGCTCGACAATGCGCGGCGTCCGCTGGCCGAGGCCGAGCGCACGGCCCAGCGCCTCGACACCGAGGCGCGCACGCTCGCCAAGCTGCTCGATGTCGGCACCGCCAAGCGCTGGAAGCCGGTGCTCGATTCGATCCGGGCGATGCGCGGCTACGAGGCCGCGCTCGGCGCCGCGCTGGGCGATGATCTCGACGCGCCGGACGATCCCGCGGCCCCGGTGCACTGGTCGCTGCGCCCGGGCGAGGGCGACGCCTCGCTTCCGCCGGGCGCGGAGCCGCTCTCGAACCATGTCGAGGCGCCCGTCGTGCTCGCGCGCCGCCTTGCCCAGGTGGGCGTGGTCGAGCGCGCGGATGGCGGGCGTCTCGCCCCGCTGCTGAAGCCTGGCCAGCGCCTCGTCTCGCGCGAGGGCGATATCTGGCGCTGGGACGGGCTCGACGCCGCCGCCGACGCGCCGACCGCCGCCGCGCGGCGCCTCGCCGAGCGCAACCGCCTCGCCGACATCGAGGCCGAGCTGGTCGAGGCGCGTGCGGTCGTCTCCACCCATCGGGCGGCGCTGGAGGCGGCCGAAGGGGTGCTGCGCGGCGCCGGCCACCGGGAGAACGCCGCCCGCGATGCGCGGCGCGCGGCGCTGCGGGCCATGGAGACGGCGCGCGACGAGCTCGCCCGCGCCGAGCGCGCCTCGGCCGAGGAGGCGACGCGGGTCGCGGCGCTCGCGGCCAGCCTCGAGCGGGTCGAGGGCGAGCGCGAGGACGCGGCAATCGCGCTGGAGGAGGCCCGGCAGGCGGTGACGGAGCTGCCGCCCATGGTGGAAAGCGAGGCCCGGCTCGCCGAGGTGCGCCTTCAGGTGGCGCAGGACCGGGCGGCGCTGGCCGAGGCGCGCGCCCATGCCGAGGGCGCCGCCCGCGAGCGCGAGCAGCGCGCGCGCCGGCTCACCGCGATCCGGGGCGAGCAGGCGTCCTGGCAGTCCCGCGCCTCGGGCACGGGTGAGCGGGTGGCGGCGCTGGAGGCCCGGCTCGCCGAGGCGGGGCACGAGCGGGCCGAGCTCGACGACGCGCCCAATCTCTTCGCCGGCCGCCGCCGCGCGCTGCTGAACGAGACCGCGAAGGCGGAAGCCGCGCGCCGCGAGGCATCGGACGGGCTCGCCGCCGCCGAACTCGCCCAGCACGAGGCCGACCGCGCCGCGCGTGCCGCGCTTGACGCGCTGGCGGCCGCCCGTGAGGCCGGTGCGCGCGGCGAGGCGCGACTCGAGGCGCTGCGCCAGCGCCGCGACGACCTGATGCGCGAGATCGCCGACATGCTCGACGGCACGCCGGAAAACGCCCGCGAGATCGCCGGCTTCGAAAGCGATTCGGCGCTTCCCCAGCTCGCCGCGGTGGAAGCCGAGCTCGACCGGCTGAAAGGCGAGCGCGAGCGGCTCGGCGCGGTCAACCTGCGCGCCGAGGAGGAACTCGCCGAGATCGAGACCCGCCAGCAGGGCCTTGCCGCCGAGCGCGAGGACCTGACCGAGGCGATCAAGCGGCTGCGGCAGGGTATCTATGGCCTCAACCGCGAGGCGCGCGAGCGGCTGCAGGCGAGCTTCGCGGTGGTGGACGGCCATTTCCAGCAGCTCTTCGGCACGCTGTTCGGCGGCGGCGAGGCCCGACTGGTGCTGACCGATTCGGAAGATCCGCTGGAGGCGGGCCTCGACATCATCGCTAAGCCGCCCGGCAAGAAGCCGCAGTCGCTCTCGCTGCTCTCGGGCGGCGAGCAGGCGCTGACCGCCATGGCCCTGATCTTCGCCGTGTTCCTGACCAACCCGGCGCCGATCTGCGTGCTCGACGAGGTCGACGCTCCGCTCGACGACGCCAATGTCGAGCGCTTCTGCAACCTGCTCGACGAGATGCAGCGGCTGACGGAGACGCGATTCGTCACCATCACCCACAACCCGATCACGATGAGCCGGATGAATCGGCTGTTCGGCGTCACCATGGCCGAGCAGGGGGTGTCGAAGCTGGTCTCGGTCGATCTCGCGACCGCCGAAAGCTGGCGCGAGGCCAGCTGATCGGTGCCCGTTCCGGGCCGATGCGGCGTTCGGCGTATTCCGTCACGTCGCCTGGTATGCCAAAAACATGGTTATGACCTTCCCTTGGTGCCGGGGCGCGTCCCGAAGGGCTGCGACAGGCTGTCCACCCGTCAATTTTGTAGTTATTTTTCAATAGGTTAAAAGATACGCTCATATCCTTGACACCCCTTGGGGCGATCACTATGGTGCGCCCGGCTTCGGGGTCGGAAAATCCTTCTCTGGCAGGGCTCGAGCGCAGGTTATGGACGACCGGGACAAAACGGACGGCCAGAAAGGTTCGGGCTCGCCGGAAATCTCCGATGCCGAGCTTTCGGGCAGGCTCCATGGGCTCGGCCGCGCGATCGACAAGGTTCGCGCCGAGCGCAAGGTGGACGAAGAAGAGGTGTCGCTGTCGAAGGACAGGACATCGACCTCGGCGGGGATGACGCTGGCTTTCCGGCTGGGAAGCGAGTTCGTCGCCGGGGTGCTGGTCGGCGCCGGCCTCGGCTGGGGCTTCGACCGCCTTCTGGGCACCTCGCCATGGGGCTTCATCGTGTTCCTGCTGCTCGGCTTCGCGGCGAGCATCCTGAACATGATGCGCGCCGCCGGGGAAACCGGCCGGAAAACGCCGCCGGAAGGCGGGGCGTGAGCGACAGTTGAATTGAACGGTGCCGGCGCAGGGCCGGTGCCAGAGACGGGGCGGGCGCCGGACGGCGCCGCGTTTGAGGGCAGCGACCGGCGATGGCCAGCGAAAGCGTGATCGATCCGATCCACCAGTTCCACATTCTCAAGATCGTGGATCTGGGGGAGCCCGGCGGTGTCCAGCTCGCCTTCACCAATTCCGCCGCGTTCATGTTCGGCATCGTGGCGCTGATCTTCTTCTTCCTCACCTTCGCCACCCGCGGGCGCACGCTGGTGCCCGGCCGCCTGCAGTCGATGGCGGAGATGTCCTACGAGTTCGTCGCCTCGATGGTGCGCTCGACCGCCGGCAATGAGGGGATGAAGTTCTTCCCGCTGGTGTTCTCGCTGTTCATGTTCGTGCTGGTGGCGAACTTCATCGGCATGATCCCCTACGGCTTCACCGTGACGAGCCACCTGATCGTCACCGCCATGCTGGCGCTGGTGGTGATCCTGACCGTGATCATCTACGGCTTCATGCGCCACGGCACGCATTTCCTCGGCCTGTTCGTGCCCTCGGGCGTGCCGGCCTTCCTGCTTCCCTTCATGGTCGTGATCGAGGTCATCTCCTTCCTCTCGCGTCCGATCAGCCTGTCGCTGCGTCTGTTCGCCAACATGCTCGCGGGCCACATCGCGATGAAGGTGTTCGCCGGCTTCATCGTGATGATGAGCGCCAGCGGCTTCCTCGGTCTGCTGGGCGGGACGCTTCCGCTCGCCATGGTCATCGCGCTCACTGCGCTCGAATTCCTGGTCGCCGCCCTGCAGGCCTACGTCTTCGCGGTGCTGACCTGCATCTATCTCAACGACGCGCTGCATCCGGGGCACTGATCGGCGCGTCGCGGGACACTCATCCAGCCTTCAACTCAATCAGCGAAATTCAATAGGAGAAGACCATGGATCCGATTGCCGCCAAGTTCCTCGGCGCCGGTCTCGCTTGTTTCGGCATGGGCCTTGCCGCTATCGGTGTGGGTAACATCTTCGGCAACTTCCTCTCGGGCGCGCTGCGCAACCCGTCGGCCGCCGACGGCCAGTTCGCCCGCGCCTTCATCGGCGCGGCCCTCGCGGAAGGTCTCGGCATCTTCGCGCTGGTCGTCGCGCTGGTTCTGCTGTTCGTGGTCTGACGCCTTCAGCGTCGCGGGCGGGCCGCCGCGCGGCCTGTCCGTGGCGTCAAGAGCCGACGTTCCATTGAAGGAAGCCTGAACCATGCCCGAGACCCAGGGTCCGGCCGGTATTCTCGTCATCGCCCAGGCGGACGCACCCGTCGCGCACGGCACGCCGCCGCGTGACGGCGTGGAGTTCGAGGTGCCGTCGACCGAAGCGCATGGCGGGGGCTTTCCGCCCTTCGACGTGCACACCTTCCCCTCGCAGATCATCTGGCTGGCGATCGCGTTCGGCGCGCTCTACCTGCTGATGAGCCGCATCGCGCTGCCCCGCATCGCGAACATCCTCGAGGAGCGCCACGACCGGGTCGCGGACGATCTCGAGGAGGCGGGCAAGCTGAAGGCGGAGAGCGAGGCAGCCGCGCAGGCCTATGAGCATGCGCTCGCCACCGCGCGCGGCAAGGCGCACGGCATCGCCACCGAGACCCGCGACAAGCTCTCGGCCGAATCGGACGCGAGCCGCAAGTCGCTGGAAGCCGAGCTGGCCGCCAAGCTGGCGGCGGCGGAGGAGCAGATCGCGACCACCAAGACGGCGGCGATGGCCAATGTGCGCGGCATCGCCGTGGACGCGGCCGGTGCCATCGTCGGCGAGCTGATCGGCTCCGCCCCGGTGCCGCAGGCGGTCGAGGCGGCCGTCGACGACGCGATCAAGAGCTGAGGGCGCGGATATGGGTACAGCCGAACTCTGGGTAGCCATCGCCTTCGTCATCTTCATGGCGATCGTGATCCGGGCCGGTGCCTTTTCCGGCATCGCGCGCTCGCTCGACTCGCGCGGCGAGCGCATCCGCGCCGAGCTGGAAGAGGCGCGCCGCCTCAAGGAAGAGGCGCAGAAGCTGGTGGCCGAATACAAGCGCCGCCAGCGCGAGGCGGAAGCCGAGGCCGAGGCGATCATCACCACCGCCAAGGCCGAGGCCGAGCGCCTCGCCGCCGAGACCAAGACCAAGCTCGAGGACATGATCGCGCGCCGCACCAAGATGGCGGAGCAGAAGATCGCGCAGGCCGAGGCGCAGGCGCTGGCCGACGTCAAGGCAGCCGCCGCCGACGCGGCGGTGAAGGCGGCCGAGACGCTGCTCACCGCCAATGTGGTGGGCAAGACCGCCGACAAGCTGCTCGACGAGGCGGTCTCCGAGGTCAAGTCGAAGCTGAACTGACCGGCGGCAGACTTCTTTCCGACGACGTTTTCAGATGCCCGGCCTCGCGCCGGGCATCTTGCGTTTGGGGCCGGCGGTCATCGGGTTGGAGTGGGTGTTCGGGGCAGGGCACAGCGGCCGGGTGCGGACGCTTGGGGGCGGTAGGGGCTGATTACGCGCCGGAGCTGGTCAGCGACAGAGCGCTCCAATAACCGGGCGAATGCCGTCGGATCGTATCCCCCGCTTCCGGGCAGTCTCGGGGGCCCCGCGAGGATCGCGCAAGAAGCGGCGGTCATTCAAGGAAGCGGAAATCGCGCAGGAAGCGGAAGCCACGCCGAATGGGCCCGGCGCGGCCGAGGACCCGGGCTCCTCCTTTGGCGGCGCCGGCGTGGGCAACACGCCGCAACGAGCTTCCCGCCGGGAGATCGAACCCCGGCCGACAACGAGCCTTCAGAGAAACACACGCGCCCACCGGGCTCCGGTGCGCGGACAAACCGTCCGCAGACGCTGGCGATTTGGGAATTACATCGCCCACCGGCTTCTGGCGCGCAGTCGAGTCGTCCGCAGACAGCGACGCTTTCGGAAAAAGTATCCCGCCCGCCGGCCCCTCGCGCACGGCCGAGCCATCCGCCCGGCCCGATGCGCCGCCGGCCAGGCACACCCGCGTCAGCTCGACCAGCGTCGCGGCCGGTAGAAGGTGTGCGCGCCAATCCGGTCGAGCTTGCGCATCTCCCGCACCCAGCGCGGGTGCACCGAGCGGGCGTGATAATGCGTTGCGCGGCCGACCTTCTCGTCCCAGACGCGCCCGTTCAGCATGTCGTCGGCAATCTGCTCGGCCTGCTTCCACAGCTCCGGCTCGGTCACCACGTCCTTCACATTGTCGCAGGCGAAGGTGAACTGGCAGGCGAATTTGCGCTTGGCGTTCTGGTAGACCGTGCGGCAGACATCGGCCGGGTAGTAGCCGGAGAAGACGCGGTTGACGACCACCTGCGCCACCGCGATCTGGCCGCGCAGCGGCTCGCCCCGGCTCTCGAAATAGACCGCTTCCGCGAGGCATTTGACCGAGCGGGCGAGGCGCTTGCCGGTGAGGCCGAGCCGCTCCGCCGGGCTCGGGCCGTCGATGGCCTGATCGTCGTCGGGGTCGCCGGACTTCTCGGCGGTGGTGGTGCCGCCGTCGTCGTCGGGGTCCTCGGAATGGAGGAAGGGCTGCGGCGGCAGCGCGACGCTGTCATAGCCGAAGATGAAGGCGGACTGCCGGTAGAGCGGGAGCTGCTCCTCGGCCTCGGCCGTCCGGGCATTGGGGTCGTCCGCGGCGTCGCCGTCCTCGGGGCCGAGGGTCACCGCCGGCCCGCCGCCATCCTCGAGCTGGCTCGGGTCGCCGGTCGGATCGCCGGCGGCGACGGAGTAGACGCCCTCGGTGGCGCGCGCGGCCACGTTCGGCGCGTCCGTGTCGTCATCGGCCGCCTCGTCGGGGTCGGTGCCGATGCCCGCATCGGCGAGCGAGCCGGTGCCGACGCCGGTGCCCGTCCCGGTGCCGGTCCCGCCGGTGGATGCGGTGGTGGTCGCGGTGCCCGCACCGCCAGTGCCCGCCGGCGTCATGTCGCCCGCCAGGGCGAGCGGTCCCGGCTCGTCGGGCGCGGCGTCGACCGGCGCGATGGGGGCCATGGCCAGCCGGTCGCCCTTGTCGGTGCGGTTGATGTCGAAGCCGAGCGGCACCGCATGCGGCGCCTCGGGAATGGCGGAGCTGGCGAGCAGGGCCGAATGGGAGGGCCACGCGAAGGTCGAGGCCTTGAGGACGTGCAGCGAGCCCGAGAGCATGGAGAAGCGGACGCGCTCGGCGACGCCCGGCTGGTGGGCCAGAAGGTCCCGGATGTCCTGCGGACCGATGCTCACGCTGCCGCCGACCACCATGGCCACGAGCAGCGCCAGCCTGATTCCGATGTTCTTGACCCGAGACTTGATCCGCATCCGACGCCTACGCAACAACTGAACCGCGCCGCCGCGTGGTTTGCCGGCGACAGGCAAGACCGCGCGTTCATGACTTCATGGTTGTCGCGTATTAACCTTGCGAGGGGGTTAATGCCGGCGGCGCTTGGCCGTCGATTGGCGCCGGCATGGCCATTTCTGGATAGGATGAGGCGTCAGCGGGGCGCGGCGGCGCGGCCCAGCCGGTCGGCGATCGCCTCGCCCAGGCCCTGCCGGGGAAGCGGCACCACGGCGATGGAATCGGCGCCGCTGGCTTCGAGATCGCGCAGATGCGCGAACAGGTTGGCCGCCGCCTCCACCAGATCGCCCGAGGGGCTGAGATCGCGGCACGCCTTCGCCTGCTCGAAGCCGGGCGGGCGCGCGGCGGCGAAGGTGAGCAACGCCTCGCCGGGCCGCACTTCCCGCGCGCCGAGCCGGACGGGAACGGACGGCGCATAATGCGAGGCCAGCATGCCGGGCGCGAGCGGCGCGGTCTCGGCCGTGGGCGCGGCGGGGCTGGCGAGCGGAGCGCCGAGCGCCGCCTCGATGGCCTCGCGCGGCAGGCCGCCGGGGCGCAGCAGCACCAGCGTGTCGCTGGTGCAGTCGATGATGGTGGATTCCACCCCGACCGGGGTCGGGCCGGCATCGAGGATGAGATCGATGCGCCCGTCGAGATCGGCCAGCACGTGGCCGGCGGTGGTCGGGGAGACGTGGCCGGAGCGGTTTGCGCTCGGCGCCGCGACGGCCCGCCCCACGGCCTGCAGCACGGCGCGCGCCACCTCGTGGCCGGGCACGCGGATCGCGACCGTCGAAAGCCCCGAGCGCGCGAGCGCGCAGGTGGCCCCCTCGCGGGCCGGCACGATGAGGGTCAGCGGGCCGGGCCAGAAGCGGTCGGCCAGCAACTGCGCCGAGGCGGTGAGGTGCCCGACCTGCCGCGCGGCGTCGACGTCCGGCACATGGGCGATCAGCGGGTTGAAGGTCGGGCGCCCCTTCGCCTCGTAGAGGCTGGCGACCGCCACGGGATCGGTGGCGTCGCAGGCGAGGCCGTACACCGTCTCCGTGGGCAGGGCGACGAGGCCGCCCGAGGCGATGAGCTGCGCCGCCCGCGCGATGCCGGGCGCATCGGCGGGCACGAGGCGGGTCGTCCGCGGCTGACGGGGCGCGTTCACGCTATTGCTCTCCGCAACAAGGCGGGGTCGAATAGGATTTCGAGGCGGCGAGGTCAACCGGCGTCGCGGCTGGGGAAAGCCCGGCGCGAGGCGCCGTGGCCGGCGGCTTCGGCTGGTTCGGCGGGCGCACGTGGCATATCGTCCACCATGCCCTAGATAATAGCCGCATCCAAAACGATACGCAGAGCAGCATCCGGGAACGCCATGACCACCCTTCTCATCCAGCACGACGCCTGCCTCGAACACCTCACCCCGGCGGGTCATCCCGAACGGCCGGACCGCGTGCGGGTGCTCAACCGCGTGTTCGAGGACGAGAAGTTCGCCAATCTCGCCCGCGAGCAGGCGCCGCTCGGCGCGCGCGAGGACATCATCCGCGTGCATCCGGAGGATTTCCTCGACGCGCTGGACGCGGCGGTGCCGACCGAGGGGCTGGTGCGGATCGATGGCGACACCGTCATGTCGCCCGGCACCGGCGAGGCGATCTGGCGCGGCGTCGGCGGCGCCGTGCTCGGGGTCGACGAGGTGCTCTCGGGCAAGGTGAAGAACGCGTTCGTCTCGATGCGCCCGCCCGGGCACCACGCCGAGACGCGCACGCCGATGGGTTTCTGCCTGTTCAACAACGTCGCCATCGCCGCCCGCCACGCGCGGGCGGTGCACGGGCTGGGGCGCGTCGCCATCGTCGATTTCGACGTCCATCACGGCAACGGCACGCAGGAGATCTTCTGGTCGGATCCCGACGTCCTCTACGCCTCGACCCACCAGATGCCGCTGTTCCCGGGCACCGGCGCGGTCGGCGAGCGCGGCACGACCGACAACATCGTCAACGCGCCGCTGCGGCCGGGCGATGACGGCGTGCAGTTCCGCGAGGCGTTCGAAAGCCGGATCCTGCCGCGGGTCGCGGCGTTCGGGCCGGAGCTCATCATCATCTCGGCCGGCTTCGACGCCCATACGCGCGATCCGCTCGCCGCGCTCAACCTGCTCGAGGACGACTTCTCCTGGGTGACCAAGAAGCTGATGGACCTCGCCGACAAGCATTGCGGCGGCCGCATCGTCTCGGTGCTGGAAGGCGGCTACGACCTCGAAGGGCTGGCGCGCTCCGCCTCGGCCCATGTCACGGCGCTGATGCGCGGGTGAGGCGGGCCGGGGTCGAACCGGCGGGTGCGAGACTGTATAAGAACGCGACTCGCAGCGGGAGACGGCGATGAGTGACAGGACGGGCGGCGATCCGGCGACCGGCAGCATGACGGACGTTGATGGGATGAGCTTCGAGCGGGCGCTCGCCGAGCTCGAATCGATCGTCGCCAAGCTGGAGAGCGGCAACGTGCCGCTCGAGGAATCGATCAGCCTCTATGCGCGCGGCGAGGCGCTCAAGGCACGCTGCGACGCGCTGCTGAAGGACGCCGAGGCACGGGTCGAGAAGATCACCCTCGGCGCCGACGGCCGCCCCTCGGGCACCCAGCCGCTCGACGGCGACTAGCCGGCGAGGCGCGGCTCACCATGAGCGTCCGCCTGCGCGCCCATCACCTCCTGTGCCTGCTCACCTATGTCGGCAAGGGCTACACCCCCGCCTTCGTCGCCCATTACGAGCGCGTCGTCGCCCGGCTCAATGCGGGCGAGGAGGCGGTGCTGGTCGAGGGGCCCGACGAGATCTGCGCGCCGATGCTGGAAGGCGGCCATCACTGCCTGAAGCCGCGCATCGCCGCCCGCGATGGCGAGGCGATCGAGGCGCTGCGGTCCGTGCTGGGCGCGGAGCTTCGGCCCGGGGCGCGCGTGCCGCTCGGCAGGGAGCAGGTAAGCGCGATGCGCATCGCCTTCGCGGCCGGGACCATCCGCGGCGCCTGCGCCCGCTGCCAGTGGTCGGAGCTGTGCACCGGCGTCGCGGCGGAAGGATTCGCCGCCGCCCGTTTCATCGGCGGCTGACGGCGCTCAGGCGGAAAGCTTCCTGCGGCAGTCGGGATTGAAGGTGCGCGCGGTGGCGGCGGGATGGCGCGCCAGCGCCGCCGGCGGGCGGACGGGCCGGCGCACCAGTTCGCCGCTGCAATTGGGGCAGATGCCGCCGAGCACGTCGGCGGCGCAATCGGCGCAGAAGGTGCACTCGAAGGTGCAGATCATGGCGTCGCGCGAGCCGGGAGGCAGGTCGCGGTCGCAGCACTCGCAGTTCGGCCTCAGCTCCAGCATGGTCCGTCCTCGATCGGTCGGCGGAGATCAGTACAGGCCGGGCACGAGCCGCGCGGTGCGGGCGCTGTAGGCGCGGTACTGGTCGCCGAAGGTGTCGAGCATCATCGCCTCCTCGCGCCCGATGCGGAAGGCGTACAGGATGCCGAAGCCGATCAGCCCGGCCGGGCCGGCGACGAGGTTCGGGATCAGCACCGCCTGCGCCAGCGCCCACAGGAAGAAGGCCGAGTACATGGGGTGGCGCACATAGCGGTAGACCCCCTCGGTGATCAGCTTGTGGGTGTCCTTGATCTCCAGCGTCACCGACCAGTTGCGGCCGAGGTCCTTGTGGGTCCGGCGGAACAGCCAGAGCGAGGCCGCGAAGATGAGGGTGCCCAGCGCGAGCTGAAACGGCGAATAGGGATAGTTGTAGGCGTTGAAGAGCTTCGAGGTCGCCCACAGCAGCGGGATGATGCCGAGCCCCAGCGTGGAGCAGGAGAGCAGCACCAGTTCGCGCACGCGATGGCGCGCGTCGACCACGCGCTCGCGCTTCACCCGGCGTTCGAAGGGCAGGCGGATGAGGTACCACCCGATCACACCGGCGGCCCAGATGATCTTGGCGGCGACAAGCAGATTCATGGAATGTCCGTCGTTGAGGCGATGAGCGCGCCGTCGGCGGTGAACCGTCCGATCGGCCCATCCTGCCGGAGGCTGAGTTCGGCAAAGGGGATGGGGCCAAGCGCGAACATGAAGTAGTCGTAGGCGGCCCGTCGCTCATTGGCCAGCAGGAACTGGTAGTGGATGCGCATGGTGTGCCAGCGCAGCCGCCGCAGCTTCTCCGGCGTCAGCATGCGCTTGATGTTGGCGTTGCGCAGCAGGGGCTGCACCGGCGCTTCGTCGTCGAAATCGGCGCGGGCGAGCGTGACCGGGTGGAACTTGTAGAAATTGATGGCGTCGTGGCGGGCCTGGTACTCGACCCAGACCAGCCCCTCGGTTGTCGCCACGCGGCGGGCGGCGGCGCGCACCTTCTCGCCCTTCGGGTGCAGCGCGAGCTTGGGGATGGTGGCGCCGCAGGTGAGAAGGCACAGCCGCGTGCCGGAGCGGGCGAGGCCGGGCTCGCGCGCGAGCGCCCGCTCGATCACGCCGAGCATGAGCGTGGCGCCGAGGCTGTGGCCGACCAGCAGGATCTCGTCATGTCCGCCCGAGCGCACCGCCTCGACCAGGATGTCGGCGAAGCGGTCCAGCCGCGCCTCGAGCTCGGGCGCGCGGTCGTGGAGGTAGTGATGGGCGAGGTCCCAGTCGTCGAGCGCCTGGTGCAGGCGCCAGTCGCGGCCCGGCCGGTGGAACAGCGCGAAGAACGCGCCGACCGCGACCGCGAGGCCGACGAGCAGGGGAAGCGGCGAGGGCATCGCGCCGGCGGCGAGATGGCCGGCCAGCCAGCCGGCGAGAATGCCGCCGGCGGCGAACAGGGCGACGATGGCGAAGGGAAAGGCGAAGAAGAACCAGTAGCGCGGGCTCGCCTTGATGTAGCGCCGCGCCGTGCCGCTGACGAGCACCTCCCAGAGCCCCCGGAAGCCGCCGACGAGCCGACGCGGATCGGATCGCTCGTCGAGCGCGACCACGATGTCGTCCCAGCGCAGGATGCGGTAGTCGGTCCGCATGCGCCAGTTCGGGCCGTGCGTGGCCACGTCCCAGCGCGCGGCCACGCCCGTGCCGTCGTCGAGGCGTGGCGAGACTTCCACCTGCGCCCCCCACAGCGCGGCGAACAGGCCGGCCTGGTAGACGAAGCGGTCGTGGTGATAGTCCATGTCGGTCGGGTCGTGGCCGGGCAGGAAGAGGACGAGCCGCCGGCCGCCATTCCCGCCATCGGTCTGCGGGTCCCGTTCCACTGAATCAACGCCCTCGGGCGCCACGTTCATCATGCGGCGGTTCTAAACAATGACGTGGCGGTAGGCCAACATTTGTGCATGCCCGGCAGGCGGTCTCCACATCCTGTTGCGGCGGGCGCACCGGGGTGCGGCACCGCGTCGGAGCCATGGCGGGCGCGGGCCGGCAGGGACGCGCGTGCGTTGCACCTGAAGAAAGCATTGTGTATGCGATTGAACTTCGTCCGCGGCACCGCATTTGCCTTTAAGACCGACGTGACGTGACCGGAGACGTAATTGACCCGTCCCTCCACCCCTCTTCTCGATGCGATCCGCGAACCAGCTGATCTGCGCAACCTGCCGGACGACAGGCTGCAGCAGCTTGCCGCCGAGCTGCGCGAGGAGACCATCGATGCCGTGTCCGTCACCGGCGGGCATCTGGGCGCGGGGCTCGGCGTGGTCGAACTCACGGTCGCGCTGCATCACGTTTTCGATACTCCCTATGACCGGCTGATCTGGGATGTCGGCCACCAGTGCTATCCGCACAAGATCCTGACCGGGCGGCGCGAGCGCATCCGCACCCTGCGCCAGGGTGGGGGGCTGTCCGGCTTCACCAACCGTGCCGAGAGCGAATACGACCCGTTCGGCGCCGGCCATTCCTCGACCTCGATCTCCGCCGGCCTCGGCATGGCGGTGGCGCGCGACCTCGAGACGGCGCGTGATCCCGGGCTGAAGCGGCGCAACGTGGTCTGCGTGATCGGCGACGGGGCGATGTCGGCCGGCATGGCCTATGAGGCGATGAACAATGCCGGGGCGATGGATTCGCGGCTCATCGTCATCCTGAACGACAACGACATGTCGATCGCCCCGCCGGTGGGGGCAATGTCGGCCTATCTCGCCCGGCTGATCTCCGGCCGGACCTACCGCTCGCTGCGCGAGACCGCCAAGCAGCTCGCCGGCAATCTGCCGAAGTTCTTCGGGCGCCAGGCGGCGCGGGCGGAGGAGTTCGCGCGCGGCTTCTGGACCGGCGGCACGCTGTTCGAGGAGCTCGGCTTCTACTATGTCGGCCCGATCGACGGGCACAATCTCGACCATCTGCTGCCGATCCTGCGCAATGTGCGCGACACCGAGACCGGGCCGATCCTGGTCCATGTCGTGACCCAGAAGGGCAAGGGCTATCCGCCGGCCGAGGAGTCGGCCGACAAGTATCACGGCGTGCAGCGCTTCGACGTCGCCACGGGCACGCAGCGTAAGGCGACCTCGAACGCGCCGACCTATACCAGCGTGTTCGCCGAGAGCCTGGTCGAGGAGGCGCGGCACGACGAGCGCATCGTCGCCATCAACGCCGCCATGCCGGCCGGCACCGGGCTCGACCTGTTCGGCCACCATTTCCCGGACCGGACCTTCGACGTCGGTATCGCCGAGCAGCACGCGGTGACCTTCGCCGCCGGGCTGGCGAGCGAGGGCTACAAGCCGTTCTGCGCCATCTACTCGACCTTCCTGCAGCGCGCCTACGACCAGATCGTCCACGACGTCGCCATCCAGCGCCTGCCGGTGCGCTTCGCCATCGATCGCGCCGGGCTGGTCGGGGCGGACGGGGCGACGCATGTCGGCGCCTTCGACGTGCCGATGCTGGCGACGCTGCCGGGCATGGTGGTGATGGCCGCCAGCGACGAGGCCGAGCTCATGCACATGGTCGCGACGGCCGCCGCCTATGACGAGGGTCCGATCGCCTTCCGCTATCCGCGCGGCGAGGGTGCCGGCGTCGAGCGGCCCGCGCGCGGCCAGCCGCTGGAGATCGGGCGCGGGCGGATCGTGCGCGAGGGCTCCAAGGTGGCGCTGCTGTCGCTCGGCACGCGGCTCGGCGCCTGCACGGTCGCCGCCGAGCAACTCGCTGGCTTCGGCCTTTCGACCACGGTGGCCGATGCGCGCTTCGCCAAGCCGCTCGACCGCGACCTGATTCTGCGTCTTGCGCGCGCGCACGAGGTGCTGATCACGGTGGAGGAAGGCGCGGTCGGCGGCTTCGGCGCCCATGTGCTGTCCATGCTGGCCGAGGTCGGGGCGCTCGAGCGCGGGCTGAAGGTGCGCACGCTTCACCTGCCGGACCGGTTCATCGAGCATGAGAGCCCCGCGGGCCAGCTTCATGAGGCGGGCCTCGACGCGGAAGGCATCGTGCGCGGCGTGTTCGCGGCGCTGGGGCGCGCGGAGGACGCGGCGGCGCTTGCGCTCCTGCGCGGCTGAGCCCCGCCGGGAGCGGCGAGGATGAATGGCGACATGTCCGGCGAGCTGGCGGACGGACCGGCCGGTACGGGGCGCCAGCGCGCCGACCGGGTGCTGGTGCAGCGCGGCCTGTTCGACAGCCGCGCCCGCGCGCAGGCGGCGATTGCCGCGGGCCTTGTGAGCGCGGACGGGCGACAGGTCGCCAAAGCCTCCGACATGATCGCTGCCGGCGCCGTCATCGAGGCGCGCGAGGCCTATGAGTGGGTGTCGCGCGCGGGCCTGAAGCTCGAGGCCGCGCTCGACCGGGCAGGGCTCGACGTCACGGGGCTCGAGGCGCTGGATGTCGGCGCCTCGACCGGCGGCTTCACGCAGGTGCTGCTGGCGCGCGGCGCGCGGCGGGTCCATGCGGTCGATGTCGGGCGCGACCAGCTTCACGCGCGGCTGCGCACCGATGCGCGGGCGGTATCGATCGAGGGCACCGACATACGCGCCCTGGCGCCGGGCGCGGTGCCGACGGCAGACATCATCGTCATGGATGTCAGCTTCATCTCGCTGGCGCAGGTGCTGCCGGCGGCGCTCGCCCATGCCGGGCCCGCAGCCGTGCTGGTCGCGCTGGTGAAGCCCCAGTTCGAGGTCGGGCGCGACAGGCTCTCCAAGGGCGGGATCGTCAAGGACGCGCAGGCGCGCGCCGATGCGGTGGACAGGATCGCAGCCGTGCTCGCGGAGCTCGGCTGGAGCGTGACCCATCGCCTCGCTTCGCCGATCGCGGGGGGCGACGGGAATGAGGAGTTCCTGCTGGTCGCGCGGCGCGGGGAGATGCCACGATGAGCCGGCTTGCGGAGGCGGAGCGCGTGCAGCTCGCCATCGATCATCTCGGCCATCGCGGGGACGGCGTCGCGACGACGTCGGAAGGGCCGGTCTACGTGCCGCTGACGCTCGCCGGCGAACTGGTGGAGGTGGAGCGCGCGGGCGATCGCGCGCGCCTGGTCTCGGTGGTCGAGCCGAGCCCGGAGCGGATCGAACCGATCTGCCGCCATGTCGGCCAGTGCGGGGGCTGCGCGCTGCAGCACTGGAGCCGTGAGCCCTATGAGGCGTGGAAGCGCACGCTGGTGACACAGGCGCTGGCCCGCGTCGGGCTGGCGCCGGACGTGGCGCCGCTGGTCCCCGCCCATGGCGAGGGGCGCCGCCGCGCGACGTTCCACGCCCGCAGCCCGGGCGGCAGCGCCAGGCGCGGGGAGGATCTGCTCGCGGTCGGCTTCGCCGGGCGGCGCAGCCATGCGGTGGTCGCCATCGATGCCTGCCCGATCCTCGCGCCTTCCATGGCCGGCGCGCTTTCCGCCGCCTGGGCGGTGGCGCAGGTGCTGGCCCCGCTCGCCAAGCCGCTCGACATCCAGGTGACGGCGACCGAGACCGGGCTCGATCTCGACGTGCGCGGCAGCGGCCCGCTGAAGCCGGCCCGTGTCGCGGCGCTCGCGGAAGCGGCCGGTACGCTCGGGCTCGCCCGGTTGACGCGCCATGGCGAGCTGGTGCTCCAACGCGAGCCGCCGCTCGTCACCATGGGCCGCGCGCGGGTGACGCTGCCGCCCGGCTCCTTCCTGCAGGCGACGGCACGGGGGGAGGCGGTGCTCTCCGCCCTGGTGCAGGAGGCGATGACGGGACGGCGGCGGATCGCCGACCTGTTCGCGGGCGTGGGCACCTTCGCCCTGCGCCTTGCCGGCGAGGCGCGGGTCGCCGCCTATGAGAGCGCGGTGCCGGCGGTGGAGGCGCTGCTGCGCGCCGTGCGCGGGACGTCGGGCCTCAAGCCGGTGACGGCCGAGGCGCGCGACCTGTTCCGGCGGCCGCTGCTGCCGATGGAACTGAAGGGCTTCGACGCGGTGGTGTTCGACCCGCCCCGCCAGGGTGCGGAGGCGCAGGCGCGCCAGCTCGCGGCGAGCGTCGTGCCGCTGGTGGTCGGGGTTTCCTGCGATCCGGCGAGCTTCGCGCGCGATGCCGCGATCCTTACCGAGGGCGGCTACCGGCTGGAGCACGTGACGCCGGTCGACCAGTTCCTCTACTCGCCCCATGTGGAGCTGGTGGGCGTGTTCCGGCGCTGACGGACCGGTCGCTCAGTTGCCCCAGCGCTCCATCCACATGCGCTCGCCGACGGTGCAGGAGATGCGCGGCTTGTCGGCCACGTGCTGCACCAGCTCGCGCTTCGGCGGCACCACGCCGGCGATCTCCAGCACCAGCTTGGTCTTGATGGCGTCGGCGAATTCGTGCGTGCCGTGCACCGGGATGACGAAGGCGCCCGGGCCGCCGATGACGCAGTCCTCGTAATAGACGTCGAGCTGGCCGATATCGAGCATGGAGCCGGCGGGCTCCTTCAGCATCAGCGGCAGGCCGTTGATGGTGATGCCGCGCGAGACGAGGTCGTCGCGCGTCGGCTCGACCATCGGCCCCTGGTTGTTGGTGCCGTCGCCGGAGATGTCGATGACGCGGCGCAGGCCACGGATGCCGTTATGCTCGATCTGGTCGGCGCCGAACTCCATCGCGCCGGAGATCGAGGTGCGGTAGACGCGGCGCAGCGGCGCGTCGTGGATGGCGGCGGCGAAGGCTTCCGCTTCGGCCTTGTTGCTGATGAAGGTCCAGTCGACCACGACCTTCTGGTCCTCGATGCCCGCCCATTCGACATAGGCGATGGCCACCCGCCCGTTCGGGCCGAGCTTGAGCGCATTGAGGAACTCGGGGGAGGTCACGGCCTTGATGTAGCCGTCCCGCTGGAGGGCGAGCTCGTCGAGATCCATCGAGTAGGAGACGTCGACCGCGAGCACCAGCTCGACGTCGACGGGTTCGTCCGCCCAGGCGCCGGAACTGGCCAGCGCACCCGCGAGCAACGCAAACGCAACCTGGAAAAGGCGCACGCACGACATCGCGACCTCCGTCGGTGACGGGACCTCGACGTGTCAGAGACGCGTCACAATAATGGTGGCACGGCTGCGCGGCGGCCAGAAAGGCGAAATTGCAGGCAGGGCGCCGCGCGCGATGCCATTCGCGTGAGCGTCGCTACCGGGGTAGGCGGGCCTAGACGTCCAGCGTTTCGGTGCCGGTGATCTCGATGCCGAAGCCGGCCACGCCGACATAGGTGCGGGCGCGCGAGGCGAGGAGACGGATCGAGGAGATGCCGAGGTCGCGCAGGATCTGGGCGCCGAGCCCCACCTCGCGCCAGTTCTCGTCGCGCAGCCGGGCGCTCTCCATCTTCTCGTCGCCGCCCACCGCCGTGACGGGAACGCCCGCCGTGCCGTCGCGCAGATAGACCAGCACGCCGCGGCCCTCGGCCTTGATGCGCTCCAGCGAGGCGCGGATCGCCTTGCCGCCGGTGAACACGTCGCCGATCGGGTCGGCGCGGTGGAGCCGGACCAGCACGTCGCGCCCGTCGCCGATCTTGCCGTGCACGAGGGCGATGTGGTTCACCGGCTCGAACGGCGTGATGTAGGAGATGCCATGCATCTCGCCGACCACCGTCGGGGCGGCGAATTCGGCGGTGCGCGAGACCAGCTTCTCGCGAAGCTGACGATAGGCGATGAGGTCGGCGACCGAGATCCGCGTCAGCGCGTGCTCGCTGGCGAAGTCGGCGACCTTCGGCCCGCGCATCACGGTGCCGTCGTCGTTCACCAGCTCGCAGATCACGCCGACCGGCTCGACATTGGCGAGCCGGCACAGGTCGACTGCAGCCTCGGTATGGCCCGAGCGCATCAGCACGCCGCCCTCGCGCGCGATCAGCGGGAAGATGTGCCCCGGGCGCACGAAGTCGGCCGCGCCGGCGTTCGGGTTGGCGAGCGCGCGCACGGTGGCGGTGCGGTCCTCGGCGGAAATGCCGGTGGTCGTGCCGTGGCGGTAGTCGACCGAGATGGTGAAGGCGGTGGCGTGCGGCGCGTCGTTGTCGGTCACCATCGGGCTGAGCCGCAGCCGCTTGGCGTGCTCGAGCGTGATCGGCGTGCAGACGATGCCCGAGGTGTGGCGGACGATGAAGGCGAGCTTCTCCGGCGTGGCGTGCATGGCGGAAAGGATGAGGTCGCCCTCGTTCTCGCGGTCGTCGTCGTCGGTGACGACCAGCATGTCGCCGCGCGCGAAGGCCTCGATCGCCGCTTCGACGCGGGACTGCAGATTGTCGGTCATGTTAGCCACCTCTACGCCTTCGAGCCCCAGGAAGTCATTCGGCGTCACCGCGCCGCCGGTCGCCGCGACGATGCGCGAGCCGGCCTCCCGGGAAATCCAGGGTCGTTCGTCGTTGCACAGAGCGGTGATGCTCGCCGGCGACAGGCCGACGGCGCGCGCGAAGGCGCTGCGGGTCGTGCCGGTCAGGGTGAGCCAGTCCGCGAGCTTCATGCCGGCATGTTAGGACCGGCGAGGTTCGGCCGCAATGAAACCTGCGAAGATTTTTCAGCAATACTGAAATTGCGGTAAGGCGCGGAACGGAATCAGCGCGGAAACGGCCAGGCCGGCGGCGGGGACACCTGCGCCCGCGCACGCAGCACATGGTCGGCGAGGACGCAGGCCATCATCGCCTCGCCCACCGGCACCGCGCGGATGCCGACGCAGGGGTCGTGCCGCCCCTTGGTGACGATCTCGGCGTTCTCGCCGTGCCGGGTCACGGTCTGGCGCGGGGTGAGGATGGAGGAGGTGGGCTTGACCGCGAAGCGCGCCACCACCGGCTGCCCGGTGGAAATGCCGCCGAGAACGCCGCCGGCATGGTTCGACAGGAACAGCGGCGACCCGTCATTGCCCATTCGCATCTCGTCGGCATTGGCCTCGCCCGTGAGGCCGGCGCTGGCGAAGCCCTCGCCGATCTCGACGCCCTTGACCGCGTTGATGCTCATGAAGGCGGCCGCGAGGTCCGCGTCGAGCTTGCCGTAGACCGGCGCGCCGAGGCCGGGCGGGACGCCCTCGGCGACGATCTCGATCACCGCCCCGACCGAGGAGCCGGACTTGCGGATCGCGTCGAGATATTCCGCCATCGCCTGTGCCGCGTCCGCATCCGGGCAGAAGAACGGGTTGCGGTCGATCTCGTCCCAGTCCCAGCGCGAGCGGTCGATGAAGATCTCGCCCATCTGCACCAGCGCGCCGCGCACGGTGACGCCGGCCAACACCCTGGAAGCGAGCGCGCCCGCGGCGACGCGGACCGCCGTCTCGCGGGCCGAGGAGCGCCCGCCGCCGCGATGGTCGCGCAGGCCGTATTTGCGGTCATAGACATAGTCGGCATGGCCGGGCCGGTAGCTCTCGGAAATCGCCGCATAGTCCTTCGAGCGCTGGTCGACATTCTCGATCAGCAGCGCGACCGGCGTGCCGGTGGTGGTGAGCACGCCGTCCTCGTCCTCGATCGTGCCGGAGAGCACCTTCACCTGGTCCGGCTCGCGGCGCTGGGTGGTGAAGCGCGACTGGCCGGGGCGACGGCGGTCGAGCGCGGCCTGGATGTCCTCCAGCCGGAAGCGGATGCCGGGCGGGCAGCCGTCCACCACGCCGCCGATCGCCGGCCCATGGCTCTCGCCGAAGGTCGTGACGCGGAAGAGCTGGCCGAAAGTGTTGAAGGACATGCCGGAATTCGCGCTCGCAATGAAGGCTCGGCGGCTTTTAGGCGTCCGGCGGGCGGGCGTCAAACGCGGCGCGAGGGGCGGCGGGCGCGGCTTCGGGCGCCGGCCATGGCCAAGGCATGCTCCATGCTCCATAATGGCGAAACGAGGCTGCTCCCATCCCCCGATGCCACTATTCGAAATCGCCGTCGTCCTGCTGCTCGTGCTGATCAACGGCGCCCTCGCCATGGCCGAGCTTTCCGTCGTCTCCGCCCGTCCCGCCCGGCTGCGCGCCATGGCCGATGGCGGCTCGCACGGTGCGCGCATCGCGCTGGCGCTGGCGGGCGATCCCGGACGCTTCCTCTCCACGGTGCAGATCGGCATCACGCTGATCGGCATCCTGGCCGGCGCCTTCTCCGGTGCCACGCTCGGCGACATGCTGGGCGAATGGCTGCGCCAGCACGGCGTGTCGCCGGGCATGGCCGGCGGGCTCGGCTACTCGCTGGTGGTGGCGGCGATCACCTATGTTTCGCTGATCGTCGGCGAGCTGATCCCCAAACGCCTCGCGCTGCAGAGCCCGGAGCGGCTGGCGAGCCTCGTCGCGCCCAGCATGATGCTGCTCTCGCGCATCGCCGCGCCGGCGGTCTGGCTGCTCGACCTGTCCTCGCGGATGGTGCTGCGCCTGCTCGGCGAGACCGGCAGCCACGAGGAAAGCAAGGTCTCGGACGAGGAGATCCGCGCCATCGTCGCCGAAGCTGAGACGGCCGGCGTGATCGACCCGGACGAGCGGCGCATGATTGCCGGCGTGATGCGGCTCGCCGACCGCCCGGTGCGCGCGGTGATGACGCCGCGCACCGATGTCGACTGGATCGACCTCAATGACGACCCCGAGACCGTCCGCCAGACGATCCGCGAGACCAGCCATACCCGCATGCCCGCCTGCGAGGGCACGCCGGACGAGAGCGTCGGCGTGATCGACATACGCGACCTGCTCGAGGCCTATCTGAACGGCGAGACGCCGGACCCGCGCCAATACGTCAAGCCGGCGGCGGTGCTGGTGGAGACGGCCGGGGCGCTCGACGCCATGAAGTCGCTGCGCCACGCGGAATCGCCGCTGGCGCTGGTGGTCGACGAATATGGCTCGATGGTCGGCATATTGACGCCGGCCGACCTGCTCGACGCGATCGCTGGCACGGTGGTGCTGGACGAGGCGGGGCAGGTGAGCCCTCACGTGGTGGAGCGGGCCGACGGCAGCTATCTGGTGGCCGGTGCGACGCCGATCGACGAACTCGCCGAGGCGCTGGCGATCCGCGTGCCGCCTGATGCCGGCTTCCACACCGCCGCCGGCTATGTGCTGCACGAGATGAAGGCGCTGCCCCAGGAGGGGTCGTGCTTCGAGGCGATGGGCTGGCGGTTCGAGGTGGTCGACATGGACGGTAGGCGCGTCGACAAGCTGCTGGTGAGCCGCGCCGTCACGCCGCGCCGGCGGGCGCCGCTGGCCGGCTGAACCGCGCGCGCGGGCGCGCCTCAGTCGATGGCGTGCTGCACGGCGCCGGCGATGGCCGGGGGGGTGGTGTCTGGCGCGCCGCCATAGCGGGCGCCGAGCCCGGCGACGACGGTGACGATGGCGACCGCGAGGGCGGCGGCGATCAGGCCGTATTCGAGACCGGTGCCGTGCGGGCGGCGGGCGACCGCGGTGCGCCGGCCATAGGCCGGACGGCGGCCGGCCAGACGGCCATCAACCAGCTCCCTTTCCACCAGCTCTCTCATGATCCGTTCTCTGCTTGCGCTTTTCTGCATCCGATCTGCCTGAAGACAGATTTTATTGTGCTGACACCTTGGGCCGCAGATGTTGACCACGCGTTAAAGCGCAGCGTCACCTTTCGGACTCTCGACCCGTGGTTAATGCTTTACGGACAAGGGGTAGCAAGGTGCCAGGCGCGAGCGGAAAGGCCCGGCCGACGGGTCCGCGCGGCAGGGCTGGCCGCGCGACAGGGCTCGGCCGCGCGGCAGGGTTCAGCTGCGCGGTTTGGCGCGGCGGGTTGGCTCGGCATTGGCCGGGTCTTCCGGCCAGGGGTGCCTCGGGTAGCGCCCGCGCATCTGCGCGCGCACATCGGCCCATGACCCGGCCCAGAAGGCGGGCAGGTCCCGCGTGACCTGGATCGGCCGGTGCGCGGGCGAGAGCAGGGAGAGGGTCAGCGGCACCCGGCCATGGGCGATCGCCGGATGGGTCTTCAGCCCGAACAGTTCCTGCACGCGCACGGCGAGCAGCGGGCCGCCCTCGGCGGCGTAGTCGATCGGCAGGCGCGAGCCGGTGGGGACCTCGACATGGGTCGGCGCCTCTTCTTCCAGCCGACGCGCGAGGTCCCAGGGCAGCAGCCCCGCCAGCGCCTGGCCGAGCCGGTCGGCGTCGATCGCGCCGAGCGAGGTCGCCCCTTCGAGCGCCGGGGCGAGCCAGTCGTCGGCGGTGGCGGCGAGCCGCTCCGGCGAGAGGTCCGGCCAGATGTCGGGGGCGCTCGCATGGAGGAAGCGCACCCGGTCGAGCCATTGGCGCTGGTGGTTCGACCAGCCGAGCCGCTCCAGCCCGCGCGCGGCGGCGGCCCTTGCCAGAGCGAGCGCGGTCTCCGGGCCCGGTGCCAGCGGCGCGGTGCGCTCGGCAAGGACGAGGCTGCCGAGGCGGCGCAGGCGGCGGGCGCGCAGCGCACCCGAGGCGGGATCGAGGCTGGTCTCGACCGTTTCCTCGATAAGGTAGCCGAACGTGCTCTCGATCTCGGCCTCGTCCAGCTCGGCGGCGAGCAGGATGCGTGCTTCCTCCGCCTCGCCCGCCACCTCGCCGACGGCGAGAAAGCGCGCCCTCGCCAGCGACGAGGCCGGGTCGAGCGCGGCACCGCGGCCATTGGCCAGCACGAAGCGGCGCCCGTCGCCGCGCGCGCGGGCGATGCGGTCGGGGAAGGCGAGCGCCAGCAGCGCGGCGGCGGATGGCGGGGACGCCTCGCGGTCGACAGGGCCGGCGAGCCGTTCCGCCTCGCGCGCCCAGCCGGTCGCCTGCCGGCGCACCTCCTCGACGCGGCGCGAGCGCTCGCGCCGGAGGTCGTCGAGGCGATGGAGGAGGTCGGGCGAATCCCCGCCGAGGCCCCGCTCGCCGACGATGGCGGCGATCATCGCGGCGCTTTCCGCCGCGCCGCGCCGGGCACCCTCGATCACCATCCGGGCGAGGCGCGGCTCCAGCGGCAGCCGGGCCATGGCGCGGCCGGCGGCGCTGACGCGGCCGTCGGCATCGAGGGCGCCGAGCTCGCGCAGCAGGGCGCGGGCCTCGTTCACCGCCGGGGCGGGGGGCGGGTCGAGGAAGGCAAGGCTCGCGGGATCGCGTACGCCCCACACCGCGAGGTCGAGGACGAGGCGCGACAGGTCGGCGGCGAGGATTTCCGGCGGCGCGAAGGCCGGCAGGCTCGCCGTTTCCGGCTCGCTCCACAGCCGCCAGCAGGCGCCCGGACCGGTGCGCCCGGCGCGGCCGCGCCGCTGGTCGGCGGCGGCGCGGGAGACGCGGGCCGTCACCAGCCGGGTGAGGCCGACGCCGGGGGCGAAGCGCGGCAGGCGGGCAAGGCCGCTGTCCACCACCACGCGCACGCCTTCGATGGTGAGGCTGGTCTCGGCGATCGAGGTGGCGAGCACGACCTTGCGCCGGCCCGGCGGGGCGGGGGAGATGGCGCGGTCCTGCTCGCGCGGGTCCATGGCGCCGAACAGCGGGGCGATCTCGACCGCGGGATCGCGCACCGCCTCGCGCAGCAGGCGCTCGGTGCGGCGGATTTCCGCCGCGCCGGGCAGGAAGGCGAGGATCGAGCCTTCCTCGGCGGCGAGCGCGCGCAGGATGGCGTCGGCCATCTGCCGCTCCACCGGGCGCCCGGGCTCGCGCCCGAGATAGCGGGTCGCAACCGGAAACAGGCGGCCGAGGCTCTCGACCACGGGTGCCTTGCCGAGCAGGCCGGCCACGCGCGCGCCGTCCAGCGTCGCCGACATGACGAGGAGGCGCAGATCCTCGCGCAGCGCGCCCTGCGCGTCGAGCGCGAGGGCGAGGCCGAGATCGGCGTCGAGGCTGCGCTCGTGGAACTCGTCGAACAGTACCGCGGCGATGCCCGAAAGCTCGGGATCGTCGAGCACCATGCGGGTGAAGATGCCCTCGGTGATCACCTCGATGCGGGTGGTCCGGCCGACCTTGGAGCCGAAGCGGGCGCGGTAACCGACCGTGGCGCCGGCGCTCTCGCCGAGGGTCGCAGCCATGCGCTCGGCGGCGGTGCGGGCGGCGAGGCGCCGCGGCTCCAGCACCAGGATCTTGCCCCCCGCCACCCACGGCTCGTCGAGCAGCGCCAGCGGCACGCGGGTGGTCTTGCCCGCGCCCGGCGGGGCGACCAGCACAGCGCGCGTGCCGGCCGCGAGGGCGTCCGTCAGCGCCGGCAGGGCATCGTCGATGGGGAGGGTGGTGTCGAAGGCGCGCATGGCGCCTGCAGATAGCAGAATCGGGGGCGGCACCGCGAGGCCCCGCCCCCTCGTCGCGGAGGCGGCGCCCTCACATCACCGCGTCGATGGTCTTGCTCAGCTTGTCGACGATCTCGCCGATCTGGCTCTCGCTGATGATCAGCGGCGGGCTGACGGCGATGGTGTCGCCGGTGACGCGGAACATGATGCCGTTGTCGTGAAAGCCCACTTCCATCGCCTTGAAGCCGCGCTTGCCCACGCCCTCGGCGCTCGGTGCCATGTCGAAGGCGGCGACGAGGCCGACCGTGCGGATGTCGAGGATGCCGGGCTTGCCCTTCAGGCTCATCACCGCGTCGGCGAAGATCGGCTCGATGGCGCGGGCGCGCTCGAACAGGCCCTCGTCGCGATAGAGGTCGAGCGTGGCGAGCGAGGCGGCGCAGGCCAGCGGGTGGCCCGAATAGGTGTAGCCGTGGAACAGCTCGATGACGTGCTCGGGGCCGTTCATGAAGGTGTCGTAGATGTCCTTGCGCACGATCACGCCGCCCATCGGCACCGTGCCGGAGGTGACGCCCTTGGCGAAGGCGATCATGTCCGGCACCACGCCGTAGCGCTCGGCGGCGAAGGGGAAGCCGAGGCGGCCGAAGCCGGTGATGACCTCGTCGAAGATCAGCAGGATGCCGTATTTGTCGCAGATCTCGCGCAGGCGCTTGAGATAGCCCTTGGGCGCGGGAAGTCCGCCGGTGGAGCCGGCCATCGGCTCGACGATGACGGCGGCGATGGTCTGGGCGTCGTGCAGCGCGACGAGCCCCTCCAGCGCCTCGGCCCGCTCGGCGCCCCATTCCGGCTCGCCCTTGGAGAAGGCCTGCTTCTCGCGGTCATAGGTCGAGGGCAGGTGGTCGACGCCGGGCAGCAGGCTGCCGAAGAAGCGGCGGTTGGGCGAGATGCCGCCGACCGAGGTGCCGCCGAAGCCGACGCCGTGATAGCCGCGCTCGCGGCCGATGAGGCGGGTGCGCGTCGCCTGCCCCTTGAGGGCGTGATAGGCGAGGGCGATCTTCAGCGCGGTGTCGTCGGCTTCCGAACCGGAATTGCAGAAGAACACATGATCGAGATCGCCGGGGGCCAGTTCGGCGATGCGCGAGGCGACGCGGAAGGCGGTCGGGTGGCCGAACTGGAAGGTCGGCGCGAAGTCGAGCTCGGCCGCCTGCTTCTGGATCGCCTGCACGATCGGGTCGCGGCCGTGGCCGGCATTGGCGCACCACAGGCCCGCCGAGCCGTCGAGGATCGGCCGGCCCTCGGGGGTGAAATAGTGCATGTCCTTGGCGCGCGCGACCATGCGCGGGCGGGCCTTGAAGGCGCGGTTCGCGGTGAAACCCATCCAGAAGGCTTCGAGGTCGTTCGGCGTCGTGGTGCTGACGGCATCGAAATCATAGGCGACGGACATGATCGGTCTCCGGGGAAGTGCTCGCTGGACGGGGCCGTGATTTTAGTCATGTACAATGCGTGAGCATCGATACGCTTACGAGAAATTGTGATGATGTGATCACGATCCCTTCTATGTCATGGGCCGGCCGCGCTTTCCACCTCACGGGCGGCTTGACCTCGAAGGGCGCGAGCGGCCATCAACTCGCCGCAAGCCGTGCTAGAGTCACCTAGCGTTAGGTTTTTTGACAGGCCGTTCGCGGAAGCGCATTCCGTCGGCCGCCGCGAGAGGACCGCCGAGTGCTCGACAGCACGAACACCGAACCGTCGGACGACGTGCCGGTTTCGACCGACGCGGCGGCGGATGCCGTGCCGCCCGAGCAGGTTCGGCGTGCCCTCGCCAGCGTGCTGGACTCCGAGGAGCTGAGCTCCTCGCCGCAGCTCTCCAACATCCTGCGTTTCGTGGTGGAGGCGACGCTGGAAGGGCGCCGCGACGCGATCAAGGGCTACACGATCGCGGTCGAGGCGCTGGGGCGCGACGCCTCCTTCGATCCGCAGGCCGACCCGATCGTGCGGGTGGAGGCGACGCGCCTGCGCCGGGCGCTGGAGCGCTACTATGCCGGCGCCGGCGCCAATGACGAGATCGAGATCGTGGTGCCGCGCGGCAGCTACGTGCCGCAGTTCACGCCGCGCCGGCCGAGCGATGCCGGGGGCGCGGCCCCCGTGCCCGGCACGGCCGAGCCCGCGTCCCAGCCGGCCGGTCCGGGCGAGGGCGAGCCGGTGGTGCTGGTTCCCGCCGATGCCGGACGCCGCTGGAGCCTGCGCGGCTTCGTCGCCGGCGCGCTGGTGCTGCTTGTGGCGGTGGTGCTGGCGGGCATCGTGATCGAGACTGTGGAGCCGGTCGCCTGGCGGGCGCTGGTGTCGAGCATCGCCCTGCGCCCGATCGAGCGTGCCAATCGGCTCGGCATGCCGATGGTGGAGGTGCGCCCGTTCGATTCCACCGGCGGCGCGCCGCTGCCGCCGAGCGAGATCACCCGCAGCGCCGGGGTCGTCACCAGCGGCGAGTTCACCGCGCGGGCGATCGAGGTGCGGGTGCGCGATGCGCTGGCGCGCTTCGACATGCTCGACGTGCTCGCGAGCCCCGAGGTCCACCCGGTGGTGAGCTGCGGCAGCGCGGGCGTTTCGCCCTATTCGGCCTTCGCGCTCGGCGGGCTGGTGGAGAATCACGAGGACGGCAGCATGTCGGTGCTGCTGCGGCTCTCGGACCTGTGTGACGGGACCATCGTGTGGTCGCGCGAGTTCGACAGCCTGAAGCCGGGTGGGGACCCTTCCGCGACCGAGGTGGCGCTGGTGCGCGACATCATGGCCGCCATCGCCGAGCCCTATGGCGTGATCCAGGCCCGGGCGCGGGCGCGGGTCACCGCCTCCGGCGGGCCGGACAAGGCGGGCCCGTATGGCTGCGTGCTCGACGCCTATTCCTACTGGCGCAGCTATCTGCCGGCCGAGCATCGCCGGGCGCGGCAGTGCCTCGAGCGCTCCGTCGCCGCCGACAGCACCTTCGCGCTGGGCTACGCGCTGCTGGCCGAGCTCGACCTCGACGAGATCCGTACCGGGGTTGAGCCGCGCTCCGACCAGCCGGTGCTGGACCGCGCGCTGGCCGCCGCCGAGCAGGCGGTCGAGCTGGAGCCGACCAGCGCCTTCGCCCAGCGCGTGCTGATGGACGTGCACTTCTTCCGCGGCGAGCGCTCGGCGGCGATCGCCTCCGGCCAGACCTCGCTGGCGCTCAACCCCTACGACATGGACGTGCTGGCGGATTTCGCCGGGCGGCTGATCGCGTTCGGCGAGGTCGAGCGCGGCGAGAAGATGCTCGCCAGCGCGACCCAGGCCGCGCCGGGCATGCCGCCCTGGGTCGACTTCTACCGGGTGATCGCGGCCTATCTGCGCGGCGACGCGCC
Organism: Ancylobacter mangrovi; assembly: GCF_024752355.1. Taxonomy (GTDB): domain Bacteria; phylum Pseudomonadota; class Alphaproteobacteria; order Rhizobiales; family Xanthobacteraceae; genus Ancylobacter; species Ancylobacter mangrovi. The sequence continues at coordinate 127,947 of NZ_JANTHZ010000003.1, forward strand.
GGGCGCGGCCTCCGCCGCCGACCAGCTCATGGGCGACGGCTACGCGCCCGGCCTGCTGGCGCGGGCGCTGGCCAGCAACATGGCGGGCGAGCGCGAGGCGGCGCAGTCGGACCTGCGCAAGCTGGTGGAGATCGCGCCCGCCTGGCGCACCGAGCCCAAGCTGATGATCGAGCGCTTCTTCCCCGATCCGTCGGTGGCGCTCCGGGTGGCGAACGACCTCGCCGACGCCGGCCTGCCGATCCCCAAATCCTCCGCCGCGGCGGACTGAGCCCACCGGCCCGCGCCTTCCGCTCTCCACCCTTCCGCACGCGTCATCGGATCACCCATGTCGGACCGCTTCGATCTTGCCATCGTCGGCGCGGGCGTCGTCGGCCTCGGCCACGCGCTGGCGGCGCTCCGGCGCGGGCTGCGCGTGGTGGTGGTCGACCGCGACGCGCGCGCCAACGGCGCCTCGGTGCGCAATTTCGGCTTCGTCACCGTGACCGGCCAGCAGCGCGGCGAGTGCTGGCGCCGGGCCATGCGCACGCGCGACATCTGGGCCGAGGTGGCGCCCAAGGCCGGCATCGACATCGTCCATCGCGGGCTGCTCGTCGCGGTGCGCCGGTCGGAGGCGCTGCCGGTGCTCGACGCCTTCCTCGCGAGCGAGATGGGGGAGGGCTGCGCGCGCCTCTCACCCGTTGAGGTCCGCGCCCGCCTGCCGGCGCTGGAGGGTAGCGTGACGGGCGGGATGTGGAGCCCGCGCGACCTGCGGGTCGAATCGCGTGAGGCGATCCCGAAGCTCGCCGCCTGGCTGGAGAGCGAGGGCGTCGTCTTCCGCCGCGAGACCGCGGTGACCGGGATCGAGCCGGGGCGGATCGACACTTCGGGCGGGCCGGTGCACGCCGCGCGCCTCGTGGTGGCGCCGGGCGACGACTTCCACAGCCTGCTCGGCGAACGCTTCAAGCCCTACGGCCTCACCCGCTGCAAGCTGCACATGCTGCGGGTCGCGGACCCGCGGCTGGGGCGGCTGCCCGGCGCGGTGATGACCGATCTCTCGCTGGCGCGCTATCTCGGCTATGCCGAGTTCCCCGAGGCCGAGCCGCTGAAGCGGCGGCTCGCGGCCGAGCAGGGCGAGCACCTCGCCAACGGCGTGCACCTGATCGTGGTGCAGTCGGCCGACGGCTCGCTCGTCATCGGCGACAGCCATCACTATGCGCCGACGCCCGACCCGTTCGCGTCGGCCCGTGTCGACGAGCTGATCCTCGACGAATATGCGGCGCTGTTCGGGGCCGGGCCGGAGCGGGTGGTGGAGCGCTGGACCGGCACCTATGCCTCCGCGCCGGACCGGCTCGCCTTCATCGACCGGCCCGACCCGGCGATCCGCCTCGTCGTGGTGACGAGCGGCACCGGCGCCTCGACCGGCTTCGCCATCGCCGAGGAGGCGGTGGCCGAATTGTTCGACTGACGGCGGCCGGTTCGACGGGCTCGCGAGACGGGCGGTGGTTGCTGGTTGGCCAGCCATCAACTAAACCCGCGCCGACCGAGACTTTCCCACGAACGCCCGCAGGAACGACGCCCATCATGGCCAAGGACAAGACCAGCCGACTGAAGGCCCGCACGCCGCGCGGCTTCGCCGATCGCGGCCCGGCCGAGCTCGCCGGCACGCGGTCCATGCTGGAGACCATCCGCAAGGTCTACGAGCTCTACGGCTTCGAGGCGCTGGAGACGCCGTTCGTCGAGTACACCGACGCGCTCGGCAAGTTCCTGCCCGACCAGGACCGGCCGAACGAGGGTGTGTTCTCGTTCCAGGACGACGACGAGCAGTGGCTGTCGCTGCGCTACGACCTGACCGCCCCGCTCGCCCGCCATGTGGCGGAGAATTTCGACCGGCTGGCCAAGCCGTTCCGCTCCTACCGGGCGGGCTGGGTGTTCCGCAACGAGAAGCCGGGCCCGGGCCGTTTCCGCCAGTTCATGCAGTTCGACGCCGACACGGTGGGCGCGCCGACCGTCGCGGCGGATGCCGAGATCTGCATGATGGCGGCGGACACGCTGGAGGCGCTGGGCATCAAGCGCGGCGACTATGTGATCAAGGTCAACAACCGCAAGGTGCTCGACGGCGTGCTGGAGGCCATCGGCCTCGGCGGCCAGGAGAATGCCGGGCGCCGGCTGACGGTGCTGCGGGCGATCGACAAGTTCGACAAGGTCGGCATCGAGGGCGTGCGCGACCTGCTCGGCGAAGGCCGGTGGGAGAACCCGGAAGCCAAGAGCGGCGACTTCACCAAGGGCGCGGGGCTGGATGCGGAAAATATCGATACCGTCATTAGCTTCGTTGCCCTGCAATCTGGCGAGTTCACACCCCTCGAAGATGTGACAGGACGCACTGCCGAGGCTGGCGCTGCAGGCTATGAGATCGCGACATATCGAACCGAGCAGGGCGATGCATCGCATTTCGTCGAGAGCAACAAGGGCATCATCGACGGCTTGGTGAATTCTTTCGGCAACTACACGACGTCTCGACAGGGTATCGAAGAACTGGGAGAAATCGCTCAGCTTGTGGAAGCAGCGGGTTATGGGCGCGAGCGCATCCGCATCGACCCCTCCGTCGTGCGTGGGCTCGAATACTACACCGGCCCGGTCTTCGAGGCCGAGCTGACCTTCCAGGTCGCGGACGAGAAGGGCCGCCCTGTGCGGTTCGGTTCGGTGGGCGGGGGCGGGCGCTATGACGGGCTGGTCGGGCGGTTCCGCTCGGAACCCGTGCCGGCGACCGGCTTTTCCATCGGCGTCTCGCGCCTTGCCTCGGCCCTGTCCTACCTGAAGGGCGCAGAGGCCGCGCCCGACTACGGCCCGGTCGTCGTGGTGGTGATGGACCGCGACGAGGTCGCGCACTACATGGGCCTCGTCGCCAGGCTCCGGCAGGCCGGCATCCGGGCCGAGATGTATCTCGGCAACCCGAAGAACCTCGGCAACCAGTTCAAATATGCCGACCGGCGCAACAGCCCCTGCGTCGTCATCCAGGGCTCGGACGAGCGCGCCGCGGGACAGGTGCAGATCAAGGACCTGATCGAGGGCGCCAAGGCCGCCGCCGCCATCACCGACAACGCCGAATGGCGCGAGAGCCGGCCGGCGCAGTTCGCCTGCGCCGAGGACGAGCTGGTCGCGAAGGTGATCGAGGTGCTGGACCATCACGGCGTCCCGCACGGCGCGGCGCTGGGCTGAGGCCGCCGCGCGGGGCCGATCGCTACGCAGGCACTGCCGGACGGCCGTGCGCATGGACCCCGCCGCCCCCCTTTGCTAGAAGCGCGCTGCCCGACGGACATACCGCGCCGTCAGGCCCGAAGATCCGTCAGGCCGGGAACGCCCCCGGCGCCGCGTTCGAGACCCACGTCCGAGATCCACGACCCACGAGCCGAGACCCCGTTCCATGCTCTCCGCGACGAACCACGCCGAGGAACTGCTCGCGCTCTATGCGCGGGCCGGCTTCGCGCGCGTCGAGCCGCCGGTGCTGCAGCCCGCCGATGCCTTCCTCGACCTGTCCGGCGAGGAGATGCGGCGCACCATGTTCATCACCACCGACCCGGACGGGCGCGAACTGTGCCTCAGGCCGGACCTGACGCTGCCGGTGTGCCGGCAATACATCGCCGACGGCGCCGCCCAGCCGCGCGACTTCGCCTATCTCGGCCCGGTGTTCCGCTCCGACGTCGCCAATGGCGAGCTGCTGCAGGCGGGCGTCGAATCCTTCGGCCGCGCCGACCGCGAGGCGGCGGATGCCGAATTGCTGGCGCTGGGGCTGGAGACGGCGGCGCTGTGGGGGGTGATCGACCCCACCATCCGGCTCGGCGATGCCGGGCTGTTCGCCACCCTGCTCGACGCGCTGCATCTGCCGCCGGGCTGGCGGCGGCGCCTGATCAAGGATTTCGCGCGCTCGGGCGATCTCGGTGCCGACCTCGCCGCGCTCAAGGCGCGACCGGGCGGCAGCGGCGCGGGCGCCTATGCCGGCGTGCTCTCCGCCTTCGCCGGCTCCGACCCGGCGGCGGCGCACGCGCTGGTGACGGACCTGCTCTCCATCGCCGGCATCTCGACCGTGGGCGGGCGCACCGTGCCGGAGATCGCCGAGCGCTTCCTCGAGCAGGCGGCGCCGGGCGACGCGGAAGGGCTGGCGCCGGAGAAGGTGGCCGTGATCGAGCGCTACCTCTCGATCGCCGGCGACCCGGACACGGCGGCGCGGGCGCTGCGCGCGCTTGCCGACGAGGCGGGGCTCGACCTCGCTTCGGCGCTCGATTCGTTCGAGAGCCGCACCAACTTCATCGCCGCGCAGGGCGTGGCGCCGGAGCGATTGCGCTTCGCCGCCGCCTTCGGCCGGCCGCTCGACTACTATTCCGGCATGGTGTTCGAACTGCACGAGAACGGCGAAGGCGCGCCGCTGGTGGCGGGCGGGCGCTATGACGGGCTGCTCGCCCGGCTCGGCGCGCCGGACCCGGTGCCGGCGGTGGGTTTCGCGGTCTGGCTCGGCCGGCTCGACGCCGCCGAAGCACGCATATGAGGGGGCGGAGATGAGCGCACAGGCATCATCGCTCGTCGTCGCCGTGCCCTCCAAGGGCCGGCTGCAGGAGAATGCGAGTGCGTTCTTCGCGCGGGCGGGAATGAACCTCACCCAGTCGCGCGGGGCGCGGGACTATCGCGGCACGCTGTCGGGCGTGGAAGGCGTGGAGGTGGCGTATCTCTCCGCCTCCGAGATCGCCAGCCAGCTCGCCTCGGGCGCGGTACATCTCGGCGTCACCGGCGAGGACCTGGTGCGCGAGACCATCGCCGACGCCGACGCCAAGGTGCTGCTGGTGGAAGGGCTCGGCTTCGGCTTCGCCAATGTCGTGGTCGCGGTGCCGCAGGCCTGGATCGACGTGCGCACCATGCGCGACCTCGACGACGTGGCGACCCATTTCCACGCCAGCCGCGGGCGGCGGGTGCGGGTGGCGACCAAGTACCTCAACCTGACGCGCGCCTTCTTCGCCCGCCACGGCATCGTCGACTACCGCATCGTCGAGAGTCTCGGCGCCACCGAGGGCACGCCGGCGGCGGGGACGGCGGAGCTGATCGTCGACATCACCACCACCGGCTCGACGCTGGCGGCCAATGCGCTGAAGGTGATTGAGGACGGGGTGATGCTGCGCTCGGAGGCGAACCTCGTCGCCTCGCTCCACGCCGACTGGAGCCCGGCGGCGCGTGCGGCGGCGCGGGCGCTGCTCGACCGGGTGACGGCAGCCAAGCGCGCGGCCACCATGCGCGAGGTGAAGACGCGCTTTTCCGCCTGTGACAGCGCGATCGTGCAGGAGGCGGTGCGCCGCTTCGGGGCGGTGGCGCCGTTCGGGGCGCCGACCTCGTCGGGGATGGTGACGCTGCACTGCCCGCCCGACACGCTGCACGCGCTCGCCGTGTTCCTGCGCGAGAAGGGGGCGGCGACGGTCTCGGTCGGCCCGCTCGACTATGTGTTCGCGGCCGAGAACCCGCTCTACGAGAAGCTGGAAGCGCGGATCGGCTTCGCCCCGGCCGACTGAGGCCGGTCCGCCGGTTCAGGCGCGGCAGGTTACGCGCAGTGGTTCAGGCGAGCGCGGCGAGGGCCTCGCGTTCGAGCTCGCCGGCGAAGGCGGCGGCCTCGCCGATGGCGTGGCCGAACAGGATGAGGCACGGCCCGCCCGCGCCTTCCGCGACCGCCCGCTCCAGCGCCGGCGCCAGCGTGCCGACGGTGGCGGGGACCTGGCGCTCCTCCGGCCGCGTGGCCGAGAACACCGCGATCGCCGGCGTCGCCGGATCGAGCCCGGCGGCGATGGCCTGCGTGGCGAGCTCGGCCCAGGTGCGCTGGGGCATGTAGACGACCGTGGTCGCGGCCGGGTCGGTGAGCGCGGACCAGTCGAGGTCGCGCGGCAGGCGGCCGTCGCGGGCATGGGCGGTGACGAATTGCAGCCGGCGCGCATGGTCGCGATGGGTGAGCGAGACGGCGAGACGGCCGGCCGCGCCCTGCGCCGCGCTGATGCCCGGCACCACCTCGACCGGGATGCCGGCGGCACGGGCGGCGGCGATCTCCTCGCCGGCACGGCCGAACACCATCGGGTCGCCGCCCTTGAGGCGCACCACGCGCTTGCCCTGCGTCGCCAGCGAGACCATCAGCGCGTTGATGTCGTCCTGCTTGCAGGAAGGCTTGTAGCCGGTCTTGCCGACCAGCATCTTCCTTGCCTCGCGGCGGGCGACGTCGAGCACCGCCGGGGCGACGAGATCGTCATAGAGCACCACGTCGGCCGACTGCAGCACGCGCACCGCCTTGAGGGTGAGCAGTTCCGGGTCGCCCGGGCCGGCGCCGACCAGCGCCACCGAGCCGCGCCCGGCGGCGCCGCGCTCGAACTCGGCACGGGCGAGCAGGTCGTCGCGCAGCGCTGGGGCGGGCTCGGCCTCGGGCGCCTCCAGGGCGCGCGCGGTGAAGCGCTCCCAGAAGCGGCGGCGGCCGTGATGGGAGAGCCCGAGCGCGCTCACCAGAGGGCGCCAGCTCCGTGCCGCCTCGGCCCAGTGGCGGAAGCCCTGCGGGATCACCGCCTCGATCTTGGCCCGCACCGCCTGGCCGAACACCGGGGCGGCGCCGTCGGTGGAGATGCCGACCACCAGCGGCGAGCGGTTGACGATGGCGCCGAAGGCGAAATCGCAGAAGGCCGGCTTGTCGACCACGTTCACCGGCACGCCGGCGGCGCGGGCGGCAGCGGCGAAGCGCGCGCCTTCCTCGTCCTCCTCCATCGCGCCGATGGCGAGGGCGGCGCCGTCGAGGTCGGCCAGCGTCCAGTCGCGGGCGACGAGGCGTACCGGTCCGTCCGGCGGGGCGGCGGCGAGCGCCAGGAGATCCTCGCAGGGGGTGGGGGCGATCACCTCGACCTCGGCCCCGGCGGCGGACAGCAGCTCCGCCTTCCAGCTCGCCGCCTCCGAGCCCCCGGCCAGCATCACGCGCCGGCCCTGAAGGGCGAAGAACACCGGCAGTCGGGCAAGCGCCGACATGCGCGCGGCCACGGGCCGGGCGGTGCGGTTGGCGGGAACGGGCGAGCGGTCGGCTTCAGTCATGACATCAGGTGCCGGCAGTGAGCGGGATCGTTTAACACATACAAGGTGCGTTTATTCCAGTCAATAAACGATATTCTAATGTGAATTACGGGCTTCCTGCCCCCACGTGGCGGGCGACGTGCCGCAGAAGCGGGCGCCATGCGGGACGCGCAACGCATGGGCCAACTGCCATGTTTGCGGGAACCGGCCGGGCGCTTGCGGATTGTCTCCCCGCGTGTGGCCTGCATCACGAAGGAGATCCAGCTAATCGGCGCCCAACTGGAGAGTACCTGCGCAATACCTGGCGTTGTCATCGCTCCATTACAAATTGTTTAGGGACGTATTCATTGGGCGTTCATGTCGTGAGCTGCATCGTTCCTGTCATAGATGATGTGAAATGACACATCGCGCTTGGAGTATACGTCATGAAACGACTGATTATTGCCGCTTCTCTTCTGTCTGTGCTTGGCACCCCCATGGCGTTCGCGCAGGGTGGGTACTCGCAGGGGCACCAGAAGCCCCCCTACGCGCAGCCGCACAACACGCCCACCCGGCACGGGCCGCCACCGCACGCGCAGGCGAACGGGCACGCCCAGCACCATGTGCAGGCCAAGCCGCATCATGCGCAGCCCCATCACTCGCAGTGGTCGAGGGGGAAGCGGCTGCCGGCCGGTTACCGTCAGAACGTCGTGACCGACTACCGGCGCTATCATCTCGCCCCGCCGCCGCGCGGCTACAAGTGGGTGCGCGTCAATAACGAGTACCTGATGATCGGCATCGTCAGCGGCCTGATCTCGTCGATCGCGCAGGGCGGCTGAGCTGGCGCACGGGACGACCGCCCCTGGGCGGATGCTTTCCCCAACGAGCGGGTTGAAAAGAAAGGGACGCGGCAGTGCCGCGTCCCTTCGTGCTTTCCGGGGAGGACGTCTCAGGCGTTCACGCCGGTCCCGATCGGGCAGGAGACGCCGGTGCCGCCCAGCCCGCAATAGCCGTTCGGGTTCCGGGCGAGATATTGCTGGTGGTAGTCCTCGGCGAAATAGAAGGTCGGGGCGTCGACGATCTCGGTGGTGATCGGCGGGAAACCCTTCGCCTTCAGCGCCGCGTCATAGGCCGTCTTGCTGGCCTCGGCCGCCGCGCGCTGCTCGGGCGAGGTGACATAGATGCCGGAGCGGTAGGTGGTGCCGACATCGTTGCCCTGGCGCATGCCCTGGGTCGGGTCGTGGCTCTCCCAGAACAGCCTGAGCAGTTCGTCATAGGACACCCTCGCCGGATCGTAGACCACGAGCACCGCCTCGGCGTGGCCGGTCATGCCGGTGCAGGTCTCCTCATAGGTCGGGTTCGGCGTGATGCCGTTGATGTAGCCGACCGCGGTGACCCAGACACCGGGCGTCCGCCAGAACTTGCGCTCCGCGCCCCAGAAGCAGCCGAGCGCGAAGATCGCGGTCTCATAGCCCTCGGGATAGGGGCCCTTGAGGGCGTGGCCGTTGACCACGTGGCGCGCCGAGGTCGGGATCGGCTGCGGGCGCCCGGGCAGGGCGGTGTCGGGGGTCGGCAGGTCGAGACTCTTCTTGAAGAAGAACATGGCTTCGTCCCTCGTTTTCCGCTGCCTAATGTAGTCATTCCGGGCCGTGCTTGCGAGGGCGGCGCCGTGCGATCGCGCAAGCGTGGTCGTGCCGGGACGCCGGGAAGGGCGGCGGGTGCGGGGGCGCGCGTGCGCGATCCGGTCGCCGGCGCGCCGGGCGTCAGCGGCGCTTCGGGCGCCCGATCAGGATCAGGAGGAGCCCGAGCACGCCGAGCACGGCGAAGAGGGGCGCCTGCAGCAGCGGCACCATCACCGTCTCCCACGTCCCGGCGGGCAGGTTGGAGCTGACGAGGTCCTCGGCGCGCGCCAGGCTGGTCTCGCTGGTGGCGAGCCAGGTGACGCCGAGCGGGGTCATCACCAGGCTCGAGGAGGCGATCGAGCGCACGCCGTCGAGCACGAGGGCGACGAACCCGCCGGCCAGCAGCCACATGCCGACGAAGCGCAACAGGAAGCGGATCATGCTGTGGTCTGTCCCCCGAACGGCCCCGACACGGCGCCCCGATATCCCCCGGCCGCCGTGCTTTCCCAGACGTCGCGTCCTTGCGGACGCCCTGTCCTCTTAGACGCCATCGCCAACCCGCCGCAAGGCCGCATCCGGCCGTGTCGCGCTCCTTTGCCGCGCGGGCGGGCCGAAAGCGGCGGGCTGCCGGGCCGGCATGCCGCCGGGTGAGCAGGGGCGGGTGCCGCCGCGGCGGGCGGGAGGCGCTGCCGGCGGGAGGTAAGCGGGAAGTGGCACGTTCCCCATCGGCGTTCCGCTGCGTCGTTCCGCCGCCACCTCGCGCCTCCGTGAAGACCCGTAGCCTTGACCTGAATCAAGGCTGCCGGGGTGCCGCAAGGCGAATGGTCGACCCGATTGAATGGAGTCGTTCCAGATCCAAGGAGATCGGGGGCGTGGAGGGTCGCATGACGCAACTGAGCAGCGCCACGAGGCAGGAAAACGGCGGGTCGGGCGCCACCGAGCCAGGTGTCGATCAATCCGGCCGCAAGAAGCTGACATTCGGCGAAGGAGGCCTCGCCTTCGTGTTCGCGGTGATGACGCTGGTGTGCATCACCGTCGCCTCGCGGGCGCAGGACCCCGGCTACGCCTTCCACGCCTATCTCTCGGCGCTGGCGAGCGTGGCGGCGGTGTTCGTCATCCTCAACCGCTATGTGGAGCGGCCGGCCGCGCTGCCCCCGCTCGAGATCGCCGGCAAGCCCAACTACAATATGGGGCCGGTCAAGTTCGCCACCGTGGCGGCGATGTTCTGGGGAATTGCCGGTTTCACGGTCGGCGTCATCATCGCCTTCCAGCTCGCCTTCCCCTGGCTCAATTTCGACCTGCCCTGGACCGCCTTCGGCCGGCTCCGGCCGCTGCACACCTCGGCGGTGATCTTCGCCTTCGGCGGCAACGTGCTGATCGGCACCTCGTTCTACGTCGTGCAGCGCACCTCGCGGGCGCGGCTGGCGGGCGAACTGGCGCCGTGGTTCGTGGTGCTGGGCTACAATTTCTTCATCGTCATCGCCGGCACCGGCTATCTGCTCGGCATCACCCAGTCGAAGGAATATGCCGAGCCGGAATGGTACGCCGACCTGTGGCTGACGGTGGTGTGGGTGACCTACCTGCTGGTGTTCCTCGCCACGCTGTGGCGGCGCAAGGAACCGCACATCTATGTGGCGAACTGGTTCTACCTCGCCTTCATCGTCACCATCGCGATGCTGCACCTGGGCAACAATGCGAGCCTTCCGGTCTCGGTGTTCTCGCCCAAGTCCTACATCGTGTGGTCGGGCGTGCAGGACGCCATGGTGCAGTGGTGGTACGGCCATAACGCGGTCGGCTTCTTCCTGACCGCCGGCTTCCTCGCCATCATGTACTACTTCATCCCCAAGCGCGCCGACCGGCCGGTCTATTCCTACCGGCTGTCGATCATCCACTTCTGGGCGCTGATCTTCCTCTACATCTGGGCGGGCCCGCACCACCTGCACTACACCGCGCTGCCGGACTGGGCGCAGACGCTCGGCATGACCTTCTCGATCATGCTGTGGATGCCCTCCTGGGGCGGCATGATCAACGGGCTGATGACGCTCTCGGGCGCGTGGGACAAGCTGCGCACCGACCCGGTGATCCGCATGATGGTGGTCTCGGTCGCCTTCTACGGCATGTCGACCTTCGAGGGGCCGATGATGTCGGTGAAGGCGGTGAACTCGCTCAGCCACTACACCGACTGGACCATCGGCCACGTGCATTCGGGCGCGCTGGGCTGGGTCGCCTACATCTCCTTCGGCGCCATCTACTGCCTGGTGCCGTGGCTGTGGAACAAGCGCGAGCTCTACTCCCTGCGCCTCGTCAACTGGCACTTCTGGATCTCGACGCTGGGCATCGTCTTCTACATCTCGGCGATGTGGGTGGCGGGCATCCTGCAGGGCCTGATGTGGCGCGCCTACACCTCGCTCGGCTTCCTCGAATACTCGTTCATCGAGACCGTCGAGGCGATGCATCCCTTCTACATCATCCGCGCGGTGGGCGGGGTGCTGTTCCTGCTCGGCGCGCTGCTGATGGCCTTCAACCTCTACATGACCATCCGCCAGCCCGACGCGGTCGAGGCCGACACCGGCGCGCGCGCGCCGTCCCTCGTGCCGGCCGAGTGAGGATCCCCATCATGGCTGAAGCCGCAACCAAGAAGACCCCGACCTCGCTCTGGGCCAAGCATGCCTTCTTCGAGAAGAACTCGATCTGGCTGGTGATCGGCATCCTGATCGTGGTCGCCATCGGCGGCCTGGTCGAGATCGTGCCGCTGTTCTACCTGAAGAGCACGATCGAGAAGGTCTCGGGCGTGCGTCCCTGGACGCCGCTCGAGCTCGCCGGGCGCAACATCTATGTGCGCGAGGGCTGCTACAACTGCCACTCGCAGATGATCCGCCCGCTGCGCGACGAGGTGGAGCGCTACGGCCACTACTCGCTGGCGGCCGAGAGCATGTACGACCACCCGTTCCAGTGGGGCTCCAAGCGCACCGGGCCGGATCTCGCCCGCGTCGGCAACAAATATTCCGACGAGTGGCAGCGTCAGCACCTCGCCGATCCGCGCTCGGTGGTGCCGGGCTCGATCATGCCCGGCTACCCGTTCCTGGCGCGCACCCGGCTGAAGGCCGAGTATATCGCCGAGGACCTGTCGACCCAGGCCGAGCTCGGCGTGCCCTATTCGCCCGAGATGGTGGAGAACGCGCTCGCCGACCTGCGCGCCCAGGCCGATCCGAATGCCGACGCCGATGCCCTCGACGAGCGCTATCCGGGCGCCCAGCAGCGCGACTTCGACGGCAATCCCGCCCTGCTTTCCGAGGCCGATGCGCTGATCGCCTACCTGCAGGCGCTCGGCACCATGGTCGATTTCAAGCTCTATGACGACAAGGCCAATGTGCGCTGAGGAGGCATGACATGAACGAGACCTACCGCGCCCTTGCCGAGTTCGCCCAGACCTGGGGCCTCGTCTATTTCGTCGCGATCTTCCTGTGCGTGCTCGCCTATGCGCTGAACCCGCGGCGCAAGGGCGAGTTCGACGAAGCCGCCCGCCTGCCTCTGAGCGAGGACTGAGACCATGGCCGACATTCATGCGCAGAACCCGCACGCCCAGGACGCGCACAAGCACGAGGTCGACGCCGTCACCGGCGTGTCGACCACCGGCCACGAATGGGACGGCATCAGGGAGCTGAACAACCCGCTGCCGCGCTGGTGGCTGTGGCTGTTCTATGCCTGCATCGCCTGGGCCGTGGTCTACTGGTTCGCCTATCCGGCCTGGCCGCTGGTCTCGGGCTACACCTCCGGCCTGCTGGGCTGGAACTCGCGCGAGGCGATCCAGGCGGACCTCGCGGCGCTGCACGCCCAGCGCGCCGCCTTCGCCGGCAAGCTGGACGCGGCCTCGCTCGAAGAGATCGAGGCCAACCCCGAGCTGCTCGCCTTCGCCCGCGCCCAGGGCCGGGCGGCGTTCGGCGACAATTGCGCGCCGTGCCACGGCGCGGGCGCCGGCGGCGCCAAGGGCTATCCCAACCTCAACGACGACGACTGGCTGTGGGGCGGCACGCTGGAGCAGATCCAGAACACCATCCTGCACGGGGCGCGCTCGACCGACGATGGCGGGCACATGGGCGACATGCCGGCCTTCGGGCGCGACGGCATCCTGACCCGGCCGCAGGTGTTCGCGGTCGCCGACTACGTGCTCTCGCTGTCCGGCCACGCGCCGGAGGGGGCAACCGACCTCGAGGCCGGCAAGCAGGTGTTCGAGGCCAACTGCGTCGCCTGCCACGGGCCGGACGCCAAGGGCAATCCCGAGCTCGGGGCGCCGAACCTGACCGACGCCATCTGGCTCTACGGGTCCGACCGCGACACGATCGTCGCCACCGTCACCAACGGGCGCGGCGGCATCATGCCGGCCTGGTCGGGCCGGCTCGACCCGAGCACCATCAAGGCGCTCACGGTCTATGTCCACGCGCTGGGCGGCGGCAAGTAAGCGCCCGACAGGCGAGGCCGGGCGGCGGAGGGGCGGCCCGGGCCGGCGCCGGATCAGGCGCCCGCGGCCTTCGCGCCCGCATGGGCGAGCGGGCCGCGGTGCGCCGGTGAGGGGGCTCCGGCCGGGGGCGGAGGAGCCCCCTCACTCCCTTCCCGCGCCCTGTCCCCGAGGGCTTCAAGCGACGTTGCGCGCGGCGTCCGGCTGCGGCGGGGCGCCCCAGCGGCGTGCCGCCGCATAAGCAGTTTCCCGCCCGGCATGGACCGGATCAACGGCCTATTCTCGAACGCCTAAAAGGAGCCGAGGAAAGGCCGGGACAGGCAAGATGAACGTGGCGACGAAAGCGGAAGTGGATACCGATATCGAGGGCCCGCTCTACGAGGCGCGGCGCAAGATCTATCCGATCGCGGTGCACGGCACCTTCCGCCGCATCAAGTGGACGCTGCTCGTCATCACGCTCGGCATCTACTACCTGCTGCCCTTCGTGCGCTGGGACCGCGGGCCGAACGCGCCCTCGCAGGCGGTGCTGGTCGACCTCGCCAACGGGCGCTTCTACTTCTTCTTCATCGAGATCTGGCCGCAGGAGATCTACTACATCACCGGCCTGCTGATCCTGGCGGCGCTGGTGCTGTTCCTGATGAACGCGGTCGCCGGGCGGCTATGGTGCGGCTATCTGTGCCCGCAGACCGTGTGGACCGACCTGTTCCAGGCCATCGAGCGCATGGTGGAGGGCGACCCGCGCCAGCGCCGCGACAAGCTCAAGCACGCCTCGCGCACGCAGCGCGCCTTCGAGGCGGCGGCCAAGCACGCGCTCTGGCTGATGGTGGCGTGGTGGACCGGCGGCGCCTGGGTGCTCTACTTCGCCGATGCGCCGACCCTCGCCATGCAGCTCCTGAAGGGCGAGGCGCCGCTGGTCGCCTATCTGTGGATCGCCATCCTCACCTTCACCACCTATGTGCTCGCCGGCCACATGCGTGAGCAGGTGTGCACCTATATGTGCCCGTGGCCGCGCATCCAGGCCGCGCTGACCGACGAATACGCGCTCAACGTCACCTATCGGTACGACCGCGGCGAGCCGCGCGGCTCGCTCAAGAAGACCGAGGCGCTGAAGCTCGAAGGCCTGCCGGCGGGCGACTGCATCGACTGCCGGCAATGCGTCGCCGCCTGCCCGACCGGGGTCGACATCCGGCTCGGCAGCCAGCTCTCCTGCGTGCAGTGCGGGCTGTGCATCGACGCCTGCGACACGGTGATGAAGAAGGTCGGCCGTCCGACCGGGCTGATCGCCTACGACACCGAGATGAACGTCGAGCGGCGGATCAAGGGCCTGCCGCCGGTGACGAAGATCCTGCGCGCGCGCACGGTGCTCTACGCGGCGCTGATCGTGATCGTCGGCGGCATCATGGTGGCGACGCTGGCGATGCGCGGCTCGGAATCGGTCGCGGTGATCCATGACCGCAACCCGCTCTTCGTGCAGCTCTCCGATGGGGCGATCCGCAACGCCTACACGCTGCGGCTGGTCAACAAGCAGTCCATGCCGCGCCGCTTCGCCATCTCGGTGACGGGCGTGCCGCAGGCGCAGCTCGAGATCGCCGGCGGCACCACCGAGATGGAGGACGGGCGGCCGGTGGTCGAGGTCGGCCCCGACCAGACCTTCGAGCTGCGCGCGCTGGTCTCGACCGAAGCCCGGCTGCCGGCCAACGCCTCGCTCGAGATGAGCTTCCAGATCACCGACGTCGCCAGCGGCGAGACCAGCTCGGCGCCCGACCACTTCAAGGGCCCCTGAGCGCCGCGCCAACCGCGGCTACCGCCCGGTCCGAACCGCCTTGCAAGGGAGTACGCCATGGCCTCGCCCGTCACCGGCCCGATCGACGAGCATCCCGGCCGCCCGGTCACCGGCCGCACGGTGCTGGTCTGGTTCGTCGGCTTCTTCGGCGTCGTCTTCGTCGCCAATTTCTTCCTGGTGCGCGAGGCGCTGACCACCTTCGGCGGGGTCGAGACCGAGAGCTCCTACCAGGCGGGCCTGCTGTTCAGGCAGGAGAGCGAGGCCGCGGCCGCGCAGGCGGCGCGGCACTGGAGCGTCGACGCGCATATCGAGCCCGGCCGGATCGAGGTCAGCGCGAAGGACGCGCAGGGGCTGCCGATCGTCGGCACCGAGCTGGCGCTCACCCTCCACCACCCGACCGACCGGCGCTATGACGAGAAGCTCACCCCCGAGCCGGTCGGGCCCGGCCGCTGGCGGGTGAGCGACCACATCGCGCCCGGCCAGTGGGAGCTGATGATCGAGCTGAGCCGGAACGGCGAGCGCCAGTTCCGCTCCGCCAACCGCATCCTGGTGAAATAGGCATGGCGACGGGCGCGCAGATGCGGGCGCCGGGTTTCGGTTTGCCCGCCCGCGAGGTTGTCGCGCGAGAGGCTGCCGCGCGTGAGGCTCGCGCGGCGCGTGCCGGGGCGGCCATTGCGGACGCCGGTGCACAGCCGGGCGCGCAGGACCTGTCGCTGTTCCTGCACGAGGCGCCGGGCGGGCAGGTGGAGATGGCCTTCGCCATCGAAGGCATCGACTGCGCCGCCTGCATCGACGAGATCGAGGACGCGGCCGAGGCCGAGCCGGGCGTCGCGCAGGCGCGGCTGAACTACACCACCCATCGCCTCACCGTCGCCTGGGCCGCCGGCGCCGAGCCCGGACCGGCCGGGGTGATGGCGGCGCTGGCGGGGCGCGGCTACCGCGCCTATCCGTTCGAGGCCGACCGGGTGGAGGAGAGCGAGCGCGGCGCTTCGCGCCATCTGCTGCGCTGCCTCGCCGTGGCCGGCTTCGCGGCGATGAACATCATGCTGCTGTCGGTCTCGGTGTGGTCGGGCAACCTGTCCGACATCACGCCGGAGACGCGCGACCTGTTCCACTGGCTCTCGGCGCTGATCGCGCTGCCGGCGGCGGCCTATGCCGGCCAGCCCTTCTACCAGAGCGCGTTCCGGGCGCTGAAGGCGCGTTCCCTCAACATGGACGTGCCGATCACGCTCGGGGTGATGCTGGCGCTCGGCGTCTCGGTGTTCGAGACGCTGAACCACGCCCGCGACGCCTATTTCGATTCGGCGGTGATGCTGCTGTTTTTCCTGCTGACCGGGCGCTATCTCGACCAGGCGATGCGGCGCCGGACCCGCGCCGAGGCGGGCAACCTCGCCGCGCTGCGCGCCACCAGCGCCAACCGGATCGGCGCCGATGGCAGTCTCGTCACCGTCCCCGCCGCTGCGGTGAAGCCGGGCGACGAGGTGATGGTGCGCGCGGGCGAGCGGGTGCCGGTGGACGGGCGGGTGCTCTCCGGCACCGGGGCGGTCGATGAGAGCCTCGTCACCGGCGAGACCCTGCCGCGCACCTTCGCCGCCGGCGAGACCGTGCATGCCGGCGCGCTGGTGCAGGATGGCGCCCTGCGCCTGATCGCGACGGCGGTGGGCGAGGACACCTTCCTTCAGGAGATCGAGCGGCTGCTGGACCGGGGCGCCACCGCGCGCGGGCGCTATGTGCGGCTCGCCGACCGGGCGGCGCGGCTCTACGCGCCGATGGTGCACACCACCGCCGCGCTCTCGCTCGCCGGCTGGCTGATTGCCGGCGCCTCGCTGCACCAGGCGGTGCTGATCGCGGTGGCGGTGCTGATCATCACCTGCCCCTGCGCGCTGGCGCTGGCGGTGCCGGCCGTGCAGGTGGTGGCGGCGGGGGCGCTGATGCGGCGCGGCGTGCTGCTGAATTCGGGCGACGCGCTGGAGCGGCTCGCCGAGGCGGACGCGGTCGCCTTCGACAAGACCGGCACGCTGACGCTGCCCGAGCCGGCGATCGCCAACCGTGACGCGGTGCCGGCCGATCTGATGGCGGCGGCGGGGCGGCTCGCGCACGCCAGCACCCATCCGCTGGCACGGGCGATCGCGGCCGCCGCGCCCGATGCGGCGCCGGCCGAGGAGGTGCGCGAGGTCGCCGGGCTCGGCATCGAGGGCATGGTCGGCGGTGAGACCGCGCGGCTCGGCAGCCCGGCTTTCTGCGGATTCGACGAACAGGACACCAAGGGTGCGTCTGGCACGTCCCACGTGGCGGTGAGCCTCGGGGAGAGGCGGGCGCTGATCGAGATCCGCCAGGCGCTGCGGCCCGATGCGGGCGCGGTGGTCGAGGCGCTGCGGCGCGCCGGGCGGCACATCGTCATCCTTTCGGGCGACCGTCGCGAGGCGGTGGCGCCGGTGGCGGCAGCGCTCCGTGTCGAGGACTGGTGGGGCGGGGCCCGGCCGGCCGAGAAGATCGCGGTGCTGGAGAGCCTTGAAGCGGGCGGGCGCAACGTGCTGATGGTGGGCGACGGCATCAACGACGCGCCCTCGCTCGCCAGCGCCCATGTCTCGATCTCGCCGATCACGGCGGCCGACGTGGCGCGCGCGCAGGCGGACGCGGTGTTTCTCGGCGAGAGGCTGGCGCCGGTGGCGGCGGCGCTCGCCGTCGCCGGCAAGGCGCGGGCGCTGATGCGGCAGAACCTCGCCATCGCGGTGATGTACAATGCTGTCGCCGTGCCGCTGGCGATCGCCGGCGCGGTGACGCCGCTGGTGGCGGCGCTCGCCATGTCCGGCTCGTCGCTGCTGGTGACGCTGAACGCGCTGCGCGCGCGGCGCGCGGCCGGGCCGGAGATGGCGGTGTTCGAGGCGGCCACGTT
Organism: Ancylobacter mangrovi; assembly: GCF_024752355.1. Classification (GTDB taxonomy): domain Bacteria; phylum Pseudomonadota; class Alphaproteobacteria; order Rhizobiales; family Xanthobacteraceae; genus Ancylobacter; species Ancylobacter mangrovi. Next base: position 145,733 of record NZ_JANTHZ010000003.1, read on the forward strand.
CGAGGCGCCGGCCTCCGGGCCACCGGGTCGCACGAGGGAGGACGCGCGATGACCGTGCTGCTCTATCTGGTGCCGGCGGCGCTGAGCCTCGGCCTTCTCGGCCTCGCCGCCTTCATGTGGTCGCTGCGCACCGGCCAGTATGACGATCTCGACGGCGCCGCGGTGCGGGTGCTGAGCGACGACGATCTTCACGACGACGATGCCCGCGACCCGCGCCCCCATGGAGCCGGGCGGCGATGAGCGCGGACGGGCTGTTCGAGGATTACGAGGCGCGCGCCGGGCGGCTCGCCTGCGCCTGCCCGGAGGATGCCCCCCGCGCGCTGCGCCGGCCGATCGGCGAGGGGCGGCTCGCGGGCGGCTTCGCGCTGGTGGTGCTGGCGCAGGCGCTGACCCTCGGCGTGCTGCCGCTCGCCGGCGCCATGCTGGCGGCGGGCCAGAGCTACGGGCCGGTGCCGCTGGGCGCGCTGCCGCTCGCGGCCTTCCTCGCCGGTGCGGCGGTGGCGAGCCTGCCGGCGAGTTTCCTGCTCGACACGTTCGGCCGGCGCGCGGGCTTCGCGCTCGGCGCCAGCCTCGGCGTCGCCGGGGGCGTGGTGTGCGCCTATGCGATGACCGTGGCGGCGCTGCCGCTGCTGGTGGTCGGCGCCGCCTGGCTCGGCGCGGCGCAGGGCTTCGGCATGTTCTATCGCCACGCGGCCGCCTTCGGCGCGGGCGCGCCGGGACGCGCCGGCGCGGTGGCGCGGCTCCTCGGCGCGGGGGCGCTGGCGGGTCTCGTCGGCCCGCTGCTGGCGGGCGGGGCTGAGGCGCTGGCCGCGCCCTACACCTTCGCGGGCACGCTGCTGCTTGCCGCCATCGCCCAGCTCGGCGCGCTCGCCTTCGCGGTGAGCCTGCCGGAGGCGCGCTTCTCCCATGCCGACCTCACCGTCGAGGCAATGCGCGCGGCGACGCCGGCCGCCGGGGTGCCGCGCGCGCTCGGCTGGCGGGCGATGGCGGCGCCGCTCGCGCTCGGGGCGCTGGCCTGGGGGGCGATGACCTCGGCTATGGCCGGGGCGCCGCTCTCGCTCGCCGGTTGCGGCATCGGCGTCCCGGCGATCTCGGGCTTCGTCGCCTGGCATGTGGTGGCGATGTACGCACCCGCGCTCGCGGGCGGCTGGATCGCACGCCGGATCGGCGCCGCCCCGCTCGCGCTGCTCGCGCTCGCTGGCTGCCTCGCCGCGGCGGCGATGGTGCGGCTGCTGCCGGAGGCGGCGGGCATCGTCGCGGCGTTCCTGGCGGTCGGGGCGGGCTGGTCGCTCGCCACCCTCGCCGCCACGCTGATGCTGCACGAGCGCGGCGCGCCCTCGCGGGCACAACTCGCGCTGCACGACGGCGCGCTGCTCATCGCTGCGCTGGCCGGGGCGCTGGTGTAGCAGCGCCGGCCCGGGACGGCACGACACCGGAGAGCATTGCCGGCGGCCGAAGCCGGCAGTCGGACGTCTTTCCTTGTCGGCGATCGCGCGCGGCTCCGGCGCGGCCTTTCCATCCCTTCAGCTTTCCGAAAAACCGGGAGCGAGATTCCTTCCGCCGGTCATGAACCTGCGTCGCGCCGGATGTGCCTCGATCGTGCGCCGATGACTGCCGGCCTTCGTTGGAAGCCCCGTCCGGCTCCGGGAAATCAGCGTCGGTCGAATACGGGACCCACGGGCTGCGCGCGCCTCTTCTTGACCCTCTCCTCATTTTATGTAAGTGATCGTTCACATACATAAGGGCAGCGCGAGGGCGGCCTGATGGGGGAGGACGGTTCATGTTCACGCGGCTGATGGCGGCGCGGCGTTTCGCGCCGCTGTTCTGGTGCCAGTTCTTCTCGGCGTTCAACGACAATTTCGTGAAGAACGCCATGGCCTTGCTCATCCTCTACGGGCTCGCGGTCGAGAATGGCGGCGCCATGATCACGCTGGCCGGCGGCATCTTCATCCTGCCCTTCTTCCTGCTCTCCAGTCTCGGCGGCCAGCTCGCCGACCGCTACGACAAGTCGCTGATCGCGCGGCGGCTGAAATTCGTCGAGGTCTGGGTGGTGCTAGTGGCGAGCGCGGGCTTCGTCATGCAGTCGCTGCCGGTACTGATGGTCGGCCTGTTCCTGATGGGCTGTCTCAGCGCGCTGTTCGGGCCGGTGAAGTACGGCATCCTGCCGGACCATCTCGCCAAGGACGAGCTCGTCGCCGGCAACGCGCTGGTGGAGACCGCGACCTTCGCCGCCATCCTCGCCGGCACGGTGGGCGGGGGCATCGCCATGACCCACACCGGCGACTGGGCGGTGGCCGGCTTCACCTTCGCCTTCGCCATCGCCTCGTGGATCTTCGCGCGCAACATTCCGCCCACGCTGGCGGCGGCACCGGACCTTGTGATCGACCGCAACATCTGGCGCGGCACGCGGGCGCTGATCGGCGAGCTGCGCCGGCGCAAGGCGACCTGGCAGGGGGCGCTGATCGTCTCCTGGTTCTGGCTGGTCGGCGCGGTGGTGCTCGCCCTGCTGCCGACGCTGGTGAAGGACGATATCGGCGGCGGGGAGAGCGTGGTGACGCTGTTCCTGGCATTGTTCACCATCGGCGTCGCCATCGGCTCGACGCTGGCGGCTAAGCTCTCCGAGGGGCGGATCGTGCTCGCGGTGGTGCCGTTCGCGGGGCTGACGATGGGCGGGTTCTGCCTTGCCCTGGCGGCGCTGATCGGCGCCCATGAGCCGGCGGTGCCGGAGCTCGGCTGGTACGCCTTCCTCACCTCGCCGATCGGGCTCGAGACCGCGCTGGCGCTGGTCGGGCTCGCCGCCTCGGGCGGCGCCTTCGTGGTGCCGACCTTCGCCTATGTGCAGGCCGAGGCGGGCGAGGAGCAGCGCGCGCGGGTGATCGCCGGCACCAACGTGCTCAATGCCGCCTTCATGGTGGCCGGCGCGGTGTTCATCGCCGCGCTGCAGTTCGCCGGCCTCTCCGCGCCGGTGCTGGTGGCGCTGATCGGCCTCGCCAGCCTCGTCGTGGCGGTGATGGTGGGGCGCGCCTTCCGCGGCCATGTGATGCGCGACCTGATCCGGCTGGTGTTCAAGGTGCTGTTCCGGGTCGAGGTGAAGGGGCAGGAGCACCTGTCCGCCTACGGCCCGCATTCGGTGATCGCGATCAACCATGTGAGCTTCCTCGACGCACCGCTGATCATGGCGCTGCTCGACAACGACCCGATCTTCGCGGTCGACGCGACCATCGCCAAGCGCTGGTGGATCAGGCCGTTCCTCAAGCTGGTGCGCGCCTTCCCGCTCGACCCGACCCGGCCGATGGCGACGCGCGACCTGATCCGGCTGGTGCGCGAGGGCGAGCAGCTGGTGATCTTCCCCGAGGGGCGGATCACCGTGACCGGCTCGATCATGAAGATCTATGACGGCTCGGCGTTGGTGGCTGATAAAGCCGAGGCGCCGGTGATCCCGGTGCGGATCGAGGGGCTGGAGCAGACCTATTTCTCGCGCCTGACCACCGACCAGACCCGCAAGCGCCTGTTCCCCAAGGTGCGCGTCACCATCCTGCCGCCCAAGCGGATCCAGATCGACCCGGAGCTGATCGGCCGCCGGCGGCGGCGCGCGGCCGGGGCGGCGCTCTACGACATCATGTCCGACCTCGTATTCGAGACCAGCCATACCGGCATCACCGTCTACCAGGCGGTGGAGGAGACGGCGGTGCGGCTCGGCAAGGGGCGGACCGTGGTGGAGGACCCGCTCGGCAGCAGCCTGACCTATCGCAAGCTGCTGATGGGGGCGAAGATCCTCGGCGACAAGCTCGCCGCCGAGACCGGCCCGGGCGAACGCGTGGGCGTGCTGCTGCCCAATGCCGCCGGCATCGCGGTGGTGCTGATGGGCCTGTCTCGCCACGGCCGCGTGCCGGTGATGCTGAACTACACCGCCGGGGCGGTGAACCTCGTCGCGGCGTGCAAGGCGGCCGAGGTGAAGCTGGTGATCACCTCCACCACCTTCGTCGAGAAGGCACGGCTGGAGAGCGAGGTGGCCGAGCTTGCCCGCCATGTGCGCATCCTCACCAGCGAGGAGCTGCGCGGGCGCGTGACCGGTTTCGACAAGCTCGCCGGCCTGCTGCCGACCCCGGCGCCGAAGCCCGTGAGCCCGGACGAGCCGGCCTTCATCCTGTTCACCTCCGGCTCGGAGGGAAGCCCGAAGGGCGTGGTGCTTTCCCACCGCAATATACTGACCAACGTCGCGCAGGTGGCGGCGCGGATCGACTTCTCGCCCGCCGACATCATGTTCAACGTGCTGCCGGTGTTCCATTCCTTCGGGCTGACCGGCGGGCTGGTGCTGCCCATGGTCTCGGGGCTGAAGACTTTCCTCTATCCCTCGCCGCTGCACTACCGGATCATTCCCGAGATGGTCTACGCGACCAACGCCACCGCCATCGTCGGCACCGACACCTTCCTGATGGGCTATGCCCGCACCGCCAACCCTTATGACTTCCGCTCGCTGCGCTTCGTGGTGGCCGGGGCCGAGCCGGTGAAGGCGGAGACGCGGCGGGTGTGGATGGAGAAGTTCGGCCACCGCATCCTCGAGGGCTATGGCGTGACCGAATGCGCCCCGGTGCTGGCGGTGAACACGCCGATGTTCAACCGCGCCGGCACCGTCGGGCGGCTGCTGCCGGGCATCAACTACCGGCTCGATCCGGTGCCGGGCATCGACGAGGGCGGGCGGCTCAACGTGCATGGGCCGAACGTGATGCTGGGCTATCTGCGGGCCGAGAAGCCGGGCGTGATCGAGCCGCCGGTGGGGGGCTGGTACGACACCGGCGACATCGTGGCGGTGGACGATGAGGGCTTCGTCGCCATTCGCGGCCGCGCCAAGCGCTTCGCGAAGATAGCCGGCGAAATGATCTCGCTGGCGGCAGTCGACGCGATGGTGGCGGCGCTGCGGCCCGATGCCGAGCACGTCGCGGTCGCGGTCCCCGACGCCAAGCGCGGCGAGCGCGTGATCCTGCTTACCACCGCCTCCGACCTGACAAGGGCGGCGCTGCAGGCGCATGGGCGCGAGCTCGGCGTGACCGAACTGATGATCCCGGCCGAGATCCTGCCGATGGACGAGCTGCCGCTGCTCGGCTCGGGCAAGGTGGACTTCACCAAGGCGCGGGTGAAGGCGCTTGAGGTCATCGCCGCGCGCGGCAGGGCGCCGGTGGGAGAGGGCGCATGAGCGCGCCCGCGCGACGGCTGCCGGCGAAACGCATCGCCGAAGGCGGATCGGCGGGCCGGCCCGCTCCCCGGCGCGGGCGCGACGGCACGGCCACGCGCGCGCGCATCGAGGCCGAGGCGCTGCGGCTGTTCGCGCAGAAGGGTATCGACGGCACCTCGGTGCGCGACATCGCGCAGGGCGCGGGGGTGAGCGAGGGCGCGCTCTACCGGCACTTCGTCTCCAAGGAAGAGCTGGCGCGGGCGCTGTTCCTCTCGCGCTACGCGGCGCTGGCGGGGAAGATCTGCGCCATCGACGCGCGCGAGGCGACGCTGGCGGAAAAGCTCGCCGCGGTGGTCGAGCTCGCCTGCGCGCTGTTCGACGCCGAGCCGGCGCTGTTCGCCTATCTGCTGATCCACCAGCACGATCATCTCGCCCATGTGCCGGAGGCGCCGGAGGCGAATGTGGTGACGGCGGTGGAGCGGATGCTGGCCCGCGCGGGCGTCCCCGCCGCGCGCGCGACGCTGGCGGGGGCGATGGCGCTGGGCTGCGTGGTGCAGCCGGCGGTGTTCGCGCTCTACGGCCGGCTCGACGGCCCGCTCGGCGCCCGCGCCGGCGAGATCGCCCGGGCGGTGGAGGGGATCGTCGAAAAAATATAAGCTAAGATAATTTTATATATTATCTAAGTATCGTGTTCAGAATATAGACTTTCCATTAAGTCTAATTTGCTTGAGTGTAACTACAGAATTCCTTATTTCTGTTTTAACTTCTCTTATTAGGCCGTCGATTTCTGCGATTTTTTTGCTATTTTCTTCTTTTGTCTTGGAATTGTCTAGTTCATACAATCTATTTTGCCAACCTACAGATCGTTTTGACGCATATAGTGCTTCGTAAAAATAATTCCTTATACGTTCAGCTTCTTCGCTCCCCCCGATTATCGCAAGCCATTCCAAATTACGATCTACGACATTCGTAACTGTCTCTATACGTGAAGTATATTCAAACCAAATTTCATTCCTATTTTCATAATGCGAAATCAATTTATCCAACAATTGTTGAATATGGCGGCCATGTTCTTTGAAAATGGCTCTTGCCGTGTCTCTACGATCTCGTGCGTGAAGTCTCTGTTGCCAAACGAGCGCCGACATCGAGCCCACAGCGGCGAGGACTCCGCCGATGACGGCGCCAAGGAATGCTTCATTGGATATCAAAGACCAAACTGATTCGATCATGCAATCATTTTAGAACAGCTTCATCCCCGGCGGGATCGGCAGGCCGGCGGTGAGTTCCTGGGTCTTCTCCTGGATCAGCCGCTCGCCCTTGCTGCGTGCTTCCGTGTGGGCGGCGACGATCAGGTCTTCCAGGATCTCCGCCTCATCCGGGTTCAGCAGGCTCGGGTCGATGGCGATGGCCTTCAGCGTGCCCTTGGCGGTGAGGCGCACCGTCACCATGCCGCCGCCTGCCGCGCCTTCGACCTCGGTGGCCTCGAGATCGGCCTGCAGCTGCTCCATGCGGGCCTGCATCTCCTTCACCTTGGACATCATGCCGAGAAGGTCTTTCATGGGGGCTCCTGATCAGAATTCGATATCGTCGTCCGAGGGGTCGTCGTCGGGACCGGCGGCGGCCATCATCTCGTATTCATCCGGCGAGACCGGGGTGGGACCCTCGTCCGGCGCCTGCGCGCGCACGTCGACGATCGAGGCGCCGGGGAAGCGCGCCAGCACGGCGGCCACCAGCGGGTCGGCGCGCACGCCGGTCATCATCGCGTCGCGCTCGGCGGCGGCCTTCTCGGCCAGCGTCGGCTCGCCCTCCTCATGCTGGGAGAGCGCGACCAGCCAGCGCCGGCCGGTCCATTCGGAAATCTTGGCCTGAAGCTCCTGCACCAGCACCGGCGAGCCGCCGGGCGCGAGCGCCACCTCGATCCGGCCGTCCTCGAAGGCGACCGGGCGGATGTGGTTCTCCAGCGCGAATTTGAGGCGCAGGTCGCGCTTCTGCGCCGCCAGCGCCACCAACTCGGGCAGGCTGGCGATGGCGAGCGCGGGAGCCTGCTCGCGCGCCGGGGCCTGAGCGGGACGCGGCTCGCCGCGCGCGGCCAGCGAGAGATGGCTCGCCGCCGAAGGCGCCGCGGCGGGGGCGGATGCCGGGGCGGGAGAGGGCGCGGAAGACGCGACCGGCGCGGCGAGGCCGCGCGATCCGCCGGCCGCCAGCGCCGCGCCGGGGCCCGAGCCCGGACCACCGCCCGCGCTCGCGCTGCGGCCCGCGCCGCCGCCATTGCCGGGCGCGGCGGGGGACGGGCTCTCCGGACCGCTCTCGCGCAGGCGGCGCAGCGCCTCGTCCGGGGTGGGCAGGTCGCTCGCATAGGCGAGGCGCACCAGCACCATCTCGGCGGCCTGGATCGGCTTGGCGGCCTGCTGCACCTCGGCGAGGCCCTTGGTCAGCATCTGCCAGGCGCGCGCCAGTACGCGCATCGACAGCTTCTCGGCGAAGTCGCGCCCGCGCGTGCGCTCGGCCTCCACCAGGGCGGGGTCGTCGGCGGTCTCGGGCAGGATCTTCAGCTTGGTGACGAGATGGGTGAACTCGGCGAGGTCGGCGACGACCACCGCCGGGTCGGCGCCGGAATCGTACTGCTCGCGCAGCTCGGTCAGGGCGAGGCCGACCTCGCCCTTCATCAGCGCCTCGAACAGGTCGATGACGCGGCCGCGGTCGGCGAGGCCGAGCAGGGAGCGCACCTGCTCGCCATGCACGGTGCCGCCGGCCGACTGGGCTCCCGAATGGGCGATCGCCTGGTCGAGTAGGGACAGCGCGTCGCGCACCGAGCCTTCCGCCGCGCGGGCGACGAGGCTGAGCGCCTCGACGTCGATGCCGACTTCCTCCGCCTCGCAGATGGCGCGCAGGTGCCGCGCCATGGTGCCGGCCTCGACCCGGCGCAGGTCGAAGCGCTGGCAGCGCGAGAGCACGGTGACCGGCACCTTGCGGATCTCGGTGGTGGCGAAGATGAACTTCACATGCTCGGGAGGCTCCTCCAGCGTCTTCAGCAGGCCGTTGAAGGCGGCCGTGGAGAGCATGTGCACTTCGTCGATGATGAAGACCTTGTAGCGGGCCAGCACCGGCTTGTAGCGCGCGGCCTCGATGATCTCGCGTATGTCGCCGATGCCGGTGTTGGAGGCGGCGTCCATCTCCTGCACGTCGACATGGCGGCTCTCGATGATGTCGCGGCAGTGGCGGCCGAGGGCGGGCATGTCGAGGGTCGGCGCGCCCGCGCCGGCCGGGCCGTCGGCGGGCTCGTAGTTCAGCGCGCGGGCGAGGATGCGGGCGGTGGTGGTCTTTCCCACCCCGCGCACGCCGGTGAGGATATAGGCCTGCGCGATGCGCCCGGAGGCGAAGGCGTTCCGGAGCGTGCGCACCATCGCGTCCTGGCCGATCAGGTCGGCGAAGGTCTGCGGGCGGTACTTGCGCGCGAGCACGCGGTAGGGCGCGGCGGGCGGGGAGGCGCCGGGGGTGGGCGAATCGAGGCCGAGGCCGGGCATGGCCGGCGTCTCGACGACGCCGCCTTCCGGGCCGCTGCCGTTGCCGGCGGTGCCGATATCGCCGTCGCCGGGGCTGATGTCGCTCTCGCTGGTCCTGATGTCGCTCATGGCCCCTTCATATCATCGCCCGGTGCGGGAGGGGCAAGAAGGGGAGCCTCGGGACGGCAAATTTCCGGCGTCCGACCGCAATGCCGCCCGTCCGCGCCCGCGAGAAGGCGGCGCGGCGGACCGGTTCGGCGATCGGGGGAGCGGGCGGGCGGCCTATTTGCCGGGGCTGAGCGAATCCGCGTCGCGCACGCGCACGCAGACATAGCGGCGGTAGCCGTCCTCATAGGCCTTGCGCGTCTCGTCCTTCAGCTTGGACGGGATGTCGGCCTTCAGCACGGACTGGCAGGCCTCCTCGCTGGCGAAGACGTGCTGGACCTCGGCCGGCTTGGTGACCACGCGGATATGCGGGCCGGTGAGGGCGTTGAGCGCGACGATGACGATGGCCCACATGGGGATCACTCCGGTGCTGCACAGGGGAAGCGCCGCAAATGCCTAGAGCGGCACGCCGGGCGAGGCAAGTATCCGCAACGGCAAGCGCGCGGGGAACACGCACGGGGCCTCGCGCGGGAAGCCGTCGCGCCACTCGCGGGCGGCGCCGTGTCGTCGGCCGGGAAGGGGAAAGGGTGGGAGGCTGGACAGAGACCCGAGACCGGGCTCGTTGGGGCTGCTTCCTTCCGGACCTGACCCGGTTGGCGAGTGGCTCGTCCACCGCCAACCTCCCGCCGGCTATATCGGGCAGATGGGCGGCAGATGCAAGGGGGAGCAAGGCGTTAAATCAAGAACGCGTTCGCACGTTTACTGAAATCTCAGATAGTATGCGTTCTCTCGATTGTACGCGGATATACCAGTCTCCGACACAATCTAGAGGTGCTCCTATGCCGAAGACCCATGTGAATGAATTTATTTCTGTATCTTCCTTGCGTAACGGAAATGCAATTCTGCTAACTTCGATATTTCTTGGATTTGTAATTGATATTTGTAATCCTCGAATGTGATTGCTGCAAAGTTTTGTCCATTTTGCAGTAAGCGCAATAGGCCATATCGTGTTAAATGGAATTGTGGGGGCGTAATATATTGTCCATCCACCTCCGGAAATAAAAAGTAATCCGTCTCGGGTATCTATATGATTTGCTGCAATCAATGTGCTTATGCGAAATCCATTCTGGATGTCGGTGTCGGAAATAGATATCCAATCATCCGGGAGGGTGCCTGATTTTCCTGCCATCCCTCCCCTCGCTCTTAGTTCGTCTTTAATTTCACCGTCTGGGCCGTAAATTCTCATTGTTGTATCTTCGCCGGGTCCGCCGTGCTGGCCCGGCAATGTTCCGCTCCTCCCTGCCGAGCCGACTACTACTTCGATGCGATCGCCTGGAACGACGTCGAACGAACCGCAAGAACTGTCCCCTCCGTTGCCGCCATCTCCCCCAACGGAATCCGGACCGATAGCCCCGGCGCCGCCGCCGCCTGACCCGGGCGCCGGGTCAGGCACGGACTTCGCAGGCGTGTTGTCATTTCGCTCGATATCTAGCGGACGGCTGTGGGATTGAATTTTCCCCCCTTTGCCACCTTTGCCGCCACGGGAACCGGGTCCAATGGCGCCACCTCCCCCACCGCCTGCACCCGGTGCGCGGCCACCTTCGCCTCCGAGCTGGATGGGTGAATTAGTGATAGTGATATTGGTGGTCGGGAATGACGCCTGAATAGCTTCGTTTGCCATTTTTTGGGTTAGATTCCAACCCATATACGCTTTTCGATGTTTTTTTATCTGTTGTTGTTTCCACTCAGAAAGTAAAGATGGTTGATAAAGGGATATATTATTAATACTGTCTATTTTGCTGGCGTGAGGTAGGCACATAATTATCAAATTTTCATCGGACCTATTTTCATCGGACGTCTGTTTTGAGCTCCATCTCGGGCCTCCTTGTCGACGTGCACAAATGTGGCAGACACGCGAGTTCAGCACCCAAACACCCGACCTTTCGTCCTCGCGGTATAGGGGCTCAGGACAATCTGGGTACGCGCAGCTAATGGCGCGGCCGTACAGCATTTTGACCGTTGCTGTGGTAGGAAGCGGATGCTCGACTAATTTATTCAATGACTTACCCCCCGAACCCGTCCGTCGCCCGTATCAGCCGGTCCAGTATGCCCGGCTCGCAATAGGCGTGGCCGGCGCCTTCGATGAGGTGGAACTGCGCATCCGGCCAGGCCTTGTGCAGCTCCCAGGCGTAGCGGGCGGGGCAGGGCATGTCGTAGCGCCCGTGCACGATGACGCCGGGAATGCCGGCGAGGCGATGCGCGTTGTCGAGAAGCTGGCGCTCGTCGAGCCAGGCGTTGTGGAAGAAGTAGTGGTTCTCGATCCGCGCGAAGGCGAGGGCGAAATGCCCGTCCAGCCAGGGCGCGGTGAAGGCCGGGTTGGGCAGCAGGGTGATGGTCTCGCCCTCCCAGATCGACCACGCCTTGGCCGCCTCGAGCTTCCTCGCCTCGTCGTCGCCGGTGAGCAGGGCGCGATAGGCGCGGACGGGGTCGGCGCGGCCTTCCGGCGACAGCGGGGCGAGGAAGCGCTCCCATTTGTCGGGGAACATCTCCGAGACGCCGAAGCGGTAATACCAGTCGAGCTCGGCGCGGGTGAGGGTGTAGACGCCGCGCAGGATCAGCTCCGACACCCGCCCGGGATGGGTTTCGGCATAGGCGAGCGCCAGCGTCGAGCCCCAGGAGCCGCCGAAGACCTGCCATTTCTCGAAGCCGAAGGTCTCGCGCAGCCGCTCGATGTCGGCGACGAGGTGCCAGGTGGTGTTGTCGGTGAGGTCGGCATAGGGCACCGAGCGCCCGCAGCCGCGCTGGTCGAACAGCACCACCTCGTAGCGGGCGGGGTCGAACAGGCGGCGATAGTCGGGCGAGATGCCCGCGCCCGGCCCGCCATGCAGGAACACGGCGGGCTTGGCGCCCTTCGTGCCCACGCGCTCGTAATAGATGGAATGGCCGTCGCCGACGTCGAGCATGCCGCTCTCGAAGGGCTCGATCGGCGGGTAGAGCGTGCGCAGGTCTGTCATGACGGGTTCCGGCGGAGGGGCGGAGCGGGACGGGCGGGATGTCGACTCACGGGCGACGATGCCATTCTACGCCCGCCGGGCGCGGCCGGGAGGGCCGCCCGGCGCCGCACCCGCCCGCGCGCCTATGCTTCGCGCGCGGACCTGAGGCTCGGCAGGAACCAGGCGAGCAGGCCGAAGGCCGGCAGGAAGGCGCAGAGCTGGTAGACGACGTCGATGCCGTAATGGTCCGCCAGCAGCCCGAGCGCCGCCGCCGCGAGCCCGCCGAGGCCGAACACCAGCCCGTAGAAGAAGCCGCCGATGAGGCCGACGCGGTGCGGCAGCAACTCGATGGCGTAGACCAGTATGGCAGCGAACGCGCTCGACATGATGAGGTTGATCACCACGGTCAGCACGGCGGTCGCCACCAGCCCGACATGGGGTAGGGCGATGGTGAAGGGCAGGGCGCCGAGGATGGAGAACCAGATCACCTTGTTGCGCCCGATCCTGTCGCCGACGATGCCGCCGAACAGCACGCCCGCCGCCGAGGAGACGAGGAACAGGAACAGCATGAGCTGGGAGACCTGCACCGACACCTGGAACTGCTCGATCAGGTAGAAGGTGTAGAAGGAGGTAAAGCTCGCCGTATAGGCGGTCTTCGAGCACAGCAGCGCGATGAGGATGAGAAGCGCGGGCAGCACCTGCCGCAGCGGGCGGGCCGGCGGCTCGGTGCCCGGCGCGCCCGCGCGGCGCGCGGGACGGGCGGCGTCGAGCTCGGCATGGCGGGCCGCGGTCCAGCCGAGGATCATCATGGCGAGCAGGGCGACGGCGGAGAACCAGGCGAGGCTGACCTGGCCGTGCGGCACCACGATGAAGGCTGCCAGCAGCGGGCCTACCGCCTGGCCGAACTGCCCGCCGACCTGGAACAGGCCCTGCGCGAAGCCGTAGCGCCCGCCCGAGGCGCTGCGCGCCATGCGGGTGGCTTCCGGGTGGAAGATGGAGGAGCCGATGCCCACGCACGCCGCCGCCGTGAGCAGCAGCGCGAAGCTGCCGGCATAGGCGAGGCCGATCAGCCCGACGAAGGTGAACCCCATGCCGATGGCCATGGAGTTCGGCATCGGCCGGCGGTCGGTATAGAGCCCGACGGCGGGCTGCAGCAGCGAGGCCGAGATCTGGAAGGCGAGGGTGATGAGGCCGATCTGGCCGAAGTCGAGCGCGTAGGTCTGCTTGATGATCGGGTAGATCGCCGGGATCAGCGACTGCATCATGTCGTTGAGCAGATGCGCGACGCTCAGCGCGACCAGGACCGGCATGGCGGAGCGGCGGGCCAGCTCCGCCGGGGCGTTCATCGTCATCGGAAGGGCACTCGGGCGGCCGCGGGAAGGCGGCGCGCCCCTTCACTAGAACAAAGCCGCATCATCGACAATCGAGGCTTGCGGACAGGGGCCATCGCCGGCGCGCATGCCGGCGATGGCCGTTTTCGGTGTTCGCGCTGGCGGCGGACCTGGCCTCAGGCGGCGGCCGCGGCCTCCTTCAGCGACGCCATGTCGATGACGAAGCGGTACTTCACGTCGTTCTTCAGCATCCGCTCATAGGCGGCGTTGATGTCGGCGATGGCGATCATCTCGATGTCGGCGAGGATGCCGTGCTCGGCGCAGAAGTCGATCATCTCCTGCGTCTCGGCGAGCCCCCCGATGGCCGAGCCGGCGATGCTCTTGCGGCCCATGATGAGGTGGGCGCCCAGCACCGGCTCGAGCGGGGTGAGGGCGCCGACGATCGCCATGGCACCGTCGAGCTTGAGCAGGCCGAGATAGGGGTTCATGTCGTGGCCGACGGGGATCGTGTTGAGCAGGAAGTCGAAGCTCCCCGCCGACTTCGCCATGGCGTCCGCATCGCGCGAGACCAGCACCTCGTCGGCGCCGAGATGGAGCGCGTCGCGGCCCTTCTCCGGCGAGGTGGTGATCATGGTGACGTGGGCGCCGAGCGCCTTGGCGAACTTCACGCCCATATGGCCGAGCCCGCCGAGGCCGATGACGCCGACCTTCTGGCCCTGGCCGACCTTCCAGTGCTTCAGCGGCGAATAGGTGGTGATGCCCGCGCACAGCAGCGGCGCCGCGCCCTTGAGGTCGAGCGTGTCGGGGATCTTCACCACGAAGCGCTGGTCGACGACGATCTGGTCGGAATAGCCGCCGAAGGTGAGCGCCTCGCCGCTGCGCTCGCGCCCGTTATAGGTCGGGGTCGGCATGTTGAGGCAGTACTGCTCGAGGTCGGCGGTGCAGGCGGCGCATTCGCGGCAGGAATCGACGAGGCAGCCCACGCCCGCATAGTCGCCCGCCTTCAGCTTGGTGACCTGAGCGCCGACGCCCACCACCCGCCCGACGATCTCGTGGCCCGGGACCATCGGGTAGAGCGAGTTGGACCAGTCGTTGCGGGCCTGGTGCAGGTCGGAATGGCAGACGCCGCAATACAGGATCTCGATATGGACGTCGTGCGGGCCCGTGTCGCGGCGCTCGAAGCTGAACGGCGCGAGCGGTGACGCGGCATCCTGGGCCGCATAGCCGATGCATTGGAACATGATCGTTTTCCGGTGAACGCGCACCGCCGGATTGCCGTGACGCGGCAGGGCCGCCGTGACGTCATGCGTCGCGACGTGGCCGTGTCAGGGCATGGCATGTGATGCGCGGGAGCCCCCTCCGCCGACCATGCTCGCGTCTCGACATGGCCGCCGTCAACGGGGGCGGGGCTTCCCGGCGGTAAGTTCTCGCCTATGTGAACAGTGGGGCGGGCGGCATGGCTGATGGCCGGCGAAGCGGATGGCGCCGGCGCCCGCCTTCCGGGTATAGGTGGGCGTCGCCCCGTCTCCATCCGTCAGCTCCGCGACCGCCCTTCCTCCTTCCGACCGCCGAATCGAGCCCCGCCCAGCGATGACCGCGCAAACGCCCGCCTTTCTTCTCGATCCGCGCCTCGAGGCCGACAGCTTCCCGGTGACCGATCTTTCCCTGTGCACCGTGCGGCTGATGGACGATGCGCGCTTTCCCTGGCTGATCCTGGTGCCGCGCCGGCCGGAGCTGGTGGAGCTGATCGACCTCGACCCGTCCGATCGGGCGACGCTGAGCGCGGAGATCGACGCGGCGAGCCGGGCGCTGAAGGCGGTCACCGACTGCCACAAGCTGAACGTCGCCGCGCTCGGCAACATGGTGCGCCAGCTCCATGTGCACGTGATCGCCCGCTTCGAGGGCGACCCGGCCTGGCCCGGCCCGGTATGGGGCGTGGGCGAGCGCCGGAGCCATGCGGCGCCGCAGGCGATGATGTTCGGCTCGAAGCTGCGCGCGGCGCTGGGAGCGGCGGCATGACGAGGGACACCGTGCTCGAGCGTTTCGGCCCCTGGCCGCATCTGGGCTATACCGGCGCCAGCCTCGACCGCGCCAGCGAACGGCGCAGCGAGGCGGCGGCGCTGCTGGATGACCCGCGCGCGCTGGCCTGCCTGATCGCCGGCGACACCATCGTGCTGCGGCGGACCGAGGCAGGCTTCAGCGCGCTGTTCCCGCTCACCGAGGCGGCCGGGCTTGGCGGGCGCTCGGCGGAAGCCTGCCTGCTCGGGCTCGACGGGCTGGCGCCGCATTTCGTGCTGCCGCTGCACGCGGCGGCGCTGGCGGCGCTGACCGAGCGCGAGGACCTGCACATGGTCGACCTGCGCAGCATCGCGGTCGAGGGGCTGGTGAGCGCGGAGGAGATCGGCGAGCTCGCCACCGCCAAGGCGATGCTGGCCTGGCACGCGCGGCGCACCTTCTGCTCCAATTGCGGCGGTCGGCTGAACGTCGGCGAGGGCGGATGGCGGCGCGAATGCCCCGAATGCGGGGCGCAGCATTTCCCGCGCACCGACCCGGTGGTGATCATGCTCACCGTGGACGGGGAGCGGTGCCTGCTCGGGCGCTCGCCCCGCTTCGCGCCCGGCATGTGGTCGTGCCTTGCCGGCTTCGTCGAACCGGGCGAGACCTTCGAACAGGCGGCGCGGCGCGAGACCTTGGAGGAGGCGGGCATCCGCACCGGGCAGGCGCGCTACCTCGCCTGCCAGCCCTGGCCGTTCCCGATGTCGGTGATGATCGGCTTCCACCTGCAGGCGGAAAGCACCGACATCACCATCGACCCGGTGGAGCTGGAAGGGGCACGCTGGTTCGCGCGCGAGGAGGCGGCGCTGCTGCTCGCACGTACTCATCCCGACGGGCTGACGGCGCCGCCGCAGATGGCGATCGCCCACCATCTGATCCGCGCCTTCGTCGAGGGCCGCGACCCGCCGGCGGGGTGAGCCGGCGCGCCTTCAGCCTTCGCGCGACCAGCCTCGGAAGTGCTTGGAGAGCTTCAGGCCCTGGGCCTGGTAGTTGGAGCCGAGCGCCTCGCCATAGAGCGTGCGCGGGCGTTCCATCATGCGCTCATAGACGAGGCGGCCGACGATCTGGCCGTCCTCCAGCATGAAGGGCACCTCGCGCGAGCGCACCTCCAGCACCGCGCGCGCTCCGAGCCCGCCGGCGGCGGCGTGGCCGAAGCCGGGGTCGAAGAAGCCGGCATAGTGGACGCGAAACTCGCCCACCAGCGGGTCGAACGGCACCATCTCCGCCGCATGGGTCGGGGGCACGTGCACGGCTTCCTTCGAAGCGAGGATGTAGAACGCGTCCGGGTCGAGGATGAGCTCGCGCCGGCCGCGCGTCATCAGCGGCTCCCAGTAGTCCTCGACCTCGCAGGCGGCGCGCTTGTCGACATCGATGAGGCCGGTGTGGCGCTTGGCGCGGAAGCCGAGCAGGCCGCTGAAGCCGGCGCCGGACAGGTCGACGCTGACCGCGATGCCGCCGCCGGCGACGTCCGGGCTCATGGCGTCGACCAGCCGGTCGGAGGCGTTGAGGGCGGCGAGCTCGGCCTCGTCGAGCCGCGCGTCGCCGCGCCGGAACCGGATCTGCGACAGCCGCGAGCCCTGCCGCACGAGGATCGGGAAGGTGCGCGGGCTGATCTCGAGATAGAGCTTGCCCTGATAGCCGACGGGCACCACGTCGAAGGCGCGGGTGCGGTCGGCGATGACGCGGGTGAAGATGTCGAGCCGGCCGGTCGAGCTCTTCGGGTTGGCCGAGGCGGCGATGTCGGCGGGCAGCGCCAGCGCCTCCTCGAGCTCGACCAGATAGACGCAGCCGGTCTCCAGCACCTCGCCGCCCGACAGGTCGAGCTCGTGCAGCCGCACGCCGTCGAGCCGCTCGGCCACGGTCTCGCGCGGGCCGGGCAGGAAGCTGGCGCGGATGCGCCAGGCGACCGGGCCGAGCCGCAGGTCGAGGCTCGCCGGCTGCACCTGGTCCTCGTCGAAGGGGCGCGCGGAGAGGATGGCGCCGCGCCCGGCCAGCGCCTCGATGGCATGGCCGGGCAGAATGCCCTCGCCGGTCAGACCAAAATCCGTCACGCGTGTACTCCGTCCCGCAGCGTGCGTTCGGTTTACCGGACGCGCCCCTTGACGCCAAGCGGGCGGCGGGAGTAATTGCCGCTGACGTGGTCCTTTGAGCCGGCCGGCTTGCCGCCACGCTAAACAAGGATGCTAAAAGGCCGGGGACGCGCAGCTCTTGCGCGGGCGCCCCGGCATTTATGACCGGAGCCGCCGATGTCCTCCAATGCCAGTTCCTCCACCGACAAGCTCTCGCCCGCCGAGATCGCCGCGCTGCGCCCGGACACCCGCCTCGTGCATGGCGGCATCCTGCGCTCGCCCTTCGGCGAGACCGCGGAAGCGCTCTACCTGACCCAGGGCTACGTCTACGACACCGCCGAGCAGGCGGAGGCCCGCTTCAAGGGCGAGGACCCCGGCTTCATCTACACCCGCTATTCCAACCCGACCGCGGCGATGTTCGAGACCCGCCTCGCGCTGCTGGAGGGGGCCGAGATGGCCCGGGCGACGGCGTCGGGCATGGCGGCGGTGACGGCGGCGCTGCTGTGCCAGCTCAAGGCGGGCGACCATGTGGTGGCGGCGCGGGCGCTGTTCGGCTCCTGCCGCTACGTGATCGAGGAACTGCTGCCGCGCTTCGGCGTCGCCTCGACGCTGGTCGACGGCACCGACCTCGACGCCTGGAAGGCGGCGATCCGGCCCGAGACCAAGGTGCTGTTCCTCGAGAGCCCGACCAATCCGACGCTGGAGCTGGTCGACATCGCCGCGGTGGCGGAGATCTCGAAGGCCGCCGGCGCGTGCCTCGTGGTCGACAACGTGTTCGCCACGCCGATGCTGCAGAGCCCGCTCGCCCTCGGCGCCGACGTGGTGGTCTATTCCGCGACCAAGCACATTGACGGGCAGGGGCGGTGCCTCGCCGGCGTGGTGCTGGGCTCGGAGAAGTTCCTGACCGACCACCTGCAGACCTTCCTGCGCCAGACCGGTCCCTCGGTTTCGCCCTTCAACGCCTGGGTGATGCTCAAGGGCCTCGAGACGCTGCCGCTGCGCATCGAGCGCGCGCAGGCGAGCGCGACGACGCTGGCGGACCGGCTGGCGGCGCAGCCCGGCGTGACCAAGGTGATCTACCCCTACCGCGCCGACCATCCCCAGTACGATCTCGCCAGGCGCCAGATGCGCGGGGGCGGCACGCTGGTGACGTTCGAGGTCGAGGGCGGCAAGGCCGGCGCCTTCCGCTTCCTCAACGCGCTGAAGGTGGCGCGCATCTCCAACAATCTCGGCGACGCCAAGAGCCTCGTCACCCATCCCGCGACCACCACGCACCAGCGCTTCACTCCCGAGGCGCGGGCGCAGATGGGCATCTCCGACGGCATGGTGCGGCTCTCGGTCGGGCTCGAGCATGTCGACGACCTGACCGACGACGCCGTGCGCGCGCTGCAGGCGCTTTGAGGCGAAGGGCGGGCCGGCGGCGCCGGGCGGCGGGACGAAACGTTCTCGTGAGCCCGCCGCACCTTGCCCTTGCCGGCCAAAAGCCCTTGACTGGAGCCGTATCGACCCCGAGCGGCGGGGCGGGAAGGAGACTTCATGTACCGGGCGACGACGAAGGGCGTGCAGGTCACGGTGACGCCGCGCTTCTCGCCCGAGCGCTCGGATCCCGAGCGCGGCCAGTATTTCTGGGCCTATACGGTCGAGATCGTGAACCTCGGCGCCGACACGGTGCAGCTCAAGTCGCGGCACTGGATCATCACCGACGCGCTCGGCCGGGTGCAGGAGGTGCGCGGGGCCGGGGTGGTCGGCGAGGAGCCGGTGCTGCCGCCGGGCGCGCATTTCGAATATACGAGCGGCGTGCCGCTGCCGACCTCCACCGGGATCATGGAGGGCAGCTACAACCTCGTCACCCAGAGCGGGGAGATGTTCGACGCCGAAGTACCGGCCTTCTCGCTCGACCTGCCGGGCGCGGCGCGCACGCTGAACTGACGGCGAAAGCGCGCGGCTGGCGGACCGCTCCACCTCATTCCTCCCGGCGGCTTCCGGCGCCCCGGCGAAGCGGCTATGGTGCGCCGAGTCTCACGCCGGCACGCCGCCGAGCCTCAGTCGCGATACACGGTCCCAGCCCCTCGTGATCGATCTTCGCCCGATCGCCGCCATCCTCGGCGTGCTGCTTACCATCCTCGGCACCACGATGATGATCCCGGCGCTCGTGGACGTCGTCACGGGCGAGGGGGACTACGTCGTCTATGCCGCGGCGGCGGTCATCACCGCCTTCGTCGGCCTCTCGCTCTGGCTCGCCGGGCGCACCAGCGAGGTGGAGAAGCTCGATCTGCGTCAGGCTTTCGTGCTGACGACGGCGAGCTGGGGGCTGCTCTCGGCGTTCGCCGCCATCCCCTTCATGTGGGCGAATACCGCGCTCTCCTTCACCGACGCCTATTTCGAGGCGATGTCGGGCCTGACCACCACCGGCGCGACGGTGATCTCCGGGCTCGACCACCGGCCGGCCGGCATCCTGATCTGGCGCGCCTTCCTGCACTGGTACGGCGGCGTCGGGATCATCGTGCTGGCGATGGCGCTGCTGCCCATGCTGCGGATCGGCGGCATGCAGCTTTTCCGCGCCGAATCCTCCGACAAGTCGGAGAAGGTGCTGCCGCGCGCGGCCCAGCTCGCCAAGGGCATCGTCGGCACCTATGTGCTGCTGACCGTCGCCTGCGCCTTCACCTATGCGATCTGCGGCATGAGCGTGTTCGACGCGGTGGCGCACGCCATGGCGACCATCTCCACCGGCGGCTTCTCCACCCATGACGCCTCGATCGGCTATTTCCACAGCCCGGCGATCGAGTATGCGGCGATCTTCTTCATGCTGTCGGGCTCGCTGCCCTTCGTGCTCTATGTGCGCGTGCTGGCCGGCGATTTCAGCCGGCTGGTCGCCAATACCGAGGTGCGGCTGTTCCTGTCGCTGGTGGTGCTGTTCGCGCTGATCTCCTTCGTCGAGCAGGTGCGCGGCAACATCGCCCATGGCGAGGAGGCGATGCGCCACGCGCTGTTCAACGTGGTGACGCTGATGTCGACCACCGGCTTCGTCGCGGTCGACTACACCAATTGGGGCCCTCCGACCGACGCGCTCTACTTCATCGTCATGTTCCTCGGCGCCTGCACCGGCTCGACCGCGGGCGGCATGAAGAGCTTCCGCATCGCCATCCTCGGCTCGGCGCTGGGCCAGCACCTGCGGCGCATCATCTATCCCAACGGCGTGTTCCCGGTGCGCTACGGCGGCAAGCCGATCGGCGACGACGTGGTGGCCTCGGTGCTCTCCTTCGCGTTCCTCTACCTCGCCACCTTCCTGGTGATCGGCATCGTGGTGAACGCGCTTGGCTTCGACCTGATCACCTCGTTCTCCGCCTCCATCACGGCGCTGGCGAATGTGGGGCCCGGTCTCGGCCCGGTGGTCGGCCCGTCGCAGAACTTCGCCAGCCTGCCCGACCATGTGATCTGGCTGCTGTCCTTCGCGATGCTGCTCGGGCGGCTGGAGCTGTTCACCGTGCTGGTGCTGTTCCTGCCGAGCTTCTGGCGGCGCTGAGCATTGCCCGCCGAGGCGCCAGGGGCGAGGCAAATCCGGCCGGGGACGGCGCCATTGCGGGATTGGGTGCGGCGCCGAAGCAGCCTATGCTGCGGCGTACCATCGACGAGGAAACGCAATGCTGGCCGGACCGACCACGACCGAGGAACTTCTCGCCCATCTGGTCGCCTTCGACACCACCAGCCGCAACTCCAACCTCGACCTGATCGGCTTCGTGCGCGACTATCTTTCCGCCTACGGGGTGGAGAGCGTCACCATCCCCAGCGAGGCCGGCGACAAGGCGAGCCTGTTCGCCACCATCGGTCCCCCGGGCGTGGGCGGGGTGTGCCTGTCCGGCCATTCCGACGTGGTGCCGGTGGACGGCCAGTCCTGGTCGAGCGACCCGTTCACGCTGACGCCCGCCGACGGGCGGCTCTACGGGCGCGGCTCCTGCGACATGAAGGGCTTCCTCGCCGCCTGCCTCGGCGCGGTGCCGGCAATGACGGCGGCGAAGCTCGCGACGCCGATCCACCTGATCGTCTCCTATGACGAGGAGGTGGGCTGCACCGGCGTGGTGCCGGCGGTGCGGAAATTGGGCGTCGACCTGCCCTTGCCCCGCGCGTGCATCGTCGGCGAACCGACCTCGATGCGGGTGGTGGACGCCCACAAGTCCGGCATGGCCTTCGTGACCACGGTGACCGGGCGCGAGGCGCATTCCTCGATGCCGCAGCTCGGGGCCAACGCCATCTTCGCCGCCGCCGAGCTGGTGGGCGAACTCGACCGCTATCGCGCCGAGCTGATCGAGGCCGGTGACCCCTCCGGCCGGTTCGACCCGCCCAGCACCACGGTGCAGGTGACGGTGATCGAGGGCGGCACGGCGGGCAACATCGTGCCGCGCCAGTGCGCGCTGCGCTGGAACGTGCGCGGCCTGCCGGAGTTCGACATCGCCCCTCTGCTGGAGTGCTTCGGGCGCTTCGCTGAGGAGGTGGTGCTGCCCAGGCTGAAGGCCAGCGCGCCGGAAGCCTCGATCGTCACCGTGCCGGTCTACACCGTGCCGCCGCTGGCGCCGCAGACGGGCTCGATGGCCGAGCTGCTGGCGCTGCGCCTCGCCGGGCAGAACCGGACCTACACGGTCTCCTACGGCACCGAGGGCGGGCACTTCCAGGAGCAGGGGATCCCGACCATCGTCTGCGGGCCGGGCTCGATCGACCAGGCGCACAAGCCGGACGAGTTCATCGAGGTGAGCCAGCTGCGCGCCTGCGAACGCTTCCTCGCCGGGCTGATCGCCGAGTGCGGGCGGCCCTGAACCGCCCCGCCGCACAGAACCGCCTCGCGAATATAGTTGACTAGGAAACTTTCTCGATATAGTTTCCTAGTCAACTAGAGGGAGGGGCATGACTTCGGTCTCCACGGTTTCGGACCTCACCACCCATCTCGGCTTCTGGCTGCGCATGGTCTCGAACCACGTCTCGCAGGCCTTCGCGCAGAAGCTGGCGGAGCGGGAGGTGACGGTCGCGGAATGGTGCGTGCTGCGCACCCTCTACGGCCGCGACCCGACGCCGCCCAGTCGCGTCGCGGACGAGATGGGAATGACGCGGGGCGCCATCACCAAGCTCGCCGACCGCCTGATCGCCAAGGCGCTGCTACGGCGCGAGGCGAGCGCGGAGGACGGCCGGGCGCAGACCCTCGCGCTCACCGAGCGCGGCGCGGACCTCGTGCCCGAACTCGCCGCGCTGGCCGACCGCAATGACGAGGCGTTCTTCGCCTGCCTCGCCGAGGAAGAGCGCAGGAGCCTCGAGCGGCTACTGAAACGCCTGGCCGAGCGCGGCGGGATGCGCGGCGTGCCGGTCGCCTGATTGCGCCATCATCCACGGAGCACGTCCATGAACGAACAGCAGCAAGCCGTCGCCCGGGCCTGCCTCGCCGGGGCCGAGGACGGCACACGGAGCTTTCCCGAGATCGTCGGAACGCTGGCGCAGGCCGGCTTCGAGGGCTACGCCGTCGACTTCCGGCGCGCGGTCGCGACCTATTACCTGCCGGACGGGGAGAGCCTCGAACTGCCCGCCCGCGCGGCCGGGGCGCCGGTCGCGGCGCGCTTCGACGGCGCGATGATCGAAGCCGCGATCCGCGAGGCGCAGCAGCAGGCGCCCGGCTACACCTATGGCGGCTTCTGCCGCAAGGCGGTGCAGGCGGGATGCGCGGGCTACGTGGTCTCGTTCTCCGGGCGCCGCGCGCTCTATATCGGGCGGACCGCGGAAACCCATGTCGAGCCGTTCCCGGACCCGCCGGCGGGTGCCGGGCGACCGGCTCAGGCCTGAGGGCCCTCGGCCTCGACGATCTCCTCGGCGCGGAAATCGTAGCTGCGTCCGCAGAACTCGCAGGTGACCGAGACCTTGCCGTCCTCGACGAGGTCGGCGCGCTCCTCGGGCGGGAAGCTCGCCAGCACGTTCATCACCCGCTCGCGCGAGCAGGAACAGCGGGCGACGACGTTCTCGGCGTCGAACACGCGCACGCCGCGCTCGTGGAACAGGCGGAACAGCAGCCGCTCGCTCGACAGCGCGCCGTCGACCAGCTCGACATCCTCCAGCGTGCTGATCAGCGACTGCGTCTCGACCCAGGCGTCGTCCTCCTGCGTCTCGGGGATCTCGGTGCCCTCGGGCGCGTCGCCCGGATGCAGGTCGGCCGTGCGGATGCGCCCGCCCTCGGTGGGCAGGAACTGCACCATCAGCCCGCCGGCGCGCCAGGAGGAGGCGGCGCCGCCCGGGCGTACCTCCTCGGCGACGGCGAGGCGCACGCGGGTGGGGATCTGCTCGGACTGGGTGAAATACTCGTGCGCGGCCGCCTCCAGCCCGCCGCCCTCCAGCGCCACCACGCCCTGGTAGCGGTTGGCCGAGAGGCCCTGGTCGATGGTCATGGCGAGATGGCCGGTGCCCAGCAGGGCGCCGCTGTCGGGGCGGGCGCCTGCGGGGGCCGTTTCCTCGGCCGCGCGCAGGCGCTCGAGGTCGAAGCGGGCATAGGCGCGCACGTCCTGCGGGGCGGTGAAGTCCACCACCAGCAGATCGACCGGCCCGTCGGTGCGGGTCTGCAGGATGAAGCGGCCTTCGATCTTCAGCGTCGAGCCGAGCAGCACGGTGAGCGCGACCGCCTCGCCGAGCAGGCGCTTGACCACCGGCGGGTAGTCGTGATGGGCGAGCACGGCGTCGAGCGTCGTGCCCAGGCGCACGACGCGCCCGCGCACGTCGAGCCCGTCGACGTGGAAGGGGGTGACGCGGTCGTCCACCGCTTCAGCGGCGGGCGCGCGGCTATGGGGATCGGTATGTGATGTCATGGCGGCTCCGTGCGCCCATATAGGCAAGCCCCGGGCCGAATGCGAGGGGGGCGGCGCATATGGGTACCGGCGGGGATTTGCGGCGAGGGCCGTCGCAGGTTCGGGGCCGGGAGTGGCCGGGGAGGTGGGACGCGCGACGCAGACCGAGCGGTGGCGCGGGCGCATCCCTCTGGCCGACCTCTTGGGGCAGGTGAGAAAGGGGTCTCCACTCCCTGCGGGGGGAGGCTTACGCGAGTACAACGGGCGGCGGCCGCGTTCCGCCGCCGCCTGCCTTCCCGCTGCCGCTACGCTGCGGCGCCTTCGAGGCACCAGGCGAGGATGCCCTTCTGCGCGTGCAGGCGGTTCTCGGCCTCGTCGAACACCACAGACTGCGGGCCGTCCATCACCTCGTCGGTGACTTCCTCGCCGCGATGGGCCGGCAGGCAGTGCATGAAGATCGCGTCCGGCGCGGCGCGCTTCATCAGCGCGCCGTTGACCTGGTAGGGGCGCAGCAAATTGTGCCGGCGCTCGTACTCGGCATCGCCCATCGACACCCAGGTGTCGGTGACGACGCAGTCCACGCCCTCCACCGCCGCCTCCGGGTCGGTGCCGAAATTCACCCGCGCGCCGTTCGCGCGCGCCCAGTCGACCAGCGCCGGGCGCGGGGCGAGCTCGGGCGGGGTGGCGACGTTGAGCGCGAAGTCGAAGCGCTGCGCCGCCTGCACCCAGGAGGCCAGCACGTTGTTGGCGTCGCCGGTCCAGGCGACGGTGCGCCCGGTGATCGGCCCGCGATGCTCCTCGAAGGTCATGACGTCGGCCATGATCTGGCAGGGATGGCTGTCGCGCGTCAGGCCGTTGATGACGGGCACGCTGGCGTGGCGGGCGAGCTCCTCGAGCGCGTGGTGATCGAGGATGCGGATCATGATCGCGTCGACATAGCGCGAGAGCACCTTCGCCGTGTCGGCGATGGTCTCGCCGCGGCCGAGCTGCATCTCGGCGCCGGTGAGCATGATGGTCTCGCCGCCGAGCTGGCGCATGGCGACGTCGAAGGAGATGCGGGTGCGGGTCGAGGGCTGGTCGAACACCATCGCCAGCACCTTGCCGGCGAAGGGCTTCTCCGCCGCGACCTCATGGCGCCGGCTCTTCAGGTCGCGCGAGAGCTCGATCAGCCCGCGCAGCTCCTGCGGCGGCAGCAGGTCGAGGTCGAGGAAATGCTTCACGGCGCCATTGGCCGCGCCGTTGGCGGCCGCATTGGTCGGGTGTGCGTTCGTGTTCATGCCGCCGCTCCCTTCACGGCTTGCTTCTCGGCCTCGGGCCTGAGGCCGCTCTCCAGCCTGGTGCAGGCGGCGTCGAGCCGGGTGAAGGCCGCCTCGATCTCCTCCTCGCCGATGGTGAGCGGAGGCAGCAGGCGGACCACGTTCTCGCCCGCGGTCGGCACCAGCATGTGCTCCGCGCGCAGGGCGACGACGAGGTCGGTGTTGGGGACGTGGGTACGCAGGCCGACCAGCAGGCCCTCGCCGCGCACCTCGGCGATCACCGCCGGGTGGCGGTCCTTCAGCTCGGCGAGCTTCTGGCGCAGCCGTGCCGACGTCGTCTGGACCTGCTCCATGAAGCCCTCGGCCAGCACCACGTCGAGCACCGCATTGGCGACGCTCATGGCGAGCGGGTTGCCGCCATAGGTGGAGCCGTGGGTGCCCGCGACCATGCCCTTGGCGGCCTCTTCCTTGGCGAGGCAGGCGCCGACCGGGAAGCCGCCGCCGATGCCCTTCGCCACGGCCATGATGTCCGGCGTGATGCCGGCCCATTCATGGGCGAAGAACTTGCCGGTGCGCCCGACGCCGCACTGCACCTCGTCGAGGATCAGCAGCAGGCCCTTCTCGTCGCACAGCGCGCGCAGCTCGCGCAGGAACGCCCACGAGGCGGTGCGCACGCCGCCCTCGCCCTGAACCGGCTCGATCAGGATGGCGCCGGTCTGCGGCCCGATGACGGCCCGCACCGCCGCGAGGTCGCCGAACGGCACCTGGTCGAAGCCGGGCATGGCGGGGCCGAAGCCTTCCAGATATTTCGGGTTGCCGCCGGCGGCGATGGTCGCGAGGGTGCGCCCGTGGAAGGCACCCTCGAAGGTGATCATGCGGTAGCGCTCGGGCGCGCCATTGGCGTCGTGGTACTTGCGCGCCATCTTGATCGCGCATTCCAGCGCTTCCGCACCCGAATTGGTGAAGAACATGGTGTCGGCGAAGGTGGCCTCGGTCAGGCGCTTCGCCAGACGCTCGCCGCCCTCGATGCGGAACACGTTCGAGATGTGCCAGAGCTTGCCGGCCTGCTCGGTCAGCGCCGCCACCAGATGGGGGTGGGCGTGGCCGAGCACATTCACGGCGATGCCGGCGGTGAAGTCGAGATATCGTTCGCCGTCCTTGGTGAAGAGCCAGGCGCCCTCTCCCCGCTCGAAGACGAGGTCCACACGGTTATAGGTCGGCAGGATGGGATCGATCATCTGTCCCCTCCCTCTCTCTCCACGCGCCCGCGGCCGCCTCGGTAGCGGGTCAGGGGCAGGCCCAAAACGAAACGTGCCGCCCTTGCGGGGGCGGCACCCGATGCGTCGAATTCTATAGAAGAGGCCGCAGGGGTCAACAGCGGCGCGCCCGCGGCCTCGAAGCGCTGCCGAGTCAAGTCCTTGATCCGACTCGGCTCCTCGCCGGAGTGTTGCCGTGCGGACTCTCAATTGGGGAAAACAATCGTTTCGGACGTGAACCTACTGTCCGCGAGTCTACGCATATTGTAGCCTCCTGCCTGTCAGATACGACATCTCGTGCGGCGGCATTTCCTGTGGCGTTAGCGGCGTTCATCCTGGTCGGGGCTCCCCTCGGCCGGAGGGCTGAAGGATTCCGCCCGCGCCCTGGGAAGGCCAAGACCGGGAAGGCGAAGGAGGCACAGCGATGAACTGGACGGATGAGCGCGTCGAGTTGCTCAAGAAACTCTGGTCCGAAGGGCTCTCCGCGAGCCAGATCGCGGCCGAGCTCGGCGGTGTCACCCGCAATGCGGTGATCGGCAAGGTGCACCGCCTCGGGCTCTCCGGCCGCGCCAAGCCGATGAGCGCCCCGGCGCCGCGCCCGCGCAAGCCGCGCCCGGTGACCACCAGCAACGTGTCGAGCCGGCCGGTCGTCCACGGCAACACGGCGCTGGCGACCGCCGCCCGGGTGGCGGTGGAGCCGGAGCCGGAGGAAATGCCGGATCCGGTCGCCAATGTGGTGCCGATGGCCGAGCGCTGCACCATCCTCGACCTGACCGAGTTCACCTGCCGCTGGCCGGTGGGCGACCCCGGCAAGGACGATTTCTTCTATTGCGGCAGCCGCACCAAGATCGGCCTGCCCTATTGCGCCTTCCACGCGCGCATCGCCTACCAGCCGGTGCAGGACCGCAGCCGGCGCCGCGCCGCGCGCTGAGCGCGGGCGAAGCGGGGGCACCGAAGGCCGGGCGCGCGCCTATGGCGCCCGGGCCCGCCGGTCCCCATAATGGCGGCCCGATTCCGGCACGACACGCCCGAGGCCGCCCGCGATGCTGTTCCGCGCCCGAGAGACCGCGCGCCAGAAGGCGCCGGTCCATCCCGAACCGTCCCAGGTCACGCTGCGGCTGACGACCGGCGAGGTCGCCGTCACGCTCAAGCGCAACGCCCGCGCCCGGCGGTACACGCTGCGGGTGCGCGCGGCGACGCGCGACGTAGTGCTGACCATGCCCGAGCGCGGATCGCTGCGCGAGGCGCTGGACTTCGCCCGCCGCCATGTCGGCTGGATCGAGGTGCGGCTCGCCCGGCTGCCGGAGGTGGTGGCGTTCGTCGAGGGCGCGGTGATCCCGGTGCGGGGCGTGCCCCATCGCATCGTCCACCGGCCCGAGGCGCGCGGCACGGTGTGGACCGGGGGCGAAGAGGAGCCGGTGCTGCATGTCGCCGGCAACGTCGCCCATGTGCCGCGCCGGGTCGCCGACTTCCTCAAGCGCGAGGCGCGGCGCGACCTGGTGGAGGCCTCGCACCGCCATGCGCGGGCGCTTGGCGTCTCGATCAGCCGGGTGACGCTGCGCGACACGGCGAGCCGCTGGGGCTCTTGCTCGGCGAACGGGGCGCTGTCCTATTCCTGGCGGCTGATCCTGGCCCCGGCCTTCGTGCTGGACTACCTCGCCGCGCACGAGGTGGCGCACCGGCGCGAGATGAACCACGGCCCGCGCTTCTGGGCGCTGGTCGACCGGCTGTTCCCCGAGCGCCACGCCGCCGAGCGCTGGCTGAAGAAGCACGGCGCCGAGCTGCACCGCTACGGCACGGGGGAATAACCGCGCGGGCTCTGTGTGGGCCGCGCGGATGAAGGCGGGCGGGCGGATGGCCCCCGCCTCAGCCGCGGCCGAACAGCTTGTCCAGCAGCCAGTTGTCGATGGTGGCGGGCTTGTGCCCGTCGGAGGGCTGCGGCTCGCTGGTGACCATGGGCTCGTCGCTCACGTCGCCGGGCGGCAGGTCGCCGGGCTGGTAGGTGCCGGTGCCGGGAAGCTGCACCACCGGCAGGCCCTTGTGGGCGGCCCTCATCACCTCGCTCCAGATCGTCACCGGCAGGCCCGAGCCGCCGGCGCGCTTGGTGGGCGAGGAATCGTCGTTGCCGAGCCAGACTCCAGCCACGAAGCGGCCGGTGTAGCCGACGAACCAGGCGTCGCGGTAGTCCTGGCTGGTGCCGGTCTTGCCGCCGGCCGGCCAGCCCGGCAGGTCGGCGTGGCGCGCGGTGCCGACCAGCAGCGTCTCGCGCATCATCCGGTTCATCATGGCGACATGCGGCGGCGCCATCACCATGCCGCGGCTCGGCTGGTCATAGGAATAGATCACCTTGCCGGAGGCGTCGCGCACGCGCTCGATGACGTGCGGCGTGATGCCGACCCCGCCATTGGCGAAGGGCGCGTAGGCGCCGACGAGCTCCAGCA
The DNA here is from genome assembly GCF_024752355.1 of Ancylobacter mangrovi. GTDB lineage: Bacteria > Pseudomonadota > Alphaproteobacteria > Rhizobiales > Xanthobacteraceae > Ancylobacter > Ancylobacter mangrovi. The sequence goes on from NZ_JANTHZ010000003.1 coordinate 174,724, forward strand.
CCGAGACTTCCGAGGTGCCGAGCGCGATCGAGGCGTTGGGCTCCAGCTTCGAGGTGATGCCGAGCCGGTGTGCGGTCTTGATCACCTCGGCCGGCCCGACCTCCATCGCGAGGCGCACCGCCACCGTGTTGAGCGAGAAGGCGAGGGCGGTCTTCAGCTCCACCGGGCCGCGATATTTGTGCGAGTAGTTCTCCGGCTTCCAGCCCTTGATCTGGATCGGCGCATCCTCGCGCACCGTCTCGGGGGTGAGGCCGCGCTCGAGCGCGGTGAGGTAGACGAAGGGCTTGAAGGCCGAGCCCGGCTGGCGCTTGGCGGTGACGGCGCGGTTGAACTGGCTCTCCTCATAGGACTTGCCGCCGACCAGCGCCTTCACCCCGCCATTGGTATCCATCAGCACCACCGCGCCCTGCTCGACACCGTATTTTTTGCCGTCCTTGTCGAGCGTGGTCTTCAGCGCGTCGCTGGCGACCGTCTCCAGCGAGGGGTCGAGCGTGGTCTCGACCACGAGGTCGTGGTCGATCGGGCCGATGGCGGCCTTCAGCCGGTCCATCACCCAGTCGGCGGCGTAGCCGGTCGAATCCGGGCCGCGGCCCTTGGCGAGCGTGGCGGGATGGGCGAGCGCGGTCTTCTCCATCTCCGGGGAGATGAAGTCGGCATCCTCCATCGCCCCCAGCACGATGGCCGCGCGGGCCTGCGCGCCGTCGAGATTGTGGGTCGGGGCGAGGGCGGAGGGCGACTTCACCAGCCCCGCCAGCATCGCCGATTCCGACAGGGTGAGCTGGCGCGCGGACTTGCCGAAATAGCGCTGCGCGGCGGCCTCCACACCATAGGCGCCGGCGCCGAAATAGACGCGGTTCACATAGAGCTCGAGGATCTGGTTCTTGGAGTACTTGGTCTCCAGCCAGATGGAGAGGATGAGCTCCTGGATCTTGCGCGAGATGGTGCGTTCCTGGGTCAGGAACAGGTTCTTGGCGAGCTGCTGGGTCAGCGTCGAGCCGCCCTCGCGCAGCCGCCCGGTGGTGATGTTCACGAACATCGCGCGGGCGAGGCCGAGCGGGTCGAGGCCGAAATGCGAGTAGAAGCGCCGGTCCTCGATGGCGACGAAGGCCTGCGGCAGGTAGGGCGGCAGGGCGCGCAGCGGCACGCTGGCCCCGCCCATCTCGCCGCGCGTGGCGATGGTGGTGCCGTCGACGCCCTTGATGGTGACGGTGGGCGGGCGCTCGGGAATGGCGAGGTTCTGGATCGGGGGAAGCTGGCTCGCCTCGTAGGCGATGAGGCCGGCGAGGCCGATCCCCCCCCAGATGCACAGCACGAAACCCCAGTAGATCAGCCGGCCGAAGCGTCCGCGGCGCGGGCGTCCGCCACGTCCGCCGCCGCCCCCGCCGGAGGGACGCGCGGTGCCACGCCCGCCGCCGCCGGTCGCCGCGCGCGAGCTGCCCTGGCGGTTGCCGGCGGCACGTCCGCTGCCGCCGTTTCCGCTTCCCTTGCCCGCTTTCGCGGCGGCGCCGGTGCGCGAGGCGCCGCGCTCCCGCGCCATGGGGGCGGAATCGAGGGTGGGGCGGTCCTCGGAGGTGAGGCGCAGCTCGGACCGGAAGCCGGGCGTGCTCAACACCGGCTCGCGCCGCTCGCCATTGCCTCGACCTCCGAACATGCCCATTCCCCTTGCCCCCTCCGGTATCAGCGTCCCCGCTTCCGTTGCGGCCGGTAAACGAACCCTAAATCGAGCCGTTTAAGAGGGGCTTAAGGGGCGATTTTGTGGTGGCGGGATGACGCCACCGCGCCGTGTCGGCGGGGCCACGCCCGCACGCGGCGGGCGGAGGCCGAGGGGATCGAGCGGGTATCGGTCTCACGCAGACGCCGTCACCTTGTCGGCGCCGGGCAGGACGCAGCGGTCGCGGTCCTGCTACCCGACCTAGCAGAACGTGTGGCCGATGGCCGCCATCGGTCCGTCGAGGTCGCTCCTGTGCGACACGTATGACGTGGGCGCGTTGCCGGTCGTATGGGTTGGGCTGCTTGTCGCCGTCAAGGCCTGCGGGTCCGGTCCATCTCGTCCAGCTCGCGCTCCATCAAGCGATGCTTTTCACTTCCGACAGGGACCTCCCAGCTCCCGAAAGTATGATGTTCGGACAAATTGCGCCGCAGTCGGGCCCGGAATTTCTTTCCGTCGATGCCCCGTGCCCGGGCCATCTCCGCAGCGTTCGTGTAACAAGCCTTCATCCGTGATCTCTATGCTTCCCGGCAACGCTACTCGCCATCGGTGCCGGCGGGCACGGCGCGGGCGCGCCGCGGCCACCTCAGGCGGCGTTCGCCTCGTCGTCGGCGTCCAGCACGTGGAGCAGGGCGCGGCGGATGGCGGAGTGGCGGGCGGCGCCGAGGATCTTCGCCCCCATCAGGTCGGTGACGTAGAACACGTCCACCGCCCGCTCGCCGAAGGTCGCCACATGCGCCGAGGCGATGTTGAGGTTGAGCCGCGACAGGGTCTGGGTCAGCCCGTAGAGCAGGCCCGGCCGGTCGAGGCCGGAGACCTCGATCACGGTGTGGCGGTTCGACCAGGAATTGTTCAGCGTCACCTCGGGCTCGACGGTGAAGGCGCGGGGGCGGCGGGTGAGCTTCTTCGCCACCACGTCGGGCAGGCGGATTTCGCCTGAGAGCGACTTCTCGATGGCGGCGGCGATGCGGTCGGCGCGGCGCAGCTCGTCCTCGTCGCGCTCGAGCGTGCGGGTGAGGGCGATGGTGTCGAGGGCGCGCCCGTCGGTGGTGGTGCTGATCTGCGCATCGACGATGTGCGCGCCCGCCGCCGCACAGGCGCCGGCGATGACGGCGAGCAGCTTGGGATGGTCGGGCGCGAACACGGTGAGCTCGGTGATGCCGCGCCGCACGTCGGTCTGCGAGGTGGTGGCGAGAGCGCGACCCTCGGCCTCCGCCGCCAGGATGAAGCGGGCATGGGCGACCTGCTGGCCGGGATCGGTCTGCAGCCAGTAGCTGGGATAGTGGCGGGCGACATAGGCGTCGATCGCCTCGGCGTCCCAGTCCTGCTCGGCGGCGCGGAACTCGGCCTGCGCGCGGGCGACGCGCCGGGCGCGGTTGGTCTCCGAGAAGCCGCCGGTGACGACCGGCTCGGTCTCGTAATAGAGCGTGCGCAGCAGCTGGGACTTCCAGTTGTTCCACACGCCGGGCCCGACCGCGGCGATGTCGGCGGTGGTGAGGATCTCCAGCAGCTTCATGCGCTCGAGGTTCTGCACCACGCTCGCGAAGTTCTCGATCGTCTTGCGGTCCGACAGGTCGCGCGACTGGGCGACGCTCGACATGGTGAGGTGCTGCTCGATCAGCCAGGCGACCGTGTCGGTGTCGCTGGAGGAGAGGCCGAAGCGCGGGCACAGCTTGCGCGCCACCCGGGCGCCGGCGATCGAATGGTCCTCCGGCCGGCCCTTGGCGATGTCGTGCAGGAACATCGCGACATAGAGCAACTGGCGGTTCTTGATCTGCTGCACCAGTTCGTTGGCGAGGCCGTATTCGGCCCGGTCGCCGCGCTCGATCTGCGACAGCACGCCGATGGAGCGGATGAGATGCTCGTCCACCGTGTAGGAGTGGTACATGTTGAACTGCATCATCGCGACGATGCGGCCGAACTCGGGCACGAAGCGGCCCAGCACGCCGGCCTCGTTCATGCGCCGCAGCACGATCTCGGGCGCGTTGCGCGAGGTGAGGATCTCGAGGAACAGCCGGTTGGCTTCGGGATGCTCGCGCACCCGCTGGTCGATCAGCTTGAGCGAGCGGGTGGCGAGGCGCATCGCTTCCGGGTGGAAGGCGAGGCCGTGCTTGCCGGCCAGCTGGAAGATGCGGATCAGGTTGACCGGGTCGCGGCCGAAGGCGCTGGAATCGGCGACGTTGATGCGGTCGTGGTCGACGATGAAGTCCGCGCTCTCCTTGAGCTTGCGGTTCGGTGAGCGGCGCAGCCGGGCGATCATGCGGTTGAGCCGCGGCACCGGCTTGTCGTGGCGCTCCTCCAGCGCCGCCGAGACGATGGCGGTGAGGTCGCCCACGTCCTTGGCGACGAGGAAATAGTGCTTCATGAAGCGCTCCACGTCCTTCAGGCCGGGATGCTCCATGTAGCCGAGACGCTCGGCCATCTCACGCTGCAGGTCGAAGGAGAGGCGCTCCTCGGCCTTGCCGGCGAGGAAGTGCAGATGGCAGCGCACCGACCAGAGGAAATCCTCGCAGCGGCGGAAGATCTTCGCCTCTTCTGCGGTGAACACGCCCTTGGCGACGAGCTCGCGCGTCTCGTGCACGCGGTAGACGTATTTCGCGATCCAGAACAGCGTGTGCAGGTCGCGCAGGCCGCCCTTGCCGTCCTTGACGTTGGGCTCGACCACATAGCGCGACTGGCCGGCGCGCCGCAGCCGCTCCTCGCGCTCGGCGAGCTTGGCGGCGACGAACTCGGCGCCGGTGCCCTCCACCACGTCCTTGTCGAAGCGGGTAGTGAGCTCGTTGAACAGCGCCTGCTCGCCGAGCAGCAGCCGCGCCTCCAGCAGCGCGGTGCGGATGGTCATGTCGGCGCGCGCCTGGCGGATGCATTCGTCGACCGAGCGGGTGGCGTGGCCGACCTTCAGCCCCATGTCCCACAGAACATAAAGCATCGCCTCGGCGACGCTTTCGCCCCAGGCGGTCTGCTTGTAGGGCAGCAGGAACAGGATGTCGGTGTCCGAGCCCGGCGCCATCAGTCCGCGCCCGTAGCCGCCCACCGCGACGATCGCCATGCGCTCGGCCGTGGAGGGGTTGTCGGCGGGGTAGAGAAACTTCACCACCAGTTCGTGGACGAGCTGGAGGATCTCGTCCTGCAGGCGCGAGAGCCGCTCGGCGCAGCGCCGGCCGGAGCCGTCCTGCATCAGCCAGCGCTCGGCGGTCTTGTGGCCTTCCTGGTAGGCGACCTTGAGCCGGCGCGCGAGCTGGCCGCGCAGCTCGATCTCGCCGCCGCCCTTGGCCCCGCCCAGCACCTCGCGGGCGAGCGCCGACAACTCGACGCGCATGGCGTCGATGTCGAACAGTTCCTTGAAGGGGGTCTCGGGGCGTTTGCGGCGGCGGATGTCGTTCATGGTGCGGTCCTGATCGGACCACCGCTTTAACCGATCCATCCCGCCACGTCATCGTGCGTTGCCGCGATTGGTGCGCCGCGGCGCGGCGAGCAGGCGAATTGCCTCGAAACCCTTCGCTTAAAACGCGACATGCCCGGCGCGCGGCCGGGCATGTCCGTCCTGACGTCGCATGTGATGCATGACGTCGCTAGGCGGTGACCGCGATCGCGGTCGAACTCACGAGATGCCGGTCGTTCAACTCACGACCCGGCCAACGCCTCAGTTGGTCTTCGAGGCCGACTCGTCCTGCATCTGCTCAAGGGTCTTGAACTCCGGAGCGGCGTTCAGCTCTTCCTTGGTCAGCGCGACGACGATCTTCTGGCCGTTGTCGGTCGGGGTCGGCGTCAGCGAGTCGAAGGACACCGCGACCGGCTTGGCGCCGATGCCGAGGAAGCCACCCACGTCGATCACGGCGGCGACGATGGTGCCGTCGCGCTCCACGACCAGATCGCTGATCGAGCCGAGGTCCTCGTCATTCGAGGTTACGACGTCGGTGCCGATCAGGTCCGAGCCGAGCCACTGGCCGCTCGACTGGGTGCTGACGAACTTCGGCGTGTTCGGCGCGACGGTCTTGGTCGCGTCGGCGCTGCTGTTCGGCATGGCGTTGGTCGAACCCGAAGCGTTGGGCATGGTGGAGTCGGGCATCTCGGCCGCGGGGGCCTGCGGGCTCGACGCCGGGGGCGTGGTCTGGGTGGCGGCCGGCGGCGTGGTGGTGTCGGTACCGGAGGGGCTCTGAGCAAACGCCACGGCGGGCGCGAGCGACAGGGCCGTAATCGCGGTGAGAGTGGCGAGCTTGCTGGTCATTCGTTCTCTCCTGATATGGAAAAGACTGTCTCAGTAAGCCGGTCAGGTGAACCGTACTGCATCAACAACGAAGTACCTAAAGGTTAGTTCCTAGGTATTATTTGCTGACGCTCTGAAGTCTTGTTTCAATATATTTCAGTTGATGAGCGAGGCGTCGGCGACGCACACGGTCATTTCTTCCGTCGCGAGATTCGACTTGGTGACGCCCAGCGACGACAGGCAACCGCGCGGCGTCTCCATGGCCCGCGTCGGACCCGGGGCGCCCGGGATGGAGGAAGCCGGAATCGTCGAGGCGGGAATTGCGGACGGCGTAGCGTCCGCCGGCGTCATGGTGCCCGGCGCGGTGGCCGGGACGACGGGGGGCGCGAATGTCGTGGCGCCCACCGGAATGGCGACCGGCGCCCCTTCGCCCGCCGTGCTGGCGGTCGGGATGCCGATGTCGAGCCGCGGGCCCTTGGCCGCACGGTTGACCATGGAGGCCTGATAGACGGGCTCGTGCGGGCCCATCTCGCCGATGGCAACCACCGGCGGTACCGCGCGCGAGGCGGCCACGGCGCCGAAGGATGCCGCCATCAGCGGCAGCGCCACGACGACGCCGGTCGCGGCGCCGGCCAGATAGACCGATGACCTGAGAACCACATTGACGATGCGAACCATCTGCGTTCTCCCACTTCCCTGGGCGGCGTGGCCGGCCCGCGCCCCGACCGGCTCCGTGCCGATCGTCCGCGCCCGCTCCCCCGTCGCCTCGACCCCGGCGCCCCACGGTGTCTCCCGGCCCGATACCGGAACAGCACCCGCCGCGGCGCCGGCCGCGGCCTCCTCCCCCGAATTCGGAACGCGGAAATCCGATCGCGGGAGCGCACGACGCGCTCCCGGCGGGACCGTCCGACGGGCGAGGATCACTGGCAAAGGCGCGACGGGATCTATTCCCCGTCCGCCGCGTGGTTAACGTTGGTGAAACGCATTGGTTCCCCGGTGCCATCACGAGCGCGTGCGCGGGGCGGGAGCATGCGGCCGCGAGCAGCCGTGCGCAGGACCATCCCCACGAGCGGCTCTTTCCCATGCGTGGGAAGGCCGTGCCTCGCCGCCTCAGCGTCCGGCGAGGAGGTGGGCCTGGGGAACCTTGATCTGGCAGTTGAGCCCGGTCGGGGCGAAGTCGAGCGTGACCTCGCCGTCGAGGGCGCGGGCGAGGTTTCGCTCGATGACGAGCGAGCCGAAGCCGCGCTCGCGTGGGGGCGAGACGGGCGGGCCGCCGCTCTCGCGCCAGGACAGCTCGAAGCCGCCGCCCGCTTCCGGCGGGCACCGGCCCCAGGTGATGTTCACCTTCCCGCTGGGCACCGACAGCGCGCCGTATTTGGCGGCGTTGGTGGAGAGCTCGTGCAGGGCGAGGCCGATATTCTGCGCCGCCTCGGGCTTGAGGAAGATATCCGGCCCGCTCACCTCGACCTGGCTGTTCTCGCGGTCGATCTGATGGCCGAGCTGGGAGCGCACCATGTCGGCCAGCGAGGCGCCGTGCCAGCTTTCCTGCACCAGCAGGTCGTGCGAGCGGGCGAGCGCCTGCAGCCGGGCGCTGAACACCTCGACGAACGCGTCGATCGAGCCGGCATGGCGCGCGGTCTGGCGGGCCATGGCCTGGATCACCGCCAGCAGGTTCTTGGAGCGGTGGGTGAGCTCGCGCATCAGCAGACGCAGATGGCGCTCGTTCTCCTTGCGCTCGGTGACGTTGACCACGGCGCCGGTGAGCCCGACCGTGTTGCCGGAGAGGTCGCGCAGCGGCTCGATATGCAGGTCGTACCAGTATTTCGCGCCGTCCTCCTCGACCTCGGTCTCGCCCTTGCGGGCCTCGGCCGAGAGCAGCGCCTCGCGCTTGAGGATGACGATGGGGTGCGAGCGCGCCTCGCCGAGCAGGTCGGCATCCGTGGCGCCGAGCACCTGATCGACCGGAAAGCCGAACAGCGGGTTCGACACTGATGTGTAGTGCAGGTCCCGGTCCTGGGTGAAGATCGACACGTTCGAGCCGCGCAGCGCCATCTCGTAGCGTTGCAGCGCGGTGGCGAGCTCCAGCATGAGCCGGCGCTGCTCGCGCGCCACATAGTCGGGCGCGGGCAGGTTCACCAGGGCACGGAAATTGTACCACAGCACCGACACGCCGATGAGGTTCAGCGCGGCGAGCCCGACCCTGATCGCGGTCTGCAGGCCGGGGATGGCCCGCTCCGCGTTCAGCATCGCCAGCAGCGACAGCAGGCCGAACGACAGCACCAGCCCGGTCAGTAGATAGCCGAGAAGGGACATGCGTGCGGTCAGGTTGCGCCGCCGGTTGAGCAGCAGCAGCAGACCGCAGGCAATACCCAGGGACGCCACCACGGTGATGAACCGCGCGGTGTCGTCCACGTAGCCGAGAAACGTATCGTTCATTCGACGGGATCAGGCGGTCGCGCGCTGCTCCCGGGGACGTGCCTTGCGATCGAAGAATAGCGCCTGGCTGATGACGGCGGCGACGGTGGAGGGCTGGAACGGCTTCGCGATGAGGAAGGCCGGTTCCGGCCGCACGCCGGTGAGGAAGCGCTCGGGATAGGCGGTGATGAAGATCACCGGCGCATCGACGCTCTCGATCAGCTCGTTGACCGCGTCGAGGCCCGAGGAGCCGTCGGCGAGCTGGATGTCGGCCAGGATCAGGCCCGGAGCCTTGCGGCGGGCGAGGCTGACCGCCTCCGAATGGGTGCGCGCGATGCCGGTGACCCTGTGGCCGAGGCTCTCCACCAGCCCTTCGAGGTCCAGCGCGATGAACGGCTCGTCCTCGATGATGAGCACGTCGGAGGCGATCTCCGCGGCGAGCTCGCGGCCGGCTTCCTCGACGAGGTTGCGCAGCGTGGGCACGTCGATCTCGAGAATGGCGGCCGCCTCTTCCTCGGTGAAGCCTTCGAGCGAGACGAGAAGGAACGCCTGCCGCACGACCGGCGTTATGTGGCCGAGGCGCTGCTCACCCTGGATGGGGAGCGGGCCCTTGTCGACCTCGGCATTGATCGACACCGAGTTCCAGAGCTGCGTCAGCAGGCGATAGAGCCCGACGCGCGGACCGTCGGTCTGATCGAAGGTGCTCGGCTCGGCAATCAGCGTCTCGAGCAGGCTCGTGACATAGGCGTCGCCCGCGGACTGGCTTCCACTGAGTGCGCGAGCGTAACGGCGCAGGAACGGAAGGTGCTGCGCGACGAGTTGGGATGTGCTCACACGTGATCTCCCCGGAATGCGTGACCAAGCCATCATTAACGTGACATCGGCCCTGCGGTTCCATAGTGCGTACTAAATCGTTTCGAAATTTGTTTGGCACCGGGAACTGTCTGTCCTTTTCGTTGTTATCGGTTGGCAGGCAGCGACGGAGCCATCCCTCCACACCAGGCGTTCGGAGGCTCAATGTCGGGAAAAAAGACAATGAATGATGAGCAGTCCGGGGGCGGGACCGCGAGCGCGGACACCCTGATGAACACACATCTGCCGAACTCGCACGATTCGGGCCTCGGCAGCGAAATTCAGGCCAAGATCGGCCAGCATCTGCGCGCCATGTATGACGACGTCGTGCGGCAGGGCGTGCCCGACCGATTCATGGATCTCCTGGCGCAGCTCGATGCGAAGGGTCCGAAAAGCTCGGAATCCGGCGACAAGTGAGGGATGCGGCGGTGACCAACCTCGATCCGGCCTTGCGCGACGAGATCATTGCGGCGATCCCGAATCTCCGGGCCTTCGCCATTTCGCTCAGCGGCAGCGTCGACCGCGCCGACGACCTGGTGCAGGAGACGCTGCTGCGCGCCTTCGCGAACATCGGCAGCTTCCGGCCCGGCACCAATTTGCCGGCGTGGCTGTTCACGATCCTGCGCAACCTGTTCCGCTCGGAATACCGCAAGCGCCGCCGCGAGGTGCCGGATTCGGACGGCAATTTCGCCGCCACGCTGACCAGCAATCCGGACCAGAACACGCATCTCGACTTCGAGGATTTCCGCACCGCGCTCGACAAGCTGCCCTCCGACCAGCGCGAGGCGCTGATCCTGGTGGGCGCATCGGGCTTCTCCTACGAGGAGGCGGCGGATATCTGCCAATGCGCGGTCGGCACCATCAAGAGCCGCGTCAACCGCGCGCGCCGGCGGCTGGGTGAGTTGCTGGCGATCGAGGATGTCGAGGATTTCGGTCCCGACAAGACCACCCGGGCGGTTCTCGCCGCCGGCTAGGCTTTTCCCTATCCCCTTTGCACGAGCTTCGGCACGCGCCGGCATGACAGGCGGCGCGTGCCGTTCCGCGTTTGCGCGCGCATGCACGTGAACCGGTAACGCACCCCGCTTTTGCGTGGCATCTGTCTGCCCCGTCGCCCCCTTCGGGAACCGATGAAAGGCGCACACAAAAACGCCTCCGCGTGTTGCGGAGGCGTTTTCGTTTCTGTTCCGAAACTTTTCGTCCGGCGGCGCCGGCGGGGTCAGGGAACGCCGCGCCCGCGCATCATGCCGAAGACGGCGGAGATGAGGAACAGGATGATCGCGACGAAGAAGATGATCTTGGCGATCCCGATGGCCGTACCGGCGATGCCGCCAAAGCCGAGGACCGCGGCGATCAGCGCGATCACCAGAAAGGTCAGCGCCCAACCGAGCATGTGAGCCTCCACTGTGCTGTGCGGCAGAGCCGCGTCGTCAGGACAACGACGCAGGCCACGCCCGGTTCCCACCCGGCTAAATATGACGTGAGCGGGCGGAAAGCGGTGCCCGCGGGTGGCATCGGGGCGGCACGGAGTTCGGCCGGCGGGTTCGGTTCGCCGCCGAGGCACGATCGCGTGGGATCGGTTGCGCGCGGGCCGGCGTCAGATCCGCGTGGCGAGGGTGGCGGCGATGCTGCGCGCCTCCTGCATCAGCGCGGTCACGATCGGCGTCATGGGATCGCGGTCGAGCACCACCAGCCCCATCTGGTGCAGCACCGAGGGCTGCTCGATCGGGATCGAGCGGATGCTGGCGGGGAAGGCGAAGACGTCGGCCAGCGTGTTGGCGACGACGCTCGCCCATTTGCCGGTGCGCACATGCGAGAGCAGGGCGATGGTGGAGTTGGCCTCCAGCATCGGGATGGCGGCGTGGCCGGCCTCGGCGAGCTGCTTGTCGACGATGCGCCGGTTCTGCATGTCCGGGGTGAGGAGGCACAGCGGCACCCGGCCGATCTCCTCCCAGGTGACGCTGGCGCGGTCGCCGAGCGGGGCGTGCACGGAGGTGAGAAAGCGGTAGCCTTCCTTGTAGAGCGGCACCGTCTTCACCCGGCCGAGCGGGTCGTTGTCGAGATAGGTGACGCCGGCGTCGGCCTCCAGATTCTCGATCAGCCGCAGCACCTCGTTGGAGCTCGCCGACATCAGGGTGAAGCGCACGTCCGCATGCTTCTCGTGGAACGGCGTGGTCAGCTCGGACAGCATGGGCATGGCGGTGGGGATGGCGGCAATGCGCAGATGGCCGGCCAGTCCCTTGCGCATGCCGGCGATCTCCTGGCGCATGGCACGCACGTCGCCGATCACGCGGCGGGCCCATTGCAGCGCGCGCTCGCCCTCCGGCGTGAAGCCGATGAAGCGCGAGCCGCGCTCCACCAGGCGCACGCCGAGCTGCTCCTCGAGCTGCTTGAGGCCGGCCGACAGCGTCGGCTGGGTCACGCCACAGGCTTCCGCCGCACGGCCGAAATGGCGCTCCTTGGCGAGCGCCAGCAAAAGTTCAAAACGGTCGATCACACACGCTTCCCGGCTACGCGCACGATAGAAAGATTCTATCAATCTATCAGATTGTCTTTCCGGAGCGAACGAAAACAGGACGGCCGGGACGGGACATGCGGGCGCACCCGTGCGGGGCTGGTGCCGGGAGCGCCCCCTCGTCCGGGCGTGGGCCACCAAGGCGAACTTCCGTGAATGGCGGGGAAGGTTCGATTGGCTTAGCGGTTGGAGCTATAGCGATCGCGGATGCAGCAACTGAAGTAACTCCCGGCCGAGGATGCCGATAGCAAGCCTCTATATACACTCTCCAGAACGCCATAATAATCACAGGGTCCGCCGCTATCGACAAACCAAATAGTTAGAACGCGCGTTGTTGGACTGTATTCCGCTCTCCGGATCGCTGACGAATTAAGGGTCGGAATATTCGTCTTCCCACATTCGGATCCGGGCCTGACGGGAGCGCCTATTCCGCCGCGTGCCGGCCGGCGGTGCCGAAGCCGAGCGGGGCGGGGAGGACGTCGCCGGCGTCCCCGGCCCGGTCTTCGGTCCCGTCCTCGGCCGGTGCGGCCGAAGCCTCCGCCGCCGCGTCTCCAGACGCGCGTTCCCTGTTTCCGCCCGCTGCCTCGGATGCGGGGCGGTCGAATTCGAGCTGCTCGATGCGCGCGCCGCGCCGCGCCACCTTGTCGGCGGAGATCACGGCCTGGGCGACGTCCTCGCCGGCCTGGGCGAAGTGCTTCTCCAGATTGCCGATCCGCTCGCGCAGCCGCGTCACGTCGGCGACCAGCCGGCCGCACTCGGTGCGGATCAGGTCGGCCTGCTCGCGCATGCGCGCGTCGCGGCAGATCGCCTGCACCACCTGCACCGCCAGCATCAGCAGCGAGGGCGAGACCAGGATGACGCGGGCGCGGAACGCCTGCTGGATCACCTCGTCGAAATGCTCGTTGAGCTCGGCATAGACCGACTCGGAGGGCACGAACATGAGTGCGAGGTCCTGCGTCTCGCCGCCGACGAGGTAGCGCTCGGCGATGTCGCGCACATGCTTGCCGACATCCTGCTTCAGGCGGGTCTCGGCCTGCTTGCGCGTCTCCGCGCTCTCCGCCTCGCGGAAGGCGGTGACGGCCTCCAGCGGGAACTTGGAATCGATCAGCAGCGGGCGCTTGTCGCCCGGCAGGAACACCGCGCAATCGGCGCGCCGGCCGCTGGCGAGCGTGTGCTGGAAGGCGAAGCTGTCCTTCGGCAGGCCGTCGGCGATGATCGCCTGCAGGCGGCCCTCGCCGAAGGCGCCGCGCGCCTGCTTGTTCGACAGTGTCTGGCGCAGGCTCATCACCTGGCCGGAGAGTTCGCCCAGGCTCTGGCGGGCCTGGTCGACGAGGGCGAGCCGCTCGTTGAGCCGGGCGAGGTTCTCGTGCGTGGTCTCGCTGGCGCGGGCGAGGCTCTCGCCCATGCGGTGCGAGGAGACGTCGAGCCGCTCGGCCACGGCGCGGGCGAGCTCGCCCTGGCGCTGGGCGAGATATTCGGTCATCGAGCGCACCCGCCCGCTGGTCTCGGCCTGGCTGCGGGCGAGATCGAGCAGGCGCTCCTCCAGCTCGCCGGCGCGGCGGGCCTGCTCGTCCGCCTCCAGCGCGCGGGCGCGGGCGCTGCGGCCGACCGAGCGCAGCAGCAGGAGCAGCATGAGAATGGCGAGCCCCGCCGCCCCGGCGACCAGCTCGGCGAGCGTCACCGGGCGGCCGGCGAGGGTGAGGAGCACCTGATCCATGGCGCGCTTGTAGCAGATTCCGCACCGGATGCGAACAGAAGGCGAACGCGCCCGCACCGAGCTCCGTTGACCCGCGGGCACACAGCGCTTATCTCAACGCCATCATGTCGATACGCCCTCTTGTCATTATTCCCGATTCGCGGCTGCGCCTCGTCTCCGACCCTGTGGTCCGGGTCGACGCCAAGGTGCGCGCGCTGGTCGAGGACATGTTCGAGACCATGTACGAGGCCCCCGGCATCGGGCTGGCGGCGATCCAGGTCGGCGTGCCCGAGCGCGTCGTGACGATCGATGTCGGCCCGCGCGAAGGCGAGGACGAGGACGGCGAGGAGGAGGGCGAGCGGAAGAAGAACCCGATCGCCCTGATCAACCCGGAGATCATCGCCGCCTCGGACGAGCTGTCGGTCTATTCGGAGGGCTGCCTGTCGATCCCGGAATACTATGCCGAGGTCGAGCGCCCGGCGCGGGTGCGGGTGCGCTACATGGACCTCAGCGGCGAGACCCGCGAGATCGACGCCGAGGGGCTGCTCGCGACCTGCGTGCAGCATGAGATCGACCATCTGAACGGCGTGCTGTTCATCGACCACATCTCCAAGCTCAAGCGCGACCGGGTGGTGAAGAAATTCACCAAGATCGCCCGGGAGAAGGAGCGCGACGGCGCCTGAGCCGCCGCCGGTCCCGCGTGCTTGCCCGCGCGCCTTCCCGCGCACCCCGACCATTACGCACCGCCGGGAGGCCCCATCATGCGCATCGTCTTCATGGGCACGCCGGATTTCGCGGTGCCGACGCTCGCCGAGATCGTCGGGCGCGGCCACGAGGTGGTGGCCGCCTATACGCGCGCGCCGGCCAAGGGCGGGCGGCGCGGGCTCGACCTCGTGCCCTCGCCGGTGCACCGGGCGGCCGAGCAGTTCGGCGTGCCGGTGCTTACCCCCTCGACCCTGCGCGGCGAGGAGGCGACGGCGACCTTCGCCGCCCATGAGGCGGACGTCGCGGTGGTGGTGGCCTATGGCCGCATCCTGCCGCAGGCGATCCTCGACCTGCCCACGCTCGGCTGCCTGAACCTGCACGCCTCGCTGCTGCCGCGCTGGCGCGGCGCGGCGCCGATCCAGCGCGCCATCATGGCCGGCGACGCCGAGACCGGGGTCGCGGTGATGAAGATGGAGGCGGGGCTCGACACCGGCCCGGTGGGGCTGATCGAGCGCGTCGCCATCGGCCCGGACATGACGGCGGGCGAGCTGCACGATGCGCTGATGGGGATCGGCGCCGACCTGATGGGCCGGGCGCTGGCGGCGCTGGAGCGCGGTGCGCTCGCCTTCACCCCCCAACCCGGCGAGGGCGTGACCTATGCCGCCAAGATCGAGAAGGGCGAGACGCGGGTCGACTGGCGCCGGCCGGCGAGGCAGGTGCACGACCACATGCGCGGCCTCTCGCCCTTCCCCGGCGCCTGGTTCGAGCTCGACGGGGCGCGGGTGAAGGTGATGCGCACGAGCCTGGCCGACGGCGCGGGCGCGCCGGGCGAGGTGCTCGATGACGCGCTCACCATCGCCTGCGGCGAGGGCGCGGTGCGGCTGGTGGAGGTGCAGAAGGCGGGCAGCCGGGCGATGTCGGCGCCGGATTTTTTGCGCGGTAACCCTCTCGCCACCGGTACGGTGCTGGCGTGATCGAGATCCGCGGGCTGCGCGCGGAGGACCACGCGGCCTGGCTGCCGCTGTGGCAGGGCTACCAGCGCTTCTACAAGGTCGACATCCCGGCCGAGGTCGGCGAGACCGCGTGGCGGCGCATGCTCGACGAGGCAGAGCCGATGTGGGGCGCGCTCGCCGTTGCCGACGGGCAGGCGCTCGGCTTCGCCCATTATGTGCGCCACCGCACCACCTGGGCGGTCGGCGACTACTGCTATCTGAACGACCTCTACGTCGATGAGGCGGCACGCGGCCGGGGCGTCGGGCGGGCGCTGATCGCCCATGTGGGCGAGGAGGCGCGCCGGCTCGGCTGCTCGCGGGTCTACTGGCTGACCCACGAGACCAATGCCGAGGCGCGTCGGCTCTATGACGGCGTCGCCGAGCGCTCGGGCTTCATCGAGTACGGCAAGGGGCTCGACCCGTAAGGTGTCCCCGCGCTGCGGGAGCACGCCGCGCGGGATCGTTGCCCGGCTATCCGCCGGCCCGTATGCAGCTCTTTTGCCCGCTCACTTGCCGGGCTGGGGCACCATGCGCAGATAGGGCTTCAGCGTCTTCCAGCCCTGCGGAAACTTCTCCTTCGCGGCCTCGTCGCTGACCGAGGGGACGATGATGACGTCCTCGCCTTCCTTCCAGTTCGCGGGCGTCGCCACCGAATGGCTGGCGGTGAGCTGGAGCGAATCGATCACCCGCAGGATCTCGTCGAAATTGCGCCCCGCGCTGGCCGGATAGGTGAGGGAGAGCTTCAGCTTCTTGTCCGGCCCGACGATGAACACCGAGCGCACGGTCATGGTGTCCGAGGCGTTGGGATGGATCATGTCGTAGAGGCCGGAGACGGTGCGGTCCTCGTCGGCGATCAGCGGGAAGTTGGGGGCGAAGCCCTGGGTCTCGGCGATGTCGTCGGCCCATTTCGCGTGGGCGTCGAGCGGGTCGACCGACAGGCCGATCACCTTCACGTTGCGGCGGTCGAATTCCGGCTTCAGCCGGGCCACCTGGCCGAGCTCGGTGGTGCAGACCGGGGTGAAGTTCTTCGGGTGCGAGAATAGCACGCCCCATGAATCGCCGAGCCACTCGTGGAAGCGGATCGGGCCCTCGGTGGTCTGCGCTTCGAAGTCGGGGACGGTGTCTCCAAGGCGGATGCTCATGTGCAACTCCACGGGTCGGAAAGGGTCCCCCGGAACGTAGTGTCGGCACCCGCCGGCCGGAAGGGCCGGACCGGCGGAAACGGCGGGAAAGCGGCACGCGGGGCGGGCTCGCCGACGCCTGGGGAGGCCGGCGGAGGGCGCGAACGGCCTTTCGGCCGGAACCGACCGTCCGGTCCGGGCGTTAGCGCACCGGATCAATGGGGCCGGCTTCTCGGGGCGGCCAAGTCTGGAGAGAAACCATGATGCTCAGGATTCTGGCAATCGGCGCGGTGGCGTTCAGCCTGGCGGCCTGCACCACCACGGAACGTCGCGCGGGCACGGGCGCGCTGGTTGGCGGCGGTGCGGGCGCGATCATCGGCGGCATCGCGGGCGGCGGCTCGGGCGCGGCCGCGGGCGCGGCGATCGGTGCCGGCACCGGGGCGGTCGTCGGCGCCGCGACGGCTCCGAGGGAGTGCTGGACGCGCGACCGCTACGGCAACCGGATCGCCGTGCGCTGCTGACAGCAGCGCCTCGCCAGCGAATGGAAGGACGGCCCAGCGCGGGCCGTCCTTTTTTCATGGGCGGATGTTCGCGGATAGCGGACCTACTGGCTCGCCCACAGCACGCGGGCGATCCAGGCGATCTCGCGGTCGTGCAGCATGCGGTCGGGATGCTCGGGATTGAGCGAGCGCAGTTCGATGGTGCGCGCGGTGCGGCGCTTGAGCTCCTTGGCCATCACCTCGCCCTCGCGCGTCTTCACGATCACCCGGTCGCCGCGCCGGATCGGCGCCGAGGGCGAGACCACCACCACGTCGCCGTCGCGGTAGAGCGGCATCATCGAATCGCCGGCTATCTCCAGCGCGTAGGCGTGGTCGTCGCCGATGTCGGGGAAGACGATCTCGTCCCAGAATCCGCCGACCGGAAAGCCGGCATCGTCGAAATAGCCGCCCGCGCCGGCCTGCGCGAAGCCGATCAGCGGCACCGGGCGCCCCCCCATCCGCACGCCGGCTACCAACTGCATGAAATCGTCGAGGCTGGTGCCGGTGGCGGCGAGGATCTTGGCCACGCTCTCGGTGGAGGGCCAGCGCGGCCGCCCGTCCGTCTGTTCGCGTTTGGATCGGTTGAAGGTGGTGGCGTCGAGTCCGGCTCGTTTGGCCAGAGCCGAGACGCTCAGGCCGTGGCGCTCGGCAAGCCGATCGATCGCCCGCCAGATCTGGGCATGGGTCAGCATGGGGGGCCGGACTTTTATCTAAGCCATGGGAAATATACCCTATTCTCGCAGAAGTCCAATGTTTGGCAACTTGCAACCTGGAGTTAAAGTTGCCAGTTCGGGCGGCGACCGTTAGAGCCCTTGTCATGGCCCCGGACAATGCTTCGCTCATCTTCAAGATCACCCCGCGCGCGCCCTGGCGGGCGGCCGAGGCGGCCGGCCGATTCACCGGCGCGCCCGTCGATCTGGCGGACGGCTTCATCCATTTCTCGACCGCCGGACAGGTGGCGGAGACCGCCGCGAAGCACTTCGCCGGGCAGGCCGACCTGCTGCTGGTCGCGGTCCGCACCGCGACGCTGGAACTGGGCCTGCTGCGCTGGGAGGTCTCGCGCGGGGGCGCGCTGTTTCCCCATCTCTACGGGCCGCTGCCGCTCGATGCCGTGGCCTGGGTGCGGGAGCTGCCGCTCGGCCCGGACGGCCGGCATAGGTTTCCGCCCGACATTTTCCCCTCCTCCGAGGAAGGTTGACCGCCGATGAGCGCCCTGCTCGACCTCGCCTTGCCCTTCGCCCGGCTGATCGACCCGGAGAGCGCGCACGGCCTCGCCATCCGCGCCCTGTCCTGCCTGCCGCCGCGCCGGGCGGGGGCGGACGATGAGCGGCTCGCGGTCGAGGCGTTCGGGCTCGCCTTT
Organism: Ancylobacter mangrovi; assembly: GCF_024752355.1. Classification (GTDB taxonomy): domain Bacteria; phylum Pseudomonadota; class Alphaproteobacteria; order Rhizobiales; family Xanthobacteraceae; genus Ancylobacter; species Ancylobacter mangrovi. The sequence continues at coordinate 192,831 of NZ_JANTHZ010000003.1, forward strand.
CCCAACCCGGTCGGGCTCGCCGCCGGCTTCGACAAGGAGGCCGAGGTGCCGGACGCGATGCTGGGCGCGGGCTTCGGCTTCGTCGAGGTCGGCACCATCACGCCGCGCCCGCAGCCGGGCAATCCGCGCCCGCGCAATTTCCGCCTCAGCGAGGACCGCGGCGTGATCAACCGCTACGGCTTCAACAGCGGCGGCCATGGGCCGGCGAAGGCGCGGCTGGTGGCGCGGGTCATGGCGCGGCGGGGACGGGCGGGGATCGTCGGCGTCAATGTCGGGGCCAACAAGGACAGCACCGACCGCGCGGCCGACTATGTTGCCGGCATAAGAACCTTCGCCGGGCTGGCGAGCTACTTCACCGCCAACATCTCCTCGCCCAACACGCCGGGCCTGCGCGACCTGCAGGAGGAGAAGGCGCTCGACGAGCTGCTGGCGCGGGTGATCGAGGCCCGCGACACGGCGGCGCCGGGCGTGCCGCTGCTGGTGAAGATCGCCCCCGACCTCGCCCTCACCGATCTCGACGGCGTCGTGCAGGTGGCGCGCCGGCGCGGCATAGACGGGCTGATCGTCGCCAACACCACGATCTCCCGCCCGGCCGGCCTGCGGGCGCGGGAGAAGGACGAGACGGGCGGTCTCTCCGGCCGGCCGCTGTTCCCGCTCGCCACCCGCATGTTGGCGGAGAGCCATGCAAGGGTGGAGGGCGCGTTCCCGCTGATCGGGGTCGGCGGCATCGACAGCGCCGAGACCGCGATCGCCAAGATCGAGGCCGGCGCCAGCCTGATCCAGCTCTATTCCGGGCTGGTCTATGAGGGGCTGGGGCTGGTGGAGCGGATCAAGGCCGGGCTGCTGGCGCATCTGGAGAAGGAAGGCGTGAGCCTCGCCGCGCTGGTCGGTCGCGGCGTCGCCGCCCGGCTCGCCGAGCCGTTTCCGGGCTGAGCGTGGATGGGACGGGCCGCGCGTTGCCGGCTCAGGAGCCCGGCTGCGGGCTCAGCGGGCCGGCGGGCGCGGGGCCGGGAAAGGAGCGCCGCTCCAGCGCCGGCATGCGCCAGGCGAGGAACAGGCCGCGTCCGCCCATGAAGGCGAGATAGGCGAACCACAGCCCGCCATTGCCGAGCGGCTGGGCGAACCACCACACCGCGAAGAACAGCACCACCGCCGGCAGCATCATGTTGCGCATGTCGCGCGCCCAGGCCGAGCCGGCATAGATGCCGTCATAGGCGAAGGCGGCGACGCCGATGAGCGGGGTCAGCGCCGCCAGCGGCAGGAATTCGCGCCCGACGAGGCGCACCTGCCCGTTGGCGGTGAGCAGGTCGATCAGCGCCCCGCCGCCCAGCAGCATCGCCAGCGTCGCGGGGGCGGCGAAGCCGAAGCCCCAGGCGAGGGTGAGGCGCACCGCGCGGCGGAAGCCCGGCCGGTCGCGCGCGCCGATGCTCTGGCCGCAGACCTGCTCGGCGGCGGTGGCGAAGCCGTCGAGGAAGAAGGCGCTCACCATGACCATGTTGTAGAGCACCGCATTGGCGGCCAGCGTCACGTCGCCGGTGCGCGCGCCCTGCGTGGTGAAGAACATCAGCACCGCCATGAGCAGGCCCGTGCGCACCATGATGTCGGAGTTGACCGCGACGGTCTCGACCAGCCGGGCGCGGTCGAGCACGGCGCGCCACGGCACCCGCCAGTCGCGGCCGACGAGGCGGGCCGCCGCCACCAGCCCGGCCAGCGTGCCGGCGGTCTCGGCGAGCACGTTGGCGAGCGCGGCGCCGGCGACGCCGAAATCCCAGTGCAGCACCAGCGCCGCGGTGGCGAGCGCGTTGACCGCGGCGATGAGGAACTGCAGGCCGAGCCCGATATCGGTACGGGCGACGCCGACGAACCAGCCCAGCAGGGCGAAATTGGCGATGGCGAACGGCGCGGAGAAGATGCGGATCGAGAAATAGAGCGCCGCGGCGGCATGCACGCCCTCGCTCGCGCCCATCAGCGAGAAGGCGGCGTGGCCGATCGGGAACTGCAGCGCGATCAGCACGAGGCCGATGGCGGCGGCGATGATGAGCGCGCGCACCAGCACGGCGCGCAGCTCCACGACCTCGCCGCGACCGAGCGCCTGGGCGGTCAGCCCCGCCGTGCCCATGCGCAGCGAGCCGAAGATCCAGAAGGTGAAGTCGAACAGCAGCGCACCGACCGCGACCGCGCCGAGCAGCACCGCGTCGCCCAGCCGCCCGATGGCGCCGGTGGCGACGAGGCCGAGCAGCGGGGTCGTCATCTGCGCCAGGGTCGCCGGCAGGGCGATGGCCAGGAAGCGCCGGGAGGTGACCTCCACCCGGCCGCCGGCACCGATGTTCACGGCCTCACCGGCCGCGGCTGGCGATGCGCGTGATCAGCCAGAGCGGGATGACGATGACCGCGCCGAGCACGAAGTAGCGCCACAGCTTCTCGACCGCGTCGAAGCTGAAATGGAACAGGTGGCGCACCAGCCCCTCAAGGCTCGACAGGATGTTCATCGGGTCGAGCCCGAGCGCGGAGAGGATGACGCCGACCACCACGCAGAGCAGGATCAGGCGCACCAGCACCCAGAACGGCGAGCCACCCATCCAGCGGGTGAGCTGATTGTCGGCCATCTCTCTTCAAGCTCCTTCGGCACGCGAACGGTCCTCACCTAGCACGGGCGAGGGGCGACGGGGAGCGCGGCCTTCATCGCCGATCATCGCTTCCAGCGTTTCCAGCCGGTCGGCCTCGCCCGGCGGCTTGTCCCAGCGCAGGCGCGAGATGCGCGGGAAGCGCATGGCGAGGCCCGAGCGGTGGCGGGTGGAGCGGGCGAGCCCCTCGAACGCCACCTCCAGCACCAGCCCCTCGGTCGAGGTGTGCACCACCTCGCGCACGGGGCCGAAGCGGTTGACCGTGTTGCGTCGCACGAAGCGGTCGATCTCGATCAGCTCGGCATCGGTGAAGCCGAAATAGGCCTTGCCGACCGGCACCAGCTCGCCCTCCCGTGTCCAGACGCCGAAGGTGTAGTCGGAATAGTAGGAGGAGCGCTTGCCGTGGCCGCGCTGGGCATACATCAGCACGGCGTCGATGCTGTGCGGGTCGCGCTTCCACTTCCACCACGGCCCCTTGGGCCGGCCCGGCAGATAGGCGCTGTCGGCGTGCTTGAGCATCACCCCCTCGACCGCCTCCGCATCCGCTCCGGCTCCATGCGCGGCGGGGTCGGCGCGGGCCGCCGCCAGCGCTTCCCAGGAGTCGAAGGGCACCAGCGGCGAGAGGTCGAGCCGGCCCTCTTCCGGGTGGGCGGCGACCAGCGCCGCGAGCCGGGCGCGGCGCGCGTCGAAGGGCAGTTCGCGAAGGTCCTCGCCGGCCTCGACCAGCAGGTCGTAGGCGCGGATATGGGCCGGGTAATCGGCGATCAGCTTCGCCGAGACGACCTTCCGGTTGAGCCGCTGCTGCAGCACGTTGAAGGACTGCACCCGCCCCTCGCGCAGGATCAGCAGCTCGCCGTCGACCGCGCCATCGAAGGCGAGCGCGCCGGCGAGGTCGGGGAAGGCGCCGGAGATGTCCTCGCCTGTGCGGCTGTAGAGGCGGGTGACGGGGCGCCCGTCCGCCCCCGCCGCGCGCACCGCCTGGATGCGGATGCCGTCCCATTTCCATTCGGCGCGGAAATCGGCAGGGTCGAGCACCGCGAAGTCGGGGTTCTCGATCGGGTGCGAGAGCATGACCGGGCGGAACGGGGCGGGGTCGTCGGTCTCGGGGCGCGGCCCGTGCCCCTCGGCCCAGGCGAACAGCTCCTCATAGGGCGGGGCGAGGCCGGGCCAGACCAGCTCGATCTCGTCCGGCGCGTGCTCGCCGAGCGCGGCCACCGCGGTCTTGGCGAGCCGGGCCGAGACGCCGATGCGCAGGCCCCCGGTGATGAGCTTGAGCAGCGCCCAGCGTCCGGTCTCGTCCAGCCGGTCGAGCAGGGCGGCGAGCACGGCGGGGAGCTCGGAGCGGCCCATGGTCGAGAAGGCGTCGACGATGGCGGAGAGGGGGAGATCGCGTTCGCCGCTTCGGGAGGTCGGATCGCCCTCGGCGGCTTCCCCTTCATCCGATGCGTCTCCCGTGTCGGGCGGCGGGGCGGGCCACATCAGCGCGACGGTCTCGGAGAGGTCGCCGACATAGTCGTAGGAGAGGGCGAACAGCACCGGATCGGTGCGCTCGGCGATGAGCTGGCGGATCAGGCCGGGCTTGGCGTTGCGGAACGACAGCGCGCCGGTGAGCGCGGCGAGCGCATGGCCGCGCTCGGGGTCCGGCGTGTGGCGGAAATAGTCGGCGATGAGCCGGATCTTGCCGTTTCGGCGCGGTTCATAGGCGAGGCGGTCGAGCAGGGCGGCGAAGCGGTTCATGACGCGCCGTCCTCCCGGTCGGCAGGAGCGGGCGTGTCGGGAGCGGGCGTATCGGGCGCGCTCTCGCTCTCCTCCTCGCCATAGCCGACCATGTGCAGCGGGCGCGCCCTGAGGCCGGCGAGCAGCGCCCAGTGCACCAGCGCGTCCTCCTGCCCGTGCGTGACCCACAATTCCTCGCAGCCGGTGGCCAGGATGGTGGCCTGCAGGTCGTCCCAGTCCGCATGGTCGGAGATGATGAGCGGCAGCTCGACCCCGTTCTGGCGGGCGCGGGCGCGGATGCGCATCCAGCCGGAGGCGAAGGCGGTGACCGGATCGGGGAAGCGGCGCGACCACACGTCGCTCAATGCCCCGGGCGGGCAGATGACGACCGAGCCGGCGAGCTCGGCGGGGGCGACCTCGCGTGCCAGCCTCACCTCGCCGAGCCCGATGCCGCGTGCGGCGTAGTAGGCGGTGAGCCGTTCCATCGCGCCGTGGATGAGGATCGGCCGCTCATGGCCGGCGGCGCGCAGCAGCGCCATCAGCCGCTGCGCCTTGCCGAGCGGATAGGCGCCGACGAGATGGGCGCGCTCGGGGAACAGGTCGAGCGAGGCGGTGAGCTTTTCCGTCTCCGCCGCCGGGTCGGGATGGCGGAACACCGGCAGGCCGAAGGTCGCCTCCGAGATGAAGACGTGGCAGGCCACCGGCTCGAAGGCCGGCGCGGTGGGGTCGGCGCCGGGCTTGTAATCGCCCGAGGCGACGATGCGGCAGCCGCGATGCTCGACCAGGATCTGCGCCGAGCCGAGGATGTGGCCCGCCGGCAGGAAGGTGACGGTGACGCCGTTCACCTTCACGCGCTCGCCATAGGTCGCTTCCTGCGCGGCGCCGGTGAAGTCCTCGCCATAGCGGATCGCCATGATGTCGAGCGTCTCGCGGGTCGCCAGCACGGCGCCGTGGCCGGGGCGGGCATGGTCCGAATGGCCATGAGTGATCAGCGCGCGGGGCACCGCCCGCACGGGATCGATGAAGAAGTCGCCGGCGGGCGAGTAGAGACCCTGCGGGGTTGTATGAAGTAGCTCTTCCGGGCGCATCACGAACAAGATATAGGGCTCGCCGCCCAATTTCCGCGAGACCCCCCGCCATGAGTGCCGGCCTGCTGGTCCTTTCTTCCGGCGACCCTTTGGTCGACCGCCGGATCGAGTGGGCGCGCGCCCTGATGGATGAAGGCAATCCGGGCGATGCCGCCGAGCTGCTCTCCGAGGCGGTGCGGCGCGCGCCGGGCTACGCTTCGGGCTGGTTCCTGCTCGGCGAGGCGCGCGAGGCGGGCGGCGACGAGGCGGGGGCGAAGCGCGCCTTCGAGGAGGCGCTGTCGCTCGACGAGGAGGACCGGCTCGGCGCGGCGCTGAGGCTGGCGCGGCTCGATGGCGCGCTCGCCACCATGAGCGAAGCCTATGTGCGCACGCTGTTCGACCAGTATGCCGAGCGCTTCGACACGGCGCTGGCGCGGCTCGACTATCGCGGGCCGGAGCTGATCGACCGTGCGCTCGCCGAGGCCTGCGCCGCGCTCGGCCGGCCCTATGCCTTCGCGCGGGGGCTGGATCTGGGCTGCGGCACCGGGCTGGTGGCGGCCCGGCTCAACGACCATGTCGGGGCGATGGAGGGGGTGGACCTCTCGCCCAACATGATCGCCCGGGCGCGCCGGCGCCGGGTCTACGACGCGCTGGCGGCGGGCGAGATGGTGGCCTACCTCGCCGAGCGGCCGGCCCGCGATGTCGACCTCGTCTTCGCCGGCGACGCCTTCTGCTATCTCGACGATCTCGGCCCGGTGCTGGCCGAGGCGCGCCGCGTGCTGGAGCCGGGCGGTCTCGTCGCCTTCACCGACGAGACCCATGAGGGCGAGGGCGTGCTGCTGCGCGAGACGCTGCGCTTCGCCCATGCGCCCGCCTATGTGCGCGAGCGGGTGGAGGGCGCCGGGCTGACGCTGGTCTCCTGCGCGCAGGAATGGACCCGGCGCGAGAACGGCGCCCCGGTGCCGGGACTGGTCGCGGTGGCGCTGCGGGAAGGGTGACGGGCGGGACGCGCAGAGCGTTTGCCCTCGCAATTCGGCGGCGAGGCATTAGCTTCTCGCCGTGCCGATGGATGACGCCCGCGACGACAGGCGAGAGGACGAGGTCCGGGAGGAGGATTCCCGGAGCGCGGGCGGCTGCGAGCCGGATGCGGGCCTCACCGACCTGCCCGAGACGTTCCGGCGCTGGTTCGCCGGGCGCGGCTGGGCGCCGCGCGCGCACCAGCTCGAATTGCTGGCCAGGGCGCGCGAGGGGCGCTCCTCGCTGCTGATCGCGCCGACCGGGGCGGGCAAGACGCTGGCCGGCTTCCTGCCCAGCCTCGTCGAACTCGCCGAGCGCTCGCGCGCGCGCAACAGCGCCCGCCCGCCCGGCGTGCACACGCTCTACATCTCCCCGCTCAAGGCGCTGGCGGTGGACGTGGCGCGCAATCTGGAGCGGCCGGCTGAGGAGATGGGTCTGCCGATCCGCATCGAGACCCGCACCGGCGACACGCCGGCCTCGCGCCGCCAGCGCCAGCGCCGCGACCCGCCCGACATATTGCTCACCACGCCCGAGCAGATCGCCCTGCTGATCGCCTCGGCCGACGCAGCGCATCTGTTCGGGGACCTCCGCCGCATCGTGCTCGACGAACTGCACGCGCTCGCGGGTTCCAAGCGCGGCGACCTGCTCTCGCTCGGCATTGCCCGGCTTCGGCGGATCGCGCCCGAGGCGCAGACGGTGGGACTGTCGGCCACCGTCGCCGATCCCGACACGTTGCGGCGCTGGCTGGTGCCGCAGGTGATGGGCGGCGAGATGGGGGATGTGGTGGTCGCCGAGCCGGGCGCTGCGCCGGACCTTTCCATGCTGGAAAGCGTCGCCCATGTGCCCTGGGCCGGGCACACGGCGCGCCATTCGTTGGCCGAGATCTACGCGCTGATCGAGCGCAACACGACGACGCTGGTGTTCGTGAACACGCGCATGCAGGCCGAGCTGCTGTTCCAGGAGCTGTGGCGCATCAACGAGGCCAACCTGCCGATCGCCCTGCATCACGGCTCGCTCGATGTCTCGCAGCGCCGGCGGGTCGAGGCGGCGATGGGCGAGGGGCGGCTGCGGGCGGTGGTGTGCACGTCCTCGCTCGACCTCGGCATCGACTGGGGGGCGGTGGACCTCGTCGTCAATGTCGGCGCGCCCAAGGGTTCCTCGCGGCTGATGCAGCGTATCGGGCGGGCCAATCACCGGCTCGACGAGCCGAGCCGCGCGGTGCTGGTGCCGGCCAACCGGTTCGAGGTGCTGGAATGCCGGGCGGCGCTGGAGGCGGTGCGCGCGGGGGCGCAGGACGGCGCGGTGGAGCGCCGCGGCGCGCTCGACGTGCTGGCCCAGCATGTGCTTGGCATGGCCTGCGCGGAGGCGTTCGACGCGGAGCAGCTCTATGAGGAGGTGCGCTCGGCCGAGCCCTATGCCGGCCTGACGCGCGAGGATTTCGAGGACGTGGTCGACTTCGTCGCCACCGGCGGCTACGCGCTGCGCGCCTACGAGCGCTATGCCCGCATCCGCCGGCGCAAGGACGGGCTGTGGCGGGTCGCCAACCCGATGGTGGCGCAGCAGTACCGGCTCAATGTCGGCACCATCGTCGAATCCACCATGCTGAAGGTGCGGCTCGCCGGCGCGAAATCGCGCTTCGGCGGGCGGGTGCTGGGCGAGGTGGAGGAGTATTTCGTCGAGACCATGAGCCCGGGCGACACCTTCGTCTTCGCCGGCGAGGTGCTGGAATATATTACCATCGTCGAGGACGAGGTGCGGGTCGCCCGCTCCAATGCCGCCGAGCCCAAGGTGCCCTCCTATGCCGGCGGCAAGTTCCCGCTCTCCACCTTCCTCGCGGCGCGGGTGCGCGCTCTGCTCGCCGCGCCCGAGGGATGGTCGAGCCTGCCTGCGCAGGTGCACGAATGGCTGGAGATCCAGCGCCGGCGCTCGCGCCTGCCGGGGCGCGAGGATTTGCTGGTCGAGACCTTCCCGCGCGGCGGGCGGCACTATCTCGTCGCCTACCCGTTCGAGGGGCGGCTCGCGCACCAGACGCTCGGCATGCTGCTGACCCGCCGGCTGGATCGGCTGGGGCTGCACCCGCTCGGCTTCATGGTCAACGACTACGCGCTGGCGATCTACGGCGTGCGCGACCTCTCGCTCGCGATTGCGCAGGCGCGGCTCGATCTCGACCGGCTGTTCGACGCCGACATGCTGGGCGACGACCTCGAGGACTGGCTCGCCGAATCGGCGCTGATGAAGCGCACCTTTCGGCAATGCGCGGTGATCGGCGGGCTGATCGAGCGGCGCTTCCCCGGCAAGGAGAAGAATTCCCGGCAGGTGACGATGTCGACCGATCTCGTCTATGACGTGCTGCGCCGGCACGAGCCGGACCACGTGCTGCTGCGCGCGGCGCGGGCGGACGCGGCGACCGGGCTTCTGGACATCCGCCGGCTCTCCGACATGCTGGTGCGCATTCGCGGGCGAATCGACCATGTGCCGCTCGCCCGCGTCTCGCCGCTGGCGGTGCCGGTGATGCTGGAGATCGGCCGCGAGATGGTGGCCGGCGGGGCTTCCGAGGCGCTGCTGGCGGAGGCCGAGGACGAACTCATCAGGGAGGCGCTGGATGGCGCTGGAGATGGCGGAGGGTGACGCGGACGGCCGGGCCGGGGCGGGCGAGGGGATCGAGCTCGCCGGCGCGTGGTTGACGCTCGACCCCGCCGGCGGGCTCTACTGGCCGGCCGAGCGGCTGCTCGTGGTCGCCGACCTCCATCTCGAGAAGGGCTCCGCCTTCGCCCGGCGCGGCGTGCCGCTGCCGCCCTATGACAGCCGGGCGACGCTCGCCCTGCTGGCGCGCATCGTCGAGCGCACGAAGCCGCGCACCATCGTCGCGCTGGGCGACAGCTTCCATGACGGGGGCGGGGCGGCGCGGCTCGGCGCGGCCGAGCGGCAGTCGCTGGCGGAAATCGCGCGCGGGCGCGAGATGGTGTGGATCGCGGGCAATCACGATCCCGACCCGGCGCCCGAGCTCGGCGGGGTGCACCTGCCGGAGCTGGCGATCGGGCCGCTGCGCCTGCGCCACGAGCCGGCACAGGGGGCGCCAACACAGGGGGCGGGCGCTGTGCGGGGCGAGATCGCCGGCCATTTCCACCCCGTGGCGCGGCTGGTCGTGCGCGGGCGGGGTCTCAGGCGGCGCTGCTTCGCCACCGACGGGGCGCGGCTCGTCATGCCGGCGCTCGGCGCCTATGCCGGCGGGCTGAACATCCGCGACGCGGCGCTGGCGCGGCTGTTCGCGGGCGCCTATGCGGCCCATCTGGTCGGCGCCGCGCGCACCTACCGCATCGCCCATCACGCCTGCCTGCCGGACCGGTAGGCGCGGGGCGCCGTCGTGCGCCGCCGGTTGCGGCCGGCGCGGGGCGCTTCAAGAGCAGCGTTCAACGGGGTGAGCGGCGGGACTTGGCCGAACGTGCTGCGCGGCGGCGGACCTGGCGGCTTCCCCGGAGGTTCTGCCGGGTGACATTGGCTACCGGGCCGGCGTCCCTGCGCGAGGCGTAGTGTTCAGCGCGAATGCGCGTCCGGAGTGACGGGCGGCGGAACCTCAGCGGACGCGGGAGGCCGGAGCGACTCGCAACTCAGCGCGACGCGGAAGCTCACCGCGAAGCGGTCTTGCGCGGCAGGCTGTCGGGGTGCTGCCAGTCCGGGGCGTCGCTGCCATTGGCCTTGGCGTCGACCACGCGCGGGGTCCAGCCGTCGAGCGAGGCGCGGGCGGCGGCGAGGGTCCGCGTGTCCATCTTGGAGGCGACCTCGTCACGCTTGGCCGCCGCCTCGCTGTCGCCGCCGGCGGCGGCGAGCGAGAACCAGCGCCAGGCCTCGCCGAGATTGACCGCGACGCCGAAGCCGCGGGCGTAGAGCACGGCGAGATTGTACTGGCTGTCACGCAGGCCGAATTCCGCCGCGCGGCGGAACCAGCGCACCGCGTCGCGGTAGTCGGGCTGGCCGTCTATGCCCGCCGCCAGCAGCACGCCGAGATTGTGCATGGCGCGCACATTGCCGGCGTCGGCGGCCTGCTCGTAGAGCTGGCGGGCCTTGGCGACGTCGCGCGGCACGCCCTCGGTGCCCTTCTCGTAGATCGAGCCGAGCCGGTAAGCGGCCGGGACCGAGCCGTGATTGGCGGCGAGCTCGAACCACTCGACCGCGCGCACCGCGCTGGTCGCGACGCCGATGCCGTCGATGTAGCGCCGGCCGATCTCGAACGCCGCGTCGGGATCGCCGCTGAGCGCCGCCGCGCGCAGGGCCGGGCTGCCGATGCTGCCGGGCAGGTCGCTCGGCTGGTTGAAGCTGGAGGGGCCGGGCGCCTGCGGCCTGACGCCGTCCGGTGCGTCGGGGTCCGGCGCGGTGCCGCCGGGGACGAGCGGCGCGGGCGCGGACGGCATGACGGGCGGCGGCAGGCCGAGGTCGCCGTGAGACGTCGGGCCGGTGGATGGCTTGCCGACCGAGCCGGTGATGTCCTCCAGCGAGGGGCCGGCGCCGCGCGCGGTGGCGGGCAGCGAGGAGGGGCCGGAAGCGCGGAGCTGGCCCTCGCGCATCGTGCTGAGGAGGTGCCAGGAGCCATAGGCCAGCGCCGAGCCGCACAGGCCGATCAGCAGCATGGCGCGGATGCGGGCCAGCCACGGGGTCGGCCGGCGCGGCGCGCGCTCGCCGATGCGGCTGTGCACCTGCGGGATGACCACGGTGGCGGGCTGGGCGGCGCGCCGGGCCTGGGCGATGAACTGGGTGCGCGCCGGCGCGGCCCCGGCGGGGACGCCCTGCGCCATGCCGTCCTGAAGGTTCTCCTGCGCGTCCTCGCTCGCGTCCTGCGGGTCGGCGTCGTCGTTGACGGCGGCGGGGACGTGGGGGCCGGCGGCGCGGGTGGGCCGCCCGTCGTCGCTGTAGATGTCGCCCAGCGCGTCGGGGATGCGGCCGGTGTCGTCGGCCTCGGCGAGCGGGTCGGCGATGCGAGGCTCGGGCGCACGGGGCGCGGGCCGGCGGAAGGCGGCGGCGGCTTCCGGCGAGCGCGAGAGCTCCTCCAGCGCCGCGCGCATGAGCTGCGGCTCGAAGGGCTTGGGGATGGAGGCCGGCTCGGGCGTGAACACCGGCTCGGAGGGCGCGGCATAGGTCGCGGGCGGCACGGCCGGCTGCGCGGCCTGGGGCGGCGTGGCCACCGGAGCGGCGGGAGCCTCGCTCTGGACGGGGGCCGGTGCGGAAGCAGGTGCGGGTGCCGGCGCGGCGGACGAGGCCGGTGCCGAGCTCGGAGCGGCGGCGCGGGCAGCCTCGATGGCGGCGATCTCGCGCTTCAGCAGGCTGGCGCCGTTGCCGCCATTGCCGCCCCCCTGGGGACGGCCGCGATGGCCGGCATTGGCGAGCACGGTGGCGCGCGTCTCCTCCATCTGGATGAAGAGGTCGTTGACCGCGCGCTCGATGGTGGAGAGCTGGCCGGCGAGCCGATCGCCGAGCCCCTTGGTGGGGGCGGCCGCGTCGAGCTTGCCGGTGATCTCGGCAATCTGCCGGCTCAGCGCGTCGAAGCGCGGGCCATGGTCGGGCGCGGGCGCGGGCGGCTCGACGCGCTCGATCCGCTCGAGCCGGGCGGCGATGTCGCGCAGCCCCGTCTCCATCACCTGCGGGCCCTCGCGGCGGGCGGCGGCGAGGCCCTGCTGGATGGTCTCCAGCCGGCGCTGGATCTCGTCCATGGTCAGCGCCGAAGGCGGGGTGGCGATGCGCTCGGACAGCGCGTCGATGCGCTTCTCCAGCCCACCGACGGCGGAGCGGATCAGCGCCTCGTCGGCGCCGGCCATCTGGCTCACCTTGGCGGCGAGGATCGCCACCTGCTCGGCGAGCAGGCGCACCGCGTCGTTGGAGATGGCGCGGCCGAGCAGATCGCGGATCTCCGAGGCCTGGGCCTGGAGCCGGGCGATGGCGGCGCCGTCGACGGTCTTGGCGCTGACGATGTCGATCTTGCGCGCCAGCGTGTCGATGCGCCCGGTCAGCACGCTGGGGTGCTCGGGCAGCTTCAGGGCGCCGATCATGTCGCGCAGGGCGAGCAGGGTGGCGCGCAGCTCGTCGTCGCCGGCGCCGGTGCGCTCCACGCGCTCGGCGAGGCGGGCGACGGTGCGCTGGAGCTCGTCGACCGAGCGGCGCGGGGCGAGCGAGGAGAGGCCCTGGCGCATCTCGGCCAGCTCGCGCTGCAGCGCGTCGAGCACCTCGCCGGACGGCGCTGGCGCGGCGTGGGAGGTGATCGGCGGGGCCGTGATCAGCGGAGCGGTCGGGCCCTCGCGAGGGGAGCTGCGCTCGGTCGTGGGTTCGGGACGCGCGAATTCGTGCCGCGCAAATTCGGGGGCGAAGCGCTCGAAGGCCGGGCGCTGCTCATGCAAGGGGCGGCGCGTGGAGGCCGCGCGTTCCTCGAACGAGGCCGGCTCCTCGAAAGCGGGGCGCGAGGGGTGCTGCTGGGCCGGGCGCGGCTCGGCGGGGCGCTCGGGAGCCCGTTCCGGGCCACGCCAGTCGGGACGACGCTCGGCGCGGCCGCCTTCGAGCTCGCTCTGGCGGGCGGCGATCTCGGCTACGGCGGCCTCGATGTCCTGCGCGCTGGAGACCGAGGGCAGGCGGTGGTCGCGCCGGCTCACCGTCTCGGCGGCGCGCAGGATGTCGCCGAGGCGGCGGTCGTTCTCCTCCACGCGGCTTTCGACGCGGGCGGCGGGACGGGGGCGGGCTCGGTTCATCGCCTCGATGCGCTCGTTGATCTGGCGGAGGGCGGCGTCGATGCGCCCGTCGGCCGAATCGGGCGCCCGCGGCGCGGCGGGAGGCGCCGCGGGGGTCGCACGGGCGGGCACGACGTCGGCGCGGGCGGCATAGGCCGTCTCGGCATAAGCGGCTTCGGCATAGGCCGGTTCGCGTTCGGGGGCCTCGGCGTGGGAGGTTTCGGCATAGGTGCTTTCGGGGCGCACAGCGACGAGCTGCTCGATACGGCCGGCAAGCTCCTGCACGCGGCGCTGCAGGTCGCTGATGTCGCCGCCCGCGCCTTCCTGCGGGCCGGTGGTCGACAGAAGCTGGGCCTTCAGCCACTGGTCGAGCGGCAGGCCGGCGCGCTCGGCCGCCTCGCTCATCGCGCGCCACGCTTCGGGAGCGATCTGGCCGGACGTGGCCGCTTCTTGCCGCACCTTGATCTCCTCGCTCGGGCGCGACGGCAGGGCGAGAATCGCCGGCCGTGCGCTGAGGCTGATGCGGTCGAATGTTTCGAAATCTTGGTAAATGCGGCGTTAATGCGTCGGACGCGGCGCCTCCGAAGCGGCGGCGAAGACGTACGCGACGGCCATGTCGACAGCCTCTGCGCGAGCGATTTTGGTTCGATTCTCGATATTGCCCTGCACCTGGAAGCGGGGCGAATGCTGCGATGCAGCGCGAGCGTGTTCAGAAAAATCCTTTTATATCAATCTGTTGGCTCTCCGTTTAACAGTAAGTTGCCCTAACGTCGGGTGCGACTTTCTCCCCTAGCGGAAGCTGGTCTGTCACATTCTCAGCAACTCACCGGCCCACCCCGCCATCCACCCGGAGTTGTCGACATGGATTTCACTTCCTTCGAGACCGACCACGTCGCCGAATCGTCGGTCACGAATGCGTCCGAGCCGCATTTCTTCACTATCGGCGATCTCGCCCGCGAGTTCGGCGTGACGCTCCGCGCCCTGCGCTTCTACGAGGACAAGGGCCTGCTGGCCCCGCGCCGCGAGGGCCTTACCCGCCTCTACAGCGTCGCCGAGCGTGACCGGCTCGCGATCATCCTCAAGGGCAAGAAGCTCGGCTTCACCCTCGCCGAGATCAAGGCCATGGTGGCGCTGCGCGAGGGCGGCCCGGTGCCGACCGGCGGTCTCGCCCTGACCCGCGAGAAATGCGTCGAGCAACTCGCCCTGCTGGAGCAGCAGAAGGCCGAGATCGAAGAGGCCATCGACGAGTTGCACCAGATGGTCACCGCCTTCACCGCCCGCTCGGCGGCCTGAGCGCGGCGCGGACCTTCTCCCCGTCCCTCTCTCCTTTCGATTGTCCGGCAGCGGCGCCCCTCGCGGGCGCCGTTGTCGTTTCGGCGGTTTGCCGCGCCCGTTTCCCGATCGCCCGTCTTGCTCTAGCCTGCGCCCGGCCGTTTCGTGTCGCAGGTTCCGGGAGCGAGTATGTCGCGCAGCATCGACTATTATTTCTCCACCGCGAGCCCGTGGGCCTTTCTGGGGCTCTCCACCTTCCTCGCGGTCGCGCGCCAGCACGAGGCGCGGGTGGAGTTCATCCCCGTCGGGCTGGGCGAGCTTTTCTCCGAGACCGGCGGCCTGCCGCTCGCCAAGCGCCATCCGGTGCGCCAGCGCTATCGGCTGCTGGAGCTGCAGCGCTGGCGCGCCGCACGCGAAATGGAATTCACCATCTGGCCGGCCTTCTGGCCGTTCAGGTCCGGCTTCACCGACCGCCTCATCATCGCCGCGATGAAGGCCGGGCACGAGGTGGCGCCGCTGATCGGCCGGTTCGGCGCCGCGGTGTGGCAGCGCGAGGAGAATCTCGGCGATCCCGACACGCTGGCGGCGATCCTCGCCGAGCTGGATCTGCCGGGCGAGCTGATGGCGGCCGCCGATTCGCCCGAGATCGTCGCGGCCTACGCGGCCAATGAGGAGCGCGCGGTGGCGGCCGACGTGTTCGGCTCGCCCGCCTATGTGCTCGATGGCGAGGTGTTCTGGGGCCAGGACCGGATCGATATGCTCGATGCGGCGTTGTCGAGCGGGCGTGCGCCGTACAGGCCCTGAGTGCGCCCGCGGGGAACGAGGAGTGAGGGCCATGACCGGCACGATCACGCTCACCACCACAGGCACGACAGGAATCACAGCAAAGGCCGCGCGAAAGGCAGGCTGCGTTTCGCGGATGGCGGCGCTGGTGCTGGCCGCCGCCGGGCTTCTCGCCGCGCCGGGCCTCGTGCGCGGGGCTGCCGCGCAGCCGGCCGCGACGCAGGAGGTGCCGGCTGCGGCCGCCGGCGAGGCGGCGCGCTTTTCTATGCAGCCGGTCGAGGGCGGGCTGATGAAGCTCGATACCCGCACCGGCGCGATGTCGTTCTGCAGCCAGCGGGCCGGCGCCTGGGTGTGCCAGGCGGTGCCCGACGACCGGGCGGCGCTGGAGGCGGAGATCGGCCGGCTCCAGGCGCGCATCGCGGCGCTGGAGAAGGGGCGCGGCACCACGCCGGGCGTGCCCGACATCATGGCGCCGCCGCAGCAGGGCGGGGCGGGCTCCTCCACCCGGCCCGACGCGCCGCCAAAGGTCGCGCCGCCGCCGGAGGACGACACCAAGCTGACCGAGGATGCGCAGCGCCAGCTCGACAAGGCCATGGACATGGCCGAGCACGTGTTCCGCCGCTTCCTCGAAATGGTCGACCGCTTCCGCCGCGAGCACGGCGAGGGGGCGACCACGCCCCAGAGCGCACCGCAGGGTGTGCCGCCGGGTAAGAGCGAGGCGCTGTAGGCGCGGCTATTGCGTGCCGCGCCCCGGGTGAACCGTCCGTCCCGGGTTTCGGAGCGCCCGGCCTCAGCAGGCCTCGACGAAGGCGTAGCTGCGCGCCAGCGCCTGGTCGGTGAGGGTGCCCGGGAAGGCGATGAAGACGTGGCAGCCGCCGGGATAGACGCCGAGCTGGGCCGCGTTGCCCGCCGCCAGCCAGCGCGGCGCCATGAACAGCGTGTCGTCCAGCAGCGCGTCGCGGGTGCCGATGGTGAACAGCGCCGGCGGCATGTCGGTCAGGTCCGCATGGAGCGGGGAAATGTCGGGTGTGGCGAGGTCGCCGCCCTGGCGCAGATAGTGGCCGACGAAGACATTGATGTCGCGCGTGTTCAGCACCAGCGGCTCCTCGCCCCACTGGCGCGCGCTCGGCGTGAGGCCGAGATCGTAGCAGCCGGCGGTGAGGTTCGCCCCGCGGAACGGGGTCAGCCCGTGCCGGTCGCGCAGGCGCAGCAGCGTGGCGACGGCGAGGTTCGCGCCCGCCGATTCGCCGCCGATGACATAGCGGTCGGTGCCGAAGCGCGCCGGCCCCTCGCGCAGCAGCCACAGCGCGGCCGCCTCGCAGTCGTCGGGCGCGGCGGGATAGGGCACTTCGGGGGCGAGCCGGTAGTCTACCGAAACCACGGCGAAGCCGGTGCGCTCGACGAAGCGGTGGTTCAGCCCGTCATTCTCGCGCGCCGAGCCGAGGCACCAGCCCCCGCCATGGATGTGGAGATAGACGCCCTTGGCGGGCTCGGGTGGGGTGAGCACGCGCAGCGGCACGGGGCCGTGCGGGCCCTCGATCTCGATCACCTGCGCGAACGGGCTCTCGGGAGCGAGCGGAAAGGGGCCCTTTCCGTCCAGCCTGAGCTTGCGCAGCATCGCCATCGGGAACACCCAGCGGTCGGGTACGGCGCCGAGCGCCTTGACGATGCCGGCATTGATGGCGCGGGTGTCTGCCGCGATCGCCGCCGGGTCGAACAGGGCGGGATCGATCACGAGTTCGGCGGCGGAAGGGCGCGGCGCGATGTCGGGCAGCGGGGAAGACATAGGTTGAGGACGCTCCACAATAGCGTTGGGCGGGTCTGTCATCAGGGGTTGATCCACCCTATCCAACCCCAGCGGGCCGCATTCGTCCAGCGCGGCCCTAGAGGAAAGGACGCGGCAATGGCGGCAATACGGCAGGGCGAGGTGCGCGAAAGCACCGTGGCGCGGCGTTTCACGACGGTTCTCGGCGTCGAGACGCGCGGGCGCGGCTTCACCGACATCACCGAGGCGGTCGCCGGCTTTCTCGCCGCGATCGGAGCGGGCGAGGGCGAGGTGAGCGTGTTCTGCCGCCACACCTCCGCGTCGCTGACGATCCAGGAGAACGCCGACCCGGACGTGCGGGTGGACCTCGCCACCGCGCTCGACCGGCTGGCGCCGGAGGATGCGGGCTGGGTCCATTCGCTCGAGGGGCCGGACGATATGCCCGCCCATGTGAAGGCGATGCTCACCGGCATCCATCTCGCGGTACCGGTGATCGCGGGACGGATGGCGCTCGGCACGTGGCAGGGGCTCTATCTGGTGGAACACCGTATTCACGCGCATCGGCGTGAATTGGTGGTGGCGTTTGTCGGCGATGCCAACTAAATCTCGGCAATTGGGGCCGACTTGCGGTGCCGGTACGACCGAACCATGATCGCGGCGCGGGGGCGCGCGCCGGCCCGCGAGCGAGAGGACCGCTGGGACGTGGATACGACGACGAGCTTCCGGCTGGTGATCGCCGACGATCATCCGCTGTTTCGTGGTGCCCTGCGCGAGGCGGTGCTGCGCCGGTTTCCCTCGGCGGAGCTGTTCGAGGCGGGCGGGCTCGAGGATTTGCAGGCCCTGCTCGAGCGCGAGAGCGACGTCGACCTGGTGCTGCTCGACCTCACCATGCCCGGGGTGCGCGGCTTCTCCGGGCTGATGTATCTGCGCGCGCAATATCCCGGCGTGCCGGTGGTGGTGGTCTCGGCCAATGAGGAGGCGGGCGTCATCCGCCACTGCATGGAGTTCGGCGCCTCCGGCTTCATCCCCAAGACGTCGTCGGTCGAGACGATGGGCGAGGCGATCCGCACGGTTCTGGACGGCCAGACCTGGACCCCGCCGGACGTCGACCTCTCGGCCGGCGGCGACACGGACACCAGGGCGCTGGTGGCGCGCCTCGCCACGCTGACGCCGCAGCAGGTGCGGGTGCTGATGATGCTGTCCGAGGGGCTGTTGAACAAGCAGATCGCCTATGAGCTCGGCGTCTCCGAGGCGACGGTGAAGGCGCATGTCTCCGCCATCCTGCAGAAGCTCGGCGTGGAGAGTCGCACCCAGGCGGTGATCGCGGCCTCGAAGATCGAGGGCGGCACCTGGAGCCAGGCGGCGGGGTAGGCGGAAGCGCCGCCGGATCGGCGGTCCGCTAGCGGTCCACGGCCATTCACAACTTATGATTGCATTTTGCTCGTGTCCGTGCTCAGCATTGCGCGGTTCGGCACGAGAGGCGCCCCGTGGAGACGGATTTCAACCAGACCCGCATCCCGGAAGATCTGTGGGCCTTCAGGACCGAGCGGCGCGACGACCTGCTCGCGAAGCTCCGGTCGGATCGCCGGTGGTTCGTGGCCCGCCGCAGCGCGCTGCAGGTAGCGTGGTTCGGGCTCTCCATGCTGAGCCTGCTTCTCGGCGTGCTGACCTCGGTGCTGATCGCGATCGGCTGGCCGTCCACGGAGGATGCCTGGGACCAGGCCATCCTCATCCTGCTGCCGGCGATTTCGGGCCTGTGCGGCGCGTTCATCGGCAATTACCGGCTGCGCGAGACCTGGGAACTGCGCGAGTTCGGCCGGATCGACACCGACCGGCTGATCGTCGAGGCCAAGTTCATCGACCGCCGCAACCCCGATTTCGACAGCCGGATCAAGGAACTGCACATGAGGCGGGTCCAGCTCGCCCGCCGCCAGGCGTCGCAGTTCTTCGCTTTCTTCGCGCGCGTGGCCGCGAACGGGGAGCCGGTGGAGAGCAGTTGAGCGCGGCGCGTCCCGCCGGGGCGCCTACTCCGCCGCCGCTCGCGTAGCGCGCCACTGCGCCAGTAGGGCTCGCAGCGCGGCGGGGCGCACGGGCTTGTTCAGGACCTCCATCTCGGTGGCGCGGGCGGTGTCGCGCACGCGCTTCGAGCGGTCGGCGGTGATCAGCACCGCCGGCAGGTGCTGGTCCAGCTTCCAGCGCAGCTGCTTGACCGCCTCGATGCCGTCGCCCTCGTCGAGATGGTAGTCGACCAGCAGCACGTCGGGGGCGATGCGCGATTCACGCAGCGCCGCCAGCGCGCGCTGCACGTCGTGCGCCTTCACCACCCGGCAGCCCCAGCCCGAGAGCAGCGTCTCCATGCCGTCGAGGATGGCGGGGTCGTTGTCGATGCACAGCACGGCGAGCTCGTTCAGCGCCGCCGCCGGCAGGGCGGGCGGCGGGGTGCGTGGCGCCTGCGCCGGGATCGGCGGGGCGGAGGGCACCTCCACGCCGAAGGCGCTGCCGCGCCCGGCGGTCGAGACGAGGCTGATCGGGTGCTCCAGCACGCGGGAGATGCGCTCGACGATGGACAGGCCGAGCCCGAGCCCGCGCGCCGCCTTGGCGCCCTGGTCGAGGCGCTGGAACTCCTTGAAGATGAGCTTCTGCTTGGCCTGGGGGATGCCGAGCCCGGTGTCCAGCACCTGGATGCGCAGCTTTCCGCGCCGGTGGCGCACGCCCACCAGAACCCGCCCGCTCGGCGTGTACTTGATGGCGTTGGAGACGAGGTTCTGCAGCAGGCGGCGCAGCAGGCGCCGGTCCGAGCGCACCGCGGCGCAGCTCGCCACGAAGGTCAGGGTGAGACCCTTGTCCTTGGCCAGCGGGGCGAATTCGAGCTCGAGCTGGCTGAAGATGTCGTCGATGCGGAATACGCCGATGTCGGGCTTCAGCGCGCCGGCGTCGAGGCGGGAGATGTCGAGCAGGGCGCCGAGAATGTCCTCCACCGCCTCCAGCGAGGCGTCGACATTGTGGGCGAGCCGGCCCTGCTCCACGCCCTCGGTGCGCTCGACCAGGCTGGTGGCGTAGAGCCGGGCGGCGTTGAGCGGCTGCAGGATGTCGTGCGAGGCGGCGGCGAGGAAGCGCGTCTTGGAGATGTTGGCCTCGTCCGCCTCGGCCTTGGCCTGGGCGAGCTGGGCGTTGAGCTTCTCCAGCGCCTTGGTGCGCTCGCGCACGCGCCGCTCCAGCGTCTCGTTGGCGCGCTCCAGCGCCTCGGCGGCCTCGACCGAGGGGGTGATGTCGGTGAAGGTCACCACCACGCCGCCGTCGGGCATGGTGTTGACTCGCACCTCCATCACCACGCCGCGCGGGGTGAGGCGCTCCTGGAAAGTGGCGTTGCGCCGGCCGTAGCGCTCGAGCCGCACGCGCACCAGCTCCTCGACCGGGCCGGGGCCGAGCATGCCGCCGGTGGCGTTGAAGCGGATGATCTGGTCGATGCCCACCCCGATGCGCACGATCTCGGGCGGCAGTTCCAGCATCTCGCCGAACTGCCGGTTCCAGCAGATGAGGCGCAGGTCGCGGTCGAACACGGCGATGCCCTGGCGCACATGGTCGAGCGCGGTCTGCAGGATCTCGCGATTGTACTGGATCGCCGCCGAGGCGTCGTCGAGCAGCTTCAGCGCCGCCTTGGTGGAGACGGTGCGCTTCCTCAGCATCAGCGACAGCACGAGGCGCGAGGAGGCGGCGCCGATGGCCGAGGCGAGCAGGTGCTCGGCATAGCGGATGAGCTGGAAGTCGGCTTCGCGGCCGGGATCGAGGGTGACGCCGCGCATCGCCGACACGCTCTCGAAGGAGGCGCGGGTGCGCTCCTCGCCGAGATAGCGCGAGACCGTGCCGAGCAGTTCGCCGACCGTGACCGGCGAGCGCCACAGCCGGAAGCTCGGCGCGGTCGGGGCGCGGTCGGATTCGACGAACACGCTCGCCTGCAGTCGCTCGATCGGCGCCGGCGGGCGCATCAGCGACACGCCGAGGAAGCACAGCACGTTGATGGTGAGGCTCCACATCACGCCGTGGTTGAGCGGGCTGGCATGAACGCCGAGCAGCGCCTGCGGGCGCAGCATCTCGATGCCGAACGGCCCATGCAGCAGCAGGTCCGGCCCGAACAGGCCGGCGTCGATCAGGCTCGGCAGCAGCAGCGTGTAGGCCCAGAACACGATGCCGCCGGCAATGCCGGCGATGGCGCCGGCCGCGGTGCCGCGCCGCCACATCAGCCCGAGCAGCAGGGCCGGGCCGAACTGGGCCACGGCGGCGAAGGAGAGCAGGCCGATCTGCGCGAGCTGCGCCTCGCCGGCGAAGCGGTAGTAGAGATAGGCCAGCAGCAGGATGGCGAAGATGGCGACCCGGCGGACCATCAGCAGCCGCTCGCCCATGTCGCTGTGCAGGGCGCGCGGGGCATCGTCCTCCGTGCCGCCGCGCCGGCCGCGCACCATCAGCGGCATGAAGATGTCGTTCGACACCATCACCGCCAGCGCCACGGTCTCTACGATCACCATCGCGGTCGCCGCCGAGAGGCCGCCGACGAAGGCGATCAGCGCCATCCAGCGCGCGCCCACCGACAGCGGCAGGGTGAGCACGTACATGTCGCCGTCGATGAAGCCGGGCGGGAAGGCGACGAGGCCGGCGATGGCGATCGGGATGACGAAGATGTTGATCAGCACCAGGTAGAGCGGGAACAGCCAGGAGGCGGTGCGGATCTCGCGCTCGGAGGTGTTCTCCACCACGGCGACGTGGAACTGGCGCGGCAGCAGGAAGATGGCGAGCGCGGAGAGCAGCGTCATCACCGCCCAGTTGCTGACCGAGAAGTCGCGCGTGAGCACCGGCAGCACGCCCTTCTCGGCGGCGCGTGCGAACAGGTCCGCCGGGCCGGCGAACATGACGAAGGTGACGAACAGCCCGACCGCGAGGAAGCCGACCAGCTTGACGATGGACTCGGTCGCCACCGCCAGCATCAGCCCTTCCTGATGCTCGGTGGCGTCGATGTGGCGGGTGCCGAACAGCACCGCGAACACCGCCATCGCCACCGCGATCATCAGCGCGAGGTCGCCGACCACGGGATAGTGCATCCCGAGCCCCTCGAAATCGCCGAGCATGGCGATGAGCGAGGCGGACACCGCCTTGAGCTGGAGCGCGATGTAGGGCAGCGAGCCGAGGATCGCCACCACCGCCACCAGCGCCGCCACGCCCTGGCTCTTGCCGTAGCGGGCGGCGACGAAGTCGGCGATGGAGGTGATGTTCTGCGCCTTGGCGAGCCGCACGATGCGCAGCAGCAGCGGCGCGCCGAGCGCGAAGAACAGCACCGGCCCGACATAGATGGTGAGGAAGTTGAGCCCCTGGGTAGTGGCGAGGCCGACCGAGCCGAAGAAGGTCCAGGAAGTGCAGTAGACCGCCAGCGAGAGCGAATAGATGTAGGGCCGCCCCTCGCGGCGCGGGCGCGCGGGACGGCGGTCGCCGAAGCTGGCGACCGCGAACAGGAAACCGACATAGACCAGGGCGACGGCGATGATGACCCAGGCCTGAAGCATGAAGGGCTCCGTTGGGCGCCGCGCCCGGCGGCAGGCGGGCGGGCGGCGAGTGGGCGCGGCAAGAATGTACCAAGCGCGCGCGGCCCTTTATGCGCCCGCACGGCGGCGCTGGGCAAGCGGCGCAACCTGTGGTTCCGGCGACGGCGCAGGTGCCGGGCCGGCGCGGCGTCGTCAGGCGCGGGTGTGGTGCGCGCGAAGGGCACGAAGGAGATGGGCGAAGGCGGGCGGGGACGGCGCTCGCGGGACGACTTGCCGCAGCCACGCGGGCGATCCACAGTTGGCGTGGTGAGCGAGTCGGGCGAGCCGGCGCTCCGCCATCAGCTCATGGAGGCGACGGTGAGCAAGATGCTGAACGAATTCCGCGAATTCGCGGTCAAGGGCAACGTTGTGGACCTCGCGATCGGCGTGATCATCGGCGCCGCGTTCGGCCAGATCGTGACCTCGGTGGTGTCGGACCTGTTCATGCCGCTGGTCGGCGCGGTGTTCGGCGGGCTCGACTTCTCCAACTACTTCATCCCGCTTTCGGCCAATGTGACGGAGAACTCGCTCGCCGCCGCGCGCGAGCAGGGGGCGGTGTTCGCCTATGGCCACTTCCTGACCGTGGTCATCAACTTCCTGATCGTCGCCTGGATCCTGTTCATCGTCGTCAAGGGCATCAACCGGCTGCGCCGCAAGGCGGCCACCGAGCCGCCGCCGGCCCCGCCCGCGCCGACGCGCGAAGAATCCCTCCTGATGGAAATCCGCGACATCCTCGCGCAGAAGGCGTAAGGCGCGCGACAGCCCCTACGTGCCCGCGTGGCTCGCCGCGCGACCCTTGAGCGCGACCGGAGTGTGGTGTCCGGTTCCGGGCGGAAGTGTCGGGCGGAGTGCCGCGGGCGCGGGATTTTCGAGGGGCCGGCGCGCGATCCGGGCACAAGCTATCCGGGCATGGTGAGGGCGGCGTCTTGATTTCGCTACATCGGGCGGCCATGGAGAGGCGGGCCGTCCGGCGGGCGGCCTATCGGGGGGTGAATGCCGTCCGCGCTTCCGGCACCGGGCCGGGAGGGGCGGTGTTGCTGGCAGGTTGCGGAAAAGGGCTGCCGCGCTCGGGTCCATAGCGGACGGGCGGGCGGTGTCGTGTTGACCAGAGGGACTTGCGTTCATCCCCCATCGGGTAGGAATTCTCAGATATGACCAGCTTTACCCGTCTCGACGTGCCGGACGTCGTGCTGATCCAGCCGAAACGTCACGGCGATGAGCGCGGCTATTTCTGCGAGACGTACAAGAAGTCGGACTTCGACGCCTTCGGCATCGACACGGTGTTCGTGCAGGACAATGAATCGCTCTCGCGCCAGGTCGGAGTGGTGCGTGGCCTGCATTTCCAGACCCCGCCCTTCGCGCAGGCGAAGCTGGTGCGCGCGGTGCGCGGGGCGATCTTCGATGTCGCGGTCGACATCCGCAAGGGCTCGCCGAGCTTCGGCGCCTGGGTGTCGGCGACGCTGAGCGCGGAGCGGGGCGAGCAGCTCCTGGTGCCGCACGGCTTCGCCCATGGCTTCTGCACGCTGGAGCCGGACACCATCGTCGCCTACAAGGTGGACGCGCCCTACGCGCCGGCAAACGACGCCGGCATCCTGTGGGACGACCCGGCGATCGGTATCGAATGGCCGGTCGCGGCGGAGGCGGCCATCCTTTCGGCCAAGGACCGGGTCCAGCCGAAGCTGGAGGACTATGCAACGCCCTTTACGCTGTGATAGCGACCGACGCTGAGGTGAGCAGCAAGGGTTCGAGATGACGCGTCGTGTGGTTGTGACCGGTGGGGCCGGCTTCATCGGGTCGGCGGTGGTGCGCCGCCTGGTTCGTGCCGGATGGGACGTCCTCAACTTCGACAAGCTCACCTATGCCGGCAATCTCGCCTCGCTGAACGAGATCGACAACAGCCCGAACTACCGTTTCGCGCAGGCCGACATCTGCGACGCGCGGGCGGTGCGCGAGGTGCTGGAGGGCTTCCGGCCCGACCTCGTGATGCATCTGGCGGCGGAATCGCATGTCGACCGCTCGATCGATGGGCCGGGCGACTTCATCCACACCAATGTCATCGGCACCTTCACCCTGCTGCAGGAAGCGCTGCGCTACTGGCAGGGCATGGGCGAGGCCGGAAAGGCGGCGTTCCGCTTCCACCACATCTCGACCGACGAGGTCTACGGCACGCTGGGCGAGGACGGTCTGTTCCGCGAGGATACGCCCTACCAGCCGAACTCGCCCTATTCGGCCTCCAAGGCCTCGTCCGACCATCTGGTGCGGGCCTGGTTCCACACCTACGGCCTACCGGTGGTGATGTCGAACTGCTCGAACAATTACGGGCCGTACCACTTTCCCGAGAAGCTCATCCCGCTCACCATCCTCAACGCGCTGGAAGGCAAGAAGCTGCCGGTCTACGGCAAGGGCGAGAACGTGCGCGACTGGCTCTATGTCGACGACCATGCCGGCGCGCTGGAGCTGATCGCCACCACCGGGCGGCTCGGCGAGAGCTACAATGTCGGCGGCAACAATGAGCGCCGCAACATCGACGTGGTTAAGACGATCTGCGCCATCATGGACCGCGTGGTGCCGGACGAGCGGATCGGCACGCGCGAGAGCCTGATCACCTTCGTCACCGACCGGCCCGGCCACGATGCGCGCTACGCCATCGACGCCAGCAAGCTGAAGAACGAGCTCGGCTGGGTGCCTTCCGAGACCTTCGAGAGCGGCATCGAGAAGACGGTGCGCTGGTATCTCGACAACGCCGCCTGGTGGGAGCCGCTGAAGGCGCGCTACGACCGCGCGCGCATCGGGCTCGCCAAATGAGCGGGCTGATGCTGCTCGGCGCCGGCGGGCAGCTCGGGCGCGAGGTCGCCGCCCTTGCCGGCGAGCGCGGCCTGGCACTGACTGCGCTCGACCATGCCGGGCTCGACATCGCCGACGCCGCCGCGATCGAGCGGGTGATCGGCGCGATGAAGCCGGACGTCGTGATCAACGCCGCCGCCTACACCGCGGTCGACCGGGCGGAGAGCGAGCCGGAGCTGGCGAACGCGATCAACGCCAAGGCGCCGGGCGACATCGCCGCCGCCTGCGCCCGCCACGGCGCGGCGCTGATCCACATCTCGACCGACTACGTGTTCGACGGCACCCGCACCGGCGCCTATGTGGAGAGCGACTCGATCGCCCCGCTCGGCGTCTACGGCGCCAGCAAAGCCGCCGGCGAGAGCGCGGTGCGCGCGGCGCTGCCGGCCCACCTGATCCTGCGCACCTCCTGGGTCTACGGCGCCTACGGGGCGAACTTCCTCAAGACCATGCTGCGGCTGGCGCGCGAGCGCGACCGGCTGACCGTGGTCGCCGACCAGCACGGCTGCCCGACCGCGACCCGCGACATCGCCGAGGCGATCCTCGTCGCGGCGCAGGCGTTCCGCGCCGGGACGGCGGTGCCCGGCACCTATCATTTCGCCGGGACCGGGGCGACGAGCTGGCACGGCTTCGCCAGCGAGATCGTTGCCCAGGCGGCGAGGCATACCGGACGGCGGCCCGAGGTCGCCGCCATCACCACGGCGGACTACCCGACGCCCGCGCGCCGGCCCGCCAATTCCGAACTGTCGAGCGAGCTTTTCGCCGAACGCTTCGGCTACCGCGCCGCGCCCTGGCAGCAGCGCACGGCCGAGGTGGTCGACCGGCTGCTCGCCGAAAACTAGAATCCAGACCGAGGGGCACATGAAGGGAATCATCCTCGCCGGCGGGTCCGGCACGCGGCTTCACCCGATCACGCTGGTGGTCTCCAAGCAGCTCCTGCCGGTCTACAACAAGCCGATGATCTACTACCCGCTGACCACGCTGATGATGGCGGGGATCCGGGACATTCTGATCATCACCACCCCGCACGACAGCGCGCTGTTCCAGCACCTGCTGGGCGACGGCAGCCAGTTCGGCATCTCGCTCAGCTACGCGGTGCAGGCGAGCCCGCGCGGGCTCGCCGACGCCTTCATCGTCGGGCGCGAGTTCATCGGCGACGAGCGGGTGGCGCTGGTGCTGGGCGACAACCTGTTCTTCGGCCACGGCCTGCCCGAGCTGCTGCTCGACGCGGTGAAGCGCGAGAAGGGCGCGACCGTGTTCGGCTATCCGGTGCACGACCCCGAGCGCTACGGCGTCGCCGAGATGGGCCCGGACGGACGGGTGATCTCGCTGGAAGAGAAGCCGGCCAAGCCGAAGTCGAACCTCGCCGTGACCGGGCTCTATTTCTACGACAACCGCGTGGTCGACATCGCCGCCAATCTCAAGCCCTCGCCGCGCGGCGAGATCGAGATCACGGACGTGAACCGCACCTACATGGAGTGGGGCGAGCTCAGCGTCTCGATGATGGGACGGGGCTTCGCCTGGCTCGACACCGGCACGCCGGATTCGCTGCTGGAGGCGGCGCAGTTCGTGCAGATCCTCGAGGCGCGGCAGGGGCTGCGCATCGCCGCGCCGGAAGAGGTGGCGTTCCGCGAGGGCTTCATCGACGCCGATCAGCTCCGCAAGCTGGGCGAGGCGCAGAAGAAGTCGAACTACGGCGCCTATCTGATCCGCCTCGCCGACGAGGGTCACTGAGGCGCCCGCGCCATCGCGTGAAGATGGCGCTCACTCGATGGCGTCGGTGCGCGGGGCGCGGCTGCCCTGCGGCGAGGGGGCCCGCAGCGCATATTCGTTGTCGCGGCGGAAATTCGGGCCGAGATGCGGATCGGTCCGCGTGTCGGTGGCCCATTTGGCGGCGAAGCGCTCGCGCTCGGCGAGCCGGCGCGGGTTCGCTCCCGGCTCGGTGTCGGTGCCGCGCGAGGCGGATTCATGGTGGATCAGCCGCGCGAAGGGGGTGAACACCACCTCCCAGCCGGCCTGCCGCGTGCGCAGGCACAGGTCGATGTCGTTGCACTCCTCGGCGAAGGCTTCCTCGTCGAGCAGGCCGACCGCCTCCAGGCAGTCGCGGCGCACCAGCAGGCAGGCGCCGGTGACGGCGGACAGGTTCTGCCGCACCACCAGCCGGTCCTGATAGCCGGGCGCGTCGGCGGCGGCATGGGCGAACCAGTGGCTGCCGGCGCCGCTGCGCAGCCCGACGATGAAGCCGGCATGCTGCACGCTCCTATCCGGGTAGAGCAGCTTGGCGCCGACGATGCCGACCCCGGGCCGGCAGGCGAGCGCCACCATCTCGCCGAGCCAGCCGGGCTCGACGATCTCCATGTCGTTGTTGAGCAGCAGGACCAGCTCGCCCGTGGCGGCGGCGATGCCGGCATTGCACAGGCGGGAGAAGTTGAAGTCGCCGTCGTCGGTGAGGATCCGCGTCGCCGGCCACAGCGCGCGGGCGCGCTCGAACAGGGCGAAGGTCTCTTCCTCGTGCGAGCCGTTGTCGACGATGATGATCTCGAAGGCGTGATGGGCGCTGACCGCCACCAGCGTCTCGAGGGTGCGGGCGAGGAGCTCGGCCCGGTCGCGGGTGGGGATGACGATCGACACCAGCGGCGCCGGCGCCGGCACCTTGAAGCGCGGGATGAGGTGATGGCGTAGCGGGTCGACCTCCACCGGCACGCCGAGCCGCTCGGCGAGGGCGGCGGCGGCGAGACGCGCGGTCGGCCCATCGGCAAAGCCCGGCCCGGCGCGTACGGAGGAATAGGCGACGCGCGGCAGGTGGCGGATGGCGGCGGGCGGCACGCCGTCGAGATAGCGCAAGAGCAGATCGTAGCGTGCCGCCGCGCCGAAGGCCGGGCGCAGGCCGAGCGCGCGGGCGCGGGCGCCGCGCAGCCCCACCAGCGCGCCCATATAGTCCATCGCCTCGAGGAGATGCCGGTTGTAGGCCGGCTTGAAGGCACCGTCGCGCAAGGCACCGTCCGGGTAGAGATATTCCTCGTCCGTATAGGCCAGCGCGCAGTCGGGGTGCCGGGCGAAGGTCGCGCGCAGCAGCGCGACCGCGTCGCGCGTCGGCGTGCCGGCGGCGTCGAGCGGCACCACGATCTCGTCGTCGTCTGCCGCCTCGAGCGCGGCGGCGAGGCCGCGCGCGGGGTCGGCATCGGGCGCGGGGACGGGCGTCACGCGCGCGCCGGAAGGGGCGAATTCGGCCGCCTCGCCGGGCGGAAGGGCGAGGATCCAGCGGAAGTTCGGGTCGGTCTGGGCGTCGAGCGCGCGGGCGCAGGCGGCGAGCGCGTCGGGCGTCACTCCGGCGGCGGCGCTGAGGAAGGCGAGCCGGGGCGCGGCGCCGGGCGGGGGCACCTCGGCGAAGTCGCCGACATGGCGGGCGCGGAAGCGGCGATAGTCGGGCAGTCCTGCCAGAGAGGCGGCGGAGGAGGTCCACAGCGCCTGCTTGAGGCGGCGGCGCAGCGTGCGCAGGGCGCGCTTCAGCGCCTTCTGCCGGGCCGGGGCGGCACCCGTCCACGTACCATAGCGCAGCGCGTGCACAAGCAGCGCCCAGCGCCCGAGCGGGTAATGGCCGAGCCGCACCGGGCCGGGCTCCGCCTCCCCGGTATCGCGCAGGACGAGCCGCCCGGCATCGCGCGGCAAGGCGAGCCCGGCGAGTTCGCCCGGGCGCAGCACGAGGGTTTCCGCCACATGGCCGGCGGCGTTTTCCACCTGGACCGTCACCGGCGTGTCGGCGTCGCTGCACAGCACCGTCGCGACGTCGGGCTCGCGCCCGCCGCGCGGGGCGGGCGGGGGGAGGAAGCTTCTGCTGTCCTGCGCAGAGGTCGGCGTCAGCCAGATCGGCGGGATGGGGCTGAGGGCCATGGCCGGCGGGGTCCGCTACTTCACGGGCAGGTTGGCGGGCAAATCGGCGTCGCGCGAGCGGCGGGCCAGCGCGGCGCGCGGGCTCCCGGCGAGCGCCCGGTTCACTCGCGCCACCAGCCCTTATAGGCCAGCGGAGCGGGGGCGGTCAGGGGCGAATTGCGTACCAATCCCGGATTATAGGCCGGGTCGTTGTCCAGCAGCTCGCTCCAGCGCTCCAGGAACAGGGCGAGGTCGGCGCCCGGCAGGTTGCTGGCGCCGCGCGAGGCGCTTTCGTAATGGGTCAGCTCGGCATGGGGCGTATAGACGATGCGCAGCCCGAGCAGGCGCATGCGCAGGCACATGTCGACATCGTTCCAGTCGAGCGCGAACTGCTCGTCGAAGCCGTTGATCCGCTCCAGCAGGCTGCGGCGGGTGGCGAAGGCCGCGCCCGTGACCATGGAATATTCGCGGTGCACGTCGGCCCAGTTCCCGTAGCTCGGCGCTGTGGCAGGCTGCTTGATGAAGACATGGGTGCAGGTGCCCATGACCCCGCCCACCATGCCGGCGTGCTGGATGCGCCCGTCCGGGTAGAGCAGGCGCGCGCCGACCCCGCCGACGTCCTCGTCGCAGGCGAAGCTCATCAGCGCCTCGATCCAGTCCGGCTGGCGCACGACGATGTCGTCGTTGAGAAACACGACGTACTCGCTTCGCGCCAGCGGCCAGAGCGCGTTCATCTTCCGGGCGTAGTTGAACGGCTCGTCCGGCGCGCGGCGGGTGACGACGCGCTCCAGCCGGAACGGCCAGTCGCGGTCCGCATAGGCGGCGCCGTCCTCTATATCGTCGCCGACCAGCACGGTGAGCCGGTCCATCGGCCAGGAAGACTGGGCGAGGCTCTCCAGCAGGTTGAGGACGAGGGGGCGCCCGCGCATCGCCTCCTCGCCGAGCGTGCAAAGGGTCTGGCGCGTGGGGACAATGAGCGTGACCTCGGGCGGCTCGGCGAGGGGACGGTGCAGGCGCAGAGTCGTCGGCAGCCGGCCGGGCAGGATCTCGGCCTCCTCGAGCCGCTGGTCGAGCCAGGCGCGCACGGCGCGGCGCCGGTCGGCGAGATTGTCGGGCGCAGGCGTCGCGCCGCGGGCGGAGAGGATCTCGGCGATGCGCTCGACCATCATGCCGGCGGCATTGGCGCGCAGCAGCAGGTCGTAGCCGGCGGCGTCTCCCGCCTCGGGGCCGGGTGGGCCAAGCGCCTCCAGCGCCCGGCCGCGGATGAAGAGCGGCCAGCCGATATAGTCCTGGGCGATGAGCTGGGTGATGTCGAAGCCGGGCTTGAGGATCAGCCGGTCCTGCGCCGCGCCCTTGCCGACGGTCCCGCGCGCGGGCGCGGCGGTCTCGACGGCATCGCCATAGAAGATGTCGACGTCCGGCCGCGCGGTGGCCGCGACGCGCAGGATGCTGCGGATGTCGGGATGGAACCGGCAGGCCGGGTCGGCGAGCGCGTACCAGTCGTCCAGCGCCGGCCGGGGCCAGGACTGGCCGGGCGCCAGCGCCCCGGCGGGGGTGAGCCGGATCGTCAGGGGATAGTCGTTCATGGCGTCCCCTCCGCCTCGCTGCGCGCCGACAGCAGCCGGGCGACGCTCTCCTCCATGCGCCGTGCCACGGCCTGCGGGGAGAGCGTGGCGCGCAGATGCGCGCGGGCCCGCTCGCCCAGCGCGGCGCGCGCCTCCGGGGTCAGCGCGGCGGCGGCGGCGAGGCATTCGGCGAAATGGGCCTCGTCCACCTTCGCCCAGCGCGTTCCGGTGCGGTAGGCGCCGAAATCCTCGGTCAGGGTCCAGTCCTCGTAGCGCACCGGGAAGCCGGTCTCGCTGGTGAGGAAGTCGCGCGAGCCGCCATAGTCGGTGGCGACCACCGGGATGCCGCGCGCCAGCGCCTCGGCGATGGTGAGGCCGAAGCCTTCCGAGCAATGCGGCGAAGCGTAGATATCGGCCGAATCCTGCAGAACGGCGAGCTCGTGGTCGGACATGGAACGGTCGAGCAGTACGACGCCGGGCGTGGCGCGGCACAGTTCGAGAAGGGCGGCAGCGTCAGCGTGCGTCGGGTCGACATGCTTGGTCTTCAGCACGAGCTGCCAGCCCTGCGCCCCGAGGCCGCTGAGGGCGAAGGCGCGCACCAGCGCGTGCGGGTTCTTGCGCACCAGGAAGCTCGAGGCGTCAAACACGTAGAGAATGATGCGCGCCGCCTCGTCGAGCCCGTAGCGCCGGCGCAGCCGCGTGCGGGTGGCGGGCGGGACGAGGGTCTCGCGCACCGGCACCACATGGGGCACGACATGGACCGGCCCGCGGGCGAAGGGACGGAAGATCTCCGTGCAGTACTCGCTCGGCGCCCAGACCGCGTCGACCTCGGCGAGGCCGCGCTGGAAATAGTCGGGCAGGGTCGGCGATTCCCACACGAACAGGCCGACGCGTACCAGCGCGCGATCGATCTCCGCCTCGGCGCCCTTGTCGAGCACGGTGCCCCAGCCGTCCGGGTTGAGATGGACCACGGCGACGTCGGCGGGACCCGGCAGGTCGGCGCAAGCGATGGTGGGGGCGATGCGCTGGTGGATGTGGAACGGCCGACGGATCGGCAGCAGCTTGCGCCGGAACGGCGCGTGCATCAGCGCGGTAAGGTAGCCGCGCGCGGCGGCGCCGAGGCCGTTATTGTAGTTCCACAGCCCGATGAAGGTGACGACCGGCGGTGTGCGCGCCGGCTGCGGGCCGAGCGGGAAGCGGCGCTGTTCGGCGAGTTCGTCCAGCAGCGCGTCGGCGAGCGCGACGTCGTAGCCGTATTCCGCCAGCGCCTCGCGCCAGCCGGTCTTGTCGGCGAAGGGGATGTCGTCGCGGATCGCCATCACCTTGATGAAGGGGAAGCCGTCGGCGA
The DNA here is from genome assembly GCF_024752355.1 of Ancylobacter mangrovi. Classification (GTDB taxonomy): domain Bacteria; phylum Pseudomonadota; class Alphaproteobacteria; order Rhizobiales; family Xanthobacteraceae; genus Ancylobacter; species Ancylobacter mangrovi. Next base: position 224,976 of record NZ_JANTHZ010000003.1, read on the forward strand.
GCAGGCGGCGCCAGCGGAAGATGGTCGAGTTGTGCTCGTCATAGGTGTCGAAGAGCTGGCCGACCCGCAGCCCGGCCGCCTGCATGGCGGGGGCGAACTTCACCTCATAGGTGTTGATGACGTCGTTCTTGTCGTCGAAGGCGACGATGTCGCGGACGAAGTCGTGCAGCGGCTGGCTGCGCAGCAGCTCCGCCTTCAGGGCGAGGAAGTAGCTCTGTATGTGCCAGCCGCGCTCGTAATTGTCGGTGAGGCCGACCAGCGCCGCCGGATGGTTCTCGATCCGCTCGATGAGTGTGTGGAAGTCGGCCGCGTTGGTGGGGCCGAGCAGGCTGTCGTTGAGCAGGTAGAGCGTCTGGCACTCGAAGAAGGCGCGGTAGCTGCGCATGATGTGCGCCCAGGCGGCGAAGTCGAGGCCGACATTCTCGCGCACGAAGATGCCGCGGCAGAGCGCGTGCAGCCATGGCGCGTCGCCGGTGAAGGGCTGGTCGGCGGCGACGAGGAGGTAGACCTCGATGCCCTCGCGCACAAGCGCCTCGAGATAGTGCCGCACATGCGGCTTGATGCCCCCGCGCGGGGAATGTGTGACGAACAGCGCCGCGCGCGGGCCGGGCGGGGCGTATTGCAGCACCTGGAGCTGGGCGTCGGCGACCGGCCGGCTGCGCCGGGGCGGGCCCGGCAAGCGGCCCTCGAGACGGCCGACCAGCCGGTAGTGATAAAGCGCGGACAGGCCGGCTTCGCGCACGTCGGGATTGCTGCCCAGATACCAGCCTGCATCGAAGGCCGGTTCGCCCGCCGCGCCCGTGATGGCTTCCTGCCCCGCATTCAGCAGCAGCTCGCGGAAGGCCCGGCGCGGCCGGCCGGACTTGTGCTGGACCAGGAACTTGAGCCGGCTGCGCGGGCGCCCGCTGCGATGGAACAGCGCGCGGCGCACGAAGCCGCGCGGCCTTCCGTCGGCATGGAAGGCGAGGCGGGTGAGCCATCGAGGCAACCGGATCTTCATGGTCGCGGCCCGCCTACCGGCAGGAGATGACGTATGGGAAACCGCGCGGCACGGGCGGGCCCTGCGGTGCCCGGCGCCATCCGGCACGCCATGTGGAGGGGGACGCGGAGCGCCCTCTCGAGCGGATGGCGGCATGCGCCGGAAAGCAAGGGTGTCGAAGCCAATGCGGGGGCCTGCCGCGTTAGGTGAACTCGAATGCGTTACGGATCGAGCCACTGGGATAGATAGGTTTTCGTATGATTTCCATCCCCAAGTGGGGAGCGGGTTGGGGAAGGGCGTGCGCGACGCCTGGGGGAGATGCTTGGTGGCGCGGGTGTGCGGAAATCAGGTGGCGCCGTTTCGGGGCGGCCGGGCGGCGCCTCACCGATTGATGCAGTGTTAATTGGAAATTGCCCGCATTATGGGTTAAAGCCTTGTCCTAACGAGGAACGGGTGCGCCCCTTCCGTAGGCAGCGCCGGAAAGGGTGACCCGCGACTTCCCGGCCCGAGGGCGATCCGATGGAGGGCATCCGGTCATGGACCGTTGCCACGCAGGCGGCGGCCGGCCGGGATCGGGAGGACACATGGACACCGGACACACGAATGCCGGCGACATGGCGCTGGGAGTCATCCCGGAAGGCTGAACGCGGCGCGGAAAGGCGTGGACGCCAATTCGGCTCGCCGGATAGGTCGCTCGACGTAAACCTTATCTAAATACCATTTATTGGTATTTATCAAGTATTTACGATATTGATGGGTCTCGGCCAAAATAGACCCGCAGTTCTTGCCCTGCCCATACGCTATATTCGCGGCGGGTTGCTTGCCTGACGTGCCCGGCGGTGCTATGGGCTTGTTGGGGCAGGGGGGATACCGAAATTGGCGCGCGTGTCTCGGAGCGGTGCGGGAGAACCGTGCCGCCGATCAGGCATCGATGAATTGCTGCGGCCGCCGTCGCGCGTGCGCGCCGCCTCGCGCCGTTTGCCGATCAGCCTCCCACGACCTTCCCTTCACCTGGCGCATGTCGCCGGCGGCGGTCGGGCGATCCACCTCCATGGAGAGCGCCATGGACGGTAAGCATCTCGTGCTCGGCGGCAGCGGGTTCGTCGGCCGCCACGTCGCGCTGGCGCTGGCCAAGGCCGGCCACGATGTGGTGGTCGCTGACAGGACGCCGCTGCCGAACGACCTGCCGGCGGTGCTGCGCGAGCGGATCTCCTGGCGCTTCTTCGAGCTCGATGGCGCGCCCTGGCGGGAGCTGATCGAGGACGTCGCGGTCGTCCATCACTATGCCTGGAGCTCGGTGCCGGCGAGCGCCAACGACTGCCCGGCACTCGACCTGGCGTCCAATGTTGGGCCGACCATCGCACTGCTGGAGACGGTGCGCGCGCGGGGAGCCGGGCACGCGCCGCGTCTGGTGTTCTCCTCCTCCGGCGGCACCGTCTACGGCCGGCTGCGGCGGGTGCCGGTGCATGAGGACCACCCGCTCAGCCCGCTGAACGCCTATGGTGCCGGCAAGGCGGCGGCTGAGCACTACATCAGCTGCTACCGCAACCAATACGGGCTCGACTGCCGCGTCGCCCGCCTCGCCAACCCGTTCGGGGCGGGGCAGAACCTGGCGCGCGGGCAGGGCGCGGTGACGACCTTCCTCTACCGCGCCCTCGCGCATGAACCGATCGTGATCTGGGGCGATGGCGAAGTGGTGCGCGATTACGTGCACATTTCCGACGTGGCGAACGGGCTGATGACGCTGGCCTGCACCGAGGATGTCGGCGAGCAGCACGTCTTCAACATAGGCAGCGGCATCGGGGTCAGCCTGAACGCGATCGTGGCCGAGCTGGAGACAGCGTTGGGCCGCCGACTCGAGGTGCGCCGGCAAGCCGGCCGGCCATATGATGTTCCGGTGAGCGTCCTTGACATATCGATGATGCATGATTTGCTGAATTGGCGGCCATGGCTGAGTTTTTCGGATGGTATCCGCCGTACGCTGTCGGACCTTGAGCGCGGTTACGCAGTATCCACGCTGGATTAACAATAATAGGCGTCGTGCCGTCAGTTGAGCGAGGCGATCTTGGGGGAGATTTTCGAGAGATTCATTCCGGACAAGGCGCTGGACTGGACGGGAGAGCGGCTGACTTCGGCGATTTCCGGCCAGGCAGAGATCGAACATCTGCATCGTTATTTTATCGCCCGTGAGCTTTGCCGTGATTGCGACGTCATAGACCTGGGCTGCGGCGAGGGCTATGGCAGCGCGTTGCTGGCGCAGGTGGCGCGCTCGGTCGTCGGTATCGACGTGTCGCAGCAGGCGGTCGCCCATGCGCGCGCCAGCTATGCGAGCCCGCGCCTGCGCTTCGAGGAGGGCGATGCGCGCCGGCTGGAGCTGCCGGAGGCAAGTGTCGACCGCATCGTCTGCTTCGAGACCCTGCCCCGGCTCGACGACCCGGAGGCCGTGATGGCCGCCGCGGCGCGGCTGCTGCGGCCGGACGGGCTGCTGCTCCTCTCCATGCCCGAGCGCGACGTGCCCTCGCCGTCCCCTTCCGCGGCGGCGGCGAGCGCCTTCCATGTGCGCGAGCTGAGCCGGGCCGAGCTGGAGGCGCTGGCCCGGCGGCATTTCCCGCATGTGCGCATGCTGGCGCAGCGGGCGATGATCGGTTCCTCGCTGGCGCCGGACGGGGCCAACCCGGCGGCCGGGCTCATCACCTTCGAGAAGCGCGGTGGCGCGCGCTACGAGGTGAATGCGGGCATGCCGCACGCACCCTGTCTGCTCGCCATCGCCTCGGCGGCGGCTCTTCCGCCGACGCCGGTCTCGCTGTTCATCGAGGACGGGGCGGTCGGGACCGTGCTCGAGCGGGCCCAAGGGGGCGCGGCGCTGGAGGGCCGGCTCAAGACGGCGCTCGCCTCTGTCGACCGGCTGACCGCGGATGTCGAGCACTACAGGCGCGAGGTGGACAAGGCGCGGCTGCTTGCCAGCCACGAGGCCGCCCGCCTCGACCAGGCGCGCCAAGAGGTCGAGCGGACACGGCGCGAGAGCGAGATGTTCCGGGTCGTCGCCAGCCGCAGCTTTGCCGTCCTCGGCACCCATGCCTCGACGGGCGTCACCCGCAATTCGGTTGGGCGGGGGGGCGACCATAAGGAATGGCGCCACCTCTACGAGGATTCCGAAGCCCGCCGGGCGCAGCTCGAGGCGAATGTCGCGGGGCTGACGGAGCGCTGCGCGAAGCTCGAACACGAGCTGACGGTCGCGCATCGCTACACCACCAATCTGGTACGGGAACTCGACGGCCTGCGCGGGCGCTACGAGCCAGGCGGCGTCGAGATCAACACGCTCAAGATGGAGCTCGAGCAATGGCGGAGCCGCTATTTCCGGCTCCACGACCGCGTCGAAAAGATGATCCGCCGGGTGACCCCGCGGATCTGGCGCAAGGCCGTGCGCCGGAAGCTGCTCGGCCCGGCGGAGGAGATCTGATGCTGGACCGGCCGGATTCCGACGAATCCGCCGCGGTCGGCGCCGGACTGCTGACGGCCTCTCTCGCCTTCTCGACTGGCGCCTACCGCGAGCTTGCCGGGCTTGGGCCCGATACGGACGCGGCGCTGCATTACGTGACCGAGGGGTGGCGGCAGGGCCTGGAGCCGCTGAGTGGGATCGAGACCGCCTATCTCGCGCCCTATCTCGCCTCGATCGGGCTCGACATGGCGCCCGCCGTCGCCTGGCTCTATTTCGACGCGCTGGGCCTGACCATGCCGGCGATGCGCGAGGCCGCCGAGGAACTCGCGCGCGCAGTCGCCACCAGCGCCAGCTTCGACGAGGCCTATTATCGTAAATGGGCTCCCGACGTTCCCGACGCGGCGTTGCACTACGTGCTGCTGGGCGAGGCGGTGGGGCTGCGGCCGAGCGAGAATTTCGACCCGGCCTATTACCGCGAGAACTATCCCGACGTGACGGCCTTCCTGCCGCACTCTCGCCTCATCAAGCATTACGACGATTTCGGGCGTATGGAGGGCCGGCGCGGGCGCTCCCATGCCGACGACATACGCTTCGAGCCTCTGCCGGAGGGGCGGCGGCCAGCGGTGCTGATGATCTGCCACGAGGCTTCGCGCACCGGCGCGCCGATCCTTGGCTGGAATATCATGCGCCAGCTTGAGCCGAAATGCCGCGTGGTCTCGGTGCTGCTGCACGGCGGCGACCTGGAGGAGGAATTCCGTGCCGCCGCCGCGGCCTCGGTGGCGCCGCTGAACGGCGTCGCGCGCAATCCGGTCGAGATGCGCTCGATGGCGAAGCGGCTGCTAAATGAATACCGCCCTCTCTATGTGATCGCCAACAGCATCGAGACGCAGCCGCTGGCGGCCGAGCTCGGCCGGCTCGGCGTGCCGGTGGTGGCGCTGGTGCACGAGTTCGCAACCTATAGCCGGCCACATTCCAAGCTCGAGGAGATGTTCGGCTGGGCAAGCGAGGTGGTGTTCCCGGCACGGGTCGTGGCGCAGTCCAGCTTCGAGATGGTGACGGGGCTGGAGGACCGTTCGGGGATCCATATCCTGCCGCAGGGGCGCTCCGAGCTGCCGCCGTCCCGAGCGCCGGAGCATGCCGGGAGCGAGAGCCTCGATGCGATTTTCGCGCCACGTCCTGCGCCCGTTCGGCAGCCATCGGTTGGTCGAGCGCCGGATCTCCGCCTGCCCGGGCAGGAAGATGCGATCGTCGTCTTGGGCGCAGGTTGGGTGCAGCTGCGCAAGGGCGTCGAAGCGTTCGTCGAGACCGCGGTGGTGGCACGGCGCCTGCGCCCCGATCTGAAGCTGCGCTTCGTCTGGGTCGGCGACGGCTTCGACCCGCGTCACGACCTTACCTATTCCGTCTATCTCGACGATCAGATCCGGCGGTCGGACCTCGGCGACAGCTTCGCCATGATGCCGGCGGTGGACGATATCGCGGGCATATACCGGCAGGCGGACATCTTCCTGCTCAGTTCGCGGCTCGACCCACAGCCCAATGTGGCGATCGACGCCATGTCGCTCGGCATCCCGCTGGTCTGCTTTGCCGGCGGCGTAGGCACCGCCGAGGTGCTGGCCGAGGAGCCGGCGACGCGCGAGCTGGTGGTGCCCCATCTCGACGCCGCGGCGGCGGCGCAGCTCATCTGCCGGCTGGCGGAGGACCGCGCCGGGCGCGAGCGGCTGGGCGAGGAACTGGTCCGGCTCGCGGCGCGCACCTTCGACATGGAGGCCTATGTCGCGCAGATCGACGGGTTCGGGCGGCGTGCGGCCGAGCGCCTCGCGATCGGCGAGGAGGTGCTGAACGAGGCGATGGCGGTGATCGACCCGTTCCTCCTGTTCACGGTGCACGAGAGCTGGACGCCGCCGCATGACTGGCCGCGTATCGCCGCCATCAAGTGGCGGCTGTGGAACGGGGTGGCGGCGAGCGAGCATGGCCGCTCGCCGACGCGCCCGGTGCGGCGAGCGGTGGCCGGCTTCCATCCTACGCTCTACGCGCTCGCGCGGCGCGCGGCATGCGTCGACGGAGACCGTGACCCGCTGGTGCACTGGCTGGAATCCGGGCGCCCGCAGGGACCGTGGTCGCGGCCCGTGCACCTGCCGCACCGGCGGCGCGAGAGCGGGCTGCGGCTCGCGCTCCATGCCCATTTCCACTATCCCGAACTGGCGGACGACCTGATCGACCGGCTGCGCGCCAATGCCAGCCGGCCGGACCTGTTCGTGACCACTGACAGCGCGCTCAAGGCCGAGATGCTCTCGACCGCGCTGGCGCGCTATCCAGGGCGCTCAGAGCTGCGCACGGTGCCGAATGCGGGGCGCGACATCGGCGCGTTCCTGACCGGGCTCGCCGACGTGATCGGCGCCGACACCTATGACGTGATCGGCCATGTCCACGCCAAGCGCAGCCTCGCGGTCGACGCTCAGATGGGCGAGCGCTGGCGCACCTTCCTGTGGACCAACCTGGTCGGCGGACGAGGGGCCATGATGGACACGGCGGCGCTGGCCTTCGAGGAGAACCCCGGCCTCGGCCTGCTGATCGCCGAGGACCCGAACGTCGTCGGCTGGAACGCGAACCGCGAGGTGGCGCAGGAGCTGGCGCGGCGCATGGGGATCGAGGAGCCGCTGCCCGATTTCTTCGACTTTCCGCTCGGCACCATGTTCTGGGCGCGGCGCGAGGGGCTGCGACCGCTGCTCGATCTCGATCTTAGCTGGCAGGACTACCCGCCCGAGCCGCTACCCGACGACGGCACCGTGCTGCACGCGCTGGAGCGGCTGATCCCCTTCGCCGTCGGCAAGGCCGGGCTCGGCATGGCCGGGCTCAGGGTGCCGGGCACCAGCTGGTAGATCGTAAGCCGACAAATATGGCCGCCGGCCGCGGTCTCGGCAGTTCCGGTTTTTCCGGCCTTGGATTATGGTCTTAAGTCCCGGGGGTGCGACGTGCAGAGAGCAAGTTCCGGGAGGGGCGGCAACAAAAAGTTATTTGTATGCATGTGTTTTCGGGCACGGCCAGGCTTTCCGCTGCGCCGTACGCAGGTCGGTGTGATCTGCGGTGCCGCCCGTGGCGCGCAGCATGCGGGGAGAACGCGTCATGAAGCTGCTGAATGAGGGGGTGGAGTCTCCTCCCTCCCGGGTGGCGGGCCCGCAGATCCCGGCCGCCGAGGTGCCGCTGCGATTCCCCTTCGTGCGTCCGCGCCTGCCGGCGCTGCAGGAGGTGGAGGCCGAGTTCTCGCGGGCGCGGCAGAGCAATTTCTACTCGAATTTCGGCCCCTCCTCGCTGCATTTCGAGCGGTTGCTGGAGGTCGCCTACTTCCCCGGCATGTCGGCGGTGGCCTGCGCGAACTGCACGGTCGGGCTGTCGGCGGCGCTGATCGCGCTGCGCGTCAACCGCCCGGTGCTGTATCCCGCCTTCACCTTCCCCGCGACGGCGGCGGCGATCCGCGGGGCGGGGCTGGCGGCGGTGGTGGGCGACGTCGACCCCCTGACCGGCGTGCTTGATGCCGCGCTCGCCGATGAGCTGATCGCCCGCTACGATATCGGAGCGGTGATCGCGGTCCGTCCCTACGGCATCTGGACCGACATCGGCGCGCTGGGCGAGGTCTGTCGCCGCCACGGCGTGCCGCTGGTGATCGACAACGCCGCCGGCATCGGCGTCGACCGGGCGGTGGTGGAGCGGTTCGCGGTCGAGGGCGCGATGGAGCTGTTCTCGCTGCACGCGACCAAGCCGTTCGGCGTCGGCGAGGGCGGCGTCGCGGTGGTGCCGCCGGCGCACCAGCACAATCTGCGCTCGGCGCTCAATTTCGGCCTGTGGGCGCTGGGCGATCTCCAGCCCGGCGAGGGGCTGAACGGCAAGATGGACGAACTCACCGCCTCGATGGCGATCGCCGTGTTCCATCATCTCGCCGCCCGGCTCGCGGAACGCCGGGCCATGGCGGCGCGCTACAACGCGCTGGCGCAGGCGGCGGGGCTCGGGACCTTCGTGGCGCCGGGCGAGGAGGAGCGCTCGCCCTGGCAGTGTTTCGCGCTGCGCCTGCCCGACGGCGTCGACCCCGAGCGGGTGCTGCGCGCCTGCCGGACCTCCGGCCTGCTGGCGCGGCGCTACTACTACCCGACCGTGGGGCTCGGCATCGGCGCCGCGCATGTGCCGAACGCGGCCGCGCTTTCGGCCCGCGCCGTGTGCCTGCCGGTCTATGACGGCGAGGACGCGGGCAGCGCCGACGAGATCTGGAGCATCTTCCACGAGGCGCTGGCGCGGGCCGGCGGCGGAGGGTGAGCGAAGGCTGGCTGGCGCGAGGGGCCGGGATCGTCCCGCGCTCTCGCCGCTATCATGGTCCGGGGGCATTGCGCGCAGGGCGGCGCGCCGCGTCCGGCCGTAAGTGCCGCGCGGTCCACCCGGCGAGCTCGGGCGTGAGGTGAAGCGGCTGGAACAGGAACGAAGGGGGCGAGGATGGGGGCAGAGGCATTGGACGATAGGCTCGAGGCGGAGCTGGCCATCGTCGCGCGTGCTTTCGACCCCGCCTTCTATCTGTCGACCTATCCGGACGTTGCCGCTTCCGGCATGGATCCACTGCTGCACTTCGTGCGCTTCGGCTGGAAGGAACGGCGCAACCCGAACGCCTTGTTCGATACCGCCTATTATCTGCAGCGCTATCCCGATATCGCCGGAAGCGCTGACAATCCGTTCGCTCACTATGTCGAGCATGGCCGGGGCGAGGGGCGCTTCGCCTCGCCGGGGGAGGAGGCCGCCCAGAGTGCCGCGGCAGCGCCGATGGCGCCGGGCCCCGGATATGCCGGCCTCCTGACCGACCGGGAGGCCGACGATCTGGCCGCCATCGCGGACCAATTCGACCCGGTCTATTACGCGGCGATGTACCGGGATGTCGCCGGGACGGGGCTTGATCCGCTGATCCATTTCGTGACCCTCGGATGGAAGGAATACAGGAAGCCCAATTCGTCTTTCGATACGCGGTATTATCTGGAAGCCAATCCGGACATCGCTGAAGCGGGAGCGAACCCTTTCGTCCACTACGTCCGGCATGGCCGGGCGGAGGGACGCGCGGGATCAGCCAAGGAGCAGGTGCTCCTCGACGAAGCGGCGGCGATCCGGCCGGAATTCGACATCCCGTATTATCTCGCGGCCAACCCCGACGTCCGGGAGGCGGGCGTCGATCCGGTCCATCACTATGTCCTGCATGGCTGGAAGGAGGAGCGGAATCCCACCCCGGATTTCAACAGCGCCGCTTATCTCTTGCTCAACGAGGACGTGGAGCGGAGCGGCATGAATCCCTTTCTCCATTACATTCGCGGAGGCCGTCGGGAGAAGCGGCCCAACGCGGACATCGATACCCCGCAAAGCGCCTTGCTCGGTTCGCGCATCATCCGGCAACTGCAGGACGCGACCTTTCCCGCCCATATCGAGAATGCCAAGGCGTTGTGCGTCTTCCTCGTGCCTGAACATACAGGCATGGGTGGGGGCGTCCTCTCGCTGTTCACGATCGCCGGCGCCGCGGGGCGGCTGCGTCGGAGCCACGGCTATGAGGTCGTGCTGATGACCCGTCCCAACAGGTCCGACCTGACGTTCACGCGGCACGACAAGTTCCGCAACAGCGAGGATGTGTTCCGGTTCTCGCAGCTGCTGCGCTGCCAGTCGGTGGAGAGGCTTTACATCCATATGCCGGAGTACATGGTGTCCGGCTTCATGACGCAGGTGACGGACGAGTTGCGCGACTATCTGGCCTCGCGCCAGCACCTGTTCATCAACATCACGAACCAGAATATCCAGATGATGCCGCGCCGGGAGGAGCTCGAAGATCTTCGTGTCCTTGCGGACGAGCTGACCCAGTCGGTCGCCCATCCAGCCTCCTTTACCCAGCAAACGGCGGATTTCTACAACCTGCCGACGCTGCTACTGCCGGCTTATGTCGACCTCAGCGGCTACGAGCCGATTGATGTGAGCGACAAGGAAAAGCTGATTATCTATTCGCCCGACCCGGCGCCGTACCGGGAGGCGGTGCTCGCTGCGCTGAAGGAGGCGCTGCCCGATTACCGCTTCGTCGAAATCTTCAAGATCACGTTCGACACGTTCATGGACCTCGCCAGCCGCTGCCTGTTCTCGATCAGCTTCGGCGAGGGGTTCGACGGCTATATCGCCCAGCCCGTGTGCCAGGGCGGGATCGGCTTCGCCGTCTACAACGAGACGTTCTTCCATTCGGAAACCCTGAAGGACCTGCCGGTGATCTTCGCGGATCCGGAGGACATGATCGCGAACATCGTCGCGCGGATCCGGGATTTCGAAGCAGATGAGGAGATGTATCGGCAGGTCAACCAGGAGCTGAAAGCGCTGCATGACTCGCTGTACAAGCGGGCGGACTACATAAAGCGGGTCGGCCAGTTGATGCGGCGGGAGTTCGATCTTCTGCCGCAGGCCGAGCCGGCGGAGGAGCCCTGAGACGGGCGGGGCGCCGCGACGCGCGGGTCGTCGCGATCGCGTGGTCGGCAGGAGTGGAGAGAGAGCGTGTCAGTTCCCAATATCGTCATCTACGGCGCGTCCGGCCAGGGCTGGGCGCTCGAGACCATGCTGCAGGACGTCTACAAGGTCGCGCGGATCATCGCCTATATCGACGACATAGATGGCGACAAAGGCCTCGAAATGGCTGGCAAGCCGCTGATCACACGCGATTCCTGGCTGAAGATCGACCCGCTCCCGGATGTGTTCATCTCCGTCGGAAACGCCGCCCACCGGCGGATGATGGCGGACAAGATCGCCGCCGCCGGCGGCAGGCTGCTCGACATCCGTCACATCTATCCCAGCCTCTTCCCCCATATCGAGGTGGGGGTGGGCACCATCGTCGCTTCGCCCTGCTATGTCGGCCCGGGGACGATCATCGGCAACAACATCCAGCTGATGCCGATGTGCTCGATCGGCCATGACGTAACCATCCACGACCATTGCAACATCTGCCCCTCGGCGACGATCTCCGGCTATGTCGTGATCGAGGAGGAGGTCTATGTCGGTGGCGGGGCCACCATCACCAACGGACGGCGCGGGCGGCCGCTGGTCATCGGCAAGGGCGCGACCATCGCGGTGGGCGCCGTGGTCACCAAATCGGTGGCGCCCGGCGCGACGGTGATGGGCAATCCGGCGGTGTCTCCGCGCGAGCTGGCGCGTTCGCGCCGACGCTGAACCGTGCCACCTACGCCGTCTTTCCCGATTGCCGAGGACGGCGAGGGACACTAAGCCATGGGGTGACAGGTCCTTTGGCCGTGTCGTCCCATGGCTTCGACCGAGTGCGCTCATGACGACCCTTGACCCGCCCTTCGCCGCTCCCTCCCTCCTCGATCATGTGCGCCCGCAGGCGCTCTCGCTGCCGGAGAGCGGCATCGTCGAGGTGATGAACTATGGCCGCCAGCGCGAGGGGATGATCCCGCTCTGGGCCGGCGAGGGCGACCTGCCGACGCCGGCCTTCATCGCCGAGGCGGCGACCCGCTCGCTGGCGGCGGGCGAGACCTTCTACACCTGGCAGCGCGGCATCCCGGAGCTGCGCGCCGCCATCGCCCGCTACATGGCCGGGCTCTACGGCGTCAGCGAGGACCCGGAGCGCTATTTCGTCACCGGCTCGGGTATGCAGGCGATCCAGATCGCGCTGGCGCTCACCCTCTCGGCCGAGGAGGAGATCATCATCCCGTCCCCGGCCTGGCCGAACGCGGCGGCGGCGGCGGAGGTGATCGGCGCGCGGCCGGTCTACGTGCCGCTCGCCTTCGACGAGGCGCGCGGCTTCTGGATCGACCTCGACCGGCTGGAGAGCGCGGTCTCGCCGCGCACGCGCGTGATCTTCATTAACACGCCGGCCAACCCGACCGGCTTCGTCGCCAGCCGCGAGGCGCTCGCCGGCGTGCTCGACATCGCCCGCCGGCACGGGCTGTGGATCGTCGCCGACGAGATCTACGGCCGCTTCTACTACGAGGCCGGCGAGGGCGGGCGCGCGCCTTCCTTCCACGACATCATGGAGCAGGAGGACCGGATCCTGTTCGTCCAGACCTTCTCCAAGAACTGGGCGATGACCGGCTGGCGGCTCGGCTGGATCGAGTCCCACCCGCTGCTGGGCGACGTGCTGGAGAACCTGATCCAGTATTCGACCTCGGGCGTCGCCGCCTTCATGCAGCGCGCGGGCATCGTGGCGCTGGAGCGCGGGGAGAGCTTCGTCGCCCACCAGATCGAGCGGGCGCGGCGCGGGCGCGACATCGTCGCCGACGGGCTCGCGACCTCGAACCGGGTACGCTTCGCCCGCCCGCCGGGCGCCTTCTACATGTTCTTCGGCGTCGAGGGCGAGCGGGACATGCGCGCGCTGGCGCTGAAGCTGGTGGACGAGGCCCGCATCGGCCTCGCCCCCGGTACGGCGTTCGGGCCGGGCGGGGAGAGCTACATCCGCATGTGCTTCGCGCGCGGCGAGGCGCAGATGAGCGAAGCGACCAATCGTCTCGTCGACTGGCTGAAGCGGTGATCTTCCCCGATTACCGCCCGTGGAAGGCTTGCGGGCGGCAGATGGCCGGCGCAAATTGGCGCCATGCGCGAGTTTGGTGACGAGCGAAGCGCCGTGGACCAGCCGACCGTTTCCGAGGCGCGGCTGCTTTCGGTGCTCGATACGGCGGCCGATGGCATCATCGTCATCGACGAGCGTGCCCGCATCCTGATCTTCAACAAGGCCTGCGAGACCATGTTCGGGATCGGCGCGGCCGACGCGATCGGGCAGAACGTCAAGCTGGTGATGCCGACCGAATACGCGGCCGATCACGACGAATATGTCGGCAGCTACATCCGCACCGGGGTGAAGAAGATCATCGGCATCGGCCGCGAGGTGCGCGGGCGCCATGCCGACGGCACGGTGTTCCCGCTCGAGCTTTCGGTCGGCGAGGCGGCGACGCCGGAGGGGCGCCAGTTCATCGGCATCCTGCGTGACCTGCGCCCGCGCAAGGAGAGCGAGGCGCGGCTCGCCGAGCTGCAGAGCGAGCTGGTGCATCTCGCCCGGGTGTCGGCGATCGACGAGATGGGCGCGGCCATCGCCCACGAGCTGAACCAGCCGCTGACCGCGCTGATGCTCTATCTGCAGGCGATCCGCCGCGCCCATTCGCGCGGGGTCGACATCAATACCGTGGTCGGCGACATCCTCGACAAGGCGGCGGGCGAGGCCGAGCGCGCGGGCCACATCATCCAGCGCATGCGCCAGTTCGTGGAGAAGCGCGCGCCCGAACGGCACGCGCGCGACCTCGACCCGCTGATCGACGACGCCATCGACCTGACGCTGCTCGGCCAGCGCCACCGCATCCGCATCGACCGCGAGGAGGGGCCGGCGCTGCCGCCGGTGTCGGTGGACCCGGTGCAGATCCAGCAGATCGTGGTCAATCTGGTGCGCAACGCGATCGAGGCCGCCTCCGTCTCGCCCGAGCCGGCGATCCGCGTCTCGACCCGGCTGAAGGGCGACGACGTGATCCTCGACGTGCAGGATAACGGGCCGGGAATCGCACCCGAGGCGCTGCCCAAGCTGTTCGAGGCGTTCGCCAGTTCAAAACGTCGCGGCATGGGTCTCGGGCTTGCGATTTCGCGGACGATCGCCCAGAACCACGGGGGTGACCTGCTGGTCGATCCCGGCGGACACGGCAAGGGGGCTTGCTTCTCTTTGGTCCTGCCGGCCTTCGCGTCGGCCACGGCCGTTGCTGGTGAGGGGGGCGCCGATGGCGCAGATGGGTGAAGTCTTCATCGTCGACGACGATTCGGCGGTCCGCGATGCGCTCTCCCTGGTGCTCAGCCTGGAAGGCTATCACGTGCGCGGCTTCTCCGACGGTGCGGCCTTCCTGTCGGTCGCGCGCACCCATGTCCCGGCCTGCATCGTGCTCGACGTCCACATGCCCGGCCGCTCCGGCCTCGACATATTGAAGGAGCTGGAAGCGGACCGCTATCCGGCGCCGATCTTCATCATTTCCGGCCAGGGCGACATCCCGATGGCGGTGGACGCGATCCGCCACGGCGCGCTCGACTTCATCGAGAAGCCATTCGACGCCGACACTGTGGTGGAGCGTGTGCGCGACGCCATCGACGCGCACAACAGGCGCGCCGGGGCCGAGCCCTCGGACCTGCTGACGGCGCATTTCCCGGGCCACGACCTACTGACCCCGCGCGAGCGCGAGGTGCTGGTGCAGATCGCCTCCGGCGCCTCGAACAAGGAGGCCGGGCGGGTGCTGGGCATCAGCCCGCGCACCATCGAGGTGCACCGCGCGCGCATCATGGAGAAGCTCGGCGCCAAGAACGCCGCCGACCTTGTGCGCATCGTGCTGAAGGACATGCGCGCCTGAGGGCGCGCCGCAACTTCCACCGCCAGCGGAAGATCCGTCCGGCCCCCGCCGGGCCTCGCTCTTTCTTGCACTCGCGAGGGACGAAATGGCGACGGGGCGGGAACCTTTCGATTTTCTACGCATCCCTACGAATTGCTAGGGCGACGGCCCCTGGCTCACCTTCGCGTGCAACAAGCGGGAGAATGCCTGTGCGGGTTCATGTGGTGGAGGACGACGCCGGAGTGAGCGATTCGCTCAGCCTGATTCTGCAGAATCTGGGGCACGAGGTGATCCTCTATCCCGATGCCGAGGGCCTGTTGCGGACCACGCCGCCGGCCGGCGCGGACACCGTCATCGTCGATCTCAGCCTGCCGGGGATTTCCGGCGGGCAGCTGATCCGCTGGCTGCAGAAGCTCGCCTCCCCGCCGGTGCTGGTGGTCATCACGGGCCAGTCGCAGGGAGCGATCGACCACCAGCTGCGTGGGGTGAGCCCGGTGCGGGTGCTGCGCAAGCCGCTGAACGCGGAATCGCTGCTGCACGTGCTGACCGGCGACTAGCTCGCGGACGACCGGCCGGCAGCGACCGGGCCGGTCGGGAAAGTCCCTTACGCAGCCCACCGAACTGTGCGGCGCCGGCAAGCCCTCTACCATTGAGAAAGATCAACGGCGGAGGGAAATATGCGCCAGATCATCGAGGAACGGACCGGCAGCTTTTCGCGCAGCCCGCAGCTTGTGGAGGCACCCGCCGCCAATCTGCGCGTCGCTGCCCACACCACGGTGCTGCATGAGGGCGACCCCGCGCGCCGGATCATGGAAGTGGTCGAGGGCGCGGTGATGCTCACCAAGCTGCTGCCGGACGGGCGCCGCCAGGTGGTCGAGCTGCTCGGGCCGGGCGACGTGTTCGGCCTCGCCCATGACGAAGCCTATGCCTGCTCGGCCGAGACGCTGACCCCCTCCGTGATCTCCACCCATGAGCGCAGCGCGCTGGAGCGCGACCCGGTGCTGGCGGCGCGGCTGCTGCGGCGCTTCGAGGCGCAGCTCTGCGTCATGCATTCCCACGCGCTGGTGCTCGGCCGCATGTCGGCGCTGGAGCGAGTGGCGTTCTTCCTGCTGCGGCTGATGCCCGAGGGCATGGTCGGCGGCGCCACGCTGCACCTGTCGATGACGCGCCAGGAGATCGCCGACTTTCTCGGCCTGACGCTGGAGACGGTGAGCCGGGCCTTTTCCGAACTGAAGCGGCGCGGCCTCGTCGCCCTGCTGCGCGCCGACGAGGTGCGCATCCAGGATCGCGGCAGCATGCGGCGCCTCGCCGGCGCGGCCTGAGGCCGGCAGCGAATAACCACAAGAAGAATCCCTCCGTTGGCCTTATGCCCCGCCTCGAGCGGGGCATTTCCTTTTGCGCTGTCGCCGTCGCCGCCATGCGGGGAAGGGGGCGGCAAGGCCTCCCCCACGCCTTCACACCGCGGTGGAATGGCGCCCGGTGCCGGCCTGCAGGCGCGCGTCGAGCGCGGCGGCGGCGAGCCGCACGAAGGGCCGGCCCTCATCGGTCATCGCCACGTGGCCGCCGTCTATGCTCAGCAGCCCGTCGGCGGCGAGCGAGGCGAGGCGCGGGGCGGCCTCGGTCATCAGGTCGGCGTCGAGATCCACCGCGAGGTCGCACATCAGCCGCTCGATCGCCGCCCCGCGCCTGAGGTCGTCGCCGGTGAAGGCGACGCCGCGGACGGTGGCGAAGTCGCCGGCGTCGATGGCGCGGCGGTAGCTGTGCGCGTCCGGCGCGTTCTGGGTGAAGCCGGCGGGAAAGCGGCTGATCGCCGAGGCGCCGAGCCCGACCAGCGCGTCCGCCCTGTCGACCGTGTAGCCCTGGAAGTTGCGGTGCAGCCGGCCGGCGGCGGCGGCGCGCGCCAGCGGGTCGGACGGCCGGGCGAAATGGTCGAGGCCGATCGCCACATAGCCGGCTTCGAGAAGCGTCTCGCGCGCGGCTTCCGACTGCTCCAGCCGCTCGGCCGCGCCGGGCAGCGAGGACTGATCGATCATCCGCTGGTTGGTGCGCATCCACGGCACATGGGCGTAGCCGAACAGGGCGAGCCGCTCGGGCGCGAGCAGCGTCGCCATCTGCGCCGAGCGCCGCACGTCGCGCGCGGTCTGGTGCGGCAGGCCGAACATGAGGTCGAGATTGATCGCCGCGACGCCTGCCTCGCGCATCAGCCGCACCGCGCGGTCGACTGTGCCGAAGGGCTGCACGCGGCCGATGGCGCGCTGCACATGGGCGCTGAAGTCCTGCACGCCGAAGCTGACGCGGTCGACGCCGATGGCGGCCAGCGCATCGGCGAGCTCCTCGTCGGTCTCGCGCGGGTCGAGCTCGATGGCGTGCTCGGCGACCGAATCGAGGTCGAAATGCCCGGCGATACGGGCGTGGAGCCGCTTCAGCGCTTCGGGGCCGATCAGGCTCGGCGTGCCCCCGCCCCAGGCGAGGTGGACGACGCGCCGCCCGCCGGCCCTGGCGGCGACGAGGTCGATCTCCTTCTCCAGCCGCGCCACATAGGCGGCGACCGGCTCGCGCCGGCGCGTCGCCTTGGTGGTGCAGCCGCAGTAGAAGCACAGCGAGGGGCAGAACGGCACATGCAGGTAGAGCGACAGCGTCGCCTCCGGCCCCAGCGCGGACAGCCAGCTTGCGTGCTCGCCCGCCCCGACCTCGCCCGAGAAATGCGGGGCGGTGGGGTAGGAGGTGTAGCGCGGCACGGCGCGCTCGGCATGGAAGAGCGATGAGTTATGCATGGAGCGGATTTGACCGCGGGGGCCAATCGGCGCATTGATCCGGCGCAAACCGGACGCGACCATCCCTTTCTTTTCGCGCCGCTTTTCCCGCCTCCCGCCCGATCCGCCCGATGCCGCTGCCCAAGCTGTTCAAGCATACCTTCGGCTCCTCGCCGCGCCAGTTCGCCAGCTATGCCTCGACCCTCGTCGCCGCTGGCGTGGGCGGCGCGCTGTTCGCCTATGCCGGCATGCCGGCGGGCTGGCTGTCCGGCGCGCTGGTGCTGACCGCGGTGCTGGCGCTGGCCGGCGTGCCGGTCGCCGTCTCCCCGCCCATACGCACCGCGACCTATGTGGTGATCGGCACCTCGATGGGGGCGACCATCACCCCGGACACGCTGCGCGGCATCGCCACCTGGCCGGTGACGATGGCGGTGCTCGGGCTCTCCGTGCCGGTCATGATCGGCGCCTCGGTGCTCTATCTCGAGAAGGTCTCGCGCTGGGACCGGCGCAGCGCCTTCTTCGCCTCGGTGCCGGGGGCGCTCTCGACCGTGCTGATCATGGCGGAAAGCTCAGGCGCCGACACGCGGCGCGTGGTGTTCGGCCAGTCGATGCGGCTGTTCGTGCTGGTGGCGCTGCTGCCCGGGGTGATGGGCGGGCTCGGCCACCAGCCGGCGGGCACGCTGCCGGTGACGCCGGTGGTGCCGGATCTCGCCGGATTCCTGATGTCGCTCGGCGTCGGCATCCTCGGCGGGCTGGTCGCCGAGCGGGCGAACTTCCCCGGCGGCTCCATGGTCGGGGCGATGCTGGCGAGCGGCTTCGTCCACGGGCTCGGGCTGATCGAGGGACGGCTGCCGGACCTCCTGCTGATCGCCAGCTTCGCGGTGCTCGGTGCCAATACCGGCAGCCGCTTCACCGGCACGCGGCTGGAGACGCTGCGACGCTTCCTGGTCGATTCGGTGGTGGCGCTGGTGATCGCGACGGCGGTGGCGCTGGGCTTCGCGCTGCTCGGCTCGTGGCTCGCCGACGAGCCGCTGCCGAAGGTGCTGCTGGCCTATGTGCCGGGCGCGCTGGAGGCGATGACGATCATGGCCTTCGTGCTCGGCGTCGACCCGGCCTTCGTCGCCGCACACCACCTGATGCGCTTCCTGGCGCTGGCGATGCTGGTGCCGGTGATCGCGCGGCTGTTCTTCGGCCGGGCGGTGGTGCCCTCCGAGGCGGTCGAGATCGACAAGAGCGAACCGAAGGACTGATCCCCGGCGGGATTGGTCCCCGGCCCGCGGCCGGGGAGGGCGCGCGTGCTACTCGGCCGCCTGCGCGCGCGGCACGAAGGCGAGGCCGAGCCGGTTCCACACATCGGTCAGCGCGCGGGCGAGGTCGGCGACCAGCGCGTCGTCGTGGAACGGGCCGGGCGTGATGCGCAGCCGCTCGGTGCCGCGCGGCACGGTCGGGTAGTTGATCGGCTGGATGTAGATGCCGTGGTCGTTGAGCAGCATGTCGCTGGCGGCCTTGCAGGCCTCGGCGTCGCCGACCATGACCGGCACGATGTGGGTCTCGGTGTCGAGCTGGGGCAGCCCGGCGAGATCGAGCGCGCGCTTGACCTTGCCGACCTGCGCCTGCTGGCGCGCGCGCTCGGCGCCCGACGCCTTGAGGTGGCGCACCGAGGCGACCGCCGCCGCCGCGATGGCGGGGGGGAGCGCGGTGGTGAAGATGAAGCCGGGCGCATAGGAGCGCACTGCGTCCAGCACCGCCGCCTTGCCGGCGATGTAGCCGCCGACGACGCCGAACGCCTTGCCGAGCGTGCCCTCGATCACGTCCACCCGGTCCATCACGCCGTCGCGCTCGGCGACGCCCGCGCCGCGCGGGCCGTACATGCCGACTGCGTGCACCTCGTCGAGATAGGTCATGGCGCCGTAGCGCTGGGCGAGGTCGCAGATGGCGCCGATCGGGGCGACGTCGCCGTCCATCGAATAGACGCTCTCGAACACGATCAGCTTGGGCCGGTCGCCGGCCGCCTGCAGCAGCTCCTCGAGATGGGCGAGGTCGTTGTGGCGGAAGATCGCCTTCTCGCGGCCGGCCTGGCGCACGCCCTCGATCATCGAGTTGTGGTTCAGCGCGTCGGAGAGGACGAGGCAGTCGGGAATGAGCTTGGCGAGGGTCGAGATGCCGGTCTGGTTCGACACGTAGCCGGAGGTGAAGACCAGCCCCGCCTGCTTGCCGTGCAGGTCGGCGAGCTCGGCTTCCAGCTCGACGATGGCATGGCTGTTGCCGGAGATGTTGCGGGTGCCGCCGGCGCCGGCGCCGACCTCGCGGGCGGTGGCGCACAGGGCCTCTACCACGTCAGGATGGCAGCCCATGCCGAGATAGTCGTTCGAGCACCAGATGACGATGTCGCGCTCGCCCTCGGGCGAGTGCCATACGGCATGAGGGAAGCGCTGCGTGTCGCGCTCGATCTCGGCGAAGGTCCGGTAGCGCCGCTCATTCTTGAGCGCGTCGACGGCATCCTGGAAAAAGCGTCCGTAGTCCATGTGCACCCACTCCGGCCCCCGAACACAGAGCGAACGGGGCGCGTCGAGCGGCAACATGAACTTTGGAGCCGTTCCGATCAACCCGGCAAACCCCTGACGCGGCGATCGGGCGCGCTTTTGCGAAAAGCGCCCGGCTCACGTCTCTGCGAGGTCGCGCACCTGCGCCAGCGTCAGGGGCAGCACGGCGCGGCCGTCGAAATAGAGGAATCGCAGGCGCCGCCGGCGCGAGACCATGGAGGCGGGCAGCGGATCGTAGCGGAACGCGCCGCCGCCGAGCTGCGGCATCACCGCGCCGACATCGGTCGCCTCGTCCGTCTCCACCCGCAGCAGGCTGACCCGCGCGCCCTCGCGGCTGACGGCGTCGAACGGGATGCGGGCGAGGCGCAGGAAGCTGGTGGGGTCGGAGGTCGAGCCGAAGCCTTCCACGAACGCCTTCTCGACCAGGTCGAGATCGGGCTCGACATGGGCGTGGTCGCCCTCCTCGGGCGGCTCGGGAAGATGCGGGGTCTGCCACTGCGCCGCCGGGCGCGGGCCGGGGCCGTGATTGTGGCCGCCATGGGCGTGGGCGTGGGCATGCGCCTGGGCGTGCGAATGCGCTGTGCCGTGGCCGTGGCTATGGCCGCCGGCGCCGTGGGAATGGTCGTGCGGGTGGTCGTGATCATGACCGCGATGCATGGCGCTCTCCTCCTCGCGCCGGCCGGACCAAAGGCCCGGCGCGGCGGGAGCTGGGCTCAGAAGCTCACCGGCTTGTCGATGATGTGCTTGTGCGCGCCCATCTTGCCATGGGCGACCATGGAGCCGAGCGCCTCGACCACCACGCGCAGGCCGAACAGGGCGGTGATGTCCGAAGTGTCGTAGGGCGGGGAGACCTCAACCACCTCCAGCCCGCACAGCCCCTCGGCGGCGACGAGGCCGAGGATCTTCAGCGCCTCGCGCGGCAGGAAGCCGCCCGGCTCGGGCCAGCCGGTGCCGGGCACGAAGCCGCAGTCGATCGAATCGACGTCGAAGGAGATGTAGACCGCGTCCGCGTCCTTCCAGGCGAGCTCGAGCGCGATCTCGGCGGTCTTCTCCAGCCCGATCTTCTCGATGTCGTCGATGGTCAGCACGTTGGTGCCGCGCTTGCGCGCTTCCTGCACGCCGTAGCGCGGGACCTGCCAGCCGCCGATGCCGAGCTGGACGAGGTTCTGCGGCTTCACGTTCGGCAGGTTGGTCGCCCAGTACCAGGGCGTGGTATGCATGCGCTCGTCGAGATCCTTCTCCTGGATGTCGATGTGGCGGTCGAAATGGATGATGCCGATGCGCTTGGAGGTGCATTCGGCGATGCCGCGCACGCAGGGAAAGCCGATCGAATGGTCGCCGCCGAGCATGATCGGCAGCGCGCCCGACGAGAAGACGTGGGAGACGCCCTTCGAGATCTGGTCGAAGCTCTTCTCGAGATTGGCGGGGATGGTGAACACGTCGCCGGCGTCGCACAGCGTCATCTGCTCGCGCAGGTCGACGCCGAGCTCGTAATTATAGGGCGTGTAGAGCGCGGAGATGCGACGGATGCCCTGCGGCCCGAAGCGGGTGCCGGGCCGGTAGGTGGTGCCGGAATCGAACGGGATGCCGAGCACGGCGGCGTCGTACTTGCCCACGTCGCGCACGTTCTCGACATAGGGCGCCTTGAGGAAGGTGTTGATGCCGGCGAAATGGGGCAGCTCGCCGCGGGCGAAGGTCGGGATCGACTTGTCGGTGATCGAATCCGCGCCGGGCAGGCCCATGTCGAGCGCCCATTGCTGCTCCTTGCGCCAGCCGGCCTCGGACAGGCCCTCCTCGGCCTCCAGCGCCTTCCAGCCCTGCATGCCGCGGATCTCGAAATTGGGATGGTGGCGGCGCCGGCGCTCGGGCGCGGCCATGGGGCCGGCGACGCGGGTGGCGCGGGCCGGGGCGCCGGCGAGAGGCGAGTGGGGCGGGCGGGCGGTGATCGCGAAGGCGTCGATCGGGGTCGCAGGCATTGGGCGTTCTCCTCGCTTGGCCGGAGGCCGGCCGTCGGTCCTGTCGGACGGTTTCGAGGAAGACCCTGCGGTGCCAGAAGATCTGCGCCGCGAAACCGTCGCGCGAGCCTCCCGGGCTTTTGTCCCGCCGTGGACCCGGCGAATGTGATGGGGAACCTCCCCGCGCCGGGCTGCCCCTCTCGGACCAGCCGCGCCGCGACCGGCGCCGGAACCCTAGGGACGAGGAAGGATAGACGGGCTCCCGGCGGACCGGAAGCCCGGATTGTCGGCATCGCGCCGGCCGTGGCGCCGAAAGTTTCGGCGGCGGCCGGCGGGGATTGCGTCAGGCAGGCGCCCCGGCGCGGCTCAGATCGCGCCGGAGAGGATGCCGAGGCCGGCGACCGCGACCACGGCGCCGACCGCCTGGGCCAGGCGCGGCGCGCGGGCCTCGGAGAGCTTGCCGATGGAGAGGGCGAGGCCGATGCCGGCCGCGTGCAGCGCCGCCGTCGCCGCCATGAAGCCGGCGGCATATTCGAGGCCGGACGCGTCCACCGGCATCTCGGCGCCGTGGGCGTGGCCGTGGAACAGGGCGAAGAAGCCGACCAGCGCCATGGCGGCGCCGAGCGGCCAGTCCTTCCGGCCGAGCGCCACCGTGCCGCCGAGCACGATGATGGAGAGCGCGATGCCGAGCTCGACCAGGGGCAGGCCGATGCCGGACATGCCGAGGAAGCCGCCGGCCGCCATCAGCGCCACGAAGCTCGCCGGCACCGCCCAGATGGCGCGCCCGCCGAGCTGGGCGGCGAAGATGCCGACCGCGACCATGGCGAGGACGTGGTCGAGGCCGCTCACCGGGTGCAGGAAGCCGTGCGCGAAGCCGACCGCCGGGCCGTGGCCGGGATGGGCGAAGGCGAGCGCGGGCACCAGCGCGAAGCCGCCGGCGAGGACGGCGCGCGCCGCGTGGCGGGCGAGACCGGGAACGGAACGGCGGGCCGGCGAGACGACGTTGGACATGACAACCCCTCTGGAACGGGCAGGCCGCCTTCGGGGAGCCCCCGGTGCGTACGTCTGCGTATGATGAAATGACGCAGTCAGCTTACGTTCGACGGGGACGGCGTCAATCGTCCTTGTGCGCCTGCGAGGGCAAATCATGCGCCGCGTCATCGTGCGCATGGCCCGCGTGTGCGCGGGCCTGTGCGTCGGCCGGCGCCGGCAGCAGGTGCAGGTGGCCGTAGCGCACGCCGCGCTGGGTCACCACCTCGTCGGCAAGGCTCCGCACCGCGTCGGCGGGGCCGTGCAGCACCGCGACCTCGAGGCAGGTCTCGTGGTCGAGATGGACATGCAGCGAGGCAACGGCGAGATGATGATGGCCGTGCTGCACCCTGGCGAGGCGGCGCGAGAGGTCGCGCTTCTCGTGGTCGTAGACATAGCTGAGCGTCGCGTGGCAGGGCGCGGCGGGGTCCGCCGGAGGGTCGGCGGGTGCCGGGGCCGCCGCGGGCTCACCCTCGGCGAGCACAGCGCCCGACAGCGAGGCGCCGGAAAGGGCGGCGCGCAGCGCGTCGCGGACCGCCTCCGAGCGGGTGGAGTAGCCGTGGCGGGCGGCATAGGCGTCGACGGCGGCGAGCAGCGCGTCGTCGATGGTGAGGGTGATCCGCTGCATGGGCTGCGCCCGCCCGCCGCTACTTGGTGCCGAAGATGCGGTCGCCGGCATCGCCGATGCCGGGCACGATGTAACCGTGGTCGTTGAGGTGGCTGTCGATGGCGGCGGTGTAGACCGGCACGTCGGGATGCGCCTCGTGGAAGGTGGCGAGGCCCTCGGGCGCGGCGATCAGCGAGACGAACTTGATCGACTGGCAGCCGGCCGCCTTGACCTCCGCCACCGCGGCGGCGGCGGAATTGCCGGTCGCCAGCATCGGGTCGAGCACGATCGCGGTGCGCTCGGAAATGTCGCGCGGGAGCTTGAGATAATACTCGACCGCGGCGAGCGAGACCGGGTCGCGGTAGAGTCCGACATGGCCGACGCGGGCGGCGGGCAGGATCTCCAGCATGCCCTCGAGAATGCCGCCGCCGGCGCGCAGCACCGAGACCAGGCAGAGCTTCTTTCCCGCCACCACCGGCGCCTGCATGGTGGCGAGCGGGGTCTCGATCTCGATCATTTCCATCGGCATGTCGCGCGTGACCTCATAGGCCATGAGCATGCTGATCTCGCGCAGCAGCAGGCGGAACTCGTTCGCCGGCGTGCGGGTGCGGCGCATCAGCGTCAGCTTGTGCTGGATCATCGGATGATCGACGACGACGGTGGAAGGCGGCGTGGTGAGGGTCGGGGCGGAGGGCGCGTTCATCGTCGGCTCGCTCGGGCTCGGGACTGTCGGCGGAAGGGTGGGTGGTCGGCGGTCGCGCCAGCCTCCCACAGCGTAGCGGAAAGAGCGATTCCCGATACAAGAAACGGACCATCTCGTCCGATTTTTTAACACTTCCGCGCGCAACCTCTTGCGGAACGGGGGAATTGGCGCTCACATTGAGTGCTTCCCAGCAGCCCGGCACAGGGCCGGACGAGAAGCGAGCCAGTCATGTCCGTCAATGCCAGTGCAGGCGGTCGTTCCCGCAACCACATCGTCCTCACCTCCCATGGCGCGCCCACCGGCGTCGCCGCCGACGCCCCGACCCTGAACTGGGGCGCCCCGTCCCCGCGCGAGCGCGGCCCGGTGGTGGCGACGCTGACGGACCCGAAGCGGCGCAACGCCATCGGCACCCATGCGGGCGGCTATTCGGTCTACCGCGCGCTTGCCATCGCCGCCGGCTCGCTTACCGCCGACTTCCGCGCCGACCTCACCGACACCTCGCCCTCCGACCCGATCGGCCCGCACCCGCAATGGGGCGATCCAGGCAAGATCGTCTCGCTCGACCCCTACGGCCACATGACCGGGGAGGCGTTCGCCGAGGAGATCGCCGCCGGCATCGACGCGCGGCCGAGCATCGCCATCACCCGCGCCCATATCGACATGCCGGAGATCCGCGAGGCGATCCGCGCCGGGCGGCTCGCCATCGACGGCGACATCATCGGCCCCAAGGGCGACGTGCGCGTCACCAAGGCGGCGGTCGACCCGGTGTGGTACCTGCCGGGCATCGCCGAGCGCTTCGGCGTGGGCGAGGGGGCGCTGCGCCGGGCGCTGTTCGAGCACACGGGCGGCATGTTCCCGGAGCTGGTGACGCGCGGCGACCTCAAGGTGTTCCTGCCGCCGATCGGGGGCATGACGCTCTATATGTTCGGCGACCCCTCGAAGATCGGCGACGGCGTGACCCCGCTCGCCTGCCGGGTGCATGACGAGTGCAACGGCTCGGACGTGTTCTCCTCCGACATCTGCACCTGCCGGCCCTATCTCGCCCACGGCATCGAGATGTGCGTGGAGATGGCGCAAAAGGGCGGCGTCGGCCTCGTGGTCTACAACCGCAAGGAGGGCCGGGCGCTGGGCGAGGTGACCAAGTTCCTCGTCTACAACGCCCGCAAGCGCCAGCAGGGCGGCGACCTGCCGGAGACCTATTTCAAGCGCACCGAATGCGTCGCCGGGGTGCAGGACATGCGCTTCCAGGAGCTGATGCCGGACGTGTTCCACTGGCTCGGCATCTCCCGCATCGACCGCTTCGCCTCGATGAGCGACATGAAGTTCAACGCGCTGGCGCGCGCGGGCATCGAGGTGGTCGAGCGGGTGCCGATCCCGGACGATCTCATTCCCTCCGATGCGCGGGTCGAGATGGAGGCGAAGGTTTCCGCGGGCTATTACGGCGTCGGATTCCAGAGCCAATACGACGCGACGCAGGGCCGCGCGCTGAAGGAATAGGCCCTTGCGCCTCGCCTCCGGCCCCGGTGGTGCGCGCGAGTGCAAGGATGAAAGAGATGGATATGGCCGGCGACGACGACGCGTATGTGTATGACGAGGAAACCGGGGAATGGCGTCCCGCTTCCGAGATGGCGGCCGCGGCGGCCGCGGCCTCCGCGGTACGCGACGCCGCCGGCAACGTTCTCTCCGACGGCGATTCCGTGGTCCTCGTCAAGGACCTCAAGGTGAAGGGCGCGGGCCAGACGCTGAAGCAGGGCACCGTGATCCGCGCCATCCGTCTTACCGACAACCCGGAAGAGATCGACTGCCGCTTCGAGGGCATCAAGGGCCTCGTGCTGCGCACCGAATTCGTACGCAGGCGCTGACGCCCGCCTGTCAGAACCGTCCGAGCGGGGCCTTCGCAGGCGCGGGCCCGCTTCAGCCAGTCAAGGACGCCGTATGATCCCGCCCGAACTCGCCGCCCTGCGCTCGCCAGCCGCGGTCCGCTCCCGCTGTCACCTGGTGCTCGACTATGTGCTGGCCGGCCGCTCGGCGCATTTCACCGTCGACGAGGCCGCGCTCGGCACGGTGGCGGACTATGTCGCCGAGGTGACGCGGCAGGCCTATCCCACGCTCGACATCCCCTATCACAGCCGCTGGCGGCACTTCGACGCCGGCGGGCTGCAGCGCTGGCCGGCGCTGGAGCAGCGCTTGCCCACGAACGACGCGGCCGAGCGGGCGCGGGTGATGATCGACCTCGCGGTGGTGAGCGTGCTGCTCGACGCCGGGGCGGGCGATGCCTGGTACTACCACGAGGAGGCGAGCGGGCTCACCATCGGGCGCTCGGAAGGGCTGGCGGTGGCGAGCCTGCGCATGTTCGAGGCGGGCGGCTTCTCCTCCGACCCGAAGGTGCCGCTTCGGGCCGATGCGGGCGCGCTGATGCGGATCGACGCCGACACGCTGGCCCGCCACTTCCAGGTGAGCGAGGCCAAGCCGCCGGTCGGGCTCGAGGGGCGGGTGGCGCTGCTGAACCGGCTCGGCCACGCGCTGGCGACCCGCAGGGACCTGTTCGGCGACGGGGTGATCCGCCCGGGCGGGCTGTACGACGCGCTGTTCGACAAGGCGCCGCTCGGCCGGCTGCCGGCGCCGACCATTCTGGAGGCGCTGCTCGACGGGCTGTCGGCGATCTGGCCGGCGGGGCTGGTGGTGGAGGGCGTCGCGCTCGGCGATGTCGGGCGCCACCCGGGGGTCGAGGTGCCGGACCTGTCGAACCATCTGGTGCCTTTCCACAAGCTGTCGCAGTGGCTGACCTATTCGCTGCTGGAGCCGTTCGAGGCGGCCGGCTTCGCGGTGACCGACCTCGACGCGCTGACGGCACTGCCGGAATACCGCAATGGCGGGCTGCTGATCGATCTCGGCGCGATCGTGCCGCGCACGCCGTTGCTGCCCGAGCAGAAGCAGCCGGTCGGCAGCGAGATGGTGGTGGAATGGCGCGCGCTGACCGTGGCGCTGATGGACCGGCTCGCCGACCCGGTGCGCGAGCGGCTGGGGCTCGACGCCTCGCAGTTCCCGCTGGCGAAGATGTTGCAGGGCGGGACCTGGGCCGCGGGCCGGCGCATCGCTGCCGAACGCCGCCCACCGGCCGGCCCACCGCCGATCGCTATCGACGCCGACGGCACGGTGTTCTAAGGATCAGGAGCGGCGGCGGCGCCCGGGTGCCGGGGTCCCGCGACGACAGACGATGCGGGCGTCCATGAGGCAGCCCACAAGCCGGCCCGTGAGCCCGCCGTTGCGGCGAACCATCCTCGGATTGGATACGATCGAGCTATAGATTGTATCCAGTTTGGGCAGGTGTCGCATACCATGCCTAATCGATGTGCGTTCGTCCGCCGTTTCGCGCGGCGACGGGCGCCATCCGCCCGCCTTGGCGGGGCTGCCGGCGGCGGAAACCTTGCCCGCCGCCAATTGGCATATCGCTTGCGTGACGTCCAGGGAACGCCAGGCGGAGCCATGCCCACACCATGACCAGCGGTGCCGACATCGAACTCGTCCAGCTCACCAAGCGCTACGGTCCGGCGCTTGCGGTCGACGGCGTCACCCTCAAGATCCCCGGCGGCACCTATTGCTGCCTGCTCGGGCCCTCGGGCTGCGGCAAGACGACGACGCTGCGCATGATCGCCGGCCATGAGAGCGTGAGCGAGGGCGACGTGCGGCTCGGCCCGACGGTGGTCACCGACCTCGCCCCGGCCAAGCGCGGCACGGCGATGATGTTCCAGAGCTACGCGCTGTTCCCCCATCTCGACACGGTCGACAACGTCGCCTTCAGCCTGAAGATGAAGGGCGTCGACAAGGCGACCCGGCGCGCCAAGGCGATGGAGATGCTGAAGCTGGTCCACATGGACCACCTCGCCGAGCGTCGTCCGTCCCAGCTCTCCGGCGGCCAGCAGCAGCGCGTGGCGCTGGCGCGCGCGCTGATCACCGACCCGCAGGCGCTGCTGCTCGACGAGCCGCTCTCCGCGCTCGACCCGTTCCTGAAGATCCGGGTGCGCCAGGAGCTGAAGCGGCTGCAGCTCCAGCTCGGCATCTCCTTCATCCACGTCACCCACAGCCAGGAGGAGGCGATGGCGCTCTCCGACCTGGTGGTGGTGATGAATGGCGGGCGGATCGAGCAGGCGGCGACCCCGCGCGAGGTGTTCAACCGCCCGGCCACCGCCTTCGTCGCCCGCTTCATGGGCGACCACAACGTCATCGCCGGCCGCGTGACCCGCAAGGATGGCGGGCGCATCATGTTCGAGGTGCCCGGCGGGGCGGCCTTCGTGGTGCCGGAAAGCCTGCCGGCCGAGGTCGGCCAGCCGATCGAGATCGCGGTGCGCACCGACCGGGTGCACATCGCCGATACCGGGGGCATCGCGACCGGCTGCGGGCTGACCGGCCTCGTGCAGAACATCGAGTATCACGGCCAGAAGGTGCAGGTCGCGCTCTCCGCCCCGGGGGTCGACGAGTTCTCGGTGCAGGTGCCCGAGACCGCCTTTTTCGCCAAGCCCCTGTCCGTCGGCGACGCGGTGCCGCTCGCCTGGACCGCGGACGACGTCCACATGCTGCACGCGTCGCCGTCCGCCTGACCTTACTGCCCAAGGAAACCGCCCGTTCCTCAATCTGCTGCATAACGCTCGGGAGACTTCGATGACCAGGAAGACCACGGATCGCACGGGCGCGGGAAGCGCCACGCCGGGCGCCAAGAGCGCCGGGCCGCAGGCCGCGCGCGGCGCCGGCATCAGCCGCCGCACCATGCTCAAGGGCGCCGCCGCGCTCGCGGGCGTCGCCAGCGGCTCTGGCGCCGTCACCGGCTTTCCCACCATCTGGGCGCAGAACCCGATCACGCTGCGCCAGTTCGGCACCGGCGTCTCGAACCTCAACGCCATCGCCGAGAAGTGCAAGGCCGACCTCGGCATCACGCTGCAGATGACGGCGCTCGATTCCGACGCCGTGTCGCAGCGCGTGGTGACGCAGCCCAACAGCTTCGACATCGCCGACATCGAATACTGGATCTGCAAGAAGGTGTTCGCCGCC
This sequence comes from Ancylobacter mangrovi, assembly GCF_024752355.1. Lineage (GTDB taxonomy): Bacteria > Pseudomonadota > Alphaproteobacteria > Rhizobiales > Xanthobacteraceae > Ancylobacter > Ancylobacter mangrovi. Next base: position 254,388 of record NZ_JANTHZ010000003.1, read on the forward strand.
GGCACGCTGCAGCCGATGGACGTCTCCAAGATCAAGTACTACGACCAGATCGTCCCGATCTTCACCACCGGCAAGCTGACGCCGGAATCGACGATCGCCCAGGGCACCGCGCCGAACACGGTCGGCTTCGTCGAAGGGCCGGATTCGAAGACCTTCGCCTCGGCGCCGACCCAGTGGATGACGCTGATCCCGACCATCTACAACGCCGACACGCTGGGCATCCGCCCCGACCTCGTCGGCCGCCCGATCAAGAACTGGAAGGACATCCTGGACCCGGCCTTCAAGGGCAAGACCTCGATCCTGAACATCCCGTCCATCGGCATCATGGACGCGGCGATGATCTGCGAGAGCGCCGGGCTGATCAAATATGCCGACAAGGGCAACATGACCAAGAAGGAGATCGACTTCACCATCGATTTCCTCATCAAGACCAAGAAGGACGGCCAATTCCGCGCCTTCTGGAAGACCTTCGACGAGAGCGTCAACCTGATGGCCTCGGGCGAGGTGGTGATCCAGTCCATGTGGTCGCCGGCGGTGGCGGCGGTGCGCTCGAAGGGCATCCCCTGCGTCTACCAGCCGCTCGAAGAGGGCTACCGCGCCTGGGGCGGCGGCCTCGGCATGGCCAAGCACCTGAAGGGCGCGCAGCTCGACGCGGCCTACGAGTACATCAACTGGTACCTGTCCGGCTGGGTCGGCGCCTATCTCAACCGGCAGGGCTACTATTCGGCCGTGCTCTCCACCGCCGAGAAGAACATGACGCCGGACGAGTGGGCGTTCTGGATGCTGGGCAAGCCGGCCAAGGCCGACATCCTCTCGCCGGAAGGCAAGGTGATGTACACGGCCGGCGCGATCCGCGACGGCGGCTCCTTCCAGGAGCGCATGGGCGCGGTCGCCTGCTGGAATTCGGTGATGGACGAGGACCGCTACATGGTCCGTCGCTGGAACGAGTTCATCGCCGCCTGACGCGGCGGCTGACGGCTCTCCTGCCGGGAGGGGGGCGGGCGAGGGTTTCGGAGCCGGGGGCGCCGGTGCCCCTCGCCCCATCCCTCTCCCGGCGGGGCGGTGCCCTCCATCAGGTGCCGCCCGATACGCCTTCGCCAACTCCGCGACTCGCCCGATACGTCACTCGCCGAGACTTCGCCCCACGCCTCTCGCCGGGCTTCCCACGCGCAGGCCCCGACCCGGAAACGCCGCATGACGCTCTCCCGCCTTGCCCCGCGACTGGCGCCCTATCTGCAGGCGATGCCGCTGACGCTGATCCTGGCCGCGTTCCTGGTGCTGCCGATCGCCACCATCGTCATGGTGAGCTTCTGGGACTACGACTCGATCCGGATCTTCCCGGCCTTCGTCTTCACCAACTACCAGGAGACGATCACCTCGCCGGTGACCTGGAGCACCTACATCAACACGCTGAAATACACCGTCATCGTGTGGGCGCTGACGCTGGTGATCGGCTTCTGGGTCGCCTACTACCTCGCCTTCCACATCCGCACGGCGACGACGCAGATGGTGCTGTTCCTGATCTGCACCATCCCGTTCCTGACCTCGAACATCATCCGCATGATCTCGTGGATCCCGTTCCTCGGCCGCAACGGGCTGCTCAACCAGACGATGATGAGTCTCGGCATCATCCACCAGCCGCTTGAATTCCTGCTGTTCTCGGACTTCGCGGTGGTGCTCGCCATGGTGCACCTCTACACGCTGTTCATGGTGACGCCGATCTTCAACACGCTGATGCGCATCGACCGCTCGCTGATCGAGGCGGCGCGCGACGCCGGCGCCAGCGCGTTCCAGATCCTCACCAACGTCATCATCCCGCTCGCCAAGCCGGGCATCGCCATCGGCTCGATCTTCGTGGTGACGCTGGTGATGGGCGACTTCATCACCGTGCGCTTCATGTCCGGCGGGCAGTCGGCCTCGGTCGGGCTGATGATGGCGAACCAGATCGCGCTGCTGCAGTACCCGGCCGCGGCGGCCAATGCGGTGATCCTGCTGATCCTGGTGCTGCTGCTGGTCGGGGGCATCCTGCGCATCGTCAATATCCGCAAGGAGCTGTGAGATGAATTCCGAGCGGCGCGGCCCCGGCTTCTACGTGCTCACTGCCTTCTTCGTGCTGTTCGTGCTGTTCCTCTACGGGCCGCTGACGACGATCTTCATCCTCTCGTTCCAGGGCCCGAACGGGGGCCTGACCTTCCCGATGAACGGGAGCTCGCTGCGCTGGTTCGAGAACCTTCTGTTCGAGCAGCAGGCGGTGGGCGACTTCGGCGGCGCCTTCTCGCGCTCGCTGATGCTCGGGTTGATGACCATGGCGACCACGGTGGTGGTCTCGCTCCTGGCGGGGCTCGCCTTCCGCCGCCGCTTCCTCGGCGCGGGGCCGCTGTTCTATCTCACCATCGCCAGCCTGATCGTGCCCTCGATCCTGATCTCGCTCGGCATCGGCCTCGCCTTCAACGTGGCCGGGCTGGAGCCGGCCTGGTACTCCTCCGGCTTCGGCGCGCACCTCACCTGGACGCTGCCCTTCGGCCTGCTGATCATGTTCGCGGTCTTCAACCGCTTCAACCCGGCCTATGAGGAGGCGGCGCGGGACCTCGGCGCCTCGCCCTGGCAGACCTTCGCGCATGTGGTGCTGCCGATCATCCTGCCGAGCCTGATCGGCGTCGGCCTGTTCGGCTTCACCCTCTCCTATGACGAGTTCGCCCGCACGCTGATGACCTCGGGCTCGTTCAACACGCTGCCGCTCGAGATCTATGGCATGACCACCAACGTCACCACGCCGGTGCTCTATGCGCTCGGCACGCTGACCACGGTGTTTTCGATGGCGATCATCGTGGTGGCGCTGGCGAGCATCGCCGTGCTGCGCCGGCGCCGGGCGCGCCGCGTCGCGGGGTGATGACCCTGGGGCAGGTGGCCGGCGAAAAGCCGTCCCCGGATCGGTAAGGAACCGGATACTCCATGGCGCGTTGAGGCCGGAAAATGTTGACGGTTGACGACGTCAGCAAGGGCGAGCCGAATAGGGGCTGGTCCGAAGGGCCGAAACGGGAGGGAAAATGCCATGAACATCTGCACCAGCACGCGCACAATCTGCGATCTGATCCAGGAAGTGGCGAAGGACAGCAGCAAGCACGCGCTGACGATCAAGCTGCGCAGCGGCGACACGGTTACCGCCTACGGCCCGATCGAGGTCGCCGACCGCTTCATGCTGTGCCGGCTGCACGACAACAACTATCAGGGCAACCAGCTCATCGCGCTCGACACGATCGAATTCATCCGCTGAGCTTCCGGCCGCCCGCCGGCGCGGGACCCGTCCTCGTCAGCCGCCCGTCCGCGCCTTCACGCCCGCGCATCCCCGCCCGATGCCGCCGCGACTTCGCGCGGCTACGCCTGTGCGCCACCGCGTCCGTGCCCGTGCGCCCGGCATCCGCGCAATGTGATCCGCTCCTCCCCCACGCGCGTAGTATGATCATACGTCCGCCGCCGACGGAGCGGGCGCCCACCTAGCGTGCCGAGGCTCATCATGCGTGCCGTCCTGTTCGCCCTCGCGTTCCCCCTCGCCGCGTCGCCGGCGCTCGCCCAGTCGATGCCGAACTCGCTCGACCTGAGCTGCGCCGCCGCCTTCGACATGGTCCGCCAGAAGGGCGCGGTGGTGATGGCCACCGGGCCGAATATCTATGACCGCTACGTCTCGGACCAGCGCTATTGCGGGCTGGCCGAGACCACCTTCCCGGTCTGGATACAGACCTCGGACATGAAGCAGTGCTTCGTCGGCTATCGCTGCCGCGAGCCGATGGTCCGCAATCGCTGAGCGACTTCCTCCTCCGCTACGACGCTACCCGGGTGCCGCCTTGGGGCGGGTCCGGCGCACCCGCGCGGCGGCACGACGCCCCGCGCGGACTGCGCATTCGGTTATCCGTCCTTCGGAACCGATCAATCAGCGCCGGCCGACCGGCGTAGGCTTTCCCTTGCGATGCCGCCTGCGGCATGATCGCCAACATGGGGAACAGCAATGATTTCACGCAGTCTCGTTGCCTGCCTCAGCTTGTCCGCCGCGCTCATCGCGTCGCCGGCCTTCGCCAGCGACCCGGCCGCGTGCGCCAAGCCCCGCTTCTCCGACGTCGGCTGGACCGACATCACGGCCACAACCGAGATCGCCCGCCAGGTGCTGGACGGGCTCGGCTACAAGCCGGAAGTCTCCATCCTGTCGGTCGCCATCACCTTCAAGTCGCTGGAGAACGGCGACCGCGACGTCTTCCTCGGCAACTGGATGCCGCTGCAGGAGCCAAGCCAGGTGCCGCTGGTCAAGGCCGGCAAGATCGAGGTGGTCGCGACCAATCTCGAGGGCGCGCGGATCGGCTTTGCCACCTCCAAGGACGCCTATGATGCCGGGCTCAAGACCTATGCCGACATCGCCAAGTTCAAGGACAAGCTCGACGGCAAGATCTACGGCATTGAGGCGGGGAGCGGGGCGAACGCTACCATCTCCAAGATGATCGCCGCCAACGACTTCGAGCTGAAAGGCTTCGACCTGGTCGAATCGAGCGAGCAGGGCATGCTGGCGCAGGTGGCGCAGAAGATCCGGCAGAAGGAGCCGGTGGTGTTCTTCGGCTGGCGCCCGCACCCGATGAACGTCAATCTGCCGATCGCCTATCTCAGCGACGGCCACGACGTGTTCGGCCCCAATGACGGCGGCGCCACCGTGCTCACCCTGACCCGGCCGGGCTATGTGAAGGAGTGCCCGAATGTCGGCCGTTTCCTCACCAACCTCGTCTTCGACGTGGCGATGGAGGACCGGTTGATGAGCGACATCCTCGACAAGGGCATGCAGCCGGAAGCGGCAGTGCGGGCCTGGATCAAGGAGAACCCGGCCATTCTCGACAAGTGGCTCGACGGCGTCACCACGCTCGACGGCAAGCCCGGCCTGCCGGCGGTGAAGAGCGGGCTCGGTCTCTAGGCCGCCCCGGGGTGGCGACCGCTCCGCCCGAGGCGCCTGCGGGCTATCTTCAAAGCACCGTCCGGCGGACCCGCGTCCGCCGGATGTGCGTTGTCGGAAGGGGTCCACGCGCGGTGGGTCCCTTATGCCGTGCCGGAGCCGGGAGGTGTCATGACCCGCGACGAACTTTGCGCGACCTATCGCGGCTATATCGCCTGCCTCAACGCGCGGGAACTCGACCGGCTCGGCACCTTCGTCGACGAGGTGGTGGATTATAACGGCGCGGGCATCGGCCTCGCCGGCTATCGCGCCATGCTGGAAGAGGACTTCCGGGCGATCCCCGACCTGCGCTTTTCGATCGGGCTCCTGATGTGCGATCCGCCGCGCATCGCCTGCCGCCTCGACTTCGACTGCACGCCGGCCGGCCTGCTGTTCGGCCTTCCCGTCAACGGCCGGCGCGTCACCTTCACCGAGAACGTGTTCTATGAGTTCGACGCCGGGCGCATCCGCAGGGTCTGGTCGGTCATCGACAAGGCTGCGGTGGGGGCTGCTGTGGCGGGCCAGCTCTGAGCCGGCCGGCTAGAGCCGCGCGCGGCGCGCCGCCGAAGGCGGGGTGCCGAACTGGCGCCGATAGGCGCGCGAGAGCGAGGCGATGGCGGAAAAGCCGGTGCGCTCGGCGATGTCGGCGATGGGAAGGCTGGTGTCGAGCACCAGCCGCCGCGCCGCGTTCAGCCGCAGCGCGACGTAGTACGCGCCGGGCGAAGCGTCGACAGTCTTGAGGAACAGCGTCTCCAGCGCCCGGGTCGAGATGCCGACCCGCCGGGCGATGGCGGCGACCGTCACCGGGCGGTCGATATGGGTTTCCATGATGCGGATCGCCTCCGCCACCCGCGGCTCGTGCCAGCGAATGCGGCCGAGCGAGACGATGGGCTGGACGTCCGAGCCGGTGCGCATCTCCTCGTAGATGTAGAGGCTGGCGACGTCGAGCGCGGCGGAATAGCCGTTGCGGGCGCGGATCAGCGACAGCATGCAGTCGAGCGCCGGCGTGGCGCCGCCGGTGGTGAATACCGGCTCGTCGACGACGAAGCGGTCCGGCTGCACGTCGACATGGGGGAAGCGGGCGGCAAAGTCTTCGAGGTCCTCCCAGTGGGTGGTGGCGCGGCGCCCGTCGAGCAGGCCGGCGAAGCCCATCAGCCACGGCCCGGATTCGATGCCGCCGACGATGCGCGAGCGGGCGGCGCCGGCGCGCAGCGCCTTGAGGATGCGCGGGGTGGCATAGGTCGCGGCCTCGAAGGCGGCGCTCACGATCAGCGCGTCCTGCCGCGCCGCCGGGTCGAACGCGCCCTCGACCGGGATCGGCAGGCCGCAGCTCGCCGTCGGCATCGTGCCGTCCATCGACACCAGCTTCCAGCGATAGGCCGTGCGCCCGAGCACCCGGTTGGCGCCGCGCATCGGGTCGAGCGTCGCCGCCAGCGAGAGCAGCGACAGGCCCGGGAACAGCAGCAGGGTGACGTCCAGCGGCTCGTCGGAATGGGTGAAGACCATGGCTTCGCGAAGTGTCAAATCCGGTGCGCAAACAGTTGCGTCACGGTTCGGCTTTGCCGTCAAGCTTCCCCTGTCCCGCACCGCGCGGGCCAGCCCGGAGCCAGCCCATGCCCCTGTCTATGAACCGCGATGTCTTCATCACCTGCGCCGTCACCGGTGCGGGCGACACGGCCGGGCGCTCGCCCCACGTGCCGGTGACGCCGAAAGAGATCGCCGAGAGCGCGATCGACGCGGCGAAGGCCGGTGCGGCCGTGGTGCACTGCCATGTGCGCGACCCCGAGACCGGAGCCGCCTCGCGCCGGCCCGAGCTCTACCGCGAGGTGACCGACCGCATCCGCTCGGCCGATGTCGACGTGGTGGTGAACCTCACCGCCGGCATGGGCGGGGACCTCGTCTTCGGCGGGGTGGAGGCGCCGTTCCCGGTCAACCCGGCGGGCACCGACATGGCCGGCGCCACCGAGCGCGTCGCCCATGTCGCCGAATGCCTGCCGGAGATCTGCACGCTCGACTGCGGCACCATGAACTTCAATCTCGGCGACTACGTCATGACCAACACGCCGGCCATGCTGCGCGAGATGGCGCGGCAGATGACGGCGCTCGGCGTGCGCCCGGAGATCGAGGCATTCGACACCGGCCATCTGTGGTTCGCCCGCCAGCTCGTCGAGGAGGGGCTGATCGAGGAGCCGGTGCTGATCCAGCTCTGCATGGGCATTCCCTGGGGCGCACCGGACGACCTCAACACCTATATGGCGATGGTCAACAACCTGCCGGCGGGCTGGACCTTCTCGGCGTTCTCGATCGGGCGCAACGCGCTCGCCTACCCGGCCGCCGCGGTGCTGGCGGGCGGCAATGTCCGGGTCGGGCTGGAGGACAACCTCTATGCCGGCAAGGGCCAGCTCGCCACCAACGCGCAGCTGGTGGAGAAGGCGGCGGGCGTGGTGACGGGCATGGGCGCGCGCCTCATCGGCCCCGCCGAGGTGCGCGAGAAGCTGAAGCTGGTGAAGCGCTGAGGAGACGGACATGACGCGACTGGCACCCATCTGCCGCGCCGCCTGCATCGGCGGGGGCGTCATCGGCGGCGGCTGGATCGCCCGCTTCCTGCTGGCCGGCATCGACGTGACGGTGTTCGACCCGCACCCGGAGGCGCAGCGCATCGTCGGCGAGGTGATCGCCAATGCCGAGCGCGCCTATGGGCTGCTGACGCAGGCGCCGCTGCCCCCGCGCGGGCGGCTCGCCTTCTGCGCCAGCCTCGAGGAGGCGGTGAAGGATGCCGAATGGGTGCAGGAGAGCGTGCCCGAGCGGCTCGACCTCAAGCGTTCCGTGCTGGCACAGATCGACGCCGCGGCGCCGGCGGGAGCGCTGATCGGCTCCTCCACGTCCGGGCTGCTCCCCTCCGATCTTCAGGCGGGGCTGGCCCACTCCGAAAGGCTGTTCGTCGCCCATCCCTACAACCCGGTCTATCTGCTGCCGCTGGCCGAGATCGTCGGCGGCCGGGCGACGGTGCCGGACACGATCGAGCGGGCGAAGGCGGTGCTGGACGCGATCGGCATGAAGGGTGTGGTCATCGCCCGCGAGATCGAGGCCTTTGTCGGCGACCGGCTGCTGGAGGCGCTGTGGCGCGAGGCGCTGTGGCTGATCAAGGACGACATCTGCGACGTCGAGACGCTCGACGACGTGATCCGCTACTCGTTCGGCTTGCGCTGGGCGCAGATGGGCCTGTTCCAGACCTACCGCATCGCCGGCGGGGAGGCCGGCATGCGCCATTTCCTCGCCCAGTTCGGCCCCTGCCTCAAATGGCCGTGGACCAGATTGACCGACGTGGTGAATCTCGACGACGCGCTGGTGGAGAAGATCGGCGCGCAGTCGGATGCGCAGGCGGGCGGGCTGTCGATCCGCGAGCTGGAGCGCATCCGCGACGAGAACCTGGTCGGCATCCTGCAGGCGCTGAAGGCGGGCGATGGCGGGGCCGGCTGGGGCGCCGGCGCGCTGCTGGCCGATTTCGAGCACCGGCTGCTCGCCGGGGCGCGGGCGCCGGCCGCGGCGGACCCGTCCGGCCCGCTCGAACTGCTGGAGTGCCGGGTCTCGCCAGCCTGGATCGACTATAACGGCCACATGACCGAGCACCGCTACCTGCAGGTGTTCGGCGACACCACGGATGCGCTGCTGCGGCTGATCGGCGTCGACCTCGCCTATGTCGAGGCCGGGCACAGCTACTACACGGTGGAGACCCATATGCGCCATCTCGACGAGGCGCACCTCGGCGAGACGCTCCGCACGACCTGCCAGATCCTCGCGATGGACGACAAGCGCATCCACCTGTTCCACCGGCTGTTCGCGGTGGCGGGGCGCGAGGGTGTGGAGCGCGAGGTGGCGAGCGCCGAGCAGATGCTGCTGCATGTCGATGTGGCGGCCGGGCGCGCCGGCCCGGCGCCGGAGGCGGTGCTGGCCCGGCTGCGTCCGATCGCCGACGCCCATGCGCGGCTCGCCATGCCCGAGGGCGCCGGCCGCTCGGTCGGCGCGAAGCGGGTGGCCGCCGTCGCGGAGTGAAGGGCGGCGGTTGCCGCCCTCGGTGGCGGTCGGTCGGCGGGTGGCGTCGAGCCGCCAGATCCAGCTCACCATCGGCACCCTCCCTGCGAGTGCGCCGTCGGCGAGCGCCGGGGCGGTGCCTCAGGCGTCGGCGAGGGCCGGCACGGCGCGGTTTTCCGGGCGCTTCAGGCCGAGATGCTCGCGCAGCGTGCGGCCTTCATATTCGGTGCGGAACAGCCCGCGCCGCTGCAGTTCGGGGATGACCTGCGCGACGAATTCCTCGAGGCAGGCCGGCAGCGAGAGCGGCGACAGCATGAAGCCGTCGCAGGCGCCGGCGCCGATCCATTCCTCCATCAGGTCCGCGACCTGGGACGGCGTCCCGCACAGGAACGCGCGGCTGCGATTGTAGCGCCGGCAGATCTCGCGCAGCGTCAGCCCCTCGCGGACCATGGCGACGATCTCCTGCGCATAGGCGCGGTGCTGGCCCGCGCCCTCGATGATGCGATCCTCCGGCACCGGCTCGTCGAGCGGCAGATCCATCAGGCTGTTGCCAAGATCCTGGCCGATCCGGATCCGGGCGACGTCGGGATGGACGAGGTCGTGCCAGCTCTGCAGCTTCTCGCGGGCATGGGCCTCGCTCTCGCCCAGCACGACCGAGATGCCGGAGAGGATCTTCAGCGCATCCGGCTCGCGGCCGAAAGCGGGGAGGCGGCCCTTGAGGTCGCGGTAGAAGGCGATGGCGGTCGCCATGTCGCCGCTCGGCCCGAACACCACCTCGGCGGTCTCGGCGGCGAGCGCCTTGCCGGTCTCGGACGCGCCGGCCTGGATGATGACCGGCCGGCCCTGCGGCGGGCGGGCGATGTTCAGCCCGCCATCGACCTTGAAGACGGCGCCTTCGTGATGGGTGCGGTGGAACTTCTCCGGCAGGTAGGACAGGCCGGCCGCGTGGTCGTAGACGAAGGCGTCGTCCTCCCACGTGTCCCAGAGCCGGAACACGACGTCGACGAATTCGCGCGCACGGGCGTAGCGCTGCTCGTGCGGGGGAAGCCGGGGCAGGCCGAAATTGCGGGCCGCGTAGTCGTTGGCCGTGGTGACGACGTTCCACGCCGCCCGGCCGCCGGTGATGTGGTCCAGCGAGGCGAACTGGCGGGCGAGGTTGTAGGGCTCGAAGAAGCTGGTCGAGGCGGTGGCGCCGAGGCCGATATGCGTGGTGGCGCCGGCGAGCGCGGAGAGCAGGGTCAGCGGCTCGAGGATATTCTGGTAGGCGGGGGCGCGGCTCCACACATCCATGTTGTCGACGCGCAGGCTCGGCGAGTCGGCGAGGAAGAAGAAGTCGAGCTTGCCGCGCTCGGCGAGCTGCACCAGGCGGCGCTGGTAGCCGATGTCGATCGCGCCGCCATCCTGCGCGCCCGGCAGCCGCCAGGAGGCGGAGTGCGAGCCGTTGGGCATGGCGAGGAGGCCGAGGACCATGTTCGCACTGCCCGCCATCGCCGCCTCCGCGTGTTCAGTTTGCCGGCTGAAGGATTCGCCAATCTATATCAGGCAACGGTAAGGGCCGGGGCCGGAACGGGTAAATTACGATAATCCGGCCTTCTGCATAGGCTGGCCGACTCCGCCCCGCGCCCGATGCGCGGACCCCGGGCGCGGGCGCCGGACCTGCCGGCGTCCCGCGCGCACATCATGCGCGGCCGCTTTGCTGGAGGCGTGCTGGTGATACGCTGCGCAAGCTTCCCAATTTCCGTGTCGTTAGTTCCGAAAATCCAATTTGCGAACCCGCGCGGGCCGGGGCTACCCGATAGTACTCGTCATGCGATCCGCAATGCGTGACCTGCTACCGGGCCCGGCGGCGTCGCCCCCGAGCGATCGTGTCGACGTCAGGGCAAGACATTGCCGGGCCTTCTGCCTGTCGAGAGGCCGACAGATTTCCGAAAGGCCAGGAGACAGCGGCCGCTCAACGACATGCACGACAATACGGGTGGGAGAATGCCTCGATGAATGTTGGCTTCGACATGCCAGATATGACCCTGCGTCAGCAGTTCCTGGCCGGCATGAGCTTCGCGGCATGCACCGTCAACATCGTCACCACCGACGGGCCGGCCGGCCGCTACGGCCTCACCGTCTCGGCCATGACCTCGGTCTCGGCCGACACCGCCACCCCGACCCTGCTGATCTGCGTGAACAGCAACTCGGCCGCCGCCCAGGCGATCATCGACAACGGCGTGTTCTGCGTGAACGTGCTGCGCGACGACCAGTTCTATATTTCCGAATGCTTCGCCAGCCGGGTGAAGACCGAGGACGGCGACAAGTTCTCCTGCGGCGACTGGGGCCGCGGGGCGACCGGGGCGCCGCGGCTGATCGATTCGCTGGTGACCTTCGAGTGCCGGGTGATGTCGAGCCAGCGTGTCGGCAGCCACCTCGTGGTGTTCGGCAGCGTCGACACCATCGTCTCGGCCGATGAGGGCTCGCCGCTCATCTACGCCAAGCGGGCCTACGGCACCGCCTCGCCGATCGACATCCGCCCGCGCGGCGAGATCGCGGCGACCACGCTCCGGCTCGGCGCGTTCCACACCTTCGGGCCCTATGTCATTCCGGGCATCGTGGAGTCGCTCGCCGCCGAGGAGGGGGGCGTGACGCTGGAGCTGGTCGAGGGCGACCAGCGCCGCGTGCTCGACAGCCTGAGGAACGGCGACGTCGACGTCGCGCTGGTCTACGACATCGCGGTCGGCAAGGGCTTCCACATCGAGCGGCTGGCGGCGCTCTCGCCCTACGTGCTGCTGCCCGAGCGCCATCCGCTGGCGAACCATGCGGCGGTGTCGCTGGTCGACCTCGTCGACGAGCCGCTGATCCTGCTCGACGCCCCGCCGAGCGGCGACTACTTCCTGTCGCTGTTCACCGAGCAGAATCTGAGCCCGAACGTGCGCTTCCGCATCTCCTCCTTCGAGATGGTGCGCGGCATGGTCGGGCGCGGGCTCGGCTACGCGCTGCTCGCCACCAAGCCGGCCTCGGGGCTTTCCTATGAGGGCCGGGCGCTGACCGCGCGCCCGCTGACCGACGAGACCGAGCCGAGCCACATCGCGCTGGTGACGCGCCATGGCGACGCGCCGAAGCCGGCGGTGAAGGCCTTCGCCGAGCGCTGCCGGCTGCTGTTCGCCGCCGGCTGAGGACGGTCAGACGCTGCGCAGCACGCGGCGCTCGGTGCTGAGCGCGGCCATGCCGGGAATGTAGCTGTCGCTGATGAAGCTCTGGCAGTGGCTCTGGAACGCGTCGACCAGGCGCGATTTGCGGAAGTTCGCGAGCGTGGCGAGGCCGAGCCGCAGCGCGGGCACGTCGCCGGCGATGCGCAGGCGCATCAGCCGCCGTCCGTCGAGCGCCATGTCCGAGCGCGGGCGCACATTGGCGAGCGAGTAGCCGTAGCCGTTCGCCACCATGGTGCGCACGATCTCCTGATGCGCCGAGCGGGCGGTGATGTTGGGCGTCAGCCCTTCCTTCATGAACATCGCCAGGAAGTATTCGCGGCTGCCGGGCAGGTCGAGCAGGATGTAGGGGAGCGGCGCAAGCTCCTCCAGCGTGGTGGCCGGCTGGCGGGCGAGCGGGTGGGTCTCGCCGACCCAGGCCTGCGGCGGCATGCTGGCCAGCGGCAGGAAGTCGATCTCGCCGGGCAGGTGCAGGTCGTAGCACACGGCGATGTCGACCTCGGCGCGGCGCAGCGCGGCGATCAGGCTTTCCTGGTCGTAGGAGACCTGGTGCAGCCGGGTGCCGGGATAGGCGGCCTCGAAGGAATGGGCGAGCTCCGGCATGACCAGCGGCGCGAGCGTGACGACGCAGCCGACATTGATCTGCCCGCGCACCTGTGTGCTCGCCTCCGAGGCCAGCGAGTACATGCCCTCCGCCTGCTCGATCAGGCGCTTGGCCTCGGCCAGCATGTTCTGGCCGATCGCGGTCAGCGACAGGCCCTGCGCGTGGTGGCGCACGAAGAGCTGCACGCCGAGCTCGCGCTCGAGATGGGAGATCGCGGTCGAGATCGAGGGCTGGGAGATGTGCACCCGTTCCGAGGCCAGCGTGATGCTGCCGGTCTCACCGGCGGCGATGAAATATTCGAGCTGACGCAGCGTGTATCGCATGGGCGACTTCACCTATCACGGGGTACCGGCCGGGCAAAGCGCGGCGGCCTCGCCCGCATGACGCGTGTGCAAGCCCCGTGCCGCCGGATGGCGCGCCGCGGGCGCGGCAAAGCGGGCCGCGCGGGTGGCGTGATCCGCTAAGCGGCCAAGGTGAATCCGCGCGCCGGGATCGCTTTCTTCATGCTGACGCAAGGCTTTTCCGGGCGCGGGCGCGCCCAGCCGTGTGTTTGTCTGCCGCAAGACCCTATAACCCGCCGCGGCGGCGCGCGCGGGGCGGATGCGGGCGGCATTGGCGCGCACGCAATCTGCCGGGCAGGGCCGGTATACGGCGCCTGCCGCACAAAGCGTCAGCCGATCTTGTTGCACTTATTCCGGTGGGGGCATTTGATCCATATCAAGGCGTCCGCTAAGCCTTGAGGTGATCTCGCATTGTCCAAATGCTTAGCACCTGCATATTCAGTAATCGTCTGTATATGCCCAATGTATATTCTAGTTAAGTTATATCTATCCAGAGCCAATCTCAAAAGGTAAAAACGACCGATACGTGATTTTTCCACGCCGTGGACCTGACGATACGTACCTTGGCACGGTGCCTGCAGTACTGGGCGCTGTTTCAACAGGTTCACGAGATGCTGCACGTGTCGATACCGCCCGGGAGCGTGGCCCCGTCCATGCCGCCCATCCCCATCGTCCGTTATGACCGCGTGTCGAAGTCCTATACGCGCGGCGCGCCGGTGGTGCGGGATCTCAGCCTCGACATCATGCCCGGCGAGTTCCTGACGCTGCTGGGGCCTTCCGGCTCGGGCAAGACAACCACGCTGATGATGCTCGCCGGCTTCGACGAGCCGAGCGAGGGGCAGATCTACCTCAACGGCCGCGACCTTGCCGACGTGCCGGCCTACCGGCGCAATCTCGGCGTGGTGTTCCAGAACTACGCGCTGTTCCCGCATCTGTCGGTGGCGGACAATGTCGGCTACCCGCTGCGCATGCGCGGCATCCGCCGGGCGCAGGCCGGCGAGAAGGTGCGCGCGGCGCTCGACATGGTGCGGCTCGGCGCCTTCGCCGAGCGCAAGCCGACCCAGCTCTCCGGCGGCCAGCAGCAGCGCGTGGCGCTCGCCCGCGCGCTGGTGTTCGAGCCCGAGATGGTGCTGATGGACGAGCCGCTGGGCGCGCTCGACAAGCAGCTTCGCGAGCACATGCAGGTGGAGATGAAGGACCTGCAGCGCCGGCTCGGCCTGACGGTGCTCTACGTGACGCACGACCAGGGCGAGGCGCTCGCCATGTCGGACCGGGTGGCGGTGTTCAACAATGGCCAGATCGAGCAGATCGGCGGCCCGCGCGAGCTCTACGAGGCGCCGCTGACCCCGTTCGTCGCCCAGTTCATCGGCGAGAACAACCGCCTGTGCGGGAAGATCGAGGCCATCAAGGGGAACGAGTGCCGGGTCGCGCTCGAAGGCGCGCACATCGTCGCCTCGCCCGTCGGCACGCTCGCTCCCGGCGCGGCGGTGGAGCTGTCGATCCGGCCCGAGCGCATGGTGCTCACCGCTCCGGGCGAGGCCGACGCGCTGCCCGCGAGCGTGATCGACGTCACCTATCTCGGCGACCACTGCCGGCTGCGCCTCTCGGCGCTGGGCGGCGAGACGCTGATGGTCAAGCTGCCGATCCAGCAGGTTCCCGAGCGGCTCCTTCCGGGCCAGCCGGTCGGGGTGCGCTGGGACCCCCTTCATTGCCGCGCCATGACGGCGCCCGCTTCCGCTGCCGGCACCCGGCCCCAACAGGAGAACGACTGATGAAGACCCGCACGTGGCAATTTCTGGTCGGCGCCGGCATGCTCTGCGTGCTCGCGACCGGCGCGTCGGCGCGCGATCTCACCTTCACCGGCTTCGGCGGCGCCTCCAGCGAGCGCGTCAGCAAGGCGATGCTGCAGCCCTACACCAAGAAGACCGGCATCAAGATCACCGAGGCGGCCTATGACGGCGGCATCTCGCAGATGCGGCTGATGGTGGATTCGGGCAACGTCACCTGGGACCTGGTCGACGTCGAGGGGCAGGACCTCTATCGCGGCTGCGAGGAGGGCCTCTACGAGACCATCGACGTCAAGTCGCTGATCGACACCAACGACTTCGTGCCGAGCGCGCTCGGCTCGCCCTGCGGCGTCGGCTGGTCGAGCTGGGCCACGGTGCTCGCCTACAACTCCGACAAGATCAAGAACCCGCCCACGAGCTGGGCCGATTTCTTCGACCTCAAGAAGTATCCCGGCAAGCGCGGCCTGCGGCAGGGCCCGCAGCTCACCCTCGAGATCGCGCTGATGGCCGACGGGGTGAAGGCGGACGACGTCTACAAGGTGCTCTCGACCAAGGAGGGCGTCGACCGCGCCTTCAAGAAGCTCGACACCATCAAGTCCTCGATCCAGTGGTGGACCTCGGGCGCACAGCCGCAGCAGTGGCTGGCGGGCGGCGACGTCGCGCTGACCGCCGCCTATAACGGGCGCGTGACGGTGGCGCACAACCAGGGCCAGCCGCTGGCGCATATCTGGAACGGCCAGATCTACACCTATGACTACTTCGTCATCGTCAAGGGCTCGCCGAAGAAGGAGGAGGCGCTGGCGCTGATGAAGTACATGCTGAGCCCGGAGGCGCTGGCGGCGCAGGCCAAGCTCATCCCCTACGGCCCGGCCAGCAAGAAGGCGATGGCGATGCTGGAGCCCGAGCGGGTCGCCGAGTTCCCGACCGCGCCGAACAACCTCACCAATGCGGTGGCCACCAGCAACGAGTTCTGGGCCGAGCATCTGGAGGACCTGACCGAGCGCTTCAACGCATGGGCCGCTCAGTGACGGGCGGCGCAGTGAACGAGCGCTGCGTGACACGCGCGATCGGGGGCGGCGCCGCGGCGCCGTCCCTTCCTGCCGGCGCGCGGCCGGGGAGCCGCGCATGACCGACATGGTGTTCGACGCCGGCAATGCCGATGCGGTGCTGCGCCCCTCGCTGCGGCGCGGCGGGCGCGGCGCGCTCTGGCGCCGGCGCCTTGCCGGCTTCGTGCTGGTGATGCCGATGCTGCTGTTCTCGCTCGCCTTGTTCGGCGCGCCGCTGGTGCAGACGCTCTGGTACGCGGTGGCAAGCCCGGAAGTGGGCGAGAGCCTGCCCCACGTCGCGGCGCAGATCCGCCGGTGGGACGGCGAGGGCCTGCCGCCCGACCCGGTCTATGCGGCGATGGCCGGCGACCTGGTGGAGGCGGGCAAGACGCGCGCGCTGTTCCACCTCGCCTCGCGCCTCAATTACGAGTTGACCGGCGCGCGCCGCCTGCTCACCCGCACCGAGACCCGGCTCGAGCGCGCCGACGACCCGCCGCAGGATGCGCGCGCGGCGCTGATCGCCATCGACAAGGAATGGGGCCAGCCGGAGATCTGGCAGGTGGTGCGCCGCGCCGCCCTGCCGGTGACGGCGCATTATTTCCTATCCGCCTTCGACCTGCGGCAGGAACCGGACGGGGCGATCGTCGCCGCGCCGGCGGAAAACGCGATCTTCCTCAACATCATGGCGCGCACGCTGTGGATGAGCTCGGTGGCGACCGCGCTGGCGCTGCTGCTCGGCTTTCCGGTCGCCTACCTGCTCGCCAACGCCTCGGCGCGCTGGCGCGGGCTGTTGCTGATCCCGGTGCTGCTGCCGTTCTGGGTGTCGCTGATCGCGCGGCTATGCGCGTGGATCGTGCTGCTGCAGAAGGACGGCATCATCAATTCCTCGCTGATCTCGCTCGGCGTGATCGACAGCCCGCTGCCGCTGCTGTTCAACCGGCTCGGCACCTACATCGCGATGGTGCACGTGCTGCTGCCCTTCGTGATCCTGCCGCTCTACAGCGTGCTGCAGGCGATCCCGCCGACCTATATGCGCGCGGCCTCCTCGCTCGGCGCCTCGCCGGTGCGGGCCTTCTTCACCGCCTACCTGCCGCAGGCGCTGCCGGGCCTCGGCGCGGCGGCGAGCCTCGCCTTCATCATCTCGATCGGCTTCTACGTGACGCAGACCCTGGTCGGCGGGCCGAAGGAGATGATGATGAGCTACTTCGTCGCCTTCTATGCCACCCAGACGGTGAACTGGGGCATGGCCGCGGCGCTGGCGATCATCCTGATGGCGATCACGCTGATCATCTATGTCGCCAGCAAGCGCATCTTCGGCGCCGACGGAGCGCAGGCATGATCGGCGCGTCGCGCGAGATGGTCCGCCGCCACGGCGGCTGGTGGGTCGCCAATGCGGTGGTGAGCGCGCTCGTCATGGTGTTTCTGCTGGCGCCGGTGCTGGCGGTGATCCCGCTCTCCTTCAGCTCCGGCACCTTCCTGCACTACCCGCTGCCCGGCCTGTCGCTGCGCTGGTACGACGAGGTGCTGGCCTCCGGCCCGTGGCGAAGGGCGCTGATGAACAGCCTCATCGTCGCGAGCTCCAGCGCGGCGCTGGCGAGCGTGCTGGGCATCAGCGCGGCGCTCGGCATCAGCCGGCTGTCCGGCAAGCTCGCCACCGCGCTCACCGCCTTCCTGCTGGCGCCGATGATCGCACCGGTCATCATCGTCGCCTTCGGGCTGTTCATCCTGTTCTCGCAGTTCGGGCTGGTGGCGACCTATACCGGGCTGATCCTCGCCCACACGCTGGTGGCGACGCCGATGGTGCTGATCACCGTGTCGGCGGCGCTGCGCACGCTCGACCCGCGGCTCGCGCGGGCCTCGGCGAGCCTGGGTGCCAGCCCGGTGCGCGGCTTCTTCACCGTGACGCTGCCGCTGATCCTGCCCGGCGTGCTGTCCGGCGTGCTGCTCGCCTTCGTCACCTCGTTCGACGAGATCGTGCTCACCCTGTTCATCTCGGGGCCCGAGCAGCGCACCCTGCCGCGCTACATCTTCGAGAACCTCAGAGAGAATATCGACCCCTCGATCATCGTCGTCAGCACGTTCCTGGTCGTGTTCGCCGCCGTGCTGCTGTTCGTGATGCAGGCGCTGCGTGGGCGCGCCGGCACGGCGTGAACGACCGACCCCTTCCGACCCCCGAGCCCCGGAGACCCGACATGCCGCACAGACCGCCCGCACAGATGGCCCTCGGCTCTTTCGCCTATGCGTTCGGGTACCACCCGGCGGCTTGGCTCCAGCCCGGCGTGCCGCACGACGCGGCGACCAGCCTGGCGCACTGGGTCGAACTCGCGCGCATCGCCGAGCGGGGAAAGATGGACTTCATCTTCATCGCCGATTCCCCGGCGGTGGCGCCGGGGCCGAACGAATCCATCGCCCGCTGGACCAACTCGATGAACCGGCCCGAGCCGCTGACCCTGCTGGCGGCGATGGCGGCGCAGACCACGCATATCGGCCTCGCCGCGACGCTCTCGACCAGCTTCTACGAGCCCTACAACGTCGCCCGGCTGTTCGGCATGCTCGACCATGTCAGCCATGGCCGCGCCTCGTGGAACGTGGTGACCTCCGACCATCAGGCGACCTCGTACAATTTCGGCCTCGACGGTCTGGAGCCGCACGCGCTGCGCTACGAGAAGGCGCGCGAGTTCTTCGACATCGTCTGCGGGCTGTGGGACAGCTATGACGACGACGCCTTCATCTGCGACCCCGGGAGCGGCTACTACTTCCATCCCGACCGGCTCCATCCGCTCGACCACAAGGGCAAGCACTATTCGGTGCGCGGCCCGCTCAACCTCGCGCGCCCGCCGCAGGGCCGGCCGGTGATCGCGCAGGCCGGAGGGTCGGAGGCGGGCAAGGAATTCGCCGCCGAGACCGCCGAGGTGGTGTTCTCGATCGGCTCTTCGATCGAGGAGAGCCGGGCCTTCTACGCCGACCTCAAGGGGCGGATGGCGAAGTTCGGGCGCGCGCCGGACCAGCTCAAGGTGATGCCGGGCATCCCGGTCTATGTCGGGCGCACCGAGGAGGAGGCGGACGAGAAGCTGGCGCGGCTCGGCGCCAGCCTGAACCCGGCGGCCGGGCTCTCGGCGCTGCAGCTCTTCATGACCGGGGTCGACTTCTCCGGGCTCGACCTCGACCAGCCGGTGCCGGCGAGCCGCATCGATTCCAACTCCAACGCCTCCAAGGCGATCTTCGGTGTCGCCGAGCAACTCCTGCGGCAGGAGGGCATGACGCTGCGCCAGATGATCAGCCGCTGGGCGGCGCAGGGCTCGCACACGCTGTTCAAGGGCTCGCCCAAGCAGGTCGTCGACCAGATGGAGGAGTGGTTCTCCACCGGCGCGGCGGACGGCTTCATGGTGATGCACCCGGTGATGCCGCACGACCTGACCGATTTCGTCGAGCTGGTAGTGCCGGAGCTGCAGCGGCGCGGGCTCTATCGCGAGGACTACAGCGGCACCATGCTGCGCGACCATCTCGGCCTCGCCCGCCCGGCGAGCCGCTACGCCGCCCCGCCCGCGCGCGACGAGGTGGCGTGAGGCTTTCGGCGCGCAAAGGGTGGCCGGCTCTTGCGCGGTAAGCCGCTGATTCAAATCCGAGAAGTCCTCTCCCCGGCGGGGAGAGGAAGCGCGGCGATGGGTCGAACCGTCGCCGCGCCCGCCCGTCAGGCGATGAGCTCGTCCACCGTGCTGCGCAGCTTGGTCTCGGCGGCGGCGAGGCGGGTTTGGATGCCCTCGACGATAGCCTCGTCCGCCTCCAGACGCGCGCTGAACACGCCCACCTGGCGCAGCGACTCGTCCGGCGCCGGGCCGCCGAGCAGGGTGCGCTTCTCGACGAACAGCACGGGGTCGAGCGCGGTCATGATCTCCTCGCGGGTGAAGCCGACCGGCTTCTCGTGATAGAGCATCGCCGCCTCGTCGAGCAGCTCCGGGGTGACGTCGGCCGGGGTGAGGCCGCGCTCCTCGCTGAGGCGCACCAGGATGCCGACGATCTGGTGCGCGGTGCGCCAGGGCATGTCGCGCCCGCGCACCAGCGCGCTGGCGAGGTCGGTGGCGGTCGCCCAGTGGCGCCAGGAATGCTCGCGCAGATAGTCGGTGCGGATGGTGAGCTCGGGCAGGAACTCGCCGAACCAGTCCATATGCGCGACCAGGCTCTCGCCGACCCGCCAGAGCATGTCGAGCGCCTGGTAGCGCTCGTTGATCGGCAGGCCGGTCGGCCCCTTCAGCGCGTGGTAGGAGGAGACGACGCAGGCGATCGCCTCGGCGGAATTGGCCTTCAGCTCGGCCGGGCCGATGACGTTCTTCTTCTGCATCATGATCGAGGAGGTGCCGCAGAAGCGGTCCGGGATCTCGACGAAGTCGAATTCGCGCGTGGTCCACAGGATCAGGTCGTCCGCCCACTTGGCCATGGAATGGCACAGGATGGAGAACACCATCGGCACTTCGAGGCTGTCGTCGGCGGTGAGCTCGAGGATGGCGTCGGCGCAGTTCTCGTGCACCGCGTCGAAGCCGAGCAGGTCCGCCGTGCGCTCGCGGTCGATCGGGAAGTCCGAGCCGACCATGATGGCCGCGCCCGCCGGGCTGGTGTTGACGCGCTGATAGGCGCCGTGGATGCGGGCGAAGTCGCGCTCCAGCGTCGCCACCCAGGACAGCCACAGATGGGCGAAGGTCATGGGCTGGGCGTGCTGGCCGAAGCTGTAGCCCGGCAGGATCGAGCCGGTGTGCTTCGGGATCAGCTTCAGCAGCATGGACCGGAAGCGGTTGATCCCCTCCAGCACGGCGAGGCAGTGCTCGCGCTGCAGCACGTTGATGGCGACCGAGCTGAGATCGCCGGAGCTGCGCGCCACGTGGAAGCGCCCGCCGATCTCCTCGCCGAGGTCGCGGATGACGTAGTGCTCGCCCGAATGAAGGCCGCCGCCCACCCGCATGCGTGCGGCGACGACGCCTTCTTCCTCCATCTTGCGGATCGAGCGCAGCACCGCGATGCCGGTCTCGCGCGGCAGCACACCCTGTTCGATCAGCATGATGGTGTGCGCCTGGTCGAAGGCGTGCAGCGCCGGCAGCATCGACTGGGTGCGGTTGGAGTACACCTTGCCGAGATGCGGGATCATCTCTTCCTTGAGGCGGATGCCGGGGGTGCGGTAGCCGCGATATTCAGCCGAATTCTGCTTGAGCATTTCCCAATCCTCCGGCGGATCACGCCGATCTGGCTTTGTTCGGAAGGCTGTCGGGCGGCGCCGAGGGGGATGCCGGCGTCGGCGTCGGTGTCGGCGGAGGCGCGAGATCGACGTCGAGCACGGCGGCGAGCAGGCGCTGGGTGTAGGCCTCGCGCGGGGACTGCATCACCTGCTCGGTCTCGCCCTGCTCGACGATGCGGCCGTGATGCATCACCACCACGCGCTGGGCGAGGGCGCGCGCGACCAGCATGTCGTGCGTGATCAGCAGGAAGGCGATGTTCTGCTGCGCCTGCAGGTCGAGCAGCAGGTTGAGGATCTGGGCGCGGATCGACACGTCCGCGCCCGAGAGCGGCTCGTCGGCGATGATGAGCCGCGGGCGCGGGGCGAGGGCGCGCGCGATGGCGAGCCGCTGGCGCTGGCCGCCGCTGAGCTCGTGCGGGTAGCGCTCGACATAGTTCTCCGGCGGGCGCAGCTCGACCTGGGACAGCAGCTCGAGGGCGCGCGCGCGCATGTCCGGCTCGGGCGTGGTGCCCTGGGCGATGGCCTGGCGCAGGCTCGACCACACGCTGCGGCGCGGGTTGAACGAGGCCGAGGGGTCCTGGAACACCGGCTGCATGGCGAGCCGGCGGGTGCGCAGTTCGCGCGGGCTCATGTCGAGCAGCGAGCGGCCTTCGAGGAACACCTGCCCGCTGTCCGGGCGCAGCAGCGACAGCGCCATCCGCGCCACGGTAGACTTGCCCGAGCCGCTCTCGCCGACGATCGCCACGCATTCGCCCGGGTGGACCGAGAGGCTGACGTCGTCGACCGCCTTGAACGCCTCGGCGCCGGGCAGGTGGAAGGTCTTCGAGATGTTGCGGATCTCGAGCACCGGCTTTCCGGCCTGCGAAGTCTCCTCGCGTGCCGTCTCAGGCGCCGACATTGCGGGCCTCGCTCGCGCGGGTGTCGGGGGGAAGGGCGGGCGCGCCGCCGGGCTCGGGCGTCAGCAGCCAGCAGCGCCCGAGATGGTCGGGCTCGGCGGTGTCGAGGAAGGGCGGCATCTCGGCGCAGACCGGCATGGCCGAGCCGCAGCGCGGCTGGAACGGGCAGGCTGTGATGCGCTGCTGCAACGAGGGCACGTCGCCGCCGATGGTGGAGAAGCGTCCGTCCGGCCCGCGGGTGAGGCGCGAGGCGGCGATCAGGCCGCGCGTATAGGGATGGGCGGGCGCGCCCAGCACCTGCGCGGTGCGCCCGGTCTCGATGGTGTGGCCGGCATACATGACGTAGATCCGGTCGCACAGCCGGCGCAGCACGCCGAGGTCGTGGCTGATGAGCACCAGCGCCATGCCGAGCGTGCGGCGCAGCTCGTCCAGCAGGGCGAGGATCTCGCCCTGGGTCGTTACGTCGAGCGCGGTGGTGGGCTCGTCGGCGACCAGCAGGCGCGGCCGGCAGCCGAGCGCGATCGCCAGCATCACGCGCTGTCGCATGCCTCCGGAGAGTTCGTGCGGGTAGGCGTCGATCACCGAGGGACGCAGCTTCACCAGCTCCAGCAGTTCGCGGGTGCGCGCCTTGCGGTCGGCATGCGGGTCCTGCAGGGCGATGCCCTCGGCGATCTGCCGGCCGACCCGCACCACCGGGTTGAGGAAGCTGAGCGGGTCCTGGAACACCATGGCGACCGAGCTGCCGCGCAGGCTCTGCCAGTCGGACGGTCCGAAGCCGGTGGCGTCGACGCCCTCGACCACGATCCGCCCGCCGACGATGCGCGAGGTGGTGGGCGGCAGCAGGCCCATCACCGCGCGGGCGAGGGTGGACTTGCCCGACCCCGACTCGCCGGCGACGCCGATGGCCTCGCCCTCCTTGACCAGCAGGCTCGCGTCCTGGATCGCGTTCACGTCGCGGCCGCGCCCGGTATAGACGAGAGCGAGCCGGTCGACCTCGAGAATGGTTCGGGTCATGGGGTCCCTCAGTGAGCGTGGCGCGGGTTGAGGGCGTCGGCGAGCGCGTCGCCGAGAAGGTTGAAGGCCAGCACGGTGATGAAGATCGCCATGCCGGAGAACACCGACAGCCACCAGGCCGTGAACAGATATTGCTGGGCGACGCTGAGGATGCGGCCCCAGCTGATGATGTCTGGGCTGGCGAGGCCGAGGAAGCTCAGCGAGGCCTCCAGCAGGATCGCCTGCGCCATGATGAGGCTGGCCAGCGCCAGCGCCGGGGCGATGGCGTTCGGGATCACCTCGCCATAGAGGATGCGCCAGCCCGGTATGCCCATGCAGCGCGCCGCGTCGACATAGTCGAGCTGGGAGACGCGCATGATCTCGCCGCGCGCCACGCGCGCCGTCTGCGGCCAGGACAATACGGCGATGACGATGATGACGCGGGTGAGGCCGGGGCCGATCAGCGACACGATCAGCACGGCGAGGATGAAGGTCGGCATCACCTGGAAGAACTCGGACAGGCGCATCAGCGCCGCGTCCACCCGCCCGCCGACATAGCCGGCGACCGCGCCCACCAGCACGCCGATGACAGTGGTGGCGAGGGCGGCGGAAATGCCGACGAAGAGCGAGATCTTGGCGCCTTCGATCATGCCCGCGAGCACGTCGCGGCCGAGATCGTCGGTGCCGAGCGGGTGCAGCCAGCTCGGCGCTGCGTTGACCTCCACGGAAAGCGCGAAAGGGTCGACCGGATAGAGGGTCGGCCCGGCGACCGCCGCCAGCGCCAGCAGCAGCACCACCGCGCCGCTGACGATGCCGACGGGATTGGTGAACATGCGCCTCAGAGCGGGATACATGGTGGCTCCTCCGCTCAGGCCGGCTTCAGCGTCGCCACACGCACGCGCGGGTCGACGACGGCGTAGAGGATGTCGGTGATGAAGTTGGCGGCGACGACGGCAGTCGCGGCCAGCAGGAAGATGCCCGACAGGACCGGGAAGTCCTGGTAGTGGATCGAGCTGACGAACAGCCCGCCAATGCCCGGCCAGGCGAACACGGTCTCGGTCAGGATCGCGCCGGTGAGCGAGTAGCCGAAATTGTAGCCGATCACGGTGATGACCGGGATCAGCGCGTTGCGCAGCACATGGCGTACCACGACCTGGTTCTCGCTCAGCCCCTTCGCCCGCGCGGTGAGCACGAAGTCCTGGTGCAGCATCTCCAGCATGGAGGTGCGCGCCACCCGAACCACGATGGCGAGGTAGAAGATGGTGATGCAGAAGGAGGGCAGGATGAGGTGGCGCAGCAGGTCGAGGAAATAGGCGAGGCCGGTGTAGTTGGCCCGCACCGACACCATGCCCTGCGCCGGCAGCCAGCCGAGCCGCACCGCGAACAGCATCACCAGCATCTGCGCCAGCCAGAACACCGGCACCGAGGCGCCCGCAAGGCTCAGCGCGGTGAGGAAGGTGTTGAGCGAGGAGCCGGCGCGGCGTGCGGCGCGGACCGCGATCAGCACGCCGATGATGGAGGCGAGCGTCAGCGAGGGCAGCATCAGGATCAGCGTGACGCCGGCCCGCCGGAGGATCAGCGGCAGCACATTCTGCCGGCCGACGAAGGAGAAGCCGAGGTCCCCCTGCGCCACATGAACGAGGTAGTAATAGAGCTGGGCGGGGATGCTCTGGTCGAGCCCGAAATCATGCCGGATCTGGTCGATATAGGCCTGCGGCACCGGGAATTCGCCAACCAGTGCCGTGGTGGGATCGCCGGGGACGATCCGCGTCAGCACGAAATTGACCACCACGATCCCGAAGACGATGACGACCGACCAGAACAGCCTTTGCGCGATGTAGTACCGCATTCAGCGACGACGGCCGCTGGTGAGGAGACGGGTGCAGTCGCGGAAGTCCTTCAGATCCTCCAGGCCGGCGATCATGGCGCCGAGCGCCTTGAACGCTTCCGGCTCGAACACCGGGGCGGCGATGGCCGCGTGCTTGCGCGCGAGTTCGGCGTCCGAGGGCGGGCGGGCGGCCGCGCCCTTGGAGACCGGGACGTGCTTTGCGAGCTGGCGCCCGTCCTTCAGGATCACTTCCACGTCCGGCTCGTCATAGGGACCGAGCGGGCGGTCGGCGCGGACCTCGACGCGCTCCATCAGCGCGGCGACGCGCGGGTCGCCGGTGCGCAGCGGGATGAACTCCTCCAGCGTGGCGTCGCCGCTGGTGGCGATGCTGGCGAGCGCGTAGGGCAGGCTGAACTGGCCGTCGAGGATGGTGGTCATCTCGCGCTTGGAGAACTGGCGGCGCGTACGCTCGGCGCCGTGGACGATGATGGTGTCGATCTCCTCGCCGGTGCAGGGCGTCTCGCTCATGATGTCGAGCAGGGCCTCGATCGAGGAGTGCAGGCCGCGGCAGCAGGGGAACAGCTTGATGCCCGCGGTCATGACGCCGAAGGCGACGCCGAGCTTGTCGATTACCGCTTCCGGCACCGCCTCGGGGCCGCAATAGGTGCTGAAGAAGCCGCCCCATCTGGCTTCCAGCGCCTGCGCGGGGCCGGTGAGTCCGCTGCGGGCGAGATAGGCCGAGACCACGCCGTTGGATGTGGCGCGGCCGGGGTGGAAGCGCTTGGTCATGGCGCCGTCGCCGAGATAGGACCAGGTGCCCGCCGCGTTGGACGAGGCGATGCCGAGCGCCCAGGTGAAGCGCTCCGCGTCGAGGCCGAGCGCGGCGGCGGCCCCGGCGGCGGCGCCGAAGGTGCCGCAGGTGCCGGTCGAGTGCCAGCCGCGGTCGTTGTGCGGCCGGTAGCCGCCGACGCCGGCGGTCATGCGGTGGGCGAGGTCGTAGCCGGCCGCCAGCGCGCGGATCATGCCGCGCCCGTCGATGCCCTCCGCCTCGGCGATGGCGCAGACGGCGGGGACGACCACGGCGCTGGAATGGCCGCAGCCGCCGAAATCGTCGAATTCCAGCGCATGGGTGGCGGTGCCGTTGATCAACGCCGCGACCGCCGGGGCGGCGGTGCGCCCGCTGCCGTCCCACAGCGCCGAGGGGCCGGCGAGCGGGCCGAAGGCATCGGCGGCGCCCGCCGTCGTGGCGCGCGCATCATCGCTGTCGGCGCCGCGCGCGCCGACCAGCAGCGTGTCGAGCAGCAGGCGCTTGCACATCGCCACCACCTCGGGCGGCAGTTCCTCATAGCTGACGCTCGACCAGTAATTGGCGAACTGGCGCGTCAGCGACGGGCCGCCCTGGGTCGTGGCGATGTCCTGCGCGTTCATCAGTCGACCCACACGTCTTCCCAGAAGCTGTAGCCGTCGCTCCACGCCCAGCGCCCGTGCACCCGCGTGGTGGCGACGTTGATCGCCGCCGTCTCCCACATCGGGAACACCGGCATGTCTTCGGCGAGGATGGCGGAGACCTTCTTGTAGGCCTCGCCGCGCGCCTTGGTGTCGGTTTTGGCGAGACCCTCGGCGAACAGCTTGTCGACCTCCGGGTTGGAGTAGCCCGACACGTTGCGGAACGGCGTCTTCACGATGGCGTCGGACACGTAGAGGCGGGCCACGCCGAGCGCGGGGTCGCCGCTGGTCGAATAGGCCTGGATGGTGCCGTCGAAATCCCAGTCCTTGAACACGCGCTCGATCATCACCGCGCGCGGCACGGCGTCGATGACCAGCTTGATGCCGATCTGGCCCCAGTTGTTGGCCAGCACCTGGGCGATGCGTCCGTAGTCGGTGTCGGCGGAATCGAAGGCCATGCGGAAGGTCATGCGCTGGCCGTTGGCATCGGGCTTCAGCCCGGCCTCGTCCAGCGCCGCCGCCGCGGCCTTGAGGTCGAACGGATACTTCTCGGTCAGGTCGATGGAGGCGTCGTGCGCCCAGCCGAGGCGCGAATCCATGTGGTTGACCATGACTTTGCCGAGCTTCTGGTAAACCACCTGCTGGATGTAGGTCATGTTGGTGGCGCGGTAGAGCGCCTGGCGGACCTTCGGGTTGTTGAACGGCTCCTTGCGCACGTTCCAGATGATGATCTTGTCCTCCGGCAGCGCCTTCTCGCGAAGCTGCAGGTTGGGATCGGCCTTGGCCTCGGCGACGCGGCTCACCGGGAAGAAGTAGAAGTAGGAATAGTCGACCTCGCCGGCCTTCATCGCCAGCACGCGGGTGCCGCCGTCCGGGATGATCTTCAGGATCACCTCGTCGAGATAGGGCTTGCCCTCGCGCCAGTAGTCCTTGTTCTTCTCGAGCGTGACGTGGTCGCCATGCGCCCAGTCCTTCATCTTGAAGGGGCCGGTGCCCACGGGCTTGTCGATCGAGGCCGGGTTGCTGAGCGGGTCGGTGCCTTCGAAGATGTGCTTGGGCAGCATCGCCGCGCCGCCATAGGCGGTGAGCGAGACCAGCATCGGGCCGTAGGAGGAGGTGAGGGTGATCACCAGCGTCTCGGGATCGGGCGCCTCGATGGACTTGATCTTGGAGGCGGCGGCCTTGAAGCGGCTGCCATACTTGGCGCTCACTTCCTCCAGCGAATACTTGGCATCGGCGGAGGTGAAGTCCTTGCCGTCGTGCCACTTCGCCTTGGCGAGCTTGAAGGTATAGATCAGCCCGTCATCCGAGATGGTCCAGGAAGAGGCGAGGTTGGGGCCGGCGGTGAAGTCGGATTCGATGCGCGTCAGGCCCTCATAGATGAAGGAGCCGAGGGTCGATTCCGGCACGCTGGTGGTGAGGCTGGTGTTGCAGGAGGAGGGGTCGGCGGAGATCACCACCACGAAGCTGCCGCCCGACTTCGGCGTGCCCTCGTCGCTGGCCTGAGCGAGCGCTTCGGCATGGCCGGAGATCAGCGGCGCGGCATAGGGCGCGAGCGCTGCAGCGGCGCTCATCGTCACAAAGCCACGGCGAGTAATCAGCCCATCCTTCTTCATTCGACCCGAGTCCCCTTTGTCCGGCTTTTGTGGAAGGTTCAGTATTCGTTGATTATGGGCGCCCGGAAGGGCGCAAAAATTCCCGCGCCTTTACGCAAAGGCGTGAAATTACGTATTTACATCATCATTTTGTAGGGTATTTACGGGCTTCGGGCGGGTAAAATACATAAAACGTTGATGCTGATTTAAAAAAACCGAAGTCGATCATCATTGACATGACACCCCTATTTGGCGGCCGATAGACGGCGCGCGAGGCCCCTCGCGCGGGAGCCGGCACAGGGTCGCCGGCGCGTCGTTTCCGGCCGGTGCGCCGGGGGAGCGGTGCGAAGAAAGTAGCGGTGCGAACGACGTCATGCCTCTGCCGCGACTGTTCCAGCCGATCGCCCTGAAGGGGGTCACCGCCCGCAACCCGATCGTCGCCTCGCCGATGTGCCAATACAGATCGGTCGAGGGCAGCCCGACCGACTGGCATTTCCTGCATATGGGCCGCTACGCGCTCGGCGGCGCGGGCATCGTCTTCTACGAGGAGACGGCGGTGGAGGACCGCGGGCGCAAGACCCATGGCTGTGCCGGGCTCTACCGCGACGACCAGATCCCCGCCTTCCGGCAGGTGACCGAGCTGGTGCGCGGCCTCGGCGCGGTGCCGGCGATCCAGCTTGGCCATGCCGGCGGCAAGGCGTCCGCGCACGGCCCGCTGGCCGATCGCGCGCCGCTCACCCAGGACGACGCGCGTACCGGCCGCCCACCCTGGCGGCGCATCTCGGCGAGCGCGGTCGCCGCCGGGCGCGACCTTCCGGTGCCCGACGAGATGTCGAAGGGCGACATCGCCGACGTCGCCGCGGCCTGGGCCGAGGCGGCGCGGCGCAGCCTCGAAGCCGGGTTCGACATCCTCGAGATCCACGGCGCGCACGGCTACCTGATCCAGCAGTTCCTCTCGCCGCTGATCAACCACCGCACCGACGAATATGGCGGCGAGCGCGCCGGGCGGATGCGCTTCGCGCTGGAGGTCACGCGCGCGGTGCGCGA
Organism: Ancylobacter mangrovi; assembly: GCF_024752355.1. Lineage (GTDB taxonomy): Bacteria > Pseudomonadota > Alphaproteobacteria > Rhizobiales > Xanthobacteraceae > Ancylobacter > Ancylobacter mangrovi. The sequence continues at coordinate 283,387 of NZ_JANTHZ010000003.1, forward strand.
GGTGTGGCCCGACGACAAGCCGCTGTTCTTCCGGGTCTCCAGCATCGACGGCAAGGGCGGCGTGTGGTCGCTCGACGACACGGTGGCGCTGGCGCGCGAGCTCGTCGCCTGCGGGGTCGATGTGATCGACTGCTCGTCCGGCGGGCTCGAGGGGCCGACCGACATGCCGCTGGTACCGCGTGTTCCCGGCTTCCACCTTCCCTATGCCGGCCGCATCAAGGCCGAGCTCGGCGCGCTCACCATGGCGCCGGGGCTGATCACCACCGCCCCGCAGGCCGAGGCGATCCTCGAGAGCGGCGTGGTCGACCTGATCGGCATGGCGCGCGAGCTGATGTTCAACTCCGACTGGCCGGTGCATGCCGCGCGCGAGCTGGGCGTTCAGGACTATCTCGACCTGTTTCCGCGCGACTTCTCGTTCCGGCTCAAGGCGCGGATCGAGCAGGGCCGGATGCCGGTCAACCAGCCCGCTGCGGGCGCCGAGGGACGGGCGGCGGCGGGAGGCTGACGCAACGGGCGAAGGCGGCGGACAGGCAGGCGGCGGCGACGGGCCGCGCATCGGGCAGCAGAAGACAATCCGGCAGAAGAGAGAATGACGAAGGCACGGCACATCAAGTTCGGCACATTCCTTTCGGTCGGCGGCGAGCACGTCGCCGCCTGGCGCCATCCCGACACCGCCCCGCATCTGCATGGCAGCTTCGCCGCCAATCTGGAGCTCGCCCGCGCCGCCGAGGAGGCGCTGCTCGACCTGATCCTGGTCGCCGATGTGGGGCCGCCGATCCTGGCGCCGATGGAATCGCTGAGCACCGACCCGGTGATCGAGCGGCTCGACCCGCTGGTGACGGTGTCGGCGCTGGCGGTCTCGACCCGGCATATCGGGCTGATCTCGACCGCCTCGACCACCTTCGAGCAGCCCTACCATGTCGCGCGCCGCATCGCCTCGCTCGACCATGTGAGCGGCGGGCGCGCCGGCTGGAACTGCGTGACCAGCTCCAACGTCGCCATGGCGCTCAACTTCAGCAACCGGGAGCACCTCGCCCCGGCCGAGCGCTACGCCCGGGCGGAGGAGTTCGTCGACGTGGTGCGCGGGCTGTGGAACAGCTGGGACGACGACGCCTTCGTGCTCGACCGGGACGGGCCGCGCTATTTCGAGCCCGCCGGGCTGCACGTGCTGAACCATGCCGGGAAGTACTTCTCCGTGCGCGGCCCGCTCGACGTGGCGCGCTGCCCGCAGGGGCAGCCGGTGATCGTGCAGGCGGGCTCCTCCGAGCCCGGGCGGGCGCTGGCGGCGCGGGTGGCGGACGTGGTGTTCACCACCCACACCACCACCGAGGCGGCCTGCGCCTTCTATGCCGACATCAAGGCGCGGGCGGCTTCCTATGGGCGCGACCCGGATTCGGTGCTGGTGCTGCTGGCGCTGATGCCCTCGATCGGCCCTACCGAGGCCGAGGCGAAGGAGCGGCTCGAGGCACTTGACCGGCTGATCCCGGCGCCGATCGCGCTGGCGCGCCTGTCGGCCAAGCTCGGCAGCATCGACCTGTCGGGCTACGACCCGAACGCGCCCCTGCCCGAGGACCTGCCGGCCGGCACCGGCATGCTGAGCCGGCGCCAGCCCTTCATCGACCTCGCCAAACGCGAGGGGCTGACCATGATGGAACTCGCCGCCCGCACCGCCGGCAATCGCGGGCACTGGACCGTGGCGGGCACCGGCGTCCAGATCGCCGACGCGATCCAGCAGCGCTTCGAGGTTGGCGCGGCGGACGGCTTCCTGCTGGTGCCGCCGCTCTCGCCCTCCGGGCTCGGCGACTTCGGGCGCGAGGTGGTGCCGGTTCTGCAGGAACGCGGGCTCTACCGCACCGGCTATGACGGGGCGATGCTGCGCGAGATGCTCGGCCTGCCGCGCCCGGCCATGGCGTAGGGCCGCCGGGCCGGCCGCTTGCGGTCGCGGCCACGGCGGACGACCATGGCGCGAGCGAGCGGGGAGAGACGCAGATGGACCAGGTCACCGGCGGGTGCCTGTGCGGCAATGTGCGGATCGTGGCGCGGGGGCGCCCGTACCGGGTCGGCCTGTGCCACTGCCTCGACTGCCGCAAGCATCACGGCGCGCTGTTCCACGCCTCGGCGATCTTCCCCGAGGAGGCGGTGACGGTCGTGGGCGAGACGCGCGACTATGACGGGCGGTTCTTCTGCCCGCGCTGCGGCTCCTCCGTGTTCGGGCGCAGCGGCGACGAGATCGAGGTCAATCTCGGCGCGCTCGATGCGCCCGACCGGTTCGTGCCGACCTACGAGCTCTGGACGATACGCCGCGAATCCTGGCTGCCGCCGTTCCCGCTTGCGCACCGCTACGCGCGCGACCGCGAGGGCACGGGCCGATCCGAGGAATAGGCGCGGGTGCATTGACACCGGCGGCCCGGCCGCCTAGGGAAATTCATCCGCCAGCCCGGCTGGCCGTAAGCGTTTAACGTCAAGCAACGCACTCAACGATCCTCGTCGATCGGAGTGCGTTTTTTTGCGTCCGCTCGACCGAGGTTGTACCTCGGGACCTTCGATGCCCTTCCAGTCCATCCGCGATCCGGCGCAGGCGCGCCTGCTGCTGCTCACCTTCATTCTCTTCCTTTCCTATCTGTGCGTCGGCATGGCGCTTCCCGTCGTGCCGGTGTTCGTCACCCGCCAGCTCGGCCTCGACAATGTCTGGGCCGGGCTCGGCGTGGGCATCGCCTTCCTCGCCACCATCCTCACGCGCGGCTATGCCGGCGAGCTCGCCGACCGGCGCGGGGCGAGGCTAGCGGCGGCGCGCGGGCTCGGCTTCTACGTGGCGGGTGCGCTGACCTCGCTCGGTGCGGGGCTGCTGACCCCGGCGCCGTGGACGGCGTTCGCGATCCTGCTCGCCGGCCGGCTGCTGCTCGGGCTGGGCGAGAGCCTGGTCGCGGTCGGCGTGATCGCCTGGGGCATCGGGCTCGTCGGCCCGGCGCGCTCGGGCCGGGTGCTGGCGCTGATCGGCGCGGCGATCTACGGCGCGCTGGCGCTCGGCGGGCCGGTCGGCCTCGTGCTGCTCGACCGGTTCGGCTTTTCAGGGGCGATGGCCGCGAGCGCGGTGCTGCCCTGCCTCGGCCTCGCCGCGATCGCGCGGCTGCCCGGCGTCGCCACGGTGCCGGCGGGGGCGCGCCCGTCCTTCTGGAGCGTGGTCGGCCGGATCTGGCCGCACGGGGCGATCGTGTGCCTGCAGGGCATCGGCTTCGCCGCCATCGGGTCGTTCTTCACGCTCTATTTCCTCGACCGCGGCTGGAGCTATGCCGGGCTCGGGCTCACCGCCTTCGGCGCCGGCTTCGTGCTGGTGCGCCTGCTGCTCGGCCACCTGCCGGACCGCATCGGCGGCCTGCCCGTGGCGACCGGCTCGCTGGCGGTGGAGGCGCTCGGCCAGGCGTTGATCTGGAGCGCGCCGGGCCCGCTCACCGCCCTCGCCGGAGCGTTCCTGACCGGGCTCGGCTGCTCGATGATCTTTCCTTCCATGGGGCGGGAGGTGGTGCGGCTCGTCGCGCCGCATCTGCGCGGCACGGCGCTCGGCGGGTTCTCCGCCTTCCAGGACCTCGCCTACGGGCTGACCGGGCCGCTGGCCGGGCTGCTCGCGGACCACGCCGGCTATGGCCGCGTGTTCCTGATCGGCGCCGGCGCGGCGGCGGCCGGCCTGGTGATCGCGCTGGCGCTGCGGCGGGCGCGGTCGATGGCGTTCGAGTGAGCGGGCCGAGTGCCCGCGTTCAGCGCAGGCGCTCGGCCAGGAAGTCGACGAACACCCGTACCCGCGCCGGCATGTTGGCGCCGCCGACGAAGACGGCGTGGATCGGCTCGACGTCGCCCGGGTTGAACGCCTCGAGCAGGGGCACGAGCCGGCCGGCGGCGAGATCGTCGACCACGCCGAAATTGCCGACACGGGTGATGCCGACGCCGTCGAGCGCGAGCTGGCCCAGTGTCTCGCCATTATTGGCCTCGATGTTACCGGTCACGGTGAGCGCGTAGTCGCGCCCCTCGCGCCGGAACGGCCAGACCGGCTCGGCGCGGCGGAAGTTGAAGTTCAGGCAGTTGTGCCCGTGCAGGTCCTCGGGCACGCGCGGCGTGCCGTGCCGCGCCAGATAGGCGGGCGAGGCGACGATGCTGCGGCCGGTCTCGCCGATCCGGCGCGCGGTCAGCGCGCTGTCGGCCAGCGGGCCGAAGCGGATCGCCACGTCCGCCTGCCCGCCCGCCACGTCCACCACCGTGTCGGTCAGGCTGATGTCGACCAGTATGTGCGGGTAGCGCCGGGCGAAGTCGCCCAGCAGCGGCACCACGCACAGGCGCCCATGCGAGAACGCGGCGCTGACCCGCAGCCGCCCGCGCGGCGCGCCCTGGTCGGCGATCACGCGCTCGGCCTCGTCGAGATCGGCGAGGATGCGCCGCGCCGCGCCGAGATAGCCGAGCCCTTCCGCCGTCAGCGTCAGCGCCCGGGTGGAGCGGATCAGCAGCCGCACGCCGAGCCGCGCCTCGATGCGGTCGATGGTGCGGCTGATCGCCGAGGGGGTGAGTTGCAGCGCCCGGCCGGCGGCCGAGAAGCTGCCCGTGCGCGCCACCGCCGAGAACACTTCCAGCTCGCGCGCGCGATCCGCGCCTTCCATTCGCATCTTTGCGTCCAGATCAAAAATGTTTGGCCTCGGCCACGTCTACTGCGCCGCGGAGGCGTCGTCCATCTTTGCCGAAACGTCATCATCGACATCATCTCACTTCTGGAGGCGAGCTTGGAATATCGTCAGTTGGGTTCCTCCGGCCTGCGCGTTCCCGTCCTCAGCTTCGGCGCCGGGACCTTCGGCGGCAGCGGGCCGCTGTTCAGCGCCTGGGGCCGCACCGACGCCGCCGAGGCGCGGCGGCTGGTGGACATCTGCCTCGAGGCCGGCGTCAACCTGTTCGACACCGCCGACGTCTATTCGGACGGGGCGTCGGAGCAGGTACTGGGCGAGGCCATCAAGGGGCGCCGCGACGCGGTGCTGATCTCCACCAAGACCGGCCTGCCGGCCGGCGACGGTCCCCATGACTGGGGCGTCTCGCGCAGCCGGCTGATCCGTCAGGTCGAGGCGGCGCTGCGCCGGCTCGGCACCGACCATATCGACCTGCTGCAGCTTCACGCACTCGACGCCTCGACCCCGGTCGAGGAGGTGCTCGGCACGCTCGACACCCTCGTCGCCGCGGGCAAGGTCCGCTACACCGGCGTGTCCAACTATCCCGGCTGGCAGCTCATGAAGGCGCTCGCCGCCGCCGACCGCGACGCGCGCCCGCGCTATGTCGCGCACCAGGTCTATTACTCGCTGATCGGGCGCGCCTACGAGGCCGACCTGATGCCGCTCGGCGCCGACCAGGGCGTCGGCGCGCTGGTGTGGAGCCCGCTCGGCTGGGGCCGGCTGACCGGAAAGATCCGGCGCGGCGCGCCGATCCCCGAGGGCAGCCGCCTGCACGAGACCGCGATCTTCGCCCCGCCGGTCGAGGACGAGCATCTCTACCGCGTCGTCGACGCGCTGGAGGCGGTGGCGGGCGAGACCGGCCGGAGCGTGCCGCAGATCGCCATCAACTGGCTGCTGCAGCGCCCGACCGTCGCCTCGGTCATCATCGGCGCCCGCAATGAGGAGCAGCTTCGCCAGAATCTCGGCGCCGTCGGCTGGTCGCTGACGCCCGAGCAGATGGCGCTGCTCAATGGTGCGAGCGACGTGCTGCCGCCCTATCCGCACACGCCCTACCGCCAGCAGGAAGGCTTCGCCCGCCTCAACCCGCCGCTGGTCTGACCGCAGGCTCCTGCTGCGCCCGTCTCCTCGAAGGCTTCGTTCATGAAACTCAATCCTCCCCTTCTCGCGCTGTCCGCCGGCGCCTTCGGCATCGGCGTCACCGAGTTCGCGCCGATGGGCCTGTTGCCGGTCATCGCCGGCGATCTCGGCGTGTCGATCCCGACCGCCGGGCTGCTCATCAGCGCCTATGCCCTCGGCGTCATGCTGGGGGCGCCGCTGATGACGCTCACCACCGGCCGGGTTCCGCGCCGGACGCTGCTGATCGGCCTGATGGCGATCTTCACCCTCGGCAATCTGATGGCGGCGCTGTCGGACAGCTACGGCATGCTGCTGGCGGCGCGGCTCATCACCTCGCTGAACCACGGCGCCTTCTTCGGCGTCGGCTCGATCGTCGCCGCCGGCCTGGTGCCGGAGAACCGGCGCGCCGGCGCGGTCGCGGCGATGTTCATGGGGCTCACCATCGCCAATGTGGTCGGCGTGCCGCTGGCGACCTGGGTCGGCGACCTGATCGGCTGGCGCGCGGCCTTCTGGGGCATTGCCGGGCTCGGCGTCCTCGCCATGGCCTCGCTGCGCCTGACGCTGCCCTATGTGCCGGCCGAGGCGGGCGGGGACATGGTGTCCGAGCTCAGGGTGCTGGGGCGCGGGCCGGTGCTGCTGGCGCTCGCGCTCACCGTGCTGAGCGCCACCGCCATGTTCACCGTGTTCACCTATATCGCGCCGATCCTGCAGCAGGAGACCCATGCATCGATCTCCTTCGTCACGGCGATGCTGGTGACCTATGGCGTCGGGCTGACGGTCGGCAACTGGCTCGGCGGGCGCTTCGCCGACCGCTCGGTCGACCGCACGCTGATCGTCACGCTGACCTCGCTCGCCGCGCTGCTGGTGGCGTTCGCGCTGGCGATGCCGTTCGCCGGGCCGAGCGCGGTGCTGATCTTCCTGTGGGGGGTGGCGAGCTTCGCGCTGGTGCCGCCGCTGCAGGTGCGGGTGATGACGGCCGCTTCGGCGGCGCCGAACCTCGCCTCCTCGATGAATATCGGCGCCTTCAACCTCGGCAATGCCGCTGGCGCGGCGCTGGGCGGGGCGGTGATCGGCGGCGGGCTGGGCTATCCGGCGGTCGCGCTTGCCGGCGCGGTGGCGGCCGCCTCCGGCCTCGTGCTGGTGCTGGCCATGACGCAGCGCCAGGGCCGGCGCGTCGCCGCCTGCCCCGCGCGCTGAGCGGAAACGCGGGCCCCATCCCGGCGCGCAGTTCGCGCCGGGAGACCGGGCTCCTAGCGGATGTCCGGCTCGACCAGGCTGGCGAGGTTGCGCAGCGAATCCTGCCAGCCGAGATAGCACGCCTCGGGCGGGATGGCGTCCGGGATGCCGGCCTGCTCGATCTCGATCTCGGTGCCGACCGAGACCTTCTTCAGCGTGACGCTGACCCGCATCTCGCCGGGCAGGTTCGGGTCGTCGAAGCGGTCCGTGTAGCGCAGGCGCTCGCCCGGCACGAGCTCGTCATAAGTACCGCCGAAGGCGTGGCTGTCGCCGGTGGTGAAGTTGCGGAACGACATGCGGAAGCTGCCGCCGACCTTGGGCTCGAAATGGTGCACGGTGCAGGCGAAGCCGGCGGGCGGAAGCCATTTCGCCAGCGCATCCGGCTCGAGGAACGCACGGTAGACCTTATCCGGGCTGGTGGCCAGGACGCGATGCAGATGGATCGTGCTGGGCATTCCCGCTCCTCCTCACGACGTGGTGGCGCGGCTTCCCGGGCGCCCCGGGGCCGGCGCGGCGCAGAATGAGCGCCGCAGGTGTAAAACGCCACTCCCCAGCGTCACGTCCCGCGCGCGCCGCCGACCGGGAATCGGCCCGCGCGACGCCTCGATCCAGCGTGGCGAGCGGGCGCCGACGAGAGGGGCTGCACATTTATCGGGCCGCGGGTTCCGTTGCGTCGTCTCCGCCTCGAGGCGCGCCGGGCGCATGAAAACGCTTGGATTCCGCGCCCTTTTCGGCGAATGCGGAGGATCGGCCGGGTCCAGCGGAGCAAGCGCGTGTCGGATGATGTGAAGATCGAGGGCGAGAGCCTGTTCCGGCGTCCCGGCTTCCTGGTGCGCCGGCTCCACCAGATCTATGTCGCGATCTACCTGAAGGAGTGCGAGCGCTTCGGCACCACGCCGGTGCAGACCAGCGTCATGCAGGTGCTGCGGATGAAGCCCGGCCTCGACCAGGCGGCGCTTGCCGCCGAGATCGGCATGGACCGCACCACCACCTCCAACGTGCTGACGCGGCTGGAGAAGCGGGGCGTGGTCCGGCGCGAGGAATCGCCCAAGGACCGGCGCCTGCGGCTCGCCTTCCTGACGCCGGAGGGCGCCGCCATGCTGGCCGAGATGCAGACCGCGCTCGATGCCGCGCATACGCGGCTGATCGCCCCGCTTCCGGCCGCCGAGCGGGCGCAGTTCATCCGCCACCTGTCGCTGCTGGTGGAGTCGAATAACGGCATGGGACGGACGGTCCTGCGCAATCTCTAGGCGCCTTCTGCCGAATGTTTGGCATTGAAAGCACCTGAGTCGTCAGCAAACTGATGATCTCTGACGGCCGGCCCGGCGCTCCGGATCAAGGTGGCGCGCATGGATGGCGGCAAGAACGTCAGTATACTGACGAGTTGACGAGGTGCTTGAGCGTGACCGACCGGGTGGATGATCAGAGCCTTCGCGGCTTCCTCGCGATGGTGCAGGAGCGCTTCCCCGAGGAATTCCTGCGGGTGAGCGAGCGGGTGGATTCGCGCCTCGTGCCGACGGCGATGGTGCTGGAGCTCGACCGCGCCGGGCAGAGCCCGGTGGTGATGTTCGACCGGCTGGGCGATTTCGACATGCCCTGCGTCACCAATGTCGCCGCCAACCGCCGGCTGCTGGCCGCCTGCCTCGGCGTCGAGCCCTCGGCGCTGCCGACCGCCTTCCGCGACCGCAGCCAGAACCCGATCCCCTGCGAGGTGGTGGAGCGGGCCGCGTGGGACGAGGTGGTGCTGGAGGGCGACGCGCTCGACCTGACGAAGCTGCCCATCCCCTACCAGTTCACGGTCGACGCGGCGCCCTACATCACCGCCGGCCAGGTCACGGCGCGCGACCCGCTCACCGGCGTCGACACGACCGGGTTCCACCGCCTGATGCTGAAGGACAAGAACCGGCTCGGCGTCTCGCTGCATTCGCGCCGGCGCATGTACGAGTATCACCGCCGGGCCGAGGAGCGCGGTGAATCGCTGCCCGCCGCCATCACCATCGGCGTGCACCCGCTCCACTATATGGGCTCGATGACCTACGCCTACGGCGCGGACGTGCGCAAATACGAGATCATCGGCGCGCTGTTCGGCGAGCCCTACCGGCTCGCCCGCTGCGGGGTCGGCGATCTCGAGGCGCCGGCCGGGGCGGAGATGGTGATCGAGGGCGAGATCCTCGCCGGCGTGCACGAGCCGGAAGGGCCGTTCGGCGAGTTCACCGGCTACGCCTCGTACCGCAGCACGCAGAACGTGTTCGTCGCCCACCGCCTGCGCATGCGCCGCGACGCCTTCTTCCACAGCGTCACCTCCGGCATGTCGAAGGACCACATCCTCATCTCCTGCGTCACCCGCGAGGGCGAGATCCTCAACGCGCTGCGCCGCAACCTGCCGAACGTGACCGGGGTGCACGTGCCGCACTCGACCTGCGGCGCGTTCCTCGCGGTGATCGCGATGAAGAAGACCGCCGAGGGCGAGCCGCAGATGGCGGCCATGGCGGCGCTCGCCACCGAGCTCTACACAAAATACGTGATCGTGGTGGACGACGACGTCGACATCTTCGACCTCAACGACGTGTTCTGGGCCATCGCCACCCGCGTCCACGCGGAGAAGGACATCTTCTTCGTGCCCGGCGCCAAGGGCGCGATCATCGACCCGAGTTCCGACCCGAAGGACTTCACCCTCACCAAGATGGGCATCGACGCCACCCGTCCCTCCGGGCGGGAATTCGCCGAGCGCCTGGTCGTTCCGGACGAGGCGCGCGAGCGCGCCCGTTCGATCCTCCGCGGAGCGGGAATCACCCTCTGACCCCGCATCGCCTCGCGCAACTGGCCAGTTCCGGCCGCCACAGGAGAAGACGATGAACAGACTGAGCGTTTTCTGCATGAGCCTGGCATTCGCGGCCACGACGGCCCTCAGCGCCGCGGTCGCGGACGAGCCCGTGAAGCTGCGCTTCGGCACGGTGGGCGTCGGCTCGGCCTGGTACAATTACGGCGCCGGCATCGCGGACCTCGTCGGTCCCAAGCTGCCCAAGGGCTCCACCATCGACGTGCTGCCGATCGCCGGCGGCGTGGGCAACATCAAGCTGATCCAGAACGGTGAGGCCGAGCTCGGCATCAGCTTCGCGGTCACCTCGGCGGAGGCCTGCGGCGGCTTCGGCACCTTCCCCGAGAAGCAGGACAAGGTGATGGGCCTGATCGGCGGGCTCGACACCTATTACTTCGGCACCTTCGTCACCAAGTCGTCCGGCGTCACCTCGTGGCAGGACATCGTCGACGGCAAGAACAAGTTCCACCTGCTGACCACCAAGGCCGGCGGCACCGGCGAGCAGGCGGTGCGCCAGGTGCTCTCGCTGATGGGCTCCAGCAAGGACGACGTCGCGGCCAAGGGCGGCATGATCGAGCCCTCCACGCGCTCGGGCACCGCCGAGATCATCAAGGACGGGCAGGCCGACGGCTGGGCCCATGTGGTGACCAAGGGCCACCCCGCCGCCACCCAGATCACCACCGTCAATGACATGATCATGATCCCGCTGCCGGACGACGTGATCAAGGGCATGGTGGAGAAGTACGGCTGGTCGGCCGTGACCGTGCCGCCGAACACCTTCAAGGGCCAGACCGAGCCGGTGAAGACGGTGCGCGCGGCCTCCAACATCCTGATCGCCAAGAGCGTGCCGGACGACGTCGCCTACACCTTCGCCAAAATGCTGGTGGAGAACGCCGCCGCGCTGCCGAAGATCCACGCCGCGCTGTCCGACTTCGATCCCAAGATGGCCGCCGACCCGGCGCTGAACGGCAATTGCCCGATCCATCCCGGCGCGGCCAAGTACTACCGCGAAGCCGGCCTGATGAAGTAGGCGCGCCAGGCGCCGGAATGAAGCTCAGCGGAGGCCAGTAGCCATGGTTCTGTCTCCCCGCCACGCGAGGCTGCTGCTGGGCGCGATCGCCCTCGGCCTCGCCGCCGTGCAGTTCATTCCGGTCTTCATGGGCCGGGCGCTCTACGAGATCTCGCTGCTCTCGGCCCATGTCGGCGCGACCACCGCCATCGTCTACCTGATGGTCGGCCAGTCCGGCCGGCGCAAGGAAGGCGAGGGGGTGCCGGTGCTCGACCTCGTCTGCGCCCTGCTCGCGCTCGCCTGCGCGGTCTATTTCTTCCGCCAGGGCGGGCGCGTGGCGGAGCGGATCGAGGGCGTCGATCCGGTCTATACCTCCGACTATGTGTTCGGCATTGTGCTGATCCTGCTGCTGGTCGAGGCCGCGCGGCGGATCGCCGGCATCGTGCTCGCCGCGCTCGCGGTACTGTTCATCGTCTATGTCTTCGCCGGCCCGTATCTGCCGGGACCGCTCGCCCATAGCGGCATGTCGCTGAAGCGCTTCATCGACCTGCAGGTGCTGTCCGACCAGGGCATCTTCGGCACGCCGATCTCGGCCTCGGCCAACATGGTGTTCTACTTCGTCATCGTCGGCGCGTTCCTGGAGCGCTCCGGGGCGGGGCGGCTGTTCGTCGATCTCGCCTATTGCGCCACCGGCCGCGCCTGGGGCGGGGCGGCGAAGGCGGGCGTGGTCTCCTCCGGCCTGTTCGGCACGGTGTCGGGCAGCGCGGTCGCCAACGTCCTGATGAGCGGGGTCGTCACCATCCCGCTGATGCGGCGCACCGGCTTCAAGGCCAATTTCGCCGGCGCGGTGGAGGCCACCGCCTCGACCGGCGGCCAGCTTGCCCCGCCGGTGATGGGGGCGGCGGCCTTCATCCTCGCCGACATCGTCGGCGTCAGCTACGGCACGGTGGCCTATGCCGCGATCGTGCCGGCGGCGCTGTTCTATCTCTCGCTCTACGTGCTGGTCGACAGCCATGCGCGCCGCCACGGCCTGGCGCCGAACAAGGACCTGCCGCTCGCCGAATCCTGGCGCGGCTTCCGCGAGCGCTGGCACGTGTTGCTTCCGCTGGTGCTGATGGTCTACCTGCTCACCTCGCAATATTCGCTGATGCGGGTCGGCGCCGTGACCATGGTGGCGATCATCGTGGTGAGCTGGCTGCGTCCCGTCACCCGGCTCGGCCTCAAGGACATCTATGCCGCGCTGGTCTCGGGCGCGCGCAGCGCGGCGGAGGTGGCGGTGCCCTCGGCGGTCGCCGGCATCATCGTCGGCGCGCTGGTGCACACCGGCATGGCGTTGCATCTCGAACGCTGGCTGCTCGACGTCGCCGGCAGCTCGCTGTTCGTCTCGCTGCTGGGGGCGATGTTCCTGACGCTGGTGTTCGGCATGGGTATGCCGACCGCCGCCGCCTATCTGGTCGCCGCCATCCTGGTCGGCCCGGCGCTGCAGAATCTCGGCGTGCCGCCGCTGGAGGCGCACCTGTTCATCTTCTACTTCTCGGTGCTGTCGATGGTGACGCCGCCGGTGGCGCTCGCCGCCTATGCCGCGGCGGGGGTGAGCGGGGGCTCGCTGTGGACCACCGGGCTGATCTCGTTCGGCCTCGCCATTCCCGGCTTCATCATCCCCTTCGCCTTCGTGTCCGATCCTTCGCTGCTGCTGCAGGGCGACGCGCTCGACATCGTGCGCACGGTCGGCACCGCGGTGGTCGGAGTGTGCGCGACCGCCGCCGCCTCGGGCGGGTTCGCGCTCGGCCGGCTGTCGACGCCCGCGCGCGCGGCGCTGTTCGCCGGCGGCGTGCTGCTGATCGTGCCGGACAACGCCTCCGAGATCGCCGGCCTCGTCCTGCTCGTGCTGGTGATGGGCTGGCAGCTGCGCTTCGCCCGCGGGCAGGCGGGCGCGGCGGGCGGCGGGGCGGCAAAGCCCGACGCCTGCTCCGAGACATCCACCTCCTGAAGAGTCCGAGGATCGCTCGTCCGATGCGTACGAAAATCGAAGCCGGCTGGATCGTCGGCCATGAGAAGGGCCACCACACGCTGCTGCGCGACGGGGTGGTGGTGTTCGAGGGCAACCGGATCATCCATGTCGGCCCGTCCTTCGAGGGCGAGGTGGACCGCACGATCGACGCCCGGGGCAAGCTCGTCACGCCCGGCTTCATCGACACCCACGTGCATTCGGGCCACCGCGCCTCGCACCGGCTGATCTCCGACACCGGCCGGCCGATCTATTACGGCCAGCCCTTCCTTGAGATCAGCGTGCCGAAGGAAGGCGCGACGGTGAGCGGGGATGCGCGCTACCTCAAGCACGGCGATCCCGGCGCGGAGGCGGCGTTCGCGCGCAACGCCACCTTCACCGTGGCCGAGCTGCTGCGCAACGGCGTGACCACCTTCATCGAGTTCGGCAGCCAGCTAAAGGTGCAGGACGCGCTGCTGGCGGAGGTCTCCCGGCTCGGCACCCGCGCCTATCTGGCGCCGGGCTATGATTGCGGGCGCTGGGTGGGCGACGAGCAGGGCCGGCTGAAGCGCGTGCGCGACGACAAGCTCGGCCTCGACGGGCTCGAAGTGGCGCTCGACTGGATCGCTCGCAATGACGGCGCCGCCGGCGGGCGGGTGCGCGGCATATTGGTGCCGCGCGAGGTGGAGACGGCGAGCCTCGAGCTGCTGCGCCGTACCCGCGAGGCGGCGGACGAGCTCGGCCTGCCGATGGCGACCCACGCTGCCTACAGCGTGATCGAGTTCTACGAGACCGTGCGCGAATACATGATGACGCCGATCGAGGTGCTGGACAGCCTCGGCATGCTGCGCCCGACGCTGAACATCGGGCACGGCAACTTCATCTCCGACAACCCGAACCTGAATTTCGCGCGCAAGGACGATCTGCGCCTGATGGGCGAGGCGGGCGTCAGCATCTCGCACTGCCCGATCAACATCGTGCGGCGCTCGCGCACGCTGGACAGCTGGGAGAGCTACCGCGCGGCGGGGGTGAACATCTCGATCGGCTCGGACACCTATCCGCGCGACATGATCATGAACATGCGCACCGCCTCCTATCTCGGCAAGGTGATGAGCCACACCTACCTCGCCGCCACGGCCGGGCAGGCGCTGGAGGCGGCGACGCTGGGCGGCGCCCGATCGGTGGGGCGCGACGACCTCGGGCGCCTCGCGCCGGGCGCGCTCGCCGACATCGTCATCATCGACCAGTCGGGCCGCAACTCGCTGCGCTACGGGCCGGTGCGCGACCCGGTCAAGAGCCTCGTCGAATGCGGCGTGGGCGACGATGTGGACACGGTGATCGTCGACGGCGAGATCCGCATGGAAAACGGCATCATCCCCGGCGTCGACTTCGGAGAGCTGAACGCCTGGGCGCAGCAGGCGGGCGAGGCGGTGTGGGACAGCCTTGCGCAATGGGACCCGCTCGGGCGCAGCGCCGAGGAGGCCTGCCCCTGGTGCTACCCCGCCGCCGGCTTCGCCTGTGAGCCGGTGTGAGGGACGCGCGCGGATGAGCGGTGGGACGAAGCCGATCGTCGTCGGCATCAGCGGCGCCTCGGGGGCGGTGCTCGGGGTGCGGCTGCTCGACGTGCTGGCGGGCCTCGGCATCGAGAGCCATCTGGTGATGACGCGCTCGGCGCAGGTGACGCTGGCGCACGAGACCGACCTGAAGGTGGCCGACGTGCATGCGCGCGCCAGCGTGGTCCATTCGGTGGACAATATCGGCGCGGCGATCTCGAGCGGCTCGTTCCCGACCGCCGGGATGATCGTCGCCCCATGCTCGATCCGCTCGATGTCGGAGATCGCCACCGGCGTGACCTCCAACCTGCTGACCCGGGCCGCCGACGTGGTGCTGAAGGAGCGCCGGCGGCTGGTGCTGCTGGTGCGCGAGACGCCGCTCCATCTCGGCCATCTGCGCTCGATGACGCAAGTGACCGAGATGGGCGCCATCGTCATGCCGCCGGTGCCCGGCTTCTATGTGCGCCCTGAGAGCGTCGACGACATCGTCGACCACACGATCGGGCGCGCGCTCGACCTGTTCGGCATCGACGCCGGCATCTTCCGGCGCTGGACCGGCGCCCGCATGCCCTCGCCGGGGCGGGACTGACGGCCGGGGGGCCTCGCTATGCCGGGCGGCGCTCGATCTCCCTCAGATAGGCGCAGAACATGTCGGCCATCGCCCCCGCATAGGCGGTGATCTCGGCCGGGCTGCGCGGGCTTTCCGAGAATTCCTTGGCGGCCGCGCCGAGCGTGGTGATGATCACCTCGCCCGCGAGTTCGCGCGTCGCCTCGCCGACGCCCGGCAGCGCCTCGCGCATGAAGCGGTGGAACAACAGGTCGCCGGAGGCCATCACCTCCTGCACCTCGGGCGCGTCGCGGTAGAGCGGGGCGGCGTCGTCGAGCGCGCCGCGCATCGGCGCCTCGTCGCATTCCGAGCGCACGAAGGCCTCGACCAGGCGTCGCAGCCGGTCGAGCGGCGGCGTGCCGCCATCCTCGAGGATGGTGCGCATCAGTTCGATGGTCTGGTGCCATTCCTCGCTCTGCAGGCGGAACAGGATCGCCGCCTTGTTGGGGAAGTACTGGTAGAGCGAGCCGATGCTCACACCCGCCTTCTCCGCCACCCGCGCGGTGGTGAAACGCGCCGCCCCCTCGCTCGCCAGAACCTGAGTCGCTGCATCCAGAATCGCCGCAACGAGTGCCTCCGAGCGCGCCTGCTGGGGACGTTTTCGAAACGATATCAGAGGCTTCGGGTGGTCGGCCACGGGGCGCTCCGGGAATGCGAATAGAGAACGCGAGTAATTCGTCGTATTTCTAACCCAACACGACATCGCATTCCTTTGCAACCGGAGACACCCATGACCACCCTGACCACGGCGCCGGTGGCGCCGCTCATCGCCGACCTGTTCGCGCAGGCCGAGAATGCCTGGTCGGCGACGCCCTCGGTCGCCACCTACTGGTCGGCGCTGACCGTGCCCGAGCGCGACCGCCTCATGCGCAGCACCACGGACTACGCCGACCTCTACGCCCGCCTGAAGGACCTGCCGCTCGCCGTCTCGCCGCAGACCGGGACGCTGCTCTACATGCTGGCGCGGGCGACGCGGGCCCGCAGCATCGTCGAGTTCGGCACCTCGTTCGGCGTCTCGACCCTGCACCTCGCGGCGGCGCTGAGGGACAATGGCGGCGGCCGGCTGATCACCGGCGAGTTCGAGCCCTCCAAGGTGGCGCGGGCGCGCGCGAACCTCGCGGCCGGCGGCCTCGACGACCTCGTCGAATTCCGGCTGGGCGACGCACTCGAGACGCTCGCCGCCGACCTTCCCGAGAGCGTCGACCTGCTGCTGCTTGACGGCGCCAAGGGCCTCTATGCCGCGGTGCTGAAGCTCGTCGAGGACCGGCTGCGGCCCGGCGCGCTGGTGGTCGCCGACAACGCCGATTTCTGCCCGGACTATCTCGAGCGCGTGCGCTCGCCCGAGCAGGGCTA
Source organism: Ancylobacter mangrovi (assembly GCF_024752355.1). GTDB lineage: Bacteria > Pseudomonadota > Alphaproteobacteria > Rhizobiales > Xanthobacteraceae > Ancylobacter > Ancylobacter mangrovi. Next base: position 299,766 of record NZ_JANTHZ010000003.1, read on the forward strand.
CCTGTCGGTGCCGTTTGGCGGCGACGTCGAGGTCTCGATGCGGATCGCCTGAACCGCTCCCCGCCGCCCGCCCCATGCCCGATGCAAGACGAGGTCATCCATCATGTCCGACACCCTTCGAACCGCGATCGTCACCGGCGCCTCAAGGGGCATCGGCGCGGCGCTCGCCCGCCGCCTCGCCGTCGACGGCTTCCGCACGGTGGTCAACTACGCTTCCAGCGCCAGTGAGGCGGAGGCGGTGGTCGCCGCCATCGAAGCGGCCGGCGGGAGCGCCATCGCCCTGCGCGCCGACGTCGCCGATCCTTCGGCCGTGGCCGATCTGTTCGACCGCGCGGAGGCCGTCTTCGGCCCGGTCGACGTGCTGGTGAACAATGCCGGCATCAGCGCGATCGCGCCGCTCGCGGCGGTCACCGACGACGACTTCCAGCGCGTCGTCGCGGTCAACCTCACCGGCGCGTTCAACGGCATGCGCGAGGGCGCGCGGCGCGTGCGCGACGGCGGGCGCATCATCAACCTCTCGACCAGCCTGATCGGCGCCTATCTTCCCGCCCACGGCGTCTATGTGGCGACCAAGGCGGCGGTGGAGGGGCTGACCCATGTGCTGGCAAAGGAGCTCGGCTCCCGCCGGGTGACGGTCAACGCGGTGGCGCCGGGCCCGGTCGGCACCGAGCTGTTCTATGCCGGCCGCTCGCCGGAGATGGTCCAGCGCCTCGTCGCCGACATCCCGCTCGGCCGGCTGGGCGAGCCCGACGACATCGCCCGCGTGGTCTCCTTCCTCGCCGGGCCGGACGGCGGCTGGGTGAGCGGACAGGTCATCAAGGCGAATGGCGGGCGCAACTGACGCCCGCGGGCGCTGATGCGCGCGCCGCCTTGTGGGCAAGTCGACCTCGGGGCGATTATCCGTGCCGCCGCTTCCCTTATCCGGCTATGGTGAGGCAATGGCCGATAGGTGTCCATGAGCGTGCGTGCCACTTCCATTCTGCTCGGTATCTGCGCCGCGGTCCTTGCCGGCGGCGCGTGCTATTTCGCCCGCGGGCTGATCGCGCCGGTGGCGTTCGCGCTGTTCGTCATCGCCCTCGTCTGGCCGCTCCAGGCCCGGTTGCAGGCGCGCATGGCGAAGCTGCCGGCGATGGCGGTCAGCCTCTCGGTGACCATCCTCGTCATCGGGGCGCTGGGCTACGCCACCGTGTGGGGGCTGAGCCAGACCGGGCGCTGGCTGATCGTCAACGCCGCCCGCTTCCAGGCCATCTACACCGAGACCACCACCTGGCTCGAGGGCCATGGCCTGTACTCCGCCGGCATGCTGGCGGACACCTTCAACGTCGGCTGGCTGATCGGCATGTTCCAGGGTCTGGCCGGGCGGCTGAACGCCATGCTCGGCTTCGCGGTGGTGACGCTGGTCTATGTGATGCTCGGCCTGCTCGAGGTCGACATCATGCGCGCCAAGCTCGCCGGCGAAGCGGGCGAGGCGGGGCGCCGGCTGCTGCGCGCGAGCGCGGCGGTGGCGGCGAAGTTCCGCACCTACATGATGGTGCGCACGGTGATGAGCGTGCTCACCGGCCTGTTCGTGTGGGCGGTGACGGCGGCGCTCGGGCTCGACCTCGCGCCAGCCTTCGGCGTGATCGCCTTCGCGCTGAACTACATCCCCTTCATCGGGCCGCTGGTGGCGACGCTGCTGCCGACCTTCTTCTCGCTGGCGCAGTTCGGCTCGTGGGAGACGGCGGTGCTGGTGTTCGTCGCCATGAACGTGATCCAGTTCTTCTCCGGCAGCTATATCGAGCCGCGCGTGGCGGGCCGGGCGCTCGCCATGTCGCCGTTCCTGGTGCTGCTGTCGGTGTTCTTCTGGTCGTTCATGTGGGGCATGGCCGGGGCCTTCATCGGCGTGCCGCTGGTGATCGCCGCGCTCACCTTCTGCGAGGAGGGCGAGGAGACGCGCTGGATCGCGCGGCTGCTGTCGGGCCGCGAGGAGCCGCCGGCCTCACCTCCCGCCGACGCGGTGGCGGGGCCGCTCTAGGCGGACGACTTCGGCGGCGCGTGGTGCGCTCAGGGCGTCGCCGGTGGGCGCCGTTCGCGGCTGGTGGCGAGATAGAGCGCCGGCAGGAACAGCAGCGTCAGCAGGGTGGCGACCAGCAGCCCGCCCATGATGGCGAACGCCATCGGCCCCCAGAACACGGTCGGCGCGATGGGGATCATGCCGAGCACGGTGGAGACGGCGGTCAGCATGATCGGCGTGAAGCGGGCGCAGGAGGCGTCGACCACCGCCTCGCGCACGGCCTTGCCGGCGGCGCGCTCGGCCTCGATCTGGCCGATCAGGATGACGGCGTTCTTGATGATCATGCCGATCAGCGCCAGCACGCCGAGAATGGCGACGAAGCCGAGCGGGCGGTTGGAGACCAGCAGCGCCAGCACCACGCCGATAAGCCCCAGCGGGGCGACGCTGAGCACGATGAAGGTGAGCGAGAAGCGGCGGAGCTGGAACATCAGCACGGTGAGCATGATGAGCAGCATCAGCGGCACCACCGCCTGCACCGAGGCGAGCGAGGAGGCGCTCTCCTCGACCGTGCCGCCGGTCTCGATGCGGTAGCCGGCCGGCAGGGTCTTGGCGAGCTCGGCGATCCTGGGGCCGAGCTGGTCCACCACCGTCTCGGGCAGCACGCCCTCGACGATGTCGGACTGGACGGTAAGGGTGGGCAGCCGGTCGCGGCGCCAGACCAGCGGCTGGGTCTGGGCGTAGTCGAAGGTGGCGAACTGGCTCAGCGGCACGGTGCGCCCGCCGGGCAGCGGCACCTGCAGCGTGCGCAGCGTGTCGAGCGAGACGCGCTGCTCGTCGGTCGCGCGCAGCACCACGTTGACGAGGTAGATGTCGTCGCGCACCTGTGTCACCGGCGCGCCGGTCACCACCGTGTTCAGCACCGCGCCGATGGCGGCGGTGGAGAGGCCGAGCAGCCGGGCCTGGTCCTGGTTCACATGGACGCGGATCTCGCGCGCGGGCTCGATCCAGTCATAGTTGACGGTGCGCGTCAGCGGGTCGGCGGCGATGACCTCGGCAAGCTTCAGCGCGATGTCGCGCACTTGGGTGAGGTCGGTGCCGACCACGCGGTACTGGATCGGCCAGCCCACCGGTGGGCCGAGCTCGAGCGGCGAGACGCGGCTCACCACCGAGGGGAAGTCCTCCGCCAGCAGCTTGACGAGGCGCGCGTGCAGGCGCTCGCGCGCCTCGACGTCCTTCGCCACCACCACCGCCTGGCCGAAGAAGTCGTTGGGGAGATGGGCGTTGAGCGGCAGGTAGAAGCGGATGGCGCCGCGCCCGACATAGCCGCTCCAGCGGTCGACGTCGGGATCGCCCTTCAGCGCGGCGTCGAGCCGCTCCATCGCCCGCTCGGTGGCGTAGATGGAGGCGTTCTGCGGGAGCTGGAGGTCGACCAGCAGCTCGGGCCGGTCGGAGGAGGGGAAGAACTGGCGCGGGATCAGCGGCATCAGCAGCACCGCGGCGACGAACAGGGCCAGCGTGATCGCCACCGTGACCCAGCGCGCGGCGAGCGCGGCCGAGAGCAGGCCGCGATAGACCCGCATCACCCGTCCCGGCTCGCCGCCGGCGCTCTTCGGCGGCTTCAGGATGACGAGGCCGATCAGTGGCGCGAACAGCACCGCCACCAGCCACGACACCAGCAGCGCGACCGCCACCACCGCGAACAGGGTGAAGGTGTATTCGCCCGCCGAGGAGGCGGCGAAGCCCACCGGCACGAAGCCGGCGATGGTCACCAGCGTGCCGGCCAGCATGGCGAAGGCATAGGTCCTGAACGCGTAGACCGCCGCCACCTCCTTGCGCTCGCCGGCCGCGAGGCGCCCGAGCGTGGCGTCGGTGGTGGTCATGGCGTCGTCCACCATCAGCGCCAGGGCGATGATGAGCGCGCCGAGCGAGATGCGCTGCATGTCGATGTTGAGCAGCCACATGACGGCGAACACGCCGGCCAGCGTCAGCGGGATGGTGAGCGCCACCATCAGCCCGGCGCGCAGGCCGAGGGCGATGAAGCTCACTACCAGGATGATGAGGATCGCCTGCCAGAGCGAGGTCATGAACTCGGTGATGGCGCTGCGCACCGTCACCGCCTGGTCGGCGACGAGGTGCGGCTCGATGCCGATCGGCAGCTCGGCCGTGATCTCGGCCATGGCCTGCTCGACATTGTGCCCGAGCTGGAGGATGTCGCCGCCCTCGCGCATCGAGATGGCGAGGCCGATCGCCGGCTCGCCATTGACGCGGAACATCGGCCGCGGCGGGTCGACATAGCCGCGCCGCACGGTGGCGATGTCGGACAGGCGCAGCATCCGCCCGCCGACGGCGAAATTGATGTTGGCGATGTCCTGCTCGGAGCCGAAGGCGCCGGTGACGTCGATCGCCAGCTTCTCGTCGCCAGTCTGGATGGTGCCGGCGGGCTGCACCACGTTCTGCGCCTGCAGCGCGGCGACCAGCGCGCTGCGGTCGATGCCGAGCGTCGCCAGCTCGCGCATCGAGAACTCGACGAAGATCTGCTCGTCCTGCTCGCCCAGCAGCTCGATCTTGGCGACGTCCGGCACGTTGAGCAGCCGCGAGCGCGCCCGCTCGACATAGTCGCGCAGCTCGCGATGGGTGAAGCCGTCGGCGGTGAAGCCGTAGATCAGGCCGAACGTGTCGCCGAACTCGTCGTTGAAGCCGGGGCCCACCACCCCCGCCGGCAGGGTGTGGCGCATGTCGCCGACGCTCTTGCGCACATGGTACCAGACGTCCGGCACCTCGGCGGCGGTGGTGCTGTCCTTGAGGTCGACGAAGATGGTGGTGACGCCGGGCCGGGTGTAGCTGCGGATATGGTCGAGATTCGGCGTCTCCTGCAGCGTGCGCTCGAGCCGCTCGGTCACCTGCTGCAGCGTGTCCTCGATGCTCGCGCCCGGCCAGGCGGCCTGCACCACCATGGTCTTGATGACGAAGGAGGGGTCCTCGGCGCGGCCGAGCCGGGAATAGGCGAACAGGCCGGCGCCGACGACCGCGATCATGAAGTAGATGACCAGCGAGCGCTCGCGCACCGCCCATTCGGAAAGGTTGAAGCGCATCACGACCCCGCGCCGAGCAGGCGGACCTTCTGCCCGGGATGCAGCGCCTGCACCCCGGCCGTGACCACCACCTCGCCGGCCGACAGGCCCGAGGCGACGCCGACCTCGGCCGGCGAGAAGCTGCCCACCTCGATATTGCGCAGCGCGACCGTCTGGCTGGATGTATCGACCACCCAGACCGCCGGCTTGCCGTTGGCCGCGGTGAGGGCGGAGGCGGGGATCTCGATCATCGGGTCGTTGGAAAGCCGCACCCGGCCGTCGACGGTGGCGCCGAGCCGCATCGCCTCGGGCGGGTTGTCGAGGCCGACGCGCACGCGGAAGGTGCGGGTCACCGGGTCGGCCTGCGGCGCCACCTCGCGCACGCGGCCGGTGGCGGTCACGCCCGGGTCGTCGCTGAGCGAGACGGTGATGACCGCGTCGGCCGGCGACGAGCGAAGCATCTGCGCGGGAACGTCGAACACCGCGTCGCGCCCGCCCTTGCGGGCGAGCTGGAGGATCATCTGCCCGGCCTGCACCACCTCGCCGGGCTCGGCGCCGCGGGCGGTCACGGTGCCCGGCGCGTCGGCGACGAGGTCGGTGTAGCCGACATTGTCCTCGGCGATCTTGAGCTGCGCCTCGGCATCGTCCACCGCGGACTGCGCCGCCTGCTGGGCGGTGCGCGCGGCGTCGTGATTGGCGCGGGTGGTGAAGCCGTTTGCGATCAGCCGGTCCTGCCGCTCGAAGGTGTTGGCCGCGGTGACGAGCTGGCTCTCGGCGGCGGTGAGCGCCGCGCGCGCCGAGCGCAGCGTGTTGAGCGCGTTCTGCGGGTCGAGGCGGGCGACCACCTGGCCCGCCTTCACCTGGTCGCCGACATTGGCGCTGCGCTCGATCATCCGTCCGCCGACGCGGAAGGAGAGCGCGGCCTGGTCCTGCGCCTCGACCTGGCCGGTGAAGGTGACGAGCTGGCCGCCCTGGCCCTTGTCGACCGTGATCACGCGGACCGGGCGCGGGGGCGGCGCCTCCGCTTCCGTCTGCTCGCCGCAGCCCGCGAGAAGAAGAGACGCGACGAGTGCAACGACACTCGCCCAGGGCCCCGCCGCCGTCGTCATGCCGTTCCGTCCTCTCGCCATGCCTCGCCCCGGGGATATGACGATCCGCCGGTTCGGCACCCGGAATCGCGGGCGCGTCCTCGCGCCTCGACGGCCGGCTGCCGCAACTGAGCGGCGCCATTATACACGGGTGAAAGGCGAAGAAAGCCGCGTTCCGTCCCGATCCTGTGCGCGATGTCCCGCCAGGCGGAGAATTCGCGTGCGGCGCACAAGACGATGGGTCGGCACTATTGCCACGGGCCGGCCTCGTTCGGCACAGTAGCTCACACCGGCGGCCGGGCGACGGTCGCCGCCGCCCCTGCGGGAGCCCGTGCCAAGGTGCCACGTCCCTCGCCCCTGTCTTCGCTCCGGCACGGCGCGCTGCGCGCCGCGGCCTTCCTCGCGCTCTGGCTGGTGCTGCACGGCGGCGGCGCGGGGGCGATGACGGTCGGCGTGCTGACCGCGCTGGCGGCGGCCCGGCTCAGCCTCGCCCTGCTGCCGTCCGGCCCCGGGCGGATCGCGTGGGGGCGGCTCGCAGGGCTCGTCGCGCGCTTTCCCGGGCAGTCGCTGCGCGCGGGGATTGAGGTCGCACGGCTCGCGCTCGCCCCCGCCTCGCGCCTGCGGCCCGGCCTCGTCGCCTGCCCGGCACGGCTTCCCGCCGGCACCGCGCGCGACGTGTTCCACGCCTATCTGAGCCTCCAGCCGGGCACGCTGCCGGTGGGAATGCGCGACGCGCGCACCGTGCTCATCCATGCGCTCGACCTCGACCGGCCGGTGACGCGCGAGGTCGCCGCCGCCGAGGCCGGTCTCGCCCGCATCCGGGAGCCGCGCGCCGATGGCTGAATTCCTGACCGCGGCCGCGCTCGTGCTGGTCGTGCTGGCGGCGGTCGGCCTCATATGGCTGCTGCGCGCGCCGAGCGTCGCCGAGCGCATGATGGCGGTGCAGCTCGCCGGCACGGCGGGCACGGGCGTCGCGCTGCTGCTCGCTATCGCTCAGGGCATGGATGCGATCGTCGACGTCGCGCTGGTGCTGGCGGTGCTCGCCGCCTTCGGCGCGGCCGCGCTCGCAAGCGCCGCCGGGACGCGCTCGTCATGAGCCTGCTGGCGGACATCTTCACCATTGTCGCGGTGACGGCAGGGCTCGGCTTCTTCCTCGCCGGTACGGCCGGGCTGCTGCGCTTTCCCGATGCTCTCTCGCGCCTGCACGCGCTGACCAAGGCCGACAATCTCGGCCTCGGCCTGATCGTGCTGGGGCTGGTGCCGCAGGCCGGAAGCCTCGGCGGCGCGCTGAAGCTGGTCGCGGTCTGGCTGCTGGCGCTCGGCGCCGGCGGCATCGCCGGGCAGATGATCGCACAGATCGTGAACGGCCGCGGGAAGCGCGCCGTTAATGGCGGGCGGGAGGGATGAACGCGACCCTCGACGCGGTGCTCGCCCTGATGCTGCCGGTGATGGCGCTGTTCAGCCTGAACGCGCGTGACGAGCGCTCGGCGGTGATCGGCTTCATGGCGCTCGGCCTGCTGCTGGCGCTCGCCTGGGTGCGGCTCGGCGCGGTCGACGTCGCGCTTACCGAGGCGGCGATCGGCGCGCTGACGGGCGTGCTGCTGCTCGGTGCCGCCTCTGCCGCCGTGTCCGTCGCCGTGCCGCGCACCGGCTCTCCGCTCCTGCGGGGGCTGCTCGCCCTCGCGGCGGCGCTGGTCGCCGCCGGCGTCGCCGTGATCGTCGCCGGCGCGCCCGACCCGGCGCCGAGCCTCGCCGCGGCGGCGGTGGCCCATCTCGGCGCGCTCGAACTCGGCAACCCGGTGACGGCGGTGCTGCTCGCCTATCGGGCCCTCGACACGCTGCTGGAGACGGTCGTCGTGCTGCTGGCGTTGATCGGCGTCTGGTCGCTGGCGGGCGAGGGGGAATGGCGCGGCGCGCCCGCCGCGCCGGGCGGCACGGCGAGCCGGCCGGTGGTGCTGCTCGCCCGGCTGCTGCCGCCGGTCGGGCTGGTGGTCGCGGTCCACCTGCTGTGGGTGGGGGCGGACGCGCCGGGCGGCAAGTTCCAGGCGGCGACGCTGATCGCCGCCATGTGGCTGCTGGTGCTGATGGCCGGGCTGCGGGCACCGCCCGAGCTCGGCGGGGCGAGGCTGCGCGGGTTGATCGCCGCCGGGCCAGCGGTGTTCATCGCCATCGGTCTCGCCGGCTTCCTCGTGCCGGGGCAGTTCCTCGCCTATCCCGAAGGCTGGGCCAAGGCGGCGATCATCGTCATCGAGGTCGCGCTCACCGCCTCGCTCGCCGCCATGCTGGCGCTGATCGTGCTGGGGCCGGGCACCGGGGAGCGGCGGACATGAGCGGGCCGCTGCTCTACGGCCTCGCCGCCGCGGCGCTGATCGGGCTCGGGCTCCACGGCGTGCTCGCCCATGCCGCGCCGCTGCGCCGGGTGCTGGCGTTCAACCTTGTGGGGGCCGGCGTCTTCCTGCTGTTCGGCGTCGGGGCGCGGCGCGGGGCGGCGGCCGGGCTGCCGGGCGATCCGGTGCCGCAGGCGCTGGTCATCACCGGGATCGTGGTCGCCTTCGCCGCCACCGCGCTCGCCATGGCGCTGATCCGGCGCCTCGCCATCCTGCGCGCGGCCGCTGCCGGCACGCCGGAGGAGGGGGCCGCGCCGGCCGCCGCCCCGCCGCGGGAGACGCGCTGAGATGGTCGGCGACGCGCTGGCGTCCTCCCCCGGCGGCTATCTGCTGGTGCTCGCCGTCCTCGTGCCGGTGATCGGCATGCTGGCGATGCCGGTGATGGGGCTGCTGCGGGTGCGGCACGCGGCGAGCCTCGCCTTCGCGACCATCGCCGTCGGGGTCGCGGTCGTCGGCGCGGTGGGATGGCGCGTCGTGGGCTCGGGCGAGGCGCTGGTCTACGGGATCGGCGGCTGGAGCCCGCCGCTCGGGCTGGCGCTGCGCGCGGACGGGCTCTCGGCGGTGATGATGGCGATGGCGGCGCTGGTGATCGCCCTCGTCGCCCTCTATGCGCGCCCGCAATTCGCGGCGGCGGAGACGGCGCCGGGCGGACGGCGCGCCTTCGGGTTCTGGGCGCTGCTGATGGGGCTGTGGAGCGCGCTGAACCTCGCCTTCGTCGGCGAGGACCTGTTCAACCTGTTCGTGGCGCTGGAGCTGCTGACCTTCGCCGCCGTGCCGCTGGTCTGCCTCGACGGCACCGCGGCGACGCTGGAGGCGGCGCTGCGCTACCTCGTCTTCGCGCTGGTCGGCTCGGTGCTCTACCTGCTCGGCGTGGCGGTGCTCTATGCGCGCTACGGCACGCTCGACATCGGCCTGCTGCACGAGCTGGCCTACCCCGATTTCGCCACCCACGCCGCGATCGCGCTGATGATCGGCGGGCTGATGGCGAAGGCGGCGCTGTTCCCGCTGCATCTGTGGCTGCCGCCGGCCCATGCCGGGGCGCCGGCGCCGGCGAGCGCGGTGCTGTCCGCGCTGGTGGTGAAGGCGCCGTTCTTCATCATCGTGCGGCTGTGGTTCGACGTGCTGCCCGGCGCCTCGCACGAGGCGGCGGCGCGCGCGCTCGCCATGCTTGGGGCGGCGGCGATCCTGGTGTGCAGCGTGGTGGCGCTGCGCCAAGCACGGCTGAAGCTGATGATCGCCTATTCGACCGTGGCGCAGGTCGGCTACCTGTTCCTGATGTTCCAGCTCACCATCGAGCCCGGCGTGCCGGCCTGGGCGACCATCGGCTGGACCGGGGGCATGCTGCAGCTTGTCTCGCATGCGCTCGCCAAGGCGGCGATGTTCCTCGCCGCCGGGCTGATCGCCGAGGCGCTCGGCCATGACCGCATCGACGAGCTCGCCGGCGCCGGGCGCGCCGTGCCGGTGAGCCTGTTCGCCTTCGGCCTCGCCGGCCTGTCGCTGATGGGGCTTCCGCCGAGCGGCGGGTTCATCGCCAAGCTGCTGCTGCTCAGCGCCGCGACGCTCAGCGGGGCGTGGTGGATCGCGGTGGTGATCAGCGTCGGCGGGCTGCTCGCCGCCGCCTATGTCACGCGGGTGCTCAAGCGCGCCATGGCGCCGCCGCCGGAAGGCATCGTCACCTCGCCGGTGGCGCGCTCGCGCGAGCTGGCGGCGCTCGCCCTTGCGCTGTGCGCGGTCGCGCTCGGCCTGGTGCCGCTCCAGCCCTTCGACCTGCTCGCCATCGGCCGGGCGGGCGTGGCGCTGCCGTGAGGGGGAGGCGATGACGCTGTCCGGGGCCCTGCTCGCCGCCACGCTCGCGACGCCGCTCGCCTTTGCCGCGCTCTGCCTGCTGGCGCCGTTCCGCCGCCGCGTCTTCGCGCTCCTCCCGCTGGCGCCACTGCCGGGGCTGGCGACCGCGCTGCTTGCGCCCGGCGGATCGCTGCTGCTGGCGCCGGCGCCGCTGCGCCTCGTGCTGGCGCTCGACGCGCCGGGCGCGATGCTGCTCGGCGGCGCGTCGCTGCTGTGGAGCTGCGCCGGCCTCTATGCCGGAAGCTATATGGGCGCGCGGGCCGGACACACCGGCTTCGCGGTGTGGTGGCTGCTGACGCTCGCCGGCAGCCTCGGCGTCTTCATCGTCGCCGACATGACGAGCTTCTACCTGATGTTCTCGCTGGTCAGCCTCGCCGCCTACGGGCTGGTGGCGCATGAGGGCACGCCGGCGGCCGAGCGGGCGGGGCTCGCCTATATGGCGCTGGCGCTGCTCGGCGAGGCGTTCCTGCTGTTCGGTTTCGTGCTGCTGGCGACCGCCGGGCCGAATGGCAACCCGCTGATCGCCGACGCGGTGGCGATGCTCGACGGCTCGCCCTGGCGGGCGGCGACGCTCACCCTCCTGATCCTCGGCTTCGGCCTGAAGATGGGGCTGGTGCCGCTGCACATATGGATGCCGCTGGCGCATCCGGTGGCGCCGATGCCGGCCTCGGCGGTGCTGAGCGGCATCGTCGTCAAGGCCGGCGTGATCGGGCTGATCCGGTTTCTGCCTTTCGACCGGGCGGCGCCGGACTGGGGCACGGCGCTGGCCGCGCTCGGCCTCTTCACCGCCTATTACGGGGTGGGCGTCGGCATCACCCAGCGCAACCCCAAGACCGTGCTGGCCTATTCCACCGTCAGCCAGATGGGGCTCGTCGCCGCCATCATCGGCGCCGGCATGGCGGCCGGCGCTGCGGATGCGACCCGGCTCGCCGCCTATTACGGGCTGCACCACCTGCTGGTGAAGGGCGCGCTGTTCATGGGCGTGGGCGTCGTCGCCGCCACCGGGGCGCGCCGGCGCCCGCTCGTGCTCGGCGTGATGGCGGTGATGGCGTTCAGCCTCGCCGGGCTGCCCTTCACCAGCGGCGCGCTCGCCAAATACGCCGCCAAGGCTGTGCTGGGCGAAGGCGCGACGGGCACGCTCGCCACCCTCTCCGCCGCCGGCAGCACGCTGCTGATGCTGCATTTCCTGCGGCTGCTGGCGGGCATCTCGAAGGCGCGCCCGCAGGACCGCGCACCCGCCGGCATGGTGGTGCCGTGGCTGGTCGCCGCGTTCGCCTCGTTCGCCGTCGCCTGGGCGCTGTTCCCGCAGGCGACCGGCGGCGGCCTCGCCGGCGTGCTGGCGCCCGCGGCGCTGTGGAAGGCGACATGGCCGATCCTGCTCGGCCTTTTGCTGGCGCCCGGCCTCGCCCGCTGGGGCGCGCGGCTGCCGGCGATCCCGGAAGGCGATATCGCCGTGCTGGCCGAGCGCGCCGGGCCGGCGGTGCGCCGGTTCGGCCATGGCGTCGAGTGGTTCGACGCCGCGATGCGGGCATGGCCGGTGGCGGGGCTGGCGCTGCTCGCCATCGTGCTGGCGCTGGGCGCGCTGCTCGCCCTGCCCTGAGCCGCCCCGTTCCATATCAGGGCACCGCCGTGACGCGCGGGCAGGGGATATGCGGCGTCGTCGCCCTCTGGTCAGGGCGCGGCGGGCACGATATTGCTCACCTTTGCTCGTGCGTGGCCGGCGGAGGCGGAATGCGTCTGGTCGTTGTCCTGTTGGCCGGCCTGTTGTGCGCCGGATGTTCCGGGCGCCCGGTCGGGGTGCTCACCCCGGTCGAGGCGTCGGTGCCGGAGGCGACGAAGGTCGACATGCTGGTCGCGACCACCCGCGCGCCCTCGACCGACAAGGCGATCCGCTACACCGGCGAGCGCGGCAAGGGGATTTCGCTCAGCGCCTTCACCATCTCGATCCCGCCGGACAGCCGGCGCGAGGTCGGCCAGGTGCAGTGGCCGCGCAGCCTGCCGGCCAACCCGCAGACCGACTTCGCCACCCTCGCGGTGAAGCCGCTCGACGGGGAGAAGGCGGCGCGGAGCTGGCTCGACGGCCACCTGCCGCCCAGCCGGCGGGTGATGATCTTCGTGCACGGCTTCAACAACCGTTTCGAGGACGCGGTCTACCGCTTCGCGCAGATCGTCCACGATTCCGGCTCGGAAGTGGCGCCGGTGCTGTTCACCTGGCCCTCGCGCGCCCGGGTGTTCGACTATCTGTTCGACCGCGAGAGCACCATCTTCTCGCGCGATGCGTTCGAGGAGACGGTCTGGCAGGTCGCGAGCGATCCGCGCGTCGAGGACGTGACCATCATGGCCCATTCCATGGGCGCGTGGCTCGCCATGGAGGGGCTGCGGCAGATGGCGATCCGGCGCGGCAAGCTGCCGGCGAAGATCAGCAACGTCATCCTCGCCTCGCCCGATGTCGACGTCGACGTGTTCGCCACCCAGTGGCAGGCGCTCAACACGCCGAAGGCTCATTTCACCCTGTTCGTCTCGCGCGACGACCGCGCGCTCCGGGTGTCGCGCCGCATCGCCGGCGGCGTCGACCGGCTGGGGCTGATCGACGCCGACCAGTATTACCGGGAACTGGAGAAGTCCGGCATCGTGGTGATCGACCTCACCGCCATGCGCAGCGGCGACGCGCTCAACCATGGCCGCTTCGCCTCCTCGCCGGAGGTGGTGCGGCTGATCGGCGAGCGGCTGGTGAACGGCCAGACGGTGACGGATTCGCAGATAAGCCTGGGCGACCGCATCGGCGCGGCGGCGATGGGCGTCGGCCAGACCGTCGGCGGGGCGGCCGGGCTGGCGCTGAGCGCGCCGATCGCCGTCATCGACCCGGCCACGCGCCGCACCTATCAGGGACAGGTGGAGCAGTTCGGCCGGGTGGTGACCGAGAACGCCGACGACCCCGCCGCCGAGTGAGCGCGGGACGGCCCGCCCGCTACCAGCTCCGCACCCAGCGGCCGGGCTCGAACACCCACTGGCCGCGCCGCAGCACCCAGCGCGGACCGGCATAGGTGAAGCCGCGCCGGTTCTCCTCCCAGTGGCCGGGCTCCCAGACCCAGTTGCGGCGCGCGGTCCAGTTCCAGTGGCCGGGCACCCAAGTGTAGCCCCGGCGCGGCGCCGGGCGCGGCTCGCGGCGCGGCGGGGGAGGGGCCGAGCGCGGCGCGGGAACGCCCTGCGCCTCGGCGCCGGCGAGCGGGAGGACGGCCGCCGGCAGGGCGGTGGCGAGGTGTCCGAGCAGCGAGCGGCGTGAGAGCATCGCACGTGTCCTTGAGGGGGGAACGGTGTCCGTAAGCGGCGGCGAGCGGCATGGCGGCCGTCGCCGAAGATGCCGGGGCGGCGTTCGCGTCCCGGGCCGGGCGGGGAAGGCGCCGTCGCGGCGGCGTTCAGAAGCTCCCCGCCACCGAGCCGATGGCGATGACCGCCACCAGCGCCAGTATGGCGCCGACGATGGCGACCATGACGATGTCGAGATAGCTCTGGCGCGGCGTCGCCCCGCAGACCGCGAGCAGCGTGACCACCGCGCCGCTGTGCGGCAGGCTGTCGAGCGTGCCGGCGCTCATCACCGCCACGCGGTGCAGGAGCGCGGGGTCGATGCCGAGTTCGCCGGCCCGCTGCAGGTAGGTCGACCCGAGCGCGTCGAGCGCGATGGTGAGCCCGCCCGAGGCCGAGCCGGTGAGGGCGGCGAGGATGTTGGTCGCGACCGCCAGCGAGACCAGCGGCCCGCCGCCGATCGAGAGCACCCAGTCGCGCACCAGCGCGAAGGCGGGCAGGGCGGCGACCACCGCGCCGAAGCCGACCAGGCTCGCCACGCTGAAGATCGGCAGCACCGAGGCGTTGGCGCCCGCATCCATGGTCTCGCGCAGCTTCGGCAGGCGGTGGCGGTTGATCGCCAGCGTGGCGAGGATGGCGACGATGAGCGCCACCGCCACCGACCACACGCCGCTGACCGCCGAGAAGGTGATGCCTCCCCAGCGCTCCTCGCCGAGGAAGGCGAAGTCGAGCCGCGGCAGGATGACGAAGGACATCAGCAGGTTGACCACGATCACCAGCGCCAGCGGCAGGGCGGCGAGGGCGATGGAGGGCCGCTCGGCGCTGAGATGGCCGTGGGCGATCTCGGCCGGGTCGAACTCGCGCGCCGTGGTGGCGCGCTCGCGCAGCACCGTGTCGTCCAGCGCCGCGTTCACCGAGGCCGCGCTCGCGCCGAATCCCTCGCCGGCGCGGCGCGCGCCCGCCTCGGCACGCGAGAGCCACCACAGGCCGAAGCCGAGCATGATCGCCGAGGCGATGATGCCGAGCCCCGGCGCGGCGAAGGGCGTGGTGCCGAAGAACGGCATCGGGATGGCGTTCTGGATCGCCGGCGTGCCGGGCAGCGCCATCATGGTGAAGGTGAAGGTGCCGAGCGCGATCGCCGGCGGCATCAGCCGGCGCGGAATGTCGGCGGCGCGGAACAGCGCCTCGGCCATCGGCGCCAGCACGAACAGGGCGACGAACAGGCTGACGCCGCCATAGGTGACGATGGCGCCGGCCAGCACCACGGCGAGGATGGCGCGCTGCGCGCCGAGCGTGCCGGTCATGAACTCGGCGATGGCGGTGACCGAGCCGCTGTCCTCCATCAGCTTGCCGAACAGCGCGCCGAGCAGGAACAGCGGGAAGAACTGTCCGACGAAGCTCGCCGCGCTGCCCATGAAGGTCTGGGTCCAGTTGGCGAGCAGCGGCTCGCCGGACAGGAAGGCGGCGATCAGCGCCGCCAGCGGCGCCAGCAGCAGGACGCTCCAGCCGCGATAGGCGAACCAGATGAGCAGGCCGAGGCCGAGGAGGATGCCGAGGAGCCCCATCGCTCACACCCCTTCCAGCAAGATGTCGAGATCGACCGAGGAGCGCCTGCCGATATTGTCGGCGTCGGCCGCGAGGAAGGCGTCGGCGGCCTTGCGTCCCTCGTCGCGCAGCATGGAGAGGAACTCCCATTCGGCGTTGAGCTTGGAGGAGTAGCCGAGCGTGCCCATGATGTCGTTGCGCACCAGATGGATGCGCATGCGCGCCCATTGCGCGCCCTCGCTATTGCCCGGATCGGCCACCTGGCGCAGCAGCGCGATCATGCGCAGCTCCTTGAGCAGCGCCGAGTTGAACGAGACCTCGTTGAGCCGGTTGAGGATCTCGGCCGCGGTGCGCGGCGTGCCGGCGCGCTCGATCGGGTTGATCGGCACCAGGATGGTGTCGTCCGATTCCAGGTCGCGCACCAGCGGGGTCATGGTCGGGTTGCCGGCATAGCCGCCGTCCCAGTAGCTCTCGCCGTCGATCTCCACCGCCTGGAACAGGGTCGGCAGGCAGGCTGAGGCCAGCAGCACGTCGGGCGTGATCTCGGCGTTGCGGAACACCCGGCCGCGCCCGGTGCGCACATTGGTGGCGGTGATGAAGAGCTTGACCGGAGAGGTCTTCAGCCGCTCGAAGTCGATCGCCTTCTCCAGCACCGCGCGCAGCGGGTTGGTGCCGGCGGGGTTGAGGTCGTAGGGCGAATAGAGCCGCGACATCAGGTCCATGGCGAGGAACAGCGGCGAGTGGTCGAGCGTCCAGCGCCCAAGCAACACGTCGAGCGGCCCGCGCCGGAACGGGCTGAAGCGGGCGGCGTCGGCGACGTGGCGCCAGTAGGCGTCGAGCGCGGCGCGCGCGCCCGGCGCGCCCCCGGCGGCATAGCCGTCGGCCATCACCGCCGCGTTCATCGCCCCGGCCGAGGTGCCGGAGACGCCGTCGATACGCAGCCATTCCTCCTCCAGCAGGCGGTCGATCACGCCCCAGGTGAAGGCGCCATGCGCGCCCCCGCCCTGCAGCGCGAGGTCGACCAGCACCGGCGCGCGCGGCCCCTTGCCGGCGGGCGAAGGCGTGTCCTGCGCGCTCGCGCCTGGCGCGGCCGGGATCGAGGCGGCGGGCGGCGCGGCTTCGGCGGTCGCTGTTCTGGATGGGGAGCGGCCGGCCCGGGAGGGGCGGCGCGGCGGGGTCGCAGGCGTCTGGCGCGGCATCGGATCGGCCTCCCGACAGGGTTGCGCCACGGTATCGCCGCGCATGCTGCATCGCAACATGATTCAAGCAACGGGCGCTTCGCGTCGTCGTCCTCGCCGCCCGTCCGCCCACGCCGATCGCGTGCGACCAGTCGAACCGCGAGATTCCATCATGAAACACCGCAGGGTTTGCAACATTCATGACGGTCGCCGCCAGCGCGTTATCGCGTAGAACCGGCACTTTGGGATGCCCGGCACAGGATCAGGATTTCATGACAACTTGGGAAAGCTGGCAGGTGGCCGGGAGCCGCGCGGCGCTTCTTCGCCCGTGCGCGCCGCCCGGGCGGGGCGAGCCGCGCCGCTCGCTCCCTTTTCCACCTGCCGCGCGTGTGGTTCAATAAAACCGGCACACTCTTTCCGATCGGGGCGCCATGCCGGTAACGCCGCAGGCACTCCCGCCTGACAGTTCCACGACGCTGGACGCGCCCGGTGCGCACGCGGATGAAGCGCATACGGCCGCCGCGCGGCGCAGGCGGGCGCTGGCCGGCGTCATGCTGTGCAACGTGCTGGAGTGGTACGACTTCGTCATCTACGGGCTGCTCGCGCTCTACCTGTCGCGCGCCTTCTTCCCCGAGGAATCGCCGCACACCGCGCTGCTCGCGACGCTGGCGGTGTTCGGCGTCAGCTTCGTGATGCGCCCGCTCGGCGGCCTCGTGCTCGGCGGGTTCGGCGACAGCCGGGGGCGCAAGCCGGCGCTGTTGCTGGCGGCGGGGCTGATGGCGGCCGGCACGCTGGCGATCGGCCTCATCCCCTCCCATGAGCGGATCGGGCCGCTGGCGCCGGTGCTGCTGCTGGCGGCGCGGATGGTGCAGGGCTTCTCGGCCGGCGGGGAGTGGGGCATTGCCAACGCCTTCCTGCTCGAATCCGCGCCCGAGGGCCGCCGCGGCTTCTCCACCAGCTTCCTGTCGGTGTCGGTGGCGCTCGGCAGCGGGCTCGCCAGCGCCGTCGCCGCGCTGCTGGCGGGGACGCTGCCGGCGGAGAGCCTGGCGGCGGGCGGGTGGAGGTTCGCCTTCGTGCTCGGCGGCGCGCTGGGCGTGGTCGCGCTGTGGCTGCGCACCGGCATCGACGAGACCCCGGCCTATCGCCGGGCGAGGGCGCCGGCGGCGGCGCCGCTGCTGCAGCGGGTCGGCCGGCCGGGCTTGACGCTGCTCGGCTTCACCATGCACTGGACGGTCTGCTACTATATCTTCCTCGTCTACATGCCGCTGTTTACCCAGCAGCATGCCGGGCTGAGCGCGGCCGAGGCCACCTGGTCGAACACGATCTGCACCGCCGCCATCGTCCTGCTGGTGCCGCTGGTCGGCCGGCTGTCGGACCGCTACGGGCGGCGCCCGTTCCTCGCCGCCTCGTGCCTTCTGGTGCTGGTGGCGGTGGTGCCGGCGCTGTGGAGCGTCCTCGCCTTTCCGAGCTTCGCGCTGGTGGTCGGCGTCCAGCTTCTGTTCGGCATCGCCATCGCGCTCTATTCGGGGCCGGGGCCCGCCGTCGCCGCCGAGCTCTTCGCCACTTCCGACCGCTCGCGCTGGTCGTCGGTCGCCTATGCGGTGGCGGCGGCGCTGTTCGGCGGCTTCGCCCCGTTCATCGCCGTGTGGCTGACGCAGGCGGTGGACGACCCGCTGGCGCCGGCCGGCTATGTGATCGCCGCCGCGCTGACCAGCCTCGCGGTGATCCGACACATGCCGGAGACGGCGCATATGCCGATCCGCTGATCCCCGTCCGCTGCCTCAGGGGCGCTCGTCGCCTCTCGCGCGGCGGCGGGGCGGGGCGTCGGCGGGCGCGGCGGCGCGGCCGTAATGGGCCTGATAGGCGCGCGCGAAGCTGGAATAGCCTTCATAGCCCACCCGCCGGGCGACCTCGCTGATGGAGAGCGCGCCCTCGTGCAGCAGCTCCTGCGCCCGTTCCATGCGGCGCATCTGCGCATAGGCGTGGGGCGTGACGCCAAACAGCGCGCGAAAGCCGGAGGTGAGCTCGTTGCGGTTCAGCCCGACCCGCAGGGCGAGCTGCTCGATGGTCGGCGGCGCGCCGATCTCACGGCGGTAGATCTCGGCCGCGCTCTCGATCGCCTCGGCGCGCGCCCGCTCGCCCAGCAGGCGCGGCGCCGCGCGCGGCTGGAGCCGGTTGAGCTGGGCGACCACGTCGCAGATGATCTCCACCGTCTTGGCGCCGACGAAGATGCCGCGCAGCGGCTCCCCATAGCGGCAGGAGAGAAGCTGGTCGACGAGGCCGATGCCGAGCGGGGAGAGCGGCAGGGTCAGCACCTCCGGCGTTCCCTCGCGCGACAGGAAGATCGGCCGGTAGGCGGGCGGCACGCGCTCGAGATTCAGCCGGTAGTGCTCGACGAAATGCCGGCGCTCGCAGACGATGAGCACGCCGCGCAGCCGCGCCCCTTCCTCGGTGTCGGAGACCGAGAGCGGCGTATTGCTGATGTGCATCAGATGCGGGCTGACGAGGTCCATGCGCTGGCCGATCCAGCGATTGTAGCGCCCGGCGATGGTGGCCTGGATGCAGACGAGGTCCGCCCGCTCCATGCGCAGGCTGTAGGGCTGCCCGGCCTCGAAGTTCAGCAGGTGCAGGAGCGTGAAGTCGTCGATGCGGCGGTAGCCGTGCTCGCGGGCGCGGAACACGTCCTCCACCGGGCCGAGCACCTCGGCCGAGCGCACGAACTCGCCGACCCCGAGCCCGGAGCGCACGGCGCGGAAGTCCAGTTCCAGCCTGCGTCGCTCGTCCATCGGCCCCTGCGTCGCCTTCCGCACCGCCCTGCCGCCGCGCGGCTGCGCAGGGCGTGCATCCGCCCGTCGCGCGGTGCCCGGCATTATTGCGCTTCTTCACCGGCTATATCCAGTCGTCACGCCCCTCTGGAACCCGGCGCGGGCGCGTGCGAGCGCGTATGTACGACGAAGGTCCGATCCGGCCTTCGCGGCAGCCAGCGGTCGAACGAAGCTCGTGCATCCGATCCTGTTCGCAACCACGGACCTGCGCCCGGACGACCAGTTCGAGGCGTTCCGCGCCGCCTATGAGCCGATCAAGGACATACGGCCGGTCGCCGGCGACGATGGCGCGTTCGACGTCTCGCAGCGGATCTGGCCGCTCGGCAAGCTCGTCCTCACCAGCACCACCCTGCCGGGCCGGGGGCACGCGCTGCGCTGGCAGCACTGGGAGCGGGCGGTTCTCGACCACTGGTACGTGATCCTGCCCTGCCGCTTCGTCGACGGCCAGGCGGTGCACCGGGAGCCGGCGATGCGCCCGCGCATCCATTCGCTGGCGCGCCCGCTCGCCGCGCAGATGCCCGACGACGGCGCGCTCGCGCTCTACATTCCGCGCGACCTGTTCGCCTCCTCCATGCTCGACGAGATGCTGGACGTGCCGCTCGAGGGCGCCGCCGGGGCGCTGCTCGCCGACATGATGCTGGCGCTCGACCGGCGGCTGCCCGAGCTCGACCCGGCCGGGCTCGACCATGTGGTGGAGGCGCTGCGCTGCTTCGTCGCCGCCTGCGCGAGCCCGTCCGCCGACCGGCGTGCAGCGGCGCAGGCGCCGATCGACCTCGCCCTGCTGGAGCGGGCGCGGCGGCTGATCCGCCGCCGGCTGGCCGAGCTCGACCTCTCCCCGGACGCGATCTGCCGCGAGCTCGGCGTATCGCGCTCGCGGCTCTACCGGCTGTTCGAGCCGCTCGGCGGCATATCGAGCTATGTGCGCCGCCAGCGCCTCATGCAGACCCGCCACGCCCTGCTCGACACGGCGGACGGGCGGCCGATCAACCGCATCGCCGAGCAGTGGGGCTTCGCCGACGCCTCGGTGTTCAGCCGCTCGTTCCGGCAGGAGTTCGGGCTGTCGCCGAAGGCGGCGCGCGAGGCGGGGCGGATCGGCATACTGCCGCCGGGCGGGGGGCGCGGTGCCGGCCTCGCCAGCGCCGACATGCCGAGCCTCGCCGACCTGCTGCGCATGCTCGCCGCCTAGGCGACGACGTGAATTTCCGGGCGTGGCCTGATAATTACGCAGGGTAATTATCAGAATCGAACTAATCGGCCATATGTTGATTGCATGCGATCTCTGATACTAATTATTCCAGATCTTCTCGCAATTGCAGCATGAAGAACGGCGTGACAATGACGTAAATTGGGATTACAGGCAAACAATTGGGATGCGTTACCCATTTCTTGTGATTGCCGCTGGTCTATAGGTGGACCGACCACGCTCCTTCCTTGCCGAACGAGGCGCACATGGCCGATCCTTCGGCGGACAAGCTGCCGCTCCCCACCCTCACCGCCATGGTCGTCGGCTCGATGGTCGGGGCCGGTATCTTCAACCTGCCGGGCCGCTTCGCCACCGCGACGGGCCCGTTCGGCGCCATCATCGCCTGGGCGATCGCGGGCACCGGCATGTACATGCTGGCGCGGGTGTTCCAGGCGCTGGCGGAGAAACGGCCGGACATCGATTCCGGCGTGTTCGCCTACGCCAAGGCCGGCTTCGGCGACTATATGGGCTTCCTGTCGGCCTTCGGCTACTGGCTGGGAAGCTGCCTCGGCAACGTCTTCTACTGGGTGCTGATCTCCTCGACACTGGGCCGCTTCTTCCCGGGCCTGTTCGGCGACGGCACCTCGGCGACAGCGATCATCGTCTCGCTGGCGGGCATCTGGGCCTTCCATTTCATGATCCTGCGCGGGGTCGAGCAGGCGACCTTCATCAACACCATCGTCACCATCGCCAAGATCGTGCCGATCATTGTGGCGATCCTCGCCTTCATCTATTTCTTCAACTACGCCCAGTTCTCCGAGAACTTCTTCGGCGGCGTCGGCATGCCGGAGAAGACGCTGGTGGCGCAGGTGCGCGACACCATGCTGATCACGGTGTTCGTGTTCCTCGGCATCGAGGGAGCGAGCGTGTATTCGCGCTACGCCAAGCGGCGCGCCGACGTCGGCACCGCCACCATCCTCGGCTTCGTCGCCGTCACCGGGCTGATGGTGGCGATCACGCTGCTGCCCTACGCGACCGCCCCGCGCGCCGACATCGCCGGCGTCGCCAACCCCTCGCTCGCCGGCGCGCTGGAGCTGGTGGTCGGCCACTGGGGCGCGGTGTTCATCTCGATCGGCGTGCTTGTCTCGGTGCTCGGAGCCTATCTCGCCTGGTCGCTGATCTGCGCCGAGGTGCTGTTCGCCGCCGCGCGGTCCAACGACATGCCGCGGCTGTTCGCGGCCCAGAACGGCAACCGCGTGCCGGCCAACGCGCTGTGGCTGACCAACATCGTGGTCTCGCTGTTCGTGATCTCGACCTACTGGTCGCGCGACGCCTTCAACGTCATGCTCGACATGACGAGCGTCACCGCGCTGCTGCCCTATCTGCTCGTCGCCGGCTATGGCGTGCTGCTGGCGCGCAGCGGCGTCGGCTACGAGACGACGCCGGGCGAGCGCGGTCGCGACCAGGTCTTCGCCTGGATCGCGGTGGTCTACACGCTGTTCATGTTCGTCGCCGCCGGCCTGAAATACGTGCTGCTGGTGACCGTGCTCTTCGTGCCCGGAACGGTGCTCTATTTCTGGGCCCGTCGCGAGCAGCGGGCGCGGCTGTTCACGCCGGTCGAACTCGCCGTGTTCGCCGTCACCCTGCTCGGCGGCGCCATCGGCGCCTATGGCCTCGCGACCGGCCTCATCACTCCCTGACATCAGGACGGATCAGGAGCCTTCACTATGGAAACCCCCTTCGGCGTGCATTCGGAGGTCGGCCAGCTCCGCAAGGTCATGGTCTGCGCCCCCGGCCGCGCCCACCAGCGCCTGACCCCGAGCAATTGCGACGCGCTGCTGTTCGACGACGTGCTGTGGGTCGACGTCGCCAAGCGCGACCATTTCGACTTCACCACCAAGATGCGCGACCGCGGCATCGAGGTGGTGGAGATGCACAACCTCCTCACCGAGACGGTGGCGATCCCCGAGGCCAAGGCGTGGATCCTCGACCACCAGGTGGTGCCCAACCAGATCGGCCTCGGCTTCGTCGACGAGGTGCGCTCCTATCTCGAGGGCCTGCCGAACCGCCAGCTTGCCGAGACGCTGATCGGCGGGCTGTCGACCTACGAGTTCCCCGACACCATCGGCGGGGAGACGCTGGCGCTGATCCGCGACGCGGCGGGGGTGAGCGAATATCTGCTGCCGCCGCTGCCCAACACGCTCTACACCCGCGACACCACCTGCTGGATCTATGGCGGGGTGACGCTGAACCCGCTCTACTGGCCGGCGCGGCACGAGGAGACCATCCTCACCACCTCGATCTACAAGTTCCACCCCGACTTCGCCGGCAAGGTGAATGTATGGTGGGGCGACCCCACGCAGGACTGGGGCCTCGCCACGCTCGAGGGCGGCGACGTGATGCCGATCGGCAAGGGGAACGTGCTGATCGGCATGAGCGAGCGCACCTCGCGCCAGGCGATCAGCCAGCTCGCCGGGGCGCTGTTCGAGAAGGGGGCGGCCGAGCGCGTCATCATCGCCGCCATGCCGAAGCTGCGCGCGGCGATGCATCTCGACACGGTGTTCACCTTCGCCGACCGCGACTGCGTGCTGCTCTATCCTGACATCGTCGACAAGATCGAGTGCTTCTCCTACCGGCCGGACGGCAATGGCGGGATCGAGCTGTCGAAGGACAAGGGCCTGGTCGAGACGGTACGCGAGGCGCTCGGGCTCAACCAGATCCGCGTGGTCGAGACCGGGGGCAACGACTACATGCGCGAGCGCACGCAGTGGGATTCCGGCGCCAACCTCGTCTGCGCCGCGCCGGGCGTGGTGTTCGCCTATGACCGCAACACCTACGCCAACACGCTGCTGCGCAAGGCCGGCATCGAGGTCATCACCATAGACGGCTCCGAGCTTGGCCGCGGGCGCGGCGGCGGCCACTGCATGACCTGCCCGATCGTGCGCGACCCGGTCGACTACTGAGCGCGGCGGCGCTCTCTCCTCGCCGGAAGAGGGTGCATGCGGTGGAAAACCGGCGGCGGGGGTGCGTCGGCGTGTCGTCGCGCTATGCTTGATGGCGTCCACGGCGCCACGCCCGGCGCGATTCCCCGCCGACCCGCCACGCGGCTACCCTCGCCGCAGGGCGGGCGGGCCGCGCCCGATTCCCCGCTCCAGAGGTCCCGATGAACGAGCCCGCCCGGCAGAGCTTCGCCCTCCCGACCCTGACCGCGATGGTGGTCGGCTCCATGGTCGGGGCGGGGATCTTCTCGCTGCCGCAGACCTTCGGGCGCGTCACCGGCGGGCTCGGCGCGCTGGTCGCCTGGGCCATCGCGGGCGGCGGGATGCTGATGCTCGCCTTCGTGTTCCAGACGCTGGCGCGGCGCAAGCCCGAGCTCGATTCCGGCGTCTACGCCTATGCCAAGGCGGGGTTCGGCAACTATCCCGGCTTTCTCTCGGCGCTCGGCTACTGGACCGTCTGCTGCCTCGGCAACGTGTCCTACTGGGTGCTGATCAAGTCGACGCTCGGCGCGCTGTTCCCGATCTTCGGCGACGGCAACACGGTGGCGGCGGTGGCGGTCTCCTCGGTCGGCGTATGGACCGTGCATTTCATGATCCTGCGCGGGGTGAAGCAGGCGGCCGGCCTCAACACCATCGTCACGGTGGCGAAGATCATCCCGATCCTCGTCTTCCTGGTGTTCGTCGGCTTCGGCTTCAAGGCGGACGTCTTCGCCGCCAATTTCCTCGGCGGGCCAGGCCTCGAAGGGGAGGGCCTGTTCACGCAGGTGCGCGGCACGATGCTGGTGACGGTGTTCGTGTTCGTCGGCATCGAGGGGGCGAGCGTCTATTCGCGCTTTGCGCGCCGGCGCGAGGATGTCGGCCTCGCCACGCTGCTCGGTTTCCTCGGCGTGCTGTGCCTGCTGGTGATGGTGACGATGCTGTCCTATGGCGTGCTGCTGCGCCCCGACCTCGCGGCGCTGCGCAACCCGTCCATGGCCGGCGTGCTGCAGGCGGTGGTCGGGCGCTGGGGCGCGGTGTTCGTCAGCATCGGGCTGATCGTCTCGGTGCTCGGCGCCTATCTCGCCTGGTCGCTGCTCGCCGCCGAGGTGCTGTTCTCGGCGGCGCGGATGGAGAGCATGCCGGCCTTCCTCTCGGCCGAGAACCGCAACCGCGTGCCCTTCGCCGCGCTGTGGCTGACCAACATCCTGATCCAGCTCTTCTTGGTGATGACGCTGTTCGCCGAACAGGCGTTCCTGCTGGCGCTGAAGCTCACCTCCTCCATGATCCTGCTGCCCTATCTGCTGGTCGCGGCCTATGCGCTGAAGCTCGCCTGGAGCGGAGAGAGCTACGAGCTCAAACCGCGCGGGCGGCGGGTCGATCTGGTGCGGGCGGGGCTGGCGACGCTCTACGCCGCCGGGCTGGTCTATGCCGGCGGGCTGAAGTTCCTGCTGCTGTCGCTGGTGATCTATGCGCCCGGCACGGCGCTGTTCGCTATCGCGCAGAAGGAGCGCGGCCACGCGGTGTTCACGCCGGCGGAGCTGCTGCTGTTCGGCGCGGTGGCGGCGGGCGCCGTGCTCGGCCTCTACGGGCTGGTGACGGGGCGCATCACCATCTGAGCGCGGGCCTCACGCCGGCTCGTGCCCGCCCGTCCCCTCGCGCCGGGCGAACTGGCGGGCCGCCCATTCGAGGAATACCCGCACCCTCGGCGAGAGCTGGCGGCTGCGCGGATAGAGCAGCGAGACCGGCGCGGAGGGCGGCGGCGTGTCCTCGAGCAGAGGCACCAGCGCCCCGCTCGCGAGGTCGCGCTCGATGTGGAAGCGCGGCACCTGCGCGAGGCCGAGCCCGAGCTTCACGCCGAGCAGGTAGCTCTCCGGCCCGGTGACGGAGAAGGGCGCCTTCATCTCCACCCGCCGCAGCCCGCCCTCGACCTGGAACTCGACCGGCGCCAGGTTGCCGGTGCTGAGCCGGCGGATGCCGACGAGGCGATGGTTCGCCAGATCGTCGATGCTCGCCGGGATGCCGTAGCGGGCGAGATAGCCCGACGTGGCGCAGGTGACGCGCTCGAGCATCGCGACGCGCCGCGCGACAAGGTCGCTGTCGGGCAGCGCGCCGTAGCGCAGCACGCAGTCGACGCCCTCCTGCACCGGGTCGACCCAGTGGTCGCGCTCGCTCATGCTCAGCTCGATGCGCGGATGGCGGGCGAAGAAGTCGGGCAGCGCCGGCATCAGGAAATGGCGCGCCAGCGTTCCCTGCACATCGACGCGCAGCATGCCGGTGGGCTCGGCGCCGCCGAAGGCGCCCTCCGCGTCCTCGATGTCGTCGAGGATGGCGAGGCAGCGGCGATAATAGGCCTCGCCGTCGAGGGTCGGGCGTACGGCGCGGGTGGTGCGCTGGAGCAGCCGTACGCCGAGCCGCTCCTCCATCTGCCGGATCACGGTGGTGGCGGTGGAGCGCGGCACGCCGGTGTCGTGCGCGGCCTCGGTGAAACTGCGCCGCTCCACGATACGGATGAAGAGGCGCATGGCGTCGAGCCGGTCCATGGATCGATTGTTCGTTCATATTGAACAGTAATGGCGATCCTAGCCCGATTATCTTCAACCCGCCAGATGGCACATCAGGCGCGTCGCCACGGTGGCGGCAGCAAGAGGAGAAGCACCATGTCGAACGAGAACAGGGTGGCCCTGGTGACCGGCGCGTCCCGGGGCATCGGCGCGGCCATCGCCGAGCGGCTGGCCGCCGACGGCCATACGGTGGTGATCAACTATGCCGGCCGGGCCGGGGAGGCCGAGGCGCTGGCGGCGAAGATCGAGAAGGCCGGCGGGCACGCGCTGACCGCGCAGGCCGACGTCAGCGACCCGCAGGCGGTGGCGCGCATGTGGGATGCGGCGGAAGCCGCGTTCGGCGGCGTCGACGTGCTGGTCAACAATGCCGG
This sequence comes from Ancylobacter mangrovi, assembly GCF_024752355.1. Taxonomy (GTDB): domain Bacteria; phylum Pseudomonadota; class Alphaproteobacteria; order Rhizobiales; family Xanthobacteraceae; genus Ancylobacter; species Ancylobacter mangrovi. Next base: position 326,094 of record NZ_JANTHZ010000003.1, read on the forward strand.
CGTCATGCGCCTCGCCACCCTCGCCGAGGCCGACGACGCGCTGGTCGACGGCCAGATCGCGATCAACCTCAAGGGCCCGATCAACACCATGCGGCTCGCCGCGCGGCGGCTGCGCGAGGGCGGGCGGATCATCAACCTGTCCTCCAGCGTGGTCGGCCTCTACCAGCCGACCTACGGCGTCTATGCCGCCACCAAGGCTGGCATCGAGGCGCTGACGCATGTGCTCGCCCGCGAGCTGCGCGGGCGCAACATCACCGTCAACGCAGTCGCGCCCGGGCCCACTGCCACGGCGCTGTTCCTCGACGGCAAGCCGCAGCAGGCGGTCGACGCGCTGGCGAAGCTCGCCCCGCTGGAGCGGCTCGGCCAGCCGGAGGACATCGCCAATACGGTCGCCTTCCTCGCCGGCCCCGATGGTGGCTGGATCAACGGGCAGGTGCTGCGCGCCAATGGCGGGATCATCTGATCCCGCCCGCACCGCCACCCGCTCAACCCCACGATTTCAGGATCGGAAAGGCATGACGCCATGTCGAAAAAGATCATTCTCATCACCGGCGCCTCCAGCGGCTTCGGCCGCCTGACCACCGAAGCGCTCGGCCGCGCCGGCCACACCGTCTACGCCTCGATGCGCGACGTCGCCGGCCGCAACGCCGCCAATGCGGGCGAACTCGCCGTCCTGCCGGACACCGACATCCGCCCGGTCGAGCTCGACGTCCAGTCCGGGCCGTCGACCGAGGCCGCTGTGGAGCGCATCATCGCCGAGGCCGGACGGATCGACGTGCTGGTGCACAATGCCGGGCACATGATGTTCGGCCCGGCCGAGAGCTTCACGCCCGAGCAATATGCCGAGCAGTACGACGTCAACGTGCTCGGCACGCAGCGCGTCAACCGGGCGGCGCTGCCGCATATGCGCGCCGCCGGGCAGGGGCTGCTGGTCTGGGTGTCGAGCTCCAGCTCGGCGGGCGGCACGCCGCCCTATCTCGCGCCCTATTTCGCCGCCAAGGCGGCGATGGACGCGCTCGCCGTGCAATATGCGCGCGAGCTCAGCCGCTGGGGCATCGAGACCACCATCGTGGTGCCGGGCGCCTTCACCAAGGGCACCAACCACTTCGCCCATTCCGGCCGGCCGGTGGACGAGGCGCGGCTCGCGGATTACGAGGCCGGGCCCTACAAGTGCTTCGGCGAGCAGGTGCAGCAGGCCTTCGCCGCCATCGTGCCGGAGGACGCGGATGCGGGCGGGGTCGCGCGGCGGATCGTCGAGGTGGTGGATGCGCCCTTCGGCACGCGCCCGTTCCGGGTCCATTACGACCCGACCGGGGATGGCGCGGATGTCGGCTTTGCGGTGCTCGACCGGCTGCGCGCCGAGATGCTGCACCGGGTCGGCCTTGCCGACCTGCTGAAGCCGGCCCGGCGCGGCTGACCGGCCGCCGCCAGCGAGGCCGCTATTCGGCGGGCACGGTTCCGGCCCCGGCGCCGGTGCCCGCCTCGGCCCGGCTCGCCAGCCAGGTCTGGAAGCGGGCGAGGTAGAGATAGACCACAGGCGTCGTGTAGAGCGTCAGCACCTGGCTGAGCGCGAGGCCGCCCACCATGGCGTAGCCGAGCGGCTGGCGCAGCTCCGCGCCGGTGCCGCTTCCCAGCATCAGCGGCACGCCGGCGAGCAGCGCCGCCATGGTCGTCATCAGGATCGGGCGGAAGCGCAGCCGGCAGGCCTCGGCGATCGCCTGCTCCGGCCCCAGCCCCCGCTCGCGCTCGGCGGCGATGGCGAAGTCGACCATCATGATGCCGTTCTTCTTCACGATGCCGATCAGCAGGATGATGCCGATGATCCCGATCACCGACAGGTCGAAGCCGCCGCCCCACAGCGCCAGCAGCGCGCCGACGCCGGCCGAGGGCAGGGTCGACAGGATGGTGAGCGGGTGGATGTAGCTCTCATAGAGCACGCCGAGGATGATGTAGACGGCGAACAGCGCGGCTGCGATCAGCGCCGGCTCACTCGCCAGCGCGCTCTGGAACACCTGCGCGCTGCCCTGGAAGCTGCCGCCGATGGTGGAGGGCGCGCCGAGCTCGGCCGAGGCGGTGTTGATGGCGGCGACCGCCTCGCCGAGCGAGACGCCGGGCTTCAGGTTGAAGGACAGCGTCACCGCCGGGAACTGCGCCTGGTGCGAGACCGAGAGCGGGCCAACCGCCTTGGCGTCGAGGCTGACGAGAGTGGAGAGCGGGATCGCCTGCCCGGTGGTCGGCGACTTCACATAGATCTCGTCCAGCGTGCCGATATGCTTCTGCTGCTCGGGCGTCGCCTCGATGATGACCGAGTAGGAATCGAGCTGGGTGAAGTACTGCGTCGCCTGGCGCTGGCCGAAGGCGTCGTTCAGCGTGGCGTCGATCACCGCCGGCTGGATGCCGAAGCGGGCGGCGCGGTCGCGGTCGATGGTGATCTTGACCTGCGGCGCGCTGCCCTGCTGGTCGCTGGTGACGTCGGTCAGCTGGGGGATCTGGCGCAGCTTGGCCAGCAGCTTGGGCGCCCATTCGTCGAGCTCGGCGAGGTCGACGTCGGTCAGCGTGTACTGGTACTGCGCACGCGAGATGCGGCCACCGACATTGATGTCCTGCGCCGGCTGCAGGAACACCGCCGCGCCGGTGACCTGCTGCAACTTCGGGCGCAGCCGGTTGATGACCTGCAGCGCCGAGGCGTCGCGCTGGTCGCGCGGCTTCAGGGCGATGAAGAAGCGCCCGGTGTTCGAGGTCTTCGCCCCGCCGGCGCCGAGCACCGAGCCGAAGGCGGCCACCGCCGGGTCCCTGGCGATCACCGCGCCGAGCGCCTGCTGCACGCGCTTCATCTCGTCGGGCGAGATGTCCTGCGCCGCTTCGGAAAGGCCGGTGATGACGCCGATGTCCTGGGTCGGGAAGAAGCCCTTGGGCACCACCACGAACAGCCAGCCGGTGAGCGCAATGGTGGCGAAGAACACCATCAGCGTGAAGAAGCGCCAGCGCAGCGCAAGGGCGAGCGTGCGTTCGTAGAAGCCGAGCAGCCCGTCGAAGCCGGCCTCGACAAAGCGGTAGACCCGGCCATGGGTGTGGCGCGGGGGCTTGAGGAAGCGCGAGCACAGCATCGGCGTCAGCGTCAGGGAGACCAGCGCCGAGACCGCGATGGCGGCGGTGACGGTGAGCGAGAATTCGCGGAACAACCGGCCGACGATGCCGCCCATCAGCAGCAGCGGGATGAACACCGCCACCAGCGAGATGCTGATCGACAATACGGTGAAGCCGATCTCGCGCGCGCCCTTCAGAGCCGCCGGATAGGCCGCCTCGCCCTCCTCCATGTGGCGCACGATGTTCTCGACCACGACGATGGCGTCATCGACCACGAAGCCGACGGCGATGGTGAGCGCCATCAGCGACAGGTTGTCGAGGCTGAAGCCGAGCGCGTACATCACCGCCGCGCTGCCGGCGAGAGAGATCGGCACCACCACCGCCGGGATCAGCGTCGCGCGGATGTTGCGCAGGAACAGCAGGATCACCATCACCACCAGCGCGATGGTCAGGATCAGGGTGAACTGCACGTCCTCCACCGAGGCACGGATGGTGGTGGTGCGGTCGACGATGGTGTCGATGGTGATGCCGGCGGGGATGATGCCGTCGAGCTTGGGCAGCGTCGCCTTGATGGCGTCGACGGTCTCGATGACGTTGGCGCCCGGCTGCTTGAACACCAGCAGCACCACCGCCCGCTTGTCGGTGCTCCAGGCGGCGACGTCGACATTCTCCGGGCCCTCCACCGCGTGGCCGACGTCGCGCACGCGGATCGGCGCGCCGTTGCGATAGGCGAGGATCACGTCGTCATAGTCCGACGCCTTCACGATCTGGTCGTTGGCGGCGATGGTGAAGCTGCGCACCGCGCCGTTGATCGCGCCCTTGGCGGCCTGCGCGGTGGAATCGGCGAGCGTTGAGCGCACGTCCTCGAAGGTCAGCCCGCTGGCGGCGAGCCGGGCCGGGTCGAGCTGCACCCGCACCGCCGGCTTCTGCTCGCCGCCGATGATGACCTGCGCCACGCCCTGCACCTGCGACAGGCGCTGGGCCAGCACGTTGTCGGCGAAGTCGTCCACCGCCGTGATCGGCATGGTGTCGGAGCGCGCGGCGAGGATCATGATCGGCGCGTCGGCCGGGTTCACCTTGCGGTAGCTCGGCGGGGTGGAGAGATCGTCGGGAAGCTGGCGCTGGGCGGCGGTGATGGCCGCCTGCACGTCCTGCGCGGCGGCGTCGATGTCGCGGTCGAGCGCGAATTGCAGCGTGATCGAGGTCGACCCCAGCGTCGAGGTCGAGGTCATCTGGGTGATGCCGGCGATCTGGCCGAAGCGCCGCTCCAGCGGCGAGGCGACGGCGGAGGCCATGGTGTCCGGGCTGGCGCCCGGCAGGCTCGCCGAGACCTGGATGGTGGGGAAGTCGACCTGCGGCAGCGGCGCCACCGGCAGCAGCTGGTAGGCGATGACGCCGAGCACCGCCAGCGCCGCCATCAGCAGCGAGGTGGCGATGGGGCGCTGGATGAAGGGGGCCGAGATGTTCATGGCCGCGCGCTCACGGCGCCGCCGGCGCGGCGGCCGAGGATAATTCCTCCTTCGGCCCGGCGTCGGTCGCGGCCACATGCGCGTTCGGGCGCAGCCGGTACTGGCCGTCGGTGACGACGCGCTCGCCTTCCGTCAGCCCCTTCTCGACCTTGGCGAAGCCGCGCGCGACCTGTCCGGTCTCGATCGGCCGCACGGTCGCCTTGTCGCCGGTGTCGATGACCCAGGCGAACAGCCCGTCCGGTCCGCGCTGCACCGCGGCCACCGGGACCGCGAGCACGTCCTTCAGCTTGTCGACGGTGAGGTCGACATGCACGAAGGCGCCCGGCCACAGGCGTTCGTCCTGGTTGGTGAAGATCGCCTTGAGCCGCAGCGTGCCGGTGCTGGTGTCGATCTGGTTGTCGACCACGGCGAGCGTGCCGGTGCCGAGCGCGCTGCCGTCCTCGCCGCGGGCGACGACGGTGAGCGGGCCCTTCGCCATCGCCCGCTGCACCGCGCCGAGGTTCTTCTCCGGCAGGGTGAAGACCACCGCCACCGGCTTCAGCGTGGTGAGCACGGCGATCGGCGTGCTGTCGGTGGCGTGGACGATGTTGCCGGCGTCGACCTGGCGGATGCCCATGTGTCCGTCGGCCGGGGCGGTGATGGTCATGTAGCCGAGCGTGGTCTGCGCGCTGCGGATGGCGGCGTCGTCGGCGGAAATGGTCGCCTTGAGCTGGTCGACCGTCGCCTGCTGCTGGTCGAGCTGCTGCTTGCTGGCGAAGTCCTTCTGCGCGAGCTCGGTGTAGCGGTTGAGGTCGGCCTCGGCGCCGCGCAGCTGCGCGGTGTCCTTCTCCTTGGTCGCCTGCGCCTGGCCGAGCGAGGCCTCGGCGAGGCGCGGGTCGAGCTTGGCGAGCACGTCGCCGGCCTTGACGTCCTGGCCCTCGGTGAAGTCGACCGATTGCAGCGTGCCGTCGACGCGGGCGTGGATGTTGATGGTCTGCGAGGCCTGGACCGTACCGAGGCCGCTCAGCACCACCGGCATGTCGCGGCGGGCGACGGTGGCCACCGTGACCGGGACGGGCGCCGCCTGCCGGGCGGCGGCGGGGTTCGGGGCGGCGGCGCGCGCGGCGCTCTCGCGCCAGACGAAGAAGCCGGCGCCCAGCACGGCGAGGCCGACGAGCAGCAGCAGCGAGCGGACGATCGCTCGACCGCGCGAAGGGGAGTCATCTCTTGCCGACATTAGGGGACCGTGTTCGCCGCTGACGATGCATGATGTTGCCCAGCAACCCTGTCATAGTCACATTAATTCGCGTTCACATGGGCTACGTTGGGGCAGGTCACGCGGCCGGGAAATCTTGCCTTTCCGCGCGGCATTACCTCAGCTTTCGAACGCCCTGAAGCGGCTGATCTCCAGCCCGTTGCCGACCGGCACCGGCAGGCTCGCCATGTCGGGCCGGCCGCGCACCGCGTCGAGATAGGCGGCGACGTCCCGCCGTCCCGGGCGGATATTGTCGGCGACGATGATGGCGCCGGGATTGAGCTTGGGGGCGAACGCCTCGAGGGCCGGCAAATAGAGCTGGTTGGGCAGGTCGAGCAGGACGAAGTCGAGCCCCGCCGGCAGATCGCTGATCATCTCCACCGCGTCGCCGACGCGGAACTCGACATGCTCGGCAAGGCCCGCCTTTGCCGACATCTCGCGGGCGAAGGCGGATTTGTAGTCCTTCGCCTCCATCGTCACGAGCCGGCCGCCGGAGGCGCGCGCGGCCTCGGCCAGCCAGATGCCGGAATAGCCGTAGGAGGTGCCGAGCTCGAGGATGGCCGGTGCGCTCAGGCTGCGCGCCAGCAGGTTGATGAAGCGGCCGGTCTGCGGGCCGACGGCGAGGAGCCGGCGGTCGATCCCGCCCTCGGCAGGGCGGGGCGCATGGCCCCGCCGCTCCCGTTCGCGCTCGTCCTGCTCGCGTCGGATCATCTCGTGATAGACGTCGAGGACGGCCTCGATCCTGTCGTCCATCAGCTCTGCTCGATGGTTTGCGCCGCGGCGTTAAGGGCATCGGCGATGGTGCCGGCGGCGGCCTCGTCGATATCGCCGCGCCGCAGGCGGTGGCGCAGCGCGCGCTTCAGCGAGTCCATGCCCTCGATCACCGGGTCCGGCACGTCGCCGTGCCGGGAGCCGGGGCCAGCACTGCCGATGCGCGCCAGCAGGGCGTCGAGGGCGGCACGGTTGGCGGTGAGGAAGGCGGTGCCCTCCTCGGTCGGACCGTAGCGCTTGCGCCCCCCGTCCTCGGCGGCGATGCGGGCATAGCCCATGTCCTCCAGCCAGGACAGCGTGGGGTAGATCACGCCCGGGCTCGGGCTGTAGCTGCCGCCCATCCGCGCCTCGATGGCGCGCATCAGCTCGTAGCCGTGGCGCGGCTGCTCGGCGAGCATGTCCAGCGTCAGCAGCCGCAGCTCGCCATAGTTGAAGGCCCGGTCGCCGCCATGGCGCCGGCGGCCATGGCCGTGACGCTCCGGGCGGTGATGTTCGGCGTCAGGCCCCTCGGGGCCGCCAGGGCCGCGCCCGTGGCGCCCTTCGCCGTGACGGTCGTGACCGTGTTCGTGATGACCGTGTTCGTGGGGGCCGTGCCCGCGATGGCGGCCGCGGCGGTGGTGCGGTTCGTGGGAAGGGTGGTCGTCGTGTTCGTTGTCGGTGTGTTTCATGCGACGGGATATATATCTCGATATATCGTAAATCAAGATATATCGAAATATGTCGCGCCACTCGCCCCGATCCGGCGCGGCCCGAGCGCTGAAAAGGCCGGCGGCCGCTGGATTGGCGCGAGGCGCGGAGCGTGCGCCGGAAAAAGTTTCGGGGGCGTCCAGCGCCCCCGAATGTCGTCATCGTCCGTGAAATCGATCGCCCGTCAGGCGTCGGGCATGACGGTGTGGTTGGCCATCATCTCCAGCGCCTTGACCAGCGCCGAGTGGTCCCACGCCGCCCCGCCATTGGCCGCACAGGCCGAGAACAGCTGCTGCGCCACCGCGGTCGCGGGAAGCGCCATCTGCAGCTGGCGCGCCCCGTTCAGCGCCAGGTTCAGGTCCTTCTGGTGCAGCTCGATCCGGAAACCGGGGTCGAAGGTCCGCTTCACCATCCGCTCGCCATGCACCTCGAGGATCCGCGAATTGGCGAAGCCCCCCATCAGCGCCTGGCGCACCTTGGCCGGGTCCGCCCCCGCCTTGGAGGCGAATAGCAGCGCCTCGCCCACCGCCTGGATGGTCAGCGCCACGATGATCTGGTTCGCCACCTTGGTGGTCTGACCGTCGCCGTTGCCGCCCACCAGCGTGATGTTCTTGCCCATCTTCTCGAACAGCGGCTTCACCGTCTCGAACGCCTTGTCCGGACCGCCGACCATGATGGTCAGCGAGGCCGCCTTGGCCCCGACCT
>NZ_JANTHZ010000004.1 GCF_024752355.1 Ancylobacter mangrovi
ACTATCGCTGGCGGCTCGGCCTCGCCCCCGGAGAGACTAGGTACAACGACATCGAGGCAAGGCTCGCGACCTTCCCTTCCATAGGCGTACCCACCATCACCATGGAGGGCGACGCGAACGGCGCGCCACATCCCGAGCCTGCCGCCTATGCCGGGAAGTTCACGGGCAAATACCAGTTCCGGCTGATTACCGGCAGCATCGGCCACAACCTTCCGCAGGAGGCGCCGCAGCCCTTTGCACAGGCGATCCTCGATGTGGCGCAGCTGTAAAAGGAAGGGCCATGAAAAGCAGGAGGATCATCTTGCTGGGTTGCGTCGCTGCTGTTCTGGCGCCGGGGATGGCTCTCGGGTTGATCGCGCCTAAGGAAGCGTCCCAACCGAACGCGTCACCCAACTATGGTGTGACCATTCCCGATGGCTATCGGCGCTGGGCACTCGTGGCGCCGGCTCTGGAGGCGGCACCGATCAATGAACTGCGCGCCGTCGTTGCCAATGACACGGCCATCGACGCCTATCGATCCGGCCCGCTTCGCACCCTAGTTGGGCCTGATTTCCCCTTCGCCTTCGCCGCCCTCAACCCGAGGGTCGCACAAGTCTCGTCTTTCGAACGAGGAGCATTCAAACATGTCTAAGGTCTGGTTCGTTACCGGCAGCACACGTGGTATCGGCCATGCGATCGTCGAGGCAGCCCTGCGCGACAACTATCGCGTGGTCGCGACAGCCCGTAACCCCGACGCCCTGCACGATCTTGTGCATGCTTACGGTACATCCATCCTGCCGATCGCTCTCGATGTCACCGACCCGGCAGCGGCACAAATGGCCGTCGATGCGGCCCTCTCCGACTTCGGGCGCATCGACGTGGTTGTGAACAATGCCGGCTATGGCAATATCGGCTCGGTCGAAGACACGACGCTGGCCGATTTCCGGCAACAGATAGAGACAAATTTGTTTGGTACGATCATCGTCACCAAGGCGATGATCCCGATCCTGCGTCAGCAGCGATCTGGTCACATTATCCAGTTCTCTTCGGTTGGTGGGCGTATCGGTGCGCCGGGGCGGGCAGCCTATTCTGCCGCCAAATGGGGCGTCGAGGGCTTCTCGGAGGTGCTGGCGCGAGAAATGGCTCTGATTGGCGTCTCCGTCACCATCATAGAACCCGGCGGCTTCCGCACGGATTTCGCCGGCGCTTCTACGCGGATCAATCAAGGGCGCGAGGAGTATGGTGCCGTGGTCGGTGCGGCCGCCCGGATGCAGCGCGACTATGACGGTCAGCAACCGGGCGACCCCGCTCGCGCTGCTGCCGCCATACTTGCCCTTACGGCAACACGGGAGCCGCCGTTACGACTGGCCCTTGGCAGCGACGCCTATGCTGCGATCCTCAAAGCTGATCGCGAACGTTGTGACGCCATGCTGCGCTGGCGGGAACTGAGCCTGTCGACGGACTTTTTGGAAGACGATTGAACGCGTCCGTCATTCGCAGCGCACCCCAACATACGACGTAGAATCGGCGACGATCCGATGTCCTTTCGACACCTCGTTGGCCGACCGAAAAGTCGACAGCTGTCGGATGCCCTTTGGGTCAGCATCAGATGCGGCTTTCGCCAAAGGTCTTGCACCTGTCGCGAGGGTTGCCAGGTGACGAATAACAGGTGTTTTGCGCCGCTTCGTCGAGGCGCGCCACGACCTGGGCAAATCCAGCTGGGAAAGCAGCCGAAAAACCCTGCCGAATTGGGTGGTTTGGCGAAAACGCGCGCATGGGGTTTTCGGGCGATGCAGGCTGGCGACCGGCTGGTGTTGACCCATAGCGGCGCTTGGGAAGGTCCGGTTTTTGGCATCGATGAAAAGAACGCCCTTGCCTCGCAGGTAATCCAGCGCTCTCATACAACCACGAGTAAATCGGGGGAACTCGCTGATCACTGTTCCTCCGGCGGGGGGCGGCGTGCAAGAATCGGCCGGAGAGGAATGGGAAGATGACGAAGACGCCGCCGAGGCGTCCGACGACTTCGTTGCAGTTTCCAACGTCGCCGAGCCATCTGCCGACCTAGTCCGCCCCGATCTCATCGAGCGGGTCTTCAAATCACTCGCTGCTGACGCCGAACGGGGTGACGGACATCTCAAGCGCAGTGACATCAATCGCACCTATCTCCGCAAGCAGCTTTCCATCGCGGAATGCATCGAGGTCGAAGGTCATCTAGTGGGCGCAGGCTGCGCCATCGTCGAAGACGATGAGGACGTCCCTGTCGACGACGACGCAGCCGAGTACGCCGGCTCTAAGCGGAAGGTCCGTTATCTCACCCACGCCGAAGAGCGTGAACTGGGCCGCCGCATCCAGCTTGCAGCCCAGCTACCACACGATACGTCACGTCTGGACGCGGATTACGTCCGACGTGTTAAACGGGACGCGGAGATGGCTCGGGGCGCTTTCGTCGCGTCGAACCTCCGTTACGTGGAGATGCTTGCCCGACGTCGCGGTGAACACAGGTACATCGCGACCGATGACCTGAAGCAGGAGGGCGTGATCGGGCTCCTTCGGGCCGTTGAGCTCTACGATCCAGAGCGCGGGTTCCGGTTCAAGACCTACGCGACGTGGTGGATCGAGCAGCGCATGGAACGCGCCATCGCAGATGAGGACCGCATCGTCCGACTGCCGGTGCATCTGCATGAGAAGCTGGTCAAGATTCGGCGGGCTCGATCGAAGCTTACCTTCGCCAACGGCAGGCCGCCGACCGAGGACGAACTCGCTGATGCATTGGGGATCGAGCGTGAGCGTTTGATGAAGTTGCTGTGGCGCGTACAGGCGACGGAGGTCGCCGAGGGCGACTCGCTTATCGCAGAGGACGTCACTCTGCTATCGGTCGTGCCGGACCAAGGTCCGTCCCAGTTCGACATCCTCTCGCAACGCGAGCTGGAGGAACGATTCAAGGACCTGCTCTCCACCCTCACGCCGCGGGAGGAACGCATCCTACGGATGCGTTTCGGCGTCGGCCTGGATCATGATCGCACCCTTCAAAGCATCGGCGACGAATACAACGTGACGCGCGAACGGATTCGCCAGATTGAGGAAAAGGCTCTGCGTAAGCTGAAGCATCCAAGCAGGAGCCGACATCTCCGGGACTTCCTGGACACCTGAGATGGCCCGTTACGTCGGACTTGGGGAAGAAGAACCGTCAGAGGATTCCGAACGTCGGGTAGCAATCGCTCTCCGCCGGCTGCCGGACGATTGGATTGTACTTCATCACGTAAGCTGGCAGTCGCGGCGGGGCGGACGGCAGGGTGACGGCGAAGCCGACTTCGTGGTCCTCCACCCTAAGAGGGGTCTGCTCGTACTTGAGGTCAAGGGTGGGGGTATTGAAATCCATGAGGGCCGCTGGTCGTCAATCAATCGGCGCGGCGAGCGGAACGACATCAAGAACCCATACGAGCAGGCGACGGACTCGAAACACGCACTCCTGGGTTGGCTGAAGGAACGCGGTCTGGCTGGAAGGGTCCGAATCGGCCACGCGGTGGCGTTTCCCCACATGGCGGCTCTGCCGAACGTCGGCCCGGCGGGCCCTCCTGCAATCAGTTTCGCCAAGCCTGATCTAGATGCGATCGCTGCCACAATCGATAGGTGTTTTGAACACTGGAGCCTGGAGGCCAAGCTCGCGGTCCATGACGTGACGAAGCTCGTCGGTCTCCTCGCTCCAACCGTATCTGTCACTCCCAATCTCGCTGGGAAGCTCGCAGAGGCCGAGAAGGAACTGCTCCTGTTCACCGCCGATCAGGTGGAGGCATTCGCTGGTCTGCGGGCAAGCCGCGGCGGGCTCATCCTCGGTGGCGCCGGCACCGGCAAGACCATACTCGCCGTCGCCCGGGCGCAGCAGCTGGCGAAGGATGGCTTCCGCACCCTGTTGGTCTGCTACAACGAGCTGCTAGGCGCCGATTTGGCACGGCGAACCGCGTCCCCACCAGCGCTAACTGCCGGCACGTTCCATTCCATCTGTCTGGCCGAGGCTGCTAAGGCCCGTCTTCCTGTCCCGGCGCAGAGGAATGCAGGCTGGTGGGAACAGAAAGCGCCCGAACTATTGATTGAAGCCTGCGCCACGACCGATACGTCGTTCGACGCGGTTGTTGTGGACGAGGCGCAGGACTTCTCGCCGCTATGGCTGGATGCTCTGCGCTGCCTTATCGGCACAGACAAGGACGCTCCTTTCTTTGAGTTTGCGGACCCCCGACAGGACATCTGGGCGCGGGCGTGGTCGACAGATTCGCGGCATGCGTTCGTCTACGAGCTCACCCGGAACATGCGGAACACCCGGCCGATCGCCGAGCGCGTGGCCGCGACGATTGCTACGATCTGTAAGGACAGGGGCGTCATCGGACCTCAGCCGATCTGGCGGGTCACCAATGGTGCTCCACGGGAGTCCGACGTCATCGCATCGGTCGAGCGCCTGCTTGACGAAGGTCTGACACCGGTCAGCATCGTGGTGCTCTGCGAGGATGCGGCCTTGGCGAACCGGCTGCGCGAAAGGTCAATCGGCGCCTATTCCTTCGGGCGCTGGGGTAGCCGGGGCGTGCCGGTCGAAAGCATCTCCCGCTTCAAGGGACTGGATGCCGCCGCGGTCGTCCTCGCCCTTGCTGAGAACAAGGGGCCTGCCCACCAAGCGCAAGCCTATGTCGGTATCAGCCGGGCGCGGTCGCTGCTGGCGGTCGTCGGCTCCCAAGCGACGAGAAATGCGGTCAACTGGCCGTAGCCGTGATGTCGAAGTAGCCAGCGCCGCCCGCCAAGGCCTTGCGCGACAGGGCGGTGTTGAACATTCGGCACGAAGGCTCACCGAGGTGAAGGCACACCGCGCATGCCGCTCCGGTGTCTTCGCACCCCGGGTCCAGCGCACACCGGTGCTCGTCCTCGACTAGGCCGTTCAGAAGATGATGGAGCTCGGTCTCGAACAGGGCCTGCAAACCGCCCAGTACAAAATCACCCCGCGCCGCCGCATAGACAAAAAACGAAAGCGCAGTTGGCAGTACGAGTTCGGACAGTGAGCTACGCTCAATCCCGGCGAACACGGCAGCGCGCTTGATGAATGCGTGGGAATAGGAGTGAACCAGCTCGGTCACCCGGACGGTCATGTCCGTCGGCGCTTCCGGTGGCCCCATGGCCGAGACGATCGCAGAAGCAGCTGCCCGAGCGTCCCTAGCAGGGGCGATAGGTAGGCCAAGCTCGATTAGCCAAGCATGTACCTTCACCGGGTCTAGACGGAGGAACAAGGCCTCGGTCTGGGCGAGTTCACCATAGACCGTGTAGTCGCCATTCGGATCGCGATAGGTCCTTAGCCGCCCCTCACCGGCTGCCGAGGGACCGCGGGTGTAGCCGAACTGCGCAGTTAGAACAGGGAACCTATCGATGAGCTCGACGCGCCCCAAGCCTGCCCGCGCGAGCGATGAAGGGTACGCAGTCTCATACAACGACCGCACAGACGCAGTCTCTGCACGTCCAAGCAGGTCCGGGATCGTGATACGGCTCTCGAACGTGGCCAGCGCGATCTGTCGAGCTTCCCGTTCCGCCACGCCGCGGATCAACGTCGGAAGGGCTGGCCCAACCGCCTGAACGGCAGGCCCAGCGGGCATTGCGGCGACCATCGCGTCGATCGTCGCTGCGTCGAATCCACGTTCCTCAAGCAGCCGTCGGATCGACTCGGGGCTCTGCGCCGGCGCCGAGTCGGTCAATCGGCGTCCAGCCATCCCGGATAGCACCCACTCAAGGGCGCGTTCCCCGCCTCCTGCTTGCTCGATTTGGGTCAAGATCTCGCGCTTCGGGGGATTGATCATGCTGATGCCGCGCGGTTTGAAGACCGTGCCGGATCGGTGGACCGTAAACGACAGCGCCCCGCCCTGGTCGCAGTCGCACGCTGCGCCAAATCCACGATGGATCACGTCATTGCAGACGGGGCAGTAGAAGATCAGTTCCGCAGCCGAGGCTGTCCCTGGGAATCGGACCGCTCTCTGGCCGTGCCTCGGGCACTTCCGGACGTAGGGCGTCTTTATGGACCCACAGGCATCGTGATATCCGACGAACGGGAGCTGCCCCCTTCGGCGACGTGAACCGCATTCGCATCGGCCCATGGGATCATCGTGCAGGCGCTTGCAAGTCTGGCAGAGATAGAGACGCGGGAATGGTTCGCACCAGATGCCCTCGTCCTTGTTGAGCGATCGGACCCGGACGGGACGCTGCTGGTAGAGGTCATCGACAAAGCCGCCGTCCTGTGCGTTATCGCGCCAAGGCGACGCCGCTCGGATCAACTCCTCCCGGAGGGCACCCGTGTCGATCGTCGACTCTGCCTTAGGGTCGTTCCAGCGCTTGACTTTCCAGATGCCCCCATCTGCGTCAACCGTCTGCTCCGGCAGATGGCCGAAGAGAATCTGGGACGCACTGCGATATTCCCTCATCGTGTGCTGTCTCCCTTGACTGGCGCCTGTTCCTCAACATCCCGCAACGAGGTCATGGGCTGACCAGTCGGAGATAAGTCGGATGGGAACCGGGAGTCGGCCGGGGGCTCCCTCATATTGCGTTCGAACATCTCAAACCAGCGGTGCAACTGGTCGCAAATGAACTCGTCGTCCTCAGTCAAGCCGAGCTCCGCCGCGATCGCCGCCTCATCCTGCTGGAGGAGATCAGGCCTTTGCCGGACCACGTTGTTGAGCGCCTTGATAGTGGTGATCCGGTCTCCCGTGGCAGGCTCATGCACCAGCGTGATGCGGGCAAGCTCCAACCCCGAAATCGTCCTTTCGAGGACGCGGCGGCTTTTACGGGTGATGGGGATCGGTTCGACGAATCGATCTCCGTGCGACACGAATTGCGGAAAGGCACGATAGACGCTTGCGTCCCGCTCACGGGTCATCTTCGGCACAACGATCACCAAGGCCGGCCACCTGCGGCCGACACGCGCCGTCGCCTGGATGAACTCGGCGACGCCCAACGGAAAGGCCAACATGATCATCACGTTGAGCCGGTCGATATCGACGCCATGGGACATCATCGAGGAAGCGGCGATCAGGTGGAGGCGCTGATCAAAGTCTGCCTCGGGATGCTCAAGCCGGTCGAGAGTCTTACGGACGTCCTCGAAATCCGTCCGACCGGTCAGGGTCTCCACATTGGGCGGCGGCGTGAGCTCGGCGTACTGCGTCTCCGACGAGCGAACTACGGCGTCGATGTCCTGCAAGGTATTCCCGTAGACGACGTTGGTTCCGTACAAGTCGATCAGGAAGTCCGCGTAGCTGGGATCGACCCCAAGCTCGTCGAATAACTTATTGGGCTCATGCACCAGTCGGCGGATCGCCGATTGCAGCGTCACGATTAGACGGTCGACGACGAACTCCACGGTCAGACGGCGAGGAGCAAATGCCACGTATCGACGCATGAGCCTGTCCGAGTCCGCCGCCCAGAAGCCTGCGCCATCCGACGGCGGCAACTGCGGGAAGACTCGGGCTTCCCGGCGGTAAAGGACATCTACCTGCTTCAAGTACCCAGATAGTGTCGCCGAGGATGCCAGGATTTTCGGCTTCTGTCCGGACAACTCCTCCTGGATGCCGTCCATGGCGCACTCATAATGCGCATCGACGGCCCCAAGGCTGTCGCGCAAGAGGTGTAGCTCGTCCTGTAGGCGAAAGCTCGGCGGGAAGAGATCGGCCGCCATCGGCAACGCCGACGAAGCTGCCTTGCAATCCGGAACCAAGCAGCCAGTGGGGAACTCAGTCCGCTTGGCGTAGGTATAGCCGTGTCCCGGTCTTGAGCATTTGCCCATCGGCGCACCAACGAGGCCACGCATGCCTGTGTGACGGGAGATGTTGGCTGCCTTGTCGAGCGTACCGATGACGATGGTCGGGAGGAACCTCCAAATCTCATCGTCGACCACGTGGATCGGCAGTGCTTCGCCGGCCATAGGGCAACTGGCATTTCCGCACCGATGGTCCAGCCTCCAGAGTGCGCGATCGAAGCTGGTGGTGACGCTCCGCTCCCGGCAGAACGGACATGCATCCAGGAGCTTGAAGGGGTTCTCCATCTCCTCGATCTTGTCCGCGTCTTCGTTCGCCCGCTGGCTCTCCTTCTTGATGCGATTCGGCGTGGCGCCGCCGCCGACGAGGAAGCCGAGGGAGAACGGGTCGCCCGTGATCCCAACGTCGCGCCGGACCAACTCCGCGGCGGCTAGCGCATTGGCAAAACGCTGGGTCTGCTGGAGGGACAACATCCTGAGCGGGAAGCGGGACCAGGCTGTGACCCCGGAGAGCTTCCCTCGCATCCGATCCAGGAAGGCGGCGGTTAGCAGCAGTCCCAGATAGGTCTCGGTCTTTCCGCCGCCGGTGGCAAACCACACGATGTCGACAATGCCGCTTTCGTCGGCCCGGTCGACCAAGCAACGGAGATTCGCTAGGAGGAAGGCAAACTGGAACGGACGCCACTTCGTGTACCGCCCGCGTGCCGAAATCGCCATGGCGCGATTCATCAGACGGAAAGCTGTCCGAAGCTGCTCATCGGTCGCCAGTAGCCCAGCGCCTTCGCGGATGCGTTTGATCTCAGTCTCGAATTCACCCCGAGCTTTAGCGGCCTCGGCGCGCATCCCGTCGGACCACCCCTCTCCGGCAGCGCGTGCAGCCAATGCGCCTTCGCTCCAGACTCGGTCCCCCCAAGCACCGAAGATCCGCAGCAAATCTTGAGCGGTGGTCACCGGATCAGCGGCGAGCGCATCGAAGTCCATGCTCGGTTCTGGTTCGTCCGATGGCCAGAACTCTGGTCGGGCGCGGTCCTTGGCCGGGCCGTCACTCGTCCGGATGCGACCATCGTCATCAACGACGACGCCACAGTTGATGCCGTAGGCTTCCACGTCGCGGTTGAACCGGAAGCTGTCAGGCAGGGTCTCAAGTTCGAAGGGCATGCGGAGGAAACCTTCAACCGACAGCTCCGCTTCGAAGAACCGACCATCGGCCAGGTCTTCGTCCTCGGGGCTGGTGTTGACGAAGGTCACCTCCAGGGTGGGATAGCCGCCGCGATCTGAAACCCTCGTCCTGATCTCAGCGGAGAGCGATGGGACGCCCGCCGCTATGAAGGCGGTGTCGAAGATATCGGCGCCATGCACCTTGTCACCGACCACGTGCGGGGTGTTGAGGTCCAGCGAGACCTCGATGCGTTCGGACTTGTCCCAAGCCCAGCGAAAGCCGCTGCCCTCGTCAGCCCGGCGCCGGCGCCAGAGCACGAAGCCGATGTGGACGGTGAAGCGCCATGGCCCCGCGTCCGCCGGTCTCAGCCGCAGCCCGATTGCACATGGCTCAAGGCGGTCCTGTCGTTCATCAGCCAAGGTGACGAAGTCCTTGGGACCGAGGCGACCCAGCCAGAACCGGCCGGTGGGGTCGACGGGCGAGAAAGAGACTTCATCGCCTCGGGCTTCGACTTGGACCCGGTGCTCCAACCAGCGGACGAACCGCTCCGCGACCCGGTAGCGGACGGCTTCATCGTCAGCTGCTTCGATGAATTCGTGCACCATGTTCCGCCCCCGAGAACTGTCTAGCCGCGATTGATATCAGCTCTATAGGCGGGCCGGTCCAAGGAAATCGGCGAGCTTGACCTGCAGCCTCCCAATGTCCTTCAGCTCGCATTCCCAGACGATCAGGCTCTGCCATCCGGCCTCAGTAGCGTCTTCCTCTAGACGACGGTCGCGTTCTCGATTCCGGGCGAACTTCGCCGCCCAGAATTCCGTGCGCGTGGTCGGCATCCGAGCAGACGGACAGCCCTCATGAAAATGCCAGAAGCAGCCATGTACCTGGATGATCTTGCGCCGCCGAGTGAACGCCAGATCCGGGCGGCCGGGAACACCCTTCAATTGGACCCGGAAGCGGTATCCCAGGCCGTGAAGCATTCGACGAATGACCAGCTCTGGCTTGGTGTCCGACCGCCGGATACGTCCCATGAGCTTGCTGCGCTGCGCAGTGGTGATCCGGTCGGCCATTCCAACAGGCTACCACACGTCACGCCCCGAATGGTCTCAGTGCGACCGAGCAATAGCGGAACGGCCAGCCGTTGAGCGGACGCGTGCTCGGATCGTCGAATTCACGGTCGATCCGACAAGGAGACCCGCCGCAATCAAAGGCGCATTTCGCACAAGCTTGGCCAAGCCCACCAACGGCTTGTCGTCGCCGAACACCAAGCTTATCGCCGCATCGACAACCGCGGCCGCCACCATGGGCTCCGGTTGAAGCACTTCGATCAAGCGCGTCCCGGCCCTGTCAAGTTCGTCGAGCAGCATGAACGGACGGGTGCCGCCCACGCCTCTGTGGGTCCAGACCCGCTGCATGTTTTCGATATCTGCTTCGGTCACGTAGGTAGAAACGCCCGAAAGCACGGCTTCAACCTTCGGACGCAGACCCGTCGTGACCACCTTCAACAATCGGATGAGCAAGGCGCCGTCCATCGGCACCGCAATGATGTCCTTTGAGGTGCCGAAGTAGAAGTCAACGGCCCAATCGGCGGTGCTATCCACGATCCGGTTGCGTAGCTCAAACCTGACCCCACTCTTCAGCTGTAGGCTTTGGATCGCGAAGCGGAAGCTCCGGTGGGAAGGGTATGTGGAGCCTGGTTGATGCGGCGGTGTCAGAACCGGCATAGGCTTGGGTGCCGAAAGACGCTCGGAATGGCTAGAAAGCACCGGCAGCACCTCGGCCTCGGTGCCTTGGAAGACGTGGCCCATGAGGTAGCTGAAGGCGGGAGGGATCGCGTTCCCCACCATCCGCAGCTTCTGGCCATAGGTGGCCCCGTAGAACTGGAAAGTGATGGGGAACCCCTGCAGGCTGGCGCGCTCCCGAACGGTCAGCCGGCGCACGCTTTCCGGCTCCTCAGGGGGATTGATGACGATACTTTCCCGCGAGACGCGGGTGCAGGTGGCCGTGATGGTGCGGACCGCCCGTTCCATTGGATCGGGAAATGGCATGGCGTTGTAGACTACATGGGCCCTCTTGTTGGCGCGGTTTATCCGGAGTTCTTCCGGATTCAGCGGCATCTCGGGAACGTGGTCCACCAGCTGTGATTTGGGGAGAGAGACGCCGTATAGCGGATCGCGAACGGGGTCTTGGCTCAGTGCAGTGATTACGTCTCCGAGTGTGGAACGGTCCAGTCGGGGCACGTAGGCCTGCAGCAGATTCATGTCAAAGTTCCCTGCCACGCAGCGCTTCCGCCGTTGAGGGAGACCGAAGTCCTCCATGTTCAGGATGTGGGGCCGTATGCCCAAATGGGAAAATGCATGCAGCCGGCCGCCGTCCTTCATTTCCTTATCGATGATCGCTGCGACGCGTGGGACATTCTCCATCGCCCACATCCTCGGTTTCAGGTGATCAACGATCTTGAGGAAGGTGATGATGTCCTCAAGACCGTCCTCCAAGTCGCCATTGCCACCGCGGTTAGAAAACGAGAACTCCGTGCAGGGCGGGCTGCCAACCACAACGTCGATCCCCCCCGGTAGGTCGGCAAACGACAGGCGGCGGATATCCACCGTCTGCGCCTGGTGGTGGTTGTTCTTAAAATTGGTCTCGTTGGCTGGTCCCCAACGCTCGTAGGAAGCGACGACCTCGATCCCGGCAAGACGAAGTCCGAGTGACCAGCCACCGATCCCGGAATAAAGGTCGATAGCCTTCAGCGCGCGTTCGACGGACATTTTTCCCCCAGACCGGTAGATCAACCGTACTCGGGGAGGATTGCAAGATCCAGTCGGTTAAGGTCACACCTAATCCCGAAAACCGTCACCAGATCGGTGGTTATCCACGCATGCGCGCTCGAGCGGTCGCCGTCGTGCCCTTGGCTTGAGGTGAACGATCATAGGATCCATTTGGGCATGCCGCGCAGCGCCGCCACCCTGTGGCGCGGGCGCCGGCCTTCCTGAGGTCATCCAATGGAAGCTGTTGGCGCAATGGAGAGCTGACTGCTGGCGCCGACGATCGAGTGGTTGTCGGCGCCGCTGATCCTCAACCGAATTCTAACGTGTCCTCCCTTGGGCAGCTTCTCGGACCGGTAACGCTGGTGGACCGTTCTCAACTTAGCTGTGGAGGTCCGCAATCGGTACGGCTTGGAAGCGACGAGACTTGCTTCGTATTCAC
The DNA here is from genome assembly GCF_024752355.1 of Ancylobacter mangrovi. Lineage (GTDB taxonomy): Bacteria > Pseudomonadota > Alphaproteobacteria > Rhizobiales > Xanthobacteraceae > Ancylobacter > Ancylobacter mangrovi. Next base: position 12,114 of record NZ_JANTHZ010000004.1, read on the forward strand.
GTTCTGTTCTGTTACCTAAGAATGACGTCGCCGAATCCGCAGACTCGGAGCGGTCGAGTAAAGGGCAATAACGCCTAGGGCTGGTGGATGAATAAAGTTGGGGTGCCCAAAACCGGGTCAGTGTGGAGAACGTCCGCCATGCGGACGTCTACGCCTGCCAGGCTGCGATCGCTACTGATGGACAGCTCCGAGCCAGTGCTCCTTCTTGGCGCCGGCGCCTCTATCACTTCCGGCATCCCTGCTGCGGCCAAAACGGTCGAGAAGGTGGCGCGCTGGGCGTGGTGCAAGGAGAACGGCCGCCATCCGGATGACTTCACTATCCGCCGGTCCGACTATTGGCCGTGGCTCACCGCCCAGCCTTGGTACAGGCCGGAGCTCTCCCCTGCCGATCTCTACCCCGACGCTATCGACAACCTGTTAGGAGTGAAGAGCGATCGTCGAGAGTTCTTCGAAAAGCTAATTAACCCACCAGAGGTACCGCCTTCACGGGGGTACGTCGCCCTGACGCAAATCTTGCATCAGGGTTGGATTTCGACCGTCTTGACTACCAACTTCGATCGGTGCCTCGAACGGGCAGCGATCCAACAGAATCGGCCCCACCGGCTAGTCAGCATTAGCACGCCTGCGGACTACGTAATGTTCAATTCTGCGCCGCACGATCCACAGCTCGTATTTTTGCATGGATCGGTGAAGCACTACACAGATAAGAACCTGACCGACGAGGTGCAATCGCTAGACCCGCTTTTGGTCGAACGCCTGCGGCCGTTGCTTCGCGACCATCCTGTCATCACGGTTGGCTATCGGGGTGCCGAGGCGTCCGTCATGAACGATCTGTTCCTAGCTCAGGCCAAGGCGGGCAGCTTCCTGCACGGCGTCTATTGGTGCGTCCTTGAGAACGACTTGGCCGGCCCTCACTCGCCTTCGGTCGAGCAGCTTGCGGCCACGATCGGCTCCAACTTCCAGCTCGTGCCGATCCGGGGTTTCGATGACTTGTTCGAAAAGGATCTGCTGGCCAGCATGATTGCCGCCGGGGCGAGGCCTACGCGTCGGCCTTCCGGCCACAGCGTCGGCGGCATGCCTGCGGACATGCGGCCGCTCGACGGCCTCGACCTGTCCGGGTTCGAGCAGCCGCTGCTGCAGGCGCGCTTGCGGCAATATGCGGACCGGACTGATCTCTGGAGGCCGGGGGACATCGATGCCGCCTGGGTAGAGGAGATGACCGACCGGCTCGACCTAGTGCGGCCGGTTGGTGGGAGTGTCACCCCGACGCTCGCGGGTTGGCTGCTGTTCTCGCGCAACCCTTCCGTCGAATTCCCTCAGGCCCGAGTCGAGTTCTGCGCGATGGGCCCTGGCCACTGGCTGCGGGGCCGCTTCGGCGAGGACGTTGAACTGGAGCCGACGGCTCGCGACGACGAGTTCACCGTCCGGAGGACCATCACCGGCAACCTTTGGAGCCAACTCGACGATCTGATCGACCTTCTGGCGCTGGTGAACTTCCAGTTCAGGCTCAAGGCCGAAGTGTCGCGCACGGTGAACGCGTACAACGCCATTGCCATCAAGGAGATGCTCGTCAATGCGATCGTGCACCGCGATTACGACCGAGACGAGGCCGTCCAGGTCGTCGTCGAACCCAAGTCGATCACTGTCATCAGCCCCGGCGGCCTCATAGAGGAGATCGCGGTCCAGGTCGCGGGACAATCCTTCCAGGACGCGATCGCGGAGCGGACCAGCCCGATCAAGGGCTATCGAAACCCCGCCATATCGGACCTCTTCTACGGCGGCGGCCAAATGGACCGTCGGGGATCAGGCCTCTCCGACATGGTCCTTGCAACCGTGAACAACAACGGGTCAGTCAGCTTCGGGCCATCGGCCGACAACACCCGATTCACGGTCACCCTCGAGGCGCGGCCGGAAGCTGTCGACGAGATCACTAATACTGCGCTGCCGATGGCCGAGGAGACCGTCCGCTATTCCTCCAACCTGATCGCGATCGAGAGCATGCCGGCGAAGGTCTGGCACGCCGCCACCAGCGCCGGTTCCAACCGTAGCTTCTATCGCGCCGCGGAGGGTCTGGCGGTTCCGCCGGGCCATGTGAGCGACGGCCGCTTCTACTCCCTCTATGACTTGGAAGAGCTCGCTGAGGTGATGGTCACGCCGTTCGACCCCGGCGAGATCGAGGCGTTGGACTTCAATGAGCTCATCGAAATGCCTGGGGGCGAATCCGTCGCCTTGAAGCTGCTTCATGAGCTGCTGTTCGAGCACCTGAAGACCAAGGGTCTACAGATTGAGTACGACCGGCGACGCGCCTACTTCGCGAGGGGCGACGAGCCGGAGCTGAAGGTCAGCTATCAGGGACGCCTACGCAAAGCGACCCGGACCGTGGTCAAGGCGCGCACGAAGCGCGATTCCGACGACATCGTCTACTACGAGCACAAGGCAGTCAGCTTCTCGGTCCTGCGCTTCGGCAGCGACTGGGCGGTCGTTCTGACGCCCGGATACGCTTTCACCCGGGACGGCCTGCGCAACCCGATTAGCCGGGAGCGGACCAACGCGCTCTCCACCCGGCGCGCGGCGCGCGATTTCAATCCAAGTGTTCTCCAGGACGTGTCGTTCTGGCTCGCGATCCTGTCCGGCGAGGCCGAGGGCCTGTTCGCCCTCGAGCATCGCCCCGACAACGACCTCGCGCGGTTCGCCCCGTCCGTGCTCCTCTCGCATCGCATGCCGACGATCTCGTTCAACGTGTCGGCCTTCAACGAGCTGGCCCAGCGCGACACGGAGATCGACGAGGACCTCCAGAGGCTCGACGACGAGCTGGAAGCGCTCGCGCTCGAGCCCGACGAAGAGGACGGAGGGGGCTTGGGCCGGGACGGGGATGATCCCGGCGAAGGTGAGCCCGACGATGTCGATTGAGCTGGCCATCGTTGAACTGTCTCCGCCGCGGCTTCAATTCGGCGGCGCGAGCACGCACACCGATCCCAAGGTCGGGCTCCTCTCCGCGGGTCCTTTCGACCTGCGCTTCGGGTCGGCCCGGAAGGACCATGTCCATGTCGGGATCATCGGCCCAGCCGAGCAGGTGGGAGCGGCGCGGCGCTGGCTGGAGCGCTGCAGTCGGGAGGTCCCGATCCTAGGTGAACTCAGCCTGCTCAAGAAGCCTTTTCCCGGCTTCGAGGAGGCTTTTCATAAGAAGCTGGTGGCTCCCGACACGTCCTCGATCGCGCTCAACTCGGAGAACCACGACGAACTCGCTCGAGCCTTGCAGGGGGACGCCTACCAGGCTTTTCAGCGCGTGGTCGATCTCTACGCCGAAGCGCATTCGCGCCTGGCGTCGCGCGACCTGAACCGTCCCGACATCGTGCTGATGTGCATTCCCGACGATGTCTTCAGCAAGGTCAGCTCCGTCGAGCGCAAGGCGACCGAAATAGAGCGTAAGCGCGCCAAGGAAATCCGGCGCGCTCGCCCGAGTGGTCAGCTAGACCTGTTCGACACCCTTGATGAGGTCGAGCAGACGCCCGAGGACTTCCTGAAGCGGGACCTCAGGCTGGCGCTCAAGGCGCGCGCGCTACGGAGCCGATTGCCGATCCAGCTGGTCACGGACGCCCTACTCAGCGACAATGTGAAGAATCAGGATCCGGCGACCCGTGCCTGGAACTTCGCGGTCGGCCTCTACTACAAGGCCGGGGGCGTGCCATGGCGGCTGCCACCGACGGGACCGGACACATGCTTTGTTGGCATCAGCTTCCATCACTTCCGAACGACGCAGCGCGCCATCGTCCGTTCCAGCCTGGCTCAAGCCTTCTCGAGCGACGGTGAAGGGTTCGCCATCCGCGGAGACGGCGTTCCTGTGGAACCCGAACAGGGCCGGAACGTGCACCTCTCCGAGCAACAGGCGTTCGAGCTCGCCCAGAACGTTCTCGCCGAATACGAGCTGAGAACAGGTGGAGCGCCGCTCCGGGTCGTGCTGCACAAAACTTCCTACTTCGATGTTGCCGAGCAGGCGGGCTTCGCGGCGGCGCTCAAGGACACACCCATCGTGTCGATGGTCACCTTGGTGCCCAGCCTTTTCCGGCTCCTGCGGTACGGCCCTTATCCGCCGAAGGTAGGGACGGTCTGCACGGTCAACAGCGACCGATCCTACCTTTTCACCTCCGGCTTCATGCCGGAACTCGGCACCTACCCGGGCCCGCATGTGCCTCAGCCGTTCGAGGTGCGCTGTCTCGGTGCAGAGAGCGCCGTCGCCGCCGCGCAAGATGTTCTGAACCTCACTCGGATGAATTGGAACACGGCGGATATCCGGGGGAAATGGCCGGTGTCCTTGTCCTTCGCCCGGCGGGTCGGCGGTATCCTTGACGAGTATGGTGACGACGATCTCACCGAAACTTCGTTCCGTTATTTTGTCTAATGATAGTAACGCTTCGCTGTTCCGGGATGCGACCGAAGATGACCCTAAACTCAGACTTACCGTTGAGCTCGATGGGCTGGTTGACGTTGCTAATCGAGTATTAAAATTCGTTCTGGCCCACTGAGAGGACCAGAGCATCAAGCGCAGTCGCTTTTCAGAAGAGCAGATTATCGGCTCCTGAAGGAGCATAAGGCCATCGTACCGGTCGCGGAGCAGTGCCGGAAACGTGGCGTCAGCGATGCCAGCACCTACAAGTGGAAGACACGGTTTGACGGCCTGGACGTGTAGGAGGACAAGCGGTCGAGATCTTCATGTCCAAGTGGACATGGAACCGCCGTCCGAGGCGTACACTTCAGCTCGCATGACGGTCGGGGGACTCAATGCCACTTCAACTGCATTACATCGATGAGATTATCGCCGCCCGGAAAGCCCTTCACGGCGGTGGCAGGGGCGCGCCCAGGTTGCTGGCGTCGAACGCAGGAAGCCAACAGGCCGAGCGCGTTGGGGCGGCGCTCAATCGAAGTTGCATCGTCCTCTTGAGCGCGGTTCTCCAAAGCTTCGTTGAGGACGTCTTCAAGGCTGAGGCCAGGCATAGATACCAGCGTCTCAATACCGACCCGCTGTTCGAGACGTACTGGAAGCAGATGAAGATGTGGGGAAACCCAAGTGATGAGAATGTGACCGCTCTCTTCCTCCGGATCGGCATTCCCGACGTCTTCGCTGGTCTCTCATGGCAGCGTACGCCAACTGCGGCAATCAAGAAGAAGCTGCGGCACCTGAACCAGATCCGGAACGGCATCGCCCATGGGAACGCGCATCTGCGCGTCGATAACGCGAACTACTCGTTGACGATGGCCAAGATTGAGAACTTCAGGAATTTTGCGGAGGCTTTCGGGGACCGATTCGAGGCGCACGTGCAAGGGTTCCGCTAAACGGTTGCCCTTGTCTTCGTGGCCGCGAAAGAGTGTCCGCTTTCCGCTTCGAAGCCAATGTCAGTTCCTGGCGCTGGCATCCCGCCGACCTCTTCGCGGCCGGCTCTTATGGCATTAGCCTAATTGGGGCTGCTCCTCGGAAGGAGGATGCCATGCACGTCAATCAAGAGATCCACTCACAGCACGAGCCTTGGAACGCCGGCCGGATCGTCGGAGCCAAGCCTCCCCTGAAGCCCAAGCACATATGGGCCCTGCGCACGCGGCTGCAAATTGCCAACCGGGTGCGCGATCTCGCTATGTTCAACCTTGCCATCGACAGCAAGCTGCGTGGCTGCGATCTGGTCACACTGAAAGTCGGCGACGTATTCTCCGGCAGCGGCATTCGCGCGAGATCAGTGGTCGTCCAGCACAAGACCGGCCAGCCGGTCCCCTTCGAGATCACCGAACCGACGAAGGACGCTCTCGCTGCGTGGCTCGCAATCCGGCGCGCAAAGGGAAGCGATTGGCTTTGGCCAAGCCGCAGCCATAGTGGAGGACACGTCACAACTCGGCAGTATGGGCGACTCGTCGACCAATGGGTCAGCCTGATCGGCCTCAACCCGGCGGATTACGGGACGCACAGCCTGCGGCGAACAAAAGTCTCCATCCTTTACAAGCGGACCGGAAATCTGCGTGCCTGCCAGCTCCTGCTCGGTCACACCAAGCTCGAAAGCACCGTGCGGTATCTCGGGATCGAAGTGGATGACGCCTTGAGCCTATCTGAGCAAACGGAGATTTGAGGTTCGGCACATCAGCGACGCTTGCCGTGGCACCCAAGCTAATCCTCGGAGTATTGGGCCGCATTGCTCCCGGAATCATGGTTTGCAGGCTGCTCCCGGCAGATTCAGATGGTAGCGCGTATATCGGCGCTCGCCGGTTCGCGTCAGGGCGCCTTTCTCGACCAGATCGTGCAGGTCACGCGTGGCGGTCGGACGAGAAGTGCCGGTGATCGCGATGTAGTTCTCCGCGCTCAGGCCACCCGTGAATTCGCCGGGGCCTTCACGGAATAGCCGGGCGATCACCTTCTCCTGGCGGTCGTTCATTTTGTCGCGGAAGCGATCGTAAAAGTGCGTCTTGGTGATGTGGAAGGCGACGCGGCCCAGTGTCGTCCGCTGGGCTGTGATGATCGTCTCGGCGAAGTAGGTCAGCCAACCGGTGATATCGAGTGTCCGCTGGTGGACCTCGAGCTGTTCATAATAGGCCTTGCGGTGCTGCTCGATGGTATGGGCGAGTGCGATCAGCGTCGGTTGTCCGATGTTCTGCGCGAGGGACTTTTCCGCGACGGCGCGACCAATCCGGCCATTGCCATCCTCGAAGGGGTGGATGCTCTCGAAATAGAGATGTCCAATCCCGGCACGGGTTAGGGCGGGCAGCGGCGTGCCACCGTTCGGTGCCGAGCCGTTGAACCAAGCGAGATAGGCGGTCATCTCCCCGGGAACCCGAAAGGATGGCGGGGCCTCAAAATGCACCGTGGGCCGATCGTAACGGCCGGACACGATCTGCATCGCGTCTTCGTGACGGCGGTAACCGCCAATCGTCTCCAGATGCTGGCTGTCAGCCATGAGCATGCGATGCCAGCGGAACAGGGTATCGTCTTCCAGCGGATCCGCCCAACTCCGGTACAGATCGGCCATCATCTCCGCGATACCGCGCTCCTTCGGCTTCACGGTGCGATTGTCGGTGTCGAGGCCGAATTGCCGGCGCAGCGAGGATTGCACGCTCAGGCGATCCAGGGCCTCGCCCTCGATCGCGCTGGTCTTGACCGCCTCGTCACTGAGAAGTTCGATCCGCAGCAGGTCGCGGTCATCGTCGCCCACATGCCGGACCGCGCCGATCACCTCACCGGAGAGCAGCAGGAAGTGCCGCTCCAGCGACTCAAGGGCGGCTGGATCATAGGTAAAGTGCGGCCAATGGGGCTGCGTCCAATTCCATGCCATGAGCGATAGAGACCTCCTCTATAGCTCATATATTAGCAGATATATAATTTATAGAAAGCCGTCCTATCGCTCACATGGCCCACGGGGCCGAAGTGCATTGTGGAACGAAGGGCGCAGCTTTCTCCTCCTTGGCGCCGAAAACTCAATATGATGACGCGGATCAAGGATGGGACATGGGATTCGGCGTCTTCATTCACCGCTCGGACTCGATCTACGATGACAGTCCGGCGGAGCGATATCAGTTTCCACCACAGTATCTCGGGCGGGTCGAGGCCTGTGTCGGCGACTGGATCGTTTATTACGAGCCACGGAAGATCACGGAGACACGCGGCTATTTCGCGATCGCCAAGGTTGAACGTGTGGTGCCCGATCCGACGGCGCCCGGCATGTATCTGGCGCTGATCAAGCCCGGCAGCTATCTCGATTTCGTCCATCCGGTGCCGTTCAGCGATGCGGATGGTGTCATCGAGCGTGGCGTGCTGAATGAAGAGGGGCGGATTTCAGGTCGCGCACAGGCCGCCGTGCGCTCGCTCTCGCCGGACGATTTCGATCGCATCATCCGGCTCGGGCTGGATGACAGCGAACCGTTGCTTCCGCGCGTCGACGATGACGCGCCCATTGCCGGCTTTCATGAAGAGCAGGCACCGTTCGTATTCGAGCAGAACCGGGAACGCATCAGCACTCTGTCATCGCGGATCGTGCGGGATCGGATCTTCCGGCGGGTGGTGCTGCGCGCCTATGACCAGCGCTGTGCGATCAGCGGGCTTAAGCTGATCAATGGCGGAGGACGGGCCGAGGTGGCCGCGGCCCATATCCGACCGGTGGAAGCGAACGGACCCGACATCATCAGCAACGGCCTGGCATTGTCGGGCACCGCGCACTGGATGTTCGATCGCGGTCTGATCAGCCTCTCGGATAATCTGGAGATCCTCATCTCCCGGCAGGTCAACGACCCGGATGGTGTGCGGGCCTTCATCAACCGGAGCGGCCGCGCCATCGCGCCGAAAAAGACGTTCGAGCGGCCGCATCCGCATTTCCTGCAATGGCACCGGGAACACTGTTTCAAGCAGTGAAGCGATACTGCTACGCCGCCTCCCAGACGCGGTTCAGGATCTGTGCGGCGAGCGCCGCCTTGTCCTGCGGCAGGAAGCGCCCATAGTGCTTGGCCACCATGTCGGGCGTGTCCTGGATCGCATAGCTCGCCTGCTCGTAGGAGCCGGTCTGCTTCAGGATATGGGTGGCGAGCACGTCGCGGACATTGTGCGGTCCATGGGGCAATAGCCCCTTGATTGCGCCGCGATCCGTATAGGGATTGTCGATACCGTAGCGCTGGATTGCGAGCCGCCACGCCTCATAGAAGGTGTTCTGGTCGTACGCGGCGTCCTTGCTGGTCAGTTTTACCGTCTTTACGAACAGCGTGCCGGGATCGGCGGCATTCTTAAGCAGTGCTCTCCGGTGCCGGTCGATATAGGCGTCGAGATAGTGGTAGAGACCGCCCAAGTCCGGCAGGATCAGCCGGAACGGCTTGCTGCCGAAGAAGGACGAATTCGCGTTCTTGAACGCGACGGAGGGGATGAACACTTCCCAGCCTCGATCGCGTTCGCTCCAGCGCAACTCGCCGCGCTTCAGTTCCGTGAGCCGACGTTCCGAGCTCGGAATGTGTCCGCGCGGGCAGACGAGGAGCTGGCGCAGGTTCTTCTGGCGCAGCCCGAGATGCAGGCCGAGCCGGAGCATCAGGAAGGCTCGCACCGCCTCGGCCGCGGCGCGGGGGTAGCGCTTCTCGTCCGGCATCAGCCGCAGGATCTCCTCGGTGATCTTGCGGTACTCACCAACGGGACTGTCGGCTTCCAGCACGACCATGACCGGCTCGAAGGGATCGCGATGGATGCGCGCGACACGTTGGACTTCCTTGGCGCGGGCAAGTCCATGCTTGTGCATCTGCTCGCAGGCGCCGGCCCAGTCGGCGCGGATTGCGGCGATGTCGCACTCGGTGATGAGATTGGGAATGGGCTTGATCCGATCAGCGAGTTGCGAGCTCTGGCGCAGCCACCCGGTGTCGACCCGCGTCAGTGCGATGGCGATGCGCAGCATGTCGACTTCCCATGCGGTGTAGAAGCCACGCCGACGTTCGCGCCATTGGATGTACCAGTCCCAGACGATCGGAAAGACGAGAAGACCGACGGTCAGGCTTTCCAGTGGCACGCCGAAACCGTGCACGGCCCCGCTCGGCGCTGCCGCCAGGGCGCCGAACATCAGGCCGAGATGCTCGACCTTCTGCGAGGCGGTCTCCTCGCCCCAGACGCCGTTGCGCTGATAGCCGAAGGCTGTCAGCGTCGCCGTCTTGAAGCGGACAAGGTCCGCCATCTCCTCGGAAAGCTGGGCCGGTGCATCCACGGCCGCGACCGCAAGCTCGGGATCGGGCAGGCTACCATCCTCTTCCCGGCAGAAGCGATAGAGCCCGCGCGGACGCGTGGATTCGCCGAGCAGGCCGGGAAAGCGCACTGCGTAGCGCTGTCTCATCGCGGCAGCCTGGAACCGACGATATTCCGTCGAGCCGGAAATCACTACGCGCTGCACCCATTCGAGAATTTCTTCCCGTTCCTTCAATGGACGGCGATCGAAGTCGAAGGGCAGATGCCAGGCGAGGCGCCGCCGTTCGGCACGGGTGATGCCGGCAATGGTGCCGGCCGAGGTGCAGCGGTCAGTCATCGGTAGTTTCTGCCTGAAGTAGCCGAGTGGCAGGCGATAGCGCCGCTCGATGAATTCCAGCGCCGCAAGGCTACGGGCTGCGCGCGGCACCTTCACGCCGCGCCGCCACATGTTGAGGGTCGTCTCGTCGACCTGACTGGCGCCGTTCGCCAGGACGCGTGCGAGATGCTTCGAACTATCGCCGTGTCGGCGCATGTGAAGCTCCAAGGCATCGGTGAAGGTTGCGGGATTCTCCCACAGCTTGCCGTCGCTCTCTGGAAAATCCACGATGGGCTTGGGGCGGACACCGGGCTTGCGGCGCGGCGGAGCGGACGTCTCCGGTCGCGGATTGGAATCTGCCGACTCTGCAGGGGTATGGCGCGCAGTCGCACGAGGTATCCGGCGAGATGCGGCGCGGCTCGCCTTCCTCGGGTGGAGTCCTCCATTCTGGCGAACGTCCCGCGTCAGAGCATCGAGGCCGGGCGAGAGGACACGCGTGGCGCGTTTGAGGTCGGCATGATCGACGCCGCAGGCATTCGAGATGGCGAGCCAGTCGTAGTCGTGCCCGGCCTTTGGCGGAGACATCCGGGCGACGAGCAGCCCGAGAAGCCAGTTCTGGAACAACGCTGCATCGCGCGGCGACAGAATGGTGGTGACGCGCTGCTGGCAGAATTTCTCCAGCATGCGCGCGAAGGTCAGTCGAGGCATGTTTGATCAGAAGAACGCAATGGTGAGGAGGCGAATCGCCTCGGATCGGGCAGCATTTCTCGGCAATGGAGATCGCTCGCGAAAGCCCTTCAAGCCGTTGATCCACTGATCGATTAAGCGAATTGCGATGTCGGCCCGCTGCGTGATCGGAGCGTTGACGAACGCGCGGTCACGCTCAACTACATCTGCCTACAACGTCCGGTTTCGGACATCTCATCAACGTCAGCTCCCGCCAACAAGCGGAAGTTGTGCCAACGCAACAGGGACCTTGGCTGGAGTCGCGTCGTCGCGATCTTCCCTTCACGGGCGACCTAAGGCGCCTTGCGCATCTGCCCGGAATAGCCGAGAAGCCTCCGCACTTCGGGCAGCATGTAATAGGCCCCCGCGATCAGCTGCAGCGCGGCGAGAAGGACAGCCTGATCGTCCTTTTCGATCTCCCGGACGACGTCCTGCCCATGGCGCCCATGCGCCCGGGCGACCAGATCGCGCACAGGATCCAGAAGCTCCGGCCGTGCGGCGAGCGCCCGATCGATCGGCCCCTCGCACAATCCGACATCGGAAGCGGACGGCATGCCTCCATGGCGCGGTATCAGGATATCGGCGATCTCCGCGAGTACAGCGCGCTCACGGGATGTCAGCGATAGAGGTTCGCCGTTCATCAGGACCACCCCCGCGTGGCAATCAGCTGCTCGGCCGTTCGCAGGGCGAGAGCGGCAATCGTTGCCGCAGGATTGGCGCAGGAGCCGGTCACCAGGATGCTGCCATCCACGATGTGCAACCCCGGCACATCGTGCGAGGCCCCGAAGCGGTCGACGACCGACGTCGTGGGGTCGTCGCCCATACGGCATGTTCCCAGTGGATGCCATCCATAATCCGGCAGCAGCGGCACGGTGAGGGTATGGATGGCTCCGGAGGCCTGCAGCGACTCCTCCGCCCGCGCAAGGTTGAAGGTGAGCATCGCCCTCGAGTTTTCCGAGAGCCTGTAGTGCAGGATGGGGATGGGATTTCCATCGGTATCGAGCCTCGCGGGATCGATCTCCACCCGGTTTTCGTCTTCCGGCAGGTCTTCGCAGATGATGCCCCAGACACCGCTGCGGCCGAGCCAGGCCTGGACATGGCGGTGCAGCGCTTCGCCCCAGAGTGGTTCGTTTGGCCAGGGAAACATCGCGGCGCCAAGCGGGCCGCCCGACGGGCCAAGATTCCACTTCGCGCCGCGAACGAAGCCCACATCTGGGCGGGTTGCGGCAAATTCGAGGGAATAGACGGTCTGCCCCCAATGCCCCTGCCAGCTTTCGAGCGGCTCGTCGAACAGGCCGACCGCCCGGCTGAACGGGTGCAGCATCAGCCGCCTGCCGACCATGCCGGAGCGATTGGCGAGCCCGTCGGGAAACGACGCCGAGCGCGAGGCGAGGAGAAGGCGTGCGGTGCCGATGGCATTGCCGGCGACGATCACCGTTCCCGCACGCGCCTTGCGTTCGACGCCGTCCGATGCCCGGAGCACGACGCCATCGACGCGCCCGTACGCGTCCAGCGTTACGCGGGAGACGCGCGCTCCGGTGAGAAGCCGCGCGCCGCGCGCCTCGGCCACGGGCCAGTGCGTGATGTCGACGCTGGTCTTGGCCCCGACCGGGCAACCCTGCCCGCATACGCCGAGCTGAACGCAGGGCTGGCGTCCCTGATAGGTGCGGCTGGTGATCGCGTTCGAGCCCGGCCAGCAGTGCCAGCCGAGCCTGGCGTGCCCCTGCATGATCTTGCGGCCGACGGGCGACAATGGCAGCGCCTCCATCGGATAATCGGGCTGGGGCGGCATGGCCGGATCGCCGTTGCGGCCGGAGACGCCGAAATCGATATCGATCCGGTCATAGAAGGGCGCGAGCTCCTCGTAGGAAACCGGCCAATCGTCGCCCACTCCGTCGGTCGAGTAGGTGCGGAAGTCGGATGGCATGAAGCGCATCCACTGCGCGCCATAGAGCACGGTGCCGCCACCGACGCCGTTGTACATCATCGGCTTGATCTCGGAGCGGCTGTCATCGATGGGGTAATCGCCGGGCCCGCGGCGGATATTCGGGCTGGCACTCCAGGGGCCGAAGGAGGTCAACTCCCAGTCGTCGTGCTCTCCACGATAGGAGGCGGGGTCCGGACGTGGCCCCTGTTCGAGGCACAGGACATCCACGCCGGCTTCCGCCAGTCGCCGGGCGGCCACGCTTCCCGATAGCCCGGCCCCGACGATCACCACCTCGGCGGCAAGAATGTCGCGGTCGAGAGGATCGGGGCTCACGCGACCTCCTCGTCGTCGCTTTCGTTGCTGATGGCGCTCAGGAACTGCCGCGTACGTTCCATCTTAGGCCTGTCGAGCACGTCGGCAGGCGCTCCCTCCTCGACGATGTTGCCATCGTCGAAGAACACGACGCGGTCGGCGACTTCTCGTGCGAAGCGGATCTCGTGGGTGACGATGACCATCGTCATGCCGGCCTCGGCAAGTGCGCGCATCACGCTCAGCACCTCGCCAACCAGCTCGGGATCGAGCGCGGAGGTCGGCTCGTCGAACAGCATGAGACGCGGCTTGACCGCGAGCGCGCGGGCGATGGCGACACGCTGCTGCTGGCCGCCGGACAGGTGCTGGGGCAAATGGTCGGCATGGCTGGAGAGGCCGACCGCGGCAAGGAGCCGGCGCGCCAGCGCCTCCGCCTCGGCTTTCGGCACGCCGTGGACGCGGACCGGCGCTTCCATGATGTTCTCGAGCGCGGTCAGGTTCGCGAACAGGTTGAAGGACTGGAACACCATGCTGACCCCTACTTCCGCACGCGCTCTGGCGCGGCCCGAGATCGGCTTGAGATGTCCATTCTCCTTGACGTAGCCGACATAGCGGCCGCCGACCCGGATCTCGCCCTGGTCGATGGATTCGAGATGGTTGACGAGGCGCAGGAGCGTCGACTTGCCCGATCCGCTCGGCCCGATGACGGCCACCACCTCGCCGGGCTTCACGTCGAAGCTGATGCCCTTGAGCACGTCGCGCTCGCCATAGGCCTTCCAGACGTTGGTGCATTGAAGGAACGGCTGGTCGGACGAAGTTGCCGACGCCGCCGGAATGAGCTCGCGCACGGTTTCGACGCGGGAAGCCTTCCTCGCCGGACCCGCAGTGGCCACCGGCAAGGCGACCTGTCCCCTGCGTCCGAAGCCGAGCCGTCCGCGCGGCCCCGCCTGCTGGCGCCGGTCCGGATCGAGCGAGCGCTCGAGCGTCATCTGGACGATGGAAATGATGCTTGTGAGGAGCAGATAGATGAGGCCCGCCCCGGCGAAGACGGTGAAGAACTTGAAGTTCTCGCCGACGATCTGCTGGGCGCGGAACGTGAGTTCGTTGACGAAGATGACGGACGCGACCGACGTCATCTTGAGCATGCCGATCGTGTCGTTGGCGAGCGCCGGCAGGATGGCGCGCATCGCCTGCGGAAGCACGATGCGCCGCAAGGTCAGCATCGGCCCCATGCCGAGCGAGGAGGCCGCAACCGCCTGCTGCGGGCTTACCGAGAGGATGCCGCCGCGCAGGATCTCCGCCGAGAACGCGGCCTGATTGAGCGAGAAGCCGATGACGGCCGTGGTGAAGCTGTCGAATTTGAGCCCGACGAGCGGCAAGGCGTCGAAGATGAACACCAGCTGCAGCAGCAGCGGCGTGCCGCGCATGACCCAGATATAGACCCAGGCGACGCCGGCGATCGGGCGATATTCGCTCATGCGCATCAGGGCGAGGACGAGGCCGAAGGTAAGCCCGATGACCATCGACACGACGGTGATCTTCACGGCAAGGACGGCACCGGCCCAAAGAAAGTCTGATGTGAAATAGCTGAGGACTTCAGTCGCCCACTCCACCGGATCACTCCCAGGAGAAAGAAGGAGGCGCGCCGCGAACCGGCGACCTCGTTGAGGCCGCCGGACGAGTGCGCGTGTCGATCAGTCTTGCCCGATCAGTCTTGCCCGATCAGTTGGTCTTGAGTTCGGCGGGAAGCTCGAGCGCCGGATCGACACCGTACTTCTTGAAGACCTCCTGCTCGCCGCCGGAGGCCTGCACGGCCTTCAGCCCGTCGAGGAGGGCGTCCGCCAGCACCTTGTTGCCCTTCTTCACCGCGGCGCCGATCTGGAAGCCGCTGATGATGCCATAGGCGCGCACATACACGTCCGGATTGTCGGCGACGGTCCGGTCGACCAGCGCAAGGTCGGTCAGCATGACGTCGGCGCGCTTGTTGGCGACCAGGCGGAAGCCGGCGGCATGATCGGGATAGGTCATCACCGTGACCGTCTCCTTGCCCGCGGCGACACACTTGCCGCCCAGCTCCTTCATCTGCGCTTCTTCGACCGTGCCGAGGCCCACGGCGACGGTCTTGCCGCACAGATCGTCGTTCGACTTGATGTTCTTCGGGTTGCCCTTCTGGGTGATCGCGCCGGTGCCGGCCTTCATGTAGACGACGAAGTCGGCCTGCTGCACCCGCTTTGCGTTGTAGTAGATGTAGAACATCAGATCCATCTGACCGGCGACGACGGCCGGGAAGATGCCGGACCAGGCGGCCGGACGGATTTCGTATTTCACGCCGATGCAGTCGAAGACCTTCTTGGCGAGATCGATATCGGAGCCGACCAGGGTGTTGGTCTTGGAGTCGAGATAGGCATAGGGCGGGGTCTGGCCGTCGGCCCCCATCAGCAGCGTCTTGCCGGCGAGTTCCGGATACTTCTCGGCGACCTTCTCAGGTTCGCATTTGGGCGCATCGGCCAGAACCGGCGCGCTTGCCAGCGCGATCGAAGCAGCGATGGCAAGGCTTAGCACAGACGAACGCATGGCTGTTCTCCATGAAAGAATGGCAACTGGAAGTTGTGGTTATCAGGACGTTGTCTCGCCGTGGCGCCGGTTCTCCGCCGGCCTGCAGGGCGATCTGCTCGCCTATTTCTCCGTCCGCCCGGGCCGGGCCGAAGGATGCATGAACCGCTCGACCGGCGCGGAAGCGCCCCGCGGATTATAGGAGACCGACAGTATATGTGCCGCACTCTTGCTCACGCAGACGTAGACGTGCCGCATGCCGCTGTCGAAATAGGCACTTCCCCCGGGGCCGACGCGAAACGGCGCGTACTGGTCCGTATGAATCTCGATTTCTCCCGAGATCACATAGACGAACTCTTCGCCTTCATGCTGGCCCCAGTCCGCGAACTCGTCCGGAGAGCGCGCCGTTACCCACATCTCCAGCGGAATCATGTTCTTGCGGGAGATTTCGGTCGAATGGGCGAGATAGGCATACTGCTCGGTGGAGAACGGCACGCCCTGGCCGCGCTCGGTCTGGGTCTTGCGACCGCTGACGGTCGGCTTCAGCCCCGGCGTGACGAACTGCTCGATGGCGATACCGAGGCCTTCGCACAGCCGGATCACCACGTCGAAAGACGGCGACACCTCACCGCGCTCGATCTTCGAGAGGTTGGAGACGGAGACGCCGGTGCGCTGGGCCACATCGGCCAGCGTCAGCCCGGAATCCTGCCGCACCAGCTTCAGGCGCTCGCCCACAGCGTTCGTGCCGAGAGAGGTCTTCTGCAATTGCGGCTTAGTCATTGGCCTGCACGCATTCCTTCATCGATCCCGCCATCCACACTGAGAAGATAATTTCACCGACAGGAAAAAATCAACTTGATTCTCGCATGAGAAATAATTTTCATATCGGCGAATGATCGTCAGTTGCGCCATCGAGGAGAGTTCGCGTGAAGATCAAGGCCGTGGAAGCCGTTCCGTTCGCATTGCCCGTCCGGCGGCGCTTTCGTTGGAACGGCCTCGATCAGGAGCTCGGCGAATTCGTGCTGATCCGCGTTGTTTCCGATACGGGAATCGTCGGCTATGGCGAGGCGACCCCGCTCGCGACCTGGGGCGGCGAGCACGGCCGCCACGGCGGGGAGACGCTGGCCACCGTCAGTCACATGGTGGGATCGGTGATCGGCCCTCATCTGGTCGGCCGGGATCCGACGTTGATCGGATCCATCATCCCGCTCATGGACGAGCTCGCCATCGGTCACACCTATGCGAAATGCGCCGTCGAAATGGCCTTGCACGACCTGTGGGGCAAGGCGCTCGGCCTGCCGGTTCATCGCCTGCTGGGCGGGGCTGTCCGGCCCGGCGTCGTGGTGGCGCACATGGTCGGGCTGATGGAGGTGGGAGAGGCGATCGCCGAAGCGGAGGCCGCCGCTGCCGACGGCCTCAAGGCCTTGCAGATCAAGGGCGGCCAGGACGCCGAGCGCGACGTCGAGCTGATGCGCGAACTGCGCCGCCGACTGCCGCAGATGTGGCTGCGTCTCGACGCCAACCAGGGCTATCGGCCGCTGAAGGCGGCGTTCGACCTGGCGCGGCGCCTCGACGGCGAAGGTATCGAGTACATCGAGCAGCCCGTCGCCGGACTTCCCGACATGGCGCGGATGACGGCGGAAAGCCGCATAAAGATCATTGCCGACGAGAGCTGCTGGTCGCCGCGAGACGCACTTGATCTGGTTGCCGCGCGCGGCGCCGACGCGATCTCCATCTATCTCGCCAAGGCCGGCGGCATGCGCCGGGCGGGTGAAGTCGCTGCCATCGCCGAAGCGGCCGGGCTGCCCTGCGACGTCAACGGCTCCATCGAATCGGGTATCGGCAATGCCGCCAATCTGGCCGTCGCGCTGTCGGCGCGCGCTGTCAGCCTCCCATCGGTGATCCCCGTCTCGGCGCCGGCCGGTACCCATCCGTGCAGGGTCGGCGGGCACTATTTCGAGGACGACGTCATCTCCGCGCCCTTCCCCTTCGCCGACGGCATGCTGCTGCCGCTGGAAGCTCCCGGTCTCGGGATCGAGGTGGACGAGGCCAAGGTCCGGAAGTACGCGCTGTGAGCACGCCGATCGCGTCGAGCGCTACCGGCGCTTTCCGCCTCGCCGTGGACATCGGCGGCACCTTCACGGATGTGGTGCTGATGGCCCCGGACGGGCGCCTCGCCACCACCAAGGTTCCCTCGACCCCGGACGACTATGCCCGGGGCGTCATCGAGGGTTGCCGGCAAATTCTTCTACGCGAGAATGTCGCCCCCTCCGAAGTCGCGGAGATGCTGCACGCCTCGACGGTGGCCACCAACGCCATCCTCGAAGGCAAGGGGGCCCGCACCGCTCTCGTCACCACCGAAGGCTTTCGCGACGTGCTGGAGCTGCGGCGCATCCGCGTGCCGCGGCTCTATGAGCCGCTCTATCGCAAGCCGCCGCCTCTGGTGCCGCGGCGCCACCGCTTCGAGGTCGCCGAGCGCATGGGGCCGCGCGGCGAGGTGCTGCGGCCTCTCGATGAAACGGCATTGCAGCCTATCGCTCGACAGATCGATGCCGCCGGAATAGAAGCCGTGGCGGTCTGCTTTCTGCATTCCTACGCGAACCCGGATCACGAGCGCCGCGCCGGAGAGGTGTTGCGCGCGCTGCTCCCCGGCCGCTTCGTGACGCTGTCGGTCGATGTATTGCCCGAAATCCGGGAATATGAGCGAACCAGCACCACCGTCATCAACGCCTATGTCGCCCCGCCGGTCAGCCGCTACCTGACCTCGCTGCGCGCCGGCCTGGACAGGGAGGGGATCACGGCGCCCCTCTTCATGATGCAGTCCTCCGGCGGCATCCTCGATCTCGAGACCGTCCTGCAACGGCCTGCTCTCGTCGTGGAGAGCGGCCCGGCGGCCGGCGTGATCGGCGCAGGCTATGTCGGGCGCCGTGCCGGCTTCGAGAACGTCATCGCGCTCGATGTCGGCGGCACGACGGCCAAGGCCTCGGTGGTCGAGCGCGGGCGCTATCTCACCACCGACGAATATGAAGTCGGCGGAGGCATCTCGCTGTCGAGCCGCCTCGTGAAGGGCGGCGGCTATGCGTTGCGCCTTCCCGTCATCGACGTCTCCGAGGTCGGAACCGGCGGCGGCAGCCTCGTGCGCCTGAATGCCGCCGGCAACATCAGCGTCGGGCCGCAGAGCGCGGGAGCCATGCCCGGACCCGTCGCCTATGGAAGGGGTGGCGTGGAGCCGACCGTTACGGACGCCAATGTCGCGATGGGTTATCTCAATCCGGTGGCCATTGCCGATGGCACGGTCGCGATCGACCTTGCGGGGGCCCGTGCCTCGGTCATAAGCGAGGTGGCCGCCCCGCTGGGGCGCACGGTCGAGGAAGCCTCCTATGGCGTCCTCGCCATCGCCAATGCGCTCATGGCGCGTTCGGTGCGCTCGGTCACCACCTCGCGCGGCCGCGACCCGCGGGACTTCGCACTGCTCGCCTTCGGCGGCGGCGGCGGTCTGCATGCAGTGGGCCTTGCCGCCTCGCTCGGCATGCGCCGGGTCATCATCCCCCCGGCCGCCGGCGTGTTCAGCGCCTTCGGCCTGCTCTATTCGGAAATCGAGTTCGCGCAGTCGCAGGGCTTTCTCGCTCCGCTCGATGCGGCCGAACCGGCTGCGCTGGAGAACGCCTTCGCCGTGCTGGAAGCCGGCGTCCTCCATCATCTCGGGCGTCCGGCGGACACCATCCGACTGCGTCGACGCGTCGACCTGCGCTATGCCGGACAGGCGTTCGAACTCGCTGTCGACATGCCGAAGGGCGCGTTCGACGCCGCGATGCGCGATGCTCTCGCCGCCGCATTCGACGAGGAACATGCGCGCACCTACGGCCACAGCCTGCCGCGAGCCAATCCCCGCGAAATCGTGACGTTGCGCGTGATCGGGACGGTCATCGCCGAGCGGCCGGCGAGCCATCTCGCGCCGCGCCCGGAACAGCGGGAAGCCGCCACCCGTCCGGCCTATTTCGGCGAGGACGGCTGGCTCGACACGCGCATCGTCGAGCGCCACGACCTCGCCACGCCGCTCGCCGGCCCGCTGATCGTCGAGGAGCCGGACGCGACCACCATCGTTCCGCCCGGTTGGACCGCGAGCCTCGACGACGGGTTCAACATCCTTATCGACCAGACCGTGGAGGTGCCGGCATGAGCGACCCAACCGCTCGGCAAAGCGGCGAGACCACTGATCCGCTCCTGCTGGAAGTCATCCGCAACGGCCTCGACACCGTCGCGGACGAGATGGCGCTGATCCTCATGCGGACCGCCTATTCGGCGATCATCCGCGACTCGATGGATTATTCGACGGCGGTCTGCGACGCCGAGGGCGAGATCGTCGGACAGGGCCTGACGACGCCGATGCATCTGGGCAGTTTCCACGATGCGATGCGCCATCTGATCCGCGAATATGACGGCGATATCGGCGACGGCGACATCTTCATCGGCAACGACCCGTATCTGGCGAGCGGCCAGCACCTGCCGGACATCTATATCATCAAGCCGTTCTTCCACCGGGGACGGCTGGAGGGCTGGGCGACCACCATCGCCCACCATGTCGATGTCGGCGGGCTGGTGCCCGGTTCCAACTCCATAGGCGCCACCGAGATCTATCAGGAGGGGTTGCGCCTGCCGTTCCTCAAACTGCGCGAGGACGGTGTCGACGATCCCAAGATCTGGCGCATCGTCGAGGCCAATGTGCGCGTGCCCCATCTCGTGCTGGGCGATCTTCGTGCGCAGGTCGCGGCGGCGGAAGCCGGCGTGCGGGGCCTCGACGAACTCTACACGCGCTTCGGGGCCGACCGCACGCGGCAGGCGCTCGCCGATCTGCACGACCTCGCCGAGCGGATGGCCCGCCATCACATCGCGGCCATTCCCGATGGCGTCTATCGCTTTACCGATCATATCGATGGTCTCGGCGACCATCCCGAGCCGATCGTTCTCAATGTCGCCCTGACGGTGAGCGGTGACACCATCATCGCCGACTGGGAAGGTACCGCAGCGCAAGTGAAGGGCGGCATCAATGCGCCGCTGTCGTTCACCAAGTCGAACGTCTACGCCGCGCTGCGCTCGGTCATGCCGCAGGAAATGCCGAACTGCCATGGCTACACGCGGCCGATCACGGTACGCGCGCCCGAGGGAACGCTGGTCAACTGCACCCTGCCGGCGCCGTGCGGGGCGCGCGGGATCACAGGCTACCGCATCATCGACTGCATTTTCGGCGCCCTCGCTCCCGCGCTGCCCGACCGGGTGACGGCGGACGGGGCCGGCGGCTCCACCCTGCCGACCTTTGCCGGACGTCTGGACGGGAAGCCCTTCGTATTCTCCGAATGCATCATGGGCACATGGGGCGCCAGCCAGGACGAGGACGGGCAGGACGGCGTCCCGCATATGGGCTCCAACCAGTCCAACGCGCCGGTGGAGATGATCGAGGCCGGCTACCCGCTGCGCATCGAATATTACGGGCTGGTGCCGGACACGGGCGGCGTCGGACGGCGGCGGGGCGGGCTGGCGCTGCGGCGCGACTACCGCGTACTGACCGACGACTGTTTCCTCGGCGTGCGGTCGGACAAGCGAGCCTTCCCGCCGCACGGGCTGTTCGGCGGCGGCGAGGGGACGCCCTCCATGAATGTGGTCGAGGACGGCAATCAACGCACCGTGCTTCCCGTGCTGCCGACCGTGCCGCTGACGCTCCGGCGGGGAGCGCTGTTCAGCCATGTCATGGCGGGCGGCGGCGGCTTCGGCAACCCGCTCGAACGTGAGCCGGAGCGCGTGCTCGACGACGTACTGGACGGACGCCTCTCGCGCGAAGCCGCACTGCGCGACTATGCGGTCGCCTTGGACTGCGAGGGAGGCATCGACCGGGAGGCGACCCGTGCCGCCCGGGCGGCACGGGAGAGCGTGTCATAGCCAACATTCTCATAGCGGGCGGGGCGACCGGCATCGGGCGCGCGAGCCTGCGCGCCTTCCGCGCGCAGGGCGACAATGTCCTGCTGGTCGACATCAACCGGGCGGAAGCCGAGGCGGCCTGCCGCGAACCGGGCGCGGGCAGAGCACTGGCGCTCGTAGGCGATCTCACGGACGCTGCGCTCCCGAAGTCCGCCGTTACTGCCGCACTGGACGCTTTTGGCGGCCTCGACACCGTGTTCGTGAATGCCGGCCTGCTGCGCGCGGCGCCGCTCGCGGACTGGACGCTCGCCGACTGGCAGGCGAGCCTTGCGGTGAATCTCACGGCGCCGTTCCTGTTCGCGCAGGCGGCGGCGCCGGCGCTGCGGGCCTCGCCGAGCCCGAGCCTGCTCTTCACCTCGTCGACCGGCGCACTGCGCGGGCATGCAGGCATGCCCGCCTATCATGCGACCAAGGCCGGCCTCGTGGGGCTTTGCCGCAGTCTTGCCGACGAGCTTTCGCCGCAGGGAATTCGCGTCAACTGCCTGCTGCCGGGCTGGGTGGACACGCCGTTCAACGGTCCGTTCTGGTCACACCAGCCGGACAGGCGGATGGCCGAGCGTGATCTCGTCGGAGCGATACCGCTGCGTCGGCAGGGCACGCCGGAAGAACTCGCCGCCACCGTGCTGTTCCTCGCCTCGCCCGCCGCCGCCTATATCACCGGCACCTCGCTGGTGGTCGATGGCGGCTACACCGCCGTCTGAATTGCCGGGAGCTTCCCCATGCGCATCGCCGACCCGTTTTCCTCGCGCCAGCGCCCCGTCCTGTTCGGCAATCGCGGGGCCGTCTCCGCGGCCCATCCGCTGGCGGTCACGGCGGCGACCGAGATGCTGACTGCCGGCGGGTCCGCCGTCGACGCCACCATCGCGGCGCAGGCCGTTCTCTGCGTGCTCTCGCCGGACAATTGCGGGCTTGGCGGCGACCAGCTCTGCCTGGTGCGAAGCGGTGACGGCCAGGTGATGGCCGTCAACGGCACCGGAGCCGCTCCGGCCGCCATGAGCCGGGCGGATACCGATGGCGGGAACAGCGTCTCCGTCCCCGGGATCGTCGACGCCTGGGTGGAGATGAGCCGCCTGTGGGGGCGGTTGCCGCTCCAGCGCGTCCTTGTGCCCGCAATTCGTCTGGCGGAGGGCGGCATGCTGGTCGCTGAGGATCTCGCGCAGACCTTCCGCCATTGCGAGGAGCGGCTGGTGCGAGGCGGTGCGCAGGACTGGCCCCTGCGTTCGGCACGAGCCGGCACACGCCAGTCCCAGCCGGAACTGGCGCGATTGCTCGCCGATATCGGTGAGAAAGGCCGAGAAGCCTTCTATTCGGGCGCGATGGCCGATGCCATCTGCGGCGCGATCCAGCGCCATTGCGGTGCGATGGCTCCCTCCGATCTTGCCGGTCATGCGAGTGTGGTCGCTCCGCCTCTGGCCACGAACTGGCGCGGCCGCCGGCTTCATGTCCAACCGCCGATCTCGCAGGGCGTCCTGCTCTCCATGGTGCTGGCGGCCGAGGAGAGGCTGCCTGATCTCGCGCCGGAGCTGCGAGACCATGTCGGCATCGAGCTGACCGCGAGCAGCTTCGCCTTCCGCGATCGCGCCGGCGAAGGAGCGGCGCTGCTGTCGGAACGGCTTGCCGTCGATATCGAGAAGGCGAGCGGGCGAACCGGGCCGCGGGCCTATCTCCACACGGCGGGCGTTGCGGTCGCCGACGGCGACGGCCTCGTCGTATCCTCGCTCATCAGCGTGTTCGACAGCTTCGGCTCGGCGGTGTTCGTGCCCGAAGGCGGCTTCACGCTCAACAACCGGGCGGCCGGCTTCACCGTGGCCCCCAATGACAGCGCCGGCGGCAAGCGGCCGGTCCACACCCTGGCCCCGGCATTGCTCGAGACGACCGATGGCTGCCTCGCGCTTGCGACACCGGGCGCCGACGGGCAGGTGCAGACCCTTACCCAGGTTCTCAGCCATATGTTCGCCGAGGATGACGACCTCGCGACCGCCATTGCCCGTCCGCGCTGGCGTAGTCAGGACGGCAAGTTGCTGGTCGAGCGCGCGCATCCCCATGCGGCGCAGCTGAAGGCCAAAGGCCACGACGTCATCCTCACGCAGGACGGCGACCTGCGCTTCGGTGCGGTGGTCTGCGCCGGCATGCGGGATGGCCAACTTTTCTCTTGCGCGGACTGGCGGCGAGAGACCTGGGCGGGAGCGGCTTGAACGATCGGGAGGCGCCGCTTCAGCGACCCACCATAGCGCGCTAGAATGCAGCGTTCGACCCTGCCGAGCGAGATCGCGGACAACGCTGCAAGCTCGCAGGGCTCGCGCCGAACAAACGGCGCGGGCCATCGACGGAAGGGCTCCCGTCAGTCCGGAAGCGGAATGTGCTCGTCCCGGTCATCGACCGGCAAGTCGAACAGCCCCCTGCCCCAGTTCTGCGCGCGCCATTGGGCCTTAGCCTCTTCGATGCGCTCGCGCGACGAGGCGACGAAGTTCCACCAGATGTAGCGCGGACCGGGAAGCGTCGCGCCGCCAAGGATCATCAGGCGCGCGCCCCTGTCGCCGGCGGCAACCGTGATCCGGTCGCCGGGGCGGAAGACCATCATCCGGCCGGCCTCGAAATCCTGGCCGGCGATCGAGATCGGGCCTTCGACGATGTAGATGCCCCGGTCCTCGTGGTCGTCGGGCATCGGCAGCCGGCTGCCCGCTTCCAACGCCACGTCGGCGTAGAAGGTCTGCGAGTACATCGTCGCGGGAGCCGACTCCCCATAGGCGTTGCCGAGGATGAGCCGGACCGAGACGCCGCGATCCTCGATCAGCGGCAGCGCCGCCCCGCCATGATGCTCGAACATCGGCGCCATATCTTCGTCGCGCTCGGGCAGCGCCAGCCAGGTCTGGATGCCGAACAGGCTGTTCGGGCCGCTTCGGGCTTCCGCCGACGTGCGTTCGGAATGGGTCACGCCGCGCCCGGCGACCATCCAGTTCAGCTCGCCCGGACGGATCGTCTGGTCGGCGCCGGTACTGTCCCGGTGATGGAAGTCGCCGCGAAAGAGGTACGTGACGGTGCCGAGACCGATATGGGGGTGCGGGCGGACATCGACGCCCTGCCCGGTTAGGAACTCGGCCGGCCCGGCCTGATCGAAGAAGATGAACGGCCCGACCATCTGACGCTTGGGTGCCGGCAGGGCGCGCCGAACCTCGAAGCCGCCGAGATCGCGCGAGCGCGGAACGATGAGCGTTTCGATCGCGTCGAGGCCAACCTCATCGGGACAGCCCGGTTCGATTGCCGGATTCCAACTCATGCGCCTCATCCTCTCCCGGGCTTGCGGCGGGCCTCGCCCTCGCCGATGCAAATGCGCAAACTGGCGGATGAGCGTCGACCCGGCTAGGCCCGCGATGCGTCGAGCTGTGTCGCGGCAGGCGGAACATGCGGGCCATGTCGTCGACCCTGGCGGCCGGCGGGTGAGCCGCCGCCGGACACCCTACGCCGACGACGCTTCGTCCCGTTCCCGTTTCAGCGGTCGAGACCCCAAACGTCCGGATTTCGCGCGAAGTACTCCGCCAGCATGTCGATGAGGACGCGCACTTTCCGGGCCGGGTGCTGTCCGGGTGGCCGGACGACATACACGCCCGCCGACGGCGGCGGATAACGCGTCATCACCGCAACGAGCGCGCCCGAGGCCACATATTCGTAGGTGACGCAGTCGGGGAGCCAGGCAATGCCGAGACCAGCCGCGGCGGCGGCAGCAAGCGCGGTCGCATTGTCGGCCTTGAACCGGCCCTGCGGCTGCACCGTCGCGATCCTGTCGCCATCCATGAACTGCCAGGGTTCGGTTCCCTGCATCAGGGCCTGATGGTCGGCGAGCTGCTCCAGCGTCTCGGGTGCGCCATGCGCCCTGATGTAGTCCGGGCTGGCGACGAGCTTTCCATAGATCGGCCCGACGCGCTTCGCGATCAAATTGGAGTCCTGAAGGTAGCCGACACGGATCGCGCAATCGAAGCCCTCGGCGATCAGGTCGACGAAGCGATCGCTGTAGACGGTATGGATGTGAAGCTGCGCGTGCCGGCGCGCCATCTCCGCAAGCACGGGGGCGAAGTGGGTCGGGCCGAAGGTGAGCGGCATCGCGACCCTCAGGCGCCCGCGCAGCTCGCCTGTCGGGAGGATCGCTTCCCTTGCCGTATCGATCTCGGCACTGGCCCGGGCCGCATGATCCCTGAACGTCATCCCCGCTTCGGTGAGCGCGGCGCCGCGGGTCGTGCGCGCAAGAAGCTGGACGCCGAGCTCCGCCTCGATCCGGAAGAGCCGCCGGCTGACGATTGACTTGGAGATGCCGAGCCGGCGCGCGGCGGGCGATACGCCGCCCGCATCGGCGACGGCGACGAAGGTCTGCAGTTCCTCGATGTCCAATTCGACGTTCCCCGTTCCGCGACACAGCGTGCCCGATCATGGCACTACCTCATCACCTAACGGAACGACAAATTGCGCCCGGCACGCGTCGCCCGTCGACGCATGCCTTCGCAAACCCAGCGCCGCTCCAAACGGCAGCAAAGGACGCAGCAATGACTTTTCGTAACGGCCTCGCTTCGCTTCTTCGCCCCGAAGATTCGGTCCTCGTTCTGATCGATCACCAGCCCTACCAGCTCGCGAACCTGAACAGCCACGAGCCGCAGATGGTCATCAACAACACGGCGGGACTGGCGAAGGCCGCCAGGGCCTTCGGTGTCCCCACGATCCTGACCACCGTCATCGCCGAGCGGGGCGGGCTGCTGTTTCCGCAGATCACCGACGTCTTCCCTGGCCAGGAGATCATCGACCGGACGCTGATCAACACCTGGGAGGACCCGAAGGTGGTGGACGTGGTCAAGGCGACCGGCCGCAAGCAGCTGATCATCGCCGGCCTGTGGACCGAGGTGTGCGTGGCGATGCCGGCGATCCAGGCGCTCGGCGAGGGCTGGGACGTGACGGTGGTCACCGATGCCTGCGGTGGCGTTTCGGTCGAATCCCATGAGGTCGCCATAAAGCGCATGATCGCGGCCGGCGCCAACATGATGACCTGGATCGCGGTGGCGGCCGAATGGCAGCGCGACTGGGCCCGGCTCGACACGGCCGGCAAGCTCACCGAGGTGTTCGCACAGCACGGGGGCGGCAGCGGCATCGCCTATCTGTGGGAGCAGCAGTTGCTCAACACGCCGGTGCCGACCGCCGCGGGCTGATCAGACAGGAAACGAGGCGCCCTAGCGAGGCAATTCACCGGAGCCGCCGTCGCCCTCAACGGCGGCGTGACCGCTTGCCTCGCTCCCGCTTCCTTCCGACGCGCGTGGCGGACGCGAGGGGGAGCGGCGCACCTCATCCATGTCGAAAGAGTGCCGTCGCGGCCTTGTCTGCCCCGACTCCCGGCGCAGCGCCCGTTCGTCCGTATAGCACTGCGTCGAGAGCGGCGGTTTCCCGTCCGCTCACGGGCAGGCCCAGTTCGCGGCGGCGATGCAGATAGCGTTCGGCCGCGCGCCGCACCGCCGGAAGATCGCCGTGGCGAATGGCACGTTTCAGCGCGCGCCGGGTCGGGTCGAAGGGCAGCAGCCGGCGCAGGTTGCGCCACGCATCCTCCCTTCGCCGAGGCGACAGCCCGGCCACGACGACCATCAGGCCAGCGACCACTCCCGCCGCCAGAGCAAGCAGGGCGACGCCCGCCTGCCCGCCGGAAAGACCGCCCGCGCCGGTGCGATTGTCGCGGAAGCTCGCATAGCCGAATGGGATCGCCGCGATCTCGGCGCTGCGCATCTCTCGCGCGAGCGTATCGAACCACGGGATGGAGACCCCCTGTAGCACGCCCGGTTCGCCGGTCTTGGGGCGCAGGTGCCATTCCCAGACGACCGTCGTCACCGGCCCGGTCGGCGAGGGCCGCATCTCGCGCCGCTCGGGCGCGGCGAAGCTGATCAGCCAGGGCTCGCGCATCGCCGGGCGCGGCGGCAGCAGGTGCGGCAGCGCGCCGTCCGCCGTGAGCGTGACGCGGCGCACCAGCGTCTCGCCGTCGCGCAACGCGCCGGGCGCGGCCGACAGCGTGTCCTCGACGGTCAAGCCATGCGCGGCCAACGGCGTGCCCTCCGCCGGAAAGGGCGCGACGTCCAGGCGGACCGGCGGCGCGGTCACGTCCAGCGGCTCGCGCAGGGTGTCCGGGCGGACCACGGTGAGGCGATGCGTGACCGGCCCGATCTCGAGCGGGCCGGCCTTGCGGGGAAACACCGCGATGCGCCGCTCGAACACCCGGACGGTGCGCCCGCCTATCTCCTCGTCACGCCACTGGTCGCGGGCGAGCTGCATCCAGTCATAGTCTTCGGAATTGGGAAAGGTCAGCGCCTCCAGCGCGATCCGGCTCGTATACTCGCCCCTCAGCGTCACCGGGACCATCTCGCCGACGACCGGCCGCATCCGCGGCACCTCGAGGCGCAGGCTGTCGGCATGGGCACCGCCCGCGAGCAGGATGAGAAGGACGGGGATCCACTTCACCATCTGTCGCCCTCCTCCGGCCGGAGCAGGCCGAGGCCCGCCCGGCGCTCATATTCCTTGCGCAGCCGCACGCGCAGGAACGCGCCGGGATCGTCGGCGAGCGTGTCGAGCCAGGCGTCGGACGCCGCGAAGCCACGCGCCTCGATGGGCTTCTTCCCCGCAGGGTCCGGGGTGGTGGCCATCATCCGGCCGCTCGCCTCGCCCGAGGCGTCGAGGCCACCATGACCGGGAAGCCGACCGGGCACCGACCCGTCACCGGTCGTCTTGGGAACCAGCGTATCGACGAGATCGCGCAGGCGGCGCGCCTCGGCGTCGCCCGGGGCGGCGAAGAGCACGGCGTCGAAATAGGCGACGGACAAGGCGTGCCTGCCGGTCGCGGCCAGGGTGAGGGCGCGGTTGAAGGTCTGGCTGCGGCCCGCCTCGGCGAAGGCGGCATCGGCGGCGGCATAGGCGCCGTCGCGATAGAGCGCGAGGCCGCGCGCGGCGGCGCCGTCGAGCAGCGTCGCGCCACCCGGAGCGCCGGTCCACACGGCGAGACGCCCCCAGGCGGCCGGGCCGGCAAGAACGATGCAGGCGAGGCCGGCCGCGGCGAGCAGGGCGACGCGGTTCATCTGCGCCTCCGGAACAGGCCGAGCAGCGGAAAGACGGCGAGCGCCGCGACGAACGGGCCAAGATCACGGAATTCCAGTGCCGCCAGCTCCGGATCGCGTTCCAGCCCGCCCCCGCGCGACAGGCGTCGCAGCACCGGCTCCGGCGCGCGGGCGGGGGCGGCGACGCTGCAAAGCGCCTCGAGCGCCGCGAGGTCGGCCGTGCCGCCCGCGCCTGCCGCGAGCGTCAGCACCGACAAGCCGATGCCCGCATCGGCGAGACGCCCGGCCTCGGCGCGGGTGGCGTCGTCGATGCCACCCCCGTCCGAGATCAACACCAGGTCGGCATTGCGGCCCGCCTCCAGCATCTGTCGGCCCAGGGCGAGCGCGGCGGCGGGCCGGCTGCCGCCGCCCGGCATGGTGTCGGGGCCGAGGACGGCGATCTGGCTTTCCAGCGTCGCCGGGTCCGCCGTGGGGGCGGCGATCGGGTAGGCCTCGCCGGCATAGAGCAGCAGGCCCACCGGGCGCCCGTTGGCGGCAGCCAGCACGCCCGCCGCGGCGGCCTGCGCGTCCGCTCTGGCCGGGCCTTCGGCGACCGAAGGCGAAAGGTCGAGGGCGATCAGGATCTCGCCGCTCCCCGCGAGCAGCGGCGCATCGGCACGCGGCACCGCCGGGCCGCAAAGGCCGAGGCCGATCAGCCCCGCCGCGACGAGTGGCGCGAGGCCCGCATAGACGGCGGCACCGCGCAGATGGCCGAGCGCCCGCATCGCCGCGAGCGTGGCGGGCGGCATCACCCGCTCCCAGCCGCCCGCGGCCGGGCCGCGCCACCAGCGCCAGAGCGCGACGGCCAGGAGAAGGGGAAGCACCGCCAGCCATCCGGGGCGCAGCAGGACGAGATCGTTCATGCCTGCCTCCGCAGTGCCAGCAACAGGGCGGCCGCCATGGCGACACCGGCCGGCCAGATCCAGAGCGGACGCCAGTAGCTGAGCGGGGGACGGTTCATCGGATTGGGCTCGAGCGCGTCGAGCGACGCGGCCATGGCCTCGAGGTCCTCCATGCTGCGGACCCGGAAGCTCGTGCCGTGGCCGGCCCTGGCCATGGCGTCGAGCGCGGCGGCGTCCACGGCGTCGCGGGACTCCGGCTGGTTCTCCAGATCGTCCGGCCCGAGCGCGATGGTATGGATCCGCACGCCGTGGGTGGCGGCAAGCCGCGCCGCGTCGATCGCCTGCACCTTGCTGGAAGTGTCGAGGCCGTCCGACAGCAGCACGACGACCTTGCTCTTCGCGTCGGACTGCATCAGCCGCCGCGTGGCAAGGCCGAGCCCGTCCGAAATTGCGGTGGAGCGGCCGGACACGCCGATCTGGGCGGCGTTGATGGCGTAGGCCACCGACTCCACGTCGAAGGTCGGCGGCTGCGCGACATAGGCCTGGTCGCCGAAAATGACGAGGCCGATGCGGTCGCCGCGCCGGGCGGCGACGAAGCGGGAAGCGACGCGCTTGACCGCATCCAGCCGCGACAGCGGCTTGCCGTCGAGCACGAAATCCTCGTTCACCATGCTGCCGGACAGGTCCAGCGCCAGCACGATCTCGCGCCCCGATGCGGTGACGACATTTTTCACCGCCGGAACCCGCGGACCCGCCAGCGCCAGGACCAGCGCCGCCCATGAAGCGACCATCAGCGCGAGGCCCACCCGGTCGTCCCGGCCCCGCGCGGGCGTGGCGGCGCCAAGGACATCGGCCGGGACGCGCAAGGCCGCAGCCTCCGGGGCCCGCACGGCCAGCAGGCGCCAGACAAGGAGGGGCAGCGGAAGCAGCAGCAAGGCAAGGGGGAAGGCGAAGCTCATCGCGGTCGGCGCCTCGCCGTCAGCGCGATGCGCTCGACAACCGCCGGGTCGGGCGGCGGAGCGGCGCCGTAGGCCCCCGCGCGCAGCTCGTCCGGCAAATGGCCGAGGATGCGGGCGATCGCCAGCGCGCGCTCCTGGGGCGGCATGGCGCGTGTGGCACGGATGAGCGCGCGCCGTGACGGCCGGCGCTCCAGCATCGGCATCGCCAGCATCGACACGAGCGCGGCGAGCAATAGCCCGGCACCGAACAGGAGCACCAGGTCGGTGGCATGAAGCTGCATCAGCTCGGGCGGCAGGCGCCCCTTTGGAAGCGCGGCGATCAGCTCAGCCTGCGTCATGGCCGATCGCCTCGAGGCTGACGTTCAGAACCCGCAGCCGCCGTGCCAGCGCGGCGGGATCGAAGGGCTGCAGCCGCGCGAGGCGATGCTGCGTGCCCGCCCGCACCGGCAGCGCCCGTCCGGGCGGGGCCGTTTCCAGCGGGTCCAGCGGCAGGAGCAGGCGGACCTTGCGCCGTCGCGCCAGCCGCGCAAGCGCCGGCTCGTCCTGCGGAGCGATGCCGTCCGTGCCGCTGGCGATCAGCACCTCGGCGCCGAGCGGAGCGAGCCGCATGGCACGCAGGATCGCCTCGGAGAGGGAGGGAGCGTCGGCGCCGGCAGCGAGGGCCCGGTCATGGCGACTGGCCAGCATATGGCTGATCCGGCCCATCTGCGGCACGCCGCCGCCGAGCGGAACGCTGGCCAGCCCGCTCGCGTCGAGGCTCATTGCCGCGAGCGAGGCCCCGCGCGCGGCGGCCTGCCAACCCCACCGCACCAGCAGCCGCGCCGCGCGAACCGAGCGCAGCGTCGCGCCGGTGCCCCAGAGCATGGGCGGGCGGAAATCGGCGATCAGCAGCAGCGTGTCGTCGCGATCCTCGTGGAAGCTGCGGATGTGCGGCGTGCCGGTGCGGGCGGTGGCGGCCGGATCGATCCGCCGCGCGTCGTCGCCCTCCACGAAGCCGCGGATTTCGCGCAGATCCATGCCCGCGCCGGGCGCCCTGGCGGGGACGGCGCCCGGCCGGCGCGTGGCGGGGCGATGGCGGACCGGCTGCGGCAGCCCTTCGCGCAGGGCCAGCAGCTCGGCGACCTGAAGACGGATGCCGGGCGCCGCGAGCGCCGCGCTCACCATGGCTCGACCATCCGCAGCATGTCGGCGACGAGGCTGCGCCCCGTGCGGCCTTCGCCGAGCGCCGTCCAGCTCGGGATCAGGCGATGCGCCAGCGCGTCGGGAGCGAGAGCGGTGACGTCCTCGGGCAGCACGTAATCACGCGCCTTCAGCCAGGCCCGCGCCTGCGCGGCGACGGCGAGGGCCAGCGTGCCGCGCGGCGAGATGGGGTGCTCGACCCACTGCGCGACCGCACCGCCCGGCCGCGACGCCATGACCAGGCGGACGATGAAATCCTTGAGCGCCGGCGCGAGATGCACGCGCGCGACCTCGGCCCTGGCCTCGAGCAGCACGTCGGCGGCGAGCGGCGGCGCCGCGAGGGCGGGAGGCGCGATGCGCTCGGCGGCCACCAGATCCAGAATGGCCCGCTCCTGCTCGGCCAGGGGCAGGCCGAGCGAGAGATGCAGCAGGAAACGGTCCATCTGCGCCTCGGGCAGCGGGAAGGTGCCTTCGTGCTCGATGGGGTTCTGGGTGGCGACGACCATGAAGGGATCGGGCAGCGGACGGCTTATTCCGGCGGTCGTCACCTGGCCCTCGGCCATGGCCTCCAGCAGGGCCGACTGAACCTTCGGCGGCGCGCGGTTGATCTCGTCGACCAGCACCAGCGCGTGGAACAGCGGACCGGGCACGAAGTCGAAACCGCCGGTTTCCGGGCGGAACACCTGCGTGCCGGTGAGGTCGGAGGGCAGCAGGTCCGGCGTGCACTGGATGCGCGCATGGCTTCCCGGCAGGCAGGCGGCGAGCCGCTTGACGGCACGGGTCTTGGCGATACCGGGCGGTCCCTCGATCAGCACGTGCCCGCCCGCGAGCAGGGCGACGAGCAGACGCTCGACCATCTCCTCATGGCCGATCAGCCCGGCCGCGACCTCGCCGCCGAGCCGCGCGATCGGATGGCTCATGTCGTTCATGCGGCACCTCCCCGTGTCGAGGGAGGATGCGCCGGCGCGGAAGCGGTCGCCAGAGAGGGCTTCCCGGCCGACCCGGGAAGATCACCCGGATCAGTGCGGCAGGCGGGCTATGGCACGCATGCCGCCCTCGACCGGCGCGAGGGTGAAGCTGCCGCCGAGCGCGTCGACCCGTTCGCGTATGCCGAGCAGGCCATAGCCGTCGCCAATCGGGCCGTCATGACGAGGCGAGCCGTCATGGCGAGGCGAGCCGTCATGGCGAGGCGAGCCGTCATCGGTGGCGGTCAGCGTGATGGCGTCGGCGACCTCGATCCGCAGCGCGACGGCCTTCGGCGCGCCGTGACGGATGGCATTGGTCACGCATTCCTGGGCGATGCGGTAAAGGCTGAGCGCCAGCTCGTCCGACACGCCGTCGATGTCGCCGACAAGCTCCAGGGCGAAGCGGATCGCCGGCGCGCGGTTGCGCCAGTCGGCGATCAGCCGCTCCAGCGCCGGGCGCAACCCGAGATCGTCGAGATCGGGCGGGCGCAGCCGGGAGAGCTCGGCGCGCAGGCTGTCCATCATCTGACCGGAAATCTCGGCGATGCGGGTTCCGTCCTGCGCGGTGGATTCGCCCGAATGGGCGATCGCGGCGGCGAGCGCGCGCGTCGCCGTCAGGCACTGGCCGAACTCGTCGTGCAGCTCGCGCGCCAATGCCCGCCTCTCGCTCTCCTGCACGGTGAACAGGCGGCGGGTGAGCTCCGTACGCATCGCCTGCGCCTCCTGAAGGGTGGCGGCGGTGTCGTTCAGCGCCGTGCTAAGCCGGTCGAATTCCGTCACGCGCAGACGCGGCAGATGGGTGGCGAAGTCCCCGCGCTGCAGGCGCTCGATACCCCGCAGGATGAGGCGGAACGGCGCCAGCAGCCGGACGACGAGCAGGCCGGTGAGGAGGGCGCCGCCGATCGCCATCCCCACCGCCACGCGCATGAGGTCGCCGGTGCGGGCCCAGGCACGGGCCACGATAACGCCGGGATCGGCGCTTGCGGTGACGCGGGCATCGGTCGCGTAGCGCATGCGCACCGGCGTGATGCTCGGGGCCGGCACCAGTCCGATCCGCTGTGCCAGCCAGACGAACCAGCCGGGCGGAGATCCCTCCGCCGCGAGATAGGGACCGCAGCGCCGGTGCGCGGGCTGATCGCGTGCGCCGAACTCGACGCATACGCCCGGCGCGATCAGCGTCCAGGCGGGGAACTCCTGCCAGTCGCGGAATACCGGGGTCGGCGCCACGCCGCCGAAGGCGAGGCCGATGAAGTCCGGCCGCGCGGCGATGGCGTCGGCGACGCGGGTGGAGGTGATCCCCACGTCGTGGCGGGCGGCGTTGGCCGTGTCCCACAGCACCCAGCCGGCGGCGACGATCACGGTGACGAACCCGGCCGCCAGCACCCGAAGGACGAGCTGGGGCAGCAGCCTGCGCATTACAGGGCCGGGACGAGGCCGGCGCGTTGCGCCTTGAGCACGAGGTCGGCGTCGCCGGAGGCGCCGAGCTTGGCGCGGATCTGCGACAGGTTGTTCTGCACCGTCTTCGACGAGAGACCGAGGTCGAGGGCGATGGCACGGCCGTTCTTGCCGCGCACCAGCAGGAACAGGATGTCGCGTTCGCGCGGCGTCAGGCTGGCGAAATCGTCATCCTCGATCGAGGTGCGGGCGAACTCCTGCGCCACGTCGGACGAGAGCGCCCGCCGTCCCGATATGACGGTCCTGATGGCCCGGACGAGCTCGTCCGGCGGGCTGCTCTTGGAGACGAAGCCGCGCGCCCCGGCGGCCATCGCCTTCTGCGCGAATATGGCGCCCTGGTGCATGGACACGACGAGGATGCGGGCCTGGGGATCGCGCGCCAGAATGGCCTCCACCGCCGCAAACCCGCCCCCGCCCGGCATGGAAAGGTCCATCAGCACGATGTCCGGCCGGTGTGCGGCGAAGGCGGCCGCCGCGCCCTCGCCGTCGCCGGCCTCCGCCACGACCGAGAAGCCGGGATGACGTTCGAGCAGGCGTCGATAGCCCTCGCGCACGATCGGATGATCATCGACCAGAATGATGCGGATCAGATCCATGCCGTCAGGATATAGCGAGCCCGTCACCACGCAAACGGCGACGGGGGTGCGAGCGCACGGGTTGCGCGCGCCCTCGGCATGGGCATGGGCATGGGCATATCGCGGCCCGGGTGAGGCCGGGAGGGGAGCGGCGGCTCGGATATTTTCACAAAAGCTGGATATTTTAACAAAACATGGAACCTTGGGTCGCGATCGCAGTTAGTGGGCGCCGGGAGGGGCGGCAATCACCTGCGCCGGCGTGCCATAGACCGATAGTGCAACTCAAGGTTTGTAGATGTCTCTCTGCCGTGAGAGTGGGACCTCGACGGTTCTTGTTGTCGACGATGAGTTCTTCGTAAGAATAGATACCATCAATGCGGTCGAATCGGCCGGGTTCGCGACCATCGAAGCGTCAACCGCCGATGACGGGCTGGCGCTTCTCTCGTCCCGTCCCGATGTTCGCGTGCTGATCACCGACATAGAAATGCCGGGAACGATGGACGGCCTGCAGTTCGCCAGAAGAGTGCGCGAGCGTTGGCCCTCGATTCATGTGATCGTCATCTCCGGCCGGCGCCCTGTCGCCAGCGAGGAGATTCCCGCGAACGGGATTTTCCTGAACAAGCCCCTGTCCAAGACCCAGCTGTCGCAGACGCTGCGCGGCCTGATCGGCGACGGGGACGAATGATGGTGTCGCCCTTTCGGTGCCCCGTGCGTGCCGGCCGGCGGTTGCCGCGCAAGGCGGGCCATCGTTCTCGCACCCTTTCTGAAAGCCACTTCTCGCGAACGGCAGCGTCATGACACAAGGTTCGGCAATGGGTGCAAGGGAGCGCGGGCTCGAACGCGGGCTTGAGCGCGGGTTGGGGCGCGGGCTGGAGCTGGGGCGCGGGCTGGGGCTCGACCCCGCGGTCGCGATCGGCCTTCTCGGAGCGATCGTGTTCTTCCTGCTCAGCGGCACGATCGCCTATTTGAATCTTCAGGCGCTGAAGGACAACAGCCAGAAGATCTTTCATTCGCACGAGGTCATCGTCGCTCTGGCGGCGATCCGCTCGAGCGCCCAGGACGCGGAGACGGGCCAGCGCGGCTTTCTGCTGTCGAATGACGAGAAATACCTCGAGCCGTACCAGCTCGCGCTTGCCGCCATTCCGGCCAAGATCGACGAGGTCGCGGAGCTGACCAGCGACAACGCGTCCCAGAAGCCGAGGCTGGCGCTGCTGCGGCTGCATGTGGCCGCCAAGCTGAACGAGCTCGGCGAAACCATCAACCTTCGCCGGACCGATGGGCTGCCGGCGGCTCTCGCCGTCGTCAACTCCGACCGCGGCAAGGTCGAGATGGACGCGATCCGCACGCAGCTTGCGGCCATGACGCAGGAAGAAGTCCGGTTGCGTGGCGAAAGACTGGCTCAGATGAACCGGTCCCAGCAGGTCGCCCTCGCCAGCAGCCTGCTGTCCGGCCTTCTCGGCATTTTACTCACCTTTTCGATCGCCTTCCTCATCCGCCGGGCCACCCTGGCGCGACGCCGGGACCAATGGCTCCAGGGCGGTCAGGTGGGGCTCGCCGCCGCGATGATGGGCGACCAGAACATCGAGCAGCTCTCGCAGACCATATTGGCGTTCCTCACCAAATATCTCGGCGCCGTCGCCGGCGCGCTCTTCGTCGCCGACAGTTCCCGCTATCGGCGCACGGCCACCTATGGCGTGCCCGACGATGCGAACATTCCCGCCGAGCTGCGCGTCGGCGAGGGGCTTCTCGGACAGGCGGTGGTCGAGAACCGGCCGCGTCTCATCGACGACGTGCCGGACGGCTACCTCGCCTTCGGCTCGGCGATGGGGCAGGACAAGCCGAGGACCATCGCCATCTCGCCCGGCGGCGTCGACGGCAACGTCAATTCGGTGATGGAGCTCGGCTTCCTGCAGCCGGTCGACGCCGCGACGCTCGAACTGCTCGACCGGGCATCGCAATCCATCGCGCTCGCGGTGCGCTCGGCGAGGTATCGCAGCGAATTGCAGGCCCTTCTCGACGAAACGCAGCGCCAGTCGGAAGAATTGCAGACGCAGAGCGAGGAGCTTCGCGTCTCGAACGAGGAGCTGGAGGAACAGAGCCGCGCACTGAAGGAATCGCAGGCCCGGCTCGAGCAGCAGCAGGTGGAGCTGGAGCAGACCAATTCCCAGCTGGAAGAGCAGACCCAGTTGCTGGAGGCCCAGCGCGACGACCTGGAGCGCGCCAATGCCTCGGTCCAGCTCAAGGCGCGCGAACTCGAGCAGGCCAGCCGCTACAAGTCCGACTTCCTCGCCAACATGTCGCATGAGCTGCGCACGCCGCTGAACTCCTCGCTGATCCTCGCCAAGCTGCTGGCCGACAATCCCGACGACAACCTGACCGAGGAGCAGGTCAAATACGCCCGCACGATCCAGTCGTCGGGCAACGACCTGCTGAACCTCATCAACGACATTCTCGACCTGTCCAAGATCGAGGCCGGCCATGTGGAGATCCAGCCGGAAACGCTTCCGCTGCAGCGCGTCGCCAACAATCTGCGCCCGCTGTTTCAGCCGGTGGCGGCGCAGAAGCGCCTGGACTTCGTCGTCGAGCTCGCGCCCGATTGCCCCGCCACTATCGACACCGACGGCCTGCGCCTCGAACAGGTGCTGAAGAACCTTCTGTCGAACGCCTTCAAGTTCACGGAAACGGGCAAGGTCGGCCTGTCGATCAGTCCGGTGGGCGACGGGCGGATCGCCTTCGCGGTGTCCGACACCGGCATCGGCATCAGCGCCGAGCAACAGAACTCGATTTTCGAGGCCTTCCATCAGGCCGACGGCACGATCAGCCGCAAATATGGAGGCACCGGCCTCGGGCTTTCCATCTCGCGCCAGCTCGCGCGGCTTCTGGGCGGCTCGATCGAGCTGAAGAGCCGAGAAGGCGCGGGAAGCACCTTCACCCTGATCATTCCCAACCAATACGACCCCGCCAACGTCGCGCCGCGTGACCCGCCGGCGCCGCGCGCGGCCGTGGCGGCGCCGGCGGAGCCCGAGACCGGGCGGGCGGCGCCCGCGAGGCCCCACCGCAAGGTGGACGACGACCGCGACGCGCCCGCCGACGAGAAGCGCGTGCTGCTCGTGGTCGAGGACGACGACACCTTCGCGGAAATCCTGCGCGATCTCTCGCGCGAAATGGGCTTCCGCGCGCTGATCGCCGGCACGGCCGAGGAGGCGCTGGCGATGGCGCGGCAGTTCATGCCCAACGCCATCGTGCTCGATGTCGGCCTGCCCGATCAGTCCGGCCTCTCGGTGCTCGACCGGCTCAAGCACGATGTCCGCACCCGCCACATTCCCATTCACATCGTCTCGGCCACCGACAACATGGAGACGGCGCTTTCGCTCGGCGCCGTCGGCTATGCGCTCAAGCCGATACAGCGCGAGCAACTGGTCGAGGTGTTGAAGAAGCTCGAGGCGAAGCTCCTGCAGCGCCTTCACAGGGTGCTCATCGTCGAGGACGATCCGGTGCAGCGGGACGCCGTCGCGCAGCTCCTGTCCTCGCACGACGTCCAGACCGTCACCGCGGGAACGGCGGCCGAATGCCTCAAGCTGCTCGAGGAGCAGACCTTCGACTGTATGGTGCTCGACCTGACCTTGCCGGACGCCTCCGGCTACTCGCTGCTGGAGACGCTGAGCCAGGAAAGCGCCTACGCCTTCCCGCCGGCCATCGTCTACACCGGCCGCGACTTGTCGATGGACGACGAGGAGAAGCTCCGCCGCTATTCGAAATCGATCATCATCAAGGGCGCCAAGTCGCCCGAACGCCTGCTCGACGAGGTGAGCCTCTTCCTGCACCAGGTGGTGTCGGAACTGCCGGACGAGCAGCAGAAGATGATCCGCAAGGCGCGCAACCGCGATGCCCTGCTGGAGGGCCGGCGGATCCTCGTGGTCGAGGACGACGTTCGCAACGTCTACGCGCTGACCAACATCCTCGAACCGAGGGGAGCGATCGTCGAGATCGCCCGCAACGGCCAGGAAGCCCTCGACGCGCTGGCGAAGTCGGCCGACGCGGCGGCGGGTTCCATCGACCTTGTCCTGATGGACGTGATGATGCCGGTGATGGACGGGCTCACCGCCATGCGCGAAATCCGCCGGAACGCGGCCTTCAGGAAACTGCCGATCATCGCCCTCACCGCGAAGGCGATGCCCGACGACCAGCAACGATGCGTCGATGCCGGCGCCAACGACTACATGGCCAAGCCGCTCGACGTCGAAAAGCTCCTGTCCCTCGTACGCGTATGGATGCCGCGGTGACAGACGATCTTGCCCATGAGCGGACCGAGGACATCGAGATCCGGCTGCTGCTGGACGCCCTCTATTACCGCTACCACTATGATTTCCGCGACTACGCCATGGCCTCGATAAAGCGGCGGCTGCGGCAGGGACGCCAGCAGCTGGGGTTTGCCAGCTTCTCGGCCATGCAGGACGCGCTGATGCGCGATCCCGACATGCTGCCGCGCCTCCTCGGCTTCCTGACCGTGCAGGTCAGCGAGATGTTCCGCGACCCTTCCTATTTCCGCGCCATCCGGGAGAAGGTCGTGCCGCATCTGCGCACCTACCCTTCCCTCAAGGTGTGGATCGCGGGCTGCAGCGCGGGCGAGGAGCTCTATTCCATGGTCATCCTGTTTCGCGAGGAGGGCCTCGAAGAGCGGACGCTGTTCTACGCCACCGACATCAATCAGGAGGCGCTTCGCGCCGCGGATACCGGCATCTTCAGCCTCGATCG
The DNA here is from genome assembly GCF_024752355.1 of Ancylobacter mangrovi. Classification (GTDB taxonomy): domain Bacteria; phylum Pseudomonadota; class Alphaproteobacteria; order Rhizobiales; family Xanthobacteraceae; genus Ancylobacter; species Ancylobacter mangrovi. The sequence continues at coordinate 51,436 of NZ_JANTHZ010000004.1, forward strand.
CATTCCCCTCTTCACCGAGAACCACCGCAAGTCGGGCGGGCGTCACTCGCTGTCGGAATATTATCACGCGGCCTATGGCCGGGCGTCCTTCGACAAGAGCCTGCGCCGGAAGGTGGTCTTCTCCGACCACAGCCTGGTGACGGACGCGGTCTTCGGCGAGATGCATCTCATCTCGTGCCGGAACGTCCTCATCTATTTCAATCGCTCCGCGCAGGATCGCGCGCTGGGTCTGTTCGAGGGTTCGCTGGTGCGAAAGGGCTTCCTGGGACTGGGCGCGAAGGAGAGCCTGCGCTTCTCCAGCCAAGCCGGCTCCTTCGTCGACTTCGTGCGCGAGGAGAAGATCTACCAGAGGAGCGCGCAATGACGGCGCGCTCGGAAGCGGTCGTGATCGGCGCCTCGGCCGGGGCGCTGGAGGCGCTGTCGGCCATTCTGCCCCAGCTGCCGGCCGGGTTCAGGCTGCCGATCATGGTGGTCGTGCATGTGCCCGCCGACAAGCAGAGCGTGCTGGCGGAACTGTTCCAGAACAAGTGCCTGGTCGAGGTGCGCGAGGCGGAGGACAAGGAGCCGATCACCGGCGGCACGGTCTATTTCGCCCCGCCGGACTATCATCTCCTCGTGGAAATGGACCGGACCCTCTCGCTGTCCAGCGACGAGCCGGTGCTGTTCTCCCGCCCCTCCATCGATGTGCTGTTCGAGAGCGCGGCCGACGCCTATGGGTCGGCGCTGATCGCCATCGTGCTCACCGGCGCCAACCAGGACGGCGCGCACGGGCTGAGCACGGTCGTCGATCTCGGCGGCACGGCGCTGGTGCAAAATCCCGACGAGGCATTCGCGTCGGCGATGCCCGAGGCGGCGATCGTTCTTTGTCCGGACGCGCAGGTCATGTCCCTGAGCGCGATAGCTGAATATTTGCGGGAGGTTTGAACGCGACCATGAGCCCCGTTCCCTTCCTGCTGGTCGACGATCTCGAAGACAATCTCGTCTCTCTCGAAGCCCTGCTGCGCCGAGACGATCTGCTGCTGCTGAAAGCCCGCTCCGGCGATGAGGCGCTGGAGCTCCTGCTGCACAACGATGTCGCGCTGGCCCTCATCGACGTCCAGATGCCCGGGCTGAACGGGTTCGAACTCGCCGAGCTCATGCGCGGCAATGAGCGGACGCGGCGCATTCCCATCATCTTCGTGACCGCCGGCAGCGCCGACAACCAGCGACGCTTCCGCGGCTACGGGGCAGGTGCGGTCGACTTCATCCAGAAGCCGATCGAACCGGACATCCTGCGCAGCAAGGCGGACGTCTTTTTCGAGCTCTACCAGCAACGGCAGATGATCGCCGCCCAGCGCGACGAGCTGGAAGTGCAGGCCGAGGCGCTCCGCGAGGCCGGCCGGCGCAAGGACGAGTTCCTGATCACCCTGACCCACGACGTCCATCGCCATCAGCATGCCCGCGAGCAGCAGGAAATGCTGCTGCGCGAGATAAATCACCGCATCAAGAACCTGTTCGCCGTCGCCGTCGGCCTGATCGAATTCAGCACGCGGGCGGCCGGCAGCGCGGAGGAGCTCGCCAGCGACCTGCGCGCCCGGCTCCAGGCGCTGGCGCGCGTGCACGATCTCACCCTGCCGGACCTGAGCAGCGACGGCGAAGCGCAATCCGAGACGACCGCCGTCGCCCTGCTGAACGCCATCCTGGCCCCCTATCGCTGCCCGCAGAGCACGCGGATCTCGGTCAGCGGAGACGACATCGTGCTGGCCGGCAACGCGCTGACCTCGCTGGCGCTGCTGCTTCACGAATTCACGACCAACGCGGCGAAGTATGGCGCCCTCTCGCAAGCGCAGGGACGGCTGACCATTCATGTCACCTCGGTCGACGACCGGTTCCACATGACATGGGTCGAACAGGCCTCCCTCGAGAGCGGCACCTCGCCCTCGCGTGAAGGCTTCGGCTCGGTGCTCGAGAAAGCGGTGCTGAGGGCGATGGGCGGCACGGTTTCCCGCGACTGGACGCAGGACGGCCTCTCGCTCACGCTCGAAATTCCGATGATGAATATCGCCCAGACGTGAGGCGCTCGCCATGCGGCGACCGCCGGTGGCGGGGGCGTCCCGATGGCCAGCTGGTCGCCATTCGGGAAGAAGCCGCGGCCACGAACGATGAAGAGAACATGATCGCGACGCGCGGGCGCCCCCCGGGGCACGGGCATGGCTTACCTGCTTCATTCACAGCAAAGTCCCGCGTGCGCACAAGAATTACCTCGCCGTACGCGGGCGCATTTCTATACCTACCTTTAAGTCAGCGGGCGTTGTAGACTGGCATCGTCGAGCATTGGCCGCTCGATATCCGATGGTTGTCGCCTGCGCGACAATGCCGGGAGACCGGAGCATGACCGCTTTCGGTACAGTTCTCGCCATCGCCGACGCCCTCCTGCCGCGCAGGGCCGGCCCAGCACTTTCCCGGGGAGAACCTTCCGCACGCGCCCCCACGGCGCGGATGGATGGTGAGCGCCATCAGGAACCACTGGAAGCTGATCCCTCCGTTCGACGCGACATGAGGTCGGTCCGCGAGGCAGCGGGAGTGCGGGTCATCATGACAGAACCTTCCCGGATGCCGCAGACAGCCACGCCCGCCCACCGATGGTTCGCCGCCGCCCGAGGCCGGGCCCTCCTGTACGTCGTCCTCCTCACCCTTTGCCCGATATCGATCGGCGTGGTCGCGGCGTCACTGGCCATCGGCCCGCGCGCCGCCTTCGCCCAGACCGCAGACACGACCGACGCAGGGGACGCGACGGATACAGGAGACGCAGCCGACGCGGCCGACGAGCCATTGAGCGAGCAGGAACTGCAGATCCTCGTCGCCCGGATCGCGCTTTATCCCGACGACCTCGTCGCCGCCATCGCGGCCGCCTCCCTCTATCCGCTGCAGATCGTCGAGGCCGCCCGCTTCCTCGAGGCTCGCAAGAAGGATCCGAAGCTCGAGCCGAAGGCGAGCTGGGACGGCAGCGTCGTCGCGCTCCTGAACTATCCCGAGATCGTCGCGATGATGAGCGAGGATCTCGACTGGACGCAGGCGCTCGGCGAGGCATTGGCGAACCAGCAGAAGGACGTTCTGCTCGCCATCCAGCAGCTGCGTGACGAGGCGGTGGCGGCCAACATCATCAAGTCCGACGACAAGGTGACGGTGACCAAGGAGAACGACAACATCGTCATCCAGCCCGCCACGCCCGAGCAGGTCTACATTCCCCAATACGCTCCCGAGATGCTGTACGAGCCGGGCTATGCGGTAGCGCCGGTCACCTACGCCGCCGACCCCTATCCTTCCTATTTGTGGCCGACGGCGACCTTCTTCACCGGTGCCGTGACCGGCGCGGCGTGGGCGGCGGCCGTCGACTGGAACGACTGGGGCGTGTGGAGCGGCCGCTGGCGCGGCGACGTCGATTTCAACTGCAACAACTGCTTCCACAACCGCAATTTCAGCGGCCGGATCCATGCCAACGACATCGACTGGAAGGATGTCGACCGGAGCAAGCTCCACATCGACCGCGACCAGCTCGGCAAGCTGGATCGCAACAATATCCGGCAGGGCCTGCGCAGCGACCGTGGAAACGACCTGCGGGCCAGGGCGGCCGACGTGCGCCGCAACCATCAGGTGCCGCCGGGCGCGGGCAAGATCGGCGACATCCGCAAGAACGCGCTTCAGAACCGCCCGGGCGGCGACCGACCGGGCCGCCTGCCGGGCGGCCAGGGCAGGCCCGGCGTCGCCAACGCCGTTGCGCAGCACCCCAACGTGGCGGGTCGCGTCCAGGGTGGTGGCGGAAAGGGCGGGCAGATCCAGCGGCCGGCGGGCGGCGCCGGCGCAAAGGCCAAGGCCGCTGCGGCCGGTCGCGCGAAGGCGCCCGCCTCGATCAATCGCCCCGTCCACGCACCCAAGCCCGGCGGTCGCATCGACCATCGGCCGAAGGTGCCCTCGGGCCTCGGCGAAGTCCGTTCCGGACGCTCGGCGCAGATCCATTCGGCGCGCGGGGCCGCCGTGCGGGGCGGAGGGCAGCGGGCGGTGCCGCATCGTCAGGCGGGCGGCGGACGGCCTCGTCCGCACCCGGGCGGCCGACGGCACTGAGGATGAGGAGAGCGGTGATGCCAAACCATCTGTCCCGTCTTCTGGTCCTCGCCGTCGCCACCCTCGCGACCGCCGGCCTGATGCCGGTCCGGGCACTCGAACTGAGCGCCTATCGCGCCGAGCAGCCGCCCCCCGGCTTTGCCGAGCCGGGTGGCGCGATCGACGCGTTCAAGGCCGCGCTCGCCAGCGACGACCTCGATGCGCTGGCCCGCCTGCTCGGTCTCGATGCCGCCCGGCTGCGCGCGAATGAAGGGGTGATGGACACGTTCTCGAAAATGCGGGAAGGCGCCGCCCAGCGCGTCGACGTCGAGGACGTCGGCACCGACCGCAAGATTCTCGACATCGGACGCGAGCTGTGGCCGCTGCCCTTTCCCCTGGTGAAGGCCAAGGACGGCAAATGGGCGTTCGACACGGAGGCCGGCCTCGACGAGATCGCCAACCGGCGCATCGGCGAGAACGAGATCGAGGTCATCGCCACGCTGCGCGCCTATGTCGACGCGCAGCGGCTCTATGCGTCGGAGGATCACGACGGCGACGGCGTGGACGAATTCGCGCAGAAGCTGATCAGCTCCCCGGGCAAGACCGACGGCCTCTACTGGCCGCCCGGACAGGGGGACGGCGACAGCCCCGCCGGCGCCTCCATCGACCCGGGAAACCTCGACAAGGCAAAGCAGGGCGAGGGCTATTTCGGCTACCGGTTCCGCATCCTCCGCGGCCAGGGCAACCACGTCGCCGGCGGGCGGTATGATTACGTCATCAACGGCAACATGATCGCCGGCTTCGGCCTCGTCGCGTGGCCGGTGACCTATGGCGAAACCGGCGTGCACACCTTTGCGGTCAATCAGGCCGGCATCGTTTACGAGAAGGATCTGGGCAGGGATACTGCCGCCATCGTGGCGAAGATTCGCCGCTTCGATCCCGATGACAGCTGGACCGTGTCGGAACACTAGGACGGCGTAGAATGACAGCCGTTGCGCTCATCGCCGTCAAGCTGGCCGTCGCCGTGCTGATCATGGCGATCGGCATGGGTTCGTCCTTCGTCGACGTGACCTATCTGCTGCGCCGGCCGGCGCTGTTGCTGCGCTCGCTCGGCGCGATGTACGTGCTCGTCCCGCTCGTGACCGTGCTGATGGTGGCGTTCCTGCCGCTGAACACCGGCGTCAAGGCCGCGCTTATGGTCCTCGCCGTTTCGGCCGGCGCGCCTCTCCTGCCGCGCAAGCTCCAGCAGTTCGGGGATGGGGCCTACGGCTTCAGCCTGGTGGTGGTCTCGTCGGCCGTCGCCATCGTGGTGACACCGCTGTGGGTCGCCCTGCTCGCCCGGCATTTCGGCGTGTCCGCCGAGCTGTCCTGGCGCGACGCCGCCCTGGCGATCGGCACCGCCTTTCTGGCGCCGCTGATGGTCGGGATGGCCCTCGGCGCCTATTTCCCTCGCCTCGCGGCCGACTACGCGGAGCGCCTGTCCGCCGCGGCCGCACTGGTGCTCATGACGGCAGGCGTCGTGCTCCTCGCCGTCAACTGGCACATCCTGGTGGAGGTGCGGCTGTCGGGCATGCTGGCCCTGCTCGGCGTGATGGTGATGGCGCTGGTCATCGGCCATATCTGCGGCGGACCGAAGGAAATGGACCGGACGACGCTGGCCATCGCCTGCGCCACGCGCCACATCGGCATCGCGGTGATCGTCGCGACAGCCTTCCGGGGCCCGCGGACCATCGTCATCCTCGCCGCCTATGTCGTGGCGTCGGCCCTGGTGTCGATACCCTATCTGCGGTGGCGGCGAGGCTCGCCGCGCGTGGCGAAAAGCGGGGAACCGGCGTGAATCCTGCCGTTCGATCCCGTTCAACGACACGAGTATTTTTAGCTTCGCCTCGACCGCCGTCGCTGCGCGACACCGGCCTGGCCGGACGTCGTTGGAACGCCGGCCCCGCATTCTCCGACACGCTGATGGCCCGACATGCATAGCGCCACCGACATGGCTTCGGGAAAATGCGTGACGGCGACAGATCGATCCGGCAGCAATACGTCTTCTGGGCTAATCAGACATCGCGCCGGCTTGCCGATCCCGCCGTAACTCACATCCCCGTCCCGCATGACCGCACGCTACGATCTGCTCTCCCGCCCTCCGCCTTCCGTGCTGCTCGCCGCGGTCGCGCAGCATATGGGGCTGATGGCGGTCACGCTGGTCTTTCCGCTGCTCGTCGCCCAGACGGCCGGCGTCGGGCAAGCCGTACAGGTCCACTACCTCCAGCTTTCCATGCTGGCCATGGGCCTTGCGACGCTGGCGCAGGCGTGGGGCGGAGTGTTGTTCGGCCGGGCGCGGATCGGCAGCGGCTTCCTGCTGCCGGCCGTGTTCACCGCGGCCTATCTGCCGGCCGCGCTGGCGGCGGCGCGCAGCGGCGGGCTCGAAGCCGTCGCCGGGCTCACCATCGCCGCCGGCCTGACGGAGATCGTCCTCAGCCGGTTCATCGGCCGGCTGCGGCCCTACCTGCCGGTGGAGATCGTCGGGCTGACCGTGCTCATGATCGGCATCATCCTCGGCATCGTCGCGCTGAAGCTCATGCTTGGCTACGACCGGTCGCAGCCGCTCGCCGTCACGGAGACGGGACCCGCCCTCGCGGCGCTCGCCATCATGGTCGCCCTCGCCATATGGGGCGGCGCGCGCCTGCGCAGCATGGCGGTCCTGGTGGGGCTTGCGGCGGGCATCGGCCTGCATATGGGCTACGGCTTCGCCGCCGGCGACGCGCACCTGAACGTTCCCGTCATCGTGCCGGAGCTGTTCACCTGGCCGCTCGTCACGCCGCACTTCGAGGCGGCGCTGCTGCCGGGATTCCTCGTCGGTGCGCTCGCCTGCACGCTGCGCGCCTTCGGCGACATGGTGGCCAGCCAGAAGGTCAATGACCGCGACTGGAAGCGGCCCGACTACGCCAATATCGAAGCCGGCGTGCTGGCGGACGGGATCGGCACGCTGATAGCCGGCGTGATCGGCACGATGGGGCTCAACACCTATTCGGCCAGCGTCGGCCTTTCGGTGGCGACCGAGGTGCTGGCCCGCCGCGTCGCCATCGGCGTCGGCATCGGCTGGATCGTGCTCGCCTTCCTGCCGCGCGCGGCGGGCGTGCTGATCGCCATTCCCCAGGGCGTGCTCGGCGCCGCCCTTCTCTTCGCCTCGACCTATGTGGTGCTGTCCGGCATGTCGATCCTCGGGCAGCGCCTGCTCGACGCGCGTCGCACGCTGGCGGTCGGGCTGAGCTTCTTCCTCGGCATCTCCTTCGACGAGATGCCCGGCTTCTATGCCGACCATCTGCCGCCGGCCCTGCATCCGCTCATCACCTCCTCGCTGGTGCTGGCGCTGCTGACGGCGCTGGTCCTGAACGCCCTGTTCCGCATCGGCACGCGCAAGCGGCACCGGCTGAGCTGGCAACCCGCGGCGGGCGTCGCGCCGCTGCTGCAGTTTCTGGCCGACGCCGGCAGCCAGGACGGCGCGCGCGGGACGGCCGTGCTCCGCCTGTCGCAGATCGCCGAGGAATTCGCCGAGGCCGCCCCGCAGCTCGCAGACGACCGCATGGAGGTCGCCACGCGCTTCGACGAGTATACGCTCGAACTCGCCTTCTCCTGGCACGGCCGGCCGCTGACGGGCGGTGCGGCGCCCAGCCTCGACGAGACGGCCGACGAAGACGCGATCATGAACGGCGTCGCGCTGGCGCTGATGACGCGGCTGGCCGACCGGCTGACGACGCGCTCGCATGCCGGCGGGCAGCATGAGCTGGTCTGCCAGGTCGAGCAGTAGCCGCGCGGACTGGTCCGGATCTGGTGCCGGACAGCGCCGGAAGCATGTCCGGCTAACGTTACGACATGTCACCCCTCATCCCGCCATGGGTGCATCTCGAAGGCAACGAAGAACCCTTCTCTACCCATAAAGGCTGCCCTCCTAGGGAGAATAGAATCGGCGTCTCGTTCGGATATGCTTCGACATGTTCCTTGAGGTCGATCGATGGCAGCCGAGGCACGTCGTTTCCGTACGTTGGACGCCATGCGCGGCTTCGCTGCATTGCTTGTCGTCGTCTATCACCTTCAGCAATATTTTCCGGGACGGGTGATCCCTGGCTATCTCGCGGTGGATCTCTTTTTCGCGCTCAGCGGATTCGTTATTGCACTTAACTATAGTCACCGCCTCGCAGCGGGACTTTCGGTCCCGCGCTTCGTCGAGGCCCGGCTCGTCCGGCTGTTCCCGCTGTTCCTCGCCGGCTGGATGCTTGGGTCGGCGAAGCAGATCGTCGGCCATCTGATCGGCGACGAACGGGCGATGGCGTGGCCCCGGCTTGCCGTCGCGCTCGTCAGCAACCTGCTGATGCTGCCGACGCCGGCGAGCCCCGTGCTGTTCCCGCTGAACGGGCCGGCCTGGTCGCTGTTCTTTGAGATGGTGGTCAACATCCTGTTCGCGCTGGCGCTCTGCCGCGCGCGCGGCAGGGAGATCGTCGCCGTCGCGGCCATCGCCGCGGTCTATCTCGTCGCGACGATCGGGGCGCCCGAATACTTCAATGTCGGCTGGTCGTGGGAGACCGCGCTCGGCGGTCTCGCCCGCGCACTTTACTCCTTCTCGGTCGGCATCCTCATCTTCCGTTTCCTGGACATAGGCTCGCGCCGCGTCTCCCCGCTGTCCGCGCTCGTCGTCGTCCTGATGATCGCGCCCATGGCGCTGGCCCTTCCCCAGGGCGTGCGGCCCGAAGGCGAGCTGGCCTTCGTGCTCGTCCTGTTCCCGCTGCTGGTGATCGCGGGCGCGAGGTACGAGATGATGCCCGCCCTGCAGGGAACGGCCGACCTGCTCGGCGACCTGTCGTACCCGATCTACGCCATCCGCTGGCCGCTGATCGCGCTGATGGGGCCGATCCTGGCGAAGGCGCGGCTCGGCATCGCCGCCAGCTGCCTCGTCTACGTGGCGACGATCGTGGCGCTCGGCTATCTCGTCGCACGCTTCTTCGACGCGCCGGTCCGGCGCTGGGTCGGCGACCAGCTCAAGGCCCGCAGTTCCCCCACGCGGACGCCGCCGAGCTCGGCCGTCGATGTCGCCTGATCGCCGTCTCTGCTGAATCGGCGGGTCCTGGACGGGGTCGACGACACGCTCGGCGTCAGCGCCGGAGCCCCGATACGAAGACCCCGCCCGCGCTCACGAGGTCTGCCCGCGCCGCGCCGCGCCCATGCCGGTCCAGCGCCGGCAGGCATCGTGATCGATGCCGAACAGGTCCAGCGCCCGCCCGACCGAGTGGTCGACCATCTCCTCCAGCGAGGCCGGCTGTGCGTAGAAGGCCGGTACCGGCGGCATGATGACTGCGCCCATCTCCGTGAGTGCGGTCATGGTGCGCAGATGGCCGAGATGCAGCGGCGTCTCGCGCACCATCAGCACCAGCCGGCGGCGCTCCTTCAGCACCACGTCGGCGGCGCGGCTCATCAGGCTGGAGGTCACGCCGGTCGCGATCTCCGACATGGTGCGCACCGAACAGGGCGCGATCAGCATGCCGAGCGTGCGGAACGAGCCGCTGGAAATGGAGGCGCCAACATCGGCCACGTTGTGGACCACGTCCGCCTTCTCGGCCAACGCCGACGGCCCGAGGCCGAGCTCCTGCGACAGGGTGAGATGGGCGGAGCGGGTGACGACGAGGTGCGTCTCCACCCCCGCCGCCCTCATCAGCGCCAGCGCCCGCACGCCGTAGACGGCGCCCGAGGCGCCGCTGATGCCGACGACGATGCGCGGGCGCTCTTCCATGGCACTTGCGTCCCCGCCCACGCTCAGGCGTTCTCGAACCAGTCGGCCAGGTTCACCTGGTCGGCGAGGCGGATCTTCTTGCGCTCGAACTCGGTGCGGCGGGCGAACGGCTTGGTGGCGTCGATCAGCAGCCGCCCCCAATGGTCTTTGTGCTCGTCGCGGTAGAAGGAGGGCGTGTCGGGAATGATGATCATGTCCTTGTCCGGCCGGCAGCGCGTGAGCACGGCCCACATCACGTCGTCCATGCTGTAGATGTCGACGTCCTCGTCGACGACGGTGATCACCTTGGCCCAGATCGGCTCAGCGCCGATGGTCGCCAGCATCACCTGCCGGGCATGGCCCTCGAACTGCGGGTCGATCTTGACGATGGCATGGGTCACGAAGGGCTGGCAGGTGACATCGAGAATGCCGGGCAGCGCGGCGGAAAGGCGCTGGTAGATGTTGGCCGAGACCGAGAGCTCGAGCGTCAGCACCTCCTCCGGCGAGCCGCACAGGATGGAGTGGAACATCGCGTCCTTGCGCACCGTGACGCCGAGCACCTCGAACACCGCGTTCGGGCCCTCGGGCACGTAGTAGCCCATGAACTCGCCGAACGGGCCTTCCGGGCGGCGCTCGTTCGGCAGGAACCGGCCCTCGATGACGATCTCGGTGTCCGCCGGCACCTCGAGATCGATGTACTTGCACTTGCGCATGGCGATCGGGCCGCCCTTCAGCCGCGCCGCGACCTCGAGCTCGTCGACGTCGTAGGGCAGCGGGGCGGCGGCGGTGAGGAAGGAGGTCGCCGGCGCGCCGATCAGCATCGCCGCCTCCAGCGGCTTGCCCATCTTCTCGGCCTTCTCGTGATAGATGGTGAGATGGTGGCGCGGGGCGAGGCGGCAGCGCAGCTCGTCGTCGCTGACGAACATCGAGCGGTGATAGGACAGGTTGCCGACCCCGGTCTCGGGGTCCTTGGCGATGAACATGGCCGAGGTGAAATAGGGCGCGGCGTCGCGGTCCGAATAGGTGATCAGCGGCAGCTCGGAGAGCTTCACCTCGGTCAGCTCGTCGTCCTCGACCTCGACGAAGGGCTCGCCGGTGCCCTTGCCGAGGCTGGCGAGGTTGCTCCATTGCCGGCAGAAATCCTTCGCATCGATGCCGATCACCTCCGCCAGGCGCTCGCGCGAGCCGTAGACATTGGTGACGACCGGGAAGCGGGTGCCCTTCACATTGGTGAACAGGATGGGCTTGCCCCAGCGCTTCTGCGCCGCATGGGTGACGGCGGCCAGCTCGTGGAACGGGTCGATCTCCTTGTCGACCACGAGCAGGTCGCCGCGTTCGCGCAGGCGTGAGATGTAGTCGCGCATTCGTCAGATACTCCGGAAGACAGGGGCGCGGGGCGTGGCGTCACCGCCGGCGCTGGGAGGGTCGCCAGGTCAGGAAGGCGTTCTCGAACAGGGACACGGCGCCGATGCCGAGCGTCGTGAACAGGGTGATGGACAGCAGCGTCGCGAACACCAGCGGCGTGTCGAGGTTGAACTGGCCCGACAGGATGATGTGGCCGATGCCGCTGTTGCCGCCGATGAACTCGCCGACGATGGAGCCGACCAGCGCCAGCGGGAAGGCGACCTTCACCGCGTCGGCGATGTAGGGCACGGCGTTCATCAGCCGCACCTTGACGAAGATCCGCCACCTGTTGCCGCCGGCCAGCGTCGACAGGTCGATCAGGTCCGCCTCGATCTCGCCGAGCCCGGTGACCGAGTTCACGAAGATCGGGAACAGCGCCAGCAGGAAGGCGAGCAGCACCTTGGATTCGTAGCCGAGGCCGAACCAGATGACGAAGAGCGGGGCGATGGCGATCTTCGGGATCGAATTGAAGGCGGCGAGCAGCGGCGTGATCATCGAGCCGAGCAGCGGCACGTAGATGATCAGCAGCGCCAGCAGGACCCCCACCACCAGCGCCAGCCCGAGGCCGGCGAGCGTGGTGAACGCCGTCATCGCCAGCCCCTGCATCTGCACCGAGAAGGTCTCGATGAAGCGCTGGGCGATCTCGGTCGGCAACGGCAGCACATAGGAAGGGATGCCCGCGAGCGGGGCGCCGTACTGCCAGATCAGCACCAGCACCGCGAAGCACGCGAGCGGCTTGGCGATCGCGGCGAGCCGCTTCGACATGGACTCGCTCATGGTCTCACTCCATCCACTGCGCTTCGATGCCCTCGCGCACGCGCTCGGACAGTTCGAGGAAACGCGGCTCGCGCAGCGTGCCCGGATGGCGCGGCCGCGGCAGGTCGATCGGCACGATGTCGCGGATGCGGCCGGGCCGCGGGGTCATCACCACCACCGTGTCGGAGAGCAGGACAGCCTCGGTGATGCTGTGGGTGACGAACAGCACCGTGCTGCGGCTCTCGTCCCACAGCGTCTGCAGGGCGTAGCCCATGCGCTCGCGGGTGATGACGTCGAGCGCGCCGAACGGCTCGTCCATCAGGATCAGCGGCGGTTTGAGCAGCATCGCCCGGCAGATCGAGGCGCGCTGCTGCATGCCGCCCGAAAGCTCGTGCGGATAGCTCGCCTCGAAGCCGCCGAGCCCGGCGAGCTGCATCAGCTCGAGCGCGCGCTCGCGCCATTGCGAGGTCTTCAGCCCGCCCATCTCGGCGACGAACAGGATGTTGTCGAGGGTGCGCCGCCAGGGCAGCAGCACCGGCGACTGGAACACCATGCCGATGTTGCGCAGCGGCCCTTTCACCGGCACGCCGCGCACGTCGATGGTGCCGCTGCTCGGGCGGATCAGGCCGGCGACGAGGCGCAGCAGGGTGGACTTGCCGCAGCCGCTCGGCCCGACGATCGAGACGAAGCTGCCCTCCTCGAGCGCGAGGGAGGCGTCGTCGACCGCCAGCGTCGACCGGAAGCTCTTGGAGACGTTTCGGATGTCGACCGACATGGAAAACTCGCATCACGGCAGCGCGGCGACCAGGGCGTCGCGCCGCCTTCCGCACCGACCGGGGCGACGCGGCGCCCCGGCTGCCAGATGGGGCGGAGGCCCCGCCGGCCCTACTTGCCGAGCTGGACGAAGACGTCGGACGGCGTCACGTCGGTCTGGAGCTTGAGTGCCGTCTTCACGAGGTCGATCGACTCCTTGAGGCGCTCCTCGGTGGCGGTGCCGTAGCCGTTCTTCTTCGTGTAGGGCGTCTGCATCGACTGCAGGGCGCCGGCGAGCTGGGCCTTCACCGTGTCGAGCGACATGGTCGGGTTGTACTTGACCATGATCTCGGCCGCCTCGTCGGGATGGGCGATGGAGTACTCGACCGCCTTCTTGGTCGCCTCGGCGAAGCGGGCCGCGTCCTCCGGGTTCTTCTCGATGGAGTCGCGCGCGCCGAGCAGCACGTAGCCGAACATGTCGTAGCCCCAGTCGGCGAAGGAGGCGAAGTGCACCTTCTTGCCCTGCTTGTCGGCGGCCTTCACCAGCGCCGGCACGTCGCCGTCGGAAGTCGCGGTGAACATGTCGACCTGGCCGGAGAGCAGCAGCGAGAAGTAGACGCTCGGATCGGCCGACTGCCAGTCGATCTTGGACAGGTCGAGCTTATGGGCGTCGAAGATGATCGGCAGGATCACCCGCACGCTGTCGGTCTGGCCGGCGGCGACCTTCTTGCCGATGACATCAGCCGGCTCGGCGACCGGCGACAGCGAGGCGAGGCCGTTGGTGGTGACGTCGGTGTAGACCGTGAAGGCCTTCACCTTCGCGCCCTTGGCGACGTTCTGGGTGACGGAGCTGAAATCGGCCATGCCGTAATCGGCCTTGCCGCTGTCCACTGCCGTGATGACGAAGCCGCTGCCGGTCGCCGGGGCGATCGTCACGTCGAAGCCGGCGTCCTTGTAGAAGCCCTTCTCGACCCCGACGAAGAACGGCGCGTGCCGCCCGTTGAACACGTAGTTGGTCAGGAAGGTGATCTTCTTCGGCGCCGTCGTGTCGGCCGCGGCCGGCAAGGATCCGGTCAGCAGCGCCAGCGCCGCCACGGCCGCACGAAAATTCGTCATCGATTTCATGGCTTTCTCCGTTCCCCATCGTCCCGTTTTCGGGTGCGACTCTCTCTGGTGTTGCGTATTGCGCAACGGTGTTTCAATTATTAGGCTTCAGTTGACGGCATATCTTGTCAAGCTGAAATTATGGACAGGCACAGGGAGCAGGCTTTTGGGTGCGCGCGTGAAGGGGCAGGCCGGGATGGCATCAGGCGGGGAAGCGGGCGCGGCGCCGGGGGCGGAGCCGGCCGCCCGCCGGAACACGATCGGCTCGGTGGAGCACGCGATCGAGCTGCTGCGCTGCCTCGCCGCGGCGGAGGCGCCGATCGGCACCAACGACCTCGCCCGCCGCATGGGGCTGCACAAGAGCTCGATCTCGCGGCTCGCGGCGACGCTGGAGAATGCCGGCCTGCTGCGGCGCGAGCCGGCGACCGGACGCTTCGCGCTCGGCCCCGGCCTCATGGCGCTGGCGGCGCCGCTCTTCGCCGATTTCGCGCTGACCGACGCGGTGGAGCCGATCCTGGCGCAGTTCGCCGCCCGCACCGGCGAGACCTGCAGCTTCAACATCTGGGACGGGCGCGATTCCGTCTCCATCGCCCATGTCGCGGGCTCGAATTCGGTGCGCGCCTTCTCCCAGCCCGGGCGGCGCAAGCCCGGGCACGCCACCGCGACAGGCAAGATCCTGCTGGCCTATCTGGGTGAGGCGGCGCTGGCGGCCTATTGCAGCACGCCGCTGCACCGCTACACCGGCAGCACCATCACCGATCCGAAGGCCCTCGCCGAGGAGCTCGATCTCGCCCGCCGGCGCGGCTATGCGGTGAATGTCGGCGAGTTCGAGGCCGATGTCGGCGCCGTCGCCTCCGCCGTGCTCGACAGCGCCGGCCGCGTGATCGGCTCGGTCACCGCCACCGTCCCGCTCTACCGCTTCCCGCCCGAGCGCCACGCCTGGTTCGGGCAGGCGGCGATCGACTGCGCCGCCGAGATCGGCGCCCATCTCGGCATGCTGCACCGGCGCAGGTGAGGCCGTTCAGGACGCCTGCACAGAACGCAAGCCCGGAGCTGCGTCGCCCGGCTCCTCCGCCTCGTCCCAGTAGCCGGGCCGGGAGTAGATCGCCTGCAGATGGGCGATGAACAGCCGGGAGAGCCGCGCCGGCCTGTTGCGCGGGTAGACGGCGGTGATGTCGAAGCTCGGCAGGGCGTGCTCGTCGAGCACGCTGACCAGCGCGCCGGAGCGGAGCTGGGCGCCCACCTCCCAGGTGGAGCGCCAGGCCAGCCAGTCGTCTTCCTGCGCCCAGCGCACCAGCACCTCGCCGTCGCTGCAGTCGATGTTGCCGTCCACCTTCACCGCGATCGGCCGGCCGCCCTTCTGGAACTGCCAGTCGCGATGGCTGTCAGCCTGCAGGTTCACCGCGAGGCAGTTGTGGTGCACCAGTTCCTCGAGCGTGCGCGGCTTGCCGTGCTTGGCGAAATAGGCCGGCGTGGCGCAGACCACGCGCCGGTTGGTGGCAAGCGTGGTGGCGACGAAATGCGGATCAATGACGTTGCCGATGCGGATGCACAGGTCGTAATCGGCCTGCACCGGGTCGAGATAGTCGTTGGTCAGGTTGAAGGACAGCCGCACCGCCGGATAGGTGGCGAGGAAGCTCGCAGCATGCGCGGCGACATGTCGGCGCCCGAAATAGGGCGGCGCCAGCACCAGCATCTGGCCGGAGACTTCCGAGGTGTCGGGGAACAGCTCGGTCTCGCCGAGCTCCAGTTCCAGCAGCAGGTCCTCGCAATGCTTGAGGAACAGCCGCCCCTGCTCGGTGAGGGTGAGGAGGCGCGTCGTGCGGTGCAGCAGCTTCACCCCGAGCCGGCGCTCCAGCTCGTC
Source organism: Ancylobacter mangrovi (assembly GCF_024752355.1). GTDB lineage: Bacteria > Pseudomonadota > Alphaproteobacteria > Rhizobiales > Xanthobacteraceae > Ancylobacter > Ancylobacter mangrovi. The sequence continues at coordinate 67,155 of NZ_JANTHZ010000004.1, forward strand.
GATGCGCCGGCCGAGCATGCCGGAGGAGATCTTCTCCTTGATCGCCGCCCTCGCCATGGAGCCTTCCGTCGCCACGGCGACGAAGGCCTTGATCTCGCGATAGCGGTTCACTGCCCGCCCTCCCCGGCGGGCGCGGCGGTCCAGTAGCCGGGCCGGGCATAGACCTCGCGCATCCAGGCGATGAACAGGCGGATCTTGGCCGGCACCGGGTTCTGCGGCGGGTAGGTGGCGAAGATGTCCTGGTTGGCGAGGGTGAAGTCGTCGAGCACCGTCCGCGCGGTCCCGCGCGCCAGCGCGCCCGCCACCTCCCATTCCGGCCGCCAGGCGACGCCCGCCCCTTCCAGCGCCCAGCGGGTGAGCATGGCGCCGTCATTGCTGGTGAGGCTGCCGCTCGGGCGGATCGTCACCGGATGGCCGCCATTCTGGAAATGCCAGCCGCGCGGCTGGCCGCCATGCTCGTTATAGGCGAGGCAGTTGTGGTGGGCGAGGTCCTCGGGCGTGCGCGGCACGCCATGGCGCGCGAAATAGGCCGGCGTGCCGCACACCACCATCCGGTTCGGCGCCAGCCGGGCGGCCACCAAATTGGGATCGGTGACCGGACCAGTGCGGATGCCGATCGTGTAGCCCGTGCGCATGAGGTCGACGACATAGTCGCTCAGATTGAGCGAGATGTGCACGTCCGGGTTGGCGCGGATGAAGTCGCGCAGATGCGGGGCGACGTGCTCGCGCCCGAAATTCGACGAGCATGTCACGGTCAATTGACCCGTCGCGAAGTCGCGCCCGGTGCGCACGAGGCGCTCGGCGGTGCGCAGCCGCCCCAGCATGTCGAGCCCGTGGCGGTAGTACTGCTCGCCCGCCGGGGTGAGGGTGAGGCGGCGCGTGGTGCGCTCCAGCAGCTTGCCGCCAAGCCGCTGCTCGATAAGGGAAATCCGCCGCCCGACCATGACCGGCGTGACCCCCGCGGTCTCGGCCGCGGCGGCGAAGCTGCCGGCCTCGACCACGCCGACGAAGGTCTCGATGTCGCGCAGCTTGTCCATGCCGGCACCGCACTCCGTATATTTCGTCAATAATGAAAGACGTATTTGTCCAATTATCAATCCAAAAGTTTGGCAGTAGCGTCGCTGGAAAATGATCCGGGCAATCGGATCGGGACAGCAGGGACGGAAATGTCGAGGATCGCGAGCGTGGAGACCTTCTCCACGCAATTCATCAGCATCGTGCGTATCAGGACCGAGGACGGGCTCGAGGGCTACGGCCAGGTCGCCCCCTACAATGCCGACATCACCGCCGCCATACTGCACCGGCAGATGGCTCCCGTGGTGCTGGGCCAGCAGGCCGACGACATCGACGCGCTGGTCGACAGATGCTGGATCGGCGCGCACAAATTTCCCGGCTCCTATACCTGCCGCGCCATCGGCGGCGTCGACACCGCGCTGTGGGACCTGAAGGGCCGGCGCGAGGGCCAGAGCGTCGCGGCGCTGCTCGGCGGCACCCGCACCCACCAGCCGGTCTACGGTTCCAGCATGCGCCGCGACATCACCCCGGAGGACGAGGCCGCCCGGCTCGCGAAGCTCCAGCAGGAATGCGGCTTCGAAGCCTTCAAGATCCGCATCGGCAACAATTTCGGCAACGACGTCGACCGCTGGCCGGGCCGCACCGAGGCGATCGTGCCGACGGTGCGCAAGGCGATCGGCGACGACAGCGAGCTGCTGTGCGACGCCAATAGCGGCTTCACGCCGAAGCGCGCCATCGAGGTCGGCCGCATGCTCGAGGACTACCGCGTCGGCCATTTCGAGGAGCCCTGCCCCTACCCCGAGCTGGAATGGACCGCCGAGGTCGCCGCCGCTCTCGACATCCCGGTCTCGCAGGGCGAGCAGGAGGTCGATCTCGCCCAGTTCCGCCGCATGATCCGCATAGGCGCGGCCGACATCGTGCAGCCGGACATCTGCTATGTCGGCGGCATCAGCCGGGCCCTGCGGGTCGCGCGCATGGCGCAGGAGGCCGGCCTGCCCTGCACGCCGCACGCCGCCAACCGCTCCATGGTCTCGCTCTTCACCGTGCACCTGCAGTCGGCGCTGCCCAATGCCGGCCACTACATGGAGCTGAGCATCGAGGAGGCGCCGTGGATCGACGGTCTGTTCACCTCCGACCCGTTCGAGGTCGTCGACGGGAAGATCGCCGTCCCCTCCGGCCCCGGCTGGGGCGTCGAGATCAGCCCTGAATGGCTGGCAAGCGCCGAACGCCAGGCCAGCACCCTCTAGGAGCCGCTCCTTCGGGAGCCGCGCCCCCGACGCATCCCGGCGGCCGCTCGACCGGCCGCCGCCATCTCAAAACGACAACCGGGTACCGAGCCCGGGAAAAACCCACGGGAGAAACGCAAGTGACGACGACAAGAGCCTTATCGGCAGGCGCCCTGCTGCTCCTCGGGGCGATGTTCGCCCCCGCGCAGGCGCAGGACACGTCGCGGGACATCAAGATCGTCCTGCCCTCCGCGGTCGACGTGGTCGAGCCCTGCCACATGAACTCGACCGGCTATATCGGCCTCGTGCTCAAGGAGAACGTGGTCGAGACGCTGCTCAAACTCGATCCCAAGACCAGCAAGCCGCTGCCGAACCTCGCCACCGAATGGAACCAGGTCAACCCGACCACCTGGCGGATCAAGCTGCGCGAGGGGGTCAAGTTCCACGACGGCACGCCGTTCGACGCCGACGCCGTGGTGACCGCGCTCAAGCGCCAGTTCGTCCCCGAGCTGGCCTGCCGCGACAAGATCCGCTCCTTCGGCAGCATCACCATCCAGCCGAAGGCGATCGACAAGGACACGGTCGAGATCGTCACCAGCGAGCCGATGCCGCTGCTGCCGCTGAGCCTGGCGCAGACGGGGATGACCGCGCCGAGCACCTCGATGAAGGAGGCCGAGCGCCACCCGATCGGCACCGGCCCCTATGTCTTCACCAGCTGGGACCCGGCGCAGAGCCTGGTGCTGACGCGCTTCGACGGCTACTGGGGCAAGAAGCCGGAAGTCGCCAAGGCGACCTATGTCTGGCGCTCCGAGCCGGCGCTGCGCGCCTCGATGGTCGCGGTCGGCGAGGCCGACATCGCCCTGCAGCTCGCCGTGCAGGACGCGACCAACAAGGACACCGACATCGGCTACCTCAACGCCGATACCAGCCGCGTGCGCATCTTCATGGACAAGCCGCCGCTGAACGACAAGCGCGTGCGCGAGGCGATGAACCTCGCCATCGACCGCAGCGCCTTCATCGGCACCATCGTCAGCCCGCTCTCGGTCCCGGCCAGCCAGTACATGCTGCCAAGCGTCAACGGCTACAACCCCGACCTGAAGCCGTGGCCCTACGACCCGGAGAAGGCGAAGCAGCTCATCGAGGAGGCCCGCAAGGACGGCGTGCCGGTCGACACGGAGATCGAGCTCTACGGCTCGGAATTCATGCAGGCCAACCTGTCGGAGATGCTCGAGACCCTGGTCCAGTACTGGCAGGAAGTCGGCCTCAACGTGAAGATCAACATGGTCGACAAGATCCAGCACTCGGCCATGCGCCGCAAGCCGTATCCGGCCGACCGCCCGCCCTCAATGGTGCATGAGCTGCACGACAACACGGCCGGCGACGCGTTCTACACGATGATCGTCTACTACACGTCGGATGGCGGCCTCTCCAACATATCCAATCCCGAGCTCGACAAGCTGCTGAAGGAAGCCTCGCTCGCCACCGGCGAGAAGCGCACCAAGCTGTTCCAGGAAGCCAACCGCATGATCCAGCAGGACATCATTCCCGATGTCATGCTGTACCACATGGTCAGCTACATCCGGGTGGGCAAGCGGGTGCATTACGAGCCCAACTTCACGACCCAGGGCCAGCTCGAGCTGAGCGCGATCACCTTCAAATAGGCCCCGCGCAACGAGGCCGCGCGGGCACGCCCCGCGCCGGCACCGAGACGATCCGGGCGGCCAGGCCGCCGGTGCGCCCGCCGCGCCGCCCGGATTCCGCACGCCGCCCACGGCCTGCGCCACGATCCGCCGAGAGAGGAAGACCCATGCCCATCTACAAGTGGGACAATGCCGCCTTCGCGGGCGAGCATGTCCTCGACAACCCGCCGCCCTTCCACCAGAAGCTGAGCAATTACGGCGCGCGGCCCTACTGGTCGCCGGACGGCAAGCGCATCGCCTTCGTCGAGAAGGCCTATGGCGACGTGCACGAGATCGACCTCGAGACCCGGCAGATCCGCAACCTCACCGGCAATCTCGGCAAGCACCACAGCTTCCTGCGCGTGCTGTTCCTGCGCAATGGCGACTACCTGCTGATCGGCCCGAAGGAGTTCAAGCACCACCACGTCAGCCGCTACGTGGAATCCGAGCTCTGGTACATGGACAAGGACGCGAACGAGCCGCCGCGCCCCATGGGCCTGACCTTCTTCGAGGGCATCGGCGTCTCCTCCATCGCCGACCGCATCACCTATTCGCGCCATGGCGAGCACGACCCGCGCCTCGGCGGCTTCGAGGATTTCGAGTGCTACGTCTCCGAGCTCGACTACGGCCCGAACGGGGCCGAGCTCGGCGCCACCCGGCCGATCTACCGCTCGCCGACCGGCCTGCGCCGGCCCGAGCCGCAGGACTTCCGCAACAACGATACCGAGGTGATCATGGCCGAGTATATCGGCCCGCGCGACCGCTCGACGACCTGGAAGACCCAGACCCGCGGCATCGACCTGAAGACGCTCGACGTGAAGACCTATATCGACGAGCCGCTGACGCATAACGAGCCGGAAGGCATCTTCCCGGACCAGCAGCACATCTGCCTGGAATCCTCCTGCGACTTCGTCGACCAGTTTCCGCCCATCGACCTGTGGAAGCTGAAGCTCGACGGCTCCGGCCGGCGCGTGCGCATGACCCGCATGTTCGACCGCCAGCCCTGGCGCGCGAGCAACTCAAACGTCAGCCCGGACGGCAAGTGGCTGGCCTTCATGGTCAACACCTATACCAGCGAGCCGGGGTTCGGCATGGGCATCGGCCTGATGGACCTCGAAGCCTGGGAAAAGAGCGAGTACGCCCAGCAATGGGAGACCCCCGCCGAGCGCGAGGTGATCCGCCGCCGGAACGGCGAGTACGCCGACACCAAGTGAGCCACGCCACCGGATGAACGGTGGCGTCCCCCGTACCGCCGGCGGCGCCGATGCGTCGCCGGGCCCTGGCAACAGCGGAGAGCGACCGTGAACGGCTATGTCACGAAGCGAATGCTCCACAGCCTCATCTCGATGATGGGGCTGATCATTCTGGTCTTCTTCCTGTCGAGGCTGACGGGCAATCCGAGCGACCTCTATCTGCCGATCGACACCCCGGCGGACGTGCGCGCGGCCTTCTCGCAGGCGCACGGCTTCGACGACCCGATGATCGTCCAATTCGGCCACTTCCTCGCCAATCTGGTGCATCTCGACTTCGGCAGCTCGATGCGTCTCGAGCGCCCCGCCCTCAACCTGGTGCTGGAGGCGTTCCCGGTCTCGCTCACCCTCGCCGTCCTGGCCATGGCGCTGGCGCTCGTCATCGCCATCGTCGCCGGCTCGCTCGCCGCGCGCAGCCCGAACGGCGTGCTCGACCGCTTCATCAACGTGATCTCGCTGTGCGGGGCGAGCGTGCCCAACTTCTGGCTCGCTCTGGTGAGCGTGCTCGTCTTCGCGGTGTGGATGCGCTGGCTGCCGACCTCCGGCATGGGCGGGCCGGAATACTGGGTCCTGCCGGTGATCGTGCTGGCGGTGCGGCCCTGCGGCCTGCTGGCCCAGGTGGTGCGCGGCTCGATGATCAGCGCGCTCTCCTCCGCCTATGTGAAGACCGCCCGCGCCAAGGGCGTGAGCCAGCGGGTCATCGTCTTCGTCCACGCCCTGCGCAACGCCATGCTGCCGATCATCACCGTGGCCGGCGACCAGGCGTCGGGCATGATCAACGGCGCGGTGGTGGTGGAGGTCATCTTCGGCCTGCCCGGCATCGGCCGGCTGATGATGGAATCGATCCAGTACCGCGACTTCGCGGTCATCCAGGCCGGCGTGATCCTCACCGCCTGCGCCATCTTCCTGCTCAACATCGCGATCGACCTCGCCTACGCGCTGCTCGACCCGCGCATCAAGCACGCATGAGGGCCCAATGACCATGACGGCACCTCCCATCGCCATGACCGAGCCTTCGCTCTGGCGCCAGTCGCTGGGCCTGCTGTGGCGGGACAAGTTCGCCTTCGTCGCGGTCCTGTTCCTGCTGCTGGTCGTGTTCGCGGCCCTGTTCGGGTCGACGATCTTCGGGCAGAGCGCCACGCGCATCAATCTCGCCGCGCGCAACGCGCCGCCGATGTCGATGCATCTCGGCTGGCACTACGTGCTCGGGGCGGATTCGCTCGGCCGCTCGATCCTCGCGCGCATCGCCGTCGGCACCCGCAACACCATGATGGTGGCCGGCCTGTCGGTGATCGCCTCGCTGCTGATCGGCTCGCTGCTGGGCTTCATAGCCGGCTACCGGGCCGACTGGACCACCGGCGTCATCATGCGCGTCGCCGACGTGCTGATGAGCTTTCCCTCGCTGCTGCTGGCGATGATCGTGCTCTACGTGCTCGGCGCCGGCATCGCCAATCTGGTGCTGGTGCTCGCCATCACCCGCATCCCGATCTACCTGCGTACCACCCGTGCCGAGGTGCTGGAGATACGCGAGCGCACCTTCGTCGTCGCCGCGAAGGTCATGGGGGCGTCCCCGCTGCGCCTCGTCTGGCGCCACATCCGCCCGACCGTGACGCCGACGCTGGTGACCATCGCCACGCTCGAATTCGCCTTCGTGATGCTGTCCGAGTCCAGCCTCAGCTTCCTCGGCCTCGGCATCCAGGCGCCGGAATTCACCTGGGGCGCCATGGTGGCGCAGGGCCAGAGCTATCTCGGCACCGCCTGGTGGGTGGCGTTCTGGCCCGGCCTCGCCATCACCCTCACGGCCATGTCCCTGAACCTCGTCGCCAACTGGCTGCGCATCGTCACCGACCCGGTGCAGCGTTGGCGGCTCGAAGCACGGAGCAGCAGCAATGGCGGCGGCAATGAGTGAGACCTCCGGCCATCTCGTCGAGGTGAAGCATCTCTCGGTCGAGTTCCACACCCGGAACGGCGTCGTGCCCGCCGTGCGCGACGTCTCCTGGCACATCGACCGGGGCGAGACGCTGGCCATCCTCGGCGAGAGCGGCTCGGGAAAGAGCGTGTCCTCCTCGGCGCTGATGGGGCTGATCGACATCCCGCCCGGCCGCATCACCTCCGGCGAGGTGCTCTATTGCGGCGAGGACCTGCTCAAGGCCACGCCCGAGCGCCAGCGCGAGATCAACGGCTCGCGCATCGCCATGGTGTTCCAGGACACGCTCGCGGCGCTCAACCCGGTCTACCCGATCGGCTGGCAGGTGGCGGAGACCTTCCGCACCCACGGCGTCGCCCGCGCGGAAGCCAACGCGAAGGCGCTGGAGCTGCTGGAGCGGGTCGGCCTGCCCAACGCCGCGGCCCGCTTTCGCGACTATCCGCACCAGTTCTCGGGCGGCCAGCGCCAGCGCATCATGATCGCCATGGCGATCGCGCTGAACCCGGATCTGCTGATCGCCGACGAACCGACCACCGCGCTCGACGTCACGGTGCAGGCGCGCATCCTCGGCCTCCTGAAGGAGCTGCAGCGCGAGCGTGGCATGGGTCTCCTGATGATCACCCACGACCTCGGCATCGTCGCCGGCATGGCCGACCGGGTGGTGATCATGAATGCCGGCCGCATCGTCGAGGCCGGCACCGTCAAGCAGGTGTTCGAGTCTCCCCAGCACCCCTATACGCGCAGCCTGCTCGACGCCATTCCCGGCCGCCACGGCTTCCCCGACATCGCCGAGCGCGCGGCGCCGGCAGAGCCGCTGCTGCGTGTCGAGGAGCTGACGAAGGAATATGTGACGCCGGCCGGCCTGTTCCGCCCCGCCCGCCCGCCGGTGCGCGCGCTCGGCGGCGTGTCGTTCACGCTGGCGCAGGGCGAGACGCTCGGCATCGTCGGCGAGAGCGGCTCGGGCAAGTCAACGCTGGTGCGCACGCTGATCGGGCTCGAGGAAGCGACCTCGGGCGACGCCTTCTTCCGCGGCCGCAGCCTGATCGACCCCACGGCCGAGACGCGCGATCTGGCGCAGCGCCAGATCCAGATGGTGTTCCAGGACCCGACCGCCTCGCTCAACCCGCGCATGAGCGTGTTCGAGATCGTCTCCGAGCCCTGGGCGATCCATCGCGACGCCCTGCCCCGCGCGCAGTGGGAGCAGCGGGTCGGCGACCTGCTGGAGGAGGTGGGCCTGAAGCGCGAGCATGCCGGCCGCCATCCGCACCAGTTCTCGGGCGGCCAGCGCCAGCGCATCGCCATCGCCCGTGCCCTGGCGCTGAAACCCGACATCATCATCTGCGACGAGGCGGTGTCCTCGCTGGACGTCTCCGTGCAGGCGCAGGTGATCGCGCTGCTCAAGGCGCTGAAGGACGAGTTCGGCCTCTCCTATCTCTTCATCGCCCATGACCTGCCGGTGGTCCGCAGCTTCGCCGACCGGGTGCTGGTCATGCACAAGGGCATGATCGTCGAGCAGGGCCCGACCCGCGAGATCTTCGAGAACCCGCAGCACGACTACACGCGCGAACTGCTGAACGCCGACCCGCTGCTGAGCCACCACGCCGCCTGACCCGAGCCCACCCCGTTCCACCCGCCGCGCGCCGTTCACCGCGCGGCGGGCGCGGCCGACCGACATAGGTACACGCATGACTTCCCACATCGACCATAGCTGGCTGAAGCATTCGCTCGTCATGATCATGACGCTGCGCGAGGGAGACGCCGGGACCTGGGACGCCGAGAAGATGGCCGACTTCGCCCAGTCCTTCTCGCTCGACGCACTCGGCTTCTCGGTCGGCGGCATCGTCGCCTTCTACCCGACGCAGGTGAAGCACCATCCGCGCGCCGCGACGCTGGGCGATCGCGACCTCGCGGCGGAGATGATCGCGGCGCTCAAGAAGCGCGACATCCGCCCCGTCGCCCGCATCGACCCCTCCATGGCCTCGCGCAAGCTCTATGAGGAGCGGCCCGAATGGTTCGCGCAGGACAAGAACGGCAAGCCGATCGGCGTGCACGGCCATTTCATCACCTGCCCGAACGGCGGCTACTACCGCGACTTCATGATGCGGGTCATCGAGGAGATGCTGACCCGCTATCCCTTCGACGCGGTGTGGGCCAACGCCGCGCAGTTCTCGCCCTGGCATACGCCGCAGTGCCATTGCGGGGTATGCCGGTCGAAGTTCCGCGCCCGCACCGGCAAGGCGCTGCCAGCCGAGAACTGGGGCGACGAGACCTGGCGCCAGTACAATGAATGGCGCTACGAGTGCATCGCCGAGTGGAACGCCGAGGTTCAGGCGCTCAAGAACCGCGTGCGGCCGGAGGCGGCGTGGATCCCGCTCAGCCAGGTGGCGGAATCCTGGGACCATTCGCGCGTCGGCGGCTGGGACCTCGACTATACCGAGCCGCATCAGGACGGCATCGTGCTGGAGGCCCAGCGCCGCTACGCCAACATGTTCTGGCCCGGCCTGGAGGCGCGCTACATGCGCGACCTCGCGCCGGAGAAGGGCGGCGGCATCACGGTGAGCTACTTCCTGCCCTGGTGGCGCTTCTACGCGGTGCCGGCGGCGGAGAACCGCATGTGGGCCGGCCAGATCATGGCGCAGGGCGTGATGCCGTGGATCCATGTCACCGGCTATCAGGAGACCCATTTCGACAAGCGCGGCCTCGACAGCCTGCGCGCCACCTTCGCCCGCTTCCGCGCCAACCGCGACACCTATCTCGACAACCGCTCGGGGGCCGAGGTGGCGCTGGTCTATTCGCGGCACAGCCTCGACAATATCGGCCAGCAGGACCCGACGGGACGCTATCTCGACCATTTCCGCGGCGCCTACAACGCGATGATGGACCAGCGCGTCCCGTTCGACATCCTCTCTGGCCACCGGCTGAGCCTCGAGGCGCTGAAGCGCTACCGCGCTGTCGTGCTGCCGAACGCCGCCTGCCTGTCGGACGCCGCCTGCGACGCGCTGGAAGCCTATGTGCGAGGGGGCGGCCATCTCGTCGCCACCCATCTCTCGGGCAATTTCGACGCGCTCGGCAACCCGCGCGCGCAGACGCTGCTGGGCCGCCTCGCCGGCATCACCCAGACCGGGGTGACGTGGACGAACCTGCGCGCCGCCTATGGCGTCATCCGCGATCCGGACAACCCATTGATGGCCGGCTTCGAGGGCACCGACCTCATCCCGGTCGCCGGCGACATCGTGTTCGTGCGCACGCCGGACGGCGAGGGCGACGGCAAGACGGCGCCGCTCACCCTCGTGCCGCCGGTCGAGGGCGAGGTCGGCAGCGGCATCAGCGTGCCCGAGTTCAACGTCATCAAGCATGTCACCGACTACCCGATGGTCGTCGACCGGCCCGTCGGCGAGGGCCGCGTGGTCTACTTCCCGTGGCAGCCGGACCTGATCGGCTTCCGCTACGGGCTGCGCGACCTGTTCCGCCTGCTCGCCAATGCGGTGAAGGCGGCGGACGGGTTCCAGGACGTGCTGCGCGTCACCGGGCCGGGCCTCGTCGACCTCGCCCTGCTGCGGCGCGAGGACCGGCTGGTACTGTCGCTCATCAACTTCTCCTCGCCCGGCAGCTTCAACACCGGGCAGCGGCGCATCATCGAGGAGCTGGTGCCGCTGCACGACCTCGTCATCGATATCCGCGCGCCAGAGGGCTTCGAGGCCGGCACCGCGCGACTGGTCTTCGCCGAGCGGGACATTCCGGTGGAGCGGCAGGGCGCGTATCTGCGCCTGACCCTGCCGAAGCTGGAGGCGATGGAGACCATCGAGATACGCGGCGCGGGGGCGGCATGAGCTTCTGCCCGACCGGCTGGGGGCGCCTGCACTACCGGGTCGACGGCCCGGACGGCGCTCCCGTGCTCCTGCTCTCGAACTCGCTCGCCGCCGACGTCTCGTTCTGGGACGCACAGGTCCCGTCCTGGGCGCGCAATCGGCGCGTCGTGCGCTATGACCAGCGCGGCCACGGCCGCTCCGACGCGCCGGCGGGCCCCTATTCCATGGCCGGGCTCGGCGCCGACGCGCTCGCGCTGATGGACCATCTCGGCCTCGCGCAGGCCGACTGGTGCGGCATCTCCATGGGCGGGATGACCGGCATGTGGCTTGCCGTGAACGCGCCCGGACGGCTCGGCCGGCTCGTGCTGGCCAACACCGCGGTGCGCATGCCCCCGCCCGAGCTGTGGGACCAGCGCGCCGCCATGGCCCGCGAGCAGGGCATGGAGGCAATCGCCACCGCGACTATGGCGCGCTGGTTCACCCCCGCCTTCACCGACCGCGAGCCGGACACCATCGCCCGCCTGCACCAGGTGGTGGCGGCGACCTCGGTCGAGGGCTATGCCGGCTGCTGCGCCGCCCTGCGCGATTTCGATTTCCGCGACGAGGTCGGGAAGATCCGCCATCCCGCGCTGGTCATCGTCGGTGAGAGGGACGGCTCGACGCCGCCGGAAGCCGGCATGTTCATCGCCGGGAGGATCGCCGGTGCGCAGCTCGCGCGCCTCGATGCCGGCCATGTCTCGAATGTCGAGCAGCCCGGCGAGTTCACGCGGCAGGTCGAGGCGTTCCTGTCCGTCCCGGCGTGAGCCGGCACGCCCCGCCGGCCGTCACGGCACGGACGGGGCGAGCACCGAGCGAAGCGACACGATCGAGCCGACGGCGACGATGGCCGGCGTGGCGAGGTTTGCGCGCTGCACGTCCTCGACCAGCCGGCCGAGCGTGGTGACGAGCACCTGCTGGTCGGGCAGGCTCGCGCGGGCGACCGCCGCCGCCGGCGTGAGCGGCGCCATGCCCGCCCCGAGCAGGCCGCCGGCGATCTCCTGCAGCACCGCCATCGCCATGTAGAAGACGACGGGCAGGCGCGAATCGACGATGGCCTTCCAGTCGATCGCCATGCCCTCCGCGCTCGCCAGATGGCCGGTGAGGAAGATCACCCCGTGATTGGTCATCCGGCTCGTGAGCGGGATGCCGGCCGAGGCGAGGCCGCCGATACCGGCGGTGATGCCTGAGACGACATGGAAGGCGATGCCCGCCTCGCCGAGCGCCATCGCCTCCTCGACGCCCCGGCCGAAGACGAACGGGTCGCCGCCCTTCAGCCGCAGCACGCGCCGGCCCTCGCGCGCCAGCTCGATCAGCCGCCGCGTGATGTCGGGCTGCAGCGCCGACGGCCGGCCGCCGCGCTTGCCCGCGAACTCCCTCGCGGCGCCGGGCGCGGCCAGCGCCAGCACCGCCTCGGAGACCAGCGCGTCATGTACGATGACGTCGGCGCATTGCAGCGCATGGATCGCCGCCGCCGTCAGCAGCGCCGGGTCGCCGGGCCCCGACCCGACGAGCCAGACCGTGCCGGGCTCGAAGGTGGGCATATGCTGGCGGAGCGGCCCGAGATCGATCAACGCACACCTCGCTATTCCAATGATAGCGCCCGATCCCGGCCGCCCGTCGCTATGGGCCGGCAGGGATCGCTTCCCTCAACTTGGCCTGCCCTCCGGCTCGTCATGCCGGGCGCAGGCCACGGTCACCTTGTATTCATGCCGCCCGGAAATTCCAGCGCCGACAGGCGGTTCGCGGGCGTCATTTCGTCGGGCGCCTTCAGCCGGTCGCCAGCCCGGCGCGGGCGAGCACTTCGCCGGCGAGGTAGAGCGAGCCCGAGACGACGATCCGGGCCGGGTTCCGGCCTGCCCGCCGGGCGGCGAGTTCCATCGCCTCGTCGAGCGAACGGGCGGGTCGGCAGGCGATGCCGACATCGGCGGCACTCGCGCACAGCTCCTCGCAGGAGAAGGCCGGCCCCTCGGCGAAGGCGAGTGGCACGGCGATGGCCTGCTCGACGAGGCCGCGATAGGGGCGCAGGAAGCCGGCGGGGTTCTTGGTCGCCAGCATGCCGAAGACGAGCAGGTTGCGGCGCGGGTCGGCGGCGTCGAGGCGGGCGATCTCGGCGGCCACCGCCTGCGCCGCGCCGGGATTGTGACCGCCATCGACGAGGAGGCTCGCCCCGCGCCCGGGCCGGCCGCCTAAGCCGCCTTCCACCCGCTGCAGCCGGCCCGGCCAGCGCACCAGCGGCAGGGCGCGCGCCAGCACCTCCCGCGACGGGGCGAGGCCCGCCGCCTCCAGCGCGGCGATGGCGGCCGCGGCATTGTCGATCTGGTAGCGGCCGGCGAGGCCGGGCAGCGGCAGGTCCATGGTGCGGCCATCGGCGACGTAGCGAAAGCCGTCGCCGCACGATTCGGCGTAGAAGTTCGGGCCTGCCGAGCGGAGCGGGGCGCCGATCTGCGCCGCCGCCCGCACGATCGCACGGGCGGCCTCGCTGAAATCCTGCCGCGCCAGCACCGCCGGCACGCCGCGCCGGAAGATGCCGGCCTTCTCGAGCGCGATGGAGATGATGGTGCGGCCGAGAAAGGCCTGGTGGTCGTAGGAGAGCGAGGTGACGACCGTCGCCGCCGGTTCCGGCACCACATTGGTGGCGTCGCAGCGCCCGCCGAGCCCGGTCTCCAGCAGCACCACCTCGGCCGGCAGGCGCGCGAACAGCAGCAGCGCGGCGGCGGTCGTGCCCTCGAAGAAGGTCAGCGGCTGGCCGCCATTGACGTCGAGCACCTCGCCGAGCGCCTCCGCCAGCACCGCGTCCGTGACCGGCGCCGACCCGCCCGCGCCGGCGAGCCGGATGCGCTCGTTGAAGCGCACGAGATGGGGCGAGGTGTAGCTGTGCACGCGCCGGCCGCCCGCCTCCAGCAGCGTGCGCATGATGGCGAGCGTCGAACCCTTCCCGTTGGTCCCGGCGACATGGATCACCGCCGGCAGCCGGCGTTCCGGCCGGCCGAGATCGGCCAGCAGGCGGTCCATCCGCTCCAGCGAATAGTCGATGACGGCGCCGTGCAGGCGGGTGAGCTCGCCGAGCGCGCGGGCGACCTCGCGCCCGGCGTCCCGGTCCGCCGGACGGGGCCGTCCGGTCCGGGCTTCCGGCGCCGGCGGGGGCAAGGGCGGGGGCGCTGCGGTCGTTTCCATCTCCCGGGCTCCGCGCGGGATCAGGCGGACGCCAGCGCCAGCGAGCCGGCGGACTGCGCGAAGATGTTCTCCGCGCAGTGCAGCGTGTTTTCCATCAGCGCCGCGACCGTCATCGGGCCGACCCCGCCCGGCACCGGCGTGATGGCGCCGGCGATGGGGGCCACCTCGTCGAAGGCGACGTCGCCGCGGATGACCGAGCCTTCCGGCGTCGCCACCCGGTTGATGCCGACATCGATCACCACCGCGCCCGGCTTCACCCAGTCGCCGCGCACCAGCCCCGCCCGGCCGACCGCGACCAGAAGGATATCAGCCTCGCGGCAATGGCCGGGCACGTCGCGGCTTTCCCGGTGCACCACGGTGACCGAGCAGCCGGCATTGAGCAGCACCTGGGAGGCCGGGCGGCCGACGATGGTCGAGCGCCCGACGACCACCGCGTCGAGCCCGGTCAGGTCGGGGTGCACGGTCTCGATCAGCCGCAGGCAGCCGAGCGGGGTGCAGGGCACCAGCCCGGCTTTCTGGCCGGTGGCGAGCAGGCCGGCATTCAGCGGGTGGAAGCCGTCGACATCCTTGGCCGGGTTGATGTGGTTCAGCACCCGCTCGGCCGAGATCTGCGGCGGCAGCGGGAGCTGGACCAGAATGCCGTCGACCGCCGGGTCCTCGTTGAGTTCGTCGAGCAGCCGCAGCACCGCTGCCTCGCTGGTGTCGGCCGGCAGGTGGTGCTTGAAGGAGGCCAGCCCCGCCTCCGCCGCGCGCCGGGTCTTGGCCCCGACATAGACGGCGCTCGCCGGGTCCTCGCCGATCAGCACCACCGCGAGCCCCGGCCGCCGGCCGGCACGCTGCGCGAAGAGGGCCGCCCGGCTGTTCACGCCTTCCACGAGGCGGGTGGCTTCCGCCTTCCCGTCGATGATCCTGGCCGTCATGTCTGTGCAACCTTCTTGAAAAGCGGACGATGTCGCGGTCAGTCCGGGAAAACGACGGTGCGGTGGCCGTTGAGCAGCACGCGGTCGGTCACGTGGTAGCGCACCGCCCGGGCCAGCACGCGACGCTCGATGTCGCGGCCCTTGCGGACCAGGTTTTCCGGTGAATCGTAGTGGCTGATGCGCTCGACATCCTGCTCGATGATCGGCCCCTCATCGAGGTCGTCGGTCACGTAGTGGGCGGTGGCGCCGATCAGCTTCACGCCGCGCTCATGCGCCTGGTGATAAGGCTTGGCGCCCTTGAAGCCGGGCAGGAAGGAGTGGTGGATGTTGATGCACCGCCGCGCCAGCCCTGCCGACAGCTCGGCCGAGAGCACCTGCATGTAGCGGGCGAGGACGACGAGGTCGGCGCCGGTCTCCTCGACCAGTTCGAGGATGCGCCTCTCCTGCGCGGGCTTGGTCTCCTTCGTCACCGGCAGGTGGTGGAACGGCAGGCCGCCGAAGTCGATGTGGCGGTAGTTCTCCGCCCCGTGATTGCTGACGACCGCGGTGATGTCGATCGGCAGTTCGCCGATGCGAGCGCGGTAGATCAGGTCGACCAGGCAGTGGTCGAACTTCGAGACCAGGATCAGCACCTTCTTGTGCTCACCCTGCCGCGTCAGGCTCCACTGCATCGCGAACTGGGCGGCGACGGGCTCGAAGGCGGCGCGCAGGCGCGCGGGCTCGACCTCCCCGCCGGCACCGGCGAACACGACCCGCATAAAGAATCGCTTCTCGGTCGGGTCCTCGAACTGCTGCGCCTCGACGATGGTGCACCCCGCATGCAGCAGGAAATGCGAGACCGCCGCCACGATGCCGGGGCGGTCGGGGCAGGCGAGCTTCAGGATAAAGGCGGACGTCTCCACGGCGGGCTCCTCCATGCGACGCCGATCCGTCGGTGGCGTCGCTTATTCATTTTATTACGTTAACGTATGATTTGTTGCGTGCCGCTTTGTCAAGCACCTTGCCGGCACAAGGCGTATCATAGCCAAACCGCGTGCATCACGGCCGGAGCTAGCCGGAGGAGACTGTTGACTTAAAAGGAAGATAATCTAACGTTCACGTCATAATCGTCGTGCGCTCAACGCCCGACAGGAAACAGCACAGCGTCGCTCTTCGCCGCCCGCAAAGCCCGGGACGGCAGCGGGACCGACCCGGCGCCGGCCGCGCCGGCGGCGGCCCGGGGCACGCGAGAGGGAGGAAGGAACGCATGGCCGAGCTTCACGAGATCAACCTGGGCAAGGTCACCATCGGCGGCCCTCTCGGCGGGCGGACCGGCATGCTGGTCGGCTCGATCTTCTACGACAAGCACTCCATCGTCACCGACGCCTTCGCCGGCACGTTCGACGAGGCGCGCGCCGCCAAGCTGATCCAGCGGGTGAACGACACCCACCGCACCTACGGCATGCAGATGGCGTTCGACGTCATCGCAGCCTCGGAGGAGGCGATGGACCGCTTCCTGCGCTTCGTCGCCGCCCGCACCGACCTGCCGATGCTGATCAACGCCACCGAGGGCGAGGCGCGGGTGCAGGGGCTGAAGACCGCCGCCGAGATCGGCTGCCTCGACCGCTGCATCTTCGCCTCGCTCAACGAAGACACCGAGCCGTTCGAGATCGACGCGCTGAAGGAATACAAGCCCGGCGCGGTGATGATCCTCGCCTATGACGTCGCCGACCCCACGCCGGAAGGCACGGTCAACATGATCGAGAACACCTTCCGCCCCTGGCTCGACGAGATCGGTGTGACGGCGCCGATCGTCGATTGCGGCGTGATGGACCCGCCCTCGATCGGCATCACCAACCGCGCCATCAAGCTGGTGCGCGAGACCTTCGGCTATCCCGCCGGCGGCGCCGTGGCGAACTGCTTCCCGCAATGGACCGGGCTGAAGTCGCTCGGCAAGGAGTTCGTCAACCTCTCGCTCGGCGCCAGCCTGCTGTCGATCCGCTTCCATGGCGGCGATTTCCTGCATTACGGACTGATCGAGCGCACCGTGCCGGCGGCCCATGCGGTGGCGAGCGGCGAGGTGTTCCTCGGCTTCGCGGCGCAGGAGCTCGACGGCCAGAAGCTGCCGAGCCCGCATCCGGTGCTCTCCATGTTCAAGCTGGCCTCGCCGAGCGCGCCGCCGGCCGCCGCCGCGGAATGACGCCCCGGGCGCGGTTGGCCGCCCTGCTCGCGGGGCGGCCGGTCGACCGGCTGCTGGTCGATGTCGGCACCTCGACCCTCACCGCGCTGCGCCCGCGCGAACGCCCGGTGCCCGGCGGCGGCCGGGCCTATGGCGATCCGGTCATGCACCTGCCGCTGCTCTCGCCGGCCGAGCTCGACGCGCTCGGCGCGCAGACCCGCCGCGTCGGCCCCGCCTTTGCGGGCGCCGCGATCGACCCGGACGAGGACGGCTTCACCGACCGCGACGGCGTGTCGTGGATCTGGGCCGATGGCGAGCCGGCCCCGCTCGACCATCCGCTCGCCGGGGCGGGCATCGGCGCCATCGCCCGCGCGCCGCGTGCACCCCTTCCTCCCCTCGCCGGCACCGGGCTTCTGGCCGATCCCGCGCGCGAGCAGGTCATCGTTGCCGACGTCCCCTCGCCCGGGCTGATCGACACCGCCTTCCGCCTGCGCGGCTATTACGAGCTGCTCGACGACACCGCCGAGCGCTGGCCGGTCGCCAATGCGGTGTTCGACCGCGCCGCCGACCTGATCGCGCGCGACTACCGGCAGATGCTCTCGGCGCTGCCGGGTGCGCCCGACCTCATCGTCTATGGCGACGACCTCGCGCACCGGACCGGCCTCTATCTGTCCGGGGAGCGGTTCGCCTTCTTCCTGCGCCCGCGCATGGCGCGCCTGTTCTCGGTCATCCGCACCGCCTGCCCCGCCCCTCTCCTGTTCCATTCCTGCGGCGCCATCCGGCCGATCCTCGGCCAGATCCTCGCGCTCGGCGTGCGGGTGCTGAACTTCGAGCCGGAAGCGTCCGGCATGGCGATCGCCGAGGTGCGCGCGGCCGCCGGGCCGGACATCGTGTTCCACGGCGTGCTGGACTTTCCCGGCCTCGCCGCCGCGCTGCGCCGGCAGAACCGGGACCGGCTGATGGCGACGCTCGACGACATCGTCGTCGGCTGGCCGATGATCGCCGCCCCGCGCGACAACATCCCCGCGCAGTGCCCGCACGCCGACATCCGGCTCGCCACCGCCTTTCTCGAGACGCTGGACGTGCCGCGCCTGCTCGCCGGGGACCTTGCCGGCGTGCTCGACGACGCGCTCGCCGCGATGCTGCTGCCCGAATGAAATCGTAGCTTCGACGTCAGTCGCGCAGCGCCGTCTCCAGCCGCCGCCAGTCCGCCTCGGGACCCGGCAGGCCGAAGCGCAGCCATTCCGGCC
Organism: Ancylobacter mangrovi; assembly: GCF_024752355.1. Lineage (GTDB taxonomy): Bacteria > Pseudomonadota > Alphaproteobacteria > Rhizobiales > Xanthobacteraceae > Ancylobacter > Ancylobacter mangrovi. The sequence continues at coordinate 85,601 of NZ_JANTHZ010000004.1, forward strand.
GCTCGTCGAAGCGCCGGACGAGGATGCCGGCCCGGCCGAGCCGCTCGAACCAGCCGGCGGCGTCGGAACTGCGCACCAGCCGGAACAGGCTGGTGCCGCCGACAGCGTCGAGCCCGGCGCGTTCCAGCAGGCGATCGAGACGCGCGGCGGCGGCCTCCAGCCGGGCGATCTCGGCTTCCATCCAGTGGCGGTCGGCCAGCGCGGCGGTGCCGATCGCCAGCGCCGGCCCGGAGACCGGCCAGGCGCCGAGCCGGGCCCGGATCTGCCCGGCGGTTGCGGGATCGCTGATGGCGAAGCTCAGCCGGAGCCCCGCCAGCCCGTAGGCCTTGCCGAAGGAGCGCAGCACGATGGTGCCGGGCGGCAGCTGCGGGGCGAGGCTCTGCGAGGGCAGCACCACATCCATGAACGCCTCGTCGACGACGAGCCGCCCGCCGCGCGCGGCGAGGCTCTCTGCGACCTCCCGCAGCACCGTGGCATCGATGAGCCGCCCGTCCGGGTTGTTCGGGTTCACCACCAGCGCGACCTCGGTGCCGGGCGCGGTAAGCTCGTCCACCTTGTCGACGATCCGCACCTCGGCCCCCGCCGCCCGCCAGCTGGCCGGGTGCTCCTGGTAGCCGAAGCCGAGGATCGCGACCCGCCGCGCCGGCAGGAGCTGCGGCAGGAGCTGGAGCAGCGGCTGCGTGCCGCTCGCCGCGACGAGGCCGCGCGGGTCGGGGGCGCCATAGGCGGCGGCCGCGCTCGCCTCGAGCCGCTCGATCTCCGCCGGCTCGGGCAGCCGCGTCCAGGCGCTCGCCGGAACGTTCAGCGTCTCCATCGGATAGGCGAGCGGATTGATGCCGGTCGAAAGGTCGATCCACGGCCCGGCCGCGTCCGGAAAGAGCCGGCGCGCCGCGGACAGGTTGCCGCCATGGGCGACCGCCGGGCCGGACCATACGCTGCGGGGACGATCAGCCTTGATGTTCAAGAGGGTACCTTCTCACTCGGCCGGCGAGGGCCGGGAGACCAGCGGGTTGGGCCGGGTCAGTCTGACCGCATTGCACCGGCAGGCATAGCTGTGCCCGCATGATCGGGCACCCGCACCCGCCTCCGCCCCGTCTTCCACCGCGGTGGCGGAGAAGCCCTGCACGCGTACCGACAGCACCGGCGCGACGCGCATCGTGCCGCCGCAGGCGAGGCAGATCAGTTCCAGCTCGCGCGAGCGCTCAAAGTCGACGAGGACATCGCGCGCGGCGTCGCACTCGCCGCAGTGGAATTCATAGGCCGGCATGCCTGCCTCCTTCTCTGGCCCTCGCGCGAGAATAGCGGCGCGACGGCAGGACGGCGGCGCCGCGGCCCGGCGGACCGGAACCGCGGCGACCCCTATCCATCACGCGGCGACGCGGTGCTCAAGATACTCCTTCACCAGGCTCACCGCCGCGTTCGCGTCGAGCCCGTAACGCACGCCGAACTTGTCGGCGATGCCGCGATTGGCCGCCGCCCCGCCCATCATCAGCAGGTACTTGTCGTCCTTGCCCTGGGATTTGAGCATCTCCACCACCTTCTCGACATAGACGGTGGAGGAGTTGGTCATCACCGACATGCCGATCGCCACCGCGCTTTCGCGCTCGGCGGTGTCGATGAACTGCTCCGGCTTCACGTTCTTGCCGAGGTCGATGACCTTGTAGCCGTTCGCCTTCAGCATCAGGCAGACGAGGTTCTTGCCGATGTCCTGCGTGTTGCCGCGCACGAGGCCGACCACGATGGTGCCGCTCGGCCCGCCGGAATTGCCGGAGGATTCCAGCAACGGGGTCAGCAGCGGCATGGCGGCGTCCATCGTCTTGGCCGCCTTCAGCATGTCGGTGACGAAGCGCTCGTTGCGCTCATACATGTCGCCGACGATCTTCATGCCGAGCGAGAGCCCGTCGAACACGATCTTCTGCGCCGAGATGCCCCGGTCGAGGCCGACCTGAACCCACTCCTTCGCCTTCTCGGCGTCGTAGTCCATGATCGCCTCGACGAGCTTCTCGTAGACCTCGTCCTCCGGCGTCTTCTCGCCCCTGTGCTCCTTCGCCGCCTCGACCTTCTCGTCGCCCGCCACCGAGGAGCTGCGCTTGCCGATGTGCTTGGGATGGCCGGCGATATAGACGCTGGAGAGGTCGCCGAGGGCGGCGATGTCCATCGGGTAGCGGATCTCCGCGCATTGCTGGATCATGGCGTGGAGGTTCTCGTCCGGGATGGTCCAGTCGATGTCGCAGCCCGGCATGCAGATGAAGCCGCCATTGTAGCCGACCTCGGCCGCGAGCTTCTTGACCTCGTTGCGCACATCCTCCGGCGAGCCGTGCATCAGGGTGGAGAACGGCGAGAGCGTGCCCATCAGCGAAATCTGCCCGCCGATGGCGCGCTTGGCGTGGTCCATGCCCGGATACATGTCGCCGTTGAAGTTCAGGCAGCCATTCTCGGCGATGTCGCGCCAGATCGGCTGGGTGAAGGTGCAGGTATGGGTGAAGCCGATGCCGCCGATCTCCTGGATATAGGCGAACAGGCGCTTCTGAAACGGCAGCCCGTGCTTGCGATAGACGTCGGGCGGCAGGATGTCGGAGGAGTTGAACGGGTCGAGGATGTTGCACACGTCGATCCCGGCCTCGAACATCATGCGGCAGACGTTCTTGACGATGTCGAGCGCGAGCTCGGTGACCTCCAGCGCATAATCCGGGTCGTCGCTGAGATATTGCAGGAACTCGGACGAGCCGGTCATGAGCTGGGCGGTGGTGATCGGCCCACCGACCGGGGTCGGGATGACATGCGTGTCCTTCAGCCCCAGCTTCACCATGGTCCGCGCTTCCTTCTGGATCTCCAGCACGCGGGCGGAAGGCTGGAAGCCCTCCCGTTCATATTTCTCCTTGAAGCGGTAGAACGCCTCGCGGGTCGGGGTGGGGTGCTTCACCAGCGAGGGCTGGGCATAGGGGAGATAGTCGAGCTCGCAACCCTCGACGCATTCCACCGGGGTGAACAGATCGGTGCCGGCGATGATGACGTCGCCGCCGAACTTGGCCAGCGCCTTGGCCTTCGCATGCGCCGAGGCCTCGCCGTCGCGCAGCGCCTCGTCGACCGTGATGCCCCCCTCGCGGATGCCGCGCGCCATGAGCAGCGGCACGCAGGGCACCTGGTCGGGAAGATCGGTCATCGTCACCGCCGCGAACATGCGCTCGCGGCTCGTCATCCTGCCACCTGCTCCAGCCATAGCGTCTTCCTCCGTTGTTGGTTGTGATCTCAGATCGGATCGGTTCCGGCCCGCGCGCGCGCCTCGCCTTCGGGCGGGCGGGCGCGGTGAGGTCGGGTCGGTGCCGGGACGGCGAGGCTCGCCAGCCGGTCGGGCGAGACGCCGGAAAGCGCACCTTCGCGCACTAGCAGCCGCACGTGCTCCATGGCGCGCTCGATCGGCGCGCGCACCGGGCCGAGCCGCGCGAGGTCGCCGAGTTCGTCGGGCGCGAGGGCGGCGAGGAACGCCGCGCCGCAGGCGGCATCGGCGAGTTCGCCCTCGTCCATCGGCGCGCCGGGCGCGGCGATGACCGGCATCGCCTCGGCGAGCTCGCAGGCGAGCAGCGCGGTGCCGCGCAGATCCCCGCTCGCGACGCAGCCACCGAGCGCGACGAGGTCCGCCGTGCCGTGCAGCACCACCTCGCGCCCGACGGCGCCGCGCACGCGCTCGGCCACCATGCCGCGCGCGCAGTGGTCGATCCCGATCACCTCGACGCCGAGATCGGCGATCAGTGGCAGCAGCGGCAGCGTCGCCCCGCGCAGCATGATGCCGATACGCGCGCCGCCGAGCCCGCGAAGGACGTCGACCACGCCGGCAAGGCGCGGCAGCACGAACCGCCGGAACTCGGCCTCGGAGAAGAACGGCGCCTGGTCGGTGCCGACCACGTCCTGATAGAGGACGAGATCGGGCGTGCGCGGCAGCCGCCGCAGGAGCTCGGCATAATGCTGGCGGGCACAGGCCGCGCCCCAGTCGAGCAGCGCCGAGGCGAGCGCCGGCTCGTCGATGAAAATCTCGAGGAAACGCCAGGAACCGACGAGGGCGAGCGCGGTGCCGACCACCCCGGGCGTCGGCGCGTCGAGCACCGTGTTCATGCCGGCCGCGTCGGCGAACTGAAGATCGGGTGGCAGCGGCGGGAAGGGATGGGCGGCCACCTCGGAGAGGCCCGCCTCGGCCAGCGGATGCTCGACCGGCGAAGGACCCAGCGAGCTCATCCGCCACGTCACGCCCAGTTCGTCGCGGAAGTCCTTCGCGCCGCCGGCGGGATGCGGCCTCAGCACGCCGCAACGGGCGAAATCGCTGCCATGGGCGCGGGCGACGTCGTGAGCGAGCGGCATCACCGCCTCGATCGGGTCGATGAACGGCCCCGCCCGGTCCGCGCCGGCAGGGTCGACCCGCAGGCCGCTGCGGGCGGTGCAGCCGATCTCGACCGGGATGCTCCGCTCGAGCCAGTCGGCCATCGGATATCGGGGCAGGAATGCTTCCATCGACCCGGCTCCGCCTTGCGCTCAGTGCCGCGACGGAGCGCTGCGACGGGTAAACGGGCGCGGCGGGGCGGCCGGTGGCGAGGACGGACGGGTGCGGGCGGCCTTCGCCCGATCGGAATGACGATCCTCGATGGCCTGCATCATGGCGTGCATCGCGTTTCCTCCGGGCCCAGAGCCGGTCGGGGACCCGCTAGGGGTTGGACTTGCGGTCCTTACCTGGCATCGCCCCCATCCGCCGTTTGCGACGGCATTTTCATTATCAAACGTATGATGGAGATATTTGAAGCTGCAAGTCAAGCGCTGGCGGGCGGCGTCCGCTGTAGCGGGATGGCGCATGGCCGGGCGAGCCAGACACGGGCGCGGGGCGCTCATGATCCGGCCCCGCTTTCCCGGCTGACGGCGGCGGACTCGAACGTCGCCATGCCGGAATGCGTCGCCACCGCGGCCTTCGCCACCGCGACGGCGAGCGCGGCGCCGGAACCTTCGCCGAGGCGCATGTCGAGGCTGAGCAGCGGGCGCTTGCCGATCGCTCGCACCGCGCGCTCATGCGCCGGTTCGGCCGACAGGTGCCCGACGAGGCAATGGTCGATGGCGCCCGGTGCCATGCGGTGCACGACCGCCGCCGCGGCGGTGGCGACGAAGCCGTCGACCAGCACCGGCACGCGCCGGTGCCGCGCGGCGAGGATGGCGCCGGCCATGGCCGCGATCTCGCGCCCGCCGAGCTGGCGCAGCGCCCCGAGCGGCGGCATCTCGCCCGGCCCGCTCGACTGCCTTGCCCGCCGCGCCGCCGCCTCGACCACCTCGACCTTGGCCTGCAGCGCAGGCCCCTGTACGCCGGTCCCCGGCCCCACCCATGCCGCCGCCTCGCCCCCGAACAGGGCGTGGAAGAGCGCCGCCGCGGCGGTGGTGTTGCCGATGCCCATCTCGCCGATGCAGAGCAGGTCGATCTCGTCGTCGAGGGCCTGCGCGCCGCATTCCATGGCCTGCGCGCAGTCCTCCTCGCTCATCGCGCTCGTGAGCGTGAAGTCCTGCGTCGGGCGGGCGAGGTCGAGCGGCACCACCTTGAGAGCGAGGCCGAAGGCGCGCGCGAGCTGGTTAATGGCCGCTCCGCCGGCGCTGAAATTCGCCACCATCTGCGCCGTCACCTCGGCGGGATAGGCGGAAACCCCGCGCGCGGCCACGCCGTGATTGCCGGCGAAGATGGCGACCAGCACGCGGTCGGCGGCGGGCATCTCGCGGCCCTGCCAGGCGGCGAGCCATTCGGCGATTTCCTCGAGCCGGCCGAGCGAGCCGGGCGGCTTGGTCAGGTTGGCCTGACGCGCGCGCACGGCGCGCGCCGCCGCCTCGTCCGGCTCCGGCGCGGTCTCCGCGAGCCGGGCGAAGCGCTCGAGGCCGGGCGCCGCAACGGCCTGGTCCATGGCGATGGCTTCAGACATCCTCGAACGACACGCGCACCCGCGTGCCCTCCGCTTTGCTGAGGCAGGCCAGCGCAATGCCCTCGCCCAGATCCTCAGGCGTGAGGCCGATCAGCTCGTGCCGGCGCATCCGCACCGCGCCTTGCTCGACCCGGCACATGCAGGACAGGCACGTGCCCTCCTGGCACGAGAACGGCGCGTCGATCTCCGCCCGCTGCAGGGCGGCGAGGATGGTCTCGCCCGGCTGCGGGACGATCGAATGCTCCTCGCCGTCGATCGCCACGGTGAGCTCGGTCTGCGGCGCGGCGGCGACCGGCGTATCCTCGGCCGTGCCTTCGGGCAGGATGCGCACCGTGGTCTCGTCGTCCAGCGCGTCGGCGGACACCGCCTCGGCGGTCGCGAAGCTCTCGCGCCTTATGTCGCGCGGGGCGAGGCCGCGCTGCTCCAGCGCTTCGGCGACGGATGCCATGAAGGCTTCCGGCCCGCACAGATAGGCGATCTCGGGAAGCCCCCCGGCATCGCGCGGGCCGAGCAGCCGCTCGATCGCGTCGGCGACCAGCCGGCCGCTCTCGCCGGTCCAGCCCGGCGCGGGGCGGGAGAGCACATGGACGAGGCGCAGCCGCTCGCCATGGGCGGCGGCGAGCGCGTCGAGCTCCGCGCGGAAGATGATGCCGCTCTCGCAGCGACTGGCATAGACCAGCGTGACCCTGTCGCCGCGCTCGCGGCCGAGCAGCCATTTGAGGATGGAATAGAGCGGGGAGATGCCGCTGCCCGCCGCAAACAGCAGGTAGTGGCGCGCCGGTCCGGCATTCTCGTCGAAGAAGCGGCCCTGCGGCTCGGAGACCTCCAGCCGGTCGCCGCGCTGCACCTGTTCGACAAGGAACGGCGACAGCGCGCCGCTCTCGACCCTCTTGATGGTGAGCTGGAAGTGCGGGTCGACCTGCGGCGCCGAGCTCAGCGAATAACTGCGCTCGACCGGCGCTCCGTCGACCACGGCGCGCACATGCACGAACTGGCCGGGGCTGTAGGCGAAATCGTCGGCCACCTCGGCCGGCAATTCGAAGCGAAGCGAGCAGGTGTCGTCCGCCTCATGGATCTTCTCGACGACCACCAGATTGTAGCGAGCCATCTCATTCCTCCCGTCAACGGCCAGTATCTGGCGCATTTTTTACAACGTTAACGTAGGATTTTTGAGATCGTCAATAGGCCCGCTGCGGCCGCACCTGCTGGTCGCGTCCGATTTCGCCGGCCGGGCATGGATCGGCTATGGCGCAGGCGCGCCGTCGGCTGGCGGCCGGCAGGTCGGTATCGATGGGGGTAAGACGGGGGTGGACGGGGGGACTCGCGGGACGGAGGACTTGTGAGAGGCGGCCGGTGCGCCGCCGTCCCTTCCCGCCCCTACACGGAGGCAAACGAGCGGAAGTCTGCCGGCCCCGACCGGCCGCCCGGGCCACGGGCGCGTCAGCCCGCGGCGGCCCGCCCGACCCGCGGGCGACCCCGGCTCAGTCCGCGGCTGCGGTGGTTTTGCGCTGGCGCTCGCCCAGATTCCGCCGGCCGGGACGGCGCTTGGGCTGCGGCCCTTCCGGCTCGGCGGGTACCGGCTGGACGGACACCGGCTCGGTGAGCCCGGGCTCCGCGTCGGCGACGTCCGGGAAGCTCGCCTCCATGCACTTGGTCGGCGGCTCGCCGGGATTTGACGGCGGCAGGTTGGGGCGGTCCGGGTCCCAGGTCAGCCACATGAGCTGCGACTGGTCCATCTGGACCTCGCAGGGGCATTTCGGGCAGGTACGCCGGGTCGGGCGGTTGGGGCAGTCCCAGCACATGCGGATCATGAGGCGGCCGCGCTCGAGGTCCTGCTTCATGAATTCGAGGTGGCGGATCTGGCGCGAAATGTCCTCGACCAGCCCGTCGAGGATGCCGCACAGCTTGCGGCCGGATTCGTCGCCCGTCTGCGCATTGGGGCGGGTGGTCGCGAGGTCGCGGATCGTCTTCAGCGGCACGCCGAGGCAGGAGAGCTTGTAGGCGACCTCGAACCGCTTGATGTCGGCGTCCGAATACATGCGCGTCCCGCGCGCCGTCTTCATCGGCGACAGGATGCCCTGCTCCTCGTAATAGAGCAGCGTGCGCGGCGTGGTGCCGAAGATGTCGGCCACCTCGCCCACCTTCTTCAGGCCGCTGCGTCGGGCTGTCTTGACGTCCATAAAATCCAACCGTCGTTTCGCTCTTTTCAAGCCTACCGCGTCCGGGACGAGACCTCAACGCCTTGCCCGACAAGGCAGGTCCGCCCGTCGAACGACGTGCTTGACAGCACAAAATCCAACTTTAACGTAAGAAACAATAACGGAAACGCCAGAGCCCAAGGGGCAAACTCCATGCAATTCAGCTCTGCCGAGCGCGATCGCGCGCATGCGGATGAAACGGTCGGCCGCCCGGACCACGCGCTCGCCCTCGCCGCGCTGGCGCAGCGCTTCTCGATCGAGGTCTCGCCGAAGGAGGCGTTGCGCAGCGCCGCCGAGCTCGACGTGCCGGCGGGAACGCGCACCTTCGTCACCCGCCTTCCGAAGGGAAGCTTCGAGGAAACGCTGGCGGCGGCGATCGCGCTGAAGCGGGCCGGGCTCGATCCCGTCCCCCACGTCACCGCGCGAACCATTCCCGACGCGCCGACGCTGGAGGCCTGGCTGGCGCGCTTCGTGCGCGAGGCCGGCGTGCGCGAGATCCTGCTGATCGCGGGTTCCAACGAGCAGCCGGCCGGCGCCTTCGCCGAGACGGCGGACGTGCTGCGCACCGGCATCGTCGAGGCGTCGGGGCTGCAGGCGGTGAACTTCGCCGGGCATCCCGAAGGCCATCCCAGCGCCGACGCCGGCGAGCTGCAGCGCGCGCTCGACCTGAAGAACGAATTCGCCGCCCGCACCGGCCTGCCCTGCGCGCTGGTCACGCAGTTCTTCTTCGACGCCGCGCCGGTGATCGCCTGGGAGAAACGACTGCGCCAGCAGGGCAACAGCCTGCCGGTCGATCCCGGCCTGCACGGGGTGACGGGCGTGCCCAGCCTGCTCAAGCATGCGCTGGCCTGCGGCATCGGCGCCTCGATCAAGGCGCTGTCGTCGCATTCGGGCGGCATGCTCCAGTTCGCGCAGATCCGCACGCCGGACGCGCTGGCGCGGGCCATCGCCGAGGCGCGCGCCAGCGACCCCAACAGCCTGTTCCGCGGCTTCCACCTGTTCCCGCTCGGCGGCCTTGCCCGCACGGTGAGCTGGATCAAGCAGCTTCGCGGCGAGGCCGGCTAGGAGCCGCGCCCTACGAACATGTCCGCCCCCGCGCGCAGCTGCGCCGGAGCGGACGGAAGGACAGCATCGGCAAAAGCCCGATGCACCCCGATTCCGGCCTGCCGGAATCCGCCATGTGGGGACATGGTCGGTATTAGCGCGGCTTCGGCCGCGCTCTTTTTTTTGCGGCACCGTCTCGCGATCTTCCCGCCCGCCGGAACATCCCCCGCCATGCCCGGTTAGCCTCCCGGCGGTGCCATTGGCGCGCGGCACGGGCGGGAAGCGGACACGGCCATCATCACCGTCCGCAGCGCGTAGCCGGACCGGCATCCCGTCGCGCCGGAACCGCCGAAAAATCGTTCATCCGGGGGCGCATTCGAGCAAGGAGGTTTCCATGCCGAAACAGTCCGAAGCCCAGAGAGAGACCGTCGAGCGCGTCATGCACGAATACAAGCAGGGCGAGCTGAAGATTCGGGGCAGCGGCCCCAAGGTGAAGAGCCGCCGGCAGGCGATCGCGATCGCGCTGAACGAGGCCGGCGCCACCAACCAGGAAAGCCCGGCCGAGAACCGGCGAAACCTGCGCCGCACCAAGGGCAAGGAGCGTCGCGGCGAGACCGCCGAGGCCGAGACCGAGGGCAAGGCGGCGCAGGAGCGCACCCTGCATGGCGCCGGGCGCCGAAGCCGCTCCTCCGGGGGAAGCCGTGCCTCCGCGCGGGGAGACGAGAGCAAGAGCGACCTCTACGCGGAGGCCCGGCGGCGAAACGTCCCCGGCCGCTCGAAGATGTCGAAGGGCGAGCTTGAACGCGCCCTAGGCCACTGAAACACGCCACGCGGAGAAGCCCCATGAAGGCTAGGCAGGTTTCCGGAGATGTGGACGAGCGCCGCTTCATCCTCGTGCTCGATCCCAAGGAGGAGGCGTTCGCCGCCATCACCGAGTTTGCGAAACGCGAGAAGATCCTCGGCGGTTCGCTGACCGCGCTCGGCGCGTTCAGCCGGGCGACGGTCGGCTGGTTCGACTTCGACACCCGCAGCTATCGCCGCATCGCCGTGGACGAGCAGTGCGAGGTGCTTAGCGCGGTCGGCGACATCGCCGAGGGCGACGATGGCGGGCCGAGCGTGCATATCCACGCCGTGCTCGGCCTGTCGGACGGCTCGACGCGCGGCGGGCATTGCCTCGAGGGCATCGTCCACCCCACGCTGGAGGTCATGCTGGTCGAGACGCCCGCGCATCTGCGCCGGCGCAAGCGGCCGGAGCTCGGCATCGCGCTGATCGACCTGTCCACCTGAGGCTGTAGACGGGACGCCCCGCGCGGGCTCACTCCATCACGACGGCGTGGTCCGCCGGCGCCGGTTGGGCCGGGCGGCGCAGCAGCAACACCAGCGGCATCGCCACCAGCGTGAGCAGCATCATGAACTTGAAGTCGTCGATATAGGCGATGATCGTCGCCTGGTGGGTGATGATCTCGTCGAGCGCCGCGCGCCCGCTCGCCAGCAGCGGGTTGAGATTGTCATGCACCGCCGGGTCGTCGAAGGCGCGGTTGAACGGCGTCACATAGGCGGCGATGTTCTCGTGGTTGATCTGCACATTGTCCGACAATAGCGCCGTAACATAGGCGATGCCCGCGCTCGAGCCGATGTTGCGCGAGAGGTTGTAGAGCCCGGTGCCGTCGCCGCGCATATGAGCGGGCAGGGTCGAGAAGGCGACCGTGGTCAACGGCACGAACAGGAAGCCGAGCCCCGCTCCCTGCACGAACCCGACCCAGACGATGGTCCATTGCGAGACGTCGGGCGTCCAGCCGGTCATCTCATACATCGCCCAGGCGGTCAGCCCGAGCCCGAGCGACAGCAGGATGCGGGTGTCGACGCGCCCGATCAGCCGGCCGACGATGAACATGCAGACCATGGTGCCGAGGCCGCGCGGCCCCATGACGATGCCCGCCGTCATCACCGGATAGCCCATCAGCGTCTGCAGATAGGGCGTCATCAGCGCCAGCGAGGCGAGATAGGTAACGCCGACGATGAAGATGAAGAACATGCTCACCGCGAAGTTCCGGTCGAGGAACATGCGTGGATTGACGAAGCTCGTCTGCGGCGGCGCGGTGAAGGTGTGGACCAGGAAGAGGTAGGTGGCCGACGCGCAGACCAGCGCCCAGATCATGATCTCGCCGGAGGCGAACCAGTCGAGCTGCTCGCCGCGGTCGAGGAAGAGCTGGAGCGCGCCGATGGCGACGCTGAGCGTGCCGAAGCCGAGCCAGTCCAGCCGGGCCTGCATGTTCGCCTTGGTCTCGGTGACGAAGGCGACGATGCCGGCAAAGGCGAGGATGCCGATCGGCAGGTTGATATAGAATACCCAGCGCCAGCTCAGGTTTTCGGTCAGCCAGCCGCCCATGACGGGGCCGAGCACCGGGCCGACCATGACCGAGACGCCGAACAGCGCCATCGCCGACCCGCGTTCCTCATGGGTGTAGATGTCGAGCAATATGCCCTGCGACAGCGGGACCAGCGCGGCGCCGAACAGGCCCTGCAACAGGCGGAAGCCGACGATCTCCAGCAGCGACTGGGCGATGCCGCACAGGATCGAGGCAACCACGAAGCCGGCGATCGCGGTCAGCAGCACGCGCTTGCGGCCGAACCGGTTCGACAGGAAGCCGGAGGGCGGGGTCATGATCGCCGCCGCGACGATGTAGGAGGTCAGCACCCAGTTGATCTGGTCGGCGCTCGCCGACACGCTGCCCTGGATATAAGGCAGCGCGACATTGGCGATCGTCGTGTCGAGCGCCTGCATGATCACGGCGAGGATGACGCAGGCCGTGATCGCGCCCCGGTTGGCGACAGGCGCGTCCGCTCCGCCCGCCGAGGCGGCGTCAGCCATTGGGGCGCCCCTCGCGCGGGCCGCTCGCGGCGGCCGCCGGCTTGATGTTCTGGAAATAGCCCGCGAGGTCGGAGACGAGAGTGGGAATGCCGCGGGCGTGGCCGGTATCGACCGAGACCGTCGCGCTCATGCCGACGCGCAGGTCCGGCTTGCCGGCGAGATCGTCGAACCGCACGATCATGGGGATGCGCTGCACCACCTTGACCCAGTTGCCGGTGGTGTTCTGGGCCGGCAGCAGCGAGAAGCTGGAGCCGGAGGCGGGGCTGATGCTCTCCACCCGGCCGTGCCATTCGACATCGGGATAGGTGTCGACGCTCACCGTCACCCGCTGGCCCGGCTTCACATAGGTGAGCTCGGTCTCCTTCGGGCTCGCGGTCACCCAGATGTTCGAGGTCGACACCAGGCTGAAGGCCTGCTGGGCGGCGTCGAGATAGGCGCCGACCTGCATCGAGGGCACGTTGGTCACGATGCCGTCGAAGGGCGCGCGCAGCACCGTCTCCTTCAGGTCGCGCTCGGCCTTGTCGACCGCGGACTTCGCCTGCAGGTAGGTCGGGTAGGCCTCGACCGGCTTGCCGGCATCGCCGCCGAGCTGGGCGAGGGTGGCAGCGGCCTGCGCCTTCGCCACCTCGACCTTCTGCTCGGCGCTGTCGAGGTTCTGCTTCGCCTGGTCGTAGGCGGCCTTGGAGGCGGCGGCGCTCGCGACGAGGTCCTTCTGCCGCTCGAATGCCTTCTGGTAGAAGGGAATGTCCGCCTCGGCCTGGGCGATCTCGGCCACCATCTGCTTGTACTGCGCCTTCAGCGCCAGGATCTGGTTGCGCGCCATGCCGAGCTGCGCCCGCGCGCCCTCGAGCGCGATCTCGAACGGCTCCTGCTCGAGCTGCAGCAGCACCTGGCCCTTCTTGACGAGCTCGTTGTTGCGCACGTCGATCGAATGCACGATGCCGGCGACGTCGGAGGTGATGCCGACCGTGTCGGCCTGCACATAGGCGTTGTCGGTCGAGACCACCTGACCGCCGGTCACGTACCAGTAGCCGCCGGCCACCAGCAGCACCGGCAGCAGCAGGAACAGGATGCGGCGCACGGCCGAGCGGCGCGGCTTCGCCGGCGCGCCGGCGGCCGGGCCGGCAGCGGCCGAGGCGCCCGCGCGCGGCTCGTTGGTGCGCGGTTCGTTGGCGCTCGGTTCGTCGGGCTCCACCGGCGCAGCGATCCGGTCTTCCACCGGCGCCGCCGGATCGGCGGGTCGCTCGGTGAGCGATGTGTCAGCCATTCAAAGCTTCCTCGTCATTCGTCTGGGCGCAGGCCGCGACAAGATTGGACTTCATCATCGACAGGGCCTCCACCAGGCTCCGGCGCTTCTCGGCCGACAGGCCCTCGAGCGCGTCGTGCCGCGTCGCGTCGCCGACCACGTGCATCTGCTCGATCAGGGGTCGGGCCCCCTCGCGCAGATAGAGCAGCCAGACCCGCCGGTCGGTCGGATGGGCGCGCCGCTCGATCAGCCCGCGCTGCTCGAGCTTGTCGACGACACGCGCCAGCGTGATCGGCTCGACCTCCAGCATGTCCGCGAGGCAGCCCTGCTGGATGCCCTCGTTCCGGCTCAGATAGGCAAGCGTCTGCCACTGCGTCCGGGTCAGGCCGGACTCCTTCGCCCGCTGCTCGAAACGCTTGCGCAACAGACGCGCGACGTCGTGGAGCAGGAAGCCCAACGTCGGTTCATTGTCCATGGCTGGAAGCACCCATATGATAAGCACCCTTATAATATGGGCACAACCATCTCGCAATCCATTCCCGCGAACGGCGAAACGGCTTGTAAAACGGTCGATGAGCGCCAGCAGGACGCCGCAATGCCGACCGAATTGCGGCCGGCGGGCACCTTCCGGATGGCTGGCGAGCTTCCGCCCGCCCCGCTATGTCGTTGCGCTATCGGGCGGCGGAGGCTGCCCGGCGCGGCGCGTCACCAGGGCACGGTCCGGCCGAGATAATCGAGATATTCCAGGCCCGGCCGTTCCCGCTTGGCGAGCAGCACGTTTACGAGGTTCGGAATGCTGTCCCCGACCGAGAGCGGCGCCGAGGCGCCGCCGAGCTCGGTGCGGATCCAGCCCGGCGCCATCAGCGCCATCGCGCGCGGCGACCCGGCCTCGCGGGCGGCGAAGCTGCGCATGAACATGTTCAGCGCCGCCTTGCTGCCGCGATAGACCTCGCGCAGGCCCTTCACATTATTGGCAACGCTGCCCTGCCCGGAGGACATCGCGCCGATCAGCCCGTCCGCCGGCACGAGATCCTGCAGCGCCTCGATCGCGCGCATCGGGCTGAGCGCGTTGGTGACCATGACGCGCACGAACTCCTCCGTGCTGACCTCGCCGATGTGGACATGCTCCTCATGCGTGGTGGTGCCAGCATTGACGAACAGCATGTCGAGCACCCGGCCCGACAGGCGGGTACGCAGCGCCGCGATCTCGCCCGGCTCGTTGATGTCGAGGGTCTCGATCTCCACCCGGCCCTCGTTCTCATCGGCCAGATCGTGCAGCAGGGTACGGGCGCCGCCACGGACGGTGCCGATGACGTGCCAGCCCTTCGTCACGAACTCGGCCGCCATCGCATGGCCAAGGCCGCGCGACGCGCCGATGATGAGGATGGTGGGGGAAGGAGCGGTGACGGGGGAGAGGGGCATGGCCTCGATCCTTTCGCTGACAGGGTTCGCGGCCGATATGAGCGGCGCCTCGATGATGCACCAGACGCATTCCCTGCAATGAATGATTGCGTCCGGCGCTATGCCTCGGTGCGCAGGCGCGCTACCACCGCGCCATGCAGGACGTCGACCTGAACCTCCTCGTCGCGCTCGACGCGCTGCTCGCCGAGCGCAGCGTGACGCGGGCCGCCCGCCGGCTCGGCCTCAGCCCGTCCGCCATGAGCCGGACGCTGGTGCGGCTTCGCCGCGTGACCGGCGACCCGCTGCTTGTGCAGGCCGGCCGCGTGCTCGTTCCCACTCCCTATGCGGACGAATTGGGCGGGCGGGTCCACGTCCTCGCCCGCGACGCGCTGGCGGTGCTGCGCCCGGCCGGCAGCGCGCTCGACCTCGCCTCGCTGGAACGGACCTTCACGCTGCGCGCCGGCGAAGGCTTCGTCGAACTGGTCGCCGCCCCGCTGGCGACGCGGATCGCGAGCGCGGCGCCGCATGTGCGCCTGCGCTTCGTGCCGAAGCCCGACAAGGACGCCGAGCCGCTGCGCGACGGGCGGATCGACCTGGAGATCGGGGTGCTGGGCACCTCGGCGCCGGAACTGCGCACCCAGCTCCTGTTCCGCGACGGCTTCGTCGGCGTCGCCCGGCTCGGCCATCCGCTTCTCGCCGCCCCGGTGACGGCCGAGCGCTACGCCGCCTGCCGCCACGTGGTGGCCTCGCGCCGCGGCGACTTCGCCGGCCCTGTCGACGAGGCGCTGGCGCAGGCGGGACTGCGCCGCACCGCGATGCTGGTCGTTCCCGGCTATCCCGAGGCGATGCGCGTGGCGCGCCATTCGGATCTGGTGGCGCTGGTGCCGCGCTCGTGCCTCGGCAACGCGCTCACCGGCGATCATGCCGCCCTTCTCGGCCTCGGCAGCTTCGAGCTGCCGGTGCGCACGCCCGCGTTCAACATTTCCGCCATCTGGCATCCTCGCCTCGATGCCGAGCCGGCCCAGCGCTGGCTCCGCGCCACCGTCGCGGCGGTCTGCCGCGAGGCCTATCCCTGAGCGCCGGCGGGCCGCCCCTCACATGGCGAAGGCGAGATAGCCGCTGATGGTCAGGACCGAGATGATGGTCGACACCAGCACCACCCTCGCGGTGATGCCCGCCTCGCGCCGGTAGAACTCGGCCAGCATGAAGGGGCCGGTCCCGGTCGGCAGCGCGGCGAGCAGCACGGCGGTGTGCGTCAACAGCGGCGGCAGCCCGAAGACGGCGGTGGCGAGGACCCAGGTGACGACCGGCTGGACCACCAGCTTGAACCCGACCAGCAGCGCGACCGGGCCGGCATTCGGCTCGGTATGCTCGCGCCGATCCGCGAGGAACAGGCCGAGCGCCACCAGCGCGCAGGGCGAGGCCGCGCCACCGAGCAGCTTCAGGAAGTTTTCCACCGGAGCGGGAATCTCGAGGCCGCAGAGCGGGACGACGGCGCCAAGCACCGGCGCGACCAGCAGCGGATTGCGCACGAGCGAACGCCCAACCTTGAGCACCAGATGCGAGCGGCGCTTCTCGGTCTGCAGCCCGACCTCGATCAGGACGATCGCCCCGGCGAAGATGACGCAGACGGTGATGATGGTCGCCACCAGCGTCGGCGCCATCGCCTCGCGCCCGAGCGCGACCAGCGCCAGCGGGAAGCCGATGAAGCCGGTATTGGCATAGCCCGCATTCAGCCCGTCGATGGCCGCGTCGGCGAGGTGGCGCGGACGCCGCAGCCGCACCGCGACCGTCAGCGCGAAGACCAGCCCGCTGCCGAGCCCGAACGCGGCGACGAAGCCCGGCTGCCACACATCGGCCCAGCGCGCATGGGCGATGATGTCGAACAGCAGCGCCGGCAGGGCGAGGTAGACGACGAAGCGGTTCAGCTCGGTCGTCGCGTGCGGCCCGAGCACGCCGATGCGGCGGGCGAGCCAGCCGGCGAAGATCAGCGCGAAGACGGGAAGGACGACAATAAGCGTCGAAAGCATGGGTGCGGGCCGGGCGTTGAGGGACGCGATTGGACTAGCCCACCCGCTTCATGCCATCCAATGCCGATTGACGGCCGGATCCATACCCGTTCGGTATCATGATCGACATTCGCCAGATGCGCTATTTCGTGGCGCTGGCCGAAACGCTCCATTTCGGGCGCGCGGCCGAGCGCCTGCACATCAGCCAGCCCCCGCTCAGCCGGCAGATCGCCGCGCTGGAGAAGGAGCTCGGCGTGCGCCTGCTGGAGCGCGGCTCGCGGCGTGCCACGCTGACCCATGCCGGCCGGCGTTTCCTGGAGGACGCGCGCGCCGTGCTCGCGGCCTATGACCAGGCCTGCCGCAATGCGCGCCTGGCGGATCTCGGCGAGCTCGGCGAGCTCTCCATCGGCTTCATGATGCACGCCGCCTATACGGTGGTGCCGAGGCTGACGCGCCGCTTCGTCGACAAGCACCCGCTGGTGCGGATCGAACTGCGCGAGGCGGTGCCGAGCCTGCTGGTCGATGCGGTGCTGGCGGGCCGGTTCGACGCCGTCATCACCTTCGATCCCGGCCCGATGCGCGGGGTGGCGGCCCATCGCCTCCATGAGGAGCGGCTGTGCCTCGCCCTCAATCCGGGCCACCGCCTTGCCGGGAAGGCCGCGGTCGGCCCCGAGGACCTCCCCGGCGAGCCGCTGATCGCCGCGCCGGCCGAGGCGGTGCCCACGCTCCACGACGCCATCGTCCGCTATTTCCGCTCGGGTGGCATCGAGCCGAGCTTCCGGTTGGAGGCGCAGCTTCAGCAGACCGTGGTGAGCCTGGTGGCGGAGGGCCTCGGCATCGCGCTCGTCCCCGCGTCGATGAGCCGGATCGGCTATCCGGACGTCGTCTTTCGCGAGCTCGAGGATGCGCCGAGCGTCGCCCATGTGGTCGCCTGGCGCCCGGCCAATCTCAACCCGGCGCTGCGCCCGTTCCTCGCCGAGGCCGGCGTCCCCGGCATGTAGGGGTGCGGCCCGGAGGCGTCACGCCGCGCGATGATAGGTTTTCGGGATACCCGCCTTCGCGACATTGCCGAGAAGCGCCGTCTCCGGCAGGCCCCGCTGCAGCACCTCGCGCGCGGCGAACAGCAGGTCGAGATCGATGCCGGTCTCGAAACCCATGCTTTCCAGCATGAAGACGAGGTCCTCCGTCACGATGTTGCCGGAGGCGCCGGGCGCGAACGGGCATCCGCCGAGCCCACCGAGCGCGGAGTCGAAACAGCGTATGCCCTCCTCGACCCCGGCCAGCGCGTTGGCGATGCCGAGCCCCATCGTGTCGTGCAGGTGAAGCCGGTCCAGCACGCCGCCGACCGCGCCCCGCACCGCCCGCACCACCGCGCGCACCTGCGCCGGGTTGCCGTAGCCGACCGTGTCGGCGAGCACGATGCCGTCGACGCCCGCTTCCGCCAGCGCGGACGCGACCGTCACCACCCGGTCGATCGGGACCGTACCCTCGATCGAGCAGCCGAAGGCGGTCGCGCAGCCGGCATCTATCTTCATCGGCCGCTCCTGCGCCCGCACCCAGTCGACGATGGCGCGGACCTCGGCGACCTGCTCAAGGCTTCCCTTGTTGGTGTTGGCGCGGCTGTGCGCCTCGCTGACCGAGACCGGGACGTTGATGGCGTCGGCGCCGCTCTCATAGGCGCGCTGCGCCCCCTTGAGGTTCGGCACCAGCGCTACGATCGACACGCCCTCCAGCGTCCGGCTGGCCGCGACCACCTCTCCCGTGTCGGCCATTTGCGGGATGAGCTTCGGCGGCACGAAGCTGCCGACCTCGATCTCCCGCAATCCGGCCCGCGCCAGCGCGACGATCCACTCGATCTTGACGGCGGTCGGCATGATCGCCTTCTGCATCTGCAGCCCGTCGCGCGGCCCGACCTCGCATATGCTCACCGGCTCACCCATGATGATCCTCCCGTTTCGGCATTTATTTTGAAACGTTTTCCAGTCCGACGTTAAAGACGCGCGCGTGTTCTGGTCAAGACGGTCGTCGCGCGCGGCGCGTCGCCTAGCGCCCTTAACCGAACGGAATTTTCGATCTGCCATACCGTGCCGGCGTCATGCCGGGCGATGTCACGCACGCGACATGAGGCGGATCGCGGAGCGCGGCAAAATCGGCTAAGCATGGAACGTTCTCGCGCCCGCCCCGGGGCGCCGGCGAGCGAAGTGAGGCGATGGACGAGATCAAGACCGGCAAGGCGGTGCCCGCCCGCGCGACCATCAGCGACGTCGCCCGCCGGGCCGGCGTGTCGATCGGCACCGTGTCGCGTGTGCTCAACAAGGCGCGCAACGTGCAGCCCGCGCTGCAGCGCCGCGTGCTGGACGCGGCCGCCGCGCTCGACTACCGCCCGGACAGCTTCGCCCAGGGCATGCGCGCCAAGAAGACCCATGTCATCGGCGTCATCGTCCCCGACCTGCGCAACCCGCTCTCCTCGGAGGCGGTCGCCGGGCTGGAGGAGGAGCTGACCCAGCAGGGCTACACCTTCTTCCTCGCCAATTCGCGCTACGAGCGCGGGCGGGAGGAGAACATCATCAACGAGTTCGCCCGCCGCCGGGTCGACGGCATCATCGCCATACTGGCGCGCGACCAGGACCCGCGCACGGTCGAGCAGCTGCGCCGCCTGCCGATGCCGGTGGTGCTGCTGGAGCGCGAGATCGGCACCGAGTTCGACGCCGTGCGCACCGACCAGGTCGAGGGCACCTACCGGGCGACGCGCTACCTGCTCGCGCTCGGCCACCGGCGCATCGCCATCATCACCGTGCCGACCGACAACATGTCCGGCCGCTACCGTTTCGAGGGCTATGCGAAGGCGCTCGCCGACCTCGACGTGCCGCTCGCCGAGGAGCTGGTACGCATGGGGGGCTACACGCACGACTATGCGGTGAACGCCGCCTATTCGGTGCTGTCGATGCGCGACAAGCCGACCGCGCTCATCGTCTCCGGCGGCATGCTTCCCGGCGCGCTGGAAGCGACGCGCCAGCTCAACCTGTCGATTCCGGACGAGTTGTCGATCGTGGCGCTTGGCGACACCGAGCTCGCCGCGCTCATGCGGCCCGGCATCACCGCCATACGCTACGACTGGGCGCAGACCGGCCGGGTGGCAGCCCGCCTCGCCATTGCGCGTATCAGCGGCAGCGACGTGGCGCCGGACCGCGCCCTCGTGCCCTACGAATTCATGCTGCGGGAATCCTGCCGCGAGCTGGTGCCCGCCGGCTGAGCGAGACTCGCGCCGGGAATCAGAACGCGCGCGCCGGCAGCAGCGGCAGGGCGCCGGCCTTGCCATAGGCCTCGTCCACCAGCCGCATCACCGGCACCATGTCGGACAGGTCCGCGAGCGGCGGGTGGCCCTTCCGCACGCGCTCCAGAACGTCGAACACGAAGGTCCGGTAGTGCGGGACGTTGGTGGTGACCGAGTGCCACCGGCGCGCGGCGCCCTCATTGTCGAGGCTCTCCACCGTCTGCGGGTCGTGGGCGATGGTGTAGTGCGCGGGCGAGCGCAACGCGTAGTGCATGTCGAAATTGCTGGTGGGCGCAGGGTAGAGATAGCCGGTCTCGACCACGCACAGCGCCCCGCCGCGCTCGAAGGTGACGACCGAATAGTCCTCCACCCGCTCGCGCCAGGCATGGTTCGCCATGGTCGCGTTCAGCACCCGCACCTCCTCGCCCAGCAGCCGCAGCGCCAGGTCGAAGAAATGGACGGCGAGGTTGATCGTGCAGCCTCCGCCCGACAGCGCCGGGTCAAGCATCCAAGAGCAGCCGGCCTGCCGGTAGCGGGCCGGAAAGCCTGCGATGAAGCGGAAGCTCGCATAGCTGAGATCGCCCTCCGCCTTCAGCCCCTCGAGATGGCGCGCGAAGTCGCCGTTTCGGAACACCAGCGGCACGGCGGCGAAGGCGCCCCGCTGCGCCGCCAGCGCGGCGATGTCGGCGACGGCGGGCGCGTCGAGCCCGCAGGGCTTCTCCAGCGCGAAGGGAATGCCCTCCTCGATCAGGAAGCGCGCCTCCTCCGGCATGTCGGCGTGCCGGCCGAGCGCGAACACGAAGTCCGGCCTGAGGCGGCGGCACAGGGCGCGGAAATCGGTGTCGCCGGCGCAGCCGAGACGCTCCGTCAGCCGCACCACGACGGCCGGGTCGGGATCGGCGACGCCGACCAGCTCCGCCCCCGGCACCTCCAGCAGCGGCACAAGATAGAGGTCGAGGTGCCAGTGCGAGGCGCCAATGAAAACGATTTTCACGAATCTTCCTCCCGCTCGGGATTTTTGTCGGGCGTCTCCCTGCCAGGTTTCCGGCAGGCAACACACGCTGGGCTTTGGGTCGAGCTGCTCGCCACTTTGCCATGGCGAGATCATATTGAAAACGTTTCACCAGAAGCTACAGTACCAGCTCCATGGCGGCGCCCGCCAGCGGGTCGCCCGCCCCAACAAGAAGATCGCAAGGCGAGGAGACATCCATGGCAGTCGACGAACTGGTGGACTACATCACCGCGGAGGTGCGCGCCGTCATCGGCGCCCGCTCCGACTGGATCGAGGCGCCCCATCCCGTGGAGGCGAGCGAGAACCGCCGCTTCTTCCAGGCGCTGATGGACCCCAATCCGCGCTTCTGGGACGAGGCCCATGCGCGGACCACGCGCTATGGCGGCGTCGTCACCCCGCCCGCCTTCGCCGTGCACGCCTTCCGCCGCCCCGCAGGCGAGCTGAACGATTCGCTCGCGGCGGCCGGCGACCCGGATTTCGACGGCGTCTCGCGCGCCATGCGTCCGGGCCTGCCCAAGCTGCCGGTGCCGCTCTCGGGCATCTTGAACGGGGGCTACGAATACGAGTTCTTCAGCTACCCGAAGGTCGGCGAGCGCATCCTGTGCCGCTCCGCCTATCTCGACATCTACCAGAAGCAGGGCAAGTCCGGCCCGATGGTCATGGTGGTGATCGAGGACGAGTACCGCACCGCGGACGGCCGCCCGCTGCTCAAGTCGCTCAACACCATGATCATGAGATAGACGATGGCCGAACCCGTGTATTTCGAGAGCGTCGCGGTCGGCGACGACATCCCCGTGCTCGCCAAGGGCCCGATGACCACGGCGCACATCATCCGCTGGTCCGCCGCGATGGAGAACTGGCACAAGATCCACTACGACTGGCGCTACGCGACCGGGCATGACGGCCTGCCCGACGTGCTCGTCAACGGCTCCTGGAAGCAGCATGTGCTGGCCCAACTCCTCGTCGACTGGGCCGGCGAGACCGGCTGGCTCTGGAAGATGAACTTCCAGTATCGCGGTATGAACATTCCCGGCGACACGCTCACCGCCTGGGGCCGCGTCACCGGCACGCGCCGGCGCGCCGACTACGGCGTGGTCGAGCTCGAGATCGGACTGAAGGACCAGAACGGCAGGGAAGGCTCGCCCGGCACGGCCAGCGTGGTGCTGCCGCTGAAGGGCGGGCCCGGCGTGCCCTATCCGTTCGATCCGGCGGTGCTGCACTGAAGCGCATAAAAGGAAAGCCGGCGCGCGCCGGCTTCCCCGCCTCGCCTCAATAGAGCGCGTAGCTGTTGACCATGTCGAGATGGCCGGCGGCCTCGCCGAAGGCGCCCATGTCGAGCGCGATCTCTTCTGGCACCTTGAGGCCGGCGAGGACGAGGAAGTCGACCACCCCGTCGCGATGATAGGCGAAGACGCGCAGCTGGAGCGTGTTCACCCGGCCCTCGAACGTGGCCCGGGCGCCGGCGACGACCGCGTCGGCGAGACCGTCCGGGGTGCCGGAAAAGCGCATCAACACGCTGCGCGGTGTCGGCCGCGTGAGCTCGCCGCCCGGATAGAGCTGCTCGCCGATCGAGCGATAGACCGACACCCGGCCGGTGACGCGCTTTGTCCACGGGCTCGCCCGCTCGCCGGAAACGCGCCGGTAGGCCTCGGTCTCCAGCACTGCCTCGTTCTCCATGTCGTACATGGCAAGATATTTCGGGTGGCCGTCGAGGCAGACATAGCGGCGGCCGCTCTCGAAGCCGTCCACCGCGAGCCGATCGGGAACGTGCTCGGTGTCGTACCAGGCGTTGAACTCCTCCTCGAAGGCCGGCGGCGGCTGCATCAGGACGAGGAGAAAGCCTTTCTTGCTCATGCGTGTGCTCCGGAAGATCGGACGGGGATGGCCTCGCGGCCGACGAAATCGAGCACCAGCTCGGCGAAACGGGCGGGCTGCTGGTAGGGCACGAAATGGGCGGCCTGTTCCATGACCACGATCCGCGCGCCGGGCGCGAGCCGGGCGGCGGCCTCGGTACGGTCCATCGGCAGCAGCACGTCGTGCCGGCCGGGTACCAGCAGGGTGGGGCAGGCGATCCGGCCGAATGCCTCGGAGGCATCCGCCTCGGCCGCCGCCTCGAGCGCCCAGGCATAGGCATGCGGATCCTGCGCGGAGAAACGTTTCATGTAGCGCTCGTAAAGCGCATCGTGCGGCAGGTTGAGGAAGGCGCGCTCCACCGCACCGGGGAGCACGACGCCGATTCCACCCTCGCGCACGGCCTGCGCGCGCTCGCCGAGCATCTGCCGCGCGCCCGGCGCGCTGGCCGGCGTCGGGTTGGCGAGGACGAGCGCCGTCGTCCGCGCGGGATGCTCCGCCGCATAGACGGCCGCGGTCATGGCACTTATGGCGCAGGCGACGATCGCGAAGCGCTCGATCCCGAGTTCGTGCCGCAGCACCTCCAGCGCCGCCGCCTGCTCGCCGAGCGACACCGGCCGCTCCGGCCCCGGCGAGCCGCCGACGCCGGGAAGATCCACCGCGAGCGTCGTCGCGCGCCCGTCCACGGCGCGGACGAAATCGTCCCAGAAGGTGAGATCGGCACCGAGCGGATGGACCAGCAGCATCACGGGCTCGTGCCGATCGCCGGTCAGCACATGGTTGAGGAGATCGCTCATCGCGGTCACGCCTCGCCGACCGGCCGGCCGGCGAGGAAGTCGCTGACCGCCTCGGTGAAGAGCCCGCTGGTCTCGAGCTGCATCATGTGCGGGGCGCCCGGCATGGTGACGAGCCGGGCCCCGGGGATCGCCGCCTTGAGCGCGGCGGCCGCCTCGGGAGAGGTCGCCGCGTCCCGCTCGCCCGCGATGACGAGCGCGGGCACGTCGATGCCGCCGAGGCGGGGCAGCGCGTCGAAGCCGCTGATCGCCCGCCAGCCTTCCGACCAGGCGCGCACGGAATCGCCGCTCAGCCGCTCGCGCACCCGCTCGACCACCGGATTGCCGACGAAGCCGGGCGTGAACCAGCGTTCGATGGTCGCCGGGACGATGGATTCCATGCCCGCGCGCTCCGCCGCCAGCCCGCGCTCGCGCAACGCCTCGCGCGCCGATGCCGGTATGCCGCCGGGACAGCCGCAGGCGATCAGCCGGCCGACGCTGCCGGGAAATTCGAGCGCCAGGGTCTGGGCGATCATGCCACCGAAGGAGAGGCCGAGTACGGCCGGGCGCTCCAGCCCATGACGGCGGATCGCCTCGTGCACATCGGCCGCATAGGCCTCGATCGGCGCCGCCTGCGCGCCCATCGGCGAACCACCGAAGCCGCGCAGATCGAGCCGCAGCAGGCGATGGCTGCGCGCGAGCATGGTCGGCATCGCGCCCCAGAACGAACTGTCGAGGCCGATGGGGTGCAGCAGGACGAGCCCCTCGCCCGCGCCTTCGACGATGCCGTGCAGATTGACCGTTTCCATGCCCCGTGCACTCTTGCCGCCCGTTTGACGCCCATTTGGCGTGGGTCGTTCGGGTCGATTATGTCGACGGATAGGCGCGGCCTTCCGTCAGGTTTTGGCGTATCGGCGGCCCAGAACCGGGCGCCTCTTCACATAGTGTCGACAGATTTGACACCTCATCGCCTTCTGTCAAGACCACCCGGTCGCGTTCCTCCGCTCGCGCCCCGCCACGCGTCCTGGGTTGCCACCTCCCCTTGCCGCGCGCCCTCCGGCGGGCCTAGAGTAGGCTTTCCGCGACGGAACCCGCCGCGTCGAGACCCCGTGTCAGCCGGTCGATCCAAGCCGTGAAAAAGCCGTCCGCCGCCCCGGCATCCGTCACCATCAAGCATGTGGCCCAGCATGCCGGCGTCTCGTTCGGCACCGTCTCGCGCGTCCTGAACAACGCCGCCAATGTCGATCCGGCGCTGCGCCAGCGCGTCACGCAGGCCATGGCCGAGCTCGGCTACAAGCCCAACCCGGTGGCGCAGAGCCTGCGCTCGCGCCAGAGCCGGGTCATCGGCGTGCTGATGCCCGACATCCAGAACCCGCTCACCGCCGCCGCCGTCACCGGGCTCGAACCGGTGCTGGCGCGCGCCGGCTACACGCTCTTCCTCGCCAATTCGCATTCCGACCGCCAGCTCGAGAGCGACATTCTCGAGCAGTTCAAGCGCCGCCATGTCGACGGCCTGCTCGCCATGGTCGCCGACGACAATGACGAGACGACGCGCTCGCAGTTGCGCGACTTCTCCGTGCCGATGGTGATGATGGAGCGGGTGATCGACCTCGACGTCGATTGCGTGCTCACCAACCAGTATGAGGGGACCTACCGCGCCACCCGCTACCTGCTCGGCCTCGGCCACCGGCGCATCGCCCTCATCACCGTGCCGGCGATCACCCATTCGGGGCGCGAGCGGGTGCGCGGCTTCGAATCGGCCTTCGCCGATGTCGGCGCCGAGGTGCCGCGCGACCTCATCCATTCGCAGGGCCGCCAGCATCCCTATGGCCGCGACGCGGCCTATGCCTCGCTCATCGGCCGCGCGCCGGCGACCGCCATCGTGGTGAGCGGCGGCCATCTCGCCGGGGTGATCGAGGCGGTGCGCCTGCTCAATCTCAGCATCCGGCAGGACCTCTCGCTGGTCACGCTCGGCGACACCGAGCTCGCCGCGCTGATCGAGCCGCCGATCACCGCCATACGCTACGACTGGCCGGCGACGGGACGCTGCGCGGCCGAGCTGCTGCTGGAGCATCTGGCGGGGCGCCAGGGTCCCTCGCGCCAGCGCACCATCGTCAGCCACGAATTCATCATCCGCGGCTCCTGCGCCCCGCCCGCCTGCCCCGCCGCCCGGGTGGGATAGGGCGCCGCACGGCCCGTTTGCGCCGGTGGCCCCGGCGGGGACGTTTGTCCGGCGACTCGCAATTAGGTGATGAACCGTTTCATTTCGTTATTGCCACGTCCGGTGGCTGGGCTTATCGTTCCGTAAAATCGACCTGCCACGGCAGGCATATGACGTCGCCGACGGGCCCGCCGCGATGCGGGACCCGGCAACAAGGCGGCGCGAACCAGGAGGAAGCCATGTCCCAGCCGGGAGAGCCGTGCGGACGAGCGGACGCGTGCGCCCCGTTCGCCGAAACATTCCAGCCCCCGTCATTTTCGAAGGCGCCCGCGGGTGTCCCGGAAAGGTCCGGTCATGCGTCGCCCGGCGCCGGCCGCCCATCCGCGCGGGGGCACGAATCCGCTGCCGGACCGGTCCCCTGCCGCACCTTCGCGATCCTCTCCATCCTCCAAGAGCCCGTTCGCCATGCTTGATACTTCACGCTCCGCGGCGCATCTCACGCATAACGGCAACGGCGCCGCGAGCGCCGCCCCGTTCCTGCGCATCACCGGCATCGACAAGCATTTCGGGAGCTTCCGGGCCCTGTCCAACGTCACGCTGGACGTGCAGGCGGGCGAGTTCATCTGCTTTCTCGGCCCGTCCGGATGCGGCAAGTCCACCCTGCTGCGCATCATCGCCGGGCTGGAGCGCCAGAACGCCGGCATGATCCACAGCCTCGACCAGGACATCTCCGACCTGCCACCGGCCCAGCGCCAGTTCGGCATCCTGTTCCAGTCCTACGCGCTGTTCCCCAACCTCAATGTGCGGGAGAACATCGTCTACGGCCTGCGCAACCGGCGCATGCGCAGCGCGGAAATCGATTCCCGGCTTAACGAGCTCATCGAGCTGATCGACCTGAAGGGCTCCGAGGGCAAATATCCGGCCCAGCTTTCCGGCGGCCAGCAGCAGCGCGTCGCGCTCGCCCGCGCCATCGCCCCCTCGCCCCGCCTGCTGCTGCTCGACGAGCCGTTGAGCGCGCTGGACGCCAAGGTGCGCGTGCATCTGCGCCAGCAGATCCGCGACCTGCAGCGCCGGCTGGGCCTAACCGCCATCATGGTCACGCATGATCAGGAAGAGGCGCTGAGCATGGCCGACCGGGTGGTGGCGATGCGCGACGGCGAGGTCGAGCAGATCGGCACCCCGACCGAGGTCTACCACACGCCGCGCAGCCTGTTCGTCGCCGGCTTCGTCGGCAAGATGAACATCCTGCCGGGGCGCGTCGGCGGCGGGCGACTCAGCATCGGCAGCCTCAGCTTCGCGATGCCCGCCTTCTACGACACGCCCGAGAACCAGGGCGAGGTGATCGCCTGCCTGCGGCCCGAGCAGATGCGTCTCAAGGCCGCCGGCGCCGCCGACGCCCTGCCCGCCAGGGTGATGCAGCTCGAATTCCTCGGTTCGTTCTGGCGCGCCACCCTCGTCGTTCCCGCGCTCGGCGACGCCGAGATCTCGGTCGATTTGACCAGCCGCGACATGGCCGACATGCCGGTCGCCATCGGCGAGAGCGTCGGCGTTGCGCTGCCGGAGGACCGCTTCGCCGTGTTCCCGGCCTCCCAGTCCGGCCAGGTCCGGGAGAGCGTGCGGCAATGACGGACCTCGCCACCCGCCACGGCGCTGCCGCCGATCACGGCACATCCTTCCGCCCGGGCATCGACTGGGAGCACGTGGTCCGGCTCCTCGTCGGCGCCCTCATGCTGGCGGTCGCGCTCGTCATCATCGTGCTGCCGCTCTACGCGCTGCTGTCGCAGAGCTTCGAGGACCACGAGGGCAACTTCGTCGGCCTCGCCAACTTCATCAGCTACGCCCAGGACCCGATCCTGCGCCTGTCGGTATTCAACAGCCTGTGGGTGGCGGTGCTGACCGTCGCCATCGTGGTTCCGCTCGGCTTCTTCTTCTCCTACGCGCTGACGCGGAGCTGCATGCCGCTGAAGGGGCTGTTCAAGGGCATCGCGCTGCTGCCGATCCTCGCCCCCTCGCTGCTGCCGGCGATCGCGCTGATCTACATCTTCGGCAATCAGGGCTACCTGAAATGGCTGATGTTCGGCCACAGCATCTACGGGCCGGTCGGCATCATCATGGCGCAGGTGTTCCACTGCCTGCCCTTCGTGGTGCTGATCATGACGACCGCGCTGGCGACGGCGGATGCGCGCCTCTACGAGGCGGCGGAGACGCTGAACACCTCGCGCTGGCGCGTCTTCTGGACCATCACCTTCCCGAGCGTGCGCTACGGCCTGATCAACGCCAGCCTCGTCGTCTTCACCACCGCCATCGTCGATTTCGGCATCGCCAAGGTGATCGGCGGCAAGTTCAACATGCTGGCGATCGACGTCTACCGGCAGATCATCGGCCAGGCCAACTTCCAGATGGGCGCGGTGATCGGCGTCATCCTGCTGTTCCCGGCGGTGCTGACCTTCATCGTCGAGCGCGTCACCTACAAGCACCAGACCTCGCAGCTCACCGCGCGGGCGGTGATGCTGCAGCCCAAGCCCTCGCGCGGCTTCGACCGGCTGATGCTGCTCGCCGTCGCGGTGCTCGCCGTGCCGATCCTCGGCATCATCGGCACCGCCATCTTCGCCTCCTTCGTCACGCTGTGGCCCTATAACCTCTCGTTCTCGCTCGCCAATTTCAATTTCGGCGCGTTCGACCCGGGCGGCTGGCTGTCCTACTGGAACAGCGTCGAGATGGCGGCGTGGACGGCGCTGTTCGGCACGATCATGGCCTTCTGCGGCGGCTATCTGACGGAGAAGCACCGCCGCGGCTCGCGGGTGCTGCTCGGCTACCACATCGTGGCGATGGTGCCGCTGGCGGTGCCCGGCATCGTGCTCGGCCTCGGCTACATCTTCTTCTTCAACATGCCGAGCAACCCGCTCAACGTGGTCTACGGCACCATGACGATCATGGTGATGTGCACCATCGGGCACTACTACACCGTGCCGCACCTGATGGCGCTCACCGCGCTGAAGCAGATCGATTCCGAGTTCGAGGCCGCCTCGCAGGCGCTCGGCGTATCGTTCTGGACCACGCTGCGGCGGGTGACGGTGCCGATCTCGATCCCCGCCATCATCGACATCGCCACCTTCTTCTTCGTCAATGCGATGACCACGGTGGCCGGCGTCATCTTCATCTACGGCTCGACCACCAAGGTGGCCTCGATCGCGGTGGTCGCGCTCAACGACACCGGCGACGAGGGCGCGGCCTGCGCGATGGCGATGATGATCCTCTACACCTCCGCCGGCGTGAAGCTCCTGCAGGTGATCGCGACCCGCCTGCTGCTGCACCGCCAGCAGCAATGGCGCTCCAGCCTGCGCGAGGCCTAGCGCGGCCCTCCCCCCCGCAGCGACCCGACATCGAGCCCGATGAAACTCTGAGAACCAAATGAATCGTTTCACTCCCCATCCCTTCCGCGGACCTCTGGCTGGCCTCAAGGTGCTGGAGCTGGGGTCGGACATCTCCGTCGCCTTCGGCGCGCGGCTGCTGGCCGATCTCGGGGCCGAGGTGATCAAGGTCGAGCCGCCGGAAGGCGACCCGCTCCGCCGCGAGGCGCCGCTGACGCCCGCAGGGGAGAGCGCGCTCTTCGCCTATCTCAACCGCGGCAAGGCACTGATATCGCTCGATGGCTCGATTGAAGAGGGCTGGCGGCTGCTGGACGATCTCGCCGGGCGCTCCGATCTGGTGATCGCCACGGCCGAGGCGGTGCGCGGAGCCGAGCCGGACTGGGCGCAGCGCCCGGCAACGCTGGTGATCTCGCCGCATGGGCTTTCCGGCCCGTCGACGGAGCGCCCCTCCTCCTCCTTCGTGCTCCAGCACGCCAGCGGCTTCGCCTTCCACCAGGCGAGCCCGGTCACCGAGCCGGAGGCCACCGCCCCGGTCGGCTGCGCGGACTGGGAGGGCGACATGGCCGGCGGCCTCGTGGTCGCCATCGCCGCGCTGTGGGCGCTCGAGGCGGGCGAGGGCCGGCGGCCGGGGCCTCTGGTCGACGTCTCGCATGAGGACCTGCTGGTCTACATGCTGGTCGAACCCTTCGCCGACTGGCAGGCCGGGCTCGACGTCACCAACCGCCGGCGCGACCCCGAGAAGGGGCTGACCATCGCCGGCGGCCTCGTCTGGTACCTGCCCTGCGCCGACGGCGCGGTCATGGTCTCCCCACGCGAGGACCATCAATGGGCACGCTGGTGCGAGGTGATGGGCCATCCCGACTGGACCCGTGACGAAAGCCTGTGCGGCGACCGTATCGTGCGCACCGCCAATGCCGCGCGGCTTCAGGCGCTGATGGCGCAGTGGTCGGTCACGCAGGCCAACCGCGACGTGGTCGAGGCCGCCAAGGCGGCGCGCGTCGCCTGCTTCCCGGTGAGCACGCCGCACGACCTGATCGAGAACGTGCAGCTCCGCGCCCGGCGCTTCTTCGACGAGGTCCGCTTCGCCGACGGGACGGTGCTGCCCATGCCCTCGCTGCCGTTCCGCTTCATCGACCAGGGCGGCGAGGAACTCGCCCGTGGCGGCGAAGCGCTCGCGCCGGCCCGCGCGGAGGATGGAGCCGACCTGTTCGAGGCCCTGCTCGCCACCCGCGGCGGGCCGGCCAGACACCGCGCCGCAGGAGGCCTGTGATGAACCCGCTCAGCCTTGAAGGCATCCGCGTCGTCGATTTCAGCTGGGTCATGGCCGGGCCGATGACCACCAAGATGCTCGGCGCCATGGGCGCGGAGATCATCAAGATCGAATCCTCCACCCGCCCCGAATTCTCGGTCCGCGACGGCATGTTCGCGGTCATCAACAACAACAAGAAGAGCTGCACGCTCAACATCACCACGCCCGAGGGCCAGGAGATGATCCGCGAGCTGGTGCGCTCGAGCCATGTGGTGGTGGAGAACTTCTCCTCGCGCGTGCTCGCCAAATACGGCCTGTCCTACGACACGCTGCGCGAGATCCGGCCCGACATCATCTTCGTTTCCGCCTCCGGCATGGGCCGGACCGGGCCGGAAAAGGACCTGCTCGCCTATGGCTCGCTGCTGCAGGGCTATAGCGGGCGGGTCGGCATGATCGGCGAGCCGAACCCGGCGCTCGAGGCGATGGGTATCCTGCCGGCCTGGACCGACCCGATCACCGCGCTGTGGGAGACCACGGCGATCCTCGCCGCCATCCGCCACTGGCGCCAGACCGGACGGGGCGCCTATGTCGACCTCTCCATGCTGGAGGCGACCGTCGCCCTGCTGCCGGAGGCGCTTCTGCATGCCGCGCTCGGCCGGCAGGTGCCCGAGCGGCGCAGCGTGACGGAAGCGGGGGCCGCGCCGTCCGGCTGCTTCCGCTGCGCGGGCGAGGACGAATGGCTCGCGCTCTCCGTGCGCACGCCGCAGGAATGGGAGGGGCTGCGCCGCGTCATGGGCGAGGCCGCTCCCGCCGATGCCGGGCTCGCCGGCGCACAGCCGCGCCTCGCCGCCAAGGAAGACCTCAACGGGCGGCTCGCCGCCTGGCTGCGCACGCGCGACGCTGCCGCGACCGAGGCGGCGCTGCACGCGGCCGGGGTGCCGGCCTCGCGCTCGCGCCACATGGCCGAGATCGTCGACGACCCGCACATGCGCGCGCGCTCGATGTTCCAGCAGATCGACGGCGAGGTGCAGATGGCCACCCTGCCCTGGCTCGCCGATGACCGCAGTGCCGCCGGCGGGGCCTGGCGCGGCGACTTCGCCCCGACCCCGGCCATCGGCCAGCACAACGACTACGTGTTCGGCGAGTTGCTGGGACTTTCGCCCGAAAGGCGCGCCGAGCTCGCCGAGGCGGGCACCATTCGCTGAGGCGAGACCCGCCGAAGCTTGAACGAGACCCGCCTCAAGGCGGGCAGAAAAGGGCAGAACAACCAGGAGGAAAACATGCGCAATTTTGGTTACCTGCTGTCGTCCGCAACCGCCGTCGCCTTCGTCGCGGCGGCCGTGGCGACGCCGGCGGCGGCGAAGACCCAGCTCACGGTCTATTCGACGCTGCAGAAGGAAGTGCTCACCCCTTACGAACAGGCCTTCGAGGCGGCCCATCCCGACATCGACATCACCTGGGTGCGCGATGCAGGCGGCGTCATGCAGGCCCGCATCATGGCCGAGAAGGACAACCCGCGCGCCGACGTGATCTTCGGCATGCCGGTCACCAATATCGTCAGCCTGAAGCGCGAAGGACTGATCGAGCCCTACGCGCCGAAGGACTACAAGCAGCTTCAGTCGAAGTTCCGCGACGATGCCGATCCGCCCTACTGGGTCGGGCTCGAGATGTATCTCAACGTCGTCTGCTTCAATACGGTGGAGGCCGAGAAGAAGGGCATCCCCATTCCCAAGCATTGGACCGATCTCGCCGACCCCGTCTACAAGGGCCAGATCGCCATGCCGAACCCGACCATGAGCAACACCGGATACGGCTATGTGCATAGCTGGATCCAGAAGATGGGCGACGAGAAGGCCTGGGACTTCCTCGACAAGCTGCACCAGAACGTCTCGGTCTACACCAACTCGTCCTCCACCCCGTGCAAATACGCGGCGAATGGCGAGTATGTGGTCGGCCTCTCGACCGACCTCACCGGCCCGTTCCTGAAGACCAAGGGCGCGCCGATCGTGCTGCTGGTGCCGGACGACGAGACCGCCTGGGACATCGAATCGACGGCGATGATCAAGGGCAGCAAGAACCCCGAGGCCGCCAAGGTGCTGATCGACTGGGGCGCCAGCCGCGAGGCGCACAAGGTGTTCAACAAGTATTACGGGGCGGTCGGCATGGACGGGCTGAACAACGGCCCGCCGAACTCGATCCCGGACGGCGCCTCCAAGGCCCAGGACTACAGCGTGGAATGGTCGATCGACAATCGCCAGCGCATCCTCAGCGAATGGGCCAAGCGCTACGATTCCAAGTCCGAGCCGAAGTCGAACTGACCGGCCAAAACGATGAAGGGACCCGGCACGCCGGGTCCCTTTTCCTTTCGCGCCGGCGCCTCCGCCCCCCAACGCGAAGGCCGGCCGCTCAGGCCGTCTGCCCGATCGCGTCGAGCCGCATCAGCAGGTCGGAATTGAGCTGGCTAAGCTCGGTGACGCCGAGCAGGCCCATGGTGCGGTCGATCTCGTCGCGGAACAGCTCCAGCACATGGGCGACGCCCGCCTCCCCGCCCACCGCGAGCGCCCACAGATAGGGCCGCGCGATCAGGCAGGCCGAGGCGCCGAGCGCGATCGCCTTGACGACGTCGCCGCCGCGCCGGATGCCGCCGTCCAGCAGCACCGGGATGCGCCCGTCGACGGCGCGCACGATGCCCGGCAGCGCCTCGAGCGAGCTCACCGCATGGTCGAGCTGCCGCCCGCCATGGTTGGAGACGATCACGCCGTCGACGCCATGCGCGACCGCCTCGGCCGCCTCCTGCGGGTGCAGCACGCCCTTGAGGATGAGCGGACCCTTCCAGATCCGGCGCAGTTCGTCGACGTCGGACCAGTTCATGGCCGGGTCGAACATGTCGTGCATGCGCGCGGCGAGGGTGCGGATGTCCGAGGGGCCGTTCTCGCGCCGGTAATTGCCAAAGGTGAGCGTCGGCAGCTCCGGGCCCATGCGCATCAGCCAGGGCAGCTTGGTCGCCATGGCGAGCAGGCCCGACACATCGAAGCGCGGGGGAATGGTGAAGCCGTTGCGCAGGTCGCGGTCACGCCGCCCATGCAGCTGGTTGTCGACGGTCAGCACCAGCGCCTTGAAGCCGGCCGCCGCCGCCCGCTCCGCCAGCTCGCGCGTGAACCCGCGGTCGCGATAGACGAAGACCTGCATCATGCGGTTCGGCCCGCCCGCGGCGGCGATGTCCTCCAGCGTGCAGACCGAGCCGTGGCTGGCACAATAGGCGGTGCCGGCATTGTTGGCCGCCCGCACGGCGAGCTTCTCGGCGCCGGGCCAGAACAGGCCGGCGAGACCCGTCGGGCCGATCATCACCGGCATGGAGAGATCCATGCCGAACAGCTTCACCGACTGGTCGCGGACCGGCGCGCCGTTGATCGGGCGCGGCAGGAAGGCATAGCGCGCGAAGGCCGCCTCGTTGCGGCGCAGCGTATGCTCGTCCTCCGCCCCGCCGTCGGAGAAGTCGAACACCGGCCGCGGCAGGGTGCGCCGCGCCATGGCCCGCAGGGCCGGAACGCTGATCGCCTCGCGCCGCAGCTTCTCGGAAAGCGCGGGCGAGGCGGAGGAACGGGTTGAAGCGGACATGGGGGACCTCGAAACGACGACCGGACGGAACAGCGGCCCGGATGGGCGGTGCAGGGATGACGGGCAGAGGGGCGACGCCGGAAAGCCGGCCGCCGCGGTCCGCCCGGGCCGATCCGTAGAGGCCGGTCCACGCAGATGCCGGCGGCTTTTGGCGCCGGTTCAGCTCTCGTCCTGGAACGCGACCTCGCGGGTGCGCTGGAACGCCGGCAGCAGCACCAGCACCAGGCACCCGGCCGCCGCGATCAGCAGCACCGCGCTGATCGGACGCGTGACGAAGATGGCGGGATCGCCATAGGAGACCTCCATGGCGCGGCGCAGATTCTCCTCCATCAGCGGCCCGAGGATGAAGGCCAGGAGGAGCGGCGCCGGCTCGCACTGCCACTTGATGAACATGTAGCCGAAGAAGCCGAAGATCATCAGCAGCATCACGTCGAGCACGCTGGAGTTCACCGTGTAGACGCCGATGCAGCAGAAGACGAGGATCATCGGATAGAACAGGTGGTAGGGAACCCGCAGAAGCTGCGTCCAGATGCCGATCAGCGGCAGGTTGATGACCACCAGCAGCGCGTTGCCGACCAGCATCGAGGCGATCAGGCCCCAGAAGATCTCCGGGTTGTTGGTGATGACGCGCGGTCCCGGCTGGATGCCGTGGATCAGCAGCGCGCCCGCCATCAGCGCCATCATGGCGTTGGAGGGGATGCCGAGCGTGAGCAGGGGAATGAACGAGGTCTGCGCGCCGGCATTGTTGGCGGCCTCCGGCGCCGCCACGCCCTCCACCGCGCCCTTGCCGAAGCGGCCGGGCTCCTTCGAGATCTTCTTCTCGATCGTGTAGGCGGCAAAGGAGGAGAGCATGGCGCCGCCGCCCGGCAGGATGCCGAGCACAGAGCCGATCAGCGTGCCGCGCGTCGCCGCCGGCCAGGCGCGGCGGAATTCCTCGGCAGAGGGCCACAGGTTGCGCACCCGTGCCTCCAGCACCGACTGGTGATGCTCGTTCTCGATGTTGCGGATGATCTCGCCGACGCCGAACAGCCCCATCGCCAGCGGGATGAAGCCGATGCCGTCGAACAGCTCGGGAATGCCGAGCGCCATGCGCAGCGAGCCGGAGGCGACGTCGGTGCCGACGCAGCCGAGCAGCAGCCCGAGCAGGATCATGCCCAGCGCCTTCAGCACCGATCCGTGCGCCAGCACGATCGCGGCGATGAGGCCGAGCACCATCAGCGAGAAGTACTCCGCCGGGCCGAACATCAGCGCCAGCCGGGAGACCGGCGGGGCGAACAGCGTGATGACGATCGTGGCGAAGATGCCGGCGAACAGCGAGGCGAGCGCCGCCACCGCCAGCGCCGAGCCGGCCCGGCCGCGCCGCGCCATCTGGTGGCCGTCGAGGCAGGTGACGACGGAGGAGTTCTCGCCAGGGATGTTGATCAGGATCGCCGAGGTCGAGCCGCCATACTGCGCGCCGTAATAGATGCCGGCGAGCATGATCAGCGCCGACACCGGCTCCAGATAGAAGGTGATCGGCAGCAGGATGGCGATGGCCGAGAGCGGGCCGATGCCGGGCAGCACGCCGATCAGCGTGCCGACCAGCGTGCCGATGAGGCAGTAGACCACGTTGCCCGGCTGCAGGGCGATGAAGAGGCCGTGAAAGAGCGAGACGAAGCTGTCCATGTCAGTAGACGTTCCCCATGGGCCAGACGCGCATCGGCAGGCCGAGCCCGACCCGGAACACCAGCACGATGAAGACGGCCATGCCGACGGCGACCAGCGCCGCCTCGTGGAACCGGGTCTGGCGGCGGGCGAGGCAGGCGACGAAGACCATGCCGACCACGGCGATGACCACGCCGAGACGGTCGATGGTGAGGGCGAAGAAGGCGATGCTCGCCAGCACGAAGAAGATCTGCCGCGGGAACCAGCGCTCGAACGGCTCGCCCTCGGTGACGAGGCCCTGGCCGATGATGGCGAGGCCGAGCCCGATCTCGATGAAGGCGAGCATGCGCGGGAAGAAGCCGGGGCCCATGGCGTCGACGGTGCCGACGTTGAGATGCCAGGCGAGGATGAGGGCGAAGACCGCGATCGCGACCAGCACGATCCCGACCATCACGTCGTTGGGGTTCTTGATCCGGGACATGGCTTTCCACCGATGGCCGGCGGCGCGGAAGAAGCGGCTCCCGCGGCCGGCGGACTCCCGGGCGCCCAAGGCGCCCGGGCGCGCGTCACGTCAGGGCGGGCTCAGAGCGAGATCTTCGCCTCGCGCACGACTTCCTCGACGACGCCCTTCCAGTTGGCCAGGAACGCCTTGAAGTCCTCGGTCGAGCTGCCGACCATGAAGGTGCCCTGCGCGGCGAGCTTGTCGTAGGCGGAGGGCGTCTTGGCCGCCTTGGCCACCGCCGCCTGCATCTGCGCGATGATGTCGTCCGGCGTGCCGGTGGCGGTGAAGATGCCGCCCCAGTCGGCGTGGTTGGCCTTCGGCAGGCCGAGCTCGGCGAGCGTGGGCACGTCGGGGAACGGCTTGAGCCGGGTGTCGTTGCCGACCGCGAGCAGGCGCACCTTGTCGGACTGGATCATCGGCGTCAGCGTCGAGACGTTCAGCACCGCGAGGTCGAGCTGGCCGCCGACGAGATCGCGCGCGATCTCCGGCGCCACGCGGTAGGAGATGTTGCGGAACTTGACCCCGCCATAGAGCTGGATCGCCTCGGCGACGATGTGCGGCACGCCGCCGATGCCGGAGGTGCCGTAGCGGATGCGGCCCGGATTGGCCTTCGCATAGGCCATCAGCTCCTCGAAGGTCTTCCACGGCGAATCCTTCGCCACCGAGATGGTCTCGGGGTACTTCACCATCTGGGTGACGGGCTGGAAGTCCGCCGCGTAGTCGATCGGAATGTCCTTCATCAGCAGCGGGGTGACGAGCTGCTGCAGGCCGTTCATGAGGTAGGCGTAGCCGTCATGCGGCAGGGCGAGCACCGCCTGGGCGGCGACGACGGAATTGCCGCCGGTGCGGTTCTCGACCACCATCGGCTGCTTCAGAATGTCGGACACCGCCTGAAAGGTGACGCGGGTGGCGATGTCGCCGCCGCCGCCGGGGCCGAAGCCGGTGATGACCTGCACCGGCCGGGTCGGCCATGCGGTCTGCGCGCCGAGCCGCCCTGCGGCCAGCACCATCGGCGCGGCAAGGGCCATCTTCAGCGCGTCGCGCCTTGCAATCTTCGTCATTGATTCCTCCCGATTGGCTGAATGCGCGCTCTTGCGGCGCGCTGCGCCGGGCTCGTCACGCCCGGCCGCCGGGGTTCGTCCGCTCGGACTCCCCGCGCCCGGAACCTGCGTCCCTTGACGTTATGGAAGCCCATTGCTTCGACCTTGTCAACGAATCTGTCGACACATTATGATTGCGTCGAAACACGCCCGCCGAGCACAGAAACACGCGCGAAGAACCGTCATATTTACGCTGGTTGCGAGGGAATGGGGCATCTGGTGCGGACCTCCTCCCCTCATTACCCATCGTCAATCCATGTTTATGTCGACACTCATGAGTTCGCCGCGACATGAAAACGCTGGCGCGTCACGGCACGTCCGGGAGCGGGTGACATCCGCCGGCGCGCGCCTCACCATCGACACCGGGGCCGCCCGCGGGGCGCCTCGTCGCGTTGCCGTTCCGCTTCCCATCCCGTCAGGAGAGTGCCGTGTCCCAGCTTGAGAACCGCGTCGTCCTCGTCACCGCCGCCGCCCAGGGCATCGGCCGGGCCATCGCGAGCGCCTTCGTCGCGGCCGGGGCGGATGTGTGGGCGAGCGACATCAACGAGGCCGGCCTCGAGGGCCTTGAAGGCGCCCGCACCCGCCGGCTCGACGTGCGCGACGGCGCGGCGGTCGCCGCCCTGATCGCGGAGATCGGCCCGATCGACATATTGTGCAACTGCGCGGGCTTCGTGCACGCGGGCACGGTGCTCGACTGCACGCCCGACGAGCTCGATTTCGCCTTCGACCTCAACGTAAAGTCGATGTACCGCACCATCAGCGCGGCGCTGCCGGGCATGCTGGCGCGCGGCGAGGGCGCGATCATCAACATCGCCTCGGTGGCGAGCAGCGTGAAGGGCGTGCCGAACCGCTTCGCCTACGCCACCACCAAGGCGGCCGTGATCGGCCTCACCAAATCGGTCGCTGCCGATTTCGTCGGGCGCGGGATCCGCTGCAACGCCATCTGCCCCGGCACGGTCGAGAGCCCCTCGCTGGAGGACCGCCTGCGCGCGCTCGGCGACTATGAGACGGCGCGCGCCGCCTTCATCGCCCGCCAGCCGATCGGGCGCATCGGCACGGCGCAGGAGATCGCCGACCTCGCCCTCCATCTCGCCGGCGCCACCTACACCACCGGCGCGATCCACATCATCGACGGCGGCTGGTCGATGTAGCCGACCCGCCGCCCCTCGAACGCGGGTGGCAGGCGACCGGCGGCGGGCAGCCGCCTCAGCCGCTCTTCTTCGCCTCGTCCAGCTTCGGCCTCGGCAGGGTCGGCTTGTAGCCGCGGCGGTAGAGCATGAAGGTGCGCCTGAAGGTGATCACCACCTCCCCGTCCTGGTTGAAGCCGACGGTCGAGACCCGCACGATGCCGACGCTCTCGCGCGACTTGGAGCGCCGCTTCTCCAGCACCTCGGACTGCGAATATATGGTGTCGCCCTCGAACACCGGGTGCGGCAGGCGGATTTCGTCCCAGCCGAGATTGCCGAACACGTTCTGCGACAGGTCGGAGACGCTCTGGCCCATGACGGTGGCGAGCGTCAGCACCGAGTTCACCAGCGGCTTCCCGAACTCGGTCTGCGCCGCGTAGTGATGATCGAAATGCACCGGCGAGGGCGCGCCCATCAGCAGCGTGAACCAGGAATTGTCGCAGGAGAGCAGCGTGCGGCCGATCTGGTGCGGATAGACGTCGCCGACCTCGAAATCCTCGTAGAAACGTCCCTGCCAGCCGATCTTCTCTGCCACCTTGGCCTCCCTTCGATCTATCGGAAATCTGCGGCTCAGCGCGCCAGCGCGTCCGCGGCGAACTCGGCCCGCACGCGCGCCGTATCGGCGCCGAGCGCGGGCACCTTGCGGCCGGACGGGACGGGCCGCCCGGCCGGCCGGGGCATCCGGCTGTGCTCGCCGCCGGGCATCTCGACGTCGAGCCGGCGCAGCGCGCCGTGGACCGAGAGGTCGTGCAGGGTGGAGACACGCGCCCAGGCGATCTGCCCCTCCTCGAGGCGCGCGATCAGCTCCTCGCAGCTATGGCTGCCGAACACCTCATGCACCGCGCCGTCGAGCGCGTGGCGGTTCTGCACCCGCGCCCAGTTGTCGGCGAAGCGCGGATCGCGCACCAGCTCGGGGCGGCGCAGCACGGTGGTGCAGAAGCGCGTCCACTCGGCGGTCGACTGGATCGAGACCACGATGTCGCCGTCTGCGGCGTGGTAGGGCCGGTAGGGATAGACCGAGGCGTGGGAAAGGCCGTAGCGCGCGGTCTCCACGCCCATATAGTCGTAGTGCAGCAGCGGCAGCGACATCCACTCGGCCATGCAGTCGAACATGGCGACCTCGATCGCCTGGCCGCGCCCGGTCGTCTCGCGCTCGAACAGCGCCTCCAGCACCGCGCAATAGGCGTTGGTGCCGGTGCCGATGTCGGCGATCGAGATGCCGACCTTGGAGGGCACCTCGGGCGTGCCGGTCACCGCGCAGATGCCGCTCTCGGACTGCACCAGCATGTCGTAGGCGCGCTTGGTCTCGTAAGGCGTGCCGCGCCCGTAGCCCATGATGTCGACGACGATCAGCCGGGGAAACTCGGCCGTGAGTTGCGCCGCGCCGAGCCCGAGCCGCTCGCTGGCGCCGGGGGCGAGGTTCTGCACGAACACGTCGGCCCGCGCGAGCATCGACCGCACGAGGGCGAGGTCGCCCGCCTCCTTCAGGTTGAGCACCACGCTTTCCTTGCCGCGGTTGAGCCAGCCGAAGGCGGCCGAGGTGCTGCCCATGGCGGTGTCGTAGTCGCGGGCGCGGTCGCCCTCCTTCGCCTCGATCTTGACGACCCGCGCCCCGGCATCGCCGAGGCGCAGCGTGCAGAGCGGGCCGGCGACCGCCTGCTCGACCGCCACCACGAGGATGTCGGCGAGCGGGCCGCGCCGCGGTTTGGAAGGTCGAGGGTCGGACGGCTGAGGCTCGGACGGCTGGGACATGGGAACGGCTCCGCAGATCATTTCCGGCCGGTGACCTTTTCGAGGCCCACCAGGCGGTCGAGGAGGAAGACGAAGATGAAGGCGATGTAGATCGTGCCGGCGGAGACTGCGGCGATCATCGGATCGACCGAGTACTGCACGTAGTTGAAGACCTTCACCGGGATCGGCGAGGTGGCGATCACCGTGTTGAAGATGCTCACCTCGACGTCGATCCAGCTCATGATGAGGCCGAACAGGCAGCCGGCGATGATGCCCGGCTTGATGGTCGGCAGCGTCACATGGAGAAAGGTGACGAGCCCCGACGCGCCGAGGTCGCGCGCCGCCTCCTCGAGCGAGGCGTCGAAGCCTTCGAGCGAGGCCAGCGTGGTGCGCACGATGTAGGGCAGGATGATCACCACGTGCCCCGCCAGCATGGCGGCGAAGCTGCGCGGGAAGTCGAGCGCCGTGGTGATCTGCAGCACGCCGACGCCGATGATGATGGCCGGCAGGATCAGCGGCGACAGGAACAGGCTGGCGAGGAAATTGATGCCCGGCATCGTGCTGCGCTTCAGCGCCAGCGCCGCCGGCACGCCGAGCAGGAAGCCGATCAGCGTCGAGCCGAAGGCGAGCCGCGCGCTCAGCAGGATGGAATCGACATAGGACGGATCGGCGAGGAAGCGCTGGTACCAGCGCAGTGTGAAGCCGACCGGCGGGAAGGCGAGGAATTCCGTGGTGGTGAAGGAGATCGCGATCACCACGAACAGCGGCAGGATCAGGAACACCAGCACCGCCCAGGCGAGCAGCGACAGCGCCAGGATGCCGGCGCGGTCCCCGAGCTTCTCGAACAGCCCGCCCATGGTCAGCTCCGCACCGGCTTGCGTTCGAGGATTAGCGTGTAGGCGATGATCAGCACGAAGCAGGTGACGAGCAGCACGACCGCGATGGCGCTGCCGAGGAAGGGGTTAAACACCAGCAGGAACTGGTCGTAGATCAGCATCGAGGAGACGACCGAGCGCCCCCCGCTCATGATGCGCGGCGTCACGTAGCTGGAAATGGACAGGGTGAAGACGATCAGCGTGCCGGCGACGATGCCGGGCACGCTCAGCGGCAGCGTCACGCGCAGGAAGGTGGAGAAGGCGGAGGCGCCGAGATCGCGCGCCGCCTCGCGCAGAGAGGGGTTGAGGTTCTGCAGCACGCTGGCGATCGCCAGCACCATGAAGGGCAGCATGACGTAGATCATGCCGACGATGATCGCGGTCTGGGTGGAGAGCAGGCGCAGCGGCCGGCCGATGATGCCGAGCATCAGCAGCCCGTCATTGATCAGCCCCTCGCGCCCGAGCAGCACCAGCCAGCCGAAGGAGCGCACGATGCTCGAGGTGAAGAGCGGCATCAGGATCAGGATGAAGCACAGCCGCTTCACGAAGGCCCGGCGCTCGACCAGGGTGAGATAGTAGGCGAGCGGGTAGCCGAGCAGCAGCGTGGCGACGCAGGTCACCAGCGCCAGCCACAGCGTGTAGCCCAGCACTTCCCAGTAATAGATGTCGCCGAGCACGGTGGCGTAGTTCTCGAAGGTCAGCTCGCCCGCCTTGTTCGAGAAGCTGTCCGCCAGCACCATGCAAAGCGGCGTGACGAAGAAGACGACCAGGTAGATCAGCGGAATGCCGAGCAGGATCGCCGCCCAGAAGCGAGTGATGCGCATCGCTCAGCTCGTCAGCACGCGGGCGGCATCGTGCGCCCAGCCGATGCGGATCGCGTCGCCCTCGCTCGGCCCCGCGCCCTCGCCCGTACCGGTCTGGTGGATGACGATCTCCTGCCCGCTGCCGAGCCGGGCAAAGATGCGCGTCGCATTGCCGACGAAGACCCGGTCCATCACGGTGGCGGCGAGCTCGACCCCGCCCTGCGCCGCCGCGCCGACCCGGACTTCCTCCGGCCGCACCAGCAGCGCCGGCTCGGCGGTGCCGGGGGCGACGCGATAGGGAAGATCGAT
Source organism: Ancylobacter mangrovi (assembly GCF_024752355.1). Lineage (GTDB taxonomy): Bacteria > Pseudomonadota > Alphaproteobacteria > Rhizobiales > Xanthobacteraceae > Ancylobacter > Ancylobacter mangrovi. The sequence goes on from NZ_JANTHZ010000004.1 coordinate 127,770, forward strand.
CCCCTCCCCCGCCAGCCTCAGGCTGCCGTCGGCCGCCACCGCGCAGCGAAGGATGTTGGCCTCGCCGATGAAGTCGGCGACGTAGCGGCTCTGCGGGCGCGCGTAGATGTCCTCGCCGCTGCCGATCTGGGCGATGGCGCCGTCATGCATGACGACGATGCGGTCGGCCATCACCAGCGCCTCCTCCTGGTCGTGGGTCACGAACAGGAAGGTGATGCCGAGCTTCTGCTGGAGGTGCTTCAGCTCCATCTGCATGCGCTTGCGCAGTTTGAGGTCGAGCGCGCCGAGCGGCTCGTCGAGCAGCAGCACCTTGGGCTTGTTGGCGATGGCGCGGGCGAGCGCGACGCGCTGCTGCTGGCCGCCGGAAAGCTGCTGGGGAAGGCGGTCGGCATAGGCGCTCATGCCGACGGTGGCGAGCGCGCCATCGACGATGCCGGCGACCTCGCCCGAGGCGACGCCGCTCCGGCGCGGGCCGAAGGCGACGTTGTCGCGCACGCTCAGATGCGGGAACAGCGCGTAGTTCTGGAACACCATGTTCACCGGACGGCGGTTCGGCGGCACGCCGGTCATCGACCGGCCGGCGATGCGGATATCGCCGCCATCGGTGTCGACGAATCCGGCGATGGCGCGCAGCAGCGTGGTCTTGCCGCAGCCGGAAGGGCCGAGGAGGGCGACGAACTCGCCCTCCTCGACGTCGAGCGAAACCCCTTTCAGGACCTTCAGCGAGCCGTAGGACTTGGTCACTCGGTCGATGGCGATGAGGGGCATGGTCGGGCCTGCTCCTGAAGCACTCGGGCTCAGCGTCGTCCGAGGACGTCGCGGTTCCACGTGTCGAGGATCTCCTGGCGATGCGCGTTGATGGCGTTCACGTCGGAGAAGCGCAGGTCCTTGATCGAGCCTTCCGGGCCCCAGGGCAGGCGCGAGCGCGCCTTCTCGCTCAGCTTCACGTCCTTCACGGCCGGGCCGTAGAAGTAGTTCTCGGCGATGCAGCCCTGGGATTCGGCGGTCATCGCGTAGTTGAGGAAGTCATACGCCGCCTTGGACGGCTTGATGAGGTGCAGCCGGGCGTCGGAAGCGAGGCCGCCCTCCTTCGGGATGACGAAGCCGACCTCGAACGGATGCGCGTCGGCGAGCGCCCACACCGCGCCGCTGTCCAGCACGCCGATGGTGGCCTCCTTGCGGGCGAGGATGTTGCTGGCGTTGCCGCCGGAATCGTAGAAGGCCGCGACGTCGAGCTGCTTCAGCTTGTCGGCACCGGGCTTGAGGTTGGTCACCCCGCCGCCGAGCAGCTCGGAGACATAGACCAGCATCGCCGGGCCGGAGCCGTCGGACATGGACGGCCAGGTCACGTTGCCCGCGAAGCCGGGCTTCCACAGGTCGAACCAGGACGTCGGCGCCTGCTTGATCTCGTCCTTGTTGTAGACGATGCCGACGGAATAATAGCCGTCGCTCAGCCCGGTGATCTTGCCGTCCTTGTTCTTGTAGACGCCCTCCGGGATCATGTTGGCGACGTTCGGCACCTTGGCCGGGTCGATGTCGGCGAACAGCCCGTCGGCCTCGGCGACCTGCGAGACCTCGCCGTCGAGCCAGACGATGTCGAGCGAGGGGTTGTCGCGCTGCTGCTTCAGCTTGGAGACGGTGACGGTCGACACGCCCTGGTCGACGGTCACGCGCACGCCGGTCTTGTCCATGAACGGCTTGATGACGCATTTCTGCAGCGTCTCGCCGTGCTTGCCGCCAAAGGCGGCGACGACGAGCGAATCCTGCGCGAGCACCGGCGTCGCAGCCAGCGAGGCCGCGAGCGTACCGCCCAGGAGCCAGGAATGGCCCAGTTTCATGAAGTTCCTCCCTTGTGCCTTGTTCGTGGTCTTGGCGTTGGCACCGTCATTGAACCGGATCGCTTCCAGAGCGTCAAGTTATGTGTCGACAGATTTGACATTTCGGGCGTTGAGGCAGCCAGGCCGGGCAGCGCCCACCCTCGGCTTTGCTCCGCTGTCAGTTCATGGAAAACATATCGTTTTTCATGATTTAGGTGGATGAAATCGCCTGAAAACCGGCCGTCGATACACGATCCGCCCGCCTTCGATGCACTCGTTTCCACACGTCGTCGCCAAATAATGTCGACAAATATACGAGCAGCCGCATCTCGGACCCGGGTCGCCCGAGGTCGTACGGCCCGCCGGCCGATTCTCGCCCACACCCTATTTTGTCGACAGGATTGGCCGCCCGCGGCTACACTGGAGGCCCGAAGCCCGGCCGGGACGTGGCCATGGGCGCTGACATGGAAGGCGGCACATCGTTGAACAGGCCCGACTTCGAGCAGGCCGACGCCTGGATCGCGACCGCACCTTCAAGCCAGTCCGAATCCTTTCTCAATGCCGTGCTGGTGATCCGCCGCATCGTCGCCGAGCACCATGACCGGCCTTCGCTGGTCTCACGCGTCGCCTGCGAGGTCGGGGCGGAGATCGTCGAGAACATCCGCCAGAGCGGCGAGGATCTCAGCTCGGTCGAGCTCGCCGAGCGCTACGAGACCAGCCGCACGCCGATCCGCGAAGCGCTGCTATTGCTGGAGAAGGAAGGGCTGGTGCGCATTCCCCAGCGCCGCCGCCCGCATGTCGCCGTGCTCGACATCGCCGAGGCACGCGAGATCTACCGCGTGCGCGCGGTGCTGTTCGGCGCCGTCGCCTCCGACGCGGCGCGCCTTCGCACCGACGCCGACCTCGAATCCCTGCGCGAGCAGCTCGCGCGGCTGAGCGCGGCGCACGACGCGCACGATCTGTCGGCCTATCTCTGGGCGAATGTCGAGTTCTACAACCGGCTGACCATGGCCGCCTACAACAATACGGCCAAACGCATCCTGGATTCGCTGCTGCTGCGCACGCTGCGCCTGCGCCGGCTCTCGCTCACGCAGCCCACGCGGCGCGAGCGCTCCATGGCCCACCATGTGCAGCTCCTGGCCGCCATCGAGGAACAGGACGCGCCGCTCGCCGACGTGCTGATCCGCTCCAACCACCTGCACGCGCTGGCAGCGCTCGAGCAGCTCTATGCCGATGGCGGCGTTCCCCTGCCGATGCGCTCGCGCCGCCGCCGCCGTCAGGCCGCTGCGGCGGCCTAGTCCGGGCCTGGAAAGCGGCCGGGCGCGCGACCCGGCCGCGCCGCCTCACTCGTTGCCTTCGATGGGAACGAGGAAGCGTCCATTGTCGATGCGCTTGACCCCGTCGACATAGAGCGTGGGCTCGAGGATCACGCCGTCCATGTGGATCTTGGACATGATCGAGCCGCCGACATCGACATTGGTGCCGAGGCCGAAGTGCATCGTGCCCATGATGTTCTTGTCCTCGCGCTGGATGCCGCGCACCACCGCCTTGGCGTTGACACCGACCGAGGCCTCGGCCGGGCACATATAGGCGTTCTCGTCGCCATAGGTGGCGAGGAAGTCGCGCAGGATGCGCGCGTCCACGCCGCCGTCGATGTCGACAATGCGCCCCTTCTCCACCGTGAGCTCGATCGGCGAGCCGAGCAGGCCGAGATGGTGCATGGTGAGGTCGATCACGAGCTTGCCCTCGGCCGTGCCCTCGATCGGGGCGACGTTGAACTCGCCGGTCGGGTACAGATAGTAATAGAGCTTGCCCGCCGGCCGGTTCTCGTCCTTCTGGAAATTGATGATCTTGTAGGGATCGAAGCTGTCGGACGGCAGCGGCGGGATCCAGATCATGTTCTCGACCGAATAGCTGAAATCGGTGCCATAGCGCGACGTCACGCGGCAGGTCTTGGCCTCGGCGCCGAACACGTTCTTGCCGACATAGTGCTTGCGCACCGCGATCTGCTTCATGTCGTCGGTGATGGCGCCGGACTGCAGCCATTCGAGCTTCATGCCGCCGTCGAGGCAGATCGAGGGGATGCCCGCCTCCATGGAGCGCAGGCTCGCCGCGCAGTGCAGCATGCCGGTCGACGAGCACAGGACGTTCACGTCCGACTTCATCATCGCCTCGCACACGGCCGCCGGCGGGTCGTAATAGTCGGCCGGGCGGCGGCCGAACAGGCAGAGCGTCGCGTCCGCCTCGATGTCGGCGAGGATGGTCATGATGGCCTGCCACACCCGCGGGTCGTGTTCGGTGTCGGACAGCACCAGCACGCGCTGGCCCTTGGTGATGTTGCGCACCAGCGGGCGGCGCAGATGTTCCAGGGTGCCCGTGATCAGGCCGCTCACTCCCGTCATTTTCTCTCTCCTTGTCGGCGAACCGGCACGCTCCGGCCCCGCTGCAATAGTGTCGACATTTTGTGATTAGCGGTCAAGAGCACTGTGGCGGCCCGTCACCCGTCTGGTGGATTCATGCCGCATAATTAAAGCCGTATCGGCATCTTCGTAGGATTGGTCATTTCCCTGGCCGAGGGCCGCGCCCTTAAATGTCGACTATTTGTCGGCGCGGCGCGCCCGGCGAGGGCGGCAGCCAGCATAGCGCGGTACCGCCGACGGCAAGCACGCCGAGCAGCAGGAAGGCCGCCGGGAAGCCGATGAACGCCGCCAGCGCCCCGAACAGCGGCGGGCCGAGCACGATGCCGAGATAGGAAAACAGCAGCGCCCCGCTCGCCGCGAATCCGGCCTGCGCGGTCGGCACCGCCTGCATCAGGCTGGCGAGGAACACCCCGTTCCAGCCGCTGGTGGTGGCGCCGAGGAGGAACGCCACCAGCGCCACCACCGGGTCCGGACTTGCCGGGGTGAGCAGCCAGGCCGCGGTGCAGGCGCCCGCCATGCCGAGGCCGATGGCGCCGAGCGTGCCGCGCAGCCGCCCCACCCGGTCGGCGACGAAGCCCCAGCCGATCCGCCCGATCACCGCCGCCGCCTGGCTGATGCCCAGCATCAGGCCGGCGGTCACCAGGTCGCGGCCGAGCTCGCGCATCAGGAACACCACCAGCAGCGAGGACACGACGAGCTGCAGCGCGCCATAGACGGTCGAGGCAAAGGAGATGGCGAGCAGCGAGCGATGGGTCAGCATCAGCCGCAGCGGCGCGAAGAAGCCTGCCCGCACCGGGGCGCGCGGCGCGCGCGGCTCGTGGCGCACCACGCCGAGCAGGCTGCCGGCGAGGAGGCCGGACAGCGTCACGCCGAGGCCGAGCACGAGAAGCGCGGTCTCGAGGTTCGAGCGCACCACCAGCGCCGGGACGATCAGGCCCGCCAGCATGCCGCCGAGCGGCACCGCGGTCTGCCGGACCGACAGGAACAGCGCGATATTGGCGATCGGGTCGGCATTGGCGATCGCCTGCTGGCTCGCCGGGGTCAGCGGGCCGTAGCACAGCCCCATCAACACCGTCGCCAGCACCACCCAGGCGAAGGAGCCGAGGCCGAAGATCGCCAGCGCCAGCCCGCCGGCGACGATGCAGGCGAAGCTCAGCCGCAACGGCCCGACGCGCGAGATCAGCGACGCCGTCGAGAGCGCGCCGACGGCGACGAAGAAATAGCTCACCGCCGCATAGAGCCCCGCCGTTTCCGCCGGCAGGCCGTAGGCGGCCGTCACCTGCTCGGCCACCACCGGCGGCGTCAGTACCATCATCGACATGACGGTCTGCGGATACATGGTGGCGAACAGGAGCGCCGACGGGCCGTGCCGGGACATGGAGATTTCCGCGAAGGGAGGCGGGAAGCGCGGCCGGGGCCGCCCGAGGATCGCCCCGGCCGGACGAGTGTGCCGTCGGAACACGCCTCATTAAAACGTTTTCCCACTAGCGCGCGTCCACGTGCCAATGTCAATATGGCCGAACGAAACGGTGCTCCGATGAGCGTCGTGTAACGTTTACCTGAACTGACGGAGATCCCTGTGGCCGCGACCTATGAGACGCTGCTGGTGCAGCCGCTCGACCACGTCCTCGTGGTGACGCTCAACCGCCCCGCCTCGGGCAATGCGCTCAACCTCGCCATGGTCGAGGAGCTCAACCACTGGCTCTGGGAGCTCTATGTCGACGCGGGCGCGACGCGCTGTGTCGTCCTCACCGGCGCGGGCGAGCGCATCTTCTGCGGCGGCGGCGACATGAAGGAGCGCCAGGACATGGCGCCGGCGGCCGTGCGCCGCCATCGCGCGCTGACCGAGCGGCTGATCCGCCAGATCGCCGACTGCCCGGTGCCGATCATCGCCGCGGTGAACGGGGCAGCGGTCGGCGGGGGCTGCGAGATCGTGGCGGCGGTCGACTTCGCCTATGCGAGCGACAGCGCCCGCTTCTCGCTCCCTGAGGTGAAGCGCGGCATCTCGCCGGGCGCCGGGGCGACGCAGAACGTGCCGCGCGCCTGCGGCCTGCGGCGCGCCAAGGAGATGATCCTCACCGGCGAGATGTTCCCGGCCCGGCAGGCCCTCGAATGGGGGCTGGTCAACAAGGTGGTGCCCGGCCCGGAGCTGATGGAGGAGACGCTGGCGGTGGCGCGCACCATCGCCGCCAACGCGCCGCTCGCGGTGCGCCAGGCAAAGAAGGCGCTCGACATCGCCCTCGACACCGATTTCGCCACCGGCTTCCGCTTCGAGCTGGAGGCCCATTACCCCACCGCGCAGTCGCGCGACCGGGTCGAGGCCATCGCCGCCTACGCCGAGAAGCGCGAGCCGGTGTTCCACGGCGAGTAGCGCGCGGCGGCGAAGGCGTGCCGCCGCAACGTGTCGACGCGCCTTCAGTCGGCGTTGAAGGCGGGCTTGCGGCGCTCGAGGAAGGCGGAGATCGCCTCCTTGTAGTCGGGCCCGTCGACCAGCTTGGTCGCGCTCATCTCGTGCGCCGCCGCGCGGCCCTCGTCCCAGCCGACCGTGTCGATGAGGTTGGCGCTCTGCTTGATCGCCCGCACCGCCGCCGAACTCTTGGCCGCGATGATGCGGGCGATCTCCATCGCCTTGTCCATCACCTGGTCCTCCGGCAGCACGTGGTTAAGGAAGCCCACCTCGCGCAGCTCGGCGGCGCTGAGCCGGCGCCCGGTGAGGATCATCTCGCGGATGAAGCTGACCGGCAGGTTGAGCCGGTTGAAATAGGCCCCCGCCCCGCCGGTAAGGCTGCGGTCGACCTCCGGCATGGCGAAGAAGGCGGTGTCGGCCGAAACGAGGATGTCGCAGAAGCTCGCGAACACCATGCCGCCGCCGAGCGCGGGGCGGGTGATGGCGGCCACCGTCGGGCAGGAGAGCCGGTAGAAGCGGTCGGTGACGCCCTCGACATAGTCGTGCCGCGCCCGGCGGGTCTCGGCGGTGAAGGAGAGGAACTCCTTGAGGTCGCCGCCGCCAATCCAGGCCTTGGCGTCCGGCTTGCAGGCCAGCACCACCACCCGGATCGCCGGCGTCGCCTCGATATGGTCGATCACCCGGGCGAGATCCTCGTAGACCTCCCGCGAGAAGGCGTTCACCGGCGGCCGGTCGACGGTGAGGACGGCGACGCCGTCGCTGGCCTCGAGGTGAAAGAACTCGAATGTCGGTTCCTGGGGCATGGACGGCAATTCCTGTCTCCGGCCTTACGGCGGCATGCGGGGCGGCGCCCGCGCCGCCGACGGCGCAACTCTGCTGGCCCCGCACTATGGTCGAACCGACCGTTCGGGTAAACGTTTCATTATGCGTCCATGCGGAAAATCTTCTTTGCTCGTAGAGGCTCCGCGGGATCTACATTTCCCGGCATGGCGCCGTCGTTGAAACGAATGCCGAAGCGTGAATCGCTATGCGCCCCGGCGCCCGCGCGCCCCTCGCGCAGCCCTACGGCACACCGGCCCGCGGCCGTGGATGCTTGCACGAGCCGGGCATCTACCGTCTGATTGATGGCGAACGACATCAATCCCGACCACGCATGCAGGGCGCCGGCGATGATCCTCTTCGAGTCGGTCCTTGTGCTCATGCTCGGCGCGGTGCTGCTGTCGGACGGGGCGCGGCGCGCCGGCATTCCCTACCCGGTCGTGCTCGCCATCGCCGGAACCGCGCTGGCGCTGGTGCCGGACATCCCCGCCATCGCGCTCGAGCCGGAGCTGGTGCTGGCGCTGTTCGTGGCGCCGATCCTGCTCGATGCGGCCTACGATTCCTCGCCCCGCGACCTGCGCAGCAACTGGCTTTCCGTCGGCAGCCTGGTGGTGATCGCGGTCGGCGTGACGACGCTCGCCGTCGCCGCGGTCGCGCGCTGGCTGGTGCCGGACCTGCCCTGGGGCGCGGCGGTGGCGCTCGGCGCCATCGTCGCCCCGCCCGACGCCGTCGCGGCGACGGCGATCCTGCGCCGCGTGCGCCCGCCGCACCGCCTCGTCGTCATCCTCGAAGGCGAGAGCCTGCTCAACGACGCCTCGGCGCTGCTGATCTACCGGCTCGCCGTCGCCGCGGTGCTCGCCGGCGGCTTCTCCCCCGCCGGCGCGCTGCCGACCTTCGGCCTCGTCATCGTCGGCAGCCTCGCGCTCGGCGTGGCGCTCGCCAGGCTCATCACCCGGCCGCTCGCCTATTTCAACGAGGACGCGCCGAGCTCCATCATCCTGCAATTCATCAGCACCTTCGGCGTGTGGATCCTCGCCGAACGGCTGCACCTGTCCGCCGTCATCACCATCGTCGTCTACGCCATGGTGCTGGCGCGCACGAGCGGACTGCGCATGAGCGCGCGCCTGCGCGTGCCCTCCTACGCGGTGTGGGAGACCACCGTCTTCGTGCTGCAGACCATGGCCTTCGTGCTGATCGGGCTGCAGCTCCGCCCGATCCTCGCGCAGCTCGGCCCCTGGCAGAGCACCACCTATGCCGGCGTCGCGCTGGTGGTGCTGCTCACGGTCATTCTGGTGCGGCTGGTCTGGGTGGTGAGCTACCAGGTGATCACGCGATGGGCCGGCCGCCTCGCCGGTCGCCTGCGCGCGGGACGGACGCCCGACACGCTGAGCGGCAGCGACAGCCTCATCATCGGCTGGTGCGGCATGCGCGGCATCGTCACGCTAGCGACCGCCTATGCCCTGCCGGACGGCTTCCCCTATCGCGAGCTCATCGTGATGTGCGCCTTCGTGGTGGTGGTCGGTACCCTGCTGGTGCAGGGCCTGACCCTGCCGCTGCTGCTGCGGCGCCTGCCGCTGGGCGACGACCACTCGGTCGAGCAGGAATTCCGCACGGCCCGCAAGCTGGCGCTCAAGGCCGCCATCTCGGCCATCGGCGACGACACCTCCGACACCGCCGAGGCAGTGCGCCGCGAATATGGCGACATGGCCCGGCAGACGCGGGACCGCCAGGAGTTCGACACGACGGAGAACCGGCTGCGCCGCCAGGCCCTCGCCGCCGCCCGCGACACCGCGCTCGAGCTGCGGCGCAACGGCACCATCGGCGACGACGCCTTCCACCGGATCGAGGAGGAGCTCGACTGGCTCGAGCTCGGCGCCGCCCCGCGAACGCTGGAGTAGGTTCTTCGCGTCCCGAATGCGCCCGGTTCACCCGCGCGCGGCGATCTCCTGGATGAAGTCGAGAAAGGCCCTCACCTTCGCCGGCGGCAGATGGCGCGAGGGGTGGTAGGCGTAGAGCGGATAGAGCTCCTCCGACCAGTCGGGCAGGATCTGCACCAGCTCCCCGCGCGCCAGCAACGGCCCCAGCCCGAGCGCGAGGCTCTGGAAGATGCCCTGCCCCGCGACGCAGGCCGACACCGCGACGGAAGGGTCGTCCAGCACCAGCCGGCTCGACACCTTCACCTCGACCGCCTTCCCGCCGCGATGGAACTCCCAGGCAAAGGGCAGCCCGGTCTGCGGATCGCGGAACAGCAGCGCCTCGTGATGGACGAGGTCGTGGGGCGAGCGCGGCTCGCCATGCCGTTCGAGATAGGCCGGCGCGGCGACCGTCAGTACCGGCGTGTCGAGCAGCTTGCGGGCGATCAGCGATGAGGCGTCCGGCGGGCCGAAGCGAACAGCCACATCCACGCCGGCCATCATTTCCTCGCGATAATTGCTGGTGGAGAAATCCACGGACAATGCCGGATAGCGGGCGAGGAAGCGCTGCAGCTCGGGCGCCAGCACCGTGCGGGCGAACCACGGATCGACCGAGACGCGCAGCCGCCCACGCACCAGCGCCGCCGCACCGGCGGCCTCGGCGGCGGCTTCCTCCAGCCCGGCCAGCAGCGGCATCACCTGCGCGTGGAAGCGCCGGCCCTCCTCGGTGAGGCTGACCTCGCGCGGGTTGCGGTCGAACAGCCGCACCCCGACGCGGGCCTCGAGCCGGGCGACCGCGCGGCTCACGCCGGATGGCGTCAGCCCCAGCATCTCGGCCGCGCGCGCGAAATTGCCGGCCTCGCTCACGGCGGCCAGCACGCCGACGCCGGCGAGAAGCCGCGTATCGAACGACATCGGGTCCCGCGTCCTCGCTGAAGGTGATTTTAAGTCATGATAGCACTGATCTTAATGCGCGTGAATCACGCCATTGCCAAGCCTACAAAGGCCCATCCCTGAGGCACTGGCGAGCGCGGGCTCTATCACGGCCTCGCCTGAGCCAGGCCCCCGAACCATCATCTGGAGAACCGTCATGTACGCCATCACCGGAATCACCGGCCAGGTCGGCGGTGCGCTCGCGCGCACGCTCCTCGCCGAAGGGCTGCCCGTCCGCGCCGTCCTGCGCGACGCGGCCAAGGCCGGGCCGTGGGAGGCGAAGGGCTGCGCCATCGCCCTCGCCGACATGGACGACGCGGCAAGCCTCGCCGCCGCCTTCGTGGGCGCCGAGGCGGTCTTCGTCCTGCCGCCGTCCGAGTTCGATCCCGAACCCGGCTTTCCCGAAGCGCGGCGCGTCGTCGACGCGATCGCCGCCGCCCTGGCGCAGGCCCGCCCCGCCCGCGTGGTGTGCCTCTCCACCATCGGCGCCGACGCGCCGCATGAGAACCTCCTGACCCAGCGCACCCTGCTGGAGGAAGCGCTCGGCGGGCTCGGCCTTCCGGTCACCTTCCTGCGGCCCGGCTGGTTTATGGAGAACGCGCTCTGGGACGTTCCGGCCGCGCGCGAGGAGGGCGTGCTGCGCAGCTTCCTGCAGCCGGCGGACCGGAAATTCCCGATGGTCGCGACGCAGGATGTCGGGCGCACCGCCGCCGCGCTGCTTCGCGAGACATGGAGCGGCACGCGCATCGTCGAGCTCGAAGGCCCGGCACGCGTCTCGCCGGACGACCTCGCCCGCGCCTTCGCCGATGCAGTCGGCCGCCCCGTACGGGTGGAGCTGGTGCCGCGCGGGAGCTGGGAGGCGATGTTCCGTTCGCAGGGCGCGCGCAACCCGCTGCCGCGCATCCGCATGCTCGATGGCTTCAACGAGGGCTGGATAGAGTTCCGCGACCACGGCGCCTCGGCCCAGAAGGGCACGACCACGCTCGAAACCGTGATCGCCGGCCTCGTCGAGGCCGACAGGGCGCGGACGAACGGCTGAGAACCGCGAAAGGCAATCATCATGGAGACCATCGGCACCCAGGGCGTCGCGATCCCCCGCCTCGGCTTCGGCACCTTCCGCATGCCGGGCGCCGATGCCCGCCCGGCGGTCGAGAGCGCGATCGCGCTCGGCTACCGGCACATCGACACCGCCGCCATGTACGAGAACGAGGCCGCGGTCGGCGCCGCCATCGCCGCGTCCGGCATCGCGCGGGAGGCGTTCTTCGTCACCACCAAGGTCTGGCACGACCAGCTCGCGCCGGACGCGCTCGCAAGGGCGTTCGACGCCAGCCTGCGCCGGCTCGGGCTCGACCATGTCGATCTCTACATGGTCCACTGGCCCGCGCGCGGCATGGACATGGCGGCGACGCTGGAGGCGATGACGGCGCTGCGCGAGAAGGGCCTGACCCGGGCCATCGGCGTGTGCAACTTCAACCTGCCGATGACGCGCCGCGCGGTCGAGGAGATCGGCGCCCCCATCGCCTGCCTGCAGGTCGAGTACCACCCGTTCCTGACGCAGGCGCCGATGCTGGCCTATCTGCGCGGGAAGGGCATTCCGCTCACGGCCTACGCCCCGCTCGCCCAGGGGCGTGCGGCGGACGACCCGACGCTCGCCGCGCTCGGCCGCCGCCGCGGCGCCAGCGCCGCCCAGATGGCGATCGCCTGGCTGCTGGACCAGCCCGGCGTCGCGGTGATCCCGAAGGCCGCGCGGCCCGAAAGCCAGCAGGCCAATCTGGACGCGCTCGGCATCCGGCTCGACGAGCGCGATCGTGCCGCCATCGCCGCCCTGCCGAAGGACCAGCGCTTCGTCCGCCCGCCCTTCGCGCCGGAATGGGACGCCGCCTAGCCTCGAACCGGAAGGCACCGCCCGAAGACGGGTCTTAAGTCCCGCACGGGTCTGCCGGGGCGCGGGCGTCCCCTCACCTGTAGATCAGCACCGGGATGCTGGAATGGGTGAGAACCTTCAGCGTCACGCTGCCGAGCATCAGCGCGGCGATGCCGCGCCGCCCGTGCGAGGCCATGGCGATGAGGTCGCACCCGCGCTGCGTCGCCGTGTCGATGATGCCGAGATAGGGATCGTCGCTCTCGAGCTGCACCACCTCGCAGGGCACGCCGAACCGCTCCGCCTCGCGCGCCGCTGCCGCGAGGCAATGGTCCGCCTGCGCGTGCGAGAGGCGCTCATATTCCTCGCGCGTCGCCTCGATCTGCTCGGGGGACATGGTGAACAGGTGGAACGGCTCCACCACCATCAGCGCCGTCACCTTCGCGCCGGCGTCGCGCGCGAAGGCCATGCTCGTCTCCATCGCCGTCATGGAGAGCGGGGAACCGTCCACCGGGATGAGGATGTGTCTGTACATGCTCGGACCCTCGCTCGGGCCGCGGGCGGGCGGGGCGCGATGTCACGCCCAGCCGCCCGGCGGCTCCTTGATCAGGTGATCCTGCACCGCCCGCACGCCGGGAGTGGTCTCGGCGACGACGCGCAGCGCGTGGCGCTCGGCATCGGCATTGGCGATACCCCACAGGCCGACCACCCCGTCGTCGACGGTGATGTTGAGCCGCCAGGTATGGGCCCATGGCTGCTCGCGCAGCCGCTCCATGACCCGGCTGCGGATCGCGCTGTCGGTGACCGGGATGTCGAGATTCGCCGCCCGCGGCGTGGCCACGGCCTGGATGAGGTTGGAGCGGCTCACGATGCCGACCAGCCGGCCGTCCTCGACGATCGGCACCCGCTTGATGTCGTGCCCCTCGAACAGCGAGGCGATCTCGTGCAGCGGGGCGTCGGGCGTGGCGGTGACGACCGAGCGGCGCATCACGTCGGAGGCGGTGCGGCCGTGCGACTTCACATATTCGAGCTCCAGCGTCGCGTCGTCGAGCATCGCCTCAAGCCACCACGAGCGCCGGCGCGCCGTGCCCGCCTCGATCCGGCGAATCAGATCGCCCTCGCTGACGATGCCGATCAGCGCGCCGGCATCGTCGACCACCGGCACCCCACCGATGCGGTGCTCCAGAAGCGTCTTCGCCACCTGCGCCACGGTGTCGGTCGGCTTCGCCGTTATCACCGGCGCCGTCATTACGTCACGAGCCTTCATTGTCACCTCCCATTTATGATTGGCACCACGTTCTCACGGCCGGCGGCGCGGTCCCTTGATGTCGATCAACGGCCTTTGCGGGCCCCGGAAGGCCCGGCCGCGCGCCATGCGGCCGCACGGTCGATGCATCCCACGGTTGATGCATCTCAAGAGTCCCGCCCGCCCGCGGCGTTACGCTCACCCGGTCGCCGCCATGACCGTGGAACCGTGGAGCGGAAAGATGAGCGAGAGGATGCTTCAGGAGCGGGCCGCCGATGCGCTTCGGCGCGACGGCCGGATCGATGCCAGCCGTATCAGTGTCGCCGCCAAGGGCGGTGTCGTCACGCTGAGCGGGCGCGTGGGGAGCTATGCCGAGAAGGCGATCGCCGCGCGCATCGTCACGGCGCTTCCCGGGGTCCGCCATGTCGAGGAGGATCTGGGCATCGCCTGCCGCCGCCCCTCGCCCTCGGTCGACCACGCGATCGCCCTCCGCGCCAGGGTGCGGCTCCTGCGCTCGCCCACCTTTCCCGGCGGCATCGAGGTCACGGTGCGGAACGGGAGGGTGACGCTGAAGGGCTGCGTCGCCAACTGGCATCAGGCCGCCCTCGCCGAAGCGGCGGTCGAGGACATTCGCGGCGTCACCGGCGTCGACAATCTGCTGACCATCGGCTCGGCGCCCGCGAACGGCCCGCAGCCCCGCCCCGCCTCGCGCATGCACTGACGGGCCTGCCGGCGCTGTAAGAGATGCCCCCGCCATCGCCTTCATGCGCGCGTGCGGCAGCCCGAAGTCGGCGGCCCGAACACGCGATTTTGTGGTCCGGCGGCTGCCGCCGCTTGCTGCATGTCAATGCGGGCACGGGTAGCGGGGTATCTGTTCACCACCGAAGGAGCCCGCGTGCGGGCGTCCTCCCATTTCATCATCGGTGCATCAGGGAGAGTGTCATGGCAGTGCCCACCAAGCTTCCCGCCAAACCGCCATCCGGCCCCGCCTCGTCCCCGGAGACTTGGATGCCGTTCGACCCGCTTCGTCGGGAGATGGAACAGCTGTTCGACCGTTTCGGCCTGCCGTCCTGGCCGCTGGCGCGCTCCGTCTTCCAGGACGACGTGTTCCGCGGCCGCAGCCTCGCGCCGGCGGTCGACGTCGCCGAGAAGGACAAGGAATTCGAGATCACCGCCGAATTGCCCGGCCTCGACGAGAAGGACGTCGAGGTCAAGCTGTCGAACGGCACCCTGACCATCCGGGGCGAGAAGAAGGACGAGAAGGAGCAGCGCGAGAAGGGCTACCACCTCTCCGAGCGCCGCTACGGCTCGTTCCTGCGCTCGTTCCGTGTGCCGGAAGGGATCGACCCCGGCAAGATCGAGGCCCGCTTCGCCAAGGGCGTGCTGACGATCAGGCTGCCCAAGACCGCCGCGGCCCCGGCCGAGACGACGATACCGATACGCGCCGCCTGACGGCGTCCTTGCGGGTCCGGGTCGGCAGGGCCGGCTCGGCTCCGCCGGCAGATGAGGAGGAGCCCATGGAAAACGCCAACCTGACCCAGCGCCTCGCCGAGGCGATCGGCCGCCAGTCCGACGACATCGCCGTCGACGTGTCGCTCGACAAACGGATCATCACGCTGAAGGGCAAGGTGACCTCGCGCGGCGAGCAGATCCGGATCGAGGATGCGGTCGGCCGGCTCGCTCCCGATTTCACCATCATCGACAAGGTGAAGGTCGAGCCTTACTAGCGCGGCCCCGGCGCGGAACCGCGCCGCACCTCGCGGGCGCGACGCCTGCCGTCAGCCGCCGGGCAGCGCCCGGAGATAGGCGATGAGGTGCGGGACGATATGGTAGAGCACCCGCGCCGGCACGGTGTCGCCCACCGGCTGCCCGTCCACGTCGGTCTCGTTGATCCACAGCCCGGTTTGCGTGTCGAGCGCATGCTCGAACAGGGCGTCGAGCGCCGTCTCGGCCAGCGCGCCGCGATCGATGTCCTGCCCGAGAGCCTGCGCTTCGAGCGAGGCGCGCAGCAATTCGCCCGTTGGCCAGAGTGGCCGGCCGAGCGGCAGCGGGCGGCCCGCGCCGTCGAGGCGGTTCGGCACCGGCCGCGCCAGCCGCCCCGCGCCGACACCCGTAGCCTTCAGGCCCGCACGGTAGAACGCGTCGCCGATCTCCGCCGCCCGCGCCGGCCCACCTGTTTCCGCATGGCGATAGAGCAGCCACGCCCATTCGAAATGGTGGCCCACCTCCCTCTCGCGCTGCCGCGTATCCGCAAGCGGGCGCCAGTCCGGCTCGTACCATTCGTCGATGCCCGGAGCGGTTCCGCCTTCCGGCGCCGTCAGGCGGCCGACAAGATCGAGCACGCGTTCCGCCCTCAGGTCCCATCCGCCCGCCGGGTCGAGGTCGGCGAGCTGAAGGAAGGCCTCGAACAGATGCATCTGCGGAAACTGCCGGCGCAAGCCTTCCCCGCCCGCCGGCTCGCGATAGCCGCCCCGGGGATCGGAAAGCTCGCCGTCGAGCCGGGCCCCGATCTCGCCGGCGATGGCGATGAGGCGGGTCTCCCCGCTCATGGCCGCGTAGCTGCCAAGGGCGAGCAGCACGAAGGCGAGATCGTAGAGGTCGGCCTCGGCATCGAGGACGCCGCCATCCGCATCCACCGCATGGGCGAAGCGACCGGGTGCGAGGCGGCAGGCGTCGAGGAGGAAGCCGAGCCCGTGCTCCGCCACCCGCCGCGTCGCCGGCGCGCCGTCGAAACCGTGCGCGAGGCAGAACGTATGGACGAGCCGGCCCGTCAGCATCGTGCCACGCATCTCCCCCGGGACGGGCGTGCCGTCCTTCCGGAACACCTCCTCGACATAGCCGGGCCGTCCCGGCACGATGGTCCGTTCGATCCAGCGCGGCAGGAAGAGCTCCGTCAGCCAGGCGGAGAGCCGCGCCGGGCGGGCGCGCGCCGGGGCGCCGAATTGCGCGGAATGCTGGTTCATCGGGACATCACTGAAACGGCGGGAGGCGGCGGCAACGGAGGCGAGAAAGCGAAGCCGGCTGGCGGCTACATGACCGCGCCGATCTGCCAGGGCACGAACTCGTTGTCGCCATAGCCGAGCTGCTCGGATCGGGTAGGCTCGCCCGAGGCGACGCGCAACAGCGTGTCGAAGATTTCCCGTCCCTTGCGTTCCAGCGACACGCCCTCCAGCATCTCGCCGCAGTCGATATCCATGTCGTCGCGCATGCGGGAGTACATCTCGCTGTTGGTGGCCAGCTTGAGCGAGGGGGCGGGCTTGCAGCCGAAGGCCGAACCCCGCCCGGTGGTGAAGCAGATCAGGTTGGCCCCGCCCGCCACCTGCCCGGTCGCCGAGACCGGATCGAAGCCCGGCGTGTCCATGAAGACCAGCCCATGCGCGCGCACCGGCTCGGCATATTCATAGACCGCCTCAAGCGGCGCGTGGCCGCCCTTGGCCACCGCGCCGAGCGACTTCTCGAGGATGGTGGTGATGCCGCCGGCCTTGTTGCCGGGCGAGGGATTGTTGTTCATCTCCGCGCCGTTGCGGGCGGTGTAGGCCTCCCACCAGCGCAGCCGTTCCATCAGCCGCTCGCCGACCTCCGGGCGCGCCGCGCGGCGGATCAGCAGGTGCTCGGCGCCGTAGATCTCCGGCGTCTCGGAAAGGATCGAGGTGCCGCCCTCGCTCACCAGCAGGTCCGAGGCGAAGCCCAGCGCCGGGTTGGCGGTGAGCCCCGAATAGCCGTCCGAGCCGCCGCACTGGAGGCCGAGCACCAGCTCGCCCGCCGGCCGCGCCTGCCGTCGCGCCGCGCCCGCATGGGGCAGCATCTCGCGCACCGCGCCGACGATCTGCGCCACGGCATGGCGCGTGCCGCCGGCCTCCTGGATCGACAGGCTGCGGAAACCGTCGCTCTCCTCGATGCCGCATTCGCGCTTCATCCGCGCGATCTGGAACACCTCGCAGCCCAGCCCCACCATGACGACGGCGCCGAAATTGGGATGGCAGGCATAGCCCCATTGGGTGCGCAGCAGCACGTCGTAGCCCTCGCCCCGGTCGGCGAGCCCGCAGCCGGTGCCGTGCACGATCGGCACCACCCCGTCGATCGAGGGATAATCGGCGAGCAGGCCCGAACGCTCGATCTCCTGCGCGGCGAAGCGCGCGACCGAGGCCGAGCAGTTCACCGAGGCGATGATGCCGATATAGTTGCGCGTGCCGGTCCGCCCGTCGCTGCGGCGGAACCCCTGGAAGGTCGCCGGCACCGCCGCGGCCGGCCGTTCGGCCGCAGCACCGGCGGCCTCGCCCCGCGCCGCGCTGGGCCGCACCACCGCCTCGACATTGTGGACATGCACCCAGTCCCCGGGCGCGATGTCGGCGCTGGCGGTGCCGATCGGCTGGCCGAACTTGACCAGCGGCTCGCCCGCCGCGATGGGCCGCGCCGCCATCTTGTGGCCGCGCGGTATCCGCGCGCGGGCGGTGAGGCCGTCCGCCTGCATGCCGGGCTCGAGCGGATCGAGGGCGATGACGACATTGTCCCTCGCGTCGAGCCTCAGCGTCCTCGGTGTGGCACTCATCGCCGGCACGTCCTGTCTCTTGGCACGCTCGTATTGCCGAACCTCACGCCGGCGACTTCTTCACCCGCGCGACGATCTGGGTCGGGTTGACGAAGCGCAGCGCGATGATGAGCCAGATCAGCGTGCTCATCATGTAGATCACCGCCATGGCGTCGATCGACTGGCCCGCGCGCACGCCGGCGGCGAACACCGAATAGTAGAGCGCGACCACCAGCGTCTGGCTCGACGGGCCGGCGGTGAGGAAGGTGAGCTCGAACATCGACACCGTGCGCACCATCGCCAGCAGCGACGCGGCGAGGAGGCCGGGCAGCAGCAGCGGCACCAGCACGTGGAAGAACAGCCGGCCCGTGCCGGCGCCGAACACCCGCGCCGCCGCCTCCACCTTCGGGTCGATCTGCTCGATGAACGGGATCATGAGGATCACCGTGAACGGCAATGTCGGCACGAGGTTGGCGATGATGACGCCCCACATCGTGCCGGCGAGCCCGACCTTGTAGAGCACGGTCGCCAGCGGCACGCCGAAGGTGATCGGCGGCACCAGCAGCGGCAGCAGGAACAGCACCATCACCAGCGGCTTGCCGGGAAAGTCGCGCCGCGCCAGCGCATAGGCCGCCGGCACGCCGAACAGCGCCGACAGCACCACCACGGCGCCGGCGATCTGGAAGGTGACGGTGAGCACGTCGCCGAGCTGGAACTCCTTCCACGCCGCCGCATACCAGCGGAAGGTGAAGGCGACGGGCAGCCACGAATTGAGCCAGCGCGTGCCGAACGAGTTGACGACGACGGTGGCGATCATGGCGACGACGTTCACCACGAACAGGATGACGAAGGCCCAGACCGCCGTCTTCCAGAGCTTCTCGAGGACATTGTCCATGTTCATGCTCAGCCCTTTCCGCCGCCGACCGGGCCCTTGTAGAACAGGCCGCGCAGCCCGAGCACGAGGCCGACGAAGCCGAACTGCACCAGCGCCATGATCATCGCGATCGCCGAGGCGTAGGAGTAGTCGTACTGCTCGAACGCCGCCTGCGCCGCCGCGAAGGAGATGACCCGCGTCTCGCCGGCCGGCGCGCCCAGCATCACCGCCGAGGGGAACACCGAGAACGCGTCGACGAAGGCGAGGCAGAAGGTGACGGCGAGCCCGGGCACGATCAGCGGGAAGACGATATGCGCGAAGCGATGCCGCGCCCGCGCGCCCAGCGTCGCCGCCGCCTGCTCCAGCGCCGGGTCGATGCCGGAGATCATCGACAGGGTGAGCAGGAAGGTGAAGGGAAAGCCGGTGATCACCAGCGAGATGAACACGCCCCAGTAATTGTGGACGAGGCGGATCGGCCGGTCGATCAGGCCGAACAGGATCAGCGTGCGGTTCAGCCAGCCCTGCGGGCCGAGATAGTTCAGCAGCCCCTCGGCGACCAGCACCGTGCCGAGCGTGATCGGCAATACCAGGATCGTGGTCAGCAGCCGCTGGCGCGTCATGTGCCGCACCTGCATCGCGATCGGCACCGAGAGCGCGATGTTGAGCACCGTCACCGGCAGGGCGAGGCGCACCGTCAGCCAGATCGTGCCGTACATGTACGGGTCGGAGAAGAAGCGCGTGTAGTTTCCGAGCCACCCGCCCTCCTTCGGCATGAAGGACAGCACCAGCCCGTAGAGAAACGGGTAGACGAACAGCAGCACGATGAAGAGCGCCGCCGGCAGCAGCAGCAGCGTGACGCCGTCGAGGCCGCGGTCGGCGAGGCTCGGCCGCCGACGGGTGGAGGGGGCGGTCGTGGAGGAGGCGGCGGCGTCAGCCATTCGCGCCTCCCCCCTCATAGACGAGCACGCGCTCGGCCGGCGCGCCGAGGCGGACCGCCTCGCCGGGGGCGAGCGGCTGGTCGGCGCGGAAGAACAGCTCCTGCCCGCCCGGCCCGGTCGCCGTGCCGAAATAGGATTCGCCGCGATACTCGATGCCGCTGACCACCGCCTCGATCGGCCCGTCCGGGGCCGGGACGAGGTCGGCCGGCCGGATCGCAACCGTGACGCCGGCCCCCGCCGCCGCGTCGCCGATGTCGACCGGCTGCCCGTGGATCGGGCCGGCGAAGCCGCAATCGACCGCGACCCCCGCCCCCTCGCGTGCCACCAGCCGGCCCGCCAGCGCGTTGCGGAAGCCCATGAACTCGGCGACGTCGGCATGGAGCGGCCGGCGATAGAGCTCCTGCGGCGTGCCGACCTGGCGCACCGCGCCGTCGCGCAGCACCACGATGCGGTCGGCGAGCGAGAGCGCCTCGTCCTGGTCGTGGGTGACGTAGATCGTCGCCGAGCCCAGCAGCCGGTGGATGCGGCGGATCTCCGCCCGCATCTCCAGCCGCAGCTTGGCGTCGAGATTAGAGAGCGGCTCGTCCATCAGCACCAGCGGTGGCTCCACCGCGATGGCGCGGGCGATGGCGACGCGCTGCTGCTGGCCGCCGGAGAGCTGGCCCGGCAGCTTGCCCGCCTGCGAGGCGAGCCGCACCACATCGAGCGCCTCGTCGACCCGCCGCTGCACCTCGGCCCGGGGAACGGCGTGCATCTGCAGGCCGAAGCCGACATTGCGGCGCACGTCCATGTGCGGGAACAGGGCGTAGTTCTGGAACACCATGCCGAAGCCGCGCTCCTCGGGCTTCAGCGTGTCGATGCGCCGGTCGTCGAGCCAGATCGCCCCGCCGCTGAGCGACAGCAGGCCGGCGAGACAGTTGAGCGCCGTCGACTTGCCGCAGCCCGAGGGCCCGAGCAGGGCGATGAACTCGCCGCGCTGCACGGTGAGGCTGATTTCCTTCAGCGCATTGTGGGAGCCGAAGTTCCGGCTCATCCGGTCGAGCCGCAGCTCGCGAAAGCCGGTGGACGCGATCGCCATCGCTTTCAATCCCGTTTCTTGTCGTGGAAAGGCATCGGGCGGCAGCGGACAGGGCGGACGGCGCGACGCCGCCCGCCCGGCCGCAGGCTCACTTCTGCATCTTGGCGGCGCCGATCTCGCGGTCCCACTTGTCGAACATCTCGACCAGCTCCTTCGCGTCGAGCGGCGGCTCGGTCGGGTTGTCGGCGATCAGGCTCGCATATTCGGGACGGCCGTACTTCTCGATCGTCTCCTGGCTCTCCTTCGGTGCCATGTCGAGCGTCACGCCCTTGATGGACGGGCCGGGATACATGTAGCCGTGGTCGAACATGAAGGCCTGCTGCTCGGGCTTGAGCAGGTAGGCCATGAGCTGGAGCACGACCTTCAGCTTCTCCTCCGGCACACCCTTCGGGATCGCCATCAGGTTGGCGTCGCCGACCCAGTGGAAGTTCTTGAAGGCACCGACCTTGTACTCCTCAGGCACGATGCCGAGGTAGCGCGGGTTGATGTCCCAGCCGGTCGTCGTGGCGATGATGTCGCGCGTGCCGTTGGCCAGCTCCTTCATCGAGGCGGTGGTGCCCGAGGTGTAGTACTCGATGCAGCCGTCGAGCTCCTTCAGATAGGCCCAGGTCTTGTCCCAGCCCTTCACCGGGTCCATCGGGTCCTTGTCGCCCAGCAGATAGGGCAGGCCCATCACGAAGGTGCGGCCGGGGCCGGAATTGGCCGGCCGCGCGTACATGAACTTGCCCGGATTGGCCTTGCAGTAGGCCATCAGCTTCTCGGGCGTGTCGGGCACGTCCTTCACCCGGTCCGGGGCGTATTCGAGCAGCGGGCCGGAGGGGTACCAGTCGAGCACGAAGGCCTGGCCGCGCGTCATCTCCTGCATCTGGTAGGCGCCGGGGAGATAGAGCTTCTTCAGGTCCGGGAACATGTCGGCGTATTTCGGCAGGATCTCGAGCCAGAGGCCCTGCTCCATGCCGGCGGCGAGCGCGTCGTTGCCGGTGAGCACGAAGTCGATGTCGACCCGGCCCGCATCCTGCTGCGCCTTCAGCTTGCCGGCGAGCTCGGGCGCGGTCGCCTGGGTGAACACGAACTTCGACACCAGGTCGGGATGCTCGGCCTGGAACTTCTCCAGCGCCGGCTGGCTGATCTGCAGATCGCCGGCGACGTCGATGACGTTGATGACGACCGGCTCGGCCATGGCGCCGATGGTTGTCGAGACGAGCAGGGCACTTGCGGCAAACAGGCTGGATTTCCAGCGCTCATAGGACATTCGTTCTCTCCACTCTGGTTAGCAGTCAAGGGACCGACACCGGCTGGTGCAGATCAGGCGTCCGCTGCGGTCGGCTTCTTGGCGAGCCTGCTCGCGGCGGCACGGTCGAGGAAAAGGTGGCAGGCTGCGTGCTGCTGGAGGATCGAGGCCGGCCACATATTGGTGACGGGCCCTTCCAGCACGTGCTGGACGGCCTCGGCCTTGCGCTCGTCCGGCACGGTGAGGATGACGGCGCGGCTCGACAGGATGCGCTGCACCGTCATAGAGATCGCCTCGGTCGGCACGTCGTCGAAGGTCGGGAACCAGCCCTCGCCGAACTGCTGGCGCCGGCAGCGCTCGTCGAGCTCGACCACCTTGTAGGCGACCGTGCTCTCGAAATCGGCCGGCGGGTCGTTGAAGGCGAGGTGCCCGTTCTCGCCGATGCCGGCGAAGGTCACGTCGATCGGGTGCCGGTCGATCAGCGCGTTGATGCGGGCGAGCTCGGCGGCGAGGCCGGGCGCGTCGCCCTCGACGAAATGGAACGCGCCGAGCGCGGGCAGCCGGCCGGTGAAGCGCTCCTTCAGGTAGCGCCGGAAGCTTGCCGGATGCGTGTCCGGCATGCCGATATATTCGTCGAGATGGAAGGCGGTGACGCGCGACCAGTCGATCGCCTCGGCCGCCACCAGTGCCTCCAGCATCTCGAACTGGCTCGCCCCGGTCGCGATGACGATATTGGCGCTGCCGCGCGCGGCGATCGTCTGGCGGATGGCCTCGGCGCCCAGCGCCGCGGCGGCGCTGCCGCTTTCCTGCTTGGTCTCGAAGTAGCGAACGTCGATCATATGCTCTTCCTGCTGGACGAAGGCCCGGCCGCCTGCGGCTCCGGTTTGGGCCGCCGGGGACGGCGGCGGGACGTGGTGGGGGAGGACGGATCGCGATCCGCCGGCGCGCCGGCGTTCGGCACGCCTCCTTGCGGCGCGGGACCCGTGGTGCCGCGCACGATCAGCTCGCCGACGATCACCGGCGTGTCGACCGGCGCCGCCGGCTCCGACAGCCCGTTGAGCAGCAGGTCGACCGCCTTGGCGCCGGCGAGGCCGCAATAGGCGTTGACCGTGGTCAGCGGCGGATAGGTGGTGGTGGCGATGATGTCGTCGCAGCCGATGACGCTGAAATCGTGCGGCACCGAGAGCCCGCGGTCGGCGAGGCCGGCCATGATGCCCTGCGCCACCACGTCGTCGACGGCGAGCGCGGCGGTGGCGCCGGTGTTCAGAAGCTGGTCGACGCAGGCCCGGCCCGCCTCGTGGCTCGGCCGCGCGGCGTCGATCTGCGCCACCTTGAGGCCGAGCGCCGCCCCGGTCTCGCACACCGCCCGCGCGCGCTGCTGGCTCGACCAGGAGGAGCGCGGCGCGCCGACATAGGCGATGACGCGGTGGCCGAAGCCGGCGAGCAGCTTCACCGCGTCGGCGAAGCCGCTGGCGGTGTCGACCAGCACCCGCTCGATGCCTTCGAGCTCGCGGTTGATGACCACCAGCGGCCGGCGGCCGGCGTGGCGGCGGATGCGCTCCTCGTCGAGGCGGGGCGAAGCGAGCACGAAGCCGTCCACCTGCACCGCGAGCTTGTCGAGCAGCAGGTCCTCGAGGCTGGCGGTCTCGTCCGAATCGCCGAGGAAGGTGGCGTAGCCGCGCTTGTAGGCCTGCGCCTGCGCGCCGCGCATCAGCGCCGAGAAGAACGGGTTGGCGACGTCCGGCAGGATCAGCGCGATGTTGTGGGTGCGCCCGGTGGAGAGCGCCCGCGCCACCTGGTTGGGCACGTAGCCGAGGCGCTTGGCCGTGCTCAGCACCTTCTCCACCGTCGCCGGCGCCAGCAGTTCCGGCTGCGAGAAGGCCCGCGACACCGTCGCCTGCGACACCCCGGCCTCGCGGGCGACGAGGCGGATGGTGGGCGCGGAGGTGTGCGGCGGCTTGACCACGGCTCATCCCTAATGAAAGCGGTTACATAAGAGAATGAAACCGCTTTCATTGCCTGTCAACAGCCATAATGAGCGTTGCGCGCGGAAAGCCGTGAAGGCCGCGAGACGACGTTTCCGCGCCGCCCGATACCGTCTTCCGCTAGAGCGGCTGCGGTCGGCCTTCGAGGCTTTCACAGTCGGTCGGCGCCCGCGCGCCGGACAGCCGCCCGGCCAGCCAGCGCGTCGCCGCCTCGACGCTCGAGGCCTCCGCGCCGCCATGCGAGGCGAAGGGGATCGGGTCGTAGTCGAGCGCCACGCCGTCGCGGCACAGCCGGTGGGCGAAGTCGCGCGTGGTCGAGGGCGAAACGAGCGCGTCGCCGCCGCCCTGGGCGAGGAACACCGGCGTGCCGGATTGGGCGGGCACTGAGTTCCGCGCGATCACCCGCGCCCAGTCGGGGCGATTCTCGGCCTGGCGGCGCAGGAACCCGTCCCGTCCGTAGGCGAAGGTCGCGAGCCCCAGCCCGAGCCGTTCCGGCAGGTCGAGGCTGCACAGCGTGGCGAGATGCTCCAGCGCCGGCAGCGCCTGCGGGCGCACCACCTGGCCGATCGGCAGGTCATAGGCATGGCTCCACGACCAGGCGGCGTAGGAGGCGACCACCTCGCCCGCCGGCGAACCGATGTCGTGCGCGAGCAGACGGCGCAGCTCGGTCGGTGCCGAGACCGCCGCCGCTCCCTCGAAACGCAGTTCCGGGGCGTAGCTTCGTGCCAGTGCCCGGGTGAACAGCGCCGCCTGCCCGCCTTCCGAAAAGCCCCAGCTCGCGAACCGCCGGCCGGCGTCGAGACCCGGCAGCGCCCGCGCCGCGCGCACGGCGTCGATCATGGCATGGGCCTCGCTCGGCCCGACCAGATAGGGATGCACCTTGCCGGCGCCGAGCCCCTGATAGTCGGTGGCGACCACGATGTCGCCATCGGCGAGCAGCGTGCCAAGGCCGCCTATGCTGCTGAAATCATGCCCCGGAAAACGCGAGGGCGCACAGCCCGGGGCGATACCGCTGGTGCCGTGGCCCCAGGTGACCACCGGCCGGCGGAATTTCGCCGCCGGCGGCGCCGCGACCACGCCGGAGACGGCGATCGGGCGCCCGTCGACGTCGCGCGAGCGGTAGAGGATGCGGTAGGCGACCGCCGCGCCCGCCGGCGGTGTCAGCGGCTCGGCCCGGATCAGCGTGCCGGCCCGGCCGGCGATCAGCGCCGCGGGCACCTGGTAGAAATTCGTCGTCGTATCGGCGCGCACGGCACCCGGATAAAGGCCGAGCAGGCCGATCCCCAGACGGAACGCCGACCGGCGCATCGCGCGCACAAAGCTCATCACGCCAAGCATGGGACGATCCTCCGCCTTGGCCCCCGCCGCGCGGGAGCCGGGCCGCCCGAGCGGCGGCGGAGTTACTTAAGGGGAGGAGGCACCCCGGCTCTTTCGAAACCGCGCCGGAACTGTCCGATCTGCCCTTTGGGAAGACGGGGGAAGCGGCACGGAAGGCCGG
Organism: Ancylobacter mangrovi; assembly: GCF_024752355.1. Classification (GTDB taxonomy): domain Bacteria; phylum Pseudomonadota; class Alphaproteobacteria; order Rhizobiales; family Xanthobacteraceae; genus Ancylobacter; species Ancylobacter mangrovi. The sequence continues at coordinate 153,318 of NZ_JANTHZ010000004.1, forward strand.
AACGTCGCGCGAGCCATGCGGCAGGCGCGCAAGAAAACAGCCCCGCGGCCGGCTTCATGCCGGCGCGAGGCTGTCCTTCATGCGGTGCGCTGCGGCGGCGCCGATCAGGCGACGTCGGGCAGACGGTCAAGATATTTGTCGAGCGTGATCGGGTAGTCGCGCACGCGCACGCCGGTGGCGTTGTAGAGCGCGTTCGCCACCGCCGCGCCGACCCCGCATATGCCGAGCTCGCCCACCCCCTTCGCCTTCATCGGCGAGGAGATCGGGTCGGTCTCGTCGAGGAAGATGACCTCCTGGTGCGGGATGTCCGCATGCACGGGCACCTCGTAGCCGGCGAGGTCGTGATTGACGAAGAAGCCGCGCCGCGTGTCGACGGCGAGTTCCTCCATCAGCGCGGCGCCGGCGCCCATGGTCATGGCGCCGATCACCTGGCTGCGGGCGGACTTCGGGTTGATGATGCGTCCGGCCGCGCACACCGCCAGCATGCGCCGGATCCGCGCCTCGCCGGTGGCGACGTCCACCGCCGCCTCGACGAAATGAGCGCCAAAGGTCGACTGCTGGTAGGTCTTGTCGAGGTCGCCATACTCGATCGCGTCCTCGGCGACGATCTCGCCCTCGCCCGCCGCCTCGCCGATCGGCACCGAGCGGTTGCCCACCCGCACCTGTCCGCCGGCGAACTCGGCCTCCTCCGAATTGAAGCCGAGGCGGCGCGCCACCTCCTCGCGCAGCTTCGCGCAGGCGGCGAACACGCCGGAGGTCGCGTTGTTGGCGCCGAACTGACCGCCCGAGCCGGCGGAGACCGGATAGTCGGAATCGCCCAGATGCACCGCGATCTTCTCGATCGGCAGCCCCGTCATCTCCGCCGCGGTCTGGGCGATGATGGTGTAGCTGCCGGTGCCGATGTCGGTCATGTCGGTTTCCACCGTCAGGCTTCCGTCGCCGGCCAGCCGCACCCGCGCGCCGGACTTCATGAGCAGGTTGTTGCGGAACGCCGCCGCCATGCCCATGCCGACCAGCCAGTTCCCCTCGCGCACCCGCGCCGGGCGCGGATCGCGCCGGCTCCAGCCGAAGCGCTCCGCGCCGAGCCGCAGGCACTCCACGAAGGGCCGGGACGAGAACGGGCGCTGGGGATGCTCTGGATCGACCTGGGTGTCGTTGCGGACACGGAACTCGACCGGGTCCATACCGAGCTTCTCGGCCATCTCGTCCATGGCGATCTCGAGCGCCATCAGGCCCGGCGCCTCGCCGGGGGCGCGCATGGCGTTGCCCTCGGGCAGGTTGAGCACGGCGAGCCGCATCGCCGTCATCCGGTTCGCCCCGGCATAGAGCAGGCGCGTCTGGCCCACCGCCGTCTCCGGCCCGCCGCCCGGCAGGTCGCCGGACCAGCTCTCATGGCCGATGGCGGTGATGGTGCCGTCGCGCTCGGCGCCGATGCGGATGCGCTGGATGGTGGCGGGCCGGTGGGTGGTGTTGTTGGGAATCAGCGGGCGCTGCAGCGCCACCTTCACCGGCCGGCCGGCGGCCTTCGCGCCCAGCGCCGCGAGCAGCACGTCGGCGCGCAGGAACAGCTTGCCGCCGAAGCCGCCGCCGATATAGGGCGAGACCACGCGCACCTTCGACCGGTCGATGCCGAGCGTCGCGGCGAGGTCGCCTGTGGCCCAGGCGATCATCTGGTTGGAGGTCCACACCGTCAGCGCGTCCCCCTCCCAGGCCGCGAGCGTGGCATGCGGCTCCATCATCGCATGCGAATGGTCCGGCGTCGTGTAGGTCTCGTCCAGCGTCACCGGCGCTTCGGTGAAGGCGCTCGCGAAGGAGCCGACGCTGGTGTCGGGCGGGCCGGAGATGGCGGTCTCCTCCGGCGGCGAGGCGGATCCGCGTGCCGCGCGCAGGTCGAACACGCCGGGCTCGGCCTTGTAGTCGACCTTCACCAGCGTGCTGGCGCTGCGGGCCTGCTCGAAGCTTTCCGCGACCACGAGGGCGATGGCCTGGTGATAGTGCTCGACCTCGGGTCCGCCGAGCAGGCGGGCGGTGTTGAAGTTGCCCTTGCCGAGCTTGCCAGCATTGTCCGCCGTCACCACGGCGATGACGCCGGGTGCGCGCTCGGCGGCGGAGGTGTCGAGCCGGGCGATGCGGCCCTTGGCGATCGCCGCGCCGAGCACGTAGCCATAGGCCGGCTCGGCGACCACGTCGTGGCGCTCATAGGCGTAGGGCGCGGTGCCGGTGGTCTTGAGCGGGCCGTCGATGCGGTCGTGCGGATGGCCGACGACCTTGAGGTGATCGATCGGGTTGGTAGTGGCGGGAGTATCGAACTTCATGGTTCACCCCCTCGCCTGCTTGAGGATCGACCCGAGCGTTCGCTCCACCAGCGTGACCTTGAACGCGTTGTCGCGCGTGGGCCGGGCATTGGCGAGCAGGCGCTCGGTGGTCGGGCGCGCGCCGCGCGGCAGCTCGATCTCGGCTTCCTCCACCCGCCAGGGCTTGTGCGCGACGCCCCCCAGCGCAACCCGCCCGCTGCCGTCCTCCTGCACGATCGCCCCGACCGAGACCAGCGCGAAGGCGTAGGACGCGCGGTCGCGCACCTTGCGGTAGACATGCCGCCCGCCGACCGGCTTCGGCAGGATCACGGCGGTGATCAATTCGCCCGGCTCCAGCACGGTCTCGACATGGGGCGTGTCGCCGGGCAGGCGGTGGAACTCGGCGATGGGGATGCGCCGGCCGCTGCCGTCGGCATGGATGGTCTCGACCTCGGCGTCGAGCGCGCGCAGGGCGACCGCCATGTCGCTGGGATGGGTGGCGATGCAGGCGTCGCTGGCGCCGATCACCGCGAGCTGGCGGGTGAAGCCCTCGATGGCCGAGCAGCCGCTGCCGGGGCTGCGTTTGTTGCACGCCTGGTTGGTGTCGTAGAAATAGGGGCAGCGCGTGCGCTGGAGCAGATTGCCCGCCGTCGTCGCCTTGTTGCGGAGCTGCCCGGAGGCACCCGCCAGCAGCGCCCGCGACAGCAGCGCATAGTCGCGCCGGACGCGCGCGTCGGACGCGAGCTCGGTGTTGCTGACCAGCGCGCCGATGCGCAGCCCGCCCTCCTGCGTCGGCTCGATCGTGTCGAGCGCCAGCCCGTTGACGTCGATGAGGTGGGTCGGGGTCTCGATCTGCAGCTTCATCAGGTCGAGCAGGTTGGTGCCGCCGGCGATGAACTTGGCGCCGGGCGTGGCGGCCGCGGCGGCCGCCGCCTGCGCCGGGGACGCGGCGCGTTCAAAGGTGAAGGGTGTCATGCTGGGCTCCCGGCAACCTCGGTGATGGCGGCGACGATGTTCGAATAGGCGCCGCAGCGGCAGATGTTCCCGCTCATGCGCTCGCGCAGCTCGTCCTCCGAGAGCGGGGGCGCCGAGACGAGGTCCTGCGTGACGTGGCTCGGTATGCCGGCCTTGATCTCCTCGAGGACCGCCACCGCCGAGCAGATCTGGCCCGGCGTGCAGTAGCCGCACTGGTAGCCGTCATGCTTCACGAAGGCGGCCTGCATCTCGTGCATGTGCCCGGGCGTGCCGAGCCCCTCGATGGTGGTGACCTCGGCGCCCTCGTGCATCACCGCGAGGGTGAGGCACGAATTGATCCGCACGCCGTCGACGATCACCGTGCAGGCGCCGCACTGGCCGTGGTCGCAGCCCTTCTTGGTGCCGGTCAGGCTGAGATGCTCGCGCAGCGCATCGAGCAGGGTGGTGCGGGTGTCGACCTCGAGGTCGCGCGTCGTGCCGTTGACGGTGAGGTGCACCGGCATGCGCACCGGCCCGGGCGTGGGTGCGGATGAAGGCTCATTGCGCGCCTCGCTGGCGGGCGCCGCACCGGGGCTGGCGGGGGCGGCGTTGGCGGGCGAGCCCGCGCTGCTGCCCGCCAGGGTCGCGGCGCCGGCGGCGAGAAGATCCCGCCGCGAAAGATCATGATGGGATTGCCCCTGCATGGTTCCGATCCAATCGATGTGCAGCCGGCTGGCATGTGGAGAGGAGCTCGCGCGGAGGCGATCGCCGTCCGTCGGAACGAGCATGTCAGAGGCGCAATGTTTGTTCGGGCGATGCGTTCCCCTCTTCGCCGGCCGGCCCGCATCACGAATCGCGTGAACGGGTCCGGCGGGCGGGAGCGGGAAAGGGCGGCCTCTCCCACCGGCCATGTGACCGGCAGGGACGGGTGAGAGGCGGCGCGAGGCGGGCGCTCAGGCTTCCGCGCGGCGGGCCTGTGAGCGGAACACCAGCCGGTTGCAGATGATGATCGCCAGCAGCGAGCCGACCCCGACCAGGGTGAAGATCGCGTTCACCGACGGGGTGAAGCCGAAGCGCATCTGGTTCCACACCCACACCGGCAGGGTGGGCGCGGTGCCGCTGAGGAACAGCGTCACCATCACCTCGTCGGCCGAGAGCGTGAACCCCAGCAGCGCGCCGCCGATCACCGCACCGCGGATCGAGGGGAACAGCACATGGACGAAGCTCTGCCAGTGATTGGCGCCCGAATCCATCGAGGCCTCCAGCAGCGCCGCGTCCAGCCGGCGCAGCCGGGCGAGGATGATCATCAGGATCACCGGCATGACGAAGCTCGACTGGCCGATCACGATCCGCGCGACGCCCGAGGGTATCTGCACGAGCTGCGTCGCCAGCACCATCACGATGCCGAGCACCACGCCGGGGATCGCCACGGGGATCGCCAGCGCGAACTCGAAGAAGCGCGCCTGCTTCACCCGCCCGTAATGGATCGCGAAGGCGAAGCCGATCGCCGCCACGGTCGAGACCAGCACCACGAGGAAGCCGACGATCAGGCTGCGCTGCACCGCGTCCAGCATCGCGGCGTTCTCGCCCAGCTCGCGATACCATTGCAGCGTCATCCCCTGCAGCGGGAAGGCCTGCACCTTGGACTCGTTGAACGACATCAGCACCATGATGGCGAGCGGCGCGTAGAGGAACAGGTAGGGGATGGCGAAGGCGATGTTGGCGAGCATGCGCAGCAGCCGGCCGCCCTGCGTCTGCGGACCGGACGAGGCCGGCTGCGCGCCCTCGTCGCCCGTCAGCACGCCCTTGCTCTGGCCGAACCACATCACCAGGGCCAGCACCACGCCGACGCTCACCAGCAGGCAGACGGCGATGGCCGAGCCGTAGGGCCAGTTGTTGGCGATGCCGAACTGCGAGGCGATCACCATGCCGATCATGGTGCCGTCGATGCCGCCGACCATGGAGGGGGTGATGTAATCGCCAACTGTCATCAGGAAGGCGAGCGAGAAGCCGATGGCGACGCTCGGCCGCGACAGCGGCCAGATCACATGGCGGAAGGTCCGCCAGCCGGAGGCGCCGCTGTCCTGCGAGGCCTCGACCAGCGAATGCGGGATCTTCTCCAGCGCGGTGAAGATGGAGATGAAGGCGTAGGGGATCGAGATGTAGGTATAGGTGAGCAGCACCGAGAAGCCGGTATAGAGGAAGGCCTCGCTCGGTTCGGCCAGTATGCCGGTGGTGACGAGGAAGGTGTTCAGGATCCCGCTCTGGCCGAGGATCATCCGCCAGGCGAACACCCGCATCAGCAGGCTGATCCAGAGCGGGATGATGACCAGCAGCACCAGGATCGACCTGTTCCCGCGCACCACCCGGGCGGCGTAATAGGCCATCGGATAGGCGATCAGGCAGCCGAGCAGTGCCGCGCCGAAGCTGGTGCCGAGCGTCTTCAGCAGCAGGTACTGGAAGCTGTGCGAATCCCACAGCCGCGCATAGCTGGCGACGGTCGGCTCGAACACGATGCGCCCGCTGCGGGTCCGCAGGAAGCTCGCCCCCACCAGCAGGAGGTTCGGCACCAGCACCAGCGCGACGAACCAGGCATAGACCGGCCAGCCCATCATGCTGAATCGGCTCGGCCGGAAGGCGCGGGCGGGGCTCATCGTCATGTCGGAGGCGATGTCAGCCATGGAATACCGTCGCGTTGTTGGCATCGAACAGCACGCGCACCTGCTTGCCAGGCGTGAAGCGCTCCTCGCTGGCGGCGGGGACGGCGGCGATGATATTCAGCCCGCCGCAGCGCACATTGACCTCGAGCGCATTGCCGAGGAACAGCACGTCCTTCACCGTCCCGTCGATGCTGCACGCCCCGTCCGCCGGCCTGTCGGGCGCGTCGAGGCGCACGCATTCGAAGCGGATCGCCATCCGCGCCGGCCCGGTGCGCGGCGCGGCGATGCCCGACAGCGGCTTGCCCTCGAGCAGCGCGGTGATGGCGCCGTTGCGGTCGACGCACTCGATCGGCAGCAGGTTGGAGCGGCCGACGAACTGGGCGACGAACTCCGAGGAGGGATCGAAGTAGATCTCGCGCGGCGTGCCGAGCTGGGAGATGCGCCCCTCGCTCATCACCGCCACCCGGTCGGACATCGACAGCGCCTCGCCCTGGTCGTGGGTCACGTAGATGAAGGCGATGTCGAGGTCCTTCTGCAGCGAGACCAGCATGTGCTGCATCTGCTGGCGCAGGCGCAGGTCGAGCGCGCCCAGCGGCTCGTCGAGCAGCAGGATGCGCGGGCGGCAGACGATGGCGCGGGCGAGCGCCACGCGCTGGCGCTGGCCGCCCGAGAGCTGGTGCGGCAGGCGCTGCGCGAAGTCCCCCATGCTGACCAGTTCCAGGCACTCGCGCGCCTTGGCCAGCCGCTCGCTTTTGCGCGCGCCCGCCATGCGCAGCGGGTAGGCGACGTTCTCCAGCACGCTCATGTGCGGGAACAGCGCGTAGCTCTGGAAAACCGTGCGCACGTCGCGGCGGAAGGGAGGCACATCGGTGATGTCCTCGCCATCCATGATGATGCGCCCGACGTCCGGACGCTCGAAGCCCGCGATCATGCGCAGCAGCGTGGTCTTGCCCGAGCCGCTCGGGCCGAGGATCGAAAAGAACTCCCCCGGTTCGACCGAGAAGGAGATCCGGTCGAGTGCCGGCCGGGTCGCGCCCTCGAAGGTCTTGTCGACCCCCGCGACGGCGAGGATCGTCCGCGAAGCCTTTTCCATCCCTGTGCTCCGATGCTCGTCTGAGGATGGCACGCTCGTCAGAGCGTGCCGGCCTTGAAGTCGTTCCACATCTGCAGGCGGCGGTCGAAATCTTCCGGCTTCTGCAGGATGACGAGCTTCTCCCAGAAGTCGCCGGCCTGGGAGTCGGGGATGTTGGTGCGCTTGAGGGTCTTCTCGCTCACCCCGCCTTCCTTGGCCTCGGCAAGGTCGAGCACGCCGTTATTGGTCGAGGCTTCGATGAAGCGGGACTGCCATTTGACCGACAGGTTGTCGTTGATGAACTTGTAGACGATGTCGCGGTCGCCCTTCTTGGAGACGCCGGTGCAGTCGATCCAGGTCGGGGTGCCTTCCTTGGGCAGCGAGTAGTCGAAGTTCTTGCCCTTGTCCTGCAGCGAGGTCACCACGGCGATGTTCTGGCAGTAGCCGATCACGGCGTCGCCGGCGGCGTAGATGTTCACCGCGTCGTCGAAGCCGCGGGCGATGGTGCGCACCTGCTTGCGCAGCGCGCGCAGCGCGTCGGCACACTTGTCGAACTCGGCGTCGGTCAGGTTGAACGGGTCCTTGGCGCCGATGTAGAGCGCGATCATGGGGAACACGATCGTGCAGTCGTCGAACACGTTCACCTTGCCTTCGTACTTCTCGTCCCACAGCACCGCCCAGGTGTCGGGAGACTTGGTGACGTCGGCATCGAACATCAGCGGCTGGGTTCCCCAGTTGTAGGGAATGCCGACGATCGAGCCGTCCACGGTGGTGAACTTCTTCCAGTCGAGCTTGGAGGTGATGTTGGAGGTGTTCGGCACCTTCGACGTGTCGAGGGTGGTGATGAGGCCGGCCTCGTGGAAGCGCGGCAGCGAGCCGGTCTCGATATACATCACGTCCGGCTGGATCGCCCCGGAGAAGGGCTGGGAGAACAGCTCGTCGACCGAGCCGATCACCACCGGCTTCACCTCGACGCCGTTGGCCTCGCTCCATTCCTGGCACCAGGCCGGGTCGTGATAGGTCTCCCAGGTCAGGAGCACGATCGGCTCTTGCGCGTAGGCCCGGCGCAGCACGCCCGGCGCTGCCAGCGTCGCGGCCGCAAGTCCCATGCCTTTCATGACGCTGCGCCGCGACGGCGCTCGATCATTCTTTCGGAAGGTCATTTTTATTCCCTCTGTTCGGGGCCCTGGCGGCCGGTTTCGGGTTCGGCAACAAACGTGCCACCCGGGGGCGCCGCTATTCCGAAAGAATATTTTTCGTTCTTGATGATAAAATTCTTTTATTCACTAAACTTAGCGCGGCCTATTCATCGTCATATAACCAGAATTCAAGGGATAAAGGCAAACTCGACACTGCGACATGTCTCTCCGCCTGTCTTAATAAAGCGATTTCGTCGCATGGGCGGGAATGTTGCATGGACGAGCCAGGGGAGTCGCACCGGCGCGACAGGTCGCCGGCCCGCGCGGTCTCGTGCGTGCACCGCGAGCATGGTCACGGTCGTCAGTGGGCGATCTGATAGCGCTGGAGCTTGCGGTAGAGCGTGGCGCGGCTGAGCTGGAGCGCGACCGCCGCCGCCTTCACATTGCCGCCGCAGCGCGCCAGCGTGGAGACGATCGCCTCGCGCTCGGCGGCGGCGATGGCGTGGCGCGCGCTGCCCGCCTCGCCGGGCGGCTCTGCCGATTCCGGCACCGGCTCGGGCACCGCCGTTGCCGGCATGGGCATGCGGCCCGCCGGACGGATCATGATGTCGCGCGCCTGGAGCACGGGCCCCTCGCACATGTGGATCGCGCGGTTCAGCACATGGCCGAGCTCGCGCAGATTGCCCGGCCATGGATGGCCGAGAAGCAGCGCGATGGCGTCGGGCGCGAGCTCGATGGCGCGCTCCCCGACCAGCCGAGCGAACACCGCCTCGATCAGCTCGCGGCGGTCGGCGCGCTCGCGGAACGGCGGAATGTCGATCACCGCGCCGGCGAGCCGGTAGTAGAGGTCCTGCCGGAACAGGCCGCTGGCGATCTGCTCCTCGAGGTTCTGGTTGGTGGCGGCGACCACCTGGACGTCGATGCGCCGCGGTTTGCCGGAGCCGAGCGGCGTCACCTCGCCCGATTCCAGCACGTGCAGCAGGCGCGTCTGCTGGCCGAGCGGCATGTCGCCGATCTCGTCGAGGAACAGTGTGCCGCCGTCGGCCTCGACCAGGCGGCCGGGGCTGCCCTCGCGCCGCGCGCCGGTGAAGGCGCCGCTGCCATAGCCGAACAGCTCGCTGTCGATCAGCGTGTCGGGCACCGAGGCGCAGTTGAAGGCGACGAACGGGCCACCCCGCCGCGGGCTCTCCGCGTGCACCGCACGGGCGAACACGTCCTTGCCGGCGCCGGTCTCGCCGAGCAGGAGGATGGGCAGCGAGCCGCCCAGCACCCGCCGCACGAAGCGCACATTGGCCTTCATGCGCGGGTCGCCGCCGGCGCAGTCGTCGAGCGTCAGCCGCCGGTCCGCAGCAGCGAGCGGCGCGGCCGGGCGGCGCGGCGCGCTGGCGGCGTCGGCCGCGGTGAAGCGGCTGGAGGCGGGCGGCGCCTCGGCCGGGCCGCTGAGCAGGACGCTGAGCGCGTCGCCGCCCTTCTGCAGGTGCAGCGTCAGCTCGGCACCCGCGAGCCGGGTGAGGTCGAGCAGGCGGTGGTCGCGCTCGAAAATCGCCCACAGGCTGCGCACGCGGCCGAGCTGCACCCGGTCGCGCAGCATCTCGCGGGCGGCACGGTTGAGGCCGACGAGCTGGAAGTCGCCATCGACCGCGATCAGGCCGTGATCGACCGGCCCGGTCGCGAATTTGAGAATGTAGTTGCGGCGGAAGGTGTGCCGGAACATCCGCTCGCCGATGCGGTCGGCAAGGCCGGTGGTGAGGCCGAGCACCACCTTCAGCGTCTCGCGCTGCAGCTCCGGATTGCGGATGGAGATGTTGATCGCCCCCATCAGCTCGGCGTTGGGGCTGAACAGCGGCGCGCTGGCGCAGGACAGGGCCGAGAATTCGTAGAAGAAATGGTCGTTGGTGTGCACGCCGACCGGCCGGCCCTCGACCAGGCAGGTGCCGATGGCGTTGGTCCCGGCGGACGGCTCGGCCCAGGCGGTGCCCGCGCGCTCGACCTCGCTGTAGAATTGCGGGTTGTAGTTGGCGCGCTCGGCGATGACGTAACCGTCGAGATTGCCAAGGCTGATGCTGAAGCCGGACAGCGACACGGCGCCGAAGGCGGCGTCGATCTCCGGGCCGGCGAAATGGACCAGCTCGTCATTCGCCTCGCGGTGGCGCTTGAGCTCGGCGTCACTTACCGATTCGATCAGGAACTTCGCCGCCGGGTCGAAGCGGTAGCCTTCCATGCAGCGCCGCCAGGAGGCGGCCATGGTGTCGGCGGTGCGTAGCGCCCGCGTCTCCTCGGGCGGCAGGGAAAGCTGGTTCGCGCTCGAAACGATCCGTGAAACGTGACTGCGAAGATCCAGCATCGCGGGCTCCAGCTCCGACCCCCCGCCTAAATTCTGCGCAGCACAATTCTTAACCGTCAACCCGCCTTCCCTTTCGCTTCGGCAGCCCCGCGACGAGGCGCGACGGGCCGGCACCGCCGGCCCGCCCCTCTCACGCGAACAGCATCCTCAGATGATCGTTGAGGAACACGCCGTCGGGATCCATCTCGCGGCGCAGACGCTTGAAGGCGTCGTATTTCGGATAGATCCGCTCGAGCCGCTCCGGTGTCATGAAGTGGTGCTTGCCCCAGTGCGGGCGCGCGTCGTAGCGGTCGAGGATGGCGTCGGCGTCGCGCAGCATGCCCCAGGTCCATTCCTCGAGCGGGCCGGAGATCGAGAGCGCATAGCCGTCCCGCTCCGCATAGGCGGAGAGGTAGGTGTCGTCGGCCTTCACCGCCCGGCACTCCACCGGGTAGAGCGCGTCGGGATATTTGGTCTGGAACATGTGCCGGACCTCGGCGAAGCACTCCTCGAAGCGCCCGAACGGCACCGCGTACTCGATCTCGCGGAAGTTCGGGATGTAGTCGTTGGGGTAGATGATCGAGGAATGGTCGAACTCCTCGCCCGGCCCGAGCTCGGGCGCCGGCTGGTCCACCGGCACCGCGTTGTAGGTGCGCATGTGGCAGATGTCGTGCTCGCGGGTCGCGGTCGAGGGCACCACGCCGCCCGGCAGCTCGTAGAGCTCGGCCGACTTCTTGAGCGGCAGCCAGAAGAACCAGAAGGTGCGGTTCTCGTCGAGCCGCTTGTGCAGGTTGCCGATGCAGTCCTCCACGTCGGCGTTCCAGGAGCGCTTGTAGATGTTGTAGGAGGGCACCGCCTGGATAGTGACCGACACCACCAGCCCGAACATGCCGATCGAGGTGCGGAATGCCTTGAACAGCTCGCCATCGGCCGGCGACAGGTCGCGCAATTCGCCGTCCGCGGTCACGATCCGCGCCCCGGCGATGGCGGTGGACATGCAGGGCAGCGTCTTGCCCGCGCCATGCGTGCCGGTCATCAGCGCGCCGATGATCGCCTGACGGTCTATGTCGCCCTGGTTGTTCAGCGACATGCCCTGCTCGCGCAGGAAGGCGGTGAGCGCGCTCACCCGCATGCCCGGGCGCACCGTGACCTGGAGCTTCTCCCTGTCGACCGAGACGACCTGGTTGAAATCGTCGAAATCGACATGCACGCCCGGCGTCGGCACGATGGCGGGATTGGAGTGCCCCGCCCCGCTGGCGCGGATCGGGAGGCCCAGCCTGCGCGCCTCGCGCACGATCGCGCAGACCTCCTCCTCGGAGGTCGGCCGCGCCGTGTAGCGCGGCACGAAATACTGCTCGCCGAACCAGTTCCACCAGAGCTTGCCCGGCTGCAGCAATCCGCCCTTGTCCACGCTCAGCATATCGATCCCTTCCACTCGCTCAGACCGCCATTGCCGGCGCTTCGCCCAGAGCCTCGTTGACCGCGGGCATGACGCGCCGGGCGAGCAGCTCCATCGAGCGGCGCATGACGCTCTCGTCCTCCCATTCGTGCGACGTCATCATCAGCGTGCCGAACGGGCCGACCTCGTCGCGCAGCTCGAGGATCTTGCGGGTCACCGTCTCCGGGCTGCCGTAGATCACGAAATTGTCGCGCACCAGCTCGTGGGTGATGGTCGCCGGATCGGTGTCGCGGAACGGGGCGAGCAGCGCGCCGGCGCCCATGCGGTCATAGACCTTGTACATGTAGTCGTAATACCAGTCATAGGCGCCGCCCGGCTTCTTCACGTAGCGCTCCGCCGCCTCGTCGGTGTCGGCGACATGGATCGAGCGGGCGACGCGCCATTTGGAGCCGTCCGGCACCTTGCCGAGCTTGGCCAGCTCGTCGCAATAGGTTTCCCAGTGGGTCTTCACCACCCAGGAGGCGACGAAGTTCGCCGAGATCGGCATGAAGTCGTTGCGCGCGGCGACGCGGATCGAGTTCGAATTGGGGCTGGAGACCGAGACCGCCAGCGCGGGGTGCGGCTTGGTCAGGGTCTTCGGCAGGATGCCGACGCCGAGATCGGGCCAGTACATCTTGCTCAGCTTCACGTCCCAGAACTTGCCGGGAATGTCGTAGGGCGGATCGGCGGCCCAGATCCGCTTAATCATGTCGATCGAGTCGAGCATCATCGCGGTGCGATCGGCGTTCTCCATGCCGTAGACCTCGAAGTCCGAGCCGAGGCCGCCGGTGCCGATGCCGAGGATGAGCCGCCCGGGGGCGAGGTGGTCGAGCAGCGCGATATGCGCGGCCGCCATCACCGGATGATAGAGCGGCAGCGTCATGACGCCGGTGCCGAGCTTGATGCGCTTGGTCTGCGGCGCCATGTGCGCCAGGAACATCAGCGGCGAGGAGATCTGCTCGATGGAAGCCGAGTAGTGCTCTCCGATCCAGCCTTCCTCGAAGCCGAGTTCGTCGGCGAGCTTGAAGGCCTGGATGTCCTCCCGCAGCGAGGTGGCATAGTCCCTTTGGACCGAGTGAAGCGGCATCATGAAGAAGGAAAGCAGCACGACCGGACTCCCTTGACTGCGACCGGCGCGTGGCCGATCGCGCCTTTCTCGGCAAGGGCTGTGCCATTTGCCTAATTAATTGAAATATATGAATTATCACCGCATCGTCGTAGCCATGCGAGACACCGCGTCTCATCGCGGAGAAAGCCGCCACGCGGATGCGAACACGCCGGCGCCCGGACGCATCCGCGGCCTTGCGTCAGAACCGGGTCGGCGCGAAGGGGGTGAGGTCGAAGGCCGGCGCCCGCCCGGCGATCAGGTCCGCCGCCGCCTGCCCGGTGCGCGCGCCCGCGGCGAGGCCGACATGGCCGTGGCCGAAGGCGTAGGCGACGTCGGGGCACTGGCTGGCGCGGCCGATCACCGGCAGCGAGTCGGGCATGCTGGGGCGGAAGCCCATCCAGCGCGACACCCGCCCTTCCGGGTAATGCGCGGCGAGGCCCGGGAACAGCCGGCGCCCGAGCGTGAGCAGATAGTCCGCCCGCTGCCAGTTGGGCGGCGCGTCCAGCCCGGCGAACTCGACCGTGCCGGCGAGGCGCAGCCCGGTCTCCATCGGAGTCGAGACGAATTTGGCGCTGGCGTCGAGGATCGGCAGGCGCGGTGCGGTCTCGGGGTCGGCGATCAGCACGTGGTAGCCGCGCTCGGTGTCGAGCGGGACGTCGTCGCCGAGGCTCGTGGCCAGCCGGCGCGAATGGGCACCGGCCGCGACCACCGCGGCATCCGCCGGAATCGCGCCGGCATCGGTCTCGATGCCTCTCAGCGTCGCCCCCTCGCGCAGGAAGCCCTTCGCCTCGGCGGCGAGAATCCGCCCGCCATCGCGCTGGAAGGCCTCGGCGACGGTTCGCACGAGTCGGTTCGGGTTCACCGTGTGGCCGTTCTGCTGGAACAGCACACCGATCGTATAGTCGTGCGAGATGCTGGGCTCGAACTGCCACAGCTCGTCCTCGCGCAGCACGTCGAACGTGATCCCGTTGTCGCGGCGCAGCTGGTAGCCGAGCGCATCGCCGGCGAAGTCCTGCTCGGTGCGGTAGACCACCAGATGCCCCTGCCGCAGGATCAGCCCCTCGGCGCCGGCATGGCGCACCAGCGGCAGCCAGGCGCCGTAGGAATCGTAGAGCAGCGGCTTCAGCGCGCGCGCCTGCGCCTCCACCCGCGCCCGCGTGCCGGCCCGCACGAAGCGGGCGAGCCAGGGGGCGAGCGTGGGCAGGTAGCGCCAGCGAATCGACAGCGGACCCAGCGGGTCGATCAGATAGCCCGGCACCTTGGCCAGCGTGCCGGGCATCGACATCGGCACCACCGATGACGGGTTGAGGCAGCCGGCATTGCCGAACGAGGCGCCCTCGCCGATGCCACCTCGCTCGATCAGCACCACGTCGTGGCCGTCGCGCAGGAGGAAGCTCGCCGTCGCGACGCCCACCGCGCCGCCGCCGATGACGGCGACGGTGCGCCGCCCGTTCGTCCGTGGTGATGAAGCCATGGTTCAGGCCGCCCTTACGAAGTCGGCGCATCGCTCGCCGATCATGATGCAGTTCGCGTTGAGGTTGCCGCTGACGATGACCGGCATGATGGAGGCGTCGGCGACGTAGAGATTGGCGAGGCCGCGCACCTTCAGCGTCTCGTCCACCACCGCCATCGGGTCGCTGCCCATCTTGCAGGTGCCGGCGGGGTGATAGATGCCGATCGCGGTGGAGCGGACATAGTCCGCCCATTCGTCGTCGCTGCGCACCTCGTCGCCCGGCTTGAACTCGCCGAGCACGTGGCGGGCCATGGCCGGCGACTGGAAGATGCTGCGCAGCTTGCATCCGCCTGCGACGAGGGTCGCGACGTCGCGCGCGTCGCCGAGAAGGTTCGGCTGGATCGCCGCGGGCGCCTTCGGATCGGCGCTGCGCAGCCGGACATGACCGCGCGACCAGGGCCGGTGGATGTTGTTCAGCGCCGTCACCGCCGGCCGGTCGAACAGGATCGGGCCGGTGTCGGTGAGATCGTAGCCCACCGGCGTGAAGTGATACTGCAGGTCGCAGCGCGGCAGGTCGGGATCGGAGCGCAGGAAGGCCAGCACATGGGTGTCGGGCGTCGTTCCCGGCCCGCGCCCGGCGAACAGCCACTGCGCACCATAGAGGAGCGCGTGGAACAGCGTGTGCTGCACATTGTAGGTCGGCTGGTCGACCCAGACGATGTGGCTGGTGCCGGGATGGTCGTGGAAGTTCTCGCCGACGCCGGGCAGGTCGTGCACCACGTCGATGCCGTGGGTGCGCAGCTGCGCCTGCGGCCCGACGCCCGAGAGCATCAAGAGCTGCGGCGAGCCGAACGCGCCGGCCGCCAGCACCACCGCCTTCGCCGCCCGCGCCGTGACGACCCGCCCACCGCGCTCGAACTCGACCCCGCTCGCCCGCTTGCCCTCGAACAGTACGCGGCGGGCATGCGCGTTGGTGAGAACGGTGAGGTTGGGGCGGCGGCGCCAGAGATAGGCGCGCGCGGAGCTGCACCGCCAGCCGCGGCGCTGCGTGGCCTGCACGAAGCCGATGCCCTGCTGCGGCGGGCGGTTGAGGTCGGCCGTCTCGGCGAGCCCGCGCTCGACGCCGGCGCGCAGGAACGCCTCCGACAGCGGGTGCGAGGTGCGCAGGTTCTCCACGCTGAGCGGCCCGTCGGCGCCGTGGATGTCGCTGCCGCCGTTCTCGTTCGCCTCCGCCCGCCTGAAATAGGGCAGCACGCTGGCGAAGTCCCAGCCGGGGCAGCCATCCGCCGCCCAGCCATCGAAATCCTCCGGCTGGCCGCGTACATAGAGCATGCCGTTGATCGAGCTGGAGCCGCCGAGCACCTTGCCGCGCGGCATGTAGTCGGTGCGCCCGTTGCGCGAGGGGTCGGGCGCCGAGGTCAGCCGCCAGTCGAAGGCGGGGTTGCCGATCGCGTAGAGATAGGTCGCGGCCGGCATCAGCACCGGCAGGCGGCGATCCGACCCGCCCGCCTCCAGCACCAGCACGCGCGCGCCGTCCTGCTCCGCGAGACGTCCGGCGACGGCGCTGCCGCCCGAGCCGGACCCGATCACGATATAGTCGACTTCCATAGACCTGCACGCTTGACTGAAAGCTTATCGGCTTATGCTGGATACAGCGCTACGATATGTTGGCGAACACGTTAAGTATAGCATAATTCTTTATTTCATTACTTCTCACTCGTGAGACAGATTGTTCTCAGGAATGAGAAAAGCGTGGCACGTCTCGAGGCACGACATCGCGAATGACGATCGCCATATTCATCTTGCTATGAATTTGGGCGTGCCGCATTATGGGTCAAATCGTGCGCCGGAAAGCCGAACGGGAATCCGGTTCGTCTGCCAGGGACCTGGCTGCTGTCACGCAGCTTCGGATGTGAGCCGGCGCTGGCGCGCACCGCGCCGTCGACCCGAATGGCTCACCTACAGAGCGGGATCGAGCGTCATGATGCATCACGGTCGAAAGATACTGGAGGCGGTGCGCCTCGGGCCGGGCCGGCTGCCGCTCGGGCAGGACTTCCCCTACCGGTCCTGGTCGCGCTGCGTCGAGGAATACGGGCTCGAGCCCGGCCGCTGCGGACCGATCCCCCTTGTCAGCCACCGCGAGATCAACACGGCGCGCGAGGCGCTCGAGGACAAGCTGGTCTTCGCCTATGAGGAGGTCGACTTCCTCTATTCCGTGGTCGGCAAGATCGGCTACTGCGTGACGCTGACCAATGCCGACGGCCTCACCCTCGCCGAGCGGGCCGACCGTTCCTCGCGTTTCTATTCGGACACCGAGCGCCCCGGCTCGGTGTGGACCGAACGCTTCGCCGGCACCAACGGCGTGGGCACCTGCCTGCGCGACGGCGCGGTGACCTCGGTCTATCAGGACGAGCACTTCTTCGAGGACTTCATCGAGATGTCCTGCGCGGCGGTGCCGCTGTTCGCGCCCGACGCCTCGCTCTGGGCCGCGCTCAACGTCACCGTGCGCAATCCCTCGCTCCAGCGCGAGACCCACGCCATCGCGCTGGAGGTGGTCCGCAAGTCCGCCGAGCGGCTCTCGGAGGCGATCTTCCGGCGCAGCCATGGCGAGCGCACCATCCTCAAGCTGTGGAAGCCGGACGGGGAGCCCTGCCTGCTGGCGGTCGACGCCGACCACGCCGTCGTCGGCGCCGACGTCGCCGCGCGCGCCTTCCTGAAGCTGCCGCGCACCGATTTCTCACCCTTCTCGCTGTGGCGCCTGTTCGCCCGCGACCCGGCCGCGATCCGCAACGATCCCGGCCCGTCGCTGCCGATGCGCCTGACCCGCCTCGACGGCACGGAGCTGCGCGGCTACGTCTACGGCCCGAGCGCGCCCAACGCCGCGCCGCGTGCCCGCCCGGCCCCCGCTCGGGCGGCCGCCGGGGCTGCCGAGGCGGGCGGCGTCACGCTCGACCAGTGGGCCGGCGCCGAGCCGCGCATGACCCGCAGCGTCGACATATTGCGCCGGCTCAGCCGCACCGGCCTGCCGATCCTGCTGCTCGGCGAGACCGGCGTCGGCAAGGACACGCTGGCGCGCGCCTACCACGCCGAATCCCCGCGCGCCGCCCAGCCCTTCGTCGCCCTCAACTGCGCGGCGATGCCCGAGACGCTGATCGAGAGCGAGCTGTTCGGCTATGCCGGCGGCGCGTTCACCGGTGCACGCAAGGAGGGCTCGGCCGGGCGCTTCGTGCAGGCCCATGGCGGCACGCTCTTCCTCGATGAGATCGGCGACATGCCCCCGCACCTGCAGACCCGCCTGCTGAGGGTGCTGGAATCGGGCGAGGTCGCCCCGCTCGGCTCGGGCAAGATCCGCAAGGTCGACGTCCAGGTGATCGCCGCCACCAACCACCGGCTGGAGCAGCGCATCGCCGACGGCGCGTTCCGGGCCGACCTCTACTACCGGCTGGCCGGCGTCATCATCCACGTGCCGACGTTGCGGGAGCGGGCGGACAAGGAGGCGGTGATCGACGCCTGCATCGCCTGCACCGCCGGCCGGCTCGGCGTGCGGGTGGCGCCGGCGGCGCGGCGGATCCTGCTGCAGCACAGCTGGCCGGGCAATCTGCGCGAGCTCTACCTCGTGGTCAGCCGTGCGGTCTCGCTCGCCGAGGGCAAGCTGATCGAGCCGCACGATCTCCTCCTCACCGTTCCGGCCATGCCGCCCGACCCGCTCCACGCGCAGCCCGAGGCGCGGGCACCGGCCGGCCCCTCCGCCGACGTGCGGGCGCGGCTCGACGAGGCGGAGCGCGCGGCGATCCTCGACAACATCAATGCCTGTCGCGGCGACGTGGCGGCCGCCGCGCACAATCTCGGCATGAGCCGGGCGACGCTCTACCGCCGCCTCAAGGCGCACGGCATCACCCGCCGCGGCTAGCGCCCCGCTCCCGTTCACCGGCCCCCGCGATTGAACCGCGTCAGGCTGTAGGGGGCGGGATCGATGACCGGCGCCGCGCCGGTGACGAGGTCGCGCACGAGGCGGGCCGTCGTGCTGGCGCCGACGATGCCGGTATGGCCGTGGCCGGCGGCGACGAACAGGCCCCGCATGCCCGGCACCGGGCCGATGGCGGCGACGCTGTCGGGCAGGGACGGGCGGAAGCCCAGCCATTTGCGATACGAGGCGCTGCGCAGCGTCGGAAACACCTGCCGCGCGCGGTCGAGCAGCTGGCGTGCGCGCTTTTCGTCCGGCGGCGCGTCGAGCCCGGCGATCTCCACCGTTCCCGCCAGCCTCAGTCCCTCCTCCATCGGCGTGATCGCGAGGCCGCCGTCGCGCAGCAGCAGCGGCAGCCGGGGCGAGATGTTGGCGTCCTCGAGCATCAGGTGGTAGCCGCGCTCGGTCTCCATCGGCAGCTTCACCCCCAGCGGGTGGAGCAGCCGCCCGGTCCAGGCGCCGGCGGCGAGGATGACCGTGTCGGCCCGCCAGTCGCCGAGATTGCCGAACAGCTCGATGCCTCCCTCCATGGGCCGCACCGACAGCACCTTCTGCGACACCATCCTGCCGCCGGCCTCGGCGAAGAGCCGCGCCACGGTCGCGGCCAGCCGGCCGGGATTCACGGTCCAGCCATTATGGGGGAAGAACAGCCCGCGCTGGGCGATCGGCCCGATCTCCGGCATCATCTCCTTGAGGTCGGCATGGTCGAGCTCGTCGATCGCGATGCCGTGACGGGCGATGAGGTGGCGGATGAACAGTTCGTTCCGCCCCGGCGCGTCATTGTAGAAGACGTTGAGGCTGCCCTCGGTGCGGATCAGGTCGGCGAAGGGCTCGGGGCCGAGGACCTCGCGATAGGCATCCATCGTGTCCTTGTGCAGCGCCCGCAGCGCGTCGGACGCCGCATGAACGGTCGAGGTGCCGCTGGCGAGGATCCATTTCGCCAGCCACGGCGCGGCCTTCGGCAGGTAGGAATAGCGCACCGCCAGCGGCCCCTGCCGGTCGAGCAGCCATTTCGGCACGTTGCGCCAGATGCCGGGCAGTGCGGCGGGCATGTTGGTGCCGGCGCTGAGCAGCCCGGCATTGCCGTAGGAGGTGGCCGTGCCCGGCGGCAGCGGATCGGCGATGGTGACCGACCGGCCCGCGCGCTGCAGCAGCAGCCCGGCGCACAGCCCGACGATGCCGGCCCCGACGATGACAACGTCGCTCTGGCGTTCCGAAGACATGCTGTCCCTCAACCCCTGTTGCCGCGGATGAAATCCGCCGCCCGTTCGCCGATCATGATGGTGGGTCCGTTGAGGTTGCCCGAGACCACGAACGGCATGATCGAGGAATCGGCCACCCTCAGCCCGTCGACGCCGTGCACGCGAAGCTGCGGATCGACCACCGCCATCGGGTCCGTCCCCATCTTGCAGGCGCCGGACAGGTGCAGCGCGCCCTGCGTCTCGCGACGTACATACTCGTCATAGTCGGCATGGGTCCGCAGCGGCCCGGACGGCTTGTGCGAGGCCTTGATGTATTTGGCGATGGAGGGCTTCGACATGATCTCCTCGCCCTTCTTCACCCCCTCGATCAGCACCTCGACATCGTGCGGGTCGGCGAGATAGCGCGGGTCGATCTTCAGCGGCACCGAGGGGTCGGCCGAGCGCAGGCTCACAGTGCCGCGCGAACGCGGGCGGCAGCCATATACGTTGAGCGTGCAGCCGTTTCCGCTCGGCGTGCCGTCGACACCCACCTCCACCCCGGCGCCGGCGAGGAAGTGGTACTGCAGGTCCGGCAGCGGGTCGGCGCTGTCGCCCCACCAGAAGGCGCCGCCCTCGCAGACATTGGAGGTCACCGGCCCGGTACGGAACAGGGCGTATTCCAGCCCCGCCACCGCCTGCCAGCGCAACTTCTTGTACTTGTCGTAGCTGTAGGGGCCGTTGAGGTCGTAGATCAGGAAGCAGTCGGTGTGGTCCTGCAGGTTCTGCCCGACACCGGGCAGGTCCTGCTTCACCTCGACGCCCACGCCCTTCAGGTCGTCGGCCGGGCCTATGCCGGAGAGCAGCAGCAGGCGCGGCGAGCCGATCGCGCCGGCGCTGACGATCACCTCGCGCTCGGCCCTCAACACCTTGCGCTCCCGCCCGTCGCGATATTCGACGCCGACCGCCCGCCCCTTCTCGGCGAGGATGCGCACCACCGGCTTGCCGGTGAGCACGGTCAGATTGGCCCGCCCGCGCGCCGGCTTTAGATAGGCCACCGCCGCGCTGCACCGCCGGCCGTCGCGCATCGTCACCTGGTAGAGCCCGCAGCCGGCCTGCCGGCCGGAATTGAAGTCGGTGTTGTAGGGCAGGCCCGCCTCCTGGCACGCCTTCAGCCATTCCTTGGTCAGCGGGCTGGTGTAGCGCTGGTCGGAGACCGAGAGCGGGCCTTCGGTGCCGTGCGCCTCGCCGGAGAGGCTCTCGTTGGATTCGGCTTTGCGGAAATAGGGCAGCACCTCGCGATAGGACCAGCCGTCGGCGCCGGAGGCCTCCCAGCGGTCGTAATCCTCCGGGCAGCCGCGGATATAGACCATGGCGTTGACCGAGCTGCCCCCGCCCAGCACACGCGCCTGCCCGGTGGTCGGCGTCATGTTGAACTGGTGCGTCAGCGGCTCGAGCTGGAGCCGGCGCAGCATGCGCTGGGTCTTGTAGTAGGTGACCGGCATGTGGATGAACGGGCTGCTGTCCGACGGGCCGGATTCGAACAGCACCACCGAGGCGTCCGCGTCCTCCGACAGGCGCGCGGCGATGGTGCAGCCCGCGGAGCCGCCGCCGACGACGATGTAGTCGCATGTGCCGTTGGTCATCTTGGCTCCGTCAACGCGTTCCGATCGTGAGATTGAGCAGGCGCGGCAGCGCGGCGATGGCGCGGGCGGCGGCCGGTGGGGCCCGCCCCTCCTCCTCCGCATCCTCGCAGGCGAGGATGGCCCGCCTTATGGCGCAGCCGGCGAGATAGCGCGCCGGCTCGGGCGGCAGTGCCGGCAGCCGGCGGGCGCAGAAGGGCGAGCGGGTCCATTCGTCGGCCTGCCCCAGCACCAGCGAGGCGAGGCACTGGCCGATGATCCAGCTCGGATTGACCCCGTGCCCGGAATAGCCGAGCCCGTAGGCGACGCGCCCGCGCTCCAGCAGCCCGGCGAAGGGGAAGCGGTCGGACGACACGTCGATGGCCCCGCCCCAGCGCCCGGCCACCGGCACGTCCGCCAGCGCTGGCAGCAGGCGGGCGAGGCCGCGCGCGGTGCGCGTGAAGGAGGCCGCGTCGCCGGTCATCGCCGCGGCCTCGACATGGCCGCCATAGGCGATCGGTCCGGAGCCGGAGCCCATCAGCACGCGCCCGTCGGGGGTGCGGCGGAAATAGTGCAGGAAGGAGCGCGCATCGACGATGCTGATGTCCGATGTCCAGCCGATGCCGGCGAGCCGCTCGGGCGCCGGCCCGGTCATCATCGCGTAGCTGGAGAACGCCATGAAGCGGCGGGCAAGCTCGTCCTGCCCGAGCTGGCCGACATTGCTCGCGAGGATCACCGCATCGGCGACGATCTCGCCGCCGGGCGTGGAGATCCGGCTGGGCGCGGCGCGGTCGAGCCCGGTCATCGGCGTGTGCTCGTGGATCTGCACGCCCGCCGCCAGCGCCGCCGCGCACAGCGCCCGCACCAGCCGCGCCGGGTGGACCGTCGCCTCCTCGGGATAGTAGATGCCGGCCCGGAACGCCGGCGCCTCGCAGATGCCGGCGACCTCGGCGTGCGAGAGCAGGCGCGCCTGGTGCCCGGCGCCGAGGGCGGCCATGGCACGCGCCGCCTCCGTGACGGCGCGGTCCTGCGCCGGCGCGGCGGAGACCTTGAGCCCGCCGCCCTCGCGCCACCACAGGTCATGCCCGCAATCCCGGGCGAAGGCACGGATCGCCGCCTGCGCGCACGAGCCGAGGCGCGCCATCTCCCAGGCGTCGTCGGGCCCCAGCAGCCGGGCGAGGCGCGGCAGCGACGACCAGTAGCCGTGGACCTTGCCCGCATTCTTGCCGCTGGCGCCGGCACCGCAGATCTCGCGCTCGATCAGCGTCACCGACAGGTCGGGCCGGCGCTCGCGCAGCGCCAGCGCCGCCCACAGCCCGGTGAAGCCGCCACCGACGATGGCGATGTCGGTGCGCACCATGCCGGACAGCGTCGGGCAGGGACGCACCGGCCCCTCGCTCTCCAGCGCCTCGTTCAGCCACCAGGAGGGAAAGCGTCCGCCCGGAAGCCGTTCCTCCCCCGTCGTGGCGAACGCGGCGTGGGCGGTGCGCGGGGAAGTGGCGCGCGGGGAAGTGGCGCGCGGGGAAGTGGCGCGCGGGCCTGCGCGGAAGGCCGCGATCGCGGCTTCCGGCATCCCGGCTCTGGCCCCCGCGCCAACGATCGTCATGCGGCGGCCTTCGAGGCGCAGTAGTCGCGCAGCTTCGGCATCACGTCCTGCGCCAGCAGGCGCATCGAGTTCTGCTGCAGCGCCGGCTTGTCCCATTCCTTGAAGCCCTGCAGCAGCGTGCCGAACGGCCCGCCGAGATAGTCGACCAGCGCCACCAGCTGATCGAGCACGCTCGCGGGCGAGCCGGCGATGATCATCGTGTCCATGCAGTATTTCAGCGTCACCTCCGCGTCGCTCATCGAGGGGTCGCGCTTCAGCACCGGCAGGATGTCGTAGGTGCGCATGTCGTCGAGCACGAAGTCGTAGTACCAGCGATAGGCGTTGCCCTCGCTCGCCAGATACTCGGCCGCCTCGGCATCGGTGCCGGTGACGAGGATCGAGCGGGCCACGCGCCACTTCTTGCGGTCCGGCTTGCGGCCCGCCTGCTCCGAGCCGATGACGTACTGCTCCCAGTGCGACTTCACCCAGCAGTCCTGGATGAAGTTGGCCGAGGCGAAGCCCCAGCCGTGCAGGCCCGCCTGCCGGGCGCTGCCGGAATTGGGCGTCATCGCCGAGATGGCGACCTCCGGATAGGGCTTCTGGTAGGGCTTGGCCATCGGGCCGAAGCCGAGCTTGGGCACCACGGTCTCCTCGATCTTGACGTGCCAGTACTTGCCCTTGATGTCGTAGGGCGCGTCCGAGGCCCAGATCCGATGGATGATGTCGATCGAATCGACCAGCATGTCGGCGCGGTTCTTGTCCATGATGCCGAACAGCTCGAAATCGCTGGCGAGCCCGCCCGGGCCGATGCCCATGATGAGCCGCCCCCGGCTCAGATGGTCGAACTGCGCCACGTCGCCGGCGATCTTGGCGGGATGGTGCTGGGGCAGCGCCAGCACGCCGGTCGCGAACTTGATATTCGCCGTCACGTCGATCAGCGAGGCGAAGAACTGGAGCGGGTTCACGATGGGCTCGATGCTGGACGAGTAGTGCTCCCCGACCCAGACCTCGGCATAGCCGAGCTTGTCGGCGAGAATGGCCGCCTGGCGGTCCTCGGCCAGCATGTCGGTGATGCTCCGCTCCGGGTTGTGAAGCGGTTGCATGAAAAGCCCGAGATCCATCTGCCTCTCCCTGGCGCGATTCCCGGCCCGGCGCGGACCGGCCCCATCGCTGTTGTGTCACCAATGACGGCCCCGCCGGGGCGTCCCCTGCGGCCTTGCGCGCCGCCTGCCTCTCTGGCGCAAGCGCCGTGCCAGCGGAAAAAAGTGCTTTGAATCAGAGAGGTAGATCGATCGAGGGATTCCGGTACGGCACCCGTGAGACGCCGGCGCGATGAGACGTTTCTCCTGCGTGAGACCGCCGGCGCCGTCAGTGGGTGAGCAGCACCGCCGCCTCCGGCCGCCAGCAGGCGCGCACCTCCTCGCCCTGGGCCAGCATGACGCCGTCGACCGAGCGGGTGGCCTGGTACTTGAGCGTCTCGACCGGGGTGCGGATCGAATAGAGCACCCGGCTGCCCATGAAGACGACGTCCTCGACCGTGCCTTCCAGCGCGTTGGCGTCACCCTCCGTCGCGGCGGGCTGGGCGCGCCGGCACACCTGCAGCGCCTCGGGCCGGATGGCGAGCGAGACCTTCTGGCCGACCGCGAGCGCGGTGCCGTTGGTCGGCACCTTCACCGTGCCCGTGCCGAGGTCGACATAGGTCACCTCGCTCTCGCAGGCCCGCACCGCGCCGTCGAGGATGTTGGTCTCGCCGAGGAAGCGGGCGCAGAACAGCGAGCGTGGATGGGCATACATCTCCTCCGGCGTGCCGATCTGCTCGATGCGGCCCCCATTCATCAGCACGATCCGGTCCGAGAGGATGGTCGCCTCGTCCTGGTCGTGCGTCACATAGATGAAGGTGGTCCCGGTCTCCTGGTGGATGCGCTTGAGCTCGGCCAGCATGTGGTGGCGGATCTTCAGGTCGAGCGCGGCGAGCGGCTCGTCGAGCAGCAGCACCGAGGGCGAGTTGACGAGTGCGCGCGCCAGCGCGACGCGCTGCGCCTGGCCGCCCGACAATTCGTGGATCCAGCGGTTGCCGTAGTCGCCGAGCTGCACCAGCTGCAGCATGTTCCGCACCACCTCGCGGATGCGGTCCTTCGGCCATTTCTTCAGCCGGAGGCCGAAGGCGACGTTGTCGAACACGTCGAGATGGGGAAACAACGCGTAGCGCTGGAACACCATGTTCACCGGCCGCCGGTCGGGCGGCAGGTTGGAGACGTCCGCGCCCTTGATGATGACCCGCCCGTGCGTCGTCGGCTCGAAGCCGGCGATGATGCGCATCAGCGTGGTCTTGCCGCAACCGGAGGGGCCGAGAAGGGTGAGAATCTCACCCTCGACGATGTTGAGATCGATGTCGTGCAGGACCGTGAGCGCGCCGAAGGCCTTGGTGACGCCGTAGAGCTCGACGATGTTGGAAGCGGTCATTCCTGGATGTCCTTGGCACGAGCGTTCAGGGCCGATCGCCGCTGGTACCAGACCAGCAGTCCGCCGAGCAGGATGATGCCGATCGACAGCGAGAGGGAGAGGACCGACGCCGCGTTGATGTCCGGGCTGACGGCGCGGCGCATCATCGACCAGATGGTCAGCGGCAGCGTCGTGTTGTTGCCGCTGACGAAGACGGTGATGATGAATTCGTCGAAGGACAGGGCGAAGGAGAGGATCGCCGCGCCGCCGATGGTCGGGCCGATGATCGGCAGCGTGACCAGCCGGAACGCCTGCGCCGGCGTGGCGCCGAGATCGCGCGCGGCCTCCTCGAGCGAAAGGTCGAAATACTCGATCCGCGAGCGCACCGCCTCGAGGAAGAACGGCAGCGTGAACAGCACATGCGCGATGGTCACGGTGAACAGCGACCGCGCGAGGCCGATCTGCGAGAACAGCATCACCAGCGCGATGCCGAGGAACAGGCCCGGCAGCGCCACCGGCCCGAAGGAGAGCAGCCCGAACAGCGTCTGCACGCGCCCCTTCAGCCGGGCCAGGCCGAGCGCGGTGAGCGAGCCGAGCACGGTGGTGGTGGCGGCGGTGGCGGTGCCGACCAGGATGCTGTTCCACAGCGAATCCATGAAGGTCGTGTTGGTGAAGATCCGCGCGTACCAGCGCAGGCTGAAGCCCTCGAACGGGAAGGTCAGGCTCGGCGAGCTGTGGAAGCTGAACAGCGTGATGATCGCGATCGGCGCGTAGAGGAACGCCACGTAGAGCCAGACATAGATTCTCAGCATGAGACCTCCGTGGGCCGGAACGTCGCGGATCAATCGTGGAAACGGCGCCCCGGGGCGAGCCGCAGCAGGTGCAACAGCCGCACGAAGACGAAGTAGACCAGCAGGAAGGCCGCGAGCAGGAGGAAGGCCATGGCGGCGCCGAACGGCCAGTTGCCGGAGGAGCGGAACTGGTTGGCGATGAGGATGCCGGTCGTCATCCCCTCGCGTCCGCCCAGGAGCTGCGGCGTCACGAAGTCCCCCGCCGAGATGACGAAGGTGAACATGAAGGCGCCGATGATGCCCTTGTAGCACATGGGCAGCATCACCCGGGTCAGCACCTCGAACGGGCTGGCGCCGAGGTCGCGCGCGGCCTCGATATATTCGCGCCGCACGTCGCGCAGCGCCGAGACCAGCAGCAGCAGCCCGAAGGGCAGCATGATGTGGATCAGGGTGAGGATGGTCGCGAAGGGGCTGAACAGCAGCACCTCGATCGGGTGGTCGATCAGCCCGAGCTGCATCAGCGTGGTGTTGATCAGCCCGTTCGAACCCAGGATCACGCGCCAGGCGTAGATGCGCACCAGATAGCTGGAGAACCAGGACACCAGGATCAGGTAGAACAGCAGGTTTCCGCGCGTGCGGTAGACGATGAAATAGGCGGTGGGAAAGCTGAGCGCGACGGTGAACGCCGCCGTGCACAGGCCGTTCTTGAGCGCGTTCCAGGTCAGCACGTAGAAGCCGGACGCTGAGAGCGCCCGGCTGTAATTGTCGAAGCTGAAGGCCGGGATCAGCCGGAACGAGTGGGCCAACCAGAAGCTGCAGACGAACAGGAGAGCTGCCGGGACGATGAAGAACACGAGCAGAAAAAGGAAGGAGGGAGTGACGAGCGCCAATCCCATTGCCTCACGCCGACTTCCCTTCAGCATCTCCGGCACGGTCTCCTCTGGTCGCGGTTCGGCCTGATCAGAACGAGGACTTGAAGTCGGTCCAGGCCTGCGTCCACTCGTCATAGGTGGCGTAGACGTCGGAGGTGCGCGGCGGCTGGCCCTGCAGCGGCGACTTCTTGAACACCTGCTGGAGGTCGCTGTAGTCGAACAACGCGCGCGTATGGGCGTCCATCAGCTCCGGCGCGTGCTTGTTCACCGCGCCGCCCGTCACCGCCTTGCAGACCTCGGCCTGCACCTTGGCGCTGATGGCCTCGTTCATGAAGGCGTAGCCGGTGTCCATGTTCTGCGCGCTGATCGGCATGAACCACGCGTCGCACCACATCACCGCGCCTTCCTCCGGCACCGCGTAGATGGTCTTCACGCCGCGCTTGGCGGTCTCCACCGGCGTGCCGCTCCACACGCAGAAGCAGGCGGCGATCTCCTTGGAGGAGAACAGCGAGATCACGTCGCCATTGGAGGAGCCGAAAACGCGGCACTGGTCGCGATAGGGACCGAGGCCCTCGAAGGCCGTCTTCATCTCGTCCTTGGTGAGGTTCGGGAATTTCGGCCCCAGCCCGGCGATGCGCGCGATCATCGGCCAGGTGGCGATGGTGTCGTCGCAGAAGGTCAGCTTGCCCTTGAGCTCCGGCGCCAGCAGGTCCTTGTAGGACTTGATGGGCTGGGTCATCTCCGGATTGTAGACCAGCGCGTTGAGGCCCCAGACCCACGGAATGGCGTAGTGGGTGTCGTTCCAGTACCAGGTCGGCGCGTTGTAGAATTCGGGCTGGATGTTCTCGGGCGTGAAGTTCGGCACCTTGGCGATGTCGAGCGGCTTCACGATCTTCAGCTCGTCGACATAGAAGTGCTCGAAGCCCTGCGAATACTCGGCGAGGTCGAGCCGCACCGGGCTGCCGCCGATCAGCTTGGCGTGGACGTCGTCCTGCGTGCTGATGATCGCCGCATCGACCTGGACGTTGTTCGCCTCGCGCCAGCCCTTCAGCTCGTTGTCGAGCGTGAAGCCCTCCCACGCCATGATCTTCAGGTCGCCGCCGACCGCGGCCTGCGCGGGCATCGGGCCCGGCCAGCTGCCGAGCGTCGCCCCTGCGCCGAGCGCCAGGCTCGTGCCGAGGAAGCCGCGACGGGACAGGACGTCGTTGCGGAATATGTTGGGGCTCCCGAACGGGCGCCCGTGAGGCGTATCGACCATGCTGTTCCCCTGGTTGGTTTTGTGCGTGATGGAGCCGCGGACTTCCGGGGGGAGGTGACAGCAAGAGGTGTGCCACTGCGATTTTCTGAAATATCCTTGATAAATATCAATCCCTTAGAAATATCGGCAGTGGCGGATGGGCGCGTCCTGTCGCAGGGAATCTCAGGCCGCGGCGGAAACGAGAAATCGCGACCGGCAAGGCGCCGCGACAGCGCCGCAGCGTCAGGGCGCGGGGGCGCCGCGGATCAGCTCGGCCGCCTTCTCGCCGATCATGATGGCGCAGGCATTGGTGTTGCCCGAGGGGACGGAGGGCATCACCGAGGCGTCGGCGACCCTGAGGCCGACGATGCCGCGCAGCCGGAGCTGCGGATCGACCACCGCGTCGTCGTCGGTGCCGATCCGGCAGGTGCCGACCGGGTGCAGCGCCCCCTGCGCGCGCTCCCTCACATATTCCCGCCGCTCCTCCACCGTGCGCAGCACCCGCCCGGGCAGCTGCTCGCACGCCAGCCGGCCGGCCATGGAGGGCTGCGCCATGATCTCCTGCCCGAGCCGCACCCCCTCGGCCATGCAGTCGAGGTCGTAGGGCTCGGCGAAATAGTTCGGCGCCACCCTGAGCGGGGCGAGCGGATCGGCCGAGGTCAGCTCGACCACGCCGCGCGAACGCGGGCGGGTGAGGCAGATGTTCAGCGTCGAACCGCAGCCGCGCGCCGTCGCCACGCCCTCCTCGATCCCGGTGCCGGGCAGGAAATGGAACTGCAGGTTGGGCTCGGCGCTCTGCGCGTCGCCCCACCAGAACGCACCCGCCTCGATCAGGTTGGAGCACAGCGGGCCGCGCCGGAACAGCAGCCATTGCAGCCCCGCCATCAGCTTGCGGTCGAGCCGCCGATAGGCGTCGTAGCTCTCGATCCCGTCGAGCTCGTGGACGATGTAGACGTCCATGTGATCCTGAAGGCCGCGCCCGACGCCAGGAAGCTCCTGCTGTACCTCCACGCCGACCCGGCGCAGATGGTCGGCCGGCCCGATGCCGGACTGCAGCAGCAGGCGCGGCGACTGCAGGGCGCCGGCCGAGAGGATCACCTCGCGCGAGGCCTGCGCGACCTCGCGCCGCCGCCCGCGCGCGAGGTACTCGACGCCCCGCGCCCGCCCCTTGTCGAGGAGGATGCGCGTCGCCCGGCAACCGGTGCGCACGGTGAGGTTCGGCCGGCGCCGTGCCGGCTTGAGGTAGGTGACGGCGCTCGAGGCGCGTCGCCCGTCGCGCGCGGTGATCTGGTAGAGGCCGCAGCCGGTCTGCATCCCGGCATTGAAGTCGGCGGTCGGAGGGATGCCGAACTCCTGGCACGCCTTCAGCCACGCCTTGGCGAGCGGGTGCGGCGAGGGCTGGCTCGACACCCAGAGCGGGCCGTCCGTGCCGTGCGCGGCGTCGGAGAAGGTGTCGTTGCTCTCCGCCCTGCGGAAGAACGGCAGCACGCCGGCATAGTCCCAGCCCGTCGCGCCCTGCGCCGCCCAGCCGTCGAAATCGGAGGGAATGCCGCGCACATACACCATCGCGTTGACCGAGCTGCCGCCGCCGAGCACGCGCGCCTGCACCATGTGCGGCGCCGGCGTGCCGGACGACGCCCCGTTGGCCGGCTCCCAGGCGATGCGCTGCAGGAGACTGCCGGTGGCGGTGCGGTAGACCATCGCCGGCAGGTGGATGGAGGGGAACAGGTCGCGCGGCCCCTCCTCCAGCAGCAGCACCGAGACGGCCGGGTCCTCCGACAGCCGGGCCGCCAGCACGCAGCCGGCCGATCCGCCGCCGACGATCACATAGTCGTACATGCCGCTCTCCCTGCCACGGGCGCGATCGCGCCGCGCGGGACCCGCTAGCAAGTCCCGGTCCGCGACCGGCGGCGCGGTTTCGCGCCGGGGCGCGCCCGCTTTCTCAAGCCACGCCTGAGATTCTGCGACACGCCGCGCAACGGCGAGACGTCCTGCGTGGTCCCGATCGCCCGGCCGGCCCGTTTTCTGCGGACCGCCGGGCATAATTTGCCGCGAACGCCCCGCGCCTGTTGCGGTTCGCCGGCCGCTGGCGTTGATGCGGGGCCGACGCCGCCCGGGCGGTCGAATGGCACGCATCGTGCCGGGGCAGGCGCATGGCAGGCGGCGGCGCCGTCGTCGAGATCGGTTGGGAACGTGCATGATTGAGTATTCCGCCACGCGCGAGGAACGCGCGCTGGCTGCGTCGCGTCTGGCCGCGTCGGCCATCTTCTTCGTGGGTGGCGCCGGACTGACGGTGTGGGCGACCTTCATCCCGCTGCTGAAGGTGCGGGCCGGGCTTGACGACGCGCAGATCGGCATGGTGCTGCTCTGCGTCTCGCTCGGCTGCCTGTGCGGCATGCCGGCGGCCGGCGTGCTGCGCCCGCGCCTCGGGCCGATCCGCTCCGGCGCGCTGGCGGGCCTCGCCTTCGCCGCCGCCATATGCGCGCCGGGGCTGGGCTGGTCGATGCCGCTGCTGATGGGCGCGGCCTATCTCATCGGGCTGAGCTTCGGTTTCCTCGACGTGTGCATCAACGCCCATGTCTCCGCGCTCGAGCGCGAACTCGGCTGGCCCATCATGTCGTCCGCCCACGCCTTCTTCAGCGTCGGCAACGTGTCGGGGGCGCTGATCGGCGGCGCGCTGATCGGCGCCGGGCTCGGCATACCCGCCGGGCTCGGCATCGCCAGCCTGCTGCTGATCGCGATCGCCGCGATCGCCTCGTCCTGGCTGTGGCTTCCCGAAGCCCATGTGCGCGAGGCGCACAGCACCTCGGTGTTCCAGCTTCCGAGCCGGACCATCATCGGCCTCGGCGTGCTCACCGTGCTTGCCTTCATCGTCGAGCTGGCGCTGATCGACTGGGGCGCGCTGTATCTGGTGCAGGTCACCGGCTCCCCGCCGGCGCAGGCGGCCTATGGCGTGGCGGCGTTCTCGCTCGCCATGGCGATCGGGCGCTTCCGCGGCGACCGGATCGTGCATCGCTACGGCGAGGTGGCGACGATCCGGGTCTCGGCGGTGATCGCCATCATCGGCATCGCCGCCATCGTGCTGGCGCCCACGGCGCTGATCGCCCTGCCCGGCTTCGCGGTGGCGGGGTTCGGCATCGCCAACATGGTGCCGATCCTGTTCTCACTCAGCGGCCGGATGCCGGGAGTGGCGCCGACCGCCGGCATCGCCATGACCGTGACCATCGCCTATGGCGGCGGCCTGTTCGGGCCGCCGCTGGTCGGCTTCGTCGCCCATACGCAGGGCATGCGCGCCGCCTTCGTCATGCTGATCGGCGGCGCGCTGGTCATCACGGCGCTGGTGCGCTGGATCATCCCGCGCAACCTGCGAAAGTGACCCGCCCTCAGGCGAGCTTCATCACCACCGCCTTGGTCTCGAGATAGGCGTCGAGATGCTCGGTGCCGGACTCGCGCCCGTAGCCGCTGGTCTTGTAGCCGCCGAACGGGACCACCGGGTCGAGGCCGCCATAGGTGTTCACCCACACCGTGCCGGTGCGGATCGCCTTGGCCATGCGGTGGGCGGTGGTGACGCTGCTGGTCCACACGCCGCCGCCGAGCCCGAACACCGTGTCGTTGGCGATCGTGGCCGCTTCCTCCAGCGTGTCGAAGGGGATGGCCGCGGCCACCGGGCCGAAGATCTCCTCGCGGGCGACGCGCATGGTGTTGTCCACGCGGCTCAGCACGGTCGGCTCGAAGAAGAAGCCGTCCTTCAGGGCGCCCTCGGTCAGGCGCCGCCCGCCGGTGGTGGCGGTCGCGCCCTCGCCGAGGCCGATCTCCATGTAGTCGCTGACGCGGTCGAGCTGCTTGGCGTTCACCACCGGGCCGATCTGGGTCGCCGGGTCGAGTCCGTTGCCGACCTTGAGCGACTTCGCATAGTCGCTCACCCGCGCGACGAACTCCTGGTAGATCGGGCGCTGCACCAGGAGCCGCGTGCCGGCGCAGCAGATCTGCCCGGTATTGGCGAACACGCCCATGCCGGCGCCGGCGACGGCCGCGTCCATGTCGCAATCGGCGAAGATGACGTCCGGCGACTTGCCGCCGAGCTCCAGCGTCACCCGCTTGATGTTGCCCTTCGAGGCCTCGATGACCTTGCGGCCGGTGATGTCGGAGCCGGTGAAGGCGACCTTGTCGACGTCCATGTGGCGGGCGAGCGCGGCGCCCGCCTTGTCGCCGAAGCCGGGCACGATGTTGACGACGCCTTCCGGCACGCCGGCCTCGAGCAGCAGTTCGCCGAGGCGCAGCGCGGTCAGCGGCGCGTCCTCGGCGGGCTTGAGCACCATGGTGCAGCCGGTCGCCAGCACCGGGCCGATCTTCCAGATGGTCGAGGTCAGCGGCGCGTTCCACGGGGTGATGGCGCCCACCACGCCGACCGGCTCCTTGAGCGTGTAGGAAAACACCTCGCCCGGGAAGGAGTTCGGCAGCGTGCCGCCCTGGATCACCGTGCACATGCCGGCATAGAAGCGCGGCAGGCCGAGCGCGCGCTGGCGGCGCGCATGCATCGAGGTGATGGGCGCACCCATGTCGAGCACGTCGATCAGGGCCAGCGATTCGAAGTGCTTCTCGACCAGGTCGGCGAAGCGCAGCAGGCATTGCTGGCGCTCGAACGGGGTGAAGCGGCTCCACGGCCCGGTGAAGGCGCGCCGCGCGGCGGCGACGGCGAGGTCGATGTCGGCGGCGTCGCCCTCGGCGACGTTGGCCAGCAGCTCGCCCGTCGCCGGGTTGCGGGTCTCGAAGGTCCGGCCCGACAGGGCGGGGACGAACTTGCCATCGATCAGGAGCTGCTTGGGAAGGCCCCCGACGACATTGGCGGTGACGTCTACATTGATGGTCATGGCGGTACTTTCGGTCCGAAAGGGATGCGGGGAGGTCCGCAAGAGATATGCCACCCCCAGGTCGCGCGCGCCCGGCCCCGGCGCACGCCCGGTGCGCGCGGGTTAACCCGACGTGGCTGCTCGATTTTCCGATTGTTCCGCGCCCCGGCGAAGCGTCTCCGCCGGCGCCGGCGGCCGTCTCAGTTCAGCGACACTTGTCGCAGCCGGTGCCGAGACAGGGACCCTCTACGGCCCGCAACTGCGTGCGATCGCGACGTGGCACGCGACTTGCGGTCCCGGCGGCAACGTGCCCGCGCGGGCCGCGAAGCGGAGTTCGCCATGATCGATCCAGTCCATTTCAAGCACGGCATGCGGCGCCTCGCCGCCGGCGTGTCGGTGATCACCACCTGCGAGGACGGCCAGCCGCACGGCTTCGTCGCCACATCCGTGACCTCGGTCGCCGCCGATCCGACGCCGACCCTGCTGGTCTGCGTCAACCGCTCGGTGTCCTGCCACGACGTGATCGACAAGTCCGGCTCGTTCTGCGTGAACCTGCTGGCCGAGCCCGACCTCGAGCTCGCCAAGGCGTTCAGCTCCGGCCGGGACCGGCACCTGCGCTTCAGCACGCATGAATGGCGCCCGCTCTCGACCGGCGCGCCGGCGCTGGCCAGCGCGCTGGCGAGCTTCGACTGCGTGCTGACCGAGCGCATGTCGGTGCACACGCACACCATCTTCCTGGGCAGCGTGGTGGATATCGTCCTGCCCGACGGCCCGCTCCACCCGCTGATCTATGCCGGCGGGCAGTTCGACACGCTGGGCTCGCGCATGCGGGCCTGATGCGCCAAGCCGGCCTGACGCATCAGGCCGGCCGGGGGCGCGGGCGGCTCAGCCGGCCGCGGCCAGTTCCAGATTGCGGTTGAACCGCAGCGCCAGCAGCGTGCACAGCGCGCCCGAGAGCAGGTAGGCGCCCGAGGCCCCGAGCCCGAAATGGCTGGAGAGCAGCAGCGCCACCAGCGGCGCGAAGCCGGCGCCGAACAGCCAGGCGAGATCGTTGGTCAGCGCCGAGGCGGTGTAGCGGAAGCGGGGCGCGAAGTTGGTCGCCACCACGCCCGAGGACTGGCCGAACGAGATCCCGAGCAGGCTGAAGGCGAGCACCATGAACACCGTCTCGCCGACCACGCCGCCGGCCAGCAGCAGCGGCGCGAAGCCGCTGAAGATGGCGATTGCCAGCGCCGAGCCGCCGAGCAGCGTGCGCCGCCCGATGCGGTCGGCCACCGTGCCGGAGACGACGACCGCGATCAGGCCGCAGAACGCCGCCATCGCCTCGATCAGCAGGAAGCGGGTCGGCCGCTCCGGGGTGAACAGGAACACCCAGGACAGCGGGAACACCGTCACCATGTGGAACAGCGCGAAGGTGGCGAGCGGCGCGAAGGCGCCCACCAGGATGCCCTTGCCCTCGGCGCGCACCGTGTCCGACACGCGCTGCGGCTCCAGGTCGCCGCTCTCGAACAGCTTCTTGTATTCGGGCGTCACCGCCATGCGCAGCCGCGCGAACAGCGCCACCACGTTGATGGCGAAGGCGACGAAGAACGGGTAGCGCCAGCCCCAGCTGAGGAAGTCGGCCGCGGTGAGGCTGCCGAGGAAGAAGGCAAACAGCGCACTGGCGATGATGAGGCCGATCGGCGCGCCGAGCTGCGGCAACATTGCGAACCAGCCCCGCCGTCCCTCCGGCGCGGTGATCGCGAGGAGCGGGGCGAGCCCGTCCCAGGTGCCGCCCCAGGCGATGCCCTGGCCGATGCGCAGCGCCGCGAGCAGCCAGATCACCGCCGGGCCCAGGCTGTCATAGGAGGGCAGGAAGGCGATCACCACGGTCGAGGTGCCGAGCAGGAAAAGCGCCGAAATGAGCTTGGCGCCGCGCCCGTGCTGCCGGTCGATCGCCATGAAAAGCGTCGTGCCGAAGGGCCGCGCGACGAACGCCAGCGCGAAGATCCCGAAGGAATAGAGCGTGCCCGTCAGGGGATCGACGAAGGGGAAGACCAGCTTCGGAAACACCACCACGGAGGCGATGGCGTAGACGAAGAAGTCGAAGAACTCCGAGGCGCGACCGATGAGAACGCCGACCGCGATCTCGCCCGGATGCACATCATCGTCATGCGCATGAATTCGCCGCGGATCGTGCGTAAGCGTAGAGGTCGATGTCGTCATAGATCTTACCGAAACTGGAATAAATATAACTCTTATCAAGATGCCTATGCGGGCATTCCGATTCCGTCCGACACGGTTATCACCCCCGGCCCCCGAGGGGGATGCGACACTTCGACGTGGTATGCCAGACTTGATATTTCGATTGCTGCGGTGCAGCTATGCCTACAGCGATCCGATATCATAGGTGTACATTCCGTTGCGTCGCCTTCATCTTCTCGCATTGCTTCCGCTGACGCTCGCTCTTGGTGGCTGCAACTTCGTCGTTCTTGACCCTACGGGTGACGTTGCTGCACAGCAGCGTGACCTTCTGGTCGTGTCCACGCTGCTCATGTTGCTTATCATCATACCGGTGATGGCCCTGACGGTGTTCTTCGCCTGGAAGTACCGCGCGTCCAACACCGAGGCCCGCTACGAGCCGAACTGGAGCCACTCCACCCAGATGGAGCTGGTCATCTGGGCCGCGCCGCTGGTGATCATCATCTGCCTCGGCGCCCTCACCTGGATGGGCACGCATCTGCTTGACCCCTATCGCCCGCTCGACCGGCTCGCGGCTGACACCGTGGTGCCCGGCGACGCCAAGCCGCTGGAGGTCGAGGCGGTCGCGCTCGACTGGAAGTGGCTCTTCATCTACCCCGAACAGGGCATCGCCACCGTCAACGATCTCGTGACCCCGGTCGGCCGCCCGCTGCGCTTCCACATCACCTCCTCCTCGGTGATGAACGCCTTCTACGTGCCGACGCTGGCGGGAATGATCTACGCCATGCCGGCCATGACGACCGAGCTCAACGCGGTCGCCAACGCCCCGGTCGAATCGCGCGGCTTCTCCAGCAACTATTCCGGCGCCGGCTTCTCCGGCATGAACTTCCGCTTCCGCGCGGTCGACGATGCCGGCTTCGAGGCCTGGATCGCCAAGGCCAAGCAGGGCACCGACCAGCTCACCCGCGCCGCCTATCTCGAGCTGGAGCGGCCGAGCCAGAACGTGCCGGCCCGCTACTTCTCGGACGTTGACCCGACCCTGTTCAACGCCATCGTCAACCTGTGCGTCCAGCCGGGCAAGATGTGCATGAGCGACATGATGGCGATCGACGCCAAGGGCGGGCTCGGGCTGGAGAGCGTGTCGAACACGCTGCCGCTCAACTATGACAAATATGCCCGCCGCGGCACCGTCTTCGGCGGTCCGGCGAGCTATGTCATAGGCGTGTGCTCGCCCGAGGACATGGCCGACATGCAGATGGGCCGCGCGCCCGCCGCGCCGATCGCGCCCGAACTGCGCGAGGCGGTGCACGGCGCCGGCCTGCCGCTGCCCGGCCTGTTCTCGCCGGCGTCCACCTTCACCCCGATCCGACTGCCGTCGAGCGAGGCCCTCGCGGGCCCGCGCCGGCCCTCCAACTCCTGACGGCCCCCATGAACGAGACACAAGCCATCGAGCCGAGCTTCCTCCTGGGCCGGTTCACCCTCGAGGCCATCCCCTATCACGAGCCCATCCTCGTGGTGACCTTCATCGCGGTCGCCATCGGCGGCATCGCGGTGCTGGGGGCGATCACCTATTTCCGCCTGTGGGGTTATCTCTGGAAGGAGTGGTTCACCAGCGTGGACCACAAGAAGATCGGCATCATGTACATGGTGCTCGGAACCATCATGCTGCTGCGCGGCTTCGCCGACGCCATCATGATGCGCCTGCAGCAGGCGCTCGCCTTCGGCGGCAGCGACGGCTATTTGCCGGCCCACCATTACGACCAAGTCTTCACCGCCCACGGCGTTATCATGATCTTCTTCGTGGCCATGCCGATGGTCACGGGGCTGATGAACTACGTCGTGCCGCTGCAGATCGGCGCGCGCGACGTCTCCTTCCCGTTCCTGAACAACTTCTCGTTCTGGATGACGGTGTCGGGCGCGATCCTGGTCATGACCTCGCTGTTCGTCGGCGAGTTCGCGCGCACCGGCTGGCTCGCCTATCCCCCGCTCTCGGGCATCGCCTACAGCCCGGATGTCGGCGTCGACTACTACATATGGTCGCTGCAGATCGCGGGCGTGGGGACATTGCTGTCCGGCGTGAACCTCATCTGCACCATCGTGAAGATGCGCGCGCCCGGCATGACCATGATGAAGATGCCGATCTTCACCTGGACCGCGCTCTGCACCAACGTCCTGATCGTCGCCGCCTTCCCGATCCTGACCGCGGTGCTCGCCCTGCTCGCCGCCGACCGCTACCTCGGAACCAACTTCTTCACGAACGACTTCGGCGGCAACCCGATGATGTACGTGAACCTGATCTGGATCTGGGGCCACCCGGAGGTCTACATCCTC
Source organism: Ancylobacter mangrovi (assembly GCF_024752355.1). Taxonomy (GTDB): domain Bacteria; phylum Pseudomonadota; class Alphaproteobacteria; order Rhizobiales; family Xanthobacteraceae; genus Ancylobacter; species Ancylobacter mangrovi. The sequence goes on from NZ_JANTHZ010000004.1 coordinate 190,812, forward strand.
ATCCTGCCGTGCTTCGGCATCTATTCCGAGGTCACCTCGACCTTCTGCGGCAAGCGGCTGTTCGGCTACACCTCCATGGTCTACGCGACGGTGGTCATCACCATCCTGTCGTACCTGGTGTGGCTGCACCACTTCTTCACCATGGGCTCCGGCGCCAGCGTGAATTCCTTCTTCGGAATCACGACCATGATCATCTCGATCCCCACGGGCGCGAAGATGTTCAACTGGCTGTTCACCATGTATCGCGGCCGCATCCGCTTCGAGCTGCCAATGATGTGGACCATCGCCTTCATGCTGACCTTCGTCATCGGCGGCATGACCGGCGTGCTGCTCGCGGTGCCGCCGGCCGACTTCGTGCTGCACAACTCGCTGTTCCTGATCGCGCACTTCCACAACGTGATCATCGGCGGCGTGCTGTTCGGCGCCTTCGCCGGCATGAACTACTGGTGGCCCAAGGCGTTCGGCTTCAAGCTCGACGAGTTCTGGGGCAAGTGCTCGTTCTGGTTCTGGGTGGTGGGCTTCTACTTCGCCTTCATGCCGCTCTACGTGCTCGGCCTGATGGGCGTGACGCGGCGCCTGCGCGTGTTCGACGACCCCTCGCTGCACATCTGGTTCATCATCGCGGCCTTCGGCGCGGCGCTCATCGCCTGCGGCATCGCCTGCCTGCTGATCCAGATCGGCGTCAGCATCCTGCGGCGCGAGCAGCTTCGCGACACCACGGGCGACCCGTGGGACGCGCGCACGCTGGAATGGGCGACCTCCTCGCCGCCGCCGGACTACAACTTCGCCTTCACGCCGGTGGTGCACGACCTCGACGCGTGGTGGGACATGAAGGCCCGCGGCTACAGCCGTCCGCTCGCCGGCTTCAAGCCGATCCACATGCCCCGGAGCTCCGGCACCGGCCCGATCCTGGCGGCGATCTCCTTCGTCCTCGGCTTCGCGCTGATCTGGTACATCTGGTGGCTCGCCGCGATCGCCTTCGTCGCCCTGATCGGCACCGCGATCGGCCACACCTTCAACTACAACCGCGACTTCGACATCCCCGCCGATGACGTCGCCCGCACGGAGGACGCGCGCACCCGGCTGCTCGCGCAGGTGAACGCATGAATTCCGTCGTGACGACCGCCGACCAGGCGCCCGTCTTCTACGAGGTTGACGAGCACCCGCACCCGGAAGGCCACAGCACCTCGCTGGGCTTCTGGATCTACCTGATGAGCGATTGCCTCATCTTCGCGGCGCTGTTCGCGGTCTATGGCGTGCTGAGCGGCAATTTCGCCGCCGGCCCGGGGCCGAAGGAGCTGTTCGAGCTGCCGCTGGTGGCGCTCAACACCACCATGCTGCTGTTCTCCTCCATCACCTATGGCTTCGCCATGCTGACGATGGAGAAGGACCGCGTCGCCGCGACCCAGGCCTGGCTCGTCGTCACCGCGCTGTTCGGCCTCGCCTTCCTCGGCATCGAGCTCTACGAGTTCCACCACCTCATCGCCGAGGGCGCGACGCCCCAGCGCAGCGCGTTCCTGTCCGCCTTCTTCACGCTGGTGGGCACGCACGGGCTGCATGTCACCTTCGGCACCATCTGGCTGGTGACGCTGATGGTCCAGGTCGCCCGGCGCGGGCTGATCACCGCCAACAAGCGCCGGCTGATGTGCCTGTCCATGTTCTGGCACTTCCTCGACGTGATCTGGATCGGCGTCTTCACCTTCGTCTATCTGATGGGAATGGTGCGATGAGCGCTCACGACACCACCGCCGGTCCCGCGCACGACGACACCGGCGCCCTCTCGCCCGTCCATCACGGGCACGAGGACCACGGCGCCGAGCCGCACGGCTCGCTGCGCAGCTATCTCATCGGTTTCGGCCTGTCGGTCGTCCTCACCGCCATCCCGTTCTGGCTGGTGATGACCGGGGTGCTGGGCAACGCGACCGCGACGGCGCTGGCCATCATGGGCTTCGCCGCCGTGCAGATCGTGGTGCACATGATCTACTTCCTGCACATGAACTTCCGCTCCGAGGGCGGCTGGACCATGCTGGCTCTGGTGTTCACCCTGATCCTGGTGGTGATCACGCTCGCCGGCTCGCTGTGGGTCATGTACCACCTCAACACCAACATGATGCCCGGCGCCTACGAATCGAGACCGATGCCGTGAGCCATGCGCCTGCCGGGGCGCGGGGGGAGACGACGATGCCCGCGCGGGACCCGCTCCCGCGCCGAGGACGGGGACTGCCGCTGGTCCTGTGCGCGCTGTTCGCGCTCGTCTTCACCGCGCTCGGCGTCTGGCAGGTGCAGCGCCTTTCCTGGAAGCTCGACCTGATCCACCGGGTCGAGACGCGGATCCACGCCGAGCCGGGCCCGCCCCCCTCGCCGGCCGCCTTCACGCCCGACGACGCCTATCGCCGCGTGCGCCTCACCGGGCATTTCCTGAACGGGCGCGAGACGCTGGCGAAGGCGGTGACCGAGTTCGGCGGCGGGTTCTGGGTCGTCACGCCCTTCGTCACCGACGAGGGCTTCACCGTGCTGGTAAATCGCGGCTTCGTCCCGCCCGAGCGGCGCTCCCCCGACAGCCGCGGGCCGGCGCCGGACGACGCGCCCGTGAGCGTCACTGGGTTGATCCGGCTCACCGAGCCCGGCGGCGCCTTCCTGCGCTCCAACGATCCGCAGGCCGGCCGCTGGTACTCGCGCGACGTCGCCGCCATCGCAAGCGCCCGCGGGCTCGGCACCGTCGCGCCCTATTTCGTCGATGCCGAGGCGGCGCCGGGAGGCACCGGCTACCCGGTCGGCGGGCTCACCGTGGTGCGCTTCGCCAACAACCATCTCAGCTACGCGCTGACCTGGTTCGCCCTCGCCGCCATGAGCGTCGCGGCGGGCGTGCTGGTCTGGCGCCGCCGGATCTGACCGGCCGGCGCACGGCGTTCCGTCAGCGCGGCTCGCGGGCGTCGAATTCGGCCCGCCGGGTGTCGATTTCGGACAGGTGCTCCCTCACCCAGCTCCCCAGCCGCATGCCCTCGGCGGCGAGCGAGAGGCCGAGCGGGGTCAGCTTATATTCGACCTGCGGCGGCACGGTGGGGTGGACCGTGCGCGTCACCATGCCGTCGCGCTCGAGCGCCTTCAGCGTCCGGGTCAGCATCTGCTGCGAGATGCCCTCGACCGCGCGGCGGATGCGGTTGAAGCGCAGCGGCCCGTCATTGAGCGCCACCGCCACCCGCAAGGTCCAGCGGTCGCCGATCCGGCCCAGAAGCTCGCCGATCTGCGTACATTCATGGTGCGATGGCGTCATGTCGGTCATATCCATATGACCTCACCTCAAAAATATGCGTTCTTGTGAGATCTGCCGGGGCTTCGTACCTCCATGTGGACACGTTTTCACATGGACCTACCCGATGAAACTCCTGCACATCGATTCGAGCATCCAGGCCGATTCGTCCGCCAGTCGAGCGATTACCTCCGAGATCGTCAAGCAGTTCCGCGCGCGCGATCCCGGCCTCGAGATCGACTATCGCGACCTCGCCGCCGCGCCGCTGCCCCATCTCTCCTTCGCCGGCCTCGCCACACCCGAAGCGCAGGCGGTGCTGGAGGACTTCCTCGCCGCCGACATCGTGGTCATCGGCGCGCCGATGTACAATTTCACCATCTCCAGCCAGCTCAAGGCGTGGCTCGATCACATCCTGATCGCCGGCCGCACCTTCAGCTACGGGCCGGAGGGCGTCACCGGCCTCGCCGGCGGCAAGCGCGTCGTGGTCGCGCTCTCGCGCGGCGGGCTCTATTCGGAGGGAATGCCGGGCGCAGCGAACGAGCACGCCGAGACCTATCTGCGCGCCGTGCTGGGCTTCATCGGCATCGCCGATCCCGAGTTCATCGTCGCCGAGGGCGTCGCGCTCGGCCCGGACCAGCGGCAGGCGGCGCTGGAGGCCGCGCTCGCCCGCTCCGCGCCGGTCGCCGGCAGCGTGCTGGCGCGCGCCGCCTGAGAACGCACCGGCGCCCCGCTCCCGCGCATCGTCGTGCCGGGAGCGGGGTTCGGCTCAGAAGCCGAAATCGCTGAGGCCGGGGTGCTCGTCCGGGCGCCGGCCGAGCGGCCAGTGGAACTTGCGCTCGCTCTCCGGGATCGGATGCTCGTTGATGGAGGCGAGGCGCCGGCGCATCAGCCCGTCCGCGTCGAACTCCCAGTTCTCGTTGCCATAGGCGCGGAACCAGGTGCCGCTGTCATCGTGGAACTCATAGGCGAAGCGCACCGCGATGCGGTTGCCGGTGAACGCCCACAATTCCTTGATCAGGCGGTAGTCGAGCTCGCGCGCCCATTTGCGGGTGAGGAAGGCGACGATCGCCTCGCGGCCGTTGACGAATTCGGCGCGGTTGCGCCAGGCGCTGTCGACCGTATAGGCCAGCGACACCTTGGCCGGGTCGCGGCTGTTCCAGCCGTCCTCGGCGAGGCGGACCTTCTCGGTCGCGCTCTCTTCGGTGAAGGGGGGAAGGGGCGGACGGGACATGGGCTGTTTCCTTCAGCTTCAACGAATGCGGGCCGCAGCACGCTGCGACGGCCCGCTCGCGCTCAGGGACGGGCGGGCGCGCTCAAGCCGGCGAAATCCTCCTCGGAGAGCGCGATCGAGGCCGCCGCGACGTTCTCCTCCAGATGCGCCCGCTTCGAGGTGCCCGGGATCGGCAGCATCACCGGGCTGCGCTTCAGCACCCAGGCGAGTGCGATCTGGCCCGGGCTCGCCGCGTATTTGTGGGCCAGCGCGTCGACCACGCCGCCGGGACGGGCGAGATCGCCCGCGGCGAGCGGGAACCACGGGATGAAGCCGATGGCGTTGCGCTCGCAATAGTCCAGCACCGCCTCGCTGGCGCGGTCGGCGAGGTTGTAGCGGTTCTGCACCGTGGCGACGGGGAAGACCCTGCGCGCCGCCTCGATGTCCTCCACCGAGACCTCGCTGAGGCCGGCGAAGCGGATCACGCCCTCGTCGAGGAGCTGGCGCACCGCCGCGAACTGCTCGTCGCGCGGCACCGCCGGGTCGATGCGGTGGAGCTGCCACAGGTCGATCCGCTCGACGCCGAGCAGTTCGCGGCTGCGATGGGCCTGGCCGATCAGGTAGTCGGGCTTGCCATTGGGCGTCCAGACGCTCGGCCCCGGCCGCAGCAGCCCGGCCTTGGTGGCGACGAACAGCCCCTCATAGGGATGCAGCGCCTCGCGGATCAGCTTCTCCGAGACTTCGGGGCCGTAGGAATCAGCGGTGTCGATGAAGTCGACGCCGAGCTCGGGCAGCGCCTTCAGCGTGCGCAGCGCCTCGGCGCGGTCGGCGGGCTCGCCCCAGATGCCGGGGCCGGTCAGGCGCATGGCGCCGAAGCCGAGACGATGGACCGCCCGCTCGCCGCCGATGCGGAACGAGCCGGCGGCGGAAGCACTGATGGCGGAGGTGGGGGAAGCGGAGGTGGGAGACATGAAGCACCCTTGATGTCGCGGTCGAACGGACAGAATTGCTGGCCGCAAGGTACTCCTTTCTGCCGCCCTGTCTTCCCGATCCGAACGTGCCGCGACGCCAGCAAGGGCAACGCCGGAATCATCTCTTCGTGTACGCGAACACTATCGCGCGCGGTGCCATGTTGGGCTGCCCGCCGACCGGATGCGGTTTTTTCTCGATCCCGGCGTCACCCTGCGCGGTTAAGATGGCGGGAAACGTCGCTGACGTCCCGCAGCGAGGAGGGCCGCATGAGCCTGCGCAAGAAATTCGTCGTCGAGCCCGGCACCCGGATCAGGCTGAAGGACGTCGACGCCTCCTTCCACGGCGACTACGCTTCCGCCGAGCACGCGAAGGCGGACCTCGCGCGCAACGTGGCACGCCTCGCCGAGCTGCAGCAGAAGCTGTTCGCCGAGAAGAAGCACGCGCTGCTGGTGGTGCTGCAGGGCATCGACGCCGCCGGCAAGGACGGCACCTGCTGGCACGTCATGGCAGCGATGAACCCGCTCGGCACCTATGTGAAGAGCTTCAAGCAGCCGACAGAGCAGGAGCTGCGCCACGATTTCCTGTGGCGCGTGCATCCCTTCGCGCCCGGGCTCGGCCAGGTCGCGGTGTTCAACCGATCGCATTATGAGAACGTGCTGGTGGTGCGCGTGCACGAGCTGACGCCGAAGCCGGTCTGGTCGACCTATTACGACACCATCAACGCCTTCGAGACGACGCTCGCCAATGCCGGCGTCACCATCCTCAAATTCTTCCTCTACATCACGCCCGAGGAGCAGCTCGAGCGCTTCCGCCAGCGTCTCGACGACCCGGCGCGGCAATGGAAGATCAGCGAATCCGACTACACCGAGCGCGCCTGCTGGAACCAGTATATCGACGCCTATGAGGACATGCTGGAGAAGTGCTCGACGGCGCACGCGCCGTGGTATGTCATCCCCTCCAACCACAAATGGTTCCGCAACCTCGCCGTCTCCAGCATCATCGAGGCGACGCTCGACGACATGAAGCTGCAACTGCCCGAGCCGAGCGTCGACATCGACGAGATCCGCCGCAAATACCATCAGGCGGCGAAGGAAGGTTCGCCGCAGTGACCGTAAATAGCCGGCTAAGGACGAGCCCGCCGGCCCCTCACCGCCGCTTCAGCGCGTCCATCAGCGCGGCGCCGAGCGCGCCCTGCGGCTCGCGTGCTGGCGCCTTGGCGGGCGGGCGGCCGCCGCCCGGCTTGCCCCGCTCCTCGCGGGCGCCGCGCCCGGGCGCGTCCCGCCCGGCCGGCCCGCCGGCCTCGCGGCGCATGGAGAGGGCGATGCGCTTGCGCTTCAGGTCGATGTCCAGCACCCGCACCTTCACCACGTCGCCGACCTTCACCACCTCATGGGCGTCCTTCACGAAGCGGTCGGCGAGCTGGGAGACGTGCACCAGCCCGTCCTGATGCACGCCGATGTCGACGAAGGCGCCGAAGGCGGCGACGTTCGTCACCGTGCCTTCCAGCTCCATGCCGGGCTTGAGGTCCTTCATCTCCGAGACGTCCTCGGCGAAGGTCGCGGTGCGGAAGGCCGGGCGCGGGTCGCGGCCCGGCTTCTCCAGCTCGGCGATGATGTCGCGCACCGTCGGCAGGCCGAAGCGCTCGTCGGCGAAGGCGCGCGGGTCCACCGCTCCCAGCGCCGCGCTGTCGCCCATCAGCGTGCGCAGGTCGCGCCCGCAGGCGGCGACGATCCGGCGCGCCACGCCATAGGCCTCGGGATGCACGGCCGAGGCGTCGAGCGGCTCGGAACCGTCGCGGATGCGCAGGAAGCCGGCGCACTGCTCGAAGGTGCGCGGGCCGAGCCGCGCCACGTCGAGAAGCTGGCGGCGGCTGGCGAAGGGTCCGTTGGCGTCGCGATGCGCCACCACCGCCTCGGCGAGCGAGGCGCCGAGCCCCGACACCCGCGCCAGCAGCGAGGCGGAGGCGGTGTTGAGGTCGACGCCGACCGCGTTCACCGCGTCCTCGACCACACCGTCCAGCGCGCGCGCCAGATGGTACTGGTCGACATCGTGCTGGTACTGGCCGACGCCGATCGACTTCGGCTCGATCTTCACCAGTTCGGCGAGCGGGTCCTGCAGCCGCCGTGCGATCGAGACCGCGCCGCGCAGCGAGACGTCGAGGCCGGGGAACTCGGCGGCCGCCGCCTCCGAGGCCGAATAGACCGAGGCGCCGGCCTCCGACACCACCACCTTGATCGGCTTGGGCGGCGGCATGTCGGCGAGCATCTCGGCCACCAGCTTCTCGGTTTCGCGGCTGCCGGTGCCGTTGCCGATCGCCACCAGCTCGACGCCGTGCCGGCGGATCAGGTTCGCGAGCTCGCCCTGCGTGCCGCGCACGTCGTTCTTCGGCGGGAAGGGATAGACGGTGGACGTCGTCAACAGCTTGCCGGTGCCGTCCACCACCGCCACCTTGACGCCGGTGCGGATGCCCGGATCGAGCCCCATCGTCGCCCGCGAGCCGGCCGGCGCGGCGAGCAGCAGGTCCTTGAGGTTGCGCGCGAAGACGTTGATGGCCTCGGTCTCCGCCCGCATCCGCAGTTCGGTCATGAGGTCGATCGACAGATGGAGCGCCAGCTTGACCCGCCAGGTCCAGCCGGCCACCTCCATCAGCCAGACATCGGCCGGCAGCCGCGCGCCGATGTCGTAGGCCTCGGCGATCATCCGCACCGCCGGCTTCACCGGCGCGGGATCGTCCGCATCCGCCTCGATCTCCAGCGCCAGCACCTCCTCGTTGCGCCCGCGCAGCATGGCGAGGGCGCGGTGGCTCGGGACGTTCGCCCAGCGCTCCACATGGTCGAAATAGTCGGAGAACTTGGCGCCCGCCTCCTGCTTGCCGTCGACCACGCGCGCGCGCAGGCTGGCATTGGCCTTCAGGTAGCCGCGCAGCCGGCCGATCAGCTCCGCGTTCTGCGCGAACTGCTCGGAGAGGATGTCGCGCGCGCCCTCCAGCGCGCTCTTCGCGTCCGGCACCTCGTCGGTGATATAGGCCTTGGCGAGTTCCGCCGGCACCTGCGCGCGGTCGGCCAGGATCGCCTCGGCCAGCGGGCCGAGGCCGCGCTCGCGGGCGATGTCGGCCCGGTTCCGGCGCTTGGGCTTGAATGGCAGGTAGATGTCCTCGAGCTCGGCCTTGGTCGCCGCGCCGGCGATCGCCGCCTCCAGCTCGTCGGTCAGCTTGCCCTGCTGGCGCACGGATTCGAGGATTGCGCCGCGCCGCGCCTCCAGCTCGCGCAGATAGATCAGCCGCTCGCCGAGCAGGCGGAGCTGGGTGTCGTCGAGCCCGCCGGTCGCCTCCTTGCGGTAGCGCGCGATGAAGGGAATGGTGGCCCCCTCGTCGAGCAGGGCGATGGCGGCGGCGGCCTGCGGGGGACGCGCGCCGATCTCGTCGGCGATCTGGCGGGCAAGGCGGGCGGCGAGGGAAGAGCTGTCGGTCATGCGCAACACGGAATCGCTTCGGGAAGCGAGACCATAGTCAGCCCGGCCCGCCCGCGCCACGCCCCCCGACCCGGGCACCGCCGGCCTGTGGGCAGCGCCCTCGCCGTGGACGGCGCGCCGCGCCGCCGCGCCTCACGCGGGCCGGAGTCCCGGCACCCGCGCGGGCCGCGCCCTCCTCAGAGCAGCGACTTCCTCAGAGCAGCGACTTGGGCAGCATCATGTGGATGCCCTTGTTGCCGTCGACGAGCTGCGTCACCCGCAGGTTCCCCGCCAGCGAGCAGAGCATGTAGGCCTGGTTGCGCGAGAGATTGGTGCGCTCGCAGATATGCTTGACCATCTGGCGCGTCGCCTGCTTGGCGGCGTCGTCGAGATCCTCGTCGAGGCCGATCGAGATGAGATGGGTCGCGCTCTCGGCGAACGGCCAGTCGAGCTCCATGTCCTTGCGCAGCGTCAGCCGGAAGGTGCCGGTGACGCCGGTCTCCAGCGCGGTGATGCACACCTCGCCGTCACCCTGCACGCCGTGGCCGTCGCCGGCGAAGAACAGCGCGCCCTCGTTGAACACCGGCAGGTAGAGCGTGGTGCCCGCGCGCAGCTCCTTGTTGTCCATGTTGCCGCCGAAGGCGCGCGGCACCGGCGAGCCGCAGCGCCCCCAGGCCGGCGGCGGGGCGGTGGCGATGATGCCGAAGAACGGGTCGAGCGGGATCTCCGTGCCCCAGGGCATGACGCAGACATTGCGCGCATGGTCGACCACCGGGTGGATGGTCTCGTAGTCGGTGAAGTCGTCCGGCAGCGTGCCGAGCAGCGGCAGGATGGAGACGAAGCCCCAGTCCTGGCGCACCTTCACGTCGAGGATGTCGACCTGCAGCACGTCCCCGGGCCGGGCGTCCTTCACGAATACCGGGCCGGTGATGAAGTGCGGGCCCGCGCCCTGCGGCAGCGTGTCCAGCGCCAGCGCGTAGTCCTCGGGAACGGGAAGGTTGTCGGGCAGCGTCTCCTTGCCGCCGGCGGGGAAGGAATGCAGCGTCACCACGTCGCCGGAGCTCACCTCCAGGATCGGCGGGGTCGAGCTGTCGAGATAGCCCCAGACCATGTTTTCCGGCGTGGAGGGGATTTCAAAGCGGCGCGACATGCGTAACTCCCGATGCGGTGGGCAAAAAACGAGGATCAGACGGCGATGAAGCGGGTGAGGTTCTCCCGGCTCATCACCTCGGCTCGGCCGGTCTCCACGACCGCACCGCGCGACAGCACCACGAAGGCGTCGGCGGTGGCGATCGCGAAGTCGAGATACTGCTCGACCAGCAGGATCGACATCCGCCCCTTCAGCGCGCGCAGCACCTCGCCGATAGCGGCGACGATGTTGGGCTGTATGCCCTCGGTCGGCTCATCAAGGATGAGGAGCCGCGGGCGGGTGACGAGGGCGCGGGCGATGGCGAGCTGCTGCTGCTGGCCGCCCGAGAGCGCGCCGCCCGAGCGTTTCCACATCTCGCGCAGCACCGGGAACAGGCTCACCGCCTCCTCCACCACCCCGGTGCCGTAGGTGCCGTGGGCGCGGGCGGCGGCCTCGATGTTCTCGCCGATGGTGAGCTCGGAGAAGATCTCGCGCCCCTGCGGCACATAGGCGATGCCGGCGCGCGAACGCCGGTGCGGCGACCAGCCGGTGATGTCCTGCCCGTCCAGCAGCACCCGGCCGGAGGTGGGCGCGAGCAGGCCCATGATGCAGCGCAGGAGCGTGGTCTTGCCCGCCCCGTTGCGGCCGAGCACGGCGAGGCACTCGCCCGGCGCGATGCCGAAGCCGACATGGCGCAGCACCTGGGCCGAGCCGTAATGCTGGTCGAGCTCTTCGATGCGAAACTGCATGTTCAGCGCCCCAGATAGACCTCGACCACCGCCGGGTCCGCCCGCACCCTGTCCATCGAGCCTTCGAACAGCGTGCGCCCCTCGTGCAGCACCGTCACCCGGTCGGCGATGCGCTCGACGAAATCCATGTCGTGCTCGACGACCACGATCGCCCGGTCCGGGCGCTTCAGCGCACGCACCAGGCTCGCCGTGCGCTCGGTCTCCTCGTCGGTGAGGCCGGCGACCGGCTCGTCGAGCATCAGCACCTTGGGCTCGGAGGCGAGCACCATGCCGATCTCCAGCCACTGCTTCTGGCCATGGCTGAGCGCACCGGCGAGCGCGTCCGCCTTGTCGGCGAGCCGTACCGTCTCCAGCACCTCGCCGACGCGGTCCTCCAGCGCGGGCGTGTCGAGCCGGCTGCGGAAGCCGACATCGGCGCCGATGGCGATGTGCTGGCGCACGCTCAGCCCCTCGAACACGCTCGGCTTCTGGAACTTGCGGCGGATGCCGGCCCGCGCGATCGCCGCCTCGCTGCGGCCGACGATCTCATGCGCGCCGTCGAACAGCACCCGCCCCTGCTTCGGCCGGGTGATGCCGGAGATGACGTCGAGCAGCGTCGTCTTGCCCGCCCCGTTGGGGCCGATCACCGCGCGCACCTCGCCATAGTCGATGGCGAGCGAGAGGTCGTCGATCGCCTGGAAGCTGCCGAAGCGCACGCTCAGGCCGTCGACGAGAAGCGCGGTCATCGCCATCAGCGCGCCTCCCCGACTTCGGCCGCGATCCGCTTCGGCCCCATGGGGCGCACCAGCTTCAGCCGGGCGAGGTCGATCAGCCCGTTGGGGAACACCAGCACCACCAGCACGATGAGGCCGGAGAGGATGAAGGGCCACACGTCCGGCGCCGCCGAGGAGAGCCAGAACTTCACCGCGTTGACGAGCAGCGCTCCGATCACCGCGCCGACCAGATGGCCGCGCCCGCCGATCGCCACCCACACCGCGATCTCCAGCGACAGCTCCGGCGAGAGCAGGCGCGGGTTGATGATGCCGACCTGCGGCACGTAGAGCATGCCGGCGATCATCGCGATCACGGCGGACAGGCACCAGACGGTGAGCTTGAGCCGCAGCGTCTCGTAACCGAGCGTGCGCAGGCGGGTCTCGTCGTCCCGCGTCGCCAGCATCAGCGCGCCGAAGCGGCTGCCCACCAGCCAGCGGCAGCCGACAAGCACCCCCGCCAGCACCACCAGCGAGGCCACGGCGAGCCCGGTGATCATGCCGCTGGTGCCCATCGGCCAGCCGAACATGACGGTGAAGCCGGTCATGCCGTTATTGCCGCCGAAACCGGTGTCGTTCCGGAACATCAGCAGCATCGCCACATAGACCAGCGCCTGGGTGATGATGGCGAAATAGACCCCGCTCACCCGCGAGCGGAACGAGACGTAGCCGAACACGCCGGCGATCAGCAGCGTGACGACGACCGCCGCCAGCAGCGCATAGGGGAAGAAATCGAAGCCGGCCCAGTAGAAGGGGAAGTCTTTCCAGCCCATGAACTGGAGGAAGTCCGGCACCGTGCCCGTCACCACGAAGGAGTGCTTCAGCAGGTACATGGCGACGACATAGCCGCCGACGGCGAAGAACAGGCCGTGGCCGAGCGACAATATGCCCAGATACCCCCAGATGAGATCGAGCGAGAGCGCCAGCACCGCGAAGGCGGCGAGCTGGCCGATCGCGTTGGCGAGGTAGCGCGACAGGCCGAACGGCGTGCCGGCGAACAGCGCCATCGCCAGCGCCACCACGACGAGCAGCCCGACGAGGCCGAGGAAGGGCCAGTCCGCGGTCCAGCGTTTCATTTGCGCCGCCCCTTCACCGCGAACAGGCCCTCGGGCCGCCATTGCAGGAAGGCGATGATCATCAGCAGCACGATCACCTTGGCCGCAACCGCGCCCCAGAGCGGCTCGATCAGCACGTTGATCTGCCCGATGCCGAGCGCGGCGACGACGGTCCCGGCGATGGTGCCGACCCCGCCGAGCACCACCACCATGAAGCTGTCGATGATGAAGTTCTGCCCCATCTGCGGGTTCACCGAATAGATCGGCGACAGGGCGAGCCCGGCGAGGCCCGCGAGCCCGGAGCCGAGCCCGAACGCCATCATGTCGACGCGGCGCGTGGGAATGCCGATGCAGGCCGCCATGTCGCGGTTCTGCGTCACCGCCCGGATGTTGAGCCCGAGCGGCGTCTTGCGCACCACGAGCCAGGTCAGGGTGAGCGTCACGATCGCGAAGGCAATCGCGAACATGCGGTTCCAGGTGAAGATGAAGTCGCCGATCACCGGCACCCCGCCGGAGACGTAGAACGGCGTCTCGAACTGGAGGTTCTGGGTGCCGAACACGACCCGCACCAGGTTGATCAGGAACAGGCTCACCGCCCAGGTGGCGAGCAGGCTCATCAGCGGGCGCCGGTAGAGATGGCGCAGCAGCGAGACCTCGATGGCGATGCCGATGGCGGCGGTGACGAGGAAGGCAGCCGGGATGGCGAGCACGAGGTACCAGTCGAGCAGCGAGGGCGCGGCGTAGCGCAGCCCCTGCTGCACCAGCCAGGTGACATAGGCGCCGATCATGATCAGCTCGCCCTGGGCGAGGTTGATGACCCCCATCAGCCCGAAGATGATGGCGAGGCCGATCGCCGCCATGAACAGGATCGAGGCGAAGCTCAGCCCGTTATAGAGCGTCGCCAGCGCGTCGCCGATGGCGATGCCGCGCTCGATCCGCGCGCTCGCCGCGTCCACTGCCCGCCGGAAGTCGTCATTCGAGGCGTAGGCGGGATCGCTGGTCAGCGCCGAGACCTTGGTCAACGCCCGGCGGCTGGGGTTCTCCGCGATGCTCGCCAGCGCCCGGATGCGGGCGGCGGGATCGGAGGCGTTGAGCGCGGCGGTCTGCGCCAGCGCGTCGATCTGCTCGCGCAGGCCGGCATCGGTCTCGCTGGCCGCGGCCGCCTCGAGGAGCCCGTCGGGGATCTGCGACGGCTTGCGCTCCAGCGTCTTCAGCGCCGCCTCGCGCGCGCCGACCGCGCTCGCGCTGCGCAGGGCGAGGGCGGCATCGGCGAGCTGGAACACGGAGCGGTTCTTGAGGCTGGCGAGCGGCTTGCGCGCCTTGTCACCCGGCTCGCGCGGGGCGCGGGTGAGCGCGTCGAGCCCGGCTTCCGCCAGCACCGCGCTCTCCTCGTCGCAGGCGAGGCCGCGCGCCAGCACCGCCCCGGCGAGCGGCGCGGCCCAGGCGCGGTCCTCCGCGCTGCCGTTCGCCGCCACGTCGAGCAGCGCCGTGCCCGCCTGCCCCATCTGCCCCGCATCGCCGCACAGGTCGGCGACGAGCGCGGCGCGGTCGAGCGGCGCCGCCTGGGCACCGGAGGCCAGCAGCAGGAGGCAGGACAGGAGGATCGGCAGGCGCCAGAAGCTCATCAGGCCATCAAGACGGCCGCCCCGGACAGGACGGCCGCCCCTTCATGTTGCGGGAATGCCGGGGGATCAGCTGTAGGGGCTGAACGGCACCGGCTTCGGCGTGCCTTCCGACTGCCAGAGCACGTCGAAGCCCTGCTTGTCGTTGACCGAGCCGATGAACACGCCGCGCGCGACGTAGTTGTTCTCGCCGGTCATGGAGATCTTGTAGCCCGACGGGCAGTCGAACGTCAGACCATCGAACGCCTTGGTGACCTCCGGCACGTCGAACGAGCCCGCCTTCTGCGCCGCCATCGCCCACAGATGCACCGAGTCGTAGGCCGACACCATCGGGTCGATCGAGACGTCGCCGCTGAAGGGCACGTTGTTGGCCTTCACATAGTCCGCCCAGTTCTTCAGGAAGGTCTGGTTGGCCGGACCCTTGGCGTTCTGCAGATACGCCCAGCAGTTCAGGTGGCCGACCAGCTTCTGGGTGTCGAGGCCCTCGAGGTCGGCCTCAACCATGTCGAGGCCGAGCACCGGGATGTCGGTGGCGAGGATGCCCTGGTTGGCGAATTCGCGCAGGAAGTCCGGGATCGAGGAGCCGACCACGGTCAGCACCACGATCGGCTGCCCGCCGCCCTCGTCGGCGAAGGCGCGGATCTGGTTCACCAAGGTCTGGAAGTTGGAGAAGCCGAAGGGGACGTATTCCTCCTTCCAGGCGCTCTCGGTGATGCCCTTGGTCTTCCAGTAGCCCTTGAGCTGCTTGTTGATGGTGCGCGGCCACACATAGTCCGAGCCGAGCATGAAGAAGCGCTTGGCCGAGACGCCGTCGTCGCTCATCAGGTAGTCGACCGCGGGCAGCACCGAGCTCGCCGGCGGCGAGTTCACATAGACGACGTTCTTGGAGTTCTCGTCGCCCTCGAAGTGCAGCGGGTAGTAGAGCAGGCCCTTCTCCTGCTCGACCACCGGCAGCACGGTCTTGCGCGACACCGAGGTCCAGCATCCGAACAGCGCCGCGGCCTTCTCCTGCTGCAGCATCTGCTTGGCGGTCTGGGCGTAGAGCGGCCAGTCGGAGGCCGGGTCGGACACCATCACCTCGATGGTGCGCCCGTTGACGCCGCCCTTGGCGTTGATCTCGTCGGCCGCCATCTTCACCACGTAGTTCAGGCGGCCCTCGAGATTGGCCATGGTGCCGGAGGAGGAGAACAGGCAGCCGAGCTTGACCGGGCCGGATTGCGCCTGCGCGCTGCGCAGGATGGCGGGGGAGGCGAGCCCTGCAACGGCAAGGCCGCTCGCCTGCAGGAGTGAACGCCGCGAGATCTTGACCATGGACGACACCTCAATGTTCGAAGATGCCGCGAATTCTGTTGAGACACGGCGCGGGCGCAACTTCATATAATGTTCAGCCCTGCCCAAAGCGGCGCCAACCGCGTCCCGCTGCGGCACTTTCTGGCACTATTGTCATCCCTGTGGCGGGGCCTACCCCGCCTCGCCCGGACGCGCCGCCGTCCCGTGCCCCGGCACCGACGGCGGCCGTGCGCCCGCAAGGCCCGGATCGGCCGGCGCGGCAACGATTGAGCATTCACTTAACGAGCCGATCGGCTATAGTGCTGCTCACGATAAACGCATGCCCACACAATGTGCGGCTGACGGCCGCCGCGCGTATCGTCAACCGGGCAGGCACAGGGGGAGATCGTCCTCGCGCGAGGGCCGACCGTCATCCGATCCGTCAACACCTTCCGAGGGCGATCCGATGCGACGTTCGCAATTCACCGACAGCGAAATCATCCACCTCCTGCGCGAAGCCGATTCCGGGGTCCCGGTCGGCGAGATCTGCCGCACCGCCCAGGTCTCCCTGCGCACCTTCTACCGCTGGCGCCGGCGCTTCGGCGGGCTGACGGCGCCGGCCGTGATGCAGATGAAGGAGCTGGAGGCGGAAAACCGCCGGCTGCGCTCGCTGGTCAGCAACCTGTCCGAGCGCCTGCACGCGCCGCTCCCCGGCGAGATGCTGCATCTGCCCGAGCGCGCCACGCGCAGCGACACCCGGCTGCAGCCGGGGCGCGCCTCCATGCTGGCGGCGGAGCGCTGCGGCGGGGCCGTGGTGGGCCGCTTCGCCTCCGTGCGCATCACCCGCTGAGGGCGACGCCCTTTTGTTGGGCGGCCCAAATGTCAAAAGCGCCACAATGGGCGGGGCGCGCGGATAAATGCGCCATGCTGCCGGCACCACGCGCAGGCCGGGGCGTGCAAACTGTGCAGCGAAAATGTCAAAGGCGTCACTTTGGCAGCACCGCCGATACATGCCGATGGCGAGGGCATCTCCTGCGATCTATTTCGACTTGAGGACGAGGGGGCGAGGCTTTCTCCTAATTTCCCAAGGCATATGCCCTTCCAGGAACGTGGAGAACGACCCGATGTCCAGCTTCATGCGCAGCGGCCTTGATCGTCGCGGCTTTCTGAAAACCTCGGCGCTGGCCGCCGGCGGCCTGATCGCCGCGCCCTATGTCAGCCGGTCCGCGCGCGCGGCGGCGCTGAAGACGGTCAATTTCAGCGAGGCGGTGCACAATCTGGGCTACATCAACCTCTATGTCGGCATGCATGACGGGATCTTCGAGAAGAACGGTCTCGACATGAAGGTCTCCGCCGCCGGCGGCGACACCCAGACCTTCGCGGCCGTGCTCGGCGGCTCGGCCGACTTCGCCATCGGCGACGCCACCATGGCGGTGATCTCGCGCGAGAATGGCGGGCCGGGCGAAGTGGTCGGCACGGTGGTGCAGCGCGCCCACTATTTCGGCGTGTCGAAGACCATGGAGCCCTTCACCGACCCGAAGGACCTCAAGGGCAAGAAGGTCGTGACCTCGCCCGAGCCGAACACCAACTATTCGGTGACCAAGCGTATGGTCGAGCAGGCCGGCCTCAAGCTGGGCGAGGACGTCACCATCGTGACGGTGAACCCGGGCACCGAGATCGCCGCCATGCTCGCGGGCCAGGCCGACATGGCCGTCGCCTACCAGCCGAGCGTCGCGGCGGCGGAATCGCAGGGCGCCAAGGTCGTGTTCGACTTCTCGAACTATATCGGCCCGTTCTGCAACACCGGCATCATGGTGCTGCCGAGCACGATCAAGAACGACCCGGAAATGGTGCAGGCGCTGGTCACCTCCTTCGAGGCCGCCTCGCGCAAGACCTATGCCGACCCGGACTTCTCCAAGAAGGTGGCCCGCGCCGAATTCCCGGACCTGCCGGGCGACGTCGTCGACAAGGCGATCGACGCCGAGCTGAAGTACCTGATTCCGGCCCAGTCCGTCATCACCAAGAAGGACCAGTGGCAGAACCTGATGGACATGCAGCTCTACCTGAAGAACATCAAGGGCACGATCAGCTTCGACCAGATCATCGACAACTCCTTCGCGGAGAAGGCGATCAAGCAGCTCGGGTGAGCATGGTGCGTTCCCCCAACCACGCCGCCGGAGCGGGCGCCGCGAATGGCGCCCCCACCGGCGCGCCGCCCCTCGTGGTCGAGCACGTCGCCAAGAGCTACGACGCGGACGGGCGCATCGTGCCCGTCATCGGCGACCTGTCGCTGACGCTGGACGAGGGCGAGATCGTCGCCATCGTCGGCCCCTCGGGCTGCGGCAAGACCACCCTGCTCAACACGCTGTGCGGGCTCATCACCGCCGATACCGGACGCATACGCTGGCACGGGCGCGATATCGCCGGCCAGCCCGCCGGCGTCGGCTACATGCTGCAGAAGGACCTGCTGCTGCCCTGGCGCACGGCGCTGAAGAACGTGATGCTGGGGCTGGAGATCCGCGGCGTCGGCCTGTCCGATGCCGAGGAGCGCAGCCATGTCATGCTCGACCAGCTCGGCCTGCACGGCTTCGCCGAGCATTATCCCTCCACGCTCTCGGGCGGCATGCGCCAGCGCGTGGCGCTCGCGCGCACGCTGGTCAACGAGCCCGACGTGCTGCTGCTCGACGAGCCCTTCGCCGCGCTCGACTTCCAGACCAAGCTGCTGATCGAGAGCGACACCGCCAAGCTGGTGCGCGAGAGCCGCCGCTCGGTGCTGCTCATCACCCACGACATCGAGGAGGCGGTCTCGCTCGCCGACCGGGTGATCGTGCTCTCCAAGCGCCCGACGCGGGTGAAGGCGGTCTACGAGATCGAGCTCGGCACCGAGCGCACCGACATGATCGCCGCGCGCGAGAGCGCGGGCTTCTCCGACTATGTCCGCCGCATCTGGGCCGACCTCGACGTCGGCCGGCAATAGGGAGCGAACGGCCATGGACAGTTCCGCCCGTTACGACGCGCCCCCCGCCCGCCCGCTGCCCGACGCCGCCGGGGCGCCGCCCGCGCCGGCGGTCTCGGCCCGGCGCTCCTCGCGCCTGCGCCTGACGGCGCTCGTCGTCGCGACGCAGATCGTCGTGCTCGCCGCCTTCCTGGCGTTCTGGGAGTACATGACGGTCTTCGACAAGCAGGCCGCCTTCATGTTCGGCTCGCCGACCGCGATCGCCGGCTTCCTCATCGCCATGGCGCAGGACGGCAGCCTGTGGCGCGACAGCTACGTGACCGGCATGGAGACGCTGCTCGGCTTCGCCGTGGGCAACGTCATCGGCACGCTGATCGGCCTGTCGCTGTGGTATTCGCGCTTCGTCTCGCGCGTCATCGAACCCTTCGTCATCGCGCTCGGCTCGATCCCGATCATCGCGCTGGCGCCGATCATCATCATCTGGTTCGGCACCGGGCTGATGTCGAAGATCGCCATGTCGACGCTCTCGGTGGTGATCGTCGCGCTGGTGACCTCCTACAAGGGCGCGGTCGGGGTCGACCCGGATCAGATCAACCTGATGCGCACGCTCGGCGCCTCGAAGTTCCAGATCTTCCGCAAGCTGGTGGTGCCCGCCTCGCTCACCGACATCTTCGCCGGGCTGAAGCTCACCGTCGGCTTCGCGCTGATCGGCGCCATCGTCGGCGAGTTCATGTCCTCCTCCGAGGGGCTCGGCCACGCGATCTTCAAGGCCGGCTCGCTCTACATCATCCCGAAAGTGTTCGCCGCGCTGGTGGCGACCATCGTGCTCGCGCTCCTGCTGACCTTCGTGGTGGGCAAGGTCGAGCGCCTTCTCATGCCCTGGCGCCGCCTCGCCTGACGCGACGCCGCCTTCTTCCTTTCAGTGCCTCGTGGAGTGACCATGACCCAACGTGTCAGCAAGGCCGGCAACATCAAATACGCCTTGTCGGCGAATGACGGCTTCGTCGCCAGCGTCGAGCCGGGCGAGACCTTCGTCGTCGAAGCGGCGATCAACGCCAATGACGGTACGATCCGCCATGTGGGTCAGCAGCTCACCGAGGCGGATGTCACCTTTCCCTTCGTCAACGGCGCGACCGGGCCGATCGAGGTGAAGGGCGCGAAGCCCGGCGACATGCTGGTGCTGGAGATCGTCGGCATGGAGCTCGACACGCTCGGCTTCACCGCGCTGTGGCCCGGCGTCGGCATGTTCCCGGACTGGGTGCGCCAGAAGGAGTTCGGCCACCTCACCCGTGTGGTCGAGGTGAGCGACGGCGTGGTGCACTGGAGCGACAAGGTGAAGCTGCCTGTGCGCCCGATGATCGGCGTCGCCGGCGTCGCCCCGGTGGCGGGCGCGGTGCTCACCGTCGACAATGGCCCGCATGGCGGCAATCTCGACGTGCAGGAGATCACGCCCGGCAACACGGTGATGTTCCGCGTCAATCACGAAGGCGCGCACCTGTTCCTCGGCGACTGCCACGCGCTGCAGGGCGACGGCGAGGCCAACGGCATGGGCGCCATCGAGATCGCCGCCACCCTCACCGTGAAGGTCTCGCTGAAGCCGGCGCCGAAGCGCCTCGGCCATCCGCGCATCGACACGCCGACGCATATCTGCACGCTCGGCTGCGCCCGCCCGCTCGAGGACGCGATGCGCATCGCCTTCCAGGAGATGATCTACTGGCTGGAGGACGATTACGGCATCCCCGCGCCGGAGGCCTACATGCTGCTCGGCCAGATCGCCGAGGCGCGCTGCACCCAGGTGGTGAACCCGAAATACACCTACATCTGCAAGGTCGACAAGAAACTGCTCGCCCAGTTCGCCGGCTGACCCGAAACGCCGGCAAAGCGCGGCCGGCGGGGCGAAAATCGCCCGTGCCGGCCCTCCCCGCTCAACCGAGCTCGTGCCGCCAGGGCGGGTTGGCGCCCGCCCGCGTGACCGAGACCGCCGCGGCGCGCACCGCGAAGTCGAGCGCCGCGCGCAGCGCGTCGGCGCTCATTCCGGCCAGCCCGGCGGGGATCAGAGCGCCCTGCTCGGCCAGCGCCGAGAGGAACCCGGCATTGAACGTGTCACCGGCCCCGACCGTGTCGGCGACGGTGACCGCGGGCGCCGGAACCTCGACGTCGAGCCCCTCGCCGAAGGCGCGCGCGCCGCGCCCACCCAGCGTCACCAGCACCAGGCGCGGCCCCAGCGCCTGCACCTTGCGCGCCTGCGTGGCGAGATCGCCCGCGCCGGTCAGCCAGAACAGGTCCTCGTCCGAGAGCTTCACCACGTGGGCGAGCCGGATCAGGCGGCCGATCCGCGCGCGATAGGTCGCCTCGTCGCGGATGAAGCCCGGCCGGATGTTGGGGTCGAGCATGATGAGGCGGCCCATCCCGTCCGCCGCCACCTTGGCCGCCAGCGCCTCCATGGTGGAGCCGACCGGCTCGCCGACCAGGCTGATGCCCCCGACGAACAGCGCCCCCACCTCCGCCGGCATCTCCGGCAGGTCGGCCGGGGTGAGCATGCGCCCGGCGGTGTTCTCGTCGAGGAAGAGATAGCGCGCCTGCCCCTCGGACAGTGTGACGAAGGCGAGCGTGCTCGGCCGGTCGACCGCCTCGCACAGCCGCGTGTCGACCCCCGCTGCTGCAAGAGCGTCGCAAAGCTGGTCGCCGAACATATCGGTCGAGAGCCCGTACCAGAAGAAGGTCCGGGTGCCGAGCCGCGCACTGGCGATGGCGGTGTTGAACACCGATCCGCCGGGCAGCGGCAGGAAGGCCTGACCCTCCGATATCTGCCGGGGCACCATGTCGATCAGCGCCTCGCCGGCGCACAGGATGACCGGCGGGGAGGACGGGGTCGGCGAAGAAGGCTCGGGCATGTTTCCTGTCCCTGCCGCGGGAGGGCGGCGCCGGCCCTTGGGCCGGCGCTACCGTTGTGAGGGCGTCAGCCCTCGAGATACTCGGTCAGCACCGCGCGCGCACCATTCGTCCACAGCGCATCCAGCGCCTCGGCGAAGGCCGCGACCACCTCCTCGTCGGCGCCGAGGTCGCCATAGACCTCGCCCATGGCGAGCCAGGCCGCCGGGTTCTGCCGCGCCTCCCGGGCGCGCGCGGTCAGCGCCTCCCAGTTCGGGTCGTTCGGCGCGATGACGGTGCCGGAATCGGTGGTGCCGGCGCAATAGCGGCACCACAGCGCGGTGCCGAGGATCAGCCCGCGCGGCAGGCGCCCGGCCACGCGGTTGTCGCGGATCGAGGGGACGATGAACTTGGGCTGCCGGTTCGAGCCGTCGAGGCAGAGCCGGCGCACCGTGTCCGCCACTTCCGGGTTGGCGAAGCGCTCGCGGATCACCTGGTAATAGGCGTCGAGGTCGGTGTCCGGCACCGGCGGCACGATGGGGATGATCTCCTCGCGCTCGACCTTCTCAAGGAAGGCGGCGACCAGCGGCTCGGCCATCGCCTCGTGCACGAGGTCGACATCCATCAGCCCGGCCGGATAGGCGATCAGCGCGTGCCCGCCATTGAGGATGCGGATCTTCATCGTCTCATAGGCATGGACCTGCTGGGTGAAGACGACGCCGACCTTCTCCAGCGCCGGCCGCCCGGCGGGGAAATCGTCCTCCAGCACCCATTGCCGGAACGGCTCGCAGGTGACCGGCACCGGGTCGTCGAGCCCGAACGCCAGCGCCATGGCACGCTCGCGCTCGCCGGTGGCGGGGGTGATGCGGTCGACCATGGCGTTGGGGAACGCCACATGGGCGTCGACCCAGTCGGCGAAGGCGGGATCGGACAGCCGCGCCAGCCCGACCACCACCTGCCGCGTGACGTTGCCGTTGCCCGGCAGGTTGTCGCACGACATCACGGTGAAGGGCGGGATGCCGGCGGCTCGGCGCGCCTTCAGCGAGGCGAGAATGGCGCCGAAGGCGGTCCCCGGCGCCTCGGGATCGGCGGCGTCGGCCGCGATCTCGGCCGCGCCGGTGTCGAGCCGGCCGGCATGGTCCATGAAGTAGCCGCCCTCGGTCACCGTCAGGCTGACGATGCGGATTTCCGGCTGCGACATGGCGGCGATCAGCGCGCCGTTGCCGGTCTCCACCGGGATGAAGTCGATCATGGCGCCGACCCGGCGCGCGCGCTTGCCGGTCGGGTCGAGCTCGATCACGGTGGAGAGGCAGTCCTGCGCCTTCAGCGCGTCGCGCATCGCCGCGTCGGCCGGGCGCACGCCGGCGCCGATGATGGCCCAGTCATGGCCCTCGCCGAGCGCGAACAGGTCGTCGAGATAGACCGCCTGGTGCGCGCGGTGGAAATTGCCGAGGCCGATATGGACGATGCCGGGCGTGAGCTGCGCGCGGTCATAGGCGGGGAGCGATACGGCAGGCAGCGTCGTACTCATCTAGATGGCCTTCCCGGCACTGTCGAAGCGATGGAGCTTGTCCTGCTGCGGCGCGAGGCCGACGGGGTCGCCGAAGCGCAACCTCACCTCGCCGCCGGCGCGGACGTTGATCTGGCCGATGCCCTCGACATCGACCTTCAGGAAGGTGTCGGAGCCGAGATGCTCGCAGAGCCCGACCTTGCCCTTCCACGGCCCGTCCGCGCCGATGTCGATATGCTCGGGGCGGATGCCGATGGTGTGCGCGCCGTGCTTCTTCGCCTCGGTGCCCTCGACGAAGTTCATCTTCGGGCTGCCGATGAAGCCGGCGACGAACAGGTTGGCCGGCGTGCGGTAGAGCTCCAGCGGGCTGCCGACCTGCTCGATCTGGCCTGCATTGAGCACCACGATCCGGTCGGCCATGGTCATGGCCTCGACCTGGTCGTGGGTGACGTAGATCATGGTCGTGCGCAGCGACTGGTGCAGTTCGGAGATCTCCTGCCGCATCGACACGCGCAGCGCCGCGTCGAGATTGGACAGCGGCTCGTCGAACAGGAACGCGTCCGGCTCGCGCACGATGGCGCGGCCGATGGCGACGCGCTGGCGCTGGCCGCCGGAAAGCTGGCTCGGCCGGCGGTCCAGATAGGCGGTGAGGTTCAGCACCTTCGCCGCCGCCTCCACCTTGCGCGTCTGCTCCTCGGCCGGCACGCCGGCCATGCGCAGCGGGAAGGCGATGTTCTTGCGCACCGTCATGTGCGGGTAGAGCGCGTAGCTCTGGAACACCATCGCCAGCCCGCGGCGGGCGGGCGGCAGGTGGGTCGCGTCGTGCCCGCCGATCGAGATCGTGCCCGAGGTGGTGTCCTCGAGCCCGGCGATCAGGCGCAGCAGGGTCGACTTTCCGCATCCCGACGGGCCGACGAAGACCACGAACTCGCCATCGGGAATGGTGAGGTCGATGCCCTTGATGATCGACACGCCGCCGAACGACTTCTTGACCTGGGACAGGACGATTTCGCCCATGGTTCTTTCCCCCCTATTTCACGGCGCCGAAGGTCAGGCCGCGCACGAGCTGCTTCTGGCTGAACCAGCCCAGAATCATGATCGGTGCGATGGCCATGGTGCTGGCGGCCGACAGCTTGGCGTAGAAGAGCCCTTCCGGGCTCGAATAGCTGGCGATGAAGGCCGTGAGCGGGGCCGCGTTGGCGGCGGTGAGATTCAGCGTCCAGAAGCTCTCGTTCCAGGCGAGAATGACGTTGAGCAGCAGCGTCGAGGCGATGCCCGGCACCGCCATCGGCGTCAGCACATAGAGGATTTCCGAGGACAGCGTCGCCCCGTCCATCCGCGCGGCCTCCAGGATCTCGCCGGGGATCTCCTTGAAGTAGGTGTAGAGCATCCAGACGATGATCGGCAGGTTGACCATGGTCAGCACGATGACGAGGCCGATCCTGCTGTCGAGCAGGCCGGTGTCGCGGGCCAGCAGATAAATCGGCACCAGCACGCCCACCGCCGGCAGCATCTTGGTGGAGAGCATCCACATCAAGAGGTCCTTGGTCCGCCGGCCCGGCACGAAGGCCATCGACCAGGCGGCCGGCACGGCGATGACGAGACCGGCCAGCGTCGAGCCGATCGAGATCACCACCGAGTTCCAGAAGTGCAGCAGGTAGTCCGAGCGCTGGTTGACGGTGGTGTAGTTCTCCAGCGTCCAGTGAAAGTCGACGAAGGCCGGGGGCGAGGCGATCGCCTCGGCCTCGGTCTTGAACGAGGTGATCACGGTCCACAGGATCGGGAAGAAGATCAGCAGCCCGATGCCCCAGGCGACCACGGTGAGCACGGCCTTGCGGCCCTTTGTTGCCTCGCGCGCCATCTCATGCCTCCAGGTTCTTGCCGATCATCCGCATCAGGAAGATCGCGACGATGTTGGCGAGGATGACGGCGACGATGCCGCCGGCGGAGCCGAGCCCGACGTCGAACTGCAGCATGGACTGCACGTAGACGAGGAAGGTCAGCGTGGTGGAGGCGGTGCCCGGGCCGCCATTGGTGGTCACCAGGATCTCGGCGAACACCGAGAGCAGGAAGATGGTCTGGATCAGCACCACCACCGTGATGGCGCGCATCAGGTGCGGGATGGTCAGGTGCACGAAGCGCCAGACCGGCCCCGCCCCGTCCATCTCCGCCGCCTCCATCTGCTCGCGGTCGAGGCTCTGCATCGCCGTGAACAGGATCAGCGTGGCGAAGGGCAGCCACTGCCAGGCGACGATGGCGATGATCGAGGCCAGCGGCGCGTCGGCGAAGAAGTCGAACGGCCTGAGCCCGAGCCCGCGCGCGATGGCGGCGAACAACCCGTTGACCGGGTTCATCAGCATGTTCTTCCACACCAGCGCGGACACGCTCGGCATGACGAAGAACGGCGCGATCACCAGGATCCGCACGATACCCTGGCCCCACATGGGCTGGTCGAGCAGCACCGCGAGCCCGACCCCGCCGATGACGGTGATCGCCAGCACGCCGAAGACGAGGATCAGCGTGTTGACCAGCGCCGGCCAGAAGGAGGGGTCGGTGAAGAAGTAGTAGTAGTTCTCGAACCCGGTGAAGTCGTTCGTTCCCGGCATCAGCAGGTTGAAGCGCAGGAACGAGAAATAGACGGTCATGCCGAGCGGCACGATCATCCACAGGAACAGCAGGACGACCGCCGGGGAAAGCATGAGCCGGCCTGCTGCGCGGGAGGCTTGCGTCGCCATGGGGATGGCTACCTTGGCTGGAGCAGGCCGCGGGCGGCGTTCGCCGCGGACATGCAGGCAACGGACAGGGCGCGGCAGGGCAGCGGAAGCGCGATCGGTCGAGTTCACCGCGGTTCGCGGGCCGCTCGCCCCCGACCGCGTCCGGTGCCCCCCGGCGCGGGGCGGGCGAACCTGAGGTTCAGCCGCCCCTTCGATGGTGTTCCGGGCCGGTTCCCGAGGGAACCGGGCCCGTGTCGATGGCCGGTCCTACTTGGGATAGCCGGCGCGCTGCATCTCGCGCGTCGTCACCGCCTGGGCGGCGCCCAGCGCCTGGGCGGCCGAAGCCCGGCCGGCGAGCGCGGCGGAGAACTGCTGGCCGACCGCGGTGCCGATCGCCTGGAATTCGGGGATCGCCACGAACTGCCCGCCCGTATAGGGCACGTCCTGGTCGGAAGGATGCTGCGTGTTCGCCGACTGGATGGCGGTGAGCGTCATCTTCGCGAAGGGCGCGACCTTCAGATATTCCGGGTTCTTGTAGAGCGAGGTACGGGTGCCGGGCGGCACGTTGGCGATGCCGTCCTTCTGCGCCACCAGCTCGGTATAGGCCGGCGAGGTCGCCCAGGCGACGAAGGTCTTGGCCGCGTCCGCCTTCGAGGTCGTCGCGGGGATCGCGAGGTTCCACGACCACAGCCAGTTGCCGTGGTTCTCACCGCCCTTGCGCACCGGCGCCGGCGCGAAGCCGACCTTGTCGGCGACCTTCGATTCCTTCGGGTCGGAGATGAAGGAGGCGGCAACGGTGGCGTCGATCCACATGCCGCACTTGCCGGTCTGGAACAGCGCGAGGTTCTCGTTGAAACCGTTCGAGGAGGCGCCGGGCGGGCCGTACTTGGTCATCAGTTCGAGATAGGTCTCGAGCGTCTTCTTCCACTCGGGGCTGTCGAACTGCGGCTTCCACTGCATGTCGAACCAGCGCCCGCCCATGGAATTGTTCATCGAGGTGATGAACGCCATGTTCTCGCCCCAGCCCGCCTTGCCGCGCAGGCAGATGCCGTACACGCCGTCCTTCTTGTCGGTCATCTTGGCGGCGGCTTCGGTGATGAACGCCCAGTCCGGGTTCTCGGGCATCTTCAGCCCGGCCTTCTCGAGCAGGTCGGTGCGGTACATCAGCATCGAGCTCTCGGCGTAGAACGGCACGGCGTAGAGCTTGCCGTCGACGGTGAGGCCCTCGGCCACCTGCGGCAGCAGGTCGGCCTGGTCGTAGTCGGCACCGAGATTGTCGAGCGGCATCAGCCAGTTCTGCTTGGCCCAGATCGGCACTTCGTAGTTGCCGATGGTCAGCACGTCGTACTGGCCGCCCTTGGAGGCGATGTCGGTGGTCACGCGCTGGCGGAGCACGTTCTCCTCCAGCGTCACCCAGTTGACCTTGATGTCGGGATGCTTGGCGTAGAAGTCCGGCATGAGACGCTGCATGCGGATCATGTCGCCATTGTTCACCGTCGCGACGGTGATGGTGGTCTCAGCCGAGGCCGTACCAGCGAGCGCAAGCACCAGCGGCACGCCCAGAAGAGCGCGGAACGTCACGGTCATGTCTCTCCTCCCTAACGGCGAATTGAGCAATTCATCGCCTTGTGGGCAAATATTCATACCGTTTCGCGGATCGTCAAGCTTCTTCCATGCTGCAGGCGCGAAGGCGCGCCCCGCCCAGAGGGCGCGTTCCAGAGGAACGCGGGAAGGGGGTAAAAGGATCCGCCGTGCCGGTAATATCGCTGCAGCGGGCGCGAGGGGCGGCGCGGGCAGAGCCGTGCGGAACCGTGCGGAACCCCTGCGGAACCTGTGCGCCTCGGCGCCAGCCTATTGGCTGCGCGCCAGAATTCCGCGTGCCGTCGGCTCGTCCGTGACCAGCCCGTTGATGATGCCGGACCTGAGCGCGGCGGTGGCGGCGACGACCTTGGAGGCGCCGGCGGTGATGCCGATCACCGGCCGGTCGGCGCTCGTCTCCGGCACCCGCACGCCGGTCATCCGGCGGTTGATCGACAGGTCGAGATAGCGCCCTTCCTCATCGAAGATCCAGCCCGCCACCTCGCCGGCGGCGCCGAGCTGCTGGATCTCGCGCAGCTCCTCCGGCGTCAGGAAGCCGTCGGTCAGCAGCGGCGCGTCGTCGCTCATCTGGCCGATGCCGACGAAGGTGACGTCCGCGTTGCGCGCGAGGTCGCGCACCTTGCGCAGCACGCCGAGCGCCTGCAGTGCCGCGTTCTCCTCCGCGCTGTCGGCCATCACCGGGACCGGCATCGGGTAGTGGGGGGCGCGCACCTTCTCCGCCAGCCGCATGATGACCTCGAAGAACGAGGCCGAGCCGTCCGGCGCGATGTTGCCGAGCAGCGAGACCAGCCGGTGCTGCGGCGCCTCGGCCGGCCCCAGCGCGTCCACCATGCCGCGCAGCGCCCGGCCGGTGCCGAGCGCGATGACCAGCGAGCGCGGCTCGCGCAGCACGCGCTCCATCTCCTCCGCCGCGGCGGGCGCGATCGAGCGCACCGGGTCGCGGTCCGGCCCCAGCCCCGGCATGACCCGGCAGCGCACCAGCCCGAACCGCTCGCGCAGCGCCGATTCCAGCGCCTGGCAGGTCGCGAGGTGGTGGTTGAGCCGCACATGGATCAGCCCGGCCGCCACGGCGCGGCTGACGAGCCGCTGCGCGCGCTGGCGCGACAGCCCCATCTCGCTGGCGATCTGGTCCTGGGTCAGGCCGCCGACATAGTAGAGCCAGGCGGCGCGCGCGGCCTGGTCGTCGGTCGAGGAATCGGTGGTGATGGGCAGGTTCATACCGGGCTAGCGACCCCAGCGGGCGGGTGGAACAGATCGGGCATCGCCCCCTTCAGCTCGGCGAAGCTCGCATAGCTGGAATGGGGACGCACATCCTCGGGCAGCGCCCATGCCGCCCCGGCGAGGTGGCTGCCGCCGGTGAAATGCCACACCTGCATCCCCGCGGCGAGCCCCGCGCGCAGGCCGGCGACGCTGTCCTCCACCACCGCGCAGTCGGCGGGGTCGAACCCCATCCGCGCTGCGGCATGCAGGAACAGGTCCGGCGCCGGCTTGCCGTGGGCGACCTCGCTGGCCGTGAAGGCGCGGCCGGCGAACAGCCGCTCGAGCCCGGCGATCCGCAGCGAGGCGGCGAGCCGCGCCGGGCTGGAGGAGGTGGCGACGCAATAGGAAACACGCAGCGCCTCGACCAGCTCGACCGCGCCGGCCATGGCCGCGAGCTCGGTCTCGAAGCGGGCGAGCAGGCGCGTGCGGTAGTCGTGCTCGAACCGTGCGGGAAGCTCCAGCCCGAACTGCGCGCGTACCTCGGCCTGCACCACCGGATAGGCCCGGCCGATGAAATGGCGCGCGACGAAATCCAGGTCCACGGCGATGCCATGGCAGGCAAGCTCGTCGATCAGCGCACGGGCGCTGAGAACCTCGCTGTCGATCAGCACGCCGTCGCAGTCGAAGATGATGAGGGCCGGGCGCATGGCTAGCGGTCTAATCCCCATCCCGCCCGTCGTCCAGTGACGCGCCGGCGGCGGGTCCCGCGGCGACCCTCCGGCGCGCCTCGCTTGCACGCCGGCGGCCGGCCGATAAGCTGTCGGTCTCCTCACGCCCGCGAACATGATGCAGCGCCGCGACAAGACCCAGGCCCGCCACGCCCTCGCCAATCTCATCCTCGGGCTCGTCGGCACGCTCCGCCTCGCGGCCGGCCACCACATGACCGAGGAATGGCTGGCGGCGCAGCTCTCGGTCTCGCGCACGCCGATCCGCGCCGCGCTCTCCCTGCTGGCACAGCGCGGCGTGGTGGTGGCACGCCCGCGGCAGGGCTTCTTCCTCGCCGTCTCCTGGGACCGGATCACCCGCCAGCACGCGCTGGAGATTCCCTCGACGCCCGAGGAGGCCTTCTATTCGGCGCTGCTGCGCGACCGGCTCGCCGGCGATCTCGCCAACTCCTTCACCCAGACCGAGCTGGCGCGCCGCTACAAGGTCAACCGCACCGTCATGCTGCGCGCCCTCACCCGCATGGGGGACGAGGGGCTGGTCATGCGCAACAAGGGGCAGGGCTGGCACTTCCTGCCGACGCTAGATTCCGAGTGCGCGCTTCACAACAGCTACGATTTCCGGCGCATGGTGGAGCCGGCGGCGCTGCGGCTGCCCGGCTTCCGCGCCGACCCGGCGGTGCTGGCGCGCCTGCGCGCCGATCACGAATACGCGCTCGCCAGCGAGGCGGGCATGAACGAGCGCGCCCTGTTCGAGCTCGATTCCGGCTTCCACGAGACGCTCGTCGGCTTCGGCGGCAATCCCTATTGCATGCAGAGCGTGCAGCAGCAGAACCGGCTGCGCCGCCTGCTCGAATATCAGGGCTACGCCAATCGCCGCCGCGTGCGCGACTGGGTACAGGAGCATCTCGCCATCATCGCCGCGCTGGAGGCGGGCGAGCCTGCCCGCGCGGCCGAGCTCATGCGCGCGCATCTCGACAATGCGGTCGCCGCCACCCCGTCTCCGGCAGAAGCGGGGCCGCCAGCCGCGCCGGACGCCGGGCGCGCAATTGCCTCGCCCCTCGTTCGCCGATAGACAAAAGCCTCATTCTCCGCGAGCGGACGCCTTGGCCCGCCGCGCCCGATGCAGGACACGATGAACGAGCCGGCCCTCGACGAAGCCGCCCCGCGCCGCCTTGCCCATGAGGTCCACCGCCGCCTCGAGGACATGATCTTCTCCGGCCGGCTGCGCGGCGGCGAGGTGCTCACCGAACGGCGGCTCGCCGACGCGCTCGAAGTCTCGCGCACGCCGCTGCGCGACGCGCTTCTGATGCTGGAGAGCGAGGGCCTGCTGAAGCGCCGCGGCACGCGCTATCTCGAAGTGCGCCAGATGACGGTGCCCGAGTTCATGCAGGTGCTGAACATCCGCCGCCTGCTGGAGCCGGAAGCCGCGCGGCTGTGCATCGGCCGGGCCGACCTCGCCCGCCTGCGCGAGTTGCGCGAGCGGCTGGAGGAACTGGTCGCCGACGGCGCCGGCGGGCACCACGACGAGGACCCGGAGGCGAGCGCGGCGATCGACGCCGCCATGCATGACGAGATCGCCGCCGCGTCCGGCAACCCGCTGATGGCGAACATGATCCGCGACCTGCGCCGGCGCACCCGCATCTTCGATCTCGGGCGCATGCCGGACCGCGCGGTCGCGGTCTATCGCGAGCACATCGAGATCATTGCGGCGGTCGAGAAGGGCGACGCGGACGAGGCGGCGGGCGCGATGGTCCGCCACATCGACAATGTGAAGGCCTGCATCATCCGCCACCTGTCGACGATCTGACGCCGCCGCCCGCCTAGAGATCGCCCCTCACAGCCCCCGGATCAGCCCGCCATCGACCCGCACCTGCGAGCCGGTGACGTAGCTCGCCCGCGCGCTCGCCAGGAACGTCACCACGTCGGCGAATTCCTGCGAATCGCCGTAGCGCCCGGCGGGGATGGTCGCGCGCGAGGCCTCGGCCACCGCTTCCGGGGTCGAGCCGGTGCGCTTCGCCGCCGCCGCGTCGAGTTCGTCCACCCGCGAGGTGTGGATGCGCCCGGGCAGCACGCAGTTCACCGTCACCCCGTCCTTCGCCACCTCGCCGGCCAGCGTCTTGGCCCAGCCGACGATGGAAGCGCGCAGCGCGTTGGACAGGCCGAGATTGGGGATCGGCTGGGCGACGCCGGAGGAGACGAGGTTGACGATCCGCCCGAAGCCGCGCGCGCGCATGCCCGGCAGCAGCTTCGTGGTGACCGCGAAGATCGCGCCCACCATGGCCTCGAAGCTCGCGCTCCACTGCTCTTCGCTCGCCTGCGCGACCGGGCCGGGCGGCGGGCCGCCGCTGTTGTTGATGAGGATGTCGACCGGCACGGCGATCGTGTCGAGCGCAGCCAGCAGGCCGGCACGGTCCGACAGGTCGAGCACCAGCGTGTCCGCGTTGCCGCCGGCCGCGCGGATGTCGCCGGCCACCTTGGCGACGCGGTCCGCATCGCGCCCGGTGACGATCACCCGCGCGCCCTCCTTCGCCAGGGTACGGGCGATGGCCTCGCCCAGCCCCCGGCTGGAGCCGAGCACGAGCGCGGTGCGCCCTTCAAGTCCGAGGTCCATGGCTCACTTCCCCAGCTTGGCGTCGAGGCGGGCCATCAGCTCGTCAAGCTCCTGATGGTCGCGTGCGGTCATCTTCGGGCCGGGATGGCGCGTGGCCGAGCAGGCGATGGCGCCGCGCCGGCGCAGGATCTCCTTGCGCACCGCGAGGCCGAAGCCGAGCTGCTGCTCGTGGCGCAGGATCGGCAGGTAGATGTCAAACAGGTCCTCGGCCGCCTCGACCTCGCCGGCGAAGAACTTGTCGCACACCCCGACCAGCATCTCGGGATAGGCGAAGCCGGTCATCGCCCCGTCGACGCCGCGCCGCAGCTCCTGCGGCAGGTAGAGCCCGCCATTGCCGACCAGGATCGAGATGCGCCGGCCCTTGCCGGCGTCCGAGCGCTCGCGCAGCCGGCTGATCTTGGAAAGCCCCGAGCCCTCCTCGTGCTTCAGCATGACGAAGTTCGGGAAGTCGTCGATCAGCCGGTTGAGCACCGACACCGAGGTCACGACCTGCGTGGTCTGCGGGTAGTCCTGGTAGCAGACAGGGATGTCCGGGCCGAGCCGGGTGAGCACGGCCTGCCAGTAGGCGTAGATCTGCTCGTCGGTCTTCAGCCCCGGCAGCGGGGCGATCATCAGCCCGGCGGCGCCCTTCTCCATCGCCCGGTTGGCGAAGCGCACCAGATTGTCGGTGCCCGGGTTGCTGGCGCCGACCACGATCGGCTTGGTCCCGTCCACGCGCTTCATCACATGGTCGAGGAAGATCGCGGCCTCCTCCGGCGTCAGCTTCCCCGCCTCGCCGAGCACGCCGAGGATGGTGATGCCGGTGACGCCCTTCGCGTCGTAGAAGTCCAGCAGCGTATCGGTGCTGGCGAGATCGACCTTCCCGTCCTCAGTGAAGGGCGTCGGCGAGATGATGTACACGCCGCGCGTGCTTTCGCTGATTCGGTGTTGAGACATTTGCGTCCTCAAATGCTGCTGAGCTTCAGGATGATGCTGTGCTTCACATTCTCGATGTGCTGCTGGATCGCCGCGCGCGCCCCCTCGCGGTCGCGCCGGCGCAGTGCGTCGATCATGACGAGGTGCTCGCGATGGCCGATCTCGAAGCGCTCGGGCATGCGGTCGAGATTGAACGTATACGTCTTCACGCGCAGGTTTTCGATCATGCCGGCCAGCACGCCGTTGCCGCTGTGATGGGCGATCATGCGGTGCAGGGCGCTGTCGACCTGCCAGTCGTCCTCCGCGCTCGGGTTCTGCTGCGCCAGCAGGGCGTGGATGTCGGCCTCGACCGCGTCGAGCTCCCCGGGCGGGATGCGCGGCGCCGCCAGCGAGATCGCCTCGCTCTCCATGATCTGGCGCACGTGCAGCGTCTCGATAAGCTCGCGGGTCGAGAACTCCTTCACCACCAGCACGCGCCCGGGCTTGCGGGTGACGAAGCCCTCGCTCTCCAAGCGGTTCAGCGCCTCGCGCACCGGGGTGCGCGAGATGTCGAGGGATTCGGCCAGCCGGCGCTCCTGAAGCACGGCGCCGACCGGGATCTCGCGCTTGATCAGCCGGTCGAGCAGCTGGTCGTAGGCCATCTGGCTCAGCGCCCGCGGCGCGGGCTCCAGCGTGGCGCGCGTCTCCTCTTCCCTGTCCTTCATCTCAACTCTCGTCGCGGTGGCGATGCCTGCCGTCCCGTCGAAACGTGAAGGGCACGCCGGAAGGCTCCGGCGTGCCGTCGCGAATGACCGCCCGAAGGCTCAGAACTGCGTGCGGATGGGGTCCTTCGGCGCGGGCGAATAGCCGATCAGCGGGGTGGTCAGCTTGGCATAGGTGCCGTCGGCGATCATGTCGGCGAGCGCCTTGTTCACCGCCTTGACGAGGTTCGGCTTGCCCTTCTTGAAGGGGAAGCCCTTCTGGACATGGCTGACATAGTCCTCGGTCATGGTCAGCGGCAGCTTGGATTCCTGGATCGCATAGGCGGCGGCGATCGAATCGGTGATCACCCCGTCGATATTGCCGTTGACGAGGTCCTGCAACGCGTCGGATTCGGCTTTGTAGGTCTTCACCTTGGCGCCGCGCTCCTCGGCCAGCTTCTGCCAGGTGGAGGCGACCAGCACGCCCACCGTGCGGCCCTTGATGTCGGCCGACTTCTTGATGTCGGAGCCCTTCTTGACGACCACGCGCCCGCCCGACTCCAGCCAGCCATCGGCGAACATCACCTGCTTCTGGCGCTCGGCGGTGATGTCCATGGCGTCGGAGGCGAAGTCGTACTGGCCGGCCTCGAGGCCGACAAGCAGCGACTCCCACTTGATGATGACCGGCGTGTATTCGAGGTTCAGCCGGCGCGCGATCTCCTTGCCGACGCGGATCTCGAGCCCGTCGAGCGTGCCGTCGGGCGCGCGCATGGAGAAGGGCGGGTAGGTGCCCTCGGTGGCGATCATGAGCTTGCCGGGCTGGATCAGCTCGAGGTCCTGCGCGGCGGCCGGCTGGGCGAGCAGCGCGCCGAGCGCGGCGGCGGCGAGCACGGAGAGAAATGGAAGACGCATGATGTTCCCCTTTGTGAGGCCTTGCGGAGAGGTCTGACGGTGGAAGGTGGCGGCACGTCTTTTTGGTTGTTCGAAAGGCGTCAGCGGTCGGCCCGGAGCGCGATCAGCTCGGCCATCACGGTCGCGGCGAGCAGCGCCGTGATCTGCGCGGGTTGGTCGAAGCCCGGGCTCAGCTCGACCACGTCGGCGCCGACGAGGTTGATGTCCTTGAGCGCGCGCAGCAAAGCGAGCGTCTCGCGGGCATTCGGCCCGCCCGATTCCGGCGTCTGCACGCCGGGCGCGGCGGCGGGGTCGACGAAGTCGAGGTCGAAGGTCAGGAAGGCGGGGCGCCCGGCGGTGCGCGCGGCGATGTGCTGCGCCAGCGCGGGCAGGCCCATCTCGAACATCGCGTCGGTGGTCACCACCTCGTAGCCGAGATCGAGCGACTGGCTGACGTCGTCCGGGGCGAAGAGCGAGCCGCGCATGCCGATCTGGATCGAGTGCGAGGGGTCGATGATGCCCTCCTCCACGCCGCGGCGGAACGGCGTGCCAGCGCTGTACTTCTTGCCGGCGAAATAGCTGTCCCAGGTGTCGGAATGGGAATCGAACTGGATCAGCGCGAGCGGGCCGTGGGTCGCCGCCACCGCGCGCAGCTCCGCCAGCGTCACCGAATGATCGCCGCCGATGCCGAACGGGGTGAGCCCGGCCTGCGCCAGCGCCCGCACCGCGGTCTCGATCTGCGCCAGCGTCTCCTCAAGATAGCCCGGCACCACCGCCGCATCACCCGCATCGGCGACGCGCAGCCGCTCGAACACGTTGATGCCGCCGCGATAGGGATTGATCGGCCGCAGCATGATCGACATCGCCCGCACCGCGTTCGGCGCGAAGCGCGCGCCGGTGCGGAACGGCGCGCCGGAATCCGACGGCAGGCCGATGATGGCGGCGTCCAGCCCTTCGAGGCTGGTCGCCTGCGGCAGGCGCATGAAGGTCGGCACCCCGCAGAAGCGCGGCGTCGCCAGCGAATCCGTCGGCAGGACGCTCATGGCGCGTGCCTCAGAAGAGGGCGGCGGTCAGACGTAACGGGCATTGTAGCGCTCCAGCATGGCCGCGACCTGCGAGAGCATCGTGGTCATGACCAGGTAGATGACCGCGGTCGCGGCGTAGAACTCGAACGGGCGGAAGGTCGTGGCGATGATGGTCTGCGCGTAGAGCGTCAGCTCGACCACGGTGATGGTGGAGAGCAGCGAGGTGTTCTTCAGCGTCGAGATCGCCTCGTTGGTGATCGCCGGCAGGATGATGCGCACCACCTGCGGCAGCACGATGCGCCGCATCGTCTCGCTCCGGCTCATGCCCAGCGCCAGCGAGGATTCCACCTGGCCCTTGGGGATGGCCGAGAGCCCCGAGCGGATGATCTCGGCGACATAGGCGCCGCTGTTGATGCCGAGCGCCAGCACGCCGGCGACGAAGGGCGACAGCCCGAGCCCGAGCTGCGGCAGGCCGAAATAGACGATGAAGATCTGGATCAGCGCCGGCGTGCCGCGCACGAACCAGATGTAGAACACGCTCGCCTGCCGGATCACGCCGATCTGCGAGGCCTTGCCCAGCGCGACGACAAGCCCGCACGCCCAGCTCACCAGGATCACCAGCACGGTGAGCACCAGCACCAGCCAGGAGGCGTGCAGGAAGCCGGGCACGTAGGGCAGGAAGAAGTCGAGCCATTCGGAGAAGCTCATGGCGCCTCTCCCGTCGGGCCGGCGACGTGCTCGTGCAGCACGCGCTTGAGGAACTGCTGCAGCCGCTCGCTCGCCGGCCGGTAGAGCACCTCGCGCGGCGGGCCGTCCTCGGCGATGCGGCCCTGGTCGAAGAACACGGTGCGCGTCGACACCTCGCGCGCGAAGCCGATCTCGTGGGTGACGAGCAGCATGGTCATGCCCTCCTTGGCGAGGGAGGCCATCAGCGCCAGCACCTCGCCCACCAGCTCCGGATCGAGGGCCGAGGTCACCTCGTCGAACAGCATCAGCCGCGGCTTCATGGCGAGCGCGCGCACGATGGCGACGCGCTGCTGCTGGCCGCCCGACAGCCGGCTCGGATAGGCGCCGCGCTTGTCGGCGAGGCCGATGCGCTCCAGCAGCCCCTCGGCGAGCGCCACCGCCTCGGCGCGGGGAACGCCCTTCACCCGCATCGGCGCCTCGATGACGTTCTCCAGCACGCTCATGTGCGGCCACAGATTGTAGCTCTGGAACACCATGCCGATGCGCGCGCGCAGCGCCCTGAGTTGCGCCGGGGTCGGCCGGCCGCGCGCGCCGGGCGCGAAGTCGAAATGGGCGTCCTCGAAGTCGAGCAGCCCGCCGTCGGGCATCTCCATCACGTTGATGCAGCGCAGGAAGGTGCTCTTGCCCGACCCGCTGGCACCGATGATGGACACCACCTCCCCGGCATGGACCTCGAGCGAGATGTCCTTCAGCACCTCATGCGCGCCGAAGCTCTTCCTCAGCTCGCGGATGCGCAGCAGCGGCGCGGGCGATGTCGGCGCGGATGGTGTCGGCGCCGCCGCCATCAGGGCGCGTCCGCGGGCGGCAGGATCTTCAGCACGCAGTCGCGCGGCGTGCGGTCCGGCCCGTTGATGGTGGTCACGTCCTGCGGGCAGTTGGAGAACACCAGCACGGCATCGAACTCCGCGCGCAGCTCGACATGGGCGCCGGGCTTGGAACGCGGGAGGATGCGGTCGAGCGAGCCGTCCGGGCGCACGTCGACGCTCATGAACATGTTCAGCGGCGCGGGGGTGAAGGGCACCTTCCAGCCGATCTCGCCCAGCGCCTCGTGCAGGTTGTCCGAGCAGCTGCGGTGATAGCCCTTCACGCCGAGCTCGCGGTAGATCGCCGGGTTGCAGGCGCACAGCAGCGTGTCGTGCTGGCCGGCCGAGGTGTCCTCGGTCATGCACACGATCGGCCGCCGCTGCGTGGTGACGAGCGCCGTCTCCTTCTCGACATAGGCGACGGAGTTGAACGAGCGCACATTGTCCATCGACAGGAATTCGGACGGGTCCGCCGCGTTGAAGGCCCAGAAGTCGAGCGCCTGCGTGCCGTGGGGATTGACCACCCGCACCCGCCAGCCGGCCCGCAGGCAGATGGCCTTGCCGTGGGCGGCGGGCAGCACGAGGGTGCCGGCTTCCTCGAAATCCATGAGTTCTCGCCATCGAAAAGGCGCCTCCGAAAAGCGGGCGGAGACGCGGTGGATCGGGGGTCGCTGGTTGGAATTTCTTTGGTATACCGTCGGAATTCAAGTGGATTTTTTATGCAGGAGCTGCCTTGGATTTGATCTTTGCGGATCGCCGGACGTGATCGATCATGCACAGCTCGCCCACGCGATGACATCCGTAATATATTGATATAAAAGACTATTTTAGAACACCTCTCCCGAGACCGACCGCAAGCACGAGCGCCCGCACGCACCATGACGCTGAAGGACCCGACCTTCCCCCGCCTGCTCGACGCCGGAGAAAGCGGGCTCGTCGTCGAGTTCGGCGACGGCATCGACGAAACGGCGAATGCGCGCGTCATCGCCCTCGACCGGGCGCTCGCCGCGGCCGCGATCGAGGGGGTGCGCGAGGCGGTGCCGACCTATCGCTCGCTGCTGATCCTGTTCGACCCGCTGGTCGTCGACCGCGCCGCCCTCGCCGGGCGCGTCCGTGCGCTGGAGACGGCGCCCGGCGCTGAGGCCGCCGGCACGCTCTGGCGCGTGCCCGTGCTCTATGGCGGCGCGCACGGGGTCGACCTCGAGGCGGTGGCAAGCCAGCACGGGCTGACGCCGGACGAGCTGGTCGCGCTGCACGCGGGCGCGCTCTACCGTGTCTACATGATCGGCTTCGCGCCCGGCTTCGCCTATCTCGGCGGCCTGCCCGAGCGGCTGCACACCAGCCGCCGCACAGATCCGCGCCCGAAGACGCCGCCGCGCAGCGTCTCCATTGGCGGGCGGCAGGCGGCCGTCTCGCCGCCGATCGAGGTGCCGAGCGGCTGGCACCTGCTGGGCCAGACCCCGGTGCGCTCCTACGATCCCGGGCGCGAAAAGCCGTTCCTGTTCGCGCCCGGCGACACGATCCGCTTCACGCCCATCGACGCCGGCGCGTATCGCGACATGCTGGCCGCCGCCGAGGCGGGCGAGATGGTCGCCACGCCCGAGACGATGCCCGTGCCATCATCCGCGGGAGGCGCGCATGACGCCTGACCCGCAGGGCGCGCCCCATCTCGCCGTCACCGATGGCGGGCTGTTCTCGACCCTGCAGGATGCCGGGCGGTTCGGCTATCAGCGCTTCGGCATTTCCGGCTCGGGGGCGATGGACCCCCCCGCGATGCGCCTCGCCAACGCGCTCGTCGGCAACCCGCCGGGCACCGCCATCGTCGAGATGACCATGACGGGCCTTGCCTTCACCGTCGTCGCCGATACCTGCCGGATCGCCCTCGCCGGCGCGGAAATGGCGCTCACCATCAACGGACGGCCGGCCGAGCCGCTGCAGGCGCACGATCTGGCGCGCGGCGACCGGGTCGCCATCGGGCGGGCGCGCACCGGCATGCGCGCCTGCCTCGCCATTGCCGGCGGCCTCGACGTCGCCCCGGTGCTCGGCAGCATCTCGACCCATACGCGCTCGGGCCTCGGCGGGCTCGACGGCGGCCCGCTCCGGCCGGGGACGGTGCTGCCGCTGCGCGGCGGCGGCGCCGGCCCGCTGCTGCGGCAGGGCCGCCGCCATCTCGCGCCCGCCGAAGGACCGCTGCGCGTCGTGCTCGGGCCGCAGGCGGACGCCTTCACCCCCGCCGGCCTCGCCACCTTCCTGTCGGCGACCTATACGCTCTCGACCCGCGCCGACCGCATGGGCTGCCAGCTCGAGGGCCCGGCTATCGAACACGCCGCCGGCTTCAACATCGTCTCGGACGGCATCGCCAATGGCAGCGTCCAGGTGCCGGGCCACGGACGGCCGATCGTCCTGCTGGCCGACCGCCAGAGCACCGGCGGCTATCCCAAGATCGCCACCGTGATCGGCCCCGATCTCGGCCGCCTCGCCCAGCTCCGCCCCGGTGACACGCTGAGCTTCACCGCGATCGACGCCCGGGAGGCCGCCGAGGCGGCACGCCGCGCCGCCGCCGCGCTTGAGGCCGCCATCGCCGCCATGGAGCCGGTGGTGCTGGGCACTGCCGCCCTTTCCAGCGAGCGGCTGCTCGGCCTCAATCTCGTCAGCGGCGTCGCCTCCGCCGCCCACGACCCCTTCTGCCCCCATCCTCCCAGCCACCCCTCTTGAGCGAAGCGAGACAGACATGGCCGTGATCGACCTCAACAGCGACATGGGCGAGGGCTTCGGCGTCTATTCCCTCGGCGACGACGAGGCGATGCTCGGCATCGTCACCTCCGCCAACATCGCCTGCGGCTTCCATGCCGGCGACCCACTGGTGATGGCGAAGACGCTCGCTGCCGCGCAGGCGAACGGCGTCGGCGTCGGCGCGCATCCGAGCTTCCTCGACCTGTGGGGCTTCGGCCGCCGCCCGATCATGGGCGAGCGGCCCGAGGATGTGGAGAAGCACCTCATCTACCAGATCGGCGCGCTGCAGGCGCTCGCCCACGCGAACGGGCAGAAGCTCCAGCACGTGAAGACCCACGGCTCGCTGGGCAATCTCGCCAACGAGGACGCCAGCCTCGCCCGCGCCGTCGCCCGCGCCATCCGGGCGGTCGATCCCGGCCTCGTCTTCGTGGTGATGCCGGGGCTGGAGATGGAGCGCGCCGGCGAGGCGGAGAACCTTCGCCTCGCACGCGAGATCTATGCCGACCGCGCCTATGCCGACAATGGCAACCTGGTCTCGCGCAAGCTGCCCGGCGCGGTGATCCACGACGCCGACGACGCCGCCACCCGCGTGCTGCGCATGGTCGAGGACGGCGAGATCGTCACCGCCGGCGGCGGCCGGCTGAAGGTGAAGGCGGATACGGTCTGCGTCCATGGCGACACCCATGGGGCGGTGGAGATGGCCCGCCACATCCGCGCGCGGCTCGAAGGCGCGGGCATCGAGGTGCGCCCCTTCGGCGAATGGCTGGCCTGACGCCGGCCAGCGCCGCCTTTCATCGCCGCTTGCCTCGCGGGCCCGGCGGCGGAATGATCCCCCGCCCCCGGCCTTCCACGCCGCACAACAAGAAGCCGGGGCGTGGGAGGTTACACATGCTTCAAGCGCGTACCGGCGCCGCGATCGCGGCCGCTCTTCTTCTCATGACGTCGCAGCTCTGCGCCGACGGGTCGGGCAATCCCGCCGCCACCAGCTCGTCCGACGGCGAATATAGCGACAGTCAGGGCAACCCGACCTTCAAAATCGACAAGGACGGCACCGTCGACTGGTACACCTCGGTCGGCTACATCCGCTACACGGCGAACTGCATGCAGTGCCACGGCCCGGACGGGCTGGGCTCCAGCTTCGCGCCGTCGCTGGTCGATGCGCTGCAGAACCTCAGCTACAGCCAGTTCCTCGACACCGTGACCAACGGCAAGAAGAATGTGAGCGCGAGCCAGGATCTGGTCATGCCCGCCTTCGGGGTGAACCCGAACGTCATGTGCTACATCGACGCCATCTTCGTCTATCTGCGCGCCCGCTCCGACGGCGCGCTCGGCCGCGGGCAGCCGCAGAAGAGCGCCCCGCGCCCCGCCGGCTACAGCGCCGCGGAGGACGCCTGCATGGGCTAAGGCTGATCGCTGGGCGCGGGCGGCGCCGTCACCCGTTGTCGTCGCGCGCCAGCAGGTGGGCGATGACGTCGGCGGCGACGACGAAATCCGCCATCTCAATCGCCTCGTGCGGGTTGTGGCTGCCGTTCTGGTTGCGCAGGAAGACGAGCGCCGAGGGCACGCCGGCATTGGCGAACACCGCCGTGTCGTGCCCGGCCCCGCTCGCCATCTCCACATGCCCCGCCCCGCGGGCAGCCGCGACGCCGGCGAGCCGGGCACGCAGCGCCGCGTCGAGCCGGGCGGGAGACGAGCCGGTGCGCGCCCCGAGCTCGAAGCGCACGCCGCGCGCCGCCTCGATACCTG
Organism: Ancylobacter mangrovi; assembly: GCF_024752355.1. Lineage (GTDB taxonomy): Bacteria > Pseudomonadota > Alphaproteobacteria > Rhizobiales > Xanthobacteraceae > Ancylobacter > Ancylobacter mangrovi. Next base: position 231,993 of record NZ_JANTHZ010000004.1, read on the forward strand.
CCACGATCTCCATCAGCCCGGCATGGATGCGATCGAGGCAGGCCGGCGACAGGCTGCGCACGTCGAGGCAGAAGGAGACCTCGCCCGGCACCTTGCTGAAACCGTGCAGCGCCGGATCCGTGCCGACCTCGCCGAAGGTGACGGTCGCGCCCTCGCCTTCCGCCAGCACCTCGCCCCAGAGCCGGTCGAGCGCGGTGACGAGGTCGGCCAGCGCGAATACCGCGTCGTGGCGATGGCCGCGCGGCACCGCGCCGGAATGGCCCCATTCGCCGAGGATGCGCGCGCGGCGGTAGCGGAAGCTGCCCGAGATGCCGGTGACGAGGCCGATCGGCACGTCCGCCGCCTCCAGCACCGGCCCCTGTTCGATATGGAGCTCGATGAAGCCGTGGATCCGCGCCGGATCGAGATGGACCCTGCCCTCGCCGACGCGGGTGGGATCGAGCCCGAGGCGGCGCATGTGCTCGGCGAGCGCGACGCCCGTATCCGAGCGCGGCGTCGCGAGGCTTTCCTCCGGCAGCAGACCGAGCGCGGCGCGGCTGCCGAGATAGGAGAGCGGGAACCAGTTGCTCTCCTCCGCCCGGATCGCCATCACCGTGATCGAGCGGCGCGGGCGGATGCCGGCCTCGACGAGCGCGCGCACCGCGCACAGCCCGGCGATCACCCCCGCCGCACCGTCGAAATTGCCGCCATGCGGCACCGAATCGAGGTGCGAGCCGACCACCCACGCGGCGAGCGAGGGATCGCGCCCCTCATAGGTCAAATAGAGGTTGCCGGCCGGATCGACATGGCGCGCGAGGCCCAGTGCCGCGGCCTCGCGGCTTATCACGTCATGGGCGATCTGCTCACCCTCGCCATAGGCGGCGCGGGTGATGCCGGGCGCATCGCCGGTGCGCGCCGCCAGCTCGTCGAACAGGCGTTCGGCGAAGGCGCGGTCGATGGCGATCGGCTCGGTCACGCGACGCTCCTTCGGGGCACGGTCTCTCGCGGTGCCGCTCACGCGCGCGGCCCGGGCGGCCAGGTTTCGGGGTTGACGAGATGAGCCGGGCGGCGGCCGGCGAAGACGTCGACGACCTGCTCCGCCACGAGGCGCGCGGTCCGCTCCAGCGCCTCCACCGCCGATCCCGCGACATGCGGGCTCAGCACCACATTGTCGAGCGCGACGAGCCGGGAGCCGGCCGGCAGCGGCTCAAGAGCGAACACGTCGAGCCCGGCGCCGCCGATCCGCCGCGCCGCCAGCGCCTCCACCAGCACCTCCTCGTCGATCAGCGCGCCGCGCGAGGTGTTGAGCAGGAACGCGCCGGGCTTCATCAGCGACAATTCGCGCGCACCGATCACCCCGCGCGTCGCCGGCGTGCTCGGCAGGTGCAGCGACACGACATCGGCGACGCGCAGCAGCGCGTCGAGCGTCGCCATGCGCTCAACCCCGGCGCGGGCGAACGCCTCGTCCGGCTGGCTGCGCGAAAAGCCGGCCACCTTCATGCCGAAGGCCCGCGCCAGCGCGGCCGTCGCCTGGCCGATATGGCCGAAGCCGACGATGCCGAAGGTCGCGCCGGCGAGCTCGCGCAGCGGCGCCCGGTACTTGAAGCCGAAATCGCCCGCGCGCGCCGCCGCGTCCGCCGCCGGAACCTGTTTGGCGAGCGCCAGCGCGAGGGCGAGCGTCTGCTCGGCCACAGCACGCACATTGGCGCCCGGCGTGTTGACGACGCAGACACCGAGCCGGCTCGCCTCGGCAATGTCGACCGGATCGGTGCCCACGCCGTGCACGCCGATCACCCGGAGCACCGCCGAAGCGCCGATCGCCGGGCCGCGCAGCCCGGCATCGCGCGTGATCACCGCCTCCATGCCCGGCATCGCGGCGACGATGGCCTCGGCATCATAGGCCGGCGCCGGCACCGGGGTGATGCCGGCCTTCTCGAGCAGCTCGAGACCCGCGGCATGGATGGGCTGGACGATCAGGCAGCGGGGCACGGGCGAATTCCGGAACGGGTGGGGGAGGTCATCGGGACGCCATCGCGGCGAGCAGGCCGGCGAGGAGCGGGTGCGGCCGGCCGCGGCGGCTGGCAAGCTCGGGATGGCCCTGCATGCCGACGAAGAAGCGCAGCGCCGGTAGTTCGATCGCATCGGCGAAGGCGCGCTCGGCTTGCCGGGCGCCGATGGCGAGGCCCGCAGCCGCGAGCGGGCCTTCCAGCGCCGGATCGAGCACGAAGCGGTGGTTGTAGTGCACGTCGAGCCGCTCCGCGCCGCCGGCCAGCGCGGCGAGGCGGCTGCCCGGTTCGAGCCGGCTGGCAAGCAGGCCGAGCCGGTGCGCGGGACGGCCCAGTTCGTCGTGCAGGCGCACGAAGGTCTTCGTCTGCGCGCCGGGATCGGCCTCTTCGAGATTGGCGTCGTTCATGCCGCACAGCTCCTGCGCCACCGCGCTCGCCATGGTCTGCATGCCGAGGCACAGGCCGGCGGTCGGCATGTCCCGGCGGATCGCCGCCCGCGCCGCCGCGATCTGCCCCTCCACCTGCTCCATGTCCGAACCGCCGGGCAGCAGCAGCCCGTCGACGCCGGCGAGGAGCCGATCCCACACCGGCGCAGGCTCGGCGCGCGGATCGGCGAAGACCGGCGTCAGGTCGAGCCCGAGCGCCTCGGCCGCATCGCCCAGCGCGGCGAGCGGGGCGGGATAGACCTCGCGCTGCAACGCCTCGTCGCCGACGATCAGCACACGCAGCGCGCGCCCTTCGGGGGCGGGGAGCGTCGCGTCGAGGGGCAGCGGGCGGCCGAAGCCGTTGCGCCGCCACGCCGCGACGATTTCCCCGCCGGTGGTGAGCAGCTCCAGGCGGTCGTCCAGCTCGCGGACGTCGAGGGTCTCGACCGCCCGTCCGGCCCGTGCGGCAGTGGCGAGGATGCGCGCCTCGGCATCGCGATGGGCGGCCAGATGAGGATTGATCGGCACGACGACGGTGCCTGGGATCCGGGCCACCGCGCCTCGGTCGACCGGCGCGCCGACCGGCCGGTCGCCCGCCCGCTCCGCCCAGAGCAGCCCGTTGGGCGCCAGCTCGCCATGGGCGAGCACGTGCTGGGCGCAGTCGAAGCGGGCATGGCCGGCCCCGCCGGTGGCGAGCGCCGTGAACCGCGCCCCGCGCGCGGCGGCGAACTCGCCGGCGACCATGCCGTCGAGCGCGGGCAGGCACGTGTCATGACGGACGAGCAGGATGGTCATGAAATCCTCGCGGACGAACGCCGCTCGCATTGTTTGGCCGGCGGGCGCCGGCCCGGCCCGGCGCGCCTGCACGAAGCGCGCCACTGGTTCTTAATCGGTATACCACTGGTCGACAATGGGAGACCTCCCCGACGCCGACCCGCCACCGCCCGCTCAGGCGCGCCGGCCGGTCTCGAAGCTCGGCACGGCGGAAAAGGCGTTGGTGAGGTGGAGGCGCATGATCTCGGCCGCCCCCGCCTGGTCGCCCGCGGCCACCGCGTCGAGGATCGCCAGATGCTCGCGGCACCAGTCGCGCACGCGGCGGCGGTTCACATAGCCGCCGAATTCCAAGAGGCGCCGCAGCCGGTTCTGCTGCTGGATCGCCTGCAGCAGGAACACGTTGCCGCTGAAGCCGGCGATGGTCTCGTGGAAATGGGCGTCGGTGTCGAATAATTGCCGCGCGTCGACGGTCGCGATGCGTGGATGGGTCTCGAGATAGAGATGCTGGATGCGCAGCCGCTCCAGCGCCGCCGGATCGGCCTTGAAGGTCGGCACCAGCAGCCCCTGCGGCTCGGTGATGAGGCGGAAATCATAGCTGTTCTGCAGCGCCATCCCGGTGTCGAGCGCCGGCAGGAAGGTCCAGCCCCGGCCCGTATTGCGCTCCAGCAGCCCGTCGTCGACGAGGCGCGTCAGCGTGCGCTGCAGCAGCGCGCGGTCGACGTCGTAGCGCCGGGCGATCTCGGTCTGGGTGAAGGAGGCCGGCAGGCGGCCGGCCAGCCGGTCCTGCACGATGTCGCTGTAGAGGTCCTGGTCGGCGCTCGGCGGCACTTCGAGGCTGAAGCGGTGCAGTTCCTCCGGCGTCGCCTTCAGGAAGAAGCCCTGATGGCGCCGCGCCTCCACCACCCCGTGCTCGGCGAGCAGGGACAGCGCAGCGCGCACCGGCGTGCGCGAGACCTGCAGCAGGTCGCCGAACTGCTGCTCGCGCAGGTGATGGCCGACCTCGAAACGCCCGTCGCGAACCACCTCAAGAATCTGATTCGCCAGACGAAAACGGTTCTGGCTCGGACTGCGCGCCATAGGCCACCAGCTTTGTATGAAATTTGAACTCGCATACAATAGATGAAATCGCCGAGGCAAGCCTTTCCCTCATCTCGGAGGCGCGGCGGAGCGCGGCCACGCCGGTCCTCCGATCCTGGCTGGCGCGCGCCGACTCTCGCAAATGCTCATTTTTCATCATCCATCGTCCATCATTTGTGCACCGCCCCCAAAGGTGCACGCTTGACAGTTCGGCCCGACGGATTTGTATAAATGTCGTCATAAAGTGCAATTCAGAACAAGACGCCTTCGACAACCAGAGCCATCCAGATCGCACTCAGGGGACCAACATGCTTCGTAAAATCGTCGCTGCCCTCGTCCTTCCGCTCGGCATGATGCAGGCCGCAGGCGCCGCCGAGATGCCCAAGAGCGGGCTCGTGGAAGACGGCGCCATCACCTACGGCGTCGCCGCGACCTTCGCGCCGTTCGAGTTCCAGAAGGACGGCAAGCTCGCCGGCTTCGACATCGACCTGATCGAGGCGCTCGGCAAGAAGCTGAGCGCCACGCCCAAGGCCATGAACATGGAGTTCAAGGGCCTGATCCCGGCGTTGCAGGGCGGGCGCATCGATATCATCAACTCGGCCATGTACATGAACCCGCAGCGCGCCGAGCAGGTCGACTTCGTGCCCTATCTCAAGATCGGCAACCGGGTGATGGTGAAGGCGGGGAATCCCGCCAAGATCACCGGCCGCGACGACACGCTGTGCGGCAAGACCATCGCCGTCACCCTCGGCGGCATCCAGGAAAGCCAGGCCCGCGCCGACGACAAGCGCTGCCAGGGCAAGGGGCTGGCCGCGGTCACCGTGCTGACCCTGCCGACCGCGCAGGATTCCGCGCTCGCCCTGCGCCAGGGCCGCGCCGACGCCTATTACGACTCGACCCCCGGCTCGGTGAAGCTGATGCAGGAGTTGCCGGACGTGTTCGAATCCGTCGGCGACGAGTTCGAATCCAACACCTCGGTCGGCATGGCCACCCGCAAGGGCGACGCCGCCATGCAGGAGGCGCTGAAGGGCGCGCTGAAGGAGATCGTCGACGACGGCACCTACACCGCGCTGATCAAGAAGTGGAACCTGCCGCCCACGGTGTCGATCTTCAACTGACGGCACCCGCCTGATCGCCGGCCCGCAATGCCCCGGAACGGGAGAAGACGCGCATGATGTCGCTCGACCTCGTCTTCGACTACATCGTCTCGCCGCCCTTCTTCCACGGTGCGGTGCTGACCCTGCTCATCACCGTCACCTCGCTGTTCTTCGGCGTCCTCGCCGGGCTCGTCATCGCCCTGATGCAGGAGACGCGCTCGCGCCCCCTGCAGCTCTTCACGCTGATCTACATCTGGCTGTTCCGCGGCACGCCGGTGCTGTTCCAGATCATCTTCATCTACAACGTGCTGCCGAGCTACGGCATCCGCCTGTCCGCCTTCCTCAGCGCGGTCATCGCGCTGGCGCTGAACGAGGGCGCCTACATGGCCGAGATCCTGCGCTCGGGCCTCAACGCGGTGAAGAAGGGCCAGCGCACCGCCGGCCTCGCGCTCGGGCTCACCACCTCGCAGGTGATGCGCTTCATCGTCCTGCCGCAGGCCGCCCGCATCGTGCTGCCGCCCATGGGCAACCAGATGATCGGCATGCTCAAGACCAGCGCGCTGGTCTCGGTGATCGCGGTCGAGGAGCTGCTGCTGGTCGCCAACCAGACCGCCAGCGCCTCCTTCCGCTATCTCGAGGCGCTCACCGCCGCCGGCGTCTACTACCTCGTGCTCACCACCATCTTCATGGCGCTGCAGGCGATGCTGGAGCGCAGCCTCGACCCGAAGAAGCGCCGCCGCCGCGAGAAGCGCCCGCTGCTCGACCGTCTCCTGCTCGCCACCGAGAGCGCCGATGTCCGCTGAGGGGGCCGCCATGAACGACACGACCCGCGCCGACCCGCCGACGAGGCGCCCCGCCACCCGCGCCGACGCGCCGCTGCTGGAGATCGTCGGCATCGACAAGAGCTTCGGCCAGTCCCGCATCCTCAAGGGCTGCTCGCTCGACGTGCGGCGCGGCGAGACCGTGGTGCTGATCGGCCCGTCCGGCTCGGGCAAGTCCACCCTGCTGCGCTGCGTGAACCTGCTCGAGCCCGCCGATGGGGGCGACATCTTCTTCGAGGGCGCCAACATCACCGGCGACTTCGCCAACGCCGCGCGCATCCGCCGCGAGATCGGCATGGTGTTCCAGAACTTCGAGCTGTTCCAGCACCTCTCCGCGGCCCAGAACATCATGCTGGCGCCGATGAAGGTGCTCGGCCTGTCGCGCGCCGACGCCCACGACGTCGCGCTCGACCTGCTGCGCAAGGTGCGCATCTCCGACAAGGCCGACGCCTTCCCGGACGAGCTCTCAGGCGGCCAGCAGCAGCGCGTCGCCATTGCCCGCGCGCTCGCCATGAAGCCCAAGCTGATGCTCTATGACGAGCCCACCTCCGCGCTCGACCCCGAGATGATCCGCGAGGTGCTGGACGTGATGGCGGACCTCAGCGCCGAGGGCATGACCAGCCTCGTCGTCACCCACGAGATGGGCTTCGCGCGCCGGGCCGCCGACAAGATCGTGTTCATGGAAGACGGCCGGATCGTCGAGACCGCGTCGAGCGAGGCCTTCTTCGGCGGCTCGGTCAATGAACGCGCGCAACGCTTCCTCGACCAGATCCTCCACTGACGAGTGCCCCGATGTCCGTCCCCGCGTCTCACGCCCCTACCTCTCCTGTCAGTTCTTCCGCGCCTGACCTTGCCCGCATGAAGCGCGAGCTCGCCGAGCTCGTCGCCATCCGCAGCGAGAACCCGCCCGGGCGCGAATACGACGTCGCGCTCTATCTGCGCGAGGCACTCGCCCCGCTCGGCTTCGAGATCGCCTTCGACGAGTTCAGGCCGGGACGCGTGAACATCGAGGCCAGGCTCGTCAACGGCCCGGGGCCGGTCTTCGCCTTCAACACCCATATGGACGTGGTGCCGGCGGGCGAGGGCTGGAGTTCGGACCCGTTCGTGCTGCGCGAGAGCGAGGGACGGCTCTACGGGCGCGGCGCCTGCGACTGCAAGGGCCCGCTCGCCGCGATGCTGGAGGCGGCGCGCCTGCTCGCCGCCGACCGCGCCTCCTGGTCGGGTACGCTGCTCGCCGTCTTCGTCGCCGACGAGGAGATCGCCAGCGAGGGCGCGAAGCTCTACGCCGCGCGCCGGCCGAAGATCGACTTCGCCATCGTCGGAGAGCCGACCTCCAACACCGTCTATTCCGCGCATAAGGGCAGCCTGCGCCCGCTTGTGCGCGTGCACGGCGTGCCGGCCCATTCCGGCTCGCCGCATCTCGGCGAGAATGCGATCTACCGCGCCGGCGAATTGCTGGCGCTGGTCGCCGAGACGCATGAGAACGACGTGCGCCACCGCACCCATCCGCTGGTCGGCGGGGCGAGCCTCACCGTCACCCGCATCCATGGCGGCCACGCCGACAACGTGCTGCCCGGCGCCTGCGAGATGCTGCTCGACCGCCGCCTCGTGCCCGGCGAGGACGAGCAGGCGGTGAAGGCCGACATCGCCGCCATGCTGCGCCGCGCCCATGAGCGCACCGGCCTGCGCGCCGAGATCGTCGACTGGAAGCCGACCACCGGCGGGGCGACCGAGACCGCGCCCGACCGGCCGATCGTCGCCGCGAGCCTTGCCGCCTGCCGCGCCCACGGCATCGCCGAGCCGGGGCCGTTCGGCTTCCAGGGCGCCTGCGACCTCGTCCATTTCCGCGCCGCCGGCGCGGAGGGCGTGGTGATCGGCCCGGGCTCGCTCGCGGTCGCGCACAAGGCGGACGAGTTCGTGCCGGTGGGCGAGTTCGCGGCCGCAAGCCTGATCTACCGCGACATCGCCCGGGCCATGCTGGCGGGCTGAACCATGCGGGCATCCCTTCATCGCGCCATGCTGACCTATCGCGGAGGGCTGGTGCTCCACACCGCCTCCTCCGGCCGCGTCGACGGGCTCGACACGCTCTATCTGCGGCTCGAGCAGGACGGGCTCGTCGCCGCCGGCGAGGTGCGCATCAACATCGCCTATCTCAACGGCCTCGCCGCCGAAGCGGTGCTGGCGGAGGCGCTCGACGTCCTCGGCGGGCTCGATTTTGCCCGCGACGCCGCGTCCCTCCTCGCCGAGCCGCCCGCCGCCGCCCGGGCCAGCGCGCCGGTGCGCACGCTGATCGACTGCGCGCTGCACGACATGTGCGCCCGGCAGGCGGGCGTACCGCTCGCGGTCCGTCTCGGCGCGCCCGACGGCGCCCCGATCACCCACGCCACCAACCAGACGCTGTTCGTCTCCTCCGACGAGACCTTCCTCGCCCGCGCCGCCGCCTATGTCGCGCGCGGCTTCACCGAGCTGAAGGTGCGCATCGGCGCCGGCGACATCGCCGACGATCTCCGCCGCGTGGCGCTGCTGCGCGAGCGCTTCGGCACCGGCGTCACGCTCGCCGCCGACGCCAACGGCGCCTGGGAGCTGCCCGCCGCCCTCGCCCATCTCGACGCGCTCGCCCGCTACGATCTCGCCTATGTCGAGCAGCCGGTCGCCCCCGGCGACTGGAAGGCGCTGGACGAACTCGCGGCGCGGAGCCCGATCCCGGTGATGCTCGACGAGAGCGTGACCGGTCTCGACGAAGTGCGCCGCATCGCCGACGCCGGCAACGGGCTGATGGCCCATCTCAAGCTGGTCAAGCTCGGTGGCCTCACCCCCGCGCTCGAGGCGGCCCGCCTCCTGTCCCGCGCCGGCGTGCCCTTCATGATCGGCCAGATGAATGAGGGCGGGCTCGCCACCTCCGCCGCGCTCCACCTCGCCTGCGCCACCCGCCCGCGCTTCGCCGAGCTCTACGGCGCGGACGGCCTGGAGAACGACCCCGCCGGCGATCCCGCCACTTGCCTCGCCTATGGCGACGGCCACGTGAGCGCGCCCCCGACCCCCGGCCTCGGCCTTCGCTTCGATGCGTCGCGCACGCATCTCATCAGGGAGTTTTCGTGACATGACCGCCACCGGCAGCGTGGTTCAGGGGCAGGAATCCGCCTTCCCCAAGGCCGAATACGACGCGCGTGTCGCCAAGGCCCGCGAGGGCCTCGCGCAGGCGGGGCTCGACGTGATGATCGTCACCGGGCCGGAGAACCTGTTCTATCTCACCGGCCAGCAGACGCCGGGCTACTACACCTTCCAGGCCTTGGTGCTGCCGGTGGAGGGCGACCCGGTCTTCGTGGTTCGCCAGCTCGAATATTTCAACTTCGTCGCCAACACCTTCATTACCGACGCGGCGATCTACCAGGACACGGACGACCCGGTCGCCTTCCTCGTCGCGCTGATCGATGCGAAGGGGCTGAAGGGCCGGCGCGTCGGCATCGACAAGCGCGGCTGGTTCCTGCCGATCGCCACCTACGAGGCGTTGCAGGCCGCGCTCGGCACGGTCCACGACGCCGCCGGCATCGTCGAGAAGCTGCGCGTGGTGAAATCGCCGCTGGAGATCGGCAAGTTGGAGCGCTCGGCCGCCTATGTCGACGCGGGACTGAAGGCCGGCCTCGCCGCGGTGAAGGTCGGCAATACCGAGAACGACATCGTCGCCGCCATGATGGGCGCGGCGATCGCGGCCGGCTCGGAATATATGGGCATGGAGCCGCTGGTCTCGTCCGGCCCGCGCAGCGGCGTGCCGCACGGCACCTGGAAGCGGCGCCGGCTGGAGGCGGGCGACCCCGCCTTCCTGGAGATGGCCGCCAGCCACGACCGCTACCACGCCGCGCTGATGCGCTCGGCCTGGATCGGCACCCCGCCGGCCGAGGCGCTCGACATGATGAAGGTCTGCCAGGAGGTGCTCGACGCCGCGCTCGACGCCATCCGGCCGGGCGTCGCCTGCGAGGTGCCGCACCTCGCCGGGCAGAAGATCATCGACGCCGCCGGCTATACCGACAATTTCCGCAAGCGGCTCGGCTACAGCGTCGGCATCTCCTTCGCGCCGGATTGGGGCGAGGGCGGCATCCTCAGCCTCAATGCCGGCGTGAAGACGCCGCTCGCGCCGGGCATGACCTTCCACCTGCCGCCGGCGCTGCGCATCTATGGCCGCTTCACCGTGGGGGTGAGCGAGACCATCGTGGTGACCGAGACCGGCTGCCGGGTGCTGGGCACGCTCGACCGGGCGCTGGTCCAGGTCGCGGCCTGAGCGCGGGAGGTCTCGAACCATGAAGGACGTGAACGAATGCCGCGCGCGCCTCGCGGGCATCTTCAACATCACCGTCACCCCGTTCGACGCCTCCGGCGCGCTCGACAGGGCGGGCCTCGCCCGCTCGATCGAGCGCGTCATCGGGCTCGGCTATGACGGCATCCTCATCGGCGGCACCTATGGCGAGTTCCCCGCCATGTCGCCGGCCGAGCGCGCGGAGCTGTTCCGCGCCGCGATGGAGGTGGCGGGCGACCGGGTGCCGGTCATGCTGTGCTCGGCCGCCTCGGATGCGCGCACCGCGCGCGAGCTGACCGCGCTCGCCGGCGAGCTGGGCGGCCTGCCCATGGTCACGCCGCCCTTCGTCTCCGAGGTCACGGACGTTCAGATCGCCGCCTTCTTCGAGGAGATGGCGCCGCTCTCGCGCACCGGCATCCTGATCTACAACGCGCCCGGCATCGGCATCACGCTGGCGCCGGATCTGATCGAGCGGCTCGCCGATATTCCCGGCGTGGCCGGCATCAAGCAGGGCGACCTGTCGGTGACCGCGATCGACCGGATCGCCAACCGGCTCGGCGGGCGCATCAAGCTGTTCTGCGCCTCCGACCTCGCCTTCCTCGGCCCGATGATGGCCGGCTTCGACGGCATCTCCTCGACCAATTCCTGCGCGCTGCCGGAGCTGATCCTGGCGACCTATCGCGCGCTGGAGGCGGGCGACGCCGCCACCGCGCGCGAGATGCACAAATGCTGGTACGCGTTCCGCGCCCTCGCCCGCCGGCACGGCCAGCCGCAGATGGTGAAGGCGGCGATGAATTTGCGCGGCTTCGACGGCGGCCATGTGCGCGCCCCGCTGCGCGATCTCGACGCGGAGGCCTTCGCCGAGGTGACCGCGATGATGCAGGCCCTCGCCGCCGATCCGCGCACCAGGGTCACGCTGAAGGGCTGACGACCGCCTGCGAGCGAGCACGAAAAAAGGCCCGGCGGGGCGACCTGCCGGGCCTTTTGTCGTCGAGTGGAGGCGGGAGGCTCAGGCCGCCGCCTTCAGCGACAGCGCGCGGCAGGCGGCCTCGATCCGCCGGCAGGCCGCGCGCAGCGTCTCGGTGTCCACCGCATAGGCGATGCGGATATAGCCGGGCGCGCCGAAGGCCGCGCCATGCACCACGCCGACATGGGCGGCCTCGAGCAGGTAGGTGGCAACATCGAGATCGCTGGCGATCACCCGCCCGGCGGGGGTCGTCGCGCCGATCATCGCCCGGCAGTCCGCGAACACGTAGAAGGCGCCCTCGGGCACGTCGCTCGCGAGCCCGTCCACGCGGGCGATCATGTCGAGCACGATGTCGCGGCGCGTGCGCAGCGTCTCCAGCCATCCGGTCATGAAGTCGCGCCCGCCCTCCAGCGCGGCGATGCCCGCGCGCTGGCTGATGGTGCTCGGGTTGGAGGTGCTCTGCGACTGCAGCACCTGCATCGCGGCGACGAGCCACGCCGGCCCGCCGGCATAGCCGAGGCGCCAGCCGGTCATCGAATAGCCCTTGGACATGCCGTTGACGGTCAGCGTGCGCTCGCGCAGCGCCGGCTCGACCGCGGCGGGCGTGGCGAACGCGCCCTCGAAGCGGACGTGCTCGTAGATGTCGTCGGCCAGCACCAGCACCTGCGGGCAGCCGAGCAGCACCTCGGTCAGCGCCTTCATCTCTTCCGGGCTGTAGACCGCGCCGGTGGGATTGTTCGGCGAGTTCAGCACTACCCAGCGGGTGAGCGGGGTGATCGCCTGCTTCAGCGCCTGCGGGGTCAGCTTCCAGCCGTCCGCGGGGGTGCAGGGCACGATCACCGGCACGCCTTCGGCGAGGCGCACCATGTCGGGATAGGACACCCAGTAGGGCGCCGGCACGATCACCTCCTCGCCCGGCGCCAGCGTCGCCAGCAGGGCGTTGAAGATGAGCTGCTTGGCGCCCGCCCCGGCGATCACCTCCTCGTCCGAATAGTCCAGCGCGTTCTCGCGCGCGAACTTGGCGCGGATCGCGGCCTTCAGCGCCGCCGTGCCGGCGACAGCGGTGTATTTGGTGTCGCCCTCCTCGATGGCGGCGATGCCGGCGGCGCAGATCGCCTCCGGGGTCGGGAAGTCGAGCTCGCCCTCGCCCAGATTGACCACCGCATGGCCCTGCGCGGTCAGGGCGCGCACCTTGTTGGAGATTTCGGCGGTGGGCGACGAACCGGCGCCGTTCATTCGCGGCGCAAGCCGGGCGTGGGACATTCGATGGCTCCTCAGTCAGGAACCCGCATTGTATCGATTGATATAAAATGTGCAATTAAACGGAAGGCAAAGCCGGGCCCGATTCCGCGCGGCCGCAGGGCGGGGCCGGCGGCCCGTCAGGGTTCGAACAGGCGCTTGGCAAGGATGGCGTGCACGCCCCAATTGCCGTCCACCACCTGGGTGATGCCGAAATCCACCGCCGCCGACATCAGCGCGATCGCCTCGTCCTCGTCGAGCCCCTTGGTGGTCATGAGGAAGCGCCGCACCTTGCGGAAGGCATCACGCATGGCGAGGTCGAGCGAGGATTTGTTGTAGACGTCGCTCTGCCCGTTGGCGCCGAACTCGGCGAGGTAGTTCGGGTGGCTGAACCCGGTCAGCACCCAGTTCTCCGGCGTCTCGATCAGCGGATAGGTGAGATCGGTGAGCACGGTGCCGACCGTATCGGCCTTCTTGTGGAGCACGACCCGGAAGGTGCCGGTCATCGAGCATTCGATCGCGGTGCCGGAGAGCTCGCCGTCGCCCTGCGTGGCGTGGGGGTCGCCCACCGAGAGCAGCGCCCCGGGCACGGAGACCGGGAGATAGACCGTCGCTCCCTTGCCCAGTCGCCAGTTGTCGAGGTTCCCGCCGAAATAGGCCGGCGGCACGGAATCGATCAGGTCCGCCTCGCGCGGCGCCACCGCGATCACGCCGAAATGGGGACGCAGCGGGATGCGTATGCCCTTCAGCACCTCGCGCCGCAGCGTGACGCCGGCAAGGTCCACCGGCACGCCGGGATAGTCGTAGAGCGCGTGGCGCACGCCGAACGGGTCGGCCTGCGGCTCCCAGCGGAAGGCGTGCACGGCCTGCGCATAGGGCTCTTCCGCATCGGCGAAGATCTCGTAGATCGTCACCGTCTCGCGCGGGCGCGGCTCGGTGAGGAACTCGGAATAGTGGTAGCCCCACCATGCCGCCACGCTGCTGCCGAACACCTGCCCGGCGAAGCGCGGGTTGCGCGATCCCCGCGGCTCGATGTCGAGTATGTTGACTTCCAGCACGTCGCCCGGCTCGGCGCCGCGCACCGCGATCGGCCCGGTGCAGATGTGCACGCCGAAGCCCTCGCCCGCCCCGCGCCCGAACACCGAGGCGTCAAGCGGCCCGGCGCCGCGGCGGTCGACATTCTTGGCCTTGGCGGTCCAGTGGAACACGCTTTCCGCGCCGGCATCGCCGCGGATCATGCGCTCGGGATCGTCGGAGGCGTGCTGGGTCAGGGTCTCGATCGTCACCGCGTCGCCCGAGCCGATCTCGATCAGCGGCTTCAGCGAGCGGCTGAAATAGCCCCAGTGCACGGTCGAGGCGTCGACCGCGAGGTGATGGTGCAGCGGGGCGTGGGCGGGCGCCGGCCGGGCCTCGCCGCGGCCGGACGCGGCCCCGGCGCGCTCGCCGCCCTCGACCCGGCCCTGCAGCGCGCGAAGGCGCACAAGTGCCTGCTGCGGCCAGCCCCGGTGGCCGCCGGTCGACACGCTGGCGCTCTGGCGGTCGGCCTCGCGCCGGCGCAGCTCGCGCGGCGGCAGACCGAAGCGCTCGCGGAACAGCCGGCTGAAATGGGCCGAATCCGAGAAGCCGTGGCGATAGGCGATCTCCGAGATCGGCACCGCGCTCTCGGCCGGATTGACCAGGTCGTGCCAGGCGCGCTGCAGCCGGCGCTCACGCACATAGTGGCTGAAGCTGTCGCCGGTGCCCTCGAACAGCTTCTGCACGTAGCGCTCGGAGATGCCCTCGCCCTGCGCGATCTCCGAGACGCTGAGCCCCTCGCTGCCGAGATTGCGCTCGATGCTGGCATAGAGCCGCTGCAGCAGCGCCGCCCGGCCCGAGGGCGTGTCCACATTGTCGGCCGCGCGCTCGCTCGCCAGCGCCAGCAGCCATTCGGCCGCGCTCTGCGCCACCGCCTCCCATTCCGGCTCGGAAAGGCGGTCGAGCGCCTGCGCCGCCGCCTCGATGGTGCGGGCGAGCACGTCCGGCAGGCCCTCGGGGTCGACGATGAGCGGCTGGACGAGGTGCAGCGGCGCGACCTTGCGGCCGCGGAACACGTCGGCCGGCACCGCCAGCACGAGGGCGCGCAGGCCGCGCGGGAACTGGAGCTGCCAGTCGCCGCTACGCGGGCCGAGCAGGAACTGCCCAGTGCCGAGTATCTTGCGGCCCTCGGCCGTGTGGAGGACGCTGCCGCCCTCCAGCGGCAGCACCAACAGCGGCAGGCCGGCACCGCCCGGGCCCGGGCGAGACGCCACCGGGCGCAGCGCCTGCGCTTCCGCCGACAGCCGGCCGAGCCGGACGCCGAGCGAGGAGGCGCGGCACATGGCAGTCGCGTGCGAGGGAAGGGCGGCCCGCCCCGCGAGCGACTGGAGCCCGAATCCGCCGAGAACCTCCTGCCAGGCGCGCTCACGGGAGTCCTCGGAATAGGATTCGCTCGTGAACGGCTGCGCATTCATGGTTCGAACCCCTGTGCAGGGGTTCGTCCAAGCAAGGATCGTGCCCTCAAGGAACCTCCGCCCGCCGGCTTCGGCCGGGTCAGCCGCCCGCGCGGCCGGCGAAGATCGCCTTGCGGATGGTGCCGGTCACGCCCCAATTGGCGTCGACCACCTGGGTCACCGCGAAATCGGCCGCCACCGACATCAGCGAGATCGCCTCGTCCTCGGTGAGCTTGTGCACCGTCATCAGGAAGCGCCGCAGCTTGCGGAAGGCGTCGCGCATCGCGTTGTCGAGGCTGGAGCGATTCAGGATCTCGCTCTGGGGGTCGGGACCGAGCTCGGCGAGATAGTTGGTGACGCTGAAGCCGTAAACCGACCACACATCGTCGGTCTCGAGCAGCGGATGGGTGAGCCCTTCGAGCACCGTGCCGGGCAGGTCCGCCTTCTTGTGCAGGACGAACTCGAACTCGCCGGTGAGCGAGATCTCGATCGCGGTGCCGGAGAGCTCGCTGTCGCCCTGCGAGGCATGGGCGTCGCCGCAGGAGAACAGCCCGCCGGGCACGGCGACCGGGTAGTACATGCGCGCGCCTTTGGCGATGCGCCAGTCGTCCATGTTGCCGCCGGTGTAGTTGGGCGGAATGGTGCTGACGAAATCGGCCTCGGCCGGGGCGAGCCCCATCGTGCCGAAATGGAGCCGCGCGGGCACCTTGATACCGGCGAGCACGCCCTCCTTCTTCGCGATGGTCGCGTGGTCGACCCGCACGCCGGGATAGTCGATGGTCGGGTGGACGATGCCGTCCGGGTCGGTCTGCGGCGTCCAGACATAGGAATAGAGCGCCTTCACCGCCGCCTCTTCCATGTCGAGCTCGTAGATAGTCACGCTCTCGCGCGGCTTCGGCTCCTCGATCAGGTCCTTGTACTGGAAGCCCCAGTTGGCCGCCGGGTTGGAGCCGAAGAAGCGGCCCTCATAGGCCGGGTTGGCGCTCGGGCGCGGCCAGGTGTCGATCACCCGCACCTCGATCACGTCGCCAGGCTCGGCGCCCTCGACGGCGATCGGCCCGGTCAGCAGGTGCACGCCGAGCCCCTCGCCCGAACCGTAGGTGAACGGCCCGTCGGTCGCCCCCGCCCCGCGCCGGCGCATGGTCTTCTTCTCGCCGGTCCAGAGGAAGATCTCCTCCGCCGCCTTGTCGCCGGCAATCATGCGCTCGTAGTCGTCATTGGCGTGGTGGGTGATGGTCTCGATCACCGCGCTGTCGCCGGACTTCAGCGTCAGCACCGGCGCCAGGGTCCGGCTGAAATACCCCCAATGGACGGTCTCGGGCGTGGCGGGCAAATGGTGCTTGGTCATGGCAAACCTCGGTCTGGAAGCGGTATGCGCGGCGGCCGGGCCGCCCTTCAGGGTTCGCGCCGCTATTCGGCGCTCATCTTGCTGAGGAAGCGCGCGGTGAGGGGGTGGCGGGGCGTGTTGAGCACCTGGTCGGCCGGGCCCTCCTCCACGATCCTGCCGCCGGAGAGGAACACCACGCGGTCCGCCACCTCGCCGGCGAAGCGGAGCTGATGGGTGGAGATGACCATGGCGAGCCCCTCCTCCACGGCGAGCCGCTGGATCACCTCCAGCACCTCGTTGACGAGTTCGGGGTCGAGCGCCGAGGTCGGCTCGTCGAGCAGCAGCACGCTCGGGCCCGGCGCCACCGCGCGGGCGATGGCGACGCGCTGCTGCTGGCCGCCCGAGAGGTGGCGCGGCAGCGCATCGGCGCGGTGGGCGAGGCCGACGCGCTCCAGCAACTCCTGCGCGCGGCGGTCGGCATTGAGGCGCGAGAGCCCCTGCACCCAGCGCAGCGGCCCGGCGATGTTCTCGCGCGCGGTCAGGTGACCGAACAGGTTGAACTGCTGGAACACCATGCCCACGCCCACGCCGGCGCGCATCTGCGCCACGTCGCGCGGGGAGAGCGCACGCCCGGCCTCGTCGGTGCCGAGGAAGCGCCCGCCGACGCGGATCGCGCCCTCGTCCCAGCCCTCCAGCCGGTTGATGCAGCGCAGCAGGGTCGACTTGCCCGAGCCCGAGGGGCCGAGCATCGCCACGATCTCGCCGGCGCGCACGGTGAGGTCGACGCCGGCGAGCACGGCCTGCGGCCCGTAGGACTTGCGCAGCCCCGTCACCTCGACCGCCACCGCGTTGCCGGCGAGGCGGCGGGCGCGGGCCTCGCGGTCGATGCCGCGCACATGCAGGTTCACCACCTTGGGCGAGGCCGGCGGCAGCGGGTCGGTCTCGATCTCCTCGAGGATCTCCTCGGCGACGTCGGCCGGCGTCTGCGGCGCCGCGCCGGCGGTGGCGAGCGCGCTCTCGCCGCGACCCGGCAGCAGCGCGCGCATGAAGCGGGCGAACTGCTCCTTCGGCGGGGGCCGATCGAGGTCGAGCAGCAGCTCGATGACGATCTGGATTACCGCGACGGCGCCGGTGAGCACCAGATACATCAGCCCCGAGGCGAAGAAGATGGAGAAGAAGTCGAAGGTCGCCGAGGCGAGCTGGGTCGAGCGCAGGGTCAGCTCCTGCACCGCGACCACCGAGGCGAGCGAGGAGTTCTTGAGCGCGCTGATGGTCTCGTTGCCGAGCGCGGGCACCATGGAGCGGATCGCCTGCGGGGCGACGATGCGGCGCATGATGGCGGCCGGCGTCATGCCCAGCGCCTGCCCGGCGCTGACCTGTCCTCGATCGACCCCGATCACGTTGGCGCGCAGGATCTCGGCGATGAAGGGCGCCTCGTTCAGCGCCAGGGCGAGGCTGGCGGCGGAGATGGCGGTCAGCTTGATGCCGATCAGCGGCAGGGCGTTGTAGCAGAACACCATCTGCAGGATCAGCGGCGTGCCGCGGAAGATGATGGAATAGCCGCGCGCGACGATGGCGAGGGCGCGGAAGCGGCTGAGCTGCATCCAGGCCAGCACCAGCCCCATGGCGAAGCCGCCGAGCAGGCCCAGCACGGTGATGAGCAGCGTGTAGCCGACCCCTTCCACGAGGTACGGCATGCTCAGATAATGTACGAAAAGATCCATCGGCCTGTTTTCACGGCGTTGGGATGGAAACGGCCGCGGGGCGTGCCGCGGCCGTTCCGGCAAGGGCCTTGCGTCAGTCGGCGAGCACCAGCTTGGGCGCCTCGATCTGGTCGGTGGGCAGGTTCCACTTCTTCATCATCTCGGCCTGCATGCCCGACTTCTGGATCTCGACCAGCGCCGCCATCACCGCGTCGCGGAACTCGGTCTTGCCGCGCGGCACGGCGATGCCCACCGAATAGGGCAGCGTCACCGCGGTCGCCTTGGCCAGCTTGTCGGGATAGGCCTTCACCGCGCCGTCGACCGTGTTCACGTCGTTGATGTAGGTGTCGGCGCGCCCGGCGAGGATCGCCTGGATGCAGTTGGCGTTGTTGTCGAACAGGAGGATCTCCGGCGCCGGCTTGCCGGCCTTCTTGCACTCCTCCTCCAGCGCCTGGATCAGCGGCACCTCGACATAGCCGGTGTTCTCCGCCGCCACCGTGCCGCACAGCGACAGGTTGATGCCGTCGATCTTCTTCGGGTTGCCCTTGGCCACCAGCACGCCGTCGAACACCTTCAGATAGGTGATGAAGTCGGCCGCCTTGGCGCGCTCCTTGGTGGCATAGATGTCGGAGATGACGATGTCGGCCTGGCCGGCCTGCAGCGTCGTCAGCAGCGCGGCGAAGGTCACCGGCTTGTAGGTGAGCGAGAAGCCGAGGCACTCGCCGATCGCCTCGCCGAGGTCGATGTCGAAGCCGATATACTTGCTCGGGTCCTGGGGATCGATGGTCTCGTAGCCCGGCGTGTGCGGGTTGACGGCGTTGGTGAGGGTCTTGCCCTTCAGGTCCGGATATTTCGCCTGCAGCGCGGCGCAGCCATCGGGCATCGCCGCCTCGGCCTTCCGGGGCAGCGCGCCGGCCGCGACGGCGAGAGCGAGTGCGGCGAACAGCGCGCCCCGCAGGCGCCGGGCGACGCCCGTGGAACGCACGCCGGCGGGCGTGTCGAATTTGAGTGCCACTGAACCTTCTCCTCTGATTCCGCGTGCTCATGGGCACGGTCACGGGTACCGAGGAGAGGATTGTCGCGCAGACGCGCCCGCCGGGCTTGTCTCAGGGCGCACCGATTATTGGATCGGGCGCCGCCAAGTTTCAGGCAGGAATTGCCCGTTTGTTAGGCGCCGGCACCGGCCGCCCGCCGTTTCCGCACGCCCGTTCCGCACGCCCGCGCGCGCTCACAGCCGGTAGGCGGAGCGGGCGAGGTCGGTGGCGAGCAGGCGGGCGATCTCGTGCGCCTCGTCCTCGTCGAGCCGGTGGCTGGTGACGAGCTCGGCGAGGAACGCGCTGTCGACGCGCCGGCTGACGTCGTGGCGCGCGGGGATCGAGCACAGCGCGCGGGTGTCGTCGTTGAAGCCGGCCGTGTTGAGGAAGCCGGCGGTCTCGGTCACGCGGCGGCGGTAGCGGCTGATGCCCTCGAAGCTGTCATGGAACCACCAGGGTGGACCGAGGAGCAGCCCCGGATAGGCCCCCGCCAGCGGCGCCAGCTCGCGCGCATAGACGCTCTCGTCAAGCGTGAACAGGATCAGCCGCAGCCGCGGGTCCATGCCCACCGCGTCGAGCAGCGGCTTGAGCGCGGCGGTGAAGCTCACCGGCTGGGGAATGTCGAAGCCCCGGTCGCGGCCATAGGCGGCGAACACGCCGGCGCTGTGGTTGCGGAACGAGCCGGAATGGAGCTGCATGACCAGCCCGTCCTCGGCCGACATGCGCGCCATCTCGGTGAGCATCTGGGCGCGGAACAGATCCGCGTCCTCGCCCTCGGCACGGCCGGCGAGGACGCGCTGGTAGAGCGCGGCGATCTGCGCTTCCGGCAGGTCGGCGGTGCGCGGCGTCGGGTGGCCGTGATCGGTGGCGGTCGCGCCCATGGAGCGGAAGAAGGCCCGGCGCCGGCGATGCGCCTCGAGATAGCCCTGCCAGTGGCCGATGTCGCATCCGGCGAGTTCGCCGAGGCGCTCCACATTGGCGCGGAAGCCCTCGAAATCCGGGTCGACCACCGAATCCGGCCGATAGGTCGGCACCACCCGGCCGGTCCAGCCCGAGGCTTGAACCGCCGCGTGCCAGGCGAGATCGTCGAGCGCCCCGTCGGTGGTCGCGATCACCTCGATGCCGAAGCGCTCATAGAGCGCGCGCGGGCGGTAGGCGGGATCGGCCAGCCGCTCGGCGATGGCGTCGTAGTGCCGGTCGGCATTGTCCGCGTCGAGCCGCTCCTCGAGGCCGAACACCTGCGACAGCGCGTGGTCGATCCACAGCCGCGAGGGCGTGCCGCGGAAGACGTGGTAGTTCTCGGCGAAGCGGCGCCAGATCGCGCGCGGATCGGCCTGCGCCCCGGCGCCGATGCCCAGCGCCTCGAACGGCACGCCCCGGCTCACCAGCATGCGCACGACGTAGTGGTCGGGCGTCACGAACAGCTCGGCCGGGTTCGGAAAGGCCGGGTTCTCGCCCCACCAGCGCGGTTCGGTGTGCCCGTGCGGCGAGATGATCGCCAGGTGCTCGATGCCGGCGAACAGGCGCCGGGCGAGGCTGCGGGTGTCGGGGTCGGCCGGGAACAGCCGGTCGGGATGCAGCAGCATGGCGATTCCTTGGCTCGGCGTTCCCTAGTTCATCACGTAGTCGGGCAGGAACAGGACCACCTGCGGGAACAGGATCATGATCACCACCACCGCCAGCACCGCCACGGCGAGCGGGATCATCTCCGCCGTGTAGTCCTTGTAGGAGCATTTCAGGATGCCGCAGACGGTGAACATCGACACCCCCACCGGCGGCGTCATCCCGCCGAAGGTGACGAGCGTCATCATAACCAGGCCGAAATGCACCGGATCGATGCCCGCCGCCGTGACGACCGGGACGAGGATCGGGGTGAGCAGCATCACGATCACCGTCGCCTCGACCAGCATGCCGAACACCAGCAGGAAGCCGGCGATGACGAACAGCAGCGACGCCTGGCTGGAGAACAGGCCGAGCGTCACCTCGGCGATGGTCTGCGGCACGCGCTCGAAGGTGATGACGTAGCCGAAGGCGCCCGACAGCAGGATGATCAGCATGATCATGCCGATGTCGCGCACGCTGGCGACCAGCGCGTCGACCAGCCGCTCGAAGGTGAGCTCGCGATAGATCACCATGCCGACGAACAGCGCGTAGGCGACCGCGAACGCGCCCGCTTCCGACGGGGTGAAGACGCCGAAGCGGATGCCCACCAGCAGCCACACCGGGAACAGGATGGCCCAGAAGCCGGCCCGCACGCCCGACGCCACCTCGCGGAAGGTCGGCAGGCGATCGTTCACCGGCCGGTAGTCGCGCCTGCGCGCGACCCAGGAGGTGGCGATCATCAGCGCGATGGTCAGCAGCACGCCGGGCATGATGCCGGCGATGAACAGCCGCCCGATCGAGACCTCGCCCAGGAAGCCGTACAGGATCAGCCCGAGGCTCGGCGGGATCGTCGCCGTGATCAGGCCGCCGATCGAGAGCAGCGCCCCGGTGAAGCCGGGCGAGTAGCCGCGCGAGATCATCGGCTCGCCCAGCACGCGCGACTGCATCGCCGCGTCGGCGACGGCCGAGCCCGAGATGCCGCCCATCAGCGCGCTGAGCACGAGGCTCGCCTGCGCGAGGCCCCCGCGCATCCAGCCCGCCAGCGTGGTGGAAAGGGCCGTCAGGCGCGGGGTGATGCCCGAGCCGTTCATCAGGTGCCCGACCAGGATGAACAGCGGCACCGAGAGCAGCGGGAAGGACTGGCTGGCGGCGACGATGCGCTGCACCGCCACCGTGTCGGGCATGAAGGTGCCCGGCAGCAGGAAATAGACGAGGCTGGCGATGCCGATGGCGAACGCCACCGGCGTGCCGATCGCCATGTAGCCGAGCGCGAGGACGAGGATCAGGGCCGAGGTCACAGGGGGTACTCCTGATCGGGGACTTCCGGCTCGAGGCTGTAGAGCAGGCCATGCGTCGCCAGCCGGCGCAGCAGCGAGACGATCATCAGCACCGAGCCGACCGGCAGCGCCAGCGTCACCCAGGCATAGCTGAGCCCCGACGTGCCCATCGGGCGCGCCCAGTTCGACATGGCGAGCTGGAAGCCGAGCCACGCCACATAGGCAAGGAAGGCGAGGATGCTGGCCAGGCTGACGACGATCAGCACCCGCCGGTAGCGCGGCGCGAGAGCGTCGGGCAGCGCGGAGATGCGGATATGGTCGCCGCGCTTGATCGTGAGGTCGGCGCCGAACATGCAGGTCCAGATGAGCAAGAGCTGCGCGATCTCGGGCCCCGCCGGGATGGGCACGCCGACCGAGCGGCCGACGGCGCCGACCAGCACGGCGGTCACCGTGCCGGCCAGGAACACGAGGGCGAGGATCTCCTCGACGCGATCGAAAATCTTCGACATCTTCCCCTCCCCAATGGTGCGGATGCACCATTGGCCATGCGGTGGTTCGCGGTTGAGGGACCCGTTACTGGGTCTTGTTGATGTAGGGCTGCAGCGCCTTGCGCGCGTCCTCGAGCCCCATCTTCTCGTAGACGACCGGCACCAGCGCGCTGAACTGGCTGACGTCGACGTCGTTCACCTGGACGCCGGCCTTCTTCATCATCTCCAGCACTTCCTTGCCCTTGGCCACGGTGTTGCGCGTCGCCTCGTCGCCGGCCGCGGCGAGTTCCTCGACCACGATCTTGCGCAGGTCCTCGGGCAGCGACTGGTACCAGGCTTCCGAGGTCAAGAGGCCGGTGAAGAGCTGGACGTGGTTGGTGAAGGCGAGGTTCTTCGTCACCTCGTGCAGCTTGATGCCGTAGGCGCCGGTGAGTTGGGCCTCGGCACCGTCGATGGCGCCGAGCTGCAGCGCCGAATAGACCTCCGACCACGGCATCGGCACGGCGGTGGCGCCCATGGCGTTGACGGTGGCGACCCAGCCGGGCGCGTCGATGGTGCGCACGCGCACGCCCTTCAGGTCGGCCGGGGTGTGCACCGGCTTGTTGGTGAACATCTCGCGCGTGCCCTGGAACCAGTTGTAGTTCAGCAGGCGCAGGCCCGAGGTCTTGGCCATGTCCTCGACCCACTCGTGATAGACCGGCGAGGAGGTGATGGCGGCGTACTGCGTGTAGTCGTCGACGAGGTAGGGCGCGGCGAGGATGCCGAGTTCCTTCTTGAACGGCGCGAGGCGGCCGGCGTCGACCAGCACGGCGATGTTGGCGCCGTTGCGGATCTGCTCGATCACGTCATTGTCCGAGCCGAGCTGCGAGCTCGGATAGATGGTGATCTTCACCTCGCCCTTGGTGCGCTCCTCGATCTTCTTCTTGGCGCTCTGCATGGCGAGCACCAGCGGGTCCTGCGCGGTCTGCGAGGTCGAGAGGTTGAGCTTGTAGTCGGCCATCGCCGTGCCGGCGAACAGCGTGGCGAGGCCGGCGGCCAGGCCCAGGGTCTTGAAACGGCTCAGTGTGCCATTGAACATGAGGCTTCCTCCATTGTGTTTTCGACGGCGCGCATCCCGCGCCTTGGTTCATGTGCCTTCGTTCACGCGCCTTTCACGCGTGCCGGGGCCCGGGCCACAGCCCGAGGCGCTCGCCCTCCGTCACGAACATCGCCACGTGGTAGAGAAGCCGGCTCAGCGCCTCCGGCTGCAGCACCCGCCCCTGCGCGTCGAGCTGGTTGCACCACACGGTGCGCCCCGCGAAGTAGCGCTCGAACACCAGCACCGCGATCTCGCGCGCGCGCCGTGCATCCTCCGCCGCATCGCTCGCCTCGCCACCCCGCTCGAAGCGGGCGACGAAGGCCTTGGCCGCCTCGGTCTGCGGCCACAGCAGGAAGGTCCCGGCCATCAGGGAGCCGTCCGCGGCCACGCCGTCATAGGCGGCGCCGCGCATCGGTCCCTCCGGGCAGAAGCCGAAGGCGAGCGCGAAGTCCATCATGCGCCCGGCGGCAGCGCGCACCGGCGCCGTGCCGCCGAGCCGCTCGTAGCGATGCAGCAGCCAGGCCCATTCGCACTGGTGGCCGATCTCGCGCCACGGCCCGGCCGTGCCCGGCGCGGGCGAAAGGTCGGGTGCGCGGAATTCCATGATCGTGCCGGTGTCGGCATCGAGGAAATGCTCCAGCGCCACCGCCAGCAGGCCGTCCGCGCGCGCGAGCCAGCGCGCCTCGCCGGTCATCTCGAACGCCTGCAGCGCCGCCTCGAACATGTGCATGTGCGGGTTCTGCGCCCGGAGCGGCGCGTCCGGCGCGGCGGGATCGGCAACGCCGTCATCCTCCAGCAGCAGCCCGCTCGCACGGTCCACCAGCCGGGTCTCGATGAAGGACCAGCAATCCTCGAGCGCGGCTGCGATCTCGGTTGCCGCCGCGGCGGACGGCGCCAGCCGGCCATAGGTCGCCAGCGCCAGCACCACGAAGGACTGGTCGTAGCTGCGCGAGACGCGGTCGCTCGCCACGCCGGTCGGCCGGCCGTCGCGGGCGACTGCCCGCACATGGCCGCCGGTGGCGGGGTCGAGGACGTCATCGCGCAGGAAGCGATACGCCGCATGCGCGCCCGCGAGCAGCGCCCGATCGTCGCCGCCCAGCGCCAGATGGGACAGGGTGAACAGGGTGCGCGCCTGCGCGAGGCAGGTCTTGGCCTCCCCGGCCGGCACGTTGCCGTCAGGCAGCAGGCGGTCGAAGAAGCCACCGAAGTCGGGATCGGCCGCGCGCCACGCCCACCAGGGCATCAGCTCGCGCCGGAACCACGCGGCCCAGGCCCCGGCATCGCGCCGGATCGGCGCCGGCGGCTGGCCGGGCTGGTGCAGCGGCGAGAGCACGGGGCGCGCCGTCATCGCGCGTCCCCCTCGGCCGGCGCGTCGAAGAATTCCGGCTCGGTGCGCGCGATCAGCGGCAGGTCGGTCATGATCTCCTGGAGATGGCCGCGCATGGCGGCCTCGGCCGCGCCCTGGTCACCGGCGGCGATCGCCTCGACGATGGCGGCGTGCTGGTCGATCAGCCGCTCGCGCGGGAGCTGGCGCGCGGTGAGGTAGCGCACCCGGTCCATCTGGGTCTTCAGGCCCTGCAGGATGTCCCAGACCGCGACCTGCCCCGCCGCCTCGGCGAGGGTGCGGTGGAACGCCTCGTCGAGCCGCAGGAACACGGCGGGGTCGCTCTCCTGCACGATCGCTTTCTGCTGCTCGATCAGGCGCCGCAGCGCGGCCAGCGCCGCCTCGGTGGAGGCGCCCGCGACCTGGCGGGCGATGTCGGCCTCGACCGCCTCGCGGATGAAGCGCGCCGTCATCACTGCCGCGACCGAGATCCGGCGCACATAGGTGCCGCGCTGCGGGCGCACCTCGACCAGCGATTCCTCGGCCAGCTTGATGAAGGCCTCGCGCACCGGCTGGCGGCTGACATTGTAGCCGACCGCGATCTCGGCCTCGGAGATGCGCGCGCCGGGGGGAAGGTCGCCGCGGATGATCCGCTCGCGCAGCAGGCGATAGAGCTGGGGGCCGACGGCCACGCCCATTTCCAGTCGCGTCGAATGCAGCTGCTGCGGCTTCATGCGTTCCTCCCGCGGACGATATAGCTACATACTTCCATACTAGTCAACAATATCGGAAGGTGATATTCCCCGGCGGGTAGTTCGCAGGCAGAGGGACGCGCGGAAATGCGGCAGACGTGGCGCTGGTTCGGGCCGAAGGATCTCGTATCGGTCGACGACATGATGCAGGCGGGGGTCGAGGGCGTGGTTTCCGCCCTCCACCACGTGCCGACCGGCGCGGTGTGGACGCCGGAGGAGGTCGCGCTCCGGCAGGCGCAGATCGGGCGCATGGCCGACGGCGCGCCCTCGGGCCTGCGCTGGGAGGTGGTGGAGAGCCTGCCGGTCTCCGAGGACATCAAGAAGCAGAAGGGCGAGTGGCGCACCCATCTCGCCAACTACAAGGCCTCGATGCGCGTGCTGCGCGACGCCGGCATCGAGGTGATCTGCTACAATTTCATGCCGGTGCTCGACTGGACCCGGACCGATCTCGCCTGGCGGCGGCCGAACGGCGCGACCTGCATGCGCTTCGACCTCGTCGACTTCGCCGCCTTCGACATCCACATCCTCGCCCGTCCCGGCGCGGCGGAGAGCTTCCCCCCCGAGGTGGTGGAGGCCGCCGCCGTCCGCTTCGCGCAGATGGACGAGGCGACCCGCGCCGGGCTGGCGCGCAACGTCGTGTTCGGCCTGCCGGGCGCGGCGGAGAGCTTCACCCTCGACGACGTGCGCCTGCACCTCGCCGAATATGCCGCGGTCTCGGAAGAGCGCCTGCGCACCCATCTCGTCGACTTCCTGTCCGAGGTCGCCCCGCTCGCGCAGGAGCTGGGCCTGCGCCTGTGCTGCCATCCCGACGACCCTCCGTTCCCGCTGCTCGGGCTGCCGCGCGTCATGTCGACCGAGGCCGACTACGGCACCGTCATGGAGGCGGTCGACATTCCCGCCAACGGCATCACCCTGTGCGCCGGCTCGCTCGGCACGCGGCCGGACAACGACCTGCCCGGCATGATGGAGCGGCTTGGCCCGCGCGTGCATTTCCTGCACCTGCGCAACGTGCACCGCGACACCGACGCGGTCGTCGGCAGCTTCTACGAGGCCGAGCATCTGGGCGGCCACACCGACATGGTCGCCCTCGTCGGCGCCGCGCTGCGCGAGGAGGCCCGCCGGCGCGCCGAGGGACGCGCCGACTGGTCGATCCCGATGCGCCCCGACCACGGGCAGGACATCCTCGACGACCTCAAGCGCAAGGGCCAGCCGGGCTATCCGGCGATCGGCCGGCTGAAGGGGCTGGCGGAGCTGCGCGGCATCATGACCGCCCTGTCCCACCCCGCGCTGGGAGAGGGCGCATGAGCGCGCCCCGCCTCGCCCGGCCGGACATGGTGCGCGAGCCCGCGCTCCGCCCGGCCTACGACCCCGCCGCCCACGGCGTGGGCATCGTCCATATCGGCGCCGGCGCCTTCCACCGCGCCCATCAGGCCGCCTATACCGACGCGGCGCTGGCCGAGGCCGGCGGGGACTGGCGCATCACCGGCGTCAGCCTGCGCAGCCGCGAGGTCGCGGAAGCGCTGAACCCGCAGAACGGCCTCTACACGCTGCTCGAACGCGGTGCGGAGGGAACGCAGGCCCGCGTCATCGGCGCCCTCGCCGGCATTCTCGCCGCCGACCCGGCCGCGACGCTCGAGGCGATGTGCGATCCGGCAGTGAAGATCGTCACCATCACCGTCACCGAGAAGGGCTACGGCATCGACCGCGCCACCCGCGGGCCGGACCGGACCCACCCGGCGGTGGCGGCGGACCTTGCCGCGCCGGAGGCGCCGGCCGGCGTGCTCGGGCTCCTCGTCGCCGCCCTCGCCCGGCGGCGTGCGGCCGGCATCGCCCCCTTCACCGTGCTGAGCTGCGACAACCTGCCGGAGAACGGCGCGCTGCTGCGCGACGGCGTGGTCGGCTTCGCCCGGCTGGTCGCCCCCGAGCTCGCCGAGTGGATCGCCGCCGAGATCGCCTTTCCCTCCTCCATGGTCGACCGCATCACCCCGGCGCCCACCGCGCAGACGCTGGTCGACGCCGAGCGCCTGACCGGCTGCACCGACCTCGCCGCGATCGAGACCGAGCCGTTCCACCAGTGGGTGATCGAGGACCGCTTTCCCGCCGGACGCCCGGCCTGGGAGGCGGGCGGCGCGCTGTTCGTCGCCGACGTGACGCCCTATGAGCGCATGAAGCTCACCATGCTCAACGGCAGCCACTCCATGCTCGCCTATGCCGGCTTCCTCGCCGGGCACCGCTATGTGCGCGACGTGATGGCCGATGCCGCGCTCGCCGGGCTGGTGCAGCGCCATCTGGCGGCCGCCGCCGCGGTGCTGCCGGCGCTGGAGGGGATCGACCTTCGCGCCTATGCCGAGGCGCTGGCCACGCGCTTTGCCAACCCGGCGATCGCGCACGAGACCTACCAGATCGCGATGGACGGGACCGAGAAGCTGCCGCAGCGCCTGCTGAACCCGGCCGTCTGCGCCGAAGAGGCCGGACTGCCGCTGCGCCCCTTCGCCTTCGCCGTCGCCGCCTGGATGCGCTACTGCCTCGGCGAGTGCGACGCTGGCGAGACCTACGCGCTGCGCGACCCGCGCGAGGCCGAGATCAAGGCCGCCCTGACCGACCACGGGCGCGATCCCGGCGCCATCTCGCTCGCCCTGCACGGCCTGCCGGGCCTGTTCCCGGAGGCGCTGAAGAGCTCCGCATCCTGGCGCGCCGAGGTGGAGGACGCGCTTTCCGCCATGCTGGCGGAGGGGATGAAGGGCGCGATCGGCCGCGAGCTCGCCCGGCTGGAGCCCGCCGGATGAGCAGCCGGCTGTTCCTCTCCATCGGCGAGGCGATGGTGGAGCTGTCGCAGCAGGGCGGCGATTTGTGGCGCATGGGCTTTGCCGGCGACACGCTGAACACCGCCTGGTACGCCCGCGCCTTCCTCGGCGAGGCGTGGCGGGTCGCCTATTTCTCCCGGCTCGGCACCGACCCGTTCTCCGAGCGTATGGCCGGTTTTCTCGAAGCCAACGGCATCGGCACCGGCTTCATCGCGCGGGACCCGAAGCGCAATGTCGGGCTCTACTCGATCGAGCTGCACGAGGGCGAGCGCAGCTTCGCCTATTGGCGCGGCCAGTCGGCGGCGCGCCACCTCGCCGATGACGAGACGGCGCTCCAAGCCGCCATCGACGCGGCCGGCCTGGTCTATTTCTCCGGCATCACCCTCGCCATCCTCGCTCCCGACCGCCGCGCCGTCCTGCTGGACGAGGTGGCCCGCGCCCGCCGGGCCGGCACGACCACCGTGTTCGACCCCAACCTGCGGCCCGCCCTGTGGGAGGACGCCGCGACCATGAGGGACTGGGTGACGAAGGCCGCCGCCACCGCCGCCATCGCCCTGCCGAGCTTCGACGACGAGGCCGCCGCCTTCGGCGATGCCGACCTCGCCGCCTGCGCCAGCCGCTGGTGTGAGGCCGGCGCCGGCGAGGTGGTGGTGAAGAACGGCGGCGGGCCGATCGCGCTGCTCGATGGCGAAGCCGGGAGCGAGGTGATCGACTGCGCGCGTGTCGCGCCGGTCGACAGCACCGGGGCGGGCGATTCCTTCAATGGCGGCTACCTCGCCGCCCGGCTGCAGGGGCTCCCCCCGGCCGAGGCGGCGCGGCGCGCCCACGCCCTTGCCGCGCGCGTCATCGGCCGGCGCGGCGCGCTCATGCCGATGGCGGAGCTCGTCGCCCTGCGGGGCTGAGAGCCGGCGGCCCCACTCCTCAGATGATCCCCTCGCGCCGCAGCCGGTCGCGCTCGGCCTGAGGCACGCCGAGGATGCGGGCGAGCACCTCGTCCGTATGCTGGCCCAGCGTCGGCGGGGCCAGCGGTGCGCCGGGCGGGGAATCGCTCAGCCGCAGCGGGCTGCGCACGCCGGGCGCGATGCCGCCCAGCACGTGCGGGAGTTCGAGCGCCAGCCCACGCGCCAGCGCCTGCGGCTCGGCGAAGGCCTGCGCGATGGTGTTGATCGGCCCGGCCGGAATGCCGGCGGCGTCCAGCATGGCGAGCCATTCCGCCGTGGTCTGGCGCTTCAGCGCGGCGCCGACCGCCGGCAGCAGCTCGGCGCGGTGCGCCACTCGCCCGGCATTGGTGAGGAAGCGCGGATCGGCGGCGAGGTCGCCGAAATCCGCCAGCCGGCAGAAGCGGGCGAACTGGGCATCGTTGCCGACCGCGAGGATGAGGTGCCCGTCTGCGGTCTCGAACGCCTGGTAGGGCACGATGTTGGGATGGGCGTTGCCGAGCCGGCGCGGCGACGTGCCGCCCACCAGATAGTTGAGCGCCTGGTTGGCGAGGCTCGCCATCGCCACGTCGAACAGCGCGACGTCGATGCGCTGGCCGTGCCCGGTGCCGTGGCGCTGCTGAAGCGCGGCGAGGATGGCGATGGCGGCGTTGAGCCCGGTCAGCACGTCGACCAGCGCGACGCCGATCTTCTGCGGCTCGGCGTCCGGGCTGCCGGTCACCGACATCAACCCCGACATGCCCTGGATCATGAAGTCGTAGCCGGCGCGCCCCGCCTCCGGCCCGTCCTGTCCGAAACCGGTGATCGAGCAATAGACGAGGCGCGGGTTGAGGGCGGCGAGGCTCTCATGGTCGAGGCCGTAGCGCGCCAGGCCGCCGACCTTGAAGTTCTCGATCACCACGTCGCTCGCCTGCGCCAGCCTGCGGATCAGCGCCTGCCCGTCGGGATGCGCCATGTCCACGCTCACCGAGCGCTTGTTGCGGTTGGCGGCGAGGAAATAGGCGCTCTCGCCGGTCTCGCGCCCCTCGCCGTCCTTCAGCCAGGGCGGGCCCCAGCCGCGCGTGTCGTCGCCCGCGCCGGGCCGCTCGATCTTGATCACCTCGGCGCCGAGATCGCCGAGCACCTGCGTCGCCCAGGGGCCTGCCAGCACGCGGGAGAGGTCCAGCACCCTTATGCCGGTCAGCGCCTGCCCGGCGCGCGGGGTCTCGTCAGTGTCGCTCATGGGACGTCCGTTCGTAGCGCCGCCCGCGCCCAGGAAGGCTGGACGCGGATGCGGCAGGCGTTGCTTAGCGCAATCCGCGCCGCCGCGAACGTCGTCTCTCGTCGGATGCGCGCGAAGCGCCGCTCGCCGAACTAGTGCGGCGAGACGTCCGCCAGCACGTCCTTGTCGTGCCGGCCGAAGCGGTCGACCATGGTGGCGCTCGCCTCGTTGAGGCCGAGCACGGTCACCTCCGCACCCGCCTTGCGCAGCTTCATGACCGCCTTGTCGAGCGCGCCGATCGAGGTGATGTCCCAGAAATGCGCGTGGGTGACGTCGATCACCACCTCGCGCGGGCGCCGGTCGAAGTCGAAGCCGCGCAGGAACACCTCGGCCGAGGCGAAGAAGATCTGCCCGGTCACGGTGTAGACCACCCGCCCCGCCGCCTCGTCGGCGCTCACCGAGACGTGCACCAGCCGCGCCACCTTGCCGGCGAAGAACACGCCGGAGAGCATCACACCCACCAGCACGCCGATGGCGAGATCGCGTGTCGCCACCACCGTGACGACGGTCGCCAGCATCACCACCGAGGAGGAGCGCGGATTGGTGCGCAGGTCGAGGATCGAGCGCCAGGAGAAGGTGCCGATCGAGACCATGACCATCACCGCCACCAGCGCCGCCATCGGGATGATGCGCACGAGGTCGTCGAGCACCAGGATCAGCACCAGCAGGAAGGCACCGGCGACGAAGGTCGACAGCCGCCCGCGCCCGCCCGAGGTGACGTTGATCACCGACTGGCCGATCATCGCGCAGCCGCCCATACCGCCGATCAGCGCCGAGGCCAGGTTGCCCGCGCCCTGGCCGATGCATTCCTGGCTCTTGTTGCTCATCGTGTCGGTCATGTCGTCGACGATCTGCGCGGTGAGCAGCGATTCGAGCAGGCCCACGGCCGCCAGCGTCAGCGAATAGGGCAGGATGATCTTCAGCGTCTCGAGGTTCAGCGGCACGTCGGGCAGCGCCAGCGCCGGCAGGCTGGAGGGCAGCTCGCCGAGGTCGCCGACCGTGCGCAGCTCGATCCCGCTCCACCAGGCGAACAGCGTGAGCACCGCGATCGCGACCAGCGGCGAGGGCACGGCGCGGGTTAGGCGCGGGAACAGGTAGATGATGGCGAGCCCGGCCGCGACCATGGCGTAGGTCACCGGCGGCACGTGGATCAGCTCGGGAAGCTGCGCCATGAAGATCAGGATGGCGAGGGCGTTGACGAAGCCGGTGATGACCGAGCGCGAGACGAACCGCATCAGCCGGCCGACGCGCAAGAGGCCGGCAACGATCTGGATCGCGCCCATCAGGATGGTGGCGGCGAACAGGTACTGAAGCCCGTGATCGCGCACCAGCGAGGTCATCACCACCGCGGTCGCGGCGGTGGCGGCCGAGATCATGCCCGGCCGCCCGCCGACGAAGGCGGAGACGCAGGCGATGGCGAAGGAGGCGAACAGCCCCACCTTCGGATCGACCCCGGCGATGACGGAAAAGCCGATCGCCTCGGGGATCAGGGCAAGGGCCACGACGATGCCGGCAAGGACATCGGCGCGGATATTGAAGAACCAGTCGCGGAAATAGCGTGAGCTCGTCGTCATGGAATTGTTTCTGCGCAAAGAGCGGCCGTCCGCCGGAAGGCGGTGCGGGCAGGCGCTGCATCTGCGTTGTCCGGCGGATCGGCGGCCGGAAGAGCCACCCGGAATTTCACCGGGTCCGGATGATTAGGTCCGGGCTACATCAGCTTTTGCTGCAATGCAATACGCAGAGCCCATCTGCGCCGTCTCGCGCGCCCCCGAAGCGGCCTGCGTGACGCAGATCCCACAAATGGGCGGCCTCTAGCGCGAACCCTCGCGGATGACGCGGGCGAACATGGCGGCACCCTTCTGCGGCGGGCGCCCCGCCCCGCGCGTGTCGGCGGCGGGACCCTCCGGCTCGGGCGCGGCCTCGGCGCCGCCGAACTGGGTCTCGATGCTGCGCACGCAATGGGCGACCGAGACGTCGGCGAGGCGGTAGAACACCTGCTTGGAGACGCGCCGCGTCGCCACCAGCCCGGCGCGGCGCAACTCGGCGAGCTGCTGGCTCAGCGCCGGCTGGCCGATGCCGGTGGCGGCATCGATCCCCCCGACCGTCAATTCGCCCGCCTGCAGGTGCGAGAGGATCATCAGCCGCTGCGGCTGGCCATAGGCGCGCAGCCGCTCCACCGCCTGCTCCGCCTGCTCGCGTGTCAGCGCCATGGCGCTCAGCTCTCCTCGATCCGCCGGCAGAACCAGTCGTCCCCACCGTCGAACAGCGCCTGCTCGCCGGGCAGCGGCAGCAGCACCGCGTCGCCCGGCTCCCAGCCCTCGGGCGTGACGGCGTCGCCGCGCTCCACCCGCTTCAGCGCGGCGGCGAGGCGCAGCATCTCGTCGGCGGAGCGCCCCACCGTCATCGGGTACCAGCTGATCGCCCGGACGATGCCGTCCGGGTCGATGAAGTAGCTCGCCCGCACGGTGGAGGAATCGCGCGCCTCCTCGTCCAGCATGCCGTAGGCGCGCGCGATCTCGAGCGAGGGGTCCTCGATCACCGGGAACGGCACCTCGACGCCGAAGCTGGCGTGGATCGCCCGCAGCCAGGCGAGGTGGGAATAGAGGCTGTCCACCGACAGGCCGATGAGCGCGCAGCCGAGCTGCTCGAACCGGGGCGCGAGCCGGGCCAGCGCGATGAACTCGCTGGTGCAGACCGGCGTGAAGTCCGCCGGGTGCGAGAAGAACACCAGCCAGCGCCCCCGATAGGCGGAGAGCTCCACCGGGCCATGGGTCGAGCGGGCGCTGAACAGCGGCGCGCGATCGCCGATCCGCAGCGGGCGCGGTGGAGCGGCGAGGGTGCCGATCGCGGAAGTGTGTTCGCCAGTCATTCTCCCTGATTGCCTTCGCCGTTGCGTTGACGCAATGCGTATCTATAATTACATAATATCTGAAATTATGAAATCAAAGAGCGGGCAAAGCGCCTTGCCCTCGACCCCCCGCATGGCTGACCGCCGGCGGCCGGTCCGGCGGTGCGGACAGATCAGGGAAACGCATCATGGCTCCAAGGCAGATCACGCCGGACGTCTCCGTCACCAACCAGATGGACGGCGCCGCCCTCGCCCGTGCCGCCTCGGCCGGCTACCGGACCATCGTCTGCGCCCGTCCGGACGGCGAGGAGCCCGGCCAGCCCGACGCCGCCGAGATGGCCCTGCTGGCCGACGCGCTGGGCATGGCCTTCGTCCATATCCCGGTCGCCCCCGGCGCCTTCGACGACGAGGCGGTGGCGCAGATGCGGGCCGTGCTCGACAAGCTTCCCTCACCCATTCTCGGCTATTGCCGAAGCGGCATGCGCGCGGCCACGCTCTGGGCGCTGGCGGAGGCGGGCCATCGCCCGTTCGAGGATATCCTCGGCCTCGCCGGCCGCGCCGGCTTCGACCTGTCGGCCCAGCGCCCGCGCCTCGCACCCGCGCCAACGGAGACGGACCCCGGGAGCGCGCCGGCGCCCCGCGTGCATGACGTCGTCATCGTCGGCGGCGGGGCGGCCGGCATCGCCACCGCCTCCAGCCTGCTGAAGCGCCGCCCCTCGCTCGACATCGCGATCGTCGAGCCCGCCACCTGCCACTACTACCAGCCGGGCTGGACAATGGTCGGCGCCGGCATCTTCAAGCCGGAAACCACGCGCCATCCCATGGCCGAGGTCATGCCGGCGGGCGTCACCTGGATTCGGCAGGCCGCCGCCGGCTTCGCGCCGCAGATGCGGGAGGTGATGCTGGCGGACGGCGCCTCGGTGCGCTACCGCGCGCTCGTCGTGGCGCCGGGCCTGCGCCTCGCCTGGGACGCCATTCCCGGCCTGTCGGAAACGCTGGGCGAGAACGGCGTCACCTCAAACTACCGCTACGACCTCGCCCCCTACACCTACCGTCTCGCCAGCGACATGCGCCCCGGCCGGGCGCTGTTCACCCAGCCGGCGATGCCGATCAAATGCGCCGGCGCTCCGCAGAAGGCGATGTATCTGTGCTGCGATATCTGGCGCGAGGCCGGCATCCTGCCGCGCATGGAGGTCGAGTTCCACAATGCCGGCGGCGTGCTGTTCGGCGTGCCGACCTATGTCCCGGCGCTGATGGACTATGTCGAGCGCTACGGCATCGACCTCAATTTCGGCTCTACCCTCGTCGCCGTCGACGGGCCGGCCCGCATCGCCACCTTCGAGCGCAAGGGTGCGGACGGACGGCCCGAGCGGGTCGAGCGCACCTTCGACATGCTCCACGCCGTGCCGCCGCAGACGCCGCTCGACGTCATCGCCGCGAGCCCGCTCGCCGGGCCTGGCGGGTGGATCGAGGTCGATCCGGCGACGCTCCGCCATGTCCGCCACGAGGACGTGTTCGCGCTCGGCGACGCCACCGACACGCCGAACGCCAAGACCGCCGCCGCCGCGCGCAAGCAGGCGCCCGTGGTCGCCGTCAACGTGCTCGCCGCGCTCGACGGCAAGGCGCCGGCGGCGCAGTACAACGGCTACGGCTCCTGCCCGCTCACCGTCGAGCGCGGCCGGATCGTGCTGGCCGAGTTCGGCTATGGCGGCGCGCTGCTGCCGACCTTCCCGAAATGGATGCTGGACGGCACCCGGCCGACGCGCCGGGCCTGGTTCCTGAAGGACCGCATGCTGCCGCCGATCTACTGGTACGCGATGCTGCGCGGGCGCGAATGGCTGTGTGCGCCCGAGCCGATCGCGGCACCGCCGGAAAGCGGGCCGGCGTGATGCTCGAACCGGTGCAATACGCGCTCGGCGGCGGGGCCGGCGTGCTGGTGGGCTTCACGCTCGGCTTGGTGGGCGGCGGCGGCTCGATCCTCGCCGTGCCGCTGATCGTCTATCTGGTCGGCGTGCGCAACCCGCACATCGCCATCGGCACCAGCGCCTTCGCGGTCGCCATCAACGCCGCGGTCGGGCTGCTCAGCCATGCGCAGGCGGGCACGGTGAAGTGGCGCTGCGGCGGCATGTACGCCGCCGCGGGCATTCTCGGCGCGCTGGCCGGCTCGACCTTCGGCAAGCTGATCGACGGCCAGAAGCTGCTGTTCCTGTTCGCCCTGCTGATGCTGGCGGTGGGCGTGCTGATGCTGCGCGGGCGCGGCAATCCCGGCGAGCCGGGCGCGGAATGCACGCGCGAGAAGGCGCCCCGGGTGCTCGGCTTCGGGCTCGGCACCGGCGCGGTCTCCGGCTTCTTCGGCATCGGCGGCGGCTTCCTCATCGTGCCGGGGCTGATCGGCTCGACCGGCATGCCGATCCTGAACGCGGTCGGCACCTCGCTCGTCGCGGTCACCGCCTTCGGCCTGACCACCGCGTTCAACTACGCGCTGTCGGGCTTCGTCGACTGGGCCCTCGCCCTCGTCTTCATCGCCGGCGGCGCAGCGGGAAGCTTTGCCGGCATGAAGGTGGCGCAGCATCTCGCCGGACGGGCCGGTCATCTGGCGACGGTGTTCGCGGCGATCATCTTCGTCGTCGCCTCCTACATGCTGTTCCGCAGCGCCTCGGTGCTGCTGGCCTGAACCGTCCGCGGCCGGCTCAGCCGAGGTCCGGCTCCCAGTCGCTCATGTGCAGCACGTTGCCGCCGAGCTTCGCGAAGGCGCGCTGGCGGCAGGAAAAGACGATGATCTGCTGGTCCCGCGCCTGCCGGTGCAGCGCGTCGAACATGCGCTCGATCCGGTCATCGTCGGAATAGACCAGCGCGTCGTCGAGGATCACCGGCGCCGGCCGGCCGTCCTGCGCCAGCAGCCGGGCGAAGGCGAGCCGGGTCAGCACCGAGAGCTGCTCGCGCATGCCTCCGCTCAGCCGCTCGACCTCCTCCTCCTGCCCGTTGCGGCGGATGGTCTGCGGCAGCAGCGACTTCTCGTCGAACACGATCGAGACGTCGTCGAACAGCAGGCCGAGCAGCGGGCGCAGCTCGTTCAGCACCGGCTGGAGATAGAGGTCGCGCGCCGCCGAGCGCGAGGCCTGCAGAGCCTCGCGCAGGCGGTCCAGCACCGCCACTTCGGACGCGAACGCGCCGACGCGCGCATCGGCCGCCTCGCGGGCCTCGCCCGCCTCGCGCCACGCCTCCTCGACCGCATCGTCCGAGCGGGTCCTGATCTCGGCGTTGAGGCCGGCGAGGTCGCGCCGCAGCCGCTCCTCCTCCTGCCGCGCGCCCTCCTCGACCGAGCGGGCGCGGCGCAGCGCCGCCTCGGCCGAGGCAAGATCCGGCGCGGCGGCTTCCAGCTCGCCGGCGCGGGTCTCGCAGGTGCCGAGATCGGCCGCGGCCGCGCCATGGGCGGCGGCGAGCGCCGTCTCCTGCCCGCCGCGTTCCGCCTCCGGCCCCAGCTCGGCCTCGAGCCGCGCGAGCTCGCCGTCCAGCGCCGCGACCGAGCTCTGCGCCGCCATCAGCGCCTCCATCGCCCGCTCGCGCCGCGGCTCGGCCTCGTGGGCTCGCGCGCGCCCGGCGCCGACCCGCGCCTCGGCACGCTCCAGCGCCTGGCGCACCTCGTCGGGATCGCCCTTCAGCTCCAGCGCCTCCGCCGGCACCGCCGCACGCCGCGCGACCTCCTCGCGCAGCGCCTTCAGCCCTTCCGGCACCAGATGGCGCGCCTTGATGCGCAGCCCTTCGAGCGCCGCCGCCTGCCTCTGCGCCTCGCCGGAGCGGCGGCGCGCCTCGGCGAGGTCGGCGACGGAAATCTCCGCCAGCAGGCGCCGCCGCTTCTCCTCCGCCACCTTCAAAGCCCCGTCGGCGCCGGCCGGCCGGTTGGCGCGCACATGGAGCGTGCCGATGCCGGGCAGGTCGAGGCGGGCGACGTCCCTCACCGCCTGTTCCTCGCCATCGGCGAGCGCGCGGCCATCGATCGTCACCCGCGCCGGCGCCTCGCCCTCATAGGCGATGCGCAGCGAAGGCAGCCCCGCCTCCTCGGCCGTGCGCAGGCGGAAGATCCCCTCGTCCAACCGCTGCAATTTCTCGATCGCCGCGTCGGGGATCGCGATCGATGCCAGCGCGGCCTCGCCCTCCTCCAGCCGCGCGCGGATCGCCTCGGCCCGGCCGAGCCGCTGCTTCAGCGCGTCGAGCTCCTCGGCCGCCTTGCGCGCGGCGAGCGCGCGCTCGAGCCGGGCCAGCAGCGCGCGCGTCTCGCGCTCCTCGCGCTCGGCCGCCTGCACCTCGGCACTCGCCTGCTCCATCGCGGCGGTGGCCGCCCCGCGCTTCGCCTGCGCCTCCTCACGCCGCACCTCCATCGCCTGCCGCTCGACTTTCAGCGCGGCGAGACGCTCCATAGCCGCGCGGAATCCCTTCAGCGCCCGCTCGGCGGCCTCGAACCGGCTGCGCGCCAGTGCCGCTTCCGCCCGCGCCGCCTTCAGCGTCTCGGCATGGCTCTTCGCAGTCTCGAACGCCGCCTCGGCCTCGACCACGGCGGCGCGGCGGGCCGCCTTCTCCTCGGCCTTGTCGAGCTCGGCGAGCTGGCGCAGCGCCCCGGCGCGCCGGTCGAGCGCCGCGCGCAGCGTGTCGACGTCGGCCTTGAGCCGCGCCTCCTCCTCGGCGAGGCGGGCCTGTTCCTCCAGCGCCGCGGCATAGGGGCCGCCCGACTTCGCGCGCCCGGTGGCGGTGACCAGCGCGCCAAGTTCGCCGGCGCACAGCTCGATGATCTGCGACATGCGCCGCCCGCCGGTGATCGCCTCGACCTCGCCCTGCACGGAGGTGAGCAGGCTCTCGCGCACCTGCCGCTCGTCCTCGTCCTCCTTGCGCTTCTCGAGGCCGGTATTGCCCTGCCGCACCCAGAGCAGGCCGGCCGGCCCGGCGGTGCCCCCGCGTATGAGCCCGGCAATGAAGTTCTCCGCCTCGTCCGCCTGGGCGACGAGCCGGCCGCTGTCGAGCGCCATGACGCTCGCCCGCCGGCCGCCGAGGAACTGCTTGGTGAGCCGGAACCGCCCCTCCGGCACGATGATGTCGGCCTCCACCAGCGGATTGCCGCCGCTATAGGGCTGCAGGCGCTTCAGCTCCTTCGCCTGCCCGGTATGGGGCTGGAAGAACAGCGCGTGCAGCGCGTCGAAGCTGGTCGACTTGCCGTATTCGTTGGCCGCGCACAGCACGTTGACGCCGTCGCCGATCCCCTCGATCGCCACGCCCCGGCGGGCGAAGCGCCGCACGTTGAAGAGCCGGAGCGCCGCGATCTTCATGCGCCGGCCTGCTGGCTGTAGGAGAACAGGCGCATCAGCGCCGCCCGCGCCACCTCCCGCTCGGCGGCCGAACGGGTGGCGTCGAGGCTCTCCGCCCGCAGCGCCTCGGCCGCCTCGCGCAGGGCGCCGCCACGGTCGATCAGGTCGAGATCGGTGGCCTCGCAATCGATCGCGAGCCCGGCCTCGTCGAGTTCGAGGCGGGCGAATTCCGGCGCCGCCTGCGCGATGGCGGCGGCGAGCGCGGTGCGGCCGGCAAGGCTTGCCCGGCCGGCCGCGGCGACGCGCAGGAGCGTCTGCCGCCGCTCCCGCCCCTCGGGAAGCCGCCCGGCGAGCAGCGCCGCGCCATCGTCCTGCGACAGCAGGTCGAGGCGCAGCGTGCGCCAGGCGAAGCTCGCGGTCTCGACCGGCGTCACCTCGGGCGCGGCACCGGCCGCTTCGATGCTCACGATCAGCGCCGTGCCGGGCCGGTCGTGCTTGAAGCGGTCGGGCTCGGGCGTGCCGCTGTAGCGGGTACGCACGTCGACCTCCAGCGAGCCGTGCCAGTCGCCGAGCGCCAGATAGTCGAGGCCGGCGCGGGCCGCCCGGTCGGGGGCGATGACGTCGGTGGCGCCGCCCTCCTCGGCGAAGTCGCGGATCGCGCCATGGGCGAGGCCGATGCGGATCGCCCCCTCCTCCCGGCCCGCCCCGTCCATCCATTCGGTCAGGTCGCGTCCGGGCCGGCGGGTGGTGCAGGGCGCGGGCAGCAGCGTGACGCCGGGGGCCAGCGCCAGCGGGGCCGGCTCGACGGCGAGCACGACATTGTCCGGCGCCTCGAGGCGCAGCGCGCCCCAGAGCTGCGAGGCCTGCAGCGAATCGTGGTTGCCCGGCAGCAGCACCCAGCGCAGCGGGGCGTGATGGCCCATCTCCGCCAGCGCCTGCCGGCGGATGTCGGGGGCGGGCGTCTCGGTGTCGAAGGTGTCGCCCGCCAGCAGGATGGTGGAGGCCCCGCTCTCGCGCGCCCGCGCCGCCAGCCGGCCGATCGCCGCATGGCGCGCCTCACGCAGCCGCCCGCGCAGCTCCTCCGGCAGGTTGCCGAAGCGCCTTCCCAGATGAAGGTCGCTGGAATGGAGGAAGCGGAATGCGCTCATCGCGCCGCCCGTCGCGCCCGCGCAGGCCGGGAACGGGTCCGGCGGGCGGTCGGATTGCCGGCGCAGGGTTGGGCTCGATCGGCGGGCACGGCGGTCGCGTTCTCCTGCTGCGGGCGGGAGAGGCGCCGCGTCGCGCGAATCCCCGCCGCTTCCTCCCCCGACCATGGGCTCGCGCCGGCGCCCGCGCAAGGCGCGCGCGGGCGCCACGCGGAGCGGTCGCCGCGGCAAGATGACCGCCCGGCGGCTTTACATGAGAAGACTTCCAGATTCATGAGAAATGAATAAAAACTTTATAAGAATCAATATTATAGACAGGCGGTTACATGGTGACTACGGTCTTGCGAAAAGAAGAACGGGACCGGCCGGCGCCGGCACCCGCGCTCGACATCAGGGAAGGGAGAGAAACGCATGAACGCCCGTTTCGTAAATCGCCGCCACATGCTTGCGCTCGGTGCCGCCGGCATCGTCGGCCTCGCGGCCATCCCCGCCGCCATCCCCGCCGCCTTGGCCGAAGACATCGCCAAGGGCCGCCAGCGGCTGCCGGAAATCGTGCTCGGCGACACCAACGGCAACGACTACGCGGTGCCGGTGAAGGACATCACCATGGAGGGCGGCAAGTCCTACCAGCTCGATGTCACCTCCAATGGCGGCAAGGAATACAAGTTCATGGCGCCGGAATTCTTCCGCAACATCTGGATGAACCAGATCGTCATCAACCATCTGGAAATCCATCCCTACGGCTCGCCGCACCATATCGAATTCGACGACGAAGGCACGATCTCGCTCGAATTCGTGCCGATCCGCACCGGCACCTACAAATGGTGGATCGAGGGGCTGGAAGAGAAGGGCATGCAGGGCACGCTGACCGTCAAATAGGCGGCAGCGCAAACGGGAAGCCGGCAACGGCGTCATTCGGGAGGAAGAACCATGCGGGAAAGAACCCTGAGAATTCTGCTTTCGGCGGCGCTGCTGGCCGGCGCGGCCACCTTCGCCACCGTCGGCGACGCCCTGGCGGACGACGCCAAGGACTGCTCGGACGGCGTCGCCATGATCAAGGCGGAGATCGCCAAGGGCCCGCCCAAGGCGACGCTCGACAAGCTGAACAAGGCGCTGCGCGGCGCCCAGCGCGAGATGGGCGAAGGCGAATATGACGAATGCCTCGACTTCGTCGGCGACGCGAAAAAGGCGATCAAGGGCTAGACACCGGCCCTCGGGTGGGAAGACGGGCGCGGCGACCCCGCGCCCGTTTCCTTTTTCGGGCCATGCGGCCCGGCGGCATCACATGGCGTGCGTCAGCCGGTCGGCGGTGCGACGTCCGGGTCGT
This sequence comes from Ancylobacter mangrovi, assembly GCF_024752355.1. GTDB lineage: Bacteria > Pseudomonadota > Alphaproteobacteria > Rhizobiales > Xanthobacteraceae > Ancylobacter > Ancylobacter mangrovi. Next base: position 273,342 of record NZ_JANTHZ010000004.1, read on the forward strand.
CGCCGTCCACCGACGGCAGTGCGCCCGAACCGGGAGTGGCGTCCTCGTTGATCAGGTCGCGCCGCGCGTGCGGGCCGGCGCCGGGGAACGGGCGCTCGTCGCCGGCGCGGCCGGCTTCACCCTTCTCCAGCCGGTGCGCCGACATCCAGGCGTCGAGCGCCGCCCCTTCCGGACGGCCTTCCGCCTCCCAGACCCGATAGGCGGCTTCGCGTACCCGCTGCTCGTTCCTGTCCATGGCGAATCTCCTTGTTGAATCCCGCTTGGCCGACCCTTGCGGCCGACGGCGCGGGCATCCGGGCCAACCGCCCAACCGAGGCCATGGTTCCTCGTCCTTGATGCAAATGGCGCGAGTCGGGTGCGAAAAGCGGAGGGCTCGGCTACAAGCATCAGGTTCGCCCATCCGGTCTCCGGGATCGCGGGCGGACCGATCGGGAGTGCGAGATGACGGAAGACAGCGAGCCGCAGGTGCCGCCGCACGCGCAGCCGCCGCAAGGACAGACGGCAGAGGGGCAGCCCTCATACGGGCAATCACCGCAAGCGCCGGACTATCCCCCGGCGCCCCGCCAAGCGGCCGCCCGGCCCGCTTCCGCCGCCCCCCGTCCCGCTGCCGCCGGCAGCCGTACCAAGGGCCCGCCGCAGGACCCGGAGGCCTTTCATCGCTGGATCGAGATCGAGCGGCTGAAGGTCGAGATGCGCCGGCTGGAGCTGGAGACGCGCCGCAGCGAAGCACCCGCTTCCGCCCCGCCCTCCAGGACCGGCGGGCGCGTCCTGCCGATCGCGGTGGCGGCCGGATTCGTTGCGATGCTGCTCCTGCTGGTCGCGGCGGTGATCCAGATCGGCCTGCTGCGTGGCGAGCTCGGCACGCTGCGCGATGCGCAGGCCGGGCTGGAGCAGCGGCTCGACGACCGCCTCGCCGCCATGGTCGAGACCCGTCTGGCCGCGCTCGGCCCCTCGCTGCAGTCCGCGGCCCCCACGGCCCAGTCCGCACCGGCGCCGACCTCGATGCCCACCACCACCACGGCGCCGCGGCCGGCGGCGAGCGACGGCGCCGCGCCGTCCCCGGCCGACATGGCCGCCACGCCGGCGCCCGATGGCGATTCGCAGGCCCCGGCCACGCAAACCGCGCCGACGCAGACCGCGGCGGCCGCGCCCACGACGCCCGACCCGCCCGCCAAGCCGGCCCTGCTCGGCACCGGCTATGTGGTGCGGATGTTCGCCCCGACCGGCTCCGTGCCGGCGGCCCGGGTCAACGCCTTCACCAGCATCCTGAAGAATGCCGGCTTCGAAGTGGTGGTGTCGGATTCGGGCGTGGTCCAGCCGACCGCCAACACGCTGTCCTACCACGCCTCCGCCGCCGGGGTGGCGGAGAAGCTGGCGACGCTGGTGCAGTCGAAGCGGCCCGCGCTCGACCTCGAGCTGAGGACGTCGACCGCGATCCGCGAGGACGCCAAGCAGGTGCTGATCCTCAACGTGACCGAGGGCGCGCTGAACTGACGTTCTGGGGGTGACAGCCGGGAGCCCGCCCGCGAGCGCGGACGGGTTCAGGAATCGTCGTTCTCCGGCGGTCCTGCCACGCGAACCGGGGCCGGTCCCGCCCTACGCCGCCGCGGCCGGACGCTCGGCGGCGGCGCGCAGCGCGGCGATGTTGGCGCGGTAGCCTTCCGCCCCGCCCCGGAACACGGCCGATCCCGCCACCAGCACGGTGGCGCCCGCCGCGGCGCAGAGTGCGCCGGTCTGCGGGTTCACCCCGCCGTCGATCTCCAGATGGATCGGCCGCTCGCCGATCATCGCTCGCAGGCGGTGCAGCTTGGGCAGCACGTCGGCGATGAAGGCCTGCCCGCCGAAACCGGGATTGACGGTCATGGCGAGGATCAGGTCGACCTTGTCGAGCACATAGGCGAGCGCGCTCTCATGCGTCGCCGGATTGAGCGCGACGCCCGCCTTCTTTCCCAGCGAGCGGATGAGCTGCAGGCAGCGGTCGAGATGGCGGGTGGCCTCCGCCTGCACCGTGATGACGTCGGCGCCGGCATGGGCGAAGGCCTCGATATAGGGCTCCACCGGCTCGATCATCAGATGCACGTCGAAGGTCCGGTCGGTATGGGGCCGCATGGCGCGGATCACGTCCGGCCCGAAGGTGATATTCGGCACGAAATGCCCGTCCATCACGTCGAGATGAATCCAGTCGGCGCCGGCGGCGGTGACGTCGCGCATTTCCTCGCCGAGACGTGCGAAGTCGCAGGCGAGCATGGAAGGGGCGATGAGCGCCATGAGATGTCTCCCGTCGATGGGGTCGGGGGCACGGCGGCCCGCGGCTTTCAGCGCGCGGGCAGCGGCGGGTAGCTGTCGATGCCGCCGGAGAACACCCGGCTCGCCAGAATGTCCTCGGCCTCGATGGTGGTGAGGTCGCCGGCCGTCACCGGCCGCTCGCTGGCGAACAGCCGGTTGGCCTGCCTCAGCCGCGCGCGATCGAGCGCGTTGCGGACCGAGCGGCCATTGGCGAAATGCGGCTGCGCCATGCGCAGCTCGACATAGCGGTGGAACGCCTCCTCGGCCGCCGGGCTCAGCCGGTAGTTCATGCCGTCGAGGATCCGCGCCCCGATCGCCTCCAGCTCCCCGCCCGTATAGTCGGGGAAGTCGATGTGATGGGCGACGCGCGAGCGGAAGCCCGGATTGGCGGTGAAGAAGCGCTCCATCCGATCGGCATAGCCGGCCAGGATCACGACCAGGTCGTCGCGCTGGTTCTCCATCACCTGCAGCAGGATCTCGATCGCCTCCTGCCCGTAGTCGCGCTCGTTCTCGGGGCGATAGAGATAATAGGCCTCGTCGATGAACAGCACGCCGCCCATGGCACGCTTCAGCACCTCCTTCGTCTTCGGCGCGGTGTGGCCGATATACTGGCCGACGAGGTCGTCGCGGGTAACGGTGACGAGGTGGCCTTTGCGCACATAGCCGAGCCGGTGGAGGATCTCGGCCATCCGCAGCGCGACCGTGGTCTTGCCGGTCCCCGGATTACCGGTGAAGCTCATATGCAGGGTCGGGCTGACCGCCTGCAGGCCGAAGCGGGCGCGGGCGCGGTCCACCAGCAGCAGGGCGCCGATTTCGCGCAGGCGCTGCTTCACCGGCACCAGGCCGACGAGGTCGGTGTCGAGCTCGTCCAGCACCCGGGCGAGCCCGCTTTCGGTGAACTCGGCCCGCAGGTCGATCGCCTGTTCGCCCCCGTCGGGTGCGGCGAGGGGCGCGGTCGGCGGGGTGTCGATGACAGCTTCCATGAGAAGGGCTCCCGCTGTTTTCGATGAAGGAAAGAGGACCGGTTCCGGGCGCGGCATTCCGGAACCGGTCCTTCGCGGCCGGGGAGGAAACCAGGCGACCGCGATAGTCCGTCGGGGGAGTAGTGGGAGACCGACGGATCGGCAGCGCTCCCACGCGGCACGAGGACCGCGCGCGGCGGGAGCGCGTCATGGCAGTCCTAGTAGCGCGCGCCCTCCGGGCGATCGGCGGCGTAGGCGCGCGTGGTGTAGCGGATCGACCGGCCGTCCACCTCCTGCCGGTCCAGCGCGAAGCCGGGCTCGTCTGCGGGGCGGTCGGTGATGAAGGACAGGCGCAGCGATTCCCACGTATGGGTGGAATCGAAGGCGCTGACCCGGATGTAGTTCCGGCCGGCATGGGCCTTGCGGCAGGCGTTCAGCTCGAACATGACGCCGGCGGCGTCGGGCACGTCGAACATCGGCATGCCCCACATTTCCCAATAGGTGTTGCGGGGGTGGGGATCGTCGGTGAACTCGATGTTCACCGCCCAGCCCTTGTCGATGCAGTACTGGACCTGCCGGGTGATCTGCCCGTCATCGAGGTCCGGCAGGAAGGAGAAGGCTCCCTGGGTGATGCGCATGATGTGTCTCCTCGCTCTGTCCGGCCTCACTCGGCCGCGGTGGCCTGCGGCACGAAATCGGGCGTGTCGGTCGACGAATAGTTGAAGGTCACGTCCTTCCAGGTATCGAGCGCCTGCCGCAGCGGCAGGCAGTGGCGGGCGGCGTCCTGCAGGATGTCCGGCCCCTCGACCACGATGTCGCGGCCCTCGTTGCGGGCGAGGATCATCGCCTCCAGCGCCACGCGGTTGGCGGTCGCGCCGGCCTGGATGCCCATCGGATGGCCGATCGTGCCGCCGCCGAACTGCAGCACCACGTCCTCGCCGAGCAGGTCGATGAGCTGGTGCATCTGGCCGGCATGGATGCCGCCCGAGGCGACCGGCATCAGCTTGCGGGTCGAGGCCCAGTCCTGGTCGAAGAACACGCCATGGGCGAGGTTCTGCGGCACGTAGTCCTCGCGGCAGATGTCGTAGTAGCCCTTGGTGGTGTGGGGGTCGCCCTCGAGCTTGCCGACCACCGTGCCGGCATGGATGTGGTCGACGCCGGCGAGGCGCATCCACTTGGCGATGACGCGGAACGACACGCCATGCGTCTTCTGCCGCGTATAGGTCGAGTGGCCGGCGCGGTGCAGGTGCAGGATCATGTCGTTGCGCCGCGCCCACTTCGCCATCGACTGGATCGCGGTGTAGCCGATGATCAGGTCGATCATGACGATCGAGGAGCCGAGCTGCTTGGCGAACTCGGCGCGCTCGTACATGTCCTCCATCGTGCCGGCGGTGATGTTGAGGTAGGTCCCCTTCACCTCGCCGGTGGACGCCTGCGCCTTGTTCACCGCCTCCATGCAGTAGAGGAAGCGGTCGCGCCAGTGCATGAAGGGCTGCGAGTTGATGTTCTCGTCGTCCTTGGTGAAGTCGAGACCGCCCTTCAGCGCCTCATAGACCACGCGGCCATAGTTGCGCCCGGACAGGCCGAGCTTCGGCTTCACCGTGGCGCCGAGCAGCGGCCGGCCGAACTTGTCGAGCCGCTCGCGCTCCACAACGATGCCGGTGGCCGGCCCGTCGAAGGTCTTCACATAGGCGACCGGCAGGCGCATGTCCTCGAGGCGCAGCGCCTTGAGCGGCTTGAAGCCGAACACGTTGCCGATGATCGAGGCCGACAGGTTGGCGATCGAGCCCGGCTCGAACAGGTCAAGATCGTAGGCGATGTAGGCGAACCAGGAGCCCGGCGAGTTGGGCACCGGGTCGACCCGGTAGCACTTCGCCCGGTACTTGTCGCAGGCGGTCAGCCGGTCGGTCCAGACCACGGTCCAGGTGGCGGTGGAGCTTTCCCCCGCAACCGCCGCCGAGGCCTCGATCGGGTCGACGCCGTCCTGCGGGGTGACCCGGAACAGGGCGATGACGTCGGTGTCCTTGGGCTCGTAGTCGGGCTGCCAGTAGCCCATCTTGCGGTATTCCATCACGCCGGCGCTGTAGCGGCTGCGCGGTGCATCAGCGGACGTCGTCTTGTCGATCGCGTTCATCGATCTGCTCCGTTCGAAATGGGCACGGCTCGTGCGCGGCTTGCGCGCCGACCCTGCCGGCGTCCTCTACGGAGGAGCGGCCGAAGGCCCCTCACTCCAATCCCGCCCCTCGCGAAGAGGGGGTAGGCACGTTCGCGTTCCGGCTCTGCGTCACCTCGCCCCCACACGGGGGGCCCGGCCCGGCGGGCCGGATGAGGGGGAGCGCCGCGTGGTCCTCATTCCGCCGCCGCCCGGGCGCCGCCGATCACCGGATCGAGCGCGCCGCTGGCGTAGCGCTTGGCCATGGCCGCCAGCGGCAGCACCTTGATCTTCGAGGCGTTGCCCGCGGTGCCGAACGCCTCGAAACGCTCGCGGCACAGCGCGCGCATCGCGTCCATCGCCGGCTTCAGGAACTTGCGCGGGTCGAATTCGGAAGCGTCGCCGACCGCGACCTTGCGGAACTGCGCGGTCATGGCGAGCCGGCAGTCGGTGTCGATGTTGACCTTGCGCACGCCGTGACGGATGCCGCGCACGATCTCCTCCACCGGCACGCCCCAGGTCTGGGGCATCCGGCCCCCGGAGGCGTTGAACAGGTCCTGCAGCGCCTGCGGCACCGAGGACGAGCCGTGCATGACCAGATGCACGTTAGGCAGCCGGCTATGTATCTCCTCGATCACGTTCATGGCGAGGATGTCGCCGTCCGGCCGGCGGGAGAACTTGTAGGCGCCGTGCGAGGTGCCCATGGCGATGGCGAGCGCGTCGACCCGGGTGGCGGCGACGAAGTCCACCGCCTGGCCGGGATCGGTGAGGAGCTGGTCGCGGGAGAGCTCGCCCTCCGCGCCGTGCCCGTCCTCCTGCTCGCCGCCGCCATGCTCCAGCGAGCCGAGCACGCCGAGCTCGCCCTCGACCGAGGCGCCGACCCAGTGCGCGGCGTCGACCACGCGCCGGGTGATGGCGACGTTGTAGTCGTAATCGGCCGGGGTCTTCGCGTCCTGCAGGAGCGAGCCGTCCATCATCACCGAGGTGAAGCCATGCTGGATCGCCGAGAGGCAGGTCGCCTCGTTGTTTCCGTGGTCCTGATGCATGCAGATCGGGATCGCGGGGTACATCTCGGTGAGCGCGTCGATCATGCGCGCCAGCATGATGTCGCCGGCATAGGAGCGCGCGCCGCGGCTCGCCTGCAGGATGACCGGGGCATCGACCGCGTCGGCGGCCTCGAGGATCGCGATGCCCTGCTCCATGTTGTTGATGTTGAAGGCGGGAACGCCGTAGCCATGCTCGGCCGCGTGGTCGAGAAGCTGGCGAAGGGTGATGCGGGCCATGGACGCGTCCTCCGTCTCAGGCGCAGGTCAGGAGGTCGCAGGTCGCGTCGACCACGGCCTCGGGCGTGATGTTGAAATGCGCGTAGAGCTCACCTGCCGGCGCCGAGGCGCCGAAGCCGGTCATGCCGACGAAGCGCCCGCGATCGCCGATCCAGCGGTCCCAGCCGAGCCGGGCGGCGGCTTCCACCGCGACCCGCGGGGCGGTGCCGAGCACGGCGCGCCGATAGGCCTCGCTCTGCTTCTCGAACAGCTCCCAGCACGGCATGGAGACCACCGCGGCATCGACGCCGCGGGCGGCGAGGAGATCGACCGCCTTGAAGGCGATCTCCACCTCCGAGCCGGTGGCGAGCAGCGTCACGTCCCGCCGGCGGCGCGGCTTCAGCGCGACATAGGCGCCGTAGCCGGTGAGGTTCTCCTCGCTGTAGGCGGTGCGGAAGGTCGGCAGGTTCTGCCGCGACAAGGCGAGCACCGAAGGCGTGCCCTCGCAGTGCAGCGCAAGCTGCCAGGCTTCCAGCGTCTCCACCGCGTCGGCGGGGCGGAACACGTTGATGTTCGGCGTCGCCCGCAGCATGGCGAGATGCTCGACCGGCTGGTGCGTCGGCCCGTCCTCGCCGAGGCCGATGGAATCGTGCGTCATCACATAGACGACGCGCTGGCCCATCAGCGCCGAGAGCCGCATCGCCCCGCGGGCATAGTCGGAGAACACCAGGAAGGTGCCGCCATAGGGGATGAAGCCGCGATGCAGGGCGAGCCCGTTCATCACCGCCGCCATGGCGTGCTCGCGGATGCCGTAATGCAAATAGCGTCCGCCATACGCGCCCGGCACGACCGATCCGAGCCCCCTGGTGAGGGTCAGGTTCGAATGGGTGAGGTCGGCCGAGCCGCCGACGGTGAGCTCGCTCGCCTCGTTGACGACGCCGAGCACCATCTCGGAAGCCTTGCGGGTGGCGACCTTCGGCGCCTCCTCGCCCAGCATGCGCTTGTAGGCGTCGAGCTTCTCGTCGAAATCCGCCGGCAGGTCGCCCTCGACCGCGGCCTCGAAATCCGCGCGCCGGCCAGAGGTCGAAAGCCGCGCCTCCCAGGCCTCGCGGGCCGCCCGGCCGCGCGCGGCGACCTCGGCCCAGGCCGCGCGCAATTCGTCCGGCACCTCGAAGGGCGGATGGGTCCAGCCGAGCTTCTCGCGCGCGCCCTCGATCTCGGCGGCGCCGAGCGGGGCACCGTGGGCGCTCTCGCGGCCGGCCTTGGTGGGGGCGCCGTAGCCGATGGTGGTGCGGCAGGCGATCAGCGTCGGGCGGTCGGAGCGGCGCGCCTCGGCGATGGCGTCGACCACCGCGTGATAGGCCAGCCCGTCCACCGCGATCACGTTCCAGCCGGCGGCGCGGAAGCGGGCGGGCTGGTCGGTCGAGGTCGACAGCGCGGTCGAGCCGTCGATCGAGATCCCGTTGTCGTCCCACAGCACGATCAGCCGGGCGAGCTTCAGGTGCCCGGCAAGGTCGATCGCCTCGTGCGAGATGCCCTCCATCAGGCAGCCGTCGCCGGCGATGACATAGGTGTAGTGGTCGACCAGCTCATCGCCGAAGCGCGCATTCATCATGCGCTCGGCGAGCGCCATGCCGACCGCGGTGGTCAGCCCCTGGCCGAGCGGCCCGGTCGTGGTCTCCACCCCCAGCGTGTGGCCGTGCTCGGGATGGCCGGCGGTGACGGCGCCGAGCTGGCGGAACCGCTTCAGCTCCCCGCCCCCCATGTCGGCATAGCCGAGCAGGTGGTTGATCGCGTAGAGCAGCATCGAGCCGTGGCCGGCGGAGAGTATGAAGCGGTCGCGGTCGGCCCAGTCCGGCCGGCCGGGATCGATCTTCATGAAGCGCGTGAACAGCGCGGTGGCGGCGTCCGCCATGCCCATCGGCATGCCGGGATGGCCGGACTGCGCCTTCTCGACCGCGTCCATGGCGAGCGCGCGCAGCGCGTTGGCCATGCCGTCATGGGGCAGGTCGTCCGCCTTCAGGGGCGCGGGGCGGAGCGTCGGATCGGTGTGTCTCGTGAGCATGATGTTCTCCCGGTTCACGCGGCGCGGCGCTTCTTCTCCACCAGGTGGAGGATCATCGGGGTGAGGATGAGCTGCATCGCGATGTCGAGCTTGCCGCCCGGGATCACGATGGAATTGGCACGCGACATCCAGGAGCCCTGGATCATCGACAGCAGATAGGGGAAGTCGATGCCGCGCGGGCTGCGGAAGCGGATGACGACGATCGATTCGTCCGCCGTCGGGATCCAGCGCGCGATGAACGGGTTCGAGGTGTCGACCGTCGGCACGCGCTGGAAGTTGATGTCGGTGTAGGTGAACTGCGGGCAGATGTAGTTCACGTAGTCCGGCATGCGGCGCAGGATCGTGTCGGTCACCGCCTCGGTGGAATAGCCGCGGTGCGAGCGGTCGCGATGGATCTTCTGGATCCATTCGAGATTGATCACCGGCACCACGCCGATCTTCAGGTCCGCATAGCGCGCGACGTCGATATTGCCGCTCACCACCGCGCCGTGCAGCCCCTCGTAGAACAGCAGGTCGGTGGGCGCGGGGATTTCCTCCCACGGCGTGAAGGTGCCCGGCTCGCCGCCATATTCGGCGGCTTCCTTGTCGTCGTGGACGTAGTGGCGGAACTTGCCCGTGCCGGTCTTGGCATAGGAGCGGAAGGTCTCCTCCAGCTCCTCGAACAGGTTCGAATCGGGTCCGAAATGGCTGTAGTGGTGGTTGCCGCGCCCCGCTTCCTCGGCCATGACCTCGCGCATCGCGGCGCGGTCGTAGCGGTGGAAGGCGTCGCCCTCGATATAGGCGGCGACCACTTCCTCGCGGCGGAAGATCTGCTCGAAGATCCGCCGGACCGAGGTCGTGCCCGCTCCCGAGGAGCCAGTGACCGAGATGATGGGATGATGGATCGACATCGCCCGCTCCTCACGCGCGCAGCAGGCCGCGCCGCCCGAACAGGGGCGAGCGCTCGGGAAGGGCGGAGGCGTCGCGGTGATAGCGGGCGACCCGCTCCACCTCGCCACGCGAGCCGAACACCAGCGGCACGCGCTGGTGCAGGCTCTCCGGCACGATGTCGAGGATGCGCTGCAGCCCGTCGGTCGCCGCGCCCTGCGCCTGCTCCATCAGGAAGGCGATCGGGTTGGCCTCGTAGACCAGCCGCAGCCGGCCCTGGCCGTAGCCGCGGCGGGCGTCGCCGGGGTAGAGATAGATGCCGCCGCGCATCAGGATGCGGTAGGCGTCGGCGACCATGGAGGCGACCCAGCGCGTGTTGAAGTCGCGGTCACGCGGGCCCTCGCCGCCGGCGAGGCAGTCCTCGATGTAGCAGCGCACCGCCCGGTCCCAGTGGCGGGCGTTCGAGGCGTTGATCGCGTATTCGCCGGTCTCGGCCGGAACCTGGGCCTCGGCCTCGACCATGCGGAACTGGCCGAACGGGCGATCGAGCACGAAGAGCTGCGTACCCGCGCCGGTGGTGAGCGCCAGCGCGACATGCGGGCCGTAGAGCAGGAAGCCGGCGGCAAGCTGCTGTGTGCCCGGCTGCAACAGCGCATCCGCCCCCGTATAGGGCAGGATGGTGAAGATGGTGCCGACGCTGAGATCGGTGTCGATGTTCGAGGAGCCGTCGAGCGGGTCGACCGCCACCGCCAGCGTGCCGGCGGGGTTCAGCTCGACCGGCTCGTCCATCTCCTCGGAGCCGAGCAGGGCGACCGGCGCGGCGGCGAGCGCCTCGCGCACCAGCTCGTCCGCCACAAGGTCGAGCTCCTTCTGGCTGTCGCCGTCGGCGTGGAAGCCCCGCACCTCGGCGAGGCCGCCCGCGAGCGGACCGGCGGCCAGCAGCTCGGCGAGCGCGCGGCCGGCATCTGCAAGGGCGAGAACGGTGGTCGCGACGTCGCGACGCAACGCATCGGAACCGGCCCACCCGTCGAGGTGGTCCTGCAAGGTCCGGGATATCATGGCGTTTCCCCAGTTATGTGAGGGCTTGAGCCCTTGGCGTGTCGTTTCCGTTAGCCTTCGAGCGGGGGACCCGAAGCGGCGGACGCCTCTTGTTGTGCTTAATCTGCCTGAGTTGCTCGAATAAGGAAATTCGAATAATCTTTCTATGAAATTCAATTACATTGAAACGTAATGCCGCATGCGTAATGCCACCCTGAAGCAGCTGCGGGCCGTCGCCGCCATCGTCGAGACCGGCACGGTCACGGCGGCGGCGAAGAGGCTGAACGTCACCCCGCCCGCCGTGACCATGCAGGTGCAGCAGCTCGAGGAGCATCTCGGCCTGCCCCTGCTCGACCGCGCCGGCGACCGCTTCCAGCCCAGCGCCGCGGGCCGCGAGGTGCTGGCGGCCGTGGCCCGGATCGAGCAGGCCATGGCCGATTGCGGCGCCGCGCTCGACGCCATGCGCGGCCTCAGGGCCGGGCGCGTCGATGTCGGGCTGGTGTCGACGGCGAAATATTTCGCCCCGGCCGCGCTCGGCGCCTTCGCCCGTACCCATCCGGGCATCGACGTCTCGCTCACCGTCGGCAACCGCGAGGAGATGATCGCGGCGCTGCGCAGCGACGCCATCGACGTCGCCATCATGGGGCGCCCGCCGCTCGACATCGAGGTCGACAAGACGCTGATCGGCGACCACCCGCATCTGATGATCGCGCCGGTGGACCATCCGCTGGTCGGGCGCCGGGTGGCGCCGAGCGCGCTCGCCAATGCGAGCTTCCTCAGCCGCGAGCCAGGCTCGGGCACGCGCGGGCTGATGGAGCGCTTCTTCCAGGAATCGGGCATCGAGCCGCGCATCGCCATGGAGATCGGCTCCAACGAGACCATCAAGCAGGCGGTGATGGCGGGGCTCGGCCTCGCCTTCATCTCCTCGCACACCATCGCCGCCGAGGTCGCCGACGGGCGGCTTGCCATACTCGACATCGAGGGCCTGCCAGTCGTGCGGCAATGGTTCGTGGTGAAGCGCACCGCCAAGCGCCTGACCCCGCCCGCCGCCGCGCTCGCCGAATTCCTCGGCCGCCGCGGCTCGGAATTCCTGCCGGGCGTCTCGCCCGCCGCCCCCGCCCCGGCACGCGAGGCGAGCCCGATATGAGGAAACCTCGCTCCCGCCGCGCGGGCTGCGTTTCTCGCGCGCTGGTCCTCGCCGCGCTTCTTCTCGGGATGGCGACGGGCATGCCGGGCGGCGCTTCGGCCGAGCCGGCGCTGCACCAGCCGGCCAATGTCGGCGACGCCAAGAATGCCGCGACGCGCTACCATGACGACGGAGGCTACGGGCGCGACATCGACGCGGTGACGAAGGCCGCCGGCCGCTGGATCGCACGCCGCGCCGGCGAGGTCGCCCGGCCCGCCATGGTGTTCGACATCGACGACACCGCGCTCAGCAACTGGCAGGTGATCGAGGACGACGATTACGGCCGTATCATCGGCGGCCCCTGCCCCGCCCTGCCGGAGCGCGCCTGCGGCTGGGCCGCCTGGGACCTTCGGGCCGGCACGCCGGCGATCGTCCAGACGCTGGCACTCTATCGCGAGGCGAAGCGGCTCGGCATCGCGGTGTTCTTCATCACCGGGCGCGGCGAGAGCCAGCGCGGCGCGACGGTCCGCAACCTCGCAGCCACCGGGTTCGGCGGCTATGACGGGCTCGCCATGGTGCCGCGCGGCGCGCATTTCGCTTCCGCCGCCGACTTCAAGGCGCCGCAGCGCGCGGCGATCGAAGCCAAGGGGTTCCGCATCATCGCCAATATCGGCGACCAGCCCTCCGACCTCGCGGGCGGCCACGCCGAGCGCCGCTTCCTGCTGCCGAACCCGTTCTACCGCATTCCCTGAGGCGGCTCAGCGCCGGCCCGACACCACGGTGATCGGCGTGGTGCGCGCGACGTGATGATGGTCCTGCGCCCGGTAGCGGATGACGGCGAGCGACTGCGCCAGCAGCTCGGCCTCGTCCACCAGCCCCATCTCCATCAGCAGGTCGAGCGCGGCGCGGGCCCAGCAATGATAATAGGCCTCGTCCGGATGGGCGTGGATCTCGCGGCTCAGCCGGTCGGCGAAGTCGCGCCATTCGAACATGCCGCTTTTGTGCAGCTCCACTACCATGGCGAAGATCTGCGCTTCCCACGGGGCGGCGAAGGCTTCGGGCGCGTCGAGCTCGGGCAGGGCCATCGTCAGCGCTCCTCCGCGCCGGCCGGTTCGAGGTAGCTGTCCCACAGGTCGATGAGCAGGCTGTCGCGGGCCGGGGCCTCCTCGCCCCACAATTCGCGCATCGTGAAGCGCACCGAGTAGCAATATTCCGGCGTGCTCTCGTCGCCCAGCGCGCGGCGGTCGGGGAGCGCGTACATGCCGTGCACGCGCACGATCTCGCCGCGCTTGCCGCGGCAGTAGCGCGGCAGGCGGGTATGGGTGCGCGGATGGAGGTTGCGCGTCACCACCACCTGGCCGACCTCGTAGGGCGCGGGGTGAGGCGGCGGGTCGACGCGGGTGGTGGCGCCGACATCGAGCAGGCGGACGATCTCCTCGGGACCGTAGGTCATGAGCGCGCCTCCGCACCCGTGCCGGTGCCCGCATCCATTCGCGCGATCTCGGCGCGGTATTCGGCCGGGCTGATCACGCCCTTCTCGACCATCAGCCGGGCGACCGCGAACCACCATTGCTCGTAATAGGAACGGGTGAGGTAGCGCGAGGGCTCGAGGCGCTCGCGCGACTGGCGGAAATCCTCGTCCGTGAACAGCCCGCCGACGATGGTCGCCATGAACAGCGCGCACATGCGCCGCTCCCACTCGCTCTTGAACACCGGCTCGGTGCCGTCATAGCCGTCCGGGATGATGCGCCCGAAGCCGTCGTCGCCGCCGCAGTCGTGCACCGAGTTCATGCCGCCCCTCCGGGAGTGAGGGCCTCGCTTACGCCGATCATGCTGTCGCGGGTGACGAGGGCGGCCAGCGCGTCCTCGCTCAGCCCCTCCGTGCCCGGCGGGCGGCGCGGCAGGATCATGTAGCGGATCTCGGAATTGCTGTCCCAGACCCGGATTTCGGTCGTCTCGGGCAGGAAGGTGCCGAACTCCTCCAGCACCGAGCGCGGATCGCGCACCACCCGCGAGCGGTAGGGCATGCTCTTGTACCAGACCGGCGGCAGGCCGAGCACCGGCCAGGGATAGCAGGAGCACAGCGTGCAGACGACGAGGTTATGGACGCTGTCGGTGTTCTCGATCACCACCATGTGCTCGCCCTGCGCGCCGCTGAAGCCGAGCTCGGCGATGGCCGCGGTGGCGTCGGTCAGCAGCCGCTGCTTGTAGGCGGGATCGGCCCAGGCCCGCGCGACGACGCGTGCGCCGTTTCGCGGGCCGACTTTGTGTTCGTAATAGTCGACCACCGCGTCGAGTGCTTGCGGGTCGATCAGCCCCTTGCGCGCCAGCAATTCCTCCAGCGCCTTCACCCGCACGCCGATATCGACCGCGTCGATCGAGGTCAGCATCTCCTCGGCGGAGATGTCCCCATCCGGCCCGTGATCGTGATCATGATCGTGAGGGTGGTGATGGCCCGGCATGGCGTTTTCCCGTCGATCGAGCGGCAGCGCCCGCTCAGGTGGCTCCGGCACGGTGCCGACGGAAACAAGATTCACGCCAATTCCGGCGCCCGGCAATGCCGTTCATAGGGAAAACTACGTAAATGTGCTGCCCTGCCAGCAGATAAGACGATTGGCCGCGCCGGCCGGACCGTCCGACGGTATCATGACGCTCCCGTGTCGCTAGATTGCGCAAGCGACGCTCGGGGCGGGCCTCGTTTCGTCTCAAGGCCATGCCGAGCATGAGACGGCTCTCAGATCAGTAGATGGGAAACCGCTCGCACAGCGCCCGCACCCGCGCGCCGACATCGGCGATCAGCGCGGCGTCGGACGGTGCCTTGACGATATCGGCGATGAAGCCGCCGATCGCCTCGAACTCGGGCGCGCCGAAGCCGCGCGCCGTGCCGGCATTGCTCGACAGGCGCAGCCCGGAAGGCGCCTCCGGCGGGCGCGGATCGAACGGGATGAGGTTCTTGTTCACCGCGAGCCCGGCCTTCTCCAGCGCCTTGGAGGCGACGTCGCCGGTGACGCCGATCCCTGTCAGGTCGACCAGCATCAGCCCGCAATCGGTTCCCCCGCCGACCAGCCGCAGCCCGGCATCGGCGAGCCGCGCCGCCAGCACCCGGGCATTGCCCAGCACGGCGCGGTTATAGGCGGTGAATTCCGGCCGCAGCGCCTCGCCGAAGCACGCCGCCTTGCCGGCCACCGCGTGCATCATCACCGAGCCCTGCACGCCGGGGAAGATGCCGTAATTGATGCGGTCCGACAGCGCCGCGTCGTTCCACAGCACGATGCCGCCCCGCGCGCCGCGCAGAGACTTGTAGGTGGTCGAGGTCACGACATGGGCGTGCGGGAACGGGTGCGGGTAGAGGCCGCTCGCCACCAGCCCGGCGAAATGGGCCATGTCGACCATGAACAGCGCCTCCACCTCGTCCGCGATGGCGCGCATGCCGGCGAAGTCGAGCGCGTGCGGATAGGCCGAGCCGCCGGCGACGATCAGCCGGGGCCGGTGCGCCCGCGCCAGCTCGCGCAGTTGCTCGAGCTCGATCCGCTCGCTGCCGCGGGCGACGCCATAGCGCACGACGTGGTAGTCGCGCCCGGTCAGCGTCGCGGGATGGCCGTGGCTGATATGCCCGCCCGCCGCCGTGTCCATCGACAGCAGCGTGTCGCCGAGCCCGAGCAGGCCGAGGAACACGCCGGCATTGGCGTTGGACCCGGAATGCGGCTGGACATTCGCGAAGGCGCAGCCGAACAGCCTCTTCGCCCGTTCCACCGCCAGCGCCTCGATGGCATCGGCGAATTCGGCGCCGCCATAGTAGCGGGCGTAGGGCAGGCCCTCGACCGTCTTGTTGGTGAGCACCGAGCCCTGCGCCTCCAGCACGAGGCGCGAGACGATGTTCTCCGAGGCGATCAGCTCGATGCCGTGGCGCTCGCGCGCCAGCTCGCCGCCTATGGCGCGCGCGAGCTCGGGATCGGCCTCGAGGCCCTCGGTGAAATAGCCGGCATGGAGCGTCGACATGGGAAGGTCCGGACTGAAGGCCAGCGGGAGATTTCAGTCCATCCGACCGCCGGCCGCCAATTCCGGCGCCCGATCCGGCGGCGGCGCGGGGCGCGGGCCGCGCCTTGGCGCTCGGCCCCGCCGATCAGCTCTTCTTGCCGGACAGCCAGGACAGCAGCGGGTTGAGCGGGCCCTTGGACTTCGGCAGCGCGTCGACCACGATCATCTCGTCGATCTCGCCCTTCTTGAAGGCGGAGAGGAAGGTGTCGTAGTCGGCGACCGAGACGCAGCCGTTGGAATCGCCGCGCGGCCCGAGCATGTAGGTGTGCACCAGGAAGCCGTTGCGCCCGTACATCTTGCCATCGCCGACCGGGGTCATGCGCACGGCCTCGACGCCGTGGAACAGCTTCTCGCGCATGGTCAGCTTGTAGCGGTTGGGCGGCGTGGGCCCGCGCATCTTCACCGCGACGTGACGGGGATCGTCGAACTTGTCGCCATAGCCCGAATGCGCCTCGAGCTTGCGGCCGTCCGGCAGGTACACCTTGCCGGCCGAGATGTCGTAGATCGCATAGGTGTCGCCCGCGCGCGGCAGGCGGGTCGCGTCCTCCGCCTCGGGCTTGGCCACATCAGGCTTGGCCGCCTGGGGCACCGGCGTGGCGAGATCGTCCGGCACCTCGTCTTCCGGCATCGGCGGCGGCAGCATGGCGACTTCGGCCGGCTGCTTACGCTTGGGCGGGTTCGGGGCGAGGGTCAGCGTGTCCTCGGGCTCGTCGCCGGGCATGACGCGGCCGGCGAACATCGGCTTCGCCATCGGCAGCGGCACCGCGCTGACGGTCTCGACCACGGGCGCGCTCGCCGGCGGGGGCACCGGGGCGGCGGCCACCACGGCCGGCTGCGTCGGCGTGACCGAGGGATTGAACATCCAGCCGGTCGGCTGCGGAACTTCGCCGGAGGGATAGAAGTTACGGATATCGGTGACGGAGTAGACCGGCGCCGGCGGAGGAGCATCCTTGACCTTCGCCATCACCGGCGGCGCCGCGGGCGTGAGCCGCAGCTCCGGGTCGACGCGGGCAGCGTCGGCCGGGGTGGGGAGGGACGTGGTCGAAACCCAGGCGACAGCCACCGCCATGGCGACGAAGCTGGCCGAGCCGACGAGGAACGTTCCGACGAAGCGCATGGACGTCTCTGCGTGAATCGCGATGCAGGCACGAACCGGATTCGCGGCGAAGAACCCGAACTGTACCGGCACTCACCGCATTCGAACAGGCCCTGCGCCCCGACATGATGTCGCCGGGCAACATGAGCCAACTCATACCGATTATTCCCGAATTGGGTAACATTTCCTTAATGCCGCCGCCAACCCCCGGCATGTACCTATCTTGCAAGTGCGAGAACCCTGCGGGAAGCAGGTGGCGGCTGCCGCTTACCTTTTTCAGGCAAGCGCGGGCCGTTTCGTCGGCGGCGCCATGAAGGTCGGGGCGATGGACTCGGGCACGTGACGCGCGAGGATGGCGTCGATCGCGTGCTTCGCCTCGTCGTCGAGCGTCCAGCCCTCGACCTCGCCCGCCGGGTCGAGCTGGTGGGGATGGCGCGCGCCCCACAGGGCGATGGTCGGCCCCTGGTCGAGCACCCAGCGCACCGCCAGTGCCAGCACAGACCTGCCGTAGCGCTCGCGTGCCAGCGTCTTCAGCTCCTCGACGGCGGCGAGATAGTGGGCGAAGCGCTCGCCGCGGAATTTCGGGTCGACCTTGCGCAGGTCGTCGCCCTCGAAACGGGTCCCCGAATCCATGCGGCCCGACAGCAGCCCCCGGCAGAGTGCCCCGTAGCTCAGCACGGTAAGGCCGCTGCGCGCCGCATAGGGCAGCACGTCGGCCTCGATCTCGCGCTCGAACAGATTGTAGGGCGGCTGCACGGCGTCGAGCCGGGCCTCGGCGCGGAACGCATCCATCTGCGCGGGCGAATAGTTGCTCACCCCGATCGCGCGGATCTTGCCCTCGGCGCGCATCGCCTCGAGCACGCGCGCGGTCTCCTCGAACGGCGCCTCGAGGTCGGGCCAGTGCACCTGGTAGAGATCGATCGCGTCGGTGCGCAGGCGCCGCAGCGAGTCCTCGAGCTCGAGGCGCAGCCGCTCGGGCCGGCTGTCGCGCCACACCTTTCCGTCCTTCCAGGCGAGCCCGACCTTGGTGGCGATCTGCGCCTTGTCGCGCAGCCCGCCCTCGGCGAGCGCCTTGCCGACGATCTCCTCGGACCGGCCGAAGCCGTAGACCGGCGCGGTATCGATCAGGGTGACGCCGCGCTCGACCGCTGAGCGGATGGTGGCGATGGCCTCGGCCTCGTCCGAGCCGCCCCACATCCAGCCGCCGATGGCCCATGTGCCGAGGCCGACGCGGGAGGTCCGGATCCCGGAGCTGCCGAGTTCGATCTGTTCCATGATGATGCTCCCGTTCTGGAGGGCCGCCGCATGGTCATACGTGCCGCGCTGCCAGCGGCCTTGCCGGCGGCGTCCGAGCGCACATATGGGGCCGATGAGGCCGGCGACGAGAGGGACCGGCCGCCTCGCAGTTCGTCGCGCGCCTCGCTCCGCCGGCCCCGGCCGGCAGAAGGCGAACGCCGACCGGCGAAGCCGGACCGAATACGGTCCGGCTTCGTATTCGCCCGGCGGCGGCACCGGCCCGTCTGGCGTGTGACATAAACGTCACTATATCTTGCGCGGTGGGCCCCAGGGCCTGCCCAGGAGATCCTCATGAAAAAGACTGACCCCCGCGCCTGGATGTGGTCGGAAGCGCTCGACATGCTGAACCGCGCCGAGCGCATGCACCGGCAGATGTTCCGTCCCGCCGACCTGCCCGATACGGCGCCGAGGCACCACCGCGCCCCGTGCTGGGAGCCGCCAGTCGACGTGCTGGAGACCGAGCGCGAGATCCTCGTGCTCGCCGCGCTGCCGGGTGTCGATCCCGAGCGCATGACGGTGGCGATCAAGAACGGCGTGCTCACCATTGCCGGCGAGCGCGTACTTCCGGTCGAGTTCCACCGCGCCACCATCCATCGCATGGAGCTGCCGCAGGGCCGTTTCGAGCGTCAGCTCGCGCTGCCGCCCGGTCGCTACGAGGTCGCCCATCCGCGCGTCGTGAATGGCTGTCTGGCCATCGCGCTGCGCAAGGTTTGAAAGGGGGAGCACCATGAACCGCCCCGATGTCGAGACTTACGCGCCCCGCCGCATGGCTGATGCCGGCGGCAATGGCGGCGCGGCCACCAACGCCCCTGCCGGCGGCACCAACGGCTCCGTGCCCGAGGACCAGCTCATCATCCTGCCGGTGCGCAATTTCGTTCTGTTCCCCGGCGTCGTGATGCCGGTCGCGGTCGGCCGCCAGGCCTCCATCGCCGCCGCCCAGCAGGCGGTGCGCGAGGGCCGTCCCGTCGGCATGCTGATGCAGCGCGACCCGAGCGTCGAGGAGCCCGGCGCGCAGGACCTGCACCGCATGGGCGTGATCGCCAACATCCTGCGCTACGTCACCGCGCCGGACGGCACGCATCACCTTGTCTGCCAGGGCGAGCAGCGCTTCCATGTCGACGAGTTCGTGCGCGAGAAGCCCTTCATCACCGCCCGCGTCACGCGGGTCGAGGAGAGCGAGGAAAGCACCTCCGACATCGAGGCGCGCTTCGTCCACCTGCAGAACCAGGCCGGCGAGGTGCTGGAGCTGCTGCCGCAGGTGCCGCCCGAGCTGATGGCCGCGGTGCGCGGGGCGAACTCGCCCTCGGGCCTCGCCGACCTCGTCGCCGCCTATATGGACATCTCGCCGGACGAGAAGCAGGAGCTGCTCGAGACGGTCGACGTCGTCGCGCGCATGAACAAGGTCTCGCGCGTGCTGGCGCACCGCATCGAGGTGCTGCGCCTGTCGCAGGAGATCAGCAAGCAGACCAAGGCGTCGCTGGACGAGCGCCAGCGCGAGGTGCTGCTGCGCGAGCAGATGGCCGCGATCCAGAAGCAGCTCGGCGAGGACGAGGGCAACAGCCAGGAGATCGCCGACCTCGAGAAGGCGATCGAGGATGCCGGCATGCCGGACGACGTCGCCCAGATGGCCCGCAAGGAGCTGGGCCGGCTGCGCCGCATGTCCGAGGCGGGCCCCGAATACGGCATGGTCCGCACCTATCTGGACTGGCTGATCGCCCTGCCCTGGAAGTTGCCGGACGAGGCGCCGATCGACATCGCCGAGGCGCGGCGGATCCTGGACGAGGACCATTTCGGTCTGCCCAAGATCAAGCAGCGCATCATCGAGTATCTCGCCGTGCGCAAGCTCGCGCCGAACGGCAAGGCGCCGATCCTGTGCTTCGCCGGTCCCCCGGGGGTCGGCAAGACCTCGCTCGGCCAGTCGATCGCCCGCGCACTCGGCCGCAAGTTCGTGCGCGTGTCGCTCGGTGGCGTGCATGACGAGGCGGAGATCCGCGGCCACCGGCGCACCTATATCGGCGCGCTGCCGGGCAACATCATCCAGGGCATCCGCAAGGCGGGCACCCGCGACTGCGTGATGATGCTGGACGAGATCGACAAGATGGGCTCCGGCATCCAGGGCGACCCGTCGGCGGCGATGCTGGAGGTGCTCGATCCCGAGCAGAACGGGACGTTCCGGGACAATTATCTCGGCGTGCCGTTCGACCTCTCGCGCGTGGTGTTCATCGCCACCGCGAACATGCTCGACACCATCCCCGGGCCGCTGCGCGACCGCATGGAGATCATCAGCCTGTCCGGCTACACCGACTCGGAGAAGCTGGAGATCGCCAAGCGCTACCTGGTCCGCCGCCAGCTCGAGGCCAACGGCGTCGGCGCCGCGCAGGTCGAGGTCGAGGACGACGCCCTCAAGGCGATCATCCGCGCCTATACCCGCGAGGCCGGCGTGCGCAATCTCGAGCGCGAGATCGGCCGCGCCATCCGCCACGTCGCCGTCGGCATCGCCGAGGGCAGCGTGGAGCATGCGCGGATCGGCGTCGACGGGTTGTCCGAGCTGCTCGGCCCGCCCGTGTTCGAGGACGAGGTGGCGCTGCGCGTCTCGGTGCCGGGCGTGGCTACGGGCCTCGCCTGGACCCCGGTCGGCGGCGACATCCTCTTCATCGAGGCGACCCGGGTGCCGGGCCGCGGCGGCTTCATTCTCACCGGCCAGCTCGGTGAGGTGATGAAGGAGAGCGCGCAGGCGGCGATGAGCCTCGTCAAGAGCCGCGCCGCCGAGCTCGGCATCGACCCGGAGCTGTTCGCGCGGACCGACGTGCACGTCCATGTGCCCGCCGGCGCGACGCCGAAGGACGGGCCGAGCGCGGGTGTCGCCATGTTCACCGCCCTGGTCTCGCTGCTCACCGGCCGCACGGTGCGCAAGGACACGGCGATGACCGGCGAGATCTCGCTGCGCGGCCTGGTGCTGCCGGTCGGCGGCATCAAGGAGAAGGTGGTGGCGGCCGCCCGCGCGGGGCTGACCCGCGTGATGCTGCCCGCCCGCAACCGGCGCGACTATGAGGACATTCCTCAGGACGCGCGCGACCGGCTGGAATTCGTCTGGCTGGAGAAGGTGGACGACGCCATCTTCAACGCGCTGGAGCCGGCCACGCCGGAAACCGACGCCCCGCCCCTGCGCGCGGCGGTCTGACCGGCGCCAGCCGGGCTCGGCATTCGTCGGGCCCGGCGGCCGACATCGGTATCGTCCTCGAGACGGGCGGCCCGGGTATCCCCGGTGCCGCCCGCCTCTCTTTTGCCCTTGCGTCATCTCCCCCGAACGGCGGGGGGTGACGCTGAGGCCAATCGCGGCTAGACCCTAGGGCGCTCCGGCGCGAAGCGGATTCCGTCCCGCGTCGGGAAAGCGCGTAAGAACAACGATCTGGACCATGCCCGGCGAACCCGTATTCGCCGCATGTGGCCCGGAGCCCGCCCGGCCCGGCATCCTCCGAGGCGGACGGCGAATCGATCGGCGGGGGCTGGGGCTTGTTGGCGTTCGCAACGCATCTTCGGCGCGTTTCTCCCGCGCCCGCCCGGGGGTTTCGCGCACCCGCCCGAGCGCCGCGGCCGGCCGGCCGCGAACGGGTCCGCGCCGCGTCATGAGCAGCTTCCTCGCCCATTACTGGCCACACATCACGCTGGTGGCGAGCACCGCCATCGGCCTCGCGGCGGCGATCCACGCCGCCATGACCAAGGACGACGTGCGCGCCGCCATCGGCTGGGTCGGCGTCATCCTGCTGTCGCCGATCGTCGGGGCGATCCTCTATCTGGTCGCCGGCATCAACCGCATCCGCCATTCGACCGCCGGCCGCCGGCGCGCCAGCCAGCATCCGCGCCGGCGCCACGAGCCGCCGCCGGTCGCCATCGCGCTCTCGCCCAGCCTGTCGGCGATGAAGCGGCTCGGCGACCATCTCGGCAGCTTCCCGCTGGTCTCCGGCAATGCGGTGAACCTGCTCGACAGCGGCGACGCCGCCTATCCGCAGATGATCGCCGCCATCAACGCCGCCAAGCGCCATGTCGCGCTCTCGAGCTACATCTTCGACAACGACCCGGTCGGCGTCCTGGTGGCCGACGCGCTGGTCGCCGCGCACCGGCGCGGGGTCGCGGTGCGGGTGCTGATCGACGCCATCGGCGCGCGCTATTCGCGGCCCTCCATCGTCGGCCGGCTGCGCGAGGGCGAGGTGCCGACCCAGCTCTTCATGGGCAACCTGATCGGGCTCCGGCTGCCCTATGCGAATTTGCGCAGCCACCGCAAGATGCTGATCGTCGACGGCGCGACCGGCTTTACCGGCGGCATGAACATCCGCGCCCAGTTCACCAGCGAATACGGCAAGGACGACCCGGCGCGCGACACCCATTTCCGGATCGAGGGGCCCGCGGTCGAGCAGCTTCTCAGCGTGTTCGCGCAGGACTGGTCCTTCACCTGCGGCGAGAATCTCGGCGGGCCGGCCTGGGCCGAGGCGCCGGCCGGGCCGCCGCGCGGGACGGTCGCGGTGCGGGTGGTGCCGTCCGGGCCAGACCACAACCTCGCCAACGCCCACTCGACCATCATGGGCGCGCTTTCCGTGGCGCAGAGCCGGGTGCACATCTGCTCGCCCTATTTCCTGCCCGACCAGCAGCTCATCGGCGCGCTGACGACTGCGGGACGGCGCGGGGTGGAGGTCGACATCGTCATCCCCTCCGCCAACAATCTGAAGCTGGTCGACTACGCCATGACCGCCCAGCTCGACCAGGTGATCGCCGGCAATTGCCGGGTCTGGCGGGCCGGCGGCATGTTCGACCATTCCAAGCTGATGGCGGTGGACGGGTGCTGGGCC
Organism: Ancylobacter mangrovi; assembly: GCF_024752355.1. Classification (GTDB taxonomy): domain Bacteria; phylum Pseudomonadota; class Alphaproteobacteria; order Rhizobiales; family Xanthobacteraceae; genus Ancylobacter; species Ancylobacter mangrovi. The sequence goes on from NZ_JANTHZ010000004.1 coordinate 296,374, forward strand.
TATGTCGGCTCGTCCAACCTCGACCCGCGCAGCCTGCGGCTGAATTTCGAGCTCGACCTTGAGCTGTACGACCCGACCGTCGCGCTCGAGGTCGAGGCCCGCATCGCCCAGATGGCGCATGCGGGAAGCGCCGAGACGCTGGCGACGCTCGGCGCCCGGCCGTTCCTGCGCCGGCTGCGCAACCGCGCGATCTGGCTCGCCTCGCCCTATCTCTGAGCCGCCGGACGGGTACTTCCAAAGGTGCACCGGACGGCACCCCGGGCGCGCGACGAGCATCGACGGCGCGCGGCCCCGCGAGCGTGGAGCACCGCTGCGCCTCCCCGTCGAGACACGACACGGCCGGAGGCGCGGCACGCACGAGACATGCACCACGACGACAGCGCATAAACAAAAAGCCAGCCCCTCGCGGGGCTGGCTCAGGGAGACGCCGTTCAGCGGTCGTCTCGGGAGTGCGGAGCGGCGGAATGGATCCGCCGCCGGATCAGGCCGCAGCGGAAGCCGAGGTCGGGACTTCCGAGATCGTCTTCAGCACCTGCGAAGCGATGGCATAGGGGTCGCCCTGGGAGTTCGGGCGGCGATCCTCGAGATAGCCCTTGTAGTCGTTCTTGATGAACGAGTGCGGGACGCGGATCGAGGCGCCGCGGTCGGCCACGCCGTAGCTGAACTTGTTCCAGGGCGCGGTCTCATGCTTGCCGGTGAGGCGCATGTGGTTGTCCGGGCCGTAGACGGCGATGTGGTCGTCGAGGTTCTTCTCGAAGGCCGCCATCAGGCCCTCGAAATACTCCTTGCCGCCGACTTCGCGCATGTACTTGGTCGAGAAGTTGCAGTGCATGCCCGAGCCGTTCCAGTCGGTGTCGCCGAGCGGCTTGCAGTGGAACTCGATGTCCACGCCGTACTTCTCGGTCAGGCGGAGCAGCAGGTAGCGGGCCATCCACACTTCGTCGGCCGCCTTCTTGGAGCCCTTGCCGAAGATCTGGAATTCCCACTGGCCCTTCGCGACTTCCGCGTTGATGCCCTCGTGGTTGATGCCGGCCTCGAGGCACTGCTCGAGGTGCTCCTCGACGATCTCGCGGGCGACGTTGCCGACGTTCTTGAAGCCGACGCCGGTGTAGTACGGGCCCTGCGGGGCCGGATAGCCATGCTCGGGGAAGCCGAGCGGACGGCCGTCCTTGTAGAAGAAGTATTCCTGCTCGAAGCCGAACCAGGCGCCCTCGTCATCGAGGATGGTGGCGCGCGCATTGGTCGAGTGCGGGGTGACGCCGTCCGGCATCATCACTTCGCACATCACCAGGACGCCGTTCTTGCGGGCCGGGTCGGGATAGACCGCGACGGGCTTGAGCACGCAATCCGAGCTCCGGCCTTCCGCCTGCATGGTCGAGGAACCGTCGAAGCCCCACAGCGGCAGGTCCTCGAGCGAGGGGAAGCGATCGAACTCCTTGATCTGCGTCTTGCCGCGCAGATTCGGGACCGGCGTATAACCGTCGAGCCAAATATACTCGAGTTTGTACTTCGTCATTGCGTATCTCTCATAGCTTAATGACCGGGCGCCGAGGACCCTGTCGCTTTGCCGGCCGTGCGAGAAATGGTCGACCGCCAACGGCTGGCGATACACGCAAGCACGTAGCGTGCCAAAATTCATTACGAAATGCCGGCAATCCCGCGCGCAGGCCGCCAAGCGGCCGGCGGCCGGCCTCTCCGAGCCCTTGCGAACAGGTGATTCGCCAGCGATCCGGGACGTTTGACGGCGCCACAGTGCCCCGCCGGCGCTGCGGCGTTGCAGCACGCCATGCAACCAAAGGGCACCGCCGGCCGTTGCCGGACATCATGCGCCCGACGCCTTTGGCACTGCACAAAAACTGGACTGATTGTGATCCTAAAATAGGCATATTGCGCAAACGCCATGCAGGCTGTGCTATATTGCTTTTATTGCCTGACGCAGGAACGCGCAGGATGAGAGGAGTGACGAGGTATGAACACGAGCCATGAACGTGAGAGCGCGAAGATTTTCGCGTTCCCGGCCGGCGGCCGTGCCGGTCTCGCCGCGCGGCGCATAGAGAGCCGTCCGACCGCCGAGATCGCCCCCCGGGCCGACATCGCCTGGGGTGGAAGCTGGTATCACGAGGAAGCGGTACGCGACGAGCGCTCGCCCAAGCGCTGACGCGCATCGAAGCACAGGGTCCGGGAGCATCCGCTCCCGGCGTGACGAGGGTCCGCGCACGGATCGCTGCCGAGGTCGGGTGAGAGCCCGGCCTTTCGTGTCTCTGGGGTCCGCCCCGTCCGCCCTGCCGAAATTGCCCCCGGCTCAGCCCCCGAACACCGACCAGCCCAGCCGCTGGGTCAGCGCCTCCAGCGCCAGCCGGCCGAGATGCGAGTTGCCGCTGGCGTCGAGCCCGGGCGACCACACCGCGATCGAGGCCCGGCCCGGCGCGATCGCCAGAATGCCGCCGCCTACCCCGCTCTTGCCCGGCAGGCCGACGCGATAGGCGAACTCGCCCGAGCCGTCATAGTGGCCGCAGGTGAGCATCACCGCATTGATCCGCCGCGCCCGCTCCGGCGACACCACCGACAGGCCGCTCTCGGGGTTGCGCCCGTTATGGGCGAGGAAGCGCCCGGCCATGGCGAGCTGGCGGCAGGACATGGCGATGGCGCAGTGGTGGAAATAGACGCCGAGCGTGTGGTCGACCGGATTTTCCAGAACCCCGAACGACTTCATGTAGTTGGCGAGCGCACGGTTGCGAAAGCCCGTGCGCTGCTCGGACGCCGCCACCGCCTCGTCGATGAAGATCGAGGCGTCGTCGGCGAGGAACTGCATGAAGCGCACGATCTCGCCCAGCGCCTCGCGCGGCTGGTGGCCCGACAGGATGATGTCGGTCACCGCGATCGCCCCGGCATTGATGAAGGGATTGCGCGGGATGCCCTGCTCGGCCTCGAGCTGGACGATCGAGTTGAACGGGCTGCCGGAGGGCTCGCGCCCGACCCGGCGCCACAGCCGATCGCCGACCTTGCCGAGCGCCAGCGTCAGCGTGAACACCTTCGACACGCTCTGGATCGAGAACGGCAGGTCGCAGTCGCCGGCCGCCGCCACCTCGCCATCCGCGCCCACCACCGCGATGCCGAAGCTCGCGGGGTCGGCGCCGGCCAGCTCGGGGATGTAGGTGGCGACGTCGCCGCGGTCGGGACGCGCGCGCATCTCCTCGGCGATTTCCTGGACGACACGTTGAAGATCGGGCACGGGCGGCACCTGCGGCTGCGGACGGAACTTCGATAGAGACGGTGCTGCAATAAAGCATGCGGGGTCCCCGCCGCCAGTGGTGCGGGCGAGATTGACCCGGAGGCGACAGGACCCGCTGGCTATTAGGTTGCTGACTTAGACCGTAGCGGGCGCCGCCGCCTCGGGCGCGCCAGCGGGGCGGATCGCCAGCACCGCCTCGATGTCCGGCTCGTCGATCTGGTCCGGCCGCAGATGGTGGTCCGCATAATCGCGCCAAAGGCCGGAGGTGAGGAACAGGTCGAGCAGGTCCGGGTCGAGGTGGTTGTCCCGCTTCATCGCCCCCATGATGCGGATCGCCTCGCTCAGCGTCTTCGCCTTGCGGTAGGGCCGGTCGGCGGCGGTCAGTGCCTCGAACACGTCGGCGATCGCCATCATCCGCGCAACTTCGCTCATCTGGTCGCGCCTCAGCGAGCGCGGATAGCCGGTGCCGTCCATGTGCTCGTGATGGGCGGCGGCATATTCGGGCACCCGGGTCAGCGGGCCGGAGAAGGGCAGCGCCTCCAGCATCACGATGGTGCGGGTGATGTGGCGGTTGATCTCGTAGCGCTCTTCGGCCGTCAGCGTGCCGCGGGCGATCGAGAGATTGTAGATCTCGCCGAGATTGAGCCGGTTCTCCGGCCGCGCCAGCGTGAAGCCGCGACCGCGCTCCAGCGCGTCGAGCTGGTTGGGGAAATGGGCGATGACGTGGTGCGGCGCGTCGGACAGCAGCGGCTCCTCCGCCGGCAGTGAGCGCTCGGAACCGCGCGCGCGCCGACCGCGCTCGGCCGCGGACACGCCGAGCCGGTCGTCCAGCGTGCGCCGCCAGCGCCGCCCGGCGATGCGCTTCAGCCGCTCGATCTTCTCCGGCTCCATGAACTCGCCGCCCATGTTGCACTCGGCGACGAAGGCGAACTCCTCGTCGAGCTCGCGCCAGGTCCGGTCGCGCTCGGCGCGCAGGGCCGGTTCGTCGCCGCCCTCGGCGAGACCCTTCCAGTAGGTGGTCTCGGCGGCGGATTTCAGCAGCTCGAACCGCATGCGGATCTCGTGGATGCGGTCGGTGATGGTCTCGAGCTTGGTCGCCTTGTCGATCACGTATTCGGCCGTGGTGAGCTTCCCGCAATCGTGCAGCCAGCTCGCGACATCCACCGCCTCCCACTCCTCGGGCGAAAGCGCGAAGCCGGCGAACGGGCCCTCGCGCGTCTCGCAGGCGGCGCGCACCAGGCCGAGCGTGAGCACCGGCACGCGCTGGCAGTGGCCGTTGGTGTAGGGCGACTTGGCGTCGATCGCCTGCGCGACCATGCGGATCACCGCGTCGAGCAGCGCCTTGCGCGATTTCAGCGCCAGCGTGGTCTCGATCGCCACCGCCGCATTGCCGGAGAGCGCGCGGGCGAGGTCGAGGCTGTCGTCCGACACCGTCTCCTCGATCGCGGTACGGTGGAGCAGGGCGAGCCCGCCAATGGTCTCGTCGCCGCGGTCGAGCAGGGGGATGACGGAGCAGCGGAACACCTCGCCCGGCCCCAGCGTGATGCCTTCGGTGAGCTGGGCGAGCACCGGGTCGCCGCCGGTCTCCGTGGCCTCGAGATGAACCACGGTCCTGCGCGCCAGCGCATGCACCAGCCGGCCGCCGAAGCCGGCCGATCCCGCGCCGAACGGGCCGATTGTGGCGAAGGCGCCGAGCGGCTCGCCGCGGCGGTGGACGATGCCGATGAAGCTCTTGCAGCCATCCTCGCTGAGCAGGATCACCCCGGCCTGCGAATGGGTGAGATTGATGGTCTCCTCCAGCAGCCGCCGGACCAGCAGGTCGGGATCGCGTTCGGCCGAGAGCGCGCGGCCGATCTCGATGAAGCGCTGGATGGTGAGGCGCGCATTGCGGATGGCGCGCGAGAGCGTGTCGATCTCGGCCACCGAGGAATGGGTCTCGTCCGGCGCGTCCTTGAAGTTGAAGGACTGGATCGCGTCCGCCTCGTGGGCGATGGCCACCAGCGGCAGGCTCACCGCGCGCGCCGTGAGGCGGATCGCCACCACCACGAACAGGATCAGCGCCAGGCTGATCCAGCCGAGCGTGGCCACCAGGCTGCGCACGCCCGCCATCACCTCGTCATGGGGCATCGCCACCGCCATGCCGAAGGTCCAGGGGCCGACCGCGAGCGGGGCGACGTGGATCATCCAGCGCCTTCCGTGCTCGCTGAAGCTGTCGGCCTGCTTGCCTTCCAGATGCGCCCGCACCGCGGCCAGCATGAACGGCACCACCGGCGGCACCGGCCCCTCCGCCCGCCGTGCCGCCGGCCCGCTGCGCAGGCTCGAGGGCGTGGCGACATTCGCGCTGCTGGCTGCGATCACCGCGCCGCTCTCGTCGGCGATCAGGATCTCGGAGGACGGGGTGCTCTTCATCCGCTTCAGCTCGCTCGACAGGTCGGCGAGGCTGAGGTCGATGCCGACCACGCCGCGCCCGCTGGCGAGGCGGTGCGCGATGGTCACGCCGGTCTCGGCGGTGGCGAAGAAGCGGTAGGGCTGGGTGAGGATCGGCCCGCCCTTCGCCATCGCCTCCACGTACCAGCCGCGCTGGCGCGGGTCGTAGCTGAAGCCGGGACGGTCGAGCGTGCCGACCTTGCGCAGCGCGCCGTCGAGGAAGGTGAAGCCGGCTTCGACCCCGCCGGGGCCGTTAGTCACGCTCTGCAGCAGATAGGCCGCGTCCGCCCGCGCGCCGAGATTGCGCCGAGCGACGTCGGAGGTCAGGTGACGCAGCAGGAGGAAGTCGCCATTGTCGTAGCCGACATAGATCGCGGAGGTGTAGGGCATCGTGTCCATCACGATGCGGAACCGCTCGATCAGCTCGCCGCGATCCTCGATCTCGGGCGAGCCGAGCTGCGGATCGGCGGCGAAGAGCTGCGTCAGCAGGTCGAGGCTGTTGAAGCTCTTGTCGATATGCGAGCGGCTCTCGCCGGCCATGCGGGCGAACAGCGTCCCGGTGGCGTCCTCCAGTATTGCCGCAGCGCGGTTGTTGACGAGGAACACGATTCCCGCCAACGCGAGCGTCACCGTGACGCCGAACACCAGCGCGAGGTGAGTATCAAGGCGCCTCTTCACCATGACGGGCGCCCTCCCTCGGGAGCTGTTCGCCAAATGGCGACCCGCTACGTTTCGAATTAACGACGACGTTCGAACCAATACAAGCGTATTTCGCTACCCGCGCCGCCGGTGGACAGGATGATCGCGCCGGCATTCGACTTCCGGCGGGGATGCGCGGGGAAGGCCGATGTGCGACTTGTATCGCGCACGATCAAACCACGGGCAGAGGTGGGGGCGTACCAGGATGAGGGCACGGCGCGGGCGCGGCCAGGCCGGAGGTCGGCCGATGCGGGGCGGGCGGTGAGCGTCGCGGCCGCAGGCGCGCCGCACGGCTCCGCTGCGTGCCCGGATTCCCGAACCTTCGGGCGCGACGGGCTGGGCTGCGCGCAGGCCGCGCTCGGCCGCGACCAGGAGCTGCACGGCGCCGGCTTCGCGATCTACCGCAAGGCGCATGGTGCCCCGTACGGCGCCTCGAATGGCGCCCCGCATCCGGGCGCACCGGTCGGCGGGGCGACCGGCCGGGTCGAAACGCCGGCGAGCCGGCGCGGGCTGCTCGCGGGCGTGGCGCTGGCGGCCGGACATCGCCGCCGCATCTTCGAGGGCAATCGCTCGGCCGCGGTCCAGTTCGACGAGGGCGCCTGCTATGTGCGCTCCTTCTCCGACCCCTATCGTGCGGATGTGGAGACCGGCTTCGACTTCTTCCTGCTGGAGCTGGCCCCCGCCGCGCTCGACCGGACCTTCGCCGAGCTCGACCTGCCGGCGGCCGAAGGGCTCGCCTGCCGCCCGGGCGAGAAGGACCCGGTTCTCGCTGCCCTTGCCGGCGCGCTGCTGCCCGCGCTCGAGCGGCCGGATCACGCCGCGCCGCTCTTCGTCGAGCAGGTCGTGTGCGCCATGCAGACCCATCTCGCCGCCCGCCATCACGGCCGGCCGCCGCGCTGCGGGCACTGCCTCGCCCCGCGCCGTCTCGCCCCGCGTCAGGTCGCCCGCGCCAAGGAGATGCTGCTGGCCGGCATGGACGGCACGGTGCTGATCGCCGACATCGCCGATGCCTGCGGCGTCTCGCGCAGCCATTTCATCCGTGGCTTCCGCGAGGCGACGGGCGCGACCCCGCATCACTGGCTGGTGGTGCAGCGCGTGACCCGTGCGCTGGCGCTGCTCGCCCATTCGCGCCTGCCCCTCGCCGAGGTCGCGGTCTCGTGCGGCTTCGCCGACCAAAGCCACATGACGCGGCTGGTCGCCCGCCTGACCGGGACCACGCCCGGCGCCTGGCGGGGACGGCACTGATGCCGGCCGGCGTCGCCTGCGCCGCCACGGCGCACTTTTGTTCAATACGCCCGCGCGCCCACGAGGCACACAGGTGCCCGCGCGTCCGAGCCATCTTCAGAGGGCTCCGGCCCGGCCGATCTTCGCCCGCGCGCCCCGGCGTCCCTCTCCGGGGACGGCCCGCCACGGCGGGACCTTGCCTCAGCCTAACGTGCCCGCAGTTCGTCTCACCATGTGAAGGAACGCATCATGCCCAGCATCACCACCAAGGACGGCGTCGAGATCTTCTACAAGGACTGGGGTCCGAAGGACGCCACGCCGCTGGTCTTGCACCATGGCTGGCCGCTCTCCGCCGACGACTGGGACGCCCAGCTCCTGTTCTTCCTGGCCAAGGGCTACCGCGTCGTCGCCCATGACCGGCGCGGCCATGGCCGCTCGAGCCAGGTCTGGGACGGCCACGACATGGACCACTACGCCGCCGACGTCGCCGCCGTGATCGAGCATCTCGACCTCAAGGGCACGGTGAACATCGGCCACTCGACCGGCGGGGGCGAGGCGCTCCACTACACGGTGAAGCACGGCAAGGGGCGCGTCGCCAAGCTGGTGCTGATCGGCGCCGTGCCGCCGCTGATGCTGAAGACGCAGGCTAATCCGGGCGGCCTGCCGCTCGAGGTGTTCGACGGCTTCCGCGCCGCGCTCGCCGCCAACCGCGCGCAGTTCTTCCTCGACGTGCCGGCCGGCCCGTTCTACGGCTTCAACCGCGAGGGCGCGAAGGTCTCCCAGGGGGTCATCGAGAACTGGTGGCGCCAGGGCATGATGGGCGGCGCCAAGGCGCATTACGACGGCATCAAGGCCTTCTCCGAGACCGACTTCACCGAGGACCTGAAGGCGGTCGACGTGCCGACCCTCGTCATGCATGGCGACGACGACCAGATCGTGCCCTTCGCCGATTCCGCCCCGCTGTCGGCCAAGCTCGTCGCGGGCAGCGTGCTCAAGGTCTATGAGGGCTTCCCGCACGGCATGTGCACCACCCATGCCGAGGTGATCAACGCCGACCTGCTCGCCTTCATCGAGAGCTGACCCGGCTGCGCCGGCCGCCCGCCTTTCGCGGCGCGGCCGGCACTCGGCACTGCGCGCTCAGCGCCCGGCGGCGGCCTGGCCGACCGCCCAGTCGCAGAAGGCGGCGGCCAGCGCCGCCTTCTCGCCCGCCGGCGCGTAGCCGAGCCGGTAGTCCGGCCCGTGCACCCGCAGCTCCGGGAAGGGCTCGGCGAGGTCGCCGCGCTCGACCAGATCGGCCACCACCTCGATCGGCGCGGCGATCACCCCCTGCCCGGCCAGCGCCGCCTCGAGCGCGATGTAGAAATGGCCGAAGCGCGCCGCCCCGGCGGCGAGGTCCGCCGGCAGGCCGGCGGCCACCAGCCAGCGCGCGAGCTCGCCCGGGCGGGTGACGGATTCCAGCAGCCGAACCCCCTCGCGCCCGGCCGGCGCGCCGAGCCGCTGCATGAGACCGGGCCGCGCCGCGAGGTCGGGGCGCGCCATCAGCCCGATCTCCTCGCGCAGCAGGGCGAAGCTGCGCAGATCCCCCTGCAGCGCCTCGCCGCGCCGGATCACCACGTCGAACGGAATCCCCGACCAGTCCTCGCCCGTGTGCATCGGGCGCACCCGCACGTCGACCTCGCCGGCCTTCGCCTGGAAGTCCGGCAGGCGCGGCATCAGCCAGCGCATGGCGAAGGTGGCGGGGGCGATCACCTCCAGCACCTGCGGCACGGCCTGCGGCTGGAACGCCTCCGCAGCCGAGGCGACGAGGTCGAGCGCGGCGCCGGCGGCGCGGGCGAACTGGGCCGCGGCGGGCGTCGCTACCATGCGCCGGCGGTTGTTCTCGAACAGCGGCGTGCCGAACCAGGCCTCGATCGCCGCGAGCTGCTTGCTGACCGCGCTGTGGGTGACGCCGAGCTCCTCCGCCGCCTCCGTCACCGAGCCGATGCGCGCCACCGCCTCGAACGCCACCAGCGCCTTGAGCGGCGGAAGGGTACGTCGCATGTCCTGTGTTCCGAAATCTCTTCTGTTCCAAAAGCTCACATAGTGACGGAACTAATATCGCTTTACTCACGCTGGCAATACTAAATAATAAAACACATAGAATAACTCACGATGCGTCGGCAAATCGATAAGCATACGCATTGTTTGCGACAGTTTAATTACGGAATCATCAGATGGATATGGCATTGCCCGGCGCCGGCGCGCCGCGCGAGGACGAGGTCGTGCGCGAGGAGATGGTCGTGAACGGGCGCCGCTACCGGCGGCCGGCGCGCACCACGGTCGTGATCTGCTTCGACGGCTGCGATCCCGCCTATGTCGAGGCGGCCGCGCGGGCCGGCGTGACGCCGGCGCTGGAGCGGATGCGGCGCGAGGGCGTCGACGCGCTGGCCGAGGCGGCCATGCCGACCTTCACCAATCCCAACAACGTCTCGATCGTCTGCGGCGCTCCGCCTTCCGTGCACGGCGTCGCCGGCAATTTCTACCTCGACCGCGCCACCGGCGAGACGGTGATGATGCTCGACGCGGCGCTGATGCGCGCCCCCACCATCCTCGCCGGGCTGGCGGGCATCGGCGAGAAGGTCGCGGTCGTCACCGCCAAGGACAAGCTGCGCAAGGCGCTGGCCTTCGGGCTGGAAGGCATCGCCTTCTCCGCCGAGCGGGCCGAGGGCACCAGCGAGGCCGAGCACGGCATCGCCGACGCCGCGGGGCTGGTCGGCCTCGCCCGGCCGGACCAGTACTCGGCCGAGCTGTCGCTCTACGTGCTCGACGCCGGCATCCGCCTGATCGAGACCGGCCACGCCCGGCTGCTCTATCTCTCGCTGTCCGACTACGTGCAGCACAAATACCCGCCCGAGGCGCCCGAGGCGCTGGCCTTCATGGCGGCGGTGGATTCGCGCCTCGCCCGGCTGGCCGAGCTCGGCGCGGTGATCGCCATCACCGCCGATCACGGCATGACCGACATGGCGAAGGTCGACGGCACGCCGCGCGTGACCTATCTCGGCGACGTGCTCGACGCCGCCTTCGGCGCCGGCGCGACCCGCGTCATCTGCCCGATCACCGACCCCTTCGTGCGCCACCACGGCGCGCTCGGCGGCTTCGTGCGGGTGCATATCCTGAAGGAGGGCATCGACCCGCAGGCGGTGCGCGCGGCCATCGCCGGCCAGGAGGGGGTCGAGCTGGTGCTCTCCGGCGCCGAGGCCGCCGCCCGCTTCGAGATGCCGGCCGACCGCGAGGCCGACTTCGTGGTGACCGGCACCGAAGGCACCGCGCTCGGCGCGCGGGCTGAGGACCACGATGTCGGCCAGCTCGCCGGCGAGCGGCTGCGCTCGCATGGCAGCCTGCACGAGCAGCGCGTGCCCTTCATCCTTTCGCACCCGCTGACCCAGGATGGCGACACCGCGCGCCTGCGCAACTTCGACATCTTCGATGTCGCGCTGAACCGGGTGGGCTGAGCGATGCGCCGCGCCGTCATCGTCATCCTCGACGGGCTCCGCCGCGATTTCGTGGACGAGCACCGCACGCCGGCCCTCGCGGCGCTGAGCGCGCGGGCCGAATATTTTCCCGGCTATCGATCGGCCTTTCCCTCGGCGACGCGCGTGGTCTCCTCCACGCTGGCGACCGGCTGCTGGCCCGCCCGCCATGGCCTTGCCGGCAACACCATGGCGCTGATCGAGGAAGGCCGACTGGTGCGGCACGACGCCGGCCATCCCGACTTCCTGCAGCACAAGCGGAGCGTCACCGGCGCCTCGCTCGCCGTGCCAACTCTGGCCCAGCGGGTGGCCCGGCAGGGTGGGGCGAAGACCGGCGGGGCGGTGATCTTCAACAATGTCTCGCCCGGCGCCGCCTATGCCCACGACCCGGACGGGCACGGGCGGGTCTACCACCGCGCCGGCTCGTTCGGCCCGGGCCGGATGCCGCTCGCCGACGGGCTCGACGTGACGCTCGACGCCGGCGGCGACCGGATCATGACCCACCGCTTCGTCAACGAGGCGCTGGTGCCCGGCGGCCCCGCGCTGGCGGTGCTTTGGCTCGGCGAGCCCGACCATGTCCAGCATTCCGCGCCGCTCGGCTCGCCCGAGCATCTCGGCGTGCTGAAGGCGGCCGACGCCAATCTCGCCCGCGTGGTGACGGCGGTCGACGCGCTGCGCGCGGCCGGCGAGGACGTGCTGCTGATCGCCGGCTCCGACCACGGCCACGAGACGGTGAGCGGCATCGTTGACATCGAGGACGAGCTGGTCGCCGCCGGCCTGAAGGCGGCCCCCGATTCCGACGACGTGGTGGTGTGCGCCAACGGCACTGCGGCGCTCGTCTATCTCCATCCCGACCATGACGGCCGGCGCGACCGGCTCGGCGACTTCCTCGCTTCGCGTCCCTGGGCCGGGGCGGTGATGGACGCCGACACGCTGCCGAGCGTCGGCCAGGTGGCCGCCGGCGGTCTCGCCTTCGCCGTCTCGATGAAGGGCGACAACCGCCCCAATGCCTTCGGCGTGCCCGGCTCCTGCCTCGCGGTGAAGCCGCAGGGCGGCAAGGCCGACCGGCTCGGCTTCGGCCAGCATGGCGGGCTGAACGCCCATGAGCAGGCCCCGGTGCTGGTTGTCGACGGCCCCGGCTTCGCCGCCGGCGGCAGGCGCGACGCGCCGGTCGCCGTGGTCGACATCGCGCCGACCGTGCTCACCCATCTCGGCCTGCCCGCCGCCGGCATGGACGGCGCCGCCCTGCAGCTTCCCGCCGTGCCGCGCATCCCCGCGCCGCCCGCGTCCCTCCCCACCTTGCTCCACTGCCCGGAGATCCGCTGATGACCACGCTACGCCTCAGCCGCCGCACCTTCCTCGCCGGCACCGCCGCCGCCGGCCTTGCCGGCAGCGTCAACGGCCTGCTGCCCGCCAGCGCCCACGCCGCGAACGCGCCGGCGCGCGGCGGCGTGCTGCGCTATGCGACGCTCGGCCTCGACACCTCCGACCCGCACCGCCACACCGGCTCCATCGCCGTGCAGCAGATCTATGCCGAGGCGCTGACCTCGATCAGCGACGACGGCTCGGTGAAACCGTTCCTCGCCGAGAGCTTCGACATCTCCCCGGACGGCAAGACCTACACCTTCACGCTGCGTGAGGGCGTGAAATTCCACAATGGCGACGTGATGAACGCCGAGGACGTGGTCGCCAACGTCACCCGCGTGAAGGAGAAGGTGAAGGGCGGCTGGCTTGCCTCCGCCATGAAGCTGGTCGACGACGTCAAAGCGAGCGACACCCGCACCGTCGTCATCATCATGCGCGAGCCCTACGCCCCGCTCGTCAACCTGATGAGCGAGCTGTGGATCCTCTCGCCCAGGTCCGAGGGCTGGGACGAGACCATCAAGACCCCGATCGGCACCGGCCCGTTCACCTTCGGCGAATGGCAGCCCAAGGTGAAGCTGACCGCGCCGGCCCACACCGCCTACTGGCAGAAGGGCATGCCCTACCTCGCCGCGATCGAGGCCGACCTGCGCGACGACGCCGACCGCCAGCTTGCGCTGCGCGCCGGCGAGATCGACATCGCCAGCGTGCCGGCCGACATCGCCAAGCAGCTCGCCAGCGACCCGAACCTGCGCGTCTCGCAGCTCAAGGATGCCGGCTGGTACTTCGTCGCCTTCAACAACCGCAAGCCCCGCGCGCCCTTCGACGACGTGCGCGTGCGCAAGGCGATCAGCTACGCGATCGACAAGGCCGCCTTCATCAACTTCGCCTCGGCCGGCACCGGCGTCGTCTCCAACCAGATGGTCGGCCCCGGCAACCTCTATTTCGACGAGGCGTTGTTCAAGGCCGACCCGCACGCCAAGGCCGACCTCGACAAGGCGAAGGCGCTGCTGAAGGAGGCCGGCGTCGACCCGGCCAAGGAGACCATCGAGTTCGTCTCCTGGCAGGAGAGCTACCCGCAGGTCGTGGTGCAGATGGTGCGCAAGCTCGGCTTCAAGGTGAACCATGTCGCGCTCGACGACATCGGCGCCCAGAAGCGGCTCGGCCAGTACGACTGGGACATGAACTGCATGAGCTCGGGCCCGCGCGCCGACGTGTTCCTGCGCTATGTCCGCATGATGAGCGACGGCCCGAACCCGGTGCTGTGGGGCGGCGTGCAGGACGCGGACTACGACGCGCTGGTGAAGAAGGCGGTCGCCGAGACCGACCTCGCCACCCGCCGCCAGCTCTATCTCGACGCCTGGAAGATCGTGATGGACAAGTACTACGTCGTCGCGCTCGGCCTCGACGCCGACCAGATCGTCATCCGCAAGGACGTGCAGGGCTACGAGCCGGGCTTCACCTGGTCGCCGAACCGGGTGGATGGCGGCGTCGCCCAGACCTGGCTCGCGGGCCGGTCGTGACCCTCGCGCTGCCCTCCGAGGCACGCGGCACGGTGCGCCGGGGGATCTCCCCGCGCACCGCGCTCGCCGCGCTCGCGCTGGCGCTGATCGTCGCGCTGGCGCTCGCCGCGCCGCTGATCGCGCCGTTCGACCCGCTGGACCAGGACCTGCTGGCGCTGAACATGCCGCCGGGGCCGGCGCACTGGCTCGGCACCGACCATATGGGGCGCGACGTGTTCTCCCGCCTCGTCATTGGCGCGCGCACGACGCTGATCGTGGGTTTCGGCGGCGCGCTGGTCGCCTTCGCGCTCGGGGCCGGGTTCGGCCTCGTCGCGCTCTCCTTCGGGCGCTGGGCGGAAGCGGCGATGTTCGCCGTCATCGACCTCGTGCGCGCCCTGCCGGACGTGCTGCTGGCGCTGCTGCTCATCGTCGCGCTGGGGGCGGGCGCAGGGCCGGTGGTGATCGCGCTCGGCATCGCCTTCGCCCCCTTCTTCGCCTATGTGGCGCGGGCGACCTTTCACCGCGAGAGCGTGAAGGACTACGTGGCGGCGGCGAGGCTGTTCGGCGGCGGCCGGCTGCATGTGCTGCGCCTGCACCTCGCGCCGAACCTCGCCGGCGGCCTTGTCACCCAGGCGGCGATCCTGCTGCCGCGCTGCGTGGTGACCGAATCGGTGCTGAGCTTTCTCGGCCTCGGCTCCTCGCCGGACGCGCCGACCTGGGGCCGCATGGTGGCGGATGCCAGCCGCTACATCGAGGTGTCGCCGCACGCGATCCTCGCCCCGGTGATCGCCATCATCGTGCTCACCCTCTCGCTGTCCATCCTCGGCGAGGCGGTCCGGCGCGGGCTCGACCCGCTGCGCGAGATGCGGGGGGGCATGTGATGGCCGCCGTCACGCTTTCCCGTGCATTTCCCCGCCTTCTCGCCCGCCTGCTGCCGGTCGGACTCGCGCTGGCGCGCATGGCCGCGCAGGCGGTGGGGATCGTGGTGATCGTGTTCCTGCTCGCCCGCCTCATTCCCGGCGACGCGGTCGACGTGAAGGGGCTGGAGGGCGACCTGACCGCCGCCCAACAGAGCGAACTGCGCCACCAGCTCGGCCTCGACCGGCCGGTCGCCGAGCAGATGGCGGCCTGGAGCTGGCGCGCGCTGCACGGCAACTTCGGCGATTCCATCCGCTTCGGCCGGCCGGTCTCCGGCATGCTGGCGACCGCGGTGCCGGAGACGCTGCTGTTCACCGGGCTCAGCTTCGCCTTCGGGCTGCTGCTCGCGGCCGGGGTCGCGGTCGGCGCCGTGACCACCGGCAACCCGGTGCTGCGGGGGCTGGTGAACTTCTTCAACGTCTGGTCGGTGGCACTCCCCACCTTCTGCGTCGGCGTGGTCGGCATCCTCGTCTTCTCGATTTGGCTGAACTGGCTGCCGGTGTTCGGCTCGCTGGTGCTGCCGGTGATCATCATCGGCATCGACAGCGCCGGGCTGATCGTGAAGCCGCTCTATGAGGAGCTCGCCGAGGCGGCGACCTCCGCCCATGTGCGCACCGCCCGCGCCAAGGGGCTGCCGGGCTGGCGCGTCACGCTGCGCCACCTGCTGCCCACCGCCGTGCCGGTGACGCTGGCGCTCTCCGGCCTCGTGCTCACCAGCCTCGTCGCCGGCACCATCACCATGGAGGTGCTGTTCGGCCTGCCGGGCATCGGCAGCCTGATGCTGAACGCGATCCACGGCCGCGACTACCCGGTGATCCAGGCCACCATCGTCGTCGTCGCGGTGGCGCTGGTGGCGATGAACGCCGCGACCGACCTGCTGCATCGCCTGATCGATCCCCGCATGTCCTCGTGAGAAGGCGGCCATGAACGTCCAAGTCAGCCTGAACACGCCGGCCAAGAAGGCCCCCCCGGCTCCCGCGCCGCTGCTCTCGCTGCGCAACCTCGTGATCGCCAAGGCCGGGCGCCGGCTGGTCGACGGCGTCTCGCTCGAGATCGCGGCCGGGCGCACCCTGGCGGTGATCGGCGAATCGGGCTCGGGCAAGTCGCTGACCGCGCTCGCCCTGCTCGGCCTGCTGCCCGAGGGGCTCGACATCGACGAGGCGACCCGCATCGCCGTCGACGGGCGCGAGCTCGGCCCGCGCGACGAGCGCGGCTGGCGGGCGCTGCGCGGGCGGCGCATCGCCATGGTGTTCCAGGACCCGATGGCCTGCCTCAACCCGTTCATGCGGGTCGGCGACCAGATCGACGAGGCGCTGAGGCGCGCCGGCATCGCCTCCCGCACCGAGCGCCGGCAGCGCACGGCCGAGCGCCTCGCCGAGGTCGAGCTGCCCGCGCCGGAAACGCTGGCGCGGCGCTACCCGCACGAGCTTTCCGGCGGCCAGCAGCAGCGGGTGATGATCGCCATGGCGCTCGCCGGCGCGCCCGACCTGCTGATCGCCGACGAGCCCACCAGCGCCCTCGACGCCAGCGTGCAGGCGGAAATCGTGGCGCTGCTGGCGCGGCTGCAGGCGCGCCGCGGGCTCGCCCTGCTGATCATCACGCACGACCTCTCGGTGGCGGGCGCGCTCGCGCACGAGGTAGCCGTGATGCAGCGCGGGCGGGTCGTCGAGGCGGGACCGGCGGCCGAGGTGCTCGTCCGGCCGCGCGATCCCTATACGGCGCGCCTCGTCGGCGCGCGCCGGCGCCTCGACGAGGTCGCCCCCCACCGGCCCGACGCCGGCGGCGTGATCGTCGAGGCCGAGGGGCTGTGCGTGGACTATGCCGCGCGGCGCCTGTTCGGCGCGCCGCACCGGGCGGTGCACGAGGCCGCGCTCTCCCTCGTGCCGGGCCGGACGGTCGGCCTGCTCGGCGAATCCGGGTCCGGCAAGAGCACGCTCGCGGCGGCGCTTGCCGGGCTGCGCCCGCTCAGCGCCGGGCGGGTGCGCCTGCTCGGCCACGAGGTGGTGCCCGGCGGCCGGCCGCTGCCGCGCACGCTGCGGCGCCAGTGCCAGATGGTGTTCCAGAATCCCTATGGCGCGCTCAACCCGCGCCTGACCATCGGCTGGGCGCTGGCCGAGCCGCTGGCGCTGATGGGCGTGCCGGCCCGCGAGCGCGAGGCTCGAATCGCCCTCGCGCTGAAGGAGGTCGGGCTGGAGCACGAGCATGCCGCCCGCTTTCCCCACCAGCTCTCCGGCGGCCAGCGCCAGCGCGCCTGCATCGCCCGGGCACTGCTGTGCGAGCCGCGTGTGCTGATCTGCGACGAGGTGATCTCCGCCCTCGACATGAGCGTGAAGGTGCAGATCCTCGACCTGCTGCGGCGGCTGCAGCAGGAGCGCGGCTTCGCCATGCTGTTCGTCGGCCACGACATCGAGGCGGTGCGCTGGATCGCCGACGAGGTGCTGGTGATGAACCGGGGCCGGATCGTCGAGCGCTGCGCCGCCGACGCGCTCGACGAGGCGCATGTGCGCGACCCCTATACGCAGCGCCTGCTGGCCTCCCGGCTGCTGCCGCGCGCGGCGTGAGGCGGCGCCTCCAGCACCGGATACCTTCCGGACAGGGTCAGTGCATGACCTCGCCATGGATGCCGTGCCGCCGGGAAGATGAGGATGGCCGCGCCGGCGCCCATACCAAGTTGTATTGTGCAACCCGATACAACTTACAGGCTACTTCTTGCCATTCCCACCCGATCTCTACGTCACATCGGGCGTTCGCCAACCGCGCGGACAGTGAACGCGCGTGCATGTCCTTGCGAATATAGATGGTCTTTTCGTAACGGCCGTGCTCTGACTTACAGCCCTCCCGACGCACAGCTGGCGGCGGTGGGCCGCGAGAAGCCGGCGGCCGGCCTGACGGGGGCGGAGGAATACTGGCTTCGTCATTCGGACTGGCGTCCGCCTGTAACGGGAGGCAATTCATGCTCAGGATCATCACCATCGCCGCGCTCGGCATCGCGCTCGCCGGCTGCACCACCACCGAGCGCCGCGCCGGCACCGGCGCGCTGATCGGCGGCGGCGCCGGCGCCATCATCGGCGGCATCGCCGGCGGCGGCTCGGGTGCGGCCATCGGCGCGGGCGTGGGCGCCGCGACCGGCGCGGTGGTCGGTGCCGCGACGGCGCCGCGCGAGTGCTGGAGCCGCGACCGCTGGGGCAACCCGATCCGCGTGCGCTGCTGACCGTCTCGCCGGGGCATGTCCCCGGCGGATCGTTCCTGACCGATCCCATAGCCGCGATGGCCCGACCGGCCGTCGCGGCTTTTGCTTGAGGGCCGCGCCCCAGGGTGGACTGCCGGCGTGACCTAGTGGCCGATGCCGTCGGCGATGCGCTCGATCATGTAGGGGAAGAACGGGTTCGACGACATGCGCACCAGCGCGTCGAGATTGACGATCAGCGCTCCGCGCTCGCCCCGCACCGCCATCGCGCCGAGCTCCAGCCCGTAATTCTGCGTCGGGTCGGGGTCCGAGCCGTAGAGCGAATCGTCCGGCGGGAAGGGCAGCGCGACGTGGGACAGCGAATACACGTCGCGCGGATAGGTAAGCCCCAGCGGCCGCGAGGTCTCCTGCGTCTGCCCCGCTTCCACCGTGCGCTCCACCACCTGGTCGGTGGCGGCGTCCTCATTGGTGACCACGGTGCTGCGGAAAGCGCGCGGCGCGGCCGGCAGGGTGCGCAGCAGCGCCGAATAGGACGTGGCGCGCAGCAGCGGCCCAAGCTTGGTGTTGCGGTTGATGTCGAACAGCACCAGCTCGCTGCCATTGGCCGGCAGGCGGGAATAGAAGGCGTCGACGATCGCCCGGGTGGAGACGGTGAAGTCCATCACCGACTGGAAGGTGAGCGCGGGCGACAGCTCGCCCAGCCGGCCGGACGCCGCATGGGCGGCGATCGCGCCCTGCAGCGCCTGGGTGAGCTGATAGGACTGCACCGCCCCGTTCACCGGGAAGGAGTTGTACTTGAACGGGTTGAACTCGGGGATGATGCCGAGCCACGCCGCCTTGGCGAAGGCCGGCAGCAGCGCGGGCAGCCCGGCGAACCCGGCGAAGCGCGCGAAGCGGGTGATGCCGATCATGGGCGAGATCAGCACCAGCCGCGAAGGCCGCGCCATCGCGGCATCGTCCAGCGCGTCGAGCGCGTATTTCAGCGCCAGCGCTCCACCATTCGAGAAGCCGACGATCTCCAGCGGCTTGCCCGGCGCGCGGGCGGCGGCCTCGCGCACGGCAAGGCGCGTCGCCGCCAGCCAGTCCTCCCACTCGACCTCGGCGAGGCCCGCCGGCACGGTGCCGTGCCCGGGCAGGCGCGGCGCTACCACCACGAAGCCGGCGTCGCGGTAGACCCGGCCGACATGGCGCAGGCTGTAGGGTGAATCGGTCAGCCCGTGCAGCAGCACCACCGCGCCCTTGGGCTCGCCCTCGGGCACCAGCTCGTAGGAGCGGTTCCAGTCGTGCGAGAGGTGCGGGGGATAGACCGCGCTGCCCTCGAAATAGCGGTTGGAGGGAACGCGCTCGTCCTCGGGCAGCTTCTGCACCACCTCGCGGCGGACTTCCTCGAAGATCCCCTCCTCGCGCGCGAGATAGCCGGCCCAGTCGCCCTGGTCCATCTCCTCGACGGTGAGTTCCTGCGGGATGAAGGTGTGCCACGGCTCGAGCGGGGCGCCGCTGCTCGCGAACCAGATGCGCGCCCCGAGGAAGCCGATCCCCAGCAGCACCACCCCGAAGATCGCCCAGCGGGCGAGACGGCGCATGCCGCGGCCGAGACGACGAAACATCAGGCTTCCCCTCCGCCCGCGGCGTGGGGCACCCCTGCCCGGCAGCGCCGCCCCCTTGGCGCCCTGAAGGGGCGCCGGTCGCTATTCCGCGGCGGCGATCCCGCCGGTCTCCACCGCGTCCTCGATCGCCTTGAGCGCGTCGGGATGCGGCATGGAGATGATGTTGTAGCCGGAATCGACGAAATGCACTTCGCCGGTGACGCCGGAGGAGAGATCGGAGAGCAGGTAGAGCGCGGCCCCGCCCACCTCGTCGATGCTTACCGTGCGGCGCAGCGGGGCGTGGCGCTTCTGATAGTTGAACATCAGCCGCGCATCGCCGATGCCCGCCCCGGCGAGGGTGCGGATCGGGCCGGCGGAGATGGCGTTGACGCGGATACCCTGCGGCCCGTAATCGGCCGCGAGATAGCGCATGCTCGCCTCCAGCGCCGCCTTGGCGACCCCCATCACGTTGTAGTTCGGCATGACCCGGGTCGAGCCGCCATAGGTGAGGGTGATGAGCGAGCCGCCCGCTGGCATCAGCGCCGAGGCGCGCTTGGCGAGCTCGGTGAAGGAGAAGCAGGAGATCACCATGGTGCGCGTGAAGTTGGCGCGGCTGGTGTCGGCGTAGCGGCCCTTGAGCTCGTTCTTGTCGGAGAAGCCGATGGCGTGGACCAGGAAGTCCAGCGTCCCCCACTTCTCCTTCAGCGCGGCGAACACGGCGTCGACCGAGGCGAGATCCTCGACGTCGCAGGCCAGCACGGTGTCGCTGCCGAGACTCTCCGCCAGCGGCTTGACCCGCCGGCCCAGCGCCTCGCCCTGATAGGTGAAGGCGAGCTCGGCGCCCTGCGCCGCCAGAGCCCTGGCAATGCCCCAGGCAATGGAATGGTCGTTCGCGACACCCATAACCAGGCCGCGCTTGCCCTTCATCAGGCTCATGCCGCTGTTCCTTTCGCCGCGTCGACGGGCTCACGCATCCGGATGCTGGAGCACCAGGACCGCGTTGGCACCACCGAAGCCGAAGCCGTTCGACAGCACCCGGCCGAGCTTCGCATTGTCGATGCGCTCGCGCGGGATCGGCATGTCGGCGAAGGCCGGATCGAGTTCCTCGATATGCGCGCTGGCGGCGATGAAGCCGTTCTGCATCATCAGGATGGAGTAGATCGCCTCGTGCACCCCGGTCGCGCCCTGCGAGTGGCCGGTCAGCGCCTTGGTGGCGGAAATGGGCGGGCACTTGTCGCCGAACACCTCGCGGATCGCCTCGATCTCCTTGAGATCGCCGATCGGCGTCGAGGTGGCGTGCGGGTTGATGTAGTCGATCGGCCCCTTCACCGAGGCGAGCGCCTGGCGCATCGCCCGCGCCCCGCCCTCGCCCGAGGGGGCGACCATGTCGGCGCCGTCCGAGGTGGTGCCGTAGCCGACGATCTCGGCATAGATGCGCGCCCCGCGCGCCCGCGCATGCTCCAGCTCCTCGAGCACCAGCACGCCGGCGCCGCCGGAGATCACGAAGCCGTCGCGGTTCTTGTCATAGGGGCGGGAGGCGACGGCCGGGCGGTCGTTGAAGTCCGAGGACATCGCGCCCATGGCGTCGAACAGGCAGGACAGCGTCCAGTCGAGATCCTCGCAGCCGCCGGCGAACATGATGTCCTGCTTGCCGTACTGGATCATCTCGGCGGCGTTGCCGATGCAGATGTTGGTGGTCGCGCAGGCGGCCGAGATGGAATAGCTCGCGCCCTTGATCTTGAACCAGGTCGACAGCGTCGCCGAGGCGGTCGAGCCCATCGCCTTGGGCACCGCGAACGGGCCGATCTTCTTCGGGCTACCGGTGCGCCGCGTGGTGTCCGCGGCCTCGACGATGGTGCGGGTCGAGGAGCCGCCCGAGCCCATGACGAGGCCGGTGCGCTCGTTCGAGATCTCGTGCGCCTCGAGGCCGGCGTCGCGGATCGCCTGGTCCATCGCGACGTGGTTCCACGCCGTGCCGCCGCCGTGGAAGCGCATGGCCCGGCGGTCGACGATGGCGCTGGCGTCGAGCTGCGGCGCGCCGTGGACCTGGCTGCGGAAACCATGCTCGACATAGCTGTCGGACCGGCTGATCCCGCTCTTGCCCTCGTGCAGCGAGGCCAGGACCTCCTGGGTGGAGTTGCCGATCGACGAGACGATGCCCATTCCGGTGACGACGACGCGGCGCATAGGCTTCCTTTCCTTCAAAGCCCGCGAGATGGCCTCGCAGGCGGCACTTCGCAAGGGCGACACGAGAGCGGCAGATGCCCGGTGGCGGCCCGGTCAGGTCTGGAACAGGCCGACCTTCAGGTCGCCCGCGCGGTAGATCACCTCGCCATCGGCTTCCAGCCAGCCGTCGGCGATGCCGAGCACCAGCTTGGAGCGCATGATGCGCTTGAAGTCGATGCCGTAGATGACCTTCTTCACCGTCGGCAGCACCTGGCCGGAGAACTTGATCTCGCCCGCGCCGAGCGCGCGCCCGCGCCCCGGCGCGCCGAGCCAGCCGAGGTGGAAGCCCACGAGCTGCCAGAGCGCGTCGAGCCCGAGGCAGCCCGGCATCACCGGATCGCCGATGAAGTGGCAGGCGAAGAACCAGAGGTCCGGCTTGATGTCGAGCTCGGCGCGCACATGGCCCTTGCCGCTCGGACCGCCATCCTCGGAAATCTCGGTGATGCGGTCGAACATCAGCATGGGCGGCGCGGGAAGCTGCGCATTGCCCGGCCCGAAGAGTTCGCCTCGCCCGCAGGCGAGCAGTTCCTCATACGTAAAGCTCGACTGCCGCTCCACCATCGTCCCCGTACTCATCCATTTCTTGTCGCTTGAGCGGCCATGCCGCTGGAACACACGAACGGCCCCCGGCACCCGGGAGGGGCCCCGGGACCGCTCGCTCGGCGCTTCCTATCACAGCGTCCATCGCGCTCAAAGCCGCTGACCTTGCTGCGAGGGAACCCAAAATGTCACGCATGTGACGGCCCGGCCGCCCCCCGTACCTCCACGCCCGCTACGTCCGTCGCGTCCGGGCCGCCTCCGCCGCGAGGAGCGGTAGATTGGAATTATTACGATCGTCCGCCGCCATATTGCCCCAGCGGCGGGCGTGCCGATATAATGCCAGATGAAAAATGCGCCTTCGTGCTGGTTCTTCGGCACCGTGCGGGCGTGATGTTGGGAATGCCGGCGGGCTCGATGAAGCGAGACGATCGCTCCGCGCGCGCCGGTCTTTATTGGTCGGAAGTCGAGACGAGATGAGCGAAGCCGTTCGTCCCCATCCTGTATCCTTCTCGCGCGTGCTGGTCGAGGACGAGCCGGTGCTGCCCGTGGCGCGGCTGCGCGAGGGCGCGGGAGCGCCGCGTACCGGATGCCCGTTCCACGACGTGCGCCACATGCTGCGCGAGGTGGGGCTGCGCCCGACCCGCCAGCGCCTGGCGCTCGGCTGGCTGCTGTTCGCCAAGGGCGACCGTCACATCTCGGCGGAAATCCTTCACGAGGAGGCGATCAAGGCGCGCTTCCCGGTCTCGCTGGCGACGGTCTACAACACGCTGCATCAGTTCACCGAGGCCGGCCTGCTGCGCGAGCTCGCCATCGACGGGTCGAAGACCTATTTCGACACCAACCCCTCGGACCACCATCACTTCTTCCTGGAAGGCGAGAACAACCTCGTCGACATCCCCAGCGCCGCCGTCGAGATGGAGCGGGTTCCCGAGCCGCCGGAAGGCTATGAGGTGGCGCGGATCGACGTGGTGGTGCGCCTGAGGCCCAAGCGCCGCGGCTGAGCGACGGGCTCACCTGATCGAGAAAGTTGAAGGCCGGTCCCCGCGACCGGCCTTTTTGTTTCTGGCTTGGCAGCACGTGGCGTTTCGAGAAAGCACCTCGACTCGAGGAGTCGCCGGTGGTTGGCTACCGAAGTTCAACCTGCGGCTCTGTTCATGCCTTTCTACATCCGAAAATCGGTCTCGTCCGGACCCTTCCGTTTCAACCTGTCCTCCTCGGGCGTGGGGATGTCGGTCGGGATCAAGGGATTTCGCGTCGGCACCGGACCTCGCGGCAACTACGTCCATATGGGCCTCGGCGGGATCTACTATCGCGCGACGCTGCCATCCGCCCACAGGCCGGCGAACGCCTTTTCCGAGCCCCGCGCGCAACCCGGTCCCCCGCCCGCTCCGGACGGCCTGACCGAGATCGCCAGCGGACCGATCGTCTGGAGAGAACCTTCCGAGGAAGCCACCGCCGCCCGCCAGCGCGATGCCCGACGTGCCCTTTCTCTCCGCCGAGCCGGCCGGGACGCCGCAATGGCAGGCGCTCTACACGACGGCGAAGGTGAATTTGTGCTCGGGACCGGCCTATGCCGCCCGGCCCATGGCGGTCATTGACCGGGGCCTGCAAGTCTCGCCACTCCGGCAGCAGGGCGAATGGTACGAGGTGCGGGTCGGCGCCTTCGAGGGATGGATAAACGGCAGATATCTCGCCCCGGCCCAAGGGAGTTCGCGCGCGGCCCGCTGGTGAGACGGCGTTTGCCGCCGCCTCAGTCCACTTTCTCGCCCGGATAGACGCCCCACAGCTTCTCCTGCTCGATGAAGCCGTCGAAATCGTCGCCGAAGAAGCGGCACCACTTGCCGTCGCAATGCTCGACCTTGCCGAGCACGCCGGATTCGAGCCGCGCCGTCACCGCCGAATCGGCGGCGCGCGAGGCGTGCAGCGACACCGGCTCGCCCTTGCTCCACGGCGTGACCAGCGCGGTACGCCGGCCCGACAGCATAGAATGGTAGATCCACCCTTCCGAACCGTCCGAATCGCGGACCCGGCGCCAGTTCTCGAACTCCGCCGTCACCTCGACCGGCAGGCCGGCGCGGGTGAACACCCAGGCGACCGCGTTGTCGCGCGAGGGCCCCGAGCGGACATTGACCTTGTCAGCCTTGATGCTGACGAAGCGCGGCACCGGCAGGCCGCTGGCGCGCCCGGCCATGGCGCCAGGCTGCTCGGCCGAGGCCTGCGCATGCGCAGGCGAGCCGCCCGCCACCGTACCGCCGACCATCGACGCCAGCACCACGCCGCCGACCACTGCCGCCCCGGCCACCAGCGCGATCAGCCGGGCACCGAGAATACGGCCGCCGTTCCGCCGGCCGGCCCGCCCGTTGCCGCGCGCAACCATCCGCGCTTTCGCCGGTGCTTCGGCAATGCGCGCTCCTGCAACATTCGCCCCCGCCCGGCGCGTGCCGGATCGTGCCGCCCTCATCGCAAGCTCGTGCTCAGCCATCGTCTCGTTCACCCCTGTCCCGCACGTCCGTCGCGCGCGTCGATCCCGCATCCCGCACCCTGTCCGGGAACGCGGCCCGGTTTTCGCCCCCGGTCCTCCAGCCGCCACCACGGGACACCGCCTGCACCGCAAATGGGTGCATTTTTGTGTTTCCCGAACCCGTCTGCTAAGGATCGCGTCGCCTACCGGCGCGAGTGTCTCCCCTCAGCGTTAACGGGAGCTTGATCGCCCGGCGCCTGTCCACACGGGGAGTAGAATGGCCCGCAAGAAGCCGCTCGTGGTCGTCACACGCAGGCTGCCCGACAAGATCGAGACGCGCATGCGCGAGCTGTTCGACGCGCGGCTCAATGTCGACGACGTGCCGATGTCCCAGGCCGAGCTCGCCGAGGCGGTGGCCACCGCCGACGTGCTGGTGCCCGCCATCTGCGACCGCATTGACGCCAAGGTGATCGAGGCGGCGGGGCCGAACCTCAAGCTGATCGCCAATTTCGGCAACGGCGTCGACCATATCGACGTCGTCGGCGCCAGCAAGCGCGGCATCACCGTCACCAACACACCCGGCGTGCTGACGGAAGACACCGCCGACATGACCATGGCGCTGATCCTCGCCGTGCCGCGCCGGCTGACCGAGGGCGCGGCGCTGATTATCAACGAGGACGGCGTGTGGCCCGGCTGGTCGCCGACCTGGATGCTCGGCCACCGCATCTGGGGCAAGCGCCTCGGCATCATCGGCATGGGGCGGATCGGCCAGGCGGTGGCGCGCCGCGCCAAGGCCTTCGGCCTGCAGATCCACTATCACAACCGCCGCCCCCTCCCCGCCCATATCGAGGAGGATCTGGAGGCGACCTACTGGGACAGCCTCGACCAGATGCTGGCGCGCATGGACATATTGTCCGTGAACTGCCCGCACACGCCGGCGACCTTCCATCTGCTCTCGGCCCGGCGGCTGAAGCTGGTGCGGCGCGACGCCTATATCGTCAACACCGCGCGCGGCGAGGTGATCGACGAGCACGCGCTGATCCGCATGATCGAGAGCGGCGAGATCGCCGGCGCCGGGCTCGACGTGTTCGAGCGCGAGCCGGCGGTGAGCCCGAAGCTCCTGAAGCTGGCGCGCGCCGGCAAGGTGGTGCTGCTGCCGCATATGGGCTCGGCCACGGTCGAGGCGCGCATCGACACCGGCGAGAAGGTGATCGTCAACATCAAGGCCTTCATGGACGGGCACCGCCTGCCCGACCGCGTGCTGCCGGCCATGCTCTAGGCCCGCGCGGGCCGTCCAAAGTCGTCGTCAATTCATACACTTTTAAGTAGCAAATTCGCCCCGTTATCGCCATTATTGGTTGTATTTCGGGCTGGGAGGCTACTTATGGATACGGGCAAGGTCGGCATGGTGGGCGGCGAGGCCCGCTCGCTCATGCTTTACGAAGCCAACAAGAAGTCGCTGGGCGTCGCCTATGTGCTGTGGTTCTTCCTCGGCGGCGTCGGCGGCCACCGCTTCTACAGCGGGCGGACCGGCAGCGCGGTGGCGCAGCTTCTGCTCACCGTCGCCGGCGTCATCCTGGCCGCCGCCGGCGTGGGCCTGGTGCTGCTGGCGATCGTCGGCATCTGGGTGCTGGTCGACGCGTTCCTGATCCCCGGCTGGATCGCCGGCCACAACAATCTGCTCGCCCACCAGCTCGCGAGCTAAGCGGTCGAGGCCGGCCGGGCGCGGGGGGCATGTTCGGGCGCTCCGGTCGGGGGCTACGGTCTTGGACAACCGATTCCCATGCTCTGACTGGAAGGCGGGCTGCCGCCCACGGTAACCGCCCGCCTGTCCCGCGCGAGCTTGATTCAGCCTGGTCCCGGAGTCGTCCGAAGCCCGCCGGAGCAACGCAGTTCGTCGGACAGCCTCCGGCGTCCCTGCTCCGCGAGTCGGATCACGTCACGCAAGCGGCCATCTAGCGCCGGTGCGCGGACAGGTCGGTGACGGTGGGATTCGCTCCGGTGATCGGGTTGTCCGGGTCCCAGCCATAGTCCAGCGTCTCGAAGCGCATGGACAGGGTGTCGATCATCAGCAGCCGCCCCACCAGCCCCTCGCCGAAGCCGACCACCGCGCGGATCGCCTCCAGCGCCACCAGCGAGCCGGCGACGCCCGCCAGCGCGCCGAGAATGCCAGCTTCGGCGCAGCTCGGCACGGTGCCGGCCGGCGGCGGCTCGGGGAACAGGCAGCGGTAGGTGGGGTTGGGCGTGCCGTCCGGGCCCTTCTCGTGCGGGCGCAGCGTGGTGACGGTGGCATCGAACCGCCCGAGCGCCGCCGTCACCAGCGGCCGCCCGGCGAGCGCGCAGGCGTCCGAGACGAGGTAGCGGGTGGCGAAATTGTCCGAGCCGTCGATCACCACGTCGACGCCGGCGACGAGCTCCATGGCGTTGTCGGCGGTGAGGCGGGCCGCCACCCCCTCGAAGGCGACATGCGGGTTGAGCGCGGCGACGAACGCGGCCGCGCTCTCGGTCTTGGGCCGGCCGACCGCGGCGGTGGCGTGGATGACCTGGCGCTGCAGGTTCGACAGCGACACCTCGTCATCGTCGACCACCACCAGCCGCCCGACGCCGGCGGCGGCGAGATAGAGCAGCACCGGCGCGCCGAGGCCGCCGGCGCCGACCACCAGCATGCTGGCCTTCTTCAGCTTCTGCTGCCCGGGGCCGCCGATTTCCGGCAGCACGAGATGGCGCGCATAGCGCTCCACCTCCTCGGGCGAGAAGCGGGCACGCGCGGCGGCGGGAGGAGCGTCGGTGTTCATGCACGCTATATAGCAACGAACCGCGCCCCCGCCATCGCCGCGGTCCGTCCGTCGTGTGCTCGCGCGGGGATGGCGGGGATGAGGCGGCGGAAAGGTTGCTGTGGGTAAACCACCGGAAGAGGGGGCGCCCTGCCCCGCTGCGGCCAACCGTCCGACATGTGCCGCCGTCAACGAACCCTACCTTGATACCGGAGCGACGAACTGCGGGGCGGATGGCGACCGACAGTCAGCCGAGCGCGGTATGGTTGGCCATGGCTGGCGTATCGCGGCGCACGGCGTATCAAGGCCTTGATGGCGGGTGGTGGCCATCGGACTGCCACGTCTTGGTGGGCTGGCTTCGGACGGCATTGCCACCGCATGGGAGAAAGCGGCGCCCGAGGAGCCTGACAGTCCTGATGCGGCACGCCGCGGACAAGGCGTCGCGTCAAGCGCGTAGGCTCATTGGTCCGCGATCGATCCATCGGCCGGTCCGTCGAGCCTGTTGCCCGTACCGGCGGCTTCGACTATGAAAGCCGGGCGCCGGTCACGGCCCGACGCACCCGTAGCTCAGCTGGATAGAGCGTTGCCCTCCGAAGGCAAAGGTCGCACGTTCGAATCGTGCCGGGTGCGCCAGTTCGGCCTGCTTCAGGCTCGGTACCGCGCGTCGCCCCCTTCGCCCGCCCAGTGAACAGTCGCCGGACGGTTCTTCGGCGGGCTCGCTTTCGGCGACACGGCGCGCTGATCGCGATGGCGCGCGCGATATCGCTTTGCAACCCGTCTCTCGCATCTGACCGAACATCCTGTGCCCCGCCGCACCGGAAGTCCCTCGGTCAGTCCCTGGGTCTCGCCGGAGGTCCGGAGCCCGGGCATGGCGCCACGCGCCCGGCCCGTCGGATCGTCGTCCCGCTCCTGCGCTGAACCGGCCAAGCTCCCTCTTCATCACTCCTGACGGCGGTGCCCGTTCCGGAGCTCCGCGGGCCCATCGCGCCACCTCCCCCTTCGCCTTCCCGGCGCCCATCCTTCGCCGGCTCAGCGCCTTCCTTCACGGGACGCGAAGGCCTGCGAATGCACAATTTCGGGTCATTCGGAACCGGCAGGGCAGCTAAACGCGAATCGCTTCTGGCTCTCGCGCCGACTCGCACGCCTAATGGGAAGCGAACTGCCCGCGCGGCGTTATCCGAGCGGCAGTGTCTGGTTCACAAACCCACATGGAGCGAGAAGATGTCCCTCATCAGCATGGAAAACGACACCCCCGCCCGTGCTGGCGCGTTCGCCGACGCCACCAACCTGGCGACGGAACGAGCGGCCCGCACAATCTGCGACAATGGCTACGAGAACATTCGCCTCAGCATCGACGCCGCGAGCGCCATCTGCTGGTGCTACATGAAGCCGCTTGGCAAGCCGTCCTACACCCACGAGCTGATGGGCGACATCAGCCGGATGCAGGCCACCATCACCCGCAGCTTCGCCGAACTGCCCGGCCCCGCCGCCGCGCCGTTCTCCTGGTTCGTCATGGCCTCCGACGTGCCCGGCATCTACAATCTGGGCGGCGACCTCGGCCATTTCGCCCAGCGCATCCGCACCGGCGACCTCGACGCCATGCGCCATTACGGCCATGTCGCCGTGCAGGCCATCCACCGCAACGCCGTCGCCTTCGACGCACCGGTCGTCACCATGGCGCTGGTGCAGGGCGACGCGCTGGGCGGGGGCTTCGAGCACGCGCTGTCCTTCGACCTGATCGTCGCCGAGCGCAGCGCCAAGCTCGGCCTGCCGGAAATCCTGTTCAACATGTTCCCCGGCATGGGCGCCTATAGCTTCCTGAAGCGCCGCATGGGGCGCAACAGGGCGGAGGCGCTCATCCTGTCGGGCCGCGTGCACACCGCCGAGGAGCTCTTCGAGATGGGCGTCGTCGACGTGCTGGCGGAGGACGGGCAGGGCCGGCAGGCCACCATCGACTACATCGCCCGCCACAGCCGCAAGCAGAACGCCCACCAGGCGGTCTACCGGGCGCGTCGGCGGGTCGATCCGGTCACGCTGGAGGAACTGATCGACGTCGTCGACATCTGGGCCGAGGCGGCCATGAACCTGACGGAGGCGGACCTGCGCAAGATGGACCGGCTGTGCGCCGCGCAGAACCGGCGACTGGCGGGCCTGTTAACCCCAACCCCGATGTTGACGGCGGCGGAGTGATGCCTGCGTCCGGCGCACCGGCGGGCGCGGCGCCCGCCGGTGTATCTCGTCACCCGAGACCAACCATGCGCTCCGAGCAGGCGCGCATGGCTTCGCGCGTCCGGTTCAGCTCGGTCCGCGCCTGGCGCTCCAGCTCGGCGGCCCGGGCGCGCAGTTCCTCGGCGCGGAGCTCGCGCCACGGCGCGCACAGCACGCTGAGAGACAGGGCGCCGACATTGGCCGAACTGCTCTGGAGGGCGTGGGCCTCGTCGCGGAAGGCCAGGAGATCGCCGCGCCGTGCGGTCTCGACCAGCCGCGCGAGGATCATCTCCGCGTCCACCAGATAGTCCTCCATCAGCTCGGTCACGAAGCGCGGACCGCCGAGGTCGCACAAGCTTTCGATCGCCCTGTCGTCGAGGCTGGGCGGACCGAACGGGTCGAGCATGGCGGGCGACAGGCGCTGCTGCGGCAGGGGTCCGCCCTCGCCGCCGGAGGCCAGCCGGTCCACCGCCGCCAGAAGGGTCGCCGGCTCGACCGGCTTGATCAGGCAGTCGTCCATGCCCGCCTGCTGCCAGCGCCCGTCACGCTGCGCGCTCGCGTCGGCGGTCAGCCCGACGATCGGCAGCCGCCGCTCGCCGGTCGCCATCATGCGGTAGAGCTTGGTGGCCTCCAGCCCGTCCATGTCGGGCATGTTGAAATCCATCAGCACCAGATCGAAATCGTCGGCCTTGTCGGTGAGCACGTCGAGCGCCTGCTCGCCGCTCTCGACGATCAGCACCGAATGGTCGGCACCCTCGAGGATGCGCCGGAACACGCGCTGGTTGATGCGGTTGTCGTCCGCCAGCAGAAGGCGACGCGGCTCGCCGGGGCGCAGCGCGCGCGGCGGCTCCGCCGGGCTCGCCAGCGGCGCAACGAGCCGGCAGGCGGTCATCATGGCGCGCTTGAGCTCGATCACCGTGGCGCCGGTGGCAAGCAGGCCCGCGCAGCGCTGGCGGATCTCGAGGTCCGGCAGGCCGGGATCGGCGTCGGGCCGCAGCATCAGCGCCTTGGGCGGCGCGCCGTTCGAGGCCGGCGCCAGCAAGGGCAGGTTGTGGGTGTCGGGCTCGTAGAGCAGGCGGATCGCGCCATCAGCCTCGGGCGGGAACATCCGCGCCGGGCCGAGCGCGGGATTGGCGATCAGCGGCCGGATGCCGAGCGAGGACAGCGCCGCGACCACGCCGGCGAGCGGCTTCGCGTCGCGGCAGACCAGCACCACGCCGCGCCGGCGCCACGGCTCCTCGCCGTCGAACCCCTCGTCCGGCACGGTGGCGAGTGGCACCTCGATGCGGAAGGTGCTGCCCTCGCCCGGCGCGCTCTCGACCGAGATCGAGCCTCCCATCAGCTCGATCAGCCGCCGCGTGATGGACAGGCCCAGCCCCGTGCCGCCGAAGCGGTTGAGGATGCTCGAATTGGCCTGGGTGAAATCCTCGAAGATGCGCCCCTGGTCGGCCGCCGCGATGCCGATGCCGGTGTCGGTGACCTCGACCGCCAGCCGCAGCCTTCCATCCTCGCCCGGCTGCGCGTCCATGGCGAGCGTCACGCCGCCCGCATGGGTGAACTTGACCGCATTGCCGACCAGGTTGATCAGCACCTCGTGCAGGTGCTGGCGGCTGCCGGACAGGATCAGCGGCGTGCGCGGCGTGACATGGATGTCGAAGCTGAGGCCCCGCTCGCGGACCTGGCTCTCGACCAGCCGGCGCGCGTCGAGCAGCAGGGCGAGCACGTCGAAGGGCTCGTCGGGCACCGGCATCCGGCCGGCCTCGATGCGCGAGAGGTCGAGCAGGCTGTTGATGAGGGAGCGCAGCGAGCGGGTGGCGACGTCCACCGTCTCCACCATCTCGCGCTGCTCGCTGGCCAGCGGGGTGCCGCGCAGCAGCCCGGTCATGCCGACGATGGCGGTGAGCGGGGTGCGCAGCTCGTGGCTGACGCTGGCGAGGAACAGGCTCTTCGCCTGGCTCGCCTCCTCGGCCACCCGCGTGGCGAGCGAGAGCTTGCGTATCAGCGTGCCCGAATAGGCGGGGAGGATGACGAGGCCGATCAGCAGGCCGGCCGAGAGATGCCATTGCTGGTACCAGAACGGCGTGGTCCACACCACGACCCCGAAGCTGAGCGTGGCGATCGGAATGGCGATGGCGAGCGAGGCGAGGCCGAAGCGGAAGCCGTTGCCGAAGATCACCCACAGATAGATCGGGTAGAACAGCGAAGCGATCTCGCCGCCGAGATGGAGCTGCCAGGAGAGGAAGCAGCAGTCGAGCAGCAGCGAGAACAGGCGGCGCCCACGCGAGACACCCGGAAACAGCACGATGTGGCCGAGCACGGCGAGGGCGAGCGGGATGTAGAGCGACATCACTCGCAGCGAGTCGTCCACCACGCCCGTGCTGCGATTGACCAGCAGGACGGCGACGATGATGGAGGCGAAGATGAGCCGGTTGAAGCTCATCTCGTGCTCGCTGTCGGGGCGGTTGCGCAGTCGCCCCGCCAGCCGACGGAACGACGCGCCCAGCCGCCGACCGGCCCCTGACCAGGTCGACATATCTGCTTCCTGCCTAAAGCGCCCCGCAGACGCCTTCGCCACCTCGCGTGGTCAACCACTCGGCGAAGGACTCGGACGGGACCGGACGGCTGAAATAATAGCCCTGAACCTCGTCGCAGCCTTCCGCCCGCAGCATGGCGAGCTGCGCCTCCTCCTCCACCCCTTCCGCGAGCACCTGGAGGTTCAGGATGTGCCCGAGATCGATGATGGTGCGCACGATGGCGAGCGCGCGCGGATCATTGGCCAGATCCTTGACGAAGGAACGGTCGATCTTGAGGCGGTGCAGCGGGAAGTTGCGAATATAGTTCAGCGACGAGTAGCCGGTGCCGAAATCGTCGACCGACAGGCTTACCCCGATCGAGCGCAGCAGCTCCATCTGGGTGACGATCTGCTCGTCATGGCTGATCAGTATGCCCTCGGTCAGTTCCAGCTCCAGCGAGGCGGGCGGCAAGTTGCTGCTGTCCAGCACGTCGCGCACCAGCTCGCTGACCTTCTGCCGCCGGAACTGGATCGGCGAGAGATTGACCGCGATGCGCAGCACGCCGAGCCCCGTCTCCTGCCAGACCACGCCCTGGCGGCAGGCTTCCCTCAACACCCATTCGTTGATCGGCAGGATGAGGCCGGTCTCCTCGGCGAGGCCGAGGAAGGCGTCGGGGGAGAGAATCCCGCGCCGGGGATGGCGCCAGCGCAGCAGCGCCTCCGCTCCGACCACGCCCCCGCTCCGCAGGTCGATCAGCGGCTGGTAATAGAGCACGAATTCCTGGCGCTTCAGCGCGCTGCGCAGTTCCCCTTCGAGCTCCGCCTTCTGGCTCGCCCGCGGCGCCATGTCGGCGGCGAAGAACCGCCACGTGTTCCCGCCGACCGATTTGGCGAGGTACATCGCCTGGTCGGAATTGCGCAGCAGCTCGTCCGGATCGGCACCGTCCAGCGGGGCGATGGTGACGCCGATGCTGGCGCCGATCCTCGGCAGTTGCAGGTTCTCGTCCTCGGCCGTGAGCATATCGAGGATCGCCTGCGCGAGGCGTCCGGCATCCTCGGCCCCGTCGATGTCGGGCTGAAGCACCGCGAACTCGTCGCCGCCGAGCCGGGCCACGGTGACGCCCGGACCCACGAGCTGCTCGAGCCCTTCCGCCACGCTCTGCAGCAGCCTGTCGCCCCAGTGGTGGCCGCGCGCGTCGTTGACCGCCTTAAAGCGGTCGAGATCGATGAAGTGCAGGGCGAAATTCTGGTCGCCGCGGCGCCCGCGCGCCAGCTCGCGCCGCAGATGATCGCGCAGCATCAGCCGGTTCGGCAGGCCGGTGAGCGAATCATGGCTGGCGAGATATTCGAGACGCCTTTCCGCCTGCCGCCGCTGGGTGATGTCGATCGAGCTGGTGAGGATGCTGGTGATGCGCCCTGCGCCGTCATAGAGCGGCGCCTTGCTGGTGAGGTAGATGCGGTGCTCGCCTTCCGGCGTCGTCACCTCCTCCTCGCGCGGGGCGAGGGGACGCTCGGTCTTCAGCACCAGCTGGTCGAGCCGGCGGTTGAGCTGGCCCCGCTCCTCGCCCAGCAGCACCTCGACCGGATGACCCACGAGGTCGGCGGGCACCTTGCCGACGAAGGCGGCCTGATGGGCATTCACCAGCACGCAGCGCCCTTCCATGTCGACCGCGTTGATGAGCGCGGGAACGGTGTCGACCACCTGGGCGAGCGCCTCCCGGCTCTCGCGCAGCTGCATGTCCTTGGCGTTGAGGTTCATCTCCAGGAGATGCGCACGCCGGGTGATGAGCAGGTGCTGCTCGCGCAGCTTCAGCAGGTTGCGCGCCCGCGCCAGGAACTCGACATGGTCCACCGGGCTGAGCAGGAAGTCCGTTGCCCCCGCTTCCAGCGAGGAGACACGGAAGCTGCGGTCGTCATAGGCGGTGACGACGATGATCGGCAGGTCCCGGTGCTGGGGCAGCGCCCGCACGGCGGCGATCAGCGCCGCGCCGTTCAACTGCGGCATCTTGTAGTCGGTGATGATGAGGTCGGCAGTATTCTCGGTCAGCCAGTGCAGTGCCTTTCGCGCGCTTTCGAAAGCGCGCACCCGAACATCCGGCTGCAACTGCCGCGACAACTCCGAGTAGATACGCCGGTTCGTTGAGCTATCGTCGACTATTAATATTAGGGGCATCACTGCTTGAGCCTTCGGACGCGAAACGAACCAGTTCCTGCTCACAGTACGGTGAAACAGCTTGAAGCGATACGAGGCGGCGCTGAATTTCACCTTGTCGGCGACGGCGCCGGCGCCGGTCGCCGGCCGCGTTTCGCGCGCGAGGAACAAGGGAATCCGCGGCCGCAGGGGCCGCCTCCGGCCGGCTAGGTGGAAGCTGATATACCTTTTTATTCAGTAGCTTGCGAAAAACCGGCGGATGGTCCGGCCCGATTCCGTCACCCTGCCCGGCGGTATCCATTTCCTCACAGCCTCGTTCCGCCATGTGGGAAGCGCCGCCCGGATCCCTGCTGCCTCGATTCACAGCCTCGATTGGCGCCCCAATCCCCGGCGCCCACTCCCCAGCGGCTCTGTCGTCCGGCCGACATCACCTCCACTCGCCGCGCGCCCGAGCGGCGCGACGCCGCCTCACGGTTCATCGAACGCCACCCGATTCCGGCCCTCCGCCTTGGCCCGGTAGAGCGCCCTGTCCGCGCGCTCGATCAGCGCGAGCGCGTCACGGTCGGCGCCATGGCTGGTGGTGCCGCCGATGCTCGCCGTCACCTCGACCAGAACGCTGGCGTTGGCGCCCGTGCCGGTGGCAATCGGCGTGCGGATCGTCGCCAGCAGCCGTTCGGCCAGCGTCATGGCGCTCTCCGTATCCGTCCCCGGCAGCAGGATCGCGAACTCCTCCCCGCCCATGCGCGCCATCACGTCGGAGGTCCGCAGCGCCGCAAGACCGCGCTCGGCGAGCGCACGCAGAACGTCGTCCCCCGCACTGTGGCCATAGCGGTCGTTGATCGACTTGAACCAGTCGACGTCGAGCAGCAGCAGCGAGCAGGCCGAGTCGCCAGCCGCCGCCTGGAGCAGCGCCGCCTGCGTGTCCTCGATCAGCCGGCGCCGGTTCCACAGCCCGGTCAGCGGGTCCGACACCGCGAGCTGGCGCAGCTGCTGCTCGGTCTGGCGGTGCGCGGTCACGTCCCACCACGACATGACGAAATAGTCGCCGATCCAGCGATAGCGGAACTGCACCATGCGGGTCAGCCCGTCCCGGCACAGCACCTTCCACTCGCTGGTGGCGGTGAGGCTGCGGTCGAGCCGCGTCTCCTCGGTCTTCGCCTTCCACTCGGCAAAGGCCGCGTCGCGCTCGGCCGGGTCGGGGAAGCCGACCGCCCACCAGTCGTCGTGTTGGATGATGTTCTGGTCTTCATAGAGGAAAAACTCGTCCGCCACCTTGTTGTAGAACAGGGCGTTGAGGTCGCGGTCATAGAGTTCGATCGGCGCGGGAAGCTGTTCGAGGATCTCGAGGAAATCGCGCCGCAGCGACCGCGACGAAGGCTCGCCGAGCGTGAGCAGGCGGTGCTCGTCGGTCAGCGGGCTCAGCGCCGCCGCGAACCGCAGCGGCTCCCCCGACGCAT
The DNA here is from genome assembly GCF_024752355.1 of Ancylobacter mangrovi. Classification (GTDB taxonomy): domain Bacteria; phylum Pseudomonadota; class Alphaproteobacteria; order Rhizobiales; family Xanthobacteraceae; genus Ancylobacter; species Ancylobacter mangrovi. The sequence goes on from NZ_JANTHZ010000004.1 coordinate 332,350, forward strand.
CGTGGAGCATGAGCTGGACGCTGGGTTCCCGCCCCGGCGCGGCCGCGAGCGCGCGACCGAGGGCAAGGGCGTCCTCGACGCCGGCGACGTCGGCCAGCGGCAACGGCGCCTCCTCCACGCCGTCGAGCCGCCCGCCGAACAGGGCCCGCGCGGGCGGATTGGCAGCGACGACGCGGGACGAGGAAACGCCGACCACAAGGAGCGGCACGTCGACGGCGTCAATCCATCGGAACATGGGACCGCGTCATCGGAGCTTGTCCTGCGTCGACGTCGGGCAATGGCGGACGTGGTCCAACCCGAGCGGGTGGAAGGAGACGGTGCAAGCGAAAGCGTCCTTTGCCGGCATGGCCAAGTCAATCTCTAATGCGGGGCCAAGCGACGCGGGGAGCAGCGCGTGGATGGTGATTTGCCGGCTATGCCTTGCCGGCGGATGGCACGGTGCGGGCCCGTCTCGTCGGAAACGGCGGCCATTCGCGCGCCGGCACGACGGATGCGGTCTAATTCGAAAGTTCTCTGGCCTTGGTCGCAGCGGCGGTCGCGAACTAGCGTGGATGGCGGGACCAAATCGCGCGCTGGATGGCTGCATACCCGGAGCATCAGATCGGCGAAGATGGTGCGCCGGTCGCCTGCCGGGTTCCTGTCCGCGAAGTGGGGAAAAAGAGCCAGCGGCGGACGGGGCTGTTCGGCAGATGGGCAGTCGCCTAATAACAGTTACCCGGAGTCGACATGACCTGGCGATCGTCAAACGCCGCTTGTCCCGGCGGCTTCGGCCCGACGCGGTGCGTGTGCCGATGGGCATCCGACGGCGAGCTCATCAGTGGCGCCCACAGAGTTCCGTCGGCAGTTTGCGGCGTTTCGGATTTGCTCGGCTCGGGACTGCCGACGGCCACGCCGTCGATGTCGTACTGGGGACCGCCCGGGGGCGTGCCGGCTACTGGCGCGACGCCCGCACCTTCCCCTTCGTTGCGCCCAGACGCACAAAACCCGCTTGTGGTTTGAGCCACGAGCGGGGTTTTGGTGTTTGGTATCGTATGAGAAGCGCGCTGTTCTTTGCAGGCCTGGCGGCGACCTACTCTCCCAGGTCTTGAGACATAGTACCATCGGCGCTGAGGAGTTTAACGGCCGAGTTCGGGATGGGATCGGGTTCAGGCTCCTCGCAATGGCCACCAGGCCGGCGAAGGACAGCGAAGCGAAGCAAGGATCGGAG
>NZ_JANTHZ010000005.1 GCF_024752355.1 Ancylobacter mangrovi
CAGGTTCAGCTCCGAGCCGAACAGCCAGCGCGCGTCATATTCGCGAAACCCCGTCGGCTTCACCAGAGGCACCGTCTCATACGCATAGGTGTTCGGAACAAGTGACGCCGAGGGCTTCGGGAACATGCTGCATCCTGTCGGTGGGGAAGGAACCGGCGAGTTATGACGGCTGGCGCGCGAGCTCGTCAATGCGCGCCTACACCGCCCGCCGCAGCGAGCGCGCCCCGCGCCACAGCGCCCAGATCCGCAGCAGCGGCGGCAGGGCGGGCACGCCGGTGAAGGGGTCGTGCGGGCGCGTCATGCGCGACAGGTCGCCGGGCACCAGCGCCAGCGGCAGGAAGGCCGGCAGATTGGCGGGGTCGGTGCCCGCCAGCGCCGCGATCGCCTTGTCGTAGTGGCGCCGCGCCAGCGCCCGCATCTCGCCGAGCGCCGCGCGCAGGGCCGGGCTCGCCTGTCCGGAGACGGCGTCCTCGCGCGTCAGGCCATGCGCCGCGAGGATGTCGAGCGGCACGTAGCACTGGCCGCGCCGCGCGTGGAAGGGAAAGGCGCGCAGCAGCCCGGTGATCGCATAGGCGACGCCGGCATGGCCCGCCACCTCGGCCGACGCCCGGTCGGCCGCCCCGGTCAGCACGATGGTGGCGAGGCGGATCAGCGCCGAGGACGTCTCGCCCGCATAGCCCTCGAGGTCGTTCACCGACGGCATCGGGTCGTCATAGAGGTCGAAGATGCGCGCATCGAGCAGCGAGAAGAAGGTCTCGCGCGGCAGGTCGTAGGTCTCGACCGCTTCGAGCAGCGCGCCCGCCACCGGGTTGGCCCGCACGTCGCCGCGCGCGCCGCCGATCAGCGCGTCGCTCCACCATTGCAGCCGCACCTCGCCCGCCATCGGGTTGGTGATCGCCTCGCGCACCCGCGCGACCTCGGCATTGAAGGCGTGCAGCGCGAACAGCGCCCCGCGCTTGTCGGCCGGTGCGAACAGGTCGGCGATGTAGCGGTCGCGGTCGAGCCCGCGCACCAGCGCGGCGCAATAGTCGGTGTCGCTGGTGGTCATGGCAGCGCCAGCAGCGCGGCGGCGACCGCCCTGTCCTCGGCGAGGAGCACGTTATAGGTCGAGGCCGCCGCCCGCGTCGGCATGGCGTCGACCGAGATGCCGGCATCGCGCAGACGCCAGCGCAGCGCGTCGGGTATCGCCCAGGGATCGACGCCGGTGCCGATCAGCAGGAGCTCGATCCGCGACGCCTGCTGGAACACGCGCGCCAGTGCGCCCGCGTCGATATCGGCCGGCACGCGCGGCGCCCAGGCGTGCATGCCCGAAGGCAGCGCCAGCAGCGAGCCCTCGGACGCCATGCCGGAGAAATGGAAGGCGAAGCGGCCATAGCCATCGATCGGCACCTGGAGCGGCAGATGGGCGTCGGGCGTGGCCATGGCTTCCTCTTCGGGCGCCGGGATCGCGCCCTGCTCCGGGCGGCGAGGCTGCGGGGAGCCCGACCGCGGGCTCCCGTCAGGCCGGAGGCATCAGGGCGCGATGCGCTCCGCGCGCGGATTCGCCGTCTTCGGCTCCTTCTCCACCAGCGTGCGCGTGGTGACGCCGAGATAGATCAGCAGCGGCGAGGCGATGAAGATCGAGGTGTAGGTTCCCACCAGCACCACGCCGAACAGCATCGTCACCGAGAAGGAGTGGATCGCCCGCCCGCCGAACAGCACCAGCGCCAGCAGCGCCAACGTCACCGTGACATGGGTGATGACCGAGCGCGAGAGCGTCGAGTTGATCGAATGGTTGAGCAGTTCCTCGGTCGGCATCTTCTTGTAGCGACGCAGCATCTCGCGGATGCGGTCGTAGATGACGATCGTGTCGTTCAGCGAGTAGCCGAGGATGGTGAGCAGCGCCGCCACGCTCGTCAGGTCGAAGTCGATCTGGAAGATCGCCATGAACCCGATGGTGAGCACGATGTCATGGAAGTTGGCGATCGAGGCGCCGAGCGCGAACTGCCATTCGAAGCGGAACCACAGATAGACCAGGATGCAGAACACGGCGAGCATCAGCCCGACGATGCCGTAGCTCAGCAGCTCCTGCGAGACGCGCGGGCCCACCACCTCGACGCGGCGGTACTCCACCGTGTCGCCGAGCGTGCCGCGCACCTTGCCGACCACCGCCTGCTGCGCCTGCTCGCCGCCCGGCTGCTCGGCGACGCGGATCAGCACCTCGCCGTCATTGCCGATCTCCTGGATCTGCACCTCGCCGAGGTCGAGCGCCTCGAGCTTGGAGCGGACGTCGGCCATGTTCAGCGAGTTGTTCGGGTAGCGCACCTCGAGCAGCGTGCCGCCCTTGAAGTCGATGCCGAAATTCAGCCCGAGCGTGAGGAAGGCGGTCAGCGCCACGATCGACAGCAGCGCCGAGATCGGGAAGCTGATGCGCCGGAAGCGGATGAAGTCGAAATTGGTGTCGTCCGGAACGATGCGGAGCAGACGCATGGGTGCTCGCCTTTCTCAGATCGGCACGTGCTGGGGGCGCCGCCAGCGTACCCACATCGCCACCATGAGGCGCGTGAGGGTGAAGGCGGTGAACACGGTCGTCATGATGCCGATGCCGAAGGTGATGGCGAAGCCGCGTACCGGGCCCGAGCCGACATAGAACAGCACGGCGGCCGCGATGAAGGTGGTGATGTTCGAATCGAGGATGGTCGCCAGCGCGCGCGAGAAGCCCGCGTCGATGGCCGAGATGGCCGACCGGCCCGCCCTCGCCTCCTCGCGTATGCGCTCGTAGATCAGCACGTTGGAATCCACCGCGATGCCGACCGTGAGCACCACGCCGGCGATGCCCGGCAGGGTGAGCGTCGCGCCGAGCATGGCCAGCAGGCCCATGATCATCGCCACGTTGATCGCCACGGCGAAGACGGCGACGATGCCGAACACGCCGTAGGTCGCGACCATGAACACCGCCACGGCGGTTGCGCCGACGATGGAGGCGATGATGCCGGCCCGGATCGAATCCGCGCCGAGGCCGGGACCGACCGTGCGCTCCTCCACCACCTGCAGCGGCACCGGCAGCGCGCCCGCGCGCAGCAGGATGGCGAGGTCGTTTGCCTCCTGCACGGAGAAGCTGCCGCTGATCTGGCCCGAGCCGCCGAGGATGGGCTCGCGGATCACCGGCGCCGAGATCACCTTGTTGTCGAGGATGATGGCGAAGGGCCGCCCGACATTGGCCTGCGTCGCCTCTGCGAAGCGGCGCGCGCCGTTGGTGTTGAAGCGGAAGGTGACGACCGGCTCGCGCGTCTGCGGATCGAAGCTCGGCTGGGCGTCGGTCAGGTCCTCGCCTGCCACCAGCACCCGGTCCTCGATCAGGTAAGGCACGGGCGGGTTGGCGTCGGAATAGAGCACCTGGGTGCCCGCGGGCGGACGGCCCTGCAGCGCCTGCTGCGCGCTCATCGTGTTGTCGACGAGGCGGAAGCTCAGCTTGGCGGTCTGGCCGAGCAGTGCCTTGAGGCGCGAGGGGTCCTGCAGGCCCGGCACCTGGACCTGGATGCGGTCCGATCCCTGGCGCTGGATCGAGGGCTCGGTGGTGCCGAGCTGGTCGATACGCTTGCGGATGATCTCGATCGACTGCGACACCGCCTGGATGGTGCGCGCCTGGATGCCGGTGCTGGTCGGGGTGATGGTGATCACGTTGCCGTCGCGCGACACGTCGGTGTCGAGCTGCCCGGTCGCCGACAGGGCGCCGCCGATCGGCTGGGCGAGCGCGCGCAGCTTGGTGTAGGCGCCGTCGGCATCCTGCCCCTCGCGGATGCGCACCTGCACGGAATCGCCCTGGATGCCGAGGCCGCTATAGCCGATGCGGTCGTCGCGCAGCACGCGGCGAGCATCGTCGCGAAGCTGCTCGAGCCGAGCCTTGCGCACCTCGGACTGGTCGACCTGAAGCACGATGTAGGACCCGCCCTGCAGGTCGAGCCCGAGCACGATCTTGCGCTGCAGGAAGCTCGGCAGGGCGTCGTAAGCGGCCGACGGGATCAGGCTCGGCACGATCATCAGACCGATGATCGCGCACGCCGCCAGGATCGCGATGGCCTTCCATTTGGAAAAGTAGAGCATGTCGATCTTTCCGGCCGCTTAGCAGGCGCGCGGCCGCAGGGGTAGGCCGTCAGGCGGCGCCTTCTTCCTTGGCCGGCTCGCCCTTGGCGCGCACTTCCGAGACCATGCTGCGAAGCTGGCGGATCTTCACGCCTTCGGCGAGCTGCAGCTCGATCTCCGAATCGTCCACCACCCGCGACACCTTGCCGATCAGGCCGCCGGACGTGACCACCGTGTCGCCGCGGCGGATGTTCTTCACCATCTCCTGATGCGTCTTCACCTTCTTCTGCTGGGGACGCAGGATCAGGAAGTACATGATCACGAAGATCAGCACGAAGGGCAGCAGCGACATCAGCATGTCGGTGCCAGCGGGGCCGGCGGCCTGCGCATAGGCGGGCGTGATGAACATGTCGGTTCCTTGTCCGTCAGATATAGGCGGGCGAAAGGCCCGGCGAAGCGGCGCGGACTATACTGGTGCGCCTGCCGATTGCAAACGCCGTCCACAAGCCCGCCGGTCACGGATAGGAAAGCCCGCGCCGCGGCGCTGCGACGGCTTGTCCGGAAGCTCCGGTCTGGCTATTCCCGCCGGGCTGAAGGAGCCTCGACATGACCTCGCTGCCTGACGACCTCACCTCCCCGGACCTCGGCGCCGTTCTCGTGCGCATCGCCGACGCGCTGGAGCGCATCGCCCCGGCCCGCGCCGCCTCGGCCGACTTCGACGCCGCCGACGCCTTCGTCTGGCAGGCCGAGGCCCGCCACCTCGAGCCGGTGCCGCGCGTCAACCGCGTCGAGATGGAGCTGCTCAAGGGCATCGACCGCACGCGCGACATGCTGGTGGACAACACGCTGCGCTTCGCCCGCGGCCTGCCGGCCAACAACGCCCTGCTCTGGGGCGCGCGCGGCATGGGCAAGAGCTCGCTGGTCAAGGCCTCGCATGCCGACGTCAACCGCAGCATGGCGGCGGAGGGGCTGAAGCCGCTCAAGCTGGTCGAGATCCACCGCGAGGATATTGAGACCCTGCCGGCGCTGATGACGCTGATGCGCGCCAGCGCCTACCGCTTCATCGTCTTCTGCGACGACCTGTCCTTCGATGCCGACGACACCTCGTACAAGTCGCTCAAGGCAGTGCTGGAGGGCGGCATCGAGGGGCGGCCGGAGAACGTGATCTTCTACGCCACGTCGAACCGCCGCCACCTGATCCCGCGCGACATGATGGAGAACGAGCGCTCGACCGCCATCAATCCCGGCGAGGCGGTGGAGGAGAAGGTGTCGCTGTCCGACCGCTTCGGGCTGTGGCTCGGCTTCCACAAATGCGACCAGGACGACTATCTCGCCATGGTGAACGGCTATGCCGCCCACTTCGCCATCCCGCTCGACGCCGAGACGCTGCGTAGCGAGGCGCTGGAATGGGCGACGACGCGCGGGGCGCGCTCGGGCCGTACGGCGTGGCAGTATGTTCAGGATGTCGCGGGGCGGCTTGGGGTATCGCTGTCGGAACCGCCCGCCGCCCCGCGCTGACCGGCGCCAAGGTCCACTCGTCGCGCCGGCATCGTGTCAGGCGGGTGTGACCCCGCCTGGCTGATCGGGTGCGGCGCTCAGAGCCCGGCGAGATACTGCGAGGGGTCCACCGGCTGAGAGCCCTTGCGGATCTCGAAGTGGAGCTGCGGGGTCGAGACGTTGCCGGTCTGGCCCGCCTTGGCGATCACCTGGCCGCGGCGGACGGTGTCGCCCTTCTTCACGTCGATCTCGCTGTTGTGGGCGTAGGCGGTCACGTAGCCGTCCGAGTGCTTGATCAGCACCAGATTGCCGTAGCCCTTCAGCTCGCTGCCGGCATAGGCGACGACGCCGTCCTCGGCGGCCTTGATCGAGGTACCTTCCGGCACCGAGACGTTGATGCCCTCGTTCTGCTGCCCGCCCGGCTTCGGCCCGAAGCCGGAGATGACGCGCCCGCGCACCGGCCAGCGGAACTGAACGTTGTTGTCGGTGCGCACCTCGTCCGGGGTCTCGGAGGGCTTCACGGCGGCAATCGTCTGCGGCTTGGCGGCGGCAGGCGCCGCGTTCGGGGCGGCGGCGACGGACGGGGTCGGCGCGGCGAGCGGCTTTGCCGCCGGGGCGGCCGGCACGGCCGGCGGCTCGGGGACACGGGACGCGCTGGCGACGACCGGCGCGCCGGCGGCGGGGATGGTCAGCTTCTGGCCGATCCGCACCTGCGCGTTCATATCGAGGCCGTTCGCCGCCGCGAGCGAGCCGCGGGCGATGCCATAGGTGCGGGAGATCGAGCTCAGCGTCTCGCCCGAGGTGACGACATGCGAGCCGCCGCCGGTGGCGGCCGCCGTGGCGACGGGCGCGGGAGAGGCCGGCGGCTCGGGCGTGGCGGCGACGGGCGCCGGCTGCGGGCGGGTGCCGTAGAGCGGCTGCGGCTGGCCATAGGCCGGCTGGCTGCCATAGGCGGGCTGGGCACCGTAGGTCTGCTGGGGCTGCGCGCCGTAGCCGGGCTGGGCGCCGTAGCCGGGCTGGGCGCCATAGGCCGGCTGCGTGCCGTAGACCGGCTGCTGCGGGTTGGCGCTGGCCATCTGGCGTGGCGAACCATAGGGCTGCGGCACCGGCTGGCCGTAGGGCGAGGGATAGTTGGAGGCGACCGCTCCGCCGGGAGGCGCCATCGGCGCACCCTGCACTGAACCTGTCGGCGCTGCGGCGACCGAGCCGGTATAGGCCGGCGCCCCGGTCTGCGCACCGAAGCGGCCGACATCCGAACTACACGCGGCCGCGACCCCTCCAAGAAGAGCCACGATGGACAGCCGCACAATAGGCCTGCAACCGGACGCCGGCAGGAAATTACGCATCGCACCACACCCGTACTCTAGACACGCATGGATTAAAGACCTGTATAGGTAAACGTCGGCTTAAGTCGGTGGCGCTGCGGCAGGATTGGCGGCGAATTCACGGCAAAAAATCAGAGGCTGGCCGCGATTCCCGCCATTATCGGAACAAAACGCACCCGGCCGAGGTCGCGCCGCTCCATTACCTGCCCCTCCCGCCCCTCGCCCGGCTTGCGCAGCCGCACCAGCGTCTGGGTGTCGTCGGGCGGGCCGAGCGGGGCGATGAGGATGCCCTCGGGCGCAAGCTGCTCGATAAGCGGCGCCGGCACCTCGCTCACGGCGGCGGTGAGCACGATCCGGTCGAAGGGCGCGCGGGCGAACAGGCCCTGCGTGCCGTCGGCGACGATCACCTCGACATTGGCGAGGCCGAGCTGGCGCAGCCGCACCGCCGCCGAATGGGCGAGCGTGCGATAGCGCTCCAGCGTCACCACGCGGCGGGCGATGTGGCCCATGATGGCGGCCTGGTAGCCGGTGCCGGTGCCGACCTCCAGCACCGAATGGGTCGAATCGAACTCCAGCGCCTGCGTCATCGAGGCGATCACCGAGGGCTGGCTGATGGTCTGCCCGCATTCGATCGGCAGCGTCTGGTCGGCCCAGGCGAGATCGCGGAAGGCGGGGTCGACGAAGCGCTCGCGCGGCACCTCCTCGAAGGCGCGCATGACGCGGTTGTCGAGCAGCCCTCGCCGGCGCAGCGCCAGAAGCAGCTCGGCACGCTCCACCAGTTCGTTCTTCTCGGCTTCCGTCACCGCCGCCTCCGCTCGCCTTCCCTATGGGATCTGTGAGCGCAGACTCGTCAACGTGCGGTTACCATTCAGCCGCGGAATACCTGCGCGAGGCGCGTCATCATCGGCTCGTCGGTCATATCGAGCCGCAGCGGCGTCACCGAGATGCAGCCCTCGTCGAGCGCATGCAGGTCCGAGCCGTTGGCCGGCTCGAACACCCGCTTCTCGAAGGCGATCCAGAAATAGGGGTTGCCGCGCCCGTCGGAGCGCTGGTCGATGCGCAGCAGGTCCTGGTTGCGCTGGCCCTGCGCCGTCACCTTCACGCCCCGCACCTCCTCAACCGGACGGTTGGGGAAGTTGACGTTGACGAGGATGCCGGCCGGCATCCCCTCCTCCAGCAGCGTGCGCACAACGCCGGGCCCGAAATGCTCGGCCACGGTGTAGGGCGGCGCGGTGCGGGTGGCGAAGCCGAAGGCCTGCGACAGGGCGATCGAGGGGATGCCCAGCACCGTGCCCTCCATCGCGCCGGCGACGGTGCCGGAATAGCCGACATCCTCGGCGACGTTCTGGCCGCGGTTGACGCCGGAGAGCACGAGGTCCGGCTTGCCCTCCTTCAGCAGGTGCCGCACCGCCATGATGACGCAGTCGGTCGGGGTGCCCTTCACCGCGAAGCGCCGCTCCTCGACCTGGCGCAGGCGAAGCGGATCGGACAGCGAGAGCGAATGCGACACGCCGGACTGGTCGGTCTCGGGCGCCACCACCCACACATCGTCCGACAGCGCCTGCGCGATCCGCGCGCACGCGTCGAGGCCGGGGGCGTGGATGCCGTCGTCATTGGTGACCAGAATGCGCATGGATCCGCTCGTTTCTCCCGCAGGACCGCGGCCGGGCACGCCCCGGCCCGCGGCTCAGTTCCGCTCGATCGTCTTCAGCCCGCCCATATAGGGCACCAGCACGTCCGGCACCGTGACGGAGCCGTCCTCGTTCTGGTAGTTCTCGAGGATCGCCACCAGCGCCCGCCCGACCGCGACGCCCGAGCCATTGAGCGTGTGGACGAAGCGCGGCTGCTTGGAATCCTTCGGCCGGTAGCGCGCATTCATGCGCCGGGCCTGGAAGTCGGTGCAGGTCGAGACCGAGGAAATCTCGCGATAGGCGTTCTGGCCCGGCAGCCACACCTCGATGTCGAAGGTGCGCGCCGAGGCGAATCCCATGTCGCCGGTGCACAGCTCGACCACCCGGTGCGGCAGGTCGAGCTTCTTCAGCACCGCCTGCGCGCAGGCGAGCATGCGCTCCTGCTCGTCCAGCGACTTCTCGGGCGCGACGATCGAGACCATCTCGACCTTGTTGAACTGGTGCTGGCGGATCATGCCGCGCGTATCGCGCCCCGCCGCCCCGGCCTCGGCGCGGAAGCAGGGCGTGAGCGCGGTGAATCGCAGCGGCAGCTCGTCCTCGGCGAGGATCGACTGGGCGACGAGGTTGGTCAGCGGGACCTCGGCGGTGGGGATGAGCCAGCGGCCGGTTTTCGATAAGATGATGTCTTCATACCGCGCCAGCCCCTGCGCGGTCATATACGGTACTATCCAGCCGTCCGACTTCGTATCTTCGAAGTATCCCGCAGCTCGACCATCTTCGCGACGCCCAAAGTCAAACTCTTCAAAAACTTGATCAAACGCAGCTTCTCGTTCCTCGTCAGTCGAAAGAGAATGGGCCAAGAACTGATCATCCCGGAACTTCGGCAGCTGCGCGGTGCCGAACATCGCCTCGTCCTTCACCAGCACCGGCGGCGCGACCTCGGTGTAGCCGTGCTCTTCCGTATGGGTGTCGATGAAGAACTGGCCGATGGCGCGCTCGAGCCGCGCGATGCGGCTCTTCAGCACCACGAAGCGGGCGCCGGAGAGCTTGGCGCCGGCTTCGAAATCCATCTGGCCGAGGCCCTCGCCGATCTCGAAATGCTGCTTCGGCGTGAAGGGGAAGACGCGCGGCGCGCCGAAATGGTCGATCTCGACATTGGCGCTCTCGTCCGCCCCGTCCGGCACGCTGTCGAGCGGCGCATTGGGGATCGCGGCAAGCGTGTCGTTCAGTTCGCGCTCGGCCGCCTTTACGTCCGTTTCCAGCGCGGGGATGTCGGTCTTCAGCGCGGCGACCTCGGCCATCAGCGTCTCGGCGCGGTCGTTCTCGCCCGCCTTCTTGGCGGCGCCGATCTCCTTGGAGGCGGCGTTGCGGCGCGCCTGCAGCTCTTCCAGCCTGGCGATGCCGGCGCGGCGGCGCTCGTCCAGCGCCAGCAGGGCGTCGATTTGCGCCCGCGCCTCGTCCTCCGGCGTGCCGCGCCGCACCAGCGCACGGGCGAGGCCCTGCGGCTCCTCGCGAATCCATTTGATGTCGTGCATGGAAGTCTCGCTCCCGCCCTTCGGCGTTGCCCTCGGGCGTCGTTACCCATGGGCCTCGGCCCGTTGGGGCACGGACCTACCCAATCGGCGCGGTCGCGACAAGAGCGGCTTTGGAAAGAGAGGGTTCGCAGGCGTCGGCCATGCGGGCCGGAGGGGTGACGCTCAGGTCGCCCCGCCCGTGGCCGCCCCGTCCGCCGCCGCCTTCTTCTTCTCCACCATGCGCACCAGCAGCAGCGAGACCTCGTAGAGCATGAGGGTCGGCACCGCGAGGGCGATCTGGCTCACCACGTCCGGCGGGGTGAGCACTGCCGCCGCGATGAAGACGCCGACGATGGCGTAGCGGCGGAACTTCCGGAGCTGGTCCGAGGTGACGATGCCGATCTGCGCCAGCAGCGTCAGCACCACCGGAAGCTGGAAGCAGATGCCGAAGGCGAAGATGAGCGTCATGATCAGCGACAGATACTCGCTGACCTGCGGCAGCATGGAGATTTCGGCCGAATCCGGCCCCGCCATCTGCTGCATGGAGAGGAAATAGGTCATCGCCAGCGGCATGGCGACGAAATAGACGAAGGCCGCCCCGATCAGGAAGCACACCGGCGTCGCGATGAGATACGGCCTGAAGGCACCGCGCTCGTGCTTGTAGAGGCCCGGCGCGACGAACATGTAGATCTGCGTCGCCACCACGGGGAAGGAGATGAACGCCGCCCCGAACATGCCGAGCTTGATCTGCGTGAACAGGAACTCCTGCGGCGCCGTGTAGATCAGCTTCACATGTTCCGTCCCGCCGGCCGCGAACTCGTAGGGCCAGAGCAGGATGTTGTAGATGTGCTTGCCCAGCAGGAAGCAGGCGAAGAACGCGACGAAGAACGCGATCAGCGACTTGATGAGCCGCGAGCGCAGCTCGATCAGATGTTCGATCAGCGGCGCCTTGCTGGCGTCGATGTCCTCCTGGCTCATGCCGCCGGCCCTTCATTGCCGTCGCCCGACGGAGCGGTCGGCGGTTCGTCCGGCGCCGCCTTGGGCGCGCGGGGCTTGCGGACGCTCGCCTTGCGGACGGTCTTGGCGGTGGCCTTGGCGGGCGCGGCCGGGCTGGCGGCGGCAGGCGACGTCGAATCGTCCAGCGCGGCGACGGCCTGCGCGACTTCCGGCTCCGCGGCCGGCGATGGCGCCTTGCGCCGCGGCGCGCGCTTGGGCTTCGCCTCGCCCGCCTCCGCAGCGGATGCCTTCGCCGCGGGAGATGCCTCGGTGACGACAACGGGAGGCTTGGCCGCGCGGCTGCGCTTCGGCTTGGCCGGCGCGGCCTCCGCCGGCGTCTCGGCCGCCTTGCGGTCCGCCTCGAGCTTGGCGGCGGCCGCCTTCACCTCGTTGGCCACGTCCTCGAACGCATAGGGCTCCAGCTCGCTCGGCTCGGGAAGCTGCGTCACCGGCTCGGCGGCAGGCAGGTCCGCCCGCTCCACCGGCTGGGTCGCGCTCTTCAGCTCGCTCTCGATATCGTGCAGCGGATTGGTCGGCAGCGCGCCGGAGATGCTCTTCTGCGCGTCGCTCGCCAGACCGCTGATCTCGTTGCGAAGGCCGCTGACGCTGTCCTTGAGGTCGGACAGCTCCGCCTCGCGCAGCGCCTCGTTGAACTGCCCCTGGAACTCGCCCGCCATGCGGCGCAACTTGGCCACGGACTGCCCCAGCGTGCGCAGCACGCGCGGCAATTCCTTCGGCCCGATCACGACTAGCGCGATGATGGCGACGACCAGAAGCTCGGACCAGCCGATATCAAGCATAGGTTATGACAGGGCCGCGCGGCGGCGCCCCTCCCCGATCCTTGGAACCCGAAGATCGGGAATCAGCCGACCTTGGTACGTTCGGCTTCGGTGGCCGGCTGATGGTCGATGTTACGCACCGGTTCCGCGGGCTTCGCGGGCGGCGCGTCGTCGTCGTCGGCCATGCCCTTCTTGAAGGCCTTGATGCCCTTGGCGGCGTCTCCCATCAGTTCGGACAGCTTGCCGCGACCGAAGAGGAGGAGCACGACCACCAGCACTATGATCCAATGCCAGATGCTCAACGAACCCATAATCAAACTCCCTTATCGAAGCGCCGCCGGCCCCTAGCGGCCGCGCATCGCAATTCCACCCGGGACACTAGGGCCGGGCCGAGGCGAAGACAAGAACCTCTGCCGGATCGATGTGCACGCCTACGTCATGCCCGCGCGAAAGCCCTGCGGTCGTTCGCCGCCGTACAACCAGCGGGCGGTCCAGCCCCTCGACCGCCACCTCGTAGAGATCGAGCTCGCCGAGGAATCGGTGGCTCACCACCCGGCCCGCTATGCCGGTGCCGGGCGCGCGCAGCTCCAGCCCCTGCGGGCGGATCGCGGCGACCGCCCCGCTCCCCTCCCTGAGGTCCGGCGCGGGGAAGGAGCCGAGCGGGGTCGCGATCCGGCCCGCGCCAACGATGCCTTCCACCTCGTTGATTTCGCAGAAGAAGCGGGCGACCTCCACATCCACAGGGCTGCGGTAGAGCTTCTCCGGCGTGCCGACCTGAACCAGAGTGCCGGCGCGCATCAGCGCGATGCGGTCGCCCATCCGCATCGCCTCTTCCGGGTCGTGGGTAACGATGATGCAGGTGGCGCGCGCCTCGCGCAGCACGCTCAGCGTTTCCGCGCGCACACTGCCGCGCAGGCGACTGTCCAGCCCCGAGAACGGTTCGTCCATAAGGAGAATGCCGGGGCGCGGCACGAGCGCGCGGGCCAGCGCAACCCGCTGCTGCTCGCCGCCGGAAAGCGCATGGGGAAAGTCGCCCGCATAGTGTTCGAGCCGCACCCGGCGCAGCGCACGCAACGCCTCCTCGCGGGCCTCCTTCGGGCTCAGCGCGCGCAGGCCGAAGGCGACGTTCTCGAGATTCGTCAGGTGCGGAAACAGCGCGTAGTCCTGGAACACCAGCCCGATATTGCGCTGCTCGGGCGGCACGAACGCTCCCGGCCCGGCCACCTCGGTGCGGTCGAGCCGGATGCTCCCGCGGCTCGGGCGCTCGATGCCGGCGATCAGGCGCAGCAGCGTGGTCTTGCCGCAGCCGGACGGGCCGAGCAGGCACAGGATCTCGCCCGGCTCGACCACCAGCGACACGCCGGCCACGGCCTCGAGCGTCCCGTAGTCGTGGTGGACGTCGTCCAGCACCAGCCGGCTGGCCAGCGAGACCGGGGTACGGGAGGGGGAAGGCTGCATCGCGGCTCTTTCATCGGCGCGGAGACGGGGCTTATCGGAGGCCGGACGCGTTCGCGGCCCCGCCTTCAGCCTTCCGCGTCCTCGCCCGCGTCTTCGTCTTCGCCCGCCTCGGGCTCGGGCGCGAAGGAGAGGTCGAATTCCGGCTCCAGCGGGTCCTCGTCGTCCTTCAGCGCCGTGTCGTCGTCGGGCAGCGGCACCGTTAGGCCAGCCGATACCCTTGCGTCAATCAGGCCGGTGCCGCGCAGTTCCTCGAGGCCCGGCAGGTCGCCGATCGCGTCGAGGCCGAACTGCACCAGGAACAGCTCGGTGGTGCCATAGGTCACCGGCCGGCCCGGGCTGCGCCGGCGCCCGCGCATGCGCACCCATCCCGCCGCCAGCAGCACGTCGAGCGTGCCCTTGTTGGTGGAGACGCCACGGATTTCCTCGATCTCGGCGCGCGTCGCCGGCTGGTGGTAGGCGATGATCGCCAGCGTCTCCAGCGCCGCGCGCGACAGGCGGCGCGGCTCAGGCTTGTCGCGGGAGAGCAGGAAGCCGAGGTCCGGCGCGGTGCGCAGCATCCACTTGCCGGCGACGCGCACCAGGTTCACCCCGCGCGCGGCGTAGTCTTCAGAGAGCTCGGCGAGCAGCGCCGGCAGGTCCGCGCCCTCCGGCAGGCGGGCGGCCAGCGTCGCCTCGTCGAGCGGCTCGCCGGCGGCGAACAGCATCGCCTCCAGAAGGCGAAGCGCCGGCTTGCGGTCCCCCTCCTGCCCGGAAGCGCCATGGACGTCGTGCGGCACGCGCGCCGCTTCGGCGCTCATGCGTCCTCCCCGTCCGAAGAATTGTCCGAGGCTTCGCGCGCCCGCCCCTCGGTCCGGCTGCGGATCCAGATCGGGGCGAAGGGCGCTTCCTGCTGCACGTCGATCAGCCCCTCGCGCACCATTTCCAGGCTCGCCGAGAAGCCGGAGGCGAGCGCGGTGGCGCGCATCTTCGGGTCGGCCATCCAGTTCAGCAGGAAGCCGTCGAGCCGCGCCCATTCCCCGCCCAGGGCCAGCCGGCCGATCAGCCGCTCCAGCCGCTCGCGGGCGTCGGCGAGGGGAATGACGTTGCGCGGCGCGAAGCGCACGCGCGAGAGCGCCATCTTCTGGCGCTGCGCGCCATAGGCGGAGAGCAGGTCGTACAGCGTCGCCTCATAGACCGGCGTTCCCTCGCTGCGCAGCGGCTCCGGCGCGCCGCGCCCGAACACCTCATGGCCGATGCGGTCGCGCGTGGCGAGATGGGCGGCGGCGCCGCGGATCCGCTCCAGCCGGCGCAGCCTCTCGGTGAGGTCGGCGGCGAGATCGGCCGCGCTCGGCCCCTCCTCGCGAGGCGGCTCGGGCAGCAGCAGCCGCGATTTCAGATAGGCGAGCCACGCCGCCATGACGAGATAGTCGGCCGCCAGCTCCAGCCGGATGCGCCGCGCCTCCTCGATGAAGACGAGATACTGCTCGGCGAGTTCCAGGATGGAGATGCGCGCCAGGTCCACCTTCTGCGTGCGGGCGAGCGCGAGCAGCAGGTCGAGCGGCCCTTCGAAGCCGTCGACGTCCA
This sequence comes from Ancylobacter mangrovi, assembly GCF_024752355.1. Classification (GTDB taxonomy): domain Bacteria; phylum Pseudomonadota; class Alphaproteobacteria; order Rhizobiales; family Xanthobacteraceae; genus Ancylobacter; species Ancylobacter mangrovi. The sequence goes on from NZ_JANTHZ010000005.1 coordinate 14,826, forward strand.
CGACGAGCGAAGGCTCGCCCGTCCGGCGTAGGGCGTCCGCTTCGAAAGCGAATTGGCTCTGTTCCATGGAAGATCGCGGCTGACGTTTAGGATGCCGCGATCATATCCGAAAAACGAGCGCGCGCCTGCGCTTGTTCGATTTTATGCGGCTGGGCGAGCCGGGCCAGCGCCGCCTCGCAGCGTCGTGCCGCCTCGCCGGCGAGAAGCGGCGAGCGCGAGGCGACCTCGCGCATCTCCGCGAAATCGCCGTTGCAGTGCAGGGCGAGGTCGCAGCCGGCGGCGAAGGAGGCCTCGGCGCGATCGGCCAGCGAACCCTTGAGCGCGCCCATGGAAAGATCGTCGCTCATCAGCGCGCCATCGAAGCCGATCTCGCCACGGATGATCTCCTCGATCATCCGGCGCGAGGTGGTGGCGGGGCGTTCGGCGTCGATCGCGGCATAGACCACATGGGCGGTCATGCCGAGCGGCAGGTCGTTCAGGCGGCGGAACGGCTCGAAGTCGGTCGCCTCCAGCACCGCGCGCGGCGTCTCCACCACGGGCAGGCTGAGATGGCTGTCGGCGCGGGCGCGCCCGTGGCCGGGAATGTGCTTGAGCACCGGCAGCACGCCGCCGCTCATCATGCCCTCGGCGACCGCGCGGGCCAGCGGGACCACCTCGTCCGGCGTCGCGCCATAGGCACGGTCGCCGATGATGCCGTGGCCCTCGGGCAGGCGCAGGTCCGCGCAGGGGACACAGTCGACATTGATGCCGAGCGCGGCGAGGTCCTCCGCCATCAGCCGCGCCCCGAGCCGGGCGGCCTCGACGGCGCGCTCGCCCTCGCCCGCCTCGGCGATGGCGGCGAAGGTGCCGGCGGGCGGATAGGCCGGCCAGTGCGGCGGGCCCAGACGCTGCACGCGCCCGCCCTCCTGGTCGATCAGCACCGGCGCCTCGGGCCGGCCGCCGATGTCGCGGAAGGCGGAAACCAGCGCCGCCACCTGCTCGGGCGTCTCGACATTGCGCCGGAACAAGATCAGCCCCCAGGGGCGCGCCTCGCGCAGGAAATCGGTTTCCTGCGCCGACAGGCGGGCCCCGGCGCAGCCGGTGATGAAGGCGCGCGGCGCCGCACGGGAAGTCATCGGGTCGGGCCGGCGGTCAGTTACGCTGGACCATGCAGTCGCCGCCCTGGGAGCGCAGCGCCTGGCACAGATTGTTCGCCTCGTCGCGGCTCGCGAACGAGCCCACCTGGGTGCGGTAGTAGATGCCGCGATCGCCCAGATCGGCGCGACGGATGGCGACCTGCTGGCTGCCGAGGATGCCGGGATACTTCGCCTGCATCGACTTCCAGGTGGCCTGCGCCTCGGCCTCGGAGCGGACCGAGGCGACCTGCACCACATAGGTGCCGGCCGGCGCGGGCTCGGAGGTCGCCGCCGGGGCCGGCGGGGTGTTGTCGGTCGAGGGCACCGCCGCGACGCGGGTCGGCGGCAGCGGGACGTTCGGCACGATCGACGGCGTGTTGGACATCGGCGTCGGATCGGTCGAGACCGGCGCGCCAGAGCCGGGGCTCAGCGCGATGGGCGTGGAGGCGGTCGGCTGGACCGAGGATTCGACCGCGGACGGGCTGTCCGTGGGCATCGGCGAGGGCGAGGGCGAGGCGTCGTCGACGATGGTGCCGTCCGCGCGGACGGTCAGCGTGCGCACGCGCTTCGGCTCGGTCATGTCGGAGGGAGCGGGCGCGGCGGCCTGCTGGCCGGAACTGGCCTGCCCATTGCCGGGCGTGGTCTGGATCACGCGCGGCTGCGGCTGGGCGGCCTGCGACATGTCGACCGGCTGCTCCTCGCTGGAGACGACCTTCTCATTGCCCGTGGTCGGGGCGCCGCCGACGCGGTCATAGATCAGCTTCTGGCCCTCGCTCGCCTGATCCTGCGGCGGCTTGTCGGGCACGACCTTGTTCGGACCCTGGTCGGCATGGATCACCGGCGGCTCGCCGTTGACGGTGGTGACGCTCGGGCCGGACATGTAGGCGTAGACGCCGGCGGTGGCGGCAACGGCGACCACGACCAGGCCGCCGACCATAACCAGCCGGCTGCGGCCGCGACGGCGCGGCTCCTCGTCGGCCTCGACCTCATAGGTCTGGTCGACGCCTTCCTGCGCCTCGTAGCCGTCGCCTTCCAGCGCGGAACGGCCATAGTCATAGGCATCGTCGCCGGCGCCGAAATCGGGGGTAGCAGACGGGGCGCGCGCGCTCGAGGCCTGCTCGGCGGCGCTGCGCGCCATCCAGGACGGCAGCGGGCGGTCGGGCGGCGGCGGCTCGGTGCGGTAGGCATCGGCGCGCGGCGCGGGATGGCCGAGATCGTCGCCGAGGTCGAACGGCTCGGACAGGGCGCGCGAGATCGCGTCGGCCGCGCCGTCGGAGATCGCGCCGCGATCGGTCGGGCGCGGGGACGGCGCGGGGGCGCGCGCCGCCGGCTCGGTCGGGCGCGGGGACGGAGCGGGCGCGCGCGTCGCCGACTCGGTCGGGCGCGGACGCGGCGGCAGGAAGGGCGGCTGCTCGGAGGCGGGCGCCGAACGCGCTTCAGGCGCACGCGGCTCGGGAGCGCGCGGTTCCGGAGCACGCGGCTCTGGGGCCCTGGGCTCGGGGGCACGCGGCGCGGGAGCGGCCGGGCGCTCGGGGCGCAGGCTGCGATTGAGATCGCGCGCCGTGTCCTCCAGCGACGAGCGCTCGGTGCGCGGACGCGCCGGCGCGTCGACCCGGGGCTCGGAGCGGAAGTCGGCGGCAAGCCCGGAGAACGGCCCCGGCGTAGCGGGACGGGAGGGCGCGGCCGGGCGCGGCGCGGGAGCGGCGGGGCGCGGGGGCATCGGCGCGCGGGGCGCGGCGCCGGCACTGCCGGCTCCGGGCGCCGGCGCCGCGGGGCGCGGACGGGCGGGAGCGCCAGCCGGCGGCGCGGAGGCCTGCGCCTTCTTCAGAAGGTCGGCGAACTCGTCTTCCTGGCCCATGAGGCGTGCGAGTTCGGCAAGCGGATCCTCGGCCGAAGAATCCTGCCGATTACGCATCGTATCGTTGCCCATATCACCGAACCTGTTCGCTGCGTCTCGAAACCTCGCCCCCGGGTGGGAGGCGGCGGTACGGCGGCGGCGGGCGCGAGAATTCGCGCGGCACGCTCACCGCATTTCTTCAGGAGCACCGACCCCAAGAATGGAAAGTCCTGAAGCGATGACCAGCGCGACGGCGTGAACGAGTGCCAACCGCGCATAAGTCAGTTTTCGATCATCTTCGATAATGAAGCGTAAATGAGGCAAGTCTTTGCCGCGATTCCACTGTGCATGCAGCGCACTGGCAAGATCGTAGAGGTAGAAGGCGAGCCGGTGCGGCTCGCGCGCGATCGAGGCTTGCTCGACAAGTCGCGGATAGTTGGCGATCAGCCTGGCGATCGCGACTTCCCCTTCGTCGCCCAACATCTCCAGCGGCGCCTCGGTGAAGGCGGAGGCCGACGGCGGCAGATCGGCGAACGCCTCCTTCGCGTTGCGCAGGATCGAATGCGCCCGCGCATGGGCGTACTGGACGTAGAAGACCGGGTTGTCCTTGCTCTGCTCGATCACCTTGGCGAGGTCGAAATCGAGCACCGCGTCGTTCTTGCGGTTGACCATCATGAAGCGCACCGCGTCGCGGCCGACCTCGTCGACCACCTCGCGCAGGGTCACGAAGTCCCCTGCCCGCTTCGACATCTTCACCGGCTCGCCATTGCGCAGCAGCCGCACGAGCTGGCACAGTTCGACGTCGAGGCTCGCCGCGCCGTCGCTCGCCGCCTTCACAGCCGCCTGCATGCGCTTGACGTAGCCGCCATGGTCGGCGCCCCACACGTCGATCATGCGGGTGAAGCCGCGGTCGAACTTGTTCTTGTGGTAGGCGATGTCGGCCGCGAAATAGGTGTAGGCGCCGTCCGACTTCATCAGCGGACGGTCGACGTCGTCGCCGAACAGGGTGGCGCGGAACAGGGTCTGCTCACGGTCCTCCCAGTCCTCCACAGGCTGCCCCTTGGGCGGCGCGAGGCGCCCCTCATAGACGAGGTCGCGCGCCCGCAGCTCGGCCAGCAGCCGGTCGATGACGCTCGCATTGCCGGCCGCGCGCTCGTGCAGCGTGCGCTCGGAGAAGAACACGTCGTGATGGATGTTCAGCGCGGCGAGGTCGTCGCGGATCATCGCCATCATGGAATCGATGGCGATGGCGCGCACCGCCGGCAGCCAGTCCGCCTCGTCCCGCTCGAGCAGCGTGCGGCCGTACTTCACCACCAGTGCCTTGCCCACCGGCACCAGATAGTCGCCCGGATAGAGGCCCTCGGGGATGGCGATGGTCTCGCCCAGCGCCTCGCGGTAGCGCAGGAAGGCCGAGCGGGCCAGCACGTCGACCTGCGCCCCGGCGTCGTTGATGTAGTATTCGCGCGTCACGCTCCAGCCGGCGAAGGCGAGCAAATTCGCCAGCGCGTCGCCGAACACCGCGCCGCGGCAATGGCCCACATGCATCGGCCCGGTCGGGTTGGCCGAGACGTATTCGACGTTGATCGACGTGCCCCCGCCGATGTCCGCGCGGCCGAACTCGAGGCCCTGCGTCAGCACCGCCGCGATCACGCGCGGCCAGTAGGAAGCGTCGAGCGCGATGTTGATGAAGCCCGGCCCGGCCACCTCCACCCCGGCCACGCCAGCCACCGCGCTGAGCTTGCCGGCGATCTTCTCGGCGAGGTCGCGCGGCTTCATGCGCGCCTCCTTCGACAGCACCATCGCCGCATTGGTGGCGAGGTCGCCATGGCTGGCGTCGCGCGGCGGTTCGACGACCACGCGCGTCACATCGACATCCGCCGGCAGCGTGCCTTCGCGGGCGAGCTCTTCGACGGCAGAGCGGACGTGATCGGCGAAGGTCGCGAACAGATTCATGAGGAGACGCTCCCGGCACGGCAGGCCGAAATGGGGGACCGCATCCGCGGTCACAACGGAGGCCATATCTGAGGCCAGATGGGGCCGCTGCCGCTACCGCAGTTCCGGTGCCCTGTCAAAGAGCCGCGCATATTCCGCCAACGCATAGCGATCGGTCTGGCCGGCGAGGAAATCGGCGATCCGTCGCGCGCGCCCGTCCTCCGCCCGCCCCTCGATGCCGGCCCGCCACTCCGGCGGCAGTGCCGAGGGGTCGGCCATGTAGCGGGTGAACAGGGCGCGCACCACCTCGCCGGCGGCTTCCATCTCGCGCATCACGCGCGGATGGCGGTACATGCGCGGGAACAGGAAGGCCTTGATCGCCCGCTCCGCCTCGGCGAACGGCGCGGAGAAGGCGACGACCGCCCCCTCGTGGCGGCGCACCTCGTCCGAGGAGCCCGGCGCAGCGGCGGCTAAGCGCCGGCGGGTCTCCCCCACCACATCCTCGATCAGCGCCGTGATCATCCGCCGGCCGATCTCATGGATGAAGCGCGAGGCGTCGAGGTCGGGCCAGCGCACCGCGATCTCGGCGATGATGTCGCCGACCAGCGGCAGGTCGGCGATCTCGTCCACGGTGAACAGCCCGGCCCTCAACCCGTCGTCGAGGTCGTGCACGTCATAGGCGATGTCGTCGGCGATCGCCGCCACCTGCGCCTCGGCGCCCGGCCAGCTCCACAGCCACAGGTCCTGCCGCTCGGCATGGACGGCCATGGCATGCGGCAACGGCCCCGCCACCGGGCCGTTGTGCTTGACGATTCCCTCGTGCGTCTCCCAGGAGAGGTTGAGCCCGTCGAAGGCCGGGTAGCGGCTCTCCAGCCGCGTCACCACCCGCAGCGACTGCGCGTTGTGGTCGAACCCGCCATAGGCCTTCATGCACGCGTCGAGCACCCGCTCGCCGGCATGGGCGAAGGGCGGATGGCCGAGATCGTGCGCCAGCGCCAGCGCCTCGGCGAGGTCCTCGTCGAGCCCGAGCGCCCGCGCCAGCGAGCGCGCTACCTGCACCACCTCCAGCGTATGGGTCAGCCGGGTGCGGTAATGGTCGCCCTCGTGGTACGAGAAGACCTGCGTCTTGTAGGCCAGCCGCCGGAACGCGGACGAATGGATGATGCGGTCCGCATCGCGGCGGAAGGCGCTGCGCCCGTCGCTTTCCGGCTCGGCGAACAGCCGACCCCGGCTTTCCTCCGCCCGCGACGCCCACGCCGCGCGCGGCTCGGCTCCGGCCACCGCCATGCGCGGATCTCCCTTGCAGAATGCCCCTTTGACTCGGGGCCGCCAGCACTTAACTATTCGGGCAAGTCATATTCAACCCGAAGGCCCGCGACATGAGCGCAAGCACACAGGGCGCGAACGCGTCGAGCCCGCCCGTCTCTCCCGAGACGGCGGCCCCGCTGTCCCTTTCCGTCGGCGTCACCGCCAGCGCCGCGAAGCGTATCGCCGAAATTCTGTCGGCCGAGCCGGCCGAGAGCATGCTGCGCGTCAGCGTGGAAGGCGGCGGCTGCTCCGGCTTCCAGTACAAGTTCGACATCACCCGCGAGCGCGAGGCGGACGACGTGCTGATCGACGAACGCGGGGCGCGGGTGGTGATCGATCCGGTGTCGCTGGAATATATGTCGGGCTCGCATATCGACTTCGTCGACGACCTGATGGGCGCCTCGTTCCGCATCGAGAACCCGCACGCCACCGCTTCCTGCGGCTGCGGCACCAGCTTCGCGCTGTGAGCGGGCCGGTCGGCGTTCTCTGCGCCATTCCTCAGGAACTCGCCTTTCTCGCCGACAATCTCGACCACGCGGACATCTCCGACGCCGCCGGCATGCGCTTCCATGCCGGTCGGCTCGACGGGCACAAGGTGGTGCTGGCGCAGGCCGGCATGGGCAAGGTCAACGCGGCCATCGCCGCCACCCTGCTGATCGAGCGCTACGACTGCCGCCTGGTGCTGTTCTCCGGCATCGCCGGCGGGCTCGACCCGGCGCTCGCCATCGGCGACGTGGTGGTCGCCGACCATGTGGTCCAGCACGATGCGGGCTACACCACGGCGGACGGGTTCACCGTCTACCAGGCCGGGCACCTGCCCTTCTTCAGCCCGCATGAGGAGCTTGGCCACGCCGCCGATGCCGCGCTGATGGAGCGCGTGCGCGCGGCCCTCGCCGATCTCGAGCTCAGCCCCCTCACCGCCGGCGAGGGCAGCCGCCCGCCGCGTCTCCACTTCGGGCGCGTGCTCACGGGCGACCAGTTCGTCGGCAGCGAAGCCATGCGCGAGCGCCTGTTCGGCGAGCTCGGCGGGCTCGCGGTCGAGATGGAGGGCGCGGCCATGGCGCAAACCTGCGCCGCCTTCGGCGTGCCATGGCTGGTGGTGCGTGCACTGTCCGACCTCGCCGGGCACGAATCCCGTTTCGATTTCCGGCAATTCGTGGACGAGGTGGCGCTTTCCTCGGCGCTGATCGTGCGCCGGCTGCTGCCTGTGCTGTAGAGTGCCGGCGAATCCTTCCCGAGCGCCCGCCCGGAGTGCCCGCCGATGCGCATCGCCACCTGGAACGTCAATTCCGTCCGGCTCCGTCTCGAGAACACGCTCGCCTGGCTGAACGAGACCCGGCCGGACGTGGTGTGCCTGCAGGAGATCAAGTGTCAGGACGACCAGTTCCCGCGCGAGGCGTTCGAGCAAGCGGGCTACAACGTCGCCGTCCACGGGCAGAAGGGCTTCAACGGCGTCGCCGTACTCTCGCGCCTGCCCTTCGACGAGATGAACACCGGCCTGCCCGGCGGCGATGGCGACGTGCAGTCGCGCTTCATCGAGGTGGTGGTCTCGACCCCTGAGGGCGTCGTGCGCGTGTGCGGCATCTACCTGCCCAACGGCAACCCGGTCGGCACGGACAAGTACCCCTACAAGCTCGGCTGGATGGAGCGGCTCAAGGCCCATATCGCCGAGCGCCTGACGCTCGAGGAACCGCTGGTCGTGTGCGGCGACTACAACGTCATCCCCGAGGCGAAGGACGCGGCGCGGCCGGAGATGTGGGTGAACGACGCGCTGTTCCTGCCCGAGACGCGCAGCGCCTTCCGCGAGCTTCTCAATCTCGGCCTCACCGACGCGGTGCGCGCGACGACCGACGAGGGCGGCATCTACAGCTTCTGGGACTACCAGGCCGGCGCCTGGCAGAAGAACAACGGCATCCGCATCGATCACCTGCTGCTCTCTCCGCAGGCCGCCGACCGGCTCAAGGCGGTGGGCGTCGACAAGGAAGTGCGGAGCTGGGAGAAGCCGTCCGATCACGTCCCGGTCTGGGCGGAGCTCGGCCTGGGCAGCTGATTTCTGTTAAAAACCGAGCGTTGCCAGTCGCTCAACGGGCGATCTTCATGTACTTCTCGAGGTAGACGAGAGCCATGGACCGCTCGTCCGGCGTCGCCGAGGCGAAGGCGTCGTCATAGAGGTCGACGACCCATTTGTCGTCCGGACCGGCCGCCGCGTCGCGTGCCAGCGTGAGCCACATCAGGCCCTGCGCCGCCTGGCGGGGCACGCCGTCGTCGCCCTTGAACAGCAGCCCGCCCAGCGCCGCCTGCGCCTGGTACTGGCCCTTATGCGCGGCGAGGCCGAGCCAGCGGGCGGCGAAGCGCGGGTCGCGCCGCACGCCGTCGCCGTCGATATAGAGCCGGGCCAGATGGTACTGCGCGTCCGGGTCGCCGAAATAGGAGGCGGCATAGGCGAACATGTCGCGCGCCCGGCTCGTGTCGCGGTGGATCTTGGTGTTGGGAATGCCGACCAGATAATAGCCGCCCAGCGCCACGAAGGCGTCCGCCACGAAGCGGGCCTGCGGCGTCGCCGGGTTGTCGTCGGCGTGCATGTTGGCGATCTGGCTGAAATACTGGAACGCCTTGATGTCGTTGCGCTCGACGCCCTCGCCCTCGGCATACATGCGCCCGAGCTTCCACTGCGCGCCGGCATGACCCTGGTCGGCCGCGTAGCGCAGGGAATCGATGCCCTTCTCGGTCTCGCCCGAGCGCAGCGCCTGGGTGCCGAGGCGCACCATCTCCTCGAGCGGGCGCGCACCGCCGGGCGTGACCGGCAGCGCGGCATCGGTAGTGCCGGTGCCGTTGGTCGAGCCGTCGAATGCGGCCACGGGGACGAGCGTGGCCGCCATCGCGGACGCCACGATCACGCCCTTGAGGACGGAAAGGGGGAGTCGCTCAGATATCCGCATAGCACGATGTCTCAGCCGCGCCGCCGGGATGGGTGACCGCGCCCTCACGGGCGGGCCCCACGGCCTGCGCGAACTTCCAGATGGCCCCCGAGCCCACGGGCGACGGACGCGGCGCCCACGCCGCCTTGCGGGCGGCGAGTTCCTCGTCCGAAAGCGCCACGTCGAGCGTGCCCTCGATCGCGTCGATGGAAATGATGTCGCCGTCGCGGATCAGCCCGATCGGGCCGCCGACCGCCGCCTCCGGCCCGACATGGCCGATGCAGAAGCCCCGCGTGGCGCCGGAAAAACGGCCGTCGGTGATGAGCGCGACCTTGTCGCCCATGCCCTGGCCGTAAAGAGCGGCGGTGGTCGCCAGCATCTCGCGCATGCCGGGGCCGCCCTTCGGCCCCTCATAGCGGATCACCAGCACCTCGCCTTCCTCATAGGCGCGGTTGGTCACCGCCTCGAAGCAGGCCTCCTCGCCGTCGAAGCAGCGCGCCGGGCCGGAGAACCGCTGGTTCTTCAGCCCCGCGACCTTCACGATCGCCCCGTCCGGCGCGAGATTGCCCTGGAGCCCGACCACGCCGCCGGTGGGGGTGATGGGATCGTTCGCCGGGCGCACCACATCCTGATGCGGGTTCCACTTCACCGAGGCCAGGTTCTCGGCGATGGTGCGGCCGGTCACGGTCATGCAGTCGCCGTGCAGGAAGCCGTGCTCCAGCAGCGTCTTCATCAGCAGCGGAATGCCGCCCACCTCGAACATGTCCTTGGCGACATAGCGCCCGCCGGGCTTGAGGTCGGCGATGTAAGGCGTGCGCCGGAAGATTTCGGCGACGTCGAACAGGTCGAACTTGATGCCCACCTCGTGGGCCATCGCCGGCAGGTGCAGCGCGGCGTTGGTGGAGCCGCCCGAGGCCGCGACCACGGTCGCCGCGTTCTCCAGCGCCTTCAGCGTGACGATGTCGCGCGGGCGGATCTTCTTGGCGAGGAGGTCCATCACCTGCTCGCCCGCCGCCATGCAGAACCGGTCGCGGATCTCGTAGGGCGCCGGCGCTCCGGCCGAATAGGGCAGCGCGAGGCCGATCGCCTCGGAGACGGTCGCCATGGTGTTGGCGGTGAACTGCGCGCCGCAGGCGCCGGCCGAGGGGCACGCCACCTGCTCGAGCTCGTCGAGATCGTCGCCCGACATGGCGCCGACCGAATGCTTGCCGACCGCCTCGAACAGGTCCTGAACGGTGACCGGCTGGCCGCGGAACGAGCCGGGCAGGATCGAGCCGCCATAGATGAAGATCGACGGCACGTTGAGGCGCAGCATCGCCATCATCATGCCGGGCAGCGACTTGTCGCAGCCGGCGAGGCCGATCAGCGCGTCATAAGCGTGCCCGCGCATGGTCAGCTCGACGCTGTCGGCGATGACTTCGCGCGAGGCGAGCGAGGCCTTCATGCCCTCGTGGCCCATGGCGATGCCGTCGGTGACGGTGATGGTGCAGAACTCGCGCGGGGTGCCGCTGGCGGCGGAAACGCCCTTCTTCACCGCCTGCGCCTGGCGCATCAGCGCGATGTTGCACGGCGCGGCCTCGTTCCAGCAGGAAGCGACGCCCACCAGCGGCTGGTGGATCTGCTCCTTGGTCAGGCCCATGGCGTAGAGATAGGACCTGTGCGGGGCGCGCGCCGGGCCTTCCGTCACATGACGGCTCGGCAGGCTCCGCTTGTCGATAATGGTCCTGGCGTCCATTCTTGATCACACATCCCGGCGCGGAGGTTTCACACGGGCAACCGCGCCCGGACACCACTCTCCTCCGTCTATCAGTCGGATTTCGTGCCGGTTTGTGGCGGCTTCGGGGCGTGCGGCCCGCCGCCTCTTCATATGGTTGCGAATGCGTGACACTGTTGCGGTCCGGTCACAAATTCGCGATAGCTGCTCGGGCCGGGAATAGAGCCCTTTGTCGGCCGAAAAAGCCGGTTCTGGAGAGCATCATGACGAGCGGCAACATCGTCGAACGACTGCGGGCCATGGCGGCCGACATTGACAGCTTCCGTCGCGACAAGGTCGAGGACGAACTCTCCGAAGCCGCCGACGTCATCGAGAGGTTGCGCGCCGAGCTCGACCGGATGGAGAGCCTGCTGAAGCAGGCCGCGCCCGCGAGCCCCGGCCTCTCCGGCCAGAACCAAGCCTCCTGAGACGCCCGCGCGGACGGACACTCCCGGCAGCGGTGCGCCCTCCCGGGTAAGCCGCGCTCAATCCGACGCGCTGCGGGTCCAGGTCGCGGAGGCGACGCCGTCCAGCCCACGCACGCGGGCGAGGGCCGCATCGAGTTCCTTGAGGCTCACCGACGTGTTGATGAGCGTCGCGCGGAGCTCGACCTTGCCGTCCGGCCGGTTCTGCGGCTCGATCGCGTCGACCGGAAACTGCGCCGCTTCCAATAAGTCGGACAGCCGGCCCTGCAGCCCGGCCGCCTCGCCGGCCTGCGCCACCACGCTCACGCCATAGGTCGCCTCGGTCGATTCCGGGGTACGCGGCGCGCGCTCCAGGGCGCCGACGAGCGGGCGCAGCGTCGTGTTGCCGGCGAGGACGAACGCCGTGAGCAGCGCCGCCTGCGCGATCAGGTCCGCGCCGGCGCAGGCGCCCACCGCGGCCGAGCACCACAGCGTCGCCGCCGTGTTCAGCCCGCGTATGTTCGCGCCGTCCTTCATGATGACGCCGGCGCCGAGGAAGCCGATGCCCGAGACCACATAGGCGATCACGCGCACCGCGCCCTCGGGCCCGGTGAGGTGCATCGCCATGTCCACGAACTGGCAGGCGCCGAGCGCCACCAGCACGTTGGTGCGCAGCCCGGCCGTGCGCTGGCGGAACTGGCGCTCAGCGCCGATCAGCGTGCCGAGGGCGAATGCCACCGCCAGGCTGATGAGCGTCGAGAGGAAGTCGCCCGGATCGAAGCTTTCGATGAACGGCATTCAGCCCCCCGCCCGCCCTTCCGTCCGTCGTGAAGGCCGCCGCGTCAGGCGGCCTTGCCCAGGCGCGAGAGCGCCTCGCGGATCTTGGCGGCGCGCGCCTCGGCACCCTCGCGCCGCTCGCGCTGCTCCTCGATCACCTCTTCCGGCGCCCGGCGGATGAAGTCGGCATTGCCGAGCTTGGCGTCGACGCGGGCAATGTCGTCCGCCGCCTTCTTCAGCTCCTTGGTGAGGCGCGCGGCTTCCGCCTCCATGTCGATGAAGCCGGCGAGCGGCAGCGCGACGGTCTCCCCGCGCACCACGATCTGAGCCGAGCCGGCCGGCGCCTCGGGCTCGAACACGACGCTCGACAGCCGGGCGAGCCGGGTGAGCGCATCGTGCCAGATCACCACCCGGTCGCGCGTCTCCTCGCCCGCGCCGACCAGCACCAGCGGAAGCTGGGCGCCGGCGGGCACGTTCATCTCCGCCCGCACCGAGCGGATCTCGGCCACGAGGTCGATCAGCCAGCCGAGCTCGGCCTCGGCGCCCGCCGCCTCCAGCCCCGCGGGCGCGGGCCATTCCGCCAGCGCCAGCATGGTGGCGCGCGGCGCGCCGGCATCGCCCGTCAGGCCCCACAGCTCCTCGGTGAGGAAGGGCATGAAGGGGTGCAGCATCTTCAGGATCTCGTCGAGCACGAAGGCGGTGGTCGCCCGCGTTTCCTCCTTCCAGCCGCCGCCCGGGCTCATGAAGACGGGCTTGGCGAGCTCGAGGTACCAGTCGCAGAAGATGTTCCACACGAAGCGGTAGGCCGCGCCGGCCGCCTCGTTGAACTTGTACGCCTCCAGCGCCTGCGTGATCTCGGCGCTGGTCTTCTGCATCTCGCCGAGGATCCAGCGGTTCAGCGTCGATTCCGCGTTGCGCGGCCGGAAGGAGGGGTCGCGCTTGCAGCCGTTCATCTCGGCGAAGCGGGCGGCGTTCCACAGCTTGGTCGCGAAGTTGCGGTAGCCCTCGACGCGCGAGGTGGCGAGCTTGATGTCGCGCCCCTGCGCCGCCATCGCCGCCAGGGTGAAGCGCAGCGCGTCGGCGCCGTAGGTCGCCACCAGGTCGAGCGGGTCGATGACGTTGCCCTTCGACTTCGACATTTTGGCGCCCTTCTCGTCGCGGACGAGGGCGTGGATGTAGACGTCCTTGAAGGGCACTTCGCCGTCCATGAAGTGCAGGCCCATCATCATCATCCGGGCGACCCAGAAGAAGATGATGTCGAAGCCGGTGATCAGCACCGAGGTCGGGTAGTAGCGCTTCAGCTCCGCCGTCTCGTCCGGCCAGCCCAGCGTCGAGAACGGCCACAGCGCCGAGGAGAACCAGGTGTCCAGCACGTCCTCATCGCGGGTGATGAGGGCGGCGCGCCGGTCCGCGTCCGCCGCCAGCGCGCGCGCCTCCTCGTCGGTGACGATGCCGTTCTGCACGCAGTGCGCCAGCGCGGCGGCCACCGCCTCCTCCTCGGTCTCCTCGACGAAGACCGAGCCGTCCGGCCCGTACCAGGCCGGGATCTGGTGGCCCCACCAGAGCTGGCGCGAGATGCACCAGGGCTGGATGTTCTCCAGCCACTCGAAATAGGTCTTCTCCCAGTTCTTCGGCACGAAGGTGGTGCGCCCCTCGCGCACCGCCGCCAGCGCCGGCTGGGCCAGCGTGTGGGCGTCGACATACCACTGGTCGGTGAGCCAGGGCTCGATCACGACGTTGGAGCGGTCGCCATGCGGCACGGTGTGGGCGTGCGGCTCGATCTGGTCGAGCAGGCCGCGCTCCTCCATAAGCGCGACGATCGCCTTGCGCGCCGCCTCGCGGCTCTGGCCGTCGAGGCCGAGCACGATGTCGAGGTCCGGGCCCGGCTGGACGCCGTCGAGGAAATCGCCGTTGCCGACCAGCGTGAGCCGCGCCTCGGAATCGAGCACGTTGATCATCGCCAGCTCGTGGCGGCGGCCGACCTCGAAGTCGTTGAAGTCGTGCGCCGGGGTGATCTTCACCGCGCCGGTGCCCTTGGTCGGGTCGGAATATTCGTCGGCGACGATCGGGATCAGGCGGCCGACCAGCGGCAGGCGCACCTTCGCCCCCGCCGCGACCAGGCCCTGGTAGCGCGGGTCCTCGGGATGCACCGCGACCGCGGTATCGCCGAGCATGGTCTCCGGGCGCGTGGTGGCGACGACGATGTAGTCGCGGGTCTCGAACTCGACCGGCTGGTCGTTCTCGTCGAACACGATCGGGTGCTCATAGGTGACGCCGTCCGCCAGCGGGTAGCGGAAGTGCCAGAGATGGCCCTTCACCTCGACCTGCAGCACCTCGAGGTCGGAGATCGCGGACTGGAACTTGGGGTCCCAGTTCACGAGCCGCTTGTCCTTGTAGATCAGCCCTTCCTTGTAGAGCCGGACGAACACCTTGAGGACCGCGCGCGAGAGCCCCTCATCCATGGTGAAGCGCTCGCGCGACCAGTCGCAGGAGGCGCCGAGCTTCTTGAGCTGGTTGATGATGGTGCCGCCCGATTCTTCCTTCCACGCCCAGACCTTCTCGACGAAGGCGGCGCGGCCCATGTCGCGGCGGCCGGGAAGCTGGCGCTCGGCGAGCTGGCGCTCGACCACCATCTGGGTGGCGATGCCCGCATGGTCGGTGCCGACCTGCCACAGCACGTCCTTGCCGCGCATGCGCTCGAAGCGGCAGAGGATGTCCTGCAGCGTGTTGTTGAGCGCGTGCCCCATATGGAGCGAGCCGGTGACATTGGGCGGCGGGATGACGATGCAATAGGGCTCGGCCCCTACCCGCTCCGCACGCCCGGCCTTGAACGCCTCGGCGTCCACCCAGGCCTGGTAGATGCGGTCTTCGACGGCGGCGGGATCGAACCTGTTGTCGAGCATGATGGCTCCGGCACCTCATTTGGAACGGGAGCGAGAGAAAGCGGAGCCGGTCGCTCAAGTCAACTCGCGCCGCGCCATGAAGCCGCGCATACGCTGCGTCGGAGCGGCAAAACGCGCCGGCGGGGATGATTTTGTCTTGATGGAGAGAATGAGCGACGCCCTGAGACGCCCGGCCGCTCACGCGGGGTGGGACACCCACGGGGCGGCTGTCAGCCGTCGACGCGCACAACGAGCCGCGATGCGCAGCCCAGCGTCAAGATGACCACTGGAAAGAGCAGAGTGCCCTCGCCTGCCCCTCGCCATCGAAGCAGCGGCCGACCTCGGAGGATCGGGCCGCCGTAACCCGAACTGCTTACTGCCCCTGGCGGGCGACGCGCTCGATCTCGGCGCGCACGAGTCGCTCCACCAGCTCCGGCAGGTGCTCGTCGAGCCATTCCTTCAGCATCGGACGCACCGCCTCGGCGACGAGGTCGTCCACCGTCCGGGAGTTTGAGGCGACCGTGCGCGCCAGCGAACCGAAGGCGGCCGAGACGGCGTTGTTGGTCGCTCCCGAGACGAGACGCTCGCGGACCGCATCGGCAAGCGGCCCCGACGCCGCCTCCGCAGCCGGACGCACCGGGGCGGAACGCTCGGCCGCACGCGGGAAGGACGCGCCGGTCTCGGACGGCCGGAACTCCGCCGAGCGGCGCTCCTCCGCCGGCTCGGCGGTACGCTGGACGGCGGCGGGCTGAGCCGCGGCGGACTTCGGGTTCACCTGCATGTCGGCGGCCTCCGTGGCGGTTCGGGCAGCGAAACTCGCCGCCTCGGCGGGCGGCGCTTCGAAAGGATCAGATTCGGCATCATCCGGGACGGCGGCCATCACGTCGCCGGCGTCCTCGCGGGCATCTTCGTCGGAGGTCTCGACGTCGACGGGGTCGGCCTCGAGCTCGAGAGCTCCAGCCTCCTCGGCCTCGACGATGTCCGTGTCGCTATCGGCGTCGACGTCCGAGCCGACGGCCACTGCGGCGAGTTCGGCCTGCACCGCCCGCTCGACCATGGCGAGGTCGGCCAGCGCCGAGGAGAAAGGCCGCTCGAAGTCCATCTCCTCGCCGGCGGCCGGCTCGGGAGACGGCTCCGCGGCGGGTGCCGGTGCGCGCTGCGCCGCGCCGGAGGCGCGGGCCGAACCGGGCAGGCGCGAACGCGCGGCGAAAGGATCGGCCGCCGGAGCCCGCCCGACCGGCGCGTAGGTGGAATAGCCCTGTCCGCCAGCCGGCACACCGCGCGAGGGCGCATAGCCGCGCGCGGCGGCCTCGGCAGCACGCGGGCGAAGGGAGGATTCGGCCTCGGAAGCCGAGGAGCGCATCGCGGCGAGGCGCATGCCCACCGCGCTCTCGCGCCGCCAGCCGGCGACGGCGGGGCGCGCCATCTCCTCACGCGTATCGGCCTCGGCCTGCGCGGCGGACTCGTCGTGAGCAGAGATGTCGTCTTGGACGGGAACGTCGTCGGCAGCAGCCTGCCGGCGTCCGGCATCGCGGGAGCGCGACCGCTCGGGCGTGCTGCCGGCAGCAGGCGAGGTATCGTCGGCTCGGCCGGACTTCCCGGCGCCGGGAGCCGGCTCTACCGATTCCGCGTCCGCCGCAGCCGCTTCCGCAACCGGAGCGGCGGGGGACGGGTCGCCCGCGACCTCGTCGGAGATGATGCGCCGGATGGAGGCGAGTATCTCCTCCATCGACGGTTCGCTGCCCCTCGCACCCACCGACATGCGCTGCATCCGATTATTGTGACCGGCGCCGCCGAAGACCCGCGCGAATCACGCGAATCACTCGTTAACGCCTCATGAATATGGCATTGCGCCAAGCGGCGCGCCAAGCCGACAGACCTTCAGGACTGTGGACGGGAGAACCGGCGGCGCTTACTGGCCGCCGGGGGTGCGCACGCCGATCCAGGCATCTCGGACCTGGTTGTAGTGCACCTGCGGATTGTAGTGCGTGACCTTGAGGCTGAGGCGGCTCGCGCTCAGGCCGCCGGCCGCCGACAGCACCGCGTAGGAGGCCACCACGCGGTCGCGCTGCGCCACCACCAGGCTGGCGCGGGCGTCGAACAGCGCCGTCTGCGCGTTCAGCACGTCGAGCGTGGTGCGCTGGCCGACGCGCCATTCCTCGCGCACGCCGCGCAGCGCGATCTCGTTCGCGGCGACCGAGGCCTGTGCGGAGTCGATCGCCGCCTTGGCCGCCTCGAGCGCGCCCCAGTACTGCACCACATTGGCGCGGACCTGGTCGCGGTTCACGTCGACCTCGATGCGCTGCTGGCTCAGCAGTTCCTTGTTTTGGCGGATCTGCGCGTACTCGGCGCCGCCCTGATAGATCGGCACGGTGAGGTTGAGCGCGACCGCGGCGGAGGTCGAGCGCTCCACGTTCTGCGTGCTGTTGTAGTCGGACGCCGCCGAGCCGTTCAGGGTCAGCGAGGGCGACAGCGCGGCCTCGGCCACCTTGACGTTGGACAGCGCGGCGTCGACCGCGAACTCGGCCGCCTTCACCGCCGGATGATGGCTGAGACCGTCCTGGACCGCGCTGTTCATCGACTTCGGCAGCAGATTGTCGATCGGACGGCCCGGCTTGAGGTTGGTCGGCTGTAGGCCGATGACCTGGAAGAACACCGCGTTGGAGGTGTTGAGGTTGGACTGGGCGAGCGCCAGCTCGCTCTCGGCATTGGCGACGCTCGCCTCGGCCTGGGCGACGTCGGTACGGGTGATCTCACCCACCGAGAAACGGTCGCGCGCCGCGCGCAGCTCTTCGCGCAGGGCCTCGAGGTTCTGCTGCTGCAGCTCCAGCAGCGCCTTGTTCTGCAGCACGTTCATATAGGCGGTGGCGGCATCGAGCAGCACGAGCTGCTCGGTGTTGCGCAGCAATTCGCGCTGGCCCCGCACCTGCGATTCGGCACCGCGGACCGAGTTCGCGGTCTTCAGCCCGTCATAGATGGTCTGGCTGATCGTGATGCCGAAGCCGGACGGGTAGGTCTTGTTGTTGGTGATCGACCCGGTGCCGAGCGCCGCCGCCTGGGCGCTGTCGACCCGCGTCTCCGCCCACTGCATGCCGACATAGGCGCTGCCGAACACCTGCGGACGGTAGCCCGACAGCGCGATCGGCACGTACTCGTCGGTCGCGCGGGTGGCCGCACGCTGCGAGTTCAGTGTCGGATTGTTCATATAGGCGGCGGAGAGTGACTGCTCGAGCGTTTGGGAACGAGCCGGATGGGCACTCACGACAAACGCCACCGTCGCGAATGCGACGATCCTGCCCCCGGTAGCAGACAGCGACATGGTCCCAAACCCCTGAGAACGCAACTTCTACGGAGTCTCCTTGAAAGGGAGACTCTCAATTTCTGTGCATGATGCGAATCTCAGAATAGGGGCTCGAACGGTGCATGTGAACCGGTCGGTTCACACCCGGATACGTTTTGCCGTGAACGCGGCAGAACGGCCACAGCACAGCGCCCATGCGGGGCCGCTGGCCCTATAAGGAACGGGCGCGCGGGGCGCATCACCGCCACGCGCGCCCGCGCCGTCCACAATCAGAAATATTCAGAAAACGAAGCCCGGCCGGGGCTCGAAGCCCGGCAGCGGCGGCACCGCCGCGTCGAACACGATGCGCGCGCCGACGCCGCCCGGCGTGTTGGTGTAGACCGTCGCGCGGGCCGAGCGCCCCTGCCCGACCACCGCCACCAGCCGCCCCTCGGGCTTGAGCTGGGCGAACAGGGCCTCGGGCGGCGAATCGATCGAGCCGTTCAGCAGGATCACGTCATAGGGCGCCTCGGCAGACCAGCCGGCCGTCATCGGCCCCTGCACATAGGCCGCATTCAGCAGCCCGAGCTCGACCAGCAGGTTCGAGCCCTGCGCCGCGAGCTCGGCGTCCTCCTCGAGCGCGACCACCTGTCCCGCCAGCCGGGCCAGCACGGCGGTGGAATAGCCGGTGGCGGCGCCGACATCGAGCACCAGCGCGTCCGGCCCGATCTCCGCCGCCTGCAGCAGCTTGGCGAGCACCATCGGCTCCATCAGGTAGCGGGCCGGGTTGCCCGGCTTCACCAGCAGGTCCTCGTCGATATAGGCGAAATTCTTCAGCCCCGGCGGCACGAAGCGCTCGCGCGGGGTGTCCAGCATGGCGGCAACGATCCTGAGGTCGGTGACGTCGTTGGCGCGCACCTGCGCGTCCACCATGGCGCGCCGCATCTCGGCGAAATCGATCATTCTGGGACAACCTCGCAAACAAAGCCGCCGGGCGGCGGCGGCTCCTGGCCGGAAACTGGAAGGGAGGATTGCGGCACACGCGCGCGCAATGCAAGCCTTCTCGAAGCTTTCCAATGTCGCGGAACGCCTCGCCCGGCCGGTTCGGCGCCCGGAAGCGGGGGACCGGCACGGATGCGCCGTTGCCGATCCCGGGCGGCTCTGTTATGAGGCGCCCCGGTCTTTCGGCCCGGCTGCGCGCCGGCCGTCTGGCCACGTGGCGGAGTGGTTACGCAGCGGACTGCAAATCCGCGTACGGGGGTTCGATTCCCTCCGTGGCCTCCAGTTCACACGCGCGTCGCCGGCTCCCCGTAGGGAATGCCGGCGACGCGTGATGCGTGCGACACACCGGGGACGCTGCCGCCTGCGTTAGGACCTCCCATCGTTTGACAAGACCGGTTGATCGTCGTTGATGAAGCCGGAGTTCGACGCTGCGCGCCGCATGGGACGCGCCGTTTCGGAGCACCCTGTGGCCGAAGGTCCCCACAAGCGTGCTTCGTTGCAAAGGAAGTATCTGATGTTCCTGCCGCCCAAGCTGGCCAATGCGATGAAGAACATGATCAGTCGCGAAACCCGCGACACGATCCATCGCCTGTTCCTGAACGATGGCCGTCGCCACTGGAAGGGCTACGCGATCTCCTTCGTGTTCATGGGCATCATGGCGGGCTCGACCTCCGGCCTCGCCTATCTCATGGGCGACGTGATCAACCGCATCTTCGTCGAGCAGAGCACGGCGGCGATCTGGATCCTCTCCGCGGCCGTGCTGGCGCTGAGCGTCATCAAGGGCTTCTCGTCCTATGGGCAGGCCGTGACGCTGGCGCGGGTCGGCAACCGCATCGTCGCCGACAACCAGAAGCGCGTGCTCGACCGGCTGCTGACGCAGGATGTGCGCTATTTCAGCGCCAACCACACCGCCGAGATCATGATCCGCTTCAATGCGGGCGCGCAGGGCGCGCGCAACGTGCTGAACCTCATCATCACCAGCCTCGGCCGCGACCTGCTCTCCGTGGTCGGCCTGACGGCGGTGATGATCGTGCAGGACCCGTTCATGGCGCTGATCGGCCTCATCGTGATGCCGATCGCGGTGGGCGGCGTGCGCAGCCTGATCCGCAAGGTGCAGAAGATCTTCGCCCGCGAGTTCCACAGCGCGGTGCAGATCATGACCGAGTCGATCGAGGCGTTTCAGGGCATCCGCACCATCAAGTCCTTCACCATGGAGGAGGAACTGCGCGGGCGCATCTACGGGCGCATCGATTCGCTCGAGAAGGCTTCGAACCGCATGATCCGCGCCCAGTCGCAGTCCGGCCCGCTGATGGAAGCGCTGGGCGGCGTGGCGATCGGCCTGGTGGTGATGTATGCGGGCTGGGGCGTGCTCCACGCCGGCCGCACGCCGGGCGAGTTCTTCTCCGTCATCACCGCGCTGCTGCTCAGCTACGAGCCCGCCAAGCGGCTCGCGCGCCTCAACATCGACATGACCTCGCACCTGCTCGGCGCGCGGATGCTGTTCGAGATTCTCGACATGAAGCCGGTCGAGCAGGACCCGCCCGGCGTACCGCAGCTCCAGCTCAAGGGCGGGCAGATCGAGTTCGACGACGTGTTCTTCGGCTACCGGCAGGACGAGCCGGTGCTGCGCGGCCTCACCTTCGTCGCCGAGGCCGGCAAGACCACGGCGCTGGTCGGCCCCTCGGGCGGCGGCAAGAGCACGGTGATGAACCTCATCGAGCGCTTCTACGAGGTCGAATCGGGGACCATCGCCATCGACGGGCAAAAGACCAACCAGGTCTCGCTGCGCTCGCTGCGCGAGGCGATTGGCTTCGTCAGCCAGGATGTGTTCCTGTTCTCCGGCACGATCCGCGAGAACATCGCCTTCGGCCGCCCCGGCGCGAGCGAGGAGGACATCGTCGCCGCCGCCAAGGCCGCCCATGCGCACGACTTCATCATGAGCTTCGCCGGCGGCTACAACAGCCGCGTCGGCGAGCATGGCGCCCAGCTCTCGGGCGGCCAGCGCCAGCGCATCGCCATCGCCCGCGCCTTCCTCAAGGACGCGCCGATTCTGCTGCTGGACGAAGCCACGGCGGCGCTCGACAGCGAATCCGAGGCCGAGGTGCAGCGCGCACTCCGCTCGCTGCAGATGGACCGCACGACGCTGGTCATCGCCCACCGCCTGCAGACGGTCGTCAACGCGGACCGCATCTTCGTGATCGACGGCGGGCGCGTGGTGGAAAGCGGGCGTCACGACGAACTCGTGGCCCGCCGCGGGCGTTACTACACCTTCCATCAGCTTCAGTTCGCCGGGCAGCAGGAGCGGCTCAGCGCCTGAGGGATATCAACAGGCTGCGCATTGCGGCTTCACAAACCGGCCGAGCATTGCTATACGGCCGGCCTCCGAGACGCACAGCGCCCCGCGCCGGCGTCTCTGGTCCCTGATAGCTCAGTTGGTAGAGCGTTCGACTGTTAATCGAATGGTCGCAGGTTCGAGTCCTGCTCAGGGAGCCAACCCTCTTCCCGCACAGCCGAAGCCGGCAAGATGGCGTCCGCGATAGAGCGACCGCCGGCAGGTTCAGCCGCGCGGGCGAGCCTCCTCGTCCCACGAAGCAATAAACGCCGCCGGCCCGGACGCGTCGCCCCGGCAGCCCACTCCCCGACTCGCTTCAGGCGCCGTGGCCGGCTTCCGCTGCTTCCTGCTTCAGCGCGTCGAGCTGGGCACGGATATGGGCGGCTTCGGCGGCGGTGGTGGCGAGGCTTATCGCCGACATGAAGTCGTCGCGCGCCTCGCGGGGCCGGCCGAGCTGCATCAGCAGCGCGCCGCGCAGCCCGTGATAGTGGAAATAGCCCGACAGCCGGTCGCCCAGCGGCTCAACCATGGCGAGCGCCGCCGCCGGACCGCGCAGCTTCGACACCGCCACCGCCCGGTTCAGCGTCACCACCGGCGAGGGCTGCATGATCTCCAGCGTCGCGTAGAGCGCGTCGATCCCGGCCCAGTCGGTCTCCTCCGGCCGGGCGGCGCGGGCGTGCAGCGCCGCGATCGCCGCCTGCACCTGGTAGGGGCCGGGCCGGCGATGGCGGATCGCCTTGTCGAGCAGGGCGAGACCCTCGGCGATCATCGGCCCGTTCCACAGCCGGCGGTCCTGCCTGTCGAGCAGGATCACCGTCCCCTCCCCGTCGAAGCGCGCCGCGGCCCGGGCGTGCTGGAGCAGCATCAGCGCGGCGAGCCCCATGATCTCGGGTTCGGCCGGAAACAGCCGCAGCAGCAGGCGGGCGAGGCGGATCGCCTCCTCGCACAGCGGCTCGCGCGCCGCGGCGGTGTCGCCCGCGGCCGAATAGCCCTCGTTGAACACGAGATAGATCATCGCCGCCACGACACCGAGCCGCTCGGCGCGCTCCACCGCGCCCGGCGCCTCGAACGGCACTCCGGCCTCGCCGAGCTGGGCCTTGGCAATGCGCGCCTTGGCGCGGGTGATGCGCTGCTCCATCGCCGCCTCGCCGACGAGGAAGGCGCGCGCGATCTGGCCGACCGAGAGGCCGGAGACGATGCGCAGCGCGAGCGCGATCTGCTGCGTCGCCGGCAGCTCGGGATGGCAGCAGATGAACAGGAGCCGCAGCACGTCGTCGCGGTAGTGCGAGCTGTCGAGGCGCTCGGCGATCTCGGCCTCGGCGTCCTCCGCGTCGGAAAAGGTCTCCTCCGGCGGCAGCGGCGCCTGCTTCGCCCGCCGGCGCACCGCGTCGATCGCGACGTTGCGGCCGACGAAGACCAGCCAGGCCGCGGCGTCGCGCGGCGGGCCCTTCTGCGGCCAGGTCTTCAGCGCGCGCAGGCACGCTTCCTGGAAGGCTTCCTCGGCGAGGTCGAGGTCATGGAAATAGCGCAGCAGCGCGGCGAGCGCCTGCGGCCGGGCGGCGGCGAGCGTCGTGCCGATCCACGGCGCCTCGTCCATCACGGCCTCGCGCCGCCGTCATGGAACAGGCCGATCGGCCGGATCTCGTAGGAGCCGCCCGGATTGGCCGCGCCGAGCTCGCGGGCGATGTCGAGCGCCTCCTCCAGATTCGCGCAGTCGAGGACGTAGAAGCCGAGAAGCTGCTCCTTGGTCTCGGCGAAGGGGCCGTCGAGCACCAGCGGCGGGTCGCGGTCCTTGCGCAGCGTGGTGGCGGCGGTGGTCGGCAGCAGCCGGGCCACCGGGCCGAGCTTACCCGCCTTGGCGAGCCGCTCCTGCACCACGGCGAGTTTCTGCATCACCGCATCGTCCTCCTCCTTGGTCCAGGCGCAGACGACATCTTCCTGATGGTAGCAAAGGAGGGTGTAGAGCATGGCGGGCCTTTTCCGTGTTGAGGTCAGCCGCCGCTGATGGCGGTGATGACGAAGACGTCCGCGCCGGCGGCGAGCGGGGTCGACAGGCTGGCGCGGCGGCCGCCGACGAAGACGTTGATGTGGCGCCGGATCGCCGGCGTCTCGTCGCACAGGCGCTCGCGCATGCCGGGCCAGAGCGCGTCGAGCCCGTCCACCATCTCCGCCACGTCGCGGGCGGAGACGGAAACGAGCCGCCCGGCGCCGGGGAACAGGACGACGAGATGAGGCGGCAGGCGCACGAGGACCGGCGCGCGCGCCGCGTCCCCTCGCTCCTGCAACGTCCCCTCGCCCGTCGTCCTCATCGTCCGGTCCTCACGGCTCGGCTCCTCACGGCTCGATCACCAGCGTCTCGACCGAGGTGATGGTCGGCAGGTAGGGCGCGAGGCAGTCCCAGCTCTCGCCCTCGTCGGCGCTGCCATAGAGCCCGCCGGCATTGGTGCCGAAATAGACCCCCGCCGGCTCCAGCGTATCCGTCGCCATCGCCTGGCGCAGCACGTTGAAATAGGCGCCGTCCTGCGGCAAGCCCTCGCGCCGTGCCTGCCAGCTCCGTCCCGCGTCGCCGGTGCGCCAGACCGCGGTCCGGCCCTCCGGCATGAAGCGGCCCTTGATGTCACCGTTCAGCGGAATGAGGTAGAGGCTGTCCGGGTCGCGCGGATGGGCCGCCGCCGGGAAGCCGAAGGAGGACGGAAGCCCCTCCTCGATGCTCTCCCACTGCCGCCCGCCATCGTCCGAGCGGTACATGCCGCAATGGTTCTGCTGGTAGAGCCGCCCGCCCCCGCCCGGCGCCATGACGAGGCAATGCACGCACTGGCCGAATTCGGGGTAGTTCTGGCCCTCGGGCATGTAGTCGGCGCGGGTGCCGCGGTTGCGGGCCTGCCAGCTTTCGCCGCCATCCTCGGTGGCGAACACGCCGGCGGCGGATATGCCGACCCAGATCCGGTCCGCATCCGCCGGGTCGAGCACCAGCGAGTGCAGGATCAGCCCGGCGCCGCCCGGATTCCATTCCGGCCGGCTCGGATGCTTCTGCAGGCCCTCGACATGGACCCAGCTCTCCCCGCCGTCGCGGCTGCGGAACAGCCCGGCCGGTTCGACGCCGGCATAGAGGCTGCCGTCGCGGCCGACGGCGAGGCTCCACACCGCCTTCACCGGCGCCTGCCCGGCCTCATAGGCGAGGCCCTGGCTCGAATGGGTCCAGCTGCGGCCGAGATCGGTCGATTTCCACACCGCCGGACCGAACCATTCATTGCCGCCGCCGGCATAGATCGTGCCGCTCGCCGGATCGGCGACGACGTGGTTGGTCGGCCAGGTCTCGCAGAACGGCCCGCGGACCTGCCATGAGCGGCGCGCGGCGTCGCTCTCGAGGATGAAGGCGCCCTTTCGGGTGCCGACGAGAATGAAGACCTGTTTCGCCATGATGCCCGCCCGTCACGTGGTCGAAACCAGGACCATCCAGGAAACGCCGAAGCGGTCGGTCAGCGTGCCGAAGCTCGGCGAGAAGAAGGTCTTGGCGAGCGGCATGGTAACCGTCCCGCCCTCGGCGAGCGCGGCGAATTTCGCCTCGGCCTCCTCCGTCGAGGTGACCGAGAGCGCCAGCGAGATGCCCTGGAAGGTGCCGCCGCCGGACTGGCAGCCGTCGGAAGCCATCAATTCGACCTCGCCGACCCGGAAGCTCGCATGCATGATCTTGTCGTCCCACCCGTCCGGCGTCATGCCGGGCGGCGGCGGCTCCGGCGCTTCGCGGAAGCGCAGCAGCATCGTGACCTCGGCGCCCACCGCCTTCCCGTAGAAGGCGATCGCCTCCTCGGCGCGGCCGTTGAACATCAGATAAGCCTGTACATTCACCGTCTTGTCCTCCCTTTGCCGATCCCCGTGCCCGGCATCGCGCCCATGCCGGGCGGCGCCGTCGACACGAGGACGAACGGGAACAGCCTAGCCCGACATCACGGCGGGATTTTTTCGCGGCCGCCTCCGGCATCTCCCCGGCGCTTCGCCGCGGCGCTCCAATCTAGGGAGCGACAGGGTACTGGGACCCGCCGCGCGGGACGACTTACCCACGGTAAGATTTTCTGGAACCGAATGCCGGGCGCCGCCGTTCTACCGGCGTCCTGAAAATCCGTTTGGGGGCTCTCATGGAAGACGCACAGATCGGCTGGATCGCCGCCATCATCATCGGCGGGCTGGCCGGATGGATCGCATCCGCAATCATGGATTCCGGCACCGGAATCCTGATGAACATCATCCTCGGCATCATCGGCGCGGCCATCGCCAGCTTCATCTTCAGCTTCGTCGGCGTCGGCTTCGGCGGCTGGCTCGGCTATCTCATCGCCGGCATCATCGGCGCCTGTATCCTGATCTGGCTGGCACGCGCCATCCGCAGATGACGACGCCACAATGACCCGGCGATGGTGAAGCGGCAAAGGTGAAACGGCGCCGCAACCTGGCCACTCACCGCACCGGCCGGTGCGGCGGATCGTGAACGGGTCCAATGGGTTCGGTCGCGCCCCGCGCGGCCGGAGGGGGCGGACCATGTGCCTAAAATACCGCACTGCAAAATTTTCGTGCCGCAGGCGTGCGTTTGGGTTAACATTCGTTCATGGACGGAATCGAGGGTCGCGCACGCGCGATATGCGAGATCGGCCTGCGGGGCGGAGCCCTGATTAACGAGATCGATCTCCCCGCTGCGGTAGATCGCTACTGGCCGGTGTTCGCGGTCGAAATCGCCGCCGGCGTGATAAATCTCGATGCCCGCTGCTCGCTCGGCGACCTCGAAGCCGCGCTTGCCGCCTATGTCGCGTGGAAGGAGCGCCCGATGAGCGTTCCCCCGCTTCCCCCGGTCGATCCCCTCGCCCCGTCCCGCCGCCGGCCACGCCCGCGCGGCCGGATAGCTTGCGGCCCCACACTCAAGACTCCATAGTCGCGGTAACGGATTCGGCAGGTCGGGCGGGCTCGGGATTTCCTGCGCCCCGCCTCCGGCTGGCGACCCGGCCGAGCGTCGCCGCGGTACCCGCACGGCGTGAGGCCGGCCTCCCTCCACGACGTCTTCCCGGCCCCCGCACCATGCCGCGCAAGCCTTCCAACATTCTCTACGGCGCAGAGGACAAGGTCCCGCTCGGAACGCTGGTCAGCCTCGGCGTGCAGCACGCCTCGCTCGCCCTGCTGTTCGTGGTCTATCCGCTCGTCGCCGCCGCCGAGGCGGGCCTGTCCTTCGAGGCGACGCAGAGCCTCATCACCAGCTGCGTCATCTTCATGGGGATTGCGACCATACTGGAATGCTGGCCGCGCTTCGGGTCCGGCGTCCTGCTGGTGCAGATTCCCAACACCTCGCACCTGCCGATGGCGGTGCAGTCGCTCGCGGCCGGCGGGCCGGCGCTCTACGCCGCCATGAGCCTCGTCGCCGCCGTCTCCCAGCTCTCGCTGACCTTCTTCACCGGCGCGCTGCGCAAGCTGTTCCCGCCGGAGGTCTGCGGCGTCGCCGTTACCATGCTCGGCGTCGCGCTGGCCGAGCCCGCGCTGCGGCGCATGTTCGGCCTCGCCCACCAGGCGAGCAGCGCCGGCATGGACCTGCGCTACCCGATGGTCAGCTTCGCCGCGCTGGTCGTCATCGTCGTGCTGGCCATCTTCTCGCGCGGCATGCTGCGCCTGTTCGCGGTCGCCATCGGCACCGGCGTGGGCTGGCTCCTCGCCCATTATGTCGGCCTCACCCACGGGCCGGCCGGCCGCGCCCTCGCCGACCTGCCTCTCATCGACCTGCCCGCCATCGCCTGGCCCGGCCTCGCCTTCTCCTGGGCCATGCTGCCGGCGGCGATCCTCACCGGCATCATCTCGGCGGTGGACATGATCAGCACGGTCGTCTCCATGCAGCGCATGGACGACGCCGACTGGCGCCGCGCCGACATGGGGCAGGCCGCGCGCGCCATCCGTCCCAACACGGTGAGCGACATGGGCGCCGCCCTCACCGGCGGCTTCGCCAGCGCCTCCTCATCGGCCGCCATCGGCGTCGCCTTCGCCACCGGCGCCACGGCGTGGCGGGTGGGCGTGGCTTCGGGCATCATCATCCTGCTCGCCGCCTTCTCGCCCCGGCTCATCGGCGCGCTGTCGGTGATCCCGGACCCGGTGGTCGGCGCGATCCTGGTCTACAGCTCCGCCTTCCTCGTGGTCGCCGGCATGGAGCTCATCCTCTCCCGCCGCCTCAGCGACCGGCGGATCTTCACCGTCGGCCTCGCCATCATGGCGGGCCTCGCGGTCGCGATCCTGCCCGAGCTGGTGCAGGCGACGCCGAGCTGGGCGCACCCCATCCTCGGCTCGCCGCTCTCGGTCTCCACCGGCGTCGCCATCGGGCTGAACCTGTTCTTCCGCATCGGCATCCGGCAGGAGGCCTCGGTGCCGGTGACCGTGGACGACAACCCGTTCGAGGCCACCACCACCTTCCTCGAGTACCAGGGCGACATCTGGGGCGCGCGCCGCGACGTCATCGCCTCCGCCATCCCCGTCGTCGCCGAGGCGGCGGAGATGCTGCTCGACACCGGCGTCGCCGAGGACGGGCTCGTCATGCGCGCGCGCTTCGACGAGAACGACTTCGACGTCACGCTGCTCTATCGCGGCGCGCCGATAGAGATCCCGACGCTCCGCCCCTCGCCCGAGGACCTGCTGGGCGACGCCGCGGCGGTGGCGCGCTTCGTCGGCTACATGCTCTCCAAGCGCGCCGACAAGCTGGTGCTCGGCAAGCTGGGCGAGCGGCAGGCACTCACGCTGCGCTTCGAGCACTGACGATCGTTTCGCGCGCGCCGACTTCCCTTTCGTCGTCTTGCGCGCCCGACCCTTTGTGTTTAGTTCTGAGCACGCTCATGCGACAGGATCGACGGCTACCCGCCCCTGCGGGACGGCACCTTCCTGTTGACGCATGACGGACCGACGAGAGCTGGAAAGCGCGATGCAGATCGACCGGCTGGTGGAAGGCAATACCGTCGTGACGGTGGTCAAGGGCCGCCTCGACAGCAGCTCCTCGCCGCGCCTCGACGAGATGCTCGCCGTGATCCCCGATGGCAGCACCGCGGTGCTGCTCGACTTCGAAGAGCTGACCTATATCAGCTCGGCAGGGCTGCGCGTGGTGCTGAAGGCAGCCAAGCTCGCCCGCTCCTCCAGCGTCGCGCTGGCGGTCTGCAGCCTCACGCCGCAGGTGCACGAGGTGTTCGAGGTCAGCGGCTTCTCCTCGCTGATCCCCATTCACCAAAGCCGCGAAACGGCACTTGCTTCCTTTACGTAGGGGTGTCTTTCTGAGGTGCTTCAGCCCTCGGACGGAAACATGACGCTCCGTGAGATGGATGTCCGCCTCCCCAACGACCTGTCGCAGATGCCGGCGCTCGTCGCGCGGCTCGACAGCTTCGCGGAAGCGGCCGATCTGTCGCCCAAGGCGACCCACCGGCTCCAGCTCGCGGTCGACGAGTTCGTCAACAACGCCGTCGATTACGGCTATCCCGACGGGCGCCCCGGCGAGATCGGCGTGCAGGTGCGCTGCGCCGACGATTCGGTCGAGCTCACGCTGAGCGACGACGGCGATCCGTTCGATCCCTTCACCGCGCCGTCGCCGGACCTCGACGGCACCCTCGACGAGCGGCGCATCGGCGGGCTGGGCGTCCATCTGATCCGCACGCTCGCGCGCAGCTTCGCCTATCGCCGCGAGAACGGGCGCAATGTGGTCACCCTCTCCCTCGCCCGCGACGCGGCATAGCCGCCGGCTTCCCGCCCGTCACAGCCCCTCGGTCTGGGCGCGGTGAACCTGCGTGAAGCCGTTCACCAGCCGACGCGACAGCCACACGATCCGCTCGAACAGCACCGTCATGCGGAACAGCCCGTCGAGCGCCTGCGGCGGGACGCCGGCCTGCGTCGACAGCCGGTGTCGCAGCTCGTCCATGAGCTGGTCGCGATGCCCGAGCAGGGTCAGCACCAGCTCGGGGTCCTCCGCGCCAAGACTGACGGCATGGTCCGCCACCGCCTCCAGCAGCGCGTGCAGCGCCTCGATCAGCCTGCCCGCGGCGGGAAGCTGGCGCGCCGGCGCCGAGGCTTCGACGAACTCGGCCAGCGCCTCGTGCAGCGCTGCGGCCGTCCCCGCCGCATCGTCCAGCAGCAGCGCGCGCGACACCCGCCGCGCCGAGAGCTCACGGTCGAGCAGCGAGGCGAGATAGGACTTCACCAAGCTCGCCAGCCGCGTCCCGGCGACGCTCAGCTGCGCCGGCGGCGGGGTCTCCTGCACCTTCTCTTCACGCACATGGTCGAGCATCAGCGGCAGCCGGGCGGAAAGCCGCGCCAGCTCGCGCATGGCGAGGTCGAGCGCGGTGCCGGGGTCCGAGAGCGCCTCGCGCATGAGGAAGGCCGGCTCGCCCAGCGTCTCCGCTGGGTTCGAGGCCATCCGCGCCACCAGCCGGCGCGTCGGCATCTCGGCGAGATTGGTGATCAGCGCGCCCCCCGCCTGCGCGATTACGAACAGCACGGCGAGCTGCGCCGCCGCGCTCTCGCCCATCAGGCCGAACAGCCGGCCCATCTGCTGCGGCTCGGCGAGACCGTAGAGGTAGAGCGCCAGCAGCAGCAGCGAGCCGCCGAGCTTCTGCATCACCTGCAACCCGAAGACGATACGCCCGGCCCGGTTCTCGCCCGGGATCAGCAGCGCATTGTTGAGCGCCGACGCGGTGTTCGCGCCGATGATCAGAGGCAGCGCGGCGGCGAGGTCGAGCAGGTCGCTGCTCACCGCCGCGACGGCGATCGCCGCGGCGACCGAGGAGGATTGCGCCGCCAGCGCGAAGGCCGCGCCGATGCCGGCGAGCAGCAGCGGCGACTGCAGCGCCGCCGCCCACCAGGCGTCGTGCATCAGCGCCTCGCGCAGCGGGCCGACGGTCTCCGAGACCAGGTGCATGCCGAACAGCAGCAGCCCGGCGCCCAGCGCCGCGTCGAGCATCCGCCGCAGCCGGTCGCCCCGCGCCAGCTTGAAATAGGTGGCGAAGCCGACGACGCCGATCACCAGCCCTGCCGCCACCGAGGTGTCGATGGCGACGATGATCGGTAGCAGCGCGGTGCCGACATTGGCCCAGGTCGGCGCCAGCAGCGCCGCCCCCTCTCCCAGCACACCGCCCTTCACGAAGGAGATGATGATCCAGGAGACGGCGGTCGAGCTCTGCGTCGCCAGCCCGGCGACGATGCCGCTCAGCGCGCAACTCACAGGCCCGCGCAGCGCGGCGGCGAAGGCAACCCGGGCGCGCCGCCCCACCAGCGGCACGAGGTTCGACGACAGCCCGCGCACGCCGAGGAAGAACAGACCCAGCCCGCTCATGAGGGAGGCGATGGTGGCGATGGTGCTCAAGGCAGGACGGTTCCCCGGATGGAGTCTTTCCCACGGACGACGGCACGCAGGTGTCCGCGTCGGATGAAAGACCGGGTCGGTTTGGTGCAGCGCAGCGTGAGGCAGGTCGGCGGCCAGCACAAGCCGCCGGAGACGGCGGGCGGCCTCAGCCCGGTGCGAGGAAGGCGTTGATCTTGGACAGCAGGCGCGGCATTTCCACCGGCTTGGTGTCGAAATCGTCGCAGCCTGCCGCCATCGCCTCCTCGCGGTCCTGCGCCATGGCGTGGGCGGTCAGGGCGATGACGGGGATCGCCGCGGTCTCCGCGTTGCCCTTCACCTGCCGCGTCGCCTCCCAGCCGTCGAGCACCGGCAGGCTCATGTCCATGAGGATCAGGTCCGGCTTCTGCGCCACGGCGAGGTCCACCCCCTCCCGGCCGTTCACGGCGACGATCACCTCGAAGCCATTGCGCGTCAGCCGCCGCGAAAGCATGTCGCGGTTCATCTCGTTGTCTTCCACGAGCAGGATCTTCGCCATCGCCTGAACGTCCCGTCTACTTGGCCACCGGCCGGGCCGGCTTTTCCTGCCCGGCGATCGCCGCCAGCGCCGAGCCGAGCGTGCCGATCGGCTGGGCGCTCTTGCTCAGGATCAGCAGCGTGTTTCGTGCGAGGAAGCTGCGCTCGTCCTCGGTCAGCTCCTTGGCCGTGAGCACGACCACCGGCAGGTCCGCGAAGTCCGGCCGCTGGCGCACCTGCTCGAGGAAGGTGAAGCCGTCCATCTCCGGCATCATCAGGTCCAGCAGCACCAGCGAGGGTCGCGGGTGGCGGTCGAGCCATTCCAGCGCCTCGCGCCCGTTGGCGGCCTCGATCGCGGTCAGCCCTACGCCCTCGATGGTCGTGCGCACCATGGCGCGCACATGCGGATCGTCGTCGACGACCAGCACCGCGTGCTCGTCGCCCGGGGCGAATTTATGGATCAGCGCGATCAGCCGCTGCCGGTCGATCGGCTTGGTCATGTATTCGGCCGCGCCGAGCGAATAGCCGAGATTCCGGTCGTCGACGATGGTGAGCATGATCACCGGGATATGCTCCAGCGCCGGCTCGGACTTCATGATGCCCAGCACCGACCAGCCGTCGACCTTCGGCATCATCACGTCGAGCGTCACGATGTCCGGCGGGTCGGTGCGCATGATGTTGAGCGCCTCGATCCCGTCGCGGGCATGGCGCAGCACATAGCCTTCCTTGCCCAGCGTCGCGGTCAGCACCTCGTGCACCGCCGGGTCGTCGTCCACCACCAGAACGGTGATCGCGCCCGGATCGGCGACCGCGCCGGTGTCGATCTCCGGAAGCTCGGCGGCGACCTCGGCCTCGCGCGCGACCGGCAGGTCGATGGTGAAGGTCGAGCCCTTGCCCGGCTCGCTGGTCACCGTGATGTTCCCGCCCAGCATCACCGCGAAATGCTTGGTGATGGTGAGGCCGAGCCCGGTGCCGCCGAAATTGCGCGTGGTGGAGGAATCCGCCTGCGTGAACGCCTGGAACAGCCGGCCGAGCTGTTCCTCGGTCATGCCGATGCCGCTGTCGGTCACCGCGAAGCGGATGAAGCCGCCATCCTCGCTCTCATGGCGCGACAGGTGCAGCGCCACCTCACCCTGCTTGGTGAACTTGGCGGCGTTGCTGAGCAGGTTGATGAGGCTCTGCTTGAGCTTGGTGACGTCCGTGCGCAGCGTGCCGATGTCCTTCGGACAGTCGATGACGAAGCGGTTCTCGTTCTTCGCCATCATCGGGCCGACGATGGTCTTCACCTCCTCGACCATGCGGGCGAGGAACACCTGCTCCAGATAGACGTCCATGCGCCCGGCCTCGATCTTCGACAGGTCGAGGATGTCGTTGATCAGCCCCAGCAGGTGCTTGCCGGCGCCCTGGATCTTGTCGAGATCCGCGACCATGGCCGTGTTGCCCTCGTCAGCGGCGTCCTCGGCGAGGATCTCGCTGTAGCCGATGATGGCGTTGAGCGGCGTGCGCAACTCGTGGCTCATATTGGCGAGGAAGGCGGACTTGACCCGGCTGGCGGATTCGGCCGCCTCCTTGGCCTCGCGAAGCTGCTGCTCCATGCGCACGCGGTCAGAGATATCGACGAAGGTGGCGATCACCGCAGGTGTGCTGCGGAACTCGAGCGGCTCGTGCGAGACCATGGTGCAGATCTCGGTGCCGTCGGCGCGCGGCAGGTAGAATTCGCGGCCCTCGGCGAGCGGGGTGAGCATCAGCTCGGCCATCTCCGCGCTCTTGGCCGGATCGGCGAACAGCTCGGCCATCGGACGGTCGATGAGGTCGCGCGTGTCGCGACCGACCAGCCGCCCGAAGCAGCCATTGGCGTGACGCACGGCGCGCTTCTCGACATCCATGATCAGCAGGCCGACCGGCGCGGCGGCATCGATGGCGCGAAGCTGCTCCTCGTCCTCGCGCAGCTTCATCTCGGCGAGCTTGCGCTCGGTGATGTCGGTGTAGATGGCGATGAAGCCGCCGCCCGGCACCGGGTCGCGGCGCACCTCGAGGATGGTGCCGTCCGGCCGCACCCGCTCGAAGGAGTGGGAGTGGTCGAGCTGCGCCACCCGCTTGGCGAGCGCGGTCTCGATGTCGACGTCGCCGAACTCGCCGCGCGAGCCGAGATAGCGGATGTAGTCCTCGAAGGTGTGCTCGGTGCCGAGGAACTCCGCCGGCATGTCGAGATACTCGCAGAACAGCGTGTTCCACGTCACCAGCCGGTGCTTGGCGTCGTACATGGCGACGCCCTGGGACATGTTCTCCAGCGTCGCGCGCAGCAGGGTCGCCTCGCGGCCCGCCTGCGATTCGTCCAGCGCGTTCTCCGGCATGGCGTCACTTCCCATCGATCTAGACTTCCCGTGCGCCGAAGGTGAGCAGAATGGCGGCCATGTCGTCAAAGGCGGGCAGCCCGGCCTCGAACGC
The DNA here is from genome assembly GCF_024752355.1 of Ancylobacter mangrovi. Lineage (GTDB taxonomy): Bacteria > Pseudomonadota > Alphaproteobacteria > Rhizobiales > Xanthobacteraceae > Ancylobacter > Ancylobacter mangrovi. The sequence goes on from NZ_JANTHZ010000005.1 coordinate 48,664, forward strand.
CCGGACCTGCGTGGCAAGCCGCGTGAGGACCTGCCCCCCCGCCCCGTCGGCGAAGAAGGCACCCACCCGGTCCTCGCCGAACAGTTCGCCGGCCGCGCTCTGCGCCTCGGTGAAACCGTCCGTCACCACCAGCAGCCGGTCGCCCTCGTTCAGATCGACCTGCGCCGCCTGGTAGTCGAAGCCTTCCACCACGCCCAGCGGCGGCCCGCCCGGGCCGCCGAGCCGCTCCACGCCCCCGTCCGCGCCCTGCAGATAGGGCGGCACATGGCCCGCGCGCACATAGGCGAGCCGGCCGGTCGCGACGTCCACGCTCGCCAGCACGAAGGTGACGAACATGCACCCCGCATTGCCGCGCGCCAGCCCGTCATTGGCGATCGAGACCGCCCGCGCCGGGTCGGCGAACAGTTCGGCGGCGTCCGGTCGGCCGGAGAGCGCGCGGAACATGGAATGGGTGCGCGCCATCATCAGCGCCGCCGCCGCGCCCTTGTCGGAAACGTCGCCGATGGCGAGCACCATCAGCCCGTCGCCAACCGGGAAATAATCGACGAGATCGCCGCCGACCTCCTTGGCCGGCTCCAGCAGCGCATCGACGTCGAGCCGGCGTCCGGCGACGGCGCCGGCGAAGGAAGGCGGCACCAGCGAAAGCTGAAGCGTGCGCGCCTCATTGAGCTCGACCTGCTTGCGCCGGAGCTCCTCGCGGGTCCGGTCGCGCAGCGCCTTCTTCTCCAGCGTCGCGAGCACGCGGGCACGCAGCAGCGTCGGGTTGAACGGCTTGAACAGGAAGTCGTCGGCGCCGAGCTCGATGCAGCGCACCACCGGGTCGATCTCATTGAGCGCCGAGATGACGATCACCGGAATGTCGTTGATCCGCCCGTCGCTGCGTAACGCCTCGAGCACGCCGAAGCCGTCGAGCTCGGGCATCATGATGTCGAGCAGCACGAGGTCGAAGGCCGCCTGGCCGATGGCGGCGAGCGCCTCAACGCCGTCGGCGGCCTCCTCGATCCGCGAGAAGCCGAGCCGGCGCAACCGGCGGATCAGCAGGTCGCGGTTCTCGGCGACATCGTCGACCACCAGAATCGCCGCGTTCTGGTCTGCCATAGGCCCGAATCCGTGATTTGCCGCGAGGAAGGCGAGCGAAAGCCGCGGGCGGGGAATATCCACGCAAAGCCCCCGCTGCGCAACGGCGCAGGCGGCTTTTCCCTTTCCCGCATCCGACGATGGCAAAAGCGGGCGCGTGACCCCACATTCAGACGAGGAGAATCGGCATGATGAGACTGAAGGAGCTTGCCCTCACCCTCGCCATGCTCACGCCGCCCGCGCTGGCACAGGCCCAGACGCCGGGGCTGCGCGGCACGTCGGCGGGTACGACGCTGAACCCGATCCTTTCCAATCCCGGAGCGGCCACGCCGCGGCCGTCGATACCGCAGGCCTCGGGTTCCGCCATACCCACGCGCCCCGACGCGGTGAAGCCCAACAGCCAGAACCTCATGCAGGGCCCGTCCTACTGGACGCCCGGCCAGCGCCGGCTGAACGTGCCGAACGCCGACGCCAATCCGACGACGCGGCGCGAGACACAGCCCTGGCCGCCGCCGCCCGCGATCCCGCCCGGGCCGAACAGGTAGCCTGAAAGTGAAAGGCCGGGGAGTTGCCTCCCCGGCCTTCGTGATTCTCGACGCTGTCGAACGTGCCTGCCGCGGCGGGCTCAGTCGCGCTCGCAGTCCGGCGGGGACGCCTCGGCGACCAGCGCCTCCAGTGCCTCGTCGAGCGGCAGCGTGGTCTGGTTCGGCGAGCCCAGCCGGCGGATCGAGACGGTGCGCTCCGCTGCCTCCTTGCGGCCGACCACCAGCAGCGCCGGCACCTTGGCCAGCGAGTGCTCGCGGACCTTGTAGTTGATCTTCTCGTTGCGCAGGTCGGTCTCCACCCGCAGCCCCATCTTGGTGGCCGCGGCGGCGATCTCGCGCGCATAGTCGTCGCCGTCGGAGGTGATGGTCGCCACCACCGCCTGCGTCGGCGCGAACCACAGCGGGAAGTGGCCGGCGAAGTGCTCGATCAGGATGCCGGTGAAGCGCTCCATCGAGCCGCAGATGGCGCGGTGGATCATCACCGGCGTCTTCTTCTGCCCGTCGGCATCGACATAGAAGGCGCCGAAGCGCTCCGGCAGGTTGAAGTCGACCTGCGTGGTGCCGCACTGCCACTCGCGGCCGATCGCGTCGCGCAGCGTGTACTCGAACTTCGGGCCGTAGAACGCGCCTTCGCCCGGCAGGATGCCGGTCTTGATCTTGCCGCCGGCCTGCTTCTCGATGGTCTCCAGCACGTCGCGCATCACCGCCTCGGCGTGGTCCCACACCGCGTCGGAGCCGACCCGCTTGTCCGGGCGGGTGGAGAGCTTCACCACGATCTCCTCGAAGCCGAAATCGGCGTAGGTGGAGAGGATCAGCTCGTTGATCTTCAGGCACTCGGCCGCCATCTGCTCCTCGGTGCAGAAGATGTGGGCGTCGTCCTGGGTGAAGCCGCGCACCCGCATCAGCCCGTGCAGCGCGCCGGAAGGCTCGTAGCGGTGCACCGCGCCGAATTCCGCAAGCCGCATGGGAAGATCGCGGTAGGACTTCAGGCCATGCTTGAAGATCTGCACATGGCCCGGGCAGTTCATCGGCTTCAGCGCATAGACCCGGTCATTGTCCTCGGCATCGCCGGCAGGCTGCACCTTGAACATGTTGTCCTTGTACCAGCCCCAGTGGCCGGAGGTCTCCCACAGCGACTTGTCGAGCACCTGCGGGGCGTTGACCTCGGCATAGTCGGCCTTGATGCGCCGGCGCATGTAGGAGACGAGGTTCTGGAACATGTTCCAGCCCTTCGGGTGCCAGAACACGACGCCCGGGCCTTCCTCCTGGAAGTGGAACAGGTCCATCTCCCGGCCGAGCCGGCGGTGGTCGCGCTTCTCCGCCTCCTCGAGCTGGTGGATATAGGCGTCGAGCTCCTCGCGGCTGCGCCACGCGGTGCCGTAGATGCGGGTCAGCATCGGGTTCCTGGCGTCGCCGCGCCAATAGGCGCCGGCCACCTTCATCAGCTTGAAGGCGTCGCCCACCTTGCCCACGCTCGGCATGTGCGGGCCGCGGCACAGGTCGAACCACTCGCCCTGCCGGTAGATCTTGATCTGCTGGTCGGCGGGGATCGCGTCCACCAGCTCGACCTTGAACGCCTCGCCCTTCTCGGCGAAGACGCGCTTGGTCTCGTCGCGGTCCCACACCTCCTTGGAGAAGGGAGCGTCGCGGGCGATGATCTCGCGCATCTTCTTCTCGATCGCCGGGAAGTCGTCGAGCGAGAACGGCTCGTTGCGGAAGAAGTCGTAATAGAAGCCGTTCTCGATCACCGGGCCGATGGTCACCTGCGTGCCCGGCCACAGCTCCTGCACCGCCTCGGCGAGCACATGCGCCGCGTCGTGCCGGATCAGCTCCAGCGCCTCCGGGCTCTCGCGGGTGACGAGCTCGAACCGCGCGTCGCGGGTGATGGGATCGGAAAGGTCGCTGAGCACCCCGTCGAGCTTCATCGCCAGCGACTTCTTGGCGAGCGACTTGGCGATGGAGGCGGCGATCTCGGTGCCGGTGGTGCCGGAGGCATAGGCTCGGACGGCGCCATCGGGGAAGGTGAGATTGACGTTTGCCGGCGCCGCGGCGCCCTCGTCAAAATTGTTGCTCACGAGACTGTCGGACATGCGCTTTTCTCCTGCCCACTCCTGCGAACCACGCAGGTAGGCTTGTTTGTCAGGTGTCGCCCGCGTCCTTCATCGGAGCGCGCGCGTAACGCCACGGCATATACCACGCGGCTTTTGGCGGCAATTCGACGGGCACCGCCTCGTAGCCATGCCCGCCCCAGGGGTGGCAGCGGCACACCCGGCCGGCCGCCATCCAGCCGCCCGCCCAGGCGCCGTGCCGCTCGATCGCCTCCTCGGCGAATTCCGAGCAGGTCGGCAGGTAGCGGCACTGCCGGCCCATGAAGGCGGAGAAGGTGTAGCGGTAGACGAGGATCGGCACGCGCAGCGCCAGCCGCGGCAGGCGCGCGGCGGCGTGGGCCAGCCGAGGCGGCGGGCGCAGGAAACGCGCGCTCATGGCCTTCTCCCCTTAACCCGGAACCACCGGGAGTCCGGAACGTTGCCTTTCGAACGATACACCGGCACCCGGCGGAGAACCGATCGATGAAAATGTCCCACCCGTCCGCCGCCTGCACCACCGTTCTCGGCGTGCTGGCGGGCCTTCTGCTGGCGATGGCCGCCATGGCCCAGGACGCGCCCTCCGCCCCCGCCGGGGCAGCCCCGACCGCTCCGCCCAACGTGGCTCCCCCGCCGGCCGCCAAACCGCCCGAAAAGAGCCCGCCCGAGAAGGCCGCGCCCGCAGCGAACGCACCGGCCGCGAAGCCGCCCGCTGCCAAACCTCCCGCCGCCACGCTTCCCGCGACCAAGCCGCCGGCAACGCCCGCTCCTCCGCCCGGCCCCACCGGCGGGACGCAGCCCGCGCCCTCGGCGGCGGATTCGCCCGAGGTCGACCCCGACATGCAGCGCATCGCCGCCTGCAAGGCCGAGGCGCTGAAGCGCCTGAAGCTGCGCTCCCCGGCGGTCGACGACATCTATCTCGACGTCGACGGCCTCACCGTGGCGCATGCCGACCTCAAGATCGGCGACACGCCGGTGAAGGGGGTCATCATGGGCGAGGCCTATATCCAGCGCGACCGCTCCGACACCGCCAACCGTTTCCTCTGCCTCACAGGCGACAAGGACCAGGTGATTTTCACCTTCTTCACGGAGCGATAGGCCCATGCCACGGCCCCGGCGCTGCCCGCTATTCGGCAGCCTGGGCGGTGCCCTTGCGCGCCTCGATCTGGCCCAGCGCATCGACCACGGCATCGAAGGTCAGCATGGTCGAGGCGTGGCGCGCCTTATAGTCGCGCACCGGCTCCAGCACCGAAAGCTCGGCCCAGCGCCCGGTCGGCGGCGGGCCGTTCTCCTTCAGCATCTTGCGCATGGCCTCGCGCACCTCGCGCAGCTCGTCCGGGGTCGAGCCGACCACCAGCTCGCCCATGAGCGAGGACGAGGCCTGCCCGAGCGCGCAGGCGCGCACCTCGTGAGCGAAGTCGCTCACCCGGCCGTCCTTCAGCGCGAGATCGATGGTCACGGTGGAGCCGCAAAGTTTGGAGTGCGCCGTTGCCGTCGCATCGGGCGAGGCAAGCCGGCCCAGCCGTGGTATATCGGCAGCGAGCTCCAGTATGCGGCGATTGTAAACCTCGTTCAGCATGGCCCTTCCGTCCGTCAGCCCCGCTGCGCCATCATCGCATTGCAGCGTCCGGCGCGTTCCTTATATAGGAGCGGATATTGCGGGTGAAAGCAGCCGGCTTTTCGGCAACCTTCTCCGCATTCGTCGAGTACGATGCAAGGAACAAACAGCGTGCCGGCACGTATGTGGCGAGTTCAACCGGTGACACCCCGGCGCCCGGTCCCAGATGCGCCGTCGAACGGAGTTCGTCATGGATGCCGTGCTTAAATCCCTGATGGCCAGCGCGAAAAGCGAGGCGGAATCGGCCGTCCCGGTCAATCCGGCGCGTCCCTCGCGCGAGGAGGCCGAGGCCGCGGTGCGAACGCTGATCGCCTGGGCCGGGGACGATCCGGAGCGCGAGGGCCTGCTCGACACGCCCAAGCGCGTCGTGCGCGCCTATGAGGAGCTCTACAGCGGCTACCGCACCTCCGCCGACAAGATCCTCGACCGCACCTTCGGCGAGATCGGCAATTTCGACGACATGGTGCTGGTGCGCGACATCGAGTTCCACTCGCATTGCGAACACCACATGGTGCCGTTCATCGGCAAGGCGCATGTCGCCTATTTCCCGGTGGAACGGGTGGTCGGCCTGTCCAAGATCGCGCGCATCGTCGACATCTTCGCCCGCCGCCTGCAGACGCAGGAGCACCTGACCTCGCAGATCTTGACCGCCATCGACGAGGCGCTGAAGCCGCGCGGGGTCGCGATCCTCGTCGAGGCCGAGCACATGTGCATGGCGATGCGCGGCGTGCGCAAGGCGGGCGCCTCCACCGTCACCACCCAGTTCACCGGCGTGTTCCGCGACGACCCGCAGGAGCAGGTTCGCTTCATGAGCCTGCTGCGCGGCATGCGTCCGTGAGCGCGCGGCGCTGATTCCATGCCCGATACCGTCCCGAGCTTCGCCCCGCGCGGCGACAAGGCCGCGGTCGAGGAAGGCGATCGCCTCGCGCCGAAATTCGATGCCGACGGGCTGATCACCGCCGTCGCCGTCGACGCGCGCGACGGCGCGGTGCTGATGCTCGCCCATATGGACGCGCAGGCGCTCGCCCTCACCATCGAGACCGGCTTCGCCCACTACTACAGCCGCTCGCGCCGCCGGCTGTGGAAGAAGGGCGAGGAAAGCGGCCATGTGCAGAAGGTGGTCGAGCTTTCCATCGACTGCGACCAGGACGCGGTGCTGATGCGGGTGGAGACGGCGGGCCCGGGCGCGGCCTGCCACACCGGGCACCGCTCCTGCTTCTTCCGCTCGGTGCCGCTGGGCGCTCCGCCCTCGCCCGAGCTGCAGCTCACGGTCAATGACGGCGGCAAGCTGTTCGACCCCTCGCAGGTCTACGCCGCGGCGAAGAAGACCGACACCCCGCGCTTCTGAGCGGCGACAGGCGCATTGCGGCACGCACCGGACGAGCACGCGGCGTCTAGCGCGCGAACACCCCTCGCGAGCATTCCGCCCTCGCACGCCGCCTGCCGGCGGCGCCGGAACCCGGTCCAGCGCCCGCGCGGGTCTTCAGGTCGACATGATGTATTCGCGCATGGCGACGCTCTCGCGCTCCATCTCGGCGAGGCGGTGCTTCACCACGTCGCCGATGGAGATGATTCCGATGAGCTTGCCGCCCTGCACCACGGGCAGATGGCGGAAGCGTCCGCCCGTCATGTGTTCCATCACCTGATGCACGGTTTCGTTGCCGTCGGCCGTAACCACCTTGGTGGTCATCACCGCGCTGACGGGATCGCTCAGCCGGGCCGGCCCGTCGCGGCCGATGACGCGCACCGCGTCGCGCTCGGACAGGATGCCCACCACGCGGCGCTCGCCATCCGTCACCACGATGGCGCCGATGCGCTTCTCGGCCAGCACTTCCACCGCTTCGCGCAGCGAGGCGTTCGGGCTGATGGTCTGAACGTCGTAACCCTTCTCGTCGAGTATCGACCTCACGGTCATGGTCTATCTCCTTCCCGCCGGGACGGGCGCGGCCAGCCCGGTTCGGGGCATCGGCCGCGTCGCCCTCACCATCCGTCTCCTTCCGCCATCGGTGTGCGGGAGTGCGGACATTTAGGGGATAATGATCGACCTTAACGCTACGGGAGGCAATAGGGTCCGCGCGGCGGCGCCGTCGGCCTCAGCCGCGCTGCCGTGCATAGGGCCCCTGGCCGGGAAAGCGGCCGATGGGGTCGAACAACGGGAACAGCAGCAGTCCGACGAGGAAGCCGCCAATATGCGCCTCCCAGGCAATGCTGCCGTCGACCAGCTGGCCGGGCGAAGCGAGGCCGACACCCAGATTGATGAGGAACCAGACCGCGACGAAGGCGATCACGCGGCGGTCGCGCATCACCGCCATCAGCGGCTCGGCCGGGTAGTTGACCGATTGGCCGAACATTTCCGGCCCCCAGGCGACATAGCGCTCGGAGGCGAACATGAAGCGGATCGCCGCCGCCATGCAGCCCGACACCGAGGCCGAGGCGCCGATCATCGGCACCACTTCGCCCTCATGGGTGAGCAGATGCAGCCCCGCCCCCGCCGCCGCCGTCACGGCGAAGAACAAGAGAAAGCGCACCGGGCCGAAGCGCCGCGCCACCGGGCTGCCGAAGGCCAGCAGCCATAGCAGGTTGAGCCCGACATGGGTCCAGCCGCCATGCAGGAAGGCATAGGTGACGAAGGTCCACACATCCGCGCCCCACCCGCCCGGCAGCACGCCCGCGGCCAGAACCGAGGGATCGAACCGCGCCGGGATGAAGGCGAACAGCGCCAGTATGTCGACGCCGGTCTCCGGGTCGAGATGGTCGCGCACCAGCTGGATGGCGAGCATCGTCACGGCCAGGGCGGTTATGACCGCCGGCACGTTCAGAAGCGGCTGGCCTTTCTGGTGGGAAAGCTGGGTCGTATCGAGCACTCCGATCACATAGGCGCCGGCGCGCGGCGGGGCAAGTCGGCAGGGCGCGACGCGGGCAAAAGGCTGCGGCCGGCAGACCTTGCGAGGGGCTTAAACGGCGTCGTGAACAAGTTGCCTATAGTTGTGGTTAATGCCAATAGAAAAGATATTAACAGGCTCTATCCGCTGTACTCGCGAATCTTCCGCATCGCTTAGATCAGAATAAAAATCTGTCTGCCATGATGTCTTTCATAGACAGGAATGAGGTGCGCGATGAAAAAGAGGCTCGAACGGGCCCTTCTCGCGGCGGCGGTGGCGGTCGTGGCAGGTACGATGGCAGGCTCGGTGGCGGGGAGCATCCCCGCCGAGGCGAATGACCGGCTGGCGATGCACGCCAACCTGTCCGCGAACATGATCGCGGGCGACAAGACCTCGACGCCGATCGGCTATGTCCAGTTCTGCACCGCCTTCCCCGGCGATTGCGGCGGCGGCAACCATCGCGGCGGCAAGATCGCGCTCAGCGAGGCCGACCTCGCCCAGCTCCGCGCGGTCAATGACGACATCAATGAGCGCATCAAGCCGATGACCGACATGGATCATTACGGCGAGGTCGAGCGCTGGACCTATCCCGAGGACGGCTATGGCGACTGCGAGGACTATGTGCTGCTCAAGCGCCGCACGCTGATCTCGCTCGGCTGGCCGCCGGAGACCCTGCTCATCACCGTGGTGCGCGACCATCAGGGCGAGGGACATTCGGTCCTCACCGTGGTCACCGACCATGGCGATCTGGTGCTCGACAATCAGGAATCGGCGATCATGCCGTGGCAGGAGACCGGCTATCGCTTCGTGAAGCGGCAGGCGCAGGGCAATCCGGACCAGTGGGTCTCGCTCGGCGACGTGCTGGCTCCGCTCACTGTGGGCCGCAACGGCACCCACTGAGCGGCCAGCTTCCCGGCCAGCCTTTTCGGCGGCCGGCGCCCGCGGGCCCTTCCGGCCGCGGGCGTCAGCGTGTTCAGTCGACCCGGCTCAGCCCGGTCGAGAAGCGCCGCCAGTTGCGCACATAATGCGCGGCGGTGCCGTGGATACGCTCCGCCCAGCTCTCGTCGAGCGTGCGGATCGCCTTGGCCGGCGCCCCCACGATCAGCGAATTGTCGGGGAATTCCTTGCCCTCGGTCACCAGCGCGCCGGCGCCGACCAGGCAGTTGCGCCCGATCTTCGCCCCGTTCAGCACGGTGGCGCCCATGCCGACCAGGCTGTTCTCCCCGATCGTGCAGCCGTGCAGAATCGCCTTGTGGCCGATGGTGCAGTCGTCGCCGATCATCATCGGGAAACCGGGATCGGTGTGCAGCACGCACAGTTCCTGGATGTTCACCCGGGCACCGAGCGTGACCCGCTCATTGTCGCCCCGGATGACCGAACCGAACCAGACGCTCGCCTCGTCGCCGATCAGCACATTGCCGATCACTTCGGCGGAGGGAGCGATCCAGCAGCGGCCGAGCGCCGGGAGGTCCGGCGCCACGCCGTCGAGAGCATAGATCGCCATGCCGCAGCCCCTTCCTCAGACCTCTTCGAGATCGGTGTCGAGGATGGCCATCTGGAAGTTGTAGGAGAGGTCGCCGTCCTCCTTGTCCTCGAACAGGACGCCGATGAACTCGTCACCGAGATAGACCTCGGCCGAATCCTTCTTCTTCGGGCGACCGACGACGCGAAGCTGCGTGTTGCTGAACAGGCGGCGCATATAGGTCTGGATGCGCTCGCAATCCTTCTTCTCCAAGGCGGATGCTCCCGGAACTGGTTTCAGTGGGCCGCAGGCTTGCCACGCCCGGCGCGCAGGCGCAACCGGGGTCGGGCACCATCCTCAGGCCGTATCGTCCCCGGGCGCTTGGCCCCGGACGGTTTCGACGGAGACCGATCCCGTGCGGGCGCCGGCCTCAAGCGTACGGGCTCAGCCCGGCTCGCCGGAGCCGCTCGGCTCGAAATTCTGGTTCATGCTGCGCGAGGGCTCGGCACAGCCCGCCTCCCCGACCACGCGCGCCGGCACGCCCGCCACGGTGGTGTTGTGCGGCACGGCCTTCAGCACCACCGAGCCGGCGGCGACGCGCGCGCAGTGGCCGACCTCGATATTGCCCAGCACCTCGGCCCCGGCGCCGATCAGCACGCCGCGGCGGATCTTCGGGTGGCGGTCGCCGTGCTCCTTGCCGGTGCCGCCCAGCGTGACGCCCTGCAGGATCGAGACGTTGTCCTCGATCACCGCCGTCTCGCCGACCACGATGCCCGTGGCGTGGTCGAAGAAGATGCCCCGCCCGAACGGCGCGGCCGGGTTGATGTCCACCTGGTGCACCACCGAGGAGCGGCTCTGCAGGTAGAGCGCGAAGTCCTTGCGCCCGTTCTTCCACAGCCAGTGCGCCAGCCGGTGGGTCTGGATGGCGTGGAAGCCCTTGTAATAGAGCAGCGGCTCGATCGCGCGCTGGGTCGCCGGGTCGCGGTCGCACACGGCGAGGATGTCGGCCCGGATGGCGACGCCGAGCTCGGGATCATCGGCCACCGCGTCGTCGAACGCCTGCCGGATCAGTTCGCCCGGCACGTCGACATGGTCGAGCCGCTGGGAGATGCGGTGCGCCACCGCGCGCTCCAGCGTGTGGTGGTAGAGCACCGTGGAAAAGATGAAGCTCGCCAGCGCCGGCTCGCGCGCGGCGATGTCCTCCGCCTCGGCGCGGATGCGGGTCCATACCGGATCGACCTTGTCGAGCGCGCGCCCCTGCGCGTCGACGCGATGAAGTGAGTTCTGCGCCATGGACGTATGTCCCTCCGCGCCGGCCCGGCCTTGGCTGGCAGGTGGCCGGCGCCCTGTTACGAGTTGCCCCGGTTTTAGCACAGGCCGCACGATGAGCCTATGTCCGCCGCGCCCGCGCGGGGCCGGGGAGGAGACCCGCGGAATCACTTTCTCAACACCGCCCGACAACCGATTCCGTCCGCTCGCCTTTCGGGCGCCCCGGACGGGTAACTGCGCGCTCAGGGCCGCCCGTCGAGGAAGGCCAGCGCGGCCTGCTTGAACACCTTGTCACCCACCGCACGCATGTGGTCGCGGCCGGGAATGTCGACCACCTGCGCGCCGGGGATCAGCGCCCCGAGCGGGGCCGCCGCGCCCGCCACGTCGTCGGTCGTTCCCACCGCGATCAGCGTCGGCACGGCGATGCGCGCCACCTCTTCGCGGCTGAGCGTGCGGCGCGAGCCGACGATGCAGGCCGCCAGCGCCTCGCGGTCGGCCCTGGTCTGGTCGGCGAAGGCGCGGAAGGTGCGCCCCATCGGGTCGGTGACGTCCTCGAGGCTCGGCGCGCGCATCGCGTCGGCAATGGTCAGCGGCAGGCCCGCCCCTTCCACCAGATGGATGCCGATGCCGCCGAGGATGAGCGAGCGCGCCCGCTCGGGCGCTTCGAGCGCCAAGCAGGCGCTGATCCGCCCGCCCATCGAATAGCCCATCAGGTCGGCGCGCGGCAGGCCGAGATGGTCCATCAGCGCCAGCACGTCGCGCGCCATGATCCGCGGGTCGTACGCCGCCGAATCGTAGATCTTGCCCGAGGCGCCATGGCCGCGATTGTCGAGCGCGATCACCCGCCGCCCGGCGCCGGTCAGCGTCGTCACCCAGCCCGGGCCGACCCAGTTGATCTCCTTGGTCGAGCCGAAGCCGTGGACGAGGATCACCGGATCGCCCTGCCCCTCGTCGAGATAGGCGAAGTCGATACCGTCGTGCTGGAAGGTCGGCATGGTCTCTCTCTGGCGTCCTTGCGGGTGTCCGCGCGAATTCGCGGGAAGCTAGACAGCCAGCATGCCCCTGCCAAGCGCCGCCAGCGCATGGGTGGCTCCCGTCCGCCGGCGGCGCCAGAGCGGGCGCACCATCGCCACTACCAGCGCGTTGAACGAGCTGACCAGCCCGAACGCGTTCACCGCCAGCGCGATGATCCAGAAGGCGAGCTTCCACATCGCCTCGGTGACGAACAGCGCCCCGCGCCCCAGCGTCTTGATGATCGCCAGCGTCTTCCCGCCCTTCGCGCCGGAAAGCCGCGCCAGCCGCGCCGCGCCGGCAGCATCGTCGACATGGCGCAGCCCGGCGAGGGTGGCGCGCGTGCCCGCCTTGGCGGCGGTGCGCCCGACATCGGCGACAACCAGCGCCGCCTCGGCGCGCCGGCCGCCGCGCAGCGCGGTGACGAGGTGGCCCGCGAGCCGCGCGCTCAGCGCCCCGGCCCGACGCGCGCCCTTGAGCAGGCTCAGCCCGGCCCGCAGCGTCAGCGGCGCGCCGAACACCGCATAGGTCGCCCCGGTCGCGACGATGCCGGCGCCGGCAAGGCCCAGCATCACGTCGTCCACCGGCTCGCCCCGCGCCCAGTGCAGCGCCTCGCGCCCCGCATCGCGCAGGTCGCCCCAGACGGTGAGGTCGCCCGCCGCCGCGCCGGCGAGCCCGGCCATGTCGTCGGCCGTGCCGGTGACGAAGCCTTCGCCGAACGCTCCCGCGCGCCGCGCCGCGACCACCGCCGTGCTGTTCGCCGCCGCGACGCGCAGCCGAAGCGACGTGTCGACCGCGATGTCGCGCGCATCCGCGAGCTCGACGAAGCTGGCCGCGAGCTCGCCATCGTCATTCGCCAGCGCGTCCTCGATCTCCTGCGCGACGCGCGGGGCGGTCAGCTCCCGGTCGAGCTGGAGATCGGCGATCCGCGCCGCATCGTCGCCCGCCGCCACCAGCTCATAGGCATAGCGCCCCGCCGGCACGACCCAATGGGCGGCGCCGGCGAAGGCGAGCAGAAATCCGGCGGCGGCAAGAATGCGATACATGAACGGTTCCCGGGGAGCCCTCCATATGGGGAGCCATTGTGGCGACGCGATGGGAGGCAGAGCGCTCAGCCACCTACCCGTTCGCGCAGAAACGCGTTGAGCTTCTGCCTGTCCTCGACGCTGATATGGGCCCCGCTCAGATGCAACACGCCCGTCGCCGGGCTTCCCCACAGCTCACCCGTCCGCCCGAGAACACGTCCTCTGTCCGAGACGAGCGCGTGGCGAACGGCAGCGGCTTCCGCCACGCCCACCACGCGCTGGAACGTTCCGAGCCCGATCACCACGATGTGGCGGGGCGCAAGAGCACGGACGATCCGGACGGCACGCGGCAGGCTGAATTCCTCGAGCTTCGCGCGGAGGGAGAGCGGAAGCCGCCGCCACTCGCCTTGGCTTGCCGACCTGAAGAAGTTGAGGTTGAGCCCGGTACTTTCTCCCATTGGCGGATCGTCCCACACGTTCCGGATTCGCTTCGCCAGTTTCCAGCAGGCGGTCGCATAGTCGCTCGTCTCCGGCCAGCTCTCGCGCTCGCCATCCGCCAGGCCCTTGCGATTGTCCTTCTCGCCGCCGCCGGGCTGGTCACCGAGAAACAGCAGCGGCGTCGCCACCCTGGGCGGCCCATAGAGAATGCGGAATCCGAAGTCAGCCTCTCCGAGTTCCATCGCGGTCCCGGCATGGAATGCGCGCGTTTCCTCATAGACCGACCGACAGATCGCCAGGGCCGATGTCGCCGCTCGCTCGGCCTCGCCTTCACCCCTTCCGCCCACGCTCCGCTATCCCTTTTCCCGCTGCCGCCATCTCTGTGACGGAACGGCATGATAGAGGAATCGCGGCTGCAATCGCCCTCTCGCCCCTTTGCCCCGGCGGTTTCAGCGGTTATGGTCCGCGCGGGTTTCAATTCGTGCGGACAGGCGAAAGATCATGGCGGGCCACGTCGTTCCCCATTTCCACAATTCGGCCGGCGTGCCGAGCATCGCCATCGGCGCGCGGAAGTTCATGTGCGTGGGCGCCCTGCCGCCCTACGACCATCCGCATGTCTTCCTCGACATGGGGGCGGACGACGAGATCATCTGCCCCTACTGCTCGACGCTCTACAAGTTCGACGCCAAGCTCCACGGCACCGATTCGACCCCGCCGGGCTGCCTCTACGAGACGCCGGTCGCGGCCTGACCGGGCAGCCGATCCATGCCCCGGGGCTCCATCGCCATTGCCGGTGCCGGTATTGGCGGCCTCACCGCGGCCATCGCGCTGGCGCGGGCCGGGTTCGAGGTCGCGGTGCTGGAGCGCGCCCATGCGCTGGAAGAGGCCGGGGCGGGTGTCCAGCTCGCCGCCAATGCCACGCGCTGCCTGCAATCGCTCGGCCTCTATGACCGCATCGCCGCTGACGCGGTGATTCCGGGCGCCTTCGCGGTGATGGACGGGCGCCAGGGCACCGGCATCACGCAGGCCGCAATGGGCGCCGAAGCCGAGGCCCGCTTCGGCGGCCCCTTCATCGTCATCCACCGCGCCGATCTGCAGGCCGCCCTGCTCACGGCCGCACGCGAGACGCCGGGGATCTCGATCCTTCTCGACTGCGCGGTGCACGGCTTCGAGCGGCAGGGCGACGCCCTCGCCATCCACGCCCATGGCGGGACCACGGTGCGCGCCGATGCGCTGATCGGCGCCGACGGGCTGCGCTCCTTCGTGCGCCTCCAGCTCTTTCCCGAGGCCAGGCCATCCTTCCGCCACCGCGCCGCCTGGCGTGCCACCGTGCCGACGGACGCCCTGCCCGCCGCCCTCGCCGACCCGGTGACGCGGCTCTGGCTCGGCCCGGGTGCCCATCTCGTCAGCTATCCGGTGAAGGCGGGCACGGCGGTCAATCTGGTCGCGGTCACACCCGACGAGCGCGAGGACCATGGCTGGAGCCAGGAAGGCTCGCCCGACGAACTCATCGCCCATTATCGCGGCTGGAGCCGGCAGGCCCTCGCGCTGCTCGGCGCGCCCGAGCGCTGGCTGCGCTGGGCGCTGTTCGACCTCGACCCGCTGCCCGGCTGGGGCGCGGCGACGGGGCCCGTCACCCTGCTCGGCGACGCCGCCCATGCGATGCCGCCCTTCCTCGCCCAGGGCGCGGCGCAGGCGATCGAGGACGCTGTCGTGCTCGCCCGCTGCCTTGCGGACGGCGCCGACATTCCCGCCGCGCTCGCCCGCTACGAGGCCGCGCGCCGGCCGCGCACCGCCGCCGTGCAGCGCGCCGCCCGCTCCATGGACCGCATCTACCACCTCTCCGGCCCGGCGCGGATGGCGCGCGATTTCGTCATGCGGGCCCGCTCGGGCAGCGCGGTGCTGGAGCGCTATGGCTGGATCTATGGCTGGACGCCGTAAGGCGCCTACACCGCCGCCTTCAGCCCGGAAATGCCGATCACGATCATGGCGAGGCAGACGAGCTTGGACACGCTCAGCGTCTCTCCCAGCATGAGCGTGCCGAACAGCACCGTGCCCAGTGTGCCGATCGCCGTCCACACCGGATAGGCGACGCTCACCGGCAGGTCCTTCAGCGCGAGGCCGAGGCAGATGAAGCCGGCGATGCCGGTGGCGCCGGTAATCAGGCTCGGCACCAGGCGGGTGAAGCCTTCCGCATTCTTCATGCTCATCGCGAACACGACTTCGAGCAGGCCGGCAATGCCGAGATAGACCCAGGCCACGATATTCGAACTCCAAGGACGACCCGACGCCGGACGATTCGTCCGCGCCGCGTGAAATGACTCAGGCTTCGTTTAGTCGATGCCGCCGGCACTGGACAAACGCCGATTTCTCACCTCATGAATGAGTTTCATTCATCCGTAGGATCTCCTCATGCGCCGCCTTCCGCCGCTCGGCTCGCTGCGCGCCTTCGAGGCGGCGGCCCGGCTCCAGAGCTTCAAGCGCGCCGCCGCCGAGCTCGGCGTGACGCCGACCGCCGTCAGCCACCAGATCCGCCGGCTGGAGGCGGAGCTGGGCGTAGCGCTGTTCGTGCGCCAGACCCGCAAGGTGGCACTGACCACGCAGGGGCGCGCGCTCCTGCCGCCGCTGCGCGGTGCGTTCGACGACATGGCCGAGGCGATCGACGCGCTGCGCCCGCGCACAGGCCGGCAGGTGGCGACGCTGTCCGCCACCACGGCGCTGAGCGCCCGGCTTCTGGTGCCGCGCATCGCCGGCTTCCGGGCGCGTTATCCGGGTTGGGACCTGCGGCTGCACGCCTCGGACGAACTGGTCGACCTTGCCGCGGGCGAGGCGGACGCCGCCATTCGCTACGGGCGCGGTCCCTATCCGGGCCTCACCGCCCTGCCCCTGCTGACGGAAGGCTTCGCGCCGGTCTGCAGCGCCCATCTCGCCGTCCGCCGGCCCGAGGACCTCGCCGGCGCGACACTCATCCATCTGCGCGGCATGCCGCCGGCGCTGGAGGCGATCCTGCCGAGTTGGGCCGCCTGGGCGCGCAAGGCCGGGCTGAAGACGCTCGACACCGATGCCGGCCTCTCCTTCAGCGACGAGACCAGTGCCATACAGGCGGTCATCGCCGGCCACGGCGTCGCGCTGCTGGGCCTTCCGCTCGTCGCGGCCGAGCTCGCCTCGGGCGCGCTGGTGCAGCCCTTCGGACCGCGGATCGAGGGACTGGCCTATCATCTCGTCTACCCGGCCAATGCGGCGGAGCGGCCGGCGGTCGCGGTGCTGCGGAGCTGGGTGATGGACGAACTCTCCGCCATCCGCACGCCAACTCCAGCATCCACGCCCGGCAATGGCTGAAAGATGCCGGACAATTGCGCTGGGTCACGCCCGCCCGGCGCGCGGAATGCTAAACGGTCCAGAGGCTTGGATTCAGACGACCGGCATTGAATCGTCTTTGCTCATGGCGGCCATGAAAACATCTCGTTTTCCGATCGAAGGCGGCAACGATAACATGCGTGCATCGCGTCGGCACTCAACCTGCCCGCGCGCTCCCGGAGATTGACCCATGCCCGCCGCCGCACCCGCGTTTGCCGCGCCACGCAGCTTTTTGCCCTTGCCGCTGCTGATCGCGCTGTTCTGCGTGCTCTGGTCGGCGGCCTTCGCCGGGGCCAAGCTCGCGCTCGGCGACTGCCCGCCGCTGATCCTGCTCTCGGCCCGGCTGCTGGTGGCCGGCGTGATCATGATCATTCTGGCCTGGTGGGTGGACGGGCGGCCGGCCATCGGGCGGCGCGACCTGCTCGCGCTCGTCTTCGTCGGCCTGCTCAACAATTCGCTCTATCTCGGCCTCAACTGGACGGCGCTGACCTTCACCTCCTCCGCCTATACGGCGGTGCTCACGAGCTGCCTGCCGCTGGTGGTGGCGCTGTTCGCCGGGCCGCTGCTGGGCGAGCGCATGACGCTGGTGAAATGGGCCGGCATCGGCCTCGGGCTGGTCGGCGTGGTGATCGTGCTGCGCTCGCGCCTTGCCGGCGCGCATGAGAGCCTGGCCGGCACTCTGCTCGTCGCCGGCGGGGTCTCGGCGCTCGCGGCCGGGACGCTGGCCTTCAAATATCTGCGGCCGCGCGGCGGGGTGTGGACCGGCAACGCCATACAGTGCCTCGCCGGAGGGCTGGCGCTGGTGCCGATCGCGCTGATGACGGAGAACATGGGCGATATCCGCCTCACCGCCAACCTGTTCGCCGGCTTCGCCTATCTCGTGATCGGCGTGTCGATCGGCGGCTACGGGCTGTGGTTCTACCTGCTCACCCGTTCCAGTGCGACGGCGGCCTCGAGCCTGCACTTCCTGATGCCGCCGCTCGGCCTGTTCTTCGGCTGGCTGCTGCTCGGCGAGGCGGTGCCCCCACTCGACATTCTCGGCATCGTGCCGATCGCGCTCGGCATCTGGCTGGTCACCCGCCCGGCACGCACCTGAGGCGCGGCCCGGCGGGGAAGGTCGCGCTCAGGCCGCCACGTGCGCGGCCTGCAGCGCCTTGACCAGCGTGTAGGAACGCTTCTTGGCGGCGAGGTCGTGCACCGGGGTGGTGATCATGATCTCGTCGGCCAGCGTGGTGTCGAGGAAGTTCTCCAGCCCTTCCGCCACCTTCTGCGGGCCGCCGACCAGCACCTTGGAGCGGTTGCGGCGGATGAAGGAGCGGTCGGCCTCCGTATAGGGATAGGCGGCCGCCTCCTCCGGGCTCGGCACCGGCCCGTAATCGCCATGCATGCGCCGCAGATGCGAGAGATCGACGCTGCCGGCGAGCCACTCGGCCTCCTCGTCGGTCGGCGCGCACACCACCGACAGGGCGAGGATCGCGTGCGGCTTGTCGAGCCGCTCGGAGGGCTGGAACGCCTCGCGATAGCCCAGCATGGCGTCGAGCACGTCGTGCTCGGCGAAATGATGCGCGAAGGCGAAGCCGACGCCGACCTGCGCCGCCAGCCGCGCGCTGTAGCCGGACGAGCCCAGCAGCCAGATCGGCGGCAGCTTCACGTCGACCGGCATCACCTTGATGTTGCGGAAGGGATGATCGGCCGGCCAATTGCCGGTGTCCCAGGCCGTCAGTTCGCGCAGGCGATCGAGGAAATCGTCCGCCACCTCGACGTCGCGCCGCCGGCGCAGCGCCAGCGCCGTGAGCTGGTCCGTGCCCGGCGCCCGCCCGAGGCCGAGATCGACCCGGCCGGGATAGAGCCCCTCCAGCACCTTGAAGCGCTCCGCCACCATCAGCGGCGCATGGTTGGGCAGCATCACCCCGCCCGACCCGACGCGAATCCGCTCGGTGGCGGCGAGGATCTGCCCGGACATCACGTCCGGCGCCCCCGAGGCGACCGACGGCAGGTTATGATGCTCGGCAACCCAGAACCGGGCGAAGCCGAGCTGATCGACATGGCGGGCAAGCTCGACCGTCCCGCGCAACGCCTGCGGCCCGGTGCCGCCGGAGATCACGAAGGAAAGGTCGAGCACGGAGAGCGGGACGGAGGAGAGACGGGTCATCGGCCTGAGATGGGCAGCCTACGCGCCTTTGCAAGCATGTCGGACGACGCGGAGAGGACGTTGAACCGATGACGGATGATGACGTTGCGTCACTGCTGGCCTTCGCCACTTGTGGCCCGCCCCGAGCCGGACGGCGCGGCGGAAGGTCGTGGTCACCCAAAGTATAACCTCACACGAGATTAGGTTGTACCTTGTCGAAATGCGGTTTCACCGATAAGGAGAACCCGCCCTGAACGGGGCGCAACCAGGTACGGCGGAGAGCGGGTCATGGCCAACACGACCATCGGCGTGAAGATCGACGAGGAGCTGCGCGACCGCCTGAAGGCCGCCGCCGGACGCGAGGGCCGCTCCGCCCACGCCCTCGTCAAACAGGCCCTCATCACCGCCATCGAGCGCGTGGAACACGGCCTGCCGCCCGCCACCGGCACGGGCGAATGGGAGGCCGCGGCGCCGGAAGGCGCGGATGCGGCCGATGCCGCCGCCAGCCCCTTCCTGCCCTTCGCCCGGGGCGTGCACCCGCAGAGCGTCCTGCGCGCGCGCATCACCGGCGCCTATCGCATGCCCGAGACCGAGTGCCTGCCGCTGCTCGTCGGCCCCGCCACCCTGCCGGGCCCGCGCGCCGAGGCCGCGAAGGAGCGCAGCCGCGCGCTGGTGGAGGCCCTGCGGGCGAAGGGCCAGAAGGGCCCGGTGGAAGGGCTGATCCACGAATATTCGCTCTCCAGCCAGGAGGGGGTAGCGCTGATGTGCCTCGCCGAGGCGTTGCTGCGCATCCCCGACCGGGCGACGCGCGACGCGCTGATCCGCGACAAGATCGGCCATGGCGACTGGCAGGCGCATCTGGGCCACAGTCCCTCGCTGTTCGTCAATGCCGCGACCTGGGGCCTCGTGCTCACCGGCAAGCTCACCACCACTTCGAGCGAGGCGGGCCTCTCCGGCGCGCTGACCAAGCTGATCGGGCGCGGCGGCGAGCCGCTGATCCGCAAGGGTGTCGACGTCGCCATGCGGATGATGGGCGAGCAGTTCGTCACCGGCCAGACCATTTCCGAGGCGCTCGCCAATTCGCGCCGCATGGAGGCGAAGGGTTTCCGCTATTCCTTCGACATGCTCGGCGAGGCCGCCACCACCGAGTCCGACGCGCAGCGCTACCTCGCCGATTACGAGCAGGCGATCCACGCCATCGGCAAGGCCTCGGCCGGACGCGGCATCTATGAGGGGCCGGGCATCTCGATCAAGCTCTCGGCCCTGCACCCGCGCTATTCGCGCGCCCAATATGACCGCGTTATCAACGAGTTGCTGCCGCGTATTATCACGCTGGCCAAGCTCGCGCGGCATTACGACATCGGCATCAATATCGACGCCGAAGAAGCCGACCGGCTGGAGCTGTCGCTCGACCTTCTGGAATCACTTTGTTTCGAAGAGTCTCTAAGTAGCTGGAACGGCATCGGTTTCGTCATCCAGGCCTACCAGAAGCGCTGCCCCTATGCGATCGACTACCTGATCGACCTCGCCCGGCGCTCCGGTCACCGGCTGATGATCCGACTGGTCAAGGGCGCCTATTGGGACAGCGAGATCAAGCGGGCGCAGCTCGACGGGCTGGAAGGCTTCCCGGTCTATACGCGCAAGGCGCATACCGACGTCGCCTATCTCGCCTGCGCCCGCAAGCTGCTCGCCGCGCCGGACGCGGTGTTCCCGCAATTCGCCACCCACAACGCGCAGACGCTCTCCACCGTCATGGAAATGGCGGGGCCCAACTACTATGCGGGGCAATATGAATTCCAGTGCCTGCACGGCATGGGCGAGCCGCTCTACGAGGAGGTGGTGGGCCGCGAGAAGCTGGGCCGGCCCTGCCGCATCTACGCGCCGGTGGGCACGCACGAGACGCTGCTCGCCTATCTGGTGCGCCGCCTTCTGGAGAACGGGGCCAACTCCTCCTTCGTCAACCGCATCGCCGACAAGGCCGTCCCGCTCGAGGAGCTGATCGAGAGCCCGGTCGAGGCCGCCGCGCGTATCGAGCCGCTGGGCGCGCCGCACCCGCGCATAGCCGCCCCGGCGGAGATGTTCGGCGAGGTGCGGCGCAATTCCGCCGGCCTCGACCTCTCCAACGAGCAGCGCCTCGCCTCGCTCGCCGCCGCCCTGCTCGCCGGCAGCGCCGCGCCGCTGAAGGCCGTGCCGCTGCTCGGCGACGGCCCCGCCGCCGGCATCGCCCGCCCGGTGCTGAACCCGGCCGACCATCGCGACGAGGTCGGCACGGTCGAGGAAGCGACGCCGGAGATCGTCGCCCGCGCCATGGATCTCGCCCATGCCAGCGCGCCGATCTGGCAGTCGACGCCGCCGCAGGAGCGCGCCGCCTGCCTGCTTCGTGCGGCCGAGATCATGGAAGCGCGCATGCCGGCGCTGATCGGCACCATCGTGCGCGAGGCCGGCAAGTCCTATCCCAACGCCATCGGCGAGGTGCGCGAAGCGGTCGATTTCCTGCGCTATTACGGTGCGCAGGTGCGCGACGGCTTCTCGCTCGACACTCACCGCCCGCTCGGCCCGGTGGTGTGCATCAGCCCGTGGAACTTCCCGCTCGCCATCTTCACCGGCCAGGTCGCGGCCGCGCTCGCCGCCGGCAATGCGGTGCTCGCCAAGCCGGCGGAAGAGACGCCGCTGATCGCCTGCGCCGCCGTCGAGATCCTGCGCGAGGCGGGCGTTCCGCCCGGCGCGGTCCAGCTCGTGCCGGGCGCGGGCGAGGTCGGCGCGGCGCTGGTCGGGGATGCGCGCACGCGCGGCGTGATGTTCACCGGCTCCACAGAGGTCGCCCGCCTCATCCAGCGCCAGCTCGCCGAGCGGCTGAACCCGGATGGCGGCGTCATCCCGCTCATCGCCGAGACGGGCGGGCAGAACGCGATGATCGTCGATTCCTCGGCGCTGGCGGAACAGGTGGTGGCGGACGTGCTGACCTCCGCCTTCGATTCCGCCGGCCAGCGCTGCTCGGCGCTGCGCATCCTCTGCCTTCAGGAGGACGTCGCCGACCGGATGCTGGAGATGTTGCGCGGCGCGCTCAAGGAGCTGTCGGTCGGCAATCCGGTGCACCTGTCCACCGATATCGGCCCCGTCATCACCGCCGAGGCCAAGGCCGGCATCGAGGCCCACATCGCGCGGATGCGCGAGGCCGGCCGGCGCGTCGAGCAGCTCGCCCTTGCCGAGGCCTGCCAGCACGGCACCTTCGTGCCGCCGACCCTGATCGAGATCGACCATATCGGCGAGCTGACGCGTGAGGTGTTCGGCCCGGTGCT
Organism: Ancylobacter mangrovi; assembly: GCF_024752355.1. Taxonomy (GTDB): domain Bacteria; phylum Pseudomonadota; class Alphaproteobacteria; order Rhizobiales; family Xanthobacteraceae; genus Ancylobacter; species Ancylobacter mangrovi. The sequence goes on from NZ_JANTHZ010000005.1 coordinate 70,862, forward strand.
GCATGTCGTGCGCTATCGGCGCGAGGCGCTCGGCGAGCTGATCGAGGCGATCGACGCCACCGGCTACGGCCTCACCTTCGGGCTGCACACCCGCATCGACGAGACCATCGCCCAGGTCACCGCGCGCATCGAGGCCGGCAATATCTATGTGAACCGCAACGTCATCGGCGCAGTGGTCGGGGTCCAGCCCTTCGGCGGGCACGGCCTGTCGGGCACCGGGCCGAAGGCGGGCGGGGCGCTCTATCTGCTGCGCCTGCTGTCGCAGCGCCCGGCGGCCAGCCTCGCCGCCTCGAACGCCTCGGATGAGGCGCGGCTTTGGGTCGACTTCCAGTCCGATCCCCTCACCCGCGACCTCGCCGGCGCGGCCGTGGGCTGCGCTCCCTACGGCCATCAGGCCGAGCTCGCCGGGCCGGTGGGCGAGCGCAACGTCTACGCCCTCGGCCCGCGCGGCACGGTGCTGTGCCTCGCCGCCACCGAGCGCGGCCTCGCGGTGCAAATCGCCTGCGCGCTCGCCACGGGCAACCACGTGCTGCTGGAAGGCTCGAGCCTGCCGCCGCTGCCGATCGGGCTGGAGGGCTGGATCTCGCTCGCCGAGGCTCCGGAGGGTGGCGACCTTCAGGGCGCGCGCTTCGACGCGGTGCTGTTCGAGGGCGACGGCGACGCGCTGCGGCGCCTCAACCAGGACATCGCCGCCCGGCAGGGCGCCATCGTCCTTGTGCACGGGCTCACGCCCGAGGCGCTGGAATCCGGCGCGCTCTACCCGCTCGACATGCTGATGCTGGAACGCTCGATCAGCACCAACACGGCGGCGGCCGGCGGCAATGCCAGCCTGATGAGCATCGGCTAGCCGCAGCCGCGCCCGCTCCGCCACGAAAAAGGGACGGCAGTCGCCCGCCGTCCCTTCCTGCGTATGTCGTGTCGCGCGATAGGCTTACGCGGCCTGCGCCAGCGGCTTGCCCTCGACGAAGGCGAGCAGGTCCGGGTTGAGCACGTCCGCATGCACGGTCAGCATGCCGTGCGGATAGCCGGGATAGGTCTTGAGCGTGCCGTTCTGCACCAGCTTGACCGAGAGGCGGCCGGCATCGTCGATCGGCACCACCTGGTCGTCCTCGCCGTGCAGCACCAGCGTCGGCACGCTGATCGCCTTCAGGTCCTCGGTCTGGTCGGTCTCGGAGAACGCCTTGATGCCCTCGTAATGGGCCTTGGCCGAGCCCATCATCCCCTGCCGCCACCAGTTGCGGATGACGCCCTCGGAGATCGTCGCGCCCGGCCGGTTGAAGCCGTAGAACGGCCCGGTCGGAACGTCGAGGAAGAACTGGGCACGGCTGGCCGCCAGCGCCGAACGGAGGCCGTCGAACACCTCGATCGGCAGGCCGCCCGGATTGGCCTCGGTCTTCAGCATCAGCGGCGGAACGGCGCTCACCAGCACCGCCTTGGCGACCCGGCCCTGCGGCTCGCCGTGCCGGGCGACATAGCGCGCGACCTCGCCACCGCCGGTGGAATGGCCGATATGCACCGCGTTGCGCAGGTCGAGATGCTCCATCACCGCCGCGGCGTCGGCGGCGTAATGGTCCATGTCGTGGCCTTCGGAGACCTGCGCCGAGCGGCCATGGCCGCGCCGGTCGTGGGCGATCACGCGGTAACCCTTGCCGAGGAAGAACAGCATCTGGGCGTCCCAGTCGTCGGCCGAGAGCGGCCAGCCGTGGTGGAACACGATCGGCTGGGCGTCCTTCGGACCCCAGTCCTTGTAGAATATCTCGACACCATCCTTGGTTGTAACGTAGCCCATGGTGAAATTCCCTGTGTTTGCGGAGCGTTCAGTCTGGAAGGATGCCCCGATCGCCATGCCGCGGACGGCGCGGTCGAGGGACGGGACGGGCGCTCACGGGCGCCCGTCGAACGTGGCCGGCTTCGTCGCGGAACCGGATGCGTCGCGGCTGCGCGGCGAAGCCCGCCCGGTCAGCCCCGCATGCGGTTGGCGCTGCGCCACTGATAGGGCGTCTCGCCGACGATCTTGCGGAACACGGTAGTGAAATGTGCCTGCGTCTGGAAGCCGACGCCGAGCGCGATCTGGATCAGCGAGTCGCCGGTCTCCAGCATCATCTGCTGGGCTGCCTCGATCCGCTGGCGCAGCAGGTAGTCGTGCGGACGCATGCCGGTCGAGACCCGGAACTGGGCGGCGAAGTGCATGCGGCTCAGCCCGGCCGCGGTCGCCATGTCGGCCAGCGTGACGCTTTCGGCCAGGTTCTCGGCGACATAGGCGGCGACGCGCTTGAAGCGCCACTTGGGAAGGCCGGACTTGGGCCGGCGCGTTTCCTTCGGTTGCACCGGCGCGTCGGCCGGAGCCTCGAGATCCGCGGTGCGGGTTTCACCGCCGGGCAGACCGAGCAGCCGGGTGAGGATGGCGAGCCGCAGCGCGTCGGCATAAAGGCCGGAATATTCGCTGCCATTGCCCTGCGCGGCACCGAGCGCGAGGGTCAGCCGGTCGATCACCGGATCGCCGCGGCCGGAGAGGTCGCCATCCCGGCCGGACAGCATGCCGACCACGCGCTCATATTCGCTGCGGGGCATGGCGAGGCGGACGACGTCCGCGTCGGGGCCCTCCGGCGTCCGCCCGTTCTGCGGCGAGACGGCGACCGACATGCCGACATGGTCGAGGCGGACGGAGAGACTTTCATTCGCGCCGTCCCATGCGTCCGGACCGCTCCGAGGCGCCCGGCCATGGGCGGCGGCCGGCTGGATTTCGACGATACGGGGGGTGACGGCGAGGCCTTCGAAAGGCGGCGAGACATGGAGCGACATGGGCCTGATCCTCTGATCTTCGAAGCTGCAGAAGCCGCTGGATGCTGCCTTCAGGAGAGATCCGCAGATCGGGGGATGGTGCTTTGCCCTCCCCGCGACATCGGTTGGTTCTCTCGATCCGGCGATGCGTTCCGCTCGTTGCTGGCGATGTTCGAAGGATGATCGAGCCGCGTCCCGCCCTCCATTCTACGTGGGTTTGGCCGCCTATATGATGAGTTTGGCCGACCGATACCTTGGTATGGTGCCGACCGCACGGACGAGGAGAACCGGGCGAGGACGGCCGCCGGGAAGCGCCGCTTCGCGCCCGGTGCGTGCGTTTCGGATAGACTGCCGCGCGCCGACGCGGCGTTGATGGGCCCGCATGGCATGCGGAGGATGGCGCGCGGCAGACAGGCGCCATCGGGGGATCGGCAGGCTGGGACATGGACGATCGCGGTGATGCGACGGGGCACGAGGATACCGACATCGAACCGGGGAAGAACTGGCAGATGGCCGTGCTGGCCACCATCCTCGCCGCGGCGATCTTCGCGCTCGACACCTTCTCGCCGGTCGACATGGCGATCGCGGTTCTCTACGTCGTCGTCGTCCTGCTGGCGGCGAACTATGTGGAGCGGCGGGGCCTGCTGGCCATTTCCGGCCTGTGCGTCGGCCTGACGCTGGCGAGCTTCTTCATCATCCATGGCGACAGCTTCGATCTCGGCTCGGTCATGCGCTGCGCGGTCAGCATCGCGGCGATCACGGTCACCACGCTGCTGTCGCTGCGCAACCAGGACGCCACCGATTCCCTGAAGGAGCAGGCCGCCCTGCTCGACCTCACCCATGACGCGATCTTCGTGCGCGATACGGAAGACGTCATCCGCTACTGGAGCCAGGGCGCGCAGGAGCTCTATGGCTGGACGCGGGCCGAGGCGGTCGGCCGCAACGCCGCCGATCTGCTGAAGACCGCCTTCCCCCATGCGCTCGCCACCATCCGCCGCGAGCTGCTCCAGACCGGCCGCTGGGAAGGCGAACTGACCCATACCCGCAAGGACGGCAGCCGGGTGACGGTGATGAGCCGCTGGTCGCTGCAGCGCGACGAGCGCGGGCGGCCCGCGGCCACCATGGAAACCAATAGCGACCTCACCGAGCGGCGCCGGGCCGAGGACGCGCTGCACCAGACCCGCACCCAGCTCACCCACGTCACGCGCATCACCACGCTCGGCGAGCTGACCGCTTCCATCGCCCACGAGATCAACCAGCCGCTCGCCGCCGTCGTCACCAACGGCGCGGCGTGCCTGCGCTGGCTCGACCGGCCCGAGCCCGACATCGGCGAAGCCAAGGCCAGCGTCGAGCGCATGATCAGCAACGGCCGCCGGGCGAGCGACGTGGTGGCGCGGCTGCGCGCCCTCGCCCGCCGCAGCGAGCCCCAGCACACGCCGCTCGACGTCAACGAAGTGGTCGAGGAGATGCTGCAATTGCTGGAGCGCGAGCTGGCCCAGCACCGCATCGCGCTGGAGCTGGCGTTCGACCGCCACGTGCCGGCGGTGGCCGGCGACCGGGTGCAGCTCCAGCAGGTACTCATCAACCTCTCGCTCAACGCCATGCAGGCGATGGACGCGGTTCCGCCGCGGGGCCGGCGTCTCGGCATCGTCACCCGTGCGGAGCAGGACGAGGAGGGTCGAGCGGTCGTCATCGAGGTGCGCGACCGCGGGCCGGGAATCGCGCCGGAGAACCTGCCGAAGCTCTTCAACGCCTTCTACAGCACCAAGCAGGACGGCATGGGGATGGGCCTGTCCATCTCCCGTTCCATCATCGAAGCCCATGGCGGGCGCATCGCCGCCGCGCCGAACGAAACGGGCGGCATGACCTTCGCCGTCAGGCTGCCCGTGCCGGAGGATGAACCGACGTGATCGCCCCGCCCTCTCAACCCGCCTCCCCGACCGACGAGCCGCTGGTGATCGTGGTCGACGACGACGCCGAACTGCGCGAGGGCCTTTCGAGCCTGTTCCGCTCCATCGGGCTCCGGGTCGAACTGTTCGGCTCGGCCGGCGAGTTGCTGGCGGCCCGCCTGCCCGACGTGCCGCGCTGCCTCGTGCTCGACATCCGGCTGCCGAATGTGAGCGGCCTCGATTTCCAGAGCCAGCTCGCCCGATCGGACGTCGAGATGCCGATCATCTTCATGACCGGCCACGGCGACATCCCGATGTCCGTGCGGGCGATGAAGGCGGGTGCGGTCGACTTCCTCACCAAGCCCTTCCGCGACCAGGACATGCTCGACGCGGTGTCGGCGGCTCTGCAGATGGACCGCGAGCGGCGCGCGGCCCAGAAGAGCGTTTCCGACGTGCGCGCGCTGTTCGACACGTTGACCGCGCGCGAGAAGGAAATCATGACGCTGGTGACCACCGGCCTCATGAACAAGCAGGTCGCCGCCGAAGTCGGCTTGAGCGAGATCACGGTCAAGATCCACCGCGGCCATGTAATGAAGAAAATGGGCGCGCGCTCGCTCGCCGATCTCGTGCGCATGGCCGAGACACTCGGCCTGCATGATGCCAAGAGATAGGCTGGCAAACCTGCGTATAATTCGAATTCGATGGGGACCGGCCTATATTCCGACCAGAAACGGCGCCCGGCGCCGCATTGGAATTCAACCCCGAGGTATAGTGAAGTGTCCCCTCTACCGATGATTTCGATCATCGACGATGACGAATCGGTTCGCGTCGCGACGGAAAGCCTGGTGCGCTCGCTGGGTCTTGCCGCCCGCACCTTCGCCTCCGCCGAGGATTTCCTGAAATCCTCGCTGGTGGAGGAGACGGCCTGCGTCATCACCGATGTGCAGATGCCCGGCATGAGCGGGGTCGAGCTGCAGAGCGTGCTGCGCGCCCGCGGCGCGGATACGCCGCTCATCTTCATCACCGCCTTCCCCGAGGAACGCGTCCGCCGGCAGGCGGATGCGGGTGGCGCCATCGGCTTCCTTGCGAAGCCCTTCGACGGCTCCGCCATGATCGAATGCATCGACCGCGCCCTGACCGCGCGCGGCGCCGCGCCCCGCCCCTGAGCGGGACGCGGAGCGCCGAAGCTTCCGACGACCGAAGGCCGGACGGCGGAAGTCCGGGACAGCGGCCGGCAGATCGGCTCTAATGTCGACATGACCCGTTCTCCAGTCCCGCCGGCGCGCGCGAGGCGCCGGCCGCTACGCGCCGGACTGCTGTTCCTGCTCCGGCTCCTGCTCGCGATCATCATTCTCGCCGACGAGCTGTTCCGGCCGTTCTATCGTCCGCTGATCGACCGCCTCGCCGCGCTCAGGCTGATGCAGGCCTTCGAGCGCTGGGTCGGCGCGCGCTCGCCCTTCACCATTCTGGTCCTGCTCGCCATTCCCTACCTCACGGTCGAGCCGTTCAAGTTCATCGCGCTGATCTGGATCGCCGACGGCGCGGTGCGCACGGGGACGCTGGCGCTGGTGCTGGCCTATCTGATCAGCTTCGTCGTGGTCGAGCGCATCTTCACCGCCGGCCGACCGAAGCTGATGACCATCGCGTGGATGGCCTGGCTGATCGAGACCGCGACTGCGGTGCAGCGCCAGCTCTTCGCCTGGCTGCGGATCGACCTCATCAAGCAGGAGACGCTGCGTCAGCTTCGCCGGCTGCGAGCCTCGCTCCGCTGAGCCCAGCAAACGCAGGTATGAGCGATCTAGACGAGCGGTCAATTCTCAAGCGCGGGGCAGCGCCCTAGATCATTGTCGTGGGACGGGCCTCTCGCCTGTGCCCCTCTACGGGTGTACCGTCGCACCGGTCTCCCGGGTCAATCTCGATCGTCAGCCATGGAGCGCGACAATGGACTCAGCCTCGGCAAAGAGCCGCCAGAAGGCCCCTCTCTCCACCCCCACCGATCTCGGCTCGAACGCCACGCGTGACGTCGCCGCCGCGCTCACCGGCGTTCTCGCCGACATGTTCGCCCTGTACCTGAAGACGAAGAACTTCCACTGGCACATGTCCGGCCCGCATTTCCGCGACTATCACCTGCTGCTGGACGAGCATGGCGACCAGATCTTCGCCACCACGGACGACCTCGCCGAGCGCGCGCGTAAGGTCGGCGGCACGACGCTGCGCTCGATCGGCCATATCAGCCGGCTCCAGCGGCTCGAGGACAACGACGCCGAATACGTGACCCCCGAGGACATGCTGGCCGAGCTCGCCGAGGACAACCGCCGCATGGTCGGCTTCCTGCGCGAGGCCCACAATGTGTGCGACGAGTACGAGGACGTCGCCAGCGCCAGCCTGATCGAGAACTGGATCGACGAGGCCGAGCGCCGCGCGTGGTTCCTGTTCGAGATGACCCGCAAGCCCAAATAGGCAGCAAGGCGAGGCACGCCCGAGTGCCTCGGGCCAGCACGCGAGACCGGCCGGCGCCACGCCGGCCGGAATGATTCCCGCCTATCCCGAGAAGCCGCCGGCGGCGAGGAAGGCCGCCTCTTCCGCCGTCGTCACGCGGCCCAGCACGGAATTGCGGTGCGGGAAGCGGCCGAAGCGGCGGATGATGTCCCGGTGCCCGTCGGCATGCCTGAGCACCTCCTCCCCGATCCCGGCGCAGATCGAGACCGAGATGTCCTGGTCCGCCATCTGCTCGGAGTGGGCGAAGGGCAGGCTGAAGAACACGCGCAGCGCCGGCTCCACCTGCCCGTCGAGCCCCGCGAGCCGCGCATGGCGGGCATAGAAGCGCGCCAGCGGATCGGTCGCGTACATGTGGCCGGTGCCGCGAAAGGCGTTGCGCGGAAACTGGTCGGTGAGGATCAGCAGCGCCAGCGTGCCCTCGGCCGTCGCCATCCAGCCATCGTGCCGGCGCGCGGCCACCTCCATGTGGAGATCGAGGAACAGGTCGCGGAACTGCCGGTCGAACGCGTCGTCCTTGGCGAACCAGGGCTCCTCCCCGGCCGCGCGCCAGAACGCGACCACGCCCGCGCCATCGCCATCGGCGCTCACGAGGAAGCCCCCGGCGGCGCGGTGCCGTCCGGCTTGTTGCCGTGAATGAAGTCGAGGCCGGCATAGATGCCGCCGGTGAGTTCCTCGGCGAACCGCGCCGCGTCGCGGCGCCTGACATCCTCCATCACCCGCGCGCACTCCTCCTCGTCCACGCCCATCAGCCGCAGCGCCTGCTCGCCGAGGGCGAGCGCCGATTCGAACGTCTCGCGGATCTGCCAGTCCGCGCCGGCATGGACGAGCGCCACCGCGTGCTCGCGATTCATGGCGCGGGCGAGCACCGGCACCAGCGGGAACTCGGCCTTCACCAGTTCGACGATCCGCACGATCGACTCGGGATCGTTCGCCGCCACCACGATCAGCCGCGCCTCTGGCGCGCCGGCCGCGTGCAGGATGTCGAGCCGCGTGCCGTCGCCATAATAGACCTTGAAGCCGAAATCGCGCGCGTCGCGGATCATGTCGGGGTCGGATTCGATGATCGAGATCGAGCAGCTGCGGGCCAGCAGCGGCTGGCTGACGATCTGGCCGAAGCGGCCGAAGCCGATCAGCAGCACGCTGGCGGACAGGTTCTCGGCCGCGTCGATGCCGTCCATCGAGGGCGCCACCTTCGGCATCAGCCGGTCGTGCGCCATCATGAGCAGCGGCGTCAGCGCCATCGAGACGATGATGGTCGCGGTCAGGATCGCGTTGGCCTCGCCGTCGATGATGCCCACCGCCGACGCGGCGGCGTAGAGCACGAAGGCGAACTCGCCGCCCTGCGCCATCAGCACCGCCCGCTCCAGCGCCTCGCGGTTGCTCGCCCGGAACAGCCGCGCGACGGCGTAGATGCCGATCATCTTCAGGACCATGTAGGCGACGACGGATATGGCGATCAGCGCCCAGTTGGCGGCAATGACGTCGAGGTCCAGCGCCATGCCGACGCCGAGGAAGAACAGCCCCAGCAGCACGCCGCGGAACGGCTCGACATCGGCCTCGAGCTGGTGGCGGAAGGAGGATTCCGACAGCAGCACGCCTGCCAGGAAGGCGCCCATCGCCATGGACAGCCCGCCGAACTGCATCGCCAGCGCCGCGCCGAGCACCACGAACAGCGCCGCCGCCGTCATCACCTCGCGCGCCCGCGCCTTGCCGAGGATGCGGAACATGGGATCGAGCAGATAGCGCCCGGCGATCACCAGCGCGGCGATCGAGGCGAGCCCGATGCCGATGCTGGTGAGCCGGTCGGCCAGCGTCGCGTTTTCACCGCCCGGCGCGAGGAAGGCGACCAGCGCCAGCAGCGGCACGATGGCGAGGTCCTCCAGCAGCAGGATGGCGACGATGCGCCTTCCCTTGGGCAGGGCGAGCGAGCGCCGCTCCTCCAGCATCTGCATCACGATCGCCGTGGAGGTGAGCACGAAGCCGGTGCCGGCGACGAAGCTCTGCGCCACCGGATAGCCGAGCGCGAGGCCGACGCAGGTCAGCACGCCGATGCACACCAGCACCTGCGCCAGCCCGAGCCCGAAAATCTCCCCGCGCATCGCCCACAGCCGCGAGGGCTGCATCTCCAGCCCGATGACGAACAGGAACATCACCACGCCGAGCTCGGCGACGTGCAGGATCGACTGCGGGTCGCTGAACAGGCCGAGGCCGAACGGCCCGATGACGAGGCCGGCGGCGAGATAGCCCAGCACCGAGCCGAGACCGAGCTTCTTGAACAGCGGCACCGCGACCACCGCCGCGCCCAGCAGCACGACGACGGGAACGAGATTGAAGCCGCCATGCGCGGCGGCCTGGCTGGCGTGAACGGCTTCGGCGGCCTCGGCGACCATGCTTTGTCCCCCGGGGAATCACAGGAACCGCATCCGCGGCCTTACGCAACGCTACCGCAGAAAAGCGGCCGCGTTTCACCCCGCCGCCGCGCAGGCCCCCTTCCGGCCTTCCCATTTGGTCGTATAGCCGCCATCGGCGGGGAAGGTCCCGCCCCTCATTCAACAGCCTTCCGACATCGGGAACCGGATGAAGGAGACGATGTCGTCGATATCGGTCGGCCCGGTCCTGGCGAACAACGACCGCGCCGCCCGCTCGGCGAACGGGTGCGGATCGACGCGGCAGGTGCCGCCCGTCTCGCCGCCAACTACGCCTCGCTCTCAACCGGCAGAGTCAAGCCGTCGAATGGGAGGCGAACGACCCCTGCGCACGCGGCAGTGCCCGCACGGGTCAGTGTCAACAGATCCCGGCCTACGACGTGGGCGGCCCATAGAAGCGGGCGAGCCGGTCGAGATGCTACCCACCCATCGTGCGGCGGCGATGCCGATGCCGCACTGCCCGCACCGCCGGCATCGCACGCGCCCGCCTCAGCCGGTCAGGTTCTCGCCGCCGTTGAGGTGCATCACAGTGCCGGTCATGTAGGCCGCGGCGTCAGAGGCGAGGAAGGCGGCGATCTTCGCCACCTCGTCGGTGCGCCCGTGCCGGCGCAGCGGGATGCCCGCCAGCCGCTCCGGGCTGGTCTCCAGTAGCGCGGTCTCGATACCGCCGGGCGCAATCGCGTTGACCGTGATGCCCCAGGGCGCGAATTCCAGTGCCCAGGACTTGGTGAGGCCGAGGATGGCCGCCTTGGACGCCGCGTAGATCGACGAATCCGCGTGGCCGAACACGCCCCAGTTCGACGAGGTGTTGACGATCCGCCCGGCGCGGCGCGCCTTCATGCCGGCGATCACGCCGCGCGTCGCGGCGATGGTGCCGCCGACATTCACCCGGAAGACGAGATCGACGAAATCGGGCGTCACGGCGTCCATCGGGCCGTCGCCGGCGATGCCGACATTGTTCACCAGCACGTCGATCGCCCGCGCCGCGTCGAGCGCGCGCACGCCTTCCTCGAAGCGGTCGGCTTCGCACACGTCGCAGGCGAAGGGCGCAGCCTCCGGCACCCGCGCCAGCGTGCCGGCGAGCGCCTCGTGCGAGATGTCGTGCGCGATCACGTGGCAGCCGAGCGCGGCGAAATGGACCGCATGCGCCTGGCCGATGCCCGACCCCGCGCCGGTGATCAGGACCGTCCGGCCGGCGAGGTCCGCGCTCATGGCCGCGCCGCGAGATAGTCGAAGGCGGTCAGCACGTAGATCCGGCCGAGCGCCACCAGTTCGTCGATGGCGACGTGCTCGTCGGCCGCGCCCATGTTCACCGGCGTCAGCCCGCACACCACGGTCGGCACGCCCGCCGCCCGGTAATGGCGCGCGTCCGACGCGCCGACCCGCATGTTCAGCACCGGGTCGATGTCGAGCACCTTGCGCACGTTGCGCGCCAGAAGGCCGATGACCGGATGCTCCGGATCGGTCCAGCTCGCCTCGTAGCGCCGCGTGATCTCGACCGAGACGCCGAGCTCGGCGGCGATGCGCAGGATCTCGGCCTCGATCGTGGCGACGCTGATTCCGACCGGGATCCGAACGTCCGCCGTCGCCTCGGCATGGTCGGCGACGAGGTTCGACAGCCGCCCACCGCTCATGGTGCCGAAGGTCACCGTCACCTTGCCGAGCACCTCACTCTCGCCGGCGCCGGAAAGTTCCTCGGAGACCGGGCCCGCCGCCGCGATCGCCTCGACCACCTTCTGCGGCGCCGCCACCGGCAGGTCGCGAATGGCGCGCAGCGCGGCGATGGCGTCGATCAGCTTCTCCAGCGCGCTCTCGCCCTTGTGCACATGGGCGGCATGGGCGGAGCGGCCGCGGGCCGACAGCTTCATCCAGATCATGCCCTTCTCGCCGAAGCGCAGCACGCGCGGCGAGCCGGCATCGGCGCTGATCATCACGTCGCCGCCGGCATGGGGCACCGTGTCGAGCAGCAGGCGCGAGCCAAGCACGCCCATGGTCTCCTCGTCGCCGGCGAAGGTGGCGACGAGTTCGCCCGCGAACTGCTCGCGGATCGGCGCGAGGCGGCGCAGCGCGAACAGGATCGCCGCGATGCCCGCCTTCATGTCCGAGACGCCGAGGCCGTAGAGCTTGCCCTCACGCGCCTCCCCGGTCGGGTCGGCGGTCCATTCGTCCGCGTTGCCGAGCGGGAACGTGTCCATATGGCCGTTGAAGACGAGACGCGGGCCGGGCCTGCCGCCCTTCAGCCGCAGCACGAGGTTCATCACGTGCTCGGCGCCGGGATGGCGCTCGATCTCGATCCCCGGCAGGTCGGCGATCAGGGCGACGATCTCCTCGGTCATCGCCCGCGTGTCGCCCGGCGGTGTCCCGCTCGGGCACGCGACGAGACGCTTCGTTGCCTCGACCAGCCAGTCGGCATCCGCGCCGGCGGCCTCGTCCGGCAGATCGTTCGTCGTCGCGTCGCTCGTCATCGTGTCGCCCATTCTCAGCCCGCCCTCAGCGCGGCGGTCGCCGCCTCGTCGACCACGCCGTCCGGCGTCAGCGCCACCCGATAGACGTCGCGCGCCCGGGCGGGGCTGATCCAGCCCTCCTCGACGTCGCGCGCTACGCGATGGGGATCGCGCGTCAGCGCGTCGCCATAGCCGCCCCCGCCATTGGTCATGGAGACCACACGCTGGTCGCGCCGCACATGGACGTGCTCGGAGGTCGTCATCTCGGTGATCTCGCCGGCGTCGGATTCGAGATATTGCCGCGCCGGACGGGCGTCGCCGCCGCCGCGCGTGCCGAGCGAGGGGTTCACCGTGCCGTCGGAGCAGAAGCCGAGCTCGAAATCGCAGTCGATCGGGCGGAACGCCGTCACGATGCCCGGCGCCCCGCGATGCGCCCCGGCGCCCTCGCTGTCGGTCAGGATCTTGCGGGTCTCGATCATCATCGGGTGCAGCATCTCGTCGATCTCGACGCTGTCGTAGAACGGCATGCCGGCATTGCCCATGCAGAACAGCGAGAGCCAGCCATCTTCCACCGGCGTGCCCGGCCCGCCGCCGGCGGCGAGGATCACCTCGTTGACGAAGGCATGGCCGTTGCGCGGGTCATGGCCCGAGATCACGCCCGCCGCGGGCGGCAGCGCCGCGCCGCCTTCCGCCATGCCGACCTTCGGATCGATCGCCGCCATGGCGAGCTGCACCGCGTTGGAGACGCGGTCGCCCAGATTGGTGGTGGCGACCGAAGTGGAATGGGGATGGCGGGGAATGCCGACGCAGCAATTCTCGCGCAGCTTCACCTCGATCCGGCGCAGGCTCCCCGCGTTCGGCGTCACCGGCCTGGGCAGGCTGTTCAGCACCCCGACCAGCGCCGCCGTGCGGGCGCAGGCATGAGAGAGGTTCACCCCCACCGGCAGGCAGTCGATATTGTCGGTCAGGTCGACCGTGATCATGCCGTTCGCCGCATCCACCGTGACGTCGGCATTGGCGGGAATGCCGCCCGCCGGCGTGCCGGGCAGCGGGTCGTGCGTGCAGGTGCCGCGCGCCGAGCCGGAGGCGATGGTCGAGATGATCTCCACCATCTGGCGCTCGGTCATGTCGAACCACTGGCGGGCATGCTCGGAGAGCGCCTCCCAGCCCAGCTCCGCGCCCATGCGCATGATCTCGCGCTCGCCGATCCGCGCCGCGCCCAGCATGGCGAGGTAGTCGCCGCGCCACTGCTCGGGCACGCGGATGCGCATCATGCACATGTTGATGATGTCGCGATTATCCGTGTAGTCCGACTGCACCTTCACCGCCGGGAAGATCAGCGCGCCTTCCTCATACACGTCGCGGGCGTTGCCCATATAGGTCGTGGGCAGCGAGTTGCCACAGTCCGCCTGGTGCGCCTTCGCCACCACGGTGAAGCGGTGCACGTCGTCATCGTCGAACACCGGCACCAGTATGGTGTGGTCGGCCGCGTGCGAATTGCCGTGATAGGGCGAGTTGTGCAGGAAGGCGTCGCCGCGCTTGAGGTCGGGATGGATGTCGAGCATCGCCCGCGCCATCAGGTCGGCGCCCCCGATCACGTGGATCGGGTAGCTGTCGGCGGCGGTCAGCAGCTCGCAATCGGCGGTCACCAGCGCGCAGGAGAAGTCGCGCGCGGTGTTGATGACGCCCGAGCGCGCCGTGCGCAGCAGCGTGTTGGCCATCTTGCGCGTCACGCCGTCGAAGCGCTTCTGCATGATGGCGAGCTTGACGCCGCTGGCGAGCGGGGCCGTGTGGGTCTGGGTCTGGACGTTCATCGGCCGGTCTCCTCAGGCTGCGCTGCGCACGACGAGGTGCCCGCCGGGCCGGCGCACGGCCCGCGCCCCCGGGTTCACGACGATGGTGGTGAAGTTGCTGTCGACGATGGCCGGGCCGGCGATCTCCTCGCCCTCCGCCATGTGCTCGAGCCGGTAGGCCGGCGCCTCGGTGAGGCCGGTCTCGCGGAAATACATCGGGCGCCGGGTGGAATCGGCCACCGCCCCCTCCTGCGCCAGCCGGATCGAGGTCGGGTCCGACAACCGGCAGCGGGCGAGTGCGCGCCAGCTCATGATCTCGATCGCGTCGCCATCGTCGCGGAACGAGAACAGCTCGGTGTGGCGGGCGTGGAAATCGGCGATCAGCGCCGCCACGTCCGCTTCGCGGGCGAAGCCGTCGCCGCGCAGCGGCACGTCGATCTCCCACACCTGGCTCGGATAGCGGCCCTCGATGGAGAAATCGATGCGCTTGTCGCGCGCGTGCGGCCCGGCCTTGGCGAAGAAGCCCTGCGCCTGCGCGGCCAGCTCGGCGATGATGGCATTGGCCTTCTCGCGGTCGAAGGCGGTCGTCTTCATGAAGGCGGTGCGGGCGAACTCGGTGGTGAGCTCCGACATCATCGCCCCCGCCGCGCTCAGCGCCGCGCCGACATCGGGGAAGATCACCGTGTCGCAGCGCAGCCGCCGCGCGATCAGCACCGCGTTGATGCCCGCCGCGCCGCCGCCGCCGATCATCGCCGTCTCCTCCGGGTCGATGCCCTGCTTGACGGTGATGTCCTCGATTGCGTGCACCATGCTCTCGGTCGCGAGGTCGAGCACCGACAGCGCCGCCTCCTCCACGCCGATGCCGAGCGGCCCGGCGACCTCGCGCGCGATGGCCTCGCGCGCCGCCTCGCGCCCGAGGCTCATCTGCCCGCCGAGGAAGAAGGCCGGGTCGATATAGCCCAGCACCACGGCCGCGTCGGTGACGGTGGGCCTGGTGCCGCCGCGCCCGTAGCACACCGGCCCCGGCGTCGAGCCGGCGCTCTCCGGCCCGACATGCAGCAGCCCGGCCGCGTCGACGCGGGCGATGCTGCCACCGCCGGCGCCGACACTCTTCACATCGACCGAGGGGAAGCCGGTGAGGTTGCCCTGATAGATCGGGCCGAGCCAGGTCTCGCGGGTCCAGGGCAAGGCGCCCTCGCGCACCAGCGAGACGTCGTAGGTGGTGCCGCCGGCATCGGTGACGATGGCCGTGCGCGCGCCTTCCGCCTCGGCGAAGAACCGCCCGGCGACCGGCGCCATGGCCGGCCCGGAATTGAGCGCCAGGATCGGGCGCTCGGCAAGGTCGGCGACGTCGACCAGCCCGCCCTGCGAGGTCACCGCGAAGATCTGGCCCTTCAGCCCGCGCCCTTCCAGCCGCGCCTTCAGCGTGCGCAGATAGTCGCTCATGATCGGCTTCAGCGAGGCGTCGATGGCGCAGGACGAGGTGCGCCGATACTCGCGCACGGTCGGGTTCAGCCGATGCGAGAGCGTGTAGGGTACGCCCGGCAGGTGCTCCTCCAGCAGCTCGGCCACCCGCTCCTCATGCGCCGGATTGACGATCGACCAGATGAGCGCGACCGCCACCGCCTCCACCTTGTTCGCCTTCAGCTCGGCGATGATGGCGAGCACCGCCGCCTCGTCGAGCGGCTTGTGGACGCGCCCGTCGGCCCAGATGCGCCCGGGCACCTCGAAGGTCAGCGCGCGCGGGATATAGGGCGCGGGATAGGGAACGCGGTAGTTGAACGGGTCGGTGCGCCCGCCCTCGCGGATCAGCAAGATGTCCGGGTGACCCTCGGTCGCCAGCAGCGCGGTGCGCGCGGCGTTGCCGGTGATCACCGCGTTGATGGCGCGGGTGGTCGAGTGGAACAGGATCTCGGTCTCGCCGAGAAGCGCCTCGACCCCGACGCCGCGGGCCTGCGCGGCGAGCTCGATCGCGCCGAGAATGCCGCCGATCGGATCGGGATAGGTGGTCGGCGACTTGAACATCGTCGCCGCCCTGCCGGGCTCGTCCACCATCAGATCGGTGAAGGTCCCGCCCACGTCGATCGACATTCGCATTTTGCCCAACTCCCATACGGTGATATTCATCTTATGCAAGAGAGTTGCATATAAGACAAGTTAATTTGCTTTAACGCCAGTGATCCGCCCTAACTTGCGTGGTGCACAAGCGAAAAGGGTTCTGCTAGACAGGCAAATAAGCCAGCCGGGAATCGGAAGCGGGCAGCATGCCGACGGCTGGCGGCAGAGGGAACGAACGCGCCCATGGCCAATTCGGATGGCGAGAAGCTCGACGAGGGACTGGCGGCGGTCGGGCCGCGCGTGCGCTATCTGCGCCGGCTGCACCGGCTGCGCCTCAAGGACCTCGCCGCGCTCGCCGGCTGCTCGGAAAGCCTGCTCTCGCGCATCGAGAACGCGCTGGTCGTTCCCTCGCTGAGCACGCTGCACCGGCTCTCCAAGGCCCTCAACGTCAATGTCGCGGCGCTGATCGACCCCAAGGAAGAGCAGATCTGCACCATCTACGGGCCCAATGACCGGCCGCGCTACACCCGCGCCGCCGAGGAAGGCGACGGCAGCACGGCGGAGATCCTCACCCCTTTCTCCGAGCATCGCCAGCTCGAGGGGCTGCTGCTGGAAATGCCGGCCCACGGGCCGATGTGCGGCCCGTTCCAGCACGCGGGCGAGGAGGTCGGCTATGTCCTCGCCGGCGAGCTCGAGCTCCATGTGGAGGGCGAGCAGTACCGCGTGCCGACCGGCTACAGCTTCTTCTACCAGTCGGACCGCATCCACAGCTACCGCGCCTCCGGCGACGAGAATTGCCGCGTCATCTGGATCAACACCCCGCCGACCTTCTGAAGGCCGCCGCCGGGCCGGCCCTCCCCGTCGGTTCGGCGCCCGTCAGGCCGGCACCGCTCAAGCCGGACTGACCGCCCGCAGGAAGCGCTGCGTGCGCTCCTGGCGCGGATTGTCGATCACCGCCTCGGGCGTGCCCTCCTCGACGACCACGCCGCCATCCATGAACACCACCCGGTCCGCCACCTCGCGAGCGAAGCGGATCTCGTGCGTGACGACGATCATGGTCATGCCGGCCTCGGCCAGCTTGCGCATGACGGTCAGCACCTCGCCGACCAGCTCCGGGTCGAGCGCGGAGGTCGGCTCGTCGAACAGCATCACCCGCGGCGAGGTCGCGAGCGCGCGGGCGATCGCCACGCGCTGCTGCTGGCCGCCGGAGAGCCGGTGCGGCAGGTGGTTCACGTGGTTCTGCAGCCCCACCGCCGCCAGCAGCCGCAGCGCGGTCTCGCGCGCCTGGGCCTGGGGCACGCCGAACACGCGCACCGGCGCCTCCATCACGTTCTCCAGCGCCGTCAGGTGGTTGAACAGGTTGAAGTGCTGGAACACCATGGAGAGGCGCGCCCTGGCGCGAGCGCGCGCCAGACGGCCGGTCGGGCGCGGTTGGCCGCCCGCCACCGGCTCGTAGCCGACGAACTCGCCCCCGACCGTGATCGTGCCCCAGTCGACCGGCTCCAGATGGTTGATGGTGCGCAGGAAGGTGCTCTTGCCCGAGCCGCTGGGGCCGAGCAGCACCACCACCTCGCCGCGCTTGACCGTCAGGTCGACGCCGCGCAGCACCTTGTTGGACCCGTAGTCCTTCTGCACGTTGTGGCAGACGACCAGCGGCTCGCCGCGCGGCACGGGATCGGCGTCGGCATTGACAATGGTGCGGAACAGGTCGTCGGAATCGCGCGCCGCGACCGCCGCCGCCTCGGCCGGGGTATCGATCGACGAGCGGTCCTCGCCTGCCTCGACGCCGGCTGCGGCGATGGCGGCGGCATCGGGCACCGCCTCCTCGCGGCTCAGCCGGAAGCCGAGCAGGCGGCTCATCGCGCCGCCATCCGTGCGGGTGTCCTTCTCGAGGTCGAAGCGACGCTCGGCCCAGGCCTGCGCCACCGAGATGATGCTGACCATGACGAGATAGATCACCGAGGTCGCCGCGAAGACGGTGAAGAACTTGTTGTTCTGCCCGACGATCTGCTGCGAGCGGAAGGTGAGCTCGTTGACGAACACGATCGAGGCGATCGAGGTCAGCTTGAGCATGCTGATCGTGTCGTTGCCGATGCCCGGCAGGATGGCGCGCATCGCCTGCGGCAGGATGATCCGGCGCAGCGTCAGGAACGGCCCCATGCCGAGCGAGGTCGCGGCGATGGACTGGTTGCGGTTCACCGACAGGATGCCGCCGCGGATGGTCTCGGCGCTGAAGGCGGCCTGGTTCAGCGAGAAGCCGACCACCGCCGTGGTGAAGCTGTCGAAGCGCAGGCCGACATAGGGCAGCGCGTTGAAGATGAAGACGAGCTGCAGCAGCTGCGGCGTGCCGCGGGTGAAGAAGATGTAGAGCCAGGCCGAAGCGTTGAGCAGCTTCTGCGAGGAGAGCCGCATCAGCGCCAGCACCAGCCCGAGCAGCAGGCCCAGCGTCATCGAGATCGCGGTGATCTGCACCGCCACCCACGCGCCCTCCCACAGGAAGGTGGAACGGCAATAGTTCAGAAACTCCCAGAACCAGCCGAACGCCATGGCGGCGTAGGGGTCCTGCATGCTCAGGCCGCTGGCCTGGTCCTCGATCGACTGGCCCTGCGCCTGGGCGAAGGCCACGGCCGTGCCGACCATGAACAGCACCGCCACGCCCGCGAGCAGCTTGGCAGATCGTTTCATCGGGAAGTCTCCGTTTCAGGGGCCGGCCGGGGGCGGCCCGAGACGAGATCATGCCGGAACGGGGTCCCGTCCCGGCATGCTCGAAGGGTCGTCAGGGCGGATTATGCCGCCCGTGCCGTCACTTGGTGCGGATTTCCGCCGGGATCATCAGCGCCGGGTCGGTGTTGTACTTGGCGAAGATCTTCTTCTGCGTGCCGTCCGCCTGGATCACGCGGATGCCGTCATAGATCGCCTTGACCAGGTCTTCCTTGCCCTTGCCGATGCCGACGCCGATCTGGAAGCCGGAGACGATGCTGAAGGCGCGGCTGTACTTGGTGGAGTTGTTCTTGGCCATGAAGTCGATATAGCCGAGGTCCCACATCAGCGCGTCGGTGCGCCCGCTCTCCAGCAGGCGCAGGCCCGCGGCGAGGTCCTGGAACGGCATGGTGTTGATGGCGGCCTTGCCCTCGCTCTTGCAGACCTCCTGCTGCTTCAGCGTGGCGGCCTCCTCGATCGAGCCGATGCCGTAGGCGACGGTCTTGCCGCAGAAATCGTCGAGCTTCTCGATCTTCTGCGGGTTGCCGGCGGGCACGAGCACGCCGGTGCCGGCGCCCATATACATCACGTAGTCGACGTTCTTGGCGCGGTCGGGCTTGTAGTAGAGATCGTCCCACATCGCATCGATCTGGCCCGAGCTCACCGCCGGCAGGATGCCGGACCACGCACCCAGCGTGAACTTGTACTTCACGCCGGCGCAATCCATCACGGCCTTGGCCATGTCGACGGCGATGCCGTTGAGCTTGTTCAGGTCGGCGCCATCGCGCACCACATAAGGAGGCGTCTGCGGATCGGCGCCGAAGGTCACGGTCTTGCCGGCGAGGGAGGGATATTTGGTGGCGACCTTGTCCGGCTCGCAGGTCGGATCGGCGGCGAAGGCACTGCCGGCCACCAGCAGGCCGGCGGCCAGGGCCGCAGCAGCCGTGAGGGATAGGCGAACACTCATTTCCGTCTCCTGGAAGTGCGGCCACGGCCCGAACCGCCGGCCTGTTTTTGGCAATTGATTTCAGCAATATGCAAGTCAACTTGCATACTACGCAAATAAAGCAATTCGCATGCCAATCCAGAAGCCCGCTTCGGCCGAGGGTTTCCCGATCAAGGCGGCGGCGGCGTGCCCAACTCGCAGGCACTTCACCGCCCATTGCCCACAACGGCGCCAGCCGGCCTAGACCACGCCGAGCGTCGCCACCCGCTCCCCGCGCGAGACGGTGCCCAGCGTCGTCGCCCGCACGAACAGGCCGTCGACCGGCGCCACCACCTCTTCAACAACGTCGCCAAAGACGTCGAATATGCGGCACAGGCGCTGGCCCTTGCTCACCGCCTGGCCGAGCTCGACCTCGGTCACCAGCACGCCGCCATGGGTGGCGCGGATGCCGACGAAGTCGCGCATGACATGGGTCACCTTCGGCTCGACCCGCGCACCGGGGATCATGCCGAGCCCCTTGAGCAGGTTCAGCACGCATTGCGCGCCGGTCTCGACGAAATCGAGGTCGAGCCGCCCGCCCTCGCCGATCTCGAAGGTGAAGCACGGCACGCCCGCGCGGGTCGCCTCGACGCACAGGATGCCATCGCTCACATACATGCCGCGCTCGCCGCGCACGATCCATCCGGTGCCGAGCTCATGCGCGAGCTGTTCGGCGCGCTTCGCATGCGCGCCCATGCCGTGATGCGGGAGGATCGCGATCGGCACGTATTTGCCGCCGCGCGTGGGGGTATGGACGTCGAGCGCGACGTCGCACTGCGTGATCAGGCCGAACAGCCGTGCGGCCATCACCTGGGCGATGTTGCCGTTCGCGTCGCCCGGGAAGCAGGTCCAGGCGTCGGCCGGCACCTGGTCCAGCGGCGATTTGAGGTACTGCGCCAGCGGCAGGCGGTGGTCGGCCTGCAGCGCCAGCGGCTGCTGCACCGGCACGCAGACGATGCTGCCGGCGAGATCGCCCGGGTCGACCGCCGCCAGCGCCTTCGTCACCAGCGCGACGCTGTTCACCTCGTCGCCATGGATGCCGGCGCCGATATAGATGCGCGGGCCCGGCCGCACGCCGTTGATCAGGATCAGCGGCAGGCTGATGAGCGTGCCGTCGGCGAGCTCCAGCGCGGGAATGCGTGTCTTCAGGCGCTGGCCGGGGCCGACGGTGAAGCCTTCGATGGTCAGGTCGTCCATCACGTCGTCCATCTGATCGTCCATTGGTTCCTCGAACTCAGCCGGCGCGCGCGGCGGGAGCGTGCGGCTCCGCGCGGGCGATGTCCGGCGTGGGGTAGCTGGCGAGCATGGCGTCGACGGCGCCGGTGGCGCGGCTCCAGTCGAAGGTGCGGAACGCCATGCCGGTCGTCACCGGGCGCGGCCCGGAATAGAACATCTCGTACTGGGTGTGGCGCGAGGCGAACTCCGAGCCGACCGCGTCCCAGGCGAGCTTGAACAGCTTCACCCGCTCCTGCGAGCTCAGGCTCGGCGAGTACTGGGTGCGCCCGATCAGCGCGGCGATCTCCGGATTGGCGAAGTCCTCCACCGATGAGGGCAGCATCAGCACGCCCCCGCCCGACAATTCGCGCAGGAAGTGGATGATCTTCGGGTAGAGGAGCTGCGACTGGATCTGCGCGGCATAGACGAGGCCGGCATCGGGCATGAAGTAAGGCCCGCGATGGCGCCCCTTGGCCTCCATGCCGTAGACGAAGGCCTCGATCATGCCGACATGGCCGGCGAGCTCGCCCAGCGTCTCGCGCACCTGCGGGAAATTGAAGGTGCCGATGGTCTCGGTGATCTTGCGCGCCAGCCCGACCAGGAAGCGCATCTTCACCAGCAGCCGGATCTCGGCCTGGTAGTTCTGGTAGGCATGGGCCGGCGTGTCGTGCCACTGGGCGAGCTGGCAGGCCGGGTCGCGGTGCACGAAGACGCGGTCCCACGGGATCTTCACGTCGTCGAAGAAAAGCAGCGCGTCGTTCTCGTCGAAGCGGCTCGACAGCGGGTAATCGAAGGTCGAGGGCGAGGCCCGCTCATAGGAGCGGCGCGAGAGCAGCGACATGCCGGCAAGGTTCAGCGGCACCGCGGCGGTGAAGGCGTAGCGCCCCTCATCCGGCTTCAGCGGCCGCAGCGTGGTCACCAGGATCTCGTTGGAGAGCACCGCGCCGGTGCCCAGCATCTTCGAGCCTCGCACCGTTATGCCGCCGGCATCCTCGTCGACGATGGCGACCGCGAGGTCGGCATTGCCCTCCGCGCTCGTCGCCTTGGAGCGGTCGCCCTGCGGGTCGATGATGACGTAGGAGATGTAGAGGTCGTTGTCGCGGGCATGGGCGTAGTAGTCGCGCACCACGCCCGGCCGGCCGCCCTCATATGCCTCGTAGACGTCGAGGCCCATATACATGGCGGCGATGGTCGAGGCGACGTGGTCGGGCGAACGGCCCATGAAGCCGTGATGCAGCTCGGCCCAGGCCACCAGCGCCTCGCGCCGCGCGACCAGTTCCTCATAGGAGGTCGGGAGCTGCCAGGCACGGCTCACGCGCCGCCCGTTGCCGGGGTCGAAGGTCATCTTCTCCCGCTGCGCCGGCTCCGCCTGGAAGTCGTACAGGCCCGCCACCGACCGCGCCGCCTGGCGGAAGGCCGGGTGCTCCGTGACGCGCTCCACGCGCTCGCCGTCGATGAAGATGCGCCGCCCGTCATCCAGGCTGCGCAGATGGCTCTCGGCTGTCTTATGCCCCATGAGGGATGCCTCCACTACATCCTTTGGATTAAGGATAAGTCACTTAGGTTTGTCAATTACCTATTATGGACACGAGGATTACGATTTCGTCGGGCTTTGCGAGTGACGCCGCATCGGTTACTCAGGTTTGGGGCATTGCGGCTGACGTTAGGAAGGACACTGAATGGACGAGGTTGGGCGCCCGCGGCCATTGACGACATCCCGCTCCGCGCTGCTCAGCGAGGGCACCGACCAGGCCTTCCGCGAGATGATCGGCGAGCTCATCGCCTTCTCCGGCCGGCTTCAGGAGATCCGCGAGGCGATCGCCCGGGCCATGGGCGTGACGCCGCCGCAGTACAACATCGTGATGACGCTCTCGCAGCTCGGCGACGAGGTCACCGTCACTGACCTCGCCGAACGCCTGCGGGTCAGCGTGCCCTTCATCGTCACCGAGACGCGCCGGCTGGAAGAGCTCGGCCTGCTTGAGAAGCGGGGCGATCCGGTCGACCGGCGCCGGGTCAAGCTGGTGCTGACCGACGAGGCGGCGGCGGCTCTCGACGAGATCGCGCCGGTGCAGGTGCGGGTGAACGACGTCCTGTTCCAGACGCTCGGCCCGCGAGACCTGAAATCGCTCAGCCGCCTCACGCGCGGCCTGCTCGGCTCGTGCGACGCGGCGCTGGAGGAAGCCCGCTCGGCCGGACGGGCCGAGGTCTAGCCGGGCACCGCCGGCGGCGGCAGCACGCCGTCCACCAGCGCGCGCGCCGCGCCCCAGTCGAAGGTGCGCATCATATGGGCGTGGTTCACATAGGACGCACCGCCATAGAACATCTCGTACTGGGTATGGCGCGAGGCGTATTCCGAGCCGAGCGCGTCCCAGGCGAGTTTCATCGTGCGCACCCGCTCATCGGCGTCGACGATTGATGACACCTGCGTCGCCTCGACATAGTGGCGCGTGTGCGGGCTCGTCATGTCCGCAACCGAGGACGGCAGCATGATCACTCCGCCGCCGGCGAGATCGCGGATCGCCATCACAAATTGCGGGTAGAGCTCCTGCGTCAGGGTCTGCGCGGCATAGAGCAGGTGCGCGCTCGGCACGTAGTGCTCGCCGACCATGCGCCCCTCCGCCTCCATGCCGGCGACCAGCCCCTCCACCATCGAGGCCTGCGCCGCCAGCCGGCCGAGCACGCCCTTGACCTGCGGGATGTCGATCGTGCCGTTGATCTCGGCGACGCGCCGCGCGAGCCCGGTGAGGAAGCGCATCTTCACCATCAGCCGGATCTGCGCCTGGTAGTTCTGCATCACATGCGCCGGCGTGCCGTGCCACTGCGCCCCCGCGGCAGCCGGATCGCCGCACACGAACACGCGCTCCCACGGCACCCGCACTTCGTCGAAGAACACGACGGCGTCGTTCTCGTCGAACCGGCTGGAGAGCGGATAGTCATAGACCGAACTCGCCGCCTGCTCGTAGGAGCGGCGCGAGAGCAGGCGCACACCGGGATGGTTGACCGGCACGGCGAAGCTCAGCGCATAGCGCTCCTCGCCCGGCCGCACCGGCTGGATCGTGCCGACGAGGATCTCGTCCGCCATCACCGAGGAGGTGCCGAGCATCTTGGCGCCGGAGACGACGATGCCCTGCGAATCCTGCGACACGAGATGGGCCACCACGTCGCGCGCCTGCTCGGAGGCGGAGCGCGCCTTGTTGGCCTGCGGGTTCTGGATCACGTAGGTCACGAACAGGTCGCGCGCGCGCACCTCCTCGAAATACGCCGCGAAGGCCTCCGCCCGCGCCGGATCGAAACCGCGCATCACCGGAAGGCCGATCATCATCCCGGTCAGCGTGGTCGCGAGATGGTCCGGCGAGCGCCCAAGGAAGCCGCAATGGGGCGCGGAGGATTCGGCGATGGCGTGGCGCCGGTCCACCAGCTCGGCATGGTTGCGCGGCAGCGACCACGCCTTGTGGACCCGCGCCTCGCCGACCGCGAAGGTCAGCCGCTCCCGGTTGGCCGGGTCGGCCTGCTGGTCGTAGAAGCGCGCGAAGGAGGCGACCGCGTTGCGGAAGGCCGGGTGGGTGGAGACGTCCGCGACCGGCTCGCCATCGATCAGGACCCGGCGGCCATCATTCAGCCCGGCACGATAGGCCGCTCCGTCGCGCACGCGCATCTTGCGTTCTCCACTCCCGTAAACGCCTTGCAGCTAACACCGTCATTGCATAACGTGCAAGTCACTTGCATGTATCGCTCGCACGCCTCCTTCCGCCCCTCCGAACCATGAGAGCCTCATGTCCGACCGCGATTTCGTTGGCTATGGCGCGCACCCGCCGAAGGCCAACTGGCCGAACGGCGCGCGTCTCGCGCTCAACATCAACCTCAATTTCGAGGGCGGCGGCGAGCGCTCGATCATGGAGGGCGACGGCTGCTCGGAAGGCATGCTCAACGACATCGGCCAGCCCGCCATCCCCGACCGGCGCAGCCCGCTGGTCGAGAGCGTGTTCGAATACGGCTCGCGGGTCGGCGGCTGGCGGCTGCTGAACCTGTTCCGCGAGCGCGGCATCAAGGTGTGCCTGCTCGCCGTCGCCAAGGCGGCCGAGGCCAATCCCGAGCTCACCCGCGCCTTCGTCAATGAGGGCCACGAGCTGGTCTCGCACGGCTATCGCTGGATCGACTACCAGGTGGTGCCCGAGGAGATCGAGCGCGAGCACATCCGCCTCGCCGTCGAGACGCTGGAGGCGATCACCGGCGTGCGGCCCACGGGCTGGATGACCGGCCGGCCGGGGCAGAACACCCGGCGCCTGCTGGTCGAGCATGGCGGCTTCGCCTATGACCGCGACTCGCTCAATGACGAGTTGCCCTACTGGCTAACGGTCGAGGGCCGATCGCACCTCGTCGTGCCCTACTCGTTCGAGACGAACGACAACCGCTTCAACGAGAACAGCGGCTTCAGCACCGGCGACGACTTCGCCCGCTACATGTGCGACTGCTTCGACGTGCTCTATGCCGAGGGCGCCCGCACGCCGAAGCTGATGTCGCTCGCCATCCATGACCGCCTGATCGGCCGGCCGGGGCGCGTCACCGGGCTGATGCGCTTCCTCGACCATGTGGCCAACCATTCCGACGTGTGGATCGCCACCGGCGCCGAGATCGCCGCCCACTGGCGCGCGGAGCACCCCGCGCCATGATCGGCATGCTCGGCATCAGCATGGGCGCGGCGCCCGCCGGCCCGCACGTCCACATCACAGGCGCCAACGGCTTCATCGGCCGCGCGGTCGCGAACCGCCTGCGCGCGGAAGGCTGCGAGGTCAGCGGCAGCGACCTGCGCGCGAGCGGGGACGAAGACGTCGCCGCGCTCGACCTGCGCGAGCGGGCGGCGGTCATCAGGCACATCGCCGCCCTCGCGCCCGACATCGTCATCCATGCCGGCGCGATCTCAGGCGCGATGCTCGCCGCCGACGATCCCGCGCTGATGTTCGACGTGAACGTCACCGGTACGCTGAACCTCGCCGAGGCGATGCGCCTTGCCGGCGTCCCGCGGCTGGTCTTCCTCTCCTCCAATGCGGTGTACGCGCCCGCCCCCACGCGGGCCCCGGTGCCGGAGAGCGCGCCTCTCGGCGCGGCGGACGCCTATGGCGCCTCCAAGCTCGCCGCCGAGGCGGTGCTGCGCAGCTATGCCGAAAGCCAGGGCATCGCCACCATCGCGCTCAGGGTCTCCTCGGTGTTCGGGCCGGGCCGGGTGACGCCCTACCTCGTCTCGCAGACGCTGGAGGCGATCCGCGCCGGCGAGCCGCTGACCGTGACCGACGAGCGCTCCAACATGCGCCAGTTCGTCCATGTCGACGACGTGGTCGAGGCGGTCTGGCGCGCGGTGGAAGCCGACCTTCCCGGCTTCACCCCGATCAACATCACCGGCGGCACCTATCTTTCCGAGGAGGCGATCGTGCGCCTGCTCGCGGGCGAGCCGCCGCGCGTGCCGATCACCGTCATCGGCGAGCGCGGGCGCGAGGATGACGGGCATGTCGGCCCGCTCGACATCGCCCGTGCCCGCGAGCTGCTCGGCTACGAACCCGCCGTCGACATCGCCGCCGCGCTGGGCGAGATGGCGGGGCCGATCGTCGCCGGCTCCTCGCCGGCCTGATAGCTCGCCAGCAGCTCGTCGAGCGGGGCCAGCACGCCGTCCCAGTCGGTCTCGCGCCCGACATGCTCGCGCACCACGAAGGCCGGCCCCATGTAGAAGCGCTCATACTGCGCATGGCGGCCGGCGAAGTCGGTGCCGAGCAGGTCCCAGGCGAGCTTGAACAGCTTCATCCGTTCGCGCGCGCTCCAGCCATTGCCGGCCCAGTTGGCCTCGAACACGCGCGCCGTCTCCTCGGCGTCGAGCACGCCGATATCGGCCGGCATCTGCAGCACGCTGCCGCCCATCAGCTCACGCAGGCGGGAGCAGATCTTGTCGTAGTTCTGCGTCGCCCAGTAGATCGAGGCGTACATGGCGCGGCGGTCGAAGCAGGTGAAGCCGCCCGGCAGCGTCTCGTAGCCCTGGATCTGCCCGTTGATCAGCGTCGCGATCAGCGCGTCCTGCGCCGAGAGGTGGTTCAGCGCGTCGCGCACTGCCGGCACCTTGTCGGTGCCCATGCATTCGGTGATGCGCCGCGCCAGCGCCAGCATCAGCCGCGTCTTGGCCCGGTAGCGCACGCTCGACTGGTGGTTGGAGAGCGTGTGGGCGGGGGTGTCGAAATAGATCGAACGCGACCACGCCACGTCGTCGAGGGTGAAGACCCGCTCCCACGGCACCTTCACGTTCTCGCACACCACCACGCAGTCGGATTCGTCGAAATGGGTGGTGAGCGGGTTCTCGAACGTCCCCTCCCCGTGCGCCGCATAGGGCTTGCGCGACCACAGGCTGAGCCCCGGCGCGTTGACCGGCAGCGCGCAGGTGATGGAGGCAGCCTTCTGCTCCGGCGCCAGCGGCAGGATGTTGCCGATCCACAGCTCGTGGGCGAAGGCGGCGCCGGTCGCCAGCATCTTCATGCCGTTGACGATAACGCCACCCGAATAGCTCCCCGTCACCTGCAGCGTCGGCACGGCCTCGCTGTCGCGGCCGAACTTCGCCGGGTCGCGCGTGCCCTGCGGCGGGGCCACGGCATGGGCGAGATAGAGGTCGTTGCGGCGGCAATGCTCGTAATAGGCGGTGACGTTGGCGGAGAAGTCATGCCCGTTGCGCGCGAAGCGGTCCGGCTGCATCGCCGCGCCGGTGATGTAGCCGCCGACGAAGTCGGGCGAGCGGCCGAGCAGGCCGCAGGAAAGCTCGGCGATGACCGCGCTGCACCGGCTGCGCTTCTCGAGGTCCTCGCGGCTGCGCGGCATCAGATAATAGCCGGCGAAGCTTTCTCCGCCCTCTTCGCTCACCAGATGCGGGCGGTAGCGCGGATCGCGGCGCGCGTCCCAGATGCGGGCGAAGGAGCGGGCGGTGGGCGCGAAACCGGGATGGGTGGTGACGTCTTCGACACGCTGCGAGCCGACATGGATCACCCGCCCGTCGCGCAGGCTCTCGAGATATTGCGCCCCGGTCATCAGCATCGGCGGTCTCCTGAACGTCTCTCAAGGTGGCGCGCACGAAAGGTACATGTTCGCGAAAGAGACTTGCATAAAATGCAAACACGTTCACAGATGACCCGAGACGGGCGCCGATTGCAAATGCCAATTGGCGTCCCCATCCCTTGCGCAGCCCACCCGCGCCTTCGCCAGGAGCCTTCCGCATGCCGCTCGTCGACGAGATCGCCGGTTTCCACCCCGAGATGAAGGCATGGCGCCGCGAGCTGCACAGCCATCCCGAGACCGCCTTCGAGGAGAACTGGACCGCGGCCTTCATCGCCGACAAGCTCACCGCCTTCGGCCTGCCCTTCGAGAGCGGCATCGCCCGCACCGGCATCGTCGCGACGCTGAAGGGCCGGCTTGGCGAGGGTCCGGCGATCGGCCTGCGCGCGGACATGGATGCGCTCGACATCACCGAGATGACCAACCTGCCCTACCGCTCGACCATTTCCGGCAAGATGCACGCCTGCGGCCATGACGGGCACATGACCATGCTGCTCGGCGCCGCGCGCCACCTCGCCGCCAACCCCGACTTCGCCGGCACGGTGCATTTCATCTTCCAGCCGGCCGAGGAGATGAACGGCGGCGGGAAGGTGATGGTCGAGGAAGGCCTGTTCGAGCGCTTCCCGATGGAGCGCGTGTTCGGCCTGCACAACTGGCCGGGGCAGGCCTTCGGCAGCTTCTCGGGCAAGCCGGGGCCGATGCTCGCCTCCTCCGACCTGTTCGAGATCACGGTGAAGGGCCGCGCCGCCCACGCCGCCATGCCCCATCTCGGCATCGACCCCGTCACCGTTGCCGGCGAGCTGATCGGAGCGCTGCAGACCATCGCCAGCCGCACCGTCGACCCGCTCGAGGCGGCCGTGGTCAGCATCACCCAGGTCCATGGCGGCGACGCGTGGAACATCATCCCCGACGAGGTGGTGCTGCGCGGCACGGTCCGCACCTTCCAGCCCGCCGTGCGCGATGCCGTCGAGGCGCGCGTGAAGGCGATCGCCACCGGCGTCGCCGGGCTCCACGGCGCCACCGCCTCCGTCTGGTACGACCGGCGCTATCCGCCCACCGTCAACACCGCGGCCGAGGTCGCGCTCGCGCTGGACGCGGCCGGTGCGGCGGCGGATCAGGACCACGTCATCCCCGATCCCGCCTCCTCCATGGCCTCGGAGGATTTCGCCTACATGCTGGAGAAGGCGCCCGGCGCCTATCTCTGGCTCGGCAGCGGGCCGGGGGCCGCCCTCCACAGCTCGGGCTACGATTTCAACGACGAGCTTCTTCCCCTCGGCGCCAGCTACTGGGTAAGGCTGGTGGAACGTATCCTCGCGCCCACGGCGTGAGTCCCGATCAGGTGAGGCAACGCCGATGAGAGATTTCGAAACCCCCGGCCGCTCGCTCGTGATGGCGACCAACGGCATGGCCGCGACCTCGCACCCGCTGTCGAGCCTGGTGGCGCTCAACGTGCTCCAGTCCGGCGGCAACGCGATGGACGCGGCGATCGCCGCCTGCGCCGTGCAGGGCGTCGTCGAGCCGGGCTCGACCGGGCTCGGCGGCGACTGCTTCGTGCTCTACGCCCCCGGCGGCACCGACGACATCGTCGCCTATAACGGCTCGGGCCGCGCTCCCGCCGCCGCCAATACCGACTATTACGCCGACCACGGCATAACGGCGCTGGAGCGCCAGTCCCCGCATGCCGTCACCGTGCCGGGGGCGGTGGAAGCCTGGGCGCGGCTGTCGCAGGACCACGGCACGCGTCCGCTCGGCGATCTGCTCCAGCCTGCCATCGGGCTGGCGCGCGGGGGCTATGCCGTCGCGCCACGCGTCGCGCTCGACTGGCGCGAGCAGGCCGGCCTGCTGGCCGGGGACGCGAACACCGCGCGCGTGTTCCTGCCCGAGGGACACAGCCCCCATGCGGGCACGCTGCACCACCAGCCCGAGCTCGCCGCCACGCTGGAGCGCATCGCCGCCGAGGGGCCGGACGGCTTCTATCGCGGCCCCGTCGCCGAGGACATCGTCGCCTATCTGCAGAGCCTCGGCGGCCTCCACACACTGGAGGACTTCGCCACCGCCCGGGGCGCCTATGTGACGCCGATCTCCACCCGCTTCCGCGACCTGCGGGTGCATGAATGCCCGCCCAACGGGCAGGGCATCATCGCGCTGATGCTGCTCAACATCCTGTCGCACGGATCGACCCGCCCGGACCCACTCTCGGCCGAGCGGGTGCATTTCGAGATGGAGGCGGCACGCCTTGCCTATTCGGTGCGCGACGCCGTGCTGTGCGACCCCGACCATATCGAAGTGCCGATGCGCGAGTTGCTCTCGAGCTCGCTGGCGAGCCAGCTCGCCGGCATGATCCGGCCCGACGCCCGCCTCGCCGAGCTGCCCGCGATCGACCTGCCGAGCCACAACGACACGGTCTACATCGCGGTGGTCGACAAGGACCGCAACGTCGCGAGCTTCATCAACTCGATCTTCAATCCCTTCGGCAGCGGCCTCGTCGCCCCGAGCTCGGGCGTGCTGCTGAACAACCGGGCGCAGGGCTTCTCGCTGAAGCCCGGCCACCCCAACGCCATCGCCGGCGGCAAGCGGCCGCTGCATACCATCATTCCCGGCCTGACAACGCGCGACGGGCGCGTCGAGCACTGCTTCGGCGTGATGGGCGGGCAGTACCAGGCGCTCGGCCAGGCCTATTTCCTCGCCCGCGTGCTCGATTACGGGCTCGACATGCAGAGCGCGATCGACATGCCGCGCGCCTGCCCGCTGTTCGGCACCGACGCGCTGGAGGTCGAGGGCAGCATGCCGGACGCGGTGCGGCGCGACCTCGCCGCGCTCGGCCACCGCATCGTGCGCCCCTCGCGCCCCATCGGCGGGGCACAGGCGATCCGCATCGACTGGGCCAACGGCGTGCTCACCGGCGCCTCCGATCCGCGCAAGGACGGCTGCGCGCTCGGCTACTGAAGCCAAGTGCCGGCAAGAGGCCGGCACCCTGCCCAAGCACGCTGCCCACGAATCGGGCGCCCGCGTGCAGGAGCAGGCGGGAGGACGGTCGCGAGGACTGGTCCGCCCACGGTAACCCGCGCTTGGCGGCACTCTTGCATGCTGCTGCGCCTCCCGTGCCCCCTGCGCAGCGCCCCTTGCGCACTGCCCTGCGCAGAGGGCCATACTGAGCGTCCCCTTGCCGGAGGTCACCGTCATGATCCGCCTGTTCAGCCGTCTCGCCACCCGTTTCAGATCGAGCCCCGCGCGCCAGCGCACCGGCGGCACCGCGCATCTGGCGGGCGCGACCAGCCTCGCGGCCATGATCGCCCTCGCCGCGGTCACCGGCGCCCATGCCGACACGCCGGTGAAGTTCACCCTCGACTGGGTGTTCCAGGGCCCGACCTCACCCTTCCTCGTGGCGCTGGAGAAGGGCTACTACAAGGATGAGGGGCTCGACGTGACGATGGACCCCGGCCAGGGCTCGGCCGGCGCGGTGCAGCGCGTGGCGTCCGGCGCCTACGACATCGGCTTCGCCGACGTGAACTCGCTCATCGAATACAACGCCAAGAACCCGGGAAAAGAGATCCTGTGCGTGTTCATGGCCTATGACTTCCCGCCCTTCGGCGTCTACGCGCTGAAGACGTCCGGCATCAAGACGCCCGCCGACCTCGCCGGCAAGAAGCTCGGCGCGCCGGTGTTCGACGCCTCGTTCCGCCTCTTCCCGGCCTTCGCCAAGAAGGTCGGCATCGACCCGAAGAGCGTCGAGAGCGTCAACCTCACGCCCCAGCTTCGCGAGCAGTCGCTGGTCCAGGGCACGGTCGACTTCATCTCCGGGCACTACTTCTCCTCGGTCCTCGACCTCGAGGCGCGCGGCGTGAAACTCGACGACCTCGTCGTCTTCACCTACAGCGACGCCGGCATGGACGTGTACGGCAACGGCATCATCGTCTCGCCGCAGATGGCCGAGAAGCCGGAAGTGGTGAAGGGCTTCCTGCGGGCCACGATCAAGGCGTGGAAGGAGGTCGCGGCCAATCCCGAGATCGGCGTCGCCGCCGCCAAGAACCGCGACCCGCTGATCGACGAGGCGCTGGAATTGCGGCGGCTCAACATGTCGCTGCAGATGAACGTGCTGACGCCCTATGTGAAGGAGAACGGCATGGGCGACGTAGACCCCGAGCGTTTCGCCCGCTCGATCAAGGACGTCGCCGACGCCTTCGGCCTGCCCGACGCGCCGGCGCCGGAGAAGGTGTTCACCGACTACTACCTCCCGCCCAAGGCCGACCGGATGGTCGCCCCCTGACGGCCCGCCGTCCGAATGCCCCTTCGCCTGACACCGAAGCCTGCATGCCCTCACCTCCCCTCGTCGAACTGAAGAATGTCAGCCTCGCCTATGGCGAGGGCAGCGAGCGCATGCTGGCGCTCGGCGACGCCACGATGAGCATCGACGATGGCGAGTTCGTCGCCGTCGTCGGCCCCTCGGGCTGCGGCAAGTCCACACTGATGAAGCTGGTCACCGGCCTCCTGCCGCCCACCGGCGGCGAGGTGAGCGTGCGCGGCCAGCCCGTCACGGGCCCGATCAAGGGCGTCGGCATGGCGTTCCAGAACGCCACCCTCATGCCCTGGCGCACCACCCGCGACAACATCATGCTGCCGCTCGAGGTGGTGGAGCCGCACAAGCGGCGCCTGCGCGCCAACCGCGCCGAATACATCGCCCGCGCCGAGGCCCTGCTCGCCTCGGTCGGACTCGGCGGCTTCGGCGACAAGTTCCCCTGGCAGCTCTCCGGCGGCATGCAGCAGCGCTCCAATGTCTGCCGCGCGCTGATCCACGAGCCGCAGATCCTGATGCTCGACGAGCCCTTCGGCGCGCTCGACGCCTTCACCCGCGAGGAGCTGTGGGGGATCATGCAGGCGCTGTGGCTGGAGCGGCGCTTCACCGCCGTGCTGGTGACGCACGACTTGCGTGAGGCGGTGTACCTCGCCGACACGGTCTATGTGATGAGCCGCCGGCCGGGCCGGATCGTGAAGGTGCGCACGGTGGACCTGCCCCGCCCGCGCACGCTGGAGACCACCTTCGAGCCCGCCTTCGTCGATATCGTGCACGAGCTGCGCGAACGCATCCAGCAGGAGCACGCCGAATGAGCGCCCTGCAGCGCCGCGCCATCCGCCTCGCCATGCCGTGGCTGACCCTCCTCGCCCTGCTGGTGCTGTGGGAGGTGGCCTGCATCGTGTTCCATATTCCCGAGATCGTGGCGCCGCGCCCCACCCGCGTCTTCGAGGTGGTCATCCAGCGCTGGGACCTGCTGCTGCGCTTCTGCCTCGAGACGCTGTGGACGACGCTGATCGGCTTCTTCCTCGCCATCGGCTTCGGCCTGCTGCTGGGCCTCGCCATCGGCGCCTCGCCCTTCATCTATTCCGGGCTCTACCCGCTGCTGATCGCCTTCAACGCCATCCCCAAGGTCGCCATCGTGCCGATCCTGATGATCTGGGTTGGCATCGGCGCGCTGCCGGCGATCATCACCGCCTTCGTCATCTCCTTCTTCCCGATCGTGGTGAACGTCGCCACCGGCCTCGCCACCATCGAGCCGGAGATGCGCGACCTGATGCGCTCGCTCGGCGCCAGCAATCGGGAGATCCTGGTCAAGGTCGGCATTCCGCGCGCCATGCCGTACCTGTTCGCCAGCCTCAAGGTGGCGGCGACGCTGGCCTTCGTCGGCTCGGTGCTGTCGGAGACGGTCGGCGGCAATCGCGGCATCGGCTTCCTCATGCTCTCGGCGAGCGCGCGCAACGATTCCGCGACCACCTTTGCCGGGCTGTTCGCCATCGCGGTGATGGGCGTGGGCGTCTATGCCGCCTGCGCGCTGATCGAGCGGCGCATGACCCGCTGGGCCTTCCGCGGCGAGCTGGTGCGGTAGATCGCGCCCGCATCGCCGCAGTGAAGATTGCCGACGACCATCAATATTTTCGTGAACTTGCCCGCGAATACTTAATTCAACCAATTCCAATCGAGCCTATTGACCGAATTATCGTTTCAATTCCGTCCGGCCAGCGGATATCTGCATAGGTGACTGCCGCGCCCCTGCGCGAGCTCCCTCGTCGCCACTGCGGAAGAACGTCCATGTCGAGATCCCGCCCCGGTTCGCGCGCCGCCGCCATGCTGCTGGCCGCCCTGCTCGCCTTCACCCTCGCCCCGGCCGCCCGCGCCGACGACGCCCCGGCCCCCGCGCAGGCCCGCCACGTGGTCGCCATCGGCGGCGCGGTGACGGAGATCCTGTTCGCGCTCGGCCTCGGCGATCGGGTGATCGCGGTCGACACGTCGAGCACCTACCCGCCCGAGGCGCTGGCGAGCCGCCCCAATGTCGGCTACATCCGCGCGCTTTCGCCGGAAGGCGTGCTCTCCGTCGGGCCCGATCTCATCATCGCCCAGGAAGATGCCGGCCCGCCGGACGCGGTCGCCGTGCTAAAGGGCGCCGCCATCCCGTTCGAGACCATCCCGCTCGCCCGCGATCCGGCGGATGTGAGCGCGAACGTCCGGGCCGTCGCCAAGCTGATCGGCGTGCCCGCGCGCGGCGAGGAGCTGGCCGGCGCGGTGGAGCGCGACTTCGCGGCGCTCGCCGCCATGCGGGCGAAGATCACCTCGCCGCGCAGCGCGACCTTCGTCCTCTCCGCCTCCGGTGCCGCGCCCGTGGTGGGCGGCTCGGGCACCAGCGCCGACGCCATGTTCCACCTCGCCGGCGTCGAGAACGCGATGGCCGGCGTGCACGGCTACAAGCCCGCCGTCGACGAGGCGATGCTGGGCGCCGACCCCTATCTCATCATCCTGATGAAGGACCGCGGCCACGGCCTCACCGACGCGGCGGTCGCGCAGATGCCGGCCTTCGCCGGCACGCAGGCCATCGCCGCCGGGCGGCTCCACCGCATGGACGGCGGCTATCTCCTGAATTTCGGCCCGCGCACGCCCGAGGCCGCCCGCGACCTCGCCGCGCTGGTCTATCCCGAGCTCGACCTGCCGGCGATGCCGTCCCATCCCTGGACGCGGGGCTCCGACACGCCGTGAGCGAGACCGCCCTGCCTCTCGCGGCCACCCGGGGCGCGCGAGCGTCCCGCGCCGGGCTCGGCATCGCCCTGTGCGGCGCGCTGCTCGTCCTCGCCTTCCTCGCCTCGCTGGCGGTCGGCCCGGTGACCATCGCCCCGGGACAGGTGGCGACGATCCTGATCGACGCGCTCGCCGGCAAGCGGGCGAGCGGCGGCGCGGCGCTGCGCGAGGCGGTGATCGTGCTCGACATCCGCCTGCCGCGCACCCTGCTCGGCCTGCTGGTCGGAAGCGGCATCGCCACCGTCGGGGCGATGATGCAGGGCATCTTCCGCAACCCGCTCGCCGATCCGGCGCTGATCGGCGTCTCGAACGGCGCGGCACTGGCCGCCGTGATCTGGATCGTGCTCGGCGCCCATCTCGCCCTCCTGCTGCCGCCCGTGCTCGCCGATGCCGGGCTGCCACTGATGGCCTTCCTCGGCGCGCTGCTGGCGACGCTGACGCTCTATGCCATCTCCACCCATCAGGGGCGCACCTCGGTGCCGACCATGCTGTTCGCCGGCATCGCCATCGGCGCGCTGGCGGCGGCCGGCACGGGAGTGATGATCTTCATGGCCTCCGACCAGCAGCTTCGCGACTTCACCTTCTGGTCGTTCGGCAGCCTTGGCGGGGCGACCTGGCGCAAGGTGCTCGCCGCCCTGCCCTTCATGGCCGCGCTGGCGTTCGCCGCCGCGCGCCTCGGCCGGCCGCTCGACGCGCTGGCGCTGGGCGAGGCGGAAGCCTTCCATGTCGGCGTCGACGTGCAGCGCACCAAGCGGCTCGCCGTCGCCGGCATCGCGGCCGGCGCCGGCGCGGCGGTGGCGGTGGCGGGAGTGATCGGCTTCGTCGGGCTGGTGGTGCCGCACCTCATCCGGCTGGTGATGGGCCCCGGCCACCGCACGCTGCTGCCCGCCGCGGCCCTGCTCGGCGGCGCGCTGCTGCTCGGCGCCGACGTCATCGCCCGCACCGTCGCCAGCCCGGCCGAGCTGCCGCTCGGCGTCGTCACCGCCGCGCTCGGCGCGCCCTTCTTCATCGGGCTGCTGCTGAAGCGCCGCGCCGCCCTGTTCGGCTAGCGCCATGTACGCCGCCCTCGACATCGAGATGACCGCCTCGGGACGCACGCTGCTCGCGGGCGCGAGCGCCGCGATCGCGCCCGGCCGCATCACCGTGCTGATCGGCCCCAACGGCGCGGGCAAGTCCACCCTTCTCAAGGTCACCGCCGGAGAACTACGCCCGCAGCGCGGCCATGTGCGGCTCGAAGGCTCCGACATCGCGACGCTGCCGCCGGCCCGCCTCGCCCTGCGGCGCGCGGTCGTGCCCCAGCATGCACAGGTCGCCTTTCCCTTCACCGTCGCCGAAGTGGTCGCCATCGGCACGCCGAGCGGGCGGTTCGACCCCGCGCCGGTCGCCCGCGCGCTGGCCGAGGTCGAACTCTCCGGCTTCGAGCATCGTGCCTATGAGAAGCTGTCGGGCGGCGAGCGCCAGCGCGTGCAGCTCGCGCGCGCCCTGGTGCAACTCGACCCGGGCCGCCCCGATTCACACCATGGGGCCGGCTACCTCCTGCTCGACGAGCCCACGGCGAGCCTCGACCTGGCGCAGCAGATCCTCGTCGTGCGGCTGATGCGCAAGCTCGCCGCGACGCGGGGGATCGGCATTCTCGCCGTGCTGCACGACCTAAACCTCGCCGCCATGGCGGCCGACCAGATCGTGGCGCTGAAGGAGGGGCGCGACGTCGCCAGCGGCACGCCGCGCGAGATCATCACCGACGATGTGCTGGCCGCGCTCTACGGCGTCGCGGCGCGGGTCGGCTGGGCGCCGGGCACGCCTTTCCTGCTGCCGCAGTCGCTCGACCGCTGACGAGGAAGGCCGCGCCAGCGGTCAGCGGCTGCCTGCGCCTTCCCGGCCCAGTTCGTCACCAATCAGGCCGAGCACATGGTCGAAGGCCGCGCAGGCGGCCTGCTCGGCCGCGCGCTCGCTGTCCTCGTCGAGTTCCACCGCGTCGAGCGCGGCGGTGAAGCGGCGCCAGTGCAGCCCCCGCCCTTCCGGGTGGCCGGCGAGATGGCGCGCCCCGAACGTGTCCGAGAAGCCGATCTTCGCCGCATCCTTGGCGAGGAAGGCGGCGCCCATGTTCGAGCCCTCGACCACATAGAGCCAGCCCAGCGCCTCGGCCTGCGGCAGGCGCGACCCGAAGGCGGCGTCCGGCGGCGCGAGGCCGAGATCGGCGAGATCCTGCTCCAGCGCCGCGAGACGCGAGCGCACTGAGAGGTCCGGTAGCAGCGCGTGCATCGCCGGGTCGGCATAGAGCGGCTCGACATGCCGGTGCAGACGGAACTGGAACCGCAGGAAGCGCGCATAGCTCTCCCGGTCGGCGAAGGGGTTCGCCGCCATCACCGCATGGTCCACCCGCTCATGGGCGGCGCTGGTCGCCGCCCGCAGCCGCTTCGCACGGGTCTCAGGTCCCGCATCCGTCGCGATCGTCATCATTCGTCCTGCTTCAGGAGTTCCGCCTCGGCGGTCGTCACTTGGTGATCAGCGCCGGCTCGGCCTGCGCGACCTCGCCACCGCCGAAGCGGACCGTCAGCCCCGCCTTCACCGTCAACCCCGCGCTCGGCAGGAAGTTCTGATACTGGGTATATTGCTCGTCGAGAAGGTTCTCGACCGAGAACCGCACAAGCGTGTTCTCGTTGGGCTGGTAGCCCGCATAGAGGCTGACGAGGTTGAAGCTGTCGGTCGCGTCGTAGACCGAGTTGGTCGGCAGGTCGCTCGCGGTCACAGCCGCCACCGCCGTCCAGCGCGCCGCAACCGTGAGCTTGCCCTCCCAGAAGCGGAAGCCGAGCGTAGTGGTGATCTGGTCGGGCTGCACGGTGGAGAGCGGCTGGCCTTCGTCCGGCCCCGCCGTCACCTCCCCGGTCATCGTCTGGCCGGACAGGCCGAGGAACCACTTGCCGGCATCGTAGGTGCCCTCGAACTCGAAGCCGCGCAGCCGCGCCTCGTCGACGTTCTGGTACTGGGCGAGCGAGTAGTCGTTATAGGCGACGCAGTATCCGCGCACTGAATAGATGCAGGCCGGGCTACCATAGGTCACGAGCTCGATATAGTTCTCGACATCGTTCTGGTAGTAGTTCGCCTTGATGCGGAGCCGGTCCCCGGTGACGAACAGATTGTCCTGCTTGATGTTGACGCCGACTTCCTTGTTCTTCCCGATCTCGGCCTCGAGATTGGGGTTCGGCACGAAGCTGAACGGGGTCAGGCCGCCGGAGAAGACCGCCGGATGCGGGCCGGCCACCAGCGCCTCGGTCACGCTCGGCGCGCGGTAGCCTTCGGCATAGGTGCCGTAGACGGTCAGCCACGCGACCGGCGTGATGCCGAGGGTGAACTTCGGCGACAGCCGGTCGCCGCTGGTGCCGCCATCGGCCGAGCTGAGCGAATAGGCGTCGTAGCGCAGCGCCGCGATCGCCTCGAGCCAGGTCGAGTAATTCGCCTTCCACTGCACGAAGGCGCCGCCCACGCCGCGCTCGCCCGAGGGGTTGTAGCCCTCGCCGAAGCCGTAGTCGTCCGTGTTGTCGACGTCGTCATGGAAGTAGTCGCCACCATAGGTAATCGCGTTCTCGACCGCGCCCAGGGCGAAGCGGCTGGTGTTGTTGGCGTCGAAGCCCACCGTATCGATGACGAAGCTGCGCGGATCGCCGACGTCGCCGGTGATCAGGCTGGAGCTACCCACGACCTTCACCTGATCCTCGTCCACGCGGTTCCAGTAGACGGAGGAGCGCCAGTCGAACAGGTTGTCGTCGGGGTTCGAGTAGTTCCAGCTCGCCGTGGCGGTCGTGTTGGTCACGTCCGTCGCATATTGCGTGGCGGTCGAGGAGGCAGAGCTGCCGGTGGTGAACTGGCTCTCATAGTTCATCACCTCGAACTTCAGCTCATGGAAGTCCGCCGGCCGGATGGTGGCCTTGGCAATGCCGGTCCAGGTCTCGTAGCCCGTATAGGCCACCTCGTTCCCGTCGCCGTCCTTGTAGTCGTCCTGGTTGCGGTAGGTGCCGCCGACGAACAGGTCGACGTTCTGGCCCACCCGCGCCGCGCCGAGCAGCGAGCCGTAGCCCATCGGCCCGTTGCCGGCGAACTCGCCGTCCGCCTCGACGCCCCAGGTCTCGTTCGGCCGCATGATGTCGTCGGCGTCCTTGGTGCGCATCGTCACCACGCCGCCGATGGCGCCCGAGCCGTAGATGTTCGAGACCGGGCCACGCACCACGTCGACGTCGGCGATCAGCCCCGGCTCGACGAAGAAGGTGCCCGCCCCGTCGCCATGGCCGAGCTGGGTGAAGTTCTGCCGCGCCCCGTCGACGAACACCGCCACGCGGCCGAAATCCTGCAGGCCGCGAATGTTGATCGCGGTCTGCGGCGAGTTGCCGTTCTGGATCGCGGTCACGCCCGGCATGCCCTCGAACAGGTCCTGCGTGCGCATGGGCATGAGCATCTCGATCTGCTCGGGGCGCACTACGCTCACGGCGGCGAGCGTGTCGATCCAGCTCTGCTGCGTGCGCGTGGCGACGACGGTGATCGGGTCGAGCTCGACCATCTGGTCGGTCAGCACCACCTCGGCGGTGGACGCCGGCGTCGCGGCCGGCTGCTGCGCCAATGCCGGCGCCGTTGCCGTTGCCGCGGCCAGGGCGAGCAGCGAAACGCCCCATCCGGCGCTACGGGCGGAGAGAACCGAAGAGAGCCCGGGCAAACGGCGGATCACGCGTGTCATCATCTTCCCCTGACAGAACGAAGCATCGGTCGCGGAACGTCACCGCTCCGCGCCGGAAATCGATCAGGACGAAGAATCCCCCAACGTCCCGTACAGGGATTTGAGTAGATTTGCTTAATATCCGAGTCAACGGGTATGTTTTTACAGTATAAAAGTTCAAAACTGCGATTATTTGAATGATTTTAAACCATGAACGACTCGCAATCCCGCAGACGTTTTCGGCAATTTGTGCAATTTATACGAATTAAAAGAAGGAACCCCCTTGCTGTCTCCAGCGCATGCCGCAACTGACGCTGGCAACGACCATCGCCGGAAGCGACACGCCCACAAACGAAGGGCGCCGCCCGCGCACTGGCGGACGGCGCCCCTTCAGCGATCATCGCTCGGGTCAGTTGTGGTTGAAGCCGGCCGCCTCGTCCGGGGTCATGGGCAGCGTCACCGGATGCTGGGCGAAGAACTCCACCGAGCGGCGGATGTCGTCGATCAGCAGGCAGGCGAGGTCGTAGCTGACGCCGTGCCGCACGAGGATGCGCTGGATCACCAGGTCCTGCCGGTCGGCCGGCATGGAATAGGCCGGCACCTGCCAGCCGCGCGAGCGCAGCCGGTCGGCCAAATCGTACAGCGTGTAGCCGCCGATCCCCTGCTCCTCCTTCAGCTTCCAGCACAGCGCCGGAATGCCGTCCCGGCTGTCGCCGTCGAACAGGATCTCGAACGGGCCGATCTTGCCGATCTCCTTGGCGAGGAACTGCGCCGTCTCGTAGCAGGCGGTGTGGATCTTGCGGTAGCCCTCGCGGCCGAGCCGCAGGAAGTTGTAGTACTGCGCGATCACCTGCCCGCCCGGGCGCGAGAAGTTGAGCGCGAAGGTCGGCATGTCGCCGCCGAGATAGTTCACGTCGAAGATCAGCTCCTTCGGCAGGTCGTCCGCCTCGCGCCACACCACCCAGCCCACGCCGAGCGGGGCGAGGCCGAACTTGTGGCCGGAGGTGTTGATCGACTTCACCCGCGGCAGCCGGAAGTCCCATTCGAGGGCCGGAACGCAGAACGGAGCGAGGAAGGCCCCGCTCGCGCCGTCGACATGGATCGGGATGTCGAGCCCGGTCTCGCGCTGCAGCTCGTCCAGCGCATCGCTCACCGCCTTCACCGGCTCGTACTGGCAGGTGAAGGTCACGCCCAGCGTCGGCACCACGCCGATCGTGTTCTCGTCGACCCGCTTGAGCACCTCTTCCGGGTTCATGATCAGCCGGTCGCCCTCGAGCGGGATCTCGCGCAGCTCGACGTCGAAATAGCGGGCGAACTTGTGCCAGCAGATCTGCACCGGGCCGCAGATCATGTTCGGCTTGTCGGCGGGCAGGCCGGCCGCCTTGCGCTTCGCGCGCCACTGCCATTTCAGCGCCAGCCCGCCCAGCATCGCCGCCTCGGACGAGCCGACCGTCGAGCAGCCGAGCGTGCCCTGCGGGTCGGGCGAGTTCCACAGATCGGCCAGCATGTGGACGCAGCGCGCCTCGATCTCGGCGGTCTGGGGATATTCGTCCTTGTCGATCATGTTCTTGTCGATCGACAGCGACATCAGGTTCTGGATCTCGTCATCGACCCAGGTCTGGCAGAAGGTGGCGAGGTTCTGGCGCGAGTTGCCGTCCAGCATCAGCTCGTCGCGCACGGCGGCGAAGACATGGCGCGGATCCCGCTCGGCCTTGGGAAAATGGACCTTGGGAAGCTGCTTCAGGAGGTCGCTCGACGAATAGACGTCGTCGAGGATCTCGTTGCGCAGCTCGCGGCCGGAATGATGCGACGTCAAGGCTAGCCTCCCTCACCAGAGTATGTCGTTTTTCCCGCGGCGCGGAACGTCATCGGCGCGGCACAATGGATGAC
Source organism: Ancylobacter mangrovi (assembly GCF_024752355.1). Lineage (GTDB taxonomy): Bacteria > Pseudomonadota > Alphaproteobacteria > Rhizobiales > Xanthobacteraceae > Ancylobacter > Ancylobacter mangrovi. Next base: position 112,387 of record NZ_JANTHZ010000005.1, read on the forward strand.
TGTTCTGGCGCGACAATCGCGCCATCCGCCGATTGCGGTCAATGTGAGCCGGATATTGAATCACTCATCTTCCGAACCGTGAGGATAGACATATCGCCCATTCGCCGATACCGCGAGCGGGTAACGGAGCGACGCTCTGCGCGAACGCCTCTTGAGTGGAAGTCGGACGATGACGGGCATGGAGAGGCTGCGGACCCCGGACAGTGAGGATGGCCATGGCGGCCCCTCGCCCGGAACGCCCATGGCGACGGCCGGGGCGTGGCCCTTCGTCACGCTGCGCCGCTACCACCTGCCGGGCCGGCGCGTGGTCTGGCGCGACCGCCAGCACCGCAAGGGGCTGGAGCGCGAGGCCCGCGCGCTGGAGGCGCTGCCGGTCGCCTTCTGGCAGACGCAGATCTACAATTTCTATGTCGGCCTCATCTTCGCCGTCGGGTCGTTCCTGTTCATGCTCGGCAGCGCGCTGTCGCTGATACCCGGTAACGCGGGGGTCCCGCTCCACATCGTCAACGCCATCTTCTTTGCCGGCTCGGTCCCCTTCACCACCGCCGCCTACATGCAGCACCTGCAGGCGGCGAATGCGAGCGCCTTCGCGCCCGACCCGGCCGCGCACCTCCCGCGCGAGCGCCCTTCGCTGATCGGCTGGCATCCGCGCAGCCCGGGCTGGCTCAGCACCTTCACCCAGTTCGTCGGCACGCTGGCGTTCAACGTGAACACCTATGACGGGCTTCACGCCCCCGCGCGCTGGTACATGCAGGACCTCGCGCTCTGGCTGCCGGACATGGTCGGCTCGGTGCTGTTCCTGGTCTCGGCCTATCTCGCCTTCATCGAGACCAGCCACGGCTACTGGAGCTGGAAGCCGCGCGAGCTCGCCTGGCAGATCGTGTTCGTCAATCTCGCCGGCTGCGTCGCCTTCATGGTGGCGGCCGTCCTCGCCTATGTCCCGCGCGGCGCGGAGCCGGCATGGATCGGCGCCGCCTCGAACGCGAACCTGTTCGCCGGCGCGCTGTGCTTCTTCATCGGCGCCGCGCTGTCGATGCGCGAGAGCCGCCTCGCCGCGCCGGCGTAAGGGGCGTCAGGCGGCCCGCGCCGCCTGCTCGAGGATGCGCACGAGCTGCGCCGCCGCTTCTTCGACCTGCGCCGTGCCCACGTCGAGATGGGTGACGACGCGCATGCGGGTCGGGCTCTCCACGCCGAGCCGGATGCCCTGCTCGGCAAGCGCGGCGGCGATCCCGCCGGCCTCGATCCCGCAGCCGGACAGGTCGAGGAACAGGATGTTGGTCGTCACTTCAGCCGGGAACACCTTCACCCCGCCCGCGCCGTCGACCTTGCGGGCGAACAGGCGCGCATTGGCGTGGTCCTCGGCGAGGCGCTCCAGATTGTGGTCGAGCGCATAGAGGCCGGCCGCGGCCAGATAGCCGGACTGGCGCATGGCGCCGCCGAGCCGGTGCTTCCAGTACCAGGCTTCCTCGATGAATTCCTTCGTGCCCGCCAGCACCGCCCCGACCGGGCAGCCCAGCCCCTTGGAGAGGTCGATCCAGGCGCTGTCATAGCCGCGCGTGTGGTCGGCCATCGGCGCGCCGGAGGCGACGGCGGCGTTGGGGAGCCGGGCGCCGTCCATATGGGCGGCGAGGCCGCTCGCATGGGCGAGGCGCGCCATCTCCGCCAGTGTCGCCGTCGGCCACACGCTGCCGCCGCCGCGATTGGCGGTCTGCTCCACCGATATCACCCGGCTGCGCGGCGAGCGGTGGCGCGGCGCCCGGATCGCGGCGCGCGCCTCCTCGACGCCGAAGATGCCGTCCGGCGTCGCGACGGGGCGGAACTGCGCCCCCGCGAGCGCCGACGCCCCCGCCCCTTCCGAGCCGAACACATGCGCGTTCGCGGCGACGATGATCTCGTCGCCGGGCCGGCAATGCACGAGATAGGCGATCTGGTTGCACATGGTGCCCGAGGGCAGGAACAGGGCGTCGTCCATGCCCAGCATCTGCGCCACCCTTGCGCACAGGGCGAGCGTGGTCGGGTCCTCGCCGCGCTGCTCGTCACCGACCTCGGCCGCGCCCATCGCCGCCAGCATGCCGGCCGAGGGGCGGGTCGAGGTGTCGGAGACGAGATCGATCGCCCAACTCTTGGTCGCGGTACCCTGCGTCACTTTCCGGCCTCCAGATGATGGGCGAGCCGCTCGAACAGGCGCGCCACGTCATCCTCGTTGTTGTAGAAATGCGCCGCCGCGCGCAGATGGCCGTCCTTGCTGGCGACCCGCACCCCGTCGGCCGCCAGCAAAGACTCCATCCGGTCCGCATCCGCGCCGCCGAGATCGAAGCTGACGATGCCCGCCCGCTGGTTCCACGGTCGCGGCGTGCGCAGCCCGAGCCCGTGCCGGTCGGCCTCCTCGATCATCAGGTCGGTCAGCGCATGCACCCGCGCCTCGATGGCGCCGAGCCCGATCGCGCCGATGAAGCGGGCCGAGCGGCGCTGCACGGCGAGGCCGAGGAAGTTCGGATTGCCATATTCGAACCGGTGCGCGTCCGGCGCCAGCTCCGGCTCGGGGTCGGTGCGGTCGAAGGTGGCGAAGGAATATTTGGCGGCGAAGGGCGGGCGGAAGCGGTCGAGCGCCTCGGGCGCCACATACATCAGGCCCGCGCCGGCGACGCTCATCTGGGCCTTGTGCCCGCCCGAGGCGACCACATGCGCGCCGAGATCGTCGAGCCGCCGGTTCAGCACCCCGATCGCCTGGATGCCGTCGACCAGGAACAGCACGCCCTTCTCGCGGCAGAGCTGCGCCAGCGCGTCGACATCGGCACGCTCGCCGAGCCCGTAGGCGACCCAGGCGATGGAGAGGATGCGGGTGCGCGCATCCACCGCCGCGCGCAGCGCATCGGTGCTCACCTGCCCGTCCGGGCCGGCGGCGACGATGCGCAGCTCGACCCCGCGCCGGGTGAGCGGGCGCCAGGGGAAAGTGTTGTTCTCGTGCTCGGAGACCGAGATCACGACATTGTCGCCCTCGCGCCAGTCGAAGCCCTGGGCAACGATGTTCACCGCCTCCGAAGTGTTCTTCACCAGCGCCAGCGTCTCCGGCGCCGCGCCGAAGGTCTCGCCGACCGCGCGGCGCGTCTCCTCGACCTTGTCCATCGAGAAGGACTGCTTGCCGGCCGCCGGACCCTCGATGTCGGCGAACCAGTCGGCCGCGGCCTGCGCCGCGCAGCGCGGCAGCAGCGCCTTGCGGGCGATGTCGAGATAGGCGGTGGACTGCGTCGCGCCGAACTCGCGGCGCAGAGCGGCCCAGTCCGGCGTGCCGTCGGCGAGGCGAGGAACGAGCGGGGTCTCGTCCTGCGGCGGATGCATGGTCTTGTTCATGACGTCCTACGTGATGGGGCCCTGATTGGCGTGGGAAATCTGTCCGATGAAGGTCCGGGCGCGTTCCGTCGCCGGAGCTTCGAAGAAGGTGGCCGGCGGCGCGGCCTCGACGATCTCGCCGCGGTCCATGAACACGACGAGGTCGGCGACGCGGCGCGCGAAGCCCATCTCATGGGTCACGACGATCATGGACTGGCCGGCCGCCGCCAGCTCCTCCATCACGTCGAGCACCTCGTGCACCATTTCCGGGTCGAGCGCCGAGGTCGGCTCGTCGAACAGCATCACCTCCGGCTCGAGCATCAGCGCGCGGGCGATCGCCACCCGCTGGCGCTGGCCGCCGGAAAGCTGGCCGGGAAACTTCAGCGTCTGGTCGCTCAGCCGCACGCGGGCGAGAAGGCCGTGGGCGCGCTCGGCCGCCCGCGCCTCCGGCTCGCCGCGCGCATAGACCGCGCCGAGCGTCAGGTTCTCCAGCACGGTGAGGTGCGGGAACAGGTTGAAGCTCTGGAACACCATGCCGGCGTGCCGGCGCACCTCGGCCAGCGCCTGCGCGCTGCCGTCGAGCCGGGTGCCGCACACGGTGAGGTCGCCCTCGTGGAACGGCTCCAGCCCGTTGATGCAGCGGATCAGCGTCGACTTGCCCGAGCCGGACGGCCCGCACAGCACGATCTTCTCGCCGCGCGCGAGGCCGAGCGCGACGTCCCGCAGCACATGGTGCTCGCCGTACCATTTGTTGAGGCCGGCCATCTCGACCACCAGCCCGCCGCGCTCGATCCCGCTCATCGCGCCGCCTTCCGCGCCCGGCGCTGGTTGTCCCGCTCGATCGACGAGCCATAGGCGGACATGGCCGAACAGATGAGGAAATAGAGCAGGAAGACGAACAGGTACCCCTCCGTGCCGTAGCGCACCCACTGCGGGTCCTGCAGCGCCGCCTTGGTGGCGCCGAGCACGTCGAACAGGCCGAGAATGCTGAAGAACGTGGTGTTCTTGAAGGCACGGATGATGTCGTTGAACAGCGCCGGCACCACGATGGCGAGCGCCTGCGGCAGGATGATCTTGCGCGTGCGCAGCCAGTAGCCGAGCCCGAGCGCCTTGGCCGCCTCGTCCTGGCCCTCGGGTATCGCCTGCAGCCCGCCGCGGATCACCTCCGCGGCATAGGAGGCGAAGAACACGATCATGCCGACCTCGGCGCGGATCAGCTTGTCGACCGTGAGCTGCGGCGGCAGGAACAGCGGCAGGATCAGCGCCGCGAAGAACAGCAGCGCCAGCAGCGGAATGCCGCGCACGCCCTCGATCGTCGCCACGCAGATGAACCGCACCACCGGAAGCTGCGAGCGCCGCCCCAGCGCCAGCAGCACCGCGAGCGGCAGCCCGCCGGCCACCGTGCCGCCGAAGATGATGAAGGTCAGCGGCAGGCCGCCCCACACATCGGTACCCACCGCCTCGAGGCCGAGAAAGCCGCCGCCGAGCAGCAGGATCGAGGCGACGAACACCACCGCCCAGCCAGCGAGGCGCAGCGTCACCGACAGGAGCCGCGTCGCCGAGATCGCGCCCCAGCCGAGCCAGAGCGCGACGACGAGTGCCCCGCGCCACTGCTGCTGATAGGGATAGGCGCCGAACAGGATGACGCGGTATTTCTCGGCGATCACCGCCCAGCAGGCGCCGGCCGCGTCGCGGCAGGCGCTGCCGTCGCCCGGCGAATACCAGACGGCGTCAACCACGCTCCACTGCAGCACCCGCCACAGCACGATGGCGATGACGGCACCCAGCACGAAGGTCGCGACGCCGCCCAGCGGCGAGTTGAACAGGTGCCGGTGCAGGAAGGCGCGGACGCCGCGCGGCACCTCGGGCGGGGTGCGGGTCGCCGCCGTGCCGGAATAGGCGAAGGAGCGCGGAGCGGTCGTCATCTCAGCGCTCCGGGATCTGCACGAAGCGGTTGACGAGATTGGCGACCGCACCGATGGCGAGGCACATCAGCAGGTAGATCACCGCCATGATGCACAGCACCTCGATGGTGCGCCCGCTATAGGTCAGCGCCGTGTTCGAGACGCTGAACAGGTCCGGATAGCCAACCGCGACGCCGAGCGAGGAGTTCTTCAAGAGGCTCACATATTGCGCGGCGAGCGGGGGCACGATCACCCGCATCGCCTGCGGCACCATCACCTTCCGGTAGAGGTCTGCGCGGCGCAGGCCGATGGCGTTGGCGGCCTCGATCTGGCCAGCGTCGACGCTGATCAGCCCGCCGCGGATGATCTCGGCGATGAAGGCGGCAATGTAGAAGGACAGGCCGAAATAGATGGCGAGGAATTCCGGCGCCAGCGTCGCCCCGCCCGTATAGTTAAAGCCGCGCAGCACCGGCACCGACCATCCCGTCGGCGCGCCCATGGCGAGCCAGGCGGCGAGCGGCGGCAGCACCAGCGCGGCGATCTCGACGACGCCGACATATCGCCAGCGCCGGCCGGTGCGGCGCCGGCGGCGATCGGCGAGACGGCCGATCGCAAAGGCGGCGATCGCGCCGACGACCAGCATGCCGGCCACCAGCAGCGCCACCCCGCCCTGCTCCGGCGCCGGCACGGTCAGGCCGCGATTGGAGGCATAGCCGAGCCCGAGCAGCGGCCAGGACTGCCGGGGCGGCGGCAGCAGGGTGAAGAAGCTGTACCAGAAGACGATCTGGACGAGCTGCGGCGTGTTGCGGAACGCCTCGACATAGGCCTTGGCGAGGCCCGAGACGAGCGCGTTGCCCGACAGCCGCGCGAAGCCCAGCGCCACGCCGAGCACGCTCGCCGTCACAATGCTCACCAGCGAGAGCAGCACCGTGTTGCCGACGCCGACCGCAAACGCGTCGAGATAGGGCGAGCCCGGCGTGAAGGTGAAAAAGGCTTCGCCGAGCGCAAAGTTCGCGGGGTCGAGCAGGAAGCCGAAGCCCGAGGTCATGCCGCGCTCGTCGAGCGCGCGGCGGGCGTTCATGGCCAGCCACAGCACCAGCGCCAGCAGGGCCAGCACCAGCAGCGCCTGCCAGACGAAGGCGCGCACGCGCGGGTTCCGCCACGGCGGAATGCCCGGGGACGGCGCGCCGGAGGACGGCACGCGCGGCGCCGCCCCCTGCGATGTGGATGACAGGCTCATCGACGAGCGCTCGCCACCGTTGCCATGGTCACAGCGGCGGCGCGTAGATGAGGCCGCCGTCGGTGTACTGGGCGTTGATGCCGCGCTCCAGCTTCAGCGGCGAATCCTTGCCGACATTGCGGTCGAACACCTCGCCGTAATTGCCGACCTGCTTGATGACGTTGTAGGCCCACGCCGGATCGAGACCGAGGCCCTTGCCGCCGGAATCGTCGACGCCGAGCAGGCGGCGCACGGTGGCGTCCTTGGAGTCGGCCTTCATCTCGTCGACGTTCTTGGAGGTGACGCCGCTCTCCTCGGCCTGGAACAGCGTGAACACGGTCCACTGCACGATGTCGCGCCACTGCGGGTCGTCCTGGCGCACCACCGGGCCCATCGGGTCCTTGCCGAAGATCTGCGGCAGGATCACGTAGTCGTCCGGGTTGGGCGCCACCGCCGCGCGGGTCGAGGACAGGCCGGAGGTCGACTGCACCGCCACGTCGCAGCGCCCGCCGAAGAAGGCGGTGTTGATCTCCTTCTGGTCGTCGATGACGACGAGCTTCAGCTTGATGCCGAACTTCTTCTGGATGTCGGCCACCACGCGCTCGGAGGTCGAGCCGGGACGCACGCAGACGCTGGCGCCGTCGAGCTCCTGCGCGTTCTTCACGCCGAGCGCCTTGGGCACCATCAGGCCCTGGCCGTCATAGAAGGTGGGCGACACGAAATCGAGGCCGAGATCGGTGTCGCGGGCGCGGGTCCAGGTGGTGTTGGCCACCGTGACGTCGACCTCGCCGGTCTGCAGCGCGGTGAGGCGCGTCTGGTTGTTGGTCTTGAGGAACTTCACCTTGCTCGCGTCGCCGAACACTGCCGCGGCGAGGGCCCGACAGGTGTCGACGTCGATACCGTGCCATTCGCCCTTGCTGTCGACCGCCGAGAAGCCCGGGCGGCTGCCGTTGACCGCGCAGGTCACGACCCCGTTCTTCTTCACCGTGTCGAGCGTGGACGCGCCGGCCGGGCCGCACACGGCGGCAAGCGCGCTCAAGGCCACGAGCCCCGTCGCCAGATAGTTCCTCATCTCACTGTCTCCGTGCCTCTGGTTATGACGCTTGTGCGTCGCTTTTCTGCTTGGAAGTTCGGGGTGCGCTGGTCGCGCCGAGACGCAGCCGCATCTCGAGGCCGCGACGCAGATGCGCGCGCATCAGCTTCGCGGCGGCCCGCGGCTTGCGCGCGATGATCGCGTCGAGGATCTCGATGTGGTCGGTGAGCGTCGAATAGACGTTCTCGTGCGAGAAATAGCGCGGCAGGTGGAAGGCGAGCCGGAAGCGCAGGCGCAGCAGCCGCACCGTCTCGACCAGCGCGGCGTTGCCGGCCGCCTGCATCATCAGCTCGTGGAATTCGGTGCCGGCGTCGTCGATCTCCACCGCCGTGAAGGCGGAAGGGTCCTGCGCCATGGTCCGCATGCGCGTGCCGCAGGCGACGAAGGCCGGCGGCGCCTCGCTTGCCGCGGCGAGCTCGGCGGCGAGGCATTCGAGCGCCTCGCGTACGCGGTAGATCTCGGCGAGGTCCTCCGCCGCCACACGCCGCACGAAGGTGCCGCGCGCCGGCTTCACCTCGACCACGCCCTCCTGCTCGAGCTGGTGCAGCGCCTCGCGCACCGGCATGCGGCCCATGCCGAGCTGCTCGGCGAGCTTGCGCTCGGAAAGGGGCGCGCCCTCCTCCAGCGTGCCGCTGAAGATCAGCGCCACGAGGCGGTTATAGGCGCGGTCGCGCTCGAACTCGAAGGTGCTCGTCATACCGGCATACTGGACGACCGGTATACCAGTTACAAGCCGAAAGATTGGACGGCCACTGTCCGTTTCGTGGCCATCGGGGTGCCGATGGAGCGCGCGGATGGCGCGCCGGAACGGGACGCGGCGGCTCGGAGGCGGCAACGGACCGTCCGTGTTTCAGGGAATCGCGGGATCGGCGTTCCGCCGCTGGGAAGACGGCGAGGCGGCCGGACTATGTGAGAAGGTCGCACCGACGGCGCCCCGTCATCGGGACGGCGGCATGATCACTGGTGCGGGCGGCCGGACTCGAACCGGCACTCTCAGAGAGAAACGAATTTTAAGTTCGTTGCGTCTACCCGTTTCGCCACGCCCGCAGGTGCTGCCGTATCGGCCAGCTTAAAGGGATTCCCGACTTGGCGCGCCGGCACAACGAATATCCTTCAATATTCCAAATATCTCTGCGGGGCGTCGCCTGAAGGGCGGCCGATCGGCCCCGCGCCCAGCTATTCGCGCGGCCCTCCACCGCCCACCGGCCCGCCGCATGAGGCTGCCGAGCGGACGGGGCGGGAAGAATCAGCTCAGCCCGCCGATGAAGCCCGATTCGTCGACGAAGATGTTCTCGGCCGCGGGGTGCGAAGGCAGTCCCGGCATGGTCATCACGTCGCCGCACAGCGCCACCACGAAGCCCGCGCCGGCGGAAAGCCGCACGTCCCGGATCGGCAGGATGAAGCCCTCCGGCGTGCCGCGCCAGGTCGGGTCGGCGGAGAAGCTGTATTGGGTCTTCGCCATACAGACCGGCAGTTCGCCGTATCCCATCGCCTCGAAATCGGTCAGCTTCCTCAGCGCCGCCGGCTCGGCCGAAACGCCCGCCGCGCGATAGATGCGCTGCGCGATCGCCTCGATCTTCTGCACCAGCGGCAGCCCGCTCTCATAGAGCAGGCGGAAGTCGGACGGCGCGTCGGCCAGCCGGATCACGTCCTCGGCAAGGTTCATCGCGCCGGCCGAGCCGTCGGCCCAGTGCGAGCACGGATGCACCCGCGCGCCGACCGCCGCGCAGGCCGCCTCGATGGCCGCGATCTCATCCGGCGTGTCGCTGGTGAAGCGGTTGATCGCCACCACCACCGGCACGCCGAACGCCGTCATGTTCTCGATGTGCCGCACGAGGTTTCCCGCGCCGCGCTTCACGGCGGTGACGTTCTCCGGGCCGAGGTCCTTCTGCGCCACGCCGCCATGCATCTTCAGCGCACGCACGGTGGCCACGATCACCACTGCCGAGGGCGCGAGGCCCGCCTGCCGGCACTTGATGTCGAGGAACTTCTCCGCGCCCAGATCGGCGCCGAAGCCGGCCTCCGTCACCACATAATCGGCGAGGCCGAGCGCGGTGCGCGTCGCCATCACCGAGTTGCAGCCATGGGCGATGTTGGCGAACGGGCCGCCATGCACCAGCGCCGGCGTCCCCTCCAGCGTCTGAACGAGGTTGGGCTGGAACGCGTCGCGCAGCAGCGCGGCCATCGAGCCGGTGATCTTGAGTTCGCCGGCCGTCACCGGCTGGCGCGCCCGGTTCTGCGCCACAACCATGCGCCCGAGCCGCTCCTCGAGATCCTCGAGCGAGCGGGCGAGGCAGAAGATCGCCATCACCTCGCTGGCGACGGTGATGTCGAAGCCGTCCTCGCGCGGGAAGCCGTTGGCCGGCCCGCCCAGGCCCACGATCACGTTGCGCAGGGCGCGGTCGTTGAGGTCGACCACCCGGCGCCAGCTTATGCGGCGGGTGTCGATGTCGAGCGCGTTGCCCCAGTAGACGTGGTTGTCGATCGCCGCCGCCAGCAGGTTGTGGGCGGCGCTGATGGCGTGGAAATCGCCGGTGAAATGCAGGTTGATGTCCTGCATCGGGATGATCTGCGAATGCCCGCCGCCGGTCGCCCCGCCCTTGGAGCCGAACACCGGGCCGAGGCTCGGCTCGCGCAGGGCGATGGCGACCTTCTTGCCGGCGCGCGCCAGCGCGTCGCCGAGCCCGATGGTGGTGGTGGTCTTGCCCTCGCCCGCGGGGGTCGGGTTGATGGCGGTGACGAGGATCAGCTTGCCGCCGGCCCTCGCCTCGGCGTGACGGGCAAAGCCGAGCGCGATCTTGGCCTTGTCATGGCCGTAGCGGAACAGCGCTTCGGCCGGCACGCCGAGCTTGGCGCCGATCTCCTCGATCGGACGCGGCTCGACCTTCGCCGCGATGGCCGCGTCGCTGTTCGGATCGATCTCACGCACTGCCTTGTCCATCACGCTTGCCACCCTCTTCGCGTCTCAGGCCGTGCGCGCACGCTCGGCCAGTATGGCCACCAGCAGCATCCCGCCGATGACCGACAGATGCTCGATGGCGAAAAAGAACTCGATCTGCGCCATGTCGCCTTCCATCGTCCAGAAATGATGGACGATCGGGATCGTCAGCAAGGTGAACACCCCGAGCACGCCGGCGCCAAGCCACGTCGCCCGGTTGATGAGGATCAGCGCGCCGCCCGTCAACTGGGTGACGATGGTGAGCACGGCGAAAAGCCAGGGCGGGTTGAGCCCGAAATGGGCCATCTCGGCCTGGGCGCCGGTGAAGTTCAATAGCTTGTCGATGCCGCTGCCGAGGAACATGAACACCAGCAGGAGGCGCGCCACGAAGGCGGTCACGGGGGACCGCAGGATGCCGGAGATCAGGGCGGGAGTCATGGGTGAGTTTTCCTAAGGAGAGCCGCACGTATTTGGATACTGCAACATCCGGTTGAAAGCGAGTGGCCATGCGGTCTCGCGCGGCCTTCCGCCCTCCCCGCTAGGCCGATCCCGGACCGTCCTTCTCCCCGGGCTTCTCCTTCCCTTCCTCCTCGCCCTCCTCGTCCTCCTCCTCGCGCGCGGACTTGGCCTCGGCGATGAACTCGGCGGCGTGGCGCTTGGCCTCGCGCACGCTCTCGCCCAACTCGCGCGCGTAGCGGTCGAGGTCGAGCCGCAGCCCGCCGATCGAGGGCTTCTCGGTCTCCGCCGCATAGGCGATCATGCGCAGCGACAGCGCGAGATCGGCGACGAGGTCGGCCATGAAGCCGTCGCTCAGATCGTGATCCTCGGCATAGGCCATGAGCTGGTCGTAGAGCCCCGCGCGGTGCTCCTCATAGGCCTGCTCGTAGCCGTCGTCCTCGTCCTCGGGTTGCCCGTCCCATTCCGCCATGATCGCCCCTCCGGCCTGATGAACGTCAGGCGACGCCGTCGCGGATCGGTGGCTGAAAGCTCAGCCCCATGTCCCACGGAAAATAGATCCAGGTGTCCTGGCTCACCTCGGTGATGAAGGTGTCGATCACCGGGCGTCCAAGCGGCTTCGCGTAGACGGTGGCGAAATGCGCCTCCGGCAGCATGTCGCGCACGACCCGGGCTGTCTTGCCGGTGTCCACGAGGTCGTCGATCACCAATATGCCCCGCCCGTTCGCGCCGGCGGCGCGGATCACCGCGTCGGAGATCGGCTTCAGCACCTCCGCCTCGCCCTGCGTCTGGTAGTCGTGATAGCTGGCGATGCAGACCGTCTCGATCATCCGCACCCCGAGCTCGCGCGCCACGATCGCCGCCGGCACCAGACCGCCGCGGGTGATGCACACGATGCCGAGGAACGGCCCGGCCCCGGCCAGCCGCCAGGCCAGCGCCCGCGCGTCGCGGTGGAACTGGTCCCAGGAGACCGGGAAGGCCTTTGTCTGGCGGTCGTCGGACATGGGTCTACCTTCGGATCGTCTGGTTGCAGCGCCCGAGATCATTAGCGGGAGCGCGGCGGCTACTCCAGTGCCGGTGCGGGCGCGCGCGCACGATATCCCCGCTCATGCGGCTCAGGAGGCGAGCCGGACCGCGACCTCCGCCACCATGCGCCGCACCTCGTCCATCGCCGCGGCGAGCTTTTCCGGGTCGCGCGAGCGCACGACCAGATTGGTGTTCGGCCGCCCGTCCTCGCCGATGAAGGGATAGGAGCCGATCGTCACCTCGGGATGCGCCTGCGCGATCGCCCGCAGCGGGCCGCCGACATCGCCCTCCTTGGCGTTGGCGGGGATGGTTTCGGAGAGCATGCGGATGCCGGTCTTCAGCTTCGGCGCCACCTCGTCCAGCATCGCCTGCATGATGGTCGGCACCCCCGCCATGACGATGACGTTGCCGATCCAGAAGCCCGGCGCCTTGGAGACCGGGTTCGCCACCAGCTCCGCGCCGGCGGGAATGCGGGCCATGCGCAGGCGCGCCTCGTTGAGTTCGGCTTCGGGGATGCGCTCCAGCAGCATGGCGCGCGCGCGCGGGTCGACATCGATCGTCACGCCGAAGGCGGCGGCGATGGAATCGGCGGTGATGTCGTCATGGGTCGGCCCGATGCCGCCGGTGGAGAACACATAGGTGTAGCGGGCGCGCAGCGCGTTCACCGCGGCGACGATCTCCGCCTCGATGTCCGGCACGACGCGCACCTCGCACACATCGATGCCGATCCCGGTGAGATATTCCGCGATGTAGCCGATGTTCCGGTCCTTGGTGCGCCCGGAGAGGATCTCGTCGCCGACCACCATGATGGCCGCGGTGACGGGCTCGACCTTGTCGTTCATCCGATTCCACTCCCGATCCCGGCGCTCACGGGCCTTTTCGCCGCAAATGAACGCACCCTGCGCCCCAAGCAAGTGCATCAAGCCTGCCAATTGGGCAAATGCACGTCTTTCCCTCAAATATCGCCATTCGGATTCTTCCGCCTCTTCCGCTGGCACGGCGTTTGTAGCTAACTTGGCTGAGTTGGGGAGTAGATTTGCACCGATGAGCGTCGCTTTCGACGAGATGACCAACGCGGACGGCTCCGTCCGTTCCGCCTATTCCGCCCTGGCCCGCTGGCTCAGCGATGTTCCGCCTGACGTGCTCGACTATCGCCGCAAGGAGGCGGAATTCATATTCCGCCGCATCGGCATCACCTTCGCCGTCTATGGCGACAGTGATGCGCAGGAGCGGCTGATACCGTTCGACATCATCCCCCGCGTCCTGACCGGGACCGAATGGCGGCGCCTCTCGCGCGGGCTCGAGCAGCGCACCAAGGCGCTGAACCTCTACATCAAGGACGTCTACTCCAAGCGCGACATCCTGAAAGCGGGCGTCGTGCCGGAGGACCTCGTCTACCAGAACCCGGTGTTCCGGCCCGAGATGAACGGCCAGAAGGTCCCGCACGACCTCTACGTCCACATCGCCGGCATCGATGTGGTGCGGGTCGACGCCGACACGTTCTACGTGCTCGAGGACAATGCCCGCACGCCCTCCGGCGTCTCCTACATGCTGGAGAACCGCGAAATCATGATGCGGCTGTTCCCCGAGCTGTTCGCCGACAACCGCGTCGCGCCGGTCGAGAACTACACCGACGAATTGCTGGCGACGCTGAAGTCGCTCGCCCCGAACACGGCGACCAGCGATCCCGTGGTGGTGGTGCTGACGCCGGGCATCTACAACTCGGCCTATTACGAGCACTCCTTCCTCGCCGACAAGCTGGGCGTCGAGCTGGTGGAGGGGCGCGACCTGTTCGTGCGCAACGACATCGTCTACATGCGCACCACCGAGGGCCCGCGCCGGGTGGACGTGATCTACCGCCGCCTCGACGACGACTTCCTCGACCCCCTCGCCTTCCGCCCGGACAGCGCGCTCGGCGTGCCGGGGCTGATGAGCGCCTACAATGCCGGCAACGTCACGCTGACCAACGCGGTCGGCACCGGCGTCGCCGACGACAAGGCGGTCTACAGCTACATGCCGGAGATCATCCGCTTCTATCTCGGCGAGGAGCCGCTGCTGAAGAACGTGCCGACCTGGCGCTGCCGCGAGCCGGACCACCTCAAATACGTGCTCGACCATCTGGGCGAGCTGGTGGTCAAGGAGGTGCACGGCTCGGGCGGCTACGGCATGCTGATCGGCCCGCGCGCCGACAAGGCGCAGATCGAGCTGTTCCGCGCCAAGCTGATGGACGACCCGACCAACTTCATCGCCCAGCCGACGCTGGCGCTCTCCACCTGCCCGACCTTCGTGGACGAGGGAATCGCGCCGCGCCATGTCGACCTGCGCCCCTTCGTGCTCACGGGCTCGGACCGGGTCCGCATCGTCCCCGGCGGGCTCACCCGCGTGGCGCTGCAGGCCGGCTCGCTGGTGGTGAATTCGAGCCAGGGCGGGGGCACGAAGGACACCTGGGTGCTGGAGGAGAGCTGAGCCGACGGACCTCGCGCCGTATTGGGCCCATCGGAGTTGAGGGAGCGCACCGATGTCGATCGAAACATGGCTGGCCTTCGTCGCTGCCTCGGCGGTCCTCCTGCTGATCCCGGGGCCGACGGTGCTGCTCGTCGTCTCCTACGCGCTCGGACAGGGGCGGCGCGTGGCACTGCCGGTCGCCGCCGGCGTGACGCTGGGCGACTTCACCGCCATGACGCTGTCCATGCTCGGCCTCGGCGCGCTGCTGGCGACCTCGGCCGCGCTGTTCACGCTGCTCAAATGGATCGGCGCCGCCTATCTGATCTGGCTCGGCATCCGGCTGTGGCGCGCCGGCGGGCAGGCGCAGTTCGGCGCCGAGCGCTCGGAGGGCTCGCAGGTGCGGCTCGTCGCCCATGCCTGGCTCGTCACCGCGCTCAACCCGAAGAGCATCACCTTCTTCGTCGCCTTCCTGCCGCAGTTCCTCGATCCCGGCCGGCATTTCTTCACGCAGATGATCGTGCTCGAGGCGACCTTCCTCGCGCTGGCCGCGGCCAACGCGTTCAGCTTCGCGCTGGTCGCCGGACGCATGCGCGAGGCGATCGGCCGTCCTTTCATCGTCACCGCCATCAACCGGGTCGGCGGCTCGCTCCTCATCGGGGCGGGTGTCGCCACCCTCGCCTGGCGCAACGCCAAATAGACGCGGGTCCCATGCTTTCACGTACTGCAGACAACCTCTACTGGCTCGCCCGCTACATGGAGCGCGCGGACTGCCTCGCCCGCATCATCGACGTCACCCAGCGCCTGGCGCAGCTGCCCGCCTCCTATGGCGGCTCGACCAATGAATGGCGCTCGGCCCTGCTCACCGCCGGCTGCGCCGACCTGTTCAAGCAGTTCCACGGCGACGCCACCACCGAGCAGAACGTCATCGCCTTCCTCGCCTTCGCGCCGGAGAACCCCTCCTCCATCCGCAACTGCTTCGAGACCGCGCGCACCAATGCCCGCTCGGTGCGCACCGCGCTCACCATCGAGATGTGGGAGACCATCAACTCCGCCTGGCTGGAGCTGAAGCGCTATTCGACCAAGAACATGACGCGCGAGGAGCTCGCCCGCTTCCTCAGCTTCGTCAAGGAGACCTCGCTGCGCTTCGACGGCGCCGCCTACCGCACCATGCTGCGCAACGACGCCTTCTGGTTCTCGCGCGTGGGCATGTATGTCGAGCGCGCCGACAACACCGCCCGCATCCTCGACGTGAAGTACCACGTGCTGCTGCCCGATTCCGAGCATGTCGGCGGGCCGCTGGACTATTTCCAGTGGGCCTCGATCCTGCGCTCCGTCTCCGCGCTCACCTCGTTCCACTGGGTCTATCGCGAGAGCGTCAAGCCGTGGCTGGTGGCGGACCTGCTCATCCTCAACGGGCAGATGCCGCGCTCGCTCACGAGCTGCTACCAGAACATCACCCGCTATCTCGACGACATCGCCGCCTATTACGGCCGGCAGGGCCACGCCCAGCGCGTCGCGCGCTCCACCCTCACCCGCCTCGGCAACAGCCGCATGGACGACGTGTTCCAGACCGGCCTGCACGAGTACATCGACAATTTCGTCATCGAGAACAACCGGCTGGGCAGCAACATCACCGAACAGTACCTGCTCTGACCGGCCTACAGGTGCCTGCGTCATGCGTATCCAGATCAACCACGCGACCACCTACACCTATGATCCGCCGGCCAATGGCGCGATCCAGGTGCTGCGCCTCACGCCCGGCAATCACGACGGGCAGTATGTCGTGCGCTGGCGGATCGACGTGTCCGAGAACTGCCGCCTGCGTGCCCACCAGGACGCGTTCGGCAACATCACCCATTCCTTCGCCGTCGACGGCCCGCTGAGCACGCTCACCGTGCTGGTCGAGGGCGAGGTGGAGACGCAGGACACCTCCGGCGTGGTGCGCGGCGTGAAGGAGCGCTTTCCGCCCTCGCTGTTCCTGCGCGAGACCGATCTCACCGCACCCGACGCGGAGCTGCGCGCCTTCGGCGAAACGGCGACGGCGGCGGTCGAGGAGCCGGGCCGCCTGCCCCTGCTCCACGCGCTGATGGACGCGGTCGCGGACACCATGACCTACGACGCCGATCCCACCCATGCCTCGACCACGGCCGGCGAATCCTTCGCGCTGAAGCGCGGCGTGTGCCAGGACTTCGCGCATATCTTCATCGCCTGCTGCCGCCATCTCGGCGTGCCGGCGCGCTATGTCAGCGGCTATCTGGTGGGCGACGGCGCCGCGCCCGGCAGCGGTGCCGGCCACCAGGCCGGCCATGCCTGGGCCGAAGCCTATGTCGAGGATCTCGGCTGGGTCGGCTTCGACTGCACCAACCGGCAATGCCCGACCGAGGCCTATGTGCGCCTCGCCATAGGGCTCGACTATCTCGGCGCGGCGCCGGTGCGCGGCAACCGCTATGGCGGCGGCGACGAACAGCTCTCGGTCGCGCTGAAAGTCGACCAGTCGAGCCGGCAGATTCAGGGCTGACCTGTTGCCCGGCGGGAAAGCGCCCCGCTATAAGAGCGCGCGAACACCGCACGCCTTGACGCGGCGGATCAGGGGGAAGTGCCTTTCATGACCTATTGCTGCGGGATCCTGGTGAATGACGGCCTGGTCATGATCGCCGACACGCGCACCAATGCCGGGCTCGACAATGTGTCGACCTTCCGCAAGCTCCACATCTTCGAGGAGCCGGGCCGGCACGTCATGGCGCTCGCCACTGCCGGCAACCTCTCGATCTCGCAGGCCGTCATCAGCACGCTGCAGGAAGGTCTCGACAATCCCGAGACCGGGGTCAGGGAGACGCTGGTCGGCTGCACCAGCATGTTCCGCGCGACCCAGCTCGTCGGGCGCGCCACCCGCCACGTCTACAGCCTCTATGGCGAGAGCCTCAAGGCCGCCGATGTGCGCTTCGACGTGTCGTTCCTGTTCGGGGGGCAGGTGAATGGCGGCCGGCTGCGGCTGTTCATGATCTACGCCGCCGGCAATTTCATCGAGTGTACCAACGACACCCCGTTCCTGCAGATCGGCGAGCACAAATACGGCAAGCCGGTGCTGGACCGCTCCATCACCTACGACATGGACCTGTATGACGCGCTGAAATCGGGCCTGATCTCGATGGATTCGACCATGCGCTCCAATCTCGGCGTCGGCATGCCGATCGACATTCTGGCCGCGCGCCGCGACGCGGGCCAGGCGGAACTGAACTACCGCATCGAGCCCGGCGAGCCCTATTTCCACGATCTGCGCGAGCGCTGGTCGGCGGCGCTCAGGGCCGCCCACACCTCGATTCCGCGCCCGCCTTATGGCGACGGACGCTAAAGCGGCGTCGAGACTGCGCCGTATACGACCCGCCTCTCCGCGCGAAGAAAAGAAAAGCGCCTGAAGGACAGGCAGCTTCCTTCAGGCGCTTTTCGGTCCGCCCACCTGCGGTGCGGGGCGTCAACATCCGATCATCAGGTAATCAGATAAAGAAGAATGATGATCGGAATCGGAATACCAATAAGCCACATCAGAATAGCAGGCATTGGAAAGCTCCTTCCTCGTCCGTCACTTGAGCGCTTTCGTAATGACTTGATTTACTCAACGCGCTGTCGAGGAAACAACGCGGAAGGCACCCGCCGGTTCCCACCCCTGCCTCATCGGCATCCCGATGGGCAATCCGGCCGGTATCCCGAGGGGCTTTCGGGCGCAGGCGCGCCTTGCCCGCTGCGTGGGGCTCGTCCATCTTCCGCCGCTTGGGAGGAAAACCAATGAGTCTGAAGCGCATCGCCCTCGTTACCGGCGCCGGCACCGGCATCGGCAAGGCCGCCGCCCTCGCCCTGGCGAAGGACGGGTTCACCGTCGTCCTCACCGGCCGCCGCCGCGAGCCGCTCCAAGCCGTGGCCGACACGATCGGCCCGAACGCCGAGGTGATCCCCGCCGACGTCGCCAGCCCCGAATCCGTGGCGGCGCTGTTCGGCGCGGTGGCGGAACGCCACGGCCGGCTCGACGTGCTGTTCAACAATGCCGGCGGCTGGTCGGCCGCCACCCCGATCGAGGACATCGCGCTGGAGGACTGGCAGCGCGTGGTGAGCGTCAACCTCACCGGCGTGTTCCTGTGCATCCAGCACGCCATGCGGATCATGAAGGCGCAGAACCCGAAGGGCGGGCGCATCATCAATAACGGGTCGATCTCGGCCCACGCGCCGCGCCCGCTCACCGCCTCCTACACCGCCACCAAGCACGCAGTGACCGGCCTGACCAAGCAGGTCGCGCTGGAGGGCCGCGCCCACAACATCGCCTGCGGCCAGATCGACATCGGCAATGCCGACACCGACATGGCGGCGAAAATGAAGACCGGCATCCTGCAGCCCAACGGCCAGATCATGGTCGAGCCGACCTTCGACCCGGCCGATGCCGGCCGCGCCGTCGCCTATATGGCGAGCCTGCCGCTGGAGGCGAACGTGCTGACCATGACCATCATGGCGAGCGCCGCCCCCTTCGTCGGGCGCGGCTAGGACGGATCGCGATCGTCTCGGGGTGCGGAGGTGGTGATCGCAGACCCGTCCGGCGCACCGGTGCCGGGAGGCCGCGTTCCGGGCGTCAGATGTAGGCCAGCGCGCCCTGGAACAGCATCCAGCTCAGCAGCCCCATCACCCCGAGGCTGATCAGGGTCGCGACGATACCGGCGAAGATGAAGGCGCCGTCGCGCTCCACCAGGCCCAGCCCGAGGATGCACACCGCGATGCCCGGCGGCAGGTTGCCGAAGATCGGGATCGGCAGCAGCAGCAGGAGCCCCAGCACCAGCACCATGCCGCCGAGCACGAAGCGCGCCGAGGGGCTGGAGAAATAGATCAGCCGCGGGCGGGAATAGCTCTCGAACCGCCGTACCCATTTCAGGGCGCCGCTGATGATCTTGTCGAGCAGGCGGCGGGAGATGGTCTTGTTGGCGAGCCAGCGCGGCAGCCACAGCTCGTCGCGGCCCACCATCATCTGCGCGCCAACGAAGCACAGCAGCACGCCGCAGATGACCGGAATGCCGGGCGGCATCGGCAGGCAGTTCGGCAGGCCGAGCAGCAGCAGCGAAAGGCCGAAGGCGCGGTTGCGCAGGGCGTGCACGACTTCGCCCACGCCGATGCGTTCCGCCGAATGGGCGGTGACGATGGCGGAGAGCAACTCCGACGTACGCGGCGATCGGTGATCCACTGGCCGACCTGATACCTCATGCCACGGCGGCCGTGCGGCCCCCGTTTCGCCGCCCTCATAACACGGCGAACGCGGCAAAGAGAGGGCCTATCCGAGGAAAAGCCCGTTCGGCCGGATGGCGGCCCGGCGCGTGACCCGCGGCGTCGATCCGCTCAGTTGAGCCGGAACATGCCGTCCACGCTGCGCAATTCGGCCGGCTGGATCAGCCGCGAATGCGTCACCGTGACCGAGTGCAGCGGGCCGTCCAGCTCGCGCTTCCAGAACTCCAGGAAGCGGTTCAGCTCGGGAAAATGCGGGCACAGGTCGTAATGCTGCCAGAGATAGGTCTGCAACAGTCCGGGATGGTCGGGCATGCGATAGAAGATCTGTGCCGTCGTCAGCCCGTAGCCGGCCCATTGGCGGACGAAATCGGCCGAGGCGGAGCACTGCGGCGAACCGGCCTCCTCGGCCGGCCCTTTCGACGCGTCGTGGAATGCCATGCGGAACCTCCTTTCGCGATGATTCTAAATTCTGCGGGCGCCGCGAAGGTCCGGCAAGGTTAAAGATTAAATTTCGCGTTCAATATCAATGCATTGGCAGCATATGCGAAAGAGTGCTGACAAAGGTTCGGGTCGTAACCCTGGCAGTCTCGAAATGAGAGTGCCAATTTTTTCGCCTCCGGCCCTTGCGTCGCTTTTTTCTGACTCCTAGATGTCCGCCCAGCGGCACGCCGGCGAGACCGGTGCCGTGCCGCAGACCTCGCGATCGATACGAATTCTGGAGAGAACCGATGAAGTTCCGTCCCCTGCATGACCGGGTCGTGGTCAAGCGCCTCGACGCGGAGCAGAAGTCCGCTGGCGGCATCATCATCCCCGACACCGCGAAGGAAAAGCCCTCCCAGGGCGAGGTGATCGCGGTCGGCCCCGGCGCGCGCGACGAGGCGGGCAAGCTGGTCCCGCTCGACGTCAAGGCCGGCGACAAGGTGCTGTTCGGCAAGTGGTCCGGCACCGAGGTCAAGATCGACGGCGTCGATTACCTCATCATGAAGGAAGCCGACATCCTCGGTGTCCTCGAAGGCACCGCCTCGGCCAAGAAGGCCGCGTGAGCACCCTCTGAGCCTGCTGGCCGCAACGCTTCACCGGAGTTGAAAAGATATGTCTGCCAAGGAAGTAAAATTCTCGACGGATGCGCGCGACAAGATGCTGCGCGGCGTCGACATCCTCGCCAATGCGGTGAAGGTGACGCTGGGCCCGAAGGGCCGCAACGTCGTCATCGAGAAGAGCTTCGGCGCGCCGCGCATCACCAAGGACGGCGTCACCGTCGCCAAGGAGATCGAGCTCGAGGACAAGTTCGAGAACATGGGCGCCCAGATGGTGCGCGAAGTGGCCTCGAAGACCAATGACCTCGCCGGCGACGGCACCACCACCGCCACCGTGCTGGCCCAGGCCATCGTCAAGGAAGGCGCCAAGGCGGTTGCCGCCGGCATGAACCCGATGGACCTCAAGCGTGGCATCGACCTCGCGGTCGAGGCGATCGTCGCGGACATCAAGAAGAACGCCCGCAAGGTCACCTCCAACGGCGAGATCGCCCAGGTCGGCACCATCTCCGCCAATGGCGATGCGGATGTCGGCAAGTTCCTTGCCGAGGCCATGCAGAAGGTCGGCAACGAGGGTGTCATCACCGTCGAGGAAGCCAAGACCGCCGAGACCGAGCTCGACGTCGTCGAGGGCATGCAGTTCGACCGCGGCTACCTCTCGCCGTACTTCGTGACCAACGCCGAGAAGATGCGCGTCGAGTTCGAGGACCCCTACATCCTCATCCACGAGAAGAAGCTCTCCGGCCTTCAGGAGCTGCTCCCGGTCCTCGAGGCCGTCGTCCAGTCCGGCAAGCCGCTACTGATCATCGCCGAGGACGTCGAGGGCGAGGCCCTGGCCACGCTCGTCGTCAACAAGCTGCGCGGCGGCCTGAAGGTCGCGGCCGTGAAGGCGCCGGGCTTCGGCGACCGCCGCAAGGCCATGCTGCAGGACATCGCGATCCTGACCGGCGGCGAGGCGATCTCGGAAGACCTCGGCATCAAGCTCGACTCGGTGACGCTCAACATGCTCGGCCGCGCCAAGAAGGTGGTGATCGAGAAGGAGAACACCACCATCGTCGACGGCGCCGGCAAGAAGAAGGACATCGAGGGCCGCGTCGGGCAGATCAAGGCGCAGATCGAGGAGACCACCTCGGACTACGACCGTGAGAAGCTGCAGGAGCGTCTCGCCAAGCTCGCGGGCGGCGTCGCGGTGATCCGCGTCGGCGGCGCGACCGAGGTCGAGGTCAAGGAGAAGAAGGACCGCGTGGACGACGCGCTGCACGCCACCCGCGCGGCGGTCGAGGAAGGCGTCCTTCCGGGCGGCGGCGTCGCGCTGCTGCGCGCCACCAAGGCGCTCGAGGGCATCAAGACCGCGAACTCCGACCAGAAGACCGGTGTCGACATCGTCCGTCGGGCGATCCAGGCCCCGGCGCGCCAGATCGCCAGCAATGCGGGCGAGGACGGCTCGGTGATCGTCGGCAAGATCCTCGAGAAGGACAGCTACGCCTACGGCTTCAACGCCCAGAGCGGCGAGTATGTCGACATGTTCAAGGCGGGCGTGATCGATCCGGCCAAGGTGCTGCGCTCCTCGATCCAGAACGCGGCCTCCGTGGCCTCGCTGCTGATCACCACCGAGGCGATGGTCGCCGAGCTGCCGAAGAAGGCGGCCCCGGCGGCGCCGGCCATGCCCGACATGGGCGGCATGGGCTTCTGATCGGTTCCCGATCGAAGCCTTCGCTTCAGAGATGCGGAAGGGCGCGGCGAGAGCCGCGCCCTTTTCGTTTGCGCGCCCTGTGAGATAGCCCTTCCAGCGGCTAAGCCGCCTCGCGCCCCACGCCCGCCGCCGCATCGAGCTCGGCATCGAGCTCGCGCTCATGCGCGCGGTCAAGGTTCACGCCCTTGGTCTCGATCCGGAACGTCCAGGTGACGAGCGCGCCGATCACCGAGGTCGCGGCAAGTCCGTAGAGCAGGTGCGTCGTGCCGATATCCGCCAGCAGGATCGGGAACAGGAACGCCGTTGAGACCGCGCCGATCTTGCCGAACGCGGCCGCGAAGCCGGCGCCCTTGCCGCGCACCGCGGTGGGGAACACCTCGCCCGCCAGAAGGTAGGTCTGCGCGTTCGGGCCGATATTGGTCATGAAGTTGAACAGCATGAACCCGGCGAAGATCAGCGCCGTCTGCATCGCGCCCGTGTAGCTCTCCGCGAGCGAGGCGATCAGCAGCCCCGCCGCGCAGCCGACGAAGCCGAGCGCCTGCAGGGGAATGCGCCCTACCCGATCGGCCAGCAGCACCGCCCCGATGATGCCGACGATCAGCAGTACGTCGATCAGCGCCGCGCCTTCCGCGGCGAGGATCTGGTTGGCGATGATGTCGGTGATGTCGTGCGTGTGCACCGTCGCGTGGCCGAGCGCGGCGGCGAGGATGGTCGGCGTGAACAGCCCGATGCCGTAGGTGCCGAGGTCCTGCAGGAACCACGGCACCGAGGCGAGGATGGTGGCGCGCCGGTTGCGCGCGCTGAACAGCGCCGCCCAGCCGCGATCGGCCGCGTGGTGCCGCCCCTCGCCGCGATGGCGGGCGAGCCGGATCTCGGACGGATAGGCCGGCTCGCGCTTGAGCAGCTTCGCCGCCTCGCGCTCGGCGTCGTCGAAGCGCCCATGCGCGAACAGCCAGGGCGCGCTCTCGGTCACGTAGAAGCGCCCCACCGTGACCAGCGCCGCCGGGATGATGGCGGTGGCGTACATCCAGCGCCAGGCGGAAATCTCCGGCAGGTTGGCGAGCACGACGTAACCCACCGCGCTGCCCACCAGCGCGCCGAGCGCCTGGAAGCCGAAGGCGCCCAGCACCAGCCGTCCGCGCGCGGCGCTGGGAATGCTCTCGGAGATGATGAGGTGGGCGGTCGGGTAGTCGCAGCCCAGCGCCACGCCGACGCCGAACAGGAACACGACGAGCCACGGATAGCTCGGGCTGAGCGCCAGCAGTACGAGGAAGACCATGAAGATGATCATCTCGACCACGAACATGAACTTGCGCCCGAACGTGTCCGACAGCCCGCCGAGGGCGAGCGCGCCGACCAGGATGCCCGCCAGCGAGGCGGCGCCGACGATGCCGTGCTGGGTCGCGCTCATGTCGAACTCGGTGGCGATCAGCGGAATGGCAACGCCGGTCATGAACACGACCAGACCCTCGAAGAACTTGCCGAAGGCCGCCAGCCACCAGATGCGCCACTGCATCACCGTCATCGGTGCGCGCCCGACCGGCGTGCCGTCGGCCCAGAGCGGCGACTCGTCGATATAATCCTGCACCCGCTTGCCGGCGCCCGGCCCGATGGAAGGCTCACGCATCATCGCATCCCCTGATACCTGCGAACGCCACCAGTTACGGCGTGCGGCGTGAATGCGCTGTGACAGCCGCCCCGGTTCCTCCCAGGTCGGCGCGAAGGAGGATCAGTCGAGCGTCTGGCGGAAGCGGCGCACCGCGATCACCATCGCCACCAGCATGATCGCCGACAAGGCGAGGATGTTGTTGAGCAGGTCGGAGACGTCCGCCCCCTTCAGCAGGATGCCGCGCACCATGCGCAGATAATGCGTCAGCGGCAGCGTCTCGCCGATCCACTGCGCCCATTCCGGCATGCCGGCGAAGGGGAACATGAAGCCGGACAGCAGGATGTTCGGCAGGAAGTACATGAAGGTCATCTGCACCGCCTGGAGCTGGTTCTGCGCCAGCGTCGAGAAGGTGTAGCCGATCGACAGGTTGGCGACGATGAACAGCACGGTGAGCGCGGTGAGCAGCGACAGAGAGCCGATCATCGGCACGTCGAACAGGAACAGCCCGGCGAGGACGATCATCGACGCCTGTCCCGCGCCCACCAGCACATAGGGCGCGATCTTGCCGAGCATCACCTCGACCGGGCGGATCGGCATGGCGAGCAGCGTCTCCATGGTCCCGCGCTCGATCTCCCGCGTCACCGAGAGCGCGGTGAAGATCAGCATGGTCATGGTGAGGATGGTGCCGAGCAGGCCCGGCACGATGTTGAGCTGCGTCACCGCCGCCGGGTTGTAGCGCGCATGGGTGATGATCTGGAACGCCGGCGGCGCGGTCTCGAAGCCCGAGCCCGACGGCCCTCCCTCCTCGGCGAAGCGCTCGCGCCGCACTGCGGTCTCGATCAGCCCGCGCAGCGCGGCGACGGCGCTGCCGGAGGCGACCGGGTCGGTCGCGTCCGCCGCCACCAGCATGGACGGGCTCTCCCCGCGCCGCACCGAGCGCTCGAAGCCGGCCGGAATCTCGACGATGAAGGACACGTCGCCCGCGCGCATCAGGTGGTCGGCCTCCGCCGCGCTCGTGGGATGGGCGACGACGGCGAAATACTTGGTGTTCTCGATCGCGGCGAGGATGGAGCGCGTGAGCGATGTGTTTTCATAGGCCAGCACCGCGGTCGGCAGGTGCCGGGGCGTGGTGTTGATCGCGTAGCCGAACAGCACGAGCTGCAGCAGCGGGATCGAGATCATGGTGGCGAAGGAGATGCGGTCGCGCGCGAGCTGCAGGAACTCCTTGCGCATCATCGCGCCCACGCGCCGGAAAAAGCCGCCGACGGCGGACGCGCCGCTCATTGGAAATTGTCCCTGGAGCGGCTCATCAGGTCGATGAACACGTCTTCCAGCGTCGGCTGGTCGCGCCGCCAGGTCAGGCCCTCGCGCTCGCGCAGCGGCGCGATCGCCGCTTCCAGCGCCTTCTCGTCATGGCCGCCGACATGCACCGAGTTGCCGAACGGCGCCACCATGTCGATGCCCGGCAGGTCGGCCAGTTCGCGCGCCAGCGCGGCCGGGTCGGGGCTGGAGACGCTCCACGTCACCAGTCCGGCCGAGGCGACCACCTCGTCGACCGTGCCCTGCGCCAGCAGGTCGCCATAGGCGATGTACGCGATCTCATGGCAGCGCTCGGCCTCGTCCATGTAGTGGGTCGAGACCAGCACGGTCAGCCCGTCGGCGGCGAGCTCATGGATTTGCGCCCAGAACTCGCGCCGCGCCTTGGGATCGACGCCGGCGGTCGGCTCGTCGAGCAGCAGGAGCTGGGGCTGCGGCAGGATGCAGGCGCCGAGCGCGAGCCGCTGCTTCCACCCGCCCGAGAGCGAGCCGGCGAGCTGGCGCCCGCGCCCGTCGAGCCCCAGCCGCGTCACCGCCGCGCGCGCCGCGCCCACAGGGTCCGGCACGCCATAGACCCGGGCGACGAATTCGAGGTTCTCGCGCACCGACAGATCGGCATAGAGGCTGAAGCGCTGCGTCATGTAGCCGACATGGCGGCGTATGGCGCGCGACTGGGTGAGGATGTCCATGCCGAGGCAGGTGCCGCGCCCGGAATCGGGCGTCAGCAGGCCGCACAGCATGCGGATCGTGGTGGTCTTGCCCGAGCCGTTCGGCCCGAGGAAGCCGTAGATCTGCCCGCGCCGCACCCGCATGGTGAGGTCGCGCACCACCACCCGGTTGCCGAACGACTTGGACAGGCCCTCGACCTCGATCGCATAGTCGGCCTTGGCGGGATCGGCGGCGCCGGGCGGCGCGATATGGGGCGTGTCCTCCTTCACGGCGCGATCTCGACCGTGATCGGCTGGCCCGGGCGCAGCTTCAGCGGCTCGTCCGGCTTCGCCTCCAGCACGAAGACCAGCTTGGAGCGCTCGTCGAGGCTGTAGATGACCGGCGGGGTGTATTCGGAATCCTCGGCGATATAGCTCACCGTGGCGGCGACGCCCCCGCCGCAGCCGTCGCAGCTCATCTGCACCCGCGTGCCGAGCTTGAAGCGGTTTAGGTCGGGCTCGGGCACGAAGAAGCGCATCTTGATGAGGTCCGGCGGCAGCAGCGCGAGCACCGGCCGGCCGACCGGCACCAGTTCGCCGGGGCGGAAATAGACGGTCTCGACCGAGCCGTCGGCGGGAGCGGCGAGCTTGCGCCGCGCGAGCCGCGTCTTCGCCGCCTCGAGGCTCGCCTGCGCCGCATCCACCGCCTTCTGTGCGGCGCCGATCTGCGCGTCGCGCGAGCCCATGCGCCCGACCTCGATCTGCTTGTTGATCTCGTCGAGCGCCGCCTTG
Organism: Ancylobacter mangrovi; assembly: GCF_024752355.1. Taxonomy (GTDB): domain Bacteria; phylum Pseudomonadota; class Alphaproteobacteria; order Rhizobiales; family Xanthobacteraceae; genus Ancylobacter; species Ancylobacter mangrovi. The sequence goes on from NZ_JANTHZ010000005.1 coordinate 139,149, forward strand.
TTCTGGTCGAACGTCGCCTGCGCGGTGTCGAGCGCGGCCTTGGAGCCGACCTTCTTGTCGTAGAGGTCCTGCTGCCGGCCGAGCTCGATGCGCGAGAGCTCGAGCGCCGCCTCGGCCCGCCGCTTGCTCGCCTGCAGCACCTCGATCTCCTGCGGCCGCTGCGCGCTGGCCTGAAGGTCAGCGAGTTGAGCTTTGGCCTGCTCTAGGCTCGCCGCGGCGGAATCGACATCGGCCTGCTGGAGATCGGCATCGACCTCGAACAGCGGCTGACCCTTCTTCACCCGGTCGCCCTCGTCGACGTCGAGCCGCGTCACCCGCCCGGCCTCGTCCGGGCCGACGAACACCAGATCGGCCTCGGCATAGCCCTGATAGCGCGACGGCCCCTTATCGGCGCAAGCGGCGAGCGAGAGCGCGAGAAGCGCGGCACAGAGCGGCCCGCGCCACGCGAGGGAGCCTCGTGAGCGGATGCGCATCATGGCTCCTTCCATCCGAGGCCGCGCAGCGTGATTTCGGCATGCGCTTCCAGCATGCCCTGGACATCGAGCGCCTCGTGGCGCTGGAACAGCCCCTCCCACACCGTCGCGACGAGCAGCGGGGCGATGAGGAGCTGGGGGAAGCGCAGGCCGGCGTCGGAGGAAATCTCGCCGCGCTCCAGCGCCCGCGCATTGATCGCCCGCAACAGGCCGAGCCCGCGCGAGACCACTTCGCGATAATAGAAGCCGGCGATCTCCGGGAAGCGCTCGCCCTCGCCCAGCATCAGCCGCACGATGTGCCGGCGCGGGGAATGCACCGCCTCGTTGGCGAGATGGGCGAACGATACGGAGAGGAAGGCGCGGGTGCTGCCGGGGAAGTCCGCGAACTCGCGCTCCAGCCGGCCCAGCACGGGGTCGATCGCCTGCCGCACCAGCCCTTCGAACAGGGCTTCCTTGTCCTCGAAGTAGAGGTAGAGCGTGCCCTTGGCGACGCCCGCGCGCGACGCCACGTCCTGCATGCGCGCGCCGGCGAAGCCCGCCTCGGCGAACACTACCAGCGCCGCCTCCAATATCTCGCGGCGCCGGTCAGCCGGCTCCTTGCTGGCGCGGCGGCGCGTCGGGGCAGCCGTCCGCGGCTTCGCGCCGCCGCCCTCCCCGCTTCCCTCTCCGCTCGCCATGGCACACCTCGAAAATGACTGACCGGTCAGTCATACCGCAACGCAGGTCTTCTGGCGAGGTTCCGCAGCGGGAAATTTCGATGATGGCCGACGGGTGGCGGGCCCGCCCCGAAAACGAAACGGGCGCCCCGGAGGGCGCCCGCTGGCAGCGTCTGCAGGAAGTTCGCGATCAGTCCATCTTGCCGATGCCGATGAACTGCGTTTCGCCCGAGGAGCCGTCGACGCCGTCATTGTCGGTGACGATGAAGGCGTTGCCGTCCTTGTCGATGGCGAAGCTCTCGACCTTATCGAGCACGTAGCCGTTCGGCGCCTTGAGCAGCGGCATCAGGTCCTTGGCCTCGGTCTTGGTGAGGACAGGCGGCTTCGCCTCCGAACCCAGCGCCACCGGCGTCACGCCGCTGAGCGAGACGAAGGAGAGCTTCTTCACCCGGGCCTCGGGGCCGATCAGGTTGTCACGCTCGATCACCACCAGGCCATCCTTGTAGGCGGTGATTTCGGAAAGGCCGATCCAGCCCTTCTCCGGCGTGTCGAGCGGGTAGCGCACATAGCTCCAGCTCTTGTCGGCAGGCTTGTAGGCGATCAGCTTGACGAAGCCCTTCGGGTCGTCCTTCCACTCGCGCTGCACCGCCATCCACACGGTCTCGTCGGCGCCCGAGCCGGTCACCGTCACGCCCTCATAGCCGTAGCGGATCGCCTGCGCGGCCACCGCCTCCGGCAGCGCGATCTCCTGCGCAATGGCGCCGTCCGCGCCCACCTGCAGCAGCAGGTTCTGGGTCGGATTTTCCTTCTTCTCCGGGTTGCCCTCGGAGACCAGCCAGAAGCCGCCTTCCGGCCGCGCCGCAATGCCCTCCAGGTCGAGCCCCTTGGCCGGCTTGCCGTCGCGGGTGACGATCGTCGCCGCGGTGATCTTCGCCGGCATCGCCGAGGCGTCCACGGTGAGGATGCGGCCCTGCGCATAGGCGCTGTCGGTCACGGCGTAGAGCTTGCCGGGGGTCGAGGGATCGGCCGCAAAGCCCGAGAGCGCCGACCACCAGATCGGCAGGCCGTCCGGCCCGTTCGCGGATTCGATGGTCGGATAGGCGACCTTGGCGCCGGGCTGGCGCTCATAGATCGTCACCAGCGCGCCGATGCCTCCCTCTTCGCGCAGGTCGGTCTCGCTCGCGGTCACGAACAGGTTGCGCGAGGGGATCGCCATCAGCCCTTCGGGGCCGACGCCGCCCGGCAGCACCTGCAGGAACTCCGGCGCCTCGGCGCCGCCCTTGTCGCGGTAGACGAACACGATCGAGCCGCGCTCGGAAGCGACGAAGATCAGGCGATCGTCGCCGAAGGTCGCGACCTCCGCGCCCTCCATCTCGATGCCCTTCTTGTTGCGCTTGTCGGGATAGTGGCCGAGGCGCACCGCCATGTGCTCCGGCGCCGTGCCGGATTCGAACAGCAGCTTGCCGGTCTTGTCGAAGATCGAGAAGCCGCGCGTGCCGCCCTTCCAGTCGCCCTCATTGGCGATGACGAAGCGGTCGTCGTCGATCCACTGCACCGTGTCGGGCTCGCGCGGCACGTCCTTCATCGAGCCGGACAGGTCGATCACCTTGTCCTTCTTGGTGTCGATGTGGTCGAGGTCGACCGTGCCGGCGGAAAAGCTGTTCGTCACCTTGCCGGTGGGCAGGTCGACGATGACGATGTGGTTGTTCTCCTGCAGCGTGACGACGACCTCGTTGCGGGAGTTGATGTCCACATACTCAGGCTCGGGATCTTCCGGCGCGATGGCAGCGAGGCCGGTCAGGTCGACCACCTTCTTGGAATCGTCGACCACGCGCCCGTCCTTGACCTCGAAATAGGTCAAATTGCCGGGCGGCATCTGCGGGATGGCGCCGTCATTGATCTCCTCGTCGCGCTCGTTCTCCATCGCGATGGCGAGGTAGCTGCCGTCCGGGCTCTTGGTCACCGCGTCGGGCTGGCCGCCGAGGTCGATCTTGTCCTCGACCTTGCGCGAGGCGATGTCGACCACCGCGAGGTGGCCCGAGGGGTTCGACTTCGATTCAGAGGTGTTCACGCCGACATAGGCCTTGCCGCCGATCACCACCGTGGTGGTCGGCTCACCCTCGAGCGCCACCACGCCCGCCGCCTTGGGCATGTTGGGGTCGGAGATGTCGATGAAGCCGATCCGGTGGCCGGGGCTGTCGCTGTAGATCAGCGTCTTGCCATCTTCCGTGAAGGTGATGATCTCCGCCGCCGTCGACTTCGCCGGATCCGCCCCCGCCGGCAGGTTGTCGATGACGTTGAAGGTCGCGATCCGGTTGAACGGAGCCGGCGACTGGGCCACGGCGCCGGCCGCCGTGAGGCCGAGCACGACCGCCGACACGCCTGCGAGAAGAATCGAGCGCATGATTGATGTCCCCTGATGATACGGGGCCGGGCCCCGTCGTCGCGGCACTTCAAAGGGCCGCGAATGACAGGCGGATGACAAATGGACGCGGAAACTGTGCGGAAACACCGATACGTACGACTTTCGTACAATCGGAATAGGCGGAAAACGACGAAATAGTACTTGCACTTACCTCTTGGGCATCGTCTCCTTGCAGCAGCGGGACAAGGCGCGAAAAGCGCTGCCCGGCGCGATCATTTCTTGGTCGCGCGGTGTGGAAGACTCGGCTTGGCCGGGCACGCACATTGGGAGGATTTATGAGCCAGAAACGCCATGGCATCGCCACCGACACATGCCGAGCCGGCCGCGACCTGACGGGCGCCGACGGCCCCGCCGCGAGACCGCGGCAAGTCTAGGCGCGCCAAGGGCTCATGGCGTGAAGGCCCCGCCCCGGATTCGGTTCGGGGCCACCCATTTGCGATGCGTTTTCCGCGGGCAAGGATTCCTGCCGGCCTTCGACCGAGGGCACGGAACGCCATAGGGATCCGACGCTCGACGCCATCGGGGAACGCGCGCCCGCATCCGCCGCAGCCCTTCCGCGTGCCAGGACCCGTATCGGAGCGATCTCCGGGGCGGGCCCATGTGTTGCAGACCGATCCGCCGTCCCCGGAAAGCGTCTCCGGGGCGAATGCGGTATCTTATGCTCGAACGCTCGATGTCTTACGACAATGTCATTTACGTAAGGCGCGCTTGTAACTTGCCGAACGTGGTTTCCTGATCAATAGTTTTTAATGCAAACCAGCCATGCAAAGCGCTGGAGGCACCTGGGCCGTGTCAGGAAACGTGGACCGTGTCCGGAAATACGAAAAAGGGAGGACGAAATGTCTGAATCAACCAAGGCGCTGTCGCGCCGCTCGTTCCTGAGTTCGGGTGCCCTGGCCGGCGGTGTCGCCGCCAGCGCCCTCGCCGCCCCGGCCGTGCTGGCCCAGGCGCCCGTCGTGGTGAAGATGCAGACCTCCTGGCCCGCGTCGGACATCTGGATGGAGTTCGCCCGCCAGTACGTGGTCGCGGTGGAGGAGATGTCCGGCGGCCGCCTGAAGATCGACCTGCTGCCCGCGGGCGCCGTGGTCGGCGCCTTCCAGGTGCTCGACGGCGTGAATGACGGCGTCATCGATGCCGCCCACAGCGTGTCGTCCTACTGGTACGGCAAGCACAAGGGCGCCTCCTTCTTCGGCACCGGCCCGGTGTTCGGCGGCTCGGCCACCACCATGCTCGGCTGGTACTATCAGGGCGGCGGCCAGGAGCTCTATCGCGAGCTCACCCAGGAGATCCTCGGGCTCAACGTGGTCGGCCTGTTCGGCTTCCCCATGCCGGCGCAGCCCTTCGGCTGGTTCAAGAAACCGATCAACGGCCTCGCCGACATCAAGGGCCTCAAATACCGCACCGTCGGCCTCGCCGCCGACCTGATGCAGCAGATGGGCATGAGCGTCGCCCAGCTTCCCGGCGGCGAGATCGTGCCGGCGATGGAGCGCGGCGTCATCGACGCCTTCGAGTTCAACAACCCCTCCTCCGACCTGCGCTTCGGCACGGCGGACGTTGCCACCAACTACTATCTCAGCTCCTACCATCAGGCGTCCGAGGCCTTCGAGTTCCTGTTCAACAAGGACTTCCTGGAAGACCTCGACCCCGACCTGCAGGCGATCCTGAAGCACGGCGTCAACGCGTCGGCCTCCGCGAACACCTACTTCGCGCTCGATAACTACTCCTCCGACCTGCAGAAGCTTCAGAACGACCTCGGCGTCACGGTCTACCGCACGCCGAAGGACATCCTGAACGCGCAGCTCGTGGCGTGGGACGTGCTGATCGAGACGCTCAGCCAGGACGACTACATGAAGCGGGTGATGGACAGCCAGCGTGCCTGGGTGGAACGCGTCACCTATTACGAGCTCATGAACCAGGCCGATCTCGGCCTCGCCTATGAGCACTACTTCCCGGGCAAACTCTCGATCTGACCTGTTCGGAAGCCTGAATCGGCCGGCGGCGCGCCCGACGCGCTGCCGGCATCCTGACCGGGGAGCTCCCATTGATCGGATACATACGCTTCGCCGACCGGCTGTCGGGCTGGTTCGGGAAGACCTTCGCCTGGCTGATCATTCTGATGACCTTCGGCACCAGCTACGAGGTCTTCGTGCGCTACGTGCTGAACGCGCCGACGCCGTGGGCGTTCGACATGTCGTTCATCATGTACGGCACGCTGTTCCTGATGGCGGGTGCCTACACCCTGTCGCAGGGCGGGCACGTGCGCGGCGACTTCGTCTACCGGCTGTGGAAGCCCCGCACCCAGGCGGCGGTCGATCTGGTGCTGTACCTGATCTTCTTCTACCCGGGCGTGATCGCGCTGATCGTCACCGGCTGGAAGTATTCGAGCCGCTCCTGGAGCTATGGCGAGGTCAGCATCAACAGCCCCGCCGGCGTGCCGATCTTCCAGTTCAAGTCGGCCATGGTGGCGGCCGGCATCCTGCTCGCGATCCAGGGCCTCGCCCAGATATTCCGCTGCATCCTGTGCCTGCGCACCGGCGAATGGCTGCGGGCGGAGAAGGACGTCGAGGAGACCGAGGACGCCCTGATCCATCAGCACGAGTACGAACTCGAGCACCAGCCCCGTCCGTGACCGCCCACCTGTTCAGACAGACCGACGGAGCACGTCTGTGACCGACCCTCAAGTTGCCCTGCTGATGCTGGGGCTCTTCATCTTCGTGGTGTTCCTCGGCTTTCCCATCGCGTTCACGCTGATGGCGATGGGCATCGGCTTCGGCTACTACGCCTATTTCGACGGCGACCGCATGTGGCGCGCCTATCATCGGCTGTCCGAGACCGCCGGCGCGCTGGAACGATGGTCCGACTGGATAGCCGGCTTCTTCAACAACCGCATCTTCGACCTCTTCATCAACCAGACCTATTCGGTGATGTCGAACGAAGTGCTCACAGCCGTGCCGCTGTTCCTGTTCATGGGCTACATCGTCGAGCGCGCCAACATCGTCGACCGCCTGTTCTCGACCCTCAACGTCGCCTCCAAGAACATCCCCGGCTCGATGGGCGTCGCGGCGCTGATCACCTGCGCGCTGTTCGCCACCGCCACGGGCATCGTCGGCGCGGTGGTGACGCTGATGGGCCTGCTCGCCCTGCCGGCGATGCTGAAGGCGCGCTACGACAAGAGCTTCGCCACCGGCATCATCTGCGCCGGCGGCACGCTGGGCATCCTGATCCCGCCCTCGATCATGCTGATCGTCTACGCCGCCGCCTCGGGCGTCTCGATCGTGCGGCTCTATGCCGGCGCGCTGCTGCCGGGCTTCATCCTGGTCGGCCTCTACCTCGTCTATGTGATGGGCCGCTCTATCCTCCAGCCGCACGCGGCCCCGCGCCCCACCGCCGACGAGGTGCCGGACGTGCCGATCGGCCGGGTGGTGTGGATGCTCATCACCTCGTTCTTCCCGCTCGCGGTGCTGATCCTCGCCGTGCTCGGCTCGATCCTGTTCGGCCTCGCGACCCCGACCGAGGCGGCCTCGATCGGCGCGCTGGGCGGCATCGTGCTGGCGGCCGGCTACCGGGCGCTCACCTTCCAGCGGCTGCGCGAGTCGGTCTACCTGACCGCGCGCACCACGGCGATGGTGTGCTGGCTGTTCGTCGGCTCCTACACCTTCTCCTCGGTGTTCTCCTATCTCGGCGGCGAGCAGATCATCGGCAACTTCGTGACCGGCCTCGACCTGTCGCCGCTCACCTTCCTGATCCTGGCCCAGATCATCATCTTCCTGCTTGGCTGGCCGCTGGAATGGTCGGAGATCATCATCATCTTCGTGCCGATCTTCCTGCCCCTGCTGCCGCATTTCGGCATCGACCCGCTGTTCTTCGGCATCCTGGTCGCGCTGAACCTGCAGACCAGCTTCCTCACGCCGCCCATGGCGATGTCCGCCTACTACCTCAAGGGGATATCGCCCCCCGAGGTGCAGCTCACGGACATCTTCCGCGGCGTGATGCCCTTCCTGCTCATGGTGTTCATCGCCATGGCGATCGTGTACGCGGCGCCGGAATCGATCTACTGGCTGCCCAACCTGGTGTATGGCCGATGACAGCGAAACCGACCTTCAGGGGAGCCGAGGCGATCGTCGGGCTCGGCGCCGTCGAACAGCGTAACCGCATCGCCTCGGGCGCGCTCAGGGCCGAGGAACTGACCGAAGCCTGCATCGCCCGCATAAGCGCGACCGAGCCCGAGCTGCACGCCTGGGCCTGGTTCGACCCCGAGCATGCCCGCGCCCAGGCGCGGGCGCTCGACGCCTATCGCGGCACCGGCCAGCCCATCGGGCCGCTGCACGGCGTGCCGGTCGGGCTGAAGGACATCATCGACACGGTCCGCATCCCGACCGCCAACGGCACGGCGCTCGACGAGGGCCGCACGCCGGAGCAGGACGCCTTCGTCACCGCCCAGCTCAAGGCGGCCGGCGCCGTCATCATGGGCAAGACGGTGACGACCGAGCTGGCCTATCTGCACCCCGGCCCCACCCGCAACCCGCACAATCCGGCCCACACGCCGGGCGGCTCCTCCTCCGGCTCCGCCGCTGCGGTCGCCTCCGGGCAGGTGCCGCTCGCGGTCGGCACCCAGACCGGCGGCTCGCTGATCCGCCCCGCCGCCTATTGCGGTGCGGTCGGCTTCAAGCCGAGCTTCGGGCGGATTCCGCGCACCGGCATCCTCGCCGAGAGCCCGAGCCTCGACACGGTCGGCGTCATCGCCCGCTCGGTGCCGGACGCCGCGCTCCTCGCCGACGTGCTGTTCGGCCACGACCCGGCCGACCGGGCCACCTCCCCGGCCCCGGCCCCCCGGCTTCTGGAAAGCGCGCTCTCCACCGCGCCTCTGCCGCCGGTCTTCGCCTTCGTGCGGCCGCCGCATTGGGAGCTCGCCGCGCCCGAGACGCGCGACGCGCTGGACGAGGTTGCGGGCCTGCTCGGCGAGCAGTGCTTCGCGGTCGAGCTTCCGCCCGCCTTCGACGAGGCGCAGGCGGTGCACCGGCGCATCTACAGCGCCGAGATGGCCAAGTGCCTGCACGCCTATGAGCGGCGCGGGCGCGACCGGCTCTCCGACGTGCTGCTCGAGGCGATGGACGCCGGCAAGGCGATCCCGGCCCGCGACTACATCGCCGCGCTGGACTGGCCGGACGTGCTCTATGCCGGCCTCGCCGAGATCTTCACCCGCTGCGACGTGATCCTGACCGCGGCCGCGCCGGGGCCCGCGCCGCTCGGGCTCGAGAACACCGGCGACGCCGTGTTCAACGCCCTCTGGACGATGCTCGGCGTGCCGGCCATCACCCTGCCGCTGCTGCAGGCCGACGGCCTGCCGATGGGCGTGCAGCTCATCGGCCGCCGCGGCGACGACGGACGGCTGCTGCGCACCGCCCGCTGGCTGACGGACCATCTCACGCGCATAGAAGGAGGCGCCTGATGATCGAACGGCTCATGGCCCTGCTCGCCTTCCTGGTGCTCGCCGGGTTCCTGTCGATCCTGGTGATCTGGGTCCCGCGCGTCGATCTCGGCGCCTGGGTGCTGCTGACCCTCGTCTGCGCCGGCTACGACATGATCGACAGCCATCGCGGCCAGGGAACCTCCTGAGCGCGGCCGGCACGGCGAGCCCGCCGACGCCACGACGATCACCATCGTCTTCGCGGCGATGACGCACTAAGCTCGCGCCCGTGCCAACATCCCGGCGCCGCCCTCACCCGGGCGGCGCCGCTCCACTATGGGACCACGCGATGCCGCCGCTCTTCACCATCGGCTATGAACAGGTCTCCGCCCCGGCCGTGCTCGACACGCTGGCGCAGGCCGGGGTCGGTCTGCTGGTGGATGTGCGCGCGGTCGCCGCCTCCCGGCGCGCCGGCTTCTCCAAGAGCCTGCTCGCCGCCGGCGTCGCCAGCCGCGGCATCGACTATCTCCATCTGCGCGGCCTCGGTACGCCCGCCGAAGGCCGACAGGCGGCCCGCACCGGGCATTACGACGAGATGCGCCGCATCTTCGCCGAGCACCTCGCCACCCCGACCGCGCAGGAGCAGCTCGACGAGCTCGCCGGCCTCGCCGCCGCCGGCCGCGCGGTCTGCCTGCTGTGCTATGAGCGCCACCCCGAGCACTGCCACCGCCAGATCATCGCCGACCTCATCTGCGAACGGGTCGGCGTGAAGGTGGAGCATCTGGCCGCCCCGCCGGTGTGATCGCGGCTACACTGCGGCAAAAGGCGGGGCCGGGATGCCGATACCGTGGATATTTCAATTTTTGATTGATTGAGCACAACCGCCCGGAGGTGCTCGGATGGGTTGCGTGCCCTCGCGGCACCAGCTCCCCACCGGATCGGGCAAGGTATGGGCGCTCCGTCGACGCTTGCAGCATCGTGCCTTGCCGTCCTCGCGACCCTCGTCGCGTCGATGGCCGCGGGCGCGGGCGGCGATGCCCTCGCCGACGACGGACCGGCCGGCGCCTTCACGAAGCGGTTGTATTTCTATTCGGGCGTCGATGTCGCCCGCGACAACGTCTATGGCTGGGCCGGCGCCGCCTGGTCGCCGCGCGGCCTGATGGACCAGGAGGGGCTGCGGGTGCGGCTCCAGGGCGGCGGCGGGCAGTACAAGTACCGCACCGACGCCGTGCCGGGCGGCTGGAACACGGTCAGCAAGACCGAGGGCGAACTGCTCCTCGGCTGGCAGTTCCTCAACGGCCGCCAGGCGCTCGCGATCTATGGCGGCGTCAACGTCACCGAGAACCTGCTCGACCAGCCCGACCCCTACAATCGCGACCAGGGCACGGCGGTCGGCGCCAAGGCGGTCGCCGAGTGGTATTACCGCTACGACGACGACTGGACCTTCACCGCCGCGCTGGGCGGTTCCACGGCCGACGAGACCGCCTTCCTGCGCGCCACCGCCGGGCGCCACGTCACGTCATGGTTCGATCTCGGCGCGGAGGCCGGCGCCTCGACCGACTGGCTGTCGCAGGACGCACGTGCCGGCCTGTTCATCGCCACCCCGCTGCCCGGCCGTCAATGGCGCGCCGCCGGCGGCTGGCGCTGGAGCAGCGACAGCGACGACGGCGCCTATGCGACGCTCTCGCTCTATTCGCCGTTCTAGGCCGGCTGGCGCCGCCGCACAGGCCGTGCGCCGGACTGGACGGCCAGAGCCCTCCCGAAGAGCCGCAGCGGGCGGCGAAGGCCAGCCTCGGCCTCAGGCGTCCTCCGCCTTCATCGCGTCGAGCGCGGGCCCCGCGTCCACACTCGCCTTCTCGGCCAGTTCGTGGATCTCAAGCGCCTCAAGCTCCTCGCGCGTATCGATGTCGGCAAAGGCGGCGTCGCCCTCCACCGGCACCTCGGCCACCGCCTCGGCATGGGCGGCGATGAGGTGGCGCGCGCCGATATCCCCGCTCAGCGCCGCCAGCTCGGGGAACAGCCGGGCCGACCAGGCCACCGGATTGCCCCGGCGCCCCTCGGCGACAGGCACCGCGACCAGCGTGCCGGCCTCATCGTCGAGCGCCTCGGCGAGCCGGTCGATCAGGCCGGCATCCACCTTCGGCATGTCGGCGAGCGTCACCACCGCGCCCGACGCCTTCGGCGGCAGCGCGGCGATGCCCGCCTTGAGCGAGGTCGAGAGCCCGTCGGCGAAATCGGGATTGTGCACGAACTTCACGTCGAGGCCGGCCAGCGCGCGGCGCACCTCCTCGGCCTCATGGCCGGTGACGACCACCACCGGGCGCTGCTTCGAGGCGAGGGCCGCGCGCACGGCGCGGCGCACCAGCGGCTCGCCATTGACCGTCGCGGTCAGCTTGTAGGCGTGCGGCATGCGGGTGCCGCGTCCGGCGGCGAGCACCACCACGCCGATGCCCTCGCTGCCGTCCGGCGCCTTCTCCCGCGGCTGCGGGCGTGAGGGGATTTCCATGAGCAGTCCTCCAACTCCCATGGACATGATGTCGTGCGAGGTGACGTCAAGGCCCGCCAGCAGGCGATGCAGCACCCAGTCGAAGCCGTTCTCCTTCGGGCTGCGCGCGCAGCCCGGCGCGCCGAGCACCGGCATGTCGCCGATGCGCCCGACCAGCAGGAGGTTGCCGGGATCGACCGGCATGCCGAAATGGTCGATCCGCCCGCCCGCCGCCTCGATGCCGGCGGGGATGACGTCCAGCCGGTCGGCGATGGCCGAGGCGCCGAACACGATGGCGATCTCCGCCCCGCAGGCGAGCGCCCGCCGCAGCGCCGGCGCCAGCGCGCCGTCCTCGTGGCGCACCCGCTCCTCGCTGACGATGCGCGCGCCCGCGGCGGCGAGCCGGGCCGCCATGGTCCTCAGCGTGCCGGCGACCACCTTCTCGGTCGAGCCCGGCAGCATGGTGCAGATGACGGCGGCGCGGGTGAGCCGGAACGGGGCCACCTGCACCATCGGGCCCGAGGCCAGCCGGATGCGCTCCATCACGCCGGCCGGCACGGCGAAGGGGATGATCTTCACCGTCGCCACCATGGCGCCGGCCTCGACCGGGTGGAACTCCGGCAGCGTCGCCAGCGTCGCCGCCTCGTCGATCCGGTTGAGCGCGTCGACCGCCCGGCGGTCGATCCTCATCAGCCCCGCCGCGCCCGCGCGCAGGTTGGCACGCCCGGTGAAGGCCCGGTCCACCCGCACATGATCGCCCGCGATGGCGGCCGCGATGCGGGCCGCCGCCTGGTCCTCGCCGACGTCGCCCGGCTCCAGCCGGGCCGCGACGATGCTCTTAACACCGGCCGCGCGCAGCTTCTCGAGCGTCGGCCGGTCGATCGGCGCACCCTTCTTCAGCTCGATGCCGGGCAGACGCAGCGCGTGGACGTTCACGGCGCCTTCCGCCTCGTCGACCGGAAAGCGCCCGAACCTCACGCCGCCTGCTCCCGTGCCGCCGGCCGGCGCCGCAGGACGCCGATCACCTCGGCGAGGATCGAGACCGCGATCTCGGCCGGGCTCACCGCGCCGATGTCGAGCCCGATCGGCGCATGGATGCGCGCCAGATCCTCGCGCGAAACGCCGAGCCCGGCGAGGCGCTCCACCCGTGTCGCATGGGTGCGGCGCGAGCCGAGCGCGCCGACATAGAAGCAGCCGCGCGCCAGCGCCTCGGCCAGCATGCCGTCGTCGATCTTCGGGTCATGGGTCAGCGCCGCCACGGCGGTGAAGGGGTCGAGCGCGAGCTCGGGCAGCACCACCTCCGGCCACTCGGCCCGCAGGTCGACGCCGGGGAAGCGCTCGGGCGTGGCGAAGGCGGTGCGCGGGTCGACGATGGTGACGTCGAAGCCCGCGCCGGTCGCCATCGGCACCAGCGCCTGCGAGATGTGTACCGCGCCGGTGATCACCAGCCGCGGCGAAGGCACCTGCACGGTCAGGAACACCCGCTCATTGCCCAGGTCCACCAGCGCGCTGCGCCCGGTGCGGAAGCCTTCCGCCAGTCGCTCGGCGAGCGGATCGGAAGGCGCCTCGGCGGGCGTCACCAGCCGCTGGCGCCCGCTCCCGATCTCGGTGACGAGGATCGTCGCGCGCCGCGCCGCGCGCTCGGCGTTCAGCCGCTCCAGCAAAGCGAGTTCCATCAGGCGACCTTCTCGACATAGACGCTGATGCGCCCGCCGCAGGACAGGCCGACCTCCCACGCCGTGGCGTCGGCGACGCCGAACTCCAGCATCCGCGCCTGCCCGTCAGCGATCACCTCGGCCGCCTCGGTCACCACCGCGCCTTCGACGCAGCCGCCCGAGACCGAGCCGAGGAAGTTGCCTTCCTCGTCCACCGCGAGGTGGCTGCCGACCGGGCGCGGCGCCGAGCCCCAGGTCTCCACCACCGTGGCAAGCGCCACGCCGCGGCCCTCGCGCCGCCAGCCGGCGGCGGCTTCAAGCACGTCTTCCTCGCGCGCGAACATCGCGGCCTCCACGTTCCGTCCGAAGGGTCATATTCAGATGTATATAGCGCACTGCAACATCAAGCGCCTTGCCCCTAAAGGCGGAAGATATCAAAACAGCGCGCATGAGCGCCCTCCGCCGTCCCTCCGCCACCCCGGCCGTCCCTCAGCACGCGCCCTCGCACGCGCCGCTGCCGCTTCCCGCACGCACCCTGCGCAGCGTCGGGGAACTGGCCGAGGCCGGCCTGCTGCAGGACAGCGAAGGGCTCGAGGCCGTCGCGTCGCGCTACGCAACCGCCGTGACGCCGACGCTGGCCGGCCTGATCGACCCGCAGGACGCAGCGGACCCCATCGCCCGCCAGTTCCTGCCCGACCCGCGCGAGTTCGACACCCGGCCCGAGGAGCTTGCCGACCCGATCGGCGACGAGGCGCACAGCCCGGTGCCGGGCATCGTCCACCGCTATCCGGACCGGGTGCTGCTGAAGCTGGTCGGCGTCTGTGCCGTCTATTGCCGCTTCTGCTTCCGGCGCGAGATGGTCGGGCCGGGGGCGGAGACGAGCCTTTCCGAGGCGGCGCTGGACGACGCCCTCGCCTACGTCGCCGCGCATCCCGAGGTGTGGGAGGTGGTGGTGACGGGCGGCGACCCGCTGGTCGTCGCGCCGCGTCGGCTCGCCCATCTCATGGCCCGCCTCGCCGCCATCGATCACGTGAAGATCGTGCGCTTCCACACCCGCGTGCCGGTCGCCGCGCCCGAGCGCGTCACGCCGGCTCTGGTGGAGGCGCTGCGCGCGCCGGGCGTCACCACCTGGGTCGCGATCCACGCCAACCATGCGCGCGAACTCGGCCGCGAGGCCCGCGAGGCCATCGCCCGCCTCGCCGATGCCGGCGTTCCGCTGGTCGGCCAGAGCGTGCTGCTTGCGGGCGTCAACGACGACGCGGACACGCTCGCCGCCCTGTTCCGCGCGCTCGTGGAATGCCGGGTGAAGCCCTACTATTTGCACCATCCCGACCTCGCCCCCGGCACGGCGCATTTCCGCCTGCCGATCGCGCGCGGGCAGGAGCTGATGCGGGCGCTGCGCGGGCGCGTCTCCGGCCTCGCGCTGCCGACCTATGTGCTCGACATTCCGGGCGGCTACGGCAAGGTGCCGATCGGCCCGTCGCATCTCGAGCCCGCACGCGAGGGCTGGCGCGTGACCGACTATTGCGGCGGCGTGCACCGCTACGGCGACCCGGCGTGAACGCAACTCGACAGGCCGACGTGGTGATCGTCGGCGCCGGTGCCGCCGGCATGATGTGCGCCATCGAGGCCGGCCGGCGCGGGCGCTCGGTGATCGTGCTCGACCATGCTCGCGCGCCGGGTGAGAAAATCCGCATATCCGGCGGCGGACGCTGCAATTTCACCAATCGCGATGCGGCGCCCCGCCACTATCTTTCGGCCAATCCGAGCTTCTGCATCTCGGCCCTGCGGCAATATTCCGCCCAGGATTTCATCCGCCTCGTCGAGGTCCGCGGCATCGCCTATCACGAGAAGACGCTGGGCCAGCTCTTCTGCGACAGCTCCTCGCGCCAGATCGTCGAACTGCTGACGGACGGCCTCGCCGCGGCCGGCGCCGAGCTCAGCCTGTCGACCGGCATGCGCGAGGTGGCGAAGACGCCCGACGGCTTCCGTCTCGAGACCGACCGCGGCACGCTGGCCTGCCGCTCGCTGGTGATCGCCTCGGGCGGCCGATCGATCCCGAAGATGGGCGCCACCGGCTTCGGCTACGACGTCGCCACGCGCTTCGGGCTCGGCATCGTGCCGACCCGCCCCGGCCTCGTGCCGCTCACGCTCGACCCGCCGACGCTGGAGCGGCTGGCCCCGCTCGCCGGCGTCGGCGTGGAGGCGCGGGTGCGCCACGGCCGCACCGCCTTCGAGGAGGGTCTGCTCTTCACCCATCGCGGCCTCAGCGGCCCCTCCATCCTGCAGATCTCGTCCTACTGGCGCGAGGGCGAGGAGATCGAGATCGCCCTCGCCCCGCATGCCGACGTCTTCGCCCATCTGCGCGAGGCACGCGGCCGCAACGGCAAGCAGTCGCCCGCCACCGCCCTCGGCGCCCTGCTGCCCAAGCGCCTCGCGCAGGCGATCGGCGAGGCGGCGGAACCGGCGGCCGCCCGCCTCGCCGACCTCTCCGACAAGGCGCTGCGCCGTCTCGAGCAGGCGGTGAATGGCTGGCGGCTCAAGCCCGCCGGCTCGGAAGGCTACCGCACCGCCGAGGTCACGCTGGGCGGTGTCGACACGGCCGACCTCGATTCGCGCACCATGCAGGCGCGCAACGTGCCCGGGCTCTATTTCATCGGCGAGGTGGTGGACGTCACCGGCTGGCTCGGCGGCTATAACTTCCAGTGGGCCTGGTCCTCCGGCTGGGTCGCCGGCCAGCACGCGTAAGAGGACGCTCGCCCCTTACACCACGAGGAAGTCGCGGCCGAGATAGGCGAGCTTCGGCCCGTCGGGGCCCAGCGTCACCGCCTCGACCCGCCCCACCAGCACGTCATGGGTGGCGATGGTGCGCGCTTCCACCAGCCGGCACTCGAAGCTCGCGACCGCACCGGCCAGCACCGGCACGCCGAGCCTTCCCTCGTGCCACTGTCCGACCGCGAATCGCGTCTCGCCGGTGACCGCGGTCCGCCCGCCGAAGGCCTGCGCCAGCGCCTGCTGCTCGCCCGCCAGCATGTTGACCGCGAACACGCCCGCGCGCCGGAACGCCGGGGCCGAATGGATGCGCCGGTTGAGGCAGACGAGGAGCGTCGGCGGCGTGTCGGAAACCGAGGCGACCGCCGTGGCGGTGAAGCCGGCGCGCCCTTCCTCGGTGCGGGTCGTCACCACGTGGACCGCGGCGACGAGCCGGCTCATCGCCTCGCGGTAGAGCCCGGCCTCGACCGGACGTTCCGTGCCGTGATTGGCCCCCTGGCCGCTCGCCTCGTCCACAACCGCCTCCGATCGCCGTCAGTCACCGGATCGCGCGTAACTTACCGAGGGGAAAAGCGAAACGCTGTGTCCGGCGGACATCACAACCTTGTCGTCAACAGGCCGGGAAAGAAAGTCGCGACACGGCCGACGAACGCTACGTCCACAGGCAAGCAATTGAATTGTAATGGATTCGTTGCATTTCCATACCTGGATACCGTTGTATCACTTGTTTCGATCAATTGCATTTCGTCTTTCGATCGAATTGTATCAGGTCGCTGTGCACGCTAAGAGTCAGTCGGCGCACATGACACGGGCACGATCAGAATATGTGCAAGGCCCGGCGTGAGCGCTCACTCGATGCGGCTGAGGGGAGCCGAAAAGCACAATGGATATTTTTGTTCAGCAGCTCATCAACGGGCTGACGCTCGGCTCCATCTACGGGCTGATCGCGATCGGCTACACCATGGTCTTCGGCATCATCGGCATGGTGAACTTCGCCCATGGCGATGTGTTCATGGTGTCGACCTTCATCGCTCTGATCTGTTTCCTGCTGCTGACCACCGTGATCGGCATCACCTCGATCTTCCTCGCGCTGGCAATCGTGCTGGTGGTGGCGATGTTCTTCACCGCGCTCACCAACTGGGCGATCGAGCGGGTCGCCTACCGGCCGCTGCGCGGCTCGTTCCGCCTCGCGCCGATGATCTCGGCCATCGGCATGTCGATCTTCCTCGCCAATTTCGTGCAGGTCTCGCAGGGTCCGCGCAACAAGCCGATCCCGCCCATGGTCACCGACGTGATCGTGCTGATGGACAATAACGGCTACCAGGTCACGCTTGCCTGGAAGCAGATCATCATCATGGTCTCCACCGCGGTGCTGCTCGGCGCGTTCTGGTACCTCGTGCAGAAGACCTCGCTCGGCCGCGCCCAGCGCGCCTGCGAGCAGGACCGCAAGATGGCGGCGCTGCTCGGCATCAATGTCGACCAGACCATCTCGCTGACCTTCGTCATCGGCGCCGCCCTCGCCGCCGTCGCCGGCGTCATGTACCTGATGTATTATGGCGTGGCGCATTTCGCGGACGGCTTCGTCCCGGGCGTGAAGGCCTTCACCGCGGCGGTGCTCGGCGGCATCGGCTCGCTCCCCGGCGCGGTGCTGGGCGGGCTGCTGATCGGCCTGATCGAGGTGTTCTGGTCGGCCTATTTCTCTATCGAGTACAAGGACGTCGCCGCTTTCTCGATCCTCGCGATCACTCTCATCTTCATGCCCCAGGGCCTGCTCGGCCGCCCCGAAGTCGAGAAGGTCTGAGGTAGGTCGACATGGCGCAGATCGTCGATACCGCGCCCGCCTCGGCGCAGGCTTCCGAATCCGTTCTGGCCCACGCGCTGAAGGACGCCTTCATCACCGGGCTCGTCGCCCTCGGGCTGCTCGGGCCGCTGATCGGCTTCGAGACCGTCATCATCGACGGCGCATTGGGCCTGAACTACCGCCCGCTGGTGCTGGCGGTCATGGTCGGCATTATCTTCGTCGGCCGGCTGATCCTCAACCTGACGGTCTGGTCGCCCAACCGGCAGCCGAAGATCCGCACCGGCCCGACTGTGTTCGACCGCGCCGGCGCCATTATCGGGCCGGTGGTGAAGCCCGCCCTGCTCGCCTTCGCGATCTGCTTCCCGGCCATCGCCGTCTTCTGGAGCGGCGGGCTCAACCCGAGCCGCTACTTGGTCGACCTCGGCATCCTCATCCTCACCTACGTCATGCTGGGCTGGGGCCTCAACATCGTGGTCGGGCTCGCCGGGCTTCTCGACCTCGGCTACGTCGCCTTCTACGCGGTCGGCGCCTACACCTACGCGCTGCTGGCGACCTCGCAGCCGATCCACGACTTCTTCGCCGCGCTGGTCGGCGAGGATTTCTGGTCGAACTGGGCGTTCTGGTTCTGCCTGCCCATGGCCGGCCTGTTCTCCGGCCTGTGGGGCATGATCCTCGGCTTCCCGGTGCTGCGCCTGCGCGGTGACTATCTCGCCATCGTCACGCTGGCCTTCGGCGAGATCATCCGCCTGGTGCTGATCAACTGGGTGGACTTCACCGGCGGCGGCGCCGGCATCGCCTCGATCCCGCGCGTCACCTTCTTCGGCGTCCCGTTCGAGCGTGGCGAGGACGGCTTCGCGGCGCTGTTCGGGCTCTCCTACAGCCCGATGCACCGGCTGATCTTCCTTTACTTCGTCATCCTCGGCCTCGCCCTGCTGACCGCCTTCGCCACCGTGCGGCTGCGCCGGCTGCCGGTCGGCCGGGCCTGGGAAGCGCTGCGCGAGGACGAGATCGCCTGCCGCTCGCTCGGCATCAACACCACCAACACCAAGCTGTCCGCCTTCGCCACCGGCGCCATGTTCGGCGGCTTCGCCGGCTGCTTCTTCGCGGTGCGCGCCGGCTTCGTCAGCCCGGAAAGCTTCACCTTCGACATCTCGGCCATGATCCTCGCCATCGTCGTGCTGGGCGGCATGGGCTCGCAGATCGGCGTCGCGGTGGCGGCGGCGGTGATGATGGGCGGCATGGAGATGCTGCGCAATCTGGACTTCCTGAAGGAATTCTTCGGCGACGCGTTCGACCCGACCCTCTACCGCATGCTGATCTTCGGCTTCGCCATGGTCGCGATCATGGTGTGGAAGCCGCGGGGCCTCGTCTCCACCCGCGATCCGACCATCTTCCTCAAGGAGAAGAAGTCCGTCTCGGGCGACCTCGTGAAGGAGGGCCACGGCTGATGGCGACCGCTCCCCACACTCCCCTCCCGCGCTGGGAGGAGGACCCCATCCTCGCCGTCGAGCACCTGTTCATGCGCTTCGGCGGGCTGATCGCGGTCAACGACCTCAGCTTCAAGGTCGGACGCGGCGACATCACCGCGCTGATCGGGCCGAACGGCGCGGGCAAGACCACGGTCTTCAACTGCATCACCGGCTTCTACAAGCCGAGCGAGGGCCGCCTCGTGCTGGCCCATGGCCGCGCGCCGACCGATGGCGAGCTCGCCAGCGTCACCCTCATCGGCGAGCGCGCGCTGGTGGGCGCGAGCTCGGGCGTCTACCTGCTGGAGCGCATGCCCGACCACCGCGTCTCGGGCGAGGCGAAGGTCGCGCGCACCTTCCAGAACATCCGCCTGTTCACCGGCATGACCGTGCTGGAGAACCTGATGGTGGCGCAGCACAACGCGCTGATGGCCGCCTCCGGCTACTCGCTCAAGGGCCTGTTCGGCCTGCCGAGCTGGAACACGGCGCAGTACGAGGCGACCGAGAACGCCAAGTACTGGCTCGACAAGGTCGGCCTCACCGACCGCGCCGACGACCCCGCCGGCGACCTGCCCTACGGCGCGCAGCGCCGGCTCGAGATCGCCCGCGCCATGTGCTCGGGGCCGATCCTTTTGTGCCTCGACGAACCCGCCGCGGGCCTCAATCCGCGCGAGAGCCTCGAGCTCAACGAGCTGCTGCGCTCGATCCGTGCCGAGCACGGCACCTCGATCCTGCTGATCGAGCACGACATGAGCGTGGTGATGGAGATTTCCGACCACGTCATCGTGCTCGACTACGGCACCAAGATCTCCGACGGCACGCCCGACGCGGTGAAGAACGACCCGCGCGTCATCGCCGCCTATCTCGGCGTCGACGAGGACGCGGTCGAGGAGGTCGAGGCCGAGATCGAGGCGGAAGTGGCCGGCAGCACCACAGAGGCGACATCGTGAGCGCAAGCGATACACTGGCTCCCGACCCCGCGGCAGCCTCCCAGCCCGCCGGCTCGGGGGCCGTGCCGATGCTCTCGGTGCGGGGCGTGAAGACCTTCTACGGGAACATCATGGCGCTGAAGGGCGTCGACGTGGACGTCTACCAGGGCGAGATCGTCACCCTGATCGGCTCCAACGGCGCCGGCAAGTCGACGCTGATGATGACCATCTTCGGCCAGCCGAGGGCGCGCGAGGGCGCGGTGATTTATGAGGGGCGCGACATCACCAAGGTGCCGACCCACGAGATCGCCCAGCTTCGGATCGCCCAGTCGCCCGAGGGCCGGCGCATCTTCCCGCGCATGACCGTGTTCGAGAACCTGCAGATGGGCGCGGCGGTCGACGGCTTCGCCCATTTCGACGACGACCTGCGCAAGGTGTTCGACCTGTTCCCCCGGCTCAAGGAGCGCATCAACCAGCGCGGCGGCACGCTGTCGGGCGGCGAGCAGCAGATGCTCGCCATCGGCCGCGCGCTGA
This sequence comes from Ancylobacter mangrovi, assembly GCF_024752355.1. Taxonomy (GTDB): domain Bacteria; phylum Pseudomonadota; class Alphaproteobacteria; order Rhizobiales; family Xanthobacteraceae; genus Ancylobacter; species Ancylobacter mangrovi. The sequence continues at coordinate 159,752 of NZ_JANTHZ010000005.1, forward strand.
TGAGCCGCCCGCGCCTTCTGATGCTCGACGAGCCCTCGCTCGGCCTCGCCCCGCTGATCGTGAAGCTGATCTTCGACGCGATCCGCGAGCTCAACCGCTCCGAGGGGCTCACCGTGTTCCTCGTCGAGCAGAACGCGTTCCACGCGCTCAAGCTCGCCCATCGCGGCTACGTGCTGGTGAACGGCGCCGTCACGCTCTCGGGCAGCGGCCACGAATTGCTGGAGCGCCCGGAAGTCCGGGCGGCCTACCTGGAAGGCGGGAAGCACTGATGTCCGATCGCGCCGGCACCCTCATCTCCCAGGGCGCCCCGACCAGCCTCGCGGTCGTGGTGCCGATCGTCATCATCGTCGCGCTCGTGCTGGCCTGGGTCTTCGCGCCCACGCTGGTGGCCGGGGTCTCGCGCGGCGAGTTCGCGCTGGTCACCGCCTTCCTCGGCGGGGGCGCGGCCTGGCTGTCGGGACGCTCCATGGCCCACACCTGGCGCAGCTACCGGCAGGCGGTGCTCTACGCGCTGCTGCTGGCCTGCGTGGTGCGTTTCTTCCACTACGCGCTGTTCCAGGGCACGTTGCTGTCGCTCCACTATTTCATCGTCGACGCCGCCTTCGTCATCTCGGTCACCACGCTCGGCTTCCGCGCCGAGCGCGCGAACCAGATGGCCACGCGCTATGGTTGGATTTACCGTCGGTCAGGACCGTTCGGCTGGACCGAGGACGCCAGCCGCGCGAGCGCCGGGAACTCGGCGTGAACGACCTTCGCCATGTTTCGCTTCGTAATCGACACGGGCATGGAAAAGGGCATGATATCGGCTCGGGGGGAGAGCCACCGCGCCGTAGAGGCCGTGAAAACACCACCCTTGGATAACCAGGAGAGAAGTTCATGAAGAAGCTTCTGTTTGCCGGCATCGCGCTTGGCGCCATGGCGGCGTTGGCCGTACCGGCCTCGGCGCAGGTCAAGGTCGGCGTCGCCGGCCCCATCACGGGGGCGAACGCAACCTTTGGTGCGCAGCTCAAGAACGGCGCCGAGCAGTGGGCGGCAGACGTCAATGCCGGCGGCGGCCTGCTCGGCAAGAAGGTCGAGATCGTCATCGGCGACGACGCCTCCAAGCCCGAGCAGGGCATTTCGGTGGCCAACAAGTTTATTGCCGACGGCGTCAAGTTCGTGCTCGGCCACTTCAACTCGGGCGTGTCGATCCCGGCCTCCGAGCAGTATGACGAAGCCGGCGTGCTGATGATCTCCCCGGCCTCGACCAACCCGACCCTGACCGAGCGCGGCCTCGCCGAGGTGTTCCGCACCTGCGGTCGCGACGACCAGCAGGGCGCCATCGCGGCCGAGTACATCCTGAAGAACCTGAAGGACAAGAAGGTCGCGATCGTCCACGACAAGACCCCGTACGGCAAGGGCCTCGCCGACGAGACCAAGAAGGCGATGAACGCCGGCGGCGTCGAGGAAGTCGTCTATGAGGGCATCAACCCGGGCGAGAAGGACTATTCGGCCCTCGTCTCGAAGCTGAAGGCCGCGGGCGTCCAGGTCCTCTACTATGGCGGCCTGCACACGGAAGCCGGCCTGCTGGTGCGCCAGATGCGCGACCAGGGCATGGACACCGTGCTGTTCTCGGGTGACGGCATCACCGACAAGGAGTTCTGGACCATCGCCGGTCCGGGCGCCGCCGGCACGCTCATGACCTTCGGCTCGGATCCGCGCAAGATCCCCTCGGCCGCCAAGGTTGTGGACGAGTTCAAGAAGAACGGCATCGATCCGGAAGGTTACGTGCTCTACACCTACGCCGCCGGCCAGGTGCTGCAGCAGTCGGCCGACGCGACCAAGTCGCTCGATCCCGAGAAGATCGCCGAGTACATGCACTCGGGCAAGGAGTTCGACACCGTTCTGGGCAAGCTCTCCTTCGACAAGAAGGGTGACCGCACCAGCGGCGACTACGTCGTCTACGTCTGGAAGGACGGCGGCTACTCGGAGCTCTGAGCGCGCGCGCCGACCGGGCGCCAGCGTCTGAACGAGGAAACCCGCCGGAGCGATCCGGCGGGTTTTCTTATGGGTGACTTGTCGGGCGATTTGCGGAAACCTGCCGCGCCGTGCCGCAGGATTCCGAAATGCCGATGCCTCCCGATATCCGCCTCGCCACTGCCCGTCCCGACGATGCCGAGGCCATCCTCGCGGTGCACCGCGCCGCCATAAGGGGCACGGCGGCGGATTTCTATCCGCCCGAGATCATCGAGGCCTGGGCTCCGCTCCCGATCCGGCACGCGCATGTGGAGGCCCTCGCCCTGCGCATCGAGAACGGGATCGAGGAAGCGGTCGTGGCGCGGGCGCGCGGGGTGGGGATCGTCGGCTTCGGCTCGTTCGTCCCGGACCGGCGCGAATTGCGCGCGGTCTATGTGCACCCCGACTATGGCCGCAAGGGCATCGGCGCCGCCATGCTCGCGGCGCTGGAGCGCCGAGCCCGCAGATACGGCCTTCGCGAGCTGGTGATGGATGCGAGCCTCAATGCGGAGGCGTTCTACCGCAGCCACGGCTTCGCGGTCGAGCGGACCGGCGAGCACGTGCTGGGCGGCGGGTTGCGCATGGCGTGCATCCGCATGCGCAAGCCGCTCGGCGGGCACTGACGGCCGTGCCGACGCGGGTCTCAGCCGAAATTGGCCAGCCCCGGGAAGGTCTCCAGCATCCAGTAGCTCAGCGTCGACATCCATCCCGACAGGAAGCCGATGCCGGTGAGCACCAGCAGCGCGCCCATCACCTTCTCGACCACCGGCAGGTAGCGGCGCGCATGGCCGAGCATGCCGAGCGCCGGCCGCGCCATCGCGGCGACGAGGATGAACGGCACGCCGAGCCCGGCCGAGTAGATCGCCAGCAATCCGGCGCCGTGGGTCAATGTCTGCTCGCTCGCGGCGACCGCGAGGATCGCGGCCAGCACCGGGCCGATGCAGGGGGTCCAGCCGAAGGCGAAGGCGAGGCCCATCACATAGGCGCCGGCGAGCGTGGTGGGCGCGTCGACATGCACCCGCTTGGTCTGCGTCAGCCAGCCGAACCGCAACACGCCGAGGAAGTGCAGCCCCATCGCCAGGATGGCGACGCCTGCCACGATCGCCAGTTCCTGCGAATACAGCCGCAGATAGCCCCCGATCACCGAGGCGCCCGCGCCCAGCGCGACGAAGACGGTGGAGAAGCCGGCCACGAACAGCAGCGCCGCGCCGAGCGTGCGCCGCGCGGCGGCATCGGTCGGGGCCTTGTGCGTGATCTGGTCGAGGCTGGTGCCGGCGAGATAGCACAGATAGGGCGGGACCAGCGGCAGGACGCAGGGAGAGGCGAAGCTGGCGATTCCGGCCACGAAGGCGGCCGGGAGCGTGACGTCGGCCATGAAACTGGACAACCTTGCATCGTTCCGAGAGCTTCCCAATGCACGCCCGCCGGAGGTTATGCAATGCGGCGGGTTGGAGCACGGGCCGCGGGACTTGAACCCGGACCGCGCCCGGCACAAGCTGCAAGCCGTTGAATCGGCGCCCTTTCCAGGCGTCGGGGCCGGCGGGCCGGATCGCGGGGAAGCGCGCCTCTCGCCATGATGTGATGCCGGGATACGGAGATTTCCATGCGCAACCTGATCACCGACGTCGCCGGCCTGAAGGTGGGCAACGCCACCGACCTCGCCCTCGCCTCCGGCGTGACGGCGATCGTGTTCGACGAGCCGACCGTCGCCTCGGTGGACGTGCGCGGCGGCGGTCCCGGCACCCGCGAGACCGACCTGCTCGCGCCCGACGAGACCGTGGGCGCCATCCACGCGCTGTGCCTCTCGGGCGGCTCAGCCTTCGGGCTCGATTCCGCCGCGGGCGTGATGGCGGCGCTGGCCGAGCGCGGCATCGGCTTTCCGGTCGGCGATGCGCGGGTGCCGATCGTGCCCGGCGCGGTGCTGTTCGACCTGATCAATGGCGGCGACAAGGAGTGGGGCCGCTTCCCGCCCTATCGCGAGCTCGGCTACGCCGCTGCCAACGCGGCCGCGATCGATTTCGCGCTCGGCACGGCCGGCGCGGGCACCGGCGCGACGACGGCGACGCTCAAGGGCGGGCTCGGCTCGGCCTCCATGGTCGCGGCCTCCGGCCACGTGGTCGGCGCGCTGGTGGCGGTGAACGCGTGCGGCGCCACGAATGTCGGCGAGGGCCCGCATTTCTGGGCCGCGCCGTTCGAGCGGGAGGCCGAGTTCGGCGGCCTCGGCCTGCCGAGCCCCCTGCCCGACCTGCCCTCGCGCCCGGCGCTGAAGGGCCTGCCCCCGGAGGTCGAGCCGGCCATCGCCAACACCACCATCGCGGTGGTGGCGACCGATGCCGTGCTGACCAAGGCCCAGTGCAAGCGCCTCGCCGTCATGGCCCATGACGGCTATGCCCGCGCCATCTGGCCGGTCCACACCCCGCTCGACGGCGACACCATCTTCGCGGCGGCGACCGGCAAGCACGCGCTGGCCGATCCGGTGTTCGACCTCGCGCTCATCGGCTCGGCGGTGGTGGCGACGCTCGCCCGCGCCTGCGCCCGCGCCGTCTACGAGGCGACCGCCCTGCCGCAGCCCGGCACCCTGCCGAGCTGGCGCGCGCGCTGGGACGGCTGAAGGGCCCGCTTATTGCGGGGAACGCAACAGAAGTGACCTTTCGTCATAGAAGTGTCGTTTCCGCAGCCCTGCTTGTCGCATCGGTCCAATCTGCATAGCAGCCATGCGCCCGACACTTCCCTCAATCAGAGGGGAGCGCATGAGCCAGAACCGGCCACGCATCAGGGTTCGCGGCCTGACCAAGATCTTCGGCGACGACGCCGGGCCCGCGCTGTCGCTGCTGCAGGCCGGGCGCGACCGCAATGAGGTGCTCAAGGCCACCGGCGCGGTGGTCGGGCTGCAGGACGTCTCCTTCGACATCGCCGAGGGCGAGATCCTCGTCGTCATGGGCCTCTCGGGCTCGGGCAAGTCGACCTGCCTTCGCTGCATCAACCGGCTGATCGAGCCGACCGCCGGCCAGGTGATGGTCGACGATGTCGACGTGACGACGCTGGGCGAGCGGGAGCTGCTGGCGTTCCGGCGCACCCGCTTCGGCATGGTGTTCCAGCAATTCGCGCTGTTCCCCCATCGCACCATCCAGCGCAACGTCGAATACGGGCTCGAGGTGCAGGGCGTGCCGGTCGCGCAGCGGCGCGAGCGCGCCCTCGCCGCCATCGAGACGGTCGGGCTCGCGGGATGGGACCAGCATTATCCCGCCCAGCTCTCCGGCGGCATGCAGCAGCGCGCCGGGCTCGCCCGCGCCCTCGCCCTCGACCCCGACATCCTGCTGATGGACGAGGCCTTCAGCGCCCTCGACCCGCTGATCCGGCGCGATATGCAGCAGGAGCTTGTAGCGCTGCAGCGCCGGCTGAAGAAGACCATCGTCTTCGTCAGCCACGACCTCGATGAGGCGATCGCGCTGGGCGGGCGCATCGTGCTGATGAAGGACGGGCGCGTGGTCCAGGAGGGCACCGCCGCCGATTTCCTCGCCGCCCCGGCGGACGAGTATGTGCGCCGCTTCGTCGAACATATCGACGTGCTCGGCGTGGTGACGGCGGGCGACGCGATGCGCGCCCCGGCGGCGGTGAAGCCCTGGTTCAGCACCGCCGCGGCGGCGCTCGCCAGCCTCACCCAGTCGGGCGAGCCGGTCGTCACCGTGGTCTGCCAGGAGGGCCGCTTCCAGGGCACGGTCGACGCCGAGACCCTGAAGGGCGCGGGCGAGACCGAGCTGCGCTTCCTGCTCAGCGACAAGGACGCCTGCGTGCCCGAGGGCGCGACGCTCAACGACGCGGTCTCGAAGCTCGCCTCCGGCCGCGGCGAGATCGCCGTGGTCGGCAGCGGCCGCGAACTGAAGGGCGTCATCGCCAATGCCGACCTCGTCGCCGCGCTGGCGCGCCGGCGGCAGGAAGCCGGCCCGCAGACGGCGCATTGAGGGGACCGGCCATGGCGTTCGAGATTCCGCAGATCCCCCTCGCCGAATGGTGCGACATCGCGCTCGACTGGGCGACCGACCATTTCTCCGGCGTCACCCGGGCGATGAGCGCGGTGGTCGGCACCGGCATCGAGGCGACCACCGATTTCCTGGTCGGCCTACCGCCCTGGCTCGTGATCGCCGCCTTCGGCCTGATCGTGTGGCGGCTGACCACGGTGCGGATCGCGCTGTGGTCGGTGCTCGGCTTCCTGTTCCTGTGGAACGTGGAGCTGTGGCGCGCGACCCTGCAATCTCTGGTGCTGGTGCTGGTCTCGACCCTGTTCGCGCTGGCGATCGGCATCCCGATCGGCATCAGCGCCGCGCTCAGCAAGCGCTTCTGGCGCGTCGCCTCGCCGGCGCTCGACATGATGCAGACCATGCCGAGCTTCGTCTATCTGATCCCGGCGATCCCGTTCTTCGGCCTCGGCGCGGTGTCGGCGAGCTTCGCCACCATCGTCTTCGCCATGCCGCCGACGATCCGGCTCACCGCGCTCGGCATCCTGCAGACGCCGCCCATGCTGGTGGAAGCGGCCGACGCGTTCGGATCCACCAAATGGCAGAAGCTGTTCAAGATCCAGCTTCCGCTCGCCATCCCGACCATCATGGCCGGCATCAACCAGACCATCATGCTGGCGCTCTCCATGGTGGTGATCGCCGCCATGATCGGCGCCGGCGGGCTCGGCGGCGAGGTGTGGAAGGCGATCCAGCGGCTGGAGGCGGGCATGGGCTTCCAGGCCGGCATCGCCATCGTCGTGCTCGCCGTCATCCTAGACCGCATCACCCAGCACATCGCCCGGCGCCTGCGCACCGACACGGAGCACGGCTGAACCGCGTGGCCTGAACGAACCGGCACAGAAAGGGCGTCAGCAGCCCTGCCCCGAACCTCTGAGAGTGGAGCCAACCAACATGTCCATCCTAGGAAAACTCGCCCGCACCGCCGCAGCGGCGGCCACCGTCTTCGGCCTAGCCTCGGGCGCGGCCCATGCGGAGAAGAAGGATCTGACCATCGCCTATGTCGAATGGTCGGATGCGGTGGTGGCGACCAACATCGTCAAGGCCGCTCTCGAGGACAAGGGCTACACGGTGAAGATCGTCCCGCTCTCGGGCGCCGCCATGTGGCAGGCCGTCGCCTCGGGCGAGGCGGACGGCATGGTCGCCGCCTGGCTGCCGGCGACCCACGCCGCCTACTACAAGAAGCTGAAGGACAAGGTGGTCAATCTCGGCCCGAACGTGACCGGCGCCAAGATCGGCTGGGCCGTGCCGACCTATGTCGACATCGACTCGATCGAGGACATCAAGGGCAAGGCCGACATGTTCGGCGGCAAGATCATCGGCATCGACCCCGGCGCCGGCCTGATGAAGGCCTCGGAGACGGCGATCAAGGATTACGACCTGCCGGTGACGCTGGTCGAGGGCTCGGACGCCACCATGGTCGCCGCCCTCAAGGACGCCTATTCCAAGAAGCAGCCCATCGTCGTGACGACCTGGACCCCGCACTGGATGTTCGCCACCTGGGACCTGAAGTACCTCAAGGACCCGAAGGGCGTGTTCGGCGGCGAGGAGACCGTCAACACCGTCGTCTCGACCGGTCTCAAGGACGAGGCGCCGGAGGCCTACAAGATCCTCGACAATTTCAACCTGTCGCTCGCCGACGAGCAGGCGGTGATGGTCGAGAACAACAAGCCCGGCACCGATCCGGCGGCCACCGCCCGCGCCTGGGTCGACGCCAACAAGGACAAGGTCGACGCCTGGTCCAAGTGACCTTGGTCTGAATGAGGCCCGCTCGACCGGCCCGCATGGGCCGGCATGAGACGAGAACGGCGGCCGGGACATCATCCCGGCCGCCGTTTCGTATCGCACGCTTCAGGCGCGACCGCCCCGGATCAGGGGCACGGCTCCCAGAAACCGGTCGTGCGCTGGGGGTTGGTGTAGAACCAGCAATAGTTGGGATGGGGCGGCGGGCCGGCGAGGCTCGCCGCGGCGACGCCCGTCAGGAACCCGAGCGCGGCGCCCGCGGCCACCGCTCCGCCCGGCGCCCAGTAGCGGCGCGGATTGACCACCACCACGCCGCCACCGCGCGGCACGGGGCCGTAATAGCGCCCGGCGCCGTAGTAATGGCCGGGATTGTAAAAGCCGGGCCCGCCCGCACCGACACAGCCGCGCGCCCCGCAGGCGCCGGCGCGCCAGGCATTCGCCTGCGGCATCGCCGCGAACAGGCTGACGGCAGCGACCACGGCGCCCGCCGCCAGATAACGTGCACTCTTCATACCGGGATCTCCCTCGTCGATCGTTTCGCTCGTGCCGCCGACCGCATCAGCGCGAATCGAAGCCTAGCCGCACATGGTTAACGGAGCATCCGGGTTCGCCGGGATCGGGGACAATATTGCGGGTGCCCTGCACGCATGCTACGGCCCGCCTCAGCCGGAGGCCTGCCCCATGAACATCCGTCCGCTCATCATCGCCCCCTCCATCCTCGCCAGCGACTTCGCCCGCTTCGGCGAGGAAGTGCGCGCGGTCGACGCGGCCGGCGCCGACTGGATCCACATCGACATCATGGACGGGCATTTCGTGCCCAACATCTCGTTCGGCCCGGACGTGGTGAAGGCGATCCGCCCGCTCACCGCCAAGCCGTTCGACGTGCACCTCATGATCGAGCCGGCCGATCCCTATCTCGAAGCCTTCGCCAAGGCCGGCGCCGACCACATCAGCGTCCATGTCGAGGCGGGGCCGCACCTGCACCGCTCGCTGCAGGCGATCCGCGCGCTGGGCAAGAAGGCGGGCGTCGCCATCAACCCGGCGACGCCTCCCGAGACCATCGAATACGTGCTCGACATCATCGACGTGATCATCGTGATGACGGTCAATCCCGGCTTCGGCGGCCAGGCCTTCCTCACCCCGGTGATGGACAAGGTGCGGCGCCTCGCCGCGATGGTCGGCGACCGGCCGATCGACATCGAGATCGACGGCGGCATCGCCCCCGACACGGCGGGCCTGTGCATGGCCGCCGGCGCCAACGCGCTGGTCGCCGGCTCGGCGGTCTTCAAGGGCGGCCCCGGCGCCTATGCGGCCAATATCCGCGCCATCCGCGACGCCGCCGCGCGCGAGCGCGGGGAGCTCGTCTGAACGGACGGCACGGACCGGCGCCGACGGCGGGATTTGTCGTGCCCCCGCCTATCTGCTAATGCGCGCCATCCATTGCCCGACTGCCGAAAGAGCCGCCCGTGATCCCGCGCTATACACGTCCCGAGATGGCTTCCATCTGGGAGCCGCAGACCCGCTTCCGCATCTGGTTCGAGATCGAGGCCCACGCCACCGACGCCCTCGCCGAGATCGGCGTCGTGCCGAAGGAGGCCGCGGCGAAGATCTGGGAGATGGGGAAGGACGCGACCTTCGACGTCGCCCGCATCGACGAGATCGAGGCGGTTACCAAGCACGACGTGATCGCCTTCCTCACCCATCTCGCCGAGATCGTCGGCCCGGAGGCGCGCTTCGTCCACCAGGGCATGACCTCCTCGGACGTGCTCGACACCTGCCTCAACGTGCAGCTCGTGCGCGCGGCGGACATCCTCATCAAGGATGTCGACCGCCTGCTCGCGGCGCTGGAGGCCCGCGCCTTCGAGCACAAGCTGACCCCGACGGTCGGCCGCTCGCACGGCATCCACGCCGAGCCGACCACCTTCGGGCTCAAGCTCGCCCAGGCCCATGCCGAGTTCCAGCGCAACCGCGCCCGCCTCGTCGCCGCCCGCCACGAGGTCGCGACCTGCGCCATTTCCGGCGCCGTGGGCACCTTCGCGCAGATCGACCCGCGGGTTGAGGAATATGTGGCGGAGAAGATGGGGCTCGCGGTCGAGCCGGTCTCGACCCAGGTCATCCCGCGCGACCGCCACGCCATGTTCTTCGCCACGCTCGGCGTCGTCGCCTCCTCGATGGAGCGCGTGGCGACCGAGATCCGCCACCTTCAGCGCACCGAGGTTCTCGAGGTCGAGGAGTTCTTCTCCGCCGGCCAGAAGGGCTCGTCGGCCATGCCGCACAAGCGCAACCCGGTGCTCACGGAGAACATCACCGGCCTCGCCCGCCTCGTGCGCGGCATGGTGACGCCGGCGCTGGAGAACGTCGCCCTCTGGCACGAGCGCGACATCTCGCACTCCTCGGTGGAGCGCATGATCGGGCCGGACGGCACCGTCACGCTCGACTTCGCGCTGAACCGCCTCGCCGGCGTCGTCGAGAAGCTCGTCGTCTACCCGGAGAACATGCAGAAGAACCTCGACCGGCTCGGCGGGCTGGTGCACTCGCAGCGCGTGCTGCTGGCGCTGACCCAGAAGGGTGCCTCGCGGGAGGACGCCTACCGCCTCGTGCAGCGCAACGCGATGCCGGTGTGGCGGGGCGAAGGCGAGTTCCAGACCCTTCTCACCAACGACCCCGAGGTCCGCCAGTATCTCTCGGCCGAGGAGATCGTCGAGAAATTCGATCTCGGCTACCACCTCAAACACGTCGACACGATCTTCAGGCGCGTCTTCGGACGCGCCTGAGAAGGGCGCGCCCGCTCAGTGGCGCGCCGAGCCCGGCCGGTAGACCGGCGGGCGGCCGCCACCGCCGGGAGGTCCGCCGCGGGGGCCGTAGGCCGAGCGCGGCGGCGGGCGGTAGCCGGGCGGCCGCGGCCCGTAACTCGGCGACCTCGGCCCCGCATATGGCGGACGCGGACCCACGCCCGGACGGTAGCCGGGCTTTGAGCGATAGCCCGGCGGCGGGCGGTAGGCCGGCCGATTGCCCGGAGGCGGCCGGTAGCCCGGGGGCGGACGGTAGCCCGGAGGGGGCTTGGCACCCGGGGGCGGATTGGGACCCCAATAATTGCGGCCGTAATAGCGCGGCGGGCCCCAGTAGCCGCCCCAGGGCGCCCAGGTGGCCCCGCCCCAGCCCCAACCCCAGCTGGGGCCGTAGCCATAGCCGAAGCCGATATAGTCGTCGTCATAGTCGTCGTAGTAGTCCGGCCGCACGATGATGCGCGCGCCCGAGCCGCCGAAGGCGAGATAGCGCGAACTCGCATAGCCGCCGCCGACGCGGCACCAGCCGCCGCTGCACGAGCCGGCATCCACCTGCTGGCCCGCCTGCAGCACCCCGACCACCCGGTAGCGGGTGCCGGGGCCGCTTCGCACGTTGAGATCGGCCGTGGCGACGGCGGGACGTGCCGCCGCGGCCGCGCTGCCGGCCAAGAGAAGGCCAAGCGCCAGAAACAGCGGTCTGGGCGAAAGGCAGCCGGGAAGGAACATCGTACTCTCCTCACCACCCCGGGGGCCGAGCCCCGGCGGGCTGCCACGAAAGGCAGCCCCGGCGTTCATGTGAGATAGCAACATGCAAGCCGGCAATCGGTTGCACCACCTATCCCGCCGGCCGATCCGGTCACGTGATCGTCAATACCACCGCGAGGAGGCGCGCCAGACCACCGGACGGCCGCGATAGCCCGGCCCTTCCTGGTAGGGCCCCTGCCAGTGAGGGCCGATGCCGGAATAGTAGCTGGGCCGCTGCGGCAGGCGCCCGCCACCGCGCCGCGACCAGTAGGTGTCGCCGTTGCGGTCGCCGAAGCGCGCGGTGTAGGCGGGATAGCCGGGGTGCATGTTCCAGTAGGTCGGCCGCCCGCCCCAGTAGCTCGGCCGCGCGCCCCAGTAGGTCGGGCGGTTGGCGCCGTAGAGGCCCGGGCCCCAGTAGCCCGGCCCCCAGCTCGCCCGCCAGCGGTAGTTGAAGCCGTAGCCATAGCCGTAAGTGGGCGCGCCGCCGCCCCAGCCGTCGAAGCCGCTGGCCAGCGTGTCGACGGCCGCCGCCACGCCCACCACCGGCGCCGCGAGCGCCGCCAGCACCGGCGAGCCGACATAGCTGGGATAGGTGCCGCCGGGATAATACTGCCCGGGATAGCTCTCGGGCGGATAGCCCTCGGCGGGATAGCCCTGCGCCACATAAGTCGGGGTCGTATCGGCATAGCCCGTGGTGGCGCCGTAGCTCGGCCCGGCATAGGCGGCGCTGGAATAGCTGCCCGAACCGGCCTGCGCGGGCCGCACGGTGACGCGCGTCGGCGCCGCGCCGGAGGTCGAGAGATGCCGCGCGCTGACATAGCCGTACTGGGTCGCGCACCAGCCGGTGCCACAGGAGCGCACCTCCACCGGGCTGCCGGCCGGCAGGGTGGAGATGACGTCGTAGCTGGTGCCGGGGCCGGTGCGCACATTCACGCCGGCGAGCGTGGTGGCGGTGTAGCCGACCGGCGTCGCCGTCGTGCTGCCGCCCGCCATCTGCGAGGTCGAGGTGCCGGCGGGCGAGACGCCCGGCGCGTAGGCCCGCCCGACGGGCACCGCGGCCGGCGCCGCAGCCGATGGCACCCCGGCCGGCGGCTGCAAGGCGCTTCCGGTGAATGCCCCCGCGCCTACCTGCCCGAGATAGCGCGCGCTGACATAGCCGTACTGGGTCCGGCACCAGCTATCCGAGCAGCCGGCGACATTCACCGGCGTCCCCGCCGGCAGCGTGCCGAGCACGTTGGTGCCGGTGCCCGGACCCGAACGCACATTGACGGTGGCGGTCGTCGCCGCCGTCGCCATGGCCGTCGTCCCGTCGGCCGGGTTCGCGTAGCCAGCCGTCCCGTAGGCTCGCCCGGTCTGCGGCGCGACGTTCGGCGTCAGGCCGTAGATCTGGGTGGTCTCCTGCCCGGAGCCGGGAAGACGGGGTTGCGCCTGCGCCGGCAGGACCTGCTGCACCGCCCCGCGCGAGAGCAGGTAGATGCTGACATAGCCGCCGTCGACCTGGCACCACTCATTGTCGCAGCCCGAGACTTCCACCGATGTCGCGTCCGGCAGCGTCTTGACGATGTCGTACTGGGTGCCGGGGCCGCTGCGCACATTGGCCGTGCCGATGGTGGTGCGCGTACCCTTCATGCTGGTGTCGGCGCCCGCATGCACCGCGCCGGGCGCGGTGGCGATCTGCGCCGCCATCGCTGCGGTCGAGCCCACATCGGCCATGCCGGCCGGCGCATAGGCCGGCACCGTGCCCGGCGCCGCCATGCCGGGGGCGGCATAGGCCGGCGCGCCCGCATAGGTGGGCGCTACGTAGCTCGCGGCGGGAGGCGCCATCATCGTCCGGGCCTGCGACAGGCCGGGGCCCACCCCGCGAACGGTCTGGCCGAGATAGCGCGCGCTGACATAGCCGTACTGGGTGCGGCACCAGCTACCCGAACAGCCGGCAACGTTCACCGGCGTCCCCGCCGGCAGCGTGCCGAGCACGTTGGTGCCGGTGCCCGGACCCGAGCGCACATTGACGGTGGCGGTCGTCGCCGCCGTCGCCATGGCCGTCGTCCCGTAGGCCGGATTCGCGTAGCCAGCCGTCCCGTAGGCCCGCCCGGTCTGCGGCGCGACGTTCGGCGTCAGCCCGTAGATCTGGGTGGTCTCCTGCCCGGAGCCGGGAAGGCGCGGCTGCGCCTGCGCCGGCAGCACCTGCTGCACCGCGCCGCGCGAGAGCAGGTAGATGCTGACATAGCCGCCATCGACCTGGCACCACTCATTGTCACAGCCCGACACCTCGACCGAAGTCGCGTCCGGCAGCGTCTTGACGATGTCGTACTGGGTGCCGGGGCCGCTGCGCACATTGGCGGTGCCGATGGTGGTGCGCGTGCCCTTCATGCTGGTGTCGGCACCCGCATGCACCGCGCCGGGCGCGGTCGCGATCTGCGCCGCCATTGCCGCGGTCGAGCCCACATCGGCCATACCGGCCGGCGCATAGGCCGGCACCGTGCCCGGCCCCGCCATTCCCGGGGCGCCATAGGCCGGCGCACCCGCATAGCCAGCCGCCGGCGCGCTCTGCTGCAGCAGCCCGGCGCTGATATAGCCGTACTGGGTACGGCACCAGTCATTGGCACAGGAGACGACGTCCACCGGCGCGCCGGCCGGCAGGGTGCCGAGCATGCCATAGGCGGTGCCCGGCCCGCCCCTCACATTCGAGGTCGCGCGCGTCGTCGCCGGCCAGGCATCGGCGGACGGCATGCCCGCCACCAATGTGCCGGCTACCGCCAGGCCATACGCCACAGGCCCGGACGCAAGCGCGAAGGGTGTCGTGAACCGCATCGGTTCCTCCTGACGCCGTCGCCGCCACGTCGCGGCAACGGCCCACCTTCACGCTTGCCCGGAATACCCTCTATTTGCAATTGAATGCCGAAAAGATGGTTGCCAACGTGCAACCTCTGTGCATGCCGCCCGAATCGGGCGGCATCGCCCGGCGGCCCGCTCAGCCTTCGGTCTTGAGCGTCTGGATGGCTTCGGCGAGCAGCTCTTCCATGGTCCGGCGGATGCGATGCTCGGACACGTCGATGCCCTTGGCGTCGAAATCACCCTTCACCTTGCGGAAGACGTCCTCGTCGCCGGCCTCTTCCAGATCGGCCTCGATGAGCGTGCGCGCATAGGCCTCGGCCTCGGCGCCGGCCAGGCCGAGCTTCTCGGCCGCCCACATGCCGAGCGCCTTGTTGCGGCGCGCATGCGCCTTGAAGCGCAGCGTCTCGTCGTGGGCGAACTTCGCCTCGAACGCATCTTCGCGCTTATCGAACGTGCTCATGCGGTCTCGCCCCTGTTCCGGAAATCGCGGGGTTGATTATCCCGAGCCCGCACCCAAATCAACGCCGTCGACGCGTCATGGCCGCCCCTACGTCAATGTGACGCTCACAGGCCCTCTCGGGCGCCGCAGAACCGAACATGCACAGGCCCTTTCCGCCGGCGCGTTTGTATCCGCTCCCCCGATCGGCTAGTGTCCGGGCGTGGGTGCCGGTGCCTATGCGACGCGAATCGTCACGCGAGGGGTCGCGCAAAAGTTCGGTACCCCCGCCGTGAAGCCGTACACATCGGAGCCTCGGCACACCAATGGACTTCCTCAACCGACGGTACCCCCCCATGAGCCGCCGCCGCCGCATTTATGAAGGTAAGGCGAAGGTCCTGTATGAAGGCCCTGAGCCCGGCACCCTGATTCAGCATTTCAAAGACGACGCCACTGCTTTCAACAACAAGAAGCATGACGTCATCGATGGCAAGGGCGTCCTCAACAACCGCATCTCGGAATACGTCTTTCAGAAGCTGAACGAGATCGGCGTCCCGACCCATTTCATTCGGCGGTTGAACATGCGCGAGCAGCTCATCCGCGAGGTCGAGATCATTCCGCTCGAAGTGGTCGTGCGCAACGTCGCCGCCGGGTCGCTCTCTTCGCGCCTGGGCATCGAGGAAGGCACGCAGCTCCCGCGTTCGATCATCGAGTTCTATTACAAGAACGACCAGCTCAACGACCCGATGGTGTCGGAAGAGCACATCACCGCCTTCGGCTGGGCCACCACCCAGGAGATCGACGACATCATCGCGCTGGCGATCCGCGTCAACGACTTCCTGTCGGGCCTGTTCCTCGGCGTCGGCATCCGTCTCGTCGACTTCAAGATGGAATGCGGCCGGCTGTGGGAAGGCGACATGATGCGCATCGTCGTCGCCGACGAGATCAGCCCGGATTCGTGCCGGCTGTGGGACATCAAGTCGAACGACAAGCTCGACAAGGACCGTTTCCGCCGCGACATGGGCGGCCTCGTCGAGGCCTATTCGGAAGTCGCGCGCCGTCTCGGCATCATGGCCGAGAACGAGCGGCTCCAGGGCAGCGGCCCGGTTCTGGTGAAATCCGAGCCGGACGAGTGAGGGCCGGCGGCCGGAGCGATGCCCACATGGCTCGGCTGCCATCCGCATTCGCGCATTGAGCCGTTCGCGGCATGATGATAGGCGGGGGCGCAAAGGCCCCCGCTTCTTTATTCCCGAACCATTGTCGTCAAGAGTGGTCTGATGAAGGCACGCGTTCTCGTCACCCTGAAATCCGCGGTGCTCGATCCCCAGGGCAAGGCCATAGAGGGCGCCCTGCGCTCGCTCGGCGTGCCCGGCATCGCCAGTGTCCGCCAGGGCAAGGTGTTCGACGTCGAGCTCGACGGAACGGACAAGGACAAGGCCGAGGCGACCCTGAAGGACGCCTGCGAGAAGCTTCTCGCCAATACGGTGATCGAAACCTACCGCATCGAATTCGTCGGGTGAGGCCTCGCCGATGAAAGCCGCCGTCATCCTCTTCCCCGGCTCGAACCGCGAAGGCGACGTCGCCCACGCCATCCGGCAGATCACCGGCGTCGAGCCGGCCGTGGTCTGGCACGCCGATACCGAGCTTCCCGCCGGCACCGACCTCGTGGTGCTGCCGGGCGGCTTCTCCTATGGCGACTATCTGCGCTGCGGCGCCATCGCCGCCCGGGCCGCGATCATGGACGCGGTGCGCGCCCATGCCGCGCGCGGCGGGCTGGTACTGGGCGTGTGCAACGGCTTCCAGATCCTGTGCGAGAGCGGCCTGCTGCCGGGCGTGCTGGTGCGCAATGCGCGCCTGCGCTTCATCTGCCGCGAGGCGCTGCTGAAGGTCGAGCGCAACGACACCCCCTTCACCAGCCGCTACGCCCGGGGCGCGGTGGTGCGCTTCCCGGTCGCCCATGGCGAGGGCAACTACGCCGCCGACGCCGATACGCTCAAGCGGCTGGAGGGCGAGGGCCGCGTGGTGTTCCGCTATGTGATGCCCGACGGCCGGCGCGACGACACGCAGGTGCTGAATGGCGCCGCCAACTCGATCGCCGGCATCGTTTCCGAAAAGCTCAACGTGCTCGGCCTGATGCCGCACCCGGAGAACCAGGTCGATCCGCTCCTCGGTTCCACCGACGGGCGCGCCCTGTTCGAGAGCATGGTGGATGCGCTGGAGCGGGTGTGAGACCGCGGCTTCCCGCCCTCACCTCGCGCAACCGGATGACCGAACCCGCATGATCAGCGAACCGAAGATCACTCCCGAGCTCATCGCCGAACACGGCCTGAAGCCCGACGAATACGAGCGCATCCTCACGCTCATCGGCCGCGAGCCGAGCTTCACCGAGCTCGGCATCTTCTCGGCGATGTGGAACGAGCACTGCTCCTACAAGTCCTCGCGCCTGCACCTGAAGGGCCTGCCGACCAAGGCGCTCTGGGTGATCCAAGGGCCGGGCGAGAATGCCGGCGTCATCGACATCGGCGACGGCGAGGCCGCCGTGTTCAAGATGGAGAGCCACAACCACCCCTCCTATATCGAGCCCTATCAGGGCGCGGGGACGGGCGTCGGCGGCATCCTGCGCGACGTGTTCACCATGGGCGCGCGGCCGATCGCGGCGCTGAACGCGCTGCGCTTCGGCGATCCCGCCCACCCGCGCACCCGCCATCTGGTGGCGGGCGTGGTGGCCGGCATCGGCGGCTACGGCAATTCCTTCGGCGTGCCGACGGTCGGCGGCCAGGTGGGCTTCCACACCCGCTATGACGGCAACTGCCTTGTCAACGCGATGGCGGTCGGCCTCGCCGACGCCGACAAGATCTTCTACGCCGCGGCGACCGGCGTCGGCCTGCCGGTGGTCTATCTCGGCTCCAAGACCGGCCGCGACGGCATCCACGGCGCCACCATGGCCTCCGCCGAGTTCGGCGAGGGCGCGGAGGAGAAGCGCCCGACCGTGCAGGTCGGCGACCCCTTCGCCGAGAAGCTGCTGCTGGAAGCCTGCCTCGAGATCATGGGCGCGGGCTGCGTGGTCGCGATCCAGGACATGGGCGCGGCCGGCCTCACCTGCTCGGCGGTCGAGATGGGCGCCAAGGGCGACCTCGGCATCGAGCTCGACCTCGACGCCGTGCCCTGCCGCGAGGAGGGGATGAGCGCCTACGAGATGATGCTCTCCGAGAGCCAGGAGCGCATGCTCATGGTCATCGCGCCGGGCAAGGAGGAGCAGGCCGAGGCGATCTTCAGGAAGTGGGGCCTCGACTTCGCCATCGTCGGCCACACCACGGACGACCTGCGCTTCGTGGTGAAGCACAAGGGCGAGGTGAAGGCCGACCTCCCGATCAAGGAGCTCGGCGACCAGGCCCCGCTCTATGACCGCCCCTGGGTGGAGACGCCCAAGCAGCAGCGCATCGACCCGGCCTCGCTGGAGATCACCGGCACGCTGCCGGGCGCGCTGGAGCGGCTGATGGGCTCGCCCAACTTCGCCTCCAAGCGCTGGATCTGGGAGCAGTACGACCATCTCATCCTCAACAACACGGTGCAGCGCCCGGGCGGCGACGCCGCGGTCATCCGCGTCGCGGACGGCCCGAAGGCGCTCGCCCTGACCTGCGACGTCACCCCCCGCTATTGCGAGGCGGACCCGTTCGAAGGCGGCAAGCAGGCGGTGGCGGAAGCCTGGCGCAACATCACCGCCGTCGGCGGCAAGCCCTTGGCGCTGACCGACAATCTGAACTTCGGCAATCCCGAGAAGCCGGAGATCATGGGCCAGCTCGTGTGCTGCCTGCGCGGCATCGGCGAGGCCGCCCGCACGCTCGACTTCCCCGTCGTCTCGGGCAATGTCAGCCTCTACAACGAGACCCACGGGCGCGGCATCCTGCCGACCCCGACCATCGGCGGCGTCGGCCTGCTGCCGGACGTCGAGAAGATGGCCACCCTCGCCTTCAAGGCGAATGGCGAGACCATCCTCGCCGTCGGTGAGACCAGCGGATGGCTCGGCCAGTCCGCCTTCCTCGCCGAGGTGTTCGACCGCGAGGACGGCGCGCCGCCGCCGGTCGACCTCGAACTCGAGAAGCGCAATGGCGACTTCGTGCGCGCGCTGATCGAGGACGGGCTCGTCACCGCGGTCCATGACGTCTCCGACGGCGGCCTGCTGGTCGCGGTCGCGGAGATGGCGATGGCCGCCGGCATCGGCGCCACGCTGGTCTCCCCGCCCGCCGAGATGAGCCCCTTCGCCTACTGGTTCGGCGAGGACCAGGCCCGCTACGTGCTGACCGTGAACGGCGGCTCCAAGGGCGCCGTCATCAAGCGCGCCGAGGCCGCCGGCATCGCGCTCTCCAAGCTCGGCACCACGGGCGGCGACAAGATCGCCCTGCCCGGCGAGCGGGCGATCGTGCTGGAGGCCCTGCGCGAGCGCAACGAAGCCTGGCTGCCCATCTATATGGGCGCGGGCATGATGTGAGGGAGCCCCGACCATGGCGATGGAAGCAGCCGAGATCGAACGTCTCATCCGCGATGGCCTGCCGGACGCGCAGGTGACGATGCGCGACCTGGCCGGCGACGGCAATCACTGGCACGCCACCGTGGTCAGCGAGAGCTTCCGCGGCAAGTCGCGCGTGCAGCAGCACCAGATGGTTTATGCCGCCATCGGCGAGCCCATGGGCGGCGTCCTGCACGCCCTCGCCCTGCAGACCGAAATACCCAAGGCCTGACGGTAGCGGGCGGCGAAAGCCGCTGCCGAAGGTTTGAGGCGGCGCGGCACGACAGCGCGGCGGGCGTGGTTTATATAGGGTCCAAGGGTTGAATGGCGCGCCGGCGCCATCACCTATTCCACAGGACCAGGAACACGCGGCCCGGCGGGCCGCCAACGGGTGAATGCCAGATGAGCATCCAGGATTTCATCGACAGCCAGGTGAAGAGCAACGACATCGTCGTCTTCATGAAGGGGACGCCCCAGTTCCCCATGTGCGGCTTCTCGGGCCAGGTGGCGCAGATCTTCACCCTGCTCGGCGCCGACTACAAGGGCATCAACGTCCTCGATTCCGACGAGATCCGGCAGGGCATCAAGCAGTACACCAACTGGCCGACCATCCCGCAGATCTTCGTCAAGGGCGAGTTCGTCGGCGGTTGCGACATCCTGCGCGAGATGTACCAGTCGGGCGAGTTGCAGACCCTGCTCGAGGAAAAGGGCATCCCGGTGATGGGCCGCGCGAGCGCCTGAGGCCTCGCGCGCGGGGTCGCCTCCCGCGTAGGTTTTGCGGCGCCGGCGCAGCCGGCCGCGATCGCCTGTTCTCAACCCGGGGTCCAGGGTCGCACCCGGCCCGGACCGACAGTGACGGGAAGAGGCATGTCGCCCGAGCGACAGCCGTTGCGTGGCCATTTTTGCTTCGTTGAGCCGGACCAGTTCCGGCTCAAGAAGAACGCCCTGCCTCCTCAATGCTAGGATCGCCGGCATCTACGAACTGCCGGTCGCCGCGCTTTGAATGAGCGATCCCGTTCGGCCGGCGGATTGTAGAAAACCATCTGCTCTTCGCCTCCAGGTTCATGCGCGCGGGCGCAGCACCGGCCTGCGCGCGGCACGTCGAGTCTCATCGACTTCGACCGCTTCGGCGCCCTATATCCCCACCATCAAGAAGACGACCAACCTGAGCATCATCCGCGAACTGCGCGTGACGCGCGAGCAGGGCTGTCGCTGCCGCCGGTTATAGCGCTTCGCCGCCGGCGCCGACCTCTACGAGATTTAGACCTCGAAGCTGTTCCGCATCGGCGGCACGGTGGTGAAGACGCTGGCGCGACGGGTCGGCCTGCGCGACGCCGGCGTGAAGGACGGCGGCACGAAGGAAGACGCCGGCACGGCTCGCCCTTCCCGGCCCTGCTGAGCGCGGGACCGGGGCGGTATTCGTACGTGCCGACGCGGGCGGTGCCTAAACGTCTCGTCGGCTACATCATGCCGAGGTAGGCGGGCAACTGCGCATGGTCCGCATCATGGCGCATGCCGGCCACCTGCCGCGCGCGGCGATGAAGCTGCTGTTCGTCGAGATCGTCGGCCGGCTGCCAGCCCGCGACAAGAACCCTCCGCGCGGCGTGCGCTAAGTCACAGCTGAGCGATGGGACATGGCAGCGACTGCGCCGCTGGACCGGAATCAACCTCTCCAAATTCGCCGGCATCTCCTTGACCAACAACAAAAAAGCCGCCCGGATGGGCGGCTTTTCGTGTCTCGCGATCCGGAAGGATCAGCGCGAATAATACTCGACCACGAGGTTCGGCTCCATCACCACCGGATAAGGCACCTCGTTGAGCTCGGGCACGCGGGCATACTTCGCGGTCATCTTGGAGTGATCGACCTCAAGATAGTCCGGCACGTCGCGCTCGCCGGAGGCGACCGCCTCGAGCACCAGCGCGAGCTGCCTGGAAGCTTCCTTGACCTCGATCACATCGCCGATCTTCAGCTTGTAGCTCGGGATGTTGACGCGGCGGCCGTTCACCTTGACGTGGCCGTGGCTCACGAACTGGCGGGCGGCGAACACGGTCGGAACGAACTTGGCGCGGTAGATCACCGCGTCGAGACGGCGCTCGAGCAGGCCGATCAGGTTGGCGCCGGTGTCGCCCTTGAGGCGCGAGGCCTCGACATAGACGGCGTAGAACTGCTTCTCGCCGATCGAGCCGTAATAGCCCTTGAGCTTCTGCTTGGCGCGCAGCTGCACGCCGAAGTCGGAGAGCTTGCCCTTGCGGCGCTGGCCATGCTGGCCGGGGCCGTATTCACGCTTGTTGACAGGGCTCTTGGCACGGCCCCAGATGTTTTCGCCCATACGGCGGTCAAGCTTGTGCTTGGCCGAAACGCGCTTGCTCATGCGCAGGTCCTCTTCGCATCATGTTGCGTTTGGATCGCGCCCCCTCCTCTGCCCCTCGGGATTATTCCCTGAGGGCCGACAGGACCCCTCCGAACGCGCCGGAGGCATCCACGGGTGCGTGAAACACCACGCGGGGCCGTTGGACAGCCCCGCGAGTGGCGGGTGCATAGTGGGAAACGGACGAAAGGTCAAGGTGCGCGGCCCGGCCCGCCGCCCTCAGTGCGCCTTTCTCAGCGCCGCCAGCACGTCGAGCCCGGCATAGCCGTCCGGCTTCACGCCCATGCGGCGCTGGAAGGTGGCGACCGCGCCCATCGTCATGTTGCCGACGCGCCCGTCGACGCCGCCCGTGTCGAGCCCGATCCGCGTCAGGCGGCGCTGCACCTCCTGCACCTCGGCCAGCGTCAGCGCCCGCTCGCCGCCCGGGAAGGGGGTGACAAAATCGCCGCCGCCCAGCACCCGGTCGCCGAGATGGCAGACGGCGAGCGCGTAGTTCATCGACGGGTTGTAGCTGCGCACCGCGTAGAAGTTCTGCGTCAGCAGGAAGCACGGGCCGTCGGTGCCGACCGGCGCCCACAGGCGCGCCCGCGCCTTCGGATAGGCGAAGCGTCCCCCGCCCGCCGGCCGCACGCCGAGCTTGGCCCAGTCGGCGACCGTGCGCCAGCGCCGCGCGTCGGCATATTTGTCGTCGACGCCCTGCATCGTCACCTCGAAGCCCCAGGGCAGGCCACGCTGGTAGCTTCCGCGCTTGATGAGGTAGCGCGAGCTGCCCGCCAGCGCGTCGGCCACCGAATAGGGCGAGGGATAGCCGTTGCCATCATAGTCGACGCCGAGATTGAGCCACACCTCCGGCATCCACTGGGTGTGGCCCATTGCGCCGGCCCAGGAGCCGAGCATGCCCTCCGGCTTGCCCCAGCCGCGCTGGACGATCGCCAGCGCGTTCAGGTACTCGGTCTCCCAGTAGCGCCGCCGGCGCGGCTCGCCCCAGGCGAGCGCGGCGAGCGAGGGAAAGACCGGATGCATGTGGTCGGGATCGGTGACGAGCTCGCCGAAGGCGCTCTCCATGCCCCACAGGCCGAGCAGCACATCCGGCTCGACGCCGTAATCGGCCTTCAGCCGCTTCAGCAGCGACGCGTTCTCCTTGGCCGCCGCCCGGCCGGTGATCAGCCGCCACTCGGAAATCCGCCGGTTCAGATACTGCCAGAGCTCCTCGCGGAATTCGGGCTGGGCGCGGTCCTTGGCATAGACCGAGAGGTCCGGCTGCAGCCCGCGCGTCACCCGGTCATAGACCGCGTCGGTGATGCCGCGCGCCCGCGCCTTGGCCCGGAACTCCGCCACCCATACCGAAAAAGGCTGCTTGGCCGATTGCGCAACGGCCGGCGAGGCGCCGCCGGCAAGCGCCAGCGCACCCGCCCCAATCAGCAGCCCGCGGCGGGACAACGCTCCCCGCCGCGCCGTGCCGAGGCCGCTCTCATGCTCGTCGCTCACGGGGCGAATCTCCTCCTCCGGCCATTGCCGCCGCTGCGTCATGCTGGGGACGGATCGTGTCGTCGGCAAGGCGCCGGACTACCGCGCCAAAGATTGTCGACGCCTCAGGCCGGCTCGGGCACCGCCGGCACCAGCTCTCCCGCCCGCGCCGGGCGCCCGACGATACGCTCCACCAGCGCCGCGTCGAGAGGCGCGCCGGTGGAGAACAGGCGCAGCGGCGCCGGGCTCGCCGCGAAGGCGACCGGCCCGATGAGCGAGCTCAGCCGCCGGGCGATCGCCGCCGCCGGGTCGATCCAGCGCACTGGCCACGGCGCCAGTCGCTCCAGCCGGTCGAGGATCAGTGGATAATGGGTGCAGGCCAGCACGATCGTGTCGGTGCGCGCACGGCCCTCGCGCAGGAAGGCCGGCGCGCTCTCGGCGGCAATCTCCTCGTCCGCCACCTCCTCGCCGCGCATCGCCGCCTCGGCGAGCGCCGCGAGCCGCGCGCTGCCGACCAGATTGACGGCGCAGCCGCCGGCGAAGTCGCGGATCAGCGCCTGCGTATAGTCGCGGTGCACGGTGCCGGGGGTGGCCAGCACGCTCACCTGCCGCGACAGCGAGCCCTCGCAGGCCGGCTTGATGGCCGGCACCGTGCCGACGAAGGGAATGGGGTAGCGCGCCCGCAGGGCGGGCAGAACCAGCGTCGAGGCGGTGTTGCAGGCGATCACCACGGCGTCGGGCCCGATGCGCGCGATGAGCGCGTCCATCACCCCGAGGACGCGCGCGACGAGGGCCCCCTCCTCGCGCCCGCCATAGGGAAAGCCGGCGTCATCCGCTGCGTAAACGAAGCGCGCATCCGGCCGCGTGCGCGCCAGCTCGCGGAACACGGAAAGCCCGCCGAGGCCGGAATCGAAGACCAGAATGGTCGGCGCACGCAGCGCGCTCGCGGGCGGGTGGGACGGCGCGGAAGACACGAGCGCGGAAACCTGGGACGGCCCTGAGGAACGGAGCGAGGCGCCCCGCGCGGCGGGATCCAGACCGGAAACGGGTGAAGCCTCGATACGCATCTGATGTCCTCCATCCCGGCAGGATTGTGACGCATCCTGGTGAACGGAATCTTTCTTTCAGCGCTCCGTCCCGGCCTCTCCTTCCGCTTCGACGTCGGGCGCCTCCGGGTCGCTCCCGGCAGGCCCGCGCCGGCCGCCCAGACGCGCGGCGGTGCGCGCGGCGCGCGTCTCCCGCCCCTCGACCAGCGCCGCCACCATGCCGTGCAGCGTCGCCAGATCCTGCCGGGTCAGCCCCAGCCGGTGGAAGATGTTGCGGATGTTGCGGGTGGTGACCGGCTGCTTCTCCTTGGAGCGGAAGAACATCGCCGCGTCGAGCTCGCGCTCGACATGGTCGAAGAAGGCGTAGAGGTCGCCCTTGTCCGCGAGCGCATAGCGGTCCGGCTGCTGGAACGGCAGCGTGCCCTCGGAGGCGAGCTTGAACCACTCATAGCTCACCACCGCGACCGCCATGCCGAGATTGAGCGAAGCGAAGGCGGGATTGACCGGCAGGGTGAGGATGACGTCGGCGAGCGACACCTCCTCCGTATAAAGGCCGGTACGCTCGCGCCCGAACAGTATGCCCACCGTGTCGCCGGCGGCGATGCGCGAGGCGGTCTCGACCGCCATGGTATCGGCGCCGATCACCGATTTCTGCATCCCCCGCTCGCGCGCCGTCGCGGCGGCGAGGAAGTTGAGATCCGCCACAGCCGAGCGCAGGTCGGGGAAGATCTCCGCCTCATCGAGGATGCGGTCGGCGCCGGAGGCGAAGGTCACCGCCTTGGGGTTCGGCCAGCCCTCGCGCGGATTGACGATGCGCAGCCGCGACAGGCCGAAATTGCCCATCGCCCGCACGGCCGAGCCGATATTCTCGCCGAGCTGCGGCTCGACCAGAATGACCACCGGTCCGCCCTCCGGCCATGGCCTGGTGCTGTCCGTCCCGGCGCCGGGCATCGCTCGTCTCCTCTCCGCACGGGCGCCGCTCCGTCCGGCGCCGAAAGCTCGCTGATATAGAGGTTGCGGGCGGCGATGCGAAGCGGCCGCCGCGCGCGGCACGCCGCGGCAATAAATCGTGCCGATCGCCCGATTGGTCGAAAATTGGCCCGCCGCATGCTTTCCCTCCGATCCGAGGCGCGCTATCACCCGCGCACCCGGCGTCTGCCGCGCGGACACGACGCCGACCCTCCGACAACGATTTCCGTGCGAGGTGGCTATTCATGGCGAAGATCAAGGTGGCGAATCCGGTCGTCGAACTCGACGGCGATGAGATGACCCGGATCATCTGGCAGTACATCAAGGACAAGCTGATCCATCCCTATCTCGACATCGATCTGGAATATTACGACCTCAGCGTCCAGAACCGGGACGCCACCGAAGACCAGGTCACCGTCGATGCCGCCGAGGCCATCAAGCGCGTGGGCGTCGGCGTGAAATGCGCCACCATCACCCCGGACGCCGGCCGCGTCACCGAGTTCAGCCTCAAGAAGATGTGGCGCTCGCCGAACGGCACCATCCGCAACATCCTCGGCGGCGTGATCTTCCGCGAGCCGATCATCTGCAAGAACGTGCCCCGCCTCGTGCCCGGCTGGACCCAGCCGATCATCGTCGGCCGCCACGCCTTCGGCGACCAGTACCGCGCCACCGACTTCACCGTCCCGGGCCCGGGCACGCTCACCATCAAGTTCGTGGGCGAGAACGGCGAGACGATCGAGCACGAAGTCTACAAGTTCAAGGATTCGGGCGTCGCCATGTCGATGTACAACATCGACGAGTCGATTACCGAATTCGCCCGCGCCTCGCTGAACTACGGCCTGATGCGCAAGTACCCGGTGTACCTGTCGACCAAGGACACCATCCTGAAGCAGTATGACGGCCGCTTCCGCAAGATCTTCCAGGACATCTACGAGACCGAGTTCAAGGCCGAGTTCGAGAAGAACAAGATCTGGTACGAGCACCGGCTGATCGACGACATGGTCGCCTCGGCGCTGAAGTGGTCCGGCGGCTACGTCTGGGCGTGCAAGAACTACGACGGCGACGTGCAGTCGGACATCGTCGCGCAGGGCTTCGGCTCGCTCGGCCTGATGACCTCGGTGCTGATGACGCCGGACGGCAAGGTGGTCGAGGCCGAGGCCGCGCACGGCACGGTGACGCGCCACTACCGCGAGCACCAGAAGGGCAAGGAGACCTCGACCAACTCCATCGCCTCGATCTTCGCCTGGACCCGCGGCCTCGCCCATCGCGCCAAGCTCGACAACAACGCCGAGCTCGCCGCCTTCGCCTCCACGCTGGAGAAGGTGTGCGTCGACACGGTCGAGAGCGGCGACATGACGAAGGACCTCGCCCTTCTGGTCGGCGCCGACCAGAAGTGGCTGTCCACCACCGGCTTCCTCGACAAGATCTCCGACAATTTGCGCAAGGCGCTCGCCTGACGCGCGAACCTGCGCGGCGGGCGCTCAGCCGTCCGCCGCGTCGCCCTTGCCGGGCAGCTCCGGCACCGCGATGTCGACCCGGTGCCGCACCGCCCGCAGCCCTTCGTCGTCATTGATCATCGCGCGGATGCGCTCGCCGATCTCCGGGTGGCGCGAGATGACGTCCGCCAGGTCCCGCGCGTTGAGCATCAGCAGCATGGCGCGGGTGCGCGCCCGCGCCGTCGCCGCCCGCCGCGCGTGCTGCATGAGCGCCATCTCGCCGAAGAACTGCCCGTCCGACAGCACGACCGTCTCGTCCGCGAACTCCAACGCCACCTCGCCGGAGGCGATGAAATACATCGACGTGGCCTCGTCGCCGCGGCGCACGATGAGCTCGCCCGGCTGGGCGGTGTGCGCCGACAGCGCCTTGTGGATCTCGCCGATGCCCCGCGCGTCGAGGTCGGCGAAGAGCGGCACGCGGGCCACCATGCCCCAGGTGATGATGAAGTCGCGCCGCTTGATCACGTCGACGAAGGCGGTCGCGATGATGCCGACCGGCAGGGCGATCATGATGATGCCAGTGATCATGGTCAGCGCCGCGACGACGCGCCCGGCCAGCGTCACCGGATAGGTGTCGCCATAGCCGACCGTCGTCACCGTCGCCATAGCCCACCACATGGCCGCCGGGATCGAGCCGAACTGCTCGGGCTGCACGTTGCCCTCCACCACATACATGGCGGAGGCCGAGATCAGCACCGCGGCGGCGAGCAGCCAGAAGCAGGCGATCAGCGACTGGCGCTCGCTGTGCAGCACCTCCAGCAGCGACTGCATGCCTGGCGAGTAGCGCGCCAGCTTGACGAAGCGCAGCAGCCGCAGGATCGCCAGCGTGCGCAGGTCGATGCCGAAGAACATGGTGAGCACGAAGGGCAGCCAGGCGATCAGATCGATAATCGCCGCCGGCGTGCGCACATAGATTGCGCGCGCCCGCGCGTCGGACAGGCCGCGATAGCGTGGGTTCTCCGGCGCCACCCACACGCGCAGTAGATATTCGATGGCGAAGATGGTCAGCGAGAACAGCTCGAAGGCGCGGTAGAGCACGGCCTCGCGCAGCATCATGCTCGGCACCGTCTCCAGCACCGCGGTCAGCACATTGACCAGGATGAGGGCGATCAGGCCGTAATTGACCTTCTCGGCCAGCTTGTCCTGGGGCGAGTCGCGTTCCAGCACCTCATAGGTGCGCCGGCGCCGGCCGCGTCTCCAAATGGCCGAGCGCCAGCCGGCCTGGCCCTTGCCGGCGCCCATGCCGGTCACTCCTTCCCACGGCCCGGCCCGCCCGGCCTCACCCCGCCAGCGCGCTCTCGATCGCCGCCAGGGCCTCGGCCGCGCGCGCGCCGTCCGGCCCGCCCGCCTGGGCCATGTCCGCCCGGCCGCCGCCGCCCTTGCCGCCCAGCGCCTCGGCGCCGCGACGCACCAGCGCGACCGCGTCATAAGTGCCGGTCAGGTCGGGGGTGACGCCGACGACGATGCCCGCGCGCCCTTCCTCGGTGACGCCGACGATCGCCACCACGCCGGAGCCGAGCCGCTTCTTGCCTTCGTCGACCAGGCTCTTCAGGTCCTTGAGGTCGATGCCGCTCACCTGCCGCGCCATCAGCTTGACCGAGCCGACCATGCGCGCCGCGTCGCCGTCGCCCTCGCCGCCGCCCATGGCGAGCTTGCGGCGGGCATCGCCCAGCTCCCGCTCGAGCTTGCGGCGCTCATCGACGAGCTGGGCGATGCGCGCCTCGACCTCGCCGACCGGCGCCTTGAGCAGGCCCGCCGCGCCGCGCAGCGCACGGCTCTCGGCGTTGAGGTGATGGCGCGCCGCATCGCCCGTCATCGCCTCGATGCGCCGCACGCCGGCGCCGACCGCGCTCTCCCCGACCACGCTGATGAGGCCGATATCGCCGGTGCGCGCCACATGGGTGCCCCCGCACAGCTCGACCGAATAGGGCGCGCCGTTGCCGGCATCCGTCCCCATCGAAACCACCCGCACCTCGTCGCCGTATTTCTCGCCGAACAGCGCGCGGGCGCCGGAGGTGATGGCGTCGTCGACACCCATCAGCCGCGTCACCACCGGCTCGTTGCGAAGCACGATGGCGTTCGCCACGTCCTCGACCTTGATGAGCTCGGCCTCGTCGACCGGCTTGGGATGGCTGAAGTCGAAGCGCAGCCGGTCGGGCGCGACCAGCGAACCCTTCTGCGCGACATGGTCGCCGAGCACCCGGCGCAGCGCCTCGTGCAGCAGATGCGTCGCCGAATGGTTGGCGCAGATCTCGCGGCGCCGCGCGCCGTCCACCGTAAGCACGAGACTGGCGCCGACGGCGAGCGTGCCCCTTTCGACCTCCACCTCGTGGGCGAAGACGTCGCCGAGCTTCTTCTGCGTGCCGAGCACGCGCAGGACGACATCGTCCTCGCCGACCATGCGGCCGATATCACCGACCTGGCCGCCCGACTCCCCGTAGAAGGGCGTCTGGTTCAGCACCACGAGGCCCTGCATGCCGGCGGAGAGCTCCTTCACCTGGCGCCCCTGCGCGACCAGTGCCGTCACCGCGCCCTCGGCCGCCTCGGTCTCGTAGCCGAGGAACTCGGTCGGGCCGACCTCCTCGCGCACGGCGAACCACACCGCGTCGGTCGCCGCCTCGCCGGACCCCGACCAGGAGGCGCGCGCCTCGGCCTTCTGCCGCTCCATCGCCGCGTCGAAGGCGGAGGTGTCGACGCTCACGCCGCGCGCGCGCAGTGCGTCCTCGGTCAGGTCGAGCGGGAAACCATAGGTGTCGTAAAGCTTGAACGCCGTCTCGCCGGAGAACTTGGCGCCCGCGCCCAGCCCCTCGCTCTCGGTCTCGAGGATCGACAGGCCGCGCTCCAGCGTCTTGCGGAAGCGCGTCTCCTCGAGCCGCAGCGTCTCCGTCACCAGCGCCTCGGCGCGTACGATCTCCGGATAGGCACGGCCCATCTCGCGCACCAGCACCGGCACCAGACGGTGCATCAGCGGGTCGCGCGCGCCGAGAAGCTGCGCGTGGCGCATGGCGCGGCGCATGATGCGGCGCAGGACGTAGCCGCGCCCCTCATTCGAGGGCAGCACGCCGTCCGCGACCAGGAAGGTCGAGGCGCGCAGGTGATCGGCGATCACGCGGTGGCTCGCCTTCTGCGGGCCGTCCGCGGGAACGTCCGTCATCTCCTCGACGGCGCCGGTCAGCGCGCGCATCAGGTCGATCTCGTAATTGTCGTGCGTGCCCTGCAGCACCGCCGAGATGCGCTCGAGCCCCATACCGGTGTCGATCGAGGGGCGCGGAAGGTTGACGCGCTCGCCGCCCGGAAGCTGCTCGAACTGCATGAAGACGAGATTCCAGATCTCGATGAAGCGGTCGCCGTCGGCGTCGGGCGAGCCGGGGGGGCCGCCGAAGATGTGCGGGCCGTGATCGTAGAAGATCTCCGAGCAGGGACCGCACGGCCCCGTGTCGCCCATCTGCCAGAAATTGTCCGAGGTCGGGATGCGGATGATCTTCGAATCCGGCAGCCCCGCGATCCGCTTCCACAGGCTGAACGCTTCGTCGTCCTCCGAATAGACGGTGACGAGCAGCTTCTCGACCGGGAGCTCGAACTCGCGCGTGATCAGGTTCCAGGCGAACTCGATCGCGTTCTCCTTGAAGTAGTCGCCGAAGGAGAAATTGCCGAGCATCTCGAAGAAGGTGTGGTGGCGCGCCGTGTAGCCCACATTGTCGAGATCGTTGTGCTTGCCGCCCGCGCGCACGCATTTCTGCGAGGTGGTCGCGCGCGAATAGGGCCGCTTCTCGATGCCGGTGAAGACGTTCTTGAACTGCACCATTCCGGCATTGGTGAACATCAATGTCGGATCGTTGCGCGGGACAAGCGGCGAGGACTCCACGACCTCATGGCCGTTCCTCGCGAAATAGTCGAGAAAGGTCGATCGTATCTCGTTAACGCCGCTCATTGAATCCGGTCCGCCGCAATCTAGACTGCCGGCGCCGCGAGACGTCCGGCCCGCGCCGCAGGCGCGAGTGCACGGTTCTAGCGATGCGCCAAGACCTTGTCCAGAAAGGCCGGCCGGCTCATTTCGAAGGTCCCCGGGAGACTTCCGGAAGGCTTCCGGAACCGCGCCGGACGAGCCCGCCGGCTTGAGGTAAAAGGCGCGGGAGCCGGGCCGCGGCGCGTCCCGAACCTCGCATGGCGCACGGCGTCAGGCCTCGGCCGCGCCGTCGTCCTCTTCCCCTCCGTCGCCGGCGAGAATCTGCTCGGCGATCAGGCCGGCATTCTGCCGGATGGTCGCCTCGATCCGCCCGGCGACCTCGGGATGCTGACGCAGGAAGTTCTTCGCATTCTCGCGCCCCTGCCCCAGCCGCTGGCTGTCATGGGAGAACCAGGCGCCGGACTTCTCGACCACGCCGGCCTTGATGCCGAGGTCGATCAGCTCGCCCATCTTGGAGACGCCCTCGCCATACATGATGTCGAACTCGACCTGCTTGAAGGGCGGCGCCAGCTTGTTCTTCACGACCTTGACGCGGGTCTGGTTGCCGACGACCTCGTCGCGCTCCTTGATCGCACCGATGCGGCGGATGTCGAGACGCACGGAGGAATAGAACTTCAGCGCATTGCCGCCCGTCGTCGTCTCGGGGCTGCCGTACATCACGCCGATCTTCATGCGGATCTGGTTGATGAAGATCACCATGGTGTGGGAACGGTTGATGGAGGCGGTGAGCTTGCGCAGCGCCTGGCTCATCAGCCGCGCCTGCATGCCGGGCTGGTTGTCGCCCATCTCGCCGTCCAGCTCGGCACGCGGCGTCAGCGCCGCCACCGAATCCACCACCAGCACGTCCACCGCGCCGGAACGCACCAGCGTGTCGGCGATCTCCAGTGCCTGCTCGCCGGCGTCCGGCTGCGAGATCAGCAGGCCATCGAGGTCGACCCCGAGCTTGCGGGCGTAGATCGGGTCGAGCGCGTGCTCCGCGTCGATGAAGGCGCACACCCCGCCCTTCTTCTGCGATTCCGCGATGGTATGCAGCGCCAGCGTGGTCTTGCCCGACGATTCAGGGCCGAAGATCTCGACCACGCGCCCGCGCGGCAGCCCGCCGATGCCGAGCGCGATATCGAGCCCGAGCGAGCCGGTCGACACGGTCTCGATCTCCATTATGCGGTCGTTCTTGCCGAGCCGCATGATCGAGCCCTTGCCGAAATGCCGCTCGATCTGGGTGAGTGCGGCGTCGAGCGCCTTGGCCTTGTCCATGGAAGATCCTTCGACGAGTCGCAAAGTCGCTTGAGTCATTGCCGGGCTCCGGTTCGCACGCAAGGGGTAGGAGATGGGATCGGCGGGATTTCGGTGGACCGTACCCTTTTTGTTCGATGTTCGCAATATGTTCTGGCCATTTCGCGCCGAAATTCGGCTCCCTCGCGCGCCGGCCCCTCCTCTCTTTACGGCTTTGCCTCGCCGGCGCACGTGGTATGGGTGCGGCCGAGCCGGCACCGGCAATCACCTGCCCGAAGAAAGTCCCGACATGATCCTCGAAATCGCTCTCCTCGAAATCACCCCCGGCCAGGAAGCCGAGTTCGAACAGGCCTTCGTCAAGGCCGGCCCGCTGTTCCAGCGCGCCAAGGGCTGCCGCGGGATGGAGATCCAGCGCTCGATCGAGCACCCGAGCCGCTACCGCCTGTTCGTGAGCTGGGAGACGCTCGAGGATCACATGGTCGGCTTCCGCGAGTCGGAGGACTTCCAGGGGTGGCGCGCGCTCGTCAGCCCCTATTTCGTCAAGCCGCCCGAGGTGGAGCACACCCAGCTCGCGGTGAAGAACTTCTGAGGCGCAAGGCCGCGCGGCCGTCAGCGCGGCCAATGCCCGTCCCGCAACGCGGCGGGGCGGATGAGGCCGAAGGGCAGCTCGCAACCCTCCCAGAAGCCATCCAGCGCGGCGGCGAGCGCACCGTCGGTCCACCCCCTACCCGGCTCCCGTTCCGCGTGAAGAATGCGCACCTGCGGCAGAAGGGCGAGGCGCTCCCTCGCCCGCCGTTCGCGCGGCGTCGGCATCGAGCCGCCTTCGAGAAAGACGACAAGCAGCTCGCACCCGGTCCAGAACGCCGCGTCGCAACGCACGAAGCCGTGCGGCCCGCCCGCCTCCTCGCGCCAGCCGACATGGGCGGCGGGAAGCGGCAGGAGGGCGCTGAACGCCCAGTCGCGATAGTGCGGCAGCGCGCCCTCAGGGTCGAACCCCGCCTGCGCGAGGCGCTCGCTCAGCACGGTGCGCGCATCCTCCACCCGCGCAGCGACGAAGCCGACATAGTCGTCGAGAAAAGCCCGCAGCGGCGCGGCGAAGAGCGGTGCGCGGCGCCGCAGCGCCACGCCGGCGAAGGCGAGCATGGCCCGGCTGTCGTCGAGCCCGGCGATGGCGGCGGCCGGCGCGCGCAGCCAGCCGGCGCTGTTGAGGCGCAGCGCCGGCATGCCCGGCTGAACCAGGGCGAGCCTCGGGCTGAGGCACGCCCCGGCGGCCCGCATCGCGGCCTCCTCCTGGCGCACGGCCTCGCCGGCATCGGTGATCGGCCCGTAGGAGATGGCGAAGCCGTCGGCCGGCGGCAGGGCGGGCATCGTCGTCAGATGTCCGCCTCGAGGCAGTACAGCCCGCCCGACCAGCGGTCGCCCGAATAGATGACGCCGCGCTCGTCGACATAGATGTCGTTCATCTGCGCCGTCGGCACGCGCGAATTCTCCGGCCCCGGCGGGATGAAATAGGCGATGGTCTCGGGGCGGTACGGGTCGCGGATATCGTAGATGCGGATCCCGGCATTGAAGAAGCAGCCGAAGATGATCTCCTCGCTGTAGAAGGAGGGACCCGGCCGGTTCTCATGGATGTTATGCGAGCCGAAGCGGCCGCCCTTGTGGCCGAACTCCTCCACCGGCGGCAGCGGAAAGGTCGAGATCGGCACCAGATTGCTCTCCAGCCGGGCATCGACCATCCAGGTCAGCTTCGGCCAGTCCCCGGCGTCGTCCAGCACGCACTCGTCGCTCACCACCAGCAGCTCGCGCTCGAACAGCGGCAGCACGGTGTGGGTGAAGCCGGGATAGGGCGGGTGCGGGTTCCAGGCGCCGACGACCTTCGGGTTGGCCTTGTCGGCGATGTCGAGGATGAAGGCGCCGCCGTCGATATAGCCGAGATAGGCACGGTCCGGCCGCTGCGGGTAGACGTTGGCGTTGTGGAGCCGCACCGCGTCCGGCCCGCGGATCATGTCGAGCGGCTGCGGGTTGAGGCGCTTGGGCGGCGGGGCCTCGTCGCCCATGCGTGTGCCGGGATACCACCAGCGCCCCGCCTCGCGCGGGCGGGCGGGAACGCGCACGTCGATGATCTGGTAGAACTGGTCGTCGCGCGGATGGGTGGGCGTGAAGTCGGCCGCGCCGCTCGCGCAGTGCACGAATTCCCCGTCGACGAACCACAGGCAGTGCACGCCGCGCGAATGCGGCCCCGACGTGTCGTAGAACGACACCGAGCGCGGCTGTTCGGGCACGGAGACGTCGAACAGCTCGAAGCCGGCCGGCTTACCGCCATATTCCGAGGTCTGGTAGGCGACGGCCATGAGGTCGCCGACCACCTCCAGCGAGTTCGAACGCATGTTGCGGTTGGGCAGGTCGGTCTGGCAGACCACCGCCGGCTTGCGCGGGTCGCTGACGTCGACGCCGGTGAAGTTCTTCGGCGGCCCTTCATGGGCCAGCCAAAGGATACGCCGGCCGTCCCTGGCGATCTGCATGCTCATGCCTTCGCCCAGCGAACCGAAGCCGTTCAACGTGTCCTGCGACAGCAGCTTCATGTTCTTCGATATGGCGCCCTGCATGAATTTCCTCCCCGTTCGTTCTTGGTTTCGGCGGATCTGGCGGCCCGCTCGGTTGGCGCCAAGTATACAAATTCTCTCCGCCCTGGTATAAAAATATAAATTTTTGCCGGACGTGGCCGCACCTCCCGCGGCGCGAGTTCGAGGAATGTGTGATGAGCCTTCCGGCACCGACCGGACACGCATGGCGCTGCCCGGCCGACGGCCGGAGCCGGGGTGCCGCGTGATGGCCGTCCTGCCCTTCGACCACCCGCCCGCCGCGCGACGGGGCGCGATCCCCGCCTATCTGGTTTCGGGCTTCCTCGGCAGCGGCAAGACGACCCTGATCCGCCACCTGCTGGAACAGCCAGGCATGGCCGACACGGCACTGGTCATCAACGAGTTCGGTGAAGTCGGCCTCGACCAGATGCTGGTCCAGAGCGCGGTCGAGAACGTGCTGCTGATGGAAAATGGCTGCGTGTGCTGCTCGATCCGCGGCGATCTCACCGACACGATCGGCGACCTTTTCGCCAAGGTTGCGACCGGGCGTATGCCCGCTTTCTCGCGCATCGTGATCGAGACCACCGGCCTCGCCGATCCCGCCCCGATCGTGCAGGAGCTGACGACGACGCGCGGGCTGGTCGAGCGGATCCGGCTGGAAAAGGTGATCGTCACCGTCGATGCGGTGCTCGGCGCCCGCCAGCTCGGCGACACGCCGGAAGTAGCGGCGCAGGTGGCGCAGGCGGATCTGCTGCTCGTCACCAAATGCGACCTCGTGGACGACAACGCCGTCTCGGCGCTGGTGGTGCAGTTGCAGACGCTCAACCCGGCGGCGGAGATCGTGCGCTCCTCCGGCGCGGGCTTCGATGTCGGGGACCTGCTCGCCCCCGCCGCCGCGCCGCTTGCGCGCCTCCCCGCGATGCGCTGCGAGGGCGGAGAGCTCTGTGCCCATGCGCCCGGCGAGCCGTGCCCGGAGCACGGCCTTGTCGTCTCCGCGCCGGCATCCGTGCGCCACCACGGCATCGAGAGCTGGTCGACCCGCCACGACGCGCCGCTGCGCTGGGAGGACGTGCGCGACTGGCTGGACCTGCTCTATTCGCTGCGCCCGGCCCATCTCCTGCGCATGAAGGCGATCCTTCATCTCGCGGAGAGGCAGGCGCCGGTCGTCATCCATGGCGTCGGTCATCTCGTCGACCCGCCGGCGACGCTCGACCGCTGGCCGCAGGGCCGCCCGCGCTCGGAGATCGTGGTCATCACCCGGGGACTGGACCCGCGCCTCGTCGGCCGGAGCTTCGAGGCGCTCGCCCTTCGCGGGGCGCGCGCGCCGGCCCGGACCGCCTCCCCCTTCGCCGGCCGCGATCGCGCGGTGCCCGGCATTCCCCTCCACAGTTGACGAGCGACGCCATGTCACGCCGGAAAGCGCAGCAGGACGATAAGGAGCGGGAGGGCGACAGGCCGCCGTCGCTGGCGATGGCTGCCTACCGCCAGCTCTACCGCGACATCACCAACGGCACGCTGGCCCCGGGCCGCAAGCTGCCGGTCGGCGAGCTCCACGCCACCTACGGCATCGGCTTCAGCCCGATGCGCGACGCGTTGAACCGGCTCTGCGCCGAGGGGCTGGTCGAGAAGCGCGAGCAGCGCGGCTTCTTCGTCGCCGACCTCAACGAGGATGTCTTCCTGCAAATCACCAATGCGCGGCTGGTGCTGGAGGAGACCGCGCTGCGGCTCTCCATCGCCGCCGGGGACGTCGCCTGGGGCGAGTCCGTGATCCTCGCCTTCTACCATCTCAGCCGCGCGGCGCGCGACGAGACCAGCTTCGTGCTGACCCCGGAATGGTCGGCCGCCCACCGCGAGTTCCATTTCGCGCTGCTCGCCGGCTGCGGCAATGAATGGCTGCTCGGCTTCTGCCGCAAGCTCTACGAACAGAGTGAGCGCTACCGCGCCCGCCGGCGCCTACTCAGCACCGGCCTCTCACCCGGCACGCGCAGCCACCTTCAGGTGCACGAGGCGATCATGAAGGCCGCGCTCGCGCATGACGCCGATACGGCCAGCGACCTGCTGGTCCGGCACTACAAGGAATCGTTCGAGATCGTGATGAACGCGGATTTCGAGCTGCTCGACAATCCGCGCCGCCTCGTGCCGCGGGCCGCGAGCGAGCCCGAAGGCCGGCGCGACGCGGTCTGACCCGCACGGGATCGAAAGGGCGCGACGCCAAGTCCGCCCGCCTAGGGAGGAAACCATGGGAGACACCATCGTGAAGAGCGAAGGCGTGATATTGCGCCCCGACGAGATAAGGCCCGCCGACCGCGGCGGCGGGGCGAAGACCATCCCGCTCGTGACGCCCGGCATCGGCGCCGAGAGCCTCATCAACGGCATCACCATCTTCGCGCCCGGCGCCGCCGTGCCGTTCCACCTGCACAATTGCGAGGAGAGCGTGATGGTGCTGGCGGGCGACGCCCTCGTCATCATCGACGGCGTCGAGCACCGGCTGAAGCCGATGGACACGGCCTGGGTGCCGGCCAACCTGCCGCACCGATTCATCAACGTCTCCTTCACCGAGGAGATGCGCATCTTCTGGACCTATGCCGACGCGCACGCGACCCGCACCATCGTCGAGACGGGCGAGACCCGCCCGATCGCCGCCGAGCACCTGAAGAGGATGTCGTGATGAGCGAGACCGCGCTGAAGACCCAGCCGGCCCGGCAGGCGTGGCCGGCGGCGATCCTCATCGACTTCATCGCCCGCGCGCTGGAGACGACCGGCATGCGGCCGGCCGACGCCGCCATCGTCGGCGAACTGATGATCGAGGCCGATCTCAACGGCGCCGACGCGCACGGCATCTTCCGCCTGCCCCAGTATGTCCAGCTCATCAGGGACGGCGCCATCAACCCGACCGCCGAGATCAGCGTGAAGAAGACCGCCGCCGCCACTGCGCTGGTCGACGGCGGCAACGGCATGGGGCACCTGGTGGTGAAGCGCGTGGCCGATACCGCGATCGAGCTCGCGCGCGAGAGCGGCATCGGCTGGGTGGGCTGCCACCGCTCCAATCATGCCGGCTCGGGCTCGGTCTATGCGGCGATGCCGGTGCAGGCCGGCATGATCGGCATCTATGCGGCGGTCGCCAACGCCAACCACATGGCGGTCTGGGGCGGCATGGAGGCCGCGCTCGGCACCAACCCGCTCGCCATCGGCATGCCGATGGGCGAGGACCGCCAGCTCATGCTCGACATGGCGACGTCGATGGTCTCCTACGGCACCGTCAAGAAGCACGCCATGCAGGGCCAGCCGCTGCAGGAGGGCTGGATGGTCGATTTGCGCACGGGCGGGCCGCTGATCGACGCGGCGCAGTCCTCGCACGGCCTTCTGCTGCCGATCGGCGGCTATAAGGGGAGCGGCCTCGCGCTGATGCTCGGCTTCCTCGCCGGCACGCTGAACGGGGCGGCGATGGGGCTCGACATCGTCGACTTCAACGCGGTGACCGACACGCCGACCGACACCGGCCAGTTCGTGATCGCGATCGACATCGAGCGTTTCGTGCCGCGCGCCCAGTTCGAAAGCGAGCTGCGGCGCCACAGCAAGGCGCTCAAGGGCACGGCCCGCATGCCCGGCGTCGACGAGATCCGCCTGCCGGGCGAGCAGCGCAACGAGCGGCGCGCCCGCCGGATGAAGGACGGCCTGCAGCTCGCCGCCCCGCTGGTGGCGAAGCTGAACGCGCTCGCCGACAAACTCGGCATCGCCCCGCTCTGACACCGCATCCGGCGGCCGCGCGCCCAAGCGCCGCCGCCGGATTGCCGACAGTACCCGACGGGATTGGCGAGAGCATTTGTGCGCGCGGCGCAAATCGCTCAAGAAGGCGGCTCGTCTCGCAGCCTCCCGGAGAATGGACGTCATGTCTGCCTATGCCTCGCTGTCCGGCCATTTCGACCGCATCGCCGCCATGTCGAACGCCATCGGCATCCTGCAATGGGACAGCGACGCGATGATGCCGACCGGCGCGGCCGGCGCCCGCGCCGAGAGCATGGCGCTGCTGCGCGTTCTCCAGCACGAGATGGCCGTCGACCCGCGACTGGGCGACTGGCTCGCCGAGGCCGAGGGCGACGCGGACCTCACCGACTGGGAGCGCGCCAATCTCCGCGAGATCCGGCGCGTATGGAGCGTGCAGACCGCGCTGCCCGCCGATCTGGTGGCGGCCTCCAGCAAGGCCGTCTCGGCCTGCGAGATGGCATGGCGGCAGGCCCGGGCCGAATCCGACTTCCCTTCCCTGCTGCCCTATCTCGCCGAGGTGCTGAAGCTCCAGCGCGAGGCCGGCGTGGCCAAGGGCGAGAGGCTCGGCCTTGGCGTCTACGACGCGCTGCTCAACGACTACGAGCCGGGCGGCCGCGCGCAGAAGATCGACGCACTGTTCGACGACCTTGCCGCCTTCCTGCCCGGCTTCACCGAGGAGGCCCTCGCCGCGCAGGCGCGCCGCCCCGCGCCGGCACCGCTCGAAGGGCCGTTCCCGGTCGAGGCACAGCGCCGGCTCGGCACCAGGATCATGACCGCGCTCGGCTATGACTTCTCGCGCGGGCGGCTCGACGTCTCCACCCACCCCTTCTGCGGCGGCGCCGACAATGACGTGCGCATCACCACGCGCTATGACGAGACCGATTTCAGCAAGGCGCTGATGGGCGTCATCCACGAGACCGGCCACGCGCTCTACGAGCAGGGCCGCCCCGCCGCCTATATGGGCCAGCCGGTCGGGCAGGCGCGCGGCATGAGCGTGCACGAAAGCCAGTCCCTGCTGATGGAGATGCAGGCCTGCCGCAGCCCGCAATTCCTCGCCTATGCCGCCCCGGTCATGCGCGAGGCCTTCGGCGCCTCGGGCCCGGACTGGGAGGCGGAGGCGCTGTGGCGGCGCTACACCCGCATCGAGCGCGGCTTCATCCGCGTCGACGCGGACGAGGTGACCTATCCCGCCCACGTCATCCTGCGCTACCGGCTGGAGAAGGCGCTGATCGCCGACGCCATGCCGCTGGCCGAGCTGCCGATGGCATGGAACGCGGGCATGAAGGATCTGCTCGGCATCATCCCGCCCAACGACGCCCTCGGCTGCCTGCAGGACATCCACTGGCCGAGCGGGGGCTGGGGCTACTTCCCGACCTACACGCTCGGCGCGATGACTGCCGCCCAGCTCTTCGACGCCGCCTGCCGGGCGGAGCCGGACGCCCTGCCCGGCATCGCGCGCGGCGATTTCGCGCCGCTGGTCGGCTGGCTGCGCACCAACATCTACGAACAGGGCTCGCGCTACGAGACCGACGAGCTGCTGACCCGCGCCACAGGCCGCCCGCTCGACGCGAGCGTGTTCAAGGCCCATCTCGCCCGGCGCTATCTCCCCGCCGGCTGAGCGCGAACGCGCTTGGTTCGCGGGCCGCAGGCGCCGATAGTGGGCGCCCTCGCGGCCTCGGTCGCTGCCTCACACGAGGGTCCGTGCGAATGTCGCAGCCCGAAGCGGTGCCGACGGAGACCTCCGTCCCGGCGATGCAGCAGGTCCTGCGGCGGCTGGACCTCACCTCGCTGCGCCTGTTCATCGCCATTGGCGAAGAGGGATCGCTGACCCGCGCCGCTGCGCGCGAGGGCATCGCCGCCTCCGCCGTCTCCAAGCGCCTCGCCGACCTCGAGGAGATTCTCGGCGTCGCGCTGTTCGAGCGGCTGGCGCGCGGCATGGCCCTCACCCCGGCCGGCGAGACGCTGCTGCACCACGCCCGCGTCACCATGCGCACCATCGAGAAGATGGGCATGGAGCTCGGCGAATATTCGCTTGGCGTGCGCGGGCATGTGCGCATGCTGGCCAACCTGTCGGCGATCGTGCAGTTCCTGCCCGAGGACCTGCCCTCCTTCCTGGAGAGGCACAGCCTGCTGCGCTTCGACCTGCAGGAATGCCCGAGCTCGGAGGTGGTGCGCGGCATCGAGGAAGGCGCGGCCGATATCGGCATCTGCGCCGGCGACATCGAGAGCCGGGCGCTCGAGACCTTCCGCTACCGGCGCGACCGGTTGGTGGTGGTGGTCCACCGAGACCACCCGCTGGCCGTGCGCGACGAGGTGCATTTCGAGGAAACGCTCGATCACGACTATATCGGCCTGCATGCCGCGAGCTCGATCTTCCTGCGCTCGCAATACGCCGCGAACCTTGCCGGCCGCAGCATCCGGCTGCGCGTCCACGTGCCCGGCTTCGACGCCGTCTGCCGCATGGTGCAGGCCAATATGGGCATCGGCCTCATCCCCGACCGCGCTTTCGAAATCCTCGGCAAGGGTATGGGATTGAAGGCAATTCCGCTGCGGGACCGCTGGGGCCAGCGCCAGCTCAAGCTGGTGGTGCGCGAGGTGCAGGCCCTGCCCCCGACCGCGCGGCTGATGCTGGAGCACCTGCGCGCCAAGGACCGCCCGGAGCGTCGTGGACGCCGCACGGTGGGATGAAAGCGTTCGCGTTTGGCGAACGGTCTTTGTCTAAAGACTATTGGACCTGCGCCCCGTTTCGACCGATAGAGCGAAAAAAAGCATGTCGGTGAGGAGCGTCGCGTATGGAAGGATCGGCATCGATCCCGCACGAGGAGCCGCGTGAGGCCGGGCAGCAGGGCCCGCTCGCAGGCATCCGCGTCATCGAACTCGGCAACCTGATCGCCGCGCCCTTTGCCGCGCGGCTGATGGCGGAGTTCGGCGCGGAGGTCATCAAGGTCGAGGCCCCCGGCGAAGGCGACCCCATTCGCAAATGGCGCAAGCTCCACAAGGGCACCTCCCTGTGGTGGTACCTCCAGTCGCGCAACAAGAAGTCGATCGCCATCAACCTGCGCGCGCCCGAGGGACAGGAGATCGTCCGCCGGCTGGTACGCGACGCCGACGTGCTGATCGAGAACTTCCGCCCCGGCACGCTGGAGCGCTGGGGCCTCGGCTGGGACGCGCTGAAGCAGGTGAACCCCAACCTCGTCATGGTGCGCATCTCCGGCTTCGGCCAGGACGGGCCCTATCGCGAGCGCCCCGGCTTCGGCGCGGTGGGCGAGGCGATGGGCGGCATGCGCTTCACCACCGGCGACCCCGACCGACCGCCGGCGCGCACCGGCATCTCCATCGGCGACTCGCTCGCCGCGCTCCACGCCGTGATGGGCGCGCTGATGGCGCTCCTGCACATCAAGTCCGGGCGCGGCACCGGCCAGGTGGTCGACGTCTCGCTGTTCGAGAGCGTCTTCAACATGATGGAGAGCCTCGTCCCCGAATATGACCTGCTCGGCTATGTGCGTGAGCGCTCCGGCGGCTCGCTGCCGGGCATCGCGCCGTCCAATTCCTACGCCACCGCCGAAGGCAGCTATGTCATCGTCGCCGGCAACGGGGACGCCATCTTCCGCCGGCTGATGGCCGCCATCGGCCGCGACGACCTCGCGAGCGACCCGCGCCTTGCCTCCAATGACGGCCGAGTGGCGCATGTCGAGGAGATCGACGGCGCCATATCGGACTGGACCCGCCGCCACTCGATCGAAGAGGTCACCGCCGCCCTCGACCGCGCCGAGGTGCCCAACGGGCGCATCTATTCGGTCGCCGACATCGTGCGCGACGAGCAGTATCTCAGCCGCGACATGATCCTTCCCTCGCAGCTGCCGGACGGCACTGAGGTGAAGATGCCCGGCATCGTGCCCAAGCTCTCGCAGACCCCCGGCGGCGTGAGCTGGCCGGGACCGCGGCTTGGCGAGCACACCGCCGCGCTGATGGCTGGGCTCGGCTACGCGCCCGGGGAGATCGACGCGCTGGTGGCGAGCGGCGTCGTCGCCCGCGCACAGCAGCGCGCGGACAAGGCGGAGGACGTCGAATGAACTGGGAAGGCTTTCCCGAGCGCGTCCACATCCAGGAAGTGGTGACGCGCGACGGGCTGCAGATCGAGCCGCGCTTCCTGCCGACGCAGGAAAAGATCGCACTGATTGATGCGCTGTCGCTGACCGGCGTGTCGAAGATCGAGGTCACCTCCTTCGTCTCGCCCAGGGCGGTGCCGAACCTCGCCGATGCGCGCGAGGTGGCCGGCGCGATCAAGCGTCGCCCCGGCGTCACCTATGTCGCGCTGGTGCCCAATCTGCGCGGCGCGCAGGAGGCGCTCGCCGCCAATATGGACGAGCTCAACCTCGTCATGTCGGTGAGCGAGACCCACAACCTCGCCAATATGCGCATGACGCCGGCGCAGTCGCTGGAAGCCTTCCGCACCATCGTCGATGCCGCGCGCGGCACGCCGGCGGCGCTGAACGGCTCCATCGCCACCGCCTTCGGCTGCCCCTTCGAGGGCATCCAGCCCGAGGACAAGGTGCTAAGGCTCGCCGAGGCCTATCTCGCGCTCGGGCTCGATTCCGTCACGCTTGCCGACACCACCGGCATGGGCAATCCGCGCCAGGTGGCAAGCCTCGTCGGCGCCTTCCGCCGCCGGTTCGGCTCGGTGCCGCTGACGCTGCATTTCCACAACACGCGAGGCATGGGGCTGGCGAACGTGCTCGCCGCGCTCGACGCGGGCGCCGACCGCTTCGACGCCTCGCTGGGCGGCCTCGGCGGCTGCCCGTTCGCGCCGGGCGCGACCGGCAACATCTCGACCGAAGACCTCGTCCACATGCTGGACGAGATGGGCGTCGCCACCGGGGTCGACCTCGGACGCCTGATCGAACTTGCGCGGGGCCTGCCGGCCCTTCTCGGCCATGATATCCCCGGACAGGTGGCCAAGGCGGGGCGGAGCGGCGATCTTCATCCCGCACCGGCAGACATTCGCCTCGCCGCGAAATAAGAAGAACCGCCGAATGGGAGGACGTGACATGGATACCGCCACCGCGCGGAAGCCGGCCACCGAGCCGCCGCCGTCCGTCGCCGCCGCGCCCGTGGCGGTGGCGCTCGATGATGTGAGCATCAGCTTCGCGATGAAGGGGCAGCCGCTGTTCAAGGCGGTCGCGCCAACCTCGCTGCATGTGCGCGAGGGCGAGTTCGTCGCCATCGTCGGGCCGACCGGCTGCGGAAAGTCGACCCTGCTCAACGCCACCGCCGGGCTGCTGCGGCCGGCCGGCGGCACGGTCGCCATCTTCGGCGAGCCGCTGAGCGGGCTGAACGAGAAGGCCGGCTACCTGTTCCAGCAGGACGCGCTGATGCCGTGGAAGACGGCCGCCGACAATGTGGCGATCGCTCTCGAGATCGGCGGCACCCGCCGCGCCGAGGCGCTCGCCCAGGCGCAGGACTGGCTGAAGAAGGTGGGCCTCGGCCGTTTCGGCGACCGCTACCCGCACCAGCTTTCCGGCGGCCAGCGCAAGCGCGTCGGCCTCGCCCAGGTGCTGGTGCGCCACCCCAAGATCCTGCTGATGGACGAGCCCTTCGGCCCGCTCGACGCGCAGACGCGCCAGATCATGGGCACGCTGCTCCTCCGGCTATGGGCGCAGGACCGCAAGGCGGTGATGTTCGTCACCCACGACCTCGAGGAGGCGATCGCGCTGTCCGACCGCGTGGTCATCATGTCGGCGGGGCCCGAGGCGCGCATCATCGGCGATTTCCCGATCGACCTCGAGCGCCCGCGCGACACCGCAGAGATCCGGCTCGACCCGCGCTTCCACACGCTGCACCGGCAGATCTGGGACCAGCTCAAGACCGAAGTCGCCAAGACCTACGGGGAGGACATGCCCTCATGAGGATACATCCCGCCAAGCTGTTCCTCCTGCAGATCCTGGTCGCGGTCGCCGTGCTCGCCTTCTGGCAGGTCGGGGCGACGGTGCCGATCGGCGGCGATTACCTGCTGCCGGAGTTCTTCTTCTCCAAGCCCTGGGACGTCATCGCCCGCGTCTACCAGCTGTTCGCGACCGGCACGATCTGGAAGCACCTCTACATCACCCTCACCGAGACCGTGCTGGCCTTCGTGATCGGCTCGGCGGGCGGGATCGTCATCGGCTTCTGGTTCGCCCGCAAGCCGACCGTGGCGGCGGTGTTCGACCCCTATGTGAAGATGGTCAACGCCCTGCCCCGCGTCGTTCTCGCGCCGATCTTCATGCTGTGGCTCGGCCTCGGCATCTGGTCGAAGGTGGCGCTGGGCGTGACGCTGGTGTTCTTCATCGTGTTCTTCAACGTCTATCAGGGCGTGAAGGAGGTGAGCCCGGTCGTGCTCGCCAATGCGCGCATGATGGGCATGAGCGAGCGCCAGCTCTTCCGCAACGTGTACTGGCCCTCGGCGCTGTCCTGGATGTTCTCCTCGCTGCACACCTCGGTCGGCTTCGCGCTGGTGGGCGCGGTGGTGGGCGAATATCTCGGTTCCTCCGCCGGCCTCGGCTATCTCATCCATCAGGCCGAGGGCGTGTTCGACGTGACCGGCGTGTTCGCCGGCATGTTCATCCTCGCGGCCTTCGTGCTCGTCATCGACTTCGG
Organism: Ancylobacter mangrovi; assembly: GCF_024752355.1. GTDB lineage: Bacteria > Pseudomonadota > Alphaproteobacteria > Rhizobiales > Xanthobacteraceae > Ancylobacter > Ancylobacter mangrovi. The sequence goes on from NZ_JANTHZ010000005.1 coordinate 204,338, forward strand.
CGTCACCCGGGTCGAGCGGCGCCTCCTCGTCTGGCGGCCCCAGCCGGCCGGCGAGCAGAACTGACAACGGATCCGACAATAAAGGGAGGAAAGACAATGAAGATGCGTGCATTGCTGCTCGCCGCGAGCCTGCTGATCCCCGCCTTCGGCGCGGCGCAGGCCGGCGAGATCGAAAAGCCGAACGTCACCCTCGGCGTCGGCGGCAAGCCCCTACTCTATTATCTCCCGCTGACGCTGGCGGAGCGGCTCGGCTACTTCAAGGATGCGGGCCTGAACGTCGAGATCAACGATTTCGGCGGCGGCTCCAAGTCGCTTCAGGCGCTCATCGGCGGCTCGGTGGACGGCGTCACCGGCGCCTATGAGCACACCATCCGCATGCAGCAGAAAAAGCAGGACATCCGCGCCGTCATCGACCTCGGCCGCTATCCCGGCATCGTCGTCGGCGTGCGCAAGGCCGAGGCGGACAAGATCAAGTCGGTCGCCGACCTCAAGGGCGCCAAGATCGGCGTCACCGCGCCCGGCTCCTCGACCTACATCCTGGTGCAGTACCTGATGCGCAAGGCCGGCATGAACCCGGACGACGCGTCGTTCATCGGCGTGGGCGGCGGCGCTTCGGCGGTCGCGGCGATGCAGAACGGCGAGATCGACGCCATCTCGCATCTCGACCCGGTTATCTCCAAGCTGCAGGACATGGGCGAGATCAACATCCTGGTCGACACCCGCACCACCGAGGGCACCGAGCAAGTGTTCGGCGGCATGAACCCGGCCGCCGTGCTCTACTTCAAGGAGAGCTTCATCAAGGATAACCCGAACACCGTGCAGGCGCTCACCAACGCCTTCTACCGGACGCTGAAGTGGCTGGAGAAGGCGACGCCGGAAGAGGTGGCCGCGACGGTGCCGGAGGAATACTGGCTCGGCGACAAGTCGCTCTACATCAAGGCGTTCAACGCCTCGCGCCAGTCCTACTCGACCGATGGCAACATCGACGAGGCGAGCATGAAGAGCGCGCTCAACCTCATCACCACCACCGATCCGAGCGTCGACCCGAAGAGCATCGACCTGTCGAAGACCTTCGACGGCTCGTTCCTGGCCAAGGCCAAAGGCCAGTGACGACGGGCCAGTGATGGCAGGCGAGTGATCTCGCCAGAGCATTGAAACGCCGCGACCGCCGCTAGCCGGTCGCGGCCCATCCGAACGACCCGTGCCGTCCGCGTCCATCGCGGACGGCACGGCTGTTTCCGGCGGACGAATTCAGGCCGTTTCCTCGGTCTCGTCCTGCAAGGCGGCGAGCAGCGACATGAAGCGCTCGCCCTGCACCAGCACATGGGCGCGGATGCGCTCGGCGGCGGTGGCGCCGTCCCCCTTCAGCAGGGCGTCGAGAATGGCCTCGTGCTCGGCGAGCGAGGCCTCGATCCGCCGCGGCACCTTGAGCTGCAGGCGGCGATAGGGCTGCAGGGCGAGCTGCAGCCGCAGCGCCTCGGCGCGCAGCACGCGGTTGTTGGTGGCGGCGTAGATCGCCGCATGGAAATCCGCATTGGCCGGATAATAGGCCGCGTCGTCCCCCGCCGAGACGGCGGCGCAGCACGCGTCATGGGCGCGCGAGATCGCCACCCGGTCGGTCGGCCCGAGCCGCTGGGCCGCGAGGCGCGCACAGGAGGCTTCCACCTCCGCCATCAGCTCGAAGGATTCCACCAGCTCGCGCGGCCCCAGCAGCGTGACGAAGGCGCCGCGCCGCGGGCGCATCTCCACGAGGCCGGAGGCGGAGAGCTGGATCAGCGCCTCGCGGATCGGCGTGCGCGACACGCCGAAACGCTCGGCGAGGCCCACCTCGTCGAGCCGCTGGCCCGGCCGCAAGCGGCCGACAACGATGTCGTCCTCCAGCGCTTCGCGAAGCCTGGGTGTCTGCTCACCACGCACGGGCTACCTCCATTGGGAAGAAGGACGCGATTCAAATCAAAGATGCAAGACCCAACTTCATGTATACATGATTGTTGACATTGAATGCCGATTGATCTTGATTTGATACAGCCGTCGACGGCACGACGCCGGGCGGCCGAGCGGGGATCGCGTCCCCGCGGGTTGGCAGGCACCTCGTGCCGGGAAGCTGCAATGGGTTCGAACGCATCGTTCGTCACAGGCCTTCTCACCTCCATCGCGGAGCGTGGCCGCACGCTGCTCGACCGCTCGAGCCGCACCAGTGCGGCGCCCAAGGTCGAGACGCTGATCGACCGCTGCGACACGCTGCTGTCGGGTCAGGGCGAAGCGTCCGGCGCGGCGCTGGCGGCCGACATCCTCGACCGTTACGCCCGCATGAAGCCCGAGGAATGCACCGCCTTCTTCGAGGCGCTGGCGCTGGCCTTCGGCCCCGATCCCGCGCGCCTCGACGCCGCCATCCGCACCTATGAGCGCACCGGCTCGCCGGCGGACGCGGCCAACATCCACGTCGCCAGCGAACCCCGCCGCCAGGAGCTGTTCCGCCGCTTCAACCTCGCTCCCGGCGCGACGCTGGCGCTGGTGCGCATGCGCGAGCAGCTCATGGACGTGCTGAGGCAGCGGCCGGAGCTCGCCGTGGTCGACCGCGACTTCGCGCATCTGTTCTCGTCCTGGTTCAACCGGGGGTTCCTCGTGCTGCGCAGGATCGACTGGTCGACGCCGGCCAACGTGCTCGAGAAGATCATCCGCTACGAGGCGGTTCACGCGATCCGGGACTGGGACGACCTGCGCGCCCGCGTCGACAGCCCGGACCGGCGCTGCTACGCCTTCTTCCATCCGGCGCTGGTCGACGAGCCGCTGATCTTCGTGGAAGTCGCGCTGACCAGGGAGACGCCGGGCGCCATCGCCCCCGTGCTCGACCAGTCGCGCCGGCACCTGACGCCGCAGGAGGCGAACACCGCCGTCTTCTATTCCATCTCCAACTGCCAGCGCGGCCTGGGCGGGGTGAGCTTCGGCAATTTCCTGATCAAGCAGGTGGTGGAGGAAATCTCCCGCGAGCTGCCCTCGCTCACCACTTTCGTCACCCTCTCCCCCGTGCCCGGCTTCCGCAAATGGCTGGAGGGCGAGCGCAAGGCCGAGCACAGCACCGTGCTGACGAGTGCTGACCGCAAGGCGCTGGAGCCGCTCGACACGCCGGACTGGCCCGAAAACGCCGAGCGCCGCGCCGAGCTCGGCGCCGTTCTGGGCCCGCTCGCCGCCTATTACTTCCTCGCCGCGCGCAGCCCCAACGGCAAGCCGGTCGATCCGGTGGCGCGTTTCCATCTCGGCAACGGTGCCCGGCTCGAGCGCATCAACCCGATGGGCGACCTCTCGCCCAAGGGCGTCGCCCAGGCGGCGGGACTGATGGTCAATTACCGCTATATCCTTTCCGACATCGAACGGAACCACGAAGCCTTTGCCGGCAAGGGCGAGGTCGTGGCGAGTCCGGCCGTGCGAAAGCTGGTCAAGGCCGATACGAGCTCGCGCGCCCTGGTGCCGGTCTCCTGAGAACGAGCATGAACGACATCGTGTCCAAGAACCACCTCTTCGCCGCCATCCGCGCCGCCGCCCCCGCGCCCGACAGGCCGCTCGCCCGGCTCGCCGACGGCAGCGTGGTGAGCTATGGCGACGCCTTCGCGCTCTCCGCCCGCCTCGCCGGCCTTCTGGTCGCGCGCGGCGTGAAGCCGGGCGACCGGATCGCGGTGCAGGTCGACAAGTCCTGGCCGGCCTTCGCGCTCTACCTCGCCGCCGTGCGGGCGGGCGCCGTCTATCTGCCGCTCAACACCGCCTACACGCTGAACGAGGTGCGCTACTTCCTCTCCGACGCGGAGCCGACCATGTTCGTCTGCCGGCCGGAGATCGAGGTTGAGGCGCGGACGCTGGCGGGCGAGCTCGGCGTGCCCTGCGTCGAGACCATCGGCGCCGATGGCGGCGGCTCGCTGATGGAGGCGGCGGCCGGCTTCCCGGACGCGTTCGAGGACGTGCCGCGCGGGCCGGACGATCTCGGCGCCATCCTCTACACCTCCGGCACCACGGGCCGCGCCAAGGGCGCCATGCTCACGCACGGCAACCTGCTGTCGAACGCCCTGACGCTGAGGGACTACTGGCGCTTCACCGCCGACGACGTGCTGATCCACGCGCTGCCCCTGTTCCACACCCACGGCCTGTTCGTCGGTGCCAATGTCGTGCTGCTCGCCGGCGCGTCGATGTTCTTCCGCTCGAAGTTCGACGCGCGCGAGGTCATCGACCTGATGCCGGAGGCGACCTGCCTCATGGGCGTGCCCACCTTCTACACCCGCCTGCTCGACCAGCCGGGCCTGACCCCCGAGGCGGCCGGCCATATGCGCCTGTTCATCTCCGGCTCGGCGCCGCTGCTGGCTGAGACCCACCGCGCCTTCCGCGAGCGCACCGGCAAGGCAATCCTCGAGCGCTACGGCATGACCGAGACCGGCATGAACACCTCGAACCCCTATGAGGGCGAGCGCATCGCCGGCACGGTCGGCTTCCCGCTGCCCGGCATCAGCCTGCGGGTGGTCGACCCCGAGACCGGCCGGGAGCTGCCCGAAGGCGAGATCGGAATGATCGAGGTGAAGGGCGCCAACGTCACCAAGGGCTACTGGCGCATGCCGGAGAAGACGGCGAGCGAGTTCCACGACGGCTTCTTCATCACCGGCGACCTCGGCAAGATCGACGAGCAGGGCTACGTCCACATCGTCGGCCGCGGCAAGGACCTCGTCATCACCGGCGGCTTCAACGTCTACCCGAAGGAAGTGGAAGGCGAGATCGACGCCCTGCCCGGCGTGCTGGAAAGCGCCGTGATCGGCGTCCCGCACCCCGATTTCGGCGAGGGCGTCACCGCCGTCGTGGTGCCGGCCGGCAATGCCGACCTGTCCGAGCAGGCGATCCAGAAGGCGCTCGAGAGCCGCCTCGCCCGCTTCAAGCAACCCAAGAGGGTGTTCTTCGTTTCCGAGCTGCCGCGCAACACGATGGGCAAGGTGCAGAAGAACATACTCAGGGACACCTATCGCGATATCTATCGACACAGTGCCTGAAATACTGCCGCCCCCGGGCGGGAGAAAACGTCGACGGCGGATCAACCGCCGCGACACGACAACGAAGCAGGAAACGCCATCCGTCCGCCGACCGGCGGGCCGACAAGGAGGAAAATCATGACCGGAACGCGTTCCGTTACGCGCGCCCTCGCGCTCAGCTGCGCCCTCGCCTTCGCCTCGTCCGCCTTCGCGCAGGACATCACGCTCCGCGCCTCGCACCAGTTTCCGGGCGGCAAGGGCGATCCGCGCGACGAAATGGTGCAGATGATCGCCCGCGACGTCGACGCGGCGAATGTCGGCCTCAAGATCCAGGTCTTCCCCGGCTCCTCGCTCTTCAAGCCGACCGAGCAGTGGGGCGCCCTGACCAAGGGCCAGCTCGACATCACGAGCTTCCCGCTCGACTACGCGTCCGGCCGCGTGCCCCAGTTCTCCGCCACGCTGATGCCGGGGCTGGTGCGCAATTTCGACCGCGCCGAGCGGCTGAACGACTCGCCCTTCATGCAGGAAATCAAGAAGATCATCGAGGACAACGGCGCCATCGTCATCTCCGACGCCTGGCTGTCGGGCGCCTTCGCCTCGAAGAAGGCCTGCATCACCAATCCGGACAGCATCAAAGGCCAGGTGACGCGCGCCGCCGGCCCGGCCTTCGAGCAGATGCTGGCAGCCGCCGGCGCCTCCATCTCCTCCATGCCCTCCTCCGAGATCTATTCGGGCATGCAGACCGGCGTGCTCGACGCGACCAACACCTCCTCGGCGAGCTTCGTCTCCTACCGGCTGTTCGAGCAGGTCAAGTGCCTCACCGCGCCGGGCGAGAACGCGCTGTGGTTCATGTATGAGCCGGTGCTGATGTCGAAGCGCGTCTTCGACCGCCTGAACCCCGACCAGCAGAAGGCGATCCTCGCCGCCGGCAAGAAGGCGCAGGACTGGTTCGCCAAGGAAGTGCGCAACGCCGACAAGAAGCTGGTCGACACCTTCAAGGGCGCCGGCGTCGAGGTGGTCGAGATGTCGTCCGACGACTACGACGCCTGGCTGAAGGTCGCGCAGGAGAGCGCCTACAAGAACTTCTCCGAGAAGGTGAAGGGTGGCGACGAGCTGATCAAGAAGGCCCTAGCCGTCCAGTGACCGAGCCGGGTCCCGCACGCCCGGCGCGTGCGGGACCGCCCGCTGCCGCCTGATCCGGCGGGCCGGCCTGCCCTGAGCGGCAGCCGGCCCGCGCCGCCGCCCGCAGCGAACGAGCCCACCTCCACGCACGAAAGCGCCCCGATGCTAAGCCTGTTCCTGCGAACGGTCGATTTCATCTCCAAGGCCGCCGCCATTCTCGCCGGCCTGATGCTGGTCGCCGCCATGCTGGTGATCTGCGAGATGATCTTCCTGCGCTACGTGTTCCGCGCCCCGACCATCTGGCAGACCGACTTCGTGGTCTTCACCGCGACCGCCGCCGTCTTCCTCGGCTCGCCCTATGTGCTGCACACGCGCGGCCATGTGGGCGTCGACGTGATCGAGCTGATGTTCGCCCCGCCCGTGCAGCGCCTGCTCGGCATTACCGGGGCGCTGCTGGGGCTCCTCTTCGCCCTGTCGATGACGGTCGCCAGCGCCATGTTCTTCCACGAGGCCTATGTGAACGACTGGCACACCTCGTCGGTCGCGGCGATCACGCTGTGGATCCCGCTGCTCCCGCTTCCCGTCAGCTTCGCGCTGCTGTCGCTGCAATATGTGGCCGAGATCATCCGCCGCGTCTGCGCCCCCCTCGAGGCGGGAGAACGGGCATGATGAACCTCTCCCCCACCTCCTCGGGCATGCTCGTCATCGGCCTGCTGCTGGCGCTGCTGGCGACCGGCATGCCGATCGCCTTCGCGCTCGGCCTCACCGCCATTGGCGGGCTCGTGATGGCGAACGGCATCGGCGTGTTCGACGTGCTGGCCGAGACCATGTTCTCGGGCATCGCCAACCTCGCCTATGTGTCGATCCCGATGTTCGTGCTGATGGGCGCGGCGGTCGCCGCGACCCCGGCCGGGCGCGACCTCTACGAGGCGCTCGACCGCTGGCTGAGCCGGGTGCCGGGCGGGCTGGTGCTCTCCAACATCGGCGCCTGCGCCATCTTCGCCGGCATGACCGGCTCGAGCCCGGCCACCTGCGCCGCCATCGGCAAGATGGGCGTGCCGGAGATGCTCAAGCGCGGCTATCCGGCCACGGTCGCGACCGGCTCGATCTGCGCCGGCGGCACGCTCGGCATCCTCATCCCGCCCTCGGTGACGATGATCGTCTACGGCATCGCCACCGAGACCTCGATCGGCCGGCTGTTCCTGGCCGGTGTCATGCCGGGCCTCATGCTCACCGCCATGTTCATGGGCTGGGCGCTCTTCGACTGCCGGCGCAAGGGCTTCCGCTTCGACCAGCAGGCGACCCGCTTCACCTTCTCGCAGAAGCTCGTCGCCCTGCCGAAGGTCGCCCCGTTCCTGATCATCATCCTCGGCACGCTCTACGTGCTCTATGGCGGCGTGGCGACGCCGTCCGAGGCGGCGGGCGCGGGCGCCTTCCTCACCCTGTGCGTCGTCATCATCATGTACCGGCTGTGCCGGCCGAAGCCGATCATCGACATCTTCTCGACCACGCTGCGCGAGAGCGTGATGATCATGATGATCATGGCGTCGGCGGAGCTGTTCGCCTTCGCGCTGTCCTCGCTCTTCATCACCCAGACCGTCGCCTCCTCGATCGCCGCGCTGGAGGTGAACCGCTGGGTGCTGATGGGGGTGGTCAACCTGTTCCTGCTGCTGGCCGGCATGTTCCTGCCGCCGGTGGCGATCATCGTGATGTCGGCGCCCCTGCTCTACCCGATCATCGTCTCCTCGGGCTTCGACCCCTACTGGTTCGCGGTGGTGCTGACGATCAACATGGAGATCGGCCTCATCACCCCGCCGGTGGGGCTCAACCTGTTCGTGGTGAAGGCGATCGCGCCGCAGGTGCCGGCCAGCCAGGTGCTGAGCGGCGCCCTGCCCTATGTGCTGCTGATGATGCTGGGGATCCTGATCCTGAGCATCTTCCCGGGCATCGCCACCTGGCTGCCGGACTTCATCATGGGGCCGATCAACTGAGGCGGCGGCGTCCGCGCCGCAGCCTGCCGCATTTATGTCTATACATATTGGGAGGTTGCGTTAAACTCCCCTACCCCTATCGGGCGAGAGGGAGCGACGCGCAGTGACAGTCCAGACCGAGCCTGCCAAGGCGGCTGCGCCCGCTACGACGCTCCACCAGCGCATCCGCGCGGACCTCGAGACGCGCATCCTCTCCGGAGAATGGCCGCCCGGGCATCGAATCCCGTTCGAGCACGAGCTGATGGCGCAGTATGGCTGCGCCCGCATGACCGTCAACAAGGTCATCGCCGGGCTGGTGGGCGCCGGGCTGATCGAGCGGCGGCGTCGGGCCGGCTCCTTCGTCGCGCAGCCGCGCATCCATTCGGCGGTGCTGCGCATCCCGGACATCCCGGTCGAGATCGCCGCGCGCGGCGAGATCTACGATTACGAGCTGATTTCGAGCCGGCGCCGCCGCGCCACCGCCGAGGACCGGCTGGAGACGGCGCTCGCCGCCGGCGCCGAGGTGCTGGACCTCTCCTGCCGCCATCTCGCAAATGGGCGCCCCTTCGCGCTGGAGGAGCGGCTGATCGGCCTCGACACCGTGCCGGAGGCGGCGAAGGTCGATTTCAGCGCCGAGCCGCCCGGCTCCTGGCTGCTGCGCCACGTGCCGTGGACCGAGGCCGAGCACCGCATCAGCGCGGTCAACGCCTCCGCCCGCGTGGCGAATTCGCTCGCCGTCCCCAAGGGCACGGCCTGCCTCACGCTGGAGCGCCGCACCTGGCGCGCCAATGCCACGGTCACCTTCGTGCGGCAGATCTTTCGCGGCGACCTCTACGATCTCGTCGCCCGCTTCTCGCCCCAGGGCTGAGCTACGCCCGAAATACGAAGGGCCGCGGCACCCTCGCGCCGCGGCCCCCGTCGATCGATGCGGAAGGCGCGTGCCTCAGAAGCTCGCCTCGGTCACGTAGTCGGGCGTCGACATGGCGGTGCCGAACCACTTCTTCTGCAGCGCGGCGAGCCGGCCGTCATGCTTCATGGCGATGATGACCTTGTCCACCGCGTCCATCAGCGACTTGGCGTCCTCCGCCTTGGTGCCGATGAAGCCGAAATAGACCGGCTTGCCGAAGGGCGGCTCGACCACCTCGAACACGTCGGGCTTCTGCTTGGCGAGGAAGGCGATGTTCGGCAGCGAGTTCGCCACCGCCACGATGCGGCCGGCGCCGAGGTCCGCATAGGACTGGCTGAAGTCGATATATTCCTGGATGGTGGGCTCCGGCGACAGCGTCTTGGCGAATTCCTGGAGCTGGGCGAGCTGGGCGGTCGCCTTGCCCGAGCCGACCTTCTTGCCGGCGATGTCCTGCGGCTTGGTGATCGAGCCGTCGCCCTTCTTCTTCAGGATCGCCACCGTCGCGTCGGCGATCGGCGAGGTGAAGCGGTAGCGCTCCATGCGCGCCTTGGTGATGGTCGCCGGGCCCGCCACCATGTCGAACTTGCCGGCCTCGAGCCCCGGCAGCACGCTCGGCCACGGCAGGTCGAGGAAGGTGACCTTGACGCCGAGATCCTTGCCGATCTCCGCGAAGATCTCCTTGTTCATGCCCGCCTGCTTGCCGTCCTCGATGAAGTCGAACGGCGCGAACTGCAGTTCGGTGCCGACCGTCAGCTCGCCCTTGGCCTTCACCTTGGCGAGCAGGTCCTCGGCATGGCCGAGCCCCGCGAACGCCATGGAGGCGACCAGGGAGGTGGCGACGCCGAGGGCGGCGAGCCGGACGGCGCGTATCACGGCGTACCGCCGAGCGGGATGCTGCATAGGTCTCTCCTGTTCCCCGACTGTTCTCATCGGATGACGCAGATGTCTTCCGAAACTATTTGAATATGCAAGTGTATCCACAAGCCCCGCAGCACCGCAACAAGTCGAAAGACGGGGGCGCCCTCCGCCTTCAGGACGCCGCCCCTTCCTCCGACTGCCAGAAGACGTTGCGGTCGAAATAGTTCTGCAGGAACTGGCGCAGACGCGGGTTCGGGTCGCGGCGGAAGACCTCTTCCGGCGAGCCGCTCGCGGCGATCCGGCCGTGGTCGAGGAACACCACCGTGTCCGCCACCTGCGCCGCGAAGCCCATCTCGTGAGTCACCACGGCCATGGTCATGCCCTCGCCGGCGAGGTCGCGCATCACCTGCAGCACCTCGCCCACCAGCTCCGGGTCGAGCGCCGAGGTCGGCTCGTCGAACAGCATGATGTGCGGCTCCATGGCGAGCGCGCGGGCGATTCCGACGCGCTGCTGCTGGCCGCCGGAGAGCTGGCTGGGATAAGCGCCCGCCCGCGCCGACAGGCCGACCTTCTCCAGCATCGCGCCGGCGCGCCGTGCCGCCTCGTCCCCCGCGATCCCGCGCGCGAGGCGCAGCGGCGCCGCCACGTTCTCCAGCGCCGTCATGTGCGGCCACAAATTGAACTGCTGGAACACGAAGCCGACATTGCGCCGCACCCGCGCCACCTCAGCCTCGGAAACGCGCCGGCGCTTGCCGCCCTCCTGCGCGAAGCCGAGCAGCTCGCCCTCGATGTAGATCTCGCCCTCGCTGTATTCCTCGAGGAAAGCGATGCAGCGCAGCAGGGTCGACTTGCCCGAGCCGGACGGCCCGATGATGCAGGTGACGTCCGACTTGTTGATCGACAGGTCGATGCCCTTCAGCACCTCGGTCGCGCCGAAGCGCTTCCACACGCCGCGCACGTCGATGATCGGCCCTTCGCTCATATCCGCCCTTTCCGGTCAGCCCTGCGCGCGCAGCATGAAGCGGCCGACCCGCTTCTCCAGCCGGCGCGCGGCGGCGGTGACGATTTCAAGCAGCGCCCAGTAGACGAGCGCGAGGAACAGCAGCGTCTCGGCAAAGGCGAAGGTGGTGGAGCCGATCGACTGCACCACCGAGGTCAGCTCGTTCACGGTGATGACCGAGAGCACCGCCGTCTCCTTCGACAGCAGCACCGTCATGTTGGCGAGCGCCGGCAGGATGATGACCAGCATCTGGGGAAGCTGCACGTGGCGCACGATGTCGAGCCGGCCGATCCCCATCATCCGCGCCGCCTCGATCTGGCCCGGCGACACGGAGACGAAGCCGGCGCGGAAGATCTCGGCGAAATAGGCCCCGCCATAGAGCGCCAGTCCGCAGATGCCGGCGGTCAGTGGCGACAGGTCGAGCCCGAAGGAAGGTCCGCCATAATAGATGACGAAGAGCTGGATCAGGAACGGCGTGCCCCGCATCAGCGCGACGTAGAAGGTCAGCGGCGCCGCCACCCAGCGATTGGTGAAGAGCTGCAGCGTGGCGACGACGAGCCCGATGGCGAGGCCGAGCACCGTGCCCACCACCCAGATCAGGAGCGTCAGCACCAGCCCGTCGAGCAGGTCGCGCCAGTTGTCGAGGAGGATGGCCGGATTGAAGGTCATCGCGCCGCCTCAAGCTGGAAGCGGCTTTCGAGCAGCGCGCCGAGCAGGGTGATGACGCCGTTGATGACGAAATAGATCGCCCCGGCGGTGAGATAGATCTCCAGCGGCTGGAAGGTGGAGGTGGCGATGTTCTGGGCGAGCCGGGTCAGCTCCAGCACCCCCACCACCGAGATCAGCGAGGAGGCCTTCACCATCATCGTCGTCTCGTTGACGAGCGAGGGCAGCGTGAAGCGCACCGCCAGCGGCACCTCGATGCGGGTGAGGATCTGCGTCCGCGACAGCCCGACCATCCGCGCCGCCTCGATCAGCCCGGCCGGAATGCCGAGAAAGCCGCCGCGCAGGATCTCGGTGATGTAGGCGCCGGTGCACAGGGCGAGCGTGCCCACCGCCGCCACAGAGGACGGCACGTTGATGCCGACCAGCGGCAGGCAGTAATAGGAGATCAGCAGCTGCACCAGCAGCGGCACGCCGCGGAAGAAACTGACATAGAAGGCCGAGACCCGGCGCGCGGCTGGTGACGTGGAAAGCCGCGCCGCGCACATCAGCGTGCCGATGCAGAAGCCGATCGCCACCGAGGTCAGCGAGTAGACCACGGTCCACACCGAGGCCTCCAGCAGCAGCGGCAGCGACTTGATGATGATCGTCGTGTTGAACATCAACGCTCCAGTTGGCCCGCCCCGCCCGATGCCCTATCGCCCCGCCCGTGGGCGAGGTAGCGGGGCCGCCAGTCCCGACCGGCACGCGAATGCCGGCGGGAATGACGAAGAGTGAGGCTGGAAGCAGGATGGCGGCCAAATGCCGAACGGCCAAGCGCCTTTCGGCGAATGCTAGGCGGCGCCCACAGCTTCGCCCTTCTGCCGGCGGGCGCGGGCGTAGCGGTTCTCGGGCGTGGGCAGGCCGAGATTGGCGCGCAGCGTGGTGCCCTCATAGTCGTCGCGGAACAGCCCGCGCCGGCGCAGCTCCGGTACCACCAGCTCGGTGAAGTCCTCGAGCGCCGAGGGAAGGGTCGGGCACATGACGATGAAGCCGTCGGCCGCCCGTCCCTCGAACCACTCCTCCATGAAGTCGGCGACCAGCGCCGGCGTGCCGGTGATGCCGTTGCCGGTGTGCTTCTCGCTGTAGAGGCGGATCAGCTCGCCTACCGTGTGGCCCTTCATCACGAAGCTGGTCAGTTCGTCGAACAGCGCCTTGGAGCCCTTGGGCGTCGCCGGCAGGCGGTCCTTGGGGAACGGCTCGTCGAGCGGCACGCCCGAGAGGTCCGCCTCCAGGAACTCGGCGAGCATCTGCCGCCCGGCGTCCGGATGCAGCTTGTCGGCGAGGTAGCGGACCTTCTCTCGCGCCTCGCTCTCCGTGCGCCCGACATTGATGACCGCGCCGGGCATCACCTTCAGCTCGTCCGGCCCGCGGCCGTACTTCGCCATGCGGTCCTTGAGGGTCGCGTAGAAGGCCTGGCTGCGCTCGAGATTGGAGGCCAGCGAGAACACCACCTCCGCCGTCTCCGCCGCGAGCTCGATGCCCGCTTCCGAGCCGCCCGCCTGCGCAATCACCGGCCGGCCCTGCGGCGAGGCGGCAATGTTGAGCGGGCCACGCACCTGGAAGTGCTTGCCCTTGTGGTCGAGCGTGTGGAGCTTTTCCTTGTCGTAATAGATGCCGCTCTCGCGATCGAGCTTCAGCGCGTCGGGCTCGTAGCTGTCCCACAGCCCGAACATGACGTCGACGAACTCCTTGCCGCGCTCGTAGCGCAGCGCGTGCGGGTCGAGCCCCTCGCGGTTGAAGTTGTAGCCGGTCTCGTCATGGTCCGAGGTGACGACGTTCCAGCACGCCCGCCCCCCGCTGAGATGGTCGATCGAGGCGAAGATGCGGGCGAGGTTGAAGGGCTCGTAATAGGAGGTCGAGGCGGTCGCCACGAGGCCGAGATGCGAGGTCGAGACCGCCAGCGCCGAAAGCAGCGTCATCGGCTCGAAGCGGTTCATCTTGGTCGGCATGCGGCACAGGGCTTCGGGGTCGCCCACGGCGGCGGCGGGCGAATCCGCCATGAACATGAAGTCGAACTTCGCCGCCTCGGAGATCTGCGCCACTTTAAGAAGATGACGGAAATCATTGGCACCGTTCACATCGCATCCCGGGTGAAGCCAGCCGGCGGGATTGTAGCCGAAGGTATAGACGAAGGTCCCGAGCTTCAGCTTGTCCGAACGACGCATCCTGGCGGCCTCCTCTCGACCCAAAGCAGCGCTGTTATTGTATAGACTTAATTTCCGTGCCCGTCGGCGACTTCCCACAACTCGATGACGTAGCAGATGGTCGCATGGTCGGCCTCGATGCGGGTCGGCGCGTCGAGCATCGCGGCGTCGAGCCGCTCCAGCCGCTCGCCGCCGACGCGCAGCCCCGGCGAGAGCGCCAGCACCAGCATGATGCCGCCGCCGGGCGCCAGAGTCACCGGCGCGTCGACTATGCGCCGGGTGAGCCGGTGGGCGTGGCGCCCGCGACGGCTCATCACGTTGAGGTCGGTGATCGGCCCGCCGATCAGGGCCGCCCGCGTCGGCACGTCGCCGGGAAAGACCGCCGGCTCGCTCTCGCCCGTCAGGCGGCGCGGCGGTGCGCCTTCCACCTCCAGCACGATCCCCTCGCCCTCCAGCACCGCCAGCGTGCGGTCGATGCCGGGGAAGGTCGAGAACGCCCCGTCCTCGACCACGCCGGCCATGCTCACCCGCCAGTCGAAGCTGTCGAGCGAGGCGCCGGGCGGGGCGATCGCGATCTGCGTGGTCGCGCCGGCGCCGTTCTTCCACGGCATGACGATATGGTCGCCGGCGTGCAGCAGACGCATCAGCCGAGGATCCCCGGCAGGTTGAGCTGGTGCTCCTTCGCGCATTCGATGGCGATCTCGTAGCCCGCATCGGCGTGGCGCATCACGCCCGTCGCCGGGTCGTTCCACAGCACCCGGGCGAGGCGCGCATCGGCGTCCTCGGTGCCGTCGCAGCAGATCACCATGCCGGCATGCTGGGAAAAGCCCATGCCGACGCCGCCGCCATGGTGCAGCGACACCCAGGTCGCGCCGGAGGCGGTGTTGAGCAGGGCGTTGAGCAGCGGCCAGTCGGACACGGCGTCGGAGCCGTCGCGCATCGACTCGGTCTCGCGGTTGGGCGAAGCGACCGAGCCGGAATCGAGGTGGTCGCGGCCGATGACGACGGGCGCCTTCAGCTCGCCCTTGCGCACCATCTCGTTGAAGGCGAGGCCGAGCCGGTGCCGGTCGCCCAGCCCCACCCAGCAGATGCGCGCCGGCAGGCCCTGGAAGTGGATGCGCTCGCGCGCCATGTCGAGCCAGTTGTGCAGATGCGCGTTGTCGGGGATCAGCTCCTTCACCTTGGCGTCGGTCTTGTAGATGTCCTCCGGGTCGCCCGAGAGCGCCGCCCAGCGGAACGGGCCGACGCCGCGGCAGAACAGCGGGCGGATATAGGCCGGCACGAAGCCGGGGAAGTCGAAGGCGTTGGTCACGCCCTCCTCCAGCGCCATCTGGCGGATGTTGTTGCCGTAATCGACGGTCGGGATGCCGGCGTGGAAGAAGTCGAGCATCGCCTTCACATGCACCGCCATCGAGGCCTTGGCGGCCTTGGCGACGCCGGCGGGGTCGGACTGCTTGCGGTCCTCCCACTCGGAGAGCGTCCAGCCGATCGGCAGGTAGCCGTTCACCGGATCATGGGCGGAGGTCTGGTCGGTCACCATGTCCGGCTTCACGCCGCGCTTCACCAGCTCCGGCAGGATCTCGGCGGTGTTGCCGAGCAGGCCGACGGAGAGCGGCTTGCCCTCGGCGCAGGACTTCTCGATCATCGCCAGCGCCTCGTCGACGCCGGTGGTGTGGGTGTCGAGATAGCCGGTGCGCAGGCGGAATTCGATCGAGGACGGCCGGCACTCGATGGCGAGGCAGCTCGCCCCGGCCATGGTGGCGGCGAGCGGCTGCGCCCCGCCCATGCCGCCGAGGCCGCCGGTGAGGATCCACTTGCCCTTGAGGCTGCCGCCGAAATGCTGGCGGCCCATCTCGACGAAGGTCTCGTAGGTGCCCTGCACGATGCCTTGGGCGCCGATATAGATCCAGGAGCCGGCCGTCATCTGGCCGTACATCATGAGCCCCTTCTTATCGAGCTCGTTGAAGTGCTCCCAGGTCGCCCAGCGCGGCACCAGGTTCGAGTTGGCGATCAGCACGCGCGGCGCGTCCTTGTGGGTGCGGAACACGCCCACCGGCTTGCCGGACTGCACCAGCAGCGTCTCGTCCGCCTCCAGCGTCTTCAGCGTCGCGACGATCTTGTCGAAGCACTCCCAATCGCGCGCCGCCCGCCCGATGCCGCCATAGACCACCAGCTCGCCGGGCTTCTCGGCGACGTCGGGATCGAGATTGTTCATCAGCATGCGCATCGGCGCCTCGGTCAGCCAGCTCTTGGCGGCGAGCTCGGTACCGTGCGGGGCATGGATGACGCGCGAATTGTCGAGACGGGACATGAAGGCTCTCCTCAGGCGTGCGAGCGTGCGAAGGCAAGGCACGCTTTGAGAATGTCGGTAACGGCCGCCCGGCAGGGGGCGGCATAGGCGGGATCATAGTCGCTCGGCCAGTCCTGCGGACCGACGGGGCCAAGCTCCTCGGGCATGTAGGTGCGGCAGGCGAGCTCCATCTGCACGGCATGGACACCGCGCTCCGGCGCGCCGTAATGGCGGGTGATGTAGCCGCCCTTGAAGCGGCCATTGCTCACCCGGCTGAACGAGGTCGCGTCGCAGATGCGCTCGACCTCGGCCTGCAGCTCCGGCGCGCAGCTCGCCCCGGAATTGGTGCCGATGTTGAAGTTCGGCAGCGTGCCCTCGAACAGGCGCGGAATGACCGATCGGATCGAATGGCAGTCATAGAGCGAAACGGTGCCGTGGACGCTTCGCGCGTGCTCGATCTCCGCTTCGAGGGCTGCGTGGTAGGGATCGAACCAGCGCGCCCGGCGCATCGCCACGTCCGGCGCCCTGCCCTCCTTGTAGAGCGGCTCGCCGTCGAAGGTGGTGGTCGGGCACAGCTCGGTCGTCGCCTGCCCGGGATAGAGCGAGACGCCCGAGGGATCGCGGTTCACGTCGATCGCCGTGCGCGAGACCGAGGTGCGCACCACGCTCGCCCCGAGATCGGCGGCGAAGTCGTAGAGCTTCTCGATCCACCAGTCCGCATCCTTGCGCGCCATCCAGGGCGAGACGAGATCGCCCGCGATCTCCTCGGGGATGTCGGTGCCGGTGTGGGGCAGCGAGACGACGAGCGGCGCAGTGCCGCGATGGACGGTGATGAAGTCGGGATGGCTCATGTCACTCCCCGCTGATGGCCGGCAGCATGTCCGCGGCGAGCGCGGCGACGGCGCCGGAGCGCACGAGCGCGTTCGCCGCCTCCATGTCCGGCGCGAAATGGCGGTCGTCGTCGAGATGGGGCACCTGCGCCCGCACCGCGGCGCGCACCTTCTCCAGCACCGGGCTGGAGGCGAGCGGCTGGTGGAAGTCGCAGCCCTGCGCGGCGGCGAGTAGCTCGATCCCGATCACGCAGACCGCGTTCTCCACCATACCGGCGAGGCGCCGGGCGCCATGGGCGGCCATGGAGACGTGGTCCTCCTGGTTGGCGGAGGTCGGGATGGAATCGACGCTGGCCGGATAGGCGCGCTGCTTGTTCTCGGAGACGAGCGCGGCGGCTGTGACCTGCGGGATCATGAAGCCGGAGTTGAGGCCGGGCTTCGGGGTGAGGAAGGCCGGCATGGTCGAGAGCGCGGGGTCGACCAGCATGGCGACGCGCCGCTCGCTGAGCGAGCCGATCTCGCACACCGCGAGCGCGATCATGTCGGCGGCGAAGGCGACCGGCTCGGCGTGGAAATTCCCGCCCGAGAGTGCCACGCCGTCCTCGGCGAAGATCAGCGGGTTGTCGGAAACCCCGTTGGCCTCGGTCCCCAACGTGGCGGCGGCCTGTCGCAGCACGTCGAGCGCGGCGCCCATCACCTGAGGCTGGCAGCGCAGGCAATAGGGATCCTGCACCCGCTCGTCGCCCACCAGATGCGAGGCGCGGATGGCCGATCCCTCCATCAGCCGGCGCAGTGCCTCCGCGGTCTCGATCTGGCCGCGATGCTTGCGAAGCTGGTGGATGCGCGGGTCGAACGGCGCGTCCGAGCCGCGCGCGGCGTCGGTCGAGAGCGCGCCCGTCACCAGTGCCGAGCGGAACAGGTTCTCGGCCTCGAACAGGCCGGCCAGCGCGTTGGCGGTGGAGAACTGCGTGCCGTTGAGGAGCGCGAGGCCCTCCTTCGGGCCGAGCTCGACCGGGGCCAGCCCCGCATCGGCAAGCGCGACGTCGGCCGGCAGCCGGACGCCGCCGACGAAGATCTCGCCGACCCCGATCATGGTCGCCGTCATGTGCGAGAGCGGGGCGAGATCGCCAGAGGCGCCGACCGAGCCCTGGCAGGGCACCACCGGGGTCAGCCCCTTGGCCAGCATCGCCTCCAGCAGCTTCAGCGTGCCCGGCTGGATGCCGGACGCGCCCTGGGCGAGGCTGGCGAGCTTCAGCGCCATCATCAGCCGCGCGATCGGCACCGGCATCGGCTCGCCGACGCCGGCGGCGTGGGAGAGCACGATGTTGCGCTGGAGCTTCGCCAGATCCGCATCGCCGATCTTCACCGTGGCGAGCTTCCCGAAGCCGGTATTGATGCCATAGACCGGCTCGCCGCGGGCGAGGATGTCCGCAACCGCCTTCGCCGAGCGCTCCACGGCCGGCAGGCAGGCAGGGTCGAGACGGACGCCTGCGCCGCGATAGACCGCCCGCCACTCGGCGAGGCTCACATCGCCCGGCTTGAGAACAATATCGCTCATTGACCCCTCCACACCCGCATATGCAGCGGGTTGAAACCCATGCGGTAGACCAGCTCGGCCGGCCGCTCGATGTCCCAGATCGCGAGGTCGCAGCTCTTGCCGGCCTCCAGCGTTCCGACCTCGTCGAGCCGCCCCAGCGCCCGCGCCGCCTCGCGCGTCACCCCGGCGACGCACTCGTCCACCGTCATGCGGAACAGGGTCGCGCCCATGTTCATGGTCAGCAGCAGCGAGGTCAGCGGCGAGGTGCCGGGATTGCAGTCGGTGGCCAGCGCCATATGTGTGCCGTGCTGCCGGAACAGGTCGACCGGCGGCATCCTGGTCTCGCGGATGAAGTAGCACGCGCCCGGGAGCAGCACCGCGACCGTGCCGGCCTTCGCCATGGCGGCGGCGCCGTCCGCGTCCGTATGTTCGAGATGGTCGGCCGAGAGCGCGCCGAAACCGGCGGCGAGCCGGGCGCCATGGAGATTGGAGAGCTGGTCCGCATGCAGCTTCACCGGCAGCCCCAGAGCACGCGCCGCCTCGAACACGCGGGCGACCTCGTCGGGCTGGAAGGCGATGCCCTCGCAGAAGGCGTCGACCGCGTCCGCCAGCCTCTCCTGCGCGATCTCGGGCAGCATGGCGATGACGGCGTCGACATAGCCGCTGCGGTCGTCCTTGAACTCGGGCGGCAGGGCGTGGGCGCCGAGGAAGGTGGTCGTCACCGAGACCGGACGTTCGCCGCCGAGCGCCCGGGCGGCCCTCAGGCTCTTCAGCTCGGCATCCTGCGACAGCCCATAGCCCGATTTCACCTCGACCGTGGTGACGCCCTCGGCCAGCAGCGCGTCGAGCCGGCGCAGCGCGGAGGCGACGAGCTCGCCCTCGCTCGCCTCGCGGGTCGCCTTCATGGTGGAGACGATGCCCCCGCCCGCCCGGGCGATCTCCTCATAGGAGGCGCCGGCGAGCCGCAGCTCGAATTCGTGCGCGCGGTTGCCGCCGAACACCAGATGGGTATGGCAGTCGATCAGCCCCGGCGTGATCCAGCGGCCCTCGCAGTCGACGCTCTCGGCCGCGTCGAAGGCCGGCGCGTCGGAGGCGGGGCCGGCATAGGCGATTCGCCCGTCCAGGGCGGCGACCAGCCCGTCCTCCACGACACCGAGGCCGGGACGCGCCGGATCGAGCGTCGCCAGCCTCGCCCCACGCCATATGCGGTCGCAGCGCATCGGTTCCCCTTCTCGATTACGGCGATTGCGTTTGGCAGTCGCGCGGATAATGTCTATACATAATCGCATCCAATTTGGCTTGTCCATAGCGTCGAGGGAGAGATGCCGCGATGACCCACCTCTGGTTCGAGACCGCCCTCCTTCCCACCGGCTGGGCGTCGGACGTCGCCATCGACATGGTGAGGGGACAGATAGCGGCCGTCACCCCCGGCACCGCGCCTTCGGCGGGTGACGAGCGCCACGCCCTCGCCCTGCCCGGCCTGCCCAATCTCCACAGCCATGCCTTCCAGCGCGCCTTCGCCGGCGGCACCGAGGTGCGCGGCCCCACCGGCGACAGCTTCTGGACCTGGCGCGAAGCCATGTATCGCGCGGTCGACCGCATGGACCCGGAGGATGTCGAGGCCATCGCCGCGCAGGTTTATGTGGAGATGCTGGAGGCCGGCTACACCCGCGTCGGCGAATTCCATTATCTCCACCACGACCGCGACGGCTCGGCCTATGCCGATATCGGCGAGCTCGCCCAGCGCATCGCGGCGGCGGCGCAGCAGACCGGCATCGCCCTCACCCTGCTGCCGGTGTTCTACGCCCATGGCGGCTTCGGGGCCCAGGCGCCCAATCACGGCCAGCGCCGCTTCATAAACGACGTCAACAGCTTCGGGCGGCTTATTGAATCGGCTCGGAAGGCAGCGGCGGCCCTGCCGGACGCCGTCGTCGGCATCGCGCCGCACAGCCTGCGCGCCGCGACCGCCGAGGAGATCGCCGCGATCCTGCCGCTGGCCGAGGGCGGTCCCGTCCACATCCATGTCGCCGAGCAGACCAAGGAAGTCGAGGACTGCATCGCCTGGTCCGGCCGCCGGCCGGTCGAGCACCTGCTCGACAACGCCCCAGTCGACGGTCGCTGGTGCCTGATCCACGCCACCCACATGACCGGCGAGGAAACCCGCCGCATGGCGGCGAGCGGCGCGGTGGCGGGGCTGTGCCCGATCACCGAAGCCAATCTCGGCGACGGCATCTTCCCGGCGCCGGACTTCGTGGCCGCCGGCGGGCGGTACGGCGTCGGCTCCGATTCCAACGTGCTGATCGACGTCGCCGGCGAGCTACGCCTGCTGGAATATTCCCAGCGCCTCGCCCATCGCGCCCGCAACGTCCTTGCCATCAGCGAGGGCAAATCGACCGGCGGCGCGCTGTTCGCGGCGGCACTGGAGGGCGGCGCACAGGCGCTCGGGGCGCCGACCCCGGAGGCCCAGGCGCTCGGGACCCGCGCCGGGCTCGCCATCGGCGCGCCGGCGGACATCGTCACCCTCGACATCAACCACCCCGCCCTCGCCGGCCGCAAGGGCGCGGCGGCGCTCGACGCCTGGATCTTCGCGGCGGCGCGTCCGGCCGTTGACTGCGTCTGGCGGCGCGGCGACAAGCTGGTGGTGGGCGGTCGCCACCGCGCCCGCCTGCCGGTCGAGGCGCGCTTCCGCGCCGCGCTGGGCCGAATCGCGTCCTGATTGGAGAGATCGATGGCGCCGCAGTTCTTCATGGTTCCCGGCGCCCCGACGCCGGTCGCCCCGTTCAGCCACGCCGTCGAGGCCGATGGCTGGGTCTTCGTCACCGGCCAGATGCCGACCTGGCCCGACGACGATTCCCGCCCCCTGCCCGAGGGTGTCGAGGCGCAGACCCGGCGGGTGATGGACAATCTGGTGCTGGTGCTCGCCGGCATCGGCCTCGACCTCAGCCATGTCGTGCAGGCGCGCATCTACCTCACCGAGTTCAAGCGCGACTACCCGGCGATGAACGCGGCCTATGCGTCCTATTTCCCGGCCGACCGGCGCCCGGCGCGCACCTGCATCGGCGTCACCGGCCTCGCGCGCGACGCGCTGGTCGAGATCGACTTCGTCGCCCGCCGGCCCTGAGGCTCACTGCCGCGCCAGCGCGAGGAGACCCTCCAGCGTCGCGGCATCGCCGAGCGCGGCGGCCTTCTCGCGCGGGGCGAGGAGGCCGAGCGCCGTCTCCAGATCGCGCGCATCCTCCACCTTCGCCCGCGCCACCAG
Source organism: Ancylobacter mangrovi (assembly GCF_024752355.1). Classification (GTDB taxonomy): domain Bacteria; phylum Pseudomonadota; class Alphaproteobacteria; order Rhizobiales; family Xanthobacteraceae; genus Ancylobacter; species Ancylobacter mangrovi. Next base: position 225,963 of record NZ_JANTHZ010000005.1, read on the forward strand.
CCGCTCGGGCGCATAGTCGCCTGCCCGGCGCTCGCCGCCATCGGCGAGCATCGCGCGGTGGGCGGCGAGAAGCTCGGGGTCGTGCACCAGCCGCTCCACCGCTTCGCCGCTCTCCTGCTGGCTGTCGATCTCCTGCGCGAACTGCCAGGCGCGCGTGAGCACCTCGGGCGGGTGTGCCTCCTCCGGAATGGTCATGAGCCCGGCGAAGAGCCGGCGCACGCCGCCGGTCCACACCACCAGCGGCACGGCCAGCACCAGCCCGAGTACCACCGGCGTCATCCACAGGAACAGCGGCAGCGAGATCGCCAGCGCCGCCCCGCCCAGCAGCACGCCGAACAGCGTGTGCGGTGTGAAATGCTTCAGCGTCTCGGGCACGCTCACGCTGCCATCGTCGCGACGCTGCGGCTGCCAGCCGCCGTCCTGCCCGGCGAGGATGCCCATCACCGCCGCCGACTGCGCCAGCATCATCACCGGCGCGGCGAGGCCGGCGATCAGCGTCTCGCTCAGCAACCCCGCCAGCGCCCGCAGGCCGCCGCCGAAGCCGCGCCGCACCTCGCCATGGCGCAGCATCAGCAGGTAGCCGATGAGCTTGGGCGCCAGCAGCACCGACATGGTGCCGATGAACACCCAGGCGGCGCGGATCGGGTCCTGCGCCGGCCAGCTCGGGAAAAGCGAGAACTCGGACGGGAAATAGTCCGGCGGCACGAAGCGCGCCTGCAGGGCGGTGAGCAGGCCGGCGAGCAGCATGGCGAGCCACAGCGGCGCCGTCACATAGGAGCCGATACCGACCAGCATGTGCATCCGGCTGACCAGGTGCAGGCCGCGCGCCGGCAGCACCGCGGCGTGCTGGAGGTTGCCCTGGCACCAGCGCCGGTCGCGCACGGCGAGGTCGGTGAGCGAGGGCGGGCCCTCCTCGTAGGAGCCCTCCAGCCACGGCACCATGTGCACGGCCCAGCCGCCGCGCCGGATCAGCGCCGCCTCGACGAAGTCGTGGCTGAGGATGTGCCCGCCGAACGGCTTGCGCCCGGTGAGGTGCGGCAGCCCGGCGCATCCGGCGAAGGCGCGGGTGCGGATGATGGCGTTATGGCCCCAGTAATTGCTCTCCGGCCCGTGCCACCAGGCGAGGCCGCGCGCGATCAGCGGGCCGTAGAGCCGGCCGGCGAACTGCTGCATCCGCGCGAACAGCGTGCGCCCGCCCACGATCACCGGCAGGGTCTGGATCAGCCCGACCTTCGGGTTGCTCTCCATGGCGGCGGCGATGCGTACCACGCAGTCGCCGCTCATCACGCTGTCGGCGTCGAGCACCAGCATGCACTCATAGGCGCCGCCGAAGCGGGTCACCCACTCGGCGATATTGCCGGCCTTGCGGTCGATGTTGCGGGCGCGGCGGCGGTAGAACAGGCGCTCGCCGCCGCCGGTGCGCTCGCGCAGCGCGAGGAATGCGGCTTCCTCCTCAACCCACACATCGGCATCGGTGGTGTCGCTGAGGATGAAGAAGTCGAACGCCTCGATCGCGCCCGTCGCCGCGATCGATTCATAGGTCGCCTGCAGCCCGCCGAACACCCGCGCCGGCGCCTCGTTATAGGTCGGCATCAGGATCGCGGTCCGCTGCGCCAGCGCCGGCAGCGGCGCGGACGGGTCGATGCCGAGTTCGCCCGGGCGATGGCTCAGCATGGCGATCGCGCCGCCGAGCGCATTGGTGAAGGAAAAGCCGATCCAGGCGAACAGCACCACGAACAGGCCGAGCACCGCCATTTCCAGCAGCGTCAGCCCGCCGACCTCCAGCACCTCGTACATCTCACAGGCCGCGAAGCCCGTCATCAGCGCCGCCCCGCCGATGACGAAGAGCCGCCGGACGATCAGCGAACCGCGCAGTGCCGGCGGATGAAGCGCCTCCACCCTCTCGGCAAGCGACTGCTCGGGCATGTCGATCGGCGCCGGCGGGGGAAGCGCGGACGCGATGGAGGGCGGCAGGGCCGCGATCCCGCCGCCGGGTTCGGCGCGCATGGTCGCTACGCCGTCCATCGATAGACCCAGGTCTCGGCCAGCTTCTCCTCGCCGCGCAGGAACTCGGCGCGCATCTCGGAAAGGTCGGCGCCCTGCGGCTCGAAATTGAACGAGATCCGCCACCCCTGAATGTCGGGATTGGGCCGGAGCACTATGTCCGACACCTTGCCCTTGCTGGCCGTCACCGGTGCGGAGAGGCCTTCGGGCGAGAGCCCCTTCACCTTGTCGCCCACCACGTCGAGCACGAACAGCCGGCGCTCGTCCGTGCCGCCCACGCGCGTGGCGCCGAAGCGGCCGATATCCGCCTTGTCGGGACCGTCCCAGCCCCAGTGCAGGCGGTAGGTGCTGTAATATTCGCGGCCCTTGCGCAGCGGCTCCTTCGGACGCCAGAAGGCAACGATGTTGTCGTGCACCTCCTCGGGCGTGGGGATCTCGACCAGGATCACCGCGCCGTCCCCCCAATCGCCGATTGGTTCGACCCAGACGCTGGGGCGCTTCTCGTAGCGCGCCTCGAGGTCCTGATAGTCAAAGAAGGAGCGCTGGCGCTGCATCAGTCCGAAGCCGCGCATATTGGTGCTGGCGAAGGAGGAAATCTGCAGCCGCGAGGGGTTCGACAGCGGCCGCCACAGCCGCTCGCCGGTGCCGGTGAGGATGGAGAGCCCGTTGGCGTCGCACACCATGGGGCGGAAATCGTCGACGCCCTCGCGGTCGTTCGGGCCGAACATGAACATGCTGGTCAGCGAGCCGATCCCGACCTGGTCGACATCGACCCGCGGGTAGAGCGTCATCTCCACCGTGATCAGCGTCGAGTCGCCGGGGCGGATGGTGAAGCGGTGCGCCGCCGCCGCGCTCGGGCTGTCGAGCAGCGCGTGCACGACCACCGAATCGACGCCCGGCTGCGGCTTCTCGATCCAGAACGCCTTGAAAATCGGGAATTCCTCGCCGCCGGAGTCGCCGGTCTTGATGGAGAGGCCGCGCGCCGAGGTGCCGTAGCCCTGCCCCTTGCCGATGGCGCGGAAATAGCTCGCGCCCTGGAACACCGCGACCTCGTCGAAATAGTCCGGCCGGTTGATCGGGCTGTGCAGCCGGAAGCCCGAGAAGCCGAGGTCGAGCTTCGGGTCGGGTGCCTTCAGCCCGTGCTCGAAGCGGAACATGTTGGGGTTGTAGGGGAGCAGTTGCGCCTTGCCGCCGTCGACGAGATGGATGTCGACCTTGTCGCGGAACAGGAAGCCGCGATGCAGGAGTTGCACCTGGAACTTCGAATCCTCGCCCCGCCACAGCGCCTGGTCGGCGTTGAAGCGGATGTTGCGGTAGTCGTCATAGCTGAGCTTGTCGAGCTCGGACGGCAGGCTGCGGTCGCTCGCGGCATAGGGCTGGGTGGCGAGTTCGCGGGCGAGCTGGCGCACGGTCTGGGCGTCGAACGGGCTTTCCTTGCCGGCCTTGCCGGCCTCCGCCTCGGCGGGCGCGATTCCCCCGGACATCAGCATGCCCGGCAACGCCGCCAATGCCGGCACCAGCGCGGCCCCGATCAACACCTCCCGACGACGCATGCCCGACCTCGCTTTCCCCATCGTGCCGCGGATGCTGCGTCGCGGCACCGGAACAAGCGCTGAACGGGAATTCGGTTCCCGCGCGGTGGTATCGCGCGAGGGCGTGCGTAGAGGGGTCGGCGCCGGAACAAAAAAACCCGCCGGCCACGAGGGCCGACGGGTGGGCAGGCGGGAATCGGTCGGCTCAGACGACCTTGACGGTGAGCGTGGCGACGCCGTCGACGCCGCCTTCCATCACGTCGCCGCGCTGGATCGCGCCGACGCCGGCAGGCGTGCCGGACATGATGACGTCGCCGGGCTGCAGCTCGAACAGGCCGGAAAGGTAGGAGATCATCTCCGGCACCTTCCAGATCATCTGGTTGAGGTCGCCGATCTGGCGCTGCGTGCCGTTGACGTTCAGCCACAGCTTGCCCTGGTCGGGATGGCCGATCTTCGAGGCCGGGATCAGCGCCGAGCACGGGGCGGACGCCTCGAACGACTTGCCGACCTCCCACGGGCGGCCGAGCTTCTTGGCCTCGCCCTGCAGGTCGCGGCGGGTCATGTCGAGACCGACACCGTAACCCCACACATGCTCCATGGCCTTTTCGACCGGGATGTTGACGCCGCCCTTACCGAGCGCGACCAGCATCTCCATCTCGAAATGCACGTCGCTGGACTTGTCCGGATAGGGGAAGGTGCCGTTGGTGATGACGTTGTCGGGGTTCTTCTGGAAGAAGAAGGGCGGCTCCTTGTTGGGATCGTGGCCCATCTCGATCGCATGCTCGGCATAGTTGCGGCCGACGCAGTAGATGCGGTGGATCGGGAACAGCTTGTCCGAATCCGCGACAGGCAGCGTCGGAATGCCGGGCGGCGTGATCACATAGGCGGAAGTGTCGATAGGCGCGTTCATCAGCGTGCTCCAGCGTAATAGTCGACGCGTTTTTCAATGGATTCGATAAGGGCGGACAACGCCATGGCGACGATGAACAGGATGATCGTCAGCGCCCAGAAGTTGTCCATGTCGAAGTTGCGGGAATACATCTCGAACAGTGCGCCGTAGCCGATGATCGAGACCAGCAACTGGCCGATCACCACGCCCTTGACGCCGCGGACGACGCCCAGCCGGATGCCGGCCAGGATCTCCGGCAGCGCCGCGAGCAGGATGATCTTGGTGTAGAGCTCGAAGGGCGAGGCCCCGTAGCTCTTCCCCATCTCAACGAGCGAGGGGGGCACGCTCTGAATGCCGGCGCGCGTGTCCAGCACGATGATCCACACGGCGAACAGGAACACGGTGACCACCACCGTGGTGTCGCCCATGCCGAACAGGATCATCAGCACCGGCACCAGCGCCGAGAGCGGCGCGGAGACGAAGATGTTGACCCAGATGCCGAACAGTTCGTCCGCCGCCTTGAACCGGCCCATCAGCACGCCGAGCACGACGCCGGCGATGATGGCGAAGAACATGCCGATCAGGAAGCTGTTCAGCGTCGTCACCGCCGCCGACTGCCAGCTCCCGGTCTGCACCAGGTGGAACGCCGCCACCAGCACCTCGGACAGCGGCGGGATGAGGAACATCACCCCGGAGCGTCCGACCACTTCCCAGATCACGCACCAGAAGACGAGCGAGGCCATCATCGGCACGCGGTAGCCAAAGAGTTTCATGGCTCCCTCCTCAGTCGACGTAGCGCTTGAGGCCCTGCCAGATCTCCTCGACCGTATCGAGATAGCCCTGGTCACGGCGGATGGCATCGGGACTTTCGTTGTGGTCGATGTCCGGCTCGATCACCTGCGCGATGCGCCCCGGCCGGCGGGAGAGGATGACGATGCGGTCCGAGCAGTAGACCGCCTCCTCGATCGAGTGGGTGACGAAGATGAAGGTCTTCTTCTCCAGCTCGACGAGGCGCAGCAGGTCTTCCTGGAACTTGCGGCGGTTCTGCTCGTCCACGGCCGAGAACGGCTCGTCGAGCAGCAGCACGTCCGCGTTCACCGCGAAGGCGCGGGCGAGGCCGACGCGCTGGCGCATGCCGCCGGAGAGCTCGTGCGGGTACTTGTTCTCGAAGCCGGTCAGGCCGACCTCGGCGATGTACTTGCGGGCGATCGACTGGCGCTCGTCCTTGCCCATGCCCTTCAGCTCGAGGCCGAAGGCGACGTTGCGCATCACCGTCGCCCACGGCATCAGCGCGAAGTCCTGGAACACGAAGGCGCGCTCCGGGCCCGGGCCGGTGACGACCTTGCCGTTGACCCGGATCTCGCCGGAAGTCGCGGGGATCAGGCCGGCGATGATCTTGAGCAGCGTGGTCTTGCCGCAGCCGGAGGGACCGAGCAGCGTCGTCAGCTTGCCGACCGGGAAGTCGAGGTCGATCGAGCGCAGCGCCTCGACGTCGTTGTACATCTTGCACACGCCGCGCACCTCGACGGCGACGTCGGCGCCGGAAGGCTGGGAGGCGGCTGCGGTGGCCTGGGCCGTGATATTCCGCATGGTCAGGACCTTCTCTTCTCGGGGCGCAGCACGCGAAGCTCGAAAGCCTCAAGCGCGGCCAGCGTCAGGGTCGACACCAGGATGATGGAGACGACGGCGGCGTACATCTCGGGATAGTCCGCCACCGAGCGGTGATAGGTGATGAGGTCGCCGATGCCGGTCGGGGTGATCAGCAGCTCGGCGAGGATCACGCCGATGAAGCCGGCGGCGAGGCCGAGGCGCAGGCCGGCGAAGATGACCGGGCTGGCATCGGGGATGATGATCTTGGTGATGCGCTGCCACCAGGTGCCCTGGAACGAGTAGCACATGGCCACCAGCGAGGGATTGGCGTTGCGCACCGCCTTGTAGCCGTTGAGCGCGATCACCGGCAGGGCGAGCATGATCACCGCCAGCGTCTTCGACAGCAGGCCGATGCCGTAGACGAAGGTGATGAGCGGGATCAGCGCCGCCATCGGCGCCGCCTGCAGCACCACGAACACCGGGGCGATCAGCCACTCGGAGAAGCGCGACAGCCCCATGACGATGCCGAGCGTCACGCCGAGAATGGCGGAGATGGCCACGCCGATGACGAGCGGCTGCAGCGTCTGCCCGTAGGCGGCGATGAGCGAGCCATCGAGCAGCATCTCGATGAAGGCGCGCAGCGTCTCGAGGAAGGTCGGGAAGGCGAAGCTGATAGGGATACGGCCGGCGATCTCCCAGGCCAGGCAGAAAAGACCGATCGACACGATGCGGAAGATCGATGCGCGATGCCGTGCCAGCCTCTGCCGCAGCGGCGAGGCCTCGGGCGGGTGGACGGCTCGCGAGGAGCCGTCCAGATGTGCGGGAGCCACCATCCGCTCCGCCTCAGTTCGTGCCGACCTTGGCGAGGGCACGGTTCAGCGGACCGAGGTCCCAGAAGTCCTCGACCTTCAGCTCCGACGGGTTGCCCTGAATCTGGCCGGCGATGGTGTAGAAGTCGAAGTCGTCCTTCGCCGCCGCCTCGCCGCCGCCGTTCGCCGGGAAGGCCCCGTTCTTCGCCAGCTCGGTGAAGAAGGGCGTGATCTCGGCGACCTGGTCGGCCGGCAGATCGGGGACGAGATTGTACTTCTTGCGCCACTCGGCGACGACCGCCGGGTTCTTGTTCACCTCACGCCAGGTGGTGAGGATCGACTCGACGATGACGTCGACTTCCTTCTGGTGGCTCTTGAGGAAGTCCTCGCGGGCGAACAGCACCTCGTCGGAGGCGTGCACGCCTTCCATCGGCAGCACGATGAACTTGCCCGGCGCCTTCTCCTGCAGGAGGTTGCGGCCGTTGGAGTCGACGATGCTGGCCTTGACGTTGCCCTGGAGCAGCGCGCCGGTGCGCACCTCGGAACCGGGGATGTAGCTGATCTTCGAATATTCGATGTCGTTGCGCTTGGCCATCAGCTTCATGATGGCCTCGGTGCCCGAGCCGCGCGAATGCACCGCGACTTCCTGCCCGTCGAGATCCTTCCAGGTCTTGTAGAACTCGGAATTGACGATCGGGTAGAACTGCAGCGTCGAGAGCTGCAGGAACATGCGCACCGGCACCTTCACCTTCTGGATGAGGGCGTAGGGGCCGCCCACGCCGATATCCGCCTGCCCGCTGACCACGGCCTGGGCCGCGATGTCCTCGGACTTGAGATAGGTCATCTGGATGTCGACGCCCTTCTCCTTGGCGAGCTCGAAGGCGGCGAGCAGGTGGAGGTTCTCGACACTCGCGATGTCGCCATAAGCGACCCGCACGGTGGCCTGCGCCGGCGCGGCGAAGGCGAGCATGGCGCCGCATGCGAGCGCAGCGGCTGATCCTGTAAGGCGTGAGATTTTCATGGGGACCTTCCTGAACATTCCGTTCTCCCGTTATTTTCCGCGGTTGATCCACGGTCGCCCCTAACCCCGCGAGGTTAGAAACCAATTTCTTTTTGGTTTATATTGGCCGCAGCGGCAGGTCAAGACGGATCGCTTGACCTTGCTCAAATTGCGTTCCATAGAGTGGACCAATACTGAGTTTGGTCAAACCGATTCAACCGATGCTGACGCCGAACGACGCACACCCCGAAAAGACCATTGTGACCCAATTGCGCGCCTATCTGGCCCAGACCGACCTCCCCGAGGATGGCCGGCTGCCGCCCGAGCGCGAACTTTCGGCGGCGCTCGGCGTGTCGCGCACGGAGCTGCGCAAGGCGCTGGACGTGCTGGAGTCGGAAGGTCAGCTCTGGCGCCATGTCGGCAAGGGAACCTTCGTCGGAAGCCGTCCTCTCGACACCTTCGCCGACATCGCCGCGCTCGCGCGCCGCTCCAATCCGGCCGAGGTCATGCGCGCCCGCCTGGTCATCGAGCCGGAGATCGCCCGCGCCGCCGCCTTCACCGCCACGCCCGCGGCCATTTCCGAGATGCGGCTGTGCCTCGCCCGCTCGCGCCAGGCCGATACCTGGCGGCAATATGAGGGCTGGGACACGCGCCTGCATCGCACCATCGCCGAGGCGACGCAGAACAGCCTGCTGGTCGGCCTGTTCGACACGCTGAACGCGGTGCGCCGTGCCGTCACCTGGGGCCGGCTGCGCACCGCCCCGTTGCGTCCGCTGCCGAGCCATCACAGCTTCACCGAGCATGAGATGATCGTCGATGCCATCGAGCACCGCGACATGGCCGGCGCGGCGACCGCCATGCGCACCCATCTCCAGACGGTGGAGCGCAAGCTGCTCGAAAAGCAGATGCGCGCGGCCAACGAGGGCTGATCCCCCTCCCCGTCCTGCCGTCTCCCCGTCCGGTTTCCCGTCCTTCGGGGCTGCCCGGCCCGCCGGAATCGTCCATGATTGCGACAGGTCAAGGAGCCGGCGTGCCGGAGCGGGTCTGTGTCATCGCAACGACGATGCGGCCGGCCTAGGCTGCGTGCGAGACGGAGACCAGCCGCATGGACAGCACCACCGGGCACGTGACGCACCGCCACGGCCACTACAAGGAGCTCATCGCCCGCGCCGCGCAGGTCGGGCCGATGACCACGGCGGTCGCCCACCCTTGCGATGAATCCTCGCTTCTCGGCGCCGTCGACGCCGCCAAGGCCGGGCTGATCGTGCCGGTATTGGTCGGCCCCTCGGCACGCATCGCCGCCGCCACGAAGACCGCCGGGGTCGACCTCGCCGGCATCGAGATCGTGGACACGCCGCACAGCGTCGCCTCCGCCGCGAAGGCGGTCGAGCTGGTGCGACAGGGCCATACCGCCCTGATGATGAAGGGCAGCCTGCACAGCGACGAGCTGCTGGAGGCCATCACCGCCCACGACACGGGGCTGCGCACCGGCCGGCGCATCAGCCACGTCTTCATCATGGACGTGCCGTCCTATCCCGAGCCGCTCTTCGTCACCGACGCGGCGGTGAACATCTTTCCCGACCTCGACGACAAGCACGACATCGTGCAGAACGCGGTCGACCTGCATGTCGGTCTCGGCCTTGGCCGGCCGCGCGTCGCCGTGCTCTCGGCGGTGGAGACGGTCACCACGCGCATCCCCTCCACCATCGAGGCGGCGGCGCTGTGCAAGATGGCCGAGCGCGGCCAGATCACCGGCTGCGACATCGACGGCCCGCTCGCCCTCGACAACGCCATCAGCCCCGAAGCCGCCCGCATCAAAGGCATCGTCTCGCCGGTGGCCGGACGGGCGCAGATCCTGGTGGTGCCGGACCTCGAGGCCGGCAACATGCTGGCCAAGAATCTCAGCTTCATGGCCGGCGCGGACGCGGCCGGCATCGTGCTCGGCGCGCGGGTGCCGGTGATCCTCACCAGCCGCGCCGACACGCTGAAGACCCGCCTCGCCTCCTGCGCGGTCGCGGTGCTCTACGCGCAGGCCCGGCTGCGTGAACCCAGGCTTGGAGGTTAGCGGTGACGGATACGCTTTTCGTCGTCAATGCGGGCTCGTCGAGCATCAAGTTCAAGCTCTTCGGCGTCGCGGGCGACGATCTCACGCTCATGATCGGCGGCGCGCTCGACGGCATCGGCACGCGCCCGCGCCTCAAGGCCACGGGCGGGGATGGCGAGGTATTGGTCGAGCGCAGCTTCGAGCCGGGCGAGATCGCCCACGCCTCGGACGCGCAGCACGCCATCGCCGACTGGCTCGCCCCGCTGCTCGCCGAGCACCGGCTGATCGGCGTCGGCCATCGGGTGGTGCATGGTGGGCCGCACTACAACCATCCCGTCCTGGTTGACGACGAGGTCATCCGCACGCTGGAGAGCTTCATCCCGCTGGCCCCGCTCCACCAGCTCACCAATCTCGACCCGATCCGCGTGATCCGCCAGCGCCGGCCGGACCTGCCGCAGGTCGCCTGCTTCGACACCGCCTTCCACCGCGACCACCCCGAGATCGCCGATCACTTCGCCCTGCCCCGCGCACTCTATGAGGACGGGGTGCGGCGCTACGGCTTCCACGGGCTTTCCTACGAATACGTCTCCTCGCGGCTGCAGGAGCTGGCGCCGGACATCGCGAAGGGCCGCGTGGTCATCGGCCATCTCGGTTCGGGTGCCTCCGCCTGCGCGCTGCTCGAGGGGCGCAGCATGGACTGCACCATGAGCTTCACCGCGCTCGACGGCCTGCCCATGGGCACGCGCTGCGGTGCGCTCGACGCCGGCGTCGTGCTCCACCTCATCGAGCAGAAGGGCATGAGCTCGGCCGAGGTCGGCCATATGCTCTATCACGACAGCGGCCTGAAGGGCCTATCCGGCATCAGCGGCGACATGCGCGAGTTGCTGGCGAGTCCGAAGCCCGAAGCGGCGCTCGCGGTCGACTATTTCGCGCTGCACGTCGCCCAGGCCGTCGCCCGGCACGCCGTCACGCTCGGTGGGATCGACGCGCTGGTGTTCACCGCCGGCATCGGCGAGCACGCGCCACAGATCCGCGCCCGGATCTGCGCCCGCCTCGCCTTCCTCGGCATCGCGCTCGACGAGGCGCGCAATGCCGCGAACGAGGTCCGGCTCGATAGTGGCGGCGCGGTGCGCGTGCTGGCGGTGCCGACCGATGAGGAGCTGATGATCGCCCGCCACACGCTGCGCCTGCTCGGCGCGCCGCACTGATGGCCCCCGGCGGGCGGGTCCCGCGGGCGCGGCAGGCTTCGTCAGAAGGTCACGGGCTTATAGGTCGAATCGAACGCGCCATAGGCGCGCTGGATCGCCTCCCGGCGCGCCACCGGCTGGCGCCGCAGCGCATGGCGCCACCACAGCGGGTAGCGGTCATTCGCCTCGTACATCTCGAACAGCAGCGAGACCTCGGAGAAGAAGCGCCGCTTCTGGTCCTCGGTCGCGACGTCCCACATGTCCATGTCGAGGTTCACCCGCCCGACGAGCGGGACGAACTCGCGCGGCGCGGCGATGGACGACATGTCGAGCGCCCCGACCGTGACCTCGGCCGGCGCACCCGCCAGATAGGACTGGCGGGCGAGATCGAGCCATGCCCAGCCATTCACCGGGTCGATCCGCAACCTGTCCGCCACGTCCGGCAGCAGCGTGGTGGCGGGCGCACCGAGAAGCTGGCTGGCGACCTGATAGTCCTTGCGCGCCACCTCGCGCACGCCCGGGGTCTCGCGCCAGGGCGCGATCCGGTCGCGCAGCGAGGTCACGGGGGTAACGTAGTCGCGCTTCCAGTAGGCGCCGGAGGTCTCGCGGCCGAGCGCCCGGTCGAGCCGGTCGAAGCGCAGGAACTGGACCGCGTGATAGGCCGTGAAGCCGGCGACGGCGACGAGCAGCACCGACCACGCGGTGCTCGCGAGCCGCGGGGCCGCCCACGGCGCCGGCGCGCTCATCCGACGTAGTACTTCTTGTAGTAGGCGGAGGAATAGTAGGAATAGCGCCCGTAACGCGGGGTGCGGCGCAGGTCCACCATGTTGAGCGCGATGCCGCACACCTTGCGGTCGCCCGGCAGGCGCTCTATCGCGTGGCGCACGAACTCGCGCGCCGTCGCGTTCCAGCGCACCACGAACAGCACCTTGTCGACCAGCGGCGCCAGCACCGAGGCGTCGATCACCGGGCCGATCGGCGGCACGTCGAGCACCACGAAGTCGAAGGTCTCGCGAAGCTGCTCGATGAGATGCTGCATGCGCGCCGAGCCGAGAAGGTCCGGCGGGTTCTGCGTCTTGGCGCCGGAACCGAGCACGTAAACGCCCGATGCCTTGTCACGATACAGAATGCCGTCGGTCGACGCGCTCTGCGCCAGCAGCTCGACCAACCCCGGCCGGTCGGTCAGGCCGAACTGCTGCGTCACCGAGGGGCGGCGCAGGTCGCAGTCGATCAGCAGCACGCGCTTGCCCGACGTCGCGGCCGAGACGGCGAGCGAGATGGCGAGCATGGACTTGCCCTCGCCCGGTGCCGCCGAGGTGACCTCGACGATGCGCGGCGGCTCGTCGACATTGGACATCTGGATGCCGGCGCGCAGGCTTCGTATCGACTCGCTGAACCGCGACAGCGGTTTGTTGACGAGGTAGTTGACCGCCGGCACGCCTTCGGTGTTGCCCTCGCTCGTGTCGACCCATTCGATGGTCGAGAGCACCGCCAGCCCGGTCTGCTCCTCGACCTGCCGCGGGCTATTGAAGCCGGCGTTGAGCATGTCCAGCAGGGCGGCGACGCCGACCCCGAAGACGAGACCCAGCGCCGCGCCCATGGCGAGGAAGATCGAGGTGCGCGGGAAGGACGGCGTGCCGCTCGGCAGCGCCGGGGTGATGATGCGCGCGTCCTGGATGTTCACCTGCGACTGCTCGGAGGTGAGCTTGGCCTGGTTCAGGAACGTCTCGTAGAGCGTGCGGTTGGCCGCCGCGTCGCGCTCGAGCTCACGCAGGTGCACGGTGAGGGTCGATTCCTGGCCGGACTGGCCCGACGCCGCGGCGACGTTGGCCTTCATCGCGTCGGCGCGGCTCTGCGCCACCTCATAGTCGTTCTTCAGGTTGGCAACGATACGCTGCACCTCGGCATCGATCTGACGCTCGATCTCGCGGCGCTCGGCGCGCACGTTCACCACCAGCGGGTGGCGGGCGCCATAGCGCGTCACCAGATCGGCCTCGCGCGACGAGACTTCGGCGAGCCGGCTTCGCAGATCGCCGATCACCGCCGAATGGATCACGTCCGGCAGCGCCTCGACATTGCCGCCGGACTTGATGATCTGCTCCGCCTGCTCGTATTTCGCGCGCTTGGCGGCGGCCTCGGTCTGGATCTTCACCAGCTCGGCGTTCACCTCGGAGAGCTGCTGCTGGTTCAGCGTCGTCTCGCCGCCGACATCGAACAGCTTGTTGTCGTTGCGGAACTGGGTGACGGCCTCTTCGGATTTCCGCAGCGAGTCGCGCAGCGACTGCAGGCGGTCCGTCAGCCAGGTCGAGGCACGGCGGGCGGCGTCGTACCGGTTCTCGAGCTGGTCGACGATGAACGCGTCGGCGACGGCATTGGCGAGCCGCGCGGCGCGGTTCGGATCGACCGAGGTGACCGACACCTGCAGGATCGCGGTCCGCGTGATCCGCGACACGGAAAGAGCGGCGCCGAGCTTGTGGATGCTGGCCCGCACGTCCGGCGGGATGTTCACGCCGTCGGCGTTCTGCGTCTGGTCGGACGCGCCGTCACGGCTGGAGAAGATCGACTTGATGGAGGCGAACACCGCCCCGATGAAGGAGGGTGACTGCGCGGCGTCGCCGAATTCGGGATCGTGGACCAGATCCTCCTTCTCGACCACGCGGCGCAGGAAGTTGACCGAGCTGATGATCGAGGTCTGGTTGTCGAAACCGGTCGGGTCCAGCACGCCGTCGAGGCCCGAGAGCTCGCCGCCCAGGTTCTGGCGCGAATTGGGATCGAGCAGGATCTGCGCCGTGCTGGTGTAGCGCGGCGTCAGCGTCATCATGATCACGATCGTCAGCGCAACGATCGACAGCGCGACCGCGAGGATCAGCCGCCAGCGGCGCGCCAGGAAATCGACGACAACATGAAGATCTACCTGGCCTTCTTCCTCGGCCTTCTGTCCGGTCGCAATCTGCCCGTGCATCTCAAACTCGTTTCAAGAACCTACCCCGAGCCGGCACGTGAAAGCGGCGGGGCCGCCGTCGCTTGCGGAATTGCCAGCCGACTCGAGCGACGGCACGGATAGAACACATTATAGCTAGTCGCCCCCGGATTCATAGAGACGAACAGCGCCGGCAATGCTATGAAAAATGGCATGCTGAAGATTAATTCGAACCCTCCTCCTGTTGCCTCTCAAGCAGATTTTGAAGAAGCATAAGTTAGGTCGGGCTGCAGGAGCGTCATGCTGCAGGTGTCGTGGTAGAAAGATGCGTATCGGGAACATTGTCGTGCAACTGAATTTTCGCGAACTCCGTTCAATCCTCCGGCAGATCACGCTGCTGCTCCCCGCTCTTGTCTTTCTGGCAGCTTGTTCGGCCGTGCCGAGCGCGCCGCCGCCGGCCGCGAATGCCGCCAACCCCGTGGCCGAATACACCCTCGGCACGGGCGACCAGATTCGACTGACCGTCTTCAACGAACCGACACTTTCCGGCGAGTTCGAAATCGATGCCTCCGGCACGATCTCGATCCCGCTGATCGGCAATGTGCAGGCTTCCGGCAAGACGCCGCGCGAGCTCGAGCAGGCGATCACCACCAAGCTCGCCTCCGGCTACATGCGCGACCCGCGGGTCAATGTCGAAGTGCTGAAGTATCGCCCCTTCTACATCATCGGCGAGGTCGGCAAGCCGGGCGAATACCCCTATCGCAACGGCATGAACCTGATGAGCGCGGTCGCCGTGGCCGGCGGCTTCACCTATCGCGCCAACGACCAGACCGTGTTCATCCGCCGCGCCGGCCAGAGCCAGGAATATTCCTATCCCGCGACCACGACCACGATGGTCTATCCCGGCGACATCGTGCGCGTGGGCGAGCGGCTGTTCTGAGGATAGCGGCGGCCAGCGGGTCATGAGGCGCGCTGCCGCCGGCCGTTCCGGCGGAGCTTTCCCGGGCTAACCCTCGCCGGGCAGCGTTCCTTGCCGGTCTAAGCTGACGTATCGATCTGCCGGCTCCAGCTTTGCGCGAGGCCGGCACCGACCAGGGTCCAGAAGGTAATCGTCACCGCCTGGATCTGAAGGCTGAAGTCGACGATCGCGTGCAGGAACACCTGCGTGGCAATCGCGAGCGTCACGAGGCAGATCATCGGCCGGCTCTCGCGCCGCATGAGGCCGACCGCGACCATGCCGACCAGCCCACCGGCCAGCGCGAAGAAGAGGATCGCCCCGGGGAAGCCGAGATCGAACAGCAGCTCGACATAGGTGTCGTGGGCCTTGTCCCAATGCGCCTCCAGCGCAAGGTCGGCGCGGTAGACGGCGAACATGCGGTCGAAGCTGCCATAGCCGAAGCCGGTCCAGGGCACGTCCAGCGCCGCCTCGAAGGTCCGGCGGGTGACGTTGAGGCGCATCTCGCCACCTCCGGCATCCGCCAGCCTCTCGGCGAGGGCGCCGCCATAGACGAACATCAGCAGCGCGCCGCCGGCGACGATGGCGCCGATCAGGCCGAGCATGATCGCCTTGCGCCGTGCCAGCAGTCCGATCATCAGCAGCAGCATGACGGCGCCTATCAGCGTCGTCGTCACCCCGGCCCGCGAGGTGGTCCACAGCAGGGCAATGCCGATCACCACCAGCGCGACCATGAGCGGCAGGCCCACGCGCGGCGTCATCTCGATCAGCGCCGCGATCCGCTGGGCCCAGGGCACCCCGCGCCCCGAGCCGGCGCGGCGGTAGCTCTCGAACAGCACGCCGAGCGTGGCTATCACGCCCATCCCGGCATAGGTCGCGTAGTTGTTGCGGTTGACGAAGAACGAGGTGAGGCTGTCCACATAGGCGACCTTCGGCTCCCACAGCAGGCTGTCGGGGAACAGCAGAAGCAGGACGATGCCGAAGAGCGCGTAGGCGACGGAAATGACGATGAAGCTCATCATCAGCAGGTCGGCGCGCAGCCGGTCGCGGCAGAGCTGGAGCGCGAGATAGAAGGCGGCCGCGCAGGTCACGAGCCGCATCAGCCCGATCATGCCGGCATCCGGCGCCACCGAAATGCGCCCCTCGACCACGCCGACGAGGGCTATCTGATCCAGATGGCTGCGCGCCAGCGCCCAGAAATCGTTCTGCCAGCCGGACGGGGCGTAGGGCGTGAGCTGGAACACGATCCAGCCGATCAGTACCGCCAGCAGCACCGCGGCCCAGCCGATGCGCCGGATCGCGACCGGCCGGCGCCCGCCGGTGACGAGCTTGCCGATCTCGAACGCCGCGAGCAGCGCGCTCAACAAGACGGCGTTGATACTCCAGCTTATCAGGTGGTTGGAGCCGAGCGGCAGCGGCAGCCAGGCGAGGACCAGCACGAGGCCGGCAAACACGAAATCGTCGACGTTCGCCGCCGGGTCGGATCGCCGGAACAGGCGCGGCCCGCGCTCCGCGGCGCGCATCCTGGCACGTCCGGAGCTGTCGCGCGTGGACCGCACGGGGCTCATGTGTGAATCACCTGCACCTGATCGGTTTCAAGTATCACACATGACAGGCGGTTGGTCAGATAGGCGCCGGTATCGACATTGATGCGATTGGGCAGAATTTCCGGTTCCATCTGCGGCGTGTGGCCGTGGACGATGCGCTTGCCGTGGTCGGCGCGCGAATCGAGGAACACGTCGCGGATCCACATCAGGTCCTCGGGCGACTGCTGCTCGAGCGCCACGCCGGGGCGCACCCCCGCATGGCAGAAGAAATAGTCGCCGATCTCCACATGGGTGGGAAGGCCGCGCAGGAAGGCGAGATGCGAGGCCGGCATCGCCTCGGTGATCGCCGGGCCGAGTTCGTCCATCCGCCCGCTCGCCGTGAAGTCGCGCGCGCTCAGGCCGTAGGAGAACAGCGTCTCCACCCCGCCATTGGCGAGCCAGACCTCCCAGTCGAGCCGGCCGTCCAGCGCCGCGAGGAGCATGGCCTCGTGATTGCCGGTGAGGCAGGTCCAGCCCTGCCCTTCCTGCCCGGCGCGCACGGCCTCGATCACCTCGCGGCTCTCCGTGCCGCGATCGATATAGTCGCCCAGGAAGACGAGCCGGCTCTGAGTGCGCTGAGGGTCCGTGGCGGAACGGTGCTGCTCGATCCGCTCCAGCAGCAGCCGAAGGAGATCGAACCGGCCATGGACATCGCCGATGGCGTAGACGCGCTGGCCCTCGGTGATGCGGAACGCTGTGCTCCGCGCCGCCGATTTGCGAGAGCGGGAAAAGAACATGCCTAACCTGGCCACTACCGGCTCGCGAGGCTTCCCGTATCGGAAGCATATGCATCAAGCATGGGGCAACACGGCTTAAAATAGAACTCCCCGCCGCAGCGGGGAGTTCACATCTCGGTAAAAATCGACGACGGCGGATCGTCAGTAAGTCAGCGTGATGCCTGCCGTCACGACGCTGCGGTTGTAGTCCTCAGCACCGTTGATGTTGTCGAAGTTCGTATCGAAGTCCGTGTAGCTGTAGTTCAGCGTCGCCGTGGCGTAACGGTTGATCAGATAACGAAGCTCGGCACCCATGAAGTAGGTATCGTCGTTACGAGGATACTCTTCATAGTCCTGGTTCTGGTAGTTGAACCAGCCGGACAGCACGATGTTGCGGCGGAGCTCGTAGTCGAGGCGCACGCCGACTTCGTTGCTGGTGACGGCCGAACCCATGATCCCGTCATAGATGTAGTTCGAGGTCAGGACCTCCTGCAGCGCGGTGAAGGTCACCGTCGCCAGCGGCGAGACGAACCAGTTGAGGTCCGCGCCGTAGGTCACGCCCGAGGCGCCGTTCAGGTAGCCGTTGTCCGTCGACCAGTCGCGATAGCCGACATAGGCTTCGCCGCGCAGCAGGCGGGAGGGCTCGAACTTCAGGCCGGTCACGACGTCGTATTCCTCGGCGTCGTAGTTCACGTCCTGCATGTCGTACCAGTAGTAGCTGCCGCCGACGAACCAGCTCGTGAGCGGGCTGATGTCGTAGCCGACACGCCCGGACACCTGGTAGGTCTGACCGTCGCGGTAGCTCTGGTCGGTCGGCGCGCCGTCCAGGAAATTGTCGTAGTCGCGATCGCGGAAGTCGAACGTGCCCGTGGTCCAGAGCCGGTTGAACTCCTTGCGGAAGCCGACGCCGGCGGTCGTGCGGTCATAGGGCAGCGGCGAGGTGAGGCCCGTATTGGTCTCGTCGTCGCCGGGCAGCTCGTTCAGATGCGCGTAACGGGCATAGCCCATCAGCTCGAAGTCCTGCGTGACGTCGAGACGCCCGCGCGAGCCCAGCGACCAGTTCTGATAGTCGGCATCGCTATAGCTGGCGTAGCTTCCGCTCTGAAAGTAGCCGTCGAACGACAGGAAATGGCGCAGCCAGTCCGACTTCAGCTCGAAGGCCGGCCGCACGGTGAGCACAGCGTCATCCTTCACGTTCGTGCCCGACGCGGTGATGTTGCTGTCGTAGCCGCCCGCCAGATACAGCGACGGCAGGAAGATGAAGGAACCGACGGGAACCCCCACCGGGTCGTACCCTTCAGGCTTACGGTCGGCCACCGGCGCCATGGACGGATCGACCTCGACCGCCGCACGTGAAGACGCGGGATAATCCGCTGCCAACGCAACGCTGGCGAAGGGTGCAATTACTAGACTCGACACGGCTCCGAGAGCCGCAAGGCGCCCCTTTTTCATGCCCCCAAACCTCACGTATTCGGACTGATATTGCCGGTCTCATCCTTCTGGATGAAGGTGGTTACCACCTCGACCACGGCATCTTCTGACGTCAGAACCGTCGGCGCCAAGGCGCCGCCCTCGTTGCTGAGCGCCGAATTGAAATTCGTCGCGAAGTCCGACCCCCGCGACACGTCGGCCGAGGCGAACGCCTGGTTGACCGACTCCAGCGCCGCCTGCGAGACGGGAGACGTCCCCGACGTCTGCTGCCATACCGCAACCTGGATCGCGACGCCGGTGGCCAGCGACGCCGTAAGGCTCGAATTCGCGGCCACGCCAGGCACCCCGCCCTTGCTGGCGTCGATGATCGCCCCGGTGATTTCCTGGGCAAGAGAAGGATTGTTAGCCAGCAGGCTGGCGATCGCATCGGCGAGTTGCGCGCCGGTGGCGCCCGAGCTCACGGCCGCCTGAACCAGGGCCGCAACCTGGCTCTGCGCCCAATCCGCGCCCGCGCCGGCCGGCGCGGTCGTGTTCGCGATCGCCTGCATTGTCGCCGGCTGCGCTTTGACCGGCGTGACGATCGAAACGCTCGTCATCGCCACCAAAGCGCCGACACCGGCCGCCAAGGCAGCCCTACGCAGAGCCTTGCTTCTCATGATCGCCCCACCTGCCACATGTTATCTGCAAGAGAACGATACCACAGCCACCCTCTGATACTAGTGCAAGAATGTCACACGACGGGCGGCCCATACGTAAATGTCAGGTACATCTTACCTCCCGGACTCGCTTTGGCGGCCCGCGAAGGTCGGCAGAAATGAAAATCTACTTCGAAATCCAAGATAATCCGGCTCGGAACCCGTGCATTTGATCCGGATCATACATGACTGTCGCTGACTGTCCGCAAATGTTTCTCGATTAACACTTCGTTAAACGCACGCGCGGGCGAGCGAGACATAGATTAGATTAAATTCCGCCACAGTGAAATACTAGAAGACTAACAGTTGGCAAGCAGCCGAAGGTAGAATGATGCGGAGGCGAAATCCTGATAGCGCATTTCGCGACGCAACATTGCTTCCCTGTCGGTACCCCATGCCTCCTCCTGAGTCAGCTCATCTATATGCGCAGCCTGCCACGCCGCTTCGGGACTTAGGTAGCCGCGCCAGACGGCAAGCGCGATCAGGGCCGATCCGCTCAATGTTGTCATGAGGTTAAGCCCGGCGAGTCGCAGGGAATCGGTCGGCAGCGCGCGCGCAATCGCTTCGATCGACGATTCGGGCTGGTCGACGAAACGGATGCCCTCGCTCAGCACGAACACCGCGGCAAACTCATCGCGTGCCCAGGCTAGCAAAGGGTCCCAGTGCTCCGCCTGCCGCGCCACCAGTCGCGCCGGCCCCTCGGCGCGGTAGCAGATGAGATCACTCCCCGCATACCGCACGATCTCGGCGGCCACCGCCTCGCGCGCAGCCTCCACGCCGTCCAGCGCGGAGTTGGTTAGCCGCGTCAGCGGCATGCTCAGCGGGTTGATCACCTCCCCCTGCGCCGCCCATTCGCCGGCAAGCGCTTCTGCGAGCGGTCGGCTCGGCACGGCGAGGAGATTGCGGCCGGGCGTGCGCACCGGGCGGCCGTCCAGTTCCACCCGGTACATGCCCTCCCCCGTCTCCGCGACGCCGGCCTCCTTGTAGAAGCGCTTCGGCAGCGGCCGCTCGCCCGGCGGCGGAGCGCCGCGCGGCGTCTCACCGCTCATCGGCCGTCTCCGCGCGCTCGGTCCGATCCTCAGTGGCAGCCGGCGGCGACACGAGACGCAGGCTGTCGGCCCACAGCTCGTCCATCGCCGCCAGCAGGGCCTCGGAATCGGACACCAGCCGCTCGGCGCCCGAGGAGCGCAGCATCTCCGGGGCGTGATAGCCCCAGGTCACGCCGACGGCGCGGGCGCCGGCCGCGCGAGCCATCACCATGTCGAAGCTGGTATCGCCGATCAGCACCGTGTCCAGCGGCGCCGCGCCGACCGCCGCCATCGCCTGCTGCACCATGGCCGGGTGCGGCTTCGAGGGCGCGTCGTCCGCGGTCTGTATGGTCACGAAGCGGCCCTGGAGCCCGTGATGGCTCAGCACCGCCGCGACGCCGCGCTGCGACTTCCCCGTGGCGATGCCCAGCACCACGTCGTCGCGCGCGGTCAGATGGTCCAGAACGCGGCGCACGCCGGGGAACAGCGGCTCGGCGAAGTCCGGCTCGGCGCGCAATTCATGGAAGGCCTCGCGATAGAGCTGCGCCAGCCGCTCGGCGGGAAATTGCGGATCCTCGCCGCCCAGCCGGCGCATGGCCTCCACCAGCGACAGGCCGACGATGCCGAGCAGCGCCTCGCGCGGCGGCAGCGTCAGGTCCGCACGCGCGAAGGCGCGGGTCATGGCGGCGACGATCACATTCTGGCTGTCGACCAGCGTTCCGTCGCAATCGAACAAGGCGAGTTTCACGATCTACCCATCCGGCCCGGCGGCGCGAGGCCGCCTGCAACAAGGACAATGCCGGTGGTGGGCGGTGACGGGCTCGAACCGCCGACCCTCTCGGTGTAAACGAGATGCTCTACCAACTGAGCTAACCGCCCGAAGCACACCGCCCGCGCCACATGCCGCGGGTTCCGGCGAGACGTCGCGCCCGCCCCCTGTCGTCGGGAGCGGCGCGTCCGCCATAAAGCATCAGTGTGAGGAGGCTTCAAGACCCGAGGCGCCGATGCGGCCCCGGCCTGCCTGCCGGTGCCGGCTCGCCCGGCATCCGGTCCTCGTCCCCTTCCCGCTCTGTCCCGGTCCTGCGAGGCGGACGGGGCGGCGGGCTGTCGGGACGGTCCGGACGGCCATGCCGCCCGGAGAACGTACCGCCGTCGCGGGGGCGAGAGGGTCTGTGCAACCTGCTCTCACCTGCGGCACGCCGGGCACCGACCCCGAAGGCTCCCGTCTCGCTGAGACGGCGCCCCGGCCCGTGCAGCGTGCCGGCCCGCGACTGGAAATCGCGTCAGCCGTTCACGACTTCCTTGAGGCCCTTGCCGGGCGTGAACTTCGGGGCCTTCGAGGCCTCGATCTTGACCGGCTTGCCGGTGCGCGGGTTGCGACCCTCGCGCGCGGCGCGCGTCACGACCGAAAAGCTGCCGAAACCGATGAGCTTCACTTCCTCGCCCGCCTTCAGAGACGCGGCAATGGCGTCGAAGGTCGCGTCGACAGCAGCCGCGGCGGCAGCCTTGGTCAGCTTGGCCTGCTCGGCCACGGCGGCGACGAGTTCATTCTTCGTGGTCATCTGACCGGTCCTTCCCTTGATTGCACAAGAATCGTCGGTTGCATGCATCGACGACGGGCGCGACCCTTTCTCCAAATTGCGGCGAATGCAAGCGCCATAGGCCAGAAACCCGCACGAATACACGATTTTCAGGCTGTTTCCGGTATCAAGGGGCCGTCGCGGGCTGGCATGCCAGCGCCCGGATTTTAGGCGCCCGCGACTTTCCGTTGCAGGATTGTCATGGCCCGGGTGCAAAATGGAAGCGGCGGCGCCCTTCCGGACGCCGCCGCTCGCCATTCTCATCGTGCCCGGAAGAGGCTCAGTGAGCGGCCACGCCGCTCCCCTCGTCCCGCCCGATCACCGTGTCCGGCGCCGAGATCGCCTTCTCCTCCCACACGATGGGCTCAGGCTGGCGCGTCAGCGCGTGGTGCAGCACCTCGTCCATGCGAGAGACCGGAACGATCTCCAGGGCGTTCTTCACGTTGTCCGGGATTTCCGCCAGGTCCTTGGCGTTCTCCTCGGGGATCAGCACCTGCTTGATGCCCGCGCGCAGCGCCGCGAGCAGCTTTTCCTTCAGCCCGCCGATCGGCAGCACCCGCCCCCGCAGCGTGACCTCGCCGGTCATGGCGACGTCGCGCCGGATCGGGATGCCGGTCAGCACCGAGGTCAGCACGGTCGCCATCGCGACGCCGGCGGACGGACCGTCCTTCGGGGTCGCGCCCTCGGGCACGTGGACATGGATGTCCCGACGGTCGAAGAGCGGCGGCTCGATGCCGAAATCGAGCGCGCGCGAGCGGACATAGGACGCCGCCGCCGAGATCGATTCCTTCATCACGTCGCGCAGGTTGCCGGTGACGGTCATCTTGCCCTTGCCGGGCATCATGACGCCTTCGATGGTCAGGATCTCGCCGCCGACTTCCGTCCAGGCGAGCCCGGTGACCACGCCGACCTGATCCTCCGCCTCGGCTTCGCCGTAGCGGAATCTCGGTGCGCCGAGATAGTCCTCGAGCTGCTTGACCGTCACCTTCACCGACTTGCGCTTGGTGAGGATGAGGTCCTTCACCGCCTTGCGCGCGAGGTTGGAGATCTCGCGCTCGAGGTTGCGCACGCCAGCTTCCCGCGTGTAGCGGCGGATCAGGGTGAGCAGCGCCTCGTCGTCGATCGACCACTCCTTGACCTGCAGCCCGTGCTTGGTGAGCGCGGACGGGATCAGGTGGCGGCGGGCGATCTCGACCTTCTCGTCCTCCGTGTAGCCGGCGATGCGGATCACTTCCATGCGGTCCAGAAGGGCCGGCGGGATGTTCAGCGTATTCGCCGTGGTCACGAACATCACGTTCGAGAGGTCGTAGTCGACCTCCAGATAGTGGTCCGCGAAGGTCGAGTTCTGCTCGGGGTCAAGCACCTCCAGAAGCGCCGAGGACGGGTCGCCGCGGAAGTCCATGCCCATCTTGTCGATCTCGTCGAGCAGGAACAGCGGGTTGGACTTCTTGGCCTTGCGCATCGACTGGATGACCTTGCCGGGCATCGAGCCGATATAGGTGCGCCGGTGGCCGCGGATCTCCGCCTCGTCGCGCACGCCGCCGAGCGAGACGCGCACGAACTCGCGCCCGGTCGCCTTGGCGATGGACTTGGCGAGCGAGGTCTTGCCCACGCCCGGAGGGCCGACGAGGCACAGGATCGGGCCCGTCAGCTTGTTCTGCCGGCTCTGCACGGCGAGATATTCGACGATGCGGTCCTTCACCTTGTCGAGGCCGAAATGCTCGGAATCGAGGATGCCCTGAGCAAAGGGAAGATCCTTCTTCACCTTGCTCTTGTTGCTCCACGGGATCGAGAGCAGCCAGTCGAGATAGTTGCGCACCACCGTCGCCTCGGCCGACATGGGCGACATCTGCCGGAGCTTCTTGAGCTCGTGCGTCGCCTTCTCGCGCGCTTCCTTGGAGAGCTTGACGGTCTTGATCCGCTCCTCCAGCTCGGCGAGCTCGTCGCGGCCATCCTCGCCGTCGCCCAGCTCCTTCTGGATCGCCTTCATCTGCTCGTTGAGGTAGTACTCGCGCTGCGTCTTCTCCATCTGCCGCTTGACGCGGGTACGGATGCGCTTCTCCACCTGGAGCACCGAGATCTCGGACTCCATCAGCGAGAGCACCTTCTCGAGGCGCGCGGTGACCTTCAGGATCTCCAGCACCGCCTGCTTCTCGGGGATCTTCACCGCGAGATGCGAGGCGACGGTGTCGGCCAACTTCGAGTGGTCCTCGATCTGGGTGACGACGCCGACCACCTCGGGCGACACCTTCTTGTTCAGCTTCACATAGGAGTCGAACTCGGCGAGCACCGAGCGGCCCAGCGCCTCGGCCTCGACCTTGGAGCCGATATCCTCCTCGAGCGCCACCGCCTCGGCCTCGTAGAGGTCGGTGCGGTCGGTATAGTGGTCGACCTTGGCGCGCGAGATGCCCTCGACCAGCACCTTCACGGTGCCGTCGGGCAGCTTGAGCAGTTGAAGGACCGAGGCGAGCGTGCCGATCTTGTAGATCGAGTCGGTCGCCGGATCGTCGTCGGAGGCGTTCTCCTGCGTCGCCAGCAGGATGAAGGTGTCGTTGCGCATCACCTCTTCGAGGGCGCGGATCGACTTCTCCCGGCCAACGAACAGCGGGACGATCATGTGCGGGAAGACCACGATGTCGCGCAGCGGAAGGACGGGAAAGGTCTGCGCGACGCCGGGCGCAAGCGCGGTGCGAGGCTTGGAGCTCGTCATGGCTCTTTCCTTTCTATGGGCGGCCGGCCGTTCCCGCCGTCCCGGAGGGCGCGCAGGGGTACGGACCGTGCCGCAAAGCGGCCGGAACGCGAACGAAGATCGCTGTGCAGGAGCGGTGCGAACCGGGTTGGGCTCGTCTTGGCGAAGCACGTCGATGCGGTCGTGGACCGGAGGTCTCGGCTCAGATGGCGACTGCACCCGGCCCCGTCAAGGGAGCCGGTCGAGGCCCCGGCCGGATGTCCGGCCGGGTTATGCTGTAGCGCGCCCTCAGGCACTCGCGCCCGCATCGCCGGTAGCCGCGCGGTCCGCATAGATATAGAGCGGACGCGCGTTCTGCTCGACGACCTCCTTGGAGATGACCACCTCCTCGACCCCTTCCAGGCCCGGCAGGTCGTACATCGTGTCGAGCAGGATGCCCTCCATGATCGAGCGCAGGCCGCGCGCGCCGGTCTTGCGCTCGATGGCCTTGCGGGCGATGGCGCCCAGCGCCTCCTCATGGATGGTCAGCTCGACGTTCTCCATCTCGAACAGGCGCTGGTACTGCTTGACCAGCGCGTTCTTGGGCTCGGCGAGGATCTTCTTCAGCGCCGCCTCGTCGAGGTCCTCGAGCGTGGCGATCACCGGCAGGCGGCCGATGAATTCGGGGATCAGCCCGTACTTCAGCAGGTCCTCGGGCTCCACCTCGCGGAACACCTCGCCGGGACGGCGGTCCTCCGGGGCGTGGACGACCGCGCCGAAGCCGATCGAGGTGCCCTTGCCGCGCGAGGAGATGATCTTGTCGAGCCCGGCGAAGGCGCCGCCGCAGATGAACAGGATGTTGGTCGTGTCCACCTGCAGGAACTCCTGCTGGGGATGCTTGCGCCCGCCCTGAGGCGGCACGGAGGCGACCGTGCCTTCCATGATCTTCAGCAGCGCCTGCTGCACGCCCTCGCCCGACACGTCCCGCGTGATGGACGGGTTGTCGGACTTGCGGCTGATCTTGTCGATCTCGTCGATATAGACGATGCCGCGCTGGGCGCGCTCGACATTGTAGTCCGCCGACTGCAGCAGCTTGAGGATGATGTTCTCGACATCCTCGCCGACATAGCCCGCCTCGGTCAGCGTCGTCGCGTCCGCCATGGTGAAGGGCACGTCGAGGATGCGGGCGAGAGTCTGCGCGAGCAGCGTCTTGCCCGAACCGGTCGGCCCGATCAGCAGGATGTTCGACTTCGCCAGCTCGACGTCGCCGGCATGCTTGGTCGCGTGGTTGAGCCTCTTGTAGTGGTTGTGCACCGCCACCGAGAGCACGCGCTTGGCATGGAACTGGCCGATCACGTAATCGTCCAGCACCTTGCAGATTTCCTTGGGGGTGGGTATCCCGTCACGCGACTTCACCAGCGAGGACTTGTTCTCCTCGCGAATGATGTCCATGCACAGCTCGACGCATTCATCGCAGATGAACACGGTAGGTCCCGCGATAAGTTTGCGGACCTCGTGCTGGCTCTTGCCGCAGAACGAGCAATACAGTGTATTCTTGCTGTCGCCGCCGCCAACCTTGCTCATGCGTCTCTCCGTCCGCTCAGCGGGCCGGGCACTGCCCGTACCGCCCCAGTCTCGAAGGCCGCCGCGGGCCTCCGAAGGGGGAGAAACGCGACGGCGCCTTGGCCGTCAAAAGGAAGCGACTTAAGGCTTCGACCGTTCAGCGCTAGCCAAGCACGCTAGAAGCAGCCCGATCAAGACGGCATTCACGCCATCCCCGACTTCGGCGGTCCTTACCGCCCCGGCCGGCACCTCGTCACACCTCCCGGCGACACTTCATCCGTTCGTCATGCAAGCGCGATACCGCGATGCATGCAAGTCCGCCACGCATCCGATGGCGGGTCCCGCCGTGATATAGGAAGCCGACGTGGCTTCCGAAACACTAAGCCTAATCCCCATCAGGGCTTCGCAGGGGCCTCGTCGGGACGCTTGTCGATCACATTGTCGATAAGTCCGAAGGACTTGGCAGCCTCGGACGTCATGAAGTTATCGCGCTCGAGCGCATCTTCCACCGCCTGCAGCGACTGGCCGGTGTGCTTCACGTAAATCTCATTGAGCCGCTTCTTGAGGCTCAGGATCTCCTGCGCGTGCAGCATGATGTCCGTCACCTGGCCCTGGAAGCCGCCCGAGGGCTGGTGCACCATGATTCGCGCGTTCGGCAGCGCGAAGCGCATGTCCTTCTCGCCGGCGGTCAGCAGCAGCGAGCCCATCGAGGCCGCCTGGCCGATGCACAGCGTCGACACGGCCGGCTTGATGAACTGCATGGTGTCGTAGATCGCCAGGCCCGACGTCACCACCCCGCCCGGCGAGTTGATGTACATCGAGATCTCCTTCTTGGGGTTCTCGGCCTCCAGGAACAGCAGCTGCGCGACCATCAGCGTCGCCATGCCGTCCTCGACCGCCCCGGTCAGGAAGATGATGCGCTCCTTCAGGAGGCGCGAATAAATGTCGTAGGAGCGCTCGCCGCGGTTGGTCTGCTCGACCACCATCGGGACGAGATAGTTCATGTAGGTATCGATAGGGTCACGCATATTCCGCTCCTGAGCGGGCCGGCGAGAGGCGCCGTCCGCGAATCCATCTCTTCCAACATAAGCGGAAAGTCCGTTCCCGCTAGAGTTCGCCTGCCATCCAGCGATCTGGATAGCCCAATCATGGCCGGCGTGCGACCGGGCGGGTCGCCGCGCCCCGCGCAAATCGCGCCCGCGCGGAATGCAAAAGGGGCCAGCGCGCGCCGACCCCTCCCGCTTTCGATGTGCCGGCCCGCCTCGCGTGCGGGCCTCGAGCAGAGCGCGCCGAACCGGTCGCGTCCGCTCAGGCCTTCTCGGCCTCGTCCTTGCCCGCTTCGGCCTTGTCGGCCTCGTCCTCGGCGTAGAGCTCCTCGCGGGTCACGGGAACTTCCTTGACCTTGGCGAGCTCGAGCAGGAAGTCGACGACCTTCTCCTCGAAGATCGGCGCGCGCAGGCTGGCGAGCGCCTGGGCGTTCTTGCGGTAGAACTCCCACACCTGCTGCTCCTGGCCCGGGAACTGGCGGGCGCGCTCGACGACGGCGCGGGTCACCTCGTCGTCGCTGACCTGGATGTCGTTCTTCTCGCCGATCTCCGCCAGCACGAGGCCGAGCCGCACGCGGCGCTTGGCGATGGTCTCGTAGTCGGCGCGGGCGGCCTCCTGGGTCGTGCCCTCGTCCTCGAAGGTGCGCTTCTGCTGCTCCATCTCGGAGGTCACCGAGCCCCAGATGCCCTCGAATTCCTGCTCGGCGAGGGTCGGGGGCACGTCGAACTGGTGCATCGTGTCCAGCACGTCGAGCAGCTTGCGCTTCACCTTGGCGCGGCTCTGGGCGTTGTGCTCCTGGGCGATGCGGCTCTTCACCTGCTCCTTGAGCGCGTCGAGGCTGTCCATGCCGAGCGTCTTGGCGAACTCGTCGTCGAGCTTCACCTCGCCCGGGGCCTCGATGGTCTTGGCGGTCACCTCGAACGAGGCCGCCTTGCCGGCGAGATTGGCGGCCTGGTAGTTCTCGGGGAAGGTCACGTTGACGGTGCGGGTCTCGTCGGCCTTGATCCCGACGAGCTGCTCCTCGAAGCCCGGGATGAAGGTGTTCGAGCCGATCACGACCGGGATGTCCTCGCCCGAGCCGCCCTCGAACTTCTCGCCGTCGATGGTGCCGACGAAGGCGACGGTGACGCGGTCGCCGTTCTCGGCCGCGCCTTCCTTCGCCGAATAGGGACGGTTGCCCTCGGCGATGCGGTTGACCATCTCGTCGACCTCGGCGTCGGTGACGGCGAGCACCGGCTTGTCGAGCTCGATCGACTTGAAGTCGCCCAGCTCGATGCTCGGCAGCACCTCGAGGCCGACGGTGTAGGACAGGTCCGCCTTGCCCTCGAGCACCTCGTTCACCGCCCCCTCGTCCTGCGGCAGCTCGATCTTGGGCTGGAGCGCGAGCTTGAAGCCGTGCTCCTCGACGATCTGGCCGTTGGCCTCGTTCACGGCCTGGTCGATCACCTCGGCCAGCACCGACTTGCCGTACATGCGCTTGAGATGGGCGACCGGCACCTTGCCGGGCCGGAACCCGTTGAGGCGGACCTTGTCCTTCATCTCGTTCAGGCGCTCGTTCGCCTTGGCGTCGAGTTCGGCGGCCGGCAGCACCACGCGGTATTCGCGCTTCAGACCTTCGGCGAGGAGTTCGGTGACCTGCATGTTCTATCGGCCTTCGTCTTGGTCCCCGGGGTCGGGGGTCTCGAAATGGGTGTGCGAGGCACGTGGCTGCTGCGCCGCGAACCCTCGTCGGTGCGAATTCGGTCGGGAGGCTGCGGACGCTCGGAAGCCTGGTGCGGGCGGAGGGTTTCGAACCCCCACGACTTTCGTCACGGGAACCTAAATCCCGCGCGTCTACCAGTTCCGCCACGCCCGCGGACGTGCCTTCGTCTCCGCCACCGCCCGGAAGCACCGCCGGAAGGATCGCAAAGACGCACGGACACGCGCACCTGCGAGGGTGCCGCCTGCCGGGTGCGGGCTTATAGCACGGCGATGCCGCAGCGCCAGCCCTAAAAGCGGCCGATCCGGGCGCGAGCCGGCGCCCGCTCGCGCAGCTTTGAGCGAAGCCTTACAGGCGCTGGAAAAGCCGGCGGTAGACCGGCCTCAGCGCGTCGATCAGATCGTCGGCGACGAGGCCCGGCCCGGCCTCCCGCGCCGCCTCGCCATGCACCCACACGCCCGCGCAGGCGGCCTCGAAGGCGGGCATGCCCTGCGAGAGCAGGCCGCCGACGATTCCCGACAGCACGTCCCCGGCCCCCGCGGTCGCGAGCCAGGGCGGCGCGTTGGCCGCGACCGCCGCCCGCCCGTCCGGCGCCGCCACCACCGTATCCGGCCCCTTCAGCACCACGACGATGCCGAGCAGGCGCGCCGCCGCGCGCACGCGCTCGATCTTCGAGGGCGGCGAGAGCACCTCCTCATGCCCGGCGAACAGCTTGGCGAACTCCCCGTCATGGGGCGTGGCGACCGCCGCCGGCGAAAGGCTCATGGCCTGTGCCAGCTCGTCCGGCGCGCCGGCGAAGCTGCTGATGAGATCGGCATCGATGACGACGCGGCGGTCGGCGCAGGCCCGCAGCTTGTCGCGCGCGCCCTGCCCCACCCCGACGCCCGGCCCGATGACGACCGTCGCGAGCCGCGGATCGGCGAGCAGATGCGCCAGCCCGTCCGCATCCTCGACCGGCCGCACCATGATCGCCGAGAGGTTGGCCGCATGGATCGCCAGCGCCGCCGCCGGGCAGGCGACGGTGACCAGCCCCGCCCCCGCCCGGAGCGCGGCGCGGGCGGCAAGCCGTGTCGCACCCGTTGCCTGCGCCGGCCCGGAGACGGCGACCAGGTGGCCGCGTGAATACTTGTGCCCCTCGGCCCGCGGCACCGGGAAGCCGCCGCCCCACAGCTCCGGCACGTTCTCGAACGCCTGCGAGCGGATGACGTCGAGCGTCGCCGGCCCGATGCCGATATCGGCGACGGTCAGCTCGCCGCAGTGCAGCCGCCCCGGCATCAGCAGGTGCCCCGGCTTGGCGCGGAAGAAGGTGACGCTCCAGCGCGCCCGCACCGCCGAGCCGCGCACCGCGCCGCTCGCGCCGTCGATGCCGGAGGGAAGGTCCACCGCGACGACCGGGAGCGCTGCGGCGTTCAGCCTTTCGACCAGCTCGCGCGCCGCGCCGTCGAGATCGCGGGCGAGGCCCGCCCCGAACAGCGCGTCGATGACGAGGTCCACCGGCGCCAGCGAGGCCTCGGCCGCCGCCTCCACCGGCCCGCTCCAGCGCCCCGCCATCAGCGCGGCGTCGCCCTTCAGCGCCTCGCGCGCGCCGAGCAGCGCCACCCGCACACGGTATCCCATCCCCGCCATGAGCCGGGCCGCGACGAAGCCGTCGCCGCCATTGTTGCCCGGCCCGCACAGCACCAGCACCCGGCTGCCGACGGCCGCCTGGCGGCCCGCCACCCGCGCCACGGCGGCGCCGGCATGCTCCATCAGCCGCTCGCCCGGCACCCTGCCGGCGATCGTCAGCGCATCGGCACGCCCCATCTCGTCGGGGGTGAGAAGTTCCATGGCGCGATCCCTTCGGAGAGCAGCTGGCGGCGGTGTCACGTTAGGCGAAAGCCCCGCTCCGGGCGAGCTTACGCCGCCCTGTGCGCGGCATTTGGCAACCTTTGCCTAATATGCGCGCTGCTCCGGCCGCCGACGCGCATCATTTTTTGCATATAAATTATGCATTTCGCCTATATATTAATCAAACGGTGAAATTATCCGGTGGGCTCCCGGGGACTGTCACTCGCAACGGCCGGATATGCCGCTATTTTCCCGTCTACCCGACGTTTGGCATGGGTTCTGCTTGCTGGCGGTCCGGCTCGACCGGGTGTCGCGGAACGTCGGGCCAGGGAGACGAGATGACATGAAGAAGATTGAGGCCATCATCAAACCCTTCAAGCTGGACGAGGTGAAGGAGGCGCTGCAGGAAGTTGGCCTGCAGGGGATCACGGTCACCGAGGCCAAGGGTTTTGGCCGTCAGAAGGGTCACACCGAGCTGTACCGCGGCGCGGAGTACGTGGTCGATTTTCTGCCCAAGGTGAAGATCGAGGTCGTGGTCGGCGACGATATGGTGGAGACCGCCATCGACGCCATCCGCCGTGCCGCCCAGACCGGCCGGATCGGCGACGGCAAGATTTTCGTCTCGAACATCGAAGAAGCCATTCGCATTCGTACCGGCGAGTCGGGCGTCGACGCCATCTGACGGCACGCGTAATATGATTGGGCCGACAGGACGCGCCGCATCGCGAACGATGCGGCGCGCATCGTTGTTCGACCATCGCACGCGCCTCGCTGTCCGCAGCGCGTTACGGTATTCAGAAGAGGTACGGATATAATGACGACGGCCAAGGATGTAATGAAGCTTATTAAGGACAACGACGTAAAATACGTCGACCTGCGCTTCACCGATCCGCGCGGCAAGTGGCAGCATGTGACCTTCGACATTACGATGGTCGATGACGACTTCTTTGCCGAAGGTCAGGCGTTCGACGGCTCGTCCATCGCCGGCTGGAAGGCGATCAACGAGTCCGACATGCACCTCCAGCCGGATCTCGAGTCCGCCTGCATCGATCCTTTCTTCTCCGAGACCACGCTCGTCGTCGTCTGCGACGTGCTTGAGCCGACCACCGGCGAGCCCTATGGGCGCGATCCGCGCGGCATCGCCAAGAAGGCCGAGGCCTATCTCAAGTCCACCGGCATCGGCGACACGGTCTATTTCGGACCCGAGGCCGAGTTCTTCATCTTCGACGACGTCCGCTTCAAGACCGACCCGTACAACACCGGCTTCAAGCTGGATTCGGTCGAGCTGCCGAGCAACACCGACACCGACTATGAGGGCGGCAATCTCGGCCACCACGTGAAGACCAAGGGCGGCTACTTCCCCGTGCCGCCGGTCGACAGCGGCCAGGACATGCGCGGCGAGATGCTGGCGGCCATGGCCCGCATGGGCGCCAAGGTCGAGAAGCACCACCACGAGGTGGCTTCCGCCCAGCACGAGCTCGGCCTCAAGTTCACCACTCTGGTGACGATGGCCGACCACCTGCAGATCTACAAGTACTGCATCCACCAGGTGGCGAACGTCTACGGCAAGACCGCGACCTTCATGCCCAAGCCCGTCTTCGGCGACAACGGCTCGGGCATGCACGTGCACCAGTCGATCTGGAAGGGCGGCAAGCCGACCTTCGCCGGCAACAAATATGCCGACCTCAGCCAGGAATGCCTGTGGTACATCGGCGGCATCATCAAGCACGCCAAGTCGCTCAACGCCTTCACCAACCCGCTCACCAACTCCTACAAGCGTCTGGTGCCAGGCTATGAGGCGCCGGTGCTGCTGGCCTATTCCTCGCGCAACCGTTCGGCCTCGTGCCGCATCCCCTACACCACCTCGCCCAAGGCGAAGCGCGTCGAGACCCGCTTCCCGGACCCCGGCGCGAACCCCTATCTCGCCTTCTCGGCGCTGCTGATGGCCGGCCTCGACGGCATCGCCAACAAGATCGATCCCGGTCCGGCCATGGACAAGGACCTGTACGATCTGCCGCCGCGCGAGCTGAAGAAGATCCCGACCGTGTGCGCCTCGCTGCGCGAGGCTCTCGCCTCGCTCGACAAGGACCGCGAGTACCTGAAGAAGGGCGGCGTCTTCGACGACGACTTCATCAACTCCTATATCGAGCTGAAGATGACCGAGGTGGCGCGCTTCGAAATGACGCCGCACCCGGTCGAGTTCGAGATGTACTACTCGGTCTGATCGTCCGCGATCGCCGCGATCATCGGAAGGGGCGCCTCAGGGCGCCCCTTTTCGTTTCACGCCGCCCCTGCCGCCGTGCCGGGCGAGGAGCGGAACGCCTCGCCGGTCTCGATCCGGTTCCGCCCGGCCGCCTTGGCGCCGTAGAGCGCGCGGTCGGCCTGCGCGATCAGGTCCTGAAGCCCGGTCTCGATCTGGTCGGCACCGGCATCGGGCGGCAGCACGGTGACGGCGAGGCCGATGCTGACCGTGCCGACCAGCAGGCCCGCCCCGTCCGTCAGCCCCAGCTTCGCACTCGCCTCAGCGAAGGCGCCCTGCACCCGGGCGGCGACCTCGCGCGCCCGCGCGAGATCCGCGCCCGGCAGCACCGCGGCGAACTCCTCGCCGCCGATCCGCGCCACTACGTCGCTCTGGCGCAGACGCTCGTGCAACACATCGGAGAACAGCGCCAGCAGCCGGTCGCCCGCGGCATGGCCGAAGCGGTCATTGACCTGCTTGAAGCGGTCGAGGTCGCACACCATCGCCGCGCACGGCCCGCCCGCCATCGCCGCCGAGAGCGAGCGCTCGAGGAAGCCGCGCCGGTTGAGCGCGCCGGTGAGCGGGTCGAGCAGCGCCGCGCTCTTGTAGATGAGCTCGGAACGCTCGCGCACCATCAGCACCAGGATGAAGCAGATGAACATCGCCATCGCCACGCCCACCATGCCGAGCCACGCCATGGAGGGGTCGGTGAACAGCAGCACCTGCCCGCCCGAGACCTGGCTCGGGGCGAAGATGATGCGCCCGAGATTGACCAGCAGCGCCACCGAGAGCAGCCCGACCAGCGTCTGCCGCGGCTTCGAGGCGAGCGCACGCCGGCGCGCGAGCTGCACGATGCTGAGGACCAGCAGCACGCTTATCATGGTCGAGATCACGATGACGCGGTCGACCATGGAGTCGCTGAGCGGCGGGAACTGGACCAGCACCACCCAGGCGAGCGGCGCGATCAGCGCATAGACCGTGCGGGGCGCCCGACGGTCGAAACTGCGCGTGCCGGTCCACAGCAGGCCGTAGGCGCCCAGCAGCGCCGCATTGGCGAGCTCGACCGACATGAAAGCCGGGATCTGCCCGCGCATCGCCCCGCCGAACAGCCCGTAGGCCACCAGCACGAACGCCACCGCCCACTGCGCCAGCGCCGGCTCGCCCGGCGTCAGCCAGCGCACATAGAGCATGGCGCTGGCGAGCAGGAGGGAGATCGCCATCAGGACCGCCCAGAGCGTCCATGGATCGAGCATGTTGGGGTTACACGTCCATATTCCAGCGTCGGCACTCTAGCCGGTTCTTCATGGGCCGGAAACCGAGGGGATTCAACCGGAAGCATACATATCCGCGCGCGGCCGAAGGTCCCGCCCGACGCGGCCGGGGATCGCCGGCACATGCAAAAAGGGCAGGCCGCGAGGCCTGCCCTTTCGATAATCTCGGCAACCGGAAGAACCGGTCAGCGCTTCGAGAACTGGAAGCTGCGGCGGGCCTTCGCCTTGCCGTACTTCTTGCGCTCGACCACGCGCGAGTCGCGGGTCAGGAAGCCGCCCTTCTTCAGCGGGCCGCGCAGCTCGGGCTCGTAATAGGTGAGCGCGCGCGAGATGCCGTGGCGCAGCGCGCCGGCCTGGCCGGAGAGGCCGCCGCCGGAGACGGTGGCCACCACGTCGTACTGGCCGGTGCGGGCCGCGGTGGTGAAGGGCTGCTGGATGATCAGGCGCAGCACGGGGCGAGCGAAATAGGTCTCGATCTCGCGCTCGTTCACCACGATCTTGCCGGTGCCGGGGCGGACCCACACGCGGGCGACGGCGTTCTTGCGCTTGCCGGTGGCATAGGCGCGACCGTACTTGTCGAGCTTCTGGACGTGCTTGGGAGCCTCGTCGGCCTGCGACGACTTCAGGGCCTCGAGCCCGTCGAGCGACTGGATGAGCTCAGCCATGATCAGATCCCCACATTCTTGCGGTTGAGCGCGGCGACATCGAGCGCCTCCGGCTTCTGGGCCTCGTGCGGGTGGCTGGCGCCCTTGTAGACGCGCAGATTGCCCATCAGCTTGCGGCCGAGCGGGCCGCGCGCCAGCATGCGCTCGACCGCCTTCTCGACCACGCGCTCCGGGAAGCGGCCGTCGAGCAGGAACTTCGCAGTCCGCTCCTTGATGCCGCCCGGGAAGCCGGTGTGGTGGTAGTAGACCTTGTCGTTGCGCTTGTTGCCGGTCAGCGCCACCTTCTCGGCGTTGATCACGACGACATTGTCGCCGCAGTCGACGTGGGGGGTGTAGGTCGGCTTGTGCTTGCCCTTGAGGCGGGTCGCGATGATGGTCGCGAGACGGCCGACCACGAGGTCGGTGGCGTCGATCACGATCCACTTCTTTTCTACGTCGGCCGGTTTCGCCGAATAGGTCTTCATGGGAATGTCCGTGTGCAAGGCATGCGGACCTTCGCGGCCGCACTTCTCTCTTGGCCGGGCTTCTAGCCGAGAGCGCGCGCAACGTCAATGTAACGCAGACGCGAATATCCCTTACATAACAATGGTTTAAAAAATAGGTATTTTTATACCTCGCGCTAAGCCCTTGAAATCGTCACGCCGGGATCGAATAGGTCGTCACCGCGTGGGCGCACAGCTCCTCCCCGCCCGTCACCCGAAACGGCGCGTCGCCCTCATGCGGAGCGCGCAGGCCCACCTCGCAGACCGCGAGCCGCCTGCCGAGCTTCATCAGCCGCGCATCGGCGACCAGCAGGCCCGGCTGCGGCTTGCGCAGGAAGTTGATGGAGAAATTCGTCGTCACCGCCAGCGGCACCGGGCCGATCGCGGCGAGGATCACCGCATAGGCGGCGATGTCGGCGAGCCCCATCATCGAGGGGCCGGAGACCGTGTCGCCCGGGCGCAGATGCTCCTCGCTGGCGGCCAGCGTGACGCCGACGCCCGCGGCGTCGACCCGCACCACGCGATGGGGCCGCCCTGCCCCGAAGGCCTGCGGAAACTCGGCGACGAGATAGGCCTGCAATTCCTCGGCGTTCATTCCCATTCCCGTCCTCCCGCGTCTCCGGCGGCTATTAGGGCGGGTGCCGGTGACGTGCGCACGCCAATAGTTTTGATAGCCGCCATCACCATATGAAGGCCACTCCTGCCGGCGCCGCCGAGCCGGCAAACGTGAAAGGGACGCGCGGATATGACCCACGACCACTATGACGACGCCTTTATCGCCGACTGGCTCGGAAAGGTGCACACCATCGCCGTCGTCGGCGCCAGCCCGAACCCGGCGCGGCCCAGCCACGGCGTCGCCCGCTTCCTCGCCATGCACGGCTACAAGGTGTTCGCCATCAATCCCGGCCAGGCCGGCCGCGACGTTGCCGGCCTGCCGACCTATGCCCGCCTCGCCGACGTGCCCGAGGCGATCGACATGGTCGACGTGTTCCGCGCGCCGCAATACCTGCCCGGGGTGGTCGACGAGGCGCTCGCCCTCTCTCCCCGTCCGAAGCTGATTTGGGGCCAACTCGGCGTGCGCGACGACGAGGCCGCGGCGACGGCGGAGGCGGCGGGCGTGGCGGTGATCATGAATCGCTGCCCGGCGATCGAGATGCCCCGGCTCGGCCTCAAGGGCCCACGCTGAGGGCTCGCGCCGGATCACGCTGCCGGGAACGGTATCGGACACCCGGCGCGAAAGCTCTTTGCACTCACAAGAGTGTGACCCAAGGGCTCCCCCAAGAGAATTCCCTTTGCTGCAAAGCAATGCTCCCCTCCCTATCGCCTCGTTCTGCGATAGGGAGATGGATAGTGGACACGAGGAGTACGTACCCTCAGCTTTGGTTTTATTTGCGTATGAATTCGCTACGTTTTCCTCGGGACTTCGTGAGCAAAATTCTTTCGATATGTTTTGTCAGCACCCACATACCGCTTCTCGCCTTCATCGGCTTTACAATCTCTGAATCGCGCTGGGCCGACCACAACACGCAGATCGCCTTCGTTGTGCTGCTCATCGCCACGCTGTGCGGCACGGCATTGGCGCTGTTCGCCCTGCACGCGATGCTGGCGCCCGTGGACATCTCCCGCGTGGCGCTGGCGAACTACCGCAATCACGGTCAGCTCCCGCACCTGCCGCTCCACTATCAGGACGCCGCCGGGCAGCTCATGCGCGAGGTGGACATCACCGTCTCCCGGCTCGACAACGCCCTCGCCGAGCTCGCGCGCGAGGCGCGGATCGACCCGCTCACCGGCATCGGCAACCGGCGCTTCCTGATGGAGCAGGCGCAGCGCATGAGCTACGCCGCCCGGCACGGCGGCCGCTCGTTCGCCGTCGCCATCATCGACGTGGACAAGTTCAAGGGCATCAACGACCGCTTCGGCCACACCGCCGGCGACAACGTGCTCAACGGCGTCGCCGCGATCATGCAGCGCGTCGTCGGCAAGGAGGGGATCGTCGGCCGGCTGGGCGGCGACGAGTTCTGCATCCTGCTGCCGGACCGGCCCCTGTCGGCGGCGGCGGCACAGCTCGAAGCCGTCCGCGTGGCGGTGGAGGCGGCCGATTTCGAGGGTGTCTCCGCCCGCGCGGTGAGCCTCAGCATCGGCCTCGCCGAAGCCGAGCGGGACCGGCCGGAGACGGTGACGCAGCTTCTCAAGCGCGCCGACACGCAGGTCTACCTGTCGAAGGAATCCGGCCGCAACCGCACCAGCGTCGACGGCACCACCTAGCGGCGCCCGGTCTCGCGGCGTCCGGCGGCGGCGCAAGAGTCGCCGCTTGCCTTCCCGATTGCGCTTCTGACAGATGTCGCGACACTGCCGGTGCATCAATGCCGGCAGGACAGGAGGAATTCGCCATGACCGACGCCACGACACCCGGATTCGCCACCCTCGCCGTCCATGCCGGCGCCCAGCCGGACCCGACGACCAAGGCGCGCGCGACGCCGATCTACCAGACGACTTCCTTCGTCTTCGACGACGCCGACCATGCCGCCGCGCTGTTCGGGCTCCAGGCTTTCGGCAACATCTATACGCGCATCACCAACCCGACGACCGCCGTGCTCGAGGAGCGCGTGGCTGCGCTCGAAGGCGGCACAGCCGGGCTCGCCGCCGCCTCCGGCCACGCCGCGCAGTTGCTGATCTTCCAGACCCTGCTGGCGCCGGGCGACGAGTTCATCGCCGCCAACAAGCTCTATGGCGGCTCGATCAACCAGTTCAACCACGCCTTCAAGAGCTTCGGCTGGAACGTCGTCTGGGCCAATGCCGACGACCCGGAATCGTTCGAGAAGGCGGTCTCGCCGCGCACCAAGGCGATCTTCATCGAGTCGATCGCCAATCCGGGCGGCGTGGTGGTCGACATCGCCGCCATCTCCAAGGTCGCCAAGCGCGCGGGCGTGCCGCTCATCGTCGACAACACGCTGGCGACGCCCTACCTCGTCAAGCCGATCGAGCACGGCGCCGACATCGTGGTGCACTCGGCGACCAAGTTCCTTGGCGGCCATGGCAACTCGATCGGCGGCGTCATCGTCGATGCCGGCAGCTTCAACTGGCTGCGCGACGACCGCTTCCCCATGCTCTCCCAGCCGCGGCCGGAATATCAGGGCATGGTCATCGGCGAGACCTTCGGCAATTTCGCCTTCGCCATCGCCGCCCGCGTGCTCGGCCTGCGCGATCTCGGGCCGGCGCTCTCGCCCTTCAACGCCTTCCTGCTGCTGACCGGCATCGAGACCCTGCCGCTGCGCATGCAGCGCCATTGCGACAACGCGCTGGCGGTGGCGAAATTCCTCGCCGAGCACCCCAAGGTGGAATGGGTCAGCTATCCCGGCCTGCCGGGCGACCGCTACCACAACCTCGCCTCGCGCTACCTGCCGAAGGGCGCCGGCGCGGTGTTCACCTTCGGGCTGAAGGGCGGCTATGACGCCGGCACGGCGCTGGTGTCGAACGTCAAGCTGTTCTCGCACCTCGCCAATGTCGGCGATACGCGCTCGCTGATCATCCACCCCGCCTCCACCACCCACCGCCAGCTTTCCGACGCCCAGAAGACGGCGGCGGGCGCCGGGCCGGACGTGGTGCGGCTGTCGGTCGGCATCGAGGACGCGGCCGACATCATCGCCGATCTCGACCAGGCGCTGGCCGCGAGCTGAACGGAATCCGCGCGCGCGGAAGCCCTGACGGTACGTCGTGCAGATTGTGAACGAACTGTGAGCGTGTCATGCACGCCTCGCAGGGCTGGAATGCGGTATATTTCCTACCAATTAGGCATTCTGTCGAATATCTAGGCAACGGAATGATTAACGGACACGCAGCTGCCGGAAGCGACCGGTAGCCGTGCTCCGTGTCCGAACCTGATGGAGACTGAAATGCTGCTCTGGGGCTTCTTTGCCAAGCAGATCCGCCGTTGGCACGCTTACCGCCGCACCCTCGCCGAGCTCTCGCAGCTCGACGACCGTACCCTCGCCGACATCAACGTCTCGCGTGGCGAGATCGTGAGCGTGGCGCGTCGGGCGGCGGCCGTCGCCTGATCCTGGCGATCACCGAACGACCGAACTGACGAACCGGCCTCGGATATCCTCCGGGGCCGTTTCTTTTTTGCCTGCGTTCCGTGCTAAGGGGCCGCTCGGCTGAGGCAGACGAATCCGCCGAGTGGGAATGAGCAGCATCGACAAACGCCCCGTCCACGTCATCGGCGGAGGTCTCGCCGGCTCCGAGGCCGCGTGGCAGCTCGCGAGGCGCGGCGTGCCCGTCACCCTGCACGAGATGCGCCCCACGCGCGGCACCGAGGCCCATCAGGGCGACGGGCTGGCCGAACTCGTCTGCTCAAACTCCTTCCGCTCGGACGATTCCACCTCCAACGCGGTCGGCGTGCTGCATGCCGAGATGCGCCGGCTCGGCTCGCTCATCATGGAATGCGCGGACCGCTGCCAGATTCCGGCCGGCGGCGCATTGGCCGTGGACCGCGAGGGCTTCTCCGCCGCCGTCACCGCCGCCATTGCCGCGCGCCCGCAGATCACCGTCGAGCGCGGCGAGGTCGCCGGCCTGCCGCCGCAGGACTGGGAGCGGGTGATCATCGCCACCGGGCCGCTCACCTCCCCGCCCCTCGCCGAGGCCATCCGGACCCTCACGGACGAAAGCGCGCTCGCCTTCTTCGACGCCATCGCGCCGATCGTCCATTTCGATTCCATCGACATGGACGTCTGCTGGTTCCAGTCGCGCTACGACAAGGCCGGGCCCGGCGGCACAGGAGCGGACTACATCAACTGCCCGATGGACAAGGAGCAGTACGAGGCCTTCGTCGCCGCGCTCGCCGCCAGCAACACCGTGCCGTTCCGCGATTTCGAGGCGAACACGCCCTATTTCGACGGCTGCCTGCCGGTCGAGATCATGGCCGCGCGCGGGCCGGAGACGCTGCGCCACGGGCCGATGAAGCCGATGGGCCTCACCAACCCGCGCAACCCGACGGTGAAGCCCTATGCCGTCGTCCAGCTTCGCCAGGACAACGCGCTGGGCACGCTCTACAACATGGTCGGTTTCCAGACCAAGACCCGCTATGCCGACCAGGTGAAGCTGTTCCGCATGATCCCGGGGCTGGAGAACGCCGAGTTCGCGCGCCTCGGCGGCCTGCACCGCAACACCTATCTCAATTCGCCGCGCCTGCTCGATCCCACGCTGCGCCTCAACGCCCAGCCGCGCCTGCGCTTCGCCGGACAGATCACCGGCTGCGAGGGCTATGTCGAGAGCGCCGCCATGGGTCTCGCCGCCGGCCTGTTCGCCGCTGCCGAATGGCACGGGGCCGCGCCCGCCGTGCCGCCGCCGACCACCGCGCATGGCGCGCTGCTCAACCACATCACCGGCGGCCATATCGAGACGCTGGACGCGGGCCCGCGTTCCTTCCAGCCGATGAACGTGAATTTCGGCCTGTTCCCGCCGCTCGCCAGCGCACCTACCCGCGATGCCGAAGGCAACCGCCTGCGCGGCTCGGCCAAGACGGTGGCCAAGAAGCAGATGATGGCCGCCCGTGCGCTCGGCGACATGGACGCGTGGGCGAAGACCCATGCGGACCCCATCGGCGAGGCGGCGGCGTGAGCGAGGTGGCTTCCGCGAACGGGCGGTTCGAACTGGAAAGCGTGCTGAAGCGGGACGTGTTCAGCACCATCGAGCGCGGCGTCTGGCATGATGCCGAGGGCGCGACGCACCCGGCCGTGCGCCGCAACTATGCCGGCGTCGCCTGGTGGGTGAAGCCGCTCGCCCGCCATTTCGCCCGCCGCGAGGCCCGCGCGCTGCGCCGGGCCGAGGGCAGCGGCCACACCGTCCCGGTCTATGCGCTGGAGGAAGGCCATCTGGTTCGCGGCTTCGTCGACGGCGTGCCGCTCCAGATCGCCCGTCCCTATGGCGACGTCGCATTCTTCGCCTCAGCCCGGCAGGGCCTGCGCGAGGTCCACCGCCGCCACATCGCCCATAACGATCTCGCCAAGCCGCAGAACTGGCTCTACGCCGCCGACGGGCGCGCGGTGCTGATGGATTTCCAGCTCGCCATGTGCTTCCGAAAACGCAGCAAGCTGTTCCGCATCGCCGCCTATGAGGACATCCGCCACCTCCTCAAGCAGAAGCGCAGCTACTGCCCCTATGCGCTGACCGCGAGCGAGCGCCGGATCCTCGCCCGCAAGAGCCTGCTCAACCGCATCTGGATGAGCACCGGCAAGCGCGCCTACAACTTCGTCACCCGGCGGCTGCTGAACTATCACGACACCGAGGGACGCGGCCCGCGCGCCATGGAACAGGGCCCACGCATCGCGCTGGCGCTGGCCGAGGCGCCGGGCGTCAAGGCGGTCCACATCGCCGATTTCCCCACCGCCGGGCACAGCTTCGGCCTCTATGCCTTCGTCGAGGCCGGCGGCGAGGTGGACGAGCCGGCGCTGCGCGCCCATCTGGCGACGGCGCTACCCGACATCCTGCCGCCCGAGCACATCCAGGTCGTGGACGCCCTGCCCCGCGACGAGGCCGGCGAGGTGCGCGACGACCTGCTGCGCCTCGTGGCGCTCAACCAGATCGACCAGCTCTCGCTGCTGCCGCGCACGCCCGAGCAGCAGGAGCGGCTCGACGCCATCATTCGCGACCGGCGAAATCTCAGCGACCGGGTGCGACGCGGCATCTAGTTCACCGACAAGACGTCCGGCATGTATGCGGATGGAACCTGACGAACCGGAGCACGAAGCGAGCGCCATGCGATATTTCATCACCGGCACCGCCGGCTTCATCGGCTACCATCTGGCCCGCCGGCTTCTGGAAACCGGCCACCATGTGGTCGGCTTCGACGGCATGACGCCCTACTACAACATCCGCCTCAAGGAAGCCCGCCACGCCGCCCTCGCCCAGTTCCCGGGCTTCGAGGCCCATATCGGACGGCTCGAGGACGGCGAGATGGTGGCGCGCGTCGCCGGCGCCGCGCGGCCGGACGTGATGTTCCACCTCGCCGCGCAGGCGGGGGTGCGCTACAGCCTCGAAAACCCCAAGGCCTATCTCGACTCCAACCTCGTCGGCTCGTGGAACGTGCTTGAGGCCGCGCGGCAGATCGGGGTCGGGCACCTGATGCTCGCCTCCACCTCCTCAATCTACGGCGCCAGCCCCACCGTGCCCTTCCACGAGAGCGACCGCGCCGACGAGCCGCTCACCTTCTATGCCGCCAGCAAGAAGGGCATGGAGGCGATGGGCCATTCCTACGCCCACCTGCACAAGATCCCGATCACCGCCTTCCGCTTCTTCACGGTCTACGGGCCCTGGGGCCGGCCGGACATGGCGCTGTTCAAGTTCGTCGAGGCGATGCTGGACGACCGCGAGATCGAGATCTACGGCGAAGGCAAGATGAGCCGCGACTTCACCTATATCGACGACCTGATCGACGCCGTCGTCGCCCTCGCCGCCGTCCCGCCGGACGAGGCCAACCGCGTCGACCCGTCCAGGGCCGAGGACACGCTGTCCCACCAGGGGCCGTTCCGCGTCGTGAATATCGGTGGCGGCAATCCGGTCGGGCTGCTCGACTTCGTCGAGACCATCGAGCAGATCCTCGGCCATCCCGCGCGCCGCCGGATGCTGCCGATGCAGAAGGGCGACGTGCCGCGCACCTATGCGAGCCCGGCGCTTCTGGAGGCGCTCACAGGCTCCAAGCCGGCGACGCCGCTGATCGACGGGGTGCGGGCCTTCGTGGAATGGTACCGCGACGCGCGCAGCTATCTCTAGAAGCGGCGGCATCGATTAGCCGGCGATCCGATGTTGTCGCGAACAATAGACCGATTGGTAATGATTGGCTGCTAGTCAGTCGAAGCTGTCCCGACCCCGCGTTATTCTTCCGGCATCGTTCTCCCGTCATGAATTGCATCCGTTTCCCATTGCACGATTGCGAACCGGCAGCACATGCGGGTGTCCTGCCTTCGGCTTCTCCGCCGGAACGGGCCCGATGACACGCTGGACCCACGGGCTGATCAATCGGCTCGTCATCCTTTGCGACGTCGTCATGATCGCGGTCGCGGCGGTCGTGTTCTACCTCCTGTGCCCGCGTTTCAGCTGGAGCCAGATCCTCGTCCTCGCGGTCCTCGGCGGGGCGAGCTTCGTCGGCACGCTGAGCCTCGGCCATGCCTACCGGGTCGAGCACTATGTGCGCTGGACCCGCGCCGTCCGCCATCTGGTCATCGGCGGCGTGCCCGCCGTGCTGGCGGTGACGGTCGTGTGCTACGCCCTCGTGCCGACGCGCGAGGACGACATCAACCTCCTCGCCTCCTGGGCCAGCTTCACGCTGGTCGCGCTGATGTTCGGCCGCTTCGTGCTGGTGCGGGTGGGCATGGCGTGGGTCATGCACCGTAACCTGCTGCGGCGCGACGCCGTGGTCATCGGCGACCTCGACCGCGCCTATGAGCTGGTGCGCCGCTATTCGCTCGCGCAGGAGGACGGCAACCTGCTCGACTTCGTCGCCGTGTTCGAGGACGAGCCGAGCGAACCGTACGAGCGGACCGCACCGCGCCTCCCCCCCATGCTGGGCGGGATGCGCGAGCTGCTGGAATATGCCAAGCGCTCTCCCGTCGACGTCGTCGTCATCACCAAGCCCTGGACCGACCCGGCCGCGATCGAAAAGCTCGCGACCGAATTGCGCCGCGTCGCCACCGACGTCGTGGTCGAGCTCGAACCCGGCATCTTCGGCCCGTCCTATGCCCGCCTGACCAACATCGCCGACCGTGGCGCGCTGCAGATCCAGCAGCGCCCGCTCAAGGGCTCGCTCGGCATATTGAAGGCGATCGAGGACTATGTGGTGGCGACCGCCGGCCTCGTCCTGCTGTCGCCGGTGCTGATCCTCTCGGCGCTGGCGGTGAAGCTCGACTCGCCCGGTCCGGTGCTGTTCCGGCAGGCACGCGTCGGCCTGAACAACCGCCCCTTCATGGTCTACAAGCTGCGCACCATGCGCTACGACCCGGGCGA
Organism: Ancylobacter mangrovi; assembly: GCF_024752355.1. Taxonomy (GTDB): domain Bacteria; phylum Pseudomonadota; class Alphaproteobacteria; order Rhizobiales; family Xanthobacteraceae; genus Ancylobacter; species Ancylobacter mangrovi. Next base: position 270,387 of record NZ_JANTHZ010000005.1, read on the forward strand.
CGATGGCTCGGTCGGCGCCGTGAAGCAGGACCCGCGCATCACCCGCGTCGGCGCCGTGCTGCGCAGCCTCTCGATCGACGAGATCCCGCAGCTTCTCAACGTGCTGAAGGGCGACATGTCGGTGGTCGGCCCGCGCCCCCACGTGCCGAACATGCGCATCACCGAGGATTTGCGCTATGAAGCGGTGAGCGACTACGTCGCCCGCTACCGCATGAAGCCCGGCGTCACCGGATGGGCCCAGATCAACGGCATGCGCGGGGGCATCTACACGGTGGAGAAGGCCGAGCGCGGCGTCGAGCTCGACCTGTTTTATATCGAGCACTGGTCGATATGGTTCGACATCCGCATCCTGCTGCTGACCGTCACCCGGGGCCTCTCCGACAATTCGGCCTTCTGACGCTGGCGCTGCTCTGCGCCCTCCCGGCCCTCGCCTCCTCCGCCGGGGCCGAGCCACGGCGCCCGTTCCTCGCCTATCAGGCGAGCTGGGAGGCGCCGCCCGCTTCCTCCGGCGCGCAGACCAGCCTCGCTGGCCTGCCGGCCTACATCACCCATGTCGCGCTCGCCTTCGTGAAGCCGGACCTCGTCTATCCGGGCGGGCTCGACCTGTCGGCGACCGGGCTGCAATACCCCTATTCCGGCGCCGTGCTGCGTGACGCCATCGCGGCGCTGAAGCGGCGCAATCGCGAAACGAAGGTGCTGCTCGCGGTCGGCGGCGCCACCTATGGCGGGTGGGATCGGCTCGACACCGATGCGCTCGCCCGGCTGGTGGCCGATCTCGGCGCCGACGGCGTCGACATCGATTACGAGCCGAAGCACCCGTCCTGCGTCGCCCTTTCGGGACGCGTCCACTGCGCCGACGACCTCTTCTCGATCCGCCTCGTCGAGCAGGTCCGCGCCGCCCTGCCGCGTCCCCTCGTCGTCAGCATCGCCGGCTGGAGCGTCGGCGCCTATGGCGAGGGCGCGTTCGCCGATGCCCCGCCGCGCAGCCAATGGCGCGGCTCCATGCTGGCGCTGCTGCGCTCGCCCGCTGCCGGCGCGCTCGATCTGGTCTCGATCATGAGCTACGACGCCGGCCCGAGCTACCGGCCGGAGGATGCCTTCCGCGCCTATCGCGCGCTGTGGAAGGGCCCGCTCGCGCTGGGCGTCCAGGTCGAGCCGGGCACCAATGGCGGGCCGCGCTTCACGCTGGCCTATACCGGGAGCATTCTCGCCGCGGTCGCGGACGATCCGCTGGCGGGCGCCATGCTCTATGCGCTCGAACTCGAGCCTCCCGGCCCGCCGGGCCCGGACAATCCCGATTACCGTTCGCTGGCGGCGGCCATCTGCGTCACGCTCGACCTCGCCGACTGCTCCGCCCTGGTTCCCTAGGGAAGGAAAGGCCGACGTCACATCGCCATAATGAAGGCCGACGACAATAAGATTCAAAATTACAGTGATTTTTCAATAATCCCGCGTAATTTCCCGCCTGCCTGCCCACCACAGAGTTTGCCGCCCGCATGACGATCCTTGGCGTTTCCGACTCCCACAACGCTGCCGCCGCCCTGCTTCTGCCGGACGGTTCACTTTCCGCCCTGCAGGAGGAGCGGCCGCGCCGGGTGAAGAACTTCCACGGCGTTCCGACCGAGGCGATCGGCTGGCTGCTCGACAGTCGCGGCCTGAAGCCGGCGGATATCGATGTGGTCGCCTTCGCCGGCCTGCCCTCCATCCCGCTCGACCGCATGGGCTGGCTCGACTTCTTCCGCCGGAGCGGCAGCCTGCCGGCGCGCCTGCGCACCCTCGCCGGAGAGACCCCGCTGCGGCAATGGGTCGAGCGCGAGCGCCAGCAGCGCCGGCGCGACGAGTATGTGAAGCTCGGCTTCCGCCCCGAGGCCATCCGGCGCTTCGACCATCATAGCTGCCACGCCGCCACCGCCTATTACGGCCAGCCCGAGCGCGAGCAGCCGGTGCTGGTGATCACCGTCGACGGCGGCGGCGACGGGCTCTGCTCGACGGTCAGCGTCGGGCGCGACAACCGCCTCGAGCGCCTGCATTCCGTCGACTGGAGCCATTCCTTCGGCACGCTCTACGCGGTCGTGACCTACATGCAGGGCATGGTGCCGCTCGAGCACGAATACAAGCTCATGGGCATGGCGCCCTATGCCTCCGCCAGCGCCTCGCGCAAGCTCGCGGACCAGCTCCACGGCCTGTTCCGCTGGGCGGAGGACGGCACGCCGGTCTGGCGCCGCGCGCCGGGTCTGCCGCACACGCTGCATATCCGCCCCACGCTGGAGAAGATGTTCTACGAGCAGCGCTTCGACGCCATCATGGGCGGCGTCCAGCTCTTCACCGAGGAGATGCTGTGCGAGTTGCTGAGCCGCGCGATCCGCTCCACCGGCATCCGCCGCGTCGCGCTGTCCGGCGGCGTGTTCATGAACGTGAAGGCGAACAAGCGGATCATGGAGCTCGACGAGGTCGAGCAGCTCTTCGTCTTCCCCTCTTGCGGCGACGAGACCAACGCCATCGGCGCCGCCTTCCTCGCCCGGGCGGAACGCTCCGGCGGCGCGGCGATCCCGCCCATCGACGCCTTCTATCTCGGCCCGGACTGGAGCGAGGACGAGATCACGGCAGAGCTCGCCCCGCTGCGCGACAGCGGCGCCATCTCCGTCTCCCGCCCCGACTCGATCAACGAGGCGGTGGCCGAGTTGCTGGCGAAGGGCGAGGTGGTCGGCCGGTTCGCCGGCCGCGAGGAGTTCGGCGCCCGTTCGCTCGGCAACCGGGCCATCCTCGCCGACCCGCGCGACAGCGAAGTCATCCGCATCATCAACGAGATGGTGAAGAGCCGCGACTTCTGGATGCCCTTCGCCTCCTCCATCGCCGCCGAGCACGCCGACACCTACCTGGTCAATCCCAAGCAGGTCGCCGCGCCCTATATGATCCTGTCGTTCGATACGACGGAGGCGGGCTCAAAGACCCTGCGCGCGGGCATCCACCCCTATGACCGCAGCTGCCGGCCGCAGATCGTGACGGCGGCCGCCAACCCGGACTACTGGGACCTCATCAACCGCTTCCACGCCCGCACCGGCGTCGGCGGCCTGCTCAACACCTCGCTAAACCTGCACGGCCTGCCGCTGGTGCACCGGCCGGCAGACGCGCTGCACGTGCTGATGAATTCCGGCCTCGACTGGCTGGCGATCGGGCCGCTGCTGGTCACGAAGCGGGTCGGCCGGGCTCAGCAGGAACATCCGGACCGGGCACCGGAGGCGCTCGCCACGGCACCGTGAAGCGGATGCGGTGGGCCGCGACCTGCCCGGGCGGCGGGCGCAGCCGCTCCCGCGCGAGATAGAGCGCGAGCGCCATCGTCACGGCGAGTTCGCCCGGCGTGAAGACGAGCGAATAGACCGTCGAGGTCAACAGCATGAAGACGATGTAGTCGGCGAGCGCGAGGACGATGGGGTCCTCGACGCCGCGCGTCGCCCTCAGGATCAGGTAGAGCCCCCAGCCATAGAGGCCGGCGATCAGCGCCGCGCCGACCAGGCCGTATTCGAAGATCTCGCCGAACCAGCCGATATCGGCCACGTAGAACTGGCTGTTGCCGAAGATGTCGGCCAGCGTGACGCTGCCGAAGCGCGTCGTCGCCCCGACGCCGAACAGCCAGCGCCAGGGATCGTCGCCGAGGAAATTCGCCGCCAGCGCCAGCGAGGTCTGGCGCACGGTCAGCGAGCCGCCGAGCGACTGCTGGAAGTTCTGCGCGTTCTCGACCGCGAGATAGGCGATGGCCAGCGGCACGATGGCGAGCAGCGCCCCCACCGCCACCAGCCGCCGCCGCGGCGCCAGTGAGACGATCACCCCATAGGCGCAGACGAGGAACATGGCGCCGATGGCGGTGCGCTGCTTGAAGATGGTCAGCAGCAGCACGAAGCCGATCGCCACGCCCACCGCCGGCAGCCAGTGCGGACGGCGCATGAAGCTGCGGGTCAGGAAGAACAGCAGCAGCGCGCCGAAGAACATCGGCATGTAGATCCGGTAGCCGCGCTCCTCCTCCACCATGAACAGCTTGCCGAGCTCGGGATTGTCCACATAGGAGCTGCTGGGCACGACCAGCCACAGGAACAGCATGATGACGAAGGTCGCGACGCCGAGGCCGATCAGCACCGCGCGCGTGCGCCGGTAGGTCGGGGCCATCCAGGCGAGCATGCCGGAGAGCCCGAAATAATAGGTCAGCGGCCAGATCTTCACCGTGGTGAACACGCCATCGAAGAAGCCGTTGCCCAGATGGATCATCGACACGAAGGGCGTCACGCCAAGCGTATAGGCGAAGAAGACGAGATAGGCCGTCTTGCCCGGCAGGCGCAGATAGACCAGCGCGTAGACGCTGAACGGCAGGACGAGGATCGGCCATGCCTTCGACAGCAGGTAGGGGACCGGCAGCTCGTTGAGATAATAGAAGGTCTGCGCGAACAGCGGCAGCGTGACGACGAGGATCAGGCCCGTCAGCCGGCCCGGGAACCGCTCGTTCGAGAGTTCGACCGGGGCCGGGGTGAATCCCCGCGGGAGCGTGACGACGGCCCGGCGCGCCTGCCCGCGGACCACGCTCACGAGCCCGCCTTTCCCCGCTCCGGCAGCCCGTCGCCGGCCATGCCGAAGGCGGCGGGATCGAGCCGCGCCTGCAGCGCGATGGCAAGGATCGGCAGCGAATCGACGAACACCCTGCGGGCATGGCCGAGCGGATTGCGCATCAGCCGATAGGCCCATTCGAGCCCGGCCCTGCGCAGGAAGCGCGGCGCGCGCGGCACCCGCCCGGTGGCGAAGTTGAGCGCGCTGCCCACGCACAGCCCGCACCCCACCGCCCCGCCGCGCTCGGCGATCCGCAGCGCGAGATATTCCGACTGCGGCGCGCCGGTGACGAGGAAGACGTAGCGGGCGGGATGCTCCAGCACGAAGTCGACGCACGCCTCGACCGCCGCCGGCTGGTCGATGAAGCCCATGGGCGGCTCGTGCTGGGCGACGTCGACGAGGCCGAAACGCTCGATCATCGCCTCGCGCAGCCCCGGCCCGCCGCCGATGACGGTGACCGGATCGTCCCGGCGCAGATGGCGCTGCAGCAGCAGGGCGGTGACGTCGCTGCCCGGCGCGAGCGGCAGGTCGAGGCCGAACAGGCGCTTGGCCAGCACATGCGGCGCGTGGCCGTCGAGCAGCCGCAGCCAGGCATGGGAGACGGCCTCGCGAAAGCGCGCGTCGCGAAGGCGGATCAGCCGCGTGAAATGCGCAGCGTTAGGCGTGACCACATAGGCGAAGGGGAGCCCCGGCGCGCGCGCGGCGATGCGCGCCGCCGCCCCGGCGGTGTCGAGCCGGGCGATCGGCACGCCGAGATAGACCGCCTCGTCGACCGCGTCCGCCGGCCGGCCGGCGGCACCATCGGCTGGGTCGGCGAGCAGGTTCGTCACCGGCGCTTCCTTCAGACGTCCCGCTCAGGGGACCACGGTACTCTGGCTGCCGAGCGTATAGTTGAAGCTGCGCTGGAACGGCACAACTTTGTTGATGAACTGGTCGATCCAGACGTTCAGCTCGGCGATGGAGCTGCGCGGCACATAGACGATGTCGCCCGCGACGAGCTGCACGTCGTCCAGCGTGAAGCCGGTCTGGATGATGTCCTTCACGTTGACCAGCCGCAGCATCGGCATGTTGTCGGGGCCGCGGCGGATGATGGCCACCTGCCCGGTGCGCGCCTCGTCGGTGAAGCCGCCGGCGGTCAGGATGCCCTGCAGCGTGCCCGCCCGCATCTCCGAGAGCTTATAGGGGCCGGGGCTCTTCACCATGCCGCCAATATAGACCTTGGCGGAGACGGCATCCTCCAGCGAGATCACCACCTTCTGGTCGGCGAGCTCGACGCGGGAGGCGCGGCGCACCGCCTGCTGGGCGCCGGCTAGGGTCATCCCCTCGACCTTGAGCTGGCCGATGGCGCGCGGGGCGATGGTGCCGTCCGGCGCGACGATGAGCTCCTCGTCCATGTCGCGGGTGAGGAAATACTTGACCTTCAGCTTGTCGCCGGCGCCGATCCGGTAAGGCGGGAGCTGGCTGCTCCACGGGCGGAAGCCCTGCGGATTGACCTCGGTGAAACGCAGCTCCTGCCCGGTGGTGAAGGTGTCGCCCGGGCCCTGCGGCTGGCTGATCGAGCCGGTCGTCTCCGCGCCCGCGGTTCCCGATCCGGTGGTCTGGCAGCCGCCCAGCGCCAGCGCACACAGCGCGACGCCCGCCATTGCCGGCCATCGGACGGCGGCGCGGCGCTGCGCTTCCCGACTGAGCACCGGCATGGACCCGTCAGCGGCGAAAATCGCGCCGCGTGGGCGAAAAGGCATCATGTCGACTCCCGATCGGCCGCCCCCAGCCACCCGGAGCGCAACGCCTCCCCTCGCCGCCGGGACTGCCGGAGGAATCGCGAATGGGAGACATGGCTGGACGGCTCATCGCTGCGAGCCAAAACCTAAACAAACGCAGTTAATGAAGGTTTAATAGTTAAATTATTGAACTTACTTGCAATTTCCGGGGGCTTACGCGCCCCTCTCAGCGCTGGCAGCTCGCCGTCGCGCGCCGGGCATCGCGGTAGAATGGAACCAGGTCGATTCGCCCCACATGCCGCCAGATCGCGTTCTCGTAGGGCGGGCAAAGGTTCATCAGCGCCGAGGTTGGGTTGCCCTTCCAGCCGTCCGGCACATGGACCAGCGCGGTCAGCACGCCAAGCGAGGTCTGCGGCTCGTTGGCCCACCAGCGGCTCGGCAGCACGGCCTTGAGATAGTCGCGCAGGGATCTGTGCGCGTCATAGGGAAAGGGATCGATGCGCGGATCAATGTCCACCGCGCCCGGCAGGTCGGTGATTCCCGCCTGCGCATGCGCCGGGAACGCGCCGCCCGCCAGCAGCACGGCCAGCAGCGGCAAGGTCTTCGCAAGCGCCAAGAACGGCCTTGCGACACGGCTTCTGCCATGGTTCATGCCGCGCGGGCCCCGTGGAGTGCGCGCGTCGCCGCCGCCTGCGCCTTCACGCAGCCTCCCGTCGAACCGTCGATCCCGAGCATGAAGCTTCCGCACCCTTCCGAACTGCGCCGCCACGTCGCGACCTATGGCGCATATGCGGGCGCGCTGATGGTGCGCGGGACCGAGCTGATCGGCAAGCTCTGCCTCTATATGCTCGCCGCGCGCCTGCTCGGCGCCCATGAGGCGGGCCTGTTCTTCCTCTGCCTCACATGGGTCGGCCTCGCCGCGACCGCGGGCCGCGCCGGCTTCGAAAAGGCGGCGGTGCGGCACATAGCCGGCGAACTCGCCTTCGGCCATGCGCGCGCGGCGCGGGCGGCCATGCTGACCGGCGGCGCCTGCGTCGTCGCTGGCGGCCTCGCCGCGACGCTCGTCACGCTCGCCGTGGCCGGGCCTGCCTCGATAATGATCTTCGGCGAGCCCGGCCTCTATCACCCGCTGCTCATCGCCGCGGCCGCGATCCTGCCGCAGGCGCTGTGCTTCTTCGCCGCCCATGTCCTGTTCGGCCTCGACCGGGGCGTGGCCGGGCAGTTCGTGCAGAACGCCTCGTGGCCGGTCTTCATCCTGCTGGCCATGCTGGCCGGCGTGCATTCGCTGGCCGGCATCCTCAGCGCACTGGCGCTGGCCAATCTCGCCTCGGCGCTGATCGGCCTCGCGCTCATCCTGCGCACGCCCCTCGCCGCCTCTCCCGCCGTGCCGCAGGCCCAGGCCGAGAAGCTGCCCGGCCTGTGGCGCACGGCGCTGCCGCTCGGCATGGTGGAGATCGTGCAGGTGTCGATCACCGCCATCCCCGTCCTGCTGCTCGCCGCCTTCGCCAGCCCCACCGAGGTCGGCGCCTTCAGCGTGGCGAACCGGCTGTCGCAGCTCATCTGGGTGGTGATCATCGCCATCGGCTCGATCGCCGCCCCACGCTTCGCCGCCCTGCATCGCCGGCAGGACTGGCCGGCCCTGCGCGCCCAGAACCGCCGCGCGCGGCTGCTGGTGGCACTGACCGGCCTGCCGCCGATCGCGCTGATGATGCTGTTTGCCGGCACCATCCTCCACCTTGTCGGCCCGGGCTACGAGATCGCTGCGGCCGCGCTGGTGGTCATGTGCGCCGGCCAGCTCGTGAACTGCCTCCTGCCCTGCCAGGACGTCATGCTGGCCATGACCGGCCATGGCGGCGTGCTGCGCTGGCTCAATCTCGGCCAGCTCGCCACCTGCGCGGTGGCCGGCGTGCTTCTGGTGCCCGCCTTCGGCATGATGGGCGCCGCGGTGCTCAGCGCGCTGGTGATCGCGCAGGGCGCGCTCGGCACCACGCTGATGGTGGCGCGGCGCATGCCGCAGGTAATCTAGAAATATTGCCGTTTCGGACGGCATGTTTACGTCCCGTTAGCTACGCCTCTTCAGATTTGTGCCACGTACTCTCGCTAGTGAGGAACGTACTGCCAACGCTGTATCGAGGCACCGGGAACCGAATATGTCGATGACGTCCACCCTTGCCGGCCAGACGGAAGAGTTCCGCTCCCGTCCCGGGGCCGAAGGACGCCATTCGACGTTCACCCTGCGCGATTTTCTCATCGCCGCTTTCTTCCATGTCCGCATCGTCCTGCTGGCCGCGCTGGTGCCGATCGGCCTCGGCGTCGCCGCCGCGACGCTGTCGAAGACCGAGTACACCGCCTCCAGCCTGGTGATGGTGATCGTCAGCCGCGAGGTCTCCAACGACCAGAACGTCACCGGCAACGGCCCCTCGGTGCTGTCGATCGAGGGCCTGAAGCAGGTCGAGTCCGAGGTCCAGATCATCGAGAGCGCGGACGTGATCCGCTCGGTGATCGAGGGCATCGGGCCGGACAGGCTGTTCAAGCCGGGCCTGTTCTCCGGGCTGCGCGACATGCTGTCGAGCAATGGCAGCGTGATGGACCGCTCGATCGAGCGCTTCCGCCGCAACCTGCGGGTCGAGGTGCTCGACGATTCCAACGTGGTGCAGGTCTCCTACACCAGCCCGGACCGCGATCTCGCCATCGAGGCGGCGAACAAGCTGGTCGAGGTTTACATGGCGCGCCGGCGCGCCATCATGCAGAACCCGACCGCGCGGATCCTGATGAACGAGGTGGATCGCTTCAAGCGCCAGCTCGCCGACACCGACAAGTCGATCGAGGCCCTGAAGGCACGCGTCGGCATCATCGATTTCGACCAGGACGCCGTGCTCGCCGCCAACCAGGTCGACGCCGTGGTGCAGCGGCGGCGGCAGGTGGCCGAGCGCAAGGTGGCGGTGGCCGGCCAGATCGCCGAGGCCGAGCGCCAGCTCAAGGCCCTGCCCTCCACCGTCCTCGACTTCAACCAGAAGAGCGACGCGCTGGGCAATGACGACGACAACAACGCCCTGTCCCGCCTGCTGATCGAGCGCGACAAGCTCGCCACGCAATACGCGCCGAACGGCTCGATGATGCGCGAGATCAACCGCCAGATCGACACCATCCGCGAGCAGATCGCCACCCGCAAGGACCGCAGCTACGAGACCAGCCGCGACGTCCGCAACCCCGCGATCGGCTATGTGAACAACATGGTCCTGTCGCTCCGCATCGAGCAGGACGCGCTGACCCAGCAGGAGAAGGAGCTGGCGCAGCAGCAGGCGGACGCGGAGAAGCGCCTCGCGACGCTGCGCACGGCGGAGACCGACCTCGTCGAGCTCAACCGCCGCCGCGACACGCTCAATGACGGCTATCGCGAATATCTGCGCCGCGCCACCGCCGCCCAGATCGAGGAAGCGGCGGCCGCCGAGCGCGAGTCGAATGTCCGGCTGATCCAGGACGCCGGCGCCGCCGTCACCAATCGCAGCATGCGCCTGCCCTTCCTCGCCGCCGGTCTGCTCGGCGGCGTGCTATTCGGCGCGGCCGCCGGCGCCGTCGCCTCGGCGCTGCGGTCCTCCTTCATAATGCCGGCCGAGGCCGAGCGCGCCCTGGCGCTGCCCCTGCTGGGCGAGGTGGGCAACCAGTCGCGCGCCGACGACCCCGAGGCGACCCAGCGCGACATCGCGGTGCTGGCCAGCCTGCTGCTCGACACGCAGGTCGACGAGCACGCGGTCCGCGCCATCCAGTTCGTGGCGCCCGGGCCGGACGAGGCGCTCTCCCCGCTCGCCGCCGGCATCGCCACCGAGATCACCGTCCAGCGCGGGCTGCGCACCCTGCTCGTCGATCTCAGCACCGAGGAGCCGCCCGTCGCAGATCCCGCCGCGCGGGAGAAGGGCGGCCTGATGGTGATGCCCACGCCCACCCCGCTGCTGTGGGCCCTGGCCGGCCGCGAGGGCAGCGCGCTGCTCGACGTGCGCCTGCCGGCGAACGAGGCCCGCCGGCTGATGGACGAACTCGGCCGCGAGTTCGAGGCCATGGTGTTCTGCTCCACGGCGCAGGACCCGGCCGGGCTCGGCTCGCGCATCGCCGCGCTGGTCGACGGCAACGTCGTCGTGCTTCGGGCCGAGAAAACCCGCAAGGCGCAGGCCGTCGCGCTCGGCTCCGCCATCATGGAGAATGGCGGCGTGCCGCTGGGCTTCGTCTTCCTCGGCCGGCGCTACCTGCTGCCGGACTGGATCTACCGGCTCACCTGAACGCTGCCTGGACCCGGGGGCTGCGCCTGCGCCCTCAATTCGCGCATGAAGGCGTCGACCAGCGGCTGCTCGCCCTTCAGCCGCCGGGTTGCGGCGAAATGGGCGGATTCGAAACCGTAGCTCTCCGGCCCCAGCACCCGCATCTGCCCGCGCTGCGCCCAGTCGTCGCCGATATGGCGTGGCAGGTAGCCGATGAAATGGCCGGACAGGATCATCATCACCTGCGCCTCCATCTGCACGATGGCGGCGCTCGCGCGCGGATGGTTCACCCGGTAGAGATCGTCGAGGTGGCGATAGCCGCGCACCGAGAACAGCGCCTGCTCGATCTTCTCATGGGTGATCTCGCGCTCGGCCAGCTCGAACAGGGCGTGCCCGCGCCCGCAATAGAGCGCCTGCGCCTCGCGATGCAGCGGCACATAGGTGATGCCGGGCAGCTTTTGCGACAGCGGGCCGATGACAACGTCGCGCGCGCCGTCCATCAGCGCCCTCTCCAGCACGAGCGGCGTGCCGAGCTCGAGGTCCACGAACACCTCCGAAGCATAGGCCATGTAGCGCGACAGTGCCGTCTGCAGCCCGAGCCGGGGATTGGTGATCACCCCGTCGACGATGCCCACGCGGAGCCGGCCGACGAGGGGACCGTGATCGCGCCCGATCCGCCCCTGGAACGCGTCGACGTCGTCGAACAGCTGGCGCGCCGCGGCGAGCACCGACTGGCCATAGGGCGTCAGCCGGAAGCCCGAGCGTCCGCGCTCGCACAACTGCCCGCCCAGCCGGCGCTCCAGCGCGGCGAGGTGGGTCGACAGCGTCGACTGCGAAAGGTTGAGGGCGATCTGCGCGTCGCGGAAGCTGCCCTCCTCGGCGAGCACGAGGAAGACGCGCAGCAGGCGCAGGTCGATATTGTCCAGACGGCGCATGCCCGCTTTCCCGGTTCGCATCGATGTTCGTCGATATGAGTTTTCACGAATTCCTATTTTTTCGGAAGTGAAACTGCGACACCATGGGCGTGCCTCCGACCAAGGACACCGTCTTGGATTCGCGCCCGACCATGCCCGCGCCCGCCGCGTGTCGCCCCGCGCCGTGTCGCCCTGCCCCCGCGGAGCGCGTCTCGTGACGCTGGACGGCCTTTCCGGGCGGACCGTGCTCGTCACCGGCTCCAGCCGCGGCATCGGCTTCGGCATCGCCCGCGCCTTCGCCGCCGCCGGGGTCGAGCTGCACATGCTGGCCGATGACGACGCCATCTTCGAAGCCGCCGAGCGTCTCGGTGCCCGCGCCCACCGCGCCGACATCACCAGCGCCGATGCCGTCGCCGCCGTGGCCGATGCCCTGCCCCATCTCGACGTGCTGGTGAACAATGCCGGGCTCGAGCTCGTCACCCCGCTCGACGACGCGAGCGCCGACAACGAGGCCACCTTCCGCCGGGTGATCGAGATCAATGTCGTCGGCACCTTCCTCGTCACCCGCGCGCTGCTGCCGCGCCTCGGCCATGGCGGGCGGATCGTCAACACCGCCTCGGTCTGGTCGCGCGGCGCCGAAGCGCTGTTCGGCGCCTATGTCGCCTCCAAGCACGCGGTGATCGGCCTCACCAAGAGCTGGGCCAAGGAGCTCGGCCCGCGCGGCATCACGGTGAACGCGGTCTGCCCGGGCTGGGTGCGCACCGAGGCGTCGCTGCGCTCGCTCCACGCCATGGCGGACCGGATGAAGGTGACGCCGGACGCGCTGCTTGACGAAATCGTGGCCGCACAGATCCTTCCCGGCTTCATGGATCCGGACGATGTTGCCGGGACCTATCTTTTCCTGGCCTCAGACCTCGCCGCGAACATCACCGGCCAGAGCCTCGGGGTCGATCGCGGAGAATTCCCATGGTAGCGGCTTACGAGGGTTTGCGGGTCATCGTCACCGGCGGGGCGAGCGGCATCGGCCTCGCCAGCGCGGACGCCCTCGCGGCCGCGGGAGCGCAGGTGATCGGCTTCGACCTGCATCCGCCCGAGCAGGCCACCACCTGGCCCACCATCATCACCAATGTCGCGGACGAGGCGTCCGTCGCGGGCAGCATGGAGGTCGCCGTCGACCAGCTCGGCGGGCTCGACATCGTCATCAACTGCGCCGGCATCTGCGTGGACACGCCGCTGGCGAACTTCGACATCGCCACCTATGACCGCATGGCGGCGGTCAACATCCGCGGCCCGATCCTGATGGCGCGCGAGGCGCTCCGGCATTTCGGCGAGAACGGGCGCATCATCAACATCGCCTCCGAGCTCGCCTATCTCGGGCGCGCCGGCTTTTCCGGCTATGCCGGCACCAAGGGCGCGATCATCAGCCTCACCCGCTCCTGGGCGCGCGAGCTCGCCCCGCGCATCCAGGTGAACGCCATCGCCCCCGGCCCGATCGACACCCCGCTGCTCGACTTCCCCAATATGGGCGAGGAGCTGAAGCGGCTGGAGACCGGCAACCCCTACGGGCGCATCGGCCGCCCGGCCGAGGTCGCCCAGGCGGTGCTGTTCCTCGCCAGCCGCCACACGACATTCATCACCGGCCAGTGCATCAGCGTCGACGGCGGCGCCGCCATGCACTGAGCGCAAAATCCGGGGGAAGGCCCATGGTCGACAGCGTCCGTCTCGACGAACTCAACTGGCTGGAATTCAAATCGAAGGTCGCGGCCGGCGCCCCGGTGTTCCTGCCCCTCGGCTCCACCGAGCAGCACGGCCCGCATCTGCCGCTGTGCGTGGACGTCACCCTGCCCACGGGCGTATGTGAGCGCGTGGCGCGCGAGGTTGGCGGCCTCGTCGCGCCGACCATTCCCTATGGCTGCAAGTCGATGCCCCGCTCGGGCGGCGGCGAGCACTTCCCCGGCACGCTGAGCCTCGACGCCCACACCTTCTCGCTGGTGGTGCGCGACGTCATCCGCAATCTCGGCCGCCAGGGGGTGCGCCGGATCGTGGTGGTCAACGGCCATTACGAGAATTGCTGGCCCTCGGTCGAAGGGCTCGACCTCGCCCTGCGCGAGCTCTGGCGCGACGGCATTCACGACATGCAGGCGATGCGGCTCGAATATTGGGACTTCGCCCAGCGCCCGACCCTCGACAAGCTGTTCCCGGACGGCTTTCCCGGCATCGACCTCGAGCACGCCAGCCTGCTGGAGACCTCGCTCATGCTGCTGCTGCGCCCGGAGCTGGTGGAGATGGACAAGGTGCCGGACGATGGCCCAGCGACCTTCCCGCCCTATGACAAGTTCCCGCTGCCGGAGGATTTCGGGCTGCCGCATTCGGGCGTGCTCGCGGTCGCGACCGGCTCGACCGCCGAGAAGGGCCAGCTCCTGATGGACGACTACGTCCCCCTGATCGCCGAGGCGATCCGCAAGGAATTCCGGCTGGACCAGTAGCCCACCCCGGCCCCGCCTACGTGCCGAGGCGCCCGACCGCACGGGCGCCTCGACGGCGCCCTCCTTTCCGGCCCTCTTTCTTCCCAGCCTTTCGAGGTTCCCATGACAGGCCCGTTCGAGCCGCTCGATTCCGGCACCATCCCGCGCTTTGCCGGGCTGCCCACCTTCATGCGCCTGCCGGTCGCCGAGCCGGCCGAGGTCGACATCGCCATCATCGGCGTGCCGTTCGACATGGGCACCACCAACCGCGCCGGCACCCGCCACGGCCCGCGCGAGCTGCGCAACCAGTCGAGCCTGATGCGCCGCGTCCACCACGTCACCGGCCTCTCGCCCTATGACCGCGCCCGGGTGGCCGATTGCGGCGACGTCATCACCGACCCGTTCGACCTGATGCGCTCGCTGGACCTGATCTCGGCGCACTATGCCGGCGTGCGCGCAGCCGGGGCGCTGCCGCTGACCGCCGGCGGCGACCATCTCATCAGCCTGCCGATCCTGCGCGGGCTGGCGGCGGACGGCCCCGTGGGCCTCATCCAGTTCGACGCCCATTCCGACACCTACGACACCTTCTTCAACGGCAGCCGCTACACGCACGGAACCCCGTTCCGCCGCGCCATCGAGGAAGGGCTGGTCGATCCGAGGCGCTTCGTGCAGGTGGGCCTGCGCGGGGCGATCTCGGACGCCGGCAATTACGACTATGCCCGCGAGATGGGCGTGCGCATCATCTTCATCGAGGAGTTCGCCGAACGCGGCGTCGCCGACGTGATGGCCGAGATCCGCGACATCGTCGGCGCGGAGCGGACCTATGTCACCTTCGACATCGACGGCATCGATCCCTCGCAGGCACCCGGTACCGGCACGCCGGAGATCGGCGGCTTCTCCACCCGCGAGGCGCAGGCAATGGTGCGCCTGCTCGACGGGCTCGACATCATCGGCGCCGACCTCGTCGAGGTCGCCCCGCCCTTCGACCCGTCCGGGCTCACCGCGCTGACCGGCGCCACCATCATGTTCGAGCTGCTGTGCGTCCTCGCCGGCGTCGTGGAAGCGAAAGGAAAGCGCTGATGGCCCACGGTTACGAGAGCGGCCGGCTCGACCTGCCCTTCGTCGGCATCTGCACCTTCGGCAAGTACCCGCTTCAGCTCGACTGGGACGCGATCGACGCCGACGTCGCCATTCTCGGCGCGCCTTTCGACCTCGGCACGCAGTGGCGCTCGGGCGCGCGCTCGGGCCCGCGCGCCATCCGCGAGGCCTCGACCCTGTTCTCCTTCGGCCATTCCGGCGCCTATGACCACGAGGACGACGTCACCTACCTCGCGGCGGGCGCGACGCGTATCGTCGACATCGGCGATGCCGACATGGTCCACACTGACACCGAGACGAGCCACGCCAACATCGAGTACGGCGTGCGCAAGATCCTCAAGGCCGGCGCGATCCCGGTCGTGCTGGGCGGCGACCACTCGATCAACATCCCCTGCATCGAGGCGTTCTCGGACGAGGAGCCGTTCCACCTCGTCCAGTTCGACGCCCATCTCGACTTCGTCGACGAGCGCCACGGCGTGCGGCGCGGCCACGGCAATCCGCTGCGTCGCGCGGCCGAGAAGCCCTATGTGACCGGCCTCACCCAGCTCGGCATCCGCAACGTCTCCTCCACCGCCCGCGAGGGCTACGAGGCGGCGCGCGCCATGGGCAGCGACATCCTGAGCGTGCGCCAGATCCGCAAGCTCGGCACCGAGGCGGTGCTGGCGCGCATCCCGGAGGGCCGGCGCTACTACGTCACCATCGACATAGACGGCTTCGACCCCTCCATCGCGCCGGGCACCGGCACGCCGAGCCATGGCGGCTTCGCCTATTACGAGGTGCTGGAGCTGCTCGACGGGCTGACGAAGCGCGGCACCGTGATCGGAGTCGATCTGGTCGAGGTGGCCCGCGAATACGATCCCGGCGGTGTGACCTCGATCCTCGCCGCGCAGGTATTGCTGAACTTCATCGGCCGCATCCTGCACAACAGGCGCGGGTGATGAATCCGCGATTCGGTCCGCAGCCAAACGCCTTGGGTTCTTAGCGAAACTTTGGGGTAGCGACGTACCGGGAAAAAAGCCGGCGCGCGACACGAAGCGTCACCTTTCAGCATGCCAATCCATTTTTCTTTGAGCGGCTGAGGGTTACCGCTTTGCGAGACGAGGGCGTTTCGGCATTGTTTGTGTCATATTGTGCCGACGTCGGGCCGCCGCGATTCCTTCGTAGGCGGTTACTTGCGTAGGCGGAAGCCTGAGTAGCTGTGGTCGGGAGTGGGCGCATGGCCGGAAAGCCAGCCAATGAACGTAGCAATTCTGTCGGTGCGCCCGACCCGGAACGCGTCTTGTTCACCAATCCGGGGGCGATACCCAGCGATGGAACAGTGGAGGCGATGGCGATCACGCATCTCGAGATCGCCCGCCTGATCGAACGTTCGCATCGCCGTTTCCTCGACCTGCTCCGAGTGGAACTGACGCGGCTGGGCGTGGACGACATCAGCCCCGCGCAGGTCATGCTGCTGTTCACCATCGGCAATGACGAGCTCTCGGTGCGCGACCTGCTGGAGCGCGGGCACTATCTCGGCTCCAATGCCTCCTACAATCTCAAGCAGCTCGTCGACGCCGGATACGTCCACCGCGCCGCCTCGCAGCGCGATCGGCGCTCCGCCCGCCTGAAGCTGACGAGCAAGGCGATGGAGCTGTGCGATTCCATTCGCACCATGCACGAGAACAGCCATCGCCAGAGCACGGACGAGGCCGAGGCGCGCGAACTCAACATCGCGTTCAACGTGCTGCGGCGGCTGGAAATGCTCTGGACCAGCGCGCTGCGCTACGGGGAGACCGGCTGAGGCCGGCCTCCTTTCCTCCATCCCCCGTCAGGTGATGACGCTCGGCTCCTTGCGGCCGGTGCGCCCTTCGATGTCCGGCAGCACCCGCGCGACCGAGATCAGATCGGCCAGCGCCGACTGCGTCTCGAGGTCGTGCCGCGCCGGATCGGGCTCGAAGCGCTCGATATAGACGCGCAACGTCGCGCCCGCCGTCCCCGTGCCCGACAGGCGGTAGACGATCCGCGACTGGTCGGTGAAGAACACCCGCACGCCCTGGCGCGTCGTGACCGAACCGTCGACCGGGTCGTGATAGGCGAAATCGTCCGCGCGCTCGACCGTCAGCCCCTGGATCACGGTTCCGGGCAGCGTGTCGAGCCGGTTGCGCAGTTCCGCCATCAGCCCGTCGGCGGCGGCGGAATCGACCTCCTCATAGTCGTGGCGCGTGTAGTAGTTACGCCCAAACGCCGCCCAGTGCTCGCCCACGATCTCGTCGACGCCCTGCCGGCGGATGGCGAGGATGTTCAGCCACATCAGCACCGCCCACAGGCCGTCCTTCTCGCGCACATGGTTGGAGCCGGTGCCGAAGCTCTCCTCCCCGCACACCGTGGCGAGGCCGGCATCGAGCAGATTGCCGAAGAACTTCCAGCCGGTCGGCGTCTCGTAGCAGGTCACGCCGAGCTTTTCCGCCACCCGATCGGCCGAGCCGCTGGTCGGCATGGAGCGGGCGATGCCGGCGATGCCCGCCTTGTAGCCCGGCGTCAGATGCGCGTTGGCGGCGATGATGGCGAGCGAATCCGAGGGCGTGACGAAGCGTCCGCGGCCGATGATCATGTTGCGGTCGCCGTCGCCGTCCGAGGCGGCGCCGAGGTCGGGCGCATGGTCCGACATCAGCAGGTCATAGAGGCTCTTGGCGTGGACGAGGTTCGGGTCGGGATGATGCCCGCCGAAATCGGGCAGCGGCACGCCGTGCACCACCGTTCCGGCCTCGGCGCCCAGCGTCTCCTCGAGGATCGCCGTCGCATAGGGCCCGGTGACCGCGCTCATCGCGTCGAACCGCATGGTGAAGCCGGAGGCGAACAGGTCGCGGATCGCGTCGAAGTCGAACAGCGTCCCCATCAGCTCGGCATAGTCCTCCACGGGATCTACGACATCGACCACCATGTCGCCGACGCGGGTGATGCCGAGCGTGTCGAGGTCGACGTCCGGCGCGTCGAAGATGCGGTATTCGCGGATCGCCTTGCTGCGCTCGAAGATCGCATCGGTGACGTGTTCGGGCGCCGGGCCGCCATTGCCGACATTGTATTTGATGCCGAAATCGCCGTGCTCGCCGCCGGGATTGTGGCTCGCCGAGAGGATGATGCCGCCGAACGCCTCGTGCTTGCGGATGACGCAGGACGCGGCAGGGGTGGAGAGGATGCCGCCCTGCCCCACCATCACCCGGCCGAAGCCGGCGGCCGCCGCCATCCTGACGACGATCTGGATCGCCTCGCGATTGTAGAAGCGCCCGTCGCCGCCGATCACCAGCGTCTCGCCCTCGAAGCCTTCGAGGCTGTCGAAGATCGACTGCACGAAGTTCTCGACATAGTGCGGCTGCTGGAAGACGGAGACCTTCTTGCGCAGCCCGGACGTGCCGGGCTTCTGGCCGTCAAAGGGCGTGGTGGCGACGACGCGGATCATGGCTCTCCCCGGATTTCATTCGGTCTGGCCCCGCCCGGCCTGCGCCGTTCGGGACGTGATTATCGCGGCGCGCACGCGGCGCGCCCTTGTCCGGCCCGCCGCCTGCCCGCCCGCGCGGGCGCCGGCTAGCCGGCCGTCAGGTGCTGAAGAAGGCCGGCGGACGAGGCCGACAGGCCGTCGGAGGGCTTCCCGCTTTCCACCGCCGGCAGCAGCGTGTTGGCGAGTTCCTTGCCGAGCTCGACGCCCCACTGGTCGAAGCTGTTGATGCCCCAGATGGTTCCCTCGACGAACACGCGATGCTCGTAAAGCGCGATGATGCGTCCGAGCGCATAGGGGTCGAGCTTGTCATAGGCGATCGTCACCGACGGGCGGCTGCCGGGGAACACGCGGTGCGGGGCGATGCGGTCCGCCGCCTCCTCGTCGCGGCCGGCGGCGAGAAGCTGCGCCTTCGCCACCTCCTCGGTGCGCCCGCGCATCAGCGCCTCGGACTGGGCGAGGCAGTTGGCGATCAGCATGGCGTGCTGGCGCTTCAGCAGCGGGTCCTTCTCCTCCGCATGGCCGTGGGCGGCGATGAGGAACTCCACCGGGATCGGGCTGGTACCCTGGTGGATGAGCTGGAAGAAGGCGTGCTGGCCGTTTGTGCCCGGCTCGCCCCACATCACCGGCCCGGTGTCGTAGGCGACCGGCTTGCCCTCCAGCGTCACCCGCTTGCCGTTGCTCTCCATGTCGAGCTGCTGGAAATAGGCCGGCAGGCGCGAGAGATGCTGGTCGTAGGGGATGACCGCGCGGGTGGCGTAGCCGCACACGTCGCGGTGCCAGATGCCGACCAGGCCGAGCAGCACCGGCAGGTTCTGCTCCAGCGGCGCATGGCGGAAATGCACGTCCACCGCGTGGCCGCCATCGAGGAAGCGGCGGAAATTGGCCGGCCCGACCGCCAGCATCACCGGCAGGCCGATCGCCGACCACACCGAATAGCGCCCGCCGACCCAGTCCCAGAAGCCGAACACCCGGTCCGGGGCGATGCCGAACGCCGCCACCTTGTCGAGCGCGGTCGACACCGCGGCGAAGTGGTTGCCCACCGCCTGCTCGCCCAGCGCCTCGACCAGCCAGGCGCGTGCCGAAGCGGCGTTGGACATGGTCTCCTGCGTGGTGAAGGTCTTGGAGGCGACGATGAACAGCGTCGAGGCGGGGTCGAGATCCCGGATCGTGTCGTAGAGATGGGCGCCGTCGACATTGGAGACGTAATGCGCGCGCGGACCGTCGTGATAGGGCGCCAGCGCCAGCGTCGCCATGGCCGGGCCGAGGTCCGAGCCGCCGATGCCGATATTCACCACGTCGGCGATCGGCTTGCCGGTCCAGCCCTTGAGCGTGCCCGAGCGGATGCCCTCGGCGAAGCGCGCCATCTCGGCCAGCACCTGGGCGACGTCGGCGCGCACGTCCTGCCCGTCGACATTCAGCGGCGAGGTGCCGGGATCGCGCAGCGCCGTGTGCAGCACCGCGCGGTCCTCGGTGACGTTGATGTGGACGCCCGCGAACATGGCCTCGCGCCGCTCCTCCACCCCGGCGGCACGCGCGAGATCAAGCAGCAGCGCCAGCGTGTCGGCGGTCAGCGAGCATTTGGAGAAGTCGAGCAGCAGATCGTCGAGCCGGGCCGAGAACGCGGTGAAGCGGTCCGGGTCCTTCGCGAACAGGTCGGCGACGCGCTGATCCTTGCGCGCCGCATGGTCCGCCGCGAGGGCCATGAAAACGTCGTCGATCTTCGCACTCATGCGTTCCTCCAGACCCATTGGTCGGGACGGCGCGTCAGTCGCTCCGCCCCATGCTTTTCTTCACCGCCTCGATGAGCTGCTTGAGCGTGAACGGTTTCGGCAGGAAGCCGAAATCTGCGCCCTCCGGCAGGTTCTTGGCGAAGGCTTCCTCGGCATAGCCCGACATGAATATCACCTTTATGTCGGGATTGGCCGCGCGCAACTCCTTCAAGAGCGAGGGCCCGTCCATTTCCGGCATCACCACGTCGGACAGGACGAGGTCCACCTCGCCGCCGTGATCCTCCATCACCTCCAGCGCCTCGAGGCCGGAGCCGGCCTCCAGCACCTGGTAGCCGCGCGAGACCAGCGCCCGGGCGGCGAAGGCACGCACCGCCTCCTCGTCCTCCACCAGCAGAACGGTCCCGCGGCCGGTGAGGTCCGCCGCCTTGTTCGCCGGCTCGGCCTCCACAGCCTTGGGGGCGATCTCCACCACGTCGGGCACGTGGCGCGGCAGGAACACGCGGAAGGTGGTGCCGTGGCCGAGCTCGCTCTCCACCTGCAGCGTGCCGCCGGTCTGCTTGACGATGCCGTAGACGGTGGAAAGCCCGAGGCCCGTCCCCTTGCCCACCTCCTTGGTGGAGAAGAACGGCTCGAAGATCTTGTCCAGTATGGCCGGCGGAATGCCGGTGCCGGTGTCGACCACCTCGACCAGCACATGGTCCGCGCGCGGCACTCCCGCCTCGCCCGCCTCGCCATACTGCTCCACCTCGTCGGCGCTGACGTTGCGGGTGCGGATGGTCAGCGAGCCGCCGTCCGGCATGGCGTCGCGCGCATTGACCGCGAGATTCACCACCACCTGCTCGAACTGGTTCAGGTCCGCTTTCACCGGCCAGAGGTCGCGCCCCTCCTTCACCTCCAGCTTGATGGTCTCGCCCAGCAGCCGGCGCAGCAGCATGGACAAATCGCTCATCACGTCGCCGAGGTTCAGCACCTGCGGTCGCAGAGTCTGGCGGCGCGAGAAGGCGAGGAGCTGGCGCACCAGCCCGGCGGCGCGGTTGGCGTTCTGCTTGATCTGCATCACGTCCTGGAAGGACGGGTCGGTCGGCCGGCTGTTGGCGAGCAGAAGGTCCGAATAGCCGATGATGGCGGTCAGCACGTTGTTGAAGTCGTGGGCGACGCCGCCCGCGAGCTGGCCGACCGCCTGCATCTTCTGCGACTGGGCGAACTGCGCCTCCAGCGCGCGCTGCTCGGTGGTCTCCACCACATAGAGGATCGCCGCCTCGCTCGCCTCGCCATCCTTCACCGGCGCGAGATAGAAGCGGGCCGAGCGCCCGCCCTCGCGGTCGAGCACGAGGTCGATCGGGCTGGGCGGCGCCTGCCCCTGTACAGCTTCCGCCACCGCCGCCTCCAGCGGGGCGCGAACGGTCTCGCCCACCAGATTTGCCACGCGCCGCCCCTCGGCGGCGTCGGCGCCGCCGAACAGGCGCGCGAACATGGCGTTGGCGCGGGCGATGCGGCCCTCGCCGTCGACGGTGGCGATGGCAACCGGCGAATTGTGGAAGAAGCGGGCGAAGCGCACCTCAGCCGCGCGGGCCGGATCTCCCGCCGCATCCTCGCGCGAGCGGTTGACCACCAGCGTGCGCGAGGCACCCGGTGTGCCGTCCGAGGAGAAGGCGACGCGGTGCCAGATCCGCACCGGCAGCGCCCGCCCGTCCTTGCGCCGCAGGTCGAGGTCGAGCACCTCGGTGCGCACCCCGCCCGGCACCCGCGCCATGCCGGTGAGCAGCGCCGCCGCCGGCCCGGGCACGATGTCGGCGACCGAGAGCCCGCCGGGCCCGAACTCGGCGAGGTCATAGCCGAGCCAGTCGACCAGCGTGGCGTTGATGTAGTGGATGGCGCCGCCCGCCGCCGCCGAGAAGAAGCCGGCCGGCGCATGGTCGAGATAGTCGATCGCATGCTGAAGCTCGAGGAAGGCGTTCTCCTGGCGCTCGCGCTCGCGCGTGAGGTCGCTCACCGTCCACACCACCGCCTGCCCGCCCCGGGGCACCGAGCCGCCTGGGCGGGCGCCCAGCCGGAGCCAGCGCACCGGCAGGCCGGGCACGGCGACACGGACCTCCTCCGTCAGCGCCTTGCCCTCGCGCACGCCCTGGGCGAGGCGGTAGACCGCCTCCGAGGCGTCAGGGTCGCTGGTGAAGAGCCGCTCGATCGGGCGCAGCTCCTCCGGGCGGGTGGCGCCGGTGATCTCGCCATAGCGCGGATTGGCGTAGAGCACGCGCCCGAGCGGGTCGACGATGCTCATCCCCTCGGCCGCGCTGTCGACGATGCGCCGGGCGAGCTCGTCGCGCGGGTCGGGCACGCCGAAGCGCAGCAGGCCGGCGGCATAGGCGAACAGCGCGAACACGCCGACCACCGCGAGCACGGTCAGCAGCCCGATGATCCAGGGGTCGGCCTTGTCGCGGCCCAGCAGCAGCAGCGAGGCCACCGCGCCGACGAGCGCAAGCGCCACCACCAGCACGAGCCGGATGCTGCCGCCGATTTCCGGTCGATCGTTGGTGGGATCGTCGGGTGCGCTGTCCGCCATGTCGCTGCTTAGGGCCCCCCTCGCCGCCAGGCTCGAAGCGGGCGATTCAACCTTTCGTCCTTGGTGCCCGACCCTGCCGCGTCGGGCAAGGGCCGATTCGGCCGGATACCCGCTTATCCGGCCCCCTCTTTTCCCCGACCGAGGCACGAGCCGACCCATCGCGGCCCGCGTTCTCAAGCCTCCAGCGCGGCGGCGGGAGCCGGTCCAACACGCTGCGATTGGCGTCGCCGCGGGCCGTCCGCCGGCCCGATTACCGCCCTAAGCCCGCTCTACCACTTGCCGCCCCGCCCCTTCCGCGACACAAAGTGCGGCGAAGGAGCCTTGGGCTGCGCGAAAACGCGGCGCGAGGTTCGGCTGAGGAGAGGCACCCCATGACGGAAATGCTGTCCGCCCTGACCGGCGCAGGCAATGCCGGCCTGCTGCTGGCACTTGCCGGCGCGGTCGTGCTCGCTCTCATCGTCATCCTGTTCGGCCGCCGGGCCCGCCGCCGCAACCGGCACGCCATGGTAGGCGGCCATCGGCTGGCGGTGGTCGACCAGTTGCAGATCGACGAGACGCGGCGGCTGGTGCTGATCCAGCGCGACGACGTCCAGCACCTCGTGGTGCTGGGCGGGGGAAGCGACTTCCTGGTGGAGAGCGGCATCGGCGCGACACCGGTCGTGACGCAGGCGGAACCGCACCCCCCCGCGCGCGAGCCAGCGACGCCGCCCTCGGTGCCGCCTGCCGCCCGGCCCCCGGCCCCGCCGCCGGAGCGCCCGCTCGCCTCGACACGCCCGGCCGCATCGCCGGCCTTTCCCCAGACCCGGCCCACCGAGCGCACGGAGAGCGGCCCGCGCGTCACGGTGAAGGTCGACCCGGCCTTCGCCGGCATGGTGGAGCAGCTCGAGGAGACGCTGCGCCGTCCCGCCGTGAGCGCCGAACCGGTCGCCCCGCGCCCCGAGCCGGTCTCACGCGCCGAGCCGGCCCCGCGCGTGCCCCGGCCCGCGCCGGCGCCGCAGCGCATCCCTACCGAGCATCGCACCGAACCGGGCATTTCCCCGATTCCCGCCGATGTCGGCCGGGAACCGAGCCGGCCGGCCGCCAGGGCCCCGGAGATCCTTTCCCCGTTGACGTCGGCCGGCAGCACCGCAGCGAGCGATGCCCCACCGTCGAGCCCGGTGCCCGTGAACCCCGCGCCCGCGAGGCCGGCCCCGCTCGGGCCCTCCTCCGCGGGGCATGGATCGACGGGGCCCGCGCCGACAAGCGAGGCATCCGCACCGGAGGTCATCTCGCCCGAGCCGGCCTCACCCGGTTCCGGCCGGTCGCCGGAGGTGATCCCCCCTTCCGCCTCGGAGCGCGTGCCGGATCGCGAGTCCGGCGAAGCCTTCGATATCGAGATGGCGAATCTGCTCGGCCGCACCCGCCGCCCGTGAGCGCAGCCGCAGTCCCCGCAAATGCAAACGGCGGCCCGCGCACCGGGCCGCCGTTTCACATTTCAATCTCGGCCGCAGGTTTCTCCCCACAGGTCGCCCGCCTGCGGGAACCGGGCCCCTTAGGGCCGGCCCGGCGTCAGTCGTCGCGATAGACCCGCTCGCGCCGCTCGTGGCGCTCCTGCGCCTCGATCGACAGCGTAGCGATCGGCCGGGCTTCGAGACGCTTGAGGGAGATCGGCTCGCCCGTCTCCTCGCAATAGCCGTAGCTGCCGTCGTCGATCCGCTCGAGCGCCGCGTCGATCTTGGCGATCAGCTTGCGCTGCCGGTCGCGGGCGCGAAGCTCGATGGCGCGGTCGGTCTCCGACGATGCGCGATCGGCGATATCCGGGTGGTTCTGATTTTCGTCCTGAAGATGCTGCAACGTCTCGCGTGCTTCCCGCAGGATGTCATCCTTCCACTGCAACAGCTTGTGGCGAAAATATTCGCGCTGCCGCTCGTTCATGAAAGGCTCGTCCTCGCGGGGGCGATATTCCTGGTCGATCTCAACCGACATCGGCCTTCGTCCTCGTTTTCGGGGGCCACCCCTCTTGGGCGGTGCTTATAGCCTCCCGAACGGGCCCGTACAACATTTCTCGTCGTCATCACAACGACATGAAATGCTGGATTTTTCAGCAGCTTGCGCGCCAAAAGCGGGCAAAGGCGTGAGCCGGCCGGAACACTACGTGAGAACCGGCAGCCGAATCGCGACCGGCGCCCGCCCCTCGCCGGGCGGTGCCGGAGCGGCCACGCGCCAAGGTGACGTAGCGTCCGCAGGCGATACACGCACAGGTGGCGCGCACGAATACCTGCACCGGCCGCGCACGCGCTCGTCGCAGGCGTCCCCGTCCGGCCGTCGGGCCGGAGCGGGATGCCGTCATTCGAAGCCGAGGAAGAAGGTGTAGGAGAGCGAGACGCCCGCCTGGAACTGATTGCGGTCGCCGTTCTGCACAACCAGCGGGCTGTCGGCGGCGTCGTCCATCAGATATTTGTACTCGGCGAACACCGAGCCGAGGATGTTCGGCGTGAAGCGCTTCAGGATCTGGCCGCCGAAGCCGACCGAATAGATGCCGCCGCCGGCCTCGTAGGGGGTCAGGTTGTTGCCCTGCGCCATCGCCGCCGCAGACTCCTCGGGCGTGATGCCGAAATAGGCATCGGTATAGCCCGAGCTCGCCAGCGTCATGCGCGGACCGGCCGAAAGCGCCATGCCGCCCCAGAATTCGGTGAAGTGGATGGCGTCGACCGCGAGGTCGGCCACCACGCCGTCGAACCCGCCGAATCCGTAGCGAAGCTCGCCGCGCAGGCGCAGCCAGTCAGCCGGGTACCACTGCGCGTAGCCGCCGACCTGGTAGGCGTAATCGACGTCGTTCAGCCCGCGCAGATCGTCGGAATCGCTCGAATCACGCTTCCAGTTGATCTGGCCGACCACACCGGCCTCGAAAAACCCCGTATCCCACAGCGCGATGCTGGCGCTGTCGTTGAAGCTGCGCCAGCGGCTCAGCTTGTCGGCGCGGCTGATGTAGATGATCGGCTTGAAGCCGAACTCGTAATCGTCCGAGCCGGCATATTCGGGCTGCACCATGGCGTAGCCGCCGAGCGTCAGCGTCCATTCGCGGTCGACATAGCCGGGAGCCTTCTCCACCGCCATCGGCGGCGTCTCGATGCCGAGATCGGCGGCACTCGCCGGCAGGGCCTGACCCATCACGCCCGCGACCACACAAAAACCTGCAACGCCGATCGCCCGCATCACTCGCTTCCCATTGCCTGTGTCAGCTCTATTACAGCACGATGGCGCGGCAGTGGTTGCCGAAAAGTCACGTTAACCTATTGTCTTCGCAAGGAAGCCGCCCGCAGGGCCAGCTCGGCGGCGAAGCGCCCGGCCAGCCCGCCCGCGCCGACGATGCCGAACGGGGCGAACTGCTTCCAGCGCTCGTCCCCCTCGACGATGCCCGAGGCCACCAGCTCGCCCGCCATCGCCGTGGTGTTGAGCCCGTGCCCGCCGAAGCAGGAGGCGATCCACACGCCGGGCTCCAGCCGGCCGATCAGCGGCATGGCGTGGACCGCATAGGCCATCGTCCCCGCCCAGGCGTGCTCGATCCTCACCCCCTTCAGCGCCGGGAAGGTGCGCCCGATCTCGCGGGCGAGCCTGTCCGCCAGCCCGCGCGGCGTGCCGGTGCGCGTCGTGGCGTCGGTGCCCCACAGCAGCCGGTCGCCGACACGGCGGAAATAATTGCCGGTGCGGCGCATGTCGGACACGCCGCCGGCGAACTGCACCGCCGCGCCGAGCCGGTCGCCGACGTCCTCGCTCACGCCGACATAGGTCGAGACCGGCATCGCCGCGCGCGCGACCTCGGGCCATACCCGCCCGCTCAGCACGCCGGCGCAGAGCACGACGTGGTGGGCGCGCACCCGGCCGCCGGCAGTCGCCACATGCTTGCGCACCCCGGCGAGATCGGCGGTGCGTGCCTCGCTCGCCTCGAAGATGCGCACGCCCTCCTCCTCCAGCGCCGCCGCGAGATGGCGCGCGAGGGCGAGCGGATCGAGCTGGAAGGATTCGGGAAAGTGCAACGCCTGATAGTAGCGCTCGGTGCGCAGCACGTCGCGCAGCTCGCGCGTCGACCAGGCCTCGCACGGCACATGGAGACAGCGCGCCAGCCAGTCCGCGCGCCGCCTCGTGGCCGCTTCGTCGTCGGCGAGGCTGACCTCGAGCCGGCCGGCCACCGGGGCGAGCCCGGCAGCATGGGCGACGGCGCGCACGATCTCGACGCCCTCGCGCGAAAGATCCCACAGCTCCCGGGTCGCCTGCGGCCCGACGCGGCGCGCCAGTCTCTCCGGCGCCAGCGCGTAGCCGGGGCCGACGAAGCCGGCATTGCGTCCCGAGGCGCCGGCGCCGACCCGCGCGCGCTCGATCACCACCACCTCGTGCCCGCGCGCGGCCAGCGCCCGCGCCGTCCACAGCCCGGCGAGCCCGCCGCCGATCACGCACACGTCGCAATCGACGTCCTGGGTGAGCTGGCGGCGCGGCGGTGGCGCCGGCCCGCTGCCGAAGGCCATCGCGCCGTAAAAGGTATCGAAGTGCGCTTCCCGCGCCGTTGCCTGCTGCATCGCGCTCCGCTTCGCGCAAACATTGCGACGCTCACTATATGTTGGCGGCACACCGGCCGTCGATTCAGTGCGAGTTCGAGTCATCCATGCTGCGTCTCTTCCTGCTCCGCCACGCCAAATCCGCCTGGCCCGACAACGTGCCCGATCGCGACCGCCCGCTCGGCCCGCGCGGGCTGCGCGCCGCGCCCGCCATGGGTGCCTATATGGAGAAGGAAAAGCTGGTGCCGACCCGCGTGCTGGTGTCGCCGGCACGGCGCACGATCGAGACCTGGGAGCAGGTCTCGGCCGGCTGGGCCGGGGCGCCGCCCGCGATCTACGAGGAGGCGATCTATGAGAGTTCGGCCGATGCGCTGCTCGCCCTGGTCCAAGCACAGGGCACGGTGTCGCCGCTGATGCTGGTGGGCCACAATCCCGGCATGGAGGAGTTTGCCGCCCGCCTGCTGTCGCGCGAGCAGCGCGCCCGGGCGCTGACCAAGTTTCCCACCGGGGCGCTCGCCGTCATCGACCTGCCGGTCGACGACTGGTCGCAGGCGCGCACCGGCAGCGGCATGCTGGAGCGCTTCGTCACCCCGCGGGCGATCGGCGTGGTGAAGGACGGGAAGGACTGATCGTGCCGAGCTGGTATGAAGAGCTGATCGACGAGGCGCGGCTCACCGCGCTGACCCTGCTCGACCGGGCGGAGGACCTGACCAGCCCGACGCTGCGGCTCGGCATCACCGGCCTGTCGCGCTCGGGCAAGACCGTCTTCACCACCGCGCTGATCCATGCGCTCACGCGCGGCGGGCGGCTGCCGGTGTTCCGCGCCATGCATGAAGGGCGCATCGCCGGCGCCACGCTCGAGCCGCAGCCCGACGACAACGTGCCCCGCTTCGACTATGAGGGCCATCTCTCCGCCCTCGTCGACGAGCGGCGCTGGCCGGAATCCACCCGCCGCATCAGCGAACTGCGCCTCGCCATAGATTACGCGCCCGCGCGCGGGGGGCGCCGCGCGCTCACCCTCGACATCGTCGACTATCCCGGCGAGTGGCTGCTCGACCTGCCGCTGCTCGACCGCTCCTATGCCGACTTCGCCGCCGACAGCCTGCGCCTCGCCCGCGATCCGGCGCGGCGCGACCTCGCCGCCCCGTTCCTCGCCGCGCTCGCCGACACCGACCCCGAGGCGCCGGCGGACGAGGCGCTGGCGCGCAGGCTGGCCGAGCTCTTCACCGACTATCTCGCCGCCTGCCGCGCCGAGGCGGTCGCGATGAGCCTGCTGCCGCCCGGCCGCTTCCTGATGCCGGGCGACCTCGAAGGCTCGCCAGCGCTCACCTTCGCGCCGATCGACCTGTCGGGCGACGGTGACCCGCCGGCCGGCTCGCTCGCAGCGATGATGCAGCGGCGCTACGAGTCCTATAAGGACCGCATCGTGCGCCCGTTCTTCCGCGATCACTTCGCCCGGCTCGACCGGCAGATCGTGCTGATCGACGTGCTCGCTGCGCTGAATGCCGGCCCGGCCGCGCTCTCCGACCTCGAAGCGGCGCTCGACGGCATCCTCGCCGCCTTCCGGGTGGGGCGGAATTCCTGGCTCGGCGCGCTGTTCCGCCACCGCATCGGCCGGGTGCTGTTCGCCGCCACCAAGGCCGACCACCTCCACCACACCAGCCATGACCCGCTGGAGGCGATCCTGCGCCGGCTGGTCGAGCGGGCGCTGTCGCGGGCGGAGGGGGCGGGCGCGCAGATCGACGTCGTGGCGCTCGCCGCCGTGCGCGCGACCCGCGAGGCGCAGGTCAGGCGCGGACGTGTGCACCTGCCCGCCATCGTCGGCGTACCCGAGGCCGGGCAGTACGGGGCGGACGAGTTCGACGGCCTCGCCGAGGCGGCCGTGTTCCCGGGCGACCTGCCGGAGAACCCGTCGGCGCTGTTCGATCCCTCGCTCGGCTTCAAGGGGCTGTCGGACGCGCAGGGCGGCGATTTCCGCTTCCTACGCTTCCGCCCGCCGGTGGTCGAGCGCAATGGCGAAGGGCAGGCGCTGCCGCTGCCCCATATCCGGCTCGACCGCGCACTCGAATTCCTCATCGGCGACCGGCTGAGGTGACGACATGACCGACCGACACAATCGCCGCCCGCAGGCGTTCCGGCTCGACGATCCGGGCGTCGTGTTCGCCGACGAGGGCCAGCCCGCGCCGCGCGGGGCGGTGGTCGTCACCCCGACGCCGCCGATCCCGGACATGGCGGAGGAGATCGCGCTGCCCCCGCCGCCACCGCGCAGCTCGCGCTGGGGCGTATTGTTCTGGACCGGCCTCGGCGGCCTCGTCAGCCTCGGGCTCGGCCTTGCCGTGTCAAAGCTGGTCGAGGACCTGTTCGCCCGTGCCGACTGGCTCGGCTATGTCGGGGCCGGCTTCGCGGCCGCCTTCGTGGTGGCCTGCCTCGGCCTGCTGGCGCGCGAGACCTTCGGGCTGATGCGGCTGAAGACGCTCAACAAGCTGCGCGAGCGCGCGGCGCTGGCGCTGGAGAAGGACGACCGGCGCGTCGCCGAGGGCGTCACCAAGGAGCTGATCACGCTCTCGCGCGGCTCGCCGGGCCTGCTGCGGGCGCGCACCGAGCTCGCGAGCCATCTTGACGCCATCATCGACGGCGCCGACCTCATCCGCCTGACCGAGCGCCATCTCATGGCCCCGCTCGACGCCGAGGCGACCCGGCTGGTCTCCAATGCCGCCAAGCGGGTCTCGGTGGTGACGGCGGTCTCGCCGCGCGCGGCGGTGGACCTCGTCTTCGTGGCGCTGACCGCGGTCGGCCTGATCCGCCGGCTGGCCCTGCTCTATGGCGGGCGGCCGGGCGCGCTGGGCATGGTGCGGCTGTTCCGGCAGGTCGTCGCCCATCTCGCCGTCACCGGCGGCATGGCGGCGGGGGATTCACTGATCCAGCAGGTGGTCGGCCACGGCATCGCGGCCAAGCTGTCCGCGCGGCTCGGCGAGGGCGTGGTCAACGGGCTGCTGACCGCCCGTCTCGGCCTCGCCGCGATCGAGGTCACGCGGCCGCTGCCCTTCGCGGCCCTCCCCGCCCCGGCGCTGTCGGACGTCGCCTCGGGGCTGATTACCCGCGAGACGGCGACCGGCGAAATGGCCGTCCGGGAGGCGCTCGGCGAGGACGCTGCGGGCAAGGCACGGCCGGGCAAAAGGCCGTCCGCCGGTTAACCATGACGGGGAAAATCAGCCCTGATGCTCGGGCGTGCGCACGACGAGCCCGTCGAGCGCGTCGGTCACCTTGATCTGGCAGGAGAGGCGCGAGGTCGGCTTCACGTCGGAGGCGAAGTCGAGCATGTCCTCCTCCATCGGGCCGGGCTCGCCGACCTTCTCCGCCCATGCCTCGTCGACATAGACGTGGCACGTCGCGCAGGCGCAGGCCCCGCCGCATTCCGCGTCAATGCCCGGAACGCCGTTGCGGATCGCCGTTTCCATGACGGTAGAGCCGTTCTGGGCCTCCACCGTCCGCTCGGTCCCGGCGGCGTCGATATAGGTGATCTTGGGCATGGGCAGCTTTGACGATCTTGAAGGACTACAAGGTAGGGTGCCCTAGATAACCCCCGATGCGGGCGAATGCCAGCGCGCGGAAGCAAAGTTCCGCACTCCCCTCCGATGGCCACGGAAGGAACAGAATCAACGGTTAGCGAACGTGGTGAACAGGCCGTTAACGATAACCTCAATCGGCCTGTTAACCCCAGTTCCATTTTTACTCGCCAAGAGCGTAGGATAAAGGTGCGGTGAACTGACGTTTCCTCGCTCTTGCCGGCACTTGTCGGGAAGAGAGGATTTTTCGGATCACCGCGAAACCCCGGGCCGACGGCGCAAGCCGGTCGGAGTAGCGTACGGACCGGAGGCAGGCGCCTATGTCGACGAGCACTAAGAAGGTTCAGCAGGATCCGGCCGAGGCCGCGCTATCCGCGATCGAGGAAGCCCTTAACCTCGACCTGGACACCGGAGACGAGTCCTCACCGCCGCCCTCTTCGGACGACGAACACGACCTGCCGCCCGCACGCGAGCCCGGCGGGCCGCGCATCGAGGCCCGGACCAGCTCGCCCTTCGAGGATGACGAGGAACCTTCCTTCCTCTCGGCCAGCGACCTCGACGCCGATTTCGCCAGCGCCACCCCGGAGTTCGGCTCCGAGGAGTCCGACCCGGCGCTCGACGAACCGTCCTTGGGGAACGAGGAACCCCATTTCGACTTCGGCCCGGAGCACAGCTTCGACGCGCCGGAAATCACCGCCGAGGACCGCGAGACGCACGACGCCGGCCCCGATCTCGGCCTCGCCGCCGGGCTTGGTGCGGGCGCTGCCGCCGGGCTGGGCGCCGGCGTTGGCGCGAGTTCTGGCGCGAACCCCGGTGCCGACACCCTGGCTGAGCGTGCCGCCGCCGCCCGTCCCGCCTCGCTGCCGGGGCGCCGCGCCGCCAATGACGACCGCCAGACCATCGGCCAGCTTCTCGCCGCGCTCCAGCGCCGGCCGACCGCGACACCCTATTACATAGCGACCATCGCCTCGCTGGCGTGGCTCGCGGGCGGAGGCTTCCTCGCCTTCTCGCATTTCCAGGCGGGAGCGGACGGCTCCGTGCTGTCCTCGCCCACGCTTCTCGCCACCGCCGCCGGCCTGCTCGTGCCACCGGTGTTCTTCTTCGTGCTCGCGGCCATGGTCAGCCGCATGCAGGAGATGCGCATCGTCGCCCATTCCATGGCGCAGGTGGCGATCCGCCTCGCCGAGCCGGACCCGGTCTCCACCGACGCCGTGGTGAATGTCGGCCAGACCGTGCGCCGCGAGGTCGCCGCGATCGGCGACGGCGTCGAGCGCACGCTCGCCCGCGCCGGCGAGCTCGAGGCGCTGGTGCGCACCGAGATTTCCTCGCTCGAGCACGCCTTCGAGGAGAACGAGGCGCGCATGCACAACCTCATCGAGCGGCTGCAGGCCGAGCGAGAGGTCATTCTCACCCATTCCGAGCACATCCGCGAAGCCATCGCGAGCGCGCACTTCTCCTTCACCCACGAGGTCGACGGCGTCAGCGAGCGCATCAGCATGAGCGTGATGGAGGCCGCGGACCGCGTGACCGGCACGCTGTCCGAGAAGGGCGAGCACATCACCCTCGCGCTCGGCCGCGTCGGCGACACCATCATCGACGCGCTGACCGACAAGGGCGGCGACCTGATCGACCGCCTGCAGTCGACCGGCTCGGACGTCAACACCAACCTGTCCGACGCCAGCGAGCACCTGATCTCGACCCTGACCGGCCAGACCGAGGAAATCTCGCAGCGCCTGTCCGGCGTCACCTCCAACCTCACCGAGCAGCTCGCCGCGCGCACCGACGAGATCGGCGCGCAGCTCCTGCGCACCGCCACCGAGCTGTCCACCGTGGTGACGACGCGCACCGACGAGATGGGCGAGAGGCTGACCACCACCACCCACGACCTAACCGAGACCTTCTCCGCGCGCTCCAACGAGATCACCGACGCGCTGGTCGCGACCGGCACCCGCCTCGCCGACGAGATCGCGGTCCGCGCGAACGAGGTCAACCAGACGCTGAAGACCAGCGGCGACGCGCTGGTGCTCGACCTGTCGCAGCGCGGCGGCGAGGTCGTGCGCAAGCTCGAGGAGACCGGCAACCGGGTCGCCGACACCATCACCGTGCGCGGCGACGACCTCGCCGACCGCATCGCCGACACCGGCAACCGCATCTACGACACCATCGCCGTGCGCGGCGGCGAGCTCGAGCGCCTGC
This sequence comes from Ancylobacter mangrovi, assembly GCF_024752355.1. Taxonomy (GTDB): domain Bacteria; phylum Pseudomonadota; class Alphaproteobacteria; order Rhizobiales; family Xanthobacteraceae; genus Ancylobacter; species Ancylobacter mangrovi. Next base: position 303,493 of record NZ_JANTHZ010000005.1, read on the forward strand.
TCGGCGAGACCGGCCAGCGCGTGGTGCACCAGATCTCCGAGGCCGGCGCCGGCGTGCACGATTCGCTTGCCGAATCCGCCGACCTGTTCGCCCAGGAGGTCACCCACCGCAGCCGCGAGCTGAACGAGCAGCTCGCCCAGACCGGCGCCGAGATGGTGCAGTCCATCTCCGTGCGCGGCGGCCGGGTCACCGACCAGTTCCGCGACACCGCCGAGGAACTCACCGCCTCGATCAGCAACAAGGGCGACGCGGTGCGCGAGATGCTCGACGCGCGCCTCAAGACGCTCGAGCAGACGATCTCGGTGCGCGGCAACGAGCTGGCCGACCGCATCGCCAGCGACGCCACCCTGCTCGGTCGCCAGATCACCGACGGCCTGCACGACTTCGACACCGTCATGCAGACCCGCGGCTCCGAGATGGTCCGCCTCGTCACCGAGCGCGTCGAGGCCGTCACCCGGGCCATGGACGAGAACCTGACCGGCTTCGACGACCAGGTGACCGCCAAGACCGAGCAGATCGCCTCCTCGCTGGACCTGCGCATCGCCAATATCGAGGGCGTGCTCGACCGCGGCGTCGAGGGCGTCAACGAGACGCTGGCCGGGCGGACCCAGGAATTCGCCCAGACCATGACCGAGGGCGCGCGCCTCGCCACCGAGGCGATGGACAAGTCCCTCAACATGCTGGACGGCTTCTTCACCCAGCACGCGCAGGACGTCACCGCCAACATTAGCGACCGCATCGACCAGGCCGCGCGCACCCTCACCGACGGCGCGCACCGGGCCAACGACGCGATGAACCGCTCGCTGGACGTGCTCAGCAATTTCTTCGACGACCGTGCCGCCTCGATCTCCGATCAGCTCACCGATCGCATCGAGCAGGCCGACCGCACCCTGTCGGCGCGCGCGCTGGAAATCGCCGACACGCTCGATTCCCGCGTCGGCCGATTCGAGGAGACCGTCTTCGGCCGCATGGACAATGTCGCGACCTCGGTCGAGGTGCGCGGCGCGGCCATGGCCGACCTGCTCGGCCAGCGCATCGGCGCCGTCGCCGGCCAGCTCCGCAGCGAGGCCTCGGAGGTCGAGGCCAGCCTGAACTCTCTGGTCGACAATGTCAGCCGCACCATGGTGGAGCGCGCCGGCGAGGTCACCGAGATGTTCGACAGCCGCACCGAGGCGATCGCCCGCATGGTCGACGAGCGCGGCAACGGCCTGCTCTCGGCGCTCGAGGACCGCAGCCTCGGCATCACCAGCGAGATCGCCCGCGCCAGCGGCGACCTGCTGGCGGCGATCGACGACCATCGCGACGGCCTCGTGCGGGCCCTCGAGAGCACCCGCGCCGGTGCCGTCGACGACATCGCCCGCGCCAGCGAGGACCTGCTCAACACGCTGGAGACGCGCTCCGACGCCATCGTCTCCGCCTTCGAGCAGGCCACCTCCGGCCGCAGCGACCAGATCGTGCGGATGAGCGAGGACCTGCTCAACACGATGGACACCCGCGCCGGCGCCATCGCGGCCGCCTTCGAACAGGCGACGTCGGGCCGCACCGAGCAGATCATGCGCGCCGGCGAGGACCTGCTCGGCACGCTGGACGCGCGGGCCGGCGTCATCGCCGAAGCCTTCGAGCAGGCCACTTCCGGGCGCACCGAGCAGATCATGCGCGCCAGCGAGAACCTGCTCAACGCGCTCGACACGCGCGCCGGGGCCATCGCCGAAGCCTTCGAACAGGCAACCTCCGGCCGTACCGAGCAGATCATGCGCGCCAGCGACGAACTGCTCAGCACGCTCGACAACCGTGCCGGCGCCATCGCCGACGCGTTCGAGCAGGCGACCTCCGGGCGCACCGAGCAGCTCGTGCAGGCCAGCGAGGAGATCCTCAACACGATGGACACCCGCGCGGGTGCCATCGCCACCGCCTTCGAGCAGGCGACCTCCGGCCGCGCCGACCAGATCATCCAGATGAGCGAGGAGATCCTCGGCACGCTGGAAACGCGGGCCGGCGCCATCACCTCGGCCTTCGAGCAGGCGACGGACGGGCGCACCGACCAGATCGTGCGCGCCAGCGAGGAGCTGCTGAGCACGCTGGAGAACCGCGCCGAGGCGATCGTCACCGCCTTCGAGCAGGCGACCGGCGGGCGCGCCGACCAGTTCGCGCAGATGAGCGAGCACATGATCGGCACGGTCGAGAGCCGCACCGCCGGCCTTCTCGACGCGTTCCACCGCTCGGGCAGCACCGCGGCGACCGAGCTCGCGCGGGTCGGCGACGACCTTCTCGCCACCCTGAACAGCCAGGGCGGCGACGTGGTCAGCGGCCTCCAGCAGCTCTCCTCGCAGGTCACGGGCGAAATCTCCCGCGCCAGCAGCGAGATGCTGACCGAGTTCGACAGCCGCGGCGCCCAGCTCGTCGACCACGCGCGCCGCTCCGGCGACGTCACCTCGGCTGAGTTCACCCGGCTCACCGAGCAGTTCGTGCGCTCGCTGGACGAACGCGGCAGCGCCATGCTCGACGCCGCCACCCAGACCACGGAATACGCCACCCACGAGCTGGGGCGGCTGGCCGAGGAGCTGGTCAACACGCTGGAAGGCCGCGGCACCGGGCTGGTGCAGGCGATCAGCGAGAGCGGCCGCAACGCGGTGGAGGAAATCGCCAGCACCAACCAGGCGCTGCAGGGCGACGTCACCGCGCTGCTGGACCGGCTCGGCTCGGTCAACGTCCAGCTTCAGGACGTGCTCGCGAGCTCGGTCACCAACCTTGCGGCGATCGAGAGCGCCATCACTGAGCGCCTCAACACCTTCCACAGCACCGTCAGCAATGTCGACGAGGCGAGCCGCCTCGCCTCGACCCGCATGGACGAGCAGATCCGCGACCTGCGCGCGGTCTCGACCGACGTGCTCCAGGACGTCGCCTCGCTCAGCCGGAACTTCACCGAGCAGGCCGGCATCATCACCAGCGTCGCCAACGCGCTGGGCTCGGCGCACGAGAACCTCGACGAGACGCTCGGCACCCGCCACGAGGCGCTGCTCTCGCTCGCCGAGCAGGTCGGCAACCGCACCGCGGAGCTCGACGAGCGGCTGTCGAGCTACACCCAGACCATCGAGGAGACCTTCTCCCGCGCGGCGGAGATCTCCAAGTCGATCCTCGACAAGGCCGGCGTCTCCAGCGAGGCGGTCATCAGCGAGCACGAGAAGATCCGCAGCCTCGCCGAGTCCGAGCAGGAGCGCACCCTGGCTGCGCTGCGCGCGACCTACGAGCAGGCGGTCGGCGAGGTCAACACGCTGCTCTCCCGCGCCAATGAGGGCTTCACCTCGGCGGCCGGCGAGCTTCGCAATTCGGCGAGCGAGGTGCAGCGCGCGCTGGAGACCACCCGCGAGGAGCTCAAGCGCAACATCCTCGAGCTGCCGGAGGAGACCGAGGCCAGCGCCGCCGCGATGCGCCGCACGGTCGCCGAGCAGATCAAGGCCCTGGCCGAGCTCAACGAGATCGTGGCGCGCCACGGCCGCACGCTCGACGCCGACACCGGCTCGCAGAGCCG
>NZ_JANTHZ010000006.1 GCF_024752355.1 Ancylobacter mangrovi
CCCGCGCCGCCGCCGGCCCCGCCGCGCTACGAGCCCCAGCGTCCCGCCGCGGCCGCGCCGCGCCCGGCCGCCCCGCGTCCCGCGGCACCCGCCCCGGCTCCGCAGCCGGTCCGCCGTCAGGCCGCGCCGCCGGCCGCTCCGGCCCGTCCCGCCCCGACCCGCCCGGCATCCGCCGGCAATGAGGGGCAGAGCGGCTGGCTCTCCGACCTGCTGGCCCGCGCCTCCGATAACGAGACCCCGATGGCGCCCGGCGTGCCGCGCGGGGCCCGCGGACGGGATGTGCGGCCGGCGCAGCAGCCCGAGCGGCCGGTGCACCACACCATCGAATCGCTCGACTCGCTGTCGGTCGACATCGCCCGCATGATCGACCACGAGACCGCGGTCGACCTGTGGGAGCGTTACACCCGTGGCGAGCGCAACGTGTTCACGCGCCGGCTCTACACCATGCAGGGCCAGCAGACTTTCGAGGAGATCCGCCGCAAGTACCGGCGCGACCTCGAGTTCCGCGACACGGTGGACCGCTACATCAGCGAGTTCGAACGGCTTCTGGAGCAGGTCTCGCGCGACGAGCGCGGCCAGCAGCTCACCAACACCTACCTCACCTCGGACACCGGCAAGGTCTACACCCTGCTCGCGCACGCGGCCGGCCGGTTCGACTGACCGGCCCGCAGGCTCGGGACGAGCCCGAAGAAAAACGAAGGGCCCCGCAAGGGGCCCTTTTTCTTTGTCCGGCAGCCGCTGAAGCTCGGCACGAAACGGCGCCGCCCTTCGGCGGAAGCCGCCCCCGTCTTCGGGATTAGCGCCGCGACGCCCAGTGCACGATGTCGACCAGCACCTGGTCGGACGCCTGGTCGAGCGCCTGCGTGGCCTCCGCGCCGCTGGTGCCGATGGCCGGGACGCGCGAGGTGAACACCTGCGCCGCCACGATCCGCCCGGAACCGTTGGCGACGATCTGCGCCGAGACCTCGACCACCGCCTCCGGCCCGCTGCCGAAAGTCTGGATGCCGAAGGTGCGGATGTTGGTCAGCAGCACATAGTCCGCGGTGACCGCGCTGTCGGAGCGCGCCACGCGAACCCGGCTGCCGTTCTCGAACGCCTCGATCAGCCGCGCCTGGAACAGCGGCGGCAGGCGGTCGGCCCATTGCGCCTTGTCGAGATAGGCGATCTGGCCCGGGGCCGGCTCGACCACGATCCGCTCGGTGTCGAGCACCTGCAGCGCCGTCGGCCCGTTCACCACGAGCTGTCCGCGCCCCGCCCGCGCCACCGGGAAATTGGTCGGTGCCGTGAGGTCGAAGGTCGGCACCGACTTGTCGCCACCCGACAGCAGCGACGCGCAGCCTCCCAGCGTCAGGGCAAGAGCGATGGTCGCCGCAGCGCCCGTCAGCCTGCGACACGCCTGTCTACGTCTCAACGTCACGCGTCGTCCCCTGCCCCCGAATGCGCCCAGCCTTCCCATGCCTACCGTCCAGTGTAGCCAGGGACGGACGAGCCCCCAAAGATGAACTGGCGCGGATTGCGCTCGAGCTGCCGGAAGACGCGCTCGATTTCCGCCAGCGTGCGCCGGCCGTCCGCCGCCAGCGCCTCGTACTGCCTAAGTCCCGGCCCCGTGAACTTGTTCAGGTTGTCGGAGAGCTGCGCCGTACGCACGTCGAGATTGGCCGCGAGCTTGCGCACCTCGGCGGCGGCGGCGGAGACCTGGTTGAACATCCCCTTGCCCTCCTCGCTCGTCGTGAGCGCCTGCACGTTGTCGAGGATCTGGTCGAACTTCGCCGACATGCCGTCCAGCTTGGCCGTGAACTTGTTGATGTCGTCGACCGTCCGGCCGACCTTCTCCGGGTCGAAGGAGACGATGATCTTGTCCGCGTCGGCCGCGAGCTGCTTCACCTGGCCGGCGGCCCCGCTGACATCCTTCACGAAGGAATCGATGTTGTCGGCATTGTTGCCGAGCGCCTGGCTGAACTTGTCGACATTGGCGATGACCGAGTTGATCTTGCCCTCATTGCCGCGCAGCAGGTCGTCCACCCGCGTGGCGATGTCGTCGACCCGGCCCATCACCTCGCGCGCGCTCTTCACCAGGTCCTGCACCGCGGAGGTGTTGGCATCGATGCGCGGCAGCCCACCATCGGGCGGCTCCGGCAGCGGATGCGCGTCCTTGGACCCGCCCACCAGCCCCACCGAGGCGAGCCCGGTGAGGATCTGGGCATCGAGATTGGCGCGGGTGTCGTCGCGGATCGGGGTACCCGGCTGCACGGCGATGGTCGCCACCACCTTGCGCGGGTCCTGCGCGTCGAGCCGCAGCCCGGTCACCTCGCCGACGGGAATGCCGTTGAAGGTCACCTGCGAGCCGGTCTGGAGGCCGCTGACCGCGCCGTTGAAGACGACGTCATAGGCCGCGCGCGGCCCGCGGCTGGAGGCATTGGAAAACCACCAGACGAAGCCGAAGCCGCCGGCGATGACCGCCAGGGTGAACAGGCCGATGACGATGTAGTGGGCGCGTGTTTCCATCTTCCGACCTCACCGCGCTCCGTTCGTACCGAAGCCGGCGGCGCGCGCCCGCTTCCCGTGGAAATAGGCGGAAACCCAGGGATGATCGGAGGCGAGCATGGTTTCGATCGGTCCGACGGCGATGACCTTCCCCTCGGCGAGAGCCGCGATGCGGTCGCACACGGTGTGAAGGCTGTCGAGATCGTGCGTTACCATGAATACGGTCAGCCCCAAAGTCTGCTGCAATGTCGCAATCAACTCGTCGAATTCGCCCGCGCCGATCGGGTCGAGGCCCGAGGTCGGCTCGTCGAGAAACAGGATCTCCGGGTCCAGCGCCAGCGAACGCGCCAGCGCCGCGCGCTTGATCATGCCGCCGGAAAGCTCGGACGGCGCCTTCTCCGCCACGTCCGGCGACAGGCCGACCATCTCGATCTTGGCGATGGTCAATTCGTCCATCAGCCGTGGCGAGAGGTCGAGATATTCGCGCATCGGGAACTGGATGTTCTGCCGCACGGTGAGCGAGGAAAACAGCGCGCCCTGCTGGAACAGGACGCCCCAGCGCTGCTCGAGCTGCCGGCGCTGCACATAGGAGAGCGTGTCGAGGTTCTGGCCGAACACCTCGACCGTGCCGGCGCGCTTGGGCACCAGCCCGAGGATGGTGCGGGTGAGCACCGACTTGCCCCCGCCCGAGGCGCCGACGAAGCCGAGGATCTCGCCCTGCATCACGTCGAGCGAGAGCCCGTTGAGGATGACCCGGTCGCCGAAGCCGACCACGAGGTCGCGCACACGGATGATCGCGTCGCCCGGCTCGGCGCCGGCGCGCACGCCGGCGGTGTCGCCGGGCTGGCCGTGCCGGGGAGCGGGTGCGTCGTGTGGGTTCGCGATCGGCTGCACCGGCGCCTCACATATCGATCGCGGCGAAGAACATGGCGAACAGGCCGTCCGCCACGATCACGAGGAAGATCGCCTTCACCACCGAGGCGGTGGTGTGCGCGCCCAGCGATTCGGCGCTGCCGCCGACCCTCATGCCCTCCATGCACGCGATCAGGCCGATGATCGCCGCCATGAACGGCGCCTTGATCATGCCGACCTCGAAGGTGTTGAGCGCGATCGCCTCCCGCAGGCGGTTGAGGAATATCTCCGGCGAGATGCCGCCATAGAGCCAGGCCACCAGCCCGCCGCCGAACAGCGCGCACATGTTGCCGATGAAGGTGAGCAGCGGCACCGCGATGATGAGCGAGACGAGGCGCGGCAGAACCAGCACTTCGTTCGGGTCGAAGCCCATGACCCGCAGCGCGTCGACCTCCTCGCGCATCTTCATCGAGCCGAGCTCGGCGGTGAAGGCGCTGCCCGAGCGGCCCGCCACCATGATCGAGACGATCAGCACGCCGAGCTCGCGCAGGGTGAGGATGCCCACCATGTCGACGACATAGGTGGTCGCGCCGAACTTGCGGAAATGGAAGATGCCCTGCTGGGCGATGATGCAGCCGATCAGGAAGGTGATCAGCGCGATGATCGGCACCGCGCGCAGCCCGGTCCGCTCCAGATGATAGACCATCGAGGTCCAGCGGAAGGTCAGCGGGCGCGCGACCACGCGCAGCATCGCCTCCACCACCGCCCCGACGAAGGACAGGAAGCGCAGCGCGTCCTGCCCCATCAGCGCGACCGTCTCGCCGATCACCTCGAGCCCGTCGCCGAACACGCTGCCACGCGGCTTGCGCGGCGGAATCTGGTGGCAGCCGCGGGCGATCTCGTCGAGCAGCGGCCGGAAGCGCTGTTCAAGGCCGACGACGTGAAACTGGACGCCGGCCTCCTCGAGGCCGCGGATCAGCCGGTCGGCCATCACCGCGCCGACCGTGTCGAGGGTGCGTACGCCGGACAGGTCGATGCGCGCCGTCTCCACCTCGCCGGCCTGCAGCTCGGCGAGGCCCGCATCGACGGCACCTTCAAGGGCACGACTCTGCGTGGCGATCCATCGGCCGTTGCCGACGAATACCAGCTCGCGCCCGTTGCGGGCGGCAGCGAGAAGCGGCGCTTCCGCAGCTCCCAAGTCGGCCCCCTTCCCTCGTCCGATCCCGGCGCCGGCCCCGCCCCTTAAGCCCGTTCGCCATCTGCAAGATTCAGTGCCCGATTCTTAGCCGCAGGGCTTCCGCCCTGTCGAGGCGATAGCCGGCTTTACTGGTGCCATATTACAGAAAATGTGTTGTCCGCTGGGGAACTGTGCTTTCCCTGTGACGCGCGCGGGCGTTGCCGGCGTCCTATGCTGGCATTCTCGCGCAGGGGTGATTCGCCCGCCGCCACGACCGGGAACCGCCATGCCCGCCCTAGATGCCTTCGTCGAGCGTTTTCCGATCCGCGGCCGCTTCACCATTGCGCGCGGCTCGAAGACCGAGGCGGTGGTGATTCTCGCCGAGCTGCGCGAGGGCGACACGGTCGGGCGCGGCGAATGCGTCCCCTACGCCCGCTATGGCGAGAGCGTGGAAGGTGTGCTGGCGGCCGTCGAGGCGATGGCCGCTCCCCTCGCCGCCGGGCTCGACCGGCGCGCGCTGCAGGAGCGCATGCCCCCCGGCGCGGCGCGCAACGCGCTCGACTGCGCGCTATGGGACCTCGAGGCCAAGCGCGTGGGCGTTCCCGTCCACGAGCTGGCGGGCCTTCCCGCGCCGGAGCCGGTCGTCACCGCCTTCACCATCAGCCTCGATACGCCCGAAGCCATGGCGCAGGCCGCCGCGGCCTGCGGGCGCCCGCTGCTGAAGCTCAAGCTCGGCATGCCGGGCGACGCGGGGCGGCTCGCCGCCGTGCGCGCGGCGGTGCCCGGGGCGCGGCTCGTCGTCGACGCCAATGAAGGCTGGACGCCCGGCGATGTCGCGGAAAACCTCGCCGCCTGCGCGGAGGCGGGCGTCGAGTTGGTGGAACAGCCGCTGCCGGCCGGCGCCGACGCGCTGCTCGCCGAGATCGCGCGTCCGGTCGCCGTCTGCGCCGACGAGAGCGTGCACGGGCGCGACACGCTCGGCCGCCTGATCGGCCGCTATGACGCCATCAACGTCAAGCTGGACAAGACCGGCGGCCTCACCGAGGCGCTGGCGCTGGCGCGGGAGGCGCAGGCGGCGGGGCTCGACCTCATGATCGGCTGCATGGTGGCGACCTCGCTCGCCATGGCGCCGGCGCTGCTGCTGTCCCCGCTCGCCCGTTTCGTCGATCTCGACGGGCCGTTGCTGCTCGCGCGCGATCGCGAGCCGGGCCTGCGCTACGAGGGCAGCCTCGTCTATCCGCCCGAGCCCGCGCTCTGGGGCTGAGGACGATCGGCATAGGCGAGGAGCGCCAGCACCGCCCCGCCGCCCGCCATCAGCGCCGAAGCGGCAAAGGCGAGCGGGCCGAGCGCCTGCCATAACGGGCCGGAAGCCAGCGTCGCGCCGGTCATGACGATGGCCACCGCCCAGGCCGCCATGGCCTGCGTCGCCGCCCCGCGCCCCGCCGGGGCAAGGCGCGCGACGAGTTCGACCGTGCCGAGATAGGTGCAGCCGAACGTGCCGGCATGCAGCACCTGCAGGAACGGCAGCAGCACGACCGGCGGGTCGAGCGCCATGGCGCCGAAGCGCGCAAGCCCCGCCAGGCCGCCGGCGAGCAGGAGCCGCTCCGCCCCGATCAGCGCCGTGATCCGCGTGCCGGAGCGGAACAGCACCACCTCCGCCAGCACGCCCACCGCCCACAGGCCACCGATCGCGGTGTCCGAGAGGCCGGCCTCGCGCCACTGGATGGAGCCGAAGGCATAGAGCAGAGCGTGCGATCCCTGCACGAGGGCGGCGGCGGCGATGCCGATCCGCAGCGCGCGCGGCAGCCGCGCCCGCGCCGAGGCCGCGCCCCGTGGCCGTGCCGGCTCCGGCAACGGTCGCGCATCCGGCTGGAGAGCGCAGGCGGCGAACGCCGCCACCAGGCTGCCGGCGACGATCATCCAGATCAGCGCGTCGGCCGGAAAGACGCGCAGGACGAGGCCGGAGGCCAGATTGCCGGCGATGAAGGACAGCGAGCCCCACAGCCTCACCCGCCCGTAATCGACGAGCCCCTCGGCCCGCCGCGCCACCGTGTAGGCGTCGAGGACCGGCAGGCTGGGCTGCCAGAAGCTCGCGGCGAGACCGAGCGCGACCAGCATCAGGGCCGCGTCCGGCGCCAGCACGACGCCGACGAAGCAGCAGGCCGTCGCGAGGGCGTAGCCGATCAGGGTCGCGCGCGGGCGCCCCGTCCGGTCGGCGAGCAGCCCGCCGAGCGGCATCGTCGCCAGCCGCACCGCCATCGGCACGGCCAGCGCGAAGCCGATCATCGAGGCGCTGAAGTCGCGCCCCGTCAGCCAGACCGGGAAGAACGGCAGATAGACCCCTATGCCGAAGAACAGCCCGGCATAGACGACGGCGATCGAATGGCGCGGCGCGACGGCGGGCACGATCGGGCACTCACGGGGGAACGGCGCCTCTCGTTAGCAGGCGCGTTGGCGGCTGGCGAGCCGTAGCGTCAGGGCGCGCCTTCCGCTCCGGCCAGCAGCCTAGCTCCAAAAGGCGTGGAAGTGGTGCACCGGGCCGTGGCCGTGGCCGATATGGAGCTCGTCCGAGCGCGCCAGCGCGCGCGAGAGATAATGCTTGGCCGCCTGCACCGAGGTGCGCAGATCCTCGCCCTTGGCGAGGCCGGCGGCGATGGCGGAGGACAGCGTGCAGCCGGTGCCGTGCGTGTTCTGCGTGTTGATGCGCGGGCCGCGAAATTCATGCACCCCGTCCGCGTCCATCAGCACGTCGACGCTCTCGGGCCCCTCGCTGTGCCCGCCCTTGACCAGCACCGCCTTCGGTCCCAGCGCCAGCAGCCGCTCGGCCTGGGCGCGGACCTCCTCGAGACTGGTCGCCTGCGGCTCGTCGAGCAGCGCCGCCGCTTCGGGCAGGTTGGGGGTGATGAGCCGCGCGCGCGGCAGCAGCTCGGCCCGCAGCGTCGCGATCGCCTCGGCCACTAGCAGCCGGTCGCCGGAGGCCGCGACCATCACCGGGTCCAGCACCACATTCGCCACCTGGTGGCGGTCGAGCCCCGACGCCACCGCGAGGATCGCCTCCGGCCGCGACAGCATGCCGATCTTGGTCGCCGCGACGTCGAGGTCGGAATAGACCGCCTCGATCTGCTGGGTGATGAAGGCGGGCGGCACGTCGTGGATGCCGGTCACGCCCAGCGTGTTCTGCGCGGTGAGCGCGGTGATGACGCTCGCGCCATAGACGCCGAGCGCCGAGAAGGTCTTGATATCCGCCTGGATTCCGGCGCCGCCGCCCGAATCCGAGCCGGCTATGGTCACCGCAATCGCGCTCTGCGCCGCTGCATCAGTCATCGGCACGCCTCCCGTCGTGGCAAGGAAGAGAAGCGGCCCGCCGGCGCGGTCTCCCGCCCGGTGAGCGCGACCCGTTTCCTCCGCCGGCATGACCCGGATCAGGTTCGTGGGTTGGCAGGATTGCCTCTCAGCCTCGACGGCACCCCAACGCGATCATCCTTCGAGGCATAGGCGAAGCATGGGCGACTGGCAAGACGTGCCGGGAAGCCTGCCCCAAGGTCATTTCAGAGCCAGAAAGGGCCGACCCGGCGGCGGCTCCGGGCCCGCATCCTCGCGCGGACCGGCCGCACACCTCGGGCGGGGGCGAGGGTCGCGCGGTGTCCCGGCGTGCGATCCGCAGCCCGGGCGCCGGGGGGTTGCGCGCGGGTCGCCGTTCTGTTCCTGTTGCGCACCCCGAACCGTGCCTGGAAGCCGCGATGGTCCCCTTCTTCGTCCAGATCAAATGCCAGCTCGGCCGCTCCTATGAGGTGGCCAACGCCATCGCCGATGCCGAGATCGCCTCCGAGGTCTATTCGACCGCCGGCGAATTCGATCTCCTGGTGAAGTTCTACGTCGCCGAGGGCACGGATATCGGCCATTTCGTGAACGAGAAGGTCCAGCGCATTCCCGGCATCCAGGACACGCGCACCATCATCACCTTCAAGGCCTTCGCCAGCTAGCCGCGCCGTCAGGCGGCCGGGCCCGTGGGCGGCGTCGCCTCGACCGCGGCGGCGCGCTCGATGCCGAGCCGCTGCTCGCGCCAGATCACGAACAGCCCGGCCGCGATGACCACCGAGGCGCCGACCAGCACCAGCAGCGGCGGCACCTCGCGGAACAGCACGAAGCCGAGCAGCAGCGACCAGATCATCGCCGAATAGGTGAAGGGCGCCACAACCGAGGCCGGCGCGGAGCGATAGCTCTCGGTGAGCAATATCTGCCCGACCCCGCCGAGGAAGCCGATCGACACCAGCATCACGGCGTCCCCCGCGCTCGGCAGCACCCAGCCCCAGGCCGCGGTGGCGAGGCCGGCGACGGCGGCCAGCGCCTGGAAATAGAACACGATCGCCGCCGTGGTCTCGCTGGAGGTCAGGCGCCGCACCTGGATCATCGCCCCCGCGGTGCAGGCGGCGCTGAACAGGGCGATCAGCGCGCCGAGGCTTCCATGGCCGCTGGCGAAGCCGCCCCCGAGATGGGGCCACAGCATGATGACGACGCCGATTAGGCCGACGAACACCGCGCTCCAGCGGTAGACATGGACCTTCTCGCCCAGCATCAGCGCCGCCAGCGCGACCGTGAGCAGCGGCGCGGTGAAGCTGATCGCGGTCACGTCGGCGAGCGGAATGAGGGCCAGCGCGGAGAAGGACGAGGCCATGGCGAACACGCCGATGGTCCCGCGCATGATGTGCCCGACCGGGTGCGCGGTGCGCACCGCCGCGCTGATCTCACCCCGGAAGGCCAGCAGCGCGAGCAGCGGGAACAGGGCGAAGAAGGAGCGCGCGAACACCACTTCGCCGGTCGGAATGCGATCCGAGACGATGCGGACGAGGGCCGACATTACGGTGAAGACGAAGGTCGCACCGACCTGCAGCGCGATCCCCCTGAGGGCGTTCATGATGGCGCCAAGGAGCACGAGTCCTCCCGGCCCGCAAGCGGGTCGGGAAGAGAATCACGGAAAAGGATTGCCCCCGGCGAGCGCGATACCGCCAAAGACGACCAGCACGGCCACGGCGAGGCAGGCGATGGCGAGGGCGACCGAGCCCGGCGTCGCCGGAGCGGGGTCCACATAGCGCCCCGCCGGCTTGCGGCCGAGGACCATGGCCGCGATCAGGTTGTCGCTGCCCAGCGCCGAATAGGCGATGTTGGCGACGACGTGCAGCGCGATGAGGCCCAGCAGGATCGGGTAGATCTGCTGGTGCAGGGCGGAGGCGCGCGCGATGGTCTCGTCGCTCGCCACGGCCGTCATCGGCGCGTAGACGATGATGTCGTCGGTGGTGAACAGCCCGGTCAGCGCCTGCGCCGCCGCCACGAGCAGCAGCGCGATCACCATCCACCCGCCGAGCGGATTGTGGCCGAGATAATGCGCCGGCCGCCCGCGCAGCAGGCCGAGACCGTAGCCGAGCGCAGCGCCCGGCCCGCGCAGGAAGGCCGAGAAGCGCGCCGTGCTGCCGCCGACGAGGCCCCACAGCAGCCGGAACACCAGCACCACGAGGATCGCCAGCCCGTTCCACTGGTGCCAGACCAGCCCGACGTCGCCATAATATTTGCTGGCAAAGGCAAGCCCCACCAGCGCGGCAAGCAGCCATTTCGCCAGCCGCGTCGGCAGGTCCCACGCCAGCACGGTGGCTGGCGCGGAAGCCGCTTCCTCGGTCACCGCGGACACGTCAGCTCTTCTTGCGGAAGGAATCATGGCACGTGCCGCAGGTGCGGATCACGCCGGGAAAGTTCGCCTTGAAGCTCGCCTCGTCGGTGATGGCCGCCCGCGCGGCGACCGAATCGGCCGCGAGCTTGGTGAACAGCGCCTCGAACTCGTCCTTCTTCTCCCAGATCGCGGGCAGAGCGTCCGTGCTCTCGCCCGACCCTTCCGGGAACAGGGTCGGAAGCGTCTTGGCATTCTTGGCATAAAGATCGAGAGTGCTCTGGACGGTGGCGAGGTCGAACGGGGTGGCACCGCGCAGCATGCCGCCGACGGCCTTGGTGGCCTTGCCGTACTCCTTCATCAGGGCCTCGCGCTGCTTGGCGACGTCGGACTGTGCCACGACCGCGGTCGTCGCGAAGGCGGCAAAGGACAGGGTGGCGACGACGAATGCGAGACGACGACTCATAGGCTGCTCCCGGGTTCGGGTTTGCTGCACTGCAAACCACAGAGGCTCCACCTTAGTAAGGCTCCAAACGATGACAATCGGCCGTCTGGTCACTCGCGCGCTCGTGATGGGTATGCATTACGCAGAGTAATGTCCGCACCATATTTAGCGGTTGCGTATGGTGCTTTTCCTGATTTTGATCGCCAGCCTATGCCCTAAGGTCACAAAGATTGAGAAGCGCAATCGCCAACCAGAAACGCCACTCAAGGAAGCAAGCACATCATGTCCCTGCGCAGCATCCTCCTTCACGCCGCTCCCGATAGCGGCTTCGCCGACCGTCTCGCCTTCGCCATCACCCTCGCCCGCCAGTCCGGCGCCGCGCTCAAGGCCGTCTATACGCTTCATCCCGCCGGCGTACCGCAGGTCGGCCGCGCCCTGTCCATCTACATCAACGAGCTGATGCACGAGGCGCGGGAGAAGGAGGCGGGCATCCGCGCCACGTTCGAGAGCGCGACCGCGGCGGCGGGAATCACCGCGAGCTGGGAGACGGCGCCGGGAGACGTCACCAAGGAGCTGCGCAATCTCGTCAGCTTCGTCGACCTCACGATCGTCAGCGAGACCACCGACGGCACGGTGGACGACCAGCTCGCCGCCACGCTGCCCGAGCATCTGGCGCTGGCCTGCAACGGCCCGGTCGTGGTCGTGCCGACCGGCAAGAAGGTGCCGGACCGCATCAGCCGCGTGCTGATCGCCTGGAAACCCTCGCGCGAGGCGGGCCACGCGGTGCGCTTCTCCATTCCGCTGCTGACGCTGGCCGACGAGGTGGAGGTGCTCACCGTCGCCGAGGACATGCCCAAGGCGTCCGAATCGGGCGACAAGCTGGCCGCCTTCCTCGCCACCCACGGCGTGAAGGCCAAGCACATCCATATCGACGCGGGTTCGGCCAGCCGCACCATCACCGAGGAAGCGGCCGCGTTCCGGGCCGACCTGATAGTGCTCGGCGCCTATAGCCGCTCGCGCATCGCCGAGATGGTGCTCGGCGGCGTCACCGCCTCCATGCTCGCCAAGCCGCCGGCCGCGCTGTTCTTCGCGCACTGAGCCCGGCTCCCGACGGGGGCGTCCGCCAGCAGGACGCCCCTCCCCGCCGCCGCTCTCCCTGCCGGACCGACACCTTCCGCGACGGATTCGGGTTGCCCGCGGCGGTGCGCATCGCTAGCAACGGCGCCGGCAACGTCGGCGAGGCCGACCTGGGAGTTGCGTCGGTGTCGGTGCAGATCGTCTCGCTGTTCCTGTTCGCGCTCGCGGGCGCCCTGACGCCCGGCCCGAACAACATGATTTCCGCCGGTTCCGGCGCCGCCTTCGGCTTCCGGCGGACCCTGCCGCAGATCTGGGGCGTCAGCATCGGCTTCACCATCATGGTGATCGCCGTCGGCATGGGGCTCGGCTCGCTCTTCACGGCGGTGCCGTACCTGCACGAGATCCTGAAGATCGCCGGCTCGCTCTACCTGCTCTTCCTCGCCTGGAAGATCGCCAACGCCGCCGGCCCGGCGGGCGGAACTGCGATGGAGAAGCCGATGACCATGCTGCAGTCGGCGCTGTTCCAGTGGGTCAACCCCAAGGCCTGGACCATCGCGCTCAGCATCATCCCCGCCTTCACCACCATCGGCGCCGAGAGCATCTTCGTCCAGGTGCTGGTCATCGCCGTGGTCTCGGGGATCGTGACCTTCCCCTGTCTTTGCGTCTGGGCCGGCTTCGGTTCGCTGCTCGCGCACCTGCTCACCGACCCGCGCCAGCGCCGCATCGTCAACTACCTGATGGCCGCGCTGGTCGCCGCGAGCGTGGTGATGCTGTTCCTGTGAACGCTGCAGCGCAGCATCCGTCATAAAAACGTGATGCGAGTCGGGCTTATGTGCCGCATGAAACCTTCGCACCTCTTAGGGGAAGGCATGACGGACACGGCCCCCGAATTGAGCGACGCGCCAGACGCCCGCCGGTTTCGCAGCCTGTTCCTGTCCGACGTCCATCTTGGAACCAAGGGTTGCCAGGCGGACCTGCTGCTCGACTTCCTGAAGTTCCACGACGCGGACACGATCTACCTCGTCGGCGACATCGTCGACGGCTGGCGCCTGCGCGCCGGCTGGTACTGGCCGCAGTCCCACAACGACGTGGTGCAGAAGCTGCTGCGCAAGGGCCGCAAGGGCGCGCGCATCGTCTACCTGCCCGGCAATCACGACGAGTTCCTGCGCGACTATTACGGCAGCCATTTCGGCGGCATCGAAGTGGTCGAGACGGCGATCCACGACGCCGCCGACGGCCGGCGCTACCTCGTCATCCATGGCGACGTGTTCGACGTCGTGGTGCGTCACGCCAAGTGGCTCGCCTTCCTGGGCGACGGCGCCTACACCTTCGCGCTCGGCGTCAACACCTACCTCAACTGGGTGCGCCGCAAGCTCGGCTTCCCCTACTGGTCGCTGAGCCAGTGGGCCAAGCTGAAGGTTAAGAACGCGGTCAACTTCATCGGCCGCTTCGAGGAGGCGGTGGCCAACGAGGCGCGCCGCCACAAGGTGGACGGCGTCATCTGCGGCCATATCCACCACGCCACGATGCATGACAGCTTCGGCGTGGAATATGTAAACTGCGGCGACTGGGTCGAAAGCTGCACCGCCATCGTCGAGCACGAGGACGGCCGCTTCGAGTTGATCGACTGGGCGCGCCAGACCCGGGCACGGCTGAGCACGCCGCTGATGCTGGAACGGCCGAAGGTCGCCGCCTGATGCGCATTCTCATCGCGACCGATGCCTGGACGCCGCAGGTCAACGGCGTGGTCCGCTCGCTGCAGAACACCGCCCGCGAGGCGGCCACGCTCGGCGCCGAGATCACCTTCCTGACGCCAGGCGATTTCCGCACCGTGCCGATGCCCACCTATCCCGAGATCCGGCTGGCGGTCGCCACGCCCTCGAAGGTCGCGCGCCGCATCGACGAGATCGGCGCCGACTTCGTGCACATCGCGACCGAGGGGCCGGTCGGCATCATGGCCCGGCGCTGGTGCACTGGGCGCGGGCAGATCTTCACCACCAGCTATCACACGCGCTTTCCCGAATACCTCGCCGCGCGCGCCCCGGTGCCGCAGAAGCTCTCCTATGCCTGGCTGCGGCGCTTCCACAATGCCGGGGCCGGCATCATGGTCTCGACGCCCACGCTCGAGACCGAGCTGCGCGGGCGCGGCTTCCACAACATCATGCGCTGGTCGCGCGGCGTCGACGCGCAGCTCTTCCGCCCGCGCGGCGAGGACGAGTTCGACCCGATCGTGCGCGACCTGCCGCGCCCCATCTTCGTCTCGGTCGGCCGGGTGGCGGTGGAGAAGAATCTCGGCGCCTTCCTCGGCCTCGACCTGCCGGGCAGCAAGGTGGTGGTCGGCGACGGCCCGGCGCTCGCAACGCTCAGGGCGCAGTTTCCCGACGCGCATTTCCTCGGCATGAAGGAAGGCGAGGCGCTGGCGCGCATCTATGCCGCCGCCGACGTCTTCGTCTTCCCCAGCCTCACGGACACGTTCGGCATCGTGCTGCTGGAGGCGCTGGCGAGCGGCCTGCCCGTCGCCGCCTTTCCTGTCACCGGCCCGAACGACGTGATCGCGACCGCGCCGCAGGACGCGCCGGTGGGTGTGCTGGATGCGGATCTGCGCCGGGCCGCGCTCGCCGCGCTCGACATCGACCGCGCCGATGCCCGCGCCTATGCGCTCGGCTATTCCTGGCGCGCCTGCACGGAGCAGTTCCTCGGCAACATCGCGACCGCCCAGTCGCGCGTGCTGCAGTTCGGCGCGGCGGCGGTCGGCTGACGGCAGCGTCGGGTCGGTGCGAGGCTGGACGCGTTCAGGCGGCGGCGAGGCAACGCGCGAACATGTCGCCGTCGACATTGCCGCCGGACAGCACGATGGCGGCCACCCGGCCCTTGAGGTCCACCTTGCCGGCCAGCACCGCCGCGAGCGCCACCGCCCCGCCCGGCTCGACCACGATCTTGAGCTCCTCGAAGGCGAAGGCGACGGCGCGCGCGACCTCCTCGTCGCTCGCCGACACGCCCTCGCCGACGATGCGGGAGGTGATCTCGAAGGTCAGCCGGCCCGGTGTCGCCGCCAGCAGCGCGTCGCAGATCGAACCGGTGGCGCGCTCGTTGCGCTCGCGCCCGCCGGAGAGGAAGGAGCGGGCATGGTCGTCGAACCCGGCCGGCTCGGCGGTCATGACACGGGCATCGGGAAAGCGGTCCTTCACCGCCAACGCAATGCCCGAGATGAGCCCGCCACCCGAGGCGTTGGCGATCACCACGTCGGGAACCAGATCGCGGGCGGCGAGGTCCTCCGCGATCTCCAGCCCCACCGTGCCCTGCCCGGCGATGATGTGGAAATCGTCATAGGGCGGCACGAACACCGCGCCCCGTTCGCGGGCGATCGCATCGGCGATGGCGTCGCGGTCGTCCACCCCGCGGTCGTAGTCGACCACCTCGGCGCCGAAGGCGATGGTGCGCGCGCGCTTCATCGCCGGCGCGTCCTTCGGCATGACGATGACCGAGCGCATGCCCATCAGCGTCGCGGCGGCGGCGACGCCCTGCGCATGGTTGCCCGAGGAGCAGGCGACCACGCCGCCGGCCCTCTGGTCCTCCGGGATGCGCGAGATCCGGTTGTAGGCGCCGCGGAACTTGAACGAGCCGGTGCGCTGCAGCGGCTCGGGCTTGAGGAAGACCCGCCCGCCCGTCAGCTCGTCGAGCCGGGGCGAGGCGATCAGCGGGGTGCGCACCGCGACGCCGGCCAGCCGCTCGGCGGCCGATGCGACGTCATCGATGGTCGGCAGGGCATTGGTCTGCATCATGGGGCGAGCTTAGCCCCGCGCGGGGCGCCGCGCATCTGCAATTCGCGGCTTTCATCACTATGTTGACGGCGGATCGAGGCACGCTCCGGCGACTTGCGCGGCTCCCTCGCCCCAACCTAATGTCCAGCCAGGCGCAAACGGGAGCAGGCATGTCGGGCCGCACGCGGAGTATCGATCGGGGCGGCATGGAAGCGGGAGCCCAGGCCATAACAGGCCAGCTCGGACGCACCATCCAGCGCCTGCGCAAGGCCTACAACCTTTCGCTCTCGGAGCTGTCCGAACAGTCGGGCGTCGCCAAGTCGATCATCAGCCAGATCGAGCGCAACGAGACCAATCCCACGCTCGCCACGGTGTGGCGCCTGTCGCAGGCGCTCGACGTGTCGATCGACCGCTTCATGGCGGCGACCGACGACGAGCCCTTCGTCGAGCACCTCACCCGCGCCGACACGCCCATTCTCGTCTCCGAGGACGGCCGCTGCCGCCTGACCATCACCGGATGGATCAAGACGGTGGAATGGCTGCAATGGTTCGATTTCGTCGCCGAGCCGGGCGGCGAGCTGATCTCGGACGGCCACCAGCGCGGCTCGATCGAGTGCCTCTCGGTCCTCGCCGGCGAGTTGCAGGTCGAATGCGCCGACGTGGTTGAGACCGCGCGGGCGGGCGAGACGCTACGCTATCGCTGCGACCGCCGCCATGTCATCCGCAACATGGGCACCGAGCCGGCCCATGCCACCATGGTGTGCCTGCTCAAGGCCGCCGTCCTCGACTGAGGGCGGCCGCCGCAAGCGCAGCCCTGCCCCCAAATGAAAAAGGCGCCCCGCGGGGCGCCTTTTCCTTTTCGTCATTGTGAGCCGGCCGCTTCCGCCTGTTCCTGCTTTCGCATCCGCCGGCGTTCGCCGAAGCCGGCGAGCCAGCGGCAGACCACGTAGAAGGTCGGCGTGAACAGCAGGCCGAAGAAGGTCACGCCGATCATGCCGGAGAACACCGCCGTGCCGAGCGCCTGGCGCAGCTCGGAGCCGGCGCCGGTCGCCCGCACCAGCGGCACCACGCCGAGGATGAAGGCCAGCGAGGTCATGATGATCGGCCGCAGGCGGAGCTGGGCCGCATGCTGGGCGGCGGCGAAGCGGTTCTCGCCGCGGTCCTCGAGCTGCTTGGCGAATTCCACGATCAGGATCGCGTTCTTCGCCGCCAGACCGATGAGCACGATGAAGCCCACCTGGGACAGGATGTTGTTGTCCTGCCCGCGTATCAATATGCCCGCCACTGCCGCGATCAGGCACATTGGCACGATGAGCACCACCGCGAGCGGCAGCGTCAGGCTCTCATACTGCGCCGCCAGCACGAGGAAGACGAACACCACGCCGAGCGCGAAGGCGAAGATCGCGGTGTTGCCCGCCCTCACCTGCTGATAGGCGAGCGTCGTCCACTCAAAGGCGAAGCCGTCCGGCAGCGTCTCCGCCGCCAGCTTCTCCATGGTCTGGATCGCCTGGCCCTGCGAGGTGCCGGGCTGGGTGTCGCCGTCGAGCTCCGCCGCCGGGTAGAGGTTGTAGCGCGGCACGCGGTAGGGGCCCGCAATGTCGCGCACCGTGGCGAAGGAGCCGATCGGCACCGTCTCGCCGTCCGCGTTCTTCACCCTCAGCCGCAGCAGGTCCTCCTGCGTCAGGCGATAGGGCGCGTCGGCCTGCGCCTGCACGCGGTAGGTACGGCCGAACAGGTTGAAGTCGTTGACGTAGGACGAGCCGATATAGGTCTGCAGCGTCGCGAACACGTCCGCCATGTTGACGCCGAGGAGCTGCGCCTTGGTGCGGTCGATGTCGAGGAAGAGCTGCGGCGTCGAGGTCTCGAACAGCGAATAGACCTGCTTGAGACCCGGCGTCTGGTTCGCCTTGCCCATCATCGCGTAAACCGCGTTCTGCAGCGCGCCATAGCCGCGCCCGCCACGATCCTCGATCATCATGCGATAGCCGCCGGCATTGCCGATGCCCTGAACGGGCGGCGGCATCACCACGATCATCTGCGCTTCCTCGATGGCCCCGAGCTCGCCGAACAGCTTGCCCTGGATCGCTGCGGCGGATTCGCCCGGATTCTTGGCACGCTCTTCGGCCGGGCCGAGGATGAGGAACATGGCGCCCGCGTTCGGCGCGTTGGTGAAGGTCGCGCCGGAGAAGCCGACGATGTTCACCACATGGGAGACGCCGGGCGTGCCGAGGGCGATCTTCGCCGCCCGCGTCATCACCTCGTTGGTGCGCTCGAGCGCCGCGCCGCCGGGAAGCTGCGCCGCGACGATCAGGTAGCCGCGGTCCTGCGCCGGGATGAAGCCCTGCGGCGTCATCCGGAACAGCTGGAAGCCGCCGGCGAGGATGCCCGCATAGACGATGAGCACGATCACCGCGAAGCGCACGACGCGCCCGGTGAACCAGCCATAGCCGCGCGAGAGGCCGTTGAAGCCCTTGTTGAAGTAGTAGAAGAAGCCGGTGAACGGGCGCGCATACCAGGCCGGCTTGTGGTCCGGCCCCCGATGCGGGCGCAGCAGCAGCGCGCACATGGCCGGCGACAGCGTCAGCGACACCAGCAGCGAGATCAGCGTCGAGCCCGCGATGGTCAGCGCGAACTGGCGGTAGAACTCGCCCGAGATGCCGGTGATGAAGGCCGACGGCACGAACACCGAGGCCAGCACCAGCGAGATCGCGATCAGCGCCCCGCCGACCTCGTCCATGGTCTTGTAGGCCGCGTCGCGTGGACTGAGGCCGGTGGAGATGTTGTGCTCCACGCTTTCCACCACGACGATCGCGTCGTCCACCACGATGCCGATGGCCAGCACGAGGCCGAACAGCGACAGATTGTTCAGCGAGAAGCCGAACAGGCTCATGATGAAGAAGGTGCCGATCAGCGAGACCGGGATGGCGAGGATCGGGATGATCGCCGCCCGCCAGGTCTGCAGGAACAGGATCACCACGATCACCACCAGCACGATCGCCTCGATGATCGTGTCCTCCACCGCGCGCACCGATTCGGCGATGAACTGGGTCGGGTTGTACGCGGTCGAGTAGGCGAGGCCCTGCGGGAAGTTCTTGGCGATCTCCACCATCTGCTGCGAGATCGCCTGGCCGGTGGCCAGCGCGTTCGAGCCCGGGAGCTGGAAGATGCCGAGCGCGACCGAGGGCTTGGAGTCGTAGTAGGAGATCGAGGAGTTGTCCTGTCCCTCGATGTCGATCCGCGCCACGTCGCGCAGGCGCACCACCGCGTCGCCGGTCTGGCGCACGACGATGTTGCCGAACTCCTCCGGCGTCGACAGGCGGCCGAGCGTGCGCACCGCCACCTGGAAGGCGTTCTGCTTGGCCACCGGCGGCGCGTTCAGCACGCCCGAGGCGACCTGCAGGTTCTGCGCCTGGAGCGCGGCGGTCACGTCCGTCGCGGTGAGGTTCAGCGCCTGCAGCTTCTCCGGGTCGAGCCAGACCTGCATCGCATAGTCGCGCGAGCCGAACACGGTGATCGAGCCCACGCCCGGCACGCGCTGGAGCTGGTCCTTGATCTGCAGGTTCGCGTAGTTGGAGATGAACAGCGAATCGCGCGAATTGTCGGGCGAGAACAGGCTGACCACCATCAGGATGTCCGGCGAGGACTTCGCGACGGTGACGCCGATCTGCTGCACTTCCTGCGGCAGGCGCGGCGTGGCGGTGGCCACGCGGTTCTGCACCTGCACCTGCGCGATGTCGAGATCGGTGCCGATGTCGAAGGTCACGGCGATCGAGAACCGGCCGTCGGCGGTCGAGTTGGAGGAGATGTAGAGCATCCCCTCCACGCCGTTGATCTGTTGCTCGATCGGCGAGACCACCGTGTCGGCCACGGTTTCCGCGCTCGCGCCCGGGTACTGGCCGGTGACGTTCACCACCGGCGGAGCGATGTCGGGATACTGGGCGACCGGCAGCGCGAAGAACGCGACGCCGCCGAGGATCATGACGATGACCGATACCACCGAAGCAAAGATGGGCCGGTCGATGAAGAAATGTGAAAATCGCATGGAGCCAGCTCCCGCGCTCAGTTGGCGGGCTTGGCGGCAGCCGAGCCGGTGCCTTCGCCGGCAGCGGCAGCCTCGGCGGGCGCCTTCGGCTCCTCCGGCTTGCCCACCACCTTGGAGCCGGGCCGAATCCGCATGAGGCCGTTCACCACCACGAGGTCATCCTTCTCGATGCCGCTCGTGATCACGCGCTGGCCGTCATAGACCCGGCCGAGCGTGACGTATTTCACCTGCGGGACCTGCGGCTCGTCGCCCGGCTGCATCGCATAGACGAACTTGCGCGTCTGCTCCGTGCCGATGGCGACGTCCGGCACCGTCAGCACCTCGTGCGGCGCCGAGGACGGCACCTCCACGCGGCCGAACATGCCGGGGGTGAAGGTTCCCTCCGGGTTCTTGAACACGGCGCGGCCGCGAATGGTGCCGGTGGTCTCGCTGATGCGGTTGTCCACGAAGTCGAGCGTGCCCTCATGGGGGAAGCCCTTCTCGTCGATCAGCTCCAGCTTGACCGGGATCGCATCGGCCTTGTCGCCCATCTGCTTGGCCATGCGCTGGTAGCGCAGGTAGGAGGCCTCGTCATAGGTGAACTCGAAATAGATCGGGTCGATCGAGACGATGGTGGCGAGCAGCGTATTGGTGTTGGTGCCGCCCGAGCCGCCGGTCACGAGGTTGCCGACCGAGACCTTGCGGTCGCCGATGCGGCCGGTGACCGGGGCGTGCAGCTCGGTGAATTCGAGATCGAGCTCGGCCGCGTGCACGGCCGCCTCGGCCGCCGCCGCGGCGGCGCGGGCGGAGCGCTCGGTCTGCAGGCGCTGGTCGTAGGTCTGCTTGGAGATCGCGGTCGAGGTCTTGTCCTCGATCAGGGTCTTCGCGCGCTGCAGGTCGGAATTGGCGAAGTCGAGATCGGCCTGCGCCTTGTCCAGGTTGGCCTTGGCCTGATCGAGCGCGACCTGGAACGGGCGCTTGTCGATCGAGAACAGCAGGTCGCCCTTCTTCACGATCTGACCATCGGTGAAGTTGATGGTCTCCAGATAGCCGGAGACGCGGGCATAGACGTTGATGAGGTCGACCGCGGCGAAGCGGCCGACATACTCGTCATAGTCGGTAATGGTGCGCGTTTCCGGCTTGGCGACGGTCACGGGCGGCGCCTGCGGCGCCTGTTGCTGGGCCTGCTGTTCCGAGCAGGCCGCCAGCGCGAGAGCGGCGGCGACAACGACAAGAGCGGGAAGGCGCGACAAGGCGGTGTTCATGCAACCGTCTCCGAGAAAGGCAAAAAAAGCGCTCCGGCCCCCACTCGAAGCAACGCGACGCGACCCGGCCCGCTCCCGGGAACGCTCAACGCGACACGCCACTAGCACAACTTTGCTGCACCGCGTAAGCAATAAAAGTGTCAACGTAACTTCGGCTGGGGTTGCCCACGAAGCAGGGCACGCAAATAACGCGGTCCGATCAGGGTGATGACCAGCGCGGCATAGACCGCACCGCCTGCTGCAACGCACATAAGCAGCTGGGTCTCGTTTTGCAATGCAGCGAGACTTGCGACGAGCTGGCGCGAGTGCTTTTCGACAATATACAGCGTCGCCGCGACCCCGAGGCCGATCAGGACGAGGCGCGGCAGGATGCGCAGGAGCTGGGTGTCGCCACACTCATAGCCGCGCCGCCGCGCCAGGAAGGCGAGCAGCAGCACGCAGATCCAGCCGCCCACGGAGGTGGCGAAGGCGAGGCCCACCTGGGCGAGGCTGTCCATCAGCCAGATCTTGATGAGAATGTTGATGCAGGCCGCGCCGAGCGTCGCCATCACCGGTGTACGCGTGTCGCCGCGCGCATAGAAGGGCGACATGAAGGCCCGCATCACCACGAACGGCACCAGGCCGAGCCCATAGGCCGCCAGCGTCTGCCCCGCCGCCTCCGCCGCCTCCGGCGTGAAGGCCCCGCGCATGAACAGGCCGCGCATCAGCAGTTCCGGTATCACCAGCGAGGCGGCGAGGAAGGGCAGGACCAGCAGCAGGGTCAGCTCGATCGCCCGCGCCTGCGCATGGCGGGCGCCCTCGAAATCCTCCGCCGCGATGCGCCGCGACATCTCCGGCAGCAGCACCACGCCGGCGGCGATGCCCACCACGCCGATCGGAAGCTGGTTGATGCGGTCGGCGTAGAACAGCGCCGCCACCGCGCCCTGCGGCAGGAAGGAGGCGATGATGGTGTCGGCGAAGATGGCGAGCTGCACGCCCGCCGAGCCGATGATCGCCGGCCCCAGCGCGATCAGGAAGCGCCGCATCTCGGGATCGAGCCGCGGCCGGCCGAAGCGCAGGCCGAGACCGTGCGATTCGGAATCGTAGACGAGCAGAGCGACCTGCAGGAAGCCCGAGATCAGCACGCCCCAGGCCGCCGCCGCACCGGCATTGGGAAACAGCCCGACGACGCTGAGCGTCCCCACCATCGAGACGTTGAGCAGGATCGACGCCGCCGCCGCGGCCCAGAACCGCTCATTGGCGTTGAGCACCCCGCCGACCAGCGTCACCACCGCGATCAGGCCGAGATAGGGAAAGGTGATGCGGGTGAAGTCGACCGTCAGCGCGAAGCGCTCGGGATCGCTGGAGAGGCCCGGCGCCAGGGTCGCCACCACCCAGTCCGTCGCCACCAGCGCGAAGGCGAGGATGGCGAGTTGCACCAGCACCACGGCGGTCAGGATGCCGTCGGCGAAGCGATTGGCCTTGGCGTCGCCCTCGGTCGTCTTCACCCGCGCATAGGCGGGGATGAAGGCGGTGTTGAAGGCGCCCTCGGCGAAGATGGAGCGGAAATGGTTCGGCAGCCGGAAGGCGATGTAGAACGCGTCCGCCACCGGCCCGGCGCCGAGCACGGCCGCCATCACGATGTCGCGGATGAAGCCGGTCAGCCGCGAAAGCAGCGTCCAGCCGCCGACGGAGAAGATGGAGCGAATCATGCGAAACCCGGCCGCGTTGAGCGGGGCCGGAACCTAGCCGAGCCCCGCCTCTCCCGCCAGCCGGCCGGCCGCACGGAGGCGAACACGGCCGCGCCGGGCGGCGCTCCCCTTCAGCGCGGCGTCAGCCGCCCAGCGCGCGGCGCACTGCCGCGATGACGCGGTCCTGCGTCGCCTCGTCAAGATAGGCGTGCATCGGCAGGCTGATCACCTCGCCGGCGAGCTTCTCGCAGACCGGCAGGCCGTTGCCGGCGGACGGATACTGCTCATAGGCGGGCTGCATGTGCATCGGCAGGCGATAATACACCGCCGTCGGCACGCCCTCCTTCTGCAGCGCCGGGCCGAGCGCGTCGCGCCCGCCCTGCGGCACCCGGATGGTGTACTGCGCCCAGACCGAGGTCGCGCGCGGGTCGACCGCCGGAACGATGCACACATCGGCGAGCGCGGCGTTGTAGCGCTCGGCGACCTTCTGCCGGGCCGCGACCTCGTCCTCGAAGATCGCCAGCTTTTCCAGGAGGATAGCGGCCTGGATCGTGTCGAGCCGGCCGGTCATGCCGATGCGCACGTTCTGGTACTTGTCGACACCCTGCCCGTGCTCGCGCACGCTCTTGAGCACCGGAACCAGATCGTCGTCATCGGTGAACACCGCGCCGCCGTCGCCGAAGCAGCCAAGTGGCTTGGCCGGGAAGAAGCTGGTCGCGGTGGCGTCGCCGAACGAGCCGGTGCGCTTGCCGTTCCAGGTCGCGCCGAAGCCCTGCGCGGTGTCGCACAGCACCTTCAGCCCGTTGGCCTT
Organism: Ancylobacter mangrovi; assembly: GCF_024752355.1. Lineage (GTDB taxonomy): Bacteria > Pseudomonadota > Alphaproteobacteria > Rhizobiales > Xanthobacteraceae > Ancylobacter > Ancylobacter mangrovi. Next base: position 23,223 of record NZ_JANTHZ010000006.1, read on the forward strand.
GGCGATGGCCTCGATGGCGTCGAGGTCGGCCGGCTGGCCGAACAGGTCGACCGGGATGACCACCTTCGGCGTCAGCCCCTTGCGCTTCGCGACCTCGATGGCGGCCTCGAGGCTCGCCGGGTCCATGTTGAAGGTGTCGGCCAGCACGTCGACGAACACCGGCGTCGCCCCGACCCACGGCACTACCTCCGCGGTGGCGCAGAAGGTGAAGGAGGGGCAGAACACCGCGTCGCCCGGCTTCACGCCCCAGGCCATCAGGATCATGGCCAGCGCATCGGTGCCGCTGGAGCAGGCGATGGCGTGGCGGGCGCCGGCGAAGGCCGCGAGCCGGCTTTCCAGCTCCGCAACTTCCGGCCCGTTCACGAACCGGCAGTGGTTCAGCACGCGGGTCACCGCGTCGTCGATGCGCGTGCCCAGCCGGGCGCGCTGGGCGGCGACGTCGATGAAGGGGATCGGCGCCAGTTCGGTCTTCACATGGGTGTTCATCATCTTGTCCTGGCTCAGCCGGCGACCTTGAGGCGGCGCGGCGCCTCGGCCGGCGTGGGCTCCCCGAGGCAGCGGATGGCGGTGGCGATGGCCGCGACCCCGTCCTCGCCGGTCACCGCCGAATCCTTGTCGCCGCGCACCGCTTCGAGGAAGCGGTTCAGCTCGACGCGCAGCGGCTCGGCATAGGCCACCGGCAGGTGGCGCATCGAGTAGCTGCCGTCCGGCTTGTAGTCGAAGCACTCGGTCACCTGCCGGGTCAGCAGGTCGCCGATGACGTATTTGTTGCGGGTCGCCACATGCACCGTGCGCGCCTTGAAGGGCGTCAGCCAGTTGGTGTTGATGTGGGCGAGCACGCCGTTGGCGGTGCGGAACTGCAGCAGCGCGATGTCCTCGCGGTCCGCCACCGCCGCCTTCACCTGCGGCTGGATCTCGGCGATCTGCGAGCCGGTGAAATGGCAGATCAGGTCGATGTCGTGCACGGCGAGGTCGATCACCACGCCGACATTGGACATGCGCGGGGGGAACGGTCCGACGCGGGTGATGCCGATGGAGAGGATCTCCTCGCCGCGAATGGCGTTCTTGATCGCCTCGACCGCCGGGTTGAACCGCTCGACATGGCCGACCATCAGCGCCACGCCCTTGGCGCGGGCGGCGGCGACGATGGCTTCGGCCTCGGCCACTACGGGGGCGATCGGCTTTTCCACAAGAACGTGCTTGCCGGCCTCGATGGCGGTGAGCGCGATGTCGTGGTGAAGGTGCGTGGGCGCAGCCACCACCAGCGCGTCGACGCCGCGCTCGATCAGGTCGGCGATACCCGGCACCGCCTCGCATCCGAGCAGGGCCGCGACCTTGCCGCGCTGGCCGTCATCGGGATCGGCGATGCCGACCAGCGTCGCGCCCGGCAGGTCCGACAGCACGCGGGCGTGGTTGTAGCCCATGACGCCGACGCCGACGACGCCGACGCGGATCGGATGGGGCGCCTCGGTCGGACTGTTCGGCATGATCGATTCCTAATGTCGGCTCGTGAAGATGCCCGGGGTCTAACACGCGCCTCGGGGCAAGACGAGGCGGAGCGGCGCGATTCGCCGCCCGCGCGGTTCAATCATTGATTCAGGATGTTACCGCGCCTGCACAGGCCGCCGGGCTCACTCGGCGGCAGCGTCGGCCTGCTGCTGCACGGACTGGGTGTTGAGGAAGCTCTTGTAGACGAAGCCGCGCTTGCCATCGGCGATGACCTCGCACCAGCCGTGGCAGGCCACGAGGTCGACCTTCTCGCCGCCCTGCAGGTTCGCCAGCGCCGAGGCGCCCTTGCGGGGGGCCGAGCGCATGGTCACCGAGCTGCGCACGAGGACCGTGCCGACCGGATCGCCGCCACCGGCCGTCTCCGTATCGTCCGCGACCTCGTCCGTCGCCGGCTCGGCGGCGGCGGTATCCGACGCGGCAGCCGGCGCGGCGCCGGTGTCGAGCGCCGCCTGCCGGACCGGCGGCAGCGGCGGCTGCTTGGGCAGCGTCACATGGGCGCTCGCCGCATCGGTCGCGGCGTCCGCCGGCACGGCGGTGTCGTCGAGACGCGGCGAAGCCGGCGGCTCGGGCGGCGCGAAGGCCGTCACCCCGGACGGGGCCGCCGGCGGGGTGGCCGTGTCGAACACGGGCTCGGCGTCACGCAGATTGAGCTTGGGGATCTCGGCCACCACGTCGGCGACGCTGGCGGGCGCGGCCGGCGTGCTGGCCTCCTGCGTCGCCGGAGCGGCCACGGGCGGCGCCACGGCGACCGTAGCTGGCGCGGGCACGTCGTACGAGGTCGAGGGGGCGACGCTGGCGATCGCGGCATTGCCGATCTCATCGGGCGCCACCACCGCCTCCTCGCGGCCGACGACGCGCTGGAGCGCCACCAGCCCGCCGCCGAACACGACGGCGCAGATGGCGAGAATGCCGAGCCTCTGCCAGGTGATGACGTCGCTCGAGGTGGATTTGCGCCGGCGCACCGGCGTCTCCGCCTCCCCGGCCCGGCCCGAGGCCCCGAAGGCCCGGCGGCGCGGCGCGGGCGCCTCGGCGACGGCCGGCGCGGCAGCGGCGCGCTTGCGCCCGATGGGATTGCGCGCAGGGGGCGTCGGTTGCGGAAGAGGCTGGCCTGCGGCCGGGCGCGCATCGGCGGCCTCGCCCGCCTGGTCGCCCTCGGCGGCGGGGCGGCCGGCGCGATGCGGGAACATGTCGCGCACGTCGCCCAGCGCGGAAATCCGGCTGCGCACTTCGGAAAGCGCCATCGGCTCGGGCCGCGCCGGCGTCTCGCCGCGGGGAACCCTCACCCGCTCGCGCACCATGGGGCCGGTCGGCTCGGACGGACGCTCGTCCTCATTCTCGCCGTCCGCCGCGGGCGGAACCGGCACGGAGTCGATCTTCGCCACCGCGAGTACCGAGCCGGAAACGGTCGAAGGGGCGTCGTTGCCGGTGTGCGATTCGCCCGCATCGTCGGCGGGGCGCCCGCCCTTTTCCTTTTCAAGCGCGTTGAGAATGGCGCGGAAATCACTGACGAGCGACGTGGAGAGCCCGGTCCCGCGCGGCTCCTGGGAGGAAACGGTCATGACGCGACTCACCCTACGAAGGCTTTGGGCGCCCACGGGGCGGCCGGCAAGCGGCGGAGGCGGTGGAGCGCGGAATTGTCGGCATCGGATCCGGCTGCGCCACAGGATCGGGTCTCACCTGCGGCCTCATGTTCGGTTGCACGGTGCTGACCACTTCGCATGCCTTACGTCCAGTTCGTTTGAGGGCGATGATCCGGGAATCACCGCGCCAGTTCCGCACCCCATCCTGCGTTCGGCGCCTAACTAACGGCATCGCAGGGTTTGATGCAAGAAAACCACAGCTTTTAAAATATCACCTTGATGGCCGATTGCGGCAACTCTTGGTCGGGAATGACCCCAAATCCCTTACCCTATTTTAATACCCCCTTGTGACAGCGCTATAATACCGCGTCACACGAGCACCTCGCGGGCGTGTTCCGGCCGGGCCTCGAACACGCGCCGGTAGCGTGCGACCTCCTCGGGCGGGCCCATCGCCTTGGTGGGATTGTCCGAGAGTTTCACCGTCGGCCGGCCATTGGCCGAGATGACCTTGCACACGATGGAAATCGGGTCGAGCGCCCCGTCCGGCGCGAATCCACGGAAATCGTTGGTCAGCAGCGTGCCCCAGCCGAAGCCCATCCGCATCCGCCCGTCGAAATGGCGGTAGATGCGCTCGATGTCGTCGATGTCGAGCGCGTCGGAGAAGATCGCCAGCTTCTCGCGCGGGTCCTGCCCGCGCGACTGCCACCAGGCGATGGCCTCCTCCCCGCCCTCGATCGGGTCCTTGCTGTCGATGCGGATGCCGGTCCACTGCGCCACCCAGTCGGGCGCCTCGGCGAGGAAATGCGCGGTGCCGAAGGTGTCGGGCAGGATGACGCGCAGATTGCCTTCATAGTCCTTCTGCCAGTCGGCGAGCACCTTGTAGGGCGCCTCGGCCAGCGCCTCGTCGCTGTCGGCGAGCGCGGCATAGACCATGGGCAGCTCATGGGCGTTGGTGCCGGTCGCCTCGACCTCGCGGCGCAGCGCGATGAGGCAGTTCGAGGTGCCGAGGAAGCGCTCGCCCAGCCCCTCCATCATCGCCTGCACGCACCAGTCCTGCCACAGGAAGCCGTGGCGCCGGCGGGTGCCGAAATCGGCGACGTTGACGCCCCCCAGCTTCTTCAGCCGCTCCACCTTCTCCCACACCCGGGTCATGGCGCGCGCATAGAGCACCTGGAGTTCGAACCGCCCCATGGAGCGCAGCACCGCGCGCGAGCGCAGCTCGTTGATGATGGCGAGCGCCGGGATCTCCCACATGGTGGTCTCGATCCACGGCCCCTCGAAGGTCAGCTCGTACTGGCCGTCGCGCTTCTCGAGGTGGTAGGCGGGAAAGCGGAAGCTCTCGAACCAGGCCATGAAGTCGGGCGAGAACATCTGCCGGCGGCCATAGAAGGTGTTGCCGCGCAGCCAGGTCGATTCGCCGCGGGTGAGCGAGAGAGTGCGCACATGGTCGAGCTGCTCGCGCAGTTCGCCCTCGTCGACGAAATCGGCGATCCGCACCCGCGCGGTGCGGTTGATGATGCCGAAGGTGACGCGGGTGTGGAAATGGCGCCGGTAGATCGTCTGCGCCATGAGCAGCTTGTAGAAGTCGGTGTCGAGCACCGAACGCACGATCGGGTCGATCTTCCAGGTATGGGCATAGACGCGGGAAGCGATGTCGATCATGGCGGGGCCTGCCGATGCGGATTCCCCCTTCTACCCGACGCGGGCACCTCCTTCCTAGGGCGCAGCGTGCCGCTTCGTCACGGCGCCGCGCGACCGGGGCCCGGGGCGGGCGCAGCCGCCCGGCGCCGGGCCCGTCAGTCCAGAATCTCGGGGACCATGTCGTCGCCCTTCTTCTTCTCGGGCGCGCTCATCAGGAACAGCAGCAGGGCGGTCGGCAGCGTGACCAGCATCATGAACTTGAAGTCGTCCACATAGGCGATAGCGGTCGCCTGCCGCGTGATCTCGGCGTTGAGCGCGGCGAGCGTCGACGGGTTGGCGATGTTCCAGAACTCGTAGGCGCCGCCCGACTGGATCATCCGGTTGAACGGGGTCACATGCGCGGCGAGCGAGGCGTGCATGATCTGGGTGTTCTGCGACAGCAGGAACGAGGTCACCGAGATGCCGATCGCGCTGCCGACATTGCGCACCAGGCTGAACAGCGCGGTGCCGTCGGTGCGCAGCTCCGGCGCCAGCGTCGCGAAGGCGACGACGGTGAGCGGCGTGAACACGAAGCCGAGCCCCGCGCCCTGCAGCACGCTGTTGACGATCATCTCCTCGGTGCCGACGTTGGGGGTCCACCCGGTCATGTCCCACAGGCTCCAGGCGATCAGCCCGAGGCCGGCCACCATGGGCAGGCGCGGGTCGACCCTCGACACCAGCCGCCCCGCGACCATCATCGCCATCATGGTCCCGAAGCCGCGCGGCGCCATCAGCAGGCCCGCGGTCTGCACCGGGTAGCCGCTGAGCCGCTGGAGATAGGGCGCGAGCAACGCAGAGGTCGACAGCAGCACCATGCCGATGGCGAACATGATGACGAGGCCGACCACGAAGTTGCGGTCCTTGAACAGGCGCGGGCTGATGAACGGCTTCTCGGCCGTGATCATGTGGACGGTGAAGAGATAGAGCCCGAGCCCCGCCAGCACCGTCTCGATCACGATCTCGGTCGAGCCGAACCAGTCCTTCTGCTCGCCGCGGTCGAGCATCATCTGCAGCGCGCCGATGCCGAGCGCGAGCACGGCGAAGCCGATCCAGTCGAAGCGCAGCCCCTCGTCGCGCTTGCTGTCGTTGAGGAACAGCGCCAGCCCGGCGGTCGCCAGCACGCCGAAGGGCAGGTTCACGTAGAACACCCAGCGCCAGTCGTAGGCGTCGGTCAGCCAGCCGCCGAGCGTGGGCCCGAGGATGGGGCCGAGCATCACGCCCATGCCCCACACCGCCATCGCCTGGCCGCGCTGCTCGACCGGGTAGAGGTCGAGCATGGTCGCCTGCGACAGCGGCACCAGCGCCGCGCCGAACACGCCCTGGGCGAGCCGGAAGACGACGATCTCGGTCAGCGACTGGGCGACGCCGCACAGCATCGAGGCGAGCGTGAAGCCGACCAGGCTGATGATGAAGATCCTCTTGCGCCCGAAACGGGCCGAGAGCCAGCCGACCGGCGCGGTCATGATCGCGGCGGCGACGATGTAGGAGGTCAGCACCCAGGTGATCTGGTCCGCCGTCGCCGAGAGCGAGCCCTGCATGTAGGGCAGCGCGACATTGGCGATGGTGGAATCGAGCGCCTGCATCAGCGTCGCCATCATGGCGCAGACGGTCACCAGGATGCGGGCCATCCCGACATGCTCCGAGGGAGCGTCCGTGTTCATCGTTGCTGTGCTGGACATCGCATCACCTCCGGGCGGGAGCACCCGCCTCCGGCGTTCTTCGCGTGGGTATCTGCGGGCAGGAACGGTGGCCTTTCGGTCCGTCCCTGCCCGCCCGCCCGGCCGCCAAGGGGGGCGTATTGGCGGCGGGCGATCCGGTTATTCGGCGGGTCGGGTCGCGCGGGCGATCAGATCACGTCGGAGATCAGACTTCCGATCGAGCGCTTCTGGCCGGTGTCGATCGACACCACCGCGCTCATGCCGGCGCGCAGCGGGGGATCGTCCTTCGCGCTCTCGACCGTGACACGCACGGGCACGCGCTGGACCACCTTCACCCAGTTGCCGCTCGCATTCTCGGCCGGAAGGACAGAGAATTCCGAGCCGCTCGCCGGCGCGATGCTTTGCACCGTGCCCTGCCAGGTGCGGTCGGGATAGGCGTCGATCGTCACATCGACCTTGTCGCCGGCCTTCACATGGGTGAGGTCGGTCTCCTTGATGTTGGCATCGATCCACACCTTGTCGGCGGAGACGAGGCCCACCGCGCCCTGATTGGTCAGCGCCGCGGTGGCGGCGACGAGGTAGAGGCCGGGCTGCAGCGAATCGACCCCTGTCACCGTGCCGGCGAAGGGCGCGCGCACCGTGGCGTGGTCGTACTGGCGCTGGGCCTCGTCGACCGCCGCCTTGGCCTGCAGATATTGCGGGTGCTGCTCGACGTCGAAATCGGGGTTGCCGCCGAGCTTGGCCAGCGCGACCTCGGCCTGTTTGCGCAGCGAGTCGAGCTTGCGCTGCTCGCCGTCGAGCGCGAAGCGCGCGTCGTCATACTGCGCCTTCGACAGAGCGGCGGAATCCTTCACCAGCTTGGCGTAGCGGTCGAAGGTCGCCTGGTCGTTCTCGACCACGGCCTGCTGCGCGGCGATGTCGCTCAGCATGCGCTGGTAGTCAACCTTCTGCGCCTTGAGGTCCAGCGCCGTCTCGGAGAGGTTCGCCTTGGCGTTGGCGAGCGCGATCTCGTACTGGCGCGGATCGATGCGGAACAGCACGTCGCCCGCCTTGACCTTCTGGCCTTCCTTCACGTCGACATCGGAGACGATGCCGGAGACGTCGGTGGAGACCATGAGCTTGGCGGCGCGCACATAGGCGTCGTCGGTCGAGACGTAGCGCCCGCCGGTGAGCCAGAAATAGCCGGCGCCGATCGCGACCACGGCGATGCCGCCGAGCATCAGCACCGAGCGCAGCCGCCGCTTGCGCCTGGGAGCGGGAGCGGCAGCAGGGGCAGGCGCCGGAGAAGGCGCGAGCGCGGGCGCCGCTGCCGGGAGGGGCCGCGGGGTTTCGATGGGGGTCGCGGGACGTTCGCTGGTCACCTCGGCCGGATCGGTGTCGCCGGGGGCGCGGGTACGATCGAGCATGGCGGTTCTCTTTACGGAGCAGCGGCGCTGGTGCGCCCGTCTGCCGATTGCAGGTTCGATTTCATCTTGCGCAGCGTCGCATCGACGGCCGCGACTTCCTTCTCGTCCACGGTGTCGCCGAGGAGCTGGGCCAGCACCTCGGCCCGCACGACGGCGATGTCGTCGATGATGGGCCCGGCCGCCGGCAGCAGATGCAGGCGCCAGGCGCGCCGATCGTTCGGATCGTGCCGGCGTTCGACGAAGCCCCTTGCCTCCAGCCTGTCGACAAGACGCGCCACCGTTATCGGTTCCACCTCGATCATCGAGGCCAGCTCGTTCTGTGTCGGCGCGGGCCCGCGGCGCAGCTTGAGCAGGATGACCCACTGCGCCCGGGTCATGCCGTAGGCGCGCGCACGCTGGTCGAAGCGGATGCGCATGAGATGCGCGACCTCGTGGATCACCGTGAGCACGTCGTCCTGGGGCATGGTGGGCATGGCAAGCTCCTTACGAGGGATAATATAAGCAACGTTATTATATCGCGCCATACCACACGTCATGCAGTATCTGCATGCCAGCTCCTCACCCGCCGGGGCTCTGGCATGCTGCACCGCAATGCTTATGTCCGACCTGATAGACTCCTCACTGAGATCGAAGGACGTGAGCATGACCTCCACGCCGTCCCTGTTCGACAGCTATCGCCTCGGCGACATCACGCTGTCGAACCGCATCGTCATGGCCCCGCTGACGCGCAACCGCGCCGCCGCCGGGCTGGTCCCCTCTCCGCTCGCCGTCGAATATTACGGCCAGCGCGCCACTGCCGGCCTCATCGTCACCGAGGCGACGCAGGTCTCCGCCACCGCCCAGGGCTACCAGGACACGCCCGGCATCTTCACCGACGCCCAGGTCGAGGGCTGGAAGGCCGTCACCGACGCGGTCCGCGCCAAGGGCGGGCGCATGTTCGTGCAGCTCTGGCATGTGGGCCGGGTCTCGCACCGCTCGCTCCAGCCCGGCGGCGCCGCGCCGCTGGCGCCCTCGGCCGTACGTGCCGACACCAAGACCTATGTGAACAACAGCTTCCAGCCGACCGACGAGCCCCGCGCGCTCACGCTGGAGGAGATCCCCGGCATCGTCGACGACTTCCGCAAGGCGGCGGCGAACGCCATCCGCGCCGGCTTCGACGGGGTCGAGATCCACGGCGCCAACGGCTACCTGATCGACCAGTTCCTGCGTGACGGCGCCAACAAGCGCACGGATGCCTATGGCGGCTCGATCGAGAACCGCGTGCGCTTCATGAAGGAGGTGGTCGAGGCCGTGATCGCCGAGATCGGCGCCAGCCGCACCGGCATCCGCATCTCGCCCGTCACGCCCGCCAACGGAATTTCCGACAGCGACCCGGCCGCCCTTTTCGCCCATGTGGTGGACGTGCTGGAGAAGCTCGGCCCGGTCTATGTCCACATGATCGAGGGCGCCACCGGCGGGTCGCGCGACATCGTGCCCGGCTTCGACTTCGAGGCCCTGCACAAGCGCTACAGCGGGACGTGGATGGTCAATAACGGCTACGACAAGACGATGGCGGAAGAGGCGGTCGCCTCCGGCCGGGCCGATCTCGTCGCCTTCGGCAAGGCCTTCATCTCCAGCCCCGACGCGGTCGAGCGGCTGCGGCGCGGCGTCGCCTTCAACGAGGTCGACAAGGACCACCTCTATGGCGGTGGCGCCACCGGCTACACCGACTACCCGACGCTGGAGGACGTGGACGCCTGATCCACGCCGACGCTCCCCTCGGGGGTCTGCCTGAAATAGGGCAGGCCCCTGAGCCGCATCATCGCCACCGGATAGGCCATCAGCAGCGCCCCGCCGACCACGGAGCCGATCACCGTCACGGTCGAGACCTGTCCTTCGGCCGCCGCGCTGCGGTAGATGCCGAGCGCCACCGGGTAGAACAGCAGCACCGCGGTGAAGGTGCCCGGCGAGAAGCGCCCGCGCGTCGCCATCATCGGCACCACGTGGAAGAAGGTCGCGTTGATCAGCATCAGCGCCGCGAAGGTCAGCGCCGCCACCGGCAGCGCATAGGAGATCTGGGCCTGCGCGAAGCCGAGGATCACCACCGCCGCGTTGGTGACGTAGAAATCGCTCCATTCGACCGGCAGCCTGATGACGTCGCGCGCCCAGTTCCGCCAGTCGAAGGCGAACTCCTCCATGATGTGCAACGTGTAGGCCAGCAGTCCCAGCCAGGCCCAGACCTGAAAGCTCATTGCCCTCTCCCGCCATGAAATGCCCGGCGGGGAAATGTTACCGGCTAGCGCCTCAGGCCGCCAGCGGCTCCGCATGGGAGCGCACCGAGACGTCCACCGTCATGCCGAGATAGTCGCCCAGCAGACCGGTGAACCCGCCCGCCACCGGCACCGCCTGGCTCGGGTCGCGCGTGACGGCGACACGGATCAGGTTGTCGGCGGCGATGCTGCCATTGGTCGGGTCGAACTCGACCCAGCCCGCGCCCGGAAGGTAGATGTCGGCCCAGGCATGGGTCGCCCCGGCGCCGACCACCGCCGAATCGTCGCCGTCCAGCGCCGGATCGTAGAGATAGCCGGTGACGAAGCGGGCGCCGAAGCCGAGCGCGCGCACCGCCTCGATCAGCAGCAGCGCGAAGTCTCGGCAGGAGCCGGTGCCGAGCCGCAGCGTCTCGAGTGGGGCCTGCGTGCCCTCCTCGTGCCGCATCTGGTAGGTGAAGCCCTGGTGGATGCCGTTGTTGATGTCGGTCAGCAGCGCCATCGTGTCGGTCGGCCGCGCGGCGACGAAGCCCTTGGCCCACGTCTCGAGCTCGCCGGTGGGGTCGGGATAGTGGCAGTCGAGCATGCGGCCGAGGTCGATCCGGTCGTCCGAGGAATAGACGAACGGATAGTCCCTCGCGCTCTCCTCCAGCTCGAACGGCAGGCCGCCGGCCCCATAGCGCTCCAGCGTCAGCACGCTCTCGATCTTCAATTCGTTCGACGGCTCGATGAAGTCGACCACCGCGACCGAATTGCCGAACACGTCGTGCAGCCACCGCACATTGCCGTGCGGCCAGATCGACAGCTCGGCGTTGACGAGGCGCAGATCATGGCTGTCGCGCGGGCGCAGCATCAGCCGGTGGGGCTGGAACTCCACCGGATTGGCATAGCTGTAATGGGTCACGTGGCGGACAGTTAGGGTCTGCATCTATGTCTTTCCATCTGGGGCGGGACCATCGGCCGCCCCGGTTCCCTCGCGGTCAGCGTGCGCAGATGCGCCCGATGACGAAGCCCAGCACGCCGGCCGCGACGAGGGCGTTGAATGAATAGTGGCGGGGGGGGAGCCCGGGCAGGTGCGCCACCGCTTCGCGGGTCGCACGGGCGCTCTCGCGGGCCCCGCGTGCGGCGGACGCGTCGTTTGCCCCTGCGCGCGAGCCGGATTCGGAAGACGAGCGCGTCGAACGGGTTCCGGCCGCTGCCTTGGCCCGCGCGGCGCTTGCGCGCCCAGCGCCGGCCGCCGCTTCCTGGTCCACCGCTTCCCGCGCCACGCCATTCGGCACTTTGTCACCCTCGGCCATGATGCACCCTCCTTGTCGCTTCCTCGGTCACTGAACTCGCGCGGATCAACGTTCCAGCGCACGATTGGTTCAGGGCTGCCCGTCAGATGCGCCCGGTCAGGAAGGCCAGCATCTCGGCCGGCCCGCGCGCCCGGAACAGCCGGACCCGCCGGCAGCCGCACATGTCGCAGCGCAGCCGCGGCGCGTCCTCCTCGAGCACGGTGAGGAGCGTCGAATCCCCCCTCCCCAGCGCCGAACGGCGGCCGCAGCGCTGGCAGTGCGCACAGATCATGGATGTCGCGTCGATGGTGGTGGCTCCTTCCGCGCAGGGCCCGACAGATGGGTATCCCACCGCCCGCCCGCAACATCCCGCCATGAGGCCGAGGCGCCGGATGCAGGCACCGGCACGGCATCAGCCGAGCCGCGAGCGCCGCTTCAGCAGCTCGACGAGCTGGCGCAGACCCGGGGGCGGCTGCCGGCGGCTCGGATAATAGACCGCGAACGGCGCGCCGGGCGAGGCCCAGTCCGGCAGCACGACCTCCAGCGTCCCCGCCGTCAGCTCGGCCGCCACCCGCCAGGCGAGGCAATAGGCGAGCCCGGCGCCCTCGATCGCGGCAGCGATGGAATAGTCGGTGTCGTTCGAGCTGAGCGGGCCGGAGACGTCCAGCCGGCGCAGGCGCTCGCCCTCCCCGAGCTCCCACGGGAAGGAGGTGCTGTCGCCGATCCGCATCTGGATGCAGGGATAGTCGGCGAGGTCGTCGGGCGTGCGCGGCCGGCCGAGACGGTCGAGCAGAGCCGGCGCGCCGACCACCACCCAGTCCAGCGGCGGCGTCACCTGCATCGCGATCATGTCGCCGGGCACGTGGTCGGCATAGCGTATCCCGGCGTCGAAGCCGGCGGCGACGATGTCGACCGGGCGGTCGTCGGCGATCACGTCGAGATGGATCTGCGGGTAGCGCTCGACGAACTCGCCGATCACCGGCGCCAGCAGCAGCCGCGCCGCGTCGTGCGGCACGTTGAGCCGCAGGCGGCCGACCGGGTAGCGGCGGTGGAGGTCGAGCGCGCCCAGCGCGTCGCCGATCGCCTCGAAGCCGCGCGCCAGCCGCTCCGCCAGCGCCGCCCCGGCCTGGGTCGGCACGACCGAGCGGCTGGTGCGGTTGAGCAGGCGCACCTCCAGCCCCGCTTCCAGCCGGCGGATGCGGTGGCTGAGGGCGGAGGTCGAGACGCCGAGCTCGATCGCCGCGCGGGTGAAGCTGAGGTGGCGCACGATCGCCGCGAAGGCCTGCAGATCGCTCAGATCGGGGCCGCCACGATAGGCCATCCTTGCCGTCTCCTCACCGCATCATTGAGCCTGGCTAAACAATTAAGCCGTTCTCCGCCAGCACAAACCGATTATTCTCAAGGCCGGACAGATCGAGGCGCGGGTTCGGCCAAGGGGCGGGCCCGCGGGCATCGCCATTGCCGCCTCGCCGGCATCCGCCCTGATGACCGGCCCCAGGCGAGGCCGCCCGAACCAGGAGACAAACGCATGACCTCCCATCCGGCCATCCGACCCGGCCATGTCGCCGTCATCACCGGCGGCGCCAGCGGCATCGGCCTTGCGGCGGCGCAGCGGCTCGGCGCGGCCGGCATGAAGGTGCTGCTCGCCGACCTGCCGGGCGAGGCGCTCGACGATGCCCGCTCATCGCTCGCGGCCGAGGGCATCGACGCCGTGGCCCAGCCCACCGACGTGCGCGTGCGCGACGAGATTGCGACGCTGAAGGCGCGGGCCGACGCGCTTGGTCCGGTCGGCGTGCTGCTCAGCAATGCCGGGCGCGAGGGCGGCGGCGGCCTGTTCGCCGGCGAGGAGGTCTGGCGGCGCACGCTCGACACCAACCTCTGGGGCGCGATCCACTGCCTCCAGCTCTTCGTGCCGGACATGATCGCCGCCGACCTCCCCGGCGCCGTGATCTGCACCGGCTCCAAGCAGGGCATCACCCTGCCGCCGGGCGACACCGCCTACAATGTCAGCAAGGCGGCGCTGAAGGCGCTGACGGAATCGCTCTCGCACGAGCTGGTCGGGGCGACCTCCGGGCGCGTCTCCGCGCATCTGCTCATTCCCGGCTTCACCTATACCGGCTTCACCCGCCGGCGCGGCGTCGAGCAGAAGCCGCCCGGCGCCTGGACGCCGGAACAGGTGGCGGACTTCATGCTCGCGGGCATGGCGGCGGGCGACTTCTACATCCTGTGCCCCGACAACGAGGTCGACCGCGCCATCGACATCCGGCGCATGCGCTGGGGCTTCGGCGACATTCTGGAGAACCGCCCCGCCCTGTCGCGCTGGCATCCCGACCATGCCGACGCCTTCCGGCGCTGGATGGAGGGCGACGGCTGACCGCGCCGCGCACCCCCTGCCCGCGGCCGCGAGGCCGGCACGCCGCCCTTTCATTGCCTCTGGAGACCTTTCCCCATGCCCTACGTCCCCGCCGAGAACCGCTACGAGACCATGGTCTATCGCCGCTGCGGCCGCTCGGGGCTGAAGCTGCCGGCGATCTCGCTCGGCCTGTGGCACAATTTCGGCCATGACCGGCCGCACGCGCTGAAGAGCGAGCTCTGCCGCACCGCCTTCGACCACGGCATCACCCATTTCGACCTCGCCAACAATTACGGCCCGCCCTCCGGCTCGGCCGAGGAGGCGTTCGGCAAAATCCTTCGCACCGACTTCGCCGGCTATCGCGACGAGCTCATCGTCTCCACCAAGGCGGGGTACGACATGTGGCCCGGCCCCTATGGAAGCTGGGGCAGCCGCAAGTACCTGATCGCCTCCTGCGAGCAGTCGCTGAAGCGGCTGGGGCTCGACTATGTCGACATCTTCTATTCGCACCGGGCCGATCCCGACACGCCGCTGGAAGAGACCATGGGCGCGCTCGACACGCTGGTGCGTCAGGGCAAGGCGCTCTATGTCGGCATCTCCTCCTACAGTGCCCAGCGCACCCGCGAGGCGGCGTCGATCCTGAAGGAACTCGGCACGCCCTGCCTGATCCACCAGCCGAGCTACAACATGCTCAACCGCTGGGTCGAGCGCGACGGGCTGAAGGAGACGCTCGCCGAGCTCGGCATCGGCTCCATCGCCTTCACCCCGCTGGCGCAGGGCATGCTCACCGACAAGTATCTCGGCGGTATTCCCGAAGGCTCGCGCGCCACCCAGGGCAAGACGCTGAAGCCCGAGGCGCTCTCGGCGCGCGCGCTCGAGCACCTCAGCAAGCTGAACGCGATCGCCGCCCGCCGCGACCAGACGCTGGCGCAGATGGCCCTCGCCTGGGTGCTGCGCGATGGCGGCATCACCTCGGCGCTGATCGGCGCCTCGCGCCCGCAGCAGGTGGTCGACTGCGTCGGCGCAATCCGTAATCTCGACTTCACCCCCGAGGAGCTCGGCGAGATCGACCGCTGGGCGACCGAGGAGGACATCAATCTGTGGGCCCGCTCCTCGGCGGTGTGAACCGCGAGCCGGCCCGAGTGGGAGGAAAGCGTCATGAAGGTCGGCTTCGTCGGGCTGGGACTGATGGGATCGGGTATGGCCGGTGCGCTGCTGCGGGCCGGGCACGAGGTGACGGTGTGGAACCGCAGCCCCGCGAGGGCGGAGCCGCTGGCCGCGCAGGGCGCCACCGTCGCCCCCGACCTCGCCGCCCTCGCGGCGGGCGAGGAGATCGTCTTCACCAGCCTGCCGGACGACGCGGCGCTGGAGGAGGTGGTGCTCGGCCCGCACGGGTTGGTGGCGAACCTCGCCCGCGGCGCCATCCATGTCGGCACCAGCACCATCGGCACCGCGATGGCCCGTCGGCTTGAAGAGGCGCATGCGCAGGCGGGACAGGTCTATGTCTCCGCCCCCGTGTTCGGCCGGCCGGATGTCGCGGCCAAGGGCGAGCTGGCGGTGGTCGCCGCCGGTCCCGGAGCGGCGCTGGAGCGGCTCGCACCCGCCTTCGCCGCCATCGGCCGCATGACGCAGGTGATGGGCGAGGACCCGCAGCAGGCCAACCTCGCCAAGCTCGCCGGCAATTTCCTCATCGCCTCGGTGATCGAGAGCCTCGGCGAGGCGCTGGCGCTGGTCGCCAAGGGCGGGGTGGACCAGCAGGCCTATCTCGACCTGCTCACCTCGACGCTGTTCTCCGCCCCGGTCTACCGGACCTACGGCCAGCTCATCGTCGACCGCGCCTATGAGCCGGCGGGCTTCGCATTGCCTCTGGGAGCCAAGGACGTCCGCCTCGCCCTCGCCGCCGGGGAGGAGCTGAAGGTGCCCCTGCCCATCGGCAGCCTGCTGCGCGACCGGCTGATGACGATGATCGCCACCGAAGGCGAAGCGAAGGACTGGTCCTCGCTCGGCGAACTCGCCAAGATCCAGTCCGGCCAGTAGGGAGCTGCCGCCGGTCTGCACGTCCGTCTTCGCGCCGGCCCGGCCGCCGACCCGTGCGGAGGCGGGCGGGCTTGCGGCGGGCATCGCTCATTGACCGCCCGGGGTCCGCACGCCGATCCAGGCATCGCGAACCTGGTCGTAATGGACCTTCGGGTTGTAGGCCCGCACCTTCAGCTTTAGCCGGCCCGCGCTGAGCTCGCCCACGGACGAGAGCAGCGAGAACGAGGCCACGACCCGGTCGCGCTGGGCCGTGACGAGGCTCGCCCGCGCCTCGAACAGCGAGGTCTGGGCGTTCAGCACGTCGAGCGTGGTGCGCTGGCCGACCCGCCACTCCTCCCGCACGCCCTTGAGCGCGATCTCGTTGGCGGCGACCGAGGCCTGCGCCGATTCGATCGCGGCCTTGGCCGCCTGCAGGCCGCTCCAGTACTGCTGGACGCTCGCCCGCACCTGGTCGCGCTCGGTATCGATATCGATGCGGGCCTGCGTCAGCTTCTCCTTGCTCTGGCGGATCGAGGAATACTCGGCGCCGCCCTGGTAGATCGGCACGGACAGGTTGAGCGTGGCCGCGACGTCGGTCCCGCGCTCGATGCGGTCGCCGTCGGAATAGTAGTTGTACTGGTTGGTGGCCGAGCCGTTGAGCGACAGCGTCGGCGAGAGCGCCGCCTCGGCCACCTTCACCTCGGTCGCGCTCTGGTCCATCGCGTATTGCGCGGCGCGGATGGCCGGATGCCGGGTGAGGCCCGAGGCCAGGGCGGCGTCGAGCGAGGCGGGCAGCAGGCCGTCGACCGGCCGCGCGGGCGAGAGCTGCTGCGGCTGGAGCTGCGTCACCCGGACGAACACCGCGTCGGCGGTCTTGAGGTTGGCGGTCGCCTCGGCCAGCGTGCTCTTGGCGTCGGCGACGCTCGCCTCCGCCTGGGCGACATCGGTGCGGGTGATCTCGCCGACGGCGAAGCGCTGGCGGGCCGACTTCAGCTCCTCCTCGAACGCGGTGAGGTTCTGCCGGCGCAATTCCAGCAGCGCGCCGTCCTCCAGCACGTTCATGTAGGCGGTGGCGGCGTCGAGCAGGACGGTCTGCTCGGTGTTGCGCAGCAATTCGCGCTGGCCCTTCACCTGCGCCTCGGCGCCGCGGACCGAATTGGCGGTCTTCAGCCCGTCATAGATGGTCTGGCTGATGGTGATGCCGAAGCTCGACGGGTCGGTCTTGTAGTGGCTGGTCACGGAACCGATACCGGCATCGTAGCGCCCTTCCACCCATTGCGAGCCGATCGAGGCGCTGCCGAAGATCTGCGGGCGGTAGCCCGACAGCGCGATCGGCACGTATTCGTCCACCGCCCGGGTGGCCGCGCGCTGCGAATTGAGGCTGGGATTGGCGTCGTAGGCGGAGGCGAGCGCCTGATCGAGGGTCTGCGCCCAAGCACCCGAGGCTGCGCCGCTGGCGAGGCCGCAGGTGAGGAAGGCAAGTCGAAAAGTCCGGAGGAAAGCAGTCGAACCGTACACAGCCGTCGCCGATCCATGAAGAAATGAGGAGCCAAACGCATCGCCTGACAGGGGGCAGGCAACGCGTCTGGCTCCAGGCCGAGACGGAGCGTCAATCCCGCCCCGGTTACTTACGGGGCGGACTGCGCCAACGGCGAACGGGCCACCTCGTTGCTGTACCGGCACGCCGAGACGGCATGACGTCTGGGAAGCGCGACCGGACGAGGCGAACTATCCCAAGGATCGATTTCCCGGGTATGTCCGCGGTGTTTCCGAAGATGTAAAAGGAGGCCGATGACACCGCCCGGATGTCGACCGGCGGGGTGCCGATACGTTACCGGAGGTGGCTGGCGCAGACGGGCTCTGCGTGGGGGCGCGGAGTTGAGGGCGCCATCGACAGCAACGTCATGAACGCCGCTGGACATACCCAGGTGAGCACGACCCAGCGCTACAATCGAAGCACCTTGAAGAAGACTGCCCGCGTCGCCGCGCTGCCAATTGCCAGAAGGAACGCCGGGTGAACACGTTCCCGAGACGCCGGGGAATGTGATGGGGAACGCTTTGCGCTTGTGGGCGTGATCCGGTTCCGAAAACCGCTGATCCTTCAATGGGATGCGGTGGTGGGCGCACTAGGGCTCGAACCTAGGACCCGCTGATTAAGAGTCAGCTGCTCTACCAACTGAGCTATGCGCCCGGAACCGAATGTCGCGGGGTTGAGCCCCGCGAGCCGCGGTCGTTTAGCAAAGCTGCCGGGGCGTGTCCATACCCCCTGGCCCGCCTAATTCACCCTGTGGATGACGCGAACCGCCCACGCGGCGGCGTCTTCCGCTGCGGAAAACGCGACCGCGCGGCGGCGCGGCGCGGCCGCCTTCATGTCGTTTGCCCTACCCGCGCCGCCCTGCCCCAGCGTTGCGGCGCCGCTCCGAGGTAGATGTGACGGCTTTGCGCTTGGGTGCAGCCGGTTTGACTGCCGGGCGATCTAGGAAGATGCCGCCGGACACTCCATATTCCGGCGATGATTCACGAGCCGCCGCCTCTCGTCGTCGAGATCGCCTTCCAGGACCCCTGGCAGGCCGCGCGGCGCTTGGCCGGTGGCGATCGGGAAGGGCTGACCTTCCTCGACAGCGCCATGACCCACCCCGTGCTGGGGCGCTGGTCCTATGTGATGGCGCAGCCCTTCGGCCGCTTCCGTGTCGAGGACGGGCAGGCGCGCTGGAACGGCGAGCGCGAGGCCTCCGCCCCGTTGGAGGCGCTGCGCGCGCGGCTCCACGCCTTCGCCCAGCCCCGCCTGCCGGGCGAAATGACCTTCCAGGCCGGCGCGGCGGGCTACATCGCCTATGAGGCCGGCCGGCTGTTCGACCGTTTCCCGACCTCCGCGCCCGAGCCGGGCGAAGGGGCGCAGATCGACCTCGGCTTCTACGACCTCGTCGTCGCCTTCGACACGATGGGCAAGCGCGCCTTCATCGTCTCGACCGGCTGGCCGGAGGAGGACGCCGGCCGCCGCGCCCGCCGCGCCCGCGAACGCCTCGAGGAAGCCTCCGCGCGTCTCGCCGGCCCCCTGCCCGCGCTCGGCCCGGCGGTGGTCGCCGGGGAGTGGCGCTCGAATTTCGATGCCGCCGGCTACCGCGCCGCGGTGACGCGGGTGATCGACTACATCCGCGCCGGCGACATCTTCCAGGCCAACTTCACCCAGCGCTTCGCCGCCGCGATCGGCGAGGCCGATCCGCTCGCGCTCTACGACCAGCTCCGCCGCGCCAATCCGGCGACCTTCGCGGCGCTGATCGTCAATGGCGAGCGCACCATCGCCTCCTCCTCGCCCGAGCGCTTCGTGCGTCTCGTCGGCGAACAGGTGGAGACGCGCCCGATCAAGGGCACGGTGCCGCGCTCGGTCGAGCCGACGCTCGACGCCCATCGCGGGCGCGAGCTCACCGCCAGCGAGAAGGACCGCGCCGAGAACGTCATGATCGTCGACCTGTTGCGCAACGATCTCTCGCGCGTGTGCCGGCCCGGCACGGTGAAGGTGCCCCGCCTGTGCGGGCTCGAGACCTATGCCAACGTCCACCACCTCGTCTCGGTGGTCACCGGCGAGCTGGCGGAGGAGCACGACGGGCTCGACCTGCTGAAGGCCTCGTTCCCCGGCGGCTCGATCACCGGCGCGCCGAAGATCCGCGCCATGGAGATCATCCACGAGCTGGAGGGCCGGCCGCGCGGGGTCTATTGCGGCTCCATCGGCTATGTCGGCTTCGACGGCGCGATGGATTTCAACATCGCCATCCGCACCGTAACGGTCGAGAAGGGCGAGGCGAGCTTCGGCGTGGGCGGCGGCATCACCACCCTCTCCGACCCCGGCGCGGAGCACGAGGAAAGCCTGACCAAGGCCGAGCGCCTGTTCCGCGCCTTCCGGCCTGCGCGGTGAGGGAGGCGGCGATGAGGGAGGCGGCGCCGTGATCCTGCTGATCGACAATTACGACAGCTTCGTCTTCAACGTCGCACGCTACCTCGTCGAGCTCGGCGCCGAGGTCGAGGTGGCGCGCAACGACGCGCTCGACCTCGCCGCCATCGAGGCACGGCAGCCGGACGCGCTGGTCGTATCGCCGGGCCCCTGCTCGCCCAACGAGGCGGGCATCTCGCTGGAGGCGGTGCGCGCCCTTTCCGGGCGCCTGCCGATCCTCGGCATCTGCCTCGGGCACCAGTGCATCGGGCAGGCCTTCGGCGGACGCGTGGTGCGCGCGAAGGAGCCGATGCACGGGCGCGCCTCGCAGATTCGCCATCACGGCAGCGACGTGTTCGCCGGCCTGCCCTCCCCGTTCCCGGCCGCGCGCTATCATTCGCTGGCCGTGGAGCTGGACGAGGGGTCCGCGCTGGTGCCCACCGCCTGGAGCGAGGACGGGGAGATCATGGGCCTCGCCCATCGCGAGCACCCGACCTACGGCGTGCAGTTCCATCCCGAATCGGTCCTCACGGGACCGGGCTACGAATTGCTCGCGAACTTCCTGAAGCTGGCACGGACCAGGGAAACCGCCGCGTGAGCACGACCATCGACGTCGAGGACCGCGGCTTCACGCTGGGCGACGGCGTGTTCGACACCGCGCTTGCGCTCGGCGGCCGCGTCTTTGCCCGCGAGCGCCATGTGGCGCGCCTTCTCGAGGCTGCACGCCTGCTCGGCATCGGCGTCGAGCGCGCGCGGATCGAGGCCACCCTTGATGCGGCGATCGAGGCCGCTCCCGGCGCAGAGCCCGCCATCCTGCGCACCACGCTGACGCGGGGCACCGCCGCGCGCGGCCTGTGGCCGGCAAGCACGGGCGAGCCGACGCTGGTGACGACTCGCGCGGCGTGGAGCGCGGCGCTGCTCGGCAAGCCCGCGCGGCTCGTCACCGCGACCGGCCGGCGCAACGAGTTCTCCCCGACCGCGAACCTGAAGACGCTCGGCTATCTCGACCACATCCTCGCCGCGCGCGAGGCGGTGGCGGCGGGAGTGGACGACGCGCTGATCCTCAACACGCGCGGGCGCGTGTGCTGCTCGACCATCGCCAACGTCTTCGTGCTGATCGCCGGCCGGCTCATCACCCCCTCGCTCGGCGAGGGCTGCCTGCCGGGCATCCTGCGCGCGCTGGTGATCGAGGCCGCGCCGAAGCTCGGCCTCGCCGTCGAGGAGCGTCCGCTGGCGCCCGAGGCGCTGCACGGCGCCGACGCGGTGTTCCTGACCAACAGCGTGGGCTTCATCCGGCCGGTGACGGCGCTGGACGGGGAGATGCTGGCACGGGAGCCCGAGGTGACCGACGCGCTTGTCGCCGCCCTCGGCGCCCATGTGCTCGCCGAATGCGGCGTGGTGCTGCCCGCCCCCTGAGCTCAGTGCACGGCGGCGAGATTGTCCGCCGCCCATTCCTCGCGCGGGATCGGCTCGCCGACATGAAAGGCGAAGCCGGCGACCTTGCGCCAGCCGGCATCGAGCTCGCACTGGAACGACACCTCGTACCACTGGTGCCGGCTGCGGAAGGCGCCGCGCGGGGCGACCAGCGTCTGCCCTTCCATGCGCGTGTCGGACAGCGCGTAGTCGACCAGCCGGTCGGGCTGGAACTCGTCGCGCCAGGCATGGATCTGCTCCATCGCCTCGAGGTCGCAGAGCTGGGCGATGCGCTCCTCCTCGGCGAGGCCGGCAAGGGCGCGGCGCAGGCCGCGGCTGCGCGGATTGGCCAGCGCCTGCTCGGACAACATGCGCGAGGGGCGCACCATGTCGGGCTGCGCCCTTGCCCCGCCCGATCGCGGATGCGGAGCGGAGGGCGCCGCCGGCGGCGGCAGTTCGGGCTCAGCCGCAGGAGCCGGCGCGGGTGCCGCCGTGACGCCGCGCAGGAGATCGAAGTCGCGCTGGCTGATGACCTCGGTCTGGATCGCCGGCGGCTCGGGCACCGGCAGCGGCGGGGCGATCGCCACCAGCAGCATCAGCGCGAGCAGCCCACCGTGCAGAACCAGCGAGGCGAGCAGGTCCACGCCACCCCTTCGCAGGCGCGGCGGGGCGGCCAGCCGGCCCGACAGGTCGTCGCCGGTAAGGCCCGGGAATGGCACGCTCGCAACGTTCATCGTGCGGAACGGGATGTCATGGCGCGCAACGGCCTGGAACGCGGGCTGCGGGAGGTTCTGGCGGGTGTATGGGTTCGGACATCACCCATCGTTCCGGCATCAATATGGCACGGGGCGCCGCACACGAAAGCGCCGCCCCGCGCAAAGGCGGGACGGCGCCACTTCGACGATGGTTCGGCCGGAGGCGCGGCTCAGCCGGCGGCGGACTGCGCCTGGGCGTTGAGGCTGTTGCGCTTCGCCTGCAGCTTGTTCAGCGCGATGATGTAGGCCTGCGCCGAGGCGACCAGCGTGTCCGGATCGGAACCGCGCCCCGTCACCGCCTTGTCGCCGTCCTCGAGCCGTACCGACACCTCGGCCTGCGCGTCCGTGCCCTCGGTCACCGCGTGGACCTGGTAGAGCGCGAGCTTGGCGCTGTGCGGCACGATTGCCTGGATGCAGTTGAAGGTGGCGTCCACCGGCCCGTTGCCCGCCGATTCCTCGGTGATGACGTGGCCGTCGACCTCCATCTTCATGGTGGCGCGCTGCGGGCCGTGGCTGCCGGCGATGACCGAGAGCGAGACCAGCTTCATGCGGTCATGGGCGACGGCAATCTCGTGATCGACCAGCGCCTCGATGTCCTCGTCGTAGACCACCTTCTTGCGGTCGGCGAGGTCCTTGAAGCGGGTGAAGGCGTCGTTCAGCGCGTTCTCGCCCAGCGAGTAGCCGAGCGCCTTGAGCTTGTCGCGGAAGGCGGCACGGCCGGAATGCTTGCCCATCACCAGCGAGGTCTTGGTCACGCCGACGCTCTCCGGCGTCATGATCTCGTAGGTGGTGTTGTTCTTGAGCATGCCGTCCTGGTGGATGCCGCTCTCGTGGGCGAAGGCGTTCCGGCCGACGATCGCCTTGTTGTACTGCACCGGGAACGAGGTCACCGCCGACACCATCTTCGAGGCGCGGGTGAGCATGGTGGTGTCGATGCCGGTCTCGTAGGGCAGCACGTCGCGGCGGGTGTTGATCGCCATGACGATCTCCTCCAGCGCCGCGTTGCCGGCGCGCTCGCCGAGGCCGTTGATGGTGCACTCGATCTGCCGCGCGCCGCCGGCGACGCCGGCCAGCGAGTTCGCCACCGCGAGGCCGAGATCGTTGTGGCAGTGGGTCGAGAAGACGATCGCCTCGGGGTTGGAGACGCGGTCGAGGACGCGCTCACGCACCTGGCGGAACATCGCCTCGTATTCGGACGGGGTCGCATAACCGACCGTATCGGGCAGGTTGATCGTCGTGGCGCCGGCCTTGATGGCGGTCTCCACGCAGCGCGCCAGATAGTCGATCGGCGTGCGGGTGGCGTCCATCGCCGACCACTCGACGTCCTCGACCAGGTTGCGCGCCTGCGCCACCGTGGCGGTGATGATGTCGATCACCTGGTCCTGCGTCTTGCGCATCTGGTGCTCGAGATGGATCGGCGAGGTCGAGACGAAGGTGTGGATGCGCGGGCGGCGCGCATGCTTCACCGCCTCGCCGGCGCGCGCGATGTCGGCCGGGATGGCGCGGCTGAGGCCGGCGATCACCGAGCGGTCGGCGCGGCGCGCGATCTCGGCCACCGATTCGAAGTCGCCGACGGAGGCGATCGGGAAGCCGGCCTCGATGACGTCGACACCCATCGCGTCGAGGAGTTCGGCGACCTCGAGCTTCTCCTCGAAGGTCATCGAGGCACCGGGGCACTGTTCACCGTCGCGCAGCGTGGTGTCGAAGATCACGATGCGATCATGGGCGGAGGTGGACATCGGCTTTTCCTTCTGTCGCGTCGGCCGGCGCCGCGGGGCGGCTCTCATCGGCTCGGAATGTCGTCTGCGAGTTCGTTCGGGCGTCATCCCCTGAGCGCCCAGGCACGAAGCCCGGCCGGCCCTCAGGGGCGGCTAAGAAGAAGCAGTCCGGACAGAAGGAGAGCGTTCCCCGCAAGCCGCTTGGCGGCCGGGGTCGCGGAACAGCAGCGGGCGGACGAAGGCGTCACGGCTCGGCTCTCGCGAGGTTGCTCGGACCGCTCTCATACCGGATGCGAGGCGGTGCTGGCAAGCCTGTCGGCAAAACCGCCGGCAGGTCCGTACCAGCCCTGCCCGCTCAGGACGCTTCGAGCAGCGCCCGCAGCGCGGTGAGCAGCGTTCCGCTCTCATAGGGCTTGGGCAGTACCATCGCGTCCTGGTGCCCGTCCGGGATCATCGACTGGTCGCCATAGCCGGTGGCGAAGAGGTAGGGAACGCCGCGCCGGCGCAGTTCCTCGGCCACCGGCGCGGAGTTGCGCGTGCCCAGATTGACGTCGAGCACGGCGACGTCGGGCGTCAGCCCTTCGAGCTTGCGCAGCGCCTCGTTCACCGAGGCGGCGGTGACCACCGAGCCGACGCCGCCCTCCAGCATCATCGCCTCGACGTCGAGCGCGATGATCATCTGGTCCTCCACCAGCAGCACCGCGCAATCGGACAGCACGTCGCTCTCCCCCGCCGCGGCCTCGGTGCCGGCCGCCGTGCCGGCCTCCTCGACCGGCGCGACCGCGACGATGTGCTGGGCCGGCAGGCGGAAGCGGGCGACGAGCCCGCTCGGCACGAGATCGATCGTCGCGTCGCCGTCGAGGTCGTGCGGCACGCTGCGCTCGATCAGCGCCGAGCCGAAGCCGCGCCGGCCGGTGTCGACGACCGTCGGCCCGCCATGCTCGCGCCAGTCCACCGTGCAATCGCCATTCGGCTCGATCTTCCAGCTCACCTCGACCCGGCCTTCCGAACGCGACAGCGCGCCGTATTTGGCGGCATTGGTGGCCAGCTCGTGCAGCACCAGCGCCATGACCGAGAAGGCCCGCGCGTCGAGCCGCACGCCGGGGCCGTCCAGCCGCGTGCGCGCGCCGCCGCCATAGGGCGACAGCTCGGCGCCCAGCAGCTCGGCGAGCGCCCCGCCGCCGGCACCGCGCACGACCTGGTCATGGGCGACGGCGAGCGCCTGGATCCGCCCGCGCAGCGAATCGACATAATCGGTGATGTCGCGGCCGTCCTGCATCGAGTGCTCGACCAGCGACTTGATGACGGCGAGGATGTTCTTGACCCGGTGGTTGAGCTCCTCGTTGAGCATGCGCTGGCGGATGTCGGCCTTCTCGCGCTCCTCGGCCATCATCTCGTTGTGGCGCAGCACGGTCTCGACCAGGGCCGAGCGGGTTGCCTCGGCAATCTCGCGGTCGGCGTCGGTCCACGGGCTGGCGTGCTGGCGCACCGTTTCCTTCCAGATCGCGAAGCTCTTGCGCGGCGTCAGCCGGTCGCCGAAGGGGCCGGTCTCGTAGACCTTCTCCGGCCGGCCCGCCCAGTCCAGCGTCTGCGCCACCTCGCGGCGGAAGAACAGCAGGTAGTCGCGCGGAAGCTGGGACAGCGGCAGGGCCAGCATGCCCGACGCCTCCTCGCTGAAGGCGGCGGCCGGCTCCCAGGCCCGCGCGAGCGAGTCCGTCGTCCAGATCTTGCCTTCGGCCGGCCCGTCGATCATGCGCGCGGGGCGCGTCACCATGGCGCCGAGAAGGCCGGGAATGGCATCGGCCGGCGGCACGCAGCCCTGCGCGGTCCACACGCCGCCCAGCCACAGCCCGATGCCGTCGCACGGCATGAGCGCGGCGAACTCGGAGAGGTTGCTGCGCAGCAGATCGAGCACGTCCTCGGTGCGCGAGGCGCGCTGCAGGAAGCGGTCCAGCGCCCGCCGGGCCTCGGTCGCGACCTGGAGCGAACGCTTCTGCTTCAGCGCCTGCAGGTGCAGCGAGAAGAAGGAGCCGAACATCTCCGCCGCGACGCGCTCGGTCATCGGCAGCACGCGCGGGGCGTAGTGGTGGCACGCGATCATGCCCCAGAGCTCGCCGTCGACCACCACCGAGATCGACATCGACGCCGCGACGCCCATGTTGCGCAGATATTCGAGATGGATCGGCGAGACCGAGCGCAGATGCGCGAAGGACAGGTCCAGCTGCCGGCCGGCGGGGTCCCGCTCCGGCTCGATGGTGCAACGCGTGGCGTGCACGTCGCCGATGACGCGGACGATGTTGCGCAGATAGAGCCGGCGTGCCTGCTGCGGGATGTCGCTCTCGGGAAACCACTGGCCGAGGAAGCTCTCGAGGTCCTCGCGGCGCGCCTCGCTCACCACCTGCCCCGCGCCGTCATGGGCGAAGCGGTAGACCATCACCCGGTCATAGCCGAGCATGTCGCGCACGAGCCTGGCGGCGACCTCCACCAGCTCGTCGATGTCGGTAAGGCCGCGCACCCGCGCCAGCATGCCGCGCGCATGGTCGAGCGCCAGCCCGTCGTCGCCGGCGGCCGGCTCGAACTCGAAGATCGCGGCGCCGTCATAGCGGTGGACGGCGACGTCGAAGCGCCGCCCGCCAGCGACCGTCACGCCGAACAGCAGCACCGGCGCGGTCGGCTCGTCCGCGCGCCCGAGCGCCTCGCGCAATTGCCCGGCCGCCTCGGCTCCGAGCAGCGCCTCGAGCCGCTGGCCGAGCACCGGCCCGTCCTCAGCGCGCAGCATGCCCGCGGCATTTTCCGAGCAGCGCTCGACACTCTCGCCCGCCTCGTCGCAGGCGAGCAGGCAGCCATGGCACTGGATGCTACCGGGAACGTGGATCGGCTCGCGATCGCAGTTCGAAAGATTGACGCTCTCGGGGCTCAGCACTTCGGGCACCTCCAGACTCGCCCCTTCGCGACTGCTGGTGCACCGGCAAGAACATGGAGGCTGAGACAGAAGTCTGGACGGCGCCGATCAAAGTGGCAGTTCGGCATTCGGAAATGATCCCGCTATCCAGACGCGACGTGAAACGTTTAGCCAAGAACACGCCTGGATGCCGGAAAGTTCCGTTTCCCCCTACCGCTTTCCCCCGGAATTCAGTGCCCGCCCCCACCGCCGCCGACATGGGACGGCCGGCGCATCAGCGGCGCGAAGACGACCAGCGCCAGGAACAGGAAGGTGAGCAGGTAGAACACGTCGGCGAAGGACATCACCAGCGCCTCGCGCCGCACCATCGCCGCCATCTGCCTGAGCGCGGCGCTGTCCGCGTCCGAGCCGAAGCTGGCGAAGGCGTTCGTCATCGAGTCGAGCCGCTCCATCGCCGCGCTGCTCGCCCACTGCACCTGCTCGTGCAGGCGCGCCAGATGCAGGTCCCAGCGGTCGTTGAGCACGGTGTTGATGAGGGCGAGCCCCACCGCGCCGCCGAGATTGCGCATCAGGTTGAACAGACCAGAGGCGTTCTTGATCTGCGAGGGGTGGAGCGTGCCGAGCGACAGGTTGGTGATCGGGATCATCGCCATCATCAGCGAGACGCCGCGCAGGATCTGCGGCACCAAAAGTTCCCAGAAGTCCCAGTCCTTGGTCAGCCCCGTCACCCGCCACGTGCCGAGCGCGAAACCGGCGAAGGCGATGCCGATCATCAGGCGCGGGTCGACGCGGGTCATCAGCCGGCCGGCGAGCGGCGCGGTGACGAACATGGCGATGCCGGTGACGAACATGGTCTCGCCGATCATCAGCGCCGAGTAGCCGCGCACCCAGCTCAGATAGATCGGATAGAGATAGGTCAGCCCGTAGAGCCCAATGCCGAGTACGAAGCTGAAGGCCGAGCCGGTCGCGAAGTTGCGGTTCTGGAACGCGCGTATGTCGACCACCGGCTCGCGCGCGGTCAGCACCCGCAGGAAGAAGGCGATGCCGGAGACCACGCCGACGATGGCGAAGTAGAAGATGGTCTCGTCGTCGAACCAGTCATTGGTCGGCCCTTCCTCAAGCACGAACTCCATGCTGCCGAGGAAGCCGGCCATGAACAGCAGGCCCCACCAGTCGAAGCGGTCGAGCAAGGCGAGGTCGGGCTCGTCGAAGTCGATCAGCGTCACCGAGGTGATGATGACGAAGATGCCCGGGACGATGTTCACCAGGAACAGCCAGTGCCAGGAGAACAGGTCGGTGAGATAGCCGCCGATGGTCGGGCCGATCGTCGGCGCCAGCGTCGCCACCAGGCCGATCATCGGCGTGACGATGGGCTGCTTCTCGCGCGGGAAAACGGCATAGGCGGAGGCGAAGACGGTCGGGATCATGCCGCCGCCGAGGAAGCCCTGCAGCGCCCGGTAGACGATCATCTGGTCGATCGAGTTCGCCGTCGCGCACATGAAGCTCATGACGGTGAAGCCGGTCGCCGAGGCGACGAACAGCCACCGCGTCGAGAGCGCCCGCGACAGGAAGCCCGAGAGCGGGATCATCACCACCTCGGCGATGAGGTAGCTGGTCTGCACCCACGAAATTTCGTCCGACGAGGCGGCGAGCCCCGCCTGGATCTCCGAGAGCGAGGCCGAGACGATCTGGATGTCCAGAATCGCCATGAACATGCCGAACACCATGCAGAGAAAGGCGATCATGCGCCTCGTCTCCACGGAGTGGCCGGCGCCGCCGGCCGTCACTGTCTCGGCCATGGCCGCGCCCTCCCGCTCAGTTGCCCGTGCCCTCGCCGGCGTGCGCCCCACCCGTACGGGCGTCGCCCGTGCGCGTGTCGACGACGGCGGTGACGGACATGCCCGGGCGCAGCTCGGACTTGGCGAGCGCAGAGGCGTCGAGGGCGATGCGCACCGGCACGCGCTGCACGATCTTGGTGAAGTTGCCGGTCGCGTTCTCCGGCGGCAACAGGCTGAACACAGAGCCCGAGGCCGGCGAGACGCTGGTGACGGTGCCCTGGAAGTCCTCGTCCGGGTAGGCGTCGACCTCGACACGCACCTTCTGGCCCGGCTTCAGCCGGCCGAGCTGCGTCTCCTTGAAGTTCGCGTCGACATAGACCGCATCGAGCGGCACGATCGCCGCCAGCCGCGTGCCGGCCTGCACGAGCTGGCCGACCTGGACGGCGCGGTTGCCGACCACGCCGTCGACGGGGGCGTGGACCACGGTGAAGTCGAGATTGCGCTGCGCCTGGTCGCGGGCGGTGCGGTTCTCGTCCAGCACGCGGCCGGCCTCGGTGCGCTGGGCCTGCAGCACGGCGACGTTGGCCTGCGCCGAAGCGACCGCCGCCCGACCGGCCTCGACATTGGCCTGCGCCTTGTCCCGATCGGCGCGCGCATTGTCGAGCGCGGAACGGCTGGCGAAATTCTGCTGGGCGAGCTTGTCCTGCCGGTCGAACTCCAGCTTGGTACGGGCGAGTTCGGCCTCGCTGGCGGTGAGCTGCGCCTTGGCCTGGTCGACCGCCCGCTCGGCGGCGCGGATCTGCTCGTCATAGCTGCCGAGCACGGCCTGCTGGGTGGCGATCTTGTCCGCGGCCGCGCGCAGGGCGAGCGTGTAGTCGCCGTCGTCGATGCGGGCGATGACGTCGCCGGCCTTGACCGGCTGATTCGTGTCGACGTCGACGCTCACCACATAGCCGGAGATCTTGGCGGCGAGGACGGTCGTGTCCGCGCCGACATAGGCGTCGTCGGTGGAAACCTCGAAGCGGCCCACCTGCCACCAGTGAAGGCCGTAATAGCCCCCGCCCGCGAGCGCGGCGAGCAGCAGCGCGCCGAACACCAGCGGCCGGCGCGAGCGGCGCCGGCGCGGCGTCGGCGTGGACGCGGCAACCGCTTCCGCCGGCTGCTGTTCCGGCTTCTTCAGTAGAGTGAGCGCCACCGGCCCGGTGGGCACCTCCTGCGTGCGACCGGCGGCCTCTGCCGCCTTGCTGGCTTCTGCCATGCGCCGCCCCTTTCGCATAAACATTGACTGAACCGTTCAGTTGTCTATATAGCAAACTAAACCGTTCAGTCAAATCCTTTGACAAGCGGGTCGCATGCGACCTATGGAGTATGAAACGAGGACAACATGACAAGCACCGCGCGCACCATGCCCGTCACTGCGCCGGGCCGTTCCGACGCCGAACCTGCCAAGCGCCGCGAGATCCTCGACGGCGCTCGCCACGTCTTCTTCGAGAAGGGGTTCGACGGCGCCAGCATGGATGAGGTAGCGCGCGTCGCGGGCGTCTCCAAGGCGACGATCTACGTTTATTTCGGCAGCAAGGAAGACCTGTTCGAGGCGCTGGTCCAGGTCGATCGCGCCCGCTCGGCCGAGCACCTGTTCGAGGTCGGCGAGGGCGACGCGGACGCGGCCACCGTGCTGCGGCGCATCGGCGTGTCCTTCATGACGATGATGGTGCGCCCGGACCATATCCGGCTGGTGCGCATGGTGATCGGCGTCGCCGAGAAGTTCCCCCGCATCGGCCAGACCTTCTTCAACGACGGCCCCTGCCTCGGCGGGCGCCGGCTGGCCGAGCTGCTGGAGCGGCAGACCTTGGCCGGCGCGCTGGCGGTCAGCGACTACGAGACGGCCGCCTTCCAGTTCCTCAATCTGTGCCAGGGCAACATCGTCAAGGGGCTGATGTTCGGCAGCGACCCGACGCCGGTGCCCGAGATGATCGAGAAGACGGTCGACGGCGCGGTGAAGGTGTTCCTCGCCGCCTACGGCACAGAGACCTCCGGGAGCTAAGACGTCTAGGAGCTGAGCCCCCCGCGAGCCGCCCCCCGGAAGCCGCTCCCCCGGCAGGCACGGACCTCAGAACGCCGGGACCGCCCTGCCCTCGCCGTCGCCCTTCTGCTCCGGCCGGGCGGCCAGCGCGCGCTCCTCGTCGACGATGTAGTCGCGGATCACCGGAACGTCGTCGCGCTCGTTGGCCAGCAGGAGCTGGAACACCATGTTCGAGCCGTGCAGGAAGCCGAGTTCGACCGCGACCAGGTAGAACTCCCACATCCGCGCGAAGCGATCGCCCATCATCTCGACCACCTCCGCCCGCTTCGCCTCGAAGTTCAGGCGCCAGTGGCGGATGGTCCAGTAATAGTGCAGCCGCAGCATCTCGCAGTCGCCGACCCACAGCCCGGTGCGCTCCAGCGAGGTGAACACCTCCGACATCGCCGGCACGTAGCCGCCGGGGAAGATGTACTTGCGGATGAAGGGCGCGGTGGTGCCGGGCAGGGACATGCGCCCGATGGCGTGGATCATGGCGAAGCCGCCCGGCGCGAGCAGCCGCTTTATGGTAGTGAAGTACTCGTCGAAATGATTGACGCCGACATGCTCCATCATGCCGACCGAGACGATGCGGTCATAGGTGCCGGTCAGCTCGCGATAGTCGCGCTCGAAGAAGGTGATGCGGTCGGCGACGCCGGCCGCCTCGGCGCGCTTCTTCGATTCGGCGAGCTGCTCGGTGGCGACGTTGATCGCCGTCACATGGACGCCGAGCCCGGCGAGATAGATCGCCAGCGCCCCCCAGCCCGAGCCTATCTCCGCCACCCGCATGCCGGGCTCCAGCTTCAGCTTGGCCGCGATGTGCCGCAGCTTGGCCTGCTGCGCCTCCTCCAGCGAGGCATCGGGAGTCGGGAAATAGGCGCAGGAATAGATCATCTGCGAATCGAGCCACAGCCGGTAGAACTCCGGCGGGTGGTCGTAATGGCTCTGCGCGTTCGACGCCGCGCGCCCCAGCGGGTTGGACTGGTGCCAGCGCTTCAGCGAGCGCCAGCCCTTGCGCAGCGCCTGCTGCACCGGGTGCGAGGCGAGGCCGGTGCGGTTGATCGAGAATAGGTAGAGGAAGTCGTAGACGCTCGACCCGTCCTCGAAGCTCAGCCGCCCGTCCATATAGGCTTCGGCGGCGACCAGCTCCGGGTTGAAGAACAGCTCGCGGTCGAGCTTGTCGTCGTGGAGCCGCATCACCACGGCCGGCCCGTCCGAGCCGCTGCCGAACACGGTGCGCTGCCCGTTCGGCTCGAGCACGGTCAGGCTGCCCTTGCGGACGAAGCGCTTCAGGAGATGGGGGAGAAAACGCATCGGAAAAGCCGCCTTCGGGTGCCGGAAACTCGCCGGCATCGGGCATAAGCGCGCCCGCGCTGTCAAGGCCGCCGCCGGCGCGCGGGCCGGGGCGCCCTTCCCGGGCGGCGGATTTCAATCGGTGAGCGGTGCCGTCCGGTGCGGCCTGCGCGGCGAGGTGCGCGGCGCCGAGCGGCGATAGGTGTCGCGGCCGGCCTTTTTGGCCTCGTAGAGCGCGAGGTCGGCATCGACGAACAGCCGGGCCGCGCCGACATCCGGCATCCCGGCGAGGGCGAAGCCGATCGAGGCGCTCATGGCGACCGATTTGCCCTGCCAGACGACCGGCACGCGGATCGCCGCCACCGCCGTCGCCACCCGCTCCTCGACCCAGGAGGCGGCGCGGGGACCGAACACCAGCACGCCGAACTCGTCGCCGCCGATGCGCGCGACCAGGCTGTCCGGGCCGAAAACCTCGCTGAGCCTCTGCGCGGTCCGGCGCAGGCACTCGTCGCCGGCGGCATGGCCGAGCGTGTCGTTGATCAGTTTGAAGCCGTCGACGTCGAGCAACACCAGGGCGGCGAGCCGCTTCTGCGCGGCGGGGGCGAGCGACTGGCCGAGCCGGGTCTCGAACACCCCGCGATTGGCGAAGCCGGTCAGCGCGTCGCACTCCGCCAGCACCCGCATCTGGTCCCACAGATGCTTCTCGTAGGTGATGTCCTGCTTGGTGCCGAAGATGCGCACCGGGCGATCACCCTCGCATTCCACGTCGGCCGACAGGCGGACCCAGCGCGACGTCCCCCTCGCCGTGCGCACCTCGATGTCGAGCGTGAAGGAGCCGCCTTCGCGGATCGCCTTCGCGCGCAGCGCCTCCATCTCCAGCCGCGAGGTCTCGGTGTAGAGGGCGAGGATCAGGTCGCGCGTGACGCGCATCCGCCGCGGCAGCTCGAAGATGTCGTAGACGCCGTCGGTCCAGGTCAGCTCCTCGGTGGCGAGGTCGCATTCCCATACGCCGATCTTCGCCAGCGAGGAGGAGCGCTCATACATCTTCTTGTAGCGCGCCAGCTCGCTCTCGCGCTCGCGCAACGCCTGGCTGCGCCCGGCAAGGCTCCGCTCGAGCCGCCCCACGAGCTGCTGCAGTTCACCGTCGGCCGATGACTCGATGTACCCGCGCAGTTCCGCGAGCAGGGCGGCATCCTCTTCCATCGTCGAGAACGTGTGATCCTTGTGCATGGCGGCATTCCGGCGCAATGACTGATCGTGCGGCCATTTCCCGCTCGGCTGGAAAGGCAACATAGACCGGAAGCGCGCCTTCGCCGATGCTACTGAACTACCTCTCTGGCAGAGACCGCGCGGCTCTGCGGCTCGGGCCGCAGCAGCTTGCGCACCTGCGCGCTGGCGACGATCTCGCCCTTGTCGAAGAACGCCTCATGGTTGCGCTCGATATCCTCGAGCACATACCGGTAATTCACCATCAGCCCGGCCGCCTGCTTCATACCGCGCACGGAGACGTCGCCGAACGGGTTGATGCGCTCGAGCCGCGCCCCGTTGCCGAGATGGAAGCGCGCCACCGGATCCACCGGGCGGCCCCGCGGCGTGCGCACCGCCAACAGGAAGCGCGCCGCCAGCGCGCCGATCACCGGCCGCAGCACCGCCTGCTTGGCGGCATTAGGTGCGCCCGGCTCGTCGAGCGCGGCGAGCGCGGCCCGGTCGTCGGCGGTCAGCACCTCCGATTCGGGATTGGCCCGCTCCGCCTCCAGCCAGTCGCGGAAGGTCGGCACCGGCGACAGCGTGACGAAATGGGTCAGGTTCGGGAATTCGCGGGAGATTTCCTCGACCACCTGCTTGATCAGGAAATTGCCGAAGCTCACCCCGCCGAGGCCGCGCTGGCAGTTGGAGATGGAATAAAATGCCGCCGTCTTCGCCTTGGTGGGATCGAGCGGGACCCGGTCGTTGCTGAGGATCGGGGCGATGGCTTCCGGCGGGTCGCGGGTCAGCGCCACCTCGACGAAGATCAGCGGCTCGTCGACCATGGCGGGATGGAAGAAGGCGTAGCAGCGCCGGTCCGGGCTGTCGACGCGCGCACGCAGGTCGTTCCAGTCCCGGATTTCATGCACCGCCTCGTACCGGATGATCTTCTCCAGAACGTTGGCGGGCGTTGACCAGTCGATCCTGCGCAATACCAGGAACCCTCGATTGAACCAGGAGGCGAACAGATGCGTGAAGTCGCGGTCTACCTCGGCAAGTTCGCCGCGGCGAGAGAGAATGTCGAGCAGATCCGCGCGCATGGCCACCAGCGCCGCGGTGGCGCCGGGCGCGAGATTGAGCCGGCGGACCAGTTCCTGCCGCCGCGGCTCGCTCGCCGCATGGATTTCCGCGATGTCGCGGCCGCCCGATTCAGCGCCGAAGGCCGCGACCGCCGCGGCGAGCCGGGCCCTGTCCGGGCCGAACTCGTTCGCCAGCGCCTCGAAGAAGGCGATCCGCTCGCCGGTCTTCAGGCCGCGATAGGCGATGAGGATCTCCTGCGCCAGCGCCACGCCCGACGCCTCGCCGCGCCCGGAGAGCAAACGTTCGCACAGCGCCGCGATGCTCGCCGCGCGGATGGCGCCGGCCGGGCGGCGCTCGCGCCCCAGATCGAGCAGCGAGCGCCCACGCTCGGCAATGGTGCCCAGCAGATCACCGAAGAAGCTCGAACTGTCCGTCATCTTCTCTCCCCACGGCCGACATGCGGCCGAGAGGGAATGAGAGACCGCGCCGGAGAGCGGCGCAAGCCGGTCCTTGGTCGAGCGGGCCACCGGCGCGGTCACGCCCCGGTGATGGCGTCGACGATCAGCTTGAAGTTCAGCACGATGATGAGCGCCGCGGCCAGCGAGGCGAGCACGATCTGCCAGCGCGGGGCGACCAGCGAGCCCAGCTTGCGCCGGTCGGCGGTGAACATGATGAGCGGCACCACCGCGAAGGGAAGCTGCAGGCTGAGCACCACCTGGCTGAGGATCAGCAGCGCCCCGGCCCCCTTCTCGCCATAGGCGATGGTGACCACCGCCGCCGGCACGATGGCGATGACGCGCGTGATGAGCCGCCGCAGCCACGGCGCCAGCCTGATGTTCAGGAAGCCTTCCATCACCGCCTGACCGGCGATGGTGGCGGTGACGGTGGAATTGAGGCCGCAGCACAGAAGCGCGACCGCGAACAGGGTCGGCGCCAGAGCGCTGCCGAGCAGCGGGTTCAGCAGTTCGTGCGCCTTGCCGAGGTCGGCGACCTCGCCGGTGCCGCCGACATGGAAGGTGGAGGCGGCGAGGATGAGGATCGAGGCGTTGATGGTCAACGCCAGCATCAGCGCCAGCGTCGAATCCCAGGTGGCGAGGCGGATCGCGTCCTTCTTGCCTTCCAGCGTGTCGTCATGGCGCCGGGTCTGCACGATGGCCGAGTGCAGGTAGAGATTGTGCGGCATCACCGTCGCGCCGAGGATGCCGAGCGCCAGATAGAGCATGTCCGGGTTGCGCACGATCTCGGTCGTCGGCGCGAAGCCGCGGATCACCTCGCCCCAGTTGGGGTCGGCGAGCGCGATCTGGATGCCGAAGCAGGCCGCGATGACGGCGAGCAGCGCCACCACCAGCGCCTCCACCCAGCGGAAGCCGAGATTCTGCAGCAGCAGGATCAGGAACACGTCCATCGCCGTGATCACCACGCCGATCTCGAGCGGAATGCCGAACAGCAGGTTGAGGCCGATCGCCGTGCCGATGACCTCGGCGAGGTCGGTGGCGCAGATCGCCAGTTCGGCGAGCACCCACAATACGAAGCCGACCGGGCGCGGGAAGGCGTCGCGGCAGGCCTGCGCCAGATCGCGCCCCGAGGCGACGCCCAGCCGCGAGCACAGCGCCTGCAGCAGGATCGCGATCATGTTCGAGAGCAGGGCGACGGCGAGCAGGCTGTAGCCGAAGCGCGAGCCGCCGGCGAGCGAGGTCGCCCAGTTGCCCGGGTCCATGTAGCCGGTCGCCACCAGGTAGCCCGGCCCCATGAAGGCGAGGAAACGCCAGATGGTCGACTTCTTCGGCACGGCGATGCTGCCATGCACCTCCGAGAGCGCGGGGTCGCCGCGCTCGCGTCGCCAGTTGAAGGACGCAGAGCTTCCTTGAGGCCTGTCGAGCATCTGTTTCACGCTATTGCAAATGAGTTGCAGTTAAGATGTGGCACTGCAGCGGCGCTGTCAACGGTTCTGCGAACCATTCGCAACTAAAAGGACACTTTTTCGCGCGCAGCCGCCAATTCGCTGGCGCCGGGCGCGGGCTTCGGCACAGTGGAGCCGATGCTGCGCGCCGCCCGTCTCTCGCTTCTCGGCTTCATGCTGCTCTTCGCCCTGCCGCTCGGCGCCCATGCGCTGGTGCTGTGGCGCGAAGCGGACCTCACCCGCACCTGGCGCAGCGCCGACTGGTCCAGCACCGGCACCCTGCCCCTCGCCGCCGACCGGCCGGAGGCGATGGTGCGGATCTATTCCGCCCGCGTCGGTCGCTGGCGCGGCATCTTCGCCGTCCATAGCTGGATCGTGTTCAAGGAGGCCGGCGCGTCCGCCTATGAGCGCTTCGACAAGGTCGGCTGGGGCTCGCCGATCCGCCACAACGGCTACCCGCCGGACGGGCGCTGGTACGGCAACGAGCCGGTCATCGTCGCCGAGGCGACCGGCGAGGAAGCGGCGCGGCTGATCCCGAAGCTGCACACGGCGATCGCGGCCTATCCCTACGATCATTCCGGCGACTACCGGGCCTGGCCGGGGCCGAACTCCAACAGCTTCGTCGCCTTCGTGCTGGGCCGGGTGCCGGAGCTCGGCGCCGCCCTGCCCCCGACCGCGATCGGCAAGGACTACCCGGTCGACGGGGACTGGATCGGCCTCGCCCCCTCCGGCACCGGCCTTCGGGTGACGCTGGGCGGCTATGGCGGCCTGACGCTCGCCTGGGTCGAAGGGGTGGAGCTCAACGTTCTCGGCGCGGTCGCCGGGCTCGATCTGCGCCGCCCGGGCCTCAAGCTGCCCGGCTTCGGGCGCATCGGCATCTGACGCGCCCCGAGCAAATAACGGCGGCGATGCGCGCGCGGGCGAACGGGAAGACACGCTCCGTTCACTTCCCATGCGACATTCTCGGTTGCAGGATGTCACGGCGCACGCGGGGAACACACAGCCATGATGCCGAAGCTTCTCATCTCAATGCGGCGGGCCGGGCTCGCCGCCGCCCTTCTCGTGACCACGGCCCTCGCGGCGGGGCCGGCCTCCGCCGCCGGCTGCGGCAACGACGCCTCCGGCTTCGACGCGTGGCTGCGCGGCTTCCGCCAGCAGGCCGCCGCCAAGGGGTTCTCCCCGCGCACGCTGCAGGCGCTCGACGGCCTGACCTACAGCACGCAGGTGATCCGGCTCGACCGCAACCAGAAGCACTTCAAGCAGAGCTTCGAGCAGTTCTCCTCCAGCCGCATCAGCAAGGGCCGCATCGCCAAGGGCCGGCAGATGATGCAGAAATACGCCTCGACGCTGTCGAGGATCGAGCAGCGCTACGGCGTGCCGGGTGAGGTCGTGGTGGCGATCTGGGGCCTCGAGACCGATTACGGCGTCAACCAGGGCAAGATGCCGGTGTTCCGCTCGCTGGCGACGCTGGCCTATGACTGCCGCCGCTCCGACTTCTTCACGACCCAGCTCCTCGACGCGCTGCAGATCGTCCAGCACGGCGACCTGTCGATCGACGCGATGCGCGGCGCCTGGGCGGGCGAGCTCGGCCAGACCCAGTTCCTCGCCAGCTCCTATGTGCGCTTCGCCGTCGACTTCGACGGCAATGGCCGCGCCGACCTGATCCACAGCGCGCCGGACGTGCTCGCCTCCACCGCCAACTATCTGCGCGGCTATGGCTGGCGCGCCGGCGGCGGCTGGCAGCCCGGCAGCGCCAACTACCAGGCCCTGCTCGGCTGGAACAAGGCGGAGGTCTATGCGCGAACCATCGCCCTGTTCGCCAGCAAGCTGAGCAACTAGCGGCACTGGCCGGCGCACCAAACGGCGGTCCGCCCGGCAAGGGCGCGCGGCAGCGACGGGTCGAGCCGGCCGGCGGGCGTTCGCGAACAGCCCTTGTGCCGAATTTCCTGTTGCCCGCGCCCGGCGGCGGCGGTCAGTTTGCGCGCACCGGATTCGACGCAGGTGCCCATGATGACGACCGCCGCCGACACCTATGACTACATCGTCGTCGGCGCCGGCTCGGCCGGCTGCGTACTCGCCAACCGCCTCTCCGCCGATCCGAAGAACCGCGTGCTGGTGCTGGAGGCGGGCGGGCGCGACAACTGGATCTGGTTCCACATCCCGGTCGGCTACCTGTTCGCGATCGGCAATCCGCGCGCCGACTGGTGCTTCAGGACCGAGGCCGAGGCGGGGCTGAACGGGCGCGCCCTGAACTACCCGCGCGGCAAGACCATCGGCGGCTCCTCGGCCATCAACGCCATGATCTACATGCGCGGCCAGGCGGCCGACTACGATCACTGGCGCCAGCTCGGCCTTTCCGGCTGGGGCTGGGAGGACGTGCTGCCGGTCTTCAAATCGCATGAGGACCACTATCTCGGCGCCGGCGAGTTCCACGGCGCCGGCGGCGAATGGCGGGTCGAGTTCCCGCGCCTGACCTGGAAGCTGCTCGACGAGGTGCGCGAGGCGGCGCGCCAGGCCGGCATCGCCCCGATCCCGGATTTCAACACCGGCGACAACGAGGGCTCGTCCTATTTCCAGGTGAACCAGAAGCGCGGCTTCCGCTGGAGCGCGGCGCGTGGCTTCCTGAAACCCGTCCTCTCGCGCCCCAATCTGCGCCTCGAGACCTCCTGCCACACCGAGCGTCTGCTGGTGGAGGACGGCCGCGCGGCGGGCGTCGTCTATCGCCGCGACGGCGTCAGCCACACGGCGCGGGCGCGCGGCGAGGTCATCCTCGCCGCCGGGGCCATCGGCTCGCCGCACCTGATGAAGCTCTCCGGCATCGGGCCCGGCGAGGAGCTCGCCCGGCACGGCATTGCCGTGGCGCTCGACAGGCCCGGCGTCGGCGCCAATTTGCAGGACCATCTGCAACTGCGGATGATCTACAGGGTGTCGGGCGTGCCGACGCTCAACGAGCAGTACCACTCGCTGTTCGGCCGCGCGAAGATGGGGCTGGAATATGCGCTGTTCCAGCGCGGCCCGCTGACCATGGCCCCGTCCCAGCTCGGCATGTTTACCCGCTCGCGCCCCGACAAGGAGCGCGCCGACCTCGAATTCCACGTCCAGCCGCTCTCGCTCGGCAAGTTCGGCGAGCCGCTGCACCGCTTCCCCGCCTTCACCATGAGCGTGTGCAATTTGCGCCCGACCAGCCGCGGCCGGCTGACGCTCGCGGACGGGGTGGGCGCGCGCGCCCCGCTGATCCAGCCGAACTACCTCTCCACCGAGGAGGACCGGCGCGTCGCCGCCGACAGCATCCGCGTCGCCCGGCGCGTCGTCGCCCAGCCGGCGCTGGCGCCCTACGCGCCGGACGAGATGCTTCCCGGCCCCGATATCGACGACAGCGAGGAGGCGCTGGCGCGCGCCGCCGGCGACATCGGCACGACGATCTTCCATCCCGTGGGCACGGCGAAGATGGGCCTCGCTTCGGACCCGATGGCGGTGGTCGACGAGCGGCTGCGGGTGTTCGGCATCGAGGGCCTGCGCGTCGCCGACGCCTCGATCATGCCAACCATCACCTCGGGCAACACCAACTCGCCGACCATCATGATCGCCGAGAAGGCCGCCGCCATGATCCTCGCCGACGCGCGCGGGCGTTAGGCGACGCAGGCGCCCCCGGGTCGCCCTCACTTCGCCAGCAGCACCTGGCGGCAGACGGATGGAAGGTCCTTCAGCATCAAGGGCGGCTTGGGCTTCGGCGGCACCTTGGGCGGCTTCGGGTGGAGGTTCTCGTCAGAGAACCACCAGTCGAGCGCCTCGCCGCAGCCCTCGCCCGGCGTCACTGCCGCCTGCGGCCGGCAGTCCGCGCTGCCGGCAGGGCACGCGAGGCGCACATGCATGTGGTAGTCGTGGCCCCAATAGGGGCGCACCTTCTGCAGCCAGCCGCGCTCGCCGGTGGCGTCGCGGCACAGCGCCTTCTTGATCGCCGCATTGACCAGCACGCGCTCGACCTCGGGGTCCTGCGCCGCCGCCCGGATCACGGCGAGCAGCGAGGGCGTCCACACCTTGGCATCGACGTCGAGCCGGTCCGGCCGCACGATCATCGTCGCCGAGACCTTCTCGCGCTCCTCGCGGGTGAAGGGGCGCCCGGGCATCGGCCTCAGCCAGATGTCGGCGTCGAGGCCCACCTGGTGCGAAGCGTGGCCGCTCGACATCGGCCCGCCGCGCGGCTGCGACATGTCGCCGACCAGTATGCCCGGCCAGTCGGAAACCTGCGGCACCTTCGCGGAAAAACGCTCGAGAAAGGCGATGAGCGCGGGATGGCCCCAGTTGCGGTTGCGCGAGAGCCGCATCACCTGCCAGCTCGCGCCGGTGATCGGCAGCGCCTCGGCGCCGGCGAGGCAGCCCTTCGAATAGAAGCCGATCGACTGCTCGGGCATCGGCGCCGGTCCCTTCTCCGCGCCGAAGAGCTGGCGGGCCGGCACCGTGTCGAGTTTCGCGGACGCCGCCTGCTGCGCCATGGCCGGCGCCGACAGCCCGCCGATCAGGATCGCCGTGCAGACGGCCGCCCGGCGCCAGCTCCCACCCCGTCCCGGCCGGCACGCGTCCATAATGGCCTCAGCTCATCGCCTGCGTCATGACGACGAAATCCTTGGGCGAGCGCGTGTCGGTCGTCGCCGGCAGATCGGTGATGAACATGGTCGAGCCGGGCACGAGCAGGCCGGCGAGCTTCTGGTTGGCTTCCGGCGCCACGGTGATGCGGTCGATCGCCTCCGCCGGCTTGCCGCCCACCACGCCGTTGCCCTCGAACGCCACCGCGGTCCAGGAGACCTCGCCGCCGACCTTCTTCAGCACGTAGAC
This sequence comes from Ancylobacter mangrovi, assembly GCF_024752355.1. Lineage (GTDB taxonomy): Bacteria > Pseudomonadota > Alphaproteobacteria > Rhizobiales > Xanthobacteraceae > Ancylobacter > Ancylobacter mangrovi. Next base: position 63,792 of record NZ_JANTHZ010000006.1, read on the forward strand.
CACGTTGCCGAGCGGCGTCTGCGGATCGGCGATGGTGACCGGCGCGGTCAGCACCTCTTCGCCGTCCTTCAGCACCACGAGCTGCCGGTCGGCGCCGCTGATGACCATCGAGACGGCGTCTTCCGCGTTCACCGGCCCGGCGGCCGGATCGGTCTCGGCCTTGGCCTCGGGGCTCTTGGGCGCATCGTCCATGATCGCCGTGGTCGCGTCCGCCGGCAGGACGAGGCCGGGATGCAGCACGTCGATCGGCTCGGAATGGGCGTCGGCGATGATCACCGGCGTGCCGTAATGGGTGACCGAGAACACCAGCTTGGCGAAGGCGAGCGGCAGGTGCACGCAGCCATGCGAGGACGGATAGCCCGGCAGCCCGCCGGCATGCAGCGCCACGCCCGACCAGGTGAGCCGCTCCGTATAGGGCATGGACGCGTCGTCATAGATCGAGGAATGGTGGTCGACGTCCTTCTGCAGGATCGTGAACACCCCGACCGGCGTCGCGTGGCCGGCCCGCCCGGTGGAGCAGGTCGACACGCCGATCCGCACCCCGTTTCGGTAGACGTAGCAGCGCTGGTCCGGCAGCGAGACGATGATGGCGACGAAGCCCTCCGGCGCGCGGTCCGGGTACCACTCGAACGCGCCCGGCTTGAGCGCGTCGACGTCGACCTCCCCGTCCTTCGCCGGCCCGCCCTGCTGCGCCAGCGCCGCCCCGCCGGCGACGAATGCCCCCGCGCCGCCGAACAGACGAAGGACCTGGCGCCGGCTCGCGCCCGCCAGGTTTCGCTCCGATGCCATTGCCGTGATTCTCCACTTCAGCCGAAGTGAAGATATCCTCCCGCCGCCAGCCGCGCCACTATACCTGTCTTACAGTTCCCCGTTACAGGTACTACGTCAGCACCTTATGTATCCGGAGTTGTTTGTGGTGCTCGGCTAATATTTCGTACGCGCATCTACGAACTTCCGGAACCCGCCGCGCAAAAAGACGTTCTGCCCTCATTGCAGTGCTTCATCCACGAGGGAGGCAGAGAATGCACAGCACACAGCAGAACCTCGAAGCGCGCGAGACCATGACGCTGATCGGGAGCGACAAGGTGGAGGGCACGGCCGTCTACCGTCCGAACGGCGATCGCATCGGTTCCATCGCCCGTGTCATGATCGACAAGCTGAGCGGCCAGACCGCCTATGCGGTGATGAGTTTCGGCGGCTTCCTCGGCTTCGGCGAGGACTACTATCCCCTGCCCTGGTCCCTGCTGAAGTACGACGAGGGCCTCGATGGCTACCTCGTCGACATCACCGAGGAGCAGCTTCGCGGCGCGCCCCGCCATTCCAGCGCGGATGAAGGCGCCTGGGAGGATCGCGACTGGGACCGCAAGGTCAACGACTACTACCACGTGCCGCCCTACGTCATCTGACGCGGCACGCACCTGTCGGTAAGAAGGCCGGGCGCGAGCCCGGCCTTTTTTCGCGCGTCTGGGGGAAGCCGCTATTCCTTTGTCGTGTCGACGAGATCGGCGCCGGGCGCGTTCTTCTTGATCGACTCGATGGCGCCCATGGCCGAGGCCTTGGCCTTGTAGCCCTCCGAGGAGAACATGCTCTCGCCGTTGGACGCCTTGAAGCGGAAGCGGAACTCGCCTGCCTTGTCCTTGTAGACTTCGAATTTGTAAGCCATGCCCCCTGTCTCCCTTCTCGATCAGGTAGGCAGATGTGAGCACGAAATCCGGTGTTTGGGTAGCGTGGCGTCAATCGTCCACTTTAAGCGCGGCGATGAAGGCTTCCTGCGGGATTTCCACCCTGCCGAACTGGCGCATCTTCTTCTTGCCCTCCTTCTGCTTCTCCAGAAGCTTGCGCTTGCGGGTGATGTCGCCGCCATAGCACTTGGCGGTCACGTCCTTGCGCAGGGCACGAATGGTCTCGCGGGCGATGATCTTGGCGCCGATCGCGGCCTGGATCGGGATCTGGAACAGGTGCTGCGGGATCAGGTCCTTCAGCTTCTCGCACATGGCCCGGCCGCGATATTCGGCGCGGCTGCGGTGCACCAGCATGGACAGCGCGTCGACCGGCTCGGCATTGACCAGGATCGACATCTTCACGAGGTCGCCGACGCGGTACTCGGTGATCTGGTAGTCGAAGGAGGCGTAGCCCTTCGAGATCGACTTGAGCCGGTCGTAGAAGTCGAACACCACCTCGTTCAGCGGCAGGTCGTAGGTGACCATGGCGCGCGAGCCGACATAGGTGAGCTCGATCTGGTTGCCGCGCCGGTCCTGGCAGAGCTTCAGCACGGCGCCGAGATACTCGTCCGGCGTCATGATGGTGGCGCGGATCCAGGGCTCGCGGATCTCCTTGATCTTCACCACGTCCGGCATGTCGGCCGGGTTGTGCATCTCGATTACCGAGCCGTCGTTCATCTCGATCTCGTAGATGACCGACGGCGCGGTGGCGATGAGGTCGAGGTTGAACTCGCGCTCCAGCCGCTCCTGGATGATCTCGAGGTGCAGCAGGCCGAGGAAGCCGCAGCGGAAGCCGAAGCCGAGCGCGGCCGAGGTCTCCATCTCGAACGAGAAGCTGGCGTCGTTGAGCCGCAGCTTGCCCATGGCGGCGCGCAGATCTTCGAAGTCGGCGGCGTCGACCGGGAACAGGCCGCAGAACACCACCGGCTGGGCGGGCTTGAAGCCGGCCAGCGCCTCGGCGGTCGGGCGCTTCTCCTCGGTGATGGTGTCGCCCACGCGGGTGTCGGCGACCTCCTTGATCGAGCCGTTGAGGAAGCCGATCTCGCCCGGGCCGAGCTCGCTCACCGCCACCAACTTGGGCGTGAACACGCCGACGCGGTCGACGTCATAGACCGCGTTGGTGCCCATCATCTTGATGCGCTGGCCCTTCTTCAGCACGCCGTCGATGATGCGCACCAGCACCACGACGCCGAGATAGACGTCGTACCAGCTATCGACCAGCAGCGCTTTCAGCGGCGCCGCGCGGTCGCCGTTCGGCGGCGGCAGGCGCGTGACGATGGCTTCCAGCACGTCGGGCACGCCAAGGCCCGTCTTGGCCGAGATCATCACCGCGTCGGAGGCGTCGAGGCCGATCACGTCCTCGATCTGCTGCTTCACCTTCTCCGGCTCGGCGGCGGGCAGGTCCACCTTGTTGAGAACCGGGACGATCTCGTGATTGTTGTCGATCGCCTGGTAGACGTTCGCCAGCGTCTGCGCCTCGACGCCCTGCGAGGCGTCGACCACCAGCAGCGAGCCCTCGACCGCCGCGAGCGAGCGGTTCACCTCATAGGCGAAGTCGACATGGCCGGGCGTGTCGATCAGGTTGAGCGTGTAATCCCGGCCGTCCTTGGCGTGGTAGGACAGCCGCACGGTCTGCGCCTTGATGGTGATGCCGCGCTCGCGCTCGATATCCATCGAGTCGAGCACCTGATCGGTCATCTCGCGAGCGCTCAGCCCTCCCGTCATCTGGATCAGACGGTCGGCAAGGGTCGACTTCCCATGGTCGATGTGGGCGACGATGGAAAAGTTGCGGATGTTGTCGAGTGGCGCTCTGCTCATGGCGCGGCGAGATAGCATTGGCGCCGAGGCGCCACAAGGCGGCTGCCTTGCGCAGTGGCATGTGATCGACCACATTCCCACCGCCTGCCTCAAGGAGTTCCCATGCCCGAGCTGAAGATCGCCGTCGTGCCCGTCACCCCGTTCCAGCAGAACTGCTCGATCGTCTGGGACGAGAAGACCAAGCGCGGCGCGGTGATCGACCCGGGCGGAGATCTGCCGCGCATCCTCGCAGCGCTGGAGGAACTGGAGGTCACGCCGGAGAAGATCGTCCTCACCCACGGGCATATCGACCACGCCGCGGGCGCCGCCGAGCTTGCCGAGACGCTGAAGGTGCCGGTGGAAGGGCCGCATGAGGGCGACAAGTTCCTGCTCGACAACCTGCCGGCCGACGGCGAGCGCACCGGCATTCCCGGCCGCGCGGTCACGCCGGACCGCTGGCTCGCCGAGGGCGACGTGCTCGACATCGGCGGCGTGCCGTTCGAGGTGCTGCACGTGCCGGGCCACACGCCGGGCCATATCGTGCTGGTGAACCGCGCCAACAACATCGCCATCGTCGGCGACACGCTGTTCCAGCGCTCGGTCGGCCGCACCGACTTCCCCTATGGCGACCACGACCTGCTGATCGCCGGCATCAAGTCCAAGCTGCTGCCGCTGGGCGACGCCTTCACCATCCTGCCCGGGCACGGCGCGGCCTCGAACATCGCGCTGGAGAAGCGCACCAACCCGTTCCTGCGCTGACGGCACGAAAGCGCGGCAGATTGCCTAAGGGAAGCGCCACGAAATAGTTACTCGCCCACCGGCGCGCCTGACCGGATGATGAGGCCACACCAGCCCCGGAGTCCCGTCATGACGCGCTTCGTAACCGCGTGCCTGCTCGCCCTTGCCGGCCTCCTGGCTCCCTTCGCGACCGCGCCCGCCTCGGCGCAGGCGGAGCGCTGCCCCAAGCTGGTGGCGGGCAGCCCCTTCCTCGCCCCGCCGGAGCCCCGCGCCCTCCCCGCCGCCTATCTCCAGCCGCGCGAGGTGAGCCTCTCCTATATCGGCCACTCCACCTTCCTGATCGAGACTGTCGGCGGCGTCACGGTGGCGACCGACTACAACGACTATGCCCGCCCCGACGTGGTGCCGCGCGTCGCCACGATGAACCGGGCCCACCTCACCCACTACTCGCTGAACCCGGACCCCGGCATCGAATATGTGCTGAAGGGCTGGCGCGAGGATCGCGACCCCGTCCATTACGACATGGAGGTGGGGGACCTTTGGATCGGCAACCTGCAGACCAACATCCGCGACTGGGAAGGCGGCACGATCCGCAACGGCAACTCGATCTTCGTGTTCCGCGCGGCGGATCTGTGCATCGCCCATCTCGGGCACCTGCATCACCTGCTTACCGAACAGGACCTCGGCGCGCTGGGGCGCATCGACGTGGTGCTGGCCCCGGTCGACGGTAGCTACACGCTCGACGTCGACGGCATGGTCGAGGTGCTCAAGAAGCTGGAATCGCCGGTGGTGATCCCGATGCACTATTTCAATCAGGCCACGCTGGAGCGTTTCCTCGAGCATTTCGCCAGCAGCAAATACGCGATCCGGCGCGAGAACTCGCCCACCCTCGTCCTGTCGCGGGCGAGCCTGCCGACCCAGCCGACCGTCATCGTGCTGCCGGGCCATTGACGGCATTTTAAGGGGCACGGGCGCATAAGGGAGGCGAACGCCGCCTGCGGCCTCCGGGCCGCGATGAATCGCCGTGCGAGGAACCGCCGGCAAGTCGCTGAATCGATCTGGCAGCAATGCCGGCCAAGTCGCGGATTCATTTTCTCCGCCGAACGGCGCAAGTCGATGAATCGATCTGTGCGGAACTCGCTCCAAGAGTCTGATCGGACTCGACGATTTACGCGCGGTTAAAGCAATGGCACAGCGGATATCCGCCCCCGCCCCGCGCTCATGAATCGGCGTCGGAGCCCGGAAGACGCCGAAGCTGAATCGCCGTCTCAGCCGCGCCCGAACAGCCGCGCCAGCCAGCCCTTCACCATCGCCAGCAGCAGCGAGCCGGCATCGAGCGGGGCGGCCTCGGCGGGCGCCGCCTCGCCCTTGATCGCGGCGTTCAGATTGGCGGCAAAGGCAGCCGTCATCCGCGCCGCGAGATCGCGCGCAATGGCGCCGCGGCTCATCTGCGCGAGCGGGCCCTGCAGCACATAGGCGACCTCGACCCGCACCCGCGTCGCCGCGCCGGCCCCGGTCTCCGTGAGCGCGTAGTTGAGCCGCGCCTGCACGCGGGTGGCGCTGCGGCTGTCGACGCCGCGCCCGTCTATGGTGCCGGACCAGTTCGCCGGATCGGCCGCGATCACGCCGGTGCCGCCGAAGGCCGCCTGGATCGGGCCGAGCTTGACCGTCATCTCGGCAACCACGCTGCGCCCGTCGCTGGGCTCGGTGAGGCGCGCGCCGGGCAGGCAGGCGATCACCCGCGCCGGGTCCTGGAACAGCTCCCACACGCTCGCGCGCGGGGCGGCGACGTCGAACTCCTCGACGATCTCCACCGGGTTGCGCAGCGGTTCGGCGACGAAGGGCGCCGCACCCGGTGCCTGCGCGCCGGCGGGTGCGGCCGGCGCCGCCTCCGCCGCGACGCGCGAAGGCGCCACCGGCAAGGCGAGCGGCGAGGCGTAGACCGGCGGCGCCACCTCGCTGCCGCGCGTGACCACCGGCGCCTCGCCCATGCGCTCGGCGGCGACCGACTTGATCGCGCGCACGATGCCGACATAGCCGGTGCAGCGGCACAGATTGCCCGCCAGCTCGTGGCGGATCGCCCCCTCGTCGAGGCCGGGCCGGCGCAGAACGATGTCGCGCGCCATCATCATCATGCCCGGCGTGCAGAAGCCGCATTGCAGCCCGTGCTCGCGGGTGAACGCCTCGCGCAGCCGCGCGGCGACCGGATCGTCCGCCAGCCCCTCGATGGTGGTGATCTTCGCGCCGTCCAGCGCCACCGGATAGGCGATGCAGGAGCGCGCCGGCGCGCCGTCGATCAGCACCGTGCAGGCGCCGCACACGCCGTGCTCGCAGCCCAGATGCGTGCCGGTGAGCAGCAGTTCCTCGCGCATGAAGTCGGCGAGGTGCTGGCGCGGCTCGACCTCGGCGGAAATCGCCCGGCCATTGATCTCGATATGGATGGGCTTCATGCGGAAAGGCTCTCATCTTCCAGCGCCGCGACCGCCTGGCGGATCACGGCCTGGCGCAGGCGCAGGCTGGCAGGGTCGGCGGCGAGCCCGGCCGCGCGCAAGGCGTCGTCCAGCGTCGCCGGGTCGCTTGTCGCCGCCGCGGCGTCGGCGATGACGATCTGGCGGGCCTCGGTCGCGCCGATGACGAGGCGGTGCACGCCGCGCGCCGGGTCGGCGAGCACCGCGCACATCGCCTCGGCGAACTCGCCCACCTTGCGGCAGGACTTGCGGTAGCCGAAGCGCGCCCCGGCCGAGCAGCGCGGCACGAAGATGCCGGTGACGATCTCGCCGTCCTGAAGCGCGGTCTCGAAGGCGCCGAGGATGAAGTCCTCCACCGGCAGCTCGCGCGTGCCCGACGGCCCGGCGAGGTGGACGCGCGCGCCGAGCGCGGCGAGCGTGGTCGGCCAGTCCGCCGCCGGGTCGGCATGGGCGAGGCTGCCGCCCATGGTGCCGCGGTTGCGCACGGCACGATAGGCGATGCCCCGCGCGATGCGGGCGAGGAAGCCCGGCGTCGGGTCGGGCACGGCCCCGTCCTCGAACTCGGCATGGGTGATGCCGGCGCCGAACAACGTGCCCTCGGCCCCCTCCTCGACCTGCCGGAGCGGCGCCAGCCGGCCGACATCGACCAGCAGCGGCGGCCGGGCGAGGCGAAGGTTCAGCATCGGGCCGAGGCTCTGGCCGCCGGAGAGCGGCTTGGCGCCGCCCTGCCCCAGCGCGGCGAGCGCTCCCGCCAGGTCGGCGGGGCGCTCATAGTCGAACCGCGCGGCCTTCACGACACTGCCTCCGCGCCCACGGCTTCGCGTGCGGCGCGTGCCGCCTCCACCGCCTCGCGCACCCGGCGCGGCGTCATCGGCGACATGGTGAGCTCGACGCCGAGATCGGCCAGCGCGTCGTTGATCGCGTTGCCGATCGCCGCCGGCGGCGCGATCGCCCCACCCTCGCCTATGCCCTTCTGGCCGAAGCGGGTGTTGGGGGAAGGCGTCTCCATATGGGCGATGCGCACTTCCGGCATCTCGCCCGCGCCGGGCAGCAGGTAGTCGGCGAAGGTCGAGGCGAGCGGCTGGCCGTGCTCGTCATAGACCATCTCCTCATAGAGCGCGGTGCCGATGCCCTGCGCGGTGCCGCCATAGATCTGGCCATCGACCACCATCGGGTTGAGCAGCACGCCGCCATCCTCGACGATGACGTAGTCGAGGATCTCGACTTCGCCGGTCTCCGGCTCCACCGCGACCACGCAGGCATGGCTGGCATAAGAGAAGGTGCCGGTGTCCACGGTCGGCCGATAGCCCGCCACGAGGTCGAGCCCATCCGGATTGGCGTCCGCCGGCAGGTTCTGCGGCGCGCGGTAGAAGGTGAAGGCCACCTCCTTGAAGGTGACGGAGCCGGACGGGCCGACCACCGCCGCGTCCTCGATCCGCACCGCGTCGACCGGCGCCTGCAGCAGATGCGCGCCGATGCCCTTGATGCGCTCCGCCAGCTTCTCGCAGGCGCTCGCCACCGCGCCGCCCGCCATCACCGCCGAGCGCGAGCCCCAGGTGCCGGTGGAATAGGGCGTCACCGCCGTGTCGCCATGCACCACGTTGACGAGGTCCGGGTCGATGCCCAGCACCTCGCAGGCGATCTGCGCCAGCGTGGTCTCCATCGACTGGCCGTGGCTCTGGTTGCCGACCCGCACCTCCAGCGTGCCGTCCGGCGTCAGCCGGGCGCCGCACTGCTCGAAGCCGGGCACCATGGGGATGCCCCAGCCGTGATAGACCGAGGTGCCATGCGCGCCCTGCTCGCAATAGGTGGCGTAGCCGATGCCGATGCGCCGCCCGTCCGCCTCGCCGCGCTTCTGGCGCTCGCGCACCGCCGCATGGCCGATCATCTCGTGCGCCCGGCGCAGGCTCTCGGGATAGTCGCCCATGTCGAAGTCCTTCCCGGTGATGGACTTGAAGGGCATCTGGTCCGGCCGCACGAGGTTGCGCATGCGCACCTCATAGGGCTCGATCCCGGCCGCGCGGGCCACCGCGTCGATCATCAGCTCCATCGCCGTGCACACGCCGGTGCGGGCGACGCCGCGATAGGGCACGATGGGCGGCTTGTTCGAGCACACCGAATAGGCGCGGCATTTGTAGGACGGCAGGTCGTAGGGCCCGGGCAGGTTCGAGACCACCTGCGCCCCTTCGAGGCAGGCCGAGAACGGGTAGACCGAATAGGCGCCGGCATCGACATGCGACACCGCCTCGAAACCGAGCAGCCTGCCGTCGGTGTCGGCATAGGCGGTCATGACATAGTGGTGCTCGCGGCAGTTCGCGGCGGCGATCAGGTGCTCGCGCCGGTCCTCCAGCCACTTGATCGGCCGGTCGAGCATGAGCGAGGCCCAGGAGCAGCACACTTCCTCGGGCTGGAGCAGCCCCTTCCAGCCGAAGCCGCCGCCGACATCGGGCGCCACCACGCGGATGCGGCGCTCGTCGAGCCCGAGGCATTCGGCGAGCCCCGAGCGCACGATGTGCGGCATCTGGGTCGAGGTCCACAGGCTGAGCTGCTCGATATGCCGCTCATAGACGGCGATGCAGCCCTTGCCCTCCATCGGCGCCATGCACTGCCGGCTGGTGCGCACCTCGCGCGTGACCTTGATCGGCGCCTGCGCCAGCGCCTCGTCGAAATTACGCTCGGCCTGCGAGGTCAGGAACACATTGTCCGGCCAGTCGTCATGGATGCGCGCCGCCTCGGGCCCGACCGCCCGCAGCATGTCGAAATTGGCGCCGAGCTCCTCGTAGTCGATGCTCACGAGCTCGGCGAGATCCTCCGCCTCGGCGCGGCTTTCGGCCAGCACCATCACCACCGGCTCGCCGACGAAGCGCACCTTGTCGCTCGCGAGCGAGGGCTGGGCGGAGACGCGGAAGCCCGGCAGACCGGTCTTGGCGAGGATGTCCTTCACCCCCATCATGTCGGCATGGGTGAAGGCGCGCCCCTTCAGCTCGGGCGGGATGTGGATGGTGCGGATGCGCGCATGGGCCAGGGTGGAACGCACGAAGGCGGCCTCGAGCTGGCCCGGAAATCGCATGTCGCCGATGAACCGCCCACGCCCTTGGAGAAGACGGGCATCCTCCTTGCGGGGTACCGACGCACCAACCCCCCGACGCCCTTCCCGCCGTTCGCTGATCCCCTGCTGGCCGGCCATGACTCCCCCGACTGAACCTCTTGTGTCAGACACTATCTTATTCGATTATCGAGCTTATCACAGGATAAGTGCTGATCTTTGCACAAATAGAAACATTCGCAAGGGCACGGACCGCCGCGCGGGTTGCGGATCGGCTTCGGGCGAGGAGTGGAAGCGATGAAGTTCGGTCTCGGCCAGCCGTTCCGCCGCGTGGAGGATCTGAGATTCATCACCGGCACCGGGCACTACACCGACGATCACCGCTATGAGGGCGAGCTCCATGCCGCCGTGGTGCGCGCGCCCGTCGCCCACGGCGTCCTGAACGGCATCGACGCCGAGGCGGCCCGCGCCATGGAGGACGTGCTCGCGGTCTACACCACCGACGATCTCGAGGCCGACGGCATCGGCTCGCTGCCGGTCGTCATCGTGCTCGACCATGCCGAGGGCGGGCGCATGCCCCTGCCCGCCCACACGCTGCTCGCCCGGGGCAAGGTGCGCTATCTCGGCGAGCCGGTCGCCTTCGTGGTCGCGACCTCGGCCATGGCCGCGCTCGAGGCGGCCGAGGCGGTGGCGCTCGACATCGACGAACTGCCGGCGGTGGTCGAGCCCGCCGCCGCATTCGCGGACGACGCGCCGCAGCTCTTCGACGAGGCGCACGGCAATCTCGCGCTGCACTGGACCCTCGGCGACCTCGGCGAGACCGACGCGGCGCTGGCCGCCTCCGACCGGGTGGTCGAGCTCGAGCTCGTCAACAACCGCATCGTCGTTTCCTCCATGGAGCCGCGCAACGCGATCGGCCTGTTCGACGGCGAGAGCGGCCAGTTCACGCTGATCTCCGGCACCCAGGGCAGCCACATGATCCGCGCCTGGCTGTTCGAGGCGGTGTTCGGCCTGCCGGGCGAGAAGCTGCGCGTCATCACGCCGGATGTCGGCGGCGGCTTCGGCATGAAGGCGATCCCCTATCCCGAGCAGGCGCTGGTGCTCTACGCCGCCCGCAAGCTCGGGCGCCCGGTGCGCTGGCAGTCGAGCCGGGCGGAGGCGTTCCTCTCCGACACGCAGGGCCGCGACAACTACTCGACCGCGAAGCTCGGCATCGATACCGAAGGGCGCTTCACCGCGCTGAAGGTGGAGACGCTGGCGAGCTCGGGCGGCGCGCTCTCGGCCTTCGGCGTCTATTGCCCGACGCTGTCCGGCCCGCCCATGGCGCCCGGCGTCTACCGCATCCCCTCGGTCGCCACCGACGTGCGCATCGCCTACACCAATAACGCGCCGATGGACGCCTATCGCGGCGCCGGCCGGCCGGAAGCCGCCTACCTGATCGAGCGCCTCGTCGACAAGGCGGCGCGCGAGCTCGGCCTGAGCCCGGCGCGGCTGCGCGAGATCAACATGATCGCGCCCGAGGAGATGCCCCACAAGACGGCGACCGGCGTCAGCTACGATTCCGGCGACTTCGCCAACGTCATGCACGCCGGCATGAAGGCCGCCGACTGGGACGGCTTCGAGGCCCGCCGCGGCAAGGACGACGGCCGGCTGCGCGGCATCGGCCTCGCCTACTACATCGAGCGCACGGGCGTGCCGGGCAAGGAGGGCGCGGCGGTGGAGATCAGCGCCGCGGGGGATGTGACGGTGCATGTCGGCACCCAGTCCACCGGCCAGGGCCACGAGACCACCTATGTGCAGATGACCGCCGAGACGCTCGGCATCGATCCCGCGCGCATCACGGTGAAGACCGGCGACACCGACCAGCCGATCCCCTCGGCCGGCGGCACGGTGGCCTCGCGCTCCATGGTGCATGGCGGCGGCGCGATCCGCCTCGCTACCGGCGCCGTCCTCGCCAAGGCCAGCGAGGAGGCCGCGCGTATGCTCGAGGTCGACACGCGCGAGCTCGAATTCGACGACGGCGCCTTCCGCGTGCCGGGCACCAACCGCCATGTCGGCATCCTCGACGTGGCGGCGAAGGCGGGTGGCATCGAGGGGGTCGGCGATTTCGAGCAGCTTGCCGGCACCTTCCCGAACGGCGCGCATGTGTGCGAGGTCGCCGTCGACCCCGAAACCGGCGTCATCACGGTCGAGCGTTACACCGTGGTCGATGATTTCGGCCGCACGCTCAACCCGCTGGTGCTGAGCGGCCAGATCCATGGCGGCATCGCCCAGGGCATCGGCCAGGCGATGATGGAGCGCACCGTCTATGATCCCGAGACCGGGCAGATGCTGTCCGGCTCGTTCATGGATTACGGCCTGCCGCGCGCCGAGGACCTGCCCTTCTTCGACGTGTCGACCCGGAACACGCCCTGCACCACCAATCCGCTCGGCATCAAGGGTGCGGGCGAGGCCGGCGCCATCGGCGCGCCGCCGGCCTTTGTCAACGCGGTGATCGACGCCCTCGCCCCGCTCGGCATCGAGCATCTCGACATGCCGCTCACCCCCTCCCGGGTGTGGGAGGCGATCGAGACGGCGAAGGCGGGCTGAGGGAAAGACGGCTAGGGCACGTCCGGCAGGGTGGCTGCGTCCGGCCACCAGCCGTCGGCGACGAGGTCGAAGCGCGGGCAGCCATAGGCGGCGCGCACCCGCTCCGGCGCCAGCACGCCCGCCATGGCGGCGACCCAGCGATTGGTCTGCTTCATCGCCACCACCAGCCCCGCCACCTCGGCGCCGGCCCGCGCCACCAGCCGGCAGGCGGCGAGCGCGGTCGCGCCGGTGGAGATGGCATCGTCCACCAGCACCACGCGGCGCCCCTTCACCAGCGCAAGCAGGTTCGGGTCGAGCCGCAGCCGCTTTCCCGCCTCGGGCGAGGTGATGGAGGATACCGGCTCGGAGAGCTCGTCCGCGTACCAGAACTTCTTCGAATAGCCGAGCGGCACATAGCGGGGCTGGCCCAGCCGCTCCGCCACCAGCGCGGCGAAGGAGAGGCCGAGCGTCGGCAGGCCGATCACCACCTCCCCGCCGAGCCCCCTCGCCTCATCGGCCATGGCGTCCGCCAGCGCGGCGACGACGGCGTGCGAGGCCTGGTTGGCGATCAGCGAGGCGACGGCGTGCGCGCCGTCCGGCAGCCGCCGCAGCGGCAGCACCAGCACGCGTCCGTCCGGCAGCGTGACCGGATAGCCGAAGCGAAAAGGCGGGCCGGCCGAGAAGCGCGCGGGCACGCGGTCCGTCAGCTCCTGCCAGTAGTCCAGCGTCGGTTCCGTGAAGTGGTCGTCCACCTCGGCGCCTCATGGAAACGGCCCCGGCGAGTGCCGGAGCCGGCCGCGTTCAATCGGACAGGCGGGCGCTCAGAGCTCGCCCGCCGCCATCTGCTTCGCCATGAAGTCCGCCTGCCGGATCGCCAGCGCGACGATGGTCAGCGTCGGGTTGCAGGCGCCGCCGGTGGCGAAGTTCGAGCCGTCGGTGATGAACAGGTTCGGCACCTCCCAGGCGCGGCAATTGCCGTCGAGCACGCCGTCCTCGGGCTTCGCCGCCATGCGGTTGGAGCCGAGATTGTGGCTCGCCGGATAGGCCGGCGCCTCGATCGAGCGCTTCGCCCCCGCCGCCTTGTGGATGGCGGTGAGCTGCTTGTAGCCGTGCACGCGCATCTTCAGGTCGTTCGGGTGGTCGTCATAATGGATGTTGGCGACCGGCACGCCATAGGCGTCGACCTCGTCGGTCAGCGTCACCCGGTTGTCGGCCTGCGGCATGTCCTCGCCGGACATGAAGATGCCGGCCATGTTGGCGTATTGCTCGATCACCGAGACGAAGTCGCGGCCCCACCAGCCCGGATCCATGAAGGCGGCGGTGGTGGGCAGGCCCATCGAGTTCATCTCGATATAGTAGCCGCCGGCGAAGCCGCGGCCGGGGTCGTGGCGCACGAAGTCGTCGATCATGCCGCCCATGATCTCGCCGCGATGCATGTAGACCGGCTTGTCGAACACCGACCACACGGTCTGGATCAGGTGGCGCAGATAGTGGCGCCCGACATGGCCGTAGCCGTTGGCGAGGCCGTCCGGGAACCGCGCGCTCTTCGAATGCAGCAGCAGGCGCGAGGATTCCACGCAATTGCCCGCCATCACCACGGCGCGCGCCTTCTGGCGATGGGTGACGCCGGCGGCATCGACATAGACCACGGCCGAGGCCTTGCCCGCCTCGTCATGCTCGATCTGGACCGCGCGCGATTGCGGGCGCAGTTCCAGCTTGCCGGTGGCGAGGCCGCGCGGGATCTCGACATTCAGCGTCGACCAGCGCGAGCCGACCTTGTCGCCGGTGATGGTGAAGCCGTCCTGCGTCGTCGCCGGGCGGCCGTCATAGGGAACCGAGTTGATGGCGTGGCGGCCGGTCGAGACGTTGAGGCCCAGCGCCGACGCGCCGGCATACATGACCTTGAAATTGTTGTTCGCCGGCAGGCCGGGCAGCCCGTTGGTGCGGGTCACGCCCATCTTCGCCTCGGCGAGGTCGTAATAGGGCTCGATCTCCTCCAGCGTGATGGGCCAGTCGATCAGCGTGGTGCCGGGGATGTCGCCATAGACCGTCTTCGCCCGCATCTCGTCGGCGATCAGGCGGTAGCAGCAGGCGGACCAGTGGGTGGTCGTGCCGCCCACCACCTGGCAGCTCCAGCTCGGCGCCGTGGGATGGTCCTTGGCGACGCGCCAGTTGCCCGAGGAGGTGCGCTTGTCGAGCCAGGACAGCATCTCGTAGCCGCCCCACTCGTCGTTGACGAAGTCGTCCGGGGTCAGGTGCTTGCCCGCTTCCAGCAGCACCACGTCGATACCGCGCTGCGCCAGCTCGTTGGCGAGCGTGCCGCCGCCCGCTCCGGAACCGATGATGACGACGACGCCATCGTCGTCGAGTTCGTAGGCCGTCATGAGAGTCTCGCTCCGAAATCGCTAGGTCAGGCTCGCGTGATCAGACGCCGGGCGGCGGATCGGGGAGCCAGTCGAGGTCGTTGAAGCCGCGCTTGACGTAGCCGCCGAGATGGACCGAGGCGCCCTCGTAGCCGAAGGCCTGCCACACTTCGAGGTCGTCATAGAGGAAGCGCACCGTCGAGCGCTGCACGAGTTGGAACGCCGTGGTGGCCTCGATCCCCTTCAGCACCTGCAGGCGGTAGCTCTCGGTCAGCTCCAGGAACGCCATGGGCAGCGCGCCGTCGACGAGGTCGACGAACTCGGCGAAGGTCTGGGCCGCGCCGGGCGCCTTGGCCGCCATGGCGTCGAAATGGAACACCGTGCGGCGATAGACCCGCTCGGGCAGCCCCTCATGCGGATAGAGCGTGCGCGCCACCGCCACCAGCGTCTCCGCCACATGCGGGTCGAACAGCGCGAGCGCCTTCACCCAGTCCGCTCCCTCCGGCAAGTCGACGGGAGGAGGAAGCTTGGGATCCTTGTGGGCGGTGATGGCGGACATCGGTCGCTCCAGTCTCAGTTCTGCGTGGGAAGCTGCTGCTCGGGCGGCAGCCAGGCATTGATCGCCACGGTATGCTTGGCGAGGTCGGCGGAATGACGCTCGCGCGCGTGCTTCTCGGCGGCGAGCAGGCGCGCCCGGGTCGGCTGGAAATGCGGGACTACGTGGCGGGCGAACAGCTCGTAGTGGCGGAGCGTCGCCTCCCGGTTCGCCCAGTCATGGGCCAGCATCAAGAAGCAGCCGAAATCCCCCGCCCGGTCGGCGAGACGCTGGAGGAACGCGACCGCGTCGTCCGGCGTGCCGATGACGCCGATGCCGGTCTCGTTCATCCAGGCGATGCGCTCCTCGAACGTGTCGCCCACCGCGGTGATGGAGGGCATGGCGATGGTCTTCTGGGTGTATTCGCAGAAGGCGTCGAAGCCGTGGCGCATGTCCTCGACCGCCTGCTCGCGGGTCTCGGCGACATGGACATTGACGACGAGGCGCCAGCGGCTCGGGTCCGGCGTGTGGCCGGCCTTGATCGCCTCCTCGGCATAGACGTCCCAGTGCAGCGGCGGCGCCGGCTCGCCGAGCTTGGGCGAAATCACGCCGGTCGACAGCAGGCCGAGCCCGTGCTTGCCGGCGATGCGCGGGCCCGCCTCCGAGCGCGTGGCGGCGACGCAGACGTCGAACATCGGGTCGGTATAGGGCGCCACCTGGCAGAAGGCGTTGACCAGTTCGTAGCGGTCGGTCTTCACGCTCACCGGCTCGGCGGTGGTGAGCAGCTTCATCAGCACGCCGAGATCTTGGTCGAGCGCGGGGCGAAGCGTCGAGGGCTCCAGCCCGAACATCGCCGCGTCGCTCGGCAGGCCGCCGGGGCCGAAGCCGGCCATGAAGCGCCCGCGCATCAGGTGATCCAGCAGGATCATCCGGTCGGCGACATGGTAGGGGTTGTGATAGGGCAGCGGCACGATGCCGGTGCCGAGCTTGATGCTGCGCGTCTGCGCTGCGGCATAGGCGAGGAACACCATCGGGTCGGCGATGATCTCGCTGCCGGCCGAATGGTGCTCGCCCACCCAGGCCTCGTCATAGCCCAGCTCGTCGATCCACTTGATCGTCTCCAGATTGCGCTGGAGCGAGGTGGTGATGTTCTGCGTCGGCGGGGAATTCCACGGCGGCATGAAGACGCCGAAGCGGGTCCTGGTCATCAGATCTCCTTCAGCGCGCCGCGAGGAACCGCTTGGGCAGCACGCAGTGAATGCCCTTGTTGCCGTCGACCGTCTGGGTGACGCGCAGGTCCGCGCACAGCGAACACAGCGTGTAGGCGTCCTGCGCCGACAGATCGGTCATCTCGCGGATCAGCGCGATCATGTCGCGCAGCGCGATCTTGGCCGCGTCGTCGAGATCGGGATCGAAGGCCATGGTGATCCACGTATCGGCCTTCTCGGCGCGCGGCGTGGTGAGCGTCATGTCCTTGCGCACATGGAATTCGAAGGTACCCGTCAGCGCGGTCTCGATGGCGGTGAGGCACACCTCGCCGTCACCCTGCCGGCCGTGCCCGTCGCCGGCCGAGAACAGCGCGCCCGGCGTGAAGACCGGGAAGTAGATGGTGGAACCGACGCCGAGTTCCTTGTTGTCCATGTTGCCGCCGAAGACGCGCGGCTCGGTGGAGGAGAGCCGGCCCCATTCCGGCGCCGGCGCGACGCCGAAATTGCCGAAGAACGGCTCCAGCGGCAGCTCCTGGCCCCAGGGCATGGTGGCGACGCCACGCTCGCCGTCGACGCCGAAATGGATGCGCCGGAGCGTGGGGAAGTCCTCGGGCAGCGTGCCGAGGAACGGCATCTGGATGTTCCAGCCCCAATCGGCGCGGAAGCTGATCGCCTTGAGCCGCACCTCCAGCACGTCGCCCGGCTCGGCCCCCTCCACGAACACCGGGCCGGTGAGCAGGTGCGGGCCTGGACCGCGGAACGTGTTCTCGAACACCTCGCGCTGGCCCGGCACGGGGGTGAAGCCGAGCGTCGGGTCGGGCATGTCCTCCGGCTCGCCGGAGAGCGTGTCCATCACCACCGTGTCGCCTGACTTGATGGCGAGGGCCGGCTTCAGGCTGGCGTCCCACTGGCCCCAGTTCACCGTGCCCGGACGGGCGGGAAGATAATGTTCGGCCATCTCGTCCTCCTCAGCCCTTGACCGCGCCGAGCGTCAGCCCGCGCACGATGTGGCGCTGCAGGATGAAGACGACGATGAGCACGGGAACCAGCGCCGTCATGCCGACCACAGCCATCTCGCCCCAGCGCACGCCCTGCGAGGTGATGAGCTTGGGGATCGAGACCGGCAGCGTATGAACATTGTCGCCGCCCAGCATGAAGGCGAACAGGAACTCGTTCCACGCGAAGATGAAGCACAGCACGCTGGTCGCCACGATGCCATTGCGCAGCAGCGGGAACACCACGCGGCGGAAGATCTGCACCTTCGACCAGCCCTCCAGCGCCGCCGCCTCCTCCAGCTCCACCGGCAGGTCGCGGCAGAAGGAGCGCAGCACCCAGACATAGAAGGACAGGTTGAAGGTCATGTAGGCGAGCGTCAGGCCGAGGAAGGTGTCGAGCAGGCCGACCTTCGCATAGATCAGGTAGAACGGGATCACGAGGCACACGGGCGGGGCCATGCGCGAGCCGAGGATGAACAGGAACAGGTCGTCCTTGGCCTTCATCTCGAAGCGCGCGAAGGCATAGGCGGCCGGCGTGCCGATGACGACGACGAGCGCCGTCGACACCGTGCACAGCACGAAGGAGGTCAGCAGGCTCCAGTGGAAGCCCTGCTCGAACACATAGGTGAAGTGGTCGAGCGTGGGCACGAACAGCCACTGCGTCGGGCGCGCGAACATGGCGTCGTTGGGCTTCACCATCATGGTCGCCATCCAGAAGATGGGGAACAGCATGATGGCCGCGTAGACGATGACGATGGTGGTCCAGAACAGACCGCGCGAGCCCTCGGGGCGATTGACAGCTTCAGCCATGTTGGACCTCAGAAGGCGTTCAGGCGCTTCTTCGCGACCTGGTAGAAGATTGTGCAGAAAGCGAAAAAGGCGATCCACACCAGCACCGCCAGCGCCGAGGCCTCGCCGATGTTCCAGAACTCGAAGGTCATCTTGTTGGCGAGGATCGAGGGCGTTTCGGTCGAGGTGCCGGGACCGCCATTGGTGAGGATGTAGATGGTGTCGAACACCTTGAAGGCGTCGATGAAGCGCAGCAGCCCGATCACCGCGAGCAGCGGCGTCATCATCGGCAGGGTGATGTGGAAGAAGATCTGCACCGGGTTGGCCCCGTCCACCGCGGCGGCGCGGTAGGGACCCAGCGGCAGCGCCTGCAGGCCGGCGAAGAAGGCCAGCATCATGAACGGCGTCCACTGCCAGATGTCGACGAAGATCAGCGCGTAGAGCGCCAGATCGGGCGAGGCGAAGACCGAGGTGTCGGTCAGGATGTTGAAGCGCTCCAGCACGTTGTAGGAGAAGAACCCCCACGAACCGGCGAGCATGATCTTCCACAGCAGGCCGACGACGATCGGCGCCATCATGGTGGGCATGAACAGCAGCGGCACCAGCACCGAGCGCCCGCGCACGTTCTGGTTCAGCACCAGCGCGCCGATCAGGCCGAGCATGAATTCGATCGGCACTGCGATGAACACGAAGGTCGCGGCGACGCCGATCGAGTTCCAGAACCGCTCGTCGGACAGCAGCGTGGCGTAGTTGTCGAACCAGATGAAGTCACGCACCCGGCCGAACTTCGCCTGATGGAAGCTCAGATAGATGGCGTAGATGAACGGCACCAGCGAGACGACCACCAGCATGATCATCGACGGGGCGATCAGAATATAGGGGTACCAGACGCGCTCGCGCAGCCCTTGCGGAGTGGACACATGGGCGGGGGCGGCCTCCGTCGTCGCCGACATGAACGTCTCTCCGTGACGGTTCGAGAGGATCGCCGACCGGCACGGTCACAGGTGACCGGCCGGTCGGCGGAAACGGTGGAGGAACGGGGGCGCGGGCGCCCCCATCCCGGGTCGGGGATCACTCGGGGAGCGTGCAGGACTTTCCGCCGCAGAGCTTCACCAGGATGGCCTGGCCTTCCTTGGCGCCCTGCTCGGGCGTCATCTGACCGAGGCCGACCTCCTGGGCGATGCCGCTCATGGCGTCGATGATCTCCGGGTACTTCTCCATCTTCGGGCGCGCCTTGGCGACGTCGAGCGAAGACTTCATCGCGGCGAACAGCGTCGGGTTGTCGCTATCCTTGATCGCGGGAAGCGCCCAGGAGCTCTCGCGGATCGGCACGCCGCCCTCGCCCATCTCGATCAGCTTGTCCTGCTGCTTCTTCGAGGCGAGCCATTCCAGGAACAGGAAGGTCGCTTCGGGATGCTCGCTGGCCGCGTTGATGACGGTCACCGACGGCTCGGCGTCGGCGTGGCGATGGGCCTCGTTGCCCGCCTTGGCGGGGATCGGGCCGTAGATGAACTTGCCCGCGTAGGGCGACACGCCGGGCTTGTCGATGCCGAGCACGAAGTCCGACCAGGCCAGCGACTGGGCGGCGATGCCGTTGCCCATGACGGTGGGCACGTCGACGAGCGAGTATTCGGCGATGCCGGGCGGGGCGAAGGTCCACAGCTCGCGCCACATCTTCAGCGCGGCCACGACCTGGGGGGTGTCGAAGTTCGGCATGCCCTTGTCGTCGAGCAGGTCGCCGCCATAGTTCTCGATGAAGTTCACCCACAGGTTCGAGAAGGTCGAACCGCCCTTGATGCCCTCGAGCACGATTCCATAGAAATCGCTCTCGAGCGGCTTGCCGGCGAGCTTCTCGCCCTTCTTGCGGGTGAAGAACTCGGCGATGTCGCGCATCTGCTCGATGGTCTTCGCCGGGCCGAGGTCATAGCCGTACTTGGCCTTGAACGCCGCCATCTCCTCGGGATTGCTGAGAAGGTCCTCGCGCGCCCAATAGACGTGGTTGTAGTTCCAGTTGATGAAGCCGTACTGCTTGCCCTCGAAGAAGGCCGTGGTCTTGTAGGGCGTGGCGATGAAGTCGGCCACGTTCATGCCCGGATCCGACAGCTTGGAGTCGGCGACGAATTTGTCGAGCGGCATGATGACGCCGGCCGAAAGCATGGGGCCGAGCTGGGCGCCGTGCAGCATGATCGCGTCATAGTGGCCGCGGCCGGACAGCATGTCCGCCTGGCCCTTGTTGATCACCTCGAAGTGGTTCAGCAGCTCCCACTCGACCTTGATGCCGGTTTCCTTCTCGAAATCCGGCACGATCTTGGACAGCGTCTCCTGCAGCGGCGTGATCTCGTCCAGCACGCGGATGGTCGTGCCCGCATAGGGCTTGCCCGCTTCCGCATAGAAGCTGTCATCCGCCCGGGCGGCGCTCGTCAACGGCGCGACCAGCGCCGTCGTTGCCGCCAAGGCGGCGGCGAAACACCAGGTCTTACGCATCATTCGCTCTTCCCCTCTTGTTGCTCGTTGGCGGCATGCGCCCGTCAATTGCCGGACAGCGCCCGACCCGTCGATCCGTCGAACAGGACAAGTCCCTCGTCCGGAATGGTGAGGCCGATCTCTCGGCCGATGCCTTCGCCCTCCCCCTCGCCCAGCGCGGCGGCCGTCGCCATGGACGTCTTCGCCTTGGCCAGCAGCGTGCCGAGGTCGAGCGTGACGATGGCGTGCTTGCCGAAGGGCTCGTTGGAGTAGATTTCCGCGCTCAGCGTGCCCGGCGCGCCGGGCTCGGCGAAGCCGATGCCGTCCGGGCGCACGCCGAGGGTCACCTCCTCGCCGGCCGCCTTGGCGGCCGCGGCGGCCAGCGCCGGCGGCAGGGCGATGCGCATGCCCCGGCGGGTGAAGAACAGCACGTCGCCCTCGCGCTGGAGCGCGCCGTCGACGAGGTTCATCGGCGGATCGCCGAGCAGCCGGGCGACGCGGGTGCTGGCGGGCTTCAGCCAGATCTCTTCCGGCGTGCCGACCTGCTCAACCCGGCCCTGGTCGAGCACCACCACCCGGTCGCCGACCGACAGCGCCTCCATGCCGTCCGGCGTCAGCCAGATGCTCGGCGCGCTCTGGGCCGAGAGGCGGCGCCGGATCTCGCCGCGCAGCTTGTGCCGCAGCTTGGCGTCGAGATGGGAGATGGGCTCGTCCAGCATGTAGAGGTCGGGCGCCTGCACCAGCAGCCGCGCCAGCGCGACGCGCTGCTTCTGCCCGCCCGACAGCGCGCCGGGCAGCCGCTCGCCGAGGTGGCGGATCTCCAGCAGCTCCAGCACCTCGTCGACGCGCCGGTTCGCCGAGGCGGCATCGAGCCGCCCGCCCGGCGCCTGCAGCGGCGAGAGCGCGTTGCCGCGCACGGTGAGGTGCGGATAGAGCGCGTAGGATTCGAACATCAGCGCGACGCGCCGCTGCCCGGCCGGAATGGCGGCGAGATCGCGCCCGCCGAGCGAGACGCTGCCGGTCTCCGGCCGCTCGAGGCCGGCGAGGATGCGCGCGAGCGTCGTCTTGCCGGCGCCCGAGGGGCCGGTGACGGCGAGGAGCTCGCCGGGCGCGACCTCGATGCCGACATCGTGCAGCACCTTGTGGGTGAAGCTCTTGCTGAGGCCTCGCGCGATGAGGCCGGTGCGGACGGCGACGTTCATTGCAGCGCCTCCCGGTTGCGCCCGCTTGTGGCGTCGAAGACGAGCAGCTTGCCGACGTCGATGCCGAGCGCGACCCGGTCGCCGGCGCGCCAGGGCGAGGGCCCGACGATCTCGGCGACCAGCGTGTCGGCGCCGCCGCTCTGGCTTTCCAGCACCACGGTGAGCACGTCGGCGTCGCCGCGCGGCTCGCGATAGGCGATGGTGCCGCGCGCCTGCCCGTCCATGTCGGGCGCGCGCACCGCGATGTTCTCCGGCCGGATGCCGGCCACGATCGCCCCACCCTCGCCCTTGGCGGCGACCGCCGGCAGGCGGGCCGCGTCGAGCTTCGCCGCCCAGCCGGCGCCGACGATCGCGCCATCGGCCCCGAACTCAGCGGCCATCAGGTTCATCGGCGGCTCGCCGATGAAGTTGGCCACGAACAGGTTGGCCGGACGCTCATAGAGCTCCTGCGGCGCGCCCACCTGCTGGAGCACGCCGTGATTCATCACCGCGACCCGGTCGGCCATGGCGATGGCCTCGGTCTGGTCGTGGGTGACGAGGATGGAGGTCACCTGCCGCAGCTTCTGCAGCCGCTTGATCTCGGCGCGAAGCTGCACCTTCTGGTCGGCATCGAGATGCGAGAGCGGCTCGTCGAACAGGATAACTTCAGGGTCGCGGACCAGCGCGCGGCCGATGGAGACGCGCTGCATCGCGCCGCCGGAAAGGCCGCGCACCGGCTGGTCCGCCATCTGCCGCAGGCCGAGAAGCTGGAGCACCTCGCCGATGCGCTCGGAAGCGGGCTGCCCGCCGATGCCCCGTATCTTGAGCGGAAAGGCGACGTTCTCCCACACCGTCATGTTCGGGTAGAGCGCGTAGTCCTCGAACACCATGGCGATATTGCGCTCGCCCGGGGCGAGGCGCGAGACCGGCCGCTCGCCGAAATAGATCTCGCCTTCGGAGACGCTCTCGATGCCCGCGGCCATCTTCAGCGTGGTGCTCTTGCCGCAGCCCGACGGGCCCAGCAGCGCCAGCATCTCGCCGGCGGCACATGCAAGGTCGAGTTGCTTGACCGCCTCGACCTCCCCGTAGCGCTTGAAGACGGATGTGAACGCGATTGACGACATTGGGCACTCCAGAGGCTATGCCAATGATCAATCCAAGTTCTGTGCCAGAATGTGCTGGTGTATAGAAACTCAGGATAACCGGGTTCCCTTAAGGGCACCGGCCCGGCGATCTGCCCAATAATCGGGCAAATTCGACCTGTTTGCTCCCTTTGCGATCACGCTCGATAACGCCTTCAAAGCGAGCGCCGCGCGACGTCCTCGAGCATACCCGCAAGGGCGTTCGGCGCCGAGAGGAAGGGCGAATGATCGCCGTCCAGCGAGAACACTTCCTCGCAGGCTGTATAGTCAACCATAGATCGCTGGTAGGCAAGGGAGACGGCGTTGTCCCGCCGGCCCTCGACATAGAAGCGGCGCACCGAGCCGAAGCGCTCGGGCGTGAGCGCGAGCGGATCGGAATAGACCTTCAGCCGCTGCGGGCGGAGCTGGCCCGTCGCCCACGCGGCGTCCTCGTCGGTGCAGCTGTTGTAGAACACCTCCGGCGCGGCCGAGGCGGGGAAGCTGGCGGTCTCCCCGTCCGGCGCCACCTGCATGTTCTTCAGCACCAGGTCCTCGACGCCGAGATGCGCATGCGCCTCGAGGAAGCTGACGAGGCTCTCGCCCGGGCGCAGCATCAGCCCGTTGATGTAGACCGTCGCCGCGATGCGGTGCGGGCGCCACTCCGCCACCTGCGAGGAGACGATGCCGCCCATGCTGTGGCCGACCAGGATCAGCGGCCCGCGCAGCGTGTCGATCATGCTGGCGATGCGGGTCGCGTAGCTGGCGAGATCGGCATTCTCCAGGGGCGCCGTATCGCCGCCGCTACCGGGAAGGTTGGGCGCGATCACCTCATGGCCCTGCTCCTCCAGCAGCGGCACGAGGCGGTGCCAGCACCAGGCGCCGTGGAACGATCCGTGGACCAGAACGAAACGCGCCATGTCACTTATCCCTCATTGGTGGCGGATGGCCGGGTCGCGGGCTCGCGCGCCCAGCAGCCCTTCCGCCTCCAGCAGGCGGCGGGTGCGGGTGGTCGATGCGAGGCGCTCGAGGCGCTCGATGTCCCGTGGCAGGTCGACGTCAAGGGCGAGGCCGGGAAAGCGGGCGGGATCGTGAACCACGGGCGCGATCCCAAGCGCCTGCGCCGACCCCGCGTGCAGCGAGCAGCTCATCGGGCCGTAGGAGAAGGTCATCAGGTCCGGCGGCGAAACGAGGAGCGCATTCGTCCCCTGCCCGTCATGGGCCGGCACGAGGCTCACCCCCGGCGTGCGCGTGTGGCGCGCCACGAGGTCGGAGATCTCGAGCGGCGTCACCGAGGGAATGTCGGCGGGAAGCACCAGCATCCCCGCCGCACCGTCGACCCGCAGGCGCGTCGCGGCCTCGGCGACCGCGAGGTTGAGCCCGCGCACCGACCGCTCGAAGATCAGCCGCGCCCCGTGCTCGCGTGCCAGCAGGCCGGCTTCCGCGTCGGCCGTGACAACCACCGTCCCGGCGAGCCCGCGCGCCGCCTGCAGCGCCGCCAGCACGTCGCGCATCATCGCCCGCACCAGCGCCTGCCGCAGGGAAGGCGGCAGGCTGCTCGCTAGGCGCTGCTTGGCGAGGGCGACCTCCTTCACCGGCACCACCGCCCAGATGCCCGCCGCGCCGGTATTCATGGGGTTTTGCCCGCCCGTTCCAGCACGAAGCGCGCGAGCCGCGTCTTGTCCTCGAGCGTGCGCATCAGTGTGGGCGCGACGGCCCGCTCCAGGCCGGCGCCGATGTCGAGACCGGCATCGGTCTCGTCGAGCACGAAGATGTCGGCCAGCCCGCGATAATGCGCGGCCACCGTCGCCGCGGAGGGGTCGAGGCCCAGCTCGCCCATCATCTTGACCGTCGGCCCCTTCACCGCCTGCCCGCCGATGACGGGCGACACCGCGATGACCGGCGCCCGGCTGGCCTCGATCGCTGTTCGCAGGCCCGGCACGGCGAGGATCGGGTCGACGCTGAGATAGGGGTTGGACGGGCAGATCACGACCGCCGCCAGCGCCGGATCGGCCAGCGCCTCCAGCGCCGCCTCCGCCGGACGCGCGGCGGCAGCCCCCTCGAAGGCGAGGCCGAGCACGCGCGGCTGGCACTGCCGGCGCACGAAATAGTGCTGGAAGTCGAGCCAGCCCTCGTCCGTCTCCACCCTCGTGCGCACCGGCTGGTCGCTCATCGGCACGATCGCCGAGGCGAGGCCGAGCCGCCGCGCGAGCTCCGCCGTGACCGCACTGAGGCTCGCCCCCGCCCCGAGAAGGCGCGTGCGTTCGACATGGGTGGCGAGGTCGCCGTCGCCGAGCCGGAACCAGGTCTCGCCGCCGAGCTGCTCCAGCGCCTGCATGAAGGTCCAGGTCTCGTCCTTCCGGCCCCAGCCGCGCACCGGGTCGTCGAGGCCGGCGAGCGTGTAGAGCAGCGTGTCGATGTCCGGCGAGACGTGCAGGTCGAGATGGTGGAAGTCGTCGCCCGTATTGGCGATCACCGTCAGCGCGCCGGGCGGCAGCACGCGGTCGAGCCCCAGCGCCAGCTTGGCCCCGCCGATGCCGCCCGAAATCGCCACCACCTTCATCGGAACAGGTCCTCTTCCTCGGGCCGGATCAGTGTCGCCGCCGGGCTCGCCGGCGCGGACCAGGAAAGGCCACGCACCAGCACCGCCGGCCGGCCTTCCGCCGCCGGCCCCATCAGCAGCGAGGCGGTGGCGGCGATCTCGTCGGCGAGCGCGATCATCGTCACCTGCAACGGCCGACCGAACAGGTCGGCCTCGCCGCGCCGGTCGACCAGCGCCGGCAGGCCCGCTGCGCCGATGGCGACGCCCGCCGTGCCGCGCCGCCACGGCCGACCGAAGCTGTCGTTTATCACCACGCCGACGCCCGTCGGGGCGCCGAGCGCCGCGCGAAGCCGTTCGGCGCTGGTGTCGGGATCGGCCGGCAGCAGCAGTGCCATCCCCTCCCCGACATTCGACTGGTCGATGCCCGCATTGGCCATGATGAAGCCCAGCCGGTGCTCGACGATCAGCACGCCCGGCCGCCGTCGCACCACGCGCCGGCTTTCGGAGAGGATCAGCTCCACCAGCGCCGGGTCCTTGCCAGTCTCCTCCGCGAGCGCCATCGCGTCGGCCGAGGGCGTCACCTCGGCGAGGCGAACCAGCCGCCCCTCGGCCTTGGAGACGATCTTCTGCGCCAGCACCAGCACGTCGCCCGCACGCAGCTCCAGCCCCGCACCGGCGAGCGCCTGCGCCAGCAGCGCCGCGAGATCGTCGCCCGGCCGCACCATGGGCAGGCCTGGCAAGGCGATCAGTTCGAGCCGCGCGGGTGCCTGCATCGCTCAGCCGAAGGCGGCGCGCAGCCGCGGCATCACCTGCTCCGAATAGAGCTTGAGGAAGCGCTCCTGGTCCTCGCCCGGGGCGTGGAAGACCAGATGGTTGAAGCCGAGCTCGACATAGGGCCGGATCCTCTCGACATGCTCCTCCGGGTCGTCGGAGACGATCCAGCGCCGCGCCGCCCGCTCCACCGGCAGCGCGTCGGCGAGCTTCTCCATCTCCAGCGGGTCCTCGACCGACATCTTCTCCTCCGGCGAGAGCGCGAGCGCCGCCCACAGGCGCGTATCGGCGAGAGCGCGCGCCTTGTCGGTATCGAACGAGACCTTCATCTCGATCATGCGGTCGTAAGTGTCGGACGGCCGCCCCGAGGCTTCAAGCCCGGCGGCGACATTCGGCAGCAGCGTGTCGGTGTAGAGCTCCATCGGCTTGCCGCTGGTGCAGATGAAGCCGTCGCCGACCCGGCCGGCGAACTTCGCCACCATCGGCCCGGCGCCGGCGACATAGATCGGCACCGGCCGCTCGGGACGGTCATAGATGGTGGCGCGCTCGGTGCGGTAATACTCGCCCTCGAAGCTCACCCGCTCCTCGCTCCAGAGCTGCTTGATCAGGCGCACGGCCTCGCGCAGGCGGGCGAAGCGCTCCTTCATCTCCGGCCAGGGCGCGCCGGTCGCGGGCACCTCGTTCAGCGACTCGCCCGAGCCAACGCCGAGCACGACGCGTCCGGGAAAGAGCTGGCCCAGCGTGCCGAAGGCCTGCGCGACCATGGAGGGGTGGTGGCGAAAGGTCGGGGTGAGCACGCTGGTGCCGAGCACGATGCGCGAGGTCGCGCTGCCGGCCGCGCCGAGCCAGGCGATCGCCGCCGGCGCGTGGCCGCCCGTGTGCCGCCAGGGCTGGAAATGGTCGCTGATGAACGCCGAGTCGAAGCCGGAGCGCTCCGCCGCGACCGTGAAGTCGATCAGTTGGCGGGCGTCGAACTGCTCCGCCGATGCCTTGTAGCCGAGTTTCAGCACGTCATTCCTCCACCGCTGCGCAGGAATGATAGAGTGATATATATGTGCAGCACAATATGCCGATTTATGTTTTTAGCCCAACGCGATAATTCGTTAAACGGAAACGGCCAGCCCGCTCCGTCCGTCCAGGGCGCGCCGGCATGGATGCGCCCTCCGCCCGGAACGGCGCCGGGCGGAGGGCCTGTCGTCGGCGATTTCGGCAGCGATCGGCGCAGGGCAAGGCGGGCGGTTCACGACCGCCCGCGCCGCGCCCGCGATCAGATGCGCACCCAGCGGCCGGGCACGTAGACCCAGCCCCGCCCGCGCCGCGCCCAGCTCGGGCCGACATAGCGGAATCCCGGACGGGCGCGGATCCACTGGCCGGAGACCCAGACCCAGCGGCCGCCGCGCCAGTTCCAGTAGCCCGGTACCCACACCCAGCCGCGCCGCGGCGCCGGGCGCACCTCGCGCCGGGGACGCGGCGGCGCGACGACGACGACCTGCGCCTCGGCATCGTCCGTGCCGGCGAGGCCGAGGGGAACCGCCGCCGCGGCGGCGGCAAGCAGGGAGAGCAGCGAACGGCGAGTCAGCATGGTCAGGTCCCTTGATCGAATCGAAGCCGAAACCGGGGTCAGCGGGCGAGATAGCCGATGACCGCGGCATTGGCGATGTCGATGAAGAACGCCGAAACCAGCGGCAAAATGATGAAGGCGCGGGGTGCGGCGCCATGCGTTTTCGTCACGGCCGTCATGTTGGCGATCGCGGTGGGCGTCGCCCCCAGGCTGATGCCGGTGAAGCCGGCCGAGATGACGGCGGCCTCGTAGTTCTTCCCCATGGCCGGGAAGACGATGAAGATGATGTAGGCCACCGCCGCCAGCGTCTGCAACGCCAGCACAAGCACCAGCGCCGGGCCGAGCCCGCCCAGCGTCCAGAGCTGCATGCTCATCAGCGACATGGCCAGGAACACGTTCAGCGACAGGTCGGAGACCAGCGCCAGCGCGCGGGTACGCGTCGGCCAGATCATGCGTGGAAACAGCCGCGGCACCACGTTGGTCATCACGATCGCGACCAGCAGGCAGACCACGAACAGCGGCAGCTTAAGCGCCACCTCCGCCATCGCCTCGTCGACGGCGTAGCCGATCAGGATCGCGACGTTCAGCACCAGCACGGTGCGCAGCAGGCTCACATGGCTCACATCGTTGCGCGCCGTCCGATCGTCCTTCTCCGGCAGGCCGATCACGTCCACCTCGGCCTGCGGCCCCTTCAGCGCGAAGCGCGTGATGAGGTAGCGGGCGATGGGCCCGCCGACGAGGCTCGCCATGACGAGGCCGAGCGTCGCCGTGGCGATGCCGACCTCCAGCGCGTTCGACAGGTTGAAGCGCTCCGAGATCAGCGGCGCCCAGGCGATGGTGGTGCCGTGCCCGCCGATGAGCGAGGCCGAGCCGAGGAACACGGCGAGCCCCTCGGGCAGTTCCAGCACCGAAACGCTGGCGGCGGCGATCAGGTTCTGGATCACGAGGTAGACCAGCGTCAGCCCCAGCAGCACGATCAGCGGCCGCCCGCCCGAGATCAGGTCGTCGAGCTTCGCGTTGAGGCCGATGCCGGTGAAGAAGTACAGCAGCAGCATGTCGCGCGCCTCGAGCGCGAAGGCGATCTCGGTGTCGAAGAAACGGTAGGCCGCGAGCGTCCCCAGCGCCGCCAGCAGGCCGCCGGTCACGGCCTCGGGAATGTTGAAGGCGCGCAGCACCGGCACCACGCGATTGATGCTCGCTCCGGCGAAGAACACGAGGATCGCGATGGTGAAGCTGAGCAGGGCCGGCGTCTGGATGGTGGTCATCTTGCCTCGCTCGCCATGGCTCTCGCACGCGCACGTCGCACCGTCGCCCGATGGACGATGCGTGATCGCGATATCTCGGGAAAGCGGTTGTGCCGCAGAGCGGCCGTAAAGTCATCCGGTACCGGCACGTCGATGCCCATTCGCCGCCCCTTCGCGGCTCCCTGCGTCAGAGCGTCCCGTCCGACGCTCGCATCATTGTGCCTGCATTTCACGCCCGTTCGGCGTATGATTTACGTAAAGGCCGGGCAGGAAACGACCCGGCGATACTCCGGGAGCCAAGCCATGTCTCGCACAACTGCGCATACTGGCAGCACACGTCACACGATGCGCCACCGGCTGCGCCTCGTTCTCGCCGTCCTCTTCTTCTCCGCGCTCACCTTCTCCGCCGCCGGGGCGCAGGAGGCGGGAAGCGAGGAGACCTGGAACGCCCTCAAGCCGGACGTGTTCGGCGAACGGCCGATCGAGGCCGCGAGCCCGCTGGTCCGGCTCGATGCCCCGACCCGCGCCGAGGACGCGGCCATGGTGCCGATCTCGATCGAGGTGGCGCTGCCCGAAGGCGACAGCCGGACGGTGAAGAAGCTCACCCTGATCGTCGACGAGAACCCCGCCCCCGTCGCCGCCACCTTCACCTTCGGCGGCGCGCGCCACGACGTGACGCTCGGCACGCGGCTGCGGGTGAATTCCTATTCCTACGTGCGCGCCATCGCCGAGCTCAGCGACGGCGGGCTCTACATGACCGAGCGCTTCGTGAAGGCCTCGGGCGGCTGCTCCGCTCCAGCGATGAAGGACGAGGAGAACGCGCTGAAGAATATCGGCCAGATGAAGCTGCGCGTCGTCGGCCCGGGCAAGGAGGGCGACGCCACCAAGGCGAACCGCTTCTCCCAGCTCCAGCTCATGATCCGCCATCCCAACTATTCCGGGCTGCAGATGGATCAGGTCACGCGGCTCTACATCCCCGCGAAGTTCGTCGACAGCATCGAGGTGAAGCAGGGCGACGAGTTGGTCTTCTCCATGGTCGGCGGCATCTCGCTGAGCGAAGACCCGGCGATCCGCTTCTCCTACGAGCCCTCCGGCAAGGAGATCCATGTCGACGCGGGCGACACCGACGGGCGCACGTTCAAGGGCGACCTGAAGCCGGCCGGCTGACGGCCACGCGCCTCTGCTGCAAAAGAACATCCCGCGCGATCCGGCAGGACCGCGCGGGATGTCTTGATGTTCAGCCGGGCCGGAAAGGCGTCCGGCTCAGTAGAAGCAGGTGATCTCGGCTTCCGCCTGCGCCCGGCGCAGATCGGCGACGATGTCGCGGAACATCGCGGTCGAGCGGAACAGTTCCGCCTGCTGGCCCGACACCTGCCCGACGCTGAGGATGGTCTCGGCCTCCTCATACTTCTTGTAGGGCAGGATGGTCGCGATGGTGTCGATCGAGCAGGAGCACTTCTCCAGCGCCGTCCGGGTCTGCCCGTTCGCCGCCATGCAGCCGAACACGTAGTCGGCGCGCGCGATGGTGGGATAGTCGTTGACGAGCCCGGCATTCGGCGCCTGCGGGGCGGGCTTGCTCGGCCCGGCCGGCATCGGCGACAGCGTCGCGCCCGACATCGCGTCCTGCGCGAAGGCCGGCGCCGCCGACAGCGACATGGCGAGCACCGCGCCGGCGATCGAACGCGCGGCTCGGCCGAGAGTGATGCGGCTGCCGGACTGGCGGCGTGTGGCGTGGCTCATGGGGTCCCTCCTCCCGCCTCCTTCGCCGCCGGCGCACGCGCCCCGGTCAGGGTGAGGCTTGTCTCGATGATGTTGGACGAGCCGTCCGCCTTGGGCGTGACGACGTCGATGGAATAGAGCCCGCCCGGCACGGCGTCGGAGAACAGGAACTCGTAGCGCCGGCCCACCAGCTCGGCGAGCTTGTCCCTGTTCGGGTCCTCGGCGAACGGCACCATGGTCATCCGCCACCCCTCGACCTTCCTGCCGTCGAATTCGAAGCTCGCCGGCTCGACCGCGGCACTGGCGAGATGCTCGCGCAGCCGGTTGCGCAGGTAGAACGGGCTGCCCTTGGTGAGCTGCGCCATCTCGCGCACCTCGCGCTCCAGCAGCACCAGCGCGATCGGGTTGCCCTTCATGCTCGGGAACGGCCCGGCCTCGCTCTCGCGCGTGCCGCGCGTGATCTCGACGTCGGCAACCCGGCCGGAGGCGTCCTGCGGGTCCGCCGTCACGTCCATCGCCATGGTCTCGTCGAAGCTCTCGCCGAGGCGCTCCTCGGTGGATTTGTGCCTGTAGCGGTAGTCGAGCGTCGTGCCCGGCGCGACCTGCATCAGATAGGGCGTGTCGAAGAACAGCTCGGTCGCGGACGGCGCGGCGAACGAGGGCAGCGCGGTGAGGGAGAGAGCGAGGAGACCGGCCCCGAGGCCGGCGGCGACATGCTTCATGAAACACCCGATGTTCTTGTGCCCGCCGGTCGCGCCGCGCCGCGCGCCGGTCATTGGTCGCGCTCCGTGAGATAGCGCCGGTAGTCGTAGCCGTTCACGCGCGAGTGGGAGTCCTCCTCGGCGAGGGCGAGCAGATGCGCGTGCAGCGGGGATTTGTGGCAGGCGGGATCGGTCTCGGCGGCATCGCCCGCGATCGCCATCGCCTGGCAGCGGCAGCCGCCCCAGTCGATCTCCTTGCGCTCGCACGAGCGGCACAGCTCGGGCATCCAGTCGGTGCCGCGAAAGGCGTTGAAGGCCGGCGACTCGACCCAGATCTCCTGCAGCGAATGCTCGCGCACGTTCCAGAATTCGAGGCTGGGAATGGTCTCGGCCGCGTGGCAGGGCAGCACCTTGCCCGAGGGCGTGACGTTGAGCGACTGCCGGCCCCAGCCGTTCATGCAGGGCTTGGGGTAGCGCGCGTAATAGTCCGGCACCACGGCGTCGATGGTGAGCCGGCCCTTGAGCCGGACCCGCGCCTCCTCGACCACGTCCAGCGCGCGGAACACCTGCTCGCGCGTCGGCATCAGCGCCTG
Source organism: Ancylobacter mangrovi (assembly GCF_024752355.1). GTDB lineage: Bacteria > Pseudomonadota > Alphaproteobacteria > Rhizobiales > Xanthobacteraceae > Ancylobacter > Ancylobacter mangrovi. The sequence goes on from NZ_JANTHZ010000006.1 coordinate 95,913, forward strand.
CCGGTTGCGCAGCGCCCAGCCGTAATACTGCGCGTGGGCGATCTCGATGCGCTTGGCGCCGAGCTCCAGCGCCAGCTCGATGAAGGCCGGGATCTGCTCGATGTTCGCCCGGTGCACCACCGAGTTGACGGTGAGCGGCAGGCCGAGCCGGCGCACCTCGCGCGCGACGGCGAGCTTGCGCTCATGCGCGCCCTTGAAGTTCGACACATGGTCGGTCATCGCCGCATCCGCGCCCTGGAAGGAGAGCTGGACATGGTCGATGCCCGCTTCCGAGATGGCGGCGAGGCGCTCGGGGGTGAGCCCGACGCCGGCGGTGATGAGGTTGGTGTAGAGGCCGACCTCGACGCAATGGCGGATCATGGCCTCGAGATCGCGCCGCGCCGTCGGCTCGCCGCCGGACAGGTGCACCTGCAGCACGCCGAGCCGGGCCGCCTCGCTGAACACCCGCAGCCAGGTCTCGGTGTCGAGCTCCACATTGCGCCGGTCGAGCTCGACCGGGTTCGAGCAATAGGGGCACTGCAGCGGGCAGCGATGGGTCAGCTCCGCCAGCATCCCGTAGGGCGCGGGCGGCGCGGGGCGGGTGGAGACGGCAGGGCGCGGTTCGGCGATCACGTTCATGATGCGGCATCCCCGATCGGCGAGGGCATGGTCTCGATCAGCCCCTTCTCCTTCAGCCCGGCGAGGAAGGCGTCGACATCGCTCGCCACCCGCTCGCGGTCCACGGTGAAGGCGCTCACCAGCTCGTCGATGATGACCTCGACCGAGCGCGTGCCATCGACCTTCTTCAGGATTTCGACCGCCACCGGATCCGGGTTCAGCACGCGCTCGGGCGCCAGCAGCACCCATTGCCCGCGTGCCTCGTCGTGACGCAGGCGCACGCCGCGCACGAGACGGGGAACGGCAGTGGCGGGAATGACGGTCATCGCTTTTCCTTCGGCTCGAAGGCGCCCGGATAGGCCATCTTCGGATCGACATAGGCGAAGTAGAGCGCGTCGAGCTGCACCCACAGCACGTCGCATTTGAACTCCAGCGCGCGGATCGCGGCCTCCTGCTGCTCGGGCGTGCGCGCGTGCTGCTTCACGTAGTCGAGTGCGAAATCCGCATCGCGCGGGGCCTGCGTCAGGCGCTTCTCGAAATAGGCCAGCGTCTCGCTGGAGACGAAATCATAGTTCTTCAGCATGCCGGCGACACGCTCGCCGATGATGCCGGGCGAGAACATTTCGGTGAGCGAGGAAGCGATCGCCTCCAGAAGGCTCTTCTCGCGCACGAAGTGGACATAGGCCTCCACCGCGAAACGGGTGGCCGGCAGCAGGCCGCGCAGCGAGGTGACATAGTCCCGGTCGAGGCCGAGCCCGTCGGTCAGCTTGATCCAGCGGGCGATGCCGCCCTCGCCTTCGTGATCGCCGTCATGGTCGATGATCCGCTGGCGCCAGACGCGGCGCAGCTCGGGCTCCTCCATGCGGGCGAGGACGGAGGAATCCTTCACCGGGATCATCGCCTGGTAGAAAAAACGGTTCAGCGCCCAGGCCTGGACCTGCCCGAGATCCAGCTTGCCGTCATGCAGCAGGCGGTGAAACGGGTGCAGGTTGTGGTAGCGCCGCCGGCCGACATCGCGCAGGCGTGCCTCCAGCTCGTCGGGCGTCATCAGCGCGGTCATAGGGCGATCTCCATCCCGTCCTCGGCTATTTCCCAGCCGGCCCGGTTGGCTTCGACGCGCTCGGGCGAGCCGTCGATCAGCACCGGATTCGTGTTGTTGATGTGCAGGTAGACGCGCCGGCCGATGCCGATATCCGCCAGCGCCGCCATCGACCCGTCCGGGCCGGACATGCTCATATGGCCCATGCGATGCCCGGTCTTGGCGCTGAGCCCGGCGCGGATCATCTCGTCGTCGCGCCACAGCGTGCCGTCGAACAGCACGGCGTCGGCGCCCGCCATGCGCTCGGCGAGGGCGGGCGTGACCATGGCGCAGCCGGGAATGTAGAGGACGCGCCGGTCGCCGGCCTTCAGCTCGACGCCGATGGTCTGCTCGCCCTCGATATCGGTGGCGAGGCGGCCCTTCTCGGCCTCCTCGCGCGCCTCGAGATAGAGCGCGATCTTGCCGGGCACCGGAAAGATCGTCGCGGTGACACCGGCCACCAGTTCGAACGAGGTTCCGAGCTCCACGGCGCGGCGCTCCACAATTCCCTCGGCCAGCACGTCAAACGCGCTGTTGGCGCCGAGCACGCCATGCACGGACGGCGTCGCCATCAGCGCAAAGGGCTGCCCCTCACGCAGGCTGAGCAGCCCGGCGACATGGTCGATATCGGCGTTGGTGAGCAGCACGGAGGCCACCGGCGTATGCCGGCGGCCTCCTCGCGGATGCAATGCCGGCACAGCTTGAATTTGCGCAAGGATCTCCGGTGCGCAATTCACCAATGCCCACCTCTCGCCATCCGCGGTGACCGCTATGGACGACTGGGTCCGGCGGCGGACACGGGGATCACCATCCCAGGCGAGGGTGCAAACAGGGCATCGGCAGTTCCATTGGGGGAATCCCCCGCCGGCTGCCGAGCCGAGCACGATGAGGCGCAGGCGGGACGCGGTCATGAGCTTCAGCAGGTCAGAACCGCGCCGGCCGGCCCCTCAAGGCTCAGAAGTCCGCCGGCATATAGGCGTTGACTTCCATGCCGACGCAGACTTCGACGATACGCGGAGTGTTCCAGGCCATTTCATCCTCCTCAGTCTGTTGCTTTCCACGTTGCTTCTAAGAAAATCATAAGAAGCTCTATGGACTTGCGGTTGTTTTACCGCATGAATGAGTGTGGTGATTATTCCCGAAGACGTCAAGTATTGCTTCGGGAATTGACCTGGAACGTCATTCCAGGTCTACATTATGCCACACCAGATCCTTCATCGTGCGCGCCCGGTCCGCGCGAATCCGCCTCAGACCGGCTCCGGCTCGAACATGAAGCCGCGACCGCGCACGGTGACGATCATGTGCACCCCTTCCGGCAGTGCTTCCGCCAGCTTGTGGCGGAGATAGCCGACATAGACGTCGACCACGTTGAGCGAGGCGCCGCCATGGCCGGCCCACAGGGCCGTGAAGATGTCGGCGCGCGCCAGCGGTTCCCCGGCATGACGCATCAGCAGCGCCAATAGTTCCACTTCACGTTCGGTCAGACGAACACGCGTCGCGCCGATCTGCGCCTGCCGGGTCTCGAGGTCGAGCGTCAGCGATCCGGCGGTCAGGACCCGCGGCTCCGCGTCGTCATTGGTCCGGCGCAGCGCCTGCACCCGCACCCGCGCCAGCAGCTCCTCGAAGGCGAAGGGCTTGACGATATAGTCGTCCGCGCCGGCCAGCAGGCCCTCGGTGCGCTCGTTCACGCTGGAGCGGGCGGACAGCATGATGATGGGCGCGGTCTGGCCGCCGGCGCGCAGGGCGCGGCAGACCTCGATGCCGGAGCGCCCCGGCAGCATCACGTCGAGGATGATCGCCTCCAGCGGCTTGCCGTTGGCGGCCTTCAGCGCCTCCTCGCCGTCGCCGACGAGCTCGACCTGATAGCTCTCCGAGGCGAAGCCCCGGCGCAGCAACGACCCGATATCGGGATCGTCCTCGACGATGAGAATGGTCATTGGGCGGCCTCCAGGCGGATGTCGGTCTCAGGCGAGGGAAGGCGGATCGTCACGCAGGTGCCGCTTCGCGCCCCCTCCTCCCGGCCGGTCTTGCTTTCTATGTCGATCCGACCGCCGTGGCGGTCGATGATCCATTTGGCGAGGGCGAGCCCGATGCCGAAGCCGGTGCCCTCGTGCTGTCCCGCCGCGCCGCGCCAGAAGCGCTCGAACACGTGCGGCAGCTCGGCCTCGGGGATGCCCGAGCCCTCGTCGCGCACCGTCAGCACGACCATTCCGGCCTCGCGGCCGGCCTCGATGCCGATGCTCCCGCCGAAAGACGAATGGCGTATCGCGTTCGCCACCAGCCCGTCCAGCGTCTGGCGCAGCCAGTCGCGGTCGGCGCTGAGCAGCAGCCCCTCCTCCGCCTCGGCGAGTTCGAGGGTGAGCCCCGCCGCCCGCGCCAGCGGGCCCATGCTCTCGCGCACGTCCTCCATAAGGTCGCGCACCGGAAAGAGCGAGCGATCGAGCTCGATCTGCCCGCTTTCCGAGCGGGCGATGCGCAGCAGGTCCTCCACCCGCCGGTGCAGCTTGCGGGCCCGGGTCTGGATGGTGACCAGCGCCGAGCGCAGCTCCGCCTCGGGCGGATGGGCGGCGCGCAGCGTGATCTCCGCCTCGCCGAGAATCACGGTCAGCGGCGTGCGCAGCTCATGGCTGACATCGGTGAAGAAGCGCCGGCGGGCGAGGTCGACGCTCTCCAGCCGGGCATTGGCGGCCCGCAGCTCCGCGGTGCGCGAATCCACGGTCTCCTGCAGCATCTTGCGCGCCGCCACCAGCCGGCCCTCGCGGCGGGCGAGATGCGCCGCCATGCGGTTGAACCGCGCCATGGCGAGGCTGAGCTCGTCATGGCCGGTGACGGTGAGGCGGGTATCGGAGCGTCCCTTGGCCAGCGCCGAGGCGGCGGTGGCGACGTCGGCGACGCGATGCACCAGCGAGCGGCCGAGCCGGTGATAGATGAACACGGCGATCAGGAACGCCAGCAGCACGCCGCTGAGCCCCCAGCGCAGGCTGCGCGCGCGAAGCTGCGCCACCGCCGCCTGGGCGTCGTGCGCGGTCGCGCGCTCGTCCTCCATCGCCTGGCCGAGCGGGGCCCCGAAGCCGGCGGCGAACACGTCGAGCGCGACCCGCACCCCGTCGGCGGGGTCGGGCCGCAGGAACGCGGTCTCGATCTGGCGGTCGAGGATCTGGAACTGGGCGCCCAGCCGGGCGACGGTGCGGCTGCGCGCCGCCATCAGCGTGCGCTGCTCCTCGTCGCCGAGGCGGCCGACATCGGCCTCCAACGCGGCCTCGAAGCGCTCGAACGAAGCCAGCACCGCCTGGCGCGCCACGGTCATGGCGCCCTGCGCGCGCAGGCTCGGGTCCTGCGCCGAGCGCAGCGCCACCAGCGCGTAGTCGCCGATGCGGGCGGAAATGCCGGAAAGCAGCTCGAGCCGGCTCTGCGCGGTGACCAGCCGCTCGACCTGCCGGTTGGCCGCGCCGAGCGTCGTCACCAGCATGAGCGCCGACGCCGCCGTCACCAGTACCGCAACGGCGAGCAGCAGCGCCATACGCGCTCTGAGTGACGAAAAAGACAGGCGCCTCATGCCGCAGTCCCGTTACACCACCTGCGTGAGGTGACGTCAGGATAATTTCACGGACAAGACGCCCGCGCACGCTGCGGCGCAGCACAAATCCGCGCCCGCGGCAATGCGCCCGGCGGAAGGCGGGACTCGGGCAATGAAGCGCGGATACCGACCTCGGTCAGATATCCTGCCCGCCGGCGCCCGGCCGACCGCAACGCCACCTCAATACCTTCCACTTCGGATGCGTCTGGCTCCATTCGGCGATCGCCGGCATGGCGGACATGACGCACTGGGTCGGCAGCGGCGCCTGCTCCAGCGCGACGGACAGAGCCTCCTCACGGCAGACGCCAGGGCTGGCAACGAGGCAGATAGACAAGATCAGTTCCATAAACCGGTTCCTTTGGCGTGAGCCAGAACCCTCTGCGTTCCCCTTTCCTCCGAAGTGGGCGCCTCGCGGCACCTTCCGGCTTCTTCGGTTCCTTCGGGACGTGCCCCAGGCAACCTCTACGCCCCCACATCAGCAAGAATGAGACCAATGCAGTCGGTCGACATGTATACGACAACTGTGGCGTGACCGGATCACTTGATCGCCCTCTGATTGAGCGCCGCCGTGCGATGCTGAATATTCTTTGGTCATGCCGGTAATTTTCGCAGCGGCAGGCTGCGACGAAGGGCCTGTGGCCGGAGCCCCCGGAAACCACCCGCAAGGCGCTGAACGGCCGAAGAATCCCTTGCAGTTAAAGGCGAAGCGAGCCTAGTCTCTCGCCCGTCACGTGTCGGTCGCGCTATCGGGCCAACCGGTTTGGTGTTCCAAACGCTGCAACAAAGATAGCCGGGACATTTGAGAGGGGCATCCCCGCCCCTTGATCATGCAACCCCGTCTGGGAGGATTTAGATGGCCAAGATCAACAAGGTACTCATCGGTGAGTCGCTGGTCGGCGACGGCAACGAAGTCGCGCATATCGACCTCATCATTGGCCCGCGCGGTTCCGCTGCGGAGAGTGCGTTCCTCAACGCGCTCACCAACAACAAGGACGGCTTCACCTCGCTGCTCGCAGTGGTGACCCCGAACCTGCTCGCCAAGCCGAACACCATCCTGTTCAACAAGGTGACCATCAAGGACGCCCGCCAGGCGGTGCAGATGTTCGGGCCGGCCCAGTACGCCGTCGCCAAGGCCGTCGTCGACAGCGTCGCCGAAGGCGTGATCCCGGAAGACGAGGCCGACGACCTGTTCATCTCGGTCGGCGTGTTCATTCACTGGGAAGCGGCGGACGACGCCAAGATCCAGCAGTTCAACTACGAAGCCACCAAGCAGGCGATCAAGCGCGCCGTCGACGGCGAGCCGAAGATCAAGGACGTGCTCGCGCAGGCCGGCTCGGCCAAGCACCCCTTCGCCGCTTAGATCGGAAGCAACCCTGGGCAGACAACAGCACCGCCCGCGGCGCCTCAGCATCCGAAGGGCCTGCTCCAGCGGTTGGCGGCGATCTTTCTCGACAAGTGACGGCGGCTCCCGCCCTCGCTTTCGCGATGGAGAAGGCGGACCCCGCCCTCTCCGATCCGCCGGCCCCTTCAAGCCCGGAGCGTCGCCGCTCCGGGCTTTTTCATGCCGTCCCGGTCCGCTCCCGGCCGGCGAGCGCCAGCCCGGCCGTGTGGCGGAACGCCTCGACCTTGGCAGGGCTCGCGCGCTCCAGCAGTCCGAGCCTCACCTCGACGTCGCGCGCCACCTGCGCCGGCGTGCCCTCGAGCACGACGATGCGACTGGCGAGCGCGACCGCCTCGTTGCCGTCATGGGTCACGAACAGCACGGTCGCCGCGCGCCGGTGCAGCAGCGCCCGTAACAGTTCGCGCAGCCGCGTCGCGTTGGCCTCGTCGAGCGAGACGAACGGCTCGTCCATCAGCAGCACGTCCGGCTCGATGACGAAGGCCCGCGCCAGCGCCACCCGCCGCTGCTGGCCGAGCGACAGCCGCTCGGGATAGGCGTCCGCGAGATCGGCAAGGCCCACTTCCTCCAGCATGGCGCGCCCCGCCTCCTGGCTCGCCGGGCCCGACGGCAGCGGCAGCACCACGTTCTCCAGCACGGTGCGCCAGGGCAGCAGGCGCGGGCTCTGGAAGGCGTAGCCGATGCGCGGCGCCGGCATGCCGAAGCGCACCGAACCGCGGAACCGTGTGTCGAGGCCGGCCACGATGTTGAGCAGCGTCGTCTTGCCGAGCCCCGACGCGCCGAGCAGCACCAGGAACTCATGCGCGGCGACCTCGAGCCGGAAGTCTCGGAAGATCTCCCGCGCCGGCGCGGCGCCGACCGCCGGAAAGCGCTTCTCGGCGATGTCTATGGTGATCGAGGTCATCGCCGCCACCGGTTCGCCCACCGCTCCCAGGGCTGGAGCAGCGCGATCTCGATAAGCTGCACGACGACGGTGAACGCCAGCGCATAGGCGAGCACGGTGGCGACGTCGAACAGCTGGAACGCCGTCTGCAGGGCGAAGCCGACCCCGTTGGAGCGCCCGAGCAGTTCCACTACCAGCACGATCTTCCAGGTCAGCGCGAGCCCCGAACGCGCGCTCGCCGTGAAGAAGGGCACGAGCTGAGGCAGCGTCACCTCGCGCAGCGTCTTCAGCGCCGGCAGGCGGTAGACCCGCGCCATCTCGTCGAGGTCGCGCGACAGCGCCGCCGCGCCCTCGCGCATGGTCACCGCGACATTGGGGATCTTGTTGATCGCCACCGCCGTGATCGCAGCGACCTCGGTGAGGCCGAACCACACGTAGCACAGGATGATGATCACCAGCGCCGGCATGTTCAGCAGCACGATCAGCCATGGCCCGAACATCTCGTTGAGCTGGCGCGACTGACCGAGCACGATGCCGACCGCCGAGCCGACCACCATGGCGATGATGAAGCTCGCCGCCACCCGCGCCAGGGTGATGGCGATGTTGTCCTGAAGCGCGCCGCTCGCCGCCTCTCGCTCCATCGCCGCGAGCACCGCGCCGGGGCCCGGCAGCAGGGGCGAGGCGATCCACCAGGCGCCCGCCTGCCAGACCAGGGCCAGCGCCAGCAGCGAGGCCGCCGTCAGCAGGAGGCGAAACGCCGTCGACACGCCCCGCTCACTCCCCAGACGGTGCGAACAGGCCGCGGTCGAAGCCCGGATTCGGCCCGACCAGATCCGGCCCGCCGATCGATGCCAGCACGTCGTAGAGCTTGGCGCAGGACGCGCGCTCGGCCTCGCCGAAGCTGTCGGGAATGCCGGCGCGGTAATAGTCCCGCAGCTTGGCGAACTCGGCATCGTCCGCCGCCTGCATCAGGGGGCGGATGCGCGCCCAGGCCGCATCGGAGGTGGCGAGCACCCGGTTCGCGGCGGCGGCGGCCCGCAGGAAGGCGGCGATCGCCGCGCCCTTCTGCGCCAGGATCGCCTCGCGCCAGACATAGCCGACCAGCGGCGGCGCCGGGTCGATCCCGAGCCCCGCCATGATGTCCTTCACGTCGAACAGGCGCTTGTAGCCCTTGGCGTCGAGCCGCGCCGCATAGGGCCAGAAGGTCAGCACGGCGTCGATGCGGCCGAGCTCGAGCTGCTTGTTGACCAGCGGCGGCGCGCCGTAGACCGGCTCGGCGACCTCGGCGAGATCGGCGTCGATCTGCGTGCGGCCATAGGCGCGCAGCAGCAGCCAGCTCTTGTCGAGCGCGCCGCCTGCCACGCCCAGCTTGCGCCCGCGCAGGTCCGCCAGCGTCTTCACCGGCCCATCCGGCGCGACCATGAGCGCGCCGAGGGCGTTCGAGAACGGGGCGAAGCGCAGCCGGTCGCCATCGGTGCGCCGGCGCATCGCCCAGAGCCAGTCGGAGACGATGAGGTCGATATCGCCCGCCTGCAGCCCGACCGTCGTCGCTTGCCCGCTGGCGAAATCGACATTGTCGATGACGAGCCCCTCCTTCTCGCCCAGCTTCTCGGCCTCGATGGTGGCGATCAGCCAGTTCAGCGTGCCGAATTTCAGCGCCCCGATGCGCAGCGTCCCGACGGGATTGGCGGGTTGCGCGCGGGCGCTGGGTGGCGCGAGCGCGAGCGCGCCGGTGAGCGCGCCGGCGGAGGCGAGAAGGGTTCGGCGGGACAGCATGGAGTTCGCCCTCATGGCGCGGCCTTGCCGGTCAGCGGCGGATCGAAGAGCCGGTTGCGGGCGAGATAGGACACGCCGCGCATCCAGGATTCGTCGGTGTTGTTGCGGATGTCGACGCTGCCCGCGCGCAGCACCTTGCCCGTCGCCACGTCGCGGAGCTGGAAATTGATGTTGAGGATGAGGTTCGACACCTTCTGGACCAGCCCGATCACCTCGATGTCGGCACCGAGCCGGCGCGCGATCGGCAGTTCGCAGCTGTTGCAGTTGCGGAATGGTGCGGCGTCGGCGATCTTCGCCTCCTCGGGCGAAAGATCGACCACCTGATAGCCGGCGGCGGAAATCCGGCGGCGCAGTTCGTCGGTGATGAGCGCGAGGCGGTGCGCCTCCTCCGGCTTCGGACCGCTCAGGCTCGCCTCGCCGCTGGTGTCGAACAGCTCGAACGGGAAGACGGCGACGCGGGTCGCCGCCTGCGCGGACCCGGCGACGCCCATGGCCGCCAGCCACAGCCCGAGCGCGAGCCCCCCGAACGCGAACCCTCCGGCCGCGCGTGCACCTCTCCTCATCCCGGACGTCTCCCTTCCCGTTTTCTATCGGTTGCCTGAAATCATACCGTCCGGGACCGGGCCCGCAACTGATCGCGATCAACTTCGCGTCACGATCTCAGGAATATTTATAATATAAACAGAGATATCGACCAGTCTTATTAAATTCTTATTTTCTCTATTGTGTTGAATACTAGGATGCCTTTGATAGAATTTCTCCCGCGGTGACGAAACGTCAATCACACCGTCATGTAATTAAGAACACACAAGGGACGAAACGCCGATGAACTGGATGGCCGGCGCCGCGACCGCGGCACGCCTCTTGAGCTCGCGCTTTCCGGGCTCGCGGCACGGGACCCCCGCTCTTCCGCCCTCCCGCCTTCTGGCCTCGGGCATGCTGGCCGCCGGCCTCTCGGTGTCCTGCCTCCTTGGCCTGTTCGCCGCGCCGCCCGCCTTGGCCCAGCAGCCCGCGAGCCCGCCGCTGGCGGCCAAGCCGGCCGCGACGATCCCGCCCGAGCAGACCTTCAACATCGGCGTGGTGCGCCAGATTCCCGAGCTGCCGCCCTGGGTGGCGCCACTGCAGATGCCGCCGGACGATCTCGGCATCGCCGGCGCCGAGCTCGGCATTCGCGACAACCTCACCAGCGGGCGCTTCCTCAAGCTCGATTACAAGCTCACCACCGAGACCGTGCCGACCGACGGCGACCCGCTGCCGGTGGCGCAGAAGCTCTACGACGCCGGCAACCGCTTCATCCTGCTCGACGTCCCGGCCGACCAGCTTCTGCGCATCTCCGACGCGATGAAGGACAGCGACGTCATCCTCCTCAATGTCGGCGCCCCCGACGACCGGCTGCGCCAGGAGGACTGCCGCGCCAACGTGTTCCACATCGTCCCCAGCCGGTCGATGCTGACCGACGCGCTGGCGCAGTTCCTCATCACCAAGCGCTGGAACAACTGGTTCCTGATGGTCGGGCGCACCGACGCCGACAAGCTCTATGCCGATGCGGTGCGGCACTCGGCGAAGAAGTTCGGCGGCAAGATCGTCGCCGAGAAGGTCTGGGACTACGGCCCGGACGCGCGCGCCACCGCCCAGTCGGAAGTGCCGCGCGGCACCCAGGTCGGCGAGTACGACATGCTGATCGTGGCCGACGAGCTCGGCGAGTTCGGCGACATCCTGCCCTACAATACCTGGCTCTCGCGCCCGGTCGCCGGCACGCAGGGCCTGATGCCGCTGTCCTGGCACGAGACCATGGAGAACTGGGCCGCCTCCCAGCTCCAGAGCCGCTTCTTCAAGACCACCAAGCGCCTCATGCGCCCGCTCGACTACCAGTTCTGGGAGGGCGTGGTCGCCATCGGCTCGGCCGGCATCAAGACCCGCAACAGCGACGTGAAGACCGTGCGCGACTTCATGCTCGGCCCCGGCTACGACCTGCCCGTGTTCAAGGGCGTGGCGGCGACGTTCCGCGGCTGGGACCACCAGCTGCGCCAGCCGATCGTGCTGGCCCAGCCGACCAACATGGTCTCGCTCTCGCCGCAGGAGGGCTTCCTCCACCAGGTCACGCCGCTCGACACGCTCGGCTTCGACAAGCCCGAGACGAAATGCAAATTCAACTAAAAATCATGTAGTTGCCAGGAGGAACCGATGAAACGCCCGGTCACGCTCGCCGCCGGCCTCGCCGCGCTGGCGGGGCTCTTGATGATCGATGCCCTGCCCGCCCAGGCCGGCCCCCGCGCCTTTATCTCCAACGAGCGCGACCACACCATGAGCGTGCTCGACATGGACAGCCTCAAGGTCATCAAGACCATCAAGACCGGCCGCCGGCCGCGCGGCATCACGGCGAGCCCGGACGGCAAGCTGATCTATCTGTGCGCCTCAGACGACAGCCGGATCGAGGTCTATGATTCCCAGACCATGGAGCTGGTGAAGACGCTGCGCTCCGGTCCCGACCCGGAGCTGTTCGTGCTGCACCCCTCGGGCAACCCGCTCTACATCGCCAACGAAGACGACAACATGGTCACGGTGGTGAATGTGAACAATAACGAGCTGGTGGCCGAGATCCCGGTGGGCGTGGAGCCGGAGGGCATGGGCGTGAGCCCGGACGGGAAATATCTCGTCAACACCTCCGAGACCACCAACATGGCCCACGTGATCGACACCAGCAACAACGAGATCATCGAGAACATCCTCGTCGATTCGCGCCCGCGCTTCGCCCAGTTCAGCCATGACGGCAAGCAGCTCTGGGTATCCTCGGAGGTCGGTGGCACGGTCGCGGTGGTCGACCCGGCGACGTGGAAGATCGTGAAGAAGATCTCCTTCAAGATCCCCGGCGTCGCGGACGAGGCCATCCAGCCGGTCGGCATCCGCCTGACCAAGGACGGCAGCAAGGCGTTTGTCGCCCTCGGCCCGGCCAACCGCGTCGCGGTGATCGACCCGAAGACGCTCGAGGTGGAGAAATATCTGCTCGTCGGCCAGCGCGTCTGGCAGCTCGGCTTCACGCCGGACGAGAAGGTCCTCGTGTCGACCAACGGCAATTCGAACGACGTCTCGATCATCGACGTGGCGAGCGAGAAGGTCACCAAGTCGATCACCGTCGGCCGCGCGCCGTGGGGCGTGGTGATCGTGCCCTAACCGGGCGCCAAACGAGAAAGAGAGGAGCCGGCATGAAAAGAAGGTTCACATGACGACGTTCGCGCGTTCATTCTCCTGAAGATCCGACTGGCCCCGGCCGCGCGCCGGGGCCTTCCTTCCGACCGGACTGCCGATGACGGAATCGCCGACCGCTCCCCTCCCCGACGCCAGGCTCCCCGCCCGCGAGCCGGCGCTCGCCGTGACCGACGTCACCCATAGCTTTGGCAGCCGCAAGGCGCTCGACCGGGTGAGCCTCACCGTTCCGGCGGCGAGCTTCACCGCGCTGCTCGGCCCCAATGGCGCGGGCAAGACCACGCTGTTCTCGCTCGTCACGCGGCTCTACGACAACCGCAGCGGCACGATCCGGGTGCTGGGCTACGACGTGCGGCGCCAGGCCGCCGCCGCGCTGAGCCGGCTCGGCGTGGTGTTCCAGGCCCGCACGCTCGACCTCGAGCTCACCGTGCAGCAGAACCTGCTCTACCACGCCACCCTGCACGGCATGGGCTTCGCCGCCGGGCGCCGCCGCGCGGGCGAGGTGCTGGAGCAGGCGGGCCTCGCCGAGCGCGCCCGCGACAAGGTGCGCACCCTCTCCGGCGGCCAGATGCGCCGCGTCGAGATCGCCCGCGCGCTGATCCATCGCCCTCGCCTGCTGCTGCTCGACGAGCCGACCGTCGGGCTCGACATCGCCTCGCGCGCCGCGCTGCTGGCGCAGGTCCGCGCCCTCGTCGCCGAGGAAGGCATCGGTGTCCTGTGGGCGACCCACATCATCGAGGAGATCTTGCCGGACGACCGGGTCGTGGTGCTCCATCGCGGCCGCGTGCGCGCCGAGGGACGGGCCGGCGAGATTTCCGCCGGCGCCGGCACGCTGGCGGCCGCCTTCCTCGCGCTGGTCGGTGAGGACGCGGAGGTGCCGGCATGAACGCGCCCCGCACCGGCACGCGCGACATCGAGGCGGGCGTTGCGCCCCTGCCCGAACGCGCGCCCGCTCCCACTCCGCCCTCGTCCGACCCGCGCCACGCGATGCCCGCCGGGCGCTTCCGCCTGCCGCTTTCCGGCTATGCCATCTGCCTCGCCGGCATCTGCTGGCGCGAGGGGCTGCGCTTCCTCAACCAGCGCGGCCGGTTCCTGTCGGCACTGGTGCGTCCGCTGGTGTGGCTGTTCATCTTCGCCGCCGGCTTCCGCTCGGTGCTGGGCGTGTCGATCATCCCGCCCTACGAGACCTATGTGTTGTACGAGGTCTACGTCACGCCCGGGCTGGTGGCGATGATCCAGCTCTTCAACGGCCTGCAGTCCTCGCTCTCCATGGTCTATGACCGCGAGGTCGGGGCGATGCGGATCCTGCTGGTCAGCCCCTATCCGCGCTGGTTCCTGCTGGTCTCCAAGCTCGTCGCCGGCATCTGCGTCTCGCTGCTGCAGGTCTACGCATTCCTGCTGGTCGCGTGGTTCTGGGACGTCGAGCTGCCGCCGATCGGCTACCTCACCGTGCTGCCCGCGCTCATGCTCTCCGGGCTGATGCTGGGGGCGATGGGCCTGCTCCTGTCCTCGGTGTTCCGGCAGATGGAGAACTTCGCCAGCGTGATGAACTTCGTCATCTTCCCGATGTTCTTCGCCTCCTCCGCGCTCTACCCGCTGTGGCGGGTGCAGGAGAGCAGCCTGGTGCTGTGGTGGATCTGCACGCTGAACCCGTTCTCCTACGCGGTGGAGCTGATCCGCTTCGCGCTTTATGGCCAGTTCAACCCGCTCGCCACCGCCGTGGTGGCCGGCTGCGCGCTGGTCTTTCTCGGCGCCGCCATTTTCGCCTACGATCCTTCCGCCGGCGTGATGGCCCGCCGCGGCGGGCCCGACAACGCCAGATGAGGCCGGCCTACCCGTTCGATCCGCCGGCCGTGAACGACCATAAAAACCAGAACAGAAACGCTTTCGAGGACGCCCCGATGCCCGCACGCCGCTTCCGCCTTCGCCCCGACGCCCCTCTCCGACGTACGGCGCTCTCCGCCGCGCTTTGCGCCGCCGGCGCACTGGGCCTCGCCCTCGCAGCCGCGCCCGCGCATGCCGCCGGTGGCGCCGACCCGCTGTGGCCCTGCATCCAGCCCAAGGTGCCGACCCTCGCCGCCGGGCAGATGTGGGCCGGCCCCACGATCGAGGGGATCAACTGGCACGACGACCCGAAGGTCGCGGAGCTGGTGCCGATTCTCGCCGCGCGCCGCACACCGATGGACGAGGCCGACAGCCTCATCAACGCCTTCGCCGCCGATGCCGGCAGCGGCGCCGACAAGAACAAGCGGCTGACCATGCTGTTCGCCGGCGTGTTCGACGAGATCAACACCCAGCGCAGCCGCATCCTCGCCGGCATCGAGCGCTACTCGAAGCATCAGGTCGACCTGTCCAAGCGCATCAAGGAGGAGAGCCTGGAGCTCTCCAGGGCCAAGAAGGCCGAGAAGAAGGCGGCGGCCGGAAAGACCGATGCCAGCGCCCCGGACGCCAAGGCCGCCACCGCGCCGAACAGCGCGACGCCGAGCGGCGCGGCAGCGGGAGGCACCGGCCAGAGCGGTACCAATCAGAACACCGCCGGCCAGGGCGGCAATGGTCAGGCAGGCTCGACCGCCGAGCTGGAAAAGGAAGTGCTCTGGGACACCCGCATCTACGACGCCCGCCACCAGGCAGTCTCGGCGGTCTGCGAAAGCCCGGTGATCCTCGAGCAGCGCGTCTTCGCCCTCGCCCGCGCGATCCAGAACGTGATGGACTGAGGCCCGCGCGCCGCGACGCTCAGGCGGGGAGCCGCCTGAGCCGGAACTGCACCTGCGCGATGATGGCGAGGTGCAGCACGAGCGCGCCGGCAAGGCTGCACAGATGGGCGGGAAGCGAGGCGGCGCCGGTCGCGATGACGGCGAACAGCGTCGCCAGACTCAGCGGCAGGAACAGCACCAGCGAGGTCGCGAGGCCGGGATTGTAGCGGCGCAGGCGCACACCCACCGCGACATGGGTCAGCGCGTTCACCAGCATCGCATAGGGCGCCACCAGTCCGTAGCCTAGCCCATAGGCAAGCGCCGCATAGAAGGCGGCGAGGTTCAGGCCCCAGACGACAGGAAGGTTGACCACCAGCACCGCCGTGCGCGTGAGCCCCTCGCGCCCGTCGAACACCACCGTGTTAGCGAAGCGGCGGAAACGGTCGCCGGCATGCTCCTCGACCTGATGGATCATATAACCCGGGCTGTGCAGGAAGATCAGCAGCACCACCGGGGGAAGCGTCAGCGCCGGCACGACCGCCAGAAGCGCCGCTGCCATGAAGCCGGCGCCGGCGACCCAGTGACCCACCAGCCAGTCGCGCATGCGCACCCTGCCCCCGCCTCTCGCGACGGGCTCCGGGCGGGCGCCTGTCGCCTTATTCCTGCGGCTTATTCCCGCGGCTTGGCCTGCTCCACCGGCAGGCCGGCCTGCGCCCAGCCGTCGCTGCCGCCAGGATACCAGACGATGTTGGTATAGCCATACGTCATGGCGCGCTTGGCCGCGTTCCAGCTCATCCAGCAATCGGTCTTGCAGTAGAAGACCAACGGCGCGTCCTGCCGGCCGTCGGCAAGCGCGTCGAGGCCGTGGCGGAAATAGTCGTCCATTTCCGCGTTGAGCACGCCGTAGCCGACATTGGGCAGCCACACGCTGCCCGGCACGTTGTCGTGCTTCTTGTCGCGCCAGATGGTGCCGGGCGGAAGGTTCGCCGGCTTCACGTCGCGCGGCAGCACGTCGACGAAGATCGCGGCCTTGTCGCGCCAGAGCCGCTCGGCCTCGGCGGTGTCGATCACGCGCGCGCCCTTCAGCGTCGCCGGGGTCGGCGCGCGATAGGCGTCCATGCGGTAGCCGTCCGGCTCCGGGACGGGCGCCCCCGCTACAGCGGGCGTGTTCGCCGGGGTCTGCCCCGACACCGGCGAGAGGGCGAACAGGACCAGGGCCAGACCGACGATGCCGATCCAGGCGAGGCGGGTCAGTGGCGGTTCGTGGTGCGGGCTCATGATGCCTCCCAGTAGCCGCCACCCGGTCTCAGGGCGCCGGCTCGATCGGCCGGTTCTGCGCGTCGAGCAGCGGCACGCCGTACTCCGCGAGAATGCGGTTGATCGCACCCTGCTCCTCGGCGATGAAGCCGTTGAGCTGATGCTTCCAGTTGAGCTCGCCCGGGCGGATGCCGAAGGTGATGCGGTAGACGAGCGAGGGATCGCCCTTCTCCTTCACCAGCGGTGTCACCGTGAGCGGCTCGGACGAGGCCTTGGCGAAATAGCCGCCGATCGGCCCCCACAGGATGCCGGCATCGATGGTGCCGTCGTCGATGTCGGCGATCATCGTCTCGGCCGGGCTGTCGAAGCGCCGGTCGACCATCAGCGAATAGGGCCGCGCCATCCCCATCAGCCCGTTGCGGGCCAGCAGGTCGGCCGGGGGCGTGCCGGCCACCACGCCGATGTGCCGTCCCTTGAGGCGCGGATCCTCCAGCGTGTCGACGCCGGCGAGATCGCCGTCCTTCCGGGTGATCAGCACCCAGGCGGACTGGTAGTAGGGATTGGTGTTGAGCACCGGATCCGCGCCGACCACATAGCCCATGACCACGTCGCAAACCCGCGAGCCGAGCGTCTTGCGGTAGAATCCGGTGGCCTGCGGGAACCAGGTGTAGTCGAGCTCGAGGTCGAGCTTCTTGGCGAGAAGCTCGGCGATCTTGTTCTCGAACCCCTCCCCCTCCTCGTTGGTGAAGGGCATGTTGGCGGGATCGGCGCACACGCGCAGGGTCGAGCGGTCGACGAGATCGGAGACCTGGGCCGAAGCCGGGGTCACGCCGCCGAGCGCGACGACCAGCAGCCCGGCCGCCGCCGCGGGCAGGCAGCGCGACGCGGCGCGCGCGAGCGCACCCATCGCCTCAGCCCGCCCGGCCGAAGCACTGATCCTCGTTTTCCTTGTACGCATTGCTCTTGTCCTCGCGCTTGCTCGGCCGGACACGGCCGAGCGCGCCGTCGGCGCGGGCCTTCAGATAGATATAGATATCGTCGAGATAGCACATGACGTTCTTGTTCTCGCCGAAGGACGGCATGACCTGGTCAGCCGTGCCCACGCCGATGTTCTTCTTGCCGTTGACGACCGTCTCCATGAACTGCTCGTAGGTCATCGTCTTCAGCGAGTCGGCGAGCGCGGGGGCGTAGGTCGAGCCCATGCCGTCGGGGCCGTGGCAGACATGGCATTCGGCGTGATAGCGCCGGTATCCGCTGTAGGTGTACCAGTCGACCGTGCCGTCCTTGCCGATGTTGTAGGTCGGCGTCCCGTCCGGAAGCGTGTACTCGCCCAGATCGTCCTTTTCCTTGGCCACCGGCTCGCCGGCCGGCGCCGGGGTCGCGGCTTCCTGGGCATGGGAGGGGATCGGCATCAGGAGAGTGGTCGCGAGGACCAGGGCCGATACGCCGGCGGATGCCGGCAGGATGCCGGAAACAAGCCATCCGCGAACAGGATTCTTCATCGATCAGTCTCCTCAGGGCGCCGCTAGGGTCAGGAGGCCGGAGCGCCGGGATCGGCGAGGCCGGCGCGGGCCGGTCACAGGGTGCAGCGTGTGCCTAGATTCGGAATTGTTCTAAGAACTTCATAAACTTGGGTGGCCTGAGACGGCGGGGCCCGGCACACCGGACAAGCCGGCGGCCAGGCCCCCTTCGTTCAGGAGGGCGCCCCGCGTACGGAGCGCCTCCAAGCACGTCCTCAGTTCGGCAGCGCGAACACCGTGAGCTGACCACCGAGGTTGGTGTAGTTCGACAGAGCCGCATAGCCGCCCACCGCGCCGAGGCCGGCATTGGGATCGGTCAGGCCGGCCGCGAGGCCGATGCCCGCCCATCCGCCGACGCCCGACAGGATGGCGATGTACTGCTTGCCCTTGTGCTCGTAGGTGGTGACGTTGCCGATGATGCCGGACGGGGTCTTGAACTTGTAGAGTTCCTTGCCCGTCTTGGCGTCGACCGCCTTCAGGTAGCCTTCCAGCGTGCCGTAGAACACCACGTCACCCGCGGTGGCGAGGGCGCCCGACCACACCGAGAACGGCTCGGGCAGCGACCAGACGATCTTGCCCTTGGTGTTGTCCCAGGCGATGAAGTTGCCCATGCCGCCATGGCTGTTCGGCGCGGGGAACATCGACAGGGTGGCGCCGACATAGGGCTGGCCCGCCGTGTAGCTGACGCGGAAGGGCTCGTAGTCCATGCAGACGTGGTTGGTGGGCACGTAGAACAGGTGGGTCTTGGGCGAGTAGGACGCCGGCTGCTGGTCCTTGGTGCCGAGCGCCGCCGGGCAGATGCCCTTGGTGTTCACGTCTTCGCCCTGCTCCTGGGTCGAATACTTGGCGACGACCAGCGGACGACCATAGGTCGGGCTGTTCTTGTCCATGTCGACCTTGGAGGCCCAGTTGACCGCCGGATCATACTTCTCGGCGACCAGCAGCTCGCCGGTCACGCGGTCCAGCGTGTAGCCGAAGCCGTTACGGTCGAAGTGGGTGAGCAGCTTGCGCGGCTGGCCGTTGAACTGCTGATCGGTGAGGATCATCTCGTTCACGCCGTCGAAGTCCCACTCGTCGTGCGGGGTCATCTGGTAGACCCACTTGGCCATGCCGGTGTCGGCATCGCGGGCCCAGATGGTCATCGACCACTTGTTGTCGCCGGGGCGCTGGGACGGGTTCCAGGTGGAGGGGTTGCCCGAACCGTAATAGACGAGATTGGTCTCGGGGTCGTAGGAGTACCAGCCCCAAGTACAACCGCCGCCGATCTTCCACTGATCGCCTTCCCAGGTCTTCAGCGACGAATCCTTGCCGATCGGCTTGCCGAGCGCGGTCGTCTTCTCGGGGTCGACGAGGAGCTCGCTGTCCGGGCCCATCGAGTAGCCGCGCCAGACCTGCTTGCCGGTCTTGGCGTCATAGGCGGTCACGTGGCAGCGCACGCCGAACTCACCACCCGAGATGCCGACGATCACCTTGTCCTTGACCGGCAGTACGGTCGCGGTGTTGGTCTCGCCCTTCTTCGGATCGCCATTGACGACCGACCACTTCTTCTCGCCGGTCTTGGCGTCGAGCGCCACCAGCGTCGTGTCGGCCTGGTGCAGGAAGATCATGCCGTCGGAATAGGCGAGACCGCGGTTGACGGTGTCGCAGCACATCACCGGAATGACGTTCGGATCCTGCTTCGGCTCGTATTTCCACACGATGCGACCATCGTTGTTGAGGTCGAGCGCGTAGACGATGTTGGGGAAGGGCGTGTGCACGTACATCATGTCGCCGATGATGAGCGGGCCGCCTTCATGGCCGCGCAACACACCGGTCGAGAACGTCCAGGCCACCTGAAGCTTGCCGACATTGCCGGCATTGATCTGGTCGAGCTTGGAATAACGGGTGTTGGCGTAGTCGCCGGTCTGAATACCCCACTGCTTGGGGTCTTTCATGATAGTCATCAGCCCGTCATTGGCCATAGCCGGCCAAGCATAGGCTGCCGCAGCACTGATGAATGCTGCTGCCAAAACCTTGCGCATGCCTAAATCTCCTCCTGAACGATCCTCCGGGACCGACCAACAGGTCGGCCCGTCGCGGCTTGTTGCCGTTCTGAGCTTTCGTCCTCGGCAGCGTGTCACGACCGGCTGGGGGAGAATCAGCCGGATCTTCACGGGGGCTCCTGCCCCAAGCTGGCCTACGAACCGGATCGAAGGATTGCCCCTCGAAAGCCGTTGAAGCCGAAGACGTAAGGAAGGCTAATCCGAATTCCTACAACGCGCAATAAGAACTCTTATGAGAAATAGGTCTTATTATGATTTTGCTGCAGGCGCGAAGAATATACAATATACCAGACAACTATACTTAATTCCCGCCCCGTTGCCTCGTGCGTATGCGCGTCGCTCGCGCGTGAAATAACTACCATCCCGTCGGCGCGGTCATGCTGCGCTGCGGCATGCTCATTCCCACTCCAGCTCGTGATAGGCGGCGATGGCGTTGCGGGCGTTGAACTCGTCGAACAGAGACCACGCGCCGCGCTCACCCTGGGCGGTCGCGGCCGGCGCATCGCCCATCGGCCGCCCATCGGCGATGAGCCGGCGCACATCGTCGCGCAGCGCCGCCAGATAGCGCCGCTCGGCTTCGGAGGCCGCCGGCCATTCGACGCTGGCCGGCCCGTGACCGGGAACGACCCGCGGGGCCGATTCGCCGGCGAGCGTCCCCAGAAGGTCGAGCCAGCCGAGCAGGCTGCCGTCGAGGGTCGGCACATGGCCGACGAACAGCAGGTCGCCGAGCAGCCAGGTCCCGGTGTTCCGGTCGCGGATGGTCAGATCGTTGTCGGTGTGGGCGGTCGGCCGCGCCGCCAGGTCGAGCACGCGCCCGCCGAGGTCGAGCGTCAGCGTGTCGTCGACCAGCAGGTCCGGCAGCACGATGCGGGTGCCCCTGCCCTGCTCGCCGAGCATCCGGTCCACCTGCGCCAGATAGGTGTCGGCGCGCACGGAGAGCGCGCGCGGCATCTTGTGATGCGCCACGAAGCGCACCCCTTGCGCCTCGAAAGCCGCGTTTCCCAGCGTGTGGTCGGGGTGCATGTGGGTGTTGACGACGTAGCGCAGCGGCCGGTCCGTCGTCGCGCGGACCGCCGCCAGCATGCGCTCGCCCGCCAGACGGCTGTTGCCGGTGTCGACCACCGCCGCCGCCTCCGCGCCGACGATCAGCGTCATGTTCGCGATCGCGCCGCCATTCGACGGAGCGATGATCTCGTAAGGCGCGCGGAACACGAAGATGCCGTCGGCGACCTTCTCCAGCGGCATGGGCGCGGCGCCACCGGACGGCCCCGAAGCGGGCGGGTCCGATGCGGCGCGCGCACGCCCGCCGCCGGCGACGAGCGCGGCAGCGAGCGCGAGGAAGGAACGACGGTCGGGCCTCGGCACGTCAGGCATGGCAGCCTCCGCGCGATACCCCCGCGGAAACCCGCGGCGGCTACTTCTTCGGCGTACCATCCGCGTTGAAGCTGGACAGGTAGGCGATGATGTTCACGCGGTCGGACTCCTTGGGCAGCCCGGCGAAGACCATCTTGACCCCCGGCATGAAGCCCTTGGGGTTTTCGAGATAGGAGTTGAGCACCTCGGCGGTCCACACATCGCCCTTGGCGTTGTGCTCCTTCAGCGTGTCGGAATAGCTGAAGCCCTCGATCGAGCCCATCTTCCGCCCGACGACGCCGTTGAGCTCGGGGCCGACCTTGTTCTTGGCGTTCTCGCCGATGGCATGGCAGGCCATGCATTTACGGAAGACCTTGGCGCCCTTGTCGGCGTCGCCGGCCTCGGGGCTCTGGGCAAGAGCGGCGGTCGTGCCCAGCACAAGCAGGGCGGCGGCTGTGATGTAGCGATTCATGGCGTCCTTCCAGGCAGAGATCGTTCGTGGCGCCCTTATGACGGGGCTTGTACGGAACTTGTCAGGCAGCTCGCAGCGCCGCCGAACACTTAGAATGATGCTAGACGAAAAAAGGTCCAGCCCCGACATAGGTCCATGTCGCGGCGCATTTCGTCGCGGACGATGAAGCCGCCCGGCGCCCGGAATCCTTCCGCGACCGGACGTCGCCCCGGCCGATGCTTGCCGCCGGCAACATTGTTTTCGCGCGGCGCTTGCGTCGAAATATCCCACCTCGCCCGACCGTAGGTTCTTCACCCGATCGCCGGGCGCGAACGTTTCCCGTAGCGTCCGCCGGCCGCCATCGGCCGGAACGGAGCGTACGGACGGCGGCTCGAGGAAAGACCCGGAATGCGGTAAGGA
Organism: Ancylobacter mangrovi; assembly: GCF_024752355.1. GTDB lineage: Bacteria > Pseudomonadota > Alphaproteobacteria > Rhizobiales > Xanthobacteraceae > Ancylobacter > Ancylobacter mangrovi. The sequence continues at coordinate 118,163 of NZ_JANTHZ010000006.1, forward strand.
GGCAGGGCATGGCTGATATCGAGACAGGTTGCGCCATCGTCGGCGCCGGGCCCGGAGGGCTCATGCTCGGCCTGCTGCTGGCACGCGCCGGGGTCGACGTCACGGTGCTGGAAAAGCACGGCGACTTCCTGCGCGACTTTCGCGGCGACACCATCCATCCCTCGACGCTGGAGATCATGCGCGAGCTTGGCCTGCTCGAGGGGCTGCTCGCGCTTCCGCACACCGAAGCGCCGCGGCTGCACGCCGAGATCGGCGGGCGCGACATCACCATCGCCGACTTCTCGCGCCTGCCCACGCAGTGCCGCTTCATCGCCTTCATGCCGCAATGGGAGTTCCTCGATTATGTCGCCCGCGAGGCCGCGCGGCACCCGAATTTCCGTCTCATCATCCAGGCCGAAGTGACAGACATCATTGACGAATCGGGGAAGGTCGTCGGCCTCGTCGCCCGCACGCCGGATGGCGATCTGACGGTGCGCGCCGCGCTCGTCGTCGGCGCGGACGGGCGCCACTCCGTGGTGCGGGAAAAGGCGGGGCTGGAGGTGGAAAGCTTCGGCAGCCCGAGCGACGTGCTGTGGATGAAGCTCTCTCACCAGCCGGACGATCCGCCCTACACGATGGGCCATGGCGGCCCGCGGCAGGGCTTCGTGATGGTCGATCGCGGCGACTACTGGCAGTGCGGCTACGTGGTGCGCAAGGGCAGCTTCGCCGAGGTCAGGGAAGCCGGTCTCGACGCCCTGCGGGCGGCGGTCGCGCAGGTCTCGCCCCTGCCCGCCTCGCGCATGGAGGAGATCCGCGACTGGGCCGACGTGCACCTGCTCAGCGTGCGGATCGACCGGCTGAAGCGCTGGTGGCGGCCGGGCGTGCTGTGCATCGGCGACGCCGCCCACGCCATGTCGCCGATCGGCGGATTCGGCGTGAACCTTGCCATCCAGGACGCGGTGGCGGCCGCGAACATCCTCGCCCGGCCGCTGCGCGACGGCACGCTGAGCGAGCGCGACCTCGCCGCGGTCGAATCGCGCCGCAGCTTCCCGACCAGGGCGACGCAGAAGCTCCAGCTCATGATGCGCCGCGACCGGCGCAAGCGCGAAGGAGAGGGCCACGGAAACAGGGTCGAGCCGGCGCCCGCGCGCAGCGGCCCGCCCGCCTTCATGCGCTGGATCGCCCGCTGGCCGATCCTCGCCCACCTCTCCGGCCGGCTGATCGGCCTCGGCTTCCGGCAGGAGCATGTGAAGGCGCCATAGGCGATTTCCGACGCCCGGGCCTCCTCGCCGCACCGGCGGCGCGTACCCTCGGCCGCCGGCGCGAGGTCGGGAGCGCACGTTCCTGGCGCCCGTCCCGGCTCGACCTCTCTCCGCTAGACAGGCATTGTCGGGCCCGGAGTCACCGCCGGGGCCGGCCGTTCGGCACCATGCCGGCATCGCGTCGCCCGGCGGACGTGTCGTCCGGCCGCCCTATAGTGCGCCGGCAAAGCAAAACTGGAAGCGAGAGTGACATGCCCGCACCGACCTGCGCCGACTTCATCGCCAGCACGCTCGCCGAGATCGGCGTCGAACGCATCTGGGGCGTGACGGGCGACAGCCTCAACGGCTTCAACGACAGCCTGCGCCGCCTCGGGAGCATCCGCTGGATGCATGTGCGCCATGAGGAGACGGGCGCCTTCGCGGCCGGGGCCGAGGCGGCCGCGACCGGCAATCTCGCCGTCTGCGCGGGAAGCTGCGGGCCCGGAAACCTCCATCTCATCAACGGCTTGTTCGACTGCCACCGCAATCATGTGCCGGTGCTGGCGATCGCCTCCCACATCCCCTCCTCCGAGGTCGGGCTGCATTATTTCCAGGAGACCCACCCGCAGGAGCTGTTCCGCGAGTGCAGCCATTATGTGGAGCTGGTCAGCAACCCGGAACAGCTCCCGCGCGTGCTGGAGACCGCGATCCGCACCGCCATCGGGCGCCGCGGCGTCGCCGTCATCGTGCTGCCCGGCGACGTCTCGCTGAAGCCCGCCCCGGCCGGCGCCACCGAGCGGATCGCGCCCGCCGCGCCGCCGGTGGTCCTGCCCGCCGACGCGGATCTCGACCGGCTCGCCGGGCTGCTCGATGGCGCACAGGCCGTCACCCTGATGTGCGGCAGCGGCTGCGCGGGCGCCCATGACGAGGTGGTGGCGCTGGCGGAGACGCTGGGCGCGCCCGTGGTCCATGCGCTGCGCGGCAAGGAGCATGTCGAATGGGACAACCCGTTCGACGTCGGCATGACCGGGCTGATCGGCTTCTCCTCCGGCTACCACGCGATGGAGAACTGCGACACGCTGCTGCTGCTCGGCACCGATTTCCCCTACCGCAACTTCTATCCGACGAAGGCGAAGATCGCCCAGATCGACATCCGGCCCGAGGCCATCGGGCGCCGCGCGCCGGTCGCGCTCGGCCTCGTCGGCGACATCGGCGCGACGCTGAAGGCGCTGCACCCGCGCCTCAAGCGCAAGGGCGAGCGCGGCTTCCTCGACAATGCCCGCGCCCACTACGCCGACGCCCGCAAGGGCCTCGACGCGCTGGCCTACCCGAAAGCCGACGACCGCCGCATCCACCCCCAGCATCTGGTGCGGCTGGTGAGCGAGCTGGCGGCGGAGGACGCGATCTTCACCGCCGATGTCGGCACCCCGACCGTCTGGGCGGCGCGCTACCTGAAGATGAACGGCAGGCGCCGGCTGATCGGCTCCTTCAACCACGGCTCGATGGCCAATGCGATGCCGCAGGCGCTCGGCGCGCAGGCCGCCTTCCCCGCGCGGCAGGTGATCTCGCTCTCCGGCGATGGCGGATTCTCCATGCTGATGGGCGACGTGCTGTCGCTGCGCCAGCTCGACCTGCCGGTGAAGATCGTCGTGCTGAACAACGGCGTGCTCGGCTTCGTCGCCATGGAGATGAAGGCGGCGGGCTATCTCGACAGCAACACCAGCCTAGACAACCCGAACTTCGCCGCGATGGCGGAGGCGATCGGCCTGCGCGGCATCCGCATCGAGCAGCCCGCCGCGCTGGAGGACGGGCTGAAGGAGGCACTGGCGCATGACGGCCCGGTGCTGGTCGACGTGGTGACCGCCAAGCAGGAGCTCGCCATGCCGCCGAAGATCCAGCTCGAACAGGCCAAGGGCTTCAGCCTGTTCCTGATGAAGGCGATCATGAACGGGCGCGGCGACGAGGTAATGGAGCTCGCCCGCACCAATCTGCGCGGCAAGAGCCTGTTCTGAGCAAGGCTGGCCTGAAAGGGGGGCGCCGGCCCGTTCTCACTGGGGGCGGGCCGCGGCGTCCTCGCCCTGCCCTCCGGTGACGGCGAGCAGCGCCAGCGCCGGCGCGACGACGCCCTCCAGCAGCGCCCGCTCGGGCCGCACGCGGGCGAGCACGCGCACGCCCATCAGCACGCCGAGCAGGTGGCGGGCCAGCATCTCCGCCGGCTGCGCGCGCGTGATCGTGCCGTCGGCCTGTCCGGCCCTCACGCGGTCGAGGAAGAAGTCCTCGATATGGACCAGCATGTCGGCGACCAGCTTGCGGAAGCCGGGATCGTGCGGCGCCACCTCGAGCGCCGCGTTCACCAGCATGCAGCCCTTGTGCTCGTGGTCGCCGAGCGAGCGGGCCACGATCTCCTCGAAGAAGGCCGCGATCGCCGCGCGCGGCGCCAGCGTCTCGCAGCGCTCGATGCGGTCGGCGATGCTGCTCTCGATGTAGTGGTCGAGCGCCCTGCGATAGAGCGCACGCTTGTCGCCGAACGCGTTGTAGAGGCTCGCGGCGGTGATGCCGGTGCTCTCCACCAGGTCCCTGACCGAGGTGGAGTCGTAGCCCCGGTGCCAGAAGCACCGCACCGCCGCCTCCAGCACCGTCTGCTCGTCGAATTCCCTCGGCCTCGCCATCCCTTCACCCGCTCGCCTTCGCTCGCGGCATCTTGCCAGCTTCCGCGCGAGCATGCATTCTAGAATAAACGTACTAAAACTCAAGGTGACGGCCGCGCTGCGCCGCACCAGGGCCGCCCAGGGCGCCTCGAGCCACCGGAGCGGGCCGGAAGGACGATCACCATGGAACGCAACCGACCGACCGCCGTCTTCGACGCGGAACTCGTCCGCGTGGCCGGCGACGGCGCCCGATGAACGCGGACGACGCGCTGCCGCGTGACAGGGAGGCGGGTACGTCCGCCCGGGCGCCGCGCCTGAGCCGGTCGCTGCTCATCGGCTTCGGCTGGGCGGCGCTGACGGTGACCATCTTCTCCGGCTGGTTCGTAGTCACGCGCTTCAGCGTCACGCGCGAGCTCAGGATCTGGGACATCACCGCCCTGCGCTTCGGCATCGGCGCGGTGCTGCTCGCGCCCGCCGTGCTGCGCCCCGGCCGCACGCTGCCGCTCGCCGCCTGGGGCGAGGGCCTCGTCTTCATGCTGCTGTGGGGCATGCCCTTCGTGCTGCTGGTGGCGCTGGGCCTTCGCCTGACCACGGCCGCGCAGGCGGCGTCGATCACCCCCGCCCTGATGCCGGTCTTCGCCGGGGTCTTCGCCTGGGCCTTCCTGCGCGAACGGCAGGGGCGCGCCCGCTGGGTGGGCTACGGCGCCATCGTCGCCGGCATGGCGGCCCTCGTCGCCGCCGGCGCGGCGGTCCACGGTGCGCCGAGCCCCGCCGGCCTCGGCGCACTCGCGCTCGCCGCCGCCATGTGGGCCACCTACACGCTGCTCTATCGCCGCAGCGGGCTGAACCCGATCCAGTCGGCGGCGCTGATCTGCGTCTGGTCGGCGGTGCTGTTCGTTCCCGCCTACTGGCTGCTCGGCCTCAGCCGCTTTTCCGATGCCTCGGCGGGCGAGATCGCGCTGCAGGTCGTCTATCAGGGCGTGCTGATGAGCGGCGTCGCCATCATCACCTTCAACCGCTCGGTTGCCCTGCTCGGCTCCAGCGCCGCCACCGCCATCATCGCCCTGCTGCCGGCGGTCGCCTCGCTGCTGGCGGTGCCGATTCTCGGCGAGGTGCCGAGCCTTCCCGAAGCCCTCGCCATCGCCGTCATCGTCGCCGGCGTGCTGCTGGCCGCCCGGCCGACGCCGGACCGGCGCACGTCCCCATCCACCTGATCCGAGGAGACGCCCATGATCCGCTTCTATTTCCACCCCACGCCGAACCCCGCCAAGGTCGCGCTCTTCCTGGAGGAGACGGGCCTGCCCTACGAGGTCGTCCCGGTCGACACGAGCAAGGGCGAGCAGCACGCGCCCGCCTTCCGCGCCATCAACCCGAACGGCAAGGTGCCCGCCATCGTCGACACCGAGGGTCCGGGGGGCAAGGAGACGCGCGTGTTCGATTCCACCGCGATCCTCCTCTACCTCGCGGAGAAGACCGGCAAGCTGCTGGGCGCGCCGGCCGACCGGCCCGAGCTGTTGTCCTGGCTGATGTTCCTCGCTTCCGGGCTCGGCCCGTTCTCCGGCCAGTCGGTGCACTTCCAGTTCGCGGCGCCGGAAGACGCGGTCTATGCGCGCAACCGCTACCGCCGCGAGGCCGAGCGCCACTACCAGGTGCTGAACGACCATCTGGAAGGGCGCGACCACATCGTCGGCGACAGCTACACCATCGCCGACATCTCGGCCTGGGGTTGGCTCGACCGGGCCTCGCGCGTGCGCAAGGGCGAGGAGGACCCGCTCGGCCCCTATCCCAATCTCAAGCGGCTGTTCGAGACGGTGGACGCGCGCCCGGCCGTCGCCCGCGCGCGGCAGGTCGGCGCCGGCCACGACTTCAAGAAGGTCAATGACGAGGAGACCAAGCGCGCGCTCTTCCCGTCCAACTACCACCCGTCGCCGGTGGCGTGAGGAGGCCGTCATGCAGCTCAGGGACAAGAAGGTCCTCGTCACCGGCGGCTCCAGCGGCATCGGCCTCGCCATCGCCCGGGTGCTCCTCGGCAAGGGTGCGAAGGTGGTCGTCACCGGCCGGCGGCCGGACACGCTCGCCGCCGCCGTGGACGAGTTGAGGAAGACCGGCGGCGAGGTCCATGGCGTCGCCGCCGATGTCGGCACCGCCGAGGGACGGGGGGCGACGCTGAAGCAGGCGCTCGACACGCTGGGCGGGCTCGACATCCTCGTCAACAATGCCGGTGGGGTGCGCGCGGGCCGGCTCGAGAACACCTCGGAGGCCGAGATCGAGGCGATGGTGACGGTCGACCTGCTGGCACCGATCCTTCTCACCCGCGCCGCCCTTCCCGCGCTGCGGGCCGGCGGCGACGCCATGGTGGTCAACGTCGCCTCGGGCATCGCGCTGATCGGCGCGCCCTTCTATGCGAGCTATGCCGCGGTGAAGGCCGGCCTCGCCCGCTTCGGCGAGGCGCTGCGGCGCGAGCTGAAGGGCGAGGGAATCCACGTCATGACCGCCTATCCCGGCGCGACCGAGACGCCGATGATGGCCTCGAACCGCGCCGGACCGGAGCTCGGCTTCTCCCGCGAGCCGGCCTCGGCGGTCGCCGACGCCATCGTCGAGGGCATGGAGGCGGGCGCCTTCGAGGTGATCCGCGGCGGCGAGGCGCGCGCCAGGATGATCGCCATGAACCGCGACGATCCCGCCGCCGTCGACGAGCGCTTCCTCGGCCTGAAGCCGGCGCTCGAGGAGGCGGTACGCGACCATTCCGCGCTCTGACGACCCCGCCGCAAGCGCCCATCACGACAAGCGAGTGAGCGAGATGATCGAACTCTATTACTGGCCGACGCCGAACGGCCACAAGATCACGATGTTCCTGGAGGAAGCGGGGCTGGACTACACCATCCACCCCGTCAACATCAGCGCCGGCGACCAGTTCAAGCCGGAATTCCTGGCCTTCTCGCCGAACAACCGCATGCCCGCCATCATCGACCTGCACCCGGCCGATGGCGGCGAGCCGATCACGGTGTTCGAATCCGGGGCGATCCTGGTCTATCTCGCCGAGAAGACCGGCCGCTTCCTTCCCGCCGACACGCGCGGGCGCAAGACCGTGCTCGAATGGCTGTTCTGGCAGATGGCCGGCCTCGGCCCGATGGCCGGGCAGAACCACCATTTCGGCGTCTACGCGCCCGAGAAGCTGCCCTACGCCATCAACCGCTACGTGAACGAGACCAACCGGCTCTACGGCGTACTCGACCGCCGGCTGGAGGGGCGCGCCTTCATCGCCGGCGACGACTACTCCATCGCCGACATGGCCTGCTATCCGTGGATCGTGCCGTGGAAGCGCCAGCAGCAGAACCTCGACGACTTCACCAATCTGCGCCGCTGGTTCGACGCCATCCGCGAGCGTCCCGCCACCCAGCGCGCCTATGCGCGGGCGGACGCCTACTCCGCCCAGCCGGCGGTGACGGAGGAAGGCAAGAAGCTGCTGTTCGGCCAGACCGCCAGCAGCGTGCGCCAGAACTGACCGGAGGGTCGCCCGGCGGCTCTCCGTCGTCGCCGGGCGGCCTTCATCCACGCGACATGGCGCGGGCCGATGCTTCCCCGGCGGCCCTGCGGAACCGCCGGGCCTCGCCCCGAAAGTGCCGCGGGCGGTGCCGGCAGCGCTGGACCGGGCGCGATCCTGCGTTAGCTAAGGCTATCGGCCGAAACCGATCCTGCGACCGGGAATCCGTGAAATGTCCGACTACGAACTCTATTACTGGTCCGTCCCCTTCCGGGGCCAGTTCGTGCGTGCCGTGCTCGCCCATGCCGGGAAGAGCTGGACCGAGGGCGGCGATGCCGCGATCGGCGAATTGATGGACAAGCCGGCGCGCGAGATGCCGGTGCCCTTCATGGGCCCGCCCCTGCTGGTCGACAGGAAGGCCGACCTCGCCATCGCCCAGATGCCCGCCATCGTCCTCTATCTCGGCGAGACGCTGGACCTGATGCCCGACAGCCCGGCCCTGCGCGCCATGACGATGAAGATCGTCAACGACGCCAACGACGTGATCGACGAGATCACGCTGGATGGCGGCCGGCTGATGTGGACCGAGAGCCGCTGGGAGGAGTTCGTCCCGCGCCTGAAGAAATGGATGTCGTTCTGGGAGGAGACCGGACGCCGCCACGGGCTGAAGAAGACGTCCGGCTTCCTGCTCGGCGGCAAGGCGCCCGGCATCGCCGACGTCGTGACCGCCATCCTCTGGTCCACCATGACCGAGCGCTTCGGCGCGATCGGCACCCTGCTCGACGAGGCCGCGCCGATGACCGCCGCCCTGACGCGGCGCGTCGCCGAGCTGCCCGCGCTCGCCGAACTCGCCGCCAGGGCCCGGAAGGACTATGGCGACGCCTATTGCGGCGGGCAGATCGAAGCCTCGCTGCGCAAGGTGCTCCGTGCCTGAGGCCCGGCGCGGGAGATCATCTACCGCGCCGTCCAGCCGCCATCGACCCGCAGGCTGTCGCCGGTCACGAAGCGCGCGGCGGGCGACACAAGGTAGAGGATCGACTCGGCGATGTCCTCGGGCGTCGGCAAATCGTTCATCGGCACCATGTCGTAGACGAACCGCTTGAACTCGGGGTCCTCGAACATGCCCTTCGTCATCGGTGTCATGACGAAGGTCGGCGCGATCGACACCACGCGGATGCCGCGCGGAGCGAGTTCCACCGCCATCGCCTTAGTCAGGCCCTCCACCGCGTGCTTGCTCATGCAGTACACGGTGCGCTTGGGCGAGCCGACATGGCCCATCTGCGAGGACATGTTGACGATGACCCCGCCCGATCCCATCACCCGCGTCGCGGCGCGGGCGACGCGATAGACCGAGCGGATGTTGAGGTCGATCATCCAGTCGAGCGTCTCGTCGTCGACGTCGACCATCATCCGGGGCCGGTTGCCGCCGGCATTGTTGACGAGGATGTCGAGCCCGCTCATCGCCTCGATCCGGGCAAGGAAGGCGTCGTCGCGCACATCGGCGGCGAGGGGCTCGATGCGCCCGTCGCCCTCTCCGGCCAGCGTCTCGAGGTCGCCGGCCGTGCGCGCGACGGCGACGACATGCGCGCCCTCCCGCGCCAGCGCCAGTGCGGTCGCCCGGCCGATGCCCTTGCCCGCGCCCGTCACCAGCGCCGTGCGTCCCGCGAGCATGCGCCCGCCCGTCATGCCGCCCACCGCTCAGCGCTCCTCGGTATCGGCGACGAGCCCGGCCGCCGCGATGCCGGCGAGCGCGCAGGTCTCGTCGACGTCCGACGTGTCGCCGCTCACGCCCACCGCGCCGATGATCCGGTTGTCCGCGTCGCGCACCAGCACGCCGCCCGGCACCGGCACCATGCGCCCGTCCGAGGCCGCGGCCAGCGCGTTGAAGAAGGTGCCCATCTTCGCCGCCCGCGCGGCGAGGCCCCGGCTCGAAATGCCCATGCCGAGCGCGCCCCACGCCTTGCCGTAAGCGATCTCGAAGCGGACGATCCCGCTGCCGTCCTCCCTCTTGGCGAGCTTCACGTGCCCGCCCGCGTCCAGCACCACCACGGTTAGCGGCTGGGCGTCGAGCCCGCGCGCCTTCTCCAGCGTCACCCGGGCGATGATGTCGGCCTGTTCCAGCGAAAGATCAGCCATCGCTCAGTCCTCCGTGCCGCGCGGCTCGGTCATGCCCTTGAGCACGGCGAAGAGCGAGGCCGTGTCCTCCTTGCCCCGCCCTTCGGCGAGCGCGGCGAAGTAGAAGGGCAGGCACGCCGCCATCAGCGGGGTCGGCGCGCGCATCTCGCGGGCGAAGTCCATGATGAGCTGCAAATCCTTGATGTAGATATCGTGCTTCATCGTCGCCGGCTCGTAGCGGTTCTCGATCATCAGCGGCGCGCGCACCTCGAACATGCGCGAATTGCCGGCACCCGAGCGGATCGCGTCGAAGACGAGGTTGAGGTCGAGCCCCGAGCGCTCGGCCAGCAGCAGCGCCTCGGCGGTCGACAGGTTGTGGATCGTCACCAGAAGGTTGGCGATGTATTTGAGCTTGATGCCGGTGCCGAAGCCGCCGCAGTAGCGCACGTCGCGGGCAAAGGCGCCGAAGGCCGCCTCGACCTTGCGGAAGCCCGCCTCTTCGCCGCTCGCATAGATGGCGAGGTCGCGCACCGCCGCCTGCGCGCCGGTGCCGCTGACGGGGCAGTCCAGCACGATGGCGCCCTTCGGCTCCAGAGCGGCGCGGCAGGCTTCCTTGGCCTCGATCGGCAGCGTGCCCATCTCGCACACCACCGCACCCGGGCGCAGCGCGCCGGCGAGATCGGCGGTCACGATCTCCAGCGCCTTCACCGAAGGTAGCGCCAGCAGAAGGATATCGGCCCCCTCGGCCACCTCGCGGGCCGAGCCGACGGCGCGCCCGCCCTGCGCCGTGAGCGTCGCCATGGCGGGCTCGGTGACGTCGGTGCCGACGACCTCGTAGCCGCGCTCCAGCAGGTTCTTCGCATAGGCGGAGCCCATGATGCCGAGGCCGACGATGCCGACGGCCTCCTTCTTCGTCTCAACTGTCACGCAACCGACTCCGCAGCTTGTCTGGAAAGGTCGAGGAAATCCGCCAGCCGGGCATTGAAGCCGGCAACGTCCTCCATATTAGCGATGTGCGCCGCGCCCGGGATCGCCTCGAAGCGCGCATCGGGCGTCGCATCGGCCATGGCGCGCATGGCGTCAGCCGGCGCGGCCCCGTCCTCGGCGCCGCCGATGAACAGCACCGGCGGCTTCATGCCGGGCAGCCGGCGCAGATAGTCGAGCCCCTTCAGCGCCTCGGCGCAGCCGATATAGCCGACCGGCGAGGTCGACAGCACCATGCGGGCGGCGCGGTCGATCACCCCGGGGCGCTCCTGCCGCGTCGCCTCGGTGAACCAGCGCTCCATCGTGCCCGCCAGCACCGCGCCCATGCCGTGCCCCGACACGGCGGCGATGCGCTGGTCCCAGCCCGCCACGAAGGGCGGCGGGGCATCGGCGCGCGCATCGGCGCAGACCAGCCGCCCCACCCGGCCGGGATGGGCGAGGCCGAGGCCGAGCGCCGTCATGCCGCCGAGCGAGAGGCCGAGGACATCGGCCCGGCCGACGCCGAAATGGTCCATCACCGCCACCAGGTCCGCCACCAGCATGTCGAAATCATAGCGTCCCGACGGCGCACTGGAGCGGCCATGGCCGCGCGTATCGTAGCGCAGCACGCGGTAGGCCTTTGTGAGGAACGGGATCTGGTCGTCCCACATGGTGAGGTCGGTCGCGAGCGAATTGGAAAGCACGATCCAGGGCAGGCCCTCCGGGCCGTCCACCCGCGCGGCGAGCTGCGCGTCGCCGGACGCGACGATATCCGTGATCTCCGGCCCGTTTGAACCCGTCATGGCACGTCTCCTCTCCCGATTGTCTGCCGGGGCGTTTTCCGCCTCCGGTCCTTAGGTGACGCTAGCGAGGGCGCGGGCGCGCGGCGAAACCATGAGTTCTGATCGCGCCGATCAGGATCGCTGATGCCCCGCCTGCCCGCCGGCGCCCGCCGCGCCATCCCCCTCCCTGCGATTCGAGCTCATCTGACGATTGACAAAGCCGGTCATTCGTTCTGATATTTATCAGACGATAAACAAATTCGACGGCGTTGAAAAGCCCGTCGCGCCATCTGGGCGCCGCCCGCCGGCATCGGCATGCGGCGCTGCCTTTCCCGGCCGTGCCGGGCCTGTCGCCGGCTCAAAAGAATCCGAAAAAAGTGAGGAAACCCATGGATATCACCGTCGGACGCGACGCAATCGCGGAAGCTTCCCGCAAGCTCTCGAACTGGGGGCGCTGGGGCAAGGACGATCACAGCGGCACGCTCAACCACGTCACCCCGCAGGACATCGTCGACGCCGCCAAGCTCATCAAGAGCGGGCGCGTCTTCTCGCTCGGCATCCCGCTGGACCGCGAGGGCCCGCAGAACGGGCTGTTCGGCGGGCGCTTCAACCCGATCCACCAGATGCTCGCCACCGGCACCGACGCGGTGAGCGGGCAGCAGGACTGGAACAAGATCCGCTACGCCGACGACACGCTGCACCTGTGCGTGCAGGGCGCGACGCACTGGGACGCGCTGGGCCACGTCTTCTACGAGGACAAGGCCTATAACGGCCACGACGCCAAGCTGATCGACTCGCGCGGCCTGTCCGTGCTCGGCATCGAGCATTCGCGGGCAAAGATGAACGGGCGCGGCGTGCTGCTCGACATCGCCCGCTTCCGCGGCGTCGATTGGCTTCAGGACGGCGAATCGATCTCGAACGACGAGCTCGACGCCTGCGCGAAGAAGCAGGGAGTCGAGATCCGCAAGGCCGACTTCGTCATCATCCGCACCGGCCAGATGGAGCGCTGTCTCGCCGAGGGCGAATGGGGCGGCTATGCCGGCGGCGACGCGCCGGGCGTGAAGTTCGAGAACTGCTACTGGTGCCACGAGAAGGAGATCGCCGCGATCTGCTCCGACACCTGGGGCGTCGAGGTACGGCCGAACGAGACCACGGACGCCAACCAGCCCTGGCACTGGGTGGTGATCCCGGCCATGGGCCTGTGCATGGGCGAGATCTTCTACCTGAAGGAGCTCGCCGAGGACTGCGCGAAGGACGGCGTCTACGAGTTCTTCTTCTGCGGCCCGCCGCTCATCATCACCGGGGGAACCGGCTCGCCGATCAACCCGCAGGCGATCAAGTAGCCCGCGTTCCGGACCGCACCGCAGGACGGCGGCACGGCGCCGCCGTCCCCTTTCCGCTCATTCCCGGAGCCGATCCATGGCCACTGCCCGCAAGGTCATCGTCACCTGCGCCTGCACGGGCGCGATCCACACCCCTTCCATGTCGCCGCACCTGCCGGTCACGCCGGACGAGATCATCGCCGACGCGATCGGCGCTGCCGAGGCCGGCGCGGCGATCCTTCACCTGCACGCCCGCAATCCCGAAACCGGCAAGCCGGACCAGACGCCCGAGGCGTTCGGCCGCTTCCTGCCGCAGATCAAGCAGCAGACCTCCGCCGCCATCAACATCACCACCGGCGGCAGCCCCTATATGAAGGTCGAGGAGCGGGTCCTGCCGGCCGCGACCTACAAGCCGGAGGTCGCCTCGCTCAACATGGGCTCGATCAATTTCGGCCTCTACCACCTGCTCGACCGCTACAAGGACTTCAAGCACGACTGGGAGCGGCAGCATCTCGAGGCGACGCGCGATCTGGTTTTCCGCAACTCGTTCAAGGACATCGAGTACATTCTCGAGACCTGCTACGACAACGGCACCCGGTTCGAGTTCGAGTGCTACGACATCGCCCACCTGTACAACCTCAAGCACTTCCTCGACCGCGGCCTCGTCAAGCCGCCGCTGTTCGTGCAGTCGGTGTTCGGCATCCTCGGCGGCATCGGCACCCACCCCGAGGACATCATGCACATGAAGCGCACCGCCGACCGGCTGTTCGGCGACCAGTACCGCTGGTCGGTGCTGGGGGCCGGCGCCTCGCAGCTCCGGGTCGCCGCCATGGCCGCCTCGATGGGCGCGAATGTGCGCGTCGGCCTCGAGGATTCGCTGTGGATCGGGCCGGGCGAGCTCGCCCCCTCCAGCGGCGCGCAGGTGCGCAAGGCGCGACAGATCCTCGAAGGCATGGGCCTCGAGCTCGCCTCCCCGGACGAGGCGCGCGAGATCCTTCAGCTCAAGGGCGCGGACCAGGTCGCGTTCTGAGGGATGCCCTCATGCTCAATGCCGCGATCATCGGGCTCGGCAATTGGGGCCGGACCCTCGTCGACGCCGTGCAGGGCAAGAGCGGGCTGATCCGCTTCACCCGCGCGGCGACCGGCAACCGCGCCAGGGCGGCGGAGTACGCCGCCCTCGCCGGCATCGCCCTCGAGGACAGCTACGAGGCGGTGCTGGCGGCGCCGGGCGTCGACGCCGTGGTGCTGGCGACGCCCCATATCCAGCACGCCGGGCAGATCGCGCAGGCCGCCGCCGCCGGCAAGCACGTCTTCGTCGAGAAGCCCTTCACGATGACGCGGGCCAGCGCGGAGACCGCGGTGGCGGCCGCCGCGAAGGCGGGCATCGCGCTCGGCCTCGGCCACAACCGGCGCTTCCATCCCCATGTCGCCCGGCTGCGGGAGATGCTGCGCGCCGGCGAGGTCGGCACCGTGCTGCACTGCCACGCGGAGATGACCTCCTCCAGCGCCCTGTTCCTGCCGGGCGGGGTATGGCGCACCGACCCGGAGCAGTCGCCGGCCGGGGGCATGACCGGGCTCGGCATCCATCTCGTCGATTTGATGATCGGCCTTCTCGGCGAGATCGACGCGGTAGCCTGCCAGAGCCTCAACCGCGCCGCGCCCTCGGGTGCGCAGGACACGACGAGCGTAGCCCTGCGGCTGCGCAGCGGGGCCACCGCCACGCTGCTCGCCTTCTCGGCCACCGCCCCCGTGTTCCGCTTCACCGTCTACGGCTCGCAGGCCGTCGTCTCCATCGAGGGCCCGACGCTCGACCAGATGACCATCCGGCCCGCCGCGCCCGGGCCGGGCAAGCCCGCCCCGCCGCCGGTGGTCGAGACCCTTCCCGGCTTCGACACGGTGCGCGCGGAGCTCGAAGCCTTCGCGCGTGCGGCCGGCGGCGGCGCGCCCTACCCCATAAGCGCCGCGCAGATGGCGCACGGCGTCGCCGTGCTCGAGGCGATCATCGCCGCGGCCGGCCAGGACCGTTTCGTAACCGTCACATAGGAGGGCAGCCATGCCGACGACTGATCGAACGATGATCGTGACAGGCGGCTCCAAGGGAATCGGCGCCGCCATCGCGCGGGCCGCCGGCGCGGCCGGCTACCGCGTCGCGCTGACCTACCGTTCCGACGCCGCCGGCGCGGAAAGCGTCGCCCGCGACGTCGAGAAGGCCGGCGGCGAGGCGCTCGTCATCTCCGCCGACGTCGCGCGCGAGGAGGACGTGCTCGCGCTGTTCAGCGCGGTCGACGCGACGTTCGGCCCGCCCGACGTGCTGGTCAACAATGCCGGCGGCGTTGGCCCGCTCGGCCGGCTCGAGGCGATCAGCGCCGCCGCCCTCCACGACGTGCTGGCGATCAACGTCGTCGGCAGCTTCCTGTGCTGCCGCGAGGCGGTGCGGCGCATGTCGACCGGCAAGGGCGGGCGCGGCGGCACCATCGTCAACATGTCCTCGCGGGCAGCCGAGCTCGGCGGCGCGGGCGAATGGATCCACTACGCCGCCAGCAAGGGGGCGATCGACAGCCTGACCGCCGGCCTCGCCCGCGAGGTGGCGGTCGAGGGCATCCGCGTCAACGCGGTCGCCCCCGGCCTCATCGCCACCGACCTGCACGCAGCCGCCGGCGCGCCGGACCGGCTCGCCCGGCTCGGGCCGGCCGTTCCGATGCAGCGCCCCGGCACGGCGGAGGAAGTCGCCGCCGCCGTGCTGTGGCTGGCCTCGCCCGCGTCTTCCTATGTAACCGGCGCGATCCTTCCGGTGTCGGGCGGGCGCTGAGCGACGCGTCGAATCTCCCGCTTGAACAGCCGGGGAATTCTCATGCATCGTTGACATGATCGAACATTTGCCTGATTATCTAACGATAAATAAGCAGGCGATGCCGGATACCTTACCGATGGCACGCGACGCCAAATCGACCGGACGGCCAACCCCGCAAAAAGGGGGTCCGATGTTTCATCCGGTCCTACCTGCCCAGAAAAACACGTCACCCGGCAACGATCCGGGAGCAACGGGAGAATACGTCCATGGCTACTCGACGCGACGCACTTGCGCTCGCGGCCGCTCTGGCGGCCATCACCCTGACCCCTGGCGCCATTTCGACGGCAAGTGCCGACCCCGTGAAGATCCGCATCGGCTGGTCTACCATGCCCGGCCATCTCATTCCGGTGCTGTACAGCAAGCCGGACATCCTGAAGCACTACGGCAAGAGCTACACGGTGGAGCCGATCCGCTTCCGCGGCTCCTCGCCCCAGATCACCGCCATGGCGGCGGGCGAGATCGACATGGCCGCCTTCGGCCCGCTGGTGCTCGCGCTGGCCGTGACCAACGCCCATCTCGACGTGAAGGTCGTCGCCGACATCATCCAGGACGGCGTCAACGGCTCGCATAGCGAGACCTTCCTGGTCCGCGCCGACTCGGGGATCGAGAAGGTGACGGACATGAAGGGCAAGCGCGTCGGCACCAACGCCATCGGCTCGGCCTCCGACACTGCGATGCGGGCGATGTTCCGCAAGAACAAGATGCAGGACAAGCGCGACTTCACCATGGTCGAGGTCGCCTTCCCGAACATCCCGGCCATGCTCGACGAGGGCAAGATCGACCTCGGCACGGTGCTGCAGCCGATGTCGAAGCAGCTTCTCGACACCGGCAAGTACAAGGTGCTCTTCACCTCGTCCGACGCGATGGGCCCGTCCCAGCTCGTCTTCCTCGCAGCGAACGGCAAGTTCCTCGACGCCAACCGCGCCGCGCTGATGGACTTCTTCGAGGATCACGTGCGCGCGGTGCGCTGGTTCACCGACCCGAAGAACCGGAAGGAGGCGATCAAGATCATCGCCGACTTCATGCAGCAGCCGCCGGATTCGCTGAGCTACCTCTTCACCAAGGAGGATTACTACCGCGATCCGTTCATGGCGCCGAACGTCAAGTCGATCCAGGACAGTATCGACATCGCGGTCGATCTCGGCCTCGCCCCACGCGGCATCCAGGTCTCGCCGGAGCATGTCGACCTGAGCTTCGTGAAGGAAGCCCAGAAGCGGATCGAGGCGGGCCAATGAGCGCAACCCAGCTCGCCGCCACGGCGCGCCGGCAGGCCGCCCATGCCCCCAGCGGCATCTCGGTGCAGGACGTGTCCCATACCTATGGGGCACGCGGCGCGGGAACGCTGGCGCTCGACGGCATCAACATCGACATCGAGGACGGCGAGTTCCATTGCCTCCTCGGTCCCTCTGGCTGCGGCAAGAGCACCCTGCTCTACCTGATCGGCGGCTTCATCCCCGTCCAGTCGGGGCAGATCTCGACCGCGACCGGCCGCGTCACCGCGCCGGGCCCCGACCGCAGCATCGTGTTCCAGAACTTCGCCCTGTTTCCCTGGAAGACGGTGCGCGACAACGTGCTCTACGGGCTCAAGAAGGCGGGCTTCGGCCCGGCCGAGCGCGCCGAGCGGGCGCAGCGCTACATCGACATGGTGCACCTCACCGGCTTCGAGAACGCCTACCCCTCCCAGCTCTCCGGCGGCATGCAGCAGCGTGCCGCCATCGCCCGCACGCTCGCGGTGGACCCCGGCATCCTCCTGATGGACGAGCCTTTCGGCGCGCTCGACGCGCAGACGCGGCGCGTCATGCAGGAGGAGCTGCGCGCCATCTGGCGCAACAGCCGAAAGACCGTGGTCTTCGTCACCCATGACGTGCAGGAGGCGGTCTTCCTCGCCGACCGCATCTCGATCATGAGCGCCCGCCCCGGCCGGGTGCAGCACGTGATCGACGTGAACATGCCCAAGGACCGCGACGAGACGATCCTGGAAAACCCGGAATTCATCCAGCTCAGCGAGCATATCTGGCGGCTGGTGCGCGAACAGGCGGTGGCGGCGACGCGGGGGGCGCACTGATGAGCAGCACCCTCGACGCCCCACGAAGCCGCGGGCCCGGCTTTTCCTACACGCTGATCAGCGTGCTGGTGCGCTTCTCTCCGGTCCTGCTCCTTGCCCTGCTCTGGGAGGCGCTGGGCCTCAGCGGCCTGATCTCGCAGCAGATGCTGCCCGGCTTCGGCGAGATCGGCAGCGCCTTCATGAGCATGCTGCTGAACGGCGACCTGCTCTACAACACCGCCCGCTCGGTGGGGCGCGCGGCGACCGGGCTCGCGGGAGCAATCGTGGTCGGCGTGATGCTGGGGCTGCTGATGGCCTCGTTCCGCTCCGCCCGGCTGCTGTTCAACCCGATCGTCCAGATCTTCTACCCGATGCCGAAATCGGCGCTGATCCCGGTGGTGATGATCTGGCTCGGGCTCGGCGACAGCTCCAAGATCCTGCTGATCTTCCTCGGTTGCATGCTGCCTGTGGTGGTCGGCACCTATAATGGCGCGCGCGGGGTCAACCCCTTCCTCCTGTGGTCGGCGGCGAGCCTTGGCGCCTCGCGCTTCGACGTGCTGCGCGAGGTGGTGCTGCCGGCGGCGATGCCCGACATTCTGAGCGGATGCCGGACCGCGCTCGCCTTCTCCTTCATCCTGATGGTGAGTTCGGAGTTCGTCATCGCCACCGACGGCGTCGGCTTCCTCATCAGCTCGCTCGGCGACGGCGGCCAGTACCCGGCCATGTTCGCCGCCATCTTCTTCGTCGCCGGAATCGGCTTCGCGGCCGACCGCACCTATGCGGCGTTCGCCCGGCGGCTCCTTCGCTGGAGGGAGGCATGATCGACATGGCCGAGGCAAGGCCGCTGGCGCGCGCCCCCAACTCACCCGTGCGCAAGGCCCCGCGCCCCTCGCGCAGCATCGCCCCGCAGGTGATCGACATCGGCGTGCAGGTGACGGTGGTCGCCGTCATCGCCGGCATCTGGGAGTTCGGCGCCCGTTTCGGCGCGCTCAACCCCTTCCTGCTGCCGCCGCTCAGCGTGGTGCTGGAGCGGCTCTGGGAGGATGTCCTCGCCGGCACGGCGCTGGTCGATGTGGGGCTGACGCTCTACCGCGCGCTGGTGGGCTTCGTGATCGCGGCGATCATCGGCATTCCTGCCGGCATCCTCATGGCTCGTTCCGCCGTGGTGCGCTGGTTCCTCGACCCGCTGGTGTCGATCGGCTTCCCGATGCCGAAGATCGCCTTCCTGCCGATCTTCGTGCTCTGGTTCGACATCTACGACACCTCGAAGATCATCATGGTGGCGTTCTCCTGCTTCTTCCCCATCGTCTCGGCGACCTATGCCGGCACGGCGAGCCTCGACAAATGGCCGATCTGGTCGGCCCGTTCGTTCGGGGCCAAGGAGCGCGAATTGCTGTGGGAGGTCTACCTGCCCATGGCCATGCCGCAGATCATCACCGGCCTTCAGGTGGCCCTGCCGGTCGGCATGATCACCACCATCGTCACCGAGATGCTGATGGGCGGGCGCGGCGTGGGCGGGGCGATGATCATGGCCGGGCGCTTCGCGGACTCGGTCGGCGTGTTCTCCGGCATCGTCCAGATCATCATCCTCGGCTTCCTGGTGGTGAAGGCGGTGGAGCTGCTGCGCCGGCGGATCCTTGCCTGGCATCCCGAGACCCGCCGTTGACGCGGGAGGGTTCGGGCGTTCCATCTGCCGCTCCGGTCGACGTCGCCTATGGCGCCGACCGGCCGGCGGCGGGCGCGGCGCCCGCCGAAAGCGTTCCGCGCATAAGCCTCGTGCCGGGCGAGGCGCTGCGGCTGAACAGCGAGCGCTTCGTGCTGCCCCCGCCGCCCATCGGCCAGGGGCACGTGCCGCTCGACCAGCGCCTCGCCGACCATCTCAAGCGCCTGTCGGGCACGTGGAACCGTCTCGCCGCGTCCTTCGTCGACGCCTATTTCGCCTATTTGCAGAGCCAGATCGAGACCCATCGCGGCGCCATCCTCGACCGGCTCGCCCCCCTCGCCGGCCTGTTCGCACCCGAGGACACGCTCTATTCCGCGCCGCTGCCGCTGCCGCGCGCGCTGGTCCGCGTGCCATCCGCGAAGGGGAGCGAATGGGTGCCGGCCGACATGCTGTTCTGGGATGGGCAGCGGGCGAAGGCGGTGCTGTTCTCGCCCTCGCCACTTCTGCCGGGCGCGGAGCGGCGCCGGCGCGAGCACCTGCTGGCCGCCAGCATCGAGATCGCGGCCCTCGCCGCCGGGGACCTGGCGAAGCCGGAGACCTTTCCCACCCTGCTCGGCCCGCTCGGCGCGGACTTCTGGCGCGACGAGGCGCTTCCCGTCGCGCCGGGCGCCCCGCCCTTGCCCGAGTTCTGACGGCACGGGCGGGAGACCGCCGGACCTAGCGGGCCGGCTCCCCGTCGATCCGCGCCTTCTCGGCGCGGTACCAGTCGGCGATCTCCTCGCCCGTCATCATCGCCACGCCGCCGCGCCCGAGCACTTCGTCCAGCAGCGACTCGAAATGGGCGATGCGGTGAGGCACGCCGGTCAGATAGGGATGGGTGCTGATCGCCATGACGTGGGCGTTCTCCGCCCCCTCCTCCCACAGCCGGTCGAACTGGTCGAGGCAGCGGCGGCGAAAGGCGTCGGACGGCTGGTGCTGCACCGCGTGCACGACGATGTCGTTGGTCTCGACCGAATAGGGCACCGAGAGCATCGGCCCGTGCGCGGTAGCGAGTTCGAACGGCAGGTCGTCGATCACCCAGTCGGCGACATAGCCGATCCCGGCTTCCTTCAGCAGGTCGAGCGTCTGCTCGTTCTCGGTCAGACCCGGGCTTTCCCAGCCCGGCGGCGGACGCCCGGTGAAGGCGCGGATGGTCTCGACCGTGTCGACGATCGCCGCCCGCTGGTCTTCGAGCTGGTGCATGGGGCGCTGCACATAGCCGTGCCCCATGAACTCCCAGCCCACATCGTGCGCGGCGCGGGCGACCCGCTCATAGCTGCGGCACACATGGCCGTTGACGGCGAAGGTGGCCCGCAGGCCACGCGTCTCCAGTGCCTTCAGGATCCGCCAGAAGCCGACCCGCATCCCGTATTCGTGCCACGCCCAGTTGGGCAGGTCCGGCATCAGCGGCTGGCCCATGGGCGGGGGCAGCACGGTGCGCGGCATGGTCCGCGCGATCGACCACTCCTCGACATTGACGATGATCCACACCGCCACCCGGGCATCGCCCGGCAGGTGCATGCGCGGCCGGTCCGGAAACGCCTGGAACGGCGCGCGCTCGCTCAGCAATCCCATCGTCACAGCCCGAGCAGCCCGACCGCATTGCCGCCGACCACCCGGGCCCGCGTCTCGTCGTCGAAGCTGTCGACGCTGAGCACGTGCTGCACCGGGTCGTAGTCGGCCATGTCGTAGGGATAGTCCGTGCCCATCACCACATGGTCGGCACCATAGGTGTTCACGAGATATTCGAGCTGGTGCGGGGTGAACACCACGCTGTCGAAGTAGACGCGGCGCAGATAGTCGCTCGGCGGGCGCGGAAGACCGGCATTGGAATCCCGGCGCGCGCCCCAGGCGTGGTCGATGCGGCCCGAATAGGCCGGCAGGTAGCCCCCGCCATGCACCGCCAGCAGCTTGAGCTTGGGGTGACGCTCCAGCACGCCGTCGAAGATCAGGTAGTGCAGCGCGACCGTGGTCTCCAGCGGATTGCCGATGATGTTGCTGAAGTAGAAGCGCGTGAACCGCTCGCCACCGGTGAAGCCGTTCGGGTGGATCATCACGAGCGCGCCGAGTTCCTCCGCCTTGGCGAAGATCGGCTCGTATTCCGGCGCGGAGAGCTCGCGGCCGTTGACGTTGGTCAGCAGCTCGACGCCCTTGAGCCCGAGCTCGCGCACGCAGCGCTCGAGCTCGGCGGGCGCGCTTTCCGGGTCCTGCATGGCGAGGGTGCCAAGGCCCGCGAAGCGGTCCGGGCGCTTCGCCACGAAGGCGGCGATGCCGTCATTGACCATGCGGTTGGCGACGACGCCATGGGCGGCGTCGACCGCGTAGTAGCACTGGAACGGCGGCGGGGCGACGACCTGGATCGAAATGCCGAGCTTGTCCAGCACCTTGATGCGGTCGTCGATGTCCACCATCGTCCCCGCGCGGTCCTGGTCCTGGCGCTGGTTCACCGCCCGCGTCTCGTCATTGGTGTATTTCACCATGGCGATCCCGCTCACATCGAGATGCGGGGCGACATAGGCCTGCGCCTCCGGCACGCCGATATGGGCGTGGATGTCGACCGTGACGGTGTCGAGCCGCGCCGGGTCGGCGGAGGGCTTGCGGGCGGATGTGGGGCCGTATCGGTTCACGTTGCCGCCCAGCGTGGCGGTGTCGATGATGCTGTGATCCATGAGTCAGTCCTCGGGTCAGTCCTCTGCAGGTCGGTGCTTGCGCGGGCTCTGCTCGCGCGCCGCCGTCCCGTGATGCGCGGCGAGGCGGCGGCGGACGGAAGATCCGCCCGCCGGCCGTCGCTCACATGTTCTTCTGCTTCCAGGCCGCGACGTCGGCGACGATCTCGTCGCGCGAATAGTCGTTGGCGGGGCCGATGATGGAGGCGTCGAGGAAGGTGGCCGGGTCGATCTCGGCCTTCAGCTCGCCCACCTTCACCAGCGGCGGCTGCACGGCCTTCCAGACCTCGGCCTGCACGTCGCCCTTCTTGTCGGTGATGGAATAGGCGAGGTCGACCGAGGCATCGACGAACTTCTGGCCGAACTCCTCGTTGGGCCATTCCTCCGGCACCGCCTTCTTCAGCATGGCGGAGAGGACCTGCGGGTCGATCTTCGCGACCTCCATGCCCTTCGAATAGGCGCGGAAGAAGCCCTCCAGCGTCTTGCGCAGCTCATCCATCCGGTCGGCCGAGACCACGAAGGAGTTGGCCGGCTGGTCCTCCATCTCCGTCGGGGTGATGAGGCGGATATCCATGCCCGCCGCCTCCAGCGACAGCCAGTCCGGCGTCGCCCCGGCGATGGCGACCACCCGCCCGCTCTTCAGCGCGGAGGCCATGGTCGGGCCGGCCTCGCCGACCACCACCGTGTGCACGTCGGAGATCGGCACGCCCTTGTGGTTGAGCGCGATGGTCAGCGTCACCAGATCGCGGTCGCTGACGAGGCCGACCGTCTTGCCCTTGAGGTCGACGACCGACTTGTAGGGGCTGTCGGCGAGCACGGCGACGCCTTCGGGCGCCTTCTGGTGCGCCTCGTAGATCACCTTGATCTTGATGCCGGCCTGGACCGCCTGGAAGGTCTGCGGCGCGTCGAGCATGGCGAGCTCGGCTTGGCCGTTCTGCACGAAGGCAACATAGGGAACCGTGGTCGAGGACGGCAGCAGGTTCACCTCGATGCCTTCGTCGGCGAAGTAGCCGAGCGCCTCGCCGGCGACGATCGGGTAGAAATTGGCCGAACGCGGCAGCGGCATGATGACGTTTACCGTCTTCAGCTCGTCCGCCTTCGCCGGCGTCGGGGCCGGCAGCAGCGCGGCGGCGAGCGCCAGCGCAGCCAATCCGGCGCATATGCCACCGGTACATATCCCGCCGGCACTCTTCGTTTCGGTCGCTCGCCTGCCGGCGACCAACGCATCGCTCTTGAACATGGCAAAATCCTCCCGTCGACCCTTTGCGGGTCGTCTCGTTGAAGCGGTTCTTCCGGTATTTTCAGGTGACGGCGCGGCGGGACCTCAGTCGGCCCGCCAGGCCTTGGCGCACCGGCGGCTCATCGCCGCCATGCGCGCGTCGCTGCGCCAGTAGACGAGGTACTCATCAACCTCCTCCATGGCGACGAAGAGCAGGTAGCCGACCGCAGTCAGCATCACGAGCACCGCAAAGGACGCCGCCATGTTGAGCGCGAAGCTGTAGCGCTGCATCAGCACGCCCATCCCCTCGCCCGCCGAGATGAACTCGCCGACGATGGCACCGATCAGCGCGAGCGAGATCGCCGCCTTGAGCCCGGCCATGATGATCGGCATGGCGTTGGGCAGCATCAGGCTGAAGAAGATCTGCCGCTTGCTGGCGCCGAGCGAGCGGAACATCTCGCTCGCGTCCTCGTCGGTGTTGACGAGGCCGGTCAGCGTGTTGATGAAGGGCGGGAAGAAGCAGATCAGCGCGCCGATGGCGATCTTCGGGCTGGTGCCGAAGCCGAGCCAGGCGATGATCATCGGCGCCAGCGCGATGCGCGGGATGACCTGCAGCACGATCACATAGGGCGAGATGTAGCGCCGGAAGGTCTCGCTGAGCCCGGCCGCTACCGCCAGCGCGATGCCGACCACCGAGCCGATGACGAAGCCGGCCAGCGCCTCCCACAGCGTGATGCCCATGTGGTACCAGGCGTTGCCCTGCACGAAGAGCATGCCATAGAGCGCGACGATGATGGCGCTGGGCCGCGGCAGGATCAGCGGATCGACGAACTGCGTCGCGCTGGCCAGCTCCCAGACGGCGATGATCGACAGGAACAGCGCGAGATGGCGGGCGATGCGCCCGATGACCAGCGCGCGGGCGGAACCGGCCTGCGGGCTGCCGGCGAAGTGCTCGTTGGCGGCGAGGCTCATCTCAATGCCCTCCCAGGATGGAGCGGACCTCGCCGACGAGGCCGTTGAATTCCGGCGTCTGCATCAGCTCGACGCCGCGCGGCCGCTCGAACGGCACGTCGACGATCCGGGCGAGCCGGCCCGGTCGCGGCGTCATCACCATCACCTGGTCGGCGAGGAAGATCGCCTCGGCGATGTTGTGGGTGACGAACAGCACCGTGGCGTCCACATCCTCGACGATGCGCATCAGCTCGAGGTTCAGCCGCTCGCGGGTGAACTCGTCCAGCGCGCCGAAGGGCTCGTCGAGCAGCAGGATGTTGGCCCCGGTCTGCAGCAGCCGGGCCAGCGCCACGCGCTGCTGCATGCCGCCCGAGAGCTGGCGCGGAAAGCTGAAGGCGAAATCCTTCAGGCCGACGAGGTTCAGCAGGTCGATCGCGCGCCGGCGGTCGGCATTGGTGGCGGAGCGCTTCACCTCGGTCGGCAGCAGCACGTTCTCAACCGCCGTGCGCCAGTCGAGCAGCGTCGGGCGCTGGAACATCATCGCCACGTCGCTGGAAGGGCCGCTCACGCCGTGGCCGAGGACGCTGAGCTCGCCGCCGGTCTTGGCGATCAGCCCGGCAACGAGGCGCAGCAAAGTGGACTTGCCGCAGCCGCTCGGCCCGACCAGCGAGACGAACGAGCCGCGCCTTATGTCGAAGGTCGCGCGGTCGAGGGCGATGACCTCGCCGTTGAAGGTCTTCACCAGCCCGTCGGCGGAAATGACGATGTCCGGGTCGCCCCCGGCCATCGCGGGCCTTGCCCGGTCGGCGGCGACGATGGTGTTGGAAAAGGCGTTCATGGAGCTCCTCCGTGTCGCGCGCAGCCGCCGGCATTCGCCGGCGAGGCGTCGGGACGACCTGTGGCGTTTCCTCGCCGCAGCCCGCCTTCTGCAGGGCGGGACGGGTCTGCGGCTTCCCCATGAGGGGTTCTTCCGGAGTAAGGCGCAGCCGACATCCGCCGGATGCGCGGCGAAGGCCGTCCCGTCAGGCGACGATCGGACGGCTTTCGAGGGCGCGCAGGATCTGTTCCTGCGACTGGCCGATATGGCGCCTCAGCATGCGCGCGGCGGCGTTGCCGTTGCGGGCCTGCAGGGCGTCGATAATGTCGTTGTGCTCGTGCAGCGGCCCGACATGCTGGTTGTGCGTCCTCACCACGGTGAGGCCGAGCATGCACAGGCGCTCGTAGAGATCCATCATCCGGCCGATCTCCTCGCACAACCTCTTGTTGCGCGAGAGCGAGGCCAGATGGCAGTGGAAGCGGCGGTTATACTCGGTGAAGAGCGGGATCGAGGCCGTGTCGGCGTTGCGGAAGGCGTCGAGGTCCTTCAGCTCGGCGTCGCTGGCCACGGAAGCGGCCTTGCGCACGCCGGCCGCCTCGAGGATCAGGCGAAGCTCCAGCAGGTCGGCCGCGTCGCTCACCGAGACCGGGCGCACGCGATGGCCGCGCCGCGGCTCGATCTCGACCAGCCCCTCATGCTCCAGCTTCTGCATGGCGTCACGGACGGGCGACTTGCTGACGCCGAAGCGCTCGGCGAGGTCCGCCTCCCGCAGCTCGGAACCGGGCACGATGGCACAGGACAGGATGTCCCGCCGGACCATCTCATACACCCTGTTGCGAACCAGGTTCATGCGAACGACCTCATCCCTGAGATATCACGAACGTTATATTGATCGCCCGATAACGTCAATATGGGGTCGCTGAAAGCGTTGAATTCATGGAATACCATTGCGCAACATGGACATGGCCGCTTTCGCTGCCATTCCTGATATCTCACAGTTTGAAATTCGAGATATCTCAGGACAAAAAAATCGGCCGGAGCGAGCTCCGGCCGAGTCTTGGAGGACGCCGATCAGGAAGGATAGCGGTCAGCGCCCCGCCCGCGCCGCGCTTGCATAGGCAACGTTGTCGCCGCCATAGCGCCGCACGCGGACATTGGCCTGCTCGGCATGGCCGAGGAACCCTTCGAGCACGCACAGCCGCGAGCAATAGGCGCCGATCTCGGCGCTCGCGGCATCGCTCGTCACCTTCTGGTAGGTGCAGGTCTTGATGAACTTGCCGACCCACAGGCCGCCGGTATAGCGCGCGGCGCGGCGCGTGGGCAGCGTGTGGTTGGTGCCGATCACCTTGTCGCCATAGGCGACGTTGGTGCGCGGGCCGAGGAACAGCGCGCCATAGTTGCGCATGTTGTTCAGGAAGTAGTCGGGATCGGCGGTCATCACCTGCACATGCTCGGAGGCGATGCGGTCGGCCTCGGCCACCATCTCCTCATAGCTGTCGCACACGATCACCTCGCCGAAGTCGCGCCAGGAGACGGAGGCGATCTCCGCCGTCGGCAGGATCGACAGCAGTCGGTCGATCTCCGCCAGCGTCTCGCGCGCAAGCTTCTCCGAATTGGTCAGCAGGATCGCCGGCGAGGTCGGGCCGTGCTCGGCCTGGCCCAGCAGGTCGGTGGCGCAGATCTCCGCGTCCACCGTCTCGTCGGCGATCACCAGCGTCTCGGTCGGGCCGGCGAACAGGTCGATGCCGACGCGGCCGAAGAGCTGGCGCTTGGCCTCCGCCACATAGGCGTTGCCGGGGCCGACCAGCATGTCGACCGGCGCGATGGTCTCGGTGCCGAGCGCCATCGCCGCCACCGCCTGCACGCCGCCGAGTACCAGGATCTCGTCCGCGCCGGCGAGATGCATGGCCGCCACGATCGCCGGGTGCGGCCCGTTCTGGAACGGCGGCGCGGCCGCCACCACGCTCGGCACGCCTGCCACCTTGGCCGTCACCACGCTCATATGGGCGGAGGCGACCATCGGGTACTTGCCGCCGGGCACGTAGCAGCCAACGCGCTCCACCGGCACGTTGCGGTGCCCGAGGATGACGCCCGGCAGGGTCTCGACCTCGAGGTCGGTCAGGCAGGCGCGCTGCTTTTCGGCGAAGTTGCGCACCTGCGCCTGGGCGAAGCGGATGTCGTCGAGATCGGACTTCGAGACCTTCGACAGCGCCGCCTCGATGTCCTGCTCCGACAGCCGGAAGCTCGCCGGCGACCATTTGTCGAACCGCTCCGAATAGGAGCGGACCGCGGCGTCGCCGCCCGCCTCGATCTCCTTGAGGATGGTCTCGACGGTGGCGCGCACCTGCGCGTCGGCATCGGCACGCTCCGCGATGGAACGCGCCGTCTTGAGATGGCGGGCCATGAATCTTCCTCCCGGCGCCGTCGCTGTGGCGCCCTCAGTCAAGCCTTGCGGAACAAAGCCGAACGTTGTTATTTATCGAGTGAAAACTAATTTCTTCCGAGGTGTCAAGCCGGCCTTGCGCCGCCACCGCCCGCCATGTTAATTTATCAACTGATAATTAATATGGAGGAACGCCATGCGAGCCACAGGCCTGAATCATCTGTCCATCGGCGCCAGGGACGTCGATGCCTCCGTGCGTTTCTATGTCGAGGTTTTCGGCATGGAGACCATTCCCACCTACAATTTCGGTTTCCGCACCCAGTATCTGCGCTGCGGCGACCAGCAGCTCCACATTTTCGGCCTGCCGGACACCACGCCGGTCTACCAGCACTTCGCCATCAATGTGGACGACTTCATGGGCGTGTACGAGCGCGCCCGCGAGGCCGGGCTGATCGACCACGCCACTTTCGGCAACGGTGTCAACGAAATGCCGGACGGCACCGTGCAGCTCTATCTGCGCGATCCCGGCGGCAATCTGGTGGAGGTGGACTGGCCGGACGTGGCGAGCCTCGACACCTCGCGCATTCCCGAACTGAAGCGCCTCGCCGACCGCTTCGAGCAGGTGGGCGAAAATCTGGAGGCGACGCTGTTCCTCGATCGCCGCCGGCGGGCCTGAGGGAGGCGACGATGACCCGGACCACCTCCCCGACCGCCGCTCCCCCGGCGGTGCGCTCGCCTGCCGACAGCCGGCATGACGAACTGCTCCAGCGCGCCACCGACCTCGCCTCCATCCTCGCCGGCCGCGCGCCGCAGGCCGAGGCGCTGCGCCGCCTGCCGCCCGAGAACGAGCGCGACCTGCATGACAGCGGGCTCTACCGCATGCTCCAGCCGCAGGCGGTCGGCGGCGCCGAGCTCGGCTATGAATGCCTCATCACCATCGGCGCGGCGCTCGCCGCCGGCTGCGCCTCGAGCGCGTGGAACCTCACCAATCTCGCCAGCCACCACTGGATGCTGGCAATGTTCCCGCCCGCCGCGCAGGACCGTATCTGGAAGGAAAATCCCGACGCGCTCATCGCCTCGTCCTTCATCTTCCCGGCGGGCAAGGTGAAGAAGGTGGCGGGCGGCTACGAGCTGTCGGGCCGCTGGCCCTTCTCCTCCGGCGTCGACGTGTGCGGCTGGAACATGCTCGCCGGCATCGTGCGGACCGAGGGCGAGGCGCCCGACCACCGGATCTTCCTCGTCCCGCGCGCCGACTACGAGATCCTCGACACCTGGCATGTCACCGGCCTGAAGGGCACCGGCTCCAACGACGTCGTGTGTACCGACGTGTTCGTGCCCGAAGAGATGACGGTCTCGGCCGAGCATCTGAAAGGCGGGCCGACGCCCGGCAGCGAGCGCCATTCCGCCCCGCTCTACCGGCTGCCGGTGTTCGCGCTGTTCCCCGCCATCCTGTCCGGCGTCGGCCTCGGCAATGGCGAGGGCGCGCTGACCGACCATGTCGCCTCGACCCGCAAGCGCGCGGGCAACTACACGGGCGCGCGGCTCGCGGAGCTGCAGAGCGTCCAGATCCACATCGGCAGCGCCGCCACCCGGCTCGCCCATTCGCGCCGGATGATGCTCGCCATCTGCGAGGAGGCGATGCGTGACGCCGGGCGCGGCCATGTCCCGGACATGACGACGAAGTTCGCCTACCGGCGCGACCTCGCCTTCGCTACCCAGCTCGCGACGCAGGCCGTGGACGAGGTCAACGCCGCCAGCGGCGCGCAGGCGCTCTACCTTGCCGGGAGCCAGCAGCGCCGCTTCCGCGACGCGCATGCTATAAGTGCGCATATTGCCTTCAGTACCGACGTCGCCAATGCCGCCTTCGGCCGTCTGGCACTCGGCATGGAGGCGGACAATCCGGTCGTCTGACACGCACGGGCCGGACAAGAGGGGATGTGACGAACCGCAGATGGCCGAACGCCTATCCAAAGCCGTCGCGGCGGCCGAGCGCCAGCCGGCGCCGCGACGCACCCGCAACAAGCCGGAGGAACGGCACCGGGAATTCGTCCGCAAGGCGATCGAGCTCTTCGCCGAGGTCGGCTTCGAGGCCGGCACGCGCGAGCTCGCCCAGCGGCTCGGCGTCACCCAGCCCCTGCTCTACCGCTACTTCCCCAGCAAGGACGACCTGATCACGGCGGTCTATCGCGAGATCTACGTCAATCGCTGGAAAACCCAGTGGCGCGACGGGCTGCTGGACGAGACCCAGCCGATCCGCGACCGCATCATCGCCTTCTACGAGGATTACACGCGCACCATCTTCACCCCGGAATGGCTGCGCATCTACCTGTTCGCCGGCCTGCGCGGGGTGGACATCAACCACCGCTATGCCGCCACCGTGGAAGCCGAGGTGCTGCGTCCGATCACGCTCGCCACCCGCAAGAGCTTCGGCCTCGGCGACGGCCCGCCCGCGGCCGAGGAGATCGAGCTGTTCTGGACCCTTCAGGGCGGCATCTTCTACTATGGCGTGCGCGAGATCGTGTACCGGTTCCCGATGGCGGTGGACCGCTCGACCATGATCCGCAACGCGGTCGACGCCTTCCTCGAGGGCGTCGGCTCGGTGCTGCGGCGGTTGGCCGAAAGCCCGGAAACGGCGGATTAGACCATTCTCCAGCACGCGCTCGAACATCGGCATTTTGATCGAAACTGTCCTGCGCTTATGATTGTGGCGATTTTTCATCGCCCTTTCGGAGTATGCGTCCCGTGTCCCTGCAACCCGTCGCGACCAATGACGACGACACCACAACCCTGGGCATCGAGATCTATTCGAGGCTCCGGCGCGACCTGATCGCCGGCCACCTCAAGCCCGGCGAGCGTCTGCGCTTCCGTCAGATGAGCGCCGCCTATGGCGTGGGCATCGCCCCGCTGCGCGAGGCGCTCTCGCGCCTGGTCTCGGACCAGCTCGTCCGCTTCGAGGGCCATCGCGGCTACACCGTCGCGCCGCTGTCGCTGTCGGACCTGCACGACCTGTGCGCGCTGCGCACCGAGCTGAGCTGCAACGCGCTGCGCCGCTCCATCGCCAGCGGCGACGAGAACTGGGAAGCGGAAATCCTCGCCGCCCTGCACCGGCTGGAACGCGCACCGATTCCCCATTCGGTGGGGGAGCGCAAGACGATCGACGAATGGGAGCAGCGCCACGACCGCTTCCACCGCAGCCTGATCGCCGCCTGCGGCTCGCCCTGGCTGCTGCACTTCTGCGGCGCGCTCTCCGACCATTTCCAGCGCTACCGGCGCGCGGTGATCGTCGTCACCTCGGCGTCCGAGCCGCTGCTGCGGCGCGTGCGCGAGCAGCACCGCACGGTGGCCGAGGCGGCCATCGCGCGCGATGCCAACCGCGCCACCGCCATCCTCGCCGAGCACTTCCAGGGCAGCGTCGACGTGCTCATGCGCAACTACGAGGAAATCTCGCGCAGCCTCTCGGCCGGCAATGACGGGCGGTAGGCTGGCCAACCTCGTCGGGTCCTGTCCGGACAATTTGGGGTTCATTTATTGACATAGGGCATATGTTCGAACATCCTCCGAATTAACAATCACAGGGATCGTTCGACGGGCCTTGCCTCGCGCCGATCCGCCGGGAGGACGACGCATGCTCGATCACATCAAGGCCGACGACGTTAAGATCGACCTCATCTCCGGCATGCGCCTCATCGCCCACGACCCGCTCTCCGGCTTCGGGGGGGTCGGCGAGGGCATGTCGCTGCAGCGCGCGCCCGACGGCCGGCGCATCCTGTGGCTCGCGCATGAGGGGCCGCCGAAGAACTTCACCGGCGTCGACGTCACCGACCCCAGCCGGCCGCGCGTGATCGTCCAGACCGACCTGCCGCACAACATGGTGCGCTCCAACTCGCTGGAGACCAGCGGCGACCTGATGGCGGTGGCCTACCAGACCGCGACGCCCGGCCTGCAGCCGGCCGGCATCGAGCTGTTCGACATCTCGGTGCCGGAGAACCCGCGCTCCGTCAGCTTCTTCGACTGTTCGGGCCCCTATTCGCGCGGCGTGCATCAGGTGTGGTTCGTCGACGGCGAGTTCATCCACTGCGCCGCCGGCGCCGCCGACTTCACGCCGCGCAACCAGCTCGACGACCAGGCATACCGCATCATCGACGTGCGCAACCCCTCGCGTCCGGTCGAGGCCGGGCGCTGGTGGATGCCCGGCACCGCCGAGGGCGACGACGCGCCCGCGCCCGAGCGGCTCGCCATCGACAGCGGCTTCCGCTGCCACAACACCAACGTCTACCCCGCCCGGCCGGACCGCGCCTATGTCGGCTACATCGACGGCGGCTTCTACGTGTTCGACATCTCCGACAAGTCGCGCCCGACGGTGATCTCGAGCTTCAACCCCAACCCGCCCTTCCCCGGCTTCGCCCACACGCTGCTGCCGCTGTTCGGGCGCGACCTGCTCGTCGCCACCCATGAATGCGTGCACGATGACGGCTTCGACTGGCCGAAGCTGACCTGGCTGATCGACGCCCGGCGCGAGGACAATCTGGTGCCGCTCGGCACGCTGCCCATGCCCTCCTTCGAGGAGTACCGGCACAAGGGCGGCCGCTTCGGCTGCCACAACGTGCATGAGAACCCGCCCCGCGACACGGCGCTGCAGTCCGAGACGCTACTGTTCTCGACCCTGTTCAATGGCGGCCTGCGGGTTCACGACATCTCCGACCCGCTGGTCCCGCGCGAGGTGGCCGCCTTCGTGCCGGGCGCCCCGGCCAATGCCCGCGTGCCGGCGACGCAGATCAACGAGGTCTATGTCGATGAGAACGGCATCGTCTATTGCGCCGATCGCCACGCCGGCGGCCTCTACATCCTGGAGCTCGACTTCTGACGCCCGGAAGAAAGGCCCGACGATGCCGGATCGCTCGCCGCCCATCCCCGTCATCCTGATCACCGGCTTCCTCGGCAGCGGCAAGACCACACTGCTGAACCATCTGTTGCGCGACCCCGGCATGGCCGATACGGCGGTGGTCATCAACGAGTTCGGCGATGTCGCGATCGATCACCTGCTGGTCGAGAGCGCGGTCGAGAACGCGGTGGTGCTGCAGAGCGGCTGCATCTGCTGCACCGTGCGCGGCGACCTCGTCGACACGCTCGACGAGCTCTGCGCCAAGGTCGAGCAGGGCGTGCTGCCGCCCTTCTCGCGCATCGCCATCGAGACGACCGGCCTCGCCGACCCCGCCTCGCTCATCCATGCCTTCCTGACCGAGCGCCTGCTCACCGAGCGCTTCACCTTGCGCGCGGTGGTCACGACGCTCGACACGGCGAACGGCGCCGGCCAGCTCGAAAGCTTTGAAGAGGCGCGCCACCAGGTGGCGCTCGCCGATATCGTGGTGCTGACCAAGTCCGACATCGCCGCGGCGGGCGCGCCCGAGCGCCTCGCGGCCGAAATCCGCCGGCTGAACCCGGGCGCCGCCATCCGGCAGGTGGAGCATGGCGCCATCGCGCCGGACACGCTGTTCGCCCTGGTGCCGGAACATCCCTCGCGGACCGGCGGCGACGTCCTCGCCTGGCTGAACGAGCGTGCCTTCGAGGAGGCGCAGGCCGGAACCCATTCCCACCATGATGGCGGCATCGCCGCTTTCGCCGTCACGCTCGACCGGCCGGTCCGCCGGGAGGCGCTGCGGCGCTGGCTGCGCTCGATCCTCTCGCTGCGCGGCAACGACCTGCTGCGGATGAAGGGCATCGTGGCGCTGGAGGGAGAGGACCGGCCGATGGTGGTGCACGCCGTGCAGAACGTGCTGCACCCGCCGGTGCAGCTCGCCGCCTGGCCAAGCGAGGATCACGCCACCCGCATCGTCTTCATCACCCGCAACATCGCGCCACAAACATTACGCAACAGTCTTGAAGTTCTCGCGGCGCGGGAGGCGGCGTGACGTGCGCCGCGGATCGGGCCCCGCCCGGTCGGCGGGCATATCGTTGATATTATGTATACAATGAGTCGTTCCCGCCTCTATGAGGCATATACGCAGATACCGGAACATACGCGTCAGTATTACTGACATTTTATTCCTCCCATACGCTCGTTGTTTTTTATAAAGGTAGCATAGCCTCACGACGAATCCAGAGCTGTGGGAACCTATCGTTCGCTGGCTTCGCGCGACAATTTCACGATTACAACAATCTCAAAGTAGTCGATTGCGGATAATTCCGCGGATCGAGGCTGCGCGCCTCGCGCCGGAGCGTGCCCGGCCATGGCGTGTGGCAAGCCGCTCGACAAATGGATACAAGTTCAGTTCTTCATCCATGCCCATTTGTACTATACGTATGCCGATTTGCTATACGTCATACTGGCAGGTTTATTCCGTTTACACTTGACAGTTTGTTGTCAGCATCCTTTCCTCGCCGCACAAGACGTCTGAAAGACGCTGCGTCAAATGCCAGCATGGGAAGGAACGCCAGATGAGCCCGCTTCGTGCAGCCCGGCCTTTTCACCCGCTTCTGAAACCGTCCGCCCTCGCCTTCGCGCTGGGGCTCGCCTGTGCCAGCGCGACCGGCGCGGCGATGGCGCAGTCCGCCCCGACGGGGCCGATCGAGATCACCACCGGCACCAGCCCCGGCGGCACGCCGGACGTGCTGATGCGCCGGGCCGCCAAGATCCTCAACGAGCAGAAGATCATCACCAACCCGCTGGTGGTGCAGAACCGCACCGGCGGCTCGTGGATGGTTGCGGGCAATTTCGTGATGGGGAAGAAGGGCGACCGCAACGTCGTGCTGTGCATCGCCCAGCCGATCCTCACCACGCCGATCACCCAGGGCCTGCCGACGCTCTATGACAAGCTGACCCCCATCGCCATGTTCATCCAGGGCGATCTGGTGCTCGTGGTGCAGCCCGACTCGCCGGTGAAGAACCTCAAGCAGCTCATGGAGCTCGCCGCCCAGCGCGAGCGCTCGCTCAAGGTCGCCGGCGCGCAGGCAGGTTCCACCGACCACATGGTGGCCGGGCTGGTCGAGAAGGCCGGCAAGGTGAAGCTCAACTATATTCCGTTCGACGGCGGCGGGAGCGCGCAGGCCGCGTTCCTCGGCGGCAATGTCGACCTGATGACGTTGACGCCGAGCGAGGCGATGCCGCTGGTCACCTCCGGCAAGGCGCGCATCCTCGCCATCCTCTCCGACGAGCGCCGGCCCGAGCCGGAGCTGAAGGACGTCCCGACGGCGAAGGAACAGGGCTACGACATCGTCTGGGGCCAGGCCTGGGGCCTCGCCGGCCCGCCCGAACTCGACGCCGACACCGTGAAGTTCTGGGACGACGCCATCGCCAAGCTCGTCGCCAACCCGGAATGGCAGGCCAGCCTCAAGGAGAACTTCCTGCGCTCCAAGCTGATCCCGGCGGCCGAGGTGAAGCCCTATATGCAGAAATTGCACGAAGAGCACCTCGCCTTGCTGCGCGACCTCGGCCTCGCCAAGCAGCCGCCGGTTCAGTGAACGAGGGACAGGGCGGGGCTGGCCCGGCCGGCCCCGCCCGTTCTCTGCCCGCCCTGCCGAAGGAAGCCGTGGAGACCGGCATGCGCGCGACCAATCTCATCGCCGCCCTCGTCCTGCTCGCCCTGTCGCTCGGCGTGCTGTTCGGCACGCGGGAGCTGCCCTACTGGTCCGACTTCGCGCCCGGCTCGGCCTTCGCCGCCTTCTGGGTCGGCGCGGTCGGCGTCGTGCTGGCCCTCGCCCTTTTCGTCGCCACGGCGATGGATTCGAGCCATCGGCCACACGAGTTCCCGGACCGGCACGGGCTGATACGGGTCGTCGCGCTCCTTGCCGGGCTGTGGCTGATGATCCTGCTCATCCCGCATCTCGGCTTCCTGCCGGCCGCCATCCTGTTCTGCCTCTTCCTCCTTCTCGGCATCGAGCGGCGCCCTCTGGTGCCGAGCCTCGTCACCACCGCGGCGGTGGCGGGGCTCGTCTACGGCGTCTTCATCGCGTGGCTCGGCATCGCCCTGCCCACCGGCATGTTCGGCATCTGACGGCGCAGGGAGATCATCCATGGACGCCCTCGCCTCCCTCGCCCAGGGCTTCGCGGTCGCTGGAACGCCGACCAACCTGCTGTTCGTGCTGATCGGCGTCACGCTCGGCCAGGTCATCGGCGCGCTGCCGGGCATCGGCCCCTCGGCCGGCATGGCGCTGCTGCTGCCGGTCACCTTCGGCCTCGAGCCGGTCACCGCGCTCGTGATGCTCTCGGGCATCATGTATGGCGGCATGTATGGCGGCACGCTCACTTCGGTGCTGGTGAACGTGCCGGGCGAGGCGGCGAGCGTGATGACCGCCGTCGACGGCAACCAGCTCGCCCGTCAGGGCCGCGCCGGGCAGGCGCTGGCGGCGGCGGCGATCGGCTCCTTCATCGCCGGCATCGGCGCGGTCGCGGCGCTGGTCTTCCTCACCCCGGCGCTCGCCGCCTTCGCGCTCAGCTTCTCGGCGCCGGAATATTTCCTGCTCGCCCTGCTCGGCATCACCGCCACCGCGAGCCTCGGCACCGGCTCGGCGATGAAGGCGATGATCGGCGCCACGCTCGGGCTGATGATCGCGCTGGTCGGCACCGACCCGATCCTTGGCACGCCGCGCCTCACCTTCGGCTCGCTCGAGCTGATGGAGGGGATCGACTTCCTGCCGGTCGCCATCGGCATCTTCGGCATCGCCGAGATCCTCGTCTCGATGGAGCAGCGCCAGGCCGCGCAGGCGGTGCGCACCCAGCTCAAGGACATGTGGCTGTCGGCGAAGGACTGGGCGGAATGCCGCATGGCGATCCTGCGCGGCGGGATCGTCGGCTTCCTCATCGGGCTGATGCCCGGCGCGGGGCCGACCGTGGCCGCGCTGCTCGCCTATGTGGTCGAGAAGAAGGCGAGCCCGCACCCGGAGAGGTTCGGCCACGGCGCGCTGGACGGCGTCGCCGCCGCCGAGTCGGCCAACAATTCCGCCGCCCACGGCGCCATGGTGCCGATGCTGGCGCTCGGCATTCCCGGCTCGGCGTCGACCGCCGTGCTGCTGGCGGCACTGGTGCTGCTCGGCATCCGGCCCGGGCCGATGCTGCTGACCGAGCAGGCCGACCTCGTCTGGGGGCTCATCGCCTCCATGTTCATCGGCAACGTCATCCTGCTGGTCATAAACCTGCCGCTCGCCCCGCTCTTCGCCAGCGTGCTGCGCATTCCCTATTCCTATCTGGTGCCGGGGATCCTCGTCGTGTCGCTGGTCGGCGCCTATGCGATCAGCCTCAGCCTGTTCAATGTCGGGCTCACTTTGTTCTTCGGCATGGTCGGCTATCTGCTGATCCGCGCCGACATTCCCCGCGCGCCGCTGGTGCTGGCGGTGGTGCTGGCGCCGCTGATGGAAAGCTCGCTGCGCCAGAGCCTGATGCTGTCGGAAGGCAGCCTGGTGATCTTCGTCCAGCGCCCGCTCGCCGCGCTCCTCGCTCTGCTCGTCATCGGCTCGCTCGCCCTGCCGCTCTCCAGCTTCCTCCTCGCCCGCCGCGCGGCCCGCCGGGCCGGCGTGAGCGAGGCGCTCTCCCATTCCTCGGACTAGGACACCCGCATGAGCTCCCTCTCGATCGACGTTCACGCCCACATCCTCACCGAGGACATGATGGCCCGGATGCGCCGCGAGGCGCCGGATATCGGCCCGACGCTCAGCGAGGTCGACGCCGAGGGCGGGGTGCTGAAGGTGGGCGACATCGTGCAGCGCCCGTTCCCGCGCGGCGGCTGGGACCTCGACCGGCGCTTCGCCGACCTCGACATCGCCGGCTTCGACGTCCAGGTACTCTCGAACTGCCCGCAGACCTTTCTCTACGACCGCGAGGCGGCGCTGACCGCGGCGCTGTGCGAGATCCAGAACAAGGCGATCGCCGAGCTGGTGCGCAGGCATCCCGCGCGCTTTCGCGGCATCGCCACCCTGCCGATGCAGGACCCGGCGCGCGCCGCCGACGAGCTGCGCCGCGCCGTCACCCGGCTCGGCCTGAACGGCGCGCAGATCGGCTCGCATATCGAGGGCCGCAATCTCGACGATCCGGCGCTGGAGCCGGTCTGGGCGACGGCCGACGAGCTCGGCGCCTTCATCCTGATCCACCCGCAGAAGCCGGCGGCGGGCGAGCGCTCCAGGGAATTCTATCTCAAGAACCTCATCGGCAACCCGCTGGAGACCACCATCGCCGGCGCCTCGCTGGTGTTCTCCGGCGTGCTGGAGCGCCATCCGGGGCTGCGCATCTGCCTCGTGCATGGCGGCGGCTTCCTGCCGTTCCAGCTCGGCCGCATGGTGCATGGCTGGAAGGAGCGCCCCGAATGCCGGCGTTTCCTGAAGGACAGCCCGGAGGCCTCCATCCGCCGGCTGCATTTCGACACGCTGACCCATTTCGGCCCGGCGCTGCGCTACCTCACCGACACGTTCGGCGCCGACCATGTGCTGCTCGGCAGCGACTACCCGTTCGACATGGGCACGCTGGAGGGCGTGCGGCAGGTGCGCGCCGCCGGGCTGACGCCGAATGACGAGGCGACGATCCTCGGCGGCACAGCCGGCCGGTGGCTGGGCGTCGCCGGCGAGGAGCGCAAGGCCGTCGGCGCCTGAGCCCGCCCCGGTGCCGGCCAGATCTACGCCGCGCCGACCTCCGCATAGAGGCCGGCCCGCTCGCCCCAGACCCGCCCGATCCGCGCCGTCTCCTGCGCCAGCACATCGAGGAAGGCCGCCGCCACCGGACCGAGCGGGCGTCGGGCGGGCTCGATCAGCACCAGATCCATGACCAGCGCCGGATCGGCGATCGGGTTCACGGTGAAGCGGCCGGTCAGGTCGGAGCTGCGCGCCCGCTCCGCCTCCTCGGCCATCATCAGTCCCGGCAGGATCGCCACCCAGTCGGTGGAGGCGACGAAGTCCAGCGTTCCCATCATCGCGTCGAGCTCCAGACGCCGTTCCACCGCCACCCCGTTGGAGGCGAGATAGGTCTCGATATTGGCGCGCCGGGCGTTCTGCCCGCTCGGAACCACCACCTTCAGCGGGCCAAGATCGGCGAGCCGCACCGGCTTCATGTGCTCGCGCCCCGCCCGCGCGCCCGAGACCAGCACCTCCGGCGTGAAGGCGAAGCGCGTCGTGCGCACGCCTACCGTCCCGGTCGAGGCCGGAACGATGGCGAAGGCGAGCTCGCCCGCCCTCACCTGCTGGGTGAGGTTGGCGGAATAAGCCTCCCAGATGCGCACCCCGACATTGGGATGGAGATCGACGAAACGCGCCAGCGCCGGCGCCAGCACGGAGCGGGTCATGGTCGGCATCAGGCCGACCACCATCTCGCCGTCGAGCCCGGCACCGAAGCGGCCGACCGAGCGGTTGGCCATCTCGTTGAGGCGCAGCAGCTCGATGCAGTGGCGGTAGTAGCTCTCCCCGGCCGGGGTCGGCTGCACGCTCCCGCCCCCGCGCGCGAACAGCTTCACGCCGAACCGGTCCTCGATCTTGCGGATATGCTGCGAGACGCCGGACTGTGTCGCGTTCTCGCGCTCGGCGGCAGCGGTGAAGGACAGCTCCTCATAGACCGCCACGAACAGCCGGACATCGCGCAGGGTCTCGCTCATCGACATTACGTTTCCTGATGGAGATGAGCAGATCATATCATTTCTGAAGCGATCGGTCGCGACCTAAGCTCCTTCCCATGAGCGAACACGTCATCGACTTCAGATCCGCTGACGATCACGGCCATTTCCGGCGCGCGCTCGGCCGCTTCGCGACCGGGATCACGGTCGTCACCACGCGGACCGCCCACGGAAAGCTCGAAGGCCTGACCGCCAACAGCTTCTCCTCGGTCTCCCTCGACCCGCCCATGGTGCTGTGGAGCCTGCGGCGGCAGGCGCCATCGCTGGAGAGCTTCGCCACCTCCGGGTGCTTCGCCGTCAACGTGCTCGGTACGCACCAGCAGCATCTGTGCCGGCACTTCGCCACGCCCCACGACGACAAGTTCGCGGCCGTGCCGCACAGCATCGGCGATCACGGCTCGCCGCTGATCGAGGGCGCCATCGCCCGCTTCGAGTGCCGCACCGAGCAGGTCATCGAGGCCGGCGACCACCTCATCTTTCTCGGCCGGGTGCTGCGCGCCGCGCACCGGGACGGCGAGCCGCTGATCTTCGCCACCGGCTCGCTGTGCGGGCTCGCGCTGCTGCCGCCGGCCCCGCCGGCCACCGACACAATCGCGAACCAGGAAAGCGCGTCATGAAACTCGGCTTCTTCACCATGCCGATCCACCCGCTCCACCGCCCGCTCCACGAGACGCTGCGCGAGGACCGGGAGTTCTGCCTCATCGCGGAGAAGCTCGGCTTCTGTGAGGGCTATTTCGGCGAGCACATCACCGACGCCGCCGAGACCATCACCTCCTCGCTGATCTTCATCGCCTGGCTGCTGGAGGAAACGAAGACCATCCGGCTCGGCTCGGGCACCATCAACCTGCCGAACCAGCACCCCGCCCGCGTCGCCGCCGAGGTCGCCATGCTCGACCACATGGCGAAGGGCCGCTACATCATGGGCATCAGCCCCGGCGGGCTGCTCTCCGACGCCGAGGTGTTCGGCAATCTCGACAAGAACCGCACCGAGATGTTCGTCGAGGCGATCGACCACGTACTCGGCATCTGGTCGGGCGAGCCTCCCTACAACCGGGTCGGCCAGCACTGGAGCATCTCGACCGAACGCACCTACATTCCAGCTCTCGGCCAGGGCGCCATCCACAAGCCCTACCAGCGCCCCCATCCCCCCATCGCCATCACGGCGGTGGCGCCCTTCTCCAAGGGCGTGACGGAAGCGGCGCAGCGCGGCTGGGAGCCGATCTCGGCCAACTTCCTGCTGCCGTGCTGGGTGAAGACCCACTGGCCGAAATATGTCGAGGGCTGCGAGAAAGGCGGGCGCCCGGCGGACCCGGCGAACTGGCGCGTCGCCAAGAGCATCTTCGTCGCCGACGACCTCGCCACCGCCCGCCGCTACGCCACCGAGCCGGGCAGCCCCTACCACGCCTATTACAACTCGCTCGCCACCAAGCTGGTCGGCAACGGCCGCGCCAACCTGTTCAAGCGCGACCAGAGCGCGCCCGATTCCTCGGTCACGGTGGACAGCGTGCTGGCCGATCTCGTCATCTGGGGCACGCCCGAGAAGGTCGCCGACGAGCTCGCCGCCTTCCAGGACGAAGTCGGCGAGTTCGGCACCCTGCTCTATGCCGGCCATGACTGGGCCGACCGGACGCTGGCGATCCGCTCGCTCGAGCTGATGGCCGAGAAGGTGATGCCCGCGGTGAACGCCGGCCGGCGCTCCGCCGCCGCCGAGTGAACCCGAACGAGCGAAACGAGGCCGCCGGACAAGGCGGCAGACAAGGAGGAAACATGATCCGCGCCGCAATCGTCGGCCTCGGCTGGTGGGGCAAGCACATGATCCGCCGCATGGCGGATTCGGACGGGCTGCGCATCGTGGTCGCGCTCGACACCTCGCCGGCCCAGGAGGCCTTCGCGGCCGAGCACGGCGTGCGCTTCACCACCGACTGGGACGAGGTGCTCGGCGATCCGGCGATCGACGCGGTCATCCTGTGCACGCCGCACTCGCTGCACACGGCGCAGGTCGAGCGGGTGGCGAAGGCCGGCAAGCACGTGTTCTGCGAGAAGCCGCTGGCGCTCTCGCGCGCCGACGCGGAGCATTCGGTCGCCGTCTGCCGTGCCGCGGGCGTGAAGCTCGGCATCGGCCACGAGCGGCGCTACGAGCCGGCGATGATGGAGATCAAGCGCCTGGTGCAGTCCGGCGCGCTCGGCACCATCTCCCATGTCGAGGCCAATTTCAGCCACGACAAGCTCGCCGCCGTCCCCAAGACCGACTGGCGCGCCTCGCCGGTGGACGCGCCCGCGGCCGGCATGACGGCGATGGGCATCCACCTCACCGACGCCTTCCTCGACATCTTCGGCCCGATCCGCGAGGTCTATGCCATCACCGCCAGCCGAGCCTCCGAGCGCGCGAACGGCGATGTCGTCTCGGTGCACACCCGCTTCGCCTCGGGCGCGACCGGCTATCTCAACGCGATCCTGGTGACGCCGCTCTATATCGGCATCACCGTGTTCGGCACCGAGGCCTGGGTGGAGGCGCGCAACCACACGCACCCCGACACGCCCGGCCCGACCACGCTCACCATCCAGCACAAGGACGGGCGGCGCGAGGTCACGGAGTATGAGTGGACCGACACCGTACGGGCCAATCTCGAAGCCTTCGCGCGCGGCATCGAGACCGGTGCGCCCTACGTCTTCACCGACGAGCAGAAGGTGGACAATATCGCGGTGCTCGAAGCCATCTGCCGCTCCGTCGCGACCAACGCGCCCGTTCCCGTGACGGCGGCGCACCCGCCGCTGGCTGCGACCGCCTGAGGACAACGCCATGGACAGCACCACCGCCAGCCCGCCGCGCTATTTCGAGCTCGATCCCGCCACGCTCGATGCCGAGCAGCGCCGGATCTTCGAGGACATCGGCCGCCCGCGCGCGGGCCAGGTGCCGGCCCCGTTCCACATCTATGTCGAAAGCCCGGAGCTCGCCGCCACCGCCCAGGCGGTCGGCGCGTTCTGCCGCTATCGGACCGGCCTGTCGCCGCGCCTCTCGGAGACCGCGATACTCACCACCGCCGCTTATTGGGGCGCGGCCTACGAGTTCGGCGTGCATGCGGGAGAGGCCCGCAAGGCCGGCGTGCCGGAGGCCGAGATCAAGGCGCTGGAGGCAGGACGGCGCCCGGATTTCGACGACCCGGACGCCGCGCTGGTGCACGACTTCGCCGCCGCCGTCTACCGCCACCGCGAGGTGCCGGACGAGCTGTTCGAGGCGGCAGTCGCCCGCTTCGGCCGGCGCACCGTCGTCGAGCTCACGGGACTGCTCGGCTACTATTCGATGCTCGCCATCGCCCTGCGGGTGTTTCGCGTGCCACCGCCGGCCTGACGAGCAGCCTTGCAACGGGGCGCAGAACCAGAACAGGCCCCTTACGGAGGAAGACGCCATGGAACTGCGCAGCATCGAAGCCTTCGTGAGGGTCGCCGAGCTCGGCAGCATCACCCGGGCTTCCCGCGATCTCGGCATCGTCCAGCCCGCGCTCAGCCGCCACATCCAGCGCATCGAGACCGAGCTCGGCACCTCGCTGCTGGTGCGGTTGCCGCGCGGCGTCCAGCTCACCATGGCCGGGCGCCGTTTCCTTCAGCACAGCCGGCACATCCTGCAGGAGGTCGCCCGCGCCACGCAGGACATGAACATCGCCGGCGACTGCCTCTCCGGCCGCGTGGTGGTCGGCATCTCGCCGACCCTCTCCTCCCTGCTCGCGCCCGGCCTCATCGAGCGCTGCACCACCGCCCATCCGGCGATCAGCCTCACCATCGTCGAGGAGTTCACCCGGCGGCTGCAGACCGACCTCGTCAACGGGCAGGTCGACATCGCCCTGCTCACCAACCCGCCACCGAACCGCGCCCTGCGCTTCACCGCCGTGGTCACCGAGCCGATCGTCGTGGTCATGCCGCGCCAGTCGCGCGGCGTGTCTCCTGTCGTCACCTTCGACGAGCTCGCCGCGACGCCGATGCTCGTCACCCGCGGCATACGCGGCCTCGTCGACGAGCAGCTCGCCTCGCACGGCGTGTGCCTCGAGATCGACTGCGAGGTCGACGCGGTGGAAGCGATCCGCCGCATGCTGCTGCGCGGGCGCGGCGTGACCATCATGCCCATCTCGGCCTTCCGCAAGGAGATCGACGAGGGCCAGCTCACCGGCGTCGCCATCGGCGGCGTCAATCTCAGCCGCACCATCATGCTCTCCCATGTGGGGGACAAGGTGAGCGCCGCGGTGCAGGCGGTGATGGGGCTGCTGCGCGCGGAAATCGACGCGCACGCCCAGCGCGGGCTGTTCAGCGCGCTGCCGGACATCTCCCCCCAGCCGCGCACGCTTGCCGGAGCGGCCTGAGACCGCGCGCCGCTCAACGGCAGAACGGCCGCGCTTCCGGGCGCGGCCGTTTTTCTTTGCGGCGGTGGACGGAGCGTCAGTCCGCGCCTTCCTCGAAGGCCCGCTCGCGCGTGACCCGGATCATCGGCGCGACGAGGACGAGCAGCAGCAGCACCGTCATGACGAGGAAGGACAGGCTGATCGGCCGCT
This sequence comes from Ancylobacter mangrovi, assembly GCF_024752355.1. GTDB lineage: Bacteria > Pseudomonadota > Alphaproteobacteria > Rhizobiales > Xanthobacteraceae > Ancylobacter > Ancylobacter mangrovi. Next base: position 161,456 of record NZ_JANTHZ010000006.1, read on the forward strand.
GGAGGAACACCATCGGGTCGCCATGCGAGATCAGCAGCGCCCGGCGCAGCGTCTCCTCGATCATCGGGCCGAGGATGAAGCCGAGCAGCAGCGGCGCCGGCTCGCAATGCAGGCGCTTCATGATGTAGCCGAACGCCCCGAACACCGCCGCCATCACCACGTCCAGCGCGTTGTTGTTGATGCTGTAGACGCCGATGCAGCAGAACAGCATGATCGCGGGATAGAGCATGCGGTAGGGCACCGAGAGCAGCTTCACCCAGATGCCGACCAGCGGCAGGTTGAGCACCACCAGCATCAGATTGCCGAGCCACATCGAGGCGATCAGGCCCCAGAACAGGTCGGGCCGCTGGTTCATGAGCTGCGGCCCGGGCGAGAGGCCCTGCATCATCAGCGCGCCGATCATCAGCGCCATCACCGCGCTCGAGGGCAGGCCGAGCGTGAGCATGGGGATGAAGGCGGTCTGGGCGGCGGCGTTGTTGGCGGCCTCCGGCCCCGCCACCCCTTCGATGGCGCCGCGCCCGAACTCGGCCGGCCGCTTCGACAGCTTCTTCTCCAGCGCGTAGGTCGAGAACGAGGCGAGCACCGGCCCGCCTCCCGGCAGCAGGCCGAGGCAGCCGCCGAGCGCCGTGCCGCGCAGCGCCGGCTTGATGAAGCGGCGCATGTCGGCCCAGCGCGGCCACAGCCCGGTCACCTCCTTCACGAAGGTGCGGGCCGAATCCTTCTGCTCCAGGTTGGAGATGGTCTCGCCGATGCCGAACATGCCCATGGCGACGACGGCGAAATCGATGCCGTCGCCGAACGAGGGAATGCCGAAGGTGAAGCGCTCCAGGCTGGTATTGGCGTCGATGCCGATGGTGCCGAGCAGCACGCCGACCAGGATCATCCCGACCGCCTTCACCACCGAGCCATGGGCGAGGATCACCGCCGCCACCAGGCCGAACAGCATCAGCGAGAAATAGTCCGCCGGCCCGAAGTCCAGCGCCACCTCCGCCAGCGCCGGCGCCGCCACGGCGATCACCACCGTCGCCAGCGTGCCGGCGATGAAGGAGCACAGCGCGGCGGTGGCGAGCGCCAGTCCCGCCTGGCCCTTGCGAGCCATCTGGTAGCCGTCGATAGCGGTGACGACCGAGGAGCTCTCGCCCGGCAGGTTGACGAGGATCGCCGTGGTCGAGCCGCCATACTGGGCGCCGTAATAGATGCCGGCCAGCATGATCAGCGCCGCCGGCGCCGGTAGCGTAAAGGTCACCGGCAGCAGGATGGAGATGGTCGCCACCGGACCGAGCCCCGGCAGCACGCCGATGATGGTCCCGAGCAGCACGCCGAGAAAGCCGTAGACGAGGTTCCAGGGCGTCAGCGCGACGCTGAAGCCCAGTCCGATGTCGTGGAACAGTTCCATGCCGAACCCTCACCACAGATGCGTGGCGGGCAGGTGCAGGCCCAGCCCGTAGACGAACAGAAGCAGGCAGAAGACCGTCAGCCCGACCGCGAGCAGCGCGGTCTCCAGCGGCGCGTAGTGGCGTCCGGCGACGCGCGCCCCGACCACGACGAGCACGCCCGCCACCAGGAAGCCCCAGCTTTCGATCAGCAGCCCGAATAGCAGGATGCTCACCACCAGCATGAGCAGCGGGCGGAAGTCGACATGCCCGACCTCCGCCGTCTCGACGAGGAAGGAGCGGATGATGAGGATGCCCCCAAGCAGCACGAGGCCCGAGCTGATCATCAGCGGGAAATAGCCCGCACCCATGCGCGAGGCCGTGCCGATCGGGTAGCTGGAGCCGATGATGATGGCGACCGCGCCGAGGCCGCAGAACAGCAGCCCGGTGAGGAAATCCGATGAAACCTTGATGTCCATATGCGCCCCCTCGGGTCTGGACCTCTTCCCGCCGGCCGGCGCCGGTTAGCGCTGCCGGGCGGGCGATGGACGGGCTGGCGGCGGGCCGGCCCGTTGTCTAGGGAGCGTCAGTCGGCCTTGGCGCCGATCTCCTGGATGACCCCGCTCCACTTGGCGGCGTCGGCCTGGATGTAGGCCTTGAAGTCGGCCGGGCTCGGGCTCGACACGGCGATGACGCCGGATTCGGCCATCCGCTTCTTGATGGTCTCGTCCTTCATCGCCTCGACCACCGCCGCGTGCAGCTTGTCGATGATCGGCTGCGGCGTACCGGCCGGCGCCAGCAGGCCCTGCCAGGAGGAGGAGACGCTCTTGGGGTAGCCCTGCTCGGCCATGGTGGCCACGTCGGGAAGCTGCTCCACGCGCTCGCGGGTGGTGACGCCGAGCGCCTTCAGCCGCCCGCCCTTCACATGGTTGATGCCCGAGGAGATGGTGACGAACATCAGGCTGACATGGCCGCCCATGACGTCGGCCGTCGCCGGGCCGGCGCCGCCCTTGTAGGGCACGTGCACCATGTCGAGCCCGGCCTCGCGGCGGAACGCCTCCATCTCCAGCCGGTTCACCGAGCCGGTGCCCGGCGAGGCGAAGTTCACCTCGCCCGGCCGCGCCTTCACATACTCGACCAGTTCCTTGACGTTGTTGGGCGGAAAGGCCGGATTGGCGATCAGCAGGCCGGGCGTGTCGGCGACGATCGATATCGGGATGAAGTCCTCCAGCGGCTTCACCCGCAGGCTGGAGAACAGGTACGGATTGATCGACACCGTGCCGACATTGCCGAGGAACAGCGTATAGCCGTCCGGCTTGGCGCGGGCGGCGATGTCCATGCCGACATTGCCGGCGGCGCCGTCGCGGTTCTCGACCACGATCTGCTGGCCGAGGATCTCCGACAGGCGCGGCTGCAGCAGCCGGGCCGCGAAGTCGGACGCCCCGCCCGGCGCGAACGGCACGATGACCGTGATCGGCTGGTTCGGGTAGTCGGACTGCGCGCTCGCGGGCGAGGCCATGGCGAGGCCGGCGGCGGCGCCCAGAAGAACGGCGAGGCCGGCACGACGGGTGACAGGCGTAGACGCTTTCATCGTTCCCTCCCAGGGTTGCGGCGCCGGTTTTTGTTGTGAATGGCCCCGCTTCGACTTGCTGTGACGATTGCGGATGCGTCAGGCCATGGCGGCCTCGCGCATGAGTTCGCGTTCCCCCTCGACTTCCAGCGGCAGCTTCACCGCCCGCCGAAGCTTGGCGGAGAGGTCGAGCGCCTTGGTGAGCATCAGCCGGTTGTGCGCCTCCGCCGCCGTGGCGTGCTGGGTGGGCAGGTCGAGCGCGATGCGGTTGAGCCAGGATTCGGTCTCGGTGCGCATGGGCCCGCGCAGTTCGCCGAGGGCCATGTCGCCGGGCGGATAGCTGCCCATGAAGTCGACGAGGCGACTGCGGTCCGGCAGGTAGCCCTCCTCCTGCGGCGCCGACACGGCGAGCACGATGTCGCGATGCGTGTCGTCGATGGTCAGCACCCCGCTGGTGCCGACGATGCCGACCTCGAGGCTGTAGACCGCGCCGGGCCAGGTCACCGGCAGCGCCCAGGAGATGTTGAGGTGATAGAGGGAGCCGTCCTCCATCATGATCATGCCGGCGGTGCCGTCGATGCCGCGCCAGTCCGGGCCCAGCACCTTGTCGACCGAGCGCGCATAGACCTCCACCGGCCGCTTGGCCTCGAGGTACCACATGACGATGTCGAGCGCGTGCGTGCCCGAGATCACCATCGGCGAGATCGTCTCGGGCGCGTTGGAGCGCCGGTAATTGTCGATCGCGACCAGCCGGTTCATGAAGGCGCGCGAGGTGACCATGGTGACGTCGCCCAGCGCCCCGGTGCGCACCTTCTCCTTCGCCGCCAGCCAGCGGCGGCGGAAGCGCTGGGTATAGCCGACCACCGCGTCGACACCCGCGGCCTCGATCTCGCGCAGCACGCGGGCGGAGTCGTCGAGATGGGTGGCAAGCGGCTTCTCGATCAGCATCGGCAGCCCGCGTTCGAGCGCCGCCATCACCGGGTCGACATGCAGGTGCTCGTCGGTGGCGACGATGACCGCCGTCACTTCCGGGCGCTTCAGCAGTTCGGCATGGCTCGTGGTGACGAAATCGGCGCCGATCTCCGCCCCGACGCGCCGGCCCTTCTCGGGATCGATCTCGGCGAGCCCGATCCATTCGACTGCGGGATGGCGGGCAGCGACGGCGCCGCGAAAGAGGCCCACGCGGCCGGCGCCAACAATGGCAAGACCAATACCCTTGGGCGACAGGCGCGGCATCTACGGAACTCCCTGGTCGTCCCGCGCGAACCGGCCGCCTCGACATGGCGGCTTCTTGGATCCGGCGGCGCGGATTGCGGCGTTATTTGCCGGCAAGCGGACCATGGGGAGCCATGACGTTCAAATACTCTTTCGCCATTGGCTCATACTGACCGGGCATGGCTCGCCGATCCGCGCAAAGCCGCCCGGGAGCGCCATCGGAGGCCGGATTCGGACTCCCCGGCCCTGCTGCGATGCACACCTAATTGTCTGGACATTTAAGGCGAAACGCGCCGGCGACGACGACGGGCGTGGGCCGTGCCTCTCGCCTCTGTGTCGGCATGCGGTGTCGCGCGCGCGCGATTTCCCAGCGAATTAATTGACTCGAATGAAATGTTCGAACATTCTCCATCTGTCGTTATCATCCGGACTTGATCTGCCGCCCCCGCAGGAGCGCTGCCCACCCAAGTCCGGACATTTATTCCGAAGCGGCCCGGACGAGGCCGTCGGACCAGCAGTCAAAGAGAGGATCACGCCCATGCTCGCAGACGCCACCACCGAGCGGAAGACGAAGAACGAAGGGGCGATCAAGGCGGGAGACGGCGCCTATGTCTTCGACCTGCCGAACCTCGCCAAGATGGCCGCCGGCGCGCATTACAGCTCCGCCTTCGGGTCGGTCGTCGAGGGCGAGCGCACGCAGGTCGGCCTGATGCGCAAGGCCAAGGGCACCGGCGCCCGTCCGCACTCGCATCCCAACGAGCAGTGGAACTACGTCGTGCAGGGCCGGCTGCGCGTGCACATCGAGGGTGAGGAGGAAAAGATCGCCGGCCCCGGCACGCTGATCTTCTTCCCCGCCAACAAGGTCCACGCCACCGTCGCCCTGCCCGAGGAGGACGTCTACTTCTTCGTGGTCAAGGACCTGTCCTTCGGCATCGCCGGCATCGCCGCCGACGGCCAGGAGACGGGCGCGTTCTACGAGAAGGGCTTCGAGCCGAAGAGCTGAGCGACCATGCGTGCGCGGGGCTGCGCCAATAGCCCCGCTCACGCCGACTGCCCGCGCCATGAGGGCGCATGTCGAGCCGGCGGACCCACCAGAACAACCAGGCCGCCGGAGAACGCTGGAGGAAACGCGATGATGAAGTTCGCCGCCGGCCTCGCGGCCATTGTTCTGTCCGCCGTGAGCGCACCCGCCGTTCAGGCACAGTCCTTTCCCGACAAGCCGATCGAGCTGGTCTGCTCGACCTCGCCCGGCTCCACCGCGGCCATGTGGTGCCAGCTGATGGCGCAGGTGCTCGCCAAGCCGGACGTGCTCGGCACCCCGGTCAACGTCGTCTACAAGGGCGCGGGCTCCGGAAACGAGGCCGCCGTCTACGTGATGAGCCGGCCCGCCGACGGCTATACGCTGCTGCATGCGAGCGCCAGCTTCTCGGGCTACATGAACCTGCCGACCTTCTCGGTGAAGCCGGACGACCTCGAATTCCTGGTGAAGGTCGAGAAGTTCATCTACGGCCTCGCGGTACGCTCGGACAGCAAGTACAAGACCTTCGGCGACCTCGTCTCCGCCGCCAAGCTGGCCCCCGGCACGATCGGCATCGCCGGCAACAAGATCGGCTCGATCCACCACAAGCACATCATCTCCGCCTTCTCCGCGGCCGGCGCCACCGTCATCCACATCCCCTATCAGGGGTCGGGCGACGCCATGCGCGACCTGCTCGGCGGCCACGTGCCGGCGGCGCTCGGCACGATCGGCCAGATCATGCCGCACGAGAAGGCCGGCAAGATCCGCACCCTCGTGGTGCTGAACGAGACCCGCTCGCCCGCCCTGCCCGACGTCCCGACCATCCAGGAGCTCGGCTACGTCTACCCGATCTCCCATCAGTGGCAGGGCATCTTCCTGAAGAAGGGCACGCCGGACGAGGTGAAGGCGAAGCTGCGCGCGGCTTTCCGCAAGGTCGTCGACAGCCCCGAGTACGCCGAATACCTGAAGAACAGCCCGCATGTCGAAAAGGCGTTCGAGGACGATCCCGAGAAGCTGCGCGAGTCGTTCCAGCAGGAGCTGCAGAGCTACCGCACCTTCATGCAGGAAAACGGCATTCTCTGATCGCCGAACCCGTGCCGTCCGCGTCGATCAGACATCGGCGCGGACGGAAGGCATCTGGTTTCGGGAACAGGAATCCCCGAGATGGAAAATCAAGGCATTGTCCGGCTCAGCCGGAGCGCAGCCGAGCTCTTCACCGCCGCGGTCGTGCTGGCGGCGGTGGTTGCGCTGTTCGTCTACAGCTTCGAGCTGCCTCCCTCGCCCATGCGCGGCTATCCGGGAGCGGGCTTCATGCCCCGGCTCGTCCTCATCTACACCGCCGTCTTCACCGTGATCTGGCTGGGCCGACTGGTGCTGGCCCGGGCGCGCAGCGCCCGCGAGACGAGGGCGCTCGCCCCGGCGGCGGGCGACGACAGCATCGAGTTCGAGTACCGGGGCTATCTCGTCACCATCGCGACCGTGCTCGCCTTCGTCGTGGGCCTGCAATATCTCGGCTTCGAGATCACCTGTTTCGGCATCCTGTCGCTGCTGCTGGCGGTGCGGCTGAGCAGCGTGGCGCTGGCCGTCGCAGTGGCGGCACTGACGACGCTCATTCTCTATGCGGTCTTCGTTCTGCTGCTGAACGTCTCGGTTCCGCTCGCCATCCTGCCGGACTTCATCACGTTCTGAGGAAGCGACGATGGACGCTCTGTTCGACAATTTCTTTCCCGCCGCCCTCATGGTGATGTCGCCGACCAGCCTCTTCGTCATGCTGGCGGGCGTGATCGTCGGCACCATCATGGGTGCCCTGCCCGGCTTCGGCGCGGCGCAGGCGCTGGCGCTGATGTTCCCCTTCACCTTCACCATGAGCCCGGAAACGGGCACGCTGTTCTTCATCTCGATCTATGCGGCGGCCGAATATGGCGGCTCGATCCCCGCCATCCTGATCCGCACCCCGGGCACCACCGCCGCGGCGATCACCCTGCTCGACGGCTTCCCGATGGCCCGCCAGGGCAAGGCGCTGCGGGCGCTGCGGATCTCGCTCTATACCGGCATCGCCGGCAGCATCGCCTCGAGCATCATCTTCGTGTTCGCCGCTTCGCTGCTCGCCTGGATCGGCCTGCAGTTCGGCCCGAGCGAGATGTTCGCGGTCGGCGTGTTCGGCCTGTCGATGATCGGCAGCTTCTTCGGCAGCAGCCCGGTCAAGGGCTTCGTCGCCACCGGCATCGGCCTGTTCCTGGCGATGATCGGCAGCTCCGGCTTTGCCGGCCTGCGCTTCACCTTCGGGCTGGAATCGCTGATGGAGGGCCTGCCGCTGATCGTCGTCATCACCGGCCTGCTCGCCATGCCGGAGGTGTTCCGGCTCCTGATGGCGCGCAAGAGCGACCCGATGCCGGACGTCGACGCGCTCGGCCAGAGCGACCGCGAGCGCAACCATGTCGGCTGGAAGGACATGCGGAAGCTCACGCCCACCATGCTGCGCGCGACCGTGATCGGCACCGCGATCGGCGCCATCCCCGGCCCCGGCGCCACCGTGTCCTCGCTCGTCGCCTACAACGAGGAGCGGCGCATCTCGAAGCATCCCGAGAAGTTCGGCACCGGCCTCGACGAAGGCGTCGCCGCGCCGGAGACGGCCAACAACGCCATCGTCGCCGGCGCGCTCATCCCCTCGCTGGCGCTGGGCGTGCCCGGCTCGGGGGCGATCGCGGTGCTGCTCGGCCTGCTCATCTCCAAGGGCGTCGTTCCCGGCCCGCTGCTGTTCGAGCAGAACGGCCTGCTGGTGATGGCGGTGTTCATCGGCCTCATCGTCTCGGCGCTGATCATGCTGGCCGTCGGCATGGCCGGCATGCGGGTGTTCGCGATGATCGCGCGAGTGCCGCGCTACATCCTCGGGCCGTTCGTGCTGCTGCTGCTCATCATGGGCGTCTATGCCGAGGCCGGCTACGCGCCGCATGTCGTGATGGCGATCATGCTCGGCGCGGGGGCGTTCTGGATGGAGAAGATCGACATGCCGGTGATCCCGATCGTCCTCGCCTTCGTGATGGGGCCGGTGATCGAGTCGAACTTCAACCGGGCCATGGTCATCCATGGCGGCGATCTCGGCTTCTTCCTGACCCGGCCGATCACTGTCGGCCTGCTGCTGCTGTCGCTGACGACGGTGCTCCTCGCCTTCCGCCGTGCCCTCCGGGCGCGCCGCGAGACGGCCCGTACCGCCGCCGCCTGACGCAGGGCCTCAGCCGGCCGGCATGTGACCGGCCGGCCGCTCTTCGTTCGGGGCGGCGCGCCTCAGCGCCGCTCGAACTCGATGTTGAGAGAGAACCGGTTTTCCGGGTGGACGGAATAGGTGACGAGGAACACCGCCCCGTCCGTTCCGCGGTAGCGGCGGATGATGATGAGGGCGGGATCGTCCTGCCGCGCCATCAATGGCTCGGCGAGTTCGGGCGTGATGTGGCCGACGAAGATCTCGATCTGCGCATGCGCCGCGCGCACGCCCAGCGCCTCCTCGATCTGCCGGACCACTGGCGCGCCCTCGGGATTGGGCCGGTCGAGCACCCCCGCATAGGCGGGCAGCACATAGATGTCGAAATAGGCGATCGGCGTCTGGGACGAGCGGGTGCGCCGCAGCGCCTTCAGGTGCACCCAGGGCTGGCCGACCTTGCACTTCAAGAGCATCGCCAGCTCCGGCGAAGCGACGATCCGGTCGACGCGCAGCGGCTGGCGATAGGTCTCGGACGGGTATTGCAGCAGTTCCTCGATCGAGCTGAGCTTGTGCACGAAGGCGTCGCGCTTGCGGCTGGCGACGACGATCGTGCCGACGCCGGCGCGCGCCTCGATCAGCCCGTCCTCGCGCAGTCCCGCCAGCGCCTGGCGCACGGTGAAGCGGCTGGCGGTGAAGCGCTCGCACAGCTCGTGCTCGGTCGGGAGCCGGGCGCCGACGGCATAGGTGCCGGCGCTGATCTCGCGGCGCAGCGTCGCCTCGATTTCCAGATAACGCGCGCCCCGCCCCGGCTGGCGCCCCGCCTGAGCCGATTCCGCGTCCGTCATGGCATCCTCGCTGGCATTCTTCGACCGCACACACGCCGGCCGCCGGATCCTCGCTTGCCGTTCGCGCGCCGATCCGGCGGTAATCCTACCGGGCCGGCCGGGCGGGCGTCGAGGTCGCAAGCCGGCGAAAGGGCTCGCCGCCGAACCCTTTACCCTCACGAAGCGGCGATGGCCGCCCCTTTCAGATCGTTGATCTGCGCGATGGACTGGTTCGACAGCGGCAGGTCGACCGGCTCGTTGATGGCGGCGGAAAGGTCGGCCGCCATGTAGGTCTCCATCACCATGCGGGCGTGCTCGGGCTCGACCATCACCGGCCGCTGGCGCAGGATCGATTCGAGGAAGTGGATCGTCTCCGGCCCCATCTGGCCGGCGAACACATGGTCAACCTGCTCGCCCGGCATGGTCGACATGGGAAAGCGCGTCCCCTCGCTCACCGTGCTGAGCCAGTTGTCGCGCTGCGTGTCGTCGAGGATGAGCGCGCCCTCGGTGCCGGTGATCTCGATCCAGGTGCCGCAATAATTGGGATAGGCGGGCGGCAGGTTCCACCCGCCGCCGATGACCACCAGCATGCCGTTGTCCATGGTGACGGTCGACCACATGCAGTCATAGGAACCGTTCACGGCCTGCATGAAGCCATAGGCGCCCTGCGAATAGACCCGCACCGGCTTTGCCGGCTCCAGCAGCCAGAACACGAAGTCGAGGTCGTGGGTCGATTCCATCGCAGCGGGCGACAGCTTCACGCGCGAGGCGATCTTCTTGCCGAGATTGCGCGACAGGTGGCGGCTGACCATGACGTTGACGACCCGCCCCAGCGTGCCCTCGGCGATCTTCTTCTTGGCGTAGGCGATCTTCGGGTTGAAGCGCTGCGAATAGCCGATGGTGAACTTCACGCGGTTGCGGCGGGCGAGCTCGATCAGCTCGTTCGCCTCCCACAGCTCCATGGCGATGGGCTTCTCCAGCAGCACGTGCTTGCCGGCCCGCAGGCAGTCGCGGGCGATGGGGAAATGCGTGCTCTCGGGCGTGGTCGAGATGTAGACCACCTCGATCGCCGGATTTCCGACGATGTCCTGATAGTCGAGCGTTGCGCTCGCCGCGCCGGTGAGCTGGCGCACCTCCTCCAGCCGGTCGGGCCGGATCTCGCAGATGTGCAGCCGGTCGACAAGGGCGGAGCGCGAGAGAGTCTCGGCACGGATCCCTCCGCACCAGCCCGTGCCGATGACCGCGACCTCGACCTGCCTCATAGCGCGCACCTCCCCCCAACGGCGATTGATGTTTCGGTCATAATGTCCGTACAAATCGCGGAAATCAATCCGCGTGCGGCTCGTTGCGACGGATATACCTCGAAATCATGTCCGGACTTATTTCGTCTCCAGATGCGCCATGCAGGCCCCGACAGAGAGTCACCCGCCAGCCCTGCCCTCGTCCCGCAACCTCCCTTGGCTCGCGACGTTGACAGACTACCTACTAGTTGGTAGATAGAACCATGACCAACGCCTCCACCACCGCCGACGACATCCTCCGCTGCGCGCGATCGCTCATCGTCGCGGGCGGCTATAACAGCTTCAGCTATGCCGACATCTCGAAGGTGGTCGGCATTCGCAATGCGAGCGTCCACCACCACTTTCCGGGCAAGGCGGATCTCGTGCGCGTGCTCGTCGCCCGCTACCGGCAGGAGGCCGAAGCGGGCATCGCCGAGCTGGAGCGCAACGTCGCCGCTCCGCTCGACCAGCTGCGCGCCTATGTCGGCTATTGGGAAGCGTGCATCACCGACATGAGCGCCCCGTTCTGCGTCTGCGCGCTGCTGGCGAGCGAGATTCCGGTGCTTCCCGAGGCCGTCGCGCTGGAAGTGCGGGCGCATTTCCGCATGCTCTCGGCCTGGCTTTCCTCCGTGCTGGAGCGCGGTGCGAAGGACGGCAGCCTCCGGCTGACGACCGGCAGCGCCGATGGCGATGCCGAGATGTTCATGGCCACCGTCCATGGCGCGATGCTGTCCGCCCGCGCCTATGGCGACCCCGTCACCTTCGGCACTGTCACCCGCCCCCTGTTGGCCCGCCTCACCGCCTGAAACCGGAGCCCGGCAAAGAACCGCGCGCTACGCTCCGTTGGCCTACCAACCAGTAGATAGACAATCCAAACGTCCGCGATGCCCTCCGCATCGTCGCGGCGTCCCCAACCTCCCTTCGATGAAAGCGAATATCCCATGTTCGGAATCTCTCCGCTCGGCTGGGTCCACACGCTCGGCAGCCTGCCCGCCATTCCCGTCGCCGCCTACATGTTTGCCACCCACGGCCGGATCGTGCCCCGGTCGACGGCCGGCACCGTCTACCTCGTGTCGATGCTGATCGGCGCCGTGACGGTCTTCCTGGTGGCGCATGAGCCGGTGAGCTACGTCATCGGCGTCGCGACGCTGGCGATCCTCCTCGCCGGCTATGGCGCGCGGCCGGTCCTCGGCACGCGGCCGGTCGCCAGATATGTGGAAACGATCTGCCTCAGCCTTTCCGCCTTCCTGCTGATGCTGCCGACCGTCACCGAGGTGCTGCGCCGCGTGCCGGACGGCCACCCGCTGGTCACCGACCTCCACTCGCCGCTGCTGCTCGGCGCCCAGGGGAGCCTTCTGGTGATCCTCGTCCTCGGCCTGACCGCCCAGATCATCTATCTCGCGAGACACCGCCGCACCGCCGCCGGCTAGCACGCCGATCCGCCGCCGGGCGACGTCGGGTCCGCCCTAGCTGCGGGCGCCCCGCCCGGCGGCGCTTCGCCATCACGGCTGCCGTCCCTCTGGAAGCCGAAGCCACCCGTGCAGGCCCCCTCGCTTCCGGCCCGCGATTGTGCGGGCATCGGCATAGCCTGTCGCGATGCTCCTGCCGGTCGCCACGGCGAGGCCGCCTCCCGAAGCGCCGTTTCCCGAAAACCGCCCTCCCCGGGTTAGTGCGACCGTCAAAATCGTCTACAACGACACTGCGTCGGACGGACGAGTTTTCTCCCATGACCACGATCTGGCTATCGCGCATCCTCTTCACCGCCCTCGCCGTACTGGCGTGGCACGGCCCCGTCGCGGCGGCGCCGTCATCGAGCCCGCCCGCCTGGCTGAAAGCCCATATCGGCGAGGACGACGGCGAGATCGCGCCGGTGGTGCTGCAGAGGGCGCGGGCGCTCTATCTGCGGAAGGTGAGCGAGGGCAAGGTCCGCAATCCCTGCTACTTCGCCATGGATGCGACGCGCCCCGCCTATACCGGCAAGGGCGATCTCGGCCGCCGGTTCTACATCATCTGCGAAGCGCAAAAGTCCTTCCGCGCCGTCTCCTCCGGCCATGGCGGCGGCCGCAACTTGAAGGGCCTCGCGAATTTCGCGAACGGGCGGCAATGCGCGAAGAATTTCGGCAACGCGCAGGATTCGCTGCTGACCGCCGGCGGCCCCTATGTCACCGCGGAGATCAAGACCTCGTTCAAGGGCTATTACCGCACGGCGTCGGGCAAGGACGCGGTGCTGATGCGCTCCTTCGTGCAGTTCGACGGCGAGGGCGAGACGGCGAACGCCCGCGAGAGGGAACTCGGCGGGCACGCGGCGCATGTGCTGCGGGCCTATTGCCGCCGCAAAAGCCCGAACAGCCCCTATGCTGGCAATGACGGCTACGTGCCGGTCGGCAAGCTGGTCAATTACGCGGCGGGCCGCAGCAATGGCTGCACGAGCTGGTCGGTGCCGGCCGCCGCCGACATCGTCCCGATGACGAAGGACCGGCCGACCACGCTCTACATCTACCCGGAATCCGAGGACATCGACGCCGTCGCGCAGGCCGTAAAGGCGCACCGTTCGCTGTCGGGCGCCGGTCTCTACTGGAACGCGACCTGCCTGAAGCAGATCGACGCGCCGAAATTCTGGTCGGCGGCCAGCCTCGAGCCGATCATCGCGGGCTACAAGAAGGCCCATCCGTCGCCACCGCCCCAGCCGCTGCCGATCTGCAAGGGTCCGTGAGCGGCTGGGCGTCCGCGCGATTTTGCGACGACAGGCGGGGAAATCACCCGCGCGGGAGGCTCTTGCAGCCCCCCGCCGGGCGCAGCAAGGCCGCGCGCGGAGTGCGCTGAATCACTCCCACTCGATCGTCCCCGGCGGCTTGCTGGTTACGTCGTAGACCACCCGGTTGACGCCCTTCACCTCGTTGACGATACGTGTCGCGACGCGGCCGAGGAAGGCCATGTCGAACGGGTAGAAATCCGCCGTCATGCCGTCGACCGAGGTCACCGCGCGCAGGCCCACCACATAGTCGTAGGTGCGGTAGTCGCCCATCACGCCGACCGTCTTCACCGGCAGGATCACGGCGAAGGCTTGCCAGATGTCGTCATAGAGCCCGCCGCGGCGAATCTCCTCGAGATAGATCTCGTCCGCGAGGCGCAATATGTCGAGCTTCTCGCGGGTGATCTCGCCCGGGCAGCGTATGGCGAGGCCCGGCCCGGGGAACGGGTGGCGCCCCACGAACACCTCCGGCAGGCCGAGCTCGCGGCCGAGCTCGCGCACCTCGTCCTTGAACAGCTCGCGCAGCGGCTCCACCAGCTTCATGTTCATCCGCTCGGGCAGGCCGCCGACATTGTGGTGGCTCTTGATCGTCACCGAGGGCCCGCCGGTAAAGCTGACGCTCTCGATCACGTCCGGGTAGAGCGTGCCCTGGGCGAGGAAGGCGGCACCGCCGATCTTCTTCGCCTCGTCCTCGAACACGTCGATGAACAGCTTGCCGATGGTCTTGCGCTTCACTTCCGGGTCGGTCACGCCTTCCAGCGCGCCGAGGAACAGCTCGGAGGCGTCCACATGCACCAGCGGGATGTTGTAGGCGTCGCGGAACAGCGTCACCACCTTCTCCGCCTCGCCGAGCCGCAGCAGGCCGTGGTCGACGAACACGCAGGTGAGCTGGTCGCCGATCGCCTCGTGGATCAGCACCGCCGCGACCGAGGAATCCACCCCGCCGGACAGGCCGCAGATCACCTTTTCCGAGCCCACCTGCTCGCGGATACGGCGGATCGATTCCTCGCGATAGGCCTTCATGCCCCAGTCGCCGGTGGCGCCGGAAATCCTGCGCACGAAATTGCGGATCAGCGCCGCGCCGTGCGGCGTGTGCACCACCTCGGGGTGGAACTGCATGGCGTAATAGTGCCGCGTCTCGTCGGCGATCATGGCGAAGGGCGCGCCGGGCGAGGTGGCGATCACCTCGAAGCCGGGCGGAATGGCCGTGACGCGGTCGCCATGGCTCATCCACACCGGATACTCTCCGCCGACCTCCCAGGTACCATCATAGAGCGCGGAAGGGCGCGCCACCGTCACCGCCGCCCGGCCGAACTCGCGATCGTGGCCCGCCTCCACCTTGCCGCCAAGCATGTGCGACATCGCCTGCTCGCCATAGCAGATACCGAGCACCGGCACGCCGGAATCGAACACCGAGGGCGGCGGCAGCGGCGCATTCTCGTCCAGCACCGAAGCCGGGCTGCCGGAGAGGATGACGCCGACCGGCTTCATCCGCTCGAACGCCTCGGCGGCGTGCTGGAACGGCACGATCTCCGAATAGACCCCCTCCTCGCGCACGCGGCGGGCGATGAGCTGCGTCACCTGCGAGCCGAAATCGATGATCAGGATCGTGTCGTGCTGGGCGGGAGCGTCTGCGGTGGCGTCGATCTTGGTCATGGGCGGCTCGTCTGGCGGTTCGGAAAGGGGAGCGGGGAAGCGGGCGGCACGGCGATGAAGGGCGAGATCATGCAGCGCGAGCTACGGGGCGGCATCGATGGCTCGCGCGCGCTCATGCGTCCCGCACCATCAGGCTGACGAAGAACCCGTCGGTCCCGGTCCGGCGCGGCGTCAGCAGCAGCCCTTCCGGCCGCTCCAGTGCCGCCGCGCGCAGTGCGATGCCGCGCTCGCCGAGCGCGAGCACCGCCTCGGCCGGCGGCAGGGCGCGGAAGCCCGCATGGCGGGCGAGGAAGGCGCGCACCTGGTCGACATTCTCCTCGTCGAGCAGCGAGCAGGTGATGTAGGCGAGCCGCCCGCCCGGCTTCACGAAGCGTGCGGCGGCGTCGAGGATCTCGGCCTGCTCCTTCACCCGCTCGGCCAGCGCGCCGGGGCGCATGCGCCATTTGGCGTCCGGGTTGCGGCGCCAGGTCCCCGTGCCGGTGCAGGGCGCGTCGACCAGCACCAGGTCCATGCGCCCTTCGAGGTCGGCCAGCACATCCGGCCCGGTGCCGGCCCGGCCCTTGGGCGAGCGGATCTGGACGTTATGGGCACCGGCGCGCTGCACCCGCTCATGGATCGGGGCGAGCCGGCGCAAATCGTCGTCATAGGCGTAGAGCTGGCCGGCATTGTCCATCAGCGCGGCCAGCGCCAGCGTCTTGCCGCCGCCGCCCGCGCACAGATCCAGCACCTGGGCGCCGCGCGCCGGCGCGGCGAGGATGGCGGCGAGCTGCGAGCCCTCGTCCTGGATCTCGACCGAACCCTTGAGATAGGCCGGCTCGGCGGTCAGAGGCGGCGCCTTGCCGTCGGCGTTCGGGGCGATCCTCAGCGCCAGCGGCGACCACGCGCCGGCGACGGGATCGAGATGGGCGAGCTGCTGCGCGGCCTTGCCCACATCGGATTTCAGCGTGTTCACCCGAAGATCGAGCGGCGCGCGCCCGGCGAGCCCGGCGCCCTCCTCCGCCCGGTCGTCGCCGAATACGCGGGCGAGCGGGGCGTCGAGCCATTCGGGATAGTCGCCGCGCACATGGGCCGGCGCCTCACCGAGCGTATCGCCCGCAAGCCGCGCCGCCTCTTCGTCGGTCAGCGGCTCCGGGGCGAAGCGCGAGCCATCGCACAGCCGGCCGATGGCCTCCGCGTCCAGCCCGCGCGCGAGATGAAGCATGCCGAGCACCAGCGCGCGCGGCGTTTCCTCGCCGGCCGGCTGGCCCATGATCCAGCCGGCGGAAGCGCGCCGGCGCAGCGTGTCGTAGACGAGCGAGGACAGAGCGGCACGGTCGCCCGATCCGGCGAAGCGGTGGCGGCGGCCCCATTCGGTCAGCACGTCGGCCGCCGGCCGGCGTTCGGCGAGGATACCGGCGATCACCTCGATGGCGGCGGAGATGCGGGCGGCGGGGGTCATGGCACGCCCCTCACGGCATCACCGGCGAGAACAGGATGCCGAAGGCGAACAGCACCCACATGACCAGCAGCACGACGACGCCCGCCGCGAAGGCGGGAAAGCGCAGCCGTATATTGTTGCTGGTGACGTGCACCCAGGCATGGACAATGCGGCTCAGCACGAACAGCCAGGCCAGCACGACGAAGGGCAGGTCCGCCTGCCGCGTGAAAAGCGCGAGCGCCACCAGCACGTAGAACAGCACCGGGAACTCGAACTGGTTGCGCAGGCAGTTGTTCGCCTGCCGCACCCGCACAGGCCAGGCCGTGTCGTCGATCACGGCCCGCGCCTCCTCCACCTGCCCGGCCCGGATCGCCGCCCCGCGCACGCTGCCGAGCCGGACGAGCACCAGGAAGGTGAGCGCGACCTGCACAAAGACGGGAAGCAGGATGGCGGGAACGGACACGGCGGCGGTCTTTCTCGGAGGACGGGGATGCGGCGTCGGGGCGGGGGGCCTCAGCCCCCCTGCGGGTAGTTCGGGCTCTCGCGGGTGATGGTCACGTCATGGACGTGGCTCTCGCGCAGCGAGGCGCCGGAGATGCGCACGAACTGCGCCTTCTCGCGGTACTCCTCGAGCGTGCCGCCGCCGACATAGCCCATGGCGGCGCGAAGGCCGCCGGCGAGCTGGTGGAGCACTCCGCCCACCGGGCCCTTGTAGGGCACCTGCCCCTCGATGCCTTCCGGCACCAGCTTCAGCGTGTCCTTCACCTCGGCCTGGAAATAGCGGTCGGCCGAGCCGCGCGCCATCGCCCCGACCGAGCCCATGCCGCGGTACGACTTATAGGAGCGGCCCTGGTAGAGGTAGACCTCGCCCGGGCTCTCGTCGGTGCCCGCGAGCAGCGAGCCGATCATCGCGCAGGACGCGCCGGCGGCGAGCGCCTTGGCGAGGTCGCCCGAATATTTGATGCCGCCATCGGCGATCACCGGGGTGTCGCTCTTCTGCGCCTCTTCCACCGCGTCGAGGATGGCGGTGAGCTGGGGCACGCCGACACCGGCGACGATGCGCGTGGTGCAGATGGAGCCCGGCCCGATGCCGACCTTCACCGCGTCCGCGCCGGCATCGATCAGCGCCCGCGCGCCCTCGGCGGTGGCGACGTTGCCGGCAAGGATCTGCACCTTGTTGGAGAGCGTCTTGATGCGGCTCACCTGGTCCAGCACCTTGCGCGAATGGCCGTGCGCGGTGTCGACCACCACGAGGTCGACGCCCGCGTCGATCAGCAGCTCGGTGCGGCGATAGCCGTCCTCGCCCACCGTGGTCGCGGCCCCGGCGCGCAGCCGGCCCTGCTCGTCCTTGGTGGCGTTGGGATAGGCGACCGCCTTTTCCATGTCCTTGACGGTGATGAGCCCGACGCAGCGCTGCTCGTCGTCGATCACCAGCAGCTTCTCGATGCGGAACTGGTGCAGCAGCCGCTTGGCCTCGGCCTGCTCCACGCCCTCATGGACGGTGACGAGCCGGTCCTTGGTCATCAGCTCGGAGACCGGCTGGCCGGGGTTGGTGGCGAAGCGCACGTCGCGGTTGGTCAGGATGCCGACCAGCTTGCCGCCGCGGCCATTGGGTCCGCGCTCGACCACCGGGATGCCGGAAATGCCGTGCGCCTTCATCAGCGCCAGCGCGTCGGCGAGGGTCTGGTCGGGATAGATGGTGACAGGGTTCACCACCATGCCACTCTCGAACTTCTTCACCATCCGCACATGCTCGGCCTGCACTTCCGGGTCGAGGTTGCGGTGGATGATGCCGAGGCCGCCGGCCTGCGCCATGGCGATGGCGAGGCGCCCCTCGGTGACGGTGTCCATCGCCGAGGACAGGATCGGCAGGTTGAGGGAGATCGACCGCGTGACGCGTGACGAGATATCGACCTCGCCCGGCATCACATCGGACAGGCCGGGCTTCAGCAGCACGTCGTCAAAGGTAAGCGCTTCCCGCGCGAGGCCGTCACGGACCGACATCGCCAACTCCCGATAAGGGTGCGCGGAAGAGACTTCCGCTCATGCCCGATGGATGGATGGACGAAGCGGCGCCAGCTTTTGGGACAGCGGCGCCGCTACGAGTTGGCGAGGGCTCATACCATGGTGCGAGGCGCTTTCCTAGGCATCTTCCTCTGTGTTCCACGCAATGCCGACCCGCGTCGCCGGGATTGATCATCAGCGTGATTTGATGACGGATTTGTGTGCGATCCTGACATCGTCTGCCGGTCCAAGCGGCGTTAAGACGCCGAAAGCTCGGTCGCGTCCGACCGAAATGAGTCCCGCCGTGCGCACCGAACGCCTCGTCCCCCTCATCGTCGCCTGCGCGCTGTTCATGGAGCAGCTCGATTCGACCATCATCTCCACCTCGCTGCCGGCCATCGCCCGGGACCTGCACGAGGACCCGATCGCGCTCAAGCTGGCGCTGACCTCCTATCTGCTCAGCCTCGCAGTGTTCATTCCCGCCAGCGGCTGGTTCGCCGACCGATTCGGCTCGCGCACCGTGTTCCGCGCCGCCATCGTCGTGTTCACCGCCGGCTCGCTGCTGTGCGGACTCGCGCATTCACTGCCGGAATTCGTGCTGTTCCGCATCCTGCAGGGCATGGGCGGGGCGATGATGGTGCCGGTGGGGCGGCTGGTGATCCTGCGCACCGTGCCCAAGGAGGGCATCGTCTCCGCCCTCGCCTGGCTCACCGTGCCGGCGCTGCTCGGCCCCGTGGTCGGGCCGCCGCTGGGCGGCTTCATCACCACCTATTTCGACTGGCGGCTGATCTTCTTCCTCAACATCCCGATCGGCTTCGTCGGCGTCATGCTGGCGACGCGGTTCATCCCCGACATCCGGGAGGAGGACGTCGGCGCCTTCGACCTCAACGGCATGGTGCTCTCCGGCGTCGGCCTCGCCGGGCTCGTCTTCGGCTTCGCGCTGCTCGGCCAGCATGCGGTCGCGCCGTGGATCGCGCTGCTGGTCATCGCCATCGGCGCGGTGACGATGTTCCTCTATGTGCGCCATGCGCGGCACACGCCCCGCCCGATCCTCGACCTGTCGCTGCTGAGGATTCCGACCTTCTTCGCCGGCGTGGTGGGCGCCTCGCTGTTCCGCATCGGCATCGGGGCGATCCCGTTCCTGCTGCCGCTGATGCTGCAGCTCGGTTTCGGCCTCACCCCCTTCGCCTCGGGCATGATCACCTTCTCCTCCGCGGTCGGCGCGATGACGATGAAGTTCTCCGCCGCGCCGATCATCCGCACCTTCGGCTTCCGCCGCGTGCTGGTGGTAAACTGCTTCATCGCCGCCGCCTTCCTCGCGGCCACCGCGCTGTTCCGGCCGGACATGCCCTACCCGCTGCTGGTCGGCATGCTGCTGATGGGCGGCTTCTTCCGCTCGCTGCAGTTCACCAGCACCAACGCGCTCTCCTATGCCGACATCTCCAACGAGGCGATGAGCCGCGCCACCAGCTTCGCCAGCGTGGCCCAGCAGGTGGCGATCTCCACCGGCGTCGCGGTCGGCGCGCTGGTGCTCGACACCATGCGGAGCTGGCGCGGTGACGGCACCATCCAGCTCGGCGACTTCAGCGTCGCCTTCGCGGTGGTCGGGCTCATCGCCGTGTGCTCGGTGTTCTTCTTCGTCCGCCTGCCGGCCGACGCCGGCGCCGCCCTCGCCCGCCGCCGCGTCAAGCCGGCCGTGCCCGCCGAGCCGCCCGGGGAGATGGGCAGCGCGGCCTGATCAGGCGTCCGGCGCGGCCGTCTCCAGCGCGCGCTTCAGCGCCCGCCCCGCGGCCTCGGCATGGTCCACCCTGGCGATGAAGGCCCGCGCGCGGGGGATCGGGTCGTGCAGATATTGGTCCGGCCCCAGCATCCGGCGCGCGTTCAGCGCCGGCGTGTCGAGCAGCGGAAAGTCGGCCGGCTCCACCGTGCCCTCCCAGCCCTCGAACCGCGCCGCCCAGCCGCGCCTGTGATGCGCGAGCAGGCGCGTGCGCAGGCTGTAGCCGTGATAATCGAAGGCGAGCCGCCCGTCGGTCACATAGACATGCGCGCCCGGCAGGCCTTCCGCGGGAATGATCCGTTCGGCATGGAACCTCGCCAGCGGCGGCGCGGCGAGATAGACGCCGGCGAGGATGTAGCAGGCGCCGTGGCCGAAGAAGATGCGGTCCGGCAGCGCCCAGCGCCGCACCGGATCGCGCTTGATGCCGGGTTTCAGCACATACATGAGCCGTCCCCCCGCGCGGGCGCTGGTCAGTCCGGCTGGTCCTCGCCCCGCCCGCGGAACCCCGACGCGACCACATAGAGCTCGGCCGAATCCGCGCGGCTCGCCTGCGGCTTCACGTGCTTCACGACCGTGAAGTCGCGTTTAAGCTCAGCGAGCAGCGAGCTTTCCGTGCCGCCTTGGAACACCTTAGCGACGAAGGACCCGCCCGGGGCCAGCACCTGGCGGGCGAAATCGATGGCGAGTTCGACCAGGCCGACGATGCGCAGATGGTCGGTCGCCCTGTGGCCGGTGGTGTTGGCCGCCATGTCGGACAGCACGACATCCGCCTCGCCGCCGAGCATCGCCTTCAGCCGGTCGGGCGCGTCGTCCTTCAGGAAGTCCATCTGCGCGAAGTCGACGCCCGGCACCGGGTCGATCTCCAGCAGGTCGATGGCGACCACGTGGCCCCCGCCCTCCTCCGCCCGGATGCGCTTGGCGGCGACCTGGCTCCAGCCGCCGGGCGCGGCGCCGAGGTCGACCACGCGCGCGCCGGGCTTCAAGAGCTTCATCTTGTCGTCGATCTCGATCAGCTTGAAGGCCGCGCGCGAGCGCCAGCCTTCACGCTTGGCGCGGGCGACATAGGGGTCGTTGAGCTGGCGCTGCAGCCATTTCTGCGACGAGGAACTGAGCGAGCGCGCCTTCTTCAGCCGAACCTTCAGCGGGCGCGCCTCTCCGCCCTTGCGGGCTTCGGGCTTGTCGATCACGTGGTCACTGCTCCGGCCTGCCGGCGCCAGACGCCGTCCGCGCGCATCAGCTCCACCAATATGCCCTCGCGCAGGCCGCGGTCGGCGACCCGCAGCCGGTCGCAGGGGAAGGCCCGCCGCACCGCCTCGAGGATGGCGCAGCCCGCGAGCACGAGGTCCGCCCGCTCCACACCGATGCACGGGTTGGCGGCGCGCTCGGAGAACGGCATGTCGAGCAGCCGGTCCACCACCACCCGCACCTGCTCCGCGCCGAGCCAGGTGCCATCGACCTGCGAGCGATCGTAGCGCGGCAGGTCGAGATGGACGCCGGCGATGGTCGTCACCGTGCCGGAGGTGCCGAGCAGATGCAGCCGGCCGCAATCATGCGGGCCCACCGCCTGCACGAAGCCGTCGAGATGCGGGCGGAACTCGTTGACCATGGCCTCGAAATCGTCGCGCGTGACCCGCACCCCGCCATGGCGCTCGGCCACGGTGACGACGCCGAGCGGCACCGACACCCAGGCCCGGATCACGGCGGCCGGCGGCCCGCCGTCGCGGGTCTCCACCCGGTCGAGCCACACCACCTCGGTCGAGCCGCCGCCGATGTCGAACAGCACGGCGCCGTCCGAATGCGGGTCGACCAGCGGCGTGCAGCCGGCCGCGGCGAGGCGCGCCTCGGTCTCGCGCTCGACGATCTCCAGCTTCAGGCCGGTCTCGTCCTCGACCCGGCGGATGAAAGCGTCGCCATTGCTGGCGGAGCGGCAGGCCTCGGTGGCGATGAGGCGGCTGTCGGCGATGTTGCGCGCGCCGATCTTGCTGGCGCACACGCCGAGCGCCTCGACCGCGCGGGTCATCGCCGCCTCGCCCAGCCGGCCCGAGCAGATCAGCCCCTCACCGAGCCGCACGATGCGCGAGAAGGCATCGACGACGCGGAAGCCGTTGGCGGTCGGGCGGGCAATCAGCAGGCGGCAATTATTGGTGCCGAGGTCGAGCGCGGCGTAGCAGGGGTCGTAGCGCGGGCCGCCGCCATTCTCGCCACGCCCGCCGTCGCGCCGCCGGCCGTGCCAGTGGCGCGGACGTCCGCGATCGGACGGCTTGTCGTCGCGCGGCACCTCCGGGCGCGGCATGTCCGGACGCGGCATGTCCGGACGCGGCATCTCTTTGCGCAGCACGTCCTGGCGTGGCGGCCGCGCATCGCGCACCGCCCCGTCCTCGCGCGCCGGCCTTTCCGCCGCCCGTCGACCCGCCCACGTATCGGTCTCGTCGACCATTATGGATTCCCCGGCCGAAGCCGCCTGGCCGGACGCCGCGCGGGGCGGAGTCTCGGCCGGATAATTCAACATCTCGCGGGAAATGTAACATTCGGGCGCTAAGGCGCAATTAACTTCATGCCTGCCCCGCTCTGCACGCGGCCCACCGTGGGCGGGGACGCCGGCAAAATCTGCGGACAATCGCATGCGCAGCAGATTGCCGGCCAAATTGCCCATGCGCCCAAGCACGCGTTGCCATGCCGGGACACCGCGCCAGTCGGCCGCAATGGCGAACTGGCATTGCCGGATGTGCGGCGGCAAGGCGCCAGACGCGGCCAAGGGCAATAGCAACGCATTGAAGTATGGCGGCTACACCGCCGTGGCCATCGCCGAGCGAGGGGAGTTGATGGCGCTGTTGAGCGGCATGAAGGGCGCTCTCGAACAGGCGAACGGGAAGGAATTGGCTGTGGGCATCTTTTCTCGATGCGGGCGAGCCGGTTAGGTTCTTCCCGGCGCCCCTCCCGTGCGGGCGGCAAAGGCGCGATCCTCCGCCAGCGGTATGGATACGAACTTGGGGTGCGTACCCGGATGTAAACGGTGCGCATCTGTGCCAATGCTCGATTTTGACTTGAACGAATTGAGGATTCGCCTGCGGCAATGAATAAACGGAGCCTCACCGAACGCGACATCTGCACCAAGTTCATCTTGCCGGCCATCAAGCGTGCCGGCTGGGACGAGATGGTGCAGGTTCGGGAAGAGGTCTATTTCACCAAGGGCCGGATCATCGTGCGCGGCAAGCTGGTCACGCGCGGCAAAGCGAAGAAGGCGGACGTCGTTCTCTATTACAAGCCGAATATCCCGATCGCGCTGATCGAGGCCAAGGACAACAATCATTCGGTCGGCCACGGCATCCAGCAGGGGCTCGATTATGCCGCGACGCTGGATATCCCCTTCGTGTTTTCCTCGAATGGCGACGGCTTCGTGTTCCACGACCGCACCGGCCTAAGCGTTCCGGTCGAAACCAATCTCGGCCTTGATGCCTTCCCCTCGCCGGCCGAGCTGTGGGTGCGCTATCGCGCGTGGAAGGGCTTGGACCCTGAAGCCGAGCAGATCGTGCTTCAGGATTATTTCGACGACGGCAGCGGCAAGGCCCCGCGCTATTACCAGGTGAACGCCGTCAACGCCGCGATCGAGGCAATCGCCAAGGGCCGCGACCGTGTGCTGCTGGTCATGGCAACCGGCACCGGCAAGACCTACACGGCGTTTCAGATCATCTGGCGCTTGTGGAAGGCGGGTCGCAAGAAGCGCATCCTGTTCCTCGCCGACCGCAACGTGCTGATCGACCAGACGATGGTCAACGATTTCCGCCCGTTCGGCGCGGCGATGGCGAAACTCTCGACCAACGCAAAGACCATCGAGCGGCAGGACGGCACCAAAGTCGATCTGCCGCTGGCGCTCGATGGCAAGCGCCGCATCGACACCGCCTTCGAAATCTATCTCGGGCTCTATCAGGCGATCACCGGGCCGGAGGAGCGGCAGAAGCTCTATCGCGAGTTCTCGCCCGGCTTTTTCGACCTGATCGTGATCGACGAATGCCATCGCGGCAGCGCCGCCGAGGACTCGGCCTGGCGTGAAATCCTTACCCACTTTGCCGACGCCACGCAGATTGGCCTCACCGCGACGCCGAAGGAGACCGAATACGTTTCCAACACCGACTATTTCGGCGAACCGGTTTTCACCTATTCGCTTAAGCAGGGGATCAGCGACGGCTTCCTCGCGCCCTACAAGGTCATCAAGGTTCACATCGACCGCGACGTGGAAGGCTACCGGCCCGAACTCGGCCAGCTCGACCGCGACGGCAATGAGGTCGAGGACCGCATCTACAACACCAAGGATTTCGACCGGCATATCGTGCTCGACGACCGCACGGTGCTCACCGCGAAGAAGATCACCGAGTTCCTGAAGGAAAGCGGCGATCGCTTCCAGAAAACCATCGTATTCTGCGTCGATGAGGAGCACGCCGCGCGGATGCGGCAGGCGCTCGTTAACGAGAACGCCGATCTGGTCGCCGAAAATCAGCGCTACGTCATGCGCATCACCGGCAGCGACAAGGAAGGGCAGGACCAGCTCGGCAACTTCATCGATCCGGAATCGCGCTATCCCGTGCTGGTGACGACCTCGCGGCTGCTCTCGACCGGCGTCGATGCGCAGACCTGCCGGCTGATCGTGCTCGACCGGGCGGTAGGCTCGATGACCGAGTTCAAGCAGATCGTCGGGCGCGGCACCCGCGTTCACGAGGACAGCAAGAAATTCTTCTTCACGCTGATCGACTTTCGCGGCGCGACCAGCCATTTCGCCGACCCGGATTTCGACGGCGACCCGGTTCAGATTTATGAGCCCGGTCAAGACGACCCAATCACGCCGCCCGATGGCTTCGAGGAGGGTGAGCAGGCGACTTTCGAGCCGTCGGCTGAGGAGACCATCGTCGGTGAGCCAGGCCTGCCTGTGCCGCTGGGCGACCCGATCCGAAAGATATATGTCGATGGCGTCGGCGCCCGCATCCTGGCCGAGCGCGTGGAATATCTCGACGAGAATGGCAAGCTCGTCACGGAATCCCTTCGCGACTTCACCAAGACGGCGCTGAAAAAGCGTTTCGCAAGCCTTGGTGATTTCCTCAAGCGCTGGAAATCGGCCGAGCGCAAGCAGGCGATCATCGAGGAACTGGAAGCCGAGGGCCTGGCGCTCGACGCGGTGGCGGACGAAATCGGCAGGAACCTCGATCCCTTTGATCTGATCTGCCACGTCGCTTTCGACAAGAAGCCTCTAACCCGCCGCGAGCGGGCCGAAAACGTGAAGAAGCGCGATGCGTTCACCAAGTATGGGCCGCAGGCCCGCGCGGTACTCGATGCGCTCTTGGAAAAGTATCGCGACGAGGGCGTGCTCAATCTCGACGACGCCAACGTGCTGAAGGTGACGCCCTTCACCGCGATGGGCAGCGTCGTTCAACTTATCAAGGCGTTCGGGGGCAAGGAGGGTTTCGAGAGGGCCGTCCATGAGATGCAGGACGCGCTCTACCAGGAGACCGCCTAGCCGATGCAAGCGCAATCAGAAGGCTTTGGACGCACGATTCAGCTTTTTCTGGTCGATGGTATCCCCAACGGGCTCATCATCGCGTCTATTCACGGCTGGACGGGATCGGTGGTGGTGGCTAGCCAAGCCACTTTCGACAAGCTGCGCGCTCGCCCTGAGGCAGATCGCTCGGGTGTCTATATCCTGTTCGGGCCGGATCCCGACGATCCGTTGTCCATGCGCGCCTACATCGGCGAAGCAGACTATGTGAAGGATCGCATCAACCAAAGTGCCGAGGAACGCGCGTTCTGGGAAACTGCCGTCATAATCTCGACGAGCGACGAGACACTGACGAAAGGCGATATTCGCTACCTTGAGGCACGCCTAATCGAACTGGCGAGCGAAGCCGGGCGTGTGAAACTGGACAATGGGCAATCTCCAAAGCCCGACCGTAGACCCCTCCCCGAGGCCGGCCGCGCCAATATGGAAGCTTTCCTCGCGAATTTGCGGGTGATCCTCCCGGTGGTTGGGCTCGATCTGCTCAAGCCAAGACCACGCGCAATATCCACGACAGAACGGCCAGCCAAAACGGACACCGGCCAGAAATTCGAAATCCGACATAAGAGTAATGTCCAAGCAACAGCGATCGAAGAAGACGGCGAATTCGTCGTTCTCGCCGGGAGCCAGGCGCTAAAGAATGCTGGATACGTCGGAGCAAACAGCTATGGCGAGCTCAAAAACGAGTTGATCGCTCAAGGAGTACTCACGACGATCGATGGCGCCGGCGTCTACACGTTTGCCCGCCCGTACGTGTTCCGCAGTCCCTCCGCCGCCTCGGCGGTAATCCTAGATCGAAATTCGAATGGCCGGCGAGAATGGAAGGTTGTTAACTCTGATCTCACTTACCATGAGTGGCA
This sequence comes from Ancylobacter mangrovi, assembly GCF_024752355.1. Taxonomy (GTDB): domain Bacteria; phylum Pseudomonadota; class Alphaproteobacteria; order Rhizobiales; family Xanthobacteraceae; genus Ancylobacter; species Ancylobacter mangrovi. The sequence continues at coordinate 187,943 of NZ_JANTHZ010000006.1, forward strand.
AGAACAGAAGACCACCCAAGAAGATGCAGCCGAACGCTTGATGCTGTCTCCCGAAAATCAGAGTGTTATCTAATATGATCGTCCGCACGACCGTCAAATCCATTCAGGATATCATGCGCCAGGACGTGGGCGTCGATGGCGATGCGCAGCGCATCAGCCAGCTCACCTGGCTGTTCTTTCTCAAGATCATTGACGATCAGGACCAGGAACTCGAACTGACGCGTGACGGCTACCGCTCGCCGATCCCGGAGCGCTTCCAGTGGCGCAACTGGGCAACGGACCCGGAGGGTATCACCGGGCAGAAGCTGCTCGACTTCGTCAATGACGAGCTGTTCCCGGCGCTGAAGGGGCTGCAACTCACCGGCCAGCCAGGCGACCGCCGCCGCGTGGTGCGCGACGTGTTCGAGGACGCCTACAACTACATGAAGTCCGGGCAGTTGCTGCGGCAGGTGGTCAACAAGATCAACCAGGTCGATTTCAACAATCTCGACGAGCGGCGGCACTTCGGCGAGTTCTACGAGCAGTTGCTCAACGACCTGCAATCGGCCGGCAATGCGGGCGAGTATTACACGCCGCGCGCCGTAACCGCCTTCATGGTCGATCGCATCGACCCGCGTCCCGGGGAAATCCTGTTCGATCCCGCCTGCGGCACCGGCGGCTTCCTGTCCTGCGCGATCAAGCACATGGAAGCGAAATACGTCCGCACGCCGAAGCAACGCACGGCGATGCAGGCCGGCCTGCGCGCGGTGGAGAAGAAGCAGCTTCCGCACATGCTCTGCGTCACCAACATGCTGCTGCACGGCATCGAGGACCCGAGCTTCGTGCGCCACGACAACACGCTGGCCCGGCCGCTGATTTCGTGGAGCAAGGACGAGCGCGTCGATATCGTCGTCACCAATCCGCCCTTCGGCGGCAAGGAGGAGGATGGCATCGAGAACAACTTCCCGACCTTCCGCACCAAGGAAACCGCCGACCTGTTCCTGGCGCTGATCGTGCGCCTCTTGAAACAGGATGGTCGCGCCGCCGTAGTGCTGCCGGACGGCACACTGTTCGGCGAGGGCATCAAGACGCGGCTCAAGGAACATCTGATGGAGGAGTGCAACCTCCACACCATCGTCCGCCTGCCCAATTCCGTGTTCAAGCCCTATGCCTCGATCGGCACCAACCTGCTGTTCTTCGAGAAGGGCACGCCGACGAAGGACATCTGGTTCTATGAGCACCGCGTGCCCGAGGGCCAGAAAGCCTATTCGATGACCAAGCCGATCCGGCTGGAGCATTTTCAGGGCTGCATCGACTGGTGGGGCGGCAAGGAACGTAAGGGCCGCGAGGAGACGCCGCAGGCGTGGCGGGTGACGGCCGAGGAAGTGAAGGCGCGCGGATTTAACCTCGACATCAAGAACCCGCACGCGGTGGCGGATGATCACGGCGACCCGGAAACGCTGCTGGCGGAGCTTGCCCGCGCCGAGGCCGAGACGGCGACCTATCGCGACCAGTTGAAGGCGATCCTGGCCGAGGCGCTGGCCCGATGAACGCCGAACGCCTGCTGGCCCATTACGAGAAGATCGCCGACGCGCCCGACGCGATTGCCCGCCTGCGCCGCTTCATTCTTGATCTGGCCGTGCGCGGCAAGCTCGTACCGCAGGATGCGAACGACGAACCGGCGTCGGAACTGCTGAAGCGGATTGCGAAGGAGAAGGCGCGGCTGGTGAAGGCGGGGGAGATCAGGAAGCCGAAGGCGATGCCTGCGCTTGCCGAAACACCGTTTCCGATCCCGCCGAATTGGCGATGGTCGCAACTTGCCGAAATAGGCGTGCTGAGCCCGCGCAACGAAGCATCCGACGCGCTCGAAGCGTCCTTCGTGCCAATGCCGCTGATCGCCGCCGAGTATGGCGTCGCGAACCAGCACGAGGTTCGCCTCTGGGGCGAGATCAAGAAGGGCTACACACATTTTGCCGAGGGCGACGTGGGCCTCGCCAAGATCACACCGTGCTTCGAAAACGGCAAATCGACCGTGTTCCGAAACCTTACTGGCGAGATCGGCGCAGGCACGACGGAGTTGCACATCGTCCGCCCGCTATTCGTCGATCAGGATTTCATTCTGCTATTTCTCAAGAGCCCGCATTTTATCGAAACCGGCATCCCGAAGATGACCGGCACGGCAGGCCAGAAGCGCGTGCCGACCGAATATTTCGCGCATTCGCCCTTTCCCCTCCCACCGCTCGCCGAGCAGCGCCGCATCGTCGCCAAAGTCGATGAACTGATGGGCCTGTGCGACCGGCTCGAAGCGGCGCGGGCGGGCCGCGAGGTGGTGCGCGACCGGCTCGCGGCGGCGAGCCTCGCCCGTCTCAACGCGCCCGATCCCAAAACCTTTGAAGGCGACGCCCGCTTCGCCCTCGACGCGCTGCCCGCCCTTACCACGCGCCCCGACCAGATCAAGGCCCTCCGCCAGACCATCCTCAACCTCGCTGTGCGCGGTAAGCTGGTGCCGCAGGATGCGGGGGACGAGCCGGCCTCGGCATTGCTAGAGCGGATCGCGAAGGAAAAGGTGCGGCTGATGAAAGCTGGTGCCATTCCCGCCAAAAAGGAACCTGTCCGCGATTCGGCTAAAATGACTGAGAAGCTTCCGGCATCGTGGTGCCCGATAGCGCTCGGGCAAGTCTGCAATCTGGTCACGAGCGGATCGCGTGGCTGGGCCGAGTTCTACGCGACTTCCGGTCCCAGCTTCATCCGGGCGCAAAACATCCGGTTCGGACATCTGCGGCTTAGCGAGCTGGCCTTTGTCAACCCGCCATCGAACTCTGAAGGAAGCCGAACCCAAGTCGCCAAAGGTGATTTGTTGATCGTCATAACGGGCGCGGGTGTCACCAATCCGGCGATACTTGATCACGATCCCGGCGAGGCATATGTCAGCCAGCACGTCGGCCTAGTTCGGCCAAGCGATCGAAGGCTTTCCGGATGGCTGCTTCTTTGCCTCATGGCGGGTGCGGGGGGGCGCTCTGAACTCGTTGAACGCGCCTACGGGGCAGGCAAGCCCGGATTAAACCTCGATAACATTCGATCGCTTTCCATTCCCCTCCCACCGCTTGCCGAACAACACCGCATCGTCGCCAAGGTCGACGCACTGATGGCGCTCTGCGACCAGCTGGAGGCCAGCCTCACCGCCACGGCCGCCACGCGCCGCCGTCTGCTCGACGCGCTCCTCGCCGAAGCCCTCGCGCCGGTGGACGCCCGCGAAATGGAGGCGGCGGAATGAGTTTTCGTGTTCTTGATGCGCTGCCGGCGCTCGTTCATCGGTTCGGCGAAACGGTCAACAAGGTTCCAGACGATAGGAACGGGCGGCTCGGACTTGAAAACAAGAAGGTGATGGGTTTCAAGACCGGTGGCGGAAAGGCCATCGGCTTGGATGTCTATCCCGCGAACCTCGATTGCGTGCGTCTATGGATCGAGCCTCCCGCTCCACCGCCAATGGCCGGTATCATCCTTCTGGAGCCGAAGAAATGCGCGGATCTTCGGCGCCGCGAATTGAGTGCGCTCGCAGACGCCAAAGGTATCTATATCGAGGCAAAAAGCAGAACGGCGTTCGAGGCGCTTCTTGAATGGTATTCCTGAGCGCCGATCATGCGCTGATGACGCTTCGCGACCGGCTCGAGGCGAGCCTCGTCTATGTCGGCTTCGGTCGCCTCGAAGGGATGCACTTCAGCGCCCCCAGCGCGCCTTTCAGGTTTCCCTCAGTCGGGGTGAGGCAGTTTCGAGGACATCGGCAACTCCAAGGGGACGGCTCACCATTGTTCTTGATTTGTTCGCAACGACAGCGCACTGTCCAGCCTCCACCTCGGGAGGCGTTCAATGACCAAGAAGACCTATTTCGTCGTCCAGCCCTTCGAGGCCGGTAAGCGCGGAGCCATCAAGGCCGGAATCCCCATGGAAGTGCGCAGTGCTGAAGATGCGGAGCGAGTTGCGAAGCGGTTGAGCTTGGTGAAAGCTGGCGCCATCGCGTTCGCCACGGACGTTGAGCAGGAGAGCGGTGAAGCGGACCCTCCGGTGCTCATAGCGTCGTTTGGAGAGGTCCCTGAGGCGGTGCTGGAGGCAAGCTAATGCCGCAGCTTCGCGGCCCTACTCACTCAAATATGGGTGTATTCGCGGGTGTATTTGCCGGGTGTGTCAGCGAAAATAAGTCTTTGACTTCAATGACTTGATTAAGGTGGCTGGGGGACCAGGATTCGAACCTGGACTAACGGAGTCAGAGTCCGCAGTTCTACCGTTAAACTATCCCCCACCGATGTCTTTGAAAATCAAGGGCTTTTTGCCCGTGTTTCACAAGACCGGCGGCCGGTTTTCATGAACCCGGCGGCGAACGGGCGGGATATAGCGCCTCACAGGTGCGCGGTCTACCCCCTTTCACACAAACTGTGAACGGCCCGTGACGGCGCCGCCGCCTCGCCGCGCGCTCGCCCATCAGATGCGCGACCAGGCGGGAAATGGCGGCCAGGAACTGCCGCACCCTGTCGTGCCGAGGCTTCCGGCGGGGTTGTCCCATGGCGGAGCACCCCTGCCGCAGCTTTCCGGCGGCAGCCGGCAGCGTCCAATGCTCCGCCGCCAGGCTCTGTGCCCCCAACCGCGTTCAGTCCCCCAACGGGCGACCGATCAGCCAGCCGAACCAGCCGGTCAAAGCGTCGGCGTAGAGCGTGCCGAGGCACATGGTGATCTGCCAGCCGTCCTCGCCCAGCCAGGGCAGCATCGGGCGCAGCAGCAGGTAGACCGGCAGCAGCAGGAGGCCGGCGATGCGGAAATCCCAGGGCGAGCGCAGGCGGCCATAGGCTTCCAGCGCCAGCAGCGTCAGCTTGCCCTCCGGCGCGCGGCGGGTCAGCGACAGCGTCAGCATGAACAGGTCCATGACCCGGTTGTAGAGATGCGGCAGGCCCGAGACCGGGTCCTCGAAGTCGATCATGCCCATGGCGCCGTCGAGCACCACGAAATTGCGCACCCGCGCCGCCCCGTGCCACTGCCCGACAGTGTGAAGCTGCGCCAGCAGCGTCGCCGCCTGCGAGACGAGGCCGCGCACGCGCTCGGAGGCGGTGTCGGCGCGCAGGATCGAATCGAGCGTCTCGCCCATGTCGTCGAGCGCCACATAGTCCGGGCCGATGGCGACCACCTCGGGCACGTTGAAGCCTGCGCGGCGCAGCGCCCGGAGCCGCGTCACCTCCGTGTAGACGCGCTGGCGCGCCAGCGACATCCGGCGCAGCGGCAGGCTCGCGATCTGGCCGAGCAGGCGCTGGCCCCAGTTGCGGTAGTTCTTCTCGCCGTACTTGACCCAGACGGCGCGGTTGCCGGCCATGACTCGGAACACCCGCCGCTGCCGGTCGCCCTGCTCGGCGATCAGGGCGTCGATGCGCTTCCGGGGGATCTTAGGCGACGACATACTGTCATTGAATCGTCATATCGACGGTATCGCAAGCCCGACGAACGCATCACTCCTTGCCGGAACGCACGCCCGGAGCCGCCCGACGGCCATCGGCGCATCGTTCACGCAACGAAGGGCGTACCACCGGCTGCGCTCAGAGCATGGCGCCCCGGCCCATCCCTGGTTGCGAAACGGCGCTCACTTTCGCAATTGGATGTATTTTACTACCATCGACTGCGGCGGCCGCAGGGCTGAGGTTTCATGGCACCTCCACGCGGCAAGTTCCCACAGGTCAACCCATGCATCGGACTCAATGCTGTCATGCAGCATCCATGCTTTTGCAATGCATCAGAGCGTCTATATTCCTGGCATACAGAATACATTCGCTGGAGATTTTCCAATGACCACCGCTTCGCTGACCCGCCACAACACCCCGGACTTCTTCTCGCGCTTCGTCGAGAGCGTCGCCTCCTTCTTCGACGCCGTGGCCGAAGGCCGCCGCATCGCCCAGCGTTACGAGACCCTGTCGCGCATGTCCGACGCCGCTCTCGCCCGTCGTGGCCTGACGCGCGCCACCATCGCCCACGCTGCCGTCAACGGCCGCTGAGCCGACCCGTCAGATGATGTGCCGGAAGTGCTGAGCGCCCTTCCGGCGTCGTGATGCGCAAGACGACACTGTCGGTCGCACCGGCAGCGTCCATGACCGTCAGGCGGACGAAGCCCGCACCCCCCGGCTGCCAGAACAGGGTAGCCCCGCCGGTGGGCGGGCCGTTCGGCACCCCGTCGACCAACACGGTCAGGGGCGCCCTTCCGCCATTGACCTTCAAAGCCAGCGGTTCATTGCCGTCCTGCTCCAGCCGGGCTCCGTCCGGCGGGAACGCTATCGTCGGCCCTCCCCCCGTGGCGACCTCGCCTGCCATCCGGCCGAAATGCCGGAGCGGCGGCGGCAGGTCGCCATTGCGTGCCACCAGCGCCGCGCGCGGCGCGGGATCGAGCGGGGCCGGCTTCGTCACCAGCCGCGCGAAAGCCTCGAACAGGATCGGCGCCGCCGCCTCGCGCCCAATCATGTTGGGCACCGGCTGCCCGTCCGGTCGCCCGACCCAGACCGCGATCGTGCGCCGCCCGTCGAACCCCACCGCCCACGCGTCCCGATAGCCGTAGGACGTCCCGGTCTTGAAGGCGATCCGCCCCGTGCGCGCGTTGAGCGGCGCGGGCGTGCCCAGCAGCACGTCGGCGAGGTACCACGCCGCGATCCGGCCCAGCAGCCGATGTTCGGGTGCCGGCGCGCCCTCCCCCGCCCCTTCCCGCATGCGCGTCGCCAGCGCGTGCACCCGTCCCCCGTCCGCGATCCCCGCATAGAGCCCGGCCAGCGATTCAAGGCTGATGCCGGCGCCGCCGAGCCCGACCGCCAGCCCCGGCACCTCTCCGGGCGGCAGATGCAGCGCGAAGCCCGCGCCGCCGAGCCGGCTCGCCAGACGCTGCGGCCCCACCGCCTGCAGCAGCGCCACCGCCGGCACGTTCAGCGAGAACTGGAGCGCCTGCCGCACCGAGACCGTGCCCTGATAGTCGCGGTCGAAATTGCGCGGGTGATACGCGCCGAAATGCGAGGGGCGGTCCTCGATCAGCGTCTCGGGATGCGCCACGCCGTCCTCGAAGGCGAGGCCGTAGATGAACGGCTTCAGCGTCGAGCCGGGCGAGCGCAGCGCGCGGGTCAGGTCCACCGCGCCGGCGCGTTCGGCGTCGAGCGGGTCCGCGCCGCTGACGCGGGCCAGCACTTCGCCGGTCGCGTTGTCGACCATCACCATGGCCAGCGAGACATGGGGGCCGAGCTCGTGCACCCGCTCTCGGGCGAGCGCTTCCAGCCGGCTCTGCGCCGAGGCGTCGATGGTGAGGTGGTGCACCCGCGCGCCCGGCCGCTCGCGCCGCGCCGCCTCGGCCGCATGGGCCGCCAGCATCGGCATGTCGAGCCGCCCGGCCGGAATCGCCGCGTGACGGGCGAACTCGGCTTCCGGCGCGCCGAACAGCCCGGCATCGCGCAGCCGCGCCAGCACCGCCGCGCGGGCGCGCTCGGCCTCTTCGGGATGGCGGTCGGGCCGGCGCATCTCGGGTGATTGCGGCAGTGCGACCAGCAGCGCCGCCTCGGCCAGCGACAGCCGGCGCGGCTCCTTGCCGAACCAGGCGAGGCTCGCCGCCCGCACGCCCTCGATATTGCCGCCATAGGGCGCGAGGGCCAGATAGAGCGCGAGGATCTCGCGCTTCGACAGCCGCGCCTCCAGCTCGATGGCGCGGCGCATCTCCGACAGCTTGGCCCCGATCTTCGCCAGCAGCCCTCCGCCCCGGCGCGGCTCCAGCAGGCGCGCGACCTGCATGGTCAGCGTCGAGCCGCCGGAGACGATGCTCCCATGGGTGAGGAGCTGGCCCGCGGCCCGCAGGATCGCCACCGGGTCGACCCCGCCATGGCGGTAGAAGCGGTGGTCCTCATAGGCGATGAGCATGTCGACATAGCGCCGGTCGACCTCGGCGAGGTCCGGCGCCAGCCGCCAGCGCCCGTCGGCGAGTGCGAAGGGGCGCAGCAGCCGCCCCTCGCGGTCCAGCACCTCGGTCGAATAGGCGAGCGGCGGCGCGGGCGGCGCCCCGGCCCGCACCCCGACGAGCCAGGCACAGGCACCGCCGACGACGAACATCGCGCCGATCAGGGCGATGCCGGCCGCGCGCTGCCAGAACCGGCTCACCGCGCGAACTCCATCATCGCGCCGGCCCCGTCACCTCGGTGCGCCCGGCCGCCGTGCGCGCGAAGCGGCCGGGGCGATACATGTCCTCCACCGTCGCCGGCGGGTGGGCGTAGCTTCCCGGCGAGACCGTCCGCACCACATAGGCGACGCGCAGCAGCTCCGGCTCCTCCGAGCCCTGCGTGCGGTCGAAGGCGGCGGCGAAATAGGCGTCGCGGAACTCGGCATGGGCCGCTTCCGTGGTCTCGCCGAGCCAGGCGAGCGCGCCCGCATCCGAGCCCACCGCCAGCGCCGGATTGTCGATCTCGAAGCCGGCCGGCAGGTAGTCGACCAGCAGCACATGGCTCTGCGCCGCCTCGTCCTCCTGCGCCTCCAGCACCACGACGAGCCGCGTGTTCTGCGCCACCTTGGCCGGGTCGGCCGGCGCGCCAGCGAGCGTGAAGTAGCTGCGCGTCAGCGAGAAGCCGTTCGCCGCCGCCGGCTCCGGCGTCACCGGCGGGCCGTCGATCGACACCGCCACGTCGAGCGGCGCGGTGCCACGATTGGTGAGGGTGATCGGCCCCGCCTCCAGCTCCTGCGGCGTCAGCGCGCGCTCATAGATGCCGGTATGGGCGACGCCGTCTATGTCGAGCGCCACGCCCTTGCCCTCGCGCGCCGCGCGGGCGGCGAGCAGCAGCCAGGCGTCTTCCTGGGTCGAGGTCGGCCCGGCGTCGACGAAGGCGGTAGCGACCCGGGCGCGGGCGGTGCGCGCCGCGCCGGTGAAGCCGGCCTCGGAGGCGAGCGTCGCCACGCCCGCCGCGTCGCGCAGCACCGAGCCGAAATCGGGCCGGCCGGCCACCAGCGTCTGCGGCGCGTCCGGCAGCAGCTCCAGCGCCGCGCCGAACACGCGCTCGGCCCGGCTCTTGTCGCCGAGCATGGCAAGCGCCGCGCCGATCTGGCCGCGCGCGAACGGGCTTTCCACCGCGTCGAGCTTGGCGTCGGCGACATAGCGCAGGTCACCCAGCGGCGCCCTTCCGTTGCGCGCCAGCACGTAGATCGCATAGGCCGCGCCCTCGTCGGTCGCCCCGTCGCCGGCATAGGCGATGGCGTTGCGCAGCCGGTCGAGCGCGATAGCGAAGGGCTGCTCGGGCACGGTGAAGCCCCGCTCGCGCGCCCGCGTCAGGAAATCGGTCACATAGGCGTCGAGCCACAGGTCGTTGCCGCCCGCCTGCCACAGGCCGAACGAGCCGTCCGAGCCCTGCCGGGCGACCAGCCGCGCGATGGCGTTGTTGATCGTCTCGCCCGGGTCGTGGGCCAGCCTGAACCGCTCCGGCCCGCCGAAATCGGACAGGTACAGCAACGGCATGGCGCGGCTGGTGAGCTGTTCCGAACAGGTGAAGGCGTAGCGGTCCAGCGCGCCGAACAGCGCCGGCACGTCGAGCGCGGGATCGCCTCCGGCGAACACGCTCACCCCGCCCGTCCCCGGCACCAGGTCGGCGACGAGGTCGCGGCTCAGCGTGATCGAGGCGCCCGGCTCGATGGTCTGGACGCTGCGGCGCGAGATCGCGGGATAGGCGGGACGCACGTTCAGCCGGTAGTCGCGGGCGATGTCGAGCCCGCCGGGCCCGGAAAGCCGCACCGACACCTTTGCTTCGCCCAGCCCCGTGCCCGTGAGCCCAAGGCTGAACGCCTGCCGCCCGCCCGCCTCCAGCGGCACCGTATGGGGCGCATCGGCCACCGCGACCGGCCCGTCCGTCACCACGTCGAGCGCGTAGTCGCCCGCCGCGCCGTCGACGTTGGTGATGGCGAGATGCAGGTTCGAGCGGTCGCCCTCGGCGAGGAAGCGCGGCAGCGTCGCGGTGATCACGACGGGATCGCGGATCGTCACGTCCGCCTCCGCCTGCCCCACCGCCGCACCGGACCACGCCACCGCCATCAGCTTGCCGGTGCCATCGAAGGCGGGAATGTCGAAATCGACCGTGCCCCGTCCGTCCGCGTCGAGCTTCACGACGCCGGAGAACAGAGCCAGCGGCGGCTGGGTCGGCGGCTCGGCCTGCAACCCGCCGGCCATCGCGTCGCCGCCCGAACGCAGCCGCCCGCGCCCGCCGAGCATGCCGTCGATGAGCTGGCCGTAGAAGTCGCGCACCTCCGTGCCGAGCGCGCGCTGGCCGAGATAGAAGCCGTCGGGATCGGGCGCCTTGAAGCCGGTGAGGTTGAGGATGCCGACATCGACCAGCGCCACCGTCACATAGGCTTCGCTCCCCCGGCCCGGCCCGCCCACCTCGATCGGCACCGACATGGTGGTCTGCGGGCGCACCTGCGCGGGGGCGTCGAGCTTCACGTCGAGCACGCGCTGAGCCCGGTCGACGCCGAACCAGGCGAGGCCGATGGCGCGGCCGGGATTGCGCCCCGCCGCCACGTCGAGCGGACGGTGCAGGAAGGCGAGCGCATAGGCGCCCGGGCCCCAGCCCGCCGCCACCTCGAACGTCGCCGAGCTGTCGCCGGCCGGCACGTCGAGCGTCTTCGAGGCCAGCACGCCGTCGCCCACGATCATCACCGTCGCCGAGCCGGCATAGCGGCTGGTGAGGTTGACCTTCAGCGTGTCGCCGGCCGCGTACTGCTCCTTGTCGAGGCCGACCTCCAGCCGGTCGGGCGCGTCCGCCGTCGCGCCGCCGCCCCAGCCGGCCTGGAACGGCACCACCGTGCCGAGCGCACCGTCCGCCACCTCCAGCCGGTAGCGGCCCCATTCGACCGGCAGGCTCAGCCGCGCCGGCGCGTCCGCCTTGAGGTCGAGCGTGCCGTCGGCGACCTTGCGCGTCGCCTGCACCGGCTCGAAATCCCAGGACGAGCCGGTCCGGTACCATTGATAGCGGGTCTCGACGCGGTACAGCGCCCAGGTGGCGCCCGGCCGGGCGACCGGCTTGCCGTCCGCATCGAAGGCCTGCACCTCGAAGCCGGCCTGCGCGTTCTCGCCCGGCCCGTCGGCGCCGAACAGCGGCTTCACGCCGAGCCCGATCCCGGCGGGGCGGACCGGCAGCACCAGCAAGCGCCGCACCGAGCGCCCGCCGCCCTCGTCGAGCCCGACGAAGATCTCCGCCTCCAGCGGGCGCGCCGTGGCCGGCAGCGACGGCAGCGCGACGGTAAGCGAAGCCTTGCCGGTCGGGTCGGTCACCGGCGCGTCGGGCACCGGCTCGCGCACCGGGGTGAAGCCGTCATCGGCGCGGCCGAAGCGCCATCCCGGCAGGTTTGGGCGCGCGTCCGCCACCCGGACCTCGATCTCGCCCTCGATGTCGAGCCCCGCCGCCGGCGGACCGAACAGCCAGCGCCCCTGCACATCCACCTCGATCGGCGTGCCGGGCGCGATCGCCGTGGCCGTGCTCGTCAGGTCGAGCGCGAGGCGCTCGGGCACGTAGTCCTCGAGCAGGAAGGTGGTGGAGCCGATCGGCGCGCCCTTCGGGTCGACATAGGCCTCGACGCGCCAGGTGCCGGTCATGGCGCCGCTCATCAAATCGAACGCGGCCGCGCGCCCGCCGGCGCCCTGGTCCTGCACCAGCACGCGGGCGTCCTCGACCCCGTCCGGCCGCTTGAGGATCAGCGTCAGCGGCACGCCGGTGACGGCCTGCACCTGAGGATCGCGCAGCAGCGCGGTGACGTGCACGCTCTCGCCGGAGCGGTAGACGCCCCGCTCCGTGGTCACGAAGGCGTCCATGCGTGCCGGCGCCGCGCGCCCGCCCACGCCCCGGTCGGTCAGGTCGAACGCCTGGTCCTCCAGCGACAGGAAGGCGTAGTCGCCGTCCTTGGCGCGGGCGACCAGCACGGTCGGGGCGAAACCGTCCGTACCGCGCACCAGCCCGGCATCGAAGGTCGCCTCGCCCGAGGCGTCGGTGGTGGCGGTGGCGAGCACCTCGTTCGACTTGGCGACGAGGCTGATCGCCACCCCGTCGAGCGGCTGCGCGGTGCCGAGCGCGCGCACCAGCACGGTGAGCCCGGTGTCGCCCGACAGCGCGGTCATGCCGAGGTCGGACACGACGAACCACTGCGTCGCGCGCGAATTCCACTCGACGTTCGGGTCGGCCGCGTCTCCGGCAGGCCGCGCGGCCAGCACATAGACGCCGGGCGCCAGCGTGCCCACCGCCTCGTCCACCGGGAAGGAGGTGGTGACGTCCTCGTTCAGCGGCGAGGCGGTCTCCAGCTCGCCCTTGAACACCAGCTCGGCCTGCCCGTTCTTGAGCTGCTGGAGGTCGTAGGCGCCGAGGTCGCGCCGGAAGTCGCCGTCGAGCGCGGTCGGGATCAGGCTGCGGTCGCCGATGCGGTAGAGCTCGACCCCGACCAGCGAGGTGTTCACGCTCACCAGCGGAATGCCGCGCGGGCCGGTGCGGGGCAGCACGTAGTTGCGCCCGGTGAAGCGCACGCCCGGCTTGCGGTCACGCACATAGACGGTGAGCTCGGTGCCGTTCTGCAGCGGCTCTGCGGCGATCGAGGAGGGCAGCCCCGCGCGCAGGCGCAGCTCGTAGCTCTCGCCATGCTTCAGCCCCTCGACGCAGAGCTGCTGGTCCTGCGCCGTGACCGCCGGCTTCTCCACCGGCCCGTCCGGCCCGGTGAGGCCGACGAAGGAGGAGAAGTCGATCCCGCCCGCCGCCAGCGGCTCGGAGAACTGCACGCGGATGCGCGGATTGGCGGCGTCCGAATCGACGCTGTAGTCGAGAATGCGGAAGCCGCGCTCGGTCCTCAGCTTGTCGTAGAAGGCGCGCTGGCTCGGCACGTCCACATAGGTGAAGGCCTGGGTGAAGGTGTCGAGCGAGGCCCGCCAGAGCGAGCGCGTGTCGTAGAGATGGGCGATGGCGTAGAGCGCCGTCGCCTGCTGGTCGCGCGTGGACGCGTTGCGATAGGCGAGGAAGGAGGCCGCCTGCGCGCGGTCGAGGAAGGTGTCCGAGCCCTCATTGTCGTCGGGCTTGATGCGCATCAGCGCGCGGGCGAGCTGCATCCACAGGCCGGAATCGGTGCGCGCGCGCTGGGCGAGCCGGCCGTAGATCTCCGCCGCCCGGCGCGCGTCGCCGGACGCGAGCGCAGCATCGCCGTCCCGGCGAAGCTGCGCCGCCGGCTTGGCGAGCGGCGCGCGGTCGCGCGAGAGCAGCGCCTCCAGCCGACGTGCGGATTCCACGAGGTCGGGACGCGAATAGGTGGCGGGCAGCGCCGCCTCGGACGCGGCCGTGGCCACCCCTCCGGCCGCTCCCCCGCTCTGGGCGGCGGGCGCCGGCCGCACGGGCGGCTTGGGCGGCGTCTGTGCGAAAGCCGAGGAGATCAGGAGAGCCCCGAGCACGGCCGGCACGGCGATGCCGCGCCCGATCCATCCCCGAGCCGACGACAACGCGAACATGGCACTTCCCCGTTTCCAGCCGGACGGTACCCTAACGATAGGACGGTTTGGCCCGCGCGGCCATCCACGTTCCGGCCATGTTGGCGGCGCAGCCTTCTTTGCGCGGATGTCACACAGCCGAGGATTGCCGTGCGCGCGCCATTGAATAGGCGTTCGCGCTTCGCTATACGGGCCGTCATCCATCAGGAGGCCCGCCGCCGCGGCAGCGGCTGGCGTGCGCTCCTTATCCACCGTGGGCCGGACGCGGCCGCCGAGACCAGAGGCATTCCATGTCGACCACGTTCGAGACCGTTGCCAACATCATCGCCGAGACGTGCGACATCCCGCGCGAGAACATCACGCCGGAAAGCCACGCCATCGACGATCTCGGCATCGACAGCCTCGACTTCCTGGACATCGCGTTCGCGATCGACAAGGCGTTCGGCATCAAGCTCCCGCTGGAGAGCTGGACGCAGGAAGTCAACGAGGGCAAGGCGACGACCGAGCAGTACTTCGTGCTCAAGAATCTTTGCGCGCGCATCGACGAGCTGATTGCCGCCAAGACCGCCTGACCGGCAGGCGGAGCGAGGGTTAAGCAGGACGGCTCATGCGGCTCGAATATTTCCAGATGGTCGACAAGGTGCTGGCACTCGATCTCGAGGCCCGCACGCTGAAAACGGCCAATATCGTGCCGGATCAAAGTCCGATCTTCGAGGGGCATTTCCCCGGCCATCCCCTGCTGCCCGGCGTGCTGCTGTTCGAAATCATGGCGCAGACCTGCGGCATGCTCCTTCTGCGCCTGCACAATTACGACCGCATGGCGTTCCTCGCCTCGGTCGACAAGGGCAAGCTGCGCACCTTCGTCACGCCCGGCCAGACCATCGAGGTGCATGCCGAGATGGTCCATGACGGCTCCGGTTTCGCCCGGCTCAAGGCCGCCGGGCAGATCGAGGGCAAGCTGGTCTGCAACGCGGAAGTGACGCTGAAGACCATGCCCTTCCCGGCGCCGGAGCTGCGCGGCTATCTGCTGCAAACCGCCGAGCGTATCGGCATGCCCATGGGCGCGCCGGCCGATGTCGGCTCCGCGGCCCCGGCAAGTGCAGGAAATCTCACGAATGTCTGACCGCCGCGAGGTGTGGATCACCGGCATCGGGCTCGTCTCGTCGCTCGGTGAAGGCCTGGAAGCCCATTGGTCGGCGCTGAACGACGGCTCCCGTCCCGTCATCGACGAGACCCGCTTCGCGCCCTACGTGGTGCATCCGCTGGCGAGCGTGAACTTCGACCAGCAGATCCCCAAGAAGGGCGACCAGCGGCAGATGGAGCCGTGGCAGCGCATCGGCACCTATGCGGCCGGGCTGGCGCTGGATTCGGCCGGCCTCAAGGGCAACAAGGAGATCCTCGGCGCCACCGACATGGTGGTCGCGGCGGGCGGCGGCGAGCGCGACCAGGCGGTCGACGGCGCCATCCTCACCGAGATCGAGAACCAGGCGGCACCGGACGTGTTCCTCAACGAACAGCTCCAGTCCAACCTGCGCCCGACGCTGTTCCTCGCCCAGCTTTCCAACCTGCTCGCCGGCAACATCTCGATCGTCCACGGCGTCACCGGCTCCTCGCGCACCTTCATGGGCGAGGAAAGCTCGGGTACCGACGCGGTGCGCATCGGCTTCTCGCGCATCGCCGCGGGCACCAGCGAGATCGCCCTGGTGGGCGGCGCCTACAATGCCGAGCGGCGCGACATGCTGCTGCTCTACGCGCTGAAGCGCCTCGCCATGCACGCGCCCTGGGCGCCGGTGCTGACCGAACCGAAGGGCGTGCCGACCGGCTCCGCCGGTGCCTTCCTGGTGCTGGAATCGCCCGAGCACGCCACCGCCCGCGGCGCCAGGCCGATCGTCAAGCTGTCCGGCGTCTGGTCGGACCGGGCGAAGCGCGGCGAGCCCGGTGCGGTCGAGAAGGTGCTCGGTATGCTGGTCGACGCCGCGCGGGCGGCGGGCGACACCGGCGAGGACGCGCAGACCGCCATCCTTTCCGCCGCCAGCGGCGCGCCGGACCCGACCCGGGCCGAGGTCGCGGTGCTGGAGAAGTCCGGCCTTCCGGTGCGCTCCGTCACCGACCGCGTCGGCCACGGGCTGGAGGCGCAGATGCCGGTGGCGCTGGCGCTGGCCGCGCTGTCGGTCTCCGAAGGGCGGCTTTTCGCCCCGCTCGCCGGCGAGCCGATGGAA
The DNA here is from genome assembly GCF_024752355.1 of Ancylobacter mangrovi. Lineage (GTDB taxonomy): Bacteria > Pseudomonadota > Alphaproteobacteria > Rhizobiales > Xanthobacteraceae > Ancylobacter > Ancylobacter mangrovi. Next base: position 203,627 of record NZ_JANTHZ010000006.1, read on the forward strand.
AAGCCTTTCGACGGCCCGCTGTCGCGTGCCATCGTAACCGCGGTGGGGCATTGGCGTGGGGAAGGTGTCGCGCTGGTGGAGCGCGCCGACTGACCCCATATGCGGAAGCACATCGCTTCCCAGGAGCAGATCATGGCTTCCTATACCGACAAGGCCGGACGGCCGATCGTTGTCGTCACCGGCATGGGCATGGTGACCTCGCTCGGCCAGGGCAAAGAAGACAACTGGGCCAAGCTGACCTCCGGCCAGTCGGGCATCCACCGCATCACCCGCTTCCCGATCGACGCGATGCGCACCACCATCGCCGGCACGGTCGACTTCCTGCCTGACAGCGGGCGCACCGCGCCGGACCTGTCGGAGGAGCTCGCCGCCCTGTCGGCCGAGGAGGCCGTCGCCCAGTCCGGCATCGGCTCGAAGGGCGACTTCCCCGGCCCGCTGTTCTGCGCCGTGCCGCCGATCGAGCTGGAATGGCCGCAGCGCCGCATCCTCGCCCAGGAATCGGTCGCCAACGGCCCGATCACCTATGACGACCTGCTGCGCGCCGCCGAGACCCACGGCCACGACGCCTGGCACGAGCGCTTCCTCTACGGCTCGATCGCCGACCACCTCGCCGACCGCTTCGGCACGCGGGGCCAGCCGATCTCGCTCTCGACCGCCTGCGCCTCGGGCAACACCTCGATCCAGCTCGGCGTCGAGGCGATCCGGCGCGGTGACTGCGACGCGGCGCTCTCCATCGCCACCGACGGCTCGGTGACGGCCGAGGCGCTGATCCGCTTCTCGCTGCTCTCCGCCCTCTCGACCAACAACGAGCGGCCCGAGGCCGCCTCGCGCCCGTTCTCCAAGAACCGCGACGGCTTCATCATCGCCGAGGGCGCCGGCGCGCTGGTGCTGGAGAGCCTCGAGCACGCCATGGCGCGCGGGGCGAAGATCCTCGGCGTGCTGGAGGGCTGCGGCGAGATGGCCGATAGCTTCCACCGCACCCGCTCCTCGCCGGACGCCAAGCCGGTGATCGGCTGCATGCGCTCCGCGCTCGCCGATGCCGGCGTGGGCCCGGACGACATCGACTACATCAACGCCCACGGCACCTCGACGCCCGAGAACGACCGCATGGAGTTCACCGGCATGAGCGCGGTGTTCGGCGAGCGGCTGCCCGACATCCCGCTTTCCTCCAACAAGTCGATGATCGGCCACACGCTGACCGCCGCCGGCGCGATCGAGGCGGTGTTCTCGCTGCTGACGATCCAGAACGGGCGCATCCCGCCGACCATCAACTACGAGGTCCCGGACCCGGCGATCCCGCTCGACGTGGTGCCCAACGTGGCGCGCGACGCGCAGGTGAAGCGCGTCATGTCGAACTCCTTCGGCTTCGGCGGGCAGAACGTCGCCCTGGTGCTCACCGGCGAGCCGGCCTGAGCGATCGGCGCCGCCTCCCCGTGCGCCGTCTTCCGGCACGCGGGGCGCTGCCCTCCCCCCGGATGGGCCTCGCGCGGGCCACGCGGCCGACGCTCTCATCGCATGCGCGACATTCGGGCCGCTGACGGGCGTGCCGCCGCACTAGCCTTTGCGCGCCGATTTCGATATCCACCCACATCTTTCCGCGAGCGGCATCGCCTGCCCGCTTCGCCCGACCGGTTCGGGAGCGAGGCCGGCGGCGCCGCCCGCGTTCATCGGAGTTTGTCATGCGCGCGCTGCAACTGGTCTCGGACCGCGAACTGATCCTTGCCGACCTTCCCGCGCCGGAAGCGCCGACACCGGGCGAGGTGCAGGTCTCGATCAAGGCGCTCGCGCTCAACCACATCGACGTGTGGGGCTGGCGCGGCATGGCCTTCGCCAAGCGCAAGATGCCGCTCGTGGTCGGCGCCGAGGCGGTCGGCGAGGTCATCGCCACCGGCGAGGGCGTGACCCGCTTCAAGCCCGGCTCGCGCGTCGCCATGTATGGCGCGCTGACCTGCGGCCAGTGCCGCATGTGCAAGCAGGGCCGCGACAATCTGTGCGAGAACGTCGCCGGCGTGATGGGCTTCCACGTCGACGGCTTCGCCCGCGACCAGCTCAACATTTCCGAGCGCCTGTGCATCCCGATCCCGGACGGCATCTCCTGGGTCGACGCCGCCTGCGCGCCCGTCACCTTCTCCACCGTCGAGCACATGCTGTTCGACAATGCCCAGCTCGAGCCCGGCGAGACCGTGCTGGTGCATGCGGCCGGCTCAGGGATCGGCACGGCGGCGATCCGCATGGCGAAGGAGATCGGCTGCACCGTCATCACCACCGCCGGCGACGACGAGAAATGCGCCAAGGCGCTGGCGCTCGGCGCCGACCACGTCATCAACTACAAGACCGACCGCTTCGAGCACGAGGTCCGCAAGATCACCAAGAAGAAGGGCGTCGACGTCGTGTTCGAGCATGTCGGCGCCGAGACCTGGAACGGCTCGCTGCTCTCCATGCGGCCGGGCGGGCGGCTCGTCACCTGCGGCTCGACCTCGGGCGTGTCTGTGAACATGAACCTGATGCAGCTCTTCCAGCGCCAGTACCGCATCATCGGCTCGTTCGGCGCGCCGATGCGCGCGATCGCCGACGGGCTGAAGCGCATGGCGCGCGGCGTCATGCCGGTCATCGATTCGGAATTCGCGCTGGAGGATTTCGGCAAGGGGCTGGAGCGGCTGGAGACCCGGCGCGTGTTCGGCAAGGTCGTCATCCGCTTCTGATAATGCCTGATGGCTAGCAACGACCGCATCAGCCTGCCCTGGACCACGCGGGTGCGCGACGGCGCGCTCTCGGCCTCGGTGTGGGCGCTCATGCGGCTGATGCGGCTGCAGAGCCCCCGCTTCGCCTCCTGGGTCGGCGGCTTCTGGGCCCGCCGCATCGGCCCCTTCACCTCGATCCAGCGCATCGCGCTGAGGAACCTCGCCCTCGCCTTCCCCGAGAAGAGCGAGGCCGAGCGGAAGGCGATCGCACGCGGCATGTGGGACAATCTCGGCCGCATGGCGGGCGAGTTCGTCCATCTCGACCGCATCTGGCAGTACAATATGTGGGAGCCGGCCAAGAGCCGGATCGAGACCACCGGCGTGTCGAACTTCGTCGCCATGCGCACGGACGGCAAGCCGGCGCTGGTCTTCACCGCCCACCTCGCCAATTGGGAGCTGCCGGCCATCGCCGCCGCCGCCCAGGGGCTCGACAGCGCGGTGCTGTTCCGCGCGCCGGACAACTCCTTCTTCGCCGACCTGCTGTTCGAGGCCCGCTCGCGGGTGATGGGCAACCTCGTCGCCGCCTCGCATGTGGCGGTGTTCGAACTCGCCGCCGTGCTCGACCAGGGCAAGCATCTGGGCATTCTGGTCGACCAGGCGCGGCGCGGCGGGCCGCAGGTGGAGTTCTTCGGCCGCCCGTGCTCGTCCAACCCGACCATCGCCCGCCTCGCCCGGCTCTATGAATGCCCGGTGCATGGCGTGCGCGTGATCCGCCTGCCCAAGGGGCGCTTCCGCATCCAGTGCACCCCGCCGCTGAACCTGCCGCGCGACGCCGACGGCAAAATCGACGTCGACGGCTCGATGCAGATGATCACCTCGGTGGTCGAGGGTTGGGTGCGCGAGAATCCCGAACAGTGGACCTGGTTCTACAAGCGCTGGCGGGACTGATCTCGTCCCTCGGGCGCGTGGCAGCACACGCACAGCTTGTTGCCGTCCGGGTCGCGCAGATAGGCGCCGTAATAGTCAGTGTGGTAGTGCGGGCGCAGGCCCGGCGCGCCCTCGCAGCGCCCGCCGAGCTCCAGCGCCAGCGCGTGCCAGCGGTCGACCTCGGCGCGGCTCGTCACCTCGAACGCCACCATCTGCCCGTTGCCCGGGTCGTGCGCGCCCTCATGCGGTCGCCCGACGACGAACAGCGGACGGTCCGCCTCCGGCCGCTTCCAGCCGGCCCAGCCGCGCTCGCGGTCGTCGAATTTGAGGACGAGGCCGAGCGCCTCCATCAGCGGGCGGTAGAAGGCGAGCGCGCGCTCGAGGTCGCTCACGCCGACATGGACGTGCGAGAACATGGCCGGCCTCCTTTCGCGCCCGTCGCCATATGAAAAAGGCCGGACGCGGGGTCCGGCCTTGCTGGTCGCGCTCCCGGCGGCACACAGGCCGCCGGGGCGATTAGGCGTCGTTCACCTATGGCTCACTTGCCGCGCTTGAAGTTGGTCCAGGTGCGGGTGACCACGCGCTGAACCTTCTGCGGATAGGTGGTGACGGTGAAGAGCTTCTCCTGCGTCTCCTTGTCCGGGTAGATCGCGGGATTGTCGAGCACTTCCTTGTCGATGAACTTCTGCGCCCCGAGGCTGCCGCTGGCATAGGCGATGTAGTTCGAGTTCTTCGCCGCGATCTCCGGCTTCATCATGAAGTTGATGAAGGCCAGTGCCTCGTCCGGATGCGGGGCATCCTTCGGGATCGCGAAGTTGTCGAACCACATCAGCGCCCCTTCCTTCGGGATGATGTAGTCGATGCGGATCGGCTCCTTGCCGGTCTTCTCGGCGGCTTCCTCGGCGCGCGCCTTGGCCTGGAACACGTCGCCCGACCAGCCGGTGGCAATGCAGATGTCACCACCCGCCAGCGCGTTGATGTAGCCCGACGAGTCGAACTTCTTGATGTATTTGCGGATCGGCGCCAGCAGCTTGCCGGCGGCCTCGATGTCCTTGGGGTCCTTGGAGTTCGGGTCCTTGCCCAGATAGCGCAGCGCGGTCGGGATGATCTCCTCCGGCCCGTCCAGCATGTAGACGCCGCAATCGGCGAGCTTGCCGAGCAGCTCCGGCTTGAAGATCAGGTCCCAGGAGTTCAGCGGCGTGTCGGCGCCGAGGCGCTCCTTGACCTTGTCGACATTGATGCCGATGCCGGTCGTGCCCCACATGTAGTTCACGGCATATTCGTTGCCGGGATCGTAGACGGCGAGACGATCGGAGATCATCGGCCACTGGTACTGGATGTTCGGCAGCTTCTCCTTGTCCAGCTTCATGAACACGCCGGCCTGGATCTGGCGCTGCAGGAAGGAGCCGGTGGGCACAACCACGTCATAGCCGGTCTTGCCGCCGAGAAGCTTGGTCTCCAGCACCTCGTTGGAATCGAAGACGTCGTAGCGGACCTTGATGCCGGTTTCCTTCGTGAACTCCTCCAGTACCGACTCGTCGATATAGTCGGACCAGTTATAGACGTTCACGACCTTTTCCTGCGCGGAAGCCGGCGTAACCGCCAGCGCCGCCAGAAATCCGGCCGCGATTGTCGCGAGGAGGCGGGACATCCTGTTCTCCTTGGAAGATCGAGTTGAGTGGCCTATCGGGCATTGGGTAGAAGTGGCCGAGTACTCAGGCTAGTGCGTCGCCGCGACGCGCTCAAGACGTTGTGCCCAAGTCTTGGTCGCGCTCACAAATAAGTCTCGTACTCCAGCGTACTGATGCGACGCTCGAACGCCGCACGCTCCGCCTCCTTCATCACCGCATAGACCCGCTGGTATTCCGCTCCGAAGGCGCGGGCCACGAAGTCCGATGCGGCGAAGTCGTGCACCGCCTCGCCCATGTCGTAGGTCAGAAGCGGGGCTTCGGCCTCGTAGGCGTTGCCGCTCAGCGGCGCGGGCGGCTCCATCGCGTTCTCGATCCCCTCCAGCATGCCGGCGAGGATCGCCGCCAGCACGAGGTGGGGATGGGCGTCGGCGCCGGCGATGCGGTGCTCCAGCCGGCGCGCCTTGGCCGGCCCGTTGGGCACGCGCACCGCCACCGAGCGGTTGTCGTAGCCCCAGGAGATGCCGGTCGGCGCATAGCTGCCGGGCACCAGCCGGCGGAAGCCGTTATAGCTCGGCACGTAGAGCACGGCGGTCGGCGCCATGGTGGCGAGCAGCCCCGCCGCCGCGTGGCGCAGCAGCGCCTCGCCCTCCTCGCCGGCGCCGAAGGCGTTGCCGCCGGCCCCGTCCGCGAGGCTCACATGCACATGCATGCCCGAACCGGCGAATTCCAGGAACGGCTTGGCCATGAAGCTGGCGCGCAGCCCGTGCTGGCGCGCCACTCCGTCGATCAGCCGCCGCAGCAGGATGGCGTCGTCCGCCGCGGCCATCGCGTCGGTGCGGTGATAGAGGTTCACCTCGTACTGGCCGGGCGCCGCCTCGGAGATCACCGTGTCGGCCGGCAGGCCCTGCACCGCCGCCGCCTGGCGGACCTCGTGCAGCAGGCCGGCATAGGCATCGAGGTCCGACATCGAATACATGTTCTGCCGCGCCGGGCCGTGCGGCGAGGCGGGGAACACCGGCTCCGGCAGCCCGCCCGGGCCCGGGGCCGGCTTCATCAGGTAGAATTCGAGCTCGAAGGCGACGCAGGGGTGCAGCCCGCGCGCGGCCAGCCTCTCGACCTGGCGGGCGAGCTTGTGGCGCGGGTCGAGCTCCCAGGGCAGCTCGCCGCCGCGCTCGTCCGGCTCGTACATGGTGAGCATGACCTGCGCCGAGGGGCGCGGCGCCCAGGGCACCGGCTTCAGCGTGCCGGGAACCGGCCGGCAGATGCCGTCGCGGTCGCCGGTCTCGATATGGATGCCGGTCTCCTCGACCTCGCGGCCCCACACGTCGAGCCCGAAGATGGACAGCGGGATCGCGACGCCGTCGCTCCAGATCTTGCCCCCCGCCGCGCCGGGAATCCATTTGCCGCGCAGCACGCCGTGGGTGTCGGGCAGCAGCACCTCGACGATGTCGGGCACGCCGTGCGCGGCGACATGGGCCGCGAATTCGTCGCCCGCGAGAGCCGCCGCCGAAGCGGTGCCGGATAGCGCGGGTGAAGGCTCGCTCCGGCTTTCAGCGGTCGCGGCAGCCGCCGCGACGTCAGGCACTGGCATGATCCACCTGGTCGATGTCCGTCCGTCGATTTGGTCATGGCGACGGGCCGGCGGTCAAGCCGTCGCTGCCGTGACCCTCCCTTGTGCCATGCCGACCGGCTTGACGCACGAAAAATGTGATCACATTGTGCAGGTCGCTTTCCCTGTGCCGGGCGACGCCGATACCGCCGGGACGACACGCCAACGGGTCCACCATGCCGCAGCCCAAGTCCACCGCCGAACTGCGCGCGCTCGACGCCGCGCACCATCTCCACCCCTTCAGCGACATGAAGGCGCTGAACGCGGAAGGCTCGCGCATCATCACCCGCGCCGACGGGGTGTGGCTCACGGATTCGGAGGGCAACCGCATCCTCGACGGCATGTCGGGACTGTGGTGCGTCAATGTCGGCTACGGGCGCGAGGAGATCGTCGACGCGGTCGCCGCCCAGATGCGCGAGCTACCTTACTATAACACCTTCTTCAAGACCACCCACCAGCCGGCGATCGAGCTTTCGGCCAAGCTCGCCGAGCTGACCCCGCCGCAGTTCAACCGGGTGTTCTTCACCGGCTCCGGCTCGGAATCCAACGACACGGTGATCCGCCTCGTCCGGCGCTATTTCGACATCCGCGAGAAGCCGCAAAAGAAGGTCATCATCTCCCGGCGCAACGCCTATCACGGCTCGACCGTCGGCGCGGCAAGCCTCGGCGGCATGGCGCCGATGCACGAGCAGGGCGGCCTGCCGATCCCCGACATCGTCCACATCGCCCAGCCCTATTGGTGGGGCGAGGCGCGCCAGGGCGAGACCATGGAGGAGTTCGGCATCCGCACCGCGCGGGCGCTGGAGAGCGTCATCGACGCCATGGGCGAGGACCGCATCGCCGCCTTCATCGCCGAGCCGATCCAGGGCGCGGGCGGGGTCATCATCCCGCCCATCACCTACTGGCCGGAGATCGCCCGCATCTGCCGCGAGCGCGACATCCTGTTCGTCTCGGACGAGGTCATCTGCGGCTTCGGCCGCACCGGCCAGTGGTTCGGCTGCGAGACCTACCATACCCACCCCGACATCCTCGTCATGGCCAAGGGCATCACCTCGGGCTACATGCCGCTCGGCGGGGTGATGGTGGCCGACAAGGTCGCCGAGGTGCTGATGGAGGGGGGCGACTTCAACCACGGCTACACCTATTCCGGCCATCCGGCGGCCTGCGCGGCGGCGCTCGCCAACCTCGCCATCATGCAGCGCGAGAAGCTGGTGGAGCGCGTGGCCGAGAATGTCGGCCCCTATCTCAAGGCCCGCTGGAGCGCCCTCGCCGAGCACCCGCTGGTCGGCGAGGCGCCGATGGTCGGCCTCGTCGGGGCGCTCGAGCTCACGCCGGACAAGGTCGGGCGCACCAGCTTCCCCGATGTCGGCAAGGTCGGCACCCTCGCCCGCGACTTCTCCTTCGCCAACAACCTCGTCATGCGCGCCGTGCGCGACCGGCTGATCATCGCCCCGCCGCTGGTCATCTCGCATGGCGAGTGCGACGAGCTGATCGCCCGCGCCCGCCGCACCCTCGACCAGACCTATGCCGAGCTGAAGCGCCGCGGCTGGGTCGCCTGAGCCGGGCGGGCCGCGAGGCCCGGCTATGCCGGGTCTGATCCCGCCGCCACTCCCCCCGCTCCGGCTCCCTGCTCCTGCCCCCACCCGGCGAAACGTGCTTAGATGGCGAGGCCCGGCGCATAATCGCGGATGGCGGTGAGATGGACGTCGTAACCTCCCTGGCCGAACGATCGGGCGTCTCCCCGGCACGCGTCGCCGCGCTGCGCTCGGAGGCGGAGGCGCTCTATCTCGGCACCCGACCGAAGACGCGGGCGGCCGCCGGCGCCGCGGCGCACCTGTTCCAGGGCGTGCCGATGCACTGGATGGTCGACTGGTCGACCCCAGTGCCGCTGGTGGTGGCGGAGGCGACGGGCGCCCGCCTCACCGACGTCGACGGCCACGGCTATGACGATTTCTGCCTCGGCGACACCGCCGCGCTGTTCGGCCACGGCCCGCCGCCGGTCGCCGAGGCGGTGAGCCGGCAGGCGCGGCGCGGGCTCGCCACCATGCTGCCGAGCCCCGACGCGGCGGCGGTCGGCGAGCTGCTCAGCGCCCGCTTCGGCCTGCCCTCCTGGCAGGTCGCCACCACCGCCAGCGATGCCAACCGCTTCGCCCTGCGGGTGGCGCGCGCGGTGACCGGCCGGCCGCGCATCCTAGTCTTCGACGGCGCCTATCACGGCGCGGTGGACGAGACCTTCGTCGGCATAAGCGCCAATGGGCGCGTCACCAACCGGCCCGGCCTGCTGGGCGAGCCGCGCGACCTCACCCTGCTGGCGCGGGTGGTGCCGTTCAACGACCTCGACGCGCTGGAGACGGCGCTCGCCGACAACACGGTCGCCTGCGTCATCACCGAGCCGGTGATGACCAACTGCGCCATGGTGCTGCCGCAGCCCGGCTTCCACGAGGGGCTGCGCGAGATCACCCGCCGCCACGGCACCCTGCTGCTGATCGACGAGACCCACACGCTCTCCACCGGGCCTGGGGGCTATACCGGGGCGCATGGCCTCGCGCCGGACCTGTTCGTGGTCGGCAAGGCGATCGCCGGCGGCATTCCGGCCGCGGTCTGGGGCATGAGCGCGGAGCTGGCGGGGCGGCTCGAATCGGCCCGCGCCGGTGCGCCGTCCGGCCATTCGGGCATGGGCACGACTCTGTCCGGCAGCCCGCTGCAGCTCGCGGCGCTGCGCGCGACGCTGGAGCATGTCGCCACCGACGAGGCCTACGCCCACATGGACGCGCTCGCCACCCGGCTGGAGGCCGGCCTCGCCGCCGCCATCGCGCAGGCGCGCCTGCCCTGGCACGTCGTGCGCTGCGGCGCCCGGGTGGAGGTGGTGCGCGCACCCGCCCCGCTCATCAATGGCGGGGAAGCGCATGGCGCCCATTTCGCCGCGCTGGAGGCGGCGATCCACCTCGCCCTGCTGGTGCGCGGCGTGCTGATCTCGCCCTTCCACGACATGATGCTGGCCTCGCCCGCGACCACGCAGGCGCAGGTCGACAACCTCATCGCCGCCACCGGCGACGTGATCCGCCGGCTCGTCGACTGACAGGGCGGGGGTGGCCGCACCCGTCGAGCTGTGGGCGAGGGAGACCCCTCAGCCCCTCTCGGTCTCGAAGCCGGCTTCCTTCCACGCCAGTATGCCACCGGCCATGTGGCGGTGGAGGTCCACCCCGGCGGCCTGGGCCGCGGCGGCAGCCTTCTGCGAGCGCTGGCCGGACCGGCACGAGAAGACGAGCATCTTGTCGCCGGCATCCGGCAGCGCAGCGACGTCGAAGGTCGAAAGCGGCACGTTGACCGCGCCGGGAATGCTCTCGGCCTCGACCTCGTTCGGCTCGCGCACATCCACGAGCAGCATCGTCCCGGCGTCCATACCCGCCTTGACCTCGTCGACCGACAGATTCTCGATCACACCACCGAACGGATTGTTCTGCATCGTCCGTCTCCATCAGCACCCGCCGCGGACGTAGCGCCGACCGGCGCCGACCGCAAGCGGGAGTTTGTTGGGGAGCTAGATGGGGAGCTAGATGGGGAGCTTGGCGGCGCGTTTCACGGCCGGCGCGGCCTGCGCGCGGGACGCACGGCGATGACGCCCGCGACCACCAGCGAGCCGCCGGCGACCACGCCGATGGACGGGATTTCCCCGAACAGCACCGCCGCGAGCGAGGTGCCCACCACGATCTGCAGCAGCAGCCCGACCGAGATCACCCCCGCCGGCAGCCGACCGAGGGCGAAGGTCGCAAGCCCCTGCCCCGCCGCATGGGCGATCAGGCCGAGCCCCACCAGCGCCATCAGGCCCTTGAAGCTCTGTGGGATGATGACCTCCCCCGCCGCCAGCGCGAAGGTGAGGCACACCACCGCGCCCACCGCGCTCGACAGCAGGGCGACGGTGCCCCCGCCGAGCGCCGGGGCGCGCCCCTCGCCGCCGCGCCTCAGCGCCCGCAGCGTCAGCATATAGGCGGCGTAGCAGGTCGCTGCGCTGAGCGCGAGGCTGTCGCCGAACACGCTGACCCCGGGGATCGCCCCGCCGGACACCGTCCCGTGGCTGCCCGCGCTGGCGCCTACGATCAGCGCCGCGCCCGGCAGCGCCAGCGCGATCGCCATCACCAGCCCGCGCGTCGGCCGCTCGCCGAGCCACAGCCAGCCGAAGACGAACACGAACACCACCGCGAGATTGCCGAGCAGAAGCGCGTTCGCCGTCGAGGTATGGCGCATGGCGATGTGGAAGAAGATCAGGTCGGCGGCGAAGAACGCGCCGGCGCCGGCGACGAGCACCATCTGGCGCACCGTCAGCCGGGCGGGCAGGCTCCGCGCAGGCGTGCGCTGCCGGCTCGCATGGCGCCGCTCCGCCAGCGCCCAGACGGCCATCGGGCCGAGCGCGAAGAACAGCCGCCAGAAGCCGATCGCCGCCGGCCCGACATCGGACAGGCGCACGAAGATGGCCGAGAAGCCGATGCAGATCGCCGCCGCGATCACGGCGAGGAACGCCTCGCGCCGCTGCTGGCCGAGCAGCGCCTCCTCGCTGCGCGCCAGGGAAGGCGCGGCGGAATCGGGAATGAAGGCCGGGGCTAGCGCGGCGGAAGCGGGAGGCGGAGGCATTGCCGGACTCGACAGGTCGAATGAGATCGGCCGCGCGCGGAAGGTGCGCCGGTGACGGATGGCTCCGGCAGCGTTGCTTCGGCGGCGGCAGGTGTCGTACCGTTAGCTCCGCGTCGACAATCGGCAAAGCGAATTTATTTTGTGGTTGTATCGACAAAAGTGATATAGGTGCGCCGAGCCTGCAGGACCTCGCTCCTCCCGGACCCAGACCATGCGCCATCTCGACACCGAATCGCTCGGCATGCTCATCGCCATCGTCGACAGCGGCGGCTTCACCGCCGCGGCCGAGCGCGTGGGCCGCACCCAGTCGGCGGTTTCCGCGCGCATCGCCCAGCTCGAGGACAATCTCGGCGTGCGGCTTCTGGAGCGTTCGCGGCGCGGCATTTCGCTGACCGAGACCGGCGAGCGGCTGGTCGCCCATGCGCGCCGCCTGCTCGCCTTCGAGAGCGAGGCGCTGGCCGACCTCAAGGGCGGCACGCCCGAGGGCAGCGTCCGGCTCGGCATGCCGGACGACTATGTCGACGCCTATTTCACGCCCACCATCGCCCGCTTCGCGGCCGCCTATCCGCGGGTCGAGATCTCGATCCGCTGCGACCTCTCCAAGAACCTCGAGCCGGAAGTCGAGCGCGGGCAGCTCGACGTCGCGCTCTTCACCCGCGACCTCGCCCGCCCCACCGGCGAATTGCTGAAGCGCGAGAAACTGCACTGGCTGGCCGCGCGCGGCCACCGGCCCGAGCGCAACGACCCGCTGCCCCTTGCCCTGTTCCCCACGGGCTGCCGTGCCCGCCCGCACATCGCCGCCGCGCTCGACAAGGCGGGAAAGAGCTGGCGCGTCGCCTGCACCTCCTCCTCGCAGGGCGGCATCTACGCCGCGGTCGAGACCGGGCTGTGCGTGACCGCCCTGCCCGAATGCGCCGCACCGCCGGAATGGCGCCGGCTCGGCCCTTCCGACGGCCTGCCAGCGCTGCCGGACATGGAGATCGGGCTGGTGCTCGCCCCCGCCGCCTCCCCCGCCGCGCGCCGCCTCGCCGAGACGCTGCGCGCCGGCCTCGCGATGCCGACCGCCGTCGCCGCGGCGTAGCGCGCCGCCCGCGATCCATCGGCTTGCGCCGGCCGTCATCGACAATTCACATGCATCCCCGCCCGTGCCGCGCTAACGCTGGGGCATCATGAGCGAGACGCGCCCCGGAACCACCGCCTCCCCCGTGCACGCCGGCAGCGCGGGCGAGGTGTTCGCCGTCTTCCTCAAGCTCGGCCTCACCTCCTTCGGCGGGCCGGTGGCGCATCTGGGCTATTTCCGCGAGGAGCTGGTACGCCGGCGCGGCTGGCTGGCCGAGGAGGCCTATGCCGGGCTCGTCGCGCTCTGCCAGTTCCTGCCCGGCCCGGCCTCCAGCCAGGTCGGCATGGCGATCGGGCTGATGCGCGCGGGCCCGCTCGGCATGGCGGCGGCATGGCTCGGCTTCACGCTTCCCTCGGCGCTGGTGATGATCGCCTTCGCCTATGGCGTCGCCGGCGCGGACGCGAGCGGGCACGGCACGGCGGGCTGGCTGGCGGGGCTGAAGATCGCCGCCGTCGCGATCGTCGCCGACGCCGTCCTCGGCATGGCACGCAACCTCTGCCCAGACCGCGAGCGCCGCACCCTCGCTTTGCTGGCCGCCGCCGGTGCGGCGCTGGTGCCGGGCGCGGCCGGGCAGATCGGCGTCATCCTCGCCGGCGGCCTGCTCGGGCTCCTCTGGCTGAAACCCTCCGGCGACACACCCGGTCAGGTGGCGGGCCTGCCATCCGGGCGCCTGCCCGGCTCCGTCCCGGCGCTGGCGGCCTTCGCCCTGTTCGCGCTGCTGCTGGTGCTTCTGCCGCTCGCGGCGCGCGCGGGGGCGGACGCGGGCCTCACCCTGTTCGACACGCTCTACCGTGCCGGCGCGCTGGTGTTCGGCGGCGGCCACGTGGTGCTGCCGCTGATCGAATCCGCGCTCGTCCATCCCGGCGGGCTGACCCGCGAGGCGTTCCTCGCCGGCTATGGCGCGGTGCAGGCCGTGCCCGGCCCGCTGTTCAGCTTCGCCGCCTATGTCGGGGCGATGATGCCCGGCCCGCCCAACGGCGTCGCCGGCGCCGCGATCGGGCTGGCGGCGATCTTCCTGCCCTCGGCGCTGCTGGTCTATGCCGCCCTGCCGTTCTGGAGCCGCCTCGCCGGCCAGCCGCGCATCCGTCGCGCCATGGCCGGCATCAACGCGGCCGTGGTCGGCCTGCTCGGCGCCGCCTTCTGGGACCCGGTGGTGACGTCGAGCCTCACCTCGGCCCGCGCCTTGGCGCTGGCGCTGCTCGCCTATCTGGCGCTCGCCCTGTGGCGCGCGCCGGCCTGGGCGGTGGTGGCGGGCGCGGCGCTCGCCGGCGCCGTCCTGCTGCGGTCGTCCTAGCGGGCGACTTTCATGCCGGCGAAGCTCTGGCTGGTGGGCATCACCTGCAGCCGGTCGATCGCGACGTGCCGCGGCAGCGTGCAGCAGAAGAACACCTGCTCGGCGATATCCTCGCCGCTCAGCGGCTGGAGCCCGGCATAGACGTCGCTGGAGCGCGCCTCGTCGCCGTGGAAGCGCACCAGAGAGAACTCGGTCTCGACCATGCCCGGCTCGATATTGGTGACGCGCACCCCGGCGCCGGAGAGGTCGGCGACGAGGTTCAGCGCGAACTGCTTCACGAACGCCTTGGTCCCGCCATAGGCGTTGCCGCCGAGATAGGGATAGTCGCCCGCCACCGAGCCGGTGAACACCACATGCCCCTCGCCGCGCTCGACCATGCCTGGCAGCGTCGCCCGCACGGTGTAGAGCAGACCCTTGATGTTGGTGTCGACCATGTCCTCCCAGTCCTTGAGGCTGGCCTTGTGGGCCGGCTCCAGGCCGAGCGCCAGCCCGGCATTGGCGAACACCACGTTGATCTTCGCGAACGCCTCCGGCAGCCCCTCCAGCGCAGCGGTCAGCGCCGCGTTGTCGCGCACGTCGACCTCGAGCGGGTGGAAGTTCGGCCCCAGCTCGTCGCGCAGCGCGATCAGCCGCTCGGCCCGCCGCCCGGTGCCGATCACCCGCGCGCCGGCAAGGGCGAAGCGGCGCGCCGTCGCGGCGCCGATGCCGGCGGTCGCGCCGGTGACAAGGACGGTCAGGGTGGCGGGATCCAGCATCTGGTACATGACGGCTCCTTGAAGGCTCTGCGACGCCGCGCGCCGCGCTCGTGCTGCGCCGCACATAGCGCGGCCGGCGGGCGGCGTCCATTGTGACGGTGGTAGGATCGGATGGCTGCGTCTGTTAACCTTTCATTGACCAACGGACATGGAAAAGCGGGGGACAGGCTCCCGCCGCCTCAGGGTCATGCTGGTGCCACGATCCTTGGGGAAACAGGGGGACGTGTCGCGCCGTACCCGAACGGCGTAACGGGGTGGACAAGAAGGGCCGGCGCCAGCCGGTCGCGGGAGTAACAGGTCGATGAACGTCTATGCCCTTGCGGGAACCGCCGCCATCGCCCTCCTGCTCGGCGGCTGCAGCACGGAACTCGACGGTTTCGGTACATCGACGGCCCCCGCCCCCGCCGAAATCAGCCAGATCACGCCCGCACCCTCCGGCTCGATCGTGAGCGCCCCGGTCCCCGCGCCGAGCGACGTCGCCGGCGCCAACACGGCCACCGGCGCCAGCGCCGCCACCGCGAGCGCCGCGGTCACGCCCAAGACGACGCCGCAGACCCCGGTCGCACTGGCCCCGCCCGCGCCGACCGCGCCGGGCGGCGTCGCCTATGCCGAGCCCGGCGCCGCGCGCACGCAGCTCGCCGGCGCCTGGAACTATGGCTGGGACGACGGCCAGAAGACCTGCAAGATCACGCTCTCGACCGACCGCGGCATGAACGGCTTCGCCGCCAATGCGGACGTGGGCTGCCCGAACGACATCTTCATGACCAAGGGCTGGGACGTCTGGGGCAGCGAGATCGTGCTGCAGAACCATCTCGGCAAGGTCACGGCGCGGCTGAAGCCGGCCGGCGACGGCGAGTATGACGGCGTTGCCACCGGCGACGGCGCCAAGGTCACGCTGACCCGCTCCTGAGACGCCCGCCTCAACTCCGGCAGGACGCGGCGAGACGTTCAAGGGCGCAGGCCACACCCCTACCTAAAGACCTCCATGCCGGAATGACTGGATAAATCCAGTCATTTATTGTGGCGCGGGTGATGAATCCGTCATGGAGCGGCGCTAGACTTTGCCGGCTCGAAAGTCTCCGGCCGTGCGCGCCGCACTTCGCCGGCGGGCGATCCAGTAATTTATTGTCATATTCGAAACATCGGACGCGGGAAAATACGCAATCCTGCCCATTGTTTCGCGGACTAGTTGCGAGCACTTTGTGTGGCGCGACCTCACAAAGTCGGGAACTGGAAAATAGTTCGTGCGTTCGAGGTCCGGCTGGCCCATGTTGAGCATGAGGAAAGCTGATTGATTCGCTCTTGCGATCGGAGGGGATTGTGATGCTGCAGGCTGCACGTGTAGTTCAGGAGCCGTCGTCGTCCACGACCGTGTACGACGAGCTTCCGCGCGCTTTTCCGCGCCGCTCGGCCGATACGGCGACGGTGGCCCAGCTCATGCGCCAGCAGCTCGATATCGCCAATCCCGGTTCCGACGCCGAGGCGCTGCGGCTGTTGCGGCAGATCTTCCCCGGCGCCCCGCTGGCGATGCGCGTCGCCGCCCTCGCCGACCGCCGCGCCGAATAGTTCCCCCGAACGACATCGCCCACACGGCCGGCCGTGCCGGCTCGGGTCACTACCTCAGTTGAGGTGGCTCGGCCGGTCGTGGTCCGGTGCGCCGCCGTCGAGGCCGGGCTCGACCATACGCGCCTTGGCGGCGGCCTTCGCGCCCTGCCGCGCCTCGTAGTCGCGCATGAGCTTGGCGTAGCGCATGGCCGAGAAGGGCAGCGCTGCCAGATAGCCGACGCACAGCACCGAGAGCACCGCCCACGGCCAGGTCACCAGCACCGCCACGAACAGCACAACGCACACGAACAGCGGCATCACCTTGTCGCGGGGGATGCGCGAGCCGAGCTTCTTGCCCGAATAGGCCGGCACCTTGGAGACCATGAGCAGCGCAATGGCCAGGCAAAACACCGCCGCGATCGCCGGCAAGGCCTCGAGCCGCGGCAGGCCGATCAGCTCCAGATAGACCGGCAGCAGCATGACGAGGGCGCCCAGCGGCGCCGGCACCCCGGTGAAGAACTCGGAGGCGAAGGGCGGCCGGTTCGGGTCGTCCAGCATCACGTTGAAGCGGGCGAGGCGAAGCGCCGCGCAGATCGCGAAGGAGAGCGCGGCGATCCAGCCGATCGAGCCCAGCGATTCCAGCCCCCACATGTAGATCACCAGCGCCGGCGCCACGCCGAAGCACACGAAGTCCGACAGGCTGTCGAGCTCGGCGCCGAAGCGCGAGGTGCCCTGCAGCATGCGCGCCAGTCGCCCGTCCATGCCGTCCAGCACGGCAGCGATGACGATGGCGCCGAGCGCCACCTCCATCCGTCCCTCCACCGCCATGCGGATGCCGGTCAAGCCCGCACACAGCGCCAGCAGGGTGACGACGTTCGGCACCAGCAGCCGCACCGGCACCGCCTGGAAGCGCCGGCGGCGGCGCTCCGGCTCGGGGCCGTCCGGTTCGGAGGTGTCGTCGGGCTCGAAGGGCGGGAAGAAGTCGGACATGGCAGACCTCGCTGGGTTCAGTCCACGCGGAACGACGGCGCCGGCACGGTGGCGGCGAGATCGGCGAGCACCGTCTCGCCGGCGATCGCCCTCTGGCCCTCCGCGACCACGGGGTGCGTGCCCGGCGGCAGGTAGACGTCGACCCGCGAGCCGAACCGGATCAGGCCGAAACGCTGGCCGGGCGTGAGGCTGTCGCCCTCGCGCACGAAACTGACGATGCGCCGCGCCACCAGCCCGGCGATCTGCACCACGCCGATCTCGCCGATCGCGGTGTCGAGCACCATGCCCGAGCGCTCATTGTCCTCGCTCGCCTTGTCGAGGTCGGCGGAGAGGAACTTGCCGGGTCGATAGGCGATGCGCAGGATCCGGCCCGCCAGCGGCGCGCGGTTCACATGCACGTCGAACACGTTCATGAAGATGCACACGCGCGGCAGCGGCAGTTCGCCCAGGCCCAGCTCCGGCGGCGGCAGCGCCGGGCCGACGAGGCACACCCGCCCGTCGGCCGGCGAGACCACCAGCCCCTCGCGGATCGGCGTCACGCGTTCGGGGTCGCGGAAGAAGTAGCAGATCCACGCGGTGATCAGCACGCAGATCCAGCCGAGCGGCGGCAGCAGCCAGAGCAGCACGGCAGACACCGCCGCGCCGATCAGGATGAAGGGGTAGCCTTCACGGTGGATCGGCACGAGGCCGCTGCGGATGGAATCGATGACGGACATGAAGAACGGTTTCCCGCGGGTGAGCACCCGGGCACAGGTAGGGCCGCGCGCGCGCGCCGTCAAATGCCGCCGTCGGGCTCCGGGGCCGGCTTGCGCCGCGCGCGCCGCCGCGGCGCCACCGACATGGTGCGCCCTTCGAGCGCGCCCCGGCGCGGCCACAGCGTCTCCTCGTCGAAGAAGCGCGAGGCCATCGCCTCGCCGCGCCGGATCAGTTCGTCGATCAGTTCCGGGCTGCGGTCGAGCGTGGAGCCGTAGCCGTATTTCGCCTCGTCTAGGCCGGCGTCCAGTAGGCGGATCGTCACCGGGCGGTAGTAGTGCTGCGGCTCGCCGCGCCGCCGGCGCCGCTTCAGCTCGCCGTTGAGCGCCACGATCTCGTTGATCTTGTCGACGAAGTGCAGTTCCTGCGCCAGCGAGATGTTGCCGGCGAGCTGGTCGCGCCGGTCGCGGATCGCCTCGAAGGTCTTCGGCTCCTGCGCCACCGCGAGCGGGCTGATCTGGATCACCCACAATTCGTCGAGATCGAGGTCGAGCAGGTCGCGGATGGGCGGGTTGACGCTGAACAGCCCGTCCCACAGCACGTGCCCGCGCGTGTGCACCGCCCGGTAGAGGAAGGGCAGCGCCGCCGAGCCCAGCAGTTCGGGATAGTCGAGGTCGGTGCCGCTGAAGATGCAGCGGTCGCCCTTCAGCACGTCGGTGGCGCCGATGAACAGGTAGGGCGCGCCCGCGCGGGCCTCCTTGGTCAGTTCCTCGAGCTTCAGGAACTCCCTGAGCCAGCTGCCGAGCACCCGGTCCGCGCCGCTCTCGACCCGGTAGGGGCTGACGTCGAGCCGCCACGGCAGGCTGGCGATGGCCTGCCCCCAGTAGTTCTGCCAGGCGTCGAGCGGGGTGTCGGCCTTGGCGTGGTCCCAGAAGCGGTAGAGCCGCTCGCGCGCCTCCTGCGGGCCGCCCTGCTTCAGTCCGGTCCAGGCGAGCGCGGCGCAGATCGCCCCGCCCGAGGTGCCGCTGATGCCGGCGAGCTCGTAGCGCTCCAGCAGGTCCTTCTGCATCAGCCGCCGCAGCACGCCGGCGGTGAAGGCGGCGTGGCTTCCCCCGCCCTGGCAGGCGATGCCGACCTTCCTTGCCGCCCGCTCAGCCATGGTGCGGCTCCGTTTCGCCCGGCGCTCAGGCCGCCGCGTCGCTGGTGACGGCGCCGACCTCTTCCTCGTCCTCGGCTTCCTTCAGCGTCTCGCGGGCGCGCTCGGCCTCGCGCTGGCGCTCCCACATCGAATGGTAGAGCCCGCGGCGCAGCATCAGCTCGGCATGGGTGCCGCGCTCGGCGATGCGCCCGTGCTCCAGCACGATGATCTCGTCGGCGCCGACCACGGTCGAGAGCCGGTGCGCGATGACGAGCGTGGTGCGCCCGCGCGAGACCCGCTCCAGCGCGTCCTGGATCTCGCGCTCGGTGTGGCTGTCGAGCGCCGAGGTCGCCTCGTCGAGGATCAGGATCGGCGGGTTCTTGAGGATGGTACGGGCGATGGCGACGCGCTGCTTCTCGCCGCCGGAGAGCTTCAGCCCGCGCTCGCCGACCTCGGTCGCGTAGCCCTTGGGCGTGCGGCGCACGAAGCCGTCGATCTGCGCCAGCTCGGCCGCGCGCGCGACGTCCTCGTCGCTCGCATCGGTACGCCCGTAGCGGATGTTGTAGGCCAGCGTGTCGTTGAACAGCACCGTGTCCTGCGGGACCATGCCGATGGCGTGGCGCAGCGATTCCTGCGTCACCTCGCGCACGTCCTGCCCGTCGATCAGGATGCGGCCTTCATTGACCTCGTAGAAGCGGAACAGCAGGCGCGAGATGGTCGACTTGCCCGCCCCCGAGGGGCCGACGATCGCCACCGTGCGCCCGGCCGGCACCTCGAACGACACGCCCTTGAGGATCTCGCGGTCGGGGTCGTAGGAGAAGCGCACGTTCTCGAAGCGCACGTCCCCGCCCTTCAGCTCCAGCACGCGGGCCTGCGCCGTGTCCTTGATCTCGGGCGGCCGCGCGAGGATGGCGAACATCGCTTCGATGTCGATCAGCGACTGCTTGATCTCGCGATAGATCATGCCGAGGAAGTTCAGCGGCTGGTAGAGCTGGATCATCATGGCGTTGACCATGACGAAGGAGCCGACCGACTGCCGCCCGGCGCGGATGTCGAACACGCACAGCGCCATCACCGCCGTCAGGCCGAGCGTGAAGATCGCCGCCTGCCCGGCGTTCAGCCAGGCGAGCGAGGTGTGGGTGTGGACGGTGGCGCGCTCGTAGCGGGCCATGGAGCGGTCATAGCGCTCGGCCTCCCACTTCTCGGCGCCGAAATACTTCACCGTCTCGTAGTTGAGCAGGCTGTCGACCGCCTTGGCGTTGGCGTCGGTGTCGCTCTCGTTCATCGCCGCCCGGATACCCATCCGGTACTCGGTCATGATGAAGGTGAAGAGCGTGTAGCCGACGATCATCGCCACCGCCGCCAGAGCGTAGCGCCAGTCGAACTGCCACAGCAGCACGCCGATCACCATCGCGAATTCGAGGATGGTCGGCGCGAGGTGCAGCACCAGCATGCGCACGATGGTCTCGATGCCCTCGCGCGAGCGCTCCAGCACCCGCGTCAGCCCGCCGGTCTTGCGCTCGAGGTGGAAGCGCAGCGACAGCGCGTGCATGTGCTGGAAGGTCTCCAGCGCGAGGCGCCGCACCGCGTGCACCGCGACCCGCGCGAACAGCCCGTCGCGAAGTTGCGTCAGCCCGGCCATGACGACGCGGGCGAAGCCGTAGGCGAGGGTCAGCATCAGCGGGGCGGCGATCAGCCAGGCGATGGCATCGGTGCTGATGCGCGCGCCTTCGCTGTCGGCCACCGCGTCGGTCGCCCATTTGAAGAAGAACGGCGTCGCCATGGTGGCGATCTTGGCGAGCACCAGCAGCAGCAGGCCCCAGGCGACGCGCGCGCGCAGATCCGCCCGGTCGGCCGGCCACAGATAGGGCCACAGCCCCTTCAGCGCGACCAGCAGGCTGCCGCGCGGATTGATCTCGGAGGCTTTGGAGGGACGCGAAACGGCGGTTCCGCCATCAGGTGCGGACATTCAGCACTTCCAATTCTGCTTCGGTCAGGCCGAGACCGGCCCGGATTCGTTCGTTGACGTGCAGATGGGGGCCGCGGACGCCGGCGCCAAGGCCGGCGCCTGCAGGGCTGGGCTGCGCCCCTCCCCCGCCGCGCCGGACAGCAGCTCCATCAGCGTGGTGAATTCGCCGGCCAGCGCCGCGAAGGCCGCGCGGTCGAGGCAATAGCAGGAGCGCGGCCCCTCGATGGCGCCGGTGATGAGGCCCGCCTCCTTCAGCACCTTGAGATGCTGCGAGACGGTCGATTGGGCGAGCGGCAGGCCGCGCACGATGTCGCCGCACTGGCAGCGCTCGGCACGCGCCAGCGCACGCACGATGGCGAGCCGCGCCGGATGGGCGAGCGCGCGCAGGCGCAGGGCGAGGAGATCGTCGGCCACGGGATCGATCATGGCAATCGTTTATCGTCGATTGACGATGGAGGCAAGTCCGGGCGCAGGAACCTTCCTGCCCGGCGGCCCGTTGCCTTGCCGTCGCCGCGGCAGCGTCGTTTGCGCGCGGCCGCGGCGGATGCGATGGATGATCGAGGCGCTTGCCCGCGTCCCTCTCGCCATGCACCATGTGAGCCATGTCGAAAATCAGAAGCGTATGCGTTTATTGCGGAGCCGCCCCCGGGGACGATTCCATCTACATCGACAGCGCCATCGCGCTCGGCCACCAGCTGGCGCGCGAGGGCATCCGCCTGATCTATGGCGGCGGCGGTGTCGGCCTGATGGGTGCCACGGCGCGCGCCTGCGCCGAGGCCGGCGGCATGGTCACCGGCATCATCCCCGATTTCCTGATCGGCAAGGAGCAGGCCTTCGAGCACGCCCATGAACTGGTCGTCACCAAGGACATGCACGAGCGCAAGCGGCTGATGTTCGAGCGGGCGGACGCCTTCATCGCCCTGCCCGGCGGCATCGGCACGCTGGAGGAGCTGGTCGAGCAGATGACCTGGGTGCAGCTCAACCGCCACCGCAAGCCGGTGATGGTGCTCAACATCGCCGGCTTCTGGAAGCCGCTGCTGACCCTGATCGACCACATGCAGACGACCGGCTTCATCAACGGCGCGCGCCCGGTGCGGCTGCTGGTCGCCAACGAGGTGAGCGCGGTCCTGCCCCAGCTCCAGTCCGCAGTTGCGACCGTCGCCGAGGGGGCGCTGCACGGTGAGGCCGAGGAGAGCGTGCTCGACCGGATGTGAGGAGAGCCGGCCCGCCGCCCGCTCAGTGCGTGGTCGGCGGCTCGCCGAGGGTCTTTTCCATCGTCGTGTTGCCGAGCCAGACGCCGCCGCGCGGCACCGTGTTGCGGCTCTTGGGCACGAAGCCGCGCTTCTGGAAGAAGCCGAGCGCGGTATCGCTCGCATCGACAGCGAGCACCTTCGCCCCGCGTGCGCCCGCCAGCTTCTCCACCGCGTCGTAGAGCAGCGCGCCGACGCCCTGCCCGGCGGCTTCCGGGTGCACGAAGAGCATGTCGATCAGCCGGTTGTCGGCGAGCGCGATGAAGCCGACCGGCTCGCCCTCGCGCGTCGCCACCAGCGTCAAATGGTCGGCGAGGCGCCGGGCCAGCGCCGCCTCGTCGCCGGCCGACTCGGCCCAGGCTTCCTGCTGGTCCTCGTCATAGTCCTCGCCGGTCAGCCCGAGGATCGCCTCGCGCGCGATCTCGGACAGCATCGGCACGTCGGCCGGCAGCGCCGGGCGCAGCGCGGCGGCGGGCGCCGGGCTCACCGCCGCGGCTCCCAGCTCGTGGTGCCGTCCTTGTTGTCCTTCAGCGCCACGCCGAGCGCGAGCAGCTCGTCGCGGATGCGGTCGGAGGTGGCGAAATCGCGGTTGCGCCGCGCCTCGATGCGCTCGGCGATGCGGGCCTCCACCTCCTCGGGCGCGATGTCGAGCGTGGGCGCGCGCCCGGCCGCCCAGCTCCTGAGCGGTGCCTCGCTGAAGCCGAGGAAGGCGAGCGTGCCGCCCAGCGCCTTCTTGCCGGCATGGTCCTTCAGCGCGTGCATCTCGGCGATCGCCTTCGGCGTGTTGAGGTCGTCGGCGAGCGCCTCCAGCACCGCCGGCGCCGGGCGCGGATAGGCGTCGGGGGCGGCGGCGTCGAACCACTGCTCCAGCGTCTTCGCGCTCTCCTCAAGGCCCTTCAGCGTCCAGTCGATCGGCTGGCGGTAATGGGTCTTCAGCATGTTGAGGCGCAGCACGTCGCCCGGCCAGTCCGCCAGCAGGTCGCGGATGGTGACGAAGTTGCCGAGCGACTTCGACATCTTCTCGCCTTCCACCTGCAGGAAGCCGTTATGCATCCAGACCTTGGCCATGATGCCGGTGTGGAAGGCGCAGCGCGACTGCGCGACCTCGTTCTCATGGTGCGGGAAGACGAGGTCGATGCCCCCGCCATGGATGTCGAAGGTCTCGCCGAGATGGCGCCACGACATGGCCGAGCACTCGATGTGCCAGCCCGGGCGCCCGTTCACGTCGATGCCCGCCGGCGAGGGCCAGCCCGGCTCGCCGGGCCGCGAGGGCTTCCACAGCACGAAGTCCATCGCGTCGCGCTTGTAGGGGGCGACGTCGACGCGCGCGCCCGCCAGCATCTCGTCAAGCGGGCGGTGCGAGAGCTCACCGTAATCGGGCATCGAGGGCACGGAGAACAGCACGTGGTTCTCCGCCACATAGGCGTGGCCGGAGGCGACCAGCTTCTCGATCAGCGTCCGCATCTCGGCGATGTGCTCGGTCGCGCGCGGCTCCACGTCGGGATGCATCACGCCCAGCGCCTCGAGGTCGTCGTGGAACTGCGCCTCGGTGGCGAAGGTCACCTTGGCGATCGCCTCGTTGAGGTCGAGCCCGGGATATTCGCCCGCCGCGCGCGCGTTGATCTTGTCGTCCACGTCGGTGATGTTGCGCACATACTTCACGTGGTCGGCGCCGTAGAGATGGCGCAGCACCCGGTACAGCAGGTCGAACACGATCACCGGCCGCGCATTGCCGATATGCGCGTAGTCATAGACCGTCGGGCCGCACACATACATCCGCACCAGCGCCGGATCGAGCGGCGCGAAGCCCTCCTTGGCGCGGGTCAGCGTGTTGTAGAGTTTCAGCTCGGGAAGCCCCGCCTGTGCGTCCGACATCGATATTCGCCTTCGAAATTGTGCTGCCCGGCACGGGCGGCGCCGCGTCTGTCCCCGGTTTGGCCGGCCGCGTCAAGCGTGCGGGCTGAAAAGGCCCGGTACGCGCTTCCTGCTTTCGCGAAAGCGCTGCCATTCGCCACAGACTATCCCTGTTCCCATCACATCCGTGGCAGTTGACGCAAGCCGGGCGGTGGCGCTATCAGCGCGCCGCTGCTTGCGAACGCCCCGGGTGCGGAAAAAACGTTAAGCCTCGCTTCAAACCTTTTCGCCACATTCACGTTGTCGTCAGCCGCTCCGTAACCCCAACCGACGAAATCCCATGCGTTCTGCCTCGAGCCTGCGCTTCGCCCTGTTCGCCGCTGCCCTCGCCTGCGCGCCGTCGCTGGCGCTCGCCCAGGGGCCGATCACCAAGATGTTCGTCGTCGACAGCTCGGATGGCTACGGCATCGACACCTGCCTCTCCGCCGGCGATGCCTGCGGTCAGGCGGTCGCCGACGCCTGGTGCCGGGTCCATGACTTCCAGCGCGCCGCCAGCTACGGCAAGGCCGCGAGCCTGGTGAAGCTGGTCGCCGGCAAGCCGGCCGCCTCCGACGCCGCGGCCGCCCCGGTCCCGGCCTGCCTCGGCGGCACCTGCGCCGAGACGGTGACCATCACCTGCAGCCAGTAGGCAGGGAAAGGCGCCGGGCGCCCTTCCCGTCCCGCCCGGCCCTCACTTCACGAAATCCGCGCAGCGCGGCGCCTCGTTGGTCGCGCCCCACGGCATGATCGGCACCGTCGAGGTCGAGTTCTTCGGGCTGCCGTCGATCAGCTTGTCGGAATAGACGAGATAGACCAGCACGTTACGCTTGGTGTCACAGCCGCGCACGATCTGCATCTTCTTGAAGATCAGCGAGCGGCTCTCGCGGTAGACCACGTCGCCCTGCTCGAACTTGCCCTTGAACGAGATCGGCCCGATCTGCCGGCAAGCGATCGAGATGTCCGACACCTCCTCCGCCACGCCCAGCATGCCCTTGACCCCGCCGCGCTCGGGGATGGTGTAGTGGCAGGCGACGCCCTCCACGACCGGGTCGTCGATGCCATAGGTGGCGAGCTTGTCGTCGGGGGTGAGAAACTTCCACACCGTCGACTTCTTGAAGATCAGGTCCGGCTCCTGCGCCGCCGCCGGCAGCAGGCCGGCGAGGCCGGTCGCGATGACGAGCGCGAGAACGGCGAGAAGGCGGGCCGGTCCCCGCGAGGCGGTGGGTGGGGTCGTCGGACGTAGGGGTGTCATGAGGTGGGCTCCGTTCGGGTCCGCCCGCATATGGGCATGCCCGCCGCCCGGCGCAAAGCGGGGCCGGCCGCGACCGGTCCGCCTTCAAACTTTCGACACCCTCGGCGTGCTCATTGCCCCCGACGCCCGATTCCGGCACACAGGGCGAACGAGACCGGCCCGCGGCCGGCACGCCCGAATGATGAAGCTCGGTTGATGATGCTCTTGCGCCTTCACGCCTTCCGCCCGCTCGCCCTCCTTGCCTCCCTCGCGATGCTGAGTGTCGCCGCCCGGGCGCAGGACATGCCGCCCAACGCGCAGGCGGGTGGCGACCGGTCGGCCTGCATCCGGCTCGAAGGCCAGCTCGCCGCGCTCGATCGTGGCGGCGGCGGGCAGCGCGACCTTTCCCAGGCCATCGCCCAGCAGCAGCAGCAGGTCGCCAACCTGTCCGCCCAGGTCCGGCAGATGGGCTGCGACAAGCGCGGCTTCCTCATCTTCCAGCCGCAGCTTCCCCCGCAGTGCCAGGGCCTGAACCGCCAGCTCACCGACGCCCGCTCCGCGCTCGACCGCACCATGATGCAGGCGCGCAACCAGCGCTCGGGCAATGACGACCAGCGCCGGCAGCTCATCTACGCCCTCGCCCAGAACAATTGCGGCGCGCAGTACCAGGCGGCGCTCGGCCAGGGCTCGGTCGGCGGCGCGAACGGGGCGCCGCGCCGCGCACCGCGCAACTTCTTCGAGACTCTGTTCGGCGTCCCGCGCGAGGAATCCGAGCCGCTCGACGTCCAGCCGCTCGAAATGCCCAAGGTCTCGACTTACCGCACCGTCTGCGTGCGCACCTGCGACGGCTTCTTCTTCCCGCTCTCCTATGCCGCCACCCCGGCGCGCTTCTATTCGGACGAGCAGGCCTGCCAGCGCCAGTGCCCCGGCACCGAGGCGCGGCTGTTCGCCTATCGCAACCCGGGCGAGGACATCGAGCAGGCGGTCGCAACCAACGGCCAGCCCTACATGTCGCTGCCCAACGCGCTGCTCTACAAGAAGCAGTTCGTGCCCACCTGCTCCTGCCGCCCGGCGGGCGAGAGCTGGGCGCAGGCGCTCGGCGCGCAGCAGGACACGACGGTGCGCAAGGGCGACATCATCGTCACCGAGGACGCCTCGCGCGAGATGGCCCAGCCCCGCCCGGCCGACGGCCCCGTCAGCAAGAAGCCCTGAGCGGCCCGGATCGGGCGGCCCGGCCGCCCGGGTCCGGCGGGCGCGATACAACCAAAGGTTGCTATACACCTTCCTTTCCGTCATATGTCGAACGCGCGGCCGCACCCGGCCGCGCCAGACATGGATGGGGGGAAACGCCATGCTCTTCCGAATGACCACCGCGACGCTCGCCGGGCTCGCCATGCTCACGACACTTGCCATGGTCGGCTTCGCGCCGGCGGCCGAGGCGCATGGCGGCGGCTGCCGCAAGAATTCGCCGCCCGGCCAGTGCTGCCACATGGACCGGCAGGCCGGCACCAGCCACTGCCACTGACGTCTTTCGGACGGAGGCGGGACCGAGGCGCAGGCGCTACTCGCGCGCCTCGAAATCGGTGGTGCGGCTGTCCACCGCCACGGTCTTGATCATCGCCCAGACGGCGAGGCCGGGGCGCAGGGCGAGCCGCTCCGCGCTCTCGCGCGTCACCATGGCAGCGAGGTGGCCCTCACCGACCTTCAGCACCACGTCGGCATAGGGCCCCTCGAGCAGCCGGACCTCCTCCACCGTTGCCAGCAGCAGGTTGGAGACCGAGACCTCCTCGGGCCTGGCCAGCGCGATCGCGACGTCGCGCGCGCGCACTCTTGCGCGCACCGGCGCACCGATCGGCATCTCCACCCGCGGCACCCTGAGCGACCCGCCGAAGAAGGCGAGGTCGGACAGGCCGTAACGCTCGTCGTGCCGGCTCACCGTGCAGGCGATCAGCGTGCCGAGGTCGAAGCGCCCGACCACCGGCAGGATTTCCGGCGCCGACATCACCTCGCCCACCGGCCCCGCGGCGACCAGCCGCCCCTCGCGCAGCGCCACGACCATGTCGGCGAGGCGCAGCACCTCGTCGATGGCATGGCTGACATAGAGGATCGGCAGCCGCATCTCGTCGCGCAGGCGTTCGAGGTAGGGCAGGATCTCCGCCTTCCGCGCCGCGTCGAGCGCGGCCAGCGGCTCGTCCATCAGGAGCAGGCGCGGCTGGGCCAGCAGCGCCCGGCCGATGGCGACGCGCTGGCGCTCGCCGCCCGAGAGCGTGTGCGGCCGGCGCGCCAGCAGGTGGCCGATGCCGAGCAGTTCCACCACTGCCTCGAAGCGGATCGGACGCTCCTTCGCCCGGCTGCGCCGTTCGCCATAGCGCAGGTTGCGCTCGACGCTCATATGCGGGAACAGCCGCGCATCCTGGAACACGTAACCCGCCCGGCGCGCCTCGATCGGCACGTCGATGCCGCGCGCGCTGTCGAAGAACGGCTCGCCGTCGATAGCGATACGCCCGCTATCGGGCCGCACGACGCCGGCCACCGACTGGATGATGGTGGTCTTGCCAGCGCCCGAGCGGCCGAACAGCGCCGTCACGCCCGAGGTCGGCGCCGCGAAGCCGGCCTCCAGCGAGAAGCCGCCGGGGCGGTCGATGCGGATATCGATCTCGATCATGCCCGTCCGATCATCACGCGGATTCGCCGGTCGACCAGGCTGGCGAGCAGCAGCGAGCCGAGCGCGAGCACCACCGACACCACGGTGAGGCGGATCGCCATGGCGTCGCCGTCGGGAAGCTGGGTCGCGCTGTAGATGGCGAGCGGGATGGTGCGGGTGCGCCCCTCGATGTTCGACACGAAGGTGATGGTGGCGCCGAATTCGCCCAGCGACGCCGCCAGCGACAGCAGCGCGCCGGAGAGGATGCCGGGCAGCATCAGCGGCAGGGTGATGGAGAAGAACACGTCGAGCCGCGAGGCGCCGAGCGTGCGCGCGGCGGTCTCCAGCCCCCGGTCCACCGCCTCCAGCGCCAGCCGGATCGCGTTGACCGAGAGCGGGAAGCTGATCACCGCCGCCGCCACCGTCGCGCCGGCGGTGGTGAAGATGAGCTTTATGCCGAACCAGGCGTCGAGATACTGGCCGATCGAGCCGCGCGCGCCCAGCGTCAGCAGCAGGATGTAGCCGACCACGACCTTGGGCAGCACCAGCGGCAGGTAGACCACGCCGTCGAAGAGACCCTTGCCCGGGAAGGAGCTGCGCGCCAGCAGCCAGGCCGCGAGCACCGCGAAGGGCAGGCTCCAGAAGGTCGCCCAGAAGGCCACCTTCAGGCTGAGATAGACCGCGACCCATTCCTCGGGTGTGAGCATCCGGACCTCAAACGCGTCATGCCGGCCGACAGGCGGCCGGCTCCGGCACGGTGCCGGGAAATGGCCGCGCGATCCCGGCCCGCCGCGCGGGGCGCCGGGATCGCGTCGGCACGACCGGGACGGATTATTTCACCACGACGCCGGAGTTGGCAAAGATCTCCTTAGCTTCCGGCGAAACGAGGAAATCGAAGAACGCCTTGGCCGCCGGCGTGTCCTGCCCCTTCACGATCTCGAACGGATATTCGATCGCCGGGTGCGAATCCGCGGGGAAGGTGCCGACCACCTTCACGTCCTTGGTGATGGCCGCGTCGGTCGAGTAGACCACGCCCGCCGTCGCCTCGCCGCGCTCCACCAGCGCCAGCGCGGCGCGCACATTTTCGGCGCCGACGACGTGCGACTTCACCGTGTCCCACTGGCCGAGGCTGGTCAGCGCGGTCTTGGCGTAGATGCCGACCGGCACGCTGTCGGTGAGGCCGGTGACGAGCTTGCCGTCCGCGCCGAGGAAGGCTTTCCAGTCGAACGACTTGTCGAGCGTCACGGGCTTGGCCGTGCCCGCCGGCATGATCAGCACCAGGCTGTTGCCGATCGGGGTGACGCGGGTGTCCTTCAGCGTCAGGCCCTTCTCCTCGGTGAAGTCCATCCACTTGGTGTCGGCCGAGGCGAAGATCGAGGCGGGCGCGCCGGACTGGAGCTGCTTGGCGAGCGCCGAGGAGCCGGCGAAGGAGAAGGTCACTTTCTTGCCGGTCTTCGCCGTATAGGCCTTGCCGATGTCCTGGAACGCGTTGGTCAGGCTCGAGGCGGCGAAGACGATGGGCGTCTCGTCGGCCCGCGCCTCGCGCAGGGCGAGCGGCGCCAGCAGGGCGGAAGCGAGCGCGAGGGTCGCGGCGGCGCGAAGGAAGGAACGGCGGGACGGCATGGCTGGGCTCCCCTGATCATATATCCAGCGGTATACATATATCCATCCATATACATGATTAAATACGGAATGCCAGCCGTCGGGCACCCCCGCACCGCCTCGGATTTCATGAAGCAACGATTTTCGCGCGTCTTCGGCGGCCGCACAGGCGCGCGCGGCCCGCGGGCGGCCTGCCGCGAGCGTCCATGGGGCGGCGCGGGCGCGCCCTACCCCGAAAGATGGAATGTCGTCAGAAAGGCATCCGGGTGAGGATCAGCCGATCACACCCGGATAGCTTGCCGCCTCTACGGCGACACGCTCGGCCTCGGGCACGAGCTCCCATGCGGGAAACGCCTCGCCGTCCTTGCCGAACACGATGGAGGGACCATGGCTGACCGTGCGTCCGCCATTGCCGTCATCCACCACGGAGAATTCGTAGATGTGGTGCGCCACTTTGTGCATCACGCGCACGGTGGAAGGCGAAAGAGTGACGATGTCGAATTCGCCATACGGCATGTCGTTCCCCTCCCTCTCCGCTCGATGGCGGCTGGACCGGCCGCTTGGCGCGGCTCGGCGCAACGCGACACTGGTTCGCGATTAGCAGACTTTGGTCGAGCTTGCGCGCCTCGACAACGAAAAAATAACCATGCGCAGTGCGGTAGGAAAAAGCGGTGGATAATCCACGTCTTGCTGCGCCGCGAAGGCGGGGCGGGCGCGGCGCGATCCTGCCGCAGCGAGCCTAGCCCTCACCCCGGCCGCGCTCGTGCGCCATCGCGTCGAGCGTGCCGCGCGCGCGGGCGCCCTCGAAGATGGCCCCCGCGGTGTGCGCCATGCGCCGGCGCCAGTTCGGCCGCTCCCGGTCGGTGCCGGGCAGGTTGACCGCGGCCAGTTCGCCGGCGAGGTCGTCGAGCTGGGCCAGGGCGAGCATCGAGCCGGTGCGGGCGATGAAGGCGTGCACCGCCGCCACGAAGCTGTCGTCGAGCGGCGCGTCCGGCGCCAGCGCGGCCGCGATCAGGCCCTCCTGCAGCAGCGCCGCGCCGAGCCGCGCCTTCTCCGCCGCCCGCTCGGCGAGCGCGGCCACGCGCGTGGCATCGGTCTCCAGCCCCAGCGAATGGCGCTCGTCTATGTCGGCGCCGACCCACCAGCCCGCCAGCGTCGGCAGGTCGTGGGTGGAGACGCAGGCCGCCGCCGCCTGCGGGTAGTCCTCCGGCGGCGCGAAGGTGCCGTCGCGCCGCTCGAACCACAGCACCCGGTAGGAAAGCATGCGCTCCCCGCCAAGCTGCTCGCGCATGCCGGCCGGCACGGTTCCGAGGTCCTCGCCGACCACGAGGCACTTCGCCCGCTCGCTCTCCAGCGCCACCTGCCCCGCCATGTCCTCGAACGGCATGGCGACATAGGCCCCCTCCGCCGCCCCCTCGCCGCGCGGCATCAGGAACAGGCGCCGCAGGCCCATCACATGGTCGATCCGGAGCGCCCCGGCATGGCGCATGTTCGTCTCCACCAGCCGCGCGAAGCTGCGATAGCCGTCGCGCTGCAGGGCCAGCGGGTCGAAGGGCGGCAGGTTCCAGTTCTGCCCCTCCGGGCCCAGCGGGTCGGGCGGCGCGCCGATGGTCACGCCCTGCATCAGCATGCCGGCCTCCGACCACGCCTCCGCCCCGTCCATCGCCGTGCCGACGGCAAGGTCCCGGTAGAAGCCGAGCTCCAGCCCCGCCTCGCGCGCCTTCGCGGCGGCGGCGGCGAACTGGCGGTCGGCGACCCATTGCAGCCACAGCACGAAGCGCACCTCGCGCTCATTGGCCCAGGCGAACGCCTCCACCGCCGGGTCGGCGGAGGCGGCGAGCCCGTCCGGCCAGTCGCGCCAGTTGGTGCCCGGATGCATTCCCGAGATCACCTCGAAGGTCGCGAAGCGCCTCAGCGTCGTTCCGCCCTCGGCGACGAAACTGTCGAAATCGGGGTCAGGCGCCGCCTCGAAGCCGGCGAAGGCCGCGCGCAGCGCCGCCTCCTTGCCCGCCCAGACGCGCGGATAGTCGACCGAGCCCAGCGCCGCCAGCGGTGCGAAAGGCGCCGCATCGCCGCCCAGCGCGGCGACGTCGATATAGATCGGGTCGAGGAAGCGCCGGTCGGAGGGCGAATAGGGGCTCGCCCGCTCGCGGTCGGCGAGGAACAGCGCGTGCAGCGGGTTGAGGCCGAGCACCGCCCCGCCCGCCTGCGCCACCCGCGCGCCGAGGTCGGCCAGCGCGGTGAAGTCGCCGATGCCCTGGTCGCCCGTCTCGCGCCGCAGCGTGTAGAGATGCGCGGCGACGCCGAAGCACCGCCCGCCCTGCTCCAGCGCCGGCGGCAGGTAGCAGGCGCGCGGCGCCACGGTGAGGAGGCAGGTCTCGTCGCCCAGCGTCAGCGTGTGCCGGCCCACCGGCAGCTCGGGCAGCGTCACCGTGTTCGCCTGCGCCAGCCGCCCGTCCGGCCGCTCCAGCGTGTGCCGCTCGCCCTCGCCGGGGCGGACGGCGAACTCCATCTCGCTGCCGTCCTCGAGCTTGAGGCCGAGGTCGAGCCGGCGCGGCGCGCTCGCCGCCGCCCCGCCGAGCCGCAGCGTGCGCGGCTCGCCCACCCGCAGCACCCGGGCGAAGGGCACGCCATGGGCGAAATGCTGGTCGGAAAGCTTGGCGAGGCTGTCGCGCACCTCGCCCGCCCCCTGCGCGGACAGGCGCAGCGCGGCGAGCAGGGAGCGCTTGGTGTCGTCGCTGACGCTATGGCGCGTGCCGTTCACGTCCCACCATTCCGGGGCGATGCCGGCGGCCGAGGAAAGCTTCTCCAGCAGCGCGGGGTCCGAGCCGCGCCCCGGCGTACCGGGCACCGACTGCTCGACCAGCACCTGCACCGAACGCGGCGCCAGCGGATCGCCCGCGCCCGCGCCCGCGCCCGCCGGCCGAGCCGTGTCGGCGGCGACGTGCCAGCCCAGTCCCTCGCGGGGCGCCGGCAGGGTGAGCTCGCGCGCCTCGTCGGATGCGTTGAGCGCCACCGCCACCCGGTCCGCCGGCGCGTCGCCGGAAGCGGGCACGTAGAACACCGCCACCAGCGTCCGGTTGCCGCCATCCTCCCACGGCACCGGCCCGCCCTCGGGCGCGCGCCACTCGACGTCGGCGATCCCGCTCGCATCGACCGGCCGCCCGGTGAGCGGCGCCTCGCCGCGCAGCGCCGGGTGCGCCCGCCGCAGCGCGATCAGGCGCGCGGTGAAGGCGGCGAGTTCCTCGTCCACCTTGGACCAGTCGAGCCAGGTCAGCTCGTTGTCCTGCGCATAGGCATTGTTGTTGCCGGCCTGCGAGCGGGCGCATTCGTCGCCCATGGTCAGCATCGGCGTGCCGCGCGCGATGATGAGCGTCGCCAGAAGCGCCCGCATGTCGCCATGGCGTGCCGCCATCACGCCGGCATCGTCGGTCCAGCCTTCGACGCCGTGGTTCCAGCTGTGGTTGTCGTCGGTGCCGTCGCGGTTTCCCTCGCCGTTCGCCTCGTTGTGCTTGTGCTCGAACGAGACCAGATCGGCCAGGGTGAAGCCGTCATGGGCGGTGATGAAGTTGATCGCGCGCGAGAGCGGCCGCCGCCGCGCCGCGAACACGTCGGCCGAGCCCGAGAGCCGGGTCGCGAGCTCGCCCACCGCCCCGCCGTCGCCGCGCCAGAAGCGCCGCGCCGCGTCGCGGAACTTGTCGTTCCATTCCGCCCAGTTGGCCGGGAACTGCCCGACCTGATAGCCCCCCGGCCCGATGTCCCAGGGTTCGGCGATCAGCGCCAGCTCGCGAAGCTGCGGGTCCTGCTGCAGGGCGGCGAAGAACGGCGCCTCGGGGTCGAACCCGTCCGGCCGGCGCCCCAGCGTCGCCGCGAGGTCGAACCGGAAGCCGTCGAGCCCCGCCCCGGCCCAGCGCCGCAGCATGTCCATGCCGAGCCGCATCACCGGCATGCGCTCCAGCGCCAGCGTGTTGCCGGTGCCGGCGTCGTTGATCAGCCGGCCCGCATCCTCGCGGGCGTGGCGGTAATAGGTCGCGTTGTCGAGCCCGCGCAGGCTGACGGTGGGGCCGAACACGTCGCTCTCGCCGGTGTGGTTCAGCACCACATCCAGCACCACCCTTATGCCCGCCTCGTGCAGCGCCTCGATGGCGCGGCGCACCTCGGTGAAGCCACCCGGCGCGAGGCGCGGGTCCGGCGCGCCGAACACCACCGGGTTGTAGCCCCAGTAATTGGACAGGCCGAGCGGCGGCAGGTGGCGCTCGTCGATCCACGCCATGGAAGGCATCAGCTCGACCGTGGTCACGCCGAGCTTGACCAGATGCTCCAGCGCCGGCGGCTGGGCGAGCGCGGCGAAGGTGCCGCGCATCTCGAGCGGGATCGCCGGGTGCTGTCTGGTGAAGCCGCGCACGTGCAGCTCGTAGAACACCTCGTCGTCCCAGGGGAACGAGCCGGCGCGGGAGGGCGGCTCGGCGGTCGGGTGGGCGACGATCGCCTTCGGCACCAACCCCGCGCTGTCGACCTCGTCGCGCGGCGCGCCGTGGGCGCGCGTGTCGAACAGCGCCGGCGCCAGCACGAACGGCCGGTCGAGCCGGCTCGCATAGGGGTCGACCAGCAGCTTGTAGGGGTTGAAGCGGTGTCCTTCCTGCGGCGCCCACGGACCTGCGGCGCGCAGGCCGTAGCGCGCCCCCGGCGGCACGCCGCCGATATGGCCGTGGAACACGTCCCCCGTTCGCGCGGGCAGCGCGAGGCGGGCGATCTCGCGCTCGCCCTTCGCGTCGAACAGGCAGAACTCGATCCGTTCGGCATGGGCCGAAAACACCGCGACATTGACGCCGCGCGCATCGGCGGTGACGCCCAGCGGCTCCGGCGAGCCCGGCTCGAGCCGGTGCTCGCTCAAGCCCCGCGCTCCGCCGCGAGGGTGCGGTAGAGCCGGTCATATTCGACCGCCGCCCGCTCCCACGAGACGTCGGTCGCCATCGCGTTGCGCTGCAGCTTCGCCCACAGCGCCGGCTTGCCCCACAGCGCGTGGGTGCGCCGCAGCGCCTGCCGCAGCGCCGGCCCGGTGACGGGGGAGAACTGAACGCCCGTCCCCACGCCGATCGAGCACGCCATCTCGTTGGCGTCGATCACCGTGTCGGCGAGCCCGCCGACCCGCGCCACCACGGGCAGCGCGCCGTAGCGCAGCGCCGCGAGCTGGGTCAGCCCGCAGGGCTCGAAGCGCGAGGGCACGATCAGCGCGTCCGAGCCCGCCTGCACCAGATGCGCCATCCCCTCGTCATAGCCGAACCAGGCGGCGATCCGCCCGGCATGGGCCTCCGAGGCGCCGGAGAAGCGGCCCGACAGATCGGCATCGCCCGAGCCCAGCAGCGCGAGCTGGGCGCCCATGTCGAGCAGCGTGCCGATATTCTCGGCCAGCAGGTCGAGCCCCTTCTGCCAGGACAGCCGGCTCACAACGCCGAACAGCAGCGCGCCGGGGTCCTCGTCGAGCCCGAGGCGCCGCTGCAGCTCCGCCTTGTTGGCCGCCCGCGCCTTCAGCCGCCGGGCATCGAAGCGCGCCGGCAGGTGCTCGTCGGCCATCGGGTCCCAGGCCTCGGTGTCGAGCCCGTTGAGGATGCCGGAGAGCACGTCGGCACGGTCGTTCAGCAGCCCTTCCAGCCCCATGCCGCCCTCCGGCAGCAGGATTTCGCCGGCATAGCTGGGCGAGACGGTGGTGATGCGGTCGGCGAGCTTCAGCCCGGCCTTCAGGTAACCCACCGTCCCGTAATACTCGATGCCGTGGATCGAGAACGCCTCGGGCGGGAAGCCGAGATGGGCGGCGATCGCGCCGGGGAATTTGCCCTGGAACGCCATGTTGTGGATCGTCATCACCGTCCCGGGCCGCCACCCGCCGGAATAGTGCAGATAGGCCGGCGCCAGCCCCGCCTGCCAGTCATGGGCATGGACCACCTGCGGCACGAAGCCGGGCACCAGCCCGCGCCCGATGCCCGAGGCGACCGCGCTGAGCGCGGCGAAGCGCTCGGCATTGTCGCTCCAGTCGGCGCCGGTCTCGTCGACATAGGGGCCGCCCGGGCGGTCGAACAGGTGCGGGGCGTCGATGACGAACAGGTCGAGCCCGGCCGCCTTCGCCGCCAGCAGCCGCGCCGGGCCGCCGAACAGATGGTCGAAATGATAGACCGGCTCCGCCTCGACCATCGCGCCGAGCACGGCGGGATAGCCGGGGATGAGCGTGTGCATCTCCACGCCGTGGCGCGCCAGAGCCGCCGGCAGCGCGCCGGCGACATCGGCCAGCCCGCCCGTCTTCACCAGCGGATAGACCTCGGAGACGACCGAAAGAACCTTGAACTCAGACACGCAGCCGTCCCCGTATCCCCAACCCCGCTACCATAGCACCCGGGCGCCGCCCCGTCCGGCCGGCTAGAGCTCCAGCCGGTCGATCATCGACTGGGTGATCAGGCAGATCCCCTTGTCGGTGCGCCGGAAGCGCTTGGCGTCCAGCTCCGGGTCCTCGCCGACGACGAGGCCCTCGGGAATGCGCACATGGGAATCGATCACCACGTTCTTCAGCCGCGCCGAGCGGCCGACCTCGACATAGGGCAGGATCACCCCGTTCTCGATCGAGCCGTAGGAGTTCACCCGCACGCCGGTGAACAACAGCGCGCGGCGCAGCGACGAGCCGGAGATGATGCACCCGCCCGAGACCAGCGAGGAGATCGCCTGCCCGCGCCGGCCCTCGTCGTCATGCACGAACTTGGCCGGCGGCGTGATCTCGGCATAGGTCCAGATCGGCCAGTCGCGATCGTAGAGATCGAGCTCGGGCACCACGCCGGTGAGGTCGATATTGGCCTCCCAATAGGCGTCGACCGTGCCGACGTCGCGCCAATAGGGCGCGGTCTCCATGTCCGAGCGCACGCAGGAGCGCGAGAAGTGGTGCGCGCAGGCTTTGCCGTGCTTGACGATGTAGGGGATGATGTCCTTGCCGAAATCGTGGGTCGAGTGCGGGTCGGCCGCGTCGCGGCGCAGCTGCTCGATCAGGAACGCGGTCTCGAACACGTAGATGCCCATCGAGGCCAGCGCCTTGTCCGGCCGGCCCGGCATGGAGGGCGGCTGCTTCGGCTTCTCCAGGAAGGAGAGGATGTTGTCGTTCTCGTCGACATGCATCACGCCGAACGCGGTCGCCTCGTCGAGCGGCACCTCGAGGCAGCCGACCGTCACGTCGGCCCCCTGGTCGACATGCTGCTGCAGCATGAACTCGTAGTCCTGCTTGTAGACGTGGTCGCCGGCCAGGATGATGATGTGCTGGGTGCCGTAGGCCTCGATGATGTCGAGGTTCTGGAACACGGCGTCCGCCGTTCCCAGATACCACATGCTCTCGGAGACGCGCTGGCTCGCCGGCAGCACGTCGAAGCTCTCGTTGCGCTCGTGGCGGAAGAAGTTCCAGCCACGCTGCATGTGCCGGATCAGGCTGTGCGCCTGGTACTGGGTGGCGACGCCGATGCGGCGTATGCCCGAATTGAGCGCATTCGACAGCGTGAAATCGATGATGCGCGACTTGCCGCCAAAATAGACCGCCGGCTTGGCGCGCCGGTCCGTCAGTTCCATCAGGCGGCTGCCTCGTCCTCCGGCGAGCACATAGGCCATGGCCGTGCGGGCGAGCGGAGCGTTGTGGGACAACCGTGGTGCCATGTAGCGTCTACTCCCCTTTGCTCTTCGGAATGTTGGCCGCCTCAGCGGAGGCCGCGGGCGGCTCCCACCTGAAATAGAGTGTCGCCAGCGGCGGAAGCACGATCTCGGCGCTCGCGGGCATGCCGTGGGCGCCCTGCTCGACGGCGACGACGCCGCCGAGATTGCCGACGCCCGAGCCGCCATAGTCGCCCGCATCGGTATTCAGGATCTCGCGCCAGAGGCCCGTCCGCGGCAGGCCGATACGGTAGAACGGGCGCGGCACCGGCGTGAAGTTCGCCACCATCACCACCGGCGGGTCGCCCTCGCGCCCGAAGCGCGCCCAGGCGAACACCGATTGCTCCGCGTCGTCCACCACGATCCAGCGGAAGCCCTCGGGCGCGCAGTCATGGGCGTGGAGCGCGATCTCGGCGCGGTAGACGAGGTTCAGCTCGCGCACCAGCTTCTGCACGCCCTGATGGTGCGGGCCCATGCCGAGCAGGTGCCAGTCGAGCGAGCGCTCCTCGCTCCATTCATGGCGCTGGGCGAATTCCTGGCCCATGAACAGCAGCTTCTTGCCAGGATAGGCCCACATCAGCGCGTAATAGGCGCGCACCGTGGCGAAGCGCTGCCAGTCGTCGCCGGGCATGCGGGTCAGCACCGTGCCCTTGCCGTGCACTACCTCGTCATGGGACAGCGGCAGCACGAAGTTCTCCGAGAAGGCGTAGACCAGCCCGAATGTCAGCTTGTCGTGGTGCCAGGTCCGGTACACCGGGTCGAGCTTCGTGTAGTCGAGCGTGTCGTGCATCCAGCCCATGTTCCACTTGAAGCCGAAGCCGAGCCCGCCGGCATAGACCGGCGCCGACACACCGGCCCATGAGGTGGATTCCTCGGCCACGATCACCGTACCGGGATGCTCGGCATAGATGGTCTCGTTCGCACGCTGGAGAAAGCCGACCGCGTCCTTGTTGTCGTTGGAGCCGTCCGGGTTCGGCGACCATTCGCCCTCGCGGCGCGAATAGTTGAGGTAGAGCATCGAGGCCACGGCGTCGACGCGCAGCCCGTCGACATGGAACCGGTCGAGCCAGTACAGCGCGTTGGCGATCAGCATGTTGGCGACCTCGCGCCGGCCGAAATCGTAGATC
This sequence comes from Ancylobacter mangrovi, assembly GCF_024752355.1. Classification (GTDB taxonomy): domain Bacteria; phylum Pseudomonadota; class Alphaproteobacteria; order Rhizobiales; family Xanthobacteraceae; genus Ancylobacter; species Ancylobacter mangrovi. Next base: position 242,029 of record NZ_JANTHZ010000006.1, read on the forward strand.
GCCGTGTTCCAGTCCGGGTGGAAGCCGCGCCGCGGGTCGGCATGCTCGTAGAGCGGGGTGCCGTCGAAATGGGCGAGGCCGTGGATGTCGGTCGGGAAATGCGCCGGCACCCAGTCGAGGATCACCGACAGCCCCGCCTGATGCGCCTTGTCGACGAAGCGCGCGAAGCCGGCCGGGTCGCCGAAGCGGCTGGTGGGCGCGAACAGGCCGATCGGCTGATAGCCCCAGGAGGCGTCGAGCGGATGCTCGGAGACCGGCAGCAGCTCGATATGGGTGAAGCCCATCCAGGCGGCATAGCCCACGAGGTCGTCGGCGAGCTCGTCATAGGTGAGCCAGCGATTGCCCTCCCCGCGCCGCCACGAGCCGAGATGGACCTCGTAGATCGCCATCGGCTTCTCGCGCGCCGCGCCCTGCGCGCGGGCGGTGATATGGGCCTCGTCGTGCCATTCGAAATTGTCGACCCGCGCCACCACCGAGCCGGTGGCGGGGCGCAGTTCGCCCTTGAAGCCGAACGGGTCCGCCTTGAGCGGCAAGAGCCGACCGTCGCCGGAGATGATCTCGTATTTGTAGATCGTGCCCTCGCCGACGCCCGGGGCGAAGATCTCCCACAGCCCGCTGTCGACGCGCTTGCGCATCTGGTGGGTGCGCCCGTCCCAGCGGTTGAAGTCGCCCACCACCGAGACGCGGGCGGCGTTCGGCGCCCACACCGCGAAGCGCGTGCCCTCGACGTCTTCATGCGTGCAGATATGCGCGCCGAGCCGCTCGTAGAGCTGGCGGTGAGTGCCCTCGACCAGCAGATGGTCGTCGAGCGGGCCGAGCGCCGGGCCGAAGGAATAGGGGTCGTCGAGCTCCCACGTGCCGCCGTCGTTGCGCGCCCGCAGCCGATAGCGCGCCCAGGCCGGGCGGCCCTTCACCAGCCCCTCGAAGAAGCCGGCGGGATGGCGGCAGGTGAGTTCCGCGACGACCTTGCCGTCCGCCTCGACCGCCTGCAGCGTCGCGGCGTCCGGCACGAAGGCCCGGATCACCAGTCCCGATTTTGTCTCATGAGGTCCGAGAAGGGCGAACGGGTCGGCGTGGCGGCCACCCACGAGTGCCTCGACCTCACGGTCCGGCGCCTGCCACGCCACCATATCCGTCAACCTCTCCCGAGTTGTCTTCAGACCATCAAGACCCGATCGAGATGAAGGTTCCTTTACCGTCGAGACAAAGTCCACCAGACGCGATCACTCATCCTTGTCGCAGGGGGCCGGCCCGCTTGTCGCAGGGCGGCGGGCCCGGCCGTGCGCCAAGGGTCCGCCGCATGAGGTCGCGCGCGCCTCAGCGCACCGTGCGCACCGGCACGTGCCAGATGTCGCGCGCATATTCGGAGATGGTCCGGTCCGAGGAGAACCAGCCCATATTCGCGGTGTTGATGGCGCTGGAGGTCCACCAGCGCGCCTTGTCGTGCCAGGCGGCGTCGATGTCGCGCTGGGTGTTCCAGTAGGAGTCGAAGTCCGGCGTCACCAGGAAGTAATCGTGGTGGCGCAGCGCGTCGACCAGCGCCTTGTAGCGGTCCGGCTCGTCCGGCGAAAACACGCCCGAGCCGACCGCGTCCAGCACCTCGCCCAGATGCTCGGAGGCCTGGATCGCGCCGTACTCGTCGATGCCGTTGGCGCGGCGCGCCTCGACCTGCTCGGCGGTCAGTCCGAAGATGAAGATGTTGTCGTCGCCGACATGCTCCTTGATCTCGACATTCGCGCCGTCGAGCGTGCCGACGGTCAGCGCGCCGTTGAGCGCCATCTTCATGTTGCCGGTGCCGGAGGCTTCCATGCCGGCGGTGGAGATCTGCTCCGACAGGTCCGCCGCCGGGATGATCGTCTCGGCGAGCGAGACGTTGTAGTTCGGCAGGAACACCACCTTCAGCAGGTCGCGCACGGTCGGGTCGTCGTTCACCACCCTGGCGACATCGTTGGCCAGCTTGATGATCAGCTTGGCCATGTGATAGCTCGCCGCCGCCTTGCCGGAGAAGATCTTCACCCGCGGCGCCCAGTTCTTGGCCGGGTTGGCGCGCATCGCGTCATAGAGCGCGATGGTCTCCAGCACGTTCAGGAGCTGGCGCTTGTATTCGTGGATGCGCTTGATCTGCACGTCGAACAGCGCGCCCGGATTGACCTTGATGTCCAGCCGGTCGCGGATCAGCCGCGCCAGCGCCACCTTGTTCTGCCGGCGCACCGCCATCAGCCGCTCGTGCAGCGAGCTGTCGGCGGCGAGGGCCTCCAGCTTCTTGAGCTGCGAGGCGTCGTCGAGCACACCGGGCCCGCACACGTCGACCAGCAGGTTCGTCAGGCCCGGATTGGTCTGGTAGAGCCAGCGGCGGAAGGTGATGCCGTTGGTCTTGTTGTTCATCCGCTCCGGGAACAGGCGGTAGAAGTCCTTGAAGACCGTGGTCTTCATAAGCTCGCTGTGCAGCGCCGCGACGCCGTTGATCGAGTGCGAGCCGAGGAAGGCGAGGTTGCCCATGCGCACCCGCCGGCCGTGATCCTCCTGGATCAGCGAGACCGAGGACAGCAGCGCGTCGTCGCCGGGGAACTGCGCGCGCACCTTCTCCAGATGCTTGGCGTTGAGCAGGTAGATGATCTGCATGTGGCGCGGCAGCAGCCGCTCCATCAGCGGCACCGGCCAGGTCTCCAGCGCTTCCGGCAGAAGCGTGTGGTTGGTGTACGAGATGGTCCGCGTGGTGATGTCGAACGCCTCGTCCCAGCCGATGTCGTGCTCGTCCACCAGCACCCGCATCAGCTCGGCGACAGCGATGGCGGGATGGGTGTCGTTGAGCTGGATCGACACCTTGTCGGGCAGCGAGCGCACGTCGCCGAAGCTGTCGACGTGGCGGCGCGTCAGGTCGCGCAGCGAGGCGGCGGTGAAGAAATATTCCTGCCGCAGGCGCAGTTCCTGACCCGCCGGCGTGGCGTCGGAGGGATAGAGCACCTTCGAGATCGACTCCGCCTTCACCTGGTTCACCAGCGCGCCGACATGGTCGCCCTGGTTGAAGGCGTCGAGGCGGATCGGGTCGGCCGCGCGGGCCGACCAGAGGCGCAGCGTGTTCACATGGTTGCCGCGCCAGCCGACGATCGGCGTGTCGTAGGCGACCGCCTCGACCGTCTCGCCGGGATGCCAGATCTGCTTCTTGCGGTCGCCGCCGACCGCCACCGTCTCCACCGAGCCGCCGAAGCCGACGTCGTAGAACACCTCGGGACGCTCGAACTCCCACGGATTGCCGAAGGACAGCCAGTCCTCGGGATATTCCTGCTGCCAGCCGTTCTTGATCATCTGCCGGAACAGGCCGTTCTCGTAGCGGATGCCGTAGCCATAGGCGGCAATGGAGAGCGTCGCCATGCTGTCCATGAAGCAGGCGGCGAGGCGCCCGAGGCCGCCATTGCCCAGCGCCGCGTCCGGCTCCACCTGGCGCAGCCGGTCGATGTCGACGCCGAGGTCGCCCAGCGCCGAGCGCGCGGTCTCCAGCATCTCGATATTGGTCAGCGCGTCGAACAGCAGCCGCCCGATCAGGAACTCCAGCGAGAGGTAGTAGACCCGCTTGCGCCCTTCCGAATAGGTCTGGCGGGTGGAGGTGATCCAGCGGTCGACGATGCGGTCGCGGGTGGCGAAGGCGGTGGCGAGGAACCAGTCGCGGTCGCTCGCCGCTGCGGGATTCTTGCCCACCGCGTAGGTCAGCTTGGAAATGACCGCAGCACGGAACTTCGCGACGTCATCGCCCGCGCTCGCCATCGGCGGGGCAGTCTCCGGCTTGTCCAGCATCTTTTCCTCGACCTCGACTGACATGTGCAGCTTGTGCTCCCTTGCGGCTTCCCGCTGCCGGACGGACCGGCGGCAGAAGGCCTCCTCGCATTTCATGCAACCTTTTGGCCAACTAGCCGGCGCGGGTTCCCCGTTCGAACGCCGCCAGTGCCACCACGAGCCATCCCGCGATCAGCATAGTACCCCCGATCGGCGCGGACATAGGAAAAAGAACGATCTCCCAGAGCGCGCGCAGCCCCAGCGTGCTGCCGAACAGGCCGGCCCCGAGCGCGATCACGATGCCGCCGATATCGGCAAACGACCATCCCGGCCCGTGCGTGCCGGCGAACGCCGCCGCACCGAGCGCCCCGGCCGCCCCGAGCATCAGGAAATAGGCGGCGGTGGTCAGGTTGGGATCGGGGTTCATGTGCGCCCCGGCCGCGGCGGCGGCGACCCCGGCGGCTCCCATGAGCCCGGCCAGCAGGACGACGAGGCGGCGCAGCATGTTCATCGCTCACTCCAGTTCGGCACGCGCCCGGCCCGGAGGACCGGATCATTCCCGGGCGATCACGTGGAAGAAGGTCCCCGAAACGGTTCCCCGGCGGCTTCCCGCCGTGCCCATTTCCTTACCCTGTCCGTCCGCCAGCGCGACCAGCGGCGCATCGTCGCCGCTTCGTGTGACGACCGCATAATGGAATTCGTGGCCGCGCAGACGCGCCCCCGCCGGGCCGATCGGCGAGGCCGCCAAGGTCTCCACCCGCCGGTAGCCGAGATTGAGCTTGCGGCGCGCGAAGCTGGTGGCGTGGCCGAGCAGGCCCAGCATCTCATGCGTCGCGCCGTCCGCGTCCTCGAGCGATTCCCCGAGCACCATGAACCCGCCGCACTCGCCATGGACCGGGCGCGTGCGCGCGAAAAGCCGCACCCCGTCGCGGAACCGCCGGGCCGCGCCGAGCCGGCCGGCATGGAGCTCGGGATAGCCGCCGGGCAGCCACAGCGCGTCGCAGGCCTCGTCCGGCGCCTCGTCGGCAAGCGGCGAGAACGGCACGATTTCCGCCCCCGCCCGCCGCCAGCCGGCGACGAGGTGCTCATAGGCGAAGGAGAACGCCACGTCCCGCGCCAGCGCGATCCGCTGGCCGGGAGGATCGAGCGGAACGACCGACGCCGAGGGAAGCGGCACCGGCTGCGCCAGCGCCACCAGCGCGTCGAGGTCGATATGTGCCTCGGCCCGCTCCGCCAGCGCGGCGAAATGCGCCTCGAGCGCGGGATGCTCGCCCGCCTGCACGAGGCCGAGATGGCGCTCGGGCAGGCTCAGCGCCCCTTCGCGCGGCAAAGCGCCCAGCACCGGAATGCCGAGCGCCGCGATCGCCTCGCTCGCCTGCAGCCGGTGACGCTCGCTCGCCACCTTATTGAGGATGACGCCGGCGACGCGCACCTGCGGGTCGTGGGTGGCGAAGCCCCGCACCACGGCGGCGGCCGACTGCGACTGGCCGGAGACGTCGACCACCAGCACTACCGGAAGGCCGAGCCGGGCGGCGAGGTCCGCCACCGCACCGGTACGCCCGGGCGTGCCCATCACCCCGTCGAACAGCCCCATCGAGGCCTCGATCACGACCAGCTCGGCCTCGCGCGCGGCCTCCCCCGCCAGCGCGTCGATCAGCGCCGGCGGCATGGCGAAGCTGTCGAGGTTGAGCCCCGGCGCCCCGGTGGCGGCGGCGTGGAAGGCGGGGTCGATATAATCGGGGCCGGACTTCACCGCCCGCACCCCCATCCCGCGCCGGACCAGCGCCGACACCGTGCCGAGCGTCACCGTGGTCTTGCCCGAGCCCGAGCGTGGCGCGCCTATGATGAACCCGCGCGCGCTCATGGACGGGCCCGCCCCGGCGTCGGGTGCCCTCTCCTGCCCGGAAGCACCGGGGCGGGAGGAAAAATCGTGCGGCGGGCGTTCATCCCCGCCCCCGGAAGCGGCGCTGATACGCCGCGTCGTAAAGCGCGCTCTCGCGGAATTCCTCCGCCGCCAGCGCTCGCCCGACCATGATCAGCGCCGTGCGCTCCACCGGCTCGGCCGCGACCCTGGCGGCGATGTCGCCGAGCGTGCCGCGTATCACCCGCTCGCTCGGGCGCGTCGCCTCCACCACTACCGCAACCGGGCAGTCGGCGCCGTAGAGCGGCGTCAGTTCCTCGACCACCCGGTCGAGCGCGTGGATGGCGAGATGCACGGCGAGGCTCGCCCCGGTCGCGCCGAAGGCGGCCAGCGTCTCGCGCTCCGGCATGGCGGAGGCGCGGCCGGAGACGCGGGTGATGACGAGGCTCTGCGCCAGCCCCGGCACGGTGAGCTCGCACCCCAGCACCGCGCTCGCCGCCGCGAAGGCCGGCACGCCGGGGGTCAGCGTATAGGCGATGCTGTGCCGTTCCAGCCGCCGGATCTGCTCGGCCACCGCCGAATAGATCGACAGGTCGCCCGAATGCAGCCGCGCCACGTCCTGCCCGGCCGCCTGCGCCGCCACGTATTCGGCCTCGATCTCGTCGAGCGACATCGGCGCGGTGTCGACGATTCGCGCCCCCGGCGGGCACCAGCCGAGCACCTCGGGCGGCACGAGGGAGCCGGCATAGAGGCACACCGGGCAGCGCGCGACGAGGTCGCGCCCGCGCAGCGTCATCAGGTCCGCCGCGCCCGGTCCGGCGCCGATGAAATGCACTGTCACGGCGTTCCCGTCCCTTTCTCCGCCTCCCGCGCCAGCGCGCAGGTCACCGGCCCCAGCACGAAGCGCGGGCCGACCAGGCTGGAGCGCCGTCCCGCCACCGCCAGCGCCGAGGCTTCCGCCACCGAGGGCACGCCCATCAGTGCCACCACCCGCTCGGAATGGGTCATGACCCGCTTGCCCGCCGCCTCGAGCTGCGCCTGCGGCACCATCACCAGCAGCAGGCCGAGGTCGAGCGCGGCCTTGATGATGCCGGCCTCGCCGCCCTTCACCGCGGGCGTCGCCATCAGCGAGATGTCGCACAGCTTCACCTCGTGGCGCTCCATCGCCCCGCGCACGGCGGCGCAGACCTCCTCCGCGCTCACCCCGCGCCGGCTGCCGACCCCGGCGACGATCATCGCGCCTCTCCGCGCGCCGCCTCGCCGGCCGGCCGGGTCCAGCTCCACTGCGTTACCGGCATCGCCGGGCGCCATCCGGTGAGCTCGCCCACCGGCGCGGCGCGGGCGATGGAGAGCCGCACCAGCTCCCCGCCCCGCGCGGCATGCAGCGCGATCAGCCGCGCCTCGGTTTCCAGCGTCACCGCATTGACCACCAGCCGCCCGCCGGGCTTCAGCGCCGCCAGCGCGGCCTCGACGACCCCCGCATCGCCCGCGCCGCCGCCTATGAAGATCGCGTCCGGCGGGGCGAGCCCGCCCAGCGCCTGCGGAGCCCGGCCCTCGATCACCTTGAGCCCCGGCACGCCCATGGCCGAAGCGTTGCGCCGGGCGCGCGCCGCGCGCGCGGGCACCTCCTCGATCGCGATCGCCTTCAGCGACGGATCGGCCAGCATCCATTCGATGCCGATCGAGCCCGCCCCCGCGCCGATGTCCCACAGCGTCTCGCCCCGGCGCGGCGCCAGCGCGCCGAGCGTCATCGCGCGGACCTCGCGCTTGGTGAGCTGGCCGTCATGCTCGTAAAGCTCGTCCGGCAGGCCGGGCGTCAGGGCGATGATGCGCGCGCCCTCCCCGGCCACCACCTCGATGCCGACGAGGTTGAGCGTGTCGATCCCGTCAAGGTCGAACGTCGCCGCCAACGCCGTGCGCACCCGCTCGCGCGGGCCGCCCAGCGCCTCCAGCACATGGATCCGCGATTGGCCGAAGCCGAGTTCGCTCATGAGCCGCGCCAGGGTCTGCGGCCCCTCGCCGTCCGAGGTCAGCGCCAGCAGCCGGCGCCCGGGATGCAGATGCGCGCGAATGAGATCGAGCGCGCGCCCGTGCACGGTCAGGCAGGCGGTGTCCGCCAGCGGCCAGCCGATCCGAGCCGCCGCGAGGCTGAAGGAGGACGGCGCCGGAATGGCCCGCATCTCGTCGGCGGGCACGTGGCGCGCCAGCACCGCGCCGACCCCGTAGAGGAACGGGTCGCCCGAGGCGAGCACGCAGACCCGGCGCCCGCGCGCGGCCAGCACCATCTCGACGCCGTGCTCGAACGGGCTCGGCCAGGCCTGCGCGCGCCCCGTCACCGCCGCGCCCGCGAGCGCGAGGTGGCGCGCGCCGCCGAACACGATCTCGGCCCGCTCGATGGCCGCCCGCGCGGCGGGCGACAGGCCGGCGAGGCCGTCCTCGCCAATGCCGACGATGGACAACCAGCCCCGCTCCTGCGCATCGTCGCCTCGCGCCCCGGGCGCGAAGACTTCTGCGTTGCTACCGGCGTCGGCGTCGGCCAGGAAACTCGTCATGACCTCATCTTCCCACGGACGGGACATGCGCCCGCCGCGCCTTCTGATTCTCGGCGGCACGAGCGAGGCGCGCGAGCTCGCCGCCCGCCTCGCCGCGCTGGAGGCGGCGGGAGCCGGTGGATTCGAGATCAGCGTGTCCCTTGCCGGGCGCACGCGCAACCCGCTCGCCCTCGCCGCGCCGGTCCGCTCCGGCGGCTTCGGCGGGGTGGACGGGCTCGCCGCCCATCTCGCGGCCGAGCGCATCGACGTCTTGGTCGACGCCACCCATCCCTTCGCCGCCGGCATCTCGCGCAACGCGGTCGAGGCCGCGCGGCTCGCCGGCGTGCCGATCCTCGCTTTGCTGCGCCCGCCCTGGGAGCGGCAGCCGGGCGACATCTGGACCGACGCGCCCGACATTCCGGGCGCCGTCGCCGCCCTCGGCACGGCACCGCGCAACGTGCTCGTCACGCTTGGCCGCAACGAGGTGCGTGCGCTGAAGGCCGCGCCGCAGCACCATTATCTGGTGCGCAGCATCGACCCCGTCGACCCGCCGCTCGCCCTGCCCCGCGTGGTCTATATCGAGGCGCGCGGCCCGTTCGCGCTGGAGGATGAGCGCGCCCTGTTCGCCGCCCACCACATCGACGCGCTGCTGTCCAAGAACAGCGGCGGCGCGGCCACCTATGGCAAGATCGCCGCCGCCCGCGCGCTCCGCGTCGAGGTGGTGATGGTCGCGCGCCCGTCGCGCCCGCAGGTCGAGACGGTGGCGACCATCGATGCCGTGCTGGACTGGCTGGCGGAGCGCTTTCCCCGCTTCGCGCCCGACTGACACGGCACAAGCCACGCGCGCCGCCCTCATCGCGGCCCCGCCGAGCGCGGCGTGTAGACCAGCGAGGGCAGGCCGGGCCGCTCCACCAGGCGCGTCTCGACCGAGCCGACGATGATGCAGGTGGCCATGTCGGCCATGTGGCCGCGCGCATGGGTCAGCGCCAGCACCCGCAGGCGCTCGTCGGCCCGCCCCACCGCGCGCCCGAAGATCACCGGCACACTGCCGGGCAGTTCCTCGCGCAGCACCTCGAACGCCCGGTCGAGCTGCCACGGCCGCGCCTTCGAGACCGGGTTGTAGAACGCCATCGCGAACCCCGCCTGCGCGGCGAGCCGCAGGCGCCTCTCCACCACTTCGAACGGCTTGAGGTTGTCCGACAGCGAGATGGCGCAGAAATCGTGGCCGAGCGGCGCGCCGGTCCGCGCCGCCACCGCCAGCATGGCGGTGATGCCGGGCACGATCTCGACCTCGAGCGCGCGCCATTCCGCCGGCCCGGCCTCGATCGCCTCGATCACCGCCGCCGCCATGGCGAACACGCCGGGATCGCCGCCCGAGACCATCGCCACACGTGACCCGCCCGCGGCATGGGACAGCGCCGCCCCCGCGCGCGCCAGCTCCTCCCGATTGTCGGAGGCGAAGCGCTGCTGGCCGGCGCGCTCGGGCACGCGGGCGAGATAGGGCACGTAGCCGTAGAGCGCCTCGGCCGCTTCCAGCGCCGCGCCCGCCTCGGGCGTCAGGAAGCGCGCCTCGCCGGGCCCGAGGCCGACCACGTAGAGCTTGCCGCTCATCCGCGCGCCTCCCAGCCCGGCACCAGCACGATGGCGAAATAGGGCGCCGGGCTCTCGTCCCGCGCGGCGAGCGGGACGCAGTGCCCGCCATTCATGGTGCCACGCTCGACATAGACCGCGCGCCCGAGCCGGCCGGAGGCCGCCAGCGCGCGGCGGATCTTCGGCAGGTTGCGCCCGACCTTCATGATGACCGCCGCGTCCGCCTCGCCGAGCCGGCGCACCAGCTCGGCCTCGGAGAGCGTGCCCGGCAGCACGCTGAGCACGTCGTCGCCCTGCGCGATCGGCGCGCCGAGCTGCGACCAGCAGCCGGACATGCCGGTGACCCCGGCGACGATCTCGGTCGGGTAGCGCCCGGCGAGCCGCACATGCAGATGCATGTAGGAGCCGTAGAACATCGGGTCGCCCTCGGAGAGCACCGCCACCGTGCGCCCGGCGTCGAGATGGCCCGCCACCGTGTGCGCGGCCTCCTCGTAGAAGGCCGCGATCGCCTCGCGATAGGGCGCCTCGTCCTTCGGCGATTCGGTCGTCACCGGATAGTCGAGCGGCAGCTCGATCGCCCCCTCGCGGAAATGCGCGCAGGCGATGGCCCGCGAATGGCTCGCCCGGCCGCGCTTGGCGAAATAGGCGATCACCTGTGCCTCGCCGAGCGCCCGCGCCGCCTTCAGCGTCATCAGTTCCGGGTCGCCCGGCCCGACGCCGACCCCGATCAACCGTCCCTGCGTGCTCATATGCCCGGCCTCGCCAGCGCGTTCACCGCCGCCGCCGTCATGGCGCTGCCGCCGAGCCGCCCGCGCACCACCAGCCACGGCACCCCGTGGTCGGCCGCCGCCAGCGCGTCCTTGGATTCGGCCGCGCCGACGAAGCCGACCGGAATGCCGAGGATCGCCGCCGGCTTCGGCGCGCCCGCGTCCAGCATCTCCAGCAGCCGGTAGAGCGCGGTCGGCGCATTGCCGATCGCGACCACCGCCCCCTCCATCCGCTCGCGCCACAGCTCCATCGCCGCGGCCGAGCGGGTGGTGCCGAGCTTCGAAGCCAGCTCCGGCACGGCGGGATCGCGCAGCGTGCACACCACCTCGTTGCCCGCCGGCAGCCGCGCCCGGGTAACGCCGTGCGCCACCATTTCGGCATCGCACAGGATCGGCGCGCCGGCTTCGAGCGCGGCGCGGCCGGCCCGGACCAGACCGGGCGCGAAATCGATGGCGAAGGCGGCTTCCACCAGCCCGCAGGCGTGGATCATCCGCACCGCGACGTCGGCCTCCTCGGGCGAGAAGCGGCCGAGATCGGCCTCCTCCCGGATGATGGCGAAGGAGCGTTCGTAGATCGCATTGCCGTCGCGCACATAATCGAACGGGTTCGACACTCAGGCCGGGTCCTTCTTCAAGAATTCATCTTCCATGACGTCCCGCGCCAGCAGCTCGCGCAGCTCCGCGTCGAGCCTGCCGAGCGGTACGATCCGCGCCGGAGCGTCGCGCGGCGTGCCTTCGACCACGATCCCGGCCCCCGCGTCCAGCCCCACGATGGTGAGCGCGGCCCGGGCGGGATGCGCGCATCCCTTGGCGCAGCCCGAGACATGCAGTTCGCCGCCCATTCCGCTACCCGCAAGCAGCGGCGCCAGCGCGGTGGCGAGCGCGCGCGTCTCGATGCGGGCGGAGGCGCAGGCCGGCGCACCGGGACAGGCCGCGACCCGCCGCAGCGGATCGGAAGGGTCGACGATGAAGCCGAGCGCCGCGGCTTCGCGCGCCAGAAGCTCCGCCGCCCCGCGCGCCAGCCCGACGATGAGCAGCGCCCGTCCGGCCGCCGGCTCGACATGGCGCGCGCCGCTCGCGCGCACGGCGTCAGTGAGCCGTTCCAGCGCGCCGGCCGTGGCCTGCCCGAAAGGGGGCGCGATCCCGAAGGCAAAGCTGCCATCGTTCAGCGCGTGCAGCCCGACCGGCTCGGCCGGCGGGCGGTGCGGCTCCGGCACGGCGTCGAGGCCGAAGGCCGCGCGCAGCCGAGCCATGCCCTCCTGTCGCACCATGCCGTCCATCCGTGCGGTCGCGCCGTGGCCGGCGAGGCGGGCCAGCAGGCCGACCGTCACCTCCGCCGCCCGCTCCCGCGCCACCTCGCCGGCAACGAGGCCGGCCAGACGGACGAGGACGCGGCCGCGGCCGCCGGCGGTGAGCGCGATGTCGGCCTTCAGCGCGCCGGGATGGAGCGTCCCGCCGCCATCGACCACCACCGAGACCTTGGGCGCGAGACGCGGCACCAGCCCGGCCGCGCCTTCCGAAATCGCCTGCGCGAGCGGGCGCGGATCGAACGCTTCCGCCGGGTCGAGCCCCGCCAGCGCCCCGGTCTCCACCGGGAAGCCGCCGACCGGCACGATGCCGAGCGCGTCGACCCCGGCCGGCAGGCGCGCCGCACTTTCGGCCGTCAGCCCGCGCAGTTGCAGCTTGCCGCGCGCGGTCACCTCGACAATCCCGTTGCCGCATTCGCACGCCAGCCGCGCCAGCCCGGCAAGCTGGTCCGGCGTCAGGGGCGCTGCCGGCTGAAGCCGCGCCAGCAAGCCGTCGCCGGTTGGCATCGGCTCGGGCAGGCTCGGGCAGGCGCCGCGCCGCATCGCCGCCGCATCGGCGCTCATTTCCATCGCTCTCGCGGGCACCGCGCTCATTCGGCCGCCTCCCCGACGAGGGCGGCGAGGCCGGCGCCGACATCGTTGCGGCGCGGATGCCAGAGGCCCTTTTCCCGCGCCCGGTCGAAGCGCCCGGCGACGAAGCGCGCCGCCTCGGGCGAGGCCTCGATCAGGAAGGCGCGCACCCGCTCGTCGACCACATAGGCCTCGTGCAGAAGGTCGATCAGATGGCCCGGCACCGCCCGCGTCGCCTCGGCGAAGCCGACCAGCCGGTCGACCGTCTCGGCGATCTCGGCCGCCCCGCGCGGGCCGTGGCGCAGCAGCCCGTCGATGTAGCGCGGGCTCGCCCGTCCGCGCACGATCCGCGCGATGGTCTCGGCGAGCGGGCGCGCCTTCGGGCGCGCGGGATCGGCGGTGTCGAGCACCACGAGGTCGGGCAGGCGGCCGAGCCTTTCCGCCGCCGCCGCGAAGCCGCCGATGAAGGCAAGGTCGGCATCACCTTCGAGCAGGTCACGTCCGGGATCGTCGGCGCCGTGCACGAGCAGGTCCGCCTCCGCCACCCGCGCCTCGAAGGCGTCGCCTGCGAGCCGCGCCGTACCCTCCGCCCCGCCATAGGCATGCGAGGCGCTGGCGAGATAGGCCTCGCCGAGCGCCGCCCGGTCGACCTCGCCGCGCGCGAGGCCGGCACCATAGGCACCCGGCGCGGTGCCGAAGATGCGCACCGCCGCAGCGTCGTCGCCGCTCCTCGCCGCCGCCTCGATAGCCGCCTTCAGCGGGTTCTCATCGCCCGTCTCCTCGCGCCGCGCCACCGCCTGCAGCGCGGCGTCGAGCAGGGCGATCTGCGCCGGGAACAGGTCGCGGAACAGGCCGGAAATGCGGAACGTCACGTCGACCCGCGGGCGCCCCAGCACGGCCGTCGGCAGCACCTCGATGCCGGTCACGCGCCCGGTCGCCGGGTCCCATGTCGGCCGCGCGCCGATCAGCGCCAGCCCCTGCGCGATCTCCTCGCCCCCGGTGCGCAGGCTCGCGCTGCCCCACAGGTCCAGCACCAGCGCGCGCGGCCAGTCGCCATGGGCCTGCGCATAGGCGCGCAGCACCTCCTCGGCGGCGAGCGTGCCGAGATCCATCGCCGTGGGCGTGGGCAGGGCGCGCGGGTCGGTCGCGTAGAGGTTGCGCCCGGTCGGCATCACGTCGGTGCGCCCGCGCCCCGGCGCGCCGGCCGGCCCGGCCGCAACCCGCCGCCCGTCGAGCGCCGCCATCAGCCCCGCGCGCTCGGCCTCCCCGCACGCTCCCCGGCCATAGACGTGGAAGCCGTCCTTGAGCCGCATCTCCTTGATGTCGCAGAGGAACGCGTCGATCTGCTTCAGCGCCTCGTCCGGCGCTAACTCCGTCGTCAGCCCGGCATCGCGGGCGAATCCGGTGCGGCCGGCCTCCTCGACGATCAGCCGCGCGAGCCGCTGGCGCCGGCGCGGGTCGAGCCCGTCGGCCTCGGCATATTCATCGACCAGCCGCTCCAGCTCGCGCGCCTCGCCCGCCAGCCCCGCTTCCAGTGTCGGCGGCGGCAGATGGCCGAGCGTGAGCGCGGCGATGCGCCGCTTGGCCTGCGCCGCCTCGCCGGGATTGGAAACGATGAAGGGATAGACCACCGGCAGCGCGCCCAGCACCAGCTCAGGGAAACAGCCGGCGGTGAGCGCCACATGCTTGCCCGGCAGCCATTCCAGCGTGCCATGCGCGCCCATATGCACCAGCGCGTCCGCCTCGCGCTGCAGCCACAGCCCGAAGGCGAGCAGCGCGTGGCGCGGCGGCAGCGCCGGGTCGTGATACTGCGCGCGCCGCTCCTCCTGCGAGCCGCGGTCGGGCGCGATGGCGACGGTGAGATTGCCGAAGGCGCGGGCGCGGAAGCGGAAGGCGCCGTCGACCAGTCCCGGATCGTCCTCCGGCGCGCCCCAGGCGGGCTCGATGGCGGCCATCGCCTCGGCCGGGAGCGTGGCCGTCAGCCGGCGATACTCGGCGAGCGGGAGGGACACATTGCCCCCCTCCAGCAATTCCAGCAGCGCGCGCTCGTCCGGCGGCGGCTCCTCGACCGCGTAGCCGGCCGCACGGCAATCCTCCAGTAGCGCGAGGATGCTGGCGGGCACGTCGAGCCCGACCGCCCAGCCGGTCCGGCCCGGCACGCCGGCATAGTCCGGCATCAGCACCGCCACTCGCCGCGCCGCGGGCGCCAGCCCCTGCAGCCGCACCAGCGCCGCCACCCGGTCCGCCACCTGCCCGACGCGGTCCGGCTCGGCCCTGTTCGCCAGCGCGGTGAAGCCCGGCACGGCGCCGGCCTCTTCCGGCGCCTTGAAGGAAAGCGCCCCGGCCAGCACCCGGCCGTCGATCTCCGGCAGCACGACATGCATGGCGAGGTCGGAGGCGGTGAGCCCGCGCGCGCCCTCCGCCCACGCCTCGCGCCGCGTGGTCGCGACCACCGCCTGCAGCACCGGCACGCCCGGCGCGTCGAGCACGCTCGTCTCCCCGGGGTCGGCCGCGGCGAAGGCGGTCAGCGTCACGATGACGGCGGGCTCCATCCCCGCCAGCGCCGTCGCGAGAAAGGCCGCCGAGGCCGGCTCGCGCAGGCTGGCGACGAAAATCGGCTTCGGTGCCAGCCCGCGCGCGGCGAGCGCGGCGCACAGCGCGTCGACCGGCGCGGTATCGCCGGCGAGCCACATGGAGCGGTAGAATATCACCGGAACGGCCGGCCCCTGCCCGGCCTCCCCGTCCCATTCATACGTCCCGGCCATCGGCACCGGCACGGGGGCCAGATCGTGCGCGGCGGGATCATGCCCCGCATGCCGGGCGAGCCGGCGCAGCAGGGCGTGCATGTTTTCAGGCCCGCCGGCACGGAAATAGGAAAGCAGCGCGGCGAGCTCGTCGGCCGGCAGGGTCGAGGCCCCGGCGAGGCGCGGATCGTCGCGGTCCTCGCCCGGCAGCACAGCGAGCGCGATGCCGCGCGTGCGCGCCTCGCTCGCCAGCCGCTCCACCCCGTAGCGCCACCAGTCGAGCCCGCCCAGCAGGCGGACCACGATGACGCGCGCATGCACGGCCACCTTGTCGATCCACAGATCGACCGACATCGGATGGCGCAGGTCCCGCAGGCTGGCGAGCCGCAGGCTGGGCAGGCGGTCGCCCGCCGCAAGAGCGCCCTCTTGAGCCCGCGCCAGCGCGCCGAGATCGCTGTCGGTGAAGGACAGCACCACCACCTCCCCCGGCGTCTGGCCGAGGTCGACCGGCTCGACGAGATCGTCGAGGCTGGTCGAGGTGGTGGTGAGGATGTGCATCGCTCGGCTCCCGGCCCGGCGCGTCGTGCCGTCAGGCCGGAACCGAGACGCCGCTGCGGGCGCCGGCGCCGGAGAGGATCGCCTCCACCTTCGCCCGGTCGAGGCCCTTCAGCCCGATCGCGACCAGCCGCCCGGTGCGCGGGCCCGCGCCCCAGGGCCGGTCGAACTGGTGGCTGACGCGCGGGCCGACCGCCTGCAGCAGCAGCCGCATCGGCTTGCCGGCGACGGGCAGGAAGCCCTTCACCCGCAGCACGTCGGCCTCTTCCGCCGCCCGCGCCACCCGCGCGGCGAAGGCCGCCGGATCGTCGATCTCCGGCACCTCGACGACGAAGCTGTCGAAGTCGTCATGGTCGTGATCGGCCTCGTCGTCGTGATGGGTGCGCCGGTTCTCGATGTCGTCCTCGGTGCCGACGCCAAGGCCCATCAGCACCGCCGGGTCGATCCGCCCCTGCGCCACGCTCACCACGCTGACGCCCTTCGGCAGCTCGGCGTCGAGCGCGGCCCGCGCCCGGACCTGGCCCTCGGCGTCGACGAGGTCGGCCTTGGTCATGATGACGAGGTCGGCGCAGGCGATCTGGTCGTCGAACACCTCCTCGATCGGGTCGTCATGATCGAGCTGGACGTCGCTGGCGCGCTGCTCGGCGAGCGCGTCGTGGTCGTGCGCCACCCGGCCGGACGCGAGCGCGTCGCCGTCCACCACCGCGACCACGCCGTCCACCGTCACCCGGCTCTTGATCGCCGGCCAGTGGAAGGCCTGCACCAGCGGCTTGGGCAGGGCGAGGCCGGAGGTCTCGATCAGGATGTGATCGACCTTCGGGCTGCGGGCGAGAATGGCGTCGAGCGCGGGCACGAAGTCGTCCGCCACGGTGCAGCAGATGCAGCCATTGGCGAGCTCGACCACGTTCTCCTCCGGGCAGGTCTCGATGCCGCAGCCCTTGAGGATCTCGCCGTCTATGCCGACGTCGCCGAACTCGTTGACGATCACGGCGAGCCGCTTTCCGCGCACGTTTTCAAGGATATGCCGGATCAGCGTGGTCTTCCCCGAGCCGAGGAAGCCGGTGACGATGGTGCACGGCACCCGCGAAAGGTTGGTCGGGTCGGTCTGGCTCATGCGGCGTCTCCAGCGGGCCGGTCGGGTCACGGGATGCGCCGGCCGCGGAGGTTTCCGCGCGAAGCCGCCGGGAATGGGTGCCCGTCGGCTCTGCCTGAGCGCCGGGCACCCCGCCGGCGATCACGACCGAACCGATGGCAGGTCTCCTGGCTCGCGGGTCGCCGCCTCGTCGCCGCCTTCCCGGGATATCCCAGTGGCATCCGGCACGGGCTCGCCGCTCACAGTTGCGGGGGCAGCCGCGGAATTGGGACACGCCGTTTCCGGTTGGCGTCCCGCACCGCATTCCCTCTTCGTCCCTCCCCGGGGGGAGGAAACCGTCGGTCGCCTTCACTTAAGGAGCCCGCGCGGCGAATGTCAACGCGGGGCGGACGGCCGCTCCCCGCCCTCGCGGACGGCCGGCAGCACGACCTTCTCGAGCACCGCGCGCGAGAACGCGCCCTGATCCGGGTCCCGGTAGAGCCCGGCGGTGCTGACCACCACGAGGTCGAGCGCGGGGACGATGAAGATGCGCTGGCCGCCCAGCCCGATCGCGGCGATCCAGCTCACCTCCCCGCCCGCATGCGGCGAGGCGCCGACCCACCACTGGTAGCCGTAGCGCATCGGGCGCCAGCCCTCGAAGCGCGGCGCGGTCGATTCGGTGATCCAGTCCTCAGAGACGACGCGCCGCCCCTTCCAGACGCCGCCGTCGAGCACGAGCTGCCCGATCTTGGCCATGTCGCGCGCGGAGAGCCTCAGGCCGCTGGCGGCGGCGGCCTCGCCATTGCTCATCGCCACCCATTCGAACGTGTCGATGCCCAGCGGCTCGAACAGCGCTTGGCGCGGGAAGTCCTCCAGCCTCTCGCCGCTCGCCCGCTCCAGAGCGCCACCGAGCAGCGTCGTGGCGCCGCCGCTATATTCCAGCGCGTGCCGGGCGGTGCGCCCATCGGGCGCGACAGCACATAGGCATAGGGGTCGGCCGCCTCGTGCATCAGCCGCTCGTCATTGGCGGGGCTCCACCACGGCCCGCCCTCGTTCCAGGTGAAACCCGGCGTCATGGTCAGCAGGTCGCGCAGCGTGACGGCGCGGGCCTCCGGCGCGGCATTTCCGGTCTCGGCGGGGAAGAAATCGATGATCGGCGCGTCGAGCCTGCCGAACATTCCGCGCTCGCGCGCGACGCCGAACAGAAGCGACACCACGCTCTTGGTCACCGAACGCAGATCGTGCAGGCGCCCGGCGTCGTGGTCGACGAGGCCGATGTCCTCGCCCCACCGCTCGTCGCGCCCGGAGGCGTAGGCCTCGTAGACCAGCCTGCCATGGCGGATCACCAGCAGCGCATGCACGTTCGGCCGGTCCGGGCTCTCCAGCCGCGCGCCGATCGTGCACAGAAGGGCGGGATCGAGCCCGACCGAGGCCGGGGCGGCGACCTCCCAGCCCTCGCCGGCGGGCGGCGGCGCCCCGCAGGGCAGCGGCGCCGAGCGCGCGGGCGCCCCGGACATGGCGATGGAAAGGACCAGGGCGAGGATGGCGATGACCGTCGGCAGCCGCGCCGGAGCGCCTCGTCCCGACCATGCGGACCACCCGGCCATGCGCCCCTCCTCCTCGCGCGCGGCCATGCTGGCGGCGCGCCGCAGCGAAGCCATAGGAGACCCTACCTCAGTGCCGCAAGATGCCGCGGCGGCGCCGAATGCCGCACATGGCGATTGCAGTCGCGACGCTGACGCCTATAGTTGCCCGGTCGTCGGTTCCCGTGGTGACACGGGACGCAAGACGGGAACGCGGTGGGGTGGAGAGCGAAAGCCTTCCGCCGATTCCGCGGCTGCCCCCGCAACTGTAAGCGGTGAGCCCCCTCCACTGGCCATTGGCGCAAGTCACTGGGATTCGTCCCGGGAAGGCGGAGGAAAGGGCCAAGACCCGCGAGCCAGGAGACCGGCCGGCGACAGAACCCGAACCGGCCCTCGGGTGGAGGGCCAAAGGAGACTGGCATGAAGACCTCCCACAGCCCCGTCGCGGCTGCCTCCCACGAATCGACCGCCTCGCGCGCCGTCCAGCTCACCTTCGTCGCGCTGCTCGGCGTGTTCGTGATCGGCGGCGTGGGCTTCTCCCACATCAGCGCCGTCCACAACGCCTCGCACGACGTGCGCCACGCCAACGCCTTCCCCTGCCACTGAGGAAGCGTTCAACATGTCGCTGTTCAGGACTTTGCTGTTCACTGCCGCTCTCGCCGGTATAGGTACTGGAGTAGTGGTTGCCGGCATCCATATGGTCGGCACCGCGCCCCTCATCCTCAAGGCCGAGGCCTATGAGGAAGCCGGCGACGCCGCGCCGGCCGCCCACACCCACGATGCCGCCCCCCACGACGACGCCACCACGCACGAGGCCGGCGCCGGGGAAACGGCCGCCACCGCGGTCGCGGCGCACGTGCACGACGACGAGGGCTGGGAGCCGGCCAACGGCTTCGAGCGCAACGGCCTCACCTTCGTGTTCATGGCGCTCACCGGCTTCGGCTTCGCGCTGCTGCTGCTGGCGGCGAGCGAGCTCGCCGGCGGGCTGAAGGACTGGCGGCAGGGAATAGTGTGGGGCTTCGCCGGCTTCGCGGTGTTCACCATCGCCCCGCAGATCGGCCTTCCGCCGGAGCTGCCCGCCATGCCGGCCGCCGACCTCATGGCGCGCCAGCTCTGGTGGATCGGCACCGCCGCCGCCACCGCGACCGGGCTGGGCCTGCTGGTGTTCGGCCGCTCGCCGCTGCTCGCCGCGCTCGGCGTGGCGGTGATCGTGGTGCCGCACGCCATCGGCGCGCCGCAGCCGCCGAGCTACGAGACTCCGATCCCGGAAGCGCTGCACCACAGCTTCGTGGTGGCGAGCACGGTCGCGAGTTTCGTGTTCTGGGTGCTGCTCGGCGGGCTCTGCGGCTATCTGCGCCCGCGC
Source organism: Ancylobacter mangrovi (assembly GCF_024752355.1). GTDB lineage: Bacteria > Pseudomonadota > Alphaproteobacteria > Rhizobiales > Xanthobacteraceae > Ancylobacter > Ancylobacter mangrovi. Next base: position 261,743 of record NZ_JANTHZ010000006.1, read on the forward strand.
TTCGCCGCGCAGGCCTCCGCGCCGCTCGCGGCCCGGCCGGCGTGAGCCTCACCTTCGTCCTCGGCGGCGCCCGCTCCGGCAAGAGCCGGCACGCCGAGGAACTGGTCGAGCGCCTCGCCCCGCCCTGGACCTACATCGCCACCGCCGAGGCCCATGACGCGGAGATGGCGGAGCGCATCGCGCTCCACCGCTCCCGCCGTGCCGAGGACTGGCACACGCTCGACGCGCCGCACGACCTCGCCACCGCCCTCGCCGGCCTGCCGGCGGATCGCCCGGTGCTGGTCGACTGCCTGACGCTCTGGCTCACCAACCGCATGCTGGCCGGGGCCGATGTCGCGGCCGAGAGCGCCGCGCTCGCCGCCGCGCTCGGCGCGTGCAAGGCGCCGCTGGTCGTGGTCTCCAACGAGGTCGGGCTCGGCATCGTGCCGGACAACGCGCTCGCCCGGCGCTTCCGCGACGCGCAGGGCCGGCTCAACCAGATGGTTGCCGAGAAGGCCGACCGGGTGATCTTCATGGTCGCCGGGCTTCCGATGAGGGTCAAAGGATGAGCGACATCCCCGCCGAAGAGGCCGCCCGCCACCGCGCGAAGATGGAAAAGCGCAAGGCGGTGCAGGATGCCGAGGTCGCCTCGAAGACGCAGGAAAAGGGCCTGCTGATCGTCCACACCGGCGCCGGCAAGGGCAAGTCTACCGCCGCCTTCGGCCTCGCCCTGCGCACGCTGGGCCAGCCGGAGGGGCAGGCGGGCACGCGGGTCGGCGTCGTCCAGTTCATCAAGGGCGCCTGGCACTCCGCCGAGCGCGACGCGCTCGCGGCCTTCGGCGCGCGGGTGGAATGGCACACCATGGGCGAGGGCTTCACCTGGGAGACGCAGGACCTCGCCCGCGACACCGCCGCCGCTCGCCGCGCCTGGGAGAAGGCGTGCGAGCTGATGGCCGACGAGAGCATCGGCCTCCTCATCCTCGACGAGCTCAACATCGCGCTGCGCTACGACTACCTCCCCCTCGACGAGGTGATCGCGACGCTCAAAGCCCGCCGCGAGGGGCTGCACGTCGTCGTCACCGGCCGCAATGCCAAGCCGGCGCTGATCGAGGCGGCCGACCTCGTCACCGAGATGACGCTGGTCAAGCATCACTTCAAGGCCGGGGTGAAGGCGCAGAAGGGCATCGAATTCTGATGGCCTTCCGCGCCGCGCGACCTCGAAATTCCGCTGAGGCATCCTTATGTGAAGAAAGGCGCCGGCTGTCGCGGCGCGGCTTCAGGGAGTTCCGCGCCGATGCGCTCCACCCCCATCGCCTATCTGTTCTGGTTCTTCGGCCTGATCGGCGTGTGCGGCATCCACCGCTTCTATGCCGGCCGCTACTGGACCGGCGCTCTGTGGCTGCTGACCGTCGGCCTGCTGGGCATCGGCCAGTTCGTCGACCTGTTCCTGATCCCGGGCATGGTGCGCGAGGCCAATCTCGAGCGCCGCGTCGACTATCTGGAATCGCGCCGGGCCTGACCGGACCGCGCGGCGCGGGCGTGCCATGAGGGCGCGCGCCCTCATGTTCCAGGGCACCGGCTCGGATGTCGGCAAGTCGCTGATCGTCGCCGGCCTCGCCCGCGCCTTCTCCAATCGCGGGCTCAAGGTCCGCCCCTTCAAGCCGCAGAACATGTCGAACAACGCCGCCGTCACTCCTGACGGCGGCGAGATCGGCCGCGCGCAGGCGCTGCAGGCCCGTGCCGCGCGGGTCGCCCCCTCCGTCCACATGAACCCGGTGCTGCTGAAGCCGCAGAGCGACATCGGCGCGCAGGTGGTGGTGCAGGGCCGCGCCCGCGGCAATGCGAAGGCGGCCGACTACCAGCGCCTCAAGCCCTCTCTCCTGGCCGCCGTGATGGAGAGCTACGGGCGCCTCGCCGCCGAGGCCGACCTCGTGCTGGTGGAGGGCGCGGGCTCGGCCTCCGAGATCAATCTGCGCGCCAACGACATCGCCAATATGGGCTTCGCCCGCGCCGCGAACGTGCCCGTCGTGCTGATCGGCGACATCGACCGTGGTGGCGTCATCGCCAGCCTCGTCGGGACGCGGGCGGTGCTGGCGGAGGAGGACGCGGCGATGATCCGCGGCTTCCTCGTCAACCGCTTCCGCGGCGACCCGGCGCTGTTCGCGAGCGGCATGGAGGAGATCGCCGCCCGCACCGGCTGGGCAGCGCTCGGCCTCGTCCCCTTCTTTCCCGGGGCCCGCCGCCTGCCGGCCGAGGACGCGCTGGCCCTCGACGCCGCGCCCCTCGCCAAGCCGGGAGCGAAACTGCGCATCGCGGTGCCGCTGCTGCCGCGCATCGCCAATTTCGACGACATCGACCCACTCGACGCCGAACCGGGGGTCGAGGTGGTGCGCGTGCGCCCCGGCGAGGCGCTGCCGGGCGATGCCGACCTCGTCATCCTGCCCGGCTCGAAATCGACCATACCGGACCTCGCCGCGCTGCGCGCCAATGGCTGGGACATCGACATCGCCGCCCATGTACGGCGCGGCGGGCGGGTGCTCGGCCTGTGCGGGGGCTACCAGATGCTCGGGCGCACCTTGTCCGACCCGGACGGCATCGAGGGCCCGCCCGGCACGGTTCCCGGCCTCGGCCTGATCGAGGTCGACACCGTGCTCTCGGGCGAGAAGCGCCTCGTCGCCGTCACCGGCACGGCGGAGAGCGTGAGCTTCAGCGGCTACGAGATGCATATGGGCGTGACCGAAGGTCCCGGCCGCGCGCGCCCCTTCGCGCTGATCGACGGCGAAGGCCCGGAAGGCGCGGTCTCGGCCGATGGGCGCGTCATGGGCACCTATGCGCACGGCCTGTTCGCCGACGATGCCCAGCGCGCCGCCTGGCTCGCGCGTCTCGGCGCTCCGCCGAGCGGACTTCGCTACGAGGAGGGCGTGGAGGAGACGCTCGACGCCCTCGCCGCCCATCTCGCCGCCCATGTCGATCTCGACCGGCTGCTGGAGCTGGCGCGCGGCTGAGGCCTCACATCGCCAGCACCGCCGCCAGCCAGCCGATCGCCGCCAGCGCGATCGTCGCCGCGTCCGCCGCGCGGTAGAGCCGAAGCGCGCGGCGTATGTCCTGCGCGGTGCATTCGCGCCGTCCGCCCGCGCCCATGATGCCGTCGTCGCTCATCTGCCCGCCATACTGGCGCGGCCCGGCGAGAGCGAGCCCCAGCGCGCCGGCGAAGGCCGCCTCCGGCCAGCCGGCATTGGGCGAGCGGTGCTCGCCGGCGTCGCGCCACATCGCCCGCCATGCCCGCAGCGGCGAGGCGCCCGGCACGAACACCGCCCCGATCCCGACCAGCACCCCGGCGAGCCGCGCCGCCGGCAGGTTGAGCAGATCGTCGAACCGGGCCGAGGCCCAGCCGAACTCGGCATAGCGGCGGGTGCGGTGGCCGATCATGCTGTCGGCCGTGTTCACGCCCTTGTAGGCGACCGCGCCGGCGATGCCGCCCACCGCCATCCACAGCGCCGGCGCGACGATGCCGTCGGAGAAGTTCTCCGCCAGGCTCTCGATCGCCGCCCGCGCCACCCCCGCCTCGTCCAGCGCCTCGGGATCGCGCCCGACGATGTGCGCCACCGCCGCCCGCCCCTCGGCAAGGCCATGCTCCAGCCCGTCCGCCACCCGCGCCACGTGCTCGTAGAGGCTGCGCTGCGCTAGCAGGGTCGAGCCCGCCAGCGCGGCGATGACGAAGCCGGCCGGCAGCGCGAGGGCGAGCGCCTGCAGCGCCACGCCCGCGCCGATGCACACCGCCAGCACGACGGCGAGCGTCGCCACGCCGTCGAGCCGGCGCTCCATCGGCGCGTCGGCCTCGCTGTTGAGATGGGTGTCGAGCAGGTGGATAAGCCAGCCGATCCACATCACCGGATGGCCGATGCGATCGAACAGAAAGCGCGGATAGCCGAAGGCGGCCTCGCACAGCAGCGCCAGCAGGGTTAAACCGAGAGTAAGGTCGAGGGCCATCGCGGGTGATTCTGTCGGAAGGATCGGGCGCGCCGAATCCGTTGGAACGGCGTCTGACACCATTTCCGCGCCGCCGCGCGAGGGCAAGAGCCGCGACACGAGCCGGAGCACGACGTCCGCCTGATGAACATGGTTTCGCCCACCGCCGCCGTGCTGCCGCCCGAGATCGAGGCGCTGAAGCGCAGCCGCCTCGCCGAGGTGTTCGGCTTCGACCGGTTCCGGCCGGGCCAGCAGGACGTGGTCGATTCGGTGCTCGCCGGCGTGCCGACGCTGGCGGTGATGCCGACCGGCGCCGGCAAGTCGCTGTGCTACCAGCTTCCCGCGCTGGTGCATGGCGGGCTCTCGCTCGTCATCTCCCCGCTCATCGCGCTGATGGACGACCAGGTGAACGCGCTGAAGCTGCAGGGCGTGGCGGCCGAGGCGATCCATTCCGGGAAGTCGCGCGAGGACAATGTCGCCATCTGGCGCCGGGTGGCGGCGGGCGAGGTCAGCCTGCTCTACCTCGCCCCCGAGCGGCTGATGACCGAGCGGATGCTCTCCGCCATCTCCCGCCTGCCGCTCGGCCTGATCGCGGTGGACGAGGCGCACTGCATCTCGCAATGGGGCCATTCCTTCCGCAACGAATATCTCGGCCTCGGCCGCCTGCGCGAGATCTTCCCCGACATCGCGCTGGTGGCGCTCACCGCCACCGCCGACCGCGCCACCCGCGACGACATCGTGGAGCGCCTGTTCGGCGGGCAGGCGCGGGTGTTCGTCTCCGGCTTCGACCGGCCGAACATCTTCATCGGCGTCGAGGACAAGAAGGACCCGGTGCGGCAGATCGAGAGCTTCGTGAAGGCGCGCCCGAACGTCTCCGGCATCATCTACCGCATCTCGCGCAAGAAGGTGGAGGAGACCGCGTCGCGTCTCTCCGGCCTCGGCATCCGCGCCCTGCCCTACCATGCCGGCATGAGCCCGGAGGCGCGCGCCGCCAACCAGGAGGTGTTCCTCGCCGAGGACGGCGTGGTCATGGTCGCCACCGTCGCCTTCGGCATGGGCATCGACAAGTCGGACGTGCGCTATGTGCTGCATGCCGACGCGCCGGGCACGCTGGAAGCCTATTACCAGGAGATCGGCCGCGCCGGCCGCGACGGCGCGGCGTCCGAGGCGCTGCTGCTCTACTCGGCCGGCGACATCGCCACCCGCCGGCGCTTCCTCGACGAGGAGGATTCCTCGCCCGAGCGCAAGATGGTGGAGGCCCGCCGGCTCGACGCCATGGTCGGCTTCTGCGAGGCCGTCACCTGCCGGCGCGCGGTGCTGCTGGGCTATTTCGGCGAGCGGGCCAAGGCCTGCGGGGCCTGCGACGTGTGCCGCGATCCGCCCAAGGTGGTGGACGCCAGCCGCTCGGCCCAGCTCGTGCTGCGGCTGGTGCGCGCCAGCGGCGAACGCTACGGCGCCGCCTACATAGCGAGCCTCGTCACCGGCCAGCGCAGCGACCAGGTGTGCGGGCGCGGCCACGACCGGCTGGCCGAGTTCGGCGCCGGCGCCGACAAGCCGGCGAGCGAATGGCGGGCGCTGCTGCGCCAGCTCGTCGCCACCAACGCGCTGCATGCCGACCCGCAGCGCTTCGGCGCGCTGGAGCTCACCGAGGCCGGCAGCTCGATCCTCGCCGGCACCCGCGCCTTCACCCTGCGCGCGCCGACCCGGCACAAGCGCGACCGCCATGCGCGGCGCGAGGACGCGGTGGAGCTGCCCCCGGCCGAGGCCGCCCTGCTCGGCAAGCTGAAGGCGCTGCGCCGCGAGCTCGCCGCCGAGCGCGGGGTGCCGGCCTATGTGATCTTCGCCGACCGCACGCTGGAGGAGATGGCCGTCGGCCATCCGCGCACGCGCTCCGAGCTCGGCGGCATACGCGGCGTGGGCGCCGCCAAGCTGGAGGCATTCGGCGCCGCCTTTCTTAGGATTCTCAAAGAATTTTCTTAAGAACTTCTAAGAATATCCTGCGACGATTTTAGCCGTAAGAAGAGTTCACGAAGCCGGTTTCTCTCCCTAGACTGCGGATAACGGGCGCCCAACGCCCGGCCGAGACCACTCCGGGATGGAAACGATGAAACTCAAGCTGCTTACCGCCGCGCTCGCGGCGGCTGCCCTCGCCTTCACGGCCGCGCCGCACTCCGCCGACGCGCACGGGCCGACCCGCCAGAAGATCACCGAGACGATCGAGATCGACGCGCCCCCGGCCAAGGTCTGGGCGGTGATCGGCGAGTTCCACGACATGAGCTGGCTGCCGCCGGTCGAGAAGACCGAGGGCACGGGCGGCAACGTGGTCGGCGCCAAGCGGCGCCTCGTTCTTCAGGGGGGCGGCACCATCGACGAGGTGATCGCCAAGTACGAGCCCGAGAAGATGATGCTGATGTACCGGATCGAGCAGGTCGACGTGAAGGTGCTCCCGGTCACCAACTACTCGTCCTGGCTCACCGTGACCCCGCTCGACGACGGCAAGAAGTCCGAAGTCGAATGGAAGGGCGCCTTCTATCGCGGCTACCCGAACAACGATCCCCCGCCGGAGCTGAACGACGAGGCGGCGATCAAGGCGGTCACCGCGGTCTACAAGGCCGGCCTCGCCGGGCTGAAGAAGAAGGTCGAAGGCGGAAACTGAGCCGCCGCTTCGGGCGCGCCCCCGCGGCGCGCCCTCTAGCCCCTTCGGCGCCCCCTCCGGTGCCCGACGCCTGCCCCTCCGCCCGCCATCTGCCCCGCGCGGACCCGTGCCGCGGATGCCGGCACCGCCTCGCCGCCGAGCCATGGCACGCCTCGGCCCCCTTCTCGCGAAGAGCGCCCGGAAGGCAGGAAAAGCTCCATGCCGCATCGCCTTGCAGCCCATCTCCCGCGCCCCGCCGCCCGCCGGCTCCGCGCGCTTCTGCCGGCCGCCCTCCTCGGCGCCGCGCTGACGGCGGCGCCCGGCGCGCGGGCGGACGAGGCCTTCGTCACCTCGCAGCCGGCGGAGATGCTCTCCATCGTCGACCTGCCCACCCGCAAGGTAGTGGCGACGCTGCCGATTCCCGGCAAGCCGGCCGGCATCGCCGTCTCCCCCGACGGCGCCCGCGCCTTCGTCACCTCGCCGGACGGCAAGACACTGACCATCATCGACGCGGCCGCCCGCAAGGTGCTGCACCGCGTCGATGTCGGCGGCGGGCCGCTCGGCGTCGCGGTGCATCCTTCCGGCAGCCCGGTCTATGTCGCCGACTGGTACCAGCACCGCATCGTCGCGGTCGACGCCGCGAGCGGGGCGATCACCGGCGAGGTGAAGGTGGGCGACTCCCCCTCCGGCCTCGCCGTGACGCCGGACGGCCGGCTGCTGCTCTCCGCCGACCGCGATTCCAACCAGGTGAGCCTCATCGACACGGCGAGCCTCAAGCGCGTCGCCACCGTCGCCGTCGGCACACGGCCCTTCGGTGTCACCATCGACGCGGCCGGCAAGCGCGCCTACACCGCCAACGTGGTCTCGAACGACGTCAGCGTGATCGACATTCCCGCGCGCAAGGTCGTCGCCACCGTGCCGGTGGGCGACCATCCCTATGTGGTGGCGCTGGCGCAGGGCCGCGCCTTCAGCACCGACCAGTACGCCTCGACCGTCACCGTGTTCGACGTGACGAGCTTCGAGAAGCTGGCCGCCATCCCGGTCGGCGACTATCCCGAGGGCATCGCGGCGAGCCGCGACGGGACGCTGGTCTATGTCGCCAACTGGGAGACCAACACGCTCGGCGTGATCGACGCGAAGACGCTGAAGCTCCTCGCCGACATCCCGGTCGCCGACGGCCCGCGCGCCTTCGGCGCCTTCATCCGCCGCACCGGCCCGTGACGCCGCGACTTCCGGCCGATTGAACGGCGCCGGAGGCTGGCCTATGGATGCGGAACCGTGGGCGCGCCGCCCGCGCACACTCCGGAGGTCGCTGCGATGGACGAGGAATTCTGGCATCGGAAGTGGCGGAGCGACGAGATCGGCTTCCACCAGGGCGAGACCAACGCGCTGCTGCTGCGCCACTTTTCCGCGCTCGGCCTCGCGCCTGGCGCCCGCGTCTTCGTGCCCCTGTGCGGGAAGAGCCGCGACGTTCACTGGCTGCTGGGACAGGGCTACGCCGTGGTCGGCGCCGAGCTGAGCCGGCTGGCGGTGGAGCAGCTCTTCGCCGAACTGGGGCTCGACCCCGAAGTGACGGACCAGGGGCCGCTGGAGCGCTTCGAGGCGGGGCGGCTCACCGTCTTCGTCGGCGATTTCCTCGATCTCGACCGCGAGACGCTGGGCGAGGTCGCCGGCGTCTATGACCGCGCCGCCCTCGTCGCCCTGCCCGAGCCGATGCGCGGGCGCTACGCCGCCCATCTGGCGGCCGTGACCCGGCACGCGCCGCAGCTTCTGATCACCTTCGAATACGACCCCTCGCTGGCGATCGGCCCGCCCTTCTCGGTGACCGAGCACGAGGTGCGCCGCCACTACGGCGCCGCCTACCACGTCGCCTGCGCCGAGATGCACGAGATGAAGGGTGGGCTGAAAGGCGGCCATCCCGCCCACGAGGCGGCCTACCTCCTCAAGCCGCGCTGACCGGACGGCGCCCGCACGGGGGCGCCGGCGGGGTTCTCAGATCGCGTAATCGCCCGGCTGCTGGGGCGGCGGCGGGCGGCAGTCGACGCCCGGCCCGCCGGACGCGAACAGCCGCGCCCGGTCCAGCCGCACCGCCACCTTCTCGCCGATCGGCACCCGCACGGTCGGGGCGATGTCGGCCTCGAACAGCGCGTTGCCGACCTCCACCTCGACCCGGCGGATCGCGCCGTGGCGGCGGAAGGCGCGCACCTCGCCCCTCAGCCCGGGCGTGCCCGGCAGGCCGAGCGAGATGTCGTGCGGGCGCACATAGAGCAGGCCCGGCCCGTCCGGCACCGGCTGGGTCGCGGCGGCGATGGCCGTGGAGCCGGCGACCGCGACGCCCTCGCGCACATCGACCTCGATACGGCTCGATTCGCCCATGAAGCCGAACACGGCCGCGGTGGCCGGGCGGTCATAGACATCGTCGGGCGTGCCGACCTGCTCGATCCGGCCGCGGCCCATCACCACCACGCGGTCGGCGAGCTCCAGAGCCTCCTCCTGGTCGTGGGTGACGAACAGCGTGGTGTGGCCGGTGCGGTCATGGAGTTCGCGCAGCCAGCGGCGCAGTTCCTTGCGCACCAGCGCGTCGAGCGCGCCGAACGGCTCGTCGAGCAGCAGCACCCGCGGCTCGATGGCGAGCGCGCGGGCGAGCGCCACACGCTGGCGCTGGCCGCCCGAAAGCTGGGCCGGGAACCGCCCGCCAAAGGCTTCGAGTTGCACCAGCGCGAGCAGGTCCGCCACCCGGCCCTTGATCTCGGCCTCGGGCGGGCGCTGGGCGCGCGGGCGCGAGCGCAGGCCGAAGGCGACGTTCTCGGCCACCGTCATGTGCCGGAATAGCGCGTAGTTCTGGAACACGAAGCCGATGCCGCGCCGGCGCACCGGCACCGACAGCGCGTCCTCGCCATTGAACAGCACCCGCCCCGTGCTCGGCTGCTCCAGCCCGGCGACGATGCGCAGCAGCGTGGTCTTGCCCGACCCGGACGGGCCGAGCAGCGCCACCAGCTCGCCCGGCGCCACGTCGAGCGAGATGCCGGCGAGCGCGGGCGTGCCGCTGCCGAACGACTTGCCGACCTCTTCGATGGTGACCGCCACCGTCATTAATTCACTCTCATTTTATGTATTGAATATAATTATCCGCATAATATCGGAAATTACCGGCCTGTGAAGCCCGCCGCGCACGCTCATGATATAGCGCAAGCGGTTCATCAGGGCACCCGAATGACGACCTCCGACCACCCGGCCAAAGCCGCCCCGGCGCTCGAGCTCGACGGCTATACGCCCCTGCCGGCGGGCAGCATCGCGGCGATCGTGACCTTCATGGAAATGAAGGCGCCGTCGCCGCCGCTGCCCGAGAAGCCGGGCCACGACCTGGTGCTGGAGAAGGTCCCCTCGCCCGATCCGCGCTGGTACCGTGCGCTGTTCCGCCGCGTGGGCGAGCGCTGGCTGTGGTTCTCGCGGCTGGAGATGGACGAGGCGGCACTCGGCGCGCTGCTCGCCGACCCTCTGGTGGGCGTCTACGTGCTGAAGCGTGCCGGCGCGGAGGTCGGCCTGCTGGAGCTCGACTTCCGTCGGCCGGGCGAGGTGGAGCTGGCCTTTTTCGGCGTGGTGCCGGAGATGGTGGGCAGCGGCGCGGGAAGCTTCATGATGAACCGCGCCCTGGCGCTGGCCTGGGCGGCTGATCCACGCCGGGTGCATGTCCACACCTGCACGCTCGACATGCAGGGCGCCGTGGAGTTCTACCGGCGGGCCGGCTTCGTGCCCTATGCGAGGGCCATCGAGGTGGCGCACGATCCGCGCCTGTCGGGGCTTCTGGCGGCCGATGCCGCGCCCCATGCCCCTCTGATCGACTGAAAGGACGGCGCCTCAGGCGCCGAGGACGGCGCGGGCGCGCCCGCCGGCATTGCGCGGGGCGATCTCGACCGGCGTGTCGGCGCGCTCGCGCTCGCTCAGCGCCTCGACCTTCTCCAGTTCCTCGCGCGCGGCGTCGAGCGCGACCTGCGCCTCGTCGAGCTGGCCTTTCAGCTCGTCGGCCGAGCGGCGCAGATTGTCGCGCCGGTTGGCGGCGGCGCGGGCATAGGTCGAATAGGCGAAATGCTGGGTGTCGACGATGCCGGAGCGCTGCTCCTCGGCCTCGATCTCGCGCTCCAGATCACGCGCCATGCGGTCGAAATCCGCGATCATGGTCTGGATCTGCACCAGATGGCGACGCTTCTCTTCCATCTGGAACCGCTTGAGGCGGACGATTGTATCGAGCGACTTCATGGCCGGCTTTACTCCTGCTCGGGCCGTATGCACGCCGGGCTCTTTCGGCTGGCGGGCACGCATCCGGTTCGGTCCGCCCTTACGCGGCGGCAGCCTCATGATCGCCAACAGATGTTGCCGCTTCCTTACTCTTTGCGCCTTAAAGGTACCGCGGCACGGGAATCCACGACTCTTCAAGGCGATGGAAACGATTTGTTTACCGGCCTCATTAATGATCGCGTCATCGTCCGGTGTGGACTGCCGATCAATGCCAAAAGCAGAGTCGGCTGACTCACTTATGGGTGCATCTTAACGTTCGACTTTAGCGACTGAGTTCAAATTTTCTGGTTCGCTGCCAGCCTCTTGCGGGAAGACTCGAAGAAAATTCGAGTTCCCGCTTGTGCTCGGGAATCAGATTTTGTTACCCATATCGCACGGAAGAACGAATCGGTGTGCTGGGCCGGGCGCGGGGTGGGGTCACGCTCGGTACGGGAGTTGTCCGATTGAGCGCTGAAAACCCCCGGGGCCATGGCGAGGGAAGGGGATTGGCATGCGCGTCTTGCTCATCGAGGACGACCGCGCGACCGCGCAGAGCATCGAGCTGATGCTCAAGTCCGAGAGCTTCAACGTCTACACGACGGATCTCGGGGAAGAGGGTGTCGATCTCGGCAAGCTCTACGATTACGACATCATCCTGCTGGATCTGAACCTTCCCGACATGTCGGGCTATGACGTGCTGAAGGGCCTGCGCGTCGCCAAGGTGAAGACGCCCATCCTCATCCTCTCCGGCCTCGCCGGCATCGAGGACAAGGTGAAGGGCCTCGGCTTCGGCGCCGACGACTATCTCACCAAGCCGTTCCACAAGGACGAGCTGGTGGCCCGCATCCACGCCATCGTGCGCCGCTCCAAGGGCCATGCCCAGTCGGTCATCATCACCGGCGACCTAGTGGTCAATCTGGACACCAAGACGGTCGAGGTCGCGGGCAACCGCGTGCATCTCACCGGCAAGGAATACCAGATGCTGGAGCTGCTTTCCCTGCGCAAGGGCACCACGCTCACCAAGGAGATGTTCCTCAACCATCTCTATGGCGGCATGGACGAGCCCGAGCTGAAGATCATCGACGTCTTCATCTGCAAGCTGCGCAAGAAGCTCGCCAACGCCTCGCAGGGCCACAATTTCATCGAGACCGTATGGGGCCGCGGCTACGTGCTGCGCGACATGGGCGAGGAGCCCCAGCGCATCCCGGCCTGAACCGGCCTCCCCTTCCCGATCGCAAAAAACCCCGCCTCACGGCGGGGTTTTCGTTTTTGGCGCCCTCGGGCGAAGCACCGGGCGCGGCATGGCCGGCCCGGCACCGTGGGAAGGCACGGCTATTTGGCGTTGCCGGCCAGCCAGCCCTTCATGAAGGCGATCTCCTTCTCCTGCGCCGCGATGATGTCCTCGGCCAGCTTGCGCAGCTCGGGATCCTTGCCGAACTGGAGCTCGACCCGCGCCATCTCGACCGCCCCCATGTGATGGGGGATCATGCCGCGCACGAAATCGACATCCGCATTGCCGGAATATTCGATCCCCATGTCGTGGTGCATGCGCTCATTGGCCTCCTCGAAGGCGCGGGTCGAGCCGCTCGCCACGCCTCCCGGCATCGACATGTCGTGCCCCATGGCGCCGTGCCCCATGGCGCCAGGCTCCATCGTGCCGGGCTCCATGGTGCCTTGCTTCATCGTGCCGGGGTCCATCGGCATCGGGCTGCTCTGGGCAGCCGCTAGCGTGGGAAGCGCGAGGATGGCTGCGGCGCCGAGCGCCGCCGTGATCAGGGTTCTCATTGGAATCTCCGTCTGTTCCGTGTGATCGGGCGCCCGCATGGACGCCCGGCGCTTGGGCATGCGGTCAGACGGAACGGGGCGGAGGCTCCGGGATGGCGAGCGTCCAGCCGGCGGGAAGGCGGGACGCGGCCGCGTCGAAGGCGAGCGGGCGTGCCTCGGGACGGGCGAGGCCCGCCCCGTCCGACGGCGCCATCGCGAGCTGGCCGAGCGCGCAGCACAGATGCAGGAAGAGCATGGCCCGCCCCGGGCCGGTTGGCAGGCCCGCTCCGGCCATGCCGGCATGGTCGTGCGTGGTCGCGAGAGGAGCGCCCGCGTCATGGCCGGCGGACATATCGCCCTTCATCGCCATGCCGACGGCCGTTTCCGCCGCGTGGCAGGGCATCGGCGGGGCCGACATGGCCGCCATCGCGCCCGAAGGGGCGGCGAGCATCGCCCCCAGCGCCAGCAGGGCGACGACCAGCCGCGAAAGCCGCAACCAGAGCCGGACGATGTGCATGCGGGAAAGGGCTCGCTCCGAGGATCAACGGCGCGAGGATATCACCGCCGCTGCCGCCGGAAAGCAGGGGCGTTGCCGGATGCCGCGACCGTGAACGATAGGGAGATCAGGCGGCGCGGGCGCGCCGGACCAGCAGCGCCGCGACCAGCGCCACGCCGTCGCCGGCCGGCACCACGGCGTCGAAGCCGTCCGGCACCGGCGGGTGCCCCCCGGCCGTGAAGCCGATGCGCCGGGCACGGCCCCCGTCCATCTGGCCGGCCAGTTCATAGGCGTCGAGGTCGACCAGCACCACGTCGAAGCGATCGCCCGCCAGCCGCGCCGCGCGCGGGTCGTCGGCCAGCGACACGTCGTGCCCCATGGAGCGAACGATGTCGCCCATGAGCGCCCGCCCCGGCCCCTGCGGCGCGGTCAGCAGCACGCGCGCCGCCCCGGTCGTGCTCGGCACGGTCTCGCCCGGCTCAAGCAGGCGATAGCGGGTCTCGCCCGTCACCAGGAAGCGTTCGCCGCCGAGCCGCTCGATGCGCCCGGCCGGCGCCAGCCCGACCACCTCGTCGACCGCCACCGCCTCGCCTTCCCCGCCGAGCAGCAGCAGCATGCGCCCGCTGCGCCCGTCGATCGGGTTCATCCCGCGCAGCGCGGCCACGCGCACCGCCTCGAGCTCGCGCCTTCCGGCGCGTACCAGAAGATGGGCCGTGTCACGCGCGCAGGGCACGCTCACCCGTGGGCGCGCCGCGGCGATGCCCATCGGCATGTCGAGCAGCGCCGCCTGGCTGCCATCGGCCAGCCGGGCGATACCGGCGATCATGTCCTCGCAGGGCGCGAAGCGGTCGCGCCAGTCGGCCGGCAGCGTCGCCACCTCGGCCGTCACGCGCTGCGGCATGGCGTCGAGCAGCAGCGTCGCGCGCACCCGCCCTTCCGTGCCGAACAGAACCAGCGCCCCCTCGCCCGGCCCGATCGCCTCCGCGCGGCCGAGCCGGTCGGAAAGGCGCACCAGCGGCAGCCCGCTGGTGCCGAGCGTTCCCGCCTGCGCCATGCGGGCCATGCGGTCCCAGCGCTCGCCGGAGAGCGGCATCACGTTGATGGCGCGGCTCGCTGGCAGCGCGAACTGCATGCCGTGCAGCGAAAAGACGAGCACCTGCGCACGCTCCGGCGCCGGTGGAACTCGCACCGGGCGGGCAGTGGCGGACAGGAAGCGATCGGCGTCGGGCATCAACATGGGCAACCACGGGTAAACTCAACTCACGCGCCCCACGCAGGGCGCGCAGCCAGAGTTTTCCCCCGATCGCGTTAATGTCTTCTGAAAGATGCCGCTGGGTGAATCGGGCTCAGGCCGTCTCGACCGTGATCGCCACCGCATCGCCCTCATGCGAGAGCCGGATGGCGAAGCCCGTCGCCCGCGCCAGCAGGCCGGTATAATGGGGCTGGATGGCGTGCGCATCGACCATGCCGCCATCGGGCGCGTTGCCGGCCAAGAGGTCCGCCAGATGCGGGGGAATGCGCGCGTGGCTGCCTTCGCTGCGAAGCTGGAAGCCGCCCGCCTCGCCCTCCCCGGTCGCGCTCAGCGCGATGCGCCCGCCGCGCGGAATGGTGGAGACGGCGACCAGAAGCAGGTTGAGCAGCAGCTTGACCTTGTTCTTCGGCAGCAGCGCGCGCGGCACGCTCCATTCGAGGCTGGTGCGGTCGTCCTGGATGAAGCCGCGGGCGACGTTCTCCGCGTCGCCGGTGTCGATCTGTGCACCCGCCGAGCCGGCGGCGCCGAAGGCGAGCCGCGCGAACTGGAGCCGGGCGGAGGCCTGCTTGGCGCTCTTGGCGATGAGGTCGAGCGCGAACGCCTTCATGCTCGGGTCGTCCTCGTCCTCGAGCACCTCGAGCCCGTTCACGATCGCGCCCACCGGGCTGATCACGTCGTGGCACACGCGCGAGCACAAAAGGGCGGCAAGGTCGAGCTTGTCGAGGTCGATGGCGGTCGTCATCGCGTCCCTCTGTCTGTCGGATCTGGACGAATCACCGGCTGTGGCGCGGCGCGGTTTCATCGCTGGATACACCGCGCGCCTGCTCCCGCCAACCTCGCGCCGAGCCTCGTCCCGTACCCTGTCCGCTCGCCCGGTGCGCCGGCACCGGCGGGCGCCGCGAGGCAGGAGAACGCGCCGGGACGTTGCGTGAGGTCGCGGCGACGTCCGGGGCGAGGCTTGTGGATCACACCCGCGCGCAACCGGGCGCGAGGGCGCCCCCGACGCCTTCCTAAGGTCTTACTCCATGCTAATGATACCCGGGCCGGCGGCCCTCACGGCCGTTGCACACGTCTTCAGATCAGAACGCGAGACCGCCAATGCCGACCTTGCGCGCCCTTCTTGCCTGCCTCGCCTCGCTCGCCGCCATACCCATCGCCGCAGCGCCCGCGCAGGCCCAATATGCGCAAGACCCCTACGCCCAGAGCCAGCCCCGCCAGAGCCAGTATCCCCAGGGCCAGTACAACCAGGGACAGTACAATCAGGGCCCGTACGGCCAGGGTCCTTATGCCCAGGCCCCGGCCGGCAAGGGCCAGTACGCGCAGGGGCAGTATCCGCAGGGCCAGTACCAGCAGCCCGCCGCCGCGCCGGCCCAGAGCACCTATTCCAGCGACGAACTGCTCCAGCAGGGCCACGGCTTCTTCGGCGAGGTCTCGCGCGGCCTCGCCCTGTCGATCGAGAAGGCGGTCAACCAGTGGGGCCAGCCGAACGGCTACATCCTCGGCCAGGAGGGCTCCGGCGCCTTCGTCGGCGGCCTGCGCTACGGCGAGGGTACGCTCTACACCCGCAATGCCGGCGACGTGAAGGTGTTCTGGCAGGGGCCCTCGCTCGGCTGGGACTTCGGCGGCGACGGCGCGCGGACCATGATCCTGGTCTACAATCTGAACTCGATAAACGACATCTTCCGCCGCTTCGGCGGCATTTCGGGCTCGGCCTATTTCGTCGCCGGATTCGGCATGACGGCCCTCGCCTCGGACAATATCGTGGTGGTACCGATCCGCTCCGGCGTCGGTGTGCGACTGGGCGCCAATATCGGCTACCTCAAGTTCACGCCCACCGCGACCTGGAATCCGTTCTGAGTTAACGGGGCGTTGCAGGATAGCGGCCGGGGTGACCCCGGCCGTTTTGGTGTTTGTAACCGTTGGCCGCTAGGCTGTGCCGATCGACACGCCCGACACGCCACGCACGAGGTGAGACCGCACATGATCGAGCCGATCATGTATGCCGCGATAGGCTTCCTGACCGCGACGCTGCTGGCGCTGCTGGTATTGCCGGCGGTCTGGCGCCGCGCGGTCCGGCTCACCCGCCGCCGCGTCGAGAACGCCATTCCCGTCACGCTGGCCGAGATCCAGGCCGACAAGGACGAGCAGCGCGCCGAGTTCGCCGTCGAGACCCGCCGGCTCGAGCTGGAGGTCGACCGCCATCAGGCCCGCGCCGCCGAGCTGTTCGCCGACGTCACCCGCCGGGACGAGGAGCTGCGCGCGCGCAAGGCCAGCCTCGACGAGGCGCTGGCCGGGCTCCAGGACCTGCAGTCCCGCCACGACAGCCTCACCCAAAAGGACGTCGAGACCAGCGAGAGCCTTGCCCTGCGCGAGCGCGAGCTGGAGGAGACGCGCGCCCGGCTTGCCGCCACGCTCGCCGAGCTCGCCACCGCCCGCCAGGATCTCGACGAGACCACCTCGCGCGAGAACGAGCTCAAGATCGAGCATGTCGCGCTGACCACCGAGCGCGGCACGCTTCACGGCCGCGTCGCCGAGCTCGAGCGGCTGCTGGCCGCGACCAATGCCCATCTCGAGACCGAGCGCACCACGCTGCGCGCCACCTCCGAGAGCCTGTCGGTCGAGGTGACGAGCAATCGCGACCTCAAGACCCGCCTCGCCGAGACCGAGAACGAGCTCGGCACCGTCAGCGCCGAAGCCGCCGCGCTGCGGGCCGAAGTCGCCGCGCTGAGCCTGCGCGCGGACTCTCTGGAGCAGCGCACCCGCAGCGCCGAGGCCCGGCGCGACGCCGTCGAGACCGACGCGCGGGAGGTCACCGGATCGGCCCGCGCCGCGCAGGCGAGCGCTGAGGCCGCCGCCCGCCAGGCGAACGACGCCGCCGAGATGGTGCGCGCCGAGAAGGCGATGCTGGAAGGGGCGCTGGCGAAGGCGCGCGAGGACCGCGCCGAGCTGCAGAAGCGCCTCGACGCGCTGATCCCGACCGCCGCCGGCGTGCCGGAGGACGCCGATGACGGCGCGCAGCTACGCGAGCGCATCAGCGACATCGCCGCCGAGGTGGCCCGCCTCACCGCGGCGCTGGAAGGCCCCGACTCGCCGATCGACGCCCTGCTGGCGGCCGCGCCCGCGGGCAAGCGCAAGAAGAACAGTCCGCTCCCGCTCGCCGACCGCATCCGCGCGCTGCAGGAAAAGGCCGCCAAGGCGGGCGACACCGGCAAGGCGGCCGATTCCGCCAAGGCGCCGACCGCCAACAATGGAGCCGCGAACGGGGCTTCCAACGCCAGCACGGCTCCCGCCGAGCGCCCGGCCCAGAACCGGGCCGTCGCCGGCTAGGAACGGCCGCGCGGGTCGCCAGACCCGCGCCGGCAACCGACCGACGGGACGCGCCGGAAGGTCCCGCAAATGGAGCGCCCATCAAGGGGCGCCCCGTAACAAAAGCGCCGCAGGGCGCTTCGCCAGGAGGAAACGCGTCCCATGAATCTCGCCCGCCTGCTCAAAGAGCGCGCCGATGCCGGCCGCCCGGTCCGCGTCGGCCTGATCGGCGCCGGCAAGTTCGGCTCCATGTTCCTGTCGCAGGTGCGCACCACGCCCGGCCTGCACCTGCTCGGCATCGCCGACCTGTCCGCGCCCCGCGCCCGGGCGGCGCTGGAGCGGACCGGCTGGGACGCGGACGCCGCCATCGCCGCCTCCTTCGACGAGGCGCGCCGCACCGGCCGCACCATGCTGACCGAGGATGCCGAGGCGCTGATCACGGCCGACGGGCTCGACGTGGTGATCGAGGCGACCGGCAGCCCGGCGGCCGGCGCCGCCCACGCGCTCAAGGCGATCGAGCACGGCCGGCACATCGTGATGGTGACGGTGGAGGCCGACGCGCTGGTCGGCCCGCTGCTCGCCGCCCGCGCCCGACAGGCGGGCATCGTCTATTCCATGGCCTATGGCGACCAGCCGGCGCTGGTGTGCGAGATGGTCGACTGGGCACGCTGCTGCGGCTTCTCGGTGGTGGCCGCCGGCAAGGGTACGAAGTACCTGCCCGCATATCACGCTTCGACGCCCGATACGGTGTGGGACCATTACGGCCTCACCCCCGAGCAGGCGGCCGAGGGCGGCATGAACCCGCAGATGTTCAATTCATTCCTCGACGGCACCAAGTCGGCGATCGAGATGGCCGCCATCGCCAATGCTGCCGGGCTGCGGGCACCGTCGGACGGGCTCGTCTTCCCGCCCTGCGGCGTCGACGACCTCGCCGCCATCCTGCGCCCTCGCGCGGCGGGCGGGCTGATGGAGCAGGCGGGCATCGTCGAGACGATCTCCAGCCTGGAGCGCGACGGGCGCCCGGTCTACCGGGACCTGCGCTGGGGCGTCTATGTCGTGTTCGAGGCCGACCCCGGCCCGAGCGGCGACTATGCCCGGCGCTGCTTCAAGGAATATGGCGTGGTGACCGATTCCACCGGCCGCTACACCGCACTCTACCGCCCCAATCACCTGATCGGGCTGGAACTCGGCGTCAGCGTCGCCTCGGCCGCGCTGCGCGGCGAGCCGACCGGCACCACGGACGCGTTCAATGGCGACGTCGTCGCGGTCACCAAGCGAGGGCTGAAGGCCGGCGAGGTGCTGGACGGCGAAGGCGGCTTCACCGTGTGGGGCAAGCTGCTGCCGGCCGCCACCTCGCTCGCGCGCGGCGCGCTGCCGATCGGTCTCGCCCACCACATGACCCTGAAGCGCGACATCCCCGCCGGCGAGGTCGTCGGCTGGGCGGACGTCGATGCGGGCGACAGCCCCATCATCCGCCTGCGCCGCGAGATGGAGCGCGCTTTCGCCGGCACGTCGCTCGCCGCGGAATAGGCCTGATCGGGGCCTTGCCTATCGCCGGCACCGGGCGAACGAGTAGCCGCCCGCGCCACCCGCGCGGCTAGCGCACGGTCTTCGTGCGCATCATGTCGGGAAACGAGGCGCCGATGCGCCCGAGCAGCCGGCGCACCCGCCGCCCCCGTCGCCCCTTGAGCTTCTCCACCGCCGCCTCCAGCGAGGCGATCCGGTCCGACTGGGCCGCTACGACATAGACGAGCTGTTCTACCAGGCGTTCCCGCACCGGCCCCTCCTTTGGCAGCTCGGCGTTCAGCGGCCCGGAAAGGAAGTCGAT
Source organism: Ancylobacter mangrovi (assembly GCF_024752355.1). Taxonomy (GTDB): domain Bacteria; phylum Pseudomonadota; class Alphaproteobacteria; order Rhizobiales; family Xanthobacteraceae; genus Ancylobacter; species Ancylobacter mangrovi. Next base: position 281,247 of record NZ_JANTHZ010000006.1, read on the forward strand.
CCCGATGCTGTCGCGGATCGAGGAGAACATCTGGCGGTTGTCCTCGAGAATGTCAGCCGTCTCGCGATAGCAGAAGCCGTCGCAGATGACCTCGTGGAGCGTCGGCGCGTTGGAAAGGCTCAGCCCACCCATGGCGATGTCGAACCGCTCCGGCACGGCTTCCTCCTCGAAGCCGCTGTTGAAGACGAACCTGAACACCGATTCCGGGACGGAGGAGCGTTCGAGCACCCGGTCCTGCGCGTTCTCGAGCTCTATGCCGACGGTCGAGCAGAAATCGTCGACCACGTCGATCGACTTGTCGAAGCGGCGCACCTCCAGCAAGTCGGGATGATGGTGTTTCCACCGCAGCAGCCCCGCATAGGTGCCGACCAGCGCGCGGGCCAGCTCGCCATAGGGCCGCACGGGACCCCGCATGATCTTGTGGTGAATTCCCCACTGCGTATAGGCCGAGGGAAGCCAGTCATACGGATCGCGCACATAGACGATGATCCGGACCTTCAGATGCTTCCTGAGCGTGGCGATGAAGGGCGCGAAGTGATCGGCCAGACGAGTGCAGTTCTCCTCGGTGAGGCCATAGATCGCCTCGTTGGAAATGATGAACCGCGTGATCCCCGATTCCGCCCGCAACCGCTCGAGCCGCTTTACGAAAATTCCGGCGGCCCGTCGCATCTCGGCCTCGGAGAGCGCGCCGAAGGCCTCATGTCCCATGTCGCCGGAGAAGCGCGGATCGATCAGGTCGAACCACAACCCCAGATATTGGGTGCGCTGTCGGCTCAGGCAGCCATGATTCGAGCCCAGGGCATACTGGATCGACGTGGTTCCCGTCTTTCCCATGCCGATATGCAGAATGAGCTCGATCATCAATGCGGAGTCCACTCCAGAGCGCACATGATCCCGATACCTTTAGGGGGCCGAGACACAACCTGCAAGCGGCGCGTAACGCCGCCAGCGAAGACCATCCGACGCAATGCACTTCACCCGCGCTGGAGCCTGCCGGGACGCGGCGCGCGCGTTTCGCTCATGCCACTCAGGAACGCAAAACGGATCGGACACGGCGCGGGCCGCACCCGGTATTCCCGCACCGGGAAAAATTACCACGAACGCCAGCCGGTCCACACGCCAGGAAAGCCCGTTTCGCCGGACGCCGCGCTAGATGGGCGCCTCGCGGGTGGCGACCACCCATTCGCGTGCGCGCACTTCGGGATTTTCGTTCAGCAGCACGTCGGTGACGACGGCGACGCTGTCGGCGCCGGCCCGCAACACGCCCTCGGCGCGGGCGATGGTCAGCCCGCCGATACCCACCAGCGGTATGTCGCCGATGCGGCGCTTCCACTGGGTGATGCGCTCCAGCCCCTGCGGATCCCAGCGCATCTTCTTCAGGATGGTCGGGTAGACCGGGCCGAGCGCGACATAGTCGGGCTCCGCCTTCAGCGCGGTCTCCAGCTCGTCCTCGTCATGGGTGCTGATGCCGAGCTTGAGCCCGGCGCGCCGGATCGCCGCCACGTCGGCCTCGGCGAGGTCCTCCTGGCCGAGATGGACGAAATCGCACCCTTCCTCGATGGCGAGCCGCCAGTAGTCGTTGACGACGAGTTGGGCGCCGTAGCGCAGGCAGATGTCGCGCGCCTCGGCGATCTCGCTGCGAAGCTGGGACTGCTCCATGTCCTTGGCGCGAAGCTGCACCAGCTTCACGCCCTGCGGCAGAAGTCGCGGCAGCCAGGAGGCCCGGTCGACGATGAGATAGAAGGGATCGAGCTTCATAACCTGCCTGCCGGACAACTCACTCGCCGAAAACGCCGCGGCCCATCACCGGGGTGGACGGCGCGGCCATGTCGCGCACCTCCATCGGGTCGGCGATCACCGCCTCGCGCCCGGCCTCGATGGCGCGGGCGAAGGCGCGCGCCATGCGCACCGGATCGCCCGCCTTGGCGACCGCGGTGTTGAGCAGAACCGCGTCATAGCCCATCTCCATCGCCGCCGCGGCGTGCGAGGGCAGGCCGATGCCCGCATCGACCACCAGCGGCACGCGCGGGAAATGGGCGCGCAGCGAGCGCAGGCCGTAGGGATTGTTGAGCCCCCGGCCGGAGCCGATCGGCGCTCCCCAGGGCATCAGCACCTCGCAGCCGGCCGCGATCAGCTTCTCGGCGACGACAAGGTCGTCGGTCGTGTAGGGGAACACCTGGAAGCCGTCGCGCGAGAGGATGCGCGCGGCCTCGACGAGGCCGAACACGTCGGGCTGGAGCGTGTCGTCCTCGCCGATCACCTCCAGCTTGACCCAGGGCGTGTCGAACAGGTCGCGCGCCATCTCGGCGGTGGTGACGGCTTCCTTCACCGTCTTGCAGCCGGCGGTGTTGGGCAGCACCTTCACGCCAAGGTCGCGGATGATCTGCCAGAAGCTCTGCCCCGCCTTGGCGGCCCCGGATTCGCGCCGCAGCGAGACGGTGACGATCTCCGCACCGCTGGCGCGGATCGCCTCGGAGAGGATGGCGGGCGAGGGATATTGCGCGGTGCCCAGCAGCAGCCGCGAGGTCACGCGCGTGCCATAGAATTCCACGGCGTCGGCAAGGCCGGCCGCATTGGGTGTCAGAGCGTCCATCTCAGCCTCCCTGCATCGGAGCGAGGATTTCCACGCGATCGCCGGAAGCGATCGGCGTTGCCGCGCGCTTGACCGCGCGTACCACGGCGCCGTTCAGCGCCGTCGCGACGATGGCCTCGCCGAGGCCCAGCTCGCCGAGAAGCTCGGCGAGCGTGCCGGCCCGGGTGTCGGCCGATTCACCATTCACGAGGATCTTCATCCATAACCTCCGGGAAACGGGTCCCGTCGAACGCCAGTTCCGCCGCCCGGCGCGCCAGCGCCGGCGCCGCTAGGAAGCCGTGGCGATACAGCCCGTTCACATAGATGGTCTTGCCGCGCCGGCGAAGGCGCGGAAGGTTGTCCGGGAAGGCCGGGCGCACATCCGCGCCGATCTCAACAATCTCGGCCTCTCCGAACGCGGGGTGCAGCGCATAGACCGACCCCAGCAGCTCCAGCATGGAGCGCCCGGTGACGCGCCCGCGCTCGTCGTTCTCGATCGAGGTGGCGCCGATCATGAAATGCCCGTCGCCGCGCGGCACGATGTAGACCGGGATGCGCGGGTGCAGCATCCGCACCGGGCGCTTCAGCGCGATCTCGGTGGAATAGAGCACCAGCATCTCGCCCTTCACGCCGCGCAGATCCGCGAGCTGGTCGCGCGCGGCGAGGCCGCGACAATCGACCACCAGATCGGCCTCGTCGCCCGCCCCGTCCGACCCGTCGGCCTCGAAGCGCATGTCGATGCCGAACTCGTCGGTCAGCCGGCGGGTCAGCGCGGCGAGCGCCTTGCGCGGCTCCAGATGCGCCTCGGTCGGGAAGAACAGTCCCTGGTCGAAACGCCCCTCGAGGTCCGGCTCCAGCGCCGCGATGCGCGCGCCGTCGACCCATTCATAGCCTTCCGTGCGGCGCGAGAAGCGCCTCAGGTCGGGCAGGTCGCGCGGCTGGGCGAGCACCAGGCTGCCCTCGTTCGGCACGTCCGGCACCTCGCGCCGCCAATAGTCCAGCGACTCGAGACCGAGCTCGGCGATCAGCGGCTCGGCGCTCTCGCGCTCGCACCACGGCGCCAGCATGCCGCCCGCATACCAGGAGCAGCCCTGCCCGGAGCCCGATCTGCGTTCGATCACGGTCACCTGCGCGCCGCGCTGGGCGAACGCATGGGCGCAGGTCAGCCCGGCCACGCCGGCACCGACCACGGTGACACGCATCGCATTGGCGGCACGGCCTGTCACCGCTCCGTCATGCGCTCCATTCGGGGATGTCATGCACGCCTCCCTCCGCCAGTCTCAACTGGATCAGGTTCAAAGGGTCGCCATGCCGCGTCACCGACGCGCCGATGGCCTCTCAGCCTCCTGACGAGGCTCCCCTGGACGCTTGTTGATATAGTCGCGCAACCGGCAAATGTCACCGTGCCGTCGACATTATTCCGGTGTCATCGCAGCCGGGACGACAGGTTGACGACATTGGGGGGCGTGCGCCGCATGGCCGTGCTGATCGCCCGGTGCAGCGCCTCGCGGCCGAACGGCTTGCCGAGCCTCAGCATGCCCGTGCCGGCGTCGGCGGGCAGCTCGGCATAGCCGGTGCCGAGGACGATCGGCAGCTCCGGCTGGCGCTCGCGGATCGCGGCGGCGAGTTGGACCCCGGTCATACCCGGCATCGCCTGGTCGGTGAGGACCGCGTCGAACGGGCCTTCCCGGTCGAGGATCACCAGCGCTTCCGGGCCGGACGACGCCTCGCAGACGCCGTAGCCGAGATCCTCCAGCATCGCCGCCGTCGCCGACAGCACCAGCGGGTCGTCGTCTACCACCAGGATACGGGCGCCCCCGCCTTCGGATCCGGTCTCGGTCCCGGGTTCCGCGCCCACCTCGGGCGAGGCCCCGGCGACGCAATCGGCGACGGGCAGGTAGATGGTGGCGCAGGTGCCCTTGCCCGGCTGGCTGGTCAGCTTGAGCCGCCCACCCGACTGCGCCGCGAGGCCGTGCACCATGGCGAGGCCGAGGCCGGTGCCCTTGCCGACCCCCTTGGTAGTGAAGAAGGGCTCGGCCGCATGCACCAGCGTCTCGGTGTCCATGCCGGTGCCGGTATCGGTGATGCTGAGGCAGAAATAGCGCCCGGGCCGCAACTCGCCGCCCTCCTCCTCGCTCTCGGTAGCCGCGATCGTGTTCTCCCGGGCGGCGATGGTCACCGCGCCGCCGTCCGGCATGGCGTCGCGCGCATTGACCACGAGATTGAGCAGCGCCAGCTCAAGCTGGTTGGCGTCCACCCTCGCCTTCGGCAGGCCGAGCGGGAAGCGGGTCTCGATCCGCACGCCCGGCCCGATGGAGCGCTGCAGCAGGTCGGCCATGCCGAGCACCAGCTCCGGCACGTCGACCGGCTCGGGGTTGAGGTCCTGCCGGCGCGCGAAGGCGAGCATGCGCTGCGTCAGGGCGGCGCCGCGCTGGGCCGCCTGCATGGTGTTGTCGATTAGCGTGACGAGGCGCGGGTCGGTGGGCGCGCGCTTGCGGGCGAGTTCCAGATTGCCGAGGATCACCGCCAGCAGATTGTTGAAGTCGTGGGCGATGCCGCCCGTGAGCTGGCCGACGGCTTCGAGCTTCTGCGCCTGGCGCAGCGCTTCCTCCGCCTGCCGGCGGTCGGTGACGTCGATCAGCCCGCACAGCGTCTTGACCAGATGGCCCTGGTCGTCCTTCTCGGCCACCGCCGAGAGAATGCAGTCGAGTATCCGCCCGTCGCGGGCGACCAGCTTGTACTCGGCCTCGCGCAGTTCGCCGACGTCGAGCAGGCGGGGCCAGTGCTCCTCGTTCCGCTGGCGCGCCGATTCGGCGGTCATGAAGTCGGTGAGCCGCCGGCCGATCACGTCGTCGCGGCGATAGCCCAGCAGCTCCAGCCAGGTGTCGCTCACCTGCTCGATCCGCCCCTCATCGTTGAGCGAGTGCAGCGGCAGCGGGGTGCGGCGATAAAGCAAGCGGTAACGCTCCTCGCCCTCGCGCCACATCTGCGCCTCGCGCTCGGCCAACAGGCTGGAGCGGCGGTCGTACATCGCCGCCATCAGCGCGGCGGCGAGGATCACGAAGGTGGCGGCACTGACCGCGATGACGATGTCGACATTGCCGATGCCGGGGGCCACATCCGGCGCAAGCCGGTTCTCCTGCACGACGAAGCTGACGCCGAACATGGCGATGTAGTGCATGCAGGAGATGCCGCATCCCAGCGCCACCGAACCGACGATGCGTTCGCCCAGCGAATGATGGCGCAGCGCCAGCCAGATCGCGGCGGTCGAGGCCACGATGGCCACCGCCGTCGCGGCCAGCGCATAGCGCCAGTCGTTGACGGTCTCGGCCTGCGCCCGCATCGCGGCCATGCCCGCATAGTGCATCGCGACGATGCCGAGCCCCATGAAGATGCCGGCCGCCATCACGCGCCGTCGGGTCACATGCGGATGGCTGGTACAGAGGAAGGCCAGCCCCGTCACCACGATGGCGATGACCAGCGACAGCGCCGTGAGGCCGATGTCGTAGGAGACCGGCAAGCCCGGATAGAGAGCCAGCATGGCCACGAAATGCATGGACCAGATGCCGCCCCCCAGCACGATCGCGGCGATGATGAGCCAGCCGGCCTTTGCGGCCCCGGCCGCGCCCGGTATGCGCCCCGCGAGATCGAGTGCTGTGTAGGAGGCGGCGATGGCAATCAGGATCGACAGTGCCACGAGCACTGGATCATGTGAGCCGACCACATCCATCGTCACCTGTCCGAGACTCCCGATCCCCGCATCTTTGCCGCCCGCGGTGCCCATAAGCCCGAAGGGGCCGAATGGAAACGCCAATCCGACTCATGATGCCCGTCGCGCTCGATCACATCCCCATCAGCGCGAACTTCGGGTAGAGCAACACGAAGCTGGTCCGTTTAGTTCCAGCGGGCAGCAGCGGCGCGTGACGAATAGGAGAGACGGATGCGGGACAGGCTGGCGGGACTGCGCAAGCGCGCACGCGGGCTGCTGCCGAAATGGGCCGCAGCCGAGATCAGCGTGCTCCTCGCTTTGGTCGGGGTGGCGACCGGCCTGCTCGTCTTCGCCTACATCGCCGACGAGGTGGTCGAGGGCGAGACCCACGCCCTCGACGAGGCGATCCTGCTCGCCTTCCGCTCCCCCGGCGATCCGGCCGACCCGCTCGGCCCGGCCTGGCTCGAGATTGCGGTGCGCGACCTCACCGCGCTCGGCAGCACGACGGTGCTGACGCTGGTGACGCTCATCACCGTCGGTTTCTTCATCGTCGACCGCAAGCGCGCCACCGCCGCCTTCGTCCTGCTGGCGGTGGTGGGCGGTGCGCTGATGAACTACCTGCTCAAGATCGGCTTCGACCGCCCGCGCCCGGACCTCGTCGCCCATCTCGTCGACGTCCACACGCTGAGCTTTCCCAGCGGCCACGCCATGGGCTCGGCGGTGACCTACCTGACGCTCGGCGTGCTGATCGTGCGCAGCGAACAGGAGCGGCGCATCAAGGCCTATGTGCTGGGCGTGGCGGTCGGGCTGACGCTGCTGATCGGCATCAGCCGCCTGTATCTCGGCGTGCACTGGCCGACCGACGTGGCGGCCGGCTGGTGCGCCGGCGGCGCCTGGGCGCTGCTGTGCTGGCTGATCGCGCTGGTGCTCCAGCGCGAGGGCCGGATCGAACCGGGGGACGCGCCGCCGGACGAGCGCGCGGACGCACGCCGGCCATGACGGGACGGTGACAAGGCGCTATCCTTCGGCGCGAGAGGCCCCAAGAGCCTCGCCCGCGTGTTGGTACAAGGAGGAAGGCATGTCAGCCACGGTGCCGGAAGGTCAGCTGCTCCCGGGAATCGGTGTCATCGAGACCGTCGAATCCGACAATATCCTGCGCTGGGACGGCGCCGACCTCTATGTCGAGCAGGACGTCTACCATAACGGCCAGCTCGTCCACCGCCGGTACCGGCGCCGCGTGACCAGGCCGGTCGCGCAGGCCATCGCCCAGATGCTCGCCCAGCACTGAAGCGGCTCGAGGGGCCCTTCCGGCGCCGCTCAGATTCGCGCCAGCAGCCCTCCGAGAAGAAGCAGGCCGCTCGGCCAGATGCCGAGCCGGGCGGCGCTGCCGATATGCCCCAGCGCGCCGACATCGGCGAAATCCGCGCCCCAGGCCTCGGCGAACGCCTTCGCCTGGAGAAACGTGACGCGCGGGTCGTCCTGGCTCGCCGCCACCAGCGCCGGGAACGGCAGCGGGCCGAGCGGCATCGGCCCGAAATTACGCACCACGTCGAAGGACGGGTGCGGGTCGTCGACATTGGTCGGCGCCGCGAGGAAGGCGGCCGCCACCTTCGACGCGGCGAGCTCGGGCGCCGCAGAGGCCCAGCGGATAACGGTGGCGACGCCGACCGAATGGGCGACCAGCACCACGCGCCGCGGTGCCGCCTCCACCGCCGCGCCGAGACGGCCGGTCCAGGGGCCGAGCTGCGGGCGGCTCCAGTCCTCCTGTAGCAGGCGGGTCGAATTGGCAAAGGCGCCGAGCCAGTGCGACTGCCAATGGTCGGCCGGGGCATTCTCGCGCCCGGGAACGACGAGGAAATCGAAGGAGCTGAAATCGATCGGCATGGGAGAGGTCCGCGAGAGGATCAGGCCGGCATGAGCAGGGCGAGCAGTACAAGGACGAGCCCGAGGATCGCGACCATCCACACCACCGTGCGCAGATAGGGCACGCCCGCCGCATAGAGCGGCAGATAGGCGAGGCGCCCAAGGAAATACAGATACGCCCCCGCCTCGGTGAGCACCCCGTTGCGGTCGGCGATATGGGCGATGAGGATTCCGGCGGCGAAGAGCGGCAGCGTTTCGAACAGATTGGCCTGCGCCCGCCGCAGCCGCGACGTCACCGCGCCGCTGTCGGGATCGGGCATGTCGCGCGGCCCGACCTTGTAGGTAAGCCCGACCCTGCGCGTGCTGATCGCCGCCGGAAGCAGGATCTGCACGAGGGCGAGAACGAGCGTCCAGGCAAGCAGCGTCAGCTCTGTGGTCATGGCGTACCGCGGCAGTTGATTTGTCGCGCGACCGGTCGCATCTGATCGCCGTTCGACCTAAATTAGCAGCATGGCGAAGGTAAAACAGAAAAATCGGCGCGCCAGCGACGGCCGACCTCTGCAGCAGGTCGGTGCCCTCCCCTTTCGTGTCGACGATCAGGGAAGGCTGCAGATCCTTCTCGTCAGCTCGCGGGAGACCCATCGCGCGGTGATTCCGAAGGGCTGGCCGATGCGGAACCGCAAGGACTGGAAATCCGCGCAGATCGAAGCCCGGCAGGAAGCGGGCATCGTCGGCGACATCAGCCGCAAACGGATCGGCCAGTATCTCTACTGGAAGCGGCTGGACACGCATTTCGCGCTGGTGAAGGTCTCGGTATTCCCGCTCGCGGTGCGCCGCCAGCTCGGCGACTGGCCCGAGCGGCATGAGCGGGAGCGGCGCTGGATGACGCCCGAGGATGCGGCGCTGCTGGTGGACGAGACCGATCTCGGCGCGCTGATCACCGAGTTTGCGCAGTCCCAGACATGGCGAAAGCTGCTGCCGTCACGCCCGGTGAGGCGCGAAGGCGAGCAGCTCTCTCCGGCAGGGGCGTGAGCGCGGGGCCGCGCGCCCCGCGCTCGACGCTCCCGCGGGTCAGTTGATGACCTGAACCACCTCATGGGTGCGCGGGTCGACCAGCACGGTGCGCTGGTTCACCACCGTATAGCGGTACTTGGTCGAGCCGAAGCGCGAGGGGACCTCGTAATAGTGGACCTCGGCGGGCAGCGCGGTGCCGACAGCCACCTGGCCGTCATAGGCGTAGGACGGGGTCTGCTCCTCCACCACATAGTGATGGAAACGGGTCTGGTTGTCCTCGGCGATGCCGCCGACCACCGCGCCGGCAACGCCGCCGACAACGGCCCCTACCGGACCGCCGACGATCGCGCCGCCCACGGCGCCAGTGGTGGCACCAGCCGCGGCGCCGACGCCGGACTGCTGGGCGCTCGCGGCGACCGGAACGGAAAGAAGCAGAGCAGAAACAATAACGGCGTGACGTATCATGGTAATCTCCTGTCGTCCCTTGCCCATCCAGTGTGCTGAGCAACGTGCGACCGCACGATGAGTTCCATGCCTTACGAAAACGCCGACGGTATATTAAAACTACTGGACTCTATTCTTCCATCATCTCTTCGGCGTGATGCGGATGACCGAGCCCCGCTGCGCCATGGGCATGGAACAACCGTCCGCGCTCGGCGATAAGCACGAAGCACAGCGCGAAGAACGACAGCAGCGCAAAACCGACCGTCAAAGGCAGCGTGGTGCCGTCGAAGCTCTGGCCGACCAGGAAGCTGAGCAGCGCCCCGCCGACCGTGCTGACGAAGCCGAGCGAGGACGAGGCGGTGCCCGCCACATGGCCCACCGGCTCCATCGCCATGGCGTTGAAGTTGGAGACCATCAGCCCGAAGAAGAACATCATCCCCGCCTGGATCAGCGAGAAGGTGATGAGGTTCTCGCCGCCCGCCAGCACGATCCAGGCATGGAGCAGCGCCGTCAGCAGGAAGCCGATGAGCGCGGCATGCGACACGCGCCGCATGCCGAGCCGCTCCACGATCCGCGCATTGACCAGCGAGGAGAGCCCCATGCTGCAGGCGATGCCGGCGAAGATCAGGGTGAAGGTCGGCCCGAGCTGGAACGTGTCGGTGAAGATCTGCTCGGCCGAGCTGACGAAGCTGAACAGACAGCCCATCGCCATGGTCATGGCGAGCATGTAGCCGACCGTCACCCGGTTGCTGAACACGACCCCGAAGGCGTGGCGGATGCCCGCCATCGACAGCGGGCTGCGGTCCTCGGGATGCAGCGTCTCCGGCAGGCGCAGCAGGGTCCAGGTGATGAGCACGGCACCCATCAGGCACAGTACCAGGAAGATGCCGCGCCAGGGCGCGAACAGCACGATGAGCTGACCCACCGACGGCGCCACGATCGGCACGGCGAGGAACACGATGAACACCAGCGACATCACCCGCGCCATCTGCCGCCCGGCATAGCAGTCGCGCACGATGGTGATGGCGAGGATGCGGATCGCCGCCGCGCCGACGCCCTGCAGGATGCGCACGGTCAGCATCGTCTCGAACGTGCCCGCGAACACGGCGCCGAGCGAGGCGACGGTATAGAGCGAGAGCCCGAACAGCAGCACCGGCCGCCGGCCGTAGCGGTCGGCGAGCGTTCCGTAGATGATCTGCGCCGCGCCGAAGCCGAGCAGATAGGCCGTGATCACGAGCTGAATGTGGTTGGCGGTGTCGATGCCAAGGTCCACGCCGATCGACGGCAGGGCCGGCAGCATCGAGTCGATGGCGAGGGCGTTGGTGGCCATCATCATCGCGACGAAGATAACGAACTGGCGAAAACCCATGCCGGGATGAGGGCTCTCCGGCGTGGGAGCTACGGTGGTCATGTGATGTCCGATGCTTGAGCACGGCGCGAACGCGCCGCACCGAGACTTATGCCCCAAAAGTGCCCCGCCCCCAACTCGACGGAAGACGAAGCCGCCGCGAAGCACGGCCTGCCCGGGCTCACAAGCGCGGGAGCGGACGGGACTCTGCTACCTTCGTAGGCGCTAGGCGGCCGATTCGATGACGGCTATCCTCAAAACGCCACCGCTCGAAACGTCGGATGGTCCGGCCGCGAGTCGGTGCCGCTCCGCAGGGAACGGAGCGCTGAGGGGAGCTGCCACCATGTTCGATCCGACGACCTGGACCGGGTTCCACACCTGGCTGAGCCTTATCGCCATCGTCACCGGCTTCGTGCTTCTGAGCGACCTGATCGGCGGCCGGGATCGCCCGGGCTGGACGGCCGTCTTCCTCGCCACTGCCGTCGGCACCAGCGCGACCGGCTTCGGCTTCCCCTTCACCGGCGTGCTTCCGTCCCACATCGTCGGCATTGTGGCGCTGCTGGTGCTCGCCGTGACCCTGCCCGCCCGCTACCATTTCCACCGCGCGGGGTTCTGGAACGCGATCTACGCGGTCGGCGTCGTCATCAGCCTCTATCTGCTGGTCTTCGTCGGCGTGGCGCAGGCCTTTGGCAAGGTGCCGGCCCTGCACGCGCTCGCCCCGACCCAGTCGGAGCCGCCCTTCGCCATCGCCGAGCTCGTGGTGCTGGTCCTGTTCGCCTTCGCCGGCTTCGTCGCCGTGCGCGGCTCGCGCGGCCTCATGCGGGCCGCGGCCTGACGCGGGAGCCGGCGCAGATCTTGGAAGCGGCCCGCCTCAGAACTGCGGCGGGCCCATATCCATCGCCGGCGGCTCGAACTGGGGAATGTTGAGCTCGATGGTCGAGGGATCGACCTTCGGCCCGCTGTCGAGCCAGTAGGTCACGATCTCCGGCCACAACGTCACCACCGCGACCACGGTGAGCTGGATGAACAGCCACGGGATCGCGCCGCGATAGATCTGCGAGGTGCGGATCGAGGGCGGCGCGATGCCGCGCAGGTAGAACAGCGCGAAGCCAAAGGGCGGATGCATGAACGAGGTCTGCATGTTCGCGCACAGCAGCACGCCGAACCAGATCAGGTTGATGTCGAGCTTCTGCGCCACCGGCACCAGCAGCGGCACGATGATGAAGGCGATCTCGAAGAAGTCGAGGAAGAAGGCGATGAAGAAGACGAAGATGTTGACGAAGATCAGGAAGCCGAGCCGCCCGCCGGGAAGCTGAGAGAGCAGGTGCTCGATCCACAGCGCGCCGTCCATGCCCTGGAACACCAGGCTGAAGCAGGTCGCGCCGATGAGGATGAACACCACCATGGCGGTGAGCCGCATGGTCGAGTTCATCGCCTGGCGCAGCAGGTCCCAGGTCAGGCGGCGATGCGCCGTGGCGAGCACGATGGCGCCCACCGCGCCCATCGCGCCGGCCTCGGTCGGCGTGGCGAGGCCCAGCGCCAGCGTGCCGAGCACGAGGCCGATCAGCACGATCGAGGGGATCATGCCGCGCAGCACCTGCTTCACGACCTGCCAGCCGCTGTCGCCGATCGCCTCCTGCGGCAGCGGCGGCATCATCTTCGGCCGGATGAAGGACAGCACCAGTATGTAGGCCAGGAACAGCGTGACCTGCAGGATCGAGGGGCCGATGGCGCCCAGATACATGTCGCCGACCGAGCGGCCGAGTTGCTCGGCCAGCACGATCAGTACCAGCGAGGGCGGGATGAGCTGGGCGATCGTGCCCGAGGCGGCGATCACGCCGGTGGCGAGGCGCTGGTCGTAGCCGTAGCGCATCATCACCGGCAGCGAGATCACGCCCATGGCGATGACCGAGGCCGCCACCGTGCCGGTGATGGCCCCCAGCACCGCGCCGACCAGGACCACCGCATAGGCGAGCCCGCCCGGCAGCTTGCCGAACAGCTTGCCCGTGCCCTCGAGCAGGTCCTCGGCGAGGCCGCAGCGCTCCAGCACCGCGCCCATGAAGGTGAAGAAGGGGATGGCGAGCAGCAGATCGTTCGAGATGATCCCGTAGAAGCGCAGCGGCAGCGCCTGCAGGAAGCTCGGATGGAAATGATCGGTCAGGATTCCGATCGTCCCGAAGAACAGGCCGACCGCGACCAGCGAGAAGGCGACCGGGAAGCCGGCCAGCATGAAGCAGATCATGCCGCCAAACATCAGCGGAGGCATTACGCCGTGGGAGAACATGCCGAACTCTCTGCTATCGGGATCGGGAAAGGGGTGGGATCGCGCCGTGCCTCACTGCATCGGCTTTTCGTACTCGGTCTCGACCGTGATGAGCCCGCGCAGCGCCGCCACGCGCTTGATCAGCTCCGAAAGGCCCTGCAGCGTCAGCAGCGAGAAGCCCAGCGGCAGCAGCATCTTCGCCGGCCACAGGATAAGCCCGCCGGCGTTCTGCGACACCTCGTCGGAGAGGAAGGACTGCCAGAAGAAGGGAAAGCAGAGCGAGGTGAGGTAGATGCCCGCCGGGATCAGCACCAGGATGAAGCCGCCGGTGTCGAGCCAGAGCCGCCCGCGCGGCGACAGCATCATATAGAGCAGGTCGACCCGCACATGCCCGTTCAGCTTCAGCGTATAGGGCGCACCGAGCAGCACCACGGCGCCGAACAGGTACCACTGGATTTCCAGCAGGCCGTTGGTGCTGAAGCTCAGCAGGTAGCGCACGGTCGCGTTGCCGGCGCTGATGAGCACCGCGAAAAGCACGAAATACGCGGCGAGGCGGCCGAACTTCTCATTCAGCCAATCGATGCCGCGGCTGAGCGCGAGCAGCCCATCCATCGCACGTTCCCCTCTTGACGCCGACTTTTGTCGTTGTGGCTCTTGAAGGCGCTGCAATCGCCGTCCGAGCCGTTTTCGGCAAGATAGACGATCGTCTCACGCAATATAAACCGCAAGCGGGAATGGAGACGCAGGTGGGGAAATGGCGGGACGCGACGCCGGGCCACCCGCGCTCAGCTCGTGGCGTGGCGTCGCCCGGTGATGAAATTGCGCAAGGGCTTCTCGACGAACAGGAAAAGCAGCGTCGAGACCAAGAGCGTCAGGCCCAGGTAGGACACTAGCGCCAGCCACCACGGCCAGGACGCCAGCCCGTCGAAATCGCGCAGGAGGACGATGAGGATGACAAAGTGCGACATGTAGATGGCGTAGGAGATCTCGCCCAGGAACACGAGCGGGCGCGAGGCGAGGAAGCGCCCGACGATGCCGTTGCCGCTCGCCAGCACGATGATCAGGGCTGCGACCGCCGGGACGAGGCCATTGGTGAAGTTCATCCAGAGCTCGGCACGCTCGCCGAACAGCAGGCCGAAGCCGCGGATCTCGGTGACGTGGTAGCCGAGCCACCAGCCGAAGAGAACCAGCCCAATCTCGAGCAGCGAGGCCGGGACCAGTGACGTCGGCAGCAGGTGCCGGATCCGCAACCAGACGAGGCAGCAGCACATGCCGATGACGAACTGGAACAGGTGCGAGAGGGGGCTGCTGATCGCGAGCGTCTCCGTCGTCACCTGCGTCGGCTCGCCACTCATCGGCAATTCGAAGACGACCATCGACCACGCGACCAGCAGCCCGCAGAACAGCGACAGCAGCAGCTTCCAGTGCCAGCTTCGCGCCAGGTTGCGGCGCAGCAGCGGAAACAGCGCATAGAAGAACAACTCGTTCGACAGCGACCAGCTGACCGAATTGAACGAGTAGGCGACGCTGGCGGTCGGCACCCAGCTCTGCAGCAGCGCGAGGTTCAGCGCCGATACCGTCGCCGTCACCGCATGCGATGGAAAACTGGCGTTTACGGCGAAGACGACGGCCGCGAGAAAGGTGGCCAGATGAAGCGGCCAGACCCGGGCGAAGCGTGCGAGGTAGAACCGCTTCAGTTCGTCCGCACCCTCGACCTCGGCATAGACGTAGGTGAGGATGAAGCCGGACAGCACGAAGAAGAGCATCACGCCGTTTGCAAGCGGGACGTCGACCTTCGGAACGCCGTAGCGGCCGCCGATGTGCAGGAAGACGATGCCGGCCGCGGCGAAGAAGCGCAGGCCCGTGAGCGCATCGAGCCGCGTCTGCCGAATCTGGGTCGCCCTGTGCGGCCTCCGTCTGCGTTCCGGCAGGCCTCGGCGCCCACGAACTGCGTCGGGTCACTTTACGTCGTCGAATCCGGGATTGTTCAATGCCTTCTGTCGTCCCTTCGCCGGAATCTTGTCTCGTGCGATGCGGGAACGGCCAAAATCGGCGGATGCAACGGACAGCGGCCGCGCGCGGCTGGCGGTCGCAGGTGGCAACGGCAGAGCTCGACGGGATCTGCCTGCGCAAGTTCTGCCGCGGCCCGGTTCGCCGTCAGCACGAGCGAGCCCAGAAACGGAGCTCACGCCCGTTCGGCATCGGCAGTGTATGGACGACTGCGAAACCCCTCTTCCTGGCCGCGGCCTCGATCGTCTCGCTATTGACGTAAGGCCGGAAATCGCCTTCGACCCCTGGCGACGTAAGAAGGACGCAAGCCGGTCCGGCGGTCCCTGACGTCAGCCACGCGGCTTGGTTGTCCACGTCGTCGCCGAGGACGGTCGGCTCTATCTGGGCGAGGATGAGAGGCGGCTGGTCGCGGAGGCTGTTCACCAGCCCAAGAGTGTTGACGTTGAATGCCGCATTGCGGAACCCGAACGCGAGCGCCCTGCTTTTCTCCACATAGGGCGAAGCCAGATCGAGTATCTGTGCGTTGAGCGCCTTCCATTCCTGAGCTATCTCAGGCGACAACGGACCCTCGCCAGCCGATCTGTTGATGCCGTTGGCCCGCTCATAGATCTGCTGCGTGCTGGCCCCCGACGTCACCGCAATCCGTCCAAGGGAACCGGCATTCCACCACGTGGGTCGCGCAATCGACGTGCCAAGGTCTACCATCGGCGCGAAGGCAAGCAGTGAGACGACGCAGAGGGCGCCAATGCTGGAGAGCCTGAGGAAGCCCGCTCCACTCACGCGCAGAATCGACCAGGTCGCCACGATCAGCATCGCCGGCACAATGGGGGCCGAGAAGGCCGTACCCTTGTTCTGCGACGTCGCTAGAGCGAGGAACGACAGGGTGGCGAAGACGGAAAGGGGAAGAAGGGGGGACGCCATCAGCGTGCCCCAGCCGCGCTTGTCCCGCACGGCCCGGACCAGAAGTATCGCTGACGCCACGAGGCCAGCGACCAGTATCAGGAAGTGCGGCAGATATACGTCCTGCAAGAGGAGATATATTTCCAGCATTATACTGTCGATGAAGGCGAGTTTTGGCCCGTACTCGGTGGCCCTCGCGCCATATCCGAAGCTCAGGAGATAGTTCGCGACATATATTCCATTGAACGCGAGCCAGGAGGCGGCCGTCAGGCAAGCCACCACGCCGGCCGCCACGAGACGCAGAAACCGGCTCCACCGCCGATCCGGAGCGGCCAGCGCGTAGAAAAGCGCGGCAACGCTCATGCATGGCACGAATGCCAGAGTCATCGTCCTCGCGAGAGGCATGAGGCCTACGAACATGCCGAATGCCAAGGTCCAGAGCCACTTCTCCGCCTGCCGCGATCTCACCAGGCAAAACAGCGCCAGCGTCGTCGTCGCCGTGGCGGGCAACGCAAAATGGAAACTTCGCGAATAGATCACGAGAACAGGTGCAGAGGCCACCAACACGGCGGAAACTACGGCAATGCCCTTGTCACCCGAAACCCTGGCAATACCGTAAGTCGCAGCTACCGTCCCCAGAAGACAAAGAAACGAAACAAAAATACCATAGAATGGAATGACGCCGCCAATTACAAATAATATTGATGCCAACGCCGGAAGCATTGGAGACACGGAATTGGGAGATTCGACCTGCGCAATCCATTGGACGATGCTGCCGTCTACATAAGCATAGGCATCCTTGACGGCCATCATCAGGTAGGCTGACTCATCTATATCGAAGAGTCCCCCGCCTCTATATAGAGTTATCCATCGGATTCCTACGAATGTATATAGACAAACCGCAATCAGGATGGCAATTGGGAGCTTCCACTCCCGGCTTCCAGACGTCACGGCGACCTCTCGTGGCTTTGCTTCGCTGACGATCCCCCAAGTTCGGGCTGGTAGATGTTTTTCGGCGTGGAAGCAATCCGGTAATTGCCTGCTTTCGCCCGCGCCTCTTCAGTTTCGGGGCGGAGGTCAGCCGCCTCTTTGGAGTCGAAATGATGTTCGCTTCTTCCTCGGATGCGACGCGTGCCGAGCCCTCGAACGGCGAGTGGTCGCCCCCTTCCCTCTCCATTATCGTTCCGAGCTTCAACGAACGCGAAAACATAGAGGCCTTGTTTCATAAGCTCGACGAGGCGCTCGTCGGCATTCCGTTTGAAATGATCGTTGTCGACGACAACAGCCCCGACGGAAGCGCCGAGGAAACCAAGCGGCTGGCCCAGAAATACAGCAACATCCGTTGCATACGCCGCTTCGATCGGCGCGGCCTGTCCTCGGCCTGCATCGAGGGAATGGCGTCTGCGGCCTCCCCTCTGGTGGCGGTGATCGATGCCGATCATCAGCACGATGAGCGGATACTGCCGAAGATGGTCGAGGCAATGAAGGACGGCGCGGATCTGGTCGTCGGCTCGCGCTATACCGCCGATGCGACGGCCGATGCCGGATTTTCCAGCCTCCGCCTCAAGGGCAGCCATCTTGCGACATGGCTCGCCTCGCTCGTCACGGGGCGCCCGATTTCAGATCCCATGAGCGGCTTCTTCATTGTGAGGCGGGATCGGTTCGACGAAGTCGCCCCTCACCTGAGCAAGGAAGGTTTCAAGATCCTTCTGGATATAATCGTTGTCTGCCGCAGGAACGATATCGAACTCGATATCAGGGAGATTCCCTACCAATTCCGCAGCCGACACGCCGGCGAGAGCAAAATGAACTCGCTAGTGGTGGTCCAGTTTCTTGGCTTGTGGCTGTCACAACTGACCGGAGGGCGACTTCCGGCGAGCTTCCTGTTGTTCTCCCTGGTGGGCCTTAGCGGCGTCGCGGTACATATGGCCGCCCTAGGCCTTCTGACGATGATCTTTCATCAGATCTTTGTCGTCGGCCAGATCGTCGCGACCATCTCGGCCATGACGTGGAACTTCTTCCTCAACAACAGCCTCACCTATTCCGACAGGCGACTGAAGGGGCCTGCCTTGTGGAAAGGTTTGATCGGATTCTGCTTGATATGCTCGCTCGGCGGAATCGCGAACATCTCGGTCGCCAGCGCGATTTTCGAGTTTGGGCACCAGGTACCCATAGCCGGATTGGCCGGCGCGCTGATGAGCTCGGTTTTCAACTATTCCGTCACACGCATCTTCACGTGGAAATAAACGAACGCCCGCCGATACGTCGCAGGAAATGCGGCAGCGGGCGGGACCGGGCCGCGGCCAGTCCGTAGGGTTACAAGCTGCAGAAGCTGCGGAGGACGCCGGGCAGGATGATCGCCAGAGGTGGTGCGAACACCCGGCCAATCAAGGCTGCACTCGCCAGATCGAAATCTGATACGCCGCGGTCTGCTGCATGTGTCGGGATTGAAGTGGTGGCAAACCCGATCGTCACGGATTGGCGAACCGCCGGGAAAACAGAGCAATAGCAACGCTCTGCGCTACCGAGTGGCGCTCCCAACCGGACTCGAACCGGTGTTTTCGCCGTGAGAGGGCGACGTCCTAGACCGCTAGACGATGGGAGCTGCGCGGCAGAGGCGGCTCTCTTAGAGCCATTCGGCACCGGGATCAAGGCGCCAGGGCCGCTTTCCCGAGCCTATTTTTCACCGGCCGCTCAATGCTCGCTGGCAAAGGTCAGCACGCCGCGCGGCGCGCGGGTCGCGACGTCGAAGAAATGGGTCTCGACCACGCCCGCACGCTCGACCGTCACCGCGATCAGGTCGCCCGAGACCATGGCGGAGCGCACCTGCGCCCCCTCGGGCAGCCGGATCGTGCCGGTGATCTCGGCGGGCTTGCTTTTCCAGCCGACCACAACCCTGTATCCGATGGCACCGAACACGGCGAGAAAGCCGAAGCCCATCAACAGGCCGGAGAAGGCCGCGAAGCCGCGCATCTTGCGCAGCACGCGCTCGGCGGCCGGATCGAGTTGGTCTTCGGAATCGGGAGATGTCATGCCGGCACCGCAGGAACCCTTGGATGATCTGGACGAGGCCGCGCCCGAGGACGAGGCGACCAGCGTCGATATCATCGCCGCACGCGAGGATGAAGGCCTTCGGCTGGACCGCGTGCTCGCCCGCCACCTGCCCGAGCTCAGCCGCACGCGCCTCCAGGCGCTGATCGGCAGCGGAAATCTGACCCGCGAGGGCCGCCTCGTCTCCAGCGGCTCGGCCAAGGTCGCGCCGGGCGATCGATTCGTCCTGCGCGTGCCGCCCCCCGAGCCGGCGGCGCCGGTCGCGCAGGACATCCCGCTCGACATCGTCCACGAGGATGACGACCTGATCGTCATCGACAAGCCGGCCGGCCTCGTCGTCCATCCCGCGCCGGGCAATGCGGACGGCACGCTGGTCAACGCGCTGCTGTTCCATTGCGGCGCCAGCCTCTCGGGCGTCGGCGGCGTGCGCCGGCCGGGCATCGTGCACCGGCTCGACAAGGAGACGTCCGGCCTGCTCGTGGTCGCCAAGAACGACCGCGCGCACCGCGCCCTCGCCGCCCAGTTCGCCGATCACGGGCGCAGCGGGCCGCTGGAGCGTGCCTACCTCGCCTTCGTCTGGGGCGTGCCCGACCTGCCGAGCGGCACGGTCGACGCGCCGCTCGGCCGCCATCCGGTGTCGCGCGAGCGCATGACGGTGCGCAGCGACGGGCGGGCCGCGATCACCCATTGGCGGCGGCTCGAGACCTTCGCCGACGCCTCCGGCCGCCCGGTCGCCACCCTCATGGAGTGCCAGCTCGAGACCGGGCGCACCCACCAGATTCGCGTCCACATGGCCCATATCGGCCATCCTTTGCTCGGCGACACGGTTTATGGGGTCGGCCAGCGCACCAAGGCCAACCGGCTCGGCGAGAAGGCGCGCGGCGCGCTCGACGCGCTTGGCCGGCAGGCGCTGCATGCCGCCCGGCTCGGCTTCGAACACCCGGCAAGCGGCGACTTCCTGCTGTTCGAGAGCCCTCTTCCCGCGGAGCTCGCCCGGCTGCACCGCGCGCTGGAAGAGGCGGGCTAGACGGCGCAGCGATGCCCGCTCAAGGCTTCGTGACACCACGTCGCCTTGCGGTTTCGCAAAAAAGCGCTGTTGCTGCTAATATAGCGTAGCGGTTGGCTCCGTGCGGCCGCAGACCGGTCGCCCAATAATGGGGACCGCGAATAAGGAGGGTGCTGATATGGCCCGTTCCGCCATGACCTTGCCGTCCGCAGAGGGCGGCCTGAGCCGGTATCTGAACGAGATCCGCCGGTTCCCGATGCTGGAACCTCAGGAAGAATATATGCTCGCCAAGCGTTGGCGCGAGCACGAGGATTCCGAGGCCGCGCACCGTCTGGTCACCAGCCATCTCCGCCTCGTCGCCAAGATCGCCATGGGCTATCGCGGCTACGGCCTGCCGATTTCCGAGGTGATCTCGGAGGGCAATGTCGGCTTGATGCAGGCGGTGAAGCGCTTCGAGCCGGACAAGGGGTTCCGTCTCGCCACCTATGCGATGTGGTGGATCAAGGCGTCGATCCAAGAGTACATCCTGCGCTCGTGGAGCCTGGTCAAGATGGGCACCACGGCGGCGCAGAAGAAGCTGTTCTTCAACCTGCGCAAGGCCAAGAGCCAGATCTCCGCGCTGGAGGAAGGCGACCTGCGTCCCGACCAGGTCCAGCAGATCGCCACCAAGCTCGGCGTCACCGAGCAGGACGTGATCGACATGAACCGGCGCCTGTCCGGCGACGCCTCGCTCAACTCGCCGCTGCGCGGCGACGTGGAAGGCGGCGGCGAGTGGCAGGACTGGCTCGCCGACGATCACGACAGCCAGGAGCAGATCCTCGCCGAGAGCGAGGAGATGGACAATCGCCGCAGCGCGCTGTCCGGCGCGCTCTCCGTGCTCAACGACCGCGAGCGGCGCATCTTCGAGGCGCGTCGCCTCTCCGACGACCCGATGACGCTGGAGGACCTCGCCTCCGAGTTCGGCGTCTCGCGCGAGCGCGTGCGCCAGATCGAGGTGCGGGCGTTCGAGAAGGTGCAGAAGGCGGTGATCGACCGCGTGCATCAGATGGAGTCGGCCTCGCCCAGCCTCGAATCGGCGAACTGAGCGACATCCGCGAACCACGATTCGGCGTTCCGGCGCGCGGGGTGCGCCAGCATCCCGCCTGCCGGGACATCCGGCCGGAACGGTAGGTCCCGTCCGGCCCGACGAGCGAGCCGGCGGTCCGAAATCGCGAGACCGTTTCCCGTAAGCGCACATGACCCGGCGGGTCCGCGGCGTGCAGCTGCGCCCCGCCCGTCCGGCCGTGCACCACGGCCGCGGGGCGGCGAGCCGGCTTGGCCGGCCGTCAGGCCGACAGCGCCGAGCCTTCGGCGGTCGGGCGCATCGCGGCGCCGGCGCGGCTGGCGGCGAGGCGCACATCATGGGCGAGCACGTCGCGGATGCTGAGCACGCCGACGAGCTGGTGCTCCTCCAGCACCGGCAGGTGGCGAACGTGATGCTCGTCCATCAGCGCGCGCACCTGGTCGACGCTGTCGTCCATCTGGCACGAGATCATGTTGCGCGACATCAGGTCGGCCACGCTGGTCTTGAGCGCGGCGCCGCCGCGTTCGGCGATGGCGCGCACCACGTCGCGCTCGGAGAAGATGCCCACCACCGTATCGCCCTCGGAACCGCACGCGTCCTTGACGACGACGGCGCCGATACGTTCGCGGTTGAGCAAGGTCGCTGCCATTTCAACGGTTTCCGACATGCGGATCGTGGGCACGCGAGCGTTTTTCAGCTTCATGAGATCGGCGACAAGCATGGCGTTTCCCTCTGATCTTGGAGCCGTGACCGTCACTTCATCTTCTTCTTTGGTCTAAGTCTGGTATGCAATACACCTGACGTCAACGAAAAGAGTCGCCGCGCCGCAGCATGGCTGACGCAGAGGCAGACAACAAAAAGGCCGGGCTTTCGCCCGGCCTTTCGCGTCGAGGGGAAGGATGTCGTCCGCCCGTCATAGGTTCTTGACGATATCCTCGACCATTTTCTTTGCGTCGGCGAAGAGCATCATGGTGTTGTCGCGGAAGAACAGCTCGTTCTCGACGCCGGCATAGCCGGCGGCCATGCCGCGCTTGATGAACAGCA
>NZ_JANTHZ010000007.1 GCF_024752355.1 Ancylobacter mangrovi
ACTATCGCTGGCGGCTCGGCCTCGCCCCCGGAGAGACTAGGTACAACGACATCGAGGCAAGGCTCGCGACCTTCCCTTCCATAGGCGTACCCACCATCACCATGGAGGGCGACGCGAACGGCGCGCCGCATCCCGAGCCTGCCGCCTATGCCAAGAAGTTCACGGGCAAATACCAGTTCCGGCTGATTACCGGCGGCATCGGCCACAACCTTCCGCAGGAGGCGCCGCAGCCCTTTGCACAGGCGATCATCGATGTGGCGCAGCTGTGACGGAAGGGTATGGCAAGCAAAGTCGTCGTTCTGGCGGGTTGCGCCACCAACGTTCCGGCCGGGTATCGCTGCCGGGTCGACCGCGCCGACCGAGGCGCTCAACGCAAGGCGTCACCCAGTTCTGGCGTCACCCGTCGCTGGCGTCGCCCTTCCCGATGGCTATCGGCGTCGGGAGCTCGCGGCGCCGGCCTTGGAGGCGGCAGCATCCGGGGCATCGACCGCCTCGCGCGCCAGCCTCGCCTCGCGCAGCCGCATAAGCTTGGCGTCGCGCTTGGTGGCCTCCTGCTGGATCATGCCCATCGCCGTGCGCGATACCGCCTCCGCCCTGGATTCGGTCTTGCTCAGGTTGGGCTTGAACAGATTGTTTCGGGTTAAGTCAGCCATGACGTGCAGTCTCCTATCAGAATGAAAAAAGGCCGGGTTGCCCTGGCCTCTCCCGATGCCTCGACGGTTCGTGCCAGTACATCCGTGGTCAGGAACCGGAGACACTGCCTCGGGCGGCTTCGAGGCTGGCCGCCGATCTGCCGCCGCTGAGGCGAGCGGCTTCGATTAATAGAAAATCTTTTGGCCTTTGCTCAGGCTCAACAA
This sequence comes from Ancylobacter mangrovi, assembly GCF_024752355.1. Classification (GTDB taxonomy): domain Bacteria; phylum Pseudomonadota; class Alphaproteobacteria; order Rhizobiales; family Xanthobacteraceae; genus Ancylobacter; species Ancylobacter mangrovi. The sequence continues at coordinate 858 of NZ_JANTHZ010000007.1, forward strand.
GCTCGAACGCTCCATGACCCGGATATGGAGGAGCACCTCCGGCTCGCCCTGATCGGATTAAACGAAGCCGAAGCCTTTTCTACCCGTTGAACGGCTTCAACCTCCCGCTTGCCATGACGATGGCCGTTCAAATCGACATAGAAATTCGACCACCCGCAACCGCGCGAACGTCACGATGGCATCGATTTGAGAGGACGTTTGTCCGGCGCAGCTCGGCGCAAAACGCGTTCAACGTACAAGTTCGACAGAATTACAATAGAGTTGAACCGGATATTTTACAAGCCTGCGCCGATTTTATTTCTTCCGATGGTCCGCCCGGGCTTGGCGATTTGCGGCCTTCTTTGACTCGCATTTCAGTGTTATACGTCGAAAGTCGTCATATCGACGTGCCCCGCCCTCTTTCGGTGGAGCGGGCCCCTTTTTGTAAATTCCGAAATGTCGTCGCGCGTCGCCGGTTTGAAAAGCGGCGCGCGCACAGGAACATCATGACCAGCAAGAAGACCATAAGGGGCATCAAGCCCCACCCCGCCGCCATGCCCACCGTGACGCGCGCCGCCGCGGACTGGAAGCCCGAGCCCTGCGGCCTCACCCGTGAACAGATCCGCGCCATCATTATCGAGCAGATCGGCTGAGGGCGCGACCTCGCGGAGGGGCGGCGACGCCCTCTCTCGTCGGTCTACTGCCGACGCCCCCCGCTCGGCGCCTTCGCCAGCGCTCCAACCTCAGTTTCCATCAATCCCGGCTGGATCGCGGCGCCGTGACGATCCGCTCCGGGCGTTCCTAAGGCGACCGTCACCCGGACGCTGCTTTGGGTGAGTCAGACCTGACATTGCCGTCTACATGAGCGGTAACGGTCCGAAGGATGCACAGTGACGACGTTCGAGGAAAGCTACGATCCGGAGACCGTGGACCTGCTCGACCAGGTCCTCGCCGATGCGTGCGCGCACGCGGCCTCTCGCGTCGTGATGGACGAGGGAATTCGCACCATGCTCGCTTCGGCCGTACTCGAGGGCGCGAAGCTCGGGCTGCGCGAGCGGGACGATGTGCTCCGCTTCGCCCTGCGGGCGATCCCCACGTTTCGCGAGCGCGAGGCGCAGCTGTAGGTCGCGGGAATGGTCGGATGCGGGAATGTCCCGCTGCGATCAAGCCCGCGTAATCAGCGCGGCTACAAGGGCGGCGAGGACGACGACAACGCCCAGCAGGGCGATGACCGCCGTCGGAAACGACACGCCCAGCACCGTCGTCCCCCGGTCGTCGAAGGGGCGCCCGCGCTCATCCGTACCGGAGCCCGCCGCCGGGTCCGGCTGGAACGCGTCCCGCCGGGCCTCGGCGATCTCTTCGCGGGTGGCCGGCCTTCCGGCAGCCTCGTCGTCGGTGCCGAGCGGGGCCGTCGCCGGATCGGGGAACGGGACCTTGTCCCCGAAACGGCCGCTGTCGATCTCCTCGCGCAGATGACTGTTCGTCGGCATGATCGCTGCTCCATATGTCGCGCGCATCCCGCCAGCCGATGGCGACTTCCTGAATAAGCCGGTGAAGCCCCTGGACGTTCCCCTGCCGACCCCGGCGGGGCGACCGACCGGTTCCACAGGCCAAAAAAATCGCCCGCGGAAATTTCCACGGGCGATCTCTCGTCCGGCGGAAACCCGTTGCCATTTCGCAGGCCCACGGGGCGACGCAGGCGCCTGTCCGGTTCGGGAACGCTCGGGCATTTCATCAGCCGCAGGGCGCGTGAGGCGGCGCGGATCGGGCCGTGCTTATGGGCGGGCCCGTCATGATGCCGCCGGCACCATGTGCCCGATCATCACTCAGGATAGGTCTCGCTTCCCTGCGCCCCGTCCTTGTGAAAAAGGATGAAGGTCAGAGGATTGCCCGGCTCGGCCATCGCGTCGCTGCGCTGGCCCGTTATCTCTCCGGCCACGCCGCTCGTATATTCGGCGACCACCTCGCCGAAGCTGTTGCGCTGGAGGGCAACCTTCTGTCCGGGCTCGACCTTCTCGTTGAGCTTGACCAGATGCTCGACGAGGCCGCCCTCGGTCGCCAGGATCGGAACCGCGCTGTTGCCGACGAAGACGTCCACATCCTTCCCCGTGCGCCCCATGGCCCCGGCGACGATTCCGTAATGCTTGAGCACGTTCATCGTGCCCTCGACGAACAGTCCGATCATGTCGAGGTCCAGCACACGCGCGGCGCCGATCTCCGGTGTGAACGCCGGAATGCCCACATCCATGAAGGCATTGTGCAGGACGCCGGGATATACGTGATTGTCGAAGACCTGGCCGACGGGGAAAAGCTCCACCATCTCCCTGACCTCCGGCACGTCCATGCCGCCAATATTGAACGCGGTGACCTCGAATCCCGTGGTCCCGGTGTGGAAGTCGATGGCGGCGTCGGCATTGCGCCGCAGCAGCCGGTTGAACAGCAGTCCGGCATGCCGGCTCGGGGCGGTCAGGCCGTTCTCGTTTCCGGGCCACTCGCGATTCAGGTCGATCAGATCGGCACCCCTGCCGGCATTGGGCCATCTGCGCTGCATGCCTTCCATGGCCGCGCGCGCAACATCGGTGACGGCCATCACCGTGCCCGACATCTGCGCCGGGTCGAGCTGGTTCATCACGGTCTGGACCGTGTGCACCGAGCTCATCTCGTCGCCATGCACGCCGCTCACCAGGACGACGCGCTTGCCCGGCTTCGCTCCCCTGGCGACGGTCACCGACACGTACCAGTGCTGGCCGGTGGGCATTTCGACGCCCTGAAAATAGAGGAAATGCTTGCGTCCCGGCTCGAGGTCCTCGACGTCGAGCGCGCTGACGACCTTTTTCCCCTGGATGACATCGCCCGTATAGACCGTCGCCGCGGAGGCACCGGACCCGGCGTCCGGCGCGGAAGTCGCTGCGCCCTGCGCGGCGGCGGAGCCGGCGCTGGCCAGGAGGCTGGCCGATGAGCCTATCGTCGCGACCGACGCGATCATGAAGTCGCGGCGGCCGAGGCGCTCGTCCGGTTCGTTCGACATGGCGCAGTTCCTTTCGGTGAGATCGGCAGAGGCTTCCTGCCGCCTGATGAGCGCGGACAGGCGCGTTTCGCGTGGGAACGGGCGAGGCCGAGCGGATACTCCCAGCGCTCGATGCAGGCCCCATGACGGCACGCGGTCATGCTTGCGCCCGCCCGGCGCCGAGCGCAATGCCGCACCGCTTCGATCAACCGAAGGTGCCCGCATGACATAGGCCGTCCGGACAGGCCTCGCCGCCTGCCCCGTCGGCGCGAACCAACTCGCCGGGGACGAGATCGTCGGTGTCTGGAAATTCGGGAAATGAGCGTCTGCGATGGCCGCCAGAGAGGCCGCCCCTGACGTAACGTCAGGCACCCGAAACACGTCGTGAACGATTCGGGATGTTCTCGAGACTTTTCGTTCCGACGCTCTCGGCCAAGAAGCATACCGAAGAACGGCCGTCGTACCTGTTTCGTTACGACTGCCGCGCGCCAACAGGAGCCGTATCCAGACGCATATCCGATGCGTTAGATGGCGACCGCGGCTGGGCTCGAACCAGCGACCTGCCGCTTAGAAGGCGGCTGCTCTATCCAGCTGAGCTACGCGGCCTTTCCGGCATGAACGCTCACGCGGTCAGTGGGTCCACTGGCCGAGGCGGCGGAAGCTGAAATTGTCCGCATAGGCGATGCGCCGGCGCGAGGCTTCCTTCGGCTCCTGGATCTGGTAGGCGATGCCGTGCCGCTCGGCATAGGCGACCGCCTCTTCCTTGGAATCGAAGCGCAGACGAAGCTGGCTCTTCATGTCGCCGGAGCTGGTATAGCCCATCAGCGGCTCGACCTGCCGGGCCTGCTCGGGCTCATAGTCGAGCACCCAGAGCTTGGTCTTGGCCGTGCCGGACTGCATGGCATTCCGGGTCGGCTTGTAAATGCGCGCCACCATTCTACTCGCTCCCCTGCCCTTCGCCTCTCGCAAGCCAAGATCGCACGTCCGGATGGTCGGGGCAGCAGGATTCGAACCTGCGACCTGAAGTTCCCAAAACTTCCGCGCTACCGGGCTGCGCTATGCCCCGACGGCTACAAACCGTTGCAACCAAACGATCTTCGAACGCCGCACCGCGCCGCTCGCGACATGCAATGGCACAGACCGGCGCACCAAGGCAAGAGCCGCCTCTCGACGGGCTGCTCCGCGCCGATCGCAGGGTGAGCGCGGGAACTTAGTTGTGAAGACCCGAATCATATGATTGACACAAAGTTAAGGATTATATTGTATGAACAGCGAGGGGCATAAGCTGTTTTTAATAGTAACAATGTAGCCACTTAGCGCCCTTCGAAAACAATCATGTCAGTAAAACTAAAAACTGCTCTCGTCATCGACGCCGTGACGAACAGCCCGGATTCCGTGGCCCGGGACTGTCTCGCCCAGTACGCTCTACTGTCGGACGACGGACAGAACAGGGACGTCCGGATATTCTGCGAGCGCCCCCGCTCCTCGTCCCACCCGGATATCGCGTTCCATGACCTCGCCGAGCTGCCGGCGTGGCTGGAGGGAGATGGCGAGTCGGTGGTCATCTATCACTGGCGCGACGGCAATCCCGACTTCGACGCGCGGTTCGCGCGCCTCGGCACGCGACGCATCATACGCTGGCACAACAACACGCCGCCCTGGTTCTTCGCGCCCTATGCGGCGAGCTGCGCGGCCAACACGCTGCGGGGGCTGAAGGCCATCCGCGAATTCGCTGCCATGGCGGGCATCGAGTTCTGGGCCAATTCGGCCTATTCGGCCCGGCAGCTCGTGGTGCTGGGCGCCGATCCCGCGGCGATCCGCGTGGTGCAGCCGCTCTCGCCGCTGCTGGCCGACGTCGCGGCGGGCGACCAGAGCCTCGCTGCACCCGGCCTGCTCCATTTCATCGGCAGCAACAACCGGGGGCCGCTGCGCCTGCTGTTCGTCGGCCGCTTCGTTCCGCACAAGGGCCATCGCCATCTGGTGGCGACCGCCGCCATGGTGCAGCAGATCACCGGGCGGCCGGTCGAGCTCAACCTGGTCGGCCGCGCCGACCCGGTGATGGGCGGCTATGTCGACGAGGTGCTGCGCCTGGCGCGCGAGCTCGGCGTCTCTATCACCGACCATGGCGAGATCTCGGGCGCCGCGATCGAGCATCTCTACTGCCGCTGCGACGTGTTCCTCATGCTCTCCGAGCACGAGGGCTTCGGCCTGCCTGTGCTCGAGGCGGCGCGGTTCGGCCTGCCGGTGGTCGGCGTGCGCGCAGCGGCGACGGCGGAAATTCTCGCCGGCCATCCGCTCTGCCTCGACCGCTTCGACCATGTGGAGCTCGCCCGCCGGGCGGTCGCTTCCTGCCAGCCGGCCGTGCGTCAGGCGGTGGTGATCTGGCAGCGCCAGGAGCTCGGCGCGCGCCATTCCCTCGCCCTGGTGGCGCGGCAGATCGATGACGCCATGGCCGGCGCGCAGCCGCCCGAACGAGTCGGCGCCGATGCGCCGGAGGAACTGGCGGCACTGGTGGCGCAGGCGCTCGAGGCGGTGCCCGTCCCGCCGCTGCCGGAGGCGTTGGAGGCGCGCCTTCGCACGCTGCCGGCCGAGAACCCGGGACGGCTCGTCAGCCTGCACGACATCGACGCCTATTCCGCGCTGATCCGCGGGGAGCCCGAGGCCGGCGATCTCTACAAGGCGACGTGGCGGCAGGGCTTCCCGGCCAAGCGGCGCTGGAGCAGCCGCGTCTACCGGGCGATCCGGCGCTTTGCCTTCAGCCTGAACTTCGGCCTCGTGGCGGCGATCGAACGCTCGCGCCGGGACACGGACCGCAGGATCAACCACCTGTCGGAGGAACTCGGCGCGGTGAAGCAGCAGAACGCGGCCATCCTGCAGCGCCTCGACCGGATGCTTGGAACGGAAGACCGCGCAGCCGAGCCCACCTCCCTACGCGCGCCCTCGCTCGCCGCCGTGCTGCCGAGCGCTCACGAGCCGGACGACGCCCCGGATGCGGTGGCCGCGCGCAGCGCGCCGGGCGGCCTCACTCTCCGCTGAACAGGCGGTGGTGCACGCGGTCGCCGACCTCGATCCCGCGCGCCTTCGCCGTGCCGGCCGGCAGCTCCAGCACGGCGCTGACCGGAACCTGCGAGGAAATGGTCTGGGTGGAGAGCGGCACCGTGTTCGCCGCGATACTGGCGACGCGTCCGTCCGCGCGGATGAACACCATGTCGAGCGGGATATAGGTGTTCTTCATCCACATATAGACCGGCTGCTGCACGCCGAAGTCGAACAGCATGCCGGCGTCGGGCGCCAGCTCGGTGCGGTACATCAGGCCCTTGGCGCGCTCGGCCGCGTTCTCGGCCAACTCGACCTTGAAGGTCGCCTCGCCCGATTTCGTGTCGATGGTGAGGGTCTCGATGGTCGCGGCGTTCACCGCGCCGGCGGCAAGCAGAAGCACGAGGACACACGCAAAGCCGCGCATACCCGCGGCCATCGCCCGAAAACCAGACGTCATACCGACTTGGCGCGCCGAGGCGCCTTCCCTAATGCGACGAAGGCGTCGAGGCCCCGTCCGGACGCACCTCGGCGGCCATCAGCCCTTTTGGACCTGGCCCGAAGCGCACCAGAACCATCTGCCCGGGGCGCAGTTCGGTCAAGCCGTGGCGGCGCAGAGTCTCCATGTGGACGAAGATGTCCTCCGTCCCCTCCCCGCGCGAGAGGAAGCCGAAGCCGCGCAGCCGGTTGAACCACTTCACCCAGGCCCGCTCGAACCCGCCCACGGGCTGCACCGTCACATGGGTGCGCGCCTGCGGAAGCTGGGAGTGATGCACGGCGGTGGAGGAATCCATCGACAGCACGCGCAGGGCCTGGAAGCCGCGTTCGCGCGCCACCGCCTCGCAGACGATGCGCGCGCCTTCCTGCGCGGTCACGAAGCCGCCGCGGCGCAGGCAGGTGACATGAAGCAGCACGTCGCTGCCGCCGCCATCCGGCACCACGAAGCCATAGCCCTTCGATACGTCGAACCATTTGATGGTGCCGGCGATCTGGACGATACCGGCATCGGCCTGACGTGCGTCGCCGACCTCATTGTCCACGGGCTCGTGATTGACCAGGCCTAATCGTGGCGCAGAACTGTCGGCTACCATCGGCCACCCACCTCCGGGAACGCCTCACCCCGCCATATCACATCTGGCGAGCCATGGATGATTCTCGTCGTTAGAGCATAACACTCGATTCCGCCACGAAAACACCCAAATCACGTCGCAGCGCGGGTTTGGAACAGCTTTAACCCGAGCGGCAACCCGATCAGGCGAACGGCGCGAATACCTCTCCGATCTCGTCACGGATGACGAGGTCGGCGATGTCGTCGAGCTCGGTCGGTTCGCGGTTGATGATAACGAGTATCGCACCGTTGCGCTTGGCCTCCAACGGGAAACCCGCGGCGGGCCAGACCACCAGCGACGAGCCTATGGCGAGAAAGACGTCGCAGCCCTGCGTCAGCTCCCGCGCCCGCAGCATTGCCGGCGCCGGCATGGGCTGGCCGAAGGAGATGGTCGCCGACTTGATCGGGCCGGCGCACTCCTCGCAATCGGGCGCCGCCCCGCTCTCCGCCTCGAAGCGCATGCGCACCCATTCCAGCTCGTAGCGCCGCCCGCAATCGAGGCAGGTGGCGTAGGTCGTGTTGCCGTGAAGCTCGATCACATCTTCCGGAGGCGCGCCGGAGGCCTGGTGCAGCCCGTCGATGTTCTGCGTCACGATGCCAGCGAGGCGCCCCTCGGCGAGTAGCCGGGAGAGCGCGCGATGCCCGCGCCCCGGGCGGGCCTTGGCGAACGCCTCCTCCATGGCGAAGCGTCGCCGCCACGCCTCGTCGCGCATGGCGCGGCTGGCGAGGAAGGCGTCGAAGTCGATCGGCCGGTTGCGCGTCCACAGCCCGCCCGGCGAGCGGAAATCGGGAATGCCGCATTCGGTGGAGATGCCGGCGCCGGTGAAGGCGACGCCGCGCCTCATGCCGGCCAGCAGCCGCGCCAGCGCCTCACCTTCAGGCTTGATGTCACCGACCGGCGTCATATGTTCGGCCACCCGTCCTGTCCGGCCGCCGGGCCGAAACCTTCCACGAGGTCAGCATGAAATTTCTTCATACCATGGTACGCGTGAGCGACGTCGACGCCTCGCTCGACTTCTACTGCAACAAGCTGGGGCTGGTGGAGGTCCGCCGCAAGGACGTTCCGCAGGGGCGCTACACGCTGATCTTCCTCGCCGCGCCGGGACAGGCGGGCGTCGCCGAGGTCGAGCTGACTCACAACTGGGACCCGGAGCCCTATGGCGAGGGCCGCAATTTCGGCCATCTCGCCTTCGAGGTCGACGACATCTACGCCGCCTGCAAGAAGCTGCAGGACGGGGGCGTGACCATCAACCGCCCGCCGCGCGACGGCTACATGGCCTTCGTGCGCTCGCCGGACAACGTCTCGATCGAGCTTCTCCAGAAGGGCAGCGCCCTGCCCCCGCAGGAACCCTGGGCGTCGATGCCGAACACCGGCAAGTGGTGATCGCTTGGTGATCGCGCGCTGACCCCCGCCGCGGCGGGGTGAGGGTCGGCACCGGGCGAGCGCAGCCCTGCCGAAGCCATGCGATGACCGGCGGGTCGCCAAGGGCAAATCGGCTTGCGGCGGTGCCTGTGCATCGCTGCAGCGGGGCGCTTGTGCAAGCTGCCGCTCGCCCCTATAAGGGCCCCGCCTGCGCGCCCTTCGTCTATCGGTTAGGACGCCACCCTTTCACGGTGGAGAGAGGGGTTCGACTCCCCTAGGGCGCGCCATCTGCCTATCCAAATTATCGACATCGACAAAAACACGGCCCATTCAATGGGTTGAGTCGGTTTCTTGCTACGTGAACGGCCATCGGACGGCTTTCATAACGTAGCTGACCCGTCCCGATTCAAGATGGCATTTCGGACCCCGGCTCACCGATGATCGAAGGGGCGGTGAGGCTCCCACCCGCCTGGCCCAACGACTTAGCAAACTCGTCAGCAGCAAGCGCAGCGCTTCAACCGACTCGCTCGAGCCGGGCATCGCTGAGGTCCTCGATACCGGCCAGGGAGATTCTGGACCATTTGTGCCTGTTGGCGCCAGTCAAGGTAGCAGAACCCGTCGCGCTTCCGCCCCGCTCGCACCCATCGAGCGAGGCGACCATAGCCTATGTACGCCAGACAAGGACCGGAACGCCCCCGAGAGCTTGCCGATGGTGGGGCCGACGGCCCGGAGCATCCCTCCCATGGGCGGGATCGGGTCGAAGCCAGACGATCGCCCGTCGCCTCAAGTATCGTGATTGCGGTTCGCGCTTTTCGGCCGGACTCACACCAGCCGCGCGCGTCGATGATCGGATGATCTCCGAGGGGGCCGCCCGCCGGCATCGCTCACCAGCGCAGCAGCCGCTGGCCGAGGCCGTAACCGGCGGCGGCCATGACGGCGAACGCCATCGGATACCAGAAGGCGACGAATAGCGGGCTGTCGTCGTCGCAATTGGCGGCATAGAAGGTCGCGGCGATCGCCGCCGCCGTGAGACCTGCCGCCGCGCCGGTACGCCCCGGATGCGCCGGCGCTCCCCGGCGCAGCACCGCGAGCAGGCAGGCAAGCGGCCCGAGCGACAGCAGCGGAATGAGGGTGAGGCACAGCCGGCCGTTATGGCCGATCATCTGTCCGCGCCAGGCCGCGGGCGGCAGCAGCCACAATTCGCTGGCGACCGCGCCCAGCAGCAGCGCGGGCGAGGCAAAAACCACCCAGCGCCACAGGCCGATGTCGGTACCCGGGCGGGCGAGGCTCAGCAGGAGGCCGACGGCGCCGAGCGCCAGCGGCACGGTGATCACGAACTTGAACAGGAACCGCCCGGTGCGCAGCGCCCTTTCGACGTCCGGCCGCACCCCGATCGCGGTGAAGAAGACCAGGCCGGCGATGGCGACGCCGGTCAGCGTGGCGGCGAGGAACAGGGTGCGGAAGGCGAAGGCCGGCGCGGTGTCCTGCGCCAAGAGGTCGATGAACTCCTCGGTCTTCACGTCGGCCTCCGCAAGCGTATCCCTCTGCCAATGGATACGTGCGGGAACACCGCTCCGTTACAGGGTGCTACCAGGCCAGCAGTCGCCGGCCGCCGAGATAACCGGCCGCGGTCACGATGGCGATCGCCACGCTGTACCAGACCGCCACGAAGAGCGGGCTGTCGTCCGGGCAGTGCGCCGCATAGAAGGTGGCGGCAATGCCCCCGGCCGCGAGGCCCGCGAGAGCCCCGGCGCGTCCGGCATGGGCGGGGGCGCCGCGCCGCAGCACCAGCAGGAAGCATGCGAGCGGCGCGACGGCGAGGAGCGGGATCACCCGGAGGCAGAAGGCGGAGTTGTGGCCTACCAGCCGCGTCATCCAGGCCTCGCGCGGCACCACCGCGAGCTCGGCCGCGACCCCGGCGAGCAGGAGCAGCGGAGCGGCCGCGAGAAGCCAGAGCCAGGGCCCCGTGCGCACGCCTGGCCGCGCCATGGCGAGGCTCAGGCCGACCGCGCCGGTCGCCAATGTCAGCGTGACCACGAACTTGAACGGGAAGCGCACCGTCTCCGCCGCATGCGCGAAGTCAGGCCGCGGCCCGATGGTCGCGAAGAACGCCACCGCGCAGGCGGCGACGGCCGCAAGAAGCGCAATGTCGAACAGCCGGCGGAACGGCCATTGCGGCGTGGCGTCCTCCGCCAGCAGCTCGATCAAGTCGTCGGTCTTCACAGTACAAGCTCCCGCCGGCAGGAACCGGCCCGTCTAGCGGACCGCCCCTTCCGACGTCTGAATTCGTCTCCGTCCCGGCAGACATAACATGGCTTTGCCACCGTCGCGCTAGCTGCGGGCCAGGACGAGCACGCCGGCGAGGATGATTCCGATGCCGGCCACGCGCGCCGGCGGCATCGGCTCGCCGAGCCACTGCCAACCCGCGAGCGCCACCAGCACGAAGCCGAGCGCGAGAAACGGGTAGGCGAAGGACACCTCCACCCGCCCGAGCACATAGAGCCACAGCAGCAGGCTCACGGCGTAGCAAGCCAGCCCGCCGAGCACCGAGGGCTGGAACGCCAGCGCCAGCAGCCCGGCGGGACCCGGCTCGGCGGCCGCCCCTGCCCGCGCCCCAAGCCGCAGAAGGATCTGGGCGAGCGCGTTGAGCGCCACGCTGGCGAGGATGAGGCCGACAAGGGCGAACCGGCTCATGCCCCGCCCGTCATCGCCCGTTTCATCCCGGCACCGGCCGCCTGGGGTGCGGCGTCCGTCCGGGGATGAAGGCCGGCGAACTCGGCCATCCCCTTCTCGAAGCTGACGCGCGGATGCCAGCCGAGCTCGCGCCGAAGCCGCGAGGAATCGGCGGTGATGTGGCGCACATCGCCGAGGCGGTACTGGCCCGTCACGACAGGCGCCGGACCGCCGAGCGCGCGGGACAGCGCGAGGGCCATCTCGCCCACCGTGCGCGGCGTGCCCGAGCCGACATTATAGGCGCCGACGCCCTCCCCATGCCGTTCACAAGCCAGCACGGTGGCGGCCGCGATATCGCCGACATGGATGAAGTCGCGCCGCTGATTGCCGTCCTCGAACACCTTCGGTGCTTCTCCGCGACGGAGCGCGGAGGTGAAGATCGAGGCGACGCCGGCATAGGGCGTGTCGCGCGGCATGCCGGGGCCATAGACGTTATGATAGCGCATCATCGCCACCGAGCCGCCGGTCGCGCGGGCCCAGTTGGCGGCGTAGAACTCCTGCGCGAGCTTGCTGGTGGCATAGGCGTTGCGCGGATCGGCCGGCGTGTCCTCGCCGACGAGCCCGCTGGCGAGCGGCCGGCCGCAATGAGGACAGGGCGGCTCGAAGTGTCCGGCCGCCAGATCCCGCGCGCGGCGCGGCGCCGGACGCACCGCCCCATGCTCCGGACAGGTGGCGAAACCCTCGCCATAGACCACCATCGAGCTCGCCAGCGTCAGGCGCGACACGCCCTCCTCCGCCATGCCCACCAGCAGCTCGGCGGTGCCGACATCGTTCGAGGAGGCATAGTCCGGCATGTCGGCGATATCGACCCCGAGCCCGACCTTGGCGGCGAGGTGAATCACCGCGTCGACCCCCTTCACCGCCCGCGCGACCAGCTCGCGATCGCGCACGTCGCCGATCAGCGCCTCGACGCCCCGCACCACCTGCCAGGGACTGCCGTCGCGATGGACGTCCGGCCGCAGCGAATCGAGCGCGCGCACCTCATGGCCGCGCGCAAGCAGCTCGGCGAGCACATGGGTGCCGATGAAACCGGCGGCGCCGGTGACGAGGATGTGCATGCGCCTCTCCGCTAGCTGTTTCTCAAGGTCGACGCCGGGCCGGCGGGGGCCGCGCCGAACGTGCGCTGGGAGCGGGCGAGGCGCAGAAAGGTCGAGGTGATCTTGAAGGCCGCGGCAAGGCCCGCCCTCAGATTGCCCGAGACCTTCGACACGCCGCCACGCCGGCAGCGATGATCGACGGCAATCTCCCGGCACCGCAGGCCGGCGCCTGCCGCGCGCATCTGCATTTCGAGATTCCAGCCATAGGTGGTCTCGCTCATGCCGAGCGCCGCGAGCCGCTCGCGCTGCATGGCCCGCAGCGGCGACATGTCGGTGAAGCGCACGCCATAGGCGAGGCGCAGCAGTACCCCGGCGATGCGTCCGGCGACGATCTGCTGGGGGGTCATCGAGCCCGGCTCACGCCGCCCGAGGATACGCGAACCCATGACGAAATCGGCCTCGCCCGCCGCGACCGGCGCCACGATCGCCGGAATGAAGGCCGGCACGTCGCTGCCGTCGCCGTCGAGAAAGCAGACGATCCCGCAACCCGGCCCCACCCCCGCCAGCCCGGCGGCGCAGGCGCGCCCATAGCCCCGCTGCGGCTCGCTCACCACCCTCGCGCCGGCTTCGGCCGCCCGCTCCGCGGTCCGGTCGCGCGAGCCGTTGTCGACGACGATCACCTCGCCGACGCCGACGGCGAGTACGTCCCGCACGACCGCGCCGATCGCCTCCTCCTCGTCGAGGCAGGGAATGATCACCGTCACCATGGACAGGTCCCGTGGGGCGCTCATGCGGCCCTCCCGGTGCGGCGACGCGCCCGCACGAAAGCGCGGGTGCGCGGCGCCGGCGCGCCGGTCATGCCCGGCCGCCCGACCGCCGGCGGCACGCCGTCGATCTCCTGCTCGAGCCAGGCATAGGACAAAGCGTCATCGACATCGTACCAGCCGGGCAGTTCGACCACGGGCAGCCCGATCTCCCGCGCCCGCTCCAGCGTCAGGCGATAGACGTCGGCGGTGCTCCAGGGGATGTCGGCGAACAGATGCGCGTGCGGGCGCGTCAGGCCGATCAGCGTATAGCCGCCGTCGGCCGCCGGGCTCAGCACCACCCGGTCGCCCCCCTGCAGCGCCTCGACCGCCGCCCGCAGGATCGCCGCCGGCAAGGTGGGGCTGTCGGAATTGATCAGCATGGCGCCGGCATGGCCGGCGTCCAGAAGATCCGAGATCCCCTTGTGCAGCCGGGCGCCGAGATCGCCCTCCCCCTGCAGCACCAGGCCGAAGCCGGGCGGCAGCAGCCGCCGCAGCGCCGGCTCGGTGCCGGCGGGGGTGTAGACGGCATAGCCCGCCGCGTCGGCGACCTCCGCCACCTCGGCGATGGTCGCGGTGAGGTCGGCGATGAAGCAGGCGGAGATCGCCGCGCACTCGTCCGGGTGCAGCGGCGGCGAGAGCCGGGTCTTCGACTTGCCCGGTGCGGGCGTCTTGCAGATGACCGCGACGGCGATCGTGCTCATGGGAAGATCCTCACTTCGTCGTCACGCCAGCAGATCGAGGGACTGGGCGAGGTCGCGGTAAAGGTCGCCTGGATCCTCCAGCCCGACCGAGAGCCGCAGCAGATCTTCGGGACAGGACGAGCCTTCGCCCTCGATCGAGGCGCGATGTTCGACGAGGCTCTCGATGCCGCCGAACGAGGTCGCGCGGCGCCAGAGCTGCACGCGGGCCGCAACCGCCACCGCCGCCGCGCCGCCGCCGCGCACCCGCACCGACAGCATTCCGCCGAAGCCGTCCGGCATCTGCCGCGCCGCCACCGCATGGTCGGGATGGGTGGGCAGCCCCGGATAGAGCACGCCAGCGATCACCGGGTGGCCGGCGAGGCGCTCCGCGATCAGCGCGGCGCTGCGGCTCTGCTCGCGCACCCTGAGGTCGAGGGTGCGCAGGCCGCGCATCAGGAGCCAGGCGTCGAAGGCGCCGGGAACGGCCCCGTTCTGGTCGCGCATCTCCTTGATGCGCAGCCAGAGGCCGGACGGGTCTGCGGTGGCGAGCGCTCCTGCGACCACGTCGGAATGGCCGTTCAGGTACTTGGTCGCGGAGTGCATCACGATGTCGGCGCCCAGATCGAGCGGCTTGGTCAGCACCGGCGTCGCGACCGTGGAATCGGCGCAGACCAGCGCACCGGCCCGGTGCGCGATGTCGGATACGGCCATGATGTCGGTCAGCGTCCACAGCGGATTGCTCGGGGTTTCGATCCAGACGAGGCCGGTGCGTCCGGGCCGGATCGCCGCGCGTATCGCGTCGAGCCGCGACATGTCGACGAAGCTGATCTCGTGAAAGACGCTGCCGAAGCGTTCGAGCCAGACCCTCAGGCCCCAGTACATCGCCTTCGGCGCGACGATATGGGTCGGGGGCAGCGCGGCGAATACGGCGGTCGCCGCTGCCATGCCGGAGCCGAACAGCAGCGCCTCCCGGGCGTGCTCCAGCTCGGCGAGCTGGCGTTCGGCCTGCTGCACCGAGGCATTGTCCTTGCGGCCATAGACGGGACCCGAGCTGTAGCCATTGTCGGCGTCGCGCGTGTAGGTCGCGCTCATGTCGATCACGGGCGTCAGCGCGGTCGGGGACGGCCGCCCGCCGCCGAGAGCCCGGGCGGCAATGGTACGCGGTGTGGGAAGGCTGGCGGGGCGGTCGTCCATGGAATCGCGATCAACCTGTGTCCGGGAACGGAGCGACCCATTCCCGGCAGGGCCCAGTGAACGTGTCATCGGCTTCTACGCGGCCGGAATGGACTTCGTTACAGCCCCGCCATGCCATCCGGTTATTTTTGCGTTCGCACGGCGGGAGGGCCCGCGCGGCAGCTCCCCAGCTTGGGGTTTTGGATCGCCAGATATAAAATGGAGCCCAGGAGGCCCACTGGGGAACATGTGTGGAAGAGTCAGCTCGCGAGGAGGAATGGGCAGCGCTGATGCGGGCCGCTCTCGCCGGTGATGCAGGCACCTACCGCCGCTTCCTCCAATCGATCACACCGTATCTGCGGCGCCTCGCCCAGCAGAGCTGCGCGCGGTTCGGCGCCTCGGCCAGCGACGCCGAGGACGCGGTGCAGGAAGCTCTGCTCGCGATCCACCTGAAGCGCGGCACCTGGGACCCTGCCCGGCCGATCACCCCGTGGCTGTCGGCGATCGTGCGCAACAAGCTGATAGACATGCTCCGCCGGGCCGGCCAGCCGGCGGTGCCGATCGACAACCTCGTCGAGGTGCTCCCCGCCGGAGAAGCGGGCTCGGCGCCGGAAGCCGGCGATATCGAGCGGCTGATTGGCAAGCTGAAGGACCAGCAGCGGAGCGTGGTGCGGATGGTCTCGCTCGAGGGCTGCTCCGCCCGCGAGGCCGCCACCCGTCTCGGCATGAGCGAAACGGGGGTGCGGGTTGCCCTGCACCGGGCGCTGAAGTCGCTCGCGAGCCTCTACGAGGCGGGCGCCGGGCGAGCCATGGCGAACCGGGCGCGCGACCCGGGCGGCGGCTGATCAGTCGCTCGCCGCCGCGAGTATCGGCCCGCCGGCGCTCTCCTGCACCAGGACCGCCGTCCGCAGGCCGTCCGGGGCCGGCGGCACCTTGAACGCCGCCGCCGCGCCGTTCCAGCCGCCGAGCCGGGCAAGACCATGCACCACATGGCTGTGCGGCAGGGTCCGCCCGGAATTCTCGCCGCGGCGCACCGGCACCTCGACCAGACGCGGGTCGTACCGGACCAGCCACACATCGGCGGCGCCCCGTCCCGGCCGCGCGGCCCCAATCTCGATCCGGCCCGGCCGCAGCGTCAGCGCCGGCCCGCTCTTGCGGGGGCTGGCGGCGATCAGCGCCTCCATCTGCCGCCGGTCATAGCCAATCGCGCTCGCCTGCCCGTCGACCACCATCTGCGGCGTGAAGGGCCCGCTCTGGCCGAGCTTCGGCTCGTAGGCCACCTGACGCTGGGTATATTCGGGCCGGCCGAACGCGTCCTTCCAGCCGAGATAATCCCAGTAGGTGACGCTGAAGCTCAGCGCCAGCACGCCGGGCCGATCCGCCAGCGCGATCAGCGTCGCATTTGCCGGCGGACAGGAGGAGCAGCCCTGGCTGGTGAACAGTTCCACCACCACCGGCTGGCTGGCGGGTGGAACGGCCTCCTCCGCCGCGAGGCGTGAGGCGGGGGCCACGAGGCCCCCGAGGGCGGCAAGCAAGGCGGCGATGGCGGCGCCTTTCATGGGATCACTCCGTCTGGGTTGGCCGGCGGTCCGCGCGGAACCACCGACCTCCCTTTCGCGCGCGCCGGCGCCGACGTTACCGGCTCACGCGCTCGTGTCCGCCGTAATCACGAAGCCGTGAAGGATGTAACGAGCTCTCGCTCCTCCCCGTACCCGTCCCTGCGAGGACCCGGATGGCTGACGGCGGGCCGGCTCCCCGCCCCAGACGCGGAGATGCCGGATGCTCACCCGACCGCCCTATGCGCCGCTCGGCGCCGACACGCTTCCCGACCGGCTCTGGCATCGGCCCGAACTGACGCGTCTTCTCGGCCCTCCCGCGCAATGGCGGGTACGCGAGGTCGGCGACGGCAATCTCAACCTCGTCTTCATCGTCGAGGGTCGCGACGGCTCGCTGGTGGTCAAGCAGGCGCTGCCCTATGCCCGGGTGGTCGGCGAGAGCTGGCCCATGTCGCTCGACCGCGCCTTCTTCGAATACGAAGCGTCCCTGCGCCTAGGCGCCCGCGACCCCGGACGCATGCCCACGCTCCACCTCTTCGACCGCGAGCAGGCGCTGCAGGTCATGGAGCACCTGACTCCGCACATCATCCTGCGCAAGGGGCTGATCGCCGGCACCCGCTACCCTGCCCTTGGCGAACATCTCGGCCACTTCCTCGCCCGCACGCTGTTCCGGGGCTCCGACTGGGCGATGGAGACCGCGCACCGCAAGGCCGACCTCGCGCTGTTCGCCGGCAATGTCGAATTGTGCGGCATCACCGAGGATCTGTTCTTCACCGACCCGTTCTTCGACTGCCCGCGCAACCGCCATAATCCGGCGCTCGACGCCGAGGTGGCGACGGTCCGCGCCGACCGCGCCCTCAAGCTCGCGGCGCTGCGACTGAAGGCGCGGTTCTGCACGGGCGCCGAAACGCTGTTGCACGGCGATTTCCACACCGGCTCGGTGATGGTGAGCGCGCAGGACAGCCGCGTCATCGACGCCGAATTCGCCACCTATGGCCCGATGGGCTTCGATATCGGCTCGCTGCTGGCCAATCTGTGGATGGCGGCCTTCTCCCAGGAGGGCCTGCGTCCGGGCGACGCCGACGCCCGCGCCTATCGCCGGTGGATCCGCGATCTCGCCGCGCAGATCTGGCGGGTCTTCACGGACGAGTTCGCCCGCCTGTGGCGCACCGAGCGTGCCGGCATCCTCGGCGGACACGATCTCTTCGAGGCGCAGAGCGACCGCGAGGGCGCCGAACAGGCGCTCGCCGCGCGGCTCGCCGCGATCTGGCACGACACGCTGGGCTTCGCCGGGCTGGAGATGTATCGGCGCGTCCTCGGCCTCGCCCATATCGCCGAGTTCGAGGCGATCGGCGACGAGGCCGCGCGGGGCGCTTGCGAGCGGCGGGCGCTTCGTCTCGGCCGGGCGCTCGCCGTCACGCCGGAGCGCTTCGCCGATGTCGCGGCCGTAAACGCCCTGGCGGTGGAACTCGACGGGGGCGAGCGATGACCGCCCGCCCGTTCGTTCGCCGGGAGGACTCGCGCCGTTCAGCGGCGCGAGATCGCGATGCGGATGGTGTCGTCGGCCGGGATCGGCATGCCCTCCCCGTCCGCCCAGGTCGGCAGGGTCGGAAAATCCTCGCGCGGGATGTCGAGCACGTTCAGGTGCCGGGCGAGGATGGCCACGGTCTCGATCGGGATGCCGACCGGCCGGGCGCCATAGCCGAGAAAGCCGCCATACGGCATGACCAGCACGATCCGGCCGTCCGGCGTGCGGACCACCTTCTCGACATAGCCGAGAACGCGGTCGTCGTAGTCCTGCATCGGCAGGCCGATCAAGTCGCCGACCCGAACCTTCTGGGGGAAGCGCCGGTTCATGCGCTCCTGCGGCGTCAGGCCGTCCGCCCGCGCGCCGGGCTGGGTATGCGCCCCGCCTTCAGCGCGCATGGGCTTGGGCTCGGGACTGGTCTCGTCGGCCCGCGCGGCACCCGCCGCGGCGCCAAGCGCCAGCCCCCCGAGCAGAACGACGCGGATGATGGTCTTCATGGCTCAACACTCATCGATGAAGGCAATAATGAGTAAATAATATCAATATTCGCCTTCGTCAAACCATGAATACAGGTAATTCTATTCGTCGTGAGAGGAAATACGATGAACACGTCCAGAAAAATGCATCCTCTCGCGATACGAATGATGCATTGGACCAACGCCATCGCCATGATCATCATGATCATGAGCGGATGGAAGATCTATAATGACGAAGTGATCTTCGGATTTTTGCATTTTCCCGATGCCGTCACCCTGGGTCCGTGGGCGCAGCACGGGCTGCAATGGCATTTCTTCGGCATGTGGATCCTGGCGCTGAACGGCCTCGCCTATCTCGCCTATGGCTTTCTGTCCGGCCGCTTCCGCCGGCTGCTCTGGCCGATCCGCCCGCGCGAGGTGATCGGCGAGGCACTCGCAGCCCTGCGCTTTCGGCTGCCGCATGCCGACCTCACCCAATACAACGCCGTGCAGAAGACGCTCTATGTCGGCGTCATGACGGTGATCGTACTGCAGGTGATCACCGGCCTCGCCATCTGGAAGCCGGTGCAGTTCGCCGGCCTGACGGCTCTGTTCGGCGGCTTCCAGGGCGCGCGGCTCGTCCATTTCTTCGGGATGACCGCGATCTGCCTGTTCCTCGTGGTGCATGTCGCGCTCGCGCTTCTCGTGCCGCGCACGCTCCTCGCCATGTTCACGGGAGGTCCCCGGCTCGACGAGGCCGCCGCCGCTCCCACCCATGCCTCCCATTCGTGACGGACGCACCATGTCGCTGAAACGCCCGATGTCGCTGTTCCGGCCGCGCCGCGGCCCCGACCCGTCGATCCTCGCCGAGCACCGCGCCCTGATCGAGGAGATCGACCGGCGCAAGCTACTGCGCGGCGCGGTCAGCCTCGGCGCGCTGTCCATGCTCACCGGCTGCAACATCGCCGAGCAGCCCCAGGTGCAGAGCGTGCTGCGCGCCGTCTCCTCCTTCAACGACCGGGTGCAGGAGGCGATCTTCGATCCCAACAAGCTGGCGCCGACCTATTCGGTCGATCAGGTGGTCAAGCCGCCGCGCTTCAACGCCTATTACGAGATCGAGAACGTCCGCCCGGTGGACGTCAGCGGCTGGAAGCTGGAGCTCGCCGGCCTCGTCGCCGACAAGCGGCCCTGGACGCTCGATCAGATCTACGCCCTGCCTGAGCAGGAGGAGATCATCAAGCACATCTGCGTCGAGGGCTGGGACTATATCGGCCAGTGGTCGGGGCCGAACCTCAGGCAGTTCCTCACCCGCGTCGGTGCCGATCTGAGCGCGAAATACGTCGCCTTCCACGGCAATGACGACTATCTCGAAGTCATCGACATGCCCTCGGCGCTGCATCCCCAGACCATCCTCGCCACCAAATATGCCGGCGAGCCGATCGCCGACCCGTTCGGCTATCCGCTGCGCCTGCGCACCGCGGTCAAGCTCGGCTTCAAGAACCCGAAATGGATCCGCGCCATCGAGGTGACCAACGTCTACCAGGAGGGGTTCTGGGAGAAGCAGGGCTTCAACTGGTTCAGCGGCCTGTGAGCCGCCCGCCGCGCCGGCGGCGCGCCGCCGGGAGCCGCTGAGCCATGTTCTCCCTCGCCACCGCCGCGCTGGCGGCCACAATCGGCCTCGTGCTGTGGAGCCTCGCGGGCTACCGGCTGGCGCGCCGGCTCGGCTTCGGCCGCGCCTTCGCCCTGCCGGTGGCGCCCGCTCTCGGCTGGGCGGCACAGAACGTTCTCGCGCTCGCCCTCGCCGAGATGATCGGCTTCTCGGCCCTCGCCATCCTCGCCAGCCTCGCGCTGATCCTCGTATCGACGCTGCCCACGGCAGCGACGGAAGGCGCCGAGGATGACGAACTCCCGCCCTGGTGGATCGCCCCGGCCGCCGGCCTCCTCGCCCTCGTTCCGGCGCTCGCCGTGGTGCCAAAGCACACCGCCGACGGCGTGATCCTCGCCGCCGCAATATTCGACCACTCCAAGATCGCGCTGATCGACGAGATGCTGCGGACGGGCGTGCCGCCGGTCAATCCGTTCTACGGCCCGGTCGGGCAGCCGGCGGAGATATCCTATTACTATCTCTGGCATTTCGGCGCGGCGCAGATCGCCCGCCTCGCCGGCGCGACCGGCTGGGAGGCGGATGCGGCGGCAAGCTGGTTCACCGCCTTCTCGACGGCGCTGCTGATGGCAGGGCTCGCCTTGCGCCTCGGTGGCAACCGGCTGGCGCCCGCCCTCGCCCTCGCCCTGTGCGCCACCGGCTCGCTGCGGCCGCTGCTCGGGTGGCTCGCCGGCGCCGGGCTCGACCAATGGCTCGCGCCGGCCACGGGCCTTGCCGGCTGGCTGTTCCAGACGAGCTGGAGCCCGCATCACGTCGCCGCCGCCGGCAGCCTCGTCATAGCGGCCCTGCTCGGCGTGCGCCTCGCCCGCCGGCCGGACGCGCCGACCTGCCTCGTGCTCGCCCTCGTGATGGCCGCGGCCTTCCAGAGCTCGTTCTGGGTCGGCGGCGTCGTGCTCGCGCTGGTGGCGCTTGCCTTCGCGCCGCTGCTTGTGTGCGCCGCGCCCGCGCGAGGCCGCGTCCGCTTCGTTCTCGCGGCCGCCGTAGCCGGCCTCCTCGCCCTCGCCTTCGCGGCGCCGCTGCTGCTCGCGCAGTACCATGCCGCGCTCGGGCGTGGCGGCGGCAGTCCGGTCGCGCTGCGGGCCTATGAGGTGCTCGGGCCACTGCTGACTGGCCAGTTCGGCCGCGTGCTCGATCTGCCGGCCTACTGGCTGTTGCTGCTGCCCGTCGAGTTCCCGCTCGTGGTCATCGCCGGCGCGCTCACCCTGCTGTGCCGGATCGGCGCGCCCGACGAGGCGCCGCGGCGCCTCGAGGTGCGGGCGCTCGCCCTCGTCGCGGCGGTGAGCTTCGCCACGAGCTGGCTGCTGGTGAGCACGGTCGGCGACAACAACGATCTCGGCTGGCGCGCCGTGCTGCCCGGGCTGATGGTGCTGACGGCGGCGGCGGCGGCCGGCCTTGCCGGACTGGTCGCCCGGCGCGCCCGGCTCGCGCTCGTCGCGGCACTCGCCCTCTTTGCGGCGAGCCTGCCGGCCGGCGCGATCATACTGGCCGGCAATGCCGGCGGCGACGCCTCGCTCTCGGCCGCCGCCTTCGCACGGGCGCCGGCGATGTGGGCGGCGGTGCGGCGCGCCGTGCCCCCGCAGGACCGCATCGCAAGCAATCCAGCGCTGTTCGCCGACATGACGCCCTGGCCGGTCAACATCTCCTGGGCGCTGCTGGCCGACCGCCGCTCGTGCTTTGCCGGCAAAGAACTAGCCATCGCCTTCGCGCCGCTGGCGCCAGCGGCGCGGGAAGCGATCTCGAGGCAGTTCCTCGCCGTGTTCGACGGCCGGGCAGGTCCGGACGACGTCCATGCCCTGGCGGAGCGCTATGACTGCCGGGCGGTCCTCGTCACCGCGCGCGATGGAGCGTGGACACGGGACCCCTTCGCGGTAAGCCCCGACTACCGACTGGTCGAGACCGAGCCGGACGCCTGGCGGCTCTATCGCGCCACCGCACCGGCCTCTTCACCGACCGTTCGTCCCTGAGACCCAAGGAGCCGTGCCCATGCAGGACCCCCACCGGCATCTCGCCGTGCTGGGCGACATCACCGTCCTGCCCATCATGGCGACTCCGCACGAATATGGCCCGCACCTGCGCGCCCGCATCGATCCGCTGATCTGCGGTGTCGGCCCGGTCGAGGCGGCGGCGGCGACCGCCATCGCGCTCGCGCGGCTCGAGGCCGCCGGCCGGCTGCCAGATCTCGTCGTCACGCTCGGCTCGGCCGGCTCGCGGCGGCTCGACCACGCCGCCATCTACCAGGTCGCCAGCGTCAACTATCGCGACATGGACGCCTCGCCGCTCGGCTTCGAGAAGGGCGTGACGCCGTTCCTTGACGAGCCGGCGGTGATCCCCATCGCCCTGCGGATCGAAGGCATTCCCGCCGCCTCGCTCGCCACCGGCGCCTCGGTCGTCTCCGGAGACGGCTACGACGTGCTCGACGCCGACATGGTGGACATGGAGACCTTCGCGGTGCTGCGGGCGGCACGACGCTTTGGCGTGGAGATCATGGGATTACGCGGGATCAGCGACGGCCGCGACGAACTCGCCCGGCTCGGTGACTGGACGGAGTATCTTCATGTCATCGATGCGAAGCTCGCCGACGCGCTCGACATGTTCGAGGCTCAAATGGCACGGTAATCGTTCGATCCGGACGTAAGCCGAGCTTCGAGACCATCGAAGCGCGCGGCGATGCGAGCTTCCGAAAGGTCGAAACCAGCGGTCGGTGTTTCCATGACGGACATTCCCTACAGCAACGCGCTGATCATCGGCACCGGCCCGGGCATCAGCGCTTCGCTTGCGCGGACCCTGCGCGCCGCCGGCCTTTCCGTGGTGATCGCCGCGCGCAACGTCGAAAAGCTGAAACCGCTGGCGCAGGAGACGGGTGCGATCGCCATTCCGGTCGACGCGACCGATCCGCGGCAGGTCGAGCGGCTGTTCGCCGAGACCGAGGCGCGGATCGGCGTCCCGGAGATCGTCGTCTACAATGCGAGCGGGCGCCTCCGCGGTCCGATAGCCGAGCTCGACCCCGCCGAGGTCGAGCGGGCCGTCGCGGTCTCGGCGATGGGTGCCTTCTATGCCGTCCATCAGGCGGCCCGGCGCATGGTCCCGGCCGGCAAGGGCGCCATCCTGCTCACGGGGGCCACCGCCGGCGTGAAGGGCTTCGCGCTTTCGGCTCCTTTCGCGATGGGCAAGTTCGCGCTGCGCGGATTGGCGCAAAGCGCGGCGCGCGAGCTGATGCCCAAGGGTATCCACGTCGCGCACATCGTCATCGACGGCGGCGTGCGCCGCGAGGCCGACCCGTCGGACGGCACGCTCGATCCGGATGCGATCGCCCGGACCTATGTCGACCTGCTGCGCCAGCACCGTAGCACCTGGTCGTGGGAACTGGAGATCCGTCCCTGGGTCGAGCGGTTTTGAGACGCGACGCCCGACCGGAGATGTGCGGTTGAGATAGGCGGGGCAATTCGGCGCCGCAGGGTCCCGACGCCCCGCGCGTGATGCGTCGTCAGATTTCGACGGCGCAGCCAGCGATCCGGGCGCCACCGGCGAAGCAGCGTCGGCGTGAGAGCGGGCTCGGCTGCCTCACGCCGGCGGCACCCCATCCGTCAGCGTGAGGTCCTCGCTCAAAGAAAAGCGAAGATAGCGTCCGCGATTTCGCGCGCATGCGTCTCCAGCGCGAAATGGCCGGTGTCGAGGAGGCGGATGTCCGCGCCCGGAATGTCGCGCCGATAGGCTTCGGCGCCCGCGGGAAGGAAGAACGGATCGTGCCTCCCCCATACCGCCAGCAGCTTCGGTTGATGTTCCCGGAAATAGGCCTGGAAGGTCGGGTACAGCGCGACGTTGCTGGCGTAGTCGAGGAACAGATCGAGCTGGATCTCATGCACCCCGGGCCGCCCGGTGTACCAGGCATCCAGGCTGTATCCGTCGGGGGAAACTCGGGTCGTGTCGGCGCCATGCTCGTACTGCCAGCGGATCGACTCCGGCGTCAGAAGCCCGCGCAGCGCCTGCCGGTTGGCGTCGCTCGGGTCGCGCCAGTAGCGCTCGATCGGGTTCCAGCCATTGCTCAGGCCCTCCTCATACGCATTGCCGTTCTGCGTGATGATCGCCGTGATCCGCTCGGGATGGGCGAGCGCCAGGCGGAAGCCCGTCGGCGCGCCATAGTCGAACACATAGAGCGCGTACCGATCGAGACCGATCACCTCGGTGAAGCGGCCGGTCACCTTCGCGAGGTTGTCGAACGTGTAGGCGAATGCCTCCCGCGGCGGCAGGGCGGAGCGTCCGAACCCGGGAAGATCGGGGGCGACGAGGTGGAACCGATCCGCGAGCAAGGGGATCAGGTCACGGAACATATGGCTCGACGAGGGGAAGCCGTGCAGCAGCAGCACGGTCGGGTTCGCCCGGTCGCCGGCCTCGCGATAGAAGACCTCGAAGCCGTCGACGTCGACGGAGCGATAAAACGTGTCGGACATGACTTTCTCCTGGCCGTGTTTGCGCAGCCGATTGGAGCTGGATGGACGGGGCGAGCGGCCTAGAGGCCGAGTTCGCTCAGGCCGGGGTGATCGTCCGGGCGACGTCCCGGCGGCCAGAAGTAGCGGCGGTCGGCCTCGCGGATCGGCAGGTCGTTGATGCTGGCGTAGCGGCGGCGCATCAGCCCGTTCTCGTCGAATTCCCAGTTCTCGTTCCCATAGGACCGAAACCAGCTCCCGCTGTCGTCGTGCCACTCATAGGCGAAGCGCACGGCGATGCGGTTTTCAGTGAAGCTCCACAGTTCCTTGATGAGGCGATAGTCGAGCTCACGGCGCCATTTGCGCTCGAGAAAGGAAGTGATGGCTTCCCGGCCTTCCACGAACTCGCTGCGGTTCCGCCACGAGCTGTCGAGGGTATAGGCGAGCGCGACCCGCTCCGGATCCCGGCTGTTCCAGCCGTCCTCGGCGAGCCGAACCTTTTCGATCGCGCTCTCACGTGTGAAGGGGGGCAGCGGCGGGCGCTGAATAGCGGTCATTTTGATGTTCCCTGCGATGCGAGCTGAGCGCGAAGCGTTGCGCATTCCGCTTCGAGGGCCTGCAGGCGGTCGCGCAGCGGCTTCACCGCCTCCGCGACCTCCAGCTCCGTGAAGCGAGGGGTTATGTGCTGCTGGCAGTTCCAATCGAACGCCTGCAGCTTCAGTCGAAATATCCTTTCGGGCCTTGCCCGATAGCCGGAGGGCGCGACGAGCTCATCGAGCTCGGGCTCCGCGCCAAGCGGGATCGCCGTGACGTGGGCGTAGATCTTCAAACGCGCACGCCTCGGATAATCCATGAGGATCAGGCAAGCGCGATCGTCCGCCGCCAGGTTGCCGACGCTGATGTATTGGCGGTTGCCCCGGTAGTCGGCGAAGGCCAGCGTGCGATCGTCCACGACCTTGAGGAAACCGGGCGGGCCGCCCCGATGCTGCACGTAAGGCCAGCCGCTTTCCGAGACCGTCGACATGTAGAAGCTGTCGCGCGTGGCGATGAAGGCCGCCTCGTCCGGGCTGAATCGGTCGGAAGGCCGGTTCCCCTTGAAGTCGGACCACAACCCGTCGGCGCCCATCGCCGCCTGGGCGGCACGGACACTCGGCGTGACGGCGATATCGAGGAAATCATAGGGCATGGCAGCCTCCGCTGCGTCACGTGGCGAACCGGGGTGCGCCCGGCCCGGCCGAGTTCAGGCCGCCTCGGCGGCGTGAACGACGGGGAAGTCGATGTCGGTCTTCGCGACCTCGTTGAGGTAATTGGTGAACGTGTGCTCCACGACCAGCGCCACGATCTCGACGATCTGCGCGTCGGCGAAGCCGGCGGCGCGCACGGTCGCGATGTCCGCGTCGGAAACGTGACCGCGCTGGCTCGCCACCTTCGCCGCGAAGCTCACCGCCGCGTCGGCCGTCGCATCGCTCGAGCGGCCCTTGCGGTTCAGCGCAATCTCTTCGGGGCTGATCTTCGCGAGGTTGAGGCCGAGATAGGTATGGGCCGAAAGGCAATAGTCGCAGCCGTTTACCTGGGCCACGGCGAGGGCGATGCGCTCGCGGGTCTTCACGTCCAGAACCTTGGTGAGCGGCCCGCTGAGGCCGGCATAGGCGTTGATGGCGGCCGGGCTGTTGGCGATCAGGCGAAACAGGTTCGGCACGACGCCGAGCGACTTGTGGATGGCATCGAGCACCGGCTTCGAGGCTTCCGGGGCATCATCGAGGTTGGGGACGGCGAGGCGGGACATGGAGCATCTCCTCAGGGCCGAGCCGGAACTGGCTCGTGTGAAGAGGAAGATGTTGCATTTCGGTCAGAAGGATAATCCGGTATCTATGAGAAGGATTTCACCGGAAATCGGGAAGATCGATGGATCGCTTCGAAGCCATGTCGATGTTCGCCGCCGTCACCGAGAAGGGAAGCTTCTCTGCGGCGAGCCGCGCGCTCCACGTGCCCCTGGCAACGCTCAGCCGCAAGATTTCGGACCTCGAGACCCTTCTCGGCGTACAGCTTCTGACCCGGACGACCCGAAAGCTCGCGCTCACCGAGGCCGGCATCGCCTATCTGGCGGCGGCACGTCGGATTCTCGAGCAGGTGGAGGAAGCCGAGCGCGAGGCCGCGGGCGAGTTCATCGCGCCGAGGGGCGAACTGGTCATCACAGCGCCCATCTCGTTCGGTCGGCGGCATCTGCTTCCGATCGTCTCCCAATTTCTGGCGACCTTTCCCGAAATCAACGTCCGGCTGCTGCAGTCCGACCGCAACCTTCACCTCGTCGATGACCATGTCGACATGGCGGTGCGCATCGGTGCGCTCCCGGACAGTTCGATGGTGGCGACGCGGGTCGGGAGCATGCGCACCGTGACCTGCCTAAGCCCCAGGCTCGCCGCCGGCCACGGACGCCCCACCGAGCCGAACGATCTCCAGCGCATGCCTTGCGTGGCCTTCGACATGGGCGTGCCGTCGCCGCACTGGACCTACCGCTCGCCGGGATTGGGACTGAGACTTGAGGTCGCCATCCAGCCCCGACTTTCGGTGACGACGGCGGACGCTGCGGCGCAAGCGGCGATCGACAATGTGGGCGTCACGCGGCTCCTGCACTACCAGGTGGCGGACGCGGTCGACCGGGGGCAGTTGGAGATTATCCTGGAGACGTTCGAGCGCGAACCGGCCCCCGTCCACCTCGTCCATGTGCCGCGCGGGCAGATGCCGCTGAAAATGAGAAGGTTCCTCAGCTTTGCCGCGCCGCGCCTGCGGCAGGCACTGACGAGGTTCAGCGGCAAGACGGCCGCCGATGCTCCCTCCGACGATGAGCCGGGGATGTCGCCGCGTGAATAGCCGCCCCGTCGAACAGGTGGGATATCAAAGTCGCAGCCGCACGCGACACGGCGGCGACGTCGCATTCCATCCGCTGCGCTATCGGCGCACTTCTTGAGGCCCCGAGGAATGGACCTCCAGCCGAAATAACCATCTAGACGTTTGCAATAGTCGCCCTCGCGGAACGCTGCGCGCCCCTGCCCGGGCCGTCGCCTCAGAGGCCGACGAGACCGCGCGGATTCGCCGTCGTCTGCCGCGCGGCGGTGCGCCCGCTCATCCAGGGCGGCGAGATGAATCGCTCGGTGTTGTAGGGCTCCGGCGCGATCATGGAGAGCGGCTTACGGAAGTCCTGGATCTGGTAGAAGATGTGCGGCATCCCGAGCGAGGGATCATGAGTGACCACCGGATAGGGCACGACCGCCTGCCAGTCCGGGTGATAGCGGATCGTGCCGTGCACGCTGCGGTAGATCATGCCCTTGAGGGCGAAGGCGACCTTGCGGTTCTGCTCGAAATCGCCGGGCGGCCCGGAGCCGCCCGCCATCGCCGCCGCCACCGCGTAATGGTGCATGTTGCTGTAGGACTGGCAGCCGATGGTCGCCGTCGACCCCTCGCCGAAGCGGGCGATGTAGCGGGCCTCGAATCGCTTGCCCATCTCGTCGCGCAGGAGCCCGATGACCGACGAGACAATCACCCCGTCGCACGCCTCCTGGGCGATGTCGTTGAAGGTGCGGTGCATGGCGCCGTATTGCAGATAGACGATGCAGTCCATCGGGTTGGCGCGGAACTGGCGCTGGAAATGGGCAAGGTCCACCGCATAGAAATGCGTGTTGGCGAGCACGGCCGGGTTGGTCGCGCGCGCCTCTTCCAGCACGTCGCGCCAGTGATGCGTCGGCGTCTGCACGATCTTCGGCCCGAACGCCACCTCCCAGCCGAAATCGGCCGCCGCGTTCGCCATCGCGTTGGCGATGACGATGCTGTAGGGCTTCGAGCCGGAAATGATGGCGATGCGGTTGGAGTGCGGCGTCCACTGGCCGGAATCGCGTAGCCAGGAAATGAACTTTATGAAGCCGGGCCCGTACCAGTAGTCGGCCGGGTCCGCCATGAAGCAGCCGAAATAGCGGTCGGGATCGCTCATCACCGTGTCGTGGTGCTGCAGCAGCGTGTTGGCGTGGACGTAGATGATCCCCGCATCCGCGATCGGCTCGTATTCGGAGTTCTGCGGGCCGATATTGTAGCCGTTGACGATGGCGTGGACCTTATGCTTCTCGATCAGCCAGCGCGCCGCGGTCACGACCTCCTCCGCCGTCTGCCGGCACGTATCGGCGAAGATCGGCAGGATCGGGCGCCCGAGCAGCCCGCCGCGGGCATTGAGCTCCTCGACGGCGAGAATCATTCCCTTGCGAAATTCCGCGCCGTCCGCCGCCGACGGGCCGGTCAGCGGCACCATGCTGCCGATGGGCACGGGTTCCATGCTGCTGGTCACGGGGCATCTCTTCTGGACTGGGAGGCGGGCGGTTCGGCGACGGACACCAGCGAGGGTTCGAACAGCAGGTTGTGCATCAGCACGCGCAGCCGCGGCGGGCTGACCGGCTTGATCAGCACCGGCAGACGGGCGGCGCGGATGCTCTCGATCACGCGCGGCTCCGCGTCGGCGGTGACGATCATCGCCGGCACCTCGGCGCCGATCGCCTTGCGCAGCCTGTCGACGACGTCCACGCCCATCTGGGTCTTGAGATTGTAGTCGGCCACGATCAGCCGGGGCGAGACGCCGCTCTCGATCAGCCGGATCGCCTCCCCCTCCTCCGCCGCCGCGTGCACGTCGATGCCCCAGCGGCGCAGGAGCTGGGTCATGGTCTGGCGCAGGATGTCGTCGTCCTCGACCAGTATGACCGGCGTGCCGACGAACTCGCCGGCGACCGTCTCGCTGATCTCGATCTCGTTGGCCTCGCTGTGCCAGATGTTGCCCATCGGCACGGTGACCGAGAAGATCGAGCCGCGACCGACCTCCGAGCGCAGGCGGATCGGCAGTTCCAGCAGGCCCGCCAGCCGCTTGACGATGTTGAGCCCGAGGCCGAGGCCGCTCTTCTGCGCGCGCTGCTCCTCGGAGCGGAAGAACTCGTCGAACACGCGGTCGCGGTCTTCCGGCCGGATGCCGCGCCCGGTGTCCACCACCTCGATCCTGAGGCCGTTCGCCTCCCGCCGGCAGCCGACGACGATGCCGCCGACCTCGGTAAAGCGGATCGCATTGGCGACGAAATTGCTCAGGATGCGCTCCAGCAGCGCGCGGTCGGTCGCCACCGTGCCGTGCGGCCAGACGAAGGCGAGGCGCAGCCCCTTCTCGCGGGCTTGGTGGCGGAACTGGACGTCGAGCCGCTCGAACAATTGCGAAAGCTGGAACGAGGTGATGCGCGGCTGGACACGGCCGGCGTCGAGCTGCCCGATCTGGAGAAGCGCGCCGAGCAGGTCCTCCATGATGGAGGTGGCGATCCCCATGGCGTGCAGCATGTCCGAGCGATGCTCGGGGTCCTCCTCGCGAATGCAGTTGTAGATCAGGATCTTGAGCGAGGCGAGCGGCTGGCGCAGGTCGTGGTTCGCGGCGCGCAGGAAGCGGGACTTGGCCTCGTCCGTCGCCTCGGCGGTCTCCTTGGCGAGCTGCAGCGCGCGCTCGTTGTTCTTGATCGCGGTGACGTCCGCGAACGACATCGTCATGCCGCCATTGGCGGTCGGCGTCTGCGTGACGTTGAGCACGAGGCCGGTCGCGAACAGGTAGTCCTGGCTGCTCTCCGAGCCGAAGCTCGCGGTCTGCTCGCGCTGCCATGCGTCCCGGTCGGTCGGCAGCACGCATTCGGGCCAGTGGGCGATGGTGTCGATGAAGGCGTCGAAGCCCATGCCGACCGTTACCGGGAAATCGCAGCTTCGCCGGAAGCGGTCGTTCACGTAGAGAAGCCTCTGCTCCGCTGACCAGATCAGGATGCCGAGCGGCGCGGCGTCCAGTCCGGCGAAGATGTCGCCCAGGTGCTCCGGCACGGGCACGTCGTTCACCTCAGGCACTCTCCTTCGTACCGAAGCGGCCGATCGCGTAGTGCATGGCGGCGGAACGATCGCGGATGTTGAGCTTGCGCATCGCATTGCCGAGATGCACGCGCACCGTCTGGCTGCTGAGCTCGAATTCCTCGGCGATCCGCTTCACCGAATACCCGCGGCCGAGCAGGCTGAGCACGTCGCGCTCGCGCGGCGTCAGCAGGTCGAGCTCGTCGCGCACCTCGTCGGCTGCCTGAGCGGGCGGGGCCTGCGGGTTCGCCGGGGCGGGTGGAGGCGCCGGTGTGGCCGGGGCGGCGGCAGGCTCGGCCGCCAGCTTCGGAGTGCCGCCGGCCGAACGCTCGATGATCCGCCGCGGGAAGCTCACCTCGCCGGCCAGCACCCGCTCCAGCGCGCGCTCGATCTCCGAGCCGCCGGCCGATTTCGGCACATAGCCGATGACGCCGTGCTCCAGCGAGCGCAGGACGTGGTCCACGTCCTCATGGACGGAGACCACCACCACGGGGACGTCCGGGAAATTCATGCGCAGCTTGTGAAGGCCGTCGAAGGCGTCGAAGCCGGGCATCACCAGATCGATGAGCATCAGGTCGATGTCGGGATGCTCGACCAGAAGCGCCGCCGCCTCGTCGAAGGTCTCCGCCTCGAAGGTCTCGAGCTTCTGACGCAGGCGACGCATGACCTGCTTCAGCGACTGACGGACGACCCAATGGTCATCGGCGATGAGGATCTTCATATGGTCACGCGATCGCTGCTTCCGACGGTGATCGACGCCTCCCCGACGCGATCGAGCGTCAGCTTTTCCAGCGTACCTGCAATCTTAGATATGCTCGTTTTGTCACGATTACGCCATCTTTGAAAGAGGGCGCGAGAAAATACTCTAGCGGAATGGCGCGAGGCGGCATCATCAATTCGGTGCACCTCGACGAGGCTTCTAGATATCGGCATGTAGCTCACCCCATTTGCCGCGAGTGGCCGCCACGGCCGCCGCGCCGCGGCCCGAGGCACAACGCGGCCCGGACGCGTCCGACTGACATAATCCGGCCAGCAGCCTGAAAAACAGCCCGACATCGAGGCTCCTGCACAGTCCTTGACCGCGCATCTGCCGTCGATGCGGGCAGTTTTTAATCGTAGGAAGAAAATTTGATAACTGCGACGAAAACCGTTGACGGCCCCGCAGCTAGCGACATAGCATCTAGATAATCGATCTAGCCACAATTCAAAACTTCCAGGCGCAAAGCTGAGGCCGCGAATCAACGTTCGTTGCCCGAGGGGTCGTAGATATGAACATCACACGCCGTAATATACTCAAGACGACGCTTGCCGCTTCCACTGCCGTGGCCCTGCCTCATCTTTGGCTGCCGGGCTCCGGCGAGGCGTGGGGCGCGACGCTGAAGAAGGGCGAGCCGATCAAGGTCGGCCTGCTGTTCTCCCTCACCGGATCGCTGGCGGTCCCGGAGGAGGACTCCACCCTCGTCATGCAGTACGCGATCGACGAGATCAACAAGGCCGGCGGCGTCGCGGGCGTACCGGTCGAGCCGGTGATCGTCGACGCCAAGTCGGACTTCGCCGTCTATTCGGAGAAGGCCAAGGAGCTGATCCTGCGCGACAAGGTGATCGCGATCTTCGGCTGCTACACCTCGGCGAGCCGCAAGGCGATCCTGCCGACCGTGATGCAGCGTAACCACCTGCTCTACTACCCGACCTGCTACGAAGGCGCGGAGTGCACGCAGAACACCATCTGCACCGGCCCGCTCGCCAACCAGCACTCGAAGGACCTGATCCCCTTCATGGTCGGGAACTTCGGCAAGAAGGTCTTCTTCGTCGGCTCCAACTATGTGTGGCCGAAGGAATCGAACAAGAACGCGAAGATCTGGCTCGAGCAGGCCGGCGGCGAGCTTCTCGGCGAGGAATACATCCCGCTCGGCAGTTCGGAGTTCGGCCCGGTGCTGAACAAGATCCGCGACGCCAAGCCCGACTTCATCTTCTCGACCGTGGTCGGCGCGTCCGACATCGCCTTCCACAAGCAGTTCAAGCAGGAAGGCTTCAAGGTCGACGACATGCCGATCGCCTCGCTCACCACGGGCGAGATCGAGACCCGCGCCATGGGCGCCGAGTTCGGCGCCGGCCACTTCCTCTCCGCGCCCTACTTCCAGACGCTGGACAACCCGACCAACCACAAGTTCGTCGAGGGCTTCCTGGCGAGCAAGTACGGCAAGAACGGCGTGACCCACTACAACATGGAGGAGACCTACATCTCCGCCTATGTGTTCAAGGCCGGCTTCGAGAAGGCCGCCGCCGAGGTCGGGTTCGAGAACGTGACCCCGCGCTCCATCCGCGACCATTCCGGCGGGCTGGTGATCGAGGACGCGGTCTCGCCGGAAGGCCAGGTCTGGATCGACAAGGACAACTTCAACACCTGGCTGAAGCCGAAGATCGGCCAGTGCCAGGCGGACGGGACGTTCAAGGTGGTCAAGGCCGCCGCCGAGCAGGTCGCGCCCGACCCCTACTCGATCTATCCCGACCTCGGCGTCTGCACGGCCAACGGGCTGAAGGCCCCGGACGGCAGCATCCGCAAGAACGTCATCTGACGCCAGAAGGCCCCGGTGCGCCCCCGCGCTTCCGGGGCCGTTCGCGGTCGACGCACGGGCTCGCCCTCACCATGGCGCGCCCGGCGGTCTCGGGCTCGAGGGATAGGGTTCTATGGATCTGGGTTCGCTCATCAACGCGCTCATTCTCGGTGTGAGCATCGCCAGCATCTGGCTGATCGCCGCGCTGGGATTGACGATCATCTACGGCACCGCCGGCGTCATCAACATGGCGCATGGCGAGCTGATCATGCTCGGGGCTTACAGCTCCTACATGCTACAATTCTATCTCGGCCTGCCCTATCTGCTGTGCCTGCCGGTGTCCTTCGTCATCGTCGCCCTGGTCGGGCTGGCGCTGGAGCGCGGCCTGATCCGCTATCTCTACAACCGCCCGCTCGACACGCTGCTGGCGACCTATGGCGTCTCGCTGGTGCTGATGCAGGGCGTGCGGCTGATCTTCGGCAGCGACCCGAAATATCTTGCCGTGCCGGAGATCTTCCAGAGCAATGTGATGATCGGCTCGGTGTCGCTCTCCGTGTTCCGCATCGTCGTCCTGCTGGTCACGGCGCTGCTCGTGCTGGCGCTGTGGCTCCTGTTCTACAAGACCCGGTTCGGCGTGCAGGTGCGCGCGGTCATGCAGGACAAGGAGATGGCGGCCTCCTTCGGCATCAATTCCAGCCGCATCTACATGCTGACCTTCGCGCTCGGCGCCGGGCTGGCCGGCGTCGCCGGCGCGCTGTTCGGCGTGCTGGCGATCGTGCTGCCGACCATGGGGGCGAGCTACGTCGTGCAGGCGTTCCTGATGGTGGTCGTGGGCGGCGGCTCGCTGGCGGGCAGCGTGGTGGCGAGCGGCGTGACGGGCGAGCTCCAGTCCGTCTTCGCCTTCTTCACCAACGACACCTTCGCCCGCTTCATCATCTTCGTGCTGATCGTGGCCTTCCTGCGGTTCCGCCCGCAGGGCCTGTTCGCACAGGCGGGAGCCCGGCGATGACCTTCGCCGTCATCAGCAACGCCACGCCAGGACGGTTCTGAGACCATGGGCAACCTCTATCACAACAAGATTGCGCAATGGATCGTCTATGTCGTGTTCTTCGCGGCGTTGACGATCATCCCGATGACGGTGAGTGACAGCTTCCTGCTCAACCAGCTCGCCACCTACGGCGTCTACGGCATGCTGGCGCTCTCGATCAGCCTGTGCTGGGGCTTCGGCGGCATCCTGAACCTCGGCCAGGGCATCGCCTTCGGCCTCGGCGCCTACGGCATGGCGATGACCATGCAGATGCAGAGCCAGAGCGAATCCAACCCGATTCCGCCGTTCATGCTCAACAACAGCCTCGACCACCTGCCCCTGCTCTGGCAGCCGTTCCAGAGCACGGCGGTCGGGCTGGTGCTGGCGGTCGCGGTGCCGACCCTGTTCTGCGCCGCGTTCGGCGGCATCATGTTCCGCGCGCGCGTCTCCGGCCCGTTCTTCGCCATCATGACGCTCGCCATGCTGTCGGCCTTCTACACCATCATCCTCGACCGGCAGGCGTACACCGGCGGCGTCAACGGGCTGACGCCACCCTCCTCGTTCGTGTTCGCGGGCGTGGAGGTCGACCCCTACAGCCCGACCGCCTACTGGGTCGTGCTCTGCCTGCTGGCCGGGGCCACCTTCGTGGCCAAGCTCATCACCCAGAGCTCGTTCGGCCTCGTCACCCAGGCGATCCGCGACGACAGCGAGCGCGTGCGCTTCCTCGGCTACAGCGTCGCCGGCTACGAGACGGTGATCTACACCGTCTCCGGCCTGATCGCGGCGCTGGCGGGCTGCTGCTGGGTGATGCTGGTGCAGTACGTGTCGCCGGCGCAGCTCGATGTCGGCTTCAGCCTCTCCATGGTGATCTGGGCGGCGATCGGCGGGCGGCACTCGCTGCTCGGCTCGATCCTCGGCGCCTTCATCATCCAGGGTGCGCAGAGCTATCTCGGCGACGCCTTCCTCGCCACCTGGCTGCTGATCCTGGGCGGCTTCTTCATCGTCGTGGTGCGCTTCCTGCCGAACGGCCTCGCCAGCCTGGTCGAGTCCGGGCTCGGCCTGTTCGACCGGCAGCGCCCGACCTCCTCGCCTGCGCCGGACGGCGGCAGGCCCATGCCAGCCGAGTGAGGGGCCTCATGACCGGTCTTCTCGAAATCCGCAATCTGTCGAAGAGCTTCGACACCACCAAGGTCATCAACGACTTCAGCATGGAAGTCGTGGAGGGCACCATCTGCTGCCTGGTCGGGCCGAACGGCGCCGGCAAGACCACGACGATGGATCTCATCACCGGCCGCATCAAGCCGACCTCCGGCCAGATCCTGTTCGCCACCGACGACATCACCGCCAGGCACGAGCACCTGATCGCCCGCGCCGGCATCGGCCGCAAGTTCCAGGTGCCGGCGGTACTGCGCGACATGAGCGTGCGGCAGAACCTCGAAGTGGCCTACAGCCGCCAGACCAACCCGTTCCGCAACCTGTTCAAGTTCCGCAAGGAAGGGCTGAAGGAAAAGCTCGACGAGGTGGCGACGCTGGCCGGCCTGACCGACCGGCTGAAGGAGCGCGCGGGCATCCTCTCCCATGGCGAGACCCAGTGGCTGGAGATCGGCATGGTGCTGATGCAGGAGCCGCGCCTGCTGCTGATGGACGAGCCGATCGCCGGCATGACCGAGAGCGAGATCGAGAAGACCACGCAGATCTTCAAGGATCTGCGCCAGTCCGCCACGCTGCTGGTGGTCGAGCACGACATGGGCTTCGTGCGCAACATCGCGGACGTCGTCGTCGTGATGCACATGGGGTCGCTGCTCGCCCAGGGCTCGATCCAGGAGATCGAGGCCGACCGGCGGGTCCGGGACGTCTATCTCGGCGAGCAGGAGGCCGCATGAGCACGCTGCTCAGCTTCGACAACGTCACGTCCTATTACGGCGCGACCCCCATCCTGAGGGACTTCTCCTTCGAGATGGAGAAGGGCCAGTGCCTGTGCGTGCTCGGCCGCAACGGCGTCGGCAAGACGACGCTGATGCGCACCATCATGGGGCTCACCGACCGCTCGTCCGGCGCCATTCGCATCAACGGCGTCGAGCTGAGCGGCCAGGCGACCCATGTGCGGGCGAAGCAGGGGTTGGGATATGTGCCGCAAGGGCGCGGCATCCTCTCCAACTTCACGGTGCGCGAGAACATCCTGCTCGGCACCTTCGCTCGTGCCGACAGGTCCGGCGACATTCCGGAGATCTGCCTGCGCATCTTTCCCTATCTCAAGGAAAACCTCGACCGCCGCGCCGGCCTGCTGTCGGGCGGGCAGAAGCAGCAGCTCGCCATCGCCCGCGCGCTCGCGGTCGACCCGCAGATCCTGCTGCTCGACGAGCCGACCGAGGGCATCCAGCCGAACATCGTCCACGAGATCGGCGAGATCCTGATGATGCTCAACCGCGAGTTCGGCATCAGCCTGATCGTGACCGAGCAGCACATCAAGGTCGCCCGCAAGCTGGGCGATGCGTTCCTGATGGTCGACAACGGCCGCGTCGTCGCGCGCGGCCCGATGCCGGAAATGACCGATGAACTGATCGAACGCCACATGACCATCTAGATGTTCTAGATATACGTAGACGAAACGACGTATTTTCTTGACGAAAGCTCTAGATTCGGTCATGTTCTAAACTGGAGTTCATTCGATCTGATCTCCCACTCATCTATCCACCCGGCACCGTTCGTCATTATTTTACATGGCGTGCGGCGGCTATTCTTCGATCACGACGGAGAACATTGGCGATGATACCGATCCCGAAGAAGGGCACGCCCGAGCGCGAGGCCATGATCAAGGAGCACCGCGAGTGCGTCGACTCCATGAAGGGGGTCGCCGGATTCTCCGTGCTTAAATGCGCCACACCCGGCGACACCACCGTCGTCACCGGCGGCGTGCATGAAAATCCGGACCTTCGCCGCGTGCTGCTGCGCATGCGCGGGGAGTCGCCCAAGGGCAAGCTCATCATCATCTGCACCAAGGTCGATGCCGAATGGCGCATCGGCCGCCTGTCCGGCATCCGCGGCGTTCCGCCCGAATTCGTGACGGACAAGGTCTACACCTGCGAGCAGGAAGCCCAGCACGACATCTTCCTGATGCGCCTCGACGAGCTGCCCGAGACGGCCGGCATGCCCGAGAACTTCCAGGAAGGCTGGAAGCACCGGGACGACAACTGGCCGGTTACCTGACCCGGCGCCACGCGCAGCCACCCAGAGTTTCCCAGCTTCGCCTCGGCACTGCGCCCGAACGCGGCCCCTCCCGGGCCGCGAACGGGACCGGCGTGCCCGACGCCAGCGTTATTTTTGGAGAATCGAGACATGTGCGCCATGCGGCTGACGGGATACGCCGACAAGTTCGGCGTCCATCCGGGCGACACGATCAAGTTCTACGTCAATTGCGACGGGCCGGCCGAGTTCAAGGCCGAAGTCGTCCAGATGATCCATGGCGACACCAATCCCCGCGGCCCGGGCTTCATCGAGAAAGCCGTCGCGGCCGATTGCGACGGGACCTACAAGGGGCGCAAGCAGATCATCCACGGCGGCTCCTACGGCTATGTCGAGGACGCGCCGCAGTTTCACGTCGAGAGCTTCACGCTCCAGTGCCACATCTGGCCGACCACGCCGAAGACGCATCCGCGCTACTGGAAGCACGGCGCGCAGGGCCTCGTCACCAAGTGGATGGACGGCAAGGGCTACGGCCTCTTCATCAATGAGGAAGGCTGCCTCGAGCTGCGCATCAACGAGCACAAGGTCACGACCGGGGTGCCGATCCGCGACCACGCCTGGCACTTCGTCGCCGCCAGCTTCGACGCGGCGACCGGCGAGGTCGTGCTCTATCATGAGCCGCTGATCGTCTACGCGCTCGACCCGGTGATCGAGCCGGTCAAGACCACCATCAAGACCGGCATCGTCCACACCGACGCGCCGGTGGCGCTCGCCGCCTATGTCGAGAAGATCGGCGGCGACCCGCTCGGCAGCTCCTCGCTTCCCGCCGGCGTGTGGTTCACCGGCAAGTACAACGGCAAGATCGACAGCCCGCGTATCGTCAAGAAGGCGTTGAGCCGGTTCGAGATCGAGCAGATGAAGGGCGGCGCGCAGCCCGGCCTCACCGAGCGCCGCAATTCCGGCCCGACCGGCGAGCTCTCCGCGCTCATCGTCGCCGCCTGGGACTTCTGGGACGGCATCAGCACCATCGTCGCCAAGGACAACGGCCCGTACCGCTTCGACGCACGGCTGGTGAACTGCCCGACCCGCGCGCTCACCGGCTACAACTGGGCCGGCGAGAACTTCGACTGGAAGCACGCCAGGAAGGAATACGGCGCGATCCACTTCCACGACGACGACGTCGACGACGCCCGCTGGCAAGCCGACGTCGAATGGGCGGTGCCGAAGGAGATCAAGAGCCGCTTCTACGCGCTCAAGCTGACGACCACGGACGGCGACGAGGATTACATTCCGTTCTGGATCGTGCCGCGGATCGGCGAGGAGCAGTCCAAGATCGCGGTCATGGTGCCGACCATCAGCTACATGGCCTATGCCAATGAGCACGTGGCCTGCAACGCCGGCGGCGCGGAGCTGTTCGTCTACCGCGTGCCGATCATGCAGCACCAGAACATGTTCCTCGCCGAGCACCGCGAATATGGCGGCTCGATCTACGACACCCACACCGACGGCTCGGGCATCTGCCTGTCCTCGCGCCTGCGTCCGATCCTGTCGATCCGGCCGAAATACGACCACTTCCTCGCCCAGGCGCCGTGGCAGTACCCCGCCGACCTCCACCTGATCTACTGGCTGGAGACGATGGGCTACGAGTATGACGTGATCACCGACGAGGACGTCACCTATGACGGCCTCGCCCGGCTCGAGAACTACAACGTCATCATCACCGGCTCGCATCCCGAGCACAATTCGGGCACCCAGCTCGACGCCCTGCACAACTACACCCAGCGCGGCGGGCGGCTGATGTATATGGGCGCGGACGCCTGGTACTGGGTCCACTCCTACCACCCCGCCTATGACGGCGTCGGGCGTGGCGTCATCACCGAGATGCGGCGCTGCGAATCCGGCATCCGCACCTGGCGCGCCGACCCGGGCGAGTACTACCACCAGGGCACGGGCGAGCTCGGCGGCATGTGGCGCTATCGCGGCCGCTCGCTCTACTCGGTTGCCGGCGTCGGCATGACCAACGAAGGCTTCGACATCTCGACCTATTACAGCCGGACGCCGGACAGCCTCGACCCGCGCGTGGCCTGGGCCTTCGAAGGCATCTCCTATGACGAGCCGATCGGCAATTTCGGCCTCGTCGGCGGCGGCTGCGCCGGGCTCGAGCTCGATATCGTCGACGTCACGCTCGGCTCGCCGCCGCACACGCTGGCGGTCGCGACCTCCGCGGGCCGGCACACAGAGGCCTATCTCCTCGTCATGGAGGATTTCGGCTTCAACCAGCAGGGCCTCGACGGCACCGTCCACCCGCGCGTGCGCGGCGACATCGCCTTCCACGAGACCCCGAACGGCGGCGCGTGCTTCGCCTTCTCCTCGATCGCCTTCTGCGGCTCGCTGCCGTGGAACGAGGGCAAGAACAACGTCTCCACCCTGGTGAAGAACGTCCTCGACCGGTTCTCGAAGGACGGCCCGCTGCCGCCGCCCCCGGTGGACGCGATCAAGCATCGCGGCCGCGCGGACTACGAGTCGCCGGCGCTCGCCGCGACGTCCTGAGCCCGCCGAACGGACACCCGGCGCGCGCGGCAATGCGCGCGCCGGCCCTCCCCTCGCTGGATGCCGGACATGACACACAGACGCGATCTCGGTTACCGGGACGAGGGCCACGACCTCGCGGACCCCGCCTTCTATGCGGACGCGCTCGGGCACGAGCCGCGGGTGCTGCCGCCCGCCGCCTTCCGCTCGCTGCGCTTCAGCCAGCTCGAGGACGAGGCGGTCTGGACGCGTGACTGGATCTGCGTCGGCACGCATGAGGCGATCGCCGGCAGGGGCGACCTCCTCCCCTTCACCGTCGGCACCCACGGCATCCATGTGCAGCGCACCGACGACGGCATCGTCGCGCGCTTCAACAAGGCCCAGCACGGGGGATGCCGCGCCGTGCCGCTGCAATGCCAGACCGGCGCCAAGACCAAGTGCTCCTTCACCTCCTGTGGCTACAGCCGCGACCGCGGCGCCATTCCCGCCAGCGAGCTCGGCGACGGCACGCCGCAGATGCACCAGTATCTGGGCCTGCGCCCCGAGCGGCTGCTGACCGCCCATGTGCAGAGCTGGGGCCCGCTGATCTTCGTCAATCTCGACGTCGCCCCCGCCTGGCCGGCGGAGGAACTGGCGAGCCTCGGCCGCCTCGGCGGGTTCTTCGGCAACCACAAGCCCGCCTGGTCGGACGAGGTGTGGCTGGAATATGCGGCGAACTGGAAGCTGATGGGCCAGGCTCTCGCTTCGGGCACGCCGGCGCATTCCCGGGCCGACATCTGGATGCTCGCCGACACCGCCCTGTCGGACGGCACGCCCGCGCGGGCCTCCTGGCTGTTTCCCAATCTGGTGCTGCTCGCGACCGAGCGCAGCACCGCCATCGTGAACCTGCAGCCGACCGCGATGGGCCAGACGCTGTGCCGGCTGTCGACCTACGGTTCCGATCCGCGCGGCGACCGCCTGTTATGGCGCGAGGAGATCCGGTTCCGGGCCGAACGCGGCGAGGCCGAGCACGAGGCGCGGGCGCTCTGGGGCACCCAGCATCACCCGCAGACCATCGGCGCGGCCCTGCCGAGCCAGCCCGACGCGTCGGGCGCGTGGATGCAGGGCGCCCTCGCCGCGCGGGTCGCGCGCATGCCGCGCGGGGACTTCGCGCAACCGCTCTACCAGAACCCGAGAGGCTGACGTCATGCTGTCGCTGGAAATCCCAGCCGAGGATGCCACGGCGCTCGGCGCCGCCATCGCCGCCTATATGCACGGCGATTATGAGGAGGCCTTCGCGTCCTTCTCCCGGCTGGCCGAGGAGGGCGACGCGGACGCCAAGACCTGGCTCGCCGCCATGTACGCAAACGGCGAAGGGGTGGAAGCCTCCCTCACCCGCGCCTTCGCGCTCTATCTCGAGGGCGCCGAGGCCGGCATCCTCCTCGCCCAGACCAATGTCGGCGCCATGCTGGCCATGGGCCAGGGCGCGCCGCGCGACGTCGGCGCCGGAATACGCTGGCTCGAACGGGCGGCGGAGCGCGGCGACATGTTCGCCCAGTACAATCTCGCCACCGTGCTGTCCAAGGGCGATGGCGCGCCGGCCGACCACGCGGCGGCGGCGCGCTGGTATCGCGCGGCGGCCGAGACCGGGCACTATCCCGCGCAGGCGCGCCTCGGCTTCATGTATGCGAACGGGCTCGGCGTGGAGAAGGACCGCGTCGAAGCCTTCACCTGGCTGTCGCTCGCCGCCCAGCACGGCGTGGGCGCCGCGCTGACCGCGCTGGAGGCGGTCGTCGCGCAGATGTCGGCCGACGAGAAGCAGGCCGGCAACCAGTCGGTCGGGCGCTGGCGCAACCAGACCGCCGGGGCGTCCCGCCACGCGCGCCTCAACCCGCTGCCGGGGTGAGGGTCATGGTGTTCAGTCCGCAACAGGTGAAGTTCGAATTCCTGAGCTACATCAAGGAATTCGGAGGCAAGCCCGCCGAGTGGCGCGTCGGCTGCGCGGACGACCCGACGCAGGCCCTGTTCGCGCGCCACGCGGTCGATGAGGACAGCGATATCTGGCTGTGGAAGCCCACCCTGTCGCCAGCCGCCGCGCGGATCGTGTTCCGCTATCTCACCGAGCAGCTCCACGTGCCGGCCGCTGACGAGGGCACGGGCCGCTGCCTGTTCCTGTTCAAGCGCATAGCCGAGCCCGAAGGGCCTGCCCGCCCCAACCTCGCCTGACGCGCTCTCCACATCGGGACGGTTCTCATGCTGCTTGTCGATCGCGTGCTCGGAAACCGGCTGGACGACGGCCTCGCCGACCGGCTGCACCACATGGAGCACCACGGCACGGTGGAGTGGCTGGTGCTGCCGGCCGCCGAACTGGCGCGGCGACGCTTCCGGGCGCTGACCAACCGGGGCGCCGAGGTGGCGGTCGCGCTGCCGCGGGACGAGCCGCTGACCGACGGCGCCGTGCTGCTGCTCGAGCCGGACCGGGCCATCGTCGTGCGGGTCGATGCGGAACGCTGGCTCCGCCTCACCCCCCTCGACCTCGCGACCGCGCTGGAGCTCGGCTACCACGTCGGCAACCTGCACTGGCGCGTGCGCTTCGAGGCCACGTCGATCGAGGTCGCGCTGGAAGGGCCGGAGGAGACCTATCGCGCCCGCCTCGCCGCGCTCGGCCTCGACACCCGCGTCGAGACGCGCCTCCTCCAGCCCGACGAGGCGCCATGCTGAGCCTTTTCGCGACGCTCTGGCAGGCGGATTCGGCCTTCCCCAATGGCGGCTTCGCCTTTTCCAACGGGGTCGAGGGGCTGGCGGAGCTGGGCGAACGGCTCGACGGCGAGGGTCTCGCCGGTGTTCTCGCGATGACGCTGACCCATCGCTGGATGGGGATGGACCGGATCGCCGTCGCGCTCGCCTTCGCCGCCGGCGCGGACATGGACCGCCTGACGGAAATAGACCGCCGCCTCGACGCCGCCACCCTGCCCGCTCCGCAGCGTACCGGCTCGCGCCGCAACGGGCTCGCCTTCCTCACCGCCCATGCCCGCATCGGCACGCCGTCTGCCGCCGAGCTGAAGAGGCAGGTCGAGCGCCGGCATATGCCTGGCCATCTGCCGGTGATGCAGGGCGCGGTCTGGCGCGCCTGCGGCCTCGACGCGCAGTCCGCGCTGGCCGCCTCCGCTTATGGGGTCGCCGCCGGCATGGTGAGCGCGGCGGTCCGCCTCGGCCTCGTCGGCGCGGTGGAGGCGCAGCGCTGCCTCGGCCTGACGCTGCCGCTGCTGGCGCGGCTCGTGGACGAGGCGGGACGGGCGGGCGCCCTCACCTGCGACGATTTCGAAAGCCTCACGCCGATGCTCGACATCGCCACCATGCGCCACGCCAGCTCGGACGTCCGGCTCTTCTCGAACTGATCGGCTCCCCAAACCGCAGGACGGCCCAGATGCTTCTCACCCCCACGGAACTCGAACGGCTGACGATCTTCACGGCGGCGGAGCTCGCCCGCAAACGCCGGTCGCGAGGACTGAAGCTGAACCATCCCGAGGCGGTGGCGCTGATCACCGACGAGATCCTTGAAGGCGCGCGCGACGGGCGCAGCGTGTCGGAGATGATGAGCTTCGGCTCCAGCATCCTCAGCACCGACGACGTGCTGCCCGGCGTCGCCCCGCTGATCCCGATCCTGCAGGTCGAATGCGTGTTCCGCGACGGGACCAAGCTGGTGACCATCCATGAGCCGATCCGCCCGCTGGAAGGCGCCGCCGCCGAGCGTCTCGCGCCGGGCGAACTGCTGCCGCTCGACGGGGAGATCGAGCTCAATGCCGGGCGCGAGCGCACCGAGGTCACGGCGGTCAACACCGGCGACCGCGCCATCCAGATCGGCTCGCATTTCCACTTCTTCGAGGTGAACCGGGCGCTCGAATTCGACCGGGCGAAGGCCTACGGCATGCGCCTCGACATCCCCGCCGGCACGGCGGTGCGCTTCGAGCCGGGGCAGAGCAAGACGCTGGTGCTGGTCGCCTTCGGCGGCGAGCGGAAGGTGAGCGGGTTCAACGACCTCGCCCGTGGCGCGGCCGATGCCGCCGACCCGCTGCGCCGGGCTCGCGAGCGCGGATTCAAGGGAGCCTGAGCATGGTTACGATGCAACGCCGCGACTACGCGCATATGTACGGGCCGACCGTCGGCGACGGGATCCGGCTCGCCGACACCTCGCTGATCGCCGTGGTCGAGAAGGACCACACGGTCTATGGCGACGAATGCCTGCACGGCGGCGGCAAGACGCTGCGCGACGGCGCCGGCATGGCGGCGGGCGTCACCTCGGCCGAGGGCGCGCTCGACATGCTGCTCTGCAACGTCGTCGTGATCGACGCGGTGCTCGGCGTGGTAAAGGGCGACCTCGGCATCAAGGACGGGAAGATCGTCGGCCTCGGCAAGGCCGGCAACCCGGCGATCATGGACGGGGTCGACCCGCGCCTCATCGTCTCGCAGGCG
Organism: Ancylobacter mangrovi; assembly: GCF_024752355.1. Classification (GTDB taxonomy): domain Bacteria; phylum Pseudomonadota; class Alphaproteobacteria; order Rhizobiales; family Xanthobacteraceae; genus Ancylobacter; species Ancylobacter mangrovi. The sequence continues at coordinate 45,053 of NZ_JANTHZ010000007.1, forward strand.
ACCACCGTGCGTGACTGCGAAGGGCTGATCGCGACCGCCGGCGCCATCGACGTGCATGTGCATTTCGACAGCGCGGGCCTGTGCGAGCACGCCATCTCCAGCGGCATCACCACCATGATCGGCGGCTCGCTCGGCCCGATCACGGTCGGCATCGATTCCGGCGGCCCGTTCAACACCGGCAAGATGCTGCAGGCCGCCGAGCACTGGCCGATCAATTTCGGCTTCCTCGGGCGCGGCAACAGCCACCGGCCGGCCTCGCTGGTCGAGCAGATGCGGACCGGCTGCCTGGGGCTGAAGCTGCACGAGGACTGGGGCTCGATGCCGGCGCCGGTCGACACCTGCCTGCGCGTCGCCGACGAGCTCGACTTCCAGGTGCAGATCCACACCGACACGCTGAACGAGAGCGGCTTCCTCGAAGACACGCTCGCCGCCATCGGCGGGCGCACCATCCACATGTACCACACGGAAGGGGCCGGCGGCGGCCACGCGCCGGACATCATCCGCGTCGCCGGCATCGCCAACTGCCTGCCCTCGTCGACCAACCCGACCAATCCCTACACGGTCAACACCTTCGACGAACATCTCGACATGACGATGGTGTGCCACCACCTCAACCCGGCGATCCCCGAGGATGTCGCCTTCGCCGAGAGCCGGATCCGCCCCCAGACCATCGCCGCCGAGGACGTGCTGCACGATCTCGGGGCCATCTCCATGCTGGGGTCGGACAGCCAGGGGATGGGGCGGATCCACGAGGTCATCTGCCGGACCTGGCAGCTCGCCTCGAAGATGAAGGACCAGCGCGGCCCGCTGCCCGAGGACGTGCCGGGCATGGGCGACAATGCCCGCATCCGCCGCTACATCTCCAAATACACCATCAACGCCGCCCGCACCTTCGGCATCGCCGCGCATATCGGCTCGCTGGAGGACGGCAAGATGGCGGACATCGTTATCTGGCGGCCCGGATTCTTCGGCATCAAGCCGGAGCTGGTGGTGAAGGGCGGCTTCATCGCCTGGGGCGCGATGGGCGATTCCGCCGCCTCGCTCATGACCTGCGAGCCGCTGCTGATGCGCCCGCAATGGGGCGCGTTCGGGCGCGCCGCGCCGGCCCTGTCGGCCTGCTTCGTCCACCCGCTCGCCATCGAGGACGGGCTCGCCGGCACGCTGGGGCTCTCCAAGGCGCTGCTGCCGGCCAGCGGCACCCGCGCGCTGACGAAACGGGACATGGTGCTGAACGCCGCCTGCCCCGACATCCGCGTCGACCCGCAGACCTTCGAGGTGTTCGTGGACGGGACCCTCGCCACCTGCGAGCCCTACGACACGCTGCCTCTCGCCCAGAGGTACATGCTGCGATGAGCACATTGGACGATCGAGCCGCCGGAGGGGCGGAAGGGCGCGCCGCAGCGGCGCGCGTCGGCATCGGCGGGCCGGTCGGCTCCGGCAAGACCGCGCTGATCGAGGCCCTGATCCCGGTGCTGCACGAGCGCGGCGTCGACCTCGCCGTGGTGACGAACGACCTCGTCACCCGCGAGGACGCCGAACGGCTGCGGCGCTCGGGCCTCATCGATCCGCAGCGCGTCTCGGCGGTCGAGGCCGGCGCCTGCCCGCACACCGTGATCCGCGAGGACCCGACGCTGAACATCGCGGCGGGAGACGAGCTCGAAGTCCGGTTCCCCGGCGTGGAGCTGATCCTGTTCGAATCCGGCGGCGACAACCTCGCCTCCACCTTCTCGCTCGACCTGGTGGACTGGTGGATCTTCGTCATCGACGTGGCCGGAGGCGACGACATTCCCCGCAAGAAGGGGCCGGGCACGCTGCGCTGCGACCTGCTGGTCATCAACAAGCAGGACCTCGCCCCCCATGTCGGCGTCGCCCTGCCCCGCATGGTGGAGGAAGCCCGCGCCGTTCGCGGCCAGCGGCCGGTGATCCTGACCGATGCCCGCCGCGGCGCCGGCGTGGCGGAAGTGGCCGACACCATGCTGAAGGCGGTGCTGTTCTGATGAACATCGCCCCACAGGCGGCGGGACTTCGGGACGCCCGGCCGGCCGCCGCAGGAACGGCGGGCGCGCGCGACGTGCGGGCGCATCTCGGCTTCGTGCGGGGTGGCGGGCGCACCGTCCTCGCGCGCCAGCACGTGCCCTACCCGTTTCACATCACCCGCCCGTTCTGGCTCGACCCGCATCTGCCGGAATGCGCCACGCTCTATCTGCAATCGAGTTCCGGGGGGATGTATACGGGCGACCGGCTGGCGCTCGAGATCGAGGCCGGCGCCGGCGCGCAGGCCCATGTCACCAGCCAGGCGGCGACGGTCGTCCATCGCACGCCGGGAAACGAGGCGCGCCTCTCGACCGCGATCCGCCTTCGCGACGACGCCTTCCTCGCGCTGACCAACGACCCCTTCATCCTGTTTCCCGACGCGCATCTGCATGTCGCCACCGACGTGACACTGGTGCCCGGCGCGCGCGCCATACTCGCGGACGGCTTCGCCACGCACGATCCCGAGCAGCGCGGCCGCCCCTTCGGCCGGCTCCGCACCGAGCTGCGCGTGCGCAACGCGGACGGTCAGGTCATGGTGTGGGACCGCGGCACGATCACCGGCGCGCAATTCGCCGGGCCGGCCTCGCCGCTCGGGCCCTATCGCGCCATGGGCAACATGGTCGGCCTCGGCGCTCGGCGAGGCGACGTGCACGCTCCCGCCCTGATGCGGCGGCTCGACGCCCTGGGATGCCGGATCGGCCTCAGCAACCTGCCGGGCGAATGCGGCATCCTCGCGCGCTGCCTCGCGCCGACCGGCGGCCTTCTCGCGCAAGGCATGGCGGAACTCTACGCCGCGTTCTTCGAGGCCTGGACCGGCCACGCCCCTCCGCCACTGAGGAAGTGACGCGACGACGGGGTATCTTGCCATGGTAAGTTAGACAACCACTACAAGTTATTGTTTTTAGATATCATAGGCATTTGTCTCTCCGCCCTAATAGGTCCAATGGCGGTTTCCGACATCACCGCCCGGGCGCATGGATGCTCCAAAACGGCCAACCCGTCCGGCAGACTCATAGCCGCCCAGCCGCGCACGTGGTGTCGTACCTCGCGGGGAATCCGCCGCTCCAGAAACGGAACCCCCCAACCCATCTTTTCCCGATCCAGCGGCAACCGCCTCGCCTTCCGCGGCGTTGTCCCCGAGAGCGAAAGGAGGCCCGCATGGAACTCTTGTTCGGAATTGGAGCGCTGCTCCTGCTCGCGGCCCTTGCCTATGGGGTGCACCAGTCGCACCGCCGGCGCGAGGAGAAGGGCGTCGAACTGCCGGAAGAAAAGGTCGACCGGAAGGGCGTGATCTAGGGTCGCAAAAGGCGCCGAAGGCTGGCGAGCATTCGGCCGACTTTCCCGCCAGGCGGCGGGAAAATATCCATCCACTGGTGACTGACACCCCGTTCGTTGCGCCCCTTACTCGCGCCACGGGCGGGGCGCAGTTGCGCAGACCGTTGCGCCTGAGCGGGCGGCGCGTGGCCGTTACGGCGCCCCCCACCCGCATTCATCCTGTCATGACCGATGGTGACGGCTGCCCCGCCACCAGATCGCGCGATGTGATCCCCCGCGCCCGCGAGCTACGACACCGGCCCCGGATACCGGCCGTAGGTGTCACGCAAGTGTCATCCGGCTCGCTTAGCAGTGCCCGAAGCATTGCTAGCCGGAAGATCCATGTCCTCAACAGCTCCAGGAGCGGTCTCGGTCCGCGGCCTCGGCCTGCGCTACGGCGCGGCGCGCATCCTCGACGATGTCGGGTTCGAGGTCGCGCCGGGCGAGGTGCTGGCGCTGCTCGGCCCCTCCGGATGCGGCAAGACCACGCTGCTCCAGCTCGTGGCGGGGCTGCTCGCGCCGACCGCCGGCACTATCCAGATCATGGGTGCCACCGTCGCCGATGCGTCCGGCGCCGCCTTCGTGCCACCGGAGGCGCGCGGCCTCGGCATGGTGTTCCAGGACTACGCGCTGTGGCCGCATATGAGCGTCGCGGCGAACGTCGCCTTCCCGCTCGAGATGCGCGGTGTGCCGGCGGCCGAGCGGCGCATGCGCGTGGCGATGGCGCTGGAGCGCGTCGGGCTCGGAGCGATGGCGGGCCGGCGCCCGTCGGAGCTCTCGGGCGGCCAGCAGCAGCGCGTCGCCCTCGCCCGCGCCATCGTGGCCGAGCCGCCGCTGGTGCTGTTCGACGAGCCGCTCTCCAATCTCGACCCGGAGTTGCGCGAGGCGATGGTCGCGGAGATCGGTACGCTGGTCGGCCAGCTCGGCCTCACCGCCATCTACGTCACCCATGACCGCGCCGAAGCCTTCGCCCTCGCCGACAAGGTCGCGGTTATGCGCGCCGGCCGGATCGCCCAGCTCGCCGCGCCGGAGACGCTGATCGGCTCGCCCGCGAGCGCCGAGGTCGCCGAATTCCTCAATCTCGGCTGCGTGCTGCCGGCCGACCGCGCCGATGCCGAATGGCGGATCGCGGGGACGACGATGAGCCTCGGCGATGGCGGCCCCGAGGGGCGCACCGCCCAGACGCTGCTTCCCGGCCGCAGCATAAGGCTCGGCCCGGTCGAGGAGGGCCGCCCCCATGCCGACGTGCTGCGCACGCGGTTCCGCGGCGACGGCTACCTGCTGACGCTGCGCATCTGCGGCACCGCTTTCGAGATCCAGGTTCCCAGTCCGCACCGGGCCAATGTCGGAGACGTGGTGGGGCTGTTCTGCCCGCCGCAGGACCTGCGCTGGTTCGCCAGCGCCACCGCCTAACCACAGGAGAAGACCATGCGCGCACTTCCCGTTGCCCTCGCCCTGGGCGCGTCCCTCTTCGCGACGGCCGCGATGGCCGACATCACCGTCTATTCCGCCGGCCCCGGCAAGCTGATCGACAACCTCGCCAAGGGCTTCACCGACAAGACCGGCGTGAAGGTCAACGTGTTCCAGGCCACCACCGGCAAGGTCATGGCACGCATCGAATCGGAAGCCTCCAACCCGGTGGTGGACGTCGTGATCTCCGCCTCGTGGGATACGGCGACCGACTTCGCCAAGCGCGACCTGCTGCTGGCCTATACCAGCCCGAACGCCGCCAAGGTGCCCGATTTCCTGAAGACCGACACGGCGGTGGCGCAGGGCATCTCGGCGCTCGGCATCGCCTGGAACCCGGCCTCCGGCACGCCCAAGCCCGCCGAGTGGTCCGACCTCGCCAAGCCGGCCTACAAGGACCTCGTGACCATGCCCGACCCGGCCCAGTCCGGCGCCACCTTCGAGCTGGTCTCGGCGCTTCAGGCGGAGGATGGCTGGGACCTGTTCAAGAACCTCGCCGCCAACGGCGCCATCGTCGCCGGCGCCAACGCGCAGGCGCTGAACCCGGTGATGCAGGGCGCCAAGGCCGCCGTGTTCGGCGCCGTCGACTACATCTCGCTCGCCGCCAAGGCCAAGGGCGAGTCGATCGACGTGATCTTCCCCGCCTCCGGCACCGTGGTCGCGCCGCGCCCGATCATGATCATGAAGTCCTCCAAGCAGCCGGAAGACGCCAAGAAGTTCGTCGACTACGTGCTCTCGGACGAGGGCCAGAAGGCGGTCGCCGCGACCTATCTCATGCCCGCGCGCACCGACGTCTCGGCCAAGCGCCCGCTGATCTCCGAGCTCAAGATCCTCAAGGTCGACAGCGCCGCCGTCTACGGCAAGCGCGACGAGACGCTGGCCGAATTCGCCAAGGTGATGGGCAAGTGACATCGGCAGGCGGAGCCGTGACGGCGGGCCGTCCCGGCGGCCGGACGCGCGCGCGCCTCGACGGGATGCGCGTGCGTTGAACACGGCCAATACCGCAGCAAGGCGGCCCGCCGGTGTGATAGCCGGCGGGCACGATCTGATCGGCTGGGTGGCGGGCGTCAGCCTCGGGCTGATCGTGGCGGTGCCCTTCGTCTTCATCGTCCTGCAGGCGATCTTTCCCGAGCTCGGGCGCGGCTCGCTCGCCGCACCCCTGCGCCATCTCGGCCGGACGCTGGGCGACCCGGAGCTTTTGCGCCTGACCGGGCACACGCTGGTCCTCGGGCTCGGCGTCATCCTCGGCTGCACGTTCGTCGGCGTGCCGCTCGCTGTCGCGCGGGCGCTGTTCCGCGTGCCGCTGGCGCTGGTCTGGGACGTGCTGTTCCTCGTCCCGTTCATGATCCCGCCCTACATCGCGACACTCGGCTGGATCATGTCGCTGCAGCCGCGCGGCTACCTCCAGCAGCTCACGGGCGTCAATCTCGGCCCGCTGCTGTTCTCCGTGCCGGGCATGATCGTCATCATGACGCTGAACGTGTTCCCGGTGGTCTATTTCGCCGTCTCGCGCACCATCGAGGCGGTCGGCACGCGCTATTCCGATGTCGGCCGGGTGTTCGGCGCCCGCCCGGTGCGCGCGTTCTTCCGCATAACCCTGCCGCTGGCGACGCCGGGGCTGGCGGCGAGCCTGCTGCTCGTCTTCGCCCTCGCCATCGAGGAATACGGCACGCCGGCGGCGCTCGGCCGGCGCTTCGGCTTCGAGGTGCTGGTGACGGGGATCGAGAACCGCATCTCCGACTGGCCGATCGACCTGCCCGGCGCGGCGATCCTGTCGCTGCTGCTGGTCGGGCTGTCGCTGATCGCCTTCATGATCCAGCGGCGCATCCTCGTCGCGCGCAACTACGACACGGTCGGCGGCAAGCCTCACGCCAAGCTCAAGCGCCCGCTCGGGCGCTGGGCGATCCCGGTCACCGCCGCCTTCGCCGTCGTGGCCTTCCTGGCGACGGGCCTGCCGATCCTCGCCATCCTGGCGACGGCATTGTCGCGCACGCTCTCCGGCGGCCTCAAGCTGAGCAATATGGGGTTCGAGAACTTCGTCGAGGTGTTCCACAACACCGGCGGCGCGCTGCAGGCGCTGGTGAACTCGCTGTCTCTCGGCGTCGGCACCGCCCTGCTCGCCGGGGCGCTGGGCGCCCTCACCGCCTACGCGGTAGAGAAGGGCCGCGGGCGCGGACGCGTCGCGCTCGACGTGCTGGCGATGCTGCCGAGCGCGCTGCCGGGCGTGGTGGTCGCGGTCGGCATGATCCTCGCCTGGAACCAGCCGGCGCTGCCCTTCACGCCCTACAACACCGCGTTCATCCTGCTGCTCGCCTATTGCTGCATCCTGCTGCCGCAGCCGGTGCGCTACGCCACCGCCGCCTTCCAGCAGATCGGCGACAATCTCGAGGCGGCGGCGCGGGTCGCCGGCGCGGGGCCGCTGACCGTGTTCCGCCGGATCATGCTGCCGCTCATCCTGCCGAGCCTCGTCACCTCCATGCTGCTCGTCTTCGCCGTCGCCTCGCGCGAGCTCGTCGCCTCGCTGCTGGTGGCACCAGTGGGGATGATGACCATCGCCGGCTTCATCTGGCGCCAGTTCGACCAGGGCTCGGTCGGGCTCGGCATGACCATGTCCTTCATCGCCATCGTCATCACGACGCTGATACCGATGGCACTGATCGCCCTGCTGCGCCGTTTCGCCGGTGAGCGCTTCACGGGACTGCACTGACATGAAACGCGCCACCGCCCTGTCCGGCTGGGGGGTCAAGGGACCCGCCTGCTTCCTCGTCGAGATCGACGGCCGGCGCCTGCTGCTCGACCTCGGCGAAGGCCCGGATGCGGGCCGGCGGCCGGACCTCGACGGGGTCGGGCCGGTGGACGCGATCCTCATCTCGCACGGCCATCCCGACCATGTGGGCGCGCTCGATCTCGCCGAGCGTCTCGGCAACCCGCCGGTCCATGCCACCGCGCCGGTGCGCGAGCTGTCCGGCGACGCGCGCCTGCGCGATGCGAGGGACCTCCCCTTCGGCGGCGGCGCGACCATCGCCGGCCTCGACATCGAGACCGGGCCGGCGGGCCATGCGCCGGGCGCGGTGTGGACGCGGATCGGCGGCGCCGCCGGCCTGCTCTACACCGGCGACTATTCGGTCGAGAGCCCGCTCTATCCCTCCACGCCGCCGCTGCCCGCCGAAGCGCTGATCTGCGACGCGAGCTATGGCGACGCGGCCGAGCCGCTCGACGTCCAGGCGGCCACACTGGTCGAGCGGCTGCGCGATCGCGCGCTGTTGCTGCCCGCCCCGCCGACCGGGCGGGCACTGGAGATGGCCCTCACCTTCAAGCGCGCCGGCATCGAAGTCGCGCTCTGCCCGACCACGCGCGCCGTCGCCGAGACGCTGACGCGCCACGCCGAGGCGGTGGCCCAAGGCCTCGCCGGCTGGCCGGCCGAGCTGCTCGCGAGCACCGCCACGCTCGCCGCCGACAGCCCGGCGCGGGGGGCACTGATCGTCGCCGGGGCGCAGGTCGAGCGCGGCCTGTCCGTCGCGCTGACGGAGCGTTTCGCCGCCACGGGCGAGGCCGACATCGTGTTCACCGGCCATGTCGCGCGCGGCTCGGGTGCCGAGCAACTGCTGCAGTCGGGCGCCGCCACGCTGCGGCGCTGGAACGTCCACCCGACCCTGAAGGGCCTCCGCGCCATCATCGCGGCGGTGCGGCCGCGGGCGATGCTGCCCGCCTTCCTGCCGCAGCCCCGCCTCGCCCCGCTGGCCGCCGCCCTCGCCGCCAACTGGCCGGACCTTGCGATCGCCGCGCAGGCGCCGGCGTTCGAATGGTGAGCCGACGGACGGCGCCACACCCCTGCCAAGGCGCGTCGTCCGCGCTACCTCTCTGACCGGAGAGGCCGATTTCCCGGGATGACGGGCGGGCCCCGCGTCGACAACGGGCCTGCCTTGCCGCATCCTGCGGCACCGTCCGCCAGAAAGGGAGAAACACGATGAAGCGCTTCCACAGGATGAAATGGGTGGCTGCCGCCGCGGCTTTCGCCGCCATGACCGGCCTCGCCCTCGCCCAGCAGCCGACCTTCTTCCGCATCGGGACAGGCGGCACGGCGGGCACCTACTATCCGGTCGGCGGTCTCATCGCGAACGCGATCTCCGGCCATGGCGACAAGGGCGTGCCCGGTCTCGTGGCGACGGCGGTGGCCTCGAACGGCTCGGTCGCCAACGTGAACGCAATCGAGTCCGGCTCGATGGAATCGGGCTTCTCGCAGTCGGACGTGGCCTTCTGGGCCTATACCGGCACCGGCCTCTATGACGGCAAGGCCAAGGTCGAGGATCTGCGCATCATCGCCAACCTCTATCCCGAGACCATCCATCTCGTGGCGTCGAAGGCCTCCGGCATCAAGTCGGTGGCGGATCTCAAGGGCAAGCGCGTCGCGCTCGACGAGCCGGGCTCCGGCACGCTGGTGGATGCGCGCATCGTGCTCTCCGCCTTCGGCCTGACCGAGAAGGACATCAAGCCCGAATATCTGAAGCCCGGCCCGGCCAGCGACCGGCTGCGTGACGGCGCGCTCGACGCCTTCTTCTTCGTCGGCGGCTACCCGACCGGCGCCATCTCCGAGCTCGCCTCCTCGACCGCCATCGAGCTGGTGCCGATCACCGGCCCGGAGGTCGACAAGATGCTCGCGCAGTACAAGTTCTTCGCCAAGGACAAGGTGCCGGCCGACACCTACAAGGGCGTCGCCGCCACTGACACCATCTCGGTCAACGCGCAGTGGGTGACGAGCGCCAAGCAGCCGGACGACCTGATCTACAACATCGTCAAGGTGCTGTGGAATAAGGATTCGCGCGCCGCGCTCGATGCTGGCCATGCCAAGGGCAAGCTGATCACGCTGGACAATGCCACCAACGGTCTCGGCATCCCGCTGCATCCCGGCGCCGAACGCTTCTACAAGGAAGCCGGCGTCCTGAAGTAACCAGCGTCGGGGCACCTCGCCATGGCCAGCAATGACGAGCACGCCGCCCCGGCGTCCGACGACATGCGCCTCGAATTCGACGAGGCGAAGGTCCGGGAGCTCGAAGAGACCTACGACCCCGAAATCCGCTTCCGGCCGCTGGCGCCGGGAGCGGGCTATCTGGTAGGCGGCCTTCTGGTCGCGCTCTCGCTGTTCCACTACTACACCGCCGGCTTCGGCCTGCTGCAGGAGCGGATGCATCGCGGCATCCACCTGTCCTTCGTGCTGGGCCTGATCTTCCTGGTGTTCCCGGTCTCGCGGCGCGGCTACACGGCGCCGGTGACGGCGAGCCGCTGGCGCCCGCTCGGCATCGCCATTCCCGACTGGATTCTCGCCATCGTCGCGGTGATCGCGGTGATGCACATCCCGCTGATCCCGCTCGACGACCTCGCCTTCCGGGTCGGCAACCCGACCACGGTGGACGTCGTGCTCGGCGGGCTGCTGATCCTCGCGCTGCTGGAAGCGACGCGGCGTTCGCTCGGCGTGCCGCTGCCGATCATCGCCGTGCTGTTCATGGCCTATGCCATCTGGGGCCGGCACATGCCGGGCATCCTGGTGCACCCCGGCGCCAGCTTCCCGCAGCTCATCAACCATCTCTACCTGACGACGCAGGGCATCTACGGCGTCGCGCTCGGCGTGGTGGCGACCTACGTCTTCCACTTCGTGCTGTTCGGCGTGTTCGCCACCCGCATCGGGCTCGGCCAGCTCTTCCTCGACTGCGCGGCCTGGGTGGCGGGGCGCTATGCGGGCGGGCCGGCCAAGGTGTCGATCTTCGGCTCGGCCCTGTTCGGCATGATCTCCGGCTCTTCGGTCGCGAACACCGTGACGGTCGGCTCGCTCACCATCCCGGCGATGGTGCGCCTCGGCTACAAGCGCCACTTCGCGGCCGCGGTCGAGGCCACGGCATCGACCGGCGGCCAGATCACGCCGCCGATCATGGGCGCCGCGGCGTTCCTGATGATCGAATTCCTCAACCTGCCCTACACCACCATCATCCTGGCGGCGGTCGTGCCGGCCTTCATGCACTTCTTCGGCGTGCTGGTGCAGGTGCATTTCGAGGCCAAGCGCAACGGCCTGCGCGGGCTCGAGCCGCACGAGATGCCGGACGTGAAGGCGGCGCTGAAGCGCGACTGGCCGACAATCATCCCGCTCGCGGTGCTGATCGGCGTGCTGATGTCGGGTTACACGCCCTATCTCGCCGCCTTCTGGGGCATCACGCTGTGCATCGCGGTCGGGCTGCTCAACCCGCGCAACCGGCTGAGCCTGTCCGACATCGCCGAATGCCTGCGCGACGGCGCGAAATACGCGCTGGCGGTGGGCGCCGCGGCGGCCACGGTCGGCATCGTGGTGGGCGTGGTGACGCTCACCGGCGTCGGCTTCAAGGTGTCGTTCATCGTCACCTCCACCGCCGCCTCGATGGCGGACTGGGTGGGCTCGGTGCTGCCGGCGATGATGGCCTCGCCGCAGACGCTGACGCTGCTGTTCACGCTGATCATGACCGGCATCGTCTGCATCCTGATGGGCTGCGGCATCCCGACCACGGCCAACTACATCATCATGGCGACGATCGCCGCGCCGGCGCTCGGCCTGCTCGGGGTCGAGCCGATCGTGGCGCATTTCTTCGTGTTCTATTACGGCGTGCTGGCGGACATCACGCCGCCCGTTGCGCTCGCCGCCTATGCGGCGGCGGGCATGGCCAATGCCGACCCGTTCCGCGCCGGAAACACCGCGTTCCGGCTCGGGCTCGGCAAGGTGCTGGTGCCGTTCGTGTTCGTGTTCTCGCCCTCGCTGCTGCTGGTGACGAAGGGCTTCACCTGGACCGATTTCGCCATCGCCTTCATCGGCTGCGTCACCGGCATCGCGTGCCTCGGCGCCAGCCTGTCGGGGTGGCTGCTGACCTATGCGCGGGTGTGGGAACGGGTGCTGCTGGCAGTGGCGGCGATGCTGCTGGTGGCACCGGAGCTCTATTCCTCGCTGCTCGGCCTCGCCCTCATCGTGCCGGTGCTGGTCTCGCAGACCACACAGTGGCGGACCGTGCCGGCATAGGGCACCCGCCCTCTCGCGGGCGTTTCACGCCTGCCGGAAAGGCTTCAGGCGGCGGCGCGGCCCTCGATTGCGAGCAGCACCCGCGCCGCCTCGACGCAGCGCGCCATGCGCTCCATCTCGTGCCAGGCGACGGCGCCGCTCATGGCCCCGAAATAGATCGCCCACGCCTCGGGCGGCACAGCTGCGCCACCCATGTCGCCCTCGATCCGCTGCGCGGCGGCCGCGAGACGCTCCGGCGGGAAGGTGCCCGCCGCGCCGGCCGCGCGATCCTCGTCGTCGAAGCAGTCGATGCACATGGTGCCCTCCCCTCAGCTCTCGAAGGCGAGGATGTCGAGGCCGTTGTCGCGGTCGAGCAGATAGACGATGCCGCGCGGGTCGACGTCGACATCGTTGCTCTGCGGCGCGACATGGCCGGCGGTCGGGTCGGGAATGTAGTGCCCGACCTCGCGCGGGGCCACGGGGTCGGCGAGGTCGATCACCCGCAGGCCGCCCGAGAACCAGCTCGCGAAGACGAGGCTGCCAACCTGCCGCTCCTGGAACTGGTGGGCGCCGAAACGCCCGCCGGCCCGCGCATAGGGCGATTCCATCTCGCTCAGATGGAAGGTGGAGATCGGCTGCACATTGGCCGGGTCGGCCGCGTCCATCACCCACAGGAAGGCATGCGGCTGCCCGGGCGTGTGGTCATGCTCCTCGTCGATGATGAGCGCGAGCTCGCGCCCCGCCACCGGTTGCGCGAGCCGGAAGAAGGTGTGCGTCGGCTCGGGGATCGGCGGGTGGTAGTTGAAGCTGCCGAGCGTGCGCGGCTTGGTGATGTCCGACACGTCGATCGTGTAGGCGCCGGCGTACCAGCAGCCCGCCCACATGATGTCGCCGACGCGCAGCGCGTGGTGGAGCCGGTGGCGCTGGCCCGGCCAGGACGGCACCTCGCCCGCCGCCACGTGCTGGCCCGGCATGTGCCAGCGCGACACCTCGCGCGGGCGGGTCGGGTCGGCGAGATCGTAGATGACGAGGATGTTGCCGACATAGCCTTCCATCTCGGTCGAGATGTAGGCGTAGCGCTCGTCCATGTCGAAGCGGTGCACGCCGATCCCGCCGGTGCGCACATAGGCAAGCTCGCGCGGGTTGGCGGGGTCGGCGATGCTCCACACGCGGAAGCCGCCGTCCTGGTAGCCGCGCGCCATGCCCGCGCGCAGGTCGGCCACCTCCTGCGCCTTCACGCCCAGCGCGGCGGCGATCTCGCCATCCTCGGGCGGGCGCCCGAGGCCGGCGGCGAGCTCGGCCGTCACCTCGGCGAGGCGCTCGCCCTTGCGGTAGAAATGCCGCTTGTGGCGCTCGACATTGGTGATCATCAGATCGCCCGCCACCCGCACCTTGTGGGTGTGCGAGTAGCCGTCGCGCGGGGCGATGGAGGCGACGAGCCGCGGCTCGCGCGGGTCGCGCACGTCGTAGATGCTGGTGCCGAGCGGCGGCGACATGTGGCCGACATAGGCGTAGCCGTTCTCGACCGTCACCTGCCCGCCGCCCGGAATGTCGAGGCGGGCGAGCGGGGTGACGTTGCGGCTGTGCCGCGTGCTGAGCGGTCCCGAAAGCGTCATGATCGGTTCTCCTCTCAGGCCGAGGCCAGCGCCGCGCGGTTACGGCGCCACTTGGCGAAAGAGGGGATCAGCAGCGAGCAGGCCAGGGCAACCCAGAGCACGTTGCCGACCGGCGAGGAGAAGAACACCAGCGGGTCGTCGCCGCTGATGCGCAGCGCCCGCATCACGTTGGCTTCCAGCATCGGGCCGAGGATCACGCCGATCAGCACCGCCACCACGTTGTACCCGGTGCGCCGGCACAGATAGCCGATCACGCCGAAGACGAGGGTGAGCCAGAGGTCGAACATGTAGCCGCGCGGGGCGAAGGCGCCGACGAGGGTGAAGGCGATGATGATCGGCGCCAGCACCGTGGTCGGGATCAGCACCAGGCGCGAGACGTAACGCGTCAGCGGCAGGGTGGTGAACAGCATCACCGCATAGGCGACCATCATCGTGACGAACACGCCGTAGCCCATGCCCGGGTTCTGGATGAACAGGCGCGGGCCGAGCTGGACGCCGTGATAGGTCAGCACGATCAGCATCACCGCCGCGGTGGTGCCGCCGGGCACGCCGATGACGAGCAGCGGGATCAGGTCGCCCGAGGAGCAGCCGTTATTGGCCGATTCCGGCGCGATCACGCCCTCGGGGATGCCGGTGCCGTACTTCTCCGGCGTCTTCGAGAACAGGCGCGACTGCTGGTAGGCGACGAAGGCGGCGATGGAGGCGCCGGCGCCGGGGATGATGCCGATGACGAGCCCGACCAGGCTGGTCCAGATCATGTGCCAGGTGCGGGCGAAGGCCATCTGCACCCCTTCCCAGGTCTCCTTCCATCCCGCCTGCTTCATCAGCTCGCGGCCCTTGTCGCTGAGGACGGAGGAACTCTCCATCATGGTCAGCGCCTCGGAGATCGCGAACACGCCGATCAGCACCGCGATCAGCGGCACGCCGTCATAGAGCTCGATGAAGCCGAAGGTGGCGCGTGGGGTCGAATAGATGTGGTCCGCGCCGATGGCTCCGATCAGCAGGCCGAGGAAGCCGGCGATCAACCCCTTCAGCATGTTGTCGGAGGCGACCGAGGCGATCAGCGTGATGCCGAACAGCAGCACCACCACCATCTCCACGCTGTGCATGTAGTAGGCGAGGCGCGAGATGTAGGGCAGCAGGAAGATCGACAGGCCCGCCGTCACCATGCCGCCGACGGTGGAGGAGACGAAGGACAGCACGAGCGCCTGCTGGCCGAGCCCCTTGCGGGCCATCGGATAGCCATCGAGGCATGTCGCCGCCGCGCCGCCATTGCCGGGAATGTTCAGCAGGATCGAGGTGATGCCGCCGCCCATATGCGAGGCGACGAACAGCGAGATCATGAAGATCAGCGCCACGTCCACATGCACCGCCAGGGTGAAGGGCAGCAGGAGGATGATGGTGTTGGCGGCGCCGAAGCCGGGCATGGCGCCGATGATGATGCCGATCGTGGTGCCGATGACGATCAGCCACAGATAGCTGAAGTTCAGCGCGAACTGATCGGCGAGGATGCTCATACTGATGTGCATGTCGGGTCTCCCGTCCCCAGCCGTCTCAGAGGCCGGTCAGCGCCGCGACGAGGCGCTCGAAGGGTCCGGGCGGAAAGGCGGTACGCAGGATGAGGATGAAAAGCACGTAGCCGAACAGGGCGAGCCCGGCGGCGACGAGTGCGGCACGGCGCGGCGTCATCCGTTCGAGCCACAGGAAGCTCGCGAACAGGAAGCCGAAGGTGCTGAGGGTGAAGCCGGCCCAGGGGATGAGCGCGACGTTCGCCACGGTGAGCGCGAACAGCGATCCCCGCACGACGGCGAGCTTGTGGGACTCGTAGAGGCTGCGCAGCTCGAGATAGTGCGTGCCGCGCAGCAGGCCGATGGCGGTGCGCAGCGCGAAGATGGCGATGAGCAGGAACAGGACGACGGCGCAGAAGACGCCGCTGATCTTCGCCTCCCAGGCGAGATCCTTGATGGAAATCAGGTAGTAGGTCGCGAAGGCGGCGCCGAGGATCGGGATGATCCAGTCGGCGCCGGTGGCGACCTTGCCGTCGCGGTCGTTCTTCATGGCGGATTCCTGCGCAGTCGGCCAACGGGACGAGGCGCGCGAGCCGGCGCCGGCCGCGCGCCCGGGGGCGCTTACCGGGCGGCGCCCATCAGGAGGCGCTCGCCCGGACGCTCATGCGAGCACGCTCACCTGGAGCGAACTCACTTGGAGCGAACTCACTTGGAAGCGGTCAGGAGAGAACGGTAGCGACCGGCCAGGGCGATGAATTCCTTGGCGGATTCATCGCACGAGGCGGCGTCGCCGTACTGGATGAACTCCCACGGCGTGCCGGCCTTCTCGGCGATCTCCTTGTATTCGGGATCGGTGAAGACCTTCTGCATCGTGTCGGTCAGCTTCTTGACCCGGTCCGGATATTCCTTGACCGCCTTGGTGTGGATCGCGATCGCGCGCTGGCCGGACATGGGCGGGATCTTGGTGCCGAACACCTGGTTCACCGGCGGCGCGTCATTGGTGAGCTTGGGCGCGCTGTTCTTGTTGTTGAACACGGTGAGGAAGCGGATCTGGTCGCCGAGGCCGAGCGAGGTCGACAGGAAGGTCGCGCAGCCATCCACCTCGCCGGTGATCGCCGCCGAACGGGCCGGGCCGCCGCCGCCATAGGGGATCATGCGCACCTTCATGCCGGTCGCCTCGGCGAGGGCGAGCACACCGATCGTCGAGGGGTGCGGGAGGCGGCTGGTCGAGAGCGTGATCTCGCGCTTCTTGCCTTCCTCGACCAGGTCCTGAATGGTCTTGAACTTGCTGTCGGCCGCGACCCAGATGACGGAATCATCGACATCCATGCTGCCGATATAGACGAAGTCCTCGGGATACTTGTAATGCACGTTCTGGGTCGCATACATGATCATCTCCGGGCCGATATTGCCGAAGAGGATGTTGTAGGCGTTGGGCTCGCGCTTCGAGATGAACACCTCGTAGCCGACCTGACCCGACGCGCCAGGGAAGTAGGAATACTCGAAATTGGCGCCGAGATATTTCGCCCAGACCCGGTCGAAGGCGCGCGCGGCCTGATCGACGCCGCCGCCCTCGCCGGTCGGCACCAGCACCTGCATCGGCTTGTCGGGGAAATCGCCGGCCGCGCGGGCGGACGAGGACAGCAGGCCGGGGGACGCCGCCGCGCCCAGAGCCGCCGCGCCGGACAGCATGAAATGGCGGCGATTGAGACTGAGTTTCATGAGGAACCTCCCTAGGCGGCGATCTGCGCGCCGTTTGGCCGCCCACCCGGCGGCGATGACTCGTCCGGACCATATCCAGACCTATTGGGTTTTGGTTATATATTGGTCGCCTGCCGAGTCAAGAATCTCGACGGAGGCTCTCCGTCGTAAGTCGCATGCGCGTCCCCGCCCCGGCCGGACGTCGCGCCATGCCATGGGAAGGCGTGGTGGACGTCGGCAGCCGTCCGCCGGCAATGCCTTTGCCACTCATACCTATCGTAATGATGACGCTTCGGAAATTCCATCGGCGCGGCTGATCTGCCGGCCGGCGGCCCGCATCGCCGGGCGGCGCGGGCCCGGTCGCGGTGCGGCCGAATTGGCCGCCCGTCGCGCGTCAACCATTTGTCATATTGGTTGGCCGCATCCGGCCGCACGCCGGGTCGGCGCGCTTTCGCGCCGTGCGGCGGCGACCGCCCGATGCCGGCAAGGCCGGGTCGGGCGGCGACCATTCCCGCACAGGAGACGCCCGGGCGTGATGCTTGGTCAGAAGCCGAGAAGCTCGCCGGCCGTGGCGAGGACGAGCAGCGTCGCAGCGGCAACGATGACGGCGCTGGTCGCCTTCACGAGGCGCCGGTCGGACGCGGCGACCACGTCGTCCCCGGCCTCGAAGCGCGCGCGAAGATGGGCGCGGTGCAGCAGAGCGCCGGCCATGGTGCCGAGCAGCAGCGCGGCGCACAGATGGAGCAGGCTTTCGCCGTCCATGCCGACCCGCGCCAGCAGGAGCGCGACCAGCATCGCCAGCAGCCCGGTGCGTGACCAGGAAAGCCCGGTCCGCTCGGGCTGGAGCCCGGGATCGCCCTTCGGTCGCTCCCCGCGCAGCGGCGCGCCCGGCATCAGCCCACCATCACCAGCAGCGCGAGGCCGACGGCGAGGAAGGCGGTGAAGGCGGAGAGGACGGGAAGCAGGCGGCTGCGCGGCAGGTCCGCCTCGTGCCGCATCGCCTGCTCCGCCCGCTCCCAGCGCGTATAGGCCATGGCGCCGAGCCAGCCGCCGGCGCAGAACAGCACCAGCGAGAGCGCGAGCCGCAGATGGGCCGGGCCGAGATGCGAGGCGAACTGGTCGACCGCCGTCGCCCCTGCGATCAGCGCCAGCGCGGTACGGATCCAGGCGAGGAAGGTCCGCTCATTGGCGAGCGAGAAGCGGTAGTCGGGCCGGATGCCCCGCTCCCACCAGCGCGAGCGCTCCTGGGGATGCACGGATCTCGTCACGGCCGTTGCCCGCGGGATCGATCTGCGAGGAGTGATGCTGCACGGGACATCAGAGCGCCTCCGCCTCCAGCACCTGGCGTTCCTGCCCGCGCAGGTCGTCGAGCACGATCGAGGCCCCCTTCTCGCCGATCATCAGCGTCGCCGCATTGGTGTTGGCGGAGGTGATCTTCGGCATCACCGAGGCGTCGATCACCCGCAGCCCTTCGACGCCGCGCACCTTCAGCCGCGGGTCGACCACCGAGCCGCTATCCGCGCCCATGCGGCAGGTGCCGACGGCATGGAACACCGTGCCGCCCATGTGGCGGATCGCGTCCCACAGCGCCTCGTCGCCGGCGACCGCGCTTCCCGGCACCACTTCCTCGTCCCAGAGCGGGCGGAAGGCCGGCTGCTCGTTGATCTCCCGCAGCATCTTCACGCCCTCGACGATGGTCTTGCGGTCGATCTCGCGCTCGAAATAGCGCGGGGCGATGCGCGGCGCGGCGAGCGGGTCGTCGCCCGTGATCCGCACGAAGCCCCGGCTTTCGGGATGGCACTGCCAGACGGAACTCGTGAAGCCGGAATAGGCGTGCAGCGGCGTGCCCGGCTTGTCGACCGAAAGCGGCATGACGTTGAACTGCACGTCCGGACGCCCGTTCATGGCGTAGGAGGTGCAGGCCGCGCCGCCGACCTGGCCGGCGCCCACCGTCAGAGGTCCTTTGCCGGCAAACAGCCATTCGGCACCCATCTGCGCCAGCTTGAACGGGTTGCGGACGTCGTCGTTCAGCGACAGCTTGCGGTTCATCCGCACGATCAGCCGCATCTGGTAGTGGTCCTGCAAATTCTCGCCGACCTCCGGCGCGTCGACCGCCACCGCGATGCCGAGCGAACGCAGGTGCTCGGCCGGGCCGATGCCGGAGAGCTGGAGAAGCTGCGGCGACTGGATCGCGCCGGCCGAGAGGATCACCTCGCGGGCGGCCCGGATCGTCCGCCGCTCGCCGCCGGCGAGATATTCGATGCCGACCGCCCGCCCGTTCTCGATCAGCACGCGCGTGACGTGGGCACCGGTCATGAGGTCGATATTCGGCCGCTTCAGCGCCGGATGGAGGAAGGTAGTGGCGCCGCTGGCGCGCCAGCGGCTGCCGATGGAGAGCTGGTAGGAGCCGACGCCGTAGGTCGTCGCGCCGTTGAAGTCGGGGTTGTAGGGCAGGCCGTATTGCTGCGCCGCCTCGAGCCACAGCGCGCAGGCCTCGTTCTCGTTGCGCAACTCGGAGACGGTGAGCTCGCCGTCGCGGCCGTGGAAGCGGTCCTCCCCATTGGGGAAGCTCTCCAGATGCCGGAAATGCGGCAGCACGTCCTGATAGGACCAGCCGACGGCGCCGAGTTGCTGCCAGTCGTCGAAATCGTCCTTCTGGCCGCGGATGAAGATCAGCCCGTTGATCGAGCTCGACCCGCCGACGATCCGCCCGCGCGGCCAGACCACGTTGCGCCCGCCGCTGCCCTCTGACGGCTCGGTGTCGAAGACGCGGGAGAAGCGCGGGTCGTAGATGGTGCGGAAATAGCCGACCGGCAGGCGAAGCCAATAGTTCCGGTCGCGGCCGCCGGCCTCGACCACGAGAACCCGGTTGCCCTCGTCGGCGGAGAGGCGGTTCGCCACCACCGAACCGGCCGAGCCGGAGCCGACGACGATGAAGTCGTATTCCTTCTGTCGCACGCGTGCCTCCTCGTGAATGTCCCGTTTTCCGGTGCCCGCCGGCATCCCCGCCCCCACCCGTGGGACACGGGGGCGGCGTCAGAACCGGACGTCCCGGGACCAGACCAGATAGCGGGAGAAATCGTCGATCATCGCATCCTCGACACCGATGCCGGGCGAGGTGTTCAGCTTCACGCGGCCGTCGCGCAGCGTGTCGAACACGACGGCGGCGACCTCGCTGCGGATCGGGTTGGGGTTGAAATCGACCTCGACGAGGCCCGAGACATCCCCGACCGCCGCCTTGACGTGGCAGGAGGTGAGCAGGCCCACGCCGCCGCCGAGCCAGTGCGGGCAGAAGGTCAGGCCCCGCTGGGCCAGCGAGCGGCCGACCGCGAAGATGCGGCCGACGCCACCCCATCGCCCGAGGTCCGGCTGCACCACCCGCACATGCCGCGTCTCGGCCAGCGCATCGAAGTCGCACTGGCTGGTGTAGTTCTCGCCCGCCGCGAGCGGCGTGCGCATGGCGTCGCCGAGCTGGCGCCACTCATCGTCGGCGGCGGGATGGCATAGCGGTTCCTCGAGCCAGCGCAGCCCCGCATCGTCCGCCGTGGAAGCGAAGGCGAGCGCCTCGTCGAGATCCCAGGCCTGGTTGGCGTCGGCCATCAGCAGGCGGTCGTCGCCGATAAGCTGGCGCGCGCCGAGGAGGTTCGCCCGGTCGAGCGCGGGATCGAAGCCGATCTTGATCTTGCAGCCGCCATAGCCGGCCGCAATCGCGGCGGCGGCGGTCTCGGGCGCGCCGGTGGGGTTGATGCCGCTGGCATAGACCGCGACGTCCCCGGCGGCATCCGGCGCGAGGAAGGTCGCAAGCGGCACCCCCGCCCGGCGCGCGGCGAGGTCCTGCAGCGCGCATTCGAGGCCGGCCACGCAATGGGCCAGCGGGCCCGGCTCGCCGGACTGGATGGCGAGCACGCGCAGCCTTTCGGTGAGCCAGGTCCACAGCGCGGCGGGCTGGTCGACGAGCCCGCTGCCACCGACCAGCGGCAGCACCACCGTCTCCAGCAGCCGCGCCCGGTGCTCGGCGCCGACGCTCGGGTAGTTGCACCACACCTCGCCATAGCCGAACGCCCCGTCATCGTCCTCGACGCGGACGAGGACGGAAGGCCGGTCATGCATGATGCCGAAGGACGTTCGGACCGGCGGTTCGGCCGGGACCCGGTGAACGAGAATCGTCGCGCGCATGGCGTTCTCTGCTAAGCGTACTGGTTATAGATGGCGTGCTCGGTCGTGTAGAAGGCGGCGGCCGAGGCGCCCACCGAGTAGGAGCCGAGGCCGGATTCGCCGATGCCGCCGAAGGGCATGTGGCTGTCCGGCACCGTGCCGTGATTGATGTGGATCATTCCGCTCTTCACCTCGTCGATGAAGCGGTTGATAAGGTCGTTGCGGTTGCTGAAGAGTGCCGAGGTCAGGCCGTAGGGCGTGCCGTTCACGATCGCCAGCGCCTCGTCGAAGCTGGCGTACCTCATCACCGAGATGACGGGGCCGAAGATCTCCTCGCGGGCGATCCGCATCTCCGGCGTCACGTGGTCGAAGATGGTCGGGGCGTAGAAGCGCCCGTCCGGCCGGTCCGCCACCTCGCATCGTGCGCCGCCGAGCACCAGCGTCGCGCCGGCGGCCCTGCCCTCCTCCACCATCTCGGCCACCTTGGCGAGCTGACCGTCGGTGGTGATGGCGCCGATGTCGGTATCCTCCGCCATGCCGTCACCGATCCTGAAGGCGGCGCAGCGCCGGCGGAGCGCCTCGACGAGCTCGTCGGCGATCTCGTCGGCGACGATCACACGGCTCACCGCCGTGCAGCGCTGGCCGGCACACTGCATCGCCGCGCCGACGATGGCGCCGACCGCATTGTCCATGTCCGCCACGTCGTTGACGACCGCCGCGTTCTTGCCGCCAAGCTCCAGCGAGACCTCGGCGAGTTGGTCGGCGGCGGCTTCCGCCACCTTCCGGCCGACGCCGATCGAGCCGGTGAAGGTGATGCCCTCCAGCCCCGACCGGCACAGCGCCGCCCCGAGCGGCCCCTCGCCGACGACGACCTGCACGAGACCGGCCGGCAGGTGCCGGGCCGCCAGCGCCTCGACGATCAGCGCTGCGCTCGGGGTGAATTCCGAGGGCTTGAGGATGATGGCGTTTCCGAACACCAGCGCCGGCGCGATCTTGCGCATGGGCGTGAGGATCGGGAAGTTCCACGGGGTGATCGCCCCGATCACGCCGCGCGGGCGGCGCACGACCATGTTGCGCACGCCCGGCCGCGCCGAGGCGACACCCTGCGTGCCGACGGACATGCCGTGCGCCGCCATCGCCCGCGCCTCGGAGACCGCCTTCAGCGTCTCCGCCCGCGCCTCGCGGATCGGCTTGCCCTGCTCGCGGGTGATCGCGGCGGCGATCTCCCCGGCGGCCTCGGCGATCGCCGCGAAGAAGGTCTCGAGGCGCTGCACCCGCTCGGCCATCGGCACCTTGCGCCAGACCTCGAAGCCGGCGCGGGCCCTGTCGACGATGGCCGGCAGGTCCGAGGGCTCGGTCATCGCGACCTCAGCGACCACCGTGGAGGGCGCCGCCGGGTTGACCACCTTCATGGTGCGTGCGGGCCTGTTCGCCTGATGAAGCATGCGGTGTCTCCTGGTCTGTCCCGCGCAGCAGCGCGGAACGCGGGCGGGAAATCGGCGGCCTTGATGCTGGCGTCACGAGTGACGCCCGGCGAGCGCGCAAGGCGGCTCCTGCGCGGCGGCGGGGAGCGCCGTCGCGGGGATCGATGTCGTTCGTAGGGCGGGCAGCCGGCGGCGCGCGGTGGCGCCGCCGCGCAAAGGCCGTTCAGCCCACCGCCTTGAGGAACAGGCTCGGATCGAAGTATTTCGACGCCGGCACGGCGTCGGAAATGCCGCCGATCTTGGCGTAGAAGTCGGTCACGCGGTTGAGCCAGGCCGTGACGGTGCCGTCCTTGTACATCTCGGCCCATTTCTCGGCCGGGAACAGCTTCTCCGCCTTGAACTGCTCCGTGAGCTCGGAGAGCGGCACGTCGGGATACTGCGTCTGCTGCAGCATCTTGAGCGTCGCGTCGGTGTTCTCGATGAGTTCCTTGTTGGCCGGCAGCCAGGTCTTGATGATGCGCTCCAGTACGTCCTTGCGCTCGTCGTAGAAGTCGTTGCGCGCCGCCCAGCCGCCGAGGATCGCCGCGTCGGGGTAGAACTTGGAGGCGTCGACCAGCATCTTCGCGTCCTTCACCCGCTCGCGGACCTGCAGGTTGAAGGGCACCCACAGCGCCACCGCCGGCACCGCGCCGGAGATGAAGGCGGTGGTGGCGTCCGGCATGCGCTGGTTGATGATCTGCACGTCGGACTTGGGATCGATGCCGTTCGCCCGCAGCGCGGTGTCGAGGAAGACGTGGGCGGTGGTGCCGATCGAGGTGGCGATGCGCTTGCCCTTGAGGTCGGCGAAGGACGACACGCCCATGGCCGGGTTGACCCAGAGCTGGGCGGTCGCGAACTCGACGCTGTTGATCAGGAACGCCTTGCCCTGCCCGCGCGAGGGGAAATTGGAGATGACGGCGCCGGTGGCGAGCACGTCGATCGAGCCGCCGACCATCGCCTGGAAGATCTCGAGGCCGGTGTAGAAGCGCGTGAAGGTCGGCTTCAGCCCCTGCTTCTCCCACTCGCCCTGATGCTGCGCGGTCCAGATCTGGCCGTCGACCGCGAGCGTGTGGAGATAGCCGACGCGGATCGGATCGGTGGAGCCGGCCGCGCGCACGATCGCCGGCGCGGCGAGGGTCATGAGGCCGCCGGCGGCCGCGGTCCTGAGCACGTCTCTTCTGTTCAACGTCATGTCGTCCTCCCGTGTTTCGTCTTGCCGTCTGGCTTTCTTGTTTTCAGCGCAGCTCTTGCTGCTGCGCGTATTGCTGCATGACCAGATCGCGCAGGTGGCGGCGCATCTCGATGAATTCGTGCGTGTCGAGAAGCTCGCGGTCGCGCTGGTCGCTGAAGGGAACGCGGATCTCCTCGACCACGCGCGAGGGCCGCGCCGAGATCACCAGGATCCGGTTGGACAGGTAGATCGCCTCTTCCACCGAGTGGGTGATGAGCAGCGCGGTCTTGCGTTCCGACTGCATGATGCCGAGGAGCAGGTCGTGCATGGCGCTGCGCGTCTGCGCGTCGAGCGCGCCGAACGGCTCGTCCATCAGCAGGAAGTGGGGATTGGCCGCATAGGCGCGGGCGAGCGCGAGGCGCTGGCGCATGCCGCCGGACAGGTTCTTGGGCCAGGCGTCGCGGAAATCGCCGAGGCGCATCAGCGCGATGTACTTCTCGACCGTCTC
Source organism: Ancylobacter mangrovi (assembly GCF_024752355.1). Lineage (GTDB taxonomy): Bacteria > Pseudomonadota > Alphaproteobacteria > Rhizobiales > Xanthobacteraceae > Ancylobacter > Ancylobacter mangrovi. The sequence goes on from NZ_JANTHZ010000007.1 coordinate 69,002, forward strand.
GCGCTTCTCCTCCTTCGACATGCCGCGCTTCACGCGCAGGTCGAGGCCGAAGCGGATGTTCTGCTCGACGGTGAGCCAGGGGAACACGCCGTAGTCCTGGAACATGACGCCGCGGTCGGGGCCGGGGCCGGTCACGCGGTTGCCCTCCAGCAGCACCTCGCCGCGGTCGGGTTCGGTGAAGCCGGCGAGCATGTTCATCATCGTGGTCTTGCCGCAGCCGGACGGGCCGACCAGCGAGATGAAGTCGCCTTCATTGATATCGAAGGAGACGCCGTGGACCACCTCGATACGGCCATAGGTCTTGTACACGTCCCGGAACTGAACCTTGACGTCCGGGCTGTGCGCCGATGCGGCCGGTTCGCAGAGCTGAAAGCTAGCGGAAGCGTTCATTGTGCAACTCGGTCCTGCCAGTTGAGGAAATTGCGGGTGATCGCCCGCAGCACCGAGTCCATCAGCAGCGCGAAGAAGCCGATGGTGACGATGCCGGCATAGATGGTGGTGAGCTGGAAGAAGGCGCTGGCGTTCTGGATGACCGCGCCGATGCCGTTCTGCGCCGCCACCAGCTCGGAGGCGACGAGCGTCGCCCAGGCGACGCCGAGCGCGACGCGGGTCGCCGTCAGCACATGGGGAATGGTGAGCGGGATGATGACCTTGTAGAAGATCTCCCAGTCGGTCGCCCCGAGCGTGCGCGCCACCCGGACGAACAGCGGGTTGATCTGCGACATGCCCTCGTACATCACGATCACGCCGGCGAAGAAGGCGGCGTAGAAGAGGATCGCGACCTTCGCCACCTCGCCGATGCCGAGATAGACGATCACCAGCGGGATGAGCGCGATCGGCGGCAAGGCGCGGAAGAAGTTGACGAGCGGGTCGACGAAGCGCCGCACGCCGCGGTTCCAGCCGATCAGGAAGCCGACCGGGACCGCCAGCAGCATGCCGAAGAACAGGCCGAGCAGCACGCGGCGGACCGACATCCACGCGTCGAGCAGGAAGCCGCCGTCAAGGCTGCGGCGCCAGATCTCCACGAAGACGGCGTGGGGCGGCGGCAGCAGGCCCTGATCGACAAGGCCGCTCCAGCGCACCAGGTACCAGATCGTGATGGCGGCTATGAAGGGGAGCAGTCGCCATCCGAACTCTGCCAGTCGTTGCATTCGTTCCTCCCAGAGGAGCGCCCCGGCTTCTTGTTGTTGAGTGCGAACTGAACATCGATCCGCACATATTCACCCGGGTAGCGCGCGTAAGTGTGGGCAATAACCTGGTCGTTCCGATCGATGAGCGTGCGCATGATCTCGACGACGGGGGCGCCGAGCGCGATGCCCAGCGCACGCGCCGACGTTTCGTCGGCGTTGGAAAACAGGATCCGCTGGCGGACCTCCTCGACGAGCTCGGCATGGCGCTCCGCCAGCACCAGCACCACCGGCACGGAGGCGAAGCGCTCGGCGTCGAGCTCGTAGACGTCCTCGCGCAGGTTGATGTCGATCAGGCAGTAGGGCTCGTCGGCGCGCGTGTGCACGCGCTGGAACCAGACGAACTCGCCCTCGGCCGATCCCGCCAGCACGCCCTGCAGGCTCGTCCCCGGCCGCCGATCCATCGGCGCGACGAGCTTGGGCTTGATGTTGCGCAGGCTGGCGAGAAGGCCGTCCCAGGTGGTGGGCAGATCATGCGAGCGCCGCTCCGGCAGCGCGGCCCGCACGAAGGTGCCGCGCCCGCGATAGCGCTCGATCAGCCCTTCCTCCTCCAGCATTTCGAGCGCCTCGCGCACCGTCGCGCGGGAGAGGTCGAGCTCGGCCTGAAGGTCCTCGATCACCGGAAGCTGGCTGCCCGGCGCCCAGATGCCGCGCTCGATCTTGAGGCGCATCTGGCCCGCCGCCTGGATGTAGAGCGGCTGCCGGCTCCGAATGTAGAGGTTCGTATCGGTCATAAAGTTCGTATATGCGTACTTTATGATATTGGCAATGGGCGAGGCGCGTTTCGGGGCAAAAAGGCGGGCACGGGCTGCCCATCGCGCGCTCATTATCGAGAATGTCGGCGAAGTGCCGCGCGCCTGACCGTTCAGCATTCGGGAGAGGACCGCGGCCGAAGGGGCTGAGGCGGGCGTCGCGGATGGCACAGTTTCGCGCCGGGCACTCCCTTAGCAATTGAGCAATCACGCCGCGCGCCCGCAGCGCCGGCTTTCAGCGCCGAACGCTGGCGTCTCGAGCGAGACGCATGGCCCGGGGCGACCCCCAATTCGAATTATCGATAATTATCGACGGCCCTTCGCCGCCTTCCCGGCCAATTGACTTAAGCCATTGTCAAAACAAGAATTTCGGTTCGGGATCCGCCATTTGCCGCGCTCAAGCTTTGTGCACAGGATGCCAGCACATTTCGGGCACCGAACCGCCAACGTCGTCGGCCATATAACCGTTCATATCCAATATCTTACGCCCACATCCTGAGCCGTTTTCCGGTTGCTGGCACGATTGCTGCTAACTCACCGGCGAACCCGCATTCCCGCTTTCGTGGAACATGATGCCTTCACAGCCCAATGGCCGGACCGCCGCGGCGAGTCCGGCCCCCGCCGACCCGTTGCCTGCCCCGCCCGGTCCCGCGACCGGCACCCCGCTCGTGCGCCTCTCCGGCGTGCGCAAGGTGTTCAACCAGCTCGAGGCGATCCGCAACATCTCGCTCGACATCGGCGACGGCGCCTTCGTCAGCCTGCTCGGCCCCTCGGGCTGCGGCAAGAGCACGCTGCTGATGATGATCGCCGGGCTGGTGCGCCCCACCTCCGGCGAGATCCGGGTGAATGGCGAGGTCGTCACCGGGCCGCGCGCGGATGTCGGCGTGGTGTTCCAGAGCCCGGTTCTGCTGCCCTGGCGCACGGTGCTCGACAACGTGCTGTTCCCGGTCGAGCTGCTGAAGCTGTCGAAGGCGAAGTACCGCGAGCGGGCGATGGAGCTGCTCGCCATGGCCAAGCTCGCCGATTTCGCCGGCGCCCTGCCGCGCGAGCTGTCCGGCGGCATGCGCCAGCGCGCCGCGATCTGCCGGGCGCTGATCCACAACCCGTCCACCCTGCTGATGGACGAGCCCTTCAGCGCCCTCGACGCCATTACCCGCGACGACATGTCGGTCGAGCTGCTGCGCATCTGGCAGGCCAACCGCAAGACCGTGGTGTTCGTCACCCATTCGATCCGGGAGGCCGCCTTCCTGTCCGACCGCGTGCTGGTGATGGGGCGGCGGCCCGCCACCCTGGTCGAGGACATCACCATCGACCTGCCGCGGCCGCGCCACATCGCGATGACGGAAGAAGAGAGTTTCAACGGCTATGTCAGGCATCTGCGCCGCAGCATCGAGGCGAGCCATGCGGACGCTCCTTGACCGTTTCGTCTGGCCGATGGCGGTGCCGGTGGGCCTGCTCGTCCTGTGGGAGGTGGCGACGCGGGCGCTCGGCATCCGCAGCATCATCCTGCCGCCGCCCTCGGAAATCATCGAGGTGATGGTCACCCGCTATGACCTCATCCTCACCCATCTGTGGCCCTCGCTCTACCTCACGCTCACCGGCTTCGCGCTCTCGGTGGTGGGCGGGGTGCTGGTGGCGGTGCTCATCACCACCTCGCCGCTGCTGCGCAAGAGCCTCTACCCGACCATCGTCGTCTCGCAGGTGGTGCCCAAGATCTCGATCGCGCCGCTGTTCGTGGTGTGGTTCGGCACCGGCATGACCTCAAGCCTGATGCTGGCGGTGCTGGTCGCCTTCTTCCCCATGACCATCAACGCCGCCATGGGCTTCCAGTCGGTGGACGAGGACATATTGCGCATGGCCCGCACCTATATGGGCTCGCGCTGGCAGATCTTCTGGAAGATCCAGATGCCGCACGCCCTGCCCTTCATCTTCTCGGGCATGAAGATCTCCATCACGCTCGCCATCATCGGCGTGATCGTCTCCGAGTTCGTCGCCTCGCAGGAAGGCATCGGCTACCTGATCAAGTTCGCCGGCGGCCTGCTCGACACGCCGCTGATGATGGCGGCGATCACCGCGCTGAGCCTCACCGGCCTCGTGCTCTACTGGCTGATCGCCGAGGCGGAGCGCCTCACCGTCTACTGGCAGTCGACATCCGAGTTCGGCTCGGGCGGTCAGGTGTAGCGGCGATGAAGCATCTCGACGCCACGCCCTCCACGGTCCATTTCGGCTTTCACGACGCGTGCCTGCCGCCGGTGATGGAGGTCAATCCGGGCGAGGAGATCGTCATCTCCAGCGTCTCGGCCGATCCCGACGACGCGGTGCCGGCGCATTGGCTGCCGGTGGGGATCGCGGACATCTACGCCCACGCCCCGCGCGGCACCGGCCCGCACATCCTCACCGGACCGGTCCATGTGCGCGGGGCGATTCCCGGCGACACGCTGGTGGTGGACATTCTCGACATCCGCCTGACCCAGCCCTACGGCTACAACATCGTCAGCCCGATGAAGGGCATGTTCCCGCAGGAACAGCCGACCCAGCGCACCACCGTCATGCCGATCGACCTCGACACCGGCCTGGTCGAGGTGGCGAGCGGCATCCGCATTCCCACGCGCCCCTTCTTCGGCCAGCTCCTGGTGGCGCCGCCGCCCGAATGGGGCCGGCTCGACAGCCGCCCGCCCAACCGGCACGGCGGCAATCTCGACAACAAGGAACTGGTGAAGGGCACCCGCCTGCTGCTGCCGGTGTGGAACGAGGGCGCGCTCTTCAGCGCCGGCGACGGCCACGCCGCGCAGGGCGACGGCGAGATCAACCAGACCGCCATCGAGACCAGCATGGAAGGGCGCTTCCGCCTCTCCCTCCTCAAGGGGCGCAGCGTCGAATGGCCGGTCGCGGTCACGCCCACCCACCTGCTCGCCATGGCCTTCCATGAGGACCTCGACGACGCGGCGCGGCTCGCCATGCGCGCTCTCATCGCCCTGATGGAGGAAGGCGGCCTTTCCTTCCACAACGCCTACCGCCTCGGCAGCGTCGCGGCGGACCTTCGCATCACCCAGTTCGTCAACGGCAATCGTGGTGTGCACGCCATGCTGCCGATCGAGATCGCCCGCGCCCTGCCGCGTCCCCCCGATTTCCTGCCCGCACCCGGAGAGCTTTCATGACCGTCGACCGGCGTTCCTTTCTCAAATTCGCAGGCACCGCAGGCGCGGGTTCCGCGCTCGGTCTTTCCATGCCGACGATCCTGCGCGCGGCATCGCTGCAGCCGGTGAAGCTGACGCTGCCCTGGCTGCCGCTCGGGACCTTCTCCTATGCCTTCGTCGCCAAGAAGATGGGCTTCTGGGAGCAGCGCGGGCTCGACGTAACGATCGACCGCGGCTTCGGCTCCGGCAAGGTGTGCGTGCCGGTCGACCAGGGCCAGTACGAGTTCGGCATCCTCGACCTCGCGGTGATGATGAACTGCGCCGCGCGCAGCCTGTCGCTCACCGCCATCGCCGGCATCTGGCCGAAATGCCCGATCGGCATCTTCTCGCTCAAGGAATACGGCATCACCAAGCCGTCGGACCTCGAAGGCGAGCGCGTGGCCTTCAACGTCAGCTCGGGCGACTTCCAGCTCTGGCCGGCCTTCGTCAAGGCGACGGGCATCGACGACAAGAAGGTCACCAAGGTCACCATGGACCCCGGCGCCCTGATCAAGGTGCTGGTGGAGAAGCAGGTGAAGGCCGAGGGCAATTTCTACGGCTCCATCGCCCCGAGCCTGTGGGCCAACGGGCTCGAGATCAACTCGATCTTCTACGAGGACTACGGCATCAAGGCCTTCTCCAACGTGCTCGCCGCCAGCGAAGCCACGGTGAAGGACAAGCCCGAGCTCTGCCAGGCCTTCGTCGACGGCATGATGGACGGGCTGAAATACGTCTATCTCAACCCCGAGAAGTCCGTGCAGCTCCACATGGAGAGCGTGAAGGAGTTCCAGGGCGGCAACGCCATGAACGAGAAGGTGGTCGAATACGGCCAGGCGGTCAGCACCGCGCTCGGCCTCGTCCCCTCCGTGAAGGCGAACGGGCTCGGTTACATGGACCCGGCGCTGATCCAGGCCACCATGGACACGGTGAAGAACTACATGGGCGTGGAGAACCTGCCCCCCGCCGACAAGCTCTTCACCAACGCCTTCGTCGGCTCGGTGAAGGTGGACGACGCCCAGTGGTCGGCGATCGAGGCGCGCTCTGAGAAGTACATGCCCAGGAAGGCCTGACGTTCGATGTCCATGGAACGAAGCGGACATGCGCGCGCCGACGCCTCGGGCGTGGGCGCGGCGGTCCTGCGCAAGGAGGACGCGCGCTTCCTGGAAGGGCGCGGCCAGTATGTCGCCGACATCCGCCTGCCGGGCACGCTCGAGGTCGCCTTCGTGCGCAGCCCGGTGGCGCATGCCCGGCTCAAGGCGGTGCACGTGCCGGCGGACCTCGAGCGCCGGGTGTTCACGGCAGAGGATCTGGCCGATATGAAGCCGATCCGCGCGGCGACCGCCCTGCCCGGCTTCAAGCATTCCTCCGAGCCTGTGCTCGCCAGCGGCAAGATCCGCTATGTCGGCGAGATCATCGCCATGTGCGTGGCCCCGAGCCGAGCCGAGGCGGAGGACATGGCGGCGCGCGTCGGGCTCGACTACGAGGAGCTTCCCGCCGTGGCCGACGTCGCCCGCGCCATGGCGCCGGACGCGCCGCTCGTGCACGAGGAGTGGGGCGACAACGTCTTCATCACCTTCAGCGAGGATGCGGGCGGCGACATCGACCGGGTCGCCGCCGAGGCCGCCATCACCGTGACGCGCGAGATCCGCACCGCGCGGCACTGCATGTTCCCGATGGAGGGGCGCGGCGTCCTCGCCCACATGGATGCCCGGCTCGATTTCCTCACCGTGATCTCCGCGACGCAGATGCCCCATGTGGTGCAGCACGGGCTTGCCGAATGCCTCGGCCTGCCCGACGGCAAGGTGCGGGTGATCTCACCCGACGTCGGCGGCGGCTTCGGCTACAAGGGCCTGCTGCTGCGCGAGGAGGTGGCGCTCGCCTGGCTCACCCGCCGCCTCGGCGTTCCGGTGCGCTGGCTGGAGGACTGCCGCGAGCACCTCACCGCCAACGCCAATTGCCGCGAGCACGCCTATGCCATCACCGGCTACGCGGATAGCGAGGGCCGGCTGCTCGGGCTCGACTGCGTGGCGCATGTCGATGCCGGCGCCTATTCGGTCTACCCGACCTCCTCGGCGCTGGAGGCGGCGCAGGTGGCGAACCTCCTGCCCGGCCCCTACGACCTGCCGGTCTATCGCTGCCGCTCGCACGCGGTGGCGAGCAACAAATGCCCGATCCTGCCCTATCGCGGGGTCGCCCGCACCGGCGTTTGCCTGGCGCTGGAGACGGTGCTCGACGCCATCGCCGTCGAAGCCGGCATCGAGCCGTGGGAGCTGCGCCTGCGCAATCTCGTCGGCCCGGAGCGCATGCCGTTCGAGAACGTGCTGAAGAAGCATTTCGACAGCGGCGACTATCCGCAGTGCCTGCGCCGCGCGGTGGACGCCATCGACCTGCCGGCCATCCGCGAGCGCCAGAAGGCGCCCGAAGCGGACGGACGGCGGATCGGCGTCGGCCTCGCCATCTTCTGCGAGCAGGGCGCCCACGGCACCTCGGTGCTGGCCTCGTGGGGGCGGCCCGTGGTACCCGGCTACGAGCAGGCCACCGCCCGGCTCACCGCCGACGGCGAGCTCGAGATCCGCGTCGGCACCCACTCCCATGGGCAGGGGCACGAGACCACCTACGCCCAGATCGCGCACGAGATCCTCGGCCTGCCGCTCGAGCGCATCAAGGTGTTCCAGGGAGACACGCTGCTGGTGCCGTTCTCCACCGGTACCTGGGGCTCGCGCTCCATCGTCATGGGCGGCGGGGCGGTGGCGGAAGCCTCTCGGGCGCTCGCCCTGCGCATCGGCGCCATCGGCGCGTGGCTGCTGCAGGCCGAGGCCGATGCGGTCGAGGTCGGCGCGGGCATGGTGCGCGGCGGCGAGGCCAGCGTCTCCTTCGGCGAGGTGGCCCGCGCCTGGTATCTCCAGCCGCAGCAGCTTCCGCCCGGCGTCGACACGACGGGGCTGGAGGTCACCGCCGGCTACCGCGCCGAACGCGACAGCGGCACCTTCTCCTACGCCACCCACGCGGCGCTGGTCGCCGTCGATACCGAGACCGGGCTGGTCGAGATCCTCGACTATGTCGTGGTCGAGGACGGCGGCGTGCTGGTCAATCCGATGATCGTCGACGGGCAGATCACCGGCGGCACGGCGCAGGGCATCGGCACCGGGCTCTTCGAGGCGATGCCCTTCGATTCCGAGGGCCAGCCGCTCGCCTCCACCCTGCTGGACTACCTGCTGCCCGGCGCGGCGGACGTGCCGGACATCCGCATCCTGCACATGGAGACGCCCTCCCCCTACACCGCCTTCGGCGTGAAGGGCATCGGTGAAGGCGGCGCGGTGGCGCCGCCGGCGGCCCTCGTCTCCGCCGTCAACGACGCGCTGCGCCCGCTCGGCGTCGCCTTCTGCGACGTGCCGCTCACCCCGGACGCCATCCTCGGCGCCATACTGGCGGCGGGCGAGCGATGAAGCCGGCGCCGTTCGACTATACGCGCCCGGCAAGCGTGAGCGAGGCGGCGGCCGCGCTCGCCGCAGGCGAGGGAGGCGCGAAGCTCATCGCCGGCGGCCAGTCGCTCGGCCCGATGCTCAACCTGCGGCTGGTGCAGCCGCGCCTGCTGGTCGACGTCGCCGGCATCGAGGCGCTCCACGCCTTCGAGGAGACGGCGGACGCGCTGCGCATCGGCGCCGGCATCACCGCCGCCAATATCGAGGACCAGCGGATCGACACCGGCGCCGTCCCGCTGCTGCAGCGGGTCGCCGCGGGCATCGCCTATCGGGCGGTGCGCAACCGCGGCACCATCGGCGGCAGCCTGTGCCATGCCGACCCGGCCGCCGACTGGGTGAACCTGATGCCGGCACTCGGCGTGCGCTACGAGCTCGTCGGCCCCAGCGGGCGGCGCACCGTCGCCGCGGCCGACTTCATGACGGCGGCGTTCGAGACCGTGCTCGCCCCCGACGAGGTTCTCGAGACCGTCGTCATCCCAAAGCCGTCCGCCGGCGCGCGCTTCGGCCACGTCAAGATCGCGCGCAAGACGGGCAAGTTCGCCATGGCCATCGCGGTCGTGGTGTCCGATCCCGGGCGCGGCGTCTTCCGTGCGTTGATCGGCGCCACGCACGGCCGGCCGCTGGTGGTCGAGGAGGCGGCGAGCCTGCTCGGCAGCGACGGCAACACGCCCGATACCGCCCGGATCGGCGCCCTGCTGGTGGAAGCCGGCATTACCGAGCCCGCCGCCCGGCAGCTCCACCTGACGGCCCTGCGCCGCGCAGCGGCAGAAGCGTTTTCGAAGGCCCTTCCATCGTGACCGACATTCGCCTTTCCGTGAACGGGCGCCCCATTGCGGGCGCCTGCGAACCACGGACCCATCTCGCCGATTTCCTGCGCGACAGGCTCGACCTCACCGGCACACATCTGCGCTGCGAGCAGGGCGTGTGCGGCGCCTGCACCGTGCTGATCGACGGCGCGCCGGCACGCTCCTGCATCAACTACGCGGTCAACTGCCAGGGTGCCGAAGTCACAACCATCGAGGGGTTCGGCGGCGACGAGGTGATGAGCCGGCTACGCACCGCCTTCCACGAGGAGCACGCGCTCCAGTGCGGCTTCTGCACGCCGGGCATGCTGGTGACGGCGCGGGACATCGTGCTGCGCCTGCCGGAGGCGGACGCCGCGCAGGTGCGCACGGAGCTGTCCGGCAATCTGTGCCGCTGCACCGGCTATGCCGGCATCGTTCGCGCCATCTGCCGCGTTCTCGACGAGCGCCGCGGCGCTGCTCCCGTCTCCGCCGGCCGTCTCGGCCCGGTGGGCGCCCGCCCGGGCGCTTCGGTGGCAGGCGCACGCCCGGCAATGACCGAAGCCGGAACGGCGCCGGCCGCCGCGCCGGGCACAGGGGAGCTCGGCCTCGGCGGGCGAAAGCCGAATCTGGAGACGGCGCTGTCCTTCACCGTCCGGCGCCCCATCGACGAGGTATGGGCGGTGCTCGGCGACATTCCGCGCGTGGCGCGCTGCATGCCGGGCGCGAGCCTGTCCGCCCCCCCGTCCGACGGGCATGTGGAAGGGCGCATGAGCGTCAAGGTCGGCCCCATCGCCACCAATTTCGCCGGCGCCGCGCGCATCGTGCGCGAGGAGGCGGAACGGCGCGGCACCCTGTACGGCGCGGGACGCGACGGCCTCAGCGGCTCCAGCGCGCGCGCCGAGGTGACCTATGCACTCGCCCCTACCGGACCGGACGCGACCCGGATCGACATCACGCTGAAGACGGTGCTCGCCGGCCCGCTGGCGCAGTTCGGCCGCAGCGGCATCGTGAAGGAGCTGATGGCGCGCCTCGCCGAGCAGTTCGCCCGGCGGCTCGAGCAGACGCTGGAGCACGGCGCGCCGGATGACGAGGCCATGCCCGAGACCTCCCTGCGGCCGCTGGCGCTGATCGCCGGCCTCATCGCCGACAAGTTCCGCTCCCTGTTCAGGAGGGCCCGCTGAGGCGGGTGCGACATGATGAAGATTGCCATTCCCGACCTCGTCTCCCCCTCCTATTTCCCCGCCGAGGCGGCGGTCGAGCTCGGCTGCTTCGCGGCCTATGGCGTCGACGCCGAGATCGAGCTCATCTCCCCGGTGGAGCGCGCCTATGAGGCGATGCGCGAGGGCGCGGTGGACATCGTCGCCGGCTCCGCCCATTCGGCGCTCTCCGCCTTCCCGCGCTGGGAAGGGGTGAAGCTGCTCTGCGCCCAGTCCCAGGGCATGTACTGGTTCCTGATCATGAACGCCGCCCTCGGCGCCACGCGCGGCGACATGAACGCGGTGAAGGGCCGGCGGATCGGCGCCGCGCCGTGGGTCGGGATGGGGCTGAAGCAGATGCTGGTCCGCTCCGGCATCGACCTCGAGCGCGACCGCGTCACCATCGCGCCGACCCCCGGCTCGCTGGAGCCGCGGGTGAATTTCGGCCTCGCCGCCGTCCGCGCGCTGGAGGCGGGTATCGTCGACGGCTTCTGGGCCAACGGCATGGGCGCGGCGATCGCCACCGAGACCGGCGTCGGCACGCTGGTGCTCGACGCGCGCCGCGGCGACGGGCCGAAGGAGGCGTTCAACTACACGATGGCGACGCTCGCGACCACGGACCGCCTGCTGGCGGAAAATCGCGAGCTGGCCAAGATTGCCGTACGCGCCGTGACCGACGCGCAGAAGATCCTCATCGCCGATCCCGGCCGGGCGCGGGAAGTGGGCGAGAAGCTGTTCCCCGAGGAGGCCGGGCGGATCGAGGCCCTGATCCGGCGCGACATTCCCTTCTACCAGGCCGATCTCACGCCCGATTTCGTCGCCGGCATGAACGACTTCGCCCGCGCCCTCGGCATACTGGACGTCGACGTGCCCTATTCCGCTGTCGTCGCCGAGGGCATGGAACGGCTGTGGTGAACGGGGCGCGATCCCGCCGCGCGCGGACGGCGCCGGCGCTCAGTCCGATGTGAGGTCGGTCAGCCTCACATCGGCGTCGTCCAGCGTCACCATGTGGCGCTCGGCGGTGTCGTCGATGTGCCGCGTCAGCGTGGCGACGGCCCGCGCCTGGTCGCCCTTGGTCACCAACTCGAACATCGCCTCGTGGTCGGGCTTGCCGGTCGCGTCCACGGAGAGGCTGCGCGCATTGATGCGGCGGTAGCGGTCGATCTCGTCGTACCAGCGACGCGCGAGGTCGACCATGGCGGGCATACCCGAACCCTCGACGAGCGAGAGGTGGAACTCCCGGTGCAGGCGCTCCCATTCGATGTTCTGCGGCCTGAGATCCCCCACCTGGGCGTCGAAGGGCTGGAAGTCGGTGAAGGCGCGCTCCACCCGGCGCAGCCATTCCGGCCCGCCATTGCGCATCGCCGCCGCCAGCAGCCACGGCTCCACCCGGCGGCGAAGCAGCAGGAGATGGACGAGCCGGCTGCTGTCGACGCCCGAGACCTGGAAACCGTGCTGGGCCTCGGCGACGACCAGCCCCTCCCCCACGAGGCACCACAGCGCCTCGCGCACGGGCGTCGCGCCCACCCCGTAGCGCTCGGCGAGCGCACGCACGGAGAGGCGCGCGCCCGGCTCCAGCGCTGCGGTGAGCACGTCGCGCTTGATCGCCTGGCGCAGCGTGTTGGTCAGCGTGTCGGCCGCGTTCTCCGGCAGGGCGGCACCCTGGAGAACCGAGGCGATCTCATCCTTGCGGCGCTTCGCCATGAGCCCATGAATCCTGACCACGCGCGGGGGCGCATGGCCGCAAACCCGCCTGCCGGGCACGCATCGCCCGAGGCTCCTGCAAAATCGGTTTTTCGGGCGGCGCGATCAAGCGCCAAACCGCGGACCGGCGCGAAAGCCGGTCCGGCGACAGAGCGGATTGCCTACGCCTCGGCCAGCCGGTAGCCGACGCCCGGCTCGGTGATGATGAGGCGCGGATCGGCGGCCTCGTCGCCCAGCTTGTCGCGGATATGCCCGATGGCGATGCGCAGATAATGGGTATCGTCGGCATGGGCCGGTCCCCACACGGTCGTCAGGAACTGGCGGTGGGCGATCAGCCGGCCGGGATGACGGGCGAGCAGCGCCAGCACGTCGAACTCCTTGCGGGTCAGCTTCACCTCGCGCCCCGCCATCCGCACCGCCCGGTTGGCGAAGTTGACGCTGAGCGGGCCGATCACCTGTTCGGCGGGCTCGGCCGCGCGGTCGAGACGGTTGCGCAGCAGCGCCCGCAGGCGGGCGAGCAGCTCGCCGGTGGCGAAGGGCTTGGTTACATAGTCGTCCGCCCCGGCATCGAGCGCGGCGATCTTCTCGCCCTCGGCGTCGCGTACCGACAGGACAAGGATCGGCACCCGCGACCAGCCGCGAATGGCCGCGATCACCGCCTTGCCGTCCATGTCCGGCAGGCCGAGATCGAGCACCACGCAATCGGGCGCCGAGGTCGCCGCAAGCTCGATCCCCGCGCGCCCGCGGTCGGCTTCGAGGCTGTCATAGCCGCCGCTCGCCAGCGCGATCTTCAGGAAGCGCCGTATCGGTGCGTCGTCCTCGACGACGAGGATGCGGACGGAGGGGGTCTCGGCGGGGGTCTCGGTCATGCACCGTCGTCCAGGGGCGTGGCGGCGAGCGGCAGCCTGAGCGTGATGGCGGCACCGCGCCCGCCGGCCCCGGCCTGCGCCTTCACCCGCCCGCCGTGAGCTTCCACAAGCCCGCGCACGATGGCAAGGCCGAGCCCGGTGCCGGCGGGACGCGCATCGCCCTGCGTGACGCGGTGGAACAGGTCGAACACGCGCTCGCGTTCGCCTTCGGGAATGCCCGGCCCCTGGTCGGCGACGGTGATCGCCGCCTCCCCGCCCTCGGCGCGGGCGGAAAGCAAGATGGTGGTGCCCGGCGGGGCGTATTTGGCGGCGTTCTCCAGCACGTTGGTCAGGGCCTGGCCGATCAGCACCGGGTCGACGTCGAGCATGGGCAGGTCGCGCGGGATCGCCACTTCCACCCGGTGCCCGGCGAGGATGCGCGCGAGGTCGCTGCGTACCCGCCCGACGATCTCGCCGAGCTCGACCGGCGCGCGTTTGGGACTGAGCGCCCCGTGCCCGAGGCGCGTCATGTCGAGCAGGTTCTGCACGTAGCGGTCGAGCCGTCTCGCCTCGTCCAGCGCCGTGAGGACCAGCTCGCGCCGGTCCGCCGCATTGAGCGTCCCGGCCTCGCCCTCGGCGAGGGTCGAGACGGTGCCGATCACCGTGGCGAGCGGGGTACGCAGATCGTGGCTCACCGAATTGAGCAGCGCGCCGCGCAGGCGCTCGCTCTCGGCCGAGACGCGGGCATCGGCCAGCTCCTCGGCGAGGCGCGCCCGCTCGATCGCCACCGCCACCTGGTCCTCGACCGCGAGCAGCAGCCGCCGCGTCTCGGGATCGAGGCCCCGGCTGCGGTCGCGGAACCGTACGCCGATAACCCCGAGCGCCCGCTCGCCGGCGGCGAGAGGCACGAACAGCCATTCGCTCATCGGCAATGTAGCGGTGCCCGAGCCGGCCGGCTCGTTCTTCTCGAACGCCCACCGCGCCGCGCCCTCCGCCCCGGCGTCCAGCTCCTCGATGGTGGGATGGCCCTGCACCTGCTCGAGCGTACCAGCCGCGTCCGGCATCAGGATCAGCGACTGGCAGTCGAGCGTCGCCGCGATGTGGTAGGCGCCGGCCCAGAGCACGTCGTCGGAATTGCCGGCTGCGGCGATCTTGCGGGCGAAGTCGTAGAGCGTCTCGGTGCGCCTCTGGGCGGCACGCACGGTCTCGACCTGCGCCTTCAGCCGGCCGGCCAGTGTGCCCGTGAACACCGCGCCGACGAGGAAGACGAGGATTGAGACGATGTCCTCGGGATTGCTGACCGCGAGGGTGTAGTAGGGCTCGGTGTAGAAGAAATTATAGGCCATCGAGCCCAGCGCCGTCGCCACCAGCGAGGCCGCGAGCCCGTGCCGGGCGCCCACCACCAGAACCGCGGTGAGGTAGATCGCCGAGATCGCCCCGCCCGGTATCGCGTCCCACATGGCGATCGGCCAGGCGGCGAGGCTGGCAACCGCGATCGCCGCCACCGCCAGCGCATAGCCGCGCCAGTCCGGCTCCAGCAGGTGCGCGCGCCCCGCACCGCGCCGGGCGGGGCGGCCATGGGCGGTCACCACCGTCACCTCGAAATCGGTCGCCTCGTCCAGCAGCCGGTCGGCGACGTGCTCGCGGAACAGGAACACCAGCCGGTCGCGCCAGGAGGCGCGCGAGCGGGCCCGGCCGACCACCACCCGCGAGACGTTGCGTGCCCGCGCATAGTGCAGGAGCTCGGCGACGACGTCGGATTCGGCGTGCAGCGTCGTTGTCTCCGCCCCCAGCGTCTCGGCGAGGCGAAGCGCGTCCATGGTCGCGGCGCGCGCGCCGGCCGGCATCGCCTCGTGGCGCGGAGTGAGGACGGTGGCGACGATCCAGGGGATCCTCGCCCGCTCCGCCATGCGCTTGCCCGCCCGCACCAGCGCCTTGGCAACCGGCGCCTCGTTGACGCAGACGAGGAGGCGCTCCTCGGTCGGCCAGGGGCCGCGGACCGCATTGGCCTGCATGTAGGCCAGCATCTCCGCGTCCACCCGGCTTGCCGCCGTGCGCAGGGCGAGCTCGCGCAGCGCCGTCAGGTTGCCGCGCGAGAAGAAATTGTCGAGCGCCCGCCCGACCTGGTGGGGCACGTAGACCTTGCCCTCCTTCAGGCGCTTGATCAGTTCCTCCGGCGGCAGGTCGATCAGCTCGATGTCGTCGGCCCGCTGCAGCACCTGGTCGGGCACCGTCTCGGCGACCTTGACCCCGGTGATGCGCGCGACGATGTCGTTGAGGCTCTCAATGTGCTGGATGTTGAGCGTAGTGGTGACGTCGATGCCGGCGTCCAGCACCTCCAGCACATCCTGCCAGCGCTTGGGATGGCGCGATCCGGGGGCGTTGGTGTGGGCGAACTCGTCGATGAGGGCGAGCTGCGGGCGGCGGGCGAGCAGCGCGTCGAGGTCGAGCTCGCTCAGCGTCTGCCCGCGATACTCCACCATCCGGCGCGGAAGCTGCTCGAGCGGGCCGAGCAGGCCGGCGGTCTCCGCGCGGCCATGGGTCTCGACCAGCGCCACCACCACGTCGACGCCGGCGCGCTGGCGGGCGCGCGCTTCGCCGATCATGGCGAAGGTCTTGCCGACCCCGGGCGCGGCGCCGAGGAAGACCTTCAGCCGGCCGGGACCGCCGCGCTGGCGCGCCTCGGTGCGGGCCTCCTCCAGAAAAGCCTCCGGAGCGGGGCGCTCGTCGGCGGTGCTCGCCATCGGGACGTGCCTTGCGCGTCAGTGATCGAGGCCGTCGAGGGCGAGGTTGAGCGCCAGCACGTTGACGCGCAGCTCGCCGAGAAGGCCGAAGGTGCGCGCCATGATATGGCGGGTGACGAGCCCGCGCACCAGCGCTTCGTCGAGCCCGCGCGCCTTCGCGACCCGCGCGACCTGGAACAGCGCCGCCCCGGGCGAGACGTCCGGGTCGAGCCCGGAGGCCGAGGCCGTTGCGAGGTCCGCCGGCACCGGGCCGCCGCCGAGCGCGGCGACGCGCGTGCGCACCTCGTCCGCCAGCGCGGCCGAGCTCGGGCCGAGGTTGGAGCCGGCCGAACTCGCGCCGTTATAGGGGCTGGCGACGCTCGCCGAGGGATCGTTCGGATCGGGACCCATGGTCGCCGAGGGCCGGCCGTGGAAATAGCGTTCGGCGGCGAAGGCCTGGCCGACGAGCGCCGACCCGACGACCCGGCCCTCGACCGTCACCGGCGAGCCATTGGCGGCGGAGGGAAACGCGGCCTGCGCGAGGCCGGTAATCGCCAGCGGATAGGCGAGGCCGGTCAGCAGGGTGAACAGCGCCAGCAGCACCAGCGCGGGACGCAGATGGGGGATCATGGCTCTCTCCGTTCAGGCGAGGTGCAGGAGGTCGACCAGGAGGTCGATCGCCTTGATGCCAATGAAGGGCACGACGAGCCCGCCCAGCCCGTAGATCATCAGGTTGCGGCCCAGCAGGGTCGCGGCGGGCGCGGGCGAATAGCGCACGCCCTTCAGCGCGATCGGGATCAGCGCGACGATGACCAGCGCGTTGAAGATGATGGCGGACAGGATGGCCGATTGCGGCGTGCCGAGCCCCATCACGTCGAGCACCGCGAGACCCGGATAGGCGGTCACGAACAGCGCCGGCAGGATGGCGAAGTATTTCGCGACATCGTTCGCCACCGAGAAGGTGGTGAGCGCGCCGCGCGAGATGAGGAGCTGCTTGCCGACCATGACGATCTCGATGAGCTTGGTCGGGTCGCTGTCGAGGTCGATCAGGTTGCCGGCCTCCTTGGCGGCGGGCGTGCCCGAATTCATCGCCACGCCGACATCGGCCTGCGCCAGCGCCGGCGCGTCGTTGGAGCCGTCGCCGCACATGGCGACGAGGCGGCCCTCCGCCTGCTCGCGGCGGATCAGCTCAAGCTTCCGCTCCGGCGTCGCCTCGGCGAGGAAGTCGTCCACCCCCGCCTCGGCGGCGATGGCGGCGGCGGTGAGCGGGTTGTCGCCGGTGATCATCACCGTGCGGATGCCCATGCGCCGCAACTCGGCGAAGCGCTCGCGGATGGCGGGCTTCACCACGTCCTTGAGATGGATCACCCCGAACACGCGTCCGTCCCGCGCCACGACCAGCGGCGTGCCGCCGGAGGAGCCGATGCGCTTGACGATCTGGTCGACCGCCGGGCTCAGCGGCGCGCCGGTGAGGGCCGCCATCGCGTCCGAGGCGCCCTTGCGGATCGTGACGCCGCCCGGAAGGTCGACGCCCGACATGCGGGTATGGGCGCTGAAGGGCACGAAGCTCGCCGCGCCCGCCTGCGCGGCGTCGAAGCCGAAGTCGCGCGCCGCCAGATCGACGATCGAGCGTCCCTCCGGCGTGTCGTCGGCGAGCGAGGCGAGGAAGGCGGCCTCGGCGAGCTGGCGCGCGGAGATGCCCGGCGCCGGCTCGAAGGCGTCCGCCATGCGGTTGCCGAAGGTGATGGTGCCGGTCTTGTCGAGCAGCAGCACGTCGATGTCGCCCGCCGCCTCCACTGCCCGGCCGGACTTGGCGATGACGTTCGCCTTCACCAGCCGGTCCATTCCGGCGATGCCGATGGCCGAGAGCAGCCCGCCGATGGTGGTCGGGATCAGGGTGACGAACAGCGCCGCGAGATAGACCACCGGGATGGTCGTGCCGGACCAGGCGGCGAAGAAGGGCAGCGTCGTCACCACCAGCAGGAAGACGAGGGTGAGGCCCGCAAGCAGGATGTCGAGGGCGATCTCGTTGGGCGTCTTCTGGCGCTTCGCCCCTTCCACCAGCGCGATCATGCGGTCGAGGAAGGTCTCGCCGGGCCTCGCGCTGACGCGCACCACCAGCCAGTCGGAGACGAGGCGCGTGCCGCCGGTGAGCGAGGAGCGGTCGCCGCCGGATTCGCGGATCACCGGTGCGCTTTCGCCGGTGATGGCGCTCTCGTCCACCGAGGCCACGCCCTCCACCACCTCGCCGTCGGTGGGAACGATGTCGCCCGCCTCGACGAGGATCAGCTCGCCGATCTCCAGGCGATCGACGTCGCGCACGCGGAACCCGGTGCGCTGCCGCGGGTCGGCGATCACCTTCGCCTGCACGCTCGATCGGGTGGCGCGGAAGGCGTCGGCACGGGCCCTGCCCCGCCCCTCGGCGACCGCCTCGGCGAAATTGGCGAACAGCACCGTGAACCACAGCCACACGGTGATCTGCAGGCCGATCGCGAAGGCCGGCCCGCCTTGCAACCCCTCGCGCACCACCAGCACGGTGGAGAGGAGGCTCACCAGCGCGGTGGAGAAGATCACCGGATTGCGTGCCAGCGACCTCGGATCGAGCTTGCGCAGCGCCTGGCCCATGGCCGGGACGATGATGTCCGGCGCCAGCAGGCCGAACTCGACGGGAGAATGCTTGCTCATGGGATGCCTCTAGAAGGTCCGGCCGGCCAGCAGCGAAACCTGTTCCGCGATGGGGCCGAGGGCGAGGACGGGCAGGAAGGTGAGCGCGCCCACGATGAGGATGGTGGCGATGAGGAGCGTCACGAACAGCGCGCCATGGGTGGGGAAGGTGCCGGCGGTCTCCGCCGCCGTCTTCTTGGCGGCGAGGCTGCCGGCGATGGCGAGGATGGGGATGATGTAGCCGTAGCGCCCGAGCATCATGGCAATGCCGAGAAAGGTGTCGTGCCAGGGCGTGTCGGCGGAAAAGCCGGCGAAGGCCGAGCCGTTGTTCCCCGTTGCCGAGGAATAGGCATAGAGCAGCTCCGACAGGCCGTGCGGCCCCGGATTGGGCGCCGAGCCCTGCGCCGTGCCGGCCGCGATGGCGAGCGCGGCGAGGACGAGTACGCCGAGCGGCATGACGAGCAGCGTCACCGCGGCGAGCTTCACCTCGCGGGCCTCGATCTTCTTGCCGAGATATTCGGGCGTGCGCCCGACCATCAGCCCGGCGAGGAAGACGGTGAGGACCACGAACAGCAGCATGCCGGTGAGCCCGACGCCGACCCCACCGAACACCACTTCGCCGAGCTGGATGTTGAGCATGGCGACAAGCCCGCCCAGCGGCGTGAAGCTGTCATGCATGGCGTTCACCGAGCCGTTGGAGGCGGCGGTGGTGGCGGCGGCCCACAGCGTCGAGCCGAGGAGGCCGAAGCGCACCTCCTTGCCTTCCATGTTGCCGGACACGGTCTCCACCAGCCCGGCCTGCAGCGGGTTACCGGCCCGCTCGGCGGCGTAGATCGCGGCGAAGCCCGCCAGGAACAGCAGCGCCATGGCGGCGAACAGCGCCCGCCCCTGCCGGCGGTCGCCCACCATGCGGCCATAGGTGAAGCAGAAGCCGGCCGGCAGGGCGAGGATGGCGAGCGTCGAGATGAAATTGCTCAGCGCGGTCGGGTTTTCCAGCGGGTGGGCCGAGTTGACGTTGAAGAAGCCGCCGCCATTGGTGCCGAGCTGCTTGATGGCCACCTGGCTCGCCACCGGGCCGAGCGCGATGGTCTGCTTGGCGCCCTCCAGCGTCGTCGCGTCGAAGGCGGAGGCGAGCGTCTGCGGCATGCCGCAGAAGGCGAAGACGAGCGCGAGGAGGACGGCGCCCGGCAGCAGCACGTAGAGCGTGGCGCGGACGAGATCGACCCAGAAATTGCCGATCGCCCTCGCCTGCCGCGCGGCAAAGCCCCGCGCCACGGCGGCCGCGACCGCCATGCCGGTGGCGGCGGAGAGGAAGTTCTGCGTCGTGAGGCCCGCCATCTGGCTGAAATTGGAGAGCGTGGTCTCCCCGCCATAGGCCTGCCAATTGGTGTTGGTGACGAAGGAAATGGCGGTGTTGAAGGCGAGCCGGGGGGAAAGGCCGGCGAAGCCCTGCGGGTTGAGCGGCAAATGGCCCTGCCCCACCAGCACGAGGAACAGCAGCGCGAAGCCGGCCGCGTTGAAGACGAGCAGCGCGAGCGCGTAGGCGCTCCAGTACTGGCTCTGCCGCGCGCCGGCACCCGCCGCGCCGAGCAGAGCCCGCTCGACGGGCGCGAGGAAGCGTACCTCGCCGGCGAAGACCGCCGCCATATAGGCGCCGAGCGGGACGGCGATGGCCGTCAGCAGGACCGCGTAGAGGACGAACTGAAGGAGATCGCTGGTCATGGCGCGCCCTCAGAACAGCTCGGGGCGCAGCAGCGCCGCGAGCAGATAGACGAAGAGCAGGACGGCCACGCCGAGGCCGAGGACGAGATCGAGAGGGATGGATGAAAAAGCCATGGCGCGCCTCACAGACGGTCCGCTGCGAGGACCGCCGCGCCGGCAAGGGCGAAGAGCACCAGCCCGCCGCCGAGATAGATGAGCATGTCCATGATGGTGAGCTCCGGTTTTGATGACCCGGAGCTACCCGTGAGCAGCGTAAAGGCGATAGGCGGAAACGCGGAAAGCGCGTAACGCCGGCGTAAAGCCGGGCGGTCCCCGCGCCGTGCAGCCAATGTGAGAGGCGCCGAGGGGGCGGCTTCCGGCCTCAGTCGTGCGCGGTCAGCCCTTCGCGCCGGCTCCCGCGCGGCTGGGACGGAGGGTGAGCGCGGCCATCGCCTCGCCGGCTGCGCGCATGCCGGTCTCATAGGCGCCATGGGCGGTCGAGAAGTCGGTCGGGTGGGTCGCCTCGCCGGCGAAGAACAGGCGATCCTCGAACGGCCGGGCGAGCGCGAGACGGGACGGCGCACAGCCCGGCCGCGCATAGCTGTAGCCGCCGCCGATGGTGGGCGTCGCGGCCCAGTCGGAGGCCATGAAGGGCCTGAGGCAGCCGCGCACCGAGGCGCCGAACAGGCCGGCAAGCTCATCGATGGCGCGCGCATAGGCCGCCTCGTGGCCTTCCGCCTCCGCGGCGCGGGCCCCGGCGCCGCCGAGGAAGCACTCGATCACCGGCCGGCCCAACGGGCGGATGTAGTACGCACCGGTGGCGGGGTCGTCGATGGCGCCGAGCACATGTGTCTCGGGCTCGAAGGGGCCGGTTCCGACGATCTCGAGGAACAGCTTCTCGTTGCGGCCGAGCGGCAGGCGCGTCGCCGCCTCGCGCCAGGGGTCGAGGCCGGCCGGCCACCTGATGGACTCGCCGGCCAGCACATGGGTCGAGGCGGTGACGATGGCGGCCCGGCAGCGCACCGTACCGGCCGGCGTCGCCAGCGCCACGCCATCCGCCTTAAGCGTGACCGCCTCGACCGGCGTCGCGAGCCGGAGCGACGTGTCGGCCGGAAGGCTGCTCGCGATCAGCGTCCCGTATCCCGCCCGCACCCGCCAGTTCCGATAGGTGGAGGCCTCGCTATAGGCGACATAGTCGCGCGCGGAGATGCGCTCCAGCTCGTCCCCGCTGATATAGCCGCTGAGCGCCTCAAGATAGGCGGTCCAGCGCCCGCCCGGCTCCAGTGCGTCGGAAGCCCGGTCGCTTGCCGGAGGCTCGGCCGCCAGCCGCTCGCTCCAGTCGTCGAAGGCCTGCCGGGCCGCGCGCCACTGCTCGGCCGGGGCGCCCAGATCGCCATATTGCGCGCCCCAGCCGGGCTCGCTGCGGTCGATGGCGAAGCCCACCTCCTCGGCGATGCCGCACCACGGGTTGCGGTCGGCCGAATGCAGCCAGCCGCAGCCGAGATCGACCGCGATGCCCGCCGCCTCGCGGGTCCAGGCACGGCCGCCGACGCGTGGGAGCGCTTCCAGCACCAGCACGGAAAGCCCGGTGCCGACGAGGCGCCGCGCCGCCCCTACGCCGGCCGCACCGGCGCCGATGATCGCGATATCGGCATCGTAGGCCATGGTGGATTCCCGATTGCTGGATGGAGCGAGCCTGACGACCGGCTACTCCCGAACGGCCGCACGGCGCAAGTGGAGCCGTAGGCCGCCGGCGCGCAAGCGTCGACCCGCCCCACGGCCTTACCGTTGGAAAGGGCGCGGCGAGCGGGTATTCTGGAACGCGCGCCCCGGGCCGGGTTCCCGCACGTGCGCGCCACAGGACAAGTCGTGCCTTGAGACCGCGTCGAAACTTATGCGGGAGGCAAACGCACCATGAAAAACATTAGAAACGTCTTGAGCTTAGGGGCCGCCGTTGCAACGATGGTTGCGCTGGTGCCGGCCCTCGCCGGCGCGCAATCCCCGCCCCGCTACGCGCCGGACGTGCCGGCCAAGATCACGACGCCCGAGACCGTGGAGACGCGCATCGGCACGCTGCGCTTTCCCAATGGCGTCCCCGATGCCGCGACCGCGCAGAAGGCATTCGACCAGCTCGACTTCGGCCGTGGGATCGACGCCTTCCTGCAGGGCATGTCGGCGACCTCGGTCCATGCGCTGTGCCGGGGCATGGCGGAGGCCGGGGCGCCGGCCAATAAGGGCATCGGCATCGCCGAAAGTCTCCTCGACGCCCGTTCGCTGTTCCTGACCGCCAACACCACCACCGTCTACGCCATGCTCTGCCTCGACCTCGCGGCGGGGCCGATGGTCGTTCGCATTCCCCCACGCGTGCTCGGGCCGGTCGACGACGCCGATTTCCGATGGGTCACCGATGTCGGGCTGACCGGCCCGGACGGCGGCAAGGGCGGCGACTATCTGTTCGTGCCGCCGGGCTACACGGGGAGCCTGCCGGCGGACGGTTTCCGCGTCGCGAAGCCGCGCACCAACCGGCTGCTGGTCTTCTACCGCGCCTTCGTCGAGAAGGGCGACATCGCGGCGGCGGTGGCCGGGGTCAGGGCGAAAGCGGCCGTGTTCGCGCTGTCCGACGCCGCGAACCCGCCGACGACGCCCTTCGTCGACCTCTCCGGCCGAAAGTTCAACACGATCAGCGCCAACGATTTCAGCTTCTACGAGGAGCTGAACGACGTGGTGCAGAACGAGCCGGCCGACTGGGTGGAGCCGGACGAGGTCGGCCTCTATGCGGCCATCGGCATCCGCAAGGGCCAGCCCTTCGCGCCGGATGCGCGGATGAAGGCGATCCTGACCGACGCCGTGGCGGTGGGGAACGCCATCGCCCGCACCAACCTGTTCGCCTCCCGCGACCCGGCGACCCGGATCTATGCCGACCGGCAATGGTTCACGGCGTTCGTGGGCGGCAGCTACCGGTTCCTCGACGGCGCGGCGCGGCGCCTCGACGCGCGCATGATGTTCTTCTACTACGCGACCGGCATCACCCCGGCCATGACCGAAGCCCGGCCGGGCACCGGCTCGGCCTATGCCATCACCGTGCGCGATGCGGCGGGCGATTATCTCGACGGCGGCCGCACCTACCGGGTGACGCTGCCCGGCCCGATACCCGCCAAGGATTTCTGGTCCTTCACCGTCTACGACAACGTGACCCGCTCGCTGCTTCCAACCGACCAGAAGCTGGCCGGGATCGACAGCACGCTGCCGGACGTGAAGCCGAACCCGGATGGCGGCGTCACGGTGTGGTTCGGGCCGAGCGCGCCGGCCGGCAAGGAGGCGAACTGGGTCCAGACCACCGCCGGCACGGGCTACAACATCATCCTGCGCCTCTACGGACCGCTCGAACCGTGGTTCGACCAGACCTGGCGACCGGGCGACATGACGCCCGCGCCCTAGGCGTTGCGCCCCGCACGGCAGGCAAGCCGCCCGGCATCACATCCGGCCGATGCCGGGCGGGAGCGGCTTGCCCTGCCCTTTCTCCACAATATCTGATGCGGAGGGGTCGGCAGCCGAAGCCCCGCCGCACCTCGGGTGACACGAGGCCGGACGTCCCGGCGCTGGGCTCGCTTCCGCGCGGAGCCGGCGGCAGAAGGAGGACGACATGATCGAACTGCTTGAAGGCTTTCCCCCGAACGTCGTGGCGGTCCGCGCATCGGGCCAGATCAGCAGCAAGGACTACGAGACCGTGCTGACGCCGAAGGTCGAGGCCGCGTTCGCGACGCATGGCAAGGTCAGCGTCTATTACGAGGTGAAAGGCGACACACTCGGCTTCGAGCCGGGGGCGATGTGGGCCGATCTCAGATTGGGCATGGGCCACATCGCGGGCTGGGACAAGGTCGCCGTGGTCACCGACATCCCCTGGCTGCGGCACGCCACCGAGTTCTTCCGCTTCATGATGCCCGCCGAGGCCCGGGTGTTCGGGCTCGCCGAGGCCGACGCCGCCCGGACCTGGATCAGCGCCTGAACCGGCGATCCGCCGCCCTCAGTCGGCAGGCGTCGCCTCGGGCGCGCGGGCGCCCGCCGGCGCGTTGGGATCGCCCGGTTCGGTCTCCCAGGCGAGGCCCGGAATGGCGATGATGCGCCGGCCCTGCCCGTCGAGGCGGCACACGATCACCTGCCGCTCCTCCATATAGGCGAGCAGCCGCCGCGCCCGGCCCGGCGAGCGGCTGCCGAAGGCCTGCGCTACCTCCGCGTCGGACGGACAGGGGCGGCGGTCGAAGGCGGCGCGCGCCACGGTGAGGAAGGTGCCCTGCATGTCCTCGGGCAGCGCGCCGGCCATGGCGAGCACCTCGCCCCACGGGGAATCGTCCGCCTCCGCCTCGGCGAGGTCGATGCCGGCATGGGCCACGGCGAGCCGGCGACGGAAGGCCGGCAGGCTGAGCGGCTCGCCGCCGACCCGGCGGATCCGGCAGCGCACCAGAAAGTCCTGATAGAGCACGGCGATGGTGCGGAACGCGGCGTCGCTCTCGCCCAATATCTCGCGCAGCGCCGCGTCGATCGCCGCCTGGCGCTGCTCCGCCGACAAGGCGGGCACGGCGGGGGCAGGCGCGGGCGCGGGCTGCGGGGCATTCGCCGGCGTACCCTCGGGGGCGCCATCGACGCCTGCGGGCACCTGCGGCACGCTGCGGGCGAGCTGGGCGAGCACGTCGGCCGTCGAGGCCACCGGCGGCGGCCGCCTCGGCGCGAAAAGGCGGTCCTCGTCGGCGCCGGGCATGAAGATGAGATCGTGCGCGTCCTCGACCGAGGCGGGCTGCGGCATCGGCATCAGCTTCGGGCTGGTGGAGCGCGCGGCGGTCTGCACCGGGCCGATATGGACGGGCAGCGGGCGCCGCGAAAGCGCCGGGCCGAGGGCGATGAAGTGGCCGCTCTTCAGATCGCGGAACATCTCCGCCTGCCGCCGCTCCATGCCGAGCAGGTCGGCGGCGCGGGCCATGTCGATGTCGAGGAAGGTGCGGCCCATGAGGAAGTTGGAGGCTTCCGCCGCCACGTTCTTGGCGAGCTTGGCGAGGCGCTGGGTGGCGATGACGCCGGCAAGGCCGCGCTTGCGGCCGCGGCTCATGAGGTTGGTCATGGCGCCGAGCGAGACCTTGCGCGCCTCGTCGGAGACCTCGCCGGCCGCCATCGGGGCGAAGAGCTGCGCCTCGTCCACGACCACGAGCATCGGGTACCAGAAGTCCCGGTCCGCATCGAACAGGCCGCCGAGGAAGGCGGCAGCGGCGCGCATCTGCTGCTCGGCGTCGAGCTCCTCGAGGTTCAGCACCACCGAGACCCGATGCTGGCGCACCCGCGCGGCGATGCGCTGGAGGTCCGCCTCGCCCCGCCGCGTATCCACCACCACATGGCCGTAGCGTTCCGCCAGGGTGACGAAGTCGCCTTCGGGATCGATCACCGCCTGCTGCACCCAGGGCGCGCTCTGCTCCATGAGGCGGCGCAGCAGGTGCGACTTGCCGGAGCCGGAATTGCCCTGCACCAGCAGCCGGGTGGCGAGCAGTTCCTCGAGGTCGAGCGCCGCCGGGCTCCCGTCGGGACGGGTGCCGAGATCGACGGACACCTTGGCGGCTGCCGTCATCGCGGCGCCGGTCCGGCAGCGTGGGGGCGAAGGGTCATGGCAGGACTCATATCGATTCCCGCCCCGCGTTCAACCGCGCCGGGCAACGTTCCACCCCTCAATGCCGGGCGCGCGGTAAGCTTGTGACGACGCTCGCAAGCCGCGCGCCGCCGGGTTTCCTACCTCTGAAGCGGAAGGCGCGGAGGCGGCGGCATGGCGATGGTGCTGAACAGAGCTGCGCTCACCCTCCGGCGGCGCGGTAGCCGTTCGAGCCGTGCCATGATGGGCAGGACGCGTGATGACCGATCGCCGCCGCATCATCGCGCACCTGACGAGCATCCGGGCACCTCCCTCCCCTCCGGCACGGAAAGGTGTCGGACGGCCGGAAAATCAAACGGCGGCACTGCTTCCCTTGCGCCGCATCCCCGGAACGGCGCCGCCCCGGAGGGCGCCGACGTGTCACCTTCCGGCCTATGCAGCTTCCGCTTGCGCACCACGCGAAGTTTCGTCATGACCGACGCTGGCGTTTTACAATTTCACGACGGCCGGGAGGCGACGGATGGCGATTGACCGATCGGTGCCCCTCGTCCGCGCAAACGGCCTCGGTCCGCTTCCGGCGGTGTTGGAACAGCGGGCCGGGGAGCGCGCCCTCTGGAGCACCTTCGAACAGGAAGGGCTGCCCGTCGCGGTGCTCGGCGCGCCGCAGACGCCCGTGCCGCTGGGCTCCATGATCGCCGTCTTCGAAAGATGCGCTCGCCTTCTGGGCGACCGGACGTTCGGGGTCGATGTCGGCTTCGAAATGGCGAAGGCGTGGGGTTATGGCGTGTGGGGCATGTACGGCGCCGCCGCCCCGACGCTCGGCCAGGCGATCGAGCGCTATTGCCGGACCTTTCGCGCCCACGCCGTCAGCGGGAGGCTGGAGCTTGTCCAGCGCGGCGTTCACCAGGTCTGGCGCTGCGTAGGACCGCCGTTCAGCCTGCCGGCCATCCAACACGCCGATCACCTGATCGGACCGATGATACTCATCGCCAGAGAGTATCTCGGCTCCCGATGGACGCCGAAATGGATCGAAGTCTCCTATCCCCGCGACGCTGATGCCCATCTGCTCGAAGACAGGCTGCAGATTCCGATCCGCTACGGCCACGGCGGCACGGGGCTGGCCTTCGCTGCCGAAGATCTCCTCGCGCCGCGGGTGCGGGGTCCGGCGAAGGGTTCCGACGTCGTGACGCTGCGGGAAGTCGTCGCCGATCTGGTTCTGTCGCGCGCCTCCGAACCGGCCCGCTCCGTTTCGGCCATCGTGGCGCTGCGGCTTCTCGACGGGCAGACCGACATCGATGGGACGGCGCGCATGGCCGGCGCGAGCGTCCGCCACCTGCAACGCATGCTTGGCCAGGAAGGCTACACCTATCGCGAGGTGATCGACGCGGCGCGCAGGGCGCGGGCGCTCAGCCTCTTGCGGGAATCGGAAAGACCGATCCTCGAAGTTGCGATGCTGCTCGGCTATGAGGATCACGCCAGCTTCTCCAGGGCCTTCCGGCGCTGGATGGGCTGCACGCCCTCGGAATTCAGGGCGGCACACGGCGCTGGAAGGGAACCCTTGATCGGCGCGCCGGAGGGGCCCGAGGAAGCATCGGCGGCCGAGGCCGGATTCGGTTCCTGATTGGCCCGCGCTCACTGCCGGTCGTCGATTATGCCGCAGTGACGGGTGAGCCGGCCGAGCAGCGCGATGGTCAGCTTGGCGTCGCCGAAGACTCACGGCTCTCTCGGCTTTGAACCTCGTGACGCCCTTCCTTCCTCCGGGATAAGCCCGGGCGAGCGGCGGATCGCGCCGCCCCCATGCGCGGCTTGTCGAGGCAGCTCCTTCTCGCGGCTTTGCGGCGCGCGCGCCGGGACGGCGCGACGCGCATGCGAGCCCCTCACCCCGGCCGCGCCGGAAAGGGACCGCATGCGCATCGTCATCCCGTCCGCTGCGGGCCGCTACTGGGCCCTTTGCATCGGAAGCGCTTTGACCTTGGCGATCGCCGGCGGCGCCCATTTCCCGATCAGCGCCTCGGGACGCGGTGCATAAAGCCGCATCGTCACGTTGAATGGACCGTCGGGCGCCGGGAGCCAGTTCGCCTCCTTGTCCTTGCCGGGGCTGTCCTTCTGGAAATAAAGGTCGATCGACCCGTCGGGATTGCGCTCGAGGGGCATCCAGCTCGACAGCGCGAACCGGTTCAGGCTGTTCGCGACCTGGAAGCCGTCATTGTCGTAGATGGTGACCGACCAGAACGCGTCGACCGGCGGAATCTGCGACGCCTCGAAATGCAGGACATAGCGGTTCGCGCCGTCGAGCGGCTGTCCGTCGCCGTCGGTCACCGCGATCGGATAGATCGCATCCTGCGGCACGTTGGCGCCGAGGCCGATCTGCGTGAGGATCGCCCGCTTCAGATAATAGTCGCCATAGACGCCCACCGTGTCGACGTCCATGGACCATCCGTTGACGGTTTCCGCGATCCTCGGCGCCTTCCAGGCCATCAGCTGCTGTGCCGTCTTCGGCGCGGCCTCGATGGCCGCCTTCACGATCGGATCGGCGCCGTCGAAATCGAAGCTCTCGCCGCGCCGCAGGCCAAGCCGCTCCATGCGCGCGATGATCGGCTGGTCCGTGAGGTGCGGAGGGGCGACCTTCAGAAGCTCGGCCGCATAGGTGAAATAGTCCTTTCCGGCCATGGTATCGACCTGGACCTTCGGCGGCGTCTTCGTGTCGACGGTCGGGTCCGGCGAGAATTTCGGCGGCGAGATCTCCTGCCCCCATTTCGACAGGGGCGTGATCTTGAATCCGTCCTGGATCTTGTGAACGGCCGCGTAGTCCGAAGGGCCGTCGGTCTTGGTGCGCCCGATGATCCAGACCAGCGGCGTCGGCGCTTCAATCCTGCGCGTGCCCTCGGGAAGGCCGAGCGCCTTCGCGAAATCCTCGCCCAGCTCCGGCCGCCAGCCGGGCGGCGTCACGAGGAAGTTCGCCGCCTTGGTGCCGGTCGTCCGCCAGCCCGGTGAGGCGAAGACATCCGTCCACATGTCGAGCATGGGAAGCAGGTAGTAGCGCCCGCCAGTATCGGGAACCGAGACGATCGCGGGTTCCCTGGTCAGGTCGAGGAAGGTGGAGGAGTAGAGCGTGTCGAAGTTCGGCCGAACCACCGCCTTCTCGTTCGCGGGCGGATAGGCGCGAACATTCGTGAACCAGTTCTCCGGCCCGCCGAAGGCGTTCTTGGCCGGATCGAGGCTGGTCATCTGCCGCCTCGTCAGGTCCATGGTGACGAGCGGATAGACATACAGATACGCCTCCACGGCGATCGTATTCGCCTCTTCCTGGGTGAGATTCTGAGTGTGGCCGGCTCCGGCTCCCAGCAGAAGGGAGGCCGCGAGCATCGTTGCCGCCATCGCCGTTCGTGGCTTCATTGCTTTTCTCCAGATCTTAAAATTCGTTTCGGTCGACTGGCCGGCGCGGCGCGAAGACCGAGCGGCGCCTGTTTCCCATTGTTCACGACGGCCTCATTTCGCTTCCGGGAGACCCTTCACTGCTGTTCTTGTCGGCTTTCTTCCGGCGGTCCGACGCCGCTGGGAATGACGAGTGGGATGGACGTGTCAGCCATGGTCGCTTTCCTTGTTCATCCCGCACAGCGCGGCCGAGAGAAAGCCGGCGCCGAAGCCGAAGGCCGCCGCCAGCCAAAGGCCGAGGAGAAACATCCAGAGCGATAATGAGACGGTCGCGTTCATTGCGCCGCCTCCCGAAACCCGGAAGGTGCGCGCGTCAGCGGCGCGGCATCGGCCATCAGCGCACGGGCGCTGGCGCGCAGCTTCGCCACGGGGACCGCGTCGACGATCTGCGTGATCTGCTCGGTGCTGGTGTCGGCGAACACGCAGGTCGCCTCGTCGGAGTTGAACCCTATCCCGACCGTCAGTTCGCGCGGCTCTCCTCGTGCGGCGCGGCGCATGCAGTTTCCCAATTTCGGTTTCCTCGTTCTTCTTCTGCGAGGCCGACAATGGGATCAATTCGCCGCGAAGAGCTTTGCATTTCCCGTCATCGGCTATCACGGGTTGAAGATCGATTGCGTCCTCCGGGTCGCAAACATGCAAGCGAGATCGATCGCCGGCGCGACCGTAGGCAGGCGCGCGCCACATTAAAAAGTGCAATACATCAATGAATTACGCGATGTCGTTGGCGGAGCCGTGCCAGCCAAGCGCGGCTCCGGACACGCCTGGCACCGCTCGAGTGACACAGCCTTCACAGCAGGGGCAGGTCCGGTCCATTTCCGTCCAAACCCATCTCACCCCGGCGCGCCATCACTCCCGCGGCACGGCAACATCTCGTCCGCTCTCCTGGCGGATCACTTCCATCTCGATCCCGTAGATCGCCCGGAGCGTCGGCGGCGTGATGATGTCCTCCGGCGCGCCACGCGCGATCATCCTGCCGCTGTGCAGCGCGATGATGTCGTCGCAGTAGCGTGCGGCCATGTTCACGTCGTGGAGCACGACGATGACGCCCGTACCGTTCTCGCGGCAGAGCGAGCGGACCAGATCCAGCACTTCGAGCTGGTGGGCGATGTCGAGCGCCGAGGTCGGCTCGTCGAGGAGAAGGCAGCGGGCGTCCTGCGCCACCAGCATCGCGATCCACACGCGCTGGCGCTCGCCGCCCGACAATGTGTCCACCAGCCGGTGCGCGAGGGATCCGGTGCTGGTCAGCTCGATCGCCTGCTCGACCTTGCGGCGATCCTCGGCCGAGAAACGGCCCAGCGCCCCGTGCCAGGGATAGCGGCCCAGCGCGATCAGTTCGCGCCCGGTCATGCCGCCGGTCGCCGGCGCGGTCTGCGGCAGATAGGCGACGCGGCGGGCGAAGGCGCGGGTGCTCCAGTCGTCGAGCGGGCGTCCTTCGAAACCGATATGGCCACCACTCGCCTCAAGCTGCCGGCCGAGCAGTTTGAGCAGGGTGGACTTGCCTGAGCCATTATGGCCGATCAGCCCGACGACCTTGCCCGCCGGCACCTTCAGGCTGAGAGGATGCAGCAACATGCGCCCGTCCACGCTGAAATGCGCGTCGGCCAGCTCGAACAGCGTCTCTGCGGAAGTGTCCGTCATGCCGGATCCCGACCAAAGGCGAAGCGGATGCCGAGATTGATGGTCGCGGGCAGCACCGACATGTGCGTCTCGCCGGGCAGGAAGACGTATTGCGTGGTTAGCCCCGGCGCCATCGCCAGCCGTTCCGCCATCTCCCTTGTGTGGTCGACGATCCGGCTCTCCTCGAAGTTGGCGAGCCGCTTCTCCTCATCGCAGGCGCCGACCTGAAACGGCGCGAGCTTCTGCTCATACTCGCCGACCAGCAGCATCACCCGGCCCTCATGGGTGTCTCCCTTGGCGACGAAGGCCTCCGCCGCGGCGACGATCCCGCCGCCCTCCCACCAGATGGCGGGACTGGAGGAGATCCAGCGGGAGAAGGCTGTCGGACGACGGAATAAAGCGTGCAGCACGAAAAGCCCGCCGAAGGAATGGCCGAGGATCGACTGACGGCTCGTGTCGATCGGCACGCGCCGGGCGATTTCGGGCTTCAGCTCGTCTTCGATGAAGGCGAGGAACGCGTCGGCGCCACCGGTGCGGACGTCCGGGCCATCGGCCGTGAAGGGCGGGTAGGTCTTGCCCGGCGGCGGGCCGAGATCCCAGGAACGGCGCACGCCGTCATAGGCATCGTCGACGGGATAGCCGATGCCGACCATCACGCCCCACTCGATTCCGGTGCCGAGCGGCCAGGCGGCCTGCACCCGCATCGTGTCCGCCGCGGTTCCGGCGACCGCATTGGCATCGGTGTAATAGAGCACCGGCCAGCCCTCCGCTGGCGGCTCACCCGGCGGCTGATAGAGGAAGATGCGCCAGGTGGCACTCCCATCGCCCGGCGCAAGATCGAAAACCGTCGTTTGAGGAATGAGGGCGGCGGTCATGGTGTCTGCCTGCGTGTGAGGAGCCAGAGGAACACGGGGGCTCCGATCGCCGAAGCGACCAGACCCGCGGGGAGTTGCCAGGGAAAGGCGATGGTGCGGCCGATGAAGTCGGCGCCGACCATGATCGCGCTCCCGAGCAACGCGGCGCCGACAAGTTCGGGCAAGGCCCGCCGGAGCCCGGCGAGACGGGCGAGCGGCGGGGCAACCAGCCCGACAAAGGACAGCGGCCCGACCAGCAGCGTCGCGAGAGCGGTCGCAAGCGCGGCCAGCGCGAGCAGCAGCGAACGGCTCAAGAGCGACGAGATACCGAGCGCCCGCGCGGAGGCATCGCCGAGCGGCAGGATTTCGAGCCAGCGCGCGACCATCGGCAGCGCCGCAAGCACCAGCGCGGCGGCAACGATGCTGCCGATGGCGGAAGCGGTATCGACCCCGTAGGTGGAGCCGGTCATCCAGTTGAACAGGCGCATGGCGCGCGGATCGCCGCTCGCCATCAGGATGCTGACGAGGGAATCGAGCAACGCCCCGATGGCGATGCCTGCCAGGATCACCCGCTCAGGCGCCCCTTTCGACGCACGCGCAAGGGCCAGGATCACAACCAGAGCCAGCGATGCACCCGCCGTCGTGGCGAGCACCTGCCCGGTACGGGCGGATAAATCGAACAGGAACAGCGCGACCATGAGCCCGCCGGCCGCACCCGCGCTCACGCCCAGCACTTCCGGGCTCGCCATCGGGTTGCCGGTCATGCGCTGGAGGATGCCGCCGGCCACGGCCAGCAATGTTCCGCCCGCAATCGCCGCGAGAATGCGTGGGAATCGAAGCGACCACAGCAGATCGCCCGGCAGCGCGGCGCCCCATCCTTTCACGCCTGGCCCGACGGTTGCCGAAATCGCGGAAACGACCAGCAGCAGAACGGCCAGCCCGGCGAGAAGCGGTGCCGGGCGGATCATGTTCATCGCAGGCGAGATGAGCCCGGAGACGCTGTGCGGCGGCAGGTTGAGCCGGGGCACCATCCACAGCAGCAGCGGCGCGCCGAGCATCGCCGTGACGGCGCCGGTCGGCAGCATCATCTCATAGGAACTGGAGAGCAGCATCACCATCTGGTCGGTGAGGCAAAGCAGGGCAGCGCCAAGCAGCGCGGCCGCGACCAGCCGCGAGCCGAGCCGTCGTGCTCCGCTCAGGCGGGCGAGCACGGGAGCCGCCAGGCCGATGAACCCGAAGCTGCCGACACTGGCGACGACGAAGGCGCTCAGCGCCACCGCCACAGCCAGCGCGGCAAAGCGGAACAGCCTGAGCGACAGGCCGAGGCTGCGCGCCGCGGAATCCTCGAGCCCCAGCAGCGTCAGCGGCCGGAGCAGCAGCACCGCCGCGATGCCCGCCACGGCGATGCGCGGCGCCAGCTCGGCGGCAACCGACCAGTCCTGCTGGCTCAGCGAGCCCGCACCCCACAGAAACAGCCCGGCGAGGTAGTGGCTGTTGAACAGGGTAAGCAGCGCCGCCAGCGAAGCGCAGGCAAGGCCAGTCACCATGCCGGCGAGGATGACGACCAGCGGCGCAAAGCCGCTGCGCCGCGACAGCAGCAATACGAGCAGAATGGCGAGCAGCCCGCCCCCTAACGCCACCCATTCCCGCCCGAAGCCGATGAGCACCGGGGCGAAGATCAGCGTTGCGCCGAGAGCGAGATTGGCACCCGCCTCGACGCCGAGCGTGGTCGGCGAGGCGATCGGGTTGCGCAGCACCTGCTGCAACAGAGCACCCGACAGCCCAAGCGCAGCACCGGCCAGCAGGCTGACGGCGAGACGCGGTGCGAGGCTGTAGAACACCAGCAGTTCGGCGATATCGGCCGTGTCGGGCTCGACGAGCGCGCGCCACCATTTTTGGGGCGGCAGTTGCATCGACAGATTGGCCGTGCAGGCGAGGACCGCCGGGAGGCCCAGCAGCAGAACCAGCGCAAGCGGGCGCAGCTTCGGACGCATGCCGCCCGAGCTCGACACGGCCACATCACCCATTGGACGGCGCTCCGCCGAGCACGAGCGATATCTGCCGCGCGAAACGCATGGCCGCAGGCAGCATGCCGAACATCAGCGCCGCCGGCAGTCGATAGATGCGCCCGGATTCGACCGCCGGCAGACGGTTCCAGAGCGGGCTGGCCGCGAGCCTGTCCAGCGTGTCGGGCGCAATCGGCTCGAGATAGGCGATGCCGCTCGCCGGGCTTACAGAGAGTTCCTCGATGCCGACCGTGTTGAAGCCCCAGTAATTGCTGGCTCGCGGCCAGCCATTGGTCAGGCCGCAACGTTCGAGAACGTCGCCGAACAGGCTGCCCCGGCCGTAGACACGCACGTGCCGGGTGTCGAGAAACTGGACGATCAGCAGCGATCTTCCGCCAAGACCCGCAGCGGCAAGGTGCTCGCGAACCTCGTCCATCACTGTCTGCGCCCGGGAAATGAGGTCCTCGCCGGCGCTCTCCATGCCGACGGCGCCGGCAAGCTCGCGCGTGGCCGCGACGCTGCGAGCGTAGATCGGACCCGGCGGCGGTGCATAGACCGAGAAGGTCCGCGTCGGCGCGAAGCGCTCCAGCAGCGGGGTGATGTCGTCGAGAAACGGCGTCGTGACGATGAGGTCCGGCTTGAGTGCAGCGAGCAGTTCGAGGTTCGGCTCGCGATCCGTGCCGAGATTGACGATATCCGCCGGCAAGGGAGGCTCGACCACCCAGTCCGCCCATGTATTCGGGTCCGGCACCGCAATGGGCGGCAGGCCCATTTCGATAAGCGTCTCGGCGAGGCCGAAATCCATCGCGGCGATGCGGGGCCGGCTGCCGGCAGTGACCGCCGCCGCCGAAAAGGGGCGCGCGAGGACGCCGGCCGCGAGCCCGCCGAGCATGAGCGCCCGGCGGGAATGCAGGGAGCCGCGCATCACCAGCGGTACTTCAGGCCCGCCAGAACCGTGCGCGGGGCACCGAGATAGCAATAGCCGGCGTCACAGGTGACGTAATCCTCGTCGAGCAGGTTCTGGGCGTTGACCTGCAGGCTCCAGCCCTTGAGCTTCGAATTGAGATACGAGAAGTCGTAGCTCAGCTTGGCGTCGACGAGCGTGTAGGCGTCGTTCTCGAAGGTGTTGAGACTGTCGCCCCAGGTCGCGCCGGTGTAGCGCACGCCGGCACCGACACCGAGGCCCGCCAGCGTGGTGCCGGGCTGGAACTGGTAGTCGGCCCAGATCGCAAAAGCGTTCTGCGGCTGGCCCGAAGGCGTCAGGCCGATCGTCGTCGGATCGCCGGCCACATTGGTGAGGTCGAGATAGGTGTAAGCACCGCGAACGCGCCAGCCGGCCCCGAGATTGGCGACCGCCTCGAGTTCGAAGCCGCGGGCCCGCACCTCGCCGGTCTGCACCTGGTAGAGCGGATTGCTTTCGTCGGTGACGAGCCCGTTCTCCTGGTTGATCTGGAACACGGCGGCGGTGAAGTAGCCGTCAAAGCCGACCGGCTGGTACTTCACGCCGGCTTCGATCTGCTTCGCCGTGGTCGGATCGAAGGAATCGCCATTGCTATCGACGCCAAGATTGGGCGCGAAGGAGGTCGAGTAGCTGACGTAAGGCGCAATGCCGTTGTCGAACAGATAGGTCAGGCCGGCACGCCAGGTGAACTCGCTGTCGTCGATGTTCTCGGTCGTGCTGTTGAGCAGATCCTCGTCCTTGCTGTCGACCCAGTCCTGACGTCCCGACAGGGTCAGGATCCAGCGATCGAACTGCATCTGATCCTGAATATAGAGGCCGGTCTGTGCCTGACGCTGGCGATAGCGCGACGAGTTGAAGGGCGGATCCTCGGTCGAGCCGAGCGGCTGGTTGGTGTTGTAGTCGTAATCCGCGGCGGTGCCGAAGCCGATGCCGCCATCGAGCGACAGATAGGTATAGTCGAGGCCCACCAGCAGCTTGTGCTCGATCGCGCCGGTGGCGAAATTGGCCTCCACCTGATTGTCGACGGCGAAGGCGTCCAGGAGGTCATGGACATAGCCGGTGTAGCGGCTGGCAATGTTGGTGTCCGGGTCGAGATCGTTCAGGCCGGTGTAGCGCACCGTGGTGTCGGCATTGCCGTAGCGCAGCTTCTGACGGACGGTGAAGACCTCGTTGAACTCGTGCTCGGCTTCGTAACCGACACGCCACTGTTCCTGCGGCTGGCTGTTATAGTCGCCGGGCGACCGGCTGAAGGTCTCGCTGCCCGTGCCATCCCAGGCATAGTACGGCAGCGACGCCGGGGTCTCCGACTTCTGATATTCGCCGAGGAAGGTGATCTTGGTCTGGTCCGTGGGCTTCCACGTCAGCGCCGGCGCGATGAAGGTCATGTCATTGACGCCGCCGCCGAGCGTGTTCGGCGAACCGGCATCGCGCAGCAGGCCGGTCAGGCGGTAGAGGAACTGGCCGTCCTTGTCGATCGGGCCGCCAATATCGAACTGGCCCTGCAGCCAGTCATAATTGCCGCCCTGCAGCTCGATCTCGCCGAAGGCCTCTTCGGTGGGACGCTTGGACTGGACATCGACCAGGCCACCCGGCGAACCGAGGCCGTAAAGCGCCGAGCTCGGGCCGCGCAATACCGATACGCTCTCGACGCCATAAGGCTCGATCTTGAACACCGACATGTTCGCGCCGGGCCAGCGCAGGCCGTCGCGGAAGATGCCGTTATAGGTGGTGTCGAAGCCGCGGATGGTAAAAACGTCGAAGCGCGGGTCGTAGCCACTCTGGCCGGTGCGCACGCCGGGCGTGTAGTCGACCGCCTGCGTCAGCGACTGCACATTGCGGTCATTGAGTTCCTGCCGTGTGACCACCGAAATCGATTGCGGCGTCTCGATCAGGGGCGTGTCGGTCTTGGTGCCGACCGTGCCGCGATTGGCGACATAGCCGACCGTGCCGCTACCCTCGCCTTCGACGGCGATGGTGTCGAGCGCGATGCCGCTGTCGGGGCCACCCATGCCCACGGAAGACGTCGGATCCTCGATGGTCACGCGGTTGGGCGCGGTGAAGCGGTAGGTCAGGCCGGTGCCGCGCAGCAGCGCGTCGAGCGCCTCGGGCGCACTCAAGGTGCCGGAGACCGCGGAAGAGCGGCGTCCACCGAACTTCGCCGTGTCATAGAACACCCGCACCCCGGCCTTCTGGGCGAAGGAGAGAATGGCCCGGTTAAGATCCTGCGCGGGGATGTCGAAAGCGATCTTCACCGGAGCAACGGTCGCCGTGCCTTGCGCCCGGGCGGCCGGCATCGAGAGGGCGAGACCTGCGACTGTCAGACCGAAGACCAGGGCATTGGCCGCCGCACCGGCGAAATAGTGCCCGCGCAGTCGTCCTGTGCTGCGATGTACTTGGGTCGTCATGAGGCGTCGTTCCTTCCAGATCGCACGGAGCGCATGCCGGGCGGCAATGCGCGGCGGTTCGCAGGAAGGAAGACAACTGAGCCGGCGGAGTCCGTAACGAAAAGTTGAGAAAATTCAGACGCGATCAGTAAAGCACTGTGATCAATGGATAAATCGATCTGGCGCTGATGCCGAGTTCAGCGGTCATCGTCTCTATGGCATCCCCGAGATCGTCGGTCGCAAACACACCGCTGACCCGGCGGCGGGCAAG
This sequence comes from Ancylobacter mangrovi, assembly GCF_024752355.1. Lineage (GTDB taxonomy): Bacteria > Pseudomonadota > Alphaproteobacteria > Rhizobiales > Xanthobacteraceae > Ancylobacter > Ancylobacter mangrovi. The sequence continues at coordinate 106,377 of NZ_JANTHZ010000007.1, forward strand.
CGTCTCGTCGAGGATGACGATGCGCCCGCGTCGGTAGCGGTTCAGCGTCTCGACCACATGACGAAGCGGCGTGCCGTTGAACACCAGCATGCCGCGGCGCCAGGCCGTTGCCGTCTCGACATCGCGCGAGCGCACGCGTCCCATGCCTCGCTCCGGTGTGTAGCGCACCTCTTCGCCGGGCGAGAGCACGACGCCTTGCCGCTCGCCGTTCCGCTGCAATGCCACATTGACCTGATGTTCGATCGCCAGCACGTCGGCGCCACTGCCGGCTTCTTCGATGACGAATTGCGTGCCCAGCGCCGTCGTGGTGCCGCCGGCCGCCTCGACCACGAAGGGGCGCGGTTCCCGGTCGGTGCGCGGCATGGCGGAGAAGAACACTTCGCCGGCAAGAAACTTCACCCGCCGCTCCTTGTCGTCGAAGTCGACGACGATGGCGCTCGCCGGGCCCAGTTCGACCGAACTGCCGTCGGTCAGCGTCACCGTCCGCAGTTCGCCCGGCGATGTGCGGTAGTCGGCCGTCGCCAGCAGCCACAGATCGCCGAACTGATAGCGCGCGATGCCGGCGCCGAGCGCCAGAAGGCCAAGCAGCGCACCGATCCTCACCGCACGCTGGGCCACCGAGCTTTTCCGGCGTGTACGCGAAAGGCCCCGCAAGGGACCCGGATCATGCCGCAGCAGGGAAAGCTCCCGCCATGTCGCGCCGGCCTCCTCAAAGGCGGCCCGGTGGTCCGGCGCCTCCTCGAGCCAGGAACGCAGCGCGCGCTGCTCCTCCTCGCTCAGCGGCGAGCCATCGAGGCGCGCCACCCACTCGGCGGCACGCATGCCGATCTCATCGGCGCGATCGTCGATGCTGCTCACTTCCGGGCTTTCGCAGTTCGATACCGTCCCGCTATAGGACAACTGAGCGGGGTCGACACAGTAAATCGAAGGTGCATCTGCGGCGATGCGACCTCAGCGGTCGCGCAGGCGGCGCGTCATATGCGCGATCGCCAGGGCGAGATGCTTCTGCACCGAACTCTCGGAAATGCGCAACTGCCGGGCGACTTCGGCATGGGTCAGGCCGTCAATGCGGTTCAGCGCGAAGATTTCCTGCGTGCGCCGGGGCAGTTCCTGCACGAGCAGGTGGATACGTTCCAGCTGGAGGCGCGAATCGACCACATCCTCGGGCGAGGGCTCATCGGCAGCTATTTCAGCAAAAGCCTCCGGTGCCACCGTGTCGGTACGGCGCCTTGCTTCCTGCTTGCGATGATTGAGCAGCAGGTTTCTCGCGATGGTATAAAGATAGGCCCGGATGTTCTGAATGCGCGTTTCCGGACGCTCCAGCACGTTTACGAACGTGTCCTGCACCAGATCGCACGCCGTATGTCCGTCGCCGAGCCGGCGCTGCAGATAGCTCCGCAGCTCCGCCTCGTGCGCTGAGAATACAAACGACAGATCGGACTGCATGAAACCGGCTCGTACTCCACATGGCCGCCGCGCACCCGAAGAGAGCTACCATGTGGCCCGCCCGAAGTTAAGTTCCTGGCAATACATTATAATTGTTGCAGAGTGTTATATTGGAACCGTTCCATCTTGCTCTGCACTTGAATGAAAGACGGTTTATTGTCATGCGCAGCGTGACTTTATACCTCCAACTCAAAGCTCAACTCTTTTCGGGGGCCTCGGAGGCGATTCCGTGATCGAGCCCCCCGTCGCTTCCTTCCCGTGCGCCGGGGGCGGCGATCGGCGGGATCATCCGAGTGCATTGGCCCAGCGCATCGAGGTCGGCGAGGGCGAGGTACGCATAACGGGATCGAAATCCAGCCGGCTCAAAACGCGTATGGCTGCGCAGGGGAGGGAATTCGGCGGGCATTGGCGTGCCCGGCTGCGGACTGAAATGGCGGAAGCGGTGGGATTCGAACCCACGAACCCTTGCGGGTTGCTGGTTTTCAAGACCAGTGCCTTCAACCACTCGGCCACACTTCCATACCGTGCCGCCGGGATGCCCGTCGGCCCTTCGCGCGCCGAAAGCCGCCTGGCGGGTCGCCGGTAGCCAGGTCCTGACGGAGCGCTGACGACCGATGCGCCGGGCGTTGCGCCCGGTTGCCTGCTTTAGTGCTCCCTCGCCGGCCGCGTCAACCGCCAGCGGCTCGCCCCTGCCCTTCCGCCCCAAGCGCCGGGCTAGGCGCCGCCGATCAGCCCCAGCCGGGCGCGGAAGGCGTCCCTTATATGGGCGCGCGCGGCCTGCTCGGCGCGGTCGGCGTCGCGCGCGGCGATCGCCTGCAGGATCGCGGCGTGTTCCCCCGTCGCTTCGCGTGCCCGCCCGGGAACGGCGAAGGTCGTGGAACCCAGCAGCGCGATCGCGTCGTGCAGCTCGCTCGAGGCGCTGTCGAGATAGGGGTTCCGGGCGGCGCGGTGGATCGCATCGTGGAACAGCCGGTTCAGTCGCGCCAGCTCGCGCTCGTCATCCTGCGGATGAGCGGCGAAGCGCGCCAGCAGGTCCTCCATCGCGGCGAGTTCCGGCGCCGAGGCGTGCTGGGCGGCGAGCCGCGCCGCCGCGCCCTCGATGATCTCGCGCATCACATAGAGGTCGACGATCTCGGTGGCGGAGAGCGAGCGCACCACGAGGCCGCGCCCGCCGACCGGCTCCAGCAGCCGCTTCTCCACCAGCCGGCCGAGCGCCTCGCGCACCGGCGTCCGGCTCACGCCCAGCCGCTCGGCGATGTCCTGCTCGCGCACCCGCTCGCCCGGCTTGAGCTCGCCATTGCGCAGCGCGTCGAGCACGAAGCGGTAGACGAACGTCCCGAGCGGCACCTGGGGCGCGGATGGCGAGGCGGCGGGTACGGGCTTGCGTGGATCCATCACATCTCGCGTTCCGTTCCGGCGCGGCGCGCCATTCCCCGCGCGCCGTCGCCGCTGCCTTTCATACATCAGCCATGGCCCGGCGAAAGCCGCCGACCTGTCGATTGGACTCGTTAAAAGACGATTGCACGGCTTCGTGCACGTACGTATACAATAACATGCAAATACGACGGGCGAACAGGCGGGAGCTATGGCGGCGAGGGAAAACGGAGCGGAATCGGGGCCCCGCGGCCCCTATGACGTGCTGGTGATCGGGGGCGGAAACGCCGCCCTGTGCGCCGCGATCAGCGCCAGCCGGGACGGCGCCCGCGTGCTGGTGCTGGAGGCCGCGCCGCGCTTCTATCGCGGCGGCAACACGCGCCACACCCGCAACATGCGCTGCGCCCACGACACCGCGACCGAGATCCTCACCGGCCCCTATACCGAGGACGAGTTCTTCGACGACCTGCTGCGCGTGACCGGCGGCCAGACCGACGAGGAACTGGCGCGGCACATGATCCATGAATCCAAGGACATGCTGAACTGGATCGTCGAGCAGGGCGTGCGCTTCCAGCCTTCGCTCGGCGGCACGCTCAGCCTGGGGCGCACCAACTCGTTCTTCCTCGGCGGCGGGCGCTCGATGCTGAACGAGCTCTACCGCACGGCCGAAGGGCTGGGCGTCGAGGTTGCCTACGATTCCGAGGTGGTGGCGCTCGATATCGACGACGGCACCTTCCGAGCCGCCACCGTCCGGCGCGGCGACGCGCTCGTCCGGATCGAGGCGCGCGCGCTGGTGGCGGCCGCCGGCGGCTTCGAGGCCAATATCGACTGGCTGAAGGAAGGTTGGGGCGAGGTCGCCGAGAACTTCCTCATCCGCGGCACGCCCTATAATCGCGGCACGGTGCTGAAGATGCTGATGGCCGCCGGCGTCGAGACGATCGGCGACCCGACCCAGTGCCACGCCGTGGCGATCGACGCGCGCGCGCCGAAATTCGACGGCGGCATCATCACACGGCTCGACTGCGTGGTGTTCGGCATCGTCGTCAACAACAGGTGCGAGCGCTTCTACGACGAGGGCGAGGACATCTGGCCCAAGCGCTACGCCATCTGGGGCCGCCTCGTCGCCGCGCAGCCTGACCAGATCGCCTACATCATCTTCGACGCCCGCTCGCTCGAGCTGTTCATGCCCTCGCTTTTCCCCCCGATCAGCGGCGCCAGCATCGCCGAGCTGGCCGGCAAGCTCGGGCTCGACGCGGAAAAGCTCACCGCGACGGTGGAGGGCTTCAACGCCGCCGTCCAGCCCGGCACGTTCGACGACAAGACGCTCGACGACTGCCGCACAGTGGGCCTCTCGCCGCCCAAGACGCACTGGGCGCGGCGGATCGAGACCGCGCCCTTCTATGCCTATCCGGTGCGGCCGGGCATCACCTTCACCTACCTCGCCACACGGATCGACCGCGAGGCACGGATGCGCATGGCCGACGGGCGCCCGGCGCGGAACATGTTCGCCGCCGGCGAGATCATGGCCGGCAACGTGCTCGGCAGGGGCTATGCCGCCGGCATCGGCATGACGATCGGCAGCGTGTTCGGCCGGATCGCGGGACGGGAGGCCGCCAGCAATGCTCGCCAATGAACGCATCCACGCCACCGACACGCTGGCGGAAGCCGACCGGCTGATGACGGTCTGCAATTCCTGCCGCTATTGCGAGGGGCTGTGCGCGGTGTTCCCGGCCATGGAGATGCGGCGCTCCTTCGCCGATGGCGACCTCAACTACCTTGCCAATCTCTGCCATGGCTGCGGCGCCTGCTACCATGACTGCCAGTTCTCGCCGCCGCATGAGTTCGACGTCAACGTGCCGCGCACGCTGGCGGTGGCGCGGGCGGATTCCTACCGCGCCTTTGCCTGGCCGCGCGCCTTCGCGCCGCTGTTCGACCGCAACGGGCTCGCCGTCAGCCTGATCGCGGCGCTGGGCGTCGCCGGCTTCATCCTCGCCTTCGCCGCCTGGCACGACCGCGACGTGCTGTTCGGCACGCATCTCGACGCTGGCGCCTTCTATGCGCTGATGCCGCACAACGCGATGGCGCTGCTGTTCGGCGGGGTGTTCCTCTATGCGATGGTCGCCGTCGGCATGGGCCTGCGCGCGTTCTGGAACGACATCGGCGAGCCGGCCGCGACGCTGGTCGCCCCGAAGCCCCTCTGGCAGGCGATCAACGATGCGGGGCGGCTGCGCTATCTCGACGGCGGCGGCGTCGGCTGCATGAACGAGAGCGACAAGCCGGACGACAATCGCCGCTTCTACCATCACTGCACGTTCTACGGCTTCATGCTGTGCTTCGCCGCGACTTGCGTGGCGACGCTCTACCACTACCTGCTCGGCCGCGAGGCGCCCTACCCGATCTACGACCTGCCGGTGCTGCTCGGCACCGCCGGCGGCGTCGGGCTCCTGATCGGCCCGGCGGGGCTGCTCGCGGCCAAGCTGCGGCGCGAGCGCATCCTGGTGGACGAGGCGCGGCTCGGCATGGACGTCGCCTTCCTCGTCATGCTGTTCCTGACCAGCCTCACCGGGCTCACCCTGCTCGCCTTCCGCGAGAGCGCGGCCATGGGGCTGCTGCTGGCGGTCCATCTGGGCGTCGTGTTCGCGCTGTTCTTTACCATGCCCTACGGCAAGTTCGTGCACGGCCTCTACCGCTTCGCGGCGCTGGTGCGCTATGCGCGGGAAATGGCGCGCCACGGCGACGACGCGGCCGCCTGACGGCGGGATAGGGGTCGTCCCACCGGCCCTCGCCGCCCTCCCGAACAGCCGGCGATCAGATCGCCCCTGCCCGCCCCGCCGACCTCATAACCCACCGTTATGTGCCGGCGGAATAATGTGATTGGTTCTCCCGGCCGGAATGGTCTCTCCTCACGGAAAGACCGGGAGGAACAAATGCCCGCCGAGGCATTCGCTGCCGCGCAAAGCGGGAGCACGCATGGTATCCGGCCGACCCGGATGATCGGAACGGCTGCGAACGCATCCGCATATGTCGGCAGCGCTGCTCGGCGCCCATCGGGCGCGACGGATCGCCCGCGCGCGAGCGACCGGCCGTGATGCTTTCCGTCCTGCCCGAACTTTCGCCGGTCATACTCGGCGTGCGGCACACGGCGCCCTCCTTCGGCGTGCCCGCCGGCGCCTGCGACACCCATGTGCACGTCTTCGCGCCCGGCACGCTTTTTCCGTTCGCAGCCGGGCGGCACTACACCCCGCCGCCTGCCAGCGTCGCCGATCTCGTCGCCCATCAGAGCGCGCTCGGCCTGGAGCGCGTCGTCATCGTGCAGGCGAGCCCCTACGGGACCGACAATGCGTGCCTGCTCGACGCGCTCGCGCAGCTTGGCCCGCAAGCGCGCGGCGTCGCGGTCCTGTCGGGCGACGTGGACGAGGAGACGCTGCATGCGCTCCACGACCGGGGCGTGCGCGGCGTCCGGCTGAACGTCGCCACCGGCGGCGGGGCCGTCGACCGCGGGGACATCGCCCGCGACCTCACTGCTACCGCCGAGCGCATCGCGCCGATGGGCTGGCACCTGCAGATCTATGCCGCGATGGACCTCCTCGCCGGCCTCGCCGACGAGATCGCCGCGCTGCCGGTGACGACCGTGCTGGACCACTTCGCCCGGCCGAAGCCGGACGGCGCCAATATCGCCCACGATGCCCGCCGCATCCTGCGGCTGCTGGAGCGCGGTACGGCCTACGTCAAGCTTTCCGCCCCGCGCCGGCTGGCCGATCCCGATTCTCCCGCGCTGGCCCGTTGGGCCCGGGCGCTCATCGGCGCCAATGCCGAACGGGTGCTCTGGGGAAGCGACTGGCCGCACCCGCGCGCCGGGGCCAGCGCCGGCGAAATCTTCTATCCCGAGGATGACGGCCTCGTCCTCGACCGCCTGGCGGGCTGGGCGAACGGGGCGACGACCCTGCGCCGCATCCTCGTCGACAACCCGGCGCGGCTGTACGGCTTCACCTGATCGCGCCCCGCGCCAACGGAGACTCCCATGTTGCACTCGCCGCCGGACGCCGGCTCGACCCCGGCCAGGATGTATGCCCGGCCGCAGGACGCTGAGGCCTTCGCCACCCGTGTGGTCGCGGCCAACGGCCTGCCCGAGGCCGACGCGGCCATCGTCGCCCGCTGCCTGGTGCGGGCGGACCTGCGCGGGGTCGACACCCACGGGCTGCAATATCTCTCGCACTATCTCAAGCGGGTGCGCTCCGGCCTCATCAACCCGCGGCCCGCGCTCGCGCTCGAGAAGGCGACGCCGGTCGCTGCCGCGCTGGACGGGCAGAACGCCTTCGGCTTCGTCACCTCGACCTTCGCGATGGACGGCGCCATCGGCATGGCGCGCGAGTTCGGCGTGGGGCTGGTCGCGGTCCGCAACAGCACGCATTTCGGCATGGCCGCCAACTACGCGCTGCAGGCGGTGGAGGCCGGCTACATTGCGCTCGTCGCCACCAACGCCTCGCGCGCCATGCCGCCCTGGGGCGGGCGGGCGGCACTGTTCGGCACCAGCCCGTTCGCGGCAGGCGCGCCGGGCGGCAGCGAAATCCCCTATGTGCTCGACATGTCGCCGGCGGTCGCCGCGCGCGGCAAGATCCGCAAGGCCGCCCGCCACGGGCAGGAGATCCCGCTCGGCTACGCGCTCGACAAGGAGGGCCGGCCGACCACCGATCCCAACGCCGCGCTGGACGGCGGCGTGGTGCTGCCGATCGGCGGGCCGAAGGGTTCGGCGATCTCGATGCTGATGGACATTCTCGGCGGCGTGTTCTCGGGAGCCGCCTTCGCCGGCGCCGTCGCCAACCAGTTCGAGGATTTCGAGCGGCCGCAGAATGTCGGCCACTTCTTCCTCGCGATCCGGCCGGGGCTGTTCGTCACCGAGGAGGCGTTCCGCGCCCGCATGGACGAGTTGGTGCGTACCGTGCACGGGGCGCCGCTCGCGGAAGGGTTCGACGAGATCCTGATGCCGGGAGAGCTCGAGGGTCGGCTCGAAGCCGAGCGCCTGGCGCACGGCGTGCCCTACAGCTCAACCGATCTGGCGCGCATCCAGGCCGAGGCCGCCGCGGTCGGGCTCGCGCCGCTCGAGGTGCGCGAGACGCCGTTCGAGGAGTGAGCGTTCCGGCGCGGCGGCGCGCCTCTCAGATGACGCCGTCGCGCCGCAGGGCCTCGACCTCGTCCGGGTCGAGCCCGAAGCGGTCGACGAGGACGGCCTCGTTCTGCTCGCCGAGCCGGCTGCTGGGGACGAGCGGCATGGGCGGCACGTCCTCGAAGCGGATCGGGCTGTTCTGCACCACGATGCGCCCGAACTGGGGATGGTCGATCCATTGCAGGCTGCCGCGCGCGTGCATGTGCGGATCGTTCACCACCTCGTCGAGGCCGCGCACCGGCGCGTGCGGCACGCGGTTGGCGAGGAACAGCGCCGCCAGCTCGCCCTTGGTCCGCTCACGGGTCCAGTCGCCGACCAGCCGGTCGATCTCCTCCATATGGCCGACGCGCGACTTCAGGTCGGCGAAGCGCGGGTCGTCGCGCAGCCCCTCGCGATCCATCGCTTTCAAAAGCGCGTGGAAGTGCCTGTTGTTGTTGCAGATAATGGCGATGTATCCATCCTTGGCGGGATAGACGTTGTAGGGCGATTCGGCGAGGCCGCCATGGCGATTGCCGGTCCGCGCCGGCGCCTTGCCGCCATTGCCGTGATAGAGCGCCAGATTGGAGCTGAGCGAGGCGTAGACGGCCTCCTGCATCGACACCTCCACCAGGCGCCCTTTGCCGGTGCGCTCGCGCTCGTACAGCGCGGTGGCGATGCCGGCATAGAGGTGGATGCCGGCGAAGAAGTCGCACAGCGCCGGCCCGGACTTCACGGGCGGGCTGTCCGGGAAGCCGGTGATGCTCATGATCCCCGACATCGCCTGCACCGTGATGTCCATCGCCGGATAGTCGCGATACGGGCCGGACCGGCCATAGCCGGTGCTCGAAGCGTAGATTAGGCGGGGATTGACCGCCCGCAGCTCGGCCGGGCCGAGGCCGAGGCGCTCGGTGACGCCGGGCGCGAAGTTCTCCACCAGCACATCCGCGCCGCGCGCCATCCGCAACAGCAGCTCCCGCCCCCGGTCGGACTTCAGGTCGAGGCTGAGCGACTTCTTGTTGCCGTTGAGCATGGCGAAGGGCAGCGCGGCACCGCCGATGCCGGCGCGCACCCGCAAATGCTCGCCCGTGCCCGGCGGCTCGATCTTGATGACCTCAGCCCCCGCCATCGCCATCAGGAAGGTGGCGTAGGGGCCGGCATAGATGTGCGACAGGTCGAGCACCGTGACGCCGGCCAGCGGATAGGCCGGGGCGGCAGCCTGTGCCGAGGCCTCCGCGGGCGAGGACGCGTCCGCCATCAGAACGTCCCCAGCGCCGCGAAGCCGTGCACGTCGTCGAAATCGGCGATGATCTTCTTGCCGACAAGGTCCTTCAGCGTCTCCGTCGTGCCCCCGCCGAGCGTGCCGTAGCGCGCGCCCCGATAGAGGCGCGAGACCGGATATTCATCAGTGAAGCCGTAGCCGCCATGGATCTGGATCGCCTCGCTGGTGACCCGGTTCGACATCTCGTTGCAGTACATCTTGGCGAGCGCGGCCATGTAGGGATCGGGGAACGGGTCGGCCGAGGCGCAGGCCCGGTAGAGCATGCCGCGCCCGACCTCGATGTCCCGGTACATCTCCGCCAGCTTCCAGCGCATACCCTGGAAATCGCCGATGGGCTTGCCGAAGGCGCTGCGTGACCGGAGATACTTCACCGATTCCTCGAACGCGCCTTCGGCGAGGCCGAGCGAGATGCTGGGATTGAGGCAGCGCTGCGTATTGAAGGCCGAGAGCAGTTTGCGGAACCCGTCCTCGCGGATGACGACGTTCTCCAGTGGCAGCTCGCAATCGTTGAACTGCACCTCGGCGAGGTTCTCACCGCCCATGGTGTGGTAGCGCGCGGTCACCTCCAGCCCCGGCGTGCCGCGCTCGATCAGCACGCAGCCGATCCCCTCGCGCCCGTGCCGACCGTCTATGCGCGAGAACACGACGAAGGCCGCCGCCTCGTCGACGCGGCTGATGAGCGTCTTCACGCCGCGCAGCACCACGCGATCGCCGGAGATGGTGACGTTGGTCCGGTAGTTCGCGACGTCCGTGCCCGCATGTGGCTCGGTCATGCAGATGGCGAGGATCGCGTGGCCGCTGCACACGGCCGGCAGCAGGCGCTGCTTGAAGTGCTCGGGCGCGTAGGTGGCGATGATGCGGGTCTGGGTTCCCACCTCGCCCAGCACCGCCATCGCCGTCACGTAGCAGCCCTTGGCGATCTCCTCGAGCACCAGCGCGGTGTCGAGCACCGGCAGGCCCATGCCGCCATATTCCTCCGGCACCGCCATGCCGAGCACGCCGAGCTCGGCCAGCCTGTGGATGTTCTCCCAGGGAAAGGTGCCGTCCATGTAGCGCTGCGCGCGCGGCTTGAACTCGGCCTGTGTCACGTCGCGGATCGTCTGCACGATCGCCCGCTGCTCGTCGGTCAGATTGAAGTCCATCGTCGATTGTCCTCCCGCCCCTCCGGCCCGAAGGCGATGCCGGCCACGGCGATCCGTGGCCGGCATCGGGCACGGCTCGTCTCCCGTCGCGCGGCCGACGGATCAGAGCTCGCGCAGGGCGTTGAACTGGTCGACATAGCCGGAGCCGTCGATCCGCACGCCGATCACCGTCGTCCGGCCGGAGCGCAGCGCGGCGCCGATCGCGTCCTGCAGGCCGTTCTCGGTGTCGACCGTGGTGCCATCGGCCCCGAAGCCCTGCGCGATCTTCTCCCAGTCGCAGCCGCCGATGCCGACGCCGTGCCGGGGGATGCCCTTGATCTCCTGCTTGACGCGGATCAGGCCGATCTCCCGGTCGTCGAACACGATGACGATGATGGGCAGGTTCTCGCGCACCGAGGTCTGGAGGTCCGCCACCGCCATCAGGAAGCCGCCGTCGCCGGTGAACGCCACCACCGGCCGGTCGGGATAGGCGAGCCGGGCGCCGAGCGCGCCGGGCACGGCGTAACCCATCGAGCCGAGGCCGTTGGAGGTGAGGAATTCACGCGGGCCGTAGGACTGCCATTTCTGCACAACGAGGAGGCGGCTGGCGCCGGCGTCGCAGGTGGCGACGGTCTCGCGCGGCAGCACGGCGCGCGCCAGCTCCACCGTGCGCTGCGGCGACAGGCCGGTGCTCGGCGTGTTCAAAGCGTTGGCGACGTCGGTGCGGAAGATGGAGGCAGCCTTCTCGCCCCAGTTGCCGCCGCTCGACAGCGCCGCGACCTTGCCCAGCAGGGTCTTCAGATTGCCGAGCACCTCGATCTGCGCCGGCACCAGCGCGTCGAGCGAGGGCGTCGAAGACAGCGCCACGACGGGGATCGTGTAGGGCCACGCCTTGGGTTGCAGCTCGACCGCGTCGAGCCCGACGGCGATGATGAGGTCCGACTCCATGACCAGCTGGCGCTCGATCAGGCCGCCGATGATGCAGCCCGCGCGCAGCGGATGGTCCTCGGGTATCGCGCCCTTGCACTTGGAGGTGACGAGCACCGGCGCGCCCAGCGCCTCGGCGAGGCGCACCAGCTCAGCCGACGCCTTGTCCCAGAACACGCCGAGGCCGGCGAGCAGCACCGGCTTCCTTGCCGCGCCGATGCGGTCCATCAGCGGCTGGAGCGCCTTGGTGTCGGGCTCCGGGCTGAGCAGGTTGGGCGAGACCGGCGGCTCGGCGACCAGCTCGGTCGCGTCCTTCATGGTCTCGCTCTGCGGGATGTCGAACTGCACCGGCCCCGGCGCGGGCGCCGTCGCGGTCCGGATGGCCCGGCGCAACTGCTGGCGGATGGTGCGGGCGTCGACCGTGGTGCCCCATTTCACCAGCGGCGCGTACAGGGCGAGCTGGTCGATGCGCTGGCGCAGCCCCACCTCCTGCGCCGGCTGCGAATAGCGGTCGGTCAGCACGATCAGCGGCGCGCGGTCGAGCGCGGCATAGGCGACGCCGTTGACCATGTTGGCCGCGCCCGGCCCGCGGGTGGACAGGCACACGCCCGGCGAGCCGGTGATCTCGCCCCAGGTGGAGGCCAGCATGGCGCCGGCAGTCTCCTGCTTCATCAGGATGAAGCGCATGTCGCGCTGGCGCGCGGCCTCCATCAGCTCGACCGATTCGCCTCCGGGATGGCCGACGAGAAACGGCGTTCCTACCTCCTTAAAGGCATCGGCCATCACTTCCACCGTTGTCGCCATGCGTCAGTTCTCCCATTCGATGCCGCGCTTACGCGGCTGTTCTGATTGCGGACGTCCGGCCGGGCGAGGGCCGGTCACGCGGCGTTCGAGGTCATCCCACGTGCCAGTAGAGGCCCTTGGGCTCCATGTAGGTGCGCATCCCGGTCTGCCCCTTCTCGCGGCCGAGGCCGCTCTGCTTGAAGCCGCCGAAGGGGGTCGAGATGGAAGTTTCCTTGTAGGTGTTGATCCACACCGTGCCGGCGCGGATCGCCCGCGCGACCCGCCAGGCCTTGGCGAAGTCCCGGGTCCAGATGCCGGCGGCGAGGCCGAACTCGGTATCGTTGGCCTGCGCCACCAGATCCGCCTCGTCCCGGAACGGGAGGACGACCGCGACCGGGCCGAAGATTTCCTGCTGGGCGACGCGCGCCTCGTTGCCGAGGCCGGCGATCACCGTGGCCGGATAGTAGGCGCCGGCGCCGAGTGCGCCTTCGGTCGGGATCGCCCCGCCGGTCAGGACCTTGCCGCCCTCGGCGCGCGCAGCCTCGACGGCGCTGGCGACATGGTCGCGGTGCTGGAAGCTCACCATCGGCCCGAGGGTGGCGGCCGCATCCTCCGGCGGGCCCATGCTGTAGGCCTGCGTGCTGGCGCAGATGGCCTCGAGGAAGGCGTCGTGGATCGACGCCTCGACGAAGATGCGCGAGCCGGCGACGCAGGACTGCCCGCCGCCGGAGAAGATGCCGGAGGCGACGGTGGTGCGCGCCCGCTCGAGATCGGCATCGGCGAAGACGACGTGAGGCGACTTGCCGCCGAGTTCCAGCACCACCGGCCGCAGCCGCGTGCCGCAGGCCTTTGCGATCGCCCGGCCGGACGCGGTGCCGCCGGTGAAGCTCACCATGTCGATGTCCGGGTGGTCGACCAGCGCCCGGCCGACATCGGCGGCACCGGTCACGACGTTGACCACGCCGGCCGGCAGCCCGGCCTCGATCGCCAGCCGCGCATATTCGAGCGCGACGCGCGGCGTCACTTCGGAAGGCTTCAGCACCACGGTGTTGCCGGCGGCGAGGATGGGCGCGAGCTTCTGCGCCTCCAGCGTCAGCGGCGAGTTCCACGGCGTGATCGCCGCCACCACGCCGACCGGCTCGTAGACCGTCATGGTCACGCTCGGCCCGCGCTGGGTATTCATCTCGCTCTCGAAGGTCTCGCAGACGGCGCCGTAGTAGCGGAACGTCGCCGCCGCGCTCGCGGCCTGGCTGCGGCACTCGGCGAAGGTCTTGCCGTTGTCCTCCATCTGCACCCGGGCGAGTTCGTCGAGGCGCCCGCCCATCAGCTCGGCGATGCGGAAGAGGTAGGCCGCGCGCTCGTGGCACTTCAGCCCGCTCCAGGCCGGATCGGCAAGCGCCGCCCGGGCGGCGGCGACCGCGTCGTCGACATCCGCCGCGCCCGCGCCGCCGATGCGCGCGACCTCCCGGCCGGTGCTCGGATCGATGGAGGAGAAGGCCTCGCCCGCGCCGGTGCGCCAGCCATTGGCGATCATGAAGGGGTGGATGGTCATGCTTACCTCCTGCCGCGTGAGTTGATGGCGTCCCGCAGCGGGCTCAGGCGGCCGTCCGGGGCGGCAGGGGAACGAGGTCCTCTTCCGGCAGGTTCTGGCCGTGCAGGAACCGGCGGGCATTGCCGATCGCCCGGGCGAGGACCGGCGCGAAATTGTCGACCGTTCCGCCCGCGACGTGCGGCGTCACCACCGTCTGGTCCAGCGTGAGCAGCGGGTTGCCGACCGGCGGCTCGGCCTCGAAGGCGTCGAGCCCGGCGGCGTAGACCCGCCCCTCGACCAGCGCCGCGTGGAGCGCCTTCTCGTCGACCAGCCCGCCCCGCGCGCAATTGATGAAGATCGCACCCGGCTTCAGCTTCGCGATGCGCGCCGCGTCGAACAGCTTCGCCGTGTCCTTGGTCAGCGGCAGGTGCAGCGAGAGGATGTCCGCGCGGGCCGTGATCTCGTCCAGCGAGGCATAGGCGACGCCCAGCCCGCGCTCGACACCGGGGTCGGCGCGCAGCGGGTCGTAATAGAGCAGTTCGGCCCCGAAGCCGGAGAGCAGCCGGGCGACCGCCTTGCCGATGGCGCCGAAGCCGACGATGCCCACGGTCCTGCCGTGGATCTGCCGGCTGTTGCCGCGCGCCGCCTCCTTGTCCCAGCCGCCGGCGCGGGTCTGGCGGTCGAGATAGGGCAGGCGCCGGCAGGCGGCGAGCATGAGCAGCAGCGTGTGCTCGGCGACGGGGATCGAATTGCCCGCCTGCAGCCGCGCCACGGTGATGTCGTGCGCGGCGCAGAAGTCGAGATCGATACGGTCGACGCCGGCGCCGAGCTTCTGGATGAAGCGCAGCTTCGGCGCTTCGCGCAGCAGCGACGCCGGCATGGGCGCGGCCATGACGAAGGCGATGTCGGCCCTGCCGAGCGCCCTCGCCTTCTCTTCCGCGCTCTGATCGGCGGCAATACTCAGCGACCAGTCGTCAGGAATGCCGGAAGCAATCATCTCCAGGATCTTGGGATGGAAAGGATCAATGATCCCAACGACAAGATTTGCCATGAAACGCTGCGCCGTCACTTCGTTCGGTGGGCGCAAAGATGAGACTGAAGGTGATAACGGTCCAATCAGTATGTCGCAGGGGAACATCAACCACGCTTATGGGGAGGCGCCGCCAGGCGCCAGTTCCCGCCGCCGCCTCGCTGGCAGGCGGCGGTGTGAACGCACTCGATAAGGAGAATAAGGGTAGCGCCGCTCTAACCGCCGCTCGTCGGCGTCGCATCCGCGCGGGCCGTCATCGCCCGATAGACGGCGGAGGCCGGCTCGCGGCCGAGCCGGGCATGGACGAAGCGCACCGCTTCGATCAGCTTGGGAAGCGCGACGCCGGTGCGCACGCCCATGCCGTCCAACATATAGACCACGGCCTCGGTCGCGACATTGCCGCTGGCGCCGCGGGCATAGGGGCAGCCGCCGAGCCCGCCGGCAGAAGCATCGACCACCGACACGCCCTCCTGCAGCGCGCCGTAGATGTTCGCCAGCGCCTGGCCGTAGGTGTCGTGGAAATGGACCGCCAGCGCCCCGACAGGCAGCTCGCCGGCGACCTCGCGCACCAGTGTGCGTGCCTGCATCGGCGTGCCGACGCCGATCGTGTCGCCGAGCGAGACCTCGTAGCAGCCCTGCCTGTGCAGGCGGGCGGCCAGCCACACCACCGCGGCGGACGGCACGCGCCCTTCATAGGGGCAGCCGAGCACGCAGGAGATATAGCCGCGCACGGCGAGCCCCGCTTCGAGCGCCCGCTCGATCACCGGGGCGTAGCGCTCCAGCGAGTCGTCGACGGAGCAGTTGAGGTTGCGGAGCGAGAACGCTTCCGACGCCGCGACGAAGACCGCGACCTCGCGCGCGCCGGCGGCGATGGCCGCCTCCAGCCCGGTCAGGTTCGGCACCAGAACCGGCAGGCCCGCGCCGACCCCTGCGAGCCGGCGCAGCACCTCGTCGGTGCCCTGCATCTGCGGCACCCACCGGGGCGACACGAAGCTGCCGGCCTCGACGGTAGCGAGCCCGGCGTCGAGCAGCTTTTCGATGAAGGCAACCCGGTTCTCTATCGACAGATGCGCGGCCTCGTTCTGCAGCCCGTCGCGCGGGCCGACCTCGACGATGCGCACGCTGTCCGCCACGCTCAGCCCTCCCGGCGCCAGCTGGCCGGCCGCCGCTCGAAGAAGGCGGCCATACCCTCGGCGGCCTCCGGCCCCTCGCGGATGGTGGCGATCCATTCGGCCGTCAGGGCGAGAAGGGCCTCGTCACGCGGATGGTCCTTCACCGCCGCGACCAGCCGCTTCGCCTGCGCGCGGGCGCCGGGTGCCGCCGCGGTCAGAAGCGCGACGATCTCCTCGCCGCGCGATGCGAGCCTCTCGCCGGCGACGACCTCGTGGACGAGGCCGATGCGCTCCGCTTCGGCGGCGGGGAAGGTCTCGGCGGTCTGGAAAAGGCGGCGTGCCTGCCGGCTGCCGATCGCGTCGATGACATAGGGGCTTATGACCGCCGGTATCAGCCCCAGACGCGCCTCTGTGAGGCCGAAGCGCGCCTCCTCGGCGGCTATGGCGATGTCGCAGCAGGCCACCAGCCCGAAGCCGCCGCCATAGGCCGCGCCATGGACGAGAGCGAGGCTGGTCTTGCGCAGGCCGTCCAGCGTCGCCATCAGCCGGGCGAGCGCCTGCGCGTCGGCGATGTTACCCGCGCGGTCGCGCGTCGCCGCCTCCCGCATCCAGCCGAGATCGGCGCCGGCACAGAAACTTCGGCCCTCCCCGTCCAGAACAACGATGCTAACGGCGTCGTCGGCATCGAGCTCAGCGAGTACGCGCGTCAGGCGCTCGATCATCTCCGCGTCGAAGGCGTTGTGCCGTTCCGGCCGCGCCAGCGTGACCCGGGCGACACCCATGCTCGGGTGGGAGACGCGCACGCTCTCAGCCATGGCCGCGCCGACGCTCCGCTCCGACGGCGGGGATTGGCCCGACGACGGCCCCGGCCCCGCGCCCGCTCATTCCTCGAACGCCTCCTGCCGGCGGCTGCGGATGGCCGGGATCGCCACCATGATCAGCAATATGGCGGTGATCGCCAGCAGCACGGCGGAGATGGGCCGGGTTACGAAGACCGAGAAGTCGCCCTTGGAGAGAACCAGCGCGCGCCGGAAGTTCTCCTCGATCATCGGGCCGAGGACGAAGCCGAGCATGAGCGGCGCCGGCTCGCAGTGGAGCTTGTGCAGCACATAGCCGAACAGCCCGAAGCCGGCGGCGAGATAGATGTCGAAGATCGAGTTCTGCACCGAATAGACGCCGATACAGCAGAACAGGATGATTGCCGGGAACAGCACCCGGAACGGCACGCTGAGCAGCTTCACCCAGATGCCGACCAGCGGCAGGTTGAGGATGACCAGCATCAGGTTGCCGATCCACATCGACGCGATCAGCCCCCAGAACAGCGTCGGGTTGGTCGTCATCACCTGCGGGCCGGGCTGGATGTTGTGCACGATCATGGCACCAAGCATCAGCGCCATGGTCGCGCTGCCGGGAATGCCAAGCGTGAGCGTGGGAATGAAGGCGGTCTGCGCCGCCGCGTTGTTGGCCGCTTCCGGCCCGGCGACGCCCTGGATCGCGCCCTTGCCGAAGCGCTCGGGCGTGCGAGAAGTCTTCTTCTCCAGGCTGTAGGCGAAGAAGGAGGCGAGCGAGAGCCCCGCCCCGGGCAGGACGCCGACGAGCGAGCCGATGGCGCTGCCGCGAAGCACGGCGGGGGCCATGTCCTTGAAGTCCTGCCAGCTCGGCCAGAGCCGGGTGATCGGACTGCTGAGCGCGTCGCGTATCTCCTTGCGTTCCAGCGAGGTGATGACCTCGCCGAAGGCGAAGATGCCGACCGCGATGACGACGAAGTCGATGCCGTCCCAGAGCTGCGGCAGCCCGAAGGTGTAGCGCATCGCGCCGGAGGCTACGTCGGTGCCGACCAACCCCAGCAGCAGGCCGAGTACGATCATGCCGATCGACTTGATCAGCGGCCCCGATGCGAGCGAGACGGCGCCGACGAGGCCCATCGCCATCAGCGAGAAATACTCGGCCGGGCCGAAGCTGAAGGCGAGCTGCGTCAGCGGCGCGGCGAAGGCGGCGAGGATGAAGGTGCCGACGCAGCCGGCGAAGAACGAGCCGAGCGCGGCGGTGGCGAGCGCCACCCCCGCCCGCCCCTGCCGCGCCATCTGGTGGCCGTCGATCACCGTGACGACCGAGGAGGTTTCGCCCGGCAGGTTCACCAGAATGGCGGTGGTGGAGCCGCCATACGCCGCCCCGTAATAGATGCCGGCCAGCATGATCAGCGCCTCGAGCGGGTCGAGGCCGAAGGTGAAGGGCAGCAGCATCGAGATCGTCGCCAGCGGGCCGAGGCCCGGAAGCACGCCGATCAAAGTGCCGAGCACCGATCCCAGGAACGCATAGAACAGGTTGTTGAAGCTCAGAGCGGTCGAGAAGCCCAGAGCCAGATGGTCGAGCAGTTCCATGGCGGGTTCCTAGAAGGTCGCGAAGGGCGGCCAGATCGTGAACTGCAGATCCAGCAGCCACACGAACAGCGCCAGCGTGAGCGCGAGCAGCACGGCGGCCGTTGCCAGCGCCACGCGCCAGGAGAAGTCGGGCCCCGCGAAGCTCACCCCGATGACGAGGAACAGCACGGAGACGATCAGTCCGGCATGGGGAAGCAGGAAACCGAAGGCGACCACGCAGGCGAGCACGGTGAGGAGTCCGCGCATCGACCAGCGTTCCATCGGCTCGGCGGCGACGCGGGAGCGGACGGCGTTGAAGATGACGACCGCGCCGATGACCGTCAGGATCACCCCCAGCCAGAACGGGAAGTAGCCTGGGCCCATGCGCGCGGCCGTGCCCATGCGATAGCCCGAGGCCCCGATCGTGAACGCCAGTCCGAGCACGACGTAAAGCAGGCCCGCCCCGACATCCCTGTGGTTGACGGTCTTCATGCGATTGCTCATTCCCGTGGGATACCGAGGATCGGTCCGGCAGCGGCGCGCCGCGGCTCCGCTGCCGGCTAAGGACTACTCGATCTTGATGCCCGCCTTGTCGGCCACTTCCGGCCACTTCTTGAGCTGGGCGGAGATCAGGTCGGAGAACTCCTGGACCGACATCGGCGTGGGGCGGCCGGCGTCGCGGGCGAGGAACTCCTTGGTCGCCTCGGTCGACATCACCTTGTTGATGTCGGCGTTGAGCTTCTCCACCACGTCCATCGGCGTGCCGGCGGGCGCCATGATGCCCCACCACTGCTGCACGTCGACGCCGGGAATGCCGGCCTCGTCGGTGGTGGGAATGTCGGGAACCACCGTCGCGCGCTCCTTGCCCGTGACGACGAGGCCCCGAAGCTGGCCGCCCCGGATCAGCGGGAGAGCCTGCGTCATGCTGCTCATGAACATGTCGGAATGGCCGCCGATCACCGCGGTCATCGCCTCGGAGCCGCCCTTGTAGTGGACCGGCGTCAGGGTGATGCCGGCGCTCTGGGCGAACAGCTCGGCGCCGAACTGGTTGACGGTGCCGAGGCCGGAATCGGCGTAGTTGAGCTCCTGCTTCTTCGCCGTCGCCACCAGCTCCTGCACCGTCTTGGCCTCAAGCGCCTTGCCGACCACGAGAACGAGCGGCACCTGCCCGAGCATCGCGACCGGCTGGAAGTCCTTGCGCGGGTCGAAGGGCAGGTTCGGCTGTACGGCCGGGTTCATGGTGAAGGTGACGGAGGCGATCAGCAGCGTGTAGCCGTCCGGCGCCGCCTTCGACACATGCGCCGAGCCGATGGCCGCGCCGGCTCCCGGCATGTTGTTGACGACGACCGGCTGGCCCCAGATCTTGCTCAGCCCGTCGCCCAGATGGCGCGCGAGGATGTCGTTCGAACCGCCGGCCGCGAAGGGGACGATCAGCGTCACCGGCTTGTCTGGAAACTCTGCATGCGCTGCCGCCGAAAATAACAAGGCGGCCGCCGCCGCGATCGCGCTGCGCAGGTACCTCATGGGCTTTTCCTCCAGGCTTTATCTCTTTTGATTTTGCGGGTGCCGTCCCGTCGTTTTCGAACGCTTCTCCGTGGCAGGATGGGTCGAGGCTACCTCGCTGGACGGGCATCAAAGGCGATGCCCCCGATGCTGTCGAATAAAAAAAGGGCCGCCCGCCATAAACAGATCTTCTATATCTCGCCGTCGCGTATAACTTTTCGCAAATGGTCGACGAAGTCGTTGACGATGATCGAGCGCGGCGCGTCCTTGGGCTGGATGATCAACGTCTTGGCCTCGATCCGCGGGCGCAGCTTACGCACGACCACTCCCGGGATACCCATGGAATCGACAAGCTGGGGATCGACGATGGCGACCCCTGCCCCGAACCGCGCCAGCATGATGCCGGTCAGCGCGATGCTGACCTGGATGGCGATGACCGGGGCGATCCCGGCCTGGCTGAAGGCGCGGTCGACGAAGGGGCGGAACACGATCTGCGGCTGGTAGGTGATGATCGGATAGGGCTCGAGTTCGGCGACGTTGATCTCGTCGCGCTCGACCAGCGGGTGGTCGTTGGGCATGACGCAGGCGAGGCTCCAGCTCATCAGCTCCTGCGTGTCGACGGCGCTGCTGACGATCGGCTCATGGGCCAGCCCCATCTCGACCTCGCGGTTGATTACCCGGTCGAGCACCTGCGGCGAGGTGAGCGACTGCAGCGTGCAGCGCACATGCGGGCGCTCCACCAGGAACGAGGCCATCGCCTTGGCGAGATAGCCATTGGCGATCGGAAACGCCGCCGCCACCGACAGCGTGCCGAGCCGGCCGCCCACCAGGTCCTGCGCCAGGCGGCCCACCGCATGGACCCGGCCGAATATCGCGGCGACGTCGGGAAAGATGGCGTGAGCCTCCTCGGTCGGCTGCAGGCGCCCGCCGCACCGCAGGAACAGCTTCATGTTGAGCCGGCTTTCCGCATGCTTGAGCACAGCGCTGATGGCGGGCTGGGTCACGTTGAGCAGCCGCGCCGCCCCCGTGACGGAACCCGTTACCATTATGGCGTGAAAGACCTCCATATGACGAAGCGTCATCATGGCAGCATTTCCTCCTCGACTCCCCAGCGGGGATAATTTTGTTTTATGTCTTGAGGCTGAACCTAGCGCCGAAAGTGATGGCGGGTAAGAGCAGGCCCGCGCGTGGCATCGCGGGGGCTCTGCCGCTATGGTCGCCGCAGACCGGATCGCCCTCACCCCGGAATCGCCTCACCCTGGAGATGCCCGTGACCGATGCTGCCCCCCTCGTCCTCGACGGCGGCCTTTGGCGCTATGCGCTCGCCTTCTACGCCGCGCCGGGCGCCTCCGCCGCCTGCCTGCGGCTGCAGGACGAGGCCGGGGTCGACGTGGTCGAACTGATCTTCGCGCTCTATGCCAGCCGCGTGCTGGGCCTGCCGGTCGACCGCGCCCTTCTGGAAGCGGCGCGGGACGACCTCGGGGTATGGCGGCAGGACACGGTGCTGCCCCTGCGCGCCATCCGCCGTCGCCTCAAGCCGGCGCGCACCGACTGCCCGGACGCGACCAAGGAAGAACTGCGCCGCCTCGTCCAGCAGGCCGAGCTCAAGGCCGAGCAGATCCAGCTCGCCCTGCTGGAGCAATGGGCGCGGGCGCGGCCCGGGGCCGGCGGGCCGGCCTCTTCCGCGATGGACGCGGTGGCCGAAGTGCTGGCGCTGTCGAACGCCTCGCCCGAGGGCGCGCTGTCCGATGCCGTCGGCACGGTGGTCGCGGCGGCCGGGGCGGCCGCCTAGCCGGTCCAGAGTCCCGAAAGGGCGATCAGCATCCAGGCCAGCGCCCCGGCGAGCGGGGGCAGGTACCACGAGGCGGAAAGGCGCGTGAGCACGAAGCGCGAGCCCATGAGCGGCAGCTCATAGGACAGGATGCGGTGCACGGCGAAGATCGACCACGACGCCAGGAAGGCGATGATCTGCGGCCGCCCGGCCCCCATCTGCCAGACCGTCAGCGCGAGCGGGAAGGTCACCATCGGCCCGCCGGGCACGAAGGCGCCGAAGGCGGAGGCGAGGAGGATGCCCTTCCAGCCGCTGCCCTCGCCGATCACCGGGCCGATGGCCTCGGTCGGAACGAAGTGCTCGATGCTGGAGGCGACATAGAGCGCCATCGGGATGCGCACGGCGAGGCTCCCGCCCTGCCGGCCGACCTGTGCCAGCGCGCCCTTCAGCCGCCCCGGCTGGCGGACCAGGACGGCGATAAAGGTGCCTGTCGCCAGGCACGCCATGATGACGAGGCCGATATTCACTCCGCTTCCTCCTCGCGGCGCATGCGGAAGAACTCCAGCCGCGAGGCGAGGAACTGCGCGCCCAGCCCGGCGAGGATCGGCAGCGGCAGGCTGCTGACGAGGCGCAGAAGCCCGAACTCGACGCCCATGAACGGAATTTCCCACACCAGCAGCCGGTTCACGCCGATGGCGGCCCAGGCGACGAGGAAGGCGGTGAGCGCCCCGACATCCGCCCCCGCCTGGTAGAGGGCGAAGACCAGCGGGAAGGAGGCGAACGGCCCGCCCGGCATGAGGGCGCCGACCAGGGTGGCGATGACGAGCCCGCGCAGCCCGGCTTCGGCGCCGAGCCATCGGGCCACGCGCTCGCGCGATACCAGTATGCTGCTGAAGGCGGCGATCAGCAGGCCGAACACCAGCTCCGGCGCCACCTGAAGCGCTTCCTCGGCGGCAAAGCCCGCGCTCTGCAGGGCGAGGGGCATGCCGCCCTTCCACCAGTTGGCGAAGGCCGCCACGGCCGCAAATCCGACGAACATCAGCGAGGTGCGGCTCAGCACGGGCACGGCTCCGGTGGAGACGAAAGGCGGCGCGCGCTCACGCCGCGTCGGGCTTGCGTTCGGCGAGGCGCGCCAGCGCCAGATGCAGCCGCTGCGGCGTCACCGGAAGCTGCGTCACCGTCCCGGGCATGCCGAGCGCGTCGTCGATGGCGCCGGCGATGACGGCGCCGACGGCATTGATGCCCCCCTCGCCCGCCCCCTTGATGCCAAGCGGGTTGCGCGGGCTCGGCGCCTCCTCGGTGATGAGGCATTCGATCGGCGGCGTTTCGCTGGCGGTCGGCATCAGATAGTCGGCGAAGGTGATCGCCAGCGGATCGCCGGTGTCGTTGTAGGTGAACTCCTCCAGCAGCGCGCCGCCCAGCCCCTGCACGCAGGCGCCGACGAGTTGCCCGCGCACCAGTCGCGGATTGAGCGAGCGGCCGACATCATAGGCGATGAGGAACTGCTCCACCGTCACCTGGCAGGTCTCGCGATCGACGCGGACCTGGGCGAAATGGGCGCCATAGGGAAAGACGGTGTGGTCGGTGTTGAACCATCCCTCGGCGGTAAGCCCGGGCGAGCGGCCGGCCAGCAACGGCGCGCCGGGCGCCAGCTTGCCGGCGAGTTCGGCCAGCGTCATCACCGGCTCGTCCGGCACGCTCAGCCGCACCACCGCGCCGCCCTTCAGGGATAGCTGGTCGGCCGGCGTCTGCAGCAGCTCGGAAGCGAACATCAGCGCGCGTTCGCGCAGGTTCGTCGAGGCGATGTGCACCGCATTGCCGGTGAGCACGCTGGCCCGCGCGGCATGGGCGCCGATGCCGTGGGCGATGCGGTTGGTCTGGCCGTGGATGACGCGGATCACCTTGTAGTCGACGCCGATCGCCTCGGCGCAGATCTGTGCCATCACGGTCTCGAAGCCCTGCCCGACCGAGGCGCCGCCGGTCAGCACCTCGACCCGGCCCGAAGTATCGACGGTGATGCGCGCGCCGTCCGACGGGCCGCGCCCGCTCTCCTCGACGAACACGCCGACGCCGAGGCCGACGCATTCACCGGCGGCCCGGCGCCTCTCGACCTCGCGCCGGCGCCCCTCCCAGTCGAAGGCGGCCAGCCCCTTCTCGAACAGCGCGGGATAGTCGCCGGAATCGAGCGCCAACTCCTCGACGCCGGGCTGATCGAAATGGATGGTGTGCGGCATCATCTCGCCCGGGATGATGTTGCGCCGGCGCAGCTCCACCCGGTCCATGCCGAGCTTCGCGGCGATGGCGTCCATCATCCGCTCGCGCACGAAGGTGCCCTCATAGCGGCCCGGCGCGCGATAGGTCGCCGCCGGCGTCTTGTTGGTCAGGCGGAAATGGCCGACCGAGCGATAGGCGCCGATGAGATAGGGCCCGGTAAGCATGCTCATGGTGCGCGCCACCACGCGGGCGCCATGGGTACGCACATAGGCGCCCTGGTCGTGGAAGAACTCGTTGTCGAGCCCTAGCAGCCGGCCGTCCTTCGACACCGCGGCCCGCACGAGATGGCGCTGGTTGCGCGAATGGTTGGCGGCCATCAGATGCTCGCGCCGGTCCTCGATCCACTTGACGGGACGGCGCAGGCGCTGGGCGGCGAGCAGCACCAGCACGTCCTCGGGGTACAGCTCGCCGCGAATGCCGAAGCCGCCGCCGACATGGCCCTCGAACAGGTGGATCGAATCCGGCGGCCGGCCGAGCATACGCACCAGCGTGTCGCGGTTGCGGTGCGGCACCTTGGCCGCGCCGTGCAGTTCCAGAATGTCGCGCGCGGCGTCGTAGCGCCCGATCGCGCCGCGCGTCTCCATCGGCACGCCGGAGTGCCGGCCGACCGTCAGGTCCAGCTCGACGAGGTGGTCGGCGGCGGCGAAGGCGGCGTCGATGTCGCCATAAGAATGGCGGATGACGGTCGGCTCGGTGTCGTGGCCGGCCGAGAATTCGCTCGGTGCCGCGCTCGGGTCGAGCACCGGCGGCAGCGGCTCGATGTCGGCGAGGATCATCTCGGCCGCGTCCTCGGCCACATAGGGATCGGTCGCGAACACGGCGGCGACCGGGTCGCCGACATAGCGTACCTTGTCCTTCGCCAGCACATATTGGCGATAGGGCTTCAGCACGGCGGCGGAGGGGTCGCGGAAGTCGATCGGCGGCAGGGCGGCGATGTCGGCCTGGGTCCAGATCGCGACCACGCCGGGCAGCGCGCGGGCGGCGGACAGGTCGATGCCGCGCAGGTGGCCGTGCGCGTAGGCCGAGCGCACGACCCGCATGTGGAGCTGGTTCGGGAAGGAGATGTCGCCCGCATAGGCGCCGCGGCCCATCACCAGGGGACGATCCTCGAGGCGGTCGACCGCATGACCGAGGATGTCACGATCTTCGGAGCGCGGCGGAACGGGATAATCGTGGCTCATGAAGGTCCTGTCGGATGCGGGGCGGTCCCTGGCGGCCGCGCCGGCCTTGTCGGCACGATCCGGCAGCCATGAAACCGACTCTGCGTGCAAAAATCAACACGAATACCAAATATGGCACTATTCATCCGGCCAGCATCCCCCATGCCGCTCCCGCAGCGCGCCCGCGAACCCTTGTGCCGGCAAAGGTGAGGTGGATTCCGCCCCTATCGTCCGCTCCTTCGCCTCCAGCCGGGCCCGCCTCGTCCGCACTCAAGCCACAATCCAGTTTCCGCGCTAGCCCCGCCGATCATTTCCAAAATTCGTACTTGTCCTAATTTTGGTTGACTTGATCCCGACGCTGCGTTCGGATTGAGACCGGCAGGCTCGTCCAACGAGGCATGCCGGCGTCGCAGCGGCGCCAGGTTGCCTGCCCTGTTCAAACCAGAAGGGAACTCAAGCGCATGCGGAAATATGTGACGGCTCTCCTGGGGGTCGCGTCGTGTCTGGCGCTCGCGACCACCCACCTCAAGGCCGAGACGGTCGAGGAGTTCTACAAGGGCAAGCAGATACGGGCGATCATCGGCTACAGCGTCGGCGGTGGCTACGACACCTATACACGCCTGCTCGCGGCCCATCTCGGCAAGCACATCCCCGGCAACCCGACCGTGGTGCCGGAGAACATGCCCGGCGCCGGCAGCCTGAAGGCGGCGAACTACCTGTTCAACGTCGCGCCCAAGGACGGCACCGTGATCGGCACCTTCGCGCGCGGCCTGCCGATGGAGCCGCTGATCGGCGGCAGTGCCACCCATTTCGACGCCTCCGCCTTCTCCTGGCTCGGCAGCATCTCCGACGAGGCGAGCGTCTGCGTGACCGGGGCCAATTCGAAGGTCACGAGCTGGGACCAGGCGAAGACCACCGAGTTCACCGTCGCCGGCGAAGGCTCGGGCTCCGATCCCGACATCTTCGCAACCATGCTGAAGAACCTGTTCGACGTGAAGATGCGCCTCATCACCGGCTATCCCGGCACCAACGAGATGACCATGGCGATCGAGCGCAGCGAGGTCGACGGACGGTGCGGCTGGTCCTGGGCGGTGCTCAAGGCCACCAAGGCGGACGAGCTCAAGAACAACAAGCTGCACGTCATCCTTCAGCTCTCGCTGCGCGAGATCAAGGACCTGCCGGACGTGCCGAACGTGATGGCGATCACCACCACGGAGAAGCAGCGCGAGGTGCTGCGCCTCGTCCTCGCCCGGCAGGTGATCGGCCGCCCCTATGCCGCCCCGCCCGGCATTCCCAAGGACCGGCTCGAGGCACTGCGCAAGGCGTTCGACGAGACGATGAAGGACCCTGCATTCCTCGCCGACGCCGAAAAGGCCGGCCTCGAGGTCGATCCGGTGAGCGGCGCGGAGGTGGAGGACCTGATCCGCGGCCTCTACGCGCTGCCCAAGGACGAGGTCGCCAAAGCCCGCAGCGTCATCGTCGAGTGATCGGTGAGGCGAGCAAAGGAAAGGGCCGCGACGGCAATGTCGCGGCCCTTTCTTTCGTCTGAAGGAGGCGCGGCGGCTATTTCGCGGCGCCGGAGATTTCCGCCACTTCGTCGAGCAGCGCCTTCGGCGTGGTGTAGAGCTGGTCGAGAAGCTGCTCGATGCGCTGGCCGGTGATGGGGCGCACGTCAAGCTTCTGCTTGGCGGCATCGGCCAGGAACTCCGGGTCCTTCACGGTCTCGTCGAAAGCCTTGCGCAGCAGCGCCAGCGTCTCGGGCGGCACGCCCGGAGGGGCGGCATAGGGACGGCCCATGACGTTCGGCCCGAGGATGAAGGCGAGCAGGCGCTTCTGCTCGTCGGTCTTGGCGAAGTCCATCACGTTCGGCACGTCGATGGAGGGGTCCTTCTCCAGCCCCGCCTGCAGGATGATGCGGATCTTGCCTTCGTCGAGAAGCTGGCTGAAGCGGCTGCGCACCGAGCTCAGCGACACGCCGCACAGGCCGTCGATCTCGCCGCGCTCGACCGCGAGGAACATCTCGCTCGTGCCCGGATAGCCGGTGACCAGCTTGGTCTTGGTGCCGAACAGCTTCTGCAGCGCGATCGCCATCGTGTCGACGTCGGAGCCGCGGCCCTCGCCGCCGAACACGTGGTCCTTGGTCAGCATGTCGTCCCAGGTGGCGATCGGCGATTTGGTGGATGTCAGGCAGACCGTGGTCTCACCGGAGATCGAACCGATCCAGCTGAACTTGCGCGAGTCGTAGCCGGCGTCGCCCAGGAGCGGCGCCACCGCCGCCTGCTGCGCGAAGGTGCCCATCACCGAGCCGTCCTTCGGCGCCACGCTGAAGATGTAGTTGGCCGCCTTCAGGCTGCCCGCGCCCGGCATGTTCTGCGGCAGGAAGACCGGCTCGCCCGGCAGGTGCTTGCCCATGTGCCGCGACAGCAGGCGCGCATAGGCGTCATATCCGCCGCCGACCCCGTAGCCGATGATGACACCGATCTCCTTCGCCGGCGCCGGCTCGACCGCGCGCGCCGCCGGCACGTGGAGCGCGAGCAGGGAGGCGGCGAGCGCCGCCACCGTGAAATGTCTGTGCATGGCTGGTCCCCGTCTGGTCCGTTTCTGTCCTTCGGCACCCGCCGAAGCCGGCTCCAGAGTGGAAGCAATTTTTGCTCCAGGTCAATTAATTGTTTAAATATTGGTACGTATCGTCGAAATTGGCCACATTTCCCGGAGTTGACGGGAGACCCGTCTCGCCGACAGCAAAAATCCGGCTCGGGCGACGTTGCGACCCGCCCCTGCGCCGCACTCCGCGCCACTCGGCCGGTCGCGGTCATGCCCGTCCGGCGCCGGGCCGCTGCCTCGGAAACGGGCAAAATGCGAAGTAAACGCTGATGTTTGTCCGCCAATGACGAGATGGTTATTTTTTGAACAAAGACACCCATTGACGCGAGCCGCAGAGGGTGTTCCATTTTTCGTACATCCACGCAGATGGCAGCCGCGCAAGAAGGCTGCCCGGAGGTACGGTTCATGCTTCAGGCGACCACCCGCAACCAGGACCTGCGCTCCTGGATCGAGGAGATGGAGGCCGCCGGTGAGCTCCTCTCCATCACGGGCGCCGACCGCGAGCGGGAGATCGGCGGCATCGTCGACATCTACCAGCGCAAGATCGGCGGCCCGGCGCTGCTGTTCGACGAGGTGCCGGGCTATCGGCCGGGCTTCCGCGTGCTGGCCAACTTGTTCGTCTCGGTGAAGCGCATCGCCCTCACCCTCGGCCTGCCGGAGGACATCAGCGAGGTCGAGCTGGTCCGCTTCTGGCGCGACCGCTTCAAGAACACGCCGGTGATCCCGCCCGAAGAGGTCGAGACCGGCCCGATCCTTGAGAACGTAGCGTTCGGCGACGACATCGACCTGTTGAAGATCCCGACGCCGCGCTGGCACGAGGGCGACGGCGGCTACTACATCGGCACCGGCTGCATGGTGATCATGAAGGACCCCGACAGCGGCTGGATCAACTACGGCGCCTATCGCGGGCAGGTCCACGACAAGGCGCTCGCCACCGTCATGGCCTCCAAGGGCAAGCATGGCGACATCATCATGCGCCGCTACCACGAGCGCGGCGAGCCCTGCCCGATCGCGGTGGTGGTGGGCGTCCATCCCGGCCTGTTCTCGGTCGCCGGCCTCGAAATCCCCTATGGCAAGAACGAGTACGACGTCGCCGGCGGCCTGATGGGCCAGCCGATCCGCGTCATCTGCGGCCCGAAGACGGGCCTGCCGATCCCGGCCGAGGCGGAGATCGCCTATGAGGGCTTCATCCACGAGGGCGACCGCGTCGACGAGGGCCCGCTCGGCGAGTGGACCGGCTACTACGCCGGCGGCCTGAAGAAGGAGCCGGCGATCCGCGTCGCCAGCCTGATGCACCGCAACGACCCGATCCTCACCGGCTGCATCCCGGCCGTGCCGCCCAATGACGACACCTTCTATCGCGGCACCTACCGCGCCGGCGCCGTCTGGCACGAGATGGAGGCGGCCGGCGTGCCGGAGGTGCGGGGCGTGTGGTCGCACGAGGCGGGCGGCAGCCGCATGTGGCTGACCGTCTCCATCAAGCAGATGTATGCCGGCCACGCCAAGCAGGCCGGCCTCATCGCCTCGCAGTGCCATGCCGGCGCCTATGCCAACCGCGTGGTCGTGGTGGTCGACGAGGACATCGACCCGGCGGACATGGACCAGGTGGTGTGGGCGATGTGCACGCGCTGCGACCCGCGCGACGACGTCGACATCCTCAAGGGCTGCTGGAGCACCACGCTCGACCCGCGCGCCTATCCCGACGAGACCCGCAACATGAACTCGCGCATGGTCATCGTCGCCTGCAAGCCGTGGAACCGCATCAAGGACTGGCCGCAGGTGGTGCGCAACAGCGCCGCGCTCGACGACCATCTCCGGGCGAAATTCGGCCCGTCCCTGCCGTCCTTCTTCTGAGCGGCGCCATGAACCCGGGGAGGCCAGCCATGCCCACCGCGCTCTCTGACACCCCCGCCCGCGACATCGCCGCCGGCACGGGCCCGCGCGAGAGACCGGCCGCCGCCGACGCATTGCTGAGCCTGCGCGGCGTGCGCAAATCCTATGGCGGCGTGGCGGTTGCGGTGGAAGGCGTCGACCTCGACCTCGCGCCCGGCGAGATCCTGACGCTGCTCGGCCCCTCGGGCTGCGGCAAGACCTCGACGCTGCGCATCGCCATCGGCCTCGAGCGGGCGAGCGACGGCGAGGTCTGGCTCGGCGGCCAGCTCGTCGACGCGCCCGCCCGGCGCGTCTTCGTGCCGCCGGAGCGGCGCAACATGGGCATGGTGTTCCAGTCCTACGCGATCTGGCCGCATATGAGCGTGTTCGAGAATGTCGCCTATCCCTTGCAGGCCCGCCGCAGGCCGGCAGCGGAGATCAAGGCGGACGTCGACCGCCTGCTCGACATGACCGGGCTCTCCAGCTTCGCCGACCGGCCGGGCACGCGCCTGTCCGGCGGCCAGCAGCAGCGGGTGGCGATCGCGCGCGGCCTCGCCGCCGGCTCGGGCGTGCTGCTCATGGACGAGCCGTTCAGCAATCTCGATTCCCATCTGCGCAACCACATGCGCGCCGAGGTGAAGCTGCTGCAGCGCAAGCTCGGCATCGCCGTGCTGTTCGTCACCCACGACCAGTCCGAGGCGCTGGCCCTGTCGGACCGCATCGCGGTGATGCGGGCCGGCCGGATCGAGCAGATCGGCCCGCCGACCGAGCTCTACAACAACCCGGCCTCGGCCAATGTGCGCGACTTCCTCGGCGAGAACATGCGCCTTTCCGGCCGCATCCGCGCACGGGGGCGGGACGCGGGCCTCACCGTCGAGCTCAGCGAGGGAAACATCTGCCTGGTGGACGGGCAGGACCACACGGGCGGCGCGCCGGTCGGCTCGCCCTGCCTGCTCTCGATCCGTCCCGAGCATGTGCGCGTCGAGCCGGCCCCCGCCGGCCCGCACACGGTCGAGCCGAACGTGGTCGCCGGCCGCATCCTCGCCATGCTGTTCCTCGGCTCGGCCTTCGAGGCCAGCGTGCGGCTCGCTTCCGGCGCCGTGGTCACGACGATGCTCGGCTCCGACACCGAGCTGAAGGAGGGGCAGGCGGTGCGGCTCGTGCTGCCGAAGCTCCGGCTCCACGCCTGGCCGGAGGACTGAGCGATGAGCACCGCCGATCTCGCCGCCGTCTCGCCGCCGGCCCGGGTCGGCCCCCTCACCCTCGGCGCCGCCTATTGGCTGTTCATCGCCGCCGTCGCAGTGGTCACGCTGTTTCCCGTGGTGGTGCTGTTCGTCACCGCCTTCGAGGTCGGCACGTTCGGGCGCGAGACCGTGTTCGGCTTCGACAACTGGATCGAGCCGTTCCGCAGCCCGCGCCTGCTGGAAGCGCTGTGGAACACGCTCACCCTCAGTGCCGCGCGCCAGATCATCGCCCTCGTGGTGTCGATCGGCCTCGCCTGGCTGATCGCGCGCAGCAACCTGCCGGGGCGCGGCTGGCTGGAGGTCGGCTTCTGGATCGCCATGTTCATGCCGGCGTTGCCGGTGACCATGGCGTGGATCCTGCTCGCGGGCGGGCGTAGCGGCCTGATCAACATCTGGCTGCGCGACCTCTCCTCTTTCCTGCCCTACCCGCTGTTCAACATCTATTCCTGGGGCGGCATCATCTGGGTGCACCTCGTCACCTCGACCATCCCGATCAAGGTGTTCCTGCTCATCCCGGCGTTCCGCAACCTCGACGCCTCGCTCGAGGAGAGCGCGCGCGCCTGCGGCAGCGGCCTGATCGAGACCATCCGCCGGATCGTGGTGCCGCTGATGGTGCCGATCCTGGTGGTGACGACGCTGATCGGCCTGATCGGCGCCATGCAGTCCTTCGAGATCGAGCTGATCCTCGGCACGCCGGCGTCGATCGACGTCTATTCCACGATCATCTACAGCGCGATGAAGCAGGAGCCGCCGCTCTACGGCGTCGCCAGCGTGCTCTCGATCCTGTTCGTCACCGCCATCCTGCCCTTCGTGTTCCTGCAGAAATGGTATGGCGGGCGCCACACCTACGGCACGCTGGGCGGGCGCTTCTCCAGCCGCACGCAGGACCTCGGCCGCTGGCGCTGGCCGCTGTTCGCGCTGGTGCTGCTGCTGGTGATGCTCATGACCGTGGTGCCGACGGCGATGATCATCACCGGCACCTTCATGAAGCTGTTCGGCGCCTTCAACCTGCCGCAGCCCTGGACGCTCGACCACTGGCACGAGGCGTTCTCGCAGAGCGAGCTCTACCGCTCGCTGACCAACACGCTGAAGCTCGGCTTCGGCGCCGCCTTCACCGGCATGATCGTCTATTCCGCAATCGCCTACATCACCGCCCGCAAGCGCTACATGGGCGGGGGGCTGCTCGACTTCCTCACCTGGATGCCGACCGTGATCCCCGGCATCGTGATGAGCATGGGCCTCTTGCAGATGTTCCTGCAGGTACCGGTGCTGCGGCCGATCTACGGCACGACCTGGGCACTGATCCTCGCCGTGCTGATCGGCGGCATGACGGTCGGCGCGCAGATCATCCGCGGCACCCTGCTCCAGCTCAGCTCCGAGCTCGAGGAAGCGTCCTGGACCAGCGGCGCCTCACGCTGGCGCACCTTCCGCAAGGTGCTGCTGCCGCTGGTGGCGCCCTCGGTCATCGTCGCCGGGCTGAACATCTTCGGCACCGGCGTCTCCGTCGTCAGCCTCGTCGTGCTGCTCGGCACCGGGCCCTCGCAGCCGCTGTCGATCCTGCAGCTCGCCTATCTCGATTCCGGCCATTTCGAGCCGGCGACGATCATCGGGCTGTTCATCCTCGCCATCGCCGTCACCGCCGCGGTCCTCGCCCGCATCGTCAGTGCGCGCTTCGTCCTCTCGCGCTGAACCAGAACCTGAGGGAAGAACCATGATCACGCGTCGTGCATTGCTTTCGACCACCGGCGGGCTCGTCGCCGCGGCGACGCTGGCCCCGGCGCTCTCGCGCGCCGCCGGCGAGCCAGACGCGGCGTTCGACGCGGCGGTGAAGGCCGCCAAGGGCCAGTCGCTGAACCTGATCGTCGACCCGCCGCAGGCCTATCGCGACATCGCCGCCATCTTCGCCAAGGCCTATCCGGACATCAACGTGCAGACCACGGTGATGCATCCGAGCGACGCGGCCCCGCGCGTCATCACCGAGCAGCGCAACAAGGTCTACTCCTTCGATGCCTGGTGGGGCACCTGCACCAACATGAACAGCATCGCGGCGCCCGCCGGCATCCTCGCCGAGCTGCCGCCCTATTTGCTGCTGCCCTCGGTGAAGGACGTCTCGAACTGGCGCCTGCCGGACATGCTCTACACCTCGCCGAAGCCGTTCGTCTTCGTGCACACGCTGGGCCTCATCAACCAGGGCGCCTACAACACCGACCTCGTGCCCGGGGGCGTGCTCACCCTCGACAAGCTGCTCGACCCCTCGCTCAAGAAGATGATCTCCATCCGCGTGCCGAGCCGCCCGCATGGCGGCTCGCTGATGCTGGCGCAGATCGCCAAGCAGAAGGGCTTCGACTTCGTCGAGACGCTGCTGCGCACCATGGAGCCGGTCTATGTCGACAACGACCGGCAGAACACCATGTCGGTGGTGCGCGGCGACACCGCGGTCGGCATCGGCACCTCGGAGGAGACGCTCTATTCCTGCCACCAGGAGAAGGGCTGCACCAATGTGAAGGTGTTCCCGACCGCCGACATGCAGGCGCGCGGTGTCTCGGTGCTCAACAACGCGCCGAACGAGGCGGCGGCGAAGGTCTTCGTCAACTGGCTGCTCAGCAAGGAGGGCCAGGAGACCTATGTCCGCGAATGGTCGAAGACCAATTTCGGCGGCGGCTTCTCCATGCGCAAGGACGTCGAACCCGGGCCGGGGCAGAGCGACTCCATGCCCGACATGAGCCACATCGAGACCTACAGCGCCGTCTCCTACGACAGCGGATGGGCCGACGTGCAGAAAATCATCTCGCTCTACAAGGCCATCCAGGGCTGAGCGTACGAACCAGACAGGGAACCCACTTCATGTTGGATCGCAGGCAATTTCTCGCCGGCGCCGCCCTTGCGGGTGCCGCCGCGACCGGCCTTCCGCGCCCCGCGCGTGCGGCGGCCGACTGGGACGCAACGGTGGCGGCGGCCAAGGGCCAGTCGCTCAACCTCATCATCGACCCCTATCAGGC
Organism: Ancylobacter mangrovi; assembly: GCF_024752355.1. GTDB lineage: Bacteria > Pseudomonadota > Alphaproteobacteria > Rhizobiales > Xanthobacteraceae > Ancylobacter > Ancylobacter mangrovi. The sequence continues at coordinate 139,910 of NZ_JANTHZ010000007.1, forward strand.
GCACAAGGACGTGGTCGCGGTCTTCGCCCAGAAGTTCCCCGGCATCGACGTCCAGGCCAGCACGCTCCACCCGAGCGACGCCGCGCCGAAGATGCTCACCGAGCAGAAGAACGGCGTCTATAGCTGGGACGCGTGGTGGGGCACCTGCTCCAACATGAACAACGTCGCCCTGCCGGCCGGCGGGCTCGACCTGATCGACCAGTATTTCGTGCTGCCGGAGGTGATCGAGGCCTCGAACTGGCGCCTGCCGAACCTGCGCTACACGTCCAAGCGCGGCAACTACGTGTTCGTGCACACGCATTTCCTCATCAATTACGGCGCCTACGACAAGGGCCAGGTGCCCGGCGGCGTGCTCACCCTCGACAACCTGACCGACCCCTCGCTGGTCGGCCGCATCTCCATCCGCGTGCCGAACCGGCCGCATGGCGGGGCGATGATGCTGGCGCAGGTAGCGAAGGAGAAGGGCATCGGCACGGTAGAGACCATCCTCACCACCATGAAGCCGATGTTCGTCGACAATGACCGCCAGAACACCATGTCGGTGGTGCGCGGCGACAGCGCAGTCGGCATCGGCACCTCCGAGGAGACGCTCTACGACTGCCATCAGAGCGGAGGCTGCACCAATGTGGTGAAGTTCCCGGTCTCGGTGATGCATTCGCGCGGCATCTCCGTGCCGAAGAACCCGCCGCACAAGGAGGCGGCGACGGTCTGGGTCAACTGGCTGCTGAGCAAGGAAGGCCAGGAGGTGTTCGTCACCGAATGGGCGAAGTCCAATCCCGGCGGCGCGCTGTCGATGCGCAAGGACGTGGCGCCCGATCCCAAGCACCTGGAATCGGTGCCGGATTTCGACAACATCGACCAGTATGTGGCGGTGGCGCTCGACAGCGGCTGGACCGACCTGAAGCAGATCATCGACCTCTACAAGAAGGTCAACGGCTGAGGCTTCGGCGGCCGGCGCCAGCCGGCCTGCCCCCGTCGGACGACAGGAGGGCGTCGAGGAAAACCTCGGCGTCCCAGCCACATGACGGGATTATTTAAGAAAACGCCTTATCGGGTGGTGATCCCGCGGTGGCGCTCGATCGCCGCCTTCAACCGCTGCGGCGTCAGCGGGAGCTGGACCACGAGCCCGTCCATCCCCAGCGCCTGGTCGACGGCCGAGGCGATCACCGCGCCGACCGCCGAGATGCCCGCTTCGCCCGCGCCCTTGATGCCGAGCGGGTTGCACGGACTCGGCGCGTCCTCGGTCAGCAGCACCTCGATCGCCGGTGTCTCCGCCGCGGTCGGGATCAGGTAATCGGCGAAGGTGACGGAGAGGGGCTCGCCGCGCTCGTCATAGCTGAACTCCTCGTAGATCGCCCCGCCGAGCCCCTGCGCGAAGCCGCCGACGATCTGGCCGCGCACCAGCATCGGGTTGATGGCGCGGCCGATGTCGTAGGCGATCAGCAGGCGCTCGATGGCGATGGCGCCGGTCTCTTCGTCCACCTTCACCGAGGCGATCTGCAGCCCGTAGGGATAGGTCTGGTGCGCGGTGTCGAACCAGCCGTCGGCGGAAAGGCCCGGCTCGCGCCCGCCGCGCGTCTTCGCCGCCGGCACCAGCGCCTTCGCGACGGTGGCGAGGTCGATCGAGGGGCCGTCGGGCTGGTCGGTGCGCACCACGCAGCCGGCGACGATGTCGAGCCGGTCGGGCGGGGCCTGCATCAGCTCGGCCGCCATGTCGATCGCCTTGGCGCGCACCTTGGCGGCGGCGATGGCGGTGGCGTTGCCGGTCATCACGCTGGCGCGCGAGGCATGGGCGCCGACGCCGAACTCGATGCGGTCGGTGCGCCCGTGCGTCACCCGGATCTGCGCGTAGTCGACGCCGAGCTCCTCGGCGCAGATCTGCGCGATGATGGTCTCGAAGCCCTGCCCGACCGAGGCGCCGCCGGTGATCACTTCGACGCTGCCGGAAACGTCGACGACGACGCGCACGCCGTCGGTCGGCCCGAGACCGCTCTTCTCGACGAACATCGCCACCGCGGCGCCGACCTTCTCGCCCCGGGCGCGGCGCGCGGCGAGGCCGGCGCAATGCTCCTCCCAGCCGAAGGCCGCCAGCGATTTGTCCAGCAGCCCGGCATAGTCGCCGGAATCGTAGACGACATGCTCGCCGAGCGCGGCGAGCGGACGGGCGAAGGGCATCTCGTCGGACGAGATCAGGTTGCGCCGGCGCACCTCCAGCGGCGGCAGGCCGAGCCGCACGGCGATGGCGTCCATCAGCCGCTCGCGCACGAAATTTGTCTCGTAGCGTGCCGGCGAGCGATAGGTCGCGGCCGGGGTCTTGTTGGTGAGGCGGAAATGGCCGAGCGCCCTGTAGGCCGGCAGGCGGTAGGGCCCCGGCAGCAGGCCGCAGGTGGAATCGGCGACGCGCGTGCCGTGGGTGCGCACATAGGCGCCCTGGTCGTGGAAGAACTCGTTCTCGATGCCGAGCAGGTGCCCTTCCACGTCGACCGCGGCGCGGATGCGGTGGCGCTGCTGGCGCGAGTGATTGGCCGCCATCAGGTGCTCGCGGCGGTCTTCGATCCACTTCACCGGCCGGTCGAGCCGGAGGGCGGCGAGGAGCACCAGCATGTCCTCGGGATAGAGCTCGCCGCGTATGCCGAAGCCGCCGCCGACATGCGGCTCGAAGCAGTGGATCCCGACCTGCGGGCGGCCGAGCATGCGGGCGATGAACTCGCGGTTCTTGTGCGGCACCTTGGCGGCGCCGTGCAGCTCCAGCGCGTCGCGGGCGGCGTCGTAGCGCCCCACCGCGCCGCGCGTCTCCATCGGCACGCCGGAATGGCGGCCGACCTTGAGGTCGAGCTCGACCACCGCATGGGCGCGGGCGAAGGCGTCGGCGATGTCGCCATAGTCCTGCGTGCAGAGCGTCGCCTCGGTCGAATGGCCGGGGGAAAAACTGCCGGGCGCTTCGTCGGCGGCGAGGATCGGCGGCAGTTCCTCGATGTCGAGCGTCACCGTCTCGGCCGCGTCCTCGGCGAGATAGGCGTCCTCGGCGAAGACAGCAGCCACCGGCTCGCCGACATAGCGCACCGTGTCGCGGGCGAGGATCGGCTGGCGGAACGGGGCCAGCTTCTCGTTCGGCCCCTCGCGGAAATCGATCGGCGAGACGCCTTCGAGGTCGGCGCCGGTCCAAATCGCGACCACGCCCGGCATCGCCCGCGCCGCGGCGGCGTCGACGCCGAGCAGACGGCCATGGGCGATCGGCGAGCGCACGATGCGCATGTGGAGCTGGCGGGGGAAGTTGATGTCGCCGACGAAGCGCCCGCGCCCGCGAACCAGCGGCCGATCCTCGATGCGCGGAACGGACGCCCCGATGACCGGGCTGCGCGCCATGCTCAGGCCTGCATCTGGTTCATGGCGGAGCGCACCGCCTTGACGATGTTCTCGTAGCCCGTGCAGCGGCACAGGTTCGAGGACAGCACCTCGATCAGCTCGGCGTCGCTCATGCGCGGGTTGCGCTCGATCGCGCCGGCCGCCAGCATCAGGAAGCCGGGCGTGCAGAAGCCGCATTGCAGGGCGTGATTGGCGATGAACGCCTCCTGCAGCGGGTGCAGCGTCTCGCCCTGCGCCAGCCCCTCCACCGTGCGGATCGACGCGCCGTCCGCCTGCACCGCGAACATCAGGCAGGAGCGGACCGTGGCACCGTCGACGATGACGGTACAGGCGCCGCAGACGCCGTGCTCGCAGCCGAGATGGGTGCCGGTCCAGCCGCAATCGTCGCGAATGGCGTCGGCCAGCGTCTTGCGCGGCTCGACCCGGATGTCGTGACGCTCGCCATTGATGGTGAGGGTGATGTCGATCCTGTCGCTCATGTCATCCGCTCCTCATCCGCTCCGTCAGACGCCCGCATCGCGGGAGGCCGCCTCGAGCGCCCGCCGCACCACCGTACGAACGAGGTCGCGCCGGTAGGCAGCGTTGGTGTTCGCATCCTCGAGCGGGTCGATCCCGGCCGCCGCGATCTCCGCCGCCGCCCTGAAGGCCGCCTCCCCCGCCGGCTGGCCGACCAGCGCGGCCTCGGCATCGGCGATGCGGCGCGGATGCGCCTCGGCGCCGCCGACGCCGAGCCAGGCACGGGCGATAAGGCCGCCTTCCAGCGTGTAGGCGCACAGGCAGGAGGCGAGCGCGAAGTCGCCGGCGCGCCGGCTGAATTCGTAGAACCCGGCGCGCGCGTCCGCCGGCAGCAGCGGCAGGCGAACCTCGACGAGGATCTCCTCCGGCTCCAGCGTGGTCATCATGATGCCGAGGAAATAGTCGCGCGCGGCGATCTCGCGCGTGCCCGAGCGGCTGCGGGCGACGAGGCGCGCGTCCAGCGTGACGGCGGCGAGGCACCATTCCGAGGCCGGGTCGGCATTGGCGAGGCTGCCGCACATCGTGCCGCGCGAGCGGATCGGGAAATGGGCGATGTTGTGCGCGACGCGCGCCAGCAGGCGGCCGGTCGGTCCCGGCTCGACCGGCGTCTCGAAACGGACATGCCGGGCCAGCGCGCCGACCACCAGTTCGCCGCCCTCCACCGCCACGCGGTCGAGCTCGCCGATGCCGTTGATGTCGACCAGATGGGTCGGATAGGCGAGGCGCAGCGCCATCATAGGGATCAGGCTCTGCCCGCCGGCGATGACGCGCCCCTCGAGCGGGGCCACCTCGGCCAGCATGGCGACCGCCTCGTCGAGCGTGGTGGGGCGGTGATAGGCGAACGGCGCGGGCTTCATCAGGACCCCGGGTTTCAGTCGGTCAAATGTACCAAAAACGGTACAGTCAGCTTTTCTGTTCCTATTTTGGTATTTGGACGAGTTCTCAAACGACTGTCAAGCACGTTCCGGGCCCACCGCCTCGATACGTCGCGTCAACGAATACAGCCATTGCCGCTCGATCGGGTCGGGCCGCAGCCGGGACGCAAGGGCGATCTCGCCGGGCGTCAGCGACTCGACCGGGCCGAGCGCGCGGGCGGCGAGCTGCACGCCGGCATTGGCGGTGGAATGGACGGCGCGGAAGAACATCTCCTTCAGGCTGCGTCCGACCACGGTCGCCCCGTGCCGGCGCATCAGCACCACCCAGTGCGGGCCGAGCGCGCGCGCCAGCGAGGCGCCCTCCTCCGGGCGGACCAGCAGCAGGTTGGTGTCGCCGAACTCGTCCTGGCTGTCCCAGAACGGGGCTTCCTCGCCGATCACCGCGCCGAGCTGGTTGACCGGCACCAGCCGTTCCCGCGACAGGCAGAACGGCATGATGGCGGCGGCGTGATGGTGGCAGACGGCGTTCACGTCCGGGCGGGCGCGGTAGATCTCGCTGTGGATCACGCCCTCGGAATAGACCCGACGGTCGGTCGGCTCGACCGGCCGGGCGTCGAGGTCGCAGACGATGATGTCCTCCGCGCGCACATTGATCGGCGCCTTGGAGACCGAGATCAGGAAGCGGCCGGGGTCCTCGGGATGGCGGACGCTGACATGGCCGAAGGCGTCGAGCACGCCCTCCTGCGTCAGCATGCGGTTGGCGAGCGCCAGATCGCGCACCAGGTCGCCGAGATCCGCCGTCGCGGAAGCCGTTGTCATCTGCGCCTGTCCTTTCGAGCTTCCCGCGATCCGCTCACGCACCATCCGCGCGGGCGATGAGGTCGAGAATATCCATCGGCGACAGCGGCGCATGCGAGATCCGTACCCCGAAGGGCTGGAGCGCATCCTCGACCGCCGAGGCGATCACCGCCGGCGTCGGGATGACGCCTGACTCGCCGACGCCCTTGATGCCGAGCGTGTTGAGCGGCGACGGGGACTCGCGGTGGAACAGCTCGATGCTCGGCATCTCCGGCGCCGTCACCAGAAGATACTCGCCGTAATTGTTGGTCAGCGGCTGGGCGTTGGCGTCGAAGCCCATCCACTCGAACAGCGCGTTGCCGATGCCGTGGGCGATACCGCCGATCACCTGGCCGTCGACCAGCATCGGGTTGATCATCTGCCCGCAATCATGCGCCAGCAGATAGCGCAGCACCTGCACATGGCCGGTCTCGACGTCGACCTCCACCTCGGCGACAGCGCTGCCGTTGGAGAAGGCCATGTCGTGCACGATCACCTGTTCGGTCGCCTCCAGCCCCGGCTCGAGATTGCCCGGCAGCACGTAGCCGGCGATGCCCTCGAGCGCGCGCGCCACCTCGCCGAGGCCGATGGTGCGGTTGTTGCCGCGCATGCGGATATGGGTGCCGACGATGGTGAGCTCGTCCGGCCGGGCCTCCAGCATGTGCGCGGCCGCCTCGAGCGCCTTGGCGCGCACCTTCACCGCGGCGGCGTGGGCGGAGGAGCCGGCCATCACCGCCTGCCGGCTGTTGAAGCCGCCGAAGCCGAGCGTCATCGCCGCCGTGTCGCCGGTGGTCACCACCACGTTCTCGATCGCACCGCCGAGCTGCTCGGCGACGACCTGGGCGAGCATGGTCTTGGTGCCCTGCCCCATGGCGGTGGCGCTGGAGGCGACGTGGATGCGCCCGTTCGCGGCCACGCGCACGCGCACCGGCTCGAACGGCCCGCGGCCGGTCCCCTCGACATAGTTGACGAGGCCGAGGCCGATATGGCGCCCCTGCGCGCGCGCCTCGGCCTGCCGGCGCGGGAAATCGTCCCAGCCGGCCTTTTCCATCACCAGCCGCTGGGCGGCGGGATAGTCGCCGCTGTCGAGCACCACGAAGGTGCCGCCGCGCAGCTTCATCGGCTTGCGGCACGGCATCTGCTCGGGCTGCACGAGGTTGCGGCGGCGGATCTCCGCGCGGTCGAGACCCAGCCGGCGGGCGGCCTGGTCCAGCAGGCGCTCCATTACGAACGCCGCCTGCGGCTGGCCGGCGCCGCGGATCGGCGTGACCGGAACCTTGTTGGTCAGCAGCAGCTTGCTGGCGAGCCGGTAGGCGGGAACGTTGTAGGCGAGCGGCACGGTGATGGCAGAGGCGAAGACGACATTGGTCCCGCGCGCCGTATAGGCACCATGGTCGTGCAGCAGCGAGCCGCGCATGCCGAGGACACGCCCCTCGGCATCGAGCGCCATCGCCATCTCCCAGTGCTGGTCGCGCTCCTGGGTCGTGACGACGAAATGCTCGCGCCGGTCCTCGATCCATTTCACCGGTCGCCCGAGCTTCACCGCGCTCGCCGCGACCACCGCCTCCTCGGGATAGAAGACCAGCTTCGGCCCGAAACCGCCGCCAAGTTCGGGTGTCACGACGCGGATGGCGTCGGAATCGCGCGCCAGCAGGTCGCACAGCAGGCGCTGGGCGACGTTCGGCGTCTGGGTCGAGCTCCAGACCGTGAGACGGTCTTCCAGCGGGTCGAGGCTCGCGACCACGCCCCGGCATTCCATGGAATGCGAGCCGCCGCGATGCAGCCAGAACCGATCCTCCACCACCTCGGCGGCGCCGGCGAAGGCGGCGTCGACATCGCCATACGCCGTGTCGAGCTCAGCGACGACATTGTGCGGCAGGTCGGCGTGGACGCGGGCGCCGCCCTCGGCCAGCGCCGCGTGGCAGTCGGCGACGACGGGGAGCGGGTCGTAATCCACCTCCACCAGCGCGGCCGCGTCCTCGGCGAGGTAGCGCGAGGCGGCGATCACCACGGCAATCGCCTCGCCGACATGCACGGTCTCGTGCCGCGCCAGTATCGGGCGGTGCACCTCCAGCAGGTAGCTGGGGCTCGGCATGGCGACCACCAGCCGGTCGCTCGTCAGCACGTCCCGCAGGTCATCGAACGTCATCACGGCGACCACGCCCGGCGCCGCGCGGGCGGGCTCGCAGTCGATGGAGCGGATGCGCGCATGGGCGTGCGGACTGCGCACGAAGGCGGCTTCCAGCAGGCCCGGCAGATGGATGTCGTCGACGAAGCGTGCGCGCCCGCGCAGCAGCGCATCGTCCTCCACCCGCGCCACCGGGCGGCCGAAGGTGTGGGGCGCGGGATCGGCGGCGGGACGTGGCTCGGCGGTCATCCGCGCACCTCGCGCCCGGCAGACGGCAGCAGGCTGCGCACCGCCGCGACGATGCCCTGATAGCCGGTGCAGCGGCAGATATTGCCGGACAGCGCGACCCGTATGTCCTCGTCCGAGGGGCTGGGGTTGTCGCGCAGCAGCTCGGTCAGGGTGGTGAGGATGCCCGGCGTGCAGAAGCCGCATTGCAGACCGTGATGGTCGGCAAGCGCCTGCTGCAGCGGCGGCAGCGGCTGGCCCTCTGTGCTCAGTCCCTCGATCGTGACGACCGAATGGCCGTGGGCCTGCACCGCCAGCATCAGGCAGGAGCGCGCCGTATGGCCGCCCACCAGCACCGTGCAGGCGCCGCACACGCCGTGCTCGCAGCCCACATGGGTACCGGTGAGTTGCAGCGTGTGGCGCAGGAAATCCGCCAGCGTCAGCCGCACATCCACTTCCGCGCGGTGGACGACCTCGTTCACCGTCACGCTGATCAATCGCCGTTCGGCTTCGTCCATGGCTCGCTCCGCGCCGATCATGCCGCCACCTTTGCCATAGCGTGGCGCGCCGCCTGCTCCAGCGCCCGGCGCGCCATCACCGGCGCGATCCGGCGGCGATAGGTGCCGCTGACCAGCGCGTCGTCCATCGCCTCGACCGCGCCGCACAGGCGGCAATGGTCGGCGAAGATGGCCGCGGACGGCGCTTGCCCGGCCAGCGCCTCCTCCACCTCGCCCATGCGCAGCGGGGAGACGTCGACGCCGCCGAGCACCAGCACGGCGCGGGCGATGCGCCCGGCACCGTCGAGCTCGATCGTCGCCGCCGCCGAGACGATGGCGAAATCGCCGTGCCGGCGCGCCATCTCGACGAAACCGGCGCCGTGGCCGGCCGGCGGGACAGGAATGTCGATCGCGACCAGCATCTCGTCGAGCTCCAGCGCGGGGGTCATGAAGCCCAGCGGGAACTCGGCCATCGCCAGCCGACGCTCGCCCTGCGGCCCGCGCGCGACGATCTCCGCATCGAGCGTCATGGCGACGGTAACGAGCTCGGCCGCCGGATCGAGATGGCAGAGCGAGCCGCCGATGGTGCCGCGATTGCGCGTCTGGCGATGCCCGACATGGTGGAGCCCTGCCCCGATCAGCGGCAGCCTTTCGGCGACCAGCGGCGAGAATTCGAGGTCGCGCTGGCGGGTCATCGCGCCGATGCGGATGCGGCCCGCCTCCTCGCGGATGAAGGCGAGCTCCGGCACGCGGTTCAGGTCGATCACGTGATCGGGCTGGACGAAGCGCATGTTGAGCATCGGCATCAGCGACTGGCCGCCGGCCAGCAGCTTGGCGTTCTCGAGGCTCGCCAGCAGCCCGACCGCCTCGTCGGCCGTCTGCGGATCGTAGTAGCGGAAGGGAGGCGGTTTCATCGGCGGGTGCGGGGGCTCGGGACGGGCTCGGATCGGCTCGGTCAGGTGGATTTCAGGCCGAACAGGCCGCGCAGCCAACTCCAGAATGCGGAAAAGATCAGCGAGAAGCCGGAAATCGGCTTGGCGGGCGCCGGGCGCGGGCGCGGCGCGGCAGGCGCTTCCGCGGCCGTCGAGGCGGCTGACGGCACTTCCGCCAGCGCCGGCTCCGCGGCCGGCGGCGGGGCCGCGGCGATCTCGTTGGCGAGGTTCTTGGCGAATTGGCCGATGAGCTGGCCGGCCACACTCTGGATCATCCCCGCCCCGCGCCCGTACTGCGCGACGGCGCCGGAGAGGTTGAGGCTGGTGTCGACCGTCACCCGCGTGCCGATCTCGGACGGCGCGAGCGAGAACACGACGCTCGCATTGGCGCCGCCGCGCCCCTTGGAATCGGTGCCCTGCGCCTCCACCCGGGCGCGGTGCTCGGCCTCAACGATCTCGACGAAGCGCGCCGTGCCGGTGAAGCTCAGCGCCACCGGGCCGAGGCGCACCGACACCTTGCCCTTGTAGGTCTGCGGATCGACGGTCTCGAGCAGTTCCGCGCCCGGCATGCACGGGGCGATGCGCTCGATGTCCATCAGGACGGCCCATGCCCGGTCGGGGGGAAGCGGCACCTCGAAGATGTTCTGCAGATCCATGATCGTTCCTTGACCAGCCGTTCCCCGCGCCTTTTCCGTCAGGCCCCGTCAGCCGACGCCGAAGCGCCGGCCGATCCAGCGCGCGGCGCCGAGCAGCAGGGTTTCGCAATAGTGCGCCGCCACCAGCTGGATGCCGACCGGCAGCCCGTTCGGGCCGCGATGGGTCGGCAGCGTCAGGCTCGGCAGGTGGAGCATGGTCCAGATCTCCTGGAAGCGCGGATCGCCGGCATAGGCCAGCCCCTGCGGCGCCTCGCCCGGCACGCAGGGCGTCAGCAGCACGTCGACCTGCTCGAACAGCCCGGCGGCGGCCCGCCTGTACTGCGCGACATGGATCTGTGCCTCGACATATTCGTGCCGGCCGATGGCGAACCCCTTCTCACAGGTCGCGATCATCTGCGGGCTGAAGGCGTCGCGGCCGAACTGCCATTCGGCGGCGAGGCTCTGGGCGCGCTCATAGGCGTTGATGACGGCGCGCTCGGCGGTCATGCGCTCGAAATAGGCCGGAACCGGGATCTCGATCACCGTGGCGCCGGCGCTGCCGAGCGTGTGGGCGGCGACCTCGATCGCCTCCACCGTTTCGGGCTGCGCCGTGTCCCACAGATGGGTGCGGAAGATGCCGACGCGCGGCGGCGTCTCCGGCACGACGTGCATCGCCTCGTCATTCGACAGCACCGAGGCGAACAGCTCGATGTCGTCGAGCGTGCGGGCGATCAGCCCGACCGTGTCGAAGCTCTCTGCCGCCGGCTTCACGCCGACCGGATTGAAGGTGCCGAAGGTCGGCTTGAAGCCGATCACGCCGCAGAAGGAGGCCGGGCGCAGGATCGACCCGCCGGTCTGGGTGCCGTAGGCGACCGGCACCATCAGGTCCGCCACCGCCGCCGCCGAGCCGCTCGACGAGCCGCCGGGCGTGCGCTCCAGCGCCAGCGGATTGTGCGTGTGTGTCGGCGCCGAGCCGGCAAACTCGGCGGTGATGGTCTTGCCCAGCACGAGCGCTCCGGCCGCGCGGGCGAGCGCGACGCAGGCGGCGTCCACCCTCGGGCGATAGCCCTCATAGAGCGGCGAGCCCATCGCGGTGGGAAGCTCGCCAGTCTCGATCACGTCCTTCACGCCGAACGGCACGCCGTGGAGCAGGCCCCTCGCGGGCGTCCGGTCGGCGAGGCGGGCGGCGGCGAGCGCCTTTTCCGCGTCGAGCGCGGCCCACGCCTTCACCTCCGGCTCGCGCGCGGCGACGCGCTCGAGGCAGGCGCGCATCACCGCCTCGGCCGTGAAGCGGCCGCCGGAGATGCCGCGCACCATCTCCATGGCGGAGAGTGCATTGAGCGCCTCGGGAACGGCGGACCGGCTTGCGGGGGACGAGGCAGCCATGGCGGAAGCTCAGCCGACCACGCGCCAGGGAATGGTCTCGCCGCCGCGATAGCACAGGGCGCGCTCCTCCGGCCCCTCGACCAGGATCTCCTCGGGCGCCGTCCACGGCTCGCGCTTCAGCGTGATGGTCGCCTCGTTCGGCGTCAGCCCGTAATGGCGCGCGCCGTTCAGCGAGGCGAAGGCCTCGAGCTTGTCGAGGCTGCCCTCCTCGTCGAACACCTGGGCGTAGGTCTCGATGGCGACGGGCGCGTTGTAGACGCCGGCCGCGCCGACCACGGCGAGCTTCTTCGCCATCGCATGCGGCGCCGAATCCGTGCCGAGGAAGAAGCACGCGTCGCCCGAAGTCGCGGCCTCGCGCAGGGCCAGCCGGTCGCTCTCCCGCTTGATGACCGGCATGCAGTACATATAGGGCCGGTTGCCGGCGCCGAGCCAGTCGGTGCGGTTGAGCTGCAGATGATAGGGCGTGATGGTGCCGCCGAGCTGCGGCGCGGCGGAGCGCACGAAGTCGACCGCGATGCTGGTGGAGAGATGCTCCAGCACGATCTTCAGCCCGGGAAAGCTCTTCAGCATCGGCGCCAGGCGCCGCTCGATGAATACCGCCTCGCGGTCGAACACGTCGACCTCGGGCAGCACCTCCTCGCCATGGATCAGCAGCATCATGCCGATCTTCTCCATGCGCTCCAGAACCGGAACGATGCGGGCGAAGTCGGTCACGCCGGCCGCGGAATTGGTAGTGGCGTTCGCCGGGTAGAGCTTCACGCCGGTCAGCACGCCGTCGCGAAAGCCTCGCTCGATGTCGTCGGGGTCGGTGTCGTCGGTGAGATAGGCCGTCATCAGCGGGGTGAAGCCCGCCCCTTCCGGCAGCGACGAGAGGATGCGCTCGCGATAGGCCTGCGCGTCGGCGACAGTGCGCACCGGCGGGATCAGATTGGGCATCATGATCGCGCGGCCGAAATGGGCGGCGGTGTAGGACAGGCTGGCGCGCATCATCTCGTTGTCGCGCACGTGCAGGTGCCAGTCGTCGGGCTTGCGGATGGTGATTGTGTCGGACATCGCCTCGGCCTTGCGGGGGTCCGTGCCACGGCGGCGGCGCCGTTACGAACCTCGATCCATAAGGCAACTACACATCAAGCCCGTTCACAAATCAACCTTGAATACCGTTTTTTGAACAAAATGCGATAACGTGCCAGATATAGGTCAATATGCTCGATATCGGTTCAATTGACGATGCTTGACCGATTGACCGCCCCGATGGAGAAAGATGACGTAATGGTGGACACAGCGCCCGCGGGGGGAAATTTGACGTTCCGATATGACGAGATCGGCAATCGGCTGAAAGCCTTTCGCCTCGGCTCCGGCCTCAGCGCCGACGAGATCGCCAAGCGGATCGGCGTCTCGCGCACCGCGCTGTACCGGCTCGAAAAGGGCGAGCTGGTAAAGCTGGAGACGCTGGAGAAGCTCTCGGAGCTGCTCGGCGTCTCGGTGCCCACCCTGCTCGGGGTCGGCATCGAGTACATATCGTCGGCGGTCAGCTATTTCGAGCGCCTGCGCCAGATCGAGGAGCGGGCGGAGCACATCATCGTGCTGGCGGGGCCGATCTCGTTCCTGCTCGCCACCGACCGCTTCCAGGACTCGCTGGAGCGGGTGCTGATCGAGAGCATCGGCGACGACGTGCCCGACCGCGAGCGCGCGATGGAAGACGTGCGCAAGGTCATGGAGATCCTGCGCGAGCGCAAACGCACCTATCTCGAGCGCATGCCGAACATCGTCAACCTCATCTCGGCGATGGACATCGAGCGCTTCCTGCGCAACGGCTTCACCGGCCGCACCTTCCTGCCCGAGGAGGTGCTGGCGCAGCGCCGCGCCCTCGCCCGCGCCGAGGTCGAGCACTTCGCCAGCGTGATCGAGGAGGAATCGATGGGCATCCAGATCGGCCTCGTCACCGCGACGCTGCCGCATACCGGGTTCCAGATCTTCCGTCAGGACAATCAGAAGACGCTGACCATCAGCCCGTTCCGCCTCGGCGAGCAGCCCAATGTGCGCGTCGGCGTGGCGATGATCACCTCCGCCCCGGAAGCGCTGGCGCTGCACGAGCGCACGGTGCGGGAGATGTGGCGCACGGCGCTGAAGGGCGCGGCCGCGGCGCGCTATCTGCGCGACCTGCTCGCCAACACCGCCCCCGCCGGCGGGCGCTAAGCGCCCATCCGGCCCGGGCGCGGGGCGGCGGCGGGGCGCGTTCAGTCCTGCAGCAGGACCAGCCGCCCCTTGGCGGTGCGGTCGCGGATGCTGGCCAGCGCCTCGGCGAAACGGTCGAGGGTGAAGGTGGTCGCCGGCTGCGGGCGCACCTGCCCGGTCTCGTAGAAGTGGAACACCTCCGCGAAGCACTCGGCGACCAGCTCGGGCCGGCGCTTGCGGTAGTCGCTGATCTGCAGGCCGGTGATCTCGATGTTCTTCAAAAGGATGTAGTTGACCCGGATCTCCGGGATCCGGCCGGCCGCGAAGCCGATCACCACCAGGCGACCGCACCAGGCGAGCGCGCGCACGGCGGCGTCGAAACAGTCGCCGCCCAGCGGGTCGAGGATGATGTCGGCGCCCCGGCCCTCCGTCAGTTCGTGGATCCGCGCGCGCAGCGAATTGCGCAGGTCCGGCATGGAGAGGTCGACGATGCCGTCGACGCCGACCTGCGCCAGCGCGCCCTCGCGCCCGGGGCCGGAAATGCCGGCGATCACGCGCGCGCCCATCGCCTTGGCGAGTTGCACCGCCGCGAAGCCGACCCCGCCGGCCGCGCCCATGACGAACACCACGTCGCCCGGCTTGATCCGCCCGCGCTCGCGCAGCGCGAACCAGGCGGTGTCGTAGACCAGCGACATCGAGGCCGCCTCGAGGAAGGTCATCGCCTCCGGCAGCCGGTAGCACTGCTCCTGCCGCACCGCGACCATCTCGCCATAACCGTCCTGCTCGGCCATGGCGAGCACGCGGTCGCCGACCCGCAGGTCGCTCACGCCCTCGCCGAGAGTGATCACCTCGCCCGCCGGCCCCTTGCCGGGCGTGAACGGGCGCGGCGGCAGGAACTGGTACTTGCCGCCGATCACCAGTATGTCGACGAAGTTGACGGCGGTCGCGCGGATGCGGACCAGCACCTCGCCCGGCCCGGCCGTCGGCGCCGCCACCTCTTCGATCGCCGGCGTATCGACATCGCCGAACTCGCGTACCCTGACGGCCTTCATGTGCAAAGCTTCCTCGCTGCGGGTGGCGGCGCGCCGGCGCCGTCTCAGGTAGTGCTGAAGGTGCCGCGCCCGACGGCGTAGACCATGCCGGTCTCGTCGGCGACCTCGATATCGGCGCGGGCGATGGTGCGCCCGAGCTTCAGCACCCGTGCCGTGGCGGTCAGCTCGACGCCGGGCACCGGGCGCAGATAGTCGACGCGCAGGTCGATCGTCGGTGCGATGCGCCCGATCTGCACCGCGACGGCGGCATGGCCGGCGAGGTCGATCAGGCCAGCGACCACCCCGCCGTGATAATAGTCCGTCTGCACCGAGAAGCTGAATTCGGGCCGGTAGGCGACGCCGATCCGCACCGTGCCGGTCTCAGCGTCGTAGGAGCGGGCATAGGGGCGCAGGAAGGCGTGGTGGTAGGGCGGCGCAGCCATTTCATGGCGCAGCCGCTCCATCCCGTTCTCGGGGCCTGGGCCGCTCGTCATGCCCTCAATCGCCCTGCGCCGGCGAGGCCGCCATGGCGGGCGTGCCGCCCTCTCCCGTCGAGCCCGTCGCCGGCTTGCTCTGCCAGCGCACCGAGACCGGCACGAGCGTGCCCGCGCGCACTCGGTCGATGATGTCGCGCTTGAGGATCTTGCCGCTCGCCGTCAGCGGAATGTCGTCGAGCAGCAGAAAGTATTCGGGCATGTCGAACTTGGAGAGGCCCTCGGCGTCGAGGTGCTCCAGCATCTGCGCCCCGGTCACTGTGCGGCCCGCGACCGGCATCACGGCGAGGCAGACCCTCTCGCCCAGCCGCTCGTCGGCCACCGGCACGGCGGCGACGCGCTCGACGTCGCGGTGGCGCATGGCGAGCGCCTCGATGCGGGCCGGATAGATGTTGTGGCCGCCGCGGATGATGACGTCCTTCTTGCGGCCGCTGATGCGCAGATAGCCGGCCTCGTCCATCCAGCCGAGGTCGCCGGTCATGAACCAGCCCTGGGCGTTGAAGGAGCCTTCGGTGGCGCTCTGGTCGTCGAAATAGCCCAGCATCAGGCTGGCGCCGCGGCTGCCGATCTGCCCGACCGTGCCGGCCGGCACCTCGATTTCGGGATTCTCGGTCGACCAGATGCGCACCTCGAAGCCGCGGCAGGCGCGGCCGGAGCTGCTGACGATGAGCTCGGGATCGTCGTCCGGCAGCGTGTAGTGGTGCGAGCCGGCCTCGGTCATGCCGTAGCCGCTCTGCGGCACCACGCCGTGCTGCAGCAGGCGCGCGACAACGTCGCGCGGGGCCGCCGCCCCGGAAATGCGGAAGCCCTTCAGCTTGCCGACCTCCGACCAGCCCCGCGCCTCGAGCTCGCGCAGCAGGTCGATGGCGTGGGTCGGCACGCCGAACATGAAGGTCGTGCCGGTCTCGACGATCCGCTCGGCGATGCTGGAGCGCGCCGGCAGGTCGTGGACCACCAGCTCCGCCCCGACAAGAAGCGCGGCGATCATGGCGCCGAAGCCGAGATTGTGGCTGAGCGGGCTCAGCGTATAGATGACGGAGTGCCGGTCGATCGACCAGTCGGCGACGATGGCGCGCGCATTGGCGAGCAGCGTGTTCGCCGAATGCATCACCCCCTTCGGCCTGCCCGTCGTGCCGGAGGTGAAGGCGAGATAGAGCACCGCATTCGCGTCCTGCGCCACCGGCAGGTCGTCGCCGCCGGCCGCGATCGCCGGGAACAGGCGCTCGCCGACCTCCCCGGCGCGCCGCGGCGGCAGCGCATGGACGCGGCGCACGCCGGTGCATCCTTCCAGGGCCTTGAGGAAGTCGTGCCGGTCGCCATCCGCGCCGTAGCCGCGCTCGGTGATCACCGCCGCCGCGTGCATGCGCTCGACCAGCTCGATGATCTCGGCGACGGTGTGGTTGCGGTGCAGGGACGGGCAACAGACATAGCCGTTGCGCGAGCAGGCCAGCAAGGCGACCATGGTCTCGATCCGGCTCGGCATCCACACCGCGACGCGCTGGCCCGGGGCGACGCCCGCCGCCGCCAGATCCGCCGCCAGCCGATCGGCCGCCTCCACCAGTTCTCCATAGCTGACGACGCCCGAGGAATTGCGTCCGGCCGGAGCATCGGGCGTGCGCTGCGCGTGGCCGAGCGCCAGCGCATACACCGTCTCGTCGCACCACAGGCCCGACGCATAGTTCGCGGCGAGCTGTGGTTTGCTCAGGGTCGTCAGCATCGTGTTTGTCATATGGAAACCTGCATAGCGGCTCGGGATGCGCCGCCGGGCCATCCCCTGCCGCAGCGGCGGGACGGCGATGTCAGCACCTTCGCGGCGGAAGCTAACGCAGGTCTTGTTCCAAAATCAACCCAAGTGCCGTTTTTTTAACAGTCAGCACGATCGTACGATTTCCCTGCCAAGTTCCCAGTTACGGCGGCATCGGCGACGCCAGGGCGGGGGCGCTAAGCGTGGGAAACCAATGGTCTACTAACTTAGCGAAACATTTTTGGCCTGAAGTAGCAAAATTTGCACATTGTCATTTTTTCGGTTGAAAGCTGCGATTTTGTGCCGGAAGATCGACCGAATGGCGGACCGAAACGCCCGCCTCCATGACACGCGGAGATGCAAGCCGCGGACCTTCCAAAATCGGGTCGCCGCCCGGGAGGCGGCTACAAGCGCCACGAGGGGGAATTGTGGACGGATCGATGATCGACGCGGCAGGCCAGGCCCTGCTGATCCTGATGGACGTCCATCGGCTCATGTTCCTGGGCCTGGGCGTGCTGCTCGGCATCGTCGTGGGCATTCTGCCGGGCATCGGCGGGCTGGCGGGCACCGCGCTGCTGCTGCCCTTCACGGTCGGCATGGACACCTACACCGCCTTCGCCTTCCTGCTCGGGCTAGGTGCGACCACAGCCACCGGCGATCCCATTCCGGCGATCATGTTTGGCGTGCCGGGCGGCGCGGGTTCGGCCGCCACCGTGCTCGACGGCCTGCCGATGGCCAAGCGCGGCGAGGCCGGGCGAGCGCTGAGCGCGGCCTATATGTCGTCCATGCTGGGCGGCCTGTTCGGCGCCGTGCTGATGGGCTTCACCCTGCCCCTGCTGCAGCCGATCGTGCTCTATGTCGGCTCGCCCGAACTGCTGGCCTTCGCCGTGTTCGGCATTTCCGCCGTCGCCGTGCTCTCCGGCAAGGCCCCGCTGCGCGGCCTCGTTGCCGCCTGCCTCGGCGTGATGCTGGCCATGATCGGCGCCGACCCGCAGACCGGCACGCTGCGCTGGACGCTCGGCAGCTTCTACCTGTGGGACGGCCTGCCGCTGATGCCGCTGATTCTCGGCCTGTTCGCGCTGCCCGAGCTGTGCGACCTGCTGATCGCGCGCACCTCGATCTCGCCGACGGCGCGCTACAGCATCGCCACCGGCATGCTGCAGGGCGCGCGCGACTGCTTCCGCAACTGGTGGCTCGTGCTGCGCTGCAGTTGGATCGGCGCCGGCTTCGGCATCATTCCCGGCATCGGCGGCTCGGTGATCGACTGGCTCGCCTATGGCCACGCCCTGCGCACCGAGAAGGATGCCGCCAAGACCTTCGGCAAGGGCGACGTGCGCGGCGTCATCGCCTCGGAGAGTTCGAACAACGCGAAGGAAGGCGGCGCCCTCATCCCGACCATCGCCTTCGGCGTGCCGGGAAGCGCGGGCATGGCGGTGCTGCTCGGCGCGTTCCTGTTCCACGGGCTGGTGCCCGGGCCGGACATGCTGACCAAGCACCTCCAGCTCTCCTATTCGATGGTGTGGTCGATCGCGATCGCCAACGTGCTGGGCGCAGGCATCTGCTACCTGTTCAGCGGCCACTTCGCCCGGCTCGCCACCCTGCGCTACACGCTGATCCTGCCGTCGGTGCTCGGCATCATCTATATCGGCGCGTTCGAGGGCTCGCGCAGTTGGGGCGACCTCTACGCGCTGCTGCTGCTCGGCATTTTCGGCTGGGTCATGAAGCAGCTCAACTGGCCGCGCGCGCCGCTCATCCTCGGCTTCGTGCTCGGCGACACGATCGAGCGCTACTTGTTCATTTCGGTCGAGCGCTACGGCGTGGACTGGTTCACCCGGCCACTGGTGATCCTTCTGTTCGCCCTCGCCTTCTACGGGCTGATGCGCCCGCTGGTGCAGGACATCCGCGCGCTGGGCGGCATACGGGGCGTCACCTCGCGGTTTTCCCCGCGCCCGCATTTCCACGCCAGCGACCTGTTCACGGTGGCGCTGATCGCGCTGTTCGCGGTGATGCTCTGGCAGGCCTCGGGCTGGCGCCAGAACGCGATGATCGTGCCGGCGACGGTGGGCGGCATCGCGCTCGTCCTCGCGACCATCAGCCTGCTCAACCGGATGTTCCTGCCGCCGGTGCCGGCCGGGCTCGACGCGGAAGGCTCGGCGCGCCACGAGGTCGGGGACCGGATCCACATGGATCTCGAATCCGACACCGGCCACCTGCCGCGCCGCACCGTGCTGCTGCGCGCGTCGGTCTTCTTCGGCTGGCTGCTCGGCTTCATGGTCTCGATGGCCCTGATCGGCCTGATCCCGACCGTGCCGATCTTCGTCGTCGCCTTCATGCGGCTGGAAGGGCGCGAGCCGTGGAAGCTGGTGCTGCCGCAGGCGATCATCCTGACGCTCTTCATCTACGTGCTGTTCGACCAGATCATCCACATCCCGTGGCCGGAGACGGTGCTGGGCCAGATGTTCCCGGCGCTCCGCCCGTTCTTCCCCTCCATGTGACGCCTCGCTCACGCACCGCACCCGCGGCTCTCCCAGCGCAAGGAACCCCCATGTCCGTCAAGATTCCGCTGACCCTGGCCTGTGGCGACTACGAGATTGTGCGCCCCCTGAAGGAGGGCGTCGTCAAGCCGGACGGCATCGACCTCACCGTGCTGACCTCGATGGATTCGACGACGCGGCACTGGCGCTTCCTGCGCAATGGCGACTTCGACATGGCCGAGACCTCCGCCTCGTCCTATGTGGTGGCGCGCGACTACGGCTACGAGCTCAACGCCCTGCCGGTGTTCCTGCACCGACGCTTCCGCCACGGCTTCGTCTACATCAACACCTCGAAGGGCATCACCAAGCCGAGCGATCTGATCGG
Source organism: Ancylobacter mangrovi (assembly GCF_024752355.1). Taxonomy (GTDB): domain Bacteria; phylum Pseudomonadota; class Alphaproteobacteria; order Rhizobiales; family Xanthobacteraceae; genus Ancylobacter; species Ancylobacter mangrovi. The sequence continues at coordinate 159,610 of NZ_JANTHZ010000007.1, forward strand.
CAGGAAGGTCGGCATCAAGTCGTTCCTGGTCACCGCCGGCCACTGGATGCGTGGCATCCTCGAGCATGAATACGGGGTGCCGCACAAGTCGATCGACTGGTATGCCGAGCTCGACGAGGACGTCGACTTCGTGCCGCCGCCCGGGCTTCGGCTGAACCGGCTGTCGCACGACAAGTCGGTGGAGACGATGCTGGCGGAGGGCGAGATCGACGCGCTCATCCATTCCAGCCTGATCAAGCCGATCGTCAACAAGGACCCGCGCGTCGGCCGCCTGTTCCCGGACTACAAGGCCGAGGAGCAGGCGTATTATAAGAAGACGGGAATCTTCCCGATCATGCATGTGCTTGGCATCAAGAACGAGGTGCTAGCGCAGCATCCGTGGGTGGCGATCAACATGTTCCACGCGTTCAACGAGGCCAAGGCGATCGCCATGAAGCGGATGGAGAACCCGCGCCTCGTGCCCCTCGCCTGGTATCGCGAGGCGTGGGAGGAGCAGGAGGAGGTTCTCGGCAAGGACCCGTGGGAATACGGCCTTACCGGGAAGAACCGCCAAACGCTGGAGACACTCGCCGGCTATTCGCACGAGCAGGGGCTCACCCGCCGCCCGATGCCGCTCGACGAGCTGTTCGTCGACCTGTCGCAGGGTCGCAAGCGCGGCGACGAGTTCCGCATTTGAGCGACATCCCGGCATCGGCGGGCGCGCCCGGCCCGCGGCGGCTGATCGTCGGCATCAGCGGCGCGTCGGGCGCGATCTACGGCGTGAGCGCGCTGGAGATGCTGCGCGGACTTGGCATCGAGACCCATCTCGTGATGACCCGCTCGGCGCAGATCACGCTGGCGCACGAGACCCGGCTGAAGGTGGCCGAGGTGCAGGCGCTCGCCAGCGTCACCTACAAGGCCGACGACATCGGCGCCGCCATCTCCAGCGGCTCGTTCCGCACCATGGGCATGCTGGTGGTGCCATGCTCGATCCGCAGCCTGTCGGAGATCGCCACCGGCGTGACCAGCGGCCTGCTCACCCGCGCCGCCGACGTGGTGCTGAAGGAGCGGCGCCGGCTGGTGCTGATGGTGCGCGAGACGCCGCTGCATCTCGGCCATCTGCGCAGCATGGCGCAAGCGACCGAGATGGGCGCCATCGTCATGCCGCCCGTGCCCGCCTTCTACGCACGCCCGCAGTCGATCGACGAGATGGTCCGCCACAGCGTCGGCCGGGCACTCGACCTGTTCGGGCTCGACAGCGGCACGGTCTGCCGCTGGGGCGAGAAGACGCCCTAGACGCCCGAACCGCCGCCCCACGGCGGCAGACCTACCCGCCGTTGAGGTTCATGCCGGGAAAGCTCCAGTTCGGGGCCGACCAGCCCGGAGCCGTCCATTGCGGCTTGGCCGGCGCCGTAGAGGCCGCTGGCGCGGAGGAGGATGACGAGGCGGCGGGCGCGCCCTGCTCCGCCTCCGCCGGAGCGGTCGGCGGTGTCGGTACGGCCCGCGCTTCGCGCTGCCTCATGAAGTCGGACGTCCTGTTGAGGATGATCGCCTCGACCGCCGGATGGGTCGGCAGCTGCGCATGGGCCACGAACTTCGCCCCCGATGCCCAGGCGTCGATGTTGAGCGCGCCGCGCACATTGGGAAAGCCGGGCCCGTGAATGTTGATGCAGCGCGCCACCGGGCAGGAGGGCGGCGCCGGCGCGGCATCTATGGTGATGACCAGGGGCGCCGGCTGGCCGGAGGCGACGAGCTTGCGCGCATAGCGCAGGGCCGTGTCGCCGCCCATCGAATGGCCGATGATGATGTCCGGCACGATCCCCCTGGTCTTGTTCATCAGGTGGGTATCGGTCCGGGTGCGGAAGCCCTGCTGGCGCAGCGGCCGCGCCAGGGCCGAGACACCGACATAGTCGGTCTCGACATAGACGCCCAGCCCGTCGAGCAGCAGCACCAGCGGCGGCTGCGCCGCGGCAGCGGGCTGATCCTGCGCTTCGGCCGGGGCGGGAGACCACACGGTGAGAGCCGGCAGCACCGCCAGAAACGAGGCCAGCAGGAAGAAAAAACGCTCGATTACCCTCACCGTGCCGCCAATGCCTCGACCTCTACCCGACGGAAGACCTCTTCCGAAGCCAACCGCACGGCCAAGGCAATCTCAAGGCAGCTTCCCCGCGCGCGCCCGGGTCGGGCGCACACGCTCGCGTTGGCGGTTTCAGGCCGCGCTGCGCCAGCTCGGATGGTCCGGCAGGAGCCCGCAGGCCACCGACCAGGTCTCGAAGGCGACCCAGGCCTCCGTCTTCTGCTCGGGCGTGCGCGCCGATTCCATCTGCGCCAGCAGCATCTCGGCGAAATGGCCGAGCCGGTCGTGGCGCAGCGAACGTATCAGCGCGATCGCGCTGTCCAGCGAGCTGATCTCGAGAACCTCGCTGCCGACATGCACGGTCAGGGCACGAATGCGGGGCGTGGCCGGCGCCACGGGGGCGAGCGGGCCTGCGCTTTGGGTGGGCGTGTAGCTGATGGTCATGGCGCGGAATCTCCTTGTGGCATTTGGCGCTGCCGGTGTTCCGTCCGTCCGGTGTGCCGCTGTGCGGACCGAAATGACACTGTCAACAAAATCGATAGCTGACTTTAGCACTTTACACGACGGCCATGACAATTCGGCCACACCTTTTGGTGAAATCCACCGAGACTTTTTGCCATGAAGAATATGGCGCATCGTACATGGAATGTGGCATTCCAGCGACTTGGCGCGCACGCCGCGGCCCGCCCATAATATTACTGGTGGCATGCCACCACTTTACGCAGCGGCGGAATGATTTCATTGCCACCAAATCAGGACACCCTCGCGACCTTGACCGTGGATGCTGAACATTATCAGATCGATCGCGCGCGGCGGGAAAAATAGACATATATACTACATAATGATTTTCGATTATTTCGCTATTGCGAAGCGTCATCGACCTTTCATGCTGCTATGCAGCGTCTAATACCTATTGCCTTATAGTTGATACTTCATGTTACGTTGCGACCGGGCGGCAGAAAGACCGCCCTGAGGAGGAAACGTCATGAACATCCGTATCCAGATTGCCGCGGTCGCGGCGGCGATGACCCTTGTGGGCGTCGCCCCGAGCTTCGCGCAGGACGAGGCAGCCCACGTCAAGCCGGTGACCGCCTATGTGCAGAAGAACGTCCAGCCCTGGCTGAGCGACCCGGTGATCATCGCGGCGATCGTCGAGTCCAACAAGAAGCATGCCCGGCTCATGCAGACCGACATCACCGACCTCGACAACAAGTGGAAGGCCAAGGACCAGGCGCTCATGGACAGCACCATGAAGAACGACGCCGCGGCCTTCCTGGTCGAGAAGAAGAACGCCTCGGGCGGCGTCATCACCGAGGCCTTCGTCATGGACAACCGCGGCCTCAACGTCGCGCAGACCGACGGCACCTCGGACATGTGGCAGGCGGACGAGGCCAAGTGGCAGAAGTCCTACGGCGCGGGTCCGGACGCGATTTTCGTCGACGCGGTCGAGGAAGACGGCGGCAAGCACATCGCCCAGGTCAGCATGACCATCTCCGACAAGGACCAGGCGGTCGGCGCCATCACCCTCGGCATCGACGTCGACAAGCTGAAGTAATCCGGCGTTCGGTTGTCTCTCCCGGATGTCCGCGGGGCGGCTTCGGCCGCCCCCTTTTTTTGCCCGAACGAAGCATCGACCGGGGCCGGCGCTTCGGGTAAGTCTGGCGGGCCGGGCCAAGCCAAGGAGATCGCGCGATGTTTCTCGCCATGAACCGCTTCAAGGTAAAGAAGGGCGCCGAAGCCGATTTCGAAACCGTCTGGCGCGAGCGTGACAGCCAGCTCACCAGCGTGCCCGGCTTCGTCACCTTCAGCCTGCTACGCGGCCCCGACCGCGAGGACCACACGCTCTACGCCTCCCACACGATCTGGCGCTCCAAGGCCGATTTCGAGGCCTGGACCCGTTCCGAGGCGTTCCGCGCCGCGCACCGCAATGCCGGCGGCAACAAGCCGCTCTATCTCGGCCATCCCGAGGTCGAGCTGTTCGAGAGCGTCATCGAGCTCTCGATGAGCGACAAGGCGGCCTGAGGCCCCTTACCGACCCGGCATCGCGGGACCGGTGCGGATTCCCGGCTGGCATGGATGAGGGCGGGCGCGATCGTCGACGCGGGCCCGCCGGGCGCGCCCTCGTGAGTTGACGAGCGCGCCCGGCTCCATTAACCGCTCGCGATCCTTATAAAGCCGGGCCGAACCGAACATGGCGAATATCGCGTCCTCCGACGCCCTCAACGACGCACGCGGCGGCGACGCACCGCGCATTTCCTTCGTCTCGCTCGGATGTCCCAAGGCGCTCGTCGATTCCGAGCGCATCGTCACCAGCCTGCGCTCGGAGGGCTACGAGCTCTCGCGCCGGCACGAGGGTGCCGACCTCGTCATCGTCAACACCTGCGGCTTCCTGGACAGCGCCAAGGCGGAAAGCCTCGCCGCCATCGGCGAGGCGCTGAAGGAGAACGGCAAGGTCATCGTCACCGGCTGCATGGGCGCCGAGCCGAAGCAGATTCGCGCCGCCCATCCCGGCGTGCTCGCCGTCACCGGGCCGCAGCAATATGAGAGCGTGCTCGCCGCCGTCCATCAGGCGGTGCCGCCGCGGCACGACCCGTTCCTCGATCTGGTGCCGCCGCAGGGCATCAAGCTGACGCCGCGGCACTACGCTTATCTCAAGATTTCAGAAGGTTGCAGCAATCGGTGCACCTTCTGCATCATCCCCAAGCTGCGCGGCGACCTCGTCAGCCGGCCGGCCGGCGATGTGCTGCGCGAGGCCGAGAAGCTGGTGGCGGCCGGGGTGAAGGAGCTCCTCGTCATCTCGCAGGACACCTCCGCCTATGGCATCGACACCCGCTACGCGCCGAGCCTGTGGAAGGACGGGAACGGCGACGCGCGCGAGGTGCGCACGCGCTTCCTCGACCTCGCCCGCGAGCTCGGCACGCTCGGGGCCTGGGTGCGCCTGCACTACGTCTACCCCTATCCCCATGTCGACGAGGTGATCGGCCTGATGGCGGACGGGGTGGTACTGCCCTATCTCGACATCCCGTTCCAGCACGCCTCGCCCAGCGTGCTGAAGCGCATGAAGCGCCCCGCCGCGCAGGAGAAGACGCTGGCGCGCATACAGGCCTGGCGCGCCGCCTGCCCCGACCTCACCCTGCGCTCGACCTTCATCGTCGGCTTCCCCGGCGAGACCGAGGCCGAGTTCCAGGAGCTGATCGACTTCCTCGACGAGGCCGAGCTCGACCGCGTCGGCTGCTTCAAATACGAGCCGGTCGCCGGCGCCCCGGCGAACGAGCTCGGCGCGCCCGTGCCGGAAGAGGTGAAGCAGGAGCGCTGGGACCGCTTCATGAGCGCGCAGCAGAAGATCAGCGCGCGCCGGCTCCGCCGCAAGGTCGGCACGCGCCAGCAGGTGATCATCGATTCGGTCGGCCCGACGGTCGCGGTCGGCCGCTCCAAGGCCGACGCGCCGGAGATCGACGGCGTCGTCCATGTCGCCTCGCGCCGCCCGCTCAGGGTCGGCGAGATCGCCACCGTGAAGATCGAGCGGGCGGACGCCTACGACCTGCACGGCACGGCGGTCGGTTTCTAGAGCGCCCTCGCGCGACGCGCCTTACGCGCCGCGCGTCTAATTCCCGGGGCAGCCGGCCGAAGCCCGGCCGGCGAGCCTCCGTTCGCCGGCGTCGCTACTCCGCCGGCGTGAGCAGATCGCGCAGCGTACCCTCGATTACCTTGGTCGCCGCCGCGAGGTCGGAAATGCGCACATGCTCGTCGGCGGCATGGGCATTGGCCTCGAGGATGGAGCGCGGCCCGGCGCCGTAGAGCACGGTCGGGATGCCGGCCGCCGTGTAGTGGCGCGCGTCGGTGTAGAGCGGCACCGCGGTGGCGGGCGGCACCTCGCCCAGCACCTCGGCGGCGTGCTTCTGGATCGTCTCGACCAGCTTCTCGGTCCCCGGCACCGTGCGCAGCGGCTCGGCGAGGATAATGCGGCGGCACTCGACCTCGATGCCCGCCCGTCCCTCCGCCGCGGCCTCGATCAGCGCGGCGAGCTCCGCCTCCACCGTCTCGCCGTCTTCCTCCGGCGTCAGCCGGCGGTCGATCCGCATGGCGATGCGGTCCGGCACCACATTGGTGTTGATGCCGCCCGAGATCAGCCCGACCGTGATCTTCGGCGAGCCGATGCCCGGCGTGGTGCTGGTGATGCCGTAGAGCCGGCGGCGCTCGGCATAGATGGCGTCGAGGATGCCGGTCGCCGCCTCCAGCGCGTCGGCCCCGGTCTCGGGCATGGCGGCATGGGCCTGGCGCCCGTGCACGATGACCTCGAGATGCAGGCAGCCATTATGGGCGATCACCACCGCATAGGAGAAGCCGGCGGAGATGGCATAGTCGGGCTTGGTCAGCTCGTGCTCGAGCAGCCATTTCGGCCCGAGAAAGCCGCCGGCCTCCTCGTCATAGGTGAGATGCAGCTCCACCGTGCCGTCGAGCCCTTCCGGGCGCTGCTTGAGCGCCAGCAGGGCGAAGGCATAGGTGGCGAAGTCCGACTTGGAGACCGCCGCGCCGCGCCCGTAGATCGCCCCGCCCTTTTCCTCGGCGCCATAGGGGTCGAAGGCCCAGCCCTCGCCCGGCGGCACCACGTCGCCATGGGCGTTGAGGGCGATTGTCGGCCCCTCGCCGCTGCCGAAGCGCTCGCGGATGAGCAGGTTGACCACCGACTTCATGCCGTAGGTCTTCACGAAGGGCTCGGGCACCGCATGGTGCTCGACGGCGAACCCCATCTCCTCGAGCAGCCGGCCGGCGATCTCGGCATGCGGCGCGCAGTCGCCCGGCGGGTTGTCGCTCGGCACGCGCACGAGGGCCTTGAGGAACTCGACCTCGCGGGCCAGGAGCTGCGCGCTGTCGTCGTCGGAAAGGGTCACGTCTCTGCTCCGCTGGTGTCGTTTTCCAGATGCGGAAGTTGGAAGCGCTCGATGAACCGCACCAGAGCCGCCGCCGCAAGTCCCATGTCCTGCGGCGAGGCGAATTCCGCCGGATTGTGGCTTATCCCGCCCCGGCAGCGCACGAACAGCATGCCGATCGGGCAGAGCTTGGACATCGCCTGCCCGTCATGCCCCGCACCCGAGGGCATGGCGATGGCGCGATGGTCGACATCGGTAATGGCACGGCGCAGGCGAAGCTGCAGGTCCTGATAGCAGGGCACGGTCGCCACCTCGTGGAACGCCGAGATGACGACGCCGAGCTGGCGCTGGCCGGCGATGCGGTGCGCCTCGCGCTCGAAGCGGGTCAGCGCGTCGCGCCGCGAGGTGTCCGAGCCCGAGCGCAGGTCGACGGTGAACACCACGCGCGAGGGGATGACGTTGATCGAGCCGGGATCGATGTGCATCCGGCCCACCGTGGCGACCATGCCGTGCTTGTCCGCGCGGGCGATGCGCTCGACCGCCAGCGCCATCTCGGCGGCGCCGAGCAGCGCGTCATGGCGCATGCGCATGGGCACGGTGCCCGCATGGCCCGCCTCGCCCGTCACCGTCACCGACAGCCGCGAGGCGCCGGCGATGGCTGTGACGACGCCCAGCGGCTCGCCCTCCGCCTCAAGCACCGGCCCCTGCTCGATATGCGCCTCGACATAGGCGATCACCTTGTCGGGGTCGTAGGCCGCGGCGGGAATGTCGTCCGGGTCCTTGCCATAGGCGACGAGCGCCTCGCGGTAGCTGACGCCGTCGGGGTCCACCATGGCAAGGTTGGCCGGCGAGAAGATGCCCGCCACCGCGCCGGAGGCCGAGAGCGTGGTGGGAAAGCGTGTGCCCTCCTCGTCGCCGAAGGCGAGCACGTCGATGCCGTAGGGCCGGGTGAGGCCGAGCCGCGTGATCGCCTGCATGGCGAGGATGGCGAGGACGACGCCCATGCTGCCGTCATACTTGCCGGCGTCGGCGACGGTGTCGATGTGCGAGCCGATCAGCAGGCGCGGCGCGTCGGGGCCGGCGGGGTGCCAGTGGCCGCGCACCGTGCCGAGCGCGTCCTCGCTGACTTCGAGCCCGGCCTCGCGCATCCAGCGGCCGACGAGATCGGCCGCGCGGCGGTGCTCGGGGGTGAGGAAGAAACGGGTGAGATTGTCGGGCGACTGCGAGATCGCGCCGAGCTCTTCGATCATGCTCGCCGCGCGCTCACCCAGCGCGGCGATGTCCAGCGGGATGCTCATGGTGTCGGTGCGGCGCCTCCGGGCGGGGCCTGCCCGCGATCCGCGCAGCGCCGCCCGGCTGCGCAATCGCACAGGAACGGCCCTTTGGCAACGCGCCCTGCGGACCGCCCGGTCCGGCGGCGGCGTGCGGCGCGCCGCCGGAAGTGCCGCAGAGCCGGGCACGGAGCGAACGCCGGCCAGGCCCGGAGCCTGTGCCGGCGGGCCCTGATCGCCTGCCGCCAGGGCTCGCGCCGTCGGCCGTCGGCCTACTTGCCCGGTACCGTGTCGTCGATGCCCTTCACGTACCAGTTCAGCGAGAGGATGTCCTTGTCGGGCAGCACCTCGCCCTCCTTGACCACCAGCTCGCCGGCCTGGTTGTAGATCGGGCCCTGGAAGGGGTTCAGCTCGCCCGACTTGATCTTGGCCTCGGTATCCTCGGCCATCTTCTTCACGTCGTCGGGCATGTTGGTGTAGGGCGCCATCTGCACCTCGCCGTCCTTCAGGCCGGCCCAGGTGTCGGTCGACTTCCAGGTGCCGTCCATCACCTCCTTGACGCGCTCGATGTAATAGGGCGCCCAGTTGTCGACGATCGAGGTGAGCTGCGCGTGCGGGCCGAAGCTGATCATGTCGGAGGACTGGCCGAACGCCTTCACGCCGCGCGCCTCGGCGACCTGCATGGCGGCCGGGCTGTCGGTGTGCTGGGCGATGATGTCCGCGCCCTGGTCGATCAGCGCCTTGGCCGCGTCGGCCTCCTTGGCCGGGTCGAACCACGAGTTCACCCAGACGATCTTGATCTTGATGTCCGGGTTGATCGACTGCGCGCCGAGCATCATCGAATCGATGCCCGAGATCACTTCCGGGATCGGGAACGAGGCGATGTAGCCGATGGTGCCGGACTTGGACATCTTGGCCGCGATCTGGCCGATGATGTAGCGGCCCTCATGGAACTTGGCGTTGTAGGTCGCCATGTTCTTGGCCTGCTTGTAGCCGGTGGCGTGCTCGAAGAAGGTCTTGGGATGACGCTTGGCGACCTTCAGCGTCGGCTCCATGTAGCCGAACGAGGTGGTGAAGATGATGTCGTTGCCGGCGCGGGCGAGCTGCTCGATCACGCGCTCGGCGTCGGGGCCTTCCGGCACGTTCTCGACATAGGTGGTCTCGACCTTGTCGCCGAACTCCTTCTCCACCGCCTTGCGGCCCTGGTCGTGCTGGTACGACCAACCGAAATCGCCGACCGGACCGATATAGATCCAGGCCGCCTTGACCTTCTTGTCGGCCGCGTGCGCCTGCACGCCACCCATGCCGGCGAGGGCGAGCCCCGCGGCCAGTGCCAGCGCCGTCGACAGGATCTTCCGCATGGACGTCTCCGTTCCCATCCTTCACGACCGCTGGAGAACCGCCTCCGCGCGGCCGTGACCGCGGAGGCTGGGCCGCGCGGAGCGGCCGGATTGAACGGCTCCGGCCCCGCCTCAGCGGTCCGGAACGAACGGCACGCCGAGCGAGGCGGGCGCGCCCTGCCCGCGCTTCAGCGCCGATATCACCACAAGTGCGGCGATCGTCGCCAGATAGGGCAGCGAGGAAAGAAGCTGCGAGGGAATGCCGAGGCCGAAGCCCTGCACGTGGAGCTGCAGGATCGAGACCGCGCCGAACAGGTAGGCGCCGCCGAGCAGCCACAGCGGGCGCCAGGCCGAGAACACCACCAGCGCCAGCGCGATCCAGCCGCGCCCGGCGGTCATGTCGCTGGCCCAGAACGGCGTGTAGGCGAGCGAGAGCTGCGCCCCCGCCAGCCCCGCGCAGGCGCCGCCGAACATCACAGCCAGCGTGCGGATCCTGCGCACCGGATGGCCCAGCGCATGGGCCGCCACATGGCTTTCGCCGACCGCGCGCAGCACCAGCCCGGCTCGTGTGCGGGCGAGCCCGTAGGCCACGATGGCGAGCAGCGCGATCGAGGCATAGGCGAAGGCGTCCTGCCCGAACAGCACCGGCCCGACGATCGGCAGGTCGCTGAGGACCGGGATGTGCAGGGCGGGCGCGGCGGTGAGCGTGGTGCCGACGAAGGGCGAGCCGATGAGGCCGGCAAGGCCGAGGCCGAGAATGGTGGTGGCGAGGCCCGAGGCCACCTGGTTCGCCGCCAGCCATATCGCGAGGCCGGCGAAGACGAGGGAGAGCAGCGTGCCCGCCAGCATGGCCGCGATGGTGCCGAGGATCAGGCTGCCGGAGCCGTAGGCGGCGGCGTAGCCCACCGCGGCGCCGACGATCATCATGCCCTCGACGCCGAGATTGAGCGTGCCCGCCCGCTCGGCCACCAGCTCGCCGATCGAGGCCAGCAGCAGCGTGGTGGCGGCGGCGACGATGCTCGCGAGCACGGCGCCGATGATGGCGGCATCAAGCATGGCTCGTCCCCTCCACGCGCCGGATGCGGTAGCGCACCAGCACGTCCGCCGCGAGGATCGCGATCAGCAACGTTCCCTGGAACACGCGGGTGACGTCGAACGGCATGCGCATGGTGATCTGAGCCGCCTCGCCGCCGATATAGGTCAGCGCCAGCACCAGGCTGGCGACGAGGATGCCCACCGGGTGCAGCCGGCCGAGCATCGCCGCGATGATGGCGGTGAAGCCGTAGCCCGGCGAGATCGAGGGTTGGAGATTGCCGATCGGCCCCGCCACCTCGATGATGCCTGCGAGCCCGGCGAGGCCGCCCGAGACCGCGAACACGCCATAGGTGACGCGCCGCTCGTCGAAGCCGGCAAAGGCCGCCGCGCGCGGGGCCGAGCCGCCGAGCTCGATCGAGAAGCCGATCAGCGTGCGCCCGAGCACGAAGGTCGCCGCGATCACCACCACCACCGCGATGATGATGCCCGCATGCAGGCGCCCCTCGTCGGACAGCAGCGGCATGATGGCGTTGTCGTCGAAGGTCACGCTCTGCGGGAAGTTGAAGCCCTGCGGGTCCTTCCACGGGCCGCGGACCAGGTAGTCGAGCCCGAGCTGGGCGACATAGACCAGCATCAGCGAGGTCAGGATCTCGCTGGAGCCGAAGCGCACGCGCAGGAAGGCCGGGATCAGCCCCCACAGCGCACCGCCGACGAAGCCCAGCGCCAGCATGGCGGGCAGCACCCAGGGGCCGGCATCGGTGCCGTGGGTGGCGAGGGCGAGCCAGGAGCCGACCACGGCGCCGGCCACATACTGGCCCTCGGCACCAATGTTCCAGCGGTTGGCGCGGTAGCAGAAGGCGAGGCCGACGCCGATCAGCATCAGCGGGCACGCCTTCACCACCAGCTCCTGCTGCGTGTAGGGGTCGAGCAGCGGCTCGATGAAATAGACGCTGAAGGCGCGCAGCGGGTCCTGCCCGAGCGCGGCGAACATCACCGCACCGACGACCAGCGTGAACACCAGAGCCACCAGCGGCGCCGCGACCAGCCCGATCGCGGGCACGTTCTCCTGCCGTTCCAGCCTAAGCGGCATGGACGCCCTCCCCGCCATCCTCGGCACCGCCCATGGCAAGGCCGATCGCCTCGCGCGAGGTCTCCGCGACCGGAACCGGCACGGTGAGACGCCCCTCGCACATCACCGCGATGCGGTCGGTGAATTCCAGCAGTTCGTCGAGGTCCTGGCTGATCACCAGCACCGCGCAGCCCTCGGCCGCCTTCTCGCGCAACGTGTTGCGGATGAAGGCCGCGGCGGCGGCGTCGACGCCCCAGGTCGGCTGGTCGACGATGATCAGCACCGGATCGCGCAGCACCTCGCGGCCGATGACGAATTTCTGCAGATTGCCGCCCGACAGGCGCCGCGCCTTCGGGTCGCGCCCGCCGAAGCGCACGTCGAAGCGCTTCACGATCTCCTGGAAGCGCGCGTTCAGCACCGAATGGCGCACCACGCCGAGCTTGACGATGGCGCCGTCGCTGTGGGTGGTCAGCAGCACGTTGTCGGAGAGCCGCATGTCGGGCGCGGCGGCGTGGCCGAGCCGCTCCTCCGGCACGAAGCCGGCGCGCAGCGCCCGCCGCTCGGTCGGGCCGAGCCCGCCGGCCGGCACGCGGTCGATGACGATGGATTCCTGGTCGTCCGCCAGCTTCTCGCCGGACAGCACCTCGAACAGCGTGGTCTGGCCGTTGCCCGCCACGCCGGCAATGCCGACGATCTCGCCGGCGCGGATCTCCAGATTGACGTCGCGCAGCGCCGAGCCGCGCGAGCCGTCGCCGGGAATGTTGAGGTTGCGGATCAGCAGGCGCGGCTCGCCGAGCTCGTGCTCCAGCACGCGCGGCAGGCGCGGCACCTCGGCGCCGACCATGAGGCGGGCGAGGCTGCCCGCCGTCTCCGCCTTCGGGTCCACCTCGGCGATGAAGCGGCCGCCGCGCAGCACGGTGGCGCGGTGGCACAGGCGCCGCACCTCGTCGAGCTTGTGCGAGATGAACAGCACCGCCCGGCCCTCGTCGGTCAGCAGGTCGACGGTGCGGAACAGGTTTTCCGATTCGTCCGGCGTCAGCACCGAGGTCGGCTCGTCGAGGATGAGCACGCGCGGGTCGCCGAGCAGGCAGCGCACGATCTCCACGCGCTGGCGCTCGCCCACCGAGAGTTCGCCCACCCGCCGCCAGGGCTCTACCGCGAGCCCGTAGCGGTGCACGCAGTCGTCGATGCGCGCGGCGAGCGCGGAGAGCGGCTCGTGCCCCGGCAGGCCGAGCGCGACGTTCTCCACCACGGTGAGCGCATCGAACAGCGCGAAATGCTGGAACACCACGCCCACGCCCCTGGCCCGGGAGGAGGCCGGGTCGGGGAAGACGATCGGCGCGCCCTCATAGAGCAGCTCGCCCGAATCGGGCTGCAGCAGCCCGCACATCATCTTCACCAGGGTCGACTTGCCGGCGCCGTTCTCGCCCAGCAGCGCGTGCGTCTCGCCGGCGCGGATGGCGAGGCTGACATGGTCGTTGGCGACAAGCGCGCCGAAGCGCTTGGTCAGGGCAACGGCTTCGAGGAGCGAGGCGGGAAGCGCATTCGGCGGATTTTCCGTCATACGCCGCCCTTCGCGACCGCGCGCTCCGGCACGTCAGCGGGCCGGCATGCGGCGGACGGCGCATGCTGACGCAAGCGGGGCTCGGGCTGGGTCTCGCGTTTCATTCGCTCTTTGAATACCGGCGATCCTCTCCGCAGCATGGCATGCTCCCCCCCGTGGGCAAGCCTAAAGTCTGGTCCGTCCGGTCCGAAAACTGACGCGTTTCGCGCCATTCCGCGGTCAGGGCAAAAGCACCGTGGAACCCGTGGTCTGGCGCGATTCGAGGTCGCGATGGGCCTCGGCGGCGTCCTTCAGCTTGTAGCGCTGATTGACCGGAATCTTGACGGCACCCGAGGCGACGACGGCCATCAGGTCCGCCGCATTGGCCTCCAGCGCCTCGCGCGTGGCGACATGGGTGAAGAGGGTCGGGCGCGTCGCGTAGAGCGAGCCCTTCTGCGACAGGGAGAGCAGCGAGAAATTCTGGATCGGCCCCGAGGCGTTGCCGAAGCTGGCGAACAGCCCGCGCGGGCGGATGCAGTCGAGCGAGGCGGGATAGGTCGCCTGCCCCACCCCGTCATAGACCACGTCGCACAGCGCGCCCTCGGTGATCTCCTTCACCCGGGCGGCGAAGTCCTCCTCACGGTAGTTGATCACATAGGCGGCGCCCGCCTCGCGGGCCATCTCGCATTTCTCCGGCGAGCCGGCGGTGCCGATCACGGTGGCGCCGAGATGGTGGCCCCACTGGCACAGCAGCAGCCCGACGCCGCCCGCCGCCGCATGCACCAGGATCGTGTCGCCCGCCTTCACCGGATAGGTCTGGCGCAGCAGGTAGCGCGCGGTCATGCCCTTCAGCATCATCGCCGCCGCCGTCTCGTCGGAAATCGCGTCGGGCAGTTTCACCAGCAGGGCGGCCGGCATCACGCGCTCGGTGCAGTAGGCGCCGAGCGAAGAGCCATAGGCGACGCGGTCGCCGCGCCTCAGCCCGTTGACGCCCTCGCCGACCGCCTCGACCACGCCCGCCGCCTCGTTGCCGGGAATGAGCGGCAGGCCGTTGGGCGCGGGGTAGAGCCCGCTGCGGAAATAGGTGTCGATGAAGTTCAGGCCGATCGCCGTGTGCCGCAGCTTCACCTCGCCCGGGCCGGGCTCGCCGACGGTGATGTCCTCGTAGGTGAGGACGTCCGGGCCGCCCAGTTCATGGATGCGTATTGCTGCCGGCATGATGCGCACTCTTTCGGTCGGCTTCGGGAAATCAGTCGTCGTGACCCATCCGCAGGCGGCGCCACGGGATGAGGCCGAAGAGGAGGAAATAGACCGCGCACACGCACAGTCCGGCGACGATCCAGCCCGGCGGGCGTAGCCCGTCGATCACGGCGGCGGCGGCCAGCACGGCCCACAGCGCCAGCAGCGCGATGGTGAGAAGGCGCAGGCGCACCACCCGGAACGGGTGCACGAACTTGATCGGCAGGAAGGTGGCGACCGACAGCAGCGCGACGGTTCCGCCCACCACCCAGCTATTGAGCGGCAGCAGGAAGAAATAGAACACGACGAGGTTCCAGACCGCCGGGAAGCCCTGGAAATACAGGTCGTCGGTCTTCATCGCGGTGTCGGCGAAATAGAGCGCGCTGGTGAGCAGGATCGCCGCGCTCGCCGGCACCGCCATCCAGAACGGCATCAGCCCGCCCGTCGCCACCGCGAAGGCCGGCACCAGCACATAGGTGAGGTAGTCGACCACGAGGTCGAGCGTCTCGCCGGACCAGCGCGGCAGCACCTCGCCGACCCGCGCGCGCCGCGCCATGGTGCCGTCGACCCCGTCGACGAACAGCGCCGCGCCGAGCCAGGCGAACATCAGCGCCCAATGCCCCTCGACCGCCGCCATCAGCGCCATCAGCCCGCAGACGGCGCCCGAGGCGGTGAACAGATGGACCGCGAACGCCAGCGCATGCCGACGGGTCGGACGCTCGCCGAGCGACTTGGTCGTAACCGCCACCGATTTTCCTCCCGCAGCCGCAGGAACGTCGCGGCCGCCGTCTTCTTCGACGTCACGCATATAGCATGTGTCCGTTCTGGTCCGCATTGCCAGAGCGCGCCGCTCCGCTTATCCCACACTCCGGCGCATGCTTACAGCCCCGCCGGCCCGCAGGGAGATCGGTATGACATCGCATGGGGATATAGGGCAGAAAATCGCCGTCGTCGGCGGTGGCGCCAGCGGCCTCATCGCGGCCCTCGCCTTCGCCTCGGCCGGGTTTCCGGTCCGGCTCGTCGCGCCCGACCGCGCGCCGGACCCGCGCGCCACCGCGCTGATGGACGGCTCGGTCCGGGCGCTGCGCGCGCTCGGGCTGTGGGACGCCCTCGCCCCTTCCGCCTCGCCGCTGCGCATCATGCGGGTGATCGACGGCACGAAGCGCCTGCTGCGCGCCCCGCAGGTCGATTTCCGCGCCGACGAGCTGGGGCTCGAGGCCTTCGCCTGGAACATCGAGAACGAGCCGCTGCTCGCCGCGCTTGAGACAGCGTCGGCGGAGAATGCGGGAATCGAGCGGGTGGCGGGCCGGGTCAGCCGGCTGGAGAAGGAGCCCGGCGGCATCCGCATCCGGCTCGAGGATGGCGGGCAGGTCGACGCCGCGCTCGTCGCCGCGGCGGACGGGCGGCACTCGCCCTGCCGCGCCGCGATGGGCATCGGCATGCGGGTCCACGACTACCCGCAGGTCGCGGTGACCGCGACCCTCGCCCATGATCGCCCGCATGGCGACGTCTCGACCGAGTTCCACACCGAAACCGGCCCGTTCACGCTGGTGCCGCTGCCCGGCCAGCGCTCGAGCGTGGTCTGTGTGGTCAGCGCCCGCGAGGCCGAGGCGCTGGTCGCCATGACGCCCGACGCCTTCGCCCGCGCGATCGAGCGGCGCGCCCATTCGGTGCTGGGCGCAATGCGGCTCGACTCCCCGCGCGGCAGCTTCCCGCTGAGCGTGCGCACCGCCGACAGCTTCGCGCGTGGCCGCGTCGCGCTGATCGGCGAGGCGGCGCACATCATCCCGCCCATCGGCGCGCAGGGGCTCAATCTCGGCATCCGCGACGGCGCCACCCTGGCCGAGCTCGCGGCCAACGCCGCCCGTGCCGGCGCCGATATCGGTGGGCCGGAGGTGATGGAAGCCTATGAGCGCCGGCGGCGGGTCGACGTCGACGGCCGCCGCGTGGCGGTCGACCTGCTCAACCGCTCGCTGCTGAGCGACCTGCTCCCCGTCGCCGGGCTGCGCGGCATGGGGCTGTGGCTGCTCGGCCGCTCGCCCATGGTCCGCCGCACCGTGATGCGCGAGGGCGTGGGCCCGAGCCGCGACGTGCCGCGCCTCATCGCCGGCGAGCCGGTTTGATAAAACACTTTACATTTTTCCTATAATAGTCTGATTTTACTAATTCTTGACCGCATCGTCCGTCGCCCGTTCGACGAGGTGTCGGGTGCGAGCGCCCATCCGCCATCGGCATCATGCAAGCCGCCAGCGGGAGGACCGGCAGCAGCGGGGCGACGTAGGCAGTGCCGATGCCGGGCCCGCCGCGTCCGCTCTCCGGCGTAGGCGCTCCTCGCCTGTCCTACGCCGACTGGCGGAGCAATGCCGGCCCACCCGCGCTTTGCTCACGCGCCTATCATGCGGGCCGCGCATGGAGAACGGCCCCGGCGGGCATGCCGGTTGCATTGCCGCTTCGGGATGAACCCGATAGAGAGGGGCCGTCGCGGCCCCCGACGGGACCGCAGATCGAGGTCGTGGCAATGATGACGAAGGCGAGGAACGCCAAATACCGCATCGGGCAGGTCGTGCGTCACCGCCACTATTCCTTCCGGGGCGTGGTGTTCGACGTCGACCCGGAATTCGCCAACACCGACGAGTGGTGGGAAGCCATTCCCGAGCATATCCGCCCGACCAAGGACCAGCCCTTCTACCATCTGCTGGCGGAGAATTCGGAGACGGAATACGTCGCCTATGTCTCCGAGCAGAATCTCGAGCCGGACAATTCCGGCGAGCCGGTGCGCCACCCCCAGGTCGAGGAGATGCTGGCGGCCGATGGCGACGGCGGCTGGCGGGTGCGTTCGGAGCGGCTGCAATAACCGTCCCGCCTTCCGCGTCCTTCCCGCAAGCCCTTAAACGACAACGCCCGGCACGAGGCCGGGCGTTCGATTCACGGTGCGTCTGATCGCGCGGATCACTGCGCGGGCTGGGTGCCCTTCAGCTTCTCGGCGCCGAGCTTCTCCAGACCCTGCTTGGTCTGCTCGTCGCGCTTGGCGGCTTCGCTCTGAAGCTCCTCCTGGCGGGCCTTCACCTTGTCCTGGATCTTCTTCAGCTCGGCGTCGAACACCTTCGGGTCGGTCGGCGGGCCGTCATAGACCTTGGCGAAGTCGCCGAGGCCGATCGGGTAGGAGATGACGCGGCCGACCGCGTTGGCGACCTGCAGCGTCAGGCCCGGCGCCTTCTTCATGCGGTCGATGAAGCCCTGGTCGATCTGCACGTCGCCGCGGCAGACCTGGTTGTCGCACATGATGAAGGTGCCGAGGATCGGCTGCTCGTTGGCGAGCGCGACGCGGAAGCCGTTACGCAGCAGCAGGCCGGTCGGGAAGGAGACGATGAACGCCTTCTTCGGATCGTCCTTCACCTCGAAGATGCCGAAGCGCACCAGGAATTGTCCGGTATCGGTGATGATGGTCTGCTCGAGGTTGCAGACCTCCTTGTTGATCGTCGGCTCCTGCTGGCAGTGCTTCACCCACGGAATGGGGAGCGCAGGGATCGGCTGGTTGGTCGGCTGCTGCTGCTGGCCGTTGGCCGGCGGCTTGGGCGCGGGCTTGGCCTGCTGGGCGTTGGCGGTCGCGGCACCGCCGACCAGCGACAGAGCCAATACGGCGCCGGCGAGGTTGCGCGCGAGAAGGGAGCGTTTGGTCATATCAGGTTCCTGTCGTGCGAACCGCGATGGAAACAGAGGACAGCGGACGCCCTTGGCGCCTACTCGGAGGGGGCTGTCTCCCGTCCAAATGAGGCGACAGAGTGACCCTCGGCAATTCCGGTGGCAGTTCATGTTAGACATGAGTGCGGGGATCGCGACTCGAAATGGTGACCGGGAGACAAAGCGTGATCGGTATCACCCGCCGAGCCTTGATGCGCAACGCTCTTCTGGCCGGAAGCGGCACGGTTTGCGCACGTTTCCTGCCTTTCTCGGCTCATGCGGCGGATGAACCCACCCCCGGCGCGGCACCCGCCCACGGCATCGCGATGCACGGGCGCCCGCTCTATCCGCCCGGCTTCTCCCATTACCGCAGCGTCAACCCGGACGCGCCCAAGGGCGGGCAGCTCGTGCAGGGCGCGGTGGGTGCGTTCGACAGCCTGAACCCCTTCATCGTGCGCGGCACGGCGCCGCCCTTCGTGCGCTGGAACATCGTCGAAAGCCTGATGGCGCGCAGCCCCGACGAGGCGTTCACCTGCTACGGGCTGCTGGCCCGCGGCGTGCGCACCGACGCCGCGCGCTCCTTCGTCGCCTTCGAGATCGACCCCGCCGCCCGCTTCTCGGACGGCTCGCAGGTGACGGCCGACGACGTGCTGTTCTCCTTCGAGTTGCTGCGCGCAAGGGGCCGGCCGAACCACCGCACCTATTACGGCAAGGTGGCCAATGCCGTCGTCACGGGGCCGCTGGCGATCCGCTTCGAGTTCGCCGTGGTCGACCGCGAGCTGCCGCTGATCCTCGCCCTCATGCCGGTGCTGGCGCGGCACGCGGTCGACGAAGCGCGCTTCGAGGAGACGAGCTTCACCGCCCCGCTGGGCAGCGGCCCCTACGAGGTCGCCGACGTGAAGCCGGGCGACACGGTGGTGATGAAGCGGCGGCCGGACTATTGGGGCCGCGACCTGCCGGTGAACCGCGGCAACTACAATTTCGACGTGCTGCGCTACGACTTCTACCGCGACGTGAACAGCCAGTTCGAGGCGTTCAAGCGCGAGCTCTACGACATCCGCTTCGAGACCGACCCCGGACGCTGGAAGACCGGCTACGACATTCCCGCCGTACGGCAGGGCCGGATCATCCGCGAGGAGGTCGAGGACGGCAAGCCGAAGCCCTATTCGGCGCTGGTCTTCAACATGCGCCGCGAGGTGTTCGCCGATGTGCGGGTGCGCCAGGCGATGACGGAGCTGTTCGACTTCCCCTGGGCGAACGAGAATCTCTATTACGGCCTCTACCGGCGCAACGGCAGTTTCTATGACGGCTCCGAACTCTCCGCCCGCGGCCGCCCGGCCGAGGCGCAAGAGCGCGACCTGCTGGCGCCCTTCCCCGACGCGGTGCTGCCCGAGGTGATGGACGGCACCTGGGAGCCGCCGACCTCCGACGGCTCGGGCCGCGACCGCCAACGACTGCGTCGCGCGCTCGACCTGTTCCGCGCGGCGGGCTGGGAGCTGCAGGGCGGGACCCTCGCCGCCAGCAAGACCGGCAAGCCGTTCGCGCCCGAGCTGATCGTCGGCACCAAGGACCAGGAGCGCCTCGCCCTCGCCTATCAGGCGATGCTCAAGCGTGCCGGCGTGACGCTCTCCATCCGCCTCGTCGACAACGTGCAGTTCGAGGCCCGCAAGCAGAATTACGAGTACGACATGGTTCCCTATATCTGGGACCAGTCGCTCTCGCCCGGCAACGAGCAGGCGTTCTATTTCGGCTCGGCGGCCGCCGATATGCCCGGCACGCGCAACTTCATGGGGCTGAAGAGCCCGGCGGCGGACGCGATGATCGAGGCGCTGCTCGCCGCCCGCGAGCGGCAGGATTTCGTCTTCGCGGTGCGCGCGCTCGACCGGGTGCTGATCTCGGCGCGGTTCTCGCTGCCACTGTTCTACACGCCGACGCAGTGGATCGCGCGCTGGCGCCAGATCCAGCGGCCGAAGGAGGTCGCGCTGGCCGGGACGCTGGCGGAAAGCTGGTGGCAGAGCGAGCTGTAACCTGCCCATACGGCAGGCGGGGCGCCGTGCTTGGCGCCCTGACGGTAGGATGTGCCGGCGAGTTTGCTGGGGACCTTGCCGCCACACTCCGAGGAATCATTGACCTTGATGGCACGAAGCGCTGGACAGGCCGGCCGGAAAGCGTTCCTTAAGGGCGGCCGCCCGTGGCGCCTGCAGCGGTGAACGCTGAGCCACACCGACCGTTTCGGAGTTCGATTCATGCGCTACGCCGCGTTTCCCGTGCTTGCCCTGCTGATGACGGCGCCCGTCGCGGCATTCGCGCAATCGTCCATCACGGTGCATCCCGGCCCCACCGGCCAGCCGCAGCCGGGCGGCGGCGTCGAGATCAACATCCCGACCGTCAACAACCCGAACTATCTCGACTACGGCCCGCTGCCGGACCCGCGCGGCTCCGACAAGTCGATGGACTACATGAACCAGGCCGGCGGCAACGACCCGATCTTCTCCGGCCCCGGCTCGGACAATGATTCCGACATCCTGCCCGACAATGACGGGGCCTACGACGCCCCGATCGAGTGAGCGCGGCTGACGCCACGCCCATCTCGCGCCTCGACCGGCGGCAGCGCCGCCGGCCCCGGCCCAGCCGCTTCGTCGGCCAAAGCGCCGCCTACACGACGCCCTAGGCCGCTTTGGCGCCCTGCTCGGCGATCTTCGCCAGCTCCTTGAGGATGACGCCGGTGCCGCGCAGCCGCGCGGTCGGGTTCGGCCAGTCCTCGGAGAACACCACCTTGCCGTCGGGGCGCATCTTCGCCACCACATGCGGCTTGCCGACATACTGGATGAAGCCCGCCGGGTTCGGGAACTTGCCTTCGCGGAAGGTGAGCACCATGCCGCGCGGGCCGGCGTCGACCTTCTCCACATTGGCGCGCCGGCACAGCGCCTTGATGGCCACCAGCTTGAGCAGCAGCTCCACCTCTTCCGGCAGCGGGCCGAAGCGGTCGACCAGCTCGGCGCCGATGGCCTCGATCTCCTGATCGGTCTCGAGGTCCGCCAGCCGGCGATAGAGGCCGAGCCGCACATGCAGGTCCGCGACGTACTCCTCGGGGATCAGCACCGGCGTGCCGATGGAGATCTGCGGCGACCACTTGTCCGCCACCGGCGCCGTGATGCCGGCCTTCAGGTGGGCGATCGCCTCCTCCAGCATCTCCTGGTAGAGCTCGTAGCCGACCTCCTTGATGTGGCCGGACTGCTCGTCGCCGAGCAGATTGCCGGCGCCGCGTATGTCGAGGTCGTGGCTGGCGAGCTGGAAGCCGGCGCCGAGCGTGTCGAGCGACTGCAGCACCTTCAGCCGGCGCTCCGCCTGCGCGGTGAGCACCTTGTTGACCGGCAGCGTGAAGATCGCATAGGCGCGGGTCTTGGAGCGGCCCACCCGCCCGCGCAGCTGGTAGAGCTGGGCCAGGCCGAACATGTCGGCGCGGTGGATGATGAGCGTGTTCGCGGTCGGGATGTCGAGGCCGGACTCGACGATCGTGGTCGACAGCAGCACGTCGAACTGCCCGTCATAGAAGGCGGACATGATCTCCTCGAGCTGCGTCGCCGCCATCTGCCCGTGGGCGACGGCGACCTTCACCTCCGGCACTTCCTTGTCGAGGAAGTCCTTCACCTCGGCGAGGTCCTCGATGCGCGGGCACACATAGAAGCTCTGCCCGCCGCGGTAGCGCTCGCGCAGCAGCGCCTCGCGCACGATCAGCGGATCGAACGGCGTGACGAAGCTGCGCACGGCGAGGCGGTCGACCGGCGGCGAGGCGATGATGGAGAGCTCGCGCACGCCGGTCATGGCGAGCTGCAGCGTGCGCGGGATCGGCGTCGCGGTCAGGGTCAGCACGTGCACCTCGGCGCGCATCTGCTTCAGCCGCTCCTTGTGGCCGACGCCGAAATGCTGTTCCTCGTCGACGATGACGAGGCCGAGATCCTTGAAATTAATGGTCTTGCCGAGCAGCGCATGGGTGCCGACGACGATGTCCACCGTGCCGTCGGCGAGCCCCTTCTTGGTCTCGGCGAGCTCCTTGGAGGAGACCAGCCGCGAGGCCTGGCGCACCACCACCGGCAGCCCCTTGAAGCGCTCGGAGAAGGTCTTGAAGTGCTGGCGCGCGAGCAGCGTGGTGGGCACCACCACCGCCACCTGCTTGCCGTTCAGCGCCACCGCGAAGGCGGCGCGCAGCGCGACCTCGGTCTTGCCGAAGCCGACATCGCCGCACACCAGCCGGTCCATCGGATGGCCGGAGCCGAGATCGTCGAACACCGATTCGATCGCGGCTTCCTGATCCTCGGTCTCCTCATAGGGGAAGCGGGCGCGGAACTCGTCATAGAGCCCGCTCGCCGGCACCAGGCGCGGCGCGTCGTTGAGCTGGCGCTGCGCGGCAATCTTGATGAGCTCGGCCGCCATCTCGCGGATCCGCGAGCGCATCCGCGCCTTGCGGGCCTGCCATCCGCCCCCGCCGAGCCGGTCGAGCTGGGCCTCGGTGTCTTCCGAGCCGTAGCGCGAGAGGAGTTCGATGTTCTCCACCGGCAGGAACAGCTTGGAGCCTTCCGCATAGTGGATCTCGAGGCAGTCGTGCGGCGCACCCATCGCCTCGATGGTCGTCAGCCCGACGAAGCGGCCGATGCCGTGGTCGACATGCACGACGAGGTCGCCGGCGGTGAGCGAGGTCAGCTCGGCGATCACGTCCTGCGGGCGGCGCGCCTTGCGCTTGGGCCGCACCAGCCGGTCGCCGAGGATGTCCTGCTCGCCGATGACGACGAGCCCGTCGGTTTCGAAGCCGGCCTCGATGCCGAGCACGGCGAGCGCGATGGTGCCTTTCGGCAGCGCCTCGGCCGCGTCGCGCGTGCCCACCGTCTGCGTGCCCTTGAGTCCGTGATCGGCGAGCACGGTGGAGAGCCGGTCGCGCGAGCCGTCGGACCAGGCGGCGAGGATGGTGCGCTTCTGCTTGGCGAGGTCGCGCAGATAGTCCGCCGCGCTCTGGAAGACGTTGCCCTCCGGGTCCGCACGCTCGGGTGCGAAGGAGCGCGCGGGGCGGCCGGCGAGGTCGACGATGTCCTTCGATTCGGGAAGAGCGAAGGCCGACAGGGCGACGCTCGGCGCCGCCTCGCGCCCGCGCTTCCACTCCTCGGCGGTCAGGTAGAGCGCGTCGGGCGGCAGCGGCTTGTAGGGCGCGCCGGCGCCGCCATGCTCCATGCCTTCGCGGCGGGCGTCGTAATAGTCGGCGATCTGCTCGAGCCGGGAGGCCGCCGCGTCGTCGTCCTGCGCCTCCATCACGATCGGCGCGTCGGGCGCGTAGTCGAACAGCGTGTCGAGCCCGTCATGCAGCAGCGGCAGCCAGTGCTCCATGCCCGGATAGCGGCGCCCCTCGCTGATCGCCTCGTAGAGCAGGTCGCCGCGCTGGGCGGCGCCGAACTGGGCGACATAGGCCATGCGGAAGCGGCGCATGGTCTCGGTGGTGAGCTGGAACTCGCTCATCGGCACCAGGTCCAGCGCGCGCATCTGCATCGCCGTGCGCTGGGTCTCGGGATCGAAGGAGCGGATCGATTCCAGCGTGTCGCCGAAGAAGTCGAGCCGCACCGGCTGCGGCAGGCCGGGCGGGAACAGGTCGATCAGGCCGCCGCGCACCGCATATTCGCCGGTGTCGCGCACGGTCGAGGTGCGCTGGAAGCCGTTCATCTCGGCCCAGGCGATGACCTCGTCGATCGACAGCGCGTTGCCCGGCGCGGCGGAGAACGACTGGGTGGCGACCAGCGCGCGCTTCGGCACGCGCTGCAGCGCGGCGTTCACCGTGGTGAGGACGATGCTGCCGCCCTCGCGCCCCTTCACCCGCGACAGGCGGGCGAGCGTGGTCATGCGCCGCGCGACCACGGCGCCGTTGGGCGAGGAGCGGTCATAGGGCAGGCAGTCCCAGGCGGGGAATGTCAGCACCTCGACGCCGGGGGCGAAGAAGACGAGCGCGCGCTCCATCTCCGCCATGCGCTCGGCGTCGCGGCAGATGACGATCAGGGTCGGCCAGGGGCCGTCGACCTTGGCGGCGAGCGCGCGCGCAAGGTCGGCCACCACCAGCCCTTCCATCCCGGACGGCACGTTGGAAAGCGTCAGCGTGCGCCCCGGCGCGAGACGGGACGCGATGTTCGGCAGCGCAGTCTTCATAGCTCGGGAACGCCCTCGCCCGACAGGTGGAAGTGGCGGAAGCGGTGGAACACCGGCGTGTCGAAGCCTTCCGGCGGCGTGCCGCTCGCCAGCCAGCCGAACAGGTCCGGGTCCTCGACCTCGATCAGGCGCTCGAAATCGAGAACGTCCGTGTCCGACATCTCGCCGATCAGCGCGTCGGTGAAGCGGCCCATCAGCAGGTCCATCTCGCGCGTGCCGCGATGCCAGGCACGGAAGAGGATGCGGCGGCGGCGGGCGTCGAGCCCGGCACTGGAACGCGTGGTTCCGGACATTTCTGAATCCCTGTCTGCGCAGGTGCAGCGCGAAAGGCGCTGTGTTTAGCGCGCCGCGCGCGCCCTGTCAGGACTACATATGGAGCGCGGTGCGTATCTCTGCCCGGCGCGTTGCGCAGGGCGCGCGCTTCGTCCACCTTCCCGCCTCATGCGGCCGGATATCCTCAATCCCTATTTCGCGGCGATCACCGACCTGACCGGCATCGGGCCGAAGCTCGCCCGCCCGTTCGAGCGGCTGCTCGGCCGTGAGGGCGGCGCGCGGGTGCTCGACCTGCTGCTGCACCTGCCCGCCTCCACCATCGACCGCCGCTCGCGCCCGACCCTGTCACAGGTGGTGCCGGACACGGTGGTGACGCTCGAAGTGCGGGTCGACCGCCACGCGCCGACCCCGCGCGGCTCGCGCGCGCCCTACCGCATCTACGCCCATGACGAGACCGGCGACATCGTCATCACCTATTTCAAGGGCGACCGGAACTGGCTGGAGCGGCTGCTGCCGGTGGGCGAGACGCGGTGGATCTCGGGCACCGTCACGCTCTATGACGGCATCCCGCAAATGTCGCATCCGGACCGGGTGGTGGACGAGGCCGGGCTGGCGAAGCTGCCGCCGATCGAGCCGGTTTACCCGCTGGTCGAAGGGCTCGGCCAGGGCCATCTGCGCCGCGCCATCGAGGCCGCGCTGACGCGCACCGGCGAGCTGCCGGAATGGCAGGCGGGCGCGCCGGCGACGGGCTTCCACGCCGCGCTCTTCCAGGTGCACCAGCCGCGCGAGACGGCGGATGCGAGCCCGCTCGGCCCGGCATGGAAGCGCCTCGCCTATGACGAGCTGCTCGCCGGCCAGCTCGCGCTCGCTCTGGTGCGCGGGCGCACGGTGAAGGATGCGGGGCGCCCCAGCACGGGCGACGGGCACGTCGCCCGCCGCATCGAGGCCGCCCTGCCCTTCACACTGACCCGCTCGCAGGTCGCCGCGCTGGAGGCGATCCGCGCCGACCTCGCCTCGCACGACCGGATGCTGCGCCTGCTGCAGGGCGATGTCGGCTCGGGCAAGACGGTGGTGGCGCTGCTCGCCGCGGCGACGGTGGTCGAGGCGGGACGGCAGGCGGCGCTGATGGCGCCGACCGAGATCCTCGCCCGCCAGCACCTCAAGACCATTGCCCCACTCGCACAGGCCGCCGGGCTGCGCGTCGCCCTGCTGACCGGGCGGGAGAAGGGGCGCGCGCGGGCCGACCTGCTGGCGGCGCTGGAAGCGGGCGAGATCGACCTCGTCGTCGGCACCCATGCCCTGTTCCAGGAGGGCGTCGCCTTCCGCGACCTCGCCCTCGCCATCGTCGACGAGCAGCACCGCTTCGGCGTGCACCAGCGCCTCGCCCTCGCCGCCAAGGGCGCGGCGGTCGACGTGCTGGTGATGACGGCGACGCCGATCCCGCGCACGCTGGTGCTCACCTATTTCGGCGACATGGATTCGAGCGAACTGCGCGAGAAGCCGGCCGGGCGCAAGCCGATCGACACCCGCGCCCTGCCGACCGAGCGCATCGACGAGGTGGTGGCGAGCCTCGGCCGGGCCATGGCCGAGGGCCGGCGCGCCTACTGGATCTGCCCGACGGTGGAGGAATCCGAGAACTCCGACCTCGCCGCCGCCGAGGCCCGCTACGAGGATCTGCGCCAGTATTTCGGCGAGCGCGTCGGGCTGGTGCACGGCCGCATGAAGGGCGCCCAGAAGGACGCCGCCATGGCCGCCTTCGCCGCCGGCGAGACCCAGCTTCTAGTGGCGACGACGGTGGTCGAGGTCGGCGTCGACGTGCCGGAGGCAAGCATCATCGTCATCGAGCATGCCGAGCGCTTCGGCCTCGCCCAGCTCCACCAGCTTCGCGGGCGCGTGGGGCGCGGCGACGTCGCCTCCACCTGCCTGCTGCTCTACCGCCGCCCGCTCGGCGAGATCGCCCGCCAGCGCATCGAGGCGCTGCGCGCCTCCGAGGACGGCTTCTTCCTCGCCGAGGAAGACCTGCGCCTGCGTGGGGAAGGCGACGTGCTCGGCACCCGCCAGAGCGGCTTTCCCGGCTTCCGGCTCGCCCAGCTGGACATCCATGGCGACCTGCTCGTCGCCGCCCGTGCCGAGGCGCTGGAGATGGTGCGCACCGACCCCGACCTCGCCGGCCCGCGCGGCGCGGCACTCCGGCTGCTGCTACATATTTTCGAGCGCGACGTCGCCGTGAAGTTGCTGGGCGCGGGCTGATGACTACATGACCCTGCAGGACCAATCTGGCGCGGTGGCGATGCAACCGGCGGACGACAGGCAGGCGCAGCCCTATTCGACGGCCTCACCCCTGCGCTGGGTGATGTTCGCCGCCGGCTGGCTGTGCGTGGGAATCGGCATCGCCGGGATCATCCTGCCGGGCCTGCCGGGAACGGTGTTCCTGATCCTCGCCGCCTGGCTGTTCTCCCGGTCCTCGCCGCGCTTCGAGGCGTGGCTGCTCGGCCATCCGCGTCTCGGCCCTTCCGTGGTGGCGTGGCGCGAGAAGGGTGCCGTGCCGCGCTGGGCGCAGTTCGTCGCCACCGGCAGCATGGCGGCGAGCTTCGGCGCGCTGGTGCTGCTCAGCTTCTCGCTGCCGATGCTCGGCCTGCTGGGCGCGGTCTTCCTCGCCGTCTCGGCCTATCTCCTCACCCGGCCGACCGCATGACGGCACCGGCGGGCCTCATCCTTGCCGGCGGGCTGTCGCGCCGCATGGGCGGCGGCGACAAGGGGCTGCGCGAGATCGCCGGCAGGAGCCTGCTGGCGCGCGTCGTCGAGCGGATCGGCCCGCAGGTCGCCCCCCTGCTGCTGAACGCGAACGGCCCGGCCGGGCAATTCGGCCTCGATCTGCCGCTCGTCCCCGACGAATTGCCCGGCCGGCCGGGCCCGCTGGCGGGAATCCTCGCCGGGCTCGACCACGTCGCCCGGCACCTGCCGCAGGCGCGCTGGCTGCTGACCGTGCCGGCCGACTGCCCGTTCCTGCCGCGCGACCTCGCCGCACGGCTCGCCACCGCCGCCGCTGAGACCGGCGCCGCCTGCGCGGCCTCGGGCGGGCGGGTTCATGGCGTGGTGGGCGTGTGGAGCCCGGCCTCGCGCGAGGCGCTGCGCCGGCTCATCGTCGAGGAGGAGGTGCGCCGCGTCGACGGCTGGGTCGCGCGCGCCAACGCGGCGACGGTCGAGTGGCCCGTGGCGCCCTACGACCCATTCTTCAACGTCAACACGCCCGACGACCTCGCCGAGGCGCAGCGCATCCTCGCCACCTATCCGGCCGCCTGAGGGTCCGGCAGGCGCCAGCGCACGCTCGCGACCGGCACCGCATGACGCTCGACCGCGTCGGCGATCGTCTCGACATCGTCGAGCCCGATCACCGGCAGCGCCACGTCCGGCAGCGCGCTGTCCGAGGCGATCGCGACGATATGGGGGTCCTCGGGGTGGAGAAACGGCTTGCCGACCTCGGCGCGGTGGATCTCGATCTTGGGATGGTGGTCGCGCTTGTAGCCCTCGACCAGAACGAGGTCGACCGGCGCCAGATGGGCGAGCAGTTCCGGCAGCTCCGGCTCGGGCGCGCCACGCAGCTCATGCATCAGCGCCCAGCGATTGGCCGAGGCGACCAGCACCTCGGTGGCGCCGGCCATGCGGTGAGTGTGGGAATCCTTGCCTGGCTTGTCGACGTCGAAATTGTGGTGGGCGTGCTTGAGCGTCGAGACGCTGTGCCCGCGCGCGACCAGCACCGGGATCAGCCGCGCCAGCAGCGTGGTCTTGCCCGCGCCGCTCCAGCCCGCAAAGCCGATGACACGCATCGCCGCCTCCCGCGTCGCCTCAGCCATCCTCGCCTCCCTCGTGACGTTCCGCCAGATCGGCCTCGCGCAGCGCCAAGTCAAGGCGGCGCCGGCCATGGCGTCATCGCCTGTACCAATCGCCTGCCGGCCCCGCCGGCGCGCAAATTCGCTTGCCGGCGGAACGGGCGCGGTCTAGTGCCGCCCGCGGAGAGGCACGATGGACGACGACGCGAATGGCGGGCCGGTGCGGCTCGATCTGAAGGGGCTGAAATGCCCCCTGCCCGCCCTGCACACGCGCCGCGCGCTGGAACGGGCGGCGCCGGGCGCCCGGATCATCGTCGAATGCACCGACCCGATGGCGGCGATCGACATCCCCCACCTCGTGAACCAGACCGGCAACGAACTCGAGGATGCGCAGACGACGGCCCTCCCGCTGGTGTTCCGCATCCGCAAGCGCGCGGAGCCGGCATCCGGCTAGGCGATCACGCGGCGGACTCAGGCGGCGTCCTGCCAGTCGAAGGGAAGCGGTGCCTCGCGGAAGGCGAAGCGGTCGAGATGGCGGGCGACGACGCCCTTCATGCGCTCCAGCAGCTCCGCGTCGGAGGCGTCGATGCGCACGTCCAGCGCCTCTGCGCTGGCCTTCATCTCGGCGAGCGCGCCGTCGGGCAGCTTCACCCGCCCCTCTTCCGGCGTGAACTCGACCTCCAGCTTGTGCGCCCAGTGCTTGCAGAGCTGCTGGAGGTAGCGGCTGCCATGGGCGGTCGGCACGTGTGCGTGGGTGGATACCATCAAACTCTCCTCACCCAGGGTCAAACGAATGGACAAGCCTGTCCCGTGCCGGCCTTATATAGGCGGTGCGCCGGCGGCGCGTGGGGGTGTTCCATGAAATTCCGTCTCAATCTCGCCGTGGCGATGCTCGCGGCCTGCGTCCTTGCCGTGACCCTTCTCGCTGGCGCATCCGGCGCCGCCGCGCAGACCTCGCCGCGCCCGCCCTGGGCCTCGCCGCCGGTGACCGCCTCGAAGGGTCAGACCCTGCCCACGCGGGCGCAGACCCATGTCTATCTGCTGCGCGGCCTGTTCGGCGTTTTCTCGACCGGCATGGACAGCCTCGCCAAGGAACTGGTCTCGCGCGGCTATGTCTGCGAGGTTTATGGCTGGGACGAGGCGGAGAAAGTGATCGCGCAGATCGATTCCCGCCACGATGCCGGACATACCGGGCCGGTGGTGGTGATCGGCCATTCGCTCGGCGCCAATGCGGTGATCCAGGTGGCGACGGCGGTGGACGCGCAGGCGATCCCGGTCGCGCTCGGCGTGACCTTCGACGCCACCGAGCCGGCGCCGGTGCCGGACAATGTCGAGGTCTTCGTCAACTTCTGGGCCAAGGACGGCTTCGGCCGGCCGGTGGTCGCGGTGCCGGGCTATCCCGGGCAGCTTGAGAATTACGACCTGTCGGGCGTTCCGGGCATCGACCACACCAGCATCGACTCCATGGACCAGTTCCACCAGTACATCATTGCCTCGCTCGAGAGCATGACGGGCAACTAGCCGCGTGCGCGTCCCCATTCCTCCCCGCCACAGGCGGCGCCCGCCATGGAGGTGACGGACGGGACCGGGGCGGCGGAAGGCCTGCGCGCGAGCCTGCGTGACTGGACGGCGCTCGCCGTGATCGCCGTGCCGTGCCTCGTCTACGCGATGGACCTCACGGTGCTGAACCTCGCCGTGCCGCACCTCGCGCTCGACCTCGCGCCCTCGCCGGCGCAGCTGCTGTGGATCGTCGACATCTACGGCTTCATGGTCGCCGGCACGCTGATGCTCATGGGCACGTTCGGCGACCGCATCGGCCGGCGCCGGCTGTTGATGGCGGGCGCGGCGGCGTTCGGCGCCGCCTCGCTGCTCGCCGCCTTCGCCCGCAGCGCCGAGGAGCTGATCGCGGCGCGGGCGCTGCTCGGCATCGCCGGGGCGACGCTGGCGCCTTCGACCCTCTCCATGGTGCGCAACATCTTCCTCGACGAGCGCGAGCGCAGCTTCGCCATCGGCGTGTGGATCGCCTGCTTCTCCTCCGGCGCCGCCCTCGGCCCGCTCGTGGGCGGGGTGATCCTCACCTATTTCTGGTGGGGCGCGGTGTTCCTCGCCGCCGTGCCGGTGATGATCGTGCTGCTGCTGGTCGCGCCGCTGCTGCTGCCGGAGTTCCGCAACCCGAACGCCGGGCGGCTCGACATTCTCAGCGCGGTCCAGTCCATCGTCGCCTCGCTGGCGGTGATCTACGGCATGAAGCGGACGGCCGAGAGCGGGCCTGATCTCGTCGCCGCGCTGGCGATCGTGCTGGGGCTCGCGGTCGGCGCGCTGTTCATCGCCCGGCAGAAGCGGCTCGAGGATCCGATGATCGACCTCGGCCTGTTCCGCCATCCGGGCATCGGCGCCGCGCTCGCGCTCAACGTCACGGCGATGCTGGGCGCGATGGGGATCTTCATCTTCATCTCGCAATATCTCCAGCTCGTGCTCGGCATGAGCGCGATGGAGGCCGGGCTCTGGACGGCGCCGTCCGGCGCCTGCTTCGCGCTCGGCTCGCTCGCCACGCCCTGGCTGGTCCGCCGCTACGGCATCGTCGACGTGCTGAGCCTGACCCTGCTGCCGGCAGCGTTCGGCTTCCTGCTGCTGATGTGGGTCACGCCGCACTCCTCGATGGCGGTGATGACGTTCGCCATCGTCCTGATCAGCCTCGGCCTCGCGCCGGTCGGCATGCTCTCGACGGATCTGGTGATGCGGGTCGCGCCGCCCGAGCGCGCCGGCGCCGCCTCCGGCATCTCGGAGGCGAGCTTCGAGTTCGGCGGCGCGCTCGGCATCGCCGTGCTCGGCAGCCTCGTCACCGCGACTTATCGGGTGGCGATGAATGGGGCGGACCTCTCCGGCCTGCCGGCCGCGGCGGCGGAACATGGGCGCCGCTCGCTCGACGGGGCGGTGAGCGCGGCCGCCGCCCTGCAGCCGGAGGCCGCGACGCGGCTGATGGAGGCGGCCGAGGCCGCCTTCTCGCTCGCCTTCGGCCGCGCCGCGCTCGCCTGCGTCGGTGCGACGCTGGTCGGGCTCGCTATCGTCCGCTGGCGCCTGAACAGGCTCTGACCGGGCGCAGCCTCCAGTTCGCCATGGACTGGAACACCCCGTCGCGGAAGGCGATGGCGTGCATCAGCGCCGCACCGATATGGGCGAGGATCAGCGCGAACAGCGCCAGCGCCAGCACGGTATGGGTGGTCCTGAGGATGGCGAACACCATGTCGTTCTGCGGCAGGATCGGCGGCAGAACGAGGCTGCCATAGAGGACGACCGGGTAGCGCGCCGCCGACAGCATCGCCCAGCCGACCAGCGGCACGGCGAACATCAGCGCGTAGAGCGCGACATGCGAGGCATGGGCCGCGAAGGCCAGCACGCCGGGCATGCCGGCCGGCAGGGCCGGCGGCGGGCTGACCCGCCGGTTGAGCAGCCGCACCGCCGCCAGCACGAGGATGGCGATGCCGAGCGGGCGGTGGACCGACAGCAGCCAGTGATAGTCGGCCAGCGAGGCCTGCATGCCGATGCCGATGAACAGCATGGCAATGATCATCAGCGCCATCAGCCAGTGCAGCAGGCGCGAGAATGCGGGAAAGGCGGGGCTCATTGGGGCGGGGCTCATTGCGGCGCGCCTCCTTGGGCGGGGAACTGCACCTCGCTCGGCGATTTGGGCTCGCCGGCCCGGCGGGTGAAGGAAACCGAATAGGCGGCAGAGCGGGCGCTGAGTAGCGGATCGTCCGAGGGCTCGATGCCCGCCGGCAGCACCAGCGGATCAAAATTCACATCGCGGCAATTGCCGGCGGCCTCGGCTTCGATGTGGTCGATGGTGAGGGTACCGAGGTCCACCTTCTGCCGGTCGTCCGGCCAGGGCAGCGTCGCATCGGCGGTCGGGTCGCCCGGCTGGCCGATGGTGGCGACCAGGTGCCACTCGACCGGCCCGCGCGCGAGCCGCGCCGCGAGATCGTCGAACAGGTAATCGGGGTCGGGCGTGCCGGGCTGGTCGGCCGGTTCGGCGACATCGGGATCGACCGCCATCATGGCCCAGCGCACCGGCGTCACCGTGCCGTCGGCGGCGACAAAACGGAACGCGTCGAGGCTGTTGTAGCTCGCATTGGCGAAGCCGCTGGCAAAGGGCCGCCCGGTGATGCGCTTGAGCGCCGCCGCCACCTCGGGATGGGCGCCGAAGAAGGCGGAGACCCGTGCCGGGTCCGGCTTGCCGGTCGCCGGGTCGGGTGCGGTAGCCGTCATCAGCCCTGTGAAATCCTGAGCCGTGGGCACCGGGAACACCGGGATGTCGTTCATGCCGGTGCGCCATTCCTCGCCGCCGGGAAGCTCGAAGCGCAGCGCGAGACTGCGCACCTGCGTCTTGTTGTCGGGCACGAAGGGCTTGCCGACCGCGACCGCGAAGCGGCCCGTCACCGGCAGCGTGCCGGGCGCGAAGACGACGGCCTTCGACAGGCGCTGGCCGGCGCCGTTGCTCTCGAAATGGCCGGCGATGCAGGCGCCCTTGGTGTGGTTGCGCCGGAAGCCGGGGTGCACGCCGTTGATCTTCTGGAAGGTATCGACGATCGCGCGCTGCGTCAGCCGGCCCGGCGTAAACAGCCCACCCGCATAGGCGAGCCCGCCGGCGAGGGCGAGCGCGACGAGGGCGGACGCGCCCAGCGCCGCCAGCAGGCGCGGGCCGGGCGGCCAGAGCCGGTAGGTGTCTTTGGAAGGATCGGGTTCGCTCTGCATCGACTGCCCTCTGCCCGTGGACGCTGGCGCGGATGCGTTTATTCCGAGCCTTTTACCACGATGCGGCATCGGACGGACATGGTCGTGTCAATTGCGATGCGATTTGCGCAAACGCACGCCCGCGTGGACGGGTCGTCTCGAGGGAATCGGGGCCGCCTCGGCAACACCCTCTGGATTGATGCATCCGCTTGACTCGGCGGCCGGATGCGTGCTCCGGTACCTTACTTAGAGGCAGCCTCGCCATTCGGCTGGATCGCTGCCGGCATCGGTCCCGCAGGCATCCGCAAGGGTGCGGCCGAGAGGTCCCGAAGTGTTTTCGCCGTCCGGCCGTCGTGGGACGCGACCTGTCGAGGAATCGACCTGATCCCTTGCAGTTCGTGCGTCCGCGTCGCCGCATTTGCGAATTCCTTTTCCGCTTCCCCGAGGCCCGATCTCCCATGCATCCGATCTTCAGCGTCGTCCTGCGCGTAGCGCTCGTCCTGTTCACCATCTGGCTGCTGGTGCGCCTGTTCGCGCACTGAGCCGACGCCTTGCCGGCCTGTGGCCGGAGGACCGGCGCGGCTTAGCTCTGGACACGGCGTGCCGGGCGAACGAAAACCCCTGCGGAACTTGGACATCGCAGGGAACCGCCGCGCATGAACGCTGATCCGCGAACCGGCCGCCTCGAGCTCGGCTTCGACGTGCCGGCCCTCCCGGGCATGGACGAGGCCGAGATCCAGACGCCCTGCCTGGTGCTCGACCTCGACGCGCTGGAGCGGAACATCCGCAAGCTGGGTGCCTATGCGAAGGCCCACGGCATGCGCCACCGCGCCCATGCCAAGATGCACAAGTCGGTCGACATACTGAAGCTTCAGCAGGAGCTGGGCGGCGCGGCCGGCGCCTGCTGCCAGAAGGTGAGCGAGGCCGAGGTGTTCGCGCGCGGCGGCATCGCCGACATCCTGATCTCGAACCAGATCCGCGACCCACTCAAGATCGACCGGCTGGCGCGCCTGCCCCTTCTCGGGGCGCGCATCAGCGTGTGCGTCGACGACATCGCCAATGTCGCCGAGCTGTCGGCGGCGGCGCAGCGGCATGGCACCCGGCTCGACTGCCTGGTCGAGGTCGATTGCGGGGCCGGACGCTGCGGCGTCGGTTCGCCCGAGGCCGCCGTCGCCATCGCCCGCGCGATCGACGCCGCGCCGGGGCTGAGCTTCGCCGGCCTGCAGGCCTATCACGGCCCCGGCCAGCATGTTGAGGACTTCGCCGAGCGGCAGGCAAGGATGGACGGCGCGGTCGCCATCGCCCGGGCGACGGTGGACGCGCTGACGGCGGCCGGCCTTGCGCCCGCGATCGTCTCCGGCGGCGGGACCGGCAGCTACACCATCGAATCCACCTCGAGCGTCTTCAACGAGCTGCAATGCGGCTCATACGCCTTCATGGACGCCTCCTATGGCCGCGTGCGCGCCGCCGACGGAAGCCGCCTCGACAAGGGCGAATGGGAGAACGCGCTGTTCGTGCTGACCTCGATCATGTCGCATGCGCGATCCGGCCGCGCGGTGTGCGACGCCGGGCTGAAGGCGCAATCGCTCGATTCCGGCCTGCCGACCGTGTTCGGGCGCGACGACGTGACCTTCACCGCCTGCAATGACGAGCACGGCATCATCGCCGACCCCGGCGACGTCCTCGCCATCAACGAGAAGCTCCGACTCGTACCCGGCCATTGCGACCCGACCTGCAATCTCCACGACTGGTATGTCGGGGTCCGCAACGGCAAGGTCGAGACGCTCTGGCCGGTCTCGGCGCGCGGGAAGATCCACTGACGCCGGCGGCGCGCCTGCGGGGCGAATGCCGGTCAGCGCTTCGTCGTCACCTCGACGTCGCCCTTCAGTTGTGAGCAGCAGGCGAGGATGTAGCCCTGGCGTTCCTCGCGGGCGGTGATGCCGCCCTTGTGGGCCATCTCTACCTCGCCCCCGAGCTTCCTCACCCGGCAGGTGCCGCACATGCCTTCCTGGCAGCCGGTCGGGATCACGATCCCGCCCGACCGCGCGGCGGCGAGGACCGTCATGCCGGCGCTCGCCGCGACGGCGCGGCCGTCGATGGTCAGGGTCGGGCCGGCAGTGCCGGACGGCGCCTCCGCAGTCACAACCGGAGCAACGGTCACACTTTCCGTCGCCCTGGCGGCACCGAAGCTCTCGGTGTGGAAATGCGCCGCCTCGCCGCCCTCGGCGTCGAAGATGCGGCCGATCGCGGCCATGAAGCCGGCCGGCCCGCAGCAGAACACCTCGCGGCGGGCGAGGTCCGGCACCATCAGCGCCATCATGCGCCGGTCGATCATGCCGCGATAGCCGGCCCAGCTCTGGCCGGCCGGCACGTCGGCGACCACGGTTACGATCCGCAGATTGGCCATCTGCCGGTCGAGCGCCGCCAGTTCGTCGGCGAATAGCACGTCCTCGGGCGTGCGCGCCGCGTGCAGGAACACCACGTCGACACTCTCGCCGCGGTCGGCGAGCCAGCGCAGCATGGACATCATCGGCGTGATGCCGCTGCCGCCGGAAATCAGCGCGAAGGCCGGGGCGTAGTGATGGGCGATCGAGAACCGCCCGACCGGCCCGCGCGCCTCGATCTCGAGGCCGGGCTGCAACGCCTCGTGCATCCAGCGCGTCGCATGGCCGTCCGGCGCCGCCTTGATGGTCAGTTCCACCTCGCCCGGCCGGGTCGGCGCCGAGGCGATGGTGAAGGTGCGCCAGGCCGCGCCCTCCGGCAGGGGCAGCGCGAGCGTCAGCGCCTGGCCCGGCAGATGCCTGACGGGGCGGCCTTCGACCTCGCGGAAAGCGAAGGTGACGACGTCGGCGGTCTCCTGCCGGCGCCCGACGCAGGCGAGGCGCAGCTCCAAGGGCGACATTACTCGGCCGCCACCCGCAGGCCGGAGGCGCCCGGGGGCAGATGCGCGGCCATCGTCGTCGTGTACCAGCGATTGAAGTCGAGGATCATGAACTCGCCGGTCGGCGAATAGGGACCGGGCTCATAGGCGTCCGACTGCACGCCGAGGAAGTTCTGCTCGGCCAGCACCTGGTCCTGCTGGTTGGTGACCTGCCACACCTCGGCGAGGCGGTTCACGTCGTAGTCCCAGCCCTCGATCGCGTCCTCGTGCACCAGCCAGGTGGTGCGCACCTCGGTCTCCATCGGGCCGCGCGGCAGCACGCGGAAATGGATGATGTGGTCGGAGAGGAAGTGGTTCCAGTTGTTGGGCACGTGGAACATGCGCACCGAGCCGAGGTCGCGCTCGGTCAGGTCGCCCACCAGCTTCTTGCAGGCCGGCTTGCCGTCCATGGTCATCGAGGTCACGCCCTCGTTGAACGGCAGGCGGATGCAGCGGAACTCGATGCCGCCATTCACCGGCTGGTGCGGCAGGCCGAGCGCGTCCCACTCCTCGCCCTTGCGCTTCATCAGATCGCCGAACCAGTGGGTGCGGGTGTCGCTCGGCAGCGCCGCCTCGACCAGCGAGACCAGCAGCTCGGGATGGTTGCCGGCGCAATGGTAGCACTCGCGGTTGTTCTCGATGACCAGCTTCCAGTTGGCCTTCTCGATCAGCACCGACTCGAACGCGACCTTGGTGCGCGCGGGCTGGTGCGGCGCGATGTAGGGCGTGACGGTGCGCTTGAAATGGTCGAGGTCCGGCGGCACCTCGGCGAGGCAGATGTAGACGAGCCCGGCGACGTTCGCGACATGGACCGGCTTCAGCGAATAGCGCTTCGGGTCGAAGTCGTCGGGCATCTGCGTGGCGGCGAGCAGCTTGCCGTCGAGATCGTAGGTCCACTGGTGATAGGGGCAGACCAGCCGCCCCACCGTGCCCTTGTGCTCCTGGCAGATGCGCGATCCGCGATGCCGGCAGGTGTTGTGCCAGGCCTGCACCTCGCCATTGTCGTCGCGCACGATGATGATCGAGTTGCGGCCGATCTCGAGAGTGAGGTAGTCGCCCGGCTCCTTCACCTCGCATTCGTTGCAGGCGAACAGCCACTGGGTGCCGAAGACCGCCTTCATCTCCATCTCGTAGACGTCGGCATCGTAGTAGAGCGGCCCCGGCAGGCTGAGGCCCGCCCGGTACTGCGCCATAAGCTCGGACACTTTCTCAATCGCGCTCATCGTCGGCTCCCGGCATTCGACGCCGGCTATTATCCGACTATCCGCGGCCCGGGGCCGTCCCGAATGCGACAGCGGGTGAAAGGGAGGCGACGTCGCCCTGCCCCGCGTGCCGCCGGCCCGCGCGTTCGCGCAGTTCGCTCGGGCGCATGCCGTAGATGCGCTTGAACCACTGGCCGAGATGCGAGGTCGAGGCGAAACCGACCGCGACCGCGATCTCGAGGATCGGCTGGCTGGTGTAGATCAGCAGCTCGCGCGCCCGGTCGACCCGCAGCGAGAGGTAGTAGCGCGCCGGCGTCACACCGAGATGCTGGTTGAACAGCCGCTCGAGCTGGCGCGGGCTGAGGCCGGCCGCCTGCGCCAGCTCGCCGACGCTCACCGGCATCTCGAGGTTGCGCTGCATGGTCTGCACCGTGCGCTGGAGCGGCGCCGGCAGGCTGCCCACGCGCCGCAGCCGGCCGCCGCGCTGCTCGTCATTGGCGTCGCGGATGCGCTCGTGGTGGAACTGGTTGGCGACGCGCTGGGCGAGGTCGGGATCGTAGCGATCGGCGATGACGTGCAGCATCATGTCCATCGCCGCCGTGCCGCCCGAGCAGGTCATCCGGTCGCGGTCGATCTCGTAGATCTTGCCGGTCGCGATCACCTTCGGGAAATCCTCCTCGAAGGCGGCGCCGTTCTCCCAGTGGATGGTGCAGCGATAGCCGTCGAGCAGCCCGGCCCAGGCGAGAAGATAGCTGCCGGTCGAGAGCGAGCCGACCGCGATGCCGCGCCGTGCCGCGCCGCGCAGCACGGCGAGGTAGCGCTTCACGTCCTTCGGCGCGATCCGCATGCCGCCGCACACGAAGATGGCATGCGAGCCATCCAGCGCCTGGTCCACCGGCACAGCGTCGAGCCGGATGCCGTTGGAGGCCACCACCGGTTCGCCGTCGATGCTGCACAGGCGCCAGCGAAACGCCTCGCGCCCGATGAGCCGGTTGGCCGAGCGCAATGGCTCGATGGCCGAGGACAGGCTCATCATCGAGAGGTTTTCGATCAGCAGGAAGCTGAAGGTCAGCGGCTCGGCGACCGCGTCGTAGAACATGCCGGCACCGGAGATGGAGGCGGTGCGTTTAGAATGGCTCGAAAACGTCACCAAGGCAACGAAACCGACATGATCGCGACGGGTATCTGATCTTCAGGAGGCCATCGCCATCGACTGCCAGCCCTGAAGCGCGGCCCAGTCGGGCTCCAGATTGGCGAAGCGGCCGAGGCGGAGCGTCGACAGGTCGGCGAAGGCGCAGGCGCCGTCGGTCACGAGCTGCTGGATCGCGTGGCCGCTGGCCGGCGACAGGCCGAAGCCGACGCCGGAGAGCGTAGCCACCGTCAGGTTGTTCCAGCCATCGGGCCGGTCGATCACGGGCCGGCCGTCCGGCGTGTTCTCGATCAGCCCGGCCCAGCTGCGGATGATCTTCACATGGCCGGCGAGCGGCAGCAGCTCGGCGACGCGCTTGCCGATGTTCTGCATCAGCGGCGTGGTGGGGCGCCGGCGCCCGGGCAGTTCCTCGGCCTCGACCCATTCGTGCGGGCCGCCGCCATAGGCGAGGTTGCCGCGCAGCGTCTGCCGGCCATAGAGGCCGTTGCCGTCGACGCCGCCGATCGGCATCAGCGGCAGCGCATCAGTGACGATCATCTCCGCGCGCGCGACCTTCATCGGGATGTCGACGCCCAGCATGGCGGCGAGCCGGCCGGTCTGCGGGCCGGCGGCGAGCACGAGGTGATCGCAGCCGAAGCGGCCTCGGTCGGTCTCGACTGCGGTCACCCGTCCGCCTTCGGTGACGAAGCCGGTGACGGCGGTGTGCTGCATCACCTTGCCGCCGAGGTCCTGCAGCGCCCAGGCGAAGGCCTGCACGGTGCGGTGCGGGTTGGCGTGGCCGCCGAAATGGTAGTAGTGCCCGGCGAACACGTTGTCGCCGGCCAGCGGCACCAGTTCGCGCACCTGCTTCGCGTCGATCTCGTCGATGCGGAAGCCCTGATGGCGGGCGTTCGCCACCGCGCGGCTGTAGAGGGTGAGCTGCTTCTCGTTCAGCGCGATGCGCACGCGGTTGGGTCGGAACTCGGTCGGGTAGCCGAGCAGCTCGTCCATCAGCGGCCACAGCCGCTGTTCCTCGGCGAAGAGAGGGGAATGGTGGTGCGAGCATCCGCCGCCATTGCGGCCCGAGGCCTCCCAGCCGACGATGCCCTTCTCGATCACCAGCACGTCCACGCCGCTGCGCGCCAGCCACCAGGCGGCGCTGAGGCCCGTCACCCCGCCGCCGACCACGACCACGGACGCGCCCGTGCCGCCCTCGGCCTCGCTGATCTCATTCGCTGGCATGGGGCTTTTCCACAGCTAGGCTGGCCACGGTGTATTCCTCGTCGACGTCCCAGAACGGCACCCACTGCCGGGGCATGCCGAACCAGGAATCCCACTGCTCGCCGAAGGCGGGGTCTTCCGCATGCGGGGATGCGGCGGCCAGAGGCAGCGGGCGGACCGGCGCGCGGTAGCCGGCCAACGGCACCGAGCCGAGCGGCACGGCGGCCTGCAGGGCGAGCAGCGCCTGCACCTGCTCGCGGCAGCGGCGGCCCTGGCACGGGCCCATGCCCGCGCGGGTCAGGCGCTTGACCTGGTCGGGATTGGGCGGGCCCTCGCCGAGAATCGCGGCGAGCGTGCGCTCCCGGTTGTCGGCCGCCTGCCAGTCGAGATAGCGCGGCGGGCGGACCTCGAGGATCTCGCGCGCGGTGACCTCCTCGCACTGGCAGACATAGGGCTCGCCCTCGGCCTCAATGATGCTCGCGCGCACCCAGTCCTTGCGGTAGGCGCCGATGTCGTAGGCCGGCTCGCCGGGCACCGGCGCGGGGGTGGCCTCCTCGCCCGGCCGGCCGAGGGAGGCCGCCGCCGCGGCCACCGCGTGGCGCGCCTCGGCCTCGGCGATGGCGGCGTCGCGGCTCTTGGCGGGCCAGATGCCGGCGACGTCGCCCACCGCCTGGATGATGTCGACGCTGGTGCGCCCCTCTCCATCAAGTACCGGGGTGAAGCCACCGCGTTCGGGCTGGAAGGCCAGCCGGCAGCCGGCGGCGTCGAGCAGGTCGACCATCGGCACCGCGCCGATGCCGAGCACGATGAGGTCGCAGGCGAGCGTGCCCGTGCGGGTGAGCGCGCCGCGCACGCCGTCGAGCCCGGTCTCGGCCGCACGCACCACCTCGCCGCAGCGCAGCTCGATCCCCGCCTCGCAGAGCTTCGCGACCAGATCGGCCGGGCCGACCGGCGCAGACGCCTGCTCGATCACGGCGGCGATCTCCACGCCCCGCTCGTGCAGGCACAGCGCCGCCAGCAGCGCCTCGGCGGTGGTGCCGAGCACGACGGCGCGTCGCCCCTCGAGGGCGCCGTAGCGAGTCGCGAGCTGGACCGCCGCGGTCGCGCCCATCACGCCGGGCTGCTCCCATCCGGGAAAGGCGAGGCCCATGTCGCGCCGCCCCGTGGCGACGATGGCGCGCTCGAAGCTGACGAGATGCGTGCCGCTCTCCTCGTCGGCGAGGCCGGCGAGCGGCGCCGGCATCCAGCCGAGATTGGCGCCGTTGA
Organism: Ancylobacter mangrovi; assembly: GCF_024752355.1. Taxonomy (GTDB): domain Bacteria; phylum Pseudomonadota; class Alphaproteobacteria; order Rhizobiales; family Xanthobacteraceae; genus Ancylobacter; species Ancylobacter mangrovi. Next base: position 200,470 of record NZ_JANTHZ010000007.1, read on the forward strand.
CGTAGAGCCCCCAGCAGGCGGTGCCGAGCCGCACGTCGATGCCGAGCTCGAAGGCGTCGGCGATGGCGGGCGCGCTCTCCAACATCGCCTCCATCATGGCGTTGCGGTTGCGCGCAACGCCGCCGACCCGGCCGCCGAAATGCAGCGGCACGCTCTCGCCCATGGTCTCGAACGGGACCGGGTTCTCGTCGACCAGCATCACCGACAGGCCGCGCCGCGCGCCCTCGATCGCCGCGGCGAGGCCGGCCGGACCGGCCCCCACGACCAGAAGCTGGGCGTGGCCCTCGACGGTGAGCGTCTTGCCGGCGACGGAGCGCGGGTCGAGCGTCATGCCGCCTCTCCGATCGGCTCCAGCACCAGCTCGGCGAGGTCCGCGGCCGGCGCGCCGGTGCCCATGCCCATGACCAGCGTCTCGATCGCCTGCCGGCGGTTGTCGCCGAGCCGGCCGGCGAGCGCCTGGTACTTGGCGGAGATTTCCGCATCCGAGAGCGGATCGGACGGCCCGCCATGGGCCTCGGTCCATTCCGAGGTGAAGCGGCGCCCGTCGCGCGTCCCGAGCGAGACGACGGCGAAGCGCTCGGCCGGGAAGCGGGCGCAGATCGCCGGCTCCTCGACCAGCCGGATGGAGGCCGAGAGGTTCAGCACCTCCTCGTCCCGCAGCCCGGCGCCGGTGATCTCGTCGGCGCCGATGCGCCCGCGCACGATCATCGCGGCGAGCGGGAACGGCAGGCTGTACTGCGCCTCCTCCGTCGTCGCCGGGCGGGCGGAAGCGAGGCGCACCGCCTCGGCGAAGGTCTTCACCTCGACATCGGCGATGTCGGCGCCGGTGAGGCCGTGCTCGGCCATCAGGCGCCGGGCAGCCTCCACCGCCGGCTGCGCCCAGCGGCACACCGGATAGGGCTTGAAGTACTGCTCGAGGATCATCCAGCGCGAGCCGAGGTCGCCCCACAGCGCCTGCTGCGCGGGCGCCTCCATGGTCAGCGCCGGCGCGCCGGTGAAGCCGTCGGCGGCGAGGTAGGCGGCGGAGACGCCGACCAGCGCGCCCCAGCCCGAACCGTCCTTCAGCATGGTCGGGTAGTCGATGCAGCGCATCATCTGGCTGCGCGGCCCGTGATACTCGGCGGTGCCGAGCGCCTCGCGCGTCTGCGCCGATGAGAGCTTCATCAGCCGGGCGCCGAGCGCGGCGCAGGCGAGCGAATTCCAGGCACCGGAGGTGTGATAGTCGCAGGCGCTGGCATGGAGCGCGATGCCGGCACGCGTCGCAATCTCGTAGCCGATGACGATCGAGGTCAGCACCTCGCGGTCGTCCAGGGCGAGATCCTCGCCCTCCCAGAAGGCGAGCAGCGCCGGCAGGATGGCGACGCCGGCATGGCCCTTGGTCAGGGCGTGGCCGTCATGGGCGTCGAAGGAATCGATGAGCGAGGCGCCGGCATAGGCGGCCCCCACCGGGGAGACCCGCCGGCCGTCGAAGATCATGCGCGCGCCGCGCCCCTCCCCGGCGCCGAACTGACGCGCCGCGTGGTTGGTGACGATCCGCGCCAGATCGGTGCGGCGTCCGCTCGCGGCGACGCCGACGAGGTCGAGCAGGCAGCGCCGCGCGAGCGCCGCGACGGGAGCCGGCAGGTCGCAATAGCGCAGATCGTGGATGAAGTTCTGGACGTTCATGATGTCGCCTTTGGACGACCGGCCATCGGCGCATCCGCCCTGGCCCGGCACATCCTCATCCTTGCAACGGACGCGCGCTGCGCCACCCTCGATTTTGCGACGAGCGCAATCAGGAACGCGACATCCGCTCCCGCTCGGTGGCTACGCGCTGTGCTGAATCGGCCCTGCCCTTTCGTGAGGCAGGCCGTGCCGGACCGAACATCGGCTCAGAACGAAATGGTGCGCAGCCGGCCCTCGTAGTCACGCTTGCCGAGCGGCATTCCTCGCATGCGCAGGATGTTGTAGGCGGTGACGGCGTGGAAATGGACGTTCGGCAGGGAGAAGGAGAGGATGAAGGTCTCCGGCGTGAAGGCAAGCCGCCGTGGACCGATCTGAAGGTCGAGGTGCCTGCCCGCGCAACCGTCGATCTCTTCGGGCACGAACGCCTCCAGCGCCGTTTCCGCCTTGCCGATCATCGCCTGAAGGTCAGCGAAGGGAACGGCTCCGACCAGGGCGGGAGGGGTGAACGCGCCGGTCCTGAGGGCCTCGCCCCCCACACCGAATGATGCCACGCCGCTTCGATCTGGAAATGGAACGGCGCCATGTCGTCGAAGAGGCGGGCGTTCACGACATCGTCGGGATCGACGCCGGCGTTTGAAAAATGCGTTGCCGCGCGGCCGAGAAAGCCTCCGACGGCTCTTACAGTCTGCAGGAAGGTCGGCACGCTGAGGTCGTAGAGTGATGTCCGCATCGCCTGCCTCTCGCGCGCAATGTGGATCATTGTGAGCGGCCAGCGTGACGGCCGCAACGGCATGAGCCGACAAGATCCGATCGACGTGCCGCGTATCTTCGCTGCGCTTTGGCCAGCGTCGCGGCATCGTCACCCCATTCGGTAAAGGTCCGAACGGCGGTCGGCGAGATAGTCGTGGCCGGCCCGCCAGACATCGACGGTGGCGCGCTTCACGTCGGCCTCGACGATGGCCGGCTCCGCGCCGGACGCCGCGGCGAGCACCGAGCCGTCCGGCGCGGTGATCCGGCTCATACCGATGAAGTCGAACGTCCCGTCGGGCCCGGCGGCATTGGCGTAGACGACATGGCAGCCGTTCTCGTAGCCGCGCGCGGGCACAAGCGCCTCGGGCACCACGGTGTAGGGATGGCTGGTGGCGCTGATGACGACCAGCGTGTCGGCGCCACGCAGCGCGAGGTCACGCGCGGCCTCGGCGAATTCGAGGTCGTAGCAGATCAGCAGGCCGAGCTTCAGCGCCCCCCATTCCATCACGGGTGACGGCAGGCCGGGCGCGAACAGGCCGCGCTCATACGGCCCCCACAGATTGACCTTGCGATAATTGCCGCGGATCGCCCCGTCCGGCCCGACAGCGAGCGCCGAATTGTAGCGCCCCTCCCCGGCCTGCTCGGCATAGCCGGCGATGAAGCCCTTCCCCGCCCGGCGGGCGAGGTCGCGGACTTGTCCGATGAAGGGAGAATCCTGCGCGACGGCGAGCCGGCGCACCCGCTCGGCGTCGCCATAGCCGCACAGGGCGAGCTCGGGCAGCACGATCAGCCCGGCTTGCGGTGCGCCGGCGATGGCGCGCTCCAGCATGGCGATGGCCTCGTCATGGCTTTCCGGCGGCGCGCCCATCTGCGCCACCGCGACGCGCAGCTCGTCGGTCATGTTCCGTTTCTCAACGCAAGGAGCCGGGGCCCGCGAGGCCCCGGCCCGATGGATGGCATCACCCGATGCGGCGGGCGCTTCGCCTCACTTCGGAATGAAGCCCTTTTCCTTCAGATAGTCCTCGGCCACCTTCTCGACGTCCACGCCGTCGATATCGGCGCGGCCGTTGAGCTTGATCTGGGTGGCGGTGTCGAGCGAGTTGGTGACAGCCTCGATCGCCGGCCCGATTTCCGGGTGCTTGGCGAGCACGTCGTCGCGCACCGTGATGGCGGCGTTGTAGGCCGGGAAGAACAGCTTGTCGTCGTCGAGCACGGCGAGGCCGACCTTGCCGATGCGCGCATCGGTGGCGAAGGCGACGATGACGTCGACCGAGCTGCTGTCGATCGCCGTGTACATCAGCCCGATCTCCATCGGCTTGATGGAGCCGAACTTGAAGCCGTAATGCTTGCTCATGCCCGGATAGCCGTCGAGCGGGCGCGCGGCGAACTCGACCGACGAGCCGAGCGTCCATTTGGGCGCGTAGGGCGCAAGATCGGAGATGGTCTTGATCTTGAGCTCCTTGGCCTTGTCCTCCTTCAGCGCCAGCGCATAGGTGTTGTTGAAGCTGGTCGGGGACAGCCAGGTGATCTTGTACGTGTCCTTGTAGGCGTCGCGGACGGTCTCGTACGCCTTCTTCGGATCGGTGATCGGGTCCTTCTTGAGGACGTTGGCGAGCGCATCGCCGGTGTAATCCGGCAGCACGTCGATGGCGCCGGAGATGATCGCCTGCTGCGCGATGCCGGTGCCGCCAAGATTGGGGAAGCGTTCGACCGGCAGGCCGAGCTTCTTCTCGATCACCAGCGCCGCCATGATGCCGAGCATGGCCTGCTCGGTGATGTTCGGCCAGCCGATCTTGATGGGTTCCTCCGCCTTCGCCTTGGAGGCGGAGATGGTGGTGAGCGCCAGCGTCGCCGCGGCAGCGGCGCAGACGGCGCGGCGGGTGAAGAGCCGTGTCATGCGTTCTTTTCCTCTGGATGTGAGACGCTGTTGCCCGCGTCGTGATTGAGCCTGCCTTCGCGTGGAATCGTGACCTCCCATGTTCTTGTCTTGGCGAGGCTTTCTCCCTCGAACAGGTCAAGCCTCGCGGTGAGGTGGAAGCTGTCGGCATCGCCGCTCATGCGCGCGAGGCTTTCGGTGCGGACCGACCAGTCGCCGCGCGCCATCGTCATGGTCCAGCCGGTCTCGATGCGCGCGGAAAGCGGATCGCCGGCCTCGACCTCGTAGGTCTCGTCGTTGATGCGGCCGATCACCATGCCGCTGGGCTCGATCCGCTCGTCCCCATAGTCGAGCCGTACATGCATGCGGCGCGTGCCGGAGACGAGCTCGGAGGACAGCTCGCGGCGGAAGCTGCCCGCGCGCATCGTGGTGCGCGGCTCGGGCGGCGGCGCCTGCGGCGGGTCCATGTCGGGTAGGAACCGCGAGCCGGCGCCGGGCTGCCAGACCGGCAGGCGCAGCGCGCTGGCGCCGGTGACGAGGCTCAGCGTCGCCGGCTCGGGCGCGGGCCAGGCGGTCGGCCAGTAGGAGGTCGACACCGCGATGCGGATGCGGTGGCCGGCCTTGAAACGGTGGGCGATGTCGTTCAGCCCGATCTCGACCCGGTAGCGCCGCCCCGGCCCCAGCGCGACGAAGTGCTCGTGCCCCTCGACATGGTTGAGGTTGAGAAGCCCGTAGCTGACCCGCGACGAGGCACCGTCGGGCGCGACATCGTTCAGCCGCACGGCGACCATGGCGCGCGGGCGGTCGACCGAGAGGTCGAGGACGAGCACCGGCCGGCCGATGACCGCCAGCTCCGCGTCGAGCGGGGCGGTGTCGAAGCACAGCGAGCGCCCGTCATCCTCGCGCTGGTCGGTCGGCTGGTCGGCGGCGACGCCATAGGCGCACCACTCCCCTGCGCCGAAGCCATTGTCGAGCGGGCTCAGATGCCGGAGCTCAGTGGCCGGCGGCGGCGCCTCCGCGAGGCCGGCCGTGCCGAGGAACAGGCGCCGTTCGGTCGTGTCCGGCGAGGGCCAGGCGTCGAAACCGACCCAGCGGCCGGGCCGCGACAGATGGGCGGGGTCGGCCGGCAGTTCGTCCTGCAGCCAGACGCGCAGCGCCGGCTCGCCTTCCACCCCGGTATCGACGCCCTTCAGCCAGCGGTCCCACCAGCGCAGCGCCTCGCCGAGGAAGTCGGCCTGCGGGCCGGGAACGGCGAGGTGGGGATAGTCGTGCCCCCACGGGCCGATCAGCCCCCTGCAGCGGCCGGGAAGGCCGGAAACCAGCCGGGGGACGGCGTTGGTGTAGGAATCCGACCAGCCGCCGACCGCCAGCACCGGCACGTCGATGCGCGCGAAATCCTCGCACACGGAGCCGTGGCGCCAGTATGCGTCGCGCAGCGGGTGGCGGGTCCATTCGGCGATGAAGAGCTGCGCGTTGTCGACCCGCTCCAGCCACATCTGCCGCCAGCGCTCGCCGACCGCCTCGGGATCGGGCGGCCGCGAGAGATCGGCGAAGAAGGTCTGCGACCAGGTGAGGTTGGCGCTCAGCGGGCAGCCGCCCATGTAGTGCACGTCGTCGGCGTAGCGGTCGTCGGTCGAGCCGACGGTGATGATGGCCTTCAGCGCCGGCGGGCGCAGCGCGGCGACCTGCAGCGCGTTGAAGCCGCCCCACGAGATGCCCATCATGCCGATGCGCCCGTCGCACCAGGGCTGGGCGGCGATCCATTCCAGCGCCGCCAGCGCGTCCGCCTGCTCCTGCGCCGTGTATTCGTCCGTCAGCAGGCCCTCGGAATCGCCCGAGCCCCTTATGTCGATGCGCAGCGCCGCATAGCCGTGCCCGGCGAAGAAGGGATGCACGCGCTGGTCGCGCCCCGACATGGCGTCGGACTTGCGGTAGGGGATGTACTCGACGATCGCCGGCACCGGCCCCTCGTGCCCGGCCGGCAGCCAGAGCCGCGAGGCGAGGCGCACGCCGTCCGGCATCGGGATCCAGACATGGCGTCGGCAGTCGACATCGTGGGCAGCCGCGGCCTGTTGCATCCTCGCGGTCCTCAGCCGGTGCTCGCGCGAAGCAGGTCGCGTATGTGCAGGCTGCCGCCGCCCTCCACCGCGAGCGCGTCGTGGCCGGTGTCGAGCATGCGCAGGAAGGCGGCCTCCAGCGTCGCGCCGCCCTCGATGGCGGGCGCCCCCGCGCCGGCGGGCGTGTCGGTCATGGCGGAGGAGACCGGCAGCGTGCTCAGCAGCTTCACCAGCCGGTCATGGCCGATGAGCTCGGCGACGAAGCCGTCCTTCGGGTGGCGCAGGATGTCGACCGGCGTCTCGTGCTGGACCAGCCGGCCCGCGCGCAGCACCGCCACCTTGTCGCCGAGGCGGACCGCCTCGTCCATGTCGTGGGTGACGATGACGATGGTCTTGCGCACCTTGCTCTGGATCGCGAGGAGCTCGTCCTGGATGCGCACGCGGGTGATGGGATCGAGCGCGCCGAACGGCTCGTCCATCAGCAGCACCGGCGGATCGGCGGCGAGCGCGCGGGCGACGCCGACCCGCTGCTGCTGGCCGCCGGAAAGGCTGCGCGGAAACCGCGCGCGGTGCTCCGCCGGCAGGCCGACCAGCGCCAGCAGCTCGTCGATGCGCACGTCGATGCGGGCCTTGTTCCAGCCGAGCAGCCTCGGCACGATGGCGATGTTCTCGGCCACGCTCATATGCGGGAACAGCCCGACATACTGGATGACGTAGCCGATCATCCGCCGCAGCTCCTTGAGCGGCATGTGAGAGATCGGCCGGTCGCCGAGGAAGATCTCGCCGCTCGACGGCTCGATGAGACGGTTGATCATCTTCATCGTCGTCGTCTTGCCGCAGCCGGACGGCCCGACGAGCGCGAGGATGCTGCCCGCCTCGATGGTCAGCGACAGGCGGTCCACCGCCGGCGGATTGCCGGGGAACTCCTTCGTGACCTCGCGGAATTCGACCTGAAGCGCCATCTGCGCGCCTCCTATGATACGCGCCGGCTGGCGAAACGCTCCAGCCCGAACAGCAGGTAGTTGACGGTGACGGCGAGCAGCGCGGTGAGCCCGGAGCCGATGAGGAGCGGCGTCGTGTCCATGCGGGAAATGCCCTGCAGGATCAGCGTGCCGAGGCTGTCGACGCCGATATAGGCGGTGAGCGTGAGCACCGAGACCAGCATCACCGCCGAGACCCGCACGCCGGCGATGACCACGGGCAGCACCGCCGGCGCCTCGACCCCCAGCAGGATCTGCGACGAGGACATGCCCATGCCGCGCGCCGCCTCGATCATGCGCGGATCGATGGAGGCGAGGCCGCTCGCCGTGTTGCGCAGGATCGGCAGCACGCCCTTCACGAACAGCGGGATCAGCGCGCCGGAAATGCCGATGCCGAGGAACGGGATCGACAGCGCCAGCAGCACGATCTCCGGGCACGCCTGCAGGACGTTCACCACCGGCACGATCAGCGCGCCGAGCCAGCGTATGCGGTGGATCAGCGTGCCGAGCGTCATGCCCAGCACGATCGCCGCCGTCAGCGCGATGGCGAACAGCATCACGTGCTGTTCCAAGAGGTACAGGATGTTGTCGCCGAAGATGTCGATATAGTCCGCGAAGCTCATGGCGCGGTCACCTCCCGCGAGCGGGAGAGGCGCTGCTCGGCGAGCTTCAGCAGCCAGTCGGCGCCGAGCGCCATGGCCAGCACCGGGACGCTGCCGGCGATCACCAGGTTCCAGGACATGATGGAGATGCCGCGGAAGATGAAGTCGCCGAGGCCGCCGGCCGCGATCAGCGAGGCGAGCGTGACCATGCCGATCGCGTTGACCACCGCCACCCGCAGCCCGGCGAAGATCACCGGCAGGGCGAGCGGCAGCTCGACCCGCACCAGCCGGGTCAGCCGTCCCATCCCCATGCCGACGGCGACCTCGTTGAGGTTCGGGTCGATATTGGCAAGGCCGGTATAGGTGTTCTGCACCACCGGCAGCAGCGAGTAGAGCACCACCGCGACGATCGCCGGGACCACGCCGATGCCGAGCGGCGGGATCATCAGGCCGAACAGCGCCAGTGTCGGTACGGTGTAGATGATGCTGACCGTGTTCAGCACCAGCGTCGCCGCCAGCCGGTTCAGGTGGCTGAGGATGCCGAGCGGCAGGCCGATGCCGAGCGCCAGCCCGACCGCCATCAGCGACAGCCGCAGGTGCCACCAGGACACGGCGAGGATGTCCTCCCAGCGGCTGGTCAGGAAATCGTAGAGGCCCATCAGACCCCATCCCCCGACATGCCGGCGCGCGGCGTCTCGATCGTCCATTCCCGCGCGAAGATGCGCTCGCCATGGTCGTAGGCGTCGTATTCGGCATGGAGCCGCCAGCCGGTCGCGGTGGCGGTCAGCATGCTGCGGGTCTCGATGCGGGCCTGCCAGTCGCCGCGGATGAACTCGGCCTTGCGGAAGGCGAAGGACGAGGCTTCGCCCGGGTCGTCGCGCACGGTCGAATAGGTCTCACTGCCGAGCGCGCGCAGTTCGAGCCCGGTCTCCCTGATGCGGATGGCGCCGAGATTGCGCACCACCTCGACCGTGGCGCGCCCGGTCGCCACCTCGTGGGTGATGACGAGACGGCCGCGCGCGGGCGCCTCGATCACGTCCGTCTCCAGCGGCGGCGGCGACCATGGCGCGCCGAGATCGGGCGCGCCGGGCCCCTCCCCGCGCCGCACCGGCAGCGCGAGCGAGCCCTGCTCAATGGTCGCGGTCGCCACAACAGGCAGCGGCATCGTGAGCGGCCAGTACTGCGTCGAGACGGCGAGCCGCAGCCTGTGGCCGGCAGGCACGCGATAGCCGGTCACCTTGAGCGGCACTCTCACCTCGATGCGGCTCCCGGGCACCAGCGGCTTGCCGTGCGCGAAGCCGTCGCGATGCGCGAGATTTATCAGCCCGTAAGTGACGCGGGCGCTGGTGCCCTCCGGCGCAACCGCATTGAGGCGGAGGGCGAGCACCGCCTCGGGCCCGTCGACCGTCAGCACCAGCTTCACCTCGGGCCGGCCGAGGATCGCGAGCGGCTCATCAAGCGGCGCGGTGTCGAAGCAGGCCGAGCCGGCATCGTCCTCGCGCTGATCGCCGGGCATGTCAGGCCCCCAGCCATAGGGGCACCATTCGCCCGAGGCGAGGCCGACCGTCGCCGGCGACTTCACGCTCGCGGCGAAACGCGCACCGGCCTCGGCCCGCAGGGCGTCGGCGGCGAGATTGAACGTGCGGGTCTCGACATTGGCGCTCGGCCAATGCGCCTCCGCCACCCAGCAGCCGGCCCGCCGCTCATATTGCGGGCGAGGCGGCTCATAGTCCTGCATCCATGCGGTCAGCATCGGCTCGGCCTCGACGCCGTTGTCGACGCCCTTCATCCAGCGGTCGAACCAGCGAGCGGCAAGACCGATGAAATCGAAGCCGGGACCGGGAGTGGCGACATGCGAATAGGCATGGCCACCGGGTCCGATCACGCCCTTGCGCGGGCCGGAGAGATGGCTCAGCAGCCGGTGCACCGCGTTGGTGTAGCCGTCCGCCCAGCCGCCGACGGCGAGCACCGGCACCTCGATGCGGGCATAGTCCTCGCACACCGAGCCGCTCTGCCAGTAGGCGTCGCGGTCGGCGTGGCGCATCCAGCGCGCGGCCGGCGGCTCGCTGATCGCGTTCATGCGATCGAGCCACATCGCGCGCCAGCGTTCGCCGACGATCTCCGGATCGGGCGGGGGCGCGAGCCAGGTGAACAGGGTCGAGCCGTACTGCAGATTATCGTTCAGCAGCGCGCCGCCCATATAGTGCATGTCGTCGGCGAAGCGGTCGTCGGAGCCGCAGGTGGTAACGATGGCCTTCAGCGCCGGCGGCCGGGTGGCGGCGATCTGCAGCGCGTTGAACGCGCTCCAGGAAAGGCCGATCAGGCCGACCGCGCCCGAGCACCAGTGCTGGGCCGCGATCCAGGCGATCACCTCGTTCGCGTCCGCCCATTCCTGCGGGGTGTATTCGTCGTCCATCGTGCCGTCGGAATCGCCCGAGCCGCGCATGTCGACGCGGATCGCGGCATAGCCGGCGGCGGCGAGGCCCGGATGCAGGATGGCGTCGTCGCCGCGATGACGATCGCGCCGCCGGTAGGGAAGATACTCGAGCACCGCCGGAGCCGGGCCCTCCCCCTCCGGCAGCCAGAGGCGCGCGGCCAGGCGGCAGCCATCTTTGAGGACGATCCAGAGGGTCTCTTCGGCGGGCATGGCGTCCTGTCGGGTATCGGTGGCGGCGTTGCCCACTGATACACGCCATACGGCACGCGGGAGCCACGTATCCGACTTAAGACGTCAGATTGACGACAGAGGCATCGCTCCCGCGCCCGGCACATGGGCAGAGTGCGCCGCCGCACAATTTGCGGGCATAGGGTGTGGCGGCGCAGGGTCGGGGATCGCGAGACCGGCAACGCTCGCGAGCGCGGTACCGGCCGTGCCGCGCGCATGCCGGACGAGCCCGAAGGCCGATACCGGCCGCCCGTGGGGGGGCAATGGAGCGGAGTGCCAGGGGCGCGCCGCAGCCCTCCCCACTCGAGGCCAGCGACCGGCCCTCCGGCGTTCATCGGTTCTCGATGAACCGTTCCAGCTTGCCCAGCGTCTGCTGGCCCAGTTCCACCGCGCCGAATCCCTTCGCCGTCTGAAACTCGGCCTCGGTGCTGAACACCATGCCCAGCGTCACCCTGGTCGCCCCGCCCTCATCCTCGAACGAGGCCCAGGCGTCGGCGTGCTTCGGCCCGTTCTCGCCCCAGAGCAGCGCGTAGCCGATCCTCTCCTCGGGCCGAACCTCGTGGTAGCGATGGTGGTTCGGGAACACCGTGCCGTCCGGCCCGATCATGTCGAACACCCATTCGCCGTCCGCCCGCAGATCGATCCGCTTGGTGCGGCAGGAGAAGCCGTGCGGCCCCCACCATTGCGGCAGCGTCTCGGGGTTCATCCAGGTGTTCCAGACGATGCTCCGCGGCGCGCGGATCACCCGCTCAAGCACCATGGTCCGTGCCGCCACCCCGGCGAGATTGTCGAGCCCCGCCCCGAAGCCCTGCCGGTAGCCCGCCTCCATGTCGGCGGCCAGCGCGGAAAGCTGCACCGTCACGACCAGCCGGCTGCGCTCGCCGGCGCCGGAAAAATCGGCCGTCACCAGCGCCGCCGACAGGGTCGCGCCCTCCGACGAGACCACTTCGTAGTTCACGCTGCGCCGGCCCGGCTGCAATGCGAGCCAGCCGCACTCGCAGCGTATGTCCGGCTGGCCCTCGACCTTGCACAGCGAGACCTCGCGCCCGCCGACCCGGGTGTCGGCCTCCAGGAACTCCACGGTGACGGAGGGGGTGGGCGCGGACCAGACCGCCCGCGCGGCCGGGGCCGTCCACGCCTGCCACAGCGTCGGCAATGGCGCGGCCACCTCCCGCTCGAAGGTCAGCGTCGCGAAGCGACCCTCGGCGCCGCGCGCCGTCGGCATTGCGTCCGGATTGAAGTTCGATGTCATTTCGCGCGCTCCTTCGCCGCCTTGATCGCAAAAGCCTCCAGCCGGTCGAGGCGGGATTCCCACACGGCCCGCTGCTCGTCGAGCCATGTCCGCGCCGGCTCCAACGCCTCCGGCACGATGGCGCAGGTGCGCACCCGCCCGTCCTTGGAGGTGGCGATCAGCCCCGCCTCCTCCAGCACCGAGAGGTGCCGCATCACCGTGGGCAGCCGCAGGCCGGTGGGCTCCGACAGGTCGGTGACCCGCGCCGGCCCTTCCGCCAGCCGCGCCAGGATGGAGCGGCGGGTAGTGTCGGCCAGGGCATGGAAGAGCAGCGAGAGTTCCGGATGATGCTTAGCCATGTCGCTAACTATCATCCGCTGCGTCGCCGACGCAAGGAAAACTTTGCCGATCGGCTAAGTGTCGTCGGCAAGGCGGGTGGAGCATGGACTGGCCGCCATGCCGGGACGCGCATCTCTCACGATTTCAGGGAAGCTCGCCGAGATGCCGGCGCACCCATTCGGCCTCTTCCGAGGCGGTGCGCCGGAAGTGCCACTTGAAGTCGCGGCTGAACTGGGCCGGGCTGGCATAGCCGACCGACGCGGCGACGTCGGCGATCGTCCTGTCCCGGCGGGCGATGATCAGCCGCGCCTCGTGGAGCCGCATCGCCTTGACGTACTGAATCGGCGTACTACCCGTCAGGGCCTTGAAGTGGACGTGGTAGGAGGGAACGCTCATGCCCGCCTCGCTCGCCAGCTCCGCGACCGAAATCCCCGCCGCGTAGTGTTCGCGCAGGCGCGCGATGCTTTGCACGATACGCCCGGAAGGCCCCCGCTGCTGCAGCGCCGCGATCATCGCCCCGCCCTGCGGGCCGACCAGCACCCGGTAATGCAGCTCCCGCAGGAGGCCCGCGCCGAGCACCTCGAGCTCGACCGGATCGCGCAGGGCCCGCAGCAGGCGCAGCACGACATCCTCGATCCCCGGCTCCATCCGGCTCGATGTCAGGCTCTTCGCCCGGCCGGCCACTGCGCGCCCGCTGGTCCGGGCGGCGATCTCGGCGGCGAGCCGCATGTCGAAGTCGACATAGACCGCGAGCAGCGGCCGTTCGGGGCTGGCGAGCGATTCCATCCGGAACGGGACCGGCACCGAGACCGCCAGATAGTGCTCCTCGTCATAGCGATAGACCTCGCCTTCGAGCATCCCCCGCTTGCTGCCCTGCAGCACGAAGACCGCCCCCGGCCGGTACAGCACGGGAACGTCGTGAAGCACCGCCTCGGTCCTGAGAATGCGCACGCCCTGAAGCGGCGTCGCATTGTATCCCTCGCGGGAGGCCAGGCGCCCGGCCAGCTCCACCAGCTCCCGGCGCGGCGCCGAGGCCTGCTCCATCCTCATAGGATCCGACAAGAATCTCATAGTTTCGGCGGTCGATATGCGCTCCATCAGATATTATTGATCAACGCCAGGCAGCGATCAACAGGAGACGCCAGCATGGCACCCAAGACCTTCTTCATCACCGGCGCGAATTCCGGCTTCGGATTCGCAATCGCGGCCGCCGCCAGCCGCAAGGGCCACACCGTCATCGGCACTGTCCGCTCGCCGAAATCGCGGGCTGATCTCGCCGAACGCCTGCCGGACGCGCGGCCGGTCCTGTGCGACGTGACGGAATTCGATCGGATCGCGGACATCGTCCGGCAGGCCGAGGAGGACCACGGCCCGGTCGACGTGCTGATCAACAATGCCGGCTACGGCCACGAGGGCATCCTCGAGGAATCGCCCCTTGAAGAAATGCGAAAGCAGTTCGACGTGAACGTCTTCGGCGCGGTCGCGGTCGCCAAGGCGTTCCTGCCGCGGTTCCGCGAGAGGCGCCGCGGATTCATCGTCAACGTGACCTCGATGGGCGGCATGATCACCATGCCCGGCATCGCTTATTACTGCGGCAGCAAGTTCGCCCTTCAGGGCATCTCGGAAGTCATGCGCGCGGAGATGGCGCCGTTCGGCGTCCATGTGACGGCGCTGTGCCCGGGCTCCTTCCGCACCGACTGGGCCGGGCGCTCGATGGTCCGAACCGAGCGGTCCATCGCCGAATACGACCCGCTGTTCGACCCGATCCGGCAGGCGCGTCAGGCCAAGAGCGGCAAGCAGCTCGGCGACCCCGACAAGCTCGCCGCTGCGGTGCTGGATCTGGTCGAATCCGACAACCCGCCGCCCCAGCTCCTGCTCGGCAGCGACGCGCTAAAGCTGGTGTCGGACCGGATCGAACGGCTGAAGCAGGAGATCGCAGCGTGGGAGGCCCTCACCGTTTCGACGGACGGCTGAGGGTATCGACGGAGGGGCGCGTGGGCGGCGCCGTTACGCGGGCCGTCCTGTCTATGGGTGCGCGGGCGGGAATCGGCGGCTCTGTCGTGGTGGAGAGGGCAATGAGCGGCGAATGGCGGGACGAAAACGGAAAAACGGAGAACCATACGTACGCCATAACCCTCCAAAATTGGGGGAAGATCGAAGGACTGCATGGGGTGGTTAACGGACAGTCTGCATTCAGAAGGGGCGCCGAAAAGCAGACATCCGCTGACAGATGAAGGACGTCACGAAACCGATCAACGAAGCGGGAAGGGGTTCAGGCGAGCTAGCCTCTGACGATATCCCTCATCATGACATTGGCTTTGACGATATGGGTCTCGATCAATGGACGGGTGTACGAGACGCGCGGCGATACCAGAAGATTGCCGCACGTGACGCCGGGAACGCGGGCGCCGTAGTAGCGTTGGATCAGCTTCACGAAATTCTTTCGCGTGCCATCGTTCCTATGGGCGATGTGGTTCCTGATCCACCGAATATCGGTCATGAGGCCCGCGTGATTGATCAGCTCTTGGTGGCACTTGTCGCTGGGATCTATGACGAATTTGATGTTCTCCCGGATCTCCTTGCCGTCGTTCCAGGGCAAGCCGTTGCGCGTCACCGGCCGATTTAGAGTTTTCATAGTTTTGACGGCGGTCGGGATATTGCGCTGTTGCACGATCAAGGTAGGTGCAGCCCCGTCGATGAAGGTCGCTCCGCAGCAGAGCTTGCAGAATACGGTCTTCATTGAGTTCTCGATCAGGATCGCCAACCGCAACAACGCCACCTCGGCGATGTACTTGCGATGCTTGGGGGCCAGCGTCGTTGTCGACGCCAGCAGGCTCGTCAGCCGAGCGGTCTCCGCGCGGAAATCAGCGTAGTCCTTGACCAGCGATGGCATCAGAATGCAGCGGCAAGCGCCTGATCACGAAGGGTCCTGGACTTGATACGGTGCAGGTTACCGCCGGTGAAACCCTCGATGAGATTCGACTGCTCCTCGGTTCGGACATCCAGCTCCTGATAGCCAGCGACCCGTGCGTCGAAATCGCGGATGACCTGTTCGATTTTCTCGGCCGAGGGATTCTGATCCCTCATGCGGTCGACCACCACCATCAGGCTGAAGGCGAGCTGGTATTGCTTGAAGATGGTGTCCTTAAAGGCGGTAGCGGGGATAGCCACCAGCTTCACGAATAGGCTCTCCATCCGCTTCGCAATGTCCTCGCGTTCTGGGAAATCCACGTCGCGATCCTTGTAAAACTTGTCGATGGTCTTCGCGTTGAAGTCGCTCAAGCCCTTGATCATGTTGATCGCCAAGTCCGAAATGAACTGGACCTCCTGCATGCGCGAGATGTCGGCCGCGGTGAAGACGTCCGTCGCGCGCCAGAACGGGAGCCGCTCGGCCGCTTGCGTCAGCGAGAACTGCTTGAATTCGCCACTGTAGAGCGCATTTCGCTTCTCCTGCGGATTAAGCGTCTTGGAGATGGAGTTGATACGACCGAAGATCTCGATGACGTCCTGATCCTCGGCACCGATCAGGTAGCCAACCGAGAGCTTGGTGGCCACGAAGGTCTCCCGTTGCGTCTTGCTCAGCTGAGAGTACTTCACCTTGTTCTTGTGCTCGGGGTGCCGAGCGGCAAAGGCATCCTCTCGATAGGACAGGATAGTGCGAATGCGCTGCTGACCATCAACGACTTCCTTGATGCTTTTCTCGGCGTCGACGTCGATCTGATGGCGCACGTACAGGCTGGGCACCGGCTTCTGCTCGAAGATGGTGTTGATCAGGTAGGCCTTTTGGGGCTCCGACCAGACCGACCGGCGCTGATACCACGGGCTGATGTTCAAGCTCTTGTCGCGATGAAAGTTCAGAAGATCTTGGATAATCAGAGATTCGTAGTCGACACGATCCACAGCCGCCCCCATTTTTATCTCATTGCTACATAGATGACTGACGGTGCCGCGTCACCTAGCCTATCGGAATCGCCGTCGAACCTCCGGCTGCTCCAGCGCGAGCCGACCAGCAGTGCAGGAATGTCTGCGTCTGGGCATTTAGGAACGTCTGTGGGGCGACCGGTATGGGGTCGGAAGCTGCCGTTCGATGGCTTTAAGATTTGTCTGGCTGCAGCTTCGAATCAGCGGCTCTTAGCACCGTGGGGTGCATGCGCGGTGATCGGCGGCAATATCGCGCTATAGAGGGTAATAAGCGGCGAATGGCGGAGACGGAGGGATTCGAACCCTCGAGACCCTTTTGGGGGCCTGCTCATTTAGCAAACGAGTGCCTTCAGCCTCTCGGCCACGTCTCCAGCCGCCACCGGCTGCGCGGCGCGCACCGTATCGGCGGCGACCTGTCTAGGTTTCCCCATCCCGCCGGTCAAGGGCTTTCGCCGCATGTCCCCTCCCGCTGCACAGCGGCGCACGCCGCCGGCCCGGGGGTCGCGGCGCGCGTGGCCCGGCGCCCTCGCCCGCCTCAGCGCGCGCGCTGGCCGAACATGATGCTGCGCGCTTCCTTGTCGGTGGCGAGATCGATCGTGCCGCGATCCTCGGCGTTCACCGCCAGACCGCGCTTCACCGCCGGCCGCGCCAGCACCCGCTCCAGCCAGGCGGCGAAATGGGGGAACTCCTCGAGGCTCTGCCCCTGGCGCTCCCACAGCTTGGCCCAGCCGATGCAGGCCATGTCGGCGATGGAATAGTCACCGGCGATATAGGGGCGGTCAGACAGGCGCCGGTTCATCACGCCGTAGAGGCGGTGCACCTCGTTGGTGTAGCGCTCGACGGCGTAGGGCAGCTTCTCGGGCGCGTAGATGCGGAAATGGTGCGCCTGCCCGGCCATCGGGCCGAGCCCGCCCATCTGCCAGAACAGCCACTGGTCG
Organism: Ancylobacter mangrovi; assembly: GCF_024752355.1. Taxonomy (GTDB): domain Bacteria; phylum Pseudomonadota; class Alphaproteobacteria; order Rhizobiales; family Xanthobacteraceae; genus Ancylobacter; species Ancylobacter mangrovi. Next base: position 217,494 of record NZ_JANTHZ010000007.1, read on the forward strand.
ACCTCGACCCGCCCGCGCTCGTCGGCCGGGTAGAACTGGCCGGTCTTGCGCCCGAGATACTGAAGGATCGCCCCCGACTCGAACACCGAGATCGGCGCGCCGTCCGGGCCCTGCGGGTCGACGATGGCCGGGATCTTGTTGTTCGGCGAGATGGCGAGGAAATCGGGCTTGAACTGCTCGCCGCGGGCGATGTTCACGGGGCGCACCTCATAGGGCAGCCCGCACTCCTCCAGCATGATGCTGATCTTCCAGCCATTGGGCGTCGGCCAGTAATAGAGCTGGATCGGCTGGGTCTGAAGCTCGGCCATGGACAGAACGCCTTCCGCATCGCCCCCGCGGGCGTTTCCACATCAGAACTAGGACCAGCGCCCGCCGCTGGCAAGCACGCACGAAACGCGCGCCCGCACGCGCGGGGGCGGCGCACAGGGCGCAGGCACAGGGCGCAGGCACAGGGCGCAGGCACAGGGCAGAAGGTTAGGTGACGGTACGTCATCATATATACTTATTATTTTACGGTTTTACTTGCCGATACGTCATCACCAAGCAGAGCGTTAAAGAGTTCGCTAAATTTTTGCTTGATTCCGTCCAAATTTCGACATGAGGCGGATAAGTAATCGCGGCGTCCGCAACGACGCGGATGTGAAACGAGGGTTTCAAGAAATGACCAAGCGCCTCCTTGCCGGGCTGACCGCCGCGACGTTCGTCCTCGCGTCGGCTTCCGCCTTCGCTGCCTCGTCCGGCACGGCGCCGGCCGGTGCTGCTCCCGCCGCGACCGCGACTCACGCCAGTGCCACGCCTGAGAAGCCCAAGACCAGCAAGGTCGCCGTCTCCAAGCAGCAGAAGAGCTGCGAGAAGGAATGGTCGGTCGACCACAAGGCGGGCAAGCTCAAGGGCGTGACCCAGAAGGACTTCATCTCGAAGTGCATGAAGGGCGCGTGAGCGCGGCGGCCCCGCCGGTCCGCGACATCCGCGCCGGCCGGGGTCGATTCCCATCGCCTGCGATGGGCGCTCCCGCGAACTGATGCTTCCCGCCGGCGATCGGCACGCATGGCGGGACAGTCGACTGGCCGTTGGCCACACCTGACGGCGCCGTCCCCTCGCCCCGTCGGGCCGAAACGGTTAAGCTCTCCCGGGAAGGCCGGCCTCGCGCCGGCCTTCGCTTCCGCCGACCGTACCTCTTGCCAACGCCGAGCCTCATGCCGACGCCGAGCCGTCTGTATTCGCCGAGCCGCATGCCCAGACGATTCGCGGCCGCGTGGGCCTGCGTGCTCCTTCTCGCGGCCCTCGCGCTGCCCGCGCCGACGCATGCGCAGTCCTCGCCGACGCAGGCCTGCGCGGATCGCTGGAACCAGATGAAGGCGCAGGGCAAGACCGGCGACCTCACCTATCGCGACTTCGCACGCCAGTGCCTGGCCGAGCTGTCGGACGACGACGACGCCCCCGCCGATTCGCCCGCGCCCGCCAAGCCGGGCGATTCGAAGCCGGCGGCGAAGCCCTCCGGCTCCGGCGCGCCCGTTCCCACCGGCCCGGCGGCCACGGCGGCGCAGCCCTCGATCAAGCAGTGCGCCGACCTGTGGAACGAGATGAAGGCGAAGAACCAGACTGGCGACTTCACCTATCGCGAATTCGCGCAGCAATGCCTCGCCGGCACCGCGGCCGGCGCCAATGCGGCCAAGCCCTCCAACCCTCCGGCCAAGGCGCCCGAGACCGGCGCAACCCCGAAGAACCCGGGAAGCGACGCCGCCGCCAAGCCGCGCACCTCCGTCCCCTCCGTCGGCACGCGCCCGATCGGCGATGCCGCGGCGGATGCCGACGAGCAGAATGAGGAGAAGGAGGACGAGCGCGCGGCGCTGAACCGCTGCAACGCGGCGTGGAAGGTCTACAAGGCGAGCCACAACCTCACCGGCGCCAAGGCGTGGCACGTATTCATGGCGAAATGCCTGCCCTGAATACTGCCCGCTTCCCCGGCCGTGCGTCCTGAACGCAGCCGGGAGGGCCGCTATGCCGGCCCGCTCAGATCCAGCTTGAAGCCTTCGTGCCGGCGCTCGAAGCCGAGGCGCTCATAGAAGCGCTGGGCGTCGATGCGCTTCTTGTTGGTCGCGACCTGGAGCGAGTTGGCCCCGCGCCGGCGCGCCTCGGCGATGGCGAACGTGACCATCGCGGAGCCGATGCCGCTGCCGCGCGCTTCCGGGTGAACCTGCACCTGCTCCAGCACGCCTATCCGCGCGCCGCGCCGCACCAGCACCGGGAAGACCACCAGCAGGAAGGTGCCCAGCACCCTGCCCTCGCGCCGCGCGACGTACAGGGCGAGGTCGGGATCGGCGTTCACCGCCTCGAACGCTTCCTCATAGACCGGCAGGGCCGACGGATCGGTGCTGTCGCGCTCGCCCAGCAGGCGGTCGGCGGCGAGGATGGCGACGATCTCCGGCAGGTCCGCCCGCGTCGCCCGCTCGATACTCACCGACAGGTCGCGGGCGTGCGATTCGCCCTGTTCGCCGGTCACGGCTCATCCCCGCCTTCAGATGCCGAGCTTGCCCTTGAGCAGCTCGTTCACCGCCTGCGGGTTGGCCTTGCCGCCGGTCTGCTTCATCACCTGGCCGACGAACCAGCCCAGCATGGTGGGCTTGGCCTTCACCTGCTCGACCTTGTCCGGGTTGGCGGCGATGATGGCATCGACCGCCGCCTCGATGGCGCCGGTGTCCGTCACCTGCTTCATGCCACGCGCCTCGACGATGGCGCGCGGGTCGCCGCCCTCGGTGAACACGATCTCGAACAGGTCCTTGGCGATCTTGCCGGAGATGGTCTTGTCGGCGATCAGGTCGACGATGGCGCCGATCTGCGCGGCCGAGACCGGCGAGGTCTCGATGTCCTTGCCGTCCTTGTTCAGCCGGCCGAACAGCTCGTTGACGATGAAGTTCGCCGCCGCCTTGGCGTCGCGCCCGTCGGCGCAGGCCTCGTAATAGTCGGCGGTCGCCTTCTCCGCGACCAGCACGTCGGCGTCATAGGCCGACAGGCCGTAGGCGGAGACGAAGCGCGCCTTCTTCTCGTCCGGCAGCTCGGGCAGATGCGCGGCGAGCTCGTCGACGAAGGCCTGGTCGAATTCGAGCGGCAGCAGGTCCGGGTCGGGGAAGTAGCGGTAGTCGTGCGCCTCTTCCTTCGAGCGCATGGAACGCGTCTCGCCCTTGTTCGGGTCGAACAGGCGGGTCTCCTGCTCGATCGTGCCGCCATCCTCGATGATGCCGATCTGCCGGCGCGCCTCGGTCTCGATCGCCTGGCCGATGAAGCGGATCGAGTTGACGTTCTTGATCTCGCAGCGCGTGCCGAACTCGTCGCCGGGCTTGCGCACCGAGACGTTCACGTCGGCGCGCAGGTTGCCCTTCTCCATGTCGCCGTCGCAGGTGCCGAGATAGCGCAGGATGGTGCGCAGCTTGGTCACATAGGCCTTGGCCTCCTCCGAGGAGCGCAGGTCCGGCCGGGAGACGATCTCCATCAGCGCCACGCCCGAACGGTTGAGGTCGACCAGCGACATGGTCGGGTGCTGGTCATGGATCGACTTGCCCGCGTCCTGCTCGAGATGCAGGCGCTCGATGCCGATCTCGATCTGCCCCTCGGCGGTGTCGACCAGCACCACGCCCTCGCCGACGATCGGGCTCTTGTACTGGCTGATCTGGTAGCCCTGCGGCAGGTCCGGGTAGAAGTAGTTCTTGCGGTCGAAGACGGATTTCAGGTTGATCTCGGCCTTCAGCCCGAGCCCGGTGCGCACCGCCTGCTTCACGCATTCCTCGTTGATGACGGGCAGCATGCCGGGCATGGCCGCGTCGACGAGGGAGACATGGCTGTTGGGCTCGCCGCCGAAGGCGGTCGAGGCGCCGGAGAACAGCTTGGAATTGGAGGTGACCTGGGCATGGATCTCCATGCCGATCACGACTTCCCAGTCGCCGGTCGCGCCCTTGATCAGCTTCTTCGGGTCGGCGGGGCGGGCGTGCATGTTCATCCTCGGCGGGCCTCGTCTGGATAGGTCATCGGCGCGGAACGGGTCGTCGGAACGTCCGATTGCGCCGTTTCCCTACTCCGTGTACCGCGGACCCGCAACCGGCGCCCGCTCCGTCCGCCATCCCCGGCGGGCGCCCGCCCTCCACCGCGAACCTTCACAGCCAAGCGAGGTCGAGCCGACAACATGTTCACCATCGACGAGCTCGAGAGCGCCCTGGCCGACATCCACACCGTTTTCGCCGGCACGCCGCAATATGCCTGGCCGATGCTGGCGCGCCGGGCCGGGACGGAGGTGTGGGTCAAGCACGAGAATCACACCCCGACCGGCGCCTTCAAGGTGCGCGGCGGGCTGATCCATCTCGCGCGGCTCGCCCGGGAGGACGGCGTCCCGCGCGGCATCATCTCCGCGACGCGCGGCAATCACGGGCAGTCGCTCGCCTTCGCCGGCGCACGCTTCGGCATTCCGGTCACCATCGTCGTCCCGCACGGCAACAGCCTCGAGAAGAACGCCGCCATGGCGGCGCTCGGCGCACGGCTGATCGAGCACGGCACCGACTTCGACGCCGCCCGCGCCCACGCCATGGAGCTCGCCGCGCGGGAGGGACTGACCTTCGCGCCCTCCTTCCATCGCGACCTGGTGCTGGGGGTGGCGACCTGGTCGCTGGAGCTGTTCCGCGCCGCGCCGCCGCTCGACGTGCTCTACGTGCCGATCGGCCTCGGCTCGGGCATATGCGGCGCCATCCTCACCCGCGACCTGCTCGGCCTTTCGACCGAGATCGTCGGCGTGCAGAGCGCGCACGCCCCCGCCTATGCGCTGTCCTTCGAGGCCGGCCATCCGGTGGAGACCAACAGCGCCGACACGAAGGCGGACGGGCTCGCGGTGCGGGTGCCCGATGCCGGCGCGCTCGCCATCATCCGCGAAGGCGCCTCGCGCGTCGTCACCGTCAGCGACGACGAGGTGGCGGCGGCCGTGCGGGTCTATTGGGAGGACACCCACAACCTCGCGGAAGGCGCCGGCGCCGCCGCCCTCGCCGCGCTGCTGCGCAAGAAGGAGACGCTGCGCGGCCGGCGCGCGGGCGTGGTGCTCTCGGGCGGCAATATCGACCTCGCCCTGTTCCGGGACTGGGTCGCGGGCGGGCCTACCCCGGCGGCTTGAGGAAGATCAACGCCGGCCGGCCACCTTCTTGCCACGATCGGGCAAAGCGAAGGAGGCGAACATGAAGGTGGACACGATCGACGAACGTCTGGCCCTGTTCGGCCGGATGCTGGAGCAGGCGGGGGTCGACGTCGACAGCCCGACCCTTTCGGAGCGCGAGCTGCGCGCGGCGGTGCAGCGCTGCCTCGGCTGCCAGGCCGGGGACGAATGCCGCGCCTGGGTGGCGGAGGCTTCCGAGAACCAGCCGCCGCCCGGCTTCTGCCGCAACGTCGAGCCTTTCGCGCGCTGGGCCGAGCGCCAGGCCGACATCGAGTTCGCCTCGCTCAGCGAGGCCGTGTGCTCGCTGGACGCCGCCGGCAGCGGAAGCTGAGGCGGAAATACGGGCAGGAACCGGCGATCGAGCGGCTCAGCCGAGCCGCTCGTTCTCGTAGTCGATCACCCACTGGATGAGGATGCGCCAGAGCTTCTCGACCAGCTCGGGCGGCACGCCCTTGGTCTCGGCGCGCACCATCACCTTCTCGACCACATCCTCGACCCGCTCGGGCAGGAGCGCCGCGAGGCCCTCCGCCCGCTTCACCGCGATCACATGCTTGACCACCTCGAAGCGGCGGGCGAGCAGTTCGACGATCTCGCCGTCGATGGCATCGATCTCCGCCCGGAAGGGCGCGAGGGAGCGCTCGTTCTCGGGCAGGATGCGCATGGTCACAGCCACCACTTGTCGTGGCACTCGAAGCGCCCGGCGGCGTCCTCGATCACCTGCGCCAGCGCGAACAGCCCCGCCTCGCCGAACGGGTGGCCGATGAGCTGGAGGCCCAGCGGCAGCCCTTCCGAGGACCGCCCCGCCGGCACCGATATGCCCGGCAGCCCGGCCATGTTGAGCGTCACCGTGAACACGTCCTGCAGATACATCTCCACCGGATCGGCCCCCGACTTCTCGCCGATGCCAAACGCCGCCGAGGGCGTTGTCGGCGCCAGCACGGCGTCGATGCCGTCGGCGAAGGCGGTCTCGAAGTCGCGCTTGATCAGCGTGCGCACCTTCTGCGCCTTCAGATAATAGGCGTCGTAATAGCCGGCGGACAGCACATAGGTGCCGATCATGATGCGCCGGCGCACCTCGGCGCCGAAGCCGGCGGCGCGGGTCTTCTCGTACATCTCGATGATGTCGCGCCCATCGACCCGCTCGCCGTAGCGCACGCCGTCATAGCGCGCGAGGTTGGACGAGGCCTCGGCCAGCGCGACGATGTAGTAGGACGGCAGCGCGTATTTGGTGTGCGGCAGGCTGATCTCGACGATCTCCGCCCCCGCGTCGCGCAACATGTCCGCGCCCTTGTCCCAGAGCGCGGCGATCTCGGGCGACATGCCCTCGACCCGGTATTCCTTCGGGATGCCGATGCGCTTGCCCTTGATCGAGCCGCCGACCGCCGCCTGATAGTCCGGCACGGGAAGGTCGGCGCTGGTCGAATCCTTGGGGTCGTGGCCGGCCATGGAGCGCAGCAGCAGCGCGGCATCGTTCACCGAGCGGGCGATCGGCCCCGCCTGGTCGAGCGAGGAGGCATAGGCGACGATGCCCCAGCGCGAGCAGCGCCCATAGGTCGGCTTGATGCCGACCGTGCCGGTGAAGGCCGCCGGCTGGCGGATCGAGCCGCCGGTGTCGGTGCCCGCCGCGCCGGCGCAGATATGCGCCGCCACCGCCGCCGCCGAGCCGCCCGACGAGCCGCCGGGCACGAGCGGCTGCTCCGAGCCCTTGCGCCGCCACGGATTGACGGCGCAGCCGAAGGCGCTGGTCTCGGTGGACGAGCCCATGGCGAACTCGTCCTGGTTCAGCTTGCCCAGCAGCACCGCGCCCTCGCTCCAGAGCTTCGAGGTCACGGTCGATTCGTAGCGCGGCACGAAGTTCCTGATGATCCGCGAGCAGGCGGTGGTGCGCACGCCCTCGGTCGCGAACATGTCCTTGATGCCGAGCGGAATGCCTTCCAGCCTGCCGCCCTCGCCCTTGGCGATGCGCGCGTCGCTGGCCTTGGCCATCTCCAGCGCCTTCTCGGGCGTGGCGAGCACATAGGCGTTGAGGTCGCCGGCCGGCTCGATCGCGTCGATATAGGCCTGGGTCAGCTCGGTGGCCGTGAAATGACGGCTGGCGAGGCCCTCGCGGGCGGCGGTGATGGTGAGGCGGGTGAGATCCGACATCGCGTTCACTCCACCACTTTCGGGACGGCGAAGAAGCCGTCCTCGCTGGCGGGCGCGTTGGCGAGCACCCGTTCGGCGGCGTCGCCGTCGTTCACCACGTCCGCCCGCAGGGGCAGCTTCATCGGGATGACGCTGGTCATCGGCTCGACGCCGGTGGTGTCCACCTCGCCGAGCTGTTCCACAAAGGCGAGGATGGCGTTGAGCTCGCCCTGGAGGTGAGCCACCTCCTCCTCCGTCACGGCGATGCGCGACAGATGCGCCACGCGCCGGACCGTCGCCTGATCGACCGACATCCGAAATTCCAATCCTCTGAAACCGATGCGCGCCCTATAGCAGGCGGGCACGGCGCCCCGCAACGCAGGGCGCCGGTTTCAGGCGGGGATGGAGGACGGCCGGTGGCGATTCCGGGCGCCGGCGTCCGGGCGCCGGAGTTCAGCGCAGGCCGGGGCCGTTCACGCCGCCATTGAGGTTCACGCCGGGGCCGGGACGGGCCAAGGCGCGGGTCTGCGCACGCGCCGGGCCGCCGGCGACGCAGCCCACCGGATAGCCCGGACGGGTGCAGTAGATGACCCTGGCGGTGGTGCGCGCCGGGGTCGGGCGCACCACGCAGCCGCGCGGATAGCCGGGGCCGGTGCAATAGACCACCGCGGCATCGGCGGGCGCCGGAGCGGTGAAGGAAAGGCCGGCGAAAAGCAGGGCGGCGGGCGCAGCGGCGGCCCCCGCGCGGGCCAGGAACGAAAGTCGGCTGTGATTCGCAGTCATGTCGCTTCCTCGCGTGACGTGGCCAAAGGTAACCCGAAAGCGTTACTTTCGTGTCACCCGCCCGAGGAGTCGGGCAGGACACCCCCTCGACAAGCGCCGACGGCGCCGACTGTTCCCCCGCGGATGCTTGGTTTGCCGGCCCTTCTCGGGTGCCGGCGGGATGGCGGGCGGCGGTCGCCCGCCGCCCGTCGAATCACGAGCCGGCCTGGGCGAGGCAGGCGCCGGCGGCCTCGGCATTGCTGCGGGCGCTGCCGCGGCTGATCTGGCCGGACATGGCGAGCGACTTGGTGGTGCTGGTGACGGTCTCGCGCACATCCGCGCCCGAGCTCACCTGCCCGATGGCGGCGGCGTAGATCGCCTTGCCGTCGGCCGACAGCGAGGCGGCGCAGGCGTCGGCCGAGGCCTTGTCGGCATGGGCCGGTGCGGCGGCGAACATCAGCGCACCAAGGCAGGCGGCCGCGAGAGCCTCCCGCACCGGGACGACACGAGAGAGGGTCATGCTAATCTCCTTCGGAGGTGGGATTCAGCGCAGGCCCGGTCGGTTGACCGGCCCGCCAAGATTCACGCCCGGCCCGGGCCGGACGACCGCGCGCGCCGCCGGCGCGGCGGCGGGGCCCGGCACGCAGCCGACCGGATAACCCGGCCGGGTGCAATAGACCGCGGCACGCGCCACCGGATTCGGCCCGGCGAGCGGCGTCGCACGCACGACGCAGCCGGCCGGCACACCCGGACCGGTGCAATAGACCACGGCCGCCTGCGCCGACGGCGCGGGCAGGCCCACCACACCGAGCACCGAGAGCAGCGGTGCCAGCGCAGCGCCGACCGTCACGGTCGGAAGGAAAGAACGAAGTCCGGTCATGTCGCGTCCTCGCCTGGACGTATCGTTGCGGAAACGGCGCGACTTAGAGCCGAACGGAGGGGGAGACACAATGTCGATTTTTGATCGCTTCGGCCAGAGCCGGGGACGGCGATGATGCTCGCCGGAGTGCCCGCAACACGGGTCCGCGAGAGCGACGACGCCCCGCCCCTCGCCGCGGTCCGAACCGATCCGGCCCTGTCGGCGGAAGAGGAGGCGGAACGTTCCCGCCTGCATGCCCGGCCCGATTTTCCCGGCATCGCGCGCGCCGCCGCCGCCAAGCTCTGCGCCTCCTACCGCCACGACCGCCTGCTCTCCCGGCTGATGAACGATCGCGGCCGGCTGACCCTGATGTCGCTGATGATCGACCTGCATTTCGAGCCGCCCGAGGCGCAGGGCCTGACCTCCGGCCGGCTGAAGGCCGAGGCGGCCGCGCTCGACATATGCAGTCCCGGGCGCGTCAGCGCCGTGCTCGCCGCGTGCCGGCTGTTCGGGCTGGTGGCGTCGGCGCCCGACGATGACCGCCGCCGGCGCCGGCTCGTCGTCACCGACCGCCTGCTCGACCTGCACCGCGAGCGCTGGGCGGTGATGCTGGAGGCGCTCGCGAGTGCCGTCCCGGAAGGAGCGGAGGGCCTCGCCCGCCTGCGCGACGAGGCGTTCCTCGCCGCCTATGTCGGCGCGCTGGTCGAGCCGATCCGGGCCGGATGGCGCCCGGTTTTCGACGTGCCGAGCCTCGAACTGTTCGTCGAGCGCGACGGCGGGCTGATCCTGGCGTTCGCGCTGTTCGAGAATGGGGGCGCCGGTGCGCCGCTCTCCGCCGCCGAACTGGCGCGCTCCTACAAGCTCTCGCGCTCGCACATCGTCGACATCCTCCAGCAGGCGGTCGAGGCCGGCCTCGTGCGGCGGATCGAGGACCGTGCGCAGGGCGGGCCGGGTTTCCTCGCCCGGCCCGCGCTCGTCGACGCGATGGAGATGCTGCTGGCGACCGCGCTGGTACGCCAGGCCCGGGCAGTGCGCCGTGGGCTCGCCGCCACCGCCCCGGGGTGAGCGGCGCCGCTCAGGCGGCGAACTCGACCGCCTCGCCCTTGGCCGGCACCACGACGGTCGCTTCCTCGCCGACCAGCGCGATGAAGCGCTCGGCATCGGGCTCCAGCAGGCCGAAAGTCGCGTAGTGGCCGGGAATGACGGTGAGCCCGCCGAGATAGCGCGACACCGCGACGGCGGCCGATTCCGGCCCCATAGTGAAGCGGTCGCCGATCGGCACGATGACGATCTCGGGCCGGTGCAGCTCGGCGATCAGCGCCATGTCGGAGAAGATGTCGGTATCGCCCATGTGCCAGACCACCGGCTCGCCCGGAGCCTTGACGATCAGGCCGTTCGGATTGCCGAGATAGACGCTGGCGCCGTCCACCATCATGCCGGAGGAGTGGTCCGCCCGCACCATGCTCACCGCGAAACCTTCGGTATGGATGGTGCCGCCGGTGTTCATCATCTCCAGCTTCTCGACGCCCTGCGTCGCCAGCCAGCTCGCCAGATCCGCATTGGCCACCACGGTCGCGCCGGTCTCCTTGGCGATCGCCACCGTGTCGCCGAGATGGTCGCCATGGCCGTGGGTGAGCAGGACATGAGTCGTGCCGGCGGTCGCCGCGGCGAAATCGCCGTCGAAGGCGGGATTGCCCGTCAGGAACGGGTCAATCAGCACGACCTTGTCCGCGAAATCGAGACGAAAGGCCGCGTGGCCAAACCAGGTGATCTTCATTGCCATCTCCGTGGGTAGGAAGTGGGCGGGAGGATAGGCGACGGCGCGGACGACTCAAGCGCGGAGCCGGTCACGCGTGCCCGCCGCTGCCCGCGCCCTGCCCCGCCATATGGCGCGGCGCGCGCGGGCGTGCTAGGCGCACGGCACCATGGTCGCGCCGATCCTCACCATCGCTGAAGCCGCCCCGCTGCTCGCCGAGCGCGGGAGCCTCGTCGGGCTCGACCTCGGCACGCGCACCATCGGCATCGCCAGCTCCGATCCCGACCGCCGGCTGGCGACGCCGGTCGAGACCATCGCCCGCAAGCAGTTCACGCCCGACGCCACCCGCATCCTCTCGCTCGCCGAGGCGCGCGGCGCCGCCGGCTTCGTGCTCGGCCTGCCCGTCAACATGGACGGCAGCGAGGGCCCGCGCGCGCAGTCGGCCCGCGCCTTCGCCCGCAACTTCGCGCGGCTGACCGAGCTGCCGATCATCCTGTGGGACGAGCGCCTGTCCACCGCCGCGGTGGAGCGCGAGATGATCGCCACCGACATGAGCCGCGCCCGCCGTGCCGAGGTGGTCGACCAGCAGGCCGCCGTCTTCATCCTCCAGGGGGCGCTCGACCGCCTGCGCCACATCGCCGGGGACAGGTGACGCATGACGGGTGTGCTCGGCGCCCTGGTCCCGGTGTTCCTCATCATCGCCCTCGGCCAGATCCTGAAGCGCAGCCTGCTGCCGGAGGATTCGCACTGGGTGGCGCTGGAGCGGCTCACCTATTTCATCCTGTTCCCGGCGCTGCTCATCGTCTCGATCTCGCGCGCCGAGCTCGGCAATGTGAAGGTGTTCCAGGTCTCGGTGTCGCTGCTGGGCGCCATCGCACTGTTCAGCGCGCTGCTGGTGGTGATGCGCGAGCCGATCTGCCGGGGGCTGCGGCTGATGGGGCCGGGTTACACCTCGGTGGTGCAGGGCTCGCTGCGCTGGAACAGCTATATCGCGCTTGCGGTCTCGGGCTCGCTCACCGGCACCGCCGGCCTCGCCGTGGCGGCGGTCGGGCTCGCGGTGATGATCCCGACCCTCAACACAATCAGCGTCGCGGTGCTGGCGCGCCACGGCGAAGGCGCGGCCGGCGGCAACCGCGCCATGCTGATCCAGATCGTGCGCAATCCCTTCATCTGGTCCTGCGCGCTGGGCGGGCTGATCAACCTGCTGCACATCCACGTGCCGGCGGTGATCTTCGACTTCGGCGACATATTAGGAAGGGCGTCGCTGGCGCTCGGCCTGCTCGTGGTCGGCGCCGGGCTGCGGCTCGCGGACCTTCGCCGCCCGCGCGGCGCCACCTGGCTCACCAGCGCGGTAAAGCTCATCGGCGTGCCGCTGGTGGCGATCCTGATCGGCTGGACGCTCGGCCTCACCGACGTGGACCTGCTGATCGTCGCGGTCGCCTCCTCGGTGCCCTCGGCGCCGAACGGCTACGTGCTCGCCCGCCAGATGGGCGGGGACGCGCCGCTGCTCGCGCAGATGCTCACCGTGCAGACCGTGCTCGCCGCCGTGACCATGCCGGCGATCATCGCCGCCGTGTCGCATCTGGGGGGGTGAGCGGCAAGGACGGCTGCGTCCCTGCCGCTACATGCTGTCCGCAGGGTCAGCAGCGGGTCCAGTAGCCGGTGCCGCGCATCGGGTTGGTCTCCACCCAGCAGCGGTTGGCCGGGCGGGCATAGGCCGGGCGGCCGTAATAGACCGGGCCGGGCGGCGGGCCGTAATAGCGGGGAGCGTCGTAGTAGCGCGGGCGCGCCGCGTTTGCGATCGCCGCGCCGGCGACGACGCCGGCGGCCACGCCGAGGCCGACCGCGCAGCCCTCGCAGCGCACCTGCTCGACCGGAGCGGACGTCGCACGGGCGGATTCGGGAACCGCGGCGCCCGACATGGGCAGGGCGGCGGCAGGCACGGCACTCAGAGCGGCCACGGCAGCTACGGCCATCGCGGCGAGCCGGCCGGCAGCCGGCCGGGTGGACTGAACGGACCTCGTCATCGATCGTTCTCCAATCGTGCCCCTCAGCACTGTGGCGCGACAACGTGGGCGTGCGAACGAAGTTCCCTGACGGCACCCCGCCACCGGGACAGCCGCTCGCCGTGGACAGCGACGGGAAAGACTTGCGGCGGGGCCGTGCTGCGTCTATCCAGCCGACTTCGATATGACATCGAACCCGACCGCCAGCTTCACCCTCTCGCGCCGCCACCTGCTCGGCATCGAGGGCCTGTCTCCCGAAGAGATCGTCGGGCTGCTCGACCTCTCCGAGGAATTCGTCATCCTCAACCGGCAGATCGAGAAGAAGCGCGCGACGCTGCGCGGGCGCACGCAGATCAATCTGTTCTTCGAGGCATCGACCCGCACCCAGTCCTCGTTCGAGCTGGCCGGCAAGCGGCTCGGCGCGGACGTGATGAACATGGCGGTCAGCAACTCCTCCCTGAAGAAGGGCGAGACGCTGATCGACACTGCCGCGACACTCAATGCCATGCACCCGGACGTGCTGATCGTGCGCCACAGCGCTTCCGGCGCTGTCGAGCTGCTGGCGCGCAAGGTCGACTGCGCGGTGGTCAATGCCGGCGACGGGGCGCATGAGCACCCGACCCAGGCGCTGCTCGACGCGCTCACCATCCGCCGCAACAAGGGGCGCATCCAGGGCCTGCTGGTCGCGATCTGCGGCGACATCGCCCATTCGCGCGTCGCCCGCTCCAACATCCTGCTGCTGCAGGCGCTCGGCGCGCAGGTGCGGGTGGTCGCGCCGCCCTCGCTGCTGCCGACCGACATCGAGCGCTTCGGCGTCGAGGTCCATAGCGACATGCGCCGGGGGCTGGAGGACGTCGACATCGTCATGATGCTGCGGCTCCAGCGCGAACGCATGAACGGCTCGTATGTGCCTTCGGTGAAAGAGTATTTCCATTTCTGGGGGCTCGACGAGGCGAAGCTGCGCCATGCCCGGCCGGACGCACTCGTGATGCATCCCGGCCCGATGAACCGCGGCGTCGAGATCGATTCGGCGGTCGCCGACGGCGCCCAGTCCCTCATCCGCGAGCAGGTCGAGATGGGCGTCGCCGTCCGCATGGCCGTGCTCGACGCGCTCTCGCGGACGCTGCCCAATGCCTGACCTGCGCTCCACGCCGCGCCCCACCCTGCTGTCCGGCGCCCGGATCCTCGATCCCTCGCGCGACCTCGACACCCATGGCGACATCCTGATCGCCGACGGCGTGATCAAGGACATCGCCGGCAACCTGAAGGCCGCCGGCCTGCCGGACGACACCGAGATCGTCGACTGCCGCGGCCTGATCGCCGTGCCGGGCCTCGTCGACATGCGCGCCTTCATCGGCGAGCCCGGCGCCGAGCACCGCGAGACGCTGGCCTCCGCCAGCCAGGCGGCGGCGGCGGGCGGCGTGACCACCATCGTGTGCCAGCCCGACACCGATCCCGTCATCGACGATCCCGCCATCGTCGACTTCGTGCTGCGCCGCGCCCGCGACACCGCCATCGTCCACGTCCATCCCATGGCCGCCCTGACCAAGGGGCTGGAAGGGCGCGAGATGACGGAGATCGGCCTGCTGCAGGCCGCCGGCGCGGTCGCCTTCACCGACGGCACCCGCTCCGTGCCCTCCGCCCAGGTGATGCGCCGCGCGCTCACCTATGCCCGCCATTTCGACGCGCTGATCGTGCACCACACCGAGGATGCCGGCCTGACCGGCGAAGGGGTGATGAACGAGGGCGAGTTGGCCTCGCGCCTCGGTCTCGCCGGCGTGCCCAGGGCGGCGGAGACCATCGTGTTCGAGCGCGACGTGCGCCTCGCCGCCATGACCGGCGGGCGCTACCACGCCGCCTCGCTCACCTGCACCGATTCGCTCGACGTGCTGCGCCGCGCCCGCGAGGCGGGGCTCGACATCACCGCCTCGGCCTCGATCAACCATCTGACGCTCAACGAGCGCGACGTCGTCGGCTATCGCAGCTTCTTCAAGCTCAGCCCGCCGCTGCGCGCGGAGGACGACCGGCAGGCGCTGGTGCAGGCGGTGGCGGAAGGGCTCGTCGACGTCATCGTCTCCGACCACAACCCGCAGGACGTCGAGGTCAAGCGCCTGCCGTTCTCGGAAGCGGCCTTCGGCGCCATCGGCATCGAGACCATGCTCGCGGCCGGGCTCCGGCTGGTGAATGACGGCTCGGTCGACTTGATGAGCCTCGTCCGCGCCATGTCGACCCGCCCGGCCCAGCTTCTCGGGCTGGAGGCGGGCACGCTGCGCCCCGGGCGAGCGGCGGACATCGCGCTGATCGCGCCCGACGAGGCGTGGATCCTCGACGCGGCGATGCTCAAGTCGCGCTGCCGCAACACCCCATTCGACGAGGCCCGCTTCGAGGGGCGCGTCATACGCACGCTTGTCGCCGGCTGTACGGTGTATGAATACGTGTGAGCCGGAGCGTCCCGGTGCCCTACCGGGATACACTTTCCGGCGAAAGCCACTAAGGTCGGTCCCATGAGTTGGTCCCTGCCCCCGATGTCGAGCTATGCCGCGCTGCTGCTCGGCTACCTCCTTGGCGCGATCCCGTTCGGCCTCATCATCACCCGCCTCGCGGGCACCAAGGACATCCGCAGCATCGGCTCCGGCAATATCGGCGCGACCAACGTGCTGCGCACGGGGCGCAAGGGCCTGGCGGCGATCACGCTGCTCTGCGACGCGCTGAAGGGCACGGTCGCCGTGCTGCTCGCCGGCTGGCTGTTCGGCGCGGCCGATACGCTGCCGGCGGCGCTCGGCGCCTTCCTCGGCCACGTCTTCCCGGTCTGGCTCGGCTTCAAGGGCGGCAAGGGGGTGGCGACGTTCCTGGGCGTGACCATCGCCCTCGCCTGGCAGGCGGCGATCGTGTTCGCCGCCTCCTGGCTCACCGTCGCCTTCGTCACCCGGTACTCGTCGCTCTCCGCGCTCGTCGCCAGCATCCTCACCGCGCTCGCCGCCTTCCTGATCGCGCCGCCGCCGACCGGCCTGCTGCTGGCGATCCTCTCGGCGCTGCTCTGGTTCATGCATCGCGCCAACATCGCTCGGCTGATCGCCGGCACCGAAGGCCGGATCGGCGGGAAGGGCTGAGGTTTGGCCTTACGCGGCGTCGAGCTCGACCACGGCCAGCGCCGCGACTGGCTTCGCCTGATCCGGGCCGAGAATGTCGGGCCGCGGGCCTTCCTCAACCTCGTCAACCGCTTCGGCGGCGCGGCGGCGGCGCTGGAGGCGCTGCCCGGCATGGCGCGGCGCGGCGGCCGGCTGATCGAGCCGCGCATTCCCTCCATCGCCGAGGCCGAGGCCGAGATGGAGGCGCTGGCACGCATCGGCGGCCGCTTCATCGCGCTGGGCGAGCCGGCCTATCCCGTGCTGCTGCGCCAGATCGAGGACGCGCCTCCCCTCATCGCCGTGCGCGGCCGTCCCGAGCTCATGAGCGCGCCCGTGGTCGGCATGGTCGGCTCGCGCAACGCCTCGGGCGCCGGGCGCACCATGGCGGCGCGGCTGGCGCGCGGGCTCGGCACGGCGGGCTGGGTGATCGCCTCCGGGCTGGCGCGCGGCATCGACACGGTCGCCCATGAGGCGAGCCTCGACACCGGCACCATCGCCGTGCTCGCCGGCGGCCATGACCGGCCCTACCCCCGCGAAAACGAGCGGCTGCTTGCCGCCATCGCCGAGCGCGGCGTGGTCCTCACCGAGATGCCGATGGGCTGGGAGCCGCGCTCGCGCGACTTCCCGCGCCGCAACCGTCTGGTGTCGGGCCTGTCGCTCGGCGTGGTGGTGGTGGAGGCGGCGGAGCGCTCGGGCTCGCTCATCACCGCGCGCCTTGCCGGCGAGCAGGGCCGCGAGGTCTTCGCCGTGCCGGGCTCGCCGCTCGACCCGCGCGCGGGCGGCACCAACGCGCTGATCAAGCAGGGCGCCGCGCTCGTCACCGACGTATCGGACGTGATGTCGGCGCTGGCCGCGTTCCGCGAGCGCCTGCCGGTCATCGACGCCGACGAGGAGGTGTCCCCGCCGATGGAGGCGCCCGAGCCGGGCGACGACCTGCGTGCCCGGGTGATCGGACTGCTCGGGCCGACGCCCCTGCCGGTCGACGACCTCGTGCACATGGCGGGCACGAGCGCCGCCGAGCTGCAGATCGTCCTGCTCGAGCTCGAGCTCGCCGGCCGACTGGAGCGGCACGGCGGCGGCCGGGTCTCGATGCTGTGACGGCGTCAGTCGTCCTGCCCGCCCGGCTCGGCGCGGCGGGCCGCCGCGCGTGCCTCATCGCGTGCCATCTCGAGCAGATAGCGCAGCACCGCGAGGTCGGTGGTGTCGGCGAGCTCGGAAAGTTCGTGGGCCAGCGTGGCGATATAGTCCGCGGTCTCACGCGTCCGGTCTGCGTGGCGATCGATCTCGTTCACGAAAGTTCCGTAGGGCTGAATTCTGGATAACTGAAGGGTAACATTCCGTTTCCCGGTATTGCTACCCATGGCTGCACTGTTTCCTATAGACACTATCAAAAATTGTAATGCGCCCTGCCGCAACCTCGTGCATGGGTGGTATGCGGCCGGACGGCTCCCCCGGTGCGGCCCGAGACGTTGCATGGATGCGCCACGCTGGCACTCCTCGTGCTTGTGGAACGGTTGCCATTTGACAGCCGGTGGCGGCTACCCCATTTTCCCGGCCTCTTTCAAGGCTTGATATACCAACGGACACAGCTGGCTCATGCAGGTCGTCATCGTCGAATCGCCGGCAAAGGCGAAGACGATCAACAAATATCTGGGTCCAGGCTACGAGGTCTTCGCCTCGTATGGACATGTGCGCGATCTCCCGGCCAAGGACGGCTCGGTCGATCCCGAGCACGATTTCCACATGTTGTGGAACGTCGACCCCAAATCCCAGAAGCGGCTGTCGGACATCGCCCGCGCGGTGCGTGACGCCGACGCGCTGATCCTCGCCACCGACCCGGATCGCGAGGGCGAGGCCATCTCCTGGCACGTGCTCGAGGTGCTGAAGGAGAAGCGCGCGCTCAAGGACAAGCCGATCTCGCGGGTCGTCTTCAACGCCATCACCAAGCAGGCTGTGCTTGAGGCGATGAAGAACCCGCGCATGATCGATGAGGCGCTGGTGGATGCCTATCTCGCCCGCCGCGCGCTCGACTATCTGGTCGGCTTCACGCTCTCCCCGGTGCTGTGGCGCAAGCTGCCCGGCGCCCGCTCGGCGGGACGCGTGCAGTCGGTCGCGCTGCGCCTCGTCTGCGACCGCGAGCGCGAGATCGAGACCTTCGTCACCCGCGAGTACTGGTCGATCGCCGCCCGGCTCGCCACCCCGCGCCGCGACGAGTTCGAGGCCCGGCTGGTCGGCGCCGACGGCAAGAAGATCGGCCGGCTCGATGTCGGCACCTCGGAGGAGGCAGCCGCCTTCCGCCAGGCGCTGGAGAGCGCGAACTACACGGTGCGCTCGGTCGAGGCCAAGCCCGCGCGGCGCCACCCCTACCCGCCCTTCACCACCTCGACGCTGCAGCAGGAGGCGAGCCGCAAGCTCGGCCTCGCGCCGGCGAGCACGATGCGGATCGCCCAGCGCCTCTACGAGGGCGTGGACATCGGCGGCGAAACGGTCGGCCTCATCACCTATATGCGTACCGACGGCGTCGACATGGCGCCGGAGGCGATCGCCTCGGCGCGCTCGGTGATCGGGCGCGACTATGGCGAGCGCTACGTGCCCTCCGCCCCGCGCCGCTACACCGCCAAGGCGAAGAACGCGCAGGAAGCCCATGAGGCGGTGCGTCCCACCGACCTGGCGCGCCGCCCGAAGGACGTCACGCGCTACCTCGAATCCGACCAGGCCCGGCTCTACGAGCTGATCTGGCTGCGCACCATCGCCAGCCAGATGGAATCGGCCGAGCTGGAGCGCACCACGGTCGACATCGACGCGGTCGCCGCCGGCCGGGCGCTGGAGCTGCGCGCCACCGGCTCGGTGGTGAAGTTCGACGGCTTCCTCACCCTCTATCGCGAGGACCGGGACGACGCACCGGCGGACGGCGAGGACGAGGAGAACCGCCGCCTGCCCGCCATGTCCGCCGGCGAGGGCCTCGCCAACAAGGGCATCAAGGCCGACCAGCACTTCACCGAGCCGCCGCCGCGCTATTCGGAAGCCTCGCTGGTCAAGCGCATGGAGGAGCTCGGCATCGGGCGCCCCTCCACCTACGCCTCGGTGCTCGCCGTGCTGCGCGACCGCGAATATGTGCGCCTCGAAAAGCGCCGGCTGGTGCCCGAGGACAAGGGGCGGCTCGTCACCGCCTTCCTGGAGAGCTTCTTCGACCGCTATGTCGAGTACGACTTCACCGCCGATCTGGAGGAGAAGCTCGACAAGATCTCGGCCGGCGAGCTCGCATGGAAGGACGTGCTGCGCGACTTCTGGCTCGATTTCACCGCGGCCGTCGGCGAGACCAAGGACCTGCGCGTCTCGGAAGTCATCGCCGCGCTCGACGAGATGCTCACCGCCCACATCTTCCCGCCCAAGGAAGACGGCTCCGACCCGCGCCTGTGCCCCAATTGCGGCACCGGCCGGCTGTCGCTGAAGGTCGGCAAGTTCGGCGCCTTCATCGGCTGCTCGAACTATCCCGAGTGCAAGTACACCCGCCCGCTCGCGGTGCAGTCCGGCGAAAATGGCGAGGCGGTCGAGACCGGCCCGCGCGTGCTCGGCACCGATCCGGAGACGGGTCTGGAAGTCACCGTGCGCGACGGGCGCTTCGGCGCCTATCTCCAGCTCGGCGAGGCCGCCGAGGGCGAGAAGCCCAAGCGCTCCAGCCTGCCCAAGGGGCTCGCCCCCGCCGATGTCGATCTCGACACCGCGCTCGGCCTGCTTTCGCTGCCGCGCGAGATCGGCCGCCACCCGGAGACCGGGGAGCCGATCCTCGCGGGTATCGGCCGCTTCGGGCCCTATGTGCAGACGGGGAAGACCTACGCCAATATCGAGGCCGGCGACGACATCCTCGCCATCGGTCTCAACCGGGCGGTGACGCTGATCGCCGACAAGCAGAACAAGGGGCCGGGACGCGGACGCGCGGCCGGCGGGCGCGAGCTCGGCGAGCATCCCAGCCTCGGCGGGTCGGTGACGGTGCGCCCGGGCCGCTTCGGCGCCTATGTCAATCACGGCAAGGTCAACGCGACCCTGCCCAAGACCATGTCGCCGGACGAAATCACGCTGGAGCAGGCTGTCGAGCTGATCACCGCCAAGGCCGGCTCGGCGCCCGCCAAGCCCGCCCGCCGCGGCGCGGCCAAGACCGCCAGCAAGGACGCCGACGCGCCCGCGAAGAAGCCGGCGGCGCGCAAGTCCGCCGCCAAGAAACCGGCCGCCAAGGCCTCGTCGGCCAAGTCGTCTTCTGCCAAGAGCCGCTCCGCCACCGGCGGCTGAGGCGAAGTCGTCCCGCCGGGCGGCCGGGCGACGATCTCCGGGAAAGAGATGAGGAAGCGGGCGGCGCGCCGCCCGGCCCTATTCCGGCAGCGCGGCGGCCGGCGAGGCGTGGCCCCTGAGCGGGCGCTCCTGCATCGCGATCATCGCGATCAGCGACAGGGTGAGCGCGGCCGCGG
This sequence comes from Ancylobacter mangrovi, assembly GCF_024752355.1. GTDB lineage: Bacteria > Pseudomonadota > Alphaproteobacteria > Rhizobiales > Xanthobacteraceae > Ancylobacter > Ancylobacter mangrovi. The sequence continues at coordinate 237,780 of NZ_JANTHZ010000007.1, forward strand.
CCATCAGGAACACCCAGCGGAAGGCGAGCGCGAGTGCCTCGCTCCCGGCCTGCCCGCCGCCGAGCAGGGTCTCCATCGAGCCGCTTCCCTCCAGCCCCGACATGCTGATGACGACGGCGCCGAAGCCGGCGGTCAGGATGGCGCTGCCAAGCGAACGGAAGAAGTTCGCCAGCCCGGTCGCGGTGCCCATCTGCGGCAGCGGGACGGCGTTCTGGATCGCCACGGTCGAGACCGGCAGCACCGTGCCGAGCCCGATGCCCGTCACGCCCATCGCCACCAGATAGAGCCACAGCGGCGGGTTGACGGGCTCATAGGCCAGCACCAGCAGGGCGAGAATGCCGCCCACGAGGCCGAGCACCGGCAGCCGCTTGTAATGGGTGACGCGGCTCATCACCTGCGAGGCGCCGGTGGCGCCGACCACGACGCCCGCCATCAGCGGGATCAGCGCGAGGCCCGACTGGCTGGCGCTGAGCCTGACCACGCCCTCCAGATAGAGCGGCATCTGGATCGAGAGCCCGACCATCGTGCCCATCGCGAAGGCGGCCGAGGGCACGCCGGTGCGCACCACCTGGTTGGAGAGCACCGCGATCGGCAGCAGCGGCTCCAGCGCCGTCGCCACCCGCACCGCGAAGCCGAGCCAGATGACGGCCGAGATCGCGGCGAGCCCGAGGATCTGCGGCGAGGTCCAGGCGAAGCGCGTTCCGCCCCAGCTCAGCGCCAGCAGCAGCGCCACCGTGGCGGCGCACATCAAGAGCGCCCCGATCACGTCGAGCCGGCGCGGATGGTGATGAGCCGGCAGGCGGCGCAGCGTGCGGTCGCTCATGGCCGCGGCGGCGATGCCGAGCGGCACGTTTATCCAGAAGATCAGCGACCAGTGCAGGTGCTGGGCGAAGAAGCCGCCGAGGATCGGCCCCGCGATCGAGGAGGTGATGAAGACGGCGGCGAAATAGACCTGGTAGCGCCCGCGCTCGCGCGGCGGCACCAGCAGGCCGATGATGGTCTGCGCCAGCGCGATCAGGCCGCCGCCGCCGAGCCCCTGCACGGCGCGCCCGCCGATCAGCCACAGCATGGAGGGCGCCAGCGCGCACGCGATCGAGCCGACGAGGAACAGCGCGATGCAGCCGTTCAGCACCGGGCGCGGGCCGTGGATGTCGGCGAGCTTGCCGACCATCGGGGTGACGGCGGTGCCGGTCAGCAGGTAAGCGGTGACGATCCAGGAGAGGTTCTCGAGATCCCCGAACTCGGCGCCGATGGTCGGGAGGGCGGTGCCGATGATGGTCTGGTCCAGCGCGGCGAGCAGCATGGCGAGCATCACGCCGACAATGATGGTTCTTATCGCGGCATGGTCGAGCGGGGCGGGCTGCGCCTCCGTGGTACAGGCATCCATTAACGAATCTTTCAAGCAGCGGCTGGTCCCGCCCCCCGGGACGGCGCAAAATCTTCCTATGATCGCCTGAATGCAAGGGCAAAGGAGGCGCCCCTGCCGCCGGTGCGCCGGCCCGCCCGTCGACGTGAGCGCCCGATACCGCTAGCGTCTTCCTGACATTCTCGGACAGTGACTCGTGCGCAAACCCGCCAGACCGAAACCCCGCAAGGAAGCCGTCCCTCGCCGGCCGAAGGGCCTGCCTACCCGCGAGGAGCTCACCACCTTCATCGCCTCCCATGGCGGCGACGTCGGCAAGCGTGAGATTTCGCGCGCCTTCGGCCTCGACGGCAGCGACCGGATCGTGCTCAAGGCCATGCTGCGCGAGCTCGCGGACGAGGGGCTGATCGGGCGCAAGCGCCACAAGCTCCACGTGCCGGGCGCGCTGCCCGCCGTGGTCATGAGCGAGGTGGTGGAGCGCGACGAGGACGGCGAGCTGATCGCCAAGCTGATCGACTGGGACGAGGAGGAGCACGGCGAGGCGCCCCACATCCTGGTCCGCCTCGCCCGCCGCGGGCGCATGGCCGGCCCGGCCCCGGCGATCGGTGATCGCGTATTGTTGAAGACCGACGAGATCCCCGAGGCCGACGGGCGGGTGCGCCACACCGGGCGCGTGCTCAAGATCATCGAGAAGGCGCGCGCCCTCACCCTCGGCATCTTCCGCCGCGACGCACAGGGCGGCGGGCGCCTCGTGCCGGTCGACAAGCGGCACATGGGCCGCGAGCTCGTCATCCCGCCCGACTTCGCCGCCGACGCGCAGGAGGGCGACCTCGTCTCGGTCGAGGTCGTGCGCCACCACGCCTACGGCCTGCCGACTGCGAAGGTAAAGGAGCGGCTCGGCTCGATTTCCACCGAGAAGGCGATCAGCCTCATCGCCATCCACGCCCACGGCATTCCGAGCGTGTTCCGGCGCGAGGCACTGGCCGAGGCCGAGGCGGCCAAGCCCGCGTCTCTGGCCGGGCGCGAGGACTGGCGAGACCTGCCTCTCGTCACCATCGACCCGCCCGACGCCAAGGACCATGACGACGCGGTCCATGCGGTGGCCGATCTCGATCCCGACAATGAGGGCGGCTTCATCCTCACCGTTGCCATCGCCGACGTCGCCGCCTATGTGCGCCCCGGCTCGGCGCTCGACCGCGAGGCGCTGGCGCGCGGCAACTCGGTCTATTTCCCCGACCGGGTGGTGCCGATGCTGCCCGAGCGCATCTCCAACGATCTGTGCTCGCTGCGCCCGCTGGAGGATCGCCCGGCGATGGCGGTGCGCATGGTGGTCGGCGCCAATGGCCGCAAGAAGCGCCACAGCTTCCACCGGGTGATGATGCGCTCGGCCGCCCGGCTCTCCTACATCCAGGCGCAGGCCGCGATCGACGGGCGGCCCGACGACACCACCGGCCCGCTGCTGGACGAGGTGCTGCGCCCGCTCTGGGCCGCCTATGCGGCGGTGAAGAAGGCGCGCGACGCCCGCTCTCCGCTCGAGCTCGACCTGCCCGAGCGCAAGATCCTGCTGAAGCCCGACGGCACGGTCGACAAGGTCGTCGTCCCCGAGCGGCTCGACGCGCACAAGCTGATCGAAGAGTTCATGATCCTCGCCAATGTCGCGGCGGCCGAGACGCTGGAGGAGAAGCACACGCCGCTGGTCTACCGCGTGCACGACCAGCCCTCGCTGGAGAAGATGTCGGGCCTGCGCGAATTCCTGCAGACGCTCGACATCAAGCTGCCCAAGACCGAGACGGTGCGCCCGGCGCAGTTCAACGACATCCTCGCCCGGGTCGACGGCTCGGAGCTGGCACCGCTGGTGAACCAGGTGATCCTGCGCAGCCAGGCGCAGGCGGAATACGCGTTCGAGAATTACGGCCATTTCGGCCTGCATCTGCGCCGCTACGCGCATTTCACCTCGCCGATCCGGCGCTATGCCGACCTCATAGTGCACCGGGCGCTGATCCGCGCGCTCGGCCTCGGGCGCGACGGCCTGCCGGAGACGATGACGCCCGAGCAGCTCGCCGAGATCGCCGCCCGCATCTCCGCCAGCGAGCGGCGCGCCATGGCGGCCGAGCGCGAGACCATCGACCGGCTGATCGCCCACCACATGGCCGAGCAGATGGGCGCCCAGTTCAAGGGACGCATCGCCGGCGTCACCCGCGCCGGGCTGTTCGTCACGCTGGACGATACCGGCGCGGACGGGTTCATCCCCGCCGCCACGCTGGGGCTCGACTATTACCGCTACGACGAATCGCGCCACGCGCTGATCGGCGAGCACAGCGGCGAGATGCACCGGCTCGGCGACCGCGTCGAAGTGAAGCTGGTCGAGGCCGCGCCGGTAGCTGGCGCGCTGCGATTCGAGCTTATATCGGAAGGACAACAGGTCACGGGCGCCCGGAAAGGCGCGCGCGGGGCGGGCCGGTCCCGCTTCCGCCGCCCCGAGGAGCGCCCGCGCCGCGCGGCGCTGCGCGGCAAACGCAGATAGCGCCCGGAGGCGCGACGCAGATGAAGGCACGGCCGCAATATCCCTACCGCCCGGTCGGCACCGCCCTCAGCCGCGGGCTGCACATGCGCTGCCCGGCCTGTGGCGAGGGCAAGCTGTTCCACGCCTATCTCAAGGTGAACGAGCGCTGCCCCGCCTGCGGCGAGGCGCTGTGGCACCACCGCGCCGACGACGCCCCGCCCTACATGGTCATCACCATCGTCGGCCATATCGTCGTGCCGCTGCTGCTGGCGGTGGAAATGGCGCTGCATCCGGCGATCTGGATCCACATGGTGCTGTGGCTGCCGCTGACGCTCATCCTGTCGCTGGCGCTGCTGCCGGCAGTCAAGGGCGCGCTGATCGGCTATCAATGGGCGCTCCACATGCACGGCTTCGACCCCTCCGATCCCGAGCACGACCCGCTCCCGCCCAGCCACCGCGCCCAGGCGGCGATGGGCAAGCCCGCCAGCCTCGGATCCTGAACCTTCCGGAACGCCTCCCCGCCATGAGCCCTGTCGACGTCACCTCGCGCTTCAATGTTGCGGCGCGCGGACCCCGCCATCCGACCATCCGCCCCGCCGACGCAGCGGTTCTCATTCTCGTCGACCGCTCGAAGCGCACGCCGCGCCTGCTGTTCGGCCGGCGCAACCCGGCGATGCGCTTCATGCCCGGAAAGCTGGTCTTTCCCGGCGGACGGCTGGAGCCGAAGGACCGGCACATGCCGGTCTACGGCATGCTCGACGCCGAGAGCGAGCGCCGCCTCGCCGCCCGGGTGGTGCGCCCGAGCGCGGCGCGCTCGCGAGGGCTGGCGCTCGCCGCCATCCGCGAGGCGTTCGAGGAGACCGGGCTTGCACTCGGCACGCGCGAGGCCGGCACGCCGGAGCGGATGCCCGACGGCTGGCAGGATTTCGGCGCCGCCGGGCTGTTCCCCAATCTCGAGGCGCTGACCTTCGTCGCCCGCGCCATCACCCCGCCCGGCCTGGTCCGCCGCTTCGACACCCGCTTCTTCATCGCCGACCTCGCCGATGTGAGCCATCGCGTCGACGGCGTCATCGGGCCGGAGCGCGAATTCGTCGAGGCCGCCTGGCTGACGCCGGACGAGGCGCGGGGCGCCGAGATCCCCGACATTACCCGCGCCATCGTGGAAGAGGTCGAGACCCGGCTTTCCGGCGGCAACAAGCCCTGGCTGCCGGTGCCGCTCTATTTCGCCCGCGGCAAGCGCATGTATCGCGAGCCGCTGGCCTGAGGCGCCGGGCCGGCGAGCGCCCGGCCTCCCCCCGATCCGCGTGATGAACACATTGCCAAAAGTCATTCGACTTTCGCCGTCCATGGGGTAGAGCCAACGGCCCGGAGGCTGCGTCCTCCCTGCTCCAGGTGCCGTCATGTCCGCCCCCGTCTCCTCCATCCCCGCGCCGCGCGGCGCCAACGTCGCCTCGATCGCCGCCGCGATCGCCGCGATCTCGGTGGTGGGGCTGGGGCTGGCGCTGTCGATCCCGCTGCTCGCCTTCGAGCTGAACGCGCGCGGCATCTCCAGCACCTGGATCGGCATCAACACCGCGGTCGGCGGCGTCGCGACGATCCTCATCGCGCCCTTCATGCCGGACCTGGTGCGCCGCTGCGGCGCCGGGCCGCTGCTGATGGCCGCGCTGCTCGCCGCCGCCGCCAGCCTCGTCGCCTTCAAGCTGACGGGGCCGTTCGTGCTGTGGTTTCCGCTGCGCTTCGTGTTCGGCGCCGCGCTGTGCGTGCTGTTCGTCGTCAGCGAGTTCTGGATCAACGCGGCCGCGCCGAGCGGGCGGCGCGGGTTCGTCATCGGCATCTACGGCACCGTGCTCTCGCTCGGCTTCGCCGGCGGGCCGGCGATCCTCAGCCTCGTCGGCACGGACGGCCTGACGCCCTATCTGTGGGGCGCCGGCTTCTTCGCCCTCGCCGCCGTGCCGGTGCTGATCGGTGCCTCCGGCGCGCCGGTGATCCGCAAGGAGAGCTCGGGCGGCGTGTTCAGCCTGATGCGGATCGCGCCCGCCGCGACGCTGGCCGCCTTCATCTTCGGCGCCGTCGAGACCGGCTTCCTGAACTTTCTCCCGCTCTACGGCCTGCGCCGGGGACTCGGCGAGGCGGACGCGGCGATCCTGCTCACCGTCGCCGAGCTCGGCAATGTCGGGCTCCAGCTCCCGCTGGGCATGATCAGCGACCGGGTGGACCGGCGCCGCCTGCTGCTCATATGCGGCACGCTGGCGCTCGCCGGCGCGCTGCTCCTGCCCCATCTCGCCGTCGATAGCTGGGTGATGTGGGCCGTGGTGTTCGTCACCACCGGAATCTGCGCCGGGCTCTACACGGTGGGCCTCACCCTGCTCGGCGCGCGCTTCGAAGGCGCGGCGCTCGCCACCGCCAACGCCGCCTTCGTCATGCTCTACTCGATCGGCCTGATCGTCGGCCCGACCGCGGTGGGCGGGGGCATGCAGGTGCTCGACCCGGACGGCTTCGCCTGGGCACTCGCCCTGTTCCTCGCCATCTATGTGGTGGTGGTCGCGGGGCAGATATGGCGCGATCGCTGACGCGCCTTCCTTGACAATCGCGCGCCGATCACGGATACGGACGCGCAACGAGCGGCGGACCAGCCGCACGAACCCAATCTGTTTGACGTGGCCGTCCCACGTTCGACTGCCACGCTCCTGGAGATCCGGTCATGGCCAAGGCAACGACCATCAAGATCAAGCTCGTGTCGAGCGCCGACACCGGCTTCTTCTACGTCACCAAGAAGAACTCGCGCACCATGACCGACAAGCTGGTCGTGAAGAAGTACGATCCGGTCGCGAAGAAGCACGTCGAGTTCCGCGAAGGCAAGATCAAGTGATCTGAGCCTTCGGGCTCGAGCCAAGCACGCAGAAGGCGCCGCGAGGCGCCTTTTTTGTTGCCGGTACAGGGATTTGCGGACGACGCCTGAGACGGCGAATCAGGCATGGATCGGAAGGTGGCGGCGCGAAGAGGCCTTCCGCGCCGCCACCCGCCGACTGACCCCCACGGACCCAGGAGATGCGGCGGACCCGAGCACTCCGCAGGGCAGCTCGATACCGGCCTCAGGCTAGCGCAAGCCGCGCGGAAAGCAACTGTCCGCCAGGGGGCGAATCGCCCCGGCAGGCGCTTCAGTCGGGAAGGAACTGGCGCACGGTCTCGAGGAACCGGCCGACCGAGATCGGCTTGGAGAGATAGGCCTCGCAGCCCCCCTCGCGAATCCGCTCCTCGTCGCCCTTCATGGCGAAGGCGGTGACCGCGATGACGGGAATCGCCTTGAGTTCCGGGTCGGCCTTGAGGGCGCGCGTGACGTCGAGGCCGGAGACTTCGGGAAGCTGGATGTCCATCAGGATCAGGTCGGGCCGGTGGTGGCGCGCGAGGTCCATCACGTCCCGCCCGTTGCGGGTGCCGATGGTGACGTAGCCGTGGGCTTCCAGCAGATCGTTGAAGAGCTTCATGTTGAGCTCATTGTCCTCAACGATCAGAACGGTCTTGGGCATCGGGGCTCGATCCGTGAATCCTGCGAGGTCGCCGACGGTCCACGCGGGCCGGAATCCAGCAGCGTCGGCCCGTCAATGGCGTTAATCTAGCCGCCCATTCCTTACGGAACCGCAAATGCAACGTCGCTCTTCCAAGCCCCTGTCGACGCTCCAGGCCGCCCGCGAGGTGAGTCTGGGCGCCCTGTCCTACCTCGCCGGCGATCCGGAGCGGATCGGCCCCTTCCTCGCCGAGAGCGGCCTCTCGCCGGCCGACCTGCGCGGGGTGGCCGCCTCGCCCGCCTTCCACGTCGCGCTGCTCGACTTCCTAATCGCCCATCAGGACCTGCTGCTCGACTATGCGCAGACGGCCGAGATCGATCCCGGCCATGTGGTGGCGGCGCGCGAGATCCTGTTCCACGCCGATATCGGCGAGGACTGACGGCGCGTCACGGGGGACGAGGGAGCGATCGGGAGACCAAGGATGGCGCGCCTGCCCGCCTTCTGCCGGGACTGCCTGCACGAGGCGGGCGGGGAGCCGCGCTGCCTCGCCTGCGGCAGCCCGCGGCTCGTCCGCCATGGCGAGCTCGACACGCTCCACATCGCCCATATCGACTGCGACGCCTTCTACGCCTCGGTGGAGAAGCGCGACGACCCGAAGCTGCGCGACGTGCCGGTGATCGTCGGCGGCGGCAAGCGCGGCGTCGTCTCCACCGCCTGCTACCTCGCCCGGGTGAAGGGCGTGCGCTCGGCCATGCCGATGTTCAAGGCGCTCGCCCTGTGCCCGGAAGCGGTGGTGGTGAAGCCGAACATGGCGAAATACGCCACCGTCGGCCGGCAGATCCGCGAGCGCATGCTGCGGCTCACCCCGCTGGTGGAGCCGCTCTCCATCGACGAGGCCTTCCTCGACCTCGCCGGCACGCAGCTCCTGCACGGCGAGAGCCCGGCCCGCGCGCTCGCCCGCCTCGCCCGCGAGGTCGAGGCCGAGATCGGCGTCACCCTCTCGGTCGGGCTGGCGCCCAACAAGTTCCTCGCCAAGATCGCCTCCGACCTCGACAAGCCGCGCGGCTTCGCCGTCATCGGGGCGGGCGAGGCGCGCGCCTTCCTCGCCCCGCGCGGCGTCGGCACGATCTGGGGCGTTGGCAAGGCGACGCAGGAGCGTCTCGCCCGCGAGGGCTACCGCCTGATCGCCGACCTGCAGGCGGCCGACGAGGCGACGCTGGCCCGCCGGCTCGGCAATGAGGGGCTGCGCCTGTTCCGCCTCGCCAACGGCATCGACGAGCGCCCGGTCAACCCGGAGCGGGAGACCAAGAGCGTCTCCACCGAGACCACCTTCGACGTCGACATCAGCGATTTCCGCGCCCTCGAGCAGGAGCTCTACCGGCTCACCCGCAAGCTGTCGGACCGGCTCAAGGCCGGCGGCCATGCCGGGCGCACGGTGACGCTCAAGCTCAAGACCGCCGATTTCCGGCTGATCACCCGCGCCCATTCGCTGGAGGACCCGACCCAGCTCGCGCACCGCATCTTCGATCACGCCCGCACGCTGCTGCAGCGCGAGGCGGACGGGCGGCGCTTCCGGCTGATCGGGGTCGGGGTGTCCGAGCTCGCCGACCCGGCGCTCGCCGACCCGGCCGACCTCGTCGACACGGTGAACACGCGGCGCGGCATCGCCGAGCGGGCGGTGGACGACCTGCGCGCGCGCTTCGGCAAGGAGATCATCGACCGCGGCATCATGCTCGACGCCCCGCGCCGCACCGTGACGCCGCAGCCGGACCGCAACCTGACCTCGCCGGACGCGCCGCCCGCCGGGCCGGACGCGGTCAGTTCTTCGGGCACTCCTCGCGCGGAAGCGCCTCGTAGGAGGTGAGCGTGCCGCGCAGGGCGAAATCGCCATAGTCCAGCTTCAGCGCGCGGCTGACGCCGTTGTCGAACAGGTCGAAGCTGATGATGTAGTCCGGCGTCTGGCTCTTGCCGCCGTGCTCGTAATAGCTGATCGTCACCGGGTAGCGGGTGCGCCCCGCCAGCTCGCCGGACTTGGCGGCGGCCTCGAGCCCGCTCTCGTCGGTGAGGCCCTTCCCGATCACGGTCAGCGTGTCATAGACCTTCCGCCCGTCGGGCGAACCGTCATAGACCGCGGCCTGCAGGATCGGGTCGCCGCGCGTCGCGGCGGAGAGGATCTCCATCACGTGCTGGGTCGGCAGCAGCACGTTGCCGGGAATCTGGATCGTCGCCTCTTCCGGCTCGGTCGCCTTGACCACCAGCTTGCCGCCCTTGCGCTCGGCGACGCCGTCCGCCTCCTCCGGCACCTCGCCATTGACGGCGTTGGTGACGCGGAAGCGGTAGGCGCTGCCCGAGCCGTCCTCCCAGGTCGCGGTCGAGATGGCGCTGCTCAGACGGCCGCCCTGCGTGTCGAGGTCCGTGTTCTGGCGAAGCTGCACCGAATAGCCCGCACAGCTATTGCCGCGCAGCTCGTAGACGATCTGCCCCTTGGCCGCGTCGACGCGCTTGGCGGGCTCGCTGCCGTCGAGCGAAAGCGCGTAGGTCGCGCGGTGCGGCGCGAGCTGGACCGCCCCCGCCGGCAGCGCCGCGCACAGGAGGAATGCCGAAGCGAGGGCGACGCGGAACGGCACGCGGACAGGCATAGGCACGGCTCCTCTGGCATGCTGCGCGCAGCTTGCGCACGGCCCTCCGATCAGCCAAACATCGCTACCCGAGCGGGGCAAGGGCCAATATCGAACAAGGCTAACGCCCTCCGACCCAGGGTCCGAGGTAACAAGATAGCATGGAGAGACATATGTCCGGAACGGTCGAAGCCAGGCTGGCGGCGCTCGGCATCACCATCCCCGAGGCGAGTGCGCCGGCGGCCAACTACGTGCCGAGCGTGATCACCGGCAACCAGCTCTTCATCTCCGGCCAGATCTCCATGGCGGGCGGCAAGATGATGCAGGGCAAGCTCGCCCGTGAATCCGACATCGAGGCCGGCCGCGCCGCCGCGCGCCAGTGCGGCATCAACCTGATCGCCCAGATCAAGGCCGCACTCGGCGACCTCGACCGGGTGAAGCGGGTGGTCAAGCTGGTCGGCTTCGTCAACTCGGCGCCGGACTTTACCGAGCAGCCGAAGGTCGTCAATGGCTGCTCGGACCTATTCGTCGAGGTGTTCGGCGATGCCGGCCGCCATGCGCGCTCGGCGGTGGGCGTCGCGGCGCTGCCCTTCAATGTGAGCGTCGAAGTCGAAGCGATCATCGAATTCGCCTGAGCGCGGCCCGTGAGCGCCCCTCCCGCCTATGCGATCAACGCCCCGGCCTGGCTCACCGCCCGGCCGGTGGCGCATCGCGCCCTGCATGACGCGGCGCGCGGCATCGTCGAGAACACGCCCGCCGCGGTGGACGCGGCGATAGCCCGCGACTACGCGATCGAGGTCGACATCCAGCTCGCCGCCGACGGCGAGGTCATGGTGTTCCACGACGACACGCTCGACCGGCTGACGACGGCCACCGGCCCGGTCGGCGCGCTTGCCGCCGCCGCGCTCAAGGCGGTCGCCTTCCGCGATACCAGCGACCGGATGATGACCCTGCCCGAGCTGCTGACGCGGGTCGCCGGGCGGGTGCCGCTGGTCATCGAGATGAAGAGCCGTTTCGACGGCGACGACGCGCTCGTCGTGCGGGCCGCCGGCATCCTGGCGGACTATGCCGGCCCCGCGGCGCTGATGTCGTTCGACCCCGACCTCGTGGCCGCGGCGCTGCGCCTCGCGCCCGACATCCCGCGCGGCTTCACCATGGAGCGGCGCTATGACGACCCGGAATGGGATTTCCTGGCGCCGGGCACCAAGTTCGCCTGGGGCAACCTGCTGCACGTGCCCCGCACGCGCCCGGACTTCCTCGCCCATTACGTGAAGGACCTGCCCTCGCCGGCCGTCGCGCTGGCGCGGCGCTCGCTCGGCCTGCCGCTGCTGACCTGGACCGTGCGCACCGCCGAGGACCGCGCCGTCGCCGCCCGCCACGCCGACCAGATCATCTTCGAGGGCTTCCTGCCCTGAGCTTCTTGCCCTGAACTCCCACCCGAGCGTGCTCTCCGTGCCCTGCCCGCAGCGCAGGGCACCGGAATTCGCGTTGTCGTGAAACGCCTTCCGTCCGCCGCATGGGGCGCGCACATTAGGCACGGCACCCCGCGCCATCCTGCGAACGACACGGCATCCCATGACTGACGACACCATCCGTCTGCGCGTCGAGAGCGACATCCGCGCCCTCACGCCCGCAGACTGGAACGCCTGCGCCGACGACGCCTCGCTCGAAACCTTATCGAACGACTTCAAGAAGCTGATCTGCAAGGATTTTTCCGACCCCGCCAAACGGCGCGGCAACCCGTTCACCAGCCACGAGTTTCTGTCCGCGCTGGAGGAATCCGGCTCGGTCTCGGCCAAGACCGGCTGGCTGCCGCAGCATCTGGTGCTGGAGGGGGCGAACGAGCAGGTGCTCGCCATCTGCCCGGCCTATCTGAAGTCCCACTCGCAGGGCGAATACGTCTTCGACCATGGCTGGGCCGAGGCCTATGAGCGGGCGGGCGGCCGCTACTATCCCAAGCTCCAGGTCAGCGTGCCCTTCACCCCCGCCACCGGCCCGCGGCTGCTGGTGCGCGCCGGTGCCACCGCGCCCGCCGCCCGCACCGCGCTGGCGCAGGGGCTGGTCGCGCTGGCGGAGATGCGCGGCGCCTCCTCGGTCCACGCCACCTTCCTGACCGAGGCCGATGCGCGGGCGCTGGAGGGCGAAGAGTTCCTGCCCCGCACCGACCAGCAGTTCCACTGGCATAATCGGGGTTATGGCAGCTTCGACGACTTCCTGGGCGAACTCGCCTCGCGCAAGCGCAAGGTCATCCGGCGCGAGCGGCGCGAGGCGCTGGCGAACGGCATCTCCATCCACTGGCTCACCGGCGCCGACATCACCGAGGAGATCTGGGACGCGTTCTTCGCCTTCTACATGGAGACCGGCTCGCGCAAATGGGGCCGCCCCTATCTCAACCGGAAATTCTACTCGCTGATTGGTGAGCGGATGGCCGACCGGGTGCTGCTGGTGATGGCGAAGCGCGCCGGGCGCTGGATCGCCGGGGCCATCAACTTCATCGGTCCGGACACGCTCTATGGCCGCAACTGGGGCGCCGTCGAGCACCATCCCTTCCTGCATTTCGAGGTCTGCTACCACCAGGCGATCGAGTTCGCGATCGCGCGCGGCCTCGCCACGGTCGAGGCCGGCGCCCAGGGCGAGCACAAGCTGGCGCGGGGCTATCTGCCGGTGACCACCCGCTCGGCCCATTTCATCGCCGACCCGGGCTTGCGCGCGGCGGTGGCGAGCTATCTCGAGCGCGAGCGCGACTACGTGGAAAGCGCGGGCGAGGAGCTGACCGAGCTCGGCCCCTATCGCCACAATGCCCGCCACCTCGACGAGGAAGCCTGACCGGCGCACGGGTGCGCGAAGCCTTGACCGGCGCCGCGCGGGCTGCAATCACGGCCGGCACACAGGACGGCCGGCGGGCGCCGGGCCGACAGGGAGGACCGCCATGACCTATGATCCGGGCAACATCTTCGGCAAGATCCTGCGCGGCGAGCTGCCCGCCTACCGGGTCTATGAGGACGAGCGCGTCCTGGCCTTCCTCGACATCATGCCGCGCGCGACCGGCCACACGCTGGTCATCCCCAAGGCCCCGTCCCGCAACCTGCTGGACGTGGAGCCGGACGACCTCGCGGCGGTGGTCGCCGCCGCGCAGCGCATCGCCCGGGCGCAGATGCGCGCCTTCGAGGCCGACGGCATCACGCTGACCCAGCACAATGAGAAGGCCGGCGGACAGGAGGTGTTCCACCTCCATCTCCACGTCATCCCGCGCCATACCGGCGTCGAGCTGCGCCCGCCCCTGTCCTACAAGGAGACGCCGGAAGCGCTCGCGGCGCAGGCGGAGGCGCTCAAGGCCGCGCTCGCGGGCTGATCACGCCCCGACGCCGAGCCACCAGGCGCCGGCCACCAGCACCACCTCGGCGGTGAGCACGCCCGCCAGCACCGAGCGCCGCCCGACGAGGAAGCCGGCGATGCCGGAGCCCACCGCGGCCAGCCTGAGCCAGAGCGGAAGCGCCACCAGCGCCCCGCTCGGCACCAGCACAAGATGCGCGACCACCGCTGCCAGCAGCGCTGTCGCCACCGCGCGGATCCAGCGCATGAGGAGGCTGTCGTCGTCGAGCCCGCGCCCGAGCGCGACGCCAAGGACGCGCCAGACCTCGTTCGGCAGGAAGCCGACCAGGATCACGATCAGGATCGCCCCGAACTCGCTGAGCTGTCCGTTCACGGGCGCGCTCCCGTCCGCCGCTTCGGCGGCAGCCGCGCGATGACGAAGGCGAGCGTTCCCCCGCCGACGCCGGCCCAGAACAGGTCGAGCCCGCCCGGCAGGTAGGAGGCGAAGGGCGAGATCGCCGCGCCGAGCACGATGGCGAGCCAGTCGACGCGCGCCTTCGCATTGCGCACCAGCAGGATGGTGAAGGAGATCGGCGTGAGCAGCAGCAGCGCCACCGCGAGCGGCGCCGGCAGCACGTTGGTGAGGTAGAAGCCGGCGGCGGTGCCGATGACGCTTGTGGTCATCAGCCCGGCACCGACGCCAACCGAAAAGGCCGGGCGCGCCGCCGTCGGCACCTTGGGCAGCAGGCGGAAGCCTTCCGCCCACAGCGTGACGGCGACGAAATGGGCGCAGAGCAGTTCCTGCCACAGGCGCGGCCTGCGCCCCCGCATCAGCGGCATCAGCGACACCACCATCGGCAGCAGCCGGACACCGGACAGGCACACGGCGATCGCCAGGGCCGGGAGCGAGGAGCCCGACGCCAGCCCGCCGACCAGGATCACCTGCGCCGGCAGCGCCCAGACCAGCACGGTGGAGATCAGGCCGGCGACGATGGGAAAGCCGAGGTCGTGCAGCAGGCCGCCGAACCCCAGGAAGGTCGCCAGCAGCACGAAGCCGGGCGCGCTCAGCGAGGCGATGGCGCCGCGCAGGAACCAGACCGGGGTGCCGGCCTCGCCGGCCTCGGGGATGGAAGGGGGTGAATGCATTATGCGGAATCCAGTGGGCCGTTGATCGACCCGCAGGACGGCGCGGTCAAGCCGAACCTTCGGACCCTGGCCGCCAGATAAAGCAAAACCGCCCGCGAGCTACCGCGGGCGGCTTGCATTTTTCGATGATCGGCCCGGCGTGCCGGGCCTCTCCGCCGCGGCTCAGACCTTGAGCGGCACGCGCGGCACGCGCGAACCGCCGGCCCGGCCGCGCCCGCCATCGGCGGCCTTCTTGGCCTTGGTGCCCGTGCCGGCCTTGCGGCGCGGCGCGCGCTTCGGCTTCGGCGCCAGGATCTTCTCCGGCTTCGGCGTGATCGGCCCCTCGGGGAACTCGAAGCCGAGCGAGGTGGTCGCCGTCTCGTCGGTGACGACCACGACCCGCACATGCCCGCCCGAGCGCAGCTTGCCGAACAGCACCTCGTCCGCCAGCGGCTTCTTGATGTGCTCCTGGATCACGCGGCCCATCGGGCGCGCGCCCATCTGCTCGTCATAGCCGCGCTCGACCAGCCAGGCGGTCGCCTCGTCGGACAGCTCGATGGTGACGTTGCGGTCGGCGAGCTGGGCCTCGAGCTGGAGCACGAACTTCTCGACCACCAGCGCGATCACCTCGTTGGTGAGGTGGGCGAACGGGATGATCGAATCGAGCCGGTTGCGGAACTCCGGCGCGAACAGACGGTTGATCGCCTCCACGTCGTCGCCCTCCCGCTTGGAGCGGGTGAAGCCGAACGCCGACTTCGACAGGTCGGCCGCGCCCGCATTGGTCGTCATGATGAGAATGACGTTGCGGAAGTCGACCTGCTTGCCGTTGTGGTCGGTCAGCTTCCCGTGGTCCATCACCTGCAGCAGGATGTTGAACAGGTCGGGATGCGCCTTCTCGATCTCGTCCAGCAGGAGCACGCAGTGCGGATGCTGGTCGATGCCGTCCGTCAGCAGGCCGCCCTGGTCGAAGCCGACATAGCCGGGAGGCGCGCCGATCAGCCGCGAGATGGTGTGCCGCTCCATGTACTCGGACATGTCGAAGCGCAACAGCTCGACGCCGAGGCTGGAGGCGAGCTGCTTGGCCACCTCGGTCTTGCCGACGCCGGTAGGGCCGGAGAACAGGTAGGAGCCGATCGGCTTCTCCGGTTCACGCAGGCCCGCGCGGGCGAGCTTAATCGCCGAGGCGAGCGCCTCGATCGCCTTGTCCTGGCCGTAGACGACGCGCTTGAGCGTGGTCTCCAGCCCGGCAAGGATCTCGGTGTCGTCCTTGGAGACCGTCTTCGGCGGGATGCGGGCGATGGTGGCGATTGTCGCCTCGATCTCCTTCACGCCGATGGTCTTCTTGCGCCGGCCCTCGGGCAGCAGCATCTGGGCCGCTCCGGACTCGTCGATGATGTCGATCGCCTTGTCCGGCAGCTTGCGGTCATGGATGTAGCGCGCGGAGAGTTCCACCGCCGCCTTGATGGCGTCGTTGGTGTAGCGCAGCCGGTGGTAGTCCTCGAAATAGGGCTTCAGCCCCCGCAGGATCTCGATCGCGTCCGGCACGGTCGGCTCCGGCACGTCGATCTTCTGGAAGCGGCGAACCAGGGCGCGGTCCTTCTCGAAGTACTGGCGGTACTCCTTGTAGGTGGTCGAGCCGATGCAGCGCAGCGTGCCCGAAGCAAGGGCAGGCTTGAGCAGATTGGAGGCATCCATCGCCCCGCCGGAGGTCGCCCCGGCGCCGATCACCGTGTGGATCTCGTCGATGAACATGATCGCGTCCGGATAGGCCTCGATCTCCTTCACCACCTGCTTCAGGCGCTCCTCGAAGTCGCCGCGGTAGCGCGTGCCGGCGAGCAGCGCACCCATGTCGAGCGAGAACACGGTCGCCTTCTTGAGGACGTCCGGCACCTCGCCGTCGACGATGCGGCGCGCAAGGCCCTCGGCGATGGCGGTCTTGCCCACGCCGGGATCACCCACGAAAAGCGGGTTGTTCTTGGAACGGCGGCAGAGCACCTGGATGGTGCGCTGGATCTCGCCGTCGCGGCCAATCAGCGGATCGATCTTCCCGTCGCGCGCCTTCTTGTTGAGGTTCACGCAATAGGCTTCGAGCGCATCGGCCTTCTTCTTGGCCTCTTCCCCGGTCTTCGTCTCCGTCTCCTCCTCGGCGCCACGGACGGGACGACTCTCGGACATGCCGGCGCGCTTGGCGATGCCGTGGCTGATGTAGTTGACCGCGTCGTAACGGGTCATGTCCTGTTCTTGCAGGAAATAGGCCGCATGGCTCTCCCGCTCGGCGAAGATCGCGACCAGCACATTGGCGCCGGTCACCTCCTCGCGGCCGGAGGACTGGACATGGATCACCGCGCGCTGGATCACGCGCTGGAATCCGGCCGTCGGCTTGGAATCCTCGCCCGCGTCCTGCACCAGGTTGTCGAGCTCGGTGTCGATGTACTCGACCAGGTTCCGGCGCAGCTTCTCGAGATCGACATTGCACGCGCGCATGACCGCGGCGGAATCCTGGTCGTCGACCAGCGACAGCAGCAGGTGCTCGAGGGTTGCGTATTCGTGATGGCGTTCGTTAGCGAGCGCGAGGGCCCGGTGAAGTGACTGTTCGAGGCTTCGGGAGAAGGTGGGCATCGGGACCTCTTCGTTTAGCCGTCGCGGGGCGTCACTTCTTCTCCATGACGCACTGCAAAGGATGCTGATGCTTTCGTGCGAAGTCCATCACCTGGGTGACCTTTGTCTCGGCCACCTCGTAGGTGTAGACGCCGCACTCGCCCACGCCATGCTGGTGCACATGCAGCATGATCTGGGTGGCTTCCTCCCGGTTCTTGGTGAAGAAATGCTCCAGCACGTGCACGACGAACTCCATTGGCGTGTAGTCGTCGTTGAGAAGGAGCACCCGATAGAGATTGGGCCGCTTCACCTGCGGCTTGGTACGGGTAATCACCGCCGTGCCGGGCGCGTTGTCGCCGCGCCGGCGACGCTCGTCGTCAGCCATCATCCTCTCGTGCAGCTTAGACATGACCGATAGTGCCATTCAGGCTGGACCTTCGCGGCCGGGGCTGGCCGTAGGAAACTATAATAGGTACGCCTCCCCCCCAGCGCCAGAGCCTCCTTGCGGGCGCTCTGTCGCAATCCGGTGACATTGCCCGCCCGGATCGTTGCGCGACGCCGCCTTGGCGCATGACCGCGCGATGACGCGCCCCTCGCGCCCGCCGTGGAAAACATTCCCCGAAGGGTGGGGAAAAGGCGAGCCGGCCGGCGCGGCAGGGCGTGGCCACAAAAGCAGAAGGCCCGGCGGGGAGCCGGGCCTTTGCGGTGGAGACGGTACCGGCCCAAAGCCGGAAAAGATTTGCCGAGGAGACTGCGGGAAGCAGTCCGCCGAGAGCGATCCGCCCGAGGGACCTCCCTCGCCGGACCCGCCTCGCGAATCCGGGCCCCGGGGAAAACCCGCGCAGACGCCGTCGCGACGGATCCCGGGGAGAGCCTCAGAGAGAGCGGCCTCGGCACGGCGCCTCGCTCGGCGCCGGCCAATAGGCGCCGATCACCTGACGCCGGTCACTTGGCGCCGATCACTTGGCGCCGGGAAACTTGCCCAGCATGCTCTCGTACGGCTTGTAGGTTTCCTTGGCGAGATCGGCATAGAGCTCGCCCATCTTGGTCGCCTGGGCGACGAAGCCTTCATAGGCGTTCTTGAAATAGTCGGACTGGATCTCGACCGCCTTGTCGAGCGTCTTGGCGCCGAACAGCTTCTCGGCCGCGGCAGTGCCTTCCTCGAAGGACTTCTTGGAATAGTCGGCGACTTCGACGGCGATCGCCTGGACGCCCTTCGACATGGTGCCGAAGCTCTTCATGGCGATGTCGAGATTGTCCTTACCCAGTTTCTGGATCTCGTCCATATTCTGCATGGTAGCCAACTCCTTTGCTCCTCCGCGCGTGCGGCCTACGCGTCTCACCCGCGCCTGCTTTGGGAAACCGTGGTCCCACGCTCTATATAATGCAATGCACCATCCACGTCAATGAATTTTGTGCACTGCAATATGGCGGCTACAACACTGCGCTACCTGCCCTTTTTCTCGCCACATGAATGTCGTTCACTATCCGAGTTTACGAGTTCGTAACCGCGCCCTCCATAAGCTCCCCGTAGTGATCGCTCGGCAACGTTTCCTTGAGCTGCGGGATATCAGCGCCGCTAAGGCGCATCCAGCGCAGGGGCGCTGACGGGTATGGATGTTCCCGGCCGGGGGCCGGATGAGTAGCGGGACGGGTAGATGCAGGTTCCGGGGATGGGCACGCGGCTTCTGCGTGCGGGGGCGACCTTGTTGGCAATTTCGGTGCTGGGGGCCGGTGCGGCCGAGGCAGCGAGCGGCGGTTGGCAACGCGGTTATGCCGACATCGTCATCGACGCCAACACGGGCAAGGTCCTTCACCAGGACGACGCGGATTCGCTGCGTCATCCCGCCTCCGTCACCAAGGTGATGACGCTCTACCTGCTGTTCGAGCAGCTCGAGGCCGGCAAGCTGCGGCTCAATTCGCAGCTCAAGGTCTCTTCTTACGCGTCCAAGCAGCAGCCCTCGAAGCTCGGCGTGAAGGCCGGCTCCACCATCCAGGTCGAAGACGCCATCCAGGCGCTCATCACCCGCTCGGCGAACGACGTCGCGGTGGTGATCGCCGAGAACATCTCCGGCAGCGTGCCCGAATTCGCGCGACTGATGACCCGCCGCGCCCACCAGCTCGGCATGTCGCGCACCAACTACGTCAACCCGAACGGCCTGCCGGACAAGCGCCAGCTCACCACCGCCCGCGACCTCGCCACCCTCGGCCGCGCGATCCAGGAACGCTTCCCGACCTACTACAAGTATTTCGAGGAACGCAGCTTCATGTATCACGGGGTCGCCATCCGCAATCACAACCGGATGCTCGGGCGGATGAAGGGCGTGGACGGCATCAAGACCGGCTACACCAATGCGTCCGGCTTCAACCTGCTGACCAGCGTGAAGCGTGACGGGCGCTACGTGATCGCCGTGGTGCTCGGCGGCCGCAGCGCCGCCTCGCGCGACAACCGCATGGTCGCGCTGCTCAACGACACGCTGTCCCGCGCCTATTCCGGCCGGCAGATGGTCGCCCGCATGGACAAGGCGCCGGTGGACGCCGACGACCTGCCGACGCCGGTGGTCGCGCTCGCCACGCCGACGCCGCCCGCCCCGCCGGCCGTGTCGCCGGAGGAAGTGCCGGTCCCGCTCGCCAATCCGCGCTTCGCCCTGGCCTCGGCCACCGCGTCCGTCACCTCGTCCGCCTCCGCCCCGCTGGCGATGGCCGAGGTCGAGGACGAGGACACGATGGCCACCGCCTCCATCCCGATGCCGCTGGCCGCGCCGCAGCAGGCCGCGCGCGCCCCGGTCAAGGTCGAGGCCGCCCAGGTCGCCGCCGCGCCTGCCGAGGACACCCCGCCCGTGGGTTCGGCCGCGCCGATCGTGCCGGTAAACGTCAAGACCGTGGCGGTGGTGTCGCCCAATTCCGCCGCGACCGCGCATTTCAGCAACCAGCCCGGCATTCTCGGCACGCTGTCCTTCAGCCCGCTGCCGGGCTCGGGGGTGAAGACCGCCGCCGCCCAGCGCGCCATCAAGCCGATCGAGGTGGCCAGCGTCGGCGACGTCGCCATTCCTCGCCAGGACACCGAGGTCGCCGAGAAGACCGCCGCTCCGCGTTCGGGCTGGGCGATCCAGATCGGCGCCTATGGCAGCGAGGCCGACGCCCGCGCCCAGATCGCCCGGGCGCAGAAGAAGGTCCCCGGCCCGCTCGCCAATGTCGATCCCTACACCGAGGAAGCGACCAAGGGCTCAACCACCTTCGTGCGTGCCCGCTTCGCCGGCTTCGATGCCGAAGCCGCCGCGCGCAAGGCCTGCAGCGCCCTGAAGCGCCAGGACTTCGGCTGCATGGTCTTCCGGAACTGACGGGGATGCGATCAATGCCCGTCGAGCAGGATATCCTTGGCCTCGTTTACCCGGGCGGCGAGATAGTTCGACCCGCCCTGGTCGGGATGGAGTTTCTTCATAAGGGATCGGTGAGCCTTTCGGATCTCGTCCGTCCCCGCCCCCGGCGGAAGGCCCAGGATCTGGTAGGCCTCCTCTTCCGTCATCGCGCCGCGGCTCGCCGCATGAGCGCGCCCCCGGCCCGGGTCGCCCTGAGCGTTTTCACGCCAGCCGGGCGCCCGGCGGTCCAGGTAAGCTTCGAGTAGCTGGCGGCTCTCGGGGTCGACCTCGAGCGCGAGCCGCGCCAGCGTCGCCACGTCCAGCCCGTCGAGGGCGGCGCCCTTCAGCGGCCCGCCGATCACCGTGCCGCTGAGCCGTCCGCTGTCATGGTCGAGCACCATGTCGAGCATGGCGGTGCGCACCTTCGACTGCCTGCCGGGCGTCTTCTGCCCGCGCGACCATGGCAGCGCCTGGCCGATGTTCCAGCCGATCAGCGACAGGCCGAAGATGCCGAGAGGCAGCGCGGTCTCGATATGCCCGCGCATACCGAGGAAGCCGGCGAGCAGCAGCACCACCGTGCCGCCGACCGAGCGGCCGAGTTTGGCCAGCGCCTGCGCATCGGCCCGGCCGAACGCCTTCAGCCCGTAATAGAGCAGCGCGACGATGGCCGCGCCCGCGAGCAGGTTGATCATCGCCCCTCTCCGAGCGCGGCGATGAGCTGGCGGGCGCCGGCCGAGGAGTGTGCCAGCGCGGTCAGCGCCTGCGTGCCTCCGGCGGCATAGGCGGCCGCTGCACGCAGCAGCGCGCGGAGTTGCGCCGCGGCGCCGGCGTCGAAGCGGCACCACGCACCGTGCGTCAGCCGCGCGATCTCGCGGAAGGCGTTCTCGGCCACGGGATCGTGGCCTTCCTGGAACATCATCACCGGAATGGCGCGCATCGCCAGCGGCCCCGCCTCGGCGCACAGCGCGTCGACCGGCTCCTCCATGGCGTCGCCGATGAACACCACCGCGCCGACGGGCCCCTTCTCCGCCTGGCTGGCGGCGTGGCGCAGCACGCGGGAGATCTGCGTGCGCCCGCCCCGGCAATCGATCCGCCCCATCAGCGCGCCGAGCTTGCCGGCGTCGGCGAGCCAGGGCGAGGCCCTGCACTCGCCGATGCCGCGATAATAGACGAGCTGGATGTCGAGGCCGCCGATCGCCGCCGCCTCCTTGAACATCTCCGCCTGCAGCGAGCAGGCGAGGTCCCAGGTCGGCTGGCGGCTCATAGTGGCGTCGAGCGCGAAGATCAGCCGCCCGCGCCGGTCGGCCGCCACCGGAGGACGGGCCTTCACCTCGGCGAGGAAGGCCGCGACGTCGGCACTCGCGGCGGGCGGTGCCGGCGTCCGGCCTGTCGGCGCCGTGGGGGAGGTGGGCGGTCTGGTCTTGTCGGCGGCCATGAAGCACCTGCACGCGGATTCGCGGCGATAGTAGCGGGGGAAGAGGCACGCCGAACAGCCATCTCCCGAACGGTTGACCCCCCTTCCCGCTCTGCTAGCTTCCGCGCCCCACCCGCCGACGCATCCCACAGGTCGCATCATGAGCTCCACCCGCACCATCCGCTCCGTCCACACCGTCGCGGATCTTCGCGCGCAGGTGGGTCGATGGCGCGCGGCGGGCGAGAGCGTCGCGCTGGTGCCCACCATGGGCGCGCTCCACGCCGGACACGTCGCGCTGATGGAGGCCGCCCGCGGCGAGGCCGACCACGTCGTGGTGTCGATCTTCGTCAATCCGACCCAGTTCGCGCCGACCGAGGATCTCAGCCGCTACCCGCGCACGCTGGAGGCCGATCTCGACAAGGCCGACGCCGCCGGCACCGAGCTCGCCTTCGTGCCGGATGCCGGGGAGATGTATGGCGAGGGCTTCTGCACCACCATCTCGCTCGCCGGCCCGGCGCTGGGGCTCGAGACCGATTTCCGCCCCACCCATTTCGCCGGCGTCGCCACCGTCGTCGCCAAGCTGCTGATCCAGACCCTGCCGGACGTCGCCCTGTTCGGGCAGAAGGATTACCAGCAGCTCCAGGTCGTCACCCGTCTGGCGCGCGATCTCGATCTTCCCGTGCGCATCGTCGGGGTGCCGACGGTGCGCGAGGCGGACGGGCTCGCCCTCTCCTCGCGCAATGTCTATCTCGGCCGAGAAGAACGCGCCGCCGCGCCGACGCTCCACCGGGCGCTGAGCGAGGCCGCCGCCGCGATCGCGGCCGGCGAGCCGATCGCCGATACCGTCGACGCGGCCCGCCACGAGGTGATCGCGGCCGGCTTCGCGCTCGACTATCTGGAAGCGCGCCATGCCGCGACGCTGGCGCCGATCGCCTCTCCAGCCGAGGGCCCGGTCCGCCTGCTGGTTGCGGCGCGGATCGGCACCACGCGGCTCATCGACAATCTGGCCGTACCCGGCTGAACAGCCGGCCCGCCTCAGGTGAAGGTCACGTAGCTGACCGCCATGCCGATGATGACCAGCACCAGGCCGATGCCCAGTACGTAGCGCATCGGCCGCACCTCGGCCGCCTGACGCTCCTCGGTGTTCGCCTTCACGACCGTCTCGCCGTGGTCGAACTCCCGGTGGTCGTCCGAATCCTGGACCATCTCGGTCTCCCTTGTCCGTTCTCACCTAAGGACAACGTTCAAGGAGCGGTCCGGTTCGCGCTTACATGAGGCCGAGCGAGCGCAGTTCGCGGCGCAGGTGCTCGGGCAGCACGGTGCTGCTCTCCTCTACGCCGAGATCGGCCGGCGCGTCCTTCGCGGCGAGATAGCGCCAGCCCTGGAACGGCCGGCTCGGGCGCGGCATCACCTTATGCACCGCCGGCTCGAGCACGAGGTGGCAGCGCCGGATGCCGTCGCCGTCCACGAAGGGCCGTATCGCGAGCAAGCGCTGGCGGCAGGCGACCTCGCCCTTGATGACCCAGTAGAGCGAGCCGCCATCGAGCAGCTCGTCGGTGCGGGTCGGCACCATGCGGGTGGTGTGGAACTGCTCCGCCGGCTCGCCGCGCGCGGCCTTACCGGCCAGATTCTGCGCGATCCACTCCTCGAGGTCCTGGATGGATTCGGCGCCGACGCAGAGTTTCAGCAGGTTGAGAGGCATGGCTTTTACGGGCATGGGAGGCGGGGCGGTTCGCCGCCCTCTATACGCGCTTCACCACGGGCCAGTCGACCTCGTCGATCTCCAGCACGTGGGTCTCCTTCAGCGCCGCCTCCTTCCACGCAACGAAGGCCGGATGGGCGTGGATCGCCTCCACATAAGCGGCCGCGACCGGGTCGACCTCGATGGCGTAGGTGCGCAGCCGCGTCGCCACCGGCGCGTACATCGCATCCGCCGCGCTGAAGGCGCCATAGAGGAAGTCCCCGCCGGCGCCGAAGCGCTCGCGTGCCTCGCTCCAGCGGCGCAGCAGCACGCGCACGTCCTTCACCGTGTCCTCGGGAAAGGCGCGCGGCTCCACCGGGCGCCAGAGATTCATCGGCGCCTCGCGGCGCAGCGCGCCGAAGCCGCCATGCATCTCGGTCGCCAGCGAGCGGGCATGGGCCCGCGCCGCCGGCTCGCGCGGCCACAGCGGCTTGTCGGGAAAGCGTTCGGCGAGATGTTCGAGGATGGCGATCGATTCCCACACCACCGCCTCGCCGTCGATCAGCACCGGCACCCGCCCCGCCGGCGAATGCGCGCGGATCTGGCTCTTGAATTCGGGCGTGTCGAGCGGGACCAGGATCTCCTCGAAGGCGATGCCGAACGCGGTCATCGCCAGCCAGGGGCGCAGCGACCACGAGGAATAGTTCTTGTTGCCGATCACCAGCTTAAGCGTCACGCCGTGCCTCCGCGCGAGAATTGGGGGACGCCACCTTCCGGCGTCGCGCCCCGCGGCGCAAATGCGAAGACGTCATGGACGCGATCAGCGACGTTGATCGCGGCCCGGGCGGCGTCGGGCCGGCAGCCCATTCGCAGTCCGGAAACGGAAAACGGCCCGGCTGTTGGCCGGGCCGCTTTCAGACTTAGGCAGGCCGCTCGCAAAAGCTGAACGAGAGCCAGGAATTGGCAGGCACGTTCAGCTCGCGGCAACCTGAACGGCGTCGAAACCGCCGAACAGATAGACCAGACCGACACCTACGAGAAAGGCGACAACAGCCCAGCGCGCAACTCCCCAACAGGAGCGCTCGGAAAGGGAACTCATGGATGATCCCCGGATAATCACACCTGACCGCCGGCTTTCGCGGGAACGACTCCCGAAGCGCAGCGCACGAAACATTATTTAATGAAACGTTACTCCTTTCGCAATCGCGGAAACGTCACAATCCACTGCTGCCCTGCAACCCAGACGCGCTTGGGACGCATGGGAAGGGCGGATCCGGGGCGTGCCTGTCTTCGCGCCAATGGTAAGCTCGGCCACCGCCGCATCAGCCGATTCGGCGGCGATGCTGGTTGAAGCGAAACGCGAGGGCACGATCCTACCGCCATGTTCGGCTTCACTTATCTGGACGGGATGGCCTTTGCCCTGTTCGCCGTGACCTGGGTCGCCTACCACCATCTGATGGAGGGCGGGTGGTCGCGCGGGCGGACCCTGAACGGGCGCATGGACGGCTTCCGGCTGCAGTGGATGCAGCGCATGCTGGCGCGCGAGAACCGCATCATCGACACCCAGATCGTCGCTGCACTGCAGAATGGCACGGCCTTCTTCGCCTCCACCTCGCTGCTGGCGATCGGCGCGTCGCTTGCGATCCTCCAGTCGACCGACGCGGTGATGGCGATCTTCGCCGACCTGCCCTTCGTCGCGCCCACGCGCTCGAGCTGGGAGATCAAGACGCTCGGCCTGACGCTGATCTTCGCCAACGCCTTCTTCAAGTTCGCCTGGGCCTACCGGCTGTTCAACTACACCACCATCCTGGTCGGCTCGACGCCGCCGCCCGCCGAGGTCGCCAGCGCGGAGGCGCAGGCGCATGTGCTCTCGGCCGCGCGCATGGCGACGCTGGCCGGGCGGCATTTCAACCGCGGCCAGCGCGCCTTCTTCTTCGCCATCGGCTATCTCGGCTGGTACATAAATGGCTGGGCCTTCATGGCGGCGACGGTCGCGATCTTCTTCGTCATGATCAACCGCCAGATCGGGCGCGACTCGCACTGGATCCTCGATACGGACGCGGGAGGCCGGCCGTGACCGCGCCAGCATCTACCGACACCACCTCGACGGACGCCGCGCCGGACGAGGCCGCGATGGAGGCGGCGATCCTCGCCCTCGCCGGCCGTCCCGATGCGCCGCGCACCATCGCCCCCGAGGAGCCGGCGCGAGCGCTGGCGACGGGGCCGGACTGGCAGAGCCTGCTTCCGCTGGTGCGCCGCACCGCGCTGCGCCTTGCCCGCGAGGGGCGGCTCGTCATCTATCGCAAGGGCAAGCCGGTCGACCCGGACAGCCTCAAGGGCGTCTACCGGCTCGGCCTGCCGCCGGACGACCCGGCCTAGGGCTGGGATTCGGGCCGGGGCGCGGGGAACCACGCGTCGGTGCGTCCGGTCCAGTAATAGACGGCAAGTCCCACCCATTCGCGCACGGAGCGGTCGACGAAATCGAGCCCTTCCGACACGCTGCTGAACAGCCCGAGGCTCAGCCTGTCCGTGGTGCGGAAATCGACCGGATAGGCGATCACCGGAAATCCCGCGGCACGGAAGCATCCCACCGCGCGTGGCATGTGGAAGGCCGAGGTGACGAGCAGCCAGCGCTCGCCCGGCTGCGGCTCGAGCAATTCCCGCGCGTTGCGGGCGTTCTCCGCCGTGTTGCGCGAGCGCGTCTCGAAGGTCACCCGCGCCGGATCGACGCCGAGCTGGCCCAGCGCCCGGCGGACCACCGCCGCCTCCTGCATGGTCGAGCCGAGGATCTGCCCGCTGCCGCCGACGAAGACCAGCCGCGCCTGCGGGTAGCGGCGCGAGAGGTCGGCGAGCGCGAATTCCCGCTCGGCCGACTCGTTGAAGCTCGGCTGCCCGCGCGAGGCGGTGATCTCGGTCAGCTCCGCGCCGCCGAGCACGATCACGCCGGTCACCGGCCCCTTTCCCTCATATTGGGGAAAGCGCTGCTCCAACTCGTGCATCAGCACGCGCCCGAGCGGCCCTAGG
Organism: Ancylobacter mangrovi; assembly: GCF_024752355.1. Classification (GTDB taxonomy): domain Bacteria; phylum Pseudomonadota; class Alphaproteobacteria; order Rhizobiales; family Xanthobacteraceae; genus Ancylobacter; species Ancylobacter mangrovi. The sequence continues at coordinate 264,283 of NZ_JANTHZ010000007.1, forward strand.
CCGGCCACCGCGATGCCGATCGCCCCCAGTGCGGCGAGCGTCAGCCCGAGCCGGCGGAACCATGGCATCAGCATCAGGCCGACGAGCGCCAGCAGGGTGAGGAAGGTCGAGGGAACGGCGACCATCCAGGCAATCTTGGAGGCGTAGAAGAACATGAGGCTGCCTCCCGCTCAGACGATGACGCGGCGGCGTTGCGGCGTGGGCGTGAGCGGGCGGAGCGCGCGTTCCAGATACCGATCGATGCTCGACAGCGGAACCGGGCTCGCCAGCAGGAACCCCTGCACCTGATGACAGCCGACCGACTGCAGGTAGCGAAGCTGCTCGCGCGTCTCCACGCCCTCGGCGGTGACGGTGATGGCGAGCGCGCGCGCCAGCCGCACCACGCAGTCGATGATCGCCGCCGCGTCGTCGCTGCGGCCGATGTTCTGCGTGAAGCTGCGGTCGATCTTGATCGTGTCGACGCGGAAGCGGCGGATGTAGCCGAGCGAGGAATAGCCGCTGCCGAAATCGTCGAGCGCGATGCGGATGCCCATGTTGCGCAGTGCCGAGAGCGAGGAGAACGCTTCGGGCTGGTTGCCGAACAGCAGGTTCTCGGTGATCTCGATCTCTAGCCGCTCCGGCGGGAAGCCGGTCTCCTCCAGAATGCGCGCCACCTGCACCGCGAGGTCCTGGGCGCGGAAATCCACCGGCGACAGGTTGACGGCGATCTTGACGTCGCTCCAGTCGCGCGACTGGGCGCAGGCCTGGCGCAGCATCCACATGTCCAGCTCGGTGATGAGGCTGGACTGCTCGGCGACCGAGATGAACTCGCCGGGCGAGATGACGCCGTTGGTCGGGTGATACCAGCGCACCAGCGCCTCGAAGCCGACCACCGCCTCGCCGTCGACCGAGAACTGCGGCTGGTAGAACACCGCGAGCTCGCCCTCGTCAAGGGCCCGCCGCAGCTCGCGTTCCATCTCGCGGCGGCGGACCACCTCGCGCTCCATGCTCGGCGCGAACAGGCGCACCGCGTTCCGCCCGTCCGCCTTGGCGCGGTAGACGGCAATGTCGGCGAGGCGCAGCAGCTCGCTGGCCTCGGTGCCGTGGTCGGGCACGATGGTCGCGCCGACCGATCCGCTCACTGCCAGCGTCTGCACGGCGAGCTCGACCGGCTGGCGAACCGTCGCCAGGATGACGGCGCCGATGGCCTCGATCTCGTGATCGTCCGCCCCGACCGGGACCAGGATCACGAACTCGTCGCCGCCGAAGCGCGAGGCGAGCGCCACCGGCATGGGCAGGCTGTTCAGCCGGTTGCCGATCTCGGTCAGAAGCTGGTCGCCGATATGGTGGCCCAGCGTGTCGTTGATGTCCTTGAAGCCGTCGAGGTCGAGAAAGAAGATCGCAAGCCGCGCGCCGGGGGCGTTCTGCGCCGGCCACTCGCCGATGGTGCGCACCAGCATGGCGCGGTTGGCGAGCCCGGTGAGCGGGTCGACATAGGCAAGGCGCGAGGCCAGCGCCTCGCTGGCGGCGAGGTTCTGGGTGGCGCGGCGCGCGAACCAGAGCACGATCGCGGCGGCGACCAGCAGCAGGACGGCGGTGCCCGTCAGCGCGGGCAGCAGCGCCCGGATCAGCGAGGCGCCGGGGTTGTCCGGGATCCAGCTCAGCCAAGCCGGTGGCAGGTTCGAATCGTAGAAGGGAATCGCTACCGCCTGACGTTCGCTACCCGGCGGGTGGTTGGTCACGATCGGGTCGACGATGTGCAGCTCCCCGACGATGTCGCCGAGGAAATCCGCATCCATGAACAGAACCGTGACGGCGATCGGCGGCAGGCCGCTGGGCGGCACCACGCGCCCGTAGTCCGGCGTGATGCTGATCGCGCCCACCAGCGCGGGATGGCCCTCGACGCGCATGTAGCCGGCCCGGAACACCGGCGGCAGCTCGCGGCTGCGCCCGTCCTCCATCTTGGGAGCGGTGGCGGCCTCGTGGCTGCGTGCGGCATAGGCGCTCTGCACGCCGCGCACCAGCGGCAGGATGGCGTCGGCGTCGAAGGGAGCCTTGTCGACCGGCGTCAGCTCGCCATCGACCGAGGCATAGGCGACCCCGCTGTCGAGCACGATGTAGGACCGGTTGTGCCGCTGGGTCTTGTAGAGCCAGTGGCCGAAATTCTCGTGCACCCAGTCGACGTCGAGGAAATAGGCGGTGCGCAGCACCGATTCGTCCCAGTGCGCGAAGCTCGCCAGGTCCCGCTGCAGCGAGCTCGCCCGGCGCTGGAGCGACTCGACCACGACGCTGCTCCAGCGGGCGCGCGAGGCCATGTCGATGCGTTCGGCGGCGACGAAGGCGAAGCCGGCCATGGCGACGACCGCGGCGACGATGACCAGCGCGACCGCGATGATCATGCGGTCGCCCGCGCGCGCCAGGTCCGGGTGCGGCGAGCCCGCCGCGCCGCGGATCGCGTCGCCTTCGGCACGAGGTCCAAGAAGGCGTCCGAAGGGCGCCTTCATCCGCTCCTCCAACAAGACGACAACAGCTTAGCTCGTGTTTCCTTAATTCCGATTGAAATCAGATAGGGAGGTAGACACGAAGCGGCGAGTCCTAGAACCACAATGAAGCGATACCCAGGAACGCGAAGAAGCCGACGACGTCTGTCACTGTGGTGACGAAGGGGCCGGAGGATACCGCCGGATCGACCTTGAGCCGGTCGAGCCCCAGCGGGATGAGGATGCCGCCGAGCGCGGCCGCCACGAGGTTGATGATCATGGCGAGGCCGATGACGTAGCCGAGATCGGCCAGGCCGAAGCGGGCGAAGACCACCGCCGCCATGATCACCGCGAAGACGACGCCGTTGAACAGCCCGACCAGCAGCTCGCGCATGACGATACGCCGGGCGTTGCTGGCCCTCAGCTCACGCGTCGCCAGCGCCCGCACGGCCACCGTCATGGTCTGGGTGCCGGCATTGCCACCCTGGCTGGCGACGATCGGCATCAGCACCGCCAGCGCCACCATCTTCTGCAGCTCGCCCTCGAACAGCGAGATGACGAAGGAGGCGATGTTGGCGGCGATCAGGTTCAGGAGCAGCCAGGAGAAGCGGCTGCGGGCGATGTACCAGAAGCTGTCCGACAGCTCCTCGTCGCCGGCGACGCCGCCCAGCGCCTTGAGGTCCTCGTCGGCCTCCTCCTGGATCACGTCGACGATGTCGTCGACCGTGAGCACGCCGACGAGGCGCCCTCCCTCGTCGACCACCGGCGCGGAGATCAGGTTGTAGCGCTCGAACACGCGGGCGACGTCCTCTTGGTCGTCGGTCGCCTGCACCACATGGCGGTCCGGCGTGACGACCTCGCCGAGCTTCACGTTCCGGCGCGTGCGGATCAGCCGGTCGAGCGGCACCGAGCCGCTGTGGCGGTAGGTCGGGTCGACCACGAACACTTCGAAGAAGGTCTCCGGCAGCCCTTCGGTCTCGCCGATGTAGTCCAGCGTCTGGCCGACGGTCCAGAACGGCGGCAGCGCGATGAACTCGGTCTGCATGCGCCGGCCGGCGCTGGCCTCGGGATAGTCGAGGCTGCGCTGCAGCGCCGCGCGCTCGGGAGTCGGCAGATAGGCGAGGATCTGCTGCTTGTCGGCCTCGTCGAGGTCCTCGAGGATGTAGACCGCGTCATCGGATTCGAGCTCCCGCAGGCCCTCGACCACGGTGCGGGTCGACAGCGCCTCGAGGATCTGCAGGCGCGCGGTCTCGTCGAGCTCGGTCAGCGCGGTGAAGTCGAAATCCGGGCCGAGCAGTTCGACGAGGCGCGGCCGGTCCTCGCCGGGAAGGGCCTCGAGCAGGCGCGCCAGGTCGCTCTCGTGGAGATCGGCGACCAGCTCGCGCAGCGCGCCGACATCGCTGGTCGCGACCGCGCCGGCCACCGCCTCGACGAAGCCGGGCACCTCGATCGGGTCGCGTTCGGGTTCCGTCCCGCGCGCGGGCGGGACGGCGAGATCGGTCTCTTCGCTCATGCCGCACTCCGGCCGGACGTTCACACTGACTGGATGGAGCTGTTCTTAGGAAGCATCGCATGGGAACGCAAATCGTTCCGCGCGCGATAGATTCGAACCGGCCGGCGCCGTTGTCGGTCCGCAACAGGAGAACCGGCAGCATGACACCTCAAGCGACCCGCCTGATCATCCACGGGCGCGTGCAGGGCGTGGGCTACCGCGCCTGGCTCGCCGACAGGGCGCGCCGCGAGGGCCATGCCGGCTGGGTGCGCAACCGGCGCGAGGGAACGGTGGAAGCGCTGATCCACGCTACGCCCGAATCGCTCGCCGCCTTCGTCGAGGCCTGCCGCGCCGGGCCGCCCTCCGCACGGGTGACGAATATCGAGGTGATCGGCGAGCCCCCGACGCAGGGCGGCATCATCGCCGGCGATTTCGCGGTGCTGCCGACGCTCTAGCCTTCGGTCCGCGTCGGGCCGAACAGCACCTCGAACTCGCGCCGCAGGGCGAGGTCGACATCCTCCATGGTCACCGGCAGGCCGAGCTCGACCAGGCTGGTGACGCCGTGCTCGCGCACGCCGCAGGGCACGATGCCCTCGAAATGCGCCAGCTCCGGCTCCACGTTGAGCGAGACGCCGTGCATCGTCACCCAGCGCCGCACCCGTATGCCCAGCGCCGCGATCTTGTCCTCGCCCTCCCCGGCCTTGGTGGGATGGCGCACCCAGACGCCGACCCGGTCCTCCCGACGCTCGCCGCGCACGTTGAAGGCGGCGAGCGTGCGGATCAGCCATTCCTCCAGCGCGGCGACATAGCGGCGCACATCCGGCGCGCGGCGCTTGAGGTCGAGCATGACATAGGCCACCCGCTGGCCGGGGCCATGATAGGTGAACTGGCCGCCGCGCCCGGTCTCGAACACGGGAAAGCGGTCGGGATCGACCAGATCCTCGCGCCGGGCGCTGGTGCCGGCGGTGTATAGCGGGGGATGTTCGAGCAGCCAGACGGTCTCGTCGGCCCGTCCGGCGGCGATCGCCTCGGCCAGCCGGTCCATCTCGGCGAGCGCCTCGGCATAGGCCACCGGCGCAGGCGCCACGCGCCAGGCGACGGGCGGACTACCCGCCAGCGGCAGGAAGGATGTGGGCAGCGCATCGCGCGCGGTGGAGGGGGAAACGGCGCTCACCTTCATGGCCCACACATAATCATCCGCGGCCGCGCTGTCTCCCCGCCGAGAGCCGCGGCGAACGCAGCCCTGTCCACAGCCCATGGCAGCTCTTGTGGAGCCTCATTCGATCTGTTAGACGATCCCCCGCTCGCGTCGGTAGCCACTTTGCCGGCGGATCAACGGGCATTTGCGGTCGTGGCGGAATTGGTAGACGCGCTGCCTTGAGGTGGCAGTGGGTAACACCGTGGAGGTTCGAGTCCTCTCGACCGCACCATTCCCGATCTGAAGGATCGGCCCCGGCCCGGAGATCTGTCCGGGCCCCTCATCCGACAATTTGACGATCAGAGCGGCGCAGGTCCCGCGCGTCGCGGCGAGCGCGCGCCGTTGGCTCCGGCGGCGCGTCCGGCCCCTGCCCTGCCCCGTGCGGCCACGGAGCGGGCGTTAACGCCGCACGGGGGCGCCGCTCACTGCGGGGCGGTCGCCGTCACCGGGCCGGCGGGAACGACGTGGACGACGTGGTAGCCCTTCCTGTGCAACTCGGCGAGGAAAGCCGGCATCATCTTCGCGGTCTGCTGGTGGGTGTCGTGCAGCAGGATGATTCCGCGCCGCTGCCGGTCGAGCCTCGACATCAGCAGCTTGAGCTGCTGATCCGGCGTCATCGGGTTCCAGTCGCCCGCCCACAGGTCAGCGCCGAACACGCCGACGCCCCGCTTGTCGAGATAGGCGAGGAGCTGCGGCGACGAGCCGAAGCCGGGGAAACGGAAGAACGGCACCCGCGGCTGCGCGCCGGCCTTGCCATAGGCGGCCTTGTCGACCGTGGCGAAGCCCTTCTCGATGTCCGCCACCGCCTTGTCGAACGGCAGGTCGGCCAGCGTCATGGGATGGGTCTGGCTGTGGTAGCCGAGCGTATGACCGCCGGCGAGGATCTGCTTCAGCAGCGCCGGATGGGCGGCGGCGTTGCGGCCGATGACGAAGAAGGTCGCCCGGGTGCATTCCTGCGCCAGCGCCCTCAGCACCGCCTCGGTCGTCCCCGGATGCGGCCCGTCGTCGAAGGTCAGCACCACCTCGCCCTCGGCGAGGTCGAGGGTCTGGGGAAAGTGCTTGGTGCCGACCTGCAGGTGATGAGGATCGACCTCGAGCACGCGCTCGGTGCCGAGCTTCCCCGCGCAGCTATCGGTTGCGAAGGCGCTGCCCGGCAGCAGGCAGGCGGCGAGGAGGGCGAGAGTGGGCAGGCGCCAGGAATGGCCGAGCATGATGGACCCGAAATCGGTGGGCGAAGGCGGCGGCCCGGCGCAGTCGTCCGGGCGCTGTCGGGCTTCAATGGCGCGTGGATTGCGACGCGACCAAGGCAGCGTCCGCCCGTGCCTCAATAGGCGTTGCTGTGGACCGCGACCCGGACCGTCATCACCAGGATCTTGATGTCGAGCCAGAGCGACCAGTCGTTGATGTATTCGAGATCGGCCGCGACGCGGCGCTCGATGTCCTCGCGGCTGTGGGTCGCGCCGCGCAGGCCGCGCACCTGCGCGAGGCCGGTCACGCCCGGCTTCATCGCGTGGCGGCTCCAGTATTCCGGCACCAACTCCCAGAACAGCGCTCCCTCGGCGCGCGAGCCGAGCGCGTGCGGGCGCGGCCCGACGAGGCTCATGTCGCCCAGCAGCACGTTGAAGAGCTGCGGCAGCTCGTCGAGGCTCGTGCGCCGCAGGAAGCCGCCGATCCGGGTGATCCGTGAATCGCCGCGCGAGGCCGAGATGCCGCCGTGCTTGTCGGTGAGGTCGGTGCGCATGGTGCGCAGCTTGAAGCAGCGATAGGTGCGGTTGTTGCGCCCGGTGCGGTCCTGCACGAACAGGGCGGGCCCGGGCGAATCGAGCTTCACCAGCACCGCGCAGACGGCGATGACCGGGCCGGCGACCAACAGCATGCCGCTCGCCACCAGAAGATCGAACATCCGCTTGAGCAGGCGCTCGCCGAGATTGAGCGGACCTCGCGAGACGACGAGCGTGGTGTGGTCCTCCCAGCGCGAGAGCGCGATCGGGCGCACTTCGCCGAGATCCGCCACCACTTCGGCGTCGACGCCGGTCTGGCGCATCGCCTCGGTCCAGGCCAGTCGCTCGCCGGAGTCGGAAAAGGCCAGCACGACGCGGTCGGCATCGCGGACCGCGTGGCCGAGGCGGTCGAAGAAGCGCGGGTCCGCGAGCTCCGGTACGATGCCCGCCCTGTGCACATCGACCAGGAAGGTCATCCGGTGGCCGGCGCGCCGCTCGAGCCCCTCCCCGTCGGTCAGCACGACGATGCGCGGCTCGACGATCGAGCTCAGGGTCCGGCGGATCAGCCGCACGCCGACGAGGCGGAAGGCGGCGATCAGGAACATCGCCAGCACGATCGTCATGCCCGTCTGCAGGCGCGACAGCTCCTCGCCGACCTTGAGGCCGAAAGCGATGCTGAAGGTGATGGCCGAGGAGCCCACGATCGCCAGGAACGAGGTCAGCACCGACCGGCCGAGCGAACCCAGCACCGCGATCGAATAGGCGCGCAGCGCCAGCGCCATGACGAGGTAGGAGGGCGACAGCAGGACGAGCGACTGCACCCAGCTTCCCGCGCTCACATCGGAGAACCGCAGGAAGGCGCTCAGCACACCCGCCCCGCCGATGGCGGCGAGATCGACGGCGGCCGCGCCGACCATCAGCCCGCAGCGGATGACGTGCCGGTAGCGCTCCAGCCGCGCTACGTTGGCGAGGCGGCCGGCGGCCTGTTTCCGGTCCGGAACATCAAAGACGCTCAATTCGCTCACGGACGACCATCCCCCGCGCTCGTCCCGTTGCTGCCGGCGTATCCCGTGAACCAAGGCGCATTCCGATCCCGAAGACCACCCGACAGGCGAATACATTCACGGCGCGCGCTTGGTAAATGGCGGCCGGCCGCCATTTCCGCGGCAGGCCGGCTTCCGGATTCCCTCATGCAATGAGCGAATCCGAAAGGCGTACCGCCACGATACTCCTATACTCCAAAGGTAATAGGCGCTGCCAGAACGTCTGTCGACCCGATCAGCTTTCGGGCGCCTCGATGATGGGGTCGTAGTGCGTGGCGTCGAAGCCGAGCACGTTCCAGCTCTGCTGCATGTGCGGGGGCAGAGGGGCGGAGACGTCGATCATCCGGTCACCACGCGGATGGGGGATCACCAGCCGGCGCGCCAGCAGGTGCAGCCGGTTCTGAAGCCCGCCCGGCAGGGGCCAGTTCTCGATGTCGAAATATTTCGGATCGCCGACGATCGGGTGGCCGATATGGGCGGCGTGAGCGCGCAGCTGGTGGGTGCGCCCCGTCACCGGCTTCAGCGACAGCCAGGACATCTTCTGCGCGGCGTGGTCGACCACGGCGTAATAGGAGATGGCGTGGCTCGCCTCGTCGTCGCCGTGCCGCGCGATCCGCATCTTCTCGGCCGCGTCGTCCTTGGCGAGATAGGTGGAGATGCGCCCCTGCGCCGGCCGGGGAACGCCCGGGACCAGCGCCCAGTAGACCTTGCGGGCGGAACGCGAGCGGAAGGTCTTGGCCAGCGTCGAGGCCGCCAGCCGGCTCTTCGCCACCAGCAGGATGCCCGACGTGTCCTTGTCGATGCGGTGGACCAGGCGCGGCTTCTGCCCGTCCTCCCGGCGCAGCGCCTCCAGCATGCCGTCGACATGGCGATAGGTGCCCGAGCCACCCTGCACGGCGAGGCCGTAGGGCTTGTTGAGCACCAGCACGTCGCGGTCCTCGTAGAGCGTCATCGCCTTGAGCGCGCTCGCGTCCTTGTCGTCGGCGCTGGCGCGGCGCACCGCCGGCGCCGCGATCGCCCCGCCAGGCGACGTTGGCCGGGGGGGACGCACGCCGGGCGCCGTGCCCGCCTCCGCATGCTCCTGCGCGTCGAGATAATCCGCCGCCGAGAGCTGCGCCTTCTCCTCCAGCGGGGGAATGCGGACGGCCTGGCCGGCGGAAAGCCGGGTGTTGGTCTTCACCCGGCCGCCATCGACGCGCACCTGCCCGCTGCGCAGCAGCTTCTGCAGGTGCCCGAAGGAAAGGTCGGGGAAATGCGTCTTGAACCAGCGGTCGAGGCGCATGCCCTCTTCATCGCTGTCGACGTGTCGTGTGACGACGGCCATCGTGTGTGTTCTCCTCGCCCCAGCACATAGCCGAGACGAGGCCCCGCGTCACGCGACCGCGCGCACCAGCGCCAAGCCACCGAACACGGCGGCCAGCGAGACGATGACCGATCCACCGACATAGAGCGCCGCCAGCCACACCTCGCCGCGCTCGGCGAGGATGGCGGCGTCGAGGGAGAAGGAGGAGAACGTGGTGAACCCGCCCAGCAGGCCGGTGACGACGAAGAAGCGGGCATGGCCGGCCCACATGTGCTCGACCCGCATGGTCAGCCAGCCGGCGGCGCATCCGATGATGAAGCTGCCCACCACGTTGACGAGGAAGGTCCCGAACGGAAACGCCGTGCCGAACATGCGGATGGACGCCATGCCGACGGCGTTTCTCAGCACGCCGCCGATCCCGGCGCCGAGGAAGATAAGGAACAGACCGCTCATCGTCATGGCTTCCCCTTACCTCTCCTGCCGCTCCGCGCGCAAGCGGGCCCAGTAGTCGAGGCGCTTGCGGATCTCGCGCTCGAAACCGCGCTCCACCGGCTCGTAGAAGTGCTGGCGGCCCAGCTTGTCGGGAAAATAGTTCTGCCCGGAGAACGCGTCGGGCGCGTCGTGGTCGTAGTCGTAGCCCGAGCCATAGCCTTCCTGCCGCATCAGCTTGGTCGGCGCGTTGAGGATGTGCTTGGGCGGCACCAGCGAGCCGCCCTCCTTCGCCACCCTCAGCGCCTGCTTCCAGGCGGTGTATACGGCGTTCGATTTCGGCGCGGTTGCCAGATAGACCGCCGCCTGCGCCAGCGCGAGCTCGCCCTCGGGCGAACCGAGAAAATCGTAGGTGTCCTTCGCCGCATTGGCGACCACCAGCGCCTGCGGGTCGGCGTTGCCGATATCCTCGGACGCCATCCGCACCAGCCGGCGGGCAAGGAAGAGCGGGTTCTCGCCGGCATCGATCATGCGCGCCAGCCAGTACAGCGCCGCGTCCGGGTCCGAGCCGCGCACCGACTTGTGCAGCGCCGAGATGAGGTTGTAGTGCCCGTCCTCGCTCTTGTCGTAGATCGGGGCGCGGCGCTGGACGATCTCCTGCAGCTTGGCGCCGTCGAACACTTCGCCCGGCCGCGCCGCACGCCACGCCTCCTCGGCCAGTGTCAGCGCCGCCCGCCCGTCGCCGTCCGCCATCCGCACCAGCACCGCCCGCGCGTCCGTGTCGAGCGGCAGGGGGCGGCCCTCGAGCTCCTCGGCCCGGCCGAGCAGCCGGTCGATCGCCTCCTCGCCGAGGGCGCGGAAGGTGAGCACGCGGGCGCGCGAGAGTAGAGCCGCGTTGAGCTCGAAGGACGGATTCTCGGTGGTGGCACCGACCAGCGTGACGGTGCCGTCCTCCATCACCGGCAGGAAGCTGTCCTGCTGGGCGCGGTTGAAGCGATGGATCTCGTCGACGAACAGCAGCGTGCCCCGGCCGAGCGCGCGGCGCCCGCGCGCCGCCTCGAACACCTTCTTCAGGTCGGCGACGCCGGTGAAGATGGCCGAGACCTGCTCGAAATCGAGATCGGTCGAATGCGCAAGCAGCCGGGCGACGGTCGTCTTGCCCGTCCCGGGCGGTCCCCAGAAGATGAGCGAGCCCAGCGAATGGCTCTCGATCATGCGGGTGAGGATGCCGTCCGGGCCGGTCAGGTGCTCCTGTCCGACCACCTCGGAGAGCTGACGCGGCCGGAGCCGGTCGGCCAGCGGCCGCGGCGCGGTGGTTTCAAGCCCGGCGCTGGCAAAGAGGTCGTCAACCAAGGAAGCCTCATCCCGGAAGCATGGCGGTGAGCGTGCGCCCGCCGCGCTGCAGCGTAATGCGCCACACCCGCGAGGGCGAGGCGGTGGCGCGCACCAGATCGTCGGTGCGCTCGATGCGCTCGCCATTCACCTCGACCAGCACATCGCCGACCTTCAGATTGGTGAGGTCCGCGGGCGAGCCATCGGCGACGGCGGTCACCACCACGCCCTTGTCCGGCTCGACCGTGCGCAGCTCCTCCGCCACGGCCGGCGACAGGTTGACCACGGTGGCGCCGGCGAGCGGCGAGCGACCGTCGAGCACGCGCTCCTCGCGCGGCACGGTCTCGGGCGCGGCCTCGAGCGGGAGCGAGAGCTCCATCTTCTTGCCCTGCCGCACCACGGCCACCTCGACCTTGCCGCCGAGCGGGCGGGTGGCGAAGCGATAGCCGAAGGCGTCCGGGTCGTCGGTCTCCTGCCCGGCGATGCCGGTGATGAGGTCGCCGACCTTCAGCCCGCCGAGCGCCGCCGGACTGCCGGGCACCACGCTCTGCACCAGCGAGCCGACCGGGCGCGGCAGGTCCAGCCCCTCGGCGATGTCCGGCGTCACCCGCTGGAGCTGGGCGCCGAGCCAGGGGCGGCGCACCGACTTGCCACCGCTCAGCACCGATTGCAGCACCACGCGCACCATGTCGGCGGGAATCGCGAAGCCAATGCCCTGCGAGCCGCCCGAGCGCGAGAAGATCGCCGTGTTGATGCCGATGACGCGACCGGCCGTGTCCACCAGCGCGCCGCCGGAATTGCCGGGATTGATGGCCGCGTCGGTCTGGATGAAGAACTGATAGTCGGTGATGCCGACCTGGGTGCGCGCGAGCGCCGAGACGATGCCCTGCGTCACCGTCTGGCCGACACCGAACGGGTTGCCGATGGCAAGCACGATGTCGCCGACCTGAAGATCGTCGGACGAGCCGAGCTCGGCGGAGGGGAAGTCGCCCTTGCCGCCCTTCAGCTTCAGAATCGCCAGATCCGTGCGCGGGTCGCGCAGCAGGATATCGGCGTCGTATTCGCGCTTGTCGGCCAGCGACACCCGCACCTCGTCGGCACCGTCGATGACGTGGTTGTTGGTGACCACCAGACCCGACGGGTCGACGATGACGCCCGAGCCGAGGGCGCGCTGGATGCGCTCGCTCGGTCCGCCGAAGCCGGGGCCGGAGGGAGCGCCGAAGAAGCGGCGGAAGAACGGGTCGTCGAGCAGCGACATGCCCCGGCGCTGGCGGACCGCCCGCATCGCGTAGACGTTGACGATGGCGGGCGCGGTGCGCGCCACCACGGGCGCGAAGCTGAGCGCGATCTCCGCCCGCGAGGTCGGCACCCGCGTCTGCCCGGGCGTCGCCATCGGCATCGGCGTGGGCGGCGTCGCCGGGCTGGGGGCCTGCGCCACAGCGGGCGCGATCAGGAGAAGGGTGGCGGTGAGGAAGCTGGCAAAACGGTTCATGGCCTCAGATATAGCCTTGGCTCCTTGGCGGAAAAAGGGTCGAGGGCCTTCACCGCCTCACTTCCGCGCCCTGCCCGTAGGCGAGCCATGCCCCCTGCCCCGGCACAAACAAAAAGGGGCAGCCAAGGCCGCCCCTTCGTCATGCCGTTGCGTCGCCCGGTGTCAGGCGGCGGCGGATTCTTCGGTCTTCGACGCCTCGTGACGGGCGAGGTCGGCGGCGCCCTTGGCGCTCTCGTCGCGGTCGACCAGCTCGATCACCGCGATCGGGGCCGAATCACCGTGCCGGAAGCCGGCCTTGATGATGCGGGTGTAGCCGCCGTTGCGCTCCTTGTAGCGCGGGCCGATGACGTCGAAGAGCTTGCGCACGACGGCAACGTCGCGCACCTCGGCGATCGCCTGGCGGCGCGCATGCAGCCCGCCACGCTTGCCGAGGGTGATCAGCTTCTCGACCACCGGGCGAAGGTCCTTCGCCTTCGGCAGCGTGGTGATGATCTGCTCATGGGTGATGAGCGCCTGCGCCATGTTGGCGAACATGGCCTTGCGGTGCTCAGCGGTCCGGTTGAACCGGCGATATGCCTTGCCGTGGTTCATGACGACTAAATCCTAAGGTGCGACGGCCTTCGAGCCGGGTAATGGATGTGACGGCTCGAACGCCGCGTTCAGTGCTCAGTAGTGATCTTCGAACCGCTTGGCGAGATCCTCGATGTTCTCCGGCGGCCAGCCCGGCACTTCCATGCCGAGGTGCAGGCCCATGCTGGCGAGAACTTCCTTGATCTCGTTCAGCGACTTGCGGCCGAAGTTCGGGGTCCGGAGCATCTCCGCCTCGGTCTTCTGGATCAGGTCGCCGATATAGACGATGTTGTCGTTCTTCAGGCAGTTCGCCGAACGAACCGACAGCTCGAGCTCGTCGACCTTCTTCAGCAGCGCCGGGTTGAAGGGCAGCTCCTGCATGGCCGGGCTCTCGGCCTCGCGCTTGGGCTCCTCGAAGTTCACGAAGATCTCAAGCTGGTCCTGCAGAATGCGCGCGGCATAGGCCAGCGCGTCCTCGGGACCGATCGAGCCGTTGGTCTCGATGGTCATGGTCAGCTTGTCGAAGTCGAGGATCTGGCCCTCGCGGGTGTTCTCGACCTTGTAGGAGACCTTCTTGACCGGCGAGTAGAGGCTATCGACCGGGATCAGGCCGATCGGCGCGTCCTCGGGACGGTTGCGGTCGGCGGCGACATAGCCCTTGCCGGTGTCGACCGTGAACTCCATGCGGATCTCGGCGCCGTCGTCGAGCGTGCACAGCACGAGCTCGGGGTTCAGCACCTGGATGTCGCCGACGGTCTGGATGTCGCCGGCGGTGACGATGCCCGGACCCTGCTTCTTGACGACCATGCGCTTGGCACTGTCGCCGACCATCTTGATGGCGATGTCCTTGATGTTGAGGACGATGTCCGTCACGTCCTCACGCACGCCGGGGATCGACGAGAACTCGTGCAGCACGCCGTCGATATGCACCGACGTCACCGCCGCGCCCTGGAGCGAGGACAGCAGGATGCGACGCAGCGCATTGCCGAGCGTCTGGCCGAATCCACGCTCGAGCGGCTCGGCGACAACCGTCGCGAAGCGCTTCGCATCGCCGCCGACCGAAACCTCGAGCTTCTCGGGCTTGATCAGCTCTTGCCAGTTCTTCTGAATCACTTGCGTCACCCTTGCTTTCGACGGCCCCCGGACGAAACCTCCGGGACGCGCCCCCGGCCGGGCCGGGAGGGAATGCCAAACGCGGCGTGCCCGGCGGCGCGCGACCGCGCCGCCCGGCCTAGCTAAAAATCAGACGCGCCGACGCTTGCGCGGGCGGCAGCCATTGTGCGGGATCGGCGTCACGTCGCGGATCGACGTCACCGTGTAGCCCGCGGCCTGGAAGGCGCGCAGCGCCGACTCGCGTCCCGAACCCGGGCCGGAAACCTCGACCTCGATGGTGCGCATGCCGTGCTCGGCGGCCTTGCGCGCGCAATCCTCGGCGGCGACCTGCGCCGCGTAGGGGGTCGACTTGCGCGAGCCCTTGAAGCCCATGGCACCCGCCGAGGACCAGGCAATGGTGTTGCCCTGCGCGTCGGTGATGGTGATCATGGTGTTGTTGAACGACGCATTCACATGCGCGACGCCCGACGCGATGTTCTTCCGCTCGCGACGCTTGATGCGGGCAGCTTCCTTAGCCATTTGATCTTCGATCCTTCAGGCGCGCCCGTCATTCCAGGCGCTCGGGACAATAGTCTTGAATGTCGAAACCGGCCGCTCATGCCGCCGGCGTGCAAAAGCGGGCCGAAGCCCGCCTCCTCACTTCTTCTTGCCGGCGATCGGCTTGGCCGGACCCTTGCGGGTACGCGCATTGGTGTGCGTACGCTGGCCGCGCACCGGCAGACCACGGCGATGGCGCAGGCCGCGGTAACAGCCGAGGTCCATCAGGCGCTTGATGTTCATCGACACTTCGCGGCGAAGGTCGCCCTCGACGATGTAATCGCGGTCGATGGTCTCACGGATCTGGAGCACTTCCTGATCGGTGAGCTGGTTCACGCGGCGCTCGGCCGGGATGCCGACCTTTTCCACGATCTCCGACGCGTTCTTCGCGCCGATGCCGTGAATGTACTGAAGCGCGATGACGACGCGCTTGTTGGTCGGGATATTGACGCCTGCGATACGGGCCACTGGCCGTCTCCATGTCGTCCGGCAAGCCGGAGGTTTACCTCACCTCGCGTCCGGTGGAGGCCGGCTCATGCGAGGATGCGCAAGGCGCCGCGCGACATCACCGCGTGATGTCGGCCCGCGACGCCCTTTCTAAGTGAAGCGCGGCACATAGAGCGATTCTGGCACCCTGTCAAGCCCGCGCGACCAATTCGGTCAGACGGCCTCGAGAATCTCCGAGATCGCCTGTTCCACCTCACCGATCGGCTTCATGCCGTCGACGGCCACCAGGAGCCCACGTTCGGCGTAATAAGGCGCCACGACCGCGGTGTCGCGGTTGAACGCCTCGAGCCGGGTCTTGAAGATTTCCGGATCGTCGTCCCGGCGCACCGGCTCGCCACGCTCGGTGGCTTCGCGGGCGCGCTGCAGGATGCGGTCGACAAGCTTCGCCTGGTCGACCTTGAACTCGATCACCGCGTCGAGCTTCAGGCCCTTGGCGGCGAGCATGTCGTCCAGCGCCTTGGCCTGGGCGACCGTGCGCGGGAAACCGTCGAGGATGAAGCCCTTGGCGGCGTCCGGCTGCTCGATACGATCGGCGACGATGTCGATCACGATGTCATCCGACACGAGCTTGCCCGCGTCCATCACTTCCTTGGCACGCAGGCCGACGGGCGTTCCGTTACGCACCGCCTCGCGCAGCATGTCCCCGGTCGAGAGTTGCACGATGCCGTGCCGTGCGACCAGACGCTGCGCCTGAGTTCCCTTGCCCGCACCCGGCGGACCAAGAAGAATCAGCCTCATCGACGCTTCCCCCTGAGCTTGGCCTTCTTGACCAGCCCTTCATATTGATGCGCCAGCAAGTGCCCCTGGACCTGCGCAACCGTGTCCATGGTCACGCTCACCACGATCAGCAGCGACGTGCCCCCGAAGTAGAACGGAACCGCAGCATACGAGATCAGTATCTCGGGGAACAGGCAGACGATCGCTAGGTAAGCCGCACCGATGACGGTGATGCGAGTCAGCACATAGTCGATATACTCGGCCGTGCGCTCACCCGGACGGATACCGGGGATGAAGCCGCCATGCTTCTTGAGGTTGTCCGCCGTCTCCGTCGGATTGAAGACGATCGCGGTGTAGAAGAAGCAGAAGAACACGATCAGCGCCACGTAGAGCAGCATGAACAGCGGCTGGCCGTGCCCGATCAGCGCCGTGACCGTGGTGAGCCATTCCGGCCCGCGGCCCTGCATGAAGCTGGCGACCGTGGTCGGGATCAGCAGCAGCGAGGAGGCGAAGATCGGCGGGATGACGCCCGAGGTGTTGAGCTTCAGCGGCAGGTGCGACGACTGGCCGTCATAGACCTTGTTGCCCACCTGGCGTTTTGGATACTGGATCAGCAGCCGGCGCTGGGCGCGCTCCATGAACACGATGAACATGATCACCGCCACGACCATCAGGATCACAGCGAGGATGATGCCGGTGGACAGGGCGCCCTGACGACCGAGTTCCAGCGTGTTCGCGGTCGCCGAAGGCAGCTCCGCGACGATGCCGGCGAAGATGATCAGCGAGATGCCGTTGCCGATGCCGCGCGAGGTGATCTGCTCGCCCAGCCACATCAGGAACATGGTGCCGCCGGTCAGCGTGATCACGGTCGAGATGCGGAAGAACCAGCCGGGATCCGAGACCACCGAGCCCGAGCCCTCGAGTCCGACGGCGATGCCGTAGGACTGGAACACGGCGAGCACCACCGTGAGGTAGCGCGTGTACTGGTTGATGGTCTTGCGGCCCGCCTCGCCTTCCTTCTTCAGCGCCTCCAGCGTCGGGGAGACGGTGGTCAGCAGCTGGATGATGATCGAGGCGGAGATGTACGGCATGATGTTCAGGGCGAAGATCGCCATGCGCGAGACCGCGCCGCCCGAGAACATGTTGAACAGGCCGATGATGCCCTGCTGCGCGGTGTTGAACACGTCCGCAAGCGCATCCGGGTTGATGCCGGGCATCGGAATGTAGGTGCCGAGCCGATAGACGAGAAGCGCACCCAGCGTAAACCAGATGCGCTTCTTCAGTTCTTCGGCCTTCGCGAGAGCACCGAAATTGAGGT
Source organism: Ancylobacter mangrovi (assembly GCF_024752355.1). GTDB lineage: Bacteria > Pseudomonadota > Alphaproteobacteria > Rhizobiales > Xanthobacteraceae > Ancylobacter > Ancylobacter mangrovi. Next base: position 281,514 of record NZ_JANTHZ010000007.1, read on the forward strand.
TCGACGCGAGCTGTTCCGCTGCCGAGGCCATGAGGCTTCGCTCCCTCGCTGTGCCCTGAAGGACTTTGTAGGTAGGCCTGACTTAAGCGTCAGGCCGCCGTTTCACCAGCCTTGGCCTTGGACGCGAGCAGCGTCACAGTGCCGCCGGCCTTCTCGATCGCTTCGACCGCCGACTTCGTGGCGTGGGCGACCTCGAGCGTCACCTTCGCCTTCAGCTCGCCGCCGCCGAGCACCCGCACGCCCGCCTTGGCGCGGCGCAGCACGCCCGCCTCGACCAGGGCCGCCTGGGTGACCGCCGTGCCGGCGTCCAGCTTGCCCGCATCGATCGCGGTCTGGATGCGGCCGAGGGAGACCTCGTTCCAGTCCAGCGCGAAGATGTTGTTGAAGCCGCGCTTGGGCAGGCGACGATGGATCGGCATCTGGCCGCCCTCGAAGCCCTTGATCGCGACGCCGGTGCGCGAGGTCTGACCCTTCACGCCACGCCCGCCGGTCTTGCCCTTGCCGGAGCCGATGCCGCGGCCGACGCGCATGCGCTTCTTGCGCGCGCCGTCATTGTCCTTGATCTCGTTGAGGCTCATCGCCAGTCTCCTTCGGCGCCGTCAGGCTTCGACGACGCGGACGAGGTGGCGGACCTTCTGGATCATGCCACGCACGGCCGGGGTGTCTTCGAGCGTCGAGCGACGCCCAAGCTTGTTGAGGCCGAGACCGACGAGCGTCGCCCGCTGCTCCTGGGGGCGGCGGATCGGGCTGCCGACCTGCTCGACCGTGACCGTCTTGCTGCTGTTCGCCATGATAAGCTCCACTACCTCTCAGGGCGTCAGTCGGTCGCTTCGGCGTCGTCGACGCGGCGGCGGGACTGAAGCTGCGACACCTTCAGGCTGCGGCGCGCGGCCACGAGGCGCGGGCTGTCCTGGTTCTTCAGCGCGTCGAAGGTGGCGCGCACCATGTTGTACGGGTTGGACGAGCCGAACGACTTCGCCACCACGTCCTGCATGCCGAGCGTCTCGAAGACGGCGCGCATCGGGCCGCCCGCGATGATGCCCGTACCGGCCGGAGCCGCGCGCAGGATCACCTTGCCGGCGCCGTGATGGCCATGCACGTCATGGTGCAGGGTCCGGCCCTCGCGCAACGGCACGCGGATCAGCGCGCGCTTGGCGGCTTCCGTCGCCTTGCGGATCGCCTCCGGCACCTCACGGGCCTTGCCGTGGCCGAAGCCGACGCGGCCCTTCTGGTCGCCGACAACCACCAGGGCGGCGAAGCCGAAGCGACGGCCACCCTTCACAACCTTCGCGACACGGTTGATGTGGACCAGCTTGTCCACGAACGTGTTGTCGCGATCCTCGCGTTCACGCTCACGTTCACGAGCCATGATCTTATCCTCGTCGTTCTGCGGGGGGATCCCGCTCGTGATCTCAGAAGTTGAGACCGCCCTCGCGGGCGGCATCGGCGAGCGCCTTGACGCGGCCGTGATAGATGAAGGCGCCGCGGTCGAAGACCACGTCCTTCACACCGGCTGCGACGGCGCGCTCCGCCACGAGCTTGCCGATCGCCTGCGCCGCGGCGACATCCGCGCCGGTCTTCAGGCTCTCCCGCAGGGTCTTCTCAAGCGACGAGGCGGCGGCGATCGTCACGCCGCGTGCATCGTCGATGACCTGCGCGTAGATGTGCTTCGACGAGCGATGCACCGAGAGGCGCGGCCGCCCGTTCGCCGTCGTGCGAAGAGCACGACGGACACGCGCCTTGCGGCGCTCGGTAGCGTCCTTGTACTGGGCCATGGTTCGAATCCGTTACTTCTTCTTGCCTTCCTTGCGGAAGATGAACTCGTCGGCGTACTTGACGCCCTTGCCCTTGTAGGGCTCGGGGCCACGGTACTTGCGGATCTCGGCGGCGACCTGACCGACCTTCTGGCGGTCGATGCCGGACACGATGATCTCCGTCGGCCGCGGCGTGACGATCTGGATCCCTTCCGGGATCGGATAGTTCACGTCGTGGCTGAAGCCGAGCGCCAGGTTCAGGGACTTGCCCTGCACCGCGGCGCGATAGCCGACGCCGTTGATCTCGAGCTTCTTCTCGAAGCCCTTCGTGACACCCTCGACCAGATTGGCGACGAGGGTGCGCGACAGGCCCCACATGGACTTGTGGCGGTTGGTCTCGCCGCGAAGCGAGAACAGGATGGCCCCGTTCTCCATCTTCACGCCGATCTCGTCGACCACGTTCACTTCCAGGGCGCCCTTGGGGCCCTTCACCTTGACCGTCTGGCCGTCAACCGAAGCGGTGACGCCGGCGGGAATCTCGATGGGCGCTTTGCCGATCTTGGACATTGCTCTCTCTCCCTCCAGGTCAGAAGACCGTGAAGAGGACCTCGCCGCCCACGTTCTTCTCGCGGGCTTCGTGGTCCGCCATCACGCCCTGGGGCGTGGAGACGACAGCGACGCCGAGACCGTTGGCGACGCGCGGAAGGGTCTTGACCGACGAATAGACCCGCCGGCCAGGCTTGGAAACGCGGGCGATCTCGCGGATCACCGGCTCACCGTCATAGTACTTGAGCTCGATCTCGAACTCGCTGCGGCCGTTGACCGGCTCCGAGGCGGAATAGCCGCGGATGAAGCCTTCGGCGGTCAGCACTTCGAGCACGCTCGCACGCAGGCGCGAACCGGGGGTGGAGATCTTCTCCTTGCGCCGCATCTGCGCATTGCGGATGCGGGTGATCAGATCGCCGATCGGATCAGTCGTGGACATGGACCGGCCTCCTCACCAGCTCGACTTGACGAGGCCGGGCACCTGGCCCAGCGAACCGAGTTCGCGCAGCGCGATACGGCTCATCTTCAGCTTGCGGTAATAGGCACGCGGGCGCCCGGTGACTTCGCACCGGTTGCGGATGCGCACCTTCGCCGAATTGCGCGGGAGCTCCGCCAGCTTGAGGACCGCGGCGAAACGCTCCTCGATCGGCAGCTCCTTGTCATTAACCAGGGCCTTGAGACGAGCCCGCTTGCCGGCATAGTTCTTCACCAGCTTGCGACGATGCTCGTTCTTCTCGACCGCGCTCTTCTTCGCCATATGCTCTGCTCCTAGTCTCCGCGTTTGGGGCCTGGCCCCACGGCCGGAAGGGGATGCTTACTGACGGAACGGGAAGTTGAAGGCCTTCAGAAGCGCGCGCGCTTCCTCGTCCGTCTTCGCCGTCGTGCAGACGATGATGTCCATGCCCCACATCTGATCAACCTTGTCGTAGTTGATCTCGGGGAACACGATGTGCTCCTTGATGCCCATGGCGTAGTTGCCGTGGCCATCGAAGCTCTTGGGGTTCAGCCCACGGAAGTCGCGAACGCGCGGCAGGGCGATGTTCACGAGCCGGTCGACGAACTCGTACATGCGCACCTTGCGCAGCGTGACCTTGGTCCCGACCGGCTGGTTCTCGCGCAGGCGGAAGTTCGACACCGCCTTGCGGGCGCGGGTGATCACCGGCTTCTGGCCGGAGATCAGCGCCAGATCCGCCGCGGCAGTCTGCACCTTCTTGGAGTCCGCGGTCGCCTCGCCGACGCCCATGTTGATCACGATCTTCTCGATCGAGGGGACTTCCATGGCGTTTTTGTAGCCGAACTGCTCGACCATCTGCTGGCGGATGACCTCCTCGTAGTGGGACTTCATCCGCGGGGTGTAGCTCGTCTCAGCCATCGATCTTCTCCCCCGAGCGCTTGGCGACGCGCACCTTGGTGCCGTCCGCCTGCACAAGGAACCCGACGCGGGTCGGCTTGCCGTCCTTCGGATCGGCGTGCGCGATGTTCGACAGGTGGATGGGACCCTCCTTGGAGATGATCCCGCCTTCCTGGTTCGCGCTCTGCCGCTGGTGGCGCTTCACCATGTTCACGCCGCGCACCTTGGCGACGTTGTCCTTAGGAAGAACCTGGATGACCTCGCCGGTGCGGCCCTTGTCGCGGCCGGCGAGGACGACGACCTTGTCGCCCTTCTTGATCTTGGCGGCCATCACAGCACCTCCGGCGCCAGCGAAATGATCTTCATGTGGTTCTTCGCGCGCAGCTCGCGCGGAACCGGCCCGAAGATACGCGTGCCGACCGGCTCCTTGTTGTTGTTGATCAGCACCGCCGCATTGCGGTCGAAGCGGATCACCGAACCGTCGACGCGATGGATGTCCTTGGCGGTGCGCACCACGACCGCCTTCATCACATCGCCCTTCTTCACGCGGCCGCGCGGAATCGCTTCCTTCACCGACACCACGATGATGTCGCCGACATGAGCGTACTTGCGCTTCGAACCGCCAAGCACCTTGATGCACATGACGCGACGCGCACCGGAATTGTCCGCCACGTCGAGATTGGTCTGCATCTGGATCATGACGCACCTATTTCTCGCAAAAACGGTGCTCGCCCGAAGAGCGGCGCACCCTCAACCCCGTTTCCGGGAAGCTCCGACGGAAAAGCTCAGACCTCGGCCCGCTTCTCACCCTGGACGACGATCCAGTTCTTCAGCTTGGACAAGGGGCGGTGCTCCTCGATCCATACCGTGTCGCCTTCCTTCCACGTATTTCCCTCGTCATGGGCGTGGTACTTCTTGGAACGGCGAACGGTCTTCTTCAGCAGCGGATGGGTGAAACGGCGCTCGACACGGACCACGACGGTCTTGTCCTGCTTGTCGCTCACCACGACGCCCTGCAGCAAACGCTTTGGCATCGCCCTCTCCTCACTTAGCCTTGGCCGCCGAAGCGGCCTTCTGCGCCTGGATCGTCTTGACCCGCGCGACATCGCGGCGGATCTGACGCACCCGCGCCGTGTTCTCGAGCTGGCCGGTCGCCTTCTGGAACCGGAGGTTGAACTGCTCCTTCTTGAGCGAAAGAAGCTCGTCGGAGAGTTCGTCGGCCGTCTTGGTCCGGAAATCGGTTGCCTTGGTCATCATTCCCTCCGTCACTCGGCGATCCGCTCGACGAAGCGCGTCTTGACCGGCAGCTTCGCGGCAGCGAGGCGCAGCGCCTCGCGCGCGATGTCCTGGCTGACGCCGTCGATCTCGAACATGATGCGGCCGGGCTTGATCTTGGCGGCCCAGTAGTCCGGGGCGCCCTTACCCTTACCCATACGCACTTCGGTCGGCTTGGAGGAAACCGGCACATCCGGGAAGACGCGGATCCACACACGGCCCGCACGCTTCATGTGACGGGTCATCGCGCGACGCGCGGCTTCGATCTGGCGCGCAGTGATGCGCTCCGGTTCAACGGCCTTCAGCCCGAACTGGCCGAAGTTGAGGTCAGTCCCGCCCTTGGCGACGCCGTGAATGCGCCCCTTGAACTGCTTGCGGAACTTCGTGCGCTTTGGTTGCAGCATGTCGCGCCTCTTATTCCTTCTCTACGCCACTCACGCCGCGTCGCGGCGCGAGGAGCGACCACCCGAGGGCTCACCATCCGCCTGGCGCTTGTCCTGCGCCATCGGATCGTGCTCGAGAATCTCACCCTTGAAGATCCAGACCTTGACACCGCAGGTGCCGTAGGTCGTGAAGGCCGTGGCCGTACCGTAATCCACGTCCGCGCGCAAGGTGTGAAGCGGCACGCGCCCTTCACGATACCATTCCAGACGCGCAATCTCCGCGCCGCCGAGACGGCCCGCGCAGTTGATACGAATGCCTTCCGCGCCGAGACGCATCGCCGACTGGACGGCGCGCTTCATGGCGCGGCGGAACGCCACACGGCGCTCGAGCTGCTGGGCGATCGATTCGGCGACGAGCCGCGCGTCGATCTCCGGCTTGCGGATCTCGACGATGTTGATGAAGACTTCCGAGTCGGTCATCTCGGAAACCTTCTTGCGCAGCTTGTCGATGTCGGCGCCCTTCTTGCCGATCACCACGCCCGGACGCGCCGAGTGGATGGTGACGCGGCACTTCTTGTGCGGACGCTCGATCACGATCTTCGACACCGCAGCCTGCTTCAGCAGCTTCTGCAGCATCTCGCGGATCTTGATGTCCTCGTGCAGCAGCTCGCCATATTCGCCCTTGCCGGCGAACCAGCGCGAATCCCAGGTGCGGTTGATGCCGAGCCGCAGCCCGACCGGGTTGACCTTCTGACCCATCAGGCTTTCTCCTCGACTTCACGCACCACGATGGTGATGTGCGAGAACGGCTTCTCGATGCGGCTGGCCCGCCCGCGGGCACGCGCCGCGAAGCGCTTCATGACCAGCCCCTTGCCGACATGAGCCTCGGCGACGATCAGATCGTCGACGTCGAGCTCATGGTTGTTCTCGGCATTCGCGATGGCCGATTCCAGGCACTTCTTCACGTCGCCCGCGATCCGCTTGCGGGAGAACTGCAGGTCGGCGAGCGCGGTCGCGACCTTCTTCCCCCGGATCAGGCCGGCGACGAGGTTGAGCTTCTGGGGGCTCACGCGCAGATTGCGTACAACCGCCTTGGCTTCCGTATCCGCGAGCGCGCGCGGACGAGCTGCCTTACCCATGATGCTGCCTCTACTTGCGCTTGGCTTTCTTGTCCGCAGCGTGCCCGTAATAGGTGCGGGTCGGAGCGAACTCGCCGAACTTGTGGCCCACCATGTCCTCGGTCACCGAGACCGGGACGTGCTTGTTGCCGTTGTAAACGCCGAAGGTGATCCCGACGAACTGCGGCAGGATCGTGGAGCGGCGGCTCCAGATCTTGACGACGTCGTGACGACCCGAGCTGCGCGCGGCTTCCGCCTTCTTGAGGAGGTAGCCGTCGACGAACGGACCTTTCCAGACCGATCGAGACATTGTTCAGTTCCCCTCGCTCACTTCTTGCGGGCGTGCCGGCTGGACACGATGAACTTGGTGGTCGACTTGTTCTTCCGGGTCCGCTTGCCCTTGGTGGGGAAGCCCCACGGGGTGACCGGATGACGACCGCCCGAGGTACGGCCCTCGCCGCCACCGTGTGGGTGGTCGACGGGGTTCATGGTGACGCCGCGGTTATGCGGGCGGCGGCCCAGCCAGCGCTTGCGGCCGGCCTTGCCCAGGTTGGTGTTCATGTGGTCCGGGTTGGACACCGCACCCACCGTGCCGCAGCACTCGCCATGCACCAGGCGCTGCTCGCCCGAGTTCAGCCGCAGGATCACGTAACCCTGGTCGCGGCCGACGATCTGAGCGTAGGAGCCGGCCGAACGCGCGATCTGCCCGCCCTTGCCGATCTTCAGCTCGATGTTGTGCACGATCGTGCCGACCGGCAGGTTGCCGAGCGGCGCCGTGTTGCCCGGCTTCACGTCCACGGTCTTGGACGACAGCACGCGGTCGCCAATGGCGAGACGCTGCGGGGCCAGGATGTAGGACAGCTCGCCGTCGTCATACTTGATGAGCGCGATGAAGGCGGTGCGGTTCGGATCGTACTCGATACGCTCCACCGTCGCGCCGACATCGCGCTTGGTGCGCTTGAAGTCGACGAGGCGGTACGCCTGCTTGTGCCCGCCGCCGCGGAAGCGGACGGTCACGCGGCCATTGTTGTTGCGGCCGCCGGCTTCCGACTTGCCCTCGGTCAGCGTCTTGACCGGCTTGCCCTTGTACAGGCCCGAGCGGTCGACGATGACGAGCTGGCGAAGGCCCGGCGTTACCGGCTTGAAGGTTTTGAGCGCCATGTCTCCGATCCCTTATCCCCGGCTCACAGACCCGTCGTGATGTCGATGGAATGGCCCTCGGCGAGGGTCACGACCGCCTTCTTCACGTCGTTCTGCACGCCCTTGCGGCCCTTGAAGAACTTCGTCTTCCCCTTGCGGACCAGCGTGTTGACGCTCTCGACCTTCACGTCGAAGAGCTTCTCGACCGCCTCTTTGATCTGCGGCTTGGTAGCCGACAGCGCAACCTTGAAGACGACCTTGTTGTGCTCGGACGCCATCGTGGCCTTCTCGGTGATGACCGGGGACACGATCACGTCGTAATGGCGCGGATCGAGGCTCATTTGAAACGCGCCTCCAGAGCATCGACAGCTGCCTTCGTCAGCACCAGGGTCTGACGACGCAGGATGTCGTAGACGTTGATGCCCTGCACGGGCAGCACGTCGAGGTGAGTGACATTGCGCGAGGCGAGGCCGAAATTGGCATCCACCTCGGCACCCGAAACCACGAGCGCGTTGGCAAGGCCGAGACCCGCCAGCCGCTCCTTGAGCAGCTTGGTCTTCGGCTCGCTCAGCACCGCGTCGTCGAGCACGATGATCTGCTGATCCTTCGCCTTCGAGGACAGCGCGTGCTTCAGCGCCAGGGCGCGCACCTTCTTCGGCAGATCGCTCGCATGGCTGCGGGCCACCGGACCGAACGCCTTGGCGCCGCCGCGGAACTGCGGCGCGGAAGCCGCGCCGTGACGGGCGCCGCCGGTGCCCTTCTGCTTGTACATCTTGCGCTTGGTGCGGTTGACGTCCGAGCGCGACAGGGTCTGGTGGGTACCAGCCTGGCGGCGCGAGAGCTGCCACACGACGCAGCGATGCAGGATGTCCTGGCGCGGCTCGAGACCGAAGATCTCGTCCGACAGGGTGACGGAACCGGCTTCGGCTCCGTCGAGAGTTTTGACGGCGAGTTCCATCACACGTTCTCCTCGGCCGCGGCCTCGACCACCGGCGCTTCGGCCGGGGCCTCATCGGCCGCCTGCTCGCCCGGCAGCCGGAACTTGCCCGGCTTCGGCGCCTCGGCCGGCAGCTTCTTCTTCACCGCGTCGGCGATCAGGATCCAGCCACCCTTGTTGCCCGGAACCGCGCCCTCGACCGCGATCAGACCGCGCTCGACATCGGTCAGCACGACCTTGAGGTTCTGCGTGGTGACGGTCTCGGCGCCGAGGTGACCCGGCATCTTCTTGTTCTTGAAGGTCTTGCCGGGGTCCTGACGACCGCCGGTCGAACCGATCGAACGGTGCGAGATCGACACGCCGTGGGTGGCACGAAGACCGCCGAAGTTATGGCGCTTCATGCCGCCGGCGAAGCCCTTACCGATCGAGGTGCCGGTCACGTCGACGAACTGGCCCACCACGAAGTGGTCCGCCGTCAGCTCGGCCCCGACCGGGATCAGCCCTTCCTCCTCGACGCGGAACTCCGCGAGCTTGCGCTTGGGCTCGACCTTCGCCACCGCGAAGTGCCCGCGCATGGCGCGCGTCGTGTTCTGCGGCTTGGCCTGGCCGACGCCAAGCTGAACCGCGACATATCCGTTCTTGTCGAGCGTCCGGTGGGCGACCACCTGGCAATTATCGACTTTCAGCACAGTGACCGGAATATGCTCGCCTGCATCGGTAAAGATGCGGGTCATTCCGACCTTCTGGGCGATGACGCCTGACCGCATGGCCGTGTCCCCTCGCCTTCTCTCAGAGCTTGATCTCGACGTCGACACCCGCGGCGAGGTCGAGCTTCATCAGCGCGTCCACCGTCTGGGGGGTCGGGTCGACTATGTCCAGCAGACGCTTGTGCGTCCGCATCTCGAACTGCTCGCGGGACTTCTTGTCCACGTGCGGTCCGCGATTGACCGTGAATTTCTCAATCCGCGTCGGCAGCGGAATGGGACCGCGAACCTGGGCGCCCGTACGCTTCGCCGTCGAGACGATCTCGCGGGTGGAAGCGTCCAGGATACGATGATCGAACGCCTTGAGGCGGATCCGAATGTTCTGGCCGTTCATTGACTTCAAGGCTCCCAGAGGGTTCGCCAAACTGGAACCCGCCCCGGCGGTCCGGGATCGGTTCCACGAAAAAGGGGCGCAGGACTACCCGGCGCCCCCCGGGATTGAATCGATCACTCGATGATGGCGGCGACGACGCCGGCACCGACGGTGCGGCCGCCCTCGCGGATGGCGAAGCGCAGCTTCTCTTCCATCGCGATCGGAACGATCAGATGAACGTCGACCGAGATGTTGTCGCCCGGCATCACCATCTCGGTGCCCTCGGGAAGCGTCACCACGCCCGTCACGTCCGTCGTGCGGAAGTAGAACTGCGGACGGTAATTGGTGAAGAACGGCGTGTGGCGGCCGCCCTCTTCCTTGGTCAGGATGTACGCCTCGGCCTTGAACTTGGTGTGCGGCTTCACCGAACCCGGCTTGCACACGACCTGGCCGCGCTCCACGTCCTCACGCTTGGTGCCGCGCAGAAGCACGCCGATGTTGT
>NZ_JANTHZ010000008.1 GCF_024752355.1 Ancylobacter mangrovi
GTGCAGTCGACAGTTTTCCCGCCGGCGACCGCCGGTCCGAAGACCTCGTCTCTGTCGGGATCAACCTGAGGAGCAAAAGCACCGCGTCAGCGGCGCGCCCCGTCGATGGCCGCTTTATAAGGGGACCAAAGATGCCGTGTCAACGGGGATTTTTACAAAAGCGACACAGTCCGCCCTCGGTGGACAACTCCACCCGGCAAAAGCGATAATTGGCTACCTTTCAATAGGTTAGCACTTCTGACGCATCTCGCGCCCCGTCTCTGGCCGCCCTCCGGCGCCGCCGCGTCGGACTTTCGTCTAGGCTGCGGATCGGCGGCATCCGGGCACCGATTCCCGCCGGCTCCCGCCCTAAAGCCCGCGCCGGCCAGCCCATAAGCGCCACGCACCCTTCATTTCCGCCGCCCCTCGGCGCCTGAAACGCGACCCTACTGCTCGGAAAGCACGATCTCCTCCGACCACTCGCCCTCGACCTCTTTCACGATCGTCTGGCCGCAGATCACCCGGCCCTTCAGCGGGTCGAAGGTCAGGGTCGGGCTGCCATGGAGCTGCCAGCCGCGGTTCAACGCCGCCGAGACGCGCTTGCAGAAGGACACGTCGTCCGGTCCCGTGAGATAGCGATAGAGCTTCATCTTCTTTTCCTCAGTTCCGCGCCGCGATGGCCTCGGCGAGCGCCACCGTCTTGCGCGCAATGTCGGCATGCATGCGCTCGAACATCCGGCCCTCGATCTGCAGCACGCCCTTGGCGGCGTTCTCGGGCCTGTCGAACACCTCGATCAGCATCCGCGCCTCGTCCACCTCCTTCTCGGGCGGCGAGAAGGCGGCGTTGCAGGGCTCGATCTGGGTCGGGTGGATCAGCGTCTTGCCGTCGAAGCCGAGATCGGCCGCCTCCACGCATTCGCGCGCGAAGCCCTCGAGGTCGCGAAAGCCGTTCCATACCCCGTCGAGCACGTCGACCCCGCCGGCCCGCGCCGCGAGCACGCAGAGCGACAGCCAGGCCTGCATCGGCGCGCGGCCGGGCACGATGCGCGCGCCGGTCTCCTTCGAGAGATCGTTGGTGCCGAGCACCAGCACGGCGAGCCGGCTCAGCGGGTCGCGGGCGGCCAGCGCAATCTCGCCCGCCTTCAGCACCGCGAGCGGCGTCTCGATCATCGCCCACACCTTGAGCCCGACCGGCGCGCCCAGCCCATCGAGCCGCCGCCCGGTCACGCGCAGCGTCTCCGGGTCGGCCACCTTGGGGATCAGCACCGCGTCCGGCCCTGCGCCGGTCGCCGCCGTGGCCGCGAAGGCGGCGAGGTCGTCCTCGAACCAGGGCGTGTCGGCGCCGTTGACGCGCACCACCACCTCGCGATGGCCGAAGCCGCCGGCGGCGAGCGCCTCCGCCACCAGGGCGCGGGCCCCGGCCTTGGCATCGGGCGCCACCGCGTCCTCGAGGTCGATGATGACGCCATCGCAGTCGAGGCTGCGCGCCTTTTCAAGCGCGCGGGCATTGGCGCCCGGCATGTAGAGCACGCTGCGGCGGGGGCGGAGGGCTGGGGACATGATTCGCTCGGCTAATTGGCAGAAATCCATTTCGAGCCTATCCGGCTGTCAGGCGCACGGCCAGTCGATGCCGTCGGCCCGGGACCGGATCATGGACGACAGTTTCGACGTGCTCATCGTCGGCGGCGCCATCATGGGCGCCATGACGGCCTATTTCCTCACGCGCGATCCCGGCTTCCACGGCCGGGTCGCCGTCATCGAGCGCGACCCGAGCTTCGCGCATTCCTCCACCACCCTGTCGGCGGCCTCGCTGCGCCAGCAGTTCTCCATCCCCGAGAACATCCGCATGTCGCTGTTCGGGCTGGAGTTCCTGCGCGGCGCGAAGGAGCGCTTCGGGCCCGACGCCGATCTCGCCTGGCACGAGGGCGGCTATCTCATCCTCGCCAGCGCCGCCGGCCTGCCGGTGCTCGAGGCCAATCACCGGATGCAGAAGGCGGAGGGCGCCGACATCGACCTACTCGCGCCCGACGCGCTCGCGGCCACCTTCCCCTGGCTCAACGTCGCGGGCCTCGCCGCCGGTGCCTATGGCCGCTCGGGCGAGGGCTGGTTCGACGCCCATGCGCTGCTCTCCTGCACGCGCGCGGCCGCGAAAGCACAGGGCGCGCAGTTCGTCACCGGCGACGTCACGGCAATCGCGCGCGAGGGCGGGCGCATTACCGGCGTCACGCTGGCGGACGGGCGGCGCGTCGGCTGCGGCGTGCTGGTCAATGCCGCCGGCCCTCGCGCCGGCCGGGTCGCCGCCATGGCGGGCCTCGCGCTGCCGGTGGAAGGGCGCAAGCGCTGCGTCTTCGTGCTTCACTGCCGCACGCCGCTGCCGCGCCTTCCCCTGCTCGTCGACCCGACCGGCTTCTACATCCGGCCCGAGGGCGCCTACCAGATCTGCGGCGCCCCGCCGCCGGAGGACAACGATCCCGATGCCGGCGAGGATTTCGAGGTCGACTGGTCGGTGTTCGAGGAAGGCATCTGGCCCGCCCTCGCCCACCGCATCCCCGCCATGGAAGAGCTGAAGGTGGTGCGCGCCTGGGCCGGCCATTACGAGATGAACCTGCTCGACCACAACGCGGTGATCGGGCCGCATCCGGAGGTCGGCAATCTCTACTTCATCAACGGCTTCTCCGGCCACGGACTGCAGCAGGCCCCCGCCGCCGGCCGCGCCATCGCCGAATGGATCGTGCATGGCCGCTCGGTCTCGCTCGACCTCGACGTGTTCGGCTATGAACGCATCGCCGCCGGGCGCCCGCATGCGGAGCTGAACATCATCTGACCGGCGGACCGACGGGAGGAGCGCCATGCGCGTCGCCAGCATCGACGGCTGCAAGGGCGGCTGGGTCGCGGTCATCGTCGAGCCGGGCGGCGCGATGCGGGCCGAGCGCATCTCCCGTGTCGGCGAACTGTTCGATCGGCCGGACGCGCCCGACCTCGCCGCCATCGACATGCCGATCGGGCTGCCGGACCGGATCGGCCCGAAGGGCCGCGCGCCGGAGCGGCTGGTGCGCCCGCTTCTCGGCGCCCGCCAGTCGAGCGTGTTCTCCATCCCTTCGCGCGCGGCGGTCGCCGCGGCGCTGGACGCGGAGGCCCATCCGGAGGAAGGCCTGCGCTATCGGCATGCCTGCGCTGTCGCCCGCGCAACCTCCGATCCGCCGCGCGCCCTCGCCAAGCAGGCCTTCCACATCATGCCGAGGATCGGCGAGATCGACGCGCTGCTGTGCGAGCACCCTTCCCTGCGCACGCGCCTCCACGAGTGCCATCCGGAGGTCAGCTTCTGGGCGATGAACGGCGAGGCGCCGGTGCCGATCGCCAAGAAGGTGAAGAACGCGCCGCACGGGCCGGGGCTGGTCCTGCGCCGCCAACTCCTTGCCGCGCAAGGCTTCGGCGAGGACATCACCGCCGCCGCGCGGGCGCGTGCGATCGGGGTCGGTGCGGACGATCTCCTCGACGCCTGCGCGGCGGCCTGGACCGCCCGGCGTATCGCCGAAGGACGGGCGCGCGCCTTCCCTTCGCCACCCGACAGGGATAGGCACGGCCTGCCCATCTGCATCCAGGCATAATTCACAGACATATTCTGCTTGATTTTAAACACACATGATCCGTGTGTTTAAATGGCCTTTGCACGCATCCATTTCGTGTTATGTTCGTTGTAGAGACTCTAATGACAGGACTTCCCGGGCAATGGCCGCTCCGCAGCAGCAGAAACTGAAGGTCAACGGCCCCGTCGCCGTCACGGCCAACCGCCTGAGCGACGGCGTCGTGGTCTGGCGGACCGCGGCGGGCGGCTGGTCGACCGACCTCGCCGACGCGGCCGTCGTCACCACCGCGCCGGAGGCCATCGCCCTGCTCGAGAGCGCCTCCGTCCGTCACACCGATGCGGTCGGTGCCTATGTCGCCCCGGTGGTCGTCGTCGAGGACGGCACCGTCCGGCCGGGGAACCTGCGCGAGCGCATCCGCGTCGCCGGCCCCACCTTCACCCTGCCCGGCGCCCTGGGCGCCGACCTGCCGGCGGCCTGAGCCGCTACAGCCGAAGCGAAGCCCATGTACGTCTATGACGAATTCGATCGCGCCTTCCTCGCCGAACGGGTGGCGGAATTCCGCGATCAGGTGAACCGCCGCCTCGCGGGCGCGCTGAACGAGGACGAGTTCAAGCCGCTCCGGCTGATGAACGGCGTCTATCTTCAGCTCCACGCCTATATGCTGCGCGTCGCCATCCCCTATGGCACGCTGTCGGCGGCCCAGCTTCGCCGCATGGCCCATGTCGCGCGCACCTATGACCGCGGCTACGGCCATTTCACCACCCGGCAGAACATCCAGTTCAACTGGATCAAGCTGGAGAACCTGCCCGACGCCATGGCGGAGCTCGCCGAGGTCGGCGTGCACGGCATCCAGACCTCGGGCAACTGCATCCGCAACGTCACCACCGACCAGTGGGCCGGCGCGGTGCCGGGCGAGTTCGACGACCCGCGCATCTGGGCCGAGATCCTGCGCCAGTATTCGACGCTGCATCCCGAGTTCACCTACCTGCCGCGCAAGTTCAAGATCGCCATCACCGCCGCCGGGCACGACCGCGCCGCCATCAAGGTGCACGATGTCGGCCTGCGCCTGCACCGCAACGAGGCGGGCGAGCTCGGCTTCGAGGTGCTGGTCGGCGGCGGACTCGGGCGCACGCCCTTCGTCGGCAAGTCGATCCGCCCGTTCCTGCCGGTGCGCGAGCTGTTGAGCTACATCGAAGCCATCATGCGCGTGTACAATCAGTACGGGCGCCGCGACAACATCTACAAGGCCCGCATCAAGATCCTGGTGCACGAGATCGGCGCCGAGGAATTCTCGAAGGCGGTCGAGGCCGAATGGGCGGCGATCCGCGACGGCGCGCTGCACCTCACCGACGAGATGATCGAGGAGATCCGCTCGCGCTTCGTCTATCCCGCCTATGAGGCGCTGGACGACGAGCCGGCCGAGTTCACCGCGGCGATGGCGGACCCGCGCTTCGCCACCTGGTTCGCCAATTCGGTCCACCCCCACAAGGTGCCGGGCTATTCGATCGTCACCATCTCGCTCAAGCCAGTCGGCGCCCCTCCGGGCGACGCCACCGCCGACCAGATGGACGTGATCGCCGACCTCGCCGACGCCCATGCCTTCGGCGAGATCCGCGTCGGCCACGAGCAGAATCTCTGCCTGCCGAGCGTCGCCAGGCGCGACCTGCCGGAGCTCTGGCGCCGGCTCGACGCGGCCGGGCTCGCCACGCCGAACGTCAACCTCGTCAACGACATCATCTCCTGCCCCGGCCTCGACTATTGCGCGCTGGCCAACACCCGCGCGATCCCGGTGGCGCAGGAGATCGCCAAGCGCTTCGCCGACCTCGACAAGGCGCGCGGCATCGGCCGGCTGCACATCAACATCTCGGGCTGCATCAACGCCTGCGGCCACCACCATGTCGGCCATATCGGCATTCTGGGGGTCGAGAAGAACGGCCAGGAGTTCTTCCAGATCACGCTCGGCGGGCGCGCCGACGAGCAGGCCCAGCTCGGCACGCTGCTCGGCCCGGCGGTCTCCTACGACCAGGTGCCGGGCCTCGTGGAGGACGTGGTCGCCACCTATATGGAGCTGCGCTCCGGCCCGCAGGAACTGTTCGTCGACACCGTCGCCCGCCTTGGCGTCGAGCCTTTCAAGGAGCGCGTCTATGCCGCTCATTGAGAAAGGCCGCGTGGTCGAGGACCGCTTCCACCGCA
The DNA here is from genome assembly GCF_024752355.1 of Ancylobacter mangrovi. Lineage (GTDB taxonomy): Bacteria > Pseudomonadota > Alphaproteobacteria > Rhizobiales > Xanthobacteraceae > Ancylobacter > Ancylobacter mangrovi. The sequence goes on from NZ_JANTHZ010000008.1 coordinate 5,760, forward strand.
TCGGCGACGACGAGGCGCTGCCCGAGGGCGCGCCGGTGCTGATCGGCATCGACCGCTTCCTGCGCGAGGCCGAGGCGCTCAAGGGTCGGCAGGCGCCGGTCGGCGTCATCTGGCCGAACGACCGCCCCATCGGCGAGATCGAGCCCTATCTCGGCCAGCTCTCGCTGATCGCGCTGGGGTTCCCGATCTTCCGCGACGGGCGGGCCTACAGCCAGGCGCGGCTGCTGCGTGAACGGCTCGGCTGGACCGGGCCGCTCAGGGCGGTGGGCAACGTGCTGCAGGACCAGTTCCTGCTCATGCAGCGCTCGGGCTTCGACCAGATCGAGGCCGTCAAGCAGGCCGATGCCGCCGCCTTCGAAGAGGTGGTGCACCGCTACAGTGCCTTCTACCAGCCGGCAACGGATGAACGTCCCAGCCTCCTGCGCCAGCGGCTCGGCCGCACGGCGCGCCCGGAATGATCCCGGAGCATTCTCCATGACCATCGCCCAGCGTCTCGACCTCTCCAATGAGGGTTCCGTGCCCTGCAAGGACGACGTGGGCGGCCTGTCCTGCGCGCTGGCCGAGGCGAGCCCGACGGAGATCATCGCCGCCGCCATCGACAATGTCGCGCCGGGCAAGCTGTGCCTCGTCTCGTCCTTCGGCACGGAATCGGCGGTGCTGCTTGCCTTCATGGCCGAGGTCGACCGCACGCTGCCCGTGGTCTTCCTCGACACCGGATGGCTGTTCGAGGAGACGCTGGCCTATCGTGACACGCTGATCGACCGGCTCGGCCTCACGGACGTGCGCACCATCCACCCGGACGCGGACCGCCTTGCCGCGCTCGACGCCGACCGCAGCCTGTGGGACAGCGACCCGGACGCCTGCTGCCGCATCCGCAAGGTCGAGCCGCTGGCGCGCGCGCTCGCCGGCTTCGACGGCTGGCTTAACGGGCGCAAGCGCTATCAGGGCGGGCTGCGCTCCAGCATCCCGGTGGTCGAGCGCGACGGCAGCCGGCTGAAGTTCAACCCGCTCGCCACGCTGGAGCGGGCGGATCTGGAAGCCGCCCGCGCGCGCTTCGACCTGCCCCCGCACCCGCTCGCCGCCAAGGGCTTCGCCTCCGTCGGCTGCATGCCCTGCACCAGCCGCGCCCGTCCCGACGAGGACGGCCGCGCCGGTCGCTGGCGGGGGCGCGACAAGGCGGAGTGCGGCATCCACACGCTGCTCTCGACCCTCTGATCTCCCCTTGAAATGCAGGCGCTGCGGCTCCCGTCGCAGCGCCTGCCTCGGCATGTCTAGTCCAGCACTTTCAATGGGTTAGATTATTTTCTAGTAAATCGATATTCTATATTGACCATATCATTTACTGGTGGAAATCTTCCTCTCACAGTCTTGGCGCCGGGGGTTGTTGGCACCGGGCGCCTCATTCGGGGAGAAGAATCCATGCGCTTGAATTTCGGCCCCGCGGCCGCCGCCGCGCTCATTGCCCTTGTCGGCTCCGTCGCCTCGCCCGCGCCCGTGCGCGCCGCCGACGTCACCCTGCTCAACGTCTCCTACGACCCGACGCGCGAGCTCTACGCCAAGTTCAACGAACTGTTCGCGCATGAGTATCAGGCGCAGACTGGCAAGAGCGTCGAGGTCAAGGCCTCGCATGGCGGCTCCGGCAAGCAGGCCCGCTCGGTGATCGACGGGCTCGATGCCGACGTCGTCACCCTGGCCCTCGCCTACGACATCGACGCCATCGCCGATCGCGGCCTCATCGCGCCGGACTGGCAGAAGCGCCTGCCCGACAATTCCTCGCCCTACACCTCGACCATCGTGTTCCTGGTCCGCAAGGGCAATCCCAAGGGCATCAAGGACTGGGACGACCTCGTGAAGCCCGGCATCCAGGTCATCACGCCGAACCCGAAGACCTCGGGCGGGGCGCGCTGGAACTACCTCGCGGGCTGGGCTTACGCGCTGCGCAAATACGGCTCCGAGGACAAGGCGAAGGACTATCTCGCCGCCCTGTTCAGGAACGTGCCGGTGCTCGACACCGGGGCGCGCGGCTCCACCATCACCTTCACCGAACGCGGGGTCGGCGACGTGCTGCTCGCCTGGGAGAACGAGGCCTTCCTCTCGCAGCGCGAGCTCGGCGCCGACAAGTTCGACATCGTCGTGCCCTCGCTCTCGATCCTCGCCGAGCCGCCGGTCGCCGTGGTCGACAAGAACGTCGACCGTAAGGGCACCCGCGCCGCCGCCGAGGCCTATCTCAAGCTGCTCTATTCGAAGGAAGGCCAGAAGCTGGCGGCGGAGAACTTCTACCGCCCGCGCGATCCCGAAATCGCCGCGCAGTACAGGGACCAGTTCCCCAAGGTGGACCTCGTCACCATCGACGACCCGATCTTCGGCGGCTGGCGCAAGGCGCAGCAGACCCACTTCGCCGATGGCGGCGTGTTCGACCAAATCTACTCGAACTGACCCGCCTTTCCGGACCACGCGCCGCCCGTCCGCCCGACGACCCCGGTCGTCCGGGCGGACGCCTCGTCCGAACGCCGCCGGAGACCCGCCGTGAGCGAAACCGTCCTCGACCCGCCGATGAACGCCGGCGCCGCCGCCCTTCTGCCGGCCCGGCGCGCCGGGCACGTGCTTCCCGGCTTCGGCCTCACCATGGGGCTGACGCTGCTGTGGCTCGGCCTCGTCGTGCTCATCCCGCTCGCCGGGCTGTTCCTGAAGACGGCGGAGCTCTCGCCGGCGCGCATCCTCGGCATATTGACCGCCACCCGCACACTGAACGCGCTGAAGATCTCGTTCGGCCTGTCGCTCGCCGCCGCGGCGCTCAACCTCGTCTTCGGCGCCGTCATCGTCTGGGCGCTGACGCGCTACGACTTCCCCGGCCGGCGCGTGCTCGACGCGCTGATCGACATCCCCTTCGCCCTGCCCACCGCCGTCGCCGGCATCGCGCTCACCACGCTCTATGCGGAGAACGGGTGGATCGGCGCCCTGCTGGCGCCGTTCGGCATCAAGGTGGCGTTCACCCCGCTCGGCATCCTGGTCGCGCTGATCTTCATCGGGCTGCCCTTCGTGGTGCGCACCGTCCAGCCGGTGCTGGAAGATCTCGACCGCGACCTCGAAGAGGCCGCCGCCACGCTCGGCGCCGGGCGCTGGACCACCATCCGGCGCATCGTCCTGCCGGCGGTCTTCCCCGCCTTCCTCACCGGCTTCGCGCTCGCTTTCGCCCGCGCCGTCGGCGAATACGGCTCGGTCATCTTCATCGCCGGCAACCTGCCCAACGTGTCGGAGATCGCCCCGCTGCTGATCGTCATCCGGCTGGAGGAATTCCGCTATGCGGACGCCACCGCCATCGCCGCGACCATGCTCGTCGCCGCCTTCCTCCTGCTCTTCGTCATAAACGCCCTGCAGCGCTGGTCGCAGGCCCGCACGGGACGGTTGTCATGAAGCCGGAAAGCGTCCATGCCGAGCCCGCTCCGGTGCGACGGGCGGTCATCGCCGCCGCCGCCCTCGTCGTCGGCCTGTTCATCGTACTGCCGCTCGTCAACGTCTTCGCGCAGGCGCTGTCGAAGGGCTGGGCGGCCTATGCGAGCGCCCTCGTCGAGCCGGACGCGCTCGCCGCGATCGAGCTGACGCTGCTCGTCACCGCGCTCTCGGTCGGCCTCAACGCCGCCATGGGCCTCGTCATGGCCTGGGCGATCACGAAGTTCTCCTTTCCCGGCAAGAGCTTCCTGATCACGCTCATCGACCTGCCGTTCTCCGTCTCGCCGGTGATCGCCGGCCTCGTCTTCGTGCTGCTGTTCGGCGCGCAGGGTTTCTTCGGCGGCTGGCTGATCGACAATGGCTGGAAGATCATCTTCGCCTGGCCCGGCATCACCCTCGCCACCGTGTTCGTCACCTTTCCCTTCGTCGCCCGCGAGCTGATTCCGCTGATGCAGGAGCAGGGCACGGCCGAGGAGGAGGCCGCGGTCACGCTCGGCGCCGATGGCTGGCGCGTCTTCACGCGCGTCACGCTGCCCAACATAAGGTGGGCGCTGCTCTACGGGGTGCTGCTCTGCAACGCCCGCGCGATGGGCGAGTTCGGCGCGGTGTCGGTGGTCTCGGGCCATGTCCGGGGCGAGACCAACACCATCCCGCTGCAGGTCGAGATCCTCTACAACGAGTACCAGTTCCAGGCGTCCTTCGCCGTCGCCTCGCTGCTGGCCCTGCTGGCGATCGTCACCCTGCTGGCCAAGGCGGCGCTGGAGGCGCGTATCGGTGCTCGCCATCGCGGGCACTGAAAGGGGACAGGAACGGGATTCAGAACAGGTAGAGCGAGCCCACGATCCCGCCGACCAGCACCACCGCGAACACCACCGTCACCAGCCCCAGCCGCTCCTCGATGAAGGTCCGCGCCGAGGGGCCGATCCAGTACAGCAGCCCCGCGACCATGAAGAAGCGCAGGCCGCGGGTGATGACCGACAGCACAATGAACCAGAACAGGCTGTAATGGGCGAAGCCCGAGGTGATGGTCACCACCTTGTAGGGGATCGGGGTCAGCCCCTTGATGAGGATGATCCAGTGACCGTAGTGCTGGTACGCCTCAGAGAACGCCTCGACCTTGTCGCCGTAGCCATAGAGGTGGATCAGGAACATCCCGACCGATTCATAGAGCAGCGCGCCGATGGCGTAGCCGAACAGGCCGCCGACGACCGAGGCCAGCGTGCAGATCAGCGCGTACCACCAGGCGAGCTTCGGGCGCGCGACGCACATCGGCACCAGCATCACGTCCGGCGGCACCGGGAAGAACGAGCTCTCGGCGAAGGAGACGCCGGCCAGCGCCCAGGGAGCGGACGGGCGCTCGGAGAGATCGATGACCCACTGATAGAGGCGGCGCAGCATGGAGAGGTCCCGGCGGAAGGGGTAAGGCGGGCGTTCGGAAAGGCTCAGCGACGGCGTGCGCCCGGGCCGGGGCCCTCGCCCGAGAATTCGAGCGCGGATTTGGACACCGGCCTGGGCGAAGATTTGGCCGAACCGGAATCGGGCTCCGCGGCGAAGCGGCGCTTGGGCAGCTTCTCGGCCATGCCGAGCAGTTGCTCGCGTCGCTGCATCTCGGACCACACCTCCTCCGGCTCGATGCCGAGATCGGCCCATAGCACGATGAGATTGTAGATCAGATCCGCGCTCTCGCGCACCGCCCCCGCCCGGTCGCCGCACACGCCATCGAGCGCCACCTCGACCGCTTCCTCCGCCACCTTCTTGGCGATGAAGCCGCGGCCCCTGGCGAACAGCTTCGCCGTGCGCGGCGAGGAGTTCATCCCGTCGCGCGTCGCGGTCACGGCCTCGTGCAGACGGCGAATCGAATCAGTCATGAATTCATCCTAGAGGCAATTGGATGAAGAGGTTATGGCGGGATAACGCGCCGCGGCCCGTCCTAGCCTCGCCAATGGTGGCGCCGGCGGCGCGCACCGGCCCGGCCGGCGCGTGTTCTCGATCCTGTGAAGCATGGCGGGCCGGCGAGGCGCCCGCGCATTTTGCTCCGCAGCAGGGAAGGGAGTATGAGGTGCAGCAGAGAGCCTTGAAGCCGCAGCCAAGCTGGAGACGGATCAGAAGCGTGCTGAAACTTTCGTCCTTCCGCACCCTCCGCCATCCCCGCCGCGCCGGTCTCGCCTTCGCCCGGCGCGCGCTGGGCGCCCTCATCCCCGGCAGCGTCCTCCTCGGCAGCCTCGCCCTCGCCGCCACGATCGGCCTGACGGCGACGGCCCATGCCACGCCGAAGCTCGTCATCGAGATCGACAGCGGCAAGGTGCTGCTGGCCGAAGACGCCACCAAGCCGTGGTACCCGGCCTCGGTGACCAAGCTGATGACCGCCTATGTCACCTTCAAGGCGCTGCGCGCCGGCCGCGTGACGCCCGAGACGCTCATCACCATGACGCCCGAGGCGGCCGCCCAGGAGCCCTCGAAGATGGGCTTCAAGATCGGCACCCAGATCACCATCGACAATGCGCTGAAGATGATGCTGGTCAAGTCGGCCAACGACATCGCCATCGCGCTCGCCCAGGGCGTCGGCGGCAGCCTGCCGGGCTTCGTGGAGGAGATGAACTTCACCGCCCGCGAGCTCGGCATGGACGGCACCCATTACGACAACCCGAACGGCCTGCCCTCGCCGGGACAGATCACCACCGCCCGCGACCTCGCCGTGCTCGCCCGCGCCATCTACACCGAGTTCCCCGAGCGGGCGAAGCTGTTCAGCATTCCCGCGATCAAGCTCGGCAGCCGGGTGATCCGCAACTACAACAAGCTGATCGACCGCTATCCCGGCGCGGAAGGCATGAAGACCGGCTTCATCTGCGCCTCCGGCTTCAACCTCGTCGCCAGCGCCAAGCGCGGCGACAAGCGCATCCTCGCCATCGTGCTCGGCACCAATTCCGGCCGCGAGCGCACAGAGGAGGCCGCCCTGCTGCTGGAGAAGGGCTTCCAGCATTCGTGGAAGATCTTCGGCGCCGTGGCCCCGACGGTGGATTCGCTGCGCAACGAGGGCGGCCCGCCCACCGACATGCGCGCGCAGGTCTGCGGCGGCAAGCGCAAGAACACGGCCTCGGAGGACGACGACGGCGATTCCTCCAGTTCGTCGAGCTTCGTCGCCGCCGGCATGGGCAGCCTCGGCGACAATGTGACCGGCGCCAGCCTGCTCCAGAACCTGCCGCCCTCCATGCCGCCGGTCGACGTCTGGGTCGGTCCCTATCCGAGCGACGACGCGCTCGCCGAGGCCTATCCCGCGCCGCCGGCCAAGAAGACCGTCACCACCAAGAAGACGAAGGCGCTCGCCACCACCGCGCCGCGCCCGCCGGCCAAGCCATTGCCGCGGCAGGCCCCCGCCCCCACCTATCCGGCAGTGCCCGCACCGCCGAAGTGAGCCTAGCCGGTTCCGGCTCCGGCAGGCCCTGCGGAACCGGAACGGAAGGAATCCCGACGATGACCGACATGCCGCGCCAGCCGCCGGAACCGATTCCGGTCACGCTGCTGACCGGGTTCCTGGGCGCCGGCAAGACCACCCTGCTCAACCGCTTGCTGAAGGAGCCGGGGCTCGCCGACGCCGCCGTGCTGATCAACGAATTCGGCGAGATCGGCCTCGACCATCTGCTGGTCCAGCATTTCGACGACGCCACCGTGCTGCTCGCCTCGGGCTGCCTGTGCTGCACCGTGCGCGGCGACCTCGTGGAGGGGCTGGAGCACCTGCTGCGCCGGATGGACAACGGCGCCATCCCGCCCTTCCGCCGCATCCTCATCGAGACCACCGGCCTCGCCGACCCGGCGCCGATCCTCCACGTGCTGATGATGCATCCCTATCTGGTGATGCGCTTCCGGCTCGACGGCGTCGTCACCGTGGTCGACGCGATCAATGGCGGCGCCACGCTGGACGAGCATCCCGAATCCGTGCGCCAGGTAGCGATCTCGGACCGGATCGTGCTCACCAAGACCGACCTCGTGACGACGCCCGAAGAGGCCGCGCAGCTCGACGATCTGCGGCGCCGGCTCCGCGCCCTCGCCCCCGCCGCGCCGGTGCTCGACGCCGCCCGCGGCGAGGCGACGCCGGCGGCGCTGCTCGATGCCGGGCTGTTCGATCCCTCGACCAAGATCCCCGACGTCGCGCGCTGGCTGGCCGACGAGGCGGTCGACGCGGCCGAGGCGGAGGCGCGCGGCCATGTCCACGACCCGAACCGGCACGACGACCGCATCCGCGCCTTCACCCTCGCCACCGAGGCGCCGGTGGCGGCGGCGGCGATCGACATGTTTCTGGAGCTGGTGCGCGGCACCCATGGCAGCAAGCTGTTGCGCCTCAAGGGCATCGTGAAGCTCGCCGAGGACCCGGACCGCCCGCTCGTCCTGCACGGCGTGCAGCACGTGCTGCATCCGCCGAGCCAGCTTCCCGGCTGGCCGGACGACGACCGCCGCACCCGGCTGGTGATGATCGTGCGCGACGTCGAGCCGGCGGTGATCCGGCGCCTGTTCGACGCCTTCATGGGGCTGCCGATGCCGGACCAGCCGGACGGCGCGGTGCTGGCCGACAACCCCTTGGCACCGGCGACGATGCGGCGCTGAGCGCCGCTCGCCGGCGGTCTTGCCGCGTTACTGCCCCGGCACCGGGGCGCCGTTGATGAGCACCTGGGTGTCGCCGCCGGTCGGAGCCGGAGCGCCCCCGCCCTGCTGGGCGGCAGCCTGCGCCGCGGCCTGCGCGGCCTCGACCTTCGGGTCGGGCACGCCGATCACCATCGCCCAGTAGACCGAGTACTTGCTGCGCGGCGCGCGCACCGCCGCGATGCCGAGCCGGGTCGCGCCCGGCATCAGCATGTTCTTGTTGTGCGAGGGGGAATCGCGCCAGCCCGAGAAGGCCTCGGCCAAAGTGTGATAGCCCGCGCCGACATTCTCCGCCGCCTTCAGCCCGGTGAACCCCGCCGCCTTGAGCCGCGTGGTGAGCGAGCGCCCGCCGATGTCATGGGAGAGCTTGTCGGCCGAGGCCATGGCCTTGGCCTGACGCTCGGCGACCGCCATCAGCGTCGGGTCGATGGTGACCGCCGGCAGCCCATGCCCCTTGCGGTAGTCGCTCAGCAGCGAGGCCGCCGCCTCGGGGTCGAGCGTGCCGCCCTTGGCGATGTTCGCATAGAAGGTGTCGTCGACCGGCACCATCTCCGGGCCGGAAGAACATCCCGCCAGAAGCAGGGCGAGGAGGGCGGCTCCGGCAAGGCGTTTGGCAAGGGGAGCGGGCATGAAAAGCTCTTATGGATCCGTGGGATCGTGAGGGAACGGAGCGGGAGCGGACGCGCGCATGGGACCCGGCCTCGTCGCCGGGCCGGGCGGTCCGCTCAGGACAGTGGAGAATGAAGGCGCAGCCGGAAGGCTACCGGCCATTCTAGCAGCCGGGGCCGCAGAGCCGGTGGTGCCCACATGCGACGCGCGCCGTTCCGCCGCGCCGGCGGGACAGGCGCGGTCGAGCCGTGGCCGGCCGACGTCGAAAGGAATGGGGCGCGGGACCATGATCGCAGGCGGCTCACATGCAGGAGCCCCCTGTCTCACGTGCGATCGCAGCCAAATCAAGGCAGAGCGCCGGCCCTTCACGGCTTTGACGCCGCAGCGTCACCAAGGGCCCGACGCGGAGCTCAGTTGCCGCGCAGCGAGGGCGGCAGCGAGCGTTCCTGCAGGTCGAAGGCCGACGAGAAGACCGAGAAGGTGTCGCCGATGAATTCGCGCAGGCGCGAGAACACGGTCGCATGCGGCGCCTTGAGGCGGCCGACGACCTCGTCCTCGTCGAGCGAGAAATCCGCCGCGCCATGCACCGCGAGGCGCTTCATCCGGCCATTGTTCGGCAGGAACACGACCTGCAGCTCCTCGATATCGCGGTTCTGCGCCAAGAGGACGAGCTGTTCCATCAGCGCCGAGCCGACGCCCTTGCCCTGCCAGTCCCGCTCGACGCTGAACGCCGCTTCGGCCGAGGTGGGCTTGCCCTCGCGCTTGGGAAGCGGATGGAGCTCGGCTACCGCGCGCAGCTCGCCATCGACGAAATAGCCGAGCGCCAGCGCGTCGCCGGTCATCACGCGGGTAGCGTGGCGGGCGAGCGCGGCATCGGAAATCACGCCGCCGAAGCGCATGAAGCGGCTGAGCGGGTCGAGCCGCAGGAAATGCTCGAGCAGCAGGTGGCGCTCAGCGGCAAGCAGCTTGCGTATATGGCCCCCGGCGAGCGCATGATGGCGCGCGGCACGGCCGGCCGCGGCCGTGGCAACGGCGGCAGGCGCAGCGTTCGTGGGCCCGGCGCTGTCGGACCTGGTGCTCATGGGCATCGTGGCGGACGTGACCATGTCGAATCTCTATGGTGATCTCACAAATCGCCGCTCGATATTGCGGCGCAGCATACATAGACGCGTCGCAACATATGACAACTTGTGCACCTGCATGGCTCGCATGCGCACATGACGAGCGATGCCAAAGCTGCGCCTCATTCGCCACCGTGGCAACACGCGCGAGGCGAAACGCCGCCGCCGCCCCGCGTGCAGGCGAGGAACCGCCCGTTACCGGTTGGCGCTGAGCTGCCGCCCGCGGTTCACGACCTCGGTCACGGCCTGGCGCAGGTCGCCATCGGCGGTGACGCCGAAATTGTAGTGCTGCATAGAAAATGGGCCGGCGGTGCCGGGGTGGGTCGAGCGGAAGCCGACATAGACCCCGAGGAAGTCGCCCTGCCGGTCGAGCAGCGCCGCACCCGACGCGCCGCCCTCCGCGTCGCAGTCGATCGCCACCTCGCGCATGCCCTCGCCCTCGGCGGTCACCTGGCGCGCCCGGCAGTCCTGCAGCGAGGGGTTCTCATGCGTGCCCCGCGCCGCCGCGGCGAGCACGATCGCGCCGGGGACCTTCATGGTCCGCGCGAGCCGATAGGGATGCGCGCCGGCGACCGGGGCCGCGAGCGGCGCCACCGCCCAGTCGCGGATCGCCGGAAACGCATAGGGCGAACGGCTGCCGCTGATCACGCCGTCGAGCCGCAGCTCAACTACCTGCCGCCGCCCGCCGGCATCGAGCGCAAACACGCAGGAGGAGGCGCGCGCCTTCCCGTCCGGCGCGAACAGCACATGGGCCGCCGTCACCACCACATTGTCCGCGCCGACGAGCTGGCCGGTGCCAACCGCGCCGCCGCAGCTCACGATGCCGGTGGCGCCGAAGCGCGTGGCGAGCTGCGCGGTGGAGAGCCGGTTGGCGCGCGCATAGTCGGCCGGCGTCAGCCGGTCGTCGCCGTCGATCATGATGGCCGAGGATGAAATGCTCACCGTCGCCGCGTTCTTGCGCTCGACGGCATGGCCGGTGACAGGCGCGATCAGCGCCACCATCACCGGAAAGAGCCCCCGCATGGTGCTGAAAAGACCGCCCCGCCGCATCCACACTCCGCCCGCATCTGAACGCGATCAGAGTGGCCGGACGAACCGGGCGAGGTCAAGGCAAGGAGAGGACAACGTGATGGCGAGCAAAAAGTTCCGGCGCCCGAGACACGAAAAAAAGGGACGGCGGCCGCCGGCATTGCATTCGGTCCTGATCGGGTCCACACGACCGCCCGACCGGCCGGCCGCCTTCCCGTAGGTGGCCGGCCGGCAAGGTGACCGGCCGGCGCTTGCCGCGCCGCACTGCGCCCGGTAAGCGTGCGCGGCACAGTTGGGAGTAGTCCGATATGGCGGACATCGCGCTGACGGCGGAAGCCGGCGGATCCGTGCTTGCGGCGCGCTACGTCGCGCGCATGGCGGCTGGCGACATCGCGCCCGATCCGGGCCAGGCCAAGATCGTGGCCGCGCTGGCCCAGCTCGAGCAGCGGATCGCCACGCGCCGGCTGGCGCGCAAATCCTCGGCGCTCGGCTGGCTGTTCGCCCGGCGCGAGGACACCATCCCGAAGGTGCGCGGGCTCTACATCCACGGCGCGGTCGGGCGCGGCAAGACGATGCTGGTCGACCTGTTCTACGAGAGCGTCGCGGTGCGCAAGCGCAAGCGCCGGGCCCACTTCCACGAATTCATGATCGACGTGCATGCGCGCATCCATCAGGTGCGCGGCGACATGAAATCGGGCCGGATCAAGGAGGGCGACCCGATCGCCATCGTCGCCGGCGCGCTCTACGAGGAAGCCTGGCTGCTGTGCTTCGACGAGTTCCACGTCACCGACATCGCCGACGCGATGATCCTCGGCCGGCTGTTCGAGAAGCTGTTCGACTTCGGCGTCGTCATCGTCGCGACCTCCAACGTCGCGCCACAGGACCTCTACAAGGGCGGCCTCAACCGCGCGCTCTTCCTGCCCTTCATCGCGATGATCGAGCAGCACATGGAGGTGGTGCAGATCGAATCGCCCACCGACTACCGCATGGAGAAGCTCGGCGGCGTGCGCACCTGGTACGTCGCCGGACCGCAGCAGAGCATGGCCGAGATCGACCATGAGATGGACATCATCTGGCGGCGCGTGGCCGGAACCGACGGCGGCGCGCCGGCGTCCATCACCTCGGCGGGGCGCACCATCCACGTGCCCCATGCCGGCGCCGGCGCGGCGCGCTTCAGCTTCGAGGATCTGTGCGGCAATCCGCTCGGCGCGGCCGACTATCTGCGCCTCGCCCGCGCCTATCACACCATCCTCATCGACCACATTCCCCAGCTCGACCAGGACCGGCGCAACGAGGCGAAGCGCTTCATCACGCTGATCGACGAGCTCTACGAGAAGGGCGTCAAGGTGGTCGCCTCCGCGGAGGCCGAGGCCGAGACGCTCTATACCGGCACCGAGGGGGCGGAGGCGTTCGAATGGGCGCGCACGGTCTCGCGCCTGCACGAGATGCGTTCCTCCGACTATATCGCCCGACCGCACGGGCGCGGCGATTCCGAGGCCAGCGGCAACGCCACGGGCCTCGTCGAAACCTGACGACGGGCTTGATCGCCGGCCCGCCGCCGTGAAATCTCCGTCACGAAAGTCAGTTAGGTCGATGACGACGGGCACGGCACGATGAACAGGAACAGACACAGCGAACACGTCGTGCACAAATGCGCCCTCACGGGGCGCATCCTGTCGCACCATGACGGCGTGAGGCTCGACCTGCTGCGCCCCGCGCTCGCCGACCATATCCGCTCGCTCCATCCCGAGCTGGCGCCGGACGCGATGATCTCGCGCGCCGCCCTCGCCAAGGAGCGCGCCGCCTATATCGCCGCCACGCTGCAGGCCGAGCGCGGCGACCTCAGCCAGCTCGACAACGACGTGATCGAGAGCCTGGCCAAGAACGACATCCTCACCGAGAACGTCGAGGAGGAGATCGACAGCAACCGCAGCTTCGGCGAGCGGGCGGCCGACACGATCGCCTCTTTCGGCGGGAGCTGGGTGTTCATCATCTCCTTCATGGTCTTCATCTCCGTGTGGATGATGGTGAACATGCTCGGCCTCGCCGGCATCTTCGACCCCTACCCCTTCATCCTGCTCAACCTCGTGCTCTCCTGCATCGCCGCGCTGCAGGCGCCGGTGATCATGATGAGCCAGAAGCGGCAGGAGGCGAAGGACCGGCTGCGCTCGGAGAACGACTACCGGGTGAACCTCAAGGCCGAGCTCGAGATCCGGCATCTGCACGAGAAGATCGACCACATGCTCACCCACCAGTGGGAGCGCCTCGCCGAGATCCAGGAGATTCAGATCGAGCTGATGGAAGACCTGGCGGCGCGCCGGCGCTAGGCGCTTGTGCGACCGGCATGCGAGACCCCACGCACAGGCTTATCTGCCATGTTCCATGCGCAGATCAGGGTGAATTGTACGTGCATTTACGTCTTTCCACGCCGTGTATTTGGTATGCCAAAGTAATGAGCGAAAAGTCTTACCCGACCCGTTAACATCGAGGCCCTTCATCGCTTGAACGCTCCGGCGATAAGGGCTATCCGATGCCCGCGCGGCAGTCCGCCGCACCTTTTCGAAACGTCAGGAAATCTCATGGCTCGAGCAAAGATTGCACTGATCGGGGCTGGCCAGATCGGCGGCACTCTGGCCCTTCTCGCGGGGCTCAAGGAACTCGGCGACGTCGTCCTGTTCGACGTGGCCGAAGGTATTCCTCAGGGCAAGAGCCTGGACATTGCCGAGGCCTCGCCGGTGCTGGGCTTCGACGCCAAGCTCGCGGGCACCAACAGCTATGAGGCGATCGAGGGCGCCGACGTCGTCATCGTCACCGCCGGCGTTCCGCGCAAGCCGGGCATGAGCCGCTCGGACCTTCTCGGCATCAATCTCAAGGTCATGGAGCAGGTCGGCGCGGGCATCGCCAAATACGCCCCCGACGCGTTCGTGATCTGCATCACCAACCCGCTCGACGCCATGGTGTGGGCGCTGCAGAAGGCCTCGGGCCTGCCGACCCACAAGGTCGTCGGCATGGCCGGCGTGCTGGACTCGGCCCGCTTCCGCTACTTCCTCGCCGACGAGTTCGACGTCTCGGTCGAGGACGTCACCGCCTTCGTGCTCGGCGGCCATGGCGACGACATGGTGCCGCTGGTGCGCTATTCCGGCGTCGCCGGCATCCCGCTGCCGGACCTCGTCTCCATGGGCTGGACCACGCAGGAACGCGTCGACGCCATCGTCGACCGCACCCGCAAGGGCGGCGGCGAGATCGTCAACCTGCTCAAGACCGGCTCGGCCTTCTACGCCCCGGCCGCCTCGGCCATCGAGATGGCGACCTCCTATCTGCGCGACAAGAAGCGCCTGCTTCCGGCGGCCGCCTTCCTCACCGGCGAGTACGGCGTGAAGGACCTCTATCTCGGCGTGCCGGTCATCATCGGCGCCAAGGGCATGGAGCGCGTGGTCGAGATCAGCCTCGACAAGGGCGAGCGGGCGATGCTCGACAAGTCGATCGCCTCCGTCCAGGAGCTGGTTTCGGAGTGTCAGAAGATCGCGCCCGACCTCGGTCATTAGGCCGGGAGGCGCCGCTCTCCCGGGACGGCAAGCCGCCCGGGCGAGCGCTCCCGGCAGGCAGGAACACCGCCATGACGCCGCCAGCTCAAGTGGGACCCGACATCGCAGGAGCGGCGCTCGCCGCGGCGAGCGCGGTGCCCGTGGCGGCCCATCTGGAGACCCAGGCGGGGGCCCTTGGCCGGCGCCGCCCTCGCAGGCGCCCGACACGGCGGACGGGAGCCTTCGGCGCTCCCCATCCGCGACCGGCGGGCGGGCGATCTGCGCGGCGTTTTTCCTGCGGGCGGCAGGTGCCGCGATTGGCTTGGTCCATGCATCATTCCGTAGGCGGCCCGCCTGCGGGAATGGTACAGGTGGGCGCTGACCAATCCGGGGGTGTCATCTCAATGCTGCGTTACCTGTTCCAGAAATTGCCCTTAGGCGCCTGGCAAAAAAAGCACCTCAAATACATATACTTCAGGAGCATGGCGGCTATCGGCCGCGATGCTTTCCCGGCGCTGTTCGATCTTGACCGCAAGATGCTGAACTATCTCCCGGGCAAGAACGGAACGTTCATCGAGGTGGGAGCGAACGACGGTATCTCTCAATCCAATACCTGGTATCTCGAAGCCTATCGGCAGTGGTCCGGCCTCCTGATCGAGCCGGTGCCGGAGCTGGCCGGCCTCGCCCGGCGCTTCCGCAAGGCGCCGGTGGCGAATGTCGCGCTCGGTCCGAAGGAAAGGGACGGCGACACGCTGGAGCTCAGCGTCTCCGACCTCACCACCACCGTGGCGAATGGCGAGAAGAAGCGCAGCCGCGCGACGGCGAGCAGCATCACGGTGCCGGTACGAGCGCTGTCGTCGCTGCTCACGGAGCACGGCATCGACAAGGTCGACTTCTTCTCGCTGGACGTGGAGGGCTTCGAGATCCCGGTGCTGCAGGGTCTGGACTTCGAGCGGCACAAGCCGCGCTACATCCTGGTCGAGACCGAGATGCTGCCGGAGGTCGAGGAGTATCTGAAGCCATGGTACAGGTTGAAGGACACGCTGACCTTTCACGACTACCTGTTCGAGGATCGCTCGATCGAGTGAACGGTCATAGTACTCGGCTCCCGCCGTCGGGAGCCGAGCGGCTTCGCTCAGCAACTATTGCATGTCTGGACAGCCATTTCGGGATGTAAGTCAATAAAGCGGACGGAACGCGAACGTGTGATGGTCGGTGCGCCGTTCGTATAAGCTATCGCTACCTTGGTTTTCGGCGCCCCATGGCGCATAAAACCCTGGCTCGACCGACCATCAGGGATAGACCCATGGCACGCGCGGACAGCAACGACGCCTTTCTCAACACCTCCTTCCTCTACGGCGCCAATGCGGGCTGGATCGAAGATCTCTACGCCCGCTACGAAGCCGACCCCACCTCGGTGGACGCCGAGTGGCAGGCTTTCTTCGCCGGGCTGAAGGACGCCCCAGCCGACGTCGAGAAGAGCGCCCGGGGCGCCTCCTGGAAGCGAGACAACTGGCCGATCCACGCCAATGGCGAGCTGGTCTCGGCCATGGACGGCAACTGGATCGAGGTCGAGAAGGCGGTCGGCGAGAAGGTCAGCGCGCGGGCCCAGAAGACCGGCGTCGAGCTCAGCTCCGCCGACGTGCAGCAGGCCACCCGCGATTCCGTCAAGGCGCTGATGATGATCCGCGCCTACCGCATGCGCGGCCACCTGCACGCCAAGCTGGACCCGCTCGGCCTCGAGCCCGAGCGCACCGCGCCCGAGCTCGACCCGGCCTCCTACGGCTTCCGCGAGGCCGACCTCGATCGGCCGATCTTCATCGACCACGTGCTGGGCATGGAGTTCGCCACCGTCCGCCAGATGGTCGCGATCCTCCAGCGCACCTACTGCCAGACGCTCGGCGTCGAGTTCATGCACATCTCCTCGCCCGAGGAGAAGGCGTGGATCCAGGAGCGCATCGAGGGCCCGGACAAGGAGATCAGCTTCACCCGCGAGGGCAAGCGCGCCATCCTCAACAAGCTGGTGGAGGCCGAGGGCTTCGAGAAGTTCCTCGACGTGCGCTACACCGGCACCAAGCGCTTCGGCCTCGACGGCGGCGAGAGCCTGATCCCGGCGCTGGAGCAGATCATCAAGCGCGGCGGCAATCTCGGCGTGAAGGAGGTCGTCTTCGGCATGGCCCATCGCGGCCGGCTCAACGTGCTGACCCAGGTGATGGGCAAGCCGCACCGCGCGCTGTTCCACGAGTTCAAGGGCGGCTCCTGGGCTCCCGACGAGGTCGAGGGCTCGGGCGACGTGAAGTACCACCTCGGCGCCTCCTCGGACCGCGAGTTCGACGGCAACCAGGTGCATCTGTCGCTGACCGCCAACCCCTCGCATCTGGAGATCGTCGACCCGGTGGTGCTCGGCAAGGCGCGCGCCAAGCAGGACCTGCTCGGCGACGCCGACCGCACCCAGGTGCTGCCGCTGCTGCTGCACGGCGACGCCGCCTTCGCCGGCCAGGGCGTGGTGGCCGAGTGCCTCGGCCTGTCCGGGCTGAAGGGGCACCGCACCGGCGGGTCGATCCACTTCATCATCAATAACCAGATCGGCTTCACCACCTATCCGCGCTTCTCGCGCTCCTCGCCCTACCCGTCCGACGTCGCCAAGACCATCGAGGCGCCGATCTTCCACGTGAACGGCGACGACCCGGAGGCCGTCACCTTCGCCGCCAAGATCGCCACCGAGTTCCGCCAGCTGTTCCACAAGCCGGTGGTGGTCGACATGTTCTGCTACCGCCGCTTCGGCCACAATGAGGGCGACGAGCCGGCCTTCACCCAGCCCTTGATGTACAAGGCGATCAAGCAGCACCCGACCACGCTCGAGATCTACTCGAAGAAGCTCGAGGCCGAGGGCGTGCTGGAGCCGGGCGAGATCGACACCATGCGCGCCGAGTGGCGTTCGCGGCTCGACGGCGAATACGACGCCGGGCAGGCCTACAAGCCCAACAAGGCGGACTGGCTCGACGGTCGCTGGGCCGGGCTCAAGGTGGCGGCCGACGCGGACGACCCGCGCCGCGGCGTCACCGGGGTCGAGCTCGACCTGCTGCGCGAGATCGGCGACAAGATCACCACCGTGCCGGAGGGCTTCCACGTCCACCGCACGATCCAGCGCTTCCTCGACTCCCGCCGCAAGGCGATCCTGCAGGACGGCGCCGGCATCGACTGGTCGACCGGCGAGGCGCTCGCCTTCAGCACCCTGCTGCTCGACGGCAACCCGGTGCGCCTGTCCGGCCAGGACAGCGAGCGCGGCACCTTCTCGCAGCGTCATTCGGTGCTGATCGACCAGGAGAACGAAGAGCGCTTCACCCCGATCAACCATCTGCGTGAGAACCAGGCCCGCTACGAGGTCATCAATTCGATGCTCTCGGAAGAGGCGGTGCTCGGCTTCGAGTACGGCTACTCGCTCTCCGAGCCCAACGCGCTGACCATGTGGGAAGCGCAGTTCGGCGACTTCGCCAACGGCGCGCAGGTGGTGTTCGACCAGTTCCTGTCCTCGGGCGAGCGCAAGTGGCTGCGCATGTCGGGCCTCGTGTGCCTGCTGCCGCACGGCTATGAGGGCCAGGGCCCCGAGCACTCCTCGGCCCGCCTCGAGCGCTATCTGCAGATGTGCGCCGAGGACAACATGCAGGTCGCCAACTGCACGACGCCGGCGAACTATTTCCACATCCTGCGGCGCCAGCTGAAGCGCGACTTCCGCAAGCCGCTGATCCTGATGACGCCGAAGAGCCTGCTGCGCCACAAGCGCGCCGTCTCGCGGCTGTCGGAGATGGGCGCGGGCACCTCGTTCCACCGCGTGCTGTGGGACGACGCTGACGCCTCCTCCGGCCACAAGGCGCCGGACGCGATCGACCTGAAGCCGGATAACGAGATCCGCCGCGTCGTGATGTGCACCGGCAAGGTCTATTACGACCTCTATGAGGAGCGCGAGCGGCTCGGCGCCGACGACATCTACCTGCTGCGGCTGGAGCAGCTGTTCCCGTTCCCGCTGAAGACGCTGGTTCAGGAGCTCTCCCGCTTCAAGCAGGCCGAGATCGTCTGGTGCCAGGAAGAGCCGAAGAACCAGGGTGCCTGGGCCTTCGTCCAGCCCTATCTGGAATGGGTGCTGGAGGCGGCCGGCTCGGCCTCGGCCCGTCCGCGCTACACCGGCCGTCCCGCCTCCGCGGCCACGGCGACCGGCCTGATGTCCAAGCATCTCGCCCAGCTCAAGGCGTTCCTCGCGGACGCCCTGGGCTGAGGCACCGGCGGGCGCGCCGGGAGTTTCGAGCATAGTCGAGGGATCGCCGGTCCCGGACCGGCACAGGAAGGAAGAAAGAGCAATGGCCACCGAGATCCGCGTTCCGACGCTGGGCGAATCGGTCACCGAGGCGACGATCGGCAAGTGGTTCAAGAAGGCCGGCGACGCCGTCACAGCCGACGAACCGCTGGTCGAGCTCGAAACCGACAAGGTGACGATCGAGGTTCCCGCTCCCGCGGCGGGTGTGCTCTCAGAGATCGTCGCCGCGGACGGCGAGACCGTCGAGGTCGGCGCCCTGCTCGGCTCCATCGGCGAGGGTGCCGGCGCCGCAGCACCCGCCAAGGCCGCGCCCGCGAAGGCGGAGGCTCCGAAGGCCGAGGCTTCCAAGGCCGAAGCCGCGAAGGCCGAGCCGGCGCCCAAGCCCGCTCCCGCCGCGCCGGCTGCGAGCGCACCGGCCGGCGCCAACGGCCCGGCGGTCGCCAAGATCGCCGCCGAGACCGGCCTCAACCCGGCCATGCTCGCCGGCTCCGGCAAGGATGGCCGCGTGACCAAGGGCGACATGCTGACCGCCCTCGCCTCCGCCCCCGCGCCGGCCGCGCCCGTGGTGGCCCGCGCGCCCTCGGCGCCGGACGACGCCTCCCGCGAAGAGCGGGTGAAGATGACCAAGCTGCGCCAGACCATCGCCCGCCGGCTGAAGGACGCGCAGAATACCGCCGCCATGCTCACCACCTTCAACGACGTCGACATGTCGGCGGTGATGAGCCTGCGCGCGCAGTACAAGGACGTGTTCGAGAAGAAGCACGGCGTGAAGCTGGGCTTCATGGGCTTCTTCACCAAGGCGGTGATCCAGGCCCTGAAGGACGTGCCGGAGGTGAACGCCGAGATCGACGGCACCGACCTCGTCTACAAGAACTACTACCACGTCGGCATCGCCGTCGGCACCGACAAGGGCCTCGTCGTTCCGGTGGTGCGCGACGCCGACCAGATGTCGATCGCCGGCATCGAGAAGGCCATCGCCGGCCTCGGCCGCAAGGCGCGCGACGGCAAGCTCGGCATCGAGGACATGCAGGGCGGCACCTTCACCATCACCAATGGCGGCATTTACGGCTCGCTGATGTCGACGCCGATCCTCAACGCGCCGCAGTCGGGCATTCTCGGCATGCACCGCATCGAGGAGCGCCCGGTCGTGGTGAAGGGCCAGATCGTCGCCCGCCCGATGATGTATCTGGCGCTGAGCTACGATCACCGCATCGTCGACGGCAAGGGCGCCGTCACCTTCCTCGTCCGCGTCAAGGAAGCGCTGGAGGATCCGACCCGCCTCGTGCTGGACCTGTGATCGCCGGCCGCCTCACCGCGCGAGCGGCCGGCCGATCGGCCGCTCCCCTCAACAGGTAGAACAATGTCCTACGACCTGATCGTCATCGGCACCGGCCCCGGCGGCTATGTGTGCGCCATCCGTGCCGCCCAGCTCGGCCTCAAGGTCGCCGTGGTCGAGAAGCGCGCCACCTTCGGCGGCACCTGCCTGAACATCGGCTGCATCCCTTCCAAGGCGCTGCTGCACGCCTCCCATCTGTTCGAGGAGGCCGGCCACGGCTTCGCCAAGATGGGCATCAGCGTGGGTACGCCCAAGCTCGACCTCCCCAGCCTGCTCGGCTTCAAGGACCAGGCGGTGGAAGGCAACACCAAGGGTGTCGCCTTCCTGATGAAGAAGAACAAGATCGACACCTATCACGGCACCGCTATCGTCCCGACGGCCGGCAAGGTCGACGTCGCGATGGCCGACGGCACGTTCCAGTCGCTCGAGACCAAGGCGATCGTCCTCGCCACCGGCTCGGACGTGGCGAAGCTGCCCGGCATCGAGATCGACGAGAAGCGCGTCGTCTCCTCCACCGGCGCGATCGCGCTGGAGAAGGTGCCCGGCAAGCTGGTGGTGGTCGGCGCCGGCGTCATCGGGCTGGAGCTCGGCAGCGTGTGGCGGCGGCTCGGCGCCGAGGTGACGGTGGTCGAGTTCCTCGACCGCATCTTGCCCGGCATGGACCTCGACGTCGCCAAGTCGTTCCAGCGCATCCTCCAGAAGCAGGGCATCGGCTTCAAGCTCGCCTCCAAGGTCACCGGCGTCGAGACCAAGGGCAAGGCGCTCAAGGTCTCGGTCGAGCCTGCCGCCGGCGGCGATGCCGAGGTGCTGGACGCCGACGTGGTGCTCGTCGCCATCGGCCGCGTGCCCTACACGGAAGGGCTGGGGCTGGAGGCGCTCGGCGTCGAGACCGACAAGCGCGGGCGCATCGTCACCGACATGTATTTCCGCACCAACGTCCCCGGCATCTTCGCCATCGGCGACGTGATCGCCGGCCCCATGCTCGCCCACAAGGCCGAGGAAGAGGGCGTGGCGGTCGCCGAGCTGCTGGCGGGCCAAGCGGGCCATGTGAACTACGGCGTCATCCCCGCCGTGGTCTACACCTCGCCGGAGGTCGCCTCGGTCGGCCGGTCGGAGGAGGAGCTGAAGGCCGAGGGCATCGCCTACAAGGTCGGCAAGTTCCCCTTCCTCGCCAATGGCCGCGCCAAGGCGAACGACGAAACCGACGGCTTCGTGAAGGTGCTGGCGGACGCGACCACCGACAAGGTGCTCGGCGTCCACATCATTGGCGTCGAGGCCGGCGAGATGATCCACGAGGCGGCGGTGCTGATGGAGTTCGGCGGCTCGTCCGAGGACCTCGCCCGCACCTGCCACGCCCACCCCACCCGCTCCGAGGCGGTGAAGGAAGCGGCGATGGCGGTGGAGAATCGCGCCATCCACATGTGAGCGCGCGAACACCCGCCTTCGGATACAGAACGGCCCGGAAGTCGCCTTCCGGGCCGTTTGCCTGTCCGTAGCTGGGAGAACAATCGAAGAGGTCCGGTCGAAAGCTCGGCTCAGGATCCCTTGGTGTCGGTCTGCACCGGCGGCGCCGAGGCCGTATGGCCCGGCGAGCAATCGGCGAAGGCCGCGCCGGTCGCGGCGACAGTGAGCGCAAGCGCGCAGAACACGGTAGCGATACGCTTCATCAGGCACTCTCCTCTCGGTCGGGGGTTCCGATGGGGAAAGTGTCGCGCAGTCCGGCCGGGCTGAAAAGAGCGGCAGGGGTGCGCGAGTGCCTCAATAGGCGGCAGGAACCGCCTCCTCACGCACCCGTGTAGGTGACGGCCTCGATCTTCCAGCCGTCGGGATCGAACAGGAAGGCGGCATAATACCCCTCGCCATAATGCGGGCGCAGGCCCGGCGCTCCCTCGTCGCGCCCGCCGGCGAGCAGGCCGGCCGCATGGAACGCGCGCACGGCGTCGCGATCCGGCGCCATGAAGCACAGATGGAAGCCCGGCACCGGAACGATGGCCTCGCTGCGGTGCTGGATCCAGAACGGCGCGGCGCCGGGCGTACCCTCGGGCGAAGGCAGTTCGCCGGCCGGTCCCCAACACGCGGATTCCCCCTCCGGCTCGGGATGCGACATCACCCGCACCAGGCCGAGCGGCGCCAGCACGGCGTCGTAGAAGGCGAGCGAGCGCTCATAGTTCGAGACGCCGATCGACATGTGCTCGATCACGGGACGGATGGGCTGCATCGTCTTCCCCCTTCATTTCCGAGCGAGGCGGGCACCGGCGGACCAGGCTTCGCCGGCTACGCTCTAGCCCGCCCGCGGATGGGCCGATTTCCACGCCGCCATCAGCGTCGCCGTATCCACCGCCGCGTAGATCTGCGTCGTGGAGAGCGAGGCATGGCCGAGCAGTTCCTGGATCGAGCGCAGGTCGCCGCCGCGCCCGAGCAGGTGGGTGGCGAAGGAATGGCGCAGCGCGTGCGGCGTGGCGCTGTCGGGCAGGCCGAGCGCGCCGCGCATGCGCTCCATGGCGAGCTGCACGATGCGCGGGGAGAGCGCCCCGCCCTTGGCGCCGCGGAACAGCGGGCCGGTCGGCTCGAGATCATAGGGGCAGGCGCGGGCATAGTCGTCGACCATGGCGAGCACCGCCGGCAGCACCGGCACCATGCGGGTCTTGCCGCCCTTGC
This sequence comes from Ancylobacter mangrovi, assembly GCF_024752355.1. GTDB lineage: Bacteria > Pseudomonadota > Alphaproteobacteria > Rhizobiales > Xanthobacteraceae > Ancylobacter > Ancylobacter mangrovi. Next base: position 28,434 of record NZ_JANTHZ010000008.1, read on the forward strand.
CGTGGACGAGGATCTGGTCGCCGCGCCCGGGCTCGGGCATGTCGCGGCGCATCAGGCCGAGCGCCTCGGAGATGCGCAGCCCTGAGCCGTAGAGCAGCGCCAGCACCGCGGCGTCGCGGGCGAGGATCCAGGGCTCGCGCGCCTCACCGGCCCGGGTCGAGGGATCGGCCATCGCCCGTGCATCGGCCGGGGTGAGCGGGCGCGGCAGGGTGCGGGGAACGCGCGGGCCGCGCACGGCCGCGAGCGCGCCCACCTTGCCGAGCCCCTCGCGCTCGAGATGGCGGCCGAAGGAGCGGGCGGCGGCGAGGAAGCGCATCTGCGTGCGCGCCTCGATCCCCTCGCCCCGACGCGCCGCGATCACCGCGCGCACGTCGCGCGGGGTCAGCGCCGCGAGATCGGCGAGGCTCGGCGGGCGGCCGCGATCGGCGGCGATCAGGCCGAGAAAGGTCGCGACGTCGCGCGCATAGGCTTCGCGGGTCTTGGGCGAGAGCCGGCGCTCATGGCCGAGCCGGTCGAGCCAGCCCTTCAGCGCCGCGCCCACATCCGGTGCCGCGCCGGCCAGCAGCGAGCGCTCGGCCCGCGCCGCCTTCTGGGCATCCGTGCTCGCCATGGCCGCCTCCCGATGCGCGTCGACAAATCCCCGCCAGGGTGCCACGGCTTTCTTAAGGTTTCGCCGTCTCCCCGTCATCACCGAGGCGACACCGGCCGACTCCGGGGCGAGACCCGGCGTGCCGCGATGCGCTATGAAGACCCCCGCATGACCCGAGCCCAGCCGAGCGATTCCCCTCCCCTGTTTCCCCCGCGCGAGAGCGTGGTCGACGTGCTGCTGCCCGTCGCCGTGGGGTCCGCCTATTCCTATCGCGTGCCCGAAGGCATGGAGGTGGCGCCGGGCGATATAGTCGTGGTGCCGCTCGGCACGCGCCGCATGCTCGGCTGCGTCTGGCCGCGCATGGAGGGCGCGCGCACGGTCGATCCAGCCAAGCTGAAGCTCATCGACCGCAAATACGACGTCGCCCCGCTCCAGCCGGCGATGCTCGCCTTCATCCGCTGGATGGCGGACTACACCGTCACCCCGCCCGGCATGGTCCTGCGCCTCGCGCTGCGCCATGACGAGAGCGCCGGCATCGCGCGCGAGCGCACCGGTGTGCGGCTCACGTCGAACCGGCCGGAGCGCCAGACCCGGGCCCGCTCCAAGGTGATCGACGCGCTGTTCGACGGCTTCGTCCGTTCCAAGGCGGAGGCGGCGCGCGAGGCCGGCGTCTCGGCTTCGGTGATCGACGGGCTGATCGACGATGGCGTGCTGGAGACCGTGGTGCTGCCGCCCGAGCCGGCGGCCGAGGTGCCCGATCCCGACCATTCCCGCCCCGCGCTCTCCCCGGCACAAAGCGCGGCGGCGGCCGAGCTCGTCGCCTCGGTCAAGGCGCGGCGCTTCGCCCCCACCTTGATCGACGGCGTCACCGGCTCGGGCAAGACCGAGACCTATTTCGAGGCGGTTGCCGAGGCGATCCGGCAGGGGCGGCAGACGCTGATCCTGATGCCGGAAATCGCCCTCACCCAGGCGTTCCTCGACCGCTTCGCCCGGCGCTTCGGCGTGCTGCCGGCCGAGTGGCACTCCGCTGTCGGCTCCAAGCGGCGCGGGCGTGTGTTCAGGGGCGTCGCGACCGGCGAGGTGAGCGTGGTCGCCGGCGCCCGTTCGGCCCTCTTCCTGCCCTTCCGCGAGCTCGGCCTCATCATCGTCGACGAGGAGCACGACGGCGCCTACAAGCAGGATGACGGCGTCCACTACCATGCGCGCGACATGGCGGTGCTGCGCGCGCGGCTGGAGGAAGCGCCGATCGCGCTGGTCTCGGCGACGCCCTCGATCGAGACCGAAGTGAACGCCCGGCGCGGGCGCTACGCCCGCCTGCATCTGCCCGAGCGCTTCACCGGCACCCGCGTGCCGCGCCTCGAGCCGATCGACCTGCGCAGGGAAGGCCCGCCGCGCGGCCAGTGGATCGCCCCGCGCCTCGCCCAGGAGATGGAGCGCACGCAGGAGGCGGGCGGGCAAAGCCTCCTGTTCCTCAACCGGCGCGGCTACGCCCCGCTCACCCTATGCCGGGCCTGCGGGCACCGCATACGCTGCCCCTCCTGCTCCTCCTGGCTGGTGGAGCACCGCTTCCGCCGCCGGCTCGAATGCCACCAGTGCGGCTACGCCATGCCGGTGCCGAACGAGTGCCCGAACTGCCATGAGCCGAATACGCTGATCCCCTGCGGCCCCGGCGTCGAGCGGCTGCACGAGGAGGTGCAGAAGCTGATGCCGAACGCGCGCATCCAGGTGCTTTCCTCCGACCTCGCCGGCGGGGTCGAGCGGCTGCGCGCCGAACTGAAGGCGATCGAGGACGGCGAGGTCGACGTGGTGGTCGGCACCCAACTCGTCGCCAAGGGGCACAATTTCCCCGGCCTCGCGCTGGTCGGCGTCATCGACGCCGATGTCGGGCTCGGACATGGCGACCCGCGCGCGGCCGAGCGTACCTTCCAGCTCCTGCATCAGGTCGCCGGCCGCGCCGGGCGCGCCAATGTGGAAGGACGCGCCTTCCTGCAGACCTACATGCCCGAGCACCCCGTGATGCAGGCGCTGGTGGCCGGTGATCGCGACGCCTTCTACGATCAGGAGATCGCCGTGCGCGAGGAGGCGCACCTGCCGCCCTTCGCCCGCTTCTGCGCGCTGATCGTCTCCGGCACCGAGGCCCATGCCGCGCAGGCCCATGCCCGCGCGCTCGCCGCCTGCGCCCCGCTCACCGAGCAGGTGCGCGTGCTCGGCCCCGCCGAGGCCCCGCTCGCCCTGGTGCGCGGTCGCCACCGCTTCCGCCTGCTGGCCCGTTCCGAGCGCAATTTCGACCTCTCGAACTACGTCCGGGCGTGGATGGCGGAGGCCCCGAGGGTCCGGGGAGGCCTCAAGGTCGAGATCGACATCGACCCGCAGAGCTTCCTCTAGCCGATCGCCCGGCCTGCCCATTGACGAGGCCGCGTCCGGCGCATAGCTTGCCGGCCATGATGATGACCACTCACGGGAACGAGCGCATCCGCGCGGGGCGGCGAATTCGTCGCCCGGCCGACCAGGTCGGCCGGGATCGTTGACGCACACAGTCCTTTTTCCCTTTCGTCATCGGAATTTGCCATGTTCTCCGGCCCTCTCCGCCATCGCCTCGTCGTCGAGGCCGATGCGCATCCCAACCTGATGCTCCGCCTGCTGGAGCCCTTCGCCATCCACGACGTCCAGCCGACCCGCATCCGGCTCGACGGACCCGCGGACGGGCGGATCGACCCCGCCAATCTCGGCGACATGCGGGCCGAGATCGCCTTCGTGGCGCCGGCCGAACTCGCCGAGCGCCTGTGGGCGCGGATCGACGTGATGGTGCCGGTGCGCACCTCGCATCTGGTGTCCAGCGCCACGGCCGACGCCGCCGCCTGAGAACCGACCATGCTCGCGCAGCTCGGCGCCATCACCCTCATCGTGGCGCCGGTCTTCGGGCTGATCGGTCTCGGCTATCTGGCCTCGCTCAGCGGTCATCTGCGCGAGCGCGCGGCCGAAGGGCTGTCGGAATATGTGTTCGGCCTCGCCGTCCCGGTGCTGATCTTCAAGACGCTGGCCGGGGCGCGGCTGCCCGAGGAAGGCCAGCCCTGGGGCTACTGGATCGCCTATTTCACCGGCGCGTTCATCGTGTTCGCGCTTGGCATGCTGGCGGCGAAGCGCCTGTTTCACCGCGGCTACACGGAATCGGTGATCCACGGTTTCACCTCCGGCCAGGCCAACACCGTGTTCGTCGGCGTGCCGCTCATCCTCCAGGCCTACGGGCCGGAGGGGGCGGTGCCGCTGTTCCTGCTCATCGCCGTGCACCTGCCGATCATGATGGTGGTGGCGACGGTGCTGACCGAGGGCGTCACGGGCGGGCTCTCGGCGGCGGGGCTGAAGAAGCTGGTCCGCCTGCTCGCCTTCAACCCGATCCTCATCGGCATCTATGCCGGCGGCGCCGCCAAGCTGGTCGGCTTCGAGCCGAGCGGCGTGCTGAAGCAGATCGCCGACATGCTCTCGGCCTCGGCGGTGCCCTGCGCGCTGGTCTCGCTCGGCCTCGCGCTGCACCGCTACCCGATCCGCGGCGACCTCGGCCCGGCGCTGCTGATCACGCTGCTGAAGCTCGTCGTCCACCCCGCGCTGGTCTATGTGCTGACCCGCATGCTGCCCATGCCGCCGGTATGGGCGGACGTGGCGGTGGTGTTCGCGGCCATGCCGAGCGGCATCAACGCCTATCTGCTGGCCCAGCGCTACCGGGTCGGGGTCTCGGCCTCGGCCGGAGCGGTGTCGCTGTCGACCGCCGCCAGCCTGTTCACCGTCACGCTCTGGCTGATGATCCTCGGCGTCCAATAGCCGGCAAACCCGCGCACTCGCCAGCTCACTCCAGCGACACGCCCGCCATGCACCGCACATCGGCCGGCGAAAGGCCAACCTCGCGCAACGCGCGCAGGCTCCGCGAGCCGATGGACTTGGAAAGCTTGCGCCCCTCGGCATCCAGCAGCAGCGCGTGATGGGTGTAGAGCGGCTCGGGCAGCTTCAGCAGGTGCTGCAGCAGCCGGTGCACCGATGTCGCCGCCTTCAGGTCCTCGCCGCGCACGACATGGGTCACGCCCTGCAGCGCATCATCGACCACGACCGCGAGATGATAGCTGGTCGGCACCTCCTTGCGGGCGATGACGACGTCGCCCCAGGCGAGCGGATCGGCGGCCACCGGCGCCGCCTGCCCCGTCTCGTGCCAGGTGAGCGGGCCGGCGCGCCCAACCGCCCGCGCCATGTCGAGGCGCAGCGCGAAGGGCTCGCCCGCCGCCCGGCGCCGGTCGCGCTCGGCCGCGCTCATCGCGTCGCGCGCGAAGGGAAAGAGCGGCGCGCCGTCGGGATCGCGCGGCCAGCCGGGCCGGGTCTCGACCGCGCGGCGGATCTCCGCGCGGGTCTCGAAGCTCTCATAGACGAGGCCCATGGCGGCGAGCCGCTTCAGCGCCCGCGCATGGTCGTCCAGATGCTCGGACTGGCGGCGCACCGGCCGCTCCCAATCGAGGCCGAGCCAGGCGAGATCCTCCTCGATCGCCGCCTCGAACTCGGGCCGGCAGCGGGAGGGATCGATGTCCTCGATGCGCAGGAGCAGCCGTCCGCCCTGCGCGCGCGCCATCGCGGCGTTGAGCAGCGCGGAGCGGGCATGGCCGAGATGCAGCAGCCCGTTCGGGCTCGGCGCGAAGCGGAAGATCGGGCGGGCGTGATCGGTCATCGCCCGCCTGTGTACCTCAGTCGGCCGCGGCTCAGAACTGGCGCGAGACCATCATCATCTTGATCTCGGCGATCGCCTTCGCCGGATTCAGCCCCTTCGGGCACGCCTTGGCGCAGTTCATGATGGTGTGGCAGCGATAGAGCCGGAACGGGTCTTCTAGATCGTCGAGACGCTCGCCCGTCGCCTCGTCGCGGCTGTCGATCAGCCAGCGATAGGCCTGCAGCAGCGCGGCGGGGCCGAGATAGCGGTCGCCGTTCCACCAGTAGCTCGGGCAGGAGGTCGAGCAACAGGCGCACAGGATGCACTCGTAAAGGCCGTCGAGCTTCTCGCGGTCGCTGCGGGCCTGGCGCCATTCACGCTCGGGCGCCGGCGTCTCGGTGTGCAGCCAGGGCTCGACCGAGGCGTGCTGGGCGTAGAACTGGGTCAGGTCCGGCACCAGGTCCTTCACCACCGGCATGTGCGGCAGCGGGTAGATGTTGACCGACTTTGCGGTCACGTCGTCCATGCTCTTCAGGCAGGCCAGCGTGTTGGTGCCGTCGATGTTCATGGCGCAGGAGCCGCAGATGCCCTCGCGGCAAGAGCGGCGGAAGGTCAGCGTCGGGTCGACCGTGTTCTTGATCCAGATGAGCCCGTCCAGCACCATCGGCCCGCAATCGTCGCGGTCGACGAAATAGGTGTCGACCGCCGGGTTCTTCCCGTCGTCCGGGTTCCAGCGATAGATCCGGTACTCGGTCAGCCGGTTGGCTCCGGCCGGCTTCGGCCACACCTTGCCCTCGGTGATCGTCGAATTCTTCGGCAGGGTAAGCTGGACCATGACTGGGCTCGTCCTCGGCAGAGGGTTCGGGGCAGGCTCGGGCCACCCGCGCCGGGGCGCGGGCGGGAAGGATCAATACACGCGCTTGCGCGGCTCGATGTACTGGATGTCGTTCGACAGCGTGTAGGTGTGCACCGGGCGGTCGTCGAGCTTCACCGCGCGCTTGTCGAAATCGACGAAGGCGAGCGTGTGCTTCATCCACTCGGCGTCGTCGCGCTCGGGATAGTCCTCGCGGGCATGCGCGCCGCGGCTCTCAGTGCGGGCCGCCGCGCTTTCCATCGTCACCGAAGCCAGCGCGATCAGGTTGTCGTATTCCAGCGTCTCGATGAGGTCGGAATTCCACACCAGCGAGCGGTCGGTGACGTTGATGTCCTCGGTGCCAGCGAACACCTCGGCGATGAGCTTGCGGCCCTCCTCCAGCACCTCGCCGGTGCGGTAGACGGCACAGTTGTTCTGCATCACCTTCTGCATGCGCAGGCGCAGGTCGGCGGTCGGCGAGGAGCCGTCCGCATTGCGGAAATGGTCGAGGCGCGACAGGGCGAGCTCGGCGGAGTTGGAAGGCAGCTCGGCCTGCTTCTCGTTCGGGGTCAGCAGCTCGGCGCAGCGCAGCGCCGCCGCGCGCCCGAACACCACGAGGTCGGTCAGCGAGTTCGAGCCGAGCCGGTTGGCGCCGTGGATGGACACGCAGGCGCATTCGCCCACCGCCATCAGGCCGGGCACCACATGGTCGGGATTGCCGTCCTTCTTCGTCACGACCTCGCCGTGGAAGTTGGTCGGGATGCCGCCCATATTGTAGTGGACCGTCGGCAGGACCGGGATCGGCTCCTTGGTCACGTCGACGCCCGAGAAGATGCGCGCGCTCTCGGAGATGCCGGGCAGGCGCTCGTGCAGCACGGCCGGGTCGAGATGGTCGAGGTGCAGGTAGATGTGGTCCTTGTTCTTGCCGACGCCCCTGCCCTCGCGGATCTCCATGGTCATGGAGCGGGAGACGACGTCGCGCGAGGCGAGGTCCTTGGCCGACGGCGCGTAGCGCTCCATGAAGCGCTCGCCCTCTGAATTGGTGAGGTAGCCGCCCTCGCCGCGCGCGCCCTCGGTGATGAGGCAGCCCGCGCCGTAGATGCCGGTCGGGTGAAACTGCACGAACTCCATGTCCTGCAGCGGCAGGCCGGCGCGCAGCACCATGGCGTTGCCGTCGCCCGTGCAGGTATGGGCCGAGGTGGCAGAGAAATAGGCGCGGCCATAGCCGCCGGTGGCGAGGATCACCATCTGCGCGCGGAAGCGGTGGATCGTGCCGTCGTCCATCTTCAGGGCGACGATGCCACGGCAGCGCCCGTCCTCGTCCATGATCAGGTCGAGCGCGAAATACTCAATGAAGAACTCGGCCGAGTGCTTCAGCGCCGCTCCGTACAGCGTGTGCAGGATGGCGTGGCCGGTGCGGTCGGCGGCGGCGCAGGTGCGCTGCGCGGTGCCCTTGCCGTAGTCGGTGGTCATGCCGCCGAAGGGGCGCTGGTAGATCTTGCCTTCCTCGGTGCGCGAGAAGGGCACGCCCCAGTGCTCGAGCTCGTAGACCGCGTCGGGGGCGTGGCGCACGAGATATTCGATGGCGTCCTGGTCGCCCAGCCAGTCCGACCCCTTGACGGTGTCGTACATGTGGAAGCGCCAGTCGTCCTTGCTCATATTGCCGAGGGAGGCGGCGATGCCGCCCTGCGCGGCGACCGTGTGCGAGCGGGTCGGGAACACCTTGGTGACGCAGGCGGTGCGCAGGCCCGCCTCCGAGCAGCCGACCACGGCGCGGAGCCCGGCGCCGCCGGCGCCCACCACGACGACGTCATAGGTGTGATCGATGATCGGGTAGGCCGCCCCGTTCACGCCCGGGCCGGCATGGCCGGCGCCGTTGGAAGCGCCATTGGCGGAGGTCGTCTCGGCCATAGGTCTCTCAGCCTCCGAAGCTGATCTTGAGGATGGCGAACACCCCCGCGCAGCCAACCGCGATCGAGAAGAAGGTGTTGCCGAGCAGGGAGAGGATCTTCAGACCCTCGGAATGGACATAGTCCTCGATCACCACCTGCATGCCGATGCGCATGTGCATGGTGATCGAGACCAGCAGCAGCAGCATGACGATGGCGACGAACGGGTTGCCGAGCACGGCCCGCATGCCCGCCTGGTCCTGCCCGGCGACGTAGACGAAGACCGGCAGCGCGATCAGCACCAGGATGAGATTGGCGGCCGCGGTCACGCGCTGGAGCCAGAAATGGCCCGTGCCCGAACGCGCCGAGCCGAGACCGGAAATGGTGCGGCGCGGCGTGCGCATGGAGGAACCGGAAGTGGTGCTCATCGCTCAGCCCTTCATCAGCCAGATGCCGATCCACAGCAGCACCGTCAGCCCGATCGACCCGCCGATCGTCGCCTTGGCGAGCAGTTCGCGCGATTCCGGCCCGAAGCCGTGGCCGAAATCCCAGACGAAGTGCCGGATGCCGCCGAGGGCATGGTGGATCAGGGCCCAGCTATAGCCGACCATCACCAGGATGCCGAGCCAGCTTCCATAAAGCCCGTTGACGAAAGCGAAGCTGTCGGGCGAGCTCGCCGCCGCCACCAGCCAGATCACGAGAAGCAGCGTACCGAAATACAGTGCGACGCCGGTGATGCGATGCACGATCGACATCATCATCGTCAGCATCGGGCGGTAAATCTGCAGGTGCGGGGAAAGAGGCCGCTGGGCCGCTCCTGACATATCGGTGTCCCCAGATCACTCAGGAATGTGTTTTTGTGCGTAGCGGAAACGATTGCAGTTCGCAATCATTCCAAAGGCGATTTCTATCGTCTCCTGCGGTGCCGCGCAGCGCGGTTGCATCGCAGCGCCGGCACACTAGCCGATGGCCGCGCCGATTCGAACCGCCCCGGCGCGGAAAGCTTCGTTGCGCCCGGAACGCCGTGGTATCACTTGCTGACGGGTCGTTAACCATCTTTGCCTTTTAATTGACGGAAAGTCGCTGTCTGTACGGGGCTCCCGCGAAACCCCGCCATGTCGAGGTTGCGTAGCGTATGCAATTCGCGAAACCCTGGTTCCTGCTCGGCGCATTCTTGCTCGGCCTGTGTGTCGCGGCCTCGGGCGCGCATGCCCAGAGCCGCGGCGAGGATAGCGAGCGCACCATCACCTCCGGCGGCATGCGCCGCGAGTTCATCCTGCATGTGCCGAGCAACGCCCCGCCCGGCCCCAAGCCGCTGGTGATCGCCCTGCACGGCGCCTGGCAGCCGGCCGGCGTGATGCAGCGCTATCTCGACCTCGACAAGATCGCCGACCGCGAGGGCTTCGTCGTCGCCTATCCCAAGGGCCTGAACCTGCTGTGGAACGACGGGCGTGCCACCGTCGCCGGCATCATGCCGATCATCTACCCGCGCGACGACGGGCGCTTCGTGCTCGACGTGCTCCACACGCTGGAGAAGGAAGGGCTCGCCGACCCTTCGCACGCCTATCTGATGGGCTTCTCCAATGGCGGCTTCCTTACCGCCTATGTCGCCTGCCGCTACGCCAACAGCTTCGCCGCCTTCGCCACCATGATGATGACGGTGCCGGTGGGCTACGCCGAATCCTGCAAGCCCGCGCGCCCGGTGCCGATCCTGATGATGAATGGCACCTACGACCCGATCGTACCGATGTTCGGCCGCCCGACGCCCGGCGCGCGGCTTATGTCGGCGACCGACAGCGCGAATCTGTTCGCCCGCCTCGATAGTTGCGCGCCGCCGGTCGAGACCCGCGCGCCGCATGCCCGCATCCTGCGCTGGGAGCAGTGCACGCCCGGCTCGGCGGTGGCGCTCTACGAGATCGCCGGCGGCCACCAGCCGCCCTCGCAATCGACCGACGCCATGGATGCGCTGGCGGCGATCGTGCTCGGGCCGCGACGATCCGGGCTCGATGCGCCGCAGGAGATCTGGAACTTCTTCAAGCGGTTCGACAACCCGACGGTGACGCCGCCGCAGACCGACGCGCCCCTCGTCGCGCAGACCCCGTCCGGCACGGTTGCCGCGCCCGCCGCCCTCGCCGCTCCCGTGGCGGCGACCATGGCGGCGCCCGAGCCCATTGCGCCCCGGCCCGCGGTCGCGGCAAGGGGCGCGGCGCCGATCCTGAGCGCGCCGACCTCCTACGCCACCGCCTGGCAGGGCATCGCCCCGGCATCGGGGGCGGACGCGGCTGGCGTCGCCGCGCCCGTTCCGCTGCCGACCGGCGCGCCGGCCTCCGCCGTGCGGGTCGCCGCGGCGCCGGTTCCGGCCGGCTCGGAGCTCCACAAGCCGATGGTCCCCGGCGCGCCCATGCCGCTGCAGGCGAGCTTCCACCCGGCCGGCGGGGCGACGCTCGCCTCCTCCTTCGCCGAGCCGGCGCAGGTGCCGCTGCCGCCGCCCTCCCCGCTGCGCCGCATGTCCGCCAGCGTCCAGTAAGGCCCAGCAATATCGAACGATCGGGCGGCCGGTCATGGTTTTGCCGCGAGCCGCCGCTTTATATCGTCCCCGCCTGCGTCCACGGGCCCGAATCGGGGTCGGGACACGTGCGGGTTGACGGTGAGGGCCGCAGAAGCCATCGTCCGGGCCGCCCGCGCGAGCGGGTAGCTCCACACCACCGAATCAGCCGTCCGCCACGGCGGACGCGCAATGTCGAAAATGAAGGCGTCCGGCCGCGGGCAGACGGCCGGTAAAAGGACGCCAGGGGGAAAGGCTGTTGGAGAGCAGGCGCGGATCAGGCAGCACGCGGCGAGGTCGTCTCACCGCGTTCGACCTCGGCGACGAGCCCCCGCTCGGCGTCGACGGCGATGCCGAGCAGCCGATCAACCGCCGGCGCATCTCCATCCGCTGGCTGATGGCCACCCTCCTCACCGGCATCTGCGGCGCGGCATTGATGGGCGGCGCCGTCTATGCCGCGCTCGATGGCGAATACCGCTTCGCCCAGAGCCCGGAGACGGTGCGCTCGGCCCTGCGCGGGGCGCTCGCGGCGGGCGAACGCCCGTCCAACATCGCCCGCAAGGGCGACCGCATGTCGATCCTCTCGGAGAGCTTCAGCGCCAAGCAGACGCTGCGCCTGTCCTCGGTGACGATGGACGGCGACCGCGAGATCATCAAGGTCCGCGCCGTCACCAAGGTCGAGTCGAACCTCGCCCAGTCCATCACCGCCGCCTCGGCGGACGTGCCGCCCTTCAACCCCGCCAAGCTCATCGTCGATTCGTCCGACGACGACGGCGAGGCCCCGCAGGCCGAGCCCACCGGCGACATGACGCTGGTGATGCGGGACATCACCAGCCTTCCGCCCAGCACCAAGTTCGCGGCCGAGTTGCCGATCGAGGACGTGCTGATGAAGGTGCGCGAGACCGCCGAGTTCAGCATGCCGACGGTCGACGCCGACGCCCCGGTCGCCTCCGGCTTCGGCGGCGCGCTGAGCTTCGCGCCCTCGGGCGGGCGCGATCCGCTCACCGCCGCCTCGCGGCCGGGGAACATCAGCACGATCAGCAAGTCCGACGACGACGCCACCGGCGGCAACGACTGGGACGAGCGCACCGTGGTCGCCAAGAAGGGCGACACGATCATCTCGCTGCTGACGGCGCTCGGCGTGCCGGAAGTGTCCGCCAAGGCCGCCGCCGACGCCTTCACCGACCGCGCGCTGCGCGCCGCGCCGCTGGCCGAGGGCACCCGGCTCAACGTGCTGATGGAGACCCGCGGCGACATCACCACGCCGCTGCGCGTGGCCGCCTTCGACGACAGCGGGACCAAGGGCACGGTCGCCCTCTCCGACCGGGGAACCTTCCTGCCGGTGCAGGAGCCGGCGGACGTGCAGTTCGCCGATGTCGACCCGACCACGCCCGACGACGGCGATGACGACGGCACCAGCGGCCGCGGCATCACGCTCTATGACAGCCTCTGGGAGACGGCGCTGCGCCACGACGTGCCGCGCCCGGTGATCGAGAGCCTGATCCGCGTCTATTCCTTCGACGTCGACTACCAGCGCCGCGTCCGGCCGGGCGATTCTTTCGAGGTGCTGTACGAGCCGGACGAGAGCGGCGGCGCCAACGGCGTCATTTTCGCCAGCCTGACCACCGGCGGCGAGGACCACCGCTTCTACCGCTACCAGACGCCCGATGACGGCGTCGTCGACTTCTATGACGAGACCGGCAAGAGCGCGAAGAAGTTCCTGCTGCGCAAGCCGCTCGGCGGGGGCGTGCTGCGCTCGCCCTTCGGCATGCGGCGCCACCCGATCCTCGGCTACAGCCGCCTGCACACCGGCGTCGACTGGGCCGACCGTACCGGCACGCCGATCTACGCCGCCGGCAACGGCACCGTCACCAAGGCGGCCTGGACCTCCGGCTATGGCCGGCGCATCGAGATTCAGCACGCCAACGGCTACATGACCACCTATTCCCACCAGTCCCGCTTCGCCAAGGGCATCCATGCCGGCGTGCGCGTGCGCCAGGGACAGGTGATCGGCTATATCGGCTCGACCGGCCTCTCCACCGGCTCGCACCTGCACTACGAGGTGCTGGTCAACGGGCGCTTCGTCGACCCGATGCGCGTGCGCCTGCCGCGCGGCCGGGCGCTGGACGGCAAGATCCTCGTCGAGTTCGAGAAGGAGCGCCAGCGCATCGACGACCTGATCGACCACAACTCGATGTCCAAGGTCGCGTCCGGCGCCGGCGCCTCCGACGGCACCAACTGACTGGCGCCCGGGCGATGCCGATGCTGGACGGCCCGCGCCTCGCCCCCGCCTCCGGCGGCCCCGCCGACGCGCTGGTGGTGCTGCTGCACGGCTACGGCGCCGACGGGCGCGACCTGATCGAGCTCGGCGAGCTCTGGGCCTCGTTCCTGCCCGGCGCCGCCTTCGTCGCGCCCCATGCGCCCGAACCCTGCGCCATGGCACCGGTCGGGCGGCAATGGTTCGGCTATGTCGAGCGCGACGACCGCGAGCGCTGGATCGGCGTGCAGTCGGCGCATGCCGCGCTCGACGCCTTCCTCGATGCCGAGCTCGCCCGGCTCGGCCTTGCCGATTCGCGCCTGGCGCTGGTCGGCTTCAGCCAGGGTACGATGATGGCGCTGCACACGGGCCTGCGCCGTGCCGCCGCGCCGGCCGGCATCGTCGGCTTCTCCGGCATCCACGTGCTCCCGGGCGAGCGCGAGATCGAGGCCTTCGACGCCGCCATCACCAGCCGGCCGCCGGTGCTGCTGATCCATGGCGACCGTGACGAGGTGATTCCCCCGCAGGCGCTTCCGCGCGCCATGGAAAGCCTCGAATCACGCGGGATCGCGGTGCGCGGGCATCTGTCGAACGGTCTCGGCCACGGAATCGACCAGACCGGCCTGCTGCTGGCGGGCAATTTCCTCAACGAGATCCTTGCCCCGCCTCGCTGAGCGCGGCCGCGCGCGGCCACATCGATACAGCCGCTTCACAAGACTGACACGCTACATATAGAGTATCGGCGTGCGTCGCGCGGCGCCCGTCGCCGGGCAGGCGCTCCAATCAGGGAGCGAGCGTTGACGGCGACTTTGTCTCCGGGTGCCTGGCCTGCCCTCGTCCTCAACGCCGATTACCGGCCGTTGAGCTACTACCCCCTGTCGGTGTGGTCCTGGCAGGATGCGGTCAAGGCGGTGTTCCTCGATCGCGTGAACATCGTCGAGTATTACGAGCGGCAGGTCTCGAGCGCGAGCTTCCAGATGCGGCTGCCCAGCGTGGTGTCGCTGAAGACCTTCATCCGCCCCGCGCGCCAGCCGGCCTTCACCCGCTTCAACGTGTTCCTGCGTGACCGCTTCTCCTGCCAGTACTGCGAATCGCGCGACGACCTGACCTTCGATCACGTCATCCCGCGCTCGCGCGGCGGGCAGACCACCTGGGAGAACGTGGTCGCGGCCTGCTCGCCCTGCAATCTGCGCAAGGGCGGCATGATGCCGGACGAGGCGCGCATGGTGCCGCGCCAGCGCCCGTTCCAGCCGACCGTGTTCGACCTGCACCAGAACGGCCGGCACTTCCCGCCCAACTACCTGCACGACAGCTGGGTCGACTATCTCTACTGGGATACGGAGCTCGACCCGTAGGCCGCGACGCTCCTCAGCGCACCGCCGCGCCGCGGAAGGCGACCAGCGTCAGCGCGGTCGCGATCAGCGCGTTGTAGCCCGCGAGCGAGATGCCGGCGAGCCGCCACGGCGCCTCGTCGCAGCGCACCACGCGGGGCGCCTGCTGCAGGCTCTCCAGCATGTTGCCGGTCGAGATCGCCGGCGCCGAGCCGGTGCAGGAGGTCGGCCCGGCCCAGAAGTGCCATTCCACGCCCGCGTGGTAGATCGCGAGCGCCGCCGCCGTCGCCATCAGCGCCCCGGTCACCGCCAGCAGCACGCGCGCGAGCTTCGGATTGCCGGCCGCCGCGCTCAGGATCGCCAGCACCGCGAACGGCACGCCGGCATAATAGGGCACCCGCTGCTCGAGGCAGAGCGGGCACGGCGCGAGCCCGACCACGAGCTGGAAGTACCACGCCCCGGCCAGCGTTCCGGCCCCTGCCACGGCGACGATGAGCGCCGCGGCGATCTGGATGGAGCGCACTTTGGCGGCGGGGGTGTCGGAGAGAATGTCGGTCATGCCTGTGTTCCGTTTAAGCGGCCGTCTCGGCCGCTACCACTAGCGGCCCGGTGACCTTAAGCAAGTCACGTCTGGAGCAGCTTGCGCTAGGTCACACCGCCGTCACGTCGCGAGTGCGAAGCGCAGCGCCCGCGCCATCGCCGAGGGCAGCACCGAGGCGTGGTCCTCGCCCGCCAGCAGCTCGAAGCTCACCTGCGCCTGCGCGCCCAGCCTTTCGGCGGCGAGCGCGGCGAAGGCCCGGGTGCGGTCGACCATGGCGCGGCGGGCGCGGCGGGCGGCCATCTCGCCCGCGTCGGGGCGCCCCTGCTGCCAGGGCGAGAGCGCCTGCTCCCATTCGCCCACCATCAGCGCCGCCCGCACCGCCGTGCCCTGCGCGAGGGCGAGCCCCTCCAGAAGACGCGCCTCGTCCCACCAGATGGACGGGCTCACCGCGACATGGGTGCGGAAGGCGGCGGGATCGCGCGTCATCACATCGAGCGTGAACCAGCCGGCCAGCGAATGGCCGAACAGCGTCGCGTTCACCGCCTCGACCGGCGCCAGAGCCGCGATACGCGGCTTCAGCGTGCGCTCGATGAAGGCGAGGAAGGCGTCGCGCCCGCCGTGGGGGTGGGCCGCTCCTTGACGCGGCGTCTCCTCGCTCGGGCCGGCGGTGTAGTCGAGATGGCGCCGTGCGCGGTGGTCGTCGCCTTCCGGGTAGCCGATACCGACGATCACCGCCTCGCGGATCCCGGTCGCCTGCGGGCGCACCGCGCCGCGCCGCATCACCTCGACGAAGGTGGCGAAGCCGGCATTGGCGTCGAGCATGTAGACGACCGGAAAGCCCTCCGCCGGCGCGGCGACGCGCGGCCGCGCGAGGAAGATGCGGTAGGGCGCCCCGCCCCCCTCGGGCGCGAGGTCGAACCACTGGGCATCGGGCAGGATGACGGGATTCATCGGCGTTCACGGCTGCGGCGGAGGCGTCACCTCTAGACCATGCGGAGCGGCGCGCAAATCGGGCTTTCCCAGAATGAAACAATTCCAAGCAAATTCGCTGGCGCGCCAGAAGCTTGACCGGTCCGGTGGGCTCATGCAGAACCCTATCCGGCCTCGCCTTCCCGGCCTTTCGGGCGCGGGGCGCCGCCGGAGATGGGATGTCCGAGCTTTCTCCTTCCTCGCCCGCCCATGACGCCGAGCTGTCGGCCTATGCGCGTCTCGTGCGCCGGCGGATCGTGCTCATCGGCGCGCTCTGCCTGCTCATGACCGCGGCGATGCTGTTCGACATCGCGACCGGCCCTTCCAACCTGCCGCTGTCCGACGTCCTCACCGGCATCCTGCATCCCGGCGCGCTCGACGCTCCTTCGCGCGTCATCATCTGGGACGTGCGCTTGCCCTACGCGCTGATGGCGACGCTGGTCGGCGCCGCGCTCGCCCTCGCCGGCGCCGAGATGCAGACCATCCTCAACAACCCGCTCGCCAGCCCGTTCACGCTCGGCGTCTCCTCCGCCGCCTCCTTCGGCGCGGCGCTGGCGCTGGTGATGGGGCTTTCGCTACCGCTCCTGCCGGTGGGCTGGAACCTGCCGGTGTTCGCCTTCATCCTCGCCTTCGGCTCGGTGCTGCTGCTGCAGATGCTGGCGAGCCTGCGCGGCACCGGGGTCGAGACGCTGGTGCTGTTCGGCATCGCGCTGGTCTTCACCTTCAACGCGTTGGTGGCGCTGGTGCAGTTCGTCGCCACGCAGGAGGCGCTGCAGCAGCTCGTGTTCTGGTCGATGGGCAGCCTCGCGCGCGCCACCTGGGACAAGCTCGGCGTGCTGGCGCTGGTACTGCTCGCCACCACGCCGTTCTCGCTCGCCGCGTCCTGGCGCATGACGGCGCTCAGGCTCGGCGAGGACCGTGCGCGCTCCTTCGGCATCTCGGTCCGGCGCCTGCGCTTCCTCGCCCTGCTGCGGGTCAGCCTGCTGGCGGCGACCTCGGTCGCCTTCGTCGGCACGATCGGCTTCATCGGGCTGGTGGCGCCACACATCGCCCGCCTGCTGGTCGGCGAGGACCACCGCTTCTTCCTGCCCGCCAGCATGCTCACCGGCGCGGCGATCATGTCGCTCGCCTCGGTCGCCTCGAAGACGCTGGTGCCCGGCGCGCTGCTGCCGGTCGGCATCGTCACCGCGCTGATCGGCGTGCCATTCTTCGTCGTGCTCGTCTTCTCCCGGCGCGAGAGGCTGTGATGGCGCCGCCTGCACTGAGGATCGAGGGCCTGTCGGCCGGCTATGGCCGCCGCCGCGTCATCTCCGATCTCTCCCTGCCGGCGATCGAGGGCGGCGGCGTCACGGCGCTGATCGGACCCAACGCGGCGGGAAAGACCACGCTGCTGCGCTCGCTCGCCGGGCTCGTGCCCGCCCGCGGCTCGATCCGGCTCGACGAGGTGGAACTCACCCGGCTTTCCGTGGCCGGCCATTCCGCGCGCGTCGCCTACATGCCGCAGGCGCTGCCGCAGCGCGTCGCGCTCACCGTGCTGGAGGCGACGCTCAGCGCCCTGATGTCGTCCCCGGACGGCGCGTCGGACGTGGCCGAGGCGCAGTCCCGCGCGCTTCGTGCGCTGGAGCGGCTCGGCATCTCGGACCTCGCCATGCGCGGGCTCGACGAGCTCTCCGGCGGCCAGCGCCAGCTCGCGAGCCTCGCCCAGTCGATCGTGCGCGAGCCGACCGTGCTGCTGCTCGACGAGCCGACCAGCGCGCTCGACATCCACCACCAGCTCCGCGTCATGCAGTTCGTGCGCGAGCTGGCGGAGGAGCGCGGCATCATCGTGGTGATCGTGCTGCACGACATCGCGCAGGCCGCCCGCTATGCGACGCGCGTCGTGGTCATGAAGCAGGGCGCGGTCGCCGCCGACGGCCCGCCGGACGCCGCCATCACGCCCGCCATGCTGGCCGACGTCTACAAGGTGGCCGCGCGGGTCGAGCGCTGCTCGCACGGCTTCCTGCAGATCATGGTCGACCGGGCGCTGGACGAGGCCGGCGTTCAGGCCCGCAGCGTGGCGCCGCCATCGACATAGAGGTCGGCCATGGTAACGTGGCCGGCGCGCTCGGAGAGCAGGTAGACCACCGCGTCGGCGACGTCCTCCGGCCGGGCCAGCTTGCCGAGCGGGATGCCGGACTTGAAGGTCTCGAGCGAGCCCTCGATCACCCGCGCCGCGCCGTGCTCGTCCGCCCACATGCCGGTCTGCATCGGCGTCAGCGTCGAGCCGGGCGCGACGATGTTGCAGCGTATGCCGTGCGGCGCCAGCTCCAGCCCGAGGCAGCGGGTGAACATGGTCGCGGCGGCCTTGGAGGCGGCATAGGCGGCCATGGCGTGGCGCGGAATGCCGGCGGCGTTCGAGCTCACCGTCACGATGGCGCCGCGCCGGCGCGCCAGCATCACCTTGGCGACGGCGCGCGAGACGCGGAACACGCCGGCCGCGTTGATGTCGAAGACGCGCTCCCACTCCTCGTCGGTCACGTCGACCACCAGCTCGTAGGACAGCGTGCCGGCGACGTTGGCCAGCAGGTCGATCGGACCGATATGGTGCTCGATATGGTCGACCAGCGTGGTCACCGCCTCGCTCGAGCGCACGTCGAGCAGAGCGGGCGTCACCGCCTCGCCGATCTCGGCCGCGAGCGCCCGCGCGCCGGCCTCGTCCGCATCGGTGGCGACGACGCGCGCGCCCTCCTCCACGAGCTGGCGCACCACGGCGGCGCCGATGCCACCCGCCGCGCCGGTGACGAGGGCCACCTTGCCGTTGAGACCGCTGTCGCGCATCGCTCAGTCCTCTTTCTGTTCAGCCGCGGCCATCTCCCGCGCCAGCGCCGGGGCGATGGCCGCCACCGCCTCCAGGCCGGTGAGATGGGCGTGAAGCGAGGCAATGTCGACCACCTCGACCCGCCCCGCATAGGGCGCCCACTGGGCGGGGGCGAGGTCGCGCCCCTCATGGTCGAGCGCGGCGCGGAAATGCAGGATGGTGCCGTCATAGCGGCGGTGGAAATGCCCGCGCACCAGCCGGTTGTTGCCCGAGACCACGCGCACCACCCCGTCGAGCGCGGCATCGGGCAGGCGGCCGAGCGGGCTGTCGGTGGCGCGCAGGAACACCAGCACGGATTCACGCGTCAGGGCGAGTGCGGGCAGCCGGTCCGGGTCGTGCCCGGCAATGGCGAGCAGCGCTTTCAGCGCGCCGTCCTCGCCGGGGTCGGGCTCGCCGCGCCAGACGTCGGCCGGGTAGGAATCGAGCATCGCCACCACGCCGACCCGCGCGCCCTGCTCGCGCAGCCGCACCGCCATCGCCTGCGCGATGATGCCGCCGACCGACCAGCCGACGAGATGATACGGCCCCTCCGGGCGGACGTCGCGGATGCGCGCGACATAGTCGGCGGCGAGCGCCTCCAGGCTCTCGGGCGTCGCGACCCCGGGCGCCAGCGCGGGCGCCTGTACGCCGTATAGCGTGCGGCGCGGCGAGAGCGCCCGCCCGAGGCGCCCGTAGCACCAGGAAATGCCGCCGGCGGGGTGGATCGCGAACAGCGGCGGCAGGTCGGGGTCGCCCTCGACCAGGGTGATGAGCGGGCCGAGCCCGGCATCCTCCTCGCCCGCCTCGGCGTCGATCAGCCGGGCGAAGCCGGCCAGCGTCGGCTGCGCGAACAGCGCGCCGAGGCCGGGATCGCGCCCGAACGCCTCGCGCACATGCAGAAGCAGGCCGACCGCCTGTAGCGAATCCCCGCCCAGCGCGAAGAAATCGTCCTCCGCCGAGATCGGCCCGTCGAGCTTGAGCTGCTCGGCGAACAGCGCGGCGAGGCGCTTCTCGGTTTCGCTCTGCGGCGGGCGCGCGCCGGAGCCGGCGAAGTCCGGCGCGGGCAGCGCGGCGCGGTCGAGCTTGCCGTTCGAGGTCACGGGCAGCGCATCGAGCGCGACGAAGGCGGCCGGCACCATGTAGTCGGGCAGATGGGCCCCGAGATGGGCACGCAACGTCTCCACCTCCAGGCCGGGCTCGGGCACGACATAGGCGACGATGCGCTTCGTGCCGCCATCCTCGCGCGCGACGATGCCCGCCTGGCGCACCAGCCCGGACGACATCACCGCCGCCTCGACCTCGCCGAGCTCGATGCGCAGGCCGCGGATCTTGATCTGGTGATCCGAGCGGCCGAGGAACACCACCGCGCCGTCCGGCCGCCACAGGGCGAGGTCGCCAGTCGCGTACATGCGCTCACCCGGCACGAAGGGATCGGGCACGAAGCGCTCACCGGTCAGGTCCGGCCGACCGAGATAGCCGCGCGCGAGCTGCACGCCGGCGAGGAACAGATGGCCGGGGACGTTCGGCGGCTGCACGCGGCCGCGCTCGTCGAGCACATAGAGCCGCGTGTTCCACACCGGAAAGCCGATCGGCACCGGGCGCGAGAGGTCCTCCGGGCCGGCCGGCCAGTAGCTGACGTCGACCGCCGCCTCGGTCGGCCCGTAGAGATTGTGCAGCTCGGCCTTCAGCGTGCGGTGGAAGCGCTCGCGAAGGTCCGCCGGCAGTTCCTCGCCCGAGCAGAACACCCGCGCCAGCGCGAGCCCCCGCGCGGACGGCTCGGCAAGGAAGGCCGCCAGCATGGAGGGCACGAAATGGGCGGTCGTCACCCGCTCCTCGCGGATGAGCCGCGCCAGCGCCACCGGGTCGCGATGCGCCTCGGGCGGGGCGACGACGAGGCAGGCGCCGGCGAGGAAGGGCAGGAAGAACTCCCACACCGACACGTCGAAGGTCGCGGGCGTCTTCTGCAGGATGCGGTCCTGCGGCCCGAAGCCGTAATGGACGCGCATCCATTCCAGCCGGTTGACGATGGCGCGGTGCTCGATCACCACGCCCTTGGGCTCGCCGGTCGAGCCCGAAGTGTAGATGACGTAAGCCGCGTCGTCCGGCTGCGGCTCTTCCGGCGCCGCCCCTGTGGGCTCTTCCGGCCAATCTTCCGGCGCGAGCGTGTCGACCCTTCCGGCGAAGCGCGGTGCGTCGGCGGCGCGGGCCAGCGCGAGGCGCGGTGCGGCGGAGGCGAGGATGCGGCCGAGCCGCTCGTCGGGATGGGCAAGGTCGAGCGGCAGATAGGCCGCGCCCGCGCGCAGCACGCCGATCAGCGCCACGATCAGCTCCAGCGAACGCGGCAGCGCCACCGCGACGATGTCGCCGCGCCCGATGCCGCGCCGGGCGAGCTCATGTGCCAGCGCGGCGCTGCGCGCGTCGAGGTCGCCATAGCTCAGCGTCCGTCCGGCGAAGCGCAGCGCCGGCGCTTCCGGCGTCGCGGCGAGCGCGCGCGCGATCAGTGCGCTCAACGTCGCGCCCGGCACCGGATGGGCGGTGGCGTTGAGCGTGACGATATGGCGGTGCGCCTCCTCGGGCGTGGCGAGCGGCACCTCGTCGGGCGAGGCGGCGGCGACCGCCCGTTCGATGAACGCCTTCAGCCGCGCCGCGTGGGCCTCGACCTCGATCTCGGGATAGAGCTCGGGATTGGCGTCGACCTCCAGCCGCAGCCCGTCCGTGCCGTGCAGGCGGAAGGTGAAGGTGATGTCCTCCACCGGCCCGGTCGAGAGCACTTCGAGCCGGCTCTCCAGCCCCTCGAAGCGCGGCGTCTCGTCGAAGGGCAGCAGGTTGACCAGCGGGCCGTGCAGGCGGCGCTGGCCGCCGATCAGCTTCAGGTCGCGCCGAAGCTGTTCGCTGCGGTAGCGCCCGTGACGGCGCGCCCGAACCAGGCTCTTCGCCACCGCGCCGAGGAAATCGTCCAGCGGCGCCCCGTCCGGCGCCGCCACGCGCAGCGGCAGCACGTTCATCAGCATCGCCGCCACGCGCGCCGCGCCGCTGCCGAGCCGCGCCATGAAGGGCACGCCGATCACCACCTCGGGCGTCGCCATGTGGCGCTGGAGATAGGCCGCGGTGAGCGCGGTGACGACGTCCGGCCAGGGAATGGCGGTGCGCGCGCCGACCTCGCCCAGCGCCGCGAAGGCGGCCGGCCCGATCTCGGCCGCACTGCGATGGAAGGAAAAGGCGCTCACCGGGTTGCCGGGCGCGAGGCTCGCCACCTCCGGCCGGTCCTCGAACAGGGCGCGCCAGTAGTCGCCGTCGGCCTGGCGCCTGGCCGAGGCGCGATAGTCCGCATCCTCGCGCAGCACCACGTCGAAGGAGGGCGGCGGGCCACCGGGCGTCGTTCCGCGCCGGCGGGCGTTGTAGAGCTCGGCGACGCGCTGGGTGAGCAGGATCATCCCGTAGCCGTCGATGGCGAGGTGATGCACGCGCTGCTGCCAGATGTGGCGCTCCGGCCCCAGCACGAACAGCGTCTCGCCGGCGAGCGGGTCGCGCGTCGGGTCGATGGCGGTCGCCATGTCGCGGGCGATGGCGTCGAGCGCGGCCGCCTCGGGGTCGGGCATGGCGGAGACGTCGACGATCTCGAGCACCGGCCGGTTCGACGGCTCGATGAACTGGCGCGGCCCCTCGCGCCCCTCGACCATGCGCAGCGAAAGCGCGTCGGCCTCGCCGGTCGCCTGCGCCAGCGCCGCCTCGAAGGCGGGCCGGTCGAGCGGGCCGAGAAGTTCGATATACTGGCCGGTGTTGAAGAGCGGGTTGGCCGGGTCCAGCCGCTGCGCGTACCACAGGCCGGACTGCGCCTCGGTGAGCGGGTAGGATTCCGTGCCCGCCGCTTCGAGGGCTGCCGCGACGTCCTGCGCCATGGAGGTCAGGCGGCGCCCGCCCGCGCGTCCTGCCTGGCGCTCACCAGCTTCCACCAGCCGTCCAGCGTCGGGTTCTCGGCGAATTCGGAGAATTCCAGCTCCAGCCCACCCTCGCTCCACATCAGCACGAGGTTCATTGCCCGCATGGAATCGAGGCCGAGATCGATCAGGCTGTCGTCGCCGCCGATCTCCTCGGGGTCCTCGTGCAGCATCTTCGCAATGTCGGCGCGCATCTTTTCGCGCGTCACCGGCGCCACCGGGGTGACGATACGGCGGATGTCGGCGGGCTCGATGGCCATCACAGCACCTCCAGGATCTGCGCCGTGGTCAGCGGCACGCCGCACACATCCGCCACGTAGGACAGGGCAAGCTCGTGCTTGGCGCGCGAGAAGTCGGCCAGCGCGTCGGCGGCCATGAAGGGCTCTATATCACGCATGAACGCGTCGGCAGCCGTCAGCGTGCAGCCGATATGGGCGTAGACACCGCAGATGACGAGCTGGTCGCGCGAGCGCGCGCGCATCAGCTCCTCGAGGTTCGAGCGCTGGAAGGCGCTGTAGCGGTGCTTCACCAGCACATGGTCGCCCTTTTCCGGGCGCAGCGCATCGACGATCGGCTGGTGCTCGGGCGCCCAGCTCATGCCCGGCCCCCAGAGCTCGGCCTGAAGCCCGCGGTCGCGCCTATCCTGGTCGCCCTCCTGCGCGGTGTAGAACACCGGCACGCCCGCACGCCGCGCCGCCGCGGCCAGCGCCGCGATGTTGGCGATCGCCGGGGAGATGGGCGAGGCATCGGGCGTGAAGACGCGCAGGAAATAGTTCTGCATGTCGTGAATCAGCAGCGCCGCCCGCGCGCGCTCCAGCCGGAAGGGCGCGCGGGGCTTCGGCAGCTCCTGCGCGCGCGGCAGATCGTAGGGCGCGATGGTCGGCAGTCCGGCCTTGGGCGCGTTCATGCTCAGCCCTCCGCCCCGGCGCTCTCGAGGAAGCGGCGGCGCAGGCTGGCGCGCAGCTCCTTGCGCGAGACCTTGCCGACCGCCGTGGTCTCGAAGGCGTCGACGAACACGATCTGGTCCGGCACCTTGAAGTCGGCGAGGCCGCGCGCGCGCACCCACGCCTTCAGCGCCGCCGCCTTCGGCTTCTCCCCGTCCGGGATCACGAAGGCGCAGGAACGCTCGCCCAGATACTCATCCGGCAGCGACACCACGGCGGCGTCGAACACGCCCGGATGCGAGAGCAGGTGGTCCTCGATCTCCTCGGCCGAGATCTTCTCGCCGGCGCGGTTGATGTGGTCGGTCGCCCGGCCCTGCACCGCGAGGTAGCCCTCGGGCGTGCGCAGCACCACGTCGCCGGTGCGGTAGAAGCCGTCGGCGGTGAAGGAGCGCGCATTGGCGCCGTCATTGTTGTGGTAGCCGCGGATCGTGTAGGGCCCGCGCGTGAGCAGGTTGCCCGGCTCGCCCTCGGGCACCGGATCGCCGGCGTCGTCGAGAATCAGCACCTCGTCGTCCGGGCTGATCGGCCGGCCCTGGGTGGAGACGATGATCTCCTCCGGGTCGTCGAGGCGGGTGTAGTTCACCAGCCCCTCGGCCATGCCGAACACCTGCTGCAGCGTGCAGCCGAGCGTCGGGCGCACGCGCCGCGCGGCTTCCGGCATGAACTTGGCGCCGCCGACCTGGAGCACCTCGAGCGAGGACAGGTCGTGCTGGGTCCTGCCCGCCGCCTGCAGCCACAGCAGGGCGAGCGGCGGCACGAGGCCGGTGATCGTCACCTTCTCGCGGGCGATCAGCTCGAAGGCGACCTCGGGACTCGGCGAGGGGCTCATCACCACCTTCGAGCCGGCATGGAGCGCGCCGAACACGCCGGGCGAACTCATGGGGAAATTATGCGCGACCGGCAGCGCGGCGAGATAGACGCTTTCGGGTGTCAGCCCGCAGATCTCGGCGCTGGCGCGGAAGGAATAGATGTAGTCGTCATGGGTGCGCGGGATCAGCTTGGAAAGCCCGGTCGAGCCGCCCGAAATCTGCAGGAAGGCGACCTCTGACGGGTCCGGGTCCGCCGGCAGCTTTTCCGCCGCCCCTTCGGGCAGCGCGTCGAGTGCGGTGAAGGGACCCGCCTCGCCGACCACGACCACATGCGCGATTTCCGGCACCTCGCGGCACACCTCCTGCGCGAGGGGGCGATAGTCGAAGCCGTCATGGCGCTCGGCGATGATGTAGCCGCGCGCCTCGGCGGTGCGGGCGAAATGCACGATCTCGACGCTGCGATGGGCCGGCAGCGCATAGACCGGGATCATCCGCGCCCGGAACAGCGCGAACACCACCGACAGGAATTCGGGAATATTGGGAAGCTGCACCACCACCCGGTCGCCGGGCGCGAGGCCGAGCGCGAGCAGCCCGCCGGCGATGCGCTCCGCGTGCCGCTCCAGCTCGGCATAGGTCCAGCGCTGGTCGGCGCCGACGACGGCGAGGTGGTCGGCAAAGCGCACCGCGCGCTCGCGCAGCATGGCCGGGAAGGTCTCGCCGCGCCAATAGCCCCGGGCGCGGTAGCGTTCGGCGAATTCCGCCGGCCAGACCTGGGAAAGAGGCTTCACTCCATATCCTCCGCCGGCACGTCCTCCTCGCCGACGCCGAGCGCGCGAAGCAGCGCGGCGAACTTGGCCGAGGTCTCCTCGCCCTCCGCGACCGGGTCGGAACCGGGCACGATGCCGGCACCGGCATAGAGCCTCGCCTGCCCGCCCTCGATCTCGGCGCAGCGAATGGCGACGTGCCAGGCGCCGTCGCCCGCCTCGTCGCACCAGCCGACTGCACCGGCATAGAAGCCGCGGTCGTAGCCTTCGAGCTCGGCGATGAGCTTTGCCGCCGCTTCGCGCGGCGTGCCGCACACCGCCGGGGTGGGGTGCAGCCGCGTGGCGAGCTCCACCGAGGAGACCGACGGGTCGCGCAGCCGCCCCACGATGCGGGTGCCGAGATGCCACATGGTCGCCGTCGAGGTCAAACTCGTGCCGTCCGGCGTACCGAGCTCGGCGCAATAGGGCGCGAGCTGGTCGAGGATAGCGGTGACGACCTCGCGGTGCTCGCGCCGGTCCTTGTCGGAGGCGGAGAGCGCCTCGGCCGCTGCGCGGTCCTCGCCCGCATCCGGCGAGCGGCGGGCGGAGCCGGCGAGCGGGCGCGAGAGCACCTGCGTGCCCTGCCGCGACACGAGAAGCTCGGGCGTGGCGCCGACCAGCGCGCGCGCATGGCCGGCCTCGCGCTCCGGCAGCGGCACGCAATAGGCCGTCACCAGCGGGTCCTCGGCGAGCGCGCGCAGCACGTGCGAGGTCTCGATCGGCCGGTCGCAGGCGAGGCGCAGGCTGCGCGAGAGCACCACCTTGCGCAGCCCCTCGTCGCCGCGCTCGAGCCGGCGCAGCGCCTCGGCCACGGCGGCGCGGTAGGCGGCGAGCGAAGGTTCGGCATGCGCCGTCCAGCGGCGCGGCGCACCCGATGCCGGGTGGGCGGATGCGGGGCGCACGAGCGCCGGCGGGGGAAAGGCGGCGGCGAAGCAGGCGCGGCTGCCGCTGCGCGCGACCTCGGCCGGCTGGAACAGATGGGCGGGCGCGCCGGCATCGAAGGGCAGCGCGCCGAGCACGAGGCGCGGCCCCTCCGGCCGCGCGGCCAGAAGCGCGCGCACGCGCGCCTCCAGCGGCGCGGTACCCGGCGCCACGACGCCGAGGCTTCCCTTCCCGACGACGGTCTCGCGGTCCGACACCAGCGCGAAGGGCAAGGCAGGGGCGAACGCCGCCTGCTCTCCGGCATCGCGCATACGCGTCGCTCCTTGAGATCGGGCTGTCATCGGGCGGGGAGTCATCGGGAAGGTCCGCTCCTGGCGCTAGCCGATCAGGGCTTGATCAGCGACACGGTGTCGCCGAAGGGGTCGACCATGGGCACGCGCGGCCCGCGCGGACCACCCGCCGGCGGCCCGTCCGCCGCCGCACCCTTCTCGGCGCCGGCCGGCGGCGCGGGCGGACGGGGGCGCATCGGCGCCTTCAGCTTGTTGGTGACATAGGCATTGCCGGTCGCGGTATCGATCGCCACGGTCTGCGGCATCGATCCGGTGACGACGTTGGCAATCGGCTCCAGCGTCTTGGTGTCGACCAGCGTGACATAGCCGCCCTGCCGGTTGGCGACGTAGAGCACGCTGCGCTCGGGGTCGATGGCGAGGCTGAGCGGGCCGTTGCCGGTCGCGATGGTCTTGATCAGCGAGCCGTCCTTGGCGTCGAGCACGGTCACGTCGTCCGAGCCCATATTGGCGACGAACACCTGATCGCCGCTGGCGTCATAGGCGAGGTTGATCGAGCCCTTGCCGCCCGAGGGGAAGGACTTAACCTGCTTGTTGGTGGCGAGGTCGACGACGATGACCTCGTTGCCCTCCAGCGCCGAGAGGAACAGCCGCTTGCCCTTGGCATCGAGCGAGATGCCGGTGACGGCGCCGGGCAGGTCGCCGATCGTGTCGACGATCTTGTTGGTGGCGCCGTCGATGACCCACACCGCGCTCGGCTTGCCGCGCATGCCGGTAATGGTGGCGTAGACGCGGTTCGCCGCTTCGTCGACGGCGACCTCGCGCACATGCGCCTTCTCGCCGGAGCTGATCTTGGCGACGATCTTGCCGGTGGCGAGATCGACCGCCGCCACGCTGCCGTCGCGCGTCTGGGTGCCGTAGAGCGTCCTGGTCGCGTTGTTGATGCCGAGGCCGTAGACCGGGTCGTCGCCGAACGCGATCGTCTCCTTGGTCTCCAGCGTCTTGGGATCGAGCGCGATGACGCTGGTGTCGGTGGCCCCGCGGGTGCCGGCGGCGGCGACGTAGACGCGGTTCATCGGCGCGCTGAACACCGCCTCGTAGAGGCCGGCGGCCGGCTGGACCGAGGTGACGAACTGCGGCTCGGCCGAGGCGATGCCCGTGAGGGCGACGACGGCAAGCGTCGCGAGGGCGGCGGACCCGAGCAGGCGCGGGCGGTACCGGGCGGAAATCGCGTCGATCAGCATGGCGTTTCTCCGTTGAAGGGGATCGGGAGTGCTCGCAGGCCCCGGCGACCGGCGAGCATCAATCGAGGTCGACCCAGTTCGGGCCCTCGACCGGCACGGCAAGGAAGCGCTCGTTCACTTCCCGCACGGTTTCGTCCACGTCGAGGTCCTTGAAGCGTTCCGGGTGGATCCACTTGGCCAGGATCTCGACGGTGAAAATATCGAGCGGCGAGTTCAGCATCTGGTGCGACAGGCCGTGGACCCGGTGGTCGCGCACAGCCGCCAGCCCGGAAAAGCCCGGGCGCGAGACGACCCGCGCCAGCGTCTCGCGCGCCTTCGCGGCCGTGTATTCCGGTCCGATCAGGAGCCCCGCCGTGCCTTCCATGTGGCTGCCGCCGGTGGCGATGTAGACCTGCGGGTCCTGGGAGATGACGTATTCGAGGTTGAGCTTGCCGAAGGCGCGCGGGATCACCGCCGCGCCGATATTGGTGCCGCCATCGGCCTCGATGATGTCGCCGACATTGCCCTTGCCGGGCGAATTGCAGCAGTCCGAGGTCATCGCCGCGTGCGGCTCGAGGAAGACGCGCGGGCGCTCGTCGGGCTTGAGGTCGGCGAGCTTCGCCTTCACCGCGTCGAGCCGGGCCCGGCGGAAGGCGAGGAACGCTTCGGCCTGCGCCTCGCGCCCGGTGGCGGCGGCGAGCAGGCGAAGGCTGGGCTCCAGATTGGCGAGCGGATGGGTGAAGAAGTCGATCACCACGACGGGGATGCCGGCGGCCTCGATGCGCGAGCGCTGCTCCTCGGTGGGCTGGGAGCCGAGCGAGAACACGGCAAGGTCCGGCCGCGCCGCGATCACCTGCTCGACCGACAGGCTGCCCGCCGAGCTCGCCACCCGCGCCAGCTTGTCGATGGCGGGGAACTTCTTCTCATAGGCCGCGTAGGTGGCCTTGCCGATGCGGTTGATGTCGTGCGGCCACGCCGCCAGCACGCTCACCGGGTCCGGATTAATCAGCGCCAGCGCGATGAGATAGCGTCCGTCGTCGATCAGCAGCCGGTGGGCGGGCGCATCGAGATGCACCTCGCGGCCGGTGACGTCCTTCAGCGTGACGTCGGCGAAGGCCGGGCCGATGCCCGCCAGCACCGCGGCAACGACAGCCGCCCGCATGAGCGCGCCGGCGGTCAGGACAGCACGCAGGTTGAGCGGGAAGTTGATGCGCATGAGCTGGAACGAATGACCGAAGGACAGGTTCGACTAGGCCGTCGCGTGGGGTAATCGTCCCACAACCCCCGTATGTCAACTAAACATTTGGTAACTCACTGTTTTTAATTAGTCTAATGTAGGGAAATAGCCTCGCCGGAGGCCCCTATACTTTACTTTACGTAATATTCCTTGCGGGCCCACGTCGCCTAGCCGTTGACCTCCCCCGCGCGGCCTTCCGTTCCGCTGCTCGCGGCATGGCGCAGCGGCCCCGGCATTCACAGGATTGTCGCAGTGCGGGAAAAAGGATGCGGAGGGCGAGAGCAGCCTCGCTGCACCTGCGCGGATTTGATAAGCAAAGGTATCTCTGTCTCACCCGCCGATTGCGGCAAATCTATAATGGGGTTGGGTTTCGCATGCGCGTTGCGATGATTGGTACCGGCTATGTCGGCCTCGTTTCGGGGACCTGCTTCTCCGATTTCGGTCATGAAGTGACGTGTATCGACAAGGATGCCGACAAGATCGAGCGCCTGAAACGCGGCGAGATACCCATCTTCGAGCCCGGCCTCGACGATCTGGTGCGGCGCAACGTGGAAGCCTCCCGCCTCCATTTCGATACCGACCTGACCCAGGCCGTGCGCGAGGCGGACGTCGTGTTCATCGCCGTCGGAACGCCCTCGCGCCGGGGCGACGGCCATGCCGACCTGTCCTATGTCCAGGCGGCGGCGCGCGAGATCGCGCGGGCGGCCGAGGGCTTCACCGTCGTCGTCACCAAGTCGACCGTGCCGGTGGGCACCGGCAGCGATCTCGAGCACATCATCCACGAGGCCGCGCCGGGCGCCGACATCGCCGTTGTCTCGAACCCGGAGTTCCTGCGCGAAGGCGCCGCCATCGAGGACTTCAAGCGCCCGGACCGGGTGGTGATCGGCACCACCGATCCGCGCGCCCGCGAGGTGATGGCCGCGCTCTACCGCCCGCTCTCGCTCAACGCCGCGCCGATCCTGTTCACCGAGCGCAACACGGCAGAGCTGATCAAATATGCCAGCAACGCCTTCCTCGCCATGAAGATCACCTTCATCAACGAGATGGCCGACCTGTGCGAGAAGGTCGGCGGCAATGTGCAGGAGGTCGCGCGCGGCATCGGCCTCGACGGGCGTATCGGCCCGAAGTTCCTGCATGCCGGCCCTGGCTATGGCGGCTCCTGCTTTCCCAAGGATACGCTGGCGCTGACGCGCACGGCGCAGGAGGCGGGCACGCCGATCCGCCTCATCGAGACCGTCACCACGGTGAACGAGACCCGCAAGTCCGCCATGGCGCGCAAGGTGCTCGCCGCGCTCGACGTGCCGCCGCGCGAGGCCACGGTCGCGGTGCTCGGCCTCACCTTCAAGCCCAACACCGACGACATGCGCGACAGCCCGGCGATCAACATCGTGCAGTCGCTGCTCGACCGCGGCGTCAAGGTGCGCGCCTACGATCCCGTGGGGATGCACGAGGCCCGCAAGGTGCTGCCCGGCGGGGTGGTCTATGCTGAGGGCGCCTATGAATGCGCCGAAGGCGCGGACTGCCTCGTCATCATCACCGAGTGGGACGCGTTCCGCGCCCTCGATCTCGACCGCCTGAAGACGCTGCTGAAGAGCCCCACCGTCGTCGACCTGCGCAACATCTACCCGCCGCAGGACCTGGTCGGGCGCGGCTTCAAATATGTCGGCATCGGCCGGGGGACGCCCGCGACGCCCTGACGGACTCGACCCGCCCCGTCCCTCCCTTGGCCGGCGCGTGGCGGGCGGGCCACGACGGGCCACGATCGCGCGAGCGGTCCGGGGTGGGACCGAACGCCCGTCGCGGGCCGCCGCCGTCGGTGCTAGAACAGACGCCAGCCTTTGCGCTGCCCGCGGTGACCCGATGTCGATGATACCTCCGCCCGTCCGCCTGTTGCTGGCCCGGCTCGCGCTGCTGCCGGTCCTGCTGGCCCCCGCGCTGCCGCTTCACGCGCAGGCGCCGGACGCGCCACCGGGCGATGCCGGCTCCATGGCGCAGCCCGATGAAGGCGCGGCCGATACGGGCGCGACCGACAAGGGCACGGCCGACAAGGGCGCGGACGCGCCGACCGGCGGCAGCATGGTCGCCCCGCCGGTCGTCGATCCCAAGGCGGTGGAGACTCAGGCGGTGCCGCTCGGCGGAGATCCCCTGAAGCGGCCGGACAGCTTCGGCGACCTCGCCATGATGCAGCCGGTGCCGGTGCTGGCGAAGCAGGGCTACAGCGACTGGGACGAGGGGTTCGACACCATCGTCGCGACGCTGAAGCAGATCTATGCCGAGATGGACCGGCTGAAGCTGAAGCCGAGCGGCGCCGCCTTCATCCTCTACACCAGCACCGACGATAACGGCTTCCGCTTCGAGGCCGAGGTCCCCTTCACCGGTGCCACCACCGAGAAGCCGAAGGAAGGCTTCGACTTCTCCGCCTCGCCCGCCGGCAAGGCGCTGCGCTTCACCCATCGCGGGCCCTACGACGCGATGGACCCGACCTACGAGCAGATCGCCAACCTGCTCGACGCCAAGGACCTCGAGGCGCAGGACCTCTATATCGAGGAATACCGCTCCGACCCGCGCACCACCTCGCAGGACGACCTCGTCATCGACATCTGGGTGCCGCTGAAGTAACGCGCATTCGCCTCGCGCGCCGGCCTGTGCTATGAGGCGCGCAAACACGCATCTTCGACAAAGCGATGAACCTGATCGATACCACAGCGGCCGAGGCCGCCGGGGCGGGCGCGGCCATTGCCCCCAAGCCCGATGTCCCCAAGGCCGACGCCCCCACGCCCGGCGTCCCGGCGAAGGACACCCGTCGCTCGCTCGCCGGGCTCGACCGAGCCGGCCTTGCCGAGGCGCTGGGCGAGATCGGCGTGGCCGAGCGCGAGCGGCGCATGCGCGTCGCCCAGCTCTGGCACTGGATCTATCTGCGCGGCGTCACCTCGTTCGACGAGATGACCAATGTCGGCAAGGGCCTGCGCGAGAAGCTCGGCGCCGCCTTCACCCTCGACCGGCCGGAGGTCGTGGTCGAGCAGGTGTCGAATGACGGCACCCGCAAATGGCTGCTGCGCCTGCCGCCGGACATCGCGGGCGACAGGCCGCACGACGTGGAGATGGTCTACATCCCCGAGAGCGACCGCGGCACGCTGTGCGTCTCCTCGCAGGTCGGCTGCACCCTGAACTGCTCCTTCTGCCACACCGGCACGCAGCGTCTTGTGCGCAACCTCACGGCGGCCGAGATCGTCGCCCAGGTGATGGTCGCGCGGGACCGGCTCGGGGACTATCCGGGCCGCGAGCGCGCCACCGGCCCCGGCCTGCCGACCGAGGGCGACCGGCTGGTCACCAACATCGTGTTCATGGGCATGGGCGAGCCGCTCTACGCCTATGATTCGGTGGCGAAGGCGATCGAGATCCTGGCCGACGGCGAAGGCCTCGGTATCGGCAAGCGCCGCATCACCGTCTCGACCTCGGGCGTGGTGCCGGAGATCGAGAAGCTCGGCCGCGAGGTCGGCCCGATGCTCGCCATCTCGCTGCACGCGGTGCGCGACGAGCTGCGCGACGAACTGGTGCCGATCAACAAGAAGTACCCGCTCAAGGCGCTGCTCGAGGCCTGCCGCACCTATCCGGCGGCGTCGAACGCCAAGCGCATCACCTTCGAATACGTGATGCTGAAGGGCGTGAACGACAGCCCGGCCGACGCCAAGGCGCTGGTGCGCCTGCTCGCCGGCATTCCCGCCAAGATCAACCTGATCCCGTTCAACCCGTGGCCGGGCACGAAATACGAGTGCTCGGACTGGGAGACGATCGAGGCGTTCTCGGACATCGTGTTCCGCGCCGGCTATTCGAGCCCGGTGCGCACGCCGCGCGGGCGCGACATCCTCGCCGCCTGCGGCCAGCTCAAGAGCGAGACCGAAAAGCTCTCCGCCCGCGAGCGGCTGGCGCTGCGCGCCATGGCGGCGGCCGAGTAGCGAACGCGATGAGCCGGGCGAGATCGCCGGGCGGAGGGAGTGTGCGATGCTGGACCATGTCGGATTTCCCGTCGCCGATTTCGAGCGCTCGCGCGCCTTCTATGAGGCGGCGCTGGCGCCGCTCGGCGTCAGCATCGTCATGGAGGTGACGCCCGACCAGACCGGCGGGGACGCCCATGCCGGCTTCGGCGTCGGCGGCAAGCCGTTCTTCTGGATCGGCACCGGCGGCGCGCTCACCGGCGGGCGGGTTCATGTCGCCTTCGCGGCCGACGATCGCGAGGCGGTCGACGCCTTCTACGCCGCCGCGCTGGCCGCCGAGGGGCGCGACAACGGCCCGCCGGGCCTGCGCCCGCAATACCACCCGACCTATTACGGCGCCTTCGTACTCGACCCCGACGGGCACAATGTCGAGGCCGTCTGCCACAGGCAGGTGTGAGCGCGATGGACAATCTTCTGCGCCTGCTGCTTCGCGTGCTCCTGGTGCCGCTCGGCATCGTCGTCGGGATGATCGCGACCATGGTTGTCATCATGGTCGGCTACTGGCGGATCGGCGACCTGCTCTCCGGTGCGGTGGCCGTGCATGCCCCGGCCCTGTTCGACGCGCTGGCGGCGGCGAGCTTCGCGCTGATGGCGGTGATGCTCGCCATGTGGGCGGTCGCGGCCATCGGCATCCTGTTCGCCGAGATGTTCGCCATCCGCTCCTGGATCTTCCACGCCGCCAATGGCGCGGTCTCGGCGCTGGTGGCGGCGGCGCTGTTCTCGCCCTATTCGGACACGCCGGTCCCCTTCGACGACGGCACGCTCTACATACTCGGCGGCGGCCTCGCGGGCGGGCTCGCCTACTGGCTGGTGGCGGGATGGACCGCCGGCTTCTGGAAACCGCTCGGCACGCCGCCCCCCGCCGCCCCACCCGGGCCGCCGGCCGCCGAGCCGAACCCTCCCGCGCCGCCCGCCCCGCCGGCTCATGCGCTGCCCGCGCCGGCCCCCACGCCCGCACCGACGCCCACGCTTCCGCGCGCGACGTTGCCGATGCCCGACACCCTGCCCACGCGCCCGCCCGCGCCCTGACGGGCGGACGCGTCTGACGGTTGCGGGCTTGCACCGCGCCGCGCCATGCCTATAGTCCGCGCGCTTTCAGGCCCGGGCGCCTGCGGCCGGAGACGGCCTCGGCCCCCTCTCTCTCGTGCGGAACGGAACATGACTGGCGACGTCAAGCGGGTGGTACTTGCCTATTCGGGCGGTCTCGACACTTCGGTGATCCTCAAATGGCTGCAGACCACCTATGGCTGCGAGGTGGTGACCTTCACCGCCGACCTCGGCCAGGGCGAGGAGCTGGAGCCGGCGCGCAAGAAGGCCGAGATGCTCGGCATCAAGCCCGAGCACATCTTCATCGAGGACGTGCGCGAGGAGTTCGTCTCCGACTACGTGTTCCCGATGTTCCGCGCCAACGCGGTCTATGAGGGGCAGTACCTGCTCGGCACCTCGATCGCCCGCCCGCTGATCGCCAAGAAGCAGATCGAGATCGCCCGCAAAGTCGGCGCCGACGCCGTCTCCCACGGCGCCACCGGCAAGGGCAACGACCAGGTGCGCTTCGAGCTGAGCTATTACGCGCTCGAGCCGGACATCAAGATCATCGCGCCGTGGCGCGAATGGAACCTCGCCTCCCGCACCAGGCTGCTGGAGTTCGCCGAGAGCCACCAGATCCCGATCGCCAAGGACAAGCGCGGCGAGGCGCCGTTCTCGGTCGACGCGAACCTGCTGCACTCCTCGTCCGAGGGCAAGGTGCTCGAGGACCCGGCGCAGGAAGCGCCCGAGATGGTCTATATGCGCACCATCTCGCCCGAGGACGCGCCCGACAAGGCGACCTACATCACCATCGATTTCGAGAAGGGCGACCCGGTCGCCATCGACGGCGAGAAGATGTCGCCGGCGACCCTGCTCACGAAGCTCAACGCGCTCGGCAGGGAGAACGGCATCGGCCGGCTCGACCTGGTCGAGAACCGCTTCGTCGGCATGAAATCGCGCGGCGTCTACGAGACCCCCGGCGGCACCATCCTGCTGGTGGCCCATCGCGGCATCGAGAGCATCACGCTCGACCGCGGCGCGGCGCATCTCAAGGACGAGATCATGCCGCGCTATGCCGAGCTGATCTATAATGGCTTCTGGTTCTCGCCCGAGCGCGAGATGCTGCAGGCGCTGATCGACAAGAGCCAGGAACTGGTAACCGGCCAGGTGCGGGTGAAGCTCTACAAGGGCAATGTCGACGTCGTCGGCCGCGAGAGCCCCTATTCGCTCTACAACCAGGACCTCGTGACCTTCGAGGAAGGCGCGGTCGCCTACGACCACCGCGACGCGCAGGGCTTCATCAAGCTCAACGCGCTGCGCCTGCGCACCCTCGCCAACCGCAACAAGCTGACCGGCGGCTGATCCCTCCTCGCCGCGCGCAAGGATCACACAACGATAAAGGGCGGCCCCGCAGCGGGGCCGCCCTTCGTCGTGCCGGGCCGGAGCGCGCAAGGGCGCGTCAGTCCAGCGGCACCTTGCGGTTCTCGCCGAGGTCCGGCTTGCGGCCGGCCATGCGCGCGCTCACCAGCTTGAGCGCGACCAGCGCGCCATTGGCCGGGCCGTCCCAATATTCCGCGTTCTCGGGCACGAAACGCAGCACCTCGATATTCGGGTCGTTCCTGCCCTGCTCGGGCCAGTAGGCCGCGGCGCCCTCGCTCCACAGATCGTCGATCTTGCGCCGATCCTGCACGACCTCGGTCTCGCCGGTGACGGACAGGAAGTCGCGCCCGGACTTGTCGACGAAGACCAGCGCCGACTGCGGTTCGCGCTGGAGCTCCTCGTCCTTGTGGCCGCGCCGGTCGGACAGGAACCAGACGCAGCCCTCCTCGCGCGCGGTGATCGCGTGCATCGGCCGGGCGCGCAGGGTGAGCCCCTGCTTCGAGACCAGCATGCAGGTGCGGATGTCGTCCATCATGCCCCAGACGTGATCGACGGCCTTTTCCGTGCTCATCGTGTCCATGAGAAGCCTCCTCTTTGGTGAGGCAACACGAGGACGCGGCAGGGGTTCCCCGAAAGCCGCCCGGGAGGTCCGTGCAAATCCGCTGTCATGCAGGCGCGGCAGGGCTATGGTAACGCCACCCTGCCTCGAGGAGATGCCCCATGCCCTGGTCGCTTACCGTCGGACATGTCTATGGCACGGCGGTCCGCATCCACGTGACCTTCCTGCTGTTCCTGGTCTGGATCTGGGCGGCCTATTACCGGCAGGGCGGCAGCGGCGCGGCCTGGGAGGGCGTCGCCTTCGTGGCGCTGCTGTTCCTGTGCGTGCTGCTGCACGAGTTCGGCCACATCGTCGCCGCACGGCGCTACGGGGTGAAGACGCCGGAGGTGACGCTGTGGCCGTTCGGCGGCATCGCCCGGCTGGAGCGCATCCCGGAGAAGCCCTCCGAGGAGCTCGTGGTCGCCATCGCCGGGCCGCTGGTCAACGTCGTCATCGCGGCGGTGCTGCTGCTGTTCCTCGGCGGCCATGTCGGCATGGAGCACATCGAGAACATCGAGAACCCGCAGGTGAGCCTCGTCGCCAAGCTGGCGGCCGCCAACATCTTCCTTGTGGTGTTCAACCTGATCCCGGCCTTCCCGATGGATGGCGGGCGGGTGCTGCGCGCGCTGCTCGCCATGACCATGGGCCATGCCCAGGCGACCCAGACCGCGGCCTCGATCGGCCAGGCGCTCGCCATCGGGCTCGGCTTCCTCGGCATCTTCGGCAACCCGATGCTGATCGTGATCGCGATCTTTGTCTTCCTAGCTGCCTCCGGCGAGGCGGGCTCGGTGCAGATGAAGCAGGCGGCGCAGGGGCTGCTGGTGCAGGACGCGATGATCACCCAGTTCGAGACGCTGGGCCCGCAGGCGAGCGTGGGCGACGCGGCCGAGGCGCTGATCCGCACCACCCAGAAGGAATTTCCCGTCGTCGACGGCGCGGGGCACCTGCGCGGCGTGCTCACGCGCGACGCCATGATCCACGCGCTGCAGAAGAGCGGGCCGGCCTCCTCGGTGATCGAGGCGATGCAGGGCGAGGTGCCGACCGTGCCGGTGCGCTCCCCGCTCGACGCGGCGCTGCGCCTGCTCACCGAGAAGAGGGCGCCGGTGGTGGGCGTGCTCGACGCCGCCGGCAGGCTGGTCGGGCTGCTCTCGCCGGAGAATGTCGGCGAGATGATGATGCTGCGCGCCGCGCGCCCCGATGCGCGCTTCGGCCCCTGGGCGCGCCGCTCGACGCCCGGCCCGACCGGGCCGGGGATCGGCAGCTAGCGCTCAGTCGTCCTCCTTGACCCCGGTGACCGGCGTGAAGGAGGGCGGATCGCTCGCCGGGAAGCTCTCGTCCAGCGCCTCGTCCACGTCCTCCTCGGACCGCTCGGCCCCTTCGCGCGGCGGCGGGGGCTCGTTGCCGGTGATGCCGCTGAAGGAAGGCGGGTCGCTCGCCGGCATGCTTTCCTCGATCGCCTCGTCGACCTCCTTCTCGGGATAGTCGGCGGGGTTGATCGGCTCGCGGCCATCGGTATCGCTCATGTGTCGTCCCTCGGCTTCGTTGTCCCAAGAAGACTGGGTCGTTGCGGCCCTCTCTTCAAGATAGGGCGAACCCGCGCACACCTATTTCGTCCGGTCGGGAACCTTCCGCCGACCGGCGCGTTGTCCTCGTCCGCCGCGCCCCTGCGCGGGCGCGTGCCGGAATCGGTGCGAACCCGTTTGCGAGGAGGAAATGCGCATGACCACGGAACATGCCGCCGTGCGCCTGCAATACTGGCCCCCATCCCACACCGTCGACGCCCCCGATACCTGGCCGGACAGCTACGAGTTCGGCTCGCTCGACGACGCCGTCGCCTTCGCCATGACGCAGGCCCCGGCCCACCGCGAGGTCGCGTGGCTGCGCACCGCCGACGGCGAGGTTTTGAAGATGCCGCAGATCCGGCGCCTGTGGGAGCTGCGCGACGAGCAGTGAGCGCCGCGGCAGGGCCCGCGCACGCTGCGGCAGGCGCTAATTTGGGCGCTTCAGGGTGCCGCGCGGCGCCGTCATTGCCTTGACGGGCGTTCTGAGTATAGTGCGCCGCAAAATTCATTGCGGGCCCGGAAGCCTTCGGGTCCGCTTTTTGGTGTTTGATTCATGAAGCTGCGCAACATCGCCATCATCGCCCACGTCGACCACGGCAAGACCACCCTGGTCGACGAACTGCTGAAGCAGTCCGGCTCCTACCGCGAGAACCAGCGGGTCGCCGAGCGCGTGATGGACTCCAACGACCTGGAAAAGGAGCGCGGCATCACCATCCTCGCCAAGGCGACCTCGGTCGTGTGGAAGGATGTGCGCATCAACATCGTCGACACGCCCGGCCACGCCGATTTCGGCGGCGAGGTGGAGCGCATCCTCAACATGGTGGACGGCGCCATCGTGCTGGTCGACGCCGCCGAGGGGCCGATGCCGCAGACCAAGTTCGTGGTCGGCAAGGCGCTGAAGGTCGGCCTGCGCCCGATCGTGGCGATCAACAAGGTGGACCGCCAGGACGCCCGCTCCCAGGAAGTCATCAACGAGGTGTTCGACCTGTTCGCGGCGCTCGACGCCACCGACGACCAGCTCGACTTCCCGATCCTCTACGGCTCCGGCCGCAATGGCTGGATGGCCCATTCGGCCGAGGGTCCGCAGGACCAGGGCATGGCGCCGCTGTTCGACCTGGTGCTCGAGCACGTGCCCGAGCCGACCGTCGAGGAAGGCGCGTTCAAGATGATCGGCACGCTGCTGGAATCGAACCCGTTCCTCGGCCGCATGCTGACCGGGCGCATCTCCTCCGGCTCGGTGAAG
The DNA here is from genome assembly GCF_024752355.1 of Ancylobacter mangrovi. Taxonomy (GTDB): domain Bacteria; phylum Pseudomonadota; class Alphaproteobacteria; order Rhizobiales; family Xanthobacteraceae; genus Ancylobacter; species Ancylobacter mangrovi. Next base: position 66,855 of record NZ_JANTHZ010000008.1, read on the forward strand.
CCCAACCAGACCGTCAAGGTGCTGGCGCAGGACGGCACGCTGGTCGAGCAGGGCCGTGTCTCCAAGATCCTCGCCTTCCGCGGCATCGAGCGCCAGCCGATCGAGGAAGGCGTTGCCGGTGACATCGTCGCCATTGCCGGCCTGCAGAAGGGCACGGTCGCCGAGACCTTCTGCGACCTCTCGGTGGACACGCCGCTCAAGGCGCAGCCGATCGACCCGCCCACCGTGACCATGACCTTCATCGTCAACGATTCCCCGCTCGCAGGCACCGAGGGCGACAAGGTGACGAGCCGCGTCATCCGCGACCGCCTGCTGCGCGAGGCCGAGGGCAATGTCGCGCTGAAGATCGAGGAATCGTCCGAGAAGGACAGCTTCTACGTCTCGGGCCGCGGCGAGCTCCAGCTCGCGGTGCTGATCGAGACCATGCGCCGCGAGGGCTTCGAGATCGCCGTCTCGCGCCCGCGCGTCGTCTTCACCAAGGACGCGGACACCGGCGAGGCGCTGGAGCCGATCGAGGAAGTGCTGATCGACGTCGACGAGGAATTCTCCGGCGTGGTCGTGCAGAAGATGAGCGAGCGCCGCGCCGAGATGGTGGAGATGCGCCCGTCCGGCGGCAACCGCGTGCGCCTCGTGTTCTACGCCCCGACCCGCGGCCTCATCGGCTACCAGTCGGAGCTGCTGACCGACACCCGCGGCACCGCGATCATGAACCGCCTGTTCCACGAATACGCGCCCTACAAGGGCGAGATCGCCGGCCGCAACAACGGCGTGCTGATCGCCAACGAGGCGGGCGAGGCGGTCGCTTACGCGCTGTGGAACCTCGAGGATCGCGGCCCGATGATGATCGAGCCGGGCTGGAAGGTCTATCAGGGCATGCTGGTGGGCATCCACACCCGCGACAACGACCTCGAGGTGAACGTGCTGAAGGGCAAGAAGCTCTCCAACGTGCGCACCACTTCGAAGGACGAGGCGGTCCGCCTCACCCCGCCGATCCGCATGACGCTGGAGCGCGCGCTGGCCTGGATCCAGGACGACGAGCTGGTCGAGGTCACGCCGAAGTCGATTCGCCTGCGCAAGCGCCTGCTCGACCCGAACGACCGCAAGCGCGAGGAGCGCCGCAAGGAAGCCGAGGGCGTCTGAGCCTTACAGGGCGCCCGCGCCCTGCCGCCCCACGGCCTGTCACCGCCTGCCGAAGTAGCGGCGGTGCAACGCCCTGGTGGATCGATCGTGCGTTCGCGGAGGAAAGCCCTTGATCCCGGGGAGCGCATTTGCTCCCATCAGGGGGCAATGAGCACGCTTCTTGTCGAGACTCGCCGGGCTCGCCCGACCGATGCCGCCCAGATTGCCGAGATCCACGACTCGGCCTGGCGGGTTGCCTATCGTGGCCTCATTCCCGGCGCCGAGCTGGAAAAGATGATCCAGCGGCGCGGCCCCCTGTGGTGGGAGACGGCGCTGAAGCGCGGCTCGCGCGTGCTGGTGCTCACCCTCGGCGACGCGGTGGCCGGCTACGCCAATGTCGGGCGCAACCGCGCCCGCGGCCTGCCCTATGAGGGCGAGATCTACGAGCTCTATCTGCGTCCCGAATATCAGGGCCTCGGCTTCGGCCGCCGCCTGTTCAACGATGCGCGCAAGGAACTGGCCAGCGCCGGCTTCGAGGGGCTCGCCGTGTGGGCACTGGCGGCGAACGAGCCGGCGCTGGGGTTCTACCGCGCGCTCGGCGGCATGGGCGTCGCCCGCTCCACAGAGACCTTCGGCGAGCGCACGCTCGAAAAGCTGGCCTTCGGCTGGAACGGCTGAAGCCGCCCTCTCCCGTGACCGCTAGCCCGCCACCGCCTGCTCCAGCCGGGCGGAAAGCTCGGCCGCGTCTCCGGTCAGCCTGAAGGTCTTCAGCCGCGCCGTCGCGCCCGAGACGAGCTCCACCCGCGACGGGGCAATGCCGGCGGCCTTTGCCAGCAGCCTGGCCAGCGCCGCGTTGGCCTTGCCGTCCTCCGCCGCCACCGAGACCCGCAGCTTCAGCGCCTCGCGCCCGTCGGCCAGCGTGACGATACCGTCGAGCGCGTCGCGCCCGCCGCGCGGCGTGGCGCGCACGGTCACGAGCAGCCCTTCCGGCGCCGCGCACCACGCGCGCGCGTGCCCGTCGCCCAGCGACCCAACTTCGCCCGGCGCGGGATTTCGGCTCAGAGCAGGATCTCGAACACGAGGTTGCGGATGAAGTAGAGGCCGATGATGAGGATCACCGGCGAGATGTCGATGCCGCCGAGATTGGGCAGGATCCGCCGGATCGGCGCCAGCACCGGCTCGGTGACGCGCCAGAGGAACTCGCCGATGCTGCGCACGACCTGATTGTGCGGATTGACGACATTGAACGCCACCAGCCACGACAGGATGGCCGAGGCGATGAGAATCCAGACATAGAGCGTGATCAGCGTGTCGAACAGCCAGAGAAGCGAGTACATCGCGAGCCTCGGAAGAGGGACCTTGGGCAGGCACCGGAGGGTATGCTTGTCATGATGCTTAAAGGCGCCGCCGCATTGCGGCAACCCCGATTCACAAGGCCGGGGAACGGAGCGTCGAGGCGCCTTGACAGCGGGCGGGCGGGAACCGTACAAGGCGCGGCCTGAAGCGTGGGGCCGTAGCTCAGTTGGGAGAGCGCTGCAATCGCACTGCAGAGGTCAGGGGTTCAAATCCCCTCGGCTCCACCAAATCGGCATTGAAATTCTTCGTGAATTTCGTCTCTCACTGATCTCATCCCAGCGCGATACACCGCTTCGCTACGACGCCGGCGAAATCCCGTGCGATGAAGCCGTGCGCGAGGCGCAGGCCACCGAACCCGACAATATCCGCCGGACGCGCGTCGGCACGCTCTCCTGCGCCGGGATGCGCACCGCACGGGCCGTGCGATGTCGACGAACCCGGCAGGATGGGAAGGCATTTTCGCAAGGCCGCGTGGCGGCGCCTCTCGCGGGCGACCGCGCTCGTCGAGAACGAGGCGGGCGCCGCGCTTGCGTCCGAGTCAGGCCGTCATGACGATGGCGGGCGTGCGCTCCGGGGCCGCCCATGAGCCATCCTCGATCGCCTCGATCTGGGAGGCGATCTCCTCGCTCACATAGCGGGCGAAGGGGCCGAGATGGGCGTAGAAAATCGCCATCTTGACCATGGCCGGGACCGCGCCGGGATTTGTCCTCATCCCCTGGCCGATCAGCCGCGTCATCTGCAGGGCGAGCTGGGGATGCCTGAACGCGGACTTCACCATGAAGCTCGTGAAGAGGCGGGCATCCGCCATGGAGCGGCCGAAGTTGAAGCTCTTGTCCACCGCCGGCGGCGGCCTGAGCTTCTCGCCCACGCGCCGGACCCGGTCGAAGAACGAGCGGGGCGTGTAGATGGACGACACGACCTGATGATAGTCGCGCAGGATGTCGATGCGCGGACGTTTCGTGTCGAAGTTTAGCCCGGCGATACACTGGTCGCCCGACACGCCCTCGTCGACATGGTCGCTGGCGAACAGCCGGCCCTCGCGGCCCAGCCGGGTGGTGAGCTGCGTGTTGGGCAAGGCGTAGAGCAGGCCGACCATACTGACAGGTATAGCGGCATCCTCGATCAGCTCGGCCATTCTCGCGCCCGCGCCCGGCTTTTCGTCGTCGAAGCCGAGGATGAAGCCCGCGATCACGACAATGCCGGCGGCGTAGATCTTCTCGAGGCTGACGACGATGTCGCGCCGGGTGTTCTGCTTCTTCTGCGCGGACCGCAGCACGTCCTCGTCCGGGCTCTCGATGCCGACAAAGACGGTGAAGAATCCCGCCTGCGACAGCAGCGCCAGCAGGGCCTGGTCGTCGGCAAGGTTGATCGAGGCCTCGGTCGAAAACTCGAACGGGTGGCTGTGCGCCTTCTGCCATTCGATCAGCGCCGGCAGGAATGCCTTCACGGCCTTCTTGTTGCCGATCAGGTTGTCGTCGACGAAATCGACATGGCCGCGATAGCCGAGCGCGTAGAGCGCATCGAGCTCCGCGAGCATCTGCTCCGTCGTCTTGGTGCGCGGGACGCGGCCGTAGAGCTCGATGATGTCGCAGAACTCGCAGGTGAACGGGCACCCCCGCGAGAACTGGACGCCGACGAACAGGTAGTTGCTGAATGTGAGGAGATCGAAGCGGGGCACCGGCGAGCGCGTCACATCGGCCTGGAACTTCGGCGCGGTGAAGTCGCCTTTCGTCTCGCCGGACGTCCAGGCGGCGATGAAGTCGTCGATGACGTCCTCCGCCTCCCCGAGCACGCGGAAGTCGGCAGCGGCGTAGAGTTCCGGGCTGGAGGTCGCATCCGGGCCGCCGACGGCCACGAGCTTGCCCGCGGCGTGTACGCGGTCGATCAGGCGGAGCGCATTCTCCTGCTGGGGCAGCATGCCGCTCATCAGCACGAGATCGGCCCAGCCGAGATCGCGGTCCGACAGCTCCTCGACGTTGCAGTCGACCAGCCGCAGGACCCAGTGCTCAGGCAGCATCGCTGCGACAGTGATCAGTCCGAGCGGAGGAGCCGGATAGCGCGCTCCCACCAGCGAGCATGTCTCACGGAAGTTCCAGAACGAAGGACCCGCAAACCGTGGGTACACGAGCAAGACCTTCGTCTGCTGCCGCATCCTGTGTCCTCCGGGCAAGGGACCTGAAATCGGGTGACCTGTCGTACACGCCCGATGACTATAGGCAGATTTTGGAAAAGTTACGACAAGTAGATAAGGTAAGAAAATGCTACTATTTTTCGACGATAATCGGCCAATCAGTGCCGCTCGCGGAGCGTTTTCTTTCTACCTCCAGTTGACCTATCGCTACCATTATACAGATTGACGGATTTTATTGTATTTTCGTTGCCCCCGCGCAGCCATTTCGAGACGGCAACCCGGCCGGCGCGCCGAACTAGCCATCGGCCCGGCTTGCCACGCCGGCCGCCTTTGAGCGTCACGCCCTTACCACCAAAGACGGAGGGTATCGGGTGGAATCGGCAGCAATCAGGTAGAATAATAGGGATGCCGCTACGTAATATTTGCCTTGTACCGCTTCCGACCTAGTCTCCACAAACCGCCCAAACGGTAACATTCGGCGATATCTAGAAATTTGCTTCAAATTCGGTGGCGAACATTTCTCTACGAAGTGTGACCATTAAGCACTGGTACACCAGTTGCGTGGCAGGATATTCATCGATCAGTAAATACACGCGAGGGAAGTCACATGCGTAACGGGATACTGACGTCAGTCGCAGTGCTGCTGCTGGGCTCCTCCGCCTTCGCAGCCGACCTGCCGGTGAAGGCACCGGTCATGGCGGTCGAGCCGGTCCCCGTCTTCACCTGGACGGGCTTCTATCTGGGCGTGAACGCCGGCTATGGCTGGGGCTCCTCCGATTTCAACAGCGGGCTGAAGCTCGACAACCAGGATGGCGGCCTCGTCGGCGGCCAGATCGGTTACAACTACCAGCTCGCCAACCAGATCGTGCTGGGTGCCGAGGCGGACCTGCAATATTCCGACCTGAGCGACAGCGCGACCTTCGACAGCGGCAGTTCGGTCAGCAGCAAGCTCCGCTATTTCGGCACGTTGCGCGCCCGGCTCGGCTACGCCTTCGACACCTGGCTGCCCTATGTGACCGGCGGTCTCGCCTATGGCTCGAACAAGGTGAGCTTCAACTATTCGACGCCCGTCGACGAGAGCAACACCCATGTCGGCTACACGGTCGGCGGCGGCCTCGAATATGCGTTCTCGCAGAATATCAGCGCACGGGTCGAGTATCTCTATACCGACCTCGGCGAGGAGACCTATGTCGGCCGCAAGGTGGACGTGGACTTCAACACCGTTCGCGCCGGCCTGAACTACCGGTTCTGATCGCGATGCCGGCGGCGACCCGGATGATCGGGCCGCCGCCTCGTCCGAGATCGGCATGACGTGAAGGACGCGCCGCCTGCACGACCTCCGTAGCGCTTGTTTCGCGCCGAAATGGAACGGGTCTTGTGGGAAGCGCGCGTTTCGGCTAGCATTAATCATCGATCTTGCATGTTGAACTCAGTTTTGCGCAGAGCTGCGCCGGGCGAATTTCCTCTCAAATCGATGCCAACGTGACGCTCGCGCGGTGCGGGCAATCGAATTCCTATGTCGACTGAAAGGACATCGTCATGGCGACAGGTACTGTAAAGTGGTTCAACGGCCAGAAGGGCTACGGCTTCATTCAGCCCGACCAGGGCGGACCGGATGTGTTCGTCCACATCTCGGCGGTGGAGCGCGCGGGCCTTCCGGGCCTGAGCGACGGCCAGAAGATTTCTTATGAAATCGAAGCCGACCGCCGCAGTGGCAAGCAGTCGGCGGCCAACCTCAAGGCCGCCTGAGGCATTGTCTCCAGTCCCTGACCACGGATGTACTGGCAGGGACCGTTGAGGCATTGGGAGAGGCCGGGGCAACAACCCGGCCTTTTTTCATTTCCGGGCCGCATCCGACCGCGCGGCCCGCATCATCTTCCGGGCGCCGCCCCGCCGCGGCTGCGACATTTTGCCTCAACGATCGCACGGCGCCGTCGCGCGACCGCCATCCGGCGGGAGGCGGCCTCCCCCGCGCGGACGCTTCGGCGTCTGGCCGCCGCGGGCGAATGAAAGTATCTCCACACCGCTGAATGCGTTACCAAGGGTGACGCCGGGTGCCTGCCGACGCAGTTCGCTGCGCGCTTGACCTCCGGAACCGCGGCCATTTCTGATGGCCCGGGGCGCCGTTGCGCCGGATCGGGCCGGTCCGGTGCCGGCAGACATGCTGGGGGGCATATGAAAGCGGGCATTCCGAAGCGGGGCCGACGCGTCGGCGGTCTGTGCGGTCTGGTGATCCTCGCGCTGCCGTTCGCGGGCCGCGAGGCGCATGCGCAGTCGGTGTGGGATCCGGTGATCAGCGACACCTACTGGTACGTGACCGTCCCGCAGATGCTGGCCTTCGCCTCGCCCAGCACCAGCTTCGCCAACCCCATCCCCGTCGGCGACCAGACCCTGTGGTCGCTCGGCACCTCGACGAACGGCGTCTTCACCGGCACGAGCTCGGCGACGCTGGCGATTGGGCCCACCGACAGCCTCACCGACACGACCATCCAGGGCCTCGTCACGCCGGACGGCGAGATCACCATGGTGTTCACCCCCACGGATGGCGGCACCACCACCATCGGCATCGGCCGGATGCAGGTGGAGGGCGGGACGACCACCATGGAGATGCAGATGATCACCGGCACCGACCTGCTGGTGAGCCATTGGGCCTACATGGTGCCCTACGATCCCGCGACCTTCACGCCGCCAGCCGCACAGGTGGTGCCGAGCAACCTGTCGCCGCAATGGGCGTGGACCGAAGGCACGCCGTGGCGCATCGTCAGCCCGGCCGCCTTCGGCACCAGCGAGGCGGGCACCTTCATCATCACCGGCTACAAGAGCGGCTATTTCTGGGGCCAGGGCGTCCGCCCGGACGGTACCACCTTCACGCTGCTGGGCTCGATCACGCCGCAGGGCCGGGTGCTGTTCAACACCCTCACCGACAGCAGCCTGATGAGCCTGTATGGCGGCATCGAGGGAGATGCGTCGACGGCGCAGATGCTGCTCGGCGCCTATGACGAGACCGCCCTCTTCACCGGCGACATGACCTATATCCATGTCGTCAGCCCCTATCAGAACGCGGCCACCGCCACCGCGAACTGGTCCGCCGTCGATGCCGCGCGCACGCTCTATGCCGTCGCCGGCACGGAGGCCGGCCTGACCGGCGCCATGGCGCCGGTGACGAGCGTGCTCAACGACCTGTCGGGCTATTCGCTCTCCGCCGCCCTGAGCGAGACCTTGCCCGTGCTCACCGGCGCGGCGACGCAGGCGACGGCGAACGTCCAGCGTATGCTCGGGCAGGTCGTCTCCAACCGGCTGGCCGGCACGGACGCGTACGCGGATCGCACGATCTGGGTGCAGCCCCTCGGCGGGGCCGGCAGCCAGGCCGGGCTGAGCGGCAATCCCGGCTACGACATCAGCGGCGGCGGCTTCGCGATGGGCGCCGACACGGTGCTGGGCGAGGATACGCGGCTCGGCGGCCTGTTCGCCTTCTCCAGCAATTCCGTCACGTCCAATACCGATCCGGCCAATGCGAGCATCGCCGCGAGCTCGGCGAACCTCAAATCCTACGTGCTGGGCCTCTACGGGTCGCATGCGATCATGCCGGGGCTCGATGTCCTGTTCTCGGCCAAGGGCGGCCTCGTCGACACCTCGACCTCGCGCAGCATCTCCTTCATGGGCAGTTCGGCCGAGGCCGACTATGACAGCCGGGTGCTGGCGCTGAGCGCCGGCTTGCGGAAGACCTTCGCGGTCGGCGATGGCGTCACCCTCATGCCGACGCTTCGGCTCGACTATCTCAAGGTCGATTCGGACGACTACCAGGAGAGCGGCGCCGGGCCTCTCGATCTCTCCGTCCAGTCGCAGGACTACAGCGAGCTGTTCATAACGGCGGAACTCGCCCTGCGCATCGAACTCTCCGACGCGCTCGATCTCACCGCGCACGGCTCGGCCGGCTACAACACCCTCGACACGACGAGCGAGGCGACCGCGGCCTTCGCCGGCGGGGGCGGCACGTTCGTCGTTCCCGGTGCGGAGGTCTCGCCCTGGCTGTTCGGCGCCGGCGTCGGCATCACCTCGAAGGCGGCGTCCGACGTCACCGTCGGCCTGTTCTACGACGCGCAGGCGAGCGACACGGGCTATTTCAACCAGATCGGCTCGGTGAAGCTCTGGATGCGCATCTAGGCGTCGTCTGTGCGAATCGCGGACCGCCCGGCGCCGCGGTGTGCCGGACCGAACGTCGGCGCCATCGTCTAAGGCATTTAGGTAACAACCGGATCGGCGCCCCCCCGGCATCGCTGTGTCGCTAAGCGAAAAACGAGGCGCCGCAAGGGTCCGCGGCGCATGTCGGGGCCGGATGTGCACGCCCGTCATGCTATCGTGCCGGGACGGCCTGGTGCGGTGCAGCGGGAGGTATTTACACTTGCGAGATCGAGTTCGAGATCACCGGGCAGCCGGCGCTCACCGCCTCGGTCACCGTGGTGGTGCCGGCGGCATGGCGGTTGGTCGAGATCGGCATGATGAGCGCCGCCGCGCCGGCATAGAGCGCCTTGAGCTCCTCATAGTCGATGCCGACCAGGAACCGGACCCACGGATTGGCCGCCTCGCGCGCGCCGTCCGACTTCTTGGAGGTCGAGACGCGGACGATGTCGAAACTCTCCGCCAGCCTGTCGACCACCGCCTCGTCCCGGTCCGCGTCGCCCACCACCAGCAGGAACGAGGAGGGCGCGCGCTCGGTCTCGAAGAAGGCGACGTCCACCAGCGGCATGGCGCGGTGCAGCTTGCGCCGGATGAACCGGTGGGAGCGCAGGTAGCGATAGGTGCGCTCGTCCATGGCGTGCACCTCCGACGCGAGGAGGCAGACGAACAGGAAGCGCAGCCACGCCACGTGCCGCCGCCAGCCATTGGTCTGCGTCGGCACGCCGAACGTCAGGAACACCAGCTTGAAGCGCGGGGCGGAAAAGATCTTCTTCAGCGAGGGCCGCCAGGTGAAATAGATGCCGTCGCCACTCAGGGTTGCTCGGAACGGCTCCGCGGTCATTCCGCAGGCCTGCGCCGCCTGCCTGATGCAGTAAAGGTAATGACGGGGGGTCTTCCGCGACCACTTCTTTCCCTGAACTTCCTGCCAGGGATCGTCATCATAGAAGACCGTCGTCATTGAGTTTCGAACTCTCCGACCGGGGCGACAATCTCGAGCGATTTGCGACTCGCCGGCGGGTGCGCGACCGTACCGGGCTAAGGGTTCGTATAGCTTGATTTGCCGTGCGCCTCTAGGTGGTTACTCCCATTCATACCGCCGCCCGGGCGACAAGGGAGAAGCTAGGCTTTTTCGGCAACATGCGGGTGCCCGGCGGTATGCGATGCCTGCGGGCCCTGCGCATCGGCGCTGGCCATCGGCGGGGCTGTCGCCATATAAGGGCGACGATCATCCGCCACGATCGCGAGCCATGGCAGCGCTGGAAAATCGACCCTTCGTCAAGATGAACGGTCTCGGCAACGAGATCGTCGTCCTCGACCTGCGCGACGCGCCGCTCGCGGTGCCGGCGGCGGAGGCGCGCGCGCTCGCCCGCGCCGACGTGCTGCCCTTCGACCAGATCATGGCGCTCTACCCGCCGCTCCACGAGGGCACGAGTGCCTTCGTGCGCATCGTCAATGCGGACGGTTCGGAAGCTGGCGCCTGCGGCAACGGCACGCGCTGCATCGCGCTCTACGAGGCCGGCCGCACGGGCCGCCATCACCTCGTATTCGAGAGCGTCGCCGGACTGCTCGACTGTACGGTCAAGCCGGACGGCGTGACCGCCGATATGGGCGTGCCGCATTTCGGCTGGGCCGACATCCCGCTCGCCGGCCCGGTCGCTGACACGCGCGAGCTGGAACTGCAGGCCGGGCCTTCCGAGGCCCCGTTGCTGCGCGCGCCCGCCGTCGTCAATGTCGGCAATCCGCACGCCATCTTCTGGGTGGACGACCTCGACGGGATCGACCTCGCCCAGTACGGGCCGGAGCTTGAGCACCACCCCGTCTTTCCCGAGCGCGCCAACATCTCGCTGGCGAAGATCGTCTCGCCCGAGCACATCGTGCTGAAGGTCTGGGAGCGGGGCGCCGGCCTCACCCGCGCCTGCGGCTCGGCCGCCTGCGCCGCCGCCGTCTCCGCAGCCCGCCTCGGGCGGACCGGCCGGCGCGTGCGGGTGACGCTGCCCGGCGGCGATCTGTTCATCGACTGGCGCGAGGCGGACGACCACATCCTCATGACGGGCCCGGCCGAGTACGAGTTCGACGGCCGGCTGACCGCCGCCATGCTCACCGACGACACGCCCCACGTCGAAGTGAACTGACGCGATGACGGTCGAGGTGGTGACATTCGGCTGCCGGCTCAACGCGCTCGATTCCGCCAGCGCGCAGGCGCTTGCGACCCGCGCCGGGCTGGAGCGCGCCGTGGTGGTCAACACCTGCGCGGTGACGGCCGAGGCGGTGAAGCAGGCGCGCCAGTCGATCCGCCGGCTGAAGCGCGAGGACCCTTCCCGCCGCATCGTCGTCACCGGCTGCGCGGCGCAAATCGACCCGTCCGCCTTCGCGGGCATGGGAGAGGTCGACCGCGTGCTCGGCACCGCCGAGAAGCTCGATCCGATGCGCTGGGCCGAGACCCGGCAGGCGCTCGATTTCGGCCGAAGCACGGACGAGGGGGGCCAGAACGAGCGGATCGCGGTCGGTGACATCATGAGCGTGCGCGAGAGCGCGCCCCATCTCATCGACGGGGTGGGCGAGGCGATCGAGGGGCGCACGCGCGCCTTCGTCGAGGTCCAGACCGGCTGCGACCACCGCTGCACCTTCTGCGTCATCCCCTTCGGGCGCGGCAATTCGCGCTCGGTGCCGATGGGCGCGGTGGTGGAGAGCGTGAACCGGCTGGTCGAGGACGGCTATGGCGAGATCGTGCTCACCGGCGTCGACCTCACGTCCTACGGTGCCGACCTGCCCGGCGCCCCGCGGCTCGGCACGCTGGTGCGCGCGCTGCTCACCCACTGCCCCGGCATGCGGCGGTTGCGGCTGTCCTCGCTCGACGCGGTCGAGGTCGATGACGAGCTGATGGCCGCCATCGCCGGCGAGGAACGGCTCATGCCGCATCTGCACCTGTCGCTGCAGGCGGGCGACGACCTCATCCTCAAGCGCATGAAGCGCCGCCATTCGCGCGCCGAAGCCATCGCCTTCTGCGCCCGCATCCGGCGGCTGCGGCCGGACGTGGTGTTCGGCGCCGACATCATCGCCGGCTTTCCGACCGAGACCGAAGCGCATTTCCGCCGTTCACTCGACCTCGTCGACGCCTGCGGGCTGACGCATCTGCACGTCTTCCCATTCTCGCCGCGCCCCGGCACGCCGGCCGCCCGCATGCCGCAGGTGGCCGCCGGTACCGTGCGCGAACGCGCCCGGCGCCTGCGCGAGAAGGGGGCAAGCGCGCTGCTGCGCCATCTCGCGGCCGAGGTCGGCACCACGCGCGAGGTACTCGCCGAACGCGGCGGCGTCGGCCGCACGCCCGGCTTCACGCCGGTCCGCCTGCCGCGCCCGGTGGCGCCGGGCACGCTCCTTTCCCTTCGCATCGCCGGCCATGACGGCGCGCGGCTGATCGCGGCCTGAGGCACGATGAACGACACACCCTCCCCCCGCCCCGGATTCTGGAAGCGCCTGACGCAGGGCCTGACGCGCACCGCGTCGAACCTGTCGACCGGCATCACCGACCTGTTCACCAAGCGCAAGCTCGACGCCGGCACGCTGGAGGACCTGGAAGACGTCCTCATCCGCGCCGATCTCGGCGTGGAGACCGCCCAGCGCATCGCCGAGGCGGTCGGCCGAGGCCGCTACGACAAGACCATCGAGCCGGACGAGGTGCGCGCGCTGGTCGCCACCGAGATCGAGGAGATCCTGAAGCCGGTCGCCCATCCGATCGTGTTCGAGGCGCCCGAGCGCCCCTTCGTGCTGCTGATGGTCGGCGTCAACGGCTCGGGCAAGACCACCACCATCGGCAAGCTCGCCTCCACCCTGCGCGCGCAGGGCAAGAGCGTCGTGCTCGCCGCCGGCGACACCTTCCGCGCCGCCGCGATCGAGCAGCTCAAGGTCTGGGCCGGGCGCACCGGTGCCGTGGTGGTCGCGCGCGAGCAGGGCGCGGATGCCGCCGGCGTCGCCTTCGACGCATTGCAGAAGGCGCGCGCCGAGAATGCGGACGTGCTCATCATCGACACCGCCGGCCGGCTGCAGAACCGCGCCGAGCTGATGGCCGAGCTGGAGAAGATCGTCCGCGTGGTGAAGAAGCAGGAGCCCTCCGCCCCGCACGCGGTGGTGCTGACGCTCGACGCCACGGTCGGCCAGAACGCGCTGTCGCAGGTGGAGGCGTTCGCGCGCGTCGCCGGCGTCACCGGCCTCGTCATGACCAAGCTGGACGGCACGGCGCGCGGCGGCATACTGGTGGCGCTCGCCGCCAAATACGGCATCCCGGTTCATCTCATCGGCGTCGGCGAGGGCATCGACGATCTCGAGCCGTTCGAGGCCCGCGACTTCGCCCGCGCCATCGTCGGGCTCGACGACTGAGCCCCCCGAAAGCCTTCCGGAAAAGGTTGACCGAATGAGCGACACGCCCGGCCAAACCAAGCTGCGCACCATGCACCCGGCGATGAAGTTCGCGCTGGAGATGGGGCCGCTCGTCGTGTTCTTCATCGCCAATGCGCGGGCGGGCATCTATGTCGCCACCGCCGCCTTCATGATCGCGACCTTCGCCGCGCTGGCGATGATGTGGCTGCTGGCGCGCAAGATCGCGGTGATGCCGCTCGTCTCGGCGGCGGTGGTGCTGGTGTTCGGCACGCTGACGCTGTGGCTGCAGGACGACCACTTCATCAAGATGAAGCCGACCATCGTCAACGCGCTGTTCGGCCTCGCGCTGCTGGGCGGGCTGGCGCTGAAGAAGCCGCTGCTGCCCTACATACTCGGCGACGTGTTCGTGCTCACCGATCGCGGCTGGCGCGAATTGACCATACGCTGGGGCGTGTTCTTCATCGTCATGGCGGTGGTGAACGAGATCGTCTGGCGCTCGGTGTCGACCGATACCTGGGTCGCATTCAAGACCTTCGGCTACCTGCCGCTCACCCTCGTCTTCGCCATGGCGCAGGTGCCGCTGATGACCCGGCACAGCGCCGAGCCGGCCGCCGGGGCCGACCCGAAGGAATAGGGCGGAGCCGTCGCCCCGCCCGTCCCATGAGACGCACTACGGCGCCGGATTGCCGCGAAGCTGGTGCACCGCGTCGATCTTCGCCGACAGCTCCGGCGTGAAGGCGACGTCGATGGCACCGATGTCGGTCTCGAGCTGCTCCATGGTGGTCGCGCCGATGATGACCGAGGCGACGAACTCCTTGGCGAGGCAGAAGGCGATGGCCATCTGCGATGGGTCGAGCCCCTGCTCGCAGGCGATGGCGAGATAGTCGTCGATCGCCTGTTCGGTGCCGGCATGCTCGTAGCGCTGGCCGCGGTTGAACAGCGCGGTGCGCGAGCCGGCCGGGCGGGCGCCCTTCTGGTACTTGCCGGTCAGGTAGCCCTGCCCCAGCGGCGAATAGGCGAGCAGGCCCACATCCTCGCGCAGGCCCACCTCGGCGAGCGCGGTCTCGTAGGTGCGGTTGAGCAGGTTGTAGGCGTTCTGCACCGAGGCGACGCGCGGGGCGCCGGTGCGCTCCGCCTCGCTGATGAAGCGCATCGTGCCCCAGGCGCTCTCGTTGGAGAGGCCGACATGGCGCACCTTGCCCTCCTTCACCAGCTCGGCGAAGGCGTCGAGCGTCTCGGCGATCGGCACCTCCTCGCCCGCCGGCGTGGTCCAGCGGGTGGGGTTGGCGCCGAACTGCGGCACCGGGCGGCCGGGCCAGTGAAGCTGGTAGAGGTCGATATAGTCGGTCTGCAGCCGCGTCAGGCTCTTGTCGACCGCCTCGCAGATCTGCGCGCGGTCCGGGCGGGCGGGCGCGCCGTCGTCGCGGAACCAGCTCATCTCGGAGAGCCCGCACACCTTGGTGGCGAGGATCACCTTGTCGCGATTGCCGCGCGCCTTGAGCCAGGTGCCGATGATGCGCTCGGTCGAGCCCTGGGTCTCGGCCTTGGGCGGAATGGAATAGAGCTCGGCCGTGTCGAGGAAGTTGATGCCGCGGTCGAGGGCGTAGTCGAGCTGGGCATGGCCCTCGGCTTCGGTGTTCTGCTGGCCGAAGGTCATGGTGCCGAGACAGATGGCACTGACCTCGAGGCCGGTGCGGCCCAGCGGGCGATACTGCATGTCGAATGTCCGGAAAACAGGTCGTGGTCGGGGCGCGAACCTAGCCCGGCCTACCCCGTCACCGCAAGCCGCCGGCCGGCCAGCCTGCGCTCAGCCGGATTTGCGCGTGGCGATGTCCTTCACGAAGGCCTCGACCACGGGCAGCATGCGCTGCACGATCAGCTTCACCCCCTCGGGCGTGGGGTGCATGCCGTCGGCCTGGTTCAGCTTGGTGCCGCCCGCCACGCCGTGGAGGAAGAACGGGTAGAGCGGCACGCCGTACTTTTCCGCCAGCTTCGGATAGATTGGATTGAAGCGCGCGGCGTAGTCCGGCCCGAGATTGGGCGGCGCCAGCATCCCGGCCAGCAGGACCGGAATGTGCCGCTGCTTCAGCCGCGCCAGCATGTCGTCGAGCGCCTTCTCGGTGATGGCCGGATCGATGCCGCGCAGCGCGTCGTTGGCGCCGAGCTCGAGGATGACGCCGTCCGTGCCGTCCGGCACCGACCAGTCGATGCGCGCGAGGCCCGCGCTCGACGTGTCGCCGGAGACGCCGGCATTCTCGATCGTCACGTCGTAGCCCTTGGCCTTCAGCGCCGCCTCGAGCACCACCGGAAAGGCCTGGTTCCCCTGCAGGCCGTAGCCGGCGGTGAGGCTGTCGCCGAACGCGACCAGATGGATCGGCTCGGCGCGGGCGGCGGCCGGCGCGATCAATCCGGCGAGAGCGAGGGCCGCAAAGGCGGCCGCCACAGCCTGCCGGGCCTTTCGTCCGCGATGCGGTGCACCATATGGTGACCTTTCGCCCGCCGTGCTGACGCAAGGTCGCCGCAGGCCGAGTAACGCACCGACGAACGCAAAGGCCACCATGCCGTCCAGCTCCCAGTCCAATCCCGACAGTTCCGATCCCGCCATCCGCCTCGATCAGGTCGAGCTGTCGCTCGGCTCCGGTGCGGCCCGGGTCCACATTCTCAAGGGTGTGTCGCTCAATATAGGTCAGGGTGAGGCGGTTGGCCTCATCGGACCGTCGGGATCGGGCAAGTCGAGCCTGCTGATGGTGCTCGCGGGGCTGGAGCAGGCCGACAGCGGCAGCGTCACCGTCGCCGGCGAGGAGCTGACGCGGCTCGACGAGGACGCGCTGGCGCGCTTCCGCGGCCGCCATGTCGGCATCGTGTTCCAGGCCTTCCACCTCATCCCAACCATGACGGCGATCGAGAACGTCGCCGTGCCGCTGGAGCTTGCCGGCCGCGCCGACGCCTTCGAGCGCGCGGCTGCGGAGCTGACCGCGGTCGGCCTCGGGCACCGGCTCGACCACTATCCCGCCCAGCTTTCCGGCGGCGAGCAGCAGCGGGTCGCGGTAGCGCGCGCACTGGCGCCGGAGCCGCGCATCCTCGTCGCCGACGAGCCGACCGGCAATCTCGACGAGGCGACCGGCCGGCAGATCATGGACCTGCTGTTCGCGGCGCAGGCGCGGCGCGGGGCGACGCTGGTGATCGTCACCCACGACCCGGCGCTCGCCAACCGATGCGACCGCACGGTCCGCCTGCGTTCGGGCGAGATCGTGCCCGACGCCGGGGCGGCGGGCACGCCGGCGGGGGCGCCGGCATGAGCCTCACCAGCCTGCGCTCCACGGCGGGCACCGGCCGGCCGCCGGCCCTCGGCCCGACGGCACGTTCCTCGCTGGCGCTGCGCTTCGCCCTGCGCGAGCTGCGCGGCGGCCTGCGCGGCTTCGGCGTGTTCCTCGCCTGCCTCGCGCTGGGCGTCGCGGCCATCGCCGGCGTCGGCTCCTTCTCGCGCTCGCTCACCGACGGGCTGGCGCGCGAGGGCACCTCGCTGCTCGGGGGCGACGCCGCCTTCACGCTGGTGCAGCGCGAGGCGAGCGCGGACGAGATGGGTCTGCTGCGCGCCGGCGGCACCGTCTCCAGCGTGGCGACGCTGCGCGCCATGGCCCGCGCCGGCACGGGCGACGCCCTCACCTCGAGCCTGGTCGAGGCCAAGGCGGTGGACGGCCACTACCCGATGGTCGGCGCGGTCGAGCTCGAGCCGCCCCAGCCGCTGCAGGGCGCGCTCGCCCGCGAAGGCGACGCCTTCGGCGCGGTGGCGGACCCGCTGCTGGCGGAGCGGCTGAACCTGAAGACCGGCGACCGTTTCCAGCTCGGCTCGGCGACGCTGGTGCTGAAGGGGCTGATCACCCGCGAGCCGGACGTGCTGGCGACCGGCATCGGCTTCGGCCCACGGCTGATGATCTCGCTCGACGCGCTCCACGCCTCGGCCCTGCTGCAGCCGGGCAGCCTGGTGCACTGGCACTACCGGGTGAAGCTCGACCGCCCCGCGACGCTGACCGATTTCCTCGACAGCGTGCAGAAGGGCGCGCCGCAGTCCGGCTTCGAGGTCCGCACCCGCGAGGCCGCGACGCCGCGCCTCGAAACCAACGTGAAGCGCTTCACCGAATATCTCACCCTGGTCGGGCTCACCGCGCTGCTGGTCGGGGGCGTCGGCGTCGCCAATGCGGTGAAGAGTCATCTCGACACCAAGCGCTCGGTCATCGCCACGCTGAAGAGCCTCGGCGCGCCGGGCGGAACCGTGTTCTCGGTCTATCTGGTCGAGGTCGGCCTGATCGCGGCGGTCGGTATCGCGCTCGGCCTCGCGGTCGGCGCGGCGCTGCCCTTCGCGTTGAACGCCGCCTTCGGCTATCTGCTCCCGGTGCCGATCGAGCCGGGCGTACAGCCCATGGCGCTGGTGCTTGCGACCCTCTACGGCGCGCTGATCGCGCTCGCCTTCGCGCTGTGGCCGCTCGGCCTCTCGCACGACGTGCCGGTCTCGGCGCTGTTCCGCGACGACGTGGAGGCCGGGCCCCGCCGCCCGCGCCGCGCCTATGTGGTGATGACGGCGCTGGCCGTCGGCGCGCTGGCGGTGCTGGCGGTGCTCGCCTCCGAGGACCGGCGGATCGCGATCTACTACCTCGTCGCGGCGGCCAGCGTGCTGGTGACGTTGCGCCTGGTCGGGCTCGCCATCATGGCGCTGGCGCGCCGCCTGCCCCGGCCGCGCAACACCAGCGCGCGGCTGGCGCTCGCCAACATCCACCGGCCGGCGGCGCTGACGCCGACCATCGTGCTCTCGCTCGGCCTCGGGCTGACGCTGCTGGTGACTCTGGCGTTGATCGACCGCAGCCTGACGCGCGAACTCACCGCCAGCCTGCCGGCGCAGGCGCCGAGCTTCTTCTTCCTCGACATTCCGAGCACGCAGGAGAGCGAGTTCACCCGCTACGTGCAGGACAAGGCGCCTTCCGGCGACGTCGAGATCGTGCCCATGCTGCGCGGCCGGCTGATCTCGCTCGGCGGACGGCCGGTGGAGGACATCACCCCGCCGCCGGAATTCGCCTGGGTGCTCTCCTCCGACCGCGGCGTCACCTATGCCCGCAAGGTGCCGGAGGGCTCCACCGTCGCCGAGGGGCAGTGGTGGGCGCCCGACTATACCGGCCCGCCCCTGGTCTCGTTCGAGAAGGAGATCGCCGACGCCTTCGGGCTCAAGATCGGCGACACCGTCACCGTCAACGTGCTCGGGCGCACCATCACCGCCAAGATCGCCAATCTGCGCGAGGTGGAATGGGAGCGGCTCTCGATCAATTTCGTGATGGTGTTCTCGCCCAGCACCTTCGCCGGGGCGCCGCACACGCTGCTCGCCACGCTGAGCCTGCCGGACGGGGGCTCGGACGCCACCGAGCGCGCCGTCGCCCGCGCCGTCGCCACCGACTTTCCCGCCGTCACCGCGGTGCGGGTGAAGGAGGCGCTGACCCAGATCGGCGAGATCGTCGGTAACCTCCTGATGGCGATCCGCGGCGCCAGCCTCGTCACCCTCGTCGCCAGCGTGCTGGTGCTCGCGGGCGCGCTCGCCGCCGGCCAGCACCACCGGGTCTATGACGCGGTGATCCTCAAGACGCTCGGCGCCACAAGGGCGCGGCTGGTGGGCGCCTATGCGCTGGAATATGCCGCGCTCGGTCTCGTCACCGCCGTGGTGGCGGTCGGCGCCGGCACGGTCGCGGCCTATGTGGTGGTGACGCAGGTGATGAACCTCGCCTTCTCGTGGTCGAGCGGGGCGGCGCTGGGCGCGGCGGGGGTCGCGCTGGTGCTCACCGTCGGCTTCGGGCTCATCGGTACGTGGCGCGCGCTCGGGCAGAAACCGGCCCGCATCCTGCGCAATCTGTAGCGGGGTAGCGGCGCCTCCGGCGCCTAACGCTAGGTCAATCCTGTCGCAAACTTCACTTGCGGCGGGGCGATGGGAACCTCATATTCCTGTCGGGTTTCCAACGGAGGCCATCCGGCATCGTGTCGGAGGCTGCCCGCACAGAGGTTATTGGGAGAGGATCGTCCATGTCCGACTTCAACCGCAACGTCTCCGTGCCGCGCTTCGGAGCGACGGCGACGCGGACGCAGGCCGAGATCGACCAGGGCCTGCGCGCATACATGCTGCGCGTCTACAACTACATGACGCTCGGCCTCGCCATCACCGGCGCCGCGGCGCTCGGCATCTACATGCTCGCCGTCTCGGACGTGCCGACCACGGTCGCGCTCGCCCCGAACGTCTACCTCACGCAGTTCGGCGCCGCGCTGTTCCTCAGCCCGCTGCGCTGGGTGGTGATGCTCGCCCCTCTGGCGGCGGTGTTCTTCCTCAGCTTCCGGGTCGACCGGATGAGCGTCGGCGCGGCGCAGATCGTGTTCTGGCTCTATGCGGCGCTAGTCGGCATCTCGCTGTCGTCGATCCTGCTGGTCTACACGCATGAAAGCGTGGTGCGGGTGTTCTTCATCACCGCCGCCGCCTTCGGTGCGCTGAGCCTCTACGGCTACACCACGACGCGCAGCCTGTCGGCGATGGGCTCGTTCCTGATGATGGGCCTGTTCGGCATCATCATCGCGATGGTGGTGAACATCTTTCTCGCCTCCTCGATGCTGCAGTTCGTCATCTCGGTGGCGGGCGTGCTGATCTTCTCGGGCCTCACCGCCTACGACACGCAGCGCATCAAGGAGATGTACTTCGCGGGCGACGACGACGTGGTCGCCGGCCGCAAGGCGATCATGGGCGCGCTGACGCTCTATCTCGACTTCATCAACCTGTTCCTGATGCTGCTGCAGCTGTTCGGCAACCGCAACAACTGAGCGGACAGCACATCCCGACGGACGAAGCCCCGGCGCGAGCCGGGGCTTTTTTCATGTGCGGACAGGTTTCTGCGCGGGCGCGGGCCGGCCGCCTACCAGCGCAGATTCTCCTCCAGCCAGTGGTTCACCTCGCGAAAGCCCATGCCGCGATAGGGCTTGCGCAGCAGCGCCACATAGAGGCCGTCCCGGTCCTGCGTGAAGGCGCGCAGGCGGAAGAACAGCTCCTCGTCGGTCTCGGCGGTGCTCACCGCATAGGTGGTGGGCCCGAGCTGCGTCCACGATGTGAGCTTGATGGCGTCGACCATGGCGTCGACATTGGCTGGATTCCTGAGGTCGAAGGTGACCATGAAGACGGACATGAGAACTCCCGCACGGCATGCTGCCCCAGCGGCAAGCATGCCGCGTGCCAGCCTCCGCCGCCACCTCGCCGCCTAGGCCGCGCCGGAGAAGCGCTGGCGCAGCAGCGCCATATAGGCCTCCTCCGAGCCCTCGCGCCGGGCGGCGACCAGCGGACGGATATCCTCGGTGGCGACATAGCGCAGCCGGTCGCTGTCGTCGCTCGCGGCCCGGTAGATCACCTCGACCACGTCGGCCTCGCTCGCGAGCCGCTCGCCGCGCAGGCCCGCGAACAGCGCGGCAGTGCGCTCGACGAAGCGGTCATAGTCGGGAATCGAGGCGGCGCCCGCCGCCTCCTGCGTGCTGCGCCGGCCGAAATCGGTGCTCAGCACCCCGCCCGGCTCGACGAGCTTCACCCTGATGTTCTGCGAGGCGAGTTCGAAAGAGAGCGATTCCGAGAAGCCCTCCAGCGCGAACTTGCTGGCGCAGTAGAGCGAGATCATCGGCAGGGTGAACACCCCCGCGCCGGAGGAGACGTTCACGATCACGCCCCCGCCATTGGCGCGCATATGCGGCAGCACCGCCCGCGTGACATCCATCACGCCGAACAGGTTCACCTCGAACTGCTCGATCACCTTCGCGCGCGGCGTGGCCTCGAACAGGCCGAACAGGCCGTAGCCCGCATTGTTGACGACCACGTCGATGCGCCCGAAGCGCGCAATGCCGGCATCGAGCGCCGCCGCGATGCTGTCGCGGTCCTGCACGTCCAGCCGGGTGACCAGCACGTTATCGGCAGCGAGGTCGGCGCCCGCCTCGGGACGGCGCATGGTGGCCACCACGTTCCAGCCCTGCTGCGCGAAATGGAGGGCTGCCGCGCGGCCGAAGCCGGTGGAGCAGCCGGTGATCAGAACGGTCTTCGTCATCTGTCTCGCCTCGTGAGGTGTGTAAGCGAGGGACAGATGGGTTTTGCCGTTGTGGAAATAAGCGGCATATTCCGGCACTCTTTGATGCAGGATCGCGAACAATGCGCAAGACCGGCCTGTTCGAGCTGAAGGCCGTCGCCGCCGTGGCGGCGCATCGCAGCTTTCGCGCCGCCGCCATCGAGCTCGACACCTCGCCCTCGGCGCTGAGCCATGCGGTGAGCGCGCTCGAGGCGCGGATGGGCGTGCGCCTGTTCCACCGCACCACGCGCAGCGTCGCGCTCTCAGAAGCGGGGATGCGCTTCCTCACCCGCCTCGGCCCGGCGCTGGGCGAGATCGGGCAGGCGTTCGAGGATGCGCGCTCCTCCCATGAGAGCCCCTCGGGCACGCTGCGCATCAACGTCTCGGAAGGCGCGGCGCAGCAGATCTTCACGCCGGTCATGCTGGCCTTCCTCGGGCGCTACCCGCAGATGCGGCTCGACCTCCTCAGCGAGGAGCGCCTCGTCGACATCGTGGCGGACGGCTTCGACGCCGGCATCCGGCTGATCGACTCGGTGCCTCAGGACATGATCGCCGTGCCGGTCGGCCCGGTGCAGAGCATGGCCGCCGTGGCGACGCCGGCCTATCTCGCCGCCCACGGCACGCCGCACGTCCCGACCGATCTCTCCGGCCACGAATGCATCAGGCTGCGATTGCCGAGCGGCAAGCTCTACCGCTGGGAGTTCGGCCGCCACGGCGAGGAAATGGAGCTGGACGTCGAGGGCCGGCTCACCCTGTCCAGCCACACGCTCGGCATCGAGGCGGCGCTCGCCGGCTTCGGCATCGCCTATGCCTCGGAATGGTTCGTGCGCGAGCATCTGGCGAGCGGCCGGCTGGTGCGCGTGCTGGAGGACTGGACGCCGCCCTATGACGGGCTGGCGCTCTACTATCCCGGCCACCGGCTGGTCCCCGCCGGGCTGCGCGCGCTGGTCGAGCTGGTGCGGGAGAGCCAGCACTGGCGCCGCGCGGAGATGGCGGCTTCCTGATCGGGCGACGGGCCGGCCTCCTGACGTACAGTCCGGCCTCGAGGCAACGGCCGCCGGGGCACGCGGGAGGCATGAGGAGACGGGCTGGAGATCTTCGGCCCGGTCGCCGCGGTGCTCAGCTTCGCGACCGGGGAGCAGGCGATCCGCCTCCCACACGAGGCCGGGCTTGGCCTCGCCTGCCCGTTCTTCGCCTTCGCGTCTCGCAAGGCCGGCGCGACGGTCAGGTCGGCATCGACGCCGGCGCGATCACCACGAGGCGGCCGTTCGGCCGGTGACGAAATCCGGCATCGAGGGTTTTGGGAACGTCGAATAGGTCTGCGTCAGCCTCCCTGACCGGCTCACCAGCGCAGCAGGCGCCGGCCGGCGAAGAAGCCGGCCGTGGTCACGATGGCGATGCCCAGCATGTACCAGGTCGCCACGAAGAGCGGGCTGTCGTCCGGGCAGTGCCAGGCATAGAGCGCGGCGCCGATGGCGCTCGCCGCGAGGCCGGCGGCGGCCCCGGCAAGGCCCGGGCTGTCCGGCGCCCCCTCGCGCAGCGCGTAAAGCAGGGCACCCAGCGGCGCCAGAGACAGCACGGGGATGAAGAACACGCAGAAGGCGGCGTTCGCGCCTTCGAGGCTCGCCATCCAGTGCGCGGGCGGCACCACCATCAGTTCCGTTCCGATCGCCGCCAGCAATACCGCCACCAGCCCCGCCAGCAGCAGCAGGCGCCGTCCCAGCGGAGCGCCGGGCCGCCCGACGCGGAACACCAGCGCCGCGGCGGACACCGCCAGCGCAAGCGTGAAGCAGACCTTGAACAGCACCCGCGCGGTCTCGAATACGCTGACGAGATTGTGCCGCAGGCCGACCGACACCAGCAGCACGACGGCCGACACCACCACGCCGGCGACGAGCGCGAGCGCGAGGGCGCGCCCGAGCCGCATGCGCACCGGCGCGTCGGCCGCCATCAGGCTGATGAGATCAGTCGTCTTCACCGTCCGACCTCCGATAGATCGCCGCCAGCGACTTCAGCGCGCGGTGCAGGGCGACGCGCACCGCCCCCTCGCTCATGCTGAGCCGCTGGGCGGTCTCCCGCACCCCCGCGCCCTCCAGCGAGATGGAGCGGACGATGTCGCGCTGCGGCTCCTTCAGCTTGTCCAGCATGTGCTCGACGTCGATCCGGTCCGAGCCGTCGGTGCGGTCGTCGAGCGCGGGAAGCTCGGCGATGTCCTCGACCGGCACGCTGGTCTCGCGTCCACGCCGGCGCAGCGCGTCGATCAGCTTGTTGCGCACGATGGTGGCGAGCCACGGGCCGATCGGCCGCGCCGGGTCCCATGTCCCGCGCTTCAGGTGAACCGCCAGCAGCACTTCCTGCACGATATCCTCCGCTTCGCTGGCCGGCGCGCCGAATGCCGCACAGCGGCGCCGCGCCAGGCTGCGCAGATGAGGCGTCACAGCGGATAGGAAACGATGATAGGCCGCGCTGTCGCCATCGATGGCGAGACGCATCCACTCGGCCCATTCCTGCTCGCGGGCTGAACTGCTCACCCGACATCTTCCTCTACGGCGCTGCGAGCGCTTTCGTTACCGGCCGCCCATCGAATCCGCCAGCCCCTCGCGCGCAGGACGTCTTCCGGCGCCCCACCGCGGCCGGAAAGAGATCGGCGAGAAAGTACCCGCCCCTTCTGTAACGTTTCCTGCGCCGGCTGCGTAGCCCTGGAGGTCCGACGAAAGAGCTGGCCTTCCCGCGGGTGACAGGCCACGAGCGGCGGCGTCCGGCTGCGGGCTGCTGCTCGACGTGAACAACGTGTTCGTCGCCGCCACTCGTCACGGCCGCGACCCGCGCCTACCGCCGGCGCACCGCTACTCACGACACCCCGGTCAGGGACCAGGTATGGGCGTTCTACGAAGAGGTGCTGGCACGCACCGGGCCGGTGGCGACGCTGATCGAATGGGACAACGACGTCCCCGACTGACCGGCGCTGCGCGCCGAAGCCGCCGCAGAGGCACTGCTCGCCCGGGCGGAGGAGACCAGAAGCTGGATATGCGGACGCCGCCGACTTCGCCGATTTCATAGCCGGCTCCGAACCGGTGCTCGAGTTTACCGACCTGCCCGACCTGGCGCGGCTGCCATCGGGGTGCAGGCCTAAAACGCTGCCGGCGTCTCCGGCCTTCCGGGCACGTCCAGGACGACGCGATCAGCCCCATCGCCCGGCTCTCCATCGCCAGCGTGATCTGGCAGTCCGGCCAGACCGAGGTCGACGGCTGGCACCTGAAGGACGCCGCGGTCCAGCTGTACGAGCACGAGTACCGGCTGCCGCTGATCGCCCCGACCCTCGCCGCCCATCTGGCCGCGACGGCCGAGCACCTGTTCCCGGTGCTGCCGGTGATCGGCCTCGCCACCCGACGCTCGGCGCTGGCGCTACTCGGCATGCCGCTGGTGATCGCGATATCTGTCTATCCCGACGCGGGCCGACACACGGCACCTGGGCAGCGTGCCTGCTGATCATCATCGCCCGCGGTCCGGGCGTGGCCTCGCTCGACCATCTTGTTGCCCGGCGCTTCGGCCTGTCGGGGCCTGAGGCTCCCGCCCTCAGGCGATGCCCGGCGCCAGCCGCCGGGCGAACAGCCGGCCATAGCCGGGGCGCGCGCCGTCGATGCCGGCCACCTCGAGGCAATGCCAGAACGAGGCCTGAACGGCCGAGATCACCGGCTTGCCCAGCGCCGTCTCCAGTGCCTCGATCGCGCCCGAGGAGCGGAAATTGGTGCAGGAGATGAAGATCGCCGTCGCGTCCGGGTGGTCGCAGGCGACCACATGGTCGAACACCTGCTCGAGCGGCACCTCGGCCAGCGCCCAGTCCTCGTCGATGCCAAGATTGCCGCTGTTCAGCACCGGATGGCCGTTCGATTCGAGGAAGTTGATGGCGCGCTCGTGGATGGAATCGACATAGGGCGTCGCCAGCGCCACCGGGCCGGCCTTCACCTCGCGCAGCGCCGCGAGCGAGGCGGTGGAGGCGGTGGTCGCCTTCACGCCGGGCGCCCAGCGTTCCATGCGCCCGATCAACCCCGTGTCGTAGGCGGTGCCGTAGACGAAGGAGGCGCTGGTGCCGCCGAAGCACATGACGTCGATCGGCGCCGAGCCGACGAGGCGCGCGGACTGCTCCAGCTCCGGCGCGTTCATCATCGCGTCGATGCCTTCCAGCGTCACCTTGGGCAGGCGCAGGCGCGTGGTGTGGACGGAGAGCCCCGGTGCGGCCATCGCCGCCCACTCGGCGTCCATCACGATGCTGGAGGCGATATAGATCAGCCCCAGCCGGCCCAGCGTGCCGTAGCCGTCATAGCGGAAGCCCGCCCGGGCCTGCGTGCCAGTGGGAAGGCTCATCTGCGAAGATCCCCGATTTGCCGCAGCGTCCGCGCCGGAGATGGCGGTCGGACGGCGGGCCACGCCCGAATTGTCATGGACGACATTGAAAATATCGATCATGGGAATAAAATTTACTCATGATCGACGCTGCCACGTCATCGCATCCGTCCCCTCGGATAGGCGATCCGCCGGCGAACGACAAGTTATTACTTTAACTAATCTATTGAATTAAATTAGCTGATCCTGACGAGACGCCGCGACCGGCGGCCAGGAGAGGCGACCGCTCGGCGCGCACGCCGCTCCGGCATTCGGCGGGCTCGCCGCGGCTTACTTGCCCGCGGCGCGGTTGCGGGCGTCCTCGACCACCTCGCGGAACCCGTCATAGTCCAGCGCCGCCGCCACCTTGTACGGGCCGACGAGGAACACCGGCGTGCCGGGAAGCTGAAGCGCCTCGGCCTGCTCGTTGTTGCGCCGGAGCAGGGCGCCGATGTCGCCGATATGGGTCTTGAGATCGCCGCCGAGGCGCTTGCGGTCGATGTCGGTCGCCTTCAGCGCCGCTTCCAGCCGCTCCACCGAGACCGGGCCGGTGATCGACATCAGCGCCTTGTGGGCGGCCTGATATTTCCCCTGATACTTGGCGGCGAGCGCGAATTGCGCGGCGGTGACCGAACTCTGCGCCAGCACCGGCCAATCCTTGTAGACGAGGCGGATGCCGCCATCCTCGCGCACCAGCCGCTCCAGCGCGGGCATGGAGCGGCGGCAATAGCCGCAATTATAGTCGAAGAAGGCGACGATGGTGACGTCGCCCTTCGGGTTGCCGCCGACCGGCGTCTCGGGGTCGAACAGCAACGCCTCGACGTCGAGCGGGCGCCCGCCGAACTGGCTCGGGTCGGTCGAGGGCGCGGCGATCAGGGTCGCGGCGAGCGTGGCGCCGAGGGCGGAGCGGAGCAGTGCACGCCGGTGCATGGCGACTTCCTTCCGGTGAACGGCGCGGGGCCGGCGGGCGCCCCCTCGGCCTCAGGCAGGCGGACGTATGCGCACGCCGTCGAGGATGATGCGCTGGATGTTGCGCACAGCCTCTTCGGCAAATCGGTCGTCGTCCAGCCCCGTATCGAGCAATGCGTCGATCTGCACCGCGAAATCGGCGTAGTGCTGCGTCGTCGCCCAGATGGAGAAGATCAGGTGGTGCGGGTCCACCGGCGCCAGCCGGCCCTGCGCCACCCATTCACGGATCATCGCGGCCTTGGCGTCGACCAGTTCCTTGAGCGAGGTCTCGAGTTCGCGGCGCAGCAGGGGGGCGCCCTGGACGATCTCGAGGCAGAACAGCCGCGACGCCTCCGGGTGGCTGCGCGAGAATTCCACCTTGCGCCGGATGTAGTCGGCGATCCCCTTCACCGGGTCGCTGTCGCGCTCCAGTGCCCGCAGCGGCGCCAGCCACTGGTCCAGCAGGCGGCGCAGCACGTCGACATACACCTCCTCCTTGGAGGCGAAATAGTAGAACAGGTTGGTCTTGGAGACCGCCGCCTGCTCGGCGATCTGCTCGACCGTCGTGCCATGCAGCCCGTTGCAGGAGAACAGCCCCAGCGCCGCGTCGAGGATCGCCGAGCGCTTGGCCTCGATCTGCTTCAGCCGGCGCGGCGTCTTGGGATAGACCGAGCGCCCGCCGGGGCCCGGCACCGCCGCGCCGGCAGCGGAAGCCCCGCTCCCGGTCCGGCGTCCCGTTGATGCGGCACGTGCCAAAGACTGCTCCCGACCCTCTTGTCTTGTTCGTGACATGGCACGGAAAACATTTGCACCGCAATATGTCCGCCGATCCGCCGGAACGAATCGCGCAAGACGGAGCCTGCGATGCCGACCAAGTATGACCGTGTGGCCATCGCCCTTCACTGGGTGATCGCCGCGCTGATCCTCGTGCAGTTCGCCACCGGCTGGACATGGGGTTTCGCCGAGCGCGGCTCGGCCCCGCGCTTCTACCTGTTCCGCATCCATCTGTTCTCCGGCTACGCCATACTGGCGCTGGCGGTGCTGCGCATCGGCTGGCGGATGACGCACCGCGCGCCCGTCCTGCCGCCGGGCATGTCGCGCCCGCTGGAGATCGCCGCCCACGCCACGCACGGCCTGCTCTATCTCGCCATCGTGGTGCAGCCGGTGCTCGGCATCATCACCATTTCCGGGCTCGGCCGCACGCTCGGCTGGCCCGGTCCGGTGCATGTGGCGCTGGCCTTCGTGATCGCCGGCATCGTCGCGCTGCACGTCGCCGCCGCGCTCTGGCACCAGTTCATACGGCGCGACGCGCTCGTCGAGCGCATGCTGCCGGCGCGCGTGAAGCGCAGCGGATAGCTCGTCATGAGGTTCGCTGTCCGCCCCCGCGCCCTCCGCGCCATCCTGTCAGCCGCCTGGCTCGCCGCCGGCACCCTCGCCTGCGCCGCGCAATCCGTGCCGGTCGAGATCACCTCCACGCCGATCCGGCGCTTCGACGCCAGCGGCGCGATCGAGTTCGGCGCGCTCCGCTTCCTGGGCGGGCTGGTGCTCACCTCCCCCGCGCCGGACTTCGGCGGGATATCGGGCATGTCGATCGACCCGGACGGCGCCGGCTTCCTCGCCGTCACCGACCACGGCTACTGGCTGAAGGCCCGCATCGGCACGCAGGACGGCCGCCCGACCGGAATCAGCGACGCCTTCATGGCGCCGATGCTGGGCAAGAACCGCCAGCCGCTGGCGAAGTCCGGGCGGCGCGACGTCGAATCGCTCACCCGTACCCCGTCGGGCTACGCCGTCGGCATCGAGCGCAAGCAGGAGATCTGGCTGTTTCCCGACGACGCGCCGCTGACGACGGCGGGAAGGCCGCTCGTCACCGGCGCCCCGCTCGCCGCGCTGGGCTCCAATGAGGGGATCGAGGCGCTCATCGCCCCGCCGGACGGCACGCCCGCCGCTCTGGTCGCGATCGCCGAGCAGAGCCCGACCGATCCGGCGACGCTGCCCGGCTTCCTGTTCCGCTCGCTCGATCGGGCGACACTGGCCGGCACGTTCTCGATCGCCCGCGACGACGAGTTCTCGGCGACCGACGCGGCGATCTCCGATGACGGCATGGTCTATCTGCTGGAGCGCCGCTTCGACCTGATGCGCGGTGTGGCGATGCGCATCCGCCGCTTCCCGCTGAGCGAGGTGAAGCCCGGGGCGCAGATCGTGGGCGAGACGCTGATCACCGCGAACCGGGCGGCCTCGATCGACAACATGGAAGCGATCGGCCTCTCGCGCGACGAAGAGGGCCGGCTGATCATCACCCTGCTGTCGGACGACAATTTCTCGATGCTCCAGCGCACGCTGCTGCTGCGCTTCGCGGTGCTGCGCTAGGACGCAGGCCGGTACGGGAGAGCTTCGGGATCGGGAGAACCGGCACCGGTATGGTCGCCGCGGTGCCGTGAGAAGTCAGCGCGCGGGCGAGAGCTCAGCGCGCGGGAGAACCCTGCATGCCGCCCCAGGGCTTCAGCCAGCCCATCAGCGCGCCATAGGGCACGAGCGCCAGCAGTGCGCAGGCCATCTTCACGGTGAAGTCGAAGAAGGCGAGGCCGACCCACAGCGGCACGGTGATGCCGGTGAGGTGGTAGGTGACCGGGAAAGACATGTCCGCATCGCCCGCGAAGGCGAGCGTGAAGAACAGCGCGGTGTCGAGCGCCGAGCCGAGGAAGCTGCCGGCCAGCGGCGCCTGCCACCAGCTCATGCGGCGCAGACGGTTGAACACGCTGATGTCGAGAAGCTGGCCGACCAGGAAGGCGGTGCCCGAGGCGAGCGCGATGCGCGGCGTCGCCAGCCAGATCGACAGCACGACGGCGAGCGCGAAGCCGGCATAGACCACCCGCCGCGCGACGGACGGGCCGAAGCGGCGGTTGGTCAGGTCATTGACCAGAAAGGCGACCGGATAGGTGAAGGCACCCCATGTCAGCACCTCGGAAAGACCGAACTGCTGCACGGGGTACTGGACCAGCACGTTCGACGCCGCCACCACCGCGATCATCGCGGCGACGGGAATGGCGAGCTGCGAGGCGGTGACCTCGGTGCCGGCGATCTTCATCGGTTCAGGCGGCCGCTTCGGCGGTGGCCTTGGCGACGGCGCGCTTGAGCTCGGCGGCCTTCGGCGACAGCTCCTCGACGCGGGCCTTCATCAGGAACGCGTCGAAACCACCGCGATGGTCGACGGTCTTCAGCGCATTGGCGCTCACGCGCAGCTTCACCGACCGCTTCAGCACGTCGCTGGTGAGCGTGACGTTCACCAGGTTCGGCAGAAAGCGCCGACGGGTCTTGCGGTTCGAGTGGCTCACGAGATTGCCGGTCAGAACCGCCTTCCCGGTAAGTTCGCACCGACGGGACATCGTGGACTTCCTCAAGGTTCGAGCCGCAGCGCCGCAGGCTGTCTAGCAGCCGACGATCCCGCATGCGGCATCCATCAGATTAAGAGTGCGCTCCTATATGCAAGCGCCTCGGGCGCGTCAAGGCCGGGCGGGCACGAGTGGCGATCATGTGGACTTCCCGGCCGGCGGACGGCGCCGACGGAGGCGCCTGCGCCGCTACCGCTTTCGTGAGGGAAGCGGGTCACAGTTCCGCCGCCTTCCAAGCCCATCCGAAACGGCATATTTGGAACGCTGGCGGGTGGCTGGCGATTCGGGATCGACCTCTTGATGCTGCGATTGTGCCTTTCGGCAGTGGTGGCGCTTGCCGGCGCCGGGGCTGCGGCGAGCGCCGCACATGCCGACGGACGCCTCGAGGCGCGTTATCGCATGTCGATCGCGGGGCTGGAACTCGGCCGCGCCGCCTTTCTGCTCGAGGTCGACCAGGACTCCTACACCGCCTCCGGCAGCGCCCGGCTCACCGGCGTGGTGCGCGCCGTCTCCTCCGCCAAGGGATCGGCCGGGGCGCGCGGCCTCGTCGAGAATGGCGAGCTCGCCCCGCGTTCCTTCGCCATGGAGGCGGAGACCGACAAGAAGTCGGAGGCGATCCGCCTCGCGCTCAACGGCGCCGGCGTCACCGACATGAGCGTCGAGCCGCCGGTGTCGCAGTCCGACGACCGGGTGCCGGTGACCGACAAGGACAAGAAGGGCGTGTTCGATCCCATGACCGCGGCGCTCATCATGGTGCCGGGCACGGACGACCCGCTCTCGCCCAAGGCGTGCGAGCGCACGCTCTCCATCTTCGACGGCCGCCAGCGCTACAATCTCGAGCTCAGCTACGAGCGCATGGAGGACGTCAAGGCCGAGAAGGGCTATGCCGGCCCCTCCGTGGTCTGCCGCATTGCCTACCGCCCGGTCGCCGGCCACCGCCCCAGCCGCAAGGCGGTGAAGTACATGACCAGCAACAAGGAAATGTATGTCTGGCTGGTGCCGGTGGCGGGCACGCGGGTGCTGGTGCCGTTCCGCGCCTCGGTGGCGACCGCCATCGGCGTCGCCCAGCTCGAGGCGCAGAGCTTCGTCAGCGAGCCGATGGTCGGGAAGGGCCCGCGCCCGTCCCGCGCCGCGGCGCCCTGAGCGCCGGCCGGCGCGCGCCAACCCGCACCTGATCGCTCCGTGCCGAACGCGACGGGCAATCGGGCGGGCAATCGGGAGCGCGGGGTCCTATATGGTGTAGTCCTGTGCTACAAGGGCCGGCACCTGCCGGCTCACGGACTGATATCGGCCTATGAACATCGCCGCCCCGCCGGCCTATTCCCGCACCAGCACCGCCAAGCCGCTTCCGCCCTCGCTCCGGGCGCATGGCGTCACCGCCGTGCTCGGCCCCACCAATACCGGCAAGACCAGCCTCGCCATCGACCGCATGCTCGGCCATTCGAGCGGGCTGATCGGCCTGCCGCTGCGCCTGCTGGCGCGCGAGGTCTATCAGCGCCTCGTCGAGAAGGCCGGCGAGCACAATGTCGCGCTCGTCACCGGCGAGGAGCGCATCAAGCCGGACAGTCCGCGCTACTGGGTCTCCACCGTCGAGGCCATGCCGCGCGACCTCGACGTCGCCTTCGTGGCGCTGGACGAGATCCAGATCTCCGCCGACCTCGACCGCGGCCATGTCTTCACCGACCGCCTGCTGAATCGGCGCGGCCGCGAGGAGACGCTGCTGCTCGGGGCCGCCACCATGCGCCCGCTGGTGGAGAAGCTGCTGCCGGGGGTGAACATCCTGGTGCGCCCGCGCCTGTCGCAGCTCACCTTCGCCGGCGAGAAGAAGATCACCCGCCTGCCGCGCCGCTCGGCCATCGTCGCCTTCTCGTCGGACGAGGTCTACGCCATCGCCGAGCTGATCCGCCGCCAGCGCGGCGGCGCGGCGGTGGTGCTGGGCGCGCTCTCCCCGCGCACCCGCAACGCGCAGGTCGCGATGTACCAGAACGGCGACGTCGACTATCTCGTCGCCACCGACGCCATCGGCATGGGCCTCAACCTCGACGTCGACCACGTCGCCTTCGCCGGCGACGTGAAGTTCGACGGCTGGCAGTTCCGCCGGCTCAATCCGGGCGAGCTCGCGCAGATCGCCGGCCGCGCCGGCCGCGCCCAGCGCGACGGCACCTTCGGCACCACCGGGCGCTGCCGCCCGTTCGACGCCGAGCTGGTCGAGCGGCTGGAGGCGCACAGCTTCGAGCCGCACCGCGTGCTGCAATGGCGCAACAGCGCCCTCGACTTCTCGACCGTCGAAGCGCTGCACCGCTCGCTAGCGCAGCCCCCGCATGAGGAAGGGCTGACGCGCGCCCCCACCGCCGAGGACGTGCTGGTGCTGGAATCGCTCGGCCGCGACCCCGACATCAAGCGCCACGCGGTGGGCGCCGACGCCATCGAAAGGCTGTGGGAATCGTGCCAGCTTCCGGACTATCGGAAGGTCTCTCCGGCCTCCCATGCGGACCTCGTGGCGACCGTCTATGGCGACCTTATGCGCCTCGGAAGGCTCTCCACCGACTGGTTCGCCAAACAAGTGGCCTTGGCGGACCGTGCGGAAGGTGACATAGACACCCTGTCGGGACGCATTGCGCAGATCCGTACCTGGACCTTCGCGGCGAACCGGCCGGATTGGCTCGACGACCCGGAACACTGGCAAGGTGTGACGCGGCGCGTCGAGGACCGGCTTTCCGATGCGCTTCACGAGCGGTTGGCTCACCGCTTCGTGGATCGTCGTACCAGCGTGCTGATGAGGCGCCTGCGAGAGAACGCGATGCTCGATACTGAAATCACCAAGACCGGCGACGTCGTCGTGGAAGGCCACGTGATCGGCCATCTGCTCGGCTTCCAGTTCGCGGCCGACGCCTCGGCGGGCGGCCCGGAGGCGAAGGCGTTGCGCGCCACCGCACAGAAGGCGCTCGCCGGCGAGATCGAGGCGCGCGCCGCACGGCTCGCCGAGGCGCCCGACGACGCCTTCGTGCTGTCCTCGGACGGCACGCTGCGCTGGGTCGGCGAACCGGTCGCCAAGCTGATCCCGGGCGAGGAGGTGCTCACCCCCCGCCTCAAGGTCATCGCCGACGAGCATCTGACCGGCCCCGCGCGCGACAGCGTGCAGGCCCGCCTCGACCTGTGGCTGAAGGCGCATATCGAGAAGCTGCTCGGCCCACTGCTGACCCTCGGCTCGGCCGAGGACATCGCCGGCATCGGCCGCGGCATCGCCTACCAGCTCGTGGAATCGCTCGGCGTGCTGGAGCGCCACCGCGTGGCCGACGAGATGAAGAGCCTCGCCCCGGACGCGCGTGCCGTGCTGCGCGGCCATGGCGTGCGCTTCGGCGCCCATCACATCTACCTGCCGGCGCTGCTGAAGCCGGCGCCGCGCGCGCTCGCGACCCAGCTCTGGGCGCTGAAGCATGGCGGGCTGCAGCAGAAGGGCATCGACGAGCTGCCCCATCTCGCCGCCTCGGGCCGCACCTCGATCCCGGTCGACCCGGAGATCCAGAAGGGGCTCTACCGCGCGGTAGGCTTCCGCGTCGCCGGCGAGCGCGCGGTGCGCGTCGACATTCTCGAGCGCCTTGCCGACCTCATCCGCCCGGCCCTCGCCTGGCGGCCCGGCGCGCCCGGCGAGAAGCCGGCGGGCGCCTTCGACGGCAGCGGCTTCGTCGCCACCGTGGCCATGACCTCGCTGGCGGGCTGCGCGGGCGAGGACTTCGCGTCGATCCTGCGCTCGCTCGGCTACCGCATGGAGCGCCGCCCGGCGCCGGTCGAGACCGCTCCGGCCGACACGCCGGCGGGCGAGGCGATCGCCGAGGCGCCTGCGGGCGAGACGACGGCCGAGATTTCGGCGGAAACCTCGACGGAAGAGGCCGCGACCGCCACTTCCCCGGCGAGCGAGACCGCCGCCGAAGCGCCGATGACGCCGGCCCTCGAGACGCTGGAAGCGGCATCGGCCGGCGAAGGCGGCGAGGCGGTCCTTACCGAGGCTACCGCTGCGCCGTCCGTCGAGACCACCGCCGACGCGCCCGTCGTCCTTTCGGAGGAGAGCGCGGCGGAAGCGCCGGCTGTCGAGACGGCCGACGCGGAACTCATCCCGGCCGAGCCCTCGAGCGCCGAGCTTTCGGCCAGCGAGGCGGATACGGACAGTGTCGCGGCAGTTGAAGAAGCGGCTGCGGCGGAGGCTGAAGTGACCGCCCCGGCCGAGGCCCTTGAGGCCGCTCCGGCTGCCGAGACCGGCGAAGCCGGCACGACCGAAGCCGATACGACCGAAGCCGCGCCGGCGGAGCCGACCGAGCCGGCGACGATCGAGGTGTGGCGTCCCGGCCGTCCGCCGGGGCAGTCGCGCCCCGGCCATCACCGCAAGGGCGCCGGCCGCAACAGCGGACGCGGTCCGGCGGCGGAGGCGACCGGCGGCGAGCGCCCGGAAGGCGAGGAGCGCGGCCGTCGCCCGTTCCGCGACGACCGGCGCGAGAACCGCGGCCCGCGCCAGGCGGAAGCCCGCGAGCCGCGCCGCGACCGCCAGGAGGGGCGCGGCGACGACCGCCGGGCGGACGGCGGCCAGGGCAATCGCGGGCAGGAGAACCGCGGCCAGGAAGGTCGGGGTCAGGAGAACCGGGCTCAGGAGAACAGGGGCCAGCATCGCGGGCCTCGTCCCGGGAAGGACCAGGGCAACCGCCAGCGCTCCTCCCAGGACCGCTTCTCCTCCGGCCCGCGCCCGGATTCGCGCCGCGACCGTCCGGTGGATCCCGATTCCCCGTTCGCCGCCCTCATGGCGCTGAAGGAGCGCATGGAGGCGGACAAGAACGGCGGCTGAGCGAGGGCGCAGCCGCCTTGGCATCGTCGCCCGCGACGCCGCTCCCCGAGCGCCATCGGCTCGATCTGTGGCTGTGGCATGCGCGCTGCGTGCGCAGCCGCACCAGCGCCGCCGAGCTCGTTCGCGCGGGCCGCGTGCGGGTGAACGGCAGCCGCGTCACCGCCCCCGCCCATGCGGTGCGGCTCGACGACGTGGTGACGGTGGCGCTCGACGGACGGGTGCGCATTCTGCGCGTGATCGGCTTCATTGCGCGGCGCGGGGATGCAAAGGCGGCCGCCACCACCTATTTGGAGATAAGCCCGGACGATCTGCCGGGCAGCCATGCGCCCTGACCGACCGCTGGCGCCTTGCGCCCTGCGAATCGGTGCGCTAGGGGATGGCCGCGGCTAAATCACACGTCCCGCACGGAGACCGGCTGAATGACCTACGTAGTCACGGACAATTGCATCAAGTGCAAATACACGGACTGCGTGTCGGTATGCCCCGTGGACTGCTTCTACGAGGGCGAGAACTTCCTCGTCATCCATCCCGACGAATGCATCGACTGCGGCGTGTGTGAGCCCGAATGCCCGGCCGAGGCGATCAAGCCCGACACCGAGCCGGGGCTCGATGCGTGGCTGAAGATCAACGCCGATTATTCCAAGGTCTGGCCCAACATCACCGACCGTCGCGACCCGCTGCCGGAGGCGAAGGAATGGGATGGTGTGCCCGACAAGCTACAGTATCTGTCGCCCGAACCGGGTAAGCAGGACTGACCGGCGCACCCGCCGGAAGCCCCCACCGCCACGCTGGCCTGGCCGCGAGCGGGGGCGGAGCTTGCGCGCTGCATTGCGGCAGTATTTTGATTCTCACCGGATTTGTGTTATAAGACTGCCCGTGCAGTCGAATGGGTTTGCCATGGTGCAACGCTCCCGAACCGGAGCGCCCTTCCCGGAATTTATATCGGGTCCTCGTTCAACGACCGGCTCAAGCCGGGCGCTGGGCTTCCCTGAATTTTCCGTCGACGGCTGAAGTACGGCTCGACATCCGTCGGAGCCGGGGCGTTTCTTTACCCGCAGGCCGCCCTTGCGGGTCAGCTGCGCGCCACATGGCGCGCCGCGAACCGAGACCCAGGAGCAGACGAAGCATGACCTCGATGAAGAAGCCGGCCAATAACATCCGCCAGGGTTTCAAGACGGGCGAGCACATCGTCTACCCCTCCCACGGCGTCGGGCGTATCACGGCGATCGAGGAACAGGAAGTGGCGGGCTTCAAGCTCGAGCTCTTCGTCATTCATTTCGAGAAGGACAAGATGACGCTGCGCGTTCCGGTGCCGAAGATCGCTTCGGTCGGCATGCGCAAGCTCTCCGAGCCGACCATCGTCAAGAAGGCGCTCGAGACCCTGAAGGGCCGCGCCCGCGTGAAGCGCACCATGTGGAGCCGCCGCGCGCAGGAGTACGAAGCCAAGATCAATTCCGGCGACCTCGTCGCCATCTCCGAGGTGGTCCGCGACCTCTACCGTTCCGAGGCCCAGCCGGAGCAGTCCTACAGCGAGCGCCAGCTCTACGAGGCCGCGCTCGACCGCATGGCGCGCGAGCTCGCGGCGGTCGACAACCTGACCGAAACCGAGGCGATCAAGCTGATCGAGACCAACCTGCTCAAGGGCCCGCGCCGCGTCGGCAAGAACGAGACCGAGGCTGAGGCGACCGAGGAGGAATCCGAAGAGGCCGCCTGACGGTTTCCGCCGTCTTCTCCTGAACACAGAGCCCGGCTTCGCGCCGGGCTTTTGTTTGTCTGCTCCCGCCCCCCTTCCCCGCTCGCTCTGCCGCGCGCCCCCAGAGACATGGGCCGTTCGCACCCGTCGCCGCTTTTTGCGCGACGACGCGCGCGCGGGCGGAACCATTCGCCCGCCGCCGCGTTTGCATCCGGATTAGCCCGGCGCATGCGCCATGAAGGCCAGTGCCGGCCCGCTATCTCTTCCGGAGCGGCGAATGAGCGACGTGGCCAACATTCACAACCCTCTCCTGCGGGCGGCCAGCAAGGCCCCCCTGCTCGATCGCGACGAAGAGTATGCGCTCGCCCGCCGCTGGTCCGAGAACGGCGACCAGAAGGCGCTGCACAGCCTCATCCACTCCCATATGCGCCTCGCCATCGCCACCGCGCGGAGGTTTCGCAGCTACGGCCTGCCCATGCCGGATCTCGTCCAGGAGGGCCATATCGGCCTTCTGGAGGCGGCCGCGCGCTTCGAGACCACCCGCGACGTGCGCTTCTCCACCTACGCCACGTGGTGGATCCGCGCCTCGATCCAGGACTATGTGCTGCGCAACTGGTCCATCGTGCGCGGGGGCACCTCGTCGGGCCAGAAGGCGCTGTTCTTCAACCTGCGCCGCGTGCGCGCGCAGCTGGAGCGCGCCAATGGCAGCGCCACCCCGGCGCCGCGGGAGGAGATGCACCGCACCATCGCCGAGAATCTCGGCGTCAGCGCGGTCGAGGTCGCCCGCCTCGACGCGCGGCTCAACGTGCCCGACCTCTCGCTGAACGCCCCCATCGCCGCGGGCGAGGAGGATGGCGCCGAGCGGCTCGACCAGCTCGTGGCGTCCGATCCGCTGCCCGACGAGCAGGCCTCGAGCCATATCGACGGCGAGCGCCGGCAGCGCTGGCTGAGCGACGCGCTGCGGGCGCTGAACGAGCGGGAGATGCGCATCATCACCGCCCGCCGCCTCACCGAGGACGGCGAGACGCTTGAGGTGCTGGGCGCACGGCTCGGCATCTCGAAGGAGCGCGTGCGCCAGATCGAGAGCCGCGCGATCGAGAAGCTGCGCGTCGCCCTCACCCAGGGCCCGGGCGTGCCGCGCGGGGCCTTCAGCTCGGTCTGAAGGCGCTCCTCTACGGTCCCTTCCCGCGCGCCCCTATTCGGCGATGATCTTGTATTCCTCGCCATAGGAGAGCTTGGCCCCGTGGTCGAGGCCGTTGAGGATCAGGAAGCGCTCCAGCGCCCTGTCCTGCACGTCCATCTTGGCCGCCAACCTCTCGGGCGTGTCCGTCAGGCCCGCCTTGACGATGCGCACCCGTAGCGGCCTGACGTTCTCCGCCTCCTCTATCGACACCCGCCGGAACGTATCCGCCGCCTCGCGGAACGAGCGGTCGAGCTCGGGCGTCAGGTCACGGGCGGCGAAGATCAGCCGGTAGACGTCGCTGCCGAAGCGTATGGCGAACATGCGGAACGACCACTGGTCGCCGCGCGCCACCGCCGTCGCGGCGGGAAAGCCGTTCAGCACCAGGCTCTCGACCGAGGAGATCTCCACCCCTTCGATCCAACCCGAGGAGAGATACTGCGCCAGCGACTGGTCGCCGGTCACCCGCACCGCATCGAGGCGCAGCGCCTCGCGGCCGGAGGAGCTGGCGCCGAGCACCGCCTGCGAGGTGTTCTCCAGCGAGAAGCCCTCCGGCGCGGTGAAGGTGAAGCCGAGCTTGGGATGGAAGAAGCGCCGCCCGCGGATGAAGCCTTCCTTCGGGTCGTCGCCATAGACCAGCCCGTCGATGGCCTCCATGTACTGCTTGCGGTCGCGCTCGCCCGACTTGCCGCGCGAGGTGTATTCCTGCGCATTCGCCATCACGATGGAGATGCGCTCGGGCGTCGCCGGGTGGCTGGAGAGGAAGTCGGTCTGCTCGGTGCTGGCGTTCTGGCTGACCGAGGAGCTGGAGCGCAGCGACGCCTGGCGGCCCATGGTCTTGAGGAAGCGCTCGGCCCCGAACGGGTCGAAGCCGGCCCGCGAGCTGATGCCGACGCCGATCGCGTCCGCCTCCAGCTCCTGCCCGCGCGAGAAGCTGGCCAGCGAGACGCGGCTGCGCGCCAGCGCCAGCGCGCCGAGATCGGGGTCGTTGACCACGTCCGAGATCACCCGGCTCACCAGCACCGCCTGCTTCATCTGGTCCTCGCGGGTGGCCGCGTGGTTGGCGATGACATGGGCCATCTCATGCGACAGCACCGAGGCGAGCTCGGATTCGTCCGAGGCCAGCGCCAGCAGGCCGCGGGTGACGTAGAGCGAGCCGTTGGGCAGGGCGAAGGCGTTGATCACCGGCGAATTGAGGATCGTCACGCGGTAGCTGAGTTCGGGCCGCTCGGAAGAGGCCACGAGCCGCGTCACCATGTTCTGGATCAGCGCCTGCAGCTTGGGGTCGTCATAGGTGCCGCCATAGGAGGCGACGAGCCGCTCGTGCTCCTTGCGCTGGGCCGGAGTGAGCACCTCTTCCAGCTTGGGCGGGGGATGGGGGACGTTGGCATCGGCGGATTTGGGCTCGACGAGGCCGGCGCAGGAGCCCGCGAGCAGCGCGCTGCCCACGACGAGGGCGAGCGCCAGCATCCGGCGCGCGGCCTGCCAGCCCGCCCGCACCGATCGCGTTGCCCCTCCGCATCGCTCTGGTGTCTTCACCAGTTCCCCGCCTGCTCGTCCGTCACCCTTGGCCTGAGTTCCACTTGCTCCGCCCAGCGAATATCGATCGCCGGGCCGCCCGCTTCGAACACGACACCGCGCGCCATGACCACCCGCCCCGCGAGGTCGCCCACCGCCACGCCGGTATCCTCCAGCGCGGCGCGCGAGTCGTGTGTCATACGCAGGGTGGCATCCTGACGCCAAACCCGGCCGAAATTGAGGTAATCCACCGCACGTCCGCTTCCAACCCCGGCGACCCGTCCTTCCATGATTGTGAAATGCCCCGCCTGCGCGCGCAGTGCGTCTTCGTCGCGCGCGTCGATGGGCAGATTCCGCCAGAGGCCCAGCCGCGCCACACGCGCCGGGCCTTCCGCTTCCAGCAGCGTGGCCATGCAGCCGAGATAGCCCGGCTCCGGCAGCGCCACCGCGACGCCTTCGCCCAGCGCCCGCCGCTGCAGGCCGGCGGCGCCTGCGTCGTCGTTCCCCGCAAGGCGCGCGAGGCCGACGAGGCGGCCATAGCGATCCGGCACTGGGGATGAGGCGACCTCGATCTCACGGCCGGCCGCCTCGCGGGCCAGCATGGCGCGGAATTCGGCGCGGGCGTCGGGCTCGCCCGACGCGACGACCAGCGCCGCGAGACGCAAGGTGCGCCCGTCCGCCAGCAGGAGATCGCCGAAATCGTTGACGCCGGCGACGCGTACCGGAGCGCCATAGCCCTCCGGGCACGCCGCCCCGCCCGCCGGCGCGGCCGAAGCCGGCGCGAGGAAGGACGACGTGAGAACGACGCCCAACGCGAGGGCACGGAGCCTGCCCGCGCTGGCGGCGACGGCCTGGCGAAGCGGGATGAGGATGGCGGCCGCGCGGTCACACGCCGACGGCAACGGCGAGCGACCTCCCGCCGCCGGGTGCATCTCGCGCTGGGTCGAACCCGACCTCATCCAGCCGCTCCCGGTCATCCCGAATGCGATAATACCACAATGCGAAGCTGGAAAAGACCTCCTGCGGCAAAGCGGGCGCTCCGGCGCCCGGGAAGCCCCCGCATGTTTCAACGGCGGGGAACGCGGCCCTTGATCCGCGCACCCGATTGGAGTCATCTACGCGCGGTCTCTCCCGGTAGCTCAGCAGGATAGAGCACAGGTTTCCTAAACCTGGGGTCATAGGTTCGAATCCTATCCGGGAGGCCACGGCCGGCCCCCATCTGCAGGGCCCGCATATAGCGCCCTCTCCATGCCTCCCATTTTACCTTGGAACGGCAGCGCATCCGCGCCGGTTGTCACGGGACACGGGAAAACGGGAGGTTCACATGATCATCGTGGATCAGCACAAGCCGGCCAAAGCGGCCAAGTCGGAGAATCGCCGCAAGCGCTCGCACGAGCGCAAGGAGGCGGCGAGCGCCGGCTCCAGCCAGCATCACGGCGAGACCATCGCCGAGGAGAACCAGCGCACCCGCGAGGAAGAGGCGCAGGACAAATAGGGGCGAAGGCCCGGTCGGTTGCCGGTCACGCGCGGGGCGAGGCTAGTCCTTGTCGCCGCTCGCGACGATGTCGACGACCACGATCACCATGCCGGTGGCGCCGAGCGCGAACATGCCGGCAACGATCGTGAAGGGCTGAAAACCGAAAAGAGCCATCGCAGGAGCCTCGCATATGAGCGCGCCCCCCCGCACGGTCGGCCTGACTTCTGCAACGGCGATGCGGCCCGATTGAGACGGCCGGGCCGGATGAACAAGGCGTGATCGCCGGCGAGCGGCTGGACAGTTGCACGCGCCGCGGGCGTAACGCGATCAAAAATCGACATCCCGCGAAAATGCCGTTTCGGCTACAGGACGCAGCCTCACTTCCAAGAGGAGGAACTGCTCATGCGCATGACACTCGTCGCGCTCGTCCTGGCCGCTTCCGCAAGCTTCGCCCACGCCCAGGAGGGCGATTTCGCGAAATACTGCAAGGCCGACATCGAGCGCCTCTGCCAGGGCATCCAGCCCGGCGGCGGCAATCTGCTGAAGTGCCTGAAGTCGCACAGCAAGGAAATGTCGGTCGGCTGCGCGCAAGCGCTGCAGAAGCTCAAGGGCTGACGCGCAGGCCGCGTCCGGCGGCGACTTCCCTGATCGGTGCCCGGCACCCATGGGCAGCCGCGCGCCGATCGCGGGGAGATGTGACGTCGCCTATCGCCGTACCCGCGAAGCGCACGGAATGCGATGCGCCCGGGCGGCGGAAGTCACAGGCGAGCCAACTTGTCAGGCGGGGAGGCTGTTCGGTGTCTCGCCGCTTTTCAGCGCCCCGCCTCACAAGTCCGCACGCGGATCGGAGCGCCGGCGCTCGCGCCGAGGGTCCGGCACGCGCTGCCCGGCCAGCCGCCCTCGCACAGGTGCCAGCCGCCGACCGTGGCACCCGAAGCGGCGAGCACCAGCTCCGGCACCGGGCCGAGGGTCGGCTTCCACACCCACCATTCGCCCTCGAGCCGCGCGCCCTCGCCCGGGTCCATACCGGCCCCCGAGCCCATGACCCGCGCCTCGACGAGTTGCAGGCCCGCCTTCTCGACGCGATAGGTCTCCGACCAGCCGGTGCGCTCGACCGAATGGGTCCAGGAGAGCGTGAAGGTGCTGGCGGCCAGCATCACCGCCTTCGCCCCCACCATGAGACAGGCACCCACCGGGCCTCAGGCCTGCGCGGCCGTGGGGGCGCGGTTGCGCCGCCAGATGTGGAAGGCGAAGCCGGCGCACAGCACGAAGCCGACCTCGTCGGTCAGCGGCAGCGCGGCGACGAGGGTGAAGGCGGCGGCCATGGCGACCAGCCGCTCGACCAGGCCGAGCCGCACGCCGAGCCAGCCGATCACCGTGGCCCCCCACAGGCCGATCGCCAGCAGCGCCTTGACGACGATATAGGCCACCGCCGGCACATAGCCGATCTCGCTCGCCAGCGCCCCGCCGTCCTGCAGCATCAGCGCGGGCGTGTAGACCGCCATGAACGGCACCACGAAGCCGGCGGCCGCGACCTTGATCGCCTCGAAGGAGATCTTCAGCCCGGATTCTCGCGCGATCGGCGCCGCCGCGAAACAGGCCAGCGCCACCGGCGGCGTCAGGTCGGCGAGGATGCCGAAATAGAACACGAACATGTGGCTGACGATCAGCGGCACGCCGAGCGCCTTGAGCGCCGGCCCGGCGATCGACGAGGTGATGATGTAGTTGGGGATGGTCGGAATGCCCATGCCGAGCACGATGCAGGTGATCATGGTCAGCACCAGCGAGGCGAACAGGTTGGTCTCGCCGACGCTGACGATGAACTGGCCGAAGGTGGTGGCAACGCCGGTCAGCGTCATGGTGCCGATGATGACGCCCACCAGCGCGCAGGCGATGCCCACCGGCAGCGCGGTCTTGGCGCCCTCGGCGAGGCTGTCGCGGCAGATGATGAGCGCCTCGCGCCCGCCCTTGGTGAAGATGTTCCAGACGATCAGCACCGCCATCGCGCCGACGATGACGCGTATGCCGTATTCGAAGAAGCCCGCCGCCACCACGCCGAGGCCGATCCAGAACACATAGCGCAGCAGCGTCGACGGCAGGCCGAGCGCGATCGACCCGCCGAGGATCAGCATGATGGTGAGCGCGAGGCCGATGGTGCCGGAATAGAGCGGCGTGTAGCCGGAGAACAGCAGGTAGACCAGCACGGCGAGCGGCAG
Source organism: Ancylobacter mangrovi (assembly GCF_024752355.1). Taxonomy (GTDB): domain Bacteria; phylum Pseudomonadota; class Alphaproteobacteria; order Rhizobiales; family Xanthobacteraceae; genus Ancylobacter; species Ancylobacter mangrovi. Next base: position 109,775 of record NZ_JANTHZ010000008.1, read on the forward strand.
GATCAGGTACCAGCGCTCCCGGAGCGCGCGGCCCGGCGAGGGCAGCTCGGACCTGTCCATGCCGCGCAGGCCCCACTTGCCGGCCTCCAGATGCACCATCCAGAAGGCGGAGGCGAAGTAGAGCAGCGCCGGGATCAGCGCCGCCTTGACCACCTCGTGGTACGAAACGCCGAGCGTCTCCGCCATGATGAAGGCGACCGCGCCCATGACCGGGGGCATGATCTGCCCGCCCATCGAGCTCGTCGCCTCGACCCCACCGGCGAAGGCGGCGCGGTAGCCGAAGCTCTTCATCAGCGGAATGGTGAACTGGCCGGTGGTCACGACGTTGGCGACGCCCGAGCCGGAAATCGTGCCCATCAGGCCGGAGGAGAACACCGCGACCTTGGCGGCGCCGCCCTGCCGGTCGCCCACCAGGCCGAGCGAGACGTCGGTGAAGAGGCGGATCATGCCCGCCTTCTCGAGGAAGGCGCCGAACAGGATGAACAGGAAGATGTAGGTCGAGGAGACGTAGACCGGGATGCCGTAGATGCCCTCGGTGCCGTAGCTCATGTGCTCGACCACCTGGGTGAAGGCATAGCCGCGGGTCTCGAACGGCGAGGGCAGATATTCGCCCCAGAAGCAGTAGGCGAGGAACAGTCCGGCGATGATCGGCAGCGCCGGCCCCATCAGCGCCCAGGCGGCGCAGAACACGACAACGAGGGCGATGACGCCCATCACGATGTCGGCCTGGTTGGGATCGCCGGCGCGCAGGATCAGCGGGCCGTACTCGACCCACTGGTAGATCGCGACCGCGACGCTGCCCGCCGCGAGCAGCCAGAACACCGCCTTCGCCGCCGGCCCCTTGCGGTGGACCAGCGCCAGCAGCGGGAATCCGAGCAGGCCGAGGAAGCCGACATGGATGGCGCGGATGACCTGGCTCGGCAGGTCGGTCAGGTGCGCGGCGGTGGCGATCTGGAACAGCGAGAACGCGACCGCGATCCAGTAGAGGGTGCGCCCCTCCATGCCGGCCGGGAAGCTGTCGCTGAGCGGATCGTGCAGGCCGAGGTCGGCCGCCTCGGGCGGCATCTGGTGCTGGTCGCTGTCGTGCTGCATGGGCGGCCTCGCCGCGAGAGCCTGCCGCGCCGGATCGGACGTTCCGGAGCGGCAGGCTCAAGCCGTGGAAGTTGGGGTGGGTGCAAATGGACCGGAAGGCCGCCCGGCCGGCGCTCCCGCAGGCCCGAAGGCTCGCGGGCCCGCACCCGGCGGGTGGGACGCCGACGCTGGCGGCCGACCCGGCCCGGGCGCGGTCATCGCAGGCGCCGTGCCGCTATTTCAGGATGCCCTTTTCCTTGTAGTAGCGCTCCGCGCCGGGATGGAGCGGGATCGGCATGCCCTTGGTGGCGTCCTCGAGCTTGATCTGCGACGCCGCCTTGTGCGCCGACTCCAGCGTCGGGAGATTGTCGAAGATCAGCTTGGTCATCTGGTAGGCGACGTCGTCGGAGACGCCCTCGCGGGTGACGAGGAAGTTCACCACGGCGACGGTGTCGACGCCCTCGCTCTGGCCGTCATAGGTGCCGGCCGGGATATTGGCGCTCACATAGGGCGGGCCCAGCTTGTCGACAACGGCGGCGGGAACCGAGACCACGGTGATCGGCAGCGAGGAGGCGAGGTCGCGGATCGAGGCGACGCCGAGGCCGGCCGACTGCAGCGTGGCGTCGAGCTGGCGGTTCTTCATCAGTTCGACCGACTCGCCGAACGGCAGGTACTCGACCTTGCCGAGGTCGTCATAGCTCATGCCGGCCGCGGCGAGGATGGCGCGGGCGTTGAGCTCGGTGCCGGACTTGGGCGCGCCGACCGAGACCCGCTTGCCCTTCAGGTCCTGCAGGGTCTTGATGCCGCTGTCCTTGGAGGCGACGATCTGGATGTAGTTGGGATAGATCGCGGCGATGCCGCGCAGCTTGCCGAGCTTGGACTTGAAGCCGACCTCGGTGTCGCCCTCCCAGGCGAGCTTGACCGAGTCGCCGAGCGAGAAGGCGAGTTCGCCGCGGCCCTGCTCGAGCAGGTTCAGGTTCTCGACCGAGGCCTTGGTCGACTGCACCTGCACCTTCGAGTCGGGAATGTTGTCGGCATAGACCTTCGAAATCGCGACGCCGAGCGGATAATACACGCCCGAGGTGCCGCCGGTCAGGATGTTGATGAACTCGGTGGCCTTGGCCGATCCGGGCGCCAGGGCGGGCGCGAGCACCAGCGCCAGCGCCGCGACCGCCGCCCGGCCGAACTTCGGCTTGAAAATCTGCATGAGCATTCCTCCGCTTCGACGTGCCGTTTGCCTGCATAATGGGGCACTTAAAGCGCGAGGCTACAATCGCGTCGGGGGAATGCAAAGAGCACTAAAGTCGGTGCGCGGGCGGCACGTCGCGCGGGAAGCCTGCGCGGCGACGCCGGCCGGGCCCCGCTGCCGGCCCGTGCCCCAGCGTCAGGGCAGCGCCCGCGGCGACGAAGCGAGGCCGCCCGCGGTCGCGACACCCGCCGACGTGGTGTCGCGCGAAACCTGCGTCTTGCCATCGACCGGCCCGACCGAAACGGTCGCCGTCAGCCCGGCGACGAGACGCACGTCGGCCGGCGTCTGGTCGAAGGCGATGCGCACCGGCACGCGCTGGGCGAGGCGGACCCAGCTGAAGGTCGGGTTGATGTTGGCGAGCAGCCCGTCGCCGACGGTGCGCTCGCGGTCCTCGATGCCGGCGGCGATGCTCTCGACATGGCCCTCCAGCGTCTCGGGTTGGCCCATCAGCTTGATCGAGACCGGCGCGCCGACATGGATGCGCGCGAGCTTGGTCTCCTCGAAATAGCCTTCGATCCTGAGCGAATCCGTGTCGACCAGGGCGAGCCTGGCGGTGCCCGTGCTCACATAGTCGCCTGGCCGCATGGAGAGGTTGGTGATGGTGCCGTTCACCGGCGCCTTCACGTCGCACCGCTCGAGGTTGAGCCGGGCGAGGTCGCGGTCGGCGAGCGCCTGCTGGTAGGAGGCGGCGGCCTCCGCCTCCTCCATCCGCGCCTGCTCGGTCTTCTGCTGCGAGACGACGTCCTTGAGCTGCTCGTAGCGCTCGCGATCGCGCTTGGCCTGATCGAGCGAGGCCTTGCGCCCCGCGACCACCGCCTCGGCCTGGTCGAGCGCGATGGCGAAGCGGGCGCGGTCGATGCGGAACAGCACGTCGCCCGCCTTCACCGCCTGGTTGTCATGCACCAGCACCTCGCTCACGAAGCCCGAGACGTCCGGCGCGACGCCGACGATATCCGCGCGCACCTTGGCGTCGCGTGTCCACGGGTCGTTCATGTAGTGCCCCCACAGCTCGCTCCCGGCTCCGAGCGCGGCGAGGACGATGAGGAGAGTGACAGCGACGCGGAACGCGCCGCGCAGCGAGAAGGTCATGACAGCCACCATTGGGACAACAGGGACATGCCCTGCAGCAGAAGGACATAGAGGGCGACGTCGAACAGGCCGCGATGCCAGACGAAGGCATAGGCCCCGAGACGGGCGAGCCCCCGGCGCAGCAGCAGGCTCACCGGAAGGGTGAGCAGCATCAGCGCCAGCAGATTGGGAATGTAGACGCCGTAGACGTCGATTTCGCCGGACATGGCACTACTCCGCCGCCATCAGGGCCGGGCGGCGCTCCGCCGGCACGAAGTCGCCGGCAGGGCCCGGAACGCCCGGGAACAGCACCCGCCGCAGCCCGATGAGCGCGTCGAGCGCGCGCCGCGCCTCGCCGCTGCCGTCATGGGCAATGCGGCGCAGCGCGGTGTCGAGCGCGTCGCACAGCTCCCCGGGCGGGGAAACGAGGCTGCGGCGCGCCACCCGGGCGCGGTAGAGGGCGGAGATGCCGGCCAGCACCGCGTCGATCGCCGCGCGCCCTTCCGGCGGGAGGCGCCGGCGCGTCTTCTGCAGCTCGATGATATTGAAGCCCGAGCGCACCTCGGCGAAGCCGTCGACACCGGACAGCTCGCGGTCTTCCATCGCCGCGAGGCGCGGCACGAGCTGGCCGAGCCGATCGAGCATCCGCCCGGCGAGCTTCTGGCTGTCGTCGCGCCGCAGCCCCCCGACGGTGTCCGCGAGGTCGGCCCAGCCGGCCCGCACCAGCCGCCGCGCGGCGATCTCGGCACCGAAGGGGCGCGTCGCCACGCTCCACACGAAGGCGAAGATGATGCCGGCCATCGCCGCCAGCCCCTGATTGACGAAGCTGCCGAAATCGATGTCGTAGCGGTTCTGCAGGGCGACGAAGGACGCCGTGTTCACCGCCATCAGCATGCCGAGCATGGTGTATTGCGGGCGCGCGATGATCAGACCGAGCACGAGGAACGGCGCGGCGAAGACCAGCACCAGCATCTCGAAATCGTGCACGAAGGGCAGGATGGCGAACAGGTAGATCGCCGAGACTATGAGGCTGACGCCGCTCCAGTTGGCCATGAAGCGGATGAAGGGCGCCGGGCGGTCCATCGCCGCGAAGAACGAGCACGCCACCGCGGTCATCATCACCGCGCCGGCGCCGCCGGACCAGCCGGTGGCGATCCAGAACGCGCAGACCGCGAGCGTCGCCAGCACGCAGGAGCCGGCCGAGAACAGCATCAGGCCAAAATCATAGTGCCGCGCCGCGCCGACCACCTGGCGGTGGCGGAAGCGCGGCCGCCACGGGCCGGCATGCTGGCCGCGCTGGATGTCGGCCCGCAGCGTCAGGCAGTCGCTCCACACCGAGACGACCTCGCCCAGCCGGTCGAGCGCGCTGGCGCGCATCAGCGCGTCCCAGTCGCCCGGGGTCGCCGGGCGCAGCGCCTTCATGGCCGCGAGCAGCAGGTCGGCTTCATCGGGGTTGGCGGCGTTCCGGCGCCCTAGCCAGTCGGCGACGCGGGCGAGCAGCGCGGCAAGGTCGGCCGGCAGCGCGCCCTCCTGCGTCTTCAGCGCATGCAGCCGGTCGGCCAGCGAGGAGAGCAGCGGCAGCAGGATGAGCAGCCGGCCGCGCAATTCGCGCGCATGGCGGACCACGTCGCGCGTCGCCGCGTCGTAGGAGAGCTGGCTGATGACCATGTCGAGGCCGGAAATGTCGGCGGCGAGCTTCTGGCGGCGCAGCGGCGTCGCCGGCAGCGCGCCCTCCCCGCGCAGTATCTCGCCGGCCCAGGAGGCGGCGTCGTCCAGCCAGCCGCTGATGCGCGCGGACAGCGCAGTGCCGACGCTGGTCGGAAACACCACCGCACCGACGACGCTGGCGCAGGTGATGCCGATGATGATCTCCTCGCTGCGGGCCAGCGCGACGTCGAAGATCTGGTCCGGCGCGCCGACCTCGGGCAGCGCGATCAGCGGCAGGCTGTAACCGGCCAGCATGAAGACGTAGCTGCGCGGGGTGCGGTCGAGCATCGAAATGTAGAGCAGGCAGCCGGTCCACAGCGCCACGACGAGGCTGAGCAGCTCCGGCGCGTTGACGAAGAGCGGCACGAAGAACACCGCCGCGGCCGCGCCCAGCAGCGTGCCGAGCGCGCGGTAGAGGCCCTTGGAGCTGGTGGCGCCCGCCAGCGGATTGGCGACGACATACACCGCCGCCATCGCCCAGTAGGGGCGCGGCAGGTCGAAGGCCAGCGCGATGTAGAGCGCGAGCATGGAGGCGAGGAAGGCCTTGCCGGAGAACAGCCAGTCCCGCCAGGCGGGAAGTGTCACGATGACACCTCCTCCGCCACGGGAACGGGCGAATCGTCGAAAAGCTTCAGGACCCGGAGGGCGGCCTCGAGATCGGAGGCGCTGACGCCGGCGAGCACGCGGCTGCGCACTTCCGTGAGCAGGTCCTCGATGCGGGCGGCCAGCCGCTCGCCGGCCGCGGTGAGCCAGATGGTCTTGGCCCGGCGGTCGGTCGGGTCGTCGCGGCGCTCGATCAGGCCGGAGGTCGTGAGCTGGTCCAGCAGGCGCACCAGCGAGGGACCCTCGATGCCGACATAGGAGGCGAGCGTCACCTGGCGCACGCCTCCGCCAAGACGGTGCGTCCACAGGAGCGGCGCGGCGCAGGCCTCGGAAATGCCCAGCACCTCGAGCTCGCGCTCGGCGACCCGCCGCCACTGGCGGCCGGCCTGGAGGAGTTGCGCCGTCAGGGCGCGCCGGAGGGCTTCGATCTCATGCATGACTAATTAATAGGATACGAATTATTATCTTGCAAGCCTGCTTGTGGACAAACGTTCTTACGGTGTCGTGATCGGGTGTTAAGCGGCGGGCATCCGGGCCCGAGGCCGGTCCGCCGGGCGCATTTGCCGGCCAATCACGGACAAGTCCCTTCCCATGCCGGGCTGTTGTTGGAACAATCCGGGCGGTGCGTTCGTTCCCGCCAACCGGTCGGCATCGTGCCACCGTCCCGAACGACCGCTCCAGGGGGGATCTCATGATCACGAGCATTAACCGCCGCCGCCTCTTGCTTTCGCTCAGCGCAGCGGCACTGCTCCCGATGGGCGCGGCCTACGCCGCCGACCCCGTGGTGGTCGGCTCCAAGATCGATACGGAAGGCGCGGTGCTCGGCAACATCATCGCGCTGATTCTCGAGCATGCGGACATCCCGGTGACGCGGCGCCTGCAGCTCGGCCCCACCAAGATCGTGCGCTCCGCGCTGCTGGCGGGCGAGATCGACGTCTATCCCGAGTACACCGGCAATGCCGGCTTCTTCTTCAACATGGCCGACGACCCGGTGTGGAAGGACGCGAAGAAGGGCTACGAGGAGGCGAAGAAGCTCGACGCCAAGAACAACCTCGTCTGGCTGACGCCCGCACCCGCCGACAACACCTGGGGCATCGCCGTGCGCGGCGACGTCGCCGAGAAGGAGAAGCTGGCCACCCTCGACGACTTCGCCCGCTGGGCCAATGACGGCGGCACGGTGAAGCTCGCCGCCTCGGCCGAGTTCGTCGAGAGCGCGGCGGCGCTGCCCGCCTTCCAGAAGGCTTACGGCTTCAAGCTGGCCGGCCCGCAGCTGCTGGTGCTCTCGGGCGGCGACACCACCGCCACCATCAAGGCCGCGGCGGAAGGCACGTCGGACGTCAATTCCGCCATGGTCTACGGCACCGACGGCGCCATCTCCGCGCTCGGCCTGAAGGTGATGCAGGACACCAAGCACGTGCAGCCCGTCTACCAGCCCGCGCCGGTGATCCGCAAAGCCACGCTCGACGCCTATCCCAAGATCGCCGGGCTGCTCGCCCCCGCCTTCGAGGGGCTGACGCTCGAGACGCTGCAGCACCTCAACGCGCAGGTGCAGCTCAACGGCATGGAGGCCCGCTCCGTCGCGCAGGACTATCTGCGCTCGAAGGGGCTGCTCGGGTGAGAGCGGCGGGGCGGCGGGAGGCCGCCCGCCGGCGTCCGGCGCCGCCCCCCGCCCCGGTGCGGGCCCGGGCGGCGGCCTGACGATGTCGGCCTTGCGTTCAGCCCTGTCCTCGCGTTCGGGCCCGCCGGCGCTCGCCCTGCCGGTGCTGCTGGCCGCCTTCGGCCTGGCGGCGGCCCTTCTCGGCGGCTTCGTTGTGATCGCGCCGAACCGGCTGCTCTCCGGCACGCCGCTCGGCCTGTGGGCGGCGGCCGGTCCGGCCGGCACCGCCGCCGTGCTGGCGCCGCTGACGGCGATGGCCGGCCTCGGCCTCGCGCGCGACTTCGCCCTGCGCCACATGCTGCTAGGCCTCGCCGCCGGCGCGCTGATGCTGGCCTCGACCGGCATCGCCGGCCATGCCGCCATGGTGCACGGCGCCGATGCCGGGCCGCTGACCCGCGTCTCGCTCGGCGCCGGCTTCTGGTGCCTGCTGGCGGCGGGCTTCTTCACCCTCGCCGATGCGGTGGAGCGGGCGCGCACGCTGGCGCAGAAGGCGGTGCCGGTGCTCGCCACGGCGGCCGGGCTTTTCGCGCTGGCGGCGGGCGGTGCATTGTCCGAGCTCTCGCTCGCGCGCGAATTCTCGGTGCGCCAGCACGCTTATCTGAACGAGCTGTTCCGGCATCTCGAGCTGACCGGGGCGGGTCTCGTCGTCGCGGTGGCGGTCGGCGCGGCGATCGGCTTCATGGCCTATCGCCGCCCGCGCCGGGCGGGGGCGGCCTTCGCCGCGCTCGACATCGTACAGACCATCCCCTCCATCGCCCTGTTCGCGCTGCTGATCGGCCCGCTGACGACGCTGACCGCCCTCGCCCCGGCGCTGCGCGGGCTCGGCATCGGCGGCATCGGCCCGTTCCCGGCGATCGTCGCGCTGGCGCTCTACGGCCTGCTGCCGGTCGCGCGCGGCGTCCATGCGGGCCTGTCGGGCGTGCCGCGTGCGGCGGTGGACGCGGCGCGCGGCATGGGCATGACCGGGCGACAGATCTTCACCAGCACCATGGTTCCGCTCGCGCTTCCCACCTTCTTCCAGACCCTGCGGATCACGCTGGTTCAGCTCATCGGCCTCGCCACGCTGGCGGCGCTGATCGGCGCAGGCGGGCTCGGCACCTTCATCTTCCAGGGGCTCGGCCAGACCGCGAGCGACCTCGTCCTGCTCGGCGCACTGTCCGCCATCGGGCTCGCGCTGCTCGCCGACCTCAGCCTGCGCGGCGTGGCGCTGGCGCTGTTCCGGAGGCCGGCGACGTGATCCGCTTCGACGCCGTCACCAAGAGCTTCGGCGGCCGCAAGGCGGTCGACGACGTGTCGTTCGCGGTCGAGCCCGGCACGGTGTGCGCGCTGGTGGGCACGTCGGGTTCGGGCAAGTCCACCCTGCTGCGGATGGTCAACCGGCTGGAGAACCCCGATTCCGGCCGCATCCTGTTCGACGGCGTCGACATCGCCGGGCTGGCGCCGGTCGAGCTGCGCCGGCGCATCGGCTATGTCATCCAGTCGATCGGCCTGTTCCCGCACTGGACCGTGGCCCGCAACATCGCCACCGTGCCGCGCCTGCTCGGCTGGGAGCGCGGGCGCGTCGAGGCGCGGGTGAGCGAGCTGCTGGACCTCGTCGGGCTGGAGCCGGAGATCCACGCCCAGCGCTACCCGGACCAGCTTTCCGGCGGCCAGCAGCAGCGCGTCGGCGTCGCCCGCGCGCTCGCCGCCGACCCCGAGCTGCTGCTGATGGACGAGCCCTTCGGCGCGGTCGATCCGCTCACCCGGCGCAGCCTGCAGGAGAGCCTCGCGGCGATCCAGAAGCGCACCGGCACCACCGTGCTGCTCGTCACCCATGACGTCGAGGAGGCGATCCGGCTCGGCGGCACGATTGCCATGCTGGAGCATGGCCGGCTGGTGCAGGCCGGCGCGCCGGCGGCCGTGCTCGCCCATCCGGCCAGCGAGCAGGTGGCGCGCTTCTTCGGCGGCCCGCTGCTGGGGCTTCACCTGCTGCAGGTGCTGAATGTCGGCGAGCGTACCGACTTCTCGGCCGCGCCGGCCGCCGATGGCGAACCGATCCCCGCCGGCGCGACTCTGGAGGAAGCGCTGGCGCGCATGATCGCGGACGGCGTCGCGCATCTGCCGGTGCTGGACGCGGCGAACGGGCGCCGCGGCACGCTTAACCTGACGGACCTCGTCGGACGATGACCCCCGGGCGACGGCAGGCCGGCCTCGTACGGCTGTTGGGGCGTCCGGTGCTGTGGGTCGGCGCGCTGTTCCTCGTCCTCACCTTCACCATGGACCGCATCGCGCCCCATCTCGGCTTCCTGTTTCCGCCCGGCACCCGGCTCGTCTACAGCCGGGCGAGCTTTCCCGAGCTCGTCGCCTCGCACGCGATGCTGACGGGGCTCGCCAGCCTGGTCGCCATCGTCGTCGGCCTCGCCGCCGGCGTCTTCGCCACGCGGCCGGCGGGGCGGGACTATGCGGCGACGCTGGAGATGCTCACCGCCGTCGCCCAGACCTTCCCGCCGGTGGCGGTGCTGGCGCTGGCGGTGCCGGCGATGGGCTACGGCGCCGCGCCGACCGTGCTGGCGCTGGTGCTCTACGGCGTGCTGCCGGTGATGGGTGGCGTCGTCGCGGGCCTGCGGAGCGTGCCGGCGCCGGTGCTGGACGCGGCCGACGGCACCGGCTTCTCGGCGGCGGGCAAGCTGTGGCGGATCGAGCTGCCGCTCGCGGCGCCCATCATCCTCGCCGGCGTGCGCACCTCGGTCACGATCGGCATTGGCACCGCCACCATCGGCTCGACCGTGGGCGCCCTCACCCTAGGCTCGCCGATCATCGACGGGCTGTCGGGCAGCAACCCGTCCTATGTGCTGCAGGGGACCGTGCTGGTGGCGCTGTTCGCCGTCACCGTCGACCTCGCCTTCGGGGAGCTCGAGGCGCTCTACCACCCCCGCCGCTGAGCGAGCCGGGCGGAGCGTCTCTCACTCCGCCGGCTCCATGCCCTCCAGCAGGGTGGGAATGAGCTCGGACACGGTGGGGTGGATCGGCACCGCGCGCTGGAAGAAGGTCCAGGGCAGGTCCGCGTTCATGGCGTCGAGCAGGCCGTGAATGGCCTCGTCGCCGCCGGTGCCGAGAATGGCGGCGCCGAGGATGCGCTGCGTCTGCGCGTCCACCACCGCCTTCATGAAGCCCCGAGTCTCGGCCTTCTCCTGCGCCCGGCCGACCCGGCTCATCGGCCGCTTGCCGATCAGCAGCGGCCGGCCGGTGGCGCGCGCCTGCGCCTCGCTCATGCCGACCCGCCCGAGCGGGGGATCGGTGTAGAGCGCATAGCCGGGGATGCGCTCGCTCAGCTTCCAGCCCTTCCCGTCCAGCAGGTTGGCGGCGACGATCTCGTAGTCGTTATAGGCGGTGTGGGTGAAGGCGCCGCGCCCGTTGCAGTCGCCCATGGCGTAGACGCCGGGCACGCTGGTCTGGAGATGGTCGTCGACGGTGATGTAGCCGCGCTCGTCGGTCTCGATGCCGGCCGCCGCGAGCCCCAGATCGTCGGTGTTCGGCCGCCGGCCGATCGCCAGCAGGACGTCGGAGCCGGGAATCCGCGCCCCGCCGCCCGACCCGTCGACATGCACCGCCAGCCCGTCCTCATGGCCGGAGAAGCTGATGCATTCGGCGCCGGTGTGCACCTCGATGCCCTCGGCCTCCAGGATCTCGCGGATCGCCGCCGAGACGTCCTCGTCCTCGCGGCCGACGAGGCGCGGGCCCTTCTCGACCACGCTCACCCGCGCGCCGAAGCGGCGGTACATCTGCGCGAATTCGAGCCCGATATAGGAGCCGCCGACCACCACGAGATGGGCCGGAAGCCGGTCCAGCTCCACCATGGTGCTGTTGGTGAGATAGGACACCTCGTCGAGCCCGGGCATGTCCGGCACCGCCGCGCGCCCGCCGACATTGACAAAGATGAGCGGTGCGCTCAGCGCCTCGCCGTCGACCGTCACCTCGTGCGGGCCGGTGAAGCGGGCATGGCCCCGCAGCACGGTGCAGCCCTCCATGCCCTCGAGCCAGCTCTCGATGCCGGCGCGGCTGTCATGGATGATCTTGCCCGCGCGCGCCGCCACCGTGTTCATGTCGATGCCCGGCGCGCCCTTCAGCACCACGCCGAAATCCGCCGCCCGCTGGGCCATCCGCGCGGCATAGGCGCTCGCGACCAGCGTCTTGGTGGGGCGGCAGCCGGTGTTGACGCAGGTGCCGCCGAAATAGTGGCGCTCGATGACGGCGACGCGCTTGCCAGAAGCGGTCAGCCGCCCGGCCAGCGGCGGGCCGGCCTGCCCGGCGCCGATGACGATCGCATCGAAGGGGCGTGTCATCGCATTCTCCCTGCACGGCGGATCGGAGGACGAACCACGGAGCATGGCGCGCTTCGCGCCATGTGGGCAAGCCGCCGAACCGAGGCGCACCGTACGCGCGCTCCGGTTTCTCCGCCGCGGGGCTAACCGCTCAGTGCGGCGCGACGTTCCCCACGATCTCGTCCGTGTGCTCGCCGAGCAGCGGCGCCGGGCGTATGGGGAGTTCGCCCGAGCCGAGGAAATGCACCGGCTGCGGCACCACGGGGATCGCGCCGGCCACCGGGTGCAGCACGGTGCGCACCAGCCCGCGCGCCTTGGCGTGGGCGCTGGCGACCACCTGATCGATCGTCAGGATCGGCGAGGCCGGAACGCGCGCCGCCTCCAGCGCCGCCACCGCCTCGGCGACGCTGTGCTGGCGCGTCCAGCCCTCGAGAACCGCCTTCAGCGCCGCCTCGTTGCCCTTGCGGGCCTGGTCGGTGGCGAAGCGCGGATCGACTGCCAGCTCCGGCCGGCCGATGGCGGCGGCGAGGTCGGCGAACAGCGTGTCGTTGGCGACCGCGATGATGAGATGCCCATCCGCCGCCTCGAAACTGTCGAGCGGCGCGCTGATCGGGTGCGTGTTGCCGATCCGCCCGGGCACCTCGCCGGTGAACAGATATTGCGACAGCGCGGTCATCATGATCGAGAAGATGGAATCGAGCATGGCGATGTCGAGATGCTGGCCGCGCCCATCGCGCTCGCGCCCGTGCAGGGCGGCGAGGATGGCCCAGGTCGCCTGCAGCCCGGCGATCAGGTCGCCCACCGATTCCCCGACCCGGTTCGGGCCCGAGCCCGCCGGGCCGTTCACGCTCATGATGCCGCTCATCGCCTGGGCGATGATGTCGTAGGCCGGGCGATGCGAGAGCGGCCCCTCCTGGCCGAAGCCGGAGATGCTGGCATAGACCAGCTTCGGGTTGATGGCGGCGAGGCTCGCATAGTCGATGCCGAGGCGCGCGGTGACGCCGGGGCGGAAATTCTCGACCACGATGTCCGCCCCGGCGGCGAGCTCGTGCACGGCGCGCCGGCCCTCCTCGCTCTTGAGGTCGAGCACCACCGAGCGCTTGCCGCGGTTGATCATCAGGAAATAGGTGCTCTCCCCGCCCGCCCGCGGCGCGAAATGACGCGCGTCGTCGCCGTCCGGGCTCTCGATCTTGATGACGTCGGCGCCGGCATCGGCGAGCAGGGCGGTGCAGAAGGGGCCGGCGAGCATGCGCGAGAAATCGAGCACGCGCACGCCCGCGAGCGGCGGCGGCAGGGGAGCCATGGTCAGGTCAGGCCTCGTGGTTCAGGTCGTCGAACAGATCGCGCAGGTTCGCCCGCGTCTCGATCGCGTCGAGGCGGGCGAGCAGCCGCTCCACTGCGCCGGGCGGCAGCAGGAGGCCGGCGCAGGCGCGGAACTTGGCGGCAAGCGCCTCGGGCGGCAGCGGATCGCCGGCCGCGCCGCGCGGGATGGCGCGGAAACCCTCGAAGGCGCGCCCGTCGGCGAGTTCCACCCGCACCCGCGCCCCTTCGGGCGCGTGCCTGCGGGTCTCCTCGTCCCAGGAGGCGCCGGTGTGCATCTCCACGCGCTCCATCAGGGCGGCGACGGCGGGGTCGCGGATCACCCTTTCGTCGAGGTCGGACAGCGTCACATCGCCAAGCACCAGCGTGGCGGCAAGCGCGAAGGGCATGGAGAACTGCGCCTGCTGGGGCGTCGACGGCCGGTCGTGGATGAGGTTGGCGACGATCACCGGCGGCACGTCGCAGACGATGCGCGCCACGTCCCCCGCGCCGAAGCCGTGCGCGCGCGCCAGCTCGGCCACCACGTCGACGCTGGTGTGCGCGGACAGGCAGACCGGGATGCGCTTGACGTCGATGCCGGGATCGAGGAGGCGCCAGCGCGTGCCGGGCGCCTCGAGTGCGCTCTCGTCGAACACGCCGTCGTTGAACAGTGCCGCGAAGCCGCGCGGATGGGTAGCGACGTCGGGCGGGCCGCTCGCTCCCTCGGCGGCGAGCAGGGCGGCGACGACGCCCGCCTCGGCGGCGCGGCCGGCGAGCAGCGGCTTGGCATCGGTGCCGAAGGCGGCCTTGGCCCCGCCCGCGCCGGCGAGCGCGATGCCGATGGCCGCGTCCATCGCCTGCGCGTCGAGGCCGAGAAGCCGGCCGGCGGCGACCGCAGCACCGACCGGGCCGAGCACGGCGGTGGTCCACCAGCCCTTCTCGTAGAGGCTCATCGTGGCGGCGGCGCCGAGCGCATATTCCGCCTCCGACCCGGCGATGATGGCGTCGACCAGCGCGCCGCCTGACGCACCGACCTGCTGCGCGACGGCGAGCGCCGCGGGCACGATGATCGCCGAGCCGTGCACCACGCCGGCATAGCAATTGTCGTCGAAGTCGAGCGCATGGGCGGCGGTGCCGTTGGCCATGGCGGCGCCGGGCGGGGCGAGGCGAAGCCCGGTGCCGGGCACGGCCGCGGCACCCGGGGCGCTGGCGAAGCCGGCGACGCGCTGCGCCTTGCGCGCGACCGGCGCCGTGGCGCCGGCAAGGGCGACGCCGAGCGTGTCCACCAGGCAGTTGCGCGCCACCGCCCGCACCTCGGGCGGCACCTCGCCCGGCGTGAAGCCGGCGCACCACTGCGCCAGCCGCCCGATGGCGGTCGGGGCCCCGATGCCGGCCGAAGCCCCGCTCACGGGGCGGACGAGGCCGATCGGGTCAGCCCTTCGCGCTCGACGGTGGCGATGGCTTCCTCGTAGCCGGCGTCCGCATGGCGGAACACGGCGACGGAGGAATCGTTCGCCAGCACGCGGCGCAGGCGCCGGGCCGCGTCCTCGCTGCCGTCCGCCACCACCGCGAAGCCGGCATGCTGCGAATAGCCGATGCCGACGCCGCCGCCATTGTGCAGCGACACCCAGGTCGCGCCGCTGGCGCAGGCGGTGAGCGCGTTCAGCATCGGCCAGTCGGCGACCGCGTCGGAGCCGTCCAGCATGCCCTCGCTTTCGCGGTTCGGGCTGGCGACCGAGCCGGAGCTGATGTGGTCGCGGGTGACGATGATGGGCGCGGCGACCTCGCCGGAGGCCACCATCTCGTTGAGCGCGAGGCCCGCGGCGACGCGGTCCTGCAGCCCCATCCAGTAGCTGCGCGAGGGCAGGCCCTGGAACTGGATGCGCTTCTCCGCCATGTCGATCCACCGGGCGAAGCTCGGATCGGCGACGATGCCCTTCAGCTTGCGGCTCGAATGCAGGATGTCCTGCTGCTCGCCCGACAGCGCGATCCAGCGGAACTGGGTGCGGCCCCGGCAGAATTGCGGGCGCACATAGGCGCTGATGAAGCCGGGGAAGTCGAACGCCTCCTCGACGCCGGCATCGCGCGCCATCTGGCGGATGTTGTTGCCGTAGTCGAACACGGGAATGCCGCGCGCGCGGAACTCGAGCATCGCCCGCACCTGCCGCGCCATGGTGTGTTTGGCGGCGGCGATGGTGCCCTCGGCGTCGGTCTCGCGCCGGCGCTCCCACTCGGCGATGCTCCAGCCGGCAGGGATGTAGCCGAACAGCGGGTCGTGGGCGGCGGTCTGGTCGGTGACGAGGTCGGGCAGCGTGCCACGCGCGAGGATCTCCTCATAGACCTCGGCTGCGTTGCCGATGAGCCCGATGGAGAGCGCCTCGCCGGTGCGCCGCGCTTCTGCGATCATCGCCAGCGCCTCGTCGAGGCTGCCGGCCTTGCGGTCGAGATAGCCGCCCTGGATGCGCCGCTCAATGCGCTCCTCGCGCATCTCGATGGCGAGCACCGAGCAGCCGGCCATGACGCCGGCGAGCGGCTGCGCCCCGCCCATGCCGCCGAGCCCGGCGGTGAGCAGCCAGCGGCCGGAAAGATCGCCGCCATAATGCTGGCGGCCGGCCTCGACGAAGGTCTCGAAGGTGCCGCCGATGATGCCCTGGCTGCCGATATAGGTCCAGGAGCCGGCCGTCATCTGGCCGTACATCATCAGGCCCTTGCGCTCGAGCTCGTCGAACACTTCCTGCGTCGCCCAGCGGCTGACGAGGTTGGAATTGGCGATCAGCACGCGCGGGGCGTCGGCATGGGTGCGGATGACGCCGACCGGCTTGCCGGACTGGATCAGCAGCGTCTCGTCCTGGTCCATCGCCTTCAGCGTGGAGACGATGCGGTCGAAGCATTCCCAGTTGCGCGCCGCCCGCCCGCGTCCACCATAGACCACCAGATCCTCGGGGCGTTCGGCGACCTCGGGATCGAGGTTGTTCATCAGCATGCGCAGCGGGCCTTCGGTCTGCCAGCTGCGGGCGTTGAGGACGGTGCCGCGCGGGGCGCGGACGATCCGGCTGTTCTTGGTGGCGGCGGTCACGCAGGGCTCCTCATGCTGGTCGATCGCGGGGGGGCGACGAGCGGCACCATAGGAAGCGTATCGAATTAAGTGTACTAATGAATTTTCATATATTGGATAAGACGAGTTTATTCAGAACGTCACGTCGCCCCGCGGCCGCGGAAGTAGTCCTTCGCGACGGTGACGAAGGCTTCGGCCGCGCGCGTCATCGGCGCGTAGGCCGAGGAGCCGATGATGACGCGCTGCGGCGGCACGCTCTCCACGAGCGGGCGGCAGACCAGCGGCAGACCGTCATGGGAATGGTCGCCGAAGGGCCGCGTCACCAGCACGCTGTTGCCGAGGCCGTGGGCGACCATGCCGCGCACCGTCTCCAGCGAGGTGCAGCGCAGCAGCTGCTCGGGCATCGCCCCGGTCATGCGGAACAGCGACAGGAAATAGTCGCGGCTGTGCGGCAGGTCGATCAGCACGAACGGCTCCAGCGCCAGGTCGCGCAGCGAGACCTGCGCCGCGTCGGCGAGCGGATGATCCTTCGCCAGCAGCGCATAGGGCGTGAGCGCGCCGAGCGGGGTGCGGGCCATCTCGCCGATCGTGTCGAGGTCGTAGAGCAAAGCGAGCTCGACCACGCCGTCGGCGAGATCGCGGTGGAGCTGGTCGAGCGGCTCCTCGCGCAGGCGCACCCGCACGTCGGGATGGGCGGCGCTGAAGGCGCGCAGCAGGCCCGGCGCATAGGCGGGCGCGAGAGTGGAGAAGACGCCGATCTCCAGCTCGCCGGTGAGCCGCCCGTCCTTGGTGCTGTCCATCACCGCATGGGCGTGGGCCAGCAGGTGGCGCACCTCGGCGAGCTTGCTGCGCCCGAACGGGGTGAGGTCGACCCCCTGCGCGTGGCGCCGCACGAACAGCTTCTGGCCGAAGCTCTGCTCGAGCTGGCCGATGGCGACCGAGATCGCCGGCTGCGACACGTGGAGCGCCTCGGCGGCACGCAGCGTGCTGCCGGCCTCGGCCGTGGCGACGAAATAGGTGAGCTGGCGCCAGGAGACGTTGATGGCCACTCGGTGAATTACCTTTATTTATTCAGATTATGAAAAGCCGATATTTTTGTTAATTAAGGGAGGGTGTCAAGCTCGGGCCTTCCTTCAGTTGCCGAGCCGCTCATGACCCCGTTCTGTACCGATGACGACCTTGCCATTGCCGACGCGATCACCCGTTTCGCGGCGCAGGAGATCGCCCCGCGCGCGCAGGCGATCGACGCCGAGCGGCGCTTCGCCGGCGAGCACCTGCCGGCGCTGGCGGAGATCGGTCTCACCGGCATGAACCTGCCCGAGCAATGGGGCGGGCCGGGCGCCTCGGCGGTGGCGCTCTATCTCGCTGTCGAGGCACTGGCGGGCGCCTGCGCCTCCACCACCTCCATGCTGACCGCGCATTTCCTCGCCACCGACGCGATCCTCATCGGCGGGGACGACGCGCAGCGCGGCCGCTGGCTGCCGCCGGCGGCGGCGGGCACCAGCCTCGGCGCCTTCGCGCTGACCGAGCCGCGCGCCGGCTCCAACCCGGCCGACATGAGCACGCGGGCGGTCCGCGAGGGCGACGCCTACCGGCTCAGCGGCACCAAGCACTTCATCTCCAACGCCGCCCATGCCGACTTCATCGTCGTGTTCGCGCTCACAGACCCGGCGGCGCGGGCGCGCGGCATCAGCGCCTTCGTGGTGGAGCGCGGCACGCCCGGCCTCGGCGTGAGCTCGCCCGAGCCGACCATGGGGCTGCGCGGCGGGCACGTGTTCGAGGTGCGCTTCGACGACTGCCTTATTCCCGCCGATTGCCGGCTCGGCGAGGAGGGCAGCGGCTTCCGCACCGCGATGAAGGTGCTCGACAATGGGCGGGTCGAGGTCGCGGCCACCTCCACCGGCATCGCCATGGCCGCGCTCGACGCCGCGCGCGGCTGGGTGCAGGAGCGTCAGGTCGACGGCGAGCCGATCGCCCGCTTCCAGGGCCTGCAATGGATGCTGGCGGACATGGCGACCGACCTCGAGGCGGCCCGCCTGCTCGGCCTGCGCGCCGCGCATCTGCGCGCCCGCCACGCCCGCTTCTCGCAGGAGGCGGCGATGGCGAAGCTGTACGCGGCGGAGATGGCCGGGCGCGTCACCGATTCCGCGCTGCAGATCCATGGCGGCTACGGCTATGCGCAGGACCTGCCGCTGGAGCGCTATGTGCGCGATGCCCGCATCATGCGGATCTATGAGGGCTCGTCCGAGATCCAGCGCAACATCATCGCCCGCACGCTGCTGAAATGACGGCGCTGCTGCTCCCCGCCCCGACCGGCACCATCCCTGCGATCTGCCTGCAAACTAGGCATGAGCGGGTGGATTCCTGCTCGATTTTGGATCAATCAGATCAAAATTTATCTGATTTGAAACAAACGTTGCAGAGCGCGAAACAGCCCCCTATCGTGGCCGGCATGAAACGCTCCGACTTCGTTGCCAGGGTGAAGCAGCACTTCGACGAGCTGCCCGGCCAGATCCGGGTCGCGGCCGGCTATGTGCTCGACCATCCCGAGGACGTGGCGCTGCTGTCGATGCGCGAGCAGGCGCGCCGCGCCGGCGTGCCGCCCGCGACCATGACCCGCTTCGCCCAGCAGCTCGGCCTGACCGGGTTCGACGAGGTGCGCGCCATCCACGCCGCGGCCCTGCGCGAGGCGCCCGTCGCTTATGGCGGGCGGGCCGAGAACCTGCTGCGCCGCCATCGCGAGGTCGGCGATGCGGGCATCGCCACCGAGATGCTGGCCCGGCTGTCCGGCCACCTCACCGAGGTCGCCCTGCCCTCGCGGGTCGAGAAGCTGGTGGAAGCCGCCCGCGCCATGGTGGCGGCACGGCGGATCTACTGCCTCGGCCACCGCTCCTCCTTCCCGGCGGCGTTCCAGTTCAACTATTTGCTGTCCTTCTTCGACGACCGCTCGGTGCTGCTCGACGCCACCGGCGGCGTCGGCCATCCGGGCATGCTCGATTCCGGCCCCGGCGACGTGCTGCTGGTCATCTGCTACACGCCCGCCGCCCGCCATGTGGTGGAGGCCACCGCCTTCGCCCGCCGTCAGGGAGTGCGCGTCGTCGCCATCACCGACAGCGAGGCCAACGCGATCGGCCGGCTGGCCCATCTCACCCTGCTCGCCTCCAGCCAGTCGCCTTCCTTCTTCGACACGGTGACGCCGGCCTTCGCGGTCTGCGAGACGCTGGTGGCGCTGATCGCCGGCCTTCATCCCGGCGACG
Source organism: Ancylobacter mangrovi (assembly GCF_024752355.1). Lineage (GTDB taxonomy): Bacteria > Pseudomonadota > Alphaproteobacteria > Rhizobiales > Xanthobacteraceae > Ancylobacter > Ancylobacter mangrovi. The sequence continues at coordinate 129,042 of NZ_JANTHZ010000008.1, forward strand.
TCGCCGCCTCCGTGGCGCGCACCGAGGAGAAGCTCTGGGAGCTCGGCGTGTGGTGGCGGGAGGAGGATGCGCTGCCGGCCGGCCCGTCCGCGTCCCGCGGCGACGAAGCGGCCAGCCAGGCCGTGCCTGACCCCGCCAGAGCGGAGGCGGAATGATGGACGCGCCCGCTCCCCGCTACGCCGCCTACATGCCCTCCGCCGGCATTGCGAGCTTCCTGCGCTCGCCGATCTGCGAGGACTTCGCGCAGGTCGAGGCCGACGTGGCGGTGCTCGGCATCCCCTATGATTGCGGGGTTGGCTACCGCCCCGGCACGCGCTTCGGGCCGCGCGAGATCCGCAACCAGTCGACCCGCTACGCCGCCTGGGGCACCGGCAACGCCGCCGGCTACTGGGACGTCAACCGGAAGCAGCGCTTCCTGAAGGACGTCTCAATGGTCGATTGCGGCGATGTCGACATCACCTATTTCGACATCGACGCCAACATGGCGAAGATCACCGCCTCGGTCGGCGCGCTGCTGGCGCGCGGGGCGCTGCCGGTGATCCTCGGTGGCGACCATTCGGTCACCTTCCCGAATGTGCGCGCCTTCGAGGCGCTCGGGCCGATCGACATCGTGCATATCGACGCGCACATGGACTGGCGCGACGAGATCGCCGGGGTGCGCTACACCAATGCGAGCCCGCTGCGGCGCGCCAAGGAGCTGCCCTTCGTGCGCCACATGGTGCAGCTCGGCATACGCGACGTGCGCACCCGCGAGAGCGATTATGAGGACGCGCTCTCCCAGGGCGTGCGCATCTTCACCCGCGAGGACATTCGCGAGCAGGGCGTCAACGCCGTGCTGGAGGCGATGCCCGAGCTCGGCAACGTCTTCGTCACCATCGACATCGACGGTTTCGACCCTTCCATCGCCCCGGGCACCGGCTCGCCGACCGTGGACGGGCTGCTCTACCACGAGGCGCGCGCCCTCCTTCAGGGCGTCGCCGCGCGCGGGCGGGTGGTGGGCTTCGACCTGGTCGAGGTGAACCCGTTCATTGATGTCGAGGGGCAGACCAGCCTGCTCGCCACCACGCTGATCCTGGAATTCCTCGGCGCGATCTTCGCCGCGCGGGGGCGCTGAAAGGCACCCGGCGCGCTCGTGGCGCCGGGGGCTCAATGAAAAAATTCAAGCATAAACAAAGACCTCGAAGGAGTTGGGAATGAAGAAGAGATTTATCGGCGCCCTGGGCGCGGCGGCGATCAGCCTGACCGCGCTGATGGCCCCGGCCATGGCGGCAGGCACGCTGCGCGTGGCCATCCCCTCGAACCTCAACACGCTCGACGCCGCCAAGACCAAGCTCGGCGAAGAGTACATCATGAACTTCCTCATCTTCAGCGGACTGACGGAAGTCGACGGCAAGGGCGGCGTGAAGCCCGACCTCGCCGAGAGCTGGAGCAAGAGCGACGACCAGAAGACCTGGACCTTCAAGCTGCGTCCCGGAGTGAAATTCCATGACGGCCGCGAGCTCGAGGCCGCCGACGTCAAGGCCTCCATCGAGCGCATCAAGGACAAGGCCACCGGCTCGCCGGCGCGCGTGAACTTCGACATCGTCGACAGCATCGAGACGCCGGACAAGGAGACCGTCGTCTTCAAGCTGAAGATCCCCTATTCGGGCTTCGCCGAGCTGTTCGGCGACCGCCAGGTGCGCATCCTGCCGCGCGACAAGTTCGACACCATCGCCACCCATCCGATCGGCACCGGGCCGTTCATGTTCAAGTCCTTCACGCCCGGCGACCGCGTCGAGCTGGTGAAGAACCCCGACTATTACGTGAAGGGCGAGCCCAAGCTCGACGCCGTGACCTTCCGCATCATGCCGGAGAGCGCGGCGGAGATCGCGGCGCTGGAGACCGGCGACGTCGACCTCGTCTGGAGCCTGCCGCTCGAATCCATCGACCAGATGAAGGACAACCCGGACATCGTCGTCGACTCGACGCCGACCTCGACCTGGGACGGCCTCATCATGAACAGCGCCAAGAAGCCGTTCGACGATGCGCGCGTGCGCAAGGCGGTGCTGATGGCGCTGGACAAGAAGGCGCTGGTCGAGGTCGCGCTCTACGGCCAGGGCACCCCGACCCACACCATGATCCCGCCCTCGCACCCCTACTACAACTCGGATATCCCGATCGGCGCGCCCGACGTCGAGGGCGCCAAGAAGCTCCTCGCCGAGGCCGGCTATCCGGACGGCTTCGAGGCCACGCTCTACGTCCCGGTCGGCCGCCCGACGCGCGAGCGCCTCGGCATCGCCGCCAAGGAGATGCTGGCGCCGGTCGGCATCAAGGTCGATATCCAGCGCGTGCCGTGGGACAAGTTCGTGAAGGAGATCGAGGGCAAGGCCGCCTTCTACGCGGACGGCTTCTTCAGCCGGCCGACCATCGACACCTCGATCTACCCCTTCTACCACTCGACCGGGTCGTGGAACACGCAGCTCTGGAACTACAAGAACCCGGAGATCGACAAGGTCCTGGACGACGCCCGCGCCGCCAAGACCGAGGACGAGCGCGCCGCGCTGTACAAGAAGTTCCAGGCGCTCGCCGAGGACAACCCGGCCGGGGCGATCCCCTACGTGCTCAACCACGTCAACGCTTACCGCAAGAACGTGAAGGGCTTCCATTCCAGCCCGATGATGTGGCTCGACCTGCGCGAGACCACGGTCGAGTGAGCTGACGCTCGCCCGCCTCTCTCCCGCGGGCGATGTCCCCCGCTGCCCGCGGGATGCGCCCGGCCCTCCTTAGGAGCCGGGCGCGCCTTCTCCTCCTGCTGCTCAGGTCCCGCCGCGCGCGGGGCCGCAACGCCCGGGAAGTCCCATGGTCCTTTACGTGATCAAGCGCCTCGTCGGCATCGTCGCGATCCTGGTCGTGATGTCGGTGCTGGTGTTCGCCATCACGCAGGTGATGCCCGGCAACGTCGCCCATATCCTCGCCGGGCAGTTCGCCGACGACGCCACCATCAAGGCCATCGAGCACAAGCTCGGCCTCGACGCGCCGGCCTATGTCCAGTACTGGCGCTGGGCGAGCGGGGTGCTGAGCGGCAATCTCGGCAATTCCCTCATCATGGAGCGGCCGGTCGGCCCGCTGATCTGGGACGCCTTCATGTCCTCGGCGCTGCTGGCGGCCATCGCCTTCGTCATGGTCGCGGTGTTCGGCATCGTGCTCGGCGTGCTCGCCGCGGTCCGGCAGAACCGCTTCACCGACCATGCGGTGTCGGTGTTCTCCTATATCGGCGTGTCGGTGCCGGAGTTCTTCTGGGCCATCGTCGCCATCATCGTCTTCGCCCGCTATCTCGACTGGCTGCCGAGCGGGGGCGCGGGGAACCTCTCGCACGGCGTCTGGTCCTGGGCCTCGCATCTGATCCTGCCGTCGCTGACCCTGACCTTCACCCTCATCGCCCATGTCTCGCGCCTCACGCGCTCCTCGATGATCGAGACGCTGCGCTCCAACTATGTGCGCAACGCCCGCGCCAAGGGGCTGCCGGAGGGCGTGATCATCCGCCGCCACGCGCTGCGCAACGCGCTGCTGCCGACCATCACCGTGCTCGCCATCGATGTCGGCTGGCTGCTCGGCAATATCGTGGTGGTGGAGGCGGTGTTCTCCTATCCCGGCATCGGGCGGCTGCTGCTGTTCGCCATCGAGCGCCACGACCTGCCGCTGATCCAGGCCGGAATCCTGCTGATCGCGGCGGTCTACTGCTTCGCCAACCTCATCGCCGACCTGCTCTATGCCTATTTCAACCCGAAGATCCGCTATGGCCATGCCGAAAGCTGACGCCGCCAACGCCGAGGCCGCGCGCCCCATGCGCTCGCTGCTGGCCGGGGCCAATCCGAAGCTCGTCGTCGGCGCGCTGGTGCTGGCGCTGCTGGTCGCGGTGGCGATCGCCGCGCCGTGGATCGCACCCTACCGCTTCGACGAGATGAGCATACTTAGCCGGCTCAAGCCGCCGAGCCTCGCCCATTGGTGCGGCACCGACGAGTTCGGCCGCGACGTGTTCAGCCGCACGCTGATGGGCGCGCGCCTCTCGCTGATGATGGGCTTTGCGGCGACGGCGGTCAGCCTGTTGATCGGCGTGCCGCTCGGCCTGTGGGCCGGCTACCGGCGCGGGACGGTGGACGAGGCGATCATGCGCGCCACCGACGTGCTGCTCTCCTTCCCGCCGATCATGCTCGGCCTGCTGATCCTGGCGGTCACGCCGCCCTCGCTGTGGAAGATGATCATCGCGGTCGGCATCGTCTACGTGCCGAGCACGGTGCGGCTCACCCGCTCGGTCACGCTCGACCTCGCCGGCGAGGAATTCGTGCAGGCCGCCCGCGCCCGCGGGGAGCGCGCCGCCTACATCCTCCACGCGGAGATCCTGCCCAATGCCTGGCCGCCGATCATGGTGGAGGCGAGCCTGCGCGTGACCTTCGCCATCCTGCTCGGCGCGGCGCTGTCCTTCATCGGCCTCGGCGCGCAGCCGCCGAGCTCGGACTGGGGCCTCATGATCTCCGAAGCCCGTCCCCTCATCGATCGCGCGCCCTGGGTTGCGCTCGCGCCCGGCATCGCCATGGGCATCACCGTGATCGCGGTGAACCTGCTCGGCGACGGCCTGCGCGAGGCGCTCGACCCGCGCATGCAGCGGAAAGGCGGCTGATGACGACGCCCCTCCTGTCCGTCAAGGACCTCACCCTCACCTACCAGACCGGCCGCGGAAGGCTGCGCGCGCTGAACGGCGTGAGCTTCGACGTGAACGCCGGCGAGACGCTGGCCGTGGTCGGCGAATCCGGCTCCGGCAAGAGCTCGGTGGCGCTGGCGGCGATGGGGCTGCTCGGCCCCGAGGCGCATCTCGACGGCTCGATCCGCTTCGAGGACGGCGAGCTGATCGGGCTCGACGAGGCGAGCCGGCGCGCGCTGCGCGGCCGCGCCATCGGCATGGTGTTCCAGGACCCCTTCACCTCGCTCAACCCGAGCCTTCGCATCGGCGAGCAGGTGGCCGAGCCGCTGGTCTACCATCAGGGGCTCTCGCGCGCCGAGGCGCTGGAGAAGGCCGTCGCCGCGCTCGGCGAGGTGGGCCTGCCGGGCCCGCGCGAGATCGCCTCCGCCTATCCGCACCAGCTCTCGGGCGGCATGCAGCAGCGCGTGCTGATCGCCTCCGCCATCGTGTGCAATCCGCGCCTGCTGATCCTCGACGAGCCGACCACCGCGCTCGACGTGACGGTGGAGGCGCAGATCCTCGACCTGCTGGACAATCTGCGGCGCAGCCGCGGGCTCGGCATGGTGTTCATCACCCATAATCTCGGCGTGGTGAACCGCATCGCCGACCGGGTCTGCGTGCTCTATGCCGGCCGCGTGGTCGAGGTGGGCGAGAAGGACACGGTGCTCGGCCGCCCGTCCCATCCCTATACCAAGGGCCTGCTCGCCTCGCTGCCGCGGCTCGCGGCGGACGGGCGCGCGCGGCGCATCGCCCCGATCCCGGGGCGTTTCCCCGACCTCGTCAACGCCCCGCCCGGCTGCATCTTCGCTCCCCGCTGCCCGTTCGCGGAAAGCGCCTGCGTCGAGAACGAGCAGGTGCTCGCAACCGACGCCGCCGGCAATGGCGCGCGCTGCTGGAAGAGCGCGGGCCTGCCCGGCTGGCCGGAGGAGCCGGCGGACGACAGGAACATCATCGAGGTGGCCGCCAGCCGCGAGCCGGCGGAGGACGACGCGCCGCTTCTGCGCACCGAGGACCTCTCCAAGCGCTACCGGCGCGGGCGCATCGGCGGCGGCATCGAATGGACCCGCAAGCTCGGCGTCATCCCCTGGCCGAGCACGCGCGCGGAGACGGTGAACGCGGTCGACGGCATCTCGCTGGAGATCCGGCGAGGCGAGGTGGTCGGCCTCGTCGGCGAGAGCGGCAGCGGCAAGTCGACCTTCGGGCGTACCATCCTGCGCCTCGTCGACCCCTCTTCGGGCCACGTAATGTTCGACAGCCGCGACGTGGCGAGCCTGCCCGACGGCGAACTCGACGATTTGCGCAAGCGGGCGCAGATCGTGTTCCAGAACCCCGATTCCTCGCTCAATCCGCGCCGTCGGATCGGCAAGGCGATCGCCCGCGCGGTGAAGCTGCAGACCAACGTGCCGCCCGAGCGGCTGCGCGCCCATGTCGAGGACCTGCTCGACCGGGTCGGCCTGCCGCGCGCCTATTACGACCGTTATCCGCACCAGCTCTCGGGCGGCGAGAAGCAGCGCGTCGGCATCGCCCGGGCGCTGGCGACCGAGCCGGAGTTCATCGTCTGCGACGAGCCGGTCTCCGCGCTCGACGTCTCGGTGCAGGCGACCGTGCTCAACCTGCTCGACGGGCTCAAGGACGAGCTGAACCTCTCCTACCTGTTCATCTCCCACGACCTCTCGGTCGTCGCCTACATCGCCGACCGCATCGCGGTGATGTATTCGGGCCGCCTGTGCGAGGTCGGCCCGGCCGACGCGGTGCTGCAGCCGCCCTACCACCCCTACACGCAGGCGCTGCTCTCGGCCGTGCCGCTGCCCACCCCCGGCGCCGCGCGGCGCGAGCGCATCCGCCTGCGCGGCGACCGCCCGCCCTCGGGCGCGCAGCGCTCGGGCTGCGTCTTCCACACGCGCTGCCCGCGCTCGCTCGGCGAGCTCTGCGCCAACACGGCCCCGCCGGTGCACGAGCCCCGGCCCGGCCACCGCATCGCCTGCCATCTCAGCCTCGACGAACTGGCCCGCGACGCCTCGGTGCTGCCCGAGGCCGCGCCTGTCGCCGCCGCCGAATGAACTTTCGATGGAGCGGATCGCCGCTCGAAACCCCAAGGACGTGACGTCATGAGTGCCCGCCTGACCAACCCGCCGAAATACGGTCACAAGAGCCTTCTGTATTCCGAGGTCGTCGACGACCTCGACAATCTCAAGGCCGACATCGCCGTGCTCGGCATTCCCTACGGCTCGGCCTACTCGATCGAGGAGGTCAGCAACGACCAGTCCAACGCCCCGACCGCGATCCGCCAGGCCTCGGACCGCGCGGTGCGCGCGCCCGAGCGCTACGATTTCGACATCGGCGGCCCGCTGCTGATGAACAAGCCGATCCGCATGGTCGACTGCGGCGACGTCATTAACGACCCGCGCGACCTCGGCATGAGCTACCGCAATGCCGAGGCGGCGGTGCGCAAGATCCTGAAGGCCGGCGCGCTGCCGATCATCCTCGGCGGCGACCACGGTATCCCGATCCCGGTGCTGCGCGCCTATGACGACCAGGAAGGGCCGATCACCCTCATCCATGTCGACGCGCATCTCGACTGGCGCCAGGAGGTGAACGGCGTGCCGGACGGCTATTCCAGCCCGATCCGCCGCATCTCCGAGATGGACCATGTGAAGGACATCTACCAGATCGGCATCCGCGCCCAGGGCAGCGCCCGGCAGGAGGAGGTCGACGCAGCCTATGCCTACGGTGCCAACATCGTCACCGCCTACGAGCTGCACGATGTCGGCATGGACGCGATCCTCGAGCGCATCCCCGCCGGCGGGCGCTACTACATCACGCTCGACGCCGACGGCATGGACCCCTCGGTGATGCCGGCGGTGAACGGCCCGGCGCTGGGCGGCGTGACCTACCACCAGGCGCGCAAGCTCATCCACGGCCTCGTCAACAAGGGCCGCGTGGTCGGCATGGACCTCGTCGAGATCACGCCCGCCAAGGACGTGAACCGCATCTCCTCGATCGCCGCCTGCCGGCTGTTCGTGAACCTGATCGGCGCCACCATCAAGGCCGGCTATTACGAGCGCTGAGGCCCGGCTTACCTTCCGCCGGCCGGACGCTGCGCCACACCCGGCGCGGCGCCCGGCCGGCCTCTCTCACGGTTCGGGCGGGGTGAAGGTGCGGATCACCTCATAGGCGCCCGGCTCGAAGGTCGCGATGGCGAGGATCTCCTCGAAGCAGCGCTGCTGCTCCGGGTCGCCGCGCATCGCCTGATAATCGGCGAGGCTTTGCCACCGGGCGTAGACGGCGACCTTGGTGCCGTCCGTGCCGCGATGCAGGGTGGCGGAGACGAAGCCCGCCGCCCGGCTCACCGGGCCTTCCGTAACCGTGGTCAGCAGGTCGATCAGCCGCTGCTGATCGACCGCATCGACGGTGAACACGTTGATGAACGTGACCACTGGCACTCCCCCGCGATGAAGGGCGGCGTCCCGCCGTCGACCCGGCTCCCGGACGCGTCCACGGCGAGCCGCGCGCAATCGCCCGGCGTTCGCCATCTTCGCGTCGGGATTCGACAAAGCGAAGGCGGCTCAGACCGGATCGGCCTCGGCGGCGTCCGGCGCCAGCGGGAGATGCACGATCTGGGTGAGCCCGCCGCCCGGCCGGTTCTTCAGCTCCAGCCGTCCCTCGATGCCGGTGACGATCTCATGGGCGATGGCGAGGCCGAGTCCGGCGCCGGGAATGGGCGTGCCGCGCGCCGGATCGACCCGGAAGAACGGCTCGAACACGCGGGCCATCATCTCCTCGGGAATGCCCGGCCCGGCATCGTCGATGACGACCAGCGCCTCGCCGCCGGAGCGTTCCACCCGCACCACCGCCGCGCGCCCGTGGGTGGCGGCGTTGATGGCGAGGTTGCGGATCGCCCGGCACAGCGACAATGGCCGCGCCAGGACGCTCGCCGGCTCGGCGTGCTCGAGCTCCAGCCGCATGCCGATGCTCTTCAGCTCGCCCACGACCTCGCGCACCAGCCCGTCGAGGCGCACCGGGCTGCGCGCGGCGTCGTCCACCTCCTCGCGCACCAGCCGGATCGCGCTGTCGGCGATGCGGTCGAGCTCGTTGAGATCGGCGATCCAGGTCGCGCGCTCCTCCTCGTCCTCGAAGAACTCGGCGCGCAGCCGCATCCGCGTCATCGGCGTGCGCAGGTCGTGGCCGGCCGCGGCCACCAGCCGTATCCGGCTCTCCATCGCCTGCTTCAGCCGCGAGGACAGCCGGTTGATGGCATGGGCGGCGGCGCGCACCTCGGTCGGCCCCTCCTCCGGCAGCGGCTCCAGCCGCCCGTCGGGGCCGATTTTCGCCACCGTCCGCTCCAGCAGCGCGAGCGGCTCGGTGAGGCGCCGCACCGCGACCACCATCACCAGCGTGGTGCCGAGCGCCATCACCAGCGCCCAGCCGGCCAGCGCCCAGCCGCCATTGCCGGGATGCGGCGGCATGGTCATCGGCATGGTCAGCCAGCGCCCGTCGGCGAGCTGGCCGGTGACGATCGGCCACGGGCCGCCATGCGACGCGCGCACGCTCACCCGCTCGGCCCGTCCGCGCCGCGCCAGCGCGGCGTTGATGCCCTCGCTCGGCATCCTGGCGATCTCGCCCGTGGGCTCCTGGTCGCTCAGGCCGGCGAACCCGTTGCCCTTCTCGGCCACGCGGGCGTCGCCCGCCTTGCCCGCGAGGTCGACCAGCAGCGCCCATTGCGCCGCCACCGCTGTGTCGGCCTCCTCGAAGCGCGGCGGAGACAGCAGCAGGAAGGACAGGCCGGTCGCCAGCAGGGCGACCAGCAGGACCGCGCCCACCAGCAGCGCGGTGATCTTGGTGCGCAGCGTGTTCACGGCATCACCACCGGGCGGGCGGGCTCCTCGGCGGCCTCCACCGGCACCGCGAGCTGGTAGCCGCCATTGCGCAATGTCTTGAAGATGCGGAACTGGCCGGCGTCGCCGAGCTTGCGGCGCAGCCGGCTGACCAGCACGTCGATCGAGCGGTCGAAGGCGCCGGCGCTGCGTCCCTGGGTGATGTCGAGAAGCTGGTCGCGCGAGAGCATCCGGCCCGGCCGTTCCAGGAAGGCGCTGAGAAGGTCGAACTCCGCACCCGTCAGCGCCACCTCCTTACCCTGCGCGTCGATCACCTGACGGGTGGCGGGAAGCGCGGTGAAGCCGGCAAAGCGGAAGCTCTGGTGGACCGGCACCAGCGGCTCCTCGCGCAGCGCCGTGCGCCGGAGCACGGCGCGGATGCGCGCCAGCAGCTCGCGCGGGTTGAACGGCTTGCCGAGATAGTCGTCGGCGCCGACCTCCAGCCCGATGATGCGGTCAACATCCTCCTTCAGCGCCGTGAGCAGGATGATCGGCACGCTCGAGCGCGCGCGCAGCGATCGGCACAGGTCGAGGCCGGAGACGTCGGGAAGCATGAGGTCGAGCACCACGAGGTCGATGCGCGCGGCCGCGAGACATTCCTCGGCGTGGCGCCCGTCCTCGGCGAGACTCACGCGGAAGCCCTGCCCCTGAAGATACCGCCCGAGCAGCTTGCGGATCTCATGGTCGTCGTCGACGACGAGAATATGTGCGCCCGCGTCCAACAAGGTCCTCCCGGTCACGGCTCCCTCACCGCAGAAAGGAGCAACAAAGCGCCGGGTTCAACGCAGGAATGGCAACGAAAGGTTTCCAACCGGCACCTGGCAACATTCGGAAACAACATAGTGCGGCCGTCTCAACTTTCGGAAACGGCCAGACCTTCGCCGGAAACGTATCGCCCGGATAGTCGCGGCATCGGACGCGTGCGGAAGATCGCCGCCTGTCGGTCCGGCCCCATTCCCCCGGGACTGCCCATCCGGGGGCGCAGGGAACCTGATCACCAGACTGCCCCCCGATCGGGTCCCGACGGCGGACATGGGCGAAAGCCATGTCCGCCGTTCCCCGTTTTCCGGCCGCGATGCCGGCCGCCACCGGCGGATCGTCGCCCGCAGGACCATGAACGAACGTCGCAACACCGTCCTTCGCAAGCGCCTGCTTGCCGCGCTGCTGGCTCTGCTCCTGCTCGCCGGGGGCGGCTGGTTGGCGCGCGAGGACCTGTTTGCCGCCACCACGCCCTCCTACATCACCGCGACCGTCGCCACCGGCGACATCGAGCGCACGGTGCTGGCCACCGGCACGCTGAAGCCGGTGAAGCTGGTGGCGGTCGGCGCCCAGGCCTCGGGCCGCATCACCGCGGTGAAGGTCAAGCTCGGCGACGAGGTCAAGGCGGGCGACCTGCTGGCGGAGATCGATTCCACCACCCAGCAGAACGATCTGCGCACCGCCCAGGCGACGCTCGCCAAGGTGCGCGCCGAGCGCGCCGAGAAGGAAGCGACGCTCGCGCTCAACGTGAAGACGCTGGAGCGCCAGAGCAAGCTGCTGGAAACCAGGGCGGTCTCGCGCAGCGACTTCGACACCGCGACCGCCGATGTCGACGTCACCCGCGCCCAGATCAAGGCGCTGGACGCGGACATCGCCGCCGGCGAGGTCTCCGTATCCACCGCCGAAGCCAATCTCGGCTACACGCGCATCACCGCGCCGATCGACGGCACCGTGCTCGCCATCGTCAGCCAGGAGGGCCAGACGGTGAACGCGACCCAGTCCGCGCCCACCATCGTGGTGCTGGGCCAGCTCGACACCATGACCGTGCGCGCGGAAATCTCGGAGGCCGACATCGTCCATGTCGTGCCGGGCCAGCCGGTCTACTTCACCATTCTGGGCGAGCCGGAAAAGCGCTACGACGCGACGCTTGCCTCCATCGAGCCGGCGCCGGAATCGGTGCGCAGCGACTCCAGCTTCAGCACCTCGACCACCTCAACGAGCTCGAGTTCGTCGAGCTCGTCCTCGAGCTCGGAGGCGATCTACTACAACGGCATCTTCAACGTGCCGAACCCGGACGGAAAGCTGCGCACCTACATGACCGCCGAGGTGCACATCGTGCTCGGCTCGGCCCATGACGTGCTCACCATCCCCTCCTCCGCCCTGCTCAGCTCGGACGGCGAGGGCAATGCCCGCGTCCGCGTGATCGGCGAGGACGGGCGGGCGAGCGAGCGCACCATCGGGATCGGGCTCGACGACAAGATGAAGGTGGAGGTGCGCTCGGGCCTGACGAAGGGCGAGCGCGTGGTCCTGAGGGAGGCGAGCGCCTCCACGACGACCTCCTCCGGCCCCGGCGGCCCGCGCCCGCCGATGGGGTTCTAGCGATGGCCGAGCCGCTCATCTCGCTGTCGGGGATACGGCGCGAATACATCACCGGCGAGGACCGGCTGGAGGTGCTCAAGGGGCTCGACCTGACCATCGAGACCGGCGAGATGGTCGCCATCATGGGCGCCTCAGGCTCGGGCAAGTCCACGCTGATGAACATTCTCGGCCTGCTCGACCGGCCGAGCAGCGGCAGCTACCGCATCCGCGGGCGCGAGACCTCGAGCCTCGAGGGCAACGAGCTGGCGGCGCTGCGGCGCGAGCATTTCGGCTTCATCTTCCAGCGCTACCACCTGCTCGGCGAACTCACCGCGCGCGACAATGTCGAGGTTCCCGCGGTCTATGCCGGCACCCCGCGCGAGGGTCGCCACAAGCGCGCGCGGGGGCTTCTGCAGCGCCTCGGCCTCGATGGGCGCGCCGATCATCGCCCCGGGCAGCTCTCGGGCGGGCAGCAGCAGCGCGTGTCGATCGCCCGCGCGCTGATGAACGACGGCGACGTCATCCTCGCCGACGAGCCCACCGGCGCGCTGGACAAGCGCAGCGGCGAGGAGGTGCTGCGCATCCTCGAGGAGCTCAACGCCGAGGGGCGCACCGTCATCATCGTGACCCACGACGCGGCCGTCGCCGCCCGCGCGCGCCGGATCATCGAGATCAGCGACGGCGAGATCGTCGGCGACCGGCGCACCGATGGCGCGCCCGCGGCCCCCCCGGCGCCGGCCCGCACCCGTGACACGCGCGCCGGCGGCCGGTTCGGCTCGCTCGGCGAGGCCCTGCGCATGGCATTGCTGGCGATGAACGCGCACCGCATGCGCGCCTTCCTGACCATGCTCGGCATCATCATCGGCATCGCCTCGGTGGTCTGCGTGGTGGCGCTCGGCGAGGGTTCGCGCCAGCGCGTGCTCTCCAACATCTCCGACCTCGGCACCAACACGATCGAGGTGTTCGCCGGCAAGAGCTTCGGCGACGTGCGCTCGGCCAAGATCAGCACCCTGGTGGTCGCCGACGCCAACGCGCTTGCCGGCGAGCCCTATGTCGCCGCCGTCACCCCGACCGTGTCGACCTCCTCGGTCGCGCGCTACCAGTCGACCGAAGCGAACGCCCTCGTCAACGGCGTCGGCGCGCAGTACTTCCTCGCCAAGGGCACCACCCTCGCCGCCGGGCGCTTCTTCGACGCCGACGCGGTGCGCACCCGCTCGCAGGACGCGGTGATCGACCAGAACACGGCCACGACGCTGTTCGGCGTGGATGGCGACGCGATCGGCAAGGTGATCTTCCTCGGCAGCGTGCCGGCGCGCGTGGTAGGGGTCGCCGAGCCGCAGCAGGGCGGTTTCGGCGGCAACCAGAACCTCTCCGTGTTCCTGCCGTACACGACGGTGCAGACGCGCATCATCGGCTCGCAGTCGCTACGCTCGATCACGGTGCGCGTGGCCGACGACGTTTCCACCGACCTCGCCGCCCAGGCGATCACCGAGTTCCTCGAGGGCCGGCACGGCACCAAGGACTTTTTCATCCTCAACACCGACGACATACGCCGCGCCATCACCTCCACCACCCAGACCATGACGGTGCTGATCGCGGTGATCGCCGTCATCTCGCTCGTCGTCGGCGGCATCGGGGTGATGAACATCATGCTGGTGTCGGTCTCCGAGCGCGTGGCGGAGATCGGCGTGCGGATGGCGGTCGGCGCGCGGCGCAGCGACATCCTGCAGCAATTCCTCATCGAGGCGGTGCTGGTGTGCCTGATCGGCGGCGTGCTCGGCATCGCGCTGGCGCTCGGCTTCGGCGCCGCCTTCGCGCAGTTCCAGAGCAATTTCAGCCTGATCTATTCGGCGAGTTCGATCGTCGCGGCGGTGGTCTGCTCGACCGCCATCGGCATCGCCTTCGGCTACCTGCCCGCCCAGCGCGCGGCAGGGCTCGACCCGGTGGAGGCTCTGGCGCGGGTGTAGGCCACGCTCCGCCGCACCGGGGCGCCGCGACGTCCCGCTCATGACACCCGCATGGAACCGTTCGGCCCGTCGCGGCATAGTGGTAGCGCAGTCCCGAGCGCAGAGCGGATGGGCGGATGTCGAAATGGCAGTGGATCCTGCGGCAGTTCGGCCGCAGGCTTTGGGTGAGGGCGAGCCTGATCGGCGCCCTCGGCGTCGCGGCTGCCATTTTGGCGGCGATCGCCGAACGCTTCCTGCCGTGGCAGCTCACCTACGACATCGGCGCCGACGCGGTCGACAGCATCCTGTCGATCATCGCCTCCAGCATGCTCGCCGTCACCACCTTCTCGCTCAGCGTCATGACCTCGGCCTTCGGCGCGGCGACGAGCAACGTGACCCCGCGCGCCACGCGGCTGCTGGTGCAGGACCGGATCACCCAGAACGTGCTGTCCACCTTCATCGGCGCGTTCCTGTTCGGCATCGTCGGCATCATCGTGCTGAAGACCGGCGCCTACGGCCCGCAGGGGCGCGTGGTGCTGTTCGTCGTCACCATCGGCGTCGTCATCCTGGTGGTCGGCACGCTGATGGGCTGGATCGACCACCTCACCACGCTCGGCCGGGTCGGCGAGACCACGCGGCGGGTGGAGGACGCCGCCCATGACGCGATCGAGACGCGGCTGCGCTTTCCCTGCCTCGGCGGGCGGCCGGCCGATCCCGACGCGCCCGAACTGCCGCTGGCGGTGCCCTCGCGCCTGACGGGCTATGTCCAGCATGTCGACGTCGCCGCCGTCGCCGCCCGCGCCGAGGCGCTGGAGGTCGACGTGCGGCTGTGCGTCGTGCCCGGCTCCTTTGTCTATGAGGGCACGCCTCTCGCGTGCTTCGACAAGCCCTCCAAGGAGGCGGGCGAGGAGGAGATCGCGGACGCGCTCGAAGGCGCGCAGGGCGCCTTTTCCATCGGCCAGCAGCGCAGCTACGACCAGGACCCGCGCTTCGGCCTCGAGGTGCTGAGCGAGATCGCCCAGCGCGCGCTGTCGCCCGCGGTCAACGATCCGGGCACGGCGATCGACGTCATCGGCCGCTGCACCCGGCTGCTGACGCTGTGGGCAAACGGACCGCAGGATGGCGAGGAGATCGAGGTGCGCTACGAGCGGGTGATGGTGACGCCGCTCACCCCCGCCGACCTGTTCGACGACGCGTTCCGCCTGATCGCCCGCGACGGTGCCGCGCTGGTCGAGGTGCAGCTTCGCCTGCAGAAAGCGCTCCACGCCCTTTCCGGCATGGGCGACGAGGCCTTCCGCGAGGCGGCGCGGCACCAGTCGCGGCTGGCGCTGGAGCGGGCGGAGGCGGCCCTGGCGCTCGAGGACGACAAGCGGCTTCTGCGCGAGGCGGCCCTTCGCCTCGCCGGCGAGAAGAAGCCGAGCCGCCGCAAGACAACGACGCGTCGCAAGTAAGGCCTCAGGGCTTCGGCGCCGGGAGGCCCATCGCGGCACGCACGCGCGCCAGCACCTCGTCCGGCGTGCCGGAGGCGTCGATCCGCATCCAGTCGAGGCTCCCCGCCGCGCGCGCGGCCTGCTGGCGCACCACTTCGGCGGTGGCGTCGGAAGCATCGGCGCGCCGCGCCTCCACCCGGCCGGCCAGCGTCTCCACCGGCGCCTCCAGCCAGATGCCGGTGAAGGACGCATCATGGGCGCGGGCGACCGCTTCGATGGCGTCGCGCTCGTCCTCCTTCTGGTGCACGGCGTCGACCACCACGCCATGACCGGCGGCGAGCACCGCGCCGGCCCGCTCGCGCAGCGCCGCATAGACGGCGACGGTGGCGTCCATCGTGTAGGCGCCGGGCGGGAGCCGGTCGAACTCGCCGACCCCGGCGAGCCGCTTGCGCTCCACATCGCTGCGCAGATGCACGGCGCCGGGCAGCGGGCCGATGGCCGAGGCAAGGCCGGCGGCGAGCGTGCTCTTTCCCGTGCCCGACAGGCCGCCCACGGCGACGAGCCGGGCCGGTTCCGGCGCCAGCGCGCGCTCGGCATAGGCGAGATAGGCGAGCGCCTCTTCTTCGCCGGCCGCGCGTTCGGCCGGAGCGCGATGCGCCAGCGCCGCCGCCGTCACCTGCGCCCGGATCCCCGCGCGCAGGGCGAGGAACAGCGGCAGCGCCGCCAGCCCGTCATAGGGCGGGGCGTCGCCGCAGGCGGCGAGGTAGCGGTTCAGCACCCGGTTGGCCGCGTCCGCGCGGCCGCGCAGGCCGAGATCCATGAGCAGGAAGGCGAGGTCGTAGAGCCGGTCGATGGTGGCGAGCGCCTCGTCGAACTCCAGCGCGTCGAACAGCACCGGCGCGCCGTCGATCAGCGCCACGTTGCGCAGGTGCAGGTCGCCATGGCAGCGCCGCACCTCGCCGGTCCGTGCCCGTTGCGCCAGCAGGGGGTCAAGCCGCTCCAGCAGGACCGACAGCGCCCGTTCGAACGCCGCGACGCGCTGCGGCGCGAAGAGCCGCGGCGTCTCGCGCAACCCCGCGACGACGCCGGCGGCGACCCTGGCGAGCGCGGCCGGGGAATCGGTCTCGACATGGCGCTCGGCGCGCTCGTGGAAGGCGAGAACGGCCCTGGCGAGATCATCGAGCAGCGCCGGCGTCAGCCCGTCCCGGTCGGCGATGCGGTCGAGCGTCGCCGTCTCGTCGAAGCGGCGCATATGCACCGTCCACTCGACGACCTCGCCCTCGCCGCCGAGATGGAGCGCGCCCTCGCGGCGCGTGACCGGCACGAGGCCGAGATAGATGCCCGGGGCCGCCGGCCGGTTCAGCTCCAGCTCGCGTCGGCAGGCGGCATGGCGCTTCTCCAGCGTGGAAAGGTCCATGAAGTCGAAGCGCACGGCGCGCTTGACCTTGTAGACGTCGGCGCCGGCGAGGAACACCGCAGCGCCATGCGTGTCGATGCGCGCCACCTCGCCCGCAAGGCCATGGGTGGCGGGATCGGCGAGCAGGCGGAACACCGGCTCCTGGTCGGCGACGACGTGATCGGAAGTCATGAATCAGCGGTAACGGGTCGGGAGTGGATCTCGGCGGCGCCACTCTAGCCGAGCCGGGCGGGGACGCCATGAGGGCCCCGCCCGATGCCCGCCTCGGCGAGGCGCCCCGGCAGCGCGAGCTCGGGCGTTTTGGCAATGGGCGCGGCCGCGTTTCCGGCCTAAACAGGCGGACCACCCTTTCGCAGGACGATCCCGTGACCGACATCTCCTCCCCGTCCGCCGTCGCCCGGCCCGGCTTCGGCAGCGACAACATGGCCGGCGTCTCGCCCGCCATTCTCGACGCGCTCCGGGCCGCCAATGCGGGCGCCATGCCCTCCTACGGCGCCGACGAGATTTCGGCCCGCGTCGCCACGCGGCTGAGCGCGCTGTTCGAGCGCGAGGTCGAGGTGTTCCTCGTCTCCACCGGCACGGCGGCGAACGCGCTGTCGCTGGCCGCGCTCACCCCGGTCTGGGGCGCGGTGCTCTGCAATGCGGAAAGCCATATCGAGAACGACGAATGCGGCGCGCCGGAATTCTTCACCGGCGGCGCCAAGCTGATCCACGTGCCGGGCGAGGAGGCGCGCATCGACCCCGACGCGCTCGCCCATGCGACGCGCCGCAACAAGGGCGACGTGCACAGCGTGCAGCCGGCCTGCGTCTCGATCACGCAGGCGACCGAGCTCGGCACGGTCTATTCGCTGGAGCATATCCGCGCCATCGGCGCCGCCTGCCGCGACGCCGGCCTGCCGCTGCACATGGACGGCTCGCGCTTCGCCAATGCGCTGGTCTCGCTCGGCGCCACGCCGGCGGAGATGACCTGGAAGGCCGGCGTCGACGTGCTCTCCTTCGGCGCCACCAAGAACGGCGCCATGGGAGTGGAGGCGGTGGTGCTGTTCGATCCCGAGCGGGCGCAGGAATTCGCCTTCCGCCGCAAGCGCGCCGGCCACCTCACCTCGAAGATGCGCTTCCTCGCCGCGCAGATGGATGCCTATCTCGCCGACGACCTTTGGCTCGCCAATGCGCGCCAGGCCAACGCCATGGCGGCGCGGCTCGCCGAAGGGCTGGCGACGCTGGCGGGGGCGGAGATCATGAGCCCGGTCGAGGCCAATATGATGTTCGTGCGGCTGCCGCGGCGGGTGATCGACGGGCTGCTGGCGCAGGGCTTCCGGCTCTACACCGACCGCTGGGGCGAGAACATCGTGCGCCTCGTCACCTCCTTCGCCACCAGCGCCGACGACGTGGACCAGCTTCTGGCTGCCGCGCGCGAGGCCGCCTGAGGCGTCACATGACGGCGGAGACGGCCTCGGGCGCCTGCGTCAGCGCGTGCGCCATGTAGTCCAGCGCGGAGCGGATCTGGGCCCGGCTGGCCGGCCCGCCGAGACAGACCCGGACCGCCTCGCGCGCCGGACCACAGGCGGTGAAGGCGTCGCTCGCCACCACGCCGACGCCGGTCGCGCGCATGTGGCCGACGAAGGCGGAGCGGGTCCAGGGCTCGGGCAGCTCGATCCAGAGATTGAAGCTCAGCGGATCGGCGTGGAAGCTGCCCTCGGGCAGGATTTCCGACGCCAGCGCCTGGCGTGCTCGGGTCTCGGCGCGGATGAAGCGCAGCAGCGTGTCGGCGGTGCCGTCCTCGATCCAGCGCGTCGCCAGCGCGGCGGTGAGCGGCGAGGCCATGACGTTGGCCGTGCGCAGCGCCGCCGCGAAGGGGTAGCCCGAGCGCGCGTCCGGCACCACGACATAGGCCGCGCGCAGGCCCGCGCCGATGCATTTGGCGAGGCCCGCGACGTGCCAGGTGAGATCCGGCGCGATGGCGGCGAGCGGCGCGGGGCCATGGGCGGGGATGAAGCCATAGGCGTCGTCCTCGACGATCGGCAGGTGGAAGCGCCGCGCCACCCGGGCGATGGCCTCGCGCCGCGCCTCGGGCACGGTGATCGTGGTCGGGTTCTGCAGCGTCGGGTTGAGGTAGAGCGCCTTCGGCTCCAGCCTCTGGCAGGCGTCGGCCAGCGCGTCGGGCTCGATGCCCTGCCCGTCCATCGGCAGGCCGACCAGCTTCAGCCCGAGCTGGGCGGCGATGGCGCGCACGCCCGGATAGGTGATCGCCTCGCACAGCACGCTCTCGCCGGGCCGCGCCAGCAGGCCGAGAATGCCGAGCAGCGCGGGATGCGCGCCGGGGGTGACGAAGACCCGCTCCTGCGAGGGCACCAGCGCCCGGCGCCCGAGCCAGGCGCTCGCCGCGTCCTTGTCCGCGCCGGTGCCGCCGAAGCCCTGGTAGCGCAGCAGCGAGACGAGATCGCGCCCGACCTCGGCGAGGCCGTCCTGCATGCGCGCTATCAGCGCCGGGTCCTCCGGCTCGGGCGGCAGGTTCATCGACAGGTCGACGGTGGCCGGGCGCGAGGGCGTCGCCGGGCGCGCCTCGGCCCGCGGCATGCCGGAGACGAAGGTGCCCTGCCCGACCCGCGACTCCACCAGCCCGCGCTTCTGCGCTTCGACATAGCCACGCGCCACGGTGGTGAAGTCGATGCCAAGCCGGCCGGCGAGCTTGCGCTGGGGCGGAAGCCGGTCGCCGATGGCGAGGCGGCCGGCGCGTATGTCCTCGGCGATGAGATCGGCGATGGCGAGGTAGCGGGGCTTGTCGGAGCGGGAGAGGTCGGGAATCCAGTCGGCCATGGTCGTCGTCGTTCTTCGCCTGTCGTCCGGCAAGGTTGCGCGCGCCCGCAGCCGCGCGAGGCGCCCCGTCCCGCGTGCCGGCCGCGAGTCGGGAAACACAGCATAATTGACTGTATAATGTTGCAGAGGTGGCCTGTCACCACTGGTCCGCAATTTGCTGCGTTCTAAGGGTTACTACGTAGCCGCCGGCGCATGCGCAGGAAGCGGGCAAGTTCCCGCTCAATCGTTAGGCTTTCGCACCCTTTCTCAGCATCGACCGCACCATTTCGGCTGCGCTATTGAATGTATTTTTGACTGCATTTTGACTGTTTCATTGATTCTTTTGAAAAACTGTCAATTGGCACATTGATTGCAGACCTGTTGGCATGGGCCGGCATCCCGCCGCGACCCCTTCGCCAGCCAAGGAGAGCGACATGGCCACCATCACCGTTCCGGCGCACCAGAAGGGCGACGTCCTGGTCGACTACGAGGACAAGAAGTTCGAGGACGTCAAAGCCGCTCCGGGCGAGAAGGCGCTCGTCACCTTCCACACCGTCGCCTTCGAGGGTTCGATTGGCCTCGTGAACCTGCTGCAGGCCTCGCGCCTGATCCAGAAGGGCTTCGAGACCTCGGTGCTGCTCTACGGCCCGGGCGTGACGCTCGGCGTGCAGCGCGGCTTTCCCAAGCTCGGCGACGAGGCCTTCCCCGGCCATCTCAACTTCAACAACCGGATCGAGAAGATCATGGCCGACGGCGGCAAGGTCTATGCCTGCCGCTTCGCGCTGCAGGCGCTGTACGGCCATGGCGAGGGCGCGCTGATCCCCGGCATCGTCCCGATCAGCCCGCTCGACGTGCTCGACATCGTGCTGCTCCACCGTCGCGACAACGCCTTCATCCTCGACACCTGGACGCTCTGAGGCCCGCTTCGAGCGCTGCGGACCCGAAGGAGGTCACGATGGCAGAGAAAAGGCTGGTCCGGGTCGCCGCGGTGCAGATCGCCCCGGACCTCGACAGCGTGGAGGGCACGCTCACCCGCGTGCTCGCCGCGCTGGAGGAGGCGGCGGGCAAGGGCGCGAAGCTCGTCGTGTTCCCCGAGACCTTCGTGCCCTGGTACCCGTACTTCTCCTTCGTCACCCCGCCGGTGCTGACCGGGGGCGAGCATCTGCGTCTCTACGAGAACGCCGTGGTCGTCCCCGGGCCGGTGAGCGAGGCGGTCGCCGCCAGCGCCCGCCGGCTCGGGGTCGTGGTGGTGCTGGGTGTGAACGAGCGCGACCACGGCTCGCTCTACAACACCCAGCTCGTGTTCGATGCCGACGGCACGCTGAAGCTCAAGCGGCGCAAGATCACCCCTACCTTCCACGAGCGGATGATCTGGGGCCAGGGCGACGGCGCCGGGCTGAAGGTGGTGGACACCGCCGTCGGCCGGGTCGGCGCGCTGGCCTGCTGGGAGCACTACAACCCGCTCGCCCGCTACGCGCTGATGGTCCAGCACGAGGAAATCCACGTCGCGCAGTTCCCCGGCTCGCTGGTCGGGCCGATCTTCGCCGACCAGATCGAGGTGACGATCCGCCACCACGCGCTGGAATCGGGCTGCTTCGTGGTCAATTCCACCGGCTGGCTCACCGACGAGCAGATCGCCCGCATCGCGCCGGACGAGAAGCTGCGCAAGGCGCTGACCGGCGGCTGCATGAGCGCGATCGTCTCGCCCGAGGGCAGCCACATCGTGCCCCCGCTCACCTCCGGCGAGGGCATCCTCGTCGCCGATCTCGACATGGCGCTGATCACCAAGCGCAAGCGGATGATGGATTCGGTCGGCCACTACGCCCGGCCGGAACTGCTCAGCCTCAATCTCGACAGCCGGCCCGCCGTGCCCATGCACACCGCATCGCACGCCGAGGCCGCTCCCACCTTCGCCAGCTACGGGAGTGCGCGTGATGAAACCGATGGACCCGGCAAGCGAGCTGCGGCCGATGCCGACGGAACGCCTGATCAACGAGTTGCAGTCCTACGGGGTCCGGCTCGTTGATCCGAGGGCCGGCGCGGACTCGCGCCGCGGCGGCGCGGGCCCCTCGGACCACAAGGCGATCACCATCGACGGCATGACGGTGATGGTGCCGGTGCACACCGCGCCGGCCTTCGAGAGCCCGTATCTGGTCGAGAAGCCGGACGCCTATGGCAGGAGCCGCATCAGCCGCGACGGGCTGGTGCTGGGCGAGGTGTCCTTTCCGCTGCAGCCGAAATTCTACGGGCTGAGCACGGCGGACGGCGTGCCCTATTCGAAGATCGCCGTGCTGCACGGGCGCGACGTGCTGGCGACGACCGTCCTCCAGACCTGCATCCGCTACCAGAGCCGCACCAAGACCTGCCAGTTCTGCGCCATCGGCCAGTCGCTGGCGGCGGGCCGCACCATCGCCCACAAGACCCCGGCCCAGCTCGCCGAGGTGGCCAAGGCCGCGGTCGAGCTCGACGGGGTCAGGCACATGGTGATGACCACCGGCACCCCGCCCGGCAAGGATCGCGGCGCGAAGATCCTCGCCGAGAGCGCGGCGGCGGTGAAGGCGGCGGTCGACCTGCCGATCCAGGTGCAGTGCGAGCCGCCGGACGACGACGCCTGGTTCGCCCGCATGTCCGAGGCCGGGGCGGACGCGCTCGGCATGCATCTGGAGGCCGTCACCGAGCCGGTGCGGGCGCGGATCATGCCCGGCAAGGCGCAGGTCTCGGTGGCGCGCTATTTCGAGGCGTTCGAGGCGGCGGTGCCGGTGTTCGGACGCGGGCAGGTCTCGACCTACATCCTCGCCGGGCTCGGCGACACGCGCGAGGAGATCCTCGACGTGTGCGACCGGCTGACGAGGATCGGCGTCTATCCCTTCGTGGTGCCCTTCGTGCCGATCTCCGGCACGCCGCTGGAGAGCCACCCCACGCCCTCCCCGGCCTTCATGAATGCGATCCTCGGCCCGCTCTCGGGGATGATGATCGCGCGCGGGCTGAAGGCCATCGACGTGAAGGCGGGCTGCGCCAAATGCGGCGCGTGCTCCGCGCTCTCCACCTATGAAAGGCAGGCGCTCGGGCAGGGAGGCTGCTCATGATCTTCGAGCCGTTCCGCCCCTTCCTGCCCTGCGCCTTCCAGGTGAAGTTCGCCACCGCCACCTGGGAGAAGCGCAGCGCCGCGCGGCTGCGGCGCGAGGTGTTCTGCGAGGAGCAGGGCCTGTTCGCCGGCGACGACCGCGACGCGATCGACGAGATCGCCACGCCCATCGTTGCCGTCTCCATGCTCGGCGTGGTGCCGGACGACGTGGTCGGCACGGTGCGAATCCACGAGGAGGCCCCCGGCACCTGGTGGGGCTCGCGCCTCGCCGTGGCGCAGGACTACCGCAAGGTCGGCGCGCTCGGCCCGGCGCTGATCCGCCTCGCCGTCTCCTCCGCCCATGCGCGCGGCTGCACCCGCTTCCTCGCCCATGTGCAGAGCCAGAACGGGTTGCTGTTTCGCCGCCTGCACTGGGCCGTGGTCGAGGAAAAGGAGCTGCACGGGCGCCCGCACCTGATGATGGAGGCGGACCTGCGCTTCTATCCGCCGATCGGCGACGCCGAGACCGGCTTTCAGGCGCATGCGCGCGGCACGCCGGCCCGCGCGCCGCTGCCGCGGGAGGCGGCCTGAGCCATGACCACGCGCACCTCCTCCATTTCCGCCCCGTCCCTTCCGCTCGGCGCTGACGCCTTCGCGGCGGTGGTGGCGAAGCTGCGCGCCTCGGCCGGGCTCAGGGCAAAGGCCGATATCGGCCGCGCCGCCGCCCGGCTCGGCATCGGCGGCACGGACGCGGTGCGCGTCGGCGACGACTGTGCCGCCATTCCCGACGGCGAGGGCTTCCTGCTGTTCGCCATCGAAGGCTTCATGAACGAGTTCGTCGCCGGCGACCCGTGGTTCGCGGGCTGGTGCGGCGTGATGGTGAACCTCTCCGACATCGCCGCCATGGGCGGGCGCCCGCTCGCCGTGGTGGACGCGGTGTGGGCGGCCGGCGAGGACGGCGCGGCGCCGGTGCTCGACGGGCTGCGCGCGGCGTGCGAGCGCTTCGGGGTGCCGCTGGTCGGCGGCCACACCAACCTTTCCACCGATCGCGGCCAGCTCTCGGTCGCCGTGCTCGGGCGCGCCAACCGTCTGCTGACCAGCTTCGACGCCCGGCCCGGCGAGGCGCTGATCGCCGCCATAGACCTCCGCGGGCGCTATCGCGAGCCGTTCTCCAATTGGGAGGCGGCGACCGACGCGCCCGCTCACCGCCTCAAAGGCGACCTCGAACTGCTGCCCCGCATCGCCGAGCGCGGCCTCGCTCGCGCCGCCAAGGACATCAGCCAGGGCGGGGTGGTGGGCACGGCCGCCATGCTGGCGGAATGCTCGAATGTCGGGGTCGAGATCGACCTCGCCCGCGTGCCCGCGCCGGCCGACATCGACCCCGCGCGCTGGCTGATGAGCTTCCCGAGCTATGGCTATCTGCTGAGCGCGAGCGCGGCCGGAACGCCCGCCATCCTGGCGAGCTTCGAGCAGCGCGGCATCGCCGCCGCCGCCATCGGCACGGTGACCGCCGACCGGCGCGTCACCGTCACCCATCAGGGCGCGCGCGAGGTGATCTGGGACTTCACCCGCGACCGGCTGCTCGGCTGCGCGCCCGGCACCGGCACCGGAACGGAGGACGCCGCATGAGCGCGCCCTCCCCCGCGCGGCTGCGCATCGCCATCCTCGCCCACTCCACCAATCCGCGCGGCGGCGTGGTGCACGCGCTGGAGCTCGGCGACGCGCTCACCCGGCTCGGCCACGAGGCGGTGGTGCACGCCCCCGACCCTTCCGGCGCCGGCTTCTTCCGCCCGAGCCTGTGCGGCACGGTGAGCGTGCCCGCGTCCCGCGCCGGCGCGGATGTCGAGGAGATGGTGCATCTGCGCGCCGGCGACTATGTGCGCCATTTCGAACGCGCCGCGCATCGCGAGTTCGACGTCTTCCACGCGCAGGACGGCATTTCCGGCAATGCGCTGGCGACGCTGAAGGAGCGCGGGCTGATCGGACGCTTCGCGCGCACGGTCCACCATATCGACCGCTTCGACCATGCGGGGCTGGAGCGGCTGCAGCGCCGCGCCATCACCCGCGCCGACGGGCATTTCGTGGTCAGCCGGCTGTGGCGGGCGACGCTGGCCGAGGATTTCGGCCTCGACGCCGAAATCGTCGGCAACGGCGTCGACCTCGCCCGCTTCTCGCCCCGGCCGGACGGGCGCGAGGCGGGGCTGCGGGCGCGGTTCGGCATCGGCAAGGGACCGGTCGTGCTCAGCGTCGGCGGCGTCGAGCCGCGCAAGAACACGCGGGCCATCCTCGCCGCCTTCGCCCAGCTCCATGCGCTGATGCCGGACGCCCAGCTCGTGATCGCCGGCGGGGCGAGCGTGCTCGACCATTCGCGCTATGCCGACGCCTTCGCGGCCGAGCGCGCCGCCTCCGGCCTTCCCGAGCGCGCAGTGATCGTCACCGGCCCGCTGCCACATGACGACATGCCCGCGCTCTACCGCATCGCCGATCTGCTCGCCTTCGCCTCGGTGAAGGAGGGCTTCGGCCTCGTCGCGCTGGAGGCGATGGCGAGCGGGGTGCCCTGCGTGATCTCGCGCATCGCACCCTTCACCGAGCATCTGCGCGACGACGAGGCGGTGTGGTGCGACCCGGCCAGCATCGCCTCCATCGCCGATGCCTTCGTCATCGCCCTCAAGCCGGACTGCGCGGCCCGCCTCGCCCGGCGCGGCCCGGCCGCTGCCGCGCGCCACGACTGGGACGCCACGGCGCGCGCGCATGTCGCCACCTATCAACGCCTGCGGGAGCCGGCCCATGCCTGAGATGCTGTTTTCCATCCGCTGGCCGGACGGCCAGGCCGAGCAGTGCTACTCGCCCTCGCTGGTGATCAAGGACTTCCTCCAGCCCGGCTGCAGCTACCCGCTCGACGAATTCCTCTCCAAGAGCCGCGAGGCGCTGAACATCGCCAGCCAGCGCGTCGAGGCCCGCTACGGCATGCCCTGCTCGCGGGCGCTCGGCCAGCTCGCCCGCATCGAGAGCGCCGGCCAGCGCTACCTCGCCACACCCGACGCCCGCGTCACCGTCGAGTCCTTCACCGAATAGCCGCGCGTGACGCCCTCATCGGATCGGAACAACGCCATGAACGAGAACCTCATCCAGCACTACCCGGTCGTCATCGTCGGCGGCGGCCAGGCGGGGCTGTCCACCAGCTACCATTTGCGTGCGCGCGGCATCGACCATCTGGTGTTCGAGAAGCACAAGGCGATGCACAGCTGGCAGACGCAGCGCTGGGACAATTTCTGCCTCGTCACACCGAACTGGCAGTGCGACCTGCCGGGCCATTCCTATGCCGGGCCGGACCCGGACGGCTTCATGAAGAAGGACGAGATCCTCGCCTATCTGGACGGCTTCCGCGCCGTGGTCGAGCCGCCCATCCGCGAGGGCGTCTCCGTGCGCCGGGTGACGCCGCGCGCCGAAGGCGGGTTTCACGTCTCCACCACCTCGGGCGAGGTGACCGCCGACAATGTGGTCGTCGCTTCCGGCGGCTATCACGAGCCGATCGTGCCGCGCATGGCCGAGCGGCTGCCGGCTTCGATCCGGCAGATCCAGTCGGCCGACTACCGCAATGCGGACCAGCTTCCCGAAGGCGGGGTGCTGGTGGTCGGCTCCGGCCAGTCCGGCGCGCAGATCGCCGAGGACCTGCACCTCGCGGGCCGCAAGGTGCATCTGGCGGTCGGCAACGCGCCGCGCTGCGCCCGCTTCTACCGCGGCCGCGACGTCGTCGCCTGGCTGGCGGACATGGGCTATTACGAGATGTCGGTCGACCAGCATCCCCTGCGCGAGGGGGTGCGCGACAACACCAACCACTATGTGACCGGGCGCGACGGCGGGCGCGACATCGACCTGCGCAAATTCGCGCTGGAGGGCATGGAGCTCTACGGCGCGCTGCGCGACTATGACGGCGCCGGCCTCGTCTTCGACACCGGGCTCGCGCAGGCGCTCGACGACGCCGACCGCACCTATAACGGCATCAACGCCGCCATCGACAAATATATCGCCGAGAACGGCATCGAGGCGCCGGCGCCCTCCGTCTACGCGCCGGTGTGGCGGCCGGCGGGCGAGCGCGGGCGGCTCGACCTCGCCGCCTCGGGCATTTCCGCGATCGTCTGGTGCATCGGCTTCCGGCCGGATTTCCGCTGGCTCGACGTGCCGGTGTTCAACGGCGCCGGCCATCCCCAGCACCGGCGCGGCGTGACCCAGCGCGAGGGAGTGTACTTCATCGGCCTGCCCTGGCTGCACACCTGGGGCTCGGGCCGCTTCGGCGCCGTCGGGCGCGACGCCGCGCACATCGTCGGCCATATCGCCGCACGCGCCGAGGGCGCGCTGCAGGGCAGCGCGGCATGAACGTCGCGGTGCCCCCGGCCGGTCTCGCCCCTCACCCTGACGCAGGCGTCGACGCGACGATGCCCGGCGGCGCCGGGCTCGCAGATACGGCGATCGAGGACACGGTGCTGCTCGGCATGCCGCAGCTCTGCCTCGCCGGCCTGTCGGAAGGCTGGCTCCTGAAGGAGCTCGGCCACCGCCACTGGATGGCGCTGGCGCGGCTCGCAGGGCATGCCGTGCCGGACTTCCGCGATGTCGACGGCGCGCCGGTCTATGCCGCCTTCTGCGCGCTCTCGATCGAGAATGCCGATTTTGGCGCGCTCGGCGAGAACGACCGGCTGACGATCTCGTCCGCCATCGCGCGGGTCTCGCGCACCCAGTTCCTCAGCCGGCACCGGCTCTCCGCGCGCGGACGCGAGCGGGGGACGGTGGAGTTGCTCTCGTGCTTCGTGCGGCGTGCCGGCAGCGGCAATCACGCAGTCGCGCGGGTGGCGATCGACGCGCTACCGGGCGCGGTCGCGCGTTCCGGCCTGAGCGAGCGCGCGGCGGCGATGCGCACCGGCCGGCTGACGCAGCACCGCGGCTTTCCGCTCGACGGGGCGGGGGCGGAGGCGGGCGCGCTCGAGATCGAGCCCTGCCCGTCGCAGGACTTCAACGGCGCGGGCTTCCTCTATTTTCCCAGCTTCGTCGCCTTCGTTGACCGCACCGAATGGCGCTTCGACGCCGCGCGGGCGCCGCGGGCGAGCACGCTGCGGCGCGAACTGTTCTTCTACGGCAATGTCGACCCCGGCGAGAGCGTACGCGTGCGCTGGATGGCCGCCCGGCGCGAGGACGGACGGCTCGCCCATCATTGCCGGCTGGAGCGCGCGGGCGACGGCGCCCGGCTCGCCGACGCCTTCACGCTGCGCGCCGCGCCGTGACGGCAAAGGCCCGCCTTTCACGGCCTGTGCGAAACCGCGAGAAAGCCCGTTGCATTCGTCGCGCGGCTGGGGCATAGAGACGGCCCGTTCGGCGCCGAAGCTTTTCACCGGCGCCGGATGTGCGGAGCGGGCGGGCGTAGCTCAGGGGTAGAGCACAACCTTGCCAAGGTTGGGGTCGTGGGTTCGAATCCCATCGCCCGCTCCAGTTTCCATCCCTCACAAACCGGTGTCATTACAAGGTTTGCGGGGATTTCGGGCGGTTGAAATCACAAGCTATTAGCAGGCGTTTGAGGCCCGCGGTCACCGCAGGGTTACAAGTCCGTCGCGGGCATGGCGGTTGAAATCGCGGTGTTGCGGGAGTTCGCTGGGGTTCAATTCCCGACTGTCGTCAACGTGCGCCGCGGCGGCTTGCCAGTGCCTCAACCATGATCGAGACAGTCTCCAAATCGGCCGACGTGAGCACATTCGCTGCTGCGAGCAGTTTGGTCTTGGGGCCGACGACGTCCACCTGAGCGCCGAATGACAGAAGCGCGTTCGGCGAGGTTTCCAGCACCGTGGCGATTCGCACCAGCGTGGCGAGGTCCGGTTCCCGGCGCCCGCTGATGTAGTTGCCATAGCGCCGCTCGCTTAGCCCCGCCCGGCGCGCTGCCTCGGCGTTCGAAATGCCGAGTTCCTCGGCTCTCTTCCTCAGGTTCGATGCGAAGGGCTCCATGGGAACGAATTGTTCCTGACATACCCCACGGGTCCATGTACGTTACGGCGCCACCAGACACGACGAAACGTGGTGTGCGATGGCAGCCATCTCGCCATGGGCTGAAACCGCTCGCCGCGATGTGCAGGTGGGCGCGGATGAAGCATCAATATGTCGGCGACATAAACGACTACCGGAAGTATGCGCTGCTGCGCGTCCTATCGGCCGGCGGGGCCATCCGCATCGGCGTGTGCTGGATGTTGACGCCGTCGGATGGCAGCAGCGACGGCGAGAAGCGCAGATACCTCGAGCAGCCAGAGCGCTATCGCCGTTTCGATCCCGAGCTCTTCGACGAGCTTTCGCTGGTCAGCCCCGAGCCCGACCGGCGGCGGCTGGAGAGCATCGAGCAGAGCGGCATCGTTCCCGGCGCAACCTACTTCAACGCGGTCCTTACCGACGCAGCGGACGAGCGCATGCGGTTCATGGCGGACTGTCGACGCGAACTCGCCAATGCCGACCTTGTCTTCTTCGATCCGGATAACGGCCTGGAAACGACCCTACATCGAGGACGAAAGGGTTCGTCCAAATTCCTTTATCTCGACGAGGCGGCGGCGTTCTACGCGGCTGGCAAGTCGCTGCTGATCTACCAGCACTTCCCGAGAGAGAAGCGCGAGGCCTTCATCGCCTCCTGCGCCGCTCGGCTCTATGCCGTTGCACCCGCGGCCACCTTGTGCGCGTTCCGCACGGCCCACGTGGTCTTCCTGCTCTTGAACCATCCCGAGAGCCCGGCGGCGCTCACCGAGGCTGCGCAACTGGCGAGCACCAAATGGTCCGCCAAGGCTCGAGCGTCGGCAAAGTGGCATAGGGAGGATTTCATTCTCGGGAGCTTCATTCCCTCACTCACGCACAACCCTCTGGCTGCTCTGCTGGCCGAACTGGATGACGACACGGCCGAATAATTGACGGCGAATTGCGGCCGATTTTTTCTGATTATCCTTATGTTTCAATCATCTAGAGAGATTTCGACATGACCGATGCACGTTTGGTCTGCGCGGCGCTGCTGCCCGCGCTGGCGCTCGCCGCCTGCAGTTCCTCCAGCGCCGTGCGCACATCCTCGGACACCGCGATCATCCAGACCAGCGCGGCGCCGGTATGCCGCGGTAGCGGGGCCGCACAGGTCGCCCAGAAACAGGCCGCCATCGAGACCATCAAGGCCGGCTATGACCGCTACATCATCGTCGATGCGCGCAGCGCCAACAATGTCAGGATGATGGAGACGCCCGGCTCGGTGCAGACGACCGGCGTGGTACAGGGTGGGTTCTACAACGCGACCAGCACCTATCGGCCCGGCGTTCCCGTCGTCTACGGCACCCACGACCAGGCCTTCGCGATCCGCATGTTCCACAATGGCGAGCCCGGCGCGGAGCAGGCCGTGCCGGCGCGCGAGATGCTCGGCGAAAACTGGGCGGATCTGGTGAAGGCCGGCCGCGTCAACACCTGCATGTGAGGCGGGTGCGGCGGCGCCGGACGTACATGCATATGCGGTCGAACCTCATCGCAGGCCTGATTGGGGCCCCAGTCAAAGCCGCAAGGAGGGACCCGCGAGTGGGGGGAGGGTTTCGCCTCCCGCCCCGGAGAGGCAGACATGACAGCGCGGGCGCCGGTCATCCCGGCGCCCGCTGCGCTTTCGGTCGGTCGTTCTTACCGGCGCATCAGTCCGGCTGGGTGGCGAGGTAGTCCTCGACCTCGCACTCGCCGAACTCTTCCAGCGCCCATTCGATGTCCTCGGGATCGAGTTCCATCATCACCGCCACTTGCTCGAGCGGGAACCACTCGACGTCGCCGGTCCGCTTATCCGTCACCATGATGTGCATGGCGTTCTCCTCTGCTGAACAGGACAGGAGAGCACGGCGAAAATCGGCGCACAATTATTCCACGCGGCAACCTTGTGATAGCAAAAGTGCCAGCATCTGCATGCGAGCTCGCTGCATGCCGCTCCATGCCCCAGGGAGCCCCGCTGACGGGCGCCGGCGCGGGCCGGTAGGCTGGCCGCGGCCAGCCCGCGGCGGGCGCCGGCGTACTGCTGCCGCCCCGTCGCGTAGCTGACGTACGGCCCGCCAGCCGCCAGCCGCCGCACTGAGCCTTTGCTCTACCGCGCATAAGCCCGGTCGAGCGCCTCGATGGCGGCGCTGCCGTCGCGCACGGCCTGGGTGTAATGGCCGAGGGTCACGGTCGGATTGGCATGCCCGGCGATCTGCGCCACCAGCCCGACCTCGATGCCTTCGGCCTGCAAGGTCGAGATGAAGGAGTGCCGGGCCGAGTGCGGCGTGACATAGGGCAGCTTCAGCGCCTTGAACGCCGGTGCCCAATAGCGCTTGCGGAAATTCTGGTAGAGCAGCGGCCCGCCGCCGCCGAGCCGGGGCTTCGGCCATTCCTGCAGCCGGCCGGGGCCGGGGAAGACGCGGTGCAGCTCCTTGCCGAGCCGAGGGCAGCGCAGCCGCCAGGCGAGCAGCATCTCCCGAAGGACAGCGCTCATCGGGATGGTGCGCGTTCCCGCCTCGGTCTTGGTCATTTCGGTGAGGCTGCCGTCGCGCTCTTGGATGCGCACGATGCGGATGACGTTCCGCTCAAAGTCGACCTCTGACCAAAGCAGGCCGAGCTGCTCCGAGGGCCGGGTACCGGCGAGGAAGGCGAAGGCGTAGTAGAGGCCGTGCTCGGCATCCTCGCGCGCCGCGGCGATCAGCCTGCCGATATCCTGCGGCGTCAGGATGGCCTTCTTCGGCTTGTGCCGCGCCCGTGCAAGGCCGGTCGGCATCGAGGGCGCGCGAACCTTGAAGTCCTCCTCGGCGAGCGCCAGGATCGAGATCAGGTGGCTCTTTGCCCGGTTCGCAGTATAGGTGCCACACTGGTCGACGACGGTGCGATGCCATAACCGGATCGCCGCCGTGGTCAGGTCGGTTAGCTTTACATGGCCGAGCAGCTTGAGGAAGCGGGCGCCCTTCGGCGCGAGGCCGCTCTCGGTGTAGTCGGCGCGCTCCTGCCTCGTGCCGACCAGCAGCGGGCCGCGGATCGCGCCGTTCACCACGACGCGGTAGCCCTTCAAGGTCGACGGCTTCACCTTGCCGACCTTATCGGCAAGCCAGTGATCGATCGCCTCGGCGACCGTCGGCACCTTGGCCTCATCGATATAGGATCCCTCGGCGACCTTGAGCAGCAGCTGGCTGCGGTAGGCCTCGGCGTCCTTCTTGCGGTCGAAGGCCTTGCGGCGGCGCTTCCCGGTGTCGGGATCGCGGTATTCGCAATAGAACTGCGCATAGGCGGCAGTCTGGCCGCCCTTCAGCTTGCGGCGGCGGGTGGTGGAGGTGATCGACACCTTGAAGTCGTTCATGGGGATGGCTCGCTCCAGGCAAAAAAGCCGAAGGAAAACACAGCGGGTGTGACCCGCACAATTAATCGCGGCGGCGCCTCAGAGGGCCTCCAGGCGGTCGAGACGGTGACCTGCGCGGTAACCTCGGCCAGTGCGAATGGGGCGAAGCCGCGTCGTCGCGCGGCTCCGGTGGCCTCGGACTCCACGCTTCCCGAGGTGGAAATCGCGGACCGGCGAGGCGCGGGCATGAAGGACGGCCGGTACGGACGGACGCCCATACGGCACCCATAGGGGGCATGCGGCAGGGCGCGCGGCGCGCACATACCCCTCCCTCCCCTATAGTGTGTAGGTGTCCGTCCGTACCGCGCCGCCGCCTCAGAGCGGCGAGTCGAACTTGGAGGGGATTGGCTCGTCCGGCAGGTAGTGCAGCGGAATGCCGAGAGCCCGCTTCTTGCCCAACAGCTGGAAGTGAACCGGATCCTTCGGGGTGAAGGCTCCCTCCAGCTTGCGCAGAGCGCGCTCCCAGGCCTTCTGCGCCCAGGTGCTGCCGCGGAACGCCTCCTCCATGCGAGGCGCGCCGTTGGCGATGTAGAGCGCCGCCTTCTCGCCTTCGGTGATCAGCCGCAGGCCGAAGCTGGCGACCACCATCTCGGCGTCGCCGAGGTCGTTGGTGCGCCCCTTCTGGCCATTCCGAAGGCAAGCTAGCCAATGCCCGAGAGGATAGCCGTCGACGATATGCGAAAGGAGATGGTCGAAGCACTCCTGCGCGTCGTCGCGGTCGACCTCGAGGGCGTGGCGCTCGATCGCCGGTGCGTATTCGACGGCGAGCGCCTTCGCCTCGTCATCGGTCGGCACCCGGCCATTGAGAGCGACGAAGCCCGCGCCGATCAGGATGCTCATATTCTGCCGATGCCGCCGGTCTCCCGTCAGGTGGAGATCAACGGCATCCGCCGCCGGCTGCACTAGATGCGCCAAAGCGATCATGTGCGAGCACCAGGCCGATCCTGTCGAGCGGAAATAGGCCTCGTCCTCGGCGATGCGCCGGGCGACATCCCGGTCGTTGTCGTGCATCAGCAGCTCGAACATCGAGATGCGGGATTGGTCAGCTGGCGACATGCCGCGCGGATTGATGGCGCTTAACAGAAAGGTGGTACGCAAACTGAAGCTCATCGCCTTACCCTCGGGCGTGCCCTTGAGCACCGGTACGTCGGCAGAAGAAGCACTGCGCGCCAGCCGGAGGACGTTCCGCAGCGTCGTGCCGTTCTGGTCACTCTCGAACTCATCGAGAAGGATCGGCCGGCTATCCGGTCCCAGGGTCTGGCGGATGCCTGCCTCCGTGCTCTGCCCATCGGCGGAGATGGCGAGCGGGCTGAGCACGATGGAAGCGACAGCGTGGATTGTGGTCTTGCCTGATCGGGCCGGCCCGTAGACGAAGCTATGAGGCCGCCAGGGGAGCGCACCGCAGACCGGCGCCATGGCGAACCAGCCGAACAGGAGCCCGGCATCCTGAGGGCTACGCCATTTGTACCGTCCGAGGTGATCCCTCAGGCGCTGAGCGTCGAAAGGCTCCTGGTCCTCGAGCGGAATGACCTCGAAGCAGAGGTAGAGGTATCGCGCGCTCACGACCGGCTTGCCGAGATTTACGACGACCTCGCCGTTCTCGAGCCAGATGCCGCGACCGCGGATCCGGGAAAGCTCGAACGGTCCCGCCCGGCGACAGGCCTTTAGGAGCGCTTCGCCGGCTGCAGCATAGTTCGCCGATCCGGGCTTCTGTCCCGGGAACTGGCGTCGCCAGAACCCCGACTCCGCCAAGCCGATGAGGTACTGCTGCGACAGCAATTGCTGCGCAGAAGCTAGGATCACGATCTTCCGGACAGGGTCAAGCAGGGCGTAGTCGCCCTGCTTGGTATAGCCCAGCGGGATAGGACCGGCCGAGCCGGGATCGTAGCCGGTCCCCAGCTGCACCGGCGAGGTGATGGTCCCAAGGTGAGCGCAGCCGTCGCAGAAGCGCTCGTTGCCGAGCTCGGAGCAGACGGCGTCGCATGTGCGCGGCCCTGCCTCCTCGAACGCCCGACGGAACTTTTTGTCCGCCTCGCGCGCGTCATAGCCGGCGTGCCGGGCGCTGTACTGGTGGAAGATGGCTTCGCCATCGTCACAGCGCGCGGTGATCGACGCCGCGGCGTACCAGTTGGGCTCGTCGCACGTCGCCGCGCCTTCGCCGGTACAATGGCGGTACCAGGGACATTCTCGCTGTATGAGCGCATGGTCCGCCAGCTTGGCGGTGCGACTGCGCTCCGGTGCGACTTCCTCGTCCGGTAGACCCCGCTCCAGTTCGGCCAGCGTTAATCGGTTCTCGGGGGAGAATTCGATGACCTCCACCGGCTTCGGAGTGCCCGACTTGTGATTGAAGGTTGTTGGCACCCGAAAGACACGGGCGAGGTCGCTGACATTGTCGATCTCGTAGCCGGCTTGAGCGAAATGCTCGGCTAACTCCCGCGTGAATTGTCGAAGGATGGTCTGAATCCGCTTCCGATCGCTTAGATTGCGGATCACGAAGGGCTTGTCGAAGCCGAAGATGCAATGGAGGCCGTTCCCGCTATGTTGGACCAAGAGCGGCTGGGCCGTAAACGAACGCATCAGTTCAAGGGCTGTGTCGCGATCAGGCGGATATCGCTTGGAGCTGTCCTTCGCTTCGGCAAAATCGAGATCGACGAAGGCGCCGGGAACGACCATGGCGGTGTCGTTTGAGCCGCGTGCCGCCGGACTCAGATCGCCGGGCTGGCTGCTTAGCCCGAGATAGAGATCCTCGGCACGCTTGCGCTCTTCGACATCGCGAAGAAGCCGGGGGATATCCCCCGGCTTGTAGGAGCTGGTCTTTTTCGTCTGGCGGCTCCAGAGCTTGATCTCGCCTTCGAAATCCGCACCCCAGAGCGCCTTGACAAAGGCTGTCAGGCTGAACTCAGCGCTCATCGAGCCCTCCATGCCGGCAGGATTCGATGTAGGCGAGCACCTCGGACAGCTTGACGAGGCGACGCGAATTGTACGGCGTGTACGTGGGAAAGCAGCTCCGCTTCGCGGCGCGCTGAAGCTGCCAATACCGAGCGCCTACGCGCTCGGCGGCTTCCTTCAGGGGCATGAGCTTCTCGGTTTGAGCTGTCATCAAACCGCCTCCGACGCCGCAGAGATCAGGCGCTTTTCCCAGGCCCCTCTTCCGAACGAGCGAACCAAAATCGCCCCGCGGACACTCCACTCAATGTCGAGAACCTTTTCGCCTGCCCATATCTCGAGGCCATATTCCATGGCATCTCCAAATATTGTCGGGTTCTCAGCGATAAGGCTCACAAGTTTCGGGTGAGCCGCACTCAATTCAATGTCGATCTCGTGGCCACAAACGACTGCAAGATCGGCAGAAAATCGAAACCTGCACTGCGTGTCTATGACCGCGCTGTGCACGCCAGAGTAGCAGATGAGATCGACGGCTGCTTGGCGGACAGCCAACATCCTCTGATCTCGCGGTGTTCCTTGGAAGTCATTGCCGCAGTGGGCCATCGGCCCGCGCTGGGGCGGCTGGGGCAGTAGTATGGTCCGTGGGTCAAGGGTGTCGCTCACGACGTTCTCCTGGTTTAGGGGAACGCCCTTTTATGCTCACCGTTTGCGTTGTACCCGCGCCCCCCCCGGGTCCGCGGGCGAGAAGCCCGCCCGGCTCAGCGGAGGTAGGACCGCTGGCGTGACGTAGGGGGACTTCGTCAATGTCTCAAGTTTCTTAATGCCCAGCTTATAATACTCATTTCGTAAATCGCCCTGCTCCTCGTCAAGCAATCGCCCATACCAATCGATTGGGTAAGGGCCCCAAGGCATCAATTTGCTGGAAATCACATCCTTACATATGTCGGCTAATTCCCGACCGGCCTCCTCGCGATCAAACACTGATAGAGATCGTGCATTCGTTTTGATCCAGAACGCAAACCAATAGCGTTGAATTTCTGTGCTTCCTTGAGCGCCCACCAATTTATTCTCAACTAACCCGGATTCTGTCTCCGGCAAGCAAATAAGAAGCTCACGCTGTGCATATAAAATTTGCAATCTACTCCATGAAAGCAGAAATTCTTGCGAAACATGCCGGTCATCCAGCGCCGACTGAACTACTGCAAAATGATCCACCCGCTCGATTTTAGATCGAAGGAATTTCGGCGGCAGCATGGACGGGCTTATCACTAGCCCCAACTCAAGCGCGAGGCCGACAGCCATGTCCCTGACGATTCCGTCTCCGAGTCGGGCGACATAGATCGCCGTCCCGAAGCTCCGCTCGCGCCATTCTTGCGCGTCGATCAGTCCGTACGTCAGCCGACTTAGCTTCAGCCGCTCGTACTCGTCCTCGCCGATCAGGCGCCATCCTTTAAGCTCGCTAGCGATCCTATCGAACTCAGATTGGATCCATGTCCAGTCGATCTCTGTCATGCCTGACAGATAGATCGGCCGAGCGGCCGCATAAAGGCCTCACGGCTAATGCCGTTCCACGCTCCCGTGCCTACGTGGCTGCGCCGCTGCGGAAAAGCGCATAGCGGGGCACGGATAGGCACGGTGTGTTCGAGACGTAGGAAAGGGTCGGGCGCAGCTTCCGAACTCAGAAGTTCTGCCAGAAACGTGCCGTTCAGTTGCTTGCGTAGAGTCCGGACATCGGCTCGAAGCCTAAGGGCTAGAACTGACCTGCCACTGAAGTTTCATCCAGCGGCGATTAGAGCCCCGGCCGTCTCTGTTACGCCCTGATGGCCTGCTGCCGGTTTTCGTGGACACGAAGATAAGATCGTGACCACGGACCTGGAGTGCAGAAATGGTGAGACGGAAGTTCAGCCGCGAGTTCAAGATCGAGGCGGTGAGGCTGGTGACGGAGCGCGGGGGGTCCGTGCCGCAGGCCTGCCGTAGCCTCGACCTGGTGGAGAGCGTCCTGCGACGCTGGATGAGAGAACTGTCGGATGCGCCGGGCTTGGCGTTTCCCGGCAACGGTCAGCAGCGCGCCGAGCTTGCCGAGATAGCCGCCCTGAAGAAGGAAGTAGCGTGATCGACCTCTTCTCCCGCAGGGTCGCCGGCTGGTCGATGAAGGCCGAACAGGATGCAACCCTCGTGATGGACGCGCTGATGATGGCGATCTGGCGCCGCGGCAAGGCCGACGCTCTCCTCCATCACTCGGACCAGGGGGCGCAATACAGTAGCGAGCAGTTCCAGCGCCTGGCTGCCGACCACGGCATCGCCTGCTCGATGAGCCGGGCCGGCAATGGAGAGCTTCTTCTCGTCTCTCAAGACCGAGCGCACGGCCCGCAAGACCTACCGCACCCGCAACGCGGCAAGGGCCGCCGTCTTCGACTACATCGAACGGTTCTACAATCCGAAGCGCCGACACTCGACACTGGGATTTCGCGGCCCAATCGCCTTCGAGGAACGCGCTGTGCTACCCTAACCCGGTGTCCACGAAACCGGCAGCAGGCCAGATGCCGCTGATCACGCGGCGGTCGTCAACGCGCGGCTTGCTGCGCGTATCCGTCGGCAGATGCTGTGCAATCAATCCGCGCGAATTGCGCATCCGTGAGCCAGAAACGATCCCGATTCATCCGCGCTTCCTCCCGGAAGCCGCGAATCACACCAGGCCAACGAAACCAACCAATTTATGGATCCGAGCCCTAAGCCTAGCCACCATTCACGCATATGCGTACGGTTAGTAGGGTAAAGCATTCGATTCGGAGGACGAGGTTATCAAATTGAGAACCAATACGCGGGCAAACTGAACTGAGATGCAGCAAGAAAGGAGGCTCTGCTCGCCATGTCGGCGGTGTTATTGTGTTTTCTTCAGCGCCGGCGCCTTTATATTGTTCTTCGCGTCTGACGGAACGAAACATAAGCGCATGGTACGGAGAGGCTTGTTTAAGCCCATTAAGGATAGATATGTCCAGCACTTGTAATTTGAGTTCCGACACTCAAGCTGACGACGCTCCGATCGTGATCGATCTCTTGCTTGCGACCCGTCGACGCGAAATGACAGGGGTTGAAAGATTTGGAATTCAGCTTGCGAAAGAACTAAATCGGCAGCATAGAAATGTGGTCACCGTGTTGAACGATGATTATATTTCGGATGCTGCGTTCCGCAGTATTAAGATGAAAGCCGGCTTCAGAAATTGGCTTATGTTGCCTTTTGCCTTGAAGCGAAATGGACTTTCCACTGCCAACGTCATTCTCCCCAGTTTCCCTGGAAGTCCATTATTCCGGTTTTCAGGAAATTCGACTTTTCGCGTCGTACACGATGCCTTTCCTTGGACGCGTCGTGGTATGGCCAGCTTGCAAAGTCAGATTATGTTTGATTATGCGGAGAAGCTTTCTATATATAGACATGAAAAAGTTTTTTCTCCAACAATTACTGTTGCAGACGAATTAAATAATATTTTTCCGCGACTTAATACAATAGTATGCGGAAATGCTATAGGACTTGATATTGCCGGCGAGGTTGAGGAGCAGGTGCCCCTCCTCGGAAAATCCTATTGTTTAGCGGTTGGTACAGTTGAGCCTCGAAAAAATTATCAAAGACTATTGAAGATAGTGCCAGAGTTGGCGATCCGCGGTTGGAAGCTTGTTATTGTCGGTCGCTCCGGATGGGGAGAGGACGTGGCCCAACTCGAAGATATATCATCCGATCCTAATGGTCCTGTGATTTGGTATAAAGATGGTGAGGATAAGCAACTTCGTTGGTTATATTATCACGCTAGCTGCTTTATATCGTTGTCTCTTGCGGAGGGGTTTAACATGCCGCTGGCCGAAGCTGCTGCGGCAGGATTGCCGACGGTTTGCAGTGACATTGCGATACATAGATCGGTTGCTCCCGACTGGGCGTATATCGCGTCCGATGAGGCGGGGCCGGTTGAGATCGTCAATGCGATTTCGTCTCAAAGCATGAGGGGACGCCATGATGGAACTAAGTATATAAAACAATATTCGTGGAGTTCCGTTTCTAGGCGTATGTTAGAGAGCATTATTCACCCAAGATAGTTTTGTTTAGGCGACGGCATATAATAATGTTTATATTCGAGCATATATTTCAATTTATCATGGAATCTGATGCGACGAAGGCGTGAGTGCTACAATATTTCTGGTGCCTTCGTTCTACTTTTTTTGGATAGCGCTTGTGATGAGCGAGGCAGGAGGGGAACGCGCTTGACGCGTTCGATGAAGCCGTCGAACTGCATCGACATCAGGTGGCGAATTTCCTCCGCCCACACATCGGCGATCGAGCCGGTTTGCGCCCCGTGCACGATCTGTATCCACAGCTCCTGGTACTTGATCTCCCCAGCGGAAAGACGTTCGGCATCGGTTGCCAGAGCCGATGATTGGCATCCTGGATGTTTTTCGCAATCTGCCCCTTCTTCCAACCGCAGGCCGGCTTGCACAACTCTGCCTTGGACAGGAAGTGGCTCACCATGGCCGAGAAGAGGATATTGACCTAGCGCTCCTTGCCGCGGCCGACTTTGTCGACGGCCGTTGGGATGTTGTCATCGATGTCCAGGCAGCGGACTCATGACGCGTTGATCCAGACGCGTGTTGCGGCGAGCTTGAGTGCTGCAAGAAAGTTGTCGGGGCGGCGATCGTAGGGTATAGCGAGGCCCCGCATCTGCTTGATGCGGTTGAAAAAACGCTCGATCTGGGCCCTCCGGTGGTAGAGCCTTGGGCTGAAGGCGAAGGCCCGCTTGCGGATGACACGTGGCGGTACCTTGGCGAAGGCGCCGCGTTGCGTCGTCTCCGCGCGGATGGCGTCGGTGTCGTAGGCCTTGTCGGCGAGAAGAATGCCTCCCGGGGCGATGCGGGCCAGGAGTTCCCGCCCTGGAGGGGCATCGCCTGCCTGTCCCGCGGTGAGGGCAAGGCGGATCGGCTTGCCTTCAGCATCGACCAGCGCATGGATCTTGGTGGTCAGGCCGCCCCTCGAGAGTCCCTTGCAACGATCGTCATGCCCCCTTTTTGACCGCAGCGCGGTGCTGATGCACCCGGACACAGGAGCTGTCGATCATCACAATGTCGCCGTCATAGGCGGCCGAGACCGCTTCCAGCAGATGGTCCCAGACCCCGGCGGCCTGCCAGCGCACGAAGCGGCTGTAGAGGGTCGTGCGCGGACCATAGGGCTCCGGCACATCCCGCCGCGGAGCGCCGGTACGAAAGCGCCAGAGGATGCCGTTGATCACCCGGCGATCGTCCACACGCGTCACGCGCGCACCTTGTTCGGCAGCAGCGGCGCGATGATCGCCCATTCCTCGTCGGACAGTTCGCGAGGGCGCATCTCTCAGGCTCCCGGTTCGGGAGCTTGAATCACGACACGCTAAGGCGCGCAAATTTATGGAGCCACGCCCTAGCCGCGGCACGTCACTCAGCACCCGGGAGGCGTGGTTGTGGGTATCGAACGGCAACCCGTGAGTCTGCGCGGCAGGTAGGCTCGCAGCGTAAACGCGCGGCTATAGGACAGTTTGACGTGAGCGACCTGCAGCTTGGTCCGCTCGCCGGCGATGATCGCCCAGTACGAAGGCCTCCGGCACCAAAGTGCCGCGGCGGCTGGTTTGCTGCTTGCGCAGCCGGGCTACCTTCCAGTCCCGCGCAAAGGTTACGACCCGATTGTACGCCCCTTCGTAGCCGAGGCTCACCGGATCTGCTTGCTGCTGCTTGACCGTGCCTTTGTGTTTGCATGACTTGCCGACCTTGACCCGCAGCATCGTCGGCAGCTTGTCGGCATATGGATCGTGGTTGCTCGAGCGCTGAAGGACCTGAAATCGGGGTTCGAGGCCGCCCGCCCACAGGCACTTGCGGACTATGTACCGCGAGAGGCCGGTGCGGCGAGATATGTCCCCGATCGAACAACGAACCCGATGAGGCCAACTCCGAATGACGCTCAACAAATCCGTGTCGATTACTCCGATGTCCTCCGCGTGTACCGCGTGAGATGTGGTGAAAACATCGGTCACTCCTCGATGGAAAAAGCCACCTCCACCGGTTCAGATCTCAGTGGAATTCGATACTCGATCTTCAGCGGCTCGTTTTTATCGACGAGACAGGTCTGTCCACCAAGATGGCCGCCCTTCCCTAGGCTCAGGACTCATTGATCAGAGCCAGAAGATGACGGCGGCTGCGATGCGGATGGCGGAGAAGAAGGTGTGGGCGCATCGGTCGTAGCGGGTGGCGATGCGGCGCCAGTCTTTCAGTTTTGCGAACAGGTTCTCGACCTTGTGCCTCTGGCGGTAAAGGGCCTTGTCGTAGGCGAAGGGGCGTTTGCGGCTCCGCGACGAGGGAATGCAGGGTGCGATCCCCTTGGTGGTCAGCGCATTCCGGAACCAGGCGCGGTCATAGCCCCGGTCAGCAATCAGGGTTCGGGCCGGTGGCAGGGTGTCGAGGACGAGGCGGGCGCCCTTGTGGTCGCTCATCTGGCCTTCGGTCAAAAGCATGACGATCGGCCGACCCTCGCCGTCGCAGACGGTGTGGAGCTTGGAGTTCAGGCCGCCCCTTGTGCGACCGATACGGCGGGGAACAGCCCCTTTTCTTAAGAGGCTCGCCGCGGTGCGGTGGGCCTTGAGATGGGTGGCATCGATCATGATGCGCTCAGGCTTCGGCCCTTCGCCGGCAAGGCTGGCGAAGATGCGATCGAACACCCCGAGCCGGCTCCAGCGGATGAAACGGTTGTAGAGCGACTTGTGCGGGCCGTAGGCCTTGGGCGCATCTTTCCATTGCAGGCCATGCTTGATGACATACACGATGCCGCTCACCACCCGACGGTCATCGGCCCGCGGCACGCCATGGGCCAGGGGAAAGCACGGCGAGATCCGCGCCATCTGACGCTCGCTCAACAGGAACAAATCGCCCATCTCAGCCTCCTCGACGAAGACTGTGAATCACAGCTCAAATGCAATTAATAGGTCCTGAGCCTAGGGAGCGCCGTCGGGCTGGTGTTCCTCACGGACGACGGAAAACGACGACCTTCGCGGAGCCCCGAGCCTCGGCGGCATGACCGTCCGCTCGCCGACGACGGAGCCATGAACGACATGGTCTTCCTTGTCTTTGTCGAGCAGGTGCTGGCCCCTACGTTGAAGCCAGGGACGTCATCGAGATGGATAATCTGCCTGCCTAAGCACCCGCAGTCGCCGGCAAAGCCATCGAAAACGCCCGCGACACGTTTACGCTCGCGCCGCCCTACAGCCCTGACTTTAATAAGATCGAGAATGCCTCCGCAAAACTGAAAGACACCCTCCCGCCCGGGGCCGAACGCAGCATCTCTGCTCTGTGGGACGTCGTCGGGACCACAGTCGGCCTCTTCTCGATCAAAGAATGCATTATTAGGTCAAGGCAGACGGACATAACGTGAAGTCAATTGCAAAAACTCCGAATAATTAGGCGTTATCCGACCGCACCAAAGCGCCCTTACCGCACGCACGAATTGGCGTATACAACATCATATATTTGTCTATTTATCATAATTCTGCATCCCAATTTAGTGTCATCTTTTTCGGCGCTGGAGAACCAAAATGCACAACAAAGTCCGAACCGGACACCCCCCCCAACCACCACGTGGTGTCCCAACTTGTACTAATCCGTATCGAATTAGGAACCCCGCTCATATTATGAGGAATGACAACGTGAGATGAATTCTTGTTTACAAATATTACTCCTCTTTCCGCCAAACGGACACCGCTAAGTGAACCTGGCAAGTATTTGTCACTAAATGAATGGTATGTCAACTCCTGTGCCGACACCTTGTTAACTGCCGTTTGAACATTTGCTCCGACAAATGAAACGCGCGGACCATCCACAATCATACCGCACTGCAAAAAATAGCTACTAATTACGGTGGCTATCGACTTCGTCTTCCACCCCAATAAACAAACCGCTTGCCCAAGAAATGAACACCCAACCATAATTACTCTACTCGTATCGCCATGAGTAGCCGATTTCATATCGATTCCAGTCAACACGTATTCAAACATGCAATTATTCAATTGAAATGCGTGGGTTAGACGTGAATCGACAGGCTCCGTACTTATATATTTTACGCCGGTGGTATGTTTATTGTCCCCATCCCCGCTCATAAACGCGCCAAGATGACACGACGAGAGAGAGAGCTGAAATATAGCGGCCCCGCGGCCCGCCTCTCGCTCGATTGCGAGGCAAGCAGGAGAGAATTCTTTGTTTCGAAATTTTCCACAATAAATCCACGAACTGGACACAGAAAAATGATCCTCATTTTCTGTTTGAGTTTTCGGTAAAACAATATAAATGCCATACCCATTTACAATTATAAGAACATTTCTAAATTCTGTATACTGCACCCAATTCGTTTTAATTCCATGCGCAACCGTTGTTCCGTCTAACACAAAAGGACCAACTACACTGTCAGATATAGTCGTATTGTCGGCAAAATCGAGAAGTACACATTCGCCAGAATGGTTCCCAGCGGGTGCAACATGTAAATTACAAATTCTTGTGCCAATCGTCTTGGTGCCGGTTTTCATGCCATCTGGTAACAACTCCGCCTTGCCCACTATCAGGCGAGCATTGTTCGTGCCACTCAGGCGACTAGCGGGGCCAACGCCGCGTAACGTAATATTATGACCTAAGATACGGACGTCTTTCGAAAACGAAAACCTCCCCTGAGGAATAAATAATTCACCGCCTCCCTTTGCTGAAAGATAGTCTAGAGCGTCTTGAAGCTCTTTAAAAACATCTCCCCCGTCGCCTTTGGCCCCAAAGGCAAAAAGTGACACATTCCCGTCAACCATTTCCCACCAGCGCCCGTCAGCTGTCTGCAGTTTCCCCGGGTGTGAAGGTTCATTCACGGAGGCCCGGTAAGTGGCCGGACTGAATGGCACGTCTTCAGCGTAGCTCGAAATAACCAGAGAATGAACGTCAGTCGAGAAGCGTCGCGCCTTGGCGGCCGCGAAAGTCAGGCGCTCAACAGAGGTAATCTCAGACGTGACGTTCGCTGAAGCGCCATCGCCAGCCGAGTTCGCAGTAGTATATGCGATCATTCCGGAGGTCAGAAATCCTCTGCGTGAGAGGTGTTGACGTCGAGAGTTTCTACACATATCGAACTCCGAACCACATTTCATTGCGAAACAGTCAACTATGATCAGTCATATTGCATGTGAGCATACCCTTTTAGGCGAATTTTAGGCTTGATGCTGACTTTATCCGAAAATGAAATCGTCCCTAATTAAGCCGCATTCGTGTCGCGGCCGCACCTGCGGTGCCAGGCAGCCGGAGAGCTATCTCCATTTCCAGTCGAAGGAGCGCCGGGAAGTAGTGGCTCGGCGTTCTTCGCGGTGACGGCTGTCAAACGGCGTTGGAACGGGACCCTTGATCGGCGTTCAAAAGGGGCTCTGACTCACTTTCGATGGAGTTGAGCGTCGGGTTGGAATTGGTTCACGTGGAGAATCAATGCCATGGG
Source organism: Ancylobacter mangrovi (assembly GCF_024752355.1). GTDB lineage: Bacteria > Pseudomonadota > Alphaproteobacteria > Rhizobiales > Xanthobacteraceae > Ancylobacter > Ancylobacter mangrovi. The sequence continues at coordinate 173,414 of NZ_JANTHZ010000008.1, forward strand.
TCAGCATTTACGGGTCTCGGAGCTGGTGCCGCGCGGGTTTGTCGTCGACGAAGTGGTCGGCACGGATTCCGGCATCCGGACCTGCCTCCGTGCCTCCAGCGCGAGCAGTTGCTGCCGGGGATGTGAGGGGACCTCAACGCGCGTTCATAGCCGCTATGCTCGGCAGCTAGCGGATCTGCCGCTTTCTGGCAGGCCGGTTCGTCTTGTTGTTATGGCGCGGCGCTTTCATTGCGATGCGGTTCTCTGCCCTCGCCGCATCTTCACGGAGCGCTTCGAAAGCGGGGCGCTGCTGCCATGGTCCTGGCGCACATCCCGGCTCGATCAGATTATCCACCATCTCGGGCTTGCTTTGGGCGGCCGACCTGCGGCGCGCTTTGCGCAAAGGCTGATGCTGCCGGCCAGCAACGACACGCTGCTCCGGGTGATCCGAAGAAGAGGCCGCCCGCCCCTGATTCCGCCTGCCGTGATCGGCATTGACGACTGGGCCTGGCGACGCAATCAGCGCTATGGAACATTGATCTCGATCTGGAGAGGCGCCAGACCATCGCCCTGTTGCCCGACCGGGAGCCGGCAACAGCGCAGGCATGGCTTAGGGCCCAACCGCAGATCACCATTGTCGCCCGGGACCGGGGTGGCGGCTATGCCCTGGCCGCAGCCAAGGTCGTTCCAGCAGCGACACAGGTCGCCGATCGCCGGCACCTGATGGAGAATGCGAGCCGGGCCTTCGTCGACGCCGTTCGCAAATCCATGCGCCAGACTCGTGCCGCCGTCGGCACATCCACCATCAACCCGAATCTGCTGACCGCTGCCGAACGCATCCAGTATGAAGGATATCTGCACCATGAGGAGACCAACGGGGTCATTCTCGACCTCGCAAAGGCTGGGGTGACGATCAAGGATATCGTTCGCCGCACCGGGTACAGCCGCGGTCTGGTCCGGCGTGTCCTGCGCGGGCAGCGCTCGGATGTCTTCCGCACCCGTGAGAGCTCTCTTGAGCTACTCCTGCCCTGGCTCGACGCGCAATGGGCGGCTAGGCATCGGAACGGTGCGGAACTCTGGCGCCGGCTCCTACAGCAGGGGTTTCGCGGCAGCCTGAGGGTCGTTACGGAATGGGCCACGCGTCGCAGGCGAGTCGAGGCGGTCGAGGGCGGCGGCCTGAACCGGACGCCATCGGCGCGAACCCTTGCACGATTGATTACCCTCGCCCGCGATCAACTCTCCAGATCCGAAACCGTGTTGATCGCGGCGACCGAGAGCGGCGTTCCCTCGCTTGTCGAGGCCCGCGAGATCATCGCCGCCTTCCAGACCATGATCCGTAACAAGGCTCTTGCCGATCTCGGTCCTTGGCTGGAACTTGCGGACTCAAGCCTCGTCGCCGCCTTTGGGCGTGGCGTGAAAAACGATCACGCTGCCGTCGCCGCGGCCATCACGTCTGCCTGGTCCAACGGCCAGACCGAGGGCCAGATCACCAAGCTCAAGCTAGTGAAGCGCCAAATGTACGGGCGCGGGAAACTCGACCTGCTAGAGGCACGCCTCGCCGCCCCAGCATAAAGGGCGCCAACAAATATGCGTCAGTGCCACTGACGCACGCCGATTCACAGTTACGAATCTGAACCCCAAGCAACATCCATTCAAACACAATTATAACTCCCTAGCGACCGACGACGGTCATCCCCTCCTCATCTGAGGAGACAACGTTCCCCGATCCGGAAACATATCGAGCGCGGAATAGAGAGTCACTTACGTTAACCCCGATCAACTTGAGCCGGATCTCGGCAGACAGCAGTCTTCATCCTCCACTAACATCAACAATTATGCAATGTGCGCAAAGGAAGAATGCGGGCGGGACGACGAGGAAGGAAAGGACCCACGCAGAGGCTTACAAGACGAACAAAGGCGGTGCGCGATATCGCCCACTTTCCCCTCATGAGAGAAACGAATAGACGAGCTATAGTACGAATAATTGCGAATATATAACCGACATAATAGCCATGCTGAACCAAAGTGGCACCGTTTCCAAGACCATAAAAAAATGCTCGCTCAATTCCGTTATTGACATCGTCGTTCAATGGAGGGTGATCAATTAACAACGATGCAATTCTAGTACCACGCTTCCCAGCAGCAATAAGGCGCACGCCAAAATCGAAACCTTCACTTGATCCGTGAACGCACCCAATTCCAAGCGTCGGATCAAAGCGATAATTATTAAAATCAGATCTATATAACATGAGGCCGGGCTCCCACATGTTAGCCATAATAGTACGCCTATTCAAAACCACATCATGTGAAATCGGCTCGCACGCCTTGACCCTCCCAGTAGATCGGATGTTACACGTCAAAAAATCAATGTTTCGTTTTCTCAGTTCGGATTCAGCCCTTTGGAAAAAGTCATTTCCCACGGGATAGGTATCGTCGTCGAGAAAACAAATCAATTCGTGCTTCGCAATCTTTGCGCCACGGTTACGAACTTCGCCCGACCCGCAAATATCGGTCATAACGATATTTGCACCCTCGATTTCAATTCGAAACGACGGATTTAAAACTTGACAAACGATTATTATTTCGAGCTCTATACGATCCTGCAGCTGAAGGCATCGAATGATTTCCTTCAGTTTTTGCTCGCGCCCCGAGCCCTCAATAGTGCAAATTACAACCGAAACGGCCATCATCTCGATTTCCCGCAGCTTGATATCGTTGCTTAAATAAAAACGACATATTATCTATATTCTATGACAACATAGATAATCAAACTTACACGCTAAATAATCCGACCGCTCTTGGGTTTACAAAACTTATCTCCTAAAACGCCTTAACAATATCAGAAAACCGCTTAGCCGCAGCAGATATAGAGTACTTTTCTATAACTTCGTATGATCTCTCAATTAGTTGAGTGACCTGCACGACGCTCAGCGTCGATGCCCATTCCAAAGAAGATGAAAGTCCGATAACGTCATTCGAACACACGAGTTCGGGAGATATAAAATTGATCATCTCCGAACATCCACAGGCGTCAGTCGCAATTACCAATCGCTGTCGCTCGAGCGCTTCATTAGCGACCAGGCCCCAGGGATCCGCGAGCGACGGAATGACAAGTAGTTGTATATTATTAAAGAACTCCTCCTTGTCGTCGCCAACGACGTAGCCATGCCAGACGATACGAACATCCTCAGATACCCCCGAAAATCCACCGACATGCAACCGTAACGAGGGATCGGGGAGCTTGGAGAAAGCAGCGACCAACGCTTGTACATTCTTACGCCGATCGGCAGACCCAAGATAGCCAAAGCTACGAATAGGGCCTCGTATCGGCGGCGAGGGGGGGCGACTTGGAGGTGGTACAGCTTGAATCATTCGGCGAATAGGTCTACTAATTTGTAAATAATTTAGATATTTGTCGGACATTTCAGAAAACGATAAGATAACGTTGGACAACTTCGAGAGTATTCTAGTGCTCGTCTCTTGAAAAATTAATTTTAGCCTCCCCTTGAACTGATCGGGAATGTGCTCGACCCAAAGACCAATCTTGCAGCCAAACAGTCGAAATATAACTGCCCAAGCAATCATGCATAAATTAGTTGGGTTATTGTCAAGCAATATCACTATTCGGCCGGACGTAAATGCAAACAATGGAACCAAAAATAATACATTTTTAAAAATCGAAATGTGGCGCAATTGAATAGATCGATAGGGAACGTCATCCGGCTCTGACCAAAGACGGCCTTCATCTCCAGGCTGGTGCGCGTAGAGGACCATTAACTCGATTCCGGAACCATGCAGTTCGCGAAAAAGGGCATCTCTTGCGGGAGTGTAGTAATTCTGAAAAATTATTATTTTAGTGGCCGCCATCAAGCGCCTCGATTCCAAATATCATCTCGAACTGCAGCCCAAAAATACCAAGAATGAAGAAGGTAGCGACGGGCGAGGCGGCGTGGCTCCTGACCAAGCCGCCATAACCATTCTGTTCCGGTTCTCCGCATCCAACTTGGCGCTCGTTTCTTCATGCCTGTCTTGAATTCGAGCGCAGCGCCGACGCAGAAGGCGTAGAGATCACCCAGCTCGTTTCGATGCGAGTGGATCCACAACTCCGATTTGGGTGAGCCGACCCCGAAGAAAAGGTGTGTACACCGGTGCATTCTTATAATGTAAGCAAGCCGTTCGTCCTCCGCGGCGATATCCGAAAAGCCATACGGGGGTGTTATATAAGCTACCGACATCTCGGAAAATCCTCTCGAGCGCAGCTCCGAGACGAGCGCCAACCCAACCTCGTCGCATGCAGTCACAAAAAAGGGACGGTCTGTCGCTGGATTGAGCAGGTCGAACAATTGAGCAAAAAGGTCAGCACCCGTGATGCGGCATGGGACTGTGCTCCCACGCAACCTGGCGTAGGCCAGCACGGGCATTCCGTCGATTGTCCTCAGCCATGCGTCACTGTAAGCATGTCGGAAGGCTGGCGAGACGCGCAATCTGCAGATGTGGTCGAGGTTGGCCGTCACCACACAACGTACACCGCCGTCAAGTGGGACAGGATTGGCGACGATAAACTCAACGATTGATTTCATCCGAGCTGGCGAAAAACGGAAGCCAAAAATCGGAGGATCGGTTTCGTATGGGAGAATATTATTCATTAACGTTATCGATCATGAGGGACGAAGTGGGAAGGGTGTACGAGAACTAGCGCGCAGCTACTTCGACCACGCCGATTCAAAACGAGCCTCAATGACTTTTGCCGATGAAAGGTGCCGCACAACTCAGCCTAACGCAGGCGAGGAAGACAAAGGTTTCATTATTCATTGCCAGTCAGGCTCCTTACCCGTAACCCTCTGCAAGGGTTTGTTGACGCGAGGCCTCTTCTTCATTCGGAAACGAGGCCTCTTGCAAACTTACACAACCCTTCGGTCAGAAGGGTCATTTGGCACCAGACTAAGCTCGACGAACTTACTCCCAGTAGCGTCTGCAAGGTCACAAAAGGACTCCTCTAGACGTCTAATATCATCTATCAGCTCCCGGTCAGCAGCTGTTTCGATCAGTGTTGTGCGGGCCATTCTCAATGCCTGCACGTGGATCTCGAGAGCGTGGTAAATTCGTCCAGCTTGCTCAGACGTCGTCGCAGAGTTGTCTAAGACTTTCTGCACTTGTGTCGATAATACCGAGAGTTGTTCGGTGCGGCATCTCAGAAATAGTGGCCAGTCCATAAGAATGCTCTCCGTCAACTTTCTATTCACATGGATATTTCAATGGAGGTGCCGGCGGCGACTGACGGACAGCTGCCGGTTATGGAGGTTCGTAGCCGGGCGAGGAAGGGCGGCGCTTGGTGTTGTAGTGTTGGCGAGCCCCAGACGACGTCGCATGCCCCGGCCATGTTGTAGAATATCTCCCCATTTAGCAGCTCGACTCGGAGCTTGGTATTGAAGCTCTCGCACTAGCCATTCTCCCAGGGTGAAACCCTACTCGATGAAGGCTGTCCTGGCGACGACGGCCCCGATCCAATCCGCGCGGCCTTGCCGATGGGCTCCAAGCAATTATCGGACCGCGCATGTTCCAGCACACCCCTTAGCACAACCAGGTCCGACAGGTCATCAATGACGGCGGTCGAGCTGAGCTTGCGATCGATGCGGATCGCTAGGCACTCCCCTGCGAACTTATCGATTGTGGCTTTGTCCTTCCTGGCTAGAGCGCTTTCCACACGATCTGACTCAGCCGGGATTCCGTTTCCGGTGTCGTTGTGATTCACCCGTCGTACTGGTGGCAGGAGGCCAGCATGGATGGCTCGAACGCTTTCACAGGACCTTCGGGATCGGGTTGTTGCAGCGGTTGATGGTGGCCTGAGTTGCCGCGCGGCGGCGGCTCGCTTCGGGGTCAGCGTGTCGATCGCGATCCGCTGGCGACGGCGTGCCCTGGAGCACGGTCAGGCCGTGGCCAAGCCGCGCGGCGGTGACCGGCATTCCGGCAAGATCGAAGCGCATGGCGCCTTCATTCTGGAGCTCATCGCCGAGCAGGCAGACATGACCCTGGTCGAGGTTCAGGCGCAGCTGATCGAGCGCGGCGCCCCGGTTGGGATCGGCACGGTGCATCGCTTCATCGTGCGTCACGCGATCACGCGCAAAAAAGGCCGGGCACGCGATCGAACAGGACTGCCCCGACGTCCTGAGGCAACGTCGACATTGGTTCGACGGCCAGATCGACCTCGAACCCGGACCCCTCGTCTTCATCGACGAGACCTGGACTGTGACCAACATGACCCGCGGCCAGGGCGCTGCCCGAAAGGCGGGCGGCTGCGGATGGGCTTCCCGCATGGCCACCAAGCTGGTCGCGGGCCTGCGCATGACCGGCATGGTCGCACCGACGGTTCTGGACGGGCCGATCAACGGCGACTGGTTCGAAGCCTATGTGGCGCAAGTTCTGGTGCCTGAGCTCCAACCCGGCGACGTCGTCATCATGGACAACCTCTCGAGCCACAAGCGGGCCGCAGCGAAGGAGAGGATCGAAGCGGTCGGCGCAACCCTGCGCTTCCTCCCGCCATACAGCCCGGACTTCAACCCTATCGAGAAGGCATTCTCCCGGCTCAGGGCCATGCTCCGCAAGGCGGGCAAGCGGACAGTCAGCGGACTGTGGGACCTCATCGGCAGGCTCGTCGACGTCTTCCAGCCCGGCGAATGCACCAACTACTTCAGATCGTCCGGCTATGAGCCCGAATGAGTGGAAATCGCTCTAATCCGGATTGACGTTCGTTCTGGCCCATTGAGAGGACCAGAACATGAGGCGCAGCCGCTTCACCGAAGAGCAGATCATCGGCATCCTGAAGGAGCACGAGGCCGCGGCGCCGGTCTCGAACCTGTGTCACATGCACCGGGTCAGCGACGCCAGCCTCTACAAATGGAGGGCCTGTCTCGGCGGGATGGACGTGTCGGAGGCCAAACGGCTGCGAGCGCTCGAGGACGAGAATACCAAGCGTTCAGCGCATATTCGCCGACACCATGCTGGATAGCGTCGCGCTGAAGGATCTTCTCGGAAAGAAGTGGTGACGTCCGCCGCCGAGTGCAGAGCTGTCGCCGACCTTATGGAAGCCCATGGGATGAGCGAACGGCGGGCGTGTAAAGCCTCCGGCTTCTGCCGCATGATCATGAGATCCAGAGGCGCGCGCGGGCATGACGCGGCGCCTCGGGAGCGCATGAAGGCCATCGCCCGGGAGCGCCGGCGGTTTGGGTAGCGGCGTCTCCACGTCCTGTTCAGGCGGGAGGGCTTCGGACCCATCACAAGCGGCTGTTTCGCCTCTACCGTGGGGAGCGGCTGATCATCCGCCGGCGAGGCGGTCGCATGCGGACGATCGGAGCACGGGCACCGATGATGATCCTGAAGCGACCGAACGACCGCTGGTCACTCGACTTCGTCGCCGACCAGCTGACGGATGGCCGGCGCTTCCGTATGCTGGCAATCTTGGACGACTGCACCCGCGAGTGCCTAGAGCGTTTTCGACTTGCACAGGGTCATATCCGGCAGCGGCGAAGTAGTTTCGGCACTCGTGGGATTTGAAGTCGTCGAGGCATTCGGCGACGGCGGCTCAGAGGTCGTCGACGGTTCGGGCAGCGGCCCTTCGCAGGAGAGCCTTGAGCTTGGAGAAGGCCATCTCGATCGGGTTGAAGTCGGGGCTGTAGGGCGGCAGGAACAGGAGATGCGCACCGGTGCGCTCGATGGCTCGCGCACGGCATTGTCATGGCAGTTGCCGCGACGGCTCATCGAGGGCTGCAGATCGTGGTGTCTCAGGAACGAAGCCCACTCCATGCTGGTGAACTGGCTTCCCTGATCCGAATGCACCAGCACACGGTCTTTCGGCTTGCGCCGCCAGACGGCGGCCAGCAACGCCTGAAGCACGACGTGGGTCGTCTGCCGGGCCTGCATGGACCAGCCGACGACGCGGCGTGAGAAGAGGTCGATCACGACCGCCAGATAGGCGAAGCCCTCAACGGTGCGGATGTAGGTGATGTCGGTCACCCAAGCCTTGTCAGGCGCCTCCACGTCAAACCGGCGATCGAGCGTGTTGTCGACCGCCAGGGATGGCTTGCCTCCATATTGGCCGGGGCGGCGCTTGTAGCCAATCTGCGCCCGGATGCCGGCAAGTCGCGTCAGCCGCGCAACCCGGTTTGGGCAGCAGCTCTCGCCCATGTCCGCCAGATCGTCGTGAAGCTTACGATAGCCATAGACCTTGCCGCTCCCGCTCCATGCCTCGCGGATCAGCTCGGTCTGTCGTTGGTCTTCCCGAGCGCGTCTGCTCAGCGGGTCTTTCAGCCAGGCGTAAAAGCCACTGGGCTGGACACGCAGGCACCGACACATGGCGCGGATCGAAAACTGCAGGCGATGCGCGGCGGTGAACGCGTACTTCACTTTGCATCCTTGGCGAAGTACGTGGCCGCTTTTTTTAGGATGTCGCGCTCCTCCGTCACGCGCTGTAACTCGCGCTTCAGCCGGCGGACCTCGGCAGCCTGATCGTCATCGCGGGCCACGGCGGCAGGCTTGCCGTAGCGTTTCCTCCACTCGTAGAGCGAGTACTTACTGATCCCCAGCCGCGCCGCCACCTCCGCAACCGGATAGCCCCGCTCGGTGATCTGAAGGACGGCGTCCCGCTTGAAGTCCTCGGTGAGGTTCGCTTTGCCCATCGGGGCCTCCTTGCCTCAAAATTTAGGAAAGAAGGCGTCCAGGACTCTAGGAGCGGTTCAGAACAGCTCAGAGGAATCGACCGATGGTGAGATCATCTAATGCAGCAAACCCCGAGCACGCGAGTCAGCAATCGACATGCCTCGTCAGCTGCACAGGATGCATAAACAAATTCAGCACCAAAGTCTCAACTCAAATCTCCCGCACTCTCACCCGACAATAGCACATCATCTTGGCTTCTGAAGAACGAAAACCATACTATTCAACATTTTCGACCGAAATGGTTCAGGTAAACGTCGCGTGACATTTTCTATAAAATCAACAACGCGCACAGGCAGACATTTTAATAAATATTTCGACTTAAATTCTCCAGTAGTAAGCGTATTTGAGCCGAGTTTCAACTCACAGATATCTATCCCCGCCCTTTCTGCCAAGACCGTAATCTCATCTGGATAAAGTAAAAATATATGGCCATCGCCGTCCGGACGAAATTGAACAGCCTCAAAGTCGGCGGGGTTACTATACTCAGAAAATTTTGGAAGTCGATTACGAAAATAGCGACCATTAGGAGTACTAATAAACAAATAACCCCCAGGGCGAACCAACCGAGTAAGAGAAATCAAAAATTCGTCGGGATGAGCGACATGCTCCAATAATTCAGTGGCGATCACACCATCGTATCGTCCGATATGCTCATTTTCAATATCAAGCAGATTTCCGGCCGCGTAGCTTATGTCGCCATATTCGTATTTCGAACGAACGTAGCCCTCGAGATCTGATCTAAGGTCATTCCATGTTACCTTATAACCGCGCTCTGCAAGAAAAAGAGAAAAGTTCCCCTGAGCAGCAGCTATATCGATAATCGAACTTCCAATAGGTAAATATTTTTCAATTTCATCAACAATTTGCGTAAATCTATTTCTAAAACGAAAATAATAGTCAGGAAATGGCGTCCGAGAGCCAGGCGCGTCGCCTCCGAAATACTCTTTCACATCGTAAAGGTAACAGGACTTAACATCCACTGACCACGTCGGATCAAATCTCGGCAATTTCATGATGAACTCCATTTCAACGTCGAGATGTTTCGTTTTTAAAGTCCGCCGGCAATCGCATTGCCTGAGCGCGACTTAACAACTGCCAACAACTTCATTCTACAACATCGCTTATACTCACGACATATATCCGAACATCTCAAAATCTCTACGATACATAGAAAATATACGCCGCTTTATGTCTTCGTCTAAAATATCTCGAGCCGACTTGTTGCTATTTCTACTTGCATTAACGTGGGGGATGGCGCCACTGATAAGTCCCCGCGCATTCAGCTCTCTTTGAAGGTCGGGCATATTTTCAACTTTAAATATATCATCAACCATGATCCGACCGGCCTGATCGCAGACAAACCAATACTGAGGCCAAAGAACATAATTGTATTTTCGTATATTATGAAAATTTTTCTCTAGCCAATAAATCATGTTTTCAAATGTAGACAGGTCAACATCACGCATGTCCCTTCTATCGTCTATCGGAGCCTCCTCCGTCCCGCCGATTCGAAGGTAGTGGTAGGCTGAAAGTACCCGTTCATATGGATCGCGAACGACAGAAAATTTGTAGGCGCTGCTCCAGAATTGCGGATCTGCTTTGCGAAGCAATTCGGCGGGCTGATGGCTAACCCTTGAACCGTAAAGGCTGACGGCAATCGAAGTTCCAGCGGCCTTCGGCACGTGTACAAAGATTGCGCTTTTCGCGTAAAACGGTTGAGGAACAAAATTAACGATCCGATTGTTCAGCGCTCGTAGAATTGGCGATGGCAATGACACGACCAACGCCTCCTTAATGTCTGCCGCTTTTCGCGACCCTATTCGATCGACAATAAATCCCCACATTTATCCCTCGTCTCAATACACGAACAGACAGTCTAGGACGTCAACTTTTCGTTGGCCACGGCAGCATAATGATATTCAGCCGTCTTTTAACAGCCCAAAACATCATAACGTTCGCGACGACCAGGCTCGACGCCGTAGCCCAAGCAGCACCTTCTATGCCGAAAGATGGCACTAGGACGAAATTTAGAGCCAGATTCCCAACGGCTGCGACCGCACCAGCAATCGCCACATCTTTTTCATGACCAGTCATATTCAGGATCAAACCCACCGAACCGACCAGCACATTCACCATTTGCCCTAGCGCGAGCGCAACCAAGACCATGTACGCGCTTACATAAGGCGAGCCAAAGATAATCGATAAAAGTGCCCGACCATAAAAAATGCAGATTAATACAAGCGGAAGGCTTGATCCAGCAACGAATATCATGCTTCTCCGAGCGAGACGACGTAACTCATCGTGTGCATTGCTGTGATACATGCGCGAAATCGCAGGAGCCAATACTACATTCATCAGTGTTAATATTATACCTATCTGCATGGAAATTAACGAAGCGGATCGATAAGTTCCCACGTCACCAGCGCTTCGATAGATACCAATGACAATGAGATCAGCTTGATTGTTGACTGCGTCGAGACCACCGATCAGCGATAATGGTAACAGAGCTCGAAGCCAAGCGGCCATTTCATAAGCCGGTCTAACATTGCGCAATTCTTGCGGAAGCTGACGTAATAGCATCCATGAACCAGCTGCCAGTGCTACAATTGCAGACAAGACGTTGAGTGCTAAGGCAGACCAAGGTCGAAGGTCGCCGAATATCAGAACTCCGCCGATCATCGTCACAAAAAAAGCTGGGCGAATTAAAGTTTCAGGTATTTGACCCTGAAAAATATGATCTAGGCCGCGAAGAACGGCGTCGCGGAGGCGTCCAAGGGTCACGAGGGGGATAAGCAGGAAGGCGATGGCAAACGCGAGATCGATTTCGTGGTTGCCCTGATCGCGGCGCAAGAACAACCACGCTATTAGGCCGATACAGCACGCGCCGCTTGCGGCAATGACAATCTGATTGGAGCGAGAGATCAACCCTCGCATAAGCCCCCAATTTTCGCGAACATGGTATCTGGAAACTTCACGCACCACCAGCCGTGTGAGGCCGAGGTCGGTTGGAACTGAAAGTAATGTTGCAGTTGCCAAGGCTAGCGAGTATACGCCAAAATCGGTGGGGCCAAAGTGCCTCGCAAGCAATGTCGTGGCGCCGAAGCTCAAGACCATGGAGGCGCCGCGTAGCCCGGCCGTGCCGAAAAATCCGCGCACGAGTTGGCCGAATAGTCGGCTAGCTTCCGGCGTTTGGGGTGACAATCCAAATTCCTCCGCCCGTTCGGCCGTCGCTAACGAATTCCCCGGTGCTCGGAGGGAAGCGTGGCCTCGATCATATGCTATGTACCCGTGCACCGCAGGTGGAGGCCTCGCAGCTCCGGCTCGACTTTAAGCCGTGCTTGGAGCTTAGCAAAGGACGGAAAGGGAATGCCCACAATCTAGGAGGCTTAAGGGCCTGTCGAGGGAGGACGAACGCCGAAGCAAAGCGATTTCGGATGTGACGCGGGAGAAGCTGATCTCAGTGAGGCTGCGTCGGGAAGCCTCTGAGCCCCCCGTTGCGGTCGTTCCATCGTGATCCGCGCCGGGTTCACCGGAGGCCATTTGATTTAAGTCACGCCGCCATTTTGCTGCTCATGAAGCAGAGCGCGATAGCGTTTCTCGGCTTCGGCTAGCCGGCTGTTGCCGATCGGCTTCAGCAGCCGGCGATTGTTGAACGGGTCTACCCAGGTGAGCGTCGCGAACTCGACGGCCTCGAAGGATCTCCAAGGACCTCAGCGATGGATGATCTCTGCCGTGTAGAGGCCCTGGATCGTCTCGGCCAGGGCGTTGTCATAGCTGTCACCGACGTTACCGACGGAGGGTTCGATGCCGGCCTCAGCGGGACGTTCGGTGTAGCGGATGCTCACTTATCGTGAGCCGCGGTCGCTATGATGCACCAGGCCGCCGCGATGAACGGGCCGCCGCTCGTGGAGAGCCTGCTCAAGAGCATCCAGCACGAAGCTGGCATGAGCGGTCCGGCTCATGCCAGCTGCCGACAATACGACGGGCGTAGGCGGTAATCACGAAGGCAACGTAGACGAAGCCCGACCAGGTTGAGACATATGTGAAATCCGACAGCCACAGCCGGTTCTGTGCCGGGGCATGGAGGACCCGGTTCACACAGTCCAGCGGGCATGGTGCCGCCTTGTCCGGAATGGTCATGCGGACCGGCTTGCCGGACCGGCTACGCCCATGCTCCGCATCAACCGTTCGACGTGCAGCGAGCCACGTCGAACCCCTCGCGCGTCATCTGTCGCCTGATCTTGCGCGCCATAGACCTCGAAGTTCTCTGCAAAGACCCGTGCAATCTGGGGCCGCAAGGTCGCCTCACGCTGCTCCCGCGCCGATCCCTTCGCCGGATCGAGGCGCTGGGCGACATATGCATGGTAGGTCGATGGAGCGATCGACAGAACCATTCAGATCGGCTCGACCCCATACGCGCAGTGGCCTTCCCCTGCAAAGTGGTCCGTGAAGTAGGTTTTTTGAGCCTTTGGAGGATGGCGCGATGGCGCAGAAGAAGCACAAGCCGGAAGAGATCGTCGCGAAACTTCGGCAGGTCGACGTCTTGGTGTCGCAGGGGCGGCCGGTGGCGGAGGCGATCCGGACCATCGGGGTGACAGCATTCACCTATTATCGCTGGCGCAAGGAGTTCGGCGGGTTGAAGAGCGACCAGGTGAAGCGGCTGAAGGATCTGGAGAAGGAGAACGAACGGCTGCGCAAGGCTGTTTCGGACCTGACGCTGGAGAAGCTGATCCTGAAGGAAGCCGCGTCGGGAAACTTCTAAGCCCCGCCCGTCGCCGTCGCTGCATCGCGCACGTCGTGGTCAAGCTCGGCGTATCGGAGCGGCTCGCGTGCCGGGTTTTGGGGCAACATCGATCCACGCAGCGCAAGGAGCCCATGGGCCGTGCCGATGAGGCGGAGCTGACCGCCGACATCATCGAACTCGCCACCCGATACGGTTGCTATGGCTATCGGCGGATCACGGCACTGCTGCAGGCGTCCGGCTGGGCGGTGAACGTGAAGCGGGTCGAGCGGATCTGGCGGCGGGAGGGGCTCAAAGTGCCATGCAAACAACCGAAGAAGGGGCGCCTGTGGTTCAACGACGGGTCCTGCCTGCGGCTGCGGCCGGAGCATCCCAACCACGTGTGGTCCTATGACTTCGTCGAGGATCGCACCCACAGCGGGCGGAAGTTCCGCATGCTGAACGTGATCGACGAGTTCACGCGGGAGTGCCTGGCCATCCGCGTCGACCACGAGCTGAACTCGACCGCGGTCATCGACGTGCTGACGGACCTGTTCGTGCTGCGGAGCGTGCCCAGCCATATCCGTTCCGACAATGGCCCGGAGTTCATCGCCAAGGCGGTGCGGGACTGGATCACCGCCGTCGGGGCCAGGACGGCCTTCATCGAGCCCGGCTCGCCGTAGGAGAACGGCTATTGCGAGAGCTTCAACTCCAAGCTCCGGGATGAACTGCTCGACGGTGAGATCTTCTACAGCCCGGCCGAGGCGAGGATCGTCATCGAGAGCCGGCACTAGCACTACAACACCGAGCGGCCACACTCCGCGCTCGGCTACAAGCCCCTGGCACCGGCCGTCATCATGCCGCCGGTGCCGCCGGTGCCGCCGGTGCCGCCAACATCAAATGCGGCCAACAGGCCCACAATGCATTAGAGTCAACATGGACCACTCATGCGGAGCGGGCCACCGGCCTCGAAGAGCACAAGCCAACCCTCAAAATCGTGTTTCCAGCTCCCGTCCATGGCCGGCTCCCTTGAAACCGACTATTCATGAATCACGCAAATGACGCTGCGAGATCCCCAAAACAAACCTCAAGCTCTAATATTGTCAAATCAGCTCTAGAATCAAAAGATTTAAATTGAGCAGTCAATAAGAGCACGTCAGCGAACTAGTACGGCCTCTTCTATCAGTAACATCTCCATTAAACCCCGCGTTTCCCCGACGGCTATGCGAATTAGAATTCATAGGCTTCAGTACTCCCGACGCGACGAGGCCAATAAAAACCCCGAGTAGTGACGAGGTCTTTATCGAAAAAAAAGCGCCCCCAAAAAAAGAGGAGACCATTATATAAACGGACATATAAACACCGAGCCATGGAGGAATTCGTCTATTTATGATTAATCCAGATATCAGATATAAGAGGATAAAAAAACCAATAACTCCGATGAATGACGAGACATACACCAATCCGCTGTCGCCTTTTTGAAACACATCAAATCCACCAATAAGGAATTGAGATGTAGTTAGGTTTATCAATGGGTCAAAGGTTATCGACAAACGATATATCAACTCGTCTCTCACTCCAAATGAGTTGATTAAATAAATTATAAAAACAAGAAAGAACGTTATTGTCGGCACGAACAAAGCAAATAAGCGAGGAATTCGCCTAACCATTGGAAATGAAAACGAAAAAATAACAATCAATGCAACCGCGATACGCGTGTCAGCTAGTAGCGCAAGCACTATACATAGTATACAACAGATATATCTGCGAGACCGTCGATATTGGAAATAATAAATCGACATAATAGCCGTTATTATGGCATAATAACCTAGCGAAAGAGGCTCTAAAAACGGTCCGCTTACTCGGTGGCCATCACCAATGAAGTCGAAAAAGCTCCCCCCAGGGCGAATTGCGCCGACATATAGTCCGATTTCCGAGTACTCGTGATTATCTCCCGACACACTTACCCAGTCTCTCGTATTCAAATAATAAGACAATGGATTCACAATCTTTGTAAAAGTGTCAGGGAAAATAACTTCAAACAACACAATAATGAATGTAAATATAAAAACATTCATATACACGCGAACGGGAGGGGACCTGAATGACATTCCACATAAAATAAATATAGGTATACATAGTATGTTGTACACTAGAGTTAAGTCCGGCATATAATTATTATATAATACATTACATATTGCGATAAATATAATAACATACAATGATATCAGAATCGTATTTGTCGCCCTGAATCCATTGAGAAGCGTCAATATGACCGCCGTAAACGTAAGAATCAACTGTACTATAATAACATTATACGAACCTATTTCAAATATATTGCTATTTATAATCGACAAAAAAAAGTTCATAAATACTAACAGCATTATTGTCGACGCAGTAGCTCGTTGATGCCAACTTACCGCCCGCTCGACAGAAAATTTCATTGTATATGTCCTCATTCTTCTCCGATTTTAGCTACGGTATTGGCTAAATTTGATCAGAGAATGCATACAACACCATGATAAATACATGTATGTTTGCATTTGCCTAATTGGTGTATGGCATCAATAGTCCATTTATATGGCGCGCTTAAATATTCCTACTTTCCTGGGTTTATTGGCGGAGACCTGTGCGAGACTTGTTTATTGACAGACAATGTCCGAAACGACTATCTTGCTGGGAAGAACCATCTGTGCCATCTAATCCTCTAGGTCACGTGGGACCTTCAAGGCGCAAAAGACCTTGCACCTTAGCCTGCAGACATCCGCCTCGGGCATATTGCAAGCCGCGACACGGCGTGCCAATTTGCCGCGTCAATCCAGCCATTGGGATCACCCCCATTCAAAGTGACGTTAATCCGAAAGTTCCTGACATAGTCGTTGAAACTGCCTAATTCATCTACGTCAAAAATTATGGGTTGGGCAAGATAGGCGTGCGCAATCGAAACTGTGCGACACGCTTGATTTCTGTGGAAAATTGGCGGAATCGGTATTCGTCTGCCATTAAAAAGCGAGTAGCGCCTTCGCTGCAGCTCAAGCGGCCTGCCACTGAGTTTTTCCTCCACTTGGAGGGAGGCTTAGGACTCGTTGCTCAGAGCCAGAAGGGGACTGTTGCGGCCAGAGCGAGGGCGGAGAAGAAGACGGTTGGGCAACGATCGTAGCGGGTCGCGACGCGGCGCCAGTCTTTGAGCCGGTCGGACATGATCTCGATTCGGTTGCATCGCTTGTATCGGCGCTTGTCGTATTTGACGGGCAAGGAGCCGGATTTGCGGCCGGGAATGTAGGGCTTGATGCCCTTCTGCTCGAGCGCGTCGCAGAACCACTCGGCGTCATAGCCCCCGGTCGGCCAGCATCCCTGTGCCTTGGGCAGATCGTCGAGCAAAGCTGTCGCGCTAGTGTAATCGCTGATCTGGCCTGCCGTGATGAAGAAGCTCGAGGGGCGGCCGTCGGCATCGGTGACGGCGTGCAGCTTGGTATTCATGCCGCCCTTGGTCCGTGCCGATCACGCGTCCGAGATCCCCTTTTCTACCCCAAGGCTGGAAACCGTGCGGTGAGCCTTGAGATAAGTCGCACCGATCATGACAGTCTGAGGCACGGCCCCCTGGCCGGACAGGTCTTCCATCATTCGGGTGAACACGCCCATCCCACCCCACCGTTTCCTGAACCGCCCCGTGTTTGCGGGAGGCTCCAACTCCTGAGAAGGAGGTGTGTCCGTCGTCAGATGATATGATTGTCTGCCGTCAGCGCCCTTGAGACGGTTTAGGGGTTTTCGGGAAGGGAGGAATTCTGGATCATCGCAGCCATTCAGGAGCTCAGATGAGCCAGAGCCTCCGTTCCTGAGACACCGCAACCGTCTCAAATCATCTGACGACGGACAGTGGAGCCAAGACGAGCAAGATGAACCGCCCCGTGTTTGCCGGAGGCCATTTTGCTTGAGTCACGCCGCCATAGTGGCGGGCGTGAGCACAGCATAATAGGCGGCCTCGGCTTCGGCGGGCGGGATGTTGCCGATGGGCTCGAGAAGCCTATGGTTGTTGAACCAGTCGACCCATTCCAGCGTGGCGTACTCGACGGCCTCGTATGAGCGCCAGGGACCACGCCGATGGATCACCTCGGCCTTGTAGAGGCCATTGATGGTCTCGGCCAAGGCGTTGTCATAGCTGTCCCCGACGCTGCCGACGAAGGGCTCGATCCCAGCCTCGGCCAGGCGCTCGGTGTACTTGATGCTGACGTATTGCGCGCCTCTGTCGGAGTGGTGCAGAGGCCGCCGCGGTGCTGCGGACGCCGCTCGTGCAGGGCCTGCTCCAGGGCATCAAGCACGAAGCTGGCATGGGCCGTGCGGCTGACACGCCAGCCGACGATCCGCCGGGCGTAGGCGTCAATGACGAAGGCCACGTACACGAACCCCGCCCAGGTGGCGACGTAGGTGAAGTCCGACATCCACAGCCGGTCGGGTGCCGGCGCGTGGAACTGGCGGTTCACATGATCGAGCGGACAGGGCGCGGCCGCGTCGCGGATCGTGGTGCGCACGGCCTTGCCCCGGATCACGCCCTGCAAGCCAAGTTCACCCATATAGCCGCGCCACCGTGCAGCGGGCGACCGCGAAGCCCTCCCGGTGCATCTGCCGCCAGACCTTGCGCACGCCATAGACAGCGAAGTTCTCGGCGAAGAACCCGGGCGATCTCTGACTTGAGCGCCAGATCCCGGCGCGCGCGCGCCGATTGCCGTGCCGGGTCGCGCCGCTGGGCCTGCCGCTCACGGTAGGTAGACGGGGCGATCGGCAAGACCTTGCAGATCGGCTCGACCCCATAAGTGCCCCGGTGGTCGTCGATGAAGGCGATCATCGCTTGAACGGGCAAGGCTCTAATCGCCCCTGGATGAAGCTTCAGTGGCACGCCAGGCCGACCTGCATTTCTCGACGCCGGCAAATTCCCGTTGCCCTATGTCACCTTCCCCGCCAATCAAAAAACAAGGAGCATCATATCAATGAGGTAACCGTGAGAATCCTTTCGATCCCTCCTGGTTTGTGCATTCAATTTAATTGACATGCTGAGCCGTCAACCTTTGATATTCATCATTGATATCTATAAAATTAAAATTTACTCAACGAAGGCGACATCTGGACCCGAATTTGTCGAATTCCCCTCTTGGTTGCCCCCCCGCTCTGGAGAAGGATAAATTGTCTCCCGACAAATTTACCCTAATTACCCCATCACGAAGCGTCATCCGCTCCCACATTAGAAGCACGACTCTTTCGTCTGCCTCCAATGACACCAGGCGAGAATTTTTGCTATAAACAGTAGTATCAACTGATAATTTTAACTGAAAATCTTCACCCGCAACACTTACTATCGAATCTACGTATCTCAATGAGAAAAACGAATTATCATTCAATTTAGTCAGAACAAATCTCAGCTTAGTCTCGGCACCAGGAATACATTCGAAACTAACGATCCATTTTAAGTTATCTGACTTGTTGTGCAAAGTTAATACCCGCCCGACTACGTATCCCATCGGTATCTTTGTCTCCCAATCAGCTCGAGAAACCGTCGGGACTAAGCCGAACACAAAAGACCCGATGCAGATCCAAAGCCAAAAACGAGTTCTCATGCGCGCCTCGCTTCATTGAGGTGCGTAAACCCCTGCATTGGCAATGATACTAATTGAAATTTATTGGACAATAATATCTTACTAAATGTCACGTTACTAATCTTTCCATGAAGAAAGCTCGGTAAGATAGAGATTCTCACAAGATAGAACTTACATCTCTCATTTTCGTCCGCCGCATCGACCATTTGCGCGATTCGACCATCGCTATTTGATGAGTTTATCAGACGTCCACGCAACGGTGAAGGCGATGTGGAGTAGGCAATGGAGGCGCGCGCTCGGTCTCATGTCGCCTTCTTGGGCAACGTCTGACCTACTGGCCGCTCCTCTGCCCGGCATTAAGTGCGGCTCCATGCTCCCGATATGGAAGGGCGTGCTATGGCGCAGGTGAAGCGTCGCCGTTCACAGGTTTTGGAATACTTCTGGGCGCTGCCCGGGTGCGTCGTTGGAATCAAGGCTTGCGCAAAGGCCCACTACTGGGCGCCCGCTGGTGGGCTTGGGCAAAACGTCCGCCTTATGCCTCCGAGCTACGGGAAGCCCTATATCAAGCGCAACAATGCAGATGCTGCCGATGCCGAAGCGATCTCTGAGGCTGTCACACGTCACCGCGCCGACGAGGTCAGCCGTCGCCTCGCCTCCATTCCGGGTATCGGGCCGATCACGGCCATGGCGATTGCTGCAACTGTGCCGGATCCATCCATTTTTCGCACCTGCCGCGAGTTCGCGGTCTGGCTTGGCTTCACTCCCTACAGCCATTCAATTGGCGGCTGGGAGAACCTGGGGCGGATATCGAAACAGGGCGAGCGGTACATCCGACATCTTCTCTACATCGGCGCGGGCAATGCCGTTCGCTTCGCCAAGGCCCGAGCGTCAAGCAGAGAGGCATGGATCCGAAGCCTTCAGGAGCGTCGCCCGCCCAAGATCGTGATCATCGCGCCCGCCAACAAGATGGCCCGCATTGCATGAGCGCTGAATGACGCGCAGGGAAAGCTGCCGCCCGTACGTGGTCCCAGCGGGATAGGAAGAGGGGGCATTGAGAGTTGCGAGGGGAAAGTGAGGCGATGGCACGACCGCGGACCGGGGATCGAATAGAACCCGCAGAGCTTGAGGCGCAGCCAGAGCACGTTCTGTTGATTGCGGCATCGATCCGCGAAACTCATCAGGGCCAGCGGTCATGAGATAGCCCGCAGAAAAGGGCCGCATACGTGAAGGCACCCGACCCGCGCCTTGCCCCAACCTCACGATCGCCTTGCAACACAGGGGGCCGTCCATCCCATCAACGGTCGGCTAAGGGACGAGTTGCTCAACGATTTACTGTTCTCTAGCATGGGCGGCTCTCGAGAGCAGATCCGAGCCCGGTAGGACGACTACAATCACCACCGCCCGCATTTCGGCCTTGGGAACACCCCGCCGGTCGTATCTGCCGAGAAGAAGAGGCTGGCGATGCGGGCAGCGTCCAGAAATCACCGTGCGGATTCTCCGATTTTACGGAGGAGAGTCCGAGCTTAGGTTAGGGTCACCGCGCGGTCACCGTTTCCTCATTTCGCTGCGCTTCACGCCAGTTCACTGGGGTACAAATCCGTCCAATCCCAGACACCCGCTCGATACCCGAAGAAACGCGCTCTCTTGCGTACTGGAATGAATTGTGCGATAGAGACGCTCAATACTTTGACAAGGTAATTTATTGCTTGCCAAGGTTGGGGTCGTGGGTTCGAATCCCATCGCCCGCTCCAAATTTTCCAAATAAAATCAAATGCTTAGAAAGCGCCCATCGGGGCGCTTTCTGCTTCCAAAGCTCCACGCTGCGGGCGCTGGAAGCATAACGGAAGCATCCGCACGAAAGTCGCCGGATAGCATGGCGCGCTGACGGCGCCCTTCCTTCGCCTCTGCCAGGCGCAATGCGAGGTCGAAAACGCCGGGATATGGCCTCGGCGTCATCTGCCCTGCAGTCCCCGGATGCCGGGCGCCTCAGGCATCGATTCGTCTGAATCTCTGGCCCATCCGAGCTCAGGCGTGTCAAACGGCGTTGGAACGGGACCCTTGATCGGCGTGCAAAGGGACCCCGGGAAGGATCGGCGAGCGAGGTCAGATCCTGTTCTTGAAGCGCCAGCTCTTGTTGCCGGTCTCGATGATGTCGCGGTGATGGGTGAGCCGGTCGAGGAGAGCTGTGGTCATCTTGGCGTCGCCGAACACTGAGGGCCATTCGCCGAAGGCGAGGTTGGTGGTGACGATGACCGAGGCCTGCTCGTAGAACCGGCCGATGAGGTGGAACAGGAGCTGGCCGCCGGACCGGGCGAAGGGCAGGTAGCCGAGTTCGTCGAGCACGATGAAGTCCATGCGGCCGAGATAGTCGGCCAGCCGCCCTGGCGCCCGGCGCGGGTTTCCGCCTCGAGCTTGTTGACGAGATCCACGACGTTGAAGAAGCGGCCGCGAGCACCGGCCCGGATACAGGCGCGGGCGATGGCGATGGCCAGATGGGTCTTGCCCGCTCCGGTGCCGCCGATCAGCACGGCATTGCGCTGATGGGCGAGGAAGTTGCCGGAGGCGAGGTCGCGTACCAGGGTCTCGTTGATCGGGGTGTCGTCGAACACGAAGTCGTCGATGTCCCGGGCGAGCGGCAGCTTGGCGATGGTGATCTGATACTTGATCGAGCGGGCCTGCTTCTCGCTGATCTCGGCGTTAAGGAGGTCGCCGACAACGCGCTGAGGCTCATGCTGACGCTTCACGGCGGTCGCGATGATCTCGTCGAAGGCGGCCTTCATGCCATAGAGCTTCAACTCGCCAGGATCAGTCCACCTTGGCCACGTTTGCTGATAGCTGACTCCTGAAACGTTTCGGCGAGACGCCAGTTGCCCGCTTGAAGGCGTTGCTGAACGCACTTTCGGAGCTGTAGCCGACCTCGCGGGCAAGCTCGGACAGGGGCACACCGATATCGCGGAGCTTGCATTCGGCGAGGCGCATCCGCCAGTTGAAGACGTAGGCGAGTGGTGCCATCCCAGCCACGTCGCGAAAGCGCAGGGCAAAGCCGGTGCGTGACATGCCAACACCACGCGCCAGTTCGGCGATGGTCCAGTTACGGGCGGGATCGGCGTGAATCATCTGCAAGGCCGGGGCGAGACGCCGATCGCCGAGAGCCTTGAGCCATCCGCTGGTCTCCGCCCCCTCGGCCAACAATGTTGCGCGCAGCGACTGGACGAACAGCAACTGCGCCAGCAAGGCACGCGTGGCCTCGGCGCCGGCCTGATTGACCCGATCCTCGCGTACCAGCTGATCCAGCAGCCAGTCGAGCATCGGGGCCTGCGGCGTGGTCGAGGCTACGTGAACGGCTGGCGGCAGCACGTCGAGCAGCAGGCTCTGCCGCACAGCATCGACGGCGACATGCCCGCCCATGATGAGAGTGTCGCCGTCGTGCCGGTGCGCAACAATATCGGAGACCGCGCGGATGGCGCCGGACGTGACGTCCGGAGCCGGCGGCGCTGGTTCACTGGCAAGAGTCATCGCGTGCTTGCCGTTGACCAGGAAGATATCACCCTTCGTGAGCCGTAAGGGCGCTGGAAAAGTGTCCATGAGCAACCAGCAGTCGCCTTCGACGACCGCCATGATCTTGAGCGCATTGGGCCGGGCGAACCGCCGAACCCATGTCCCGGAAGCGATGAGGCCTCCGCTCAGGATGCAGCGGGCATCGAGCAGGTTGAGGATTTGCGATAGAGGGTCCGAGATCATTTCTGAACGATCGCGCAATTTTTCTGCACGATCAAGCATTCATCGTTCCGACATGCGGAGATATGTGATGCGTTCAACATAAGGAGCACATGATGTCTCAATCGCAAAATCCACTCGGCTCTGGCTTTTCCGCCGCGAGCACGGCTCTCGAAGTTATTTCCGGGATCGATCTTTCGCGCGAGACCGCGCTGGTCACGGGCGGCTCCAACGGCATGGGACTGGAGATCACCCGAGCTCTGGTTTCGGCCGGCGCCAGCGTCGTTGTTCCGGCGCGCAATCTCGACAAGGCAAAAGCTGCCCTCGATGGGATCGAAGGCGTCGAGGTTGTTACGCTCGACCTGATGGATCCCGCTTCGATCAAGACCCTGGCCGACACGTTCCTCGCCTCGAACCGCGGGCTGGACATTCTCATCAACAACGCCGGAACGATGCTCAACCCGCTGACGCGCGACAGCCGTGGCTACGAATGCCAGCTTTCGACCAACCATCTTGGTCATTTCGACCTTGCGGTCCGTCTCTGGCCAGCCCTGGTCAAGGCGAAGAACGCGCGGGTCATCTCTGTCTCTTCGCGCGCACATCAGTATGGCCGGTTCGATTTCGACGACCCGAACTTCGAGCGTCAGCCTTATGACGCCAGCCTCGCCTATGGTCGTTCCAAGACCGCCAACGCCCTGTTTGCGGTCGGGTTGGATAAGCGCGGGCAGGCGCATGGGGTGCGTGCGTTTTCCTTGCATCCGGGCGGGGTCATAACCGAACTCGCCAAGTTCATTTCAACCGAAGACCTCAAGGCAACCGGCTATATCGACGCCGACGGAAACCCGATCATCGATCCCGAGCGCAACATGAAGACCCCGGCACAAGGCGCGGCGACGGCGGTCTGGTGTGCCACGAGCCCCATTCTCGATGGGTTGGGTGGGCTGTATTGCGAGAATTGCGACGTGGCCCCGGCGTTGCCCGACGACTCCAGGGAACTGCTCGGTGTCCGATCCTGGGCGTTCGACCCGGAGGCCGCTGAAAAGCTCTGGACTCTGAGCGAAGAGCTGACTGGCGTTCGACTGGATAGCTCAAACGGCCCGGTCGCATAGCCGAACCCGAAGAATTGATCGTCGGAATCGGCTTGTACGGCAAGGGGCTGTATCGGGTGAGCCCCTTCCGCGCTTCCGTCCATTGAAGTCCGCCTTCACGCTACGGCCAAAGCAGACACAGTGTCCGAGTTCAGGTGCATTGCCGTCTCGCCACGACTAGCAACAAGTGACCACTTCCGGCCCCAAACCGGCCATTCGTCGTTGCCGCAGCGAACTTCTGCTCATGGCGCCGGCATGCCGGATTCGACGTCTTCCTGACGGGCTCTCGAGGCCGTGGGCTAACT
Organism: Ancylobacter mangrovi; assembly: GCF_024752355.1. Lineage (GTDB taxonomy): Bacteria > Pseudomonadota > Alphaproteobacteria > Rhizobiales > Xanthobacteraceae > Ancylobacter > Ancylobacter mangrovi. Next base: position 197,523 of record NZ_JANTHZ010000008.1, read on the forward strand.
GGGGCCTGCTTCTCGGAAGGAGAATGCCATGCGCGCCCATCGAGAGACCCGTCTACAGGACGAGCCTTAAGGCGCCGGCTCCCCTAAAGCCCACGCATATCTGGGCACGGCGCATACGGCTGCAGATTGCCAATCGGGTGGCCTACTTGCCGCTTCCAGGGAAAAAACGGTCGCCGCGGGCTGCATGCCGGCAACGCCCCGAGGCGCCAGCGGCTATGCGCCAGCCGATGCCGGCCTCGCAGCAGGCTTGTCGCCCGGGCTGGACTCGCGAGCGCGGATCGCGGCGTCCAGCGCCAGGAGGCGGGCGGCGGACTGCGCGTGCAGCCGCTCCACCATCTGGCCGCCGAGCGTAATCACGCCCTTCTCCGCGTTCTCCGGCCGGGCGAAGGCGTCGACGATGGCACGCGCCTGCGCCACGTCCTCGGGCGCAGGGGCGAACACCCGGTTGGCGGACGTGATCTGCGAGGGGTGGATCAGCGTCTTGCCGTCGAAGCCAAGACGGCGGCCCTGCGTGCATTCGCGGGTGAAGCCCTCCAGGTCGGAGAAGGCGTTGTAGACGCCGTCGAACACCCGCAGCCCGTAGGCGCGGGCCACCAGCACCGCCTGCAGCAGCCAGGGCACCAGCGCCGCGCGATCGCCGCCGGGCTGCACGCCGGTATCCTTGGCGATGTCGTTGGTGCCGAGCACCAGCGCGGCGAGTCGTCCGCCCGCACCCGCTCCAACGCCCGCCTGCGCGATCTCGCGCAGGTTCAGCAGGCCGAGCGGGGTCTCGATCATCGCCCATAGGGCGAGGTCGGGCGGGGCGCCGGCGTCGTCGAGACGGCGGGACGCCTCGGCGAGGTCCTCTGGGCTCTCGACCTTGGGGAGCACCACGATGTCGGGCCGCGCGGCGGCGGCTGCCTTCAGGTCGTCGGCGAACCAGGCCGAGCCGCGCGGGTTCACCCGCAGCGCCAGCTGGCGGAAGCCGTAGCCGCCGGCGGCGATGGTGCGGCAGGCGCTCTCGCGCGCCTGCGGCTTCATCTCCGGAGCGATCGAGTCCTCGAGGTCAATGATCAGCGCGTCGACGTCGAGCCCGCGCGCCTTCTCCAGCGCCCGCGCCTTCTCGCCCGGCACGTACAGCACACTGCGCAAGGGATGGTCCGCGCTCATCGCGAGGCCTCCTCGGACAGGACCGACGTCTCTCCGGCGGCCGCCCTCCGGCGTCGCCGGCCCAGCAGGGTCTGCACCAGCGGTGCGACGAAGATGATCGCGGCCAGCCCGAGGCAGATCGCCGAGATCGGCTCGCGCAGGAACACCGTCATGTCGTCGCCCGACATGACGAGGCTGCGGCGGAAGTTCGATTCCATCATGTAGCCCAGCACCAGCGCCAGAACGATCGGCGCCGGCTCGATCTCAACCTTGGCAAGCAGGTAGCCGACAATGCCGAAACCGACCGCGACGCCGACGGCGAAGATCTCGTTGGATTCCGAATAGGTGCCGAGCAGGCAGGTCGCCGCCACGATGGCGGTGACCACCGAAGCCGGGATGGTGGTGAGACGCACCCACATGCGCGAGCCGAACAGACCGAGCATGACCATGAAGGGCATGCCGACCAGCAGCGCGATGTAGATGGAGTACGGGATCTCGGGGTGCTGGGTGAAGATCAGCGGCCCGGGCCGCACGCCCTGGATGGCCAGCGCGCCCACCAGCACGGCGGTGCTCGCCTTGCCGGGGATGCCGAGCGCCAGCATGGGGGCGAGCGCGCCCGGCATGCAGGCGTTGTTGGCGGTCTCCGCGGCCACGACGCCTTCCGGATTGCCCTTGCCGAAGGTCTGGGGCGACTTGGAGAACCGCTTTTGCACCGAGTAGGCGGTGATGGAGGCGATGGTCGCCCCGGCCCCGGGGATGACGCCCAGGATGTAGCCGATGAAGGTCGAGCGCAGCATGTTGCCGGTGTGCGGCTTGAGCAGCCCGATCTGAGCCGAGAGACCCGGCAATGCCTTGAGCGGGGTGGTGCGGTTGCCGGGCGTCTCCAGCATCCGTAGCACCTCGGAAAGAGCGAACAGGCCGATAAGCGCGGCGATGAAGGGGAAGCCGCCGAGCAGCCCGTCGTTGAAGACGTAGCGCATCACCCCGTCCACCGGATCGGTGCCCACCGTGGTCAGCAGCAGGCCGAACAGCAGGGCGATGAAGCCGCGCAGCACGGAATGGCCGGCCAGGGTCGAGATCAGGCTGAGGCCGAGCACGGCGAGCGCGAAATACTCGGCCGGGCCGAAAGCCAGCGCGATCTTGGTCATCCAGAGCACGGAGAAGATCAGCAGAACGGTGCTGATCACCGAGCCGACGGCCGAGCTGAGGATGGACAGGGTCAGCGCCTCGCCCGCCTCGCCGCGCTCGCGCATCGGGTAGCCGTCGAGCGCGGTGATGGCGGAGGAAGGCTCGCCCGGAGTGTTCATCAGGATCGCCGGAATGGCGCCGGAATACTCGGAGGCCATGTAGAGGGTGACCAGCATCACCACCGAGACGACCGGATCGAGGCCGAAAGTGAAGGGGATGAGCAGCGCCATGCCGACGCCGGCAGATAGGCCGGGCAGCGCGCCGACGATGTAGCCGATGACGACGCCGCCGAACAGACCAGCGATGACCTGCCACGAGGAGAATGCCGAGAGACCGGCGAGAAAACCGTCAATCATGGGAACCTCAGGGCAGCGGGATCGAGAGCAGCATCTCGAAGACGAGCTTGCTGAACAGCAGGAAGCCGGCGACATAGGCGAGGATAAGCAGCGGCCGGCGGCAGTCGGCGACCCACAGCGTCGCGGCGAGATAGACGGCCATGGTCGGGTAATAGCCGACGGCGCGCATGGCCGGCGCGAAGGCCAGCATCAGGGCGATGCCCATCAGTACCCGCAGCGGCCGCCCGATGGTCACCCAATGCCCGCTCGGACCGGCGACGAGCTGGCGCAGCCCGTTGGCAAACAGGACAAGAGCGCCAATGCCGAGCAGAAGCGCGATGCCGCGCGGAAAGGTTGCCGCGCCGATGCTCCCCTCGCCGCCATCGTCGATCTGGGCGCCGAGCACCCAGAAGGTGATGGACAGCGCCAGCAGCGCGGCGCCCACGAGCACGTCGCCCAATTCCAGGCGGAAGGCGAAGTCCTCGTCCTCCTCGACCGCGTGGTCGAGGGCGGATTCCTCATGTTGCGTTGCCATGGTCACGGTCAGGCTCTCATGATGGAAGGCCGAGAAGGGGAGGCCGCGCGCGGCGGCCTCCGGCGGAACGAGGCGGACGTCAGCGCGTCAGCCCAAGCCGCTCCATCCATTCCTTGGTGAGCGCGTTCTCTCGGGCCGCGGTGGCGGTGAACTCGGCCGGGGGCTGGAAGGAGGGGATCAGGGACGATTCCTCCATGTAGGCCACCAACTCCGGCGTCTTCAGCGCCTGCTCGACGGCCGCGGCGAGCTTGGCCTTGATCGGCTCGGGAATGCCCTTGGGACCAATGATGCCGCGCATCTGCTGCCAGGAGGTGTCGGCGTCGAAGCCCTGCTCCTTGAGCGTCGGCACGTCCGGGAACTGGCGCGCCCGCTCCTCCGACATGATGCCGATGACGCGCAGGCTGCCGGCGTCCACATAGGTCTTGACCAGGTCGACATAGGCGATGGCGGCCTCGGCATGACCGCCGAGAGCGGCGGTCACCGCGTCGCCGACGCTGTCGAACGGCACCCAGCGCACCTTCTTGCTGTCGAGGCCGGCCGACTGGGCCATGATCTCCCAGGCGAAGTGCCCGCCCGAACCGCGCACGAAGCCGGCCATCACCACGCTGCCCGGCTTGGCGTTGGCGGCGTCGACAAGATCCTTGAAGGACTTGATCTTGCTGTCCTTGTTGACCACGATCAGATACGGCTCGTTCACCAGCCGCGCAATCCAGTCGAAGCTGTCGACGTTGTACTGCTTCAGGGTCTGGTTGAACGCCCCGATATGGGTCGAGGTGACGGCGCCGATGGTGTAGCCATCCGGCTTGGCGGAAGCCAGATCGGCGAGCTGGGTCGCGCCGCGCCCGCCCGGCTTGTTTTCCACCACCAGCGGAACGCCGAGAGTCTTCTCCATCGCAATCGCGAGCTTACGGGCCATGACGTCGGTCGCGCCGCCCGGCGAGACGTGCAGCAGATAGCGGATCGGCTTTTCGGGATAGTCGGCCATGGCGACGGCCGGAGCCACGAACAGGGAAGCGGCGATAGCCGCAGCCCTCAGCAGACGTGTGAGCATTTCCATTCTCCCTAGTCTGGCGGCCCTTTGGCGCGGGCTCTGTCGCCAGTTTCGTTCTGGTTCTTCGAGTTCAGGCCATCCAATCCCACGACAGGCAGCACGTCACGGCGTTTCGTTCATCCTCGGGCCTGGAACGAGGGACGAGCAGCAATCGGAAGTCGTGTCCGGGGCTGGCTTAGAGGTGCCGGCTCCTCGGTCCGTTTACGAGCCCCGCGTCCGTCCTGCCGTCCCCCGGAAGGACCGGACCGCACGGCCGGCATGGGATCGAATGATCCACGTTGCGCACTCTAAAAGTTCGTAGTAGCAATAGCAACAACTAATCGAGCGGGGCAGGCGGGCGGCTGGTCGAAGCGCCGCCGCGGCTGGAAACCAGCGCTGCCGCCGCATGCTCTCCCCGGGGGAAACGCCACCATGACGCATCTGCGACGCATACGTCTCAGCCGGCTCCGGCTGCCGCTGATCCGGCCCTACCGCCTGTCCTACCGGACCTTCGACGAGTTCGAACCGTATCTGGTCGAGGTCGAGGACAGCGACGGACGGACCGGATTCGCGGACGCGCACATCTCGCCGGGCTCCAGCTCGGAAACCCGCGAGGGCGGCTGGGCGTTCTGCCTCGCCAAGATGGACGCCGTCCTCGGCAAGACGCCGGAGGAGGCGAAGGCGATCGTCCTTGCCGACTTCGCCAGCAGCAAGGTGGCCGCCACCGCGCTCACCGCGGCCATCGAGGTGCTGGAAGGCAGCGACCTGCTGGACGTGGGTGATGCGCGCAGCCAGCCGCTGCTGACGCCGATCAACGCGCTGGAGCCCGAGGCGATCGTCGCCGAAGTCGAGGAATGGATCGGCCAGGGTTTCCGCACCTTCAAGGTGAAGGTGGGCAAGGATGTCGAGGCCGATCTCGCCCGTGTCGCGGTGATTCAGAAGGCGGTCGGTGAGCGGGCGACGCTGCGGCTCGACGCCAACCGCGCTTTCAGCCGTGCGCAGGGTATCGCCTTCGCCTCGCGTCTGGACCCCTCCGGCATCGAGCTGTTCGAGCAGCCCTGCGATTCCGACGACTGGGAGGCCAACGCCGCCGTTGCCGCCGCTTCGACCGTACCTCTGATGCTCGACGAGCCGATCTGCACGCTGGCCGACATCGATCGGGCGGCGGGGATCGAGGGGGTGGGCTTCTGCAAGCTCAAGCTCAAGCGATTCGGCAGCCTGCAGCGGCTCGCCGAGGGCCTGAACGCGGTGCGCGCCAACGGCATGAGCCCGGTGCTGGGCGACGGGCTCGGCAGCGAGGTGCAGGGCTGGCTCGAAGCCTGCGTAGCGCGCGACACGGTCGACAATGCGGGCGAGTTCAACGGCTTCCTCAAGCCCAGGACCGGCCTGTTCGCCAATCCCTTGCCCTTCGTCGACGGCGAGGTGCGCATGCCCGCCGGCTACCGCCCGCAACTCGATCGCGACGCGGTCGCGCGGGCCACCACCGCAACCCACGAACTTGTCGCCTGACGCGCGTCCGACGCGCCAGCCGCTCCCTCCGCCTCACGCAGGATGTCACGATGCCTCACGACGCAATGCTCGCCAAACTCGACGAGCGCCGCACCCGCGCGCAACGCATGGGCGGCCCCGACAAGCTGGCCAAGCGCACCGAGCGCGGCCAGTTCAACGCGCAGGAGCGGGTCGACGCGCTGATCGACCCCGGCACCTTCTTCGAGGTCGGGATGTTGGGCGCCTCCGGGGTGTTCGACGCCGACGTCGACGCCACCCCGCGCGACGGGAAGATCACCGGCTTCGGCAAGATCGAGGGGCGCGAGGTGGGCGTGGTGGTGAACGACTTCACCACCAAGGGCGCTTCCACCAGCGCCACCAACTCGAAGAAGATGGGCTACATACGCCGCACCTGCACCGAGCGCGGCATGCCCTTCGTGCATATCGGCGAGTCCACCGGCGCCCGGCTGCCCGACGCCATGGGCTCCAAGGGCATGGGTACGCTGCTGGGCAACGACACGACCCAGTTCAAGCGCATGCGCGAAACGCCCTGGGTAGCGGCGGCGCTCGACACCTCCTTCGGCTCCTCCGCCTGGCTGTGTTGCTGCGCCGACTTCTCGGTGATGAAGAAGGGCTCGATCATGTCGGTGTCGAGCCCGCGCCTGGTCTCGATGGCGATCGGCGAGAAGGTCGATCTAGAGGAACTGGGCGGCTGGCGGCTGCACGCCGAGCAGACCGGGCTCATCGACCATTTCGTCGATACCGACGCCGAGGCGATGGCCGCGATCCGCCGCTTCCTTTCCTACATGCCGAGCCACAGCGGCGAACTGGCGCCGGCCGCGCCGGTCTCCGAGGGCTCGGGCGAGGGGCAGGACCGAATCCTCGACGTGCTGCCGGAGAAGCGCACGCAGGTCTACAACATGAAGAAGATCATCGAGGTGATCTTCGATCGCGACAGCTTCTTCGAGATCAAGGCCCGGTTCGGCAAGTCCGCCGTGGTCGGCCTCGCACGTCTCAACGGGCAGGCGGTCGGCGTGGTCGCGAACAATCCACAGGTCGGTGGCGGGGCGCTCTCGGCCGAGGCCTGCCGCAAGATCATCGACCTCACCGTGCTGTGCGACAGCTTCAACCTGCCGATCGTGCGCCTCGTCGACACACCCGGCTTCGTCGTCGGCACCGAGGCGGAGCGGCGCGGGGCGCCCGGCCACATCATGAACTTCATGAACGCCACCTGCCTCACCACCGTGCCCTCGGTCACGGTGCTGTGCCGCAAGGCCTATGGGCGCGCCTATGTGGCGATGGGCGGCGGCGCACACAACGACGCCATGATCGCCTGGCCGACCGCCGAGGTGAGCTTCATGGACCCGGTGTTCGCCACCAGCATCGTCCACAACCTGACCGCCGGGCAGGAGGGTTTCGAGGACGCGCTGGCGCATATCCAGAAGGATCTCGAGATCTGGGACATGGCCCGCATCTTCTCAGCGCAGGACGTGGTGAAGCCGCAGGAAACCCGCGCCTGGATCATCCGCATGCTCGAGATCCAGCGCCGCCGACGGTCCGGTGGCGTCGGCCAGCACCTGATGCACACCTGGCCGACCAGCTACTGAGGAGGCGAGCATGACCGTACAGGACACTCCGGCGCTGCGCGCCACCAGCGCACAATCCCTGATCGCGGAGGCGCGGTCCAACGGACGCGGCAGCCTCGACGAGGCGGCCGGCAAGGCGCTTCTGGCCGAATTCGGCATCCGGGTGCCGCGCTCGCGCTTTGCTGCCGACGCCGCGCAGGCCGCCGCCATGGCGGCCGATCTCGAGGGGCCCTTCGTCGTGAAGGTGGTCTCTCCCGACATCCTGCACAAATCGGACGCCGGCGGCGTGACGCTTCGCCTCGCCGACGCGAAAGCGGTTCGTGAGGCGGTCGACGCCATGGCCGCCAAACCTCTGATCGCCGCCGCCCGCGTCGACGGCTGGCTGGTGGAGGAGATGGTCCCGGTCGGCCGCGAGATGGTGATCGGGGGCTACCGCGATCCCCAGTTCGGGCCAATGATAATGGTCGGGCTCGGCGGCATCTTCGTCGAGGTGCTGCGCGACGTTGCGTTCCGCATCTGCCCGATCGACGCTGGCGATGCCGAAGCCATGCTGGGCGAGCTGAAGGGCCGCGCCCTGCTCAAGGGCGCGCGCGGCGAGGCGGGCGTGGACGAGGCGGCGCTGGTCGATGTCATGCTGCGCATCGGCGGGGCCGACGGCCTGCTGATGCGCCACCAGGCCGATATCGCCGAACTGGATCTCAACCCGGTCATCGTCTCCTCGCGCGGCGCGGTGGCGGTCGACGCACGGGTGATCCTGTCGCCGACTCCGGAGAGCGTCGACGCCGGCCCGGACTCGTCGGCCTCTCCCCTCGACACGTTCCGGCCGCTGTTCGAGCCGCGCACCGTGGCGGTGCTGGGAGCGTCGACCAAGGACGTCGCAATCGCCAATACCTTCATCCGCCGCATGAAGGCGTTCGGCTATGCCGGGCAGATCTATCCGATCCATCCGGCGGCCGAGGAGATCGAGGGGCTGAAGGCCTATCCCGGCCTCGCCGACACCCCCGAGCCGGTGGACTATGCCTATATCGCCGTCGGCGCCGAGCGCATTCCCGGCATCCTTGCCAAGGCGGGCGGGCGCTGTCGGATCGCGCAGGTCATCTCCTCCGGCTTCGGCGAGTTGGAGGAGGGCAAGGCCCTTCAGGAGGCGCTGATCGAAGGCGCGCGGGCCGGCGGGGTGCGGGTGCTGGGGCCGAACTGCCTCGGCACCTATTCGCCGCGTGGCGGGCTCACCTTCCCCTCCGACGCGCCGAAGGAGGTCGGCACGGTCGGCATCGTCTCGCAGTCGGGTGGTCTGACCACGGACATCATCAAGCGCGGCGAATGGCGTGGGCTGCGCTTCAGCGGTGCGGTGACGATCGGCAACAGCGCCGACGTGAAGCCGCACGAACTGCTGGCCTATTACCTTGCGGACCCGCAGACCCGCGCGATCGGCCTCTATCTGGAGGACGTGAAGCAGGGGCGTGCCTTCTTCGAGATGCTGAAGGGCGCGGACAAGCCGGTGGTCATCCTCAAGGGCGGGCGCTCCGCGCTCGGCCGGCTGGCTGCGGCCTCGCACACCGGGGCGCTGGCCGGCGACGAAAAGGGCTGGGAGGCCTTGGGCAAGCAGACGCCGGTCAGCATCGTCGCCACAGTCGACGAGTTCATCGACATGCTGCTGGCGCTCCAGCACTTCACGCTGCGCCCGGACAAGCCGACCTACGCGGTGACGCTGTTCGGCAATGGCGGGGGATCGAGCGTGCTCGGCACCGACGCCTTCGCCGCCGCCGGGCTGGAGGTCGCGCCTTACGCACCGGAGGCACGGGACCGGCTGGAGGCGATGAAGCTGCCGCCGGGCACCAGCGTGGCCAACCCCATCGACACGCCGGTGCGCACGCTGCAGGAGAAGGACGGCTTCGTCGCCGGCGAGATCCTCGACATCGTCTACGGCCACGCCGATCCGGACGCGGTGCTGATGCACCTCAACCTGTCCGCGTTTGTCGGTCGCGGCTCGGTCGACCCGATCGACAACCTGTTCGTGGTGGTCGAGCAGACCAAGGCGAAATGGCCTGGCGGCGCGCATTTCGCGCTGGCGCTGCGCACCGACGGCTCGGCGGCGCTTGATGAGCGGCGGCGCCACTACCGCGAGAAAGCCCGGGCGATCGGGGTGCCGGTGTTCGACGAGATTGCCCCGGCGGCGCGCGCGCTGGCCGGGATCGGGCATATCGAGCGCCAGCTCGGCCGGCGGTGAGCAGGAAGGGTGGGGGCTCCCCGCCCTTTTCCCGTTGGGGCCGATCAGTCGAGGCCGGTGCGGTGCTTGAAGGAGGCCGCCTGCTCGGGCGAGAAGCAGGCGAGGCGCAGGTCGCGCAGATAGGGGCCGAATTCCTCTTCGATCTGTGGCCCGAGCCGGGCGAATATCTCGGCCATGTAATAATCGTGGCGAACCAGCGACTCGGCGAGGTTCACGATCGGACCGTTGCGCGTGTAGGAGGCGATCACCTCGCCTTCCACTGCGGCGGTAAGCGTCTCAACATGGTCGATCGACACCGTAAACAGGTTGTCGGTCGTACCCATGCGCACGCCATTGCCCTCATGGATATAAACCCGGCAGGTCGGGCCGAAGCGGAATTCCTCGGCGTCCGGCCCGAACAGCACGATGAAGATGTCGAGCCCACGCGCCGCCGCCTCGCGCAGCACGTCGGTGTGCCGGCGCAGCACGGTGTCGCTGGCCTTGATCCAGATCGAGACGCGGCTCTCCTTGATCAACGTCTCGATCTTGGAATGGACGCTCGATTCCCCACGCAGCATCCACACATACTGGTCGTTCGGGGCGGGGGCGACGGAGGTGAGGCGCTTGGAGAGGTCCTCGCACAGCGCCTGCGTCTGGTTGGAGAGCGCGACCAGGAACTCGTCCGGCGGGGCCGCCACGTAGCGCACCGGATTCTCGCTCACCGGAAGCACCGCGCCGCGCTGGGCGAGGGCTTCCAGCGAGTGATAGGTGTTGGGCCGCGGCACGTTGGCGCCCTTGGAGATCTCGTAGGCCGTCGAGAGCGGCGTGCGCAGCAGCTGGACGTAGATCTTCGCCTCGTACTCGGTAAAGCCGAGCCGCTTCAGGTCGGTGAGAAGAGGGTCGGATTCATTTGCCTCAACGGCCAGCTTGCCTGCCACTATCGTCTCCGTCGTGCCCCGCGGGGCGCCAGTTCAGGCCGCGAGCAGCCGGCCGCGATTGGCGTCTATGAAGCCGGTGTGGACGTCGCCGGCGGCGAAGTCGTCATCGGCCAGACACGCCAGCAGGAAATGGCGATTGTTGCGTATGCCGTCAATGGAGAAGGCCCGCAGCGCATCCATGGCGCGCAGCCGTGCCACCTCCCTGCTTTCGCCCCAGACCACGATCTTGGCGACCATGGGGTCGTAGAACGGAGTTACCGCGTCACCTTCGCGATAGCCGCTGTCGACCCGCAGGTGCGCCATGCCCGACGGCGGCCGGAAGGTGGTAAGCGGGCCGGGAGAGGGCATGAACATCTTGGCCGGGTCCTCGGCATAGAGCCGGCACTCGATGGCGTGGCCGTGCGCGGCGACCTCGTTCTGCGGCACGAAACCGAGCGTGCCGCGCGCCAGTTCGATCTGCATGGCCACAAGGTCGCGGCCGGTGATCATCTCGGTGACGGGATGCTCGACCTGGATGCGGGTGTTCATCTCGAGGAAAAAGAACTCGAAGCTCTCCGCGTCGACGATGAACTCGACCGTGCCCGCGCCGCTGTAGGCCGTCGCCTCGCACAGCCGCACCGCGGCCGCCGCCATGGCGTCCGCCACCTCGGCGGGTAGGCCGGGGGCGCGCGCTTCCTCGATCACCTTCTGGAAGCGGCGCTGCAGCGAGCAGTCGCGCTCGAACAGATGGATCGCCCGCCCGTCGCCGAAGCCGAACACCTGCATCTCGACATGGCGGGCCTTGGGCACGAAGCGTTCGAGGAAAACGGCGCCATTGTTGAAGGACTTCTGCGCCATGGACTGGGTGGCGACCACCACGTCGATGAGCTTCTCGGGACCGTCGACCCGGCGCATGCCGATGCCTCCGCCCCCGCCCGCCGCCTTGACCAGCAGCGGATAGCCCACCGCCTCGGCGGCCTGCGCCAACCCTTCGATCTCGCCCGGCTCAAAGCGGGCGCTGCCGGGTACCACCGGTACGCCCGCCTCCGCGGCGATCTGGCGGGCGCGCTGCTTGTCGCCCATCTGGCGGATGGTGTGCGGAGAAGGACCGATCCAGGTCAGCCCGGCGTCGAGCACGCTCTGGGCGAACTCGGCGTTCTCCGAGAGGAAGCCGTAGCCGGGATGGATGGCGTCGGCGCCGGCCTCGCGGGCCGCCTCCAGCACCTTCTCGACGCGCAGATAGCTCTCGCGCGCGGGCGCCGGGCCGACGCCGACCGCGCGGTCGGCGGCCTCGACATGGGCGGCGCCGGCGTCGGCGTCGGAATAGATCGCCACCGTGGACAGCCCGAGCGCGCGGGCCGAGCGGAACACCCGGCAGGCGATTTCGCCGCGATTGGCAACGAGGACGCTTTTCATCGTCACACCTCGATGCGCGCGACGACCGAACCCTCGGTCACGGTTTCGCCCTCGGCGACGAGGATTTCGAGAATCACCCCGTCCTCGGAGGCGGAGACCGGGATTTCCATCTTCATCGATTCGAGGATGAGGATGACTTCCTCTTCAGCGACATTGTCGCCAACGGCCTTCTCGATCTTCCAGACGTTGCCGGTGATTTCTGTCTTGATGTCGACCTTAGCCACTGCTTCCTCCGTGATGCCTCGTTCGGCATTGACGCGCACTGTAAAGCGCCGCATTAGTAGTTGCAATGACAACTACGATAAGGGGAGGTGTGATGACAGGCTTCGATGGGTGGATCGGGCGCATCGAGACGGCGGTCGCGCAGCTGGACGGTTGGCCGTTGGCGGGCCTGCACGCGGCGCTCGATCAGGCCGGTACCGTCGAGATCGGCACCGCGTTGCCGCCGACGGGCCAGTGGCTCTATTTCCAGCCGCTGGCGCCTCAGGCCGGGCTGGGAACGGACGGGCACCCTGAGCGCGGCGGCTTTCTGCCGCCGATCGAACTGCCGCGCCGCATGTGGGCGGCAAGCGAGATCACCTTCCACCGGCCGATGTGCGTGGGCGACACGGTGGAGAAGCGCTCGCGGATCGCCGGAGTGTCGGTCAAGAACGGGCGCACCGGCACGCTTGCCTTCGTCACGGTCAACCATTCCTATCTCAAGGGGGGCCTGTTGATGCTGACCGAGGTCCAGACCCTCGTCTATCGCGAGGCTCCCGCGCCCGGCGAGCCGGCGCCGCCGCCCCAGCCCGCGCCCGGCGGCGCGCTGTGGTCGCATCGCGTGGTGCCCGACACGCGGCTGCTGTTCCGCTATTCGGCCGTCACCTTCAACGCCCACCGCATCCACTATGACGAGCCCTATGCCCGCGAGGTCGAGGGCTATCCCGGCCTCGTGGTCCACGGCCAGCTGACCGCGACGCTGCTGGTGGAGGCCCTGCGTCGGGAGCGCCCGACGATGGCGATCGGAAGCTTCTCTTTCCGCGCCATGCGGCCGGTCTTCGCCGGCACGCCCGTCCATCTCGAAGGCGCCGAGGACGGCAAGGGCTACGCGCTCTGGGCCCGCGACGAGGCGGGAGCTGTCGTCGTCGAGGCAAAGATCCGCCCCTGATGCCGAGGGAGTGGCACCAAATGGATGCCGCCGAGGCGGGCCGTTTCATCGAAGCCGCCGATGCGCGGGCCGAGCACGCCGTCACCGGGTCGGAGGGCGGCCGCGTGGTCTGGCGGCTCTTCGGCGCCGGTCCGCCCCTGGTACTGCTACACGGGGGCTTCGGCAGCTGGCTGCACTGGCTGCCGATGGTGGAACGGCTGGAAGGCCGATTCCGGCTGCTGCTGCCCGACATGCCGGGCTTCCGCGATTCCGATCCCGTGCCGCCGGACGCCACGCCGGCGCTATTGGCCGACCGGTTGGCGGCCGGCCTCGCGGAACTCGCACCCGCGGCGGCCACCATCCGCGTCGCCGGCTTCTCCTTCGGAGGGCTGGTGGCGGTCCACCTCGCCCGACATCTGGAGGCGCAACTGGCCGGATTGGTTCTGGTCGCCGGCGGCGGGCTGGGCGAGGAACGCGACGCGGTCGACCTGCGCAGCCGCCGTCCCGGCATGAGCGAGGGGGAGATGCGCTCGGTCGCCGCCCACAATCTCAAGGTCTTCATGATCGCCGACCCGGCACGCGTCGATGCGCTGGCGGTCGAGATCCAGCACTGCAACACCCGGCGCCGACCAGGACTGAACAGCCGGGTGTTCTCGCGCACCCGCGACGCGCTGGGCATGCTGAAGGCGGTCAAGGCGCCGGTTGGCGCCGTCTGGGGCACGCGTGACCCGACCGTGGGCGAGCATCTGGCCGAGCGTCGCCGCGCGGTCGAGGCGGCCTGCCCCGGCGCGCTCACCGCTGCCCTGCCGGGCTGCGGCCACTGGATCATGCAGGAGCGGCCCGCCGAGCTGGCGGCTTTCCTGATGCGGACATTCGAGCCCGGAACATTCGGGCCGGAAACGGGAGGAAAGCATGGCGGACAGCCGGAACCTTGAGGGCCACACCGCGCTCGTGACGGGCGCGGCCCGCAATGTGGGGCGCTCCATCGCGCTCGAACTCGCCCGCGCCGGCGCGCGGGTGGTGGTTCATGCCCGAAGCTCGGTCGAGGCCGCCCAGGAGACGGTGGCTCTGTGCCGGGAAGCGGGCGGCGGCGAAGCGGCGGCCTTCGCGCATTTTGCCGATCTCACGGATCCGGCGGCGGTCGATGCGATGTTCGGCGAGGTGGAGGCGCGCTTCGGTCGGCTCGACCTGCTGGTGCACAACGCTGCCGAGCGCGCGGACGGCCCGTTCGAGACGATCGGCTACGACGAGTGGCGCCGCATCGTCAGCAGCATCCTCGACAGCGCCTTCCTGTGCGATCAGGCGGCGCTGCCGCTGCTGCGGCGCAGCGCGGCGGCAAGCATTGTCCATATCGGCGGCGTCGCCGCCCATGTCGGGGTGCGCCACCGTGCCCATGTCTCGGCGGCCAAGGCGGGGATTGCCGGGCTGACGCGCGCGCTGGCCGCCGAGTTCGCCGCCGAGAACATCACGGTGAACTGCATCTCGCCGGCGCAGATGGCAACCGAGCGCAAGGGCCCGTTGCCGGAGCACTTCGTCCAGCGCCCGGTGCCGATGGGGCGCCCGGGCGAGCCGGTGGAGCTGGCGAAGCTGGTGTGCTTCCTCGCCGGCCCCTTCGGGCGCTTCATCACCGGTCAGACGCTGCACCTGAACGGCGGCTGGTACACGGGATAGGCCAAGCCGCGCTCCGTGCCGATTGATCATTGGGCGAGATCATCCCGATCTCAAACCAATATTAGACGCAATCCAAACTGGACCGCACAGTCGCCGCATGATCACAGGTAAGGTCCGGGGTGCCAACGCCGCCCCCACGCAGCAGCCGCTTCACGTGTCGCGCGCTCCCGCGGAAGGCGATGGGGTCGAGACGTCTTGCCCGGTGGGCGACAGCGTCGCAAAGACCACCTGCTACATGTGCGCCTGCCGCTGCGGCATCGAGGTGCATCTGCGCGACGGACAGATCCGTTACATCAACGGCAACAAGGACCACCCGGTCAATCGCGGCGTGCTGTGCGGCAAGGGCAGCGCCGGCATCATGCAGCACTACAGCCCGGGCCGGCTGCGCAAGCCGCTGCTGCGCACCGGGCCGCGCGGCTCCGGCCAGTTCCGCGAGATCGAGTGGGAAGAGGCGCTGTCGATCGCCGCCGATCGGCTGTCCCGCATCCGGTCCACCGATCCGAAGCGGCTCGCCTTCTTCACCGGCCGCGATCAGTCGCAGTCGCTTACCGGCTGGTGGGCCTCGAAGTTCGGCACCCCCAATTTCGCGGCTCATGGCGGCTTCTGCTCGGTAAACATGGCGACCGCCGGCCTCTACACGGTGGGCGGCGCCTTCTGGGAGTTCGGTGAGCCGGACTGGGACCGCGCCAAGTACTTCCTGCTTTTCGGCGTCGCCGAGGACCATGATTCCAACCCGATCAAGATCGGGCTCGGCAAGCTGAAGGGGCGCGGAGGCAAGTTCGTCTCCATCAACCCGTGCCGCACCGGCTACAACGCCATCGCCGACGAGTGGATCGCCATCCGCCCGGGCACGGACGGGCTGTTCGTGCTCGCCCTGATCCACGAACTGCTGCGAGCCGGGCGGGTCGATATCGACTATCTGGCGCGCTTCACCAACGCCCCGGTGCTGGTAGTGAAGGCGCCCGGCGAAGCGGACGATGGGCTGTTTCTGCGCGACGCCGAGGGCAGCCCGCTAGCCTGGGATCGGCTGCGCGCACGCGCCGTGCCGCTCGACGACCCCGAACTCGCCCCGGCGCTGACCGGTGCCTTCACCGTCGAGGGGCGCGCCTGCGTGCCGGTGTTCCAGCTGCTCGCCGAGCGCTATCTCGACGCCTCGCACGGGCCGGAGGCCGTGGCCGAGCGCTGCGGCGTGCCCGCCGAGGTGATCCGCCGCATCGCCGCGGAGCTGGCCCATGTCGCCTTCGACGAGGCGATCGAGCTGCCGGTGCCGTGGACCGACCTGCAGGGGCGGCGCCACGAGACCATGCGTGGGCGGCCGGTGGCGATGCACGCCATGCGCGGCATCTCCGCCCATTCCAACGGCTTCCAGACCTGCCGCGCCATCCATCTGCTGCAGGTGCTGCTCGGCACGGTCGACGTGCCCGGCGGCTGGCGCTTCAAGCCGCCTTTCCCGAAGCCGCCGCCGCCCGGTCCCAAGCCGGCCGGCAAGGATGGCGGGCGCCCCGACACGCCGCTGGCTGGCATGCCGCTGGGCTTCGTGCACGCGCCCGAGGACCTTCTGGTCGATGGCGAGGGCAACCCGGTGCGCATCGACAAGGCCTATTCCTGGGAGGCGCCGCTCGCCTCCCACGGCATGATGCACATGGTCATCCGCAACGCGTGGGCAGGCGATCCGTACCCGATCGACACGCTGATGATGTACATGGCCAACATGGCCTGGAACTCGTCGATGAACACCGACGAGACCATGACGATGCTCACCGACACGGATGAGGAGGGGAACTACCGCATCCCCTACATCATCTATGCGGACGCTTATGCGTCCGAGACGGTGGCCTATGCCGACCTGGTGCTGCCCGACACCACCTATCTCGAACGCCACGACTGCATCAGCCTGCTCGACCGCCCGATCAGCCATGCCGACGGTCCGGGCGACGCCATCCGCCATCCCGTGGTGCCGCCGGACCGCGACGTGCGCCCGTTCCAGAGTGTGCTGATCGAGCTCGGCGCACGGCTCGGCCTGCCCGGCTTCGTCAATGAGGACGGCGGCGCCACGTACCGCGACTATGCCGACTACATCGTCAACCACGAGCGCACGCCGGGCATCGGGCCGCTGGCCGGCTGGCGGGGCGAGGACGGCGAGGCGATCGGGCGGGGCGCGCCGAACCCCTCGCAGCTCGAGCGCTACATCGCCCATGGCGGCTTCTGGCACCACACGCTCGACGCCGACCAGCGCTTCTACAAGATGGCCAACCGCGCCTATCTCGACTTCGCCCAGCAGATGGGCTTCGTGCCGAAGGTGGAGCCGGTGGTGTTTCAGCTCTATTCCGAGCCGCTGCAGCGCTTCCGTCTCGCCGCGCGCGGCCATGGCGCGGTGCAGCCGCCCGAGAGCGAGCGCGCCCGCATCGAAGCGCATATGGATCCCCTGCCCTTCTGGTATCCGCCCTTCGAGCAGACGCTGGTGGACGACCGGGAGTTCCCGCTGGCGGCAATCACCCAGCGACCGATGCACATGTACCATTCCTGGGGATCGCAAAACGCGTGGCTGCGCCAGATCACCAGCCAGAACCGGCTGTTCGTGCATCGCGACCTCGCCGCCGAGCTGGGTCTAGTCGATGACGACTGGGTATGGATCGAGAGCGTCAACGGCCAGGTGAAGGGGCAGATCCGCCTGGTCGACGGGGTGGAGCGCAACACCGTCTGGACCTGGAACGCCATCGGCAAGCGGCGGGGGGCCTGGGGGTTGAAGGACGATGCCGGCGAGAGCAATCGCGGCTTCCTGCTCAACCATGCCATCGGCGACCTCCTGCCGCCGGACGTCGCCGGCAAGCGCTATTCCAACTCCGACCCTGTGACGGGGCAGGCGGCATGGTTCGACCTGCGGGTGCGGCTGCGCCGCTGCGCGCCGGCGGAGTTCGGTTTCACCCAGCCGGCTTTCGAGCGCCTGCCGCTTCCACCCTCGATCCCGCCCGCGCCGCAGACGCTGAGCTTCGGCGCCCAGTTCCGCAAGGCGTTCGGACGATGACCTGCTTTCCCGCTTCGACCGACAAGAGCCTTGGGCTTGTCATCGACCTCGACACCTGTGTCGGCTGCCAGGCCTGCGTCACCTCCTGTAAGGAGTGGAACACCGGCGGTCATATGGCCCCGCTCACCGACGTGAAGCCCTATGGCGGAGGTGTCGACGGTGTGTGGTTCAACCGGGTGCACACCTTCGAGCACATCACGCAGGAGGGAGGACGCACGGTGCATTTCCCGCGCTCCTGCCTGCACTGTGCGGAGCCGGCCTGCGTCACCGTCTGCCCAACGGGCGCCTCCTACAAGCGTGCCAGCGACGGCATCGTGCTCGTCGACGAGGAGAAGTGCATAGGCTGCAAGCTGTGCAGCTGGGCCTGCCCCTATGGGGCGCGCGAGTTCGACGTCGAGATCGGCGTGATGAAGAAGTGCACGCTGTGCGTTGACCGCATCTACAATGAGCACATCCCGCCCGAGGACCGCGTGCCGGCCTGCGTCTCTGCCTGCCCGACAGGAGCACGCCATTTCGGCGACCTCGGCGACCCGGCATCGCCGATCTCGCGGCTGGTCGAGGAGCGCGGCGGCGTGCCGCTGATGCCCGAGCTGGGGTACGAGCCGACCAACCGCTACCTGCCGCCCCGTGCCCGATCCGAGCGTGCGCCGACGGTCGCGGCGGCACCGCTGGAGGACGCCGCGCCGGAGGGCGGTTTCCTGGGCTGGGTCGACCGCATGCTGTCGAGGTAGCCGATGCATCCCGCTTATTCCGTCATCCTCTTCACCACCGCCACCGGCGCGGGCTACGGCCTGCTGGCCCTGCTCGGGCTGATGGCGCTCGCCGGCATGGCGCCTCCAGGTCTTTGGCCCGGTCTGTTCGGCCTCGGTCTGGCGCTGGTCCTGATCACCGGTGGGCTGCTCTCCTCCGCCGGCCATCTCGGCCGGCCCGAGCGGGCGTGGCGGGCTTTCTCGCAGTGGCGCTCCTCGTGGCTCTCGCGCGAGGGCATCAGCGCGGTAGCGACCTTCGTGCCGGCCGGATTGTTCGGGCTCGGCTGGCTGCTGACCGGCCGAGCCGAGGGCTGGGTGGCGCTGGCAGGTGCCCTCGCCGCGCTGGGCGCGGTGGTGACGGTGTGCTGTACCGCTATGATCTACGCCTCGCTCACGCCGATCGCGCAGTGGCGGAGCCGGTTCACCCTGCCGGGCTACCTGCTCTATGCGGCGATGAGCGGCCTGACCCTGCTCAATGCGCTGCTGGCGGCCTCCGGTGATGGCGGGAGCGTGCTCGCCGGCGCGGCCGCTGCGCTGACGCTGGCCGGCTGGGCATGGAAGCGGGCGAGCTGGCGGCACGACGACACGGCCGGCCTTCCGGCCACGGTCAACTCCGCCACCGGCCTGCCTGGAGGGCGGGTGCTGAGCATCGAGTGGCCTCATTCGGAGGAGAATTACCTCCTCAAGGAGATGGGCTACCGGGTCGCGCGCAAGCATCGCGACCGGCTTCGGCTGATTGCCCAGTTCCTCGGTTTCCTCGCGCCGGCGGTGCTGCTTGTGCTGGCCGCGCTGACGCCGGCCGGAGCGGTGACGGTGGGGGCGAGCCTGCTTGCCGCGCTGTGCCAGCTCGCAGGGCTGCTGGTCGAACGCTGGCTGTTCTTCGCCGAGGCCCGGCACACGGTGATGCTGTACTACGGACGATGATGACGGCTCCCCGCCTCGCCGTGCTGGTGTCGCCGCGGACCCTGCCGGCCGACGCCCTCGCAGGCTTTCTCGGCGCGGTGCTGGCGCTGCCGCAGGGCATCGCTTTCGCCACCCTCGCGGGAATGCCCCCCGAATACGGCATCTACACCGCGATCGTGCCCTGCATCGTGGCAGCGCTGTTCGGGTCGAGCCGCTACGTGGTCTCGGGGCCGACCAACGCCAATTCGCTGGCGCTGCTCGCCGCGCTGGCGCCGCTTGTAGTACCGGGAACCCCCGGCTTCATCGCCGCCGCGCTGGCGGTGACGGCGATGGTCGGGCTCATCCAGCTTGCGCTCGGCCTGTGCAGGCTCGGCTGGGTGACGGATTTCGTTTCGCCACCGGTGCTGGCGGGCTTCATGAGCGGGGCGGCGCTGCTGATCGGGCTCTACGCGCTGCCGGACGCGCTGGGGATCGCGCCCGGGGCCGCGCATGGGGTGGCGGCCACGCTGTCGGCGGTGGCCGGCGGCTTCATGGAGGCCAATCCGAGCGCGGTCATCGTCGCCGCCTGCACGCTGGTCGTCACCATTGTCGCCGGCCGCCTCTCGCGTCGGCTGCCCTATATGCTGATCGGCGTGCTCGCCGGCTATGGCGCGAGCGAGCTTCTGGTGCGTCACCTCGGCCTGCCGGAGATGGCGCGGGCCGGGACCATCCCCTCGGTGCTGCCGCCGCTCTCGGTGCCCGTGGTGCCGTTGAAGCAGCTGGAGCAGCTCGCCCCGATCGCCGCCGCGCTTTCCATCGTCGCGCTCGGGCAGTCGGTGTCGATTGCCAAGGCGCTGGCGCGCCGCTCCGGCGAGTATGTCGACGTCGACCGCGAGTTCGTCGGCCAAGGCCTGTCGAACATCGCCGGAGCGTTCTTCTCCTCCTACGTGTCCTGCGGTTCGCTGAACCGCTCCCTGCCGAACTATCTCGCCGGCGCCCGCACCCCCATGGCGGCGGTGCTCTCGGCACTGTTCCTTGTCGTGCTTGCCTTTGTCAGCCGCCCGCTGCTGGAGCGGCTGCCGCTGCCGGCGATCGCGGCGCTGCTGCTCTACATCGCCGCCGGCCTCATAGACCTCAAGCGCTTCGCCTGGCTTTGGCGGGTCGGGCGGGCGGATTTCGCGGTCGCCGTGGCGACGCTGGCCGGCATGCTGGTGCTGCCCTTCCAGCATGCGATCCTGATCGGCAGCGGGCTGGCGCTTGCCGCCTATCTCCACCGTACCGCGCACCCGGCGGTGCGCGCGCTGGTGCCCGATGAACGGGTTCCGGAGCGCACGCTGACCGCGGTCGAGGATCTGCCGGGGGAAGTTGTCGAGTGCCCGCAGCTCAAGCTTCTGCGCATCGAGGGCTCGCTTTATTTCGGCGCCGCTGGCCATGTGGCGCGGCGTCTGCAGCAGTTGCGCGCGCGCTCCGACCAGAAACACCTGCTGGTGATGGTCAAGAGCATGAACTTCATCGACCTCGCCGGCGTCGAGCTTTGGACGCACGAGCTGGCGCAGCGCCGCGCCGCGGGCGGCGACCTGAATTTCCACCGCCCCCGCGCCGCGGTTTTGGCGGTCTGGGAACGGACCGGCTTCATCGACGAGCTGGGTGCCGATCACATCTTCGGCTCGAAGCGCGAGGCGATCGCGGCGATCTATCCGCGTCTGGACGCCGCCATCTGCGCCCGCTGCACCGCCCGCATCTTCCGCGAATGCCGCGCCTGCGCGGGCGGGCAGGCGCCCGGTGCGGCGGCCGACCAGAGCGGCGATGCCACGCCTCCGAGATCGGCGCTTTCGAACGATGCCTCCCGCGCACTATGATCGCGCGAAGGGTATGGCATGACACTTGATCAGCTGCGAATCTTCGTGGCGGTGGCGGAGCGCCAGCACGTCACCAAGGCCGCGCAGGCGCTCAATCTCGCTCAATCGGCGGCCAGCCACGCCATCGCGGCGCTGGAGGCGCGGCACGACACCCGGCTTTTCAACCGTATCGGCCGCCACATCGAGCTGACCGAGGCGGGCGCCGCCTTCCTTCTGGAGGCGCGTGCCGTGCTGGCGCGGGTGGAGCGGGCCGAGCTGACGCTGGCCGAATACGGCACCCTGTTGCGCGGCACTCTGGCGGTGCAGGCGAGCCAGACCATCGCCAGCTACTGGCTGCCGCGCCATCTGGTGGCGTTCCGCCTCGCCTATCCGGGCATCGACATCCATCTGGCGGTCGGCAACACGACGCAGGTGGCCGCGGCGGTGGACAGCGGGGCGGCGGAGATCGGCTTCGTGGAGGCGGCGGTGCCGAGTGAGCGCTTCACCCTGGTGCCGGTGGCGCGTGACCAACTCATCGTTCTGGTGCCGCCGGGCCACCCCTGGGAAGGGCGGGGCGACGTGACGATCGCCGAGATGATGGCGGCCGAATGGGTGCTGCGCGAACCCGGCTCGGGCACCCGCTCGGTGTTCGAGGAGGCGATGCGGCCGCATCTGCGCAGCGGCTCCGGGCTGCGGGTGGTGCTGGAGCTGCCCTCGAATGAGGCGGTGCGCGCCGCCGTCGAGGCCGGGATGGGGGCAACGGCGCTCTCGGCCTCGGTCGCCGCGCCGAGCCTCGAGGCCGGATTGCTGAGGCAGGTGCCGTTTCCGCTGCCCGAACGCGAGTTCTACCTGTTGCTGAACCGTGAGCGGGCGCCGAGCCGGGCTGCGGAGGCTCTGGTCAACATCGTCACCGACGCCTATCCGGAACTGCTGGCGCAGGGCGCCTGAGCCCACGTTGTCGCCGACGGCGTTCTCCGCCGGCGCGCCGTGTGGCGGCCGGATCGGTCGGGCCTCAGATGATTTGGTCGTGCTGGTGCGCCAGGCAGGATTCCAACTATCTGACGGCTGTGAGTCAGTTGGAGTTAGATCCGTCCGCTTTTTGGGGGGCGTTGATTGGAGGCATGAACGTCCGGCCTGGGCGCGCAAAGGTGCCGACGTTTCCCAACTCGCTGCTGTCCGCTTTTGGGCCGCGGCCGTTGCCAGATCAATGACCGAGATTGGCGCGGTCCGGAAAGACTATCCGCCTATCCCTCACCGTGCCGTCGCAATGCGCTGCCCGTTCGCCGGATTTACCAGCACGTCCATCTGGAGACCGAAGATTGTAAGCAGCCGTTCCGGCGTCAGTATCTCCTCAGGCGTGCCGCGAGCGATGAGCCGGCCGGCGCGCAATGCCAGGATCTCCTCGCAGAAGCGGGCGGCCAGGTTGATGTCGTGGAGAACGACAAGCGCTCCGATCCCGCGTGAACGACAGAGGTTCTGTACGAGGGCCAGCACATCGATCTGATGCGCAAGGTCGAGCGCCGCGATCGGCTCGTCGAGCAGCAGGCATTCGGTGTCCTGGGCGACCATCATCGCCAACCAGGCACGCTGGCGCTCCCCACCCGAGAGCGTGTCGACCAGCCTGTCGGCGAGCTGCGCGACATCGGCCAGGGCAAGCGCTTCGTCGACAAGGGCACGGTCGGCCTCGCGGAAGCGTCCGAGCGGTCCGTGCCAGGGATAGCGCCCCAGCCCGACCAGTTCCTTGACAAGCAGGCCTGGAGCCGGAGGGGGCTGCTGCGGCAGGTAGGCGACCTTTCGGGCGAACGGACGGTCTCGCCACCGGGCGAGCGGCGTGCCGGCGAAATGGACCTCGCCGGTCGATGCCGCCTGCAGGCGCGCGAGTATCTTCAGCAGCGTCGACTTGCCGGATCCATTGTGGCCGACCAGCCCGATGAGCCGCTGCGCCGGAAGCTGCAAGGTCAACGAGTCCAGCAGCGTGCGCTCACCCATGCGGCACGACAGGTCCGCCATCTCGAACAAGGGGGTGCCGGAAGGCGAGAGGGAAGACGGATCAGGCATGACCGTGCTCCGGAATGCCAATGACTTCTTCGCCGTGCCGGATCTCGGCGATGCGTCCCTCCTTCATGAGCACGAGACGGTCGGCGAAGCGGAAATAACGGTCGTCATGGCTTATCACGACCACCGTCTTGCCCTGCGCGCGCAGTTCTCCGAGTAGCTCGGCGTAGAAGATGCGGCGGAAGGCGGGGTCCTGATCGGCAGCCCATTCGTCGAAGACGACGACCGGGCGCTGTTCCAGATAGGCCAGCAGCAGGGCGAGCCGCTTGCGCTGGCCGGTCGAGAGGTCCGTCGTCGTGAAGCGGCCCTCGCGGATCGACAGCTTGCCGACAAGCTCCAGCCGCTGAAGGTGACGCGCCATATCGCGCTCGTCGACGGGCTCGATCACCTCGTCGAAGAGGAAGTAGTCGGCGAACACGGTGGAAAAGAGCTGGCGATAGTCGTCGCGGCTTGCTGCCGTTACCTCCCTTCCGTCTAGACGAATGATCCCCTCGCGCGGCTCGTAGAGCCCGAGCAGCAGCTTTACCAGCGTGGTCTTTCCCGAGCCGTTCTCCCCGACGATGAACAGGATTTCGCCCGTATCGAGGGTGAGGTCGACCGGCCCGAGATGGAAGGACACGCCGCCCTCCGGCGGAAAGCCATAGGTGACTCCCACAAGCTCGATCCTCCTCATCGCCGGGATGGACTTTACGGGCTCGAGCAATCCGTCTTCCGGGTTGGCGAAAGCCCGTTCGAGAGCGGCGATGTTGTGGAGCGCGACCTGCGCCTGGCCGATCGCCGGCAGCGCGGCGACTAGCTGCTGCAGCGGCCCCTTGATGTAGAGCAGCACGAGCACGAAGCCGGAGAGCACTTCGGCGGGAATTGCCAAGCGGGACTGCAGGGCGAGCAGGAGGCCGATGACGAGCAGGAACAGGACCGAGCCGAAGGCGTTGGCCGACATGTAGGTCCGCATTGCCCGGATGCGCAGATCGCGTATGCCGGCAATGGTGCCGCCGAGCCGCACCGCGCGCATGTGGAGGCGGCGCGGACGGCTGATCCGCAGCTCCTTCGCTCCCTCGGAGATCGCATGATACTGCTGCTGCAGCTCATCCTGCAGGCGCCGCGCGGCATCGAAGCCGGCGCGTCCCCTGCTGCGCGCCCGCATATGCACGGTCATCCCGAGCGCCAGCGCGACCGCAGCGACCAGCGACATAAGGGGCGACAGAATGAGGAGATAGACGAGGCCGCCCAGCGTCACCGCGAAGGCGATCGCCAGGCTGGAGAAGGCGAAGGTGAAATTGCTGAGCACCTCGACGTCATGGTTGAGCACAGCGGTGATGCGATGCGTGCGGAAGCGCTCGATCCGGTCGATGGGCGCGCTCAGGATGCGGTCGGTGAGTTCGGTGCGCAGCACTGCCACGGCCTGCTGGCCGACATAGCTGTTGCCGAGATCGGAGGCGACCTCGCCGGCCACGGTGACGAGACAGAGGCCGGCGAAACCGAGCAGCAGGGCTGGCGTGGCGCCCTGGTCGGAATGCAGCGCGTCGTTGATGCTCGCGAGCAACCATGCGGTCGCGAGGCCGCTCGCCATCCCGCTAAGCGTCGCCGCCAGCGCCAGACGCCAGAATGGCCGCAGCAGGCGGATGGCGCTGACGAGCAGCGGGCGCGAGGCGATAGGTGTCATCGGCGTGCCCACAGCAGGAACAGGAAGAGCGGCCCGCCGAACACCGCACTGACCAATCCCGCTGGCATCTGCCAGGGGAACAGCAGCGTACGTCCGGCCCAGTCCGCCGCCAGCAGCAGCGAGCCGCCAATGGCGGCGGCGGCAACGAGCTGATGAAGCGCGCGCTTCATGCCGACGCGCTGTGCAATGTGGGGGGCCATCAGGCCGATGAAGCTCAGCGGTCCGACGACGAGAGTGGCCGAAGCGGTCGCTGCGGCGGCGATGGCGAGCAGCACGAGACGGCTTCGCGCGGCATCCACGCCGAGCGAGCGAGCCGTCGTCCCCAGCGGCAGAAGCTCCAGCCAGCGTAAGCTCAGCATCGCGGCGAGGAACGTCGCCAGCGCCAGCGCGATCGCCATCGACGCCTCAGGTGTGGTGACCCAATAGGTCGAGCCGGACATCCAGGCCAACAGCATAGCGGTGCGCGGATCTCCTCCCATCAGCAGCATTGCGGCGACGCCGCTGAACAGCGTGGCAAGCGCGACGCCGGCGAGCAGCAGGCGCTCCGGCGCGAAGTGCCAGCGCCAGTTGATCGCGACGATGACACCCAGTGTGACCGCAGCGCCGGCGAACGCCGCCAGCATCATTGCAGGCCGGTGAAACCCCGGCAGGGCATAAAGCAGGACGATGACGCCCAAGGCGGCGCCGGAGGAGACGCCCAGCATCTCGGGGCTGGCCATCGGATTGCCGGTCATGCGCTGCATCAGGGTTCCGGCGACGGCCAGAAGCACACCGGCGGCGAGCGCGGCCACGACGCGCGGCGCACGCCATATGAGAACGTCCGGCGCGGTCGCCAGGCTGAGGAAGCCCCAGCCATCCGCATTCCGGCCGAAGACCAGCGCCAGCACGCAGGCGGTACAGAGCAGGCCGACCAGCAGGCCGGCAACGGCGGGAGGACGCCGCGTGCGGAAGCCATCCTCCGGAACACGGCGCGGCGGGGCGACCTCGGCATGGCGCAGTCGCATCATGATCCACAGCAGCAAAGGTGCACCGAGGAGCGCCGCCGCGCTGCCGGTCGGCAGCCCGCTGCGAAGGGTGCCGGCTTGCTGGACGACCTGGTCGATCGACCAGAGCAGTGCAGCGCCGATCGCGGGGGCCCAGAGCAGCCTCTGCGCGAGCGTTCGGGCACCTGTGTGGCGCGCGAGGTGACCCGCAGCAAGTCCGATGAAGCCGATTACGCCGACGGCACTGACGGTAAAGGCGCCGAGCGCGATCGCCAGCCCGAGGGCCATCAGCCGGATCGGTCCGGCCGGAACGCCGACGCTGCGGGCATGCTCGTCGCCGAGGTGGAGATTGGCGAGCGGGCGCGCGATGAGCGCGGCAATCATTCCCCCCAGCGCGACCAGCGGAAGCAGCGTGGCGGCACTGCCCCATCCATTCTGCGCCAGTGAGCCGCCTTGCCAGACGAAAAGCGGGTTCAGCGTCTCATGGTTCAGGATGGTGAGCGCGGCCCCGAGCGACCCGCAGAGGAGGTTCAGCGTGAGGCCGGCTAGGATGACCGTGATCGGCGTGAAACCGGCCCCGCGCCCGATGGCGAGCACGATCGCGCCGGCGGTGGCCGAACCTGCGAGCGCGACCCAGCCCTGGCCGTGGTCGAGAAGGTTCGGCGCATAGACCGAACAGACGGCGAGAGCGAGATAGGCACCCGACGCCGTGCCGAGCGTCGTCGTGTCGGCCATGGGGTTGCGCAGGCCGGCCTGCAGCAGCACGCCGGCGAGCCCCAACGCCGCGCCTGCACACCACGCGATGACGATGCGTGGCAGCGCGACATGCATGAAGATCAGCATCGGCACATCGCCATTCGTATCGGCGACGGCCTGCCACCATAGGCGGGGCGGCAGGAGGCCCGATAGTGCGTGGGCGCTCGTCACGGCGCCCGCGAGGGCGAGGAAAAACACGAGGATGCCCGGCCCGCCGACGCGACGGGAGCCGCTGCCCGATGTCTTCTCAACCATCGCCGCGGCCAGTCGGCGCATTATCCAGAGCGGCCACGAGCAGGCGCATGGTCCGCCAGATCGAGGGGACGCCCCCCAGCGCATAGAAGGCTGGAATGGTGCGCGCGCGTCCTTCCTTCACCATCGGCAGGCCCTGCCATAGCGTGCTGGCCCGCAGTTCCCGCTCCGCGCGCCGGGTGCGTGCGCCCTGGTCGAGATACAGAAGGACGGCATCCGGAACGGCGGCAAGCTCCGCAATGTCGACCAGCGCGTTGCCGAAGGCCGATGTCGGTGTCGTCAGGGCATTGCGCAGGCCGAGCCGGAGCATCAGGGAATGCACCCAGCTCCCCTTGCCATAGAGAAAGAGCTGCGTGCCATTCTCATGCAGCACACCGACATAGACAGGTCGCGATGCCACCCGAGCCAGAGCCCCTCTCCCCTCCGCGAGGGCAGCGTCGAATGCCGAGAGGCAGGAGGACGCGGCCTCCTGCTGTCCGGTCGCTGATGCAATCCGGGTGAAGGCCTCGCGGGCATTGTCCATGGCGTCGGTACGTGCATCGATGATGGTCACGACCTCGACCGGTGCGATCCGCTGGAGCAAAGCCGCGAGGCCGCCCTGCCAGTTTGAGATGAAGATGCGGTCGGGCACGAGTTCGGCGAGCAACTCCAGATTGGGCTCTGTACGCGCTCCGAGATCGCGGACGTTGAGGGGCGGTTGGAACTCAGGCAGCCATTGCCGATAGGTGGCGATGTCGGCGATCGCGATGGGCGCGACGCGCAGCGCCAGCAGGCATTCAGCCGCCGCCCAATCAACGGCCGCAGGGCGCGGCGCGGCGTTTGCCGCAGCGTTGCCCGCCGGCGCACATAGCAGCGCCGCACCGGCGAGGAAGCGCCGACGATCGATTCCGATCCTGCGACCGGACACGCGCATGCTCGCCGGGCGTTCCACGTCAGAAATCGAAGGTCGTCGACAACAGCACAGTACGCGGCGCGCCACGGGCAAGGCCGAACGAGGAGGACGCGGCCGCCCAGTAACTCTCGTCGAAGACATTCTCGACGCTGGCGCGGATCGTCACCGGCTTGCCGTTTGCCCTCTCGAAGGTGTAGCGCGCGCCGAGGTCGACGCGTGTCCAGTCGGGAATGCTCTGCGCGTTGTCGAGGCTGGCATATTGCGAGGAGGTGTAGATCAGCCGGCCGGTCAGGGTCAGTCCTTCGATGAAGGGCGTATCCCATTCCGCACCGAGATTGAGCTGCACGTCCGGTACGCCGATGGCCGCGTTGCCGTCATAGGCGCCGTTCGCCGTCTCCGTCTGGACGCCGTCCATAAAGGTCACGCCGCCCAGCACACGCACCGAGGGCGTGATCTCGCCGAACACGTTGAACTCGACTCCGCGGTTCCTCACCTCACCATCGATGCTGTAGATGTTGGTCGCGGTATCCAGCACGCCACTTGGCTGCTCGATCTGGAAGACACTGAGCGTGGTGGCGAACTGGCCGAAGTCGACTTTCACGCCGGCTTCCATCTGCTTCGACTTGAGGGGCGCGAAGGTCTCGCCGACATTAGCGGAGCCCGCCGGCGCGACCGGCCCCTGGCTCAGGCCCTCGATGTAATTGGCGTAGAGGGAGACGTTCTGCCAGGGCTTCAGCACCAGGCCCACCGCCGGCGTGACCGCGCTTTCGTCGTAATCGGCGGTCTGCAGGCCCGTCGTCCCGTTCCAACCCTCCTGCACCACGTTCTGGTAGCGAGCACCGAGGATGAGCTGCACGCGATCATCGAATGCATAGAGGCTGTCGGCGATGGCGAGGCTGGTCAGCGTTGCCTCGCTGGTCTTCGGAGCGCTGGTCGCATAACCGCTGAGATCGGGCTCCGCGAAGGGCGTCGGTGCGTAGATGTTCGACGAGTATGTAGCCACCACCGGCGCCACCACTCCCATCTCATTGTGAACGCCGCTGGCGCTGACCGTCAGTTCGTGGCGAATGGCTCCGGTATCGAAGTTGGCGCGCACGCCGGCCTCGCCGGTGAGCGTGTCGACATAGGTGGGCTGCAGATAGACATTGGCGGTGAAATTACCGACCGGGTCGGTGAGATAGATGAAATTGTAGAGGCCGAGGAAGTCGTTCCGGCGCGCACCGACAGTCGCGTAGGCGGTGACGTTGTCGGTGATGTCGACCTCGCCCCGCACGATGCCGAGAATATCCTCGCCATCGGCGTAGAACCAGTCCTGGCCGAGATTGGTCGAGGCATCGGGCGCCTGTGGGACAGGAACCGCGCCTGCCCGCAGATAGACGGGCCGGACTGGATTGTCCGCATAGTTCTTCTGATAGATCAGGTCTGCCGACAGCCGCACCCGCTCGCCGCGATAATCGAGCCCGAGCGCTACCTCGCCCAGTTCGTTCGACTGGCCGTCGACCGGTGCGTCGCCATTGCTGTAGGAGCCATTGATGCGGACGCCGAACTGTTTCTCGTCGCCGAAGCGACGGGAAACGTCGAACTTGCCGCCGAACTGGCTGTCCGAGATATAGCCCAGCGTGAACTGAGTGAGCGGATCGTCGCCGGCGCGCTTGGTGGTGAGATTGATGGTGCCGCCGATGCTGCCCTGGGGCGGCATTCCGGTCAGCATCGAGCCCGGCCCCTTAAGGACCTCCAGCCGCTCCACCCAGGATGTGCCGGCCATCTGGTAGGGGACGAGGCCATAGAGGCCGTTGACGGAGATATCCGCATTGGCGAGCGGAAACCCGCGAATGTAGAACTGGTTGGAATAGCTGGCGTCCGCCCAGGTGGCGCGCACGGACGGGTCGTTTTCCGTCACGTCGGCGACGCTGCGCGCCTGTTGATCCTTGATAGTCTCGGACGTGTAGGTCACCACATTGAATGGTGCGTCCATGAAGTCGCGGTTGCCGAGGATGCCGAGCCGGCTCGCCACCGCGACCTGACCACCGGCATAGGGAGCCGGCAGTCCGCCTTCTCCGTCCACCGTGATCGTATCGAGCGCGATGCCGCCTCCGGCGGGTGCGCCCGTCTCGCTGCCGTTCCGCGCTGTCGGATCGAAGATCCGGACGGTGTTCGGGCTCGTGAAACTGTAGCCCAGCCCGGTGCCTTCCAGCAGGCGGGCGACTGCCTGGTCGGGCGACAACTGGCCGCTGACGCCCGGCGTGCCTCGGCCGACCGTAAGCGAGCTTGGATAGAGCAGCCGGAGATTGGCCTGCCTCGCGAGGCTGAGCAGCCCGCTTTCGAGCGGGCCGGCCGGCACCGTGATCGGTATACGGGCCGCCGCGGCGGGAGCGGGAGCCGGTGTGGTCTGGGCCTGCAGCGCCGTCGCGCACGCCAGCAGGGAAATTCCCGCCAGTCCCGCGCCCACGATCATGCGACGCATGCTTGCCGTCGTCTCTTCAACCCGCATTCTCGATCCCCAATCCCCGTGTCCCGTCGGATGCCGCTCCGTGGCGACATTCTCTCGATGGGTTAGAGTCGATCGGGCGGGTGCCTCCTGACGTCGGACTCGAAATAATTGCGTCAGCGCGAGCGCACCACCACCATCATCCCTGTCAGATGAACGATGGTGACGGGCAGGCTCGATTCCAGCACGGCAAGGGCCTCATCGGTATCCCTCAGGTCGAAGATGCCTGAGACCCGGCGCTCAGCGGCCGCCTCATCGAGGACCACGATACGGCCATGCCGGTAGCGCTCCAGCGTGGCGAGTACCTCGCGCAGAGGCTGGTCAGAGAAAACCAGCTTTCCTTCGCGCCAGGCGACCCGGCTGGAGACGTCGGCGGTGCCGATATCCAGCGCCCCGTCCCGGTTCACGCGCGCTACGTCTCCGGCTCCCAGCGCGACCTGCGAACGGGCCGAGGTGACCTCGACGCGCCCTTCCTCGACCTGCACATCGCTGCCGCCGCCATCGTCGCGGCGCACGCCGTAGCGCGTGCCAAGCGCGGTGGCGCTGAGGATGTTGTCCTCGACGACGAATGGGCGGGCGGGATTCTTTGCCACATCGAAGAAGGCTTCTCCGCGCAGCAATTCGATCCGGCGCTCCGCCGGTGAATACATAATCCTTATGGCGCTGTCGGTGTTCAGGTCGACACGGGTGCCGTCCGCGAGCGTGAAATGGCCGACCTCGCCGACCGACGTGTAGTGATCGGCGCGCAGCCGGTCGACGAAACCCAGCTGGTAGAGCGTCGTCGCCAGCACCGCGATCAGCCCGACGGCGACGATGTTGCCGGCAATCGCGCGCCGGGACAGGCGCAGCTTCTTCAGCCGGTCCTTCCCGATCGGTACCGCTCTGAGGTCGCCCCACAGGCTCTGCAATTCCTCATAGGCGGCGGCATTGGCGGGGTCCCTGGCGAGCCATGCGCGAAAGTCGCGGCGATCCTGATCCGTCGCGTCGCGCGACTGGAGGCGCGCGACCCATCCGGCAGCCTCTTCCGTCCGCCGTCCGTCCTCGGTCTGTTTCGCCTTGTTCGCCATCGGCAGCCCTGGCGGCGTCCTATCGGACTGGAGTCGAAGCGCAGCTTATGACCTGACGTCGCTCAGAAAAAAATCTCGGCGCGCACTTTTCGGCAATGCAGCAGGGCGCGGATGATGTGCTTTTCCACCATGTTGCGCGAAATGCCGAGGCGCACGGCGATTTCGCCATTCGCAAGGCCGTGCAGGCGGCTGAGGATGAAGACCTCCTGGCAGCGGTTCGGCAATTGCTCGATCGCCTTCGCCATGAGCAATAGCTGTTGCCGGCCAAGGACGATGCGCTCCGGTCCGGGCGTGTCGTCCGCGGACACGCAGCCCGCTTCTTCCGGCACGAAAAGTCCCGTCTCGGCGGCACGCCGGGCAGAGGCCGCGCGTGCAACAGATTTTGCCACCTGGAACAGATAGGCTTGGGGGTTCTCGATGATGGTGCTTTGCGGCACCTCGATCATCCTCAGGAACGTTTCCTGCGTCGCGTCGGCCGCGTCCTCCCGATTGCGCAGCCGGCGCTGGAAGAAGCGCTTGAGGCGACCTTCCTCCATCCTGTGGAGCGCTTGCAGGAATGTCGTCGTCATGGGCCAGCAGACCGTTCGGAGTTGAAGATACCGTACGGTCGATCTCTACAGCGAGAGAGAATATCGACGCAATCTCAATGATTTAAATATATTCTAAGCTAGCGGGCACTGCGTTGATGGGAGAGGGCCTGCAAGGAAACTTCCGCTTCCGGCGCGCCGGCGAGAAACCCGCTCCCGGTAGAGCTCTTCTCCTATATCAAGTTCCAATACGACGCCTTCGGCGCAGCACTCGCAAGTTCACTGATCCTCATTTCGGCCGCCGCAATGGTCATCATTGATCGCCTGAAGGGTCTGCGACGGGTGTTGCGAGGTTAGGGCAGACTCTTTGACCAAACTTGAGAGACGATCGTCGCGAGCTCCTGCGTGGCCATACGAGCTCGAAAGTACCGTGGGGTACTCGGCATGAGGTCGGCAGCGACGACCGTTGTGGAAGGCAAACAGCCAGAAGGGCGCGCGCTTGGAATCGCTTTTCATTTGGGGAGCGAGGCAAGCTGGCAGATCAGGATGAGGCAAGGACGGAGGGGGAGGCGTTCAGCTCGGCCTCGATCCGGCGCGCCTCAATTTGCATCATTTCGATAACGGCCGGTAGCCGTTCATCGGGCAGCCGGGCCTCCGTGGCGCCGATGGCGATGGCGGCGATCGGACGCCTGCGGGGCGTGAGGATCGGCACGGCCGCACCGACTATCCCGGCGACCGAGCGGTTGACCTCCCGGTAGAAGCCCCGATCGCGCACGAGGGCGAGTTCCGCCTCGGACGGCACGTCGTGCCGGAGAGCACGGATGCGCTCGCGATTTGCCTCCCGGACCTCGTGGCGCTCGGCTTCGGGAAGATGGGCGAGGATCGTCATGCTGCCGGTGCCAAGCCCGAGCGGCGTGGCACCGCCCACATGCCCGGTCAGGCTATGGATGGTGTAGGTGGCGTCCTGACGGTCGAGGCAGACCGCGTCGAGCCCGGAACGAACCATCAGGAACATGCAGTCGCCGGTGGCCGCCGCGAGCCGGATCAGGGCCGGACGCGCCACGTCGGCAAGGCCGCCGGCTTCGCCACCGATAGAGCCGAGCTGGAACAGCCGCAGACCGAGGCGCAACCGTCGACTGTCGCCGACGCGAGCGAGATAGCCGGCGCGTTCGAGTGCGGCGACCAGGCGATGCGCGGTCGGCTGCTCGAGTTCGCACATGGCGGCGATCTCCGTCAAGCGCAGGCCTTCAGGAGGCGCTTCGGCGACGGCTTCCAGAATGCCGAGGCCACGCTCCAGCGCCTGAGATCCGTTCTGTTTCTTCATCGTCCCCTCCATAAATTTCCATATAATGGAATTAATATATAAGTTTCAATCATTATGCGGAATTTTATTGACGACACGGAATGGCCCACGCAAGATTTCAGGGTCGTGAACGATGAAGACATCGGCGGCGCTCACATCGATCGAGGGGATCGTCATGCGCGTACACAGCTCCGGCGGCCGAGGCCGCCTGCTTGCGGTTTCTGTTCTTGCCTTCATGACCGGACTTACGGTGGCAAAGGCCGCCGAGCCGGCGCTTCCCGACTACATCAAGAGCCAGGGAGTGCTTCGGGTCGGCGTGAAGTGCGACTACCCGCCGTCCGGCTTTCTCGATGCGCAGGGCAAGTTTGCCGGCATCGAGGTGGAGATGGCGAAGCGGATCGCCGAAATCGCCTTCGGCTCGCCCGACAAGGCAGACTTGCAGTGCGTGACCTCAGAGGCGCGCATACCCGCCCTGAACGGCAAGAAGGTCGATGTCATCATCGCCACTCTTGGAATCTATCCCGCCCGGCAGAAGGTCATAGACTTCACCATTCCCTATGCCTGGGGCGCCAGCGGCGTGGTCCAGCTCAAGGGCGGCAAGGCGAAGTCGCTGGCCGATTTCAACGGCAAGACCATCTCCGTCATCAAGGGAGCGTCACAGGCTGCCTGGCTGGAGAAGAACATGCCGCAGGTCCAGACCCTGCGTCTGAATACGGTCGCAGAGGCACTGCAGGCCGTGCGGCAGGGCCGCGCCGACGGCTACACGGGCGACACCTCGGTGCTGTTCTCCATTCTCTCGGCCAATGACGATCTCGAGATCCTGCCCGAGCAGGAGGTGTTTGACGTCAGCTACATCGGCGCGGGCATCCGCAAGAACGAGCCGGAATGGAAGGCGTATCTCGACGCACAGATCACCAAGCTCAGGGACGAGAAGTTCTATTCCAAGGCGGTGCCGGAGGTCGTCTCCGATCCAATGGTCCGTAAGGAAGTCATCAAGTTCTACGAGACGGACCCGCCGAAGAAGTAGGTCAGGATCTTCCGCAGCCCGCCGGTCGTCCATGCGGCGGCCGGCTCCGCCCCTTACCAAGGCGACGCCGCATGACCGACTTCTTCGACTGGGCGTATCTCTACGACACGCTCCCCGCGCTTCTGCGGGGACTAGAGATGACGCTGATCGTCAGCACGCTCGGAATTGCCCTGTCCCTGGCCATTGGCGCGCTCGGCGCGACCATGCGTCTCTCCGGGCGCAAGGCGCTCGTCTGGCCGGCGCGGGCCTATGTCGCCTTCATCCGCAATACGCCGCTTCTGGTTCAGCTGTTCTTTATTTTCTACGGCCTGCCGGCGATCGGGATGCGCTTCTCCGCCTTCTGGTCGGGTGTCATCTGCCTCGCGGTCTGGGGCGGCGCCTATCACCTGGAAAGCTTCCGCGCCGGCTATCTCGGCGTGTCGGCCGGCGTCAAGGAGGCCTCAGGCGCTCTAGGGCTGCGGTCGTGGCACTACGCCGTCCTGATCGCGCTGCCGATCGCCCTGCGCACCGCCGTACCGTCGATGGTCAATACGAGCATCGCCATGCTGAAGAACTCGTCCTACCTGCAGGCGATCGGGCTTGCGGAGATGACTTTCGTGGCGATCGACCGGATCGCGCTGGAGTTCCGGACGATCGAACTCTTCGCAGCGATCTGCGTGTTCTACCTCGTCATCGTACTGGCGATGTCGGCCGGCGCCGCCTTGCTTGAATCATACCTGCAACGCCCTTTCACCGCGCGGTGACGTGATGCACGTGATCTTCGTGAATCAGGAAATTCTGGCGCAGGGGCTCGTCATGACGCTGGCCCTCACCTTCTGCGTCCTGATTGCGGCGACGGCGGTGGCGACGATCCTCGCCGCCGGCATGCTCTCCCGTTCGGCCCTCCTGCGGGTGCCCGCACGCATACTGGTCGAGATCATGCGCGACATCCCGCTGTTCGTGACGGTGATGATGATCTACTTCGTCGCCCCGACCATCGGCATCGCGCTCGATCCGTTCGAGGCCACGGTCGCAGGTCTTGGCGCTTGGGGTGGGGCCAACGGCGCCATCATCATTCGCGCCGGCATCCAGGCCGTCTCCAGCGGTCAGCGCGAAGCCTGCGCGGCGCTGGGCCTCCATCGGTTCCAGGCGCTGCGCCTCGTTATCCTTCCGCAGGCATTGCGGCCGATCCTGCCACCGTATCTCGGCCTCGTGACCCAGCTCGTGCAGGCGACCTCGATCGGTGCGCTGATCGGTGTCCGCGAACTGCTCCGCAGCGCGCAAATCGTGATCGAGCGCGCGACCATCATGGAGGGTGGGCTCTCGCCCTTCACCCTCTATGCAGCCGTCCTTGTCGTCTACTTCGTGATCTGCTTCGCCCTTTCCCTCGCCAGCGCGCGGATGGAGGCGGTGCTGAGCCGGCACGAGCAGCCCTCATCCAGCGCCAAGCCACGTCTTTCCCGCCTCCGGCTCATGCCGCGCGGATGAAGTCGTCCTTGCACCCAATCGAACATGCCATGCCCCGTGAACGTGCCACCTCCTCCGATCCTGTCCATCTCGAGAACCTGCTCGCCACAGCCGTGATCGAGCGCTCCGCCGACGTGCCGGCCGATATCCGCCACCTTGCCAGCGAGCACATCGCGGATTTCGCAGGCGTGGCGGCAGCGGGCGCGCGCTCCGGAGCCTTTGCGCAGTTGCTGCGCTACCTCCGTCCGCGCCGCGAGCCCGAGCCGGGTTTCGCTCGCGTCTGGGGCGAAGAGGGTTTCCTGCCGGCGCGCGACGCGGCGTTCCTGAATGCCGTCGCCGGACATATCGACGACTTCGACGACGACGAAGCGGAACTGTCGTTCGCCCATCCGACGGTAACGGCGCTCAGCGCCGCGGCCGCGGCTGCCGACATCGTTCCGGCGTCGGGGGCACGGCTCGTGGAAGCCTATGTTGCCGGCGTGGAGCTCATCATGCGGCTGGGCCCGCTGCTCAACCCGTCGCACTATACGCGCGGCTTCCATGCGACAGCGACGCTCGGGGCTCTCGGCGCTGCAGCGGCTGCCGGCGTCGTGTTGAACTTGGACGCGCGCGCGATGCGCCATGCCCTCGGCATGGCTGCCTCGCTGGCCGGTGGCCTGCGCAGTAATTTCGGTAGCGACACCAAAGCGCTGCAATCGGGAAACGCCGCCCGGGGCGGGGT
Source organism: Ancylobacter mangrovi (assembly GCF_024752355.1). Classification (GTDB taxonomy): domain Bacteria; phylum Pseudomonadota; class Alphaproteobacteria; order Rhizobiales; family Xanthobacteraceae; genus Ancylobacter; species Ancylobacter mangrovi. Next base: position 233,823 of record NZ_JANTHZ010000008.1, read on the forward strand.
AATGGCGGCAGAGCTGGCGCGCGAAGGCGTGTCCTCGTCGGAGGGCAGCCTATTCGGTCCGCTTGGCTTCGTGACCGTATTCGGCGGAGTGCCAGGGAGCGAGGAGAGTGTCGTCGGGTTCGGCCGGCCCTGGCTGTTCGACCGCCCGGGCCTGACGATCAAGGCCTATCCCTGCTGTACGTGCACCCACACCGCACTGGATTCACTCTTCGAACTGATAGCGCAGGGGCCTCTGGAGCCGGAATCGATCCGCCACATCGAGGTCGACGTCGACGAGGCCGCGCCACGCATTCTGATTCACGACGCGGCCCGCACAGCGCTCGAAGGCAAGTTCAGCATGCCCTATTGCCTGGCCGTCGGCCTGCTGCGCGGCAGGCTGGGACTTGCCGAATTCGGTGACGGGCTGGTCAACGATCCGGCCGTCCGGGCGCTCATGGCCCGGATCGCGATGCGGCCCGACCCGTCCCTGCCGAAGACGGGTGGCGGAATCTCGCTCGCCAGCCGGCTGCGGATCACATTCACCGACGGTCGCATCGTGGAGCGCTACGCGGAGAAGCCGAGCGGCAGCCGCGATCATCGACTGAGCCGCACTCGCCTTCGCGAGAAGTTCGTCGCCAATGCCGGAGGCCCGCTCGGCACCGCGGCACCGGCGCTGTTCGACACGCTGCTCGGCATCAATTCGCTTTGCGAAGCGGCCCGCGGCTTCGACGGGCTTTGCGGGCGTCCGTTCGTGCCAGCTCGGGCGTCTTGATCAGGACATCGTCATGGACCTCTCCAATTTCACCACCGATCCCTATTGGTGGGACGCGGCGCCCCCGGAGGACGCCCTCGAGCCCCTGCCGGCCAGAGCCGATGTCGTGGTCGTCGGCAGCGGCTATAGCGGCCTGTCGGCGGCCGCCGAACTTGCCCGCAACGGGACGGACGTCGTCGTCGTCGATGCCGAAGCTCTCGGCGCAGGCGCCAGCACGCGCAGCGGCGGCATGGTGTCGAGCGGGCAGAAGATGGTCATGACCGGCGCCGTGCGAGGCAAGGCGCGCGAGCGAGTCTCCGAGCTGCTCGCCGATTCCGTGGATTCTTTCCAGCACATCGAGAATCTCATCGCCCAGGAGAAGCTCGACGCCGGCTACCAGAAATGCGGCCGCTACTTCGCAGCCTATGTGCCCAAGCATTATGAGCGCCTTCGCCGGCAGGGAGAACTCCTGCAGGAGATGACGGGGGTCACCGTCCATAACGTTCCGCGGAGAGAGCAGCACGGCATTACGCAGACGGATTTCTACCATGGCGGCATCGTCGTCGACGACTATGGCGGGCTTCACCCGGGCATGTACGCCCGCGCACTGAGGGACCTCGCGCGACGTTGCGGGGCGCGGCTGTTCTCCCATGCGCCGGTGCGCGCGATCCGGCGCGAGGGTGCGCAGTTCACCGTCACCACGGGGCGGGGCACAATCCTCGCCCGCGAGGTGATCGTGGCCACCAATGGCTATACCGGCGCCGCCACGCCGGAGCTGCGCAAGCGGGTGATCCCGGTCTATAGCTATCAGATCGCCACAGAGCCGCTGCCGCCGGAACTGATGGCGCGGATCAATCCCGGCCGGCGGATGATTTCCGACAGCCAGCGCGAGCTTTATTACACGCGCCCCTCGCCCGACGGGACCCGCGTCCTGTTCGGCAGCCGTCCGAGCTTCTACGACATGAACGAGCAGGCTGCCGGCCGCAATCTGGCGGCCAAGCTGGAGCAGGTGTGGCCGCAGCTCTCGAAGTTCCGCATCACCCATTCCTGGCGCGGCAAGGTGGCGATGACCTTCGACAAGGTCGCCCATATGGGCGAGGAACAGGGCATCCATTTTGCCGTGGGTTGCAACGGGAACGGTGTCGCTCTCATGACCTATCTGGGGCACCAGACGGCGCTGAAGCTGCTGGGCACGGCGAACCGGCCCTGCGCCTTCGATCGGACCGACTTCCCCACCGAGCCCTACTACAGCAAACGTCCGTGGTTCGTGCCGATCGTCAGCGCCTGGTACCATCTGCGCGACGGGATCGACCGCACGCTGTCCTGACTGATGTCCCGGCCGGAAGGCCGGCCTATGGCCGAGCGAATACCGAGCGAGCCCATGAGTTCCGCCGCCGACCTCCTACACCCGGACTTCCGGCCCCTGCCCTACTGGTGGGACGACGCTCCACCGGAGACGGCGCGGGACGAGGCGCTTCCGGCCAGGGCGGACGTCGTGATCGTGGGATCCGGCTATTGTGGCATGAACGCCGCGGCGGAGTTCGCCTCCGCCGGCCGCGACGTCGTTCTCGTCGATGCCGGTCCGCTCGGCATCGGCGCCAGCACCCGCAATACCGGCGGCGTGACCGGGGGACAGAAGCTGCTGCTCGCGGGCCCGACCCGGAACGTCACCGCCCAGCAACTGGCGCTGATGCTGCAGGATTCACTTGCCTCCTTCGCCTATGTGACTGGACTGATCGAGGAAGAGGGGCTCGACGCCGGCTTCCAGCGCTGCGGACGCTTTCTCACCGCCTACACGGACAAGCACTATGCGCGGCTGCTGCATCTGGGGGAACTGCTCCGCGAGCACACCGGCGTCCGCGTCACCGACATACCCGCCGACCGGCTTGGCGAGATCATCGCCACCGATTTCTATCGGGGCGGAATCCTCATCGAGGACTATGCCAGCGTCCATCCCGCCCGCTATCACCGCGCCCTGCGGCAGAGGGCGCGGAAGCGCGGCGCCCGCCTGTTCTCCCATGCCGAGGTCGGGCAGGTCACGCCAGGCACAGACGGACATAGCGTTGTCACCGTCCGAGGAACGATAAAGGCGCGCCAGGTTGTCCTCGCGACCAATGGCTATCTCACCGAGCGCTTCGATGCGTTCCGGCGACGCCTGATCCCGGTGGCGAGCTATCACATCGCCACTGAGGAATTGCCGCCTGAGCGCGTCGCCGCGCTGCTGCCGCGCGGGCACATGGTGTCGGATTCCCAGCGCAACCTCACGGCCGTGCGCCCGTCGACGGACGGGCGCCGCCTCATCTTCGGCGCCCGCCCCGCCGCCTTCGATCGCGACGAGACCCGGGCGGCCGGCCTGATCCACCGGGCAATGTGCGATGTCTTCCCATCCTTGGGCGACGTACGTGTCAGCCATTGCTGGCGCGGTACGGTGGCGATGACCTTCGACCGCAAGCCGCATCTGGGGGAGGAGGACGGGATCTTCTACGCCCTCGGCTGCAACGCCAGCGGCGTCGCCATGATGAGCTATCTCGGCCGCGAGATCGCGCGCCGCGCCATGGGCACCCAGCCGCGAAAATCGGCTTTCGAGACCGAGCATTTCCCACAGAAGGCCTGGTACCGCGGGGACCCGTGGTTCGTCCCGCCGCTGACTGCCGCGTATAACCTGCTCGACGGCCTCGATCGCCGGAGCGACAGGCGGCCCTGAGAGAGCCGCCCGACAGTGCGCCTGCTTCGGCTAGACTTCCCCGGACAGGCTCGCCGACCTGCGGCGCGCGGCGTCGACCGCGTGACCGAGCAGGTGGTCGAGCGCGTCATCCGCGAGGAGAATCTCGAGAGCCGCCGCGGTCGTTCCGTTCGGGCTCGTCACCTTCTCGCGCAGATGGGCCGGATGCTGCGAGGAATCGCTCATGGCGAGCGCCGCCGCGCCCGCAACGGTTTCGCGCGCCAGATCCAGGGCGAGCTTTTCACCCAGACCGAGGGTCGCCGCGCGCCGGGCGAGACACTCGATGAAGAGGAACACATAGGCCGGACCGGATCCGGAGATGGCGGTTGCCGCGTCGATGAGTTCCTCGCGATCGACGAAATGCACGCTTCCGCCGGCACGAAGAAGTGCCACCACGCGCTCCCTCGTCCCGCCGTCGGTCCGGCTGTTGGCGAACACGACGGTCGAACCCTTTCCAAGCGAGGTCGGCGTGTTCGGCATCGCCCGCAGGATGGCGATATCCCCCAGCATCTTCTCCAAACTGGTGGTGATGACCCCGGCGGCGATGCTCACATAGGCTGCCGTGCCGGCGAACCTTGCATAGGCCGGCGCGATCTCGGCAATGGACTGCGGCTTCACCGCGAGGACGATCAGCCGGGGCTGGAGCCCGGGAGCGAGCTCATCGACCGTCGAGCAGGCGGCTACGCCAAGCTGGCAGGCGCGGTCGCGAAGCATCTCCGAGGGCTCCACGACGTAGACGTCTTCCGGTGCGGCCGCACCTGCCGCGAGCCAGCCCTGCAACAACGAGAAGCCCATATTGCCGCAGCCGACGAGCAGAAGGGGCTGTCCCATGGTTTCGAATCTCTCAGGCGCGGAAAAACATACGGGATGGATGTCGGCCGGCATCGACCTACCGGTAATCCGGGTCGAAGGCGTCGTATTGCAGGTCGATCCACTCGCCGGTGAAGTTCGGCTCGCGGCGCTCGATATAGGCGCGCGGCCCCTCGCGGGCGTCGCGGAAGAACATGTTCTCCGCCTCGCCGATGACGAGCCATTCGAGACCCTTGACGGGATCGCATCCCAGGCCCTGGTTGCGGGCGTTCTTGATGGCGCCGATGGCCTGAGTCGCCGCCTTGGCAAGGCGGCCGGCAAGCGCATAGGTCTCCGCCTCCAGCTGGTCATCCGGCACGATCTTCGTCA
>NZ_JANTHZ010000009.1 GCF_024752355.1 Ancylobacter mangrovi
TGAGGCGCCACGTCCACATAGGCGTGGATGTCATAGGGCCAGCCGTGCAGCAGCAGGACGACGGGCCCGTCGGCCGGGCCGGCCTCGGCATAGCCCACATCGAGCGATCCGGCGCGCACCGTCTTCAACGGAGCGAAGGCGGTGTGAGCCCCACGCCCGGCCGAGGCATCGGCATGAGCCGTCGACGATGAATCGGCCGGCTGCGCGGCGGCGGAGGACAGGGCGAGCGGGCCTGTTGCAAGACCGAGTGCGGCCATGCCGAGGAGATTGCGGCGCTGAGGATCCATGTCGAACTCCATGAGGCGTCCCGACGGCTGAAAGGAGTGAGAGTAGCCCAGCGATCCGCACCCGCATGATGTGGTTGGGGCTGGAGTGTGAAGGCCCGCATGGCCCCCGGCACCGCGAACAGAGTGCGACATGGCCGACGCCCGGTCTTGCCGGCCCGCACGGCAACCCCTTCCGATCCGGCAGGTCGAGAACCCGTGTCGGCGCGGTGCCGGCGCATCGAACGTCCACCCGATTCACCCTGCGTGGCGGCAGCGGACGCGCCGTCCCCAGCAGGGTGACGAATGGTCATCTCACTGACATCCAGCCGGACTAACCGAGGGTCAGCCCATATTCCTCGGAGAAACCGGATGCGCAGCCTGCTCGCGGCCCTCGTGGCCACAACCTGTCTTGTCTCGGTCGCGGAGGCGGCGACCGTGTTTCCGCTGGACCGCGCGACCATTCTCGCGGGCTCGCCCTTCGACATGAAGGTCGAATTCGACGCCGTCGTCGCCTCCGGCGACGTCACCGTCACCATCAATGGCGAGCCGGCCGAGAAGGTGCTCGGCAAGAGCGTCGCGTTCGTCGAGAAGGAGAAGGGCGTCGACGCGTCGGCGGTGATCGTGCGCGCGGCGAGCATCGCCAAGCCCGGCACCTACACGGTCGAGGCCAAGGCCGGCGGCGAGACCAAGACCGTGGTGTGGGAGGTCTTCGCCACCCCCTCGACCCCGACCGCGAAGAACGTGATCTTCTTCCTCGGCGACGGCCTGTCGGTCGCGCACCGCACCGGCGCCCGCCTGATGTCCAAGGGCATGCATGAGGGCAAGGCCGACGGCCGCCTGAACATGGACGACATTCCGCCGGTGGCCTTCATCGGCACCTCGGCGACCAACGCCGTCGCCACCGACAGCGCCAACACCATGTCGGCCTACATGACCGGCCACAAGACGGCGGTGAACGCGATCGGCGTCTATGCCGACCGCACCAAGGATCCGTTCGACGATCCGCGGGTGGAGAACATTGCCGAGGCGCTGCGCCGCACCACCAAGAAGTCGATCGGCGTCGTCGCCACCTCCGAGATCGAGGACGCCACCCCGGCGGCCGTTGTCGGCCACACGCGCCTGCGCGCCGAGAAGGCGGCGCTGGTCAACGACTTCTTCGCGGTGAAGCCCGAGGTCATCCTCGGCGGCGGCTCGGCCTACTTCCTCGGCAAGGCGACCCCCGGTTCTAAGCGCAAGGACGACAAGGACTACGTCCAGCTGTTCCGCGACGCCGGCTACACGCTCGCCACCAGCAAGGACGAGCTCGCCACTGCCGCCGGCACCAACTCCGGCAAGATCCTCGGCCTGTTCCACACCGGCAACATGGACGTGACGCTCGACCGCGAGTTCCTCAAGAAGGGCACGGTGTCGAAGTTCCCGAACCAGCCAGGCCTGGTGCAGATGACGCAGGTGGCGATCGACGAACTCGCCAAGAACCCGGACGGCTTCTTCCTGATGGTCGAGGGCTCCTCGATCGACAAGATGTCCCACCCGATGGACTGGGACCGCGCGCTGGTCGAGACCATCGAGTTCGACAAGGCCATCGGCGTCGCCGTCGAGTTCGCCAGGACCCATCCCGATACGCTGATCGTCGTCACCGGCGACCACACGCACGGCGTCTCGATCATCGGCACGGTCGATGACGACAAGCCGGGCGCGGACATGCGCGAGAAGGTCGGCACCTATGCCGAGGCGGGCTTTCCGAACTACGAGGACAAGGACGGCGACGGCTATCCCGACCGCGTCGACGTCTCCCGCCGCCTGATGCTCTTCGCCAATAACTTCCCCGACTATTACGAGACCTTCCGTCCCAAGCTGGACGGCCCGTTCGAGCCGGCGGTGAAGAACGAGAAGGGCGAGTACGTCGCCAACGAGCAGTACAAGGACGTGCCCGGCGCGGTGCTTCGCACCGGCAACATCCCGCGCAACGGCGACACGGCGGTCCACGCGGTCGACGACGTGGTCCTGCAGGCGACCGGCCCGGGCGCCGAAGGCTTCCGCGGCTATATGGAGCAGAGCGACGTCTACCGCGCGCTGGTCGACGCGCTGGCCATCGCGCCGGTCCAGAACTGATCGCGCGCCAACACGACCTTCCGGCCCGGGCGGCGACGCCCGGGCCGCGCCTGTGAAGGAGCCTTCAGGCCATGCCGCGTAACAGGATCTCGCCCGTTCGGCAGATGCACCCGCCGCTGTCCCGCCGTCGCCTCCTGCAGGCCGGCGCCGGGCTCCTTGGCATGTCCGTGCTGGGCGTGGGACCGGCCGCCGCCGCGACCGCGCTCGATTTCGACGAGCTCTACGGCAAGATCAGCGTGCTCGGTCTGAGCTTTTCCGACAAGGTGAAGTCGCTCGCCGGCAAGAAGGTCGCGATGCGCGGCTTCATGGCGCCTCCGCTCAAGGCCGAGGCGGATTTCTTCGTCCTCACCGAAATCCCGATGGCGCTCTGCCCGTTCTGCTCCTCTGACGCGGACTGGCCGGACAACATCGTCGTCATCCGGCTCGACCGGGCCCAGACCTTCGAGCAGGCCAACGCGCTGATCGAGGTCGAGGGCACGCTGGAGGTCGGCTCCTGGACTGACCCGGCGACCGGCTTCGTCAGCCTGCTGCGCATCGTCGGCGCGCATTTCCACGCCGTCTGACCATGGCCGATCTCACGCTGCGCGACCTCGAAGTGCGCTTCCCCGGGCTGGAGCGGCCGGCACTGGAGATTCCCGCGCTCGAGCTGCGCTCTGGGGAGCAGGTGGCGCTGACCGGCCCGTCCGGCTGCGGCAAGACCACGCTGATCAACGTGCTGACCGGCCTCGAGCGTGTCCGCCACGGCCATGTCGACTGGCAGGGCACTGATCTCGTGACGCTCGGCGAGGGCGCGCGTGATCGCTGGCGCGCCGCCAATGTCGGGCTCGTCATGCAGGACTTCCACCTGTTCCCCGGCCTTTCCGCGATCGAGAACGTGCTGCTGCCGCAGCGGCTCGCGCGCTTCCGCCTGCCGAGGGGAGCGAAGGAGGAGGCGCGGCGCCTGCTCAAGCGCGTCGGCATCGCCCGGCTCGACCAGCCGGTCGAGACCATGTCGCGCGGCCAGATGCAGCGGGTCGCCGTGGCGCGCGCTCTGCTCGCCCATCCCGGCATCATCGTCGCCGACGAGCCGACCGCGAGCCTCGACGGCGATGCCGGCACGGCGGTCGCCGACCTGCTGACCGGCCTCGCCCGCGAGGTCGGCGCCACGCTGATCGTCGCCAGCCACGATCCGCGCCTCGTCGGCCATCTCGGGCGCGTGCTGCGCCTCGATGGCGGCCGGCTGGAGGGCTGAGCCATGTTCCGCTTTATCCTCGCCGATCTGAGGCGCCACTGGGCGGGCGTCGTCGCGGTCACGCTGATCGTCGCGCTGGCCACCGCGCTCGGCGTGGTGGTGACGCTGCAGGAGCGCGCGCTCCGACTCGGCAGCGCCCGCGCCGCCGACGCGTTCGACCTCGTCATCGGCGCGCCGGGCAGCGAGACCCAGCTCGTGCTGTCCTCGGTGTTCCTGCAGGCCGCGCCGCTGCCGCTGATGCCCGGCAGCGTCCTCGCCGGGCTCGTCGCCGACCCGCGCGTCGCCTGGGCGGCACCGGTCGGCTTCGGCGATTTCGTCGAGGGTAGCCCGATCGTCGGCACCACGGCGGCACTGGTCGAAGGGGTCGGCGGCGTATCCGAGGGGCGGGGCTTCGAGCACATCGGCGACGCGGTGATCGGCGCCAGCGTCGGCATGCGGCCGGGCGACCGCTTCCATCCCCAGCACGGGCAGGTCGGTGGTCCGGGCGGCGTCCATACCGAGGCGAGCTACCATGTGGTCGGCCGGCTGAAGCCGACCGGAACGCCATGGGACCGCGCCGTGCTGGTGCCGATCCAGGCGGTGTGGAACCTGCATCGCCACGAGGAACATGAGGAGCATGGCGGGCAGGGCGATAGTGAGGGGCAGGGGGCCAGCGAGGCGCAGCCGGGCCAAGCCGAGCCGCATTCCTTCTTCGCGCCCGCCCCTGCCAGCGACGAGGACGGGCACGACGCGCTCGGCTTCGACGCGGCGGTCGACCCGGCCGCCGTCGCCGACGCCGGCGCGCCCGGCCTGCCGGCCATCGTGGTGAAGCCGGCCTCGATCGCCGACGCCTACAAGCTGCGCCAGCAATATCGCAGCGAGCGCACGGTCGCGGTCTTCCCGGGCGAGGTGCTCACCCGCCTCTACGGCACGCTGGGCGACGTGCGCTTCATCCTCTCCATGGTGGCGACCGGGGCGCAGGCGCTGGTCGGCGCGGCGATCCTGCTGGTGGTCACGGTGCATATCCTCCAGCGCCGACGCCAGATCGGCGCGCTGCGGGCACTCGGCGCACCGCGCCATGCGATCTTCGCCATCGTGTGGTCGGAGGCGTTCGCGATCATCGGTGTCGGCCTGTGCCTCGGCTTCGCGGTGGGCTACGGCGCGGCGCGCGCGCTGTCGACCGCCTTCACCGCGGCGAGCGGCATCACGCTGCCGGTGACCTTCGAGCCGGCGGACCTGTTCCGGCTCGGATTGCTGCTTCTCGTGACGGGAATCATCGCCAGCCTGCCGGCCCTGCTGGCCTATCGCCAGCCGCCGGCGAGCGCGCTCAGGGGCTGAAAATGCTCGATTCAAAGGCTTCCGGTGCACGCAAGCCCCGGAAGACGCCGGGTTTTTCGGTTCCCTACCGACAGCTTACGGCTTCTTTACCATAATGTAATGTGCGCCGCATTTTCGCCCCACTCGGGCAGCCTTTTGTGCGACATGGAGTGGGGTCGCAGGTAAGGGGCCTGCGATCTGAGTTGAGGCGCGCTTCGCCCGGCTTTCGGCATCTTTCAGGTGCTGCGAAGGGTGAGGGGCACGCGAAGTGGTCGGGGTGCATGGGGACGAAACCAGCTCTCGCTTGGGTTGCCGGTGGCATGCCGGCAAGTAAAGTCCTTTCCGGCCTTGGCCGTGCGGTGTTGCTGTGCGGTGTCGGCCTCCTTGCCGCCAATTGCAGCGGCTCGAAGCTTTCCAGCAAGATCGATCCCAAATATGGCGTCGCGGCCAGCCCGCGTGTCGTCGAGCCGGGTCAGCCGGTACCCAAGGGCGGCGGCGTGTACAGCGTCGGCAAGCCCTATGTCGTCGCCGGCAAGACCTATACGCCGCGCGTTCCGCCCAAGGGCTACAAGGCCCAGGGCCTGGCGTCCTGGTATGGCGACGACTTCCACGGTCGCCTGACCGCCAATGGCGAAGTGTTCGACATGGACGCGATCGCCGCGGCCAACCCGACGCTGCCGCTGCCTTCCTATGTCCGCGTGACCAATCTCGGCAACGGCCGCTCCATGGTCGTGCGCGTGAACGATCGTGGCCCCTTCCACGGCAACCGCATGATCGACGTGTCGCGCCGCGCCGCCGACATGCTCGGCTTCAAGAGCAAGGGCACCGCCCGGGTTCAGATGGAATATCTCGGCCCCGCGCCGCTGGAAGGCTCCAGCGACGTCCAGCTCGCCGCGACCTTCCGCCAGAACGGCGAGGCCCCGGCGCCGAGCGTGATGGTGGCTTCGGCCGGCCCACTGCCGGGTCATGTCGCGTCCGCGCCGGCCAATGTGCCGCTGCCGCCGAGCCGGCCGTTCGATCTCGGCGAGTCGGGCCCGGCGGTCGCCTATGCGCGCCCGGCCTATGTTCCGAGCAAGCCGCGCGCGGTGGCGGTCGCGGTTCCCGAGCCGGTTGCCAAGCCGCGCCCGGTGCGGGTGGCGAGCGTTCCCGCTCCGCAGATCGAGATGGACCCCTCGGCGCCGCCGGCGGGCTGGGTCGTGGGTGCGCAGCCCGCCATGGGCTATGCCTCCGAGGCGGTCGTCACGCCGGTCGGCAGCGGTCGCGGCCTCTACTGACCCCTGACGGTATTTCAATACGCGTCCCTGACGGGACCTGCATTGCGGGAGCCGCCGTCGGCTGATAACTCTGCGATGGGGCAGGGAGGGCCGACGAGCATGATGTGCACAGCTAACCCTGGTGTCATCGCCCGCTCGGCGCGCGTGCTTGCCTGTGCGCTGGTGCTGCTCGCCGCCCGGCTGCTTCTGCCCGGCGCCGCCGCGTTCGCCCAGACCGAAGCCCCCAACATCTCCGCACCTCAGGCGATCCTGCTCGACTATGAGAGCGGCAGCGTCCTGTTCGAGCGTGGCGCCGACATCCAGAGCGCTCCGGCCAGCCTCGCCAAGCTCATGACGATGGCGGTCGTGTTCCGCGAGATCAAGGAAGGGCGCATCACCCCCGATACTGAATACACCGTGAGCGAATATGCCTGGCGGCGTGGCGGAGCGCCCTCGGGCGGCTCGACCATGTTCGCGGCGCTGAAGAGCTCGATCAAGGTCAGCGACCTGATGCGCGGGGTGATCATCCAGTCGGGCAACGACGCTGCCATCGTGCTGGCGGAAGGCCTCGCCGGCAACGAGCTCGCTTTCTCGACCAAGATGAACGAGGAAGCCAAGCGCATCGGCATGACCAATTCGGTCTTCCGCAATTCGAACGGCCTGCCCGCTCCCGACCAGGTGACCACCGCGCGGGACATGGCGAAGCTCGCCGCCCACATCATCCGCAACTACCCGCAGTTCTACGCGATCTATGGCGAGACCAGCTTCACCTGGAACAAGATCCGCCAAAACAACCGCAACCCGCTGCTCGGCATGAGTCTCGGCGCGGACGGGCTGAAGACCGGCTATCTCGAGGATGCCGGCTACAACCTCGTCGGCTCGGCGGTGCAGAACGACCAGCGGCTGATCGTCGTGATCATGGGCGACAAGACCGCAAAGGACCGGGCGGAAGACGCGCGAAAACTGCTCGAATGGGGGTTCCGCTCGTTCGAGACGCGGCTCCTGTTCAAGCCCGGGCAGATCGTCGGCGAGGCGACGCTCTATGGTGGCGCGCGCGGCGGTGCACCGCTGACCGGCACCGGCCCGATCCGCATCGTCGTGCCGCGCGACGGGAACGAGCGGGTGACCGCGCGCATCCGCTTCCAGGGGCCGATCCCGGCGCCGGTGGCCGAGGGCGACGAGATCGCCCGGCTCGACGTCTATCGCGGCGACCAGCTCGCCCTGCAGGTGCCGCTCGTTGCCGCCGAGTCGGTGCCGCGCGGCCCGCTCTGGCGGCGGGCCATGGACGGGGCGTATGAACTGATGGTCAACCTGATCCGCCAAGGCTACGCGAAACTGACAAGCTGATTATGCCCACCGGTAAAGCCAGTTCCGCAGGAGTCCGACCTGCCGTCCGATCTGCCGCGCGTTCCGCGGCCCGACCCGCCGCACGCCGGTCCGGCCGGCGCGGCTGCTTCATCACCTTCGAAGGCGGTGAGGGGGCCGGCAAGTCCACGCAGGTGCGCCGGCTCGGCGAGAGGTTGCAGGCGCTGGGCATCGAGGTGGTGACGACGCGCGAGCCCGGCGGCTCGCCGGGCGCGGAGATCGTGCGCCACCTGCTGCTGTCGGGCGCCGCCAAGCCGCTCGGTCCGCTCGCCGAGGCGGCGCTGTTCGCCGCCGCCCGCGCCGACCATCTCGACGTCACCATCCGCCCGGCGCTGGAGCGCGGCGCCTGGGTGATCTCGGACCGTTTCGCCGATTCCACGCGCGTCTATCAGGGCGCGGTCGGCGACGTGGATGCCCGGCTGATCGCCAAGCTGGAGGCCGTGACCGTGGGCCCGACCCGGCCGGACCTGACGATCATTCTCGACATTCCGGCGGAGGAGGGGCTGACGCGCGCCGCCGCCCGCTCGGGTGGACCGGCCGACCGTTTCGAGAGCGAGGGGCTGAGCTTCCACCGCCGGCTGCGCGAGGCGTTCCGTGAGCTCGCCGAGCGCGAGCCCGAGCGCTGCGTGCTGGTCAACGGGCGCCAGGATGCCGAGGCGGTCGCCGAGGCGGTCTGGCAGGCGGTGAGCGCGCGGCTGCCGCTCGGCACGGCGGCCGGCGGGGCCACCCCATGAGCGACACGCCCGAAGCGGATCGCCTGCCCGGCGCACCCGCCCCCCGTGAGCGCCACGGGCTGATCGGCCATCACGAGGCCCGCGCCATGGTGCGCGAGGCGTGGGATGCCGGGCGGCTGCCGCACGCGCTGCTGATCGGCGGGCCGGAAGGCATCGGCAAGGCGACCTTCGCCTACCAGGTCGCGCGCTTCGTGCTCGCCGGCGGGGCGGCGCCCGCGCATGGGCTGGACGTCGACCCGTCCCATCCGGCGGCGCGGCAGGTCGCGGCGCTGTCGCACCCGGACCTGCTGGTGCTGCGCCGGACCGCGAACGACAGCGGCCGGCTGCCCTCGATGATCCCCGCCGAGACGGTGCGCCGCGTGCGCAGCTTCTTCGGCTCGACGGCGGCGCTGGGCGGCTGGCGCGTGTGCATCGTCGACACGCTCGACGAGATGAACGCGCAGGGCTCGAACGCGCTGCTGAAGACGCTGGAGGAGCCGCCGGAGCGTGCGCTGTTCCTGCTGGTCAGCCACGCCCCCGGCCGGCTGCTGCCGACCATCCGCTCGCGCTGCCGCATGGTGGCGTTGCGCGGGCTGGCGCCGGACGAGGTGGCGGCGGCGCTGGAGGATCTCGCCCCGGTTATGCCCGACCTCGACCGCAGCCGCTTCGAGGAGGCGGCCGAGGCCAGCGAGGGCAGCGTGCGCGCCGCGCTGACGCTGCTCTCCGGCGAGGGGCTGGTTGTGCGGCGCCGCACGGCGGAGCTGCTCGACACGCTGCCGGCGGTCGATCCCAAGGCGCTGCACGCGCTCGGCGACAGCCTGCAGGGCGACCGGGGAGGGGCGCTGGAAAGCTTCGTCTCCACGGTGGAGGGCTGGATCTCCGATCACGCCACCGGCCGCCGCCAGAGCCCGTCCCTGCTCCTTGCACGGCTGCCGGAGGTGTGGGACAAGGTTCGCCGCGCCGCGGTCGACGCCGACGTCTACAATCTCGACCGCAAGACCCTCGTCTTCAGGATCTTCGCGACGCTCAACGAGGCCGTCCGCCCGTGACAGCTCCGGGGGCCGGCCGTGCCGCAGGAACACCCGCGTGAAACCCGCCTACTACATCACCACCGCGATCGACTACCCGAACGGCGCTCCTCATATCGGCCATGCCTATGAGAAGATCGCGACCGACGCGCTCGCCCGCTTCAAGAAGCTCGACGGCTACGACGTGTTCTTCCTGACCGGCACCGACGAGCACGGGTTGAAAATGGCGCAGACCGCCGAGAAGCAGGGCCTCGCACCGCTCGAATGGGCGACGAAGAATGCGAACCGCTTCAAGGAGATGGACGCGCTTCTTGGCGTAGATTACGACCGCTTCATCCGCACCACGGACGAGGACCACATCGTCTCCAGCCAGGCCATCTGGCGCCGGATGGTAGAGGCGGGCGACATCTATCTCGGCGCCTATTCGGGCTGGTACTCGGTGCGCGACGAGGCCTATTACGCCGAGGACGAGACCATCGTCGACCAGGACGGCACGCGCCTCGGCCCGCAGGGTACGCCGGTCGAATGGACCGAGGAGAAGAGCTACTTCTTCCGCCTCTCGGCCTATGAGCAGAAGCTGCTCGACTACTACGCCGCGCACCCGGACTTCATCCGCCCCGACGTGCGGCGCAACGAGGTGCTGAGCTTCGTGAAGGGCGGGCTGCAGGACCTTTCCATCAGCCGCACCACCTTCACCTGGGGCATCCCGGTGCCGGACGATCCGGCGCATGTGATGTATGTGTGGGTCGACGCGCTTACCAACTACATTACCGGCGTCGGCTATCCGCAGACGGACAGCGCCAGCTTCGAGCGCTTCTGGCCGGCGGACCTGCACGTCATCGGCAAGGACATCATCCGCTTCCACGCGGTCTACTGGCCCGCCTTCCTGATGTCGGCCGGCGTCGCGCCGCCGAAGACCGTGTTCGCGCACGGCTTCATCCACAATCGCGGGGAGAAGATGTCGAAGTCGGTCGGCAACGTGATCGACCCGTTCGACCTCGCGAAGGCCTATGGCGTCGACGCGCTGCGGTATTTCCTGCTGCGCGAGATCCCCTTCGGCCAGGACGGCTCCTACAGCCATGAGGCGATCGTCGCGCGCACCAATGCGGACCTTGCCAACGATCTCGGCAACCTCGCGCAGCGCTCGCTGTCCATGATCGCCAAGAATCTCGGCGGCACGCTGCCGGCGCCCGGCCCTCTGTCGCCGGACGACGCGGCGATGCTCGCCGCCGCCGATGCGCTTGGCGGAAAGGTGAGGGCGGCGATGGAGCAGCAGCAGCTTCACCACGCTCTGGCGGAGATCTGGGCCGTGGTCGCGGAGGCCAACCGCTACTTCGCCACCGCCGCGCCCTGGGAACTGCGCAAGAGCGATCCCGAGCGCTTCGGCACGGTGCTGTGGACGACGGCCGAGGTGATCCGGCAGGTCGGCGTGCTGGCGCAGCCCTTCGTGCCGGCCGGCGCCACCAAGCTGCTGGACCTGCTCGCCATTCCAGCAGATGCGCGCGATTTCGCGAACCTGGGGGAGGGCGGTCGGCTGGCGGGCGGCACGGTGCTCCCTGCCCCCGCCCCGGTCTTCCCGCGCTACGTCGAACCCGAGACCTCGAGCCCGGCATGATCGTCGACAGCCACTGCCATCTCGACTTCCCCGATTTCGCGGCCGAACTCGATGCCGTGGTCGAGCGCGCCCGCGCCGCTGGGGTCGGACGCATGGTGACGATCGGCACCCGCGTGCGCCGCTCGGCGCAGGTGCGGGCGATCGCTGAGCGCTTCGACGACGTGTTCTGCTCTGTAGGCACCCATCCGCACAATGCGGGCGAGGAAGCCGACGTGACGCTGGACGAGCTGCTCGCCGAGGCGGACCACCCGAGGGTTGTGGCCATCGGCGAGGCGGGGCTCGACTACCACTACGACTCTGCCCCGCGCGAGGCGCAGGCGGCCGGCTTCCGGCTCCACATCGAGGCGGCGCGGCGCACCGGCCTGCCGCTGGTCATCCATGCCCGCGAGGCGGACGACGACGTGGCGGCGATCCTCGAGGAAGAGACCGGCCGCGGGGCGTTCTCCTTCGTCCTGCACTGCTTCACCGCCGGGCCGGAGCTCGCCCGGCGCGCCGTGGCGCTCGGCGGCTACGTGTCCTTCTCCGGCATACTGACCTTCAAGTCCGGCGCGCCGCTGCGCGAGATCGCGGCGGGCCTGCCGGCGGAGCGGCTGCTGGTGGAGACCGACGCGCCCTATCTCGCGCCCAATCCCTGGCGCGGCAAGCGCAACGAGCCTTCCTATGTGGTCGAGACGGCCCGTATATTGGCCGAGGCGCGCGGCGTCTCCCGCGAGGAGATCGCGGCGCTGACCACTGGGAATTTTTTCCGCCTGTTCGCGCGGGCGCACTAGCCAGGGACGAATCCGGCGCATGGCTTATGTCTTCACCATTCTCGGCTGCGGTTCCTCGGGCGGGGTGCCGCGAGTCGGGCAGGGGTGGGGGGCCTGCGATCCGGACGAGCCGCGCAACCGTCGCCGGCGCTGCTCCCTCCTCGTCGAGCGATTTGCCGATGGGGACGCACAACCCACGCGAGTCCTCATCGACACCTCGCCGGACCTGCGCGAGCAGCTTCTCGGCGTCGGGGTCGACCGGCTCGACGGCGTGCTCTTCACCCATGAGCATGCCGATCACACCCACGGCATCGACGATCTGCGCCCGCTCACCATCATGCACCGCCGGCGCATCAACGTGCATGTCGACGCCGAGACCTCGGCGGTGCTGCACCAGCGCTTCGGCTACTGCTTCGAGACGCCGCCCGGCAGCGACTATCCGCCGATCCTCGCCGAGCACCGCTTCCGGAACGGCGACACCATCCGCATCGACGGGCCCGGCGGCCCGATCGAGGCGACGGCGTTCCAGCAGTATCACGGCAACATCATCTCCTACGGCTTCCGCATCGCCGGGCTGGCCTATTCGAGCGACCTGCACGACCTGCCGGACGATAGCCTGCACCATCTCGAAGGCCTCGACATGTGGATCGTCGACGCGCTGCGCATCACGCCGCATCCGACGCATTTCTCGCTGAGCGAGGCGCTGGGCTGGATCGCGCGCATGAAGCCGCGGCGCGCCGTGCTGACCAACATGCACACCGACCTCGACTATGCGACCGTGTCGCGTGGACTGCCGGAGGGCATCGTCGCCGCCTATGACGGCCTGAAAATCACGATCTGACAGGCTGTTGGCGTGTGGTCCTCATGTACGGAACCATGCCCGGCGCCCATATCGGGTCCAACAATAATTTCCATAATATGTCTTCTGCGAATCGTGGATGCCGGAAACCGGAGAACCGCACATGACGCCTTCCCGGGACATTTCCCGCCTCATCGAGATCATGGCCGCGCTGCGCACGCCCGGAACCGGCTGCCCGTGGGACCTCGAGCAGGACTTCGCTTCCATCGCACCCTACACGATCGAGGAAGCCTACGAGGTGGCCGACGCGATCGCGCGCGGTGACCTGGAGGATCTGTGCGACGAACTGGGCGACCTGCTGCTGCAGGTCGTGTTCCACGCCCGCATGGCACAGGAGCGCGGCGCGTTCGATTTCGGTAACGTGGTCACCGCCGTCACCACCAAGATGATCCGCCGCCACCCGCACGTGTTCGGCGACAAGCATGGGCGCAACGTCGAGGCGGTCAACGCGGCGTGGGCGCAGATCAAGGCCGAGGAGAAGGCGGAGCGCGCCGCGCGCCGGGCACGGGCCGGCCTGCCGCCGGAACCGCCGCAGGGCCGCACGCTGGACGGGGTGCCAGCCGGCACCCCCGCCCTCGCCCGCGCCGCAAGGCTCCAGGCCAAGGCGGCGACGGTCGGCTTCGACTGGGCGGATGCGCGTCTCGTGCTGGCGAAGATCCGCGAGGAGATCGACGAGGTCGAGGCCGAGATCGATCGCGGCGACCAGGCGGCTGCAGCTGCCGAGGTCGGCGACCTGTTCTTCGCCATGGCCAATCTCGCCCGCCATCTCGACGTCGACGCCGAGGCGGCGCTGCGCGGCACCAACGCGAAATTCGCGCGCCGCTTCGCCTATATCGAGGACCAGCTCGCGCGCGAGGGCCGCACGCCGCGCGAGGCGACTCTGGACGAGATGGAAGCGCACTGGCAGGCCGCGAAAACGGCTGCCGCGGGCGCCGCCGAAGGCACGGAATAGCTCAGGCCGCGCCCTGCACGGTGACGCGGCGCGCGCCGAAGCGATGCCGGATGTGATCGGCGCGATCGTGCGGCACGCGCACCGCGAGGTGCAGCCGTCCCTCGGCATCCTCGTGCCGCTCCAGCACCTCGGCGTGGCGGTAGAGCCAGCTCAGCCCGCTGCCATCGGTGGCCTCGAGCTCGACGCCGAGCACCGTGCGGTCGCGCCCGAGCCGGGTGGCGATGGCCGAGAGCAGGGCGTCCATGCCCTCCCCCGTCAGCGCCGAGACCGGGATCGGCCGCGCCTCGCCCTCGCGACGCGACGCGGTGTTGAACAGGCCCGCCCGGCCGTCCTCGTCGAGCCGGTCGATCTTGTTCCAGACCTCGATCAGCCGGTGATGGTCGTCCGGGTCGATGTCGAGATCCGCCAGCACCTGCGCGACGTCGTGGGCTTGCGCCTCGGTGTCCTCGTGCGACACGTCGCGCACGTGAAGGATCAGATCGGCCTCGATCACCTCTTCCAGCGTGGCGCGGAAGGCGGCGACGAGCTGGGTCGGCAGGTCGGAGATGAAGCCCACCGTGTCGGAGAGAATGACGCGCTCGCCGCCGGGAAGCTGCACCGCGCGCAGCGTCGGGTCCAGCGTGGCGAAGAGCAGGTCCTGCGCCCTCACCTCCGCGCGCGTCAGCCGGTTGAACAGCGTCGACTTGCCGGCATTGGTGTAGCCGACCAGCGCAACCACCGGATACGGCACCTTCTTGCGGCTGGCGCGGTGCAGGGCGCGGGTGCGTTTCACCTGCTCCAGCTCGCGCTCGATCTTGATGATGCGCTCGCCGATCAGCCGGCGGTCGGCCTCGATCTGCGTCTCGCCGGGACCGCCGAGAAAGCCGAAGCCGCCGCGCTGGCGTTCCAGATGGGTCCAGGAACGCACCAGCCGGCTGCGCTGGTAGTTGAGATGGGCGAGCTCGACCTGCAGCACGCCCTCCTTGGTGCGGGCGCGCTGGCCGAAGATCTCGAGGATCAGCGCCGTGCGGTCGATGACCTTCGCCGACCACGCCTTTTCGAGGTTGCGCTGCTGCACCGGGCTCAGCGGCGCGTCGACGAAGACGAGCCCCGCCTCCTCGGCGCGCACCAGCCCGGCGATCTCCTCGACCTTGCCGGTACCGAGATACGTCGCCGGGCGGATCTGGCTAAGCCCGACGACAAGGCTGGCGACGACGTCGAGTTCGATGGCGAGGGCCAGCCCGACCGCCTCGTCGAGGCGTGCCTCTGGTGCACGCCGGGGAGTCTCCTCCTCGGCGCTCCGCCGCGTCAGGTTCGGAACGATCACCACCACGCGGGTCGCGTCGCCCCTCGTCGTGTCGTCGGCGGGAAGCCCGGCGGTGCGGCCGGCTGGCGAGCGCCGGCTGCCCTTCAGTTCCAACTCAGCCCTTCTCCGCGGTCTCGTCCGGCTCGAACAGCTGCACCGGATGGCCGGGCATGATGGTGGAGATGGCGTGCTTGTAGACGAGCTGCGAATGCCCGTCCCGGCGCAGCAGCACGCAGAAATTGTCGAACCAGGTGACGACCCCCTGGAGCTTGACGCCATTGACGAGGAAGATCGTGAGTGGCGTCTTGTTCTTGCGGACGTGATTGAGGAAGGTGTCCTGGAGATTCTGGGACCGTTCCGCGGCCATATTTTTTTGATCCGTTTGTTTGTTGTTGCTCGTAAGTCGGCGCGGTTATCCTCGTCTCCGTTGCGTCCCGTCCGGGGACGAACATCGACGAAGACGTGCGATTATAGCATCGCACACCATGATCGTCGCGCAAGATGCTTTCGTGACATTGATATGGCAGTGCGCCATAGCCCGCCGCACCGCGTCATCCGGCGATTTCCGCCGTTTCGTGGAAATGCTCGCGCAGCGCCCGCGCCACCGGGCCCGGCCTGCCCTCCCCGACCGGCTTGCCGTCGATTCGTACCACCGGCATGGCGAAATTGGTGGCCGAGGTGACGAACGCCTCCTTCGCCGCCAGCGCCTCGGGAACGGTGAAGGCGCGCTCCTCGACGCGGAGCTGGAGCTTCTCGGCCACCTCCATCATCACCGTGCGGGTGATGCCGCGCAGGATCGCGTTGTCTGCCTGCCGGGTGACGAGCTTGCCGTCCTGCGTGACGATCCAGGCATTGGTTGAGCCGCCTTCGGTGACCCTGCCCTCGGCGTCGACAAACCACGCCTCGCGCGCGCCGGCCTCCTTCGCCGCCTGCTTGGCGAGCACGTTCGGCAGCAGGCCGACGGTCTTGATGTCGACGCGGCCCCAGCGATTGTCCGGCGTGGTGATCACCGCGATTCCCTGCAGCGCCTGCGCGTCCGCCTTGCGCGGATCGGCGGCGCGGGCGGTGACCACGATCGAGGGCGGCGTGGAGGGATCGGGGAAATAGTGGTCGCGGCGGGCGACGCCGCGCGTCACCTGAAGATAGACGAAGCCGTCATGCACCCGGTTGCGCCGGATCGTCTCGCGCAGCACTACGCCGAGCGCGGCGAGCGACATCGGCATGGCGATGCGGATCTCGCCGAGCGAGCGCACCAGCCGGGCCATGTGGCGCCGCTCGTCCACCATCCGCCCGCCGGTCACCTCGCAGACCTCATAGACGCCGTCGGCGAACTGGTAGCCGCGGTCCTCGATATGCACGGCCGCCTGATCGTGCGGTACGTACTGTCCGTTTACATAGGCGATGCGCGACATGGTCGTCCCCAACTTACCGCCGCCAGAGCGTGAAATTCGCGAGGCCGAGCACGACGAGTATCTCCAGCCGGCCGAGAATCATGGCGAGCGCCAATATTATCTGCGCATAGGCCGGCAATGTGCTCCATTCGGGCCAATTTCCCGCATCCGGCCAGCCGGTGGCGTAGACCGGGCCGATATTGCACATCGCCGACATCACGGCGACGAAGGCGGCCGCGAAGCTCGGCATGGCGGGCGAGACCGCCGCCGTCAGCGCCGCCGTCACCGTGCAGGCGACGCCGAACATGATCCAGATCCCCTTCATCATCTGCAGCGAGACGTTCTGCTGGCCGAGCTTGCGCATGCGCACCGCATGGGGCTGGACCAGCCGCTCGAGCTCCAGGAAGCTCTGCAGCATCATGATGCCGGCGCGGTACATCTTGATTCCGCCGGTGGTGGAGAAGGTGGCGCCGCCGATGAAGATGAGCGCCAGCACCAGCGCCAGCGGCAGCGTGGCGAAGGCGTCGCCATAGGGCTGCGCGCCGGTGGTGGTGACCAGCGAAACGGCGGTGAACAGCCCGTCCGTGATGGCGACCGGCAGCGAGAGGTGGCCGAACGGTCCGCCATAATGCAGCGACGCCGCGAGGATGCCGACCACGAGGCACACCGCCAGCAGCGCGATGTTCTCCTGCTGGCCCATGGCGAGCCGGAAGCGCCGCGTCAGCAGCAGCCGGTGCCACAGCACGCTGGTGCCGCCCACCAGCATGAAGGCCATCATCACGAGCTTGACCGAGAAATGCCCGTAGGCGGGGATGCCGTCCGCGTCCGGCATCAGCCCGCCGGTGGAAAGCGCGGCGCCGGCGAGGCCGATGGCGTCGAAGCCGCGCACGCCCACCGCGAACAGCGCCAGCGCGCAGGCGACCGTCGCGCCGAGATAGAGCGGCAGCACCTGCCGCAGCGCGTCGTCGATTTCCTGCGCCTCGGTGCCGCCGAAGCGGTCGAGCCGCATGCTCCGGTCCGGCAGCCCGCCGATTCCCGCCGGGCCGAGCACGGCCACGAAGCCGAGGAGGGTGAGCAGTCCCCCGCCCCATTGCAGGGTGAGCAGCCAGGCGAGCGTCGCGCGCGGCACGTCCTCGAGTTCGTGGATCCGCACCGCCCCCGTGGTGGTGAAGGCGGAGACGGTCTCGAACCAGGCCTGCATCGGCGACAGCGAGGTGGTGGCGGCGACCGGGAAGGCCGCGATCACCGGCACACCCACCCACATCAGCACCAGGAAACTGTAGGCGGCGCGCCGGTCGAGCCGGCCGCCGCGATTGCGTACGGCGAGATGCACCGCGCCGGCGCCGAACACGGTCAGCAGCGCCGTCATGATGTAGACGTCCGCCCCCGCCTCGTTGCGCAACAGCGCCCCGAGGGAAACGATGAGGAGGAAGACGGCCATCACCCCGGCAGCGACGGCACTGTGGCGGGCGACTGCGATCATCGGCGTGCGCTCAAAAGAATTCGAGGCTGACGCGGAAGAGCTGCTCCACCCGCTTCACCTTGCCGGCGAGGGCGAAGATCACCACCCGGTCGCGGGCCTGGATGACCATGTCGCCGCGAGGCAGCAGCACGCGCCCGCCGCGGATCACCGCGCCGATCCGCATCCCGTCGAACAGGTCGAGCTCGCGCAGCGGCTTGCCGACCAGCGGCGAGGTCTCCAGCGCCTCCGCCTCGATCACCTCGCCCTGCCCGTTCACCAGCGAGTGCACGCCGCGGATGCGCCCCTTACGCACGTGCTGGAGGATCTTCGAGACCGTGATCTGGCGCGGATTGACATAGGCGTCGATGCCGAGCCCGCGCGCGAAGGCCGGATAGGCGGGGTCGTTCAGCAGCGAGAGCATGCGCTTGGCGCCGAGCTCGCGCGACAGCAGGCAGGAGAGGATGTTGACCCGGTCGTCATTGGTGACCGCGATCACCGTGTCGGCGGCGTCGACGGTGGCCTCCTCAAGGATCGTCCGGTCGAGCGCGCTGCCGCGCAGCACCACGGTGCGCGAGAGCTCCTGCGCGATTTCCTCGGAACGGTCGAGGTCGGCCTCGATCATCTTCAGCCGTGCGCGCGGATTGCGCTCCTCGAGCTGGCGGGCGACGTAGAGGCCGATATTGCCGCCGCCGCAGATGACGATGCGCTGCGCCGGCGGCTCGTCATGGCCGAAAATGGAGAGCGTGCGCGTCACCTGGTCGCCCTGGGCGACGAAATAGGCGACATCGCCGGCCGTGAGCTGGTCGGCGCTGTGCGGCACGAACACCCGCCCCTTGCGGTTCACCGCGACCACCACGGCCTGCAGGTCCGGGAACAGGTCGGTGAGCTGGCGCAGCGGCGTGTCCAGCACCGGGCAGTCTTCCTCGCACAGCACGCCGGCGACCACGACCTCGCCATCGGCGAAGCTCACCGTGTCGATGGCGCCCGGCAGCGAGAGCCGGCGCAGCACCGTCTCGCCCACTTCGACCTCGGGCGAGATCACCACGTCGATCGGCAGGTGATCGCGCGAGAACAGGTCGCGCCAGTGGCCCTGCAGGTAACTCTGCGCCCGCACGCGCGCGATCTTGGTCGGCACGTCGAACAGGGCGTGCCCGACCTGGCACGCGACCATGTTCACCTCGTCATGCAGCGTCACCGCGATCAGCATGTCGGCCGCCTCGATGCCGGCGCGCGCCAGCACGTCCGGATGCGAGCCGTGGCCGACGAAGCCGCGGACATCCAGCGAATCGGTAATGGCCTGGATGAGACGTGGCGAGGTGTCGATGATCGAAACGTCGTTCTGCTCGGCGGCCAGCCGCTCGGCGATGCCGAACCCGACCTGCCCCGCGCCGCAAATGACGACCTTCATGAAAACGCCTCGTTCGAACGGATGCCGGGTGGCGCCCGATACCGCCGGATTGCCATCGGCCTGCCTTGTTCGATTCACTCTATAGCAGCTTCGCGAGCGGCCGCAGACGCTTCTCGTCGATATTGATCATCTCGCGCAAGTTGACCTGGGGGGCTTCCACCATGCGGATCGACCGACGCCAGCTCGTCACCGGCGGCCTTGCCGCGCTCGCCCTTCCCTCTCTCGCGCGCCCGGCTGGCGCGGCCGTCACCGGCCCGTCGGACCTGATCGCGGCGCTTCAGGCGATCGAGCGCAAGGCCGGCGGCGCGAAGCTCGGGATCTGCATCATCGACTGCGCCTGGGGCACCCGCGTCGGCTACCGCACCGACGAGCGATTCCCGCTGCTGAGCTCGTTCAAGCTGCTCGCCGGCGCGGCGGTGCTGGAGCGGGTGGACGCGCACAAGGACCGGCTGGATGGCGTCGTCGCCTATGGCAAGGACGACCTCGTCGCCTATTCGCCGGCCACGGAGAAGCACGCCGGCGAGGGCATGAGCCTCGGCGCCATCTGCGAGGCGGCGATAACGCTGAGCGACAACACCGCCGGCAACCTCATGCTGAAGACGATCGGCGGACCGGAGGGGCTGACCGCCTTCGCCCGCCGCATTGGCGACGAGACCAGCCGGCTCGACCGCTGGGAGACCGCGCTCAACGACGTGAAGCCCGGCGACCGGCGCGACACCACCTCCCCCGCCGCGATGGCCGAGGACGTGCGCCGCCTGGTCACCGGCGACGTGCTCCAGCCCGGCTCGCGCCAGCAGCTCGCCGACTGGCTGATCGCCAGCCAGACCGGCGGCAAGCGCCTGCGCGCCGGGTTGCCGAAGGACTGGAAGGCGGGCGACAAGACCGGAACGACGACCGGCGCGGCCAACGACGTCGCCATCGCGTGGCCGCCCGACCGCGCCCCGGTGGTGATCGCCGCCTATATGAAGGAGATCACCCTCAAGCAGGCGGAGACCGACGCGGTGTTCGCCTCGGTGGCGCAGGTGGCGGCGGACTTCCTCACCGACTGAGGCGGGCGGGCCCTCGGCTGGTCCTCAGCCGATGCCGAGCGCCTTGAGCTTGCGGTGGAGCGCCGAGCGCTCCATGCCGACGAACTCGGCGGTGCGCGAGATGTTGCCGCCGAAGCGGCTGATCTGGGCCACGAGATATTCGCGCTCGAACACCTCGCGCGCGTCGCGCAGCGGCAGGCCCATCAGGTGCTCGCCGCCATTGCCGTTCGGCAGGCTCGGCACCAGCGAGCCGACATCGGGCGGCAGCATGTCGGCCGTCACCGGCGCCTCGGCCTCGCCGGAGGCGAGGATCAGCAGCCGCTCGATATTGTTGCGGAGCTGGCGGACATTGCCCGGCCAGTCGTGCGACTGCAGCACGGCGAGCGCGTCGTCGGCGATGCGTCGGCGCGGCAGGCCGGTGCCTTGCGAAATCTGGTCGAGAAAGAACTGCACCAGCTCCGGCACGTCGTCGCGGCGCTCGGCCAGCGGCGGCACCCGGATCGGCACCACGCCGAGCCGGTGGTAGAGGTCCTCACGGAACCGCCCCTCGGCGATCTCCTTCTCGAGGTTGCGCGCGGTCGAGGAGATGATCCGCACGTCCACGGAGACGCGGGTCGCGCCGCCGACGCGCAGGAAGTTCTGGTCGACGAGGACGCGCAGGATGCGGTTCTGAGTCTCGCGCGGCATGTCGGCGATCTCGTCGATGAACAGCGTGCCGCCATGGGCTTCCTCGAGCGCGCCGGTCTGGCGCCCCTGCCCGCTCGCCTCGTCGATGCCGAACAGCTCGACCTCCATCCGCTCGGGCGTGATGGCGGCGGCGTTGATGACCACGAACGGCCCGTTGGCCCGCCCCGAGGCGGCATGGATCATCCGCGCCGCCAGCTCCTTGCCGGCGCCGGAGGGGCCCACGATCATGATGCGGCTGTTGGTCGGGGCGACCCGCTCGATCGCCTGCCGGAGCTGGTTCATCACCGATGACTTGCCCACGAGCTGCTGCGCGACCGGCGCGCGCTGCTTGAGGTCCTTCACCTCGCGCTTGAGCCGCAGCGTCTCCAGAGCGCGCTCGGCGACGAGGATCAGGCGGTCGGAATTGAACGGCTTCTCGATGAAGTCGTAGGCGCCCTGCTTGATCGCCGCCACCGCGGTCTCGATCGTGCCGTGGCCCGAGATCATCACCACCGGCACGTCCGGGTGGTGCTTCTTGATCAGCTCGAGAAGCTGCAGGCCGTCGAGCTTGGAGCGCTCCAGCCAGATGTCGAGGAACACCAGATGCGGGCGGCGCGCCTCGATGGCGGCGAGCGCCTCGTCGCTGTCCTTCGCCGTGCGGCAGCCATAGCCCTCGTCCTCGAGGATGCCGGCCACCAGTCCGCGAATGTCGGCCTCGTCGTCGACGATCAGAATGTCGGTCGCCATGAGTCCGTTCTCCTTTAGCCAGCCAGTCTGCCGTTGCCGGCAGCGAGGGCCGCGGTCGCCGGGCCGCCGTCGCGCGCGAAGGTCAGGCGGATCCATGCCCCCTGCCCCTCCGGCGCGTCCAGCAGTTCGATGCCGCCGCCGTGCTCTTCCATGATCTTGCCGACGATGGCGAGGCCGAGCCCGGTGCCCTTCTCGCGCGTCGTCACATAGGGCTCGAGCAACCGTTGCCGGTTCTCGGTCGGCAGCCCCTTGCCGTTGTCGATGACGTCGATCGCCACCATGCGCTCGTCGCCCGTGAGGTCGACCTTGATGCGCCCGGGCTCGGTGCGCTCCTCGGGAGGAACGGCGGCGAGCGCCTCGGTGGCGTTCTTGATGATGTTGGTCAGCGCCTGCGAGATCAGCCGGCGGTCGAAGCGGGCGATCACCGGCGTGTCCGGCACGGCAAAGTCGATGGCGATATCGGGATTGCCGACCCGCATCAGGAACACCACCTGCCGCGTCGTCTCCGCCACGTCCTGGTCCTCGACCACGGGCTTGGGCATGCGGGCGAAGGAGGAGAACTCGTCCACCATGCGGCCGATGTCGCCGACCTGACGGATGATGGTGTCGGTGCACTGGTCGAAGACCTCGCGGTCCTCGCCGATCACCTTGCCGTAGCGCCGGCGCAGCCGCTCGGCCGAAAGCTGGATCGGCGTCAGCGGATTCTTGATCTCGTGGGCGATGCGCCGGGCGACGTCGGCCCAGGCCGAGGAGCGCTGCGCCAGCACCAGCTCGGTGATGTCGTCGAGCGTCACCACCCAGCCATGGTCGGCCTCGCGCGACTGCTCCGTGGTGACGCGCACCGCGATCACCCGGTCGCGCCCGTTGCGGGTCAGGGTGGTGTTGCCCTGTGCGCTGCGCTGGTCGGGCTGCATCGCCTCGGCCAGCAGGGAGGCGATCTCGGGGATCACCGCGCCGAGTTCGGTGCCCAGCACCTCGGCCTCGGTGACGCCGAGGAGCTTCTCGGCCGGACGGTTGATGATCGAGATGCGCCCGGTCGAATCGAGGCCGATGACCCCTGCCCCGACCCCCGACAGCACCGCCTCGGTGAAGCGGCGGCGGGTGTCGATCTGGTCGCGCGCCTGCACCAGGTCGTTGCGCTGGGTGCGCAGTTCCTGGGTCATCTTGTTGAAGGTCTCGGCGAGGCTCGACAGGTCGCCCTCGGAGCGGCGCACGGGCACCTCGACATAGAGATTGCCCGCCGCCACCAGGTCGGCGGCGCCGATCAGCCGTCGGATCGGCGCGACCAGTCGGTTGGCGAAGTGGATGCCGAGCCAGACCGCGCAGAGCAGCACGGTGAGCGAGATCACCGCATAGAGCAGCGCGAAGGCCACCTGCACGCCGAATCGCTGCTGCTCGAGATTGCGATAATCCGCAACTGCCGCCTGCGTTTCCTTGAGATATTCGATGACGCGCGGGTCAATCGGGCGCGCCACATAGAGGAACAGGCCGCCGAAATCCTTCAGCGGGATCACCGCGCCGACGAAGTCCGCGTCGTTCGGCAGGTAGATCAGCGGCTGCTCGTCGGTCGCATCCTTGAGCTGGAGGTTCTGCGGCACCACGAATTCGCGCCCGACCCGGATCGTCGCCCGATCGACGATGGTGAGGTCGCGCTGGATGATCATCGCCGCCGGCAGGCCGCGCACCACCGCCTGCGCGGTCAGCGCCTGCCGGAACCGGCTGCGGTCCTGGTCCCATAGCGGGCGGATGCGCTGCAGGTCGCGCGCCATGCCGAGAATGTCGCCGCGGATCGAATAGGCGTGCTCGCGCACATAGGTCTGCGCCACCGACACCGCATTGTCGACGATGGCCCGCGTGCGCACCGAGAACCAGCGGTCGAGGCCGCGGTCCAGCGTGATGCTGGCGAGCAGCGCCACCAGCAGCGCCGGCACCACGGCGACGATGCCGAACAGCCCGACCACCCGCACATGCAGCCGCGCCGCCGCCCGCCCGCGCCGCCGCGCCTTGACGATGCGCCAGACCTCGCGGCCGATGATGCTGACCAGCACCAGCGACATTACGCCGTTGATCGCCAGCACGATGATGACGACGGTCTGCGCCGGCACCAGCGGGGTCAGGCCGATCAGGATCAGGAAGCTCGCCAGCGCGATGATCAGCGCCAGCAGAACCGCGAGCGGCGCCAGCCCCCAGAGCGAGAACCGGAAGCCGAGCGCGCCGATGTCGGGCGCGTCGTTCCGGTCCAGGTCGCGGTTGGAGGAATCAGTCATTCATCACCCGAAGAGCCGCAGAGTCGGCCCGCACGGGTGATGCAGTGAAACGACACTGGTGCAAAAATGTGACATTGAACGCCACCGCCCGGATTTATTCACCGGAAGGCGGCGTCGCCTTCATCGGCTGGTTCGGATGATCTGGATGTCCAGATCGCGAATCTTCTTGCGCAGCGTGTTGCGGTTGAGGCCCAGAAGCTCCGCCGCCTTGATCTGGTTTCCGCGCGTCGCGGCCAGCGCGGCCGAGAGCAGCGGGTACTCCACGTCCTTCAGGATGCGGTGATAGAGGCCGGGCGGCGGCAGGTTCTCGCCGAAGCCGCCGAAATAGGCGTTCAGGTGCCGCTCCACCGAGGAGGAGAGCGTCTCGTCCTGGCTCGATTCCTCGGTCGCCGAGGTCGAGATCGGGGTCGAGAGCTCCGCCTCGATGATGGAGGCGGTGATGATCTCCTGCGGGTAGAGCGCGGCGAGCCGGCGGATCAGGTTCTCCAGCTCGCGCACATTGCCCGGCCAGCGGTAGCGCTTCAGCCGGTCGAGCGCGGCGGCGTCGATCTGCTTGCTCGGCAGTCCCTCGCGCTCGGCCTGAAGGAAGAAGTGGCGCGCCAGGTCCGGCACGTCCTCTGTGCGCTCGCGCAGAGGAGGAAGACGCAGCGGTACGACGTTGAGACGGAAGAACAAATCCTCGCGGAACAGGCCCTGCTGGATGAGGATGCGCAGGTCCTTGTTGGTGGCCGCGACGATCCGTACGTCGGTCTTGATCGGGGTTCGCCCGCCGACCGTCGTGTACTCGCCCTGCTGCAGCACGCGCAGCAGGCGGGTCTGCGCCTCCATCGGCATGTCGCCGATCTCGTCCAGGAACAGCGTGCCGCTCTCGGCCTGCTCGAAGCGGCCGGCCGAGCGGGCATTGGCGCCGGTGAACGCGCCCTTCTCGTGGCCGAACAGCTCGGATTCGATCAGGTCGCGCGGGATCGCCGCCATGTTGATGGCGACGAACGGGCCGTTGCGGCGCTTGCCGTAGTCGTGCAGCGCGCGCGCCACCAATTCCTTGCCGGTGCCGCTCTCGCCCGCGATCATGACCGTGAGGTCGGTCTGCATCAGCCGGGCGAGCACCCGGTAGATGTCCTGCATCGCCGGCGAGCGGCCGACCAGCGGGATGTTGTCGACGTCGTCGCCGCCGGGCTTCAGCGCCGCGTCGGGCTTCTTCGGCTCCGACAGCGCCCGCCCGACGATGGCGATCAGCTCCTTCAGGTCGAAGGGCTTGGGCAGGTACTCGTAGGCGCCCTTCTCCGAGGCACGGATTGCCGTCATGAAGGTGTTCTGCGCGCTCATGACGATGACCGGCAGGTCCGGGCGCACCTTCTTGATGCGCGGCAGCAGGTCGAAGGCATTCTCGTCCGGCATCACCACGTCGGTGATGACGAGGTCGCCGTCGCCCTGGCTCACCCAGCGCCACAGGGTCGCGGCATTGCCGCAGGAGCGCACCTCATAGCCTGCCCGCGACAGAGCCTGATTGAGCACGGTGCGGATGGCGGCATCGTCATCGGCAACCAGGATACTTCCCGTCGGCATGGCGCTCTCAACTCTTCTCGTTACCGCGGCCACCGCGATACATGGGCATGAGAACCCGGAACGTGGTGCGGCGCGGCTGGCTGTCGCATTCGATGATCCCGCCGTGGTCGCCGACGATCTTCGCCACCAGGGCGAGGCCAAGGCCGGTTCCGGTCGGCTTGGTGGTCACGAAGGGATCGAACAGGTGGGGCATCAGGTCCTCGGGCACGCCCGGGCCATTGTCCTTGACGCAGAATTCGAGCGGCAGGCTCACCCGCGCCGGGGCGCCGGGCACCATCAGCCGCACGCCCGGCCGGAACGCGGTGGTGAGCTGGATCTCGGCATCCGGCACGTCGCTCACCGCCTCGGCGGCGTTCTTCACGAGGTTGAGGAACACCTGGATGAGCTGGTCGCGATTGGCCAGCACCGGCGGCAGCGAGGGGTCGTATTCCTCGACGAAGCGGATGTTCCGGGCGAAGCCGGACGAGGCGAGCGTGCGCACATGCTCCAGCACCGCGTGGATGTTCACCGGCTCTCGCTCGATCGGGCGCTCGTCCGAGAACACCTCCATGCGGTCGACCAGCTTGACGATGCGGTCCGCCTCCTCGGTGATGAGGCGGGTCAGCGAGCGGTCGTCGTCGCTGGCGGAGAGCTCCAGAAGCTGCGCCGCGCCGCGAATGCCGGACAGCGGGTTCTTGATCTCGTGCGCCAGCATCGCCGCCAGCGCGGTGACCGAGCGCGCCGCGCCGCGATGGGTGAGCTGGCGGTCCATCTTGTCGGCGATGGTCCGTTCCTGGAGCATGATGACGACGTGCCCCGGCACCTCGGGCAGCGGCGCGACATGGATGTCGACGATGCGCTCGCCGCCATTGCGCGGCGTGCCGAGGTCGACGCGATACTCGTTCACCGCCGCGCCGCGCGTGCGCACCTGCTCGACCAGCGCCAGGATCGGGCTGCCGAACGGCACGAATTCCTGCAGGCGGTGGCGCTGAAGCACCGCGAGCGAGGCTTCGAAGAATGCCTCGGCCGCGACATTGGCGTCGACCATGCGGTCGTCTTCCGCGACCGTTATGACCGGATGCGGAAGCGCGTTGACCACGGCCTCGGCGGTCGGGATCACGGGCGCGGGGCGTTCCGACGACGCCGACGTCATGCTGCGGCACTCCAATCAAGGTCGTCCCGGGCGGGCCCGTCCCCGGCGAGATCATCGAACGCGTCGACGATGCCGGCAACGACCCCTTCGGGCGTATCGAGCGTAAGCAGGCGTCGGCGCCACGCACTGGCCGCCTCGGCCGGCCGGCCGGCGCTCTGCGCGGCGGCGGCGAGCGCCCAGCCGATGTGCTTGCGGGCGCAGCGCAGGCCGAGATCGCGGCCGTAATGGCCGAGCCAGCCGTCATAGAGCTCCAGCAGCACGTCGCGCTGCTCGGCGAGGTCCGGATCGGCGGGGGCGGTCCCGTCCTTCAGCCGCACGGCCACCTGGCCGGGGAACCATGGGCGCCCCTGCGCCCCGCGCCCGATCATCACGCCGTCGGCGCCGGAGGCGGCGAGCATCGCCGGCGCGTCGTCGGCATGGACGAGGTCGCCATTGGCCAGCACCGGGATCGACACCGCCTCGCTGACCTGCCGGATCGCGGCCCAGTCCGCCTTGCCGGTGTAGAACTGGCAGCGTGTGCGCCCGTGAATGGTGATCATCTCGACGCCGATCGCCTCGGCCCGGCGGGCCAGCTCCGGCGCCACCGTCTGCGCCTCGTCCCAGCCGAGCCGGGTCTTCAGCGTCACCGGCACCTTCACCGCGCCGACCACGGCCTCGATGATGCGCTGGGCGAGATCGAGGTCGCGCAGCAGCGCCGAGCCCGCGAGCCCGGTCGTCACCCGCTTGGCCGGGCAGCCCATGTTGATGTCGATGATGGTCGCGCCCGCGCCTTCGGCGATTCGCGCCGCCCGCGCCATGGAGGCGGGCTCGTTGCCGGCGAGCTGGACGGCGTGGATGGCGACACCCTCGCCCTCGGCACGCAGCACGGTCTCCTCGTGCCCGTCCTCGAGCGCCTGGGACGCGACCATCTCCGACACGACGAGGCCCGCGCCGTAGCGCAGCGCCATGCGCCGGAACGGTGCGTCGGTAATGCCGGCCATGGGCGCGAGCACGACCATGCTGGGCACCGGAACGGGGCCGATGCTGGGATTGACGATCGCAGAAGCAGTAGGGATCAAGCCGTGATCACTCGATGCACACGAAATGAGCCTCAAGGGCTCTGCCTACATAATAGCCACGGCGCGCCCATCATCAACCCTCGTGACGACGATACGTCAAAACTTTTATAAATGTGCCCCGCTTTTGCGCTAAACGATCCGGCAGGACAAGCCGTGATTGATGAAGCGGCAATCATTGGACGAGGCGGTACCCGGGGTGATGCGGACGGACGTGATCGTGGTCGCGGCAGGCAGCGGCCAAAGAGCGGGCGATGGCATACCCAAGCAGTTCCGCCCGCTCGGCGGACGCGCCGTGCTGCGCCGGACGCTGGAGGCCTTTCTCGGCCGGCCGGGCATTCGCCACGTACTGCCGGTCATCCATCCCGACCACGCGCCCTGGTGCGCCGAGGCCATGGCGGGGCTCGAGGGCGTGCTCGCGCCGGTCGCCGGCGGCGCTACGCGGCAGGCTTCGGTGCGTGCGGGGCTCGAGGCGCTGGCGGACGACCCGCCGGACCTGGTGCTGATCCACGACGCCGCCCGCCCCTTCGTCTCGGCGCGCCTCGTCGCCGATGCCATCGCGGCGGCGGAGCGCCACGGCGCGGCGGTGCCCGCGCTGGTGCTGGTCGACACGATCAAGGCGGTGGGCGAGCCCGGATTCGTCGGCGCCGGCCCCGACCGCGGCGGCCTTCGCAGCGTGCAGACACCGCAGAGCTTCCGCTACGAGCTGATTCGCGCCGCCCACCGCGCCCGCGCGGGAGCGGACGACCTCACCGACGACGCGGCGGTCGCCGAGGCGGCGGGCCACCGGGTCGCCACCTTCCCCGGCGATCCCGCCAACACCAAGCTGACGACCCCCGAGGATTTCGTGACCGCCGAACGCCATGTCGCCCTCGAACTCGCCGATGTCCGCAGCGCGACCGGCTTCGACGTCCACGCCTTCGGGCCTGGCGACCATGTGGTGCTCGGCGGCGTGCGCATTCCCCATCAGCAGGGGCTCAGCGGGCATTCCGATGCCGACGTGGTGCTGCATGCACTCACCGACGCGCTGCTCGGCACGATCGGTAGCGGCGATATCGGCCACCACTTCCCGCCCTCCGATCCGCAATGGAAGGGCGCCTCCTCCGACCTCTTCCTCGCCCATGCGGTGGCGCTGGTGAAGGCGGCCGGCGGGCTGGTGGCCCATCTCGACGCCACCGTGATCTGCGAGGCGCCGAAGATCGGCCCGCATCGCGAGGCGATGCGCGAGCGGATCGCGCAGATCGCCGGCATCTCGCTGGCCCGGGTCAGCGTCAAGGCGACCACCAGCGAGAAGCTCGGCTTCACCGGTCGGCGCGAGGGCATCGCGGCGATGGCGAGTGCCACGGTCCGCCTGCCCTGGATAGACTGAGCGTCGAACGGTTAGACTGCCGCCGGGCCAGCCAGCGAGGATGACGGGATGAACGAGCGGACCGATGCGATCGATCTCGAGGCGATCCGCGTGCTCGACCTGTGCCGGGCGCGGCGCCTGACCGTCGCGACGGCGGAATCCTGCACCGGCGGCCTGGTCGCGGGCGCGCTGACCGACATCGCCGGCTCCTCGGACGTGCTCGACCGCGGCTTCGTCACCTATTCGAACGCGGCCAAGCGCGAGGTGCTCGGCGTCGCCGCCGCGACGCTCGACGCCCATGGCGCGGTGAGTGCCGAGACGGCGCGCGAGATGGTCTCCGGTCTGCTGCGCATCGCCCGTACCTCGCTCGGCGTGGCGATCACCGGCATTGCCGGGCCGGGCGGCGGGTCGGCCTCGAAGCCGGTCGGGCTCGTGCATTTCGCGGCGGTGACGGCGGCGGGGAAGATGATCGAGCGGCGGGAGGTCTTCGCCGGCGAGGATCGCACAGGCGTGAGGCAGCTTTCGGTACTCACCGCGCTCGCCATGCTGGCCGAGCTCGCGGCTCAGGAACCCGTCACGCCCTGACGGCCATAGACCTCATCCGCCCGCTTCTCGAACGCCTCGGCGAAGCGGCGGAAGGCGGCGTCGAACATCGCCCCCATGAGCAGGCCGAGCGTGCGCGAGCGGAACTCGTAGGAGATGAAGAATTCGACATCGCAGGCGTGCTCGCCGTTGGGCCGGAAGGTCCAGCGATTCTCCAGCCGACTGAACGGCCCGTCGAGATATTCGACGGTGATGGCGAAGCGCGGCCGGTCCAGCGTCACGCGGCTGGTGAAGTTCTCGCGCAGCATCTTGTAGGCGACGCTCATATCGGCGACGAGGATCTCTACCCCCTCGCCGCTCGCCACCTTGCGGCGCACGTGCAGGCTCGCGCACAGCGGCACGAATTCGGGGTAGCGCTCGACATCGGCCACGAGGTCGAACATGTCATTCGCGGAATGGCGGACGTGCCGCTTGTTGCGGAAGGACGGCATCGCTCAGGCGGTCGCCGGGGCGGCTGCCGCGACCTGCGCGGCGGTGGGCGCCGCGTCCTTGTCCATCGCGCCCTTGCCCATGACGCCGAGCTTGGCCTCGCGGGCGGCGCGCAGCCGGGTGAAGTCCTCGCCCGCATGGTGCGACGAGCGCGTCAGCGGGCTCGACGAGACCATCAGGAAGCCCTTGGTGTAGGCGATCGTCTCGTAGGACTTGAACTCCTCCGGCGTGACGAAGGCCATCACCGCGTGGTGCTTGCGGGTCGGCTGGAGATACTGGCCGATGGTGATGAAGTCGATATCGGCCGAGCGCAGGTCGTCCATGAGCTGCAGCACCTCGTTCCGCTCCTCGCCGAGCCCGACCATGATGCCGGACTTGGTGAAGATAGACGGGTCGAGCTCCTTCACCCGCTGCAGCAGGCGCAGCGAGTGGAAATAGCGGGCGCCGGGGCGGACCGTCAAATACAGCGAGGGCACGCATTCGAGGTTGTGGTTGAACACGTCCGGCCGCGCCTCGACCACCACCTCGAGCGCGCCGTCCTTGCGCAGGAAGTCCGGGGTCAGGATCTCGATCGTGGTCTTCGGGCTGGTGGCGCGGATCGCCCGGATGGTGCGGGCGAAATGTTCGGCGCCGCCATCGGCGAGGTCATCGCGGTCCACCGAGGTGATGACCACGTGCTCGAGGCCGAGCCGGGCGACCGCGTCGGCCACCTTCTGCGGCTCGTCCTGGTCGAGCGGGGCGGGCATGCCGGTGCGCACGTTGCAGAAGGCGCAGGCGCGCGTGCACGTATCCCCCATGATCATGAAGGTCGCGTGCTTCTTCTGCCAGCACTCGCCGATGTTCGGGCAGCTCGCCTCCTCGCACACGGTGACGAGGCCGTTGGCGCGCACGATCGAGGCCGTCTCGGCCCAGCCCGGCGTGCCGGGCGCGCGCACACGGATCCAGTCCGGCTTCTTCAGCGCCGGCGTCTCGGCGCGCTTCGCCTTCTCGGGATGACGCGGCTTTTCGAGAGCGCGGTTCAGGGTGTTGAGAACGACGACCATTCGCTTTCCGTTGCCTCATCGGGGAGCGGATGCCCCACAGTTAAGCCCGCACCGGCCGATGCGAAAGGGCTTCGCGCACGCAGCCGCCCCCTGCGCAACGCATGGCGGAGCCTAGCGCCCGCGAATCTTGCGCCAGACGAACAGGACGATGATGGCGCCGACCGTCGCGGCGATCAGCGTGCGGAAGAAGCCGAAGATCGGGATCGCCGCCATCTCGGCGAGGTATTTGCCGAGGAAGGCGCCGACCAGGCCGAACAGCAGGTTGGTGAGCAGGCCGTGGTCGCTCTCCGTCACCTTCTCCGCGATCCATCCGGCCAGCAGGCCGATGACGATCATGGCGAACCAGCCGACGCCCGGCTGGTTCAAGGCCGAATAGGTTTCCGTCTCCATGAAACGCCCCTGCCCCCGCGCCGGTCCGCCCGCGTCAGATGTGGATGGCGCGCCCATAGGCGTTGAGCACGCTCTCGTGCATCGTCTCAGAAACCGTCGGATGCGGGAAGACGGCGTTGATCAGCTCTTCCTCGGTGGTCTCGAGATTCATCGCCACCACGAAGCCCTGGATCAGCTCGGTCACCTCCGCGCCGACGAGATGCGCGCCGAGAAGCTGGCCGGTCTTGGCGTCGAAGATGGTCTTGGCGAGGCCGTCCGCCTCTCCGAGCGCCACCGCCTTGCCGTTGCCGATGAAGGGGAAGCGGCCGACCTTGACCTCGTAGCCCGCTTCCTTGGCCTTCTTCTCGGTAAGGCCGACCGAGGCGACCTGCGGCATGCAGTAGGTGCAGCCGGGGATCATCAGCTTGTCCATCGGATGGGCATGCTTGCCGGCGATGGCCTCGACGCAGATGACGCCCTCGTGCTCGGCCTTGTGGGCGAGCATGGGCGGGCCGGCGACGTCACCGATGGCCCAGATGCCCGGCACGTTGGTGCGGCACAGCCCGTCGATGACGACGCAGCCGCGGTCGGTCTTCACGCCGACCGCCTCGAGGCCGAGATTCTCGACATTGCCGACCACGCCGACCGCGGCGATCAGCCGGTCGGCGGTGATCGCCTGGCTCTTACCGTCGGCGGTCTCGACGGTCGCGGTGACATTATCCGCGCCCTTCACCACCTTCGACACCTTGGCGCCGGTGAGGATCTTGATGCCCTGCTTCTCGAACCGCTTCCTCGCGTGCTCGGCGATCTCCTCGTCCTCGACGGGGAGGATCTGCGGCAGTAGCTCGACGATCGTCACGTCCGAGCCCATCGCCTTGTAGAACGAGGCGAATTCGACGCCGATGGCGCCCGAGCCCATGATCAGCAGCGACTTCGGCACGCTCGCCGGGGCCAGCGCCTCGAAATAGGTCCAGATCAGCTTCTTGTCCGGCTCGATGCCCGGCAGCACGCGCGGGCGGGCGCCGGTGGCGATGACGATGTTCTTCGCCGTGTACTCGCCGGCGCCGAGCGCGCCCTTCGGGGCGCCGTCGGTGGCGGCGACCGAGACCTTGCCGGGCGCGGTGATGGTCGCCTGGCCCCAGATCACGTCGACCTTGTTCTTCTTCAGCAGGAAGCCGACGCCGTTGCTCATCTGCGCCGCGATGCCGCGCGAGCGCTTCACCACGCCGGCGATGTCGACGCCGAACTTCTCGGCGACGAGGCCGTAGTCCTTGGCGTGCTCGATGTAGTGGAAGATCTCGGCCGAGCGCAGCAGCGCCTTGGCCGGGATGCAGCCCCAGTTCGGGCAGATGCCGCCCATGTACTGGCGCTCGACGACAGCGACCTTAAGCCCGAGCTGGGCGGCGCGGATGGCGCCGACATAGCCGCCGGGACCGGAACCGATGATGAGGACGTCGTAATTCGTGGCCATCTCGTTCCTCACACCAGCATCGACATCGGGTTTTCGATGATCTGCTTGAAGGCGCCGATCAGCTGGGCGCCCATGGCGCCGTCCATCACCCGGTGGTCGCAGGAAATCGTCACCGTCATCTGGGTGGCGATGGTGAGCTCGCCCTTGCGCACGACGGCGCGCTGCTCGCTCGTGCCGACGGCGAGGATCGTTGCATGCGGCGGATTAATGATCGCCGTGAAGTCCTTGATTCCAAACATGCCGAGGTTGGAAATCGCCGACGATCCGCCCTGATACTCGTTCGGCGCCAGCTTCTTGTTGCGAGCGCGGATGGCGAGGTCGCGGGTCTCGTTGGAGATCGCCGACAGGGTCTTGATCTCGGCCTTGCGGATGATCGGGGTCAAAAGGCCCTTGCCGCCGTCGATCGCCACCGCGACGCCGATGTCGGAGTGCTTCAGCTTGAGGTAGCGATCGCCGCCCCACACCATGTTGGCGTCCGGCACCTGCTGGAAGGCGAGTGCGTAGGCCTTGATGACGAAGTCGTTGACCGAGAGCTTGTAGGCGGCCTTGCCGTCCTTCTCCGGCGCCTGCTTGTTCAGCATCTCGCGAAGCTTGAGCAACTCGTCCACGTCGCAGTCGACGGTGAGGTAGAAGGTCGGGACGGTCTGCCGGGCCTCGGTCATGCGCTGGGCGATGACGCGGCGCATGGCGTCGAGCGGCACCTCCTCATAGGTGCCGGGCTCGTAGAACGCCTTGGCCTGCTCAAGCACCGCGCTGGCGGAGACCGGCGCGGCAGCGGCGGCGGCAGGTGCCGCGGGAGCCGCCGCCGGAGCGGGCGCGGCCGCCGGCGCCGCAGCGGCCGGCTTGGCGGCTCCGGGCGTCGCGCCGGCGATATCGGCGGCGACGATGCGGCCATGCGGGCCGGAGCCGGCGACGGCCGAGAGGTCGATCCCCTTCTCCTTGGCGAGGCGACGGGCCAGCGGCGAGGCGAAGACGCGGTTGCCGGAAGCAGCGGCCGCCGGCACCGGCGCGACGCCGGGCGCCGGAGCGGTCGGCGCGGCGACGGCGGGAGCCGCGGCAGGCGCCGGCTCGGGAGCCTTCGGGGCCTCCGCGGCGGGCGCCTCTGCCTTGGGCGCTTCGGCCTTCGGGGCTTCCGGCGCGGGCGCGGAACCGGCGCTGGCGGCGACCGCGCTCACATCCTCGCCATCGGCGGCGAGCACAGCGATGAGCTGGTTCACCGGCACGTCGGCCGAGCCTTCCGGCACCATGATCTTGGCGAGCGTGCCTTCGTCGATCGCCTCGACCTCCATGGTCGCCTTGTCGGTCTCGATCTCGGCGATCACGTCACCCGGCGCGACCTTGTCGCCTTCCTTCTTCAGCCATTTGGCGAGGTTGCCCTTCTCCATGGTCGGAGACAGGGCAGGCATCAGAATGTCGATGGACATAGCGAACTCCCGCCTCAGCGATAGGTGACGGCCCGCGCGGCCTCGACGACCTCCTGCACCGACGGCAGGGCGAGCTTTTCGAGATTGGCGGCGTAGGGCATGGGCACGTCCTTGCCGGTGACGCGCAGCACGGGGGCGTCGAGATAGTCGAACGCCTTCTCCATGAGCTGGGCGACAATCTCGGCGCCGACGCCGGACTGGTGCCAGCCCTCCTCGACCGTGACGCAGCGCCCAGTCTTCTGCACCGAGGCGACGATCGAATCGACGTCCATCGGGCGGATGGTGCGCAGGTCGATCACCTCGGCGTCGATGCCGAGCTTGGCGAGCTCCTCGGCCGCCTTGAGCGCGTAGTTCATGCCGATCGACCAGGCGACAAGCGTGACGTCCTTGCCGGGCCGCGCGATGCGCGCCTTGCCGATCGGGATCACGAAGTCGTCGAGCTTCGGCACCGGCGAGGAGTGGCCGTAGAGGATCTCGTTCTCGAGGAACACGACCGGGTTGGGATCGCGGATCGCCGCCTTCAACAGGCCCTTGGCGTCCGCCGCCGTGTAGGGCGCGACCACCTTGAGGCCGGGGATGTGGCTGTACCAGGCGGTGAAGTCCTGGCTGTGCTGGGCCGCGACGCGCGCCGCCGCGCCGTTCGGGCCACGGAACACGATGGAACAGCCGATCTGCCCGCCCGACATGTAGTGCGTCTTCGCCGCCGAGTTGATGATCTGGTCCATCGCCTGCATGGCGAAGTTGAAGGTCATGAACTCGACGATCGGCTTCAGCCCCGCCATCGCCGCGCCGACGCCGACGCCCGCGAAGCCATGCTCGGTGATCGGAGTGTCGATGACGCGCTTGGCGCCGAATTCCTGCAGCAGGCCCTGGGTGATCTTGTAGGCGCCCTGATATTCGGCGACCTCCTCGCCCATGACGAAGACGTCGCCATCGCGGCGCATCTCCTCGGCCATGGCATCGCGCAGCGCCTCGCGCATGGTGAGGTTCACCATCTCCGTGCCTTCCGGCACGTCGGGCTCGGGCACCGTCTCGGGCTGCGGCGGGGCCGCCACGGCCGAGGTGACGCTCGCGGGGGTCGCCGGCGCAGCGCTCGCCACCGGCGAGGGAGCGAGCGGGGCGGCTTCCACCGGCGGGGCCGATTCGGCGGCCTTGGGCGCGGAGCCGATGGCGCTGGCGTCCTCGCCATCGGCGAGGATCACCGCGATCGGCGTGTTGACCGCGACGTCCTGCGAGCCCTCGGGAACCAGGATCTTGCCCAGCGTGCCCTCGTCGATCGCCTCGACCTCCATGGTCGCCTTGTCGGTCTCGATCTCGGCGATGACGTCGCCGGACCTGACGGTGTCACCCTCCTTCTTGAGCCACTTGGCGATATTGCCCTTCTCCATGGTGGGGGAGAGGGCCGGCATCAGTATTTCGGTCGACATGGCGGCGTTCCTCGGCAAGATCGCGCGTCACTGCATCCGTGCGGGTGGCACGAACGTCAGGTTGCTGTAGACGGCCACCGAAGCGATGGCCACGAGAAGGGCTATGAAGAAGCCGACCAGCATCTTGTTGAAGCTGGCGGCGGTTTCGGCGGACACCGCGGCCGAGTGGCGGACCCCGAAGGGCCACAGCACGAGGCGGATGCGATCTGCGAGGCTCGGATGGCCCGCCGAAACGACGCCGAAGGCGGCCCGGGTCGCGAGA
Source organism: Ancylobacter mangrovi (assembly GCF_024752355.1). GTDB lineage: Bacteria > Pseudomonadota > Alphaproteobacteria > Rhizobiales > Xanthobacteraceae > Ancylobacter > Ancylobacter mangrovi. The sequence goes on from NZ_JANTHZ010000009.1 coordinate 35,823, forward strand.
ACCCAGATCACCACGGCGGAAGACGCCCCGGCGACGATCGCGGCCCAGAACAGCTCGACGAGCATCCGATGGCCCCGCCGCTCAGCGCAGGACGTCGGTATAGAGCTCGGAAGCATCCGGCTCGGGATCGTGCGAGGCGAAGTCGGCAGCCGCGTTCATGACGTCGCGGATCTCGGCGTCGATCGCCTTGAGCTCGTCCTCGCTCGCCCACTTCTTGTCCAGCAGACGCGCGCGCACCTGTTCGATCGGGTCGTGCTCGGTACGCATCTTCTGCACCTCCTCCTTCGACCGGTACTTGGCCGGGTCGGACATGGAGTGGCCGCGATAGCGGTAGGTGAGCATTTCGAGGATGTAGGGGCCCTTGCCGGAGCGGGCGAACTCGACCGCGCGCTCGCCGGCGGCCTTCACCGCGCGCACGTCCATGCCGTCGACCTGCTCGCCGGGAATGTTGAACGAGCTGCCGCGCTTGGAGAAGTCCGCCTGGGCGGTGGCGCGATTCACCGCGGTGCCCATGGCGTACTTGTTGTTCTCGATGATGTAGACCACCGGCAGCTTCCAGAGCTCCGCCATGTTGAAGCTCTCATAGACCTGGCCCTGATTGGCCGCGCCGTCGCCGAAATAGGTCAGGCAGACCGCACCGTCCTCGCGGTAGTGGTTGGCGAAGGAGAGGCCCGTGCCGAGCGAGACCTGCGCGCCGACGATGCCGTGGCCGCCGAAGAAGCCCTTCTCGATGCTGAACATGTGCATCGAGCCGCCCTTGCCCTTGGAATAGCCGCCGCGGCGGCCGGTGAGTTCGGCCATGACGCCCTTGGGGTCCATGCCGCAGGCCAGCATGTGGCCGTGGTCGCGGTAGCCGGTGATGACCTGGTCGCCATCCTTCAGCGCCGCCTGCATGCCGATCACGACCGCTTCCTGGCCGATATAGAGGTGGCAGAAGCCGCCGATCAGGCCCATGCCGTACATCTGGCCCGCCTTCTCCTCGAAGCGGCGGATCCTCAGCATGTCGCGGTAGGCGTCGAGCTCTTCCGCCTTGGTGAAGTCGGGAACCGTCGGGGCCTTCTCCGAACGCCGGGAAGTTCCCTTGGGCGCGGCGGCTTTGGCGACGGTCTTGCTGGCGGCCGATTTCTTGGCGGCAACTACCATGGCGCATCCTCAGCTCGTTGCGGAATTTGCCGAGCTTAATAACGCACCTTCGGACACTGCGCTACGCTTTCAGCGCAATGCTGCAGCGCACAACATGCTGTAGACGCAGCGGTTTCCGGATTTTAACTGAAATATAGTTTAAGAACGAAATTAGCTCACATCAAGTTAAGCTTTTGCAATCGCGCCACTTCCCGCCCTGCGTATGTGGCATACCAACGCTGCGCCGAAAATGCGGTTCCGCATGATTATTCCGGGCGCGCCGTCGTTCCGGGGGTGCGCAGCAAAACGAGATCCTTGGGATTGACGAGGTTGAGCAGCGCCCTCGCCTCCTCGTCGAGCGTGTCGGCGTCGATCCGCTCGGGCGAGAGCAGCGCCACCTTGGCCTCCAGCGCCTCGCGCCGGGAGCGGATGTCGTCGCGCTGCGCCGTGAGGTCGGCGAGCTCCTGCTCGAAGTGGCGTCGGGCCAGAAGCCCGTACTGCCCGTTATAGCCCTGGAAGGCGAAATAGCCGATCAGCGCCGCCGCCCCGAGATGCAGGGTGACGGTCTGGAAGAAGGAGCGCCAGCGGGTGCGAATGATCATGGAGCGGAGCCTAGCCGCGCGCGGGTTGAGGCTCCGTTAACTCTGCGGGCAAAAAGCGACGTGCGCATGTCGCCCTCCCCGCTCCTCGCTTCGGCACGCCGAAAAAGAAACGATCCCGGAGGGGATGCCCGCCGGGATCGTTTATGTGGTCGGCTAATGGATGCCGGCGACGCCTGAGAGGCGGGCGCCGCGGCGGCAGTCCTCGCGACTCAGCCCAGCGCCTTCAGCGCCGCGCGGCCGGCATAGAGCGCCTGCGGCCCGAGTTCCTGCTCGATGCGCAGGAGCTGGTTGTACTTGGCGGTGCGGTCGGAGCGGGCCAGCGAGCCGGTCTTGATCTGCCCGCAATTGGTCGCGACGGCGAGGTCGGCGATGGTCGAATCCTCGGTCTCGCCCGAGCGGTGCGACATCACCGCCGTGTAGCCGGCCTTGTGGGCCATCTCGACCGCGTTCAGCGTCTCGGTCAGCGAGCCGATCTGGTTCACCTTGACCAGGATCGAGTTTCCGACGCCCTGCTTGATGCCGGCCGACAGGCGCGTGACGTTGGTCACGAACAGGTCGTCGCCGACCAGCTGGCACTTGGAGCCGATCGCGTCGGTGAGCAGCTTCCAGCCCTCCCAGTCGTCCTCGGACATGGCGTCCTCGACGGTAACGATGGGGTAGCGCGCCACGAGGTCGGCGAGGTAGGCCACCTGCGCCTCGACGTCGCGGACGGTGCCCTCGCCCTCATAGTCGTACTTGCCGTTCTTGAAGAACTCGGTCGCGGCACAGTCGAGGCCGATGCACACGTCCTCGCCCGGGGTGTAGCCGGCCGATTCGATCGCCTTCATCACGAAGCCCAGCGCCGCGTCGGCGGACGGCAGGTTCGGCGCGAAGCCGCCCTCGTCACCGACATTGGTGTTGTGCCCGGCGTCCTTGAGCGCCTTCTTCAACGTGTGGAAGATCTCCGAGCCGGTGCGCAGCGCCTCGGCGAAGGTCGGCGCGCCGACCGGCAGGATCATGAATTCCTGGAAGTCGATCGGATTGTCGGCATGGGCGCCGCCATTGACGATGTTCATCATCGGCACCGGCAGGGTGCGGGCATTGGTGCCGCCGATATAGCGGTAGAGCGGCAGGTCGCGCGCTGCCGCCGCCGCCTTGGCGAGCGCCAGCGAGACGCCGAGAATGGCGTTGGCGCCGAGCCGCGCCTTGTTAGGCGTGCCGTCAAGGTCGATCAGGATCTGGTCGATCGCCACCTGGTCCTCGGCATCCATGCCGCCGATGGCGTCGAAGATCTCGCCATTGACCGCGTCGACCGCCTTGGTCACGCCCTTGCCGAGATAGCGCTCCTTGTCGCCGTCCCGAAGCTCCACGGCCTCGTGCGCGCCGGTCGAGGCGCCCGAGGGAACGGCGGCGCGACCCTTCGAGCCATCCTCCAGCACCACATCGACCTCGACGGTCGGGTTGCCGCGGCTGTCCAGAATCTCACGCCCAACGATATCGACTATGGCGGTCATGCGCTTCCCCAGTTCCTCGCTCGCCCACGGAGGGTTCGTGGGCGCTTCTACTCGACCCGTGTGACATGCGAAAGGGGTGCCACGATGACAGTGCTCCGCCGCCCTCCGCCTCGCGTTGCGGCAGGCGGGGCCGTGCCCGTCCCCTCCCCGACTCTCGTCCGGCGCCAGCCCCCTACGTCGCCGGGAACGCCGTTCCCTTCAGCGGCGGCTCGAAGCACTTGACGCAATTGCGGCCCGCTTCCTTGGCGAGGTAGAGCGCGGCGTCCGCTTCCTTCACGAGCTGGCTCGCGGTCGCCACATGCGCGTGGGAGGAGGCGACGCCGATGCTCACCGTGCAGGCCTGGGAGAGCGAGGTCATGTGCCCGGTCTCCTCCTCGACCGCCTGGCAGATTTCGGAGGCGAGCTTGCACGCGCCCTCGGCCGGCGTATCGGGCAGGATCATCGCGAATTCCTCGCCGCCATAGCGCACGGCGAGGTCGCCCGCGCGGCGGGCATGGCGAGCCAGCACGTCGCCGATCTTCTTGAGCACGCGGTCGCCGATGGTGTGGCCATGGCGGTCATTGACCTGCTTGAAGTGGTCGGAATCGACCAGCAGCAGCGAGAGTTCCTTGTGGGTGCGCTTCGTGCGCCGCCATTCCCGCTCCAGGCTCTCGTCGAAGACGCGCCGGTTGGCGAGCTCGGTCAGCGGATCGGTGCGCGCCAGCTTCGCCAGTTCGTTCTCGACCCGCTCCCGCCGCGCCAGCTCCCGCTGCAACCGGATCGCGACGACGAGGGCGAGAAGGCAGAGCGTCAAGGTGAAGGCGACGGTCATGTAGAGCCGGAACCACCATCCGGAGAGGATGTCGTTCCAGGCGAGTCCGACCGCCATGAAGAGATCGGTGCCCGGGATCTGGGAGAAATTATAGAGCCGCTCGGTGCCGTCGGTGATGGCTACCGCGGTGAATGTCCCCGATCTCTCCTGGAGCATGCGCGCGAAGGTGGAGCTGCTCGACAGGTCGATGTCGGTGTCGCCCGTGCCGTCCAGCGACGGCTGGCGCATCAGTACGCGGCCGGCGGCATTGAACAGGGTGATGGAGCCGCGCTGGCCCGGATCGAGGCTGCTGAACAGGTCCCGGATCGAGTTCAGGCGGATGGCGATGAGGACGATTCCTCCGAACGAGCCGTCGGGATTCGAGATTCGGCGGCTGATGCCGATGCTTGGGTCGTTGTTGCGCAGGCGGCTGCGGAAGGGCTGGCTGATATAGAGCCCGGCATCCCTCGGCTTCTGCGCCAGGAAATAGTCGCGGTCGGCGAAATTGCCCAGCCGCGGCTGCGGCGACAGCGGGTCGAGCACGATGTTGCCGTTGCTGTCGAGCACCAGCAGCGAACCGATGAAGCTGATCTTCGACGCCAGATTGGCCAGCAGCGCGTTCTTGTCGGCGACCGGCGTGGACGAGAAGCGCGGGTCCTGCACCAGATCGACGCTCATCTCGAGCGCCAGGTCCCAGACCCTGAGCCGGCTGGCGATGTAGCTCTCGCTCGCCTGCAGCAGGCCGAGGCCCTCGCGCTCGGCGCGGTACTCGGCGTCGCGATAGGCCATGCGGACCGTCTCGACCATGACCGCGACCACCGAAAGGGAGGCGACGGCCACCAGCACGGTGATGATGGTGCCGATGCGCCCGCGCGGCATCGGCCTGAAACGCCTGCTGATCGAATACCCGTCCACCCTGCCGCTCGCTTCGTTGGTTAACAAAAGCTTGCGGCGGGGAACCTAGCACCGTTCGCTCGCACTTGTGACCCGATCATCTCGCACGCGACCTATGCGTCAGCATGAAATTCAACCGGATGCAGAATGGATTACCTTTCTCGTCGCGAGGCCGCGACGTAGACGGCCGGCCTCGGCGCCGGAATCGAGCCCGGCGCGGGGAACGACATCATCGGCCTTGGCTATGGGACGACCGTGCTCACGTGTGCGCGATCATCGCCGCGGAGTGACGATCACCGTCGCCGACATGCCGGCGGCGAGCTCGACGCCGGACGGCAGCGGGCCGAGCTTGATGCGGACCGGAATGCGCTGGGCGAGCCGGATCCAGTCGAACTCGGGGTTCACATTGGCGAGCAGGCCGCTCTGGTCGGTGGTGTTGGCGATGGCGCGGCTCAGCCCCTCGACCACACCATCGATCACCACCCCGCCGGCCATCAGCTCGACCCGTGCGGGATCGCCGTCGCGTATCGCCGGCAGCTTGGTCTCCATGAAATAGGCATAGACATAGAAGGAGTTGCGATCGACCAGCGCCATCGCGCCCTTGCCGACCGTGGTGTAGTTGCCGACGAAGACGTTGAGATTGGTGACGTAGCCCTCGACCGGCGCGCGCACTTCGCTGCGGGTCAGGTTGAGCTCGGCCGTGTCGAGCGCCGCCTGCGCGGCCTGCAGTTCGGCTTCGGCCTCGGCCGCCGAGACCGAGGTGCGCTCGACCGTCTGCACCGAGATCGCCTCGCTGTCGTCGCGGACGAGGCTCGTGTCGCGATTGGCGGTGTCCTGCGCGTATTTCAGCGCCTGCACCTTCAGCGCCACCTGCGCCCTCGCCTGCTCGGCCGCGACCTTGAAGCGCTGCTGGTCGATGACGAACAGCACGTCGCCCTTGTGGACGAGCTGGTTGTCGGCAACGTTGACGGCGCTCACCAGCCCGGACACGTCCGGGGCGATCTCGATCACGTTGGCCAGCACCCGCGCGTCGCGGGTCCAGGGCGAGAGCGTGTAGTAGATCCAGAGCTGCCAGCCGATCGCCAGCGCGGCCGCGACCGCGACGCAGGTGATGCCGACGCGAAGCAGGGCGCCGCCCCGGTTCATCCCTGTCCTCCCGCGAGAATCGGCAAGGCGAGCAGGAGCACGCCGAGCAGGATGACGTAGAATGCCGTGTCGAACAGCGGCCGGTGCCAGACGAGGCGGTAGAAGCCCGCCAGGCCCAGCAGCCAGCGCAATACCAAGAACGGCGGCAGCGCGACCAGCCCCCACATCAAAAGCGGCGGCAGGTAGAAGCCGAACGCCTCGGGCGCGTGGAAGGCGATCTGCGGCGCGAACAGCAACGCTCATTCCTCCGCGAGCGAACGGGTGAGGAAGGCCCGGTCGATGTCGAAGCGGTCCGAGATGAAGCGCAGCGACGCGCCGGCGCGCACCGTCAGCGCTGCACCCGGCTCGCCCGGCCGCAGCGCCAGCCCGGCGAGGACGGCGCGCGCCGAGCGCACCTCGGCCTCGGCCTCCGCGAGCCGCCCTGCCCGCGCCTCCCCCGCCTGCGGCAGGCTTTCCAGCATCCCAGCGAAGCGCGCCAGGAAGGTGGTGAGCAGCGCTGCCACCTCGGGCGGCAGGTCCGGGTCGCGGCGCAGGCGGTTGAGCCGGCCGAGCTCGAGAGCCGTCGAGGCGGCGCCGAGCGCGCCGCGCAGGAAATCCTCATCCGGCGTCCGGTCGAGCGACAGGCGCGGCAGCAGCTCCGCCAGCATGTCGAGGACCTGCCCGAGGATCCGCCGCTCGTGGCGCACCCCGCGCGCCGCTTCCGGCAGCAGCCGGCCGATCACTTTTCTCCAGAAGGCGGTGCGGGTCGCCGTCGAGGTGACCGGCACCAGGGCGAGAAAGCCGAGGCACGTCGCCATGCCGAGCACGAAGGCGAGGTTGGAGTTGAAGAAGGCGATGTCGTCCGGCCGGAACACGTTGCCGGTGCCGAGCTGGGCGCCGATGAAGCCGGCCAGCATGACGCCGGGCCACATCAACTGCGGCGTGCCGGCCATCAGCCCGCCGGGCAGGAGGAGAAGGACGAGGAACAGGGCGAGCGCCTCGAACCCCTCGATGCGCGGCAGCACCAGCACCATCGCGGCATAGGAGATGACGAGGGCGAGCACGGTCCAGATCATCACCGGCAGGCCGAGCTTGCCGGGCCGGTCCTGGTTGACCGAGAAGAACAGCATCAGCCCGACGCCGGTCAGCGCGTTGAAGCCGTAGGTCCATTCGGTCGCGGCCCAGAAGAGGCTGGCGAGGACGATGGCGAGCACCGCGCGCAGGCCGATCAGCACCGCCTCGACGCGCGCGGAGGCCGGCAATGTGTGCTGCGGGCGCCGCACCGAGGTCGGACGGCGCGCACGCACGCTCGCCGCCTCGCTCACCATCACCATGGAGAGGCCGTGCAGCAGGTCCCCTGAGCGGCGCAGGATGAGCAGCCCGTCGGCCAGCGGCTCGAACGGCACCGTGCCGGCCATCGCCTCCAGCCGCTGCGCGCCCGCGCCGAGGCCGGCCCGCGCGGCCAGCAATTCCCTGCGCACGGCGTGCAGGTCGGCGAAGGCGTTGGGGTTCGCGGCGATTCGGTCGAGCGTCGCCGCGGTCGCCTCCATCGCCGGCTGCATCTGCGCGAGGACCGGCCCGGCGCCTTCGACGCGGAAGTCGCCGATCCGCATGTAGAGCCCGCGCGCCACGGCGAGCACGCGCAGGAACTCGCGCACCGCGCGGCGCAGCAGCACGTCGTCGGCCCGCATTTCCGGCGCCTCGAACACTGTGTAGGAGCGCAGCGCGTCGAAGCTGACGATCGCCTCCACCATCTGCCGGCGCAGCGCCGCGAAGGCGGCGAGCGAAGTGCCCGGGCGCAGCGCGGTCGCCCCGTAATGGGCGAGTTCGCTGACGAGCCGCGCCATCTGCTCGCGCAGCACGACACCGGCATAGCGCGGCATCACCAGCACGGTCGCCGCGGTGGCGCAGGCGATGCCGATGATGATCTCGCCGGTGCGGTCGGCGGCGATCGACCAGGCGTTCATCGGGTCGGTCGCGCCTTCGAGCGCCACCAGCAGCGCGGTGTAGCCCGACAGCATGAAGCCGTAGGAGGCGTAGTTGCGCAGCCGCGCGCCGGCATAGAAGCAGCCGCCGAACCAGAGCGCGACGCAGCCCACCAGCGGCACCGCCGCCTCGGCGTAGAGCTTCAGGATCAGCAGCCCGGCGAAGGCGCCACCGACCGTCCCGACCACGCGATACGCGCTCTTGGCGAGCGCGCCGCCCGCGGTTGGCTGGGCGAGGAGATAGACGGTCAGGATCGCCCATTGGGGGTCCTGCATCTCGAGCTGGTAGGCGATGGCGAGGGCCGCGACGCCGGCAATCCCGATCCGCAGCGCGAAGCTGACATTGCGCCAGCCGAGGTCGACCGGAAAGGACGACAGGAGACGGGAGCGGGAGACGTTGGCCGCACTCATGGCGCCTCGCGGGCGATCCTAAGCTCGCGGCCGTCGGACTCCGGCCTCGCGGTGAGATTATCGCCGGTAGCGCCGTGCCGGCCAAGATGTATTCGCGCACGCCCTTCGCCGTAACGGCCCGGACGGAACCGCTCTCGCCCCTTGGGAAGGTCGGGTGGCGGTTTGCCAGGTTTCGCAGGTATAGTCGTGCCCGCTGCTCTACCGTGCGGCGGGTCGACACGAGGGCACATGGAATCGGCTTGGCACACCGGAGCTCTCCCGGCGGGAGAGGCAGCCCCCGGCACTCCGCTCCCTCCTCCCGGGGACGGGGACGGGGATATGTGCGGCGAGCATCCGCGCGAGGAGGACCTGCGCTCGGTGGAGATCGAGGACGCCGCGCTTCAGGCGGCGTTGCAGCCGCGCTTCTCCATGCAGTGCTTCCAGCTCAGCCCCGGCCGGCGCGTCGCGCGCATGGACAGCCTCGGCCTGTCGGGGGCGCAGATCGTGCGCGAGACGCAATATGCGGCGGTCCAGAAGCTGGGAGCCACGCCGGCCGATCTGTGCACGGTCTCGCAATGCACGCCCGATCCGGCGTTCCGCTTCACCGACCGCTGCGCCGGTGCGGAGGATGCGATCTTCTTCATGCCGGAGAACACCGAATTCGACCTGCGCGTGCCCGCCGGGGCGCGCACCTTCTATGTCGGCTTCAGCCAGCAGGCGTTCCAGCACGCGGCCTGCGCGCTCGATCCCGAGCGGTGGGAGGACGCGCCGCGCGCGTTGACGGCCCTGCCGGCCGCCCTCCCCGAGCTACGGCAGGCGGTGGACCTGTGGCTGGAGAGCGCCGAGGCCGACGACGGCGACCATCCCGATCCCCGCGTGCTGGACCGGCTCGTCTTCCAGTCCGTGGTGCAGGCCGTGGTGGTGGCGGCTAGGCAGGGCACCGCCTCTCCGCCGCCCCCCACCCGGGCGCGGGCGCTGCGGATCTGCCAGTCGGCGCGCGCCTTCGTCGAGGAGCGCATGGAGGGCGACGATCTTCCCACCCTCGCCGACATCTGCGCCGCCGTGGGCGTGTGCGAGCGCACGCTCCAATACGCGTTCCGCGAATATGTCGGCATCTCGCCCCTCGCCTATCTGCGGCTGTGCCGCCTCAGCCGGGCGCGGGCGATGCTGCTCGCCGCCACGCCGGAGGAGACCAGCGTCACGCAGGTGGCGATGCGGCTCGGCTTCCTGCATCTGGGTCGCTTCGCCGGCGATTACAAACAGATGTTCGAGGAGACGCCGTCCGCGACGCTCACCTCCTAATGAACGGAGCGACAAGGGAAATCGGCCGCCGCCACCGCCAGCTTTGCGGTTTCCGGATAGTCGGCATTGCCTCAGCTTCCTATTGAAAAAAGCGTGCGCGCCCTTTTTGCGCATCCTGGCAACAAACAACTGGGGGGTTGGCCATGTGCCGTGACTGTTCGATGGGTTTGCTCGACCGGCGACGTCTGATCGCGGGCGGCCTCGCCCTCTCGCTGACGGGTGCCTTCATGTCCCGGGCTTCCGCCCAGACGGCGGCTCCCGCCGGCTCGCAGGACGCGCTGACGCGTCTCAAGGAAGGCAATGCGCGCTACGTCGCCAATGCGCCGATCAACACCGACCATTCGGTCGGCCGCTCCAAGCGCTCGCTCGGGCAGCAGCCCTTCGCCGCCATCGTCACCTGCTCGGATTCGCGCGTCGTTCCCGAGTTGATCTTCGACCAGGGACCGGGTGAGCTGTTCATCGTCCGCGTCGCCGGCAACTTCATCAACGAGGACGGCCTCGCCAGCCTCGAATACGGCGCCGCCGTGCTCGGCATCGGCACGATCCTGGTGCTCGGCCATTCGTCCTGCGGCGCGGTCGACGCCACGATCAAGTCGATCAAGGACAGGACCCTGCCGCCCGGCCACCTGCCGAGCCTCGTCAATGCCATCCGGCCGGCGGTGTATGCCGCGATGGACGACAAGGCGGAAGATCTGCTCGCCGCCGCGACGGCGAAGAACGCGCAGCTGAACGCGGAGCGGGCGAAGACCGCGGCGCCGATCCTGTCGGATCTGCACAGCGTGGGCAAGCTGACGGCTGCGGCCGGCGTCTACGACATCTCCACCGGGCAGGTGACGTTCATGTAGACCCGCGTCCGGTTCCGCTTCCGGGAATAGCAGCCCGGTGCCCGGGCCCTCGGGGGCTCGCAGACCTGGGCACCGGGCTTTCCGCGTCGGCGCCGCTCAGAAGCGGTAGCCGACGGCGAATGTGACCGATGGCTGGAACTCTTCCTGCACGATCGGGCTGTCGGCGACGTCGCCGAGCAGGTAGCCGAGGCCGACCTGCCCGCGCACGACCCAGTGCTCGCTGACCGCATAGGTGACGGCGAGGTCGAGATCGACGCGCTTGAAGCCCGCGCCGATCGAATAGGCGGGCAGGCCCGAGCGCGCGGACTGTTCCGGCGTCACGCCGAAGAAGGTCTGCATGTAGTCCCCGTCGGCCCAGGTGGTCGACAGGCCGGCCGACAGGCGGAAGCGGTCAATGGTCTGCGCGAAGTCGCCGCCGAACGTGACCTCGATGCCGTCGCTGCCGCCGATGATCTGGCTGAACGAGGCGTAGAAGTCGAACGGGTCGGTGCCGAACTGCACCGTGCCGCCGACTACAGCGCCGACGTCGATGTCGCCGAGGCCGCGCAGCTTGTCGGAATCGTCCTCCTTGCGCCCGCGGTCGTAGCCGACCTGGCCGCTGAAGCGCAGATTGCCGAGCTCGTACAGGCTTATCGAGACCGCGCGCGGGTCGACCTTCACCCACTCGCCGAAGCTTGCGGCGAAGAACGGGATCGGCTGCACGTCGAGCTCGTTCGAGCCTTCATATTTCGGCGCGATCATCGCCCCGCCGCCGAGGATGACCTTCCACTCCGCCAGCCGCTGGTTGGCGAAGGTGAGCTGCTCGCTCACCGTGGAGCGCAGATCGGCGCTGGCGGTGTCGAAGTCCCAGCCGCTCATGGGCTCGGCGGTTTCGCGCGGGGCCGTTTCGGGCGGCGCGGCCTCGTCGGCTCTCGCCGGCCTCGGGGCGAGCGACAGGATCGCGATCATCATGGCAGGGACGATCGAGAACGGCCTGATGCAGGTCAGGTCGGCGTTTCTCATGCAGCGGCTCTTCGTGAGTGAAAACGCAGGTCTTGCGGACCGCCGCACAATCCCCGCCGCACCCGGCCGCCTCCAGCCCGGTTTCGCAATTGCGCCAAACTCTTCGTCAACGGTGCCCCGACACAGGAATCGGGACCGTTCACGATGCGTGAATTCGCCAGTTTCCACCCCGCCGTCCGGCTGCCGCGCTGGACCGCGGAGGTGGGGTTCGCCCTCGCCCTCGGCCCGGCCTTCGCCTGGGTCGGTCCGTTCGGCACCGATGACGAGCCCTTTCTCTCCGGGCTCATCTACTGGAGCGGAATGCTGGCGAGCTGGTTCGTCGTGATGGCGATCACCGAGGAACTGCTCGGCAATGCGGGCCTGTTCGCGGAGGCGCGCCCGGCGGCGAAGAGGGCGGCGATCATCGCACTCGCCGCCTTCCCGATGCTCCTTATCGTCGCGCCGGCGACCTACCTGTTCACCGGATGGCAGGTGACCCTTCTCGAACTCGGCGAGAAATACGTGCAGATCGTCCTCGTCGGCTCCGGCGTGTGGCTGATCGCCCGCGCCGCTCTCGCCCGCACGCCCGAAACCGCCGCGATCTGCCCGCCCACCCCTCGGGAAATGGCGGGCGCGCTGCCGGCCGCCATCGTGCCGGACGTGCGCCCCGCCGTGCCACAGCTTGTGGAGAGCCGCCTCGTCCAGCGCCTTGCCCCGGAACTGCGCGGCCGGCTGATCTGCCTCGAGATGGAAGACCACTATGTGCGCGTGCACACGGAGCGCGGCTCGGCGCTCCTGCTGCTGCGCCTGAGCGACGCGATGGCCGAGACTGCGCCGACGGCCGGGCGGCAGGTGCACCGTTCCTGGTGGGTGGCGGATGAGGCGGTGGAGAGCTTCGCCCGCACCGGGCGCACCGGGATGCTCCGCCTCAGCAACGGCCTGTCGACGCCGGTCTCCCAGCGGCACCTGAAGTCGGTCGAGACGCTGGCGTCGAGCCGTCCGGCAGCCCGCTAGACCACGAAAGTCCGCCGCCCTAGGGGGGCGAAGGATCGCTCAGGAAGCACGCCCGGCCTGCACGGCAAACGGCGTGTCGGGATAGATGCGGAAGGCGTCGATGGCGTCCGGCAGCGTCTCAACGGGCCCGCACCACACCATATTGACGTAATAGCCCGCCAGCGCCTCGTAGAGCGGCGCGCCCACCCCGTCCATGGCGCCGGTCGGCCGGTAGAGCGTGCCAATATCGTCCATCCGCCAATAGGTGCCGGCATAGACGCCTTCCGGCGCGAGCTGCTCGACTCTCTCCCCGCCCGCGAGTGCCGCGCCCATGGCCAGCGCGGCGGCACGATCGGGAAAGTGGAGATAGATGGCATTCTGCTGCATGAGGCACCGCCGCTCCGAGGAAGAAGGCCGGGCAAACGAGGCGAAAGAACCCGCACCGCCTGCCCGGCGTAACCGCTCACGTCGTAAGGACTATATTACCTCTACATGAAGTCGACAATATTTCGAATTTCATTATTTATTTATTTGTCGAATTCAATACTGCACATTTCTGCGGCGCGTACAGATCTATGCGCAATAATTACTACATATATCGCCGAGGTTAGCGCGACTCTGGCAGATAAGGACGATAGAACACGACCGGCAATGCAGGTGTCAACTCACATCTTCAGGGAACAGCGTGCTGGGGTTGCCGCAGCGACAGGCCGACCTGCGACGCAGGCGTTGACAACCGCTGATAGAAATTCCGAGACCGCAATTTGTTCCGGCGGCCCGCATGGTCGTGGTCGGCGAGGTCGAAAATTTGCGCCGCGATCGCGAGTCTCGGCCACCCGGCCGCGACGGCACAGCAATGCCGGCACGGGACTGAAGCGAAGCGCAATGGCTCGCGCACCAATCCATCAATGCTTTAACAGCGCCGCGTTGGCCGCGCGGCGACCCCGTGCGAAAATCTGCCATCAACATATCCCCCCAGAGGGGATGGACATAACCCCCTAGGGGGGATAGGAGTCAGCCATGAACGAGCATCCGCATGTCCACGCGAGCCACCCGCAGATCGTGAAGCGCCTCAAGCGTTCTCACGGCCACCTGCGCACGGTGATCGAGATGCTGGAGTCCGGTCGGACGTGCCTCGACATCGCCCAGCAGCTCCACGCCGTGGAAAAGGCGATCAGTCAGGCCAAGAAGACCCTTATCCAGGACCATCTCGATCATTGCCTCGATGAAGTCGTGGCGCCTTTGGAGCGGGATGAGCGGCGCTCGATCGACGATTTCAAGGAAATCATCAAATATCTCTGAGGTCCCATGCCCACATTCGCCGAGCTGATCCAGCAAAGTACCACCCACGCGTGGCTCTTCATTCCCAGCGCCATCTTGCTCGGCGCGCTCCACGGGCTGGAGCCCGGGCATTCCAAGACGATGATGGCCGCCTTCATCGTCGCCGTCCGCGGCACCGTGAGCCAGGCGGTTCTCCTCGGCCTCGCCGCCACGGCATCGCACACGCTGATCGTCTGGATCATCGCGCTCGGCGGCACGTACCTCTGGCGGGGGATCGCCCCAGAAACCTTCGAGCCGTATCTGCAGCTCGTCTCGGCGTTCGTCATCGTTGCCATGGCGGCATGGATGCTCTGGCGGACCTACGAGGACCAGCAGCGCGCGAAGCTGGCGATGGGGCACGATCACGGTTCCAGCCATGGGCATGATCACAGCCATGGTCACGATCATGGCGATCATGATCACGGCGGCCACGATCATGGGCACGGCACGTCGGATGTGCGGATGATCGACACCGGCCATGGGCTCCACAAGCTGGAACTGCACGATCATGGGCACGGCGACGCCCACTGGCGCTTCAGCCCCGAGCGCGGCAAGCCGTGGACGGCGGGCGAGGTGAAGCTCACCATCGAGCGTCCGGACGGCCGCAGCCAGAGCTTCGCCTTCGCCGAGCGCGGCAGCTACATCGAGAGCGTGGAGGCGATTCCCGAGCCGTTCGACTTCATGGTTCGCCTGGCGCTCGGGCACGGCAATCATTCGCATGACTTCGATGTGTCGTTCCTCAAGAGCTCGGAGGGGCACGACCATCTGCACGAGGAACTGCGCGGCCTCGAGGTCGGAACGGACGGCTATCAGGATGCGCACGAGCTGGCGCATGCCAACGACATCCGCAAGCGCTTCGCCGATCGCAACGTGACCACCTGGCAGATCGTTCTCTTCGGCCTGACCGGCGGGCTTATCCCCTGCCCGGCCGCCATCACGGTGCTGCTGCTTTGTCTGCAACTGCGCGAGTTCACGCTGGGGTTCGGCCTCGTGCTCTGCTTCTCGATCGGCCTTGCCGTCACGCTCGTCGTGGTCGGTGCGGCGGCGGCGCTGAGCGTCCAGCACGCCTCGAAGCGGTGGAGCTGGTTCTCGACGGCCGCCCGGCGGGCGCCCTATCTCTCCGGCGCGCTCCTCGTCGCCGTGGGTGTGTATGTCGGCTGGCATGGCTGGAGCGGCATTCAGGCCCTCCAAGCGGCGCCCGTCGCCTCGGTTGCGTCCGCCGTCGCCGGCTGATCGGCGGGTTCGTCCATCGTTCGAAAACGGCCGCCGAAGCCGCGAGCGAACAAGAGAAAGCCCTGCGGATCTCGGGCGAGACGTGAGACGGGTTCAAACCGCCTCATGTTCTCTTCCGGCGAGCGGCGCAAGACGCCGATTATCTTATATCTATCAATGCCTTACGCGTGGTGAGCCCGCTGGGACTCGAACCCAGGACCCCATGATTAAAAGTCACGTGCTCTACCGGCTGAGCTACGGGCTCTCCCACGTACCGGGGGATTAAGGGTTTCGCCCGCCGAAGGCAAGCCGCGCGCGAGGTTGTCCCATATGTCCGCCTCCCACGCGAAGATGGCGGCCGTCGACCGGGTTTCGATTGCGCGGATGCAATACCACTCTGTCGATCATATGGCTTTTGTGCCCGCCATGCCGGTCTTAGCTTGCACCGCGACATTCAGCGGATCGCCCTCGCGGTTCGCAGCGAGATGCAGGGAGTTGATCCGATGGCTAAAGTTCTCGTTCTCTACTATTCGACCTACGGCCACCTCGAGACCATGGCCGAGGCCGTCGCCGAGGGTGCCCGCGAGGCCGGCGCCGAGGTGGTGGTGAAGCGCGTGCCGGAGACCGTTCCGACGGAAGTCGCCCAGGCGAACCACTTCAAGCTCGACCAGAAGGCGCCCGTCGCCACCGTCGACGAGCTGAAGGATTACGACGCCATCATCTTCGGCGCGCCCACCCGCTTTGGCACCGTCGCCTCGCAGATGCGCAGCTTCATCGACCAGACCGGCGGCCTGTGGTTCTCCGGCGGGCTGGTCGGCAAGGTCGGCTCGGTGTTCACCGCCTCGGCGACCCAGCATGGCGGCCAGGAATCGACCATTCTCGGCTTCATCCCGACCCTGATGCATCACGGCATGGTGGTGGTCGGTCTGCCCTACGCCTTCCAGGGCCAGATGGGCGTCGACGAGATCAAGGGCGGCTCGCCCTACGGCGCCTCGACCATCGCCAATGCCGACGGTAGCCGCCAGCCTTCGGCGGTGGAGCTCGACGGCGCCCGCTATCAGGGTCGCCATGTCGCCACCATCGCCGGCAAGCTGCACGGCTGATCGTGGCAGACCATCGAAGCGTGAGCGGCCGGGTTCCAAGCCCGGCCGCTTTCGATTCGTGCCTTGGAGGGCGTGCCCTCAGCCGCGCGCGGGGATGTCGCCGCGCGCCCAGCCGTCCTTCACTTCGGCGCGATAGGCCTCGAACCGGCCCTCGCCGATCGCCGTGCGGATGCCCTCCATCAGGCTCTGGTAATAGGCGAGGTTCACCCAGGTCAGCAGCATCGCGCCCAGCATCTCGTCGCAGCGGGTGAGATGGTGGAGATAGGCACGCGAATAGTCGCGTGCGGCCGGGCAGTCGCTCTCCTCGTCCAGCGGGCGCGGATCGTCGGCGTGGCGGGCGTTCTTCAGGTTGATCTTGCCGAAGCGGGTGAAGGCCTGCGCGTGCCGGCCGGCGCGGGTCGGCATCACGCAGTCGAACATGTCGACGCCGCGCGCCGCGCTCTCGATGATGTCCTCTGGCGTGCCCACGCCCATCAGGTAGCGCGGCCGGTTCGCCGGCAGGATCGGGTTCACCACCTCCAGCATGGCGAGCATCACGGCCTGCGGCTCCCCGACGGCGAGGCCGCCGATCGAATAGCCGGGAAAGCCGATGTCGACGAGACCGCGCGCGGATTCCTCGCGCAGCGCCGCGTCGTCGCCCCCCTGCACGATGCCGAACAGCGCCCGGCCTTTCGGCTGGCGCTCGAACGCCTTCTTCGAACGCTCGGCCCAACGCAGCGAGAGGTTCAGCGCGCGGGCGATCTCCTCGCGGCTGGCGGGAAGGCGCACGCATTCGTCGAGCTGCATCTGGATGTCGGAGCCGAGCAGGCCCTGGATCTCCACCGAGCGTTCGGGCGAGAGTTCGTGATAGCTGCCGTCGATATGCGAACGGAAGGTCACGCCCTTCTCGTTCATCTTCCGGAGCGCGGCCAGCGACATGATCTGGAAGCCGCCGGAATCGGTGAGGATCGGGTGGGGCCAGCGCATGAAGGCGTGCAGGCCGCCCAGCTCCGCCACCCGCTCGGCGGTCGGACGCAGCATCAGGTGATAGGTGTTGCCGAGCACGATGTCGGCGCCGAGCTCGCGCACCTGCTCGGGATACATGCCCTTCACCGTGGCGGCGGTGCCGACCGGCATGAAGGCCGGCGTGTTGACGATGCCGCGCGGGGTGACGACCTCGCCGAGGCGCGCCGCGCCGTCGGTGGCCTTCAGGCGGTAGTGGAAGTCGATCGTGGACAGGTCGTTCATGGACGCGCTTGTGGCAGCAAAAGGCAGGCGTCGCCATAGGAATAGAAGCGATAGCCGGCGCGGATCGCGTGCGCATAGGCCCGCTTCTGCGGCTCGTGCCCGATGAAGGCGGCAACCAGCATGACGAGGGTCGAGCGCGGCAGGTGGAAGTTGGTCAGCATGCCGTCGATATAGCGGAATCGGTAGCCGGGCGTGATGAAGATGTCGGTCTCGCCGCGCCAGGCCTGCAAGTCGCCCTCAGGCGAGGCGGCGCTCTCGATCAGCCGGGTCGCCGTGGTGCCGATGGTGACGACCCGCCCACCGCGCGCCTTCACGGCGTTAAGCGCGGCCGCGGTCTCGGCCGAGACCTCACCCCACTCTGCGTGCATGCGGTGGTCGGCCGTGTCCTCCACCTTCACCGGCAGGAAGGTGCCCGCCCCGACATGCAGCGTCAGGCGGTGGGTGGCGATGCCGCGCGCCTCCAGCCGGGCGATCAGCTCGGGCGTGAAGTGCAGCCCCGCCGTCGGCGCGGCGACCGAGCCCTCATGGGCGGCGAACATGGTCTGGTAGTCGCTGCGGTCCTGCGCGTCGTCGGGGCGCCGCGTCGCGATGTAGGGCGGCAGCGGGATGTGGCCGATGGCGGCGATGGCGGCGTCGAGCTCGGCACCGCCAAGCTCGAAGCGCAGCGTGACCTCGCCGCCCTCGCCCTTCGCTTCCAGCGTGGCGGAAAGATGCCGCACGCCATCCGGCGCGGAAAACTCTATCACGTCGCCCGGCGCGAGGCGCTTGCCCGGGCGCGCCAGCACCAGCCACGTATCGGCGGCGATGCGCTTGTGCAGCATCGCCTCGACATGCACGCCCTCGCCCTGCGAGGAGGTCCGCCGGCGGATGCCGTCGAGCCGGGCCGGCACGACGCGGGTGTCGTTCACCACCAGTGCGTCGCCGGGCGCCAGCACCTCCGGCAGGTCGCGCACATGGGCGTCCGTCAGCTCCGGCTCGGCGCCGGGGCGTATGACGAGCATCCGGGCCGCGTCGCGCGGCGAGACGGGACGCAGGGCGATGCGCTCGGGCGGGAGCTCGAAATCGAAAAGGTCGACATGCATGGGCTTCGGCGGCGATGGCTGAACGCGAAAAGACGGGCGGGCGGCGGGCGGCGCCTAAGCCCGGAAACGACGATCCCGGAGCGCGCTCGCGCGCGTCCCCGGGACCAGTTCGGTCGAAACGGCGTCGATCAGGCGGAGACGGAAGCCTTCACGATCTTGTCGGGGTTCTGCACCGGCTCGCCGCGCTTGATCTTGTCGACGTTTTCCATGCCTTCGACGACTTCGCCCCAGACGGTGTACTGGCCGTCGAGGAAGGAGGCGTCGGCGAAGCAGATGAAGAACTGGCTGTCGCCCGAATCCGGGTTCTGAGCCCGCGCCATCGAGGCGGTGCCGCGCACGTGCTTGCCCTTGTTGAACTCGGCCTTGAGCTTCTTGCCCGAGCCGCCGGTGCCGTTGCCGAACTGGCCGTCGCCGGTCTGGGCCATGAAGCCCTCGATCACGCGGTGGAACGGCACATTGTCATAGAAGCCTTCGGTGGCGAGCTCGGCGATGCGGGCCACATGGTTCGGAGCAAGATCCGGGCGGAACTTGATCTTCACCGGTCCCTGCGTGGTTTCGAGCAGCAGGAAATTCGTGTTGTCGGACATGACTTTCTCCTTGGAAATGGACGTTGCGGACGCGGAAGCGCCTCACTTGACGTCGGAGGCGACCTTCATCGAGACGATCTTGTCCGGGTTCTGCACCGGCTCGCCGCGCTTGAGCTTGTCGACGTTCTCCATGCCGGAGACGACCTGGCCGATCACCGTGTACTGGCCGTTCAGGAACGAGGCGTCGCCAAAGCAGATGAAGAACTGGGAATTCGCGCTGTCCGGGCTCGAGGCGCGGGCCATGCCGACCGTGCCGCGCTTGAAGGGCACGTTGGAGAACTCGGCCTTGAGGTCGGGATAGCGCGATCCGCCGGTGCCGTTGCCATATTGGCCGTCGCCGGTCTGGGCCATGAAGCCGTCGATCACGCGGTGGAACGGCACGTTGTCGTAGAAGCCCTCGCGCGCCAGCTTCTTGATGCGCTCGGCGTGCTTGGGAGCGATGTCGGTACGCAGCACGAAGACCACCGGACCCTTGGTGGTCTGCATGACGATGGTGTTCTGCGGGTCGACATTCGGCGGCAGCTTGGGCGCCTGCGCCGCGGCCGGGAGAGCAAAGGCGCAGGCGAGGACGACGGCGGCGAAAAGGCTTCGGATCATCGGGAGAACTCCGTTGGACGCTCGTTCGGCGGCGTCCGCGTCTAGTCGGTCCGGCCGAAGCGCGCCTTCAGGCGGCTCAGCACGGCGGGCGGAACGAAGGCGGAGACGTCTCCACCCATGGCGGCGATCTGCCTGACCAGAGTGGCGGTGATGGGGCGGGCGATCGGCGAGGCCGGCAGGAACACGGTCTGCACTTCCGGGCGCAGCGTGCCGTTCATTCCCGCCATCTGCATCTCGTAGTCGAGATCGGTGCCGTCGCGCAGGCCGCGAATGAGGATGCCGGCGCCATGGCTGAGCGCCGCGTCGACCACCAGCCCGTCGAACGTCACGCAGTCGAGCGCCGCGCCCTGCTCCGCCGCGACCGGAGCGAACACTTCGCGCAGCATGTCGAGCCGCTCGGCGGCGGCGAACAGGGGCGTCTTGCCCGGATGAACCCCGACCCCGACCACCAGCCGGTCCGCCAGGCGCGCGGCGGCCCGCGCCACCTCGACATGCCCATTGGTCGGCGGATCGAACGAGCCGGGATAGAAGGCGGTGCGCGCAGCGCTCATAGGCGGCCCCATCGGCGGTTCCGTGTGCGCGGCAAGGGTTAGACGGCTCCCGCCGCGGAAGCAAGCCGAGCGGGGCGTGCGCGCGCCGTTCCCGGCCGCGCGGCTCCCCCTCCTTCGGCGGCGAGGCTCAGCGTTCGCCGCGCCCGATCCACTTGGTCACCCTCGGCGGGTGGTAGGCTCGCAGCTTTTCGAGCAGCTCCGCCGGCTCGTTCGCCACCAGCAGCATGTCGCGATGCGGCCCGCGCATGAAGCCTTCCTCCACCGCATAGTCGATGAAGGAGAGCAGGCGCCCGAAATAGCCCTCGACGTTCAGCACCGCGCAGGGCTTGTCGTGGCTGCCGAGCTGGGCCCAGGTCCATACCTCGAACAGCTCTTCCAGCGTGCCGACCCCGCCCGGCAGGGCGATGAAGCCGTCGGAGAGTTCCGCCATCAGCGCCTTGCGCTCGTGCATAGAGCCGACCACGCGCAGGTCCGACAGGCCCTTGTGGCCGATCTCCTTGTCGATCAGCCGCTGCGGGATGATGCCGATCACCTCGCCGCCGGCTTCGAGCGCGGCATTGGCGAGCGCGCCCATCAGGCCGACCGACGCGCCGCCATAGACGAGGCCAATGCCCTCGCGGGCAAGCGTGCGGCCGAGGCTCGCCGCCGCCTCCTCATAGCCCGGACGGCGGCCGGGATTGGAGCCGAGAAAGACGCACAGACGACGCATGGGATTCTCCCGGAGTGAGGACGGGGCGAGGCGGCTATTCGGCCGTGTCCTCGCCGGCGATGTCCTCGCTCTCCTCCTCGCTGACCCGCTCGACCGAGACCACCTTCTCGTCCTCGGCGGTGTCGAACACGATGACGCCCTGGCTGCCGCGCCCGACGATGCGGATGCCGTTGACCGGGCAGCGGATGAGCTGCCCGCCATCGGTGACCAGCATGATCTGGTCGGTCTCCTCCACCGGGAAGGACGCCACCAGCGGGCCGTTGCGGTTGTTCACCGCCATGGCGACGATGCCCTTTCCGCCGCGCCGCGTGGTGCGGTACTCGAAGGACGAGGTGCGCTTGCCGTAGCCGTTCTCGGAGAGGGTGAGGATGAACTGCTCGGCCGCGCTCATCTGCGCGTAGCGGCTGAGGTCGAGCTCGCCGCCGCCGGCCGCGACCTCCTCGGCATCGGCATCGATGATCTCGACATCGGCCTCGCCGCTCTCCTCCGCGCCGTTCTGGCTGCGCCGGACGGCGTTGGCGCGCTTGATGTATTCGGCGCGCTCCTCGGCCGTCGCCGCGACATGGCGGATGATCGCCATCGAGATCAGCCGGTCGCCGCCCTCGAGCTGGATGCCGCGCACGCCCATCGAGTCGCGCCCCTTGAAGATGCGCACCTCGGTGACGGGGAAGCGGATGCACTGGCCGTTGGCGCTGGTCAGCAGGACGTCGTCGTCCTCGCCGCACAGCTCGACATCGGCGATCGACTCGCCCTCCTCCAGCTTCATGGCGATCTTGCCGTTCCGGTTCACATTGGTGAAATCGGAGAGCTGGTTGCGCCGCACCGAGCCGGAGGTGGTGGCGAACATGATCTGTAGCCGGCTCCAGGTCTCTTCGTCCGGCAGCGCCATGATCGAGGTGATCCGCTCGCCCTCGGTCAGCGGCAGGATGTTCACCAGAGCCTTGCCGCGGGCCTGCGGCGCGGACACCGGCAGGCGCCAGACCTTCAGCTTGTAGACCTGGCCCTTGGAGGAGAAGAACAGCACCGGCGCGTGGGTCGAGGCGACGAAGATCCGGGTGACGAAATCCTCGTCCCGCGTCTGCATGCCGGAGCGGCCCTTGCCCCCGCGCCGCTGGGCGCGATAGGTCGACAGCGGCACGCGCTTCACATAGCCCGCATGCGAGACGGTGACGACCATCTCCTCGCGGGCGATGAGATCCTCGTCCTCGAAATCGCCGTCGGCCTCGGTGATCTCGGTCCGCCGCGGCGTGCCGAATTGTTCTTTGACTTCAACGAGCTCGCTCTTGACGATCGAGCGGATGCGCTCGCGGCTGCCGAGGATGTCGAGATAGTCGCGGATCTCCACGGCGATCTTGTCGAGCTCGTCGGCGATCTCGTCGCGGCCGAGCGCGGTGAGGCGCTGCAGGCGCAGGTCGAGGATCGCGCGGGCCTGCTCGGCCGAGAGCCGGTACGTCCCGTCCTCCGCCAGCTTGTGGCGCGGGTCGTCGATCAGCGCGATCAGCGGCGCGACGTCGTGCGCCGGCCAGTGACGGGTCATCAGCGCCTCGCGCGCCGTCGCCGGATCGGGCGAGGTGCGGATGGTGTGGATCACCTCGTCGATGTTCGCGACCGCGATGGCGAGGCCCACCAACACATGGGCGCGGTCACGCGCCTTGCGCAGTAGGAATTTCGTGCGCCGGCTAACGACATCCTCGCGGAAGGCGACGAAGGCGGTGAGCAGGTCGAGCAGCGTCATCACCGCCGGCCGGCCGCCGTTCAGCGCCACCATGTTGGCGCCGAAGGAGGTCTGCAGCGCGGTCATGCGGAACAGATTGTTGAGGACGATGTCCGCCTGCGCGTCGCGCTTGATCTCGAACACCACGCGCAGCCCCTCGCGGGAGCTCTCGTCGCGGATCTCGGCGATGCCCTCGAGGCGCTTGTCGCGCACCAGTTCGGCGATGCGCTCGATCATCGCCGCCTTGTTCACCTGGTAGGGGATCTCGGTGACGATGATCGCCTCGCGATCCTTGCGCAGGGTCTCGATGCTGGCGCGCGAGCGCATCACGATCGAGCCGCGGCCGGTGAGATAGGCCTGGCGGATGCCGCTGCGCCCGAGGATCAGCGCCCCGGTCGGGAAATCGGGGCCGTGGATGTAGTCCAGCAGCGCCTCGCCCTGCAGCGAGGGATCGTCGATCAGCGCCACGCAGGCATCGATGACCTCGCCGAGATTGTGCGGGGGGATGTTGGTCGCCATGCCGACCGCGATGCCGCCGGCGCCGTTCACCAGAAGGTTCGGCAGCCGCGCGGGGAGCACGGTGGGCTCCCGCTCGCGTCCGTCATAGTTCTCGCCGAAGTCGACCGTGTCCTTGTCGAGGTCGTCGAGCAGCGTCATCGCCGGGCGGGCGAGCCGCACCTCGGTGTAGCGTTCGGCCGCGGGCGGGTCGCCGTCGATCGAGCCGAAATTGCCCTGCCCGTCCACCAGCGGCAGGCGCATCGAGAAGTCCTGCGCCAGGCGCACCAGCGCGTCGTAGATCGCCTGGTTGCCGTGCGGATGGTACTTACCCATCGTGTCGCCGGTGACGCGGGCGGATTTGTTGTACGGGCGTTCGGGCGTGTAATTGTTCTCGCGCATCGAGAACAGGATGCGCCGGTGCACCGGTTTCAGCCCGTCGCGCACGTCCGGAAGCGCGCGCGAGACGATGACGCTCATCGCATAGTCGAGATAGCTGCGCGAGAGCTCGTCGGTGATGGAGACGGGCCGAATATCCGAAGGCTCTGCGCCCTCGGGCCTAGACGTATCGGAATCGGACAAGGAAGCGACTTTTCTCAGGTTGCATAAGGTGCCTCCTGTCTAGCCGATTCCGCTGCGAGACGCCAGCCGGACGCCTTCGGCGAGGCGCGAAATATACATTGAAAATCAATGCATTACAGACCACACTTCGTAACGCTGGGAGAACGTGGCGGAACCAAGGCCGACAGGTATCATGAAACGGCCATTCGGGGCCGATTCCGGTGCCGGCGGCGTGGGGTGACGCCGGAGTACCGTAGGCCGTAACGTGCCGACGCTTCGCCGGCTCATCCGGCCGCCTGTCGGGCAAATGGAAGATGAGTGCTGGCGGGCCGAGTTCGGGCGCGGACGCGGCGCGAAAGGCGCTGGATGCGGCATGTGATCGGGCGGGGGAGCTGACTGATGCTGGACTACGTGTTCTCGGCGGCCGCGACCATGCTGGTGGTCATCGATCCGATCGGCCTCACGCCCATCTTCCTCGCCGTGACCTCCGACCTCTCGGCGAGCGAGCGGCGGGCGGTGGCGGTCCGCGCGTCGGTCATTGCGCTGGCCATACTGGTGCTGTTCGGGCTCGTCGGGGCGCCGCTGCTCCACGCGCTCGGCATCACCCTGCCCGCCTTCCGGATCGCCGGCGGGCTGCTGCTGTTCACGATCTCGTTCGAGATGGTGTTCGCCCGCCGTAGCGAGCGCAAGTTCGAGGCCGCCGAGGCGGCGATGCGCGAGCAGCACCTGCGCATGATCGCCGTGTTCCCGCTCGCCATCCCGCTCATGGCGGGACCGGGTGCCATCACCGCCATGCTGCTGCTGTCGGGCGAGGCGCATGGCGAGGCCCCGCGCCTCGCCGCGCTGTTCGCCATCACGCTCGCAGTGCTGGCGAGCTGCCTGCTGGTGTTCCTGATCGCGGACCGGATGAACCGCCTGCTCGGCGTCACCGGCAACGCCATCCTCTCGCGCCTGCTCGGCGTGGTGCTCGCTGCCCTCGCGGTCCAGTTCGTGATCGACGGCATCAAGGCCACGTTCATGCCGTGACCTGCCCGCCTGCCGGTAGCGGCTCGGGAGTCGAACGCGCCCCGAAGCATGGGGCGCCTGCGCCAGAACGTGAACGGGGTCGCCGGCTTCAGGCCGCCGAAGAGCGGGCGAGGCATCGCCCGTTGGCGGACCGGTACGACATGCCGATGGGTGCCCGGAAGTTCGCCCGGCGGCACCCAGATCACGTAGAGCGGCAGGAAGCAGATCAGCCCGAACGGCCAGACCGGCGCATCTGGCCGATTCAGGACGAGCCGGCCACCCCGGTCGCCATCAGAGCTCCGCACCACACCCGGCCAGCGCCGCGGCGGGCCGCAGTGCCCTTAGGCCCGCCGAACAGCGCAACGCCGAGGTCGGCAAGCGTCGAAAAGGCGTAAATGCAGATCGGCAGGGAAGCCTAGAGAAGCGGCGCCAGGTTCATCCCATGCCGCTCGGTCGCCCCCGAGCCCCTTACGCCATCACGCTTGCCGGTCCCGGCGTCCATCGTCGGGCGCACCGCATAGCAAGGCGGGCGGGCAGTTCACACTTTGCCGCCTCGCCGGCCTTATCCCGCCGGTCCGGCTGGAACATCGAGCCGCGCGAGGCCCAGCGCGGGAGAAGGCCCCGTAACAGGCACAAGGCTCAGAACGGAATTTCGTCGTCGAGATCGCCGCCGCCGCCCGAGCCGCCGATGGGGGCCGGCTTGCGCTCGCCGCCGAAGGAGCGTCCGCCCGAACCGCCGCTGCCGCCACCGAAGCTGCCGGACGAGCCGAAATCGCTGCCGCCGGAGCCGTAATCCTCGCCTTCCGAGGAGCCACCGCTGCCGCGGCTGTCGAGGATGGTCAATTCGCCGCGGAACGGGCGCAGCACCACCTCGGTGAAATAGCGCTCGCCGCCGGACTGGTCGGTCGCCTTGCGGGTCTCGAGCTGGCCCTCGACATAGACCTTCGAGCCCTTGCGCAGATACTGCTCGGCGACGCGCAGCAGGTTCTCGTTGAAGATGACGACGCTGTGCCACTCCGTGCGCTCGCGGCGCTCGCCCGACGCCTTGTCGCGCCAGGTCTCGGAGGTGGCGAGGCGCAGATTGCACACCCGGCCGCCGTTCTGGAACGTACGCACTTCCGGATCGCGGCCGAGATTGCCGACCAGGATCACCTTGTTGACGCTGCCCGCCATCCTATCCTCCGCATCCGGACGCCGTGCCGGCGTCCTCCCGTCAAAGACCTGATCTTATAGCCAACCACGCCGGGCACGGCGCGGCACGCGGCATGCTTGTCCACTATATTGGCACGCTCGCGGCACCGCGCCGGCCGTTCCTGGCGTGCCCATGTAAATCGTTCTTGTTATGTTCCTAGCATTGTGGCCTGATGGGCGCAAGCATGCGACTCGTGCAATTGCAGCCGCCGGAAGGGCCACTATGTTAAGGACACGTCAACCGAGACGCTTATCGAGCTTGTGATGCCATGACCGATCCGCGCAACCGCCGCCGTGCCGCCCGCGCTATCGCCCTGCGCGCCGAGGATGCCCGCCAGATGATGATCCGCCGGGCGCTCCTCGCCGTTTCGGGCGGCCTCATCGCCGCGCTGGGCTGCGCGGCGATCGCCCTCAAGGGCGCCGGCATCGCTTTCTGATCCCCGGCCGGCGGGCATTCGTGCCTGCGAGGCCGGAAGGGAAGGCGACAGCCGGGCCGACATTCCGGCCTGATCCGCGCCGCCGGCCTGCCCGGCGTGCGGTGTCGGGTGCGGAACAGATGTGAAGATCGGCCCGGCCGAGGGCCCGCATGAAGAGACAGCAATGAAGGACCGCGTGGATCCCTCGCCGCGCCGCGATGCCCGTTCGATCACGATCCGGGGCGCTCGCGAGCACAATCTGAAGAATGTCGATCTGGAGATCCCGCGCGACAGCCTTGTCGTGTTCACCGGCCTGTCGGGGTCGGGCAAGTCCTCGCTCGCCTTCGACACCATCTATGCCGAGGGCCAGCGCCGCTATGTCGAGAGCCTCTCGGCCTATGCCCGCCAGTTCCTGGAGATGATGCAGAAGCCGGACGTCGACCAGATCGACGGCCTGTCCCCGGCCATCTCCATCGAACAGAAGACGACGTCCAAGAACCCGCGCTCGACGGTCGGCACCGTCACCGAGATCTACGACTATATGCGCCTGCTCTGGGCGCGCGTCGGCGTGCCCTATTCGCCGGCGACCGGCCTGCCGATCGAGAGCCAGACCGTCAGCCAGATGGTCGACCGGGTCCTCGCCCTGCCCGAGCGCACGCGGCTCTACCTGCTGGCGCCGGTGGTGCGTGGGCGCAAGGGCGAGTACCGCAAGGAGCTGGCCGAGTTCCAGAAGAAGGGCTTCCAGCGGGTCAAGATCGACGGCGAGTTCCACGAGATCGCCGAGGCGCCGGCGCTCGATAAGAAGTTCAAGCACGACATCGATGTGGTGGTGGACCGCCTCGTGGTGCGCGCCGACATGGCGAGCCGCCTCGCCGACAGCTTCGAGACCGCGCTCGGCCTCGCCGACGGCATAGCCGTGATCGAATTCGCCGACGAGGCGGATGAGGGCGGCGCGGCGCGGCGCATCATCTTCTCGGAGAAGTTCGCCTGCCCGGTCTCCGGCTTCACCATCCCCGAGATCGAGCCGCGGCTGTTCTCCTTCAACAACCCGTTCGGCGCATGCCCGGTCTGCGACGGCCTCGGCCATGAGAGCAAGATCGACCCCGAACTCGTGGTGCCGGACCGCTCGCGCTCGCTGAAGCAGGGGGCGCTCGCGCCCTGGGCCAAGTCCTCCTCGCCCTATTACGGCCAGACGCTGGACGCCCTCGCCCGCCATTACGGTTTCAAGCTCACCACGCCGTGGGAAGACCTGCCCGCCAAGGCGCAGGAGATCATCCTCTACGGATCGGGCGGCGAGAGCGTGCGCTTCGTCTATGACGACGGCATGCGCGCCTACGAGACCTCGAAGACCTTTGAGGGCATCATCACCAATCTCGAGCGGCGCTGGCGCGAGACCGAGAGCGACTGGGCGCGCGAGGAGATCGGCAAGTACTTCTCCGCCGTGCCCTGCGCCGCCTGCCACGGCTACCGGCTCAAGCCCGAGGCGCTGGCGGTGAAGATCGCTGGCCAGCACATCGGCGAGGCGGCGGTGCTTTCCGTGCGCACGGCGCTGGAATGGTTCACCGCCCTGCCCGGCCAGCTCACCGACAAGCAGAACGAGATCGCGGTGCGCATCCTCAAGGAGATCCGCGAGCGCCTCGCCTTCCTGCTCGATGTGGGGCTGGACTATCTCACCCTCGCCCGCGCCTCCGGCACGCTGTCGGGCGGCGAGAGCCAGCGCATCCGCCTCGCCTCGCAGATCGGCTCCGGCCTGACCGGCGTGCTCTATGTGCTGGACGAGCCCTCCATCGGCCTGCACCAGCGCGACAATGAGCGCCTGCTCGGCACGCTGAAGCGGCTGCGCGACCTCGGTAACACCGTCGTCGTGGTCGAGCATGACGAGGACGCCATCCTCGCCGCCGACCACGTGGTCGATGTCGGCCCGGGCGCGGGCGTGCATGGCGGGCGCATCGTCGCCCAGGGCACTCCCTCGGACATCCTCGCCAGCCCGCACTCGCTCACCGGCAAGTACCTCACCGGCGCGCTGTCGGTGCCGGTGCCGCGGCGGCGCAAGCCGAACGCGAAGCGCCTGCTCCGGGTCGTCGGCGCGCGCGGCAACAATCTGAAGGACGTGACCGCCGAGATTCCGCTCGGCCTGTTCACCGCCGTCACCGGCGTGTCCGGCGGGGGCAAGTCCACCCTGCTCGTCGACACGCTCTACAAGGCGGTGGCGCGGCGCCTCAACGGCGCCTCCGAGCCGCCCGCCCCGCACGACCGGCTGGAGGGACTGGAGCACCTCGACAAGGTGATCGACATCGACCAGTCGCCGATCGGGCGCACGCCGCGCTCCAACCCGGCGACCTATACCGGCGCCTTCACACCGATCCGCGAATGGTTCGCCGGCCTGCCGGAGGCGAAGGCGCGCGGATACGGGCCGGGGCGCTTCTCCTTCAACGTGAAGGGCGGGCGCTGCGAGGCGTGCCAGGGCGACGGCGTCATCAAGATCGAGATGCACTTCCTGCCGGACGTCTACGTCACCTGCGACGTCTGCAAGGGCAAGCGCTACAACCGCGAGACGCTCGAGGTCACCTTCAAAAACAAGTCGATCGCCGACGTCCTCGACATGACGGTTGAGGAAGGGGCGACCTTCTTCAAGGCGGTGCCGGCGGTGCGCGAGAAGCTGGAGACGCTCTCGCGCGTCGGCCTCGACTACATCAAGGTCGGCCAGCAGGCGAACACGCTGTCGGGCGGCGAGGCGCAGCGGGTGAAGCTCTCCAAGGAGCTCTCGCGCCGTGCCACCGGGCGCACGCTCTATATCCTCGACGAGCCGACCACGGGCCTGCACTTCCACGACGTCGCCAAGCTGCTCGAGGTGCTGCACGAGCTGGTCGAGCAGGGCAATACGGTGGTGGTGATCGAGCACAATCTCGAGGTCATCAAGACCGCGGACTGGGTGATCGATCTCGGCCCGGAGGGCGGCGACGGCGGCGGCGAAATCGTCGCGGCCGGCCCGCCCGAGGCGATCGCCAAGAACGAGCGCAGCCACACCGGCCATTTCCTCGCCGAGGTGCTGGCGCGCCGGCCGATGAAGCCGCGCAGCGCGGCGGAATAGCTCGGCTCGGGAGCTCATCCGGGGCGGGTTCCCGGAGGACTTCGCGCGCCCGGCAGCCGGGCTCAGGCAGACTGGTGGATGCGCACCACGTTCACGGTCGCCGCGATCAGCACGATGGTGGCGCCGAACTGGTGGGCGAGCGCGATATCGATCGGCACCTGGTTGATCAGCGTGACGATGCCGAGGAACGCCTGCGTGCACACCAGCGCCAGGATCAGCAGGGCGCGCTTCGCCACCGCGCCGTGCACCCGCCGCGCGCTGAGCCAGTTGCCGATCGCCAGCGCAAGCAGCAGGTAGGCCACCAGCCGGTGGTCGAACTGCACGGTGAGAGCGTTCTCGAAGAAATTGCGCCAGGCGGGTTGCAGCAGCAGCAGGTTCTGCACCGGCGGCACCATGTGGCCGTCCATCAGCGGCCATGTCGTGTAGGTCAGCCCGGCATCGAGGCCGGCGACGAGCCCGCCCAGGAAGATCTGCAGCACCACGATGCCCAGCAGCAGCCGCGAATAGCCGCGCAGCCACTGCGGGACGGCCTGTCGCGCGGCGAGCGGCTTCAGCGACACCGCGACCGCGACCGTCGCGGCGAGGATCAGGCAGGCGAGCGTGAGATGAGTGGCAAGCCGGTACTGGCTGACCTCGACCCGGTTGACGAGGCCGGAGGCCACCATCCACCAGCCGACCGCCCCCTGCAGCCCGCCGAGCACGAACAGCCCGCCCAGCTTCACGCCGAGCGCGCGGTCGATCAGCCCGCGCCAGAGGAAGAACAGGAACGGCAGCAGGAAGACGAAGCCGATCAGCCGGCCGAGCAGGCGATGGCCCCATTCCCACCAGAAGATGTACTTGAACTGCTCGAGGCTCATGCCCCGGTTGATCTGCTGGTATTGCGGGATCTGGCGGTACTTCTCGAACTCGGACTGCCAGGCCTCCTCGCTCAGCGGTGGCAGTGCGCCCGTCACCGGCTGCCATTCGGTGATGGAAAGGCCGGACTCGGTCAGACGCGTGGCACCGCCGACGACCACCATCAGAACGATCATGGCGGCGACCGCGTAGAGCCACAGCCGCACCGGCTTCATCCGGTCGGCGGGCGTGGCGGCGACGTCGGCAATCGCGCCCGTCGTCGCGGCGTGGTCGAGGGCCATGGCTGCGCTCCCTGATTGCGCGGAGTTCCGCTCTGACCCTCAGCCCCTCGGGTCGCCACGGGCCGGGCGGCTTCCGCCGCGGCGAGGCGAGCGATATAGAGGCAGGCGCGCGGGCGCAACGGGTCTTTTTGTCCCGCGCCACCTTGTGACCAAGCGGGAGCCGGACCATGAGCAACGCCCCTGTCGGCCTGTCGCCGCGCCTGCGCAAGTTCGTCGGCACGGTGCTGATGCTGGTGCTGGTGCTCGTCTGGGCGCTGGGCGCGATGGCTCTGGCGCAGGGCCGCGTCACGCAGCTTCCCGGCTACCTGCAATTCGTCGCCTATGTCGTGCTGGGCTTCGGCTGGGTGTTTCCCGCCGGCCTTCTCATCCGCTGGATGCTGAAGCACGACCGGCGGCAGGAAACGCTCTAGGCGCGCAAAGCCTCAGGCAGCCTCGCACAAAGCGGGGTTCTCGGCGACCTCCGCGAAGGTCACCATGGCGATCTCGGCGAAGCCGAGGTCGGCGAGCCCGTCGAAGGCACGCACGGCTTCCGTCGCCGGACCGCCGGGCTGGGTGACGAGGATGAGGGTCGGCTTCAGCGCCGCGATGCCCTGCGCGCCCTCGCAGCCGCCGAGCGGCGGGGCGGCCACCACGACATGGTCGTAGGTCTGCACCAGCGCGCCGAGGATCAGCGCCAGCCGGTCGGCGCCGATCAGCCCGTCCGCCTCCCGCGCGCCGCGTCCGGGCGGAATGACATGGCAGCGCGAGGCGTTCTCGCGATGGATCGCGTCGGAAAAGCTCGCCACACCGAACAGCAGGTCGGTCAGCCCCGGCGCGCGCGGGTCCTCGGTCAGCGAGTCGAGCGGCGCGGCAGCGACGTCGAGGCAGACGATGACCACGCGCCGCTCCGCGCTCGCCAGCGAGCGGCCGAGCGCCAGCGCGCAGCGGGCGATCCCCTCGTCCGGCGTCGGGCCGGTCACCACCACCAGCCGGGCCGCCTCCCCGCGCAGCTCGATCAGCCGCGACAGGTCCGCGAGCTCGCCGTCGCGCGAGAGGCGGCGGCGCGGCACGAGAAAATCGTCGTCGGGATAGTCGCCGGCCATCTCGCCGCCGATCCACGGCAAATGCTGCGTCTCGCCCTGCGGGGCGGTCTGCGGCAGATGCGTCGGCTCGGGAGGCGGCACAGTGCGCTCGCGCCGGCGCAGCAGGCGGCGAAGGCCGAGGCTCGCGCCGAATCCGGCAAAGCCCAGCCCCAGCGCGACGGTGAAGGGCGCGGGCGTCGCGGGCTCGGAGGCCGGCACTGCGCTCGCGGCCAGCCGGGCCGCGGTCGAGATCGGGCCGTTCGGGTCCATGTTGAAAGCCGCCTTCTCCCTGCGCAGCCGGAGATAGGCGGCGGCGAAGGCATTGGCGATATCCGCCGACAGGCGCGGATCGGCCGAGGTGAAGCGGATCGCGGTCTGGCCGTCGGCAAGCGCGCGCACGTCGAGCCCCGACTCGATCGCTTCCAGCGCGCGCGATTCTTGCGAGGCACCCGCCTCGCCGAGGCCGATCGCCCCTGCCAGACGCTTGCCCGCGGCATCGGGCGCCAGCCGGGCGGCGAGATCCTTGTCGTCGAGAAGCTGACGGGCGAATTCGCGCGAGCCGATGATCTGCGCCTGGCTGCCGGAAGTGCCGCTCGAACGGCCCTCGGCGGAGATGCGCGCCTCGGAGGTGTAGCGCGGTGCGACGAGCTGGCTCGCCACACCGGCGACGAGAAGACCCGCGAGCGCCGGCACCAGCAGATGGCGGCGCGCGAAGCCGGACCGCAGCCCGCCGCGCACCGCGTTGCCCGTCGCCGAACCGTCGCGAGGCGTCCGGCGGGCGTCGTGCGCTCCCTCCGGCGACGCGATGTCCTGTGCGATCGTGCGCTCGTCCAACATGGCCTCATTAGGCGGCCATTGTGGTTTCTAGGGCGTTAAGGAAGGTGCCCCCGGCCGAACCGCCGAAACGGCGGAGAGCCGCGGCGCCCGCCGCCCTCCCCTCGCCGCACGCCGATGCACGGTTGAGCGCCTATTTCAGCTCCACCACCACCTCTTCCAGCGTGCCCTGGAAATCGAACGGCGCGCGGTAGTCGGGGCTGACCGCCGTTCCGGTGTCGGCGCCGATGTCCTGGTTCTCCGAGAGCGAGAACTTGTACGGCGTGGTCCTCGCCACCTGTCCGGACCCGACCTCCTGCCCGTCAACGAACAGGGTGACGGTGCCGCCCTTTCCGACCTCCTTGCCGCCCTCATAGACGAAGTCCATCTTCACCGTGCGCTCGCCGCTCGCCACCGGGTCGCGGCTCGAGACGGAATAGACGTCGACGTCGATGAAGTTGTGCGCGGCGGTCAGCTTGCCGTCCTTCATGTAGAAGGCCCATCCGCCGGTATTGCCGCCCTGGGTGAAGATCATGCCGTTGGCGTTGTCGTCGACCTTCACCTTGGCGGACACGCTGAACGACTTGTTCTTGAGATCGGGGGCCGAGGATTCCGGCAGGCCCGTCAAGATGCCGTGATAGGAGAAGCTGGTACGGTCGCCCGCAAGGTTGGGCTTGCCGGTCAGTTCGGCGCTGAACCGCTCGGCGCCGCGCCAGTCGAGCGGCAGCGCCTTGTTGGCGGAAGCCTCCGCCCACCACAGGGCGGTCATCTCGGCGAGCTTGTCGGGGTTCTCGGTGGCGACGTCCTTGCCCTGGCTGAAATCGGTGTCGAGATTGTAGAGTTCCCACTTCGCCTTGAACGGATCGAAGTCGCCGCGCTCCGGCTCCCACGGCTCGAACGAGAGCGAGGCCGCCCACCAGCCGTCCTTGTACATGCCGCGATTGGCGAACATCTCGAAATACTGGCTGGTGCGGATCTCCTTCGCCTTCGGGTCCGAGAGCGTGGACAGGAAGCTCTTGCCCTGAATGGGCGTCTGCGCGGTGCCGTTCACGCTGCGCGGCTCGGCGATGCCCGCCGCGTCGAGAATGGTGGGCGCGATGTCGATCACATGGGTGAACTGCGAGCGGATCTCGCCGCCATTCTTGTAGCGTTCCGGCCATTTCACCACCATCACGTTGCGCGTGCCGCCGAGATGGCT
Organism: Ancylobacter mangrovi; assembly: GCF_024752355.1. Lineage (GTDB taxonomy): Bacteria > Pseudomonadota > Alphaproteobacteria > Rhizobiales > Xanthobacteraceae > Ancylobacter > Ancylobacter mangrovi. The sequence continues at coordinate 69,414 of NZ_JANTHZ010000009.1, forward strand.
CGCGACCTGCTTGGTCCACTGGAACGGCGTGTCCATGGCCCAGGCCCAGCCGGCCGGGAAATGGTTGAAGTGCAGCTCGGTCCCGATCTCGTCGATGCGGTCCAGCATGTCGTCGGTGGTCATGAGATAGGCGTTGAAGAAGGCGTTCTCGTTCAGCGTGCCGTCGAAGCCGCCCTCGGCCGAGGCGCCGTTGTCGCCGACGATGTAGATGACGAGCGTATTTTCGGCGTCCGGCATCGCTGCCACATAGTCGAGCACGCGGCCCGTCTCCTCGTCGACCTGCTCGCCATAGGCGGCGAACACCTCCATCATCCGGCTGTAGAGCTTCTTCTGCTTGTCATCGAGGCTGTCCCAGGCGGGCAGGCTGGCGGGCCGGGGCGTCAGGATGGTGTCCTGCGGGATGATGCCCATCTCCTTCTGCCGCTCGAAGGTCTGCCGGCGGTATTCGTCCCAGCCCATGTCGAACTTGCCGGCGAACTTCTCGATCAGGGCCTTGGGCGCCTGATGCGGGGCGTGGGTCGCGGCGGGCGCGAAATAGAGAAGCCAGGGCTTGGAGGGCTGGATGGCCTCGATGTTCTGCAGCCACTGGATCGCATGGTCGGCGAGATCGACGCTGAGGTAGTAGCCCTCCTTGTCGGGGGTGCCGATCGGCGTCTGGTTCTCGAACAGATAGGGCCGCACCTGGTTGGTGTCGCCCGCCATGAAGCCGTAGAAATAGTCGAAGCCGAGCCCGTTGGGCCAGTGGTCGTACGGGCCGACGGCGCTGGTCTCGTAGATCGGCGTGTTGTGGTTCTTGCCGAACCAGGAGGTGATGTAGCCGTTCTGGCGCAGGATCTCGGCGACCGTCGCCGTGTCCTTCGGGATGATGCCGGTATAGCCGTCATATCCCGTGGCGAGCTCGGTGATCACCCCGGTGCCCGACACGTTGTGATTGCGGCCGGTCAGCAGCGCCGCGCGCGTCGGCGAGCACAGCGCCGTGGTGTGGAAGCGGTTGTAGAGCAGTCCCTCCTGCGCCAGTTGGTCCAGCGAGGGCGAAGGGACGCCGCCGCCCGAAACCTCGAACTGGCCGAAACCCACGTCGTCCAGCAGGATCAGCAGGACGTTGGGCGCCCCCTTCGGGGCAGCGACGGGCGCGGGAAATGCGGCCGGATCTGAATCCTTGAAGGTCGTTCCCACCGCACCGCGGAACTTCGGCTCCGCATAGGGCAGGACGACCTGCCCGTTGCCGACAGCCGGAGAGCTCTCCGCGGTCTGCGCGAGGCCCTTTGTGGTCTGTGCTGCGAGAAGGGAAGAAACGACGGCGGCGAGAACAAGCGAATGGCGGAACATGGCGGGCTCCTCTGGCGCTCTCGCGACACCGTTCTCCGCAACGTTCCGACGCCGGATCGGTGCCTGCTGGAACCATTCTATCATGACCTTGGGGAATATCGGGAGTGGAGGGCGGGCGTGAGCCGCGCGCGCCGGGCCCCGCTATGATCGGCGGGGGAAAGGCGACGGCGGGGAAGGCAGATGGAGAATCACCCGCGCCTTCGATGCCGTCATCGGCTCCGCGACGATTCCTGTCGCGGCAGTCGGGAAGGGCTCGGGCTTTTCTGCGGGAATGTCGGGTGCGATCCGCGCGATCCGCCGCGCGCCGGTCCGGCGGTCGCGATCAAACCTGAAATCGTATGATCCCGATGGGATGAATGGTCGGAGCGAGAGGATTTGAACCTCCGACCCCCAGTCCCCCAGACTGGTGCGCTAACCAGGCTGCGCTACGCTCCGACACCCTTGGGCGACGACTGTCTAGCCATTTGCCGCCCGCTACGCAAGCGGGCCGGGCGCGGGCGTGATCTTCGGCGGTGGATCGGCGTCGGGATCGGGCTCCGGTCCCACGGTTTTCTCGACCGACGCGCTGAGCCGCTGGAACAGGCCGAGCGAGACCAGCGTCACGCACCCCGCCCCCATCAGCGTCGCCGGATAGACGATCTGGGAGACGTTGTCCTGCGATGTTTCGAACACCAGCACCAGCGCCTCCAGGAACACGGCGATGATGATGGTGGAGATGAACTTCGTCAGCCCGCGCCGGGCGTCGGCGGCGGTACGCTTTTCGCGCCGCGCCGGAACCTCCTCCTCGAAGAAGTATTTGGCGACGTCGAACAGCGCCATAGCCACGATGAGGTAGCCGACCGCCGAGAACAGCGTGTGCGCAACGGGCTTGTCGCCAAACAGGCTGTCCTTGACTGCGCTGTAGGGGGCATAGACGAGCAGCACCGCCGCCACGGCCATGATGGCGCAGGCGGCGACGGCGAAGACGGCCCTGATGAAGAAGCTTATGAAATCGACCACGAAACCTGCTGCTCCCACTGCCTGTGCAGGTAACTAGATCGGCCGGCCGGCGCGACAAGTCCGCGGGCCGCCGGACCGGAGCGTTCCCCGCAGTTCGAACTCCTGGCCCGATGTCCGCGCGCTATACTCGTCTGCGAGAGGTCCCATGAACCAGCCATCGCGCCACCATCACGCCCACCCTGCCCCGCCCGCATCGTCGCCCGCAGCCGAGCCGCTCTGGATCGCGCCGCTCGAGCCGATGCTGGTGCGTCTCGAATCGCGGCGCTCCTCGCCGCTGCGCGGTCTGGTCGAGCCGGGACCGACGCCGGCCGAGCTCGAGCGCATGCTGCATCTCGCCGCGCGCGTTCCCGATCACGGCCGGCTGGTGCCCTGGCGCTTCATCGTGGTCGAAGGGGAATCCCGCCGCATGCTCGGCGAGCGGCTCGACGCGCTCTATGCGCGGCAGAACCCCGAACTGCCGGCGGCCAAGGCCGACATGTGGACGCTCTACATGCTGCGCGCGCCGCTGACGGTGGTGCTGGTCAGTCGGCCCGATCCGGCGGCGAAGGTGCCGGAGTGGAATCAGGTGCTCTCGGCCGGCGCGGCGGGCATGGCGTTGACGGTCGCCGCCTCGGCCATGGGATTCGCCACCCAGTGGCTGCTGAAATGGCCGGGCCGCGACCCGCAGGCGACGGCGCTGCTGGGCGTGAAGCCGGGCGAGAAGGTCGCCGGCTTCATCCATCTCGGCCGCCCTTCGGTCGAGAGCGCCGACCGCGCGCGGCCCGCGCTCGACGAGGTGGTGAGCGCGTGGTCGCCCGATCAGCCCTCGACGTCGAACGAGACGCCCTGAGCGAGCGGGAGCTGGCGCGAGTAATTGATCGTGTTGGTGGAGCGCCGCATATAGGCCTTCCACGCGTCTGAGCCGGATTCGCGCCCGCCGCCGGTCTCCTTCTCGCCGCCGAACGCCCCGCCGATCTCGGCGCCGGACGGGCCGATATTGACGTTCGCGATGCCGCAATCCGAGCCTTCCGCCGACAGGAACGCCTCGGCCTCGCGCAGGTCGTTGGTGAAGATCGAGGACGACAGGCCCTGCGGCACGCCGTTCTGCAGCTTGATCGATTCGGGCAGGCCGGCGCTCCTCAGCACGTAGAGGATCGGGGCGAAGGTTTCGTGCGTGACGATCTCGACCTGCTCGTCGATCTCCACCAGCGCCGGGCGGACGTAATAGGCGTCGGGCCACATATCGGCGAGCACGCGCTCGCCGCCATGGATGGTCGCCCCCGCCGCGCGCGCCACGTCCAGCGCCTTCTGCATGCCCTCATAGGCCGCGGCGTCGATCAGCGGGCCGATGAGCGTCGCCTCCGCGCGCGGGTCGCCGACGCTCACCGAGGCATAGGCCTTGGCGAGGCGCGGCACGAAGCCCTCGCTCACCCCTTCCTGCACGATCAGGCGGCGCAGCGAGGTGCAGCGCTGGCCGGCCGTGCCCATCGCCGCGAAGGCGATGCCGCGCAGCGCGAGGTCGAGATCGGCGGACGGGCAGACGATCGCCGCGTTGTTGCCGCCGAGCTCGAGGATGGAGCGGCCGAAGCGGCGTGCCACCCGCTCGCCCACCACGCGTCCCATGCGGGTCGAGCCGGTCGCCGAGACCACCGGCACGCGCGTGTCGTCGACCAGCGCCACCCCGACCTCGGCACCGCCGATGAGAAGCTGCGACAGCCCCTCCGGCGCGCCGCCGAACGCATGCACGGCGCGCTCGAACAGCGCCTGCACCGCGAGCGCGGTGAGCGGGGTCTTCTCGGACGGCTTCCAGAGCACGCTGTTGCCGCACACCAGCGCCAGCGCCGCGTTCCACGACCAGACCGCGACCGGGAAATTGAAGGCGGTGATGATCGCCACCGGCCCCACCGGGTGCCAGCTCTCCATCATCCGGTGGCCGGAGCGCTCGGAAGCGATGGTCAGCCCGTAAAGCTGGCGCGAGAGGCCGACCGCGAAGTCGCAGATGTCGATCATCTCCTGCACCTCGCCGAGGCCCTCGGAGACGATCTTGCCCGCCTCCAGCGTCACCAGCCGGCCGAGACCGGCCTTGTGCGCGCGCAGCTCCTCGCCCAGCAGACGCACCAGCTCTCCCCGGCGCGGCGCCGGCACGGTGCGCCAGGCCTCGAAGGCGGCGACCGAGCGGCTGACGGCACCGGCGACGTCGTCGCGGGATGCTTCCGCCACATGCGCGATCGTCTCGCCGGTGATCGGCGAGCGCGTCGCCCGCGTGCCGTTGCGCCAGCTCGCGTCGGGCACGCCCATGGCGCGCATCAGGTCGGCGATTTCATCCGCGACCGGCCGCGCTGCGTCGGCCCCGCTTTTCCTCGTCATGTGCAGAAACTCCTCGGCCGCATCGCGCGGCATCGTGAGCATGGTCAATAACATTGGCGGCGCGGGCGAATCCATCGGGGCTTTCGGCCGAGAATGCGCCGGCGCCTCGGCGCGTCCCGCGTGCGCGATAGCAACGCCCGCACCTTTCCCGAGAGGTCATTTTTTACCGCACGTCATGCGTTGCAGCCTGTGCGTAAATCCCTGCAATCGAAGAAAAACTGTCCCCACTCATCTTGCTTCGCACAACAGAATAGGTCAGCCTGTACTGACGTTGAGGGACATGAAATCCATCGTGCGCGGCACGTTTGATTTCCCTTTCCAGCCACAAAATCGTGATGCCGTCGACACATTTCCTTTTCATTCCGTTCCGCGGGATGCAATTGGAAAAGGACAAGGCTATTGACGGCTTGGGGAATGGGACGGATCGCCGGCGCGGCATTCGCGGCGGGGATCTTCTTCGTCACCGGCGGCAATGCGGCGCTTGCTGATCAGAAACCTAAATTCGCGAATACCGGCATGGCCTCCTACTATGGCTATCGTGGACGCACCGCCAATGGCGAGCGCCACAGCCCGGCGGCCATGACGGCGGCGCACCGCAGCCTGCCTTTCGGCACCAAGGTGCGCGTTACCAATGTCTCGAACGGACGTTCCGTCGTCCTGCGCATCAATGATCGCGGCCCCTTCGTACGCGGGCGCATCATCGACGTGTCGACGGCGGCGGCGGAAAGCCTCGGCTTCCGCAAGCGCGGTGTCGCCAAGGTGCAGATCGCGGTCGTCGACTGACGCCGCCAGCTTCCCGACCTGACGCGGGCCGCGGCGCGGCATCGCGATCCGGCGCCCGTGCGGGTGCGCCCCGGCGCGCGGGTCCCGCGTCCTGATTTTACGGACGGTTCGTCAGCCCTTGCGGGCGCGGGCGGCGTCGAGCAGACGCCGGCATTCCTGAAGCTCGTGCAGGGCCGCCTTCAGGTTCTGTATCTCGTCCGATGACAGGTCGAGGGGCGGCACCGCCAGCGGCGGCGCACTGAGCGCGTGCGTGGGCACGGCGTCGGCTTCCAGATCCTCGTCGCCCAGCGGAACGGGCGCGTCCTCGAAATCCTCGTCGAACGCCGGTCCGGGCTGGGCTTCCGGCGCCACGGCGCGGAACGGGAAGTTCGGCAGCGCCTCGCCGGCGGCCCGCTCGTCGTGCACGCGCTCAGACGGTTCGCGCGCGGGCCGGTTCTGCGGCGCGAGATCGGGCAGCAGCGGCAGTTCGAGATAGTCCTGGTCGTCGTCCTCGGGGTCGCGGCGCCGCGCCGGGCGGCGGGCCGCCGGCTCGTCCGGGCTCTCGCGGTGGCGCGAGGGCAGCAAATTGAGGAAGCCGCCCAGCCCGCCCCCGTGCGTTTCGTCGTCGTCGTTCTGGTCGCGTCCGGGATGGCCGGCGTCGATGGGCCCAGCGCCCGGCGCCGGACGCTCGCGCCGGCGGGCCTCGGCGGCCTCGAGCGCGGCACCCTCCAGCACTTCGGTCTCGACGTCGCGCCAGATCGCCTGCACGTAGCGCGGGCCCTCTTCCTTGAGGATGCGCTGCACGCCGCGGATCGTGTAGCCCTCGGCATAGAGCAGGTGCCGGATGCCGCGCAGCAGTTCGACGTCGTCGGGGCGGTAGTAGCGCCGACCGCCGCCGCGCTTCAGCGGGCGGATCTGCGGAAAGCGCGTCTCCCAGAAGCGCAGCACATGCTGCGGCAGGTCGAGATCCTCGGCCACCTCGCTGATCGTGCGGAAGGCGTCGGGGCCTTTCTCCACGGCCGGCTGCTCCTTCGGATTCCCCTGTCCCGCGCTCACGTCTCGGTGGAGGCGCCGTTGATCTGCTGCTTGAGGATGTTGGACGGCTTGAACACCATCACCCGGCGCGGCGCGATCGGCACCTCTTCGCCGGTCTTCGGATTGCGGCCGACCCGCTCGCCCTTCTGGCGGACGACGAACGAGCCGAAGGAGGAAAGCTTCACGGTCTCGCCACGCGCGACGCAGTCGGCGATTTCCGACAGCACGGTCTCGACGAGCGACGCCGATTCGGTCCGCGACAGGCCGACCCGCTGGTACACGGCCTCGCACAGATCCGCGCGCGTGATGGTACGACCCGCCATTGCTCGTCTCCGCCTCTTTCAGCCGTGGCTCTTCCGAACGTTGAACGTAGGCACGCCGGCCTCGCCCGGTCAACGCTGCATCGCAAGGAAGATGCGCATCACCAGCGGATTAGCGCCGATCCCCAGGTGAATCCACCACCCATCGCCTCGATCATCACCAGGTCGCCCCGCTTGATTCGCCCATCCTTGCAGGCGGAGGCGAGGGCGAGCGGAATCGATGCCGCCGAGGTATTGCCGTGCTTGTCGACCGTCACCACCACTTTTTCCGGCGCGATGCCGAGCTTGTGGGCACTCGCGTCGATGATCCGCCGGTTGGCCTGGTGCGGCACGAACCAGTCGAGCGTCTGCGCATTCTCGCCGGTCGCCTGGAACGCGTCCTGGATCACGTCGGTGATCATGCCCACCGCGTAGCGGAAGACCTCGCGGCCCTCCATGCGCAGATATCCGATCGTCTTGGTCGAGGAGACGCCGCCATCGACATAGAGCTTGTTCTTGTGCCGGCCGTCGGAGCGCAAATGGCTGGTGAGCACGCCGCGCCCTTCGCCCTCATCGGTGACCGCTTCCAGCACCATGGCGCCGGCGCCGTCGCCGAACAGCACGCAGGTGGTGCGGTCGGACCAGTCGAGGATGCGCGAGAAGGTCTCGGCACCGATGACGAGCGCACGCTTGTAGGCGCCGGACTTGAGGAAATTGTCGGCCGTCGCCAGCGCGAACACGAAACCCGAGCACACCGCCTGCAGGTCGAACGCCGCCCCATGGGTGATTCCCAGCCCCGCCTGCACGCTCACCGCGGTCGCGGGGAAGGTGTTGTCCGGCGTCGAGGTGGCGAGCACGATCAGGTCGATCTCGCCCGGCTCCATGCCCGCCGCGTCCAACGCGTCGCGCGCGGCGGCGAGCGCGAGGTCGGAGGTCAGCTCGTGGTCGGCGGCGATGTGACGCTCGCGAATGCCGGTCCTCTGGACGATCCATTCATCAGAGGTGTCGACCATCTGAGCGAGGTCGGCATTCGTCAGGGCACGGGCTGGCAGATACGCGCCGACGCCGCGCACCACGGAACGGATAGCATTCACGATGAAACCTGTAATTCGTCCGAAACCGCGACATCCGCTCCGTTGCTCGCGCTCAGTCGCGGACGTCCCTTGATCCCCGCCGCAATGCGGGACAGCAAATCGTAATGGATCATGTCGTAGCCGATATCGACCGCCGAGGCGAAACCCTCGGCATCGGTGCCGCCATGGCTCTTGATCACCACGCCGTTGAGCCCGAGGAACACGCCGCCGTTCGACTTGCGCGGGTCGAGCTTCTCGCGCAGCGCGCGGAAGGCGCCCCGGGCCAGCACGTAGCCGATCTTGGCCATGAAGCTGCGGCCGATCGCCTCCCGCAGGAAATCGGCCACCTGCTTGGCGGTGCCTTCGGCGGCCTTGAGCGCGATGTTGCCGGAGAAGCCCTCCGTCACCACCACGTCGACCGTACCGCGCCCGATGTCGTCGCCCTCGACGAAGCCGCGATAGTCGAGCACCGGCAGCGCCATCTCGCGCAGCGCGGCACCGGCCTCCTTCACCTCCTCGACGCCCTTGACCTCCTCGACGCCGATATTGAGCAGGCCGACGGTCGGGCGCTCGATGTCGAGCACGATGTTCGCCATCGCCGCGCCCATCACCGCCATGTCGACGAGGTGCTGGGTGGTTGCGCCGATCGAGGCGCCGACGTCGAGCACGACGCTTTCCCCGCGCATCGTTGGCCACAGGCAGGCGATGGCCGGGCGCGCGATGCCCGACATGGTCTTGAGGTTCACCTTGGCCATGGCCATCAGCGCGCCGGTATTGCCGGCGGAGACGGCGCAGTCGGCCTCGCCCGTGCGCACCGCGTCGATGGCCCGCCACATGGAGGACACCCGGCGGCCCTTGCGCAGGGCCTGGCTCGGCTTGTCGTCCATCTGCACGGTCACGTCGGTGTGGAACACCGTGCTCGCGGCCGCGAGGCGCGGATGCTTGGCGAGCAGCGCCGCGATGCGGGCCTCGTCGCCGAACAGCTGGTAGCGGATGTCGGGATGGCGCAGCAGCGCGATCTCCGCGCCCGGCAGGACCACGTCGGGACCATGGTCGCCGCCCATGACGTCGAGCGCTATGCGGACGGTCGATGACATCTGCTGGCGTGGTCTCGCGGATCGTGGCGACGGCCTTCATCGGCCGCCGCAGCGGTCAGGGCATGCCCCAGATGGGCGCGCATGACAAGTGCGTGCTGCATTCGGGCCGTAATGGGGCGTTCGATTCGAGGTCTAATCCTGCCCTTCCTTACCGTTCTTGCGCAGGCGCGCCAGCGCGGCGAAGGGCGAGAGCTCGGCGGCCGAGGGCTCGGCCGGCGGCTCGAAGATCGCGCCGGGCTTGCGCGGATAGGGATCGAGCCCGAGCGCGAGGAACTCCGCGACCACCGCGCCGGCGTCGATGATGCCGTCGACCAGCGGATCGGGAAGGTCGGCCTCGCGGACGTCGATCTCGGTGCCGGGCTGGATCTCGGGAATCTGGTCCTCCGGCGCGAAGCGCAGCTCGATGTCCTCGGACACCGGGCTGTCGAAGTTCTCCAGCGTGACGACGCACGTCTGCGTGACCACCGCGTCGACATGGCCTCCCACCTCGACCTGGCCCTTGGCGCGCGGCGTCAGCGTCACCCGCGCGCGGAGCGCGGGAATGCCGGGAATGCCGAAGTCCTTCGCCAGCGCCGCCCGGGTCCCGGCGTCGGGAGACAGGTTGAGCGTGAGCCCGTCGTCCGGCAGGCTGGCAACGGTGACGGGATGGGAAAAGGGCTGTTCGCTCGTCATGGTGCGGAACGCTCCTCGGATATGAAGCCGGCAGGCGCGGGCAGCGGGAACTCGCCCGCGGCCAGCGTCGCGAATGGCAGCGCCGCGAGTGAGCGCGCCGCCTCTCCTATATAGGCCGCCATGGCGCGCGCCTCAGCCCCGCGGGCGGAATCGGAGCCGAAAACATTGCGCAGCACGCTCTCGGCGAGAGCCTGCGCATCGTCGCGGTCGAGCGCGCCGTCATAGGCGCCGACCCGGCCATAGAACGACTCGGCGACCTTCTTCATGCGCTTGGGCACGGCCACGTCGCTGACGCCCATCTCGCGCAGATTCGCGTCCATGTCGACGCAGAACGCGTCGAATACGCGCTGTCCGAGCGCACGCTGCTCCTCGCCCTCGCTCTTGAGACGATGGAACAGCAGGAAGGCGTGCACGAGGATCATCTCGAACCGACCCTCGATCGTGTCCGGCACGCCATAGGCGGTGTAGAATGACGGATCGCGCGAATGCGCCACGATCGCGCCATAGAGCCGCTGGATGGTCTCCCGCCCGTCATCCCGGCGGAAGAAGCGCAGAATCATGGGTCGGTCTCCTTCTCGCCGCTCCCGCGCGACGATCGCCTTCCGGCGGGGTAGCGCGCGGCTCGGTTGCTGGCAACCCCGCCGTGCAGCGGCCATGGGGCGCCGATTCGCCCCGCCGGTGCGGGTTTGCCGTCCGGGGCGGCGGGCAGAGGTTGCCGTACGCCCCGCGCTTGTGCTTTCTGCACGGCGAATGTTGCGAAAAGGGAAGTTGGAGTGGAGTTGATGGCATCGACCTGCGCGGCGCACGCGACGGCCCGGTCTCGCGGGACCCGTTTGCGTAGATCCGGCCTGCTCGGCGCCTGCGCCCTGGCGGCGCTGGGCATGTCCGCCTGTTCCGGCGACATGCCGATAGCGAACGCCAATCTGGGGCTGCCGCGCACGCCGACCAACTTCGTCACCGAGCAGCAGCGCGGCTATGTGCCCACCCCCGGCGCGCTCGACCAGATCCCGGTCGGCTCCAGCCAGGAGCAGGTGCTGCTGGTGCTCGGCACGCCCTCCACGGTGGCGACGGTCGACGGCGAGGTCTTTTACTACATCTCGCAGAAGACCAAGAAGGTCATGTTCATGCGCCCCGAGGTCATCGAGCAGCGCGTGATCGCCATCTATTTCGACCCCAAGGACAAGCGCGTGACCCGCGTCGCCGACTACGGGCTGAAGGACGGCAAGATCTTCGACTTCGTCAGCCGCACCACGCCGACCGGCGGCAACGAGCTGTCCGTGCTCGGCCAGTTCTTCAACGCCACCCAGTTCAGCCCGTTCTGAGCCGGACCGAAGCGGCGGCGCGCCCTCAGAAGCGCGTCGCGGCGAAGGGCGCGGGATCGGTGCAGGGTGCCTCGCCGGTCATCATCTCGGCGAGCAGGCGCCCGGTCACCGGGCCGAGCGTGAAGCCGAGATGCTGGTGGCCGATGGCGAGCCACAGCCCCTTCTGCCCCGGCGCCGGGCCGATCACCGGCAGCATGTCGGGAAAGGCGGGCCGGCTGCCCATCCACGGCTCGGGATCGGCACGCTCGCCGAGCGGGAACAGCCCGCGTGCGATCTTCTCCGTCCTGGCGAGCTGAACCGGCGTCTTCGGCGCGTCGCGCCGGGCGAATTCCACGCCGGTGGTCAGGCGGATGCCGCCGACCATGGGCGTGATGACGTAGCCGCCCTCCTCGTCGAGCACCGGCCGCGACAGGGCGGCATTGCCTTCAGCGCGGTAGTGCATGTGGTAGCCCCGCTTGACCGCGAAGGGCAGGCGCAGCCCCAGCGGGCCGAGCACGTCCATCGCCCACGGGCCGAGCGCGACCACCGCCTCCGCCGCCTCGACCTCGCCTTCGGCGGTCATCACCTTCCACCCGGCGCCGGCGCGCGCGAGCGTGCGGGCATCGCCGATCACGATCCTGCCGCCCATGCTGGCGAAATGGTCCGCATAGGCCTTCGTCACCCCGCCGGGGTTCGAGGAGGAGTGCGGGTCCGACCAGATCACCGCGCCGGTGAAGACCGGCCGCAGCGAAGGCTCCATCGCCAGCGCCTCGTCGACGCCGATCTCGCGGGCGGTGAGTCCGTATTTGTGCGCGAGCGGGAACTCGTTGCGCTCGTTCGCCAGCCCCGCCTCGCTGCGGTAGAGCTTCAGCCAACCGCCCTCGCGGAATAGGCCGGTCGCCCCGCTCGGCCCGGCGAGCCGGTCATGCTCCTCGATGCTGCGCGCCAGCAGCTTCTCCATGGTGCGGGCATAGTCGAGGATGCGGGCCGGCGCCGAGGCGCGCCAATAGGCGTACATCCACGGCACCAACCCCGGCAGCGCGCTCCAGTGATAGTTCGCGGCCGGATTGCGCCCCAGCGCCACGTCGACCAGCGCCGTGAGGCTGCGCGGGAAGGCGACCGGATAGATCGAGGCGCGCTCGATCAGGCCGGCATTGCCGAAGGACGTCTCCTCCCCCGGCCCGCGCCGGTCCACCAGCACCACCGAGCGTCCGCGCCGGGCGAGGTGCAGGGCGATCGAGGTGCCGACAATGCCGGCACCGAGCACTATCGTGTCGGTCTTCATCGCGTTCGGATCCGGGAGTGGACAGCGGGGCAGCGCCGCTGGGGTCTCAGTTGATGGGGAACGGGAAATACTTGGCGTTGATCTTCTGGTAGGTGCCGTCCGCCTCGATTTCCTTGATCGCCTTGTTAAACATCTCGCGCAGCTCGGTGTCGTCCTTGCGCACGGCGATGCCGGTGCCGTCCGGATTGACGTCGGCGAGGTCGGGGCCGACGAACTTGCAGCACTTGCCGTCGTCGGTCTTCTCGAGCCACTCGTAGAGCACGAACTTGTCGGCGAGCACCGCGTCCAGCCGGCCGGCGGCGAGGTCGGCATTCGCCTCGTCCTGCGTCGGGTAGAGCTTGATCTCCGAGCCCTTGTACTTGTCCTCGAGATAGACCGCGCCGGTGGTCGAGGACTGGGCGCCGATCACCTTGCCCTTCATTGCCTCGGGCGAGATGTCGGTGATCGGGGTGTCCTTCGGGGCGATGAAATTGCCGGGCGTCAGATAGTAGGGGATGGTGAAGTCCACCTTCTCCTTGCGCTCGTCGGTGATCGACATGGAGGCGACGATGGCGTCGTATTTCTTCGCCAGCAGCGCGGGAATGATGCCGTCCCAGTCCTGCGCCACGAAGGTGCACTCGACCTTCATCTTCTCGCACAGCGCCTTGGCGATATCGATGTCGAAGCCGACGAGCTGGCCGGTGGTGTCGACCGAGTTGAAGGGCGGATAGGCGCCCTCCGTGCCGATCCGCACCTTCTTGATCTCGGCATGCGCCACGCCCGCGCCGACCGCGAGGGTGGCAGCCGCAGCCAGAACCGTCACGAACGTCGTGGACGCGATCTTCTTGGACGCGATTTTCTTGGGCACGATCTTCATGGGATGATTCCTGTTGAACGGCCGAGGCCCGTCGCGCACCGGCCCGTCGAGGCTAGGCGCGCGCTTCATCGGAGGCAATCGGGCGTTCCGCTAGCCTTTGGTCGGGGCCGGCCGCCGCGTCAGAAATGGCTGAAGCTGCCGGCGCCGAGGTCCATCGGGGCGCCCTCGCCGTCGCGCACCAGCAACCCCTCGCCCGCGAAGGTACGCCCGATCACGGTGGTGCCGATGCCGGCGGCCGTGGCGGTGGCCGCGAACGCGTCGAGATTGTGGTCCGGCATGACGGCGAGAATCTCGTAATCGTCGCCGCCGGTCAGTGCGGGGACGAGCAGCGCCGGCTCGGCGGCGATGGCCGCGCGCGCGGCCGGGCTCAGCGGCACCCGCTCGGCCTCGATCTCTCCGCCGACGCCCGAGGCCGCCAGCATCTTGGCGAGATCGCCGGCGAGGCCGTCCGAGACGTCCATGGCGGCGCTGGCGAAACGGCGCAGCGCCCCGGCCAGAGCGAGACGCGGGCGCGGGTGCAGATAGCGGTCGGCCAGGAACTCGCGCCCAGCGGAATCGAGCGCCGCGAAGCCCGGCCGGCCGGGCTCGCGCCGCAGGCAGAGGCCGAGCGCGCCGTCACCGATTGTGCCGGTGACGACGATGGCCTGCCCGGGCGGCGCGCTGGCGCGCTTCACCATGGTGCCGGCGGGCACGGCGCCGAGCGCGGTGATCGAGATCGTCAGCGGGCCGGGCGTGCGCACCGTGTCGCCGCCGAGCAGCGGCGCGCCATGGGCGTGCGCATCGGCGCCGAGCGCCTGCGCGAAGGCTTCCAGCGCCTCGGCCGGCATGTCGGCGGGGATGGCGATCGCCAGCAGGATGCCGAGCGGCTCGGCGCCCTTGGCGGCGAGGTCGGACAGGTTCACCCGCAGCGCCTTGCGGGCGACCGAGGCCGGCGGATCGTCGGGAAAGAAGTGGACGCCGGCGACCAGCGCGTCCTTGGTCAGCACCAGATCGTGGCCGGGCGGCGGGGCGAGCACCGCAGCATCGTCCTTCAGGCCCAGCGCGCCGGGGTGGCGGGCGATCGGCTCGAACAGCCGGGCGATCAGCAGGTCCTCTCCGGAGATCCTTCCCTCGCCCGCTCCGCCCGTCATCGCCCTGCCCTCAGCCGGTGAATTCCCCGGGCCGGTGCTCGCGCGCCAACCCGTCCAGCACGGCGTTCACCATGCCGGTTTCCTCGCGGTCGAGGAAGGCGGCGGCGACGTTCACATATTCGGCGACCACCACCCGCGCCGGCACGTCCGGGCGGGAGGCGAGCTCGTAGGCGCCCGCGCGCAGCACGGCGCGCAGCACCGCCTCGATGCGCTTGAGCGGCCAGCCGCGCACCAGCGCCGCGTCGAGCACCGGGTCGATGGCGCGCTGCCCGTTCACCACGCCGCTGACGATGTCGCGGAACAGGTTCACGTCGGCCGCGGCGATCTCGTCGCCCTCGATCTCGCGCCCGATCCAGTGGCTCTCGAACTGGGCGAGGATTTCCGGCAGCGGCGTCGCGGCGACGTCCATCTGGTAGAGCGCCTGCACCGCGTTGAGGCGGGCCGCGCTCTTGCGCACCGGCTTGTGCCCGGCGGGTTTGGCTGTGGTCGGTTTGGCAGTGCTCATGGCGGCCTACTCCACCCGGCGCCGCAGGCGCACCAGCGCCAGCGCGGCGGCGACCGCCCCGCCCCCCTTGTCGCCCTCGGCGACGCGGGCGCGGACCCAGGCCTGCTCGTCGTTCTCGACGGTGAGGATTCCGTTGCCGATCGGCAGCTTGCGCGCGACCGACATGTCCATGATCGCGCGCGAGGATTCGCCGGCCACGATCTCGAAATGATAGGTCTCGCCGCGCACCACGCAGCCGAGCGCCACGGCGGCGTCATAGGGCCGTCCCGCCTGCGCGGCGGAATCGACGGCGATGGCGATGGCGGCCGGGATCTCCAGTGCGCCGGGCACCGTCACCAGATCGGGCTCGATGCCCTCGGCTTCCAGCGCCTTGCGCGCCCCGGCGAGCAGCTCGTCGGCGATGTCGTCATAGAAGCGCGCCTCGACGATCAGCACACGCGCGCCATCGAGCGGCACAGCGGGAGCTTCGGAAGCGCGCGGCGGGCGGGGGCTCGCCATGGGATGGAACCTCGTGAAATTGTCAGGGCCGACGACGTACAGGCCTCAGCGGAACTCCGCAAGCCGCGCCGCGTAGCGGGCCATCATGTCGACTTCGATGTTGACACGGTCGCCGGGCTGCACGTTGGCCCAGGCGGTGTGCGCCAGCGTGTGCGGGATGAGCAGGCAGGTGAAGCGCGCGCCGTCGACCTCGTTGACGGTCAGCGACGTGCCCTCGAGCGCCACCGAGCCCTTCGGCGCGATGAAGCGGGCGAGCTCGGCCGGCGCCTCGAAGGTGAAGCGCGTCGTCTCGCCGAGATCCTCGCGGTCCGCCACGGTGGCGACGCCGTCGACATGGCCCTGCACGATGTGCCCGCCGAGTTCGTCGCCGATCTTCATCGCCCGTTCGAGGTTCAGCCGCCGCCCCTCGCGCCAGTCGCCCGCCGTGGTGACGGCAAGCGTCTCCGGCGCGGCCTCGACGTCGAAGCTGTCGGCGCCGGTCGCGACCACGGTCAGGCACACGCCCGAGCAGGCGATGGAAGCGCCGAGCTCGATGGTGGCGGGATCGTAGGCGGACTGGATGGTCAGCCGGCGCACGTCGTTGCGCGGAGCCAAGGTGCGGACGGTGCCGATGTCGGTAACGATCCCGGTAAACATGTCAGCGGCGCCTCATGATGGTCAGACGGTCCGGCCCGTGCCGTTCCGTCCCGACGGTGGTGAGATAGTCATTCAGGGCGCCGAGCGGCAGCCCCTCCAGCGCGTCGATCGCGCCAACGCCCAATTGCACCGGCGCCTCGAACAGCGCGCATTCGTCGACGAGGTCCGCGCGCAGCACGGCGGCGGCCATGCGCGGGCCGGCCTCGACCATCACCCGCGTCAGGCCGCGCAGCGCCAGCAGGCGCATCACCTCGTTGAGGTCGAGCCCGCCGGAGGGATGGCGGCGCACCCGCATCACCTCGACACCGCGCTCGCCGAGCCGCTCCTCGGCCGCGGCCGGCGCGTCCTCGCCCGCCACCACCCACACCGGCGCGGTATCGAGGCTGGCGAGCAGCGCGCTCTCCGCCGGCAGGCGCAGCGCGCTGTCGAGCACCACCCGCACCGGCGAGCGGTCGAGCATGCCCGGCAGGCGGCAGGTGAACTGGGGATCGTCGGCGAGCACCGTGCCGATGCCGGTCAGCACGGCGTCGTGGGTGGCGCGCATCATGTGCACGCGGGCGCGGCTGGCCGGCCCGGTGATGGCCGCCGGGCGGCGCTCCTCGAGCCCCGCCTTGCCGTCGGCGGACACCGCCATCTTCAGCATCACATGCGGCCGGCCCTCGCTCACCCGGCGGATATGGCCGGCATGGACCAGCGCCGCCTCCGCCGCGCCGACGCCGACATCCACCCGGATGCCGGCCTCGCGCAGGATCGAGAAGCCGCGACCGGAGACGCGCACATCCGGATCGCCGATCGCCGCCACCACGCGAGCGACGCCGGAGGCGCGCACGGCATCGACGCAGGGAGGCGTGCGCCCATGATGCGAGCAGGGTTCGAGCGTCACATAGAGCGTCGCCCCGCGCGCGCCCTCGCCCGCCATTGCCAGCGCCTGCGGCTCGGCATGGGGGCGCCCGCCCTTCGCCGTCCAGCCGCGCCCGAGGATGACCGGGCCGGCCGGTGTCTCGCGCACCACTACGGCACCGACCGCGGGGTTGGGCCATGTGTGGCCGAGTTCGCGGCGCCCGATGCTGAGCGCCACGCCCATCAGGGCCTCGTCACGGGATTTCTGGTTCATCAGGCCGTTCCCCGCGCGCGGCGGGTTCAATCGTCGAGCCCCGCCAGCCCGGCCGGGCGGCGC
This sequence comes from Ancylobacter mangrovi, assembly GCF_024752355.1. Taxonomy (GTDB): domain Bacteria; phylum Pseudomonadota; class Alphaproteobacteria; order Rhizobiales; family Xanthobacteraceae; genus Ancylobacter; species Ancylobacter mangrovi. The sequence continues at coordinate 86,414 of NZ_JANTHZ010000009.1, forward strand.
AGCGGCTTGGCAACCTCGGGCTCGGCGAGGCCGCCCTCGCCCACGCGGGCATCGAGCTCGCCGAGCAGGGTCTCGAAATCCTTGGCCTCGCGGAAATTGCGGTAGACCGAGGCGAAGCGGACATAGGCGACGTCGTCGAGCTGCTTCAGGCTCTCCATCACCCGCTCGCCGATCATCTCCGAGGAAATCTCGCTCTCGCCCATGCTCTCCAGCCGCCGCACGAGGCCGGAGACCAGGCGCTCGATCCGCTCGGGCTCCACCGGGCGCTTGCGCAGCGCCACCTCGATCGAGCGCGCCAGCTTGTCGCGGTCGAACGGCACGCGGCGCCCGGAGCGCTTAAGCACGGTCAGCTCACGAAGCTGCACCCGCTCGAAGGTGGTGAAGCGGCCGCCGCAATCGGGGCAGATGCGGCGGCGGCGTATGGCGGCGCTGTCCTCGGTGGGACGGGAGTCCTTCACCTGCGTGTCGAGGCTCCCGCAATAGGGGCAGCGCATGGCATTTCCTCTTCAGGATCGGCCGGCGATCCGGCCTAGCTGTAGATCGGGAATCGGGCGAGCAGACCCTTTACCTTCTCACGCACAGCCGCCTCGACAAGGCTATCCTCGTCCGTCCCCTTCTGCGACAGCACGTCCAGCACCTCGGCGATCATGTCGCCGATCTGCTGGAACTCGGCCACGCCGAAGCCGCGCGTGGTACCCGCCGGCGTGCCGAGGCGCACGCCCGAAGTGACCATCGGCTTCTCCGGATCGAAGGGGATGCCGTTCTTGTTGCAGGTGATGTGGGCGCGCCCGAGGGCGATCTCCGACACCTTGCCGGTCAGCTTCTTCGGCCGAAGATCGACCAGCATCAGATGCGTGTCGGTGCCGCCGGAGACGATCTCGAAGCCATGGCCCTTGAGGTTTTCCGCAAGCGCCTTCGCGTTTTCCACCACGTTCTTCGCGTAGACCTTGAACTCCGGCTGGAGCGCCTCGCCGAACGCGACCGCCTTGGCGGCGATGACGTGCATCAGCGGGCCGCCCTGAGTGCCGGGGAAGATCGCCGAGTTGAACTTCTTGGCGAGGTCCTCGTCATCGGTGAGGATCATGCCGCCGCGCGGGCCGCGCAGGGTCTTGTGCGTGGTGGTGGTGGTCACATGGGCGTGCGGCACCGGGTTCGGGTGCGCCCCGCCCGCCACCAGGCCGGCGAAATGGGCCATGTCGACCATGAGATAGGCGCCGACCGAGTCGGCGATGGCGCGCATCTTCGCGAAGTCGATATGGCGCGGATAGGCCGAGCCGCCGGCGATGATCACCTTCGGCTTGTGCTCGTCGGCGAGCTTGGCGATCTCCTCATAGTCCATGCGCTGGTCGTCGCGGCGCACGCTGTAGGGCACCGGCTTGAACCACTTGCCCGACAGGCTGACCGGGGCGCCGTGGGTCAGATGCCCGCCGGCGGCGAGGTTCAGCCCGAGGAAGGTGTCGCCGGGCTGCATCAGCGCGAAGAACACGGCCGTATTCGCCTGCGCGCCCGAATGGGGCTGCACATTGGCGAAGCCGGCGCCGAACAGCTTCTTGGCGCGGTCGATGGCGAGCTGCTCGGCGACGTCGACGAACTGGCAGCCGCCATAGTAGCGCCGGCCGGGGTAGCCCTCGGCGTATTTGTTGGTGAGCACCGAACCCTGCGCTTCCAGCACCGCGCGGGAGACGATGTTCTCCGAAGCGATCAGCTCGATCTCGTCGCGCTGGCGGCCGAGCTCGGCGGAAATCGCGCCGGCGAGCTCCGGATCGGTCTCGGCAAGAGTGGCCGAGAAGAAACGGCTATTGGTGTTGCTGGAAGAAGCGTGGGCTTCGGACGACATTAACCGGCCTCCCTGGGCGGTGGCGACGCCTCGCGGCCAGCCTCATGCCGGCCGTGCGGATTCAAGGCGGGTCGCTTAGCACAGCACCCTCGGCCTTTCAAAGCACGCTGCCGCAGGGCCGCCTTGCACGGGCGCGGCGGCTCGCGGGAAGCGGCGCGACATCTGGGCCCGCGCGCCCCGCCCTTCGGCGGCGGATGACACCGCGCCCGGCGCTCGCCTATGGTGCCTCGCCCCGCTCCCGAATCCCGGATTCCCGCGCATGAAGATCATCCATTCCCCGCGCCATCTCGGCCATTCCGGCCATGTCGAGCTCATGAACGGGCAGGTCGTGCCGGCCTTCGAGAAGCCGGAGCGGGTGGCGATGATTCTGCGCGCCGTGGGCGAACGCCAGCTCGGGCCGTTCATGGACCCGCAGGCGCACGGCCTCGACCCGGTGCTCAAAGTCCATGATGCCGATTTCATCCGCTTCCTGTCGACCGCGTGGGAGCTGTGGACGGCGGACGGGCGCGACTTTCCAGCCCTGCCGAGCTTCTGGAAGGCGCCCGGCATGCGCTCCATCGAGCCGGAGAGCATCGACGGCAAGCTCGGCCATTTCTCCTTCGATGCCGGCTGCTGCATGGTTGCGGGCACCTGGGACGCGGTGCAGGCGGGCGCCGACATCGCGCTGACCGGCGTCGACCTGATTTCATCCGGCGAGAACGCCGCCTTCGCGCTGTGCCGCCCGCCCGGCCATCACGCCCATGCCGGGACGATGGGCGGCTACTGCTTCGTCAACAACGCGGCGGTGGCGGCGCAGTCCTTCATCGACCGCGGCGCGGCGCGGGTGGCGATCCTCGACGTCGACTACCACCACGGCAACGGCACGCAGTCGATCTTCTACGCCCGCCCGGACGTGCTGGTGTGCAACATCCACGCCGACCCGATGCAGGAATTTCCCTATTTCCTCGGCTACGCGGACGAGCCCGGCGAAGGCCCCGGCGAGGGCTTCAACGCCAATTTCCCGCTGCGCTGGGGCACGGACTATGAGGGCTGGGGCGCGGCGCTGGACGCGGCCTGCGCGCGGATCGAGGCCCATGCGCCCGACGTGGTGCTGGTCTCGCTCGGCGTCGATACCTACAAGGACGACCCGATCTCGCAGTTCAAGCTCGACAGCCCGGACTATCTGAAGATCGGCGCGCGTATCGCGAAGCTCGCCAGGCCGACGCTGTTCGTCATGGAAGGCGGCTACGCGGTGGAAGCGATCGGCACCAACGTCGCCAACACGCTGGAAGGCTTCGAGCAGGGCTGAGCCGCCCTGCCCGTCCGGCGGTCACAGCCGGTACAGCACCTGGTCGACCCAGAACCGCTCGAGCCGGTTGAGCGCCTTGTTCAGCGTCTCGAATTCCTGCGGGCCGATGCCGCCGATCGGTTCGATCGTGGTGGTGTGCTTGGCGTACAGCCCCTCGACGATGGAGCGGATCTCCTCGCCCTTGTCGGTCAGGCGGATGCGCACGGCGCGTCGGTCCACCCGCGAGCGGCGGTGGTCGAGATAGCCCGCCTCGGCGAGCTTCTTCAGATTGTAGGAGACGTTGGCGCCGAGATAGTAGCCGCGCGTGCGCAGCTCTCCGGCGGTCAGCTCGGCATCGCCGATATTGTAGAGCAGCAGCGCCTGCACGGCGTTGACGTCCTCGCGCCCGCGCCGGTCGAACTCGTCCTTCACGACGTCGAGCAGGCGACGGTGAAGGCGTTCCACCAGCGTCAGCGTCTCGCGGTAGAGAGGGGAAATCTCCTCCAGCCTCGTATCCGTTCGAAGCTCGGAAGGCGGCGCGGGGCTCCGCTGTGCTGCTCTGCTCATGTTCACACCCGGTCGTGACGTGGGGATTTTCTCCCTCTGCATCGCCGGAGTGTCCGGGGCGGCCTCTAAGATGGCCTTAAGCGGAAAGCTGAATCGTTCGTTAACGCGCCGTCCCGCAACCGACCGATCCCGCCGACCGGCCTATTCCTCGCTCTCGCGCGCAGCCTTGAAGGTGAGGAAGGCGTAGATCGCCACCAGCAGGGTCTCGATGATGGCGACGATCATCAGCCGCCCCACCCCTTCGGGCGCCGAGGCGTTGATGAGGATCTGCACCATGGCCGTCACCAGCCACAGCACCACGCCCCAGGAGGCGCCGAGCCAGAGACCCACGGCGGCGACCGGGTTCATGATCGCGGCCCAGATCACCGCCGACTGCGCGGCCATCGAGAGCATCTCGAAGCGGCTGGCCTCGCCGTCCCAGACGCCGCAGATCAGCGTCCAGCTATAGACCGTCTTCACCAGCAGGAAGCCGGCCAGCAGGCGCAGATAGATCACCACGCGGCGCTGCCAGGGCGGCAGCTCCGCGCCGGCGGGGCCAAGCGTGGCGTCGATGGGATCGTAGGGCGAGCTCATGCCCCTTCCATAGCCGAATTCGCGCTCAGGTCAGCACCAATTCGTCGGCGAGTGGCTGGTCGAACATCGCGGCGATGGCGGCGGGGTCGACATCCTCGAGCCGCGCCGGCGACCAGACCGGCCGCTGGTCCTTGTCGATCAGCACCGCGCGCACGCCCTCATAGAAGTCGTGCTGGTCGAGCAGGCGGGTGACGACGCGGAATTCGAGGCCGAGGCAGCCGGCGAGGTCGAGCCCGAGCCCGCGCTGCATCTGCTGGAAGGCGATGTGGACGCTGGTCGGCGAGGCGCGGCGTATGGTGTCGCGCTGGGCGCGGGCGAAGGCGGCGACGTCGTCCTTGCCGCTCGCCGCCTGGTCGAGCGCGGTCATGACGGCGTCGACCGATCCGCCGGCGAAGATGCGGTCGATCGCCGGATAGAAGGCGGTGAGGGCCGGCCGCGGTGCCGGCGCGGCGAAACGCGCCAGCGACGCCTCCATCGCCTCGCCCTTCGCCAGCGCCTCGATCAGCGAAGGCCATGCGCTCGCCGGAATGTGATGGGTGTAGAGGCCCATCGCCACCGCGTCCGGCATGCCGATGCGCGCGCCCGTCATGGCGAGCCAGGTGCCGGTCCAGCCGGGCAGCCGCGGCAGCACGAAGGTGCCGCCGACATCGGGAAACAGGCCGATCGCGACCTCCGGCATGGCGAAGCCGAGCCGCTCGCCTGCGACCCGGTAGCGGCCATGGCCGGACATGCCGAAGCCGCCGCCGAAGCACAGCCCGTCCACCAGCGAGACGAAGGGCTTGGGATAGCGGGAGATGAGGTAGTCGAGCGCGTATTCGTCCCGCCAGTAGGCGCGCGCCGCCTCCTTCTCGCCCGCCTTGCCGAGGTCGTGCATGGCGCGAATGTCGCCGCCGACGCAGAAGGCGCGCTCATTGGCCGAGTGCAGCACCACATGGGCGATGTCGGGATCGCCGATCCAGCCCTCGAGCGTGGCGTGCATGGCCCCGACCATGGGGTGGTCGAGCGCGTTCAGCGCGCGCGGCCGGTCGAGGGTGACGATGCCCGCCCTGCCCCGCTTCTCGAAGCGAACGCCGATCTCGCTGCTCACGCCGCCCCCGCTCGATGGATGCCCACTCCCGGCATAGGCTTTCGGCACCGGTATGGGAACCCGTCCAAGAGGATGAGGGCAACCGTCGGCATCCGTTCCGAGGTGCCCGGGTGCCGCAAGGGTACCGCGGAAAGACGCCTTCCGCGCCTGCGGCGGATTGACCGGCGAATGCGCAATTGGACGGCGGACAGGTCGCGCATCCTGTCATATGAAGCTATAAATGTTCGAAACAGCATCGTTCGATGCGGTGAGCGGCCCTTCCGCCCTGTGAGCTTGCCATGACCATTCCCTTCGCCCGTCCGCGTCCCGTCCAGCCCGAGCCGTCGATCCGGCCCGACGCATCCTCGAAGCTCGACCTCGTGCAGCGGCCGCGGCGCAACCGGAAATCGGAGTGGGCGCGCCAGCTGATGCGCGAGAACACGCTCACCGCCGCGGACCTGATCTGGCCGATCTTCGTCATGGACGGCACCGACGCGCGCGTGCCCGTCAGCTCCATGCCCGGCGTCGAGCGCCTCACCGTCGACCAGTCGGTGCGCGAGGCCGAGCGTGCCGCGAGCCTCGGCATCCCGGCGATCGCGCTGTTCCCCTTCACCGACCCCGCCCTGCGCTCGGCCGACGGTGCCGAGGCGCTGAATGGCGAAAACCTCGTCTGCCGCACGCTGCGCGCCATCAAGGACGCGGTGCCGCATATCGGCCTCATCACCGACGTCGCGCTCGACCCCTATACCAGCCACGGCCATGACGGGCTGCTGGACGCCGACGGGCGCATCCTCAACGACGAGACCGTCGCTGTCCTCGTCGAGCAGGCGCTGGTGCAGGCGGAGGCGGGCGCCGACGTCATCGCCCCGTCCGACATGATGGACGGGCGCGTGGGCGCCATCCGCCGCGCGCTCGACGCCGCCGGCTTTCTCGACGCGCAGATCCTCGCCTACAGCGCTAAATACGCCTCGGCCTTCTACGGCCCGTTCCGCGACGCGGTCGGCTCCTCGGGCTGCCTGACCGGCGACAAGCGCACCTACCAGATGGACCCCGCCAACGGGACCGAGGCGCTGCGCGAGGCCGCGCTCGACATCGAGGAAGGCGCGGACATGCTGATGGTGAAGCCCGGCATGCCCTATCTCGACATCCTCTGGCGCCTGAAGGAGAGCTTCGGCCTGCCGACCTTCGCCTATCAGGTGTCGGGCGAGTACGCGATGATCGAGGCGGCCGCCGCCAATGGCTGGCTCGACGGCGAGAAGGCGATGATGGAGAGCCTGATGGCCTTCAAGCGCGCCGGCGCCGACGGCATCCTCACCTATTTCGCGCCGCGCGTGGCCGAGAAGCTCGCCCGTGAGGGCTGATCGATCACGGTGCCGCGGGCACGGGTGACTGGCATTGTGGGCCGCATCGTCCGCATCGTCCTGAGCATTCTCTCCATCCTGCTCGCCGTCCCGCTGCTCGCCGCCTGCGGCTCGGTGGTCGATTCCGACCAGGCGCGCATCTGCCGTGCCATCCCCGAAGCGCTGCACGAGGAAGGCGCCGACATCGCCGAGGTCTCGCTGTCGCCGGTGCCGGGCGTGCCTGCGGCGCTGCGGCTCGCCTACCGGCTGCGCGTGGGCGACGTCACGCTGCCGCGCTGGATCATCTGCCGCTTCGCCGCCCAGACCGGCGTCGGCCGGTTCAACCTCGTCGATGTCGAGACCGACCGCGGCACGCTCAGCGGCGTCAAGCTGCTGATCCTGAAGCGCTGGTGGCTCGACGATGTCCGCGTCGAGCCGGGCATCGCGCCGCTGTTCCATCTCGGGTCGCGTGCCGCCTACTGGCTGCAGCAGACGCTGAACGGCATGGTGCTGGCCGGCGTCTACGGGCTGATCGCCACCGGCTTCGCGCTGATCTACGGCCTCGCCGGACGGGTGAACCTTGCCTTCGGCGAGATCGCGGTGGCCGGCGGCGTCAACACGCTGGTCGTGGTGGGCGTGGTCTCGCTGCTCGGCCGGCTGAACGCCCCGGCCCTCACCTTCGCGCTGTTCGCGGGCGTCGGCGCGGCGGCGCTGCTGAGCTGGGTCGCCGGGCGCCTCGTCGTCATGCCGCTGGCGACCCGCTCGCGCGCGCCGCAGACGGCGCTGATCGGCACGCTGGCGCTCGCCATCGTGCTGACCGAGCTGCTGCGCCTCACCTCCGGCAGCCGCGTCAACTGGCTGCCGGCGCTTCTCAACCGGCCGCTCTACCTCGCCGGTGCCGACCATTTCGTCGCCACCGTCACCCCGGCCCAGCTTCTCGCCGCCGGCCTGTCGCTGTCGGGCGCCTCAATGCTGCTCGCCCTGATGATGTTCTCGCGCTTCGGCCGCGCCTGGCGCGCCCATGCCGAGGACCCGCTGATGGCGGCCATGCTGGGGGTGCCGATCCCGACGCTGCGCTCGCTCACCTTCATCATCGCCGGCGCCTCGGCGGGGCTCGCGGGGGCGGTGGTGGTGATCGCCTATGGTACCGTGCAGGCGGGCGACGGGCTTTCCCTGACGCTCAAGGCCTTGATTTCGGCGATTATTGGCGGCATTGGCTCGGTGCCGGGCGCCTTCCTCGGCGCCGCCCTCGTCGCCGGCGTCGAAATCGTGTGGTCTTCGGCCTTCGATATCGCCTATCGCGACGTAGTGACCTATTCCCTCCTGGTGGCATTCCTCGTGCTGCGGCCAGGCGGCCTCCTCAATCGTTCGGCGCCCTCGCCCCGAGAATTCTGAGCATTTCGATGACCCTGCCCGTGTCCCCAGCCGATGTTGCCGCCGCCCGCGAGGTTCTCGCCGGCGCCGTGCTGCGCACGCCCACCCTGCCGGCGCCGCGCCTTTCGGCGATTACGGGCGCGCATGTGTTCGTGAAATACGAGAACCTGCAGGTCACCGCGAGCTTCAAGGAGCGCGGCGCGCTGGTGAAGCTCGCCAGCCTCTCGCCGGAGGAGCGCGCCTCGGGCGTCGTCGCCATGTCGGCCGGCAACCATGCCCAGGCGGTGGCCTACCACGCCGCCCGGCTCGGTATCCGCGCCACCATCGTGATGCCCAAGCACACCCCGCTGGTGAAGGTGATCGCCACCGAGGCGCATGGCGCGCGCGTGGTGCTGCACGGCGAGTCCGTCGGCGACGCCAGCGAGGAGGCCGACCGCATCGCCCACGAGGAGGGCCTGGTCTGGGTCCACCCCTATGACGATGCCCGCGTCATCGCCGGCCAGGGCTCGGTCGCGGCGGAGATGCTGGAGGACATACCCGGCCTCGACGCGCTGCTGGTGCCGGTCGGCGGCGGCGGGCTGATCTCCGGCATGGCGGTCGCCGCCCGCGCCATGCGCCCCGACATCGAGATCGTCGGCGTCGAGACCACGCTCTACCCCTCCATGTGGAACGCGCTGCACCAGCAGAACCGCCCCTGCGAGGGGGCAACGCTGGCCGAGGGCATCGCCGTCAAGCAGGCCGGCGCGCTGACCCGCGAGATCGTCTCGGCGCTGGTCTCCGACGTGGTGCTGGTCGACGAGCCGACCTTCGAGCGCGCGGTGAACCTGTTCCTCACCCAGCAGAAGACGCTGGCCGAGGGTGCCGGCGCCGCGGGGCTCGCCGAGCTGCTGGCCCAGCCCGACCGCTATCGCGGCCGCAATGTCGGCCTTGTGGTCTCGGGCGGCAATATCGACCCGCGCATCGTCGCCTCGATCATGATGCGCGAGCTGGAGCGCGAGGAGCGCATCGTCAGCTTCCGCTTCTCGATGATGGACCGGCCGGGCGAGCTCGGCATCATCTCCACCCTGCTCGGCCAGCTCGGCGCCAACATCCTCGAGGTGGAGCACAAGCGGCACTTCCTCGACGTGCACGCCAAGGGCGCCCGGCTCGACGTGACGGTCGAGACCCGCGACCGCGCCCATGCTGACGAGGTGCACCGGGTCCTGCTCGCCGAGGGCATGAACGTCGCGCGGGTGGACTGGCGCACCGCCGGCTGACGCAGCGGCCGCCCCTTGTCCCGGGGCGCCCGGCCCCCAATCTGATGGGAATGGAGGAGCGGCGCATGTCCGAGACCTATTACGGGGACCAGAGGCCCTACGCCTACGACCCCTATGCCGAGCCGGAATATTTCGAGGGCGTGCTGTGGCGGCGCGTCATCGCCTTCCTCATCGACGCGGTGATTATCATCGCGCCGATCGTCGTCGCCGCGATCCTGATCTTCGTGTTCGGCTTCATCACGCTGGGGCTCGGCTGGTACCTGTACGGCCTGCTCAGCCCGGCCTATGTGATCTGGGCGCTGGCCTATACGGGGCTGACGCTCGGCGGCGCGCAGTCCTCCACCATCGGCATGCGCACCATGGGCATCGAGATGCGGCTGTGGCACGGCGCGCCGATGTACCCACTGCTGGCGGTGCTCAGCATCGTGCTGTTCTGGGTCTCGGTGAGCGTGCTGACGCCGCTGGTGGTGATCGTCGGCCTGTTCAACGCCCGCAGGCGCCTGCTGCACGATTTCGTGCTCGGCACGGTGGTGACCAACACCGAGGAACGCGCCGCGTCTCTGCGTCATTACCGCAGGTAAGAAATTTCCGTCGGGGCCGATTGCGGGATTTGACGCCGGCGTCGGCTCTGGCAATCTCTAAGTCCCGCTGACCGCGAAGCACCTGTGACCGAACACCCGCGCGATACACCGCAGTTCTATCTGACGGCGCCCTCCCCCTGCCCGTATCTCCCGGGCCGCGAGGAACGCAAGGTGTTCACCCATCTGGTCGGCGAGCGGGCGACTCAGCTCAACGACGTGCTCACCCATGGCGGCTTCCGCCGCAGCCAGTCGATCGCCTACCGGCCGGCCTGCGAGCACTGCCGCGCCTGCGTGTCGGTGCGGGTCTGCGTCGACGGCTTCCGCGAGACGCGCAGCTTCCGCCGGGTGCGGCAGGCCAATGCCGACCTCATCGGCGACATGCGCGCCGCCGTGCCGACCGCCGAGCAGTACTCGCTGTTCCGCGCCTATCTCGACAGCCGCCACAGCGACGGCGGGATGGCCGACATGACCGTGCTCGACTACGCGATGATGGTCGAGGACAGCCATGTGCACACGCGCCTGATCGAATATCGCCGCCGCGGGCCGGACACCGCCATTCACGGGCGCGGCCAGGGCAGCCTCTACGCCGTGGCGCTGACCGACGTGCTCGCGGACGGGCTGTCCATGGTCTACTCGTTCTACGAGCCGGACGAGCCCTCGCGCTCCATCGGCACCTACATGATCCTCGACCACGTGGCGAAGGCGCGCCAGCTCGGCCTGCCCTATGTCTATCTCGGCTACTGGGTCGATGGCTCGGAGAAGATGGACTACAAGCGCCGCTTCCTGCCGCAGGAGCGGCTTATGCCCGGCGGCTGGGAACGGGTGGATTAGCCCACCCACGCGCCCGGGCGAGGCTGGAAAAAACTCGCCTCAGGCTGTGAGACCGCATCGCCGAGGCAAATCTGCGCTGACCCAGATCGAGCCCGGCGCGCGCCCACCGGATCATCACCAGTCCCGCTGACGCCCAGCTTGCCGAGACGCCGCTAGAACCTGTTGTTCCGCGGGAAGCCCTTCGGCGGCAGGCGGCCGGCGGCGGCGCGGTCGCCCTTCCACTCGGTGAGATCGGTCACGGTCCAGGTGCGCCCGGACGTGTCGGTCCAGGTCAGGCCGTCGGCGAGGGCGAACACCTTCACGTCGCTCAGCCGGCCGTCCTTGTAGCGCTGCAGCCGCACGCCGCGCCCGCGCGCCATTTCCGGCACCTGCGAGAGCGGGAACACCAGCAGCTTGCGGTTCTCGCCGATCACCGCGACCGTGTCGCCGGCGGCGATCACCACCTTGGCGGCGTCCTGCCCGTCGACGCCGAGCACCTGCTTGCCCTTGCGGGTGTTGGCGAGGCAGTCGTCCTCCGCCACCACGAAGCCGCGCCCTTCCTTCGCCACCACCAGCAGCTTGCGCCCGCCCTGATAGGGCAGCACGTCGACGATGTCGGCCTCCTGCTCCAGCTCGATCGACAGGCGCAGCGGCTCGCCATGGCCGCGCCCGCCCGGCAGCTTGGAGGCGTCGAGCGTGTAGAAGCGGCCATTGGTAGCGAACACCAGCAGCTTGGAGGTGGTCTCGGCGAAGAAGGACAGGCGCAGCTTGTCGTCGCCCTTGAAGACGAGCGAGGAAAGGTCGGCGACGTGCCCCTTCAGCGCGCGCACCCAGCCCTTGTCCGAGACCACGACGGTGATCGGCTCGCGCTCCACCATCGCCTCAATCACGGCGCTTGCGTCATGCGTGCTCGCCTCGCCGAAGCCGGTGCGGCGCCGGCCGAGCTCGGTGTCGGGGGCGAACATCTTGCGGGTCTGGCCGAGCTCCCAGGCCACCGTCTTCCACTGCCGCGCCTCGGAGGCGAGCAGCTTCTCGATCCCGTCCTTCTCCTCGGTGAGCTTGTCGTGCTCCTTGCGGATCTCGAATTCCTCGAGCCGGCGCAGGCTGCGCAGGCGCATATTGAGGATCGCCTCGGCCTGCACGTCGGTCAGCTCGAACCGGGCCATCAGCGCGGGCTTGGGCTCGTCCTCCTCGCGGATGATGCGGATCACCTCGTCGAGGTTCAGATAGGCGATCAGGTAGCCGCCGAGCACCTCGAGCCGGTGCTCGATCTGCGCCAGACGGTGGCGCGAGCGGCGCAGCAGCACCTCGCGGCGGTGGTCGACCCACTCGCGCAGCGCCTCGCCGAGGCTGACCACCTTGGGCACCTGCCCGCCGACCAGCACGTTCATGTTGAGCGGGAAGCGGACCTCCAGCTCGGTGAGCCGGAACAGGCTCTCCATCAGCAGCTCGGCGTCGACGTTGCGCGCGCGCGGCTCCAGCACCACGCGCACGTCCTCGGCGGATTCGTCGCGCACGTCGGCGAGCAGCGGCAGCTTCTTCTCGTTCAGCAGGTCGGCGATCTTCTCGATCAGCCGCGACTTGGCGACGCCGTAGGGGATCTGCGTCACCACCACGACATACGTGCCGCGGCCGGTCTCCTCCTTCTCCCAGCGCGCCCGCAGGCGGAAGCCACCGCGGCCGGTCGCGTAGGCGTCGGCAATGGAGGACGGCGATTCGATGATAATGCCGCCGGTCGGGAAGTCCGGGCCGCGCACGAATTTCAGCAGGTCGTCGGTGGTCGCCTGCGGGTTCTCGATCAGGTGCAGGCTGGCGTCGATCAGCTCGGCCGCGTTGTGCGGCGGGATCGAGGTCGCCATGCCCACCGCGATGCCGGTCGAGCCGTTGGCGAGCAGGTTCGGGAACGCCCCGGGCATGACGACCGGCTCTTCGGTCGTGCCGTCGTAATTGGGGCGGAAGTCGACCGCGTCCTCGTCGATGCCGTCGAGGATGAGGCGCGCCACCTCGGTCAGCCGCGCCTCGGTGTAGCGCTCGGCGGCGGCGTTGTCGCCGTCGATATTGCCGAAATTGCCCTGCCCGTCGACCAGCGGATAGCGCTGCGCGAAGTCTTGCGCGAGGCGCACCATGGCATCGTAGATCGCCATGTTGCCGTGCGGGTGGAACGAGCCCATCACGTCGCCGACGATCTTCGCGCTCTTGCGGAAGCCGCCGCCGGGATCGAGGCGCAGCAGGCGCATGCCGTAGAGGATGCGCCGGTGCACGGGCTTCAGCCCGTCGCGCGCGTCGGGCAGCGCGCGGTGCATGATGGTCGAGAGCGCATAGGCGAGGTAGCGCTCCTCGAGCGCCGCCTTCAGCCCGATCGGCTCGATCGTGCCGTCATCGGTCGGAATCGGTCCTTCTCCCATGGCTTCTGGCTACAGGGAAGGATGGCCGGGAACAAGTAGCGAACGCGCATGGCAGCGGCGCAATCACCGCAATTTCGCGGCGGCCCGGATGCGACGAATTGAAACAACCCGATACCGCAACCATCCTGCGCTACCCAAATACCGCAATTCTGAGGACGACAGCACATTTATGACGTTTTCACAGCAGCTTGCGGGTGAATGCAGCCTGAGATGGCAAGCGGCCGACGTGGTGAACAAACGGTATATATTTAATTCGAATTTGGAAGTAATTTCGTCACAAAAGAACGGGGTACCGTCCCCGAGCCAAGGGAGGCCGCCATGAAATTGACGCTCGCCATCGTCGCGGCGTTCGTGATGCTGCATGTCGCAGGATCCGATCGCGCCGACGCCCAGGCCTATCCACGCTCGCCATCCGCCGCCCTCGAACATGGCGGCAGCCAGAGGGGCTGGCAGAATATCTGCCGCGAGCGGGAGATCACGCGCCGGGTCGGCAGCAACCGGCTGATCACCTTCCGCGCCGCCTCCTGCAGCCCGGTGTGGATCGGCCAGCTCTATTTCAGCAACGGCCGGTACTACACCGACCCGACCTTCCTCAACCCGCTCTACTGACTGCCGGCCGGCATCCCGCCCGCCCGCTTCAGCACGCCGAGGAGCGCCGCGCGCGAGTCGGGAAGCGCCTGGCCGCGCGGCTCGAAGATCCGCCGCGCGAGGAAATGGCCGGTGAGCGCGAAGGCGGCGTCGACGTCGCCGGCGGAGGGCGGCTCGGCCACCTCGCCGACCAGGAAATAGGGCAGGTCCAGCAATTGCTGGCGCCATGGCTCGCCCGCCTCCCGGCTCACCGCCCGGCCCGAGCGGGGGGAGACATAGAGCAGGTCGTTGCGCCCGCCGGTCGCCGCGCAGCGTGTCAGGTCGAGCCCGAAGCCGAGCTCGGCGAGCATCATCAGCTCGAACCGCGCCACCAGCATACCAGTAAGGCGCACCTCGCCGAGATGCTCGGTCATGGTCTCTACCAGCCCGTGCAGGTCGCCATGCGGATCGCGCTCGGGCAGCAGGCGCAGCAGCGCCGAGACGTGGGCGAGCGCGAAGGCCGAATGCGCCTGCGCCATCAGTTCGCCGGCGCGCGCGGCGGTCAGTTCGAGCGCGAAGCTGCCCAGATGCTCGTCGAGCCGAGCCCGCCACACCGCCCGAACGCTGTTTCCCGGCTGGAGCGTCGCCGCCTGCCGGCGCGAGCCCCCGCCCCGGACGATGCCGAGATGGCGGCCATGCGCCCGGGTCAGCAGCTCGACGATGGCGTTGGCCTCGCCGTGGCGGCGCACGCCGATGATGACGCCCTCGTCGGTCCATTCCATCGGGCGGGCGCCCCGCTCATTCGGGTGGCGGGAAGTCGAGCCCCATCTCGCGATAGCGCTCGGGATCGTCGGCCCAGTTCTCGCGCACCTTCACGAACAGGAACAGGTGCACCGGCGCCTCGACGATGTCGGCGAGTTCGGCGCGGGCGGCGGTCGAGATCGCCTTGATGGTCTCCCCGCCCTTGCCGAGCACAATCTTCCGCTGGCTCTCGCGCTCGACGAAGATGGTCTGCTCGATCCGCACCGAGCCGTCCTTTCGCTCCTGCCAGCTCTCGGTTTCCACCGTCGAGCGGTAGGGCAGTTCCTGGTGGAGCCGGTGGAACAGCTTCTCGCGGGTGATTTCGGCGGCGAGCATGCGCATCGGCGCGTCCGAGATCTGGTCCTCGGGATAGAGCCAGGGGCCAAGCGGCAGCATGCCGGCGAGCCAGTCGCGCAGCTCCGCGAGCCCGTCGCCGGTCAGCGCCGAGACCATGAACAGCCGGTCGAAGCTCACCCGGTCGGCGATCGCGGCGGCGAGCTCCAGAAGGTTCTCGCGCTTCACCAGGTCGACCTTGTTGAGCAGGATCGCCCGCGGGCGGCGCACGTCGGCGAGCCCGCGGATGATCGCCTCGACATCCTCGGTGAGGCCGACGCGGGCGTCGATCAGCAGCACCACGGCGTCGGCATCGCCCGCCCCGCTCCAGGCGGAGCGCACCATCGCCTTCTCCAGCCGTCGCTTGGGCGCGAAGATGCCGGGCGTGTCCACCAGCACGATCTGCGTCACGCCCTCGATGGCGATGCCGCGCACCAGGCTTCGCGTCGTCTGCACCTTGTGCGAGACGATCGAGACCTTGGTCCCGACCAGCGCATTGGTCAGCGTCGACTTGCCGGCATTGGGCGCGCCGATGAGGGCGACGAAGCCGCAGCGCGTGGTTTCCGGCGTGTCGTTCGTTTCCGGCATTTCGCTCATGACGTCACCCGCTCAAGAAATGCCGCAGCCGCGACTTTCTGCGCGCCCTGCTTGGAGGAACCGACGGCCTCGACCGGCTCGTGGCCGGGCAGCTCGACGGCGATGGTGAATTGCGGATTATGGTCGGGACCCGAGCGCTCGACCAGCCGGTAGGTCGGCGGCGGCAGGCCCCGCGCCTGCGCCCATTCCTGCAGCGCGGTCTTGGGATCGCGGCCCGAGCCGCCCGGCGCCGCCAGCCGCGGCCGCCAGAAGCGCTCCACCATCGCCTCGGCCGCGCCGAATCCGGCGTCGAGATAGACCGCCGCCAGCACCGATTCGGCGATGTCGGCGAGAATGGCGCTGCGCTCGCGCCCGCCCGAGCGGTCCTCGCCGGCGCCGAGCCGGATATGCGCCGCCACGCCCATCGCGCGGGCGACCTCGGCGCAGGCCTCCTCGCAGACGAGATCGGCGAGGCGCCGCGACAGCTCGCCTTCCTCCGCGTGGGGGAAGGCCCGGTAGAGCATGTCGGAGACGACCAGGCCGAGCACGTGGTCGCCGAGGAATTCGAGGCGCTGATAGGAGCGCACCCGCGCCCGCGAGCCCTGCACCCCGGTGACCGATGAGATGTGCGTCAGGGCGAGGACGAGATGCGCGCGCTGGGTGAAACGGTGCCCGAGCGCCTCTTCCAGCGCGTCGAGACCGGCATCACGATCGGCGCGGCCGGTGCCGCGCGTCATCGCACGAAGGAGAACAGGCGGTCCCAGCGGACCGTCCAGGGCCACTTCCAGAACTCCCAGGCGGGCTCGCCCTCTTCCACCGAGAAGAAGATCATCTGGGCGCGGCCGACGAGGTTCTCGTAGGGAACGTAGCCGACCTGGCTCAGCACGCGGCTGTCCGTGGAGTTGTCGCGGTTGTCGCCCATCATGAAGTAGTGCCCGGGCGGCACCTTGTAGACCGGTGTGTTGTCATAGAAGCCGTTGTCGACGAGATCGAGCGTGTAGTAGCTCACGCCGTTCGGCAGCGTCTCGCGCCAGCGCTTCACGCGCTCGACCCGGCCATTGCCCTCGTCGTCCATCCAGTAGCCGGCATCCTCGCGCTTCACGGGCGTGCCGTTGATGTGCAGCACGCCGTCGATCATCTGGATCTCGTCGCCCGGCAGGCCGATCACGCGCTTGATGTAGTCGGTCGACTCGTCGCGCGGCAGCTTGAAGACGACCACGTCGCCCCGGTTCGGCGACGAGCCGAGGACGCGCCCGTCGAACAGCGGCGGCGAGAACGGGAATGAGAAGCGGCTGTAGCCGTAGCTGAACTTGGAGACGAACAGATAGTCGCCGACCAGCAGCGTCTCCTTCATCGAGCCGGACGGAATGTTGAACGGCTGGAACAGGAAGGTGCGGATGACGATGGCGATGAGGAACGCCTGAAGGATCACCTTGACGGTCTCGCCGAGGCCGCCTTCCTTCTTCTTGGGTTCGGTGGTCGAGGTCATATCGCCTTCCGTTGCGCTCCCTGGGCGCGATGTGCGCCGCCCGGCGGGGGCGTGCCGGCTCCTATAAACGCTCCCCGGTCCTGCGGCAACGCACGCCGGTCACGTTCCTTGGAGGTAACCGAGCGTCAACCGTTGTCGGCCTTGGATTTGCCGCTGTCGGGTCCCGCGCTTGCGGGCTCGGCGCTGATGATGACGAAAGCCTGCGCCAGCGGCCCATCATCGGTGATGGTCAGATCGATCCGCGCCTCGAAGCCGGGCGGCGTCAGCGCGTCGAGCCGCCGGCGCGCACCGCCGGTGAGCTGCATGGTCGGCCGGCCGGACGGCAGGTTCACGACGCCCATGTCGCGCCAGAACACGCCCTGCGAGAGGCCGGTGCCGAGCGCCTTGGCGCAGGCCTCCTTGGCCGCGAAGCGCTTGGCGTAGCTCTCCGCGCGCCGGCGCCGCCGGTCGGACTTGGCCCGCTCGACGGGCGTGAAGACGCGATCGAGGAAACGCTCGCCATGGCGCTCCAGCACCTCGGCGAGGCGCCGTGCATCCGTGATGTCCGAGCCGATGCCGATGATCATCGCCGCCTCACGCCGCCTTCGCGCCCTGCGCCCGCCCGCGCGCCATGGCCGTACGCATCAGCCGGATGGCGGATTCGAGCCCGTCGAAGATCGCCTCGCCGATCAGGAAATGGCCGATATTGAGCTCGCGGATCTCATGCAGGCCGGAGATGCGCTCTGCGGTTGCGAAATCGAGCCCGTGGCCGGCATGCACCTCGAGCCCGAGCGCCGTCGCCTGCCGCGCGCCCTCGGCCAGCCGGGCGAACTCGGCTTCGGCCGCCTCGCCCTCACCGGCCGCGATGAATTCGCACCACGCGCCAGTGTGCAGCTCGATCACCGCCGCGCCGATATCGGCCGAGCGAGCAATCTGGTCGGGGTCGGGTGCGATGAACAGCGAGACGCGGATGCCCGCCTTGCCCAGCGCCTCGACCTTATGGGCGAGGTCGATGCCGCCGCCGATGACGTCGAGCCCGCCCTCGGTGGTGCGCTCCTCGCGCCGCTCGGGCACCAGGCAGCAGGCGTGCGGTTTGAGGCCGAGCGCCAGCGCGACCATCTCGTCGGTCGCCGCCATCTCGAAATTCAACGGAATCTGAAGCACTTCGCGCAGGCGCTTCATGTCGTCGTCACGGATATGCCGGCGATCCTCGCGCAGATGCGCGGTGATGCCGTCCGCGCCCGAGGCGGCGGCGAGCTGGGCCGCGCGCACCGGGTCCGGGAGCGCACCGCCGCGCGCATTGCGCACGGTCGCCACGTGGTCGACGTTCACGCCGAGGCGAAGCGGAGGGACGATCGCGGTCATGGCGCTCAGGCCTTCGCGCCCTGGATGCCACGGCTGCCGGGCTTGATCGGCGGCAGCGCCGCGAGCTCGGGCGGCAGTGCGTCGGCCGGATAGGCCGGGATGTCGAGCTGGGCCAGCGAGATCAGCTTCACGCCGAGATCGGCCCGCCCGCCGGAACGGTCGATCAGACAGGCGGCGCCCACGACGTGGCTGGTGTGCTCGGCGAGCGCGGCGAGGCATTCGCGCGAGGAAAGACCGGTGGTCACGATGTCCTCGACCATCAGAACGCGGGCATCGGCGGGAATGGTGAAGCCGCGCCGGAGCTGGAACGCGCCGTTCTCACGCTCGACGAAGATCGCCTTGGCGCCGAGGTGGCGCGCGGTCTCGTAGCCGGGGACGATGCCGCCGACGGCCGGCGAGACCACATAGTCGATCTTGCCGAAGGCGGCCTCGGCCTTCGCCGCCAGCGCGCGGCAGAGGCGTTCGGTGCGGACCGGGTCCTGGAACACGAACACCTTCTGCAGGAAGACCGGGCTGCGCAGGCCCGAGGTCAGGATGAAATGGCCCTCGAGCAGTGCGCCCGCCTCGCGGAATTCGGCCAGTACCTCGTCCTGTGTCATGTCGGTGCCTGCTGAGCGGTTGTGGATCGGCGTCGTGATAGCCGATCCCGCCCGCGCCGTCACCGCCGTTCCGTTCACGCCACGGCGCGCTGCTCCTCGACCTCGTCGGTCCAGACCTCGAAGCCGGCCAGCGTATGGGCGCCGAAGGTGTTGACGATCGGCACGTCGGCGGCGTCGCGCCCGCGCGCCATCACGATGCGCCCGATGCGCGGCTTGTTGTGGCGCGCGTCGAAGCTGTACCAGCGCCCGTCGATATAGGCCTCGAACCAGGCGCTGAAATCCATCGGCGCGGGATCGGCCGGCACGCCGATGTCGCCGAGATAGCCGGTGCAGTAGCGCGCGGGAATGTTCATGGCGCGGCAGAACGTTATGGCGAGATGCGCGAAGTCGCGGCACACGCCGCGCCCCTCGCGCAGCGCGCCCATCGCCGAGCGG
This sequence comes from Ancylobacter mangrovi, assembly GCF_024752355.1. Lineage (GTDB taxonomy): Bacteria > Pseudomonadota > Alphaproteobacteria > Rhizobiales > Xanthobacteraceae > Ancylobacter > Ancylobacter mangrovi. The sequence continues at coordinate 105,634 of NZ_JANTHZ010000009.1, forward strand.
GTGCAGTCGGCGTGGCCGTAGCCGAAGGTGATGTGCCCGTGAACGAAATCGCAGATCGCCTGCACCCTCTCCCACCCTTCCGGCACGCCGGCGAAGCGGCTCCACGCCTCGGCGCCGATGAGATCGGTCTCGCAGTAGCGGCTGCCGACGAGGAAGCCCATCACGTCCTCCGGCAGGTCGCCGGTCGGCATCTGGCCGGCCGACGGCACCACCGGATCGGGCCGGCCGCTGTCGCGGATCAGCCCGTCAAGCTCCAGCAGGCAGCGGCCGGCAGGCAGCACCGCGCGGCGGCGGACATTGCCGAACAGGTCGAGCGTGCGCGTGCTCGGCACGATGTTGCGGTTCGCGTCGCGGATCGCGAATGGCGATGAGACGATGACGTCCACGGCCCGCGAGGGATGCACATCGACGGCGAAGCTGGCGGCTGTGGGCTGGGCGCAGTCCAGCGCGAGGCGAAAACCATAGCGAATCCGCATCGCGGATCACCTCCGGAAGACGGGATGAATGGACGTTCCGAACCTGCCCGTCGATGGGCGGGCAGATCGCCGGCCGGTGTCGACCGGCCCGCTCCCGACAACGCGAGGCCGCCCTCGCGGTTCCGCTGTCAGCCGTTGACGCGCTCGACGCTCGACACCACCTCGCGCGCCCTGAGGTCGGCGACGATGCCGTTGAGGTGGCGCAGGTCGTAGACGCCGATGTCGATCACCATCTGGGTGAAGTCGGCCGAGCGCGAGGACATGCGCAGATTGTCGATGTTGCCGCCGCGCTCGCCGATGACCTGCGCGATCTGGGCCAGCGATCCCGGCTCGTTGGTCGCCACCACCACGATCTGCACCGGGAAGCGCTGCGCGTCGTTCTCGTCGACGTCCCAGCGAACGTCGAGCCAGCGCTCGGGCTCCTCCTCGAAGTCCTGCAGCGCGGGCGACTGGATCGGGTAGATCGTGATCCCCTCGCCCGGCGTGAGGATGCCGACGATGCGATCGCCCGGCACCGCCCCGCCATTGGGCGCGAAGCGGACCGGGAGCCCCCGGTTGATGCCGCGAATGGGGATCGCGGTCTCCGGGTCCGGATTCGATTCGATGCCCGGAATCTTGAACTTCAGGCTCTGGCCCTGCTCGAGCTCGAACCAGCCCTCGCCCTTCAGCGCCGCCTTCTCCTCCGGCCGCGGGCCGGTCCATTCCGGATGAAGCGCCTTGACCACGTCGTCCGGGCGGATCTCGCCGCGCCCGACGGCGGCGTAGACGTCCTCCAGCGAGGAGCGCGCGAGCCGGCCGACCGCGCCGGTCAGCTTCTCCTCCGAGAACGCCTTGCCCGCGCGGGCGACGGCGCGCTCGACGATCTTCTTGCCGAGGCCGGCATATTGCGCGCGCACGGCGGCGCGGGTGGCGCGGCGGATGGCGGCGCGGGCCTTGCCGGTGACGACGATCGATTCCCACGCCGCCGGCGGGGTCTGGCCCTCGGCGGTGATGACCTCGACCTCGTCGCCGTTCTGCAGCTCCGAGACCAGCGGCGACACCTTGCCGTTCACCTTGGCGCCCACCGCCCGGTCGCCGACGCCGGTATGGACCGCATAGGCAAAGTCGATCGGCGTGGCGCGGCGGGGCAGGATGATGAGCCGCCCCTTCGGCGTGAAGCAGAACACCTGGTCGTGGAACAGCTCGAGCTTGGTGTGCTCGAGGAACTCCTCGGGGCTGGAGCCTTCCGCCAGCAGCTCGATGGTGCGGCGCAGCCAGGCATAGGCGCTCGAATCGCGCGCCAGCACGTCCTCGGTCGGGGCGCCCATGTCCTTGTAGATCGCGTGCGCGGCGATGCCGTATTCGGCGACCTCGTGCATCATGCGGGTGCGGATCTGCAGCTCGACCCGCTGACGGCCGGGCCCGACCACGGTGGTGTGGATCGAGCGATAGTCGTTCTGCTTCGGGGTCGAGATGTAGTCCTTGAAGCGGCCGGGAACGAGCGGCCACTTGGTGTGCACGACGCCGAGCGCGGCGTAGCATTCCTCGACCGTGTCGACGAGGATGCGGAAGCCGTAGATGTCGGAGAGCTGCTCGAAGGCGACCGACTTCTGCTCCATCTTGCGCCAGATGGAATAGGGCCGCTTCTCCCGCCCCTTCACCATCGCGGAGACGCCCTTCTGGGCCACGGCCTCGGACAGCTCGCGCTCAATCGCCGCGACCAGCTCGCCATTGCTCTCCTTCAGCGTCTGCAGGCGGGAGCGGATCGATTCATAGGCTTCCGGCGAGAGCTGGCGGAACGACAGGTCCTCCAGCTCCTCGCGCATGTCGTGCATGCCCATGCGCCCGGCGAGCGGCGCGTAGATGTCCAGCGTCTCCTGGGCGACGCGGTTGCGCTTCTCCTCCGGCACCCATTTCAGGGTGCGCATGTTGTGGAGCCGGTCGGCCAGCTTGACCAGCAGCACGCGCACGTCGTCGGCGATGGCGAGCAGCAGCTTGCGCAGGTTTTCCGCCTGCTTGGCCTGCTTGGAGACCAGGTCGAGCTTCTTGATCTTGGTCAGCCCCTCGACCAGCGCGCCGATCTGCGGCCCGAAGATGCCGTCGATCTCGTCGCGCGTGGTGTCGGTGTCCTCGATCGTGTCGTGAAGCAGCGCCGCGACGATGGTCGCGTCGTCGAGCTTCAGATCGGTGAGGATGGCGGCGACTTCGAGCGGGTGCGAGAAATAGGGGTCGCCCGAGGCGCGCTTCTGCGTGCCATGCGCACGCATGGCATAGACATAGGCGCGATCGAGCAGCGCCTCGTCGGTATTCGCATTATACCGGCGCACGCGCTCGACGAGCTCGTACTGCCGCATCATGACAGGCTAACCCGTTGGACTGGACTCGTCCTCCAGGACGATCTTGCGTCACTATTGCCATGGGTCCGGCGGAAGGCAAGAGCGGAGGATCGCGCCGAAATACAACGCGAGAGGTACCTCTTTCTGTGTAGGCACTCATAGGTTGCAATCGGTAACGAAATGTCCTCTTAATGGTGCCGCTCGCACAGAGGGCTCCATCGATGAACTGGTTCGGCTACATCATTGCGTATCTGATTGGTGGCGTGTCCGGCTGTTTGACCGTGGGTCTGTTCTGCGGTGCCTCCAAGATAGAGCTGATGAACGAGCTGGAACGCCTTCGGGCCCGTCAGGAACCGGCGGAATAGACGCGCGAGATCCGACCCTTTCCAGCAGAACGAAAAACGCCGCCCGCCACGCGGTCCCGGACTTGTCGGGAGGTGTGGCAAGCGGCGTTGATTTTCGTGTCGACTGAGAAAAGAAATCCCCTTCTTCGGGGCTCAGCCTTCCTCGTCGTCGCTCGGCTCGGGCGGCACGAGGCCCTGGAGGCCGGCGAGCAGCTCTTCCTCGGTCATGCGGTCGAGCATGATGTCCGAATCGTCCACGCCTTCCTGATTGCCGGACGCGATCATCGGAACGGTCTCGGGCTCGGGCTCGTCCACCTCGGTGAACTTCTGCAGCGAGTGAATCAGCTCCTCGCGCAGGTCCTCCGGGGAGACGGTCTGCTCGGCGATCTCGCGCAGGGCGACGACCGGATTCTTGTCGTTGTCGCGATCGACGGTGATCGGCGAGCCGGACGCGATCGTGCGGGCGCGGTGCCCCGCAAGCAGAACGAGCTCGAAACGATTGTCGACCTTGTCGATGCAATCCTCGACGGTGACGCGAGCCATGCCTCGGCACTCCTGTCGGTGTATCTGGAGAAGAGTGTGCATTTAAACCAATGCCGATCGGCATGCAAGCCGGCGAAAACCCTATCCTGATACCCTGCGACAACGCCCTTGTGGAATTGTGGCGGCGTGTTCTCGGGCCGGCCTCACCGGCGCCATAAATCGGCTATGTCTAGATGAGGGGCGTGGATTGCTTCGCCGCGGGCGGCGGGGAATTCTGGATTGTCTGGGAGTTGCGTATTGCCCACTTCGGCTCACGGCATGGAAAAGATCGCTCTTTTCATCGACGGCGCTAATCTTTATTCCGCGACCAAGTCGCTCGGATTCGACATTGACTACAAGCGCCTGCTCAAGGAGTTCCAGTCGCGCGGATATGTTCTCCGCGCCTTTTATTATACGACTCTCGTCGAGGACACCGAATATTCCTCCATTCGGCCGCTGCTCGACTGGCTCGACTACAACGGCTACTCCGTCGTTACCAAGCCGGCGCGTGAGTTTACCGACAATCTTGGCCGGCGCCGCATCCGCGGCAACATGGATATCGAGCTCGCCGTGAACGCGATGGAGCTCGCCCCCCATGTCGACCACATCGTGATCTTCTCCGGCGACGGCGATTTCCGCTCGCTGGTCGAGGCGATCCAGCGCCGCGGCGTGCGGGTGAGCGTGGTCTCCAGCGTCCACACCCAGCCGCCGATGATCGCCGACGAGCTGCGCCGGCAGGCGGACGTGTTCATCGATCTGGTCGATCTTCAGGGCCGCGTCGGCCGCGACCCGGCCGAGCGCTCGAACCGGCTGCAGGAGACGCCGCGCTTCCTCGAGCGCCGTGCCGCGCCCTCGGGCAGCGCCGACGATGACGACGAGGGCGACTCCTGACCCGCGCCACGGCGACCCGGCCCGCGGCGACGGGCGCCGCCCTCCATGCCACGGCGCCCCTGCCGGCCGAGGCCGAGCCGGCACGCGACTGCCCGCTCTGCCCGCGCCTCGTCGCCTTCCGCGAGCAGTGGCGCGCGGCCGAGCCCGGCTGGCACAACGCCCCGGTGCCCTCCTTCGGGCCGCTCAACGGCCGGCTGCTGATCGTCGGGCTGGCGCCGGGCCTGCGCGGAGCCAACCGCACCGGCCGCCCCTTCACCGGCGACTATGCGGGCGAACTGCTCTACGACACGCTGATCCGCTACGGCTTCGCCACCGGGCGCTTCGAGGCGCGGCCGGACGACACGCTGCGCCTCGTCGATTCGCGCCTCACCAATGCGGTGCGCTGCGTACCGCCCGAGAACAAGCCGACCACGCAGGAGATGCGCACCTGCCGCCCCTTCCTCGCCGCCACCATCGGGCTTCTGCCGCGGCTGAGCGCCATCGTCGCGCTCGGCAAGATCGCTCATGACCAGGTGCTCGCGGCCCATGGCGAGCGGCTGAGCCACCACAAGTTCGCCCATGGCGCCGTGCACCGGATCGGCGATCTGGTGCTTTTCGACAGCTATCACTGCTCGCGCTACAACACGAACACTGGCGTGCTGACGCCCGAGATGTTCCGCGACGTCTTCGCCAAGGTGCGCGCGCATATCGACGCGCTGGTCTGAATGCGCGTCAGCTCACGGCGCGACGGGTGCCCACAGCACGTCCTCGATCCGCCGCGCGCCGGCGGCGAGCATCACCAGCCGGTCCAGCCCCAGCGCGATCCCCGACGCTTCAGGCATGACGGCAAGCGCGGAGAGGAAGTCCTCGTCGATCGGGTAGCGCTCGCCATAGAGGCGCTCCTTCTCGTCCATCCAGCCGACGAAGCGCCGGCGCTGCTCGTCCGCATCCGTCAGCTCGCCGAAGGCATTGGCGAGTTCGACGCCGCACGCATAAAGCTCGAACCGCTCGGCGACACGCGGATCGCCGGGCTTGGGGCGCGCCAGCGCCGCCTCCGAGATCGGGTATTCGCACAGGATCGTCGCCCGCCCCAGCCCAAGATGCCGCTCGACCTTCTCCACCATCACCCGGGTGAAGACGTCGGCCCATGTGTCGTCCTCCGCGACCCGGATGCCGGCGGAGCGCGCCGCCTGCCAAAGCTCATCGCGCGCGTTGGCCTCTGTCCCCACGCTCGCCATCAGGTCGATGCCGGCATAGCGGGTGAAGGCGTCCGCCACCGTCAGCCGCCCGGGCGGCAGGTAAGGGTCGCAGCTCATCCCGCCATAGTGGAATGCGCGTGCCCCGGTCGCCGCCGCCGCCGCGCGCAGCAGTTCGGCGCAGTCCTCCATCAGCACGTCATAGGTCTCGCCGGCCCGGTACCATTCGAGCATGGTGAACTCGGGATGGTGGAGCGCGGTGCGCTCGCCATTGCGGAACACACGCGCCAGCGTGAACAGCCGCTCCTCGCCGGCGGCGAGCAGCTTCTTGGCGGTGAACTCGGGCGAGGTGTGCAGATAACGCGGCGCACGGGTGCCGTCGGCCGCCTCCAGCTCGGTCGCGAACGCCTTGAGATGGATCTCGTTGCCGGGCGAGACCTGAAGGATCGGCGTTTCCACCTCGATGAAGCCGCGTTCCGTGAAGAAGGCGCGCACCGCTAAGGTCACACGCTGGCGCGCGATCAGGAACGGGCGCCGGTCCGCATGGATGGCGGGCGACCACCAGGGAGAGGCTGGAACGGACATCGGCAGGCTCCGGCAGGGCAAGGACCGCGCGGCAGCGGCGGGGTTGGCGGATGACGGACGCGCTTGTATAGGAGGCGCCCAGAAGAATCCCGGATATGCCGCATATGGCGGCGTACCCAACAGTCAGAGGACCGAAATGGTCAAGGTCATCGCCAGCACGCTGCGCAAGGGCAACGTGGTCGACATCGACGGCAGGCTCTACGTCGTGCTCACCGCCGACAACATCCATCCCGGCAAGGGCACGCCGGTGACGCAGCTCGACATGCGCCGCATCTCGGACGGCACCAAGATCTCCGAGCGCTACCGCACCACGGAGCAGGTCGAGCGCGCCCATGTCGAGGACCGCCCCTACACCTTCCTCTATTCGGACGGCGAGGGCTTCCATTTCATGAACCCGGACAATTACGACCAGGTCGCGGTTCAGCCCGACGTGGTGGGCGACCAGGCCGCCTATCTGCAGGAAGGCATGCAGGTCATGCTCTCGGTCCACGAAGGCAACGCCATCGCCATCGAGCTGCCCCAGCGCGTGGTGCTCGAGGTGGTCGAGACCGAGCCGGCGATGAAGGGCCAGACCGCCTCCTCCTCCTACAAGCCGGCCGTGCTCTCCAACGGCGTGAAGTCCGCCGTACCCCCGCACATCAGCACCGGCACCCGCATCGTGGTGATGACCGCCGACGGCTCCTATGTCGAGCGCGCCAAGGACTGAACGGACTTCGGTTCCTGACGATTAAGTGCCGCGGATCAATGGTCTGCGGCCTTTTTCTTTTGTAGAGCGTGAGAGACCTCAACGCGGATTGGCGCGCAGCCAGGCCAGCACGTCCGCCGCGTTCCGGTCCGGCGGAAACACCGGATAGAACACGTGCGTGATCGTCGCCTCGTCGGCGATCAGAGCCATCCGCTTCAGCAGCACCATGCCGTCGACCTCGAAGGTCGGCAGGCCGAGCGCCCGCTGGAAGGCCAGCGCCTCGTCGGACAGGATCGGAAACGGCAGGTGCAGGCGCTCCGCCAGCTCGCGCTGGTAGGCGCTGTCCTGCGTCGACAGGCCGAACACCGCGTCGGCGCCGGCCGCGCGCAGCTCGGCGAAATGGTCGCGGAAGCCGCACGAATGCGGGGTGCAGCCGCGCGCACCGGGAATGGCGTTCCAGCCCTCCGGCAGGGCGACGCCGGGCGTTCCGCTGCGCGGATAGATGTAGATCACCGTGCGGCCGGAGAGGCGGGACGGATTGACCCGGCGCCCGTCGGTCGCGGCGAGCTCGACATCCGGCAGGGCGAGGCCCTTCAGATGGCGGGCCGCCCCGTCGTCGGCCGGCACCGGCAGGTCCTCGGGCAGGCCCTCATAGCTCATCGACATGACGACCTCCCGATGCGCTCGCCGCGCTCAGCCCCGGTCGCGGAGCAGGCGCTGCTTGTCGCGCGCCCAGTCCTTTTCCTTCAACGCCTCGCGCTTGTCGTGCGCCTTGCGCCCGCGCGCCACGGCGATCTCGACCTTGGCCCGCCCCTGCTCGTTGAAATAGATGCGCAGCGGCACCACGGTCATGCCCTCGCGCTCGACCGCCTGCCAGAGGCGGGCGATCTGGCGCTTGTGCAGCAGCAGCTTGCGCGGGCGGCGCGGCTCATGGTTGAAGCGGTTGGCCTGCAGGTATTCCGGGATGAACGAATTGTAGAGGATCGCCTCCCCGGTCTTGGCCGAGACATAGCTCTCCGCCACCGTCGCCTTGCCGCCGCGCAGGCTCTTCACCTCCGTGCCGCTCAGCGCGATGCCGGCCTCGAATGTCTCGCCAATGTCGTAGTCGAACCGCGCCCGCCGGTTGTCGGCGACAACCTTGCGGGGCAGCTGTTTCTTGTCGGCCATGCTCCAGCTCCGAGCCGGAGCCTGCGCCCCGGCCTTGCGTCAGTTGATCAGCCCGGCATGCCTCATGGCCGCCTGGACGATCTCCTTGGTCTTCGCGCTCACCGGCACCATGGGGAGCCGGGCTTCGTCGGCGATCTTGCCGAGAAGGTTGAGCGCATATTTGGTGGGGCTCGGATTGGTTTCAACGAACAGCGCCTGGAACAGCGGGAACAGCCGGTCCTGAAGCTCCAGCGCGCCCTTGTAGTCGCCGGCGATGCAGGCGTTGATGAGCTGCGCGCAGAGCTTCGGCGCCACGTTCGAGGCCACCGAGATGCAGCCGTCGCCGCCATGCGACATGAAGGCGAGCGCGGTCCCGTCCTCGCCGGAGAGCTGGTTGAAGCCCGGCCCCATGGCCTGGCGCTGCTGGCTCACCCGCGCGAGATTGGCGGTCGCGTCCTTCACCCCGGCGATGTTCGGCAGCTCGTAGAGCCGTGCCATCGTCTCCACCGACATGTCGATCACCGACCGGCCGGGGATGTTGTAGATGAAGATCGGGATGCCGATCGCGTCGTTGATGGCCTTGTAGTGCTGGTACAGCCCTTCCTGGCCCGGCTTGTTGTAGTAGGGCGTGACGACCAGCACCGCGTCGGCGCCGGCCTTCTCCGCATGGCGGGCGAGGTCGATCGCTTCCACCGTGTTGTTCGAGCCCGCGCCGGCGATGACCGGCACGCGGCCGGCGGCCTGCGCCACCGTCCACTCGACCACGCGCTTGTGCTCGTCATGGGAGACGGTCGGGCTCTCGCCGGTGGTGCCCACCGGCACCAGGCCGTGGATGCCCTCCTCGATCTGCCAGTCGACCAGCTCGCGGAAGGCTTTCTCGTCGAGCGCGCCGTCGCGGAACGGCGTCACGAGCGCCGTAAAGGATCCACGGAAGGGCAGAGTGTGCGTCATGGCGCGCTCCTGGAATTTTCTCGTCTTGTCGCCAACCAGCGATCGGGTTGCTGCGAAGGGGGCATGAGATATCGCGTCGGCGCGCGGGAAGACAAGGAGATTGTTGCCGCAACGCCGCCGAATGCGCCGCCTGCCCCCATTTTGCCGGGTTGCCGGAGCATAAGCGACAAAATGCCCGGCCTCGTTAAGGCCGCGCGGCGATGTGGTTAGCAATTCGTCAATAAGATCGCGAGACAACTGAGCGTGACGCGGCCGGAGACTGGCCGCACCGGGGGAAGCGGCGCCGGAAGATGCGCGCCCCGCACAGCGCAGCCGTATCGACATCATCCGAACGTCCGTTTCAGCGTCGGGGGAGTGGGTAGTCCATGAGCGAATTCAGCAGCGGCCAGCCGACAGGCTCCCGGCCCCCGCGACCCGTGACCGTGCGCCCCGTAACGGTGCGCCGGCTCGTGGCGTTGCCGCTCATGGCGATCCTGCTCGCCTCCACTGCGCACACCTTCTCCGCCTACGCAGCGAGCGCAGTTCCCCGCCCGGTGCCCAAGCCCACGGCGCACCAGCCCACGCCGCGTCCGGCCGCGACCCGCACCGCCGCCGTCGAGGTTCCCACCCCGCCGAGCCGGCCGGCCGCGCTTGAGGCGGCGGAGGCCGAGGCCGACGGCGATGCCGCCCTCCCCGCGCCCAAGCTCTCCGGCGCGGTGGGTGATCTGCAGCAGGCGGTCTCGCTGGTCGAGAACGGCCAGACGGGCGACGCGCTCGACATGGCCGACCGGATGCGCGATCCCGGCTCGCAGGCGCTGGTGCGCTGGCTCGCCCTGCGCGTCACGCCGCGCGATGTCGGCTTCGACCGTGCCGCGGCGATCCTCAACGCGCACCCCACCCTGCCGACCCCGATCGTGCTGCGCCGGCGGATGGAGTACCTGCTCTATGCCGAGAACAAGGATCCGCGCACGATCCTGACCTTCTTCGCCGAGCAGCGCCCCTATTCCGGCGAAGGCAAGATCGCCCTCGCCCGCGCCCTGTTCGCCGCCGGCGACCGGGCCGCCGGCACCGCGTGGCTGCGCGACGCCTGGCGCGAAGACCCACTTTCCTCCGACATCGAATCGACGGTGATGGTCGAGTTCGGCGGCGTGCTCACGCGCGCCGACCACAAGTACCGCGCCGACAAGCAGCTCTACGCCGAGGATGCCGACCGCGGCATGCGCGCCGCCAAGCGGGCGGGCGACGACGTGGTGGCGCTGGCCAAGGCGCGTATTGCGCTGTTCTCGCGTGGTGGCGACCCGGCGAAGCTGCTCGCCGCCGTGCCGTCCTCGATGCGCTCGGACCCGGCCTATATCTACACCGCCGCCAAGATCCAGCGCCGCGCCGGCAATGACGAGGCGGCCGCCCGGCTGCTCTCCTCGGCGCCGAAGGACCCGAACCTGCTGGTCGACACCGACGAGTGGTGGATCGAGCGCCGGCTGGTCTCGCGCGAGCTGCTCGATGCGGGCGACCCGCGCACCGCCTATCGCGTGGCGAGCGACACGGTGGCGCCGGAGAACGAGCACAAGCGCGCCGACGCGCAGTTCACCGCCGGCTGGATCGCCCTGCGCTTCCTGAAGGACCCGCGCACCGCGCTCCAGCACTTCAGCCGGGTCGGCGAGAACCAGAGCCATCCCGCGACCGTCGCCCGCGGCTATTACTGGCAGGGCCGTGCGCTGGAAGCGATGGGCTCGACCGCCAAGGCCCGCGCCGAATACGAGGCGGCGGCCGGCTACGACACCGCCTATTACGGCCAGCTCGCCCGGGCCCGGCTCGGTATCCCGAACGTGCAGGTGCACGCCGCGCCGCCAGCCAACGTCATCCAGCGCGCCGCGTTCAACGCCGACGAGGGCGTGATGATCTTCCGGCTGCTGCAGAAGCTCGACCGGTCGAACCTCGCCGTCACCCTCGCCTACGACCTCGCCGAGCGCCTGCCCGATGCCGGCCAGCTCGGCATGCTCGCCAATCTCGCCAAGGCCGACGGCGATGCCCGCATCATGACGACGATCGGCAAGGTCTCGCTCGGCCGCGGCTTCGCGCTCGAAGCCGAGGCGTACCCGACCATGGGCATTCCGAAGTACCAGCCGATCGCCCCCGAGGTCGACCGCGCGCTGGTCTATGCGGTGGCCCGCCAGGAGAGCATGTTCAACGCCACGGTCCGCTCGCATGCGGGCGCGACCGGGCTGATGCAGGTGATGCCGGCCACCGGGCGCACCATCGCGCGGCGCAACGGGGTCAAGTTCAATCCGTCGCAGCTCAACAACCCGACGGTCAACGTGCAGTTCGGCGCGGCCGAGCTGCGCAGCCTGCTCGACAGCTACCAGAACAACTACGTGCTCACCTTCGCAGGGTACAATGCCGGCCGTGGCAACGTCGCCAAATGGATCGCCGCCTATGGCGACCCGCGCGACCCCGATGTCGACCCGATCGACTGGGTCGAGCGCATCCCCTATTCCGAGACGCGCAACTATGTGCAGCGCGTGATGGAGAATGCGCAGGTCTACAAGGCGCTGTTCGGCTCGCGCGGCAAGTTGCAGATCGAGGCCGACCTGCGCGGCACCCGGCTCTGAGCCTCCCGCCGGCCGCGACACGGCCGGCGGCTTCCAGATCGGCTCGTCAGTGGCCGGCGCTGCGGCGGCTTAGATTGCGGCGCAGCCAGCAGCCGCCGGCACAGCCGATCAGATAGGCAATCCCCATCAGGATCGAGACGTCGATCGCAAAGCCGGTCATGGCGTCTTCTCCGCCGGTTCGGCGGGCCGTTTTGGCGGACGCGGCGCGCAGCCCGCATACCAGCCGGTGACCAGGCCGATGGCCAGCGCCCCGCCGAGATAGGGCCACATCTCCAGTGTCAGGAACCACATAGGACGATTACCTCACGATCACCTGCAGGCCGGCCTGGGCGGGCGCGACCTCGCTCTGGCTCTGGATCGCCAGCGCGCTCGGCGTGCCGGTGAGCAGGCGCTCGGGCGAGATGCCGGCCTGGGCCAGATAGTCCGTCACCGCCTGCGCGCGCGCCGCCGCCCGGTCGGGCGTGGTCGTCTGCTGCACGGAGACCCCAATCACCGCGTCCGGGCAGCCGCTCGCGGCGACCGCGATATGGTCCAGCAGCCCGCGGCTAACCGGCGCGATGGCGGTGCCCTTCGGCGAGAACTCGATGGCGCCGCGCGCCAGCAGGTCGTCGATGGCCTTCTGGCAGGCGGCGTTGTTGGTCGATTCATGCCGCAAGACCACGTCGAGGCTGAGGTCCAGCACGAAGCCCTTGGGCAGCGCCGCTTCCAGATTGGCGCGGATCGAATCGACCGCCGCCGCATAGAGCGCGGTGCCGGTGAAGCGCAGCTTGGCATCGTCGAAGCGGGCCTCGCCATTGCTGAGCCGGGCGAGCTCGTGTAGCGCGGCCAGCGTCGCCTGCTCGAAGCCGTCCGGCGCACCCGAGGCCAGCGCCGACACGTCGTTGACCGGCACGCCGAGCATCTCCGACTTGGCGGCCGCGATCAGCGCCTCATGGCCCTGCGTCGACGGGTAGAAGCCGGAAATGGTCAGCCCGTCCGTATCGCGGCGCATGCCGAACACATAGGGCGACACCACCGGCGGGCGGACGTCGGACTGGATCGAGAAGTCCTTCGGCAGCTGCCCGGCGAATGCGCCGCGGATCGCGGTGTAGGAGGCCGAATCCTGCGCCTCGCCGCTGACCGACAGCGTGTTGCCCTTGCCCTTCACCTGCCCGCTGCGCAGCTTGGCGAGCTGGCCGACGCCGAACACGGTGGCGTTCACCCAGGCCTCGGCGGCGGGCCCGCCGGAGGCGATGCGCATCTCGTCGCTGATCGGCACGCCGGGGAAGCCGGCGCGCACGGCGTCGATCACCAGCCGCTTGGCGTCCTCGGATGGCGCAAATCCCGTCAGGCGCAGCCCGGCGCTGCCGCGCATGACCGCCCAGGTGAAGGGGTTGACCGCCGGGGGCGTCACCGCGAAGCGCGTCAGCGTGTAGCCCTCGGGCACCGAGCGGCGCGCGCCGGCGATGGCGTCATAGGCGGCGAAGTCCGGTGCCGTGCCCTCGATCGAGATCGTGGTGTCGGAAAGCCCGACCGTGCCGTCCGGCAGCCGGCCAAGCTGCTCCAGCGCGAAATCGACCGCCTTCAGCCACCCGTCGGTGGGCGGCGAGCCGTCGGCGAGGCGGAGCTGGTCGGAGATCGCCGCGCCCGGCACCGCCGAGCGCACCATGTCGAGCAGCGCGCGCCGCGCGTCGCCGAGCGGGATGTAGCCCGACAGCCTGACCCCGTCCGGCTCGCGCGAGGCCTGCCAGACGAAGGGCGAGACCGCCGGCGGCAGCACCGCGAAGCGCGCCAGCTTGAAGTCGGCCGGCAGTTCGCTGCGCACCGTGACCTCGAGCGCGTCATAGGTCTTGAAGTCCGGCGCCCGCCCCTCGATCGAGAAGGCATCGTCGGAGATGGTGATGCGCCCGGCCGGCATCCGCGCGAGCTGGTTGATGCCGAAGATCACCACGCCGACGAAATCGCCCGCCGGCACGCCGCGTGCGCGCACCAGATCCTTGACCCCGGTGACGACCACGCCCGGCGCCATCTTCTCGGCGGCATCGGCGATCCGCTCGCGCGCCCAGACCGAGGGGACGTAGCCCTCCAGCCGGAGCTGCGCGCCGTCGCGGATGGCGGTGAAGGTGAAGGGCCGGCGCTCGGGCAGCAGCGTGGTCTGGTCGTCCACCGAGCGCACGCCCGACAGGCGCGCCAGCTCGCGGCGCACCTTCACCCGCGCCTCTTCCGAGAGCGCCTCGCCCTCGAGCACCGCGTCGCGGCCGTTGAAGTCGGCATGGGCCCAGGATTCGCCGATCTGCATGAGCAGCGTTCCCGAGCGCGCCGCCAGGTCGTCCTCGACCGGCGCCCGGGCAAAGTAAATGGCCGCCGCCAACAACAGCAGCAAGGCCGGCAGGCCCTTCCACCAGGCACGCCAGCGACACATCAGGCTCGTCCCCCGTCCTGAAGCCCGACCAAGCCGGGCAATACACCGCGCGGAGTCACCGCAACGCCGCGCCGATGGCCGGGCGCCATCGCAACAATGCTCACACCCATTCGCCCTTGCGCATCACCGGCTCCGCGTTCCCGCCCGCGGTTATCCCGTCGACGTCGACCTCGCCGGAGCCGATCATCCAGTCGATGTGGATCAGGCTGGAATTGGCGCCGCGCGCGGCGAGCTGCTCGGGCGACAGGTCGGAGCCGTTGATGAAGCACTTGCTGTAGGACTGGCCGAGCGCGATGTGGCTCGCGGCGTTCTCGTCATACAGCGTGTTGTAGAACAGCAGCCCGCTCTTCGAGATCGGCGAGGAATGCGGCACCAGCGCCACCTCGCCGAGCCGGCGCGAGCCTTCGTCGGTATCGAGCACCTTGGACAGCACGTCGAGGCCCGTGCGCGCGCTCGCCTCGACGATGCGCCCGCCCTCGAACCTCACCGCGATGTCCTGGATCAGCGTGCCCTGGTAGGAGAGCGGCTTGGTGCTCGCCACATAGCCCTCGACCCGGTCCTTGTGCGGCGTGGTGAACACCTCCTCGGTGGGGATGTTCGCGTTGCAGGTGACGCCGTTCTTGGCCATCGACGCCCCGCCGGCCCATTCATGGTCGTCGGCAAGGCCCACGGTGAGGTCCGTGCCCGGGCCGCGGAACCGAAGCGCCGCATAGCGGCGGCCGTTGAGCCGGGCGGTGCGGGCGTGGAGCTCGTCATTATGCGCCTGCCAGGCGGCCACCGGGTCCGGCGTGTCGACGCGCGAGGCGGCGAAGATGGCGTGCCAGAGCTTGGCGACCGCGATGTCCTCCGGGTCGTCCGGGAACATCGCCTTCGCCCAGGCGGGCGAAGCGAAGGAGACGATGGTCCAGTTGATGTCGAAGCCCGCGATCAGCGACAGCGCCGGCATGTAAGCCTTGGAGCGGGCACGATTGGCGCGGGAGACCTTTTCCGGGTCTTCATTGGCCAGCAGCGAGGGGTTCTCGCCGGAGATGGCGAGCCGCGCGGCACCGTTCCGGAAGGCGTTCGCCATGCCCTCGTAGAGCCAGCCGCTGGCGGTGTCGAAGCTGTCGTCCGACGCGTTGCGGAAGCGCATCAGCGTCGCCTCCTCGTCGCCGAACAGCGTGGTCACGAGACTCGCCCCCGCCCGGTAGGCGTGGTCCGTGATGCGGCGCACCAGCGGCAGCGCGTCGATGGAGGCGGTCATCACCAGCTCCTGCCCGGCCTTCAGGCCGAGGCCGACATGAACCGCCACTTCCGCGAGGCGATCGAGCCGCTCGTCGTGGGAAAGCGCCTCCGGGGGAAGTCCGGCGTGCTTCGTCATCTACGTCTCCACATGCAAGCGGCCGGGCCGCGACTCGGCCGACATTCAAGGAAGCGAGGCGGGTGAGCGTCAAGCACCACCTTTATGATAGGGAAAATAGGCGGTGCTGAGGCCCCGCGGTCACATCTCTACCACCAGCACGGCATCAAATTACCAGCCGACGAGCCGATCGACGAGCGCGCCGGCGCCGAGAGCGACCGCAAGGCTGATGAGCGCGGCCAGCAGCACCGCCCGCCGCGTGCTGCGCTGCAGCGCGCGATTCCTCGCCGCATGGCCGAGGCGTGCCACCGCGGCGGCGATCGCCTGCTCCGGGCCCGGCCAGACGGTTTCCCCCTCGCGGACGATCATCAGGTTTTCCGGCTTGCCGAAATCCTCGACCAGCATGCCCTCGCCGTCGCGGCCCGCTGCGTCGGAGGGAATGCGCTCGGCGAGGTCGCGCAGGTCGCTCGACCACAGGAACACCGGCTTTCCGGTGGCCTCGGCATAGCCGATCTCGAACGCGGTTCCCGGGTCCATGTGGTGGCCGCGAAACGGGGAAATGTTGGCGACGAGGGCGTCGGCCTCGCCGATCAGCTCGATGCAGCTGCGGCGGATGTCGTCGCCGCGCGTGTCGAGCGGGTAGAGCCCCTCCGCGCCCGCCGCCGCGCACAATTGCTTGAGCCGCGCGCCCTCCTCGGCGGCGTCGGGCCGGAACACCTCGGGTCCGGCGAGATAGAGGCGCAGCAGGGGCATCGGCTTCTTCGCAGGGCAATGGGAGGACAGCTTTAGCCGCCCACCCCTTCCCCGCGCAACGCCCGTGTCCGCGCGACGCATTCGCAGGACGCCTGCCGCGAGGCCGTGCCGTCAGCCCGCCTGCATGCTGCCCGTCTCGCGCAGCCGCGCATGCCAGCCCAGCGCTTCCTCGATGAGGTGCGGCGTATGCCCGCCGCGCGCGGTCGCGCGCTCGACATAGTCCGCCAGCGGCTCGCGATAGGCGGGATGGACGCAATTGGCGATCACCAGCCGCGCCCGTTCGCGCGGGGCGAGGCCGCGCAGGTCCGCCAACCCCTGCTCGGTGACGAGTATGTCTACGTCGTGCTCGGTATGGTCGACATGGCTCACCATCGGCACCACGCTGGAAATCGCCCCGCCCTTCGCCACCGACTTGGTGACGAAGACCGACAGATAGGCGTTGCGGGCGAAGTCGCCCGAACCGCCGATGCCGTTCATCATCATCGTGCCGCCGACATGGGTCGAGTTGACGTTGCCGTAGAGGTCGAACTCCAGCGCGGTGTTGACCGCGATCACGCCGAGCCGCCGGATCACCTCCGGGTGGTTGCTGATCTCCTGCGGCCGCAGCACCAGCTTCGGCTTGTAGCGGGCGAAATCGGGCAGCACGGCCTGGTACTTCGCCTTCGACAGAGTGATCGACGAGCCGGAGGCGAAGTCGAGCTTGCCGGCGTCGAACAGGTCGAAGGTCGAGTCCTGCAGCACCTCGGAATACATGGTCAGGTTGTGGAACGGGCTGTCGATCAGCCCGTGCATCACCGCGTTCGCGATGGTGCCGATGCCGGCCTGCAGCGGCTGCAGCGTGGTGGTGAGCCGGCCCGCCTTCACCTCGTGCTTCAGGAGCTCGGTCAGATGGCCGGCGATGTCGCGCGTCTCCTGGTCCGGCGGCAGCACGGTCGAGGAGGAGTCGAGCTTCTGCGTGACGACGATCGCGACGATCTTGCTCGGATCGACCGGGATGAACGGCAGGCCGACCCGGTTCTCCGGCGCCACCACCGGGATGGGATGGCGCACCGGGCGGCGGGTGGGGATGTAGATGTCGTGCAGCCCCTCCAGCAGCAGCGGCTGGCTGAGGTTGATCTCGACGATCACCTTCTCCGCGAGGATCGCGAAGCTCGCCGAATTGCCCACCGAGGTGGTGGGGATGATGCCGCCCTGCTCGGTGATCGCCACCGCCTCGATAACCGCCACGTCGACGGGCCCGAGCTGGTGCGTGCGCAGCATCTCCACCGTTTCCGAGAGGTGCTGGTCGACGAACATCACCTCGCCGTCGTTGATCTCGCGGCGCAGCGCGGGATCGGACTGGAACGGGATGCGGCGCGAGAGCAGGTGCGCCTCCGCCATCTGCTTGTCGAGGTCGTTGCCGAGCGAGGCGCCGGTGATCAGCGTGATCTTCATCGGCTCGGTCTTGGCGCGCTCGGCCAGCGCCATCGGCACCGCCTTGGCCTCGCCCGCGCGGGTGAAGCCGCTCATGCCGACCGTCATGCCGTCGCGGATATAGGCGGCCGCCGCTTCGGCGCTCACCACCTTGTCCAGGAGCGCGGGAAGGCGGATGCGATCTCGATGCATGGCGTTGCCTTGTTGTCGTGACGAGCCTCGCCCGGATAGCGCCGGCGCTCGGCCGCCGCGATTGGACTTTGGTAATCCGGCCACCCTGTTATGCACGGGACGCAGAGCTCGGCACATCGGGAGTTTTCCCGAACCCTTGGCGACGCAGCGGGCGACGGGCCGCGGCGGCGATTTCCACCCCGCCCCGCCCATGCGCGGGCGCCTCGCGACAGGCGGCGGATGCGGGTTTCTGCCGCCTGAATGGGCAGCCCCGGCCATTGCCCTTCCCCGACCCTCCTGCTGTAGTCTGTCACCGGCGCGCGGCCTGACGGTTCCCGCAGACCTATGTCCTGAGGGATATCAAAGGGGCCGCGGCCGCAGGCGACTAGTCTGACCCCAGGAGGCCCGAGCCATGGAAACGAACGGACGAGTCGTGGCCATCCGGGGAGCGGTCGTCGACATCGCCTTCGCCGACGCCGCCCTGCCGGAGATCAACGAAGCCGTCGCCATCGGCGACGAGGCGAGCGGCACGCTTGTCGCCGAGGTGCAGGCGCATCTCGACCGCTCGACGGTGCGGGCCATCGCGCTTGAGGCGACGACCGGACTCCGGCGCGGCGACACGGTGCGGCGCGAGCACGGGCCGATCGCGGTGCCGGTCGGCGAAGCGGTGCTCGGGCGCCTGCTTGACGTGACCGGCAATGTCGGCGACCGGCTGGGGCCGCTGCCGCAGGACGTGCCGCGGCGGCCGATCCATCGTGAGGCGCCGCCGCTCGACCGGCAGACCGGCACCTCCGACCTGTTCGCCACCGGCATCAAGGTGCTGGACCTGCTCACCCCGCTGGCGCAGGGCGGCAAGGCGGCGATGTTCGGGGGCGCCGGCGTCGGCAAGACGGTGCTGGTGATGGAGCTGATCCACGCCATGGTGGCGAGCTATCAGGGCATCTCGGTGTTCGCGGGCGTCGGCGAACGCTCGCGCGAGGGCCATGAGATGCTGCAGGACATGGGCGCCTCGAAGGTGCTGGACCGCACCGTACTGGTCTACGGGCAGATGAACGAGCCGCCCGGCGCGCGCTGGCGCGTGCCCATGACCGCGATCACCATCGCCGAATATTTCCGCGACGAGATGCACCGCAACGTGCTGCTGCTGATGGACAACATCTTCCGCTTCGTCCAGGCGGGCGCGGAAGTGTCCGGCCTGCTGGGGCGCATGTCCTCGCGGGTCGGCTACCAGCCGACGCTGGCGAGCGAGGTGGCGGCGCTTCAGGAGCGCATCGCCTCGGTCGGTGGGGCGGCGGTGACGGCGATCGAGGCGGTGTACGTGCCGGCCGACGACTTCACCGACCCGGCCGTCACCACCATCGCCAGCCATGTCGACAGCATGGTCGTGCTCTCGCGCGCCATGGCGGCGGAGGGCATGTACCCCGCCGTCGACCCGATCACCTCCTCCTCGGTGCTGCTCGACCCGCTGATCGTCGGACAGGAGCATGTGGACGTCGCCAACGAGGTGCGCCGGACCATCGAGCATTACCGCGAGCTGCAGGACGTGATCTCGCTGCTCGGCATGGAAGAGCTCGGCGCCGAGGACCGGCGGATCGTCGAGCGCGCGCGGCGGCTGCAGCGCTTCCTCACCCAGCCCTTCACCGTGACCGAGGCCTTCACCGGCGTTCCCGGCCGCTCGGTGCCGGTGGCCGACACCATCGCCGGCTGCAAGGCGATCCTCGCCGGCGAATGCGACGACTGGCAGGAGAGCTCGCTTTACATGATCGGCACACTGGATGAGGGGCGCGAGAAGGAGAAGGCGGCGAAGGGCGCCGCTCCGACATCCTCCAATCCCGCGCAGGCCCAGCCCGCGAAGGCCGGGGAGAAGGCCGCGTGAGCCGGGCGATCCACCTCACCATCACCACGCCCTCCAGCGTCCTCGTCGACCGGGCGGACGTGGTCTCGGTGCGGGCGGAGGACGAGAGCGGCGGCTTCGGCATCCTGCCCGGACATGCCGACTTCCTGACCGTGCTGCCGGCCTCCGTGGTGCGCTGGCGCAGCCCGGACCAGGCCGAGCATTTCTGCGTCGTCGGCGGCGGGGTGCTGACGGTGACGGGCGGGCGGGACGTCTCGCTCGCCTGCCGGCAGGGTACGGTGGGCGACGATCTCGGCGCACTGGAGGCCGACGTCGCCACGATGCGCGCGGCCGACACCGACGCCGACCGGCGCGCGCGCACCGAGCAGCTACGTCTTCATGCGCATGCGGTGCGCCAGCTCATGCGCTATCTGCGTCCCGGTCAGACCGCCAATGCCGAGGCGATGCTCGGCGAGGCAATGGGTGAGGAGGCCTCATGACGGCCGCGCCGCAGGAAGCCACGCCCGATCCGCCGCCCGACCGCATGGGATCGGCGGCCCGGCAGGCGGCCGAGCGCGCCACCAGCGGGGCGCAGACGCCCGAGCCCTCGCTCGGCGTGCGGCTGGGTCAGATCGGCATTCTGGGCTGGACCATCGTCGTCCCCACCCTGCTGTGCCTCGTGCTCGGCCGCTGGCTGGACGGCCTGTTCGACAGCGGCGTGTTCTTCTCCGCGCCGCTCATCATGATCGGCGCCGGCTTTGGCTTCTGGTCCGCCTGGAAATGGATGCATCGCCCGTGACCGACATCGCCACCCATCTCCCGACGGCACAGACCGCGCTCCTCGTCGCGCTCGGGCTGGCGGTCGGCGCGCTGCTCGGCCTCGTCTATTTCGCGACGCTCAGGTGGAACACCGGCCTCTATCTCGGGCGCAGCTTCGCGCTCGCGCTCGGCCTGCAACTCTTCCGCTTCGCGGTGCTGGGCGGCGCGTTCTACGCCCTCGCCCGGCTCGGCGCCGGCCCGCTGCTGGCCGCCGCGATCGGCCTGCTGGTCACGCGCCGGTTCTATCTGCGCCGCGCGGGAGGGCTGCCGTGAACTCGCCCCTCGTCCTCGAACCGCTGTTCCATGTCGGACCGATCCCCATCACCTCGCCGGTGCTGGTGACGTGGGCGATCATGATCGCGCTGGCGCTGATCTGCCGCTTCGCCACCGCCCGGCTGACGCTGGAACCCTCCCGCTTCCAGGCGGTGCTGGAGCTGCTGGTGAGCACGGTGGACGGGCTCGTCGCCGACACCATGCAGAGCGAGCCGGCGCGCTACCGCGCCCTGATCGGCACCATCCTGATCTATGTGCTGATCGCCAACTGGTCGTCCCTGATCCCCGGCATCGAGCCGCCGACCGCGCATCTCGAGACCGACGCGGCGCTCGCCTTCATCGTGTTCTGTGCGACCATCTATTACGGGGTGCGCGCGCTGGGGCTCGGCGGCTACCTCCGGACCTTTGCCGAGCCGAGCTGGGTGATGATCCCGCTCAACGTGGTCGAGCAGATCACCCGCACCTTCTCGCTGCTGGTGCGCCTGTTCGGCAACATCATGAGCGGCGTGTTCGTCATCGGCATCGTGCTCTCGCTCGCCGGCCTGCTGGTGCCGATCCCGTTCATGGCGCTCGATCTGCTGACGGGCGCCGTGCAGGCCTACATCTTCGCCGTCCTCGCCTGCGTCTTCATCGGCGCGGCCATCAGCGAGGGACAGGCGTCCCGGAAGTCCGACGGAAAGGAGCCGACAAGCCCATGAACATATCGATCGAAGCCGTC
The DNA here is from genome assembly GCF_024752355.1 of Ancylobacter mangrovi. GTDB lineage: Bacteria > Pseudomonadota > Alphaproteobacteria > Rhizobiales > Xanthobacteraceae > Ancylobacter > Ancylobacter mangrovi. The sequence goes on from NZ_JANTHZ010000009.1 coordinate 127,033, forward strand.
AGCATCCTCGCCGCGGCGCTTGCCGTCTCCTTCGGGGCGATCGGGCCGGCGCTGGGCGAGGGGCGCGCCGTCGCCGCGGCGATGGACGCCATCGCCCGCCAGCCGGAAGCCGCCGGCACGATCTCGCGCACGTTGTTCGTCGGCCTCGCCATGATCGAGACCATGGCGATCTACTGCCTGGTCATCGCGTTGCTCGTGCTCTTCGCCAACCCCTTCATCAAGTGAGTGTCGTCAGGCGATGCAGATCGACTGGTGGACCCTCGGCCTCCAGACCGCCAACGTCCTCGTCCTCGTCTGGATTCTCGGCCGGTTTCTGTTCCGGCCGGTGGCCGGCATGATCGAGCAGCGGCGCGTGCTGGCCTCGAAGGCGCTCGACGACGCCCGCGTCGCGCAGGCGGCGGCGGAGGCCGCGCGCGCTGAGGCCGAGCGGACGACGGCGGATCTTGCCCGGTCGCGCGCCGACGCGCTGAAGAAGGCCGCGCAGGAGGCGGAGGCCGAGAAGCAGGGCATCATCGCCGCTGCCCGCACGGAGGCGGAGCGGGTGCGCGAGGCGGCGAAGGCCGACATCGCCCGCGCCCGCGCCGACGAAGCCGCCGCCGCGCGGGGGCGGGCCAGCGCGCTGGCGCTCGACATCGCCGACAAGCTGCTCTCCCGCCTGCCGGAACAGGCCCGCATCGACGGCTTCATCCCCGGCCTCGCCGAGGGGCTGGCCGCCCTGCCCGACGAGATCCGCGCCGGCCTCGGCGCCGACGGCCATCCGGTGCGGCTGAAGGCGGCACGTGCGCTCTCCGATGCCGAGGTGAACGCCTGCCGCGAGCAGCTCTCCAGGGCGCTCGGCCGGCCGGTCGAGATCGCCTGCGAGACCGACCCGGCCCTGATCGCCGGGCTGGAGCTCGACATGCCGCACGCGGCCGTGCGCAACAGCCTGCGGGCGGACCTCGACCGGGTGGCCGGAGCGCTCGCCAAGGGTAGCAAGGCGGGGGCGCCGGGCAGCAACGGGAGCGCGACGCCATGACCACGACCGGCAACGACACGGCAATGACGGCCGCCCCTGCCTCCGACGCCGACGGCGCCGCCCGCGAATGGCTGGCGCGCAGCCGCGACGAACTGGCCCAGGTGACGCTCGGCCCCGAGGCGACCTCGATCGGCCGGGTCGAGCGCGTTGCCGACGCCATCGCACAGGTCTCGGGCCTGCCCGAGGTGCGGCTCAACGAGCTGCTGCATTTCGAGGGCGGGCAGACCGGCTTCGCCCTCACCCTCGACCGGGATTCCATCAGCGCCGTCATCCTCGACGCGGCGAGCACGGTCGAGGCCGGCACCAAGGTCTCGCGCACCGGCGCGGTGGTGCAGGTGCCGGTCGGCCCCGGCCTGCTCGGGCGCATCGTCGATCCGCTGGGCCGGCCGCGCGACGGGGGCGAGGCGGTGGTCGCGGAGGCCTATCACCCGATCGAGCGTCCCGCCCCGGCGATCATCGAGCGCGACCTCGTCACCGAGCAGGTCGACACCGGCCTCTTGGTGGTGGACGCCCTCTTCACCCTCGGGCGCGGCCAGCGCGAGCTCATCATCGGCGACCGGGCGACCGGCAAGACGGCCATCGCCGTCGACACCATCATCAGCCAGAAGGACTCGGACATCGTCTGCGTCTATGTCGCCGTCGGCCAGCGCGCGACCGCCGTGGAGCGGGTCATCGAGGCGGTGCGGCAGCACGGCGCGCCGGAGAAGTGCATCTTCGTGGTCGCCTCCGCCGCCGACGCGCCGGGCCTGCAGTGGATCGCCCCCTTCGCCGGCACCACCATCGCCGAATATTTCCGCGACCGCGGCCAGCACGCGCTGATCGTCATCGACGACCTGACCAAGCACGCCGCCACCCATCGCGAGCTGGCGCTGCTGACGCGCGAGCCGGCGGGGCGCGAGGCCTATCCCGGCGACGTGTTCTATCTCCATGCGCGGCTGCTGGAGCGTGCCGCCAAGCTCTCGAAGGAGCTCGGCTCCGGCTCGCTCACCGCGCTGCCCATCGCCGAGACCGATGCCGGCAACCTCTCCGCCTATATCCCGACCAACCTGATCTCGATCACCGACGGGCAGATCGTGCTCGGCTCGCAGCTCTTCGCCGCCAACCAGCGGCCGGCAGTGGATGTCGGCCTCAGCGTCAGCCGGGTGGGCGGAAAGGCGCAGCATCCCGCGCTGCGGCAGGTCTCCGGGCGGATCCGGCTCGACTATTCTCAGTTCCTCGAACTGGAGATGTTCTCGCGCTTCGGCGGCATTGCCGACACCCGGGTGAAGGCACAGATGACGCGCGGCGAGCGCATCCGCGCGCTGCTCTCGCAGCCCCGCTTCGCCACGCTGCGGCCGGTCGACGAGATCGCGCTGCTGGCCGCACTCTCGGCCGGGGTGCTGGACGACATGCCGGTGGAGGCGATGCCGGAGCTGCGGACCCGGCTTCCCGGCCATCTCGACGCCGCCGTTCCCGACGCCGCGAAATCGCTGGAGGCGGACGCGAAGCTGGACGACACCTTGCGCGACACGCTGGTCGCGAGCGTGCGCGCCCTCGCCGCCGGGCTGAAGGGCAAAGGCACATGAGGCCGCAGGTGAGGGCTTCCCCATGAGCGAGCGGCTGAGCGACGTCGTCGTCCGCATCCAGTCGGTGCAGCAGCTCTCGGCCGTGATCGCAGCGATGCGCGGCATCTCGGCGGCGCGCTCGCGCGAGGCGCGCGGCCAGCTCGACGGCGTGCGCGCCTATGCCGAGACCATCGCGGTCGCCATCGGCGACGCGCTGGAGCATTTGCCGTCCGGCCCGCCCGTCGCCGCCGCGCCGGCCGAGGACCGCCACGCTATCGTGGCGCTGTGCGCCGAGCAGGGCTTCGCCGGCACCTTCAACGAGCGTGTGTTCGACGCGGTGGAAGAGCGGATGAAGCGGACGCCGGGAACGACGCGGCTTCTCCTCGTCGGCGATCGCGGCCTGATGGCGGCGGGCGAGCGGCGCTTCGACGTCTCGTGGTCGGCGGCGATGATCGCCCATGTCGGCCAGGCGACCTCGCTCGCCAACCGGATCGTCGAGGAGCTCTACCGCGCGCTCGACCAGGACGAGGTGCGCAGCGTGTCGATCGTCCACGCCTTCCCCGGCGCCTCGGCGACGGTCGACGTGCGCGAGCGGGTGCTCATCCCGTTCGACTATGCGCGCTTCCCGATCGACGCCCGCAGCCAGCGTCCGCTGGTGACGCTGCCGCCCGACATCCTGCTGGCGCGCCTCGCCGAGGAATACATCTTCGCCGAGCTGTGCGAGGCGGTGATCCAGTCCTTCGCCGCCGAGAACGAAGCACGCATGCGGGCGATGATCGCCGCCAAGAGCAATGTCGAGCACACGCTCGACGACCTCGTCGCCCGCTCGCGCCGGCTGCGGCAGGAGGAGATCACCAACGAGATCCTCGAGCTCTCCAGCACCGAGACCGACGCGAACTAGGCGACGGGCCCGCCCTCACCGCCCGTCCGGCAGGGCGAAGACGGTGAGCTGGCCGCCGAGCGCGGTGTAGCTGCTCAGCGCCGCATAGGCGTCCTTGGCGCCCGATCCCGCATTCGGATCGGTGAGCCCGGCGGCGAGGCCGATGCCGGCCCATCCGCCGATGCCGGACAGCACGGCGACATATTGCCGGCCTCGATGCTCATAGGTCATGACGTTGCCGACGATGCCCGAGGGCGTCTTGAAGCGGAAAAGCTCCTTGCCCGTCTTCGCGTCGACGGCCTTCAGATAGCCTTCCAGCGTGCCGTAGAACACCACGCCGCCGGCGGTGGCGAGCGCACCGGACCAGACCGAGAAGCGCTCGGGTATGGTCCAGGCGACGCGGCCCTTGAGGTTGTCCCAGGCGATGAAGCTGCCGGTGTGCCCGTCCTTCGCGTCGGGCGCGGGATACATGGTCAGCGTCGCGCCGACATAGGGCTGGCCGACCGCGTAGTCGACGAAGAACGGCTCGTAATCCATGCACATGTGGCTGGTCGGCACGTAGAACAGACCGGTGTCGGGCGACCAGGCCGCCGGCTGCTGGTTCTTCGAGCCCAGCGCCGCCGGGCAGATGCCCTGATAGGTCACGTCCTCGCCCTCGGCCTCGGTGCCGTATTTCGGGTCGAGGATCGGGCGGCCATAGGTCGGGCTCGCCTTGTCGAGGTCGATGCCCTTGGCCCAGTTCACGCTCGGGTCGAACTTCTCCGCCACCAGCAGTTCGCCCGTGGCGCGGTCGAGCGTGTAGGCGAAGCCGTTGCGGTCGAAATGGGTGAGCAGCGTGCGCAGGCGCCCGTCGACCATCTGGTCGGTCAGGATCATCTCGTTGACGCCGTCATAGTCCCACTGGTCGTGCGGCGTCATCTGGTAGACCCAGCGGGCGACGCCGGTGTCGGCATCGCGGGCGAAGATGGTCATCGCCCATTTGTTGTCACCCGGACGCTGCGAGGGGTTCCACGTGCCGGGATTGGCACTGCCGTAATAGACGAGGTTCAGCTTCGAGTCGTAGGCGAACCAGCCCCAGGGCGCGCCGCCGCCGATCTTCCACTGCTCACCCTCCCAGCTCTTCAGCGAGGAATCCGGGCCGACCGGCTTGCCGAGCTCGGTGGTCTTCTCCGGGTCGATCAGCATCTGCGCATCCGGCCCGGTCGAATAGGCCCGCCAGGCGAGCGTGCCGTCCTTGATGTTGTAGGCGCTGATGTGCCCGCGCGCGCCGAACTCCGCGCCCGCTATGCCGACGATCAGCTTGTCCTTCACCGGCATCACGGTGGCGGTGTTGGATTCGCCGCGCTTCGGATCGCCATTCGCGACGCGCCAGCGCACCGCGCCTGTCCTGGCGTCGAGCGCGACGATGGTCGTGTCGGCCTGATGGAGAAACACCATGCCCTGCGCATAGGCGAGGCCGCGATAGACGAGATCGCAGCACATGATGGCCGCCACCTCGTTGTCCTGCCGCGGCTCGTACTTCCACAGGATGCGCCCCTCATGGTCGAGATCGAGCGCGTAAACATTGTTCGGGAACGGGGTGTGGACATACATGATCCCGTCGACGACCAGCGGGCTGCCTTCATGTCCCCTGAGAACGCCGGTCGAGAAGGTCCAGAAAACCTTCAGCTTTCCGACATTTTCGGCATTGATCTGGTCGAGCCGCGAATAGCGGGTGTTGGCGTAGTCCAGCGTCTGGATCACCTGCTGCGCGGGATCGGCGATCCGCGCCGGCACGTCGTCCCCGGCATGGGCGGAGAGCGCACCCGCCAGCAGTGCCGCGCCTGCCGCGACACCGACCATTCCCGCTGCGGCCATAACCCTCATGCGTCTCTCCCAGCCGACGGAAGCCGGTTGGTCCGGCCTCTCATTGCCGGAAGGGATAGCATGCGGAGCCTTGCCGGCGACAATTGACCAGATGCCGCTGCCGTAACGAAATGGGCCGCCTCGCCTCTTCCCGTCCGGCGTGGTCTGGCTTCGGCCGAGCAGCCCGTGAAAAAACCCACGCCGGCTACGGGAATGGCCACCGGTAGGCACATGCCGCCGGAAATGTGACCGGACGGGTTGCCAGCCGGGCTCGGCACGCTAATCTCCGTTAGCCATGACACATGGACATTCCTGGTGGCACGGCGCCGTCATCTATCAGATCTATCCACGCTCCTTCAAAGACACCTCGGCCGACGGCATCGGCGACCTTCAGGGCATCGCCGACGAGCTGGACTACGTGGCCGAGCTGGGGGTTGACGCGATCTGGATCTCCCCGTTCCAGAAGTCGCCGATGAAGGACTATGGCTACGACGTCGAGGACTACGTCGCGGTCGATCCGCTGTTCGGCACGCTCGACGACGTGCGCGCGCTGATCGAGGAGGCACACAAGCGCGGCCTGAAGGTGCTGATGGACCAGGTGCTGAGCCACACCTCCGACCAGCACGCATGGTTCAGGGAAAGTCGCGCCTCGCGCACCAACGACAAGGCCGACTGGTACGTCTGGACCGATCCCCGGCCCGATGGAACGCCGCCTAACAATTGGCTGTCGGTGTTCGGTGGCCCGTCCTGGCACTGGGAGCCGCGGCGCGACCAGTATTACCTGCACAATTTCCTGACCGCCCAGCCCGACCTCAACTACCACAACCCCGAGGTGCAGGACGCGGTGCTGGACGCGTGCCGCTTCTGGCTCGAGCTCGGCGTCGACGGGTTCCGGCTCGACGTGTGCGCCTTCTACTTCCACGACGCGCAGCTTCGCGACAACCCGCCGGCCGAGACCTCGCCGCTCGGCAGCCAGTTCAACTTCAATCCCTATTCGTTCCAGCAGCATGTCCGCGACATCGGGCAGGAGGAGAACCTGCCCTTCCTCGAGCGCCTGCGCGCGCTGGTCGACGAATATGGCGACCGCGTCCTGCTCGGCGAGCTGAACGAGAGCGACGGCGTGCGGCTGCACAAGGACTATACCGGCCCCGGCCGGCTGCACCTCGCCTATGGCTACTGGCTGCTCGGCTCGCAGCATGTCGACGGGGACGTGATCCGCGAGCTGTCCGAACGGCTCGGCCACCAGCCGGAGGACGGCCTGCCCTGCTGGTCGCTCGACAATCACGATTTCATGCGCGCCGCCTCGCGCCTGCGGCAGGGCGACGACCATCCCGATTTCACCATCACCGTGCTGGCCGCGCTGTCGTGCCTTCGCGGGGCGCTATGCCTCTATCAGGGCAGCGAGCTCGGCCTGCCGGAGGCGGAGGTGCCATTCGAACGGCTGCTCGATCCGTATGGGCGCGAGTTCTACCCCTCCTTCAAGGGCCGCGACGGCGCGCGCACGCCGATCCCGTGGCGGCACGATGCCGACCATTGCGGGTTCAGCACCGTCGAGCCGTGGCTCCCCATCCCCGAGGAGCATCGCCGCCGCTCCGTGGACCTGCAGGAGCGTGAGCCGGGCTCGGCGCTGAACCGCATGCGGCGGTTCCTGAAATGGCGCCGCGAGCAGCCGGCGCTGCGCGGCAACGACCTCTCCTTCTATCCCGCCCACAAGAACCTTCTCGTCTTCGAGCGCGGCAACGCGGAAGACGGGGTCCTGTGCGTCTTCAACCTGAGCGATGCGGCATGCGAGGTACCCCTCGCCTCGATCCCGCTTGGCGAAGATCTCGTCGGCCACGGCTTCGGGGCGACGCGGCGCGGCGAGGCGCTGCATGTCGAGCCCTGGGGCGCTCATTTCGGCACCATCGCATGAGCCACGGCCCGGATACCTGCCTCGTTTCGCCCGATGCCCCACCCTTACTGATGCGCCGCCCACCCGACGACGAGTGGTGGCGCGGCATGGTGGTCTACCAGATCTATCTGCGCAGCTTTCAGGACACCAATGGCGACGGCGTCGGCGACCTGCCGGGCGTGCTGGAGCGGCTCGACTACATCACCAGCCTCGGCGTCGACGCGGTCTGGCTCTCGCCGTTCTACGCCTCGCCGCAGGAGGACTTCGGCTACGACGTGTCGGACTTCCGCACCGTCCAGCCGGAGATGGGCACGATCGAGGACTTCGAGCGGCTGCGCGACGCCCTGCACGAGCGGGGGATGAAGCTCTTCATCGACTTCATCCCCGACCACACCTCCGACCAGCACGCCTGGTTCCGCGAGAGCCGCGGCAACCGCGAGAACCCCAAGGCGGACTGGTACGTCTGGGCCGACGCCGCGCCCGACGGCACGGCCCCGAACAACTGGATCTCCTCCTTCGGCGGACCCGCCTGGACCTGGGATCCGCGCCGCGCGCAGTTCTATTTCCACCCCTTCCTGACGTGCCAGCCCGCGCTGAACCTGCAGAAGCCCGAAGTGCTGGAGGCGATGCTGGAGGAGCTCGATTTCTGGCTCAGGCAGGGTGTGGACGGCGTGCGGCTCGACGCCGTGCAGTGCATCACCTGCGACATGGACCTGCGGCCCAACCCGCGCGTCTCGCACAAGGGTTCGCCCATCCTGCTGGGCGGCGGGCCGGACAATCCCTTCGCCCGCCAGCTCCACCTGTTCGACCGCGACGTGCCCGAGGCGCTCGACATCTTCAAGGCGATGGCCGAACTCGCCGGCCGCTACGACCCGCCGAAGATGCTGCTGGGCGAGCTGTCCGACGTCGATTCGCCGGTCGTCTGCGAGAAGTACACCGGCCGCCCGGACGGGCTGGACGCCACCTACGACTATGACTTCGTCAACACGACGCCGCGGGTGGAGAACTGGCGCTCGCTGCTGGTGCGCCAGCGCGATGTCATGCCCCATGGCTGGAACTTCAACGTCTTCAACAACCAGGATGCCACGCGCGTCCTGAGCAATTTCGGCGAATGGGCGGTCGAGCTCGGCCATCAGGACGCCATGGCCAAGCTGCTGAACGTGCTGCAGATGACGCTGCGCGGCGGGGTCGTGATCTATCAGGGCCAGGAGCTGGCGCTGACGCAGGCCGAGATTCCGAAGGAGCAGATTGTCGACCCATGGGGCCTCCAATTATGGCCGGACTTCAAGGGGCGCGACGGCTGCCGCACGCCGATGCCGTGGGAGCACAACGCGCCCCATTGCGGCTTCACCGACACCAAGCCATGGCTGCCGGTCGCCGAGGACCACAAGGAGCGGGCGGCGGACCGGCAGGACGCGGACGAGGCGTCGCCGCTGAACTTCACCCGCCGCTTCGTCGCGTGGCGCAGGACCCAGCCCGCGCTCCAGCTCGGCGACGTTCGGTTCCTCGACATTCCCGCCCCCCTGCTCGCCTTCGAGCGTTTCGACGATCGCACCTGCCTGCTCGTGGTGCTGAACTTCAGCGCCGAACCGAGGCGCTTCGGTGCCGGCATGGCGCTGCGTGCGCTGGAGGCGCCGGGGCTTGCCGGCGCGCTCTCCGGGGACGGCATCGACCTGCCCCCACTTCAGGCATTCATTGGCCAGCGGCTGGACGCGCGCCCGCCCGCCGACGACTGAGCCGGCGCGGCGGGCACCCGCGCGCGTTCTTCAGCCATGCGCCGACAGGCCGGTCGCCTCCAGCTTGAGCCAGACGTCCTCCGCCGTCTCGGCGAAGTGGAACAGATCGCACTCGCCGGCGTCGATCATGCCGTTCTCGACCAGCGAGCCGAAATTGATGACCGAGCGCCAGTATTTTTCGTCGAACAGCACGATGCCGACCGGCGGCGCCTTGTTGGTCGACCTCAGGTTCAGGATCTCGAACAGCTCGTCGAGCGTCCCGAATCCGCCCGGGAACACCACCAGCGCGTTGGCGCGCATGGCGAGGTGCATCTTGCGCATCGCGAAATAATGGAAGCGGAAGGTCAGCTCGGGGGTCGAATAGGGGTTCGGCCCCTGCTCGTGCGGCAGGCTGATGTTGAGGCCGATATTGGGCGCGCCCGCATCGGCCGCGCCGCGATTGGCCGCCTCCATCAGCCCCGGCCCGCCGCCGGTGGCGATCACATTGTCGCGCAGCCCGCCATTGCCGGCCGTCAGCGCCCCGCCACGCTCGGAAGCGAGACGGCCGAAGGCGCGCGCCTGCGCATACCAGAAGGGCTGGCGCCCCGGCCCGTCCTCGCGCACCCGCGCCGAGCCGAACACGACGATGGTCGAGCGGATGTGCCACTTGCGCAGCGCTTCCTCGGCCTTGGCGTATTCGAGCATGAAGCGCACGCCGCGCATCGAATCGCCGAGGATGAAGTCCCGGTCGAGCGCCGCCAGCCCGTAATTGGGCAGCGAGGCCACGTCGCGCGCCGGGGCCTGCCCGTTCTCGTGTCGATGTTCCGGCTTCATTGCCCTTCCCTCGGCAGGTGCGTGTCGAGCTCGTCCAGCCAAACCCGCGCGCCCGCATCCGAAGGGGCACGCCAGTCGCCACGCGGGGAGAGCGAGCCGCCCGACGAGATCTTGGGGCCGTTCGGCAGGGTCGAGCGCTTGAACTGGTTGGTGAAGAAGCGGGAGAGGAAGACCTCCAGCCAGTGGCGGATTTCGCCGAGCGTATAGGCGCGCCGGTCGGCCTCGGGGATATTGGCCGGCCAGCGCCCGCGCTCCACGTCCGACCACGCCTGCGCGGCGAGATAAGCGATGCGCGAGGGCCGGTAGCCGTAGCGCGTGAGGTAGAACAGGCTGAAGTCCTGTAGCGCATACGGCCCGACCACCTGCTGCGTCGACTGGATGGTCGCCGCGCTCGCCGGCACCAGCTCGGGCGAGATCTCGGTGGCGAGGATCGCCTCCAGCACCTCGACCGTCTCCGCCGACACGTCCCCCGAGCCGGCGACGAAGCGGATCAGGTGCTGGATCAGCGTCTTCGGCACCGAGGCGTTGACGTTGTAGTGGGACATGTGGTCGCCCACGCCATAGGTGCACCAGCCTAGCCCGAGCTCCGACAGATCACCCGTGCCGACCACCAGTGCGGCATGCTGATTGGCGAGGCGGAACAGGTAGTCTGTGCGCAGCCCCGCCTGCACGTTCTCGAAGGTGACGTCGTAGACCGGCTCGCCGCGCGCGGAGGGATGATCGAGATCGGCCAGCATCTGCCGCGCCGCCGGGCGGATGTCGATCTCGGCGGCGCAGACGCCGAGCGCCTCCATCAGCGCCCAGGCGTTGGCGCGCGTCTCGTCGGACGTCGCAAAGCCCGGCAGCGTGTAGGCAAGCACGTCCGAGCGCGGGCGCCCGAGCCGGTCCATGGTGCGGGCGGCGACCATCAGCGCCTGCGTGGAATCGAGGCCGCCCGAAACGCCGATCACCACGCGCGGCAGGCGGCTGGCCGCAAGGCGCTGCGCCAGCCCCTGGACCTGGATGTTGTAGGCCTCGTAGCAGTCCTCGCGCAGCCTCGAGGGGTCGGAGGGCACATAGGGGAAGCGCTCGATCAGCCGTTCCAGCGCGACAGGCTCGGGCGGTTGCTCGAGGGCGAAGACCACCACGCGGAACGCGTCCTCCTCCATCTCCTCGCCGACGCAGTCGCCGAAGCTGTTCAGCCGCATGCGCTCCTGCCGCAGGCGCTCGATGTCGATATCGGCGACGGTGAAGACCGCGCCTTCCGGGAAGCGCTCGGTCTCGGCGAGCCGGTCGCCATTCTCGAAGATGGCGGCGTGCCCGTCCCAGGCGAGATCGGTGGTCGATTCGCCGGGGCCGGCGGCCGAATAGGCATAGGCCGCGACGCAGTGCGCCGACTGGCTGGCGCAGAGCAGCCGGCGCGCCTCCGCCTTGCCGATGGTGATGTTGCTGGCCGAGAGGTTCAGCAGCAGCTCGGCGCCCGCCATGGCCGCGCGGGTCGAGGGCGGCAGCGGCACCCAGATGTCCTCGCAGATCTCGACATGGAAGGTCAGCGGAATCGTGCCCTCGGAGCGGAACAGCAGGTCGACCCCGAACGGCGCCGGACGCCCGGCGATGACCGCCTGCTCCCCCCGCCGCCCCAGCCCGGGCGTGAAATGGCGGCGCTCGTAGAATTCACGGTAGTTGGGCAGGTAGCTCTTCGGCACCACGCCGAGCAGCGCGCCGCGATGGATGACGGCCGCGGCGTTGAAGAGCCGACCCGCATGGCGCAGCGGCGCCCCGACCACCAGAACCGGGAACAATTCGCGCGAAGCGTCGATAATCCGCGCCAGCGCGCGCTCCACCTCGTCGAGCAGCGCGTCCTGGAACAGCAGGTCGTCGATCGCGTAGGAGGAGAGGCCGAGTTCGGGGAACAGCATCACCGCGACCTTGCGCCGGTCGCCCTCGGCCGCGAGCTCCAGTACTTCGGTTGCGGCGAAGTCGGGATCGGCCACGGTACCGCGCGGCACGCAGGCAGCCACGCGCGCGAAGCCGTGGCTGTAGAGACAGTTGAATTCCCCCATTCGGGCCTCGCGCTCGGTCTTGCGGCGGGACGCTGCGACGGCCCCGGAATCGACTGCGCGATCTTTGCGCGCGGGCGCGCCCGCCGCCAGACGAAATGCGAACTTTCACTCCGCCCGGGGCGGATCGCCCGGCGCTTCGACCGGAAAGCGCGCGAGCGCAGCGATGACCTCCTCGTCGCTCACCTGGCTGAAATCGCCGTAGAAATAGCCGATAGCGCCGAACGGCTCCGGCGTTTCGAGGCAGACCAGCTCGTCGACCTCGCCTTCGAGATCGGCCACCGCCTCGGGCGGCGCGACCGGCACGGCCAGCACCAGCTCCTTCGGCCCGCGCTGGCGGATCGCCCGCAGCGCCGCCTTGACGGTGGCGCCGGTGGCGATGCCGTCATCGACCACGATCACCGTCTGCCCGGCGATGGGCGCGCGGCGGCGCTGGCCCAGATAGCGGTGCTTGCGTCGTTCGATCTCGGCCAGCTCCGCGTCGCGGACCTCGCCGAACTCGCGTTCGCTGACGCCCATGCGCGCGATCAGCGCCTCGTTGCGCACGACGATCGGATCGGCGCCGTCGACCACCGCGCCGACGGCGAGTTCCGGCTGCATCGTCCAGCCGACCTTGCGGACCAGTACGAGGTCGAGCGGCGCCTTGAGCGCGGCGGCGATCTCCGCCGCCACCGGCACGCCGCCGCGCGGCAGGGCCAGAATGACGGGATGCCGCCCCTTGAAGTTGGCGAGCGCGGCCGCGAGCCGCCTTCCGGCATCCTTGCGATCGGCGAAACCCATGGCTCCCCTCCCGCCCCGTCACGCCTCGGCATCGATCCAGCGCGCGATCTCCGGCCAGGTCTGCGCATGCGCGCGGCGCCCGGCGAGGATCGCCAGATGCTGGAGGCCGACCCCGATCTCCGCCGGATGCTCGATGATGCGCGTTCGCCCGGCCGGCATCTTCGAGAAGAAGGGCGCGACCGAGCTGCGCGGACCGATCTCGTCGGCCGGAACGACGACCGCCAGCACCGGCACCGAAAGATCGGCCGGTCCGAGCCGCCGCCCGCCGATCGTCAGCGCCCCGCGCCGGAAGCGGTCCTCGCGATAGAGCCAGTCCACCATCTCGCAGACCAGCCGCGAGGGCAGCGCCACCTCGTCCAGCGCCCAGCGCTCAATGTGCATGTGAATCGCCATCGCCGCCGGGTCGGCCATGGCGAACATGCCGTCCATCATGCGCGACCAGACGAAGGTGCCCGGCGACATCATCGCGCAGCCCTGCGAGAGCTGCGAGCCGGCGACCAGTCCCTGCCGGGCCATGTCCTTCGACCGGGCAACGACGAGGTCACGGAACCGGCTCGAGCCGGGCGTGAAGCTGAGCGGGGCGCCGAGCAGCACGAGGCCCCGCGCGAGCGAGGGCTCGAGCGCGCAGGCGATCGCCGCCAGCGTGCCGCCGAGCGAATGGCCGAGGACGAAGGGAGACGTCGCCGGCCCGTTCGCCGCCGCCCGCCGGGCCGCGACAACCGCCTCGACATAGGCTTCGACGCCGGCGTCGCCGTCCTGCTCCGAAGGCGGCAGCCATTCCAGCAACCGCACGTCATAGCCATGATCGAGGCAGAAGCGCACGGCGCTGACGTCCGGTGTCAGGTCCCAGATGTAGGGACGCTTGATCGGCGCCGGCACCAGCAGAAGCGGCGCGCCGCCTCCCGGCCCCGCATAGTGGCGCAGGCGCCAATGCGGGCCGCTGGCGACGACCTCATAAGCGCATTCATGGGTGCCGAAGCCGAAGCAGTCGAGCGTTCTCCCCTGCACCTGGCGCAGGTTCTCCATGGCAGCAAGCTGCGTCCGGCGCAGCACGGCCATCAGGTCGGGGGGCTCGGCGAAAGGTCTTTCGGGCAGAGATGGTTCGGGCAGAGATGGTTGGTGCATGGCGCTTTCCTCCCGGTCACGGGGGGCGGCCTTGCCCCCGCGCGTCCTTTCGGCGAGGTAGGCAGGGAGAGGGCTCAGTCCGCCCCGTCCGAACGCACCCATTGCTCGCCTTGCTTGGCATAGGAACGCTTCACCGCCGCCCAGGCGATGCGGAATGCGGCCTCCTCGCCCCGCGGCTCACCGCGATGCGCGTCGAAGGCATGATTGAACGCCTCGCGGAAAATGTCCTGCGCGTGCCGCGGCAGGTGCTCGCGGACCGAGGGTGGAAGATCGGCATTGGCAGCGTAGGGCATGCGTCGCTTCCCTCACCTCGCCCGCTCATGCCTGCCGCGCCGCTCCTGCGCGCCGGCAGCGTCGCTCAGAGCCGGCCGGTCTCGAACTCCTCGCAGGAATAGCCCAGCAGCGAGAGGCCCTCCTCCAGAAAATCCCCGAGCATCGGCGTGCCCAGCAGATAGTCGGCAGTACGGCCATTGTACTCCTGCACGGCCTGCTCGCGCACCCTCTCCCAGTCCTCGGCGGAATAATCGTCCCGGCCGAGCCACATCAGCGCCACCAGGTCGATGCGCTCGTCGATCGACATCGCATGGATGAACGAGCGAATTTCCTGCGCCGACGGGTCGTCGCCATGGTCCTCGAGCACGGCGATGTCGCCGTCGTCGGACGGATTGGAGCCGGGGTCCGGCTCGGTCACCTCGTCCTTGGCATCGAACTCGCGCGCCTTGACGATAAGGAAGCACACGCTCTCCGGCGAGACGGTGAGCACGTCCTCGTCGCCGCCATTGTCTTCGGGTGTCGACTTGTCCTGCATGGACCACTCCTTTGGCCGGCCTGTTCGACGAGACCAACGTGACGACCGGACCACGGTTCCGGCACCTCGTCCTTGAGACGGGTCAAGCTGCCGGTCCTACCCGAGGGCGGCGGAGGGGATGCATTCGACGCCGATGGCCTGGAACTGCCGGCGCGTATCGGCGTCCGAGCCGCCGACGTCGATGCTCCGGCAGCAATCGTCGATCACCACCACGTGGAAGCCTTCGCGCCGGGCGTCCTCGGCCGAGTAGCGCACGCAGAAATCGAAGGCGAGGCCGGCGAGGAAGATGCGCCTGAAGCCGCGCTCGCGCAGATAGCCGCCGAGCCCGGTCGCGGTGCGGCGGTCGTTTTCGTAGAAGGCGGAATAGGAATCGATCCCCGGATGATAGCCCTTGCGCAGGACCAACTCGGCGTGCGGGATCGCGAGGTCCTCGCGCAGCGCCGCGCCCGGCGTGCCCTGCACGCAATGATCCGGCCACAGGATCTGCGCGCCGTAATCGACATCGATGGTCTCATAGGGCTGCGCACCCGGGTGCGAGGACGCGAAGGACAGATGGCCGGGCGGATGCCAGTCCTGCGTCAGCGCCACATGGGCAAAGCCGGCCGCGACCCGGTTGACCACCGGCACCACCTCGTCGCCGCGCGGCACGGCGAGGCCGCCGCCCGGGCAGAAATCATACTGGATGTCGACCACGAGAAGCAGGTCGTGCCTGCCCGGGACGATGTGCTCGGTCACTTTGCCGTCTCCTTTGCCGCGCTCGCCGCCGGGTTGCCCTGACCCGCGGCGCGGATGCCACCATTCATGCGCATCGCGCCGACGATGTGAACCGGGGAGAGGGCATGACGTCCCTTGTAAATTCGTCGGGCCGCGATCTTTAGTTGCGATACGTCCATATGTCGTTTATCGTCGACATATGGACTCGGAGCACGCCATTGCCGCTTTCGCCGCTCTCGCCCAGCCGACGCGTCTCGACGTGTTCCGGCTCCTGATGGCGCATGAGCCCGCGGGCATGCCCGCCGGCGAGATCGCCCGGCGCCTCGACGTGCCGCACAACACCATGTCGACCCATCTGGCCGTTCTCTCCCGCGCCGGGCTGATCGAGGCCGAGCGCCAGAGCCGGTCGATCATCTACCGGGCGCGGCTCGATGCCGTCGCCGCGCTCGCCGGGTTCCTCGTCACGGATTGCTGCGGCGGACGCCCCGAAATCTGCGCGCCGCTGATCGCCGACCTGTCGCCCTGCTGCGCCTCGCCCGACAATGCCGCCAGGGAGGTGGCCAATGACTGACCCATTCCGCACCGAACGCATCTACAACGTCCTGTTCCTGTGCACCGGCAATTCGGCGCGCTCCATCCTCGCCGAGAGCATCCTCGCGCAGGACGGCGCGGGCCGGTTCCGCGCCTTCTCCGCCGGCAGCCAGCCCAAGGGCACGGTCAATCCTCTGGCGCTGAAGGTGCTGCAGAGCTACGGCTACCCGCTTGAGGGCCTGCGCTCGAAGAGCTGGGAGGAGTTCGCGGCGCCCGGCGCGCCGGTCATGGACTTCGTGTTCACCGTCTGCGACGCGGCGGCCGGCGAGGCCTGCCCGGTCTGGCCCGGCCAGCCCATGACCGCGCATTGGGGCATCGAGGACCCGGCCGCGGTCGAAGGCAACGACCTGCAAAAGGAGGCGGCCTTCGTCGCCGCCTTCCGTCACCTCAGGAACCGCATCTCCGTCTTCGCGGCGCTGCCGATCGCCAGCCTCGACCGCATGACGCTCGGCGCGAGGCTGGCCGAGATCGGCCAGTTGCAGGGCACGACCCGGCCCCGCCCGAGCGCGGCCTGAGCACGGGCAGACCCATGGACGTCATCGTCTACCACAACCCCGATTGCGGCACCTCGCGCAATGTGCTCGCCCTCATCCGGCATGCCGGCATCGAGCCGCATGTCGTCGAGTACCTGAAATCGCCGCCGACCCCTGCGCTGCTGCGCCAGCTCGCGCACCGCATGGGCTGGCCGCTGCGGAACCTGCTGCGCGAGCGCGGCACGCCCTTCGCTGAGCTCGGCCTCGACGACCCGGCGCTCGACGACGAGGCCCTGCTGGCCGCGGTGCGCGAGCATCCGATACTGATCAACCGACCGATCGTCGTCTCGCCTCTCGGCGTGAAGCTCTGCCGCCCGTCGGAGACGGTGCTGGACGTCCTTCCCATCGTGCCGGCCACCGATTTCGACAAGGACGACGGCACGCCGTTCCTGCGCGACGAGCAGGTCGCGGCGAGCGATCCGCGCCTCGCCAAGGCACTGCGCGACGCCGGGCTGCCTACCGATGACCTGCGCGGCAGCGCCGGGCGCTTCTTCAGCTACCGCACGCTCGGCGGCAAGCTCGTCGGCTATGCCGGCTTCGAGCTGTTCGGCTCGGACGCGCTGCTGCGCTCCCTGCTGGTCAAGGAGGAGTGGCGCCACCGCGGCATCGGCCGGAACCTCGTCCTCCTGCTGTCGAGCCGCGCCTTCGACGCCGGCGCACGCCATGTCTGGCTGGCGGCGACCTCCGCGGCCGGCTTCTTCGCGACGATCGGCTTCGGCGCCGTCGACCGCCGGCGCGTGCCCGACCCGATCCTCCAGTCGCCGCTCCTCGCCACCCTCTGCCCGGCCGGGGCCGAGCTCTTCACCCGTCGCATCCTGCTCTGAGGCACCATGTCGACCTTCGAACGCTACCTGACCGTCTGGGTGGGCCTGTGCATCGTCGCGGGCGTGGCGCTCGGGCACCTGCTGCCGGGCCTGTTCCACGCCATCGCCGCCGCCGAAATCGCGAGGGTCAACCTGCCGGTCGCGGTGCTGATCTGGCTGATGATCATCCCGATGCTGCTGCGGATCGACTTCGCGGCGCTGGCCGAGGTGCGCCGGCACTGGCGCGGCATCGGCGTCACGCTGTTCGTCAACTGGGCGGTGAAGCCGTTCTCCATGGCCGCGCTCGGCTGGCTGTTCATCGGCTGGCTGTTCCGGCCCTACCTGCCGGCCGACCAGATCGACAGCTACATCGCCGGGCTCATCCTGCTCGCGGCGGCCCCCTGCACCGCCATGGTCTTCGTGTGGTCGAACCTCACCCGCGGCGAGCCGCATTTCACGCTCAGCCAGGTGGCGCTCAACGACGCCATCATGGTTGTCGCCTTCGCGCCGATCGTCGGGCTGCTGCTCGGCCTCTCCGCCATCGTCGTGCCGTGGGCGACGCTCGCACTCTCGGTGGCGCTCTACATCGTCGTTCCCGTCATCCTCGCCCAGCTCATCCGCGCCGCGCTCCTGCGCAGCGGCGGCGAGGCGGCGTTGGCCGGCCTGCTGGCGCGGCTCCAGCCGCTCTCGCTGGCGGCGCTATTGGCGACGCTGGTGCTGCTGTTCGGCTTCCAGGGCGACGAGATCCTGCGCCAGCCGCTGGTCATCGCCCTGCTCGCCGTGCCGATCCTGATCCAGGTCTATTTCAACGCCGGGTTCGCCTACCTGCTCAACCGCCTTGCCGGCGAGCGCCATTGCGTCGCCGGACCGTCGGCGCTGATCGGCGCCTCAAACTTCTTCGAGCTCGCCGTCGCCGCCGCGATCAGCCTGTTCGGCTTCCGCTCCGGCGCGGCGCTGGCGACCGTGGTCGGCGTGCTCATCGAGGTGCCGGTGATGCTCTCCGTAGTGTGGATCGTGAACCGGTCCAGGGGCTGGTACGAGGAATCAGGCTCCCCAAGCGCCTCCCGCTCGACCGGCGCGCCCTGACGGCGGCCGCCGGACGGTTTCGCCCGGATGCGACCTGCCGCTTGCGGCAGCGCCCCCACCCCGGCACCATAGCCAGGCACCGCCCCGAAGCGGGCGGCCTGCGGCTGGACGGCGCGGACGCCTTGGTTCATGCTGCTCCGGCACGAGGCTCCAACGCTTGCGGCGCGGGCCGCCGGCCGGTTTTTTCGAGTTCGCATTTTCGCCCACGGCTCATCCGATGGGCCGTCTCGACAGAGCGCACCGCGCCGTCTTACCATCGGCGCAACATCCGGCATCACGGGGCATGGTCGTCGGACCGGCCCGGAAACAGACATGGCGAACTGCCTGCGGGAAGACTGATGGAACGTACTTCCGGCGACGCGTCCCCTACCGAGTCGGTACGGCAGGGCAGGAGGACGCCCCGTGTCCTCATGTACAGCCACGACACCTACGGGCTCGGCCATATCCGCCGTTCGCGCGCCATCGCGAACGCGCTGGTGGCCGCGCATGGCGACGTGTCGGTGCTCATCATCTCCGGCTCGGCGCTGGCGGGAAGCTTCAACTTCGCGCCGGGGATCGACTTCGTGCACGTACCCGGCGTCGCCAAGAGCGAGAACGGCAGCTATGCCAGCGCCAATCTGCGGCTCGACGTCTCCGAGGTGACGGCGATCCGCGAGGCGCTCATCCGCCAGACCGCGGAATCGTTCCGGCCCGACATCTTCATCGCCGACAAGGAGCCCGCCGGCTTCCGCGGCGAACTGGTGCCCAGCCTCAAGCTGATGGGCAACATGGGCACGCGCCGCATCATCGGCGTGCGCGATGTGCTCGACAGCCCGGAGATCATCCGCGCCGAATGGCACGACAAGGGCGCCATCCGCGTCATGACCGACCATTACGACGACGTGCTGGTCTACGGGAGCGAGGAGTTCTACCGCCCGCTCGACGGCATTCCCCTGCCGGCCGACATGCATTCGCGCATCGTCTATACGGGCTATCTGCGCCGCTCGGTTCCCGGCGGGTCCTCGGGGATTCGCTACCCGCGCTCCACCAAGGGGCCATTCATCCTCGTCACCACCGGCGGCGGAGCGGACGGCGCGGGGCTGATCGACTGGGTGATTTCCGCCTACGAGGCCGACCCCGACATCCCGCTGCCCTCGGTCATCACCTTCGGGCCCTTCCTGTCGAACGCGCAGCGCACGCATTTCCTGGAGCGCATCGAGCGGCTGCCGAAGGTCGACGCCATCGTGTTCGACCCCAAGATCGAGCGGCTGATGAGCCGGGCCACAGCGGTCGTCGCCATGGGCGGCTACAACACCTTCTGCGAGATCCTCTCCTTCGACACGCCGGCGCTGCTGATGCCGCGCTCGCGCCCGCGCCAGGAGCAGCTCATCCGGGCCAGCCGCGCCTCCGCGCTCGGCCTCGTGCAGATGCTGCTCGATCCGATCGAGCAGGGCGAGGCGAGCCGCGACCCGCTCGTCATGGCGCAGGCGCTGACCGCGCTGCGCGACCAGCCCGCGCCCTCGCAGGTCGCCTCCCCCGGCCTGCTCGACGGCCTGCCGCGCATCGCCAGCTACATCGCACCGCATTTCATGCCGCAGGCCGGCACCATGGCCTCGATCGGTCTCGGGGGCTGATTTGCTGCTCGTTCCTTCCGGCGAGGGACGCCCGGCCGGCGCGTCCCGCATCGCGATCGTCCTCAAGGGCTATCCGCGCCTCTCCGAGACCTTCATCGCGCAGGAAATCCTCGAGCTGGAGCGGCGGGGATTCGCGTTCGACATCTGGTCGCTGCGCCATCCGACCGACCGCTACCGCCACCCCATGCACGAGGCGATCTCGGCCCGGCTGTTCTACCTGCCGGAATATCTGAAGGACGACCCGCGCCGCGTGCTGAAGGGCATGGTCCACGCCTTCCGGCACCTGCGGTGGAAGCCGACCCTGCGCGTGTTCCTGCGCGACCTGCGGCGCGACCCTTCCGCGAGCCGGATGCGCCGGATCGGCCAGGCCTTCGTGCTGGCGCGCGAGCTCGACCCCGGCATCCGGCACCTGCACGTCCATTTCCTGCACACGCCGGCCTCCGTGACCCGCTACGCGGCGCTGCTGACCGGCCGCAGCTTCTCCTTCTCGGCGCATGCCAAGGACATCTGGACCACGCCGGAATGGGAGCGCCGCGAGAAGATCGCCGGGGCGCGCTGGGGCGCGACCTGCACCGCCGACGGCTGGAACGAGCTGCGCCGGGTCTCGGGCCCCGCGGGCGGGCGGGTCGAGCTGGTCTATCACGGGCTCGATCTCGCGCGCTTTCCCGCCCCGCCCGCAGCGCGCCGGCCGGCGGACGGCAGCGACCCCACCGATCCGGTCCGGCTCATCGCGGTCGGCCGCGCCGTGACCAAGAAGGGCCTCGACACGCTGGTCGACGCGCTCGCCCTGCTGCCGGCCTCGCTCGGCTGGCGGCTGGTGCATATCGGCACCGGGCCGCTCGTCGACGCGCTGAAGGCGCAGGCCGCGCGGCTCGGCATCGCCGACAGGATCGAATGGCGCGGCAGCCAGGCGCAGGGCACCGTGATCGAGGCGCTGCGCGAGGCCGATCTCTTCGTGCTGCCGAGCCGGCCGGGCGAGGACGGCGACCGTGACGGCCTGCCCAACGTGCTGATGGAAGCGGCGACGCAGGAGCTGCCCATCGTCTCCACCCGGTTCGCCGGCGTGCCGGAGTTCATCGACGACGGCGTGAACGGGCTCCTCGTGCCGCCGGGCGACGCGGCCGCGCTCTCCGAGGCGCTCGCCGCCCTCATCGCCGATCCGCAGCGGCGCCGCGCACTCGGCCGCGCGGCCCATGCGCGGCTCATTGCGGACTTCACCTTCGACGCCGGCATCGACCGGCTGGAGGCACTGCTGCGCGACCCGGATCGCTATGCCGTCCCGCACCCGGCCGAGATCGCCGCAGAAGGCGAAGATGCGGCCGAGAGCGTCGCGGCCAGGCCCTGAGGCGATGCGCTGCCTGTTCCTCGCGCCGCTCAAATCGCCCGACCACCCGACACCCTCCGGCGAGCGGACCATGGCCCGGCTGTTCGTCAAGCTGCTGACGACGCTCGGCTATGAGGTCGAGCTGGCCTCGCAGCTGCGCAGCTACCTGCCCGATCCGGACGAGGCGGGCTGGCGCGACAGGCTGGAGGAGGCGCGCGCGGACATCGATCGGCTGGCCGGCGCGCCGCAGGGCGAGAGGGTCGCCTGCGTCTTCACCTACCACGTCTACTACAAAGCGCCCGACCTGATCGGCCCGGAACTCGCGCGGCGTCTTGGCGTGCCCTATGTCATCGCCGAGCCCTCCCGCGCCCCGAAGCGCGCCACCGGCCGCTTCGCCGAGGGGCATGCGCTGGCCGAACGGGCGATCGACGCGGCGCGGCTGCTGCTGACACCGACCGCCGCTGACCGCGAGATGCTGGAGAGGCTGAAGCCCGCCGGGCAGCACATCGCCGACCTCAAGCCCTTCATGGACCTGTCGGAATGGCCCCATCTGCCGGCCCCGGGCATCAGGCCGACCGGCAGGCACGAGGCGCCGCGGCTCATCAGCGTCGCCATGATGCGCCGGGGCGACAAGCTCGCTTCCTACCGCCAGCTCGCCGAGGCGTTGGCCATGATCGCGACGCGGAACGCCAACTGGACCCTAGATATCGTCGGCGACGGGCCGGCTCGGAGCGAGGTCGAGGCCGCCTTTGCCCCGCTCGGCGACCGCGTCGTCTTCCACGGCGCCATCACCGACCGCGCCGCGCTGAGCGAGCGGCTGCGGCGCGCCGACATCTTCGTGTGGCCGGGCGTCAATGAGGCGTTCGGCGCCGCCTATCTGGAGGCGCAGGCACACGGCCTGCCCTGCGTCGCCGGCGCCTATGGCGGCATCGCCGACGCCATGCGCGCGGGCCGCACCGGCCTGCTCACCCCCGCGGGCGACGTCGCCGCCTTCGCCGGCGCCATCGAGAGCCTGCTCGCCGATGCGGAGAAGCGGCGCGCCATGGGCGCCGAGGCCGCGCGTTTCATCGCCAGCGAGCGCTCCCTCCCCGTAGCCGCCGCGACGCTCGCCCGCGCCTTCACCCGCGCGGGCATCCCGCTGCCGGAGACCAACGAGTGAACGATTTCAAGGTGATGATCGTCGTCACCCACCTGCTCGGCGTGGGCCATCTCACCCGCATGGCCGCGGTCGGCCGGGCGATGGCGGCGCG
Source organism: Ancylobacter mangrovi (assembly GCF_024752355.1). Classification (GTDB taxonomy): domain Bacteria; phylum Pseudomonadota; class Alphaproteobacteria; order Rhizobiales; family Xanthobacteraceae; genus Ancylobacter; species Ancylobacter mangrovi. The sequence goes on from NZ_JANTHZ010000009.1 coordinate 149,423, forward strand.
CGGCTGGAAGGTGACGCTGGTCTCCGGCGGCCGGCCCGCCGCGACGGTCGCGCTCGACGGAGTCGATCTGGTCCAGCTCCCGCCGGTGCATTGCGTCGGTACCGATTTCTCGACGCTCTACGCGGCGACGGACGTGCGCGCTGATGCGGCATGGTTCGCGATGCGCCGCGCCGCCCTTCTCGCCGCCTTCGACGCGGCCGCACCGGACGCGCTCATAACCGAGCTCTATCCCTTCGGCCGCCGCTCGTTGGCGGCGGAGTTCGACGCGCTGCTCGAGCACGCCCTCGCGCGCCCCGACCGGCCGGCGATCCTCTGTTCGATCCGCGACGTGCTCAACCCGCCCTCGCGGCCCGAGCGGGTCGCGGCGACACTGGCCCGGCTCGGCGCCTGCTACGATGCCGTGCTGTTCCACGGCGCCGCCGAAATGGTTCCGCTCGCCGCCTCGTGGCCCGAGGCCGGAAAGCTCGACTACCGGCTGAGAGAAACCGGTTATGTCCATGACGGTGAACGCGCTTTCGCCGATGATGGGAATACTGGCCGCGATGAGATCGTCGTCTCCGGCGGCGGCTCGGCGGCCGGCCTGCCGCTGGCGCGAACCGCCATCGAGGCCGCCCGGCTGATGCCGGCGCGGCAATGGCGCCTGCTCGTCGGCCATGGCGTTCCCGAAGAGGTCTTCGCCGCGCTCGGCGCGCAGGCACCGGCGAACATGCGCGTCGAGCGGGCGCGGCCGGACTTCCCGGCCCTGCTCGCCCGCGCTGCGGCCTCGGTCAGCCAGTCCGGCTACAACACCGTGCTCGACCTCGCCGCCGCCAATGCCCGCGCGATCCTCGTGCCCTTCGCCGAGGGCGGCGAGAAGGAGCAGACCATCCGCGCCGAGGAACTCACCCGGCGCGGCCTCGCCCGACATCTGCCGGCCGCCGACCTCACCGCCGAGACGCTGGCAGGCGCGCTCGGTGAGCTTCTGGAGCGCCCGGCCCCGGACTGGAGCGGCATAGGGCGCGAGGGGGCGGCACGGGCGGCCGACATCGTCGCGGAGGAGATCGCGCGGCGGCGTGCCATCGAGGCCGGCTGGGTGCGGCTCGACCTGCTAATGGCGCGTGCCCGAGCGGCGGGGCGGATAATCGACTTCTGGTGGCGCGACGACGACGCGACCGATCCCACACCCGCCCTCGATGCGCTGCTCGCGCGCCGGGAGCGCTGGCAGGTGCCGCTCGCCCTCGCGGTTATCCCCTCCCGCGCCACCCCGGCCCTCGCCGAGCGGCTTGCCGGCGAGACCGGCATCGACGTGCTGGCGCATGGCTGGGCGCACGCCAACCACGCCCCAGCCGGGGTGAAGAAAGCCGAGTTCGGCCCCCACCGCTCAACCGAGGCGATGCTCGCCGAGGCGCAGGCCGGCCACCAGCGGCTCGCGGAGCTGTTCGGCCCCCGCGCTTTGCCCGTCTTCGTGCCGCCATGGAACCGGATCGATCCCGCCCTCGCGGGCCGCCATTCCGAAGCCGGCTATCGACTTCTCTCGACCTATCAGCGCCGGCCCGCGCACGCCCTGCCCGGCCTCGTTGCGGTCAACGCCCATCTCGATCCGATCGACTGGCATGGCGGCGGCGGGCTGGTCGACGAGACCGTGCTGCTGGACCGGCTCGGGCGGCTGGTCGAGGAGGAGCTCGACGCCCCGCCGGGCACGCTCGAGCCGATCGGCCTCCTCACCCACCATCTGGTGCACGATGGCTGGATCGACCGCTTCCTCGACGGGCTGATCGGCCGCCTGCTCGGCTCCGGCGCCGCGCGCTTCCGCTCGCTGGCCGAGTTCCTGCCCACTCAGGAAGGGCGGCGGTAGAGATAGTAACGGCCCTCGCGCGCGCCGGGCGGCAGCGGCAGGGCCTCGAATCCGTCGAGCTCCAGCGGCAGGTCGGACATCACGATCCCGCCCGGCGCCATCACCGGCGGCAGCAGCCGTGCGGACATGGCGGCGACGCGGCGGTTCAGCTCGCGGTCGAACGAGCCGAGGTCGGAATTGGCCAGCACCACCCGCCCCGCCAGCCGCTCGCCGAGCGCCGGCAGTGTCTCCTCGATCTCGCCGAGGAAAAGATGCGCCGGGTCGGGCCGGCAGTCCTCATAGGCCTTGTTCACCCGGTCGAAGACGAAGATCTCGCGCCCTCGCAGGTGCCGGCGCAGATGATCGAAGGTGCGCCCGAGCCCGAGCCCGAGCTCGACCACCGGCCCGGGCCGGTCCGCGATGGCCTCGAAGGCATAGGCGAGGCAGGCATGCTGGGCCTGGAGGCGGAACAGCGTCTTCTCGAGGCGGGAAATCTCGGAGGGGGAGGTGTCGGACATGCGGCGGAGGAAATCTCAGCGATAGGGATCGGCCGCGTCGCGAAGCCCGTCGCCCAGGAAGTTGAAGGCGAGGATCACCGCGATGACGGGAACGACCGGCAGAATGAGCCAGGGATAGAGCACGACGATGTTGATGTTCTGCGCCTCGTTCAGCATCACGCCCCAGCTCGTGATGGGCGGGCGCAGGCCGAGGCCGAGGAAGGACAGCGCCGTCTCGCCGAGGATCATGCTCGGAATGGCGATGGTCGCCATGGCGATGAGATGGCTCATGAAGCCCGGCACGAGGTGGCGGAACACGATGCGCGGCGTCTTCGCGCCCATGAGCTGGGCGGCGACCACATAGTCGTCCTCGCGCAGCGAGAGCAGCTTGGAGCGCACCGCGCGCGCCAGCCCGGTCCAGTCCATCAGCCCGAGGATGATGGTGATGCCGAAATAGACCAGCAGCGGGCTCCAGGTCGGCGGCATCACCGACGAGAGCGCCAGCCAGAGTGGGATGTGCGGCAGCGACTGGACTACCTCGATGGCGCGCTGGGTCAAGAGGTCGAACCAGCCGCCGTAATAGCCCGCCAGCCCGCCGATGATGATGCCGAGCCCGAAGCTGACCGAGATGCCGATCAGGCCGATGGTGAGCGAGATCCGCGCGCCGTAGATCAGCCGCGAGAGCATGTCGCGGCCGAGCCGGTCGGTTCCCAGCACGAACAGCGTGCCGCCCTCGCCCGGGCACACGAGGTGCAGATTGCCCTCGACGAGGCCCCAGAACCGGTAGCTGTCGCCGCGGCAGAAGAACCGCACCGGATAGATGCGGCTGGTGTCCTCGGTGTAGTTGCGGCGCAGCTTCTCCATGTCGAGCGTGTAGGTCAGCCCATAGGTGAACGGGCCGATGAAATTGCCGTCGTGGAACAGGTGGACCGCCTGCGGCGGGCTGCGGATGAAGTCGGTGTGGCGTTCGGTATAATTATACGGCGCAAGAAACTCGCTGATGAGGATCGAGGCGTAGAGCACCGCGAGGAACAGCCCGGAGACGACGGCGAGGCGGTGGCGCTTGAACTTCCACCACATCAGGGTGAGCTGCGAAGCGAGATAGATCCGCTCCTGCGCCTTGGTCATCGGCTCGGTGGCGTAGGGATCGAACGGCGCGTCGTCGACGAAGTGATCCAGCGGCGCGCCCGGCGGCGGCAGGGAATGGGTGGTCGCGCTCATTTCAGGCTGCCCCCCTGAAGCCGGATGCGCGGGTCGAGGAAGGCGAGCGCGATGTCCGAGATCAGCACGCCGATCACGGTCAGGCAGGACAAGAAGAGGAGGAACGAGCCGGCCAGATACATGTCCTGGCTCTGTAGCGCCCGCAGCAGCAGCGGGCCCGTGGTTTGCAGCGAGAGAACGACGGCGGTAAGCTCCGAGCCCGAGACCACCGTCGGCAGGATGTCGCCGATGTTCGAGACGAAGAAGTTGAGCGACATGCGCAGCGGGTATTTCACCAGTGCCTTGCCGGGCGGCAGGCCCTTGGCCTTGGCGGTGACGTAGTACTGTTTCTGAAGCTCGTCCAGGAGGTTGGCACGGATTGCGCGCACCATGGTTCCGGTTCCGCCGGCACCGATGATGATCACCGGAATCCAGAGATGGGCAAGAATCGACTGCACCTTGGCCCAGCTCATGGGCTCGTTGAAATAGATCGGGTCCATCAATCCGCCGATCGACAGGCCAAACCACACATTGGCGAAGTACATGGTGATCAGCGCCAGCAGGAAGTGCGGCACGGCGATGCCGAGCAGGCCGACGAAGGTGAGGCCGTAATCCCCCCAGCTATAGGGATGGGTGGCCGAATAGATGCCGATGGGGAAAGCGACCAGCCAGGTCAGCAAGATGGTGCTGAACGACACCAGGATGGTGAGGCCGAGCCGCTCGCCGACGAGGTCGCGCACCGGCATCTCATATTCGAAGGAATAGCCGAAATCCCCCCGCACGAAGCCGCCGATCCAGCGAAAATAGCGTTCGACCGGCGGGCGGTCGAAGCCGTATTCGCGCTTGAGGAACTCGATGCGGCTGGTGTCGGCGTGCTCGCCCTGCGCCGCCATCTCGGCCTGTAGGGTCTCGAAATAGTCGCTCGGCGGCAGCTCCATCACGGTGAAGATCAGCGCGCTGGTGACGAGCAGCGTCGGGACCATGATGAGGATGCGGCGGAGGATGTAGCGCAGCAGCATCCCTCAGTCCCTTTTCACCTCGAGGGCGGCGTTGCCGTCCTCGAACCAGAAGGTGTCGATCAGGTAGATGCCGAAATAGGCGCCCGGCTCGAAGCTGTAGATCCCGACCTCCGGCACGTTGCGCAGCCGGTCGTTGACCACGACGGGCTGCGAGGTGCGGTTGACGATGCCGATGGTGAACACCTGGTCGGCATTGATCTGGAGCATCTTCTCCCAGATCTGGCGGCGCTCCTCCGGCGTGACGGAGCGGCGCCACTGCTTGGCGAGGTCCACCAGTTTCTCGGCGGCCGGCAGGTCCGGCTTCTCGCCCTCGCGCCCCATTGTGTCGACATACTGGCCCCAGAGCGGCCACTGGAACTGCATGGAGCTGGTGGGCGCGAGCGAGTCCGGGGGCATGTTGGGCCCGGCGGTGGCGTTGTCGAGCCCCGGCCAGACCGCCATGGTGGCGTTGCCGGCGATGACGCTGCGCCGCAGCAGGTCGCGCTGCACGCCGCGCGCATAGAGCTTGATGCCGATCTTTTCCCAGTCGTAGCCGACCAGCTCGAGGATGTCGGTTTCCTCGGTGTTGTCGCCGGCGGTTTCGATCGTGATCTCGGCGCGGCGCCCGTTCGGCAGCAGGCGGATGCCGTCATCGTCGCGCTTGTCCAGCCCGGCCTCGTCGAGAAGCTTGTTGGCGAGCGCGGGGTCGTACTGCGCCCAGGCATGGTCGTACCGGGAATCGTACAGCGGGCTGCCGGGCAGCACCGTATTCGCGCCCTCGTGGCCGAGCCCGAAGAAGATCACCTGGTTGATGTCGCGCCGGTTGATCGCCACCGACAGCGCCCGGCGCACCCTGACGTCGCGCAGCACCGCCCGCCAGCCCGGATCGGCGACGTTGAGGTTGGGCACCAGCGTGACATAGGCACCCTCCCCGCGCTCCCACAGGCGCACATGGTAGTGCCCGTTGTGCTCGCCCTCCTTCAGGAAGGTGTAGTCGGCGAAGCTGATGTAGCGCGCCTGCAGGTCCGCGGCGCCGGCCGCCACCTTCGCCGGGATCAGCGACGAGGTGCCGATCGACATGGTGACCTCGTCGACATAGGGGAGCTGGCGTCCCTGCTCGTCGACCCGGTGGTAGTAGGGATTGCGCTTGAAGACGAAGAACTCCGCCGGCGGCTTCGTGGTGGGCATCCAGGCGGAAAGCGTCGGCAGGTCCGGGTTTTCCGGCCGGTAGGAACGCGCCATGCGGTCGTGCAGCGCGCCCCAGCCCTTCACCCGCTCGCCGCGGATCAGCGCCCCGAGCCGCACCGGGTCGGCATAGCGCTGGTGGAACTGCTTCATGTAGTGGGCGGGCAGCATGATGAGCACCGGCTGCGCCCCCGCCAGCGCCGGCAGGAAGCCGGGATTGGGCGTCGACCACATGAAGCGCACGGTGGTCTCGTCCACCACCTCGAAGACCGGGCGCTCGCCCTTCACCACGAGCTGCAGCGGCGGGCCGTCGGGGCTCAGATGCGCGTTGTTGGCGACGTCGTCCCACCAGTAGCGGAAGTCTTCCGAGGTGAAGGGATGGCCGTCCGACCAGCGATGCCCCTTGCGCAGGTGCAGCGTGAAGATGCGGCCCTGCTCGATGTCCACCTTGGCGAGGATGTCGGGGACGATGTCGCCCTTCAGGTCGAACACCACCAGCCGGGCGTAGCTGTAGACGGTCATCATGCGGATGTCGCGCTGGTCGCCCATCAGCATCCGCATCGTGCCGCCATAGTGGCCCGGCGCGCGGCCCATGGCCGGCAGGTCGATTACCCGCGGGTCCTGCGGCAGCCGCTGCGCCAGCTCGGGCAGCCGCCCCTCCCAGATGTCGCGCACAAAGGAGGGCGGCTCGAGCGAGAGGTCGCGCGGCTCGGCGAGCGCGCGGCCCGCTCTCAGGAGCCCGCTCGCCGGGAGAAGGAGGCTGAGAATCCCGAATGCGCGTCGCGTCAGCATGGCCTGCCCCTATGCCGCCGTGACGTCGCGCGCGGTGCAGGCGCGGTCGGCGAGCACGAAATGTCCCCCGCCGAGATCGATCATCTCGAGCGAGCCGGGCGCGGTGGCGCGGAACTCCTCCGGCCAGCTCGCCGGATCGGAGGCGCCACCGGTGAAGGCGACGTCGAAGTCGAGCTTGCGGTCGAGGTCCGGCAGCGGCACCGCCTTCAGCAGCGCGCGCGTATAGGGATGCGCGGGCCGGCGGAACAGCGCCTCGCGCGGGCCGATCTCGACGATGCGCCCGCGTGCCATCACCGCGATCTGCTCGGCCATGTAGTGCACCACGGCGAGGTTGTGGGAGACGAACAGGTAGGTCAGGCCGAGCGAGGCCTGGAGGTCCTTCAGGAGGTTCAGCACCTGCGCCTGCACCGAGACGTCGAGCGCCGAGACCGGCTCGTCGCAGATGATGAGGTCCGGGTTGAGCGCGAGCGCGCGGGCGATGCCGATGCGCTGGCGCTGGCCGCCCGAGAAGCTGTGCGGATAGCGGCTAAGGAAGCGCGGGTCGAGCCCGACGCACTCCATCAGTTCCACCGCCCGCTTCTTCTGCTCCGCGTCGGTGCCGCGCCCCTGCACGATCATCGGCTCGCGGATGATGTCGAGCACCGTCATGCGCGGCGACAGCGAGGAGACGGGGTCCTGGAAGATCATCTGCATGCGCGGCCGGAAGGTGCGCAGTTCCTCGTCCTGCAGCGCCAGCACGTCGACCGGGCCGGTGCGGTCGTTGAAGATCACCGAGCCGGAATCGGCGCTGCGCGCGCGCATGATCATGTTGCCGACGGTGGTCTTGCCCGAGCCGCTCTCGCCAACGAGACCGAAGCACTGGCCGCGCAGGATGTCGAAGCTCACATCTTCGACCGCGACGATGCTCGCCCCGTGCTTGCTGCCATAGGTCTTGCGCAGGTTGCGCACGTTCAGGAGCGGCGTCGGCGCCGCGCGCAGCACCGGCTCGTGCCGCAGATCCGCCGGCGGGGCGGTGGGCGGCACCTCGCGCAGCGCGACCAGGCGCTCGCCCTCGGCCATGTCGAAATCGGGCGAGGCCTTCAGCAGCGCCTTCAGATAGGGATGCCGGGGGTGGCGGAAGATGTCGTCGACCGTCCCCGCCTCCATCACCCGGCCGCGATAGACCACCACCACCTCGTCCGCCATGTTGGCGACCACGCCGAGATCGTGGGTGATGAGCAGGATCGCCATGCCCATCTCGCTCTGAAGCTCCTTCATCAGCTTCAGCACCTGGGCCTGGATGGTGACGTCGAGCGCGGTGGTCGGCTCGTCGGCGATCAGCAGCGCCGGGCGGCAGATCAGCGCCATGGCCAGCATGGCGCGCTGGCGAAGGCCGCCCGAGAGCTCGAACGGGTACTGGTCGTAGCTGTGGTGCGGATTGCGGAAGCCCACGAGGCGCAGCATCTCCTCGGTGACGGCGCGCGCCTCCTTGCGCGGATGCGGGCGATGGAGCTGGAGCGCTTCCTGGATCTGGTCGCCGATCGTGTGCACCGGCGAGAGCGACGACATCGGCTCCTGGAAGATCATGCCGATGCGCCCGCCGCGCAGATGGCGGATCTTCTTGCCGTCGCGGTCGAGCGCGGCGATGTCGATCACCTTGCCCTCCTTGGCCGGGTCGGCGAACAGGATCCGCCCGCCATGGACCACGCCGTTGCGCGGCAAGAGGCCCATGACCGATTGCGAGATCACCGTCTTGCCCGAGCCGGATTCGCCCACCAGCGCCACGGTCCGCCCCGCCGGCACGCGCAGCGATATGCCCTTGACGACCTCGTTGAGCTGGCCATGGACGGCAAAGGAGACGTGCAGGTCCTCGATGCGCAGCAGATCCTTCGACGCCGTCTCCTTCACGCCCTAGGCCCCCGCCAGTTTCAGCGTGCCGAGCACGGGATTGGTGGACGTCACCTCTTCGAGCCGGCCCGCATCGGGAATGGCATAGGCCTGAACGCTGGCGTGGCCGCCGTCAAGCATCACTTCACGCAACATCATACCTGCGAAGTTGAAGCCGGAGGCATCGGCGGTCTCCTTGGAGACCATGCAGTCGGCGATGAAGTCCTTGGACGCGGTCTCCAGCGCCGCGGCGACGGTGAGCGTGTCGCCGATCGCCCGGATCTCCTGCTGGTGGACGCCGTCGCCGATGCGGGCGAGCACGACGCGCCCGCTATGGATGCCGATGCCGGCGCGGATCGGGATCGGCAGCACGCCGCGCATCTCGCCGTTCAGCATCTCCAGCACCCGGCCCATATCCTGCGCGGCGCGCAGCGCGGAGCGGGCGTTCGTGGCGCGATTCTCGGACTGGTCGAACACGGCGGTGAGCCCGTCGCCATACATCACGTCGATGCGCCCGCTATGGCTGTCCACCGCCTGGCGCATCTCGTTTGAGAAGCGGTTGACCAGCACCGCGATCTCGTAGGGCAGCCGGTTCTGGGTCAGCGTCGCGAAGGCGCGCAGGTCCAGCACCAGCACGGTGGCTTCGCGCTCCATCGCCCATTCGAGCGCTTCCGCGTCCTGATCCGAGGTGACGTGGCGGCCGAGCACCGGCATCAGCACCCGCACGCTGATGTCGCGAACCGGGCGGATCTGGCAGCCGAGCCGGACGTTCTTCGGGGCGGAGATGCTGTTGAGGATCGCCCGCTCGGCACCGAACGGCTCGGCGATGTGCTCGCTGCCGGTGATGACCTGCACCCGGCACGTCGCGCAGCGCCCGCGCCCCCGGCAGGACGAGGGATGGGGAATGTGATGGGCGCGGCTCGCCTCCAGCACCGAGGTGCCGGCCGGCACGTCCACCGGCCCATAGCCGCGATAGGTGATGGTCACGGTCGAGCCGACCCGGCGCCGCAGATAGAACAGGCCAATCAGGCCGACGAAGCCGAAGGCGAAGCCGGCGACGCCCGCATTCACCACCATGCCGACTTCCTGCAGGCCGAGCGTCTGCTCATAGGTGCGCGTCAGCGCGGGCAGCCGGGAGGCCTCGCGGCCGGCGGCGACGAAACCGGCAAAGGCGAGGAAGGGGATCATGACGGCGAGGATGTAGGCCGGCAGGCGCCAGGCGCGGTACCAGGTCTGGTAGCGCAGCGCATGGTGCAGGCCGATGACGCCATGGCTCCAGGCGACCACGATCAGGAGGCTCTGCGAGAAGATGACGGCCGGCCAGAGCTGCTGGAGCACCGCGCCATAGCTGATGTCGACGCCGAACATGGAGGCGGCGACGCGCGTCTGCAGCACGTGCCCGGCGGCCAGCAACGGGATGGCGAGACCGGAGATGATCTGCCACATCTCGTCCGGCGGCATGCGCCAGGTGCGCCGCAGCACGATGCGGTAGCCGGCGAGCGTCACATGCGTCAGCACCGCGCCGTAGAGCAGGAAGGTGCCGGGCCAGGAACGCCAGATCAGCCAGCGCCACTGCTGGGCGTACTGCATGGCGTCGACGCCGAAGATGCCCATCGCATGGTTCAAGAGATGGGTCAGGACGAAGGCGAACAGCACGAAGCCCGACCACTGCCGGGCCAGGCAGCCCCATGGAAGATCGTTCAGGCCGCCGGCTGGGCTCCTCAGATCCTCCTGCCTCGTCGACGTCATGGGCATCGGACCACGTCAGTGCGGCGCCGCAACGGAAACGCTCGCGTCAACGCCCGCCGCACCATGCGGCAACCTTTGCACGAGCTGGGCGCAAATGTTGTTGAGATCCATGATCTGGCGGCCGAGCTCGCGCATGACCGCGTGATTGAACGGCTGGGATTCCTCCAGAAGCTGGAGGAAATCCTCCCGGTCGACCCTCAGCGCGACCACCGAGGTCTCCGCGGTGATGGTCACCATGCGCCTCTGGTCGCAGAGCACGCCGGCCTCGCCGAGAAGGGCGCCGCGCACGTGCTGGGCGAAGTCGATCGTCCCCGCCGCCGTGTGCAGCGAAACCTTGTACTGGCCTTCAAGCACGATGTAGACCGCGTCGGACGGCGCGTCCTGCTCGTAGATGACCTCGCCGGGCTGGAACACCACCCGGTCGCTGATCATCGCCAGAAGCTTCAGCTTTCCGCTTTCGACCTTGTGAAACATCCGGAATTTCTGAAGCGACCGGACTTCGTCCTCTATGGTCATTTCATCGCCTCCTGATGGGTTGGGTTCGCCTGGGATGGGTTCGCCCTCTCGGGCATCGGTTCCGCCGGACCGGCGGCTTCGTCGGCCGCTTCCACCGCCTCGTCGGCGGGTTCGGCGGCAGGTGCAGCACGCTCGGTCCCGACCAGCTTCGCTCCCTCGAATGTCAGCACCTGATCGAACGCCGATACATCGTCGTCATTCGATTGCGTGACGATGACAGTCTTCCCGGCCATGGCCTCCAAGATGTTGTTCATGATCATATGCGCCTCGGATGCGCCAAAGCTAGAGAGCGCGTCGTCGAGAATGAGAATATCGGGGTGCCGCAAGGTGGCGCGCGCGAGCTGCACCGTGGCGCGCTGCGGTGCGGAGAGCAGACGGCCGCCCGGCCCGGCCTCCTGATCGAGGCCCTTGGAGACCACGAAGGACTCGAGGCCGAGCTCGGTCAGCACTTCCGCCGCCCCGGCGACGAGCCGGTCGCGCGCATGCGCCTTGCCGTAGCGGATGCGGCCGAACAGCAGGTTGTCGCGGATGGTGGCGCCCGGCATCAGCTTCTTGGTGTCGTAGAATTCGATCTCGCCGGTGTCCTGCGCCGGCAGGAACTGGCGGAAGCTGCGCCGCGCGCGCAGCACGCGCTCAACCAGCCGGTCGTCGATCAGGTTGAGGCGGTGCTGCGGCTCGACATACATCAGCGCGTAGCCGATCAGCTTGTCGCGCACCTCGGCGGGAAACTGCCGGCGCTGGCCGCGCTGCCAGGAGGATTCCACCTTCGGCCAGAGCTCGTTCAGCTCGGCGTCGTCGACGAAGGAATAGCGCTCGCGCAGAGGGTTGTTGGCGGCGAGGCCCTGAAACGCCTCGGCGACCGTCTCGACCATCTTCAGGCCGATCGTGGTCAGCGGCCCGGACAGCGCCTCCGCCGAGATGATCGAGCGCACGAACGGGTCGTAGGGCAGGTTCTCCGGCGTGAAGCGCTGGCCGATCGAGACGCCGAACAGCAGGTTCTCGCCGATCGTCGCGTTGGTGTTGAAGCGCTTGGGCTGGAACGACTCCACATAGTCGGCGATGCCGAGCTCGGCGTAATGGGCGAGGATCGCGCCGCGCGCGTTCAGCATTCGCTCGGCGACATCAGGCGAGAGGTCGCTGCCGAGCCGGCTCGACAGGCCGACGCGGAAGATGTCGTCATAGCCGTCCACCACCCGCAGCGCCTGGATGATGGCGGCATCCAGCTCGTGCGGCCCGGACAGGCCGAGGCTGCCATAGTCGACCCAGTCGATGTCCGGCGAGACCACGGGATTGTCGGTCTTCAGCGCCTCGTCGCGCCAGTAGCGATCGAAGGCGCTCTTCGGGTCCTCCGGCGTCGGCAGGGCCCGGCGCAGCGCGAGGACGAGGTTGTCGCGGATGGTGCCGGACATGATGTAGGGCTCGCCCGAGACGTAGAGCATGGTCGCACTCGCCATACGGTCGGACATGCTGGAGAGCTCGTGCCCGCCCAGCGTGATGCTGCCCTGGTAGTCCGTGATCTGGCGCCCGATCACCTTCGGCAGAATGTCGCGCCCACTGCCGGCGGGCCCGACGATGGCGATCCGTCCCGGCCGGCTGATGGCGGCCGACATGCGGTCGATCTGCACCAGCCCGCGCCCGCTCACCACGCGCAGCCCGACCGCCGTGATCGGCGCGTCCGGCGCGACCGGCGTCGGATCCTCCTCGGGCTCGTTGTCGAGCAGGAAGTCCTTGGCGAAGGCGCCGACCACCTGCTCGTACTTCACCGTCACGTCGTTGCGCTGCTGGTCCCAGTCGATCAGCTCCTTGATCGGCGTGGGCAGGTCGCGATAGGCGGCGATCACGGCCACGAGCTGGCCGATGTCGAGCCGCCCCTGAAGCGCGAGATAGCCGCCCAGCGTGTAGAAGATGAAGGGTGTGAGCTGGGCCAGCAGGTTGTTGAGGTACTTCACCGCGAACTTGCGCCGGTAGAGCCGCAGCCGGATGTCGAACAGCGTGCCGAGCCGCTGGCCGATCTCGGCGCCGCTGTAGCGCGTGACGCCATAGGCGTGGAGCGCGGGCGCCGCCTCGATCATCTCGCCGATGCGCCCGGCCAGCACGCGCGATTCGAGCTGGCGCATCCGCCCGAGCCGGATCTGCTCGCGGCGCAGATGCGGAATGACGATGCCCTGCACCACGATCAGCGACAGCGCCAGCGTGCCCAGCCACATGTTCTGTACCAGGATGAACGCCATGGCGGTGATCGCCTGGGTGCCGAGGAAGGCCGGCGTGATGAAGGCCTCGCCGAAGAAGCCGCCGATCGGCTCCACCTCGTCCTTGATCATCGAGGTGACTTCGGCGGACTTGGTGGTGCGCACGTCTTCCGGGCGGAAGCGCATCACCATCGAGAACAGCTCGAACCGCAGGCGGCGCAGCATGCGCTCGCCGAGAATGCCCTTGCGGATGTTGATGACGTACTTGAACCAGCCGTTGATGAGGGTCAGCACGAGGAACAGCAGGCTTAGCGCAAGCAGATAGGGAAGCTGCGACAGCATCCAGCCGTCGCTGAGGTCGAAACTGTAGCCGCCCAGAAAGTTCGGCAGCGTGAGTGTGAAGTGGAACAGCAGGGCCTTGTCCTGGCCATGCGAGAACACGCTGCCCTGGATCGCCTCGTTGACGATGCGCTTGGGCACATCGAGCGACCACCAGTAGAAGGGCAGCGACGCCACGACGTAGAACAGCACGATGATCTGCTCGCGCCGGCTGTGCTGCCAGACGTAACGGAAGAAGTTGACGTACAAGCCTTTACGCCTTTCGGACGCGGAGATTAGGATCGACCGACCTACATAGGAACTGATCGGCTCGAACGCACGCCGGCTCACCACACGATGACGATATTAACACGATCGCGGGACCTAGCGGCATGACGAGATTTCTCCCGCGGCGCGCCGCGACGACCGTGGTCTCTTGCGCCGCCGCGCTCGCCGCCCTTGCCGCGCCGGCGGGCGCCCAGCAGGCCGGCGCCCAACCGACCGACGGTCGCGACATGGTGCTGTTCGACGGATTCGAGGACACTAGCTTCGCCCCCGGCGGCGGGCTTTTCTACAAGAAGAATCGCGAGCAGGGCGCCGGCTCCTACACCTTCGAGAGCGAGGTCGTGCGTTCCGGCAAGCAGGCGATCGACCTCTCCGTGCGCTCGCAGTGCAAGCAGGTCAACGGCCTGTGCAGCGAGCGCGCCGAGGTGTGGGAGAAGCCCGAGGTGCTGGTGCTCTATGGCGAGCCGGTCTGGTACGCCTTCTCCATGCAGATGGCGCAGCCCATCCCCACCGAGCGGCACCGCTATGTGATGGCGCAGTGGAAGCGGGAGATCGATCCCGGCGCCGATGGCGACTTCAGCCCGCTGCTGGCGCTGCGGATGATCGACGGGCGCATCGCCGTCACCGTCGACACCGACCAGGCGACCTTCACGGCCACCGGCTGCCAGCCCGGCGACACGCCGGCCTCGACGCCGGACAGCTTTTCGCAGTTCCGCAGCCTCGTGGCGCTGGGCGCGGGCGGCACCAGCACCGAGACGGCGAAGGCCGCCGGCTTCACCGGCTGCACGCAGGACCAGCGGGTGACGGCCCGCGGCGGCGAGATCCCTGCCCTCACCTCCGGCTGGATCGACTTCGTGTTCCAGGTGAAACCCGGCCCGAACGGCGACGGGCGGATCGACATCCTCGCCAACGGCGCCTGGGTCGCCACCGTCGAGGGCACGATCGGCCACAAGGGCGACGGGCTCGGCAGCCACATGTACTTCAAGTTCGGCCCCTACCGGGCCGGCCAGGACGGGGAGTGGCGCATCTACTACGACGATTTCCGCCGCGGCCCGAACTGCACCGACGTGGCGCCGGAGAAGGTCTGCGCGCAGGTGACCGCCAGCGCGGGCGGCGTCAGCAGCGCTACGCCTTGACCAGCCCCGCCGGCGCGAGACCGAGCCGGGCGAACACGTTGCGCGTGTCGACCAGCACCCGCGCATGGGCGGCGACGAGCGCATAGTCCACCTCGTCATGGTCGGTCGCCACCAGCACCGCGTCGAAGCCGGCGATGCCCTCGGGGGTCAGATCGATCGAGCGCTTGCCCGAGAGGCGCTGGTGCCGCCGCGTCGGCGGCAGGGCGGCCACGAACGGGTCGTGGAACTCGCACAGCCCGCCGCGCTCGTCGATCAGCTCCATCAGCTTCAGCGCCGGGCTCTCGCGCACGTCGTCGACGTTCTTCTTGTAGGCGGCGCCCAGCACCAGGATGCGCGCGCCCGAGAGCCCTCGCCCGCCCTGCATGTCCAGCGCCTCGGCGAGGCGGTCGACGACGTGATAGGGCATGCGGGTGTTGATCTGGCCGGCGAGCTCGATGAACCGCGTCTCGATGTCGAACTCGCGCGCCTTCCAGGTGAGGTAGAACGGGTCGATCGGGATGCAGTGCCCGCCCAGCCCCGGCCCGGGATAGAAGGGCATGAAGCCGAACGGCTTGGTGCCTGCCGCCTCGATCACCTCCCAGATGTCGATGCCCATCGCGCCGTAGACGGTCTTCAGCTCGTTCACCAGCGCGATGTTGACCGAGCGGAAGATGTTCTCCGTCAGCTTCACCGCCTCGGCGACCTGGGTGGACGACACCGGCACCACGCGCGAGACCAGCGGGCGATAGAGCGCCTGCGCGAGCGCGCCGGCCACCTCGCCGTCGCCGCCGACGACCTTCGGGATGGTCGCGGTCGAGAAGCTGGCATTGCCCGGGTCCTCGCGCTCCGGCGAGAAGGCGAGGAACACGTCGCGCCCCGCGACGAGGCCGGCCTCCTCGAGGATCGGCTTCACCACCTCGACCGTGGTGCCCGGCCATGTGGTCGATTCCAGCACCACGAGCTGGCCGGGGCGCAGCGTGCGGGCGATGGCGCGGGCGGTCTCTACCACGAAGGAGAGATCCGGCTCGCGCTGGCGGGTCAGCGGCGTCGGCACGCAGACGATGATGGCATCGCAGTCGCCGAGCCGGGCGAAATCCTCCGTCACCTCGAAGCGCCCGGTGGCGAGCGCCGCCTCCATGCGCGCCGCGGGGATGTACTTGATCACCTGCCGGCCGGCCGCGATCTCCGCCACGCGGCGCGGGTTGATGTCGAAGCCGACGACCGGGAAGCCGGCCTCCACCGCGACCAGCGCCAGCGGCAGGCCGACATAGCCGAGGCCGATGACGCCGATCCTCGCCTCCTTCGCCGCGATGCGCGCTTCGAGAATGGCGGCGGGGTCGGCTGCAGCGGTCATAGGGACACTCGGAAGGAGAAGGGCGCGGCGGGGGCGCGGGAGCTCGACGGCTGGTCTAGCCTCGGCGGCGCCGCCGCACAACGCCCGCGGGCGGCGGATTTTTCGCGTTCACCCGATGCGTGGCGCCGGCGGGTGGCCGGCGATCAGCAGCAGGTCGCTCTCGTCCTTGAGGCTCACGCCGGTGAGGCGGCGCGCCAGTGCCTCCTTGAGCAGCCAGGCGAGCTTGAAGGCGGCGTGCTCATGCGAAAGCCCCGCCCCGCGCACGTTCGAGATGCAGTTGCGCTCGGCGTCCGTGCGCCCGACCTTCGGCGCGAAGGTGAGGTAGAGGCCGAGGCTGTCCGGCGAGGACAGGCCCGGCCGCTCGCCGATGAGCATCACCACCGCCCGGGCGCCGAGAATCTCGCCGGCCTCGTCGCCGAGCGCAACCCGTGCCTCGGACGCGATCACCACCGGCCCGGTGCTCCACCCCTCCTCGGCGATGCGCGCCTTGAAGGCGGCGAGGAAGGCCGGCGCCTGCGCGTGGGCCGCGGTCGAGGACAGGCCGTCGGCGATCACGATGGCGAGGTCCGGCGCCGTGCCGGCGAAAGGCGCAAGCGCGGCGCGCCCCTCCTCCGACAGCCGGCGCCCGAGGTCGGGGCGGCGCAGATAGGCCTCGCGCGCCGGCGCGGCGGAGGTCACCGCCACCGTTTCGAAGCCGAGGCCGGCGACGTCGCGGGCCATCGCCTCCGGATCGAACGGCGAATGCACCGCGTCGCGCGCCTGCGCATGGGCGAGCGCGAAGCGCAGCACCTCGCGCGTCGGCAGCCCTGCCCCGGCGCGCCCGAGCGCGATGCGGGCCGGCGTGGCGCGCCCGAGCTTCGCCCAGGCGTCCTCGATCACATAGGCGTCCTTCGTCATGTCGGCCCTCACGCGGCGAGGTTGGGCATGACGGACAGCAGCCGGTTCGCCGCGCCCTGCGGCTTCAGCCGGCCATCCGGCCCGGTGATGCCCATGGACTGCAGCCACGCCTCGAATTCCGGCGCGCGCTTCAGCTCCAGCACGTCGCGCAGGTAGAGCTGGTCGTGGAACGAGGTGGACTGGTAGTTCAGCATCACGTCGTCGGAGCCGGGAATGCCCATGATGTAGGTCACGCCGGCGGCGCCCAACAGCGTCATCAGCGTGTCCATGTCGTTCTGGTCGGCCTCGGCGTGGTTGGTGTAGCAGACGTCGCAGCCCAGCGG
Organism: Ancylobacter mangrovi; assembly: GCF_024752355.1. GTDB lineage: Bacteria > Pseudomonadota > Alphaproteobacteria > Rhizobiales > Xanthobacteraceae > Ancylobacter > Ancylobacter mangrovi. The sequence continues at coordinate 166,520 of NZ_JANTHZ010000009.1, forward strand.
CACGCCCATCAGCTTGCCGCAGAAATGGTCCTCGAGCCCGGCGCGGATGATCTGCTTGCCGTCATAGAGATATTCCGGGCCGATGAAGCCGACCACGGTGTTGACCAGCAGCGGCTTGAACGGGCGCGCCACCGCATAGGCGCGCGCCTCCAGCGTCTGTTGGTCGACGCCGTGATGCGCGCCGGCCGAGAGCGCCGAGCCCTGCCCGGTCTCGAAATACATGACGTTCTCGCCGAGCGTGCCGCGCTTCAGCGACAGCGCCGCCTCGTAGCCCTCCTGCAAGGTCGCGAGCGAGATGCCGAAGGAACTGTTGGCGCCCTGCGTGCCCGCGACCGACTGGAAGACGAGGTCCACCGGCACGCCCCGCGCGATCACCTCGGTCGAGGTGGTGACGTGGGTGAGCACGCAGGACTGGGTCGGGATCTCGAAGCGCTGGATGATGTCGTCGACCAGCTTCAGCAACTCCGCCAGCACCGGCACGCTGTCCGACGCCGGGTTGATGCCGATCACCGCGTCGCCGCAGCCATAGAGCAGCCCGTCGAGGATCGAGGCGGTGATGCCGGCGGCATCGTCGGTCGGGTGGTTCGGCTGCAGGCGCACCGCCATGGTGCCGGGCAGGCCGATGGTGTTGCGGAACTTGGTGACCACGCGGCACTTCTTCGCCACCGCGATCAGGTCCTGGTTGCGCATCAGCTTCGACACCGCCGCCGCCATCTCCGGCGTGATGCCGGGGGCGAGCGCGGCGAGCGTCGGCGCGTCGGCGGCGTCCGACAGCAGGAAGTCGCGGAAGTCGCCGACGGTCATGTGCGCGACGGCCATGAAGGCGGCGCCGTCATGGCTGTCGACGATCAGCCGCGTCACCTCGTCGATCTCGTAGGGCACCAGCGCCTCGCCGAGGAAGGCCTTGAGCGGCACGTCGGCGAGGCACATGCGCGCCGCGATGTTCTCCTCCGCCGACGAGGCGGCGATGCCCGCCAGCATGTCGCCCGAGCGCACCGGCGTCGCCTTCGCCATCAGCTCCTTCAGGTCGCGGAACGCATAGGAGTTCGAGCCGGCAAGCTGACGGTAGACCATGAAGCGCCCTTCGCAATGAGCCTCGCGCCGCGCGGCGGTCGGCGCGACCGTTGAAAATCTAACCCGCCCGCCTGGACCGTCAAAGGCCGAGTTGCCGGCCCGGCCCGCGCGCACCCCTGGGCTGGCGCACAGCATGCCAAGGCTGGACGACCCGCGCGGGGGGAGCTAGGAGGCGGGGCAAATAACGCGAACCGCGCCGGGAGACTCGCACCATGGCCACCTTCATCCTCATCCACGGCTCCTGGCACTGGGGCGGCTGCTTCCAGAAGGTCGCCAACCTGCTCGGCGCGGCCGGCCATGCGGTGATCGCGCCCGACCTCGCCAGCCACGGCTTCGACCCCACGCCGACGGCGGCGGTGAGCGACATCGCGGTCTATGCCGCGCCGGCGCGCGAGGCGCTGGAGGCGATCGAGGGCAAGGCGATCCTGGTCGGTCATTCGGTCGGCGGGGCGACCTGCAGCTGGCTCGGCGAGGAGATGCCCGAGCGCATCGCCGCCCTCGTCTACCTGACCGGCTTCATGGCCCCGAATGGGCGGACCGCCCGCGACTTCGTGATGACGCCGACCTACCTCAAGGACCCGGCGATCGTGGAGACGCAGGGCATGCTGCGGCTCGGCAAGGAAGGGCTCGGCCTCGACCTGAGCAAGCCGGACCTCATCGCCCGCTCGCTCTATTCAGACTGCACCCGGCACGACATCGAGCGTGCCATGGCGAACCTCGTGCGCGTCACCCCGCACGCGCCCTTCGCCGCGGTGTCGGCGATCACCCCGCACCGTTTCGGCAAGCTGCGGCGCCACTACATCGAATGCCTGCAGGACCACGGCCTGCCGCTGCCGGTGCAGCGCGAGATGCAGGCGGCGGTGCCGGGCGCGCATGTGCACCAGCTCGACACCGGCCATTCGCCCTTCCTGAGCGCGCCGGAAGCGCTGGCGGACGTCCTGCTCGACATCGCCGACTGAGCGGCGCCGGCAGCGCCTGCGGCCTCGAAAGAAAGCGGCATCCGACGAAGGGAGGGGACAGAATCCCCCTCCCCCATTGTGCGCCGCACAGCTAGTCTGGCGCCGGATTGCAGCAGACGAGGCGACGATGTCCGACCAGGAAAAGCTCGAACGGCTCCGGGCCAAATACGGCTCCATCCCCGGGAGCATGATCTTCGACCCCACCTTCAAGCGGGTCGCCGAGCTTCAGTTCAAGGGCAGCGACCGGCGCGTCTGGCCCTGGGCCAACGCCGCGACGCTGCTCGACGCCCCCTACCGGCCCGACGCGCCGGACCTGCCGGATTTCGGCGGCCTCGACATCGCCCTCATCGGGGTGCCGATGGACCTCGGCGTCACCAACCGCGCCGGCGCCCGGCTCGGCCCGCGCGCGGTGCGCGCCGTCGAGCGCATCGGCCCCTATGAGCACGTGCTAGGCATGGTGCCCGCCGCCGACGCCAAGCTGGCCGATATCGGCGACATGCCCTTCACCAGCCGCTTCAGCCTCGACCAGTGCCACGAGGACATCGAGACCTTCTATCGCAAGGTGGTGGCGGCCGGCGTCATTCCGCTTTCGGTGGGCGGCGACCATTCAATCACCGGCTCGATCCTGAAGGCGGTGGGCGAGAAGCGGCCCGTAGGCATGCTGCACATCGACGCCCATTGCGACACCAGCGGCACCTATGAGGGCGCGAAGTTCCACCATGGCGGCCCGTTCCGCAAAGCCGTGCTGGACGGCACGCTCGACCCGGAACGCACGATCCAGATCGGCATTCGCGGCGGCGCGGAATTCCTGTGGGAGTTCTCCTACGAGAGCGGCATGAGCGTGATCCACGCTGAGGAGGTCACCGGCATGGGCGTGCCGGCGATCATCGAGAAGGCGAAGCAGGTGCTGGGCACCGGGCCGGTCTATGTCTCGTTCGACGTCGACAGCCTCGACCCGGCCTTCGCGCCCGGCACCGGCACGCCGGAGATCGGCGGCCTTACCACGCGCGAGGTGCTGGAGATCTTCCGCGGCCTCAACGGGCTCGACGTCATCGGCGGCGACGTGGTCGAGGTGGCGCCGCAATACGACACGACCTCCAACACCGCCCATGCGGGCGCGCAGATGCTGTTCGAGATCCTCTGCATGGCGGTGACCGCGCTCAAGGCGCGACGCGGCGCCTGATGCGGATCGCGCTGCTGCAGACGGCGGGCGACCCCGAAAATCGGCCCGCCGCCAATCTCGACCGGCTGGAAGCCGCCGCCGCCCGCGCAGCGGGCGATGGCGCGGAGCTGCTGCTGGCGCCGGAGATGTTTCTCTCCGGCTACAATATCGGGCGCGACATGGCCGCCCGCCTCGCCGAGGCGGCCGACGGGCCGAGCGCGCGCCGCGCGGGCGAGATCGCGCGCCGGCACGGCATCGCCCTGTGCTACGGCTATCCCGAGCGGGGCGAGGACGGCGCCGTCCACAACGCCGCGCTTCTGCTCGACCGCACGGGCGCGCCCCGGCTGAACTACCGCAAGGCGCACCTCTTCGCAGCGCTCGACCGCGCCATGTTCGCGGCCGGCGACGAGCTGACGGCGGTGGCGGAGATCGGCGGGCTGAGGCTCGGCATCCTCATCTGCTACGACGTCGAGTTTCCCGAGGCGGTGCGGGCGCTGGCACTCGCCGGTGCCGACCTGGTGCTGGTGCCGACCGCCAACATGAAGCCCTACGACGCGGTCTCGCACCTCATCGTGCCGGCCCGCGCCTTCGAGAACGGCCTGTTGGTCGCCTATGCCAACCGCTGCGGCAGCGAGGGCGAGCTCGACTATCTCGGGCTGAGCTGCGTCGGCGATCCCAATGGCGGCAATCTCGCCCTGGCGGGCGACGGCGAGGAAATCCTCTACGCCGACATCCTGCCCGAGCGGCTTGCCGCCGCGCGCCGTTTCAACAGCCATCTGAAGGACCGGCGGCCCGACGCCTACGGCTCGCTCACCGCCCGTCCCTGATCGCGCAGCGCATCCCCCAAAAAGGCGAAGGGCGCCCCGGTCCCAAGACCGGCGCGCCCTTCTTTTTCGATGGTGTCTTGGCTCACTCGGCCGGCGTGGTCGCCGCCGAGAGGACCTGCGCCTCGTCCGCGCTGCGCGCGATGAAGGCGCGACGGACCGGCTTCAGCACCAGCAGGGCGATCAGCGCTGCCGTGGCGTTGAGGCCGACCGCGATCGCGAACACCGCGTACCAGCCATAGGCCGCCGCGACGATGCTGGCGAAGGGCACCAGCAGCGCCGCCGTACCCTTGGCGGTGTAGAGCATGCCCGCATTGGTCGTGGCGAAGCGCGAACCGAAGGTGTCGCCGCAGGTCGCCGGGAACAGCGAGTAGATCTCGCCGAACACGCCGAAGAAGCAGGCGGTCGCGATCACGAACACGTAGGGGTTCGCGCCATGGAACGCCAGGATCAGCAGCATGCAGGCCGCCGTGCCGAAGGCGATGAACATGGTGTTCTCGCGGCCGATATGGTCCGACACGTAGCCGAAGATCGGGCGACCGAAGCCGTCGAAGATGCGGTCGAGGGAGATCGCCAGCGTCAGCGCAGCCGCCGAGATGCCGAGGATCGAGACCGGGGTCTTCGCGACGCCGAGGTCGTGGGCGATCGGGCCGATCTGCGCCGCCGCCATCAGGCCGCCCGAGGCGACCATGACGAACATGAGGTACAGCAGCCAGAAGACCGGCTTGGTGACGGTCTGCGAGGGCTGGTAGTCGACCTTGCTCTGCGGCAGGTCCAGCACCTTCTTGGGCGCGGCGATCTTGAACTTCGGCGGGTAGAGGAACTGCGCCGCGATCAGCACCACGATGCCCTGGCCGATGCCGAACCAGAAGAATGCGGTCTGGTAGCCCGAATTGGCGATGGTGTGCGCGATCGGCACCACGGTGAGGGCCGCGCCCGCGCCGAAGCCGGCGGCGGTCGCACCGGCGGCGAGGCCGCGACGGTAGGGGAACCACTTCAGCGCGTTACCGACGCAGGTGCCGTACACCGAGCCGGCGCCGACGCCGCCGCACACAGCGCCGACATAGAGCATCGCCAGCGAGGTGGCATAGGAGTTGATGATCCACGCCAGCGCGATCATCACCGCGCCGAAGGTCAGCACGATGCGCGGGCCGTAGCGGTCCACGAACCACGCCTCGACCGGCACCAGCCAGGTCTCGGTCAGCACGAAGATGGTGAAGGCGGTCTGGATCGCCGCACGGCCCCAGCCGTGGGCCTGGTCGATCGGGTCGACGAAGAGGGTCCAGCCATACTGCAGGTTGGCGATCATCGCCATGCAGATGACGCCGCAGGCGAGCTGGAACCAGGGCTCCCAGCTGCGCGTGGTCGTTGAGTTATCTTGCATTTGATTTCCTCGGCCTGTGGGGTGCCGTACGGCTCTTGGTTAGGCCGCTTGGGCGTGAACGCTGGGGCGCGAACGCCTGCGCGTCCTGGTTTCACTTCAAACGCCGCATGGCAGGACGTGACCCGGAGGCTTGATCGGGCGAATCCCCTCCGATCCACCCGATGACCGAACGTCATATATTGACGTTTGGTCATGTATCCGGACACGCACGTCATGCGTATTCAGTCATTATATAGCCATATCACGTTCTATTTCGTGCGCAATATCCATAATACCAAGAGATACTTACGTATGGACACCCTGAACGCTTCAAGAGCTACTTGATGATTTACCAAACGTAAGTTCTGCATATTTCACGATACTTTGAAATATGACCCTGACACGGTTGATGTCTTTACCCGACTTGACGCAAGGGCGCTTTCGTCTCGACCTTGACGGACGGGGCGCCTATCTCAGCGTCATCGCGCAGCATGAACCGGGCGCGCGCCCCGGTCTTTCCATCCGGCACGCCGTGCGCATGCGAAACGGGCCGCGTTCCATTTGCGGGGGGCAGCACGTTTTCAGCCCGCGAGGCCCGCGCGAGCGGGACAACGGGTCGCAGCGGCGGGCGGGAAAACGGAACCCGGCGCCTGTTTCGGCGTTCGAGTACCGCTGGGGCTAGTCGTGCGCTCTCCGCGCCACCCCGCGAGGAGAACAGAATGAGTCGAACAATGCTCGTCGCCCTCGTCGTCATCCTGGCCGCGATTGCCGGCGTCCTGGCCTATCAGGCCTATGAGCGCGACCAGAACAGCCTGCAGATCGAGGTCGGTCCGAAGGGGGTAAAGGTCGATCCGCCGGGCTGAGCGGCCAGCCCCGGATGCAATCGCAGGTCGGCGGCGCGCGCGGCGTCGCTGGACCTAAAGTATGAGAAGGCCCGGCTGCAACGGCGGGATTGATGCTCTAAAAGGGCGACCTGAGAAATAATCGGTCGCCCACGCCCCTGTCGCGCGAGGCGGCCATCGGAGCATCCGTCCCATGTCGTCCACTCTTGCCGCCGGGCCTGCCGGCGCCGCCGTCGCCAATCCGCGCTCGCGCGTCATCCTCGCCAGCCTGATCGGCACCACGATCGAATTCTACGACTTCTACGTCTACGCGACCGCGGCCGTGCTGGTATTCCCGCATCTGTTCTTCCCGGCCGGCAACGAGACCACGGCGCTGCTCGCCTCCTTCGCCGTGTTCGGCGCTGCCATGGTGGCGCGCCCGCTCGGGGCGGTGTTCTTCGGTCATCTCGGCGACAGGCGCGGGCGCAAGGTGACGCTGGTCGGCGCGCTGCTCACCATGGGCCTCGCCACCTTCCTCATCGGCGCGCTGCCAACCTATCCCAGCGTCGGCTGGCTGGCGCCGGCACTGCTGGTGCTGATGCGCCTCGCCCAGGGCTTCGCGCTCGGCGGCGAGTGGAGCGGCGCGGCGCTGGTCGCGACCGAGAACGCCCCGCCCGGCAAGCGTGCCGTCTACGGCACCTTCCCCCAGCTCGGCGCGCCGATCGGCTTCATCCTCGCCAACGGCCTGTTCCTGACCATCGCCGCAATCATGCCTTCCGAGGACCCCTCGCGCCCGTCCGACGCCTTCCTCAGCTGGGGCTGGCGCATCCCCTTCCTGTTCTCGATCGTAATGGTGGTGGTCGGCCTGTGGGTGCGGCTGAACCTCGTCGAGAGCTCGGCCTTCGAGAAGACCGTGAAGGCGGGCAAGGTGCACGCGGTGCCGCTGTCCGCCGTGTTCCGCGAGCACTTCCGCGCGGTGGTGCTCGGCACCTTCTACATGCTCGCGACCTATGTGCTGTTCTACCTGATGACCACCTTCTCGCTCAGCTACGGGCGCGCGGCGGTCGACGCGAAGCTGCCCGGGCTCGGCTACGACTACACCACCTTCGTGATGATGATGATCATCGGCGTGGTCTTCTTCGGCATCTTCACCATGGTCTCGGGCCCGTGGGCCGACCGCTGGGGCCGCCGGGGCACGCTGATCGTGGTGACGCTCGCCATCCTCGCCTTCGGCCTGCTGTGGGTGCCGATGCTGGCGATGGGGCCGTTCGGCGTGATGGTCTGGCTGGTGCTGGGCTTCAGCCTGATGGGCATGACCTTCGGCCCGATGGGCGCGCTGCTGCCGGAGCTGTTCCCGGCCAATGTGCGCTACACCGGCTCGGGCATCGCCTACAACGTCTCCTCGATCCTCGGCGCGGCGGTCGCGCCCTTCATCGCGGTGGCGCTGTGGAGCTGGGGCGGCGGCAGCCCGTTCTGGGTCGGCGTCTATCTCTCCTCCATGGCGCTGCTGACGCTGATCGCGCTGCTCCTCGGCAGCGAGACCCGCGACATCGACATCGAGGCCTAGGCTCCGCCTCATCGGCAACGGCCGGGGTGAACCAATCTCCCCCGGCCGCGTTCTTCCTCACCGGGGAGGGCGTCACGATGCGGCCGAAGCTTGCTGCCGGCGTCGGGCTCGCCATGTGCGCGGGCCTGCCTGCCCTGCCCGCGTGCGGGCACGACGCCCCGTCCGGCTGGCTCTATCCGCCGGTGTGCTGCTCGGGAATCGACTGCTACCCGATCGACAGCCGCGACTTCGAGGCGCGCCGGAACGGCTATTTCATCCGCGCCACCCGCGAGACCATCCCCTACAGCTCCAGCAAGGTCCACCCGTCCGGCGACGGGCACTATCACCGCTGCTCGTTCGGCGGCGAGCCGAACGCCTCGACCATCTGCCTGTTCATCCCCACAGGCTCCTGAACCGCCTCCCCTGAGCCTCGATTTCCCGACGGAAGCCGGCCCGCGCCCATGCGGGCGGCCGGAACTGGCACAACGGTTGCTTACAACACTTGTATACAAGTTTGTGAGCAAGCGTGATGAACCCGTCCACCGCCAATATCGAAGAGGCCATCCTCTCGGCGATCCTCGCCGGCCGCATCAATCCCGGCACGCGGCTCGGCGAGCAGAAGCTCGCCGACCTGTTCGGCGTGTCGCGCACCCGCGTGCGCGAGGCGATGATGCGGCTGGAAACCCGCGGAATCGTTCAGGTGAGCGCCCGGCGCGGCTGGTTCGTGATCGAGCCCTCGGCCGAGGAGGCGCGCGAGGCGTTCCAGACCCGGCGGGTGATCGAGACCGGCCTGCTGCAGACGCTGCGGCGCGTGCCGCCGGAGGTGGTGCGCAGCCTCAAGGAGCACGTCGCCTTCGAGCGCGAGGCGATCGATGCCGGTGACGTCCAGTCGCGTGCCTGTCTTCTGGGCGATTTCCACATTCATCTCGCCGACGCATTGGGCAATCGCCTGCTCACCGAGATCATCCGCGACCTCACCGCCCGCACCACGCTGATCTCGATGCTCTACCAGCCGACCGAGAAGGCGGAGGAATCGAGCCACGACCATGGCGACATCGTCGCCGCGCTCGAGACCGGCGACATCGAGACCGCCGCCCGGCTGATGGACGAGCACATCGCCAAGGTAGAGGCGGGGCTGGACCTGACCGCCAAGCCGGACCCGCTGGCGGGCCTGCGCGAGCTTCTCACGCCGAGCACCTTCGCGGGCGCCCCGCCCTCGATCCCCTCACCCAATCCGCCGCTGGGCCGGGCCCCTTCCGGCCGCCGGCCGGCGGCACCGCGTGCCCACCGCCATTCGTCACGAAAAGAGGACTGAGACATGAAGCTGAGCACTGTGTTCAACCGCCGGGGGCTGCTCGCCCTCCTCGCCGGAACCGTGGTCGCCACCCAGGCGCCGCTGCCCGCGAGCGCCGATGCCCTCGCCACCATCGAGAAGGACAAGGTGGTCCGCATCGCCGTGCCGCAGGACTTCCCGCCCTTCGGCACCGTCGGCTCCGACATGCAGCCGCAGGGCTACGACGTCGACATGGCCAAGCTCATCGCCGAGAAGCTCGGCGTGAAGCTGGAGCTGGTGCCGGTGACCAGCGCCAACCGCATTCCCTACCTGCAGACCAACAAGGTCGACCTCGTCATCTCCTCGCTCGGCAAGAACGCCGAGCGCGCCAAGGTGATCGACTTCTCCGAGGCTTACGCCCCGTTCTTCAACGGCGTCTTCGGCCCGGCCGATGTCGCGGTGAAAGACACCAAGGACCTTTCGGGCAAGACCGTCGGCGTCACGCGCGGCGCGATCGAGGACCTGGAGCTGACCAAGATCGCCCCCTCGGACGTGACCATCAAGCGCTACGAGGACAATAACGGCACCATCTCCGCCTTCCTCTCCGGCCAGGTCGACCTCGTCGCCACCGGCAACGTGGTAGCGGCGGCGATCATCGCCAAGAACCCGCCGAAGAAGCCGGAGATCAAGTTCCTGATCAAGAACTCGCCCTGCTACATCGGCCTCAACAAGGACGAGCCGGCCCTGCTGGCCAAGGTCAACGAGATCATCGCCGCCGCCAAGAAGGACGGCTCGCTCGACGCCATTTCGCAGAAGTGGCTCGGCGCCAAGCTTCCCGCCGATCTCTGATCCCCTCCTGCCCCGGCGGCCCGCGCGGCCGCCGGCGGCCCGGCCCCTCACGCGGCGCGTCCAAGCGGGAGTTCCCGGCATGCACTACACGTTCGATTTCGGCTGGCTGCTCGAATACTGGCCGGTCCTGCTCAAGGGAATCGGCATCACCGTCGAGCTGACGCTCGTCGGCGGCGTGCTCGGCGTCTCGCTCGGCGTCGCCTGCGCCTGGGCGCGGGCGCTCGGCCCGGGCTGGCTGCGCCCGATCGTGACCGCCTATGTCGAGATGATCCGCAACACGCCGTTCCTGATCCAGCTCTTCTTCATCTTCTTCGGCCTGCCCGCGCTCGGCATCCGGATGAACGAGCTGGAGGCGGCCAACCTCGCCATGGTCATCAATCTCGGCGCCTATGGCTGCGAGATCATCCGCGCCGGCATCCAGGCGACGCCCAAGGGCCAGTTCGAGGCCGGGGCGAGCCTCGGCATGAGCCGGATCCAGACCTTCTGGCACGTCATCCTGATCCCCGCCCTGCAGCGCATATGGCCCGCCCTCTCCTCGCAGATCGTCATCGTCATGCTGGGTTCGGCGGCGGTGTCGCAGATCGCGGCCGAGGACCTGACCTTCGCGGCGAACTTCATCCAGTCGCGCACCTTCCGCGCCTTCGAAGCCTATTTCGTCACCACGCTGATCTACCTCGCGCTGGCGGTGCTGCTGCGCCAGCTTCTGCGCGGTGTCGGCTGGACCATCTTCCCCCGGCGCGGCGCCGCGTCGCGGGCGCGGTGAGGAGGCCGTCATGAGCGATTTCACCACCTGGGACATCCTGCGCAACCTGCTGCTCGCGGCGCGCTGGACGGTCGTGCTCTCCGTCGTCTCCTTCGTCGGCGGCGCCATCGTCGGCGCGCTGCTGCTGTTCATGCGCATCGGCAAGGGCCGCGCCGGCCCCGCCTTCGTGAAGGCCTATGTCGAGATCTTCCAGGGCACGCCGCTGCTGATGCAGCTCTTCCTCGCCTTCTTCGGGCTCGGCCTGTTCGGCATCGACGTGCCGGCCTGGCTGGCGGCGGGGGTGGCGCTGATCCTGTGGAGCGCCGCCTTCCTCACCGAGATCTGGCGCGGCTGCGTGGAAGCCATCGCCCGCGGCCAGTGGGAAGCCTCCTCCAGCCTCGGCATGGGGTACGTGCAGCAGATGCGCTACGTGATCCTGCCGCAGGCGCTGCGCATCGCCGTGCCGCCCACCGTCGGCTTCTCGGTGCAGGTGGTGAAGGGCACCGCGCTGACCTCGATCATCGGCTTCGTGGAGCTGTCCAAGGCTGGCACCATCGTCACCAACGCGACCTTCGAGCCCTTCAAGGTCTACGGCATCGTCGCCCTCATCTATTTCTGCCTGTGCTGGCCCCTGTCCAAGTCGAGCCAGATCCTCGAGAGGAAGCTCAATGTCGCTCATCGAAATCACTGAAGTGAAGAAGCGCTTCGGCGACAACGAAGTGCTCAAGGGCATCAACATCGACGTGGAGCCGGGCGAGGTGATCGCCATCATCGGCAAGTCCGGCTCAGGCAAGTCCACGCTGCTGCGCTGCATCAACGGGCTGGAGACGATCGACGACGGCTCCATCTCCGTCGCCGGCGCGCAGCTCCTGCCGGACGAGATCCACCTCAAAGCGCTGCGGCTCAAGGTCGGGATGATCTTCCAGCAGTTCAACCTGTTCCCGCACCTCACGGCGGGACGCAACGTCATGCTCTCGCAGATGGTGGTGAAGAAGACGCCGCGCGGCGAGGCCGAGGCCATGGCGAAGAAGATGCTGGAGCGGGTCGGGCTCGGCCACAAGTTCGACGCCTATCCCGACGAGCTCTCCGGCGGCCAGCAGCAGCGCGTCGCCATCGCCCGCGCGCTCGCCATGCAGCCCATCGCGCTTCTCTGCGACGAGATCACCTCGGCGCTTGACCCCGAACTGGTCAACGAGGTGCTCGCCGTGGTGAAGGAGCTCGCCTCGGAAGGCATGACGCTGCTGATGGTGACGCACGAGATGCGCTTCGCGCGCGACGTGTGCTCGCGCGTCGTCTTCATGCATCAGGGCCGGGTGCACGAGATCGGCCCGCCCGGCGAGGTGTTCGCCGAACCGCGGACCCCGGAGCTGAAGCAGTTCCTCGGCATGCTGTGACGAGCGGCCGGCGCTTGCCGACCGTCCCGCCCTCGCGCGCTATTCCACCGTGACCGACTTGGCGAGGTTGCGCGGCTGGTCGACGTCCGTGCCCATCTGCACCGCGGTGTGATAGGCGAGGAGCTGCACCGGGATCGCATAGACCAGCGGCGCGATGGCCGGGTCCATGTCCGGCAGAACCAGCGTCGCCTCGGTTTCGAGCGAGGCCTGCTCGGCGCCGGTCTTGTCAGTGATCAGCACGATGCGCCCGCCGCGCGCGGCGACCTCCTGCATGTTCGACATGGTCTTGTCGAACACGCTGTCATGCGGGGCGATGACCACCACCGGCATGTTCTCGTCGATCAGCGCGATCGGGCCGTGCTTGAGCTCGCCGGCAGCGTAGCCCTCGGCGTGGATGTAGGAAATCTCCTTCAGCTTCAGCGCGCCTTCCAGCGCCAGCGGATAGGAGGTGCCGCGCCCGAGATAGAGCACGTCGCGCACGCGGGAGAAGCTGCGCGAAAGCGTCTCGGTCTCGGGGCCGAGCTTCAGCGCCTCGTTCATCAGGCGGGGAACCTCGACCAGCGCATGGACCAGCGCCCTCTCGTCCTCGGCCGAAAGCACGCCGCGCGCACGCCCGGCCGCCACCGCGACCGCCGCCAGCGTCGCGAGCTGGCAGGTGAAGGCCTTGGTCGAGGCGACGCCGATCTCCGGGCCGGCCAGCGTCGGCATCACCACGTCCGCCTCGCGGGCGATGGTGGAGGTCGGCACGTTGACCACCGCCATCACGTGCTGGCCCTCGGCGCGCGCATAGCGCAGCGAGGCCAGCGTGTCGGCGGTCTCGCCGGACTGCGAGATCACCACCATCAGCCCGTTCTCGGGCAGCGGCGCCTCGCGGTAGCGGAATTCGGAAGCGACATCGATCTCCACCGGCAGGCGCGCATAGCGCTCGAACCAGTACTTGGCGATGATGCCGGCGTAATAGGCGGTGCCGCAGGCGGCGATGGAGACGCGCTCCAGCCGGGCGAAGTCGAACGGCAGGTCGGCGGGAAGCTGCACCGTCTCGTTGGCCATGTCGATGTAATGGGCCAGCGTATGGGCGACCACCTCGGGCTGCTCGTGCATCTCCTTGGCCATGAAGTGGCGGAAATTGCCCTTCTCGACCAGGAAGGCGGAGGCCGTGGTCTTCTGCGCGGGACGGGTGACTTCCTCGTTGGCGGCGTTGCGGATCACCGCGCCGTCGCGGGTCAGCACCGCCCAGTCGCCGTCGTCGAGATAGGCGATGGTGTCGGTGAAGGGCGCGAGCGCAATGGCGTCGGAGCCGAGATACATCTCGCCCTGGCCGTAGCCGACCGCGAGCGGGCTGCCCTTGCGGGCGCCGATCATCAGGTTGTCCTCGCCGTCGAACAGGAAGGCGAGCGCGAAGGCGCCCTTGAGCTGGGGCAGAGCGGCCGCCACCGCGTCCTGCGGGCTGCGCCCGCCGCGCAGCTCGCGCGAGACCAGATGCGCCACCACCTCGGTGTCGGTCTCGCTCTCGAAATTGGCGCCGTCCTCGAGGAGTTCGTCGCGCAGTTCGCGGAAATTCTCGATGATGCCGTTGTGCACCACCGCCACCTGCGTCGTCGCATGGGGATGGGCGTTGGAGACGCTCGGCCGGCCATGGGTCGCCCAGCGCGTGTGGCCGATGCCGATCCGGCCGGCCGTCGGCGCCTCGCGCAGCGTCGCCTCCAGATTGCGCAGCTTGCCCTCGGCGCGCCGGCGCACCAGCCGCCCCTCTTCCAGCGTGGCGATGCCCGCCGAATCGTAGCCGCGGTATTCGAGCCGCCTGAGCGATTCGACCAGACGGTCCGCTACAGGGGCCACCCCGACGATGCCGATGATTCCACACATGACAGGCCGATCTCCGTGCGCCGCACAATGTACGATTCAGCGTTTAACCGGCCGTCACCGCAATACCGAAATCAATTCGGATGTCGCTTCCTTTCGCGCCCGGCCGCCTACTTCTTCGGGAGTAGGCCGGCGGAAAGCCGCTCGCGCAGCCGCGCCGCGAGGCCCGGCTTGTTGACCTGCCGCGCCCGGGCGATGGCCAGCGCGTCAGGCGGCACGTCATCGGTGATGACCGATCCGGTGCCGATATAGGCGCGCTCGCCGACCGACACCGGGGCGACGAGCAGCGTGTTGGTGCCGATGAAGCTGTCGGCGCCGATCACCGTGCGGTGCTTGCGGAAGCCGTCGTAATTGCAGGTGATGGTACCCGCCCCGACATTGGTCCGCTCGCCGACGCTGGTGTCGCCGACATAGGACAGGTGGTTGACCTTGACCCCGGCGGAGAGCTCGGAGGCCTTGATCTCCACGAAGTTGCCGACATGCACGTCCTTGCCGAGGTCGGCGCCCGGGCGCAGCCGCGCGAACGGGCCGACGATGGCGCCCGGCCCGATACGCGCCCCCTCCATATGGGTGAAGGAGCGCACGGTCGCCCCGTCCTCGACCCGTACGTTGAGGCCGAACACGACATGCGGCTCGATCAGCACGTCGCGCCCGACCTTGGTGTCGTAGGAGAAGAACACCGTCTCCGGCGCCACCAGCGTCGCCCCGCCGCCGAGCGCGGCCCGGCGCAGGCGGGTCTGCATCAGCGCCTCGGCCGCCGCGAGCTGCATGCGGCTGTTGACGCCCGCCACCTCGGCCACCGCCGCCTCGTGGAAGCCGGCGCGCCGGCCGAGCGTGCGGGCGATCTCCACCGCGTCGGTCAGGTAGAATTCGCCCTTGGCGTTGGCATTGCCGATGCGCCCGAACAGGTCGAGCGCCAGCCGCCCGTCGAACGCCATCAGCCCCGCATTGCACAGCCCGATCGCCTTCTCCTCGGCGGTGGCGTCCTCTTCCTCGCGAATGGCGAACAGCTCGCCCCCGCTGGTCAGCAGGCGCCCGTAGCCGGTCGGGTCCGCCGGGCGGAAGCCGAGCACCGCGACGCCGGCCCCGTCCGCCAGCGGCGTACGCAGCCCGGTCAGCGTCGCCGGGCGCACCAGCGGCGTGTCGCCATACATCACCACCACGTCGTCGAAGCCGCGCTCGATCGCCGCCCGCGCCGCCAGCACCGCGTCGGCCGTGCCGCGACGCTCGGCCTGCACGAACACCTCCGCCTCCGGTGCCGTGCGGCGTGCCTCGGCGGCGACGGCGTCGTGGCCGGGGCCGACCACCACGGCGAGATGCGCCGCGCCCGCCTGCATCGCCGTGTCGAGCACGTGGGAAAGCATGGTGCGGCCGGCCAGCGCATGCAGCACCTTGGGCCGGTCCGAGCGCATCCGCGTCCCCTCGCCTGCCGCGAGAACGATCACTAGAAGGCTGCGCATCGTGTTGTCTCTCCCCGAAATTGAGCGCCGCTGTTTAGCGCAGGCAACCGTTCCCCGAAAGCACGCGTTGATCGCTGCGGCACGCCGTGCCATGCAGAAGCGAGCGAGAAGGACCACCGCCTTGGCACGACGCAGCTTTCATCCCGGGTCCAAGACGACCCAGCTCATCATCCTGCTCGGCGGCTTCGCGCTGGGCTGGGCGATCTACATGCGCTACGCGCTGGTGGAGCAGTCCGCCGTCGGCCTCGCCTGCATCGGCGTGGAGACGAGCACCTGCCAGGCGCGCAGCCTGGTGATCGAGATGTTCGGCTATTCCGTGTTCGGGATCACCGCGATCGTCGCCGCGATCATCCAGTTCATCCGCCCGAGCGTGGCCGTGTTCATCATCGGCGTCATGGCGTCGGCGGCGGGCGTGGTGCTCTACAACAACAACCTCGCCTCGCTCGCCGCCGGCCTGCTGCTCATTTCCTTGGCCCGGCCCTGGCGACGCGTGAAAGGGTGAGCGCGAAGACGACCAGCAGCGCGCCTGTCCACAGCGCCTGCCAGTTGGCGAAGCCCTCGTTGAAGGCGATGTAGAGGCCGCTGCCGAGGAAGACGGCCGCCGCCATGCGCTCCGCCAGCCGCTTCTCGCCCCCGCGCAGCTTCGGCACCACCCGCGCATAGCAGAAGAACGCCATGATGATCGGCGTCAGCCCGGCGAACTGGAAGTCCTTGTAGCGCGGGTTGAAGACCAGGCCGAAGGCGATCTGCACCGCCAGCACGATGGAGGCGGCGAGCAGCCAGGCGAGCCATTTCTCGAGCCCGGTGCTCTCCGGCGCCATGGCCGGGTTGAGCGCCAGCGAGACCGTCACCAGCCGCGCCTGCGCGCCGATGGCCAAGGCGCAGCTCAGCGGCACGATCGCCGCCAGCACCAGCAGGGCGATGCCGCGCGTCCAGCCGCCCCAGTCGAGGCTCTCGACCGGAATGGTCGCGATCAGCCGGCCGTACATCAGGCCCGCGAACAGCGCGATGCCCGCCACCATCCACCAGCGCCGGCTGCGCATGCGCCCCTCGCCCGCCCAGCGATGGGCCATGCCCGCCACCGCGAAGATCAGCGCCGCGAAGGCGACACCGACCGCGGACTGGCCGATCCAGTAGGGATGATCGGAGACCGGCTGGCCCCAGGTGAACTTGAAGTCGCGCGTATAGGCGTCGAGGAAGCCCCAGTGGCCGCCCACCGTGCCCTCCGAGGCGCGCTTCCACGGCTGGTCGAACGCTTCGATGACGTTGACCCGGTAGCCGCGCTCCTTGGCGAGGGCGAGGAGCTGCTGGACCACGTTGGCCTGGTTCGAGGGCGAAGGCAGCGCGCCCTCGCGCATGCGGCCCGCGCTCGGCCAGCCGGTCTCGCCGATCAGTATGTCCTTGCCCGGGAAGACCTCGCCGACATGCTCGCGTATGTCGGCGATGTGCTTCACCGCCTTGTCGGCCGCGACCGGAATGTCCTCCCAGAACGGCAGGATGTGCACGGTGACGAAGTCGACGGCGTTGGAGATCTCGCGGTTGCGCTCCCAGAATTCCCAGACGTCGGCATAGGTCACCTTGACCTCGGGCGGCACCTTTTCGCGGACCTCGCGGATGATGCCGGCCAGATCCGTCGCCGAGAGCTCGCCGCGCAGCAGCACCTCGTTGCCCACGACCACGGCTTTGACGACGTCCGGATTCTCCTGCGCCGCCTTGATGCCGGCGTCGATCTCGACCTGGTTCTTCTTCGGGTCTCGGCCGAGCCAGATGCCCTGCAGCACGGTCATGCCGTGCTTGCGGGCGAGTTCGGGCACCACGTGGAGCCCCATTTCGGTCGAATAGGTGCGCACGCACTGGGTGATCTTGGACAGGCGGGCGAAATCGTCGTCGATCTGTTCGGCCGGTACCACCAGCCCCTCGCTGAAGGGCGACTGGCCGGGCCGGAACGGCGCGTAGGAGACGCAGGGCAGCTTCTCGCCGGCCGAAAGCGGAGACGGCGGCGCCGGCACCGGATGGCCGAGCCAGGCCCATACAGCCACGATCACCGCACAGACGGCAGCGGCGAGCGCAAGGGGAAGACGCATACGGGAACTCTCCGGGAACAGCGGTGCCCTGTCGGGCGGCCATGTTGTCACATGCCGCAGTGCAAAGTGCTAGTCGACCAAAATGAGGGGCAGATAACGTCATCAGTGAGAAGCTGCGACGAAATGGGCGGTGGCGGTGCCCCGGGAAGCGTGCGCCGAAGCGCGCCGTCATGCTGACAAATTCAGAGGCTTCACCTAGTCTGTCCCAGCAAGAGCTTCACCCTTTGCCTTACCCCTCGCGCGTGACGTTTCCAATCATGTTGAGCCCGCTCCGTACCTTCGCCGTCGTCGCACTCGGCGGCCTCGTCCTTGCAGCCGCGCCGGCCGCCATCGGCCATGCGCAAGGCTCCTCCTCGGAGCCCAAGCAGGCCGAGCAGAAGTCGCCCGAGGAACAGGCGAAGGAGGAGGCGCAGCGCCGCTCCATCGAGGAATATGCGGAGGCGGCAAAGCTTCCCGGCAATGCCGGCCTGCCCGAATGCGTGTGGAGCGGGCGGCGCATCACCATGCTGCTGTGGCGCGACGACATCGACACCGCCCGCCGGCACATGGACCTGTACGAGCGCTTCGGCTGCCCGACGGAACATCTGAAGATCGCGTTCCGCTGCCTGGTCCGGCAGGGCAACATCGACTCCAAGTCGCCCGAGCGCCTGTCGGAACGCGCGCATGCGTGCTGGGTGAACCCTGACGCGCCGGCTCCCCCGCCCCCCGCGCCTGCCGCTCCCGCAGCGCAATGAAATCATGTCGCGGCCCACGCTGCGACATGCCCGCGCCACAGACCGGAACAAATATCCGCTTCAAGACGTTACGGAGGCGCAGGTGCCCCGTCCGGCGGCGCCCTCATGCCATGTGCGACACCTGCAAGTTCGTGCTGCAACTGCGTTAAATTTGGACTATACATCACCCGTTACCTCACTCCTATTTGTGGGTTGTGCTCATGCGTCCCGCTGTTCGTGTCGCTGCCGCTGCGGTTGCGGTAGTCACGTCCGTGCATGCCTTTATCTGGCTGGCGATGCGGGAGGAGGTGACAGCCCCCGCCATTCCCGATCGTTTCGCCAGCATGTCGTTCGCGCCTTATGGGCGGGACGCCAACCCCGATAAGGGCCAGGCCACGACGGACGCGCAGATCCGCTCGGACCTCGACGCCGTCGCCCCCTATACGAAGGCGGTCCGCACCTACGCCTCCACCGGCGGGCTCGAGCACGTCGCCCGGCTTGCCGCCGAGGACGGGCTGAAGGTCACGGTCGGCGCGTGGATCGACAAGGACGAGAAGCGCAACAAGCTCGAGATCGACAACGCTCTCGAGGCGGCCCGCAAGAACTCGAACGTCAACGCCATCGTGGTCGGCAACGAGTCGATCCTGCGCGCGGAAAAGACGCCCGACGAGCTCATCGACATCATCCGCAAGGTGAAGAGCCAGACCAACGTCCCGGTGACCACCGGCGAGACGTGGGACGTCTGGCTCGACCATCCCGAGCTGGTCTCGGCGGTCGACTTCATCGCCGCCCATATCCTGCCCTACTGGGAGGGCGTGCCCGCCGACCAGGTGGTCGATCGGGCGATCAACATCTATGAGCGCCTGCGTGCCGCCTATCCCGGCAAGCGCATCGTCATCGCCGAGTTCGGCTGGCCGAGCGCGGGCTACAACCGCGACGCGGCGATGCCCGGCGAGCTGGAGCAGGCGAAGGTCATCCGCACCTTCGCCTCGCGCGCCGATGCGCTCGGCATCGAGTACAACCTCATCGAGGCGTTCGACGCGCCGTGGAAGAGCTTCGAGGGCAGCGTCGGCCAGTACTGGGGCATTCTCGACGCCAATCGCGAGCTGAAATTCCCGCTCGCCGGCCCGGTCGCCCCCTCGACCTACGGCGCCACGGCCGCCATCGCCTTGCTGCTGGGCATCGCCTTCTCGATACCCGTCTTCCGCTTCGCCCGCCTCACCCTGACGCAGGCGCTGGTGATGGTCGGGGCCGGCAATCTCGTCGGCGCCTGGCTCGCCACCGTGGCCGACCACTGGCTGACCCATTACGTGGTCGGCGGCAACAAGGTGACCTTCGTCATCAGCCTGCTGCTGCTGGTACCGCTGGTGATCGTCATGCTCCACCGGGTGGAGGAGCTGGCCACCATCGCCTTCGGCCGCGCCCCGCGGCGGCTGCTGCGCCCGGCGCACGCCGCCCTGCCCGCCCGTGCGCCCGGCGCCCCCCCGCGCGCGCCCAAGGTCTCGATCCACATCCCGGCCTACAAGGAACCGCCGGAGATGCTGAAGCAGACGCTGGACGGCATCGCGCGGCTGAACTGGCCGAACTTCGAGTGCCTGGTCATCATCAACAACACGCCGGACCCGGCCTTCTGGGAACCGATCGAGGCCTATTGCCGCGAGCTCGGCGACCGCTTCAAGTTCGTCAACCTGCCGAAGGTCGCGGGCTTCAAGGCGGGCGCGCTGCGCGTCGGCATGCAGCAGACCGCGGCCGACGCCGAGATCATCGGCGTGATCGACGCCGACTACGTGGTCGATCCGAACTGGCTGCGCGACCTTGTGCCGGCCTTCGAGGACCCCACGGTCGGTATCGTGCAGGCGCCGCAGGACCACCGCGATGCCCATCGCAGCCTCATGCACGAGGCGATGAACACCGAATATGCCGGCTTCTTCGACATCGGCATGGTCCAGCGCAACGAGCACGACGCCATCGTCGTGCACGGCACCATGTGCCTGATGCGTCGCGCCGCCATGATGGAGGCCGGCGACTGGTCGAGCGACACGATCTGCGAGGACACCGACCTCGGCCTGTCGATCGTCGAGCGCGGCTGGAAGAGCCTCTACACCAACACCCGCTATGGCTGGGGCCTGCTGCCGGACGACTTCGCCTCGTTCAAGAAGCAGCGCCACCGCTGGGCCTATGGCGGCATGCAGATCGTCAAGAAGCACTGGCGCCGCATGCTGCCGAATGCCGGCACGCGCCTCACTTCCGCCCAGCGCCGCGAATTCGCCATCGGCTGGGTGAGCTGGCTCGGCTCGGAGAGCATCGGCGCGCTGGTGGCGATCCTCAGCCTGCTGTGGGTGCCGGTCGTGCTCGGCCTCGGCATCGCCGTGCCGCAGCGCATCCTCACCATGCCGATCCTGTTCTGCTTCGGCATCTACATCCTGCACTTCATCGCGCTGTACCGGCTGCGCGTCGCCACCACGCCGGTGCGCATGCTCGGCGCGGCCTTCGCGGCGATGGCGGTGCAGTTCACCGTCGCCAAGGCGGTCTATGACAGCTTCCGCTACAAGGACCTCGGCTTTGCCCGCACGGCCAAGGGAAGCTGGCTCGCCGGCGCCGCCCGCGCCTTCCCGGCCCTGCCGGAGGCGATCATCGGCGGCGGGCTGCTGCTCTCGGCCATCGGCCTGCGCATGACCAACTGGCACGCGGTGGTTGAGGTGAACCTGTTCGCCTTCGCGCTGGCGGTCCAGAGCCTGCCCTTCCTCTCCGCCGCCGTGATCGGCTGGCTGGAAGGCTCGTCGCTCAACGCCGTGGAGCCCTGGCTGGCCATGCGCGAGCGGGCGCGTGCCCTGCTGCCGGGCCGCATCGGGGCGAGCGAGGCGCCGATCCCGGAGAAGGTGCGTTCCTGAGCGCCTCCGGCGCCGCCGCTTCGACAACCGACATGAGAAAAGGCCCGGAACCTGTTCCGGGCCTTTTTGTTTCGTCGATCCCGCGCGGCTGACCCGGCCTTAGGAGACGGTCTCGAACACCAGCGCCGCGCCGAACGCGTCCTCCGGCCCCACCACCGTCACGCCCTCCATCGGCTCCATCGCCGAAGCGGACGCACGGACCGCTCCCGCATCGGCGACGGCAAAACGCAGCGCCGCGAGGCGGAGCGTGGCGTCGACCGGCGCGGCCACGCCGAAGCGCTCGGCATAGAGTTCGGGGCTCATCACCTCGACGTCGCCGCGGGGCGTATGGGCGACATACCAGCCGTCCACGGCGCGGCGCGGATCGGTGCCGAGGAAGGCCGAGAGGAAGGCGGCATGGGCGGCGGGTTCGGCCGCCGTCAGCACCACACCGGCGATACCGCTCGCCCCGTTCGCATGGCGCTGGAGCGCCGGCGCCCAGAAATTCTCCGGGTAGCGCTGCAGGCAGGTGAAGAAGCCGGCACGGGGCGCGGCCGGATCGCGCGCGAAGGTCAGCGAAAAGGCGACCTCGACCTCCGATCCGTCGGGCCGCGTACCCCGGCGGGCGAAGTCGAAGATCTCGAACCCGCCGAAGCCGGCAAGGTCGAACACTTCCTTCTCCGCCAGCGGATCGCGGCCCTCCAGCACCAGCATGGACGGCCCTTGACCGACCTCGGCCAGAAAGTCGCGGTTGAAGGCGCCGAAGGAGAAGCGTCCCTCCCCGTGCGGGGGAATGGCGGCGGGCTCGGCGATCTCCAACATCTCGATGAAGAAGCCGGGAAGCTGGACCAGCCGGTTGTGGGTGCCCCACGGATGCCGGTTCCGCGCGCCGACCGTGAAGCCGAGCGCGCCATAGGACGCGCCCGCGGCTTCGAGGTCTCGCACCACATGCACGACGTGATCGAGACCGCGAATCAACGGCGCCTCCTGGGGCCAGACGGGGAAGTCAGAACAGCCGGCTCTGCACCGCGGCGGCGCCCACGAAGGAGGCGAACAGCGGATGCGGCTCGAACGGACGCGACTTCAGCTCCGGATGGAACTGCACGCCGACGAACCACGGGTGGTCCGGATATTCGATGATCTCCGGCAGCAGCCCATCCGGCGACATGCCGGAGAACCGCATGCCGCAGGCCTCGAGCCGCTCACGATAGCCGAGATTGACCTCGTAGCGGTGGCGATGGCGCTCGGAAATCTTGGTCGAGCCGTAGATTTCCGCCACCCGACTGCCGTCGGCAAGCGCGGCGGGATAGGCGCCGAGCCGCATCGTGCCGCCGAGATCGCCGCCGATACCGCGCTTTTCCAGCTCGTTGCCGCGCAGCCACTCGGTGAGCAGGCCGACGACCGGCTCGGTGGTCGGGCCGAACTCGGTCGAGTTGGCGTCCGTCACGCCGGCAAGGTTCCGCGTCGCCTCGATCACCGCCATCTGCATGCCGAAGCAGATGCCGAGATAGGGTACCTGCCGCTCGCGCGCGAACTGCGCCGCACGGATCTTGCCCTCCGCGCCGCGCTGGCCGAACCCGCCCGGAACCAGGATACCGTGCACATGCTCGAGGAACGGGGCGGGATCCTCGCGCTCGAAGATCTCGCTCTCGATCCAGTCGAGATTGACCCGCACATTGTTGGCGAGCCCGCCATGGGCCAGCGCCTCGATGAGCGATTTGTAGGCGTCCTTCATGCCGGTGTACTTGCCGACGATGGCGATGGTCACCGCCCCTTCCGGGTTGCGGATGCCCGCCTCGACCCGCTTCCAGCGCGTCAGGTCCGGCTCCGGCGCCGGCTCGATGCCGAACGCGGCCAGCACCTCGGTATCCAGCCCCGCCTCGTGATAGGCGGACGGCACGGCGTAGATGTTGTCGGCGTCGCGCGCCTCGATCACCGCGCTTTCGCGCACGTTGCAGAACAGGCCGAGCTTGCGGCGCTCCTCGCGCGGAATCTCACGGTCGGTGCGACAGAGCAGGATGTCCGGCGCGATGCCGATCGAGCGCAGCTCCTTCACCGAGTGCTGCGTCGGCTTGGTCTTCAGCTCCCCGGCGGAGGGAATGAAGGGCAGCAGCGTCAGGTGGACGTAGATGCAGTGCTTGCGCGGCAGCTCGTTGCCGATCTGGCGGATCGATTCCAGGAACGGCATCGCCTCGATGTCGCCCACCGTGCCGCCGATCTCCACCAGCACGAAGTCGTAGCCTTCGTTGCCGGACAGGACGAAGTCCTTGATGGCGTTGGTGACGTGCGGGATCACCTGGATGGTGGCGCCGAGATAGTCGCCGCGCCGCTCCTTGGCGAGGATGTCCTGATAGATGCGCCCGGTCGTTATGTTGTCCTGCTTGGTCGCGGGACGGCCGGTGAAGCGCTCGTAGTGGCCGAGGTCGAGATCGGTCTCGGCCCCGTCGTCGGTGACGAAAACCTCGCCGTGCTGATAGGGGCTCATCGTCCCCGGATCGACGTTGAGGTAGGGGTCGAGTTTGCGCAGCCGGGTCTTGTAACCACGGGCCTGCAACAATGCACCGAGAGCGGCGGAAGCGAGGCCCTTGCCGAGCGAGGACACGACGCCGCCGGTGATGAAAATATAGCGCGCCATGGAATTCGGTTTCTAACTGCAAAAAAACGATTCGACGAGAGCCCGCGCGATCAGAGCGGACTCTCGCCTGTGGGTAAGCTCGACGCGGCTCGTAAGCCGCGCGCGATCACTGCGACTGCGGAACCTGCGGCGCGGCCGGCGCCGTGGGTGCGGGCTGCGCGCCCTTGAGCTGGTCGAGCACGCTGCCACCCGGCGCGGGAGCGCTGGGCGAGGCGGGCGTGCCTGCCGGCGTGGTAGCGGCGGGCGTGTTGAAAATGGTCGAAGGCCCGCGCCCCCAGCCGGCCAGAATGGTCAGCGAAAGGCTGGTGATGAAGAACAGCGCGGCGAGGATCGCGGTCGCGCGGGTCAGCACGTTGGCCGTGCCGCGCGCGCTGAAGAAGCCGCCGCCTCCGCCGCCACCACCGCCGATGCCGAGCCCGCCGCCCTCGGAGCGCTGGATCAGCACCACGCCGATGAGGGCGAGCACCACCATGAGATGGATGACGATGATTACGGTCTGCATCTTATGCCTTCAAGGAATAGGCGGCGGGTCGGCCCGGCCCGCCGCAAATGTCGGGCGCGTTCCTACACGATTGCGTCCGGCGTTTCCAGCACCCGGGCGCGGCGCCGTGCGTACGTCCCCGGTCGGGCCCTAGAGATAGGCGCGCGCGATGCTAAGAAAAGACGTCGCCTCGAGGCTCGCCCCGCCCACCAGCGCGCCGTCGACATCGGCAGCGGCGAGAATTTCCCCAGCATTCTCCGGCTTCACCGAGCCGCCATAGAGCAGGCGAATCCGGTCGGCCTGCCCGCCGAAGCGCTCCTTGAGGTGCGCACGCATGGCGCCGTGCATCTCGGCAATCTCGTCGATGGTCGGGGTGAGGCCGGTGCCGATCGCCCAGACCGGCTCATAGGCGATGACGGTGTTCTCGCCGTCTGCCCCATCCGGCACCGAGCCGGCGAGCTGGCCGCGCACCACGTCGAGCGCCCGGCCCGCCTCGCGCACCTCGCGCGTCTCGCCGACGCAGATGATGGCGAGGAGGCCCGCCCGGCGCGCGGCCTCCGCCTTGGCCCGCACCAGCTCGTCGCTCTCGCCATGGTCGGCGCGGCGCTCGGAATGACCGACGATCACCGCTCCCGCGCCGGCGTCGGCGAGCATTTCGGCCGAGATGTCGCCCGTATGCGCCCCGCTCGCGGCGGGATGGCAGTCCTGGCCCGCGAGGCCGACCGGGGAGCCGGGCTCGGCGGCGGCGAAGCCGGCGAGCAGCGTCGCCGGCGGGCAGACCATGAGATCGGTGCGGGCGCGAAGAGCGGCGTCATAGCCCTCCACGATACGTCGGAATTCCGGGACGGAGGCCTTCAGGCCGTTCATCTTCCAATTGCCGGCGACCAGGGGGCGACGCGTCGTCATGCTGCTAAGCGCTCCTTCACCTCAAATACGTCAATCAACACCTCAAACAGGCTGCCCTCGCGTAACAGACCCGAACGGCACGGGCAAATGGCCGCAGATGCGACATTGCAGCCTGAAAGAGCCCTCCCTATGATGCGCGCCTTTCGCGCGCCTGCCCCTTTTCGGCGCCCGCCAACGAGAACCAAGATGCTGCAGACTCTGCGCAAGAGCGCTTCCGGACTCATCGCCAAGATCCTCATGGCCCTCCTTATCGTGAGCTTCGGCGTGTGGGGCATCGCCGATGTGTTCCGCGGATTCGGCAGCCAGACGCTGGCCACCATCGGGGATACGGAAATCACCGTGCCCGAGTTCCGCCAGATCTATCAGGATCGCCTGCAGCGCCTCAGCCAGCAGCTCAAGCGCGGGATCTCGCCGGACCAGGCGCGCGCGCTCGGCATTCCCGACCAGGTGCTGAACGAGCGCCTCGCCGAGGCCGCCCTCGACGACGAGGCGAACCGGCTCGGCCTCGCCCTGTCGGATTCGGAGATCGCCCGCCGCGTGCAGGAGAACCCGGCCTATTTCGGCCCGTCCGGCGCGTTCGACCCGGCCTATTTCGACCGCCTGCTGCGCGCCAACAACTTCACCGAGGCCCGCTTCGTCGACACCGAGCGCCGCTTCGCCCTGCGCCAGCAGCTCATCCAGTCGCTCGGCGGCGGCATCGAGGTGCCGCAGGTGATGAAGGACGCGGTCGCGCGCTACCAGAACGAGGAACGCTCGGTCAATTACGCCATGCTGACCAAGGCTTCGCTGCCGGCGCTCGCCGCCCCCAGCGACGCCGACCTGCAGGCCTTCTTCGACAAGCGCAAGGTGGCGTTCAAGGCGCCCGAATTCCGCAAGATCGAGGTGCTGGCGCTGACCCCGCAGGCGCTGGTCGCCGCCCAGAAGGTGACCGACGCCGAGGTCAAGGCGGACTACGACGCCAACCTCGCGAGCTACGGCACGCCCGAGCGCCGCGACGTCCAGCAGATCGTGTTCCCCAACGAGGACGAGGCCAAGGCCGCTGCAGCGCGGATCGAGGCCGGCACGTCGTTCGCCGACATCGCCGCCGAGCGCAAGCTGTCGGCCAAGGACATCGATATCGGCACTGTCGCCAAGACCGACATCGTCGACCCGGCCATCGCCGACGCCGCCTTCGCGCTGCCGGCCGATGGCACCAGCGGCGTGATCGAGGGCCGCTTCGGCCCGGTGATCGTCCATGTCGGCACCATCACCCCGTCCAACATCCAGCCGCTGTCCGAGGTCGCCGACCAGATCCGCGCCAAGCTGCAGATGGATGCCGCCGCCCGCGCGGTTGGGCTGAAATATGACGACATCGAGGACGACCGCGCCAGCGGCGCCCAGCTCTCCGAGATCGCGTCGAAGATCGGCGTGCCGCTCGTCACCATCGAGACCGACGCGGATGGCCGCACGCCGGACAACCAGCCGGTCGCCTCCATCCCCGGCCGGGCCGAGGTGCTGCGCGGCGCCTTCGCCGCCGATGTCGGCGCGGACAACGACCCCATCCGCCTGCCGCAGAACGCTGCCCAGCCCGGTGCCCAGCCGAGCGGCCAGCCGGGCGGCTACGTCTGGTACGTGGTGGATTCGGTGACCCCGCCGGCGGACCGCACCTTCGAGCAGGCCAAGCCCCTGGTGCTGGAGCGCTGGAAGGACGACAAGACCGCCGAAGAGCTCGACAAGAAGGTCGAGGACATCAAGGCCAAGGTGGCCGCCGGCACCTCGTTCGACATCGCGGTGACCGATGCTGGGCTGGAGCTGCGCGCCGCCAACGGGCTGAAGCGCGGGCGCGCCGCCGACGGCATCCCGCAGGAGATCCTCGACGCCGTGTTCGACACGCCCAAGGGCGATGTCGGCAGCGCCATGGCCGAGGGTGGCGACAGCCGGATCCTGTTCAAGGTGCTCAACGTCGACATCCCGGCCGGCGCCAAGCCGGACGAGAAGCTGGTGAGCGACATCCGGCAGGGCATGGAGAACGACCTGATGACCGAATATCTGGTCGCGCTCCAGTCCGAGCTCGGCGCGCGCATCAACCGGACGGCGCTCGACCAGATCGTCGGCGCGGACGCGGTCGACTGAGGATCCGCATCCATGCATCCCCATCCCGACGTCGCGGACTTCGCCGCCGCCTATGAGCGCGGCGAGGCCCAGGTGGTCACGACCACGCTGATCGCCGACCTCGAGACCCCGGTCTCAGCCTTCCTCAAGATCGCCGGCGAGAAGCCGAACAGCTTCCTGCTCGAATCGGTCGAGGGCGGCGCCACGCGCGGGCGCTACTCGATGATCGGCATCGAGCCGGACGTCATCTGGCGCTGCCAGGGCGACCGCGCCGAGATCAACCGCGAGGCGGCCCGGTTCCCGGACTGCCTCGCGCCGGACGGCTTCGAGCCCTGCCCCGACAAGCCGCTGGTCTCGCTGCGCAAGCTGGTGGCGGAATCGCGCATCCACCTGCCGGCCGGCGCCCCGCCCATGGCGGCGGGCGTGTTCGGCTATCTCGGCTACGACATGGTGCGGCAGATGGAGCGCCTGCCGCAGGCCAAGCCCGACATCTTCGGCGTGCCCGACGCCATCTTCGTGCGCCCCACCGTGATGGTGGTGTTCGACGCGGTACGCGACGAGATCACCGTGGTGACGCCGGTGCGCCCGCAGGAGGGCGTGGGCGCCCTCGCCGCCTACGAGACCGCGCGCGAGCGGCTGGAGGTGGTGGTCGCCGCGCTCGACAGCGCGCTGCCCAACCTGCCGCCGGAGGACGCCTTCCACGAGGCGGTGGCGCCGGTCTCCAACACCGCGCCGGAGACCTACCGGGCGATGGTGGAGCGGGCGAAGGAGTACATCCGCGCCGGCGACATCTTCCAGGTGGTGCTGTCCCAGCGCTTCGACGCACCCTTCACCCTGCCGCCGTTCTCGCTCTACCGGGCGCTGCGGCGCATCAACCCGGCGCCGTTCCTGGTCTATTTCAACTTCGGCGGCTTCGCGATCGTGTGCTCCAGCCCGGAGATCCTGGTGCGGCTGCGCGGCGACACCGTCACCATCCGCCCGATCGCCGGCACCCGCCGGCGCGGCGCCACGCCCCATGAGGACAAGGCGCTGGAGGACGAGCTCCTCGCCGACCCCAAGGAGCGCGCCGAGCACCTGATGCTGCTCGACCTCGGGCGCAACGACGTCGGCCGGGTCTCGACAATCGGCTCGGTGCACGTCACCGACAGTTTCCTCATCGAGCGCTACAGCCAGGTGATGCACATCGTCTCCAACGTCGAGGGCGACCTCGACCCGCGCCGCGACGCGCTGGACGCGCTCGCCGCCGGCTTCCCGGCCGGCACGGTCTCGGGCGCGCCCAAGGTGCGGGCGATGGAGATCATCGACGAGCTGGAGCGCGACAAGCGCGGCATCTATGCCGGCGCCATCGGCTATTTCGGCGCCGACGGCGAGATGGACACCTGCATCGTGCTGCGCACCGCCGTCGTGAAGGACGGCCAGATGCACGTGCAGGCCGGCGCCGGCATCGTCTACGACTCGGTGCCGGAGAGCGAGCTGCAGGAATGCGTCAACAAGGCCAAGGCGCTGTTCCGCGCCGGCGAGGAAGCGGTGCGCTTCGCCGCCCGGGCGGCGCGGGGGCAGTGAGCATGGAGCGCGCGCGCCACGAGCGATGGTGAAGCCGGCGACACTCCCCTCGCCGCCCGGCGCGAGGCAGGCCCGCTCGATCCGAGCACGCGGCTTGACCCGGCGCCGGTCAACACCCTAGAGCTTTTCATGCCGGCCCAAGACCGGCGGATGGACGCGCGATGATCCTTCTCGTCGACAATTACGACAGCTTCACCTGGAACCTCGTCCACTATATCGGCGGACTCGGCGCCGAGGTGGACGTGCGTCGCAACGACACCCTCACCGCCGACGAGGCGCTGGCGCTCCAGCCCGAGGCGATCGTCATCTCCCCCGGCCCCGCCACGCCGAACGAGGCGGGGATCTGCCTCGAACTGATCGGCCGCGCCGCCGGCGAGGGCGTGCCGGTGTTCGGCGTCTGCCTCGGCCACCAGGCGATCGGCCAGGTGTTCGGCGGCGAGGTGATCCGCGCGCCGCTGCCTCTCCACGGCAAGCTGTCGGAGGTGCGCCACCGCGGCGAGGGCGTGTTCCGCGGCATCAACGGCCCGTTCAAGGCGACGCGCTACCACTCGCTCATCGTCCGGCGCGAGACACTGCCCTCGTCGCTCGGCATCACCGCCGAGACCGAGGATGGGCTGATCATGGGCCTGTCGCACAAGGAGCTGCCGGTGCATGGGGTGCAGTTCCACCCCGAGAGCATCGCCTCCGAGCACGGGCACACCATCCTGAAGAACTTCCTCGACCTGGCGCGGGCGTGGAACTCCGGCCCGCGTCGCTCGCGGGCCGCCTGAAGCAACGCGGGGAGAGCATGGAAAACCTGAAGGCCGTCATCGGCAAGATCGCCACCGGCGCCACGCTGACCCGGGCCGAGGCGGCGTTCGCCTTCGACGTGATGATGTCGGGCGAGGCGACGCCCTCGCAGATCGGCGCCATCCTCATGGGCCTGCGCGTGCGCGGCGAGGACGTGGAGGAGATCGCCGGCGCGGTCACCACCATGCGCGCCAAGATGCTGCGGGTGGAAGCGCCGGAAGGCGCGGTCGACGTGGTGGGCACGGGCGGCGACGCCTCCGGTTCCTACAACATCTCCACCTGCGCCGCCTTCATCGTCGCCGGCGCCGGCGTGCCGGTCGCCAAGCACGGCAACCGCGCGCTGTCCTCCAAGTCCGGCGCGGCGGACGTGCTGATGGCGCTCGGCGTCCGGCTCGACCTGACGCCCGAGCAGATCGCGCGCTGCATCGCCGAGGCGGGCATCGGCTTCATGTTCGCGCCCGCCCACCACCCGGCGATGAAGCATGTCGGCCCCACCCGCGTGGAGCTCGGCACGCGCACCATCTTCAACCTGCTCGGCCCGCTGTCGAACCCGGCCGGCGTCACCCGCCAGATGGTCGGCGTGTTCTCGCGCAACTGGGTCGAGCCGATCGCCCAGGTGCTGCGCTCGCTCGGCTCGACCCGCGCCTGGGTGGTGCACGGCTCGGACGGGCTCGACGAGATCACCACCACCGGCCCGACCCATGTCGCCGAGCTGGTGGATGGGGAGATCCGCAGCTTCGAGATCACGCCCGAGGAATTCGGCTTCGAACGCGCCACCTCCGCCGCGCTGAAGGGCGGCGACGGCACGGCGAACGCGGCGGCGCTGCGCGCCGTCCTCGCCGGCCAGCCCAGCGCCTATGCCGACGTCGCGCTGATGAACGCCGCCGCCGCGCTGGTGGTCGCCGGCAAGGCCGACACGCTCGGCGACGCGCTGGAGATCGCCCGCACCAGCCTCAGGGGCGGCCATGCCGAGGCGGCGCTCGACCGCCTCGTCGCCGTCTCCGCGATCGCGGAGTGAGGGAGGCGCATATGGCCGACATTCTAAAGCGCATCGAGGCCTACAAGCTGGAGGAGATCGCCGCCGCCAAGCGCGCCGTCCCGCCGGCCGAGATCCGCGCGCGCGCCGAGCAGGCCGATGCGCCGCGCGGCTTCCTCGCTGCGATCGAGGCGCGCATCGCCTCCGGCGCCACCGCGCTGATCGCCGAGATCAAGAAGGCGAGCCCGTCCAAGGGGCTGATCCGGCCGGACTTCGATCCCCCGGCCCATGCGCGCGCCTATGAGGCGGGCGGTGCGGCCTGCCTCTCCGTGCTCACCGACGGTCCCTCCTTCCAGGGCGCGCCGGAATTCCTCACCCGCGCCCGTGCCGCCTGCGCGCTGCCGGCGCTGCGCAAGGACTTCATGCACGACACCTATCAGGTATTCGAGGCTCGGGCGTGGGGCGCGGACTGCATCCTCGTCATCATGGCCTCGGTCGACGACGCGCTGGCGCGTGACCTGATCGAGACCGCCGGGGGCCTCGGCATGGACGCACTGGTCGAGGTGCATGACGATGCCGAGCTCGACCGCGCCCTCGCCCTGCCGGGCCGGATGATCGGCATCAACAACCGCAACCTGCGGACTTTCGAGGTGACGCTGGAGACCTCCGAGCGCCTCGCCCCGCGTGTCCCGGCCGAGCGGGTGATCGTCGGCGAGAGCGGCATCTTCACGCCGGACGACGTCGCGCGCCTCGCGCGTGTCGACATCCGCACCGTGCTCGTGGGCGAGAGCCTGATGCGCCAGCCCGACGTAGCGGCGGCGACCGCCGAACTGCTGGCGGCGGCTCCGCTCGCCCGCGCGGCGGGCTGAGGAAGGCGCGCGTCATGAGCGAGGAGCGCCCGGCCCTCTCCCATATCGACCCCAGCGGCGCGGCGAACATGGTCGATGTCGGCGACAAGGCCGTCACGGACCGCATCGCCGTCGCCGAGGGCCGCGTCGTAATGGAAGAGGCGACGCTCGCGCTGATCGAGAGCGGCAACGCCAAGAAGGGCGACGTGATCGGCACTGCCCGCCTCGCCGGCATCATGGCGGCCAAGCGCACCCATGAGCTGATCCCGCTTTGCCACGCGCTGCTGCTGTCCAAGGTCGCGGTCGAGATCGAGCCCGATGCCGGCCTGCCGGGCCTCAAGGTGCGGGCGACGGTCCGCACGACCGGCCAGACCGGCGTCGAGATGGAGGCGCTGACCGCCGTCTCGGTCGCGTGCCTCACCATCTACGACATGGCCAAGGCGGTCGATCGCGGCATGCGCATCGAGGCGATCCGTCTCGTCGAGAAGGACGGCGGCCGTTCCGGCCACTGGCAGGCGGCGTGAGGATGTCGGCGTGAGGATCGCGGCATGAAGGCACTGATGCCGGTCGAGGAGGCGCTGCAGCGCCTGCTTTCCGCCGCCGAGCTTCTCGGCAGCGAATCCGTCGCGCTCGAAGCCGCCGACGGGCGCGTGCTTGCCGCCCCGGTGATTGCCCGCCGCACCACGCCCGGCGCCGACGTCTCGGCCATGGACGGCTACGCCGTTCGCGCGGGCGACGCGACGCTCGACGCCGTGCTGCGCGTGACCGGCGAATCCGCCGCCGGGCGCCCATTCGCCGGCACGGTGACGCCGGGCTCGGCGGTGCGCATCTTCACCGGCGCGGTGATGCCCGAGGGCGCCGACGCCGTCGTGATCCAGGAAGACACGAAGCGCGAAGGCGACGCGGTCACCGTCACCGAGGCCGCGACCATCGGACGGCATATCCGCCGCGCCGGCGGCGACTTCGCGACCGGCGACACGCTGCTTCCGGCCGGCCATCGCCTGCGCGCCCGCGACCTCGCCCTCGCCGCCTCCGCCGACGTCGCCGAGCTGGCGGTCATCCGCCGGCCGCGCGTCGGCCTCCTTTCCACCGGCGACGAGTTGGTGCGGCCGGGCGCGGGCGCGGCGGCGCACAACGTCATCCTGTCCAACATCTATTCGGTCGGCGCCCTCGCCCGCCGGGCCGGCGCCGAGGTGGCCGATCTCGGCATCCTGCCCGACACCATGGCGGCGACGCAGGAAGGCGTGCACGCGGCGCTGGCGAGCGGGATCGACGTTCTGGTGACGACCGGCGGCGCCTCTGTCGGCGACCACGACCTCGTCGCCCCGGCACTGACCGCGCAGGGCGTCGAGCTCGCCGTGCACAAGATCGCGCTGCGCCCCGGCAAGCCGCTGATGTTCGGCCGCTCGTCCGCCGGCACGCTGGTGGTCGGGCTGCCGGGAAACCCGGTCTCCGCCCATGTCTGCGCGCTTCTCTTCCTCGTGCCGCTGCTGCGGGCGCTGCAGGGCGAGGCCGTCGCGCCGAAGCCGGCCCTGAAGGCTGCCCGGCTTGGTGTCGACCTCAAGGCCAATGACCACCGCATGGACTTCATGCGCGCGGCCATCGTCGGCGAGGAGGATGGCGTGCCCGTCGTGCGCCCGGTGCCGGTGCAGGACAGTTCGATGCTGCGCGTGCTCGCCCGCGCCGACGTGCTGCTCGTGCGCCCCCCGAACGCGCCCGCCGCCCTGGCCGGCGAGCCGTGCCAGATTCTCCCGCTCGAGGATTGACCGCACTGCCTGCACCCTGTGTGCTGCGTGCTCGCCGCAGGTGCCGATGCCGGCCGGCGCAGGAAAGGACTTCGCCGATGGACATCAACCTGCCGGACGTGCTCGCCGAGGTGCGCGCCGCCTTCGACCGCTACGAGCAGGCCCTCGTCACCAACGACGTCGAAGCACTCGACGACCTGTTCTTCGAGTCGGACACGACCATCCGCTATGGCGGCGGGGAAAACCTCTACGGCATCGGCGCGATCCGCGCCTTCCGCGCCGCCCGCTCGCCGGCCGGACTCATGCGCCGGCTCGAGCGCACCGAGATCACCACCTATGGCCGCGACTTCGCGGTGGCCGCCACGCTGTTCCGGCGCGACACGGCACCCGGCAAGGTCGGTCGGCAGATGCAGAGCTGGATGCGCACTCCCGGCGGCTGGAAGGTGGTCGCCGCCCATGTGAGCGTGATCGACGAGGTGAGCCTCGTCGACGAGTGAATCGATAGAGGCGTGAGCGATATCAAGGCACGGTCGGCGATTTGCGGATTTTGTTCGCTCATCGTGCTAAAGATCGGGCGCTGCGGCACTTTCGCGGCAGCGACTCGCTGCATTGCCGGGTACCCTGTCGCTCATGTCCGTGGTTTCCGTTCGCTTTCCCGCTGACCCGATGCTCTCCGCGAAGGCCGGTCGTGGGCGCGTGACCCGCGCCGAGAGCCTGCGCATGCAGCTCGCCGACGAGATCACGCGCGGCCTGCTGCCGCCCGGCACCACGCTCGACGAGACCGCCCTCGCCACCCGCTTCGGCGTCTCCCGCACCCCGGTGCGCGAGGCGCTGCGCGAGCTCACCGCCTCAGGCCTCGTGGATGCCCGCCCGCATCGAGGCGCGGTGGTGGCGCGCCCCAGCGTCGAGCGCCTGCAGAACATGTTCGACGTCATGGCCGAGCTGGAGGGCCTGTGCGCCGGCCTCTCGGCGCTGCAGATGACGCCGCCCGAGCGCCGCGCACTCGTGAAGCTGCACGATGCCATGGGCGAGCTGATGCGCCAGGGCGACTTCAACGCCTATCGCGAGGCGAACGACCAGTTCCACACCACCATCTATGACGGCAGCCACAACGACTATCTGATCGAGATCACCCTCGGCACCCGCCGGCGCCTGTCACCCTTCCGCCGGGCGCAGTTCCGCGCGCTCGGGCGCCTCGGCCTGTCGCACACCGAGCACGACCGGGTGGTGACGGCGATCCTGCGCGGCGACCGCGAAGGGGCGATCGCCGCCATGCGCAGCCACATCGCCATCGTTCACGACGCTTATGAGCAATACGCACAAAGCGTCTGATCTGATACGATAATCCGGATATCTCTCAGCCACCGACGGCGTGGCTCTCGCGCCGTTCCTCCTCGGCGGCGAGGAATCCCCGCCAGCCGCCGAAGGCCGTGATGTCGCGCGCATTGGCCGCCGCTGCCGCCTCCATGAGGAAGCCCTTCACCTCCGTGCCGTCGTCCAGCATCACCGACCCGACGCCGAGCGGCGCGGGGATGGCGGCGACCAGCCGGCCGAACGCTTCGGCGGGCAGCGCCCAGACCTCGCAGGCGATCGGCGCACCGGAGCCCGGACGGCCACGCACCAGCCCGGGCCGGCGCACCCGCCCTTCCGGCAGGAGATGGAGCCGGTAGTCGGCGCTGGTGCGCGCATTGCGCAGGAACACGCCGCCGGCCGCCACGAGATCCCCGTTGAGCGGCAGGCCGGAGAGATGCGCGCCGAACAGCGCCAGCTCGAGAAAGCCCGGCGCCGGACGCGGCCTCGCCTGCGGGCGCGGTCCCAGCCGCCGGCCGGTCGCTCCCATGGTCAGGCCGGTATCGGCGTGGAAGCCGGAGCCCAGCGCGGCGAGATGCGCGTCGCGCCCCGCCGGCGCCAGCAGCGTCACCCCCGCCGGCGCGTCGTCGGGCCGGATCTCCGCCGGCACGGACAGGGCGCACATGTCGAGCAGGTTCACGAAATTGGTGTAGACGCCGAGATTGCTGTTGTAGCGCACCGGCTCGGCCAGCATCTGCTCGACCGTGTAAACGGTCGGCATGGTTGGCACCATCAGCGCGTCGAAACCGGCCAGCGCCTCGCGCGCCTGCACCTTCAGCTCGGCGAGCCGGTACTGGCCGCGGAACGCGTCCACTGCCGTGAGGCCCCGTCCCTGCTCGACGATGGAGCGTATCACGGGATGGAACGCGGCCGGCCGAGATTCCAGGAACGCGCCCACCGCGGCGAGGCGCTCGGCGACCCAGGGGCCCTCATAGAGCAGCTTCGCCGTGTCGTGGAACGGCGCCATGTCGATCTCCTCGACCTCGGCGCCCAGCCGCTCCATGCGGGCGACGGCGGCGGCGAAGGCCCGCTCGGCCAGCCGGTCGCCGAAGCTGACCAGATCCGCGCGGCGCGGCACCGCGATGCGCGGACGGGCGGGAAAGTCCCCCGGCATGCCGATCGGCAGCGCACGCGAATAGGGGTCCGCCTCGTCCGACCCGCCCGCCGCGCGCAACACCGCAAACGCTTCCTCGACCGACAACGCGAACACCGATACGCAGTCGAGGGAGCGGCAGGCCGGCACGACGCCGCTGGTCGAGACGAGGCCGAGGCTGGGCTTGAGCCCGACGATATTGTTGAGCCCGGCGGGAACGCGCCCGGAGCCCGCCGTGTCGGTGCCGAGCGCGAACGGCACCAGCCCCGCCGCCACCGCCACCGCCGAGCCCGAGCTCGACCCGCCCGGCACGAGGTCCGCCCGCATGGCATTGCGCGGCGTGCCGTAGGGCGAACGCGTCCCGTTCAGCCCGGTGGCGAACTGGTCGAGATTGGTCTTGCCGATGACGATCGCCCCGGCCCGGCGCAGCCGCGTCACGCAGCTCGCATCGCGGGTCGCGTCATAGGCATAGTCCGGGCAGGCGCAGGTGGTCGGCAGGCCGGCGACGTCGATATTGTCCTTCACGGCGAACGGCACGCCATAAAGCGGCAGGCCGGCCGGATCGATCCCCTCCAGAGCCCGCAGCGCCGCCGCGATTGCCTGCGGCGTGCTGAGCGTGGTGAAGATTGCCGGATCGCCATGGCGCTCGATGAGCTCGAAGCAGCGCGCAACCGTTTCCGCCGGCCGCGCCGCCCCGGAACGGTGGGCCGCGACGATGTCCGCGATGGTGCCGATCAATGTATCGTCCTTCCTGTGCTCCCGGCCTCATGCATAACACTTGAGCAGCACATAGGCCATTGCATACAGGAGCAGGAAACCGCGTTTCCACGGTGCCGGATTAGCGATCCATTTACCGATTGTGGAACACAAAAAGAACGGATAGTGTTTGTTCGTGATTTGTTTTCATTGCGGCGCGCGGACGGAAGGCATCGATGCTCACTCGCAAACAGCACGAGCTGCTTCGCTTCATCAATGACCGCCTCAAGCAGGACGGCGTTCCGCCTTCCTTCGAGGAGATGAAGGAAGCACTGGACCTGAGGTCCAAGTCCGGCATCCATCGTCTCATCACGGCGCTTGAGGAACGCGGCTTCATCCGCCGCCTGCCCAACCGGGCGCGGGCGCTGGAAGTGCTGCGCCTGCCGGAGGATTCGCAGCCGCCACGGGCCTCGCGCGCCTTCGCGCCCAACGTGATCGAGGGCAGCCTCGGGCGCGCCCGCCCCGCGGCGAGCGACGATGGCGCGTCGCGCTCGGTGCCGATCCCGGTCATGGGCCGCATCGCCGCCGGCACGCCGATCTCCGCAATCCAGTCGCGCGACCACACCATCTCCATGCCGCCGGAGATGATCGCGGGCGGCGAGCATTTTGCGCTCGAGGTGCGCGGCGATTCGATGGTCGAGGCGGGCATCCTCGACGGCGACCTCGCGCTCATCCGGCGGATGGACACCGCCAATACGGGCGACATCGTCGTCGCGCTGATCGACGACGAGGAAGCGACGCTGAAGCGGCTGCGCCGCAAGGGCGATTCGATCGCGCTGGAAGCGGCCAACCCGGCCTACGAGACCCGAATCTTCGGCCCCGACCGCGTTCGCATCCAGGGACGATTGGTAGGGCTTTTCCGGCGCTACTGAGGGCGCTTCGCGCCGGCGGGCCGCGGCGGCGGGCCGCGGCGGCGGGATGTGCCTCCGGCGGGTTGCGTTGACGAGCGGCATCGGCGGGCCGCGTTGGCTAGCCGGCTTGGAAGCGGCATTTGTGACTGGGTGACGTACCAGAGCTGATGGGCGGATGTGCCCGAGCTCACTGGTGGAGCCCCGAACTGCTCGAGCCGGCTGGCTGGAATGTTGCGGGTCGCCGGAAGGGTTGTGCTTTTCGGCGCCATTGCTCTGAGCCGATCCCTCGGCGAGACGCGCAACGTCGCGAACGAGGGCGATAGACATGCCCTCCGGCGAGCCTTGTCTCCCGCGGCAGCCTGGCCTCGGGAGGTGGCAACAAGACAGCGCTGCGGGCACCGTGGAGTCGAACCCGTCTGGCGACGATCCTTCGCCCTCGCCTCGTGCGCCGCTCAGTCGATTGTCTCGGTAAGCGCTGGCCAGTGGCGACACATCGGCGCTCAATAGGCATCCCTCGGGGGCCTCTCAGCGGGCCCGCCTCCGCAGGCATTTATCGCGCGCGGCCGTCATTCCCGTTGCTCGTCATCGTCCGGCTCGCCATCGCGGGCGTCGCCCCCATCTTCCGACTCGCTTTCGGCACTGGCTCGGCCGGCCGCGACCGGCTCGGCCGATGCACCCTTCCCGGGAGACCGCGCCGCCGGATCGACACCCCGCGTGGGCGCGAGCAGAATCTGCCCGACCTCCGGCGATGGCGGCAGCCAGGGCCGCGTTTCCCCGCCGGGACGCGCCACGGAAAGGCGCCATTCTCCCGGCCCCATCCGCGTCGCCGCCAGGCCGCCGAGCTGGTGCCACGCATCGACATGGATCACCGTCGCCGCGCAGTCCGCTGGCGGCTCGAAGGGCGTGACCACGAGTTCGGCCCGCAGGCAGTCCTCGGCGAGCGAGCCGCGCTCGCGCGAGTAGGCGACGAGGGCCCCATCGGGACCCGTCAGCGTGCAGCCCTGCGCGTCGCAGCGGGCGGCCTGCGTCAGATCGGCGGCGGACACGGTGCGCACGCCCTCGGCGCTCAGCCACGGCGCCACCTCGAAGCGCTGGGCGATCCGCGTCGAGGGGCTGCCCATCAGCGACAGCGCCCCGTCCGGCCCGCGCACAGCCACGGTGCGGGCGCGGGAATCGACGTAGAGGTCCAGCGGCCGCGCCAGCAGGAAGACGCAGACCCCGGCACCGGCCAGCAGCGGCGCTGCGAGGACGAGCCGCGTGCGTAGCAGGCACAGGCAGGTCAGGGCGAGGCTGAGAAGGATGAGGCTCGCCATCGGCATGGTGGCGATGCCGCGATCCGCGCCCGGCAGCGCCGCGACCGAATCCGCGATGCCGATCATCAGGTCGAGACCCCAGCCCATCGCCCGCCAGGCCGGACCGTCCCAGCCGAACGGCATAAGCATCGAGCCGAGCAGCCCCATCGGCATGACGATGAACGACACCACCGGCATGGCGGCGAGGTTGGCGAGCAGGCTCAGCGGGGCGAGGCGCTGGAAATGAAAGGCGGCAAAGGGCGCGGTGGCGAGCCCCGCCACCAGCGAGGTCAGCGCCAGCGCCGCGACATAGCGCACCGGCCGCAGCGTCCAGCGCCGCGCCGTCGTGCCCGAAGGCGCCATCAGCCGCTGGCCCCACCTCTCATAGGCCGCCACCAGCGCCAGCGTCGCGGCGAACGACATCTGCGCGCCGGGGTCGAGGATCGCCCAGGGCGTGAGCACCATCACCACCAGCGCCGCGATCGCCAGCGTGCGCAGCGTCAGCGCCGGCCGGCCGATCATCACGCCGAGCAGGACCAGCAGCGTCATCACATAGGAGCGCTGCGTCGGTACGTGCGCGCCGGAGAGCAGCAGGTAGTAGGTGGCGGCGAACAGCGCCGGCACCGCGGCCCAGCTCTTGATCGGGTAGCGCAGCGCCAGCTCGGGCGGCAGCGCCAGCAGGGCGCGGGCGAGGAAGAACACCGTCATCGCCACCAGCGCCATGTGCAGCCCTGAGATCGAGAGGATGTGCGACAGGCCGGAGACGCGCATGTTCTCCTCGACGGTCTCCGGCACGCCGTCGCGCAGCCCGGTGACCAGCGCCACCGCGATCCCTCCCTGCCCGCCCGACAGCACCGCGCGGATGCGCCCGGCGATCGCCTCGCGGCTGCGCTCCAGCCAGGCGGCGAAGGCGAGCCCCGCGGGCGGCTCGGGGCCGGGCACGAGCTGCACCTTGCCGAGCGCGTAGCCCGTGGCGCCGATGCCCTCGAACCAGATCGCGCGGCCGAAGTCGAACCCGCCCGGATAGGCCGGCCCCGGCGGCGGCCCGAGCGTCGCGCGCAGGCGCACATGGGCGCCAACCGGCGGCGGATCGCCCGAGGCGAGGCTCACCCGCACCCGCTCGGGCGGATCGGCGATCTCGCGGCCGAGATGGGTCACCCGCAGCGTGATGCGGCTCCCGCGCGAACGGCGTTCCTCGGCCTCCACGAAGCCGCTCACCTCCACCGCCTGGAGAGTGCGCGCCAGCACCGGATGGGCGATCCGCCGCGCCTGCAGGCTCGCGACGGCGAAGCCGGCGGCGATGGTCGCCAGCAGCACGCACAGGTGAAAGGCGAAGGGCCGGGCGCGGGCAAGCACGGCGAACACGCCGAACAGCCCCGCCGGCACCAGCCCGCCATAGGCCCACGGCTCGTGCGCCGCGCCGAAATACAGCGCGATGCCGGTGGCGAAGGCGACGGGCAGGAACAGGAAGCCGCGGCGGTCGTCGAGCTCGCGCAGCACCCATTGGGCGACCGCCTGCCCGCCCAGCAGCCGCAGCCACGGCAGGCCCGGCGCGGTACCGGCGGCCGTGAGCGCGGGGATGCGAGGCGCGGAGGCGACGGCGAGCGCCCGCGCGCGCCCGGGGCGCGCCCGCCCGGCCGTTCCCTCTTCCGTTCCCTC
Organism: Ancylobacter mangrovi; assembly: GCF_024752355.1. Classification (GTDB taxonomy): domain Bacteria; phylum Pseudomonadota; class Alphaproteobacteria; order Rhizobiales; family Xanthobacteraceae; genus Ancylobacter; species Ancylobacter mangrovi. The sequence continues at coordinate 206,552 of NZ_JANTHZ010000009.1, forward strand.
TTCCGACCCGCTCCCCGTCCCCATGCCCCGTCACGTCGTCGCGCCTCGCACGCCTGCCGGGCGCGGCGCCTTTTCCCCCGTCACAGACCTATGGTACACGCACCGTCCGCGCCCGCCATGCCGACCCGTTCCCCGGCGAGATCCCTCGCCGATCACCGCGCGCGAGACGAGAGACATGTCCGAGACCGTCGTCACCCGCTTCGCCCCCTCGCCCACCGGCTTCCTGCACATCGGCGGGGCGCGCACCGCGCTGTTCAACTGGCTCTATGCCCGGGCCAAGGGCGGCCGAATGCTGCTGCGCATCGAGGACACCGACCGCCAGCGCTCCACGCCGGAGGCGATCGAGGCCATCATCGACGGGCTGAAATGGCTCGGCATCGACTGGTCGGGCGACGTCATCTACCAGTTCGCCCGCGCCGAGCGGCACCGCGAGGCGGTGGAGCAGATGCTGCGGGACGGACGCGCCTATCCCTGCTACGCGACCGCCGCCGAGCTGGAGGAAATGCGCGACACCGCCCGCAAGGAAGGCCGCCCCCCGCGCTATGACGGGCGCTGGCGCGACCGCGACGCCGCCGAGGCACCCGAGGGGGCAAAGCCCGCCATCCGCCTGAAGGCGCCGGTCGAGGGCGAGACCGTAATCGAGGATCTGGTCCAGGGCCGCGTCGTGTTCCAGAACAAGGAGCTCGACGACCTCGTACTGCTGCGCTCGGACGGCACGCCCACCTACATGCTCTCGGTGGTGGTGGACGACCACGACATGGGCGTCACCCACATCATCCGCGGCGACGACCATCTCACCAATGCTGCGCGCCAGACGCAGATCTACCATGCGCTGGGGTGGAGCGTGCCGAAGATGGCGCACATCCCGCTGATCCACGGTCCGGACGGCGCCAAGCTCTCCAAGCGCCACGGCGCGCTCGGCGTCGACGCCTACCGCGCCATGGGCTACCTGCCCGCCGCGCTGCGCAACTATCTGGTGCGGCTCGGCTGGAGCCATGGCGACCAGGAGATCTTCTCGACCGACGAGATGAGCAGGCTGTTCGATCTCGACCATGTCGGCCGCTCCGCCGCGCGCTTCGACTTCGCCAAGCTGGAGAGCATCAACGGCCTGTACATGCGCTCGACGCCGGACGACGAGCTGATGGCGGCCATCGACCAGCTTCTGCCGCACCTGCCGAACGGCGCCGAGATCGCCGCCGCCCTGACGGCGGAAAAGCGCGCCCAGCTCCGCGCCGCCATGCCGGGGCTCAAGGAGCGCGCCAGGACGCTGGTCGAGCTAATCGACAGCGCCGCTTATATCTGGAAGTCGCGCCCCTTTGAGATGGAGCCCAAGGCCGCCGCGCTGCTCACCGACGAGACGCGCCGGCTGCTGGCCGCCACCGCTTCCAGCCTCGCCGAGCTCGGGGAATGGACCGCCGCCGGCACCGAGGCCGCGGTGCGCCATGTGGCCGAGGCGAAGGGCGTGAAGCTCGGCGCCATCGCCCAGCCGCTGCGCGCCGCGATGACCGGGCGCACCACCTCTCCGGGCATTTTCGACGTGCTGGAAGTGCTCGGCAAGGACGAGTCCCTGGCCCGCATCGCCGACCAGACGAAGGCCGCCGACGCGGCCTAAGCGTATGGCGCATGGTGCATATGCGAACGGTGCAAGGCGGCACGGACACGGTGCCGCCGCACCGTCAGGGCTGCACTTCGCTGCGCTTGCGAGCACGGTTCGAAACCGTTACGACTTCCATGCCAAGTCGCGACGAAGCAACCCCGCTTCCAACGCTTCAGGCCGAGCGGTCCGGCGCGGCACACGCAAGACGCGCTCCGTCAATCGGTTCCACAAATTCAAGGGAGATCCCGCATGGACGCCAGTCACGGTACTTCGGCGACAACAGCGACTCTTACGGTCGGCAACGAAAGCTGGGATCTGCCCATTCTGAAGGGAACGGTCGGGCCGGACGTCGTCGATATCGGCAAGCTCTACGGCCAGACCGGCATGTTCACCTACGATCCGGGCTTCACCTCGACCGCGAGCTGTGAGAGCCAGATCACCTATATCGACGGCGACCAGGGCATCCTGCTCTATCGCGGCTACCCGATCGAACAGCTCGCCGAGAACGGTGACTTCCTCGAGACCTGCTACCTCCTGCTCTACGGCGAGCTGCCGACCGCGGCGCAGAAAGCCGACTTCGACTATCGCGTGACCCGCCACACGATGGTCCACGAGCAGATGAATCGTTTCTTCCACGGCTTCCGCCGTGATGCGCACCCGATGGCGGTACTGGTGGCCTCGGTCGGCGCCCTGTCGGCCTTCTATCACGACTCGACCGACATCTCCGATCCGCAGCAGCGGATGATCGCCTCGATCCGCATGATCGCGAAGATCCCGACGCTGGCGGCGATGGCCTACAAATACTCGATCGGCCAGCCCTTCGTTTACCCGAAGAACGACCTCGACTACGCCTCGAACTTCCTCAACATGTGCTTCTCGGTACCGTGCGAGGAGTACAAGGCGAACCCGATCCTCTCCCGCGCCATCGACCGCATCTTCATCCTGCACGCCGACCACGAGCAGAACGCCTCGACCTCGACGGTGCGCCTCGCCGGCTCCTCCGGCGCCAACCCCTTCGCCTGCATCGCGGCCGGCATCGCCTGCCTCTGGGGCCCGGCCCATGGCGGCGCCAACGAAGCGGCGCTGAAGATGCTCGGCGAGATCGGCTCGGTCGAGCGCATCCCCGAATTCATCAACCGCGCCAAGGACAAGAACGACCCGTTCCGCCTGATGGGCTTCGGTCATCGCGTCTACAAGAACTACGACCCGCGCGCCAAGATCATGCAGCACACCACGCATGAGGTGCTGGGCGAGCTCGGCATCAAGGACGACCCGCTGCTCGACATCGCCATCGAGCTGGAGCGCATCGCGCTGCAGGACGAGTATTTCGTCGAGCGCAAGCTCTACCCGAACATCGACTTCTATTCGGGCATCACGCTGCGCGCGCTCGGCTTCCCGACCTCCATGTTCACCGTGCTGTTCGCCCTCGCCCGCACCGTGGGCTGGATCGGCCAGTGGAAGGAGATGATCGAGGATCCGAGCCAGCGCATCGGCCGCCCGCGCCAGCTCTACACCGGCTCGACCCATCGCGACTACGTGCCGATGGCGCGCCGCAAGTAGGACGAAACGCGCGGGACCCGGCGATCGCGCCGGGCATCGCTCGCCTCTCGGGAAACCCTGCCCTCCATCCGGACGGCGGGGTTTTTCATTTTCGGGCTTCAGCCAGTGTCTCGAGCACTGCCCGCGCGGCGCGCAGGCTCGGCGGATCGCCGCCCAGCCCCATGATCGCGTCGAGCCGGGCGAAGGCGGCGAGCTGCGCCTCCCGCTCCACCCCACCCTGCACCAGCCGCGCGAGCTGCGCCGCCATGGCCGGCGGGTCGATGTACCATTGCAGATATTCCGGCACCGCCTTCTCGCCGAGGATCAGGTTCGGCAGGATCGCGGTCGTCACCTTGAGGATATAGGGCGCGATCCAGCCCTCGAGCCGCGGCACGCGATAGGCGGCGACCGTCGGGATGCCCGCCAGGGCGAGCTCCAGCGTCACCGTGCCGGAGGCGGCGAGCGCCGCGCGGGCGATGCGGAAGGCCGCCAGCTTCTCCTCGTCGCTCGTGACGATGCGGGGCGCGAGCGGCCAGCCGGCGACCATCTCCTCGACCTGCGTCAGTCGGCGCGGCAGGGTCGGCAGCACGAATTCGGCGTCCGGCACTTCCCGCTGCAGCCGCGCCAGTACCTCGCCGAAGGTTGCGCCCAGCCGCGACAGCTCGGCCCGGCGGCTGCCCGGCAGCACCAGCACCACCGGCGGATCGGCCGCCCGGCGCTCCGCCTCCGCCCCCTGCGGGCGCAGCCGGTCGAGCTCGCCGAGCAGCGGATGGCCGACATAGGTGGTCGGCGGCCCGCCGAGATCGTGCATCACCTGCGGCTCGAACGGCAGCAGCGCCAGCACCCGGTCGACATGGGGCGCCATCGCCCGCGCCCGCCCGGACCGCCAGACCCATACGGTCGGCGCGACATATTTGACGATCGGCAGGTGAGGCAGGCGGGCGCGGACCCGGCGCGCGACGCGGTGCGTGAAGTCCGGCGCGTCGATCAGCACCAGCACGTCCGGCGGGCGGGCGACAATGGCGTCGACGACCTCACCCATGCGGCGCAGGATGCGCGGCAGTGCGCCGATCACCTGCGCGAAGCCCATGGCAGTGATGTCCTCCATGGAAAAGAGCGGCACCAGCCCCTCGCCCTGCATGCGGGCACCGCCGACGCCGCGAAATGTCGCCTCCGGGCGCAGCGACCGCAGCGCGGTCAGCAGGCCCTCGCCGAGCGCGTCGCCGGATTCCTCGCCCGCGACCAAGAACACGTCGAGCGGCCGGCCGGCCTCGCCGGCGCCCGTCAAGGCGCCCCCTCCGCCCCCGGCGCGACGCCGTAGACGAACAGGCCCGCCGCGTCGGCAGCGGCGATCAGCGCCCCGGCCTCGGCGGCGATGACTCCGCCCGCCTCGACCGCGATCCCCGCCAGCCCGGCACGCGCCGCCCCCTCGACCGTGCGCACGCCGAGCGAAGGCAGGTCGAAGCGCCGGTCCTGCCCGGCCTTGGGGCGCTTCACCAGCACCCCGCAGGGCGCGGGCATCTTGATGCGGCCATTGGCGCGCAGCTCCGCCACGCGGGCGAGCATGAGGTCCGTGCCCTCGGCCGCCTCCATCGCCACCACATGCTTGTTCATCACCACCAGCCCCTGCCCGATATCGAGCGGCCCGGTGACGTCCAGCACCCGGCAGCCGAGCACGATGTCCGCCATCGCCTCAGCGCCCGGCGCCACGCGGCCGAGCCGGCCGGCGGGAAGCAGGATTTCCGGTGCCACCTCATGCGCCCCGAGCAGGCGGAACCCCGCCTCCTCGAAGAAGCGGCCAAGGCTGGTGAGAAGATGGTCGTCGCCCCCGCGCAGCATGCGGAAAGCGCTCGGCAGCAGCCAGAAGGTCGCCCAGTCGAGCCGGATGTCGCGGATGCGCGGGCGCAGCACATTGCCGATCATCACCACGTCACGGCAGCCGCGCCGGCGCATTTCGGCGGTGAGCTGGCCGAACCGGCCGATGTGGATCCACACATGCGGCCAGGCCTCGACCTCGGGCCCCGCGAAGCCGCGCACGGGAAACAGCACCACCTCGCGCCCCGCCCGGCGGGCGGCCTCGGCCACCGCCAGCGGAAACGCGCCGCCGCCGCAGATGATGGCGAGCGGGCCGCCCGCGGGCCCGGCCGCCTCAGGCAGCTTCGGGCTCGGCGACATGTTCCGCATCGGCGGGCACGGTCAGGCGCCGCTTGCCGGCGCCGCGGACGAATTCGACGATGCTCATCACATTGGCGTCGCCGGCGAAGAGCTCCGCGACCCGGTCGGTCCGCTCGACGAGCGTTCCTTTGCCGTAGAACAGCTCGCGATAGGCGCCCTGGAGTTGGCGGCGCTGCTGCAGCGAGAGGCCGCGCCGCTTCAGCCCGGTGTAGTTGAGCGAGCGCAGGCCCGGATGGCCCTCCATCATCAGGCCGAACGGAATGACGTCGAAATGCACGCCGCACATGCCGCCGATCATGGCGCCGTCGCCGATGCGCACGAACTGGTGCACGGCGGAAAGCCCGCCGAGGAACACGTTGTCGCCCACGCTGACATGCCCCGCGAGCGTGGCGTTGTTGGCGAAGATCGCCTTCGCGCCGACGCTGCAGTCATGCGCGACATGGCAGCCGACCATGAAGAAGCCGCCGTCGCCGACCCGCGTCTCCATGTGGCCGCCGGCGGTGCCGATGTTCATCGTCACATGCTCGCGGATGGTGCAGTCGCGGCCGATGACGAGCCGGCTCGGCTCGCCCTTGTAGTGCACCGACTGCGGCGGGAAGCCGAGCGAGGCGAAGGGATAGACCGTGCTGCCCGCGCCTACCGTGGTGTGGCCGGCGATGGCGACGTGGGAGATGAGCTTCACGCCCGCCTCCAGCACCACGTCGGCGCCGACCGTGCAGAACGGTCCGATCTCGACCCCCTCGGCGAGTCGCGCGCCGTCCTCGACGCGAGCGGTGGGGTCGACCTTCGCGGAGCTGCTCATTATTTCCTTGCCTGTCCCTGCGCGTCCTGCGCGATCATGGCACCGACCTCGGCCTCGGCGACGATCTGGCCGTCGACCTTGGCCTCGCCGCGGAACCACCACATGTTCCGCCGCTTGGTCATCTGGGTCATGTGATATTCGAGCACGTCGCCCGGCACCACGGGCTTGCGGAACTTCGCCTTGTCCACGGTCATGAAATAGACCAGCGACGGCGGGCCGTCGGCCTCGCGGTTCAGCAGGCAGATGGTGCCGGCGGTCTGCGCCATGCCCTCGAGGATGAGCACGCCGGGCATCACCGGATTGTCCGGGAAGTGGCCCTGGAAGTGCGGCTCGTTGGCCGAGACGTTCTTGACGCCGACCGCCCGCCGGTCACCGTCAATGTCCACGATCTTGTCCACCATCAGGAACGGATAGCGATGCGGCAGCGCCGCCAGGATCCGCAGGATATCCGCGGATCCGAGAGTGATGTCGGACTGTATGTTCATTCGCCTTCACGTGCCTCCTGCCGTCCGCCCCACGGCTTCTCGCCGCGCCCCAGGCGCTGGATGGCCATGACCTCGCGAAACCACTCGCGCATCGGCCTGGCGGGCGAGCCTCCCCATTCGACGCCCGGCGGGACGTCGTCCTTCACATTGCTTGTCGCGGCGATCCGCGCCCCGTCGCCGATGCGCACATGGCCGATCACGCCGACCTGCCCGCCCAGCACGACGAAATCGCCCAGCGTGGCGCTGCCGGCGATGCCGGTCTGCGAGACCACCACGCAGTGCCGCCCGATGACGACGTTGTGCGCGATCTGCACCAGATTGTCGATCTTGCTGCCTTCGCCGATCACCGTGTCGCGCAGGCCGCCGCGGTCGATCGTCGTGCCGGCGCCGATCTCGACGTCGTCCTGGAGGATCACGCGGCGGATCTGCGGCACCTTGGCGTGGCCGCCGGCGCCGCCGAGATAGCCGAAGCCGTCCTGGCCGATCCGCGCGCCCGGATGCAGGATGACGCGGTCGCCGAGCAGCGCGTGCATCAGGCTGACGCCGGCGCCGATCGAGCAGTCACGGCCGATGCGCACGCCCGGGCCGATCACCGCGCCGGCGCCGATCACGGTCCCGGTTCCGATCTCGGCCTCCGGGCCGATCACCGCGCCGGGGTCGACCGTCACATCCGCTTCGAGCCGCGCGCGCGGGTGCACCATGGCGCCGGCCGTGACACCGGGCTGGCCGAACACCGAGCCGGGGCGCAGCGCGTCGGGATAGAGATGGCGGGCGAGCGCGACGAAGGAGGCGTAGGGCTTGGCGACGACGATCGCCGCCGTGCCCGGCGGCACATGGCCGGCGAAACGCTCCGCCACCAGGCAGGCGCCCGCGCGGCAGCGCTCCAGGTCCGGCACATGGCGCGCACCATCCATGAAGGCGAGGTCGGACGGCCCCGCCTCCTCCAGCGCCGCCAGTCCCGAGACGAGGCGCCCGGCGTCGACGCCCTCGGCGATCGTGCCGCCGACGAGCGCGGCGATCTCGCGGATCGCCAGCGGCGCCGGGGCGGAATGGAAGACCGGATCGCTCATGCCTGCTGGGGTGTCGCCCTGTTGCTCAAACGAACCGGCGGCCCGGAAGGTCCGGACCGCCGCGCGTTTCCCGTACGGGCTCAGTCTATATCAGAAGCGGGTGCCGCCGCTGAAGCGGAAAGCCTGCGTCTGGTCGTAGTCTTCCTTGGTCAGCGCCCAGGCATAGTCGAAGCGCAGCGGACCGAAGGGCGACTTCCAGATCAGGCTGACGCCGACCGAGGAGCGGACCATGTCGCTGTCGGCCACGCAGACATTGTTCAGGCCCTGGGTCTTCGAGCCCTGGATCGTGCTGCAGTCCGTGAGGTTGTCCTGCCAGCCCGCAATGTTGGTGAAGGTGGTGTCGCCCTGATAGTCCCAGAGCGAACCGGCATCCGCGAACACCGCCATCTTCAGCCCCAGCTCCTTCGGCAGGAAGGAGAGCGGGAACTGCAGCTCCGCGGTCGTGCCCCAGTAGAGCGTGCCGCCCAGCGCGTCCGGATCGGAGCCGTCGATGCCGGAGGCAAGGTCGCGCGGGCCGATGCCGTTCGGCTCGAAGCCGCGCACCAGGTCCGGACCCTTGAAGAAGTTGTCCAGGATGCGCAGGTCCTCGCCGCCCCAGGAGGCGATGTTACCCGCCTGGCCGCGCAGCATGAGCACGGCATCGCCATAGACCGGCAGGTACAAGCGCGAGTCGAAGGTCGACCGGATGTAGTTGACGTCACCCCCGAGGCCGGCGAAGTCCTGCTTCAACTCGAGCAGGTAACCGCTTGTCGGCTCGAGATTATTGTCGAGCATGTTGTAGGACAGCGTGTACCCGACCAGCGAGGTGAGCGCCGGATCGTTGTTGACCTCAAGGATCGCCCAGGAGATGTGGTTGTAGTACTCGTCGGTCGGCGAGACCGAAATCTCCTTGGTCGACAGCGTGTAGCGCAGACCCAGCGTCAGCTCGTCGGTGAGCGGCAGGGAGACGCGCAGCGTACCACCGGCCGTCGAGGTCTCATACGGGCTGTACGAGGTCTCGTTGGTGTTCTTCCAGAACAGGTCGAAGCCGGCCGCGACCCGGTAGTCGAGGAAGTAGGGCTCGGTGAAGTTGAAGTCGGCGCCCTCGACGTTCTCGCCGAGCTGGCCCGCGAGGCGGACGTACTGGCCGCGGCCGAGGAAGTTCTTCTCCGAGACCGACACCTCGCCGATGAAGCCGTCGGTGGTCGAATAGCCACCCGAGACCGAGAACTCGCCGGTCGGCTGGTCCTCGACCGTGACCACCAGGATCACCCGGTCCGGCGCCGTGCCCGGCTCGTTGGTGATCTTCACGTCCTTGAAGTAGCCGAGGTTGCGCAGCCGCCGCTCGGCGCGGTCGATCAGCACCCGGTTATAGGCGTCGCCCTCGGCAAGGTCGAACTCGCGCCGGATCACCCAGTCGCGGGTGCGGGTGTTGCCGCGGATCTCGATGCGCTCGATATAGACGCGCGGGCCTTCCTCGACGGCGAAGACCAGGTT